>NZ_JBNPWC010000001.1:22500-4822500 GCF_050434025.1 Chitinophaga sp. W3I9
AAAAGGATTGCCTGATTTAGCGGGAGCTGTTTTAGCAGGACCGGTTACAATTGCTTTATCGGCAAAAGTAGTTTCCAGGTCTTTCTGCAGGTTGGTCATCATTTCCTTTTTGGCCGTGTCCAGCTCCGGCACAATGGAATCTGCGGCGGGAGGCGCTGCTGCCAGTGCCGTTTCGCCGGCATCCGATTTCAGTTCCCGGAAAGTTTGGAGGTTATATAAAGAATAACCGGCTTCGCCGGACTGTTTCAGCAGAAAGCCCTGATCACCTTTTGTTATTCTAAGGTTAAACTGTGCTTCCTTGGATTCTTTGTTTGGAAAACCCACCGTAATGGGCGCCGTACCTGTTTCCAACCGCGGGATAATGATGTAGCCCCTTTCGGTGGAACTCAGCACTTTGCCGTTATGTTTTACATAAAACGGCTGTCCCTTCTCGCTCTGAATATACACGTAGTGGAGTTGTTCCTGCGCCCACAGCCGGCCGCATAGTAACAGACATGCCCATACGAATATTACTGTCCTGTATTTGAGATGCATACTATATATTGGTATAAAACTGTCCTTGTGCAAATATTATTCCAGCACGATCAGCACCTCACCTTTTTCCACGGCGGTGCGCTCTTTTACCTTGATTTCTTTTACGATAGCATCTGAGCCGGCCTTGAACACGTTCTCCATTTTCATGGCTTCCAGGATCAGCACCGGATCGCCCTTTTTGATGGCCTGACCTGCGGTTACCAGCACTTTTAGCACCAGTCCGGGCATCGGCGCCTTGATGTCATTCACCTTTTTGGTCATCGCATCCTTGATCCCCATGGAGGCCAGCAGCTGGTCGATCGGTTCTTCTATCACCACTTCAAACTGTTGCTGATTTACCTGTAATACCACGGTTTTAGTATCTTTCTCTATCCTCAACACCTGCGCCTGGTAGCTGCGGCCGTCCATTATAACGCTGTAATCGCCGGTAGGCAGCTTCACTGCCGACCAGTCCACTTCCTGGTTATCGCAGGTAAGTTTGGTATCGTTATTAACGGCAAATGTAGATTTACCATTCACTATTGCTTTGATCATAATGCTGTTTTATTGGCCTGTAAGCTCAACAAAAATAGCATTTTTAACCACTTACCTCATATTTGGCCCATTTGTTTAAATTTGACTCTTTTTAATTGGCGCAAGCCGATACATTTGTTTAAAACAGTCTTTTACATGAATCTACATCTGAAGCAATCCCTGATGGGGATGCTGATCGGAGGAATAGCCGGACTCGGGATGAGCACTTCCCTGATGGCCCAATCTGACAAAGCTGCCCAGGAAGACCCCGCACTAAAGATCTACCGCGCATCCGCCACTAAAGTGAACGATCTGGTACACACTAAGCTGGACGTACGTTTCGACTACGCCAAGCGGTACCTCTATGGCAAAGCCTGGATAACCCTCAAGCCGCATTTTTATGCCACCGACTCCCTCACCCTGGACGCCAAAGGCATGGATATTAAAGAAGTGGCCGTAGTTAAAGCAGGTAAAAGCAGTCCGCTGAAATACAGCTACGACGACCTCCAACTGCACATCGCTTTGGATAAAAGCTACAAAGCCACCGAATCATATATCATCTATATCAGCTATACAGCAAAACCCGATGAACTCAAAGTAAAGGGAAGCGCCGCTATTTCTGATGCCAAAGGACTCTATTTTATCAATCCCGATGGCAAAGATCCTAAAAAGCCCACCCAGATATGGACGCAGGGCGAAACAGAAAGTTCTTCTGCCTGGTTTCCTACTATCGATAAAACCAACCAGAAGTGCACCGAGGAAATCAGCATGACCGTTGAAAAGAAATATGTTACCCTTTCCAATGGTAAGCTGGTAAGCCAGAAAAATAATGCCGACGGTACCCGTACAGATACCTGGAAGATGGATCTCCCCCACTCCCCTTACCTGTTTATGATGGCGCTAGGTGAATATGCCATTGTAAAAGATACCTGGCGCGGCAAAGAAGTAAGCTATTATGTGGAAAAGCCTTTTGAGAAATATGCCAGAAACATTTTTGGTAATACGCCTGAAATGCTCACCTTCTACTCTAAAATACTGGGATATGATTATCCCTGGGTGAAGTACTCCCAGATCACCGGCCGCGACTACGTTTCCGGCGCTATGGAAAACACCACCGCCACTCTTCACGGGGAGTTTATACAGAAAACGGACCGGGAGCTGCTGGACAATAACAACTACAATGAAGGCGTAATTGCGCATGAACTGTTCCACCACTGGTTTGGCGACCTGGCCACCGCAGAGTCGTGGAGCAATCTTACTGTGAATGAATCCTTCGCAGACTACAGCGAATACCTGTGGCTGGAACATAAATATGGTAAGGACGCTGCCGATGAACACAGCCTGGAAGCGGCACAGTCGTATATGTCGATGGTGCAGTATGCCGGCGATAAAGACCTGGTACGCTTCCATTATCACGACAAGGAAGATATGTTTGACCAGATCACCTATCAGAAAGGTGGCCGTATCCTACATATGCTCCGCAATGCCATAGGAGATTCTGCCTTCTTCAAATCCCTGAACGTTTACCTGAAAGCAAACGCCTTTAAAGCTACCGAAGCGCATCAGCTGCGTTTAGCCGTAGAAGAAGTAACCGGCAGGGATATGAACTGGTTCTTCAACGAATGGTATTTTGGTAAAGGCTTCCCACAGCTGGATATCAGCTATAAGTATAATGATGCCGCCAACACGGTGACCGTTATATTACAGCAGATCCAGAAAGAAGATAAAGTATGGCACATCCCCATGGCCATTGACATCTATGAAGGCGGCAAAGCAAACAGGCATAACATCTTCATGGAACACCGGGTTGATTCCTTTACCTTCTCTTACACGGCTAAACCAGACCTGGTAAATGTAGATGCAGATAAGGTAGTTTTAGCCAAGATAGACGACCACCGGGCGTTTAGCACTTATGCTTATCAATATGCCCACGCGCCTAATTATATGGACCGCCATATTGCTATAGATGAAGCAGCAGATGCACAGGCCACCAATCCTGAAGCAGTGAAACTGTTGCAGCTGGCGTTGAAAGATAAATATCACGGCTTAAGAACGTATGCCATCGGAAAGCTGAACCTGAGCAATGCAGCTGTGAAAACAGCCGCCCTGCCTGTTTTGACGGACCTTGCCAAACAAGATCCCAGCTCCCTGGTACGTGCAGCAGCACTGCTGCAACTGGGTGAACTAAAAGATCCGCAGTACGCCGCTTTGTTTGAAGCAGCAACAAAAGACAAATCCTATGCTGTAGAAGCCGCCGGCCTGGAAGGCTTAGCCACCCTGGATCTGGAAAAAGCATACACCATCGCCAAACAGCTGGAAAGCGACACCAAAGGCAAGCTGGTAAATGCTATCGCAGGTGTATATGCCAGGAAAGGCAACGCTTCCGATGTTACTTTTGTGGCAACAAAATTTGATGAAACCTCCGGCCAGGACAAGCTGAATGCAGCTTTCGACTACCTGGGCTTCTTATCCAAGATCAACAACACCCCTGCTGTAACAAAAGGTGTGGACCAGGTAAAAGCCATGACCGCCCAATTTAATAACTCACAGGTAAGCACCTACATCAGTAACTGGATGCAGGAAATCAGCAAAAGCAAATCGCAGGAAGCCACTGCCGTAACCGGCGCTAACCGCGACGAGCTGCTGAAACAGGCGGACTATCTGCGCAAGGCATCGGAGGAGATTAAAGCGAGTATTAAGTAACGCGTAGGTTGTCTTGCTCAGGATTACGCTGATTTTACTGATTTTACTTTTTGGATTTGCTTTATGATTTTTAATTGATTTATTTTTTTTAACTGATATCTATAACTGATAATGGGAGATAGAAGCCGGACATCGCTTTTATCTCCCATTATCTTTTAATCTTAAAAAAATCAAAAAAAGTAAATCAGTAAAATCAGCGTAATCCTGAGAAAGACAACCTACGCTTCAATCTCCACGAGGGCGTTGAGTTGCGGGTCCCAGCGCCAGGGAGTGTTGGCGAGTTTTACGCCTCCGAGCCAGCGGTGTTCGAGCGATATGTAGTCGAGGTAGTTTTCTTCTTCTTCCAGTATTTCCTTTCCCAGGCTGGTGATTTTCAGCATTTGGTCGTGTTCTTCGATGACGCCGGCATTGGCCATGCGGTGGATGAGAACATCGAGCTGGAAGTTGGTGAAGCCGTATATTTCGAGTTCGTTCCAGAAAAGCATGTAGAGGTCGTACCAGCGGTAGCTTCCGAGCACGAGGCGGAGCAGGAAATAGTTTTCAATGGTGTTCAGGCCGGTATTGATATCGGGGAAGCGTTTGAGATGTGCAGTGATAGCTTCGGGCAGGTATTTAAGATTTCCGGCAGGCAGCTTACTGATGGTTTCCAGCGCTTGTGGGGTGCTAAGGCACCAGGCGTCCCATACGTCGGCGGCCCAAAGCAGGTCTTCAGCCTGAAGCTGTGTCCGTTGTTCAAATATCTGCGGGAATTCATCCGCAGTGGGGTGATGGTGCAGATCTACCAGGGTGATGGGGGGAAGGATAGTAAGCCGGCTGCTGAGATAGTAAAGGATGAACAGCATATTGATCTGGCAAAACAGATCATATTCAAACCACAATACGATTTCCTCTGCAGCGGAGCCGGAGAGTGCTAATTTCTCCAGCTCCTGTACTACATTGGTATAATAGGTTTGCTTATCGATCCCGTAATGGAATTCGAGATGCTTGGCGCGGCTTTCAAAGAATTCTGTGAGGTCTTTGGTATATTTTACTTTGCCTTCGCACATCATTTCCCGGCACACCACTATCTCTCCCGGCACCTTGCTTTGCCGGAACAGGGCAAGGGTAGCATCTCCATTTAACACATGCAAATATGACATAAAATAGTTTTCCTGCTCTTACCAGCTGCCACTGGCGCCACCGCCACCACCGGAACCTCCTCCGAAGCCACCGAAGCCGCCACCTCCTCCACCACCGGACCATCCGCCTCCGCTGCTGCCACTACCGAAGCCTCCCATACCGCCGATTACCGGCCATATCCATCCGCCCCGTCTGTTATAGGTGGTACCGCCACCTCTGCCTCCGCCACCGCCACGGCCGATGATGGAAACAATGATTACAATTACCATGATGATCAGGAAAACGGCTCCCGGGCTGACGCCGGGTTTGCTTTGCCGCGGGTCTGCACGGTACTCGCCGGCGGCTGCTTTCTGAATGGCTTCCACAGCGCCGTCGAGGCCCTGGTAGTAGTGTCCTTCACGGAAAGCTGGCTTTATGATCTGTGAAATGATCTGGTTGGCGGTAGCGTCGGGTACTACGCCTTCCATGCCATAGCCTGTTTCAATCCTGATCTTCCTGTCTTCCACTGAAACAAGAATAAGTATACCATTGTTCTTGCCTTTGGTACCTATTCCCCAGTCGCGCAATATTTTTAATGATACCTGACTGATATCGTAGTCACCGATGGACTTGAGTGTAACAATTGCTATTTGCGTGGAGGTACTGTCGAAATAGGCCACTACTTTTTGTTCGAGGGCATCATCTTCCGTTTTCAGCAACACGCCTGCAAAGTCATTGACTAAAGTGGGAGGATTAGGCCGGGGCGGTATATTCTGGGCATTTGCCAGCAAACCCGCCATCATTAATAATCCCGGTAAAAACCAGCGTAGTATCCTCATTGTATCAAAGCTAAAATCGTTTTAAAAAGAGTGGCTTTTATTTGCCGAAGACGATATCGTCGGGCAGTTCATTCGCATCATTACCGGCTTCATGCGGGAAAAAGGTACGGAGTGAGGCGCCTATTTCCGCTATACATGCTTCGATGCCATCGATAATACGATTGCGCTGAAAGTGGTCGATTAACAATGCTGCTTCCTTCACCCAGAATTCGTCGCCTACTTTTTCATGTATGCCCTGGTCGCCCAGGATAGCAAACTGCCGGTCTTTGATGGCCACATATACCAAAACGCCGTTGCGCAATTTTGTTTTTCCCATATCGAGTGACACGAAAGCTTCTTTCGCCCTGTCCATAGGATCCACATAGCTGCAATGGCTTTCTACAAACAACCTGATTTCTCCGGAAGTAAGCCGTTCTGCTACCCGGATAGCCTGCACGAGTCTTTCTTTCTCCGTTTCTGAAAAAATCTCTTTTCGTTTAAAAGGGAAAATGCGCATGCTGAATATAATTTTTGGATTGCTGTTCCGGGGGATGCCGGTATTGCACCAGCATCCCGGAGACAGCTTATCT
Organism: Chitinophaga sp. W3I9; assembly: GCF_050434025.1. Lineage (NCBI taxonomy): Bacteria > Pseudomonadati > Bacteroidota > Chitinophagia > Chitinophagales > Chitinophagaceae > Chitinophaga > Chitinophaga sp. W3I9. The sequence continues at coordinate 28,757 of NZ_JBNPWC010000001.1, forward strand.
TGTAAGGGTTGTTTTAGAATTTAACCTCGGGAGCATTTTGGGCACCTGCGGCTGCTTCGAAATAACCTTTTTGTTTAAAGCCAGTGATACCGGCTATAATGTTGTTTGGGAAAGTACGAACGGAGCTGTTGTAAGCATTTACCGCTTCGTTGAAGTCATTTCGGGCTACGTTAATCCTGTTTTCCGTTCCTTCAAGTTGAGCCTGGAGGTTCTGGAAATTAGCATTTGCTTTCAGGTCGGGGTAGGCTTCAGATACGGCGAGTAAGCGGCCCAGTGCCTGGCTTAACTGTCCTTGTGCAGCCTGGTATTGTTGAATTTTCTCAGGGCTGAGATCATTCACGTCTACTTTGATCTGGGTAGCGCTGGCGCGTGCCTGGATCACTTTTTCGAGGGTTTCAGTTTCGAAATTAGCGGCGCCTTTCACGGTGGCCACCAGGTTAGGGATCAGATCAGCACGGCGTTGATAGCTACTTTGTACCACTCCCCATTTATTTTTCACATTTTCGTCTTTAGTAACGAGGCCGTTGTATTTACCACAACCTAACATGACCAATAACGCGAGTACTACAATAACAATAATTCCTGTTTTCATCTGAATTTAAATTTAAGTTTTAAGTGCCGGCAAATGTGCAAAAGGTATTCCCGATTTTACGCTTGCCGGTGTAAGTAGTTTTTTCACCGGTGAACGCTATAAAAAAAGCGGTTAACGCACGCTTTTCATAACTACACGAAAATATGGAAACTCCCCCACTAAATCGCTATTGGATAAGGAAACGGCTATTTTTTAAAAAAGTTCATTCATCCTTGAAATATTCATCATAAAACAGTATGTTTATATGTACCTTTGTTGAGCGTAAAACATTGAACGTTTTACCGTAAGATTTAAGGTGAATGGGGCAGAATGGATACAAAATCGATATCGAAAGTTTCATTGTTTCTAACTCATTTATTATCAATAACTTGGAACTAAGTCTGCTTAAATGAGTGCACAACACATCCATATTCTCTATATTGATGATGAAATACACAATCTGAATGCTTTCAAAGCTTCATTCAGAAGGCTGTACAACGTGGTTACAGCCAGTTCTGCGGAGGACGCGGAAAAGCTGCTGGCAGAACAGGAATTTCACATCATTATCTCGGACCAGCGGATGCCAAAGACAACCGGGATAGAGTTTTTTGAATCAATACTGGAAAAGTACCCCGAGCCTATACGCATGCTGCTGACCGGCTATGCCGATATCAACGCGGTAGTAGATGCCATTAACAAAGGACAGGTATATAAATATTTCTCCAAACCCTGGAATGAAGAGGAGTTGAAACACAATATCGAAAAGGCATATGAAGTGTACGCCCTCCGCAAAGAGAATAAAGAGTTAACCGCCAAATTGCTCGATGTAAACCAGAAACTGGAGTTCCTGGTAAGACAGAAACTAATTTCCTGATCATTATTAGAGGCAGTGAAGATAACGAGGCGTTCCTGGAAAATGGGGACAGGCCTGCTTATGCCTTACTTTTGCCTTGCACGCGGCGGTTTGCCGCACCGTTTCGGGCATGGTGCGGACAAAGTATTGCCCGTTCCTCCGGTAACCGATCAGGTTACCCAGCTTGCCCGTGAAGCTGATTATTCCGACTTGTTTTCCCATAATAGATTAATTTTTTTACTGAAAATAAGATAAAAGCTTAGCCGGGTATCCGGTCAGAATTTTGAGATTGACAAACGGGAGAGTATCGTGTATTGGATGTTATTCAAACGGGAAGGGATAACGGTTCACTTCTCTCTAAAACGGCATGGACTACCATTCGAAACTATCTAAATCTGTAAATGTTGATTTTCCTTTAACTTGCACCACATTGTGAACTTAATTTCCTAGAATCATGCAAGTTTGGAAAGATTACCAGGCAGAGAACAAAGATCGTTTCCTGGATGAATTACTGGCGCTGTTACGCATTCCTTCTGTGAGTGCGGATTCCCGTCACAATAAAGATACCCAGCAATGTGCGGAAGCGGTAAAAGTACGTTTGGAAGAAGCCGGCGCAGATAAAGTAGAAGTATGTCAGACTGCTGGTCACCCGATCGTTTATGGCGAAAAGATCATAGATCCTTCCTTACCCACCGTACTGGTATACGGCCACTATGATGTACAGCCTGCAGATCCGCTGGAGCTGTGGCACAGCGGTCCGTTTGAACCTGTAATTAAAGATGGCAATATATATGCCCGTGGCAGTGCAGATGACAAAGGCCAGTTTTACATGCATGTAAAGGCTTTTGAAACCATGAACAAAACCAACACGATTCCCTGCAACATCAAATTTATGATTGAAGGGGAAGAAGAAGTAGGTTCTGCTAACCTGGGCATCTTCCTGAAAGATAACAAGGAACGCCTGAAAGCGGATGTGGTATTGATTTCAGATACTTCCATGATCAGCCTGAAAAACCCTTCCATTGATACGGGCCTGCGCGGACTGGCTTATATGGAAGTGGAAGTAACCGGTCCTAACCGCGACCTGCACAGTGGTGTATACGGTGGCGCTGTAGCTAACCCGGCTACTATCCTTGCGAAAATGATTGCTTCCCTGCATGATGAAAATAATCACATCACCATTCCCGGCTTCTATGATAAAGTGCAGGAACTAAGTACAGAAGAGAGGACCGCGCTGAATGCCGCTCCTTTTGATGAAGAAGAATATAAAAAAGACCTGGGTGTAGCGGATGTTTGGGGAGAGAAAGGATTTACGACGATCGAAAGAACCGGTATCCGGCCAACGCTGGAAGTAAATGGTATCTGGGGTGGTTATACCGGCGAAGGTTCCAAGACCGTATTGCCATCAAAAGCATTTGCCAAGATTTCCATGCGCCTTGTCCCTAACCAGGACTGGCACGAAATATCAGATCTGTTCACCAAACATATTGAAGCCATTGCACCTAAGAGTGTGAAGGTGAAAGTAACCAAGCATCATGGCGGCAGCCCGTATGTTACGCCAATCGACTCGGTGGCATTTAAGGCAGCGCACAAAGCTATCCACGCTACTTTTGGCAAAGATCCTATCCCGGTGCGCGGTGGCGGTAGTATTCCTATCGTGGCACTGTTTGAAAAGGAACTGGGGCTGAAAACAGTACTGATGGGCTTTGGATTGGACAGCGACAACCTGCATTCTCCCAACGAGAAGTATGGTTTAGCCAATTATTACAAAGGCATTGAAACCATTCCTTATTTCCACAAATTTTTTGCGGAGATGAGTAAATAGCCAATCTGGCGGCAGCTCCGGTTGCCGCCGGCTTAAAGTTTTTGAATATGAGTAATACCGAAAAAGTACGCGTAGATAAATATCTCTGGTCTATCAGGGTGTTTAAAACCCGCAGCCAGGCTGCAGATGCCTGCGACGGCGGTAAAGTGAAGATGAACGGCTCCTCTGTGAAAGCCGCTAAGCCCGTAAATCCGGGGGATAAATTTGAGATCAGGAGCGAAGCCCGTAAGTGGGTGATTGAAGTGGTGAGCGTTATCTCCAACCGGGTGCCGTATAGTGAAGCCATTAAACATTATATAGACACCACTCCTGATGAGGATAAACTGGCGCCCGCTTTTGTTGCGTCTGTGTTTCAGACAGGTAAGCGACAGAGTAAGATTGGCCGGCCCACGAAGAAAGACCGGAGGAGTATTGAAGGGTTTATGGAAGGGGATGAAGAGGAGTAGTGTAATTAGTGAAGGTCATCTTTCAAAAAGTTTCTGTGCAAAGTGAATAGCAAGTTATTCTTAATCAGGCTGATAAAGGATAGTAGGATTTATCGGACCTGGCTAAAAATTAGTAAGAGCTAAAAAGGTCAAACCAGCTGGTTTGACCTTTTTAATAGTGGTATCTACATTGTAGAATGTAGATAGAATCTTCTATTACTTTGTACACTAATCTGTGTTCCTGGTCAATTCTTCGGGACCAGCATCCAGCCAGATTCTCTTTGAGCAATTCAGGTTTTCCCAAACCTTCAAAAGGTTGTCTCATTGTGTCTTTCAGTAATTCATTAATCTTTTTCATGATCCTACGATCATGGTGTTGCCAATATAAGTAATCCTCCCAGGCATTACTATCCCATGTAAGCGTCATTTAATCTTCAATTAGGTCATGTTTCTCACTAATACCTTTATCTGCCCTTTCCAGAGCCTCCATCAAACGAGTTCTATTCTTCTCTGACCTCATGAGGTGCAATGTTTCCTGGATAGAATTGTATTCTTCCAGAGAAATGATTACAACACTTTTTTCATTACCACGCGGCACAATGAGAACATCATGATTATCCGAAACGTTATCAAGATGTGCTTTCATTTTATGCCTGAACTCACTATAATTTACTACTTGCATATGATGCTATTTATGTAATAGGTACTTTTAAACGTACCTAATATTGTACTCATTCTTGTAAAATTAGTTCGTTTATATGAACCTTCCAAATATATTTGCGAGGCTGAATTGCTAATACCTCACACCGGTAAAGCTTTAGCAATTTATTTTTCATAACCGGTCTTTCAGCTCCTGCTGTACTTCCTAGGCGAGGTCTTTTATTTTTTCCATTTCGGCAATACTGAAAACCGCTGCATGATGGCGTGTTTCGCGCGCTTTTTTGTAAAAGGTGCTTTCGCTCCAGCCACATTCTTCACAAACTTTTTCACGAAACTTAACGGCGCTGCCGGCGAAGCCTTCGAAGAGAGAACGGAGCGGATTGGTTTGTACAGTTTTTGTCGGTTGCATGATATGTATGGTTTTGGTTAACATGGTTGAATTATAACAAGACTTTTAGCCTGTTAATATGCCTTAAAGATAATGCTTTTTATATTACTGTGTGTTTATTCGCACACATATTTTCTATTCATTTTGTTCATATTCGACTTGAATATGGATATCAATAAGCAAGAGGAATTAAAACAATTTGGCAATAAATTACGCCAGTTGCGAGAGCAAAAGGGATGGAGTTTGCGCCAGATGGCGACAAATTGCAGTATTGATTTTTCTAATCTGGGACAGATGGAGAAGGGCAGAGTAGATGTAAGATTTTCTACAATTATTGAACTCGCTAAAGTATTAGAAGTTACCCCGTGTGATCTATTTGATTGTTAGACCCATATATAAACAGATCAATTTCGTGCTTCCAATTTATCAATGTCATCCAGGTCTTTATGGCGACCAGCGGCTCTCTTAGCCTGTATGAGATTATTTAAATGCAAATACTTTATCTCCAGATCTCCATCAATAAATATTTGAACTGAAGCAGCGGCTTCTTCGAAATCCACGCCTTTTAGTTTCGTCAGGATATCTATTCCTACGGGAGAACGACCAAATGAAAATACATCAGCCTTCTCTACGTCTAAAAATTTACTTTCTGTCATATCAAAAACAGGTAGTCCAAAATCAGCAAACGCTCTGGTCAGCTTTAAATAATTCTCTTTGGTCCTATTTACTCAAATATCATATCGCCTGTTACCCTTCTATAGCCATGGCGAATAACGGCATAGCCACCTGCCAGAATATATTCAACCTGATTGCTATTCAAAGCTCTGGATGAAATCCCTAAAATCGTCATTAAATATCGACCGCATTATTATTTCTGTTTTCTACATGAAAATACAGTCTTATCCATCCGTGGCGGGTTGTCCAAATCAAAACCATAAGCTTTTGAAATAAGATACCATGCCTGACGGACCCGTTCTTCCAGCGAAAGGCTTAAATCAACATTATCCGCATCCGACTCAGCAAATGTCTTGATTTTGAAGGCTGTTCTGTCAAATCTGTATGGTTCCATAAATATGTGAATTTACTAATAACAAAGATACTTATCCCGCCACTACTGACATTCTCCCTTTTTTCTACAATTTCTCACTTTTGCGTAGTAATTTTGCATCCTCATTCTTAAACTAAGGATTTTCAATGCCTAAACAAAGCGACGTACTTACTGCCGATTTCCTTGTGAAAGTAGCAGAAGAATTTGGTACCCCGGTATATATATACCATGCAGAAAAGATTAAAACCCAGTATGAAAAGCTGCAAAAGGCCTTTCATAAGTCTGACACCCGCTTTTTCTACGCCTGTAAGGCATTGACCAACATCAATATCCTTAAGTACATCAATTCTATTGGTTGCGGCCTGGACACGGTGTCGATCCAGGAAGTACAACTGGGCCTGAGAGCTGGCTTTGATCCGAAGAATATCATCTTTACGCCTAACTGTGTGGACCTGCAGGAAATTATTGCAGCGAAAGACCTGGGCGTAATCATTAATATAGACAACCTCTCCATCCTGGAGCAGTTTGGCAACAAGTTCGGTGGCAGTTATCCGATCTGTATCCGCCTGAACCCGCATATTATGGCGGGCGGAAACTTCAAGATCTCTACCGGGCATATCGATAGTAAGTTTGGTATTTCCATCCACCAGATGCGGCATATCGAACGCATTATCAATTCCACTAAACTGAAAGTGACCGGGTTACACATGCACACCGGCTCTGAAATTAAGGATGTAGACGTGTTCCTGCGGGGCGTGGAAGTGATGTTTGAAATGGTGCAACACTTCCCTGACCTGGAATCTATTGACCTGGGCAGCGGCTTTAAGGTAGCTTACCAGCAGGGAGATCCTGAAACAGACATCGACCTGCTCGGCAAAAAACTGAGCGAAGCGTTCAATAACTTTGCTAAATCATACGTGCGCCCGCTGCAGCTGTGGTTTGAACCAGGAAAATTCCTCGTAAGCCAGAGCGGTTACTTTGTAGTAAAGGCCAACGTGATCAAGCAAACTACCGCTAACGTATTTGTAGGGGTGAATTCAGGCTTCAACCACCTGATCCGGCCGATGTTTTACGAGGCATTCCACCTGATCCGTAATATTTCCAACCCGAAGGGCACGGAGCGGATCTATACAGTGGTAGGTAATATCTGTGAAACAGACACCTTTGGATGGGACCGTAAGATCAATGAGGTAAGGGAAGGCGATTACCTGGTGTTTTATAACGCCGGCGCCTATGGTTTTGAAATGTCCTCTAACTTTAACTCCCGCCTGAAACCGGCGGAAGTACTGGTAAAAGAAGGCAAACCACACCTGATCCGCAAGCGTGATACTTTGGAAGATCTGCTTAAAAACCAGATCGAATTGCAATAAATCTTCCGGATTTCCGCGGATTCAGGTATTTGATTATCAGGTGTATACCAGATTTGACAAATACCTGAATCCCGGAATTCAATATTGATACAATATTTCCCCTACCTTTGCGTCTACATTAGTACCCTCCTCTGTTATTCCTGCAATGTTTTACTGTAAATTGTAATAAGAATTTATTACTGGCACTAAAAGGACAGCCTTTGGTTATAATTGTACGATAATATGAAAGTTTTAACTGCACACCCCGGTATATTTAACGATGATAAAGTAATTGAATCCAATATATCATTCGTACCCTTCCTCAATTATCTGAAGGAAAAGGTAACACATGAAGGAGAAGCCCGTTCGTCTTTCTATAAACTGATCATTGATAAATTTGAAAGTAACCCGGAAATACTCAAACCCATTCCCGGCAATGGTGATCTGAGCGCTTATAAGGAATACCTGGATCTATTGATAGCCGCCATTTTCCCGGTGACCACGGATTCCAGCAAAGACATCTATGGCATAGGTGTTCCGTTTAAGTTCGCCATCTTCCATTATTCTGATCTCTTTAAACAGCTATTTGCAGAAAACGGCTCCGAGTTATCGGCCGTTCCGGACGGTATTTCCATTGCACAGGTAAAAAAAGACAAGATCACCTGGTTATATAAACTGATCCTGGAAAAGGTATTCCACTTTCCCATGAACTATAAGAACGATATCATCCATACGCTGGAAACGCCGGATGGTGGTAAACGTTATGTGAAAGTAAATATTGATCCCAGGTTTGTGGATGTAAAGGTAAACGGTGAACTGCCGCATCTGAACTATGATATGTTCTGTTCCAAGCAGATCACGCCGGATGCCCTGCAGGAGTTGTTACCTACCAGTATGTTTTCTTTGGAAGGCTTTGTTATCTGGACCGTGAAAGATGTAACCCAATCGGAAACGCTCAATAATATCAAGAGCCTGGTGATGAACATGCGCGCCAGCAACGAGGTAGAGAGCTACCGTACCCTGGAAAAAATGATCCCGGTTATTTTGGGCATACCTGATGTAACCGCCCACCTGGTACCTTTCCCTAAAGTGAATGGCAAGAATGTGCTGGAAGAACAATTTTCCAATACTGATCCGATCCTGGGGGTTGGCAACAAAAAACAACAGCAACACTTTTTCCAGCTGCTGCTGGAGCATTCGCAGCAAAACCCTGCGCCGCTGATTGTTCCGGATGTAAATGAGGCGTCTATTGCGCCCCACGCATTCCTGAAATATTTGCCGATCAAGAACATCCGGAGTTTTCTGATACTCCCGATCACCCATAAAAAGGAAATACTGGGCGTGCTGGAGCTGGCCTCTTCCACTCCCAACCGCTTGTCGGCTGACCCGCTGTGGAAGCTGCAAAACACCTATCCCCTGCTGGTGCTCATGCTGAACCGCAGCATGAACATCCTCGAGAACCGGCTGAATGAAGTGATCAAAGACCAGTTTACCGCATTACAGCCTTCCGTAGAATGGAAGTTTGTAGACGCTGCCTGGAGTTACCTGCTGACACCCGAAGAAGAAAGGAAAGATATTGAAAGCATCAGCTTTGATGAGGTATACCCGCTTTATGGCGCTGTGGATATCCGCAACTCATCTGTACAGCAGGGCACCGCTATCCGCGAGGATTTGCAGGAACAGCTGGAACTGATCCGTGATACCCTTGAAACCATCGGTAAAACCATTCACCTGCCTTTACTGGAAGAGCTGCAGTTTAAAACAAATGACCTGCTCGACAATCTCAGTAACAGCCTGCAGGCGGGCGAAGACCTGAAAGTGAATGAATTCATGGACCAGGAGATACAGCCTGTACTGGAACATCTCTGTGAAGATAATGAAGATCTGAAACCCTTACTGGCCAGCTATTTTGCCCAGATGGACAAATCAGAAGGACATGTTTATCATCACCGGAGGGAGTACGAAGACAGTTTAGCCAGCATCAACACAGCCATCAGCCAGTACCTGGAGAAAGAACGCCAGTATATCCAGCATTCTTTCCCCTGCTACTTTGAAAAGTACCGCACCGATGGCGTGGAGTATACTATTTATATTGGGCAGTCGATTGCCCAGGAAAAGAAGTTTGACCAGTTATACCTGCGCAACCTGCGCCTGTGGCAGCTTTCCTCCATGGCGCATATCGCAAGACTTACACATAAACTGGGGCCTAAATTAAAAGTGCCGCTGCAAACCACCCAGATGATCCTGATGCACAGCGCTCCTATTACCATCAGCTTCCGCAGCGATGAACGCCGGTTTGATGTGGAAGGCGCTTACAATGTGCGTTATGAGATCATCAAAAAACGCATTGATAAAGTACATATAAAAGATACCGGCGAGCGGTTAACGCAGCCTGGTACCATTGCAATGGTATACTCTTATGTGAGGGAAATGGAAGAACTGAAAAAGTATATCACTTTCCTGCAAAGCAAGAAAATACTGTTGCCGGAAATTGAAATGCTGGACCTGGAAGAGTTACAAGGTGTGAGTGGATTGAAAGCGCTCCGCGTGAAAGTAAATATGGAAGCTCCGCTGTGAAGCGAGGATACGTTGCCCGTTGGGTGACACAAAAAAAGAGGCCGGCTCAAATGAGCCGGCCCCTTTTTTTATTTAGAATTTAAACCCAAAGGTTATGTAGGGTACTGTTTCTTCTTTGGAATGCCCTACCACTGCGGTGATGATGAGCGCGTTGATGGGCGCAATATAAACGCCGCCGCCATATCCATCGTGCCATACGTGGGAGGTTTCATTTTCCCGCCATATGCGGCCTATATCATTGAAGGCTATCAGTCCTACGCCTGCGGGCAGCAGATATGTTTTCAGGTCGAATAACTTCACGCGTATTTCTGTATTGTTATACACGCTGGCGTCGCCGGCAAAGCGGAAATTGCGGTACCCGCGCAGGTTTTGAACGCCGCCTACGGTGAGTGCCTGGAAGTACTCGTAGTTCCCCCAAAGTTTACCACCACCAAAACGGCTGACGATTACAAAATTTGCCGGGATGCGGAAGCTCATGTATAAGCTCAGATCCGATTGCAGCGAAGTAGTATTGTGACTGTTATCATTTACACCAAAGTTACCTGCGTAGGTGGTAGTCCACAGGACACCGCGGGTAGGAATGATCTTGTTGTTACGGGTATCGATAGTAGCCACTATTTTACCACCGGCATATGCTTTATTGGCGTAGATACCAGCAGAATCCAGGCCGTTGTCTTTGAAGTCGGTAATGAAACGGTCGTGGTTTTCATCCTTATTAAAAGCGTAGTTATTGAATGTAGGACCATACGCAATGGTCATATGATTTCCTATGCTGGTACGCAGCAATGCTTCTGCTGTATAAAAGTTATACCGTGCGCGATAGTAGGAAATGGTTTTATTATCCGACTTATCGAATACGGTTTCATTTCCATACCCGAAGAAGTTGATGGTATTGTTGGGCGCTTTTGCTCTTGCAAACAGCAGCAGGTCAGATTTCCCGATGACGTCTGTATATTCTCCTTCATAGCGGAAGTTCCAGGCGCGGGTGGCTACTGCGTGGGTGGCGGTGAACAGGTGTTTAGTGGAGAACGGCTCCCGGCGCCATGCGTGGCGGGTAATAGACAAGCCTACACCGAGCAGCAAACCATCGTCGCGGTTGTAGCCACCGGCCAGTAACGGCATTGTTTTTTCGTATTGGAAGGCGCTGCGGTTATATTTGATATTAGCAGGATCGTTGGACAGGCGGCGTTGTTCATTGCCGGTGAGGGCGAAACTATCTTTGCCGGATCGCTGATCGTATATACGTACCCGTTTGCCCGCCCTGCTGGTGGTGCTGTCGATATAGGCATCTGCCTCCTTGCCGCCGATGAGACGTATGCGTATGGGCGTTGCGTTATCGCCTTTTATCACAAAGCGATCGTTGCCACCCATGCCATATACATTTACTTCTTTGGTTACAGTGGGGTCGAAGGTGCGGGAGTAGATGTTTTGCTGAACGGCTCCTTTCTTGCTGATCTTGAATATATCCAGGGCTACTTTACCACCCGGTTGTTTTTCCACGGAGATGAGTTCATTCTTTTCTGTGGCCGGCACGTCAACGCCTTTGGCGAGGAAGCGGTAGTATTTCAGTGTATTTTTTTCCAGGATGTTACGGCGGGCAGATAATTTTTCTATCATCATGGGCCCTACCAGCGACTGGATAGTATCTGGAAAAGCTTTTACAGCGGCGTTGATCACGCTGTCGGTCATCTTCCTTAAAAGCTTATCTGTTTGTTTCTTCCAATCTTCTTCATCCATTTCGTTGAGGAAAGAGCGATCGAAGTAACGGGTGCTGAAGTTGAAGCCATTGATATCCGGGATGTTTTTCCGGAAGCCCTGGATAGCCGGCATGAACCATGGGCGGGCAGCCTGGCGGGGAATAAAACCTCCGTTCAGGAAAAACGCCTGGTCGCGGTCACGGGGTACCGGGTAATAAAATTCTTCTCCTTTGTGCTTTTCCTTATACCAGCGCCACTGGTCATCGTGGCGATCGAAATCCATGATGTACATATCAAAGATGCGGGCGCGGAGCACGGATTTCTGATCTATATGTTCATCATTATCTCCCCAGATCTTTGCCAGTACCTTTGGTGTGTTGTAAGTTTTATCGTTGCTGCCGGTAACGGGTTCCCTTTCTTCAAAGAGGAATACTTCGTTTCCGTAGTCGTTTGCATAGATGCCGAGCGAGCTATCGGCGGGGAGGTATACAAAAGTAGGATTGGTGTGCGGCACGCCGGCGGCTTCTGCCAATACGCTTACTGCCAGCGGGGCGTAGGGGTTCGCGGCGGAGATCTGGTCCTGTACTACTTCGCGGGCAATGGTTTCGCGCAGCTGTTCAGGAATAGCTGCCAGCGGGAACTTTTTCAGGGAGCGCATGGACCATTCGGTGCCGGTGCTGTCTTCCAGGCGGAGGGAGTGTGTTTGTTTTCCACCGCCGCGTTGCAGGATCTTCAGGCCGCCTTTAGCGGTTTTAAGGTCCAGTACCGGGAAGTTCAACGGCGTGGCCCATACTTTCCGGTAATTTTCTCCCAGCAATTTTTTATGAAAGTTAGAGACCTGTACATACTGTGTATCGGCAGCTACCCTGATAAAGGGAGGCAGTGATGCCGGCGGAGTATAGGTAAGCGCCTGTTGCGGAATGTCCTGCAGGCGGAACAGGTTATTACTGAAAACGGGTTGTGCGCCGTTATCAGCCGTATAATACTGCACGCGCACTGTGCTGTCGGACATTAATTCGATGGTGCTAAAACCGTTATCTGTACTGGCAAAAAGGGATTTAACGCCTTTTTTTACGCGGTTATTTTTTGCGCCGCTGCCACTTACCACATAGGCGTTCTGCTGATCTTTTATAAGCTGGAGGGTGTGATCATGACCGGACACAAATACAACGGGGCCATGTGGCTTCAGGGCAGCTTCCACTCCTTTGATCATCTGCTGGTACTTTGGATTGGGAATATCTTCCGGGGTACCAAAAACGCCGCGGGCAATGGGATAGATAGAACCTATCACCGGCAGAGGCACATACAGTGCGGGGCGCAGGTCTGTTAGCGGGAAAATATGTTGCTTGATCGTATAATATCCTCCGTGGATGCCGTAGCTGCGGAAAGGGTGATGGGTAGCAAATATGATCAGTTTGTTGCGGTTGGTAGCCACTATTTCCGACAGCCGGGTAAGGATCTCGTCGTTGTCTTTACAATCGCAGGAGGATTCCAGTCCGGGTTTCTGATAAGGGAACACCCACCATTCGCTATCCATAATGATGAGGGTAATATTATCAGAGATCTTTACTTCTATGGGGCCGGGGCATCCTTCTTTGGGTTCAAACTGTACGTTATCGAGGTGTTGGGAATCCACATACTGTTGTTGGTTGCGGATAATATCCCATCCATCGGGTTTGCTTTTGTCCCAGTCGTGGTTACCGGGAATAATATACCCCTGGGCTTTGGTACCGCGTACCAGGTTGATCTGGTAGTCGATGATTTCTTTGGCTACCTGGAACTTGCTGCTGGCGGAGTCGGGTAACCCGTGCGGATATACGTTATCGCCCAGGAAGAGGATGGTATTGCGGCTGTCCTGGAGGTCGAAGGTATTGCGTACGGCATCCACTACGGAGTTTTTGCCGTTGTCGTGCAATTCCCCGGCGTCGCCGATAAGGATTACACGTTTCACTACCTGCGGCGACTGGGCGTAGGTGGTAGTACCTGTGAAGATTAGCAGGGCAATATAGATGATGGTTGATCTGATCATTTGGTCTTGTAGGTAAATTTAAGAATATTGGCGGTACCGTCGTATCCGCCTTCATTGGAAATATACATATCGCCGTTTGGCGCGAAGGCCAGTCCTTCCGGTTGAAGGAACAGGCGGTGTTTAAGGTTGTAGGCTTCCTGCACGTGACCCTGAAGATCGGCAATTACGAGCAGTCCGTTTACTGAGGCGATGATGTACAATCGCTTTTCAATGGGATGAATGGCTGCTGCAGATGGTTTGAAGAACCGCATATCAGAACCGGCCAGGCGGGCAATTTCCTGGTTATTGAATTTATAGACAGCTGTGGTATCAAATGTTTTGGTAGCCAGATCGAAGCGGTAGGCGCTGGTTACGCCAAGGCGTTTATCATCTTCACAGTTCTTACAGATCATCACAATCCCGTTATGAGCCGAATCGTAGTAGGTGGTTTCAAACTCCTTCTTCCCTGTTTTGGGCATTTTGTGATGATCGCTGTAAACGCTGTCGGTGAACAGGCCGTGGACCTGGAACAGGGAGCCGTTGCTTTTCAACACAAACCAGCCGCTATCTGTATGACAGATATCTTCATAATCCCCGTCTTTTGCAAATTTAAAATGGGGATAAGGTTCTTTTGCCAATACATCCAGCTGGTAGATGCGGCCTTCCTCATCGTTAATGGCCATGATCTTGTGCTCATCGGGGAATAATTCTATACCCGAGATTTCCTGCATAGATTCCCTGACCCTGTAGCGTACCGGCTCTTTTAAATCGTAACCACGGGGAGAGGCGTATACTTTTTGTTCCCTGTCGCTCAGATTACATGACAGTAAGAAAAGGAGAAATATTAACCCGATGCGGACATCCATAGTGTAACTTTATGGCATAAATTTAACTCAAAAATGCAGTAACTTAGGCTCAATTTGCGATTTGTAATACGCGAAATAGCGAACATACCGTTATTAGTACGATAAAAAGTACAAAGTATAAAGCGTATTTCGCAGTTCCTTATCTTAATTTTCGTCTTCCTTATGCAAAAGAATGCTATTATAGATGCAGCCCGGGACTATGTTTTAGCCCAGTATCAGCAACACCCGCGCCCTAACCTGGTTTATCATAATCTCGTACATACGCAACAGGTAGTACAGGCTGCCGGGCAAATTGCGGCTCATTACCGCCTGCAGGACGACGAATTAGCGGCAGTATATGTGGCTGCCTGGTTTCATGACGCCGGGTATCTCCTGGGCGAAGGCAGCGCCCACGAAGAAAACGGCGCCAAAGAGGCCCTGCAATTCTTACAGCAACAACAGGCGCCTGAAAATGTTCAGTCGATGGTGCAGGGCGCTATCCTGGCTACCAAAATGCCCCAGTCGCCGCACAACCTGGTGGAACAGATTGTTTGTGACGCCGACCTCTCTCACCTGGGGTCCAAAGAGTTCCCCGACCGGAACAAACTGCTCCGGCACGAAATGGAGCTCACCTACCAAACCGATATTCCCGCCATCAAATGGCTGAATACAAATATTACCTTTTTAACGGACCATCATTACTGGACCGACTATGCCCAAACTTTGTTTAAACAACAGAAAGAAGAGAACCTGGAGAAGCTGAAAAAGAAGCTGGAGAAAAAAACAAAAGAAGCAGCTGAAAATAATATCCCCGCTGTCACCGCCATTCCCGGTACAGACGTTTCCGGCGAGGCGCCTGCTACCGCCACTGAAAAAAAGAAAAAAGACAAGGGCAAGGACAAAGCCGGCAAATCGGAACGTGGCGTGGAAACGATGTTCAGAACCACTTCCACCAATCATATCCGCCTCAGCTCCATGGCCGACAGCAAAGCGCATATCATGATTTCGGTGAATTCCATTATCATTTCGGTGATATTGAGCGTGCTGGTAAGGCGACTGGAAGATTATCCGAATATGGTGATCCCGTCTATTATTTTCCTTTTCACGGCAGTACTCACGGTCATCTTTTCGGTGCTGGCCACCCGCCCGAATGTAACCAGTGGCATCTTCACCAAAGCGGATATCGAAAAGAAAGATGCCAACCTCCTGTTCTTTGGCAACTTTTATAAGATGCACCTGGAAGAATACCAGTGGGGAATAAAACAGATGATGGATGACTCTGAATTCCTGTACAGCAGCATGACAAGAGACATTTATTACCTCGGCGTAGTGCTGGGTCATAAATACAAACTGCTGCGTATTTCCTATAATATTTTCATGTTTGGTCTTATCATTTCTGTATTCGCTTTCCTGATTGCAGCAATTTTCTTCCCGGTAAAAGCATAATGATTCATGGGTGTTCCTTTATATAACCGCGATCTCAGCTGGTTATCCTTTAATTACCGGGTGTTGTTGATGGCGGCAGACCAACAGGTACCACTATACGAAAGGATTAAATTCCTTTCCATCTTTTCTTCCAACCTCGATGAATTTTTCCGGGTGAGAATGCCGGCTATACTTACAATTAACCGGGTACTGGAAAATGATCCGGCAGCCGGTGAAAATGAATCCATCAGCAGCGATACCTTACAACAGGTGCTGCAGGAAATAAACCGGCAGCAACAGGAATACGGCCAGATCTTCACCGGCAGCGTGTTGCCGGACCTGCAGACACAGGGCGTACAATTGTATTATAATCAACCCTTCCAAACTGCTCATCTCTCCTTTACAAAATATTATTTCCTTACTACTGTACTGGCCTATTTGCAGCCAGTATGGCTCAATGGGAAACATAAAAAATTATTTCTTGAAAACAATCAGCTGTACCTGGCGGTAACGCTGGTACCTGAAAATAATACGGGCATACAGGAATTTGTAATTGTGAATATTCCTGCCGACCTGCCGCGTTTTCAGCAGCTGCCATCGCTGGATGGTATTCATTACATTGCTTTTCTCGACGATATTATCCGTGCTCATTTGTCCTACCTTTTCCCGGGCTATACGGTGGAAAGTTGTCATAGTGTGAAGCTTACCCGCAATGCTGAAATGGATATGGACGAAATGAAAGGCGATATCCTGGAAGAAGTGGAAACGTTGATCCGTAAACGTGAGTTAGGCGTACCTACCCGTTTCCTGTATGACGCCGCCATTTCCCGGTCACTGCTGCATTTCCTGGCCATCCAGTTTGATGTACAGGAAGATGAACAGGTAATGGGCGGACGTTATCATAACCTGAAAGACCTGGCTAACCTGCCCGCACCGGCAGGATTACAACAGGTGGATTATCCCAAAGTAATACCTGCCGAAAACAAAGCCATTGTGGCTACCGACCGGTTGCTGGACCTCGTATTACAACAGGACCTGCTGGTACATCTCCCCTATCAGCGATATGATTACATCCTGCGCTTCTTTAACGAAGCCGCCGCAGACCCGGATGTGGCGGAAATATATGTAACGCTGTACCGCATTGCTTCCGGTTCACAGATCGCACAGGCGCTTATCAGCGCGGCTAAGAACGGGAAAAAGGTAACGGTGTTTGTGGAATTGAAAGCGCGCTTTGACGAAGCGAATAATATCCGCTGGGCAAAGAAAATGAAGGATGCCGGCGTAAAACTTATTTATAGTATTCCGGGCATGAAAGTACACGCCAAAACAGCACTGGTAAAACGTAACCGTGGATACCAGTGGGATTATTGCGGCCTTATTGCTACCGGTAATTTTAATGAAAGCACCGCACGTTTTTATACTGATCATGTTTTGTTTACCGGACATAAGGAAATTACCCGGGAGATGGAACTGCTGTTCCTCTATCTTCAAAGCAGGGAGCAACCAGCCGGTTACCAGTTTTTACAGTTCCAGCATTTGCTGGTAGCGCAGTTTAATATGACAACGCGTTTTTCCGGGTTGATAGACCGGGAAATTGTTCACGTAAAAGAAGGGAAACCCGGCAGGATCATCATCAAAATAAATAACCTGCAGGAAAGAGGGATGATCAGTAAACTGTATGAAGCCAGCGAAGCAGGCGTACAGATAGACCTGATTGTGCGCAGTATCAATTGTCTGGTACCGGATATCCCGGAAAGTAAAAATATCCGCATTACGCGTATTGTAGACCGGTACCTGGAACATGCGCGGGTATTCATCTTCCATAATAATAACCAGGAAGAAGTATATATGGGTTCGGCCGACTGGATGAACCGTAACCTCCATCGCAGGATAGAGGTATGTGTGCCGGTATATGATCCGGCGTTGCAGCAACAGCTGAAAGATATTGTTCTTTTGCAGTTGCAGGACCCTGCCAAAGCCCAGCTGGCCATCCAGCAGTATGTGCAAAATATAGTGTAAATTAGATATCCTGATTAATTGTTTTTTATGAAGAAGTTTGTTTGGACGTTGTTATTGAGTATGGCATTTGCGATTCCTGCCACACAGGCGCAAACACATGACCTGGAGCATATTTACAATCCTGCTGCTGATGCCAAGGCAGATATGGCCGCTGCTGTAAAAAAGGCAGCGAAGGAACAGAAACATGTGTTGCTGCAAATTGGTGGTAACTGGTGTATCTGGTGTAAACGATTATATAAATTTATAGAAGATGATGCCGAGCTGAAAGCGGCACTGAATGATAATTATGTAGTGTATCATCTTAACTACAGCAAGGAAAACAAGAACCTGCCTGTGCTGAAAGAGCTGGGTTATCCGCAGCGCTTTGGTTTCCCGGTGCTGGTAATACTGGATGCGAAAGGTAACCGGCTGCATACGCAGAATTCCGGTTTGCTGGAATCGGCAGATACCTATGATAAAAAGAAAGTGCAGGAGTTCCTGAAACAATGGTCACCCGCTGCGTTGCAGCCTTCCCATTATATCAACGAATAGCATCGTCATGGATAACAGCATTACCACTTTTAATACGGATGCTGTGCAATCTTTTCAGAAGTTTGCACAGCATCCGTTTAAGTTTTCGGCCTACCTGTTCTGGAAGCTGCCGGCAGCCTGGCTTTCAGGGGTGCGGTTAAAATCGCTGGCAACCAATAGCTGTGTAACCACGGTTCCTTTCCGGTGGTTGTCGCAAAACCCGTTCAGGTCTACCTACTTTGCCTGCCTGGCGATGGCTGCAGAACTCAGCACCGGTTTACCCGCCATGATGTATGTGCGCAGCGCTCCGCGGCGTGTATCCATGCTCGTTACCGGCATGGAATCCACTTTTGTAAAAAAGGCCACGGGCCCTACCACCTTTACCTGCTCCGAACTGCCGCTGCTGAGGGCTACTATAGAGCGGGCGTTAAATGATAATTCCGCAGAAACGGTAACCCTGCACAGTGAAGGCAGGGATAAAGACGGCATATTAATTGCCTCCTTCGCGATCACCTGGTCGTTTAAATGTAAATCGTAAAATGTTGAACTCCGTTCACGCTAAATTTCAGATATGAAAATTGCATTTCATGGTGCTGCACGCACTGTTACGGGATCAAAGCACCTGATCACACTTAAGAATGGCAAAAAGATTTTATTGGATTGTGGTATGTTCCAAGGCATGGGTCATGAAACAGATGCTCTTAACAGGGACTTTGGTTTTGATCCGCAGGAAGTAACGTATATGGTGTTGTCGCATGCACATATCGACCATTCCGGACTTATACCGCGACTGGTGAAACTTGGATTCAGAGGGGATATTTTCTGCACACCGGCCACCCGTGACCTGGCGGAAATATTGTTACTCGACTCTGCCGAAATACAACGCGATGATGCGAAATACACCAATAAAAAAATGGCGAAAGAAGGACTTCCTTTTATAGAGCCGTTGTATAGTGTAGATGATGCCAAACTGGCCATTGACCGGTTGAAGCCCATGGATTACCGTACCTGGACGAACATTGATAAGGACATACAGTTGATGTTCACCGACGCCGGGCATATTGTGGGCGCCGCGTCTGTACACCTGCGTATCACGGAAAACGGTAAAACAGAGCAGATCTCTTTCAGCGGCGATATTGGCCGCTATAACGATGCGATACTGAAATCGCCGGAGGTGTTTCCACAGGCAGATTACATCCTGATAGAATCTACCTATGGCAGCACGCTGCATGCAGACGCCGCTCCCGCTGATGCTGAGCTGCTGCGGCATATCCGGGAAACCTGTATGGAAAAAAGAGGGAAGCTGATCATTCCGGCTTTCAGTGTAGGCCGTACACAGGAATTGCTGTACGCGTTGAACAATGCGCAACTGGTGGGCAAGCTGCCAAAGGTTGACATTTTTGTTGACAGCCCGCTGTCGACAGAAGCAACTGCGGTTACCAAAGCGCATCCCGAAGTATTTAACAGGGAGGTGGCTGCTATTCTGAAAAAGGATGATGATCCGTTTGACTTCCCCGGGCTGCATTACATTAAAACGGTAGATGAATCCAAAGCGTTGAATTTCCGCCAGGAACCTTGCGTGATCATTTCCGCATCGGGCATGGCAGAAGCCGGGCGTGTGAAGCATCATATCGCCAATAACATCGACAATGCCCGTAATACCATCCTGATTGTGGGTTATTGTGAGCCGCAATCGCTCGGTGGTAAGCTGATGCGCGGGGCCAAGGAGGTATCTATTTATGGTACCCGTTTCCATGTAAATGCGGCGGTAGGCGTGATCCGTTCTATGAGTGCGCACGGCGACTATGAAGATCTAAGCCAGTGGCTGGCGTGTCAGCAACCGAAAGAGGTGAAAAAACTTTTCCTGGTACATGGAGAGTATGATGTGCAGCAAATCTTCAAGGCATGGTTGTTTAAAAAAGGCTTCCTGGATATTGAAATTCCGGAACGGCATTATGAAACCGGTCTTGCCTAAAATATTCCGGCAAATGGGAAGGCTTGCTACTTTCCCATTTGCTATTCTTCCACAAACGGGAACCACAGGTTCACCCTTGTTCCCAGTGCTTTCCCTTCTTCATCAGTCAGGTCTTCTATATCGAAGCTGGCATCCACATTAAAGCGGCTGTTATACAGAGAGAGGCGGTCGCGGGTAATTTGCAGTCCGCGGGATTGGTGACGGGGTTTGCTCAGGCGCTTCATGGCTGCAGATTTTTCTCTTCCGATACCGTTATCTTCTATGGTACATAAAATGCGGTCATCTACCTTTTTAAAGGTGATGGTTACTTTGCCTTTCCCTTTATCGTGCAGTAACCCGTGCCAGATGGCATTTTCCACGAATGGCTGAATGATCATGGTGGGTACATCCACCATGTTGGCGTCGAGAGTGGGGTCGACGATGATTTCGTATTCAAACTCGTCGCTGAAGCGGAGTTTCTCCAATTCCATATAATTTTCCAGCACACTGATTTCCTGGGCTACGGTGGTATTATTGAGTTGTGAATTATCGAGTACGTTGCGGATCAGTTTTGCGAAGCGGCTCAGGTAGGCCAGGGCCTGTTCTGTTTCGCTTTTCATCATAAAGGTTTGGATAGAGTTCAGCGCATTAAAAATAAAGTGCGGGTTCATCTGGGCGCGCAGCGCTTTCATTTCCAGCTGGGCAATTTGTTGTTGAATAGCTTCGCGTTGTTTTGCTTCTCTTTTAATACCTGCAATGCGAAGGCGGTAGTAGAGGTATACCAGTGAAGCTGCCAGCAGCAGGCATAATAGCCGGAACCAGGAGGTTTGCCAGAAGGCGGGTTTAATAAAGATCTGTAATGCAGTGATATGTTCAGAGAAGGTGCCCGCGGTATTTACAGCACGTACGCGGAAGGTATAATTACCGGGAGGCAGGTTGGTATATTTTGCTACCAGTAAATTATCGGTAAGCACCCAGTTTTCATCTACGCCTTCCAGCTGATAGTAATAGCGGATCTTTTCTTGGTGGTATTGCAGGCTTTTAAACTCTATGCTGATAAAGTTTTGTTTATAGCTGAGTGTAACCGGCACGCTGTCCTGCAGTGCGGCATGGATCAGTACAATACTGTCGAGTGCTTTAAGGTTTACAATAGTAACATCCGGTGGTGGCGGCGCTACGCGCAGGCTGGTGGGGTCGAAGGTAACAATATGATCAGATGCGCCTACGAGCAGGTTGCCATCATCCAGTTTTACGATGCGGCGTCTTACTTTGCGGGTGTTATCGATGATATCATCACCCTCGATGAAGGTTTCCACCCGGTTGTCTGCCACATGATAGCGATAAAATCCGTATTGGGTGGTAAACCATATTTTGCCTGGCCCATCTTCTTCCATGCTCAGTACCCACTGATCAAACAGCTTAGTGTTAATGAGGAGCGGTTTATAAGTATGGCGCAGCGTGTTATAAACCCAGAGTCCGTGATCGGTGCCGGCCAGTAATGTGGTGTCATTAAAACGGCGGAGGGAGGTAATATTGCTGTATACTTTTGCATCCAGTTCAAATGTTTGCCGGTGGGTGATGCGGCGTGAGCGGGTATTGAACTGTATAAGACCTGCACTGCTGGAGCCGAGCCACAGGAGGGAATCTCCATCCGGAACGATATCCATTACAGAAACGGGTCTTTTCAGGGAATCTGTTATTTCATGATAGTGTTGAAAAGTATTTTGTTGAGGGTTCCAGCTGGCGAGTCCGCGTTTGTATAATCCTATCCAAACGGTGGAATCGTGTTGTGGTTTCAGGTTGAGTATTGTTTGTTCGTAGAGTACGGGCGACGTGAGGTGTTTTATGAATTTCCCGGTGGCGGGATTAAACAGCGAGACGAATGCATTTTCCTGTCCGACGAGGATGGTCCCGTCTTTCAGTTCTGCGAAAGTCCATACCAGTCCCCGTTCCTCCGGGAGTGTGTATGCGGGGTCGCCATTATCGTGTACATAGTTGCGGATCAGTTCCAGGTTGGCATTTAAGCGGCTGAAGCCTTTTCCCCAGTATCCTATGTACACATCGCCGTTGGAAGCCTGGAAAACGCCGGTTACTTCCGTTGCCGGCAGGTGTTGTTGGGTGTTGGCGAAAGTGGTTCTGTTGTCGAGGATACGGAATGTTTTGTTGTGCAGGCTAAGGATATTTATTCCCAGGTCGGTACCGATCCAGAGGTGGCCTTCGCGGTCGCTGAGAAAGCAATTCGCTTCGTAGGTATAATGAAATCCTTTTTCGTCTGCATTGTCGGCGGCGATGTTCAGATCAAAGCGTTTCAGTTCGCGGTTATAGCGGAATATGCCTCCTTTTTCGGTGGCTATCCAGAGGTTTTTATCGCTGTCGGTTACCAGGTCGAAGATGGCATCATAAGCTTCATTATATTTTTTGCCTTCCGGAGCATCGAAGGTATAATGCGAGAGTTGGCGGGAAGCAGGATCGTAGTTATACAAAAGTCCGTGTCTGCCGGCCAGCCATACCTGGTGATAGGGATCGGTAAATATTTTCTTGAAGGTGTTATCGATGTTGAGTACCGGCAGTTGCTGCGGGTTATTGGCCGCATTGTATAAATTTTTCCGTTGGCGGTCAAGGATATATACACCGTGTTTTCCGCTGATCCAGAGGTTACCGCTTTCGTCTTCCATGATGGCATCCATCATCTGGATGCGGTCTTCTTCAGGGATGATAGACGCTTTCTGAAAGTGAAATAACTTTTCATCGAAGCGTAGCAGTCCGTCGTGCGTGGTGGCCCATATTACGCCATCATGATCTTCCAGGATCTGGCTGCATTGCAGTCCTTCTGGCCGGACGTCCCTGCCGGCTACCAGGAGGGCTCTTACCTGGTCGGTAGCGGGGTCATATAACCGGATGTTATCGGGTGTTCCCATCCAGATGCGGCCTTTTTTATCTTCACAAAGGCAAATGTCGTCGTAATAGATAGAGCCGGGTACCCTGTCGAAACTGGCCACTGTTACCAGGTTAGTGCCGTCGTAACGTTGTAATGCGGTGCTGGCAATCCAAATAAATCCTTTCCGGTCCTGCATTACTGCGGAAACGTGGTTGCTGGCCAGGCCGTTGCTGATATCGAGGTGGGTGAAGTTGTAGGTAGCATTTCCCCGTTTCTGGGCATTGGCGTTGGTGAGGGACAATATCATCCACAGCAGGTAAAAGCTATACCTGACTACAGTTTGCCATCGTTGGTCGTGTGCCTTTATAGGACCATTAATCATTTCAGTTTCAGGGAAAGGAGTGCTGTTGGAATAAATGTACTAAATGTTGTTGTGAATTTGTTGCAGGAGGCAACTTTGTAGCAAAACTTTCGCGGGGGAATGAGCATAAAATGTCTGAAATAAAAGAAGGACTTCTTTGCAGAAGTCCTTCTTTTTTGTACCACGTACGGGATTCGAACCCGTGATTCCTCCGTGAAAGGGAGGCGTCTTAACCCCTTGACCAACGCGGCATTTTCGTTTGGGATTGCAAAGATAGGAAAATGTTTTACAAACCAAAACTTTTTTTCGATTCTTTATCAAAGGTAAGAAGATTATGAAGAAAACACGGTAGCCAGGCTGACTTATTGTTTCAATCCTGCAATTAAATTTATCGTTAATGCTACTACAAACGTGTTCAGCAAAAAGGACAATAAACCATGCGCCAATGCCGTGCGCCGGATCACTCTGCCGGTGATTTCCACATCGGAAACCTGGAAGGTCATACCGATCACGAAAGCGAAATAAGCGAAGTCGATATAGTCCGGTTTTTTTTCTTTGGGAAACTCCAGTCCTTCTGCCTGTTTGGTATTGTCATCTTCTGCATCGTCGTAATACAAATGGGTATAATGAAAAGTGAGCGTAGTATGTACCATTGTCCATGAAGCCAGCATGCCGGAAACGGCCACCGGGAGATACAGGATCTTTGAAAGACCGGTCAGCTCTTTTGACAACATCATTAACAATACCAGTACCAGGCTCGCTACAGATGCTACTACCACTGTTAATGTAACGAAAGTGCGGCTGCCATCATCTATCCTCGCCCAGGTGCGGATCTCTTCAATGGTACGGTTGAAAAAAACAATCCACCCGGTGGTGATATAGGAAATGGCGAAGATATTCCATAACAATGCAGTCAGCACCAACGGATGCATTGTTATCTTCAGTAATAAAAACGCAATAAACACCAGGAGCGTGAATCCCAAACTTACCAGCACCCGTTGTAACGGATGCATACTCACCAACAGGGAAGCGACTTTCTTTTTTTTCATAGCAGACAACTTGATCTCTAAAGATACCTAAAAATAAGAGCATCTTACCTGCCGCAAGGAAGTTCGCTTGGCATTATCCATTCTCTTAAAATAATATCCAACAGATATTTCGTAGCATATAAAATGACTGAACGGGTAAGATCTTTGTTAAACACTTTGGAAGAAATCTGAGAAACCCGGCATTAGAAACAACTGCTTCCTGCAACCTTTTTTTGTTTATGACGTCTGATATATACGATGTACCCAGGACGCCTTCCTATTCTTTCGGATGAAGACATGATAAAAAAAATCATGGAGGGCGACCCTCATGCGGCTACCCTATTGCTCCGCAGCACCGAAAAACTGGTAGCAAATATTATCTTTAAGATGATCAGTAACCCGTCGGACAGAAAAGACATAATGCAGGATATCTATCTCAAGGTATTCAGGTATCTTCCGAAATTCCGTTTTCAATCCCGGCTGTCTACCTGGGTTGCGCAAATCAGCTACACCACCTGTTTAGACCATTTGCAAAAATACAGGCCGGAACTGACCGACATTCCTGATGATGATAAATTGCTTTTACGCGAAAGCGCCTGGCAGGAAATCAACAAGGATACATTAGATGCCAGCCAGCTACTTTCCCTGAAAGAAAGAGCAGAGATCCTGGAAAAGCTTAGTGCTGCGTTACCACCTGTCTACCGTACACTTATTACTTTATTTCATAAAGAAGAGCTCAGTATTGATGAGATCATGAACATCACAGGACTTCCTGCCGGAACAGTTAAAAACTATTTGTTCCGCGCAAGAAAAGTATTGAAGGAACGATTACTTGATTATTACTCAAAAGAGCATTTATGAGCAAGATACATTTAAGTGAAGAACAGCTCCAGCGCTATGCACTTGAAGAGTTCGCGGACCCGGCGGCTGCCAGACACATTGCGGATTGCCTCCACTGTCAAATGCAGATCAGGACTTACCAAATGCTGTATAACCATATCAAAGAAAGCGAAGTTCCCTTACCGGATTTCGAAACAGCGCATCTCATTCCTGATCTGTTGTCTGCAGCTAGTGCGCCCGACAGAAAAGAGGCCTGGTATCTATATGGCTTGCTGTTTGGCGCCATCGGCCTGGTGACCGCAGGGTTAATAGCGTGTTGGAGTACGATCAGCTGGATCTTTTCGGGCATCGCTGCGGTGGGCCTTGTACCGGGATTGTTGCTGTTATCCGGCGTATTGATCATGCAGTTTATGGAACTATATAACACTTACCGGAAAAAGATCAGGACATTAAATCTTGAGTAAAACTGCAACCTGAAAACCGGTATGAAGGTCTAATGATAAATAACGCATCAGGGGCATGCCGGCTTCATCATTACTAAACAATTTACGCAGATGAAGAAAATAATTTTAGTCCGTTTTTTAAATGCGCACACGGCTTCCGGAAGTGCTGATGGCGGTTTCACGCTTGCCAATGGCACCTATGTTCCCGATGTAATTATCCGTACCGTCATCATCATCCTGCTGTTCTATGTAGTAACGGGTTTTTTGCTAACGCTGATCCGGATGCTACTTAATTATCGTCTTAAAAGCAAGATGATCAGCCGGGGGATTGATGTCACTGAAGTAGAAAAGATGCTGCGGATTGGTGTGGAAAGTAAAGACTATGCGGCGAAATATTTTTTCCTGTTACTGAGTGCCGGTATCGGTTGCGCAGTAGTGAACAGCTTTCCATCCGGATGGCTTTCAGCAGGCATGCTGGCCTTCAGCTTGTCGTTAGGTTTCGCCGGGTATTATTATTATCTGAAAAAGAGAAAAGAAACATGGTAAGCCCGTTATGAAAAAAGATCTGCTACTTGCTTTATTATTCCTGCTTTTGCTGCCCGCTATCCAGGCCTGTAACAGTAAACCTGAAAAGGTTGCTACGCTGCCGCAGCGAAAAAGCAGCTACGTTTTCTCTGTTTTAACGGAGGTTCCTGCATTACCGGTTATCAGCCAGAACGCCTCGGGTACCTGTTGGAGTTTTTCCACCACTTCCTTCCTGGAGTCCGAGATCATCCGGTTGAAAGGAGAAAAAATTGATCTTTCGGAAATGTATTTTGTGAGATGCGCCTATTTACTGAAAGCCAGGAATTATATCCTGCGGCAAGGCACTGCGCGCTTTACTGAAGGCGGCCTTAATCATGATCCCATCATCAGCTCAGTTGAATTCGGGGTATTACCGCAAACGGTATATACCGGTCTGCTAAACGGACATACGGAACATAACCATTCCGTGATGTTTAAAGAGCTGGAAAGCACCGTAAAAAAATATGCTGACCCTGCCAATAAGCTGGGCACCGGATGGAAAAAGGAAGTACCTGCCAAACTGGATAGTTTTTTAGGAAAGGCGCCGGATGAATTCCCGTATGAAGGAAAGACATACACCTCTATGAGCTTTCTTGCCTATACGCAGTTAAACCCGGGTAATTACCTCACCATTACATCTTTTACGCATGTTCCTTTCTATAAACCCTTTGTGCTGAGTATCCCGGCGAACTGGGCCAATGAACGGTTTTACAACCTGCCCCTCGATGAATTTATGGAAAACATAGATCACGCGATCGAAGCAGGGTTTTCCCTCGCCCTCGACCTGGACGGGACCGAGCCTACGTTTACTGCAGAATTAGCTGTATTACCTGAAAAGCAGGAAGATAAGGAGCTGATACTTACGGAAGCCCGGCCGGAAAAGAAAGTGACCCAGGAAATGCGGCAATCTTCCTTTGAGGATTTCAGCACTACAGACGACCACCTTGTGCATATTACCGGCAAGCTGAAAGACCAGTACGGCAATATCTATTATAAAGCAAAAAATTCGTGGGGACCTGAAGCAGGGAGACATGGATTCATTTACCTGAGCGTTCCTTATATGAAAATGAAAGGAATCTCTGTGCTGCTTCACAAAGATGGACTGACGGATTCAACCAGGCGTAAGCTTTTTTAAGAGTGAGAAAGCGTAAATAAAAAAGGGTTCTTCCAAACAGAAGAACCCTTTTTATTTGTACCACGTACGGGAATCGAACCCGTGACTCCTCCGTGAAAGGGAGGCGTCTTAACCCCTTGACCAACGCGGCGCATCATTTTCGGATTGCAAATGTAGGATGTTATTCTAAATTTCCAAAAAATATTTTCATAACCTAAAATTATATTGATTAATAAGGGTATTGATTGTAAATTCGCTCTCGATTTTTTCATACTCAAATCACGATGTAAAATGGGAACTACTCTCAAAATTGGTATTAATGGTTTCGGTCGTATCGGCCGTTTGGTATACCGCCAGATTTACAAAATGCCCGGCATTGATGTGGTAGCTATCAATGACCTCACCAGCCCCAACGTGCTGGCGCATTTGCTGAAATACGATTCAGCACAGGGTAGATTCGATGCAGACGTTAAGCATTCTGAAAGCGCAATCAATGTGAACGGTGAAGATGTGAAGATATATGCACAGAGAGATCCGTCTCAAATTCCCTGGAAAGAACATAACATCGATGTAGTGATCGAATGTACCGGTTTCTTTGCTGACAGGGATAAAGCGGCCGCTCACCTTACTGCCGGCGCTAAACGTGTTGTTATTTCTGCTCCTGCTACAGGTGATCTGAAAACGATTGTTTTCAACGTAAACCACGAAATCCTGGACGGCAGCGAAACAGTTATTTCCTGCGCATCCTGCACCACCAACTGTCTCGCTCCTATGGCGAAAGTACTGCAGGACAGCTACGGTATTGCCACCGGTTTAATGACCACCGTTCACGCTTACACCAACGACCAGAACACCCTGGATGCGCCGCATCCGAAAGGTGACCTGCGCCGTGCCCGTGCTGCTGCGGCCAACATCGTACCTAACAGTACCGGTGCTGCAAAAGCTATCGGCCTGGTATTACCGGAACTGAAAGGCAAACTGGACGGTAGTGCACAACGCGTTCCTACCATCACCGGTTCTTTAACTGAGCTGACTACCATCCTCAATAAAAAAGTAACGGTTGACGAAGTTAACGCTGCTATGAAAGCTGCTTCCAACGAATCTTTCGGTTATACCGAAGATGAAATTGTAAGCTCTGACATCATCGGTATCCACTTCGGTTCCCTGTTTGATGCTACACAAACCAGGGTACTGACTGTAGGTGAGCACCAGATGGTTAAAACCGTTTCCTGGTACGATAACGAAATGAGCTATGTATCTCAGCTGGTGCGTACTGTGAAGTACTTCGCCGGTTTGATCAGCAAATAATAATTATAACAGGTACTCCCGGTGCAAACCGGGAGCCTTTAAATTCCGCGGAACTACACCATAGCAGCAATTGGCCAGCATTACCTGGTTATATACTCGCTTTGCGCTGTTGGTACCGCGGTTTTTTAATTTACCCCTTCTCGTTATCTTAAATTGATACATTATGAGCAAATTTTCTGACTATAACTTCAACGGCCGCAAAGCCTTGATCCGCGTGGACTTCAACGTGCCCCTGAATGATAAATTCGAGATCACGGATGACAACCGTATGCGCGCAGCAGTTCCTACCATCCAGAAAATCCTGAAAGATGGCGGCGCCGTTATCCTGATGTCTCACCTGGGTCGCCCGAAAGATGGTCCTACTGATAAATACTCTTTGAAACACCTGGTATACCACCTCATTTCCTTACTTGGTGGCGCAACCGTGAAATTCGCGGAAGACTGCGTAGGTCCTGTGGCAGAAAAGGCGGCAGCCGACCTGCAAATGGGCGAAGTACTGCTGCTGGAAAACCTGCGTTTCCACAAAGCCGAAGAAAAAGGTGATGCCGCATTCGCTGAACAGCTCTCTAAACTGGGCGACGTATACGTAAACGACGCATTTGGTACCGCTCACCGTGCACATGCGTCCACGGCAGTGATTGCACAATACTTTGCACCAGAGAACCGTATGTTCGGTTTGCTGATGGAAGCAGAAGTAAACAGTGCACAAAAAGTACTCAACGACGCAGCATCTCCCTTTACTGCAATCCTGGGCGGCGCTAAAGTGAGCGATAAAATCCTGATCATCGAAACCCTGATGGACCGTGCCAACAACCTGATCATTGGCGGCGGTATGGCCTACACTTTCCTGAAAGCCCAGGGCAAAGAAATTGGCAGCTCCCTCTGCGAAAATGATAAACTGGACCTGGCGAATGAACTGGTAGCCAAAGCAAAGGAAAAAGGCGTACAACTGTTACTGCCGGTAGATTCCATTGCAGCGGATAAGTTTGCAGCAGATGCAAATACCCAGGAAGTTTCCAACGATAATATTCCTGCGGGATGGATGGGCCTCGACATAGGACCTAAGTCTGTAGCCCTTTTCAGCGAAACCATTGCTGCCTCCAATACTATTTTATGGAATGGACCAATGGGCGTATTTGAAATGGCTGCTTTCCAGGCTGGTACCAAAGGCGTGGCCGAAGCCATTGTAACGGCTACTGCCAAAGGAGCTTTCTCCCTGGTGGGTGGCGGTGACTCTGTTGCTGCAGTAAACCAGTTCGGGATTGCAGATAAAGTAAGTTATGTTTCCACCGGTGGTGGCGCATTACTGGAGTTCTTTGAAGGAAAAGAACTGCCGGGAATTGCCGCTATCAGCTAAACTGCCGGCTAATTATATCCACAAAAAGCTATTACAGCGATAACCGTATGCAAAGATTTAACTTGCTGCAGCGGTCTATCCCCGTAATAGCTTTTTGCTTTTTTATATCTTGCAGCTAACCATTAATAATTTCCTGTCATGACTAAACGCTTTCTCTGGTACCCCGTGATTATTGGCATTTTTGCGGCGCTGATCTGGGTAATCCTTCAGAAGGGACAATCTTTACCGGTGAATGCGCACACGGTTATCACTCCTGCACCGGCAGCGGCGGCTATGGCCACCGGCGGCTGGTGGCGCTACCTGGAAAACCTGAAACACCCGCTGGGACTGTTACTGTTGCAAATCATCCTGATCATGCTGGCAGCGCGGGTATTCGGACTGATCGCCAATAAACTGAAACAACCGGCAGTGGTAGGTGAAATCATCGCGGGTGTGTTGCTGGGTCCTTCCCTGCTGGGTTGGGTGGCGCCGTCATTTTCCGGCTTTTTATTTCCGGCAGATTCGTTGAAAAACCTCCAGTTCCTCAGCCAGATAGGACTTGCCTTCTTTATGTTTATTGTTGGGATGGAGCTGGATATCAGTAAAATCAGGAATAAAGCGCATGACGCGGTGATGATCAGTCATGCCAGTATTATTATTCCTTTTTTCCTCGGCGTTTGGCTGGCATATTTCCTTTTTACACAGTTTGCTCCTGCCAATGTCAGCTTTTTATCTTTCGCGCTGTTTATGGGCATCGCCATGAGCATTACCGCTTTCCCGGTGCTGGCGCGGATTGTACAGGAACGGAAACTAACCAACACGCCCCTGGGCATCATGGCCATTACCTGCGCTGCCGCAGATGATATTACCGCCTGGTGTATCCTGGCGGTAGTGGTGGCCATTGTGAACGCTGGCGGGATAGTGAGCGCCCTCGTGACCATTTTACTGGCAATTGCATTTGTAGCCGTGATGTTACTGCTCGTCCGCCCCTGGCTGAACAGAACCATGCAGGCACAAATGGCGAAAGACCATCAGAAAGCAGCAGTATCCCTGATATTTTTTATGCTGCTGATATCTGCATGGGTGGCAGAAGTGATTGGGATACATGCCTTGTTTGGCGCGTTCCTGGCGGGTGTGATCATGCCGCATGGCACCAATATCAGGCAACTGCTGACAGATAAGCTGGAAGATGTAAGCGTATTACTACTACTTCCTATCTTCTTTGTGTATACCGGGTTAAGAACGCATATTGGTTTATTGAACCAGGGTGATCTCTGGGTAGTATTTGGGATGATCATGCTGGTGGCTGTAGCGGGAAAATTTGGGGGCAGTACCATTACAGCGCGTTTAATGGGTCAAAGCTGGCGGCAGTCGGTTTCTATTGGCGCATTAATGAATACCCGGGGATTAATGGAGCTGGTGGTATTGAATATCGGGTTTGACCTCGGCATCTTATCGCCGGAGATATTTGCCATGATGGTGCTGATGGCGCTGGCCACCACCTTTATGACCGGACCGTTACTGGACCTGGTAGCCTTTAGTGAAAAACGTAAAGGCCTGCTTACTACCTGATATGAGATTATTGATAATAAAAAAAGAGACCAGTGATGATCACCGGTCTCTTTTTTATTTCGTATACCCTTGCGGGTGATTATTTCTTTGTGGTAGTTTTCTTTTTAGCAGTAGTCTTCTTTTTAGCGGTATAATGATGCTTTTTGGAAGAATAATGTTTTTTGCTGCTGGTAGCAGTTGCTTTTTTAGCGGTGGTATTCTTTTCTGCCATTTTCACCGGCGGCGGGAATTTGGATTTATCTACCCCAACTGCTTTATCGTCCAGGGTCATCTGAACAGATTCTTTCAGCATTTCATTTTTTTCTGCCATGAACTGCTTCATCTTTTCCTTAGGGATGCGCAGGTCGTAGTTATTTTCGGCGCTGGCCATTGCTTTGGAGAAGCCCGGGTTGAAGCGGTCTAATTCGGCCACGTTCATATCCAGTTTCTTTGCAATTGCTTCCAGGCGGTATTTGCCGGTTACATTGATTTCCACCGTATTGAAGATCTCCTCTTCTGTTAACGGGCCTCTCGCAACGGGAGCAGACAGGTTATCTGCTACAGGCACATTTACAGTGATGGTGTTATCTTCACTTACACCGAAGAAGTTATTGAACTTATCGAGAATATAACCGGTAGCAATGAATTTGTAAACATGGTTACGCGATTCTGCAGGCAGGAAGTACTGCATGCCCCAGAAATCGGTACGTCCGCTGGCTTTGATAGCGCGTTGAACGCCACCTGCGCCGCAGTTGTAAGCGGCAACTACCAGTAACCAGTCGTCGAACTGTGCATACAGCTGATTAAGGAACTGGGCAGCGGCCAGGGTAGATTTATAGAAATCTTTTCTTTCGTCTATTTTCTTACCTACGCTCAAACCAAAGATACGGGCGGTTCCGGCCATAAACTGCCAGGCGCCTACCGCTCCTACCCTGGAACGGGCATTGGTGTTAAAGCTGGATTCGATTACTGCGAGGTATTTCATTTCCTCAGGGATACCATTATCGCGGAACACCTTTTCAATCATATTGAAATAAGGCTGTCCTTTATCGATCATGATTTGCAGATGCTGACTATACCGGGTGGCATAGTTACTTACGTAACCGGCAACCAGGTTATTGTTGATCTGTTCATACACTTTCGCACTGCGAATGGTGTTAGGCAGGCTTTGAGCAGCTTTCTTCACTGCCACGGATGTTGGCGATGGCAATAAAGCAGTATCTTTTGGTAAACGTACCTTGTGATTCAGCTTTACTACAGAGGTATCGGGTGAAAATACCGGATACGCCATCTCTTTAGGATTGCTATTGCCCCCCATTGCACTCACACTCACTAAACTTATTGCTGGCAACAGCAGTAGTAAAAAGATTTTTCTCATACAATTTATTTTAAACAACAGTAACCTGCTCCTTAGCCATCAATTGATGCGCTATATGTAACAAGTTTGCTTCGCTAAACTTCTTTGTGATGATCTGTACACCGTATGGCATTCCGTTTGAATGCCGGTACAAAGGAACGGATATAGCCGGAACCCCTGCCAGATTTGCCAGTACCGTATAAATATCAGCCAGGTACATAGCTATAGGGTCATCAGTCTTCTCCCCTAATTTAAATGCTGTGGATGGCACAGTTGGCATTAAAATGGCGTCGTATTCTTCTAATATATCGTTGAGTTTTTCTGTTACAAGACGCCTAACCTGTTGTGCCTTAGTATAATATGCGTCATAATAGCCTGCACTCAGCACAAAAGTCCCTAGTAATATACGACGTTTTACCTCTTTTCCGAACCCTTCGGATCTACTTTTTTTGTAAAATTCTGTCAGATCCAGGTTCTTTTCAGCGGTTCTGTGTCCATATTTCACCCCATCAAACCGGGATAAGTTGGAGGATGCTTCCGCTGTAGTCAGTACATAATATGCCGGAACTACATGGTCAAGGTATTCAAAACTTTTTCCTGATACCGTATGACCTAAAGACTGCAAACTTTCAAAGAAATCAATATAGCCGTTCTTCATTTCCGCGTCCAGCCCATCATGGTACTGTGCATCCCTTAAATACGCGAATTTGAATGTTTTATTGTTTTCCAGGTCTGCTTTATAATCCGGAACTTCTTTTTGGGAAGCAGTACTGTCAAACTCATCCGGACCGGCAATCGCCTGTAGAACTGACGCCACATCGGCAATATTCTTGCCAAAAATGCCTATTTGGTCAAATGAAGAGGCGTAAGCGATGAGTCCGTAGCGCGAAATACGTCCATAGGTGGGTTTCAGGCCAACTATACCGCAGAAGTCGGCCGGTTGCCGGACAGAGCCACCGGTATCACTACCAAGAC
Organism: Chitinophaga sp. W3I9; assembly: GCF_050434025.1. Lineage (NCBI taxonomy): Bacteria > Pseudomonadati > Bacteroidota > Chitinophagia > Chitinophagales > Chitinophagaceae > Chitinophaga > Chitinophaga sp. W3I9. The sequence goes on from NZ_JBNPWC010000001.1 coordinate 62,666, forward strand.
TTACCTGGCATAAGTCTGCCTGTACTGCTACGGCAGAGCCTCCGGAAGAGCCGCCTGGTACGCGGGTATTATCCAGGGCATTCAGCGTGGGGCCATAGGCAGAGTTTTCATTGGTAGACCCCATGGCGAATTCATCGCAGTTGAGATTACCGATGATAATAGCATCTTCTGCCAGCAATCTTTCGACGGCGGTAGCAGAGAACAGGGAAGTGAACCCTTCCAGTATTCGGGAAGCGGCGCTTACATTATGGCCTTTATAGCAGATCACATCTTTAATACCTACCACCACACCCGCGAGTACGCCCAGCTTTTCCCCGTTTTTGAGGCGGGTATCAAGCTCGCGTGCTTTCTCCAGGGCTTCCTCTTCATACACTTCCAGGAAGGCATTCAAGTGTTTTAACTGAGCTATACGGTCGAGGTAATAACGCACCCTCTCCGCACAGCTTGTGCTGCCGGCGTATAATGCTTTATGGAAAGTGATTATACTGCTGAATTCAGACAAGACTAAACCAGTTAAATTAAATTAACAGAAAAATACTCCTTTTAGGGAGTTGGCTACAATATTATGCTTTTGGCAGTGGAGCTTCTTCAGTGCTGGTATGTGGTGCATCTGTAGTGGCCGGTGCTGCAGCCTGAACGGGCTTTTCCCTCATTCCTTCTTCGATTTCCTGGCGCACATTGTTCTTTGCGTCATTAAACTCGCGGATACCTTTACCGAGGCCACGCATTAATTCGGGAATTTTTTTACCTCCGAAGAGCAGCAATACTACCACAGCAATCAACAGCAGCTCGGACATTCCAATGTCCTGAAGGATCAAAAATGATGAATTTAAAAAAACAGCAGTCATCTTCTCAAATGTTTAAAAGTTCAGTCAACAAAGATAGCAGATATAATCGGCTTTTTTACCGTTATGGGCAATCCTGCGCTAGTTTTAATACCATTTTAAGCACACGAAAAAAGCGGCACCGGTAATGGTCCCGCTTTTAACAAATTTCCCTGTATTTATACTAAACCCTTTTTTCTTTGATACGGGCTTTCTTACCAGCACGTTCGCGCAGATAGTAAAGCTTAGCTCTTCTTACTTTACCTACCTTGTTCAACACGATACCATCGATATGAGGAGAGTAAAGCGGAAACAGTCTTTCCACACCAATGCCATCAGAAATTTTTCTAACAGTGAAAGACATTGTTGATCCCGTACCCTGGATTTTCAACACATCACCTTTAAAGGACTGAATCCTTTCTTTATTACCTTCCACGATTTTATAGTTGACAGTGACGTTGTCGCCTGCTTTAAACTTCGGGTACTGTTTGTTAGCTGTCAGTTGTTCGTGAACAAACGAAATTGCGTTCATCTTTCAAATATTTATGGGAGTGCAAAAGTAAGTCAAGAAATAGCATTTACCAAATTAAAAATCAAGAAATTATCCCTGTCAAATGGTAAAGCGCTCTATATGACCTATGTATCATTAAGTTATAACAGGTCAGGCCTGCGTTGTTTTGTTCTTTCTACTGATTCCTGGTGTCTCCATTCGTCGATCTTTTTGTGATCTCCGCTCAGGAGGATTTCCGGCACCTTCCAGCCACGGAACTCTTCCGGGCGGGTGTATACCGGCGGCGCTAGTAAATTGTCCTGGAAGGAGTCTGTAAGGGCGCTGGTTTCATTATTCAGCACACCGGGCAGGAGGCGTCCGATGGCATCCACCAGTACGGCGGCACCCAGCTCTCCCCCGCTCAGCACGTAATCGCCGATCGAGATTTCCTTGGTGATAAAGTGATCGCGGATGCGCTGATCGATACCTTTATAGTGCCCGCAAAGCATGAGCAGATTGCCTTTGAGCGACAGCTGGTTGGCCATTTTCTGGTTCAGCGTTTCGCCATCGGGGGTGAGATAGATTACCTCATCGTACTGCACTTTTGCCTGGAGCGACTCAATCGCATTTACAATAGGCTCCAGCATCATTACCATTCCTGCGCCACCACCAAACTGGTAATCGTCTACCTGGTTGTGTTTCAGGTTGGAATATTGCCTGAGCGGATGTACATGTACTTCCAGTAAGCCTTTTGCCTGTGCCCTCTTCATGATAGAGTGTGACAGCGGGCTTTCGAGCAATTCCGGTAATACGGTGATTATATCTATTCGCATGATTGTGTGCCCTTTATAACAGTTGAATCCATCAGATCAACCAGTGTATAATTCAATTAAACCATCCGGAAGGTTGAGATGTACCGTCTGGTTCTTCTTGTCTACTTTCACCAGCGACTGTTCATTAACCGGCAGCAGGGCTTCTTTGCCCTTGATGAATACTTTTACGAGTACCTGCATAGGCATTTCAATGACTTCCTCAATAGTGCCCAGGGGGCCATATTGCTGGTCTTCCACGGCAAATCCCAGCAAAGCAAGGGGTGCAGAGGAAGCGGTTTGTTGTTTGAAGTCTTCTTCCTGCAGGTATACCTGAGCGGGCATCAGTTTGTGTGCGGCTTCCTTGGTATCTATACCTTCCAGCTTGATGTATACGCTTTCTGTATCCTTTACGGTTACCTGCTGTATAAAGTAGGGAATAAAGCTGTTTTTCCGCTCTTCCAGGAATATAACGGTTACACCTTTCAGCGCGGATCTTTTGCCGAGGCTGTGCCTTAAAACCAGGTCGCCCTGCAAACCGTGCGCGGAGGCCAGTTTACCTATACTGAAATAATTACTCATAATTTTTTGCTGTCGGACTTTAGCGGATCAGGTAACTGATTGCTGATGAGGCTATTAACAAAAATTAAAAAAGGAAACATTTGCGGTTGCAAATATTTCCTTTTTCAGGTATTGTTAAAACGTTGCCGTTTTATGCTTCGTTACCTTCTTCTGCTGCTGGTGCTTCAGTCGCTGGAGCAGCCGGAGTGTCTTCTACCTTTCTTACGATTGGAGCAGCAATCCTTGCTTTCTTGTGACCGTCGCGGCGGGCAGAAACTTTCTGTTCGTGTTCAGCTTGCCATTGTGCGAACTTCTGGTAAGCAGTAGGCTCGTCGAACAGGTTCAAAGTAACACCTCTTAACAGGTGTTTCAAATACAATACACCTTTGAATGACAAGATTCTTCTAACAGTGTCGGTAGGTTGTGCACCTTTCTGCAACCAACGCAATGCCTTTTCGGTATCGATGTTGATGGAAGCCGGAACTGTTAAAGGATTGTAAGTACCAATTTTCTGGATGAATTTACCATCTCTTGGTGCGCGGGCGTCGGCTACTACGATAAAATAGAAAGGCCTTTTTTTCGCGCCATGTCTCTGCAGTCTGATTTTTACTGGCATAAATAAGTCGAGTTATTTTTTGCGAGTTAGGAAATATTGTTTAATTAGGGATGCAAATGTAATCAGTAAGTTGGTATTTGCAAAAAATATTTATATCAATCTGATCCGTTTATCTCACCATTCCTTTCAAACCCTTACCACCACCGCCAAATTTATTCATCATTTTCATCATCTGGCGCATCTGTTCAAACTGTTTCATGAACTGGTTGACGTCCTGGATGTTTTTTCCGGCGCCTTTTGCGATGCGTTTTCGGCGGCTTCCGTCGATCATATCCGGGTCGGCACGCTCCGCCTTCGTCATAGAGTTGATCATGGCCTCAATGCCCTTAAAAGCGTCATCGCTGATGTCCAGGTCCTTCACTGCCTTCCCGACGCCGGGGATCATGCCCATCAGATCTTTCAGGTTACCCATTTTTTTGATCTGCTGGAGTTGTTCCTTGAAATCGTCGAAATCGAACTGGTTCTGGCGGATTTTCTTTTCCAGCTTTTTGGCCTGTTCTTCGTTGAACTGTTCCTGGGCGCGTTCTACCAGGGTGGTGATATCCCCCATTCCGAGGATACGCTGGGCCATACGTTCGGGGTAGAAAACATCGAGGGTATCGAGTTTTTCACCCATACTTACGAACTTAATAGGCTTTTCCACCGTGTATTTGATGGTCAGTGCCGCACCACCGCGGGTATCGCCATCCAGTTTGGTGAGCACTACGCCGGTAAAGTCGAGGCGTTCGTTGAACGCTTTGGCGGTATTTACCGCATCCTGGCCGGTCATGGAATCCACCACGAACAGGATTTCCTGTGGTTTCACCGCAGCTTTTACGGCGGCTACTTCGTTCATCATCACTTCGTCCACCGCCAAACGGCCGGCAGTATCGATGATGATAACGTTGAAGTTATTGGCTTTCGCGTGTTTGATGGCGTTTTCAGCGATCTGAACGGCATTTTTATTTTCCGGTTCGCTGTAAACTTCCACCCCTATCTGCTCGCCCAGTACTTTCAGCTGGTCTATCGCCGCAGGGCGGTAGATATCGGCTGCTACCAGCAAGGGTTTCTTATTTCTCTTTGTTTTCAGGAAGTTGCCCAGTTTACCGGAGAAGGTGGTTTTACCCGAACCCTGCAAACCTGCGATCAGTACAACGGTAGGATTGGATTTGAGGTCGAATTCTGCTTCGGTGCCGCCCATAAGTTCGGCCAGTTCGTCCTTTACGATCTTCACCATGAGCTGTCCGGGCGAAATAGCTGTTAACACCTTTTCTCCCAGCGCTTTATCCTTTACTTTATCTGTAAATTCCTTGGCAATTTTATAGTTCACATCCGCATCCACCAATGCACGACGGATCTCTTTAACGGTAGAGGCGATATTTATTTCTGAAATCCGGCCTTCCCCTTTAAGCTGTTTAAACGCGGAGTCTAGTCTCTCTGATAATGATTCAAACATTGTTGGTATTTTAAACGGACTGCAAAAGTATATTTTTTTGCGGATTCTCGCGGATTTTGTCTTACTCAGGATTACGCTGATTATACTGATTACCCGGATTTGATCATTTGGGATTAAAAAAGATTAGCGAAGAATGTTGTGGTTATTATCTACCGCAACAAGCTTCGCTAATCTTTAAAAATCTTTACAAAATCAACTAAAAACTCAAGGTAATCAGCCTAATCAGCGTAATCCTGAGTAAGACAACATCCGCGTTATCCGAGGTAGTTGCGCAGCAACTTGCTCCTGGAGGTAGTTCTTAATTTGGTGATGGCTTTGTCTTTGATCTGGCGTACGCGCTCGCGGGTCAGGCCAAATTTTTCGCCAATATCTTCGAGTGACATGGGATGTTCAACGGCGATGCCGAAGTACAGCATGATCACATCTTTCTGACGGTCTGTTAAAGTAGAGAGTGAGCGCTCGATTTCGCGGCGGAGGGAATCGTGATGATCCAATTCCTCGTCTGCGCTAACCGCATTCGGGTTTTCGAGTACATCCAGCAGGGAGTTATCTTCCCCGTCGATAAAAGGCGCGTCCATAGATACGTGGCGGGCAGCAACACCGAGGGTTGCTTCCACTTCTTCCGTATTGATTTCGAGGATGGTAGCCAGTTCATCGGGAGATGGTTCTCTTTCATATTCCTGTTCCAGCTGGGAGTACGCTTTGCTGATCTTGTTGCTCAGGCCCACTTTGTTAAGCGGGAGGCGAACAATCCTGGATTGTTCTGCCAAAGCCTGCAGGATAGACTGACGGATCCACCAAACGGCGTAGGAAATGAATTTAAAACCGCGCGTTTCATCAAAACGTTGAGCAGCTTTAATTAACCCGAGGTTCCCCTCGTTGATCAGGTCACTGAGCGACAGGCCCTGGTTCTGGTACTGTTTCGCAACGGATACCACAAAGCGGAGGTTTGCTTTTGTAAGCTTCTCCAACGCTCTCTGATCGCCCTGCTTGATCCGGATAGCCAGGTTTACCTCTTCTTCCGGCGTAATTAAATCCACTTTCCCAATCTCCTGCAGATACTTCTCCAGGGATTGTGATTCCCTGTTGGTAATGGATTTAGTGATTTTAAGTTGGCGCATTGACATAGAGTCGGAACAGTTACAGGTTAATAAAAAGTTAAGATTTGATGAATGCCTGACAAAAATAACTTTTTTTAGATAGCCACCAAAAAAAATCTATTGTTTTTAAATCATTTCCAAATAAAATCGATTGATCATTAAGGGCTTGCAAATGTCGCGGAAATTCGCCACTATAGAGGCGAAGCAGACAGCGCTATCATATGTGGCTGTTTTATATTTATTATAAATGTAATATATATAGTTTTATTAAGACGTGTAAAGTTTTTATGTATTCTATAAAAAAAAACCGTAAATTATTTTGACAGAGTAAAATATTTTCTATAATTGCAACTGGATGATATTGATTTACTAATTATTTGAGAGATGTCTAAGAAAGTGCTTTATGAGTTAGAATTTCCGGTAAGGTGCTCACCCGGTATCCTGTATGAATTCTTATCGACCCCTGCCGGTTTGCAGGAATGGTTCGCCGATAGGGTTGATTTCAGGGATAATGTTTTTTCCTTTTCATGGAACGGTACTGCTGAAGAAGCGGAAGTACTGGAACAGGAAGAGGATGAGTACATCCGGCTGCACTGGACGCATGCTCCCAAAGAGGAATATTTTGAGTTCCGCATACAAATTTCTGAAGTAACGAATGAAACTATCCTGGTAGTAAAAGATTTCGCAGAGAAGAAAGAAGTGAAGGACCAAAGTCAACTATGGGAATACCAGGTGAAAGATCTCTTCCACCGCATCGGCAGTTAAGCCCCTTTATTTTCAAGTATATTGAGTAGCGCAGCATAGGCCTCCACTACATCAGTAATTATTTTGCCCCAATGACCGATCACGAAAGGTTTAGCCACTTTGATGAAATCGTTCCGGCTAATCAGCGTCTTCCACTCATCTAAACTTAAGGTGTTTATGAAACAGTAATTTCCGTTTTCGAAATCATGCTCCCAGGGATCTTCCTGAACATATACCTGAAATCCGGCTTCCGCCAGTTTTGTGTAACTGCTTTCAAGAACAGGACTGTAATAGCGCTTCACGTTACCTGCCAGGTGCAGGGTAGCGCTAAAATAATGCCCCCACCAGAACATGGTGCGAAACGCAAAAACTTCCGTTTTACTGAAATAACGCGGGTAGTCCAGCATTACCCAGGGCAGCCCCTTGTACTGCTCCCCCTTTGAAATTTTACCGCCTTGCAGCAGCCACTCAGGCTTAAACGGGAAACTACTGTTACGGTCGTACGCTGCCAGCGCTTCCTGCAGCTTCCCCATCAATACCATTACCTTCCCTATTGCACTGTTTTTCAGAAGAATAAAGTGCGTGCTTTCTATAACGGCTGCTTCTTCCGGTGTTAATTCAAAACTTTCCATATAAATTTTAACGGTATTTTCAGGTTCTCCCTAACACTCCTTTGTGAATTCGTGCTAACTTTACCGTTTAGGAGTATCCTGACCAGTAGAATACGAAGATCGGGATTCCATCTTTTTAATACCGCATTATCAGTGAAAAAACTCGACAAACTAATTATAAAAACCTTTTTGGGTCCCTTTGTAGCTACCTTCTTTGTTACCTTATTCGTACTGGTAATGCAGTTCCTCTGGAAATATGTGGACGACCTGGTAGGTAAAGGCCTGGATACGGGTGTGATCATACAACTCATTGCCTATACCAGCGCCACGCTGGTAACCCTGGCCCTTCCCCTTGCAGTGTTGCTGTCTTCCATTATGACCTTTGGTAACCTGGGAGAAAGCTTCGAGCTGGTGGCGTTAAAATCTTCCGGCATTTCCCTGTTGCGCTTTATCCGCCCGCTGCTGCTGGTATGCTCCGTAATCGCTTTCCTGGCCTTTTTGTTTGCCAACTATGTGATCCCCGTTGCCAACCTCCAGGCCAAATCACTGCTCTACGACATTACCAACTCCAAGCCAGCCTTTAATATCAAGGCGGGCGTATTTTATAAAGATATTCCCGGCTATACCATTAAGGTAGCCCAAAAGGATAAAGACAACCAAACCATCCACCAGGTGATGATCTTCGACCACCAGAGTGGTGGCGGCGACCGCATCATCCTCGCGGAAAAAGGACAGATGGTACTTACGGCCAACAAGCGTTTCCTGTATTTCATCCTGGACAATGGCTGGCGTTATGAAGAGCGGAACAACCGCGGATACACCGTTCCCGGCGACATGATCAGGCTGGGCTTTAAAAAATACAGCAAAGCATTTGACCTGAGTTCATTTGCTTTTAACCGCCTCAACATGGACCTTTTTGCCTCCAACCAGCAAATGCTGAACGTAAGGCAACTGGATGTAGCGATAGATTCCCTGCAGAAAATAGAGAACCAGTACAGTAAGACCGTAAATTCGTATGTTACTGTACGTTACCCTTTCTTCAAATGGAAGGATTCCGCCTGGGCTGCCAGCGCCCCACCGTTGAAAGCAAAAGAATTTGAAGATATTATACCGGAGAAGAGCCTCCGTACCGTGTTGGAAAGAGCAGAGCAGAATGTCCGTGAAACGCAGAGCGCCCTCGAACAGCCTACCCAGGAGTTTGAAGACAAGCATGGTGTAATCCTGATGCACAAAGTAGAATGGCAGCGTAAATTCACGCTTGCTGCTGCCTGTATCGTGATGTTCCTGATAGGCGCTCCGCTGGGGTCCATTATCAGAAAAGGAGGATTGGGCACACCACTGGTGTTTGCCGTGATCTTCTTTGTGATTTTTAACGTATTTTTCATGATAGGTGAAAAGATGGCGAGAAATGGCGTGATGTTCACCTGGTCGGGCATGTGGCTATCAAATATGGTGTTACTCCCCATTGCAGGTTTCCTTATTGTTAAGGCTATGAATGACTCACAGCTTTTTAATAAAGAGTACTATTTTCGCGTTATTCAACAAATAAAAAAGTTCTTACAAAGATTTAGAAAGAAAGAAGTTCTTAAAGAGATTTAAAGCAACCTACAATTTAAAACCTACAGACTTGAAAACGCTGTTTACACTGTTCAGAAAGAACTCCTGGTTCTTTCTGCCCTTCCTGCTATGGCTAATAGTGGGCGGAGTGATGTTAGCCACTTACAGCCAACGGGACCTGTTTCTCAGTATTAACAGAGAACATTCCGGCTGGGGCGATGTTATTGTTACCGGGCTTACCTACCTCGGTGACGGAATTATGTTTGGAATAGTGCTGTTCCTGATGCTGGTAACCCAGCGGTTCCGGCTATTCTTTATCGGGCTGGCAGTGCTGCTGCTGGTCACCATCGTAGTACAGATGGCCAAACATTATTATAATGCACCACGCCCCATCTCCTATTTCGGAGATGAAACGGCTACGCTGGTGCATACGGTCAGATGGGTTAATGTGCACAGCAGTTGCAGTTTTCCTTCTGGTCACTCCGCAGCGGCTTTTGGCATGTTCAGTTTTCTGGCCGTAATTGTGCGCAATAAAAAGCTGGGATTGCTGTTATTAATAATGGCGCTTGGCGCCGGTTATTCCCGCATTTACCTGGCGCAGCATTTCTTTATAGATGTATATGCTGGCAGCATTGTGGGAACTTTAAGTACTGTCATCGTGTATGGACTTTTCAGTTTCCGGGACACCAGGTCGTCGCCGGAAGTATGTGCAGAGGCGCTTTTACAGGCCAATGCCACTACATAGCAAGGCATCATTACGAACGGTCACAAGCTGACCGTTCGTAATCCAATTTTTTAAATACTTTCAATGAAATACCTATTGATTGCCCTGGTGGCCGCTTTACTATTTATACCTTTTCTTGGGGCCGTACATTTATTCGACTGGGATGAAATCAACTTTGCGGAAGCAGCACGCGAAATGATTGTAAGCCACAACTACAGCCAGGTGCAGATCGATTTTCGTCCTTTCTGGGAAAAACCACCCTTATTTATATGGATGCAGGCGGGAAGTATGCACCTTTTTGGGGTAAATGATTTTGCTGCCCGTTTTCCTAATGCTATCATCGGCATTGCCACACTGATCAGTTTATTTGCCATCGGTAAAAAAACAGTGGATGAAAGATTCGGTTTCTGGTGGGCGCTGGTATATGCGGGCTCCTGGTTACCGCATTTTTATTTTAAGTCAGGTATCATAGATCCTACATTCAATTTCTTCATCTTCCTTTCTATTTACTTTGCCTATCGCATCGGGTATAACCATAAACCTTTCCGTATGGCCATTCTCAGTGGCTTATTCCTCGGACTGGCTGTATTGACCAAAGGACCGGTAGCCATACTGGTAGCTTTATTGTGCCTGTTGATATACTGGATCTGGAATAAAGGAAAGATCAGCATCCGGTTTTCCCACCTTGGTTTAATTGCCTTGTTTGCCTGTATTACCACGCTGTTGTGGTTTGGATATGAGATTGCAGCGCATGGCTGGTGGTTTGTCAATGAATTTGTGGCTTACCAGATCCGCCTGCTTACTACGGAAGATGCCGGTCATGGCGGCCCTTTCTATTATCACTGGATTGTATTGCTGATAGGCTGTTTTCCGGCGAGCACGTTTCTTTTCACCTATTTACAAAGCAGGAAAAAAACGATCTACTCCACTCCTGCCGCCATTGAACTGAAGGATTTCAAAGTATGGATGTGGGTGTTATTCTGGGTAGTACTGATCCTTTTCTCTATTGTAAAAACAAAGATTGTACATTATTCTTCGCTGTGTTATTTCCCACTGTCTTTTCTTGCGGCCTGGCAGGTATACCTGCTCTCCGAAGGAAAGCAGCGGCTGCGTGGCTGGAATATTGCCCTGATACTTTTCATCGGTATTGTGCTCGGATTGGCAATTGCAGTATTGCCACTGGTAGGTGTTTACAAAGACATGCTGATCCCGTACATCGGTGATAAATTCGCGGTAGCCAACCTGCAGGCAGCCGTGCCCTGGTCGGTAGCAGAAGCCGGATATGGCGCGGGTTATATTATACTTGTTATTATAAGCAGTGTATTACTGATACGCCGGAAGATCAGCAAAGGATTGATGTGTTTGTTTATCAGTTCCATATTGGTGATACAGGTAACAGTAGTACATTTTGTGCCCAAGATAGAAGCCTATTCACAACGCGCTGCCATAGACTATTTCATTTCCCTGCAAGGGAAAGACGTATATGTGAAAGCGTTGGGATACCACAGTTATGCGCAGCATTACTATTCAAGAGAGCTGCCACATTCCAATAAAAACTATTACAACGAAGACTGGCTCCTGAATGGCCGGATCGACAAGCCCGCCTACTTCATTTGCCGTATTACGGATAGTGAGCCTTACCGGCGCCACCCTAACCTGGAGGTGATTGGTGAGAAGAACGGCTTCGTGTTCCTGAAGCGGAAATAGCGGATTTTGTCTTGGCTCAGGATTACGCTGATTATACTGATTACTTTGATTTTTTACTTTTGATTTTATAAAGGATTAAGGGAGATAGAAGCGGATATACTCGCTTTTATCTCCCTTAATTATTATTTTAAGAAAATCAAAAAAATCAAAAAAAATCAAAAAAAGTAAAAATCCAGCTAATCAGTATAATCAGCGTAATCCTGAGCTAAGATAAAATCCGCGCCGGAGGCGATTACACCGCTGCTTTATAACGTTTCTCCACCTCATCCCAGTTAACGGCATTCCAGAAAGCGTCAATGTATTCCGGGCGTTTGTTCTGATGTTTCAGGTAGTAGGCGTGTTCCCATACGTCGAGCGCCAGGATGGGGGTGCCCTTATCTTTCACAATATTATGCATCAGTGGATTGTCCTGGTTAGGTGTATTGATGACAGCCAGTTTCTTATCCGGGGTTACGATGAGCCATGCCCAGCCGGAGCCGAAAACAGTTTTTGCGGCATCATTGAATTTTGTCTGGAATGCTTCCCAGCTGCCGAAAGCGCTGGTGATGGCTGATTTCAGCTTATCAGAAGGCGTCTTTTTTGTGGGAGACAATAATGTCCAGAAGAGGGAGTGATTATAATGTCCGCCACCGTTATTGCGAATGGCTTTATCTTTGTCCGTCACTTTGTTCATGATTTCTTCGAGCGACAGTGTTGCAAACGCTGTACCGGCGAGGTTATCATTCAGGTTCTTCACATAGGCAGCGTGGTGCTTATCGTGGTGAATTTCCATAGTGAGCTTGTCGATATGAGGCTCAAGGGCGTCATATGCGTAAGGCAACGCAGGTAGAACAAAGGGGGCTTTAGGATCGGCAAAGGCCGGCTGGCCGGATACAGAAGAAGTAGCCAGGCTGCTCAATGGCCCGCTCAGGATGGCGGCGCCTGCAAGACTGGTAAGCTTGAGAAATTCTCTCTTATCCATGTTTTATTATTTAAATATATTATTGAGTAATAAAGATCGAGTCAGGCCGGGAATGCCGCAAATATTAAACCAAATCTCGTTGGTGGAGAGAGATGAAAACTAATATTAAAACTAAGGTAAAAGTATAAAAACGATGATTTAATATCAAAATAAAGGGAAACTTTTACTTTGTTTTCATATTAAATTACTATTTTACCTTACATTCATATCATTTTTGTAATGAAAAGTTGCAATTAATTGTGTGATTGCCAGATATATTTATCCCGGGCCTGGCAGGCAAACAAAGGAACCTGTTCATTAACCCGCCAATGCGCCAACGTAATAACCGATCAGATATAATTAATATTTTAAGCGAATACTAAAGAGCAACAGGAATTGCTTTACACACGATAATTTAGCGTCATTCAGTGCAAGCAATCCTGGTCCAACCTCGATAAAGCAGGAAACATGATACAAGAGTACCTCAGGAAACAACAGGATAAGAGCAATGACTACAAGCCTGTTTTTTATGATTTGAAGCGCGCACAAGACCTTCAGTCCTTCGAGACCCTTCTGGAAACCCATCCGCACCTACGCATCAACGATCATATCGACTCTCAGTTAAAGGAGCTGATGAAAATCAGGAATCCTACCAAACGCTTGACTGCAGAGGAATACGAGGAAAAAGTACAGGCACATCTTGGTGGTATTTCCCCCGAAAAAATATGGCGTGTGGGTATACTATCCCTGGAATGACCAGCTGGTGCACCTGGTAAATGAAGCGGAGTTTATTGAGTTACGTACCAGCAGGAACCAGCATAAAATTACTGCGGAAGAAATTGCGGTATTGTCAAAAAAGAAGATCGGCATTGTCGGCTTATCCGTTGGGCAATCGATCGCATTAACGCTGGTCATGGAGCGTATCTGTGGCGAACTGCGGCTGGCGGACTTCGACCGGCTGGAGCTGACCAACATGAACAGGATCCGTTGTGGTGTGCACAATATACAGTTGCCGAAAGTGGTGATAGCCGCCCGTGAAATTGCGGAGCTGGATCCGTTTATTAAAGTGAGCATTTACCAGGATGGCATGACAGAAGCCAATATGGATGACTTCTTTACCGGCGGTGGCGTGCTGGATATTTTTGTGGAGGAATGTGATGGCGTTGATATTAAGATATTAAGCAGAATAAAGGCAAAAGCGCTGAAAATACCGGTTGTTATGGAAATGAACGACAGGGGCATGATAGATATTGAGCGGTTTGATCTTGAACCAGACCGGCCGCTTATGCACGGTTTGATACCGGAGGTGAATATTGATACCTTAAAGGGTTTAACGGATGCCGAGAAGCTGCCCATCTTCAGTCCCATGCTGGCGCTGGACAAAGCATCTGACAGGATGAAATTCTCCCTGGGTGAGATTGGTAAAACTATTACCACATGGCCCCAGCTGGCCTCTTCAGTTGTACTGGGAGGAGCCCTGGTTGCCGACACCTGCCGTCGTATCGCCCTGGATCAGTTAAAGAGTTCAGGCAGGTATTACATAGATTTTGAGCAGTTGATTGTTTAACATACTTATGCCTTGTATAAGCGCTATTCCGCAATGTCATGATTAATGTAAGGGTATTTAGGGCTCCAGATGATCCTGAGGCTTGCATGAGATTTTATACCGGTCACCTCAAGTTGCTGGAAATTTATTTTGGTATTGCCCAGGTAACATCCGGCAGCGCTGACTGGATGCAACATGAAAATACAATAGTGATCATAGTGGAGGACGATACTCGTACCAAAACATATGGTGGGGCACGTGTGCAGATTGCTGACGGCGTGTTACCACTGCCCATTGAAACGGCGATAGGCAAATACGATCCGAAAATATATTCATATGTAAAAAAAGGCAGTGCGGAGATCTGTGGAATGTGGAATTCCAAAGAAGTGGCCGGGATGGGAATCGGCAGCCAGGTACTGGCAAGAGTAGGTGTTGTATTGGGCGCACAGTTACCGATAGACACCTATCACGTGTTATGCGCACCCATCACCACCCGGGTAGGGAAACGTGTAGGTTTTGTTATAGATGAATCACTGGGGAATAACGGTACGTTCTTTTATCCGAAAGACGACTTCCTGGCCACCGCTATGGTGATCAACGATTGCTACGAGCTGCCACATGCCGATCCCAAGGAGAAATTACTGATTTCAGATCTGCGTGAAAATCCAATGCAATCTAAAATAGAAGTGGGCCCAAAGGGTTCCTACGAGGTAAACTACAGCCTCCGGATCCCTACACACGCCCACTTTACCCCTTAAAACAATTAATCGGGGCCGGTATTTCTGAAAAAAACATATAAATTCAAGCCTGATACTAATCTATTTTCGTGATGCTGTCCAAGATTGTTGGTTTATGGTCAATCTTTACCCTGTTAGTCCTGTTTCATGTAACGGCACAACCTGTTGTGTTTAAAAACAGCAAATCGCTGTTACAGATAGGTGGTTATCTTGAGCTATACACTGATAAGGCAGACACGCTCACTATTGCCTCGGCTCCCATGCAGGCATTCAAGGCTTCCGGGCAGGACGTACCCAACCTGCAGATCACGCCATATACCCAATGGGCAAGGTTTTCCATCAATAACCAGTCGAAAGCGGAGAAGCTGCTGCTGGAGGTGGAATATCCTATTATAGATGACATCACGCTATACGAACTGTTGCCGGATGGCACTATCAGGCAAACCCGGCTGGGGGAGTTTACCGCTTACAAAAACCGGGGATATGACCACCAGAATTATCATTTCCCTATACGGCTGCTACCGAATGAAACCCGCCAGTTCTATCTGAAAGTAAAGGCAGGAGAACAGCTACAGCTGCCGATTTACCTGGGCACCCCGGAAAGCATCTTTGAAAAGAACAACAAACGGGAGCTGATTTTTGGTATATACGTGGGCGTTATCCTGGCCATGGCTTTTTATAATCTCTTTATTTACATATCTACCCGTGACAACAGCTATCTCATCTACGTGAGTTATATTATATGCGTAGGGCTTACCCAGGTAACGCTGCAGGGTTATTCCTTCCGTTTCCTGTATCCCAACAGTCCATGGCTGGCTATGCACGCCACGGTGCTGGTGCCGGTGTTCAACGGGCTTACGGCGCTGGTGTTTATCCAGCAGTTCCTGTCTACCAAGGTAAACTACCCGCTGGGACATAAGCTGATGAATGCCGTGATTGTACTGTACATGCTTTGCTTTATACCTACCTTCCTGGATATGTATAATTATGCGCAGATACTTGTGCAGCTGGATGCTTTCCTCGCCGCGGTGATGGCCTTTGTTGTTGCCTACCGTATCAGTATGAAGGGAGTGAACGCAGCCCGTTTCTTCCTGTTGGCATGGTCAATATTCCTCATCAGTATTTTCGTTTTTGTACTGCGCAATTTCAATATCCTGCCGTATAACAACTTTACCTACTATGCGCTGCAGATTGGTTCCGGCGTGGAAGTACTGCTGCTGTCGTTTGCACTGGCCCATAAGATCAATGTGTTCAAGGCGGAAAAAGAAGCATCGCAGCAGATGGCCCTGGCTATTTCCCAGGAAAATGAAAGACTGGTAAGGGAACAAAACATCATACTGGAAAGTAAAGTAAAGGACAGAACTGAAGACCTGCAGGCTACCAACCTGGAACTGAACATGGCCTTAACTAACCTGAAAGATGCACAAACCCGGCTGGTGGAAAAAGAGAAAATGGCATCGCTTGGTCAGCTGACGGCCGGTATCGCGCATGAAATCAATAACCCGATCAACTTTGTTACATCCAATATCAAACCGTTGAAACTGGATATCGCTGATCTGAGGGAGCTGTTAAACCGCTATGATGAATTACCTGTGAGCACAGATATATCCAAATCGCTGGCGGATATTGCCCTGTTCAAGAAAGAAATTGATATTGACTACATCCACGAAGAAATTTCCTCGCTTATCAAGGGTATAGAAGACGGCGCTTCACGCACCGCCGAAATTGTGAAGGGGTTGCGTACTTTCAGCCGGCTCGATGAAAGCGAGGTAAAATCCATTGACATCCACGAGGGACTGGACTCCACGCTGGTACTGCTTCGTAATGCCATACCGCCTTATGTGAACATCATAAAGGATTATGCAGGCTTGCCGAAGATTGAATGTTACGCCGGTAAAATAAACCAGGTGTTCATGAACATTTTCAGCAATGCGCTGAATGCTATCAAAAGCAAGAAGGAGCATCACAATGAATTCATCTCCATTACCACCAGGCAGGAGAACAGCTTCATTGTTATTACCATTAAAGATACCGGTATTGGCATGTCGGAAGCGGTGCGGGAAAAGATCTTTGATCCGTTTTTCACCACCAAAGATGTGGGGGAAGGTACGGGGCTGGGGTTATCTATCGTATTCAGTATCATTGAGAAGCATAAAGGGAAGATTGTTGTGAACTCGGCGCCGGGTGAAGGAGCGGAATTTATTATATATTTACCTCTTAGTATCGCAAATCATTTATCCTAATAACCATAAGGCCCTTCAATGAAAGAAAACCGCATAAGAATATTATACATAGATGATGAGATTCATAACCTGAACGCGTTTAAAGCAAGCTTTCGCAGAAGTTATGAAATCTACACCGCTACTTCTGCGCAGGAAGGCAAACTGCTGCTGAAGGAGATCATGGTGCATATTATCATCGCCGATCAGAAAATGCCGGTAGCCACGGGTGTGGAGTTCTTCAATGAAATAAAGGATATCCTGCCCGACCCCATGCGAATTTTGCTGACCGGTTATACGGATGTGGAAGATATTATTGACGCCATTAACAAAGGCCACATCTACTCCTATATCAAGAAGCCCTGGGATGAGCATGAGCTGCACAAAACCATTAACAACGCCTACGAAATATACCGCACACGAAAGCAACTCCGGGAAAAGATAGAAGAGCTGGAAAAAACGAACGATGAACTTAACCGGTTTATTTATTCCACTTCGCATGATTTACGTTCACCGCTGATGTCTGTGCTGGGAATTATCAATCTGTCCAGGCTGGATAATTCTGTGGTAGATCCCAATGGTTATATAAACATGGTAGAAACCTGTGTGTTAAAGCTGGATGATTTTATCCAGAAGATCATTGAGTATTACCGTAATTCCCGCCTGGAGATAGAATATGAGAGAATTGACTTCAATACCCTGCTGAACGATTGTATCACTGCGTTTAAACCGCAGAACACCCAGATCCGCTTTCAAACCAGTGTGGACCAGGCTGTAGATTTCAGGGGGGATACCTTCAGGATCAGTGTTATTTTGAACAATCTTATTTCAAATGCTGTTAAATACCAGAAGCCGGAGGAAACAAACCCGATGGTTAACCTGGCGGTTAAAGTAGAGCCACACAAAGCAACTATCTGTATACGTGATAACGGGATCGGCATTTTAAGCGAGCATCTGAACAATATTTTCAAGATGTTCTTCCGGTCCAAGAACAATAATAAACCGGGCAGTGGTATTGGCTTGTATATTGTAAAGGAAGCATTGAGTAAAATAGGCGGTACCATTAATGTGGAGTCCAAATATGGCGAGGGCACCCAATTTGAAATTACCATCCCCAACAGAAATGAATTCGATACCTGACCTGCGAGTCATATTGATTGATGACAATGAAATTGATTTGTTGCTGCATGAGAAGTTGATCGGATTTCAACAAATCAGCAGAACGGTGATTTCATTTGCAAATGCCAATAAGGCACTGGAATTCCTGTCTTCCAATATTGCCTTGCCTAAAATTCCGCCCACTGTTATCCTGCTGGATATCCAGATGCCGGAAATGGATGGCTTTGAATTTCTCCAGGCATTTGATTCTTATCCCAGTAAGATTAAGTCCCAATGTCATATCGTAATGGTGTCTTCTTCCCTTGATTATGGGGATATTACCCGTACCAACGCGAATCCCATGGTAATTAAATTACTCCGGAAACCCTTGCTGTTAAAAGATCTGAAAGAAACCGTGGAAGGAATTTTCAAAGATTTTTTATAAAATGTTGGTGTTTACAGGAAAAAATATATTTTTGCATCCCGAAGAAAGCAATAAACGGGGGATTAGCTCATCTGGTAGAGCGCAAGCATGGCATGTTTGAGGTGAACGGTTCGAGCCCGTTATCCTCCACCCGTAAAGCCTGACACAATGTGTCGGGCTTTTTTTTATGGCTGTAGCCGGCGATCAGGCCAGTACATCAGTTAAGCCAGCTGCCACAGGCCTGGTTTGTTTCAGGGGTAATACGATGATGAAGGTAGCGCCCTCCCCTTCCCTGCTCCTGGCGGTGATAAGTCCGCCGTGTTTATCAATCACTTTTTTGGCAATAGCCAGCCCGATGCCGGTGCCCTCATAAAGTTCCGAAGTGTGGAGGCGCTGGAAGATGGTAAATATCTTGGACAGATATTTTTCATTGAACCCGATTCCATTATCGCGGATAATAATGCGGCAGTAATGCCCGCCTTCAAAGCTGGCACTGTCGGGGTTTAGATCCGTTACAACATCTGCGGTAATATGTATCTGAGGAGGTATATCTTTCCGTGAAAACTTCAACGCGTTGCTGATGATGTTTTGAAACACCTGGCGTATTTGCCCCGGCACAGCTTCAATCTGAGGCATTTTCTCCACAGTAATGACCGCATCCCGTTCAACGATCATCAGCTCCAGGTCGACCAGGATCTCCTGGATGATTTTATTGAAATCGGTAACTTCGTTTATGCTTGCCCCGGATAAACGGGAATAGTTCAACAGGTCGTTGATGAGCCTTGCCATTCGTTCTGAGGAGCCTACAATCCTTTCCATATAGGAAAGGGCGTTAGGGTCTGTATGCAGAAACTTATCTCTTAAAATAGCGCCGAAAAGCTGAATTTTCCGCAGGGGTTCTTTCAGGTCATGGGAAGCGACGGATGCAAACTGTTGCAGATCGTGGTTGCTGGCTTCCAGCGATTTATTAATCTCTCTCAGTTCTTCTGTCCTTTCCCTTACTTTCTGTTCCAGCATATCATTTACCTGTTGCTGGTGTGCTATCAATGCTTCCTGTGCGAGTTTTCTTACCTCTACTTCTTCTTTGAGCGACTGATGCATTTGCTTCAGTTCCTGCGATTGCTGATAAAGGCGGGAGAATGTCTTTACTTTCATCAGGAGGATATCCGGGTCTACCGGCTTGGTGATATAGTCGATACCGCCGGAATCATATCCTTTTACAATAAACCGTTTGTCTTTATTCACGGCAGAGAGGAATATAATCGGAATGTCTTTCGCTTTACTGTGCCCCGACAGTGCTTCCGCCACTTCAAAGCCGTCCATGCTGGGCATTTGCACATCCAGGATGATGAGCGTGTAGCTGTGTTTGAGTATTTTCTTCAGGGCTTCTTCCCCGGATAGCGCGGTATCCACTTCGAACTGGTATAGTTCGAGGGTTTTCCTGATAGACAGTATATTTTCCGGCTTATCATCTACAATTAAGATCATACGACATACTCGTTATAACAGGTGGGCAACGGGTGGAAAGCGGCCCAATGTTATTCTTTTAAACTTTTAAACAATGACAGCTCAATAATCATACCTCTGCCATTCGGTTTATGAAGGCAGCCATTTCCTGTGGCTGCAGTATAGCGTCAACGGGCGCCTGGAGGATGGCTTGCCTTGGCATGTAATCCACATCTGCTGTAGCCGGGTCCTGCACGGCGGTGGTGCCTCCTGCCTCGTGTACATCTTTCAGTCCTTCGGTGCCATCTGTGTTGGCGCCGGAAAGCAGTATGGCAGTCATTTTACTGCCATAGGCCAGCGCCGCGGAAGTAAAGGTAACGTCAATACTTGGTCGGCTGAAATTCACTTTCTCCGAATCATCCAGGGAAAAGGTATGATCCGATTCTATCAGTAAATGGTAATCTGCCGGCGCGATGTAGATGGTGGCCGGTAGCAGGGGTTCTTTTTCACCAGCTTCTCTGACCGGCAGGATGGATTTACCAGACAATAACTCCGTTAATACCGACTCATAATGGCTTTGGCGGTGCAATACAATTAAAATGGCTGCAGGAAGTGAAGCAACAAGTCCTGGTAACAATGTCAGGATAGGTTGCAATCCCCCGGCAGAACCGCCTATTACAATTAAATACGGTGCTGTAGTCATATGCCTCTTATTTTGTTATTACAGCTGCACCTTCCGCCAGATCTTCTCCCGGTTTTCCAGTTGTTTAAATTTACCGGTCACGCTGGTAAAGTTAAGTGTTTCCTTACTTCCCAGTGCCAGGAAGCCCAGCTGCTCCAAACTGTCACTGAATAACGTTAATACCCTGTCCTGTAGTTTTTTATTAAAGTAGATCAATACATTGCGGCAGATGATCAACTGGAATTCATTAAATGAGCCATCTGTTACCAGGTTATGCGGGGAAAAAATGATTTTTTCCCCGAGGTCTTCCCGGAACTTGGCATATTCATAATTGGCCGTATAATAGGAAGAGAAATCTTCCCGGCCACCGGCCTCCATGTAGTTGCGGGAATACTGCTGCATTTGTGAAAGCCGGAACATTCCTTTGCGTCCCTTTTCCAATACGCCTGCATTGATATCGGTAGCATAGATCACTGCCTTGTGCAGCAGTTTCGCTTCTTTGAGCAGGATGGCAAAGGAATATACCTCCTCCCCGGTGGAGCAGCCGGCATGCCATACCCGGATAGACGGATAGGTGGCCAGCACCGGCAATACCTGGGTACGCAATGCCTGGTAGAAAGAAGGGTCCCTGAACATCTCCGTTACATTTACCGTTATTTCTTCCACAAAACGTAATGCGTATGCCGGATCGGAAATAATACGGTAGCGGTATTCGGCAAAACTGGGAAAGCGGTCTACCTGGTACAGATGGTTTACCCGCCGGTTAATAGAGGCGGGCGCATACTCTGTGAAATCATACCCATACCTTTCCAGTACGTCATTCAGTAACAGCAACACTTCCTGTTCACTTATCGGGTTCCTGCTCACGTTTGCTCAGATAAATATTGTTGTAGCTGCAACAGTAGCTCATCTACATCAATTGGTTTGGAAATATAATTATCGGCGCCTGCTTCCAGGCATTTTTCACGATCGCCTACCATTGCTTTTGCAGTAACGGCGATCAGCGGCAGGCGGCTGTTCCAGGGCATGGCGCGGATGGCGGAAATCGTTTCATAGCCATCCATATCCGGCATCATGATATCCATCAACACAGCGCCGATTGCATGCTCCGGCGATAATACCCGTAATGCTTCCGCACCGGTGCCAACAGCCACGCATAGGATATTCCTGGATCGCAATACTGCCTTTAACGCAAAGATATTGCGTGCATCATCATCTACAATTAATACCTGTTTCTGTTCCATAAAAGTTATTTCATGGCTTTATCGTATAACCATACCCGTAATAAGGATAGCAACTGATCTATATCCACTGGTTTGGAAATATAATCAGAGGCCCCCGCCTGCAGGCATTTTTCCCGGTCGCCCATCATCGCTTTGGCGGTAACGGCAATCACTGGCAACCCTTTGAGTCCCGGTTGTTTGCGGATAGCCGCAATGGCATCATAGCCGTCCATTTCCGGCATCATCATGTCCATCAGCACTACGTCTACCGGGTGCTCTTTCAGCTGCTGCAGCGCTTCGTTACCGTCGATAGCAGACAGTACTTTCATCTGGTGTTTTTCCAGTGCTTTTGTTAAAGAGAAAATATTGCGTACATCATCATCTGCTACCAACACGGTTTTGTCTTTCAGCACTTCATTCAATACGCCCATCTTCCCACTTCCACCCTGTGCAGCTGGCGCGTTTTCAGATACCAGGTGCAGGAACAGGGATACTTCGTCCAGCATACGCTGATAGGAATGCGCCGTTTTTACCACGATGGAATCAGCATACTGCCGGATCCGTTGTTCTTCTGCCTTTGATAAACTTTTACCGGTAAAAATGATAATAGGAAGATTTTCCAGTCCCTTTATTTCTTTCACCATTTCCAGCGCCTGATAAGCCCGCTGGTCAGGAATTCCCATATCAAGGATTACACAGTCCACATCTTGCTGTTGCAGCAGCGATACGCCATCTTCCACGGTATTGCTGATTTCAGAACTTACGTGGTAGTTACTGAGGAAATAGGCCAGCGCTTTGGCGTGCTTCGCATTTTCTTCCAGGATCAGTACTTTTTTGGTAGACCGTTGCAATACAAACTCCATCTTTTCAAAGATCAGTTGCATGCTTTGCACGTCTACCGGCTTGCTGATAAAGTCGACCGCACCTTTCAGCAGGCTTTCTTTTTTTGCTTCCATGGAAGACATGATATGTACCGGTATCGGCCTGGTGGCCGGATCGCTTTTCAGTTCTTCCATTACCTGCCAGCCGTCTTTTATGGGCAGCTGGATATCCAGCAGGATACCCAGCGGTTTGTAGATGCGTGCCAGTTCTGCGGCTTCATCACCGCGTACAGATACAATTCCTTTATATCCTCTTGCATGGGTAAAGTCTAGCAATGCCTTCGCAAAATGCGTATCGTCTTCCACGATGAGTATTACGGAATCGCCGTTTTCAATGAGGCCACGGTCGTCGTAAACGTCTTCCGGAACGGTGGGCGACAGGTATCTCTGTTTCGGACCGGCGGCTGTTTCTACCACTACCGGTGACTGCAGTACGAAAGGTTGGCTTACGGGTACTCCCGTTTTACGAACCACCGGGATCGTAATGACGAATTCACTTCCTTCATTGTTGGTACTGCTCACCGAAATATGTCCGCCGAGCAGCTTGGCCAGTTCCCGGCTGATAGACAGCCCCAGACCGGTGCCGCCGTATTTCCTCCGGGTAGATCCATCAGCCTGCTGGAAAGCTTCAAAAATCACCTGTTGCTTTTCCGCCGGTATACCGATGCCGGTATCTTTTACTGCAAAGCGGATCGTTTCGGGTGTTTCTCCTTCCAGTATTTCCATGCGGACAAATCCCCTGGCGGTAAATTTCAGGGCATTGGACAACAGGTTTTTGAGGATCTGTTCCAGTCTCAACTGATCTGTTTCAATACTGGCCGGCACCGCAGCGTCTTTATGTATCAACAGCTGCAATCCTTTTTCTTTAGCCATTGGTTCAAACAACGCCTGCATATTGGAACTGATATCGGCAATGGATACCTGGCTGAATTCCAGTTCCATTTTGCCGGATTCTATTTTCGAGAGGTCGAGTATTTCGTCTATCAGCGTGAGCAGCCCTTTTCCGGAGCTATTGATCACCTGTGCATATTCGATCTGGTCGCCGTTAAGATTGGTGTCGTGATTTTCAGAGAGGAGCCTTGATAACAATAAGATAGAATTCAGCGGTGTGCGCAGTTCATGCGACATATTAGCCAGGAACTCTGATTTGTAGCGGGTACTGAGTGCCAGCTCTTCTGCTTTTTTATGGATATCCAGGTTCCGTTCCACGATGATCTGGTTTTTTTCTTCGAGGAGGCGGCTTCTTTCTTCCAGTTCAGCGTTCGACTGCATCAGTTCTTCCTGTTGTACTTTCAGTTCTTCTTCAGACACCTGGAGCTTTTGTGTTTGGGCTTCCAGTTCTACGTTCAGGCTTTCGAGTTCGGTGTGTTGTGTTTGCAGTTCTTCTGCCTGCGCCTGCGTTTCCTCCAGCAGTTCCTGCAGGCGGGTGCGGCTCCGGGTACTTTGCAGGGCAATGGCGATTTTCACAGCAGCCTGCTGGGCAAAGTCGATCACATTTTCTTTAAAAGGGAACAGGGAACCTAGTTCTACTACGCCCTCCGTAACACCTGCATGGATCAGCGGGATAATGAGCACGTGACCAGGTTGTGCGGCGGCTGCAGCGCCGGCGATATGCAGGAAATCATCCGGCGCTTCGCGGATATATAATGGTTCCTTTTGTAACACGCTTTGTCCGAGTAAGGTTTTCCCTACTTCAACCACCCGGGGGGCCGGATGGGCCGGCGACAGTGCGTATTCAGCGGATAAACGAAGTTCACCGGAGTACCGGATGTACAGCACACCTGTTTGTGCGCCGATGTATTGTATCACATCTGTTAATGCATCTTTACTCAGTACCTCCATGTCCTTTTCACCCAGCAACGTTTCGGTAAGGCGGTTAATCCCTGTTTGTATCCATATTTTCTGATCGGCATGATAGCGGAATGTTTTCAGGTCTGCGGCCATCTGCACTATTGCATGGCCAAGTACATCATTTTCGCTGCGGGGTTTTACATCAATATTAAAATTGCCTTTGCCGATGCTGTCGGCCGCAGTGGCCAGTTCCTGGCTGGTTTGGTCAATAACTGTAAAAGAACGCCCCAGGCTTCCGATAGCATCTTTTGTGTGTACTTCGGGCGCCGATCCGGGTACCCCTTTCGCGATATTTACAGCCGCTGCCTGCAGCAGTTCCAGGCTGTCGGTGATGCCTTTAATAGTAAAGGAAATAAATATCACCACCAACACTATGATACCTACCAATACAAGCAGGTAGCGGGTTTTCAGATCATTTTCTTTTTTGGAGATAATTTTTGCGTCCCTGCCTACTTTATCCATTACGGCGCGCTGCAGCAGTTTCAGCTGATCCACGGCCAGGGTGGAATTGTCCCACCAGGAGTCTGCATTAAACAGGGTATCAATTTTACGGGAGGCGATGGTGCTTTTAATAAAATCGTTCGTGATAACCATTTCATTGGAGGATTCCGTTTTAAGATAATCCTTTGACACGGCGGGAGAAGCTTTGTCTACCAGTTCTGCACGCAGGGCTGCAAACATGTCGGCATTATTTTCTATGCGGGCAAAATCTTCCGGCCACACTTCTTTTTTCAGCATGAAATAGTAAATATCCATGCGGATCATTCCTTGGTAAGCTGCCATTTGCGCCAGCAGGTATTGCGCGTTCATATCCTGCTGAACGGCTTTTAATACCGGAATATCCGGGGTATTGGTGTTGGCCAGGTTGTTCAGGCGGAAAATAAGGTTGGAATAGTAGTCCAGCACCTCCCGTTGCGGCATGCTTTTACTATCAATATCTTTTCTCTTTTTAGGGAGTGTATTTAACAGTGAATATTGGAAGAAGCGGCTGTCGCTGGCCAGCAACCTGCCTTTCACCGCATCGATGGCCAGATCGGTTTTGGCGCGTTGGGTGAGCAGGTCGTTCAGGCTTCCGGTTTGCAGCACATAGTTTACGCTGTTCCTGCGTTCCATATGAATTTCATCGGCCACTTTCATGATAGTGGTGGCAGCAGTAATTTTCTGCACCAGGTTATCAATAGTATCTATATCTTCACTCTGTTTATTGAATACGGCTATACCAAAATATACGAGACACGCCAGCGGTATTACAGCAACTAACATCAGCTTCCTGGGAAGAGGGAGCTGCATAAAGTATTTCTTCATTTGCCTGAGCTTGTTTATTTTTTACAGGGGCACCATTCTGCAAACTGTGCTTCCAACGGGTTTTAACACATTTCATTCCAAACAGTACCACTAAAACTAATTATATGATAATAAAATAACAACAAAATCTTAGATTTGTCTCTATTCCAAAACGATATATGCCCGATAGTTGTAAATATACCTCAGTACTTTTAATTGACGATGATATAGATGACAGAATGATATTTGGTGAAGTATTAAAGGAGCTGGCACCGGATATTATTTACCATGAAGCTATCAACGGAGAAGACGCACTACTTAAGCTGAATAATAACCTGGCGCCGGATCTTATCTTCCTGGACCTGAATATGCCCAGGGTAGACGGGAAACAGTTTCTTGCAGAAATACGGCAGCAGGAGCATTTAAAACACATCCCTGTGGTGATCTATTCAACGTCTTCACATGAATCCGATAAAAAAGAAACCCGTGAACTGGGGGCCTCTTATTTCCTGACGAAACCTAACAGTCTTCATGAGCTGACACATATACTGGGTCGTCTTTTACAGCAAAAATTATTTTAATGAAAAAGCCTCACAAAGAATTGTGAGGCAGCTTTTCTACCATTGTTACTATTTTTAAACCCTTATATGCTCACGCATATGCTTATACCTCAAAGGTGGGTTTTAAATTATGTTCAAGTGTTAACCGGATCTTAACGACTCCTGCATTAAAATTGTTTCACTACTTCTTCGAGCCATCCTGCCGAATGGAAATTTACTTTCACCGCTGGCTGAATGCCTTTATTGTCAATACCCTGCCCTGCAGCAATCCTGCGGGAGCGGGTAACGGGATAGTCTATTGAAAAATCAGGCGCTGAAAACCTTACCCTGGCTATATTAGAGTAATCCAGCGCCCCTGCCGTGTGAGCTCCCATGAGCTTCACTTTCTGACTTTGTACCGCTTCCAGTAAAAACTGTTCTGCGGTATTGCTGCACCGGCCATTAATGAGCACCGCTACTTTTGCCGGAGCTGGCAAAGGAGCCGGCAGGATCATGTTTTCATCCGGCCCCATACTTACCAGCCGGCCTTGCAAACCACTACCCTGTTCAATTACAGTGCGGATCTGCTCTACATATTCGCCGGGTAGTTTTCCGGTTTGTTCGTCCAGGGTATGGCGCCATGCAGCAATGTTATCCGGTGTAGCATAAAAGTCGGCCCCGGTAATCCTTACAGGTTGGGTATACAGCAAGGGCCGCAGGCGTTCAATCAGTTTATCAGCGCCCGCGCCGTTGTTGCGTACATCAATGACCAGGTTGGGGTTTCTCCGCAGGTACTCGTCGCTGGCATTCAGCACAGAATCGGCGGCCGGATAGGACACCGCGTCAAAGCTGCTTATACGCAGATAACCGGTGCTGTCGTTTATTTGCCGGAAAAAGAAAGGCGCCGTCATATCGGCGAAGGCGGGTATTTCCGCCGGTGCATTGTCACTCTTCTTCACGCCCGTGAATTGCTGCGGCGATGCCGCAGCGGGTTTCTGCCAACCCAATGCAGACAGGCCATCGCGTTGTTTTCCGATGGTGAGGGTATCAAAGTTCACTTCCTGCGCGGCGTAGCTGATCATATCAAATTTATCCGGCCCGGTAGCGGCCAGTTCAAACAATACGTCTCCGGGTTTCCAATCCGGCGAGGCTGATTCCATGATTACGCCGGCGTAAGTGCGCAATCCCCGCAGGTTCTTTACCAGGGCCACTTTATAGAGGGAGTCGGCCTGGTAAATACCAGCCACACCGCTTACGGGCTGTTTCTGTAGCAAATCCAGCTGCTGTGGGGTGAGGGTGATTTTTTCTCTGAGGGGCGTGTAGCCAATGTGCAGGGCGAGATGCTGGTCTTTGAAGAAGCGCAGGTAGCGGTTTACCAGCAGGAGACAATGCGTGGCGCCCTTGATGGTAGCCGCCTGTAACCGTAGTTTTGCCAGCATGGCAGTATAAGCCTGCTCCGTAACCGGGGTTACTTTGTCGATAAACCCTGCATAATTCTTCCTCAGATAGACCTGTACGCTGTCAAATTTCTTCCTGCAATCGCACTCCTGCGCGTTTACAACTGTATTACACAGGAGTAATAACAATACTGCTATTGCTTTCATGGCAAAGGATTTGAATGTTTCTGGCTGATAATAAATGGTCTTTAAATATATATATTCGGGAGGAAACTACCAGAAAATATTTATCATCCTCCACCAATATTAATAAATTACATGTCCTAATAAAGCGCATATGCATTTTGACGAACTGGAAAGGCTGTATAATGAACAGGCATATACTGAAGCAATTACCAAACTGGAAATATACCTGCAGGATAACCCCGGCGAGGCCCGGGGCTGGCAACTACTGGGCTTATCCCAGCTGGAAAACGCCAAGGCCACTGATAACCGCGACCTGGCCACCGCTATGTACAACGAGGCTTACGAGGCATTCAGCCAGGTGCTGACCATTGACCCCGCACATGTGCAGGCCCGTGTACACCGCGCCTATATGGGCGCCAATGTGATGGCAGACAAAGGAGATGAAACGATCGGCGATTGTGATATCCTCATTGCCGGCGGCGATGAAGAACTGACTACCAAAGCATTACTGTACCGTTTCCAGGTATGGGTGCTGAAAAATGAAACCGAAAAGGCCCTGGCAGATATGCACCGCAACCTCCAGGTATATGAATCACTGTACGCCGACGATCTGCCACAGCTGAATGTGGCGCGATTCCAGTGTTTTACCCGTATCGGCGATGTATATTATCACACGGAAAACAGGCCCGCCGCCCTGGAATACTACAAACAGGCCTTTGAATGTACGGTGTTTAACAACCGCCTGCTCTCTACCACCTGGTTCGCACTGGATATGGCGGATTATGATTTTGCGGCCAGCATGCTGCAGATCATGATCACGGCAGGAGAAAATACACAGGAAGACATGCTGCGTTTGCTCCGGCATATCCAGCAACTGCTTGCGGATGGCGTGCGGAATGCTGCACTGGCAAGGGAGTTCTGCAAAGGCACTACCGAATTCTGGCAGCAGTTTTTTGGAGATGATGATGACGAAGGTACCCTGGAACAGATTTCCACCGGCAAACACTTTATTGCTGAGTACCCCGACGAAGCCTACTTCTATCATTATACCGCTACGGCGTTCTTCAACATTGGCAGTTACCAGGAGGCATTGCCCTGGTATGAAAAGTCGATGGCCATAAAACCTTATCCGTTCAGCATGGTGAGGTGGTATTTCACGAGCTATAAAGTGAACGGGCAATTCCCCGAAAGCTGGCCGGATGTGGAGCATCACATTCCGTACGACTGGTACGCAGCGGGTGTTATCTTCAGTGAAATTATTCAACTGGAAAAAGACAACGGCGTAAAACAGGCGTCCACCGCGCTGAAGCGCTTCCTGTATAAAAAAGCATTTGATATCTATCATGCCTACTGGTATGAAAATTCAGGCAACTCTTATGCAGGCCATCCTCATCATTTTGCCATGTGCTGTAACAACTATGGCATTGCCTTGTATGAAGGCGGCATTTTTGTGGAAGCAGCGCATGTACACACCATCGGTTACAATATGTCGCCCTTCTGGGAACAGCTGGAATCCAGGGCTGATGCGTATCACAGCATGGGTAAGCTGGCCGAGGCCATCGCCGACCGCCATACCATCCTGGAAAATTTCACAGAAGTATTGCCGCTGATGTACTATGTGTCTATCCATGAACGAATGATCGACGACCTGTGTACGTTAGAGAAACATGCCGAAGCATTGGATCTCTATGAAAAAATACTGGCGGAATACAATACCTGGATTGCAAAGGATATGCAGGAACTGGATGACTACGACCGGGAAACCATTACGTATAACATTGACCGTATTAAAACCGGCCGCGCATTTATCCGTACCAACAGCGCCGATGATTTGTCTGAACGCATACTGGCGCTGGAAACGCACCTGGTGGAAAAACCGGATGACAGTGACGCCTATTTCAACCTGATGTACCTGTATTTTGATAATGCCCAGTATGAACATTGTATTGGCGCTATCAACAACCGCATTTCCATTGGCGGCATCACCAAACTGCCGGTGATTTCGCAAATGAAGATCTATTACTTCCGTGGAAAGGCTGCGTTAAAGCTTGGCCGCTACAAAGCCGCGATTACTGATCTGCTGCATACGCTGCAGATTATGTCTAACGGCGATGCTGCAGACAATGCCCCCAACTACCGGTTTGGGGTATACGCTTTTCTTGCAGAGGCATATTTGGGAGAGAAAGAATATGACGAGTGCCTGGCATATGCCACGCAGTGTTTGAATATTTATGCCGGCAACAACTGGGCATGGGATACAGAGGCGTCTGCCGTAAGATATACGATGGCGCTGGCTTATGAAGCAAAAGATGACCCCGGTACCTGCAAAAAAATCATTGACCTGATTGTGGCGAATGATCCGGAATTCAGGCCTGCGGCAGAGAAAAAAAATGAACTGAGAGGAGGAGGATTATTTTCTTTTTTCAGGAAGAAGAAATAATAATTCAGCTGTTTACTTTCTGCACAAACTGCAGCAGGTAAACAGCTGAAAAAAGATCTTTGTCCTTTTACATGGGCTTGTTAAAGCTCACCATCCAGGGGAAACCATATTTATCGGTTAACATGCCAAAGCGGTGCGCCCAGAAGGTTTCTGCCAGGGGCATCGTAACTTTCCCTCCGGCGGATAACGCATTGAATAATTTTTCTGATTCTTCGTTTGATTCAGTGCCCAGCGCCAGCGTAACGTTGTCACCATTTTTGGGCGCCTGGCCTCCCATGCCATCAGAGGCCATGAGCTCGAAAGAAGATGTTTTCAAAAACGCATGCATCACCAGGTCTTTGGACGCAGCGGGTACGTTTTCGCTTTCAGGCGCCTCGCCCATTGTCATGATAAACAATTCTCCTCCGAAGATGTCTTTGTAAAAGTTCATGGCTTCGCGGCAATTAGTTCCAAAAGTGAGATAAGGTGTTAATGTGGTGGACATAACAATCTTTTTAGGGTAAGAAAATGGAATTTGGGTAGCTCCTAAAGTTAGGCAAAAACTAACTTATCAACACCTTATTTCTTACCAGCAGGCAGGCGCCGATGATACCGGCGCTTTCACCGAGCCTCGACATTTTCAGTTTGGAATCGTTGCTTACCAGGCTGAGGGAATATTTTTTCATAGCGCTTTTTATGGGCAGGCGGATGTGGTCCTGTGTAGCAGCCAGGGCGCCGCCAAGTATGACGAGTTCGGGGTTGAAGATGTTCATGAGCAGGGCAACGCCGCGACCCAGGTTCTCTCCTACTTTGGCAATAAGTTCTATGGCCAGCATATCGTCGTTGTTGGCTGCATCTATAATATCGTGCAGGTGGATATCTTCGGGGGATTGATGCGTGCGGCTCAGCATAGAGGAAGAACCTGCGGCGAGCTTTTGCCGGAACATATTCACCAGCGCCCATCCGGAGGCTTCTGTTTCCAGGCATCCTTTTTTCCCGCAGTGGCAGATGATTTCATTGTCGAACATCGGGATATGCCCTACCTCGCCGCTGTAGCCGGATTTACCGTAGTATAGCTCCCCGTTGATGAGTACGCCCATACCTATACCATAGTCGAGGTTGAGGAACAGCACGTTACGTTCGCCATTTACCAGGTCCGAGCAAAATTCTCCGTAGGCCATTGCCCGTGAGTCATTTTCCAGGAAAACGCGGATGCCTACTTTGGCGGCAATAACTTTGCTGAGGGGTTCATCGTCGAAATAGAAAAGGCTGTAGTTGTAGCCAGTGGCGTAATTGATGCGTCCCTGGATATTGATACCGATGCCGAGGATCTTTTCTTTGGGAACGGTGAGGCCGTCAATAAAGTTGTTGATCAGGAGGCACAACTGTTCCAGGGAAGCTTTGGTATTATCCAGTTCGTAGGGGAGTCCTTCCACGGTGGTGACCAGGTTTTTGTGGAGGTTCGACAGGCCCAGGTTGAGGTGATCCTGTTTTACATCCACCCCGATGAAGAAGGCGGAATCCGGTACCAGTCCGTACAGGTTGGGTTTACGGCCGCCGGTGGATTCTATTTTGCCATAGTCCATTACGAGGCCGTCGACAATAAGGTCATTCACCAGGTTGGTAACTTTGGGTGTGCTGAGGTTGAGCTCTTTGCACAGATCGGCGATAGTGGCGTTGCCGGTATTGGCAAAATAGGCCAGCGCCGCCTTTTTCAGGTTGATATTCTTATAGGCTACACCGGTAGCGTTTGCGCTGTTGAGTTCTTCAAAAAAGGTTTTAGCCATAGCCATCAGATAGACTTTTACAGTAATTGCTCACCAATTTAACAGCTTAATTCTGATTTTTTAAAATTTAGGGGTAGAAACAGGGGAATGTTTCTCTATATAAATGATTTTGTTAATTCGCAAAAAATAATACCTTTGCAATCCTTTTTGAGTTAAAAAGGGGCTCTTGTCATGTATAGCCGGATAGGGTTTCCGGGCCGGTTGAACACTGGGAAGAGTAAGTTCTTTTTATTTATTGCGGATGTGATGAAATTGGTAGACATGCCAGACTTAGGATCTGGTGCCGCGAGGCATGGGGGTTCGAGTCCCTTCATCCGCACATATAATATTATGTGGCAATGCGTCAATATGGCAACGTGATAATGCTATGCTCTCCCTCACTTTCATTGTCACTCCTGTCTTATTCAGACACAGTTTCACCTGATTTTATTCAAAAATAGTTTCCTGCCATTCCTACTTGCCGTTGTGACTTCATGGCAGAAAAATAAACAAGGAATCATTATTGCTTCTTAAAGAACACTTTATACAATTCAATTATGGCAACCGTTACGAGAGAAAACATTGGTTTATTGAACGATAAGATCACTGTGAAAGTGAGCCAGGAAGACTACCTTCCTAATTTTGACAAAGCAGTAAAGCAATTCAGCAAAAATGCGAACATACCAGGCTTCCGTAAAGGAATGGTACCTGCAGGTATGGTTAAGAAGATGCACGGTCAGGCTATCTTTGGCGACGAAATTCTGAAAACTGTTGAGAGAGAATTAATGGGTTATGTGCAGACAGAGAAACTGGAGATCTTCGGCCAGCCGCTGTCCCTGGAAAAACAGGCAAAAGACCTGGATTTCAACAAGCCTGCTGATTATGCCTTCGAATTTGAAGTGGGGCTGAAACCCAGCTTCAGCGTTACTCCCCTGGAAGATAACAAAACCACCCTTACAAAATATAAAGTAACCGTTACCGACGAAATGGTGAACGATGAAGTACAGCGTTTACAGCTGAAAGGTGGAAAAACAACAGAACCTGAAACAATTACTTCAGAAGATAACGTGATTAACGTTAAATTCGAAGAGTCTGACGAAAAAGGTAATGTAGTGGAAGGCGGTATCGTAAAAGAAAACGCCTTACTGGTTAAATACTTTGCACCGGCTATCCAGGCTGAGCTGCAGGGTAAAAAGAATGAAGACAGCATTGTATTCCAACTGGCTACTTCCTTTGACGAGCAGCGTTTGGGCTGGATCCTGAAAGATCTGGGCTTTGAAGCAGGCGACAAGGAAGCAGCAAACAAATATTTCAAACTGACCATCACGAAAGTTGGTTTGATTGAGAAAAGAGAACTGAATGAAGAGTTCTTCAAAGAAGTTTATCCGGGAGAAGAAATCACTACTGAAGAAGCTTTCCGCGCTAAACTGAAAGAAGAAATCGGCAAATACTGGGATTCTGAAAGCCGCAACCACCTTCACAACGACCTGTTTGAAGTACTGGTACACGAAACGCCGATTGAATTGCCAAAGGATTTCCTCAAACGCTGGCTGCAGGTAGGCGGTGAAAAGCCAAAAACTGCGGAAGAAGCGGAAAAAGAATTCCCTAGTTTTGACCATCAATTACGTTGGACACTCATCAGCGATAAACTGGTTAAAGAAAATAAACTGGAAGTTTCTTTCGAAGATCTGAAGGAAAATGCCAAACAAAAAGTATTAGGCTACTATGGCGGCGCCGCTGCTGATGGAGCAGAATGGTTAGACAGCTACCTGGATCGCCTGTTACAGGATGAGAAATTTGTAGACCAGACTTACCGTGAAATGATCACTGCCAAGTTATTTGACTGGGCTGAGGCTAAGGTGAACGTGAAAGAAGAGGAAATCAAAGCAGAAGATTTTGTTAATTTACCTCATAAACATCACCATCATGAACATTAATAATGAATTCAGAAAATATGCCATCCAGCATCGGGGAATCAGCAGCCTGGTAGTAGACAGTTACACCAAAAGCCACCAGATCAACAGTCTGACTCCTTATATCCTTGAAGAACGCCAGATGAATATGACCCAGATGGACGTTTTCTCCAGGTTGATGGCTGATCGTATTATTTTCCTGGGAGATCCCGTGAACGACTACGTAGCAAACGTGATTACTGCGCAGCTGTTGTTCCTTGAGTCTTCCGACCGTAACCGTGATATACAGATGTACATCAATAGCCCGGGAGGAAGCGTTTACGCCGGCCTGGGTATTTATGATACTATGCAGATCATTTCTCCTGACGTAGCTACTATCTGTACCGGTATGGCGGCCTCTTTCGGCGCTGTACTGCTGGTAGCAGGTACAAAAGGAAAACGTACCGCGCTGAAACATGCACGTGTAATGATTCACCAGCCTCATGGCGGTGCAGAAGGCCAGACTTCAGACATCGAAATCACTGCACGTGAGTTCGTGAAACTGAAAAAGGAACTCAACGAAATCATTGCCGGCCATTGCGGACAGCCACTCAAAAAAGTGGAAAAAGATTCTGACCGTGACTACTGGCTGACTGCGGATGAAGCAAAAGAATACGGCATCATTGATGACGTACTCCAGAAAAATCCAAAGAAAAACCTGGAAACACCTCAGTAAAGCTTAAAGCACCAGGCATAAATAAGCTATTGTAGCGAAGATTACAGCGATACATATTAAAAAACGCTATTATCTTCGCTACAATAGCTTTTGTTTTGTGAGATGATAAGCTTTACTCTATTAAGACTTACGCTTTCGGCTATTTAGTGTAAATTTGTAACCCTGCAATAACAGTGCAGGCAATGATAGTTTCGTAGAAAAATAATCTATTCCGAAATGAAAGAATCTAAAATCCGATGCTCCTTTTGCAGCCGCTCCAAAGAAGAAGTGCAGATACTGATTGCAGGCGCTGAAGGACACATCTGTGAAAACTGTGTAGCCAACGCACAGGAGATAATTGACCAGGAGTTATTCACCCCCGGCAAAAAAGCAGCTGCAGCCGTAGCCCCCAACTTTGCACCCAAAGTGTCTAAACCAATTGACATGAAGAAATTCCTGGACGAATATGTAATTGGCCAGGATGATGCAAAGAAAATACTGGCAGTAGCTGTATACAACCACTATAAAAGACTTAACCAGCAGATTGGTGATGACGAAGTAGAGATTGAAAAATCCAACATCATCATGGTGGGCGAAACCGGTACGGGTAAAACCTTGCTGGCTAAATCCATCGCCAAACAATTAAACGTTCCCTTTGCTATTGTGGATGCGACCGTATTCACAGAAGCGGGCTACGTGGGTGAAGACGTGGAAAGTATCCTCAGCCGCCTGTTACAGGTATGTAACTACGACGTGGAAGCTGCTGAACGTGGCATTGTTTACATCGATGAGATCGATAAAATTGCCCGTAAAAATGATAACCCGTCCATTACCCGCGATGTAAGCGGCGAAGGCGTTCAACAAGGTCTCCTGAAATTACTGGAAGGCACCGAAGTACTGGTACCTCCGCAGGGCGGCCGTAAACATCCTGAACAGAAACTGATCAAGCTGAACACGCAGAATATTCTCTTTATCTGCGGTGGTGCATTTGACGGCGTGGAAAGAATCATCAGCAGAAGGGTACAGACCCACTCTATCGGTTTTACCGTAAACAAGGAAAAAGAAGAGGAAAACAGAAAACAGATCCTGCGTTATATCAACTCCCAGGACCTGAAATCCTTTGGTCTGATTCCTGAATTACTGGGCCGTTTACCAGTGGTTACCTATCTCAACTCGCTCGACAGAGATACCCTGAAACTGATCCTTACTGAGCCTAAAAACGCGCTGGTAAAGCAATACAAGAAACTTTTCAAGGTAGAAAATATCGATTTACAGATAGAAGAAGAAGCAATAGATTATATCGTGGACAAAGCGATGGAATACAAACTGGGTGCGCGTGGTTTACGCTCCATCTGTGAGGTGGTACTGAGCGATGCGATGTATGAACTGCCGTCTGCCAATGAAACACACTTTCATCTTACCAGGGAATATGCACAGGCAAAACTGGAGCAGTCGACCCTCATTAAACTGAAAGTGGCATAACTGTTCCGGTAATCCGTTAACAGCAATACTATCGCTAACTATAAAACGCTATTTATGCAGGAACTCATTCAGCAATTACAGGAAAAAGCCGGACTTACCGCCGAACAGGCCGCACAGTCCATCGATGTGATCAAAGAATATGTGAAGGGCAAATTACCTCCGTTTATTGCCGGTACAGTTGATAACTGGTTTGCAGGCATGTCGGATAAAGCCGAAGGAAAAAAGGCTGGTCTGATGGATCAGGCAGGTGATTTTCTGGATAACGTGAAAGATAAAGCGGAGGATTGGGCCGAAGAAGCAAAGGATAAAGTGTCCGATTTCTTCAACAAAGATAAAAAGTAGTTTAAAATACAGTGAAGAAGGGCTTTCCGGAGGTATTTCCCCGGAAAGCCCTTCTTCTTTTTTAGAGGCTTCTGAGATAAAGATACAACGCGGTTAACTCTTCATCCGTGTACTGTGCAGTCATATTCCACGGCATATCTTTTACCAGCAGCTGCTTTCCTTCCGGCGTTTTACCGGTACGCAGCGTGGTAATAAAATCGTTTTGGCTCCATTTTCCGAGGTTCCCGGTAGAGGTGATATTGGCTACCGGCACAGCGCCCGGTACCGGGTTATCGCCGCCGGTCAATGTAGGCTTGTGGCAACCAGTGCAGGAAACCGCCAGGTACTGGCCGTACTCTTTTGTTGCCGCCTTTGCCACCTGGTTAGGCTGTTCCCGGTGATGATCTATTTTTTCCACGGGGAACAAGGGTATTTTACCCATTACAGACAGGACTTTTCCCATCGGTCCTATTTTTATGGGAATGGAAGGCGCATCTACTTTTGGCTGTGCCCTGCAAAACGCAATTATAGCCGCAATATCGTGATCATCCATTCGGGTGAACTCCTCTGAAGGCATCAGCAATAATGGCTTATTTGCGGTGTTTAAACCGTGCCGCAATGCCTTTAGCCAGTCGGTGTTATCATAGCTTTCCGGCAACCCTCCCAGGCCATAGGTGATATTATTACCCGCAATACGGCCGATAGCCGGGTCATCCACCACCATTTTTCCGCGCAGGTCTGTCCCGTGGCATTCGCCGCAACCCTTTATTTCATAGAGGTGCCGGCCCTCCGCAATAGTAGCTGAATCGGTGGGGATGGGAATGTTTCTTACTGTAACTGTATATTTTTTGCTGGCATGCTGATGGAAGAGAAAAGTAAAAACGCCGTATGCCGTTAATACGATCACTACCAGGCCCAACACGATACGTGTGGCCCACTTAAGACTTTTGGAGAACATAACAATTAAGGAATATTTCAGCTGTAAAAGTAATAGGGATAAATATTACAGGTATCAGTAGAACTACTGAATTAAAGAAGAATCATAACGTGGATTACAGGCTTCACATTTTTACTAAGCATCTTTATACGGGATAAACCAGTTCAGACCCGGTATAGAAAAGCACCCGTATTACAGGGTGCTTTTCATTGCGTAAAAGTGTTTCAAATCTTTCTTGATTTTGTGTGTTAAGGTTGATAAACGGTAAAGAGTGATGAATTAACCCAAATTTAACGTTCCTTTTGCAATATTCAATAACACTAAAGGGGTAATATTCAATTATTTTGAAAAAATGATGAACGGCTTATAAATACTCTTTTCATAAATTATAAAAATCCTGCTATCTCAATAGAATCAGTATCAATTGCAAAATCGTTATTCTATCTCAGGGCTTCCCGGGCAATTACAATCTTTTGGATCTCTGAAGTTCCCTCCCCGATGGTACATAATTTTGCATCTCGATAAAATTTTTCCACCGGGAAGTCCTTTGTATAGCCATAACCGCCAAAAATCTGTACGGCATCGTTGGCAACCCGCACGGCCACTTCCGACGCATAATATTTAGCCATAGCTGCCTGCTGGGTCATTTTTACCTTGCGGTTTTTCATATCTGCCGCCTGCATGGTGAGCAATTCTGCAGCAGCTATTTCTGTGGCCATATCCGCCAGTTTAAAGGACACGCCCTGGAAATTAGAGATGGGCTGGTCGAACTGGTACCGTTCCTTTGAGTATTTCAGGGCAGCGTCCATAGCGCCTTTGGCAATGCCAAGCGATAATGCGGCAATGGAAATCCGGCCCCCGTCCAATACTTTCATGGACTGGATAAAGCCGTCGCCTTCTGCGCCCAGCATATTATCTGCAGGAATGCGGCAATTGTCGAATACCATTTCCGCAGTTTCGGAGGCCCGCATGCCCAGTTTGTTTTCTTTCTTGCCTCCACTGAAGCCGGGAGTACCCTTTTCCACAATGAAAGCGCTCATACCATGACTGTCGCGCACGTCGCCGGTACGGACTATTACTACCGCCACATCGCAGCTTTTCCCGTGGGTAATCCAGCACTTGGTGCCATTCAGCACCCAGTCGTTGCCGTCTTTTTTAGCCACGCATTTCATATTCATGGCATCGGAACCGGTGTTAGGCTCCGTGAGCCCCCAGGCGCCGATCCATTCACCTGTAGCCAGCTTAGGCAGGTAACGCTGTTTTTGCGCTTCATTGG
This sequence comes from Chitinophaga sp. W3I9, assembly GCF_050434025.1. Classification (NCBI taxonomy): domain Bacteria; kingdom Pseudomonadati; phylum Bacteroidota; class Chitinophagia; order Chitinophagales; family Chitinophagaceae; genus Chitinophaga; species Chitinophaga sp. W3I9. The sequence goes on from NZ_JBNPWC010000001.1 coordinate 101,105, forward strand.
CAAACTGCATCGTATGACCGGTACACAACGAATTATGGGCTGCCACGCTTAGCCCGATCGCCCCGCAGATGCGTGAAATTTCACTCACCACGGTTACATATTCCAGGTATCCCAACCCGCTGCCACCGTACTCCTGGGGCACCAGTACGCCCATCAATCCCAGTTCCCCGAGCTGTTTGAATATATGTACCGGGAACTCCTGCTGCTCGTCCCATTCCATCACGTGAGGCTGAATATGTGTTTTCCCGAAATCCCGGATCATTTGTGCAATCTGTTGTTGCATCTCCGTAGGCGCAAAGTTCATAAACGTGTGGCTTTAATATTTGATCTCAATGTAATGTTCAATTTTACGATAAATAATCTCATCCACCAACGGCAGGTTGCGGAGGTCCGATACTGCCCTGAAACCCGCGTGGCTACTGCGGTACTGCACAATGAGACGGGCCAGTTTATAGCGTATGTATGGGTGAGCTGCCAAAGATTTTTCATCTGTGAGGTTGAGGTCTAGTTTTTTTAGAGAACTGCTACCTATCTGTAAGAACGGTTGAATTTTTTGAAATGTGGAGTCGGGTAAGCCATAACATTCCGCCACCTGTTCCACGGCATAAAAACCTCCCAGCCGCTCACGGAAGGCAATAATCCGCCGCGCGAAGCCCGCTCCGATGCCCGGCAGCGACTGCCAAACGATGCTGTCTGCTGTGTTAATATCAATAGGTGCAGCCGGGGCTTTCTTACGATAACGGGTAAACGACGTATCATACCTGGCAAATGTGCTGTCCCGGTAATAGTGACGTCCTTTTTTAAATCTTTCATGCAGGGCAACGCTGTCCCCGTAGTATGATTCCCTGCCATAGTTTTTATTTCCGGGTCCGCTCCGCGGACCATATCTCCCGGAAAACCGGTTATTTTCCTTACCCGCAATGCGCACATAAGGTATCAGCTGTGTGCATAAGACGGGAGGCAACCCATATATCTTGCCCAGATCAGCCGGCGTCCTGAAATACCCGCCCCTGGCCAGGTACTTACCAATAGTAACAGCGGTGCGTTCGCTTACACCCAGCTGCTGCCAGCCACTTGCCGGCAACGTGTTGGGATCGAAGTAAAACAGGCTATCTGTGTGTGCATTACTCCGCCGGGTAAAAGCCGGTTCTTTCTCCACTGCTGCCAGCCTGGCTTCAAAGGCCGTTACGGCCGCTTTCAGGTTATCACTACCGGCAACGGGCGTACGCTGAAAATAAAAAACCAGGTCGGGGATATAGCTGGTTAATATCATGAGCAACGCCAGCGTTAATATGCCTAGCCGCTCTTTCCGGGAAAACCGCAGATATTCGCGGACAAATGATTTCCACATGGGTCAACAACAATTTTTGACCAAGCTAGGATTATGTATACAGTGTTTTGTTAACAGAAATAAAACGCCTCTAAATTTCGAGGCTAAGGCCGTCGTAGGCTAGGTGGGTACCCGCAGGCAGCTCTGCTGATACCGCTTCATGCAGCCCGAGCTGATGGCTGATATGGGTGAGGTATACTTCCGGCACTTCCAGCTCTTTTCCCAGCGCGATGGCTTCTTCCAGGGTAAAATGAGAAATGTGCTTTTCGCGGCGCAGGGCGTTCAGTACGAGGATCTTAGAACCACGGATCTTTTCTTTTTCCTCCGGCGCAATGTAGTTGGCGTCGGTGATATAGGTGAAATCATGGATGCGGAAGCCCAGCACGGGCATCTGATGATGCATGACATGTACCGGTGTAATCGTTAGTCCGTTTACATCGAAAGGATCGGCGGCAATGGTCTGCAGGTTTATTTCCGGGATGCCAGGGTATTTAAAATCAGAAAAAGCATAGGCAAACTCACGTTTGATCACACTTTGCGAGAACTCGGTGGCGTATATATTAATGGCGCTTTTCTGAAAATAGTTAAAGGCGCGGATATCGTCCATGCCGGCGATATGATCTTTATGGGAGTGGGTGATGAGTACTGCCTCCAGGTGCCCGACTTTTTCGCGCAGCATCTGGTAGCGGAAATCCGGGGTGGTATCTACTACGATATTACCGGCGGGCGCCGAGATCATAATACTGCTGCGTAAGCGTTTATTTTTTTTATCGGCCGAGGTGCAAACTTCGCAACCACAAGCTATAACCGGAACTCCCTGCGACGTACCTGTACCTAAGAATGTAACTTTCATCCCAACATCATTTGTCTGTTTTTGCCTATTCTGCTGCGTGTTCTTCCGAAGCCCCGCCTTCTTCCTCCCCCGCTTCCGGGATCGGTTTGCTGGCCTGTATCTGTTTATAGAGCTTATGCGACTCTGCCGTCAGCGCTTCTTCATCCAACGGCAGCGTCGTTAAAATATCGATCAGCGTATTGATACGCCCTTCGAGGTTCAGGAATTTGTTGATCACTACCACCTTCTTGTGTTCCAGGATGCAGTAACCGGACAGGAAACTACCTTTTTCGAAGCGCAATACATATTTGGCCTCGTCGAAGATCTTTTCCAGTTTAGTCAGGTTATTAGGTGTGATTTTGATATTCATGTCGCAAAAATAGCAAAAAGCTGTTGTTACTTTGTTACCATCCTGGCAAAAGGCACAATCATTTCTTCCAGGGAAATACCGCCGTGCTGGAAGGTATTCCGGTAATAGTTCACAAAATAGTTATAGTTGTTGGGATAACAGAGATACCCATCTCCTTTTGCAAAGATGTAGGAAGAGTTGACGTTGGGCTTTGGCAATCCGGCATCACGGGGATCGCGGAAGGCCAGCACTTCTTTCGGCTCATAGTTCAGGTTACGGCCGTGTTTGTAGCGCAGGTTGGTAGTGGTTTGTTTATCTCCGATCACCTTTACAGGTGTTTTTACCCTTACGCTGCCATGGTCTGTGGCGATGATCAGGTTTATTTTTTTATCGCTGATACGTTTCAGGGCCTGGTGCAGCGGGCTGTGTTCAAACCAGCTGGCAGTGATAGAGCGGTAAGAGGCTTCATCGCCGGCCAGTTCCTTCAGCACTTCCATTTCGGTGCGGGCATGGCTGAGCATATCCACGAAGTTGTATACAATTACGCTCAGCGGGTAATCCAGCATGTTATGGATATTATTGAGCATGGTTTGGGCATCGGCGTGATTGGTCACCTTGGTGTATGAAAACCGGGGATCCATTTTCATCTGCTTCAGCTGGGCTGCAAAAAAATGCTCTTCATACAGGTTTTTCCCGCCTTCTTCATCGTCGTTCTTCCATTCCTGGGGAAACCGGTGTTCAATATCTATGGGCAGCATGCCGGCAAAAATGGCATTACGGCTGTATTGTGTGCTGGTAGGCAAAATGCTGTAAAAAGACTCTTCTTCCACCAGCCGGAACGATTCCTGGAAAATAGGCTGGATCGCCTTCCACTGGTCGTACCGCAGGTTATCGATGAGCAGGAATACGTTGGGCACGTTGGGGTCCAGGTTAGGCACTACCTTATCGCGGAACAGGGTATGGGACATCACCGGGGCTTCTTTTGTTTTTGGATGGAGCCAGTCGCTGTAATTACGGCTGATGAACTTGGAAAACTCGTTGTTGGCCTCGGTTTTCTGGGCATTGAACACTTCCAGCATTTCCGGGCTGTTGGTTTTTGTCATTTCCATTTCCCAATACACCAGTTTCTTGTAAATGTCCATCCACTCGTTAAAGTCGGGGTTGGAGCTCAGCGCCATAAACAGGCTGCGGAATTCCTGCTGGTAGGCGGTAGTGGTTTTTTCGGCCACCAGTCTTTTGTTATCAATTATTTTTTTGAGAGATAATAATACCTGGTTTGGATTTACCGGTTTGATAAGGTAGTCGGTGATCTGGGAGCCGATAGCATCGTCCATGACATTTTCCGCTTCATTTTTGGTAATCATTACCACGGGAATCTGCTGATCAATTTCCTTGATTTTACCGAGTGTTTCCAGTCCGGTGATGCCTGGCATGGATTCGTCCAGTAATACTACATCTACCACCTGTTCTTTCAAAAATTCGAGTGCGTCATATCCGTTGGTAAGGGCCGAAACTTTGTAGCCTTTGCTTTCCAGGAAGATAATCTGCGATTTCAGGGACTCTATTTCATCATCTACCCATAGTATATTTATCTGACTCATAATAAGATTTAAGGTTCCGGTAAAAAAAGGAATTTACCCCTAATTTTTTGCAAATATCATTCCCCGTCTATCATTTGCCGGTAATTATATGTTAAAAAGGGCTGAACACGGTAAAATCATAGCAGGAAAAAGTGAACAGGCTGATAAAGTTATTTACCTTCGCATCCATAACTTTAATTACCTGTAACCTACCAATTGTTTTGAACTGTCATAGGGGTATCGTGGATGCCGCGCGTCATTATAAGTAAAAAAATTACATATAATTAATTTCGGGTGTAGTTTTGCATACAGGCACCAGGGATTCAGACGCGGACGCCCCCGTCTGAAATCGTATAATTAAATGCAATGACCGAACGCAAGCGAAAAATTGTTAATGATCCGGTGTATGGCTTTATTACCATAGATCACCCGTTGATTCTTAACCTCATTTCACATCCATATTACCAGCGGCTCCGCCGCATACACCAGATGGCTTTGGCGCACCTGGTGTATCCTGGTGCTATGCATACGCGGTTTCATCATAGCATGGGCGCCTATCACCTCATCAGTATGGCGCTGCTGGAGCTCCGGAGCAAGGGGGCAGACATTACCCCGGAAGAGGAAGTAGCGGCCAAAATGGCCATTTTACTGCATGACATAGGGCATGGGCCTTATTCCCACGCTTTAGAGAATGGCATTATTGAAGGGGTATCTCATGAAGAGATTTCCCAGTGGCTGATGGAGGCATTGAACAAGGAGATGGATGGCGCCCTGTCCCTTACACTGGATATTTTCAATGGACGTTATCATAAAAAATTCCTGCATCAGCTGGTGTCGAGCCAGCTGGATGTAGACAGAATGGACTACCTGAACCGCGACAGCTTCTATACCGGGGTGGCCGAGGGCACCATCGGGTACGACCGCATTATCAAGATGCTGATTGTACATAAGGGGGAGCTGATGGTAGAGGAAAAGGGAATTTATTCTATTGAGAAGTTTATCATAGCCCGGCGGCTGATGTACTGGCAGGTATACCTGCATAAAACGGTGCTCAGCGCCGAAAACATGCTGGTAAAAATCCTGATCAGGGCTAAAGCGCTGGCACAGGAGGGAAAGGAGCTGTTTTGCTCTCCTGCCCTGTCATATTTCCTGTACAATACCATTACAAAGAACAATTTTGAATGCGGACCGGAATGCCTGGAGTTATTTTGCCAACTGGACGACTATGATATTATGGGGGCGATTAAAGTTTGGACAACACACGAGGACAAGGTTTTGTCCCTTTTATGCAAGTGGCTGATAGACAGGAACTTATTCAAGGTTGTGTTAAGTAATCAGGCGTTTGACGGAAGTGCAGCACTATTATTGAAGGAACAGGTCAGACAAAAATGGGGGATTGAAGGAGCGGATCTGGACTACTTCGTTTTTTCCGGTGCGGCCTCGTTAAGGGCTTATAACGTTAATGACGAGAAGATCAATATCCTATTTAAAGATGGAACTGTAAAAGACATTTCCTCCATCGACAATGCACTGATTAGCCATACACTGGCGATACCGGTAAAAAAATTCTACATTTGTCATCCAAAAATTCAGGCTAACAACGTTTTATAAGGAATAAAATGTTAAATAAATAAGTTCATACTATCCGGTGTAGCCTGGAAAACATTACAATTTTAAACTATGCAGTTTAGCGCATTACAATTAGCTACCATGTTAGATGGTAAGCTGGAGGGAAATCCGGACGTAAAGGTGAGCAACATCGCCAAGATTGAAGAAGCTGGCGAGGGCATGCTCAGTTTCATTGCCAATCCTAAGTATGAAGAATTCATATATACCACCAATGCCTCCATTCTGATCGTGAATGAGAGCCTGGTGATTGAGCGTCCGATCAAATCGACCCTGATCCGGGTGAAGGATGCCTATAGCAGCTTTGCGTTGTTATTGGAGCAGTACAGGTACCTGACCGGCAATAAATCCGGTATTCAGCAGCCATCTTACATTCCTGCATCTGTGAAGATGGGGGAAAACGTGTTTGTGGGTGCTTTTGCGTACCTGGGTGAAAATGTGGTGCTGGGCAACAACGTAAAAATATACCCTGGCGTATATCTGGGTGATAATGTGATCGTTAATAACGATTCCATCCTGTATCCGGGCGTAAAAGTATACGACAACTGTATTGTGGGTAGCCGCGTAATGCTGCATGCAGGTTGTGTGATAGGCGGCGATGGCTTTGGATTTGCTCCTCAGCCGGATAGTTCCTATAAAAAAGTACCCCAGATTGGCAACGTGGTGATCCACGATGATGTGGAAATCGGCGCAAACACTACTATCGACCGCGCTACCATGGGTAGTACGGTGATCCGTAAGGGTGTGAAGCTGGATAACCTGATCCAGGTGGCACATAATGTGGACATCGGCATTAATACGGTGATTGCGGCACAAACCGGGGTTTCCGGCAGCACCAAAATCGGCCAGAACTGCGTGATCGGTGGCCAGGTAGGGATGGTTGGTCATATCCACATAGCCGACAATACCAAAATCAATGCACAGAGCGGCTTATCCAAGTCGATTACAGTACCCAATACCTCTCTGACAGGCTCTCCGGCGTATGATTATAAAAGTTCGCTGAAAAGTCAGGCAATTTTTAGAAATTTGCCGGACCTTGAAAAGCGCGTAAAGGAGCTGGAAGAGATGGTTAAACAACTGCTGCAAGAGCGGGCAGGTGTATAAATGATTACTGGTTAAATAGTTATATATTAGTTACCTTATTATGGAAAATCAACAGTTGCAATACCAGCATACCTTAAAAGGTGAGATCACCTTGTCGGGTATTGGCTTGCATACAGGCGCCTATGTTAATATGACCCTTAAACCGGCTACGCCGGGGCATGGGATTAAGTTTCAACGTGTAGACCTGCCGGGACAACCCATCGTGAAAGCAGATGTGGATTATGTGGTAGAAACAACCCGCAGCACCACGCTCGAGCACAACGGCGCCAGAGTGAGTACCGTAGAACACATTATGGCTGCTTTGGCAGGAACCGGTGTAGACAACGTACTGGTGGAACTGGATGGTGGCGAAATTCCTATCATGGACGGAAGCGCCTACGCGTTTATTGAAGCGATAGAAAAAACCGGTCTGCAAAACCAGGATGCCAAGAAAGTATACTATACTATTGATACCAACATCACTTACTATGATGAGAAGAAAAAGGTAGAAATGGTGGCGATGCCGGCCCTGGATTACCGCATTACCTGTCTTATCGACTTCAACTCACCGGTATTAGGTACCCAGCACGCGAAAATGAAGGGTATCGAAGAGTTCAAAACAGAGATTGCACCCTGCCGTACCTTCTGCTTCCTGCATGAACTGGAATACCAGCTGTCGCTGAACCTCATTAAAGGCGGGGATATCAACAACGCGATTGTGGTAGTGGACAAGCCGGTTACCGAAGAGGAGCTGGAACGTTTAGCAAAGGTATTTAACCGGGAAACCATTTCTGTACAGAAAGAAGGTATCCTGAACAATATAGAATTACGTTTCCCGAACGAACCGGCACGTCACAAACTGCTGGACGTGGTGGGTGATCTGGCCCTGATCGGATATCCGATCAATGCGCATATCATTGCCAACCGTCCGGGACATTCCTCCAACGTGGAGTTTGCCCGTGCGATCAAAGCGTATATCAAAAAGAACAAACATAATAAAGACGTACCTGTTTACGATCCTAATCAGCCACCTGTATTTGATACACCACGTATTGAAAGAACATTGCCGCACCGTTACCCGATGCTGCTGGTTGATAAGATCATTGAACTGGGAGAAGAAAAAGTGGTAGGTATCAAGAATGTTACCTTCAACGAGCATTTCTTCCAGGGACATTTCCCTTCAAATCCTGTAATGCCGGGCGTTCTGCAATTGGAAGCGCTGGCGCAGGTAGGCGGTATTCTTGCATTGAACCGCGTACCTGATCCTGAAAACTATGATACCTATTTCCTGAAGATAGATAATTGTAAATTCAAACAGAAAGTAGTTCCGGGCGACACCATGATATTAAAAATGGAGTTGCTGAGTCCTATCAGAAGAGGACTTGTGGAAATGCGGGGGACAGTATTCATCGGCAACAAAGTAGCTACTGAGGCCGACATGATCGCACAAATTATAAAAACAAGAGAAGGCAAATAATAGCAATGATCCACCCGCTTACATACATACATCCGGACGCCAAAGTTGCGCCTAATGTAAAAATTGATCCATTTACCGTTATACATAAAAACGTAGAAATCGGTGATGGTACCTGGATAGGTTCCAACGTAACTATTATGGAAGGAGCCCGCATCGGCAAAAACTGCCGTATTTTTCCAGGCGCTGTTATTTCTGCCATCCCCCAGGATTTGAAATTTGCGGGTGAAGAAACTACCGTTGAAATCGGCGACAACACCACTATCCGTGAATATGTGACGATCAACCGCGGTACCAAAGACAAATGGAAAACCACCATCGGGAATAACTGCCTGATCATGGCATATAGCCACATTGCACACGATTGCGAAGTAGGCAACTACTGCGTATTTTCAAATAACACTACCCTTGCCGGTCACATTACCGTGGGCGACCACGTGGTACTGGCTGGAATGGTAGCCATTCAACAATTCTGTAAAGTAGGCGATCACGCATTTGTAACCGGCGGTTCCATGGTGCGTAAAGATGTGCCTCCTTTCGTAAAAGCAGCACGTGAACCACTTTCCTATGTGGGCGTAAATTCCGTAGGGTTAAAGAGAAGAGGTTTTTCCCTGGAAAAGATCAACTCTATCCTGGACATTTACCGTGTCATCTTTGTAAAAGGTTATAAATTATCAAAAGCCGTGAATATCATCGAAGCAGAATTTCCTGCTACCGATGAAAGAGATGAAATCCTGTCGTTCATCCGTGAATCAGGACGTGGCATCATGAGAGGCTATACTTCCAGGACCAATGACGATATCTCTTAACCAGACAGGTAAGCGTTTTAACTACGACTGGATTTTCCGTCGGGTAACCCTCACCTTTAGTGAAGGACAACGTTATGCCATACTGGGTCCCAATGGTTCAGGGAAATCCACTTTATTACAGGTAATCAGCGGCGCCATTCAACACAATGAAGGCGCCGTTACCTATAGCACGCCGGAAAAACCCATCGCTCCCGATGCGTTTTTCCAGTATTGCGCCATCGCTGCTCCTTATCTTGAACTCATCGAAGAGTTCACCCTCACAGAAATCATCCAGTTCCATCAACAGTTCAAAAGCTTCCTGCCGGGAATCACTCCCCGCCATTGCCATGCAGCTGGTAGGACTGGAAAAAGCCGCCAACAAACAACTCCGTAACTTTTCTTCCGGGATGAAACAGCGTATCAAGCTGGCCCTCGCCATCCTGTCTGATGTCCCCGTTCTTTTGCTGGATGAACCCTGTACTAACCTGGATGCCGCCGGTATCGCCGTATACCAGCAACTCATCAATGAATATGGCGGCAACCGCCTGATTATTGTAAGCTCCAACGATGAACAGGAATACTTCATGTGCCGCGAACATATCCATATCCTGGATTATAAATAAGATAAAATCACCGGGAATATTATCTTCGTGAAAAGCTAAAAGCTATATGAAGACTGCCAGTAAGAAAGTGATTAATGGCTGGGCCATGTACGACTGGGCTAATTCCGTGTACAACCTCGTTATCACCACTACTTTTTTCCCTATCTATTTTTTAGCGGTTACAGGTGAACATGTTTCCTTTCTCGGGATGAACTTTGTAAACTCCGCACTGTACAATTATTCTATGGCAGCCGCTTACCTGCTGGTAGCCCTTGCCTCTCCTATCCTGTCGTCTATTGCGGATACCAGGGGTAATAAAAAGAATTTCCTGCGCTTCTTTACCATACTGGGGGCACTTTCCTGCTGCGCCCTCTACTTTTTCGACGGGGATCATCTCCTGCTGGGCGTGATTTGCTTTATCCTTTCTACGATCGGGTATTGCGGCGGGCTCGTATTTTACAACTCCTACCTGCCTGAAATTGCAGCGCCGGAAGACCGGGACCGTATCAGCGCCCGGGGTTACAGCATGGGCTATGTAGGCAGCGTGATTTTACAACTGCTGGGGTTTGGCCTGGTGGTATTGGGTCCCAAAATGGGCATGGGTAAAAGTCAGCCAGTGCAGCTTACCTTCCTGCTGGTAGGTATCTGGTGGTTTGGCTTTGCACAGATCACCTTTGCCCGCCTACCCAAAAGCACCGCGGTCACCAAACACACAGTTAACGCATTCACAGAAGGATTTACGGAATTACGAAAAGTATATGCCCAGGTAAAACAACTGCCGGTGCTGAAAAGATTCCTGCGTGGATTTTTCTTTTACAGTATGGGGGTACAAACCGTGATGATGGCCGCCACCATCTTTGGTGGCAAGGTGCTGAAGCTTCCGGATGAAATGCTGATCGTTACCGTGGTGATTATCCAGATTGTGGCTATTGCCGGTGCATGGAGCATGGCCAGGCTTTCCACAAGGTTTGGTAATTTACGTGTATTGATTGCCGTTGTCATATTCTGGATAGGCATCTGTATTGCCGGTTACAAAATGCAAACGGCTATGCATTTTTATTTACTGGCCACTGCGGTAGGACTGGTGATGGGCGGTATCCAATCCCTCAGCCGGTCTACTTATGCCAAGCTGATGCCCGAAACAGAGGACACTACGTCCTTCTTCAGCTATTATGACGTTACCGAAAAACTGTCTATTGTAATTGGTATGTTTTCGTTTGCCTATATAGATGATCTCACGGAAGACATGCGGAATTCCGTGCTGGCACTGGTGGTATTTTTTGTGATCGGACTGATATGGATCATTTCCGCATTGCGCAAACAAAAGCAGCTATCGCAGAATTAGGTATCTTTCAAAATAGAACTATCCAACAAAATTCAAGGATAATGAAATTATACACCATAGAAACAGGATTCTTTAAACTGGATGGCGGCGCGATGTTTGGCGTAGTGCCTAAAACCATCTGGAATAAACTGAATCCGGCAGATGAAAACAATTTATGCAGCTGGGCCATGCGTTGCCTGCTGATCGAAGACGGCAACCGCCTCATCCTGGTAGACAACGGCATTGGCGATAAGCAGGATGCAAAATTCTTTAGTCATTATTATCTGCACGGAGATGCGACCCTGGATAAATCGTTGGCGGCACATGGTTTCCACCGGGATGATATCACCGATATGTTCCTCACCCACCTGCACTTCGATCACTGTGGCGGCAGTATTATCCGCCAGGGCGAACAGCTGGCGCCTGCTTTTAAAAATGCGACCTACTGGAGTAATGAAGATCACTGGAAATGGGCTACACAACCCAACGACCGGGAGAAGGCATCTTTCCTGAAAGAGAATATCCTTCCCATCCAGGAAAGCGGTCAACTGAAATTTATTAATCATCTTGAAGGCGTCAACTTCACTGATAACATTTCCATCCGGTTTGCCAACGGGCACACCGATGCCATGATGCTGCCGCAGATCAGCTATAAGGGCAAAACCATTATATACATGGCCGACCTGTTGCCATCCACTGGTCATATACCACTCCCCTATGTAATGGCGTATGACATGTTTCCACTGAAAACATTGCAGGAAAAGAAGAGCTTTCTACAGGAGGCTGCAGATAAAGAATACATCCTTTACTTCGAGCACGACCCGGTAAATGAATGCTGTGTGTTGCAACAAACCGAAAAAGGCATCCGTGCAGGTGAAACTTTTTCACTCAGCAGTATTTAAATTACTGTCAGTCTGTCATAATTATGGCTGCTGCATTATATTTGATAGCAATCCTGTATGGCTATACACATAACAACAGATAATAAATTGAAAAAACTGATCGTTGTGGGCGACCGCGTGCTGATAAAGCCAGCTACACCCCACGAGCGCACCAGCAGTGGATTATACCTGCCTCCCGGGGTTCAGGAAAAAGAAAAGGTTCAACGCGGCTATGTTATTAAAACGGGGCCGGGGTATGCTATACCTGTGCCTGTGGACAATGACGAGGCCTGGAAGCCTGAAGAAGAGAAAGTAAAATATATTCCGTTACAGGTGAAAGAAGGCGACCTGGCTATTTTCCTGGTCAGTGGTTCCACCGCGGTAGTGTACGAGGAAGAAACCTATTATATCGTACCACAGGCTGCTATCCTGATGCTGGAAAGAGAAGAAGATCTGTAGATCATCTTCTGTTATCTTATAAATAAAAAAATCTGCTAACGAATAGCAGATTTTTTTTTGTCTATCATGTATGAAAAAGCAATCTATTCTTTGTATTCCAGTATATCGCCCGGCTGGCATTCCAGTACCCGGCAGATCTCTTCCAGTGTGGAAAACCGGATGGCCTTTGCTTTGCCACTTTTTAGTATACTGAGATTTGCCATCGTAATACCCACCTGTACACTCAGCTCCGTCAGCGACATCTTCCTTTTTGCCAGCATCACGTCCAGATTGACGATTATCCCCATTGTATATTGTTATTTAGATCATTAAATGGTCAACGCCTGTTCTTCCTTCAGGCTCACCGCCCTTTCGAAAACGATGGCCAGCGCCAGGATCACCATGAAAGCCATCAGCAGTTCCCAGGAAGCGCCCAATACGCTCAGCAGCCGGAAATAAAGCCGGTTGTTGTACACCTTTATGCTGTCGCCCGCTATCCAGGCAAAAACGATTTTAGTGAGCAGCAGTCCCGATAATACCAGCAGGATCCCTTTTACCGCGCTAAGATTTTTACGGGAGATAATATCTTCACTCCCGGCGCCGATCAATAACCTGAAAAGATACCAGGTCATTACCAGGTACAATAAACCCAGTATGGTATTTTGAAGAACGGCTGCTTTTAAACCGGGGGTATCAGGACTGAAACGTGATTGAAAAAAAGCAACACCATTAAAGATCGTGATGTAAACACTGATCAATACAGAAATGAGCAGCACGATTTTCAACGGGAGAAGATACTTACTGATTTTCATGTTACGCCCTGTTTAATACCTCAAAGATATTTTCATTTTATCGAAAATCAAAATAATTTTATCGTTTATCAATAATTAATGATCGATAATCGGTATGTACAGACGGATAATAATTTGAAGCTCAACCGCTTGTTGCTTTTTATTATCTTCATAAAAAAAATTACGTCATGCCCAATCAGGATGCATTTCTGGAATATATTAAAAGCGGCTATACTTTTAAAGGCGAGCATTTCAAGCTGGGATGTGCCATGCTGAACGGCGAAGTAGTAACCGGGGCGGATGTTTTCCTGCCACTCAAAACACTTAACCGTCATGGTTTGATTGCTGGCGCCACCGGTACCGGTAAAACCAAAACGCTGCAGGTGATCGCCGAAGGACTCAGCGATGCCAGCGTGCCGGTATTGTTGATGGACATCAAAGGAGATCTGAGCGGCATTGCAGCCGCCGGCAGCGACAACCCGAAAATTGCGGAGCGTTATCAGAAAATAGGTGGCAGCTGGAGTGCAGCGGCCTATCCATCAGAACTGTTATCCCTCAGCCAGGAAAAGGGCGTGCGCTTACGGGCTACCGTCAGCGAGTTTGGTCCCATCCTCCTGTCGAAGATCCTGGAACTGAACGATACGCAGGCTGGCCTTGTAGCCATGCTTTTCAAATATTGCGATGATAACAAACTGCCTTTACTGGATCTGAAAGACTTTAAAAAAGTATTGCAATTTGCCGGCGATGAGGGCAAAGTAGCGCTGGAAAAGGATTACGGAAAGATATCCACTACCTCGACAGGCACCATCCTGCGCAAAGTGATTGAACTGGAGCAACAAGGCGCTGCATTGTTTTTTGGAGAGAAATCTTTTGAAGTAGATGACCTGATGCGCGTCAGCGACGATGGCCGCGGTATCATATCCATACTGCGCGTAAATGATATACAGGATCGTCCGAAACTGTTTTCCACCTTCATGCTCAGCCTGCTGGCAGAATTATACGCAACCCTTCCGGAAGAAGGCGACCTGGACAAACCCAAGCTGGTGATGTTCATTGATGAAGCGCATCTTATTTTCAATGAAGCCAGCGACGCCTTGCTGAAACAGATAGACACCATCATTAAACTGATCCGTTCAAAAGGCGTCGGCATTTTCTTCTGTACCCAAAACCCGATGGATGTACCTCCTTCCGTGCTGGGACAACTGGGTCTTAAAGTACAACATGCCCTGCGCGCCTTTACCGCCAACGACCGCAAAACAATCAAGCAAACGGCGGAGAACTACCCGTTATCAGATTTCTATAAAACAGATGAGTTGCTAACCCAGATAGGTATTGGTGAAGCGCTCATTACCTGCCTGAATGAAAAAGGTGTTCCTACCCCGTTAGCCGCTACCATGCTGGTATCTCCACGGTCACGTATGGATGTATTAACATCGGCGGAAATTGACGGACTGGTGAACAATTCTAAACTGGTAAAGAAATACGGGCAGGAAATTGACAGCGAAAGCGCGTATGAAATCCTCACCGCCAAGCTGCAGGAAGCCGCCGAGAAAACAGCCGCTACTGAAGCTGCGCCAAAATCTTCCGGGAAACAAAAACAGGAAAAAGGCGTTCTTGAGCAGGTGATGGATAGCTCTGTAGCGCGGCAGGTGGGTCGTACCGCTGCCAACATCATCACCCGTAGCCTACTGGGCGCATTGGGCCTGGGTGGAAAAAGCAGTAAAAGTAAAAGCTGGTTTTAATTATGCAACGACAGCCACGCTGTCAGTTTACATCAATATATCAAAAGTATGAGTAGAATTATTAAAACGGGCGTATGCTCGTACGGCATGTCTGGACAGATATTTCATGCCCCGTTCCTGCACGTAAACCCGGGATTTGAATTTACAGCGGTAGTAGAAAGAAGTAAAAACCTGGCGCAGCAACGCTATCCTAACGTTAAAGTATATACGAGCGTAGAGGATATGCTGGCAGACAAAGACCTGGAACTGATCGTAGTAAACACTCCTAACTACACGCACTTCGACTTTGTAAAAGCAGCACTGGAGGCAGGAAAGAATGTGATTGTGGAAAAGCCTTTCACCGTACACGCCAAAGAGGGTGAAACACTTGCAGCCTTAGCGGCCGAGAAAGGTTTATTGCTCAGTGTTTACCACAACCGCCGGTACGACAGCGACTATAAAGTAGTAAGAGAGGTATTGCAGTCCGGTCAGCTGGGTGATGTACTGGAAGCAGAAATACACTACGACCGCTTCAAGGAAGAGCTGAGTTATAAAAAACATAAAGAACTGGGAGGCCCCGGCACCGGCGCTTTGTACGACCTGGGTTCACACCTGATCGATCAGGCCATTACCTTGTTTGGCATGCCCAAACGCATCTGGGCAGACATCCGCGTGATCCGCCGCGACTCCATTGTAGACGATTATTTTGAACTGGTACTTTACTATGATCATCTGCGGGCGCGTGTAAAATGCAACTACCTGGTACGCGAAGCCCTGCCAGCCTACCAGCTGCATGGCCGTATCGGCTCCTTTATCAAAACAAAATCTGATATACAGGAAGCGCAGCTGCAAAGAGGGCTTTTCCCCAACAGCCCCGACTGGGGCGCCGAACAGCCGCATGAATGGGGCCTGCTCCACACGGAAATTGATGGCAAAGTAGTAAAGAAATATGTTCCCGGTGGAAGCGGCAACTATATGGACTACTACCAGGGCATCTACGAAGCCTTAGTAAATAAAGCTGCCAACCCGGTACCACCGCAGGACGCCATTAAAGTGATCAAAGTAATCGAAGCTGCTTTCGAGAGCAGTAAGGAGGGCAGGGTGATTGATCTTTAACGCGGAGTTTGTCTTACTCAGGATTACGCTGATTATACTGATTAGCTGGATTTTTACTTTTGGATTCTTATATGATTTTTAAAAAGATTCGGGGAAATAAAAGCGGTTAAGCTGGATTGATCACCTTGGGTTTTAAAAGAATTTGGGGAGATATAAGCGGTTACATTCGCTTGTATCTCCCCAAATCTTTTTAAAAATCATATAAGAATCCAAAAGTAAAAATCCAGCTAATCAGTATAATCAGCGTAATCCTGAGTAAGACAAACTCCGCTCTCACCGTGCGCAAGACAGCCGCCCCGCCTCATCCCGCACCACGATGCCTTCTTCGTTCAGGAACTGGAGGACTTCCATCAGGTCGCTTCTTTTTACATCGGGTAGTTTGGTTTGCAGCATGTTAAACAGCAGTGGTTCTTCTTTCAGCATGGTGATAACGTGGTCGGATATACGCTTGAATCCGGCGGCGTCCATAGGCTGTGATTTCTTTTTTAAGCAGATGTCGCATACGCCGCACGGAGTGGCATCCTTTTCGCCGAAATAGGCTACCAGTTGCTGCGTACGGCACATATCACGGTTACGTACATACGCAAACATGGCGGCGAGCCTGTCCGCATAAACTTTCTTGCGTACTTCCACCCTGGCCATATTGATGCGCAGGTTTTGTGAGGATACCCGTTCCTGGAGGAAACACAGCTGTGGTTCGTCGCGGCGGGGCTGATAATGCAGGATGCCGTATTGGTGCAGCTGGTGCAGCTGTGCGGCAATATCATCATCTTCCATCAGCATGATGCGGCCTATCTGCCGTTCGTAAATGGGTACGGCATTATCGAAAATCCCTTCGTAGGTACGCAATAAAGTTTTGATAATTTCTTCCAATGCAGGATACGCATTTTCAAACTCGTACAGTGATTCTTTATTGGTAACGAATTCCGCCCGGGAAGGGAGGAATACGCTTTCGCTGAGCTGCAGCACGCCTTCCTGTTCCAGCACACGCACCGCGCTGTAGGCAATGGTGAGGTTCAGGTGGAAGGTGCGGGCAAAATCGTTGATGTCAAAATCGAAGTACATGCCTTCCGCGCTGCCTACCGGCACCTGGAGGTAGTTAACAATGCCCTGGTATACTTCACGGATCTGCTCCAGCGAGGGAAACTGCAACGCAATCCGTTCATGCATATCCGTTAGTTCCTCTTCGTTATAGAGCAACACGGCATATGCTTTCTGTTCGTCCCTGCCGGCGCGGCCTGCCTCCTGGTAGTAGGCTTCCAGTCCGTCGGGCATATCGTAATGCACCACTATGCGTACATCCGGTTTATCGATTCCCATGCCGAAGGCATTGGTACAAACCATGATGCGTGTTTCATTATTGATCCAGGCTTCCTGCCGGGCGGCCCTTTCTGCCTGTGGTAAACCGGCATGGTAATAACTGGCAGGGATGCCCTGTAGTTCCAGCAGGGAAGCAATTTCCTTGGTGCGTTTACGGTTACGGCAATAAACGATGCCGCAGCCGGGTACGCGGTCCAGTATATGTTTTACCTTATCAATTTTGGTAGATTCTTCCAGCACGCTGTAAGAAAGGTTGGAGCGGGCAAAGCTTTTTGTAAAAACTTTGGCGTCCTTCATCAGCAGTTTCTCACAGATATCCGTTTGTACCCTTGGTGTAGCCGAGGCCGTGAGTGCCAGTACCGGCGCTTCCGGGAAGAAGCTGCGGATATCTGCGATCTGCAGGTATGCCGGACGGAAATCGTATCCCCACTGCGAGATGCAATGCGCCTCATCAATCGCCAGCAGGCTTACCGGGAGGCCATCACAATAGGTTTGAAAAAGTTTGCTTTGTAATCTTTCGGGAGATACATATAAAAACTTGCATCCACCGCGGCGGGCGGCTTCCAGGACCCTTTCCACCTCCTGGTAAGGCATACCGGAATAGATGGAGTATGCAGTGATCCCTTTTTTTTTGAGATTGGCCACCTGGTCTTTCATCAACGCAATGAGCGGAGTGATGACCAGGCATAGCCCTGGCTTCATCATGGCCGGCACCTGAAAACAAATGGACTTACCACCACCTGTGGGCAGCAGGGCCAGTGTATCCTGTCCTTCCAGTACAGCATTCACGATATCTTCCTGTAACGGGCGAAACTGTTCGTATCCCCAGTATTGCTGTAATATGGCTACGGGCGTACTCAAATAAAAATTTAATGGTTAGTGCGAAGATACGCGATTAGAGCGGATTTTGTCTTACTCACTGATTACGCTGATTATACTGATTACTTTGATTTTATCTTTTGGATTTTGAAAGGATTTTAAATACCCGCTTATATCTTCACAAATCATTAAAAATCCAAAAAGTAAAATCAAAGTAATCAGTATAATCAGCGTAATCAGTGAGTAAGACAACATTCGCTTAGATCACGTTTTTGTAGCGCAGGCGTATAGAGTTTACTGCCAGCACCACATCGGAGAGGCCCATTATGCCGGCGCCTACGATGGGATTGAGGAATCCGAGGGCGGCTACCGGTATCGCCACTACGTTATAGATGAATGCCCAGAAAAGATTCTGTTTGATGGTGAGATAGGTATGTTTTCCCAGTCCCAGCGCCAGTGGCAGCGAGCCCAGGTTGTTATTGAGCAATACTACGTTAGCGCTTTGCATGGCTACCTGGGTGGCATCGCTGAGAGAGATACCGATGGTAGCTTTAGCCAGTGCAGGCGCATCATTGATACCGTCGCCCACCATAGCGGTGGGGGCGGTTTTCATGAGGGCATCTATCTTTTGTAATTTTTGTTCGGGCGACTGCTCCGCGTACACTTCCGTAATACCCAATTTGGCGGCGAGTTCCCGGCACTTGCGGGTAGTGTCGCCACTTAGTAAGATGGATTTGATACCGGATTGCTGCAGTTGTATAATTACCTGTGCAGCTTCTGGTCTTATTTCATCTGTAAAATCGATCCATCCTGCCAGCAGGCCGTTTTTCAGGAGATACAGGTTATGGCTGTCATCTTCTGTAATACCATTTGTCATGCGGAAAGAGCCTAACTGCCACTGGTTACCTGCTTTATCGCTGGCACGCATGCCAAGACCCTTGTGTTCGCGGACCTGCTGCAGCGGCACTTCTCCGGCAGATTTCCAGAGCGAAGCAATAGAGCGGGCAATGGGATGGGAAGAATATTTTTCCAGGCTGTATACTATCTGTTTAAAATCTTCTTCCGGCATATCAAAAAAGCGGTATTCGCCCAATTGTAATTTACCGGTGGTGAGGGTACCTGTTTTATCAAATACTACCTGCCTGATATCCTTAAACATTTCCAGGGTGTGACCTCCTTTGATCAGGATACCGTTGCGTGCGGCGCGTCCCAGTCCTACCATCACGGCGGCGGGTGTGGCCAGGCCCATAGCGCAGGGGCAGGAAATAACCAATACGGCTACACTGCGCATCATGGCAGTGGCCAGCGTGGTATGCCCTATAAAATACCATCCAAGGAAGGTAACCAGGGCTATGCCGAGTACCAGTGGCACAAATATGGCGCTGATGCGGTCGGCCAGTTTCTGCATCGGCGGTTTGTCCGACTGCGCCTGTTTTACCAGTTCTATGATATAGGACAACACGGTGTCTTTACCGGTGGCCGTGATATATACTTTGATGCTGCCGTCTTCCAGTATGGTACCGCCAATTACTTTGTCCTTTTCTTTTTTGCTGACAGGCGCGCTTTCGCCGGTGATCATGGCTTCGTTGGCATGGCCGCTGCCCCAGTAGATGGTACCGTCCATGGGTATTTTATCACCTGTATTCACCAGTACGCAGTCGCCCGTACGCAGGGTACGGTTATCCACTTCATGGATATGTTCGTGGCCGTGATCGGTGTTAATAAGCCGGGCTGTAGTGACCTGCATGCGTGCCAGTTCGGCAATCGCGGAAGTGGTTTGTTTTACGGACCTTTCCTCCAGCATATTTCCCAGGAATACCAGGGTGATAATGGCTGCCGTGGTTTCGTAGAACATATAATCGGGGTTGCCGTACACAACGGTTCCTACAAAACTGTATGCGAAGGCTGCGGTGGCACCGATCGATACCAGCACGTCCATATTGGCCATGCGGTTGATGACGGAACGCATCGCGCTACGGCCGAAGTGCCACATTCCCACGAGGTATACTGGCAGCGTAAGCCAGAACTGTACCCAGGGGTGGTGTAACCACGACCAGCTGACCCACATATGCAGGAGCAGGGGCAACGTAAATATGAGACAAAAAACAAATTTGAATGTAAGGGTGGTATATATTTTCTTTTCTGCGGGTTTGTCTTCCGGCAACACTACGCGATATCCCATTTGGGTAATACCGTTGAGTATTTCCGTTGAGTTGGCGCCTTCCGGTGCGTTGAAACTAACTTCTTCCGTGGCAAAGCTGACGTTAACGTCCTGCATTCCCTTTTTCTCCAGGTATTTGGAAACGCCGAGTGCACAACTGGTGCAATGCATTCCTTCCACCTTGCAATTAATGGCTGTCATCTGACATCTTTCCTCCTGCATACAAAGTTAGCAGCGGATGAAATAGGCAGGTAAAATATTAATGCAACGAAGCGGCAGAAGTGCCATACAGGTGCCCGGAAACAGGCCGGACAAGGGCCTTACCCGATTTTTGACGCAGTGCTGCAACTTTTGCAAAATCTGGCGACAATCGCTTTTGCTTTCCGCTTTCTCCTTATTTTTGGGGATGCAATGGACATTTACGCTGGATCAACTGCCGGAAACAGCCCGGCAGTTCTGGGATCATTTCACCGGTAAACAGGTTTTCACCCTTAAAGGCCCGATGGGGGCCGGGAAAACTACCCTGGTAAAGGCTTTATGCGCCGCCAAAGGCGTGCAGGATGCTACTGCCAGCCCTACGTTTTCAATCATAAATGAATATGCCTACACCGACGCAGCGGGAACACCCCGCCGCATTTTCCACCTGGACCTGTACCGGCTCCGGGATGAAGACGACGCCATCAGCGCCGGCGTGGAAGATACACTTTACCAGGATGCCATTAGTTTTGTGGAGTGGCCGGAAATAATAGCGCATATGCTACCGCCGGATACCATTCACCTCCAGCTGGAGGTACAACCGGATCAAAAAAGGGTCCTGCGCGAAATCGCTTCATCTCTCAAATGATGTATCTTTGGATACTTCGATTTAAAAAAACTGAACACGCATATGGAGCAGAGGCAAAAACCTGTAGTAAGTGCTGGGTTTACCTATTCACCGCTGGAAGAAACGTTGGATATTCCGCAGAAAAATTCCCGTTTGTTTATAGGTATCCCGAAAGAAACATCTTTCCAGGAAAACCGGATTGCCCTTACGCCCGATGCAGTCAGCATTCTAGCGGCACACGGACATCACATAGTGGTAGAGCATAAAGCCGGCGACGGGTCGCATTATTATGACACCGACTATTCGGAAGCCGGGGCGGAAATTGTATACGACAAAAAGGAGGTCTTTAAAGCAGAGATCATTGTAAAATCCGCACCGCTGAACGATGAAGAGATAGAGCTGCTGCACCCGCACCAGATCGTTATTTCTCCCATCCACCTGGCTGCCCTGAAAGCGCCACAGGTAGAAAAAATGATGGATAAGCGTATTACGCTGTTATCTTTTGAGAACCTGAAAGACGATGCAGGCACCTACCCTATTGTAAGGGCCATGAGCGAAATTGCCGGGGGCGCCTGTATGCTGATTGCGGGACAGTACCTGAGCAACGACAACAAAGGAAAAGGTATCCTCCTGGGAGGTATTACCGGCATTCCTCCTACGAAAGTAGTGATCATAGGCGCTGGTATCGTGGGTGAGTTTGCAGCCCGTACGGCACTCGCATTGGGATCTTCCGTAAAAGTATTTGATAATAACATTTATAAGCTGAAAAGGCTACAGAACAACATCGGGGTACGTGTATTCACCTCCGTTATCCAGCCTAAAGTGCTGGCAGAGCAGCTGCGCAATGCCGATGTAGCAGTAGGCGCATTGTCGTCACAAAGCGGGCGGACGCCGATTGTTGTCAGCGAATCGATGGTGAGCAACATGAAAGCGGGTTCCGTTATTGTGGATGTGAGCATCGACCGGGGCGGCTGTTTTGAAACCTCGGAAATCACTACACACGAAAACCCGGTATTTAAAAAGTACGATGTGGTACATTACTGCGTACCCAATATTCCATCCGGTTTTGCCCGCACCGCCTCTGAAGCCATCAGCAATGTGCTGATGCCCTTACTCGTGGAAGCTGCCGACGACGGCGGATTCGAAAACCTTGTATGGATTAAACGCGGTGTACGTAACGGCATCTATCTTTATAAAGGCGCATTAACGAACTACCACCTGAGCGAAAAGTTCAAGCTTAAATACACCGATTTGGAGTTATTGCTGGCGGTAAAAGGATAGAGCGGATTTTGTCTTTCTCGCTGATTACGCTGATTATACTGATTTTTTTGATTTTTACTTTTGGATTTTATAAAGGATTAAGGGAGATAAAAGCGGATATTCGCTCTTATCTCCCTTAATTATTATTAATCAAAAAATCAGTATAATCAGCGTAATCAGCGAGAAAGACAACATCCGCTCTACACTTCGAGTTGGTAGCCCATCAATATGGCCGCTATGATGATAATGCCCACCACGATGCGATAGTATCCCCACATTTTAAATCCGTACTTTTTTACCGCCCCTATAAAGAATTTGATGGCGCCCAGGGCTACTACAAAGGCCACGATGTTGCCGATTAGCAGGAGCTTCAGGTTTTCGGGATGCGCGGTTAACAACTCCCGTCCTTTCAGCAGTTTGTAGCCGGTGGCTGCTGCCATGGTAGGTACTGCCAGGAAAAAAGAGAATTCGGCTGCTACACTGCGGGACAGCTTTTGCTGCATACCACCGATGATAGAGGCGGCACTGCGGCTGGTGCCGGGAATAAGCGCCAGGCACTGGTAAAAACCTATGCGTAAAGCGGTAAAAACGTCTATTTTTTCTTCTGTGGTAATAGTGGGTTCTTTAAAATAGTCGTCTACAAACAGGAGGATGATACCACCTACCAGCAGCGTAATTCCTACTGTTAGCGGGCTTTCCAGCATGGCATCGATCTTGTCGCTGAAGAGGAAACCGAGGATCAGCGCCGGAATTACGGCGACGGCCAGTTTCAGGTAAAAGCTAAACCGGTTTTTATCAAATACCAGGAACTTTCTCCAATAAAATACCACCACTGCCAGGATCGCTCCCAGCTGGATCACTACTTCGAATAACTTGGTAAATTCGTCTTTACCAATACCCAGCAGCGCGCTCACAATGATCATATGCCCGGTGGAGGAAACCGGCAGAAACTCCGTTAGGCCTTCCACGATGGCAATAATGATAGCCTGAAAAACATTCATCGAATTTAATATGGTTAAAAGTTAAAAAAAAAGCGATGAGGGATCATCGCTGTTAAAATACTTTTATAGAAGCAATTATGCCTTTGGTTTCGGACGGTGCATAATAGCATATACTTCTATCACCAGGCCCAGTACAATAACGATAGGCGCCAGGGTGATTCTGCGGAAGCTATATACCTGTTCCGGCTTAAAGCTGTTGGGATCGCTGGAATCTCCTCCCATCATGAAGAGGAAGCCCAGGATAATCACCACAATACCAGCCAGCATAAATTTGTAGTTTTCTTTTGGGAAAATAGGGCGGCTGTCGGCCAATGTGTTTTCTGCCTCCTTATTTAAAGCTGTTTTAGCCATAGTGTTTGGTATTATATCTTCGTTAAAGATTTAAAGTTAATACAGATCGTCCAGTTTCAGGCGCAGGTATTTCATTACGGAGCGATGTGTGCTCACCAGGGAAATACTGATCCCGATGAGGATCATGCCTATAAAGAGGAACGCTATCATCAGGTTATCACGCAATCCTGCCAGTTCCGGCAATAATTTATCGGATACTGACATAATACCGATCAGGCCTGCAATGGCGATTACCGCGGCGATAGCGCCATTGGCAATGCTGCGAAGGTCAAAGGGCTTGGCAATAAACCAGCGGGTAGCTCCCACCATTTGCATGGTTTTGATCAGGAACCGGTTGCTGAACATGGCCAAACGAATGGTATTGTCGATCAGGAAAATCACCACCAGGCATAATAATCCGCTGATGATCAGGATAATTAATCCAATCCTGTTAACGTTTTCGTTCAGTTTGCTCACCAGCATACGTTGATAGGATATTTCCCTTACGATGCTTTGCTGTGACAGGTTATTTTCAATGATCTTCAAACTATCATTGTTTACATAATTGGCGTTTGCCTTTATGTTAATGCTGCTGTACAGCGGGTTATATTGCAGAAGGGTGATAAAGTCCTCCCCGAAATCCTTTTTGAACCGCTGTGCCGCCATATCTTTCGACACATATTCAATTGACTTAATATATGGCCTATGTGCCATTGAATCGCGCAGGGCCGTGGCCTGTGCTTCTTTCACGTTATCCCGGAGGATGACCTGTATTTCTATGCTTTCCTTAAAATACACACTCAGCTTGTTAGCATGTATTACCACCAGACCCAATGTGCCCAGTAAAAACAATACCAGTGCTACACCAATGATGGAGTACAGGTAGGATGGTTTCGACTTCTTTGCTGATGATTTCCCGGATTGCGCCATTAATCTGCAGTTTATCGGCGAAAATAATAAAAATTAGTAGTTATGTGTTTAATTTTGCCAACCCGGTCAGGTAATAGACCCTTTCCGGCCAATAGAATGGCAATATATAGAGATGTTGGGGAATGACATTGGAGTATTAATGAATTTAACATTATTTTGCTGAACAGGCATTATAGCAACTTTTTAAATTATAACTGATAACGCCTTAATGACCGGACGTATTGTTTATATCCGGACAATTAAGGTTCATCTACAACAGATATGGAATACAATTTCAGGGCAATCGAAAAAAAATGGCAGCAACAATGGGAGCAATCGCATGCTTACCGTGTGAGCAATAACAGTCCAAAGCCCAAATGTTATGTACTGGACATGTTCCCCTATCCTTCCGGGGCTGGTTTACACGTAGGCCACCCGCTGGGATACATTGCAACGGACATCTACTCCCGCTATAAAAGACTAAAAGGCTTTAATGTACTCCATGCCATGGGGTACGATGCATTCGGCTTGCCAACAGAACAATATGCCCTCGAAACAGGTCAGCATCCCGCAGTAACCACCGAACAGAATATCAAGGCTTTCCGTGAACAACTGGATAACATCGGCTTTTGCTACGACTGGGACCGCCAGGTAACTACCAGCGATCCCTCCTACTATAAATGGACGCAGTGGATTTTCCTGCAGATCTTTGAAAGCTGGTACAACCGCAGCACAAAGAAAGCAGAACCCATCACTTCCCTGGTAGCTATTTTTGAGAAAGAAGGTAACGCCGGTCATATCTGCCCCGGCGACCGGAGTATACAATTCACGGCGGCCAACTGGAAAAGCTATAGTGAGCCGGAACAGCGCAACATATTGATGCAGTATCGCCTCGCCTACCTGGCGCATGCGGAAGTTAACTGGTGCGCAGCACTGGGCACCGTACTCGCCAACGACGAAGTAGTGAACGGCGTAAGTGAACGCGGCGGTTACCCTGTAGTAAAGAAGAAGATGAGCCAGTGGTTCCTGCGTATCACCGAATACGCTAACCGTCTCCTGGAAGGACTGGAAACAGTATCCTTCAGCGATGCCATGAAAGAAATGCAGCGCAACTGGATCGGCAAAAGCCAGGGAGCCGAAATTAAGTTCGCCCTGAAAAACTCCACCGAACATGTGGAGGTATATACCACCCGCCCCGATACCATCTTCGGCGTGGACTTCATGGTGATAGCGCCTGAACACGAGCTCGTATCCCGGATCACCACCCCGGATCAGCAAGCTGAAATTGATAAGTACCTCGAATACGTGCAAAGCCGCTCCGAGCGGGAGCGCATGGCCGATGTAAAACAAATTACCGGCTGCTTTACCGGCGCCTACGCCATCAACCCGTTTGATGGCCGCGAAATACCGGTGTGGATTGCGGAATACGTACTGGCCGGCTATGGTACCGGCGCCATCATGGCGGTGCCCTGCGGCGATCAGCGCGACTTTGGCTTTGCCAAACATTTCAATATCCCTATCACCAACATCATTGGCGACGCCTTCAACGGGCAGGAAGCCAATCCAACCAAAGAAGCCAAACTGCAAAACAGCGGCTTCCTCAATGGCATGGACATGAAACCTGCTATGGATGTGGTGATCACTAAACTGGAAGAACTGGGTATCGGTAAACGCCAGATCAATTATAAAATGCGTGACGCCGGCTTTAGCCGTCAGCGCTACTGGGGCGAGCCTTTCCCGATCATTTATAAAAACGGTATTCCTTACGCGATGGACGAAAAAGACCTGCCGCTGGAATTACCGCATGTGGAAAACTATAAACCCGGTGAAGAAGGTGAAGGCCCGCTGGCCAACATCACCGATTGGGTGAACGTAGCCCCCGGCGTAAAGCGCGAAACCAACACCATGCCCGGCTATGCCGGCAGCAGCTGGTATTTCCTGCGCTATATGGATCCACATAATAACAACACCTTTGCAGACCGTAAAGCCACCGATTACTGGAACCAGGTAGATGTGTATGTAGGCGGCACCGAACATGCCGTAGGACACCTGCTCTATTCCCGCATGTGGACGAAAGTGCTGTACGACCTGGGACATATCGGTTTTGATGAGCCATTTAAATCGCTGATTAACCAGGGGATGATTCAGGGCTCATCCCGCTTCGTATATCGTATTCATGGAACAAATGAATTTGTTTCTGCAGGCTTAAAAGACAATTATCAAACCGACAGACTTCATGTAGATGTGAGTTTCGTTGATGGAGTAATATTAGATACAGAAGCCTTCAGTAAATGGAAACCTGATTATCATGCTGCCACCTTCATTCTCGAAGACGGACAGTACATCTGTGGAGCGGAAGTAGAGAAAATGAGCAAAAGCAAGTACAACACCGTTAATCCAAACCAATTGGTGGAAAAATACGGCGCTGATACTTTCCGTATGTACGAAATGTTCCTGGGACCAGTAGAGCAATCCAAACCCTGGGATACCAAAGGTATTGAAGGCGTACACCGCTTCCTGAAAAAACTGTGGCGCCTGTTTGCCGATGAGCAAAAAGGCATCCTGGTAAATGAACAACCAGCTACGCCGGAAGAACTGAAAATATTGCATAAAACGATCCAGAAAATAGATCACGATACATCCAGCTTCTCCTACAATACAGCTGTAAGCCAGTTTATGATCTGCGTAAATGAACTCGCTACCCTGCGTTGTCACAAACGCAGCATCCTGGAACCATTGCTGATCCTGCTCACCCCCTATGCACCTCACCTGTGTGAAGAACTGTGGCAGTATATAGGCAATAATGAAAGCATTCTGAATGCACTTTACCCGGTGTATGAAGAACAATACACAAAAGAAAGCGCTTTCAATTACCCTATTGCGATCAACGGTAAAACCCGCTCTGAAATGGGCTTCTCACTGGACGCCGCTATTCCTGACATCGAAAAAGAAGTACTGGCCAGCGAAGTAGTGCAGAAATGGCTGGAAGGGAAGGCGCCTAAAAAAGTGATTATCGTAAAAGGGAAGATGATCAATGTGGTGATATAATGCCGCGCGGAGGTTGTCTTTCTCAGGATTACGCTGATTTAATGGATTAGACCTTTTGTGATTTGCGGAGATCGGAGCGGAGGTCGTCTTGGACGCTGATTACGCTGATTTTATTGATTAGCTTTTTGGGATTTGGGAAGATAAGAGCGGAGGTTGTCTTGGACGCTGATTACGCTGATTTTACTGATTAATCTTTTTGTGATTTTGGGAGATTGATGGAGGAGTTGGGGATGAATAAAGATTACTTAAAGATTGACCGGGAAATACTTCGTTCATACTTAGCATATGCTTAATACATGCAGATGACCCGGAGGTGATGTGGAAGTGACGTGGACTTGAATCTAAGATCGTTTATCACAGGGCGTTACAGACGAAAAAGTGCAGGGTGTTTAGACGCGGCACTTCCTTATTAATGAAATGTATACCCGATATAGTGTGAGCGGCATTTAATAGCAATAGCTTATTAAATGCCGCTCAACTTTTTTAATTATTTAAGGAATACTGTTGGTAAGAGCTGCTGAATTTCACGGAATTTTCCAAAAATTCAATGAAAAGCCAAATTTAAATCAATTTTCAATAGAGAATATCAGCTACTGAATTAAAATCCGGCCAATGCACTCATCTCCAAAAATCCCAAAAATTAATCAGTAAAATCAGCGTAATCAGCGTCCAAGACAACCTCCTTACCGTATACTCAACCCGCTTAAAATAATCCCGCACGTGGACAACCCCACCAGCAAAATAATCCCCGACGATAATAATAATACTTTCCCTATGTGGTTCTTATTAGCAATGATCAGTATCAGTCCGATTATAAAATAACCCCCTACCAAAAACATTGCTATCAGTCCCGCAGCAATGATCCCTTCATCGCCGGCTACGCACATCAGCAGGAAAATGCCCAGTGGTATCAGGGTAAACAAGAGTACATCTTTGAAAAATTTATTCATATACAATTATTTAAACAATAGGAATAAAGGTCCGTTCTTCCTGGAGTTGTTTTAAATAGGCTTCTTTATCATCACGGTAAAAAAGGTTCATGGTTTCAAATGGGATAATGCGGCCATCTTTATGCACAATATGCACGCACGATTTTTTAATGGCGCGCACATCAAAATCATAAGCATCGAGGAAGCGCATGATCACAATGCGGAACAGGTTCGTATAGTCGAGACCGGGAGCCTGTACCTGTGGCAGGCAGCAAAGCAGCGACTGCATATCATTTACCGCAGCATCGGTGGAGATGCCGGTACTGAATATTTTCAGGATGTGCTGATGCAGTCTTTCGTCCTGTTCATACACGATGGTGTTTTTTGAATTATTCAGCAGCACAGCAGGATCCACGTAGCGGGTGAGCGGGTATACCTGTCCTTCTATTTTGAGGGCATAGGCCATTGCTAAAGCGTCCGGGTTGCAGGGAACGGGAATAATGTCGTGATCGTTCCAGATGGGTGATTGCTCCAGGATACGTTGCCGCACTTCTGTAAGGGTAATACGATCCGTAGCGGGATCGAAGCCATCGGTGCGACCGGCCACCTGTACCGGCTGAAACGTAACACCGCGAACGCAGGGTTGTTTCAGGGCATAGTCGATGATAGCGCCCATTTCTTCTTCATTCACGCCGCGTTGCAGGGTTACTACTAAGGTAGTACTTAGATTTACTTCATTAAGATTTTCCAGCGCCTGTTTTCTCACATCGGTCAGATCCTTTCCCCGCATACGTTCCAGCGCTTCCGGCTTAAAGCTGTCGAACTGAAGATATACCTCAAAATCCGGCATGTAGGTAGCAAGGCGTGCGGTGAATTCTTTATCTTTTGCAATGCGCACACCATTGGTGTTGACCATGAGATGCCGGATCGGCTTTGTTTTGGCGATATCCAGTATTTCGAAGAACTGCGGATGGATAGTAGGTTCTCCCCCGCTGAGTTGTACTACATCGGGCTGACCTTCGTTTTCCACGATGATATCCAGCATCTGCTCTATTTCTTCCAGGGTACGGTGCCGGCCATAGTGCGGTGACGACATGGCGTAACACGTGGGGCAGGTAAGATTGCAGCGGTCTGTTACTTCAATGACGCTCAGGCAGGAATGCTGCTCATGATCTTTACAGAGGCCGCAATCATAAGGACAGCCATAGTGTGTGCTGGTATTGGTTTTAAGCGGCGCTTCAGATGGTTTGTTATAGTTGCGGGTATTTTTGTAATAGTCGATGTCGGTAGCGATTAACACCTTTTCTTTTCCATGATGCGGGCAATGCTTGATCATGAAAACCTTTTCATCTTCAAATATCACCTTCGCGTCTACACGGCGCAAACAGGTACTGCAGATGCTGAGTGTAAAATCGTAGTAGGTGTAATTTTTTTCAGGCATATTGTTTTTGTGTTAGTCGTGACGGAAAAATAATCACCGGTGAATAATAGAGTAACCCGGCCAAACAGGCCAGCTGTATAGATCCCAGCCCGAAAGCGAAGCGATATCCTGGTTTGATAAAATCCAGCCCGAAACGGAACAGCAGGTAGGCAATCATGAAAAGTTTAAACCGTGCGCCGTTTGCCAGGGAATAGCGGCGGCTGATGCCGGCTAACATCTGCCATAATAATATTAAAAAAACAATTTCATAGAGAGATACCGGGTGCCGGGGAATGCCATCGCCCAGATCCATGCCCCAGGGCAATGAAGTGGGCAGCCCATAGGTTTCTTCATAAATACCCATCGTAAAACAACCTATACGGCCTATGATCATGGCCAGTATCAGCGGATAAACAAACAGGTCGCCGGTAGAATCTTTTTCGCCGATCACCTTCTTGATCAGTTCTACTCCGGCAAGACCTCCCAGCAGTCCTCCTACGATGGTTTTATTCTGATAGATATAAAACAGCAGGTTATGGGCATGATACAGCCCCGGCGGGTTCTCCAGCGCCCCTAACAGCCGGCTGCCGAACAAAGCGCCGAAAATGGCGCCTATAATGGCCCAGAGACGGTTACTGCTTTCTATCCGGTCGCCCTGCTGCTTCCGCAGGTATAAAAAATACCGGAAGCCAATAAACATACCCAGGGTTTCCGTTACTGCGTGCAGCGGAAAATGTAAGGAAAACAAATTGATATAAACGGGGAACTGCAAAGGACCAGCATTATTTAATACACAAATTAATATTTATATTTAGACGAAAGTCAAGCACTACAAAATATGTTACAGGAGGTATTAAAGAAATATCAGTCCACCTTTAAGCCGGTTATTCCGCTTCTGGGAGATCATGAGCCCCTGCTGGTAATGGATTTCACCGCCAATAACACGACCCTCACCAAAAACATACTGCAGGACATTAACCGCTTCAGCCGGTATATCGACAATACGCTGGAACAAAGTGGCTGCCGGCTGGGAATTGGCGGCTATGCAGAGCATCGTACTATTTATGCGGTAAGTCCTCATTTTGACGCCGGGGAAGAACCACGCCGGCTGCACCTTGGCATCGACGTATGGGGAGAAACGGGCACCCGGCTGTATGCCCCTATGAATGCGCATGTACATAGCTTCCGTTTTAATGATCATTTCGGTGATTATGGCGCCACCATCATTTTGCAGCACCAGCTGGACGGATATACCTTTTACACGCTGTACGGTCATCTCAGCATTTCCAACCTGCAGGGGTTGTATGAAAATATGCCCATCACTGCCGGTCAGGCGCTGGCCCATTTCGGCACACCTGCCGAAAACGGCGGATGGCCGCCACATCTGCATTTCCAGGTAATTGAAGATATGCAGGGTTTCCGCGGCGATTATCCCGGCGTATGCCGCTACAGCGAAAAAGAGAAATACCTGCAAAACTGCCCCGACCCCGATATAATCCTCCAGCTCAACCAGTACACCCATTAAATAAAAAAGGCTGCCGGCAATATACCGGCAACCTGATGGTAATGGTTGGTTTTAATATCTTACTTTGAATTCTGTATCAGCCCTTCGCCATACGCCATCGCATTCAGCGAAAACGGCATAATCCATAAATGGGAATCAGGCGTAATGGAATAGGTTTTATCACCTTCCTGCTTCGTGATGGTAGCCCTGAATTGCGGATCGTTGTTAAACCTGCGCAAATCAAGATATACCAGCCCGGTGCCCCTGTATTCACACTTCAGCTCCCTGCGGATCAGCGCAATGGCGCCAGCCAGGTCAGTGGCAGTTACATCTGCATAAAACTCCGGCAGGATACGTTTACGGCGCACGGTATTTAGTACGTTCATGGCTTCTGCAATTTTCCCGGCACGGGCCAGGCATTCAGCCTTTACATAGTACATTTCCGGCGTGCGAAGCCCTGCGGCATTTACATCATCCCTTCTGCGGTAGGTCCAGATGGTTTCCAAACCAAGGGCCCGCTTTGTGAAATTAACTTTAAACCGGGCGTCTCCTTTATCATACTGCGCTGAATCGGATTCCCGCAGCATAGAAATATACATGCCCTGTACCTGCATATAAGAGCTGCCGTAGTGAAAGTTATAATTCTCCGGGTTCCTGAATTCATACTTCGGGATATTGATAGAAGGGCTCGTACCATCTGCCAATACTTTATTCTCGTTATAATAATTCACATAGTCAAACAGTTCGCTGTTCTGTTTTAAGGCTTCCTCCGCAAAGGAAGCGGCGGAGGCATAGTCTTTCATAAATAAATGTATCCTCGACAGCAATGCGTACCCCGCGCCTTTACCTGAGAAGTAAGGATTGTCCGGATGTACAGGCAAATAAGGCATCGCCGCATTCAGATCTTTCAGGATAAATTCATACATCTCTTTTACCGATACCTGTTTCATGGATGCTTCCATATTATCCGATGTATTCAGGAATACGCCCGGATCCGTGGCGGCAGTGGCCGGATCATACATTTTAGCATAGCTGGTGATCAGGTAGAAGTACAACATACTTCTGCCTACCCTCGCCTGCGCTATTAAACGGTCTTTATCCGCCTGGGTACCGGTAGTGGCGTTCTGTACATTATTCACCAGCACATTATAAATAAAGATGCCGGTGTAGGCGCCATTATACCCTGCATCATCAGAAGTATATTGCAACCGGTCCTGGGTTTCCTGCCAGTTGAAATTAATACTGGTTAAATTAAGCGTAGCCTGCCCGTTGGCGATTAAATAGAAATCATTGGCTACCTGGTTCTGATTATCGTAATCGAAAGAATGCGCTTTGGCATTTTCCACCAATGCTTTGTAATCTTCAAAACTCTGCGGGATCTTTTGTCCCTTCGGCACAATCTCCAGGTACTTCTTACAACTGATCGTTCCGGTAATCACCAATCCGCATAATATAAAATGAATGATCCTTTTCATATACAAATCTTTACAACCTCATGAATTAAAGTGAAATATTAAATCCAACATTATAGGTTGGCATGATGGGCAGCGTAAGCCCTGAACCATTGTAGCCGGTCGCTTCCGGATCAATATCTTCTCCGTTGAACCCAATGTAGAACAGGTTATCGGCCTGTAAACGGATCCTGGCATCTGCAATTTTCAACCGGTGTAACCAGCTTTTCGGAAGGGAATAACTCACGGAGAGATTTCTCGCCTTGATGTAAGCAGCACTTACGATTGTCTGATCGCCATAGATATAATAACTGTTCCTGTAATTGTTGCCATTTTTATCATAGTCCCATGTAATACGCGGCTCATTGGTGATCAGTTCATCACCCGGTTTCTTCCACGCATTGGTATTGCCTGCCGGCATCACTGCGTTCGGGAACCTGCCATTGATATAAGGCACATTCATTCTCATTACATGCCCTGCGTTATATACAAACAGGAAAGAGAACTGGAAACTTCTATACCGGAAATTATTGATTAACGCACCGCTGTAAACAGGTACATAGGTACCACTGTAACGCACTGCATCCGGCGTAGTGATCAGCTTATCCGTCAGCTCATTCTTTTGGTTGTAGATCTGTGGTTCACCGATGCTGTTTAAGCCGCCATATGCGTAGCTGTAAAGACTTCTGTACGGATCGCCCTGCACATAGTATCCGTTTGCATTCGGCACCAGTTCACTGGCCGTTCTGGGCTTATAGTCTACCCTGGTAACTTCGTTTTTATTGAAAGATGAATTTATGGTAACATCCCAGTCGAAGCTACGACGGCGGACGATCAGTCCCTTGAGCATCAGTTCCACTCCCCTGTTCTGCATAGCGCCGTTGTTCACATAAGCAGTGGCAAAGCCCAGCGCGGGGTTAATGGTCACGGTACTCAGAAGGTCATTACTTTTCTTATTATATACATCTACTGATCCGGACAGCCTGCTTTTCAATACGCTGAAATCAATACCCACATTTGTGGTAGCAGTTTTTTCCCAACGCAGGTTAGGGTTCGGCGGATTATTAATAGAGCCGGTGGTGTTGCCCGTCATAGTATTGATGCCATACGATGCCACCATAAAAGGACCGGCGTTCCTTGCCACGTTGCCATTAATTCCGTAAGATGCTCTCAGCTTGAGGATATCCAGCCAGGAGATACCTTCCATAAACTGTTCCCGGCTCATAATCCAGCTGGCGCCAACAGACCATAAAGGGCGGTACTGGTAGGTAGGATTGGTTCCAAACAGGTTCGACAAATCATACCTTACGCTACCATTCACCATGTATTTGTCGTTATAGGTATAGGCTGCATTTCCATAGAAAGAAAAATAACGGTTGGTTACTTCATTCAAATACGCCAGTTCAGAAGGGCTTAAAGATGCTGGTCTTCCATTGAGGCCAATGAAGCGGTTACTGAGCTCCAGTGCATTAACCGGCATGTAGCTCAGCGTGAGCGGATCATACCCGAACATGCCACTGAAGTCGCGGTTGTTCTTCACTTCCCTGGTTTCAGAACCGGCAATCGCTATTATTTCGTGACGTTCATTAAATGTTTTGCTGAAGTTTAACTGGTTACGGAATGTATAAGCCCGCAAATAATCGCCCGTGTTGCGGAATGCGTTTCCCACCGGTAATTTATAGGTAGTATTTCCCCTTGTATCCAATGCGGAAAATGTGTTGAGTTTATCGCGCATGTAATAGGAAGTAACATCCATTAGCTGCTCCGTTTTACCACTGTTCTTTTCATACTGGAACATGATATCATAGTTGAGCCACGAAGTAATCTTTGCGTTTAGTTTACCATAGGCCCGGGTTTTAATGGAACGGGTATAGAGCAGGTTTTTGTTCATTTCCTGTTCCGGAATTCTATCGATAGAATAGAGACCATATTTGTCATAAATAGCCTTGTCGTCTGCAGTTTGGGTGTTCCTTAACGGCAATGCATTTCCCTGTGCATCATAAATGGATTCAAAGGGCATCATGCTATTAAATAAACCGGTAGCAGACATTCCATCGGCGCCCGTACGTTTATTATCGCCATAATTCAGGTATATGCCCGCGGTAGCCGTGAGCCATTTGTTGATGGTGAGCGTGTTGGTAAAATTCAATCCCAGTGATTTATTTACATCCTGTTTGTTGTACCCCTGGTCATTTCTGAAAGTGGCAGAGAAACTGAAAGCGTTGCCTGCGGAGGCTTTGGATACCGACAGGTTGTATTGCTGATTAGCTGCGGGGCGCACCAGGTGATCCAGGATCTGTTGATTGAATACGTTTTGATGACGCATTTCGTTCAGCTTTGCATCTGCTTCTGCACGGGTAATTTTTCCTTCTGCCACCTGTAGCAGGTAGTCGAGCGCAGGCGTTACTATTCCTGCGCCGGCGCGGAGGCGTGCGGCTTCCGTGAGCGGTGTTGTTTTAAATGCAGGGTCATTATCAAAGTAATCGTAGGTAAGGTCTATTATTTCGTTAGCGTCGGCTCTCTTCAGGTAAGAGAGATCGTACTTTGGCGTCATGGCAAAATCACCGGAAAAGCTGATGCGTGCCGGGCCGGACTTCGCTTTTTTAGTGGTGATAACAATTACCCCATTAGCCGCCCTGGCGCCGTAGATGGAGGCTGCCGCCGCATCTTTCAGTACGGTGATGTTTTCTATATCTTCCGGGTTAATATCCGGCACATAATCCCTCAGTCTCCTGTTATCGTCGTAGGCGATGTTTTCTACCGGGAAACCATCAATCACATACAGCGGTGCGCTGGTAGCGTTAAAGGTGCTGGTTCCCCTCACATTGATATCGCCTTTATAACTTACTACGCCGGGAAGTGTACCTTCCAGTACCTGCGCGAGACTGGAAATGCGGCGTTTCTCCAGGTCAGCAGCTTTTACAGTGGCGAATGCGCCGGTGGCGCGTTCTTTCGACAGGGTTTGATAACCTGTTACCACCACTTCATTGAGCACTTTGTTTTCCATTACTACCTGCAGCGTATTACTTCTTCCCAATGCAACCTTCTTTGCTTCCATACCGGAGTAAGAAAATAACAGGACGCCGGCATCTGCGGGAATGGTGATCAGGAAGTAGCCATTGTTATCGGTTACTGTCCATTTTCTTTGTCCTTCCAGTTGGATGGTAACGCCCGGGAGGACGCTACCACGCTGGTCTTTCACTGTTCCATTCACCGTGCGGGTTCCTGTTTCCTCAAAGGAATCGGCGCTTGCAGCCGGTGATGACTGTACCAGGTTACTGGTCTGCATATCTTTTCTTTGACGGGGTACAATGGTGTAGTGATTTTTATCTACATACAAAAACAACAAATCACGGGGATACAGGATACTTTTCAGTACATCCTCCACCGGCCTGCCTTTCATGGCAGCTACATTTACCGTGGTGGTTTTGTTTTTCAGCAGCACGCCTTCATACATAAAGGTAGTTCCGTATAATGCCGTTACCTTATCCAGGGCTTCTTTAACAGAAACAACAGGCGAACGTTTACCGGCTGGTTGTTGCGCTATTGCCCGGGAACTGCCCAGTAACAACACGCATAGGTACAGGAAGCCATACAGGCTTTGTTTGATACAAATCCTCATCGATCTTGGTTTTTGATAATATGTGTTTAAAAGCCGCGCTGACCGGCGCTCTTAAAGGTCAGCGTATCATTGTTCTTTTCAATTTTCATGTTCAGTATGGCTGACAATTCAAACAATACATTGTTCACGTTATTCAGCGGTAACACGCCATCTATTGTACGGTTGGCCACAGTAGTATCTTCTATTATAATAGTAAATCCATATGTATCCTGCAGTGTATTGATAATATCTTTTACAGCGGTTTGTTGTAGCTGCATTTTGCTTTCTGTCCATGCCAGCGCTACTTCTTTTTTAGCGACAGCTTTCCGCAGCAGTCCTTTACCGGCATCATAATCCGCTTGTTCTTCCGGTTGCAGGATCAGTGAGGCGGTACCTTTTGCAGCTGATACTTTTACCTTTCCTTCTTTCAGGAATACTTCCACTTTATCCCTTCTTTCCTTCACGTTGAATATGGTACCCAGCACTTCCACCTGTACTTTTCCCGCATGCACTGTAAAGGAGGGTGTGGCCCTGCGGGAAACGTTGAACAGTGCTTCTCCCTGTAACCATACTTCCCGTTTCCCATCTTTCCAGTTATAATAACTCAGCTCCGAATGAGCATTTAAGATGACTACAGAAGAATCCGGTAATGTTACCCGGAGTTGTTGACCATAGGCACTGACCACCTTATTCATTTTCTCCGGACGAAGCAGGAACCAGGCGGTGACGATCAGCAGCGGCAGTAACACTGCTGCTGCCAGCCGGTACCAGCGGCGGTTCCGGGTAATAGGCACTACCTGTTGTTGCTGCAGTTGTTGCTGTATCCTTTCCCATACAATGGCTTTTGCGGCTGCTGCCGGCGTAATTCTTTGCAGGCTAAGGATAGCTTCCAGTGCGACCACTGCCTGCTCAAACGCTTCCCTATTCGGAGGCGCACTGTCCCGGAAGCCCGTCCAGAAAGCCGTTGCGGCCGGTGTGGCATGCTTCACCCATTCCCGGAAGAACGCATCTTCCAGGAAATCTTCTTTTGTAAATAAATGATAACCGGTCTCCAATTAAATATCCATTAGCTCCTCAAAAATCATCACAGGAAAGTAAAAAGGAACTTTGCTGCTCCAGTACAGAACACAAAGAATCCGCAAAACACCCCACTTTTTTTCAATTATTTTATAATTTTTTTATTAAAACTTATAGAAGTATTGATTTTAGTGACTTTATATGCAGATAAATTTTTCATATTTGGTAATACCCCTACGTAGGAGGAGTTTGCCCCGGCGCTGTACTATTTTTTTGTACATTTAGCCGATCAACTGGGAGATGGATTTTTCTGCAACTACCGACGCCACAATCTGGGAAGCACTTCAACAGGGCAGTCAACAGGCCTTTGCTACAATTTATGACCGTTACTTTGAGCGGTTATATGAGTATGGTATGCGGTTACACCCTGATGATGACCTGGTAAAAGATGCGATACAGGAACTTTTTATAAAATTATGGACTAATAAGGATACATTGAGCACCAGTGTAAATCCGCGTCCCTACCTGCTTGTAGCGCTCCGAAGTACTATTTATAACCGGTTACGTCCACATAAGAACAGAATTGTGATCTCCCTGGACCAGGAGCAACACGACTTCCTCGCCCACTTTTCTCCTGAATCGGCCTATATAAAGAAAGAGCAATTACAGGCGCAACACCAGCAGCTGCTGAATGCACTTAACCAGTTAAATGCAAGGCAAAAGGAGATATTGTATCTCCGCTTTTTTGAAGAACTGGATTACGAGAGTATTGCCACCATCATGAATATTTCTGTAAAAGGCGCCTATAAGCTCTCTGCGCGTGCGCTTCAAAATATGAGAGACATCCTCCAGGTATCTTCCGCAGTGCTTATTACGCTGCTTACCAATTTGCGTTTGGAGATGATGAAATAGTAAATTATCTCCGCTTCAGTAGGATTTACGCTTCACCGTATTATTTTTACAGGCTAAAATTGAATTGGTATGAGAAGCATATGGCTAACAGTTTTTTGCTGCCTGCTTGCAGGCGCACTGGCTGCACAGGTTCCATTGAAGGTAATGACTTTCAATATCCGGTATAATAACCCGGACGACAGCGCCAATGCGTGGCCGCACCGGAAAGATAAAGCGGCCTCCGAAATCCTGTTCCTGGGCGCCCATACACTGGGTGTACAGGAAGCGCTGTATGACCAGATGCAGGACCTTCAGCAAAGGTTACCACAATATAAAACGATTGGTGTGGGCAGGGATGATGGAAAAACAAAAGGAGAATTCTCCGCTATATTTTACGATACCACCCGTTTGCAGTTGTTAAACAGCGAAACTTTCTGGCTGTCGGAAACGCCTTCCGTGGCGGGTCATATCGGATGGGACGGCGCCTGCGCCCGTATTGTGACCTGGGGAAAATTCAGGGATAAAAAAACAAACAAGTTTTTTTATCACTTCAATACTCACTTTGATCATATGGGGAAAATTGCGCGCAGGGAAAGTGCGAAGTTATTGCTGCAACGGGTACATGATATTGCGGGAAAAGATGCCGCCATTATTACCGGCGACTTCAACGCTGTTCCGTCAGATGAACCTATTCAGATTGTTATGAATCCAAATGATCCGCTGCATTTAACCGATAGTAAAGCCATCAGCAAAACGGCGCACTTTGGCCCTGCCGGTACTTTCAACGGATGGAATATCGCAGAAATGGATAACCAGCCCATTGATTATATCTTTCTGAAAGGGAAGATGGATGTTTTAAAACATGCCAGCATTTCTGAAACGTGGGAAGGAAGATATGCTTCCGATCATTTTGCGGTGTATTCGGAGATCAATATCAGGTAATAAAAATAAACAACGGATCTGTGGGGAGATACTAACAGTGTATCTCCTACAGATCCGTTACGTTAAAAGCCGTTGCTACTTAGTCGTGGGTATGTTCCACTGACATGCTGTTTTCCAGTGCATTCACCACCTTGTTATGGAGGTTGCCGTTAATGTCTATGCTGATCTTTAACTTGCCATCAGCAAAGGAGCCGGTGAAGTCGCCGATCTGCAGTTTGGTGAGGATGAGGTCCATAGAAATTTTGAGGGAACCTTTCCAATCAATTTTGGTGTCGGTTACCACTACATCTTTTCCGTGTGCCTGCAGTTCAATCTTGCCGGAGAGCAGGATTTCAACGGGAATTTTCTTGCTTTCCCAGGTAATAAAACCTTTCAGTCTTACTGCCGGATCTTTCTTATCCCCTTCCACTCTCGCATACACTTTTACCTGCTGGTAAGTTCCTTTGGGAATTTTAATGGCGCCAATTACAGCAGGTACTTGCTTAAGGTCAATTTGCCTGTCTGTTTTTAATTTGAATTCCACTTCATCTTTACCACGTCTGGCATCGAAGCGGATTTCTCTTAAACGGGCGGTTGCTGTGTCCCAGGTGATGTCGAAACCACCAGACGCTGCTTTTGCCATGGATGCATCACCTGTGATAGCAGATAAGCGTCCTGAGGCATCAGGAGATAACGTGGCAGTTGGATTGATGGCTGAGATTTCGTAGTTCACGCTGGCAGCGTCCGCGTCGTCGATTGGTTGATTAGTATCTGGTCCTGCCATGTCCGTATTGGAGCAGGAGGATAGCAAGATACTGGCAATGCCTATGGCACCGCAGAAATGTAGGATTCCGGTTTTCATTATCGATATGGTTTTAAATGACTAATTGGGGAAATTCGTGGGGTAAATTTAACAAAGAATTTGGAGAAAAAAATAGGTTCACTGTTAATTTAAAAAGAATGATCCGGCTGAGCTTCGCTTCAACCGGATCAATATATGAGGTTACTTCTTCAGCAACGCCTTCTCAATTCGTGTAGGCGTGTCCGTACCATTCACAATAGTACCGGCGCTGATGGCAATTGCCTTAATAATATCTGTGATATTTTTAATATCCAGTGTCGATAATTCATCTCTCACTGTATGATAGAAATGATCTTTATCTATTTGCGTGGTGGAAATGGTATGCGCCGGAACCCCTTGCCTGGCAAGGGTAGCATTGTCTGACCGGTAAAACAGGTTTTGCTCCGGATACGGGTCCGGATGGAAAGTAAAGCTGGATCCTTTCAGGTTGCGCTGGAGGATAGGGCCAAAGCTGGATCTTTCATACCCCGTAATGAAGGCGCTGTTCTTACCGAATTTGGATTCCTTACCAATCATCTCGATATTAAACATTGCTACCACTTTATCGGGATCCTGGTGTTCTGAAAAATAACGGGACCCATGTCCGCCGGATTCTTCCGCTGTAAAGGCCACAAAAATTACGGAGCGTTGAGGTGGATGTTTTTTAAAATACTTCGACAGCATGATCACTGCTGTGGTGCCGGAGGCATCATCATCTGCACCATTGGCGATACTGTCGCCTGCTTCTGAAGGCAATATACCCAGGTGATCATAGTGACCGGAGAAGATCACGAACTCATCCGGTTTGGTACTTCCTTTAATCATACCGGCTACGTTGGCAAAGTGCTGGCTGGTAACTTCACGGCGGAGATGAATGCTCCAGGAGGCGGTATCTGCTACCGGCTCTTTTCCGAATACCAGTATGATTTGTTTTTCAGCAGGCGGTACTGCTTCCAGTTCACTTTTTGTATCATAGCTCCGTTCTGAAAACGAGGCGGCAATATTGCTGATGTAACCGGCCATATCAGCGCCTACCCATACGAGGGTATTCTTTTGCACGGCGGCAGGGTCACGCAATATTTTCATGAGTTCAGCAGGTTCATTTGCATAAGCAACATTGTAGCTGCTGTCTTTTTCCCAATCGAAGCTGCGACCGGTGCCTACGGCAACAACGGGCCAGTCTTTCAGTTCTCCACTAACGGTGAGGGATACACTGGAAGTTTTTAAACTGAACTTGCCGAATTCCTGCAGAAAGCTTTTTTCGCCGGGCAGCGGCTGAATGCCTGCTTTCTCAAACTCGCTGCTGATAAACTGTGCAGCCTTTTCAATGCCGGGTGTGCCGGGGTAACGTCCTTGCATGTCGTCCGCAGCCAGGGTACCGATAACACGTGCTACTTCTTTCTCTTTAATATCCTGGGCGTAGCCGGTAGCAGCAAGACTGCCGGCAGCCAATAATAATAACAGTGATTTCTTCATATAAGCGGTTAATCCTTTTTCTTGTTGTCTATTTTGATGGTTGACGGTTGTTCTTTTTCCTGTGTGAAATAGGCATTGCTATATGTCTGCAGGATAGCAGCATAATCTGCTCCGAACTGCAAGTCTAGCATTTTCCCATCAGGCGAAACTAACACTTTGGTAGGATAACCTTTTATTTTGTAAGATTTTTCGATCTTATCATCGGCATGGGCGGCCGGGAAAACGTATTTATTGGCGGTTATAAAGTTCCGTGATGTTTCCATCGGCTCCTGGCAGGAAATGGCCAGGACAGCGTTTCCCGGGTACTTCCCGGCGTTTATATCCTGGGCCAGTGTATTAAGGTGAGGCAGATCTTTCCGGCAGGGTGAGCACCATGTACCCCAGAAGTCCAGCAGCAACCATTTTCCCCGGTAATCTGCCAGGCGGATGTTCTCATTGTTCATTCCTTTCAGTGTGAAATCCGGTGCATCCTCCCATTCTTTCAATAATACATCGCGGAAGTAAGCATTGAAAGATTTGCCGGGGAAGTGTGCATTAAAGAAGGCCCGTGTACTATCCAGCATATCCGGCTGGGCGGCAAGTTGCCGCGACAGCACTTTCATTGCTTCTTCGGGCTTGCCGAGTGCGTCCAGTTCTTTGGCAAAACGGGCGCTGTAATTTTCTTCCGAGTGAAGAAAAGCGCGATCATAAAAACTCTCATACGCTTTGTCCGCATTGCTTTTCGGGGCAGTGCCAGCGGCCAGTGCCAGGTAGTTCAGCGCCGCTTTTTTATCCGTTGTCTTTGTCTGTTCGTATTTAAGGTAATAAGCGTGTGAAAGGATGTTTTTATTTGCTATTTTCTTGCTTTGCAATTCCGGGTGTGCTGTCCAGAAGGCGGTGTCGGCCTGGTTATTTTTAAGATCGCTCAATGCCTTATCCAGCAAAGCATCCGCGGCAGCCGGCATATTGGATTTGCGAAGGATGTCCTGTACCAGCAATTCATAACGGGCGGCCTTACCCAGTGTCATTTCTGCCGGGCTTATTTGCCCGAAATCTGCTGCAATACTTTTTAATATAGCCGTATCCGTTGTATGCATTGCTTTATTCCATAACGACATCGGCCTTACAGATACCTGGAAAATACTGTCGTTCTCCGCCAATATCCTGGTCATCAGCAACTGGGCGCCGGCAGGGGCTTTCCTGCTTTCTTCAAATATTTCTGCAATGCGTGCTTCACTGACGCCTCTGCCGCGAAACTCCTTACGTGCTTCTATAGTATCAAAGTCATGCTGTGGTAGATATTGTGCGAAGGATTGATCCAGCCAGGAGTCGAGTGACCTTCTGTCGGCCGACAGGAGTTTCAGCAATACCATTGCACTATCTGGGTTTTCATAATAAGTATGCTGTAATTTATTAAACAGATGGGAGGATGATCCGGCCAGTGCTGCTGAAGGAACCTCTTTCAGTGCATTCTGGTATTGCTCATACATGTATTCCGAACCGCTGCCATAGATACTCAGCTTTGCCAGTTTAAAGGCCAGGCGGTTACCATACAGAGGAGCACTCACTGCCAGGAACCGGGCAATTTTTGCTGAATCAGGTTCTCCGTTTACTTCCAGCCAGTTACTCATTCTGCTCATACGCATCAGCGTATTGAACCAGGCCGTGTCGGCCGGTAATACTTTAGCGGTGGCGGGTGATACGGTGACTTCCCGCGCTGTTAAAGCGGTACCATTTGACTGCACCTGCCGGCTCAGCGACTTAAAGGTTTGTACATTTCCCTTATTACGGATCAGGCTATACGAAATTTCACCGGCTACCCGTACACTATCTGTCTTATTTTCTTCCGGCGTGCCGGTTACTTCCACCAGTTCTTTATCGCCGCTTGTAACCCGGAAGTTCCAGGGACTTTCCTTCCATTCGTTATTTGCAGTAAGTGCCTTGGGCGCAGCCGGGAAAAAGCACTTCAGTTCAAAGTTCAGGTAATTCCAGTTGTTCGTTATCGCAGCCAGTGCATCGTCAGTCAGGGCGAGGGAGGCGCCGGCCTCGCTGGCAATGGCTGCAATATTCACGGGAGCGCTGATACTATCATTGGAATATATTTTAAACACCACCGGCCGGTGCATCAGCAGCATGAGACTCATCATTTGCCAATCCTGCAGATAGGTATCGGGATCTGCTGAATTAAATCGGGCATCTGGTCTCCGTGCGGCCGCACTTTCCAGCTCGTAAACAAGGTTGGCGCTACCATCCGGGTTTATGCCGGTGATGGTGATCCTCATTGTTTTGTT
This sequence comes from Chitinophaga sp. W3I9, assembly GCF_050434025.1. NCBI lineage: Bacteria > Pseudomonadati > Bacteroidota > Chitinophagia > Chitinophagales > Chitinophagaceae > Chitinophaga > Chitinophaga sp. W3I9. The sequence goes on from NZ_JBNPWC010000001.1 coordinate 145,032, forward strand.
TATCTCCATCTGGTAGCCACCCTGAAGACTATCCTTTAATATTAACTGGTAGCGCCAGGAATCATTCTTTTTAAACTTTAACTGGGCTATGGTGGCAAGGGGGCTGCAAGCAACGGTCAGGTAAACAAGGAGCAACAGGAACTTACGCATATGACGGGGTGATTTTAATCTATTAAAGTAAACATATAAAAACGAACAAACAATAGCTGCCTGCTACCTTTGAATATTTGTGTATTTTTGGCATATACAATTATGTCCAATCAGCCTTTAAGACCAGAAGATAATAAGCTCAGTGCCGCTGAGAAAGAGTTCGAGAACAGTATACGTCCGCGGGAGATCGTTGAATTTTCCGGCCAGGACCAAATTATCGAGAACCTGAAGATATTCATTAAAGCGGCAAAAATGCGTGGGGAAGCGCTTGACCACGTGTTGTTCCATGGCCCTCCGGGGCTTGGCAAAACCACGCTGTCGCGTATTGTAGCGAATGAACTGGGTGTAAATATCCGCGAAACTTCCGGGCCGGTGATTGAAAAGCCCGGCGACCTCGCCGGTCTGCTCACCAACCTGGAAGATAAAGACGTGTTGTTTATTGATGAAATTCACCGGTTAAGCACCGTGGTGGAGGAATACCTGTATTCCGCCATGGAAGATTACCGTATTGATATTATGATTGATACGGGTCCGAGTGCGCGCGCCATACAGATTAACCTGCAGCCGTTTACGCTGATAGGCGCTACTACCCGGTCGGGGTTGCTTACTGCCCCGCTGCTGTCGCGGTTTGGGATCAAGTCGAGGCTGGAATACTACAATGCCGCCACACTGCATAAGATCATCTGGCGGGCAGCCGGTTTGCTGAATACGAAGATCACTTCTGACGCCGCCACCGAAATAGCGCGCCGGTCGCGCGGAACGCCACGTATTGCCAACGGGTTGCTGCGCCGCGTACGCGACTTTGCCCAGGTAATAGGCAACGGGGTTATTGATATGGAAATAGCGCTTTTGAGCCTGAAAGCGTTAAATGTAGATGAATATGGGTTGGATGAGATGGACAACCGTATTCTCAATACGATCATTGAAAACTTCAAGGGAGGGCCGGTTGGCATCACTACTATTGCCACCGCTGTAGGAGAAGAAGCAGGCACCCTGGAGGAAGTATACGAACCGTTCCTGATCCAGGAAGGTTTTATTAAACGTACCCCGCGGGGCAGGGAAGTAACGGAGAAAGCTTATATCCACCTGGGGAAAACTCCTTTCAGGGGCGGGTCCAATATGTTGTTTTAATGCCGCGGATTTTGTCTTGGCTCAGGATTACGCTGATTTTATTGATTACCTGGATTTTTACTTTTGGATTTTTTTTGGATTTTTAGATTTTCTTAAAATAATAATTAAGGGAGATAAGAGCGAATATCCGCTTCTATCTCCCTTAATCCTTTATAAAATCCAAAAAGTAAAAATCCAGGTAATCAATAAAATCAGCGTAATCCTGAGCCAAGACAAAATCCGCTATTCTTTCACTACCAGCCTGAAGCCGTTACCATGAATGTTCACGATTTCGATATTGCTATCGTCTTTCAGGTATTTGCGCAGTTTGGCGATGTATACGTCCATGCTGCGGCCGTTGAAGTAGGTATCGCTGCCCCATATTTTCTTCAGTGCCAGTTCGCGTGGCAAGAGATCGTTTTTATGTTCGCACAACATGTGGAGCAATTCGTTTTCTTTAGGGGATAACGTATGTGTTTCACCGTTATGGGCCAGGGTGCGCAGGCGGGAATTGAAGGAGTAGGAGCCGATCACGAATTCGTGAATTTCTTCTTCCTTATTGTTCAGTTCCTGGTTGCGTTTCAGGATGGCTTTTATTTTCAGCAGCAGCAGTTCGCTGTCGAATGGCTTGGAGATATAATCATCCGCGCCCAGTTTGTAGCCCTGGATGATATCTTCCTTCATGGTTTTGGCGGACAGGAAGAAGAGGGGGAATATCGGGGTCTACGTCCCTGATTTCTTCCGCCAGTTTAAATCCGTCCATATTGGGCATCATAATGTCCAGCAGACAGATGTCAAATTTTTCGCGGCGGAAGGCTGCCAGGGCCAGGATACCATCGCGGCATAATTCCACATCATAGTCATTCAGCTCCAGGTAATTTTTCAGCACCATACCCAGATTGGTATCATCCTCAGCCAATAATATTTTCGGTTTACGTTCTTCCATAATCATAAAGGGTTGATTACAACAAATATAAAGTTTTTCTGCGGCACGAAAGGTCGGTAAAATTTGGGCGCCGGCTCTCAAATGATTTGTTAAACTTACGGTGGCTGGTTGGGCTAAAGTCTTATTATTTCTTGTTTAACAGCGAAGTGAAGGGATAACGGAGATTGGTATAATTGATCATATCTACCACGATATTCCCTACAGATATGGGGCTTTCGATGCGTAGCGGTACTTTGTTGGCGTCGTCGCTTACCCACACGGTCCATTTTTTCGCCGCCTTCGAAGATGGTGCCTTTAATGAGGAGGGGCTTGAATTTAATGGCCCGGAACTTCCCGAACTTGGTATTTACTTCTTCTTTCCCCATGTACCTGATGTAGATGTTATATACCTGGTCGTCGAGGAACATGGCGAAGGGGATTTTATCGCCTGCGCTGTATTTGTTGAAGTCGATGTTACGGGCATAATAGATAGCGCTGATCACGTCCTGTACGCAGGGGGGTACGGTAAAGGTGCCATTTGTGCTGATAGCCTGGTGGCCGGCCTGGTTAAACACTACGTTATTAAAGATCTTGTACCCGCCTTCGTTTACATTCCTGACAAATTTGAGGGGTTGCAGGGTGGCGGTATCTATGTAGCTTTCGTATTTGTCGCGTACTTTAAAGATCCAGTCGTATGCACGGTAGGTTTTGCCATCGCCTACCACATGATAAACATCGCGGTTGGCGAAGCGTTCCAGTGCCACGTTAAAAGTGGCTTCCCCGGCGCCTACGTACATTTTACCAAGATTATAGAATACTTTCAGGGTAATACTTTCACCAGCATTGAAGCTGCTGTTACGGATGGAGCAGAAATCGGTTTGTGCTTCAACGGGTTGAATACAGGAAAGTCCTAAAATTATGAGTAGCAAATACTTCATTGATGGAAGCTATTTTTCCTTAAAAATTTTTACTCCTAACAACAGCACACTTCCCAAAACGGCCGGTATTACCAGGTTAATCAGCCAGATACCTGCAGTGGCAGCTACGATGGCCACGGTATTGGAGCTAAGCAACCCAAGAAAAAAGATACTCACTTTGCCCCGGACTCCTAATTCTGCGATAGCGATGGTAGGAACTCCTGCCATTACCAGGTAGATGACACTGTTCAGCAAGAAGGCCTGCCACCATAGGAATTCCATGCCAAGTGCGTCCAACAAAATCAAATACTGTGCCGAGAAGACCACGTACCGCAGGGCTGAAAGCAGCAACAGGTAACGTAAATCGCCGGATGAGTACTTAACAATGATCTGCACAAACACCTTCGCTTTACGAAGGAAAGGTATCTTTTCAAATACAGACAGAATGATTTCTAACCGAAAATATAACAATATCGTCAGGCCACAAATTACTGTGCCGGTAATCAGCACTAATTTCTGCCATAAAGAAGGCGTAAGGAAGCCGCTTTCTTTTGCCAGCGCATAGTTGTTGATATAATAGAGCAAACCAATTAACCCAAAAATAATAGTGACGATCAGCTGGCTGAAACTTCCTACTATCGTTGCCGCAATGGCCTTTAGCTTATTATGGTTTTTCAGGTAAAGTATGCGTCCACCGTATTCGCCTACACGATTTGGGGTGTTGATAGACAGGGATACGCCGGAAAGGATTGCACTGAACGACCGGAGAAACGACACTTCTTCGAGGGGTTTCACCAGCTTCTGCCACTTACGGGCTTCCAGTCCCCAGTTGAACAGCATCAGTACCGTAACGAGGAAAATGCCCACCCAGCCTTTCTCCTGCAAGGCTCCCCACATGTGCCGCACGGATTGTTGCAGGTTATCACGATGGATGAGTTGCGAGTAGATAGAGTATGCCAGCCAAGTAAAAAGCCCTGCCCCTAATAAGTAATTGAGAATTATTTTGGTACTTTTGTTCAGACAGTCAAATTTTGGCAAAAATAAACTCCTGTTGGCAAACAAGTCAAAAATAATTCTCGGCATTGACCCTGGCACCCTTGTAATGGGCTATGGGCTTATACTTATCGAAGGAAAAAAGGCCAGCCTCCTGGAGATGAACGTATTGAAACTCTCTAAATTCAAAGATCACTACGAAAGACTACAGCTGATTCATTGCAGGGTACAGGAACTTATTCAAGAGCACCAACCAACCAGTTTTGCCATTGAAGCGCCCTTTTTTGGCAAGAATGTGCAAAGTATGCTGAAACTGGGCCGTGCCCAGGGCGTGGCTATTGCAGCGGCTATCCAGGCCGGTCTGGAGGTCACCGAATATTCCCCAAAAAAAGTAAAACAATCTGTTACAGGCAATGGTAATGCTGATAAAGAACAGGTTTGGCTGATGCTGCAACGCATCCTCAGTATCTCTGAACGCCCTGATTACCTTGATGCTACAGACGCTCTCGCAGTGGCAGTATGCCACTTTTACCAGGAAGGTAATCCGCTCGCAGGACCAGGCAAAGCAAAAGGCTGGGAGAAATTCCTGCAGCAGCACCCGGAAAGGATTTCCAGATAAAAGTTACCGGGTTAAAAGGTTATTTCATAAATCCGTAAATTGTAGTTACTTTGGTTTAAATTCAATAACCCAATTAAAGCTAACGGCCATGCGTCCGGACAACAGCTTAACTATGAAAAGTGACCATCATTTGTTATATGGAAATTGTATAACAAGCTTTTTTATATTAATCAGCATCAGGCAGATATGAAAGCAAGAATCCTATTGGTGGAAGATGATCAAAATATTGGTGCGGTTACGAAGAAACGATTGGAGGAAGCGGGCTATGATGTAGTGCACAGTATAGACGGCCAGGCGGCCTGGGAACAGTTCCAGTTACGCTCATTCGATATTTGCCTGCTGGACGTGGTAATGCCCAAAAAAGACGGCCTACAACTTGCCCAGCAGATCCGCGAACTCAATGACCATGTTCCTATATTATTCCTCACTTCTAAAAATGAAAAAGAAGACAGAATAGCCGGACTCCAAACCGGTGCGGATGATTATATCAGCAAACCTTTCAGTATGCAGGAACTGATCCTGCGCATAGAAGTTTTCCTGAAACGGACCATGAGCCGCGGGAAAGACAAATTGAACCTCTATACAATAGGCCAGCTTACCTTCGATTATGAAGATCTCCGCCTCTATACTTCCAATGGAGATATATCCATTTCCGTTACACAAAAAGAAGCGGACCTGCTGAAATACTTCTGTAATAATCCCAATAAAACACTCAAAAGAGAAGATATACTTTCCAATGTATGGGGGAAAGACGACTATTTCCTCGGACGCAGTATGGATGTATTTATCACCAAACTGCGGAAACACTTCAAATCAGATCCTCAAATCAAACTGGAAACCGTGCACGGTGTGGGATTCCGGTTTAATATCCCTTCCAAATAACCGTTACATTGCGGCAATAATCTGCGCCTGTATTGCCTTAAATTCTTCTACAGACAGCTTCAGCTTACTGCGGGAAAAATTCATATCATCTGCCGAATTAATCGGGATCAGGTGCATATGCGCATGCGGCACTTCCAGTCCTACCACGCTAATGCCTATACGATTACAGGGAATCACTTTTTCTATGGCCTGTGCAATCGGCTTGGCAAACAATAACCACTCCTGCAACAGGTTATCTCCCACGTCAAAGAACTTATCCGTTTCTGTTTTGGGTATCACCAGGGTATGCCCTTTTACCAGCGGGAAAACATCCAGGAAAGCATAAAAATGTTCGTTCTCTGCTATCTTATAGCTCGGAATCTCGCCTTTGATAATTTTCGTGAAGATGGTCATAGTATGTAGTTCTTAGTAACATGATAAAAAAAACAGGGGCTGCAAATGAATGCAACCCCTGCAAATATCATGAAAAAGTAGGCTTATGCAGTTATATTATCGATCTTAAATTTAATCTGTCCGTTTGGCGCCTGTACTTCAGCTACCTCACCTACCTGCTTACCCAACAAACCCTTGCCTATGGGGGAGGTTACCGAAATTTTGCCAGCTTTCAGATCTGCTTCGGTTTCAGAAACGATCTGGTAAGTAACAGTCTTCTTATTAGCTACATTTGTAATAGTTACCTTACAAAGGATAGACACTTTTGATGTATCAATAGCATCTGCACTCACTATCCGGGAAGCTGCAATCGCATTTTCCAGTGTGGCAATCCTCGCTTCATGCAAACCCTGTGCTTCTTTAGCGGCATCATATTCGGCATTTTCCTTTAAGTCACCCTTTTCCCTTGCTTCTGAAATAGCACGTGCAATCTCTGCCCTTCCTTTGGTTTTAAGCTGGGTCAGTTCGCTCATCATTTGATCAAGGGTTTCTTTCGTAACGTAATTTATGCCAGACATAACCTGTTGTGTTTTTTTGGTTATAAGAAAAAAAAATCAACGCCTCCATTTGCACAGAAGCGTTGTTTACTGGTATTATTGCAAATATAATGAAATTTGTATAAAGAAAAAAGCCCCTTATTTCGGTTATAAATAAATTGATAATCAATCATTTATATCCGAAAAACACACCTGTTTGACCAGGTTTAAAGTATATTTAATTTCTCTAATACAATACGGGCCATTTTAATGCTTGCCTGATGAGAGTAACCGGCAATATGCGGGGTTACTACTACATTATCAGCCTTCAGCAACCAGGCCAGTTGTTCTTTTTCTTCTTCGTTATAAGCAGATAGTTTTTCATTTTCCAGCACATCCAGGCAGGCCCCTGCCAGCACGCCATTATTGAGTGCGGCAATCAGGTCGCGGTTATTCACCAGCTTGCCCCTGGCCACATTCATGAACCACACCGGCCGGGCAAAAGAAGCAAAAAACGCTGCATTGCCCAGGTATTTCGTTTCGGTGGTCAGTGGCAGGTGTAAGCTTACCACGTCTGCCTCCCGGAATATTTCTTCCATGGTCGACTCCTTTACCGCAGCCGTACCAAAGCCTGTTTTATATTTATCGTACGCCAGTATGTTAACGTCGAACCCCTGCAACTTATGCGCAAAGGTGCTGCCTGTATTACCATAGCCAATGATGGCCACCGTTTTGCCGTTCAGCTCATAACCCCGGTTGCCGTCGCGCTCCCAGATACCCTGCCGTAACTCCAGGCTGCTTTTCAGCACATTGTTCAACAGGCACAACAACATGCCCACCGCCTGCTCTCCTACCGCATCCCGGTTACCTTCGGGGCTGCTCACACAACGGATGCCCTTACTTTCTGCATAAGGTACGTCGATCAGCTCCATTCCCGAACCCAGGCGGCCGATCCACTGCAGGCGTTTAGCCTGGTCGATCAACTGCTTGTCCACATGAATACGCGTGGTAACGATCAGCCCTGTGCATTCACCGATCTCACGATATACTTCATCATACGTAACAGCCGGCAGGTAGGTGACTTCGTACCCTTTGCTTTCCAGCTGTTCAATCAAATACGGATGTGTTTTTGCCGTAACTAATACTTTCCTGGTCATATCATCTTATGGGATAATGCTGCAAAATCAGCCACACTCAGCTCCTCGGCTCTTTTTGTAAAGATGGGGTCCTGTGCCAGCAGTTCCTTGTCAAACATCGTTTTCAGCGGATTGCGCAATTGCTTGCGCCGTTGTCCGAAAGCTGTTTTCACCAATACAAGAAATTTACGCTCAGAGGCAATATCTACCGGTTGTTCCAGCCGGGTGAGGCGGATGACGGCAGATTTTACTTTTGGCGGCGGATTGAAGCAGTTTTCATGTACTTCAAACAAATATTCAATCTTATAATAAGCCTGTAACAGCACGCTCAGGATACCATATTCCTTATTTCCATGCGGAGCGGCAATACGTTGTGCCACTTCTTTCTGGAACATGCCCACTACCACATCCACCTGCTGACGCCAATCGAGCAGCTTAAACATGATCTGGGTAGAAATATTATAGGGAAAGTTGCCGATGAGGCGGAACGGGCCTTCAAAAGGCAGGGCGGCATCCAGGATGCTTTCGTTGATCAGCTTTCCCCTGATAGCGGGGTACGTTTTTTCAAGGAACTCCACCTTTTCCCTGTCCAGCTCAATAGCTTTGAAATGAATGCCTGGCAGCTGCAACAGGTATTTTGTGATGGCGCCCCCGCCGGGACCCACTTCCAGCACTTGCTGGCCTTCGATTACAGGTAGCGACTCCACAATTTTCCTCGAGATGTTCTCATCTGTGAGGAAGTGCTGGCCGAGTGATTTTTTTAGTGTATACATTGTGAAGCGCAAAGATAAAGCATTTATTAGCTTTTAGCTTTTGAAAATGCCCCCGGCTAAAAGCGAAAAGCTAACCGCTAAATACTTTATATTTGCCATTCATTGAGGCAATTCAGCATGAGTACTATTCAGATCAACAAACCGGTAATCGGCATCACCATCGGTGATATCAACAGCATTGGCGCCGAAATTATCATCAAAACGTTTATGGACGCGCGTATGATGGAATTTTGTACGCCGGTGATTTTTGCATCCAACAAAACCATCAACTTTTACCGGAAGCTGATGAATGAAAATAATTTTAACTACCAGAGCATCAAGGACTTTACCCGCCTTAACCATAAGCAGGTAAACGTGTATAACTGCTGGGAAGAAGAAGTGCAAATCACCCCCGGAGTACTGAATGAAACAGGTGGCAAATACGCCGCACGGGCACTGGAAGCTGCCATCAACTGTTTGAAAGACGGGTATATCACCGGCCTGGTGACAGCTCCCATCCATAAAAACAATATTCAAAGCGAAACTTTTAACTATACCGGCCACACGCCTTACCTGAGGGATTCCTTCAATGCAAAGGATGTGCTCATGTTCATGACCGCCGACAATATGCGTGTGGGCCTGCTCACAGAACATGTACCCCTGGCGGACGTAGCAAAATATGTTACCAAAGAAAATATCCTGGGCAAGCTGCACCTGATGAGAGACAGCCTGGTAAAAGACTTTGGTGTGGACCAGCCGCGTATTGCCGTATTGGGACTTAACCCGCACGCCGGCGACGAAGGACTGATTGGCCGCGAAGAAATTGAACACATTGCCCCTGCCATCAGGCACGCGAAAGGCAATGGCATCCTGTGTTTCGGACCGTATAGTGCAGACGCCTTCTTTGCAAGGGAAATGTTTAAGCAATTTGATGGTGTGCTGGCTATGTATCACGACCAGGGCCTGATACCGTTTAAGTCGCTGGCCAGCGGCAACGGTATTAACTATACTGCCGGACTGGGCATTGTGCGTACTTCACCGGATCACGGCACGGCATTCGATATTGCCGGCAAAAACCTGGCGGACCCGGATTCTTTCAGACAAGCGATTTTTGCCTGCCTGGAAATACTGGAACAACGGGAACGCTATGCCGAGAACACCCGGAACCCACTCAAGAAAACAGAACTGGCATCGGAATAGCTCAGGGCCTTCCGGCTTTCAGGTAAGATTGTATGGAAGTAACGTAGTTTTCAAAGGCTTTCCTGCCGGTGGAGGTTATCTTGCAGATGGTTTGCGGATAATTATCCTTAAACTGTTTTACTACGGAAATATATTCCGCATCGCGTAATTTATTAATCTGTACACTCAGATTACCTGCTGTGGCATTTGTTTTTTCTTTCAGCAGCGTAAACTCTGCTTCTTTTTCACTGATCAACACGGACATAATAGCCAGCCTCAACTGTGAATGTAATACCGGGTCCAGATCTTTAAAATCCATGAGCTTAATTTTCTTATACAGCTATTTTAATATTTAGCTATTTTGTTTCAATGGTTTTATCACGGAAACAAAATAACTAAATATCTGAATAAATACTACCTGATTATTGCTGGCTTTGTTCCAGCAGCTTGCGGGTATAGGGTTCTCCCCAATGCGGTGCTATACTGCTTTCCGGCTTGAAGGCCGCGAACTTTTCCAACGCCAGCTCCAAGGTTGTTTTAGCTTTTGATTTACTGCCACCCCATTGTTCAGGTGTAAATAATAATGATTGTCCCTGTAACATGTAGATTCTCGGGTTCTCCGGATTAAAGCTCTTCGCCTGTTCCAGCAGGGAAGCTGCTTCAGGGCCATACTTCATGCCACGGCTCATAGGATCCACTGTTAACCGGGCGGTGGCCACCAGTGAACGGATACAGGCAATTTCAGAGTTCTTTGGACTCAGCGCTTCGGCCTTGTCGAGGTTGGCCTCTGCCTTGTCGGCCAGCGGATCTATCTGGCTTTTATCTTTCAACGTAAGTGCCTGCATTACCTCCATATAGGCAGCATAATAGTAAGGCAACCACTGGCTTTTTTCTGCATCCGCAATACGCTCAAAAGTATTGGCCTTTTGTTGCAATCCATCAGGCGTGAAAATGCTGCTGCTGTCCAGGTCAGACGTTTGCTTCGTCATGGCCTCTGTGTATTGGGCGCTTTGCGCCATGAGGGCAGTAGTTATGCTACCGGTAAATAAAAAAGCAAGAAATAATCGTTTCATATTTATTATGATTAGAGGTTATTAATAACATCCTGTCTTCTGTCGATACCAAAATTCATAAACATGCCGAGGTAAATAAATCTCGGTACGTTGGGTACTACTTCATCCCTGCGTAATCCATCGGTAGAATAATGGTATCCGAACACCTGTTTATTGCCCAATACATTGCTCACCGACAACACAAAAATGGTGAATGCCTTCCGGATACTGGTGAGGTAACTGGCACTCACGCCTACGGAGTTGTAGGTCATTGTTCTGTCGGACATGAACTTGTCAGTGGGCTGATTGGGATTGTAATAAGGACGGCCTGTGGCAAACGAATACGTTAACCCCAGGTTGGTGCTGAGCTTTGGCAGAAAATGCTTGTATACAATGCTGGCAGTATGATTGGCCGCAAAGTCGGGCTGTACCCGGAACGGATAGTTCAGGTAGTCGCGTTTGGTATCAAGGTAAGAGTACGACACCCAGTAATCCACGTTCTTAAACGTTTTCCGGTCGCGCCAGAAAAGCTCCACTCCCTGCGCATACCCGCTGCCATTGTTGTTATACGCCGGCGTTGTTTTCACCAGGTCGGTATACTTCTTATAAAACACCTCAGTACGGAACGTATAATCCGTTGCCACCCGCTGATAGCTGAGGATATAATGGGTGGCCTTCATATAGCCCAGGTTGCGGTTGAAGCGGATATACTGCGGCTCCGGCTTCTGGTAATAATCGCCATAGGCTACGGAAAACTGGCTGTAGTTATTCATTTTATATGCCAGCGATACACGGGGTGCAAAATTCATTTCCCCCAATACAGAACTGTATTCCGCACGACCTCCTACACGCCCTACGAAACTTGGGGTAAAGTAAATATCTCCCTCTGCAAAAGCAGCGGTGTAGTTGTCTGAGAAATTAGCTTTATTTTCATTAAAGGCCGATCTTTCTTCCGCATACTGATACTCTCCTCCCAGCCGCAATACAGAGAAGCGCCCGAGGTTTTTGTAAAACATCACCCGCGTCTGGCTCAGGTCCGATCGCACTTTAATCAGTGAGGGCGCCGGATTCTTTAACAGGGTATCTGTATTGATATTGTCCGTGTTGCTGCTGAAAGAAGCGCCGATATATAAGTGCCAGTCGTGACCAATATTTTCCCGGTAGGTAAGATTCGTATATACGTTATTGTTATGCAGCTTAAACGACTCTGTATAACCCGGGTACTCCAGGCTGTTGGAGTTAAATCCCATTTTGGTCCAGTTGCCATACCCGTAAAATTTGAGCATGCCTGTACGGGAGGTTTTATGCCGGAAGTTTACGGAGGTGCCGATGATTTCCGGTCCCAGGTTCGGTGCGTTTTTAGGCTTAACGATATTAAAGTAGGGCGACAGATTGGTATAATCTGCTTCTATACCGTAGGAAGTTTTTTTATCTTTTGAGAGATTGTCCAGCCCCGCGCTCACACCTATTACCGATACCCCGACAGAAGAAGACGAACGCTCCGGCAGATCGATGGATTCAAGGATCAGTGCAGAGGACAGTCCCTGGCCATATTGCGCGGAGTAGCCGCCACTGCTGAAAGTGGTTCCTTTAAACAGGAAGGGAGAAAAGCGGCCGCGTCCCGGGATATCGGGGAGGCTGCTGTAAAAAGGATTCCTTACGAGCATGCCATCGATGAGGGTTTGTGTTTCATAGCCGGTACCACCGCGTACAAACAGGCCCTCGCGGTCGTTGGTTTGCTGGGCGCCCGGCAATGTTTTAATGGCATTGGCAATATCGGCGCCGGCGCCAGCTGTGGTTACGATATCCAGCGGCTTCAGCACTGTACCTTTCTTATCATCGCTGGCTTCAAAGCTGCCGGCAGAAATGGTTACAACTCTTAGTGCATTCACCGCACTTTTCAGCACAATGTTCAGTTGTTCTCCTGCGGCGGTATTTATTTTCAGTTCCAGTGCCTGGTAATTGGTGAGCGTGGCCGATAACAGCTGGTCGCCTGTGGCGGTGGTGGTAAAGGAAAAAGAACCATCTGCTGCGGTGGTGGCGCCATCGTAGGAGCCTTTCACTGCTATGTTCACACCGGGTAAAGGATGCTTCTTTGTATCAGTTACTTTGCCGCTGATTTTATGCTGCGCCAAAGAGAACAGGGGTGTAAAGATGAAGAGACACAGATAGCGGTTGATATTCGACATATTCAGGGATTAATTACATAACAAATGTAAACTAGTTTATTTTATAAACCAAATAATCCAAAGGAAACGGATAAACGCTGGTTTCTCCGGTATTGACCTTTGATTAATTTATTACAGTACATGCACAAAAAAACACCCTTTACCTGACGGTAAAAGGTGCTTATATTTTAGCGATGAACGCTGTTATTTATGCGAATCTTGGCTTCAGTTCATTTGCCAGTGTAACCATTTTCTTCAGGCCATCTTCCGGCAGGTTACCTTTCTTGAATTCTCCGAGTACTTCCGGTAAGCGCACCTGCATTTCATTCAGGAAAGCTTCTTCAAAAGCACGTACCTGTTTAACAGGAACATCACGCAGTAAACCGTTTGTACCCAGGTAAATCATAGCTACCTGTTTTTCTACGGCGTACGGGCTGAACTGTGCCTGTTTCAGGATTTCCACGTTACGGGCTCCTTTATCGATAACTGCTTTGGTAGCAGCATCCAGGTCACCACCGAATTTGGAGAAAGCCTCCATTTCACGGTATTGTGCCTGATCGAGTTTCAGGGTACCAGATACTTTCTTCATGGATTTGATCTGCGCGTTACCACCCACGCGGCTTACAGAGATACCTACGTTGATAGCAGGACGGATACCGGCGTTGAACAGGTTACCTTCCAGGAAGATCTGGCCATCGGTGATGGAGATTACGTTGGTAGGGATGTAAGCAGATACGTCACTTGCCTGTGTTTCGATGATAGGCAATGCGGTCAGGGAACCACCACCTTTTACCAGGTGTCTGATAGATTCAGGTAAGTCGTTCATCTGTTTTGCGATGGCATCATTGCTGATGATTTTCGCAGCACGCTCGAGTAAGCGGCTATGCAGGTAGAATACGTCACCAGGATATGCTTCACGGCCTGGAGGACGTTTCAGCAACAGGGATACCTCACGGTAAGCAACTGCCTGTTTGGACAGATCATCATAAACGATCAGTGCAGGGCGACCTGAGTCACGGAAGAATTCACCGATAGCAGCGCCGGCAAATGGAGCGTAGAACTGCAGCGGTGCAGGATCAGCAGCGTTGGCTGCTACGATGGTAGTGTAAGCCATAGCGCCTGCTTCCTGTAATGTTTTCATTACACCGGCAACAGTAGATGCTTTCTGGCCAATTGCTACGTATATGCAATAAACAGGTTTACCTGCTTCATAAAATTCTTTCTGGTTGATGATCGTATCAATACAGATAGCTGTTTTACCTGTCTGACGGTCACCAATTACCAGCTCACGCTGACCACGACCAACAGGGATCATCGCATCAATTGCTTTTACACCTGTTTGCAGTGGTTCTTTTACTGGTTCACGGTACAGAACACCTGGTGCTTTACGCTCCAGCGGCATTTCATACAATTCACCTTTGATAGGGCCTTTACCATCGATAGGTTCACCCAGTGTATTGATTACGCGGCCAACAACACCTTCTCCCACGTTAATGGAAGCGATCTTTTTGGTACGACGTACTTTATCACCTTCTTTAATACCTGCTGACTGACCCATCAATACCACACCCACGTTGTCTTCTTCCAGGTTCAGTGCAATTGCTTTTACGCCATTGCTGAATTCAACCAGTTCACCATAACCTACATTGCCCAATCCGTATATGCGGGCAATACCATCACCCACCTGTAATACAGTACCTACCTCTTCCAGGTCGGCAGAAGCATTGAAGTTGCTTAACTGCTGGCGTAAAATCGCCGAAATTTCATCAGGTTTAATATCAACCATAATTATGATTTTAAAAAAAGTCGTTAGAGAAAATTAGTATAACGACAACAGCTTTGCGTGTACGCAGCGGCTGCTGTATAGATTAACGTAAGTCAGATACGTAAATATTCTTGTTAAACTGTTGTTTAATATCTTTCAGATCACGCAGGATAGAAGCATCGAACAACTGGTCATTTGCTTCCAGTACAAAACCTCCGATCAGGTCAGCATTCACGGCTGTTTCCAGCTGGATCTGCTGTGTTGTTTCGCTGGCAATTTTCTGTTTGATCACGTCCAGGGTAGCATTATCCAAAGCAACAGCCGTGGTGATCTTCACCGGACTGATGTTTTTCAGTACCATGTACTGGCGTGCAAACTCAGTGGTCATTTCAGCCAGTGCGCTTTCACGACCTTTGGTCACCAACAGGTTGATAAAGGAAATGGTAGTAGCACTGATGCGGCTTTCAAATATGGCAGCCAGTATCTTCTGCTTTTTATCGGCCTTTATGATAGGGCTTTTAAGCAAACTCACCACATCGGGGTTGCTTTTCATCACCTGTTGTAAGAACAGCATGTCTGTATGCACCACTTCCAGCTGGTTCAGTTCCTGAGCCAGACCTATCAATGATTTTGCATACCGGGATGCTAAACGGGGATTCTGCATATTAAAAAAGCTTTTAGCTTTTAGCTGTTAGCCTTTAGAGCTAATGGCTAATATCTTAGTTCAATTTGATTTCTCCTGCCAGTTGTTTCACGTAACCTTCCTGTGCTGTTTTATCAGCCAGTTCTCTTCTCAGCACTTTTTCAGCCACTTCAATCACGAGGTTACCTACCTGGTTCTTTACATCCGTTAACGCAGCCATTTTCTGGTTTTCGATAGCGGTGTAAGCTTCACTGATGATCTTCTTTGCTTCTGCCTGCGCTTGTGTTTTGGCTTCGCTGATGATCATATCCTTCGCGTCTTTCGCTTCTTTCAGGATCTTGCTTCTTTCAGCTTTAGCTTCCGCCAGCACATGTTCATGTTCAGCTTTCATCTGGGCCATTTCTTCCTTTACTCTTTCTGCAGTGGCGATAGAGTCAGTGATGGAACCTTCCCTTTCCTTCAGGGTAGCGAGGATGGGGGTCCAGGCGAATTTTTTCAGAATCAGGAAAACGACGATGAAAATGAATAATGAAATAAGAAACAAGCCTAACGCGGGTTGCAACAGATCCATATAATTAGAATTTTATTATTTTTTTGATGTTGATATTTTCTGATTTCAGGTAGTTTGATGGTTTGTCTGTAACAAAAGATTACTGCATCCATTGCCCTGTGCGCCGGATGCAGTAAAAAGTTTGGCTTACAGAACTACCGCCAACAGACCAGCGATTACACCGAAGAGAGCAACACCCTCAACCAGCGCAGCAGCCAGGATCATGTTCGCACGGATGTCGTTAGCAGCTTCCGGTTGACGAGCGATAGACTCCAGCGCGCTCTTACCGATGTTACCAACACCAATACCAGCAGCGATAGCCGCGATACCAGCACCAACAGCACCACCAGCTTTAGCCAGACCAGATGCAGCAGCAGCCTGCAATAAAATAGACAAAAGTGCCATAATGAATATGTATTTGAATTATAAAAAATTTCGATTTAATAAAGCGGTTGGCATTTAACTTTTGGCAAAGGCTAAAAGCTAATTCCTGTATACTTAGTGATGAGCTTCGTCATGCGCACCTTCCATTGCCTGGCCAATAAATACGGCTGTCAGGTTAGCAAAGATGAACGCCTGGATAAATGCTACCAGCAATTCCAGCATCATCATTACAATGTTGAACAGAACAGTGATAGGCAGGAAGCCGTAACCAGCTACCTTATTTAAAGATCCGAAGATGAACACCAGGGATATAATACTCAGGATGATAATGTGACCTGCCAGGATATTGGCAAATAACCTGATCATCAGTGATACTGGCTTGGTAAATACGCCGATCAACTCTACCGGCGCGAGGATAAACTTAACCCCAAACGGAACCGGAGGATTGAAAATGTGACCCCAGAAATGTTTGTTAGTGCTGAACATGGTAGCAATAAAGCTGATGATGGCCAGTGCTGCCGTTACCGCCAGGTTACCCGTTACGTTGGCAGAACCAGGCAGCAGACCTAACAGGTTGTTTATCAGGATAAAAAAGAATATAGTCAGAATAAAAGGCGTATACCTTTCTGCATGTTTACCGGGAATATTAGGCTTTACCACTTCATCACGCATAAAGATGATCACCGGTTCCATCAGGCTCTGGAAACCTTTAGGGGCTTTCTTGGAACCACGTACCCTGTAAGCCTTCGCTACATTCAGCATCAGGATTACCAGCAATACGGCGGCAATGATCATGGAAGTGATGTTCTTCGTCATGGAGAAATCATAGATTGGCTCACCGGTAGGATTGCCATTGGCGTCTACTGCGATCACTTTGCCATCCATGTATTTGGCCGGATCCAGTCCTTTTTCGTGCAGGTAGTGCGCGTTTACCAGCTGGTAACCATCGTACGCTGCATGACCATGCTCAAATTTAGAAGACGAAAATACTGACGTGCCCCGTGCAGGATTGTAAATGATCACCGGTAACGGAACAGTTACATGGTTATCTCCAATGCTGAACAGGTGCCAGTCGTGGGCATCCTTTACGTGTCCCAGAATAACTTCCTTAGCATCAAATTTTTTAGGCTCACCTTCTTCTCCCCCCTTACCTTCTTCTCCTTCATGAGGTGCAGCTGCTGCCGTTTCATGGTGGGAAACTTCCTGTGCAAAGGAAAAATTACTAAAACTGTGAAGGCCTAAAACCAACACAAGTGCTACCATTCTATGTTTGAACCAATTGAAAGAAATCACCGTTTTCTGAAATTTTGCGCAAAGATACTCGTTTTTATCTTCAAAATTAAGCGACTACGGAAAAAAAGTAAGATATATCGTAATTATACTGATAACCAGTTGCTTGTAATTAAAAAACGCCCGTTTTTTTCCATAAAAAAAGGCCGTTGAAATCAACAGCCCGTTAAAGTATTTCATATTAATATTTTTCTAATTCATTTTACCCTTCTTATACCTTACTCACATTAAACTGCATACTATGCAGTTTGAAATAAAACCCTTCCAGCTTCAGTAACTCTTCGTGGGTACCCATCTCCTTAATTTCCCCTTTGTCCAGCACGATAATTTTATCGGCCTTGCTAATCGTAGAAAGGCGGTGGGCAATGATGATGGCGGTACGGTCGGCTATCAGCTTGTCGATCGCCTGCTGGATCATCATTTCCGACTCGGTATCCACAGAAGATGTAGCCTCATCCAGCACCAGGATAGCCGGATCATACAGCAAAGCCCGTACAAAGGAAATCAGCTGCCGCTGCCCCAGGGAAAGGGTGCTTCCCCGCTCCATCACCTGGTAATCATAGCCGCCGGGCAGCTGCATAATGAAATCGTGGATCCCGATCAGCCGGGAAGCCTCCTCTACCTTCGCCCTGCTGATATTGCTGTTATGCAATGTAATGTTATCATAAATGGACCCGGCAAACAGGAACACATCCTGCAATACCACGCCTATTTTACTTCGTAACGACTCCAGGGAGTAAGCCGGCAGATCAATATCATCGATCTTAATACTTCCTTTCTGAATTTCATACAACCTGTTCAGGATACTGATAATAGTGGTTTTACCGGACCCGGTATGCCCTACAATGGCCACTGTATCGCCCGGGTTTGCATGAAAGCTGATATTCTTCAGCACATAACGATCATCTATGTACGCAAAGCTTACATTATCAAAAGTAATGGCGCCTTTCATCTTCTCAGCGCTCTGGTGACCTCTGTCCGGGATATAATCCTGGTTATCAATTACCTTAAACACCCGTTCACTGGCTACCATACCCATCTGCAGCGTATTGAACTTATCTGCCAGCATCCGCAGCGGGCGAAACAACATATTCAGGTACATGATAAAAGCGATCATCACCCCCTGGGTAACCTCGTAGTTCAGCACTTTATTAGCGCCCCACCATACCATTAACCCCAATGAAATGGCCAGGATAATTTCCACAACCGGGAAGAAAACGGAATAGGCAAAAATAGCGTCAATATTCGCTTTACGGTGTTCCTTGTTAATATGTTTGAAACGGGCAAACTCCCTTTTCTCCGCTGTAAATGCCTGCACCACCACCATTCCTGTAAGGTGTTCCTGCACAAAGGCGTTGAGCGCCGACACCGCATTACGGACCCGGTAAAACGACTTATTCACACTTTCCTTAAAAATATAAGTAGCAAAGATCAGTATAGGGAAAGGCGAAAGGCTGATGAGCGTCAGACGCCAGTCTTCCATAAACATCACCGCCAGTATGGCGATGATCATCAGCAGATCCGCCACTATAGAAATAATCCCTTCGGAAAACACATCATTGATCGCCTCAATATCATTGATGGTCCTGGTGGTAAGCGTACCAATGGGGGTTTTGTCGAAAAATGCCAGGTTCAGGTGTACGATCTTTTTATAGACAGTTACACGCAGGTCCTTTACTACTGACTGCCCCAGCCAGTTGGTGAGGTAGGAAAAATAGAAGCGGACCACTGTTTCCAGCAATAACAACCCTATCTGTACAATGGTCACCAGGATCAGCATCTGCATCAGCTGCCCCGCTATATACTTATCTACCGTTACCTGGATCAGGTACGGGCGCAACGGGGAAATAGCGGCCAGTACAACCGTTAATATCATGGAGATGTAAAAGGATCGTTTGTAAGGGGCCGCGAATGAGAATATGCGCCGTAATAAACTGAAATCAAATACTTTCTTTACCGCAAGATTTTCCAATGTGCCAGGTTTAAACTACTCAACAAACCTACGATAAAAAATAATTACGCCGGAGGTTTGCAGGCAACACCGGAATACAAAAAAAGAAAGGCGCAGGGGTCCTGCGCCTTCCGGAAATATGCTGATAAATAACTTACTTCTTTTCGTCCTTCATAATTTGCTTGTAAGCCTTAATGAATATAGCTCCAAGGTTTTTATGAGGTGGTACATAATCGCTGAAAAGGTCCTTGTTGCGGGCATCTCCTGCAAATTTCTTTGTCAGCTGGGCCCACATGATCACCCAATCCACATTTTTACCGGAACGTACCTGATCTTCCAGGCTGTGGATGATCGGTTCATTTACAAACCGGGTACCTACCTGTTTGGAAGAAATGATATGCGCTTCGGGTGACTTTTCCAGTACAGTAGCCAGGTTATGATAACCGCCGCAGGAACCGAGCACGACTATCTTAGCGGAGCTCTGGAGGTTTTCCAGGGTGGTATTGATATGATAACTGTGGCCACGGTGAATGAAAATGGTAGGGTGAATATCGTTTTCATCCAGGTATTCCGACAGTTTGGATATTGCTTCTTTATCCGCAGGTTCATCGGTGGGCAGGTTCGCATAAATAGTAGTGGCTTTCCCTTTTAGCGAAGTAATGGTGGCCCAGTATTTATTTTTGCTCACTTTCCAGTCGGACGAAGGGAAGTTAGTCATGAAGCTGGCGAAAGATTCCTGCCCGTCCTTATCTCCATAAAAAAACACCTGCTGATATACCCTGCCACTGTCGCTTTCCAATGTGTTATAGGTAACGTAGTTGATAGGCGGCAGCTGGAGCTTGGCAGCCATATCGGTGGCTTTGGAAGAATCGTTTTCTGATTTTGACTCCGTTTCAAACAGGCTGCTGAGCAGTTGATAAATCACTGTACCGCGTTTATCACTGTGTTTTTTTACATAGTTCAGGTTCTTCTTTACTTCTACACGGAGGAATTCCAGCAGTTTCTCATCGCGGATACTACCAAAGGAGTTGGCCACGTCTACCGCATCTTCCAGGTCTTCGGTTTTTTCCAGGTTCTGCACATATTTCTGCATGAGATAATTGGAATTTTCCGGCGCCATGGATTTCAGGAAATGATCCAGGGTATTGAAACCTGCCGCCATGGCAATAAACTTTTTGAAGCGGTCGAAATTCACTACCATCAATAAGCTGTCGCCGCGCGGAGGTTTCATGCGAAGCATCATCTGGTCGTATAAACCGGCGTTGCTGTGATTGGTGTAGCTGGAGGTATACAGTTCTTCCTGGCCGTTGATGATCAGGTAGTAGAGTTCTTCCGGTGTGAAATTTTTAACGATGGCAAACCTCACTGGAGCGGGTTCTTCATGCAGGTCGTTTACCGTACGGATATACAGTAATGATTTTGCCTGCATGTTTTCCATCATGGCTTTCAGGCCGAATGGGTTTTGTCCATCAGCTTTCAGCTTCTGCAGGGCGATATTGGACTTCACCATTTGCTTGAAATACTGGTAGTCGTTATCCACAACGGCCTCCAGCTTCTCAACGGTAGTGGTGCCTGCCAGAAGCTCATCTATGAAGGGTAATATCTTGGTGCTTTGGGACGACTGCCCAATGCGTACGATCTGCTGTACAATAGGGTCCTGGTTACGCTTGACGGCATTAGCCATTGGCGTATAGGAAGTGGCGTAGGTAAGTACCTGGTTGGGGTATTTACGGGCTACGGCGGCTACAATGGAATCGGTGCCCGGATAGTTGAGATAGTCTCCCAGCTTAGGCATTACAGTTTCCAGGTTATTGAAGGCATATTTAGTGAATACCTGTCCCCTGGCTTCTTTGTAGCCGGGATTATCCTGGAAGGATTCGATGATCTTTTCGGATGCCTCGAAGGAAAGATTGCTGATGTAGGGCAAAATGCTCTGCCCTTTGATATCTGCACGCATCATATTGCGGAAAGCCGCTATCATAGCAGGCGCTTCTTCCGGATCGATGTTACGGCGCGACCGTTTCTGATTATAATCTTTCAACGTTACGTAGATAGCAGAAAGGTATTTTACTTTCAGCCGGTGATCCAGTGAATCGTTATCCTCTATCTCCTGCTGCATATCGTCCACTTCCTTGATCAGGGCGTTGGTTACCTGCAAGTTGGTGGTTTGATCATCAGATACTTTTACGAGATCATCTGCTTTACCATCGAACTTGGCGGCAGCGGCCTGTTCTTTATCGATGTTATCATGAAATCCCTGTCTGCTGATTGGAATCGGATGGTGGCTGCTTTGTGCCTGTATTTGGCTGACTGCCAGGACCGTCAGCGTCACTATTAATAAAAATCTTCTCATACTAAATGGATCTTTTCGCAAGGACCAGATAGCAAATTTACAACCAAATACAGAGTTTGCCAGCACTTCGTTGCTATCTTTTGTTTTTTAGCGGGAAATATATCTTAATTATTCTATCTATAACTAAAACTGTTATCCATGACCAACATCTGATTGAAAATAAACACGAAAAAGAAGGCCGTTGTTCAGCATGATCATAATCACCTTCCTATGGATGGCGGATAATTGACATATTAATGCAGCATTGTTATTTGACGTACCTTGCCGTGGAGCGCGGAAAACCAGTCTGATATTGAATTAACAATTTCATAATGTTAATTTTCCATTAATCACGGAGATGGCTTTATAATTTTGTCCCGTCTTTTTAAAAGCAAAATTTATGATAGACCAAGCGGTTGCAGGAAAAATTCTGGTAGTAGATGACGAATTGGATATTCTGGAAATCATCAGTTACAATCTCAAAACAGCGGGTTACGATACCGTAACGGCGAAAGACGGCAGCGAGGCTATCCAGAAAGCAAAAATATTCAGACCGGATCTGATTATGCTGGATATCATGATGCCGAACAAGAACGGGATTGATACCTGCCGCGAAATCAGGAAAATCCCTGAGTTCAAAGATACAATGGTATTGTTTTTAACTGCGCTCAACGATGAGAAATCCGAAGTAGACGGATTGAACATGGGAGCCGACGATTACATCGCCAAGCCCATTAAACCCAAATTGCTGGTAAGCCGCATCAACGCGCTTTTCCGCCGTTTGCACAAACCCGAGGAAACCCGCGTAACACTGGGCGACCTGATCATCGACCGGGAAAAATTCACGGTTACTTACAAAGGACAGGAAATCATCCTGGCAAAAAAAGAATTTGAATTGCTGCAGTTGCTGGCATCTAAACCCGGCCGTGTATTCCTGCGCAACGAAATCCTGAACCAGGTATGGGGTACCGAAGTGATTGTGGGCGACCGTACCATCGATGTGCATATCCGCAAAATACGCCAGAAAATAGGCATCGACCTGATCACTACCGTAAAAGGCGTTGGCTATAAATTTGAGATGTAGTCATCCGCCCTGTTAGCCTTTGGCTGTTGGCCTTTCAGTGCCGGCAGCCTGTCCAGATCCCACCAAACATTGTTCTCCGGCAGCTGAATGCTGGCGGTCAAAAGCCATTACTGTTGTCAAGTAAAAAATTTAAAGTAATTTCCCATTATTACCTTAATTACTCACTTTGGAGTATGTTTAAAGCAAAAAACCTGTCCCCCCAGAAGTTAGCGGGATTTACAGCCCTTGTGATATCAGCCGTCATCGCATTGGGCAGCCTGGTGATAGATGGCAATTGGAAAGTAGTAGTGGGAGCCTTTGTGCTGACTTTCCTGGTATCCTATTACCTCTATCTTTATACCCTGCAGAATTTTATTTACAGGAAGATAAAGCTGATCTATAAATTCATCTACCAAACAAAAGCGTCCAAGAGAGAGGAGTTTTTCCAAAAGAATATTCTTCCCCTGAAAACCATTGAAGAAGTAAGTGAAGATGTGGAAAAATGGGCCAGCCAGAAAAAAGAAGAACTGGACAACCTGCGCCGGAATGAAGAGTTCCGTAAGGAGTTCCTGCTGAACCTTTCCCATGAGCTCAAAACGCCTATTTTTGCCGTTCAGGGCTATATTCACACCCTCCTCGACGGCGCATTGGAAGATCCCAATGTAAATAAGCTGTTCCTGAAAAACGCCACCAAGAACATCGACCGCCTTTGCCGGCTGATCGACGACCTGGACGAAATATCCAAGCTGGAAAGCGGCGAAATGACCGTGAACGCAGAAGTATTTGTGATCCAGGACCTGATCAAAGATGTATTTGATACCCTGTCGCTGAAAGCCAATACCAAAGGCATTAAGTTCAGTATCAAAAAGGGCTGTGAAGCGCCGCAGCCGGTATACGCCGATAAAGAAAAGATCCGCCAGGTACTCATTAACCTGGTAGATAACTCCATAAAATATGGCAAACCCGACGGACATACCATTGCCAGCGTTTACAGCATGGATGGAAAGAGGGTGCTGATAGAAATTTCCGATGATGGCATCGGGATGGCGGAAGAACACCTGCCGCGTGTATTTGAGCGGTTTTACCGTACCGACAGGGCGCGCAGCCGCGATATTGGCGGCACCGGGCTTGGTCTTGCCATCGTAAAACACATTGTGGAAGCCCACGACCAGTCCATTACCGTACGCAGCAAACCTGAAATAGGCAGTACGTTTGGATTTACCATGGAATCCGGAAGAGAATAAAATAATCAGAAACGGTATTGCATCCTGCAGGTAAGCACATTATCCTTTAGGTCGTCCCTGTACCCTTCCAGTTCAGTGCTTTCGTTGGTCACCCAATCGTAATACACCATGAACTTCAGGTGTTCGTTTGCATAATACAGGTAGCCGATGCCTACGGTATTGTAGCGTATATCCGCGGGGGTGAGTCCTGCGCCCGGAGCGCCGATATCTTTACCTTTTACTTTTGTATTGGGATCGTACCAGTCATACTTCAATACGGCCTGGTGTTTTGCGTTGCCGAGGTTTTGAATATAATAGAGATAGGCCCCGTCGAAATTGCGGATATAAAGGGGCAGCAGTCTTCCTTCCGGTCCAACCGGTATAACGCCCGGCGTTTCCGTGGTAAGTGCAGTAGCTGTTTGCCGTCCGCGGAGATACTCCGCCCGGAACTGGGTGAATCCCTTCCCTTCCCCGTTGGAAATTTTCCATTGCACATCTGCGCCGTAGTAATGCCGGGGCGCAATTTTTCCTACATTGGATACGGACGAATCCACTGTAAAGACGGGCTGCCCATTGGCGGTACCCATGGTATGGATCTGTTTTGTAAACTGCTGCATGCCGCCGTACAGTACAGATGCACCGCCCGATAACTGGCTTTTGGTGCCCTTTATTTTCCGTGGCTTAATAGATATGCGGCCTATAAAGTCTTTATGACTGTCGAAATCAGTGGTAGCTGTAAGCCCCTGCCCGTTGAAAGCACCCGCATCTATTTTCAGGAAGCGCAGCGGATGATCCTTGCGGCGGGGTTCAAAAGATATCATGGCGCCAAGATCGCGCTCCGTTCTCATCAGGATCTGTGACATCCGCCCACGCTCAGGGGTTTCACGATCCGCCGATGACAGGTTCACCTCATAACCAAAAGGACGGGCAAACATCCCTCCCACCAGCGAGAATAAATTGAATTTCGTCTCAAAAAAACGACCATAGAAATCACGGATGTTCACTCCCCGCTCTGTTCCATCAAACTGGAAAGCAAACTGCACTACCGGCATATCCTGTTTGTTGTAGCGCTCATAATCCACCCGGATACGCCCCCGTCGCAGGGTAAAGCGATTATCCACTGCCGCGGGGAAATTTCCCGCCGCATACCCCTGGGCACCCCTCGACTGCGCCATCTGGAATTCGGGCTGGATATAGCCGCTAAAACGCAGTGCATCGTACTTCATGTACATGGATATCATCCCCTTTCCCATTTCAGTGGTAGTGTCTATCATATCCATCAGGAATTGCGCACGGGCAGTTCCCGTGAAACATAACATCAAAATAACGATCGGAATAATTCTGGCAGTGCGCATCAGGTTCTGAAATTATTGCGCAAAAGTATAGAATTAGCCTTTATTTAATCCAGTTGTTTAAACCGGAAGGGCTTAAATCGTTAATAGCTCGTTAATCCGCTCCCGTTCCGGCCGGCTCACCTGCTGCCGGCAGACTTTCGTGTAAATTAGTTTACTCCAAAAATATGCGTCCATGAAAACATCAACTTTTAACCATTGGGAGAAGAAAATACAACAGGCGATTGCCCTTTCCCATGACGATCCGCAGGGGGATCGCGGATTGAAAGAAGTAGCTGCGCTGATCAGCGAATCTGTTGGCAACTTCTCGCACAAGTTTGTAGAAATGTATGGGATGTCTTATATCCATTTTACTAAGCTAAGAAGATTGGAAGCGGGCGCAGGGTACCTGCGTCACAGCGATTACAGTGTAGGAATGATCAGTGAATTGTGCGGATACACGCAATCCAGCTTTACCAAAGCTTTCCGGGAATTCTTTGACGAAGCGCCCATCAGCTTCCGCAACAGGCTTTACCTGATAAATGAAAAGAATACCCTGGCACGCACAAAAATTGCTTCTACTCCGCATGATGATCCGCAGCATGTTATTTTCACCCCAGACCGGACCGAGGACATAAAACTGCAGGATTACCAGCTGTATTATAATATCCTCCCACGGACCGGCGATCCGGTGAAAACAATGGTGGACTACCTCGGCAACTACCAAAAGCAGCTGTATGCTATTAAAACTTCCCTGGAACTGCCCGGCGCCATGATCATCACCGGCACACTGGATATCGTACCTGTTACCGACTATTCAAGGATGTTGATGTATGTAGGTATTATGATTCCCTGCAAAATGAATACGATAAAGCGCATAACCAGGTACGGAGTTCATTCCAGGAGCCCTTCAGTCTTTTTACGAAACGTGTTCCGGCAGGCAACTACAAAAAGCTACCGGTGCCCATGAGCTTTGCAGCCGCAGGGTTACCCATGTACGAGTTCATTAACAACAGCTGCCGGGCAGGATATTTCAAAATGAGCGGTAACCATTTCTTTATTTCACTCACCGGCGAAAACGAATCTGAAATCTACATCCCCTGGCAAAAAAGATAAATCATATTAAAACTGGAAGTAAATCGGGATCATAGGTTGCGTGCTTTTCACCTGCACCAGCAACCAGATGAAAGCTACCATGATAGCTACGCTCCCGGCTACAGGGATGCGTCCCAGTATTTTCTCTACAGAAAATTCCACTTTTGAAGGCAGGAAGTGCAGGATGAAGCCCAGTACCATTACCCAGAATACAGCGGTATAACCATTGTATAACTCCAGGGCAATTTCAGGCTGGAAGTCGTATACCACCTGGTGGATCAGCGACCATGCATCGTGGAAGGTAGATGCCTTAAAGAACACCCAGCAGAAACACACAAAGTGGAACGTGATGAGCACTCCCATAACCTTCAGGAAACTGGCTTTCCATCCGGTGATCACTGTTTTACTTTTCTTCAGATAGTCGATACGCACTTTATCCAGTGCCAGCGCACCGCCGTGCATCGCCCCCCAGAAAATGAAGTTCCAGCTGGCGCCATGCCAGAAGCCACCAATCAGCATCGTCAACGCCAGGTTAACATACTGGCGCACCCTGCCTTTGCGGTTACCACCCAGTGGTATATACAGGTAGTCTCTCAACCAGCTGGACAGCGAGATATGCCAGCGGCGCCAGAACTCTGTAATGGAAGAACTCTGGTAAGGAGAATCGAAGTTAGGCGGAATCTTAAAGCCGGTCCACCGGGCAATACCCAGCGCCATATCGGAATAACCGGAGAAGTCGCAATAAATCACCAGCGCATAACCATACACACCTATCAAACATTCCAAACCCGTATGCTTGCTGGGATCATCAAATATGTATTGTACGAAGTTCTGGTAAATGAAATCTGAGATCACAATCTTTTTGAACAATCCCCCCATGATCAGGTACATCCCCTTGCCAATGTCTTCAGAACTGAGACGGTAAGGCATAGAGATCTGCGGGATAAAATCTGCCGCACGCACAATAGGCCCCATCATCAGTTTCGGGAAGAAAGACAGGAAGAAAAGATAATCCATGAAATTATCCACCGGCTTAATTTCATCCCGGTAAACATCTATGGTATAGCTCAGGTTTTCGAAAGTATAAAAGGAGATACCAATGGGCAGGATCAGCTTCAGCGTGGAAATATGCCCCGCTGTAACGTCGTTGATCATCCCTATAAAGAAGTTGGTGTATTTGAAATAAAACAGCAACCCTATATTCAAAAAGATGCTCAGTATGAGCAACGATTTCTTCACTTTTTTGTCGGGGCTTTCATGGATCCATCTCGACAAATTAAAATCCACAATCGCTGAAAGTATGACCAGTCCTACATAATAGCCGCAGGCTTTATAAAAGAAGTAAAGCGAGAATACTGTATACACCCATACCCTTGCGGTTTTACTCCTGCTTACCAGCAGGTAACACATCAGGAATAGCGCAAAATAATAAAAGAAGAACCCACTGTTAAAAAGGACCGGGTCTGACTCATGGTACGACAGTTCGTATAACAGTTTATTAATGTCGATCATCGGAGGTTACTGGATTTTTCTTTGTTTGCTGTAGATAATGTGTATAAGAACGTTGCAGGGCTTCATACAATAGTTGTCCCTGTAACTGATATCCCCGTGCATTAAAATGAATATGGTCGGGCGCCCATGTTCCTGCAAATCTACCTTTCTGTGCTTTATTCACCGCATTAAAATTCCAGCAGGCAATACCATGTTGACGGGCATAGCCCATGATTTGCTGCGTCACCATAGAGATATATGGATTGGGATAATACGCGGTATGATATATTGTTCTGTATTTCTTTTTGCCTATTTTCTTCCGGGTGGCTTTCCGCACTGCGCGCATACAATCCGGTGGTGTGGTCAGCAGGATATTTACGGAAGGATCTTGTTCGCGGATGAGTGTTACCGTTTTATCTATTTCATCCCTGAAGGCCAGCGGGTCCATTCTGCCGCCATAGGCTTCATTGGTACCCAGGGAAATGATGACCAGTTTTGGTTTCAGCACGGCCATTTGTGCCACCAGGATGTTGCTGATTTCGTTGTAATGTTGAAACATCGCACCGTTGATGCCAACGCTGTGATACAGCACTCCGTTGCGGCTGTTTTCCATAATGGCGCCATAAAACCGGAAAGGACCGCTCCCCGTGCCTTCCCATCTTGCCTGGAAAGATTGCGACGTTTGTAAAAAATCGAGGGTGGCTTTGCTTAGAGTGGAAGAGCCGGGAAAAGGTGCAGGCGTTACCGTTACAGTAGCATCCGGTACTACCAATGTGTTGTTGGTATTTCCGGCATCATACAGCAGGGTTACTTTACGGAAGTTATTGTCCATAGATCCGTCCGTTTTGCCGGAGAAAGACAAGGTAGGCGCATCGTTCTGGGAAATGATGGTAATAGCGCCAGGACCCAGCACATCAGATTTATTGCGGTCTACCACCCGCTCCGATGCCCATCTCGCAGTGCTGTTCCACTTGAAATCCTCTGGGCCATTGGTGCCGGCCAGGTTATATGGAAAAACAAATCCCCTGCCCGCATAACCAAACTGGTTCTGCAACAGGGACGCCACCGTTAGTGAAAAAAATCCTGCCTGCACGTGGGAATCGCCCAGATGCAGAATGGATATCACGTTACTATCTGCCTCATGGAGCAGGGAAAATACATTGTACAAGGCAGTGTCCTGCTGGATAGCCCCGGCATCTGCTGATTGTTGCGCATAAGTTCTAAACCCGCTGAGTATCAGTAAAAGCACTGCCACCCATTTTGTGCTAAGGTTGTTGTGCCTGACTGTATTCATTCATAATAGCTTTGTAAAGCAGCGATCCTACTTTGGCTGCTCCCGTCCTGTTAAAGTGTGTATAGTCCTTGTTGGCCATCACCGTGTCTCCCTCTACCCACTTTACCATGGCGCCTTCTCCGCCCATAGCGGCAAAAAGGTTCCAGTAGGCTGTACCATGACCGGCGGCCAGGTTATGCTGTACTTTCAGCAATGCTTCCACACCGGGTGCGGTAATATATTTATCAGCTTTTCTGTAAGATTTATCGGCAGTACCAATGATCAGGAATGAAGTTGCCGGCAGGTCCTGGCGAAGTGAGTCCATTACTTTCTTCATCGGTCGCTCATACCAGCTGTAGTCAGTGAGCTCCGGGCGGAACAATACATTGGCGCCGTAATGCATTACTACCAGGTCGTAAGGACGTTCCTGCTGCATGCGGCGGACCATACTGGCGGACAAGCGGCCCAGTTCCACGCCGCTGATACCTCTGAACGAATAATTATCCACATAAACACCATCCCCGTTTTCAAAACAAACGCCATAAAAAGGCATAGCGCTTCCGGCGTTGCGGAGCGTTACCGAAGTAGCGCCGGTATCCTGTTGCAGGTCCAGCCGGTTCACCGGTGCTGCACCAGAAAGCGTGTAGGCTTTGTCGTTAATAGTAACCGCGCCGGCTTCAGCAGGGCCGTACAGTATGGAGACCTCCCGGAATTTGTCGAGCAACGGTTTTTTCACAGGAGAATACTTCACCCAGCTGTTTCCGCCCGGATAAAAGGTATGCCCCGATAAACCCAGGGTAACGTTGGATGGTGGTGAATTCTTGTAGTGATAATCTTTCCAGTCGGTTGAAAAGGTATGTGTAATGGTAGTTCTGAAAGATGCTACCACAGAGGTTACGGGAACAAACCCCACGCCGCCGCCGCCGAAGTAATGTTGCAAGCTGTCGCGCAGGTCGCCGGTAATCAGGTCGCCTTCAATCATGGAATCGCCGAAATAGGCGATCCTTACTTTGCGGCGTTTACCGGCTTTCAGTTCTTTGAGGGCAGCGAGGAATTGTTTCATTCCTACAATGGAGTCGCCAGGTACGGGGGAAGCGTATTCCATGATACCTGTATACGACATAAAGTCGTGGGTATGGTCCGGATTAGGCACATGCGGATTAGCGCCGGTGCTGTCTAAACCAGAAAGCTTACTGCTGTCGTTGCCGGCTGCAGTAAGCTTTTGTTGGTCCGGGGAAGTAGCATTTGTTCTCAGATCTGACAACATATCCAGCTTCCGGAATTGAAAGTCTTTGTATGAAAAGGTGTAATTGAGCTGTGACAGCCCTACTACGCAAACTAAAGTTCCAAGAATAATATAGAACGGATAGGCAGACTTATTTTTGCCGGACATAGTTTATGATCTGTTGCACATCACTGATCGCCTGCTGCCGGCATGCCTACGGTTAACCATTTTTCTGATTCCGTTGCCACGCTATCCATACCTGCGTCCAGCTTATACAATTTATAGCGGTTAATAATATTTGTCACTCGTCTGATCCATTCATGGCCGGCAGATGAATAACCGCTATGGTTCATTTTCTTGAGCCACAGTGTAAATTCGGGGTTTCCCTTCATTTCGCCGAACCACTTTTTGCGTGCCAGTACTTCCACAAAATGCTCATAGGAAGCCATGTCTGACACATATTGTTTGTACACGGACCGTGCTCCTGGTTTTGCCTTGGAAATGCTATTTTTCCCTACAATTCCAAAATGGTTGTGCAACAACTTTGCGTTTCTACTTGTTCCGGTGCCTGATTCCAGCATCGCTATTCCGAGGATAACGCTTGCCGGGATACCAGTTTCCTGCATTAATTCTACAGAAACCGGTTTAAATTTCTTTAAATAACTGTTTGTGGATTGTTGTGCAAACCCAACATTGCTGAGCATTAGCAATAATAACACCGCACATAACCATACTGTCCTCTTAAAGAATGTTGAAATTCTCATGGTAGTATTTTTTGATACAGGTGATAGTTCCTTCTTTGTTTTCAGCATCATTTCTTACCTCACATATCAACGATGATCACACCGCAATATTACTTTAAAAATTTAAATAATACGTTGTTCTCTTTTTCTTATCTAACCCGTTAATCTCTTGTTAAAAAAAATTGTACCTCATATTTGTGTCAATCCCCTTTGATGCAGCAGTTGGCCATATCAAAGGGGATTTTAGCGACAAAAAGCATTCTCTTTTGCAAAGACCATGCCGGCAATAGCAGCTTCTGCCATTTAATAAGTGGCTTATTGCTTTACCAGGCTGATCTTCAATTCGTTAAGCTGTACCTGGTCTATCGCAGCAGGCGCATCCAGCATTACATCGCGTCCGGAATTATTCTTCGGGAAGGCGATAAAGTCACGGATACTTTCACTGCCACCCAGCAGCGAACAGAGGCGGTCGAATCCGAAAGCGATGCCTCCATGCGGCGGTGCGCCATATTCAAAGGCGCCTAACAGGAAGCCAAATTTATGTTCTGCCTCTTCCCGGCTCATTCCCAGAGCTGCAAACATTTTCTGCTGCAGGTCGCGCTGGAAAATACGGATGGAGCCACCACCTACTTCTGTGCCATTTAAAACTATATCGTAGGCGTTAGCCTTAATTTTAGCGTATTGTGAAGGATCATCCATCAGCGAGATATGTTCCGGCTTTGGTGATGTAAACGGATGGTGACGGGCCACCCAGCGGTTTTCCTCTTCGGCGTATTCAAATAACGGAAAGTCTATTACCCACAACGGTTTAAAGTCGTTTTTGTTGCGTAAACCGAGGCGTTCACCCATTTCCAGGCGGAGTTCGCTGGCTGCTTTACGGGTACGCTCTTCCTTGCCAGCCAGCACCAGGATAAGGTCTCCGGGTTGCGCCTGACATTTTTGCGCCCATAATTTCAGTTGTTCTTCGTCAAAAAACTTATCCACAGAGCTCTTCAATGTACCATCCGCGTTATAACGGACATAGATGAGCCCGCTCATGCCTATCTGCGGGCGTTTTACCCAGTCGGTCAGTTCATCCAGCTGTTTGCGGGTGTACTCGGCACAACCTTTAGCTGCAATCGCTACCACCAGTTCCGCATCGTCAAATACTTTAAAGCCTTTATTCTTTGCGGTATCATTCAGGTTTACCAGCTTCATTTCAAAGCGGATATCCGGTTTATCGTTACCATAATATTCCATGGCATCATCGAATGTCATCCTTGGGAAAGCATCCGGGAATTCGATTCCTTTTATTTCCCTGAAGATATGCTTCAGCATATGCTCAAAGGTAGCCAGGATATCTTCCTGGTCCACAAAGCTCATTTCACAGTCGATCTGTGTGAACTCCGGCTGGCGATCTGCACGCAGATCCTCATCCCTGAAGCATTTCACGATCTGGTAGTAGCGATCGTATCCACTCACCATCAGCAATTGCTTAAAGGTTTGCGGCGACTGTGGCAGCGCATAGAACTCATTGGCGTTCATGCGGCTCGGTACTACGAAATCGCGGGCGCCTTCCGGGGTAGATTTGATCAGGAAAGGCGTTTCAATATCCATAAAACCAGCGGTGTGCAGGTAGTTACGTGCAGCACGTCCTACCTGGTAGCGCAGTTCCAGGTTTTGTCTTACGATGTTACGGCGCAGATCGAGGAAGCGGTATTTCATCCGCAGCTCATCACCTCCGTCGGTATCATCCTGCAAAGTAAACGGCGGTGTTTTAGCCGCATTGAGGATGGTAAAATCGCTCACGGTGATTTCAATATCACCAGTGGGAATGTTTTTATTTTTACTGGAGCGCTCGGTTACGGTACCTTTTACCTGGATCACAAATTCACGGCCAAGTGGCTGTGCATCCAGTTTTGCGTTCAGGCTTTCACCGAACAGCAGTTGAGTAATACCATAACGGTCCCGCAGGTCAAAAAAATTGATGCTGCCAAACTTTCTTACTGTCTGTATCCATCCGGCCAAAGTTACTTCCTGGCCCACCTGTTCCATTCGTAATTCCCCGCAAGTGTGCGTCCTATACATGCGTAAATAGTTGATTTAGTTAGTTTTATGGTTGAATTACGGGATAAGTAATCATCAATTGGCGACCACTATCCAGTTGTTCACTTATACCCATAAGGGGGGCAAAGATACGGTTTGGATCGGGCATTTTATGCCCGGTGTATGTTAAAAATATCGTACGAGGTCTATTTCCGGCATCAGTGGCGCATCAGCAACAAGCACATCCCTGAAATGCGCCGCCATAAAAGGCGCCAGCGAGCATCCCTTTGTGCCTAGCCCGTTAAATAAGCCCACAGACGGTAACGCAGGGTGAAAACCCGCTATTGGTCGCCGGTCGTTTCCCGATGGCCGCACCGACGATAACTGGTCCACTATTTCATAAGGGACCTTCAGCAGCTGTGCGAGGCTTTTTTCCAGCACTTCCCGCTGCTTTGCCGTTGGGTGGTCATCCTCGTAATCCCATACGAAAGAAGACCCCGCCCAGAACAATCCATTGTCCTGCGGTACCAGCGTAATGCCTTTCTTTATAATGTCCCCGGTTTCCAGCCCAGGTATCTTCACCAGTAATACTTCTCCCTTATTGGGTAAAAATTTTATCTCCTTAAAAAAAGAAAGCCCGGTAGTACCTACTCCATCGCAGAAGATAACTTTGGCGGCGGCAATATCTCTATAGGTAACCCCATCTTCCGTAATTTCCAGGTCCGCCACATCCAGGTGAGTTTCCAGCAGCGCCTCCTGTGCCTTTAAATACTGCCGGTAAGCCGGCAACAATGCACGGAGGTTCACCGTAGCGCCATGTACAATGGCTGCACCATGGGGCTGATCCAGGAAGGCTTCATATTTCAGTGCCGCTGGCAGCTCCGTATATTCATTGCCGGTAGTTTTGTTTAGGAAAGCTTCCCGCATTTGCAGCGAAGGGAAAACCGTCCACAGCTGACGTTCCGTGAAAACCGGCACCTGCAGCAGATCCGACAACGCTGTGTACGTGGCTTTTGCGAAAGGATAAATGGTATCATACATCCAGGCCGGTTCAAACCTGCGGCCCGATACCGGGTTCATGATCCCGGCAGCTACCCTGGAAGCGCTGTTTGGCTTTGCATCATCAATAACAATTACTTTTTTCCCTGCCTGCAAGAGGAACCAGCTTAACATGGTTCCCGCAATTCCCTGCCCTATGATAAGGTAATCTGCTTTCCTCATAGCCTCAAAATTAGCAATAAAAAAAGGGCTGATGGAGATGTCCACCAGCCCTTCTGAACTATATTACTGTTATTACTCGGTTACTTTTACATTAAGGCCGCTGCTATGTGCGGAAAATTCCGGCGCATACATACACTGGGCGGTGCTGATACCGTTGGAAAATTTACCCTGATGGGTAACAAACAATGTATATTCAAACACATAAGTTCCCTTGGGCAGATAACTGAAAAAGAAATCTGTGGAGGCATCCCGGGTGCTTTCATAATAGCTCAATCCATCCTGCCACTTGCTGGCACTGATTACATTGGTAGGCTCAAAACAAGCCGCCCGCATGTCTTTCAGGTGGATGTATTCCATCTGCCTGTCGGCGCGCAGCACAATCCGCACTTTTACTTTGTCTCCTACTTTCAGTTCGTTGCCATCGGTGATTTTAGTAAGTACCGGGCCTTTGTCGCTGTTCACTTCTTTGAACAGTTCTTTTTCCAGTACCAGCGGCGTGGCAGCAGCAGTAATTTTATCCAGGTCTTCAAAGTACTGCCAGTACACGGCGCCCCAGGAAGGTTGACCTTTACTGCCGCTAACAGTTACGCTGATGTTGCCCATATCCGGTTTCACGGCTTTGGCGTCTATCCTTTCTTTAAAATAGCCGGTACCGGCTTCTTTGGCAGCGGGTTTCACCGTAGTATTTCCAAGTTGAATGGATACTTCGGGAGAAGCAGCCAGCCAGTTAGCGCCCTGCAGCAGCATGGCGTAGCAGGCGTCTGCGGTCGCCTTGGTGGTATGCCAGTTATTAGTTTGCTTGTTTTTCAGCAACCAGGTTTTCATATCTGCCACTGCCCCCGCGTCTTTTCCTGCTACCTGGAAGGCTTCAATCAGTAATGCCTGTGTTTCAATAGGCGCCTGGTACCAGTTGTAACCACCGGTTACATCTTTCCAGTACATACCCAGTTCTTTACTGTTCATGGCATTTTCCTTCAGCGATTTTAATATAGCCGCCGGCGTTACCTGGTCATTCTTTTTGAACTGCGATAATGCAATCATGCCTTGTGCATACCGGCTTTGCTTCGTCCAGTATTTCTGCTGCTGGGCGTAGTAAAAGTCAAACGACTTCTTCATGGCAGCCGGTACGGGTTTGTCGAAGAAGCTGCGGGCGTACAGGTAGTGGATCTGCACCTGGTTGATCTGTTCTTCTTTCAGGTTAGCCTTTGCTTTGATCAATCTATAGTAATCTGCATCGAGCTCTTTATCGAGGTAGTCGATGGCCTTCATGGCCATTGCGGTAGCTGCCGGATCTTTTTCTGAAGTCAGCTGCTGCAAATGACCTAAGCCTGCAACAATATATTGTGTAAGGAAACGGTCTTTCCACATACCGGTAAACCATGGGAAAGCGCCATCCGGCAATTGTTTCGCTGCCAGCTGATCCAGTGCTGATTTTCTTTCCTTCTGCATCCGTTGCAGGTCGAACAGCAGCGCGATATTCTTTTTCTGCTGCGCTTCATTTTTTGCTTCCAGTACCCACGGCGTTTGTTGCAGCAACACTGATTTCAGCTCTTCGTTCTTCGCCAGGTTGCTCTGCAATGCGGCCGTATCGGTGATCTTCCATTTATCAAAGATGTCCTTTAAACCGGGAGTGGCATTGGTAATATGTGTAGCCAATGCGTTGGCATAATAGCGGTTAAATACCTGCTCGGCGCATTCATACGGAAATTCCATCAGGTAGGGTAACGCCTGTACCGCATACCAGGCGGGATTGCTGGTATACTCCACGGTAACGCCGTGTTGTACAATGGTTTGGGAAGAATCGCTGTGCAGTAATTTACCGAAGGTAAAGTCGTGTTTGCCATCACCGCGAACCGGTAATGGAAGCGATTCTGTGACCAGCATCCGGTTGGTTAACACGGGCAATGCATTTTCTTCTCCATCGCTGAAATTCCCTGCCTGGGCAGTAATCCGGTAAATGAGCGCGCTCTGGAACCCGTGCGGGATCTGGATCGGGAAGCTTACCACGGTACTTTGTCCTGCTTTGGCCGTAAAATGTTGCAGCGGGAAAATGTTCTGGAACCATCCATCCACCGGTTGCATGGTAGTAGCATCCAGCAGTTCCAGGTGTGCCTGGCCTATCAACTGGGAGTCCGACAGGTTGCTCACCTTAGCGGTGAATTCCATTTTATCTCCTTCGCGTACAAACCGGGGTGTATTGGGCTGGATCATCAGCACTTTCTGTGTAACAATACTGGCGTTGGTATAACCGAAAGCCAGATCCTTTGTATGTGCCAGACCCTGGAAGTTCCATTTGGTGAGGGCTTCCGGAACAGTAAACTCAAAGGTGATATTGCCGTCTTTATCCGTGCGGAGATCGGGGAAGAAGAAGGCAGTTTCCTGGAAGTTTTTACGGATAGCAGGAGCGATTGGCTCCTCGCCGCCTGCCGGCGCTTTTTCTTTGGCCGATTGGGTGTCAACGGCTTTATAACCCATGGCGTCATTGGCCACTGCTGCTGCCGGAGCTGGCGCCATTTCCTGCAGGGCTACACCGGGTGCGAAGCCACCTACCGGGGCAGATGCTTTCATTCTTTTTGTAGAGGCAGCCCCTCGTATCATGATCCGTTCTCCGCCGGCGCCATCCATCATGTTCCAGTCGAACAGGTTCAGCATTTCATAGTTCTTTTCCTCCGCCGGATGTACTTTTCCATCACGGTCATACAGTCCTGTAGACACATCCATTTTGAAATTCTCCCCCCCGTTAAACCTCAGTATATTATTTACATAAGGGTAGATAGCTGGCTGGTACCATTTGTGTGGCACAAACTCATCCAGGGATGCATCATACATGGAAGCAAGCATTTCAGCGGCGGCTTTTTCGTTTTTATATCCGGATATCTGTGCGGTCCATTTTTCTTTTTCTCCCGGTAATAATTTATCGCGATGGGTGCCCAGTTTTATCTGCAGGTCTTTATTGTCCCAGGCGACTGTTACGGTTGGCTCAACGGTAAACACCCGGTTATCTTTTACAAACACATAGGCCAGCGATATATTTCCCCGGTCATTTTCTGTAACGGGAAAATCCAGCTGCTTTACACCGGAGAGTTCCAATGTGGAAAGTACTTCCGGTGCAATTACCGTTTTCTTTGTTTGAATCAGGTGCACGCTACCTGCAGAAGAAGCCAGCAGGATGGTGGCCGTTTTACCCGGCGACACTACTGCAGCAGCAGGATAGGACCACAAATATACCGGCGCTGGTAACGTTTTCGGATGAGCGTCTATCAACTCGAAGGTTGTTTTCTGAACAACCAGTTCGTTGTTTTTATCTTTTGCACTTACTTCCAGTTCATAAAATCCAGGGGCCAGCTTTTTGATATCCAGCACTGCTTTCCCTTCGGGGTTACTTTTAACCGTTTCCTGGATCACTGCCGCCTGGCGGGGCCAGTTTTTATGATCATCTTCCGATTTATAGATATCTACCGGGAACGCCTGCACGTAGCTGGCTTCGTCCATTACAAACTGATCGGGCGCTTCCCAGTAGCGGGGACGCAACAGGCGCTTGTTGGGAGTGAGCGGTTTTATCTGCACCGTAAGGTTAGCTGGTTCAAATGCGCCGTTCAGGTTGCGGGAATAAATCCTTACGTCCTTGAAATCATCCCGTTGCAGGCGAGCCGGCGCGTTTACCACAATTTCCATCGACTGGTAGCCCACACTTATTGTTTGGTCGCCACTGCGGGTTTCGCCGTTAAGATCTGTTATATCGGCATGTACTACGTAGGTAAATACCGGTTTGGTGGCCGGGTCTACAGATTTATCGCTGAGTGCTGGAAACTGTACATGGAAAGCGCCGTTGGCGTCTGTAGTTGTTTCTCCATGAGCAATTTCACGGGAAGAACCGTACGGGGCGGCTATCTTATAAAATAACCATGGGTAAGGATAACGCACCCGCCGCTCCACGCGGTAGGTTACTTTGGCGCCGTCGATATTGTTACCTGCAAAGGCCAGGGCCTTTGCATTGGCAGTAACGGTATCCCCTATACGATAAGTACTTTTTATGGTATCAAACTGCACATAGAATTTTGGGCGTTTGTATTCTTCTACCTGGAAAGCGAGGTACCCGTTGCCGACCTCGTCTCTCAGGCTATAACCGCCGTTCATACGTCCTTCCGGCAATATAAATTTCCCGGAATATGCGCCGAATTCATTGGTGGTTACTTTAATGGAATCTGCTTTATCGCCATTGGCATCGAACAACGACAAGGTAGTTTTGTAATCCGTGAGTATGTCACTGCCGGTTTCGTTGGTGCGTTTCTTTAAAACAATTCCTTTAAAGTAGATGGTTTGCCCGGGGCGGTAAATGCTCCTATCGGCAAACAGGAATGTTTGGGCCTTGGGTTCCTCTTTCCGCTCATTATTGGTATAATAGTAACGATGTGAGTCGATATACAGCTCATCCTGACCATTTTTCCAATGCAACCGCAGGTTATTATTTTGCTTTATGGGAGCTGGCTTTACACGGCCATCGTTGCTGGTAGTAAGGTTTTCCACCAGCGTCCATTCTTCCGTATTGTTGTTCTTATTCCGCAGCAATTGCAGGTTGATGCCAGCCAATGGTTTACCGGTGGTACGATGCAAGGCATAATAGGTAGTACCGTTTTCCACATAGCTGATATTGGATACCCAGGTCATTTGCATGGCCATAGGATTATTTTTCAGTGCAAACTTCGGATCAGCGCTGGACAACAGCATATAATGGCCGGTTGGCAGCGCATCTATTTTGATTTCCGCCTTGTGAGTGATATAATCCTCCGGATCGGGCAGGGCCTGTTCCCAGGATTTGATGACCGGGCGCGACAGCATCAGCTGCCAGTAAGTATTGCCCTGGTCGCGGTAGTTACTCTGCGCCTTGCGTAACAGCTTCAGGAAGGTTTCATCTATTTTAAAAACACGCAGGTAGATCTTATTAATATTCTTATACCTCACCAGTGTTCTGAACGGCAGCTCTGGTACATTCACCGTTTCTGTTGCCAGTTCCAGGAATTGCTCGTTAATCTGGTCCAGCATATAAGCGCAGGATGCGCCACCGCCCGATTCAGGCGCCAACGCCACCGCCTTTTCACAGATAGCTTTCGCTTTCTGCATATTATCTCCTTTCCCGTTTTCCGTGTCATCTGCCTTTTGCATATAATAAGATGCCTGCATTACCATTACAGTGGTCACCTCTTTTTGCCCCTCGTAGGCTAATACCATCTGGTCGAGCGCCTGGAGATAAAGCGCCTCTTTATTTTCCATTACTGCCACCAGGTTTATCCAGGCCATTCTTTCCACATCCACATCCAGTAAGGCGGCTTTATCGCCGGCATGCAAACGGATCAGTTCCTGCAGGATCAGCAGGGCTTGATATTGCAGGGAAGTGCTGTCGGCGCTGGTGAAGTGATGTGCTGCAAAGGTGGCGGCGGGCGCAAAGGCAGCAGGGTCCGTAAGTTCAAACTGGTTGGCAGGGTTGGTAATGGTAGCTTCCCCGGATTTAAAATAATCCAGGGCGCGGTGAGCCAGCAGATCGTACAGGGTTGGCCGCAGTGGCCGGGTATTTCCTTTAACGATAACGGGTTCAAAGGAAGTGAGGCTTGTTTTTTCCAGTAATTCCCGGCCAGACAGCGACGCCTGGTAGGCGGCGGTAACTTCCTGGTGCAGCCGGCCGGCTCCCCAGGTGCTTACATCTGTTCCTTCATCGCCGGCAATGGCGGTGCGGTTGTAGAACCGGTAGCGGTTATTCTGAAAATACCGGTACAGCATTTCTGCTTTGATGCTTTGCAGGATAGCTTTCTGCGCGCCGGAAGCAGTAGTAATTTCCCCGTCGATTTTCTGCATATTGAGCAGGGTGCTGCTGTCGTTGATCTGCGCGTTGTACTTCATCTGGTAGATGAGCGCTTTGATTTGCTGTGCCGTTGCCTTGTCTTTTACTGCGTGGGCATAAATATCGTTGACTACTTCCAGGGCTGATTTAGGTAATCCCTTATCTTCCAGTGTTGTAATTTTCTTCCAGGAGTTATCGTAGTTGAACTGGGCCATCATCTTATTGTTGCTAAAGATTAAAACAATGAATATTCCGATGAATAAACGCATATGGGATCGTTATTTACAGTAAGTTAATTCTTTTACTGAAGGATGCCGGTGCAGGCATGGTTTCCATAAAGGGGAACAAAAAAGGTGAAAAGTGTTGGAATAAATCCCCTTCACTTTTCACCTTATATATTTTTACCGGCAGATAATTATGCCAGGGCTGCAGTTTTGCTTAATACTTCTGCCATTGTTTTACCAATGTTAGCAGGACTTTCCACTACGTGAACACCACATTCTGCCATGATCTTCATTTTTGCAGCAGCGGTATCTTCAGCACCACCGATGATAGCACCGGCGTGCCCCATACGGCGTCCCGGAGGCGCGGTTTGACCAGCGATGAAACCAACTACGGGTTTAGTACCGTTTGCTTTGATCCACTGGGCAGCTTCCGCTTCCATGCTTCCGCCAATTTCACCGATCATGATGATACCTTCTGTTTCAGGATCATTCATCAGCAGTTCTACCGCATCTTTGGTAGGTGTACCGATGATTGGATCGCCACCAATACCGATGGCAGTGGATACGCCTAAGCCGGCTTTTACTACCTGGTCGGCTGCTTCATAGGTCAAAGTACCGGATTTGGATACAATACCGATTTTACCTTTTTTGAAGATAAAGCCAGGCATGATACCTACTTTAGCTTCATCTGCCGTGATAACGCCAGGGCAGTTTGGCCCGATGAGGCGGGTAGTTGTACCCTGCAGGAAATTCTTCGCCTTGATCATATCCTGTACAGGAATACCCTCTGTGATACATACCACCAGAGCAATACCTGCTTCGGTAGCTTCCATGATTGCGTCAGCTGCAAATGCAGGAGGTACAAAAATGATAGAAACATTCGCTCCGGTTGCCTTTACTGCATCGGCTACCGTATTGAACACCGGGCGTTCCAGGTGTGTGCTGCCACCTTTACCGGGTGTAACACCACCCACTACCTGGGTACCGTATTCGATCATCTGTGTAGCGTGGAAAGTACCTTCAGTACCGGTAAATCCCTGAACAATCACTTTGCTATCCTTATTAACTAAAACACTCATCGCGCTTGTTTTATTGGTTTAATATTATATGTCTGATTCTTCTGGACGGCAAAAATAAGCCGATTTCCATAATTCTGCAATTTAGTGCCTTTAAGATAAAGCTACCAATTGGTTTGGAAAATAATTGGCAATAAATGAGGAGAGTACCCGGGCAGGTAGTGCCAATAACAACAGATTTAAATATTATATATTATCTTTTTAACTGGCAATCATATACATATAAACATTACTGTTCTCCCTGTTCCTTTTTCAGCTGATCCCGCCACTTTCCATCTTTAAATAATTCCAGCTGCCGCATTTCTTTTGCTTCTCGCAGGAACTCGGAGGCAAAAATGAAGTCGTTTAATTTCTGGTCCTTGCTGAACACGATATCTTTATTGCTACCCTCCCACTGTTTCTGGCCCTGGTACATATATACAATATGGTCGCCGCTTTCCATTACGGTGTTCATGTCGTGGGTATTAATCACGGTAGTAATGTTGTATTCCTGGGTGAGTTCTGTAATGAGCTTATCAATAAGCAGGGAGGTTTGCGGGTCCAGACCGGAGTTGGGCTCATCGCAGAAAAGGTATTTCGGGTTGAGCACAATGGCGCGGGCGATGCCTACCCTTTTCTTCATCCCGCCACTGATTTCAGCGGGGAATTTTTTTGCGGCTTCTTTCAGCTGTACCCTTTCGAGGCATTCTGCTACCCTGGCCTTCTTTTCTTTCAGCGTGCCTTTTCCAAACATTTCCAGGGGAAACATCACATTTTGTTCAACGGTCATACTGTCGAACAGGGCAGAACCTTGGAACAGCATGCCTATTTCCTGGCGTATTACCTTTTTCTCTTTTTCATCCATGGCGGTAAAGTCCTGCTTATCGTACAGTATCTTTCCATCATCCACTCCCATCAGTCCTACGATGCACTTCATCATCACGGTTTTACCGCTACCGCTGGCGCCAATGATGAGATTTACCTTACCGGGTTCCATTATGGTTGATACGCCCTTCAGTATTTCCTTGTCCCCAAAACCCTTTCTTATGTCTTGCAGTTCAATCATGATTACAGTAATATGGCCGTTAATGCGTAGTCCATGAATAATATCAGCACGCAGCTTACC
The DNA here is from genome assembly GCF_050434025.1 of Chitinophaga sp. W3I9. Lineage (NCBI taxonomy): Bacteria > Pseudomonadati > Bacteroidota > Chitinophagia > Chitinophagales > Chitinophagaceae > Chitinophaga > Chitinophaga sp. W3I9. The sequence goes on from NZ_JBNPWC010000001.1 coordinate 187,669, forward strand.
ACCACGGCAGTAGTGCTGGCTTTACCTATTTCCAGTGCGCCGCCGGTTACGTTATAGCCGTAATAAGCTGATACGCTGGCAATAATAAACCCGAAAGTATAGGATTTGGCCATCGCAAAAAATACGTTGTATGCCTTGAACTCCTGGCGGAGCCCCTGCATAAACTGCTCGGAAGATATAATGCCCGAAAGCACGCCTGCTTCCTTGCCACCCCAGATACCCAGGAAACCCGCAATGGCTACCAGGACCGGTATCATCAGTATGGCGGCCATAATTTTAGGCGCTATCAGGTATCCTTTGGTATTGATCCCCATAATTTCCAGGGCATCAATCTGTTCGGATATCCGCATGTTACCCAGTTCCGAAGCTATTTTTGATCCGATTACGCCCGCCAGTACAATACAGGTAAGCGTTGGCGCAAATTCCAGGATAATAGTATCTCTTACCACCTGTGCGATGGTACTTTTTGGAATGATAGGACTTACCAGCTGATAGGCGGTTTGCAAGGTAGTTACCCCTCCCATAAACAGGGAAATAATAAATACTATCCCAAACGACCCTACGCCGATATCCACACATTGCTGCATAAATTGCTTCCAGTACATCTTCATGTTTTCCGGGCGGGAAAACATGCCTTTGAGCATGAGCAGGAAGTTTCCGAAATGATAGAAGAATTTGAACTCCATAACTGATCAAAGATAGGAAGGATTTTTTCAATCATATCCTAATTTAAGATTTAATGCAGGGCTTAGCGTAAACTACTTACCAGCAAACGCTTCAAACTGCGTTCAATGATCTCTCCCATCGTTTTGCAACGGGAAAATACGGCATCATGATAATATTCTGCCAGCTCATCGCCCAGTTGCTGGATCTTTTCGGGGAAAGAAACGCGGTCTGTCATGATTACATCCCTGAGGTCTTTGATGCGATGCCGCTGCACTTTAATGCGGCGGGCAATTACCGCACGTTCTTCCTGCTGGTACTGTTTTACCACTTCTGCATTGAGATGTTTAATGGCAAGGTCCACGAATATCCGGTTCTCTTTGAAGTACTGCGGCATATATAAAGTACGCCGGCCTTCGTAAAACTGCTGATCAAAATCAATGGCACGGATACGGAACTGTACATCATCAAAATCCGGGGTAATATCAAAAATGAAATTATAGGAACGCATGTCGCCCAGCAACCGTACAAAGCACCGTTCATTGAACTTTACAAATTCCTTGGCAATACGCTTCGGGTTAAATTCGGGCCTGTTCAGGTAGTGAAGAATAAACTGATCGCCAGGCACCCCGGCAATATGTTCTTCCACGAGGGTATTACCATCGATCAGAAAGTTCATCCAGTAGGGGGATAAAATATGCTCCAGTTCCAATCCATAAATACGGGAGGCATCGGCGATCTTGATATAAAAATAATCGTATACCTCGTTGTAATTATTAACAATCTTAATCCGGAAAGGATGGGAATTCCCAAAGGTGCAGTAGTCGATCCGCTCAATATGCAGGTGCTCTTCCGCCGTTTGGTCGCCACCGGCCTTCAGAATGGAGTACACCCGTTTTAACCCTGCATGAATGGACCCTACCATACTCTGTGGATAAAAAACGGTTTCCCACAAAGTATCTTTCCCTTCCTTGTCGTACACCGATATCGCCTGATCGTAATACCGCAGTTCCTCGTAAGATATCGGCAGCTTCACTTCCCGCTCATACATTTTAAGGTAATTGCGGAAAGCAGAGTTAATCGGAAAAAATATCTTCTTTCGGGAGATGGTTTGCATGGGATAAATATAGCGGATTTTGTCTTTCCCGCTGATTACGCTGATTAAACTGATTAGTTTGATTTTACTTTTTTTGATTTTTTTAAGATTTTTAGATTTAATAATTAAGGGAGATAAAAGCGAATCTCCGCTTCCATCTCCCTTAATCCTTTATAAAATCCAAAAGTAAAAATCAGTATAATCAGCGTAATCAGCGGGAAAGACAAAACCCGCTGCATTTTACTTCTTTTTCTTCTTATCCTTCCCGTTCTTCTCGTCTCTGCAGCATTTCTCCTGGGCGTCTACCACGGCGATGTTTACCATGTTTACGATTTGCCGTACGGTGCTGCCCAGCTGGAGAATATGTACCGGCTTCTTCATTCCCAACAGGATGGGACCGATGGCATCAAATCCGGCCACTTCCTGCAACAGGTTGTAAGCGATATTACCGGCGGCCAGGTTAGGGAAGATGAGTGTGTTTACTTCTTCTTCCAGTAATTCCGTAAACGGATAATTATCTTTCAGAATTTCCTTATTGAAAGCCATGGCGGCCTGGATTTCTCCATCTACAATGAGGGAAGGATCACGTTGCTTCACTATTTCGCGGGCTTTGCTCATGGTTTGCGCTTCCGGCGTCTGGCTGCTGCCAAAGTTGGAATACGACAGCATGGCAATACGCGGTGTCATATTAAAATGCTTCACTTCCTTTGCTACCATCATGGTGATATCCGCCAGTTCTTCCGCCGTGGGGTTGAAGTTTACGGTGGTATCGGCGAGGAATAGCGGTCCGCGTTTGGTTTGGATGATATACATGCCGGCTACACGCTTTGCGCCGTCTTCCATACCAATTACCTGCAGCGCCGGGCGGATGGTATCAGGATACTTACGGGTGAGGCCGGAAATGAGGGCATCTGCTTCCCCGGTTTCTACCATCATACAGCCGAAGTAGTTACGTTCCCGCATAATTTTACGCGCCTCGTAGAGGTTCAGTCCTTTGCGCTGACGTTTCTTGAAAAACAGGTCACCGAAGCGGTGACGCATTTCCTTCATCTGTTCGCTCTTCGGATCTATGATCACCACATCATCAATTTCGATGGCGTTTTCCAGCATCAGTTCACGGATGCGGGCTTCGTTACCCAACAGGATCGGGTAGGCGATACCTTCGTCGTTCACTACCTGTGCGGCTTTCAGCACTTTCAGGTTATCTGCTTCCGCAAAAACAACCTTTCTCGGGTCGCGGCGGGCTTTGGTACCAATGATCCTGAAAAGCTGATTGTCCAGTCCCAGGCGGTGATTCAGTTCATTCCGGTATGCTTCCCAGTCGGTGATGGACTGGTGCGCTACACCGCTTTCCATTGCCGCTTTGGCGACGGCAGGCGCTACTGTGCTGAGCAGGCGTGGATCCAGTGGCTTGGGAATGATATATTTCGGTCCGAAGAAAATATTTCTTTCATTATAGGCCAGGTTTACGATATCTGGCACCGGCGACTTTGCCATATCGGCCAAAGCCCTTACTGCTGCCAGTTTCATGGCCTCGTTAATTTGTGTGGCTCTCACGTCGAGGGCCCCACGGGAAAATGTAAGGGAAGCCCAGTACGTTGTTCACCTGGTTGGGATAATCGGAGCGGCCGGTAGCCATGATAATATCCGGGCGGGCTGCGATCGCTGCTTCGTAGGCAATTTCCGGATCCGGATTTGCCATGGCAAATACGATCGGGTTTTTAGCCATGCTCCTGATCATTTCGGGTGTTACCACATTTCCTACAGACAATCCCAGGAACACGTCCGCGCCTTTCATGGCTTCTGCCAGCGATTTAACTTTCGTGTTGGTAGTGAATTGTTTATGCCTGTCGGAAAGATCCTGGCGGTCTTTGTTCAATACACCGTCTTTATCAAACATGATAAAGTTTTCCGGTTTGGCGCCCAGTGCCACATACAGCTTTACACAAGCCATGGCAGCGGCTCCTGCGCCATTCACCACTATTTTTACTTTCTCTATTTTCTTTTTAACCAGTTCCAGTGCATTCAGCAGGGCGGCAGAGGAAATGATGGCCGTACCGTGCTGATCATCGTGCATGATCGGAATTTTCAGCTCTTTCCTGAGCCTGTCTTCGATTTCAAAACACTCCGGGCTTTTAATATCTTCCAGGTTAATACCCCCGAAAGTTGGCTCCAGTGCCTTTACAGCGGCCACAAAGGTATCCGGATCTTTTGCATTCAGCTCTATATCAAATACGTCAATGTCAGCGAATATCTTAAACAATACTGCTTTCCCTTCCATCACCGGTTTACCGGCTTCAGGGCCAATATCTCCTAAACCCAATACAGCGGTACCATTGCTGATAACGCCCACCAGGTTGCCTTTAGCGGTATATTTGTAAACGTTTTCTACATCATTGAAAATTTCTTTGCATGGCTCTGCCACTCCGGGAGAGTATGCGAGGGAGAGATCCCACTGTGATTTTGTGTCTTTCGTAGGTATGACTTCTATTTTGCCCGGCCTGCCCTTTGCATGATAATCCAACGCATCCTGCTTATTCAGTTTCTTTGCCATATAAATATAAGATTGTTATTGGGCGTGCAATATACGAAGTATTGAATTAAGGGCAGCCACCCAAATAGTGGGATATCCTCTCATAATTAAGCATGCTAACCATTAAAATTACTTACTTTTACAGCGTTAAACATTCGTAAATATCATGATACAACGCATCCAGAGTCTCTATCTGCTATTGGCTGCCGCCGCAGGCGCTGCTGCTCTGTCTTTCGATTTGTGGAGAGCTACCCTTTCCAATGGTGTAAAACAATCTGTAAACGCCTCCAGCAACTATCTCCTGTTTGTACTGTATATTATTATTATCCTGCTGGCCCTCGTTACCATTTTTCTTTTTAAGAAACGTAAACTGCAGTTCCGGCTGACAATATTTAATATTCTTTTTGGTTTTGGAGCACTGGCCTATCAATATTATGTAGTGCAGCAAACGGCTAATAAACTGAATACCGGCGGCATTACTATTACCTCTGCATCTTATTTGCCTGCCTCCTTCTTACCGATTGTTGTCATCATACTTTTATTCCTCGCCGCCAGGGGAATTTATAAAGATGAGAAACTGATCAAGTCACTGGACAGGCTCAGATAACACAACATTATTCCCACAAAAAAGCCATTGCCTTTACACACGTAAAGACAATGGCTTTTTTATGTACATCATTATTTCAGGAACTTCCCGGTATAACTTTCTTTTACTTTCTTCAGTCCTTCCGGCACGCCGGCATACAGCAGGTTACCGCCACCAGCACCACCTTCAGGCCCAAGATCTATTACCCAGTCGGCACTCCTGATCACATCAAGGTTATGTTCAATCACCAGTACCGTATGTCCCTGTTCGATGAGGGCATTAAAGGAGTCCAGTAATTTTTTAATATCATGAAAATGCAGACCGGTAGTAGGCTCATCGAAAATAAACATGATATGCCCCTGTGCCTTTCCCTTACCCAGGAAGGAAGCCAGCTTTACACGCTGTGCCTCGCCGCCGCTCAGGGTATCACTGCTTTGTCCGAGTTTTACGTATCCTAATCCCACACTGCTCAACGGGCGTATTTTGTTGCACACATCTTTTTCATCCTTGAAAAAGTCGAGTGCCTCGTCTACGCCCATATCCAGTACTTCGTAAATATTCTTCCCTTTATAGGTCACTTCAAGTACTTCGTCTTTAAAGCGTTTACCACCGCAGCTTTCACAGGTAAGATGTACATCTGCCAGGAACTGCATTTCCACAATCACTTCCCCTTCGCCTTTGCATGCGTCGCAGCGGCCGCCATCTACGTTAAAGGAGAAATGTTTTGGCTGGAAGCCGCGCATCTTGCTCAGCGGCTGTTTGGCGTACAAATCCCTGATCTCATCATACGCTTTGATGTAAGTTACCGGGTTGGAACGCGACGATTTACCAATTGGATTCTGATCAATCATTTCCACCTGTGTAACATCATCCAGTGCCCCTTTGAGCGCTTTGTGATTGCCTACCCTTTCTGCAAATTCGCCTTTCAGCTTCATCAGCGCAGGATACAGGATCTGCTTAACCAGCGTGGTTTTACCCGATCCGCTCACGCCACTGATCACTGTTAGTACCTGTAACGGAAAATCAACTGTGATGTCTTTCAGGTTATGCTGACGGGCGCCTTCAATGGTAATCGCTTTTTTCCATTTGCGTACTTTCGCCGGCGGATCAATGGTAAACTGACCGCTGAGGTATTTACCGGTGAGGCTTTTACTATCTTTTAAGATCTGCGGATAAGTACCTTCAAAAATAACTTCACCACCCAAATGACTGGCCAGTGGCCCCATATCGATGATATAATCGGCTTCCTCCATCATCTGCTCATCATGTTCCACTACCACTACCGTATTACCGAGATCGCGCAATTCTTTCAATACGGCAATCAAGCGGTGTGTATCCCTTGCATGCAATCCTATGCTCGGCTCATCAAGAATATACATGGAATTGGTGAGGTTACTTCCCAGTGTGCGGGTAAGCTGAATGCGCTGACTTTCGCCACCACTGAGGGTATTGGCCACCCGGTTCAGGGTAAGGTATCCCAAACCTACATCCAGTAGGGTTTTAATCCGGTGGTTAATTTCAAGCAGGATACGTTTCCCGATCTGTTGTTCAAACTCATTGAGTTGCAGGTTATCAAACCATTCTTTCAGGTTGGATACCGGCATATCTACCAGTTCGGCGATACTGCGGTCGCCTACTTTTATATAAAGCGCTTCTTTGCGTAACCGTCCGCCACCGCAATCCGGGCACACGGTGCGTCCGCGGTAGCGAGCCTGTAACACGCGGTATTGTACCTTATATAGGTTCTGTTCCACCATTTTAAAGAACTCGTTGAGTCCATAAAAATGTTCGTTACCGGTCCAGAGTAATTTCACCTGTTCATCGGTGAGTTCCGCGATGGGCTTATGCACCGGGAAACCAAATTTCCGCGCAGTTTTGATCAGCGCTTCTTTGTATTCTCCCATCTTTTCTCCGCGCCACGGGGCTACAGCGCCTTCAAATACGCTTAACCGTTTATCGGGGATCACGAGGTCGGCATCAATGCCCAGCACCTGTCCGAATCCTTCACAGGTAGGACATGCACCGTACGGATTGTTGAAAGAGAAGAGGTTGGGAACCGGTTCTTCAAACTGAATACCATCCAGTTCAAAGCGGTTCGCGAAATGCTGCATCTCTTTACCATCAATTTCCACGTAGCAATCGCCTTCACTTTCATAAAAAGCGGTTTGCACGCTATCGGCTATACGATGTTTATCATCTTCCTCAAAATCCTTTGCTACCAAACGATCTATGAGCACCCAGGCGTCGGCGGGAACAGTGATTTTTTTCTGTTCCAGCAGTTCCTCTATGCGTACCAACCCGGTGCCTTCACTACCGGGCATATATAAACGGGAGAAGCCTTTCTGCACCAGTATGTTCAGTTCTTCTTTCACCTCTCTTTTGGCATGCCTGCGGAAGGGAGCGAGCAGTAACACTTTTGTGCCATTTTTCAGTTTAGTGATATAATCTACCACATCACTTACTTCATGTTTTTTTACCAGTTTTCCGGAGATGGGGGAATAGGTTTTACCCACTCTTCCATACAACAGCCGCAGATAGTCATATATTTCCGTCATCGACCCTACAGTGGAGCGGGGCGTGCGTGTAATTACTTTCTGCTCAATTGCGATCGCGGGACAAATTCCCTTAATGTAATCTACATCCGGTTTGTTCATCCGCATCAGGAACTGGCGGGCATAAGAACTTAAGCTTTCGGCATACCTGCGCTGTCCTTCCGCGTACAGGGTATCCATGGTGAGGGAGGATTTCCCGGAACCGGACACACCGGTAACAACTACCAGTTTACTGCGGGGAATGGAGACGCTTACATTCTTAAGATTATGTACCCTGGCTCCTTTTATGAAAATCTGGTCCTGTGGGCTAACTTCCTGAGGATCAATTATGCTTGTTTGTTTCTTTACTTTTGTTGCCATGACAGAACAAATTTAAGGGAAAAGATGTTAGCTCGGTCGCTTGCTTTTTACACGCGTCTGCAATACGCTAAAAGCTAATACCTAAGCCCGGAAAGCTATTTTTATTATTTGTTTTATTGAACTAATCTTCTATATTTGCATAGGACCAGATCTATCTCGCTGGATATTCCAAAAATCATCATTAACTAAAAACTGTTCGTATCGCCTAAACTCTACTTAATTAAAACAACCAAACTGGCTGTAAAGTCTGTAATTTATTTACTAACCCGCCTAGTTGTAGAAGTTTATGCAAGTAATGTACAAATTGTGCGATGAGCAGTTGATTACCCTCTTTAAAAAAGGGCATTCTTCCGCATTAGAAGAGTTGGTTCACCGTCATAAAGATAAGGTGTTCACCTCTATCCTGTTACTGGTTAAAGATTCATTCCTTGCGGAAGATATTTTCCAGGACACTTTCATTAAGATTATTGACACCATCAGAGCTGAACGTTATACTGAAAAGGGAAAGTTTTTACCCTGGGCAATGCGTATTGCGCATAACCTGTGTGTGGATCATTTCCGGAAGATCAAGCGTACGCCAATGATCAGGACCGGAGATGACAAAGACATCTTTGATGTACTGGGCTTCAGCGACAGCTGTGCGGAGGAGAAGTTGATTACCCGTCAGAGTCACGACCGCGTTCGCAGAATGCTGGACATGCTGCCGGAAGAGCAGCGGGAAGTGATTATCCTGCGACACTATGCAGAATTAAGTTTTAAAGAAATTGCTGATCTCACGCAAGTGAGTATCAATACCGCACTGGGTCGGATGCGTTATGGTCTGATCAATCTCCGGAAAATGATGACGGAGAAGCAAATCTGTCTATGAGGAACCCTTTTTTTTGCTTGCCAGCAACGAGCGGCCGGATGTAATGTCCGACCGCTCGCTATTTTAGGGGGGTGCGGATTTTGTCTTTCTCGCTGATTACGCTGATTATACTGATTAGTTTGATTTTTACTTTTGGATTTTATAAAGGATTAAGGGAGATAGAAGCGGATATATTCGCTTTTATCTCCCTTAATCATATCAATTTTTAAGAAAATCAGAAAAAAATCCAAAAGTAAAAATCAAACTAATCAGTATAATCAGCGTAATCAGCGAGAAAGACAACATCCGCGTTAAACGCGTTCGAACACCATTGCCGCGCCCTGTCCTACTCCCACGCACATGGTGGCCAAACCATATTTGGCGCCGCTTCTCCGTTTCATTTCATGCAGCAGGGTGGCTGTGATACGTGCACCACTGCATCCCAGCGGGTGGCCAATGGCAATGGCGCCGCCATTTACATTTACGATGTCGGGATTCAATGCCAGGTCACGCATGCAGGCGAGCGACTGGGCAGCAAAGGCTTCGTTCAGTTCTGCCAGGTGCAGCTGGGCAGCTGTGATACCGGCACGCTGCAAAGCCTTTCTGGAGGCCGGCACCGGGCCTATCCCCATAATGGAAGGATCCACGCCGGCTACCGCCATACTTTTTATTTGGGCCAGCGGCTGAAGATTAAATTGCTTCAACGCTTTCTCAGATACAATTAATACTGCTGCGGCTCCATCATTGATGCCGGAAGAATTACCGGCGGTAACCGAGCCGCCTTTTGCAAATGCAGGGCGTAATCCTGAAAGCTTTTCCAGCGTAGTATCGCGGGGATGTTCATCTTTTGAAAAAATAACCTGCTCTTCTTTATTAGGCGTGATGGGCACTGCGATAATTTCATCCTGCCATTTGCCGGCATCCAGGGCTTGCCTGTAAAGGGTTTGACTCCGTAAGGCAAAAAGATCCTGCTCCTCCCGGCCAATATTCCATTGGTTCGCCACATTTTCCGCAGTTTCTCCCATAGAAAAAGGATAGTACATATCAGCCAGTTTTTTATTGGTAAAACGCCAGCCGATGGTGGAGTCATACATCTCTGTTTTGCGGCTGAAAGCACCATCCGATTTACTCATTACAAAAGGCGCGCGCGTCATGCTTTCCACGCCGCCGGCCAGGTATACATCTCCTTCACCACACACATCACTGCACGGGCGGCATCCATGATGGCCTGCATACCGGAAGCGCATAAACGATTCACCGTATTGCCGGCAACCGTTACCGGCAAACCAGCCAGCAACGCAGCCATACGCGCCACATTCCGGTTATCTTCCCCGGCTTGGTTGGCAGCGCCGGCAATTACATCTTCTATTACAGCAGGATCGAGAGAAGGATTTCTTTCCATCAGCGCCTTCAATAGATGAGCCAGCAGGTCATCCGGGCGGACAGTACTCAATGCGCCCCCGTAACGGCCTATCGGCGTACGCACCGCATCTACAATGTATGCAACTTGCATGTGGTTGTTTTGGTTTATATGCAAATAAAACACATCCCGCCAACTCAACCAATAAAACATCATCCCCCTTTTGTACAGAAATTCACAAAAACCGCCAGATATAACCCTATTCCCGCCTTCCAGTAATTGTCGCTTGACTCATCACCCTGCCGGGCCTAGTTTTGCCGCTGTCATTAATTCTATCAAAAAATAACCCCAAAAATGAAACACCTTAGTAGCGTGGTGTGGCTGGCAGCCTGTATGCTCAGCACTACACCTGTAATTGTGAAAGCCCAACAACCCGCGGGCGAAAATGAGACAAACCTCTCCGAACTTTTGTACAGACCGATTAAACCCACTGCCAAAATCATGGAAGGCACGGAACCTTCCCGGCAGGTAGCAACTCCCCGTGGCGCCGTAAACGTGAGAAATCTACGCGCCGCCCCTAAGTGGAACCTGGTTACCAATAACACGGCACAACAAATCAATATCGACAACCTCCAGTTGCTGCCGGAAAAAGTGATTACTGTTAAGAAAGTGAATGCACCTCTGTATTGCACGCCTCCAACAGTAACCATCGGCTGCTGCAGCTATTCCATCAAAGACGAAGTAGCCAATAAAAACCTGATGTATGCCTCTCCTGCAGCAGTGTTCAGCAACGAAACCGATGCCCGCACTTTTGCCAGCAGCCTGTCGCCAAAAGTTCCGTTCTTCCTGCCGTATACCAACAGCAAAGTATACCCGGCCGGCGCATGGAAATATGATAACGGCAGCGGTCACGGCTCTGTAGACTTCCTTAAAACCAGCGACGCCTACGGCGCCGGCATCGATCCTACTTTTGGCGTATATGCTTCCGCCTCCGGAAAAGTGGTGACCGCCATGTGGGATCCCTTCTTCGGCAACGTGGTGATCATTGAACACAAAGCGGCAGACGGAACATCTTACCGCACCGGTTACTTCCATCTCCGTGGCGGCTTTGATCATGATGTGGCCAATGCGAAAGTTATTAAAGTGAATGACCCCAATGATAAAGATGCCCGCGATACCAAGTATAAAAAATTTGCCAACCTGCCCAACCCGTCGCAGTTACTATGGGGTACCAACGCCCAAAAGCTGAAGGTAAAAGCAGGAGATAATGTATACGCCGGCCAGCAAATTGCCTGGGCGGGCAATACAGGCTTTGGTGGCGCCGGCTGGGGACTTAACCAGGATGGTACCCCTACCAATCCCAATACCGGCAACAACCACCTTCATTTTATGCTGTGGGTGAAAAGCCCGGGTACCGGCGCCGACTGGATGGAAGTAGACCCTTATGGCGTGTATGCTACCTCAGAAAGCAGCAACAGCTCCTGCTATGAAATAGGCGCCAACGGCGGATTCAACCGCTTCTTTGCACCTTTCTATCCTTCTTTTCATAATGTACCAGTGCAGTATATTACCCAATACTGGGGCTATTATACCGGCATGGGCATGGCGCTGCAAACCCTGAGCGTACATAAATCCGGTAACCAGTACCTGGCATCCGGCTCTTTCCAGCAGGGACTTCCCGGCGCCTGGTATTGCCGCATTAACATGAACAGCACCCAGTACCAGCAATACTTCGACGAGTATTACGGAAAAGGATATATTCCCCGCCAGATCTCCGTTACCAACGATAATGCTGGTAATCCGCTGTTTACCGCCATCTGGCAGAAAAGAGGCAATGAAAACTTCGCCGCCGTACACAATGCTACAGACGAAGTATATGCCGCCAAATGGAAAACATACGTAGAACAGCAGAAAATGCGCGTAACCGAACACGTAGTATACTACGCAGGCGGTAAACGCTACCATGCAGGGGTATTTGGCAGCAGCAACCCCGGAGGATTTTACATGTATTATGGCATGAATACCACCGACTTCACCAAGAAGTTCGAGGAATTAAATAAAGCAGGTCTGATGACCGTAAACGTAAACATCGAGGAAAACGGGAGCCAGAATAACGTAGGTGGGCTCTGGTGGCCGAAAAGCAAGGCGTACTATTCTTACATGAATATGACCCCATCCGACTACCAGGCTAAATTCACCGACCTCTCTGCACAGGGATACCGCCTGTTCAGGGTACAGGGATATGACAATTCCTCCCATTTTGCCGCTATCTGGATGAAATAAGCCGAATACATCATATATAAACTGAATGCCACAGCTGGAAACGGCTGTGGCATTCAGTTTTAAGGGACATTCTGTCAGTACGCCAATATTACGTATCTTTGCAGTTACTTTCCGACTGCCGTAAGGCAGCCAACTGTTCAATTAATGATAATGAAGTCTGACAATAAAAATATCCGGCATTTAAGTTTACCGGCTTTACAGGAATATTTCGGGTCAATAGGCGAAAAGCCTTTCCGTGCAAAACAGGTATACGAGTGGCTTTGGCTGCGGCATGCCGATAGTTTTGAAGCGATGACCAACCTCTCCAAAGAATTACGACAAAAATTAACGGAGCATTTTTCCCTTCCTGCTGTAAAGGTAGACGCCGTACAGCAAAGCAATGATGGTACCATAAAGAGCCGTTTCCGCCTACATGATAATCACCTGGTAGAAGGCGTGCTGATTCCGACAGACAGCCGCCAAACCGCTTGTGTGTCCTCACAGGTAGGCTGCAGCCTGAGCTGTAAGTTTTGTGCTACCGGTTATATGGAGCGCAAACGTAACCTCGACTACGATGAAATTTATGATGAAGTGGCGCTGCTTAATAAACAGGCCCTGGAATCATCCGGCAAAAAGCTGAGCAACATTGTATTCATGGGCATGGGCGAACCCCTGCTCAACTACAAGAACGTATTACAGGCCATCGAACGCATTACTTCCCCCGACGGCCTGGGCATGTCGCCAAAACGTATTACTGTTTCAACTGCCGGCGTGGCTAAAATGATCCGCCAGCTGGGCGACGATAAAGTACGTTTTAACCTGGCATTGTCTTTACACGCCGCCAACGATAAGAAACGCAGCGAAATTATGCCTATCAACGATTCCAACAACCTGAAGGAACTGATAGACGCGCTGAATTACTTCTACAAGGCTACTGAGAACGAAATTTCTTTCGAATATATCCTCTTCAAAGATTTTAACGACTCAAAAGAAGATGCTGATGAGCTGATTAAAATATACAGGCAGGTCCCTGCTGATCTGGTAAACATCATCGAATACAACCCGATTGATATGGCCCGGTTCCAGAAACCGGACGCCAAAAAAGCAGAAGAGTTCATGGAATATCTTGCCAAAAACCGGGTGAATGCAAGGTTGCGTCGCAGCCGTGGTAAAGATATTGATGCTGCATGCGGACAACTCGCCAATAAAGGCTGATTCTATAATAATATATCTACTGGTCATGTACGCATGATCATCAATCAATAATAATTTATGAAGAAAAAACAACCTGCTAAAAAAGGGTTTGGTCCATCAAGGGATAACAAATTTGGTAAAAGCGACAAACCAGCAGGCAACCGCAATCGCTCCTCCGCTGATGGCGAAAGGCCAGGAAGAGCATCTGCAAAAGATAACCGCAGCGCTGACGACAGTTCCTCATCCCGCAAGCCCCGCTTTGGTGGCGAAAGCGCTGGTGACGAAAAACCTGCTTTCCGCAAACGTACGTTCGACAGCAACGGCAGACCTGCCCGTAAAAAAGGCCCGGCTACCGATAGCTTTGGAAATGATAAACCTCAACGCGGCAAACGCAGCACCGGCAGCAGCGAAGAGAAACCTCCGTTCAAACGCAGCTTCGGCGAAAAAGGCGAAGAAAAACGCTCCTTCGGCAGAAGTGATGATAAACGTTCCTTTGGTAAAAGCGACGATAAACGTTCGTTTGGAAAAAGTGACGACAAGCGTTCTTTCGGTAAAAGCGACGACAAACGTTCCTTTGGCCGCGATGAGAAACCAGGCGCACGCAAACGTTTCGACAAAGACGAAAAGCCTTTCCACAAACGCAGCAACGACAACGACTTTAAAGACCGGAAAGATAAACCAGATGGCGATCGCGCTTTCAGCGCTTTCAGAAGAGACGGAGAACGCCCGGAACGCGTACGCAGCTTCGATAAAGAAGAAGGCAGTGAAAGAGCTCCCCGCAAACGTACTTACGGTGCAGGAGCAGCTAAGAAAACTGACGACAGCAGCGCTTTTCATTTCCACGGAGAAAAGAAAAAAGGTGGAAAAGAAACTCCCAGTGGCTTCAACCGCAAGAAATTCTTTGATAAAACCAACGAACGCTTCGCCGATAAACAAGATAAAAAAAAAGGCACAAAAGTAAGAGGCGCTAACGACCACGAACATACGAACGAAGGCAAAGAAAGCATATTTGGCCCCGGTGAAATGCCGCTGAACAAATTTGTGGCCCATTGTGGTCTTTGCTCCCGCAGAAAAGCAGTAGACCTGATCAAGGAAGGCAAGGTAACGGTGAATGGCAAAGTGGTTACAGAACCCGCTACCAAAGTAACCAGCAGCGATGTGGTAACTATGCAGGATAAAAAAATTACCCCGACTAAAAACCTGGTGTACATTCTCCTGAATAAACCCAAAGGCTACATTACCACTACCGATGATCCGGAAGGCCGCAAAACTGTAATGGACCTGATCCAGGACGCTACAGAAAATGAAAGGGTATATCCCGTAGGACGCCTCGACCGCAATACTTCCGGTTTATTGCTGCTCACCAATGATGGTGAACTGGCGCAACGCCTGGCGCATCCTAAACACAATATCAAAAAGATTTACCAGGTAGAACTGGATAAACCATTGACTAAAACCGACTTCGAGCAAATCATTGCAGGCGTAACCCTGGAAGATGGCGTAGCACTGGTAGATGCACTGGGTTATGTAGATCCGAAAGATAAAAAGCAAGTAGGCATCGAAATTCACAGTGGTAAAAACCGTATTGTCCGCCGTATCTTTGAACACCTGGAGTATACAGTGGAAAAGCTGGACCGTGTAATGTATGCCGGTCTAACCAAAAAAACACTGAACCGTGGCCAGTGGCGCTTCCTCAATGAGAAAGAAGTAATCCTGCTGAAACACTTTAAAAAATAACTGCCGAATTACGGAATGCGATTATCTGAACATATTATACTAGAAACGCCTGATTTTGTTGTAGTAAACAAGCCTTCAGGAATGCTTACGCTGCCCGACCGTCATGATAATGAGCTAACCTCCCTGATAGCGATCATGAAAAAGGCTTACGGCGAAATATTCACGGTACACCGGCTCGACCGCGAAACCAGTGGCATTATCCTGTTTGCCCGCAACGAAGCAGCGCATAAATATTTCTCGCAGCTTTTTGAAAGCCGGGATGTAAAAAAGTTTTACCTCGGACTGGTGAGCGGCCAGCCGATGCCTAAGCAGGGAAATGTGAGCGAAGGAATCATGGAGCATCCGGTACAGAAGGGAAAGATGGTTACTAACCGTAAAGGGAAACCATCTTCTACAGATTATGAAGTGCTGGAGGAATTTGGTCTTTACAGCCTGGTGAGGATGCAGATCCATACCGGCCGTACCCACCAGATCAGGGTGCACATGAAGTACCTGGGGCATCCCATTGCGGTAGATGAATTTTATGGCAGCGCACAACCGGTGCTGTTATCTTCTATCAAGAAAAAATTCAAATTAGGCAAGCACACGGAAGAAGAGCGGCCATTACTCAGCAGGCTTGCCCTGCATGCGTCCATGCTGATCTTCAAAGATCCTTCCGGTAAAGAATATACAATAGAGGCGCCGCTGCCCAAAGACATGAGCGCCCTGCTCACGCAACTGCGGAAACACCGTGGTAAGCAGCCAGCAGGCGAAGAATAAAAAAGAAAGGGACGTGTAATGTACACGGCCCTTTCTTTTTATATTTTATTTTACCAGCTCTCCGGCCTTACCCAGATTAGCTGCTATTGTATTCCCGTTTTCAAGATAGATCTTACCATCCCTGTAAACAGCCGGGCATGTTTTCCCATCCCTGAAATAATTTCCCGGAACGGGAATATCTCCTTCCCTTCCCAGCTTGACCGGTGCTTTAAACCTGTCAATAATCCATTCACCGGTTGAAGGGCGGAATACAGCCATTTCTGCCCTGCCATCGCCATCATAATCACCGGGAACGGGGATATCACCCGGCACATGTTTTACCTGCAACGGGATATTTCCCAAACTTGTTTGCCACAATGAATTGTCTGCACGAAATATGCCTACATCCAGCATACCATCTCCATCATAGTCTGCCGGAACGGGAATCCCGTTTTTATGTCCGAACCGGATACTGTCCATGCCATCAAAATACCAGGTAAGCGTAGATGGACGATACACTGCCGCCTCTGCAAAACCATCGCCGTCATAATCTCCGCACACCGGGATATCACCCGGCTGACCAAGCGCAACTACTTCCCCGCCCTGCATATAAAACTTACCTTCTGAAGGCCGGAATACTGCAAGCTCCGTTTTGCCGTCCCCGTTATAATCAGCTGGTGCTGGAATATCTCCCGCCTTGCCAAACTCAATATCTTTCTGTCCTGCTATCTTCCATAAGCCACCGGAAAAGAAGGCGATATCCGTAAGCTGGTCATTGTCATAATCGTGGTAGCGGGCTACCGTGGTATGATGCAACCAGGGAAGTGTAAACTCACTATCCGCATCCTTTTCCTCTTCGCCGGTATAAGGCGAAAATGTGCGGACACTGATCAGGTCTTTTGATTTCGAAAACTTCATCAAACGCATTAATCCATGACCACCACCTGGCCGGCTTTGGTAGTCCGATAAAAACGACCGGATAACATTCCCTGCGTAACCATCCTGGCGATACCCTTCGCCGTTATCCCCCACATGTCCTGATAAGGTTAACATCACGTTGGGATAACTTTTTAACCGGTCGAACATACGTTGGGCTTGTTTTGAAAACTTCGGGAATCCCTTCCTGTTGGTACCTGGCGTCTTATTAAAATGAAGGATAGAATGACTCACCAATATCGCCTTCCTGCCGCTGTATTTTTCGAGTACCTGGCTGGCCCACCTGTTCATTCCTTCAATATCTTCCCCATAAGAATCGTACTCTATAAAGATGCTGATAAATGGAATGCCGCCGGCTTCAAAAAGATCATAGTGACTGTCGTTGTTATCGCCATAGTGACCACCATACCATTTTTTATCTTTAAAATGCCCGATGCCGAAATACTTATTGTACTGATCTGTTTTACCGCTTAGCGGATACTGACTTTTCGTTTGATCATGATTTCCTACGGCCATGCCATACGGAATCCCTTGCGGATAACCGGGTTGCGGTTTTTCCAGCACATACATGGATGCAGCTGCATTTACCCATTGTTTCGGAAACTTTTCACCGTCGTCAGATATATCTCCCAGGTGAATCACATATTTGATGTTTTCCTTTGCTGCATTTTTTACGATCCATTCTGTTTGTGCAGTAAACATTTCTTTCTTCCCACCGTTCTTCTCCGCGGTGTAATACTGGGTATCAGGGAGTATGGCAATTGAAAACTCGTCTTCCTCTTTTTGTTGTGTATTGCTAAAGCTACTGGTAGTTAACAGTAGCAGTATACAAAAGCCTCTTTTCATCATCATAATATGCTGGTTTGAAAACTATTAAAAATACCCGGGGTTCTGGATGATCTTTGGATTGAGCCCGACCTCGTTTTGTGGTATCGGGAACAGCAGGTGATGCTGATCGATCACGTATGCATCTGATGAAAGATAGGGAAGTTGTTCCCTTATTTTTACGCCAAAGGTGTTGATCACAGATATTGCCTTACCACTTCTGAGCAGGTCTGTCCAGCGATGGTTTTCAAATGCCAGTTCCACCCTGCGTTCGTGAAAAATAGCGGCACGCAGCTGAGTTGGATCTGTATTCGTGTAGTCGGCCAGTCCCGCTCTTCTCCTTACTTTGTTCAGTGGCGCCAGTGCGTCGGACGATTTACCCTGTTCATTTAAGGCCTCTGCCAGTAACAATAATGCGTCGGAAAAACGATAAATTGGGAAGTCGTCACCAGATCCGGTAGGTGATTCCAACGGAGCATGCAAATACTTTTTTATGTAGGGAACACCAATTTTCCCCGTTGCAGGCACGTAATTGATGATGCTTTTGGCAGCTGAATAATTGAAATACCTGCTGGCATCGTAAGTCCCTTCTGCAATACCGATAGATGCATCCAGGCGTTTGTCGCCGGATTCAAAATCATTGATCAGATCATCGCTGGGCGTATTCCATCCACCTGTGCCCGTATTGTCAATAGAGATACCTGTTAACAGTTTGGTATCCTTACTTCTTGGTAAAAAATTAAAAGGCAGCACATTAGGCGTAGCTCCTGTTAGTGTACCGCCGAGAAACTGGATTTCAAAAACAGATTCCTTACCATTCTTATTGGCTGGCATAAATGCATCTGCATAGTTGGCGTTAAGGTCATAACCCATAGCCAGCATACTGTTTAACAGCTTCTCCGCGTCCGACCATTTTTTCTGTAAGGCATACACTTCCGCAAGCAACAGGGTAGCCGAACCTTTTGTAGCCTCTCCTGTTTGCGGAAACTTTGAAGGCGGCGCCAACTCGGCGATAGCGTCCTGTGCATCAGCAATGATCTGGGCATATACTTCTGCTTCAGTTGAGCGGGCCTTAAATGCGTCTTCCGCCGTGGTTACTTCTTTTATAAACAGTGGAACTCCACCATATAACCGTACGAGTTTAAAATAATTCAGGGCCCTTAAAAATTTGGCCTGTCCATCCAGGGTGGCCTTTACTTCGTCTTTAAGATCACTGCCTTTTAGTCTTTCAATAATGATATTACAACGGGAGATTCCGGTGTAACTATGCTGCCAGGTGGCGGCAACATAAGCGTTGGTAGAAGTATTGGTAAAATCGGAGATGTTTTCACGTTCCACGATGGAAGTACCCCTGTTACCAGGTATAGCCTGGTAAATGGTATTATCCGAGTGCATCTCTGAAGTAAAGTAATCATTCACAAGCACATCTCTGAGCGGCGCATAAGCAGCCACTACGGCCGATCTGAACTGTTGTTCTGTTTTATAAAATACGCCGTCGGTATACGTATCTTCCGGCGCCCGTTCAATAAAGTCCTTGGTGCAGGATGTTGTTGCTGCACACAAAAGGGCAATCACTGCATATAGCTTTTTCATATTTTGTCAGCGTTAAATGATTATTTAAATGTGGTGGTGAATCCAAGAGAAAAGGTTCTTGGTATAGGGTAGGCATTTTCATCTACACCAACACCTGAGGTAGGATCAGCTCCGCCCACATTTATTTCCGGATTCATCCCTGAATATCCTGTTAATACAAACGCCTGCTGCACAGAAGCAAACACCCGCAGGTTCTTTATCATTACATTTCGTAAAGGCACGGTGTATCCGAGTGTTATATTTTTAGCGGTCAGGTAAGATCCGTCTTCAATCCACTGGCTGTTTACCTGCCGTCCCATGGCCGTGGTACCTGATTTGGTACGCGGATAAATACCGGAACCTGGATTCTCTTCTGAGCGCCAGCGGTCGGCCGCTGCGGCTAACAGAAGACGTGAACCGTCCATGTTGGTCTGATACGCCCATTTAGCGGCGTTCAGGATCTTTCCGCCAACAGAAAAGGTCATGTCAATATTCAGGTCAAAGTTTTTATACCGGAAGTTGTTGACGATGCCACCGGTAAATGCAGGTGTGGGATCGCCAATAAAAGTGCGGTCGTTCACGTCGTCAATTACGCCGTCGCCGTTGATGTCCTTTACTTTTATGGTGCCGATATCCGAGTTACCATTGGGCTTGGCGGTGGTACTTAAATACTTGGGGGAGTTGGCCAGGTCGGCAGCATCTTTATACAATCCTTCAAAAACAAATCCATAAAATTCACCCAGATGGTGCCCTACCTGCTGACGGTAATAATCAGAACTCACCGTTACATTTCTCCTGATATAACCGGGATCCACGAGGTTGGTGATCAGGTTCCTGTCGAAAGACAGCACCAGGTTAGTGTTCCATTTCAGGTTGCCTGTGAGGTTTTTAGAACTCACAGAGAATTCATGTCCCCACATTTTGAGTTCGCCCACATTAAAAATGATCTGGCTAAACCCGGACGATGTAGGTATGGAACGTTGCTGAATGAGGCCGTCGGTTAATTTGCGGTAGTAATCGTAAGTAAAGGTGAGGCGGTTATCTAATACGCCCAATTCCAGGCCAATGTCAAACTGTTTGTTGCGCTCCCATCTCAGGTCTTTATTGGGAAGCCGGTTGATGGTTTGCCCCTGGGTAACCACGTTATTAAAGTTGTAGTAATAAGTACCAATAGTGGCCTGCGGATCATAGTTACCGGCAAAGAAGTTATTACCTGTGATCCCGTAACTCGCGCGGAGCTTGAGGAAGTTAACGCCTTTGATATTCTTCATAAATGATTCATCGCTAACAACCCAACCCGCAGCTACAGACGGGAAGCTGCCCCACTGTGTATTCATTCCGAATTTTGAAGATCCATCGCGCCGGAGTGCTGCCGACAAAAGATATTTCCCTTTATAATTATAATTCAGCCGGCCTATTGTTGACAGCAATGAATAAGATCCCGTACTACTGCTACCGGTAACACTTGTGGCAGCGCTGAGGTATTCGATATCATCGCTGGTAAACCCCAAACCTGTAAGGGTATTGCTATAGCTGCTGAATTCCTGCGCAGAATAGCCTACCAATGCTTCTATATTATGATCTTTAAAGAAGGTTTTATTATATACGAGGTTTCCTTCTGCGGTCCATGAACCGTTATCAACCGCCGAGCTGGTTCCGGTGGTTTGCCCCGTTGTACCTGTCACCAATCCTGACTGGAAATACTTACGGGTTTCAGCTCCTTTATCTGCCGCCAGATTAGCCTTGACACTTAGTCCCGGCAAGAATTCATAGTTCAGGTAAACGTTGCCCAGTATGCGCGTTGTTTTATAATCGTCGTTGGTTAATTCATAGGTAGCCAGTGGGTTGATATAGGCCACCATACCGGGAGAAGAAACGTTGCGTGTGTAGGTACCATCTGCATTGTAAGGACTTGCCAGCGGGCTGGCCTCGAAGAACCTTTCAAAGTATCCTCCCACGCCATCACTATTCAGCCGGTTATTATGATCCAACCTGTAGCTGGGCGCCAGGTTAAAACCTAATTTTAGTTTATTGTTTTCAGTAGTAAAATCCTGGTTAAAACGCATGGAATATAACCTGGTGCCGGTATTGATCAACACGCCCTGTTGCTCCTGGTAGCCGGCTATTACGGTGGAGGAAGAGTGTTCACGGGCCGACCGTACCGTGAGGTCATAACTTTGAATGGGGGCTGTTCTGGTTAACAATTTAAACCAGTTCGTTCCTTCTCCATACTGCTCAGGGTTGTCGTAAGCCGCATGATAATCGGCAGATACTGAATAGCCAGGTTCATACTTCAATCCATCTTCTGCACGTTCCTTCATGAATGTTGCAAACTCTCTTGCCGTCATCATCTTCGGCAACTTACCTGTTGGAATTTTCTGTAACCCATAGTAGCTTGAAAATTCAATTTTTGCATCGCCTGGTTTTGCATGTTTGGTAGTAATGAGTACCACACCGTTTGCGGCTCTTGATCCATACAATGCGGTAGCGGAGGCGTCTTTAAGAAAACTATAGCTTTCTATTTCTGCAGGGTTGATGTTGTTGATACTTCCTGTGATGGGGTTGCCATCAATTACAAAAAGCGGCTGGTTGCTTGAGTAAAAGGAGGCTGCACCGCGGATAATAAAGCCCATACCACGTCCGGGCTGGCCGCTGGTTTGTGACACCTGCACGCCTGCTACTTTTCCCTGCAACTGCTGGGCAAACTGTGTTACCGGCATATCCTGCAGGGATGCTGCTTCTACTGTTGCAATGGAACCTGTGATCTCGCGGCTTTTCTGTTTACCGTAACTAACCACCACTTCTGTGAGCTTGTTATCAGCCAGCTGCATGGAAAAATCAAGCGAGGTGGTTTTTCCTTCTTTTATAACAACGTTGTTCGATTTCTGAGACCTGAAAGAAACATAAGATACTTCCAGTGTATAGTTGCCGGGTTTAAGATTGAACGTATAATCGCCGTTAGCATTGCTTTGAACAACCTGGCCGGTTTCCAGCGCCCTGATGGTTGCACCTGGCAATGGTGCACCTTTTTCATCCACCACTCTTCCTGATAATTTACCCGGCTCCTGCGGAACAGGTTTGGTATCAATCACAACATAGCCTTCTACCAATTTATAATCGAGGCTGGTAGATTCCAATACTTTTTCGATCAGGTATTTTACGGTGGAATGATCCGAATCAATACTGATTTTTTGCTTGAGACCTGCCATCAGTTTTTCCGGCAGTACAAACCGGATCCCGCTCTTTGCCTGGATAGCCAACAGGCTTTCCTTCACGCTGGCACGATCCAGCTTAACAGCAATTACTTTGTCCAGTTGCTGGGCACGGGCATTTCCAGCCAGCAGCACGCCAATAAATGTGAGCTGTGCGATTAAAAGTATACATGAACATCTCATCATAAACTTAATTGTGGGATGTAATCCTTTTTGCATTAATTTTTGTATTAGTAGTTGGCCCGGCGTCAGCCGGAATCGTTGTTAATTCCTTTCGCTTTATTCTTGTGTTGCCCTGGGCAGGCATACTGTTTTCACAACAGCGCATACGATGTCCGTATCCAATTATGGACAGTTTTTTTTAATACATATCGTTTGTATATTTTAAAGTTTAGCGAATAACGACTTCCCCGTTTTTCATTTCATAGCTGAAATGGCCTGCTACGGCCAGCACGTTCAATATTTTATCTATTGGTACTTTGGCATCCAGTGTCAGCGTCATTCTTTCCGCTGATTTTGTGTGTTGCTTAAATGTGATCTTCACATTGTACCACCGCTGTAATACTTCTGAAATATCATTGAGTGAAGTGTTGTTAAATGTTAACCTGGCTTCCTTCAGATCCTGTACTTCTTCCGGATCAACTGTTTCCCTTTTTATCTCATCGTGATCAAACAACACTTTTTGTCCGGGTGTTAAAACTGCCAGTGATCTTGAAAAGTCATGGTGTATCTGGTCTACCTTTACTTTACCAGTGGCCACTTCCACCAGTAGTGGTTTGTTTTTAAATGCTTCTATTTTAAAAGAGGTGCCCAATACTTTGGTTTGCACATCGCCGGTATGAACGGTGAATGGTTTATGTTTCTCTTTCGTTACTTCAAAAAAAGCTTCTCCATACAAATAGATATCCCTGGTATCCCCGGAAAAATTCTCCGGATACTTCAGGCGACTGCCCGCACCGAGGTATACCACGCTGCTATCAGCAAGAATTATTTTTGACCGCTGTCCATTCGGGTTATAGCTTTCCACGAAAGCCACCTGACGCCCTCCTTTATTACTTAAATGACTGATAGTATAAATACCCATACAAGTCAGGATCAGTCCAATCCAGATGGCAGCATTCCTTAGAGATAGTAAGCCTGTTCGCCTGGTATTCACATATCCTATTCTTTCCTGCATTGATTTTTTTAAATCTTCTTGCCGGGGATGAACAGATTTGTTATTTTCAAATACCGCCCAATCTTTAGCGGCATTTGCCGACAGGATCTCGTCCAGCAGTTTTTCTGATGCGGGATCTTTCAGCAACAGGTTTACCAGCTGCTCCTCTTCAGCGGAACATTCACCCGCTAAAAATTTCTCAATTAATTCCCGGTTTATTTGTCTCGACATTCTGGTTTAACAGCGTACAAAAGGTCCCTGTTAATCATATAGGGACAAAAAAAATGACAAGGGGCTATTCGATGTGGAAGAAAAAACAGAAACATAATTTATCGGCGATATTATTATATAGATAAAAAATATCATGGACGGAGACATAATCTGTAACCCAAATCCAGGATTATTTACCTGGCTGTATAGCTATTTCAGGACGGAACAGTGTATTGGAAGTGCATCAGGAGTGCATAGATGCTCCATGGTATACGCAGGTTTCAGGCATGGGAGAAGTAACCGTGAAATATTGGCTGCATTATCCCGAGGGCTAACCTAACCTGGCATTATGGTTACTAAGCTGCTTTCTGAAATGATTCAGGGAAAACTTAATATGGTTCTTCACGGTATTAACAGAGATATTGAGGTCATTGGCTATTTCAGCGTGGGTTAAATCTCCTTCCCGGCTCATTTGAAATACAATTTTGCGCTGGGGGCTCAGTGAGTCGAGATGGAAATGATACTTCTCTTCCAGTTCCCTGGAGTCCAGTTCGTGATCGGCAGGGGTAGCCACAAAGGAAAGATTATTTTCAATAAACGCTATCGGCGCTATTGAAACTGCTTTCTTACGGATGGCTTTAATCGTAGCGTTTTTGGCGGCTCTGAATATGTATGGCTTAAATTCGCCCGCTATTTGTAACGTATGTCTCTTGTCCCATACCCACATCATCAGGTCCATTATTGCTTCTTCTGCAAAGTATTCATCCTTCACATAACCAAGCGCGTAATTGTACAGTCGTCCGAAATAACGATCAAATAAAGTATTAAATGCTTTGAGATTGTCGTTGGTACATTCTTCCAGTAGCTGCTTATCTGATAGTAAACGATATTCCATAAAAATGGATTGAATGTATTTTTCAGCAAAACTAGCGTCCGGCGGTTGTTTTTATACTACGTGGGATGTTAACTGTGCATTAATAAACTGTTACCTCCATATAAACTTTGATGAGAGAAGTGCAGGGGTGTTCCGGAACTGAAAAGCACCGGCGGGTACAGGGCATAAAAAAACGGGGAGAAATCCCCGTTTCGTAAAAATCAAAAACCAACCATTAAAAAATCTTTATAGAAGCAGCCTTGCGGCTCTTTAAGTATTATTTGTTGGGCTGTGGTGTTGTTCTCAGGTAAGGCTTGATAATTTTATGGCCTTTCGGAAAACGTGCAGGAATGTCTGCTGTTGGCACCGCTGCCGTAACGATTACGTCTTCACCATCTTTCCAGTCGGCCGGTGTAGCCACGCTGTATTTAGCGGTCAGCTGCAGGGAGTCCAATACGCGGAGCACTTCGATGAAGTTTCTGCCGGTAGAGGCCGGATAGGTGATGATAAGTTTTATCTTCTTGTCGGGTCCTATGATAAACAAGGATCTTACCGTAAATGTTTCAGAGGCATTTGGATGAATCATATCATACAGGTTTGCCACTGTTTTGTTTTCATCTGCAATAATAGGAAAAGTTACGTCACACTGTTGTGTTTCATTAATATCATTTATCCAGCTCAGGTGTTTATCCAATGGATCTACGCTGACAGCCAGTACTTTAGTATTACGTTTTGCAAACTCGTCCTTTAACAAAGCTGTTTTACCCAGTTCGGTTGTACATACTGGTGTAAAATCTGCAGGGTGGGAAAACAAGATACCCCAACCTTCACCCAGGTAATCGTAAAAATCTATTTCCCCTAAAGTGGTATTGGCTTTGAAATTAGGAGCAGCGTCTCCCAGTCTTAAACTCATAGCTTACGATTTTAATTGACCAAAAATAGCATTTTCCTACAAAATTTATAGACTTTAAGGGATTTTTTTCAGAATTTTGCGGTTTTTTTTTCCGGGGCAAAGGATTTGGGGGCTAACAAACAATGGAAATCAGGGGTTAATTCAAACGGGATACCAGGGCTAACACCAATGGATACCAGGGCTAACACCAATGGATATCAGGGGTTAACATAAATGGATGCAAGGCATGGCGGTTAACGTAAATGGATACCGGGGTTAACATAAACAGATGTCCGGGAATTAACATACATGGACACCGGGGCTAACATAAAGGGATGCTTTTTCATCAATATGCGTCTTTCAGGGTTAACGTAAACGGATTATCAGGGTTTTCAACAGATAAAAAATATGGCTAATAACTATTTAAGTATTTGAGGTATACAGCTGCCAGGCATAATATGCCATACTGAACTTATTATCATCTTCCAGTGCGGCCATTACCCGGGCAGCGTTTTCCCCCAATTCTAATTCGATAAAACCAAGATACAGGTTATATGCGTCATGAAGCATCTGGATACAATACTCCATTTTCTCATTGGCATCGTTTGAATCGTACCGGGCTGCAGGCGGTAAGGTAGGCAGGGTGGGTACCGGCATCTGGATCACACGTTCTATATAATAGCACTCTTCATCGGCATAGGCCTCCCAGTTATCATCCTGCTGCAAACAGGGCCTCCTCATGTGAAATACGAGGTGGTCGAATACCACGGCTCCACCCAGCTCTGCTTCCAGGTCAATGATGTCCGGTGTGCGGCGCATGTCTTCCAGTTTCTTTACAATCGTCATCTGCACCGCATCGTGCTTGTCCTGGCTGAAACGCAGCATGGTGTTCATTACTTCGTAAGTAGTTACAAAATCGCAGGGATACCACACCTCATCCAGTAGCGCCTGGCCCCAGAGCGTCAGGTAATTGGAATCATCCATAATGATCTGCCCAATTGAAATGGCCTGTACCTGCGTAATTGCTGTAGTTGTATTTACCTTATTCATAACCATCAGGTTTTAATAACACTACAAATTTATCGGCGCCGCACGCAAGGGATTTGCGTAGTGATCTTTTAATGATATTTTTTTTAATCCTCGTCGCAAAAGCGGGAATTGTTTATTTTTATTATCTAAATTTTATCTTTTGCCAAAGAACAAAGACGCGGTGTCGCGCTACCGCTGGATCGACGAGCGGTTGCGCAGCAAGCAGAAGCCCAAACCTACCCTGGATAACCTGATTGAATATGTATCGGACAAGATGGGCACTGCAATTTCTACCCGCACTATCCAGAAAGACATCCAGGATATGCGCCAGGACCCTGAACTGAACTATATGGCGCCTATCGTTTACGAACGCAGCAGCGGCACCTACCGCTACTCAGACGATAGCTTTTCCATCAGTAATTCCCCTATTGAAGAAGCAGATCTCCAGGGGCTGGAAATTGCCATTGGTATACTGGAACAATTCCGGAGCCTCCCGGTGGTACAGCAGTTTGAAGATGCCATCCTGAAAATTGCCGCCAGCCTCAAAATGAACCGGGAAGCCCTCCAGCATAAAGGACTCATCAAATTTACCCGGGCATCCCACTACAAAGGCGCAGAACATATCCCCGAAATAGTAGACGCCATCAAAAACCTGGAAATAATCCGCATCGCTTATCAGAGCTTCGACCGCGATGAACCCAAGGAGCACTGGGTGGAACCCTATCACCTCCGCGAATACCAGCACCGCTTTTACCTCATCGGGAAAAGCCAGCAAACCCGCGGTGGCGCAGTGGTTACCTTTGCGCTCGACAGGGTGGTGAAACTCTGGCCCACCAATAAACATTTTGATGAAAAGAATTTTGATGAAGCCAGCTACTTCCAGCATGCAGTAGGCATCACCGTACACGACGGAGATCCCGAACATGTACTGCTGAGCTTTACACCACGGCAGGGAAAATACATCAAGTCGCAGCCCATCCATACTTCCCAGGAAATAGTGGAAGACAACAGTGATGAATGCCGTATATCCCTTAACGTTGTTATTAACCCGGAACTTACCATGACGCTGCTCAGCTATGGCGCCCAGGTAAAAGTGCTGAAACCCGCACACCTGGCTAAGAAAATGGCTGAAGAAGCCAAAGCCATGGCGGTGTTGTATAAATAATACTGTAGCCCGCTATTGCGCCCGCGGGCGCAATAGCGAAACAACCTCTTAAGGATTTGGTTTGGTAAACAAACTATCTGCTACCGGCTGATTCGTTTCAATTTTCAGGATATTGATTTTAACCCCGCCAGGATCCTGCTCTGTAACACCCGGATAAGTAAGCCCCTCCGGCGTTTTCTTGTAATCAGACAACAACGTTACCAGCTCCATATCCTGTCCCTGTACATTCATATGATTGGTAGCCTTTACCAGCAGATAAGTTTTCGCATCCAGGTAGGCAATACCCGATGTTCCATCCGCTGCCGTGATCTTCAGCTTATATGCCGGCGACCCGTTCACCGAATCCTTCCCCAATAACTCTATCTTTTTACCTTTGTTCTTGTAATCATACAGCTCTCCTCTCACATCCAGCTGGGTTTTCATCAGCTTCAGCATTTCTGGATTCATCTCCTGCGGCGTTGTTTGCTGCATCACCGGCATCAGGCTCCAGCCCGCATTACGGGTTACTACCTGCACATTGCTGGTGCCATTCACCGTAAACTCCAGCCGCATGGCTTCATCCTGCTTCACCCACCGCTTTATAGGAACGGATTGCCCCTGTACTTCCATATTTCCTTCTACATACTGCGACTTAATTCCTTTTAACTTCGCCTCACCTCCCATCGCCACAATATTCTTTGCGATCAATTCATCTGCAGATTGCGCGCTGGTGCAATAACCAGCGATCAGTAAAGCTGCTAACAATGTATAAAACCTGGTTCCTGTCATCATAAAAATTTGTTTTTCCCTGATAAATAAAAATATCCTAAAACACATCCGGCATCTCTTTCCAAAAAATACGCCAGCATTGAAAATACGACCTATTCCTTAGCTTTGCAACATGAATACATTCCAGATCTCAGGCAACCTGGTAGATATACTGCAACAGGAAATATATCCGGCTACTATACATATTACGGATGGTTATATCAGCAGCATTGAACGCAACAATAACCAATACACCACTTACCTGCTCCCCGGATTTACCGATGCGCATGTACACGTGGAAAGCTCTATGCTGATCCCTTCCGAATTCGCCAGGCTGGCCGTTGTGCACGGCACTGTGGCCACCGTAAGCGACCCCCATGAAATAGCCAATGTGATGGGCGTAAAAGGTGTGGAATACATGCTCGAAAATGGCAAGAAAGTTCCCTTCCGGTTTAACTTCGGCGCCCCTTCCTGCGTACCGGCCACCATTTTTGAAACCGCCGGAGCGGTAGTCACCGTGGCCGATATCGAAGCTTTACTTCAGAGAGATGATATCAGGTACCTGACGGAAATGATGAACTTCCCCGGAGTACTGCATAAAGACCCGGAAGTACTCGCTAAAATAGCCGCCGCCAAAAAAGCCGGTAAACCCGTGGATGGCCACGCTCCCGGCCTCCGGGGCGAAACCGCGGCAGCATATATTGCCGCTGGTATCAGCACCGATCACGAATGCTTTACCATTGAAGAAGCGAAAGACAAACTGCAATACGGCATGCATATCCTCATCCGCGAAGGAAGCGCTGCCAAAAACTTTGAAGCATTGTACCCGCTGCTGCACGACCACGCTTCACATATTATGTTTTGCAGCGATGATAAGCACCCCGACAACCTTGTAGAAGGCCATATTAACCTGCTGGTAAAGCGTGCATTAGCTTATGGCGTTGATCTTTTCAAAGTATTAAGAGCCGCCTGTATTAACCCGGTACTGCATTACAAATTAGACAATGGTTTGCTCCGCGTGAACGACCCTGCAGATTTTATTGTAACAGATGACCTCCAAAACTTTAACATTCTCGCCACTTATATCAATGGCGTGAAAGTCGCGGAAAACGGACAAACGCTGATACCTTCCATCCCTTCATCTCCCGTAAATAATTTTATAGCAGACCCGGTAACCGCTGCCGATTTTCGTATGCCCGTTAACGATAGCAATGCAAAAGAAGTAACGGTGAAAGTAATCGGCGCTATGGATGGGCAGCTGATCACCAATGCCCTTACAGCGGTATTGCCGGTTACCAACGGCGCAATAGCAAGTAATACCCAACAGGATGTCCTCAAACTCGTAGTAGTAAACCGCTATAAAAAAGCGCCTCCGGCCATGGCATTTATCCAGGGCTTCGGCCTGCAAGAGGGCGCCATCGCCTCTTCTGTGGCACACGACAGTCACAACATTATTGCGGTGGGCACCACCGATGAAGGCCTTGCTGCGGCTATTAATACCGTTATTGCAGCGCAGGGCGGCATCAGCGCGGTGGGGAATAATGCGACACATGGACTTCCCCTACCCGTAGCAGGGCTGATGAGTAACCTCGACGGATATACGGTGGCGGCCCAATACAGTGCGCTCGACAAAGCCGCAAAAGACCTGGGATCTACGCTGGCATCACCTTTTATGACCTTATCATTTATGGCGTTACTGGTAATACCGCATTTAAAACTGAGTGACCTCGGACTCTTCGACGGAGATAGTTTTCAATTTACAGCAACGCACTAGCGCATAAAAAAAAGCAGCGGAAGCAACCGCTGCTTTTTTTTATAGCAATAATATGAGGTTAATGGGTGGTCCACAGCGCGCCGTTAATAGAGTCGCGGGAAGCCCCGGTAACCCCGCTCAGCACATTATCTTCCTGCCTCCAGCGTAATGTTCCGATAAGCGCCATGATCAGTGCCTCTTTGAAACTAACGGTTTGCTCATCCGGCACTTCCACGGTAACTCCCAATGGCTCCAGCTGTTCCCGGATCGTATTCACCAGGAAAGTATTAAACGCACCGCCACCGGTCACCAGCATCTTGCCTGGTCCTTCCGGCATTTGTGCCTTCAGCGCTTTTACCGCCCCGGTGATCTGTACCGCGATATGCTCTACATAAGTGCGCAGCTTACCCTGCACAGAAATGCGCAAAGGCGCTATCAGCGGCAATATGGTATGGGTACCAAAATCGTTCGCCAGTGATTTTGGCCACGGTTTGGTGTAATAATCAAGTTGATTCAACTGTTCCAACAGACTGTTGTCGGCCACACCACCGGCAGCCAGTGCGCCGCCATCATCGTAGGGTTTATTCAGTGCTGCCGCCAATGCATTTAGTACCCTGTTGGCCGGGCAAATATCAAACGCCACAAACTGTTCGGGCAACTGCGCCGAAATATTGGCAATGCCGC
The DNA here is from genome assembly GCF_050434025.1 of Chitinophaga sp. W3I9. Classification (NCBI taxonomy): domain Bacteria; kingdom Pseudomonadati; phylum Bacteroidota; class Chitinophagia; order Chitinophagales; family Chitinophagaceae; genus Chitinophaga; species Chitinophaga sp. W3I9. The sequence continues at coordinate 218,652 of NZ_JBNPWC010000001.1, forward strand.
CCAGGTTAAGCCAGTACTGATATCCCGGTAACAGGTATTTTTCGCCAATGGGGACAATGGGAGCTCCCTGGCCACCCATGGCTACGTCTACCGCACGGAGGTCGTTGATAACAGGTAACCCTGTTACTGCTGCAATGGCCGCACCATCTCCCAGCTGGGCAGTCATTTGCTGCGCAGGCATATGAAATGTAGTATGACCATGTGATGCGATAAAATGAATTTTATGATCCAGCTGGTTCTTTTCAATGAAATCCAGGATACGCCGGCCGGTATAATGGCCGTATGCAGTATGTAACAGCAGGTAATCCTTTGCCGGCAGGGAAGTGGCCTGTGCCAGCTGCTCTACCCATTCCGGCTCATACGGCAGGCTTTCGGAAGCCTTGATAACATAGGTCCATTGTCCGCGTATCTCGGTCAGTTCTGCAAAAACTATATCTAATCCGTCTAATGAGCTACCAGACATGGTGCCAATCACGTTATATACCATCGACAAAAAATTTCAGCAAAGGTAGTTTTAAAATATTTTTTTAACGATTTATGGAAACAGGATCTCCCGGCACATCCTACAGGTAGAAAAACTACTTTGTTATGAAAAAATATCTCTCTTTACTATTGCTCAGCTGCCTGATGGCATTTACTGCCTCCGCCCAACAGGTGCGGGTTATCACGGGTATTGTAACAGACAGTTTGCTTAAAAGCCCCCTCGCCAATGTCGTGGTACGGGTAAAAGGCACAGATGTATTGACGGCCACAGATAAAAAAGGGCAATTCAGCCTGAAAACCGCCACGGGTGCGCTAATACTCGAAATAAACGCTACTGGCTATCCATCGGTGGACGTAGCCGTGAATGGCGGGCAAAATAAATTAACCGTACAATTGACCAGGCCACAGGTGTCCGATAGTCAACACTTAACGGAAGACAGGGTAATCGGGGCACTGCAGGGCAAACTTGCCGGAGTTACCAACTCGGCCATGTCGGAAGTAGTAGTGATAGGCTATGGTGCGCAGCGCCGGAAGTCAGTAACCGGTTCTGTTACCAGGATCAGGGGAAACAAAATGAACTACGCCCCTTCTCCGGTTTACAACACAGAGGACTACAGCCCCATTAACGAAAACATTTTCCACTCCGCCACAGACCAACCGCTGAGTACTTTCAGTATTGATGTGGACAGGGCCTCCTACAGCAACGTTCGCCGTTTTCTGAACCAGGGCATGATGCCCGAGCCGGATGCGGTGAGAGTGGAAGAAATGATCAATTATTTTGACTATCAATACCAGGCGCCGGAAGGAAAAGACCCGGTAGCTATTTATACCGACATGGCAATTTGTCCCTGGAACGCCGCGCATCAACTCATACGGGTGGCCCTCAAAAGCAAACAGGTAGATACCCGCGAGCTTCCCCCTTCCAACCTGGTTTTCCTGATAGATGTTTCAGGTTCCATGTCGGGTGAAAACCGGTTGCCGCTTGTTAAGCGCGCCTTTGCGGTTTTAACGGAGCAGCTTCGCCCGGAAGACAAGGTAGCGATAGTGGTATACGCCGGCGCCGCAGGAGTAGTGCTCCCGGCCACCAGTGGCCGCGATAAGAAAAGGATCCTGGCCGCGCTGGATCAGTTGGAGGCAGGCGGCTCCACTGCCGGCGGCGCAGGCATACAACTGGCCTACGACATTGCCGGTGAACTGTATTCCAAAAACAGCAATACCCGCGTAATACTGGCCACCGACGGCGACTTCAATGTAGGGGTTTCCAGCGATGGTGAACTTACCCGTATGATCGAAGAGAAAAGAGAAAATGGTATCTCTCTTTCTGTGCTGGGTTTTGGTATGGGTAACTATAAAGATAATAAACTGGAACTGCTGGCAGATAAAGGCAATGGTAACTATGCTTATATTGATAACTTTGAAGAAGCCCGCAGAACCTTTGTGACCGAATTTGGCGGCACGCTTTTTACCGTTGCAAAAGATGTAAAACTGCAGATAGAATTTAACCCGCAATTCGTGCAGTCATACCGGTTAGTTGGCTACGAAAACCGCGTGCTGGCCAATGAAGATTTCAACAACGACAAAAAAGACGCCGGAGATATGGGCGTAGGTCATACCGTAACTGCCCTCTATGAGATTATCCCCACCGGCACAAAGGGAACGGCCGTTAACTGGGTAGATCCGCTCAAATACCAGGAAGGCAAAGTGATTGGTAATAAATCCGAAGTGCTTACTGTAAAGCTGCGCTACAAACAACCTGATGCCAAAAAGAGCATATTGATGGAGAAGGTGTTGCCCTACAGCAACCAGGAGATTACTGACGCGCCGGAAGATTTCCGGATGGCCGCTTCCGTAGCCGCTTTCGGGCAGTTATTGCGCAACTCCGCGTTCAAAGGCACCGCCACCTACAACCAGGTATTATCCTGGGCAGGCAATTCCAAAGGAACAGATACCGAAGGCTATCGCGCTGAATTCATCCAGCTGGTAAAAAAAGCGATGCTGCTGGACAAACAGTAGTTCCACTATTTTTCGGTAATTTGCGGCCTCAAAGGGATAGCTCATGATTATCAATTTAAGTGAAACCAATTCATTGGTGGGAGAATGGTTAAGCGAGATCAGGAATATAGATGTTCAGCAGGACCGTATGCGCTTCCGGCGTAATATGGAACGGCTGGGAGAAGTAGCTGCATATGAGATCAGTAAAACACTGAGCTACGAAGAAAAGGAAGTAACTACCCCCATGGGAATTGCTACCTGCCGGGTGCTGAAATCACAACCGGTATTGGCTACTATCTTACGCGCAGGGCTGGCATTACACCAGGGATTGCTGCACTATTTCGATAAGGCGGACCATGCGTTTGTTTCTGCTTACCGCAAGCATAATCACGACGGCACTTTTGATATCAGCCTGGAATATGTGAGTACTCCTTCTATCGATGGACAGGTACTCATCCTTTCCGACCCGATGCTGGCCACCGGCTCTTCATTGGTAAAAACGATAGAACACCTTGAGGAAATAGGTAAACCCAGTCATATCCACCTGGTGGTCGCTATTGCCTGTACCGTAGGAATCGAATATGTATTACGCAATACCAAAGCAAGTTTAACCATCTGGGCTGGTGATATTGATGACGAATTAACCGCTAAAGGCTATATAGTACCGGGGCTGGGAGATGCCGGCGATCTGGCTTTCGGAAATAAATTACAACAATAACCTCGAATAATCGTTTTACGAATAGCAGTTTTGTATCTTTAAAAGTACAAAGCTGCTATTTGTTTTTTGCAGGACCGGATCGCTTATACATGAATTTAATTTGAGATATGATTTAATTAGTGTACCTTCACCCGTATTGCATAATACCCTATGCTTTAAGCTTAATGATATGAAAAGAGCTTTACTATTCCTGGCCATATTACTTTATTTTAATCCTTTGCGGGGGCAGGACCCGCACTTTTCGCAGTTTTTTGCGTCGCCGCTAACCCTTAACCCAGCGTTTACAGGTTTATTTTCAGGAGATTATCGTTTATCCGGTAACTACCGGTCACAATGGAGGAGCATTTCCACTCCCTTTGTAACAGGTACTGCCGCCATTGATTTCGGCATTTTGAAAAACGTTATTTCTTATACCGATATCTGGGGCGTGGGCCTGATGGCGATGTACGACAGAAGCGGCGGTGGTGCGCTCACCTCCAGCTACCTTTCCTTCAGCACAGCCTATCACAAAGGCCTGGATCCGGAAGGCAATCATACCCTGGCCATCGGCTTACAGGGTACACTGGTGCAGAAAAGAATAGACAATACCAAACTGCAGTTTGAAAACCAGATTGACAACAACGGGTATAACCCTATGATTCCCAGCAATGAAACGCTGGTAAATCCAAAAATTTCCTACTTCGATCCCAACATCGGGATCCTCTACAATGGCTTAATCGGCGAAGCATCCAATATTTACATGGGCGCTTCCTATTATCATATTACCCAACCTACCGAATCATTCATGAACCTTACCCAGAACAGGCTCAGCTACCGCTGGACCTTACACGGGGGCGGTTCTGTTCCGGTAAACGGGCAAGACAGGTTTCATGCCAGTATCCTGTACATGAAACAAAGTACTGCGTCTGAATTCACCTTTGGTGGCGCCTATGGCTTCATGCTCAACGACATGGACGATAATCCCACCACTTTTTACCTGGGTAGCTGGTATCGCCTGAAAGATGCCGTTATCCCCTATGTGGGCCTCGAAATAAAAGGCTTCCAGATAGGCCTTACCTACGACACCAACGTATCCAGCCTGAAACCAGCCTCCAATTACCGCGGTGGCCTCGAAATTTCACTGATCTATATCCACACCCGGAACGAAAATAATAAATACAAAACGCTCTGTCCACGTTTCTAGGACAATGGCTTTCCTGATAAAATAATTATCCTGATTCGGGAGATCATAGCAACAAAATTGACATGCTATAATCTCCCAAATCAGGATAATCATTTAAAATCATGATAATCATTGTTAATTTTGCGTTAGTTTCGTTACTCTTTCATAAAAACCAGGAAAAACCAATTCAGTTACAATAAAATATCAGGCGTTGTTTTCATTCAGAGAAGTACTGTCGGCGATCCAGTCTTACGGGAAAGCCCATCAATTCATATTACAGCATAAATTGTGGAAATGGATCCTGATTCCGGGCGTGATCTATTGCCTGTTATTTTTTGCAGGCTTTTACTTTGTGTGGGGCTACTCGGGCGACTTTGTAGAATATCTCACCCGCCTGCTGCATATCACAGAATGGGTACAGGACCTGGAAAGCAGCTGGGTAAGTTTTCTTTTTATACTTGTCGCGTTTTCTGTCCGCATTGTATTCGTATTCTGGTACTTCTCCTACTTTAAATACCTGTTCCTGATAGTAGCTTCTCCCGTGTTTTCTTATTTATCTGAGAAGACAGAAGCCATACTGGATCATAAAGACTTCCCTTTCAGCTGGTCGCAGCTGGGCCAGGATATCCTGCGCGGGATCAAAATGTCGTGCCGCAATATTGTTTATCAAACAGCCGCTATACTCATCCTGCTGCTGATCTCCTTTATACCCGTGATCGGCTGGCTCACCCCGATGCTGGGGTTCTTTATCGAATCCTATTTTTATGGCTTCTCCATGATGGATTACAGCTGTGAACGGCATCGTTTGAATATGTCGCAAAGCATCAACTTTATCCGCCAGCACCGTGGCATGGCCATCGGTAATGGAATGGTATTTTACCTGTTTATGCTCATCCCCGTATTGGGCTGGATGCTGGCGCCCTCCTATGCTGTAATTGCAGCTACTATTGACTTACAAACAAAAAGACTGAAATAATGAATACCACCGGCAAAGTGTACCTGGTTCCTACTGTTTTGAGCGCCGACGCCCTATTCAGCATTCCCGCTTATGTAACCGCTATCGTGCAGCAATTATCTGTTTTTTATGTAGAGAATGAAAGAACAGCCCGCAGGTATCTGAAGTCGCTGGACAGAAACATCGTGATAGATAACCTGCAACTCCTGCTGATGAATGAAAACCAGGCGCCCGACCTGGTACTGGCAAAAAAATTACTGCTCGAAGGAAAAGATATTGGCATCCTCAGCGAAGCCGGATGCCCTGCTATCGCTGATCCCGGCCACCTCATCGTAAAACTGGCACAAAGCATCGATGCCAGGGTAATCCCGATGATTGGCCCCAACTCCATGCTGTTGGCCCTCATGGCCTCCGGTATGAACGGACAAAACTTCCAGTTTGTAGGATACCTTCCCATCAAACCACCCGAAAGAACAAAGATGATCCGGGAACTGGAACAGGAATCGGAAAAGAAAAAACAAACACAATTGTTTATTGAAACACCTTACCGCAACAACCAGTTGCTGAAAGATATACTGGATAACTGTAAGGACTATACGCAGATTTGTATCGCGGCAGATATCACCGCGCCAACGGAGTATATTAAAACCAAAACGGTAAAGGAGTGGAAGAAACAATTACCTGATCTTCATAAACGACCGGCTATTTTCCTGCTGTATGCGGGCAACGAATAAAAAAAGGGGAATTACGAAACCGTAATTCCCCTTTATATTTTTAAGGCAGTTCCGACTTCACCGGCTCCTTGATAGAAATAATACTGTCTACAATAAATGCGCTGTATCCCCTCCATGGAATGGCTCCCAGGTACTCTTTGTAGTGCAGTTCCACCATTTTCCCGCTGGCCGTCATCAGCTGCTGCGCAATCCGTTCGCTGCTCACGGAAAACTCAAATTCGTTCGACTGGATAGTACCGGCTACCTTGCCCCGGTAGCCCGACTGGATCACTTTGCCTTCATAGGTTTTAAAGATGTATCCCTTCTGCACAAAATAATTCAGCTCCCCGGCTTTAACGCCCTGTCCGAAAACAAAATAGTATTTATAGAAGAAAATACCTCCCAGTACCAGTATAATAACAGATACAATGATAAAGACAAACCGACCCATAGTTAGTTTTTAGTGATGGATGATCAGAAATTCTGATCTACAAGATAAATGAAACCCGCCATACCAAACGCACCCAATTCCAGTTCTCTTTTATTCACCGCTTCAAACACATCGTTCGCCGCATGATGGATATCAAAATAACGCTGCGAATCAGGAGAAAGTTCAGCCATTGGCGTACCAATTGCTTCATGCAGCTGGCCTACATCCACCCCGCCTCCCGGTTCTTCAAAATCATAAATACCATACGGCTCAAAAAGTGGCTTCCAGCTATTCATTTTTGCCTTCAGGGGCGCGTCCATAGTGGTAGTGAAGCCGCGTGGCGTAAAGCCGCCGGCATCGCTTTCCAGGGCGAAAACGTGTTTCTCCTGGCGGGCTTTGGCTAGTTCCGCATATTTCTTACCTCCACGGGTACCATTTTCTTCATTGGCAAACAGTACTACGCGCAGCGTATGTTCCGGTTTCATGCCCAGTGCTTTAAAGGCGCGCAGCACTTCGATGGATTGTACACAACCGGTACCGTCATCGTGCGCACCTTCTGCTACATCCCATGAATCGAGGTGGCCGCCAACCGTGATGTACTGATCCGGGTATTTGCTGCCTTTCAGTTCCCCGATCACATTATGCCCGATGGTATCCTTCTTCATTTCGCAATTGGTACGCAGAAACACGCTGGCACTGTTATCATCTTTCAGGCGCTGGCTCAAACGGTCTGCATCTTCCAACCCGATAGCCACCGCCGGAATTTTAGGATAGGCGCTGTCGTACTGCATCGCCCCGGTATGCGGGAAATTATTGGCGCCATGCGTCATAGATCTTACAATCACTGCCACCGCACCGTATTTAGCGGCCCGGCTGGCGCCCTGGCCACGATACTTTACGGCATCGCCATAAGAATGAAATGTTTTTATGAAGGTAGGGTTGAAATGATAGTTATAGAAAACGATCTTCCCCTTTACCTGGTCTTTCTTTGCTTCCAGGTCGTCGAAAGAAGCCACTTCCAGTACCGGCGCGGTTACGCCATCCGGTCCGCTGCCCACTGAGTTACCCAGGGCCAGTACTTCCAGCGGTGGTATGAAATCCCGGCGTTTGGAGATGATACGGGCTTCTTCCTTTGCGCCCCGGATCCAATGCGGCACCATACACTCCTGGAGATACACGGTGTCTGCACCGGCCGCTTTTAGCGCCTTTACGCCCCAGTCTTCGGCTTTCACCATTTGTGGAGACCCGGCCAAACGGCCGCCTATCTGCTTCGTGAGGATCCGCAGGTTTTCGTAGGCAGTGCTGTGGGTTAATACTTCATCCGCTAATTTCCTCAACGTCACTGAATCCTTCTCCTGCGCCACTGCCAGGGCCGGCAGGGTACAGGCTAACAAAATTGGCATTATAGATTTTCTCATTGCAGCAGGTTAATTTATGGTTAAAACTACTAAAAAAGCTGAAGGAGCAAAGCATAAAGGTATCTAGTTGTCAACTCTTTTGTTTAACTCCCCTCCGGCTACCGCTCATCCCACTCCCCTATGCATTATGTGATATCGTTCTGCTTTTTAGTACCTTTGCAGAATGCAAAAAATTAACTCATGCGCATAGGAATAGTATGTTACCCTACTTACGGTGGTAGTGGGGTGCTGGCCACAGAGCTGGGGAAAGCCCTGGCAGACAAAGGCCATATGGTCCACTTTATTACATATCAACAGCCGGTAAGGCTTAATGCATTTCACGCTAATATATATTATCACGAGGTTCAGGTTCCTACATATCCACTTTTTGATTTCCCTCCTTATGAATCTGCCCTCAGCAGTACGATGGTGGACGTTATCATTAATCAGAAACTGGACCTGTTGCACGTTCACTATGCCATTCCTCACGCTTCTACTGCCTATATGGCCAAACAGATCGTGAAGAAACATGGCAGAACCGTGCCTTTTATCACTACGCTTCACGGTACAGATATCACCCTGGTGGGTAAGGATAAAACCTACGAACCGGTGGTTACCTTCTCCATCAACGAGTCGGACGCTATTACGGCGGTTTCTGAGAACCTGCGGGAAGAAACCTATAAATCGTTCCCGATAGAAAAGGATATCACGGTAATCTACAACTTTGTGGATACCCAGCGCTTCAGCCGCCGGGAACTGCCTCATTTCAGGCAGGCCATAGCTCCCAACGGCGAAAAGATCCTGCTGCACGTATCCAACTTCCGTAAGGTAAAGAGAGTACCTGATGTGGTAAAGATCTTCGCCCAGGTACGTAAAGAACTGCCGGCCAAACTTTTGCTGGTAGGCGATGGCCCCGACAGGCCGTCTATCGAATGTCTTTGCCGGGAATTGGGGATTTGTGATGATGTAAGATTTGTAGGTAAACAGGAGCAACTGGAAGATGTAATGTCGATCAGTGACCTGTTCCTGCTGCCGTCAGAATATGAAAGTTTTGGATTGGCGGCACTGGAAGCAATGGCTGCCCGGGTGCCTGTGATCTCCTCCAACGCGGGCGGTTTACCGGAAATCAATATTCCCGGGCAAACCGGTTACATGAGCCATGTAGGCGATGTGGACGGAATGGCTGCCCATGCGATCAAACTGCTGAAAGATGAAAAATTACTGGAGCAGGTAAGACAGGGAGCATGGGAACAGGCACAGCGCTTCCATATCGATAATATCATTCCACAATACGAAGCTTTATACGAAGAAGTACTGCAAAAACAGGTGCAGCTGCTTTAACGGGCACGTATCCATTTTTCCGGATTCTGTTTCACCATGTTGCGATATATCTGTAATTCTATTTCCCCGGTATTGCTACCTGCACCCGGTGCGGCCACACCCAATGTTTGACCACGTTTTACAGATGCTCCTTTGCTGACACGGATATCCAGTAATCTCACATAGTTGGTAAAATATTTTCCATGGCGCAGGGTTACCATATACCCTGCGCCTGGTACCATAAATACCATAATTACTTCCCCGTCAAAAATGGCTTTCACTGCGGCGCCCCTAGCCGTTGCGATGATGGTGCCGTTGTGATCCACATCAATTTTACCAACCCTGCCGGCGCCGAAATGACCTGTAACACGGCCAGCATCTACTGGCCAGGGCAGGCGGCCACGGTTTGCCTCGAAATCGCGCGACAAGTTGAGTGCTTCCGGAGTGGCTACCAGCGCATCTTCACTGGAAGTTTTAGCTACCGGCGCATCGTCTTCTTCCTCTTCTTCTTTCTCTACTTTTACCGGTGCTTTCTTACCCGCTTTCTTTGCCGCAGCAATAGCGGCTCTTCTGCGGGCGGCAGCCTGTTCGCGCCGCCGGGCATCAGCCGCCTTTTTACGGGCCAGCGCCTGGGCCGCCGCTTTTTTCTGCGCAGCAGCTATTTCCCGCCGGATGGCATCCTGGATAGCCCTGTCTACCTGCCGGGCTTCAGCTTTATTTTTATTGATGCGCTGCTGTAGTTCCTGTTCCTGGTCTTTCAGCTGGGCAATGGTTTTATCTGCTTCCTTTTTATCCTCCAGCAAATCTATCCGCTGCCGTTGTTCTGTTTTCAACGCACCTGTTTTCTGTGCCCGTTGCTGCTGTAATGCAGTCAGCTTTTCTCCCAGCAACGCTTTGGTGGATAGCAGGCTTTCCGCTTCCCGGCGCCTGTTTTCACGGTATTGCTGCAGGTATTGATACCTGCGGATGGCATCATTAAAACTGGTGGCAGAAAAAAAGAAATTCAGCACATCATACGAATCACGGGTTTTGTAGGCGTACACCACCAGCTGCGCATACCTTGCCCTGAGAGAATCCACTTCCCTCTCCAGCGTTTGTACGTTACTGTTAGTATTGCTGATGTCTCCTTCTATTGAACTGATTTCCTTGTTAATATTAACTATCTGCGCATTGCGGGTGGAGATTTTTTGCAGCAGCTCGCGCTGCAGGGCTACATTTTGCCGGGTGGATTTCTTTGTTTGCTGCAGGGATTTATTTGCTTCTTCTATTTCTTTCAATAGCTCCTGTTTACGGCTTTCAAGTGCCGCGCGCGATTGCCTGCTGCCCCGCTGAGCATACAACAGCGCAGGCAATAGCCACAGAGCCATCAAAAGAGGGATCAACTTTCTCAAAAAAAAATGCATTTGGTTAGTAAGCGCAAAGCTGAAAGCACCCTTAAATGCTTTCAGCTTTATCTCGTATAGTTTCAGCTATGTTTAAATTATCTTCTCCTGATCCATTGCTCAGGATTCTGCTTGGTAATGCCTTTCCAGATCTGCAGCTCCACTTCACCGGTATTTTCAATATCGTTGGTGCTGGCAGTACCAATTACCTGCCCCGTTTTCACATTATCGCCTTTCTTCACACGGGTAGTTTGCAAACGTACATACGTAGTAAAGTATTGTCCGTGACGAATAATAATTACATATCCTGATCCCGGCATTACTACTACTGATTTCACTTCCCCGTCGAAAATAGATTTCACGGCGCCGCCCTTATTAGTGGCAATCACAATTCCATCGGATGGCACCTGGATATGTTCCATTACCGCATGCTGGTGTATACCAAAATGCTCGATGATATTACCGGCATCAACGGGCCACGGTAATTTACCCCTGTTGGCTTCAAAACTTTCTGACAATGCCAGTGCTTCGGGAGTGGCTTCCAGCACGTTTTCTGTACGGGTGGTCGCTGTTTTTTCAGGTTCCGGTGCAGGCTCCGGCGCTTTCACCGGGGGAGGCGGTGGCGGCGGTGGCGTATTGGCAGCATTGCTATTGTTATTATTGGCAGCCGCAGCTTTTGCTCTCTCGGCAGCAGCCAGTGCGGCGGCCTTGCGGGCTTCTTCTTCACGGCGGCGTTTTTCTTCCGCGGCTTTGCGGCGGGCCGTTTCTTCCTCTATCGCTTTACGGCGCGCCTCTTCTATTTCCCGGCGGATTACCGCTCTAATCGCCAGCTGTACTTTCTGGGCATCTTTCTTACGCTGGTTAATATCGGTTACCAGCTCCTTCTCACGGCCCTTCAGCTTATTCAGCACTTCATCTTTCTCTTTCTTATCTATTTCCAGTGTGCTGCGTTGTTCCTGCTCCGTTTTAAGTGCATCAGAACGCCTCACGCGCTGCGACTCCAGGTTCTGGATCTTCTGATTCAGCTGATCCTGTGTAGACACAATATTATCTGCCTGCCGGCGGCGGTATTCACGGTACTGCTTTAAATACTGAAAACGCTTTACTGCATCGTTAAAATTCTCCGCGGAAAACACGAAGTTCAGCATATCATAAGAGGACCGGTTTTTATATGCGTAGATCACCAGCTGGGCATACTGGGCCTTCAGGGTATCGAGGTCTTTCTGCAGGGTTTTTACATCCCGTGCAGCAGTATTGATATCTCCATTGATAAAGTTAATCTCTTCGTTGATGTTATTGATCAAACGGCTGCGCAGCGTGATCTTGTCGCGCAATGCACGGAGTTGACCAAGACTCTCTTTCGTAGACTTCTTGGTTTCCTTCAGTTGTTCGTTTGCCTCATCTATTTCTCTTTGCAGCTCCTTCTTTCTTCGCTCCAGTTCTTCCCGCGATTGTTGCTGCTGCCCAGTATTCTGAGCAACCAACATGGCTGGCATTAACCATAGCACCAACATAAACGGGATAATCTTCTTCAAATACAACATGACTTAATTTAGTAACTGCAAATTAAATAAATATACAACGTTTATTAGTTTAATGAAGACGACATTTACGCAATTAACATTTTACATACGTTTATAGCTGGCAGGCGTGCTGAATGGGAAGGTGAGCGGCACATCAAAATCATAACGTGTAAAGTCCAGTGCAACTTTAGTCACGTTCTTTTCTTCGATGTAAATACGGCGCGTAGTGGGGAATTTACGGCCGGCCACTTTTGTGTAGTCTCCGTAGGTCAGCTCACAGGAACGTTTCACTGTACCGGTACTGTCTTTATCCATCACTTTGCTTTGCTGCAATCCATAGTCATCCGCAAATACGTTAAAGAGACTGATAAACTTTGCATGATCGCAGCTGAAAGAAATAATAGCCGGCGTTTTCACTACCTGGTATACGGAATCCGTAAGATATACCGGGTTGCCGATCAACATATCCTGGAGGGTATTAAAATCAAACGGGATATTCAGCAATTGCTCCGCGTCCGACATCTTCCGTAAAAATAATTGTTTATCCAGGCGGTTATACATCTTCAGACTGTCTGGTGTGATGACTGCCCTGATCACTTCGTCTACAATCGGCGCGGAAACAGATATCCATATGATGCTGTCTTTCTTTATACGGAAAGTAGCATTCAGGTTATTATGGCTCTTCTTGTCTGTTTCAAATGCCAGCTTCATTTTAGCGGAAAAAGTATTAAACTCAATATGATTGGCATGAATACCTTTCAGCATTTCGCTGGTAAAACGGGTGAGTTCTTCATTCGTTGAACTATCTTTTCCCAGGGTTACCCGATTGGTATCGGCGGCGGGGAATGTAGTACGGGCCAGCTTTTTAGGATGGCGGCAGGCCATCATTCCCAAACCGATCGTTATAATTAAAAGTGTGACTTCTATTTTTCTCTTCATTGAGCGATGACTTATAGCAAATGCTTATTGAATATATCTTTTTTCAGCGATCTTACGGGCAAGGTCTACAGAGGATGCTCCCTTATCTTTAGCCATTTGCCAGTATTCCACTGCTTTGGTAACTTCTTTCAGATTAAACAGGATATCACCGTAATGCTCCAGCACGTTCGGGTTTTTCTGTGCTTCGGGGTATTGCAAAGCTTTCTCGATCCACTCTTTTGCTTCTGCAAATTTTTCCTGGCGGAAAAGGATCCAGGCGTAGGTGTCCATGTAGGTTGGACTTTCCGGTTCCAGTTCCAGTGATTGTTTCGACATTTCTGCTGCCCTTTCGAGGTTCTCTCCTCTTAACGAAAGATAGTAGCTATAATTGTTCATGATCAGCGCATCTTTCGGACGGAGCAGTAAGGCGCGTTCGTAGCTGCTGTCCGACTGCCGGTGCTGCCCGGTAGCATGGTAGGAATCGCCGAGCAGGGAGTAAATATCTCCCAGGAATTTCTTCTCCCCGTTACCTATATCCAATGCGGTATTCAACGAATTGATCGCAGCGGGATACTGTTGCAGCAGGAAGCTGGCTACTCCTTTAAAGTAGTAGCCCATAAATTCTTTCGGAAACTTACCGGTTACACTGTTGCTGAGTGCCAGCAAGGCGGTGGGATCATCCTTGCGGGAATAGATCCACATCAGCTGATACCACACTGAAAAACGGCTGTCATCCAGACTCAGGGCTTTTTTATAGCTTGCCTCCGCACTGTCCAGCATGTCGGCCTGTGAAAACATATCACCGCGGAGCGCATATGCTTTGGCATCCGCCGGGTGCGCTTTAATGATGAGGGAAGTGAGGTGCAATCCTTCTTCCAGCTTGGTGGTATCCGTGTTCATCATTTGCAGGTACGGATATACGTAAGCTACTTTTTCATCGATGCTGTAACCCGGATTGGCAAATGCCTTGGTAAGATTGTTCCAATAAGTAACGGTGTCGTTATTTTTCTTCGCGTAAGAAGCCAGTGCTATCAGGGCTCTTGGATTATCAGGATCTTTAGAGAGAATGGTATGATACACTTCCGCGGCTTCCGGCACACGGTCGTTAGCATCGTATATTTCTGCCAGCAGGTAATAATACCTGATTTCCTCTGGCTCCTGATTAATCAACTTCTTTATTTCTGTGGCTGCATCATCCACCATGCTCATTTTCAGCAGCAGCTTCTGTTTCTGGTAAATGAGTTCTTCCACTATGCCCACCTTCTTTTCCAGCTCATTAAATGCAGCCAGTGCAGAGGCGGGCTTATTGGCTTTTGCCAGTAAAATTCCTTTGTTATAAAGATAATCTTCGTTATCAGGGTATCTGCTGGTAAGGCCCTCAAAAACATAGGCCGCGCTGTCAAATTTTTCATTCACCGCGTAAGCGTCCGCGAGGGTTACCTGGAACCAATGGTTCTGCGGGTCCAGCGCCGCAGCGCGACGGGCAAAGATGAGCGCATTACCGGCGTTTTGTACTTCTATAAAAAGACGGGCTAATTCATAATTAACGGTGGGATTATTTTTATTCAGCCGCAGATAGTCGGCATACTGGGTAATAGCCGTACGGTAGTCACCCAGCATTTTAGAGCGCTGGGCGGCAAAAAAGAGGCTATCAGCCCGCTGTGACAGCACAGCGGCGTTATTAACGGAGGTGTCTTTACGTGATGCTGATGATTTGGCACCACCACAGGCTCCCATTAATAAAATACCAGCCAGCCCTATAACGGTGAAGTATATCCGCATTTATCAGGATTTACCGGTATGTCCAAATCCTCCCACACCTCTAACGGTTTCTGTCAGCACGGTTACCGGTTCAATGACCGCCTGAACAAAGGGAGCAATGATCATCTGAGCAATACGGTCGCCGGGTTGTATGGTTTGCGGTTCGTTGGATAAGTTGATCATTATAATTTTAATCTCTCCCCGGTAATCTGCATCTATCGTGCCAGGCGTATTCAGGAGCGTAAGTCCCTGTTTAATGGCTAAACCGCTACGGGGGCGGATTTGCGCTTCATATCCGGTCGGCAGTTCCATGAATAAACCAGTAGGGATCAGCATCCTTTCCAGCGACTGCAAGGTAACTGCTGTTTCCAAATGTGCGCGGAGGTCCATTCCTGCCGCATCTGCCGTTGCATAAGCTGGTAATTCATTACCCGACTTATTGATTATTTTCACAATGATATCCGCCATTGAACAAAGATATTTTAAAATAATTATGAATGAAGAATTACTGGGTGATATGCTCCAGCAGTACTACCGCATGGGCTGTGACCCCTTCTTCACGACCAACAAAGCCCAGTTTTTCCGTAGTAGTTGCCTTTACAGACACGTCCTCTGTACTCACATGCAGGATTTTGGCAATCACGGCCTGCATTTCCGGCACGTATGCCTTTATTTTAGGCGCCTGCAAACACAGGGTACTGTCTACGTTAACCACCTGGTATCCCTTTTCCCCGATCAGCTGCGCGCAGCGTGCTAATAATATTTTACTGTCGATATTCTTGTAAGTGTTATCGGTATCCGGGAAATGCACCCCGATATCTCCCAGGGAAAGCGCTCCCAGCATGGCATCACAAATAGCATGTAACAATACATCGGCATCGCTGTGCCCCAGCGCTCCTTTATGATGTGGTACCAGTACGCCTCCAAGCCAGAATTCACGTCCTTCTGTCAGCTGATGGAAATCTACTCCCAATCCTATACGTATCCTACTCATATTTGTAATAATTTAATCATTTTGCCAATCCGCAAGGTAAGTCAATAAATATAAAAATCCCCCCGTTTTGCGGAGGGATTAAAGCGGATAATTATTTTATATCATTAAACGACTAAATATGTGTTACCATCCTGTCCGGCTTTCCTCATCTCTTGGCCCAAGGTCGAATGTGAGCGTGAAGCGCAGTGTGTTGGAAAGCGGGTTACGTTGTATTCCTGATCCTGAAGGAACCAGGTAAGAAAAATTAAGGCCGAAGATATCGTACTTAACACCAATACCTGCCGTAAAATATTTGCGGTTTCCTTTGTTCTTGTTTTCGTTGAAATAGCCTGCCCTTACTGCAAACTGCTGGTTGTACCAGTACTCCATACCAATAGAATACATCAGTTCCTGCATTTCT
Source organism: Chitinophaga sp. W3I9 (assembly GCF_050434025.1). NCBI lineage: Bacteria > Pseudomonadati > Bacteroidota > Chitinophagia > Chitinophagales > Chitinophagaceae > Chitinophaga > Chitinophaga sp. W3I9. Next base: position 234,800 of record NZ_JBNPWC010000001.1, read on the forward strand.
TCCTTGATGGGGGCATCGCCAAAGGAACTGAATATTCCCTCGAGTGTACCTTTCTCTTTATATAGTCCGGCAGAATCCGGGGTAGGCACCAGTAATTTATTGATATCCAAGGCAAAGGTCAGCTGATTCGCTTCGTCCAGTGCCACCGTATAGGCGGTACCGATACCCAGGTTAGTGGGCAGGAAGTCTTTATTGGCGGCAGAACTGGTGTAGGAAATCTTGGTACCTATGTTCGTAATGGCCATACCAATGTTCAACCTGTTCACCAGGCCGTCATCTTTCTCAAAATCTTTGGTATAAAATCCTGATAAATCGGCTGCAAAGGCTTTACCCGGCTTAATGCTAACGCTACCGTTGCTTTGTCCGCCGGCCAGGTTGGAGTAAATATAACGGGCGGTTAAGCCAATACCAAAATGATCCGACAGCTTACGGGCATAACCTGCATCCAGTGCAAATTCACGCGGGCGAAAATCACCGGTAGGCGTACCGGTAACATCCGTAAAATTGATTGTTCCAAGAGAAAAATATCTTAAGGAACCGGAAATGGCCTGTTGTTCGTCCAGCTTGGTATAGCCGGATACGGTAGCCAGGAAAACGTCGTTTACCAGTTCTTTTAACCAGGGGGTATAAGTTACTGCCAAACCGCCATTTTTTTCCGCAAATGGAAGTTTGGAGAGATTGTTATAAATAGAAGATGCATCCGGCGATATTGCCACTCCCACGTCGCCCATGGCTCCACTGCGTGCATCCGGTGTAATTCTCAGAAAAGGAACCGCGGTATTGATGGTGTTGGTACGACCATCTGTTTGCCCGGGATTAGGAATTTGAGCTGAGGTTTGTAAACTTATGAAAGTACCGTAAATGAACACAAGGCCCATTGTTACCTTTCGGATCATGCAGATTTTGTATTTGATAAGGATGTAAAAATAATCTTATTTATTAATATAACATAGAAAGGGGTTTATTTGGGATAATGGTAAAAATTATTTTCCTGCATAGGCTATAATAACACCAGCTTACCACCCTTTATCTTCATTCCCGTGGAAGTCTTGATTGTTATCCTGTACACGTACAATCCTGAGGACAGTTTTGCTCCCGAATCATTTCGACCATCCCAGGGCATGCCCTCAAAACGGCCTGCTGTGGAAATTATTGTGCTACGCATAGTTTTTACCAGTTTTCCTCCTAACGTAAACACCTGTAACGTGAGTTCAAGCTCTTCTCCCTGCCGGTTGTGTAAAAAAGAAAACCGTGTTACATCATGAAAAGGATTCGGAAAGTTCCTCACTTCATCTACAGTCAGTACTCCCTGGTCTGCTACTTTGAAATAAATGGTGGTAGCAGCACCATTGTTCCGGGAATCCCATGCTTTGATTGTAATCCGGTGTTCTCCTGTTAACAATCCCTTTAACGGGAAAAGTACGTTACCCTTTTTATAGCTATCCAAAGATGCCCCAAAATAATCATTTAACACAATATATTCTGTACTATCCAGAATTGCGGTCAGCAGGTAAAGTTCGTTATTCCCTGAAATATTAATGCCGCTGCTGTCTGCCAGGTCCACTATCAATAAAGGATCAGGGCCTGTAATATCTCCACTCCGGAAACTGCGGCTATCGAGCCAGGCATTTATCGTTGGACCGCTGACATCAGCTACTGGCGGAACCACCTGGCCACCGGTGGTGAAATTATCAAAATAACCATTGCCATCCTGCTGGTCGTTGCTGGTATAATAACTGATTTTCCCTCTGCCGTCGCCTTCCCTGATATCTCCGGGGGCCACAAATGTAAAAGAAAATCTGCCACCATTTACTGTTTGTGTACCCTGGAACAACAGATTGCGCTGCAATTTATAACCCGCCACCTGGCTGCCGGCATCGTTGCCACGGGTTTTCAACAGGGCCGGCTGGTCATACACCGTTGTATACATAATGCCATTATAAGCCGGTACCGGGTTGCCCTGCGCATCTTCTATATGGCCTTTTACCGTATACAGGCCGAGTCCTTTCACCGTGTCGGGTTGTCCCGTAGCAGCCCTGCCGTTAATGGAATCAGTGATCACCCGGTAAGCTGGAAATGCCAGGGAAAGCGCCGGATCGCCCAGTAACTGGAACTTCCGGTTATTCACCGCATCGCCGGAACTGCTGTAGGTAAGGTTCTTGGCCAGCATGGCAGCGGCGCCCAACGCAGGCATACGCCCATCTGCCAGTGGTGTGAAGGCCACTTTTAAATAATTAGCGTTCATCAACTGGTTGGAAGCAGAAAAAACCGCGCGGGTGGTGGTCATCAGCGCAATGGCGCCGCCGGTATGCTGCAGTAATATCTTATGTCCCAATGACGTGATACCCGGATCATCATACGGCGCAAAATCGCAGGTAGCGGTAATAAACAGCGGTAACTTATTCTCATTATGCCAGTCGGCTATACTACCTGCATCCATGATGTTTTCTGCGGCCAGACGGGAGTTACTGCCATGACCGGTATAGTTCAACACCAGCGTTCCTTTATTGATCTTTAAGGCAATAGCCTTGTTTACCTCCGGGTACACCGGGCCAGAACTGCCTGTTTCCTGCGGATAAGCGTCTGCATAGATCTTATCTGTATTCAGCAGTTTCGCGTCGCCGGAAAGGATGGTCCCCATTTTTTCCGCGTCATCGAAATGAAGGTTATCGTCTTCATCATCGGCCAGTAAAGTTACCTGGTTACGCCAGGCGCCAAACGCTTCCGGCTGCCGGTAGCGCAGGATCTTATCCACCGCCAGGCGGGCTTCCGCTTCGTTGCGCGCAGGAATACGGCCAATGCCGATATCCAGCAGATCCGGTTTAGCCGTTCCCGTGATATCCCCTTCATCTTTCAGTATCCCAAAGTAATCGTCGGATACATACGACCGGATGGCATCGAGCGAGGCTTCGCTTTGCCAGGAAGGGATATCGTTCGTATTATTTTTTATGCGTTGCCGGTAATCATAGGAGGCGGCGCCGAACAACAACAGGTAACGGGGTGCGGGTCCGCGGTCGTAAAACATTTTTACATAGTCCCTCACCGCGGTGGGATCGGGTGTTCCGGAGGCAAACTCCTGGTATACCTGGTCGATGATGGCTACCTGCACCGACAGCTGATCGGCGGCCCTGTGCATGGTTGCCAGCCGCTCCGCCTGCGGCAGGAGCGCGCGTGTGGTGATAATGAGCATGTCTGCCGGCCCTTGGCCATGCAGATCCTGATTGGGCACCGTTCCTGCGAAATCAGGCTTCCCGGCGGCAGCGGCGCGGAAAGCAATGTATTCATGCAACTGGTCGTTTTTACCCGTAAACAGCAGGGAATCCCCTTGCAGGGTTGTTTTCATCACCACCGGGTTCAACGGGTCCGTAACATCCCAGATATACGTTTGCGTGTTGGCGTTATGTACCGCGAACCGGCTGGGTTGCCCGCTGCCGGCATAACGGGTACTGCGAAAATCCAGCATACCGGTAGCTGGTATCACCGGCTTACAGCGGGCCTGCACTTCCAGGTAATCCAGCCAGCCTTTATCGTTGATATTTCCCGGCAAAAATTCCACGCCTATTTCCAGTTCCGGCTGACCGGCATCTGCCCCGCCTGTTGCGGCAGCGGCAGTAGCTACCCCTTCAAAAATATTACCTGTTACCGGCAGCAGGTACATATTGGTTACAGCCGGCAATTTATTTATGGTGGCATTGAAGTTGCTCCCAACGCTGCTTCGTGCAGATGCCCGCATGCTTACCCATACTTTTCCTTCTCCGGGGGAAGGCAGGTTAAACCGGTAGCTGCGCGTTAAGCCCACTACCTTACTAAACTCCTGCCCCCACCACTGTTTGCCGCTATTGAGGAAATTTAGGCTGTCTCTTTCATAAAAGTCGTGATAATCAAAGGTATATTCAGGCGTGGCTCCCGCCGGCTCATCCCCTGCGGCGACCCGGAGCCCTGTTCCGCCCGTGGTGATATAATACCAGGCGGTATCCGCATACAGGTTCCGCTGATGGGTAAAGGTTTTAGTGCTGCTGTTATACAGCCAGCGATGTGGTCCGGGGGCGTAAAAAAGGGCATAGTCGCTGCCATTGAGCATGCCGTCCCCGCCGTCTTCCACGTGCAGGGCCACTTCCGGCAGATCGTCGTACCGCGGGGCCGGATTGGGTTCGGCCAGCATCTGCCCTCCGGTTCCAAAAAGCCGCAACCCGGCAGATGACAACCCGGTGATCCCCATACTCTGGAGAAAGGTTACATCTATTTTATAGATACCGGGGGCGCTGATACCTATCTTGTACCAGTTGCCTGAGGCCAGTACAGAATTTTTTTTATACTGCCGAAGGCTGCTTTGGGCATATATTTCCCGTTTCCCTAAAAAAGAAAGCAGGAAAAGACCTATAAAAATATAATTGAGTTTCATTACCTTAATCGCAGTTTTTCGGCCGGTTGATGTAGAAAGACCCTTATCAGCGGGAACGATTGGCAGCAAATTACAAATTAATTTTTTTCGCCATAAAATAAAAAAGAGTACATTTGCGTTTACTGTAAATATACTAGACTAAAGCTGTATCGCATGCGTAGATTAACCTCTTTATCATTGCTCGTAGGTACCAGCGTAATGCTATCCATGAGTGCCTGTCATAAAGACGGCGGGGGACTTTTCGGTAAGAAGAAGGAATCTTCTTCCGCTACGGGCTGGAACTATAACGACCAGAAAATGGGCGGTTTCAGCGTAGCAAAAAACGTGAACCAGCAAACTGGTCCGGGCCTTGTTTTTGTACAGGGTGGTACTTTCGCCATGGGAGCTACGGAACAGGATGTAATGGGCGACTGGAATAATATTCCGCGCCGTATTACTGTTTCCTCCTTCTATATCGATGAATCTGAAGTAGCCAACGTACATTACCGCGAATATCTCTATTGGCTGAACCGCGTATACGGGGAATCATTCCCGGACGTATACCGCAACGCAATGCCGGACACCCTGGTATGGCGTAGTGAGCTGGCCTACAATGAGCCACTGGTAGAATATTATTTCCGTCACCCGGCTTACAACGACTATCCCGTAGTAGGTGTTACCTGGAAACAGGCAACCGACTATTGTAAATGGCGTTCCAACCGTGTAAACGAGAAACTGCTGATGGACAAAGGTCTCCTCTCCAAAGCGGATGTAGGCAACCAGTCAGACGACAACACCTTTGACACCAAGTCTTACACCGCCGGTTTATACGAAGGTACACCCGGTAAAATGTCGAAGGGTACGAAAGACCAGTTCAAAAATTCCGATGGTACGCCCCGCAATGCTGCCTTTGAAGATGGTATCATGTTACCCAACTACCGTCTTCCAACAGAAGCAGAATGGGAATACGCCGCACTGGGTTATATAGGTCAGAACCCCGGTCCTTCCAAAAAAGAAGGCAAACACGGGGAAGAGCTGATCATGAACAAACAGGTTTACTCCTGGGGAACCAATACCAGCGGCTTACGTGATATCCGCCGCGGTACCATGCAGGGTCAGTTCCTGGCCAACTTCAAGCGTGGTTCTGGTGATAACATGGGTGTGGCCGGCGGCTTGAACGACCGTGCTTCCATCCCTGGTCCTATCCGCTCCTTCTACCCTAACACATTCGGCATCTATAACATGTCCGGTAACGTAGCAGAATGGGTACTGGACGTATACAGACCACTGAACCCGATCGATGGGGAAGACTTCAACTACTTCCGTGGTAATAAATTCCAGACTGTTTACCAGAACGAAAATAAAGAGTTCGAAAAAGACAGTCTTGGTCACCTGAAAATGCGTGATGTAACTGATGAAGAAAGTGCCAACCGCCTTAACTACCAGAAGGGTGATGTAATCAACTACCTTGATGGTGACTCCCTTTCACAGGTGGAATATGGTTATGGTGTCACTACCCTGATCAATGATAAATCACACGTGATTAAAGGTGGTAGCTGGAACGACCGTGCTTACTGGCTTTCACCAGGTACACGCCGTTACATGCAGGAAGATATGGCCACTAACACCGTTGGCTTCCGTTGCGCAATGGACCGTGTAGGTAGCCCTGAAGGCAACAAGTTCAAAACAGGTAACCTGTTCAAGAAACAACGCCAGAAACGATAGATGCGGAGGTTGTCTTTCTCAGGATTACACTGATTTTACTGATTACCCGGATTTTTACTTTTTGATTTATAAATGATTAAGGGAGATATAAGCGGATATTCGCTTTTATCTCCCTTAATTTTTATCCATAAAATCTTAACAAATCCAAAAAGTAAAAATCCGCGTAATCAGTAAAATCAGTGTAATCAGCGGGAAAGACAACCTCCGCTTACTTCCACAATTCCAGGATTTCCTCTGTATGGTTCTTTGTGTCAGGCTTTTTGATGATGTGCGCAATCACACCCTCTTCATCAATGAGGAAAGTAGTACGGTGAATACCGTCATATGTTTTGCCCATCATTTGTTTTTCGCCATACACACCATACTGGTGTACGATCTTTTTATCTTCATCTGCCAGTAAAGTAAAAGGCAGTTCATATTTTTCAATAAATTTCTGGTGACTCTGTTCGCTGTCGGTGCTTACACCTACAACAGCATATCCCTTTTTCAGCAGGGTACTATAGTTGTCGCGCAGGTTACAGGCCTGGGCCGTACATCCAGGAGTCATATCTTTCGGATAAAAATACAGCACTACCCGTTTGCCTTTAAAATCGGTGAGGGATACGGTTTTGCCATGCTGATCTTTTCCTTTGAAAACGGGCGCTTTATCGCCTTCTTTTAAGTTTCCCATATTTACGGTTTTAGCTGTTTGAAATGATATTTTAACGTTTGAATGATAATCTGTAGCTGCCTTCATTTCCGGCTACATCGGTTACCTTCAGTACCAGGATATGCGATCCCGGCTCACAATGTTCATCAAACGTATAGGTAAGTACGTTACTTCTCCGCGACAACAACAACCATTTGCCATCCAGTTCTGCACGGTAGCTTTTAATACCGCTGGCATCATTCATAGCAAAAGATACTTTGGCAGCTTTTGAAAGAACAGCGCCCGGCTTCACGCCCAGCGGGGTTACCTTTGGCGCCACGGTATCTACTTCCAGGTGGAAGTTGCCAAAGTCGCGGAAAGTGCCTTTATACCAGCCGTTTTCCAGGGTGGTGGCGGAAGTGCTGCTGCCCTGTCCTTCTCTCACCATCACTATTTTCGATTGCAGGTTTTCCGGAACATTACGGGTGGCGCGAAGGCGTACATCAAAGAAGTCGTGCACAGGCACCAGCGCATTGTGCAGGTGGTATACATTGGAATATGCTTTGGTGCTTACAGACGCTGTTTCCAGGTAATTGAAACATACCTGGTCGTAGAGCGCTGTCTCATCCAGGTAAAATTCCACCTGGTTATTTTCAAAGATATTACGTGAATCGGGGTACATGGTGTTGGCGCATGCTTTCTGTGCATCGTCTGTACCTGACTGCTGCAGGGCCAGTTTCACCGTAGAAGTATTGCCGTAGGCATCCTTTACCAGCAGCTTTACATTATGTACAGCGCCGTCCGACAGGTGAATGGTACCATCACCTTTCAGGTCGTGGTAAATATCCAGTTTATTTCCGGGCAGGGAAAACACCAGCTGGTAGTAGGGTCCGCCGCCTTTCTTTGTTTTATAATCGATGTGTGCGTTCAGGTAACGGGTTTCCTCATACCCGATGTTATCCAGCTGGAAATCGATATCTGGTTCATTATTCTGGAACAGGGTCACTTCATAAATGCCATAGATATTACCGGTATTCATCCGGTCGATGGCGCTTAGGCCAATGCCCGCCTGCGCTGCATTAATTTTAACAACCGGCTGGGTGGTTACATATTCGCCGCCCACTTTCTTCACTGGTATTATGAGTGGCTTTTGCTCGTAAATACTTTTCTCCCGGTCGTATATCGCCAGGCGGTATACATCCGGGGCTTTGGTATCTGCGATATCGAAACCAAAGAGCAAGGGGTTCAGTGGTTTTTCTGTTGTTGTGTTCCTGATTTCAAAGTGCAGGTGCGGGCCTGCAGATCCGCCTGTATTACCGCTCCAGGCTACAAAGTCGCCCTTTTTTACGGGGAACATGCCGGCGGGAATGGCAAGGTCGCTGGCCCAGCTTTCCGCCTGGTATTGCTGCTTTTTCACATATTGCTGCAGGGCAGGAAAAAAGGCGTTGAGATGGGCGTATACTGTCGTATAGCCGTTAGGGTGAGTAATATAAAGTACGTTCCCGAAGCCGGTATGTGATACGCCGATGCGGCTTACATAGCCATCCGCAGCTGCGTGTACCGGCAGATTTTCCTTTTGCTGGGTTTTAATATCCATCCCCGAATGGAAGTGGTTGGGCCGCAGCTCCCCGAAGTTACCGGCCAGTATGATCGGAATATTTAATGGATTCCTGAAATAGCCTTGCGGATAGTCCTTTACCGGGATGGATTGCGCCTGTAACAGTTGCGGAAGCAAACAAAGTAGACCGATGACTCTCTTCATAATATGCAAATGTAGGGAAAAGCGGATTTATGCGGATTTTGTCTTTTTCGCTGATTACACTGATTATGCTGATTACTTTGATTTTGCTTTTTTGTGTTTTGCTTTTGTGTTTTGAGAGATGGGAACAGGTTCATGCCAGTGGCTGGCAATTCCATTTTCGTATGCCCGTATACGTGTTAAACACAGCCGTTTAAAAGCCCGAAATTCAATAGTAGTATATCCGTTATTCATCTGCCCAAAAATTAAAAACAACATCAAAATAATCAGCATAATCAGTGTAATCAGCGAAAAAGACAAAATCCGCGTAAATCCGCTTTTTTAAGTACATTAGTTCCCGCAAAACGTGCAAGCATACATGTCTATCCAGGTATCAGAACTCAGTAAAGTATACGGCGAACAACGGGCGGTGGATGCTATTTCCTTCGAGCTAAAAAAGGGAGAGATCACTGGTTTCCTGGGGCCAAACGGCGCGGGGAAATCCACTACCATGAAGATGATCACCGGTTTCTTACCGCCTACCAGCGGGAAGGCCAGTGTATGCGGGTTTGATATTGTGTCGCAATCGCTGGAGGTACGGAAAAGGGTAGGATATCTGCCCGAGTCCAATCCCCTGTATTATGATATGTATATCCGGGAGTTCCTGGAATTTGTGGCGGGCATCCATCAATTGGGAAAGGCAGGCGCACAGCGGATTACATCCGTAATTGAGCTAACGGGGCTTCAACCGGAGCGGCACAAAAAGATCGGCGCATTGTCTAATGGTTATAAACAACGGGTTGGACTGGCACAGGCCCTGCTGCATGATCCGGAAGTACTGATCCTGGATGAGCCCACTACCGGGCTGGACCCCAATCAGCTGGCGGATATCCGGCGGTTGATCAGGGAACTGGGGGCCAATAAAACGGTGATCCTTTCCACGCATATTATGCAGGAAGTAGAGGCGCTCTGCGACCGGGTAATCATCATTAACAAAGGAAAAATCATCGCCGACGATAAATTATCGTTAATCCAGCAAAACAACACCGGGAATGGTTATTTACAGGTTACCTTTGCGGAGCCGGTAAGCGAAGCCGAATTACTGGCAATCACCGGCATAAGCCGTGTGGTGGCCCGGGAAGACCATAGCTGGCAGTTATTTACCAGTCAGGTAGATGAAGTGCGAAAAAACCTCTTACAATTTGCTTTGATTAATAACAGGAACATACTTTCTTTGCAGAGCAATTCACAGAGCCTGGAAACAATTTTCCGGGAACTGACAAAAGCCTCCGGCAACTAACTGTAGCCTTTAGCAACCCGGGAGTGGTGAAGGGACTAACAGCCGCAGCTAACGCCAGATGCTAAATAAATAGCTAACAATAATAACTTTTCGAATTATGAGTATCATTTCAGAAATCCATGCCAGGCAGATCCTCGACAGCCGTGGTAATCCTACAATTGAGGTTGATGTAACCACAGAAGACGGACATTTTGGCCGCGCAGCAGTTCCATCCGGTGCTTCTACCGGTAAACACGAAGCAGTAGAACTGCGTGATAATGATAAGGCTGTTTACATGGGCAAAGGCGTACTGCAGGCCGTAAGTAATGTAAACGATATCATCGCTGAAGAACTGATTGGCTGGGAAGTAACGGACCAGGCCGGTATTGATAAGATGCTGATTCAATTGGATGGTACTCCTAATAAAGCTAAACTGGGCGCTAACGCTACCCTGGCAGTGAGCATGGCGGTAGCCAAAGCTGCTGCTGAAGAAAGCAACCAGCCACTGTACCGCTACCTCGGCGGTGTAAACGCTTTCACCCTCCCAATTCCTTTAATGAACATCATCAATGGTGGTGCGCATGCGGATAATAAAATCGACTTCCAGGAATTCATGATCGTACCAGTAGGTGCTCCTTCTTTCTCTGAAGGCCTGCGCTGGGGCGTGGAAATTTTCCACCACCTGAAATCCGTACTGAAAAAGAAAGGATACAGCACCAATGTAGGTGACGAAGGCGGCTTTGCTCCTGAAATCCAGAGCAATGAAGAAGCTATCGAAACTGTACTGGAAGCCATCAAAGCAGCCGGCTACGAACCAGGTACCCAGGTAGCTATTGCCCTGGATGCCGCCAGCAGCGAAATGTATGACGACGCTACCAAGAGCTACAAATTCTACAAAAGCTCCCAGAAAGTAATCAGCAGCGACGAAATGGTAGCTTACTGGACTGAATGGGTAAATAAATATCCGATCGTTTCCATCGAAGATGGGATGGCAGAAGATGACTGGGATGGCTGGAAAAAACTGACCGAATCAGTAGGCAACCGCGTACAGCTGGTAGGCGACGACTTGTTCGTAACCAACGTACTCCGCCTGAAAGAAGGTATCGATAAAGGTATCGCCAACAGCATCCTCGTAAAAGTAAACCAGATCGGTACCGTAACAGAAACCATCGATGCAGTGAACATGGCGCACAAAGCCGGTTACACTTCCATCATGAGCCACCGTTCCGGCGAAACAGAAGATACTACCATCGCTGATCTCGCTGTAGCACTGAACTGCGGTCAGATCAAAACCGGTTCCGCTTCCCGTACCGACCGTATGGCGAAATACAACCAGTTACTCCGTATTGAAGAAGCACTGGGCGAAGTAGTGATCTATCCTACCAACTCTATCAGTGTTAAAAAATAATCCTTCGGGAAAAAACTTTTGGATCTCGGATATCCGGCAACATCACCGCCGGATATCTGAAATCCAAAAATGATTTGTAAATTGCTGTATGTCCGGATTAAAATTTATAAAAGTGCCAAAGGTCCTGAAGAATAAGTTCTTCATAGCTTTTGCTGCCTTTGTAATCTGGATCGCCTTCCTGGACAAAACCAACCTCATGTACCAATACCAGTTTCAGTCAGAGGTAAACAAACTCGAAAACCAGAAGGAATTCTTTATCCAGCAAATCAAACAAACCCGCGAAGAACAACAGGAACTGCTTTCCAGCCCCGAAAAACTGGAAAAATTTGCCCGCGAAAAATACTATATGAAAAAAGATAATGAAGACCTGTTCATTATCACCCCTGCACCCGCCCAATAACTCCGCCTCCTTTCCCCTTGTGCATCTTAAAAATTTATCTTAAATTAACAATAGATTCCGGGCAAAATCCGTTATAAAAGAGAACCTATTATTAGTATTAAAATAATAATGCATGAGTAATTTTACACTTTCTGTACTTTCAACCCTGTGTCTTGTTACCAAAAGCGATATAAAACATCACCAGGAGGATCTTTCTTTAACCCGGGAAGAGCAAGCCAGCTTTGACAACACCAAAGCAGCCCTGAACACCGTACGTTATGCGCCAAGAGTAGCCACCCTCCAGTTGATTTTCGACTACGCCGCCAATAAACAAAAAGCGGAAGAACAGTAACAGCGACCATACTTTTTTCATTTTTCCTATCTTTATGGCATGACTCAAAAAGAGCGTTATGCATTTGTTCTCAAATACTTTGAGGAACATGCTCCCAATGCCGAAACGGAACTCATCTACGACAATCCATACCAACTGCTGGTAGCCGTTATCCTGTCTGCACAATGCACCGATAAAAGGGTGAACATGACCACCCCTGCTATCTTTGCGCAGTACCCGGACGTATATGCCCTCAGCACAGCCACCTTCGACGACCTGTTTCCCCTCATCCGGAGCATCAGCTATCCCAATAATAAAACCAAACACCTTATCGGGATGGCACAAATGGTGGTGGAAGACTTTAACGGCGAAATACCCGCTACCGTACCAGAACTGATAAAACTGCCCGGCGTAGGCCGCAAAACAGCCAATGTAATCACCTCCGTAGTACATCAGCAACCCAACATGGCCGTAGATACCCACGTATTCAGGGTGTCTGCCAGGATAGGACTCACCACCAACGCCAAAACACCGCTGCAAACTGAACTGCAGCTGCTGAAAAATATTCCGAAAGAAAAAGTACACATCGCCCATCACTGGCTCATTTTGCATGGCCGCTATATCTGCGTGGCCCGGAGCCCGAAGTGCGGCGAATGCGGACTAAGGCCCGCCTGTAAATATTATGCAAAACTTGTAAAGGCAAGCTGATATGCGCCCATTCCTCACCGCCGACTGGAAAAACCTGCTGATGATCAACTTTGAAGCAGATCCCGCCGTACTCAAGGCGTATGTACCGGCGCATACAGAACTCGATACCTGGAACAATACCACTTACATAAGCCTCGTTGGCTTTCTTTTCCAGGACACACGGGTGAAAGGATTCTCTTTTCCCGGTCACCGCACTTTTGAAGAGGTAAACCTCCGCTTTTACGTACGATACAAACAGGCCGGTGAATGGAAACGTGGAGTTGTGTTTATAAAGGAACTGGTACCCAAAGCACTCATCACCTTTGTGGCCAACACCCTGTACGGGGAGAAGTATGCCACCCATATCATGACCCACTCCTGGGAAAATCCCGATGAGGCCACCCTGAAAGTAGCTTACCGCTGGAAAGTGAAAAACGAATGGAATCATTTGTCGGCTACCGCCACGCAAGCGCGTCAGCCGATCATTGCCGGCAGTGAAGAACAATTTATTACAGACCATTACTGGGGCTATACCCGCCTTGATCACCAAATCACCGGTGAATACCAGGTAACGCATCCGCAATGGGACATTCACCCGGTCACCGGATTTGATTATCATTGCAGTACCCGGCTATTATACGGCGCCGCGTTTGAAAACATGCTGCAGCAAACACCCACAAGTGCTTTACTCGCCGCCGGCTCCGGCATTACGGTAATGCCCGGTAAAAAGATCAGGAACAGTACTTTGTGAACCGCAGAAGTTTCTGTTATCCATCAATAATTTCACGCCGCAATTATGAAATTTTATTATCTTAAGCGGTTCATCAAGATTCAATCAATAAAGCATTAGTCGCTATGAGATCCGCTGTTAGGGTACAACTATCATTTATGATGTTCCTGGAATTTTTTATCTGGGGCGCATGGTTTGTGACATTGGGCACATTCGTATTAAAAAATCTGCAGGGCGCCACCGATACCCAGGTAGGCTATGCCTTTCTTACGCAGTCCATCGGTGCAGTAATAGCGCCTTTTATTGTGGGTATTATTGCCGACCGGTTTATTTCTGCACAGGTCATCCTTGGGGTGATACACCTCGCCGGCGCGGCGCTGTTATGGACATGCTCGGGCATGACCAGCTACGACAGCTTCTACCCGGTGTTGCTCATTTATATGATCCTTTACATGCCCACCCTGGCGTTGGTTAATTCCATCTCCTTCCGGCAGATGAGTGATCCCAGTAAAGAGTTTTCTTTTATTCGTGTATTCGGCACCGTGGGCTGGATTATCGCGGGCTTACTCATCGGGTGGCTGCAGTGGGAAAAAACCAATTCGCTCGATCTTACCTTTAAAATGGCCGCAGGCGCCTCCCTCCTGTTGGGATTGTTCAGCTTCACGCTGCCTAAAACCCCGCCGGCAAAAAAAGGCACACAGATCTCTGTAAAAGAAATCCTCGGCCTTGATGCCATCCGGATGCTGAAAAACCGCTCTTACCTGCTGTTCTTCCTCGCCTCTATTGCCATCTGTATTCCGCTGGCATTTTATTATAACTTCACCAATCCATTCCTGAACGAAATAGGCATGAACGCTGCCGCCGGCAAGCAATCCATGGGTCAGATGTCGGAGTTCCTGTTCATGCTGGTAATGCCGCTGTTCTTCGCCAGGTTAGGCGTAAAGAAAATGCTGGCATTAGGTATGCTCGCCTGGGTGGTACGCTACGCATTGTTCTCCTTCGGCGACATCGACGCCAACTACTGGATGCTGATCGTTGGTATCATCTTACACGGTATCTGTTACGATTTCTTCTTTGTAACCGGGCAGATCTATACCGATAAAATTGCAGGTGAGGAATTCAAAAGCTCCGCACAGGGCTTTGTAACACTGGCTACCTATGGCGTAGGAATGTTAATTGGTTTTATCATCTCCGGCCCTATTGTAGACGCATATAAAACAGGCGCCAACAGCCACAACTGGCATACCATCTGGCTGATCCCCGCGGGTATTGCCGCAGTAGTATTAGTATTGTTTATGTTGTTTTTCAGAGATAGTAATAAGAATACGGTTGTTAAACATTAATCATCGGCAAAACGATTATTATGGCAAAAATAGCAATGCTTGGTTCAGGTTTTATTGCGCGGTTCTATGCCGACTCCCTGCAGGGACAGCGTAGCCGTGATAAAATTGTAAGTGTGTATTCCCGCCGGGAAGAAAGCGCGCAAAAGTTCGCCACAGATTACGATGTTGCTTTTCAGACCACGGAAATGGAAACTGCCATTGCCCGTCCGGAAGTAGACGTAGTTTGTGTATCTCTTCCCAATAACCTGCATGAAACAGCAGTCAACCTTTGTTGCAAGCACAAAAAAGCAGTGATCTGCACCAAACCGCTGGGACGTAATGCAGCGGAAGCGAAGCGCATGCTGGAAGCGGTAGAAAAAGCGGGCATCTTCCATGGTTACCTGGAAGACCTGGTGTACACTCCCAAATTCCTGAAAGCGCTGCAAAGCGTGAAAGAGGGTGCGCTGGGAAGGATCCTCTGGGCCAAGTCCAGGGAAACGCATCCTGGTCCCCACAGCGAATGGTTCTGGGATAAAGAACAGGCCGGCGGCGGCTGCATCCTGGACCTGGGCTGCCACTGCGTGGAAATTGGCCGCAACTTTATCGGGAAGGATATTAAGCCGGTAGAAGTGATGTGCTGGGCAGATACGCAGGTAAAACCGATTGATGCGGAAGACCATGCTATTGGCCTCGTTAAATATGAGAACGGCGCTATCGGCCAGTTTGAAGTAAGCTGGACTTTCCGCGGCGGCCTCGATCTGCGCGATGAAGTAATGGGCACGGAAGGAACCATCTGGCTCAACAGCTTCCTGCGTACCGGCTTTGATATGTTTACCACCGGCAAAGGCGCCGATTACGTAGCAGAGAAAGCCGAAAGTAATTCCGGCTGGTTGTTTCCTGTAGGCGATGAACTGAATGAACTGGGCTATAATCACATGTTCACCAATATGTTTGATGCCATGGAAGCCGGTAAGGAAGCCAATGAAACGTTTTACGACGGCTATGTGGTAAATGCTATCCTTGATGCGGCCTATAAAAGCGCTGCCACCAAACAGTGGGAACCGGTGCAACTGGAAATCTGGCGCGGACAGGAAGGAGTTACCAAAGCAAAAACCTTAACAGAATATAATGATCAGTATTACCTCGTAAAAGAAGAAATGACACATTTCGGGGCTAAAAAACTGATCCTGAAAGATAAAGTGAGCGGGCAGATCATTGAACAGGTATTGTGATCTTTATGATAGATGTGATTGTCCTGGTAGGCTATCAGGATAATCACATCCCCGCTGTTAGCTTATTTTTACAAACAAGGCTTTGCCCAGTGCATGATTTACCTCTACCTGTTTTAAGATCCCGTTTTCATATTTGAATATGTTCTTTTTCCCTTCCGGTAGTATCAGCTCATACACACCTCCACCCAGGGGTTTCACGGGCAGGAAGCGGCCCAGCGTTTCAGAAAACACACGGTTCAGCTGCCGGGGTTCAATAAAATAAAGATCAGCAACACACTCCTCTATTTCCGTATCTATGACGGATTTTTCTCCGTTCACTATGATCGTATATTCTTTACCGTTACGACGGATAATCGTTTGTTTATCTTCTCCTGATTTACCGGATACACGCGAAACCTTTGCATTGGTGAGTACATTGTTATTGTATTCATTTGCGATGTCGCTGTTGATTTTCGACAGCATGATCTGGATCCGTGTTTTTATAATGATGCTTTTAGCGCTTCCGGTGAGCTTGCGGTTAGCCTCAATAGTCCCTACTGCGTGATTGGCAATACGCACTTCGAAAGTATTGGTTTGCGCATTTACCTGCAAAAACAATACAGCTACTGTGAAAGTGATAAACAAAATCCTAAAAAGACTATTCATAATAGTTGACTTAAACTAACAATATATTTGGGGAAGTAGTAGCTGTAAGTGTTCCTCCCATCAAGGAAAATACAAAAAATCCTGTCACAACGGACAGGATTTTTTATTGTGTACTTTAAAATAATATGTAGCCGTAGTTTATGCCAGCATTTCCCTGATTTTGGTAATCAGTTCACCTTTGGTAATAGGTACGCCCATAATTTTATGATAGCCTTGTGCGTCAATAAGGAACTGATCACGGATAATTTTGATCAGCTGGCCGTTATTGATTTCAGGAATCAGCACTTTATCATAGCTGTGCAGTATTTCGCCCAGGTTTTTAGGGAAAGGACGGATATAGCGGATATGTGCATGCGCTACTTCGTGTCCTTCTGCCAGCAGGTCCAGCACGGCACTTTTAATGGCGCCATAGGTGGAGCCCCAGCCCAATACGAGGACCTTGCCTTTCTCCGGACCAAGTTCTATTTGCTGTAATGGAATATGATCTGCGATCTTATCTACTTTTTCCTGGCGGATCTTCACCATTAGCTGGTGATTTTCCGGATCGTAGCTTACGTTACCGGTGATGTTCTGTTTTTCCAGGCCGCCAATCCGGTGTTCCAGGCCAGGCGTGCCGGGTACTGCCCAGGGGCGTACCAGGTTTTCATCACGGTGGTATGGCAGGAATTGTTCCTCTCCTTCTTCCAGACCTTTCTTGAATTTTACTTCAATGGCGGGCAGGTCGGCGGCTTTAGGGAAGCGCCAGGGTTCAGAACCATTGGCGATGTAGCCATCACTGAGGAAAATAACCGGTGTCATATGTTTTACAGAGATACGGAACGCTTCAAATACCGCGTCAAAACAATCTGCCGGAGTGGATGCAGAAACTATTGGCATCGGGCACTCTCCGTTACGGCCATAATAGGCCTGTAACAGGTCGGACTGTTCCGTTTTGGTAGGCAGCCCGGTAGAGGGGCCACCGCGTTGAATATCAACGATTATCAAAGGTATTTCCAGCATTACTGCCAGTCCCATGGCTTCACCTTTCAGTGCCATACCGGGGCCGGAAGTAGTGGTTACGCCCATATGACCGCCATAGGACGCACCGATGGCGGAGGTGATACCGGCAATTTCGTCTTCTGCCTGGAAGGTACGGATACCAAAATTCTTGAAGCGGCTCAGTTCATGCAGGATATCGGAAGCTGGTGTGATCGGGTAGGTACCGAGGAACAGGGGCAGGTTTGCCTTCTGTGAGGCTGCCACCAGGCCGTAAGCCAGGGCTGTGTTACCGGTGATGCTGCGGTAGGTACCTGGTTCCATCCGGGCCTTTTCCACGCGATAGCGGGTGGTAAAGGCTTCTACGGTATCGGCAAAGTTGTAGCCGGCATGCAGTACTTTCAGGTTACTGTCCAGGATTTCCGGTTTTTTGCCGAATTTCTCTTTCAGGAACACTTCTGTATTTTCCATATTACGGTCGTACAGCCAGTACAGGAATCCCAGTACAAACATATTTTTTGCGCGGTCTTTCTCTTTCATACCCAGGGTAGTATCCTTCAGCGCTTCGCGCGTCATTTTGGTTACATCCATGGTATGCAACTGGTATGGCGCCAGGGAGCCATCTTCCAGCGGGTTTACGCCTTCCGGGTAGTTGGCCAGGCGAAGGTTCTTAGCATCAAAACCATCTGTATTGGCGAGGATAATGCCGCCTTTTTTAAGTCCTTTCAGGTTGGCCTTCAATGCTGCCGCGTTCATCACTACCAGCACATCGCAGGCATCGCCGGGGGTGAATATTCTGTTAGAAGAAAAGTGTAGCTGGAAACCGCTCACGCCGGGTAACGTACCTATTGGGGCACGGATTTCTGCCGGAAAATCCGGGAATGTGCTCAGGTCATTACCGAATAATGCGGTGTTGTTTGAAAACTGGGTACCGGTTAACTGCATCCCGTCTCCACTGTCGCCCGCAAATTTTATCACTACATCCTCCAGCTGTTGAATCGAAGTATTAGGCATCTATTTATTCTTTTAAGATATTCTTTTTAAAGATGTAAATTTAGGTAATCGGGAGGTAGGAACCCACTGCCCTGCAATATTATTCCCGATCCGATCACAAAAGTACACAACTTTGGTAGACTATCCTTACCTGAATAAAGCATTCCCATTACTTATAGTTATGGCTGATAACGGGAAGTTATGGTTATAGAAATGCTAATTTTGCCCTTTTTCAGCAGTATAACTACGCCTGATATCAAATCAAATCGTATTTTTAACCCATAAAATTAAACTATACTTTATGGCACTCTTTGAATCGAACAACCCTGTACTGAAGCAAAGTATATTTGATAAAGCGCCTCACATCGCAGGGGAGACCATGACCATCCGTGGCACCGTTAACAAAATGTCTTTTATGCTCCTGATGTTAATGGCGGCAGCGATTTTTTCATGGGGAGAATTTTACAGGAATAGCGGCATGGTAATGCCATTGGCCTTTGGTGGCGCCATCGGTGGATTTATACTGGCACTGGTAATTATCTTCAAAAAAGAATGGTCGGCTTACCTCGCCCCAGCATATGCTATAGCAGAAGGTTTATTTCTCGGAGCTATTTCCGCTATGTTTGAGGCCAAATGGCCGGGCATTGTAATGCAATCAGTAGGTTTAACCTTTGGTACTTTCATTGCCATGCTGATCCTCTATCGCACAGGGGTGATCCGGGCAACTGAGCGTTTTAAATCCATCGTGATGACTGCTACGCTGGGTATCGGTATCTTTTACCTGATTGCCATTGTACTGCGCATGTTTAACATTGAAATGCCGCTGATTCACAGCAGTGGTACTTTCGGTATCATATTTTCCCTGGTGGTGGTAGCTATTGCAGCCCTGAACCTGATCATGGATTTTGATATGATTGAACAGGGCGCGTTGCAGGGTGCACCCAAATATTTTGAGTGGTATGCTTCGTTTGGTTTAATGGTAACCCTGGTATGGTTATACCTGGAAATACTGCGCCTCATGAGCAAATTAAACAGAAGATAAGTTACAGATATAAGCACCTTAAAAAGGCCGCCACAGCGAATGTGGCGGCCTTTTCTTTTTAAATATACCGGCCATTGTTTTTGTTAATGTCTTCCAAAAGATATGTTAAATGGCATCACTTCAAAATATTATGGCATCGTAATTGCAAAATCGGGCTATAACAACAAGTTCTTTTACATCTTAAAACAGTAGTAAAAAAATGCTAACACCTTTACTTACCATGTAACCTTTATTGTTAAACCGTTTAAAATTGTAAGCTATGAAGAAGATAAAAGTAAGCATGTTAGCACTTGCAGCTGTAGCGTTTGGAGCCTTCGCATTTAAGGGCGTTGATGGTGGAACCATAGCAGGTAAAGTAACACCGGCTGAAGGAGCTACCGAAGCCTGGGCCATTCAGGGAACAGATACGTTGACATCGCCTGTTACAGATGGCGCATTTAATTTTCAGAATGCGAAAGCTGGTGCATATACCGTTATAATAGGAGCGAAAGCGCCATATAAGCCTGCAACTGTTACAGATGTTAAAGTGGATGATGGAAAATCCACTGATTTAGGAGAAATTAAATTAGCACATTAAACAAGAGCAATAGTTTGTTTTCATAGGGGTTAATCAAAAAGCCGGTTCCGTACGTCTGTACGGCCGGCTTCTTTCATTTATACCCTCTCCCGGAAAATATTATCTTTTCTCCCCTCATAGGGGTAAGCCTTTCTCTAAACGTCATTTCTTAAAGTACCCCTTTTTTAAAATGATGTTTATGAAAAAGCAGTTTATTATAACGTATACAAGTTTGAGTATTGGATGGTTGCTGCTGATGATTGCCATCTTTAGTATTATCTTATCCGGCTGTACCAAAGAAAACATTTCCGGCTCTGGCAACGTAGTAACGGAAGTCCGTACCACAGGTCATTTCACGGATGTGGAAATATCAGGACCATTTGAGGTACACCTGTTACAGGAAAACAACGCGAAGGTGGAAATAAAAGCAGAAGATAATATTATGGGTGTGATAGAAACGGGAATGCGCAGCAATACCTTATTTATCCGGGTAAAAAACCAGGTTAACATCCGGCATCATCAGCCTATGAAAATATATGTACACAATCCTCTCTTTCAACGAATAAAGTTCGATGGTTCGGGATCCTTAGATAATCAGGATACCATACATACTTCCTTATTTAAGTACGAACTCAATGGCAGCGCCAATGCCGCGCTTATACTGGATGCCGCTACGCTTAACACAACTATCAACGGCTCGGGCAATATTAACATGCGTGGATTTGCGGGCTCCCTAAACAGCGATATTAACGGCAGCGGCAATATCGCCGCCATGAACCTGGAAGTGCAGCATGCCAGTATTACCATCCGTGGTTCCGGTGAGCATCGCGTGTATGTAAGGAAGAACCTGGATGCCAGGATCTATGGCAGCGGAAACATTTTTTATACCGGTGAAGCGAAGGTAGTGGCGGAGGTAAAGGGTTCCGGTAAGATAGTGAAGCAGTAATGATATGAACTTCGTTTAACCTACACTGTTATACTGTCTGTGTTTAAAATGAAAAGGCCCCTGCAGGTGCGGGGGCCTTTTATTATTTTAAAGATGGTGCATTTATCAGGCGCCACCTAATTTGCATTTCTGCAGCACTTCCCATGATTTACCGTTGTGACGGAGGAAGTAGAGGTTGTTTACTTTAAAAGTAGCCTCGTAGTCCTTGTTTTCATATTCAGGCCATGCTTTGTTGAACTGATCATCTTCCAGGTCTTTAAAAGCCACGGTAACGTGAGGCGTAAATCCTGTACGTGCCAGCATGGTGCTGAATCCAAATTCCTTACGCAGGAAGTTGATCAGCTGACGGTGCATAGCAGACATGGTTTCACTTTTTTCCACGTTGATGAACAGTACACGGTTCTGTTTATTCGGGAAAGTACCGAAGCCTTTCAGGGAAACTTCGAAAGGAGCCTGAGTTTTGGCAAATTCCGTCAGTTCATCACAGAAAGCTTTTTCCAATGCCGGATCAGCAGTGAAAGGTACCTGCAGGGTAATATGCGGCAGCACTTTCAGTGCGTACATAGGACCGTATTGTTCTGCAAATTCCTGTTTGATCTTTATAATTTCTTTACCTACTTCTGCAGTTGGCAGCAGTGCGATAAAGTATATTTTGTTATCTGGTTTTGGTTCGAAACGTTGAGGTCTTCCACCTTGTCTTGGAGCGCCGCCGCCACGGTATCCACCACCGCCGCCACCGCCGCGATTGTATCCACCGCCACCGCCGCCGCGATCGTATCCACCGCCGCCACCGCCGCGATTGTAACCACCGCCGCCACCGCCACGGTCGTAACCACCGCCGCCACCGCCGCGATTGTAACCACCACCGCCGCCGCCACGATCGTATCCACCACCGCCGCTTCCGCCGCGATCGTATCCTCCGCCGCCACCGCCGCGATTATAACCACCGCCGCCACTGCCGCCACGGTCGTATCCACCACCGCCGCTTCCGCCGCGATCGTATCCACCACCGCCACTGCCGCCGCCGTAGCCACCACCACCACGGTTGTAGCCTCCGCCACCGCCGCCGCGATCGTATCCACCGCCGCCACTGCCGCCGCTGTAACCACCACCACCGCGGTTGTAGCCACCACCGCCGCTTCCGCCGCGATCGTATCCACCACCACCGTTGTAGCCGCCACCTGCGCCATCACGGTTGTAATTGCCGCCACCACCATCTCGGTTGTAGCCACCACTACCGCCATCACGGTTGTAACCACCACTACCGCCTTCACGGTTGTAGCCGCCACCTGTGCCGCCATCACGATTGTAGTCTGTGCGCGGACGATATCCGCCTTCTCGATTGTAACCAGTGCGCCCTTCTGAGCCACCACTGTTGTAGTCGGGTTTGCCGCCTTCCCGCTCGTTATTTAAATTGGGTTTGTCATCGCCTTTCTCCTTATTGGGATCATTCTCTTTGTTGGTATCAGAAGAATAAGGCCTGCGGGGGCGTTCGTTTCTCTCAAAAGTCATCTTACTTAATTAAGCGTTTGAAGCAATATTAGCTATGATTTCATAAAAATGAAATACGTCCTGATAGGAGTTATATAAGGGTGCCGGTGATACCCTGATAACTCCGGGCTCTCTCCAGTCAACGATTATACCGGCATCGGTCATCCGTTGATGTATCTCTTTACCTTTGTCTAGGAACAACAAAGATAACTGAGCGCCACGTTCATTACAATTTTTCGGTGTTATAATCTGGAAATTTATGCCTTTTAACTGTTGCAAAAGAAATTCAAGATAATTGGTCATTCCTTCACTTTTGCTACGTAAAGCGCCGATACCGGCCGCTTCAAATAATTCCAGGGATGCTTTCAGGCTAACCATGTTAAACACCTGAGCGGTGCTCTGTTGCCATCCTTCAGCTTCTTTTTTAGGCACAAACCCTTTTTCCATTTTAAAACGTGCACTCTCTTCATTGCCCCACCAGCCGCCCAGTCTAAGAAAATTACGGTCGCTGGCGTGTTTCTCATGTACAAATGCGCCTCCTACTGCGCCGGGTCCACCATTCAGGTACTTATATGAGCACCAAACGGCAAAATCTACTTCCCAATTGTGCAATTCTACCGGTATATTTCCTGCTACGTGTGCCAGGTCGAAACCTGCATAAGCGCCGGCCTTATGCGCAGCTGCCGTTATAGCGGGTATATCAAAAAACTGTCGCGGTATAATAATTTATACCTCCAAACAAAACCAATGCTAAGCTATCACTTTCTGTGTTAATAATCTCTAAAATATCTTCTAATCTTATCAAATGTTCTCCGGGTCGCGGGGAAACTTCTATGATTGCACTTTCCGGATCGTAACCATGGAACTTTACCTGGGTTTCAACTGCGTACTGGTCGCTCGGAAAAGCCCCTGCCTCCATTAACACTTTAAACCGCTGTTTGTTTGGCCGGTAAAAACTAAGCATCATTAAATGCAGATTCACCGTCAGCGTATTCATCACCGTCAACTCCTGCTGACTCGCACCCAATATCGCTGTTAAAGGCTTACTGCAATACTGCTGATAATATAACCATGGATTCTTAGCCGCCCAATACCCCTCTACTGCACATTGTTGCCAATCCGCCAACTCCTGCTCTATCGCCGCTTTCACATTCTTTGGCTGTAATCCCAGTGAGTTGCCACATAAATAAATAGCATCCTTCCCGTTACGTTGTGGAAAATAAAACTGTGCTCTGAATTTATTTAAGGTATCCTGTTGGTCCTTCTCTTTAGCAAATGCTAATGATGCTACATACTCCATGGTCTTCCAATCTTGTCTGCGCCTTAGTTATCTTTTAATGGCGGTGCTGCTATTGTCAAGAAAGCTGTGCTGATTATCTTATTTCTCTACTTACTGATTATTACAGGCTAATGGCCTAACTGAACTGTTCAAAACAGGCGTCTTTATTTATATTATCTCTTATTTTATCATATGGCATATAAGGCTAAGGCTGTATATGGCTAGTAACGTGTCAACAACTGTCTGAGGGGTCAAAAGTAATAAAGGCTTTTCAAATGCCACTCATTCCAAATGTTAAAATTTGTTAATGAAAGAAAAAAAGTCGTTCCGGCTGTAATATACAAAAAAAATCCGTCCCGAAGAATCGGGACGGAGACTGTTAACCTACAACTGTTACACTGTATTGAAAAAAAACTTAATTAACGGAGATACCATCCACTTTCTTCTTCCCCAGCACCGGCTCTTCAGTAGCCTCCGGCTCCGGGAAAAAGTCATATGGCTTGGGCGACAGGTACTTTGGATCATGCAGCTTCCTCACTTCATCCCGCTTCATGAACACCGCTTTGATAATCAGCACCAGGAAAGGCACGTACTTCAGCCACCGTGGCATATTGAACCGGTCCAGCACATCAATGGAACGCTTGTTCATGGCGTACATCACCGGCACCAGTACCAGGGTCAGGAAAGTCGCGAAAATCAACCCGTATACCATTGTCCAGGCCAGCGGCCCCCAGAAGGCCACGTTATCCCCACCAAAGAATATATGCGGTTTGAACTCACTGAACAGCGCGGCAAAGTCGATGTTAAAGCCCACTGCCAGCGGAATCAGACCCAAAATAGCAGCAATTGCGGTTAATATTACCGGCGTCATACGGGTACGACCCGCTTCCACCACCGCTTCATATACCGGCATCTTCTGCTGGATCAACAGGTCCGTAAACTCTACCAGTACGATACCATTACGCACCACAATACCTGCCAGGGCCATAATACCCACACCCGTCATTACAATGGAAATATCCATTTTAAAGATGGAGAAGCCCAGGAACACACCGATGATACTAAACAGGATCTCCATAAAGATGATCATCGGGCGGCCGATAGAGTTGAACTGGGTCACCATAATCATCAGGATCAACCCAAATGCTCCAAGCATCGCCATCATCAGGAAGTTCATGGTTTCCTGCTGGTCTTCCTGCTCACCGGTCATTTTAATAGTCACGGAGTTCGGATGGGTAAAGTCCTTCAGCGATGATTCAATATGCTGTACCACTTCATTCGCATTCGCACCTGTTAAGATGTTGGAATACAGCGTAATTACACGTTTCTGGTCTATACGCTTAATACCTGCAAAAGTGTTGGAATAATGAATATCCGCTACCGCCGATAACGGCACCTGGCGTATTGCTCCGCCCATATTCATATCGCGGTATACCAGGTTGAGGTTCATCAGGTTATTAATATTGTTCCGCTGATCCTCATTTAATCTTACCATAATCTTATACTCATCTTTTGCATCACGGATCTTGGAGGCTTCAGCTCCGAATAGCGCTGTACGAAGAGCTCCACCGATCTGGCCGGTAGAAATACCTTCCGCATTAGCCCGCTCCCGGTCTATATCTACTACTATCTCCGGCTTATTGTCCTCGAAATCGCTCTTCAGTTCCTCTACACCCGCAATCTGCAGGGAATCGAGATAACGTTTAAGTCTGAACGAACTGCTGGTCAGCTCATCAAAATTATCGCCGCTGATTTCAATATTGATAGGCTTACCGGTTGGCGGACCACCCTGCTCCTGCTCTACCGTGATATTGGTTCCCGGGATACCTTTAACGGCATTACGGATTTTATCGAGATATTGTACGGTCGACTGCCCATCCCTCGCACCAAATTCCACAAAGGCGACCGTTACCTTACCCTTCTGCGGCTGCGTGCTGAGATCCATCTGCGAAGGATCGCCGGCGCCTTTGGCCACATTGGAAATAATAGATTCCACTATCGGGTTCTTTTCACCCACTACCCTGGTGATACGTTTTTCCACCAGGTTAGTGATAGAATCGGTATACTTCTGGTCGGTACCATTGGGTAATTCTATGTAAGTATAGATGAAGTTGGGATCTGCCTGCGGGAAGAACACCACTTTCGGATTTCGTATAGCCGTTAGCATAATACTGAAGATCAGTAGCCCAAACGTAGCCACCACGATCCATACCGGGCGCCATCCCAGCAAACACCACTGCAATATGCGTTTGTAACGGTCCTGTACTTTCGGCCAGAATCCATGCTGGAAGCGGCGAGCCACGCCACCTAACCAGAAACGTTCCAATACGATCAACAGGTAAAGGAATACCACAAAATTGCCCACCCCTATGCTGCCATTGGCATAACCTACGAGCGCCAGCAAGGCAAACACACCGGAAAGGATCGTAAATTTCTTATCAAACTTAGGCTTCGGATGGTTTTCACCTTCGTGCCTGTCCATGAAATCCACCGCAAACACCGGGTTAATGATATACGCCACCACCAGCGATGCGCCGAGTGTTGTGATCAGCGTAACCGGCAGATAGAACATGAACTTACCGATCACACCAGGCCAGAACAGCAGCGGCACAAACGGCGCCAGCACTGTAAGGGTACCGGAGAATACCGGCAGGAACACTTCTCCCGCAGCTATTTTAGCTGCCTTCACAATGCCCAGGTCCTTTCGCTGGTTATAAATACGGTGTACGTTTTCTATCACCACAATGGCATCATCCACTACAATACCCAATGCCAGCAGGAAGGAGAACAGCACCATCATGTTTAACGTAAACCCGTACATCGGCATCAGTAAAAATGCGATAAACATGGAAATTGGCACCGATAATGCCACGAAGATCGCATTAACCGCTCCCATGAAAAACATCAGGATAACAGTTACCAGCAGGAAGCCGATAATAATGGTGTTGATCAGGTCGTGCAGGGTTACGCGGGTAGATTTCGACTGGTCTGCCGTGATAGTTACTTCCAGGTTTTTAGGGAAGTAGTTTTCCTTCATGTCCTTTGTAATCGCCTGGATCTTATCGGATGCATCGATCAGGTTTTTACCACTTTGCTTAATAACGTTGAGCGTGATTACGTTCTTTCCGCCAAGCCGCGCATAGCTTTCCTGTTCCAGGAAACCATCTACCACGTTGGCAATATCTTTCAGGTATACTGTTGCACCAGACTGGCCGCGTACAATGATGTTACCTATTCTTCCCGGATCTTTATATTCTCCTTTTACGCTCAGGCTACGTTTCTGACCGTCCATCGCAACAAGACCACCGGAGATGGTGATGTTTTCTCCCTGGATGGCGCCGATGATATCTTCAAAGCTGATCTTGGCCGCATCCATTTTGTATTTGTCCACGTTGATCTGGATTTCGCGTTCCAGTTCACCTACCAGGTCCACACGGGTAATTTCATTCAGCGCCTCAATCCGGTCTTTCATATCATCCGCATACTTTTTCAGTGTTTGCAGGTCAAAGTCGCCGGAAAGGTTTACGTTCATGATAGGAATCTGCGACACATCTATCTTCACAATCTGCGGTTCCTGGGTCAGGTCCTTTGGCAGATCTTTCTTTGCATCGTCTACTTTTTCCCGCACCTGCTGACGCGCAGCTTCAATATCTTCATTGGCATTGAACTCAATGGTGATCGCAGAGAAATCCTGCATGGAAGTACTCTTGATCTTCTTTACGCCAGAGATGCCGTTCAGTTGTTTTTCTATCGGTTTGGTCACCGTTGTTTCCATATCTTCCGGGGAAGTACCAGCATTGACGGTGTTGATATAGAACTGCGGGAACACTACCTCGGGAAACTGTTCCTTCGGCAGGTTAATATAGGAAAGTATACCTGCCAATGCAATGATAATGGTAGCCACGTATACGCTTACCTTATTATCAATGGACCAGCTGGTAGGCTTAAATTCTTTATGGAGATTGTCTTGCATACACTTGGTTTTAGCTGTTTGAATCAGCTTTATAATTTAATCAGGTCGTTATCGTTCAACCCCTGAAAACCGGTGGTGATAACTTTATCACCTGTTGTCAAACCACTCTTTATTTCAGCCTTATCATTGTAGGTGCGGCCCATATCTATTGTTTTGCGTTGTGCCACCATTTTACCGTTGGCATTTTGCGCGACCATTACATAAGGCTTTCCGGAGGTATACTGGATCACGCTTACCGGAACTACCACTGCGTTCTTAGCGACATAATCCACGATCCTGATGCGGGCGATCATGTTAGGACGCAGACCGGCATCCGGTTTCAGCGGCACTTCAATTTTGATGGTGCGGCTCAGCGGATCAATGGTCCTGGATGCAAACCCGATAGTGCTGCGTATTTCGCGGTTAATATCAGGGAAAGATAAGATCACTGCATCTCCTGATTTCAGCAAACCGGCGTAAGCTTCCGCTACGTTGGCAGTTACCTTCAGGTTGTTGGCGTTTACCACGCGGAAGGCTGGTGCGCCCGGGGCTGCATTGTCTCCCACCTTGGCGATTACTGCATCTACGGTACCGCTGATAGGTGCAATGATGCGGGTTTGCGACTGCTGATCCTGCAGGGTGGCCATCTTCCTTTCCAGGCTTTCCTTCTGGTTTTTGGCGTTGAGATATTGTACTTCGGAACCTATTTTCTGTGACCACAGGTTTTTCTGTTTTTCAAACAGGGTGTTAGCCAGGTCCATCTGGGTACGGAGTTCCGCCATGTTGGCTCTCAGCACCTGGTCATCCACCTGGGCCAGTGTTTGTCCCTGTTTTACTGCCTGTCCTTCTCTTACAAAAATGTTGGTAATTACTCCCGGTACGCGGGCGGAAACGTTTACGTTTTCGCGGGCGTCCACACTTCCCTGCACATCTATATAATGTTCAAATATGGTATCCGTGATAGCAGTTACGGTAACATCTTTCATTTTCTGCTGCGTCGTATCTTTCACACCTGCTTCCTTTTCCAGCGCTGCTATTTTTTTGTCGATGTCTTCGTTATATTTTACTTTCTCCTGTTTCAGCTTCTCCAGCTGTTCAGCTTTATTTCCACCACCACCGCAGGATGCGAGCATCAGGGCGACAAAAGGGATCAGGAAAGAATATTTTTTGATCATATAGTTAGTAGTAAATAGTGATTGAAATAATGAAGCTTATAGTTTG
The DNA here is from genome assembly GCF_050434025.1 of Chitinophaga sp. W3I9. Lineage (NCBI taxonomy): Bacteria > Pseudomonadati > Bacteroidota > Chitinophagia > Chitinophagales > Chitinophagaceae > Chitinophaga > Chitinophaga sp. W3I9. The sequence goes on from NZ_JBNPWC010000001.1 coordinate 263,740, forward strand.
CCGTACGATTTCAGCAGGTCTACCTTAGCAACAATAGCGTTAAACAATGCAGTGAAATAATTATTCTGTGCAGTGAGCAAATCGTTTTCAGCAGTGGTCATTTCCAGGCTGGAACCTACGCCCTCCCTGTATTTGATCTGGGTGGTGTTATATACGTCCTGTGCCAGTTCCATGTTTTTCTCCTGTGCTTCCAGCGTGAGTACGTTGTTGCGGAAAGTAGAATAGGATTGCTCTCTTTCCAGGTCGATGCCCAGCTTCGCATTTTCGATGGCCACTTCACTTTTCTTTACTGCCAGCCACGCCTGGTCTACCTGCCGTTTGCGCTGCATACCACTAAAGATGGGAACAGAGAGGTTCAGTCCTGTGTTTACATAACCGTACCACATCTGGTTCTGGAGGTAATCAAATTTATCACTTCCCCTTAATGCGCCGGTAGAACCGAATAGTTGCAGGGAGGGTAGACCTTTCAGCTTATATCTTTTCAGATCATATTCATTTGCTTTCTTTTGCGTTTGCAGCAACTGGTATTCAATCCGCTGTGAGTAGTCGAATTTATCCATATCCAGCACATCTGCTGCAATCCTTTCTGTAGAAAGTGTATCCGTTAACGTTATAGCCTGTTTCAGTGGCATGCCCATCTGGTATTTCAGTGAAGCAGTACCCAGTTCAATCAGGTTACGGAGTTTGGTTTGCTCCGTTTGCAGGTTGGTATATTGCACTACCAGGCGGTCTACATCCAGTTTTTCCGCAAGACCGTTTTTGTAGATCTGTTTGGTTTCGTTGAGGATCTTTTCCAGGGAACGGATGTTTTCGGAAAGGATGGTCAATGCTTTGTTGGCAGACAGTACATTGTAATAGGCTTTGTACACGGTGGATTTCACGTCTATTTCCGCCTTTTCCACGCCCTGTGATACCAGGTCTTCCAGTGTTTTACGTGCCTGTAAAGCTACGAGTACGCTGGGATCGAAGAGTACCTGTGTAAGTTTCACTTCCCCAACCAGGTTATGCGGTAGCTGGAAGGAAACTGCCGTAAAGGAATCTTTTGGCAATCCAAAGTTCCTCATGTTAAACATCTGTTTCTGAGTGATCGGGTTGTACTGGTAAGAGCCGGTACCAGCGACATTGGGCAGTGCCAGGCCGCTAACCTCCTTGTTCTTGGCCAGCTGGATGAGTTCGTCCAGTTTGGCGGTTTTAACGGTGCTCTGATTAGCCAGTGCGTAGTCTACCGCTTCTTTGGCAGACAAACGGATGGGTTCAGGCGTAACCTGCTGCTGGGCGCCGGCGATGGTCACCAGGGACAGCAGCCACACCATAAAAGCCATACTGGTGAGCCTTTTGATTGATAGCATAGTGTTATTTATTTTGCGATAGTTGTTTATATTCTTCAATAAGCCGGTATCCTTTTACAGAAGCCACCCCATATAAAAAATTCTCCAGCAACACTTTCTGCACTTTGTTCATATCATTGGCGCCAGGGAACACTTCCGGTTGAAAACAGATCATGCAGGCGTATATCCTGTATTGGGTCAGTATTTTAATGTCGATATCGGGCCGGTATACTTTTTCACTGATGCCTCTTTCCATATTTTCACGGATCATGGTAGCCAGGGTGTTGTTCCGGTAATCGAGGAACAACTGGTAGGCTTTCGAGTGAAATTTCTGCAGGTCCAGGATAATGACAGGGTTCATATTGCGCAGGCGGCGGTCCAGCATGTCCATTACGAGGAATAACTCGTCAATGGCGTCTTTCGATTTTTTCCGGTCTTCGATACAGTCTTCGGTAACGATATTTATGAACCGGCCGATGGTTTGGCAAACCATATCGTCCTTATCGGTGAAGTGGGCGTAAAGCGTTTTCTTCGAAATCCCCATTCTCACAGCGATGTCATCCATCGTGATGGAGCGGGTACCAAATTGACGAAAAAGGCCAAAAGCCGTGTCCATAATGCGTTCCTGTACTTCCATAGATTTTATCGCATTAACCCTGTTGTTATGCTGGACAAAACTATGGAAACTTTACAAACTTCCAAAGTTTCCAGTACTATTTTTTTACATGTGGCAACATTCAATTAACCATCCCTGCTTCCTGCTTTGCGCTTTATTGTCTAATTTGCAGCCCTAATCACAAACCATGTCGCCAAAGCTTAGATTAAAAGTATTTGCATCACGATTGCTGCGTTACTTCTTTCAGGGATTGCTCATTCTGGCGCCCATTGGTATTACTGCGCTTACCTTGTACTGGGCCTTTATTACTATTGATAATCTTATTCCGAAAGAGCTGATTCCGGAAGGCGCTTCTTTTGGTTTTCTGAGGTACAAAGGAGTAGGGTTTGCATTGGTGCTGCTGCTGATCATCGGGGTAGGTTACCTCAGCTCCTCCTTTATTATCGGGCGGATCTTTGATTTGTTTGACCACCTGCTGGAGCGCACGCCTTTTATCAAATATATTTACACCTCTATTAAGGATGTTTTTGATGCGTTTGTAGGTGAAAAGAAAAAATTCGATCACCCGGTGCTGGTGCAGGTATACGGGGTGGATGTGTGGGAGATGGGATTCATTACGCAGACGGATGTCAGCAACCTGGGCCTCGAAGGATACATGGCAGTATACGTACCCCATGCGTATGCCATTACCGGTAAGGTGTTTATGGTGCCAAAAGAGCGGGTTAAACCGCTGACCAACGTTTCTGCCGGCGAAGCCATGAAGTTTGCCGTAAGTGGTGGCGTTACCCATATCTGATCCGGGGATGCTTCATAGATGAAGCGTAAATACCTCGTGGTTAAAGCATGCTTACATTTTCCGTTGCTGTAACAATGCTGATATTTTATTATCCCTGGAGATAAAATATCAGCATACTTTTTTTCGCTATATTCGTCTTCCCAAAAATATAGTGACATGTTAACCCACACCTGGCTACGGATTCCCGTATTATTTACTGTAATCATATTTTCCTGTACAGATGTTTGTGCATGGGGATTTTTTGCGCATCAGCGGATTAACCGGCTGGCGGTATTTTGCCTGCCGCCGGAAATGATGGTCCTCTATAAGCCGCAACTGGAGTACATTACGGCACATGCGACAGATCCGGACAAGCGGCGCTACGCTGTTGCTGCAGAAGGCGCCAGGCATTACATTGATATCGACCTGTTCGACAAGCCGCCCTACGCGCAGATTCCCCGTAACTGGGCAGATGCAGTCGCCAGATACACGGCAGATTCCCTGAACCGCAACGGCATTCTGCCCTGGCATCTTGAAAAGATGCTGGCCATGCTCACCGCCGCATTCAGGGAAAAGGACCAGCAGCGCATCCTCCGGCTGTCTGCCGAACTGGGACATTATATGGCAGATGCACACGTGCCCCTGCATGCCTGTTCCAATCATAACGGCCAGTTTACCGGCCAGCAGGGTATTCATGGCTTGTGGGAATCCCGCATCCCTGAATTACTGGCAGATAAAACGTTCGATTACTGGGCCGGGAAAGCCGTGTATATATCCGAACCCCGTAAATATATATGGGACATTATCAGGATAAGCGGAATGGCCGCAGATACAGTACTGGCCTACGAAAAGCGGCTTAGTGAAAAATTTCCGCCCGGCAGGCGTTACGGTTATGAAAACCGGAATGGGGTATTAATTCGTACTTACGCAGAAGACTATACGAAAGCATACGCACTTTCGATGGGCGACATGGTGGAACGAAGGATGAAAAATGCGATAGCAGCCGTGGCAGCAGCCTGGTATACCGCCTGGGTAAATGCAGGACAGCCCTCTTTACAGGAGCTCACCCATACTACCCTTACCCCCGAGGAGGTACAGGAGATGGAACAGCTACAACGTCAATGGCTGGAAGGTAAGCTACCGGTGAGGGAGGAATGAGCCGGTTAAAATATTTATGGTAATACTTAATAATTAGAAAAGAAATTTTATCTTTGCCCATACCATCTTTTAGCCTGTCCTACACCACGCGCCTTACTGGTTTTAAAACACCCGTGCCGTTTTTTTTCCGTTTCCTTAGAAAAACCAAAACAAAGTGGAAAGATCAAAAAATGAATTTAATCTGAATCGCAACATGAAGGTGCATAATTTTAACGCAGGTCCTTCTGTATTACCCAACGAGGTATTGTACAAGGCCAGTAAAGCTCTGATTGACTTTGAAGGGTCAGGGATGTCTATACTGGAAATTGGCCACAGAACGCAACCGTTTATAGCGGTGATGGACGAGGCGCGCAACCTGGTGAGGGAACTGATGCAGCTTGATGATGACTTTGAAGTACTCTTTTTACATGGCGGAGCCACCACGCAGTTTATGCAGGTGCCAATGAACCTGCTGGAAAGCAGCGAATCTGCCGCATATGTGGATACCGGAGTATGGTCCAACAAGGCCATCAAAGAAGCAAAATTGTTTGGCTTCGCCGACGTTGTGGCGAGCTCCAAAGAAAGCAACTACAATCACATTCCCAAACAGTTCACCATCCCCCAAAAGGCAAGTTATCTGCACATTACCACTAACAATACCATCTATGGTACACAGTGGCAAATGACACCTGTTACCGATGTACCCCTGGTAGCAGATATGAGCAGTGACATCATGAGCCGCAGCATGGACTTTAACAAGTACTCGCTGATATATGCCGGCGTACAAAAAAATATGGGCGCCGCAGGCGCTACCATGGTAGCTGTACGCAAAAGCATGTTGGGCAAGGTAACGCGCAAAATACCAGCCATACTGGATTACAGGAACCACATAGAAAATGGTTCTATGCTAAACACCCCTCCCGTATTCGCTGTGTACATTTCCATGCTCACACTCCGCTGGCTCAAAGAACAGGGCGGCATTCCTGCCATTGAAAAGATCAATGATAAAAAAGCAGCACTCCTTTACGATGAAATCGACCACAACCCGCTGTTCCGCGGTACTGTTGTGAAAGAAGACCGTAGTAAAATGAACGCCTGCTTCATCATGGATAAACCGGAAATGGAAGAAGAATTCCTCAAATTCTGTAAGAAAGAAGATATCGTTGGTATCAAAGGACACCGTCTCTCCGGCGGATTCCGCGTATCTATGTATAACGCATTGCCATATGAAAGCGTAGAAGTAATGGTGGAAGCCATGAAATACTTCTCCCTGAAAAAGGCATAAGAAAATATCCTTATTGTATTACGGAGTTGCAGGTAGATCAGCTATCTGCAACTCCGTAATTCGTTAGCGGTAATCCGTATTTTTTTTATTATTACATTTACCACTCACACATATCTACATCATGGCTATTATCAGACCCTTTAACGGATTAAGGCCTACAGCAGATCTCGCAGCAAAAGTAGCTGCAAGGCCGTACGACGTACTCAGCTCGGAAGAAGCCAAAGCAGCGGCATCCGGTAACCCTTACTCATATTATCATGTTTCAAAATCTGAAATAGATCTGCCCGACGGAACAGACACCCACAGTCAGCCCGTATATGATAAGGCAGCGGAAAACCTGCACCGCATGGTACAGGAAGGCACCCTCGTCCTGGAACCACAGGCCGCCTATTATATCTACAAACTGGTGATGAACGGCCGCGCTCAAACCGGACTGGTATGCGTTTCCGCCATATCAGACTATAACAACGGCATCATTAAAAAACACGAATTTACCCGGCCCGATAAAGAACTGGACCGCATTAATCATATTAAAACCACCAAAGCGCAAACCGGCAACGTATTCCTCGCTTACAACGACGTACCGGAAGTAAACGCCCTGGTAGACCACTGGCAGGAACACAACCAACCAGTGTATGATTTCACCGCCGAAGATGGTATCCGGCACACCGTATGGGTAATCAACACCCCCGCTGCCATCCAGGACATCACTACCCTGTTCGCCGAAAAGGTGCCCTGCACCTACATCGCCGACGGCCATCACCGCGCCGCCTCCGCCAGCCTCGTACAGGCCGCGTTTGAGAAAGAAGGAAAGATCACCTCGGTAGACAATCCCGTCAACTATTTCCTCACCACCATTTTCCCGGCCAGCCAATTGGCCATCCTGGATTATAACCGCGTGGTGAAAGACCTTAACGGCCTGAGTAAGGAAGCGCTCCTCTCCCGTCTGGACTACGACTTCACCGTGGAAGAAATCGGGCACCTGCCCCAGCAACCCTCCATGCTGCATGAATTCAGCATGTACCTCGATGGCCGGTGGTACCGCCTGGTGGCAAAAGAAGGCACCTATACCACCGATCCCATAGGCATCCTCGATGTAACCATTCTTTCCAATAACATACTGGATAAACTGCTGGGCATCAAAGACCAGCGCACCGATAAACGCATCGACTTTGTTGGCGGCATCCGCGGGTTGAACGAACTGGTAAAACGGGTAGACAGCGGCGAAATGAAAGTAGCATTTGCCCTTTACCCCGTCACCATCCAGCAGCTGTTTGACATTGCCGACAGCGGAAACGTAATGCCCCCGAAGAGTACCTGGTTTGAGCCGAAGCTGCGCGACGGACTGATCACGCATATTATTTAAACATACTATACGCTTTCCCGGCGATATCCATCTGCCGGGAAAGCCCGTTATTTCATTGTCTCCCTTTATACCCGCATCCATGAAAACAACTGATGATACCCGCTCTATTTTTGATGATGATCCCTTACTGGCAGAAAAGAAAAAGTTTTATCCCACACTCGGCCACGCCTGGCTGATACCCGTGTATAGCCTGGTAATATTCCTCGCTTTTTATATTGCCGCCGCCAGTGCCTACCCGGGCATTACAAACGACAAAGTGCTAAGCAGCTTAATCACAATACCCATTTATTGCAGCCTGTTGCTGGTGGTCCTGATTTACAGCTACAACCGGAAAAAGAAAGTGGAACCGGATTATCGTCTCTTTTTCCCTGATGTTGTCGTGGATATATATGAGAACGGGCAACCTCGGCAATACCCTTTACATGCAGGTATTATGCGGCCTCATACCCGCCCTGCTGGTATTTACCCTGCGGGATCAATTTGATACATCTGTACCGCAGGTGCTAAATTCGCCTGTTTGGGTGGGTGCGAGTGGTGTTATTGCCATCATCTGCTTAATTATATTACAAACCAGTTTTCTATCAACAAATAAAGTAATAAAATAATATAACAAAGATATCCCTTCTATCTCCCTTCCCATAGATTGATCTGTGGGACATTACCCCATTTTCCTTACTTTTACAGCAAACGACAGACAGGGATGAACATACGGTCTTCTTTATTGAAAGCACTTTTTGTTGCGGGAGTTTTATTTTCACAGGTTGCAATTGCACAAGACGCCAAAGAGCTGTATAATACAGCCACAGGCTTTATCCGCGGAGGAGATTATTCCAATGCCATACTGGTATTAAACCAGGCATTGCAGCTGGAACCGGATAATTTTGAATTAAAGAAACAGCTGGGATTTACCTATTATCTGAAGGGAGACCTTGTAAAGGCAAAAAGCATTATTGAACCTTTACTTGGCAGCAGGGAAGCAGACGTACAGGTATTTCAGATTGCAGGCAATATTTATGTGGGAAGGGAAGAGTGGAAAACGGCACAACGCATGTTTGAGCGGGCCATCAAAAAGTTCCCCAACAGCGGCGAGTTATACAATGATAACGGTACCCTGCTGATGAACTTCAAAATGTATGACGGCGCCCTCCGGAGCTGGATCAAAGGCATTGAACAGGACCCCGGTTTTCCCGGCAACTATTACAACGCCACCAAAACATACGACTTCAGCAATAATCCGCTGTGGTGCATCCTCTACGGCGAAACCTTCATGAATATGGAAAGTTTCACCACACGCACGGCTGAAATCAGGAATATTGTACTGGAATCTTATAAAAAATTATTCAATGACCCTTCGCTGTTTGAAAGCGCCATACCAGAGGATAAGAAGGGCAGGAAAAGCAGCAACGAATTCGTAGAAGCATATAAAGCCTGTATGGGCAAGCAAATCAGTGTAGTAACCGGAGGAATAGATCCGGATGTGTTAATTATGGTGCGTACCCGCTTTTTACTGGATTGGTACAACTTTTACGGTATGAAATATCCGTACGCCCTTTTCGATTATCAGCGCAGGCTGCTACGGGAAGGAATGTTTGAATCGTATAACCAATGGCTGTTTGGCCCGTCGGCCAACCAGGCCAGCTACAAAGCGTGGGTGGGATTACATAAAACCGATTATGATGCTTTCCTGAAATTTCAGCGCAGCAATCCATTAAAGCCGAAACCTGATGAATATTACAATGATGGAAGGTTTACGCTGATCAATTCCGGGTATTAGTATTTAGATAATTTTTGATTTACGGGTTTAGTCAATTAGTTGCTGTAGCAACTGAATGACTAAATCCGTAAATTGTAAATCTCAAAATCTGAATATGCTCGTTAACAAACACCAAAACATTATCGACAATGCTGTAAAGGCGAACCACGAACGAACTTTCTATTCGCAATACCCGGAGCATCCCAAAGCTTACGGGGAAGAAGCCCATGCCAAAGGCGTACAGAGCTATCAGCAATTACTGGGAAAACCTTTCAAACAGTTACTGCAAACCGGCGAAACCAGCTGGGCCGGAGAGGAAGTATCACCCTACACCCGCGAGGTACTGGGAGTTACCTATCCCGTTTTTCCTGTTGGCGACCTGATAAAGAAAGCCACAGAAGCCGGCAAAAGCTGGGCGAAAGTACCGGTATCCGAAAGAGCAGGTATGCTCACCGAAACCCTGGAAAGAATAAAAGACTACTTTTTTGATATCGCCAACGCTACCATGCATACTACCGGCCAGAGCTTTATGATGAGCTTCCAGGCTTCCGGTCCGCATGCCAACGACCGCGCCCTCGAAGCAGTGGCCACGGGCTATCACGAACTGCAGCGGTACCCGCCATCATTAACCTGGGAGAAGCCAATGGGTAAAGCCAGTATCAAACTGTACAAAACTTTTAAACCGGTACCCAAAGGTCCCGGTGTTGTGATTGGCTGCTCCACCTTCCCGGTATGGAACACACTCCCCGGCGTTTATGCCGACCTCATCACCGGCAACCCCGTGATTGTGAAACCGCATCCGAAAGCAGTGCTGCCGATCGCCATTGCCGTAAGCGCCATCCAGCAATCACTTCAGGACAACGGCTATGATCCCAACCTCTGCCAGCTGGCTGCCGACAGCTCAGACCACCTCATTGCAAAAGAACTTTGCGGACACCCCGACGTAAAACTGATCGATTATACCGGCGGCAGTGCATTTGGTAACTATGTGGAATCACTCCCGGGCAAAACGGTATTTACGGAAAAAGCAGGCGTTAATTCGGTGATCCTCGACAGCGTAACCGACCTCGATGCGGTGATTCAGAACCTCGCCTTTTCTGTTAGCTTATATTCCGGGCAGATGTGTACTGCGCCACAAAACTTTTTCATTCCCGAACAGGGCGTCAAAACAGCCAATGGCCAGGTATCTTTCAATGAGGTAGTGCAAAAGTTCAAGGAAGCGGTAGTAGGCCTCGTAAACCATCCGAAAATGGGCGCAGGTACGCTCGGCGCTATACAAAACGACAGCACCCTCTCCCGCGCACAGGAAGCCCGTCACCTCGGAGGGAAAGTGATCCTCGAAGGCACCCCGGTAGTGAATGAAGAATTCTCCAATGCCAGGGTATGCGCTCCCACCATCCTGGAAGTAACCAGCGTGGATACAGCCATCTATGAAAAAGAACTTTTCGGACCGGTGATCCTGATCATCAAAACCAGGGACACGGCACATAGTATACAACTGGCCAAACAAATGGCATCGAAATACGGCGCCATTACCTGCGGGGCTTATACCACAGATCCATCTGCCAAAGAAAAAATAGCAGCAGAAATGAACAGCGTTTTCACACCTGTATCTTTTAACCTTACAGGATTTATCTGGATAAACCAGCATGCTGCGTTTTCCGATTTCCATGTTACGGGCGGTAATCCGGCAGGTAATGCCAGCTTTACCAACCAGGAATTTATTGTGAAAAGGTTTGTGTGGGTAGGCAACCGGGAACTGGCGGAATAGCGAAATTTTCTGACAAGCGCCCGCTTAAACAGGGCGCTTGTTTTAAAGCATACCAGTAATTATGAAGAAACTCTTATGTATAGTATTCGTTATTACCTGCGGCATCGTGGCATGCGAACAGGCGCCCAAAGCTGATAAAGCCCGGATCACCGATGCGCAGACCGTGCAAACCGGCACCGGTAACGCTTATCTTCCGGATACCGCCTTAAGTGTGGTGCGATGGATCGGTACAAAACCTACCGGTAAACATTACGGCGCATTGAAACTGGCCGGTGGCGCACTGTATGTAAAAGACAGCCTTATCACCGGCGGCCAGTTCATTATTGATATGAAATCCCTCCAGGATGTAGACCTCGCAGCCGATTCCGCCATGAAACGCAAGCTGGAAAACGAATTGAAAGGAGAGATGTTCTTCGACGTAAAAAAATATCCCGCCGCCACCTTTGAAATAACCGAGGTAACGGCATTCCATCCCACTGATGGCGATGAACTCACCCTTAGAAACGCTACCCATATTGTCAAAGGAAACCTGACGCTGAAAGCTGTTACCAAAAATATATCCTTCCCTGCCAGGATAACGCTTAAAGACAACACCATCATCGCAATAGCCAATTTTAACATCGACCGTACCGAATGGGGTATCAGCTATCGCGCCGACAAATCATTACAAGACAAACTCATCAATTCACAGGTAAATATCTCCTTCGATATAAAGGCTACCCGTTAAGCCCGCTTTTTTCGTTTTTTTCTGCGTGAAGCCAATAAAATATTTTAAATTTAGTACAACCTCTGGTACCTAAAACTGACTTCCATGGAAACAAATCAAGAAAGAGATAACCGACTTTGGCGCATCGCAAAAGCCAGGGCAGGATTTAAGTCCCACCTGATCATCTATCTCGTGATTAACCTGGGATTATGGGCAGTATGGTTCCTGACAGACAGTGACAAAACAAGCGGTACTCCCTGGCCGGTATGGCCCGCATTAGGATGGGGCATTGCATTGGCTTTCCAGTATTTCAACGCATACCACAAAGATCCTTTCGGTGATGCGTTAGGGGAATATGAAAAACTGAAAGAACAACAGCACACACGTATCTGATATTTGAGCCAAAACAAAATTACAGCAGCATGGACCAACCGCAACGACTATTCGATGTGATTTCTTACCAATTAGCCAACTTTCCCAAAGAGGATATGCTGGCCGGGAAAGAAAACGGGCAATGGAAAAAGTACAGCACAAAAGAAATAGCGGACCTCACTCTCAGATTCAGCTCCGGCCTGCTCAAACTGGGTATCAGACCGGGAATCAAGCAAAATGAGGAGAAAGATAAAATAGCCATCATTTCACCCAACAGACCGGAATGGATCATTACCGACCTGGCATGTCAGCAACTGGGCGCCGCGCTCACCCCCATTTACCCCACTATCAGCGAAACGGAGCTCGCCTACGTGCTGAATGATGCGGAAGCACGCATCCTCTTTGTGAGCGACAAAGACCTGCTGGATAAGATAACCGCCATGAGGGATAAATTTCCCTCCATCCGCGAAATATTCACCTTCAATAAAGTAGAAGGCGCCCGTCACTGGACGGAAGTTCCCGCACTGGCCGACCCCGCCGATTTTGAAAAGATAGAGGAAGTAAAAAAGAATATTTCCCCGGAAGAACTGGTCACCATCATTTACACTTCCGGAACCACCGGCACACCAAAAGGCGTAATGCTCAGTCATCACAACATTATGAGCAACGTACTGGCCTGCCAGCCTTACCTCCCCGTTAACAAAGAGGCAAAAGCCCTTAGCTTTCTGCCATTGAACCATATATTTGAAAGAATGGTGACCTACCTGTATCTCCGCGCCGGCGTACCGGTTTACTACGCAGAGACCATGGAAACCATCGGTGATAACCTGAAAGAGGTGAAGCCTACCATCTTTACCACCGTTCCCCGCCTGCTGGAAAAAGTGTACGAAAAGATCATGACTACCGGCCTGGAACTCAAAGGCATTAAAAGGGCCTTGTTCTTTTGGGCAGTAGACATCGGTAAACGGTATGAAATCAATAAAGACCAGGGCGCCTGGTATAACCTGCAGCTCAAACTGGCTAATAAGCTGGTCTTCAGTAAATGGCGCGCAGCCCTGGGTGGCAATATCGAGTGCATTGTAAATGGTGCAGCAGCCTGCCAGGTCCGTTTGTTGAAGATATTCACCGCCGGCGGCATTCCCATCATGGAAGGCTACGGCCTTACGGAAACCTCCCCGGTAATCAGCGTAAACCGCATCAACGTGGAAGACCGCATGTTTGGCACCGTAGGTCCCGTCATCAGCGGTGTGGAGGTAAAACTTGCGGAAGATGGCGAGATCCTCTGTAAAGGCCCCAATGTAACCATTGGTTACTATAAACGCCCAGATCTCACTGCCGATGCCATCAAAGATGGTTGGTTCCATACCGGCGATATCGGCGTAATGATCGACAACAAGTTCCTGAAGATAACCGACCGGAAAAAAGAACTCTTTAAAACCTCCGGCGGCAAATTCGTGGCGCCACAGCCCATCGAAAACAAGTTTAAGGAGTCGCCCTACATTGAACAGATCATGATCGTCGGGGAAGACCGTAAATTCACGGCAGCACTGATCATACCTTCCTTCAGTAATCTCCGCAACTGGGCGCAGAAACGCGGTATCACCGCTACCTCCAACGAAGAACTCGTGAAAAACCCGGATGTACAGGACCTGTACAAACAGGCGGTAGACAAATACAACCAGTTTTTCAGCCATATTGAACAGGTGAAAAAATATATCCTTCTCCCCCGTGAATGGACGGTAGATGGCGGCGAACTCACCCCCACCCTCAAGGCAAAACGGAAGGTAATCCTGGAGAAATTCAAAAAAGAAATCGATAGTATCTATGCCCCTGCCGGTGGAAAAGTAGATATAGAAAGTCTTTAAATATTAATTTAAAACCCTTACTTTTGCCACCCGATCCCAGGATTGGGGTAAAAAGTGATGGCCTCATAGTTCAATGGATAGAATAGAAGTTTCCTAAACTTTAGATACAGGTTCGATCCCTGTTGAGGCTACAAGGTGGTACATTTCAGGGCTGTACCCTAATGGTGTACCGGACAAAAACAATGAGACCAGCCATTATAGCCAGTCTCATGTCTAACCTAAGATCTGTAGTAGGTATACACCTGGTTGCCTTCATGGCCGGCAATCACTTCATAAACGCCGGGCGAAGTCTCTACCACATCATTTATGTTGTAAACTTTACCACAAAGGGTATTGCCAAATTTACATCCGGATAAACGGGGATCTTCACCTGTTCCGGCATATGTTACGGGGTTACCATTCGCATCAACATAAAACTTGTAGTAATCCACTAAGGGCCGGGTATTTGCTTTAGTAACAAATACACAAATAACAGAAATTCCAATAGCCAACAGGCCTAAACGGTACTTTTTCATGAGGATATATTTTTTTTTGAATAATAAAAACGCCTGGTAAAATCACGCTGTGAAATAAGCCCCCCTTCTTCTTTTTGAGGCCCAGATGCCCGTTATGGCCAAAAGCATGAATATGATATTTAACCACAAATGCCATATCCATGACATAAAGTTTATCACACCACTACAGGCACAGGGAATAACGTAATCTCCGGTTAGCATCATTACGATATAAACACTTATAGACAGGAGTAGTAGAAAAGCAGTATATAAGGCTATCAGGCGGGACCTTGGCCAGAGCAGGAAATAAGACAGCACCAGTTCCAATACAGGCAGCTGCCAGGCCATACCGGCAGCATAACCACTTATTAATGGAAAGCTGCTGAGCTGATTCCTGAATACCTGATAATCCAATAATTTTATCAATCCTGCGTAAACAAATAAAACAATCAACAATGCAGCAATAATGTTAGCAGCGTATTCTCTTTTCATGAGTATAGTCATTTTGTTTGCAGACGGAATTCCAGTGTATCCACCACATCTCCCTCTTCATTTCCTGTAATATAGAAGGGAATAAATGCAGGCGATGCGGTCATCCCCAGGGTAAGTAATTGTGCATGTTCTATCCGGGCTATATAGTTTCCGGGAGCAAGTCCATTAAAGCTGAAGAAACCATCGCTTTCTGACAGCAGGCGGGCGGCCAGACTGCCATCTTCACTGTAGATACATACTACGATGCGCCCCAGGCCTTTCCCATTCAGGTATACCTCACCCGACACTTCTCCGACCACCACTACAGGCACCTCCACGGGTTTTACACGATTGGGATCTATTATCACGCTGACCGTAGGATGTTTTAACCGCCATGCTATATTATCAAAACTGCTGCGGCGCATATCAATTAAATAATTCGAGTACGGTTCCAGTTCCAGTATACGGATAGTAGTATCCCGTTTGTTATGTATGATACGGCCGCCGTTCACCATTATCTGCAGTCCTGCAACTTTAGGTTCTCCTTTGTCACGGTGGCCATTGCCGTTCAGATCCAGAAAAGGCTGGATAACAATGCCGCCTGTACCAACACTGGTCCGGCTGGTTAGATCCATAAAGTCACCCAGTATCAAACTTCCTCTTGCGGATTGCACAAACGTACTGGTCGCATTACTACGCGAAGCGGAAAAGCCTACCTGAGAGAAAGAAAAATCATAGCGGATACCAATACTCACATTACTGAAGTTGCTTCTATAGTTCCGCTCATACGACATATTCAGGTAGCCATTTCTGAAAAAATACTTCCCCAGTTCACAGCGAGTGCCAATAATCTTTTTCTGCATATACTCATACTGCACCTGCGGCGTGATCATCAGTTGCTTTGGTAACCGGAAAGACAGGGCAAGGTTACTGTACAGATATGGATCTGATTGGCCAGCTAACACTGCATAGGTGGTAAAATTAGCTCCTACACCCAGTATTGCACCAGACATCAGCCATTCAGCAGCAGTGTATTTGGCTCCGGGTAATATGAACTGGTTGAGGGTAAGCCTGGAAAATACGGCAAGTTTGCGACCAACAAAAGTGCGGGACACTGCCAGCTTGCGTTCTTCCAGGTAATTGAAAATAATAGCCTTCTGCCCTTTTTTATACCGTGTGTAGTTTGCTTCTATAAGGAGATTGGCAGGCAGGCGCCAGGTCATCATCCCCTGTGCCCTTACACCATAAGTATAATCTCCCGAGAATAGCAGGTTGGAAGCCAGGCGCATGGAAGCACTCACAAAAGGCATGGTTTCCCCGGTGGTAACAGAAGAAAGATATTCAACACCGCCGCCAATGGTAATAAGGCGTGTAGCGCCATAGTTAAAACTTACACGGCCCAACCGGCTGTTCACACTATCTTCCACCACACCCGCGCTGGCGGTATATTCAAATTCACCATGCGGCAGAAAATTGAAAGGCACACTGATATTCTCCTCACGGAACCGCTCCTCGCCCCATGGACCGTAAAAACGAAGTTTTACAATTGTTGTTCCATATACCAATGGTACCTGGAAAGTAAAAAACCCGGACGCATCTGCTTTCGCATAATCTACCAGTTCATTGTTCACATATAATTCAACAGTCCAGTTGGGTTCTGTAAAATTACTCAGGGTATAGAAACCAAAAGTACGCCTGTTTGTAGTAGGTGTATTGGTAACCTGTACACCTACCACCGGATCGTAAACAGAAGCAGTGGATTGCGCAAATATTTTCCCGGCTATCACCTGCCGCAGGCCTTTGTGATCATTATTTACAAAACGCCAGCGGTAATATTGCTGCCTTCTCTCAAAAGGCCTGAACCTGTAATCGCTGCTATCATGCATAACGGATTGTTGTGCGCCATAGTTGTTGTAATTGAGGGCTACATTCGTTTCGCCTCCCGCAAGCGTACCTCCCAGGGACAGGCTTGCCCTTGTGTCATTTCCACCCTTTCCTCTCTGCGTGGTAACAACAGACCAGTCTGCCATACCCAATTGAAAGAGCGGATAATCCCTGCCAATCACAGTATCCGCTTTTACCTGGCCTTTCAGACGATTGATATTCTGATGCATCTGCTGCTGCCGCATTTCCCGGATAACCGGCAACTCATGTTTTGTATCCATACTAACGGACAGGTTGCGGAAGTTGAACTTACAATTCAATCCAAATACACGTCCGAAAAGTTCTGTACTCAAATAAAGACCAACAGGTGTGCTGATCAGTTCATTTTCTTGCAGTACAAATGTTTTTCCCTCATACTGGATACAATTATGGGTTTTATCAATGAGATAAATAGCCTGTTCCGTAATAAAGGTGCCGGATACAGTATCTGCGCTCCCGGATAACGTGTTCCTGATCTGTAAGAAACTGAATACATCAGAAACAGACAGATAGGCAATATCATCAACTATCAGGGCCGGCAGTTCTATTCCACCTATGCCTTGCACCATAAAGAAAATAGATGTTTCATAATACGGAGATACCTCCTGCCTGGCAAAAGCAGGGGAGGTCATACCAATAGTTTGTAGCAAAATGAAAATAGTGATACGGGATAGCACTCCTGTTATTCCTGTATAAAGGTGATCGAAAATAAACCACTATATGCGCCAGGTGGATTAGCCAGGGGACTCCCAATTGTAAGCGTACCTCCTATCCTTACCTGTGTACGGCCGGGTGATATAGCTGTGGCAATGAAAGGCGATCCTGTACTCGCGGTACCGATGTGTAACATCATAGATCCCCCGTTACTTCCGGTGAGCATAACGTCTGGTCCGTTCATAATAGTGATAAGCGTACCGGCGTTAGCATCCACTTCAATAATGCCAGGCGAAAAAGGAAAACCCAGGCCAGCCTGTACAACACTGCCTGTAACAGACCGGGAACCATCCGGATATATAATCACCGTACCACCTGAAATACCCTGATAAAAAGCACCAAAAACAAGTCCCTGTAAAGGGTTCACATAAATAGCGATTGGGCGTGGAGGCTGTTGCTGCGCCTGCATTACCTGCCAGGTGAAAAACAGCAGGATCATTACACTCACGGTTAATTTATTACACAGGATCATAGATCTCTTAATTAATTGCTGATCAATATTTTTTTTGAAAACTTCTGTTGCTGGACAAAAAAGGTAACAATGTACACGCCATTCCTAAACTCTGAACCCAGGTCATGATAGCCATTACCATAAAGCTGCTTCCGTAATATTACCTGCCCCAGCATATTCGTGATCATCACATCACATACTTCTCCCCGCATCTCTCCAATATGCGCAAGCAATTTGCCGCCAGCCGTATAAGCATTGAAAATAGCCGTGGGCGCTTCTGGTAAAATATCCGGGTCTTTCACACGGAACACCAGGAAAAACCGGTTCTCATATCCGCCGGCATTCAGGTAAAGACGGTAACCGGGATGTTCTTCCAGATCCTGTCTTATACCGGTTTTTGAGTCATAGAGGTATATGTGCTGTCCGTAGGGAATACGTTCCAGGTCAGATGCATTAAAGGTGATCCATCCGGCCCGTTCGGTTTTAAGACCCAGCTGTATTACATCTGCACTGTCTTTCATACCAGGCCAGGAACAAATAGAAAGCCGCGCGGCATCCGGACTAATCACATATAAACTTGGTACTTCCCCATCTGTATTCATCAGCTTGAGGGCATCCATTTCTGTATCAAAAGCCTTCGTGGCATTATCATCAAAATAAACAACCATAGGATCTGCTGCTGTTACATCATCCTTGAATCCTGCTGTTAACCTCAGCAATGGAGATGTTAGCGGAATAAGCCGGTGAAAATCAGGCAGCAGGTTATTAAGGCGTGCGTTATTATTAACTGACAACGTTGCAGCAACAGGAAATGTCCCTATGGAAACATGCACAAAAAATCCCTGCATGGCAGCAATAACATGACCGGCAATTCCATCACTGGAAACGCCATTGATATAAGAACTGTAGGTTCCCGTATATTGATTACCAGCGCCCGTATTAAAGTAGTATAACGCGTTGTCAATATTAGTGCGGCTCCATCCTGATGCCGTATTCCAGTCTATAGGTGACGGATACGGATTACCTGCCAGGTTAAAGCCCAGGGTGTAGGGTTGATTATGATTGTATAACGTAGCCGAGGTAATTGTATGGTTATTCACCACTCCTGTAATATCCGCCGTTTTAGCTGTGGAAGATGCGCCCATGTTAGCGGCGTATCCCTGCATAGGTGTGAGCGTATTGGAAGTATTGGTATAACGCACCCAGCCGGAAGAAGGCAGGTTTTCATCATAGCGGTAAAATGCAGGGAAGGTCGCGTTAAGATTTACATCATCCGAAAACTCATTGACGGTAGCTGCCTGAAATGGTGAGCTGAAATATCTGTATCCGAAACCAGATGACAGGTATCGTTGCATGTCGATGTTTCCCAGCACCTCTCCGGTTCCACTGCCATCAATCAAGGCTGTTTGTGCAGCAGTAGATAATAAGGTCAGATTTCCATTTGCCTGAAGGGTGCCGTTGCTTAAAAGAATGGCCTTCAGGGAATGCCCGGTTGAGCTGATAGTAGTTGTACTGCCCGTTGCGATAGTTATATTATTAAAGGTAGTCGCCGATGTTCCTGCAATGACCTGCGTTGTTCCTGCGAAAACTATTACTCCATTGTTATGAACAAACGTACCATTGTTTGCCCAATTAGCTCTTAGCACGATGCTGCCATCACCGGCAATAACATAGGTATTCGACGCAATTATAATTCCCTGGCTGTAGGCCATTACAGGTAGGAACAGGAATAAAATATAGTAAAGCTCCAGTCGCATAGATCTTATTGTATAAGCGTTATATCAAAGATTACAGTACCCAGGAATTGGATTCCGCTAATACCTGCGCCCGAGTTAGTAAAGTTGATCAGCATGGTGTTTGTTGCACTTATCCTCGACCACGAAATAGCAACACCATCCGGCAATGAGGTGCGCGGATTTACAATAACAGTACTATTTAGTACTGCGCCCGTAACGGTTACGGTTTTAGTTACACTGGCGGAGTAAGTGATGGGAGAGGTAATATCTGTAATGGTTACGGATTTTCTGGATATGTTATTCAGCACACTACCTGCTGCACCCAGCTTAAAATTCCCTGCTACATCCAATTTGGCCGTTGGCGCAATGGTAGCAATACCTACCAATTCTCCGGCCATTATCCGCATCGCTTCATTAGCTGGCGCCGTTCCTCCTACCAGGAAAATAATATCTTTTGTTGCATTATTATTAACCATGTATAGATCATTCCCTGAAGAAATAATGTAACCATCATTAGCCTTACCGGTTTCAATGGGATTACCGGTTTGATACAGGTATCCTGAACCATTAATACCCAGGTCGATGAAGTTGGTGGTTTCCGTTCCATTATCCGCAGTAGCCACATAGTCAGAACTGCTTTGGGTTCCCGGAGAAAGATTCTGGATATTCATCTGCATGTAACTATTGATACTGCCTTTGGCGTAAAAGGCATTAACAGAAGTAGTAACGCCCATATCTACCAGGAGTTTTTCCGGATTGACAAGATCAAATGTACTCGTCCCTATACCAACGCCACCTGTTTCGCTGATACGCATCCTTTCCGTATTACTGGTAAAAAGCCGCAAATCCGATAGGTCGTTGATGCCGGAACCCATGTAAAAGGCGTTTATCCCCGAACCGGTATTAAGAGAAAAAGCTGAATTTATACGCGCCGAAAAACGCAACGAGCCCATTAGATCTCCCTTCAGAAGATTGAGTGGTGCAGCCAGGGTACCCCTTGCCTTCCGCATATGTAATCCGGCGGTGGTGGTGGTGCCATAATCATCAAACAGGTAATCATTTCCGGACTCTGAATTATCTGTTACTTTATGAATGCCTCCAAGCGGAATAGCTATTCCCAATCCTAAAGATCCGTTGGCAGTGATCCGCATTTTTTCTGTGTTATTCGTTATAAACGGCAGATCAATATTATCGATGGTACCCAGGCTCTTTGCAGTTGTTACCGTATTGCCGTTCAATGACCAGCCGGTACCGGTACCACCGGAGAGATTTATCCAGGCACTTACAGAATAGTAGTAAAACCCTTTGGTATTATCTGTCTGGTAAACCAGCAGGCCGTCTGCAGGTGAGGTAATAGCCAATCTTTGCACCTGCGTCATTCTTGGAGCCAGTAAACCTTTTGTAGTTGATTTAATATCCAGCACTGCGGTTGCCTGTCCTGTTGTATAGGCAGCATCATCTGTTACGATCACTGTTTGGGTATATCCCTTCACCCCGGTTAACATGAATACAAACAGGATGTATAGCGGTCTTATCATCATAGGAATGGTTTTAGATCCTGACTATTTCAATTGCAATTCTGCCTTTGCCAGTTGCGTGGATACAGTGCCTTTCTTTGTAGTGTAAACCACCCGGAGCATTCCCTTGTGATAATCCACACCCTGCTTGTCATCCAGATTTATATTAAACTGACGGGAGAGATTAGGTGTATAAACTGCCAGGCCGTTAACCACGCCAACCTCGCTTACTTTCCCTTTCTCTGAAATATGTATTACTGTTATGCCACCGTATATAGAAGCATTACCCGTACGGTTAAATGTCATGCTAAGGCGGTTTTCAGGAGTAAGCGTCAGCCCGGAAATATTTGCCGCAGCCCTGGTATCACCCACACGAATAATAACCGGGATGCTAATCCCAAAAACCGGGATTAATTTTACGGACAGACCAAATGAATCTTTTAAAGCACTCCTGTCCGCCAATGGTTTCTCCATCGATTCCGCCCTGAAGTATATATGAGAGCGGTATTCTCCGGGGGCAAGCTGACCGGTTTTTACAAGTTGTATCTTAATTGTTTGGGCCTCATTGGGAGCAAGTATTACACTTCGTGGAAAATAACGCAGGTTACCACTGGCAAATTGCTGTCCGGAATCCGGTTGGCTGATCTGCTTAAACGTGCCGTCTTCGTTCATTTTGATCTCGATGAAAGAGATCAGGTACCTCGCCGTATCCTTTCCGGTATTAGCCAGATTCAATTCCTGCATTCTGCTCTGACCTTCGAATACCACTCTGGCAGGTGCTATTAACAGATTGCCCTGCGCTGTAGCATTTATAGAAAAAAAAATCATGCATAGCATGATCAGGTACTGTTTCATTGGATATGTTTAGTGAAAATCTGCTAAAAAACGGATACGATGCACGCGCATCGCATCCGGAAAGAATAACTAATTATAATTTACGGTCACATCAAAAGGTGTGGCAGATACGTATACACCAGAGGGTTGAGCCGCTGCTATATTTAATGTGGCGCCTACGTTAAGGGTTTGTTCTCCTGCTGTAAGCACGCCGCCGGCTCCGGACGGTGTACTTGTAAATGTAGTTACCGTCATGGTATTAGCACCACTCGCAATAGTGACGGCAGAAACAGGTAACGTGATCGTGTAATGATAACTGCCTGTGCCAGTCACTGTAAATGAAGCGGCACTTATAGTTCCACTGGTTGAGGGCAGTGTTACCCCACCGGTTGCTGTACGCGATCCTGCCGGGGATAATACAACCGTACCGCCAGCGGTAGATTGAACGGCGACGTTGCCGAAATTCATATCAACATCTTTGGTGATGCTGATAGGTGTTACAATAGTAGCAGTGGCGGTGGCGGAAGCCGTTTCCTGTGCAGATGCACGAGTGGTAAGGCCTGTGAGCGTAACCACTGCCACGCATAAAAAAAGTGTTCTTTTCATGAATGAAATTTTAAGTAGATGTTCTTGATCAATAGGAAATAAGCATTCTAGTCTCGCATGGTTACCTCCTGTGTTTTACGTGGTTCTTCGGTTTTTTGGTTTTTTGGTTTTCTTATAGGATACGACAAAATAAATAAGGTATACAAGTATAAGGATAGGACTGGTATAGGTTATTCTTATTCCTCCTTTCTTTCACATCAAAAGTAGGTGTATGCAAAACCCTGCGCAATGATCATGATCCATTTTAAAATGATCCTGATCATCGGTTAACACCGAAGACAACATAAATAGCCTATATTACATCTATACCGTAGATCATGACTTACGCTTAAAGTGCAGGAATAAGCGGTATATAATAACGTTAACCCTCATAAGACATTATCTGCATATATGTACCATAGCCACAATATTGATTTCGATGTGCTCTTTAATTATGCCACTATGGGTATCATTATAGCAGACGGCGGTGGTTGTATCCTGATGGCTAATCCTTTCATCCTAAAGGAATTTGGATATCTTAATGCAGAGATTGTTGGCCAGAAAGTAGAGAAGCTGATACCTCACCGTTTCAGGTCGCATCATGAACAACACAGGGAAGTATACAGTGTAAATCCACGCAGCCGGCCAATGGGTGCCGGACGAGATCTTTTTGCTGTCAGGAAAGATGGAAGTGAGGTTCCTGTAGAAGTGAGCCTGGGTACTTACAAAACGGAAGATGGACAATTTGCTATTGCTTTTGTCAGGTTTTATTTCCGACAGAAAGGATGCAGAAAACGCATTGAAACAATTAAATACTGATCTGGAAAAGAAGGTGGAAGAGCGAACAGAATCCTTAACGGAAACAGTCCGGCAACTGGGAGAACAGATCAAAGAAGCAAAAGCAAAGGACGTAGAATTACAACGGGTGAATAATTTTCTGAATGTAGCGCTTGAAAAAGAAATAGAGCTGAACGAGTTGAAGTCCCGTTTTGTTTCCCTCGCTTCTCATGAATTCAGAACACCGCTCAGTACAATCCTGTCTTCCGCCTACCTGACCAGTAAGTATGAAGAGCTGGCTGAACAGCCCAAACGGGAAAAACATATCCAGCGGATCATCTCCTCCGCAAATCTGCTGACAGGCATTCTCAACGACTTCCTTTCCGTAGGGAAGATCGAGGAAGGGAAAACAAGCGGGAAGAAAATCAGGTTCAACATAGAAAAGCACATCGATACCATTATAAGTGAAATGGACGGCCTCAGGAAAAAGAATCAAAAGATCGTATACCGTCACACGGGTAATGTTTTTGTACTAACGGACCCTTCCCTGTTAAAACACATTATGCTGAACCTGGTATCCAATGCTATTAAATTCTCTCCTGCGGATGGAGAGGTCGTTATACAAACAACTATCTCAAAAAAACTGCTGGTGATATCTGTCAGCGACAATGGCATGGGCATCCCCACATCAGATATGCAACATTTGTTTGAGCGGTTCTTCAGGGGAAGTAATGTATCTAATATACAGGGTACCGGTTTGGGTTTGCATATTGTAAGGAAATACGCTGAGATCATGAATGGCACTATCAGCTGCAGAAGTGAAATAAATAAAGGAACTGAATTTACGATCACTATCCATCTTTAAATTGGTTTCTACGTGAAAAAGATATTAATTATAGAAGATAATATTGAAATCCGTGAAAATATCGCGGAGATACTTGAACTGGCCAGTTATTCCACCCTTACCGCAGAGAACGGAAAGGAAGGCATGGAAATGGCCATTGCGCAATTACCAGACCTGATCATCTGCGATATTATGATGCCGGTACTGGACGGATATGGGGTATTGCACATGCTTCATAAAAATAAACGCTTAAGGAATACACCTTTCATTTTCCTTTCCGCGAAGTCAGAAAAGCCGGAAATCCGGAAAGGGATGGAAATGGGAGGAGATGATTACATCACTAAACCCTTTAATACTACAGAGCTTCTAAAAGCCGTAGCCTGCCGGTTGAAAAAAGCGGAACAGATCAGCAAGGAATTACCTCCTACCCCCAAAGGCCTGAATACGCTTATTCAAACAGCTGCCAATAAAGACAGCCAGGAATCCATAAAAGAGGATAGTAATGTGCAGAAGTATAAAAAGAAACAGGAGGTGTACCTGGAAGGTCATCGTCCCTCTTCCCTTTATTATATCATGAAGGGGAAAATCCGCACCTACAAACGAAATGACGAAGGAAAAGAACTGGTGATCGGTTTATATAATGAAGGTGATTTCCTGGGATATACTGCCTTACTGGAACAGCGGGTTTATAATGAAAACGCAGAAGTGCTGGAAGATGCGGAGCTGGTGATCATTACCCGGGAAGACTTTGAATCCCTTCTTTTTAATAATTTAGGCATCCTGCACAAGTTCATACAATTGCTTTCCCGAAACGTTACAGAAAAGGAAGAACAATTACTGGGGATCGCATATAACTCTCTTAGAAAAAAAGTTTCTACCGCTTTATTATCCTTATATAAGAAATATAATTCTTCTGAAAATGCCAATTACAGTATTGATATGAGCAGGGATAGTCTCGCAGCCCTGACGGGTGTAGCTAAGGAATCATTGATCCGTACACTGGGTGATTTCAGGGATGAAAAACTCATTTCTATTAAAGAAGGGCTCATTTTTGTCCTTAACAGGAAGAAACTGGAGTTAATTTTAAACTGACGACTTTTCATTTATTTTGCTCTCAATAGCAAACTCCAATGCTTGCCAAACCAAACCCGCACCTATTTTGTTATTAAGTTATGCCACGTCGCCATAACCCCGATCAACTGACCTTATTTCCGCTGAATGTCGTTCCTACCACGATGGTATCCTACGCAGTTATTATTTCGCCACCCCGTAACATAATGGATCATGTCAAATTCCTGGAGAATAAAGTTTATGATCTGCTCCCGGAGGTAAAACACGGACAATATTCAAAAGCACATATCTCCCTGCTGAAATTAACATCAGAAGAGAATGACACCTCGATCATCAACCTCGTCAAAAATGCCGTATCAGCTTTATCTTCCTTTGAAGTTCAGTTGAATGGATGCAACATTTTTCCACATGGATACACTTCCGACTCACTGGTTTTACAGATCGGTAATCCCCAGCCAATAATTGATGTCCATAAATCCTTGTTTAAAGCGCTTAAGCGGAAAACACCAAAGATGACACCACACATGACTATAGTAAAAGAAGTACCGCATAATAAGCTCCGCAAAACAGATCTCTCCGCATTCGATTATCACAATTCCTTTCTATGCACAAAAATTACTATTCTAAAGAAAACGGCTGGTGATAAACAGTATGATAAACTCTTTGAAGTATTTCTATCCGATTAATAATTCGCTTGCCCAATATCCAGCCGGTTAATTCTCCCGTCCTTATCGATATGAAACTTAAAATAAGTTTTAAAATCTCCCCATTGATCGCTGTGAAACAGGCCATACACATCCATTCCGTTATTCTCTACTTTATCGATACTTGTAAAGCGTTCATGTCCAATGGCTTTCTGCCAGAAGGATTTAAAATCCATTTTATTTCCATCGTCAAACAGTTCTGCTTTATCAGCAAATAAGGCAAACCATGTTTTACTGTCGTTTGTTTGCAGGGCGTTGATCGCCTGTTTCACCGTGGCATGCGTGAGTTTATCTGTATTCATGGTACGACTTTTTTGCTGCGCAAAGAGTACTGGTGGCAGAAAGCCGATAATGGCTAATAACAACATCTTCATTTTGCGAGCGGATGCTGCAAATAAATGATAACAAGATTCAGGAGGAAGAAAGGCACCTCGATAGCAGCACCTTTCACATCACGGCCATACAAAGAAAAGCAGATAATCATCAGGATCGTTGCGGCCATGAGGAAGTTACCCAACAAAAATGTTCTGGGAAACAGGATCATTAAAGCACTCAACACCGTTACCACTCCATTGACGATGATGGCTGTTTTACTAAAGTGCCACCGGCTGAACATTGTAATCATTTCCGGCCTCTGGCCAATCATTGCCAGGCCTTGTTTCAGGCCCATGAATACAGTAAAAATGATCAGGACGGCATTGAGTACTTTAAGTACCATAATAATAGATTTTAGTTGGTGGCGCCTCCGTTCACCAACAGGTGCTGACCGGAAACAAAAGAGGATAAATCGCTGGCAAAAAACTCAGCCAGGTTAGCTACGTCTTCCACTTCTGCGAGTCTTCCCATCGGACAACTATCCAGTAATTGTTTTCTTAGTGCAGGATAAGCCGCCGGGTCGGCAAAAATGCCGGAATGATCTACCGCAAAAGGGATAATCGAATTTACGGTAATTCCTTTATGTCCTATTTCTTTCGACAAAATATCTACCAGGTATCTCGGAGTGGTTTTACTTCCGCCATAAACGGCCATACCGGGTACCGGGAAGGAGGTAGTACTGGATGCGATATAAATGATACGGCCATTATTTTCAACATGTTTTGCTGCCTGCTGCATGGTAAAGTAAGTTCCTTTTGTGTTGATGGAAAATACTTTATCAAACTGCTCTTCTGTAAACTCTGTTACCGGCACTTCCACCATTTCAATACCTGCATTGGCCACCACGATATCTATCTTACCAAAAGCCTCTTTTGCTGTTGCAAACAGTTTTTCCAGATCAGCTACTTTGCTCACATCTGCCTGTACAGCAATTACGCGGGCGCCCATAGCGGTAATGTTGCTTACCACTTCATCTGCAGACGCTTTGTCTTTTGAGTAGTTAACCACTACATCCGCACCTAAAGCGGCATACCGTTCTGCAATGGCTTTACCTAATCCCCTGGCTGATCCTGTAATCAGCGCTACTTTATTTTTTAAGCTGTTCATGATATTATGTTTAATACTTTTTTAGAAAGAAGGACACTTTATCCTCAGGCCATACCGCCATTTACACCAATATTCTGGGCGTTGATCCATTTGGCGTCGTCACCTGCGAGGAATACTACTACCTGTGCAATATCATCCGGTTCGCCAATACGGTTAAAGGCGGAAAGGGAAGCCAGTCGCGCAATCACTTCTTCTGATTTACCATTCGTAAATAATTCGGTATTGGTAGGGCCGGGAGAAACGGAGTTTACATTGATACCCCTGGCGCCTACTTCTTTGGAGAACACGCGGGTGAGCTGTTCCACTGCTGCTTTGGTGGCCACATAGGTGCCATATGCAGGCAGCATAATACGGTTTACAGAAGTGGAGAAGTTAATGATACTGCCTTTGTCGGCCAGGCGGGTAGCGGCCTCCCTCATGGTATTGAAGGTGCCTCTTACATTAATGTCAAACTGACGGGTAAAATCTTCATCGGTGGTATCTTTAATCAGTTTGGTGATCATGATGCCGGCGTTATTCACCAGTACATCGATACGGCCATAATACGCGATAGCGGCGTCAAACAGGGCTTTTACCTCGTCGCTTTTGCTTACATCTGCCTGCAGTGCGATGGCATCGCCACCCTGTTGCCTGATGTGTTCCACTACCTGCTGCGCGGCATCTTTACTACCGGCATAGTTAACGATTACTTTTGCGCCTGCGGCCGCCAGTTGGCGGGCCATTGTAGCGCCAATACCTCTTGAAGAACCGGTAACCAGGATGATCTTATCTTTTAGCGTGCTCATATTTTTGTGTTTTATTTTGATAACACAAAGATGAGCCAACCGTTGCCCTGAAAAGTATAAGAATTACACTAATAGTTACAAATATCTAAGATGCATGTTGCTTTCTGTATGAAACGGGAGAAATACCGGTTTGCTTCTTAAAATAATTACTGAAATGAGTGGATTCTGTAAAGCCCAGTTGAGCGGCGATTTGTTTGATAGACGCAGGGGAATGTTGCAGCAATGTACGGGCTTCGGTGATCGTTTTCTCTGTAATCCAGGTGCCTATGGGCTTTCCGGTTTTACTTTTAATCACATTGCTCAGGTAATTGGGATGCAGGTGCTGTGCATCGGCATAATCCTGTACCCTGAATACCTTATCTGCCTTCCCGCTTACCAGGTCGCGGTAGTGCTGCTCCAGGGTTCTCTTAAACTGTTTTACAATCTGTGAGCTGCGGTTGCCTTCATATATAGGGTTATAATCTTCCCAGAAATATTCTTTGATCTTCAGCAGCAGCACCACAAACAGGTTCCCTATCATCCGCGTTCTGTACGTAGACGAGGAAAAATACTCCTTTTCTATCTGCAGATATAATTGTTCAAACTCCGCAAACACTTCCGGCTGCAATGTCCTGGGCGGTACGGTTTCCGCCAGGAGAAAAGGAAATTCCTCAAAAATCTTCTGGTGTACATTTTCCTTCAGAAAAGATTCACTGAGTGTAATCAGGTGTACATCGTTAATTTCCTGCCATTCAAAAGATTTGAAATGACCCGGATTAGTGAAATAAATAGTTCCGGGACACGTGTTAAAAGTTTCATCATCGGTGGTGTACCTGCCCACAGCATCTTTCACAAAAACAAAAGAAAAGAAATTAGTCCGGTATACGATGGAAGTATAAGGCAGCTCAAAATGGATGTCCTTCAGGTTATGAATGGTAAAGGCGGTTTTGGCGTCGATGCTGTCCACCGGTAAACCCTGGTAAATATACTGATCCAGCAGGGTATTGAATATAATCCTTTCCTCCTGGCGTGCTTTCTTTTCTGGCATTCGATGTTAGGTTGCTTTATGTGAAATTAAATAAAAAGACAGGCATCACCCGCCTGTCTTTTATTTAATTTCACACCTTGCTACTCCCTGATCGTATTCTTGTCCGCCAGTGCCATCTTGGCAATATCATCTTTCCTTTTAAACGTCACGCCGGCGTGCTTTTTCATATAGGCAAACAACTCGCTGGTAGCTTTTACCATTTGCGGGGTACCGCCTATCCTGTCGTGAAAACTGATAGACATCATGCGTTTGCGCCGGGCAGATTCTTCGTACAACTGATCGAATTCCATCTTTATCTGTTGCAGGAACTGATCGGTAGAAAACCACTGGCCTGCTACCAGCTGGATATCATTACAACGTAAGGTATATGGTACTACTACAAAGTCGCTGCCGTTCACTTCAGTGATAAAGGGTTCATCACGGCTCAGGTCATCGATATGATACAGGAAGCCCAGTTCCTGCAGGATATTGAGGGTATTATCGCCCCGGCGCAGCCAGTTGGCGTTGTAGCCTACCGGCGTTACGCCGGTGGCCTTTCTTACTGCTTCCACGCCATCGCTGATAAACTGTTTTTCTTCTTCATAGGGCAGCATGTATTGCGACGACCAGTCGCGGCCATGTGCGGCTGCCTCATGCCCGCGCTGCACAATCTCTTTCGCAAGGGCCGGATGCTTTTCCACCGCGCTGCCAACCATATGGGAGGTTACTTTTATGCCGTGTTTGTCCCAGTTATCCAGCATGCGGGGAATGCCTTCCTTGAAGCCATACTCGTACCATGTAGTGGCAGGAAGGTCTTTATAGCCTTTGAGCATATTCTGAGGAAAAGGGCTTTCGGGTCTGTCTGGCTGGCCGCCGGCTTCAAACTGCATAGATACTGATACTACGAGGCGCGAGCCATCTGCCCATCCTGCGCCGGATTTGGCCGTGGGTATGGCTTTTGCCTGTGCCAATACCGTTCCGGGCAGTACCATACCGGCTAAACCTGCGAGGCCGGCTGTTTTCAGGAATTCTTTTCTTGTAGCCATTATTTTTTAATGAGATGATCAACTGCAATGGTGTTGTATTGGATAAAAGCCAGCAGTACGGCGAAGAAGGCGGCATGGATCAGTTGGGAGGGCAATGCTTCCCAGTTTTCTATCATAGCAGTGCCAAATATCAGGATCACCATTACTATACCCCCGCCAATAAGGGAAGCACGGGTAAATAACCCCAGCAGGAGCAGCAGCCCGATTATAAATTCGGCGATAGGCAAAGCATAGCTGAAAGGCACTACCAGCAAGTCGGGCAACATGGATTTTTCAAAGCTTTTTACCATCCAGGCGCTGAAGCCATTTAATTTAGGGAGCCTTACCAGGCCGTGACCGAACATGCTGGCAGCTACCGCCAGCCGGAGCAACAGAAATACGATAGGGTTGTTTTCCATTTGTTTGATTTTTTGTGACACAAAGATCAGTCGGAACCCGGGAAATAATTTGTACTTTTTTAGGATCATTCTGTACTTTTGCAGGTATGCTACAAGAGAATTTATATCAGCCTTTTGAGATAGAATACCGGGAATGTACAGAATGCCCGATAGATCCGCATAAACATAACTTTTTTGAACTGGTGTATATTGTGGAAGGCAGTGGGATGCAGTGTGTGAATAAGAACCAGCTGCCATACAGCCCGGGGAAACTGTTCCTGGTAATGCCGCAGGACTGCCACTCATTTGACGTGCAGGAATCTACTAAATTCTTCTTTATCCGCTTTAATAACATCTACCTTCAAAATCAGCATAAAGACTGGATACAGCAACTGGAATTTATTTTTCAGAATCACAACCATATGCCGGGATGTATCTTAAAAAATAAAAATGATAAACCGCTGGTAAAAGCATTGGTAGAGGCGCTGATCCGCGAGCTGGTAAACCAGCAGCCCTATCACCGGGAAATGGCCCAGCAAATTGTAAATACCATGATCATGGTGATTGCACGGAATATACTGCTGCAAATGCCGGAACAGCCCAAACATCCTGCGAAACAGGATGCTTCCATGAATATATTGCACTATATACACGAAAATATTTATACGCCTGAAAAGCTGCGGGCAGAGCAGATTGCAGCCCACTTTAATATCTCGCCCACTTATCTGAGTGAATATTTTAAGCGTAACAATGGCGACAGCCTCCAGCAATACATTACCCAGTACAAACTGAAGCTGGTGGAAACACGGCTGCAGTACAGCAGTATGCGGGTAGGGGAAATTGCGGATGAACTGGGCTTTACAGATGAAAGTCACCTGAACAGGATGTTTAAAAAATATAAAGGTGTAAATCCTTCTGCTTACCGGAAAGAACTGCAGCTGCACGCTAACTGACGGGCATAAAAAAGCGCCCGCAGTATGCGGACGCCTTTTTACAATACCTTTTCCTGTTACTATTCTTCGTCCTCTTCTTCTTCTCCATCATCTTCCAGCCACTCCATGTAAGAGTAGTACCAGTCTTCCAGCTGTTCTAGCAGTTCCTGTTTCTTTTCCGGAGCGCTTTTATAGAATTCCTCTACATTATCGATTTCATGAATGATATCGATGTAGGCAGTTTCTTCATCTTCTTCTACCCGTTTGGCAAAGAAGCGGGGTTTCTCGGTATGAAAAATATATTCATTTTCCGGATCTGTTACAGGATCGTCTGCAATCAGAAATTTAGGTAGCTGTGCCATAAAGGAGTTATTTACTTTTAATGATGTTGTACTCTTTTCAAGAGCTACAAAATTATTGATAATTAGCTTATAAAAAACATGCAGTGGGAATGAATAAATTTATTGATTAAATTTCACATCTTTATAGTCGTTAAAACCCATACCATATGCAGCAATATTGGCTAAGATGGGAGAACTGGATGCAGCAGCACGCCCCCAGACTGCTTAACATCCTCCATCCCGGCGTTACTTTTGAGGCGGTGGAATCTCTTGAAAAACTAATAGGAACGGCCATGCCGGCCTCTTTTAAAGCATTTTATGCCATTCACAACGGACAGCAGAAAGCCAGGGCCGGGCTCGTAGATGCAGATCAGTTGTTAAGCGTGGAAGACATCACCACCCAATGGCATCACTGGAAAGACCTGCTGGATGCCGGAACTTTCAATTATCACGATGAACCCGTGCTCTCCACACCTGATACCGGCATAAAAAATGATTGGTGGAATCCTTTATGGGTCCCTTTTACCGGCGACGGCTTTGGTAACCACCTGTGTATCGACCTGGACCCCGCACCGGAAGGCAAGTACGGACAAGTGATCACGTTCTGGCATGACGACAGTCACCGCGCCATTGTAGCCGGTTCTTTTGAAGAATGGCTGCAGGATTATCTCACTGCCCTCGAAAAGGGAGAATATATTTTTGTGAAGAAATGGGGAATCGTGCACAAAGACACCTTCCTGAACTACAACGATTGATGATATTGTACCGGCGAACTGCCCGTCCACCGCTTAAAAGCCCTTGTAAAAGCACTTAACTCATTATAACCAAGCATCCAGGAAACATCTTTCAAAGGGTAATTACCGGACGAAATATAATACACCGCCAGTGAATGCCGCACCGCATCTGCAATATCCTGGTATTTTACACCCTCCTCTTTCAGCTTACGCTGCAAACTCCGGGGACTCATATTGAAATTGGCCGCCATGTCGTTCAGCGACGACACGCCTAGGTATGAATTCGCCAGCAGGTAATTATAGATCCTGTTTTGTAAAGTTTTGTGCTGACCTGCTGTTTGGGGTAAACTGCTTACCTTCTGCAACAACAGGTTCTGAAGCTCATAATTAGCCGTTAACAGTGGCTCATCCCAATACCTGCTGTCAAATACCAATGCATACTCTCCTGCCCGTTTCGACGGCTTACAACGAAAAACACGCTCATATTCAGCAGGGTCCGGAACCGTGTAGGCCAGCCGCGCTGCCTGCGGGACTATTTTTTCCAGCAGCAGGCCATCCAGTTCATGAATCACCATCATCAATAAAAGATCTATCAATTGCCGGAAAGCATAGGGTGGCGCTGCGCCATAATCAACCGCCGGCAGCAGCCGCACCGTAAAGTTTTTAGCGGTACGCGTTACTTCCATCCGGCACTCGTCCGTTACCAGGTGCGTTAGCGCTGCAGCGTGAGTTAAGGCCTCCCCAACGGTAGCGCTGCTCCGGATTATTTCTCCCACCACCCCCAGGGCAGCAGGTTGCAGGGACTCGCCAAAGTGCAACCCGAACAACGGATCGTTGGTTAACCGGCCCGCATTCAGCCACAAATCCTGCAGCTGTTGTACAGTTACCGGCACTGCATGACTCCTTTTCAATGCCGCCAGGTCAATACCCGCCAGCTTACAAAGCTGTGCAGCATCTACATCCCGCTGTACAGCATACGCGATAATACTCAATACCAGCTGTTTCATATAGCAAAGGTATTTCGTCCGGTGTTTACAAAAATCATTATGTCGCTAATTGGTAAGTAATTGTCGTGTAAAGGTAAATGATAAAGAGCCGCCGGGGACTAGCTTTGCATTATCAATTCATCAACAATAAAAAAAATAAAATGGAACAACAAACCCTACAGGTAGTAACCGATTTTGTAAACGCCGTGCAACAGGTAAATCTTGAAAAATTAGGCGCACTGCTACATCCCGAAATACACTGGGAACAACCGGGCAACAACCGCTTCTCCGGTATTAAAAAATCCAGCGGGGAAGTATTCCAGATGGTAAGCGGTATGTTTGAGGTATCACAGAATACCATGTCACTCGCTGCCATCAAAACCATTGCAGTACACGGCGACCAGGCATCTGTAGTACTTACCTGGAAAGCATCTCGGCCGGGAGCGGAACTGCATACAGATAACGTAGACGTATATACGGTGAAAGATGGTAAAATTGTGGCAGCGAAAATATATGCGGAAGATATCCAACAGGAAAATATTTTCTGGGGCAATTAAATTACAATTCAACACGGGCAACACCTTCCGGACCACGGGCAGTCTGGAGGGTGTTTTTTTGTGCAAATAATTCTCCCGCTGTTACGGATAACAGTCATTTTTTAGCATCAACTAATAAGGAGAAATCAACTATCGTTTAGATAATAGCTACGCGTTACTTTAATTCTCCCCGTGAGGTGTAGGAACAGATAGATACAGACCTTCGACTACTTCACAGGCAGAGGGTTTACCGTAAATGAATATACGAAATTTAAATGATCCCGCCACGGGAAATTCCCCGGTATGTACCAGCAATGCGGTAAAAAACACATTTATAAAAAACTGTATTACAATAACAAACCAAGTGGCACTATTGTTGAATAATAACCAGCGTCAGGCAATCATTTTTAAAAATAAAAAAGTAATAACATGAAAACTCCAAAACTTCTGATAGCTGCGGCCATCGGTGTAGCAGTAACACTGGCCGGTCAGCATGCATTTGCACAGGGAATCGACAGCACTGCAAAAAAAGTGGGAAATAAAACAGCCTCTATCGCTGTTAAAGGAGCCTCCACCATTACAGATAAAACCTTTAAAGGCAAGGAAGGCCCCAACGGGGAAACCGTTTATATTGACAGAAAAGACAGGAAATACATTGTAGATGGAAAAGGTAAGAAAGTGTATCTGAAGAAATCACAGATACATGATAAGAAAAAAGACTAAATCTACACTGCCATAAAGTAAGCCGGCCAGGGAAACCTGCCGGCTTTTTTATTGCCACAAAAAACAGTAATGGAAGATAATTCCATGACAACAAGCCCGATATTTGTTATGTATATTCATATTGCCATTAAATACCCACTTATGCAACTGAAACCAGGCACCTGTTACAAGGTAAATACCAGGACCATTGCAGCGCTGCAGCAATTTGGTGAATACGAGTTTGTAGTAGCCGTTATTCACGCCAACGATACCTCCGACAGCGTGGTTTTTGAACTTAAAAAACTGCTGGGACACTACAGCACCGAACAGGAAATAGCCACCCGCCAGGCCATTGAAACTCATGCCGATGGTTTCTCACTGGAAGATATCACCGGGCATCAACTTAACCTGCTACAATTTGAAAGGGAAAGCGCTTTTATAAAATGGATCGCAGAAGGCATTGCGGTGCCGTACGACTGTAACGCGTAAATAATTACTCGTAACGCAATGCTTCAATAGGATCCAGCCGGGAGGCCGCCTGTGCCGGATAGTAGCCAAAAAACACCCCCGTAAAGGCGCATACCACAAAGGAAAGTATAATAGAAGACTCCGACACCAGCGTAGGCCAGCCAAGCGTGAGCGTAATTACCTTGGCAGAAGTAATCCCCAACACCACCCCTATTAAACCACCCGTTACGCTGATAATAATTGCCTCCACCAGGAATTGCAATAAAATGTCAATGCCCCGTGCGCCGATAGACATGCGCAGCCCTATTTCCCGGGTGCGTTCCGTTACTGATACATACATGATGTTCATGATACCAATGCCCCCAATCACCAGTGAAATACCGGCAATAGCGGTCAACAGGATAGTAAGCAGGCTGGTAGTGGAACTCAGCGTTTTTATCAGTTCCTCCATGGTCCTCACCTGGAAATTATTTTCATCGGCAGGACGCAAACGGTGTGTTGTTCTGAGTATATCTATAATTTCGTTGGTAGCCTGCTCTGAAGCGCCTTCGCTTACCGCGGAAGCATAAATACTCTGGAAATAAATGGTCGCCAGGATACGTTTTTGCACAGTGGTGTAAGGCGTCAGGATGATATCATCCTGGTCCTGCCCGAAAGAGCTCTGTCCTTTCGGCGCCAGTGTGCCTATTACCTGCAATGGAATGGAACCCAGGCGGATTACTTTTCCTACAGGGCTTTCTCCACTGGGAAACAGGTTCTTGATCACCGTTTGGCCTAATACGCACACCTTCGCAGCAGTAGCCACATCTGCATCGGAAAAGCTGATGCCATCATTCACCGTGAGCTTGCGGATATCAAAATAAGAAGGGGCCACGCCCTGCAGGGACGTAGGCCAGTTCAGCGCCCCGTAAATAGCCTGCCCTTTGGTAGACGCCACCGGCGACACCGCGCTTACATATTCCGCATTCTTTTGTATCGCTAATACGTCTGTGATAGTAAGCGACTGAAAGCTTTCTCCTCCTATCCTCACCCCACCGGCTACGTTGCTGCTTGGCAAAATGGTGATCATGTTAGAGCCCATGCTGCTCAACTGCGACTGGATACTTTCTTTCGAGCCCTGCCCGATGGCCACCATCGCAATAACAGCGGCCACACCGATGATGATTCCCAGCATCGTGAGGAATGCCCGCAGCTTATTGCGCTGCAATGCCTTTAACGCTATCATTATGAGATTGACTGCACTCATGCTTTCGCTGAATTAATAATCTTCGGCCGGAGGCAATGATGCCAGTGCTTCCTTCGCCGAGCGTATGTTTTCATTCTTGCTGTCTTTCACCACTTTTCCATCCCGCAACATCACCGTTCTGCTGCTGAAGGCCGCTATATCCGGTTCATGTGTAACAAATACAATCGTTTTGCCTTCCTGGTTAAGGTCCTGCATCAGGGCCATAATTTCGTAAGAAGTACGGGTATCCAGGTTGCCGGTGGCCTCATCTGCCAGGATCATGACCGGCTGATTGACCAACGCCCTGGCAATGGCTACCCTTTGTTGCTGCCCGCCGGAAAGCTGGCTGGGCGTATGATCTTCCCTGTCGGCCAGTTTCACCGCCTGGAGCGCCCCCAGCGCCCTGTTACGCCGCTCCTGCACAGATAACTCGGGGTTGTAAAACAACGGCAGCTCCACATTTTCCAATGCAGAGGTACGCGGTAACAGGTTGTATGCCTGGAACACAAATCCAATTTTATGATTCCGTAACCGGGCCAGTTCATTGCGCGACAGGTTACTCACATTCACGCCATCCAGCAGGTAACTCCCCGACGTAGGTTTATCGAGGCAGCCGAGAATATTCAGCAACGTGGTTTTCCCCGAACCGCTGCTTCCCATAATCGTCACAAATTCGCCTGCAAACACATCAAAAGACACGCCTTTCAATGCGCGTACGGTTTCAGTCCCCATCACAAACTCACGCTTGATCTGCTGTAGCTCCAATATTTTGCTGCTGCTCATCGTCTTCGCCCTCCCATTTTTGGTAAAAACGGACTGGTGCTTCCTCCAGCCGCCGCTACGGCTCCCCCGGCGCTGACGCCTGTCACTACAATATCATTTTCGTTTAGCCCTGAGAGTACTTCAATATGCGTATTATCGTTTAACCCTGTTCTTACATGTTTTTGCACCAGCGTATCACCGCGTAATATCCATACATAATTGGAGGAACCTATACGCGTGGTGCTTTTAAACTTACCACCCGTAGTATCCTTTGTTTGAGCGGGGTTACGGGTTCTCCTCACTGCGCTTTGTATCACATAATCCTTTAGCTGTACAGAGTCGGGAATAAACTTAAGCGCCTTTACCGGCAACAGCAGCGCGGAATCTTTCTCCGCGGTATAAATCGTAACATTGGCGGTCATTCCCGGTTTCAGCTTCCTGTTATCATTCGGCGCATTAATAATGGTATTGTAGGTAACCACATTGGAAGACACCGAGGGCTGCAGCCTGATTTCCTGGACGCTCCCTGCAAAAATATCTTCCAGGTAAGCATCTACGGTGAAGGTTACACGAAGTGAGTCTTTTACATTGCCGATATCTGCTTCGTCTACACTGGCTTCCACCTGCATCTTGGTAATATCTTTGGCAATTACAAATAAGGTAGGCGTATTAAAACTGGCGGCCACGGTTTGTCCTACGCTTACATTCCGGTTCAGTACCACCCCGTCGATCGGTGAATGAATTTCTGTAAAAGAGAAATTCTTTAATGCCGAATTCAGCTGGGCGGTTACGCTGGCCACGTTTGCTTTGGCCTGCCCTATCTGGTTGGCGGCAATATCGTAGTCGGCTTTGCTGATGGCGCCGGTTTTATACAACAATTCCTGCCGCTGGAAATTATTCTTTTGGTATTCCAGGTTGGTTTGCGCTACCTGTACATTGGCCCGCAGCTGATCTACCTGTGCCTGGAAAAGATCTTTATCCAGTTCCGCCAGCAGTTGTCCTTTTTTTACCTGGGTGTTAAAGTCCACGTATAAATATTTGAGCGTGCCGGACACCTGGGTACCCACCGCCACTGTATCTACCGGCTGTATAGTACCGGTAGCGGTTACGGTAGTGGCTATGTGCCCGTATTCCGGTTTGGCGGTATCAAACCTGACCGGTTCTTTTTTCTTCCTGATAAAGAAAAACCAGATCGCCACCA
Organism: Chitinophaga sp. W3I9; assembly: GCF_050434025.1. Lineage (NCBI taxonomy): Bacteria > Pseudomonadati > Bacteroidota > Chitinophagia > Chitinophagales > Chitinophagaceae > Chitinophaga > Chitinophaga sp. W3I9. Next base: position 301,418 of record NZ_JBNPWC010000001.1, read on the forward strand.
GCAGCAGTACGATCACCACCGTTATGATAACACCTTTATATTTTCTCATACCTCAATTACATTTATAGTTTTACCGGTATGCCCCTGTAAAAATCATATATTCTGATGTTCAGAGCAGCATTGTATTTCGCCTGTATATAAGATTGTAATGCCTGTATATATAAATTCTTCTGCTGAAGAAAAACCACGATATTGGCAGCGCCCACTTTTAATTGTTCGCTGGCAATCCGGTAACCTTCCTGTGAATATTTTAACTGCTCCACCGCAGCATCGTACTGCGACTGCGCATTGAGCACATCTATATATGACTGTTCTATCGTTTGGGTAAGATTTGTTTTGGTATCCTGCAACACCAGCTTCGACTGATCCACCTCTATTTTTGCTTTTTCCACATTGGTTTTCACGACCCGCCGGGTGAAGATGGGAACAGATAAAGTGAGCCCTATCTGCTGATAAAAATTATTATCCATTTGCTTGAAATAAGCGCTGTTGGCTCCTCCGCTAACATAAGAAGATCCTAATGCGCCTCCGGCTGTAAGCGTGGGCAAATACCCGGCCCTCGCCTTTGCCAGGTCCAGGTCCGATACCTGGATGCCGAGTTCACTGCTTTTAATTTCCGGCCTGTTGGCCAGTGCAGAGTCCTGTACTTCCTGTAAGGCATACAGCCGCGTGTTGGTGATCAGTGTATCCGGCTCCTGGATTTCAAAATCATAGCTGCTGGGCAGTTGCAACAGTTGTTTCAGCACCAGCTTGTTCTGCCTGTGCTGGTTTTCGGCGGTTACCAGCAGGTAACGGTCGTTCGACAGCTGCGCCTTTAACTGCACCAGTCCTATCAGGGCAATGCTGCCCACATCATATTGTTGTTGTCCCTGCTTCACCTGCGCTTCAGAGGTGGCTACCACGTCCTGCACATATACAATGTTTTCCTTTGCCAGCAGGATATTCAGATAGGCTTGTGTAATCAGTACCGTGATATCATTTACCTGCTGGGCAATATTCAGTCCTGCCATCTGCGTGAGCAGGTTCTTCTGCTTAATATCATTATTAAGATATCCGCCCTGGAAAAGGGTAACGTTGGAATTAACGCCATAATTACCGGTGGTATTTACCCGGTAAGAAGAATTGCCGGTAGCGGTAACAGATTTGCCGCCATTAAGATCCTGGGAAACGGACCCCGTAAGATTAGGCAGCTTGGCCGCACGCGACAGCAGCAGATCCTGGTCACTGCTCATTTTGCTCAGGCGCAGGCTGTTTAACTGGATATTGTTTTTCAGCGCATAGTCGAAACACTGTTGTAAAGTCCACTGTGCGGGGAGCTGCTGCACGGTGCTATCCTGTGCGTTCAGCCTGGGCGTCACTGACAACAAAAAAATAAAAATGAATAGAAATCTTCCGGGCTGTCTGAAAAACATCATCGTATAATCATTGATGTTAGTAAAGGCTACAACTGGAATAAGGGGCCAAATAGTAATACAAGATAACGAATTATGATGGTATTAATAAACGAAAAACGGACCCATAGAAAGATAATAACGGATAACTCGTCCGTTTGTTCTCTCCATAGATCCGTAAATTACCATCTCCGTCCTATCGGTTTCTTTGCCTGGTTTACCGGCCTGTTATATAGCGTTCTTAAAAGTTGCGTTTGACCGGCCCGTTCCCTGCGGAGGGCCCTGGTGCCAGTTTTCATCGTAGTATACAAAAAAGGCCATCCAGATGGTACGGGACCATCGCATCAGCAGGGGTTGCAGGATTAGCAGCAACAGGGCGTTTACCCCAAGCCACCAGAAAATCCGGTTATCGTAAATGGAGAAGCCGATGAACAGCCACCAGGCAATGAGGCTGGCCACGCACACCGCAATGGACAGTGCATAGCTCACATAGCCGGTACCGTAGTAAAAGCCAACTTCCACTTCCACCGGCTGACCGCATACCGGGCAAACATCGGGCATCTTTAAGCAGTTTTTAAGGTCGTAGGGATTTGGGGTAGTATAGATAGATCCCCTTCTGCAACGGGCGCACTTGTTTCCCAGCAGGCTTTTCAGCAGGCTGGGTTTTACATTGTTTTTATCTGCACACATATAATGAAAGATTTATCAGGAAATATGTTTCCGGAACTCTTCCGGTGTTGTTCCTGCGTATTTTTTAAAAAACTTCGTGAAGTAAGAATTGTCCGCAAAATTGAGCTGGTAGGCAATAGTGGCAATACTCATATCGGCATTGATCAATAACCTTTTTGCTTCCAGCAGTATGCGGTCGCGGATAATTTCCCCCGCCGATTTCCCCAGCATATGCCGGCAAAAGGCATTGAGATAATTAGGTGTTACATACAGGAGGGCGGCATATTCTTTCGGCAACCGCAACTGCATATAATGCTGTTCCACCAGCTTGCGGAAATTGCGCAGCAGCACATAATTATGCGGCAATTCCTGCCGGGTTTCCCCCTGCCTGCTGGCGCGGCTTACGGCTATAAACATTCCCAGTACCTGCAACCGCAGCATATCCTGGCTATAAGCCTGATCACCTTTCATTTCTTTGAGCATGCCTTCAAACTGCGCGGTTACAACGGGAATAGCGGCTTTAGGCAGCTGTACTACTCCTTCTGCACTTACCCCGCTGAAAAAAGGGAACCGTTCCACGTAGTCAGCATCCTGCAGGAAGGCATTAAAAAAACCGGCAGATACATTCATTACGTAACCTTCTATCCCGCCGGAAAAGAACCAGCTGTGTACCTGGCCGGGCACCATAAAATATAATTGTCCGGGCTTTACCGGGAATTTTTCAAAGTCGATCGTATGGCTTCCACCCCCGGCAGTAAAAAATGCCAGGTGATAAAATGAATGCCGGTGAGGAAAATGAATATCCCGGTGTGCCGCCAGGTACTCAGAAAACCTGGCCACCAGTATATCCTCAGATGCCGGCTTTCCCATAGCCAGGGAACAGATATCGTATGTTGGAATGAGTGCCTTTGACATGATGCAACAAAGGTACAAAGGAAGTAAGAACGGGGGTTGTGGTATTAGGGGCTTTAATGGTACTTTTTACTTATTGTAATAATTTCTGTGATGATCCGGGCGGATCATCACAGAAATTACGGGGCTGTCTTTATTATTTTACATATTTCATCAGCCATTCGTCCATTTCCCACAGCATATGCAGGATACTTTCTTTAGCAGCATAGCCGTGGCTTTCCTGTGGCAGGAATACCAGGCGCGCAGTACCGCCATTGCCTTTAATGGCGTTGTACAGTCGCTCGCTTTGGATAGGGAATGTGCCGGAGTTATTATCGGCTTCCCCGTGAATCAGGAGGATGGGCGTTTTCAGCTTATCTGCATAAGAGAAAGGCGACATTTTATAATACACCTCCGGCGCCTGCCAGTAGGTGCGTTGTTCGTTCTGGAATCCGAATGGCGTTAATGTACGGTTATAGGCGCCGCTGCGGGAAATCCCTGCTTTAAACAGGTTCGTATGTGCGAGCAGGTTAGATGTCATAAAGGCGCCGTAAGAATGGCCACCTACTGATATACGGTCCTTATCACCCACGCCTATTTCCGTGATCTTGTTCACGGCGGCTTCCGCATTCATCACCAGCTGATCGATAAAAGTATCATTTGGTTCTTTATCTCCTTCACCCACAATAGGCATTTCGGTAGCATCCATTACCGCAAAACCGCGGGTTACCCAAAAAATAGGTGAGCCATAGTTTACGCGGGTAAACCTGTAGGCAGAACCACGTACCTGGGCGGCATCGCTGGCAGATTTGTATTCACGTGGATAAGCCCACATCAGCACCGGCAGGCGGCCATCTTTGGCAGGGTCGTAACCTTCCGGCAGGTATAACATAGCGGTGAGGTCCACCCCATCTTTGCGTTTGTATTTCAGCAGTTGTTTCTGCACGCCTTTCAGTTGTGGCTGTGGATGCGGAAATGCAGTAAGCGCCACGGATGATTTCTTTTTCAGGTTTTGCAGGTAGTAGTTTACTGGAGATGAAACTGATTCGCGTGCTATCACTACCACGAGTTTGGCAGGGTCAATCACATCGGCCACCTGTTCGTAATAAGGTGCAGCGGAGCGCCACAGGATATTTTGTTTGCTGTTATTTAAATTAAAGGAAGACAGGAATGGGCGGTCTCCTTCAGGGGAAGCCCCTGGCGCCGTCATCAGCAATTCATGTGAAGGCGACACGTATAAAACAGCCCTGTTGTATTGGTTCTTTATTGTTACAGGTGTGCCCGGATCGTTATACCGGTCGTTTTCAGAACGATCAATCAGCGTAACCGGCGCCTGCGAAGGGCTTGCAGGGTTTATGCGGCTTACCTTTATTTTCTGTTGCGTGCTGTTGGCGTCATACACCAGTGCCAGCTGGTCGTTTGCCCAGCTGATACCCGCGAAGCGGTTCACGGTTTTCACCAGTTCCTGTGGTGCTGCGCTGAACGGGGCAGCCAGGGTATTTACCACATCGCGGAAAGGCACTTCCTTTTTAGGATCGCCGCCATCGAGGGCCTGTACCCACCAGATAATGGCTGGTGCGTCGTTACGCCAGGAGAAGAAACGGGGGTAATTGCTGGTAGCATCAAAACCTTTGGGGGCCGTACCTCATCCAGCGGGTTGCTGGCGAGTTTCTTTACCAGTTCGCCATTCATTTTCCATATTTCCACTTCCGTGGGGAAACGGTGGGCGCCTACCAGGTAAGAATATGGGCGGTGCAGGCTTTCCATCAGCAGGTATTGATTATCCGGCGATGGAGCGGCGGTGATGTAAATAGCGGGTTTACCGATTACCTGTTCGCCGCCGGCGCCTATAATCACCGGTTCGGATTGAAAGTAATAATCGAACAGCTGTTCGTCGTATGGATTTTTCAGCATGTCCTGGTAAGTGGCTGCCGGCGCTGCTTTACCGGAAGTTTGTTGTACGGTGGGGCCTGCGGGCGCAAGGGGTTTTTCCGGTGCTTTGCCAATAGCGGCGGGTACTGCCAGTGCCAGGATGCGGTTATCATCGATCCAGGTAAATGCCGGGCCTGCAATGTCGTTGAGGGCACGTGTACTTTGCTGTTTGGCGGCACCGGTAGCAACATCCGCTTTCCATAAGGTAATGCGGTTGTTGTCTGTAATGGTGAAGGCAATACTTTTCTGCGATGGCGACCAGCTGATATTGCCAATACGCGCATTGGCAGGCAGGCCGGTGACGGCGTATTCGCTGTTGCCCTTAATATTTTTAATACGGATAGCTGTAATGTAACCTGCGCGGCTTGGCCCGAAGTTAGCAGGGTTAATACGTGTTCCTGCCAGCTTGTATTCCGGTTGCGATAATTCTTCAATAGTTGGGTAACTGGTTCGTTCCATGATCAGCATCACATCTCCTTTGCTGCTAAAGTCTGTTGATGGCGAAGGAGCTGCCATCGCCAGTTCCAGTATACTCTTTGGGGGAGTCTGGTACTTCAGCGCATCCTGCGCATAGGCATGGAAGGTGATGAATAAGGATAATGACAGTATTAATTTTCTCATATAGCAGATAATGTTTATAAGCAATCCGGGCAAAATAAACTTATTGCCACAGTTTGCAAAGCAGAAAATGATGAATGAAAGTAGGGTAAACTTTAACCAGGATTAACGGGCAGGCGTGTAAACCTTTTTCAGGACTTAGCCGGGGTGGGAGTGTATGGGGAGTGTATAGGGACTATAAGGGGAGTATAGGGGGACTATAGGGGGAGTACGATACATACGCTACTCCTAAGTAACTGAGAAGTATCCGAGAAGTAACCAAGAAGTATCCGGGAAGTAATAGCTGCTCAATTCATCATGCCATCCATCTTCTCTTCTCCCAAAAAAATTGAAAAAAGTAAAAAGTTCTATTACCTTTGCAAACATCAGATGATATGATGAATACAAATACTTCTCCTTTAAAACGACTCAGCCTGGCTGAAGAGGTAGCGGACCACCTGCAGGAACTGATCGCTTCCGGTAAATACACCGTGGGGCAACAGTTGCCTACAGAACCTGAGCTGATGTTACAGTTTTCCGTAGGGCGTTCCAGCATCCGGGAAGCAGTAAAAATACTGGCGCACCGGGGGCTGGTGCGGGTACAACAGGGGTTGGGTACCTTTGTGTTATCACAATCAGGCACGGGAGAAGCGCTATCGCAGCGGCTGCAGCGGGCCGATTTCAAAGACCTGAATGAAGTGCGCTTCCTGCTGGAAGTAAAGATTGCGGAAAAAGCCGCCCTACACCGCAACAACAAGGATATTGAAAAGATGAAAGGCTTCCTGAAAAAACGTTTTGAATATGCATCCGGCAACCAGCTGGAACTTTGTATCCAGGCGGATATCAACTTTCATAACGCTATAGCGGAAGCAGGTAAAAATGAAATTATGCGGGACCTGTACAAAACAGTGGCAGAGCACCTGAAAAAGTCGTTCCTGCTGCGGTATGCCAACACGGATTCCTTTGTTGACACGCAGCATTATCACGATGCACTGTTGCAAAGCATTATAGATAAAGATCCAAAAAAGGCGCTGGTTTGGGCAACGAAAATCAGTGACCAGAATAAATAATTTTTTCCCCTCAAACATCAGATGATCTGATCTTAAAAGAACAGAAATGGAAACAACATTACCAGAACAGCCCCAGGCGGCCGCTCAACAGGCAGCACAACAAACGGTGCTGTCGATCCTATTGGCGTTAAGTTTTACCCACTTCCTGAATGACACCCTGCAATCGCTCATTCCTGCGATGTACCCGGTACTCAAAAATTCATTGAAATTAAATTTTACACAGGTAGGGCTTATTACCCTCACCTTCCAGATGTCGGCATCACTGCTGCAGCCGCTGGTAGGCCTGTACACCGATAAAAAGCCACAGCCCTATTCCCTGGCCATTGGCATGAGTTTCTCCCTGCTTGGACTGGTATGTTTATCCTTGTCGCACAGCTTCCCGATGGTGCTGGTATCAGTAGGACTGGTAGGCGTTGGCTCTGCGGTGTTTCACCCCGAAGCCTCCCGGCTGGCGCATATGGCCTCCGGCGGGAAACACGGCATGGCGCAATCGCTGTTCCAGGTGGGCGGTAACGCCGGTAGTTCGCTTGGACCGCTACTCGCAGCAATGGTGATTGTTCCTTTCGGCCAGTTTCATGTCATCTGGTTTTCCATAGCCGCCTTGCTCGCGATTGTGGTAATGCTGAACATCAGCAAATGGTATCTTTCCAATACACATCGTATTAAACCGAAAAAAGCTGCACTGGACCTGAACAGGCCGAAACTATCCAATTCCACTGTGATATTTTCACTGGGCATCCTGCTGGTGCTGATCTTCTCCAAATACTTTTACATGGCCAGTATGACCAGCTACTATACTTTTTACCTGATGGACCGCTTCCATATTTCCACGCAGGCTTCGCAGGTGTACCTGTTCATCTTCCTGTTTGCCGTAGCGGCAGGCACCTTTATCGGCGGCCCTGTTGGCGACCGGATCGGGCGTAAATATGTGATCTGGATCTCCATCCTGGGTGTGGCGCCATTTTCATTATTGCTGCCACATGCCACCCTGTTCTGGACAGCAGTACTTAGTGTATTCATTGGCGTTATACTCTCTTCCGCTTTCTCTGCCATCCTTGTTTATGCACAGGAACTGGTACCAGGTAAAGTGGGCATGATTGCAGGATTATTTTTTGGTCTCGCTTTTGGTATGGCCGGCGTAGGCTCCGCCCTGCTGGGCCGCCTGGCAGATGCCACCAGTATTTCCTACGTATACCAGGTTTGCGCCTATCTTCCTTTAATAGGGCTCCTGACCGGTTTGTTACCGAATCTTGAAAAAAAGAAATAGCCTCATTTAGCGGAGGCGATGGCCCCGCTAAATTCGCATACATTCGCAGCACTAAAACAATTCTTATGTGGAAAGGCATACTGCTTGTGCTGCTTGGCGCATGCAGCTTTGGGATATTATCAACGATCGTTAAATCAGGCTATCAGCAAGGATATACACTAGGCGAATTATGCAGCGTGCAGGCGGGCTTCGGGATGCTCGCGTTATGGATCATCCAGGCATTTTCCGGCAAAAAAACAGTGGGCTTAGCTAACAGAGATGCCCGTACCTGCTTTATCCTGGGCAGTTCCACAGGATTGGTAAGCATTACTTATTATCAGAGTGTACAATATATTCCGGCGAGCATCGCTATCATATTACTGATGCAGTTCACCTGGATGAGTATGCTGGCGGAATGGATCATTTATAAGAAGCGGCCTTCTCCGGTACAATGGCTGGCGGTATTTTTTATTCTTGGCGGCACTCTCCTGGCAGGAGGCGTATTTAACCACGCTGAAACCGCGCTGAGCTGGAAAGGTATTGGCTTCGGTTTGCTGGCGGCCATGTGTTACACGGTATTTATAGTAGTAAGCGGCCGGGTAGCGGCATCGCTGGGACCAGTGCTGAAAAGCGCCTGGATCGTTACCGGCGCATTTGTACTCATCAGCCTGATCTTCCCCCCTGTGTACCTGTTTAACGGCCGGTTTACCGGCACCAGCCTGTGGATCTGGGGCATTCCCCTTTCACTTTTTGGTACCGTGCTGCCTCCCTTCCTTTTTTCGAAGGGGATGCCGCAAACGGGGGTATCGCTGGGCGCCATTCTCAGCGCTGCCGAGTTGCCCGTGGCCATGCTGGCCGCCACCATTTTCCTCCATGAATCCGTATCGCCCCTGCAGATACTGGGGGTGGCCATCATATTAAGCGCCATCGCCATGGCGAATCTGAAACGCCGGAAATGAAAACCCATGAGGTGTTTTTTTTATTTATCTTTGCACCCTCTATTAGTGATTTACGAACTGTTTTTTCATGAAAGCATTTAATTTTTTTATTCTATATCGCCTCCCGATCGGTATTATTTTACTGGCAGGTGGTATTGCGCTGGGCCTTACTGTTGGCTGGTGGGAAGCCACCATTGTGCTGGTGCTGGCACTGGTATGCTTGGTAACACATGTGATGTTTGGTCCCATGAGAATGGTACAGGAAGCCGTGGAAGCCGGCGACATTGAAAGGGCCACCGCCCTGATGAACCAGGTAAAGTTCCCGAAACTGTTGTACAAACCCATCCGCTCTGTGTACTATTTTATGCAAAGCAACATGGCCATGTATTCCAATGATCTTGATAAAGCTGAATCCACCATCCGCCAGAGCATTAACTCCGGCAGCCCGATGAAAGAATACGAGGGGATGCAGTATTTTCAGCTGGGCACTATCGCCTATCAGAAAAATGACCTGAAAACAGCCGATCAGAACCTGAAAATTGCGATGCGGAAAGGCTTGCCGGATAAGGAAAACACGGCAGCAGCCCTGTTAACACTGGCTTCTATTGCCATGAGCCGCCGCGACTTCAAATCTGCCAAGGAATATTTCCGCAGGGCCAAAGCTCAAAAGCCTACCACTGCGCAGATCGTAAGCCAGATCAAAGAAATGGATAAATATATTTCCCGGATGCCGGGATAAGTAAATTGCCCCAGGCAATTTACCTTTGAAAATGCAGCGGAGATAAAGTAACCTAACCTTTGTCCCAGCTGCATTTTTATTTTGATAAACCTTCAACTAATATTTCGCGGATGCAATTAAAACTTTACACTTCCTTATTTTTATCTACCGCGCTGTATACTGCTGCTGCCGCACAGGATACCAGCCGTATCAGCCAGCTGAATGAAATTACCGTTACCGCCGCTAAAGGTCCGCAAAAGGCCGGGGAAACCGGCAAGGTGGTTACCATCCTTTCACACGAATACCTGGAGCGCAATAGCGGCAGAAGCATTGCCGGCATCCTCAACCAGCAAACCGGCCTGATCATCAACGGTGCTGAAAACAACCCGGGTACAGTACCCAATGTGTATATGCGTGGGGCCTCCAACGGTAATACCCTGATCCTTGTGGACGGGCTGCCGGTAAGCGACGCCTCCCAGATCAATAATACCTTTGATCTCAACTTCATTTCCCCCGACCAGGTAGAACGGATAGAAATACTCCGGGGCAGCCAGTCCACCCTGTACGGCTCCAATGCAGTAGCAGGCGTGATCAACATCATTACCCGCAAAACCGGCAGTAAAAAGTTTGGTGTAGGCGCCAGTGCCAGCTATGGCAGCTATCACGATTTCCAGGGCAATGTAAATGTGCATGGCAATGTTAACCGCTTCTCTTACCTGGTAAGCTATAAACACGAAAAAACCAGGGGCTTCTCCGATGCTTATGACTCTACCTATAAAGCCGGATTTGATAAAGACGGCTTCCGGCAAAACAGCGTTTTTGCCAAACTGGGTCTGGCAGCAGGAAAACGCTGGAACTTCGGCTACCTGCTGAACTACAGCAATTACCGCCACGACCTCGATGAAGGCGGCTATAAAGACGAAACGGATTATAACGGCAAATCAAAGTACCTGCTCAACGGGTTTAACAGTGAATACCGCTTTAAAAACGGCTCCTGGCATGTATTATACAGCTACCAGCATACCAAACGGGATATTTTAAACGATTCCGGCTATGTAGGCGTGGGCGCTTATGCCCGGTACGACAGCTCCCTGTTTACCGCCAACACCCACCAGGTGGAAAGTTATGTGAACCTGGACCTGAGCAGCCGGATCAGGCTGATCGGAGGCGCCGCCTATAACCGTTCCGCCACCGATCAAAAAGACTTCCTGGAAAGCACCTTCATGCCGGGGATCGTTAACACCACGTTATCGCCGGATAGCTCGCACACCAGCCAGATCAGCGTATACGCCTCATTCCTGCTGCGTAACATGGGTGGCTTTAATCTCGAAGTGGGCGGCCGGTTTAATCATCACAACCTGTATGGTAATAACGAAACCTTCTCCATTAATCCATCTTATCTGATTAATCCGAATCATAAGGTATTTATCAATATATCTTCTGCCTACAGCGTTCCAACTTTATACCAGCTGTATGCAAATGGCTATGGCAACCGGGATCTGAAGCCGGAAACCACTACCAATTACGAAGCCGGCTACCAGGCCAATGTGGCTGATGGCAAAATAGATTTCCGGGTAACCGGTTTTGCCCGTAATACCCGCGACCTGGTGATCTTTTATTTTGATCCTGTCACCTTTTTCAGCCAGTACCGTAATGCCAATAAACAAAAGGCATATGGCGCTGAAGTGGAAGCTACCTGGAGAATTACCAGGACCCTGCAGCTAACCGCCAATTACGCCTATGTGGATGGCCGTGTTACGGTGAACCAGAACGGCAAGGATTCTTCCTACTACAACCTGTACCGGATACCCAAACACGCGGTGAACGCCACTTTAGGCTACCAGGCAACCCGGTCGCTGTACGTGGCGGCCACCGGTAAATACATAGATAAGCGGTTTGAAGGCGCCAAACCGATGGGGGATTATTATACCCTGGATTTATATGGTGAATATAAATTTGGTAACTTGCTTAAAATTTTCGCCGGTTTCAGAAATATTACAGATTATCAGTATTTTGATATCTCGGGTTATAATTCACGCCGGTTCAATTTTAATACCGGTATTGTATTTAATTTGTAAACATTAAAACCAACATAATGTCTTTAAAGAATCTTAATCCACGGTTTGGCGTACTGCTGCTGTTTATACTGGCAGCTGGTGTAATACGTATCGTGTTGGGATCAGATGCCACCATGCAACCAATCGCCATGTTTACGCCGGTAGGCGCAATGGCTTTATTTGGCGGCGCTTCTTTTTCGCAGAAGTGGAAATCATACGCCTTTCCTTTATTGACGCTGTTTGTGAGCGACATTATCCTGATGCAGGTTTTCCATAAGCAATATGCAGAAGGCTTGCTGTACAGGGGCTGGGTATGGAACTACGCCAGCTTTGTGCTGATCGTATTACTGGGTCAGCTTTTAATCAAGAAAGCAAGCGTGGCCAACATCCTGATGGGTTCTGCAGGCGCAGCGCTGCTGCACTTCCTGGTGTCCAACTTCGGCGTGTGGGTAAGCGGTTCTACCAACCTGCTCACCGGATTACCGTACACCAAAGATGCCGCCGGATTAGCCAGCTGCTATATCCAGGCGATCCCTTACATGTGGTATGTGCTGGTAGGCAATATCGTTTACAGCAGGCATTTTCTTTGGCAGCTTCGAACTGGTTAAACGCAGATTGCGTTTTGCTCAATAATATTTTTACATTTGTTTTTTAGAGATTTGGGCTCAGGCAGATGAACACATTTGTCTGACTCTAAATCTCTAAATTATTATAGGGATTCACTATTTCTCTCTTCTGCATAGCATTTCTGTATTAGCACCCTGGCTACAGTTTAACTGTAATACCCATACGAAAACAAGACATACGAAAATAAATCACAACACATGCGCAGCATTTCACGCAAATTTCAGGTTTCCTTTATTGCAGCAGTATTCGCTATTGCAGGATTAGCCTCCTGTTCCAAAGATAATGAGGCAGAAGTAATTGTACCACAGATTGTAGCTCCGGGCTTAAAAGACGGCAAAGACACCATCTATATTGGCGACACCCGGGTGTTAAGCCCGCAACTGGCAGAGGTGAAGAACCCTACTTTTCTCTGGCTGGTAAATGGCGTACAGGTAAGCACCGATTCTACCTATACTTTCACCGCAGCAGAAAGGGGTGATTATACCATCTCTTATAAAATAATTTCCGGTAACGCACTCGCCACCTACTATTACCGCATCAAGGTGCTGGGCAAATTTGAAAATGGTTTTTTCCTGGTAAATGAAGGCCAGTATGGTAAGGAAAGCGGCGATGTGAATTTTTACCGCAATGGGGAAGATTCCGTTTACCAGTACGTTTTTAAACGCAATAACCCCGGCAAACAACTCGGCGGCACCACCGACTACGGCGCCATTTACAACAATAAAATGTACCTCGTATCCAAAGAAGGCGCCTTTGTGGTAGCAGATCCCGGCACCATGAAAGAAACCGGCCGCATTGATCAGCTGCCGGCTTTTGCCAATGCCTTCTGCGGCGTGAACAGCAATACCGGTTTAATAAGCACTGCGGATGGTGTATACCCCGTAAATCTGCAAACACTGGCCCTGGGCAGTAAACTGGCCGGCGTAACCGGACAGGTAGGTGGTATGGTAGCAGCAGAAGGCTACATCATCGTTATGTCGGAATCACAGGGTATGGTGGCATTGAACAAAACCGATTTAAGCGTGTCAAAAGTATTAGGTCCTGCCGATGTAGGTTTCACCCGCACACCGGATGGTACCGTTTGGGCCGCCCGCAATAACATGCTGTTTGCTATTAATGCCAACAACCTGAAAATAGATACCGTTACCGTTCCGTTCCCCGTATATGGCGCATGGGGCGCATGGAATGCAGGTATGCTCAGCGCATCAACTATTGAAAACGCCGTATTCATTGGCAAAACCAATGCCTGGGGCGCCGGTGGCAGGGAAGTATACAAATATGCAGTAGGGAACCCTAACTCCCTGAATACGCCGTTTGTAACCATTCCGACCGGCCGTGAAATGTATGGCGCAGGTGTAAGATATAATCCAGGTAACAATACCATCATAGTAACTGACGTAAAATCCGGTTACGGCGATAACTATAAAGATAATACGCTGTACATCTATGATGCCAGCAGCGGCAGCCTGAAGAAAAGCGTGAACTTCATGGGCTTCTTCTTTCCGGCAATGCCGTTATTTAACTAATAACTTCCGGTGGCTGGCTTTTATAGAAAGCCAGCCCCGGGAAAGGCTAAAAGCTTTTCTATGCTTCACTTAATTACAGGCGGCGCCCGTTCGGGTAAAAGCAGGTACGCACAGGAGCTGGCCTTATCACAAAGCGCTCACCCGGTATATGTGGCTACCGCCAAAGTATGGGACGATGATTTTGCACAACGCATACAACGGCATAAAGCAGAAAGAGGATCCGCATGGGTGAACTATGAAGAAGAGCTGTATGTAAGCCGGCTCCCGCTGGACGGCCATACCGTAGTGATCGACTGTATTACCCTGTGGCTCACCAACTTCTTTACTGAACATCATTACCATACCGATAATACCCTCCAGGCCATCCAGGCAGAAATACACGCACTTCACCAGAAAGCGGGTACTTTTATTATTGTGACCAATGAAATTGGAATGGGCGTGCATGCCGAAACGGAAGCGGGGCGCAAGTTTACAGACTTACAGGGCTGGGTGAACCAGTACATTGCCCGTATAGCCGGCACCGTTACCCTGATGGTTTCCGGCATTCCGGTTGTAATTAAAAAAGACGCGTAAAAAAATTCCTCATGATGAATGATATCCGGATAACACCTGTATCACCCGAGCTGAGAACTGCCTTACAGGACAAGATAGATCAGAAGACCAAGCCGCCCGGATCACTCGGCAGACTGGAACAAATTGCCTTGCAGGCCGGCCTGGTGCAAAATACGCTGGCGCCTTCCGTGAAGAACCCGGCTATCATTGTATTTGCAGGCGATCATGGCATCGCTGCAGATGGACAGGTAAATCCTTTTCCACAAGCCGTTACCGCGCAGATGGTGTATAATTTTCTGAATGGCGGCGCAGCCATCAACGTGTTTTGCAGGCAGCATCAACTAGACCTGACAGTAGTAGATGCCGGGGTAAACCATGAGTTTGCGCCGCATCCGCAATTGAAAGACCGTAAGATGGGTATGGGTACGCAAAACTTTTTGCATATGCCGGCCATGTCGCTGGACCAATGTAAACTGGCCATGCAGGCAGGCGCCGCCGAGGTAAAGCTGCTCCATGAAAAAGGTTGCAATGTGGTTGGTTTTGGAGAAATGGGCATCGGTAATACCTCCGCGGCATCGTTGCTGATGAGCCACTTTACCGGGATAGCGGTGGCCGAATGTACCGGCGCCGGCACCGGCAGCAACACGCAGCAACTGGCGCAAAAAAGAGCTATTCTGCAACAGGTAATGGCTAAACATGCCTCGCCGGCATCGCCGGAGCAGGCCCTCGCTACATTTGGCGGCTTTGAAATTGCCATGATCTGCGGCGCCATCCAGCAGGCTGCTGCCTTGAAAATGCTGATAGTAATAGATGGCTTTATTGTAACCGCCGCTTTGCTGGCAGCCGTAAAAATGCAACCTGCGGTGAAAGACTATTGCATCTTCGCCCATTGCTCCGAAGAAAAAGGGCATAAAGCCATGCTGCAGCATCTTGAAGTAACGCCGTTATTACAAATGGACATGCGTTTGGGAGAAGGCACCGGCGCGGCCCTGGCAATCCCGCTGATTCGAAGTGCGGTCGCTTTTTTGGAAGAAATGGCCAGTTTTAACAGTGCGCAGGTATCAAACCGTACGATATGAAAAAACAGTGGCAGCTATTGCTAACCGCTATCATGTATTATACGCGTATACACGTTCCCGTTAATATCCCCTACTCCCCGGAGATGCTCAGCAAAGCTACCCGCTATCTCCCGTTGATAGGATGGATAACCGGCGCAATTATGATAGGCGTATTGTACATCCTGGGGGGCATTGCTCCGCCAATGGTGAGCATTTTGCTGGCGATCATTGTGGGCGTATGGGTAACCGGCGCTTTTCATGAAGACGGATTTGCCGACATGTGTGATGGTTTTGGCGGCGGTTGGACCAAAGAGAAGATCCTGGAGATCATGAAAGACAGCCGCATTGGCACTTACGGGATGCTGGGGCTGTTGCTGATCATGACTCTTAAATACCTGTCGCTCCGCGAACTGTCGCTTTATAAAGTAATGCTCACGATTGCAAGTGCGCAGCCACTGAGCCGCTTTGTTGCGGTAACGGTGGTGTATACCCACAAATATGTCCGTGAAAACGAAGACAGCAAAGCGAAGCCCATTGCCCAGGGCATTTCTTTACCGGACCTGGGAATAGCCGCCATATGGGGTTTTATTCCTTTTATTGCAGCCATGATTTACCTGCATAACTATACCCTGCTGCTTACCCTCCCCACCCTGCTACTGGCCCGCTGGTATATGGTGCGGCTCATGCAGAAATGGATAGGCGGCTATACCGGCGATTGCCTGGGCGCCGTACAGCAGGTATCGGAAACTGTTATTTATTTATGCTTTTGTATTCTTACATGGAAATATATCTGATCCGGCATACCACACCGGCAATAGAAAGTGGTATTTGTTATGGCGCCTCGGACGTGGATGTAGCAGGCAGTTTTGATACCGAAGCAGCCCGTATAAAGCCACTCCTGCCAGCCGGCCCTGTAGATGTATACACCAGCCCTTTGCAGCGTTGTGAAAAGCTGGCAGCCGCCTTGTATGGCAGCCATTACATTAAAGACGACCGGCTAAAGGAAATGAATTTTGGCAACTGGGAAATGTTGCCCTGGGATAACATCAGCAAAAATGCGTTAAGCAAGTGGGCCGATAACGTAGTATTTGAGCACATTCCGGGCGGGGAAAGCTATGAAGAATTATATAACCGTAGTATACAGGTTTTGGAAGAAATAACCGCCACCGGAAGGGATACCGTGTTAATTACACACGGCGGGGTGATCCGCTGTATAGTGGCGCATGTGACCGATACGCCGCTCGTGGATGCGTTCGATATTTCGGTGGATTATGGGCATATTTCGCATTTGCAAGTGGAGAACGGGGAGGTAAAAGTGATATTTTCTAATCTGTAAACAACTGTCTTTAAGCCAATTATATTAATATTTTTAAATATCTTCCTAAAAAACAAAAAAACTGGTAATTCGTGCTAACTTTATGTTTGCATATACCGTATATAAAAGCACATAATAAAATCTGTTATAATGACAACATCTTTTCTGAACATCCCGCTTTTGTTTTTGCAGGAAATAGGTATCAAAGAATTACTGCTGATAGCATTAGTAGTATTGTTATTGTTTGGTGGTAAGAAGATACCTGAGCTGATGCGTGGTTTGGGTAGCGGCATACGTGAATTTAAAGATGCCAAAGATGAACCAGGCAAAAAAGGAACTAAAGCTGACGCGACAGACGCCAAAGCGAATTAAATTCCTGTTATAAAAACGAACGGCAAATTGCGCATTCAGCATGCACGATTTGCCGTTTTTTTATGCATCCCCGCCATTGGTCAGGCTGCAATCTGTACTTCTCCCCCGAGGTTTGAAGTACCTTTATTGTTCACTGATTCATATCTTTTTTTAAAATACCAGGCAGAGGCTATCATCATTACTATGCCGGTAACGGATACACCCAGTACTGCATCCATAAAAAACTGGCTCCACGACAAAGCCATGCCGCTGAAGTTTTTAAACAGCATCACCAGCACACTTCCCAGGTAGCCAAAAGAATCGGCCACATAAATGATAAAGCCCACATTGCTGACGTATTTAAACACTGCGATAAGGCGTTCAAAGAAAATACAGTTAAACGGAATATAACCCATATACAGACCCAATCCGGTTAAAGTCATCCACCATACCGGGTCAAGCCGGTGCTGCTTGTATAACAGGGTACTGATCAATGCCGCCAGAAATCCCGTGATCACAATAAAGTGATTCAGCATAAAGGCATGGAAATTATTCTTCACAAATACCAGCAACCCCATAATCACAATGATAGCCACTGACACAGGAATTTCGGTTTGGGTGAAGATGCCCGCCTGGGCCCCATAACCAAGATCTTTCCAGATATCTGCCGCAAAATTATCCCGCATATCCCTTAATACGGTGAGCAACACATAGCTGGCAATCAATAGCACCAGCCCCGGTAAAAAAGCCTGGAGAAACGCCTTTCTCTCCGGTTTATTCATAGGCGCGCGGCGTGTTCTCAATTGCTCATCTGCTGCTGTAGGAGACGGTATCTGTTCCAGCAGCAATATGCAGATCATGATAGGCACTATAAAAATAAGGCCCGTGATAAAAGGCATCCAATACTCTGTTACATGCCAGTTCACCACCGTCATTTTACCTACCGACTTTACAAATCCGGAAGAAAAAATAAAGCTGACAGACAACACCGCACCCATAAACTCTGTGCTGCGCCGGCCTTCCAGGTAACTGAACACCAGCCCCCAGATCATGCCCAGCGGAAACCCATTGAGAAAAAGAAATACGATATTATAAGGCGCCGGTACCACCGCAAAACAAAACAGCGCTATCCACGCTATCCCTATCAACACCATAATACTCTGCGCGCGCTTGTTCCCCCTCATTTCCGCAATAAAACGGATACCATAAAATTTACTGCAGGCATAACCAATTGTTTGGGTAATTACCAACCAGATCTTGTAATCAATACCCAGGAAAGTAACGCCCTCGAAAATCCCCGCCGTAAAAGGCTTACGGAAAGCATACATGCAGGAATAAGTACCAAAGGCCACCAGGGCTGCATACAATGAAAATGTAAGATGATGCGCCTGTTGCAACCGCTTCTGTATCCAGGTAATATTCAACATCGTAAACAAATGGTTTGGGACAAAGGTGCGGGTCCAATGTAAACCCATTGTTAACAAATGCTAACCTTAATGTTAAGTATTATTAAACACAGGTGCGAATTTTGTCTTTCTCGCTGATTACGCTGATTATACTGATTAGTTTGATTTTTACTTTTGGATTTTAAAGGATTAAGGGAAATAGAAGCGAATATATTCGCTTTCATCTCCCTAAATTATTAATCTAAAAATCTAAAAAAATCCAAAAGTAAAAATCAAACTAATCAGTATAATCAGCGTAATCAGCGAGAAAGACAAAATCCGCGTCACACTCCTATTTCAGCAGCCACATATCCGCGTTGATGTCATCTGTGGTACCGCCAAACTGGTTTTTCAGGGAGGCGGTCCAGTTGATGGTATTGGAAGAGCGGTCGGAATCAGGATACTTGAAACGTTTGGGGATAATGCCGCTGTTGCCCGTACCGGAGCCTACGCTGAAAGTGGGGATACCGGTTCTTCTCCAGTTGATATAAGCTTCCCAGCCGGAGTTTTCAAAAAAGGCGAGGTATTTCTGGGTCAGGATTTGCGCAAGTCCCTGTGCATTGTTGCCTTTGTATTGCACGTTCGCTTGTTTATAATAGCTATTTTCAAAATCGAATGGTACTTCATAACGTTGACCACCATACGTTTTAATGATGGAGCCGGCAGCTTCGGCCGGAATGCTATAAAAGCTGAGAGAGGCTTTGATTCCTTTTTTATACCAGGCTTCTGCATCTGCCTGAATCCAGCCACGGTTGGCCGCTTCGGCCAGGTTAAAGCATAACTCCGGAAAACCAAGCAATACGCCCGGCTCAGCGGCATAGCTGCTGTAATAGCGGCTGCGGCTTCGAACGGAATATACTGCATTATTTACATCAGACATTTTTGAAGACATGTTATCCAGGCTTTCACCGGAAGCGGCGCCCACATAAGCAGTGATATCAGCTGGTGACTTACCCAGCTTATTCACCTGTTCTGTGGCTGGTTCTGCGGTTATATATGCCCGCGGATCATTGAGCGCTACCAGTGTATTCAGGTAGGTGGCAGACATATTATACCTCGTAGCATCAAAACCCAGGTTATCCGGGTTGGATGGATACTTGTTGATGTTGTTGTAGATAAATTGCAGGTTCTGATCGGCCGATTCCATCAGCGGATATTTAGCAGGATTGCTAACAATATCTTTAAACTGCTGGGCTACTTTCAGATCAGCATCGGCTGTTTTCTTACTTAAAGTGATGAGCACCCGTAAACGGAAAGTGTTTACAGCGCGCTGCCATTTGCCGAGGTCATTGCCATAATAAAAATCACCTTTCAGCAACTGTCCTTCGGCGGTATTGCTTTTATCCGGGTTGGCAATCTGCTGTCCCAGCTGTGTGTTGGCTTCATCGAGCCATTGCAGGATCTGAACAAACACTTTCTTCTGTTCATCATATGCCGGCGTCAGGTTATCTTTCCCCTGTAGGGCATCTTTCATTGGTAAATCCCCTACCAGGTTGGTCATACGATAAAAGAACCAGGCCCGGAAAAACTTACCCAAAGCAGAATATGGATTCACTGCCTGTCCGCCTAAACGGGTAGCTTCCACTTCCATTTTCTGCACGTTGGTCATGCTGTAATAACTGTTGAGGTCTGCACCACCCCAGTCGTAACGCTGATCGCCGTAATAGTTGTAATTACAGCAATCGAACTGGTTCCAGCGCATCACATTGCTCCATGGTTTATCTGTATTCATATCTGCCAGTACACCGCCCAATACCAGGCTGGGAGGCGTTTGTGCAGGCTTGTTGCTGTTGATGGCATAGTCATCGTACTTCTTGTTACAGCTGCTGAGTACAGCACCTGTTAAAGCAAGGAAGGTTAATATTTTGAAAGATTTCATACAATACATTGTTTTAAAGTGACAGATCAGAAGCTGAGATTGATATTAAAGCCATATCTCTTCGTAGTAGGTGTTTGCAGGGTAGAAGCACCCTGGTCCGCACCCGGATACTGATCGAGATCCACATCTTTGTTCTTTGCAAAATAGAGCAGGTTCCTGCCTACAAAAGATATATTGGCTGATCTGATAAAAGTGCCTCTCAGTATGGTTTGCGGCAGTGCATAACCGATGGTTACCTCACGGAGTTTTGCAAATGTTTTGCTGATCAGGTTAGCTTCGTTGGTTCTGTAGTATACGCTGATATAATCCTGCAGGAATGTTTTGGTGGTATTGCCTTCATACTTCAGCTTATCGTAGTTGGTAACATTACCGTTGTTATCATACTGGATAGGTACGTTGTTGCTCACCACTACGCCCTGGCCCAGGTAAGATTTTACACCTTTATAATCCTGGTAGCGAGCCTCTCCCATTGCGCCTTCTGTGGTAAGGATATTACGTCCGCCACGGAAAGTTTGCTGCTGGATATAATCGATCATGTTTCCACCTACGCGGCCATCGAACTGGAAGCTGAGGCTGATGCCCTTATAACTGAAACTATTGTTGATACCCCAAACCCAATCGGCGCTGGCGTTACCGAGGAACTGCTGTGTTGGATTCACCACCGGGCGGCCATCCGAACCGTTAATGATTTGTCCGTCGGCTGCTCTCACGAAAGTGGTACCGTAGATTTTATCTACCCGGTCGCCCACGCCTACAAAGGCGTTCAGCTTATCTTCCCCGTCGTAGATCTTAGTATACTTTTCCTGAAAGGTAGACCAGTTGGCGGTTACGTTCCAGTTAAGACCATTCGGGTTTCTGAGCGGACTGCCATTCAGTGATACCTCGTAGCCTGTTTTACGGGTGTTTACGCCATTGATACGGTTCTTTGCATAGCCGGTTGCACTTGGAATAATTACATCGTAGATCTGCGGGCCATTCTCACTGGTGAAATAGGTACCGTCTATGCCTATACGATTTTTCAGGAAACGGATATCCACGCCTGTTTCCACCACCTTGCTGGCAAATGGTTTCAGGTCGGGATTAGCGATCGTTTGTGAAATATAGGCGCCTGCCTGGTTCTGGTAAACCGGGGCCACATTATAGAAAGAAGTATTGTAGATAGGGCCGTCATAAGACGACTGGTATTCAGAACCATATCCGAGCGGGTAGGTAGCCAGCGGTGTAGCGCCGATGGTGGCCTGCGTAAAGCCGCCTTTTACGTTAGCATAGGAGCCGCGCAGCTTCAGGAAGGAAACCACTTCCGGCAGCTGGATATAATCCGACAATACGGTGCTGACTGCAACAGATGGATAAGAGTATACGTTATTTTGTATGGGCAGGTTAGAGGCTTTATCGATACGGTCTGTGAGGGAGATGGTAGCATATTTCCCCAGGTCTATATCTATATAACCATAAGCGCTCAATACCAGCATAGGTGCGTAGTAGTTGGTAGCAAACAATGGATCGCGGCTGTTGGCAAATCCGTACCATCCCGGCGCATTGAGGTAACCGGTAGACACGTAGCTGGAGTTATACCTGTAAGAACGTGCATTACCGCCTACAGAAGCGTGGATGCCTATTTTATGGGGAAAGGCATTGGTGTAAGACAACAGTACATCGGTGTTGTTTTCAAACATGCTGCGTTTGTCTTCCCGGTAATCGCCTTTTCCTTCTTCACGACCATAAGGGTGTGCGGAGAAAGGCACTTTTTCATTCCTCATCAGGTCGTAGGTAGTGATTTGTGTGCGGGCGAGCAGTTCCAGCTTATCGCTGAACTTATAGTTCAGTTTTGCATACCCGTTTACGTCTGTTTTATAGTGGCCGCGTAACCATTCGTAGGTCATGAACCAGGGGTTATGATAACGTTGATATTCCGCGTAAATAGATTGGATACCTTCTTTGCCTGGCTGCCAGTAGTTGCGCATATCGTCCATGCTCCAGTCGGCGCCCGCCCATATCAGGGTGTTATAGATGATACTGTTGGGGCCATAGGTTACATCCGGGAAATTGTTGGAATACTGGCGGTTATAGTTCATGTAGGCATCCAGTCGTAACCGGGGGTTGAAGTTATAACCTGCGGAGATATTGAAATTGGTAATGTTCAATGAGGTGTTGGGAACAATTCCTTTCTGATAGGAATGCGACAGGGAGAAGCGCAGATCGGCTTTTTCTGTGTGGGAAGATACCGCGATGTTGTTGGTGCTCAGCATACCTGTTTGCAGGAAGCGTTGCAGGTTGTTTTTACCGCGGGCAATCCATGGTGTGCCGGTACGTTTACCTGTTGCCGGGTCTACCGGGCTATCGTACTGAGGGATGAGCTGCCCTTCGAATTTAGGGCCCCACACGTCGTAGTCGCCATCGTTGGTTCCACCACCTTTACCATCTACAAAAGCATATTTACCATGATCGCCGGGACCGTATTCATCCTGTACTTTTGGGATGGCATTGAATCCTTTTTCGAACATGGTACTGGAGTTAAAATCAATAGAAAGGCCGCGCTTATCTTTTGTTCCTTTTTTGGTGGTGATCATGATGGCGCCATTGAGGCCACGGGAGCCATATAATGCGGAAGCAGTTACCCCTTTCAGTACGGTATAGCTTTCAATATCATCGGGAGAAATATTCCAGGTATCAGAATTAATGGGTACGCCATCTACTACATACAAACCTATATTATTACCGCGGAGCAATACCAGCGGGGCCGACAGCAATTCAGCAGAAGCGCCTACGGTGAGACCGGCTACCTTACCAGCCAAACCATTTACCGGGTTGGGTTCTCTGGCTTTGATCAGGTCCGCTCCTTTTACTTCCTGTACAGCATAACCTACCCGTTTTACTTCTTTTCGTATACCCAGGGCCGTTACCACCACTTCGTCGAGGGCCTTTTTATCCGGCTGAAGGATGATAGTTACATCTGAAGCGCCTTTCAGTGCGTACTGTTCAGGGAGGAAGCCAATAAAGCTGACCTGGAGTACATCGGTGCTGGTGGCGGAGATAGTGAAGCTGCCGGAGGCGTCGGTAACAGCGCCGCGGTTGGCGCCTTTTACTTTAACTGTAGCTCCTATTACCGGCTGGCGGTCGTCGCCTGCAATAACTTTTCCTGTAACTGCCTGCTGGGCATGTACAGATAGGGTGATAAACAGCAGCAATAACATGGCGCATAGCTGCCTTTTGAGCGCCCGATGTAGATTTGATTGCATGTAAATGTAGGTTTGGATAATTTTATTTTACATGCAAAGCTCAAAATCCTATGTGACCGGAATGTTAACCTATACTAAATTTAATGTTAAGTATTTGTAATCCTTATTTGTCGTTGTCGAGGAAGAAATATACGACCAGGATCTGTGCATTGTCCTGGCCTATGTTGCGGGGTTTGTGTCCGAGGCGGCCGTCGAAGAAGAGGGAGTCGCCTTCTTCCAGCACGTATTTTTCGTTATCGATGAGGTATTCAACGGTGCCTTTGATAATATATTTATACTCATAGGCATCAGTTTTTACTGTCTGTGAGCGGTGGGCGCCTTTTTTCAGTTCCAGCAGCACGATATCTACCGGGAAATTCTTTACATTTTTGGTGAGCACCCTTTTATAAACAAATCCTTTGGCGGGTTCTTTTTCAAACTCCTGGTAGGCGGCTTTTTGTTTGATGATGACTTTTGCGCTTTGGGTTTGCTGATCGATTTCGTTGAAGAACTCGTTCATATCCAGCCGGAGGGCCTTGATAATATTAATGAGTACCAGCAGGGAGGGTACTGTTCTGTTATTCTCTATCTGGGATATCAGCCCTTTACTCACCTCGGCCCTGTCGGCCAGCTCCTGGATGGTAATTCCTTTTGCCTTTCTCTTTTCTTTGATCTTATTACTGATCTGAATGATGATATCCTCTGTCATACTAAACGTAATTAAAACAAATATAAGCAGAAAGCGGCCAGGATAAAAACGTTCATCAATCTCCCTATATTTACACAAAATAGCATTCATGTTCAGCATCGACCAAATTCTGGCCATTACCTTTACGTTATTTGCAGTGATTGATATTGTTGGCTCTATCCCGGTACTGGTGTCCCTGAAGGAAAAGCTCGGACATATAGATGCCGGCAAAGCCACGCTGGCATCGGGTTTCCTGATGATTCTATTCCTGCTGGTAGGGGAACCTTTCCTTAAACTTTTGAGCGTAGACGTACACTCCTTTGCTGTAGCGGGTTCTATCGTAATATTTGTAATCGGGCTGGAAATGATCCTGGGGCTGGAGTTTTTTAAAACAGACCCTGATGCCAAAGCCGGCAGCGTGGTACCTATAGCCTTTCCGCTGATCGCCGGATCCGGTACCCTGACCACGATTATGTCGCTCAAGGCCAACTTCGGACAATATAATATCCTGGCAGGCATCTGCCTCAACCTGGTGATCATATACCTCGTGCTCCGTAGCCTGAACTATATAGAACGCTTGCTGGGCAAGGCCGGGCTGATGGTCCTCCGTAAATTTTTCGGGGTGATCCTGCTGGCTATTGCCGTAAAAATCTTTAAAAGTAATATCAATCTTTAATGCAATTTGGGATTCTACATTAGAAAATGTAGATTTGCGCGAGTTTTATGGCCTCGTAGTACAATGGATAGTATAAGAGTTTCCGAAGCTCCAGATTCAAGTTCGATTCTTGACGAGGCTACCACATCAACGCCCAATTGCAGTATAACTGGAATTGGGCGTTTTTCATTTGATCCCAGCAGCTTTTTGAAGTTTGCAATATCTGAATCATTTATTAACTTCGGACGACACCGGTCACCTGAAAAATTAAAGTACCGGATTTAACGATTAACCCATCCCTGATTTAATCTATGAAAACATTATCATCGCTGTTATTGCTAACAGGTATCGTGTCTATAGGTCACGCGCAAACCTATATTAACAATCAGACTACGCTGCAGCCTTCGTCAAATTTTTACATTTCCGGAACAGCGCAATCTAACACCTTGAAAACAACGGCGGGTACAAGTGCCACAGGAACGGCCCACTTCCATATGTTCACCGGCGACGGCAATACGCCTGCTAATCTCAGATGGACCCAAGCCTTTATTGGGGCTGAGGGGGCTTCTGATGCGGGGGCCGACTTCAGAATATTCCGGTATTCAAACACCGGTGCTTTCCTGGGAACCGGATTGGCTATAGAAAGGGCAACCGGAAATGTAACCATCCCTGGTTTTCTCGCCACCAACATTATTAATACGAATAATAGTGCCGGGGCGTTAAGCATTTTCGCCGGCGCGGCCAGCGTTAACAGCCTTCGCGGCGCAGAAATAGATCTTCGTGGTGGCGGATACAGCACCACTCCCGGTGAAATGTCATTCCATACAGGGATAGGCGGTGGTGGTACATCACAGCCGGAGAGAATGCGTATTAATGCCAATGGATTAGTTACGATGGGATACGGCTTGTTGTTGAATAATGCAACTTCCAATAATATAAGCTTCAATGCAGTGGGCTTGGCCGGACCCTCTTTTACCACGAGGAGCATTGGCAGTAAAGTTATTTTGTGGAATTCCCCATTGAATGCTACTACTTCCGGCTGGGACATCGGGATGGAAAATAGTCATATGTGGTTTGGCATCCCTGCAGCTTTAAACACCCAGGGCTTTAAATTTTATGGAGGTATTACGCAGATTGGCAGAATTGATGGCATGGGAGCAACCGATTGGGAAGGACAAGGCAGGTTTAAAGGTTGGTATACCGCCAACGGAACCGGCCCTGCTGCAGAAATAGGGATGTCTGGCGGACGGGCATCCTTCATTGGATTTGACCGGACACCCGGAGCCACGAAATATCTACCCGTGCTGCTTGTTGGAGGTACCACAGCAAATAATCAAAAAACGCTCATTATTACCGATGTTGGCGTTGGCATCGGAACATATACTCCACAGTCGGAGCTTTCCGTTAAAGGCACCATTACCGCCCAGCGGGTAAAAGTAACCCAGGCTGGTTGGGCAGATTATGTATTCCATCAAAGTTATCAGCTTCCTTCTTTAGCGGAAGTAGAACGCTATGTGCGCTCTAACCAGCACCTGGAAGGCATTCCTTCTGCAGCCGAAGTAGAAAAAGAAGGTATAGATGTAGGAGAGATGAATAAGAAGTTACTGGCGAAAGTAGAGGAATTAACGTTGTACCTGATAGAACAGAATAAGAAGATCACGGCGTTGGAAGAATGGAAGAAGCAGCAGGAAAAACTCCCTGTTCATCCATAATTACCAGGACATACTATTAATCTGTAAGCTACCGGCAACTTCCAGGATTGCCGGTAGTTTATTTTTATAACCCTTCCATAACGGAAAGTCTTACCTCTCTATGCCCGGTGCTGAAAATCGAGACTTGCCACTGCATTCGTGAAGCATTGCATATAATAAAAAACATATTCAACAAAGCGATTTTTACAGCAGGAAAGCGTTTATTTGTATGTTAATGTTTAGCTTTGCAAGCGATTTTCAGGGGATTTTTAGAAGTAAATGTATATCCTGAATTTCATTAAGCCGCGGAAATCCATAAAGCGCTAATTGGGCGCTGAATGCCGGTTAAAATCATTCATCCTGATAATAATTATCCATGAATAATTATAAAATACCTGTTTACCGACCTTCTTTAGGAGAACTGGAAAAGAAAAATGTGCTCGAGTGTTTGGACTCTACCTGGATTTCATCAAAAGGAAAATTCATCACCGAATTTGAAAAGGGGTTTGCTGACTATTTAGGTATGGATCATGCAGCAGCTGTTTGTAACGGCACCGTTGCGCTGCACCTGGCATTGGTAGCATTGGGTATTGGCAGCGGAGATGAAGTGATAGTACCTACTTTAACCTACATCGCATCTGTAAACGCCATCGCCTATACCGGCGCCACACCCGTTTTCGTTGATTCAGTAGCGGAAACCTGGCAGATCAGCCCGGCAGACGTGAAGAAAAAGATCACCAGCAAAACCAAAGCAGTGATTGCGGTTCATTTGTACGGACATCCCTGTGAAATGGATACACTGGCTGCTATATGTAAAGCGCATGACCTTTTTCTCATAGAAGACTGCGCAGAAGCCATTGGCAGTAAATACAAAAACAAGTATGCCGGCACCTTTGGCGATATTTCTACCTTCAGTTTCTTCGGTAATAAAACAATCACGACAGGCGAAGGTGGCATGGTAGTAACAAACGACCAGACCCTTTACGACCGCATGGTGCATTTCAAAGGGCAAGGGCTGGCTAAGCACCGGGAGTATTGGCACGATGTGATCGGCTATAATTACCGCATGACAAACATCTGTGCGGCTATCGGAGTGGCACAGCTATCAAGGGTGGAAGAAATCATCACCCGAAAAAGAGAAATTGCAAAAGCATACCAAAATGTCTTTAACGGCAGCAGTGTTACTTTTCATGCCGAAGCTGAAAATGCTTTTCATTCCTATTGGATGTGCTCCATCCTGGTAAAAAATGCCGATGAACGGGACGAATTGCGGGACGTCCTTAAAAAGGCCGGCGTTGAAACAAGACCACTCTTTTATCCCGCCCACACCATGCCGATGTACTCCGGTAAATATGAACGACATATCATAGCCGAAGACTTAGGCTGGAGAGGTATCAATCTTCCAAGCTTCCCTGAACTGACTTTTGAAGAGATCACCTACATCTCTAATCTCATTCTTGACTATTATAAAAACAGGGAAACCGTTTGAGGTTATGCAGAAAAGGAAAATAGGCATACATGCTGCAGGCTTTATCGGATGGGGAGGTGGAATTGATTTTCTCAGGATGATCATTCGAAGTATTCTTGCTACAAAGAAATATGAGGTAGTCATATTACTACCTGATCATTTAAGCTTCAGGGATAGAGTAAGAAGAAGTTTGTCACATTTCAGTTTAACCGCAAATAAAAAAAATAATGCCCCCAGGCAATTCAGCGATCACCGGAATTTATTTAAGGAGTTTAGCCAGGAAGCGAAAAGTGTTACCTATAAGAAAAGCTTAAAGAAAGCCGTAAAGCAACACCGTATTGACCTGCTCATTCCCTGCATAGAGGCTGTAAACCCGGATATTGATATTCCCTGGGTGGGCTACATCTACGATTTCCAGCATGAATATCTTACACAGTTTTTCACCCCTGAAGAAATTAAACACCGGCAAGTACAATTTGGCAACACTGTACACACCGCCAAAAATGTAATTGTAAACTCATACGCAGTAAAAAAAGATATTGAAAAGTTTTATCCGGACAGTACTGCCAAAGTCACCAATCTTCCTTTTACGCCTTTGTTCAACAGGCAATTACTTAGCAGTGATTTTACGGAGATAAAGCAACGGTATGCCTTACCTGATAAGTATTTCATCATCTCCAACCAGTTCTGGATACACAAATCACATATTACAGCTTTCCGTGCCCTGCACATTTTACATTCCATATCGAATGACCGGATTGCTATTGTCTGCACAGGTGATACCGGTGATTCCAGGCGCGCTGATTATTTTGACTCGCTGAAAAAAGAAATCCGGGATTTAGGAATTGAAGACAACGTATTTTTCCTGGGGTACATTTCAAAGCCCGATCAGATCCAGCTGTTATTGCATTCAGTAGCGCTGATACAGCCCACTCTTTTCGAAGGTGGACCCGGTGGCGGAGCTACCTATGACGCTATTGCCTTTTCAAAGCCAGCCATCATCTCTGATATAGATATTAATAAAGAAATCAATGATCCGCTGGTAACTTTTTTCCAGGTAAATAATCATGCTGACCTCGCAGATAAAATGAAAACGGTGCTTGAACAACATAAAAGCAGCCATTGGAAATTAGACGTTAATAAACTGGAAGAAGAAACAGCACAAAGGATAAGCATATTGGGAGATGTTCTTTCAGCACTTATTGATTCGATCTGATGACCTTTATTTTATCTATAGAGGAAGATATCAGTCCTCCTCTATAGATAATGGCGCTATTATCCATTTATTTCACTCAGCTCCAGCCAACGCATTCCCTTCTCATCCAGTAATTGAATAATTTCACCAATCCGGTGGGTCAGGGGTTCCATCTTATCAAAGGGCAATTCTCCACTTGACAAAGAGGCTTCAATTCTTTTCTTTTCTGTTTCCAGTTGCTCCATCTCTTTCTCCAGCAGCTCCAGTTCCCGTCTCTCCTTAAAAGACATCTTGCGGCCTTTGTTCTCTACAACAGGAGTCACTGTTACCATGGGTTCTGGTACCGCTTCTTTTTTAGGTACAATGGTCTTTTTCTTGTCTTCTTCCTTCTGCCATTCACGGTACTGAGTATAGTTGCCAGGATAATCGCGGATTTCGCCATCTCCTTCAAAAACAAACAAGTGCTCCACCAGTTTATCCATAAAATACCGGTCGTGGCTCACAATGATTACACAACCCTGAAATTCCTGTAAGAAACTTTCCAGGATGCTAAGGGTTGGTAAATCGAGATCATTGGTAGGTTCATCCAATACCAGGAAGTTTGGATTGCGGAATAAGATCGATAACAGGTGCAACCTTCTTTTCTCACCACCGCTCAGTTTTGAGATGTAGGTGTATTGCTTTTCCGCCGGGAACAGAAATAGCTCCAGGAATTGTGCGGCGCTTACTTTAGTGCCATCTGCTAATGGGAAGTTCTCGGCAATATTCTTTACGAACTCTATCACCCGCATATCTTCTTTTACCACCAGACCCGTTTGGGAATAATTACCAAACACAATGGTTTCCCCGATATTGATCTTCCCGGAATCGGGCTGTTCTGTACCCAACAACATATTCAGGAAGGTAGATTTACCAACTCCGTTTTTACCAACAATGCCTACCCGTTCTCCTTTTTTGAAGGTATAATCCATCCCTTTCAGGATCTTCAGATCTCCAAAAGATTTATAGACTTTCTTTAGCTCCAGGATTTTTCCGCCCAGGCGGGTCATCTTCACATTTAGTTCCAGTTGCTGGTCAGCTACTTTGGTGCTGGCTTTTTCCTTTACCTCATAAAAAGCATCCTGGCGGGATTTGGATTTGGTGGTACGGGCTTTAGGCTGTTTACGCATCCATTCCAGTTCCTTACGGTAAAGGTTACGGGCTTTGTCCACACTTGATTTTTCGCTTTCTTCCCTGGCAGCCTTCTTTTCGAGATAATTTTCATAATCTCCTTTGTAGATAAAAAGCTGTTCCTGGTCCAGTTCCATGACTTCGTTACAAACGCTATCCAGGAAGTACCGGTCGTGCGTAACAAGCAGCAGCGTTACCTTTTCCTGATCCAGGTAATTCTCCAGCCACTCAATCATAGATACGTCCAGGTGGTTGGTGGGCTCATCCATGATAAGCAATACGTGTTTATGCTCGAAGCCAATCTCGATCAACACCTTAGCCAGTGCTACCCTTTTTTGCTGGCCGCCTGAAAGGGAGCCGACTGGTTGATCCAGGTTATGGATATTAAGTTTTCCTAATATCTGTTTCACTTTGGTATCGAAATGCCAGGCGTTCAACTCGTCCATTTTAGCAATGGAGTCGGTCAACTTATCCAGATCAGGCTCGTGTCCTTCCTCTGTAAGCAGTTCATACTCTTTGATAGCGTTTAGTACCGGGTTATTATGATTGAAGATGTTTTCGATTACGGTTTTGGAGAGATCAAAGTCGGATTGTTGCTCCAACATTACAACGGTTACGTCTTTATGAATCCAGACTTTCCCACTGTCGGGCACATCCTTTCCGCATAAAATGCGGAGCAAGGTGGATTTTCCTGTTCCGTTAAGCGCCACCAGCGCTATTTTATCTCCTTCTTCGATATGAAAAGAAATATCCCTGAATAATGGTTTGGTTCCAAAAGATTTGGTAAGCCCTTCTACTGTAACGTAATGCATGGTGCGAAGTTATAAATTATCGGCAACACTGGAAGGGAACAGGGATTATGTATTTGATATTATGATTTTTTTCGTATATTCATTACAGGATAATCAGGGTTTCCTGTACCTGACATTTTTTTCGACAAATTGTTATTTCGGCCTTTGTCCATTATTATCCTCCCCTCTTTGCGATGAAAAATAAAAAAAGCCCTTGCGCTGGTGCGGAAGGGCTTGTGTCTGTATATAATTTCATCAGAAGTCGTAATAAAGTTGTCTGAAGCTACTGCGTAGGCCAAACTGAAATATCAGCTCTTTGTTGTCGTACAGGCTATTTTTTTCTCTTCGACCTGTTACAGACAGTTCCAAACGCAAGTTATATTTTGGATTGAGCAAAAAGGCTACTGAGCCCTGAACATACGTTAAATTAGTTTTCAAGCCCTGACCAATATGGTTTCCGTAATCTTCGTTACGTGTATTATAAGACTTAAAAATATCTTTCCCATAATTTATACCCGCAGTATCCAGGCCATATTTTGCCACCATTAATTCGCCTTTAAAGAACCATCTACGGTATTGATAGTCTGCGATATTAACCCACTCGATGAAATTAGCGCCCATTGGGTGTGCCAGTGGTTGATTATAATGTCCGTAGTTGTTTAACGTAGACCGCTGTGAGTAAGTATATGGTCGTGCTGCATTTACTTCAGTCAGAACATTCAGCCTGGGCACCTTAAAGATATTGTTTGAACGGAACCCTATTTGTCCTCCAAATTTATTTGCCCACCAGCCTTTTCCACTGGTCATTTCACTGAATTTAAATTCATCAAGCAAAAACTGCCCATATATGGTAGAATTAACCGAAGGTGCATATTTTACATTCAGCCCCATGAGTGCATTATCCGGAGAGCCTACTGAGAATTCCACCGGGCGCAGAAAAACAATAGGATTGAGATAACTCATATCAAACCCTCTTTTTCCTGTTGAATCGGAGTCCTGCCAAATAACAGCCTCGAAAAAGCCAATCGTAACTTTCTTTGATACATTCCAGTCGAGGTAGTTAAACACCCCCCACTTTTTCCGATAGCCATTGTCGTATGAGGCCCTCGGATATTTCATATCAATAAACTGTGCCCACATTGTGGTATACTGTACTCTTCCTACATTAGCTATTACCTTAAGGAAGGGATAGTTAAACGAATTATCAGAAAGGAGCATGGACCTGTATCCGTCGCCTATGAAATTTTTGTCATATCCCAATTGGAAATCGAGAAATTTCCCCGCCTTATAACTGAGTAAGGCAGATGAATACGCAAAGTCAAAAGCTTTCCCATTGCTATAGTCTTTCCATTGCCCCTGCCCCGGAACAATCATCGTTTGACGACCGTAGCGATCAATGTACTCTGGAAACTTGCCCTGGTTCTCGTAAAACTCTGTACGAAATGTAAAGTTTTTCCCCAAACGTCCTCCGGCAATCACACCTCGTGTATTCAACCACGTAGTGCCATTATCAGAACTATTCCCAATAAGCAGATCAGGTAAAAAACTGGCATAAAAATCATAGTCTGCCGTACTATACTGGAGCAGGTGTTCGTTGAAGAGCTTACGGTGAAACCAGCTTCTCTTCTTGGTGGAATCTTCCTGGGGGAGTTGAAACTCTGGTTGTATCATGTAGTCCCGTTGGGAAGAATGATAGCTGAAACTATTGGTATCAGCGGTGGCTTTATAAAAGCCTAAGGAAAACTGTCTGCCGGCACTCTGCGCAAATGATCCAAAACTAATAGCGAGACAACTTAAAGTGAAAAGGGCTTTAACAATCTTTGTATGTAACATGTATTAATGTGTGCTTGCAAGACGCAAATATATGCTTTTAAGCACATTAGTATCACTACTATAAATGAGAATTAAGTTAGCAGCCACCTTTCTGAAAAGCAAAGACAGCCGGAAGCGCTAATGGACCCGGCTGTCTTTGTTCATAAATCCGATACAGGAAAACTACCTTGAAAACATGTTTTGGTCTTTTAGTAACCCATTTATGGCATTGGTAGTGATTTGCGGTATCCGTGGCAGTGTAAAGGAATACATGGTACACCAGTCGGTGGTCGGTATATTGATAACCGTTCCGGATGCGGGCGTTTTTTTAAACACAATAGCCGTAGGCACCGTTTTTATTGTTCTGAAAGCAAAATCATATCCCAATAATTCTACTTTTTCAAATTTGAGCAGTTTAGTATTAAGAATCGGTGTGCCATCCGCCTCGAAACCAGTCAGAGGGGCGCCATCATACTCTCTGCTGGGACATCTGATAATATCCCCCTTTTTAAGACCCAAACCGGCAAAAAGAGGGGAATTGGGACTGGTTACCTTAAATCCTTCCCAACCATCATTCTTAGCAATAGTGCCATAGCCACCTCCGTCAAAATCGCATCCAATACTTGCGATAATAGGATATTTTAATTTTGATTCTTTCCAGTAAATTGTCTTCAGACTATCGGCAATAGGGGGTTCACCCAATCCTTTATAACAAACAAGCTGATGTTGCAGGCTGTCCACTCTAACCTGCCACCACATTACATTACCGGAAAGTACCAACGCATGCTTCCCTTCGGCTACAAACCTGTCAAAGTTCCGTCTGGCTGGCCTTGACCAGTATTCACTGTGCCCAATAATGATCAGGATTTTGCCTTTTATGTTATCGAAGTTTTCCAGATCCTGGTCGCAGATAACCGTGTATTTATAGTTTTGCGTTAACATCCATTTAAGGAAGCCGGGGCCACCATATTCGGAAAAACGGATAGGTCGAAGAAAGGAAACTTTCTTTGCTACAGGAAGCGTGTAAAGACTTCTCCTGCCGGATTCCGAGTAGGCGTTCTCGGTGTTGGATGGGTATACTACTGTAAAGTCCGCAGCATCTTTTGATTTAATTACAAAGGGAATTTTCTTACCAACCAGGTAGACGCCCGTCTTCGCGTTGGCTGGAATCCTGAAGCGAATGGGATGTTCATATTGGAAACCATCTTCTGATGGGAGTTCTCCCTTAGGACTTTGGTGATATGACTGCTCAACTTTTACAACAAAACTCACGTCACCAGCCATGTCATATACGTTAACTGATTTCTTTTTATGTACACTATCTGTGGATATAAAGAGCGCAGCGCTATCTCCGGGGAAATAAGACATCTTATCGGGATAACCATTTAGTATAGCACCGTCACTAATAACTGAATCTGCGCCGGGTTGTATTGGTGGCGCTACTGATTCGTTGTTGGAAGACTTTTTACAGGAATAAATAACAGCAGTAACAGTAAGTAGAGCCAGCACGGCTACCTGCTTAATTTTCAGATGATACATGAAGCAACAATTGCTTGGGTTAGGAAATTTGATTACTAATAGCTAAACTTAAAATCGGACATCAAAGGATATCAATTATACAGATTTACTTTTCTGAATACAGCCTGTTCACTATCCAGGGGAGGCAACGCGACTGGTAACTTATGGGCTGCAGTGGTATCTGTTAATTTCTTTAGAAAAGAGATTATACTTTGTTTTTCTTCCTCTGTAAGATTTAACTTTTCCGGAGGGAGCGTCTGATTTACTAACGCAATACCCTGTCCAATCCCTCCACCATCATTATAAAAATCCAGTACTTCTTTCAAAGTATAATAGATTCCGTTATGCATGTATGGTGCAGTAAGCGCAATATTTCTAAGTGTTGGTGTACGGAAGGCATATAGGTATGGGGCCGCCGGGTAAAGGTTGTAGCGTCCCCGGTCTTCGTCAACCTCTCTTGATCCCGGAAACCGGGGAACACCTATGACTTCCACCTCTGCCTTGGCAAAATCAGGAGGAAGCGAGCCATTAAATAAAGGTGCAAAATGGCATGTGCCACATTTAGCTTTCCCCATAAAGAGATTAAAACCATGTATTTCCTCAGGGTTTAACTGCGAATGATCACCGCGCATATATTTGTCAAATGGCGAATTAAAGCTGGTCAGGGATCTAATATAAGTGGCAATTACATTTTGCAGATGATATGGCGTAAGTGCCTCTGCCGACCGGGGAAAAGCTTTCTTAAAAAGTGCGGTATATGCCTTACTTCCACGTATTACATCCATTGTTTTTGCAATAGAACCGTGCATTTCGTTGGGGTTGGACAACACGTCGGAGATCTGGTCCTCCAGGTAAGTTACCCGTGCATCATAGAATAGTGCCGGTTGTATACCTGCATTCAACAAGGTAATGGTGTTTCTGTTTATGAAAACCTGGCCACTGATAGCCGGGCTTTTTGCAAAGCCATCTGTAAATGCTTTCCCCGGCTGATGGCAGGTGGCGCATGAACGTTTGCCATTTCCGGAAAGAGCCGGGTCAAAAAACAGATAGCGCCCAAGCGCCTCTTTTTCTTCACCGGGATATTCTTCTTCATCACTGATATAAAAATCAAAAGAGAAAGCATTCTTATCAAAGAGACTCCCTGCTGAGGTACTCACAAGTTCTTTTGAACCGCTTATCACTATCCCTGCCTGCTTTAACACACCTACAAGCATTGTCCCCAGAGGGTTTGCATACGTCGTAAAAAAATGCAGCCGATCGAATGAATCAAAATCCTGGTTATGCTGTAAATAAGCAATGCCACTGTCTACAAGATTATTCATCTTCTTACACGCCGCAGGATCAGATTTACCTAACTCGTCGTTGTAAATAGCAATAATATCATGGAATGACGACCAAACCGAAGCAACTTCCTGTATAGCATTTCCGCTCAACGGAGTGTCATATCCAGCAAGTCCAAGTACAGAAGACCGGAATAATTCCTTTCTAAGTGCCTTAAAAACTATAGTGTCTGTGAGTTGCTTTTTTTCAGAAATATAAATAGCTTGTCGTAAGCTTATAATAAGTTCTTTTGTCAGCCCCGACAATTCAGTGCTATCCTTACTGTTATATTCAGGGTACAATAATGCTTCTATCACCTGAAAACCCTCAGGGGGCTGAATGGTATTGGCATTATCTTCTTCTTCCACTTCAGGAACTGGAGCGCCATTAATTACTTTGGCCAATTCAGGATTTAAGTACGCTGTTAGAAACTCCACCTTTTTATAGTGCAGCCTGGCTTGTCTGAATAGTTCCCGGATCTGAGGAAGGGAAGCCTTATTTCTGACTGCTCTATCCAATTCCTTTACTTTTGCATCTGTACCCTTAAGGTGTTCGAGGTAATAATATTGTACCTCTTCAGTTTTTACAATGGTGCCGGTACCGCAGTTACACGCCTGCAAAAAAGAAAACAGCAACAGGCAGCTTACTTTTAGGGATAAATTCATAAATATTGGATTCCTGAAATAACAATACAACCCTCAGGATAAAGGATATATTAAACCAGACCCCGCTTTTTTCACGGCATAGCGTCTCAGCTAAAATTTAAAACGCCCTGGGAAAGGAAAAGTTACAGGTATAGGTAACATATTTTAGCGGGAAGGAAGATGGTGGTCATAAACTGTTGTCAAAATTTAACAGGGAATACTTTTTAAGCAAAAAAAATCCCGTTAAAGCCGCCGGTCAGGACCAGCCGGTTTCTAATAATTGTCTGTAAACATTCTTTATACCTGTTTCCAGCTCTATATTTGCCTTCCAGCCATAAGAATGAAGTTTACTTACATCCATCAATTTACGTGGAGTGCCGTCAGGTTTGGTATGGTCAAATTTCAGTTGACCTTCGTAGCCAACAATCCCGCAAATCAGCTTTGCCAGATCTACAATACTGATATCTTCTCCAACACCAATATTAACCAATCCTTTTTCATCATAGTTCTCCATAAGGTAGAAACAAGCATCCGCCATATCATCCGCGTGAAGAAACTCCCGTCTCGGTGTTCCGGTTCCCCATATAACTACTTCCGGTACGCTCTTAACGTGTGCTTCATGAATTTTTCGAAGCAGCGCAGGTAAAACATGTGAATTATTCAAATCGTAATTATCATTGGGGCCGTATAGGTTGGTCGGCATTACCGAGATAAAATTGCATCCATATTGCGCCCTGTATGCGTCACACATCTCAATGCCTGCAATCTTGGCTATGGCATAAGGCTCGTTGGTTGGTTCCAACGGACCGGTTAGCAAATATTCTTCCTTTAATGGCTGCGGTGCCATTTTTGGGTAAATACAGGAAGATCCCAGGAACATCAGCTTCTTTACCCCTGCCTTAAAAGAATGATGGATCACGTTGTTCTGGATCATCAGATTTTCATAAATAAAATCTCCCCGGTAGGTGTTATTAGCTACGATACCACCGACCTTTGCTGCTGCAAGAAATACGTATTCGGGCTTCTCGTTTTCAAAAAATGTGGCTACAGCCTGCTGATTACGAAGATCCAATTCAGAAGACGTTCGTGTAATAAAATGGTGAAATCCGGCAGCTGCCAATCTTCTCATGATTGCTGAGCCTACCATACCACGATGTCCTGCAACATATATTTTACTATCCTTTTGCATCTTCTTACTCAAACTGGTTTAATACTTTATAACCCGAATCTTTTAATAATTTCTCACGTTTGAACAGCTCAACATCCGCTTCCACCATTTCTTTTACCAGTGCAGCCAGGTTATATTTGGGCTCCCAATTAAGCTGTCTTTTCGCTTTTGCCGGATCTCCTATTAACAGCTCCACTTCTGTGGGTCTGAAATAGCGCTCGTCAATGGCAATAACTTCCTGGCCAGGTTTAAGCAGTGAACCGGATGAGTTAACATGTTTCACTATTCCCTTCTCATCAACACCTGCACCTTTAAATTCCACTTCTATCCCTACTTCTAAAAAGGCCATTTTAATAAAATCACGCACTGTATTAGTAACTCCTGTAGCTATCACAAAATCTTCCGGTCTGTCTTGCTGAAGGATTAAGTACATCGCTTCCACATAATCCTTAGCGTGTCCCCAATCTCTTTTAGCATCCAGATTTCCCATATACAACTTCTCCTGCATACCGAGAGATATTTTGGCAACGCCTCTGGTTATTTTCCTGGTCACAAAAGTTTCCCCTCTCAAAGGGCTTTCATGATTAAACAATATACCGTTACAGGCAAACATATCATAAGCCTCGCGGTAATTGACAGTAATCCAATATGCATACATTTTAGCTACGGCGTAGGGAGAACGGGGATAGAAGGGTGTTCTCTCAGATTGCGGTACTTCCTGAACCAGCCCGTATAATTCTGAGGTGGATGCCTGGTATACCCTTGTCTTTTTAGTAAGGCCGAGCAAACGAACAGCCTCAAGTACCCGCAGTGTACCAATCCCATCTGCATCTGCCGTATATTCGGGTGATTCAAAACTAACCTGTACATGGCTCATGGCGCCGAGGTTGTAAATTTCATCAGGTTGTACTTCCTGGATGATACGGATAAGATTGGTGGAATCGGTAAGATCCCCATAATGCAGTTTAAGCCTGACCCCTCTTTCATGTGGGTCCTGATAGATATGGTCGATCCTGTCTGTATTAAAAAGGGAACTCCTTCTTTTAATACCATGAACCTCATATCCCTTATCCAAAAGTAACTGTGCCAGGTAGGCTCCATCCTGGCCAGTAATTCCAGTTATAATAGCTTTTTTCATTATTGATATTAATTCTCCGCAAAAATACTCACAAGATATGGTTATTGTTATTGAATAACCTTCATATTTTTACTTTTATTAATTTGTGAGCTTGGTTTACTTTTGGTCTCCTCTTTCATGGCCCTGATGAGTGAAGTTTTGTCATCGTCGGTGTCACCATTTATCTCCCATATCATAATCCCACCCACATTTCTCATGGCAAGATCAACTTTCTTCTTGATGGTGTTTATGCCATTATAATAGACTCCATTAAAAGAATCTGCGTTGGGATCAGCACCTTTACTTATCAGGTCTTTGTAATACGGCGGCACTACCTTAGGGTTACGGCCGTAAGTAGGTAAACCTAGATTCGCCTTCTCCCGGGGAAGCTTGCGGTCAATAATCCAATAGTTCAGGCAATTTACAGCGAAATCATAGCTTGAGTGCGAAGCTTGTTCCATATCATCGTAAGCCATAATATTAAAATAGTCTACCACCGGATATAGTTCATCTGGCGCTAAAGCGCCCCACTTAGGCTTACCTGATACAGCCATGGTTAATAATTTCCCCTTCTGGTGAAGCCTCACAGAAAACTTTTTAGCTAACTGTACCAACTTCTGAGGCTCATCTGAATTAAATTTTGGATATTCCCAGTCTAAATCGATACCATCCAGTTGATATTTGTCCACGATAGCCATTACATTATCAACAAACTTATCCATCAGCGCGTCACTTTCGGCAATCTTTGAGAATGTCTTATCTGTGTATTGTCCGCCAAGCGCCGCAATTACTTTCACTTTTTTAGGCCTTGCATTGGCTACAATATCATATAGCTTGTCATAGGTCTTATCATTGGCAATTGTACCATCTGGCATTGGCTTTAGGAAAGCAAAATTTACGCAGGTAATGTTATCATATTTAATTTTTGTTACCGGTCCCCAATTTGAGAAATACCCAATGATTCTAAACGGGGCAGTAGCCGCAGACTTAGTAGTTTGGGTTATTTTCTTTTTCTTTTTTGTTCTTTGGCCTGAAACAGGAATGGCGACTATCGCACTCATCAAAAGCAGGAGCAGCTGAAAAGATCTAATTTTCATATGATTCATTTTTCTAACTTTTACGCCGGGAAAAAGTTTTTCTATTTCCCGCTATTACATCAGCAAAAACTTCTTCATGAAGCTTAATAACACGTTTCCAATTATAATAGTTGTTAATCTTGCTATTATTACCCGACAGAAAACCATCTTTATTTTTTGCAGCGAGCATATCTACTTCTGAAATACATACTGCAAGCTCGCGGCTATTAGTAAAATAAAGCGCGTTTGCGCCCAATACCCCTCTGTTAAAGTTATTACCATGCGCAAAAATAAAAGCATTTGAAGCCATTGCTTCTAATAATGAAGGATTGGTTCCTCCCACGGTATGCCCATGCAGATAGGCCTTACAATAACACCTGAGCGAATCCAGCTTTTGTTTATCATATACCCCTCCGAGAAATCTTATATTCTTATTTTTATATTTTTCTTTCAGATAATTTCCATATTTGTTCTGATGGTTTCCGATAACAATAAATGGAGAAGAATGCCCTGATTCAAGGTATCCATCCAATATCATAGCAATACTGTTTTCAGGCTCGAGCCTGGCAACCAGAAGGAAGTATTCATTAGCCTTGAGATCATACTCTGTCAACAGTTTCTCCTCAAAATCATAAACTGCATCTGCACCGTATGGCAAATAAATCGTATCCGTATTATGAAACTCCTTATAATATTGCTGAATTCCCAGATTATCGGAAATCAGGTAATGAGATTTTTTTATAGCCAACGTCTCAAAATACCGCATCAGCCGGCGGGTAATAAAATTCCATTTAGAACGCTTCCATTCCAGTCCATCCATATTGGTTAACACCGGAATTTTACTGTTCTTCAGTAGAAAGTAAGATGGAGATGCCGTACCATATCCTGCCTCATAAATGAGATCAAAGTCTTTTGTCAGCGCATGCTTAAGGGATCTGTAATCATAAATAAAGTTCCCAACAGCTCCGATACTCTGCTCGGGGCTTTTCACTTTCTCAATCTTTACCCCTTTAAAAGTATCTTCCTGATAACCGTGAAAATGCGGATTATATACAGTTACATCGTGTCCTAACTCAACAAGGCCCACAGAAATATACTCGGCAAACTGTTCAAATCCTCCGTAATTATTGGGAATCCCCCTTGTGCCTAATATGGCTATTTTCATCTTACTCTACTATTTATCATTTCTTAATTTTAAAATCATTAATCGCGGCTAATAAGTACACCACTGGCAGTGCACTCACAATATTGTTAATCCCTACCTTAAAGACAGGGTAATGCGACAACGTAAAAATGAAATAAACAAAAATGATTAAACCCAGAAAATATTTTTTATTCCTATTAAAAAGCAACACAATTAAAGGTGACAAATATAAAAGAAGTCCCGCCAATCCAATGAAGTACATAGTAGTGATCAGATATACTTCTGAATAGATTTTTTCAACAAGTCCCGGGTTTCCCCCCAGAAAAAAAACCAGCGTATAGTCATTAAACAAACGGATAGGGTTGTGATAAATATGCTCCACCAAAATATCCATATCATGCGTGAAGATCATTACAACCATATTCACTATCATTTCATTAAAAAACAACATGACCGCAATACTGAGCACAATCAATGCCAGAAAAAAATTAACAGCGGCTTTAACATTGGTTCTCATCAATATAATAAGCCACATCAGCAGCATGATAAGATAGGCAGTTTTTACTCCCGACAGTAAGATAGACACAACGATCAGGGCAATCTTCCATCCCTTCATTTTAACGGGGAATTTCTCTATCTGCAGGATAATAAGTGTGGCAAGAGGGATATAAAACTGGCTGTGCGTATCCAGAAAATACCCTGCATGCCTCAAAAAACCATTAGTTCCTTCCATATCCAGGTAATCAGCGAGATTCTGGTTCAGTATTTCCAGGTATGATTTTACAGCCGCATAATTACCCAATATCGTATTGAAGAAAAAGTGAATAATATTTACTGCTGCTATAAAAAGTCCTGCACTGATAATCCACCTGAGCAAAACTTCCATTCTACCGGTTCTGTAAAACGTGAAATAGCAGGCATAACCGAGATACCAGTAAAAATAAAAATTAGAAATTGTTCTCAGGCCTTCCAGTGCACCATCGGCAACTCCTAAAGCTGCAATATGACCGAGCACTGTAACCGCCTGCAACAACAAAAAGCCAATGAAATGAGTATAAATTGCGGGACTCGCCGCTCTTGAAATGCAAATAAATGTAAATACAAGAACGGATACCGAAATAAGAAAATATGCCCCGAACGGGTTTAAAAAATTTGCCCAGATAAATAAATACTAAAAGACAGATGACCGGCAGTAATAATTGAAAAGTCAATAAAGAGAGCAGGATCTTTTCCCGGAGCTTTTGCTTCGACCACACTATTCCGCCAGAGAGCTCCTTATTGATCTGTATTGTATTCATTTACCGATTACTTTTTTTACCCGCAACTTTGCAAGATCCTTAACTGCTCTAAAAAACACCCTCATCATTATCCAGTTGGTATACTTGAAATCAACTACCAGTCTGGATACGACATAATTGGCCTTCAGAATTGAAATAAATTCATTTTTATGTATCAGCGAGTTGGCTGTTACCCTGTATTTGACTAATGGCTCCGTAATGATCCTGACTTTATATCCTTTAAAAAACAAAGTTAGCCAGAGATAATAATCTTCTACACTGATAAGCCTTTTCTCTTCTTCAAATATAACATCCGGCGTTTTTCGTACCATTACCGATGAGGTACAGATTTTATTATGCAGCAACATCTCCTCAAGTGTAGGTAATGCCGGCAACTTTGGAGACCAGGTTTTTACACGATCTCCGAAAAAGAAAATGTTAGTAGACACCAGGTCCACATTCTCTGTAGTAATTACCTGATACTGGCGTTCCAGTTTATCGCTAAGCCAAATGTCGTCTGCATCTAAAAAAGCCAGATAAGTGCCGGCTGACGCTCTGATTCCCATGTTACGCGGTCCGGCGGGGCCTCCAAAGTTCTGTGCAGGTTTAAAGTACTTAATCCTGTTATCCTTTTCCACGTATGCCCTGATAATTGATGCGCTATTATCAGTAGAACAATCATCCACTAATAACAATTCCCAGTTAGTATATGTTTGTTGCAATACTGAATCAATAGTATCAGCAATATATGCCTCCGCGTTATAAACAGGTACTATGACTGAAATTAGATGCTGCATACTTTTAACTTACTTGTTACTGGCGTTTTATTCTAGCCACTAATTTAGCCGGATTAAGGCTAATTGCCAGGAAAAGATACCACATCCGTTTCAAAAGATTTTTCTGAAAGAGAAACCTGCGATAAAATTTCAGATGATAATATGTAAGCTTTGATCTCAACGGCCCA
Source organism: Chitinophaga sp. W3I9 (assembly GCF_050434025.1). Classification (NCBI taxonomy): domain Bacteria; kingdom Pseudomonadati; phylum Bacteroidota; class Chitinophagia; order Chitinophagales; family Chitinophagaceae; genus Chitinophaga; species Chitinophaga sp. W3I9. The sequence goes on from NZ_JBNPWC010000001.1 coordinate 344,596, forward strand.
TAGCTGGTGTGAAACAATTCATTACAAATAGCATAAGGTTCGCGGATTGCTTTGTATTTAAGGTCGTTTGAAACGCTTCCTGCGTGTATGCGAACAAATGTAAGTGGTGCTGTCAGGTTTTGCATAACAGCACCATCCGCAATCATCCTGGCAAAGATAGCATAATCCTCGGCAGGGACATATTCCTGTTGATAACCATATTTTTGGAAAAGCGCCGTTTTACCCATTACGGTTCCATGCAATACTCCATGCATAGCAGTATGGTAGCGTTTTTTTATTTCTTCGTAAGTAGCTGGAAAGTTGGTTTTGAAAATAATTTTACCTGTATCACTATCAAAATAAGCAGCATTGCTACCCACCACATCCAGTTCCCGGTTACGCTCCAACAACTCATATTGTAACCTGATGCGATCTTCGTGTACGAAATCATCCGGATCAAGCCTTAAGATATAATCACCAGAGGCTATTTTTAATCCTGCATTAAGTGCATTGGCAAAACCCTGGTTTTTGTTCAGGAATACCGGTTTTAGTATCTCAGTTTCTTCTGCAATTTCTGTCAGGATCCTTACAGAATCATCTTTAGATCCATCGTCAACTACTATGATCTCCCTCGGTAGCAACGAGGAGTTCATCAATGAGTCAATAAACTGACGGAGATATTTTCCATTATTGTAATTAGCCGATACTACTGATATATTCGCCTGCTGACGGTTCATAAAAATATTTGGATTAACCAATTATAAAAGGTCGGAAAGCCCTGTGCCCCTGGCACAAACTGCTGATATCCAATCGATAATGGCAAAAGGCCTTGAAAACCGTTCCGTACCTCAGCTTTTCTTAGCTGCATCTTCCAGCGATTTTATTACTTTGGCAGGAATTCCCCCGGCAACCACTCTATCGGGTACAGATCTGGTTACAACTGATCCGGCCCCAATCACGCTGTTTTCCCCGACAGTTACCCCGGGAAGAATAATTGCATTAGCTCCTATCCAACATCCTTTTTTCAGCACTACAGGCCTGGACGGATAATGTCCCTGGTAATAAATTGGTATTTCAGGATTGTCAAAATTATGATTTGTTACATAAATATGAACACCACTCCCTATCAGCACATCATCTTCAATAGTGATACTAACGTCAAGATTGGCAGACGCCCCATGTAAGTGTGAACATGGCCGGATAACCACCCGCTTCCCTATCGATATCTGTGAACAACCCACAGCATATGCTCCGGCCCGGAACTGGGCGGTTTTATCAAAATGATAAAACTTTTTCTGGCAAAGTTTCAACATGGTCGACTGAAAATGTAGCTTCCAATGTGTAGAAGGTATGTCAGGCCCTATCCTGTCGGCTAGCCTCCAAAATTTCAGTTTATCGCTCAATTCTTTGATGAACATGATAAATATCTAAGCGTGCTTGTTTTGATGATTTTAAAGCTTGACGTCCTTCCCATACCTTGTGCAACTAGTCCGGCAACTATACTGAGAATTCCGGATTCCGTTCCTTAAAAGGAAACAAGTCAGGGTGAAATTGTTTACAATTAATAAAACGCTCTCAGCAGAGACAAAATACCTTGCTAGCGCAAGTTTACAGCAAAAAACAGGGATAAACAAGAAGAGATCATTTTTTTTCAATATCTTTAAATCTTATGAAAACGATATCTCTGTATATTATATCGTTGAGGTTCCCGTCGAAAGGATGAGCAACGTCTGCCAAAGATAATTAGATGCCCGGAAATCGAGATGTGCTGACAAATATAGGCCATTGCATTTATACAACTATTTTAATAAGCATATAGTACATAAAACCGGCTTAAAGCCAATTTATGTTTCATTATTTCAGCATATAATATTTGTTTACGACTATGATAAAGAAAATCTATCGAAAAATTATTAACCGTCTTGATTCTTCACCGAAGTTTCCAGCAGATTTTGAAGCTGAGCACCAACGTATCTGCGCCAAGGTTGCCCCATTTACAATGACCAGCCAGGAAAGGGTTTTTAGTCTTATTGAAGCAGTAAAGTATATACATAAATATAAAATTCAGGGGGATATTGTGGAGTGTGGTGTCTGGAAAGGTGGCAGTATGTTGGCTATTGCTGAGACACTGAAGGCCGTAAATGATACCGACAGGGAATTGTTTCTGTACGATACGTTTGAAGGAATGTCTGCCCCCTCAGCCGAAGACGAAACCTTTAATGGAGAAGATGCCTCTGACCTTTTGCAACAGGATCAGGCGAAAAAAGGACTTATATGGGCTTACTCTGCATTGGACACCGTAAAGCAAACTATGGCCCTGAGCCAATACAACCCTGAAAAAATAAACTATATAGCCGGAAAGGTAGAAGACACTATTCCTGCCAGGATGCCTCAAAAAATTGCCTTACTCCGGTTGGATACAGATTGGTATGAATCAACCAAGCATGAATTAATTCACCTTTTCCCTCTTCTTCAAAGAGGGGGAATTCTTATTATTGACGACTACGGCTTTTGGAAGGGCGCCAGAAAAGCTGTAGACGAGTATTTCGATGAATATCAATTTCCTGTTTTCCTGAGTCGTATTGATGATACCGGAAGAATCGCCATTAAGCAATAATAACTTCGCTATATTATGTCTGCTGATAAAGTACCGTATAATTTTAATCCGGATATCCGTTACCCTATTTATCTTGTCCGTAATGGCATCCTAAAGGCTGTAAAGAAATACTGTCCGCAATTGAAAGGCACCTTAATGGATTTTGGTTGCGGATCCAAACCATATCGAAGCTTATTCGATGTAAAAGAATATGTTGGTGTTGACCTGTACAACCCCGCACACTTGCATGATGACGAGCCGGTAGACGTATTCTATGACGGGAAAACCATTCCTTTTCCTGATGAGCATTTTGATGCAGTGTTCAGTAGTGAGGTTTTTGAACATGTTTTCAACCTGGATGATATACTTAAAGAGATTAACCGGGTGATGAAAAAAGGTGGAAAAATGCTGATCACCTGTCCTTTTGCCTTCCCCGAACACGAAGAGCCTTATGACTATGCCCGTTACACTGTTTTCGCACTAAAGGAGCTGCTGGGTAAACATGGTTTTAATGTGTTATCTATTGAGAAAACCGGTGACAGTATTCAGGCCATCATGCAACTTCAGATTATCCATATGGTTTCCTACAAATCCAGGATAAGAATCATCAATGGTATCTACTGGAGGGTGGTGGTTATCTGGATGAATCTTTCTGCCCTGCTGCTCAGTAAGATCCTGCCTAAGCGGAAAACCCTATATCTGAACAACATTGTTTTATGCGAAAAAAACGGCTAACCGCCAGTAAAGTTTAAATTGATCGAAAAACTTCCAGATAACGTTTCATTATCAGACGATTGCTGAATTTTTCGAAATATCGCTCCCGACTGCTACGCCCCATGGTTGCTATTTTTTCTTTGTCCAACATCTTTTGAATAGCATTTACCAATTCGTCCGGAGCATCGGGAGCAACAACATAGCCAGTCACCCCGTTATCAATCTGCTCCGGGATACCGGCTACCCTTGAGCCAACTACTGGTTTACCCATCATCATTGCTTCTATGATGACATACGGGAAGTCCTCATTGGCAATTGAAGGCGTTATGAATATATCCATATCCCTCACATACTCCATCACATTTGGCCTGAAGCCCGGCAAAATAACGACATCATCCAGATTATAATCCTTTATGAGCTTCTCGAGTGCTGACCTTTCCTCTCCTTCACCAAATATTACCAGCTTATACCTGGCCAATGGTTGTTTTTGTCTTAACATGGCCACTGCTGTAATTAAAACGTGATAGCCTTTTCTACGGGTCAACAGCCCCACGGCCCCCATTACGATACTATCATCATCAACACCAAACTCACGCCTTAAAATCCCTGATCCGGCAATACTCGTTTCTTCTGTCTGGGTTAATAAAGTATTGGGAATATTGAAGCACTTTTGCTGATCAAAATTCCTGGCCTCAGCCAGCCGGTCACTCGCAGCTTTTGAAGCTGTTATAAAGTAACTGACATACTTGTTAATATATCTGTCCTTCCATTTATCCCAAATATTCTTTTGCGGATATGCCATATTATTGACTACAAAAAGCACACTTCTGATCCCTGCCATCCTGGCGGCAATTGCAGCTATCCTGCATGTTTCAGCTGCGGGATACCCCCCATTATTGATCAATAATATATCAGGCCGTTCCCTTTTGAAAAGCCTGAATAACACTAGGCCGTTATGCAACTGAAGAAGCCCTATCTTATTAAAAACCAGTCCTAATGTATATAACACCCTCGTATAAACGCGCTTTGCCTTTCCTTTTATTTCTCCGGATTGCAATGGATGTCCCCATTGCGGATACGGATTGATAAGTTTTTTTACTGACTTTACATTTTCGGCTCCGCCAAACTTTCTTTTGATCCCCTTCTCGTATTCCTTATTATAGGCATAATAGAAATTCAACAAGAACTCCTCCTGGATTTCTTCTGAGCGCAAAATGTTTTCAATGACATTTTCACTTCCACTATAAACAAAACAATCACTGTAAATCAGAACTTTTCTCATTGGAATACTTCTTCTGTGTTAAATAGTCAGGTGAACAGATTAGTTATTTTCCTTTCTGTTCTTACTCAAAAATCTGTTGATAAACTGAAGATTTCTGTCAAGGTTTTTTCCATCAAGCTTACCAATATATTTCTCAAGAACTGATTTCTTAAGAAAAACATCATAAATCGGGTCTTTTTTATAGAACGCAATGATCTTCTCTTTAAGGGACGTTTTATCAAACGCCGTTACAAGTTCTGATTTACCATCAAATGGTTTGTTGATGATATGCTGGTCTTTCTTATAGTACAATGCTGGTATTCCAAGGATAGATGCCTCAAACAATGTTTGTGAATAAAAAAGAAAGATAAAAGTCAGCTTCTGCTATTACCTCTTTAAATGGTTTTTGCTGTTCAATCCGCACTTTCATATGTGGGAAGTACTCATCCAAAAAACGACTATACTGTGAAACATAGCCATTCTCCCTGACTTTCAACACAATACTATGTTTGTAGCCCTCCCCTTCAAGATCCGATAAAACCTCCAGTAAATCATATAGGAAGTCAAATTCGTAGGCTAAATAGGAGTTCATATCAATAAGATTATAACCTCCCGCACCAATAATAATAACAGGATTCTCCCTGTCAATAACCTTAGGCTGCTGATTGCTATAATGGTCCATTCTCGGGTCGCCAAGACAGATTGCATTATCCATTCCTCCAAAGTAATCTTCCTTAATCGCCTCACTATAACTATTTACCCAATCGACTCTTCTCGCATCATAGGAAAAGTTATTCACCAATAAGCCATTGATGATCATATAAACCGGGATACCTTTTAACTTACAATAATTGATAATGAGGTTATTCTCAAGCCACAGCTCTGTTACAGGTACCATTAGCCGCACATCTTGCGGACCAAAATAATTCTCAATATCCTCAATCCGCGAAAAAGCACTTTGCAGAAGTTTGGGCAATTTGGGAACAATCAATTCCAGCAAATTGGCGCCTATATCAAAGCCATCAATTTTCCAGTCGTAAAATGACCTGTTTTTGAAAGCGGTCAGGCTGGATTCTATTATATCAGCGGGTATCGTTCTGTTACGGTAAAATACCCTCCGTTCTTTCAACGCGTTAACCGGGCTCGAATAATTTGCCATGATGACTTTGACATCACGATTCTTTTTTAATTCATCAATGATAGGAAAAGTTGGATGATAATTTTGCAGGTAAATGGCGGGAGCGTCGTTTCTCATTAAGGTTTCTCTTACCCTGCCTATATACTCGAATAGGCCTACCCCCCAACGCTTTATTTTTTTTACAAATGTGTCCGTTTTCATTTTCTCCTCCATCCAGGCAGATATCGGGAAATAATAAGCGGGCACTTCGCTGCCATCCACTTCTTCTATAAATCTTGCCGCGGGGAGAAGTATCTTCACCCACTTTTTGATTACTTCATCCGTTACCGCACAAATGATTTCCCTGCATGATACAACCTTGACTGCACTCAAATAAATAAAGAAGTGAAAGTTATAGGTCACATCATTAAGTATGTTTAAAAGATAAGCGCTTCCAACCGGCACTCCTTTATAAACAATAATGTCATTTCCATCTTTGTCGAGATACCACTTATTCAGAAAATGATGCAATTCATAGTTTCTCTCTTCAAGGTAATTTCTGTCAAGTATATTATCTAAATAAAAAACTTCTATTTTTTCCTTTTCCAGCATTTTCATCAAGCCCAGATCTATTACCAACACGAGATCTGTTTCTTCATTAAACAATGGTTTACAAGAATTCCAGTGGTTCCTGTCTTCCACAATAAAGACCCTGTTAAAATCCCTTTCAGGAATACCAACAAATGCACGTTCCATTTAGTCCTATTTAAAAAAAAGTTTTGGTTTTAGCTGGCTTATCATCTCTAATACATACTTTCTGAAAATACGGGAACAGATGTAATATAAAAATAATCCCATCAGACAAATAGTACCAATGATAAGTAAATACCAGAACAGGTTTAACCTGTTATGTCCTATCGGTATGTACGATTTAACAAATATACATGATATTATTACCGCCAGAGCTGGTAAAACTGCCGGTAATAATACGGTTCTTATTGTATCCTTCACATTGAATTGTAATAATTTACAACTCATAAAAAAATACGCCAGTGCCGACAAAACAAACGACAACAACTTGAATATCGCAAAGGAAGTAAGTCCCCAGAATGAATAGGTAACGGCGATACCAACCCAGAAAATAACTGGCAACATAGCACTTGTAACATATATCATCTTCACCTTTTCATACGCCATAATGAGGATACCCGCCGGAGACGAGATAAAACTTAAACTATAACAAAGTATCAGCAATTGTGTGATAAATACAGAGGAAGCATAGCCATGTCCCACCCAGTTAATAACTAACGCCTCAGAAGTGATGGAAAGGCAAATAACGGGAAAAAGCGTTAATGGTAGGGTTATTACCAGGACATTCACAAAAACCCGCTTCAGCCCCTCAATATCATTGGCTCCGAGATAGTGATTAAATCTTGCTGTAAATGGCGAAAACAAGATCCCATACAACGACCTGATATAGGTCAGCATAGTAAGACCAATTGCATACACCGCTACCGCATCCGCGCCTATCATTTTCCCAATTACAAAAGGATCAAGCTGATAATAAAGTATCCAGCAGACTGTGAGAAAAACGGAGCTAAAGGCTAGCTTCTTTGTTTTATCAAATAACTCCCTGGAATATTTAAACGAGCCAAGTAAAAAAAACAGATCATAATTCAGTCGCTTTTTCACCTGCCACAATCCGGCTATCATTGCTACCGCATTACATATTTGGGTAAATAGAAAATACCCCACCAGCGAATATTCTCCTCTTCCAAAGAAATAAAAAGTAGACAATATTTTGCACAAATTGGATACTATCAGCAGGCGCTGAAAATGATAATCCTCCATCCTTACCGAAAAAATGACCTGCAACATACGCTGCAGGATAAAGGTTGGAGAAAACAAAGCCAATAAAACCAGTAAGGTACTGGCAGTTTTTGTTTCGTCAGGTTTCAGACCATTAACAATTAAATCAGGACGAAAAGAAATGCCCAGCATAATAACCAGGAATAATCCCACAAATACGGTGAAGATAAATGCAACAAATCCCACAATCTTTATTTCTCCTTTCCTGTCGTTTCTGGCGTATGATTCACTTGCATATTTTAACCCGGCGGAAATGAAGCCAAAATCCGCGTAAGACAGGAAAATGTTCAATGAAACTATAATGGTATAGATACCAAATAACGATTTATTTGAAGACAAAAAAGGTGTTACTACGAATAAAGTTCCGAAATTCAGCAGGATAGAAATAAACTGCCACAAATATATTTTGATGTACTTACCCAACATTACGCGGATCGTTTGAATTACGTTTTTAGTATTAGGTCATTAAATGACAGTCCACCCGCCATCAACAACCAGATTATGCCCCGTGATATATACGGCATCATCACTTAGCAAAAATCCAACAGAAGGCGAAATATCTGCAGGTGTGCCAAGTCTTCTTAGAGGAACTTTATGTTCATATTGTTCAATGAATTTCTCTGGCTGATGATTAAATATGCCGCCCGGGGAAATACAGTTTACCCTAACATTATGAGGACCATAAAAGGCTGCAAGATATCTGGTAAAATTAATGACCCCACCTTTTATAGCTGCATATGCAGAAGGGTTTATTATTGGTGTTCCTTCATATATGGTAAAATCCGGTCCGGTAATACCATAAATAGATGCAACATTTACCAGGGAGCCCTTTTTTTGCTTCATCATCTGATTCAGTACAATCTGGCAGCATTTTACGTAGCCGACTAAATGCCAGTTAACATTCTTCTCAAACGATTCCATTGATTCCTCGTTAAAAGGAAGTCTACCCCAATCGTCGGTTCTTGGATAAGCATTATTCACCCATCCATCAATAGCGCCAAACCTGTCCAGAATTATCTGCAAAGCCTGTTTGATGGATTGCTCATCTGTCACGTCAGCGCACAGGTTAAAGTCATCTTCAGTGGTAATTACCTTATCAATAGCAATTACCTTTGCACCATGGCCACGCAGATATGTAACAAAATTGCTGCCCAATTGCCCGTTTCCTCCTGTAACAGCAATCACCTTATCTTTTAACTTGCTCATCATTCAAACAAATTTTTAAAACATTAAAAGCAGATTGGATATCATTCATTATATAACCGTTATCCTCTTTTATAGCTGAAATGAAATACTTCATCTGTTCTTTATATGTATATAGTGGATCTATGTCTGATGAAAATATCAATTCCTCATTACACCAGACCTTTTGCTTTATCAAATCTATAGAAACAGTATTGTCTTCAAATAATATTTCACAGGTCCTTTTTGTATCTCTTCTATAATAATTCAGTACAATATTAACGGTGAATTGCTCATACTGAAGGAGATAATTAGCGTAATCAACGGCATCGATATTCAATGAAGAAGTGCTTCTAAGGGTAGCGGCTGATGAATTAGGTGTTCCCCAAAGCCAGGTCACATAGTCGAGTTCATGGATCAGGTCAAGATGTACTCCGCCTCCCATTTTTTCATTTGCGCTGTAAACCTGTCTGTAATCAATTCCCGGCCTCCAGTCTGGTAAATACGAACCAGCATAGATGTTCACTTCGTTTATCCGTTGACTCTTTTGGCGGAGCAGATCTTTAATAAATACAATACATGGATGGAATCGCAGATTGCAGGCTATATAAGTTTTTACTTTACTACTAATGATCTGGTCAACCAACTGCTGCCCACGGTCAAGTGTATGAAAAAGTGGTTTTTCAATAAAAAGCGGAATGTTGTAATCCAGTAATTTGCGGAGCGTATCGTAATGAGAAAAAGTAGGATTGGAAACTATAACAAAATCGAAAGAGACTCCCGCCTCCCCGATAGAAGAAATATTGGTAATGTTAGGAACTTGATTGGGTAACGCGCTACTACGAAGGGCATATAACGAAATTTCACCGCTACTGATGTTTGTTAATGCCTGAATATGCTTTTGAGCAATTGATCCGAGGCCAATGATCAGTACTTTCATAATATGAAATCCAGTTTATTATTGACCAACAAGTATTCCATAAAGTCAAAGTCAACCTCATCATCAAGATCAAAGCACATATGAGGAATTTCATATACAAGCGATCTATTCGTAACAGCCGTATGAAACCCGCCATCAAAAAATCTTCTCTTATAGATATAGAATGAAGCGTTCATGTCGTAAACCTTGGGTGCTGACTGCCTCGTTACAAATTCTCCCTTTTTTGCCAGTTCAAAATACCCGTTTTTATTCGCTTCTACCATGTTGAAATACGGATTCCGTTTAGCTGGACTAACAGAAAAAATATTCACTGCTTCCTCATCAGCCGTCAGCATCCGCAGCGCTATGTCGAGATCGTTGGCTGTTCTGAAAGGAGAAGTTATATCAAGATCAATCAGATAGTCAAATGTTACTCCCCTTTTCTTCTCCTCAAAATGCATCAAATCGATAATCACCGGCATTTTACCAATAGTATCTGTTGCAAGTTCAGCGCTCCTTTTATAATCGGTAGCCAGTCCGAAACCCGCCGCGGTGCTAATAATCTCCTCCGAGTCCGTAGAAAGAGCTATTACACAGTTCTTTGTTGATGCAAAATTCTTCGCCATCTCAATGGTATAACCGATCAAGGGTTTACCTGCCATGGAACGTATATTCTTTCCTGGTATTCCTTTGGACCCTCCCCTGGCACATATGGTAATTAATATACTCATTTTAGAATTTGATATGTTTAATGTCATTCTGGGCCTTCTCAAAATCCTCATGTCTTCCTATATCCAACCAATAGCCAAGAATTGGATAATGAACCACTTTCCGTTTTTTTGAAATCAGCATTTCCATAAAATCGGTAGCATTATAGAAAGAACCTACTGGCAGGAACTCAAGCAGGCTTCTTTTAAATAGATAGATTCCCCCATTCGAGTAATAGCTGTAGGTAGGCTTTTCATCAAATGAAATTACCTGGCCATTATCTATTTCTAATACGGCATAAGGAACTTTCACCTGGTATGGAATGCTCGCCACCATTAAATCTGCGTCGGCATCAATAAACGATTTGTAAAAATCAGCAAAATCAATGTTGGTCAGAATGTCAGAGTTCATTAATAAAATATTCTCTGTATTGAACGACTCGACCAGGCTTAGCGCCCCAAAGGTGCCTAAAGGAACATCTTCCTCAACATATTGAATATTCACATCTTTGGAAGAGCCATCATTGAAATACTCTTTTATCTGATCACCCAGATACCTGATACTTATGATGATACGGTTTATTCCGTAACTGGCTAATCTGTCTATATTGTGTTCAATAATAGGTTTATTCCCAACTTTCAACAACGGCTTGGGACATTTGTCTGTCAGCGGGATCAAACGTTCTCCTCTTCCCCCTGCCATCAATACAGTATCCAGCGGCAACAACGATGACTTAATACGCAGGTTCAGAATGTCAATAATCCTACGGCTGTTATCTATTATCGGGATTATTTTTAAATTCTTTTTTGCGAATATTTCCAGTTGATCAATAGAATAGTTATCCTTATAAATGAATATAGGATCTGGTTGGATATACTCCATTATGGGAGTATCAAATGTAAGGCCCTTGATAAATCCTCTCCTGATGTCACCATCAGTAAGTGATCCGATCAGTCTATTGCTATCATCTACGACAAACAGTACAGCATCAATCGCCAATAAATTCAGTTTATTAAGCGCATCTTTAATACTGGCATTCCCTGATATAAGATGTTTAGTAAATTCCATTAGACCTTATCAATAAATTTGATCAATTGAAAAGCTTCCGCGTATCTTACACCCACACTCGCACCCCGGAAATGCGCTAGTGCTCTGATATTTTCCAGACTTCTGGGAAACGGATGTTCTCCTAATTCTGATTCATATATTTCCATTATGGAGAGTTTATCTTCTATAAATGCAGAAATATCCACATAATAATTAGGCATAAATACTTTCTCTGGCAAGGCAGGTGCAAACTCTGTTTCCGAGAGACACTCATACATTAGCACTCTTTTGATTCCGGGATACCGGAATGATTTAGTACATGCCACAACCGCGTCAAAAACAACCCTGTGATCACTATGTGCATCCGACCGATTCATAACATATACATATTCCGGGTCCACTTGTTTAAAAATATCTGAGATCTTCGGAACCATTTCTATTAGCGAGGCGCCATGTAAATGCATTGTAGGATAGTCGAGTTGAAAGGTCTCTTTTATCCCCAATAAGCTGGCAACTTTTTCAATCTCCTGTTGACGGCTATGAATTCTTTCCTGACTGAATCCATACTCTTCAAACAGTTTGGTAACAATCAGCCAAAAAATGTTATCGCCATTCTTCGTATGCTTCAGTAATGTACCTCCAGCACCTATTACCTCGTCATCAGGATGTGCAGATATAATAATAATATTTGCCATAATACTATAGATATTAAAATATAACCAATTGGCTATATCAGATAAAATCACTAAACCTTATAAGTGATATTTTTATATATCAACTTATCATTTATAGAAATACTTCTCAGCACATCACTTATTTTCTTTGCACTATTGCCATCTCCGTAAGGATTCACTATGCCTTTTACGGCAGCACGGTAAACAGGGTTATAAATCGATTCCCGGATGGCTGTTGCAATTTCCACTCTGTTATAGTCAACATAAATTACATTTCCGGCACTAAACCGTTCGCGTTGACGGCTACCAATATTTACAACCGGCAGGCCAATGGAAGGCGCTTCCAATATACCGGAACTTGAATTTCCAATCAGCACAGCGGCATTTCTGAGTAAGTTAATATAATTGACCCGGTCCAGATTTTTAAACAGGTAAAAAATTTCAGGATACTCACCGGCATATTTACCTATCATCTCTATGATGGCGAAGTTCCCTGCATCAGAATTGGGATAATTAATAAAACACTTTATGCCCAGATCAACGACTGCCTCCAACGTTTCCACTATCTGCTTACCCGCATCAGTGGCTTCGGTTATAATTGGGTGCTGTATTAAAACCAAATATGGCTCGTCGCCTGTTTTCAATACCTTTAGCGGCGCAATTTCATTTTTTGGAATCACCGGGCAATGAACAAATTTATCCAATGCAGGATTCCCTGTATTAAAAATCCTGAAGTCATCTTCTCCCAGCAATCTTAATACCTGGGCATGCTGTTCAAGAAAAGTAAAATGGATGTGCGCAAACTTGGAAGTTGCATATCGGACAGCGTTATCGATATTGCCATCATTAGCAATATCGCCACCAGCCAGGTGAGCTACCGGAATACTTAAATACGCAGCTGTCATAGACACGGTAATAGCCTCCTCACGGTCACCAACCACCACAATAATGTCCGGTTGCTCCCGTGCAAAAGCATGAGCCAGGCCCGTAATCTGGGTACCTATTCCTACCACTCTTCCTACTTTATCTTCACTACTAACTAGATTATAGATCCTGTCAGCAATTTCATATCCATCGTTTTCTATATTCTTAACTGTTTTGCCAAATGTCTCGGAAAGATGAGCTCCCGTTACTATTAACTTCAGTTCAATATCATTACAGTTATTTAACTGTTCAAGTACCGGCTGCATAATATCATACTCCGATCTTGCGCCTGTGACAAATAATATTTTACGTTTTTGAATCATTTGCAGTGGGGGTTATTAATAAACATCTGAATCTCCAAGCTGGAACCACCAATTATCTGCGGATTCCACCGTCTGGGAAGCAAAGCTCCGGATTCCGAAATAAGTTACCGGCAGACCGTTGCTAAATCCTAGCTTCTCAAAAGATAAATGCCTGCCATCTTTCAGCGGTATCCAAATATTAAATTTTTCATACTCTTCCGCAGGAAATAATGCTGCAAGATGCTGAAGTACTACTTTTGTAATTCTCTCATTACCTGCGAAGCACCATTCGACAATATCTAATTGCTTTTTCTTACCGGAAAGCTGGAATTCTTTTAGCACCACAAATCCTTCATCCCCGGAAGTGTTTTCCAGAATCACATATTTATTGGAGGGATTATTAATATATCTCCAGTTCAAATATTCCGTGCTTCTCTTCACTTTTACACTGTAGTTATTAAATATTCCTGTGTGCAAATCTTCATGCTGAGTTGTAAACTTAGTAACGATACTAAGCGATGCCGACTTTTTAGCTGTTATAACGGCTACATCGCAAGACATCATTGGTATGGTTGTTATATCTTTCCAGTCCAGATTTTTAATAAATCCTCTATGGGAATTATTGTTAGGAAATCCCCATACTGCCGTCATCCCGTGAATCTGCATCATATCCTTGTATAGTGCCTCAGATAATTGCTGGAATATTCCTAATCCTGTGTACTCCGGATGTGTCATGGTGGTCATGGAAAGACCTGTTAGCTGTTGTTTTCCTGCGACATCCAATAACACGGGGGAAACAGCATAATGACCAATCAGTTTCTGTTCATTCCACATCAATTTTATTGCGTACTTATTACATGGATTATCTTTAAACCGCCAGCGCCAGTATGCTATAGGCATTGGTTTCCCAAAAACCAGTTCGAACAGTTTTATTATCTCATTCTCATCTCCACCTGTATAATCACGGATTTCCATAGTTATCTTATTTAAAGTGTGATCAGTTCATCTGCTTCAAAATCCTTCACGGCTATTTTGCCAATAACATGATCCCATTCCATGGGGCTGATACCATTCCCCGGTCGTTTAACAGTGAGGTTTTTTTCGGAAAACAGTTCCCCTTTCTTTATATCAGCAGCGGCCACAATACTTTTTCTTGCCACCAATTTGTTCTTCTCTTCGATAGCAGTAGGAGCCTTATTTCCTGTACCAAGTGCTTTTTCAATATTCCGGATGGCAGCTACCATCTGCTTCAACTCAGTAGGATCGAGCGAGGCTGCATGATCTGGTCCCTCCATAGTCTTATCCAACGTGAAGTGTTTTTCCACAAGAGTGGCACCTAATGCAACAGCAGCAACAGGCACTTCTATTCCCAGGGTATGATCAGAATATCCAACAGCAATATCAAATTTCTCTTTCATTTGAAGCATAGCTTTAAGATTGATATCTTCAACCGGTGCCGGATATTCGCTGGTACAATGCAGTACAGTAACTTCTTTCGCGGTTTTACCTTCGGCAAATATAACATCCAATGCCGCTGCTACTTCCTCTATCGTGGCCATACCCGTAGAGAGAATAAGCTCCTTAAAACTTTGCGCCATTTTTCTCAGATATGGCAATATTGGTAATTTCTCCTGATGGGATCTTTCCTAACTTAATTCCCATTGACTTGAGTAAATCAATGCTTTCGAGATCAAATGGGGTAGAAAGGAAACTGATATTCTTTTCGTTGCAGTATAAAATAAGCTCGTCATGGGCTTCGGGGGTCAGTTCAAGCTTCTTTAACATACTCACCTGATCTTCGGCCTGTATTCCGGTATTTCTCAGTTGGTAATCCGCTTTACGTGCATGCTTACTGGCTATATTTTCCGCTTTAAATGTTTGAAACTTCACGTAATCAACTCCTGCATCGGAAGCCGCATCGATGAGCGCCTTTGCCAGTTCAATGCTGCCATTGTGATTAACACCTGCTTCTGCAATTATAATCGTACTATTCATGCTCATGCAATTCTTGTAAATGGAACACCTATGTAAGTGCCCGGTTCTTTAATATTTTTATGGACTAATGAGCCGGAACCTATCCTGACATCATTGACAATATTTACACCATGGTTAATTGTTGCACCACTTCCCACAAATACTTCTTCGCCGATTTTACAACTCCCATTCACCAATACACCGGTAGAAATATGACAATGATCACCGATGGTGGAGTCATGCTCAATCACAGCCCTTGTATTGATGATAGCATTGCATCCGATTACTGCTCCCGCATTGATATAAGCTCCATGCATGATGATACTGCCTTTGTTTACAATAGCATATTTTGAAACATGCGACAATGGAGAAATCACAGTGGCTATATTTGCATTATTTGATGACAATAATTGCCACGTCTTTGTTCGTGGCAGTGCTGATTTAATCTGGCCAATGGTTATGAGAAACCAGTAGCCCTGCTTTATCAGTCCGGCAATATCATTGTCATTTCCAATAACCCTGTAACCCAATACCTGCGAATCCAATTTATCCGGAACATCAATAATTCCTTCAATTGTAAAGTTCCCTGATTCCTCAATTACATCGATACATGATTTTGCATGTCCTCCTCCTCCTATTAAAATCAGTGGTTTCCCCATATCATTATTTTTTCCGACAAAGGACTATTTAAGCTGTTAATACTGTATAATTCCTGCGCCCCAGGAATATCCCACACCGAAACCAGCCACCAAAACCTTCATACCTGATTTAATCTTCTTCTGCTCCTCCGCCTGTTTAAGGGCTATGGGAATGGTAGATGAAACCGTATTTCCACAATTGGCCATGCTAACAAAAAACTTCTCTTCCGGGATTCCAAGTTTAAGTCGTAAATGATCAAGCATATACTTGTTGGCCTGGTGAAAAACAAACAGATCAATATCCTCTTGTTCCAGACTATTCTTTTGTAATACCTGTTTCACCATCACCGGCACAGATCTGAGGGTAAACGAAAATATCTCGGCGCCATTCATGAATAAGGTGGTACCAGATAAGCCATTAGGACTGGGAATGGTACCTTCAGAATCCGAAACACGGGGATGGCGCATACCACCTCCTTTCACTATGAGGTTTTCCGCACCGCTACCGTCAGTACCAAAAGTAATGGCCCGTATGTCTGCCCCGTGACCGTTTCTTTTAATGAAAGTTGCACTGGCAGCATCTCCAAAAATAGTTCTTACACTTTTATCGTGATCATGAATATGCTTACTGTATGTTTCTGAAGTTATCAATAAAACGTTCTCCACGTCTCCGGAACAAATTAATCCTTTAGCGAGGCTCAAGCCATATACGTAGCCGGAACAACCAAGATTAAAATCGAGGGCACCTGCCGTGGTTGGAATACCTAAAGCGTGCTGCACAATACAAGCCGTTGTAGGTAAAAAATAATCCGGGCTCTGCGTGCACAGTAAAATAAATTGTATCTCCGAAGGAGTTATTTTATGTTCCTCAAACAACTTGCTTGCTGCCTTAATAGCCATCGACGAAGCAAACTCATCTTTTGCTGCAATCCGACGCTCTATCACACCGGTTTTGGCAGCTATTTTATTTACTGACCAATCAGGAAATAATTCATGAAGGTCATCATTGGTCAATGTTTCCTCCGGTAAATAATATGAAATTGCATCAAGTGTTATCATCTTTAACCTCATATAATTGTTAAACCTCCATCCACAACCAAAGTTGTTCCGGTAATCCATTTGCTGGCAGCTGAAAGCAGAAAGATAGCTGCATTCGCAACATCTTCCGGCTCACCATAATCGCCTAAAGGATACTTCAATTTATCTTCTTTCACGCTCTCGTCAGACACTTGTTTTATCATCTCATGATACATCTCTGTTTTTATCATGCCAGGAGCGATGGTATTAAACCTGATCTTCCGGGAGGCGTATTCCAGCGCCATTACTTTACTTATGCTGTTAAGTGCACTTTTTGAACCGGCATAGGCTCCAAAACCTTTAACTGCAGTATAGACTCCATTCACAGAAGTCAGAAAAACCACCGAGGCGGCTGATTGAATCTTTTTTTTATTCAACAAAAGGCGTGTAAGATTAACAGGAGCCAGGTAATTGGTTTCAGTAATCTGCTTTAACTGATCGAAGTCCAGTATTTTTATTGGAGCAAGCTTCAATATACCAGCTGCATGAACAATTCCATCTAGAGGAGGTATCTTATCAACAGCCGCAGCAATTGCAATTTCATCTGTAATATCTAATGATAACACAACATGGCCGGCCCCATCAAGCAGCTCCTTAACGTTCGTTAGTTTCTCAGCGTTTCTTGCCACTAAAATAACTTTCGCGCCCATCGACGCAATCGAGATCGCAATTTGCTTACCGATACCGGACGATGCTCCGGTAATAAGTATTGTTTTCTCTTGAAGATTAAACGGGGATTCTGGCATCAATCAAACTATTATTATGCAATTACTATATAGTTGAAAACTATCTTCTATTTCGCAATGATATTATACAACTCCTCAACAGTAGCAGCATTCATAATATCATTTCCTGAGATCTGTTTATTATATTCCCTGTCGACCATAGCAATTATAACGAGACTGGTCATTGAATCCCACTCCTCTAATTCACGATAGTTAGTGGCGGCTGTGATTGTGCCTGGCTCAACATCTTCAAGCTGCTGCTCAAATTTTGTAATAAACTCTTGTATTCCCATTTATTAGTATTTAATATAATTATCTAACACTGCTTGGCAGATTAACGACTCTTTCTTCCAGCCATAAAGCATTTGTGAGATCTGTAGATTGGCATGCAGCATACATCTGCAATTTATTCATCAATCTCCAGATTGGCCTTGTCATTACCTTCTGCTCGTTCGTTTCTTTAAGAAACAAATGCTGGGCCGTATGATCCGGCAAAATGATTGCATTTAACCAGTAATTAGCCTTTGTGTTCTCAATTTCCCTTACAAACTTTATGTCCGTTCCCGTAAAGAATTCAGCATATAAATCAGCGAGTTCCCGTTTGTTCTGCAACATCATTTCCAGTTGTTCCAGCTGTGCACAGGCCAAAGCTGCATTAAGATTCGACATTCGGTAGTTATAGCCTACCTCATCGTGTACAAACTCCCAGGCATGGGGCTGCTTTGCTGTTGTGGATAAATGCTTCGCATGCAATGCTATGGATTCATCATCAGTAACAATTGCTCCTCCCGCACCACAGGTTACGGTTTTATTGCCATTAAAACTGAAGGTGCCTATTTTTCCGATTGTACCTGTATGCTTGCCATTATAATAGCTACCGAGTGACTCCGCAGCATCTTCAACCAAAGCAATATTGTATTTCCTGCAAATATTTGAAATATCCTGGATCCTCAATGGAAACCCAAAAGTGTGCATCGGCACGCACGCTGCGATCCGCTTCCCGGATACTTTGTTGATGCAATTTCCGCTACTATCAATATAAGTGTGATCGTGTAAAAACTGTTCCAGGCTTATTGGCGACATCCCCATTGTATCCCTGTCCACATCTACAAATACAGGTATTCCACCTGCGTGAACAATGGCATTGGCCGTAGCTACAAATGTAAGCGGCTGCGTAATCACCTCATCTCCATTTTTCACACCAGCCAGCAAAAGTGCCAGATGCAGGGCTGTTGTGCCATTTACGGTAGCAACAGCATATTTTGCGCCTGTAATCTCAGTCATCATCTTCTCAAACTGCGTAACATAAGCACCTACAGAGGAAACAAAAGTGGAATCTATTGTATCTAAAACATACTTTTTCTCGTTACCTGTAAAACGGGGAGCATGTAATGGTATAAAAGTATCTTGCTGGTTAAAAACTGTCCTGATGAAATTTATAATGGGCTCAAAATCCATAACCATTCTTTAAATGTTGTATATGTTTGCCTTATAGCTACTGAGGTTACCAGGGATAGAAAACCATTCGATCGTTTCTTTTAGCCCTTCTTCCAATGTATACTTTTGCTTCCAGGCTGTATGCTGACTAATCTTCTCTCTGGATCCATACAAGCGAAACACTTCACTTTTTTCAGGTCTCAATCTGTTTTCATCCTGAACGATTCTTGCAGCTGGATTCAGGAGTTTCACCAGATTGGCAGCAAGATCACCGATGCTCACTTCAGATTGAGTTGCAATATTACAATCCTGTCCGATCAGGGAATCCGCTTTAGCAATCTCAATAAATCCATTTGCGGTATCTTTCACGTATAAAAGATCCCTGGTAGGCGTAAGGTCTCCCAGACTTATTTCAGTTTTACCATTTAGTAATTGTGAAATAATAGTTGGTATTACTGCCCTCGCCGATTGCCGCGGCCCAAAAGTATTGAAGGGTCTTACAATTGTTACCGGTAAATTAAAGCTCCTGTAAAACGATTCTGCAATACAGTCAGCACCAATCTTTGAGGCGGAATACGGTGATTGCGGCTGCCTCGGATGCTTTTCATCAATAGGAATATATTGGGCAGTACCATATACCTCCGAGGTAGAGGTGACAAGTACCCTCTCTATATTGAGATCTTTAGCCGCCTGTATAATATTTAATGTTCCTTTGATGTTCGTATCAATATAAGAGTCAGGAGAATGATAACTAAAGGGAATTGCAATTAATGCCGCCAGGTGAAACACCACATCAATGTCTTTCATGGCGGTTCTTACACCGTTAGGATCCCGGATATCTCCTGAAAATATTTCGAGTTGGGACAGCTGATCCTGCGATAATGTATCGAGCCAACCCCAACTATTAAAAGAGTTATAATATACAAAAGCCTTCACTTTACAACCCTCTTCTAGTAAACGTTCTGTCAAATGACTTCCTATAAAGCCATCTGCACCTGTTATTAAAACCCTTTTATTCTTTAGTTCCATGATTATTCTAAATTATTTCCTGATTTCAATCCACTCTGAATAGTATAATTATGCCAGTATATCTTTGAGTACCTTCCTCAGCGTAAGAAAAATAACAATGAAGAAACCACCCATCAAACCTCCAATAATCACACCCTTCGTTTTTCCCAGTTTTTCTTTTTTCAACGGCAGAATGGGCGTATCAATAACCTGGATGATCGGAGTTTCCTGCGCCATAGCAATTTTACCTAACTCAAGATTTTTGACAACTTCACCATACATTGTTTCAAGTACCATTTTATCTCTACTCGCCAGTTGTGTATTTATACTCGCTACCTGACGGGCCGGATTCATATTAATATCCTGGGCAAGTGCTACGGAATACGTTTTCCGATTCAACATTTTTTCCAACGAATCCGCTTCTGCCTGTAAACGGTCAACATTCGTTTTGGACCGCTGTGTCCTTGTGTCAATATAAAAATTGGTTGCCTCAGTCATTAAACGCTCTGTGAATGCTTTCGCGAAAAGCTCATCTCTGGTTGTACTCCTGACTACAATAAAGTTAAGTTTCTTGTCAACCTTTTCTACTTTCAATACCGACTTTCCAATTGACTCCTGCAATGTTTGCAGAATACTGTCCTGAAGCAGGGAAAATCGTCTTCTATCGCCACCCGGTGGGAAAGAAATGCCTTTCAACGAAGGTTTGGCGGCCCACCCTAAACGAAGCTCATTAAAATCTATATATCTCTCAGCGAGCGTTTGCTTTTTACCATTTATCATCACAGTAGAAAGCAAAGCCTTTTCAATCATTAACCTTGACTTAAGAAAAGTCATGATATTATCACCCTGAAAAACACCATTACTCCCCGAACCACCAAGATCAATCCCAAACTGGCTGGCAAGTCCGGCATAAGCTCCTAACGGACTGCCGCTATTGTCCTCCACAACGAAGGTAAGTTCAGCGACGTATTTGGTTTTTAAAATAAACGATAATATTAATCCCGTAGCTCCACCTAAAATACCAAACAGCAAAATAATATACCAGTTCTTAAGGAAGTATTTCCACCAAATGCCCAATTTTATAACAAGTTCTCTGACAGAAATTTCATCATTATTTTTATCACTAACATTCGTATTTATATTAGAAATCTCCATTTGGTTATATTTAATTGCAATTCCTGTTTTTTATACGGTGTTTATTTAACTCTTGTCAGGATTGTAACAATTATTAATGCAATGGACGCAATACCACTACTTAGTCCAACTACTTCCTGTCCTGATAAACCTTTCCTCTCTCTCTTGCTCGGAACATATACTTCTGCACCTGGCTTTACTTTGGGATACTTATTAAAGAAGAATATCTTCCTGGTACTTTTTACTTCCCCATTTGCGTATACAACGTAACTTCTTCTTTTCAAAGCCGCCGATGTATACCCACCTGCTCCTCTTATATAATCCCTAAATGCATAAGCTTTATCGAAACGAATTTTCTTCGGAAAATAAATCTCTCCAAATAATTGAACAGTTTGTAATTTTTTAGGAATTTTTAATACATCCCCCTCTTCTAACAGAATATCATATTTCGATCCCGGCTTCTTTATGATATCTGCCAGATTAATCCCTAATAGTTGATACTTCCGCTCCATCATACTCTTAACGCTATTAATACTTGAGCTGTCTTCCAGCTTATTGTAGAATAAAGCAAGCTTGTTCGTAAGCAGAGCCGAATCTGAACCATTTATGTAGGTTTTACGCAACAATACCGCTCCTTCAGGAAAAGCTTCTGGCTTAAGGCCTCCAGATCTCTCAATAAGATTAGAAATATGTTCTCCTTTATTAACAATGGAATATTGTCCTGGATAAACTACTTCTCCATCAATTAAAATATTAGCCTGCTCACTGTAAACCGGAGATTTACGAATACTAACCTCGTCAAACGGCTCCAGTAATACTTGTTCACCCGCAATAGCATTCAAATCTGCATTGATATCAAATTGTTTAATGATAGCCTTTGCACTGTCCTTGCCATTGTAATCACCCTTCCTGATTCTCCTTGATATTTCTACACGTTTCAATGATGCTGCATCCCTGAGCCCTCCGGATAACAAAATCAGATCTTCCAGCCGCATACTATCAGCATAAGGAAACGCCCCTGGTTTGTTAACCTCACCTCCTATTGATACAAAATATTGCTGTCTCAGATCTAGCTTAGAGAATACAATTACACTGTCTTCTTTCTTAATAGGAATGCTGGATTTACCACTGACAATATCCTGTACATTAAAGCTAATGATAGCTGGCGTAAAGTCATCCTGCAAACGCCGTATAATACCTCTGTTCAAAGAAGCCTCTTCTCTTATGCCATCTGCTTTTTTAATCAAATCGGCCACCGTCATTCCTGGCTCCAAACCATAATTTCCCGGATGAAAAACAGCACCGCTGATAGTCACGCGGTTACTAAACCGGTTCAAAATAGAATCTACAAAAAACTGATCTCCCGACTTGAGCTTAAACGTGGCAATCTGATCAGCAGGGACATTGATGACCTCTCTTTCCTTATTATTAATGCGATACCCTGTTATGTTCTCCTTAAACGAACCATCCGTATATCCGCCCGCATAATCCAGTATATTCTGCAATGTCTCATTTTCCTTTGCCTCAAAAATTGCGGGCCGCTTAACTTCCCCGACTAATTCAACACGGGTCTTATACGGATTCACTTTCACAATATCCTGATCCTGTAACACAATGTTATTGGTGAGATCACCTTGCGTAAGAAAATCATACAAATCAAATGTTGCAGCTACATGACCATTACGGATCACCTGAATACTTCGAAAGGAACCATTTTCATCCGGACCTCCCGACACATACAAGGCATTGGCTACAGTAGCCAATGACGGCAAGGTGTACGTTCCCGGCCGCTGAATCTCACCTATAAGCAACACCCTTATACTACGAATGTTACCCAGTGATACCTGTACAAAGGTTTTACCACTGGAAATAGTAGAGTATATTGTAGACAACTGCTTTGTTATTCTGTTCTTAGCCTCATCCATTGTCAGGCCATTCACATATACCGGTCCCAGATTAGGAACACGGATATACCCCTCCGAAGTGACCGTCAATTTATACTGCACCTCAGAGTAGCCATACACATCTATCATTACCTGATCATCTGCAGCTAGTCTGTAATTAGAGGGAGTTGGTATTCTCAGGTTAGGTTCAAAAGTCAGATTCTTATTTGTAAACAATTCAGCGCCAAATATCTTCTTTCGTTTAATTTCCGACGGACTCGCATTTTGCCTGAATAAATCAACCTGAGTGGTATCCGAATCATTGAATGACCTTCCTGAATATTGCGTGTCCTGCTGAAAAATCTCACCGCTTTTCTTTTTTTCCAGTGATTTATCCAGTCCCATTGCCTGTATCCTCGTTTTCAATTTCGCCGCCTCGGCCGGAGGCACCCCTTTCTGCTCCGCATACGAGTCAATATCATCCATAGACATATTATTCTGTTTCATCTCAGCAACGATACGCCTGATCTGATCATCTGATAAATTATCTACGTTTACTTGTTTTATCTGAGCTGGGGACGGTACCTGTGCCATTACACAAAACCCTACAAACAGGAACAGTTGGACCAACAGTATTTTTCTTAACATGTATAATAGGATCTAAAACTTTCTCGAATACCTTTTTTGGAAACAATCTTATCCGGCGCCGGCCAAATAAGGTGCAAATCTATTAAAAATAACATATAAATGTTAGTTCCTAACACTTTTAACCTGAAAACCTTATGTGCTGTCTGATATACGTTTAAACATCTTCCCGGGTGTTGGGCACACCCCGCTGCAAATATGCATCCAAATATCACCTATCTATTAATTTTAAGTTATTTATAATATGTAAATATTGTTAATACAATAAATCAAATCCTTTTCCCTCTCTTTTACGTTAATGCATATAGAGAGTCACCTGTATTTACCTGTTTGAGAAAATTTGGATCACTACTTAAACTACCAGCTGTTTTACCGATCTAAATATTAGGCATAAGACAAATTGCTTGATAATCAATAAAATATAACGGAAAAATCATGTATTAACCGCCCCGCGGTATCCTTTGAAAACTATTTACCCTGTTTTCTTGTTTAAATTAGTTAAGGCAAAACTTAAACATTATGTCGTCTGTTGAATTTAACACCTTGCTTGTCGGAAACGCTGATTTCCTGAAACCCTTTGCTTTTACCCTCACCAAAGATGCCGAACAGGCAAAAGATCTTTACCAGGAAACGCTTTTCAGAGCCCTGTCCAACCGGGAAAAATACCTGGAAGGCACAAACATCCGCGCCTGGCTATTCACCATCATGCGGAATATCTTTATAAATCATTACCGGAAAAAATTAAAACATCGCACCGTCGCAGAACCAAGTGCCAGTGAATTCTTTATAAACCATCATGAGAACATCGTCAGCAATAAAGCGGCCTCTAACTTACAGATGAAAGATATCCATGTGGCAGTTTACCATCTGCCGGGCATCTTCAAAAAACCCTTTATGCTTTACTACGAGGGTTACAAATATTTCGAGATTGCAAATATGCTGCAAGAACCATTGGGCACCATTAAAAGCAGAATACATTTCGCCCGCAAAATTCTCAAATCACAGGTTCCAAGACAATAATCCCTTACCCTTACCGAAAATCCCACACGCATCCGTCCGGCCCAAACGCCGGATAAGCATTGCTATGAACGGGGATAACCGTACACCAGGCGCAGGTAATGCTCCTTGAGGTGCGACTGGAAATAAAAAGCAGTAATCATAATAATAGCAGCTGCACAGAGAAATGCAGGATGAGGCCAGCAATAATAACCTGCCAGGCACAATACCAGGTAACGCGCATACTCCAGGTAAAACACCCATTTCTTCTGCTCCATAATAGCGCCGCAGTTAATCAGCGTAAGCAGGATGAGCAGCGCTACACATACCTGTATAAATACCGGCACATAGTGCTCCAGCAACAGAAAGGAAAACAATACAACCAATGTGGCCACAATTTGCCACAAAACATAATTAAACAGTTTAGGCGCCTCCGTGATATGGGGATTACGCAGCAGGAACTTTTCCTCCAGGATCTTCCGCGCCCCCGGATCTACATTGTCCGGTTTACCAAAAACCACGCGCAGCTTATTCCGCCAGCCCTTGGCCTCCCGGGCAGAATACAACATCTCCAGGATAAAATGGAAATGCTGCCACAAAAAACTATTGCTTTCCAGTGGCTTGGTTAAACCATACACCGGCTCTTCTTCTTCTTTTACAAAAGTGCCAAATAACTTATCCCATATTATAAATACATCACCATAATTTTTATCAAGATACTGGGGGTTACTCGCGTGATGCACCCGGTGATGCGAAGGCGTTACCAATATATATTCCAGTATCCCCAACTTCCCAATGGTACGCGTGTGAATAAAAAATGGATACAGTCCATGCACCAGGAGCATACTGGTAATCATAGCCGGAGGAAAACCGATTACAGGAAGTATAGCCCAGAAACCCGTACGTATGAACGCCTGGAACACTGTAATCCGCGCAGATACCGTATAATTAAACTCTTCACTCTGGTGATGCACCACATGCGCGCACCAGAACACGGTAACTTCATGCGCCAACCGGTGATACCAGTACCAGATAAAATCTGTACAGATCAACAACGCCACCCATAACAACACACTGGATTTAATATCAAAAATGGCAAAATGACGATACAAGTAGTCGTATACAAAATAAAAAAGCCCTACTGTAAAAGTATCCAGTAAGCGTTCCGCAATACCCACACTCAAGTTGGTAATAGAATCATTAAACTTGAAATAAGTCTTTCCGTTTTTTCGCGCCACCAGGTATTCTAACCCAATAAAAGTCAGGAAAAAAGGAACTGCCAATGCCAGGTAGTTTAAATGCACTTGATATAATTTTAAATCCGGAAATCCAAATAGTAAGACATAGGCTAATACACGGTGCCAGCCCATGCATAGGTTTAACTGGTAAAACTGGTGGTGGTAAATTACCACAATGATAAGGAATAAAATTTAATTATCCTACTATTTTAATAGACTAATAAAAACGAAAGGCGGAAACAACTTTCGTCGTTATCCGCCTTCGCTTCATTGCATATATTTTTATCAGTCCTCCGGAGGTCCGCCATCAGCCATCCTTACCACCTTCGGTACAAACCGGCCAATTACTTCCACCAGCGCTGTTTGCGCCGCCATCACCGTATCAATATTCTTATACGCACCCGGCGCCTCATCCAAACCACCTCCAATCAGTGTTACACCATGTTCCTGCAATTGTTGCCTTAACACCTGTTCAGTGATAGATGACTTTGCCCGTGTACGCGACATGAGCCTTCCGGCGCCATGCGATGCAGATTGTAAACTTTCCTCTTCACCCTTTCCACGCACAATAAATCCGGGCGCTGTCATGGATCCCGGGATTACACCCAGTACTCCTTTACCTGCCGGCGTAGCCCCTTTCCGGTGCACAATCACCTCTTTTCCCCGGTATATTTCTTTCCAGGCAAAATTATGATGATTCTCCACCCTCGCCAGCAAAGTGGCGCCCGTAGCGGCAATCAACCGCTTATGAATCAGGTGGTGACAGGCAGACGCATAGTCACCCGCCAGGTTCATCGCCAGCCAATACTCCTGCCCTTCCGCTGTATCCAGGTCCAGGTAAGCCAGGTGCTTTGCCTGCTCCGGCAACGGGCAGATCTCTTTGGCAAGCTGGGTGTAGTGCCCCGCTATCTGCGCACCCATTCCACGTGAACCGGAGTGCGACAGCAATGCCACATACTCACCAGGCGCCAGCTGCCATTCATTCTCCGGATCCGTAATTGTGGCAATTCCCCATTCCACGAAATGGTTACCGGATCCGGAGGTTCCAAGCTGCCCCGCCGCTTTATCAAACAGGTTTCTGACAAACTTTATCTCCTTAAATTCACTTCTCTCCAGCACCGGGTCCGCCTCCCGCTTTTTCCACTCTGCGCCGGCTCCGAATTTTGTGAAAGTCATCAGCTGCTTAGCATACGATGTTTCATTCATTAACAACGTTTGCACCGGCAAATCCAATACACTCAAACACATACGGCAACCAATATCCACGCCCACTCCATACGGTATCACTGCATTATCCGCCGCCAACACACCACCTATCGGTAACCCGTATCCCTGGTGGGCATCAGGCATCAACGAACCGGCAACGGCAACGGGCAAACGAACCGCGTTATTTAATTGCTTCACCGCGCCCTCCTCTATATAGGACTCCCCGTAAACGGAATAAGGTACCGGCGTTTCACGCAAGGCAATCACCGCCGGCGCTGCTGGCACCAGTAGTTCACGGGCTATTTCGCCCAGTGCCGCATCCTCTGCATAGGCAGCAGGATCCGCCAATACCTTGGTTAATAATTCAATTGCTGCTTCTTCCGTTAAGTGTCCATAATGTTGTTCTATAACATTCATGGCTATACGGAAAACAGGAGTTTGGGGGTAACCTATCTCCAGTAATTTTTTACCATTGATTTTTAAACTTGACATAAAGGGTTAATTTATTCGTACCATTCTTCCTGCAACAGCTGCTGCAGGGTAAATTGCTTAAATTGATATTTCTTCTTATACTCCGGTAACCATTTTCTCCGGCTGGATTGCTGGCTCCTCGTAAGGCTCCATATCCTGTGTTCCAATTGATGCTGCTTCAGAAAGTCATCCAACCGGTCCATCTCTGATTGCAGTTCGGGCGCTGCTACCCGCTGTTTGGTGATCATATTGGGGCGTACCTGCAACACAAATCGCCAGGGTTCTTTTACAACAAAATACTTTATCTGATCAATACCGTTCTTACAATAACGGACCCGTTCTTCAAAACAGTTGATCTCTTTTGGGGAGAGTTTCATCTTCTTAAAATGATAAGCCACCGGTTGCAGTAAATGTTGCTCCCTCAGCACATGTATCTTCCTTCCTCTCTGTCGCTTCTTTACTTTAAAATCTTTCCGGTGACTATAATCATACGTATTGATCTTTTTCAACAGCTCCTGGAAAAACTCACCATCGCGGCTCCTGGCCACATCTTCCCGTAAAACAAAGTACCGCTTGTAACCTTTCATTACCGGCGGATCCAGCTCCGTATAACCACGTTGATTCCATGCCTGCCGCAATTCCTTCCGCCTTCTGCTGTATTGCAATAACTGCTTGTCGTATTGTTTAAGCGCATCGCGCTTCCTGCGCCTGCACGTTCTTATCCGTGAGGCTGCCATATAATTTTCGATTTCCTGATTGTCCATCATCAGTCATTAAATGTTCAATATTGTTTACTCCGCTGATATATATGGACAATTGATTTTTTTTCATTTTTATTAATTTTTCAAGATGAATAAATACTATTTACGCGATCTCTTCCAGCATTTCCCGCCTGAACCCGATCACATGTTGTTTTGTTTCAAAAGAGGGTTCATGCTGATTAGCAATTTCTGCAATAGTCATTGCCTTATTGATCACCGTATCAAAACCCATGTGCTTTGATAATGCCTGTGCCTTAGCCACCGGCAGCCGTTTGAACTCGTACTTTGCAATCAGTCTGCCTTTACGCAGCAACGCATTGTCGATAGCGGATAAGTCGCTGTTGAAAGAACAAACCAGCTGTATATTCAAACAATCTGCCAATAATCCATCCGACAGGTTCAACAAATTTGAAACAGATGAGTTACCGGAAAACTTACGATCCATAATTACATTTTCAGCATCTTCAATGATCACTACACAATTAGGATTATCGATCAGCAGTTCCATGAACTCAGGATTCATAATGTTGTTTGCCAGGTCCGGCGAAACAAAAAGCACCCGCTTCTTTATCCGGCCAATCAGGTAACGCAGATAAGTAGTTTTACCTGTTCCCGGCAAGCCATGCAGCAATACGATCCCCTTGTCTTTATCCTTCTTCAGCCGCTGCTGGATTACCTTGTCTATCTCTTTAAAATCATCTTCATAAAACATACTTATATCCAGCTTGGTACGTTTTATTTCCAGGCTTTTCAGCTCCAGTCCTTTACGTCCGCTGGTGATCAGGTTAATTTCATGCGGTTCCCTGCGTTGCTTTTCTTTATATCGTGTAACCGTTTCCGTTACCTCTGATACAAAGGCAGGAATAGCACCATTATGCAATATCTCGCACCACGATTGCCAGAACGCTACCACGCTGTTATTACTTAATACAAACAGCGTTTGATTATGCTTATACTTTTTCTTCTTGTTGTCATAATCGGTATAGCGGTGCGTATGAACAATAATACTTTCATATTTCTTGGCAAAGGCTGCGGCGGCTTTATCACCATCTACTTCGTAAATGTTATTGATATCGGGGATAGCACTAAAATGAACGGTATACACTCCCTTCGGATCAAAATGTTCACCATCTGTGATATCTATATTATTATTAACTATCTGCTTCATAGCTGCTTGTTCTCTTTAATGTGATGTTGTCCTGATGATAAAGATTTCCCGGGACCAGGCCGGGCCCGGGTAAATCGTATTTATCATGGGGTAAATTACAGGTTATCCTTCTGATAACCTGATGATAAGGGGTTAAAAATGCAAACAGAGACGAAAAAAAATATCTTAAAAAGGAGATGAAAGCGGAGCAGGATTACTCCGCCTGCCTGTTTTTTATGTACCTCCTCAAATAATCTTTATACTGCCGCATAAAAAAACCCGGTCTGTTTAAAACGGACCGGGTCATATAACGTTAACGTATACACTACGTCAAGACATACCTCGTCCGTTTAGCATTAATTGAATTAATGCTATCTCTAAACCATTTACTGCGGCGGATTTGAATCCGTTCTGTCATTCCCGGTAAATTCATCATTCCAATAAATCGATAACAAAAAAGCCCGGATCCAAGGACCCGGGCTGCTGTTATACTTACAAATATTTTTTATCTACCTGTAATCATAAAACGCCCGGAATCCGCTGCCATCTTGCTCTGAGCAAGGTGTTGCGTTGTCCATATATAGATTAATGCGTTTCATGTTTATCAATTTGTTTATTATCAATTTTAACGATGCAAAGATAACAGGATATATTTTGAATTTGCAAATTTTTAACAAAATATTTTCAACTATTTTATTTATGTTTTTTTGATTTTCGAAATCTGAAGCAATGTCAATGATCTGCAGCAGGTCACAAAATATAAGCGCAATAAAAAGCCGGAAGTGATAAACTTCCGGCTGTAGTTATGATCAGGATTAACAAAAACAGATGGTGGTGGTCGACCTAAGTTATATTAACACCGCGCTTTCTTCGAATTCCTTCTGAAGGCGCTGCATCTGACGGATATGCCGTTCGATATGCTTGGTGAGGAAATAGATATACTGATAGATGTCCAGCTTGCCCAGTTGATTTACAGACATGTTAGTGAACACCAGCACTCCTTCACCGTTTTTCAGTAAAGACAGGTTGTACATGCACTGTGCATACTGTTGCTTCAGGAGGGCTTTTACTTCCTGCATATTTTTAAGTCCGGTAGGTTCCATATGTTCAGGTCTTACCCAACCAAAGGATTTGCTGCCGATGACATCTATTTGTTCTAATTTATTGGCATAATCTGCCGGGAGTATCACGGAGTGGCCGGTTTTCTTACGTTCCAGCGCCCGGCGGGTACTCTTATTGATGATCAGCAGCAAAAAGTAATTGGTGAGCGTAATATGCTCCAGTACTTCCCGTATGCTCCATTGATCACGGTCTGGTTTGAAATCCAGTAATGCCGGTTCTTTTTCAAACCACTGATCCAACTCCCTGAAATTGGTGAGTAAGGCCTCTCTTACAACTTGAATAACGTTTCTCATCATCTAACGTTTTTGGGATTATGCACTTTACTTCTTTGCTAATCAAACGGGTTAGCGCATAACATCTTTGAATAAATATTTTGTTTGCCATTTTTATGCCGGATTTGGCCACAAAAAAACCCGGCCGTATTTACGGACCGGGATAAATAATGTAGAGGGGTTATCTCACATTATCGCATACCTTGTCCGTATGGCTTTTTTAAGGCAAAGCCATTCCGTTTACGCCATGAGGCGCATTTTTCTTGCATTACAGTTATCGCTTGAAATTCTTTCAATGTCGTCATTTCATTACTGCTTCAAAAGCAAAAAGTCCCACACTTTTCTCTAGTGCGGGACTCTTGTTTATATCGTTTGATAACTTTTCGTTCGTTAACAATCGGTGCAACATGCCCGCATTCTGGCCTTGACCTGCTTGTGTTGGCAGGCCATCGCTGAAATCTCGTATGTTGATATAAGTTGCACAGTTATTTTTGTTCTTGAAGCAAAGGTAATTTTTATTTTTTTTATTACACAAAAAAACACCCTACTTTTTTCCCAGACTTAACAATTAGTTTAAAGTGCAACTACATATCATTGATAATCAGAACAGGCTTAATTGTGAATTCGGCCGGCGGAAGGCTGCTGTATTGAATTCGAAGCGTTCCTGGTTCAAGCCATTCTTCTTTGTATGAATTTTAAACTGCTGCTTTATGAGGTCCGCAATGTTGCCTTCTCCCCTCATTCTCCGTCCAAAGTCGCTGTCATTCACCTTTCCCCCGTGCATACTTTCTATATGGTGCCATACTTTATCTGCCCGGTCGGGGAAGTTTTTATAGAGCCAGTCGTTGAAAATGATCTTCACCGCATCGTTGAGCCGCACTACCGTATACCCTGCATATTTAGCGCCATTGGCTGCTGCAGCTTCCAGCAGGCGGGGAATTTCATGGTCATTGAGTCCCGGGATGAGCGGGGCCGTCATAACGCCAACGGGTATCCCAAGATCACTCAGCTCCTTCACCACCTTTAGCCGTTGCGCCGCCGTAGCGGTACGGGGCTCCATTTTCTGCCGCAGGTCTTCCTGCAACGTGGTGATAGACAGGTACACGCATACCAGGTTATCCTGTGCCAGCTGCTGTAACAGGTAACGATCCCGTAATACCAGCGAGTTTTTAGTAATGATCCCTATGGGCTGTTTGTATTCCAGCGCCACCTCCAGCAACTGCCGGGTAAGCCACATCTTGCGTTCTACCGGCTGATAGCAGTCCGTATTCCCCGAAAGGGAAATCGGCTTGGGGTCCCACTTTTTATTATCCAGGAACCTGCGCAGCAGTTCCGGGGCGTTATGTTTTACAATAATCTTTCTTTCAAAATCCAAACCCGCGCTCAAACCCCAATACTGGTGGGAGTTACGGGCATAACAGTAAATGCAGCCATGTTCGCAGCCCTGGTAGGGGTTCATGGAATACCACATCCCCACATCCGGACTGTCCACCTTATTCACGAGATTTTTCGCATGTTCCTCGAACACCTGGGTAGGTACATCTGCCTGCCACCATTCATCAATGCCTTCGGCATGCTCCTGCGCATATTCATCTGCCAGGTATTTATTCTTGGGATTAATCTGTGCTCCGCGCCCTTTATAGTATGGATTTTCCGGTGCGCCCTCCTGGAATGGCAAAGTCATAGACTAAATATTTTAGTAAAAATACTAAAATATTTAGGATTTAAATAATTTCCATTTGCTTCATCAGGAAAGTGGCATTTTTATTCCTTGCAATACCCTCCCGGATGCGGTAGTCGAAAAACAAACGGTTGTCCTGTATAGTGCTTTCAAAACAATAATTCCTGATCTGGTGCGGATAAGCCGATTCCAGCTGCCCCAGTTCCAGGTCGTGCGTAGCAATCATGCCCAGGCAGTTATATTGCAGGAAATGCTCAATCAGGCTGCGCGAGCCCGATAATTTATCTTCAGAATTGGTGCCTTTGAGAATTTCATCTAACAAAATAAAAACCCGCGCACCGGTTTTCAGGTGATGGATAATATGCTGTAACCGCAGCAACTCTGCCTGGAAATAGGAAGTATGACTGGCAATCGAATCCTTGATTCGCATGGAAGTCATGATACGCATAGGGCTGAATACAAAACGGTCCGCACACACTGGAGCGCCGCACATAGCCAGCAACAGGTTGGAGCCTACGCTCCGCAGGAAGGTACTTTTACCGGACATATTGGACCCGGTAATGATCAGGAAATGATCTTTACGGCCAGTGGCGCCGTCATTCTTTACGCATTCATTGGCCGGGATCAACGGATGCCCCAGTGCCGTAGCCTCCAGGACACGACCTTCCGCCTGCGGCGCCGGCCACGAAAATTCCGGATGATTAAAGGCGTAGGTAGCCAGGCTGTTCCACACTTCCAGCTGGGTAATCACATCAAACCACCCGGTAATGTGCTGCTTATGCTGTTTCTTCCACCGTTCCAAACGCAGGATGCAATGGAGGTCGTACAGCATCAGGGAGTTAAGCCCCAGCGCAACCAAAAGGTTCAGCCGCTGATCAAAGGCATTACATATTTTGGATAGCTGCCGCAATGCTACATCGGCCTCTTTCGCCTTATCCTGCTGTTGCTGCAGTAAAGCGGATTTCCTGAAACTGCCGTTTTTTATAAGATGTAATAAGACAGAAAACTTATCCAGTATCCTTTCCTTATGCGAAATCAATACATATTGCGTCATGATCTTTTTCTGACTAGCGCCCAGCAGCAACCAGTTTAACATGATCAGTATCAACAACAGGTAATATTTCCCGGTGATAGCATAATACACAATGGAGCCGGTTACCAGCAAAGGACTCAGCCAGATAACCACATTTATAAATTTGTTGTGCAGAAAGTGGAAAGGCATTTCCAGCCATGCACGGATCTCGCGACGATCGCTTTCCTCTTCTTTCGCCAGCATGGCATTGGCAGTAAGCAGCTGCCGGAACTCCAGTTCCGGTGTAAGTACCTGCAAAGCCTCCTGTGTGGCCAGAATAGCCGGGGCATCTTCAAGCGGGTCACGCAGCGCAGCCGCCAGCTGGCGTCTGCCGGACAATGTACCCGTGCGGTTAATATGCTGAAAAACAGAAGATGGCCCAAAAACATCGAGGTCGCTGCTGAAATCATGGCTGTCGTCCACGAACTCATTCCCGTCGTCAAAAGCCGATTGCCCGGTAGTGACCAACTGCCACTCCTTCTCATTCAACTCCAGCAGGGATTTAAAAAGCTGCAGCTTCTGCTGCGCTTTGGAATACCATATCAGCAACACTATAAACGCAAGCATACCGGCAGCTGTTACCAGCAGCCATGGCGCTTCCCAGCCGCTCCGGATAAAAAACACGATGCCGGCTACCATCACCAGGAAACTGGCCAGCCGGGCCCATGAAAGGCTGGCGGTTAATCGCTTCTCTTTTTTTATCGCTTCCCGGAACTGGTGAATCCTTTGCTGGTAAATATCTGCTGGCGTCATTTATCTGGTATTAATAACTAAAAAAATCAGGGATTTCATGATGTATGTTCGCAATATATTGAACATAAACCACAAAATCCCTGGTAGAAATAACTGGATTATTTATGCGTATTGTCTCTTCAGCAGATCAGGATACTCCTGGCTTACCTTCAGGATCAGTTCACCAAAGAGTGTATTCACCCAGGCAAACCACGGACGGGTAAATTTAGAGGGATCATCCTTGTGATAAGATTCATGAATAAAGCCGGTTTCACCGTCGGTATTGCGCAAGGTTTTAATACAGGAAGCTATTTCCTCCTTATCATGACTGGTCAACGCCCGCATGATAATACTCATTGGCCAGATATAGTCGTTGCCGGTATGCGGGCTGCCTACCCCATCGCCATATTTACCCCTGTAAAACCAGGGCTGGAAATTACTCCATACAAAGTGCCGGGATGCCTGGTACAACGGATCGTCAATGCCGGTATATCCCAGGTAAGGAATAGACAGGAGACTGGGCACATTGGTATCATCGAGGAATAAACGGTTTCCGAAACCATCTACCTCAAAACCATACATCATACCTAACTTAGGATGCTCCACAATGGCATGCGCCTTAATAGCACGGTCTACCTCATCAGCCAGCGCCGTACATTCGTGCGCAAAGGCCGCATCTTTATATATTGTTTCACTGATTTCCGCCAGCTGACGCAGGGATACCACGGCAAACATGTTGGACGGAATCAGGAAAGGAAATACTGTAGCATCGTCTGAAGGACGGAATATAGAAACGATCAGTCCCACCGGAGAAATAGGATTCCCCCAGCCTCCGTTGGCAACAGTATCTGATTGTACAGGTGAATTACGCTGAAATTTGTAAGGACCGTGGCCGTCTTTACGCTGCTGCTCCTTAAATGTTTTCACGATGAGCTGCGCCGCCTGTTTGTATTTATCATCGAAGGGGGTATTATCCCCGCTGATTTTCCAGTAATTATAAGACAATCGCACCGGGTAACACAGGGAATCAATCTCCCATTTGCGTTCATGCAGCTCCGGCTTCATGGTGGTCAGATCTTTATCCCATTCGCTGCCGGTAGGGCCTTCATTAAAGGCGTTGGCATACGGATCAATGAGGATACATTTCGTTTGACGGTTGATAACGCCCACCACCATTTCTTTCAGTTTCGCATCATCCTTTACCAGTGGCAGGTAAGGCCATACCTGGGCAGAAGAGTCGCGCAGCCACATGGCGTTGATATCACCGGTGATCACGAAAGTATCGGGCCGGCCGTTTTCTTTCTTAAAGTTAACCGTTGTATCGAGCGTGTTAGGGAAACAGTTTTCGAACAGCCATCCCAATTTGGTATCCGCAATCTGGGACTTTACCTTGATAATTGTCTTTTCCACCGCTTCGCTGGTGAATTTCCGCTTTGCCAGGGGCGGACGTTGGGAGGTATACCCATTCCAGCCAAATACGGTTTTGGGCAATCCAAGCCCAACAACGCCTGCTACCAGGGCGCCGTTCTTAAGAAAATCTCTCCTTGCAACCATAACGTTTTTGAATTTAGGAAACCCTAAAATAGAAAAGTTTTGTGGATTTGCTTAATCGATTTATCAATCGTCCTCATCTTCGGCAGCCGGCAACTCAAAAAAGCGCTCTTCCCGGCGCCGGCATCCGTATTACATATTTCTTCTGTACTGCCCTCCTACTTCATACAGTGCATGCGTGATTTGCCCCAATGAGCAATGCTTCACTGTTTCCATCAGCTCTGCAAAGAGGTTGCCATTGCTGACCGCTACCTGCTGCAATTGCTTAAGTGCAGCAGCGCTCTTATGCTGGTGCCTTTGCTGGAAAGCTTCGAGGGTATGGATCTGGAATTCCTTTTCTTCTGTAGTAGAGCGGATCACTTCTGCCGGAATAATGGTAGGGGAGCCGTTTTTATTCAGGAAGGTATTTACGCCGACGATCGGGAATTCGCCGGTATGCTTCAGCGATTCATAGTACAGGCTTTCTTCCTGTATTTTGTTGCGCTGGTACATTCTTTCCATGGCGCCTAATACGCCGCCACGTTCGGTGATGCGGTTGAATTCCGTTAGCACGGCTTCTTCCACCAGATCGGTGAGTTCCTCAATAAAAAATGCTCCCTGTACGGGGTTTTCGTTTTTAGCAGTACCTAGTTCACGGTTAATGATGAGCTGTATAGCCATTGCCCTTCTCACACTTTCTTCTGTAGGTGTGGTGATGGCTTCATCATAGGCGTTGGTATGCAGGGAATTACAGTTATCGTAAATCGCGTACAGCGCCTGCAAGGTGGTACGGATATCGTTAAAATCAATTTCCTGCGCGTGTAAACTGCGACCGGAAGTTTGAATGTGATACTTCAGTTTCTGGGAGCGGTCGTTTCCTTTGTATTTATACTTGATAGCCTTAGCCCAGATACGGCGGGCCACACGGCCAATCACCGCATACTCAGGGTCCATCCCATTGCTGAAGAAGAACGACAGATTAGGCGCGAAGTCATCGATGTTCATGCCGCGGCTCAGGTAATACTCCACATAGGTAAAACCGTTTGCCAGGGTAAACGCCAGCTGGGTGATAGGATTGGCGCCGGCTTCTGCAATGTGGTAGCCGGAAATGCTGACGGAATAGAAGTTGCGTACCTTTTGGGTAATAAAATATTCCTGTACATCGCCCATCAGTTTTAATGCAAATTCTGTAGAGAAGATACAGGTGTTTTGTGCCTGGTCTTCCTTCAGGATATCCGCCTGCACGGTGCCACGAACAGTGCTGAGGGCATGTGCCCTGATCTTTTCATACACGTCTTTATCCAGTACCTCTTCTCCCGAAATTCCCAACAGCTGCAAACCCAAACCATCGTTACCGGCGGGCAGGTCGCCGCTGTAATGCGGCAGCGGATGATCTTTGAA
Source organism: Chitinophaga sp. W3I9 (assembly GCF_050434025.1). NCBI lineage: Bacteria > Pseudomonadati > Bacteroidota > Chitinophagia > Chitinophagales > Chitinophagaceae > Chitinophaga > Chitinophaga sp. W3I9. The sequence goes on from NZ_JBNPWC010000001.1 coordinate 382,038, forward strand.
TTTAGTTTTAATGAGGGCCTTTACTTTTTCTGCAAGCCCCTGCTCCTTGATATATTTTTCACATTGCTGATCAATGGCGGCATTCATGAAAAACGCCAGCAGTATGGGCGCCGGGCCGTTGATGGTCATGGATACCGACGTTTTCGGATCGCAGAGATCGAAACCGCTGTATAATTTTTTAGCGTCGTCTACTGTGGCAATGCTCACACCGGAGTTACCCACTTTACCATAAATATCGGGGCGTATTGCCGGATCTTCACCGTAAAGGGTAACGCTGTCGAATGCAGTAGACAGCCGCTTTGCCGGCTGGTCGAGTGATACGTAATGGAATCGTTTATTCGTCCTTTCCGGACCGCCTTCCCCGGCAAACATGCGCGTAGGATCCTCTCCTTCGCGTTTCAGCGGGAACACACCCGCTGCGTATGGAAATTCACCAGGCAGGTTTTCTGTGAGCTGCCAGCGGAGAATATCGCCCCAGTCTTTATATTTAGGCAGCGACACCTTCGGAATACGGCTGTGGCTGAGGCTTTCGCTGTACAGCGGCAGTTTGATTACTTTGTCCCTTACCTGGAATTCGTAAAAATCGGCGGTATATTTCTCTACCAGCGCAGGCCATTCCTCCACGAGTTTTTTACACCCGGGATGTAATGATTTTTCCAGGTGGGCTTTAATGTCGGCCAGTGCAGCGGCTGATGCCGGCTGCAGCGCCATCACGCCTTGTACCTGGTATAGTTGTGTAGCGAGTGTACATTGTTCATCCACCCATTTGCTGTAATCGCCGATGGCTTCTGAAATCTCTGCCAGGTAGCGTACCCTTGCCGGGGGGATGATCTGTGATTTGGTAGAAGTGGATTTAATGCTTTCATGCGCCATAGGGCCAAAGCTGGCCCCGGTTTTCTCTTCCACTTTTTCCATTACTTTTTCAAACAGCAGGTTGATGCCTGCGTCGTTGAACTGGGAAGCAATAGAGCCTACTACCGGCAATTCTTCTTCCTTGGCGTTCCAGAGGTTATGGTTACGCTTATATTGTTTACGCACATCGTGCAGGGCATCCAGTGCGCCGGCTTTATCAAATTTGTTGATGGCAATCACGTCGGCATAGTCCAGCATGTTGATCTTCTCCAGCTGGGAAGCGGCGCCGTACTCTGGTGTCATCACATACAGCGATACATCGCAGTAATCGGTGATAGCCGTATCGCTCTGGCCAATACCGGATGTTTCGAGGATAATAAAATCGTAGGCGGCCAGTTTGCAGATATCGATGGCTTCCTGGATATGTTCGCTGATGGCTTTATCGCTTTCACGGGTTGCCAGTGAGCGCATATAGGCACGCGGATGGTGGATGGCATTCATCCGGATCCTGTCGCCCAGCAATGCGCCGCCGGTCTTCTTCTTGGAAGGGTCTACGGAAATTACAGCCACCGTTTTATCGGTAGTGTGATTCAGGTAGCGGCGCACCAGTTCATCTGTTACGCTACTTTTCCCGGCGCCACCTGTTCCGGTGATACCGAGTACAGGAGATTTTTCCGGATCTGCCGCTGTGTGGGTAATGTGTGTGCCGGCAGTTTCATCTACAGTAACAGCGGTTCTTGTTTTTTGCCCGGTGAGCATAGCTACCGGCATATCGTTTTCTGCCAGGCTGATGGCCCTCGCGATGATCTTAGGATTTTTATCTGCCTGCAGCTGCGGGATATCTTCCACACCGGCGCCGGCAGTTAATGGCTTGATAGCGAAATCGCACTGACTAATCAGATCCTCAATCATACCTTCCAATCCCATTTGCCGGCCATCGTCCGGTGAATAAAGGCGTGCAATGCCATAGGCATGCAGTTCGGCTATTTCTACCGGGAGAATGGTACCACCGCCGCCGCCAAAGATTTTGATATGGCCGCAACCTTTTTCCTGGAGCAGGTCGTACATGTATTTAAAAAATTCCACGTGGCCTCCCTGGTAGGAGGTGACGGCGATTCCCTGCGCGTCTTCCTGGATGGCACAGTCTACAATTTCAGCTGCAGAACGGTTATGCCCCAGGTGAATTACCTCGGCTCCCTTTGCCTGCATAATGCGCCGCATAATATTAATGGCCGCATCATGCCCGTCGAATAAAGCTGCCGCTGTTACAATGCGAACCTTATGTTGTGGTGTATAAGACATATCAATTACCGGATTTTTGACCAGGGTTTCATGCTTCCTGCATGAAATCCACGAAGAATGCAAGTTACGGAAAAAGCAGCTGAACTGCCGGTATAGCGCGGGTTTACCCAGAATTAGAATTGATTGAACAGCTACCGGATCTTATTGCAAAATATTTAACCGATCCCCGATCGGGTTAGTATTTCCCTAAAACAACTTTCCCCTGTACATTACCTGTACAAGGGAAAGCATAAAGTAAGACACAAGGCATTAATGCTTAGCGGTCTTCTGTTTCATAACGTGGAACTATAAAATCAAACTAATGATAAATGATTTATAGCTTTTCAAACTTATTAAATGGAACTTCTACATACGGAAATAAACAAACGAAAAATTGCTTTTGGCGAACAAGTTAAATTTTGGTTTTATAACGATTATTGTTTGCTTCTAAGATGTGTATATCTTACACAATCTTACTTAAAGTTTTGTTAAAAACCAACTTTTTTTTCTATTTAGATAGAAAATTAACCTGGCTGTTTTTTGACAGACACAGGCCATCGCAAATCCTTCGTGACAAAGGATTTCAACCTCATTCAAATTAACAGGAATACAAGAGAATGCAAAAGTGAAGGAGAAAAAAATACCAGATCGTCATCATTAGAAGCCTATTCCTAGATAGCGCTTCTTTCTTTGGTCATATTTGTCGAAATTGAATTTATAGAGCTTTGCCGGACGATGAGGCACATCTTCCTCTTCTTCATTCAAATCCATCAGTAAGTCCATCGACAAAAACTTTTTTCTGAAATTACGGCGGTCCAGTTCCATATCCAGGATCGCCTCGTACAGGTTCTGCAATTCGCGGAGGGAAAACTTGCGGGGCAACAGGTTAAAGCCGATAGGCTGCACCAGCACCTGCTGCTTCAGCCGCTCATGGCAGGTATCCAGGATCTGCTTATGATCAAAGGCCATTTCACGCAGTTCCTTTACACTGTGCCAGTGCAATTCGTTATTACTCATCTTCAATTCCACATGCTCAATATTCACCAGTGAATAGTAGGCGACAGTAATCACCCTGCCTGCAGGATGACGCTCCACCGCCCCAAAGGTTTGTACCTGCTCCATGTATACGTTATCCAGCCCGGTGCGCGCCTTAAGCACCCGGTAAGCTGCTTCATCCAGCTCTTCCTCCGGCCGTACAATGTCGCCCAGCAACGACCACTTACCCTTAAACTCTTTGAGATCCGATTCTATCAACAGTACTTTCAACTCGTCGTTGTTGAACCCGAAAATGACGCAGTCGACAGAAATGGCTACCTTGAAATAATCCTTTATTTCAACAAGGTGCGTGTTGATGTTCTTGGTGTACATAGACATCATAAAGACGTGGAATTACAGTAAAACTCAGTTTATCAATAACACGCGGAACTATATCCAAATGAAAGAAAAAAATATCACATTTAAAACAAAAGTGCCCGGATTTTTTTCAACAGATATCTCTAACCTGAAAGATAAGTTTAAATTTACGGCTCAGTTATATCAATTATGTACACAAAGGAGATAGAAATAACCCTGACGCAGCTGGCCAAACAACTGCTCAGCCATTTAAAGCAGGAACAACTGCTGCAATCCATTGATGAAACCCTGGATGCCCTTCGCCGTGTAATCAGTTATAACGACTGGCGTTACTACGTGGAAAGTGAACCCGTGATCAGCGACTATGAATACGACCAGTTGTACGCCTGGCTGAAAAAACTCGAACTGGAAAATCCTGACCTCGTTACATCAGACTCCCCCACCCAGCGGGTAGCACAAGGCCTCACCAAAGAATTCATTACGGTACCTCACCTGGTACCCATGCTCAGCCTCGAAAACTCCTACAATGCAGACGACCTGCTGGACTGGGACCGTAAAGCTCGTGAAAGCGCCCGCCTTACCGAAATTGAATATTGCGTTGAACCCAAGTTCGATGGCGCCAGTATTTCACTCATTTATGAAGACGACCGGCTGACACGTGGCGCCACCCGCGGCGATGGCGTAGCAGGAGAAGACATCACCACCAATATCAAACAGATCCGCTCCATCCCGTTGTCTGCCTCCTTCTCAAAATATGGCATTCACCAGATAGAAATACGCGGGGAAGTACTCATTAATAAAAACACTTTCAAAGCCTTTAACGATAAACGTATTGCTGACAACCTCCCCCCGCTGGCCAACCCGCGCAATGCGGCCTCCGGCTCACTGCGGATGGTAGATCCCAATGAAGTGGCCAAACGCGGACTGGAAGCCTTCCTGTATCACATGAGCTATCATAACATGAATACCGGGACAACAGAACCGGATGCGCTCAAAACACATAGCGGCACACTGGAGCTGTTATCCACACTCGGTTTCCGCAGTCCTGCCAAAGAAAAGAAAGTGATAAAAGGCATACAAGGTGTTATCGACTACGTATTAAAATTTGAAACCGAACGGGATAACCTGCCTTATGAAATAGATGGCATGGTGATCAAAGTAAATGACTATGACCTGCAGGACAGGCTGGGTATGACCACCCATCACCCGCGTTGGGCCATCGCCTATAAATTTAAAGCACGGCAGGCCACCAGTAAGCTCCGCAGCGTGGAGTTCCAGGTAGGCCGTACCGGCTCTGTTACTCCCGTGGCAAAAATTGACCCCGTACCCATTGGTGGGGTAACCGTTGGATCTATTTCCCTTTTCAATGAGGAAGTAATTAAAGAGAAAGATCTCAAACTCGGGGATACCGTGCTGGTAGAAAGAGCCGGAGACGTAATTCCTTACATCGTGAAGTCCGTAGCCGACCTGCGCGACGGCAGCGAACAGGAAATCATTTTCCCTACCCGCTGCCCCGTATGTCATGATAAACTCGTAAAGCCGGAAGGCGAAGCCGTTTGGCGCTGCACCAATATCAACTGCGAAGCACAGGTGGTAGAAAGAATGATCCACTTTGTGAGCAAAGACGCCATGGATATTAAAAGCTTCGGCGAAAGTAATGTGCGCAAATTCTTTTTATTAGGACTCCTGAAAGATATACCCGGTATTTATGAATTGGATTTTGAGAAGATAGGCGCGCTGGAAGGCTTTGGTAAAAAATCACTGACCAACCTCCAATCCGCTATTGAGCAATCCAAAACACAGCCGCTGCACCGCCTGATATTCGGGCTCGGCATCCGGTACGTTGGAGAAACAACCGCTAAAACACTGGCCAATGCAGTGAACCATATCATGGACCTCCAAAACTGGACAGAAGAACAGATCCTGGCGCTGGAAGATATAGGACCTAAAGTAGCGGGCTCCATCCGGTTGTTCTTCGCCAACAATGATAACATCGAAATGCTGAACAGGCTGGCAGCGTTGGGTATCAGCATGACCAATACGAAAAAGGAAGCGCATGCGCCGGGTCACCTCAACGGACAAACGTTTTTGTTTACCGGCACCCTTCATAAGCTGAAACGCACCGAGGCAGAGGAAATGGTAGAACAGGAAGGCGGTAAAATAGTGAGCGGCGTGAGCAGCAAACTCAACTACCTGGTAGTAGGCGATGATGCCGGCAGTAAACTGGAAAAGGCCAAGAAAATTAATACGATTAAGATCCTGTCGGAAGATGAGTTCCTGGCAATGATCAACAAATAATTATCAGCCTTTGGTTGCTTTGCAATTAAAGGCTGAATACCAACAGCGGTTATGACAGACGAACATTTTATGCGGCAGGCGATGCAGGAAGCACGCAAAGCCTTTGAAGACGGAGAAGTGCCTATTGGCGCCGTAGTGGTATTAAACAACCGCATTATTGGCCGTGGCTATAATCATGTAGAAAGATTGAACGACTGTACCGCGCACGCAGAAATGATTGCGTTAACAGCTGCGTTCAATACGCTCGGCAGTAAGTACCTGATGGAAGCTACTTTATATGTAACCGTAGAACCTTGCCTGATGTGTGCGGGAGCACTGTATTGGAGTAAGATAGGCAGGATTGTTTATGCAGCGGCAGATGACAAGAACAGCTACCGGAGAGCCACCGGTGACCGGTCCCCATTTCATCCCAAAACAAAACTGGAGGCCGGTCCGTGCAGCGAAGAAAGTTTACAGCTGATGAAAACCTTCTTTGAACAAAGGAGATAATTATTTTTTGGTGGAATCCATCAGCTTATTCATACCCATCATTTGTTTCATGGTATGATCCATCCCTTCGGAAGAACCATCCAGGAAGATGACGTTTCCTTTTGAGTTTTCAGCAAAGTGCTTAATGGCTTCGGTCCACATGGAGAAGAGGATCACGGAGGTATCCAGGTTGGCCTGCTGCATTTCTTTGGCGGCCATACTCATACCCTTGGCTACTTCTTCACGGAACAGGGCTACACCCATACCACGCAGCTGGGCAGCCTGGCGCTCAGCTTCTGCTGCAATTTTAATAGCATTACCATCTGCTTCCGCCGCTTTGGTTTTAGTGATCAGTAATGCCTGACCTTCATTTTCAGCAGCCGCTTTCAGGTTATTGGAAGCCACTACCTGCGCCATAGACTTCATGATCACTTCATCAAAAGTGATATCATTCATCTGCAGATCCAACAGGTGGAAACCCCATTCTTCCAGGGTTTTGTCGATCTGTTCTTTTACGTGTTCCGTAATATCTTTACGCAGACCTAATACCTCCGCCTGTCTTTTAGTAGCTACAAATCCACGGATAGAGCCTTCAATGGTGCGTACCAGCGCCTGCATGAAGCTTCTTTCATCCATAAATTTGAACGCTACGTTCTTAAGCGTTTCTTCTTCCTGGTTCCATACGGCATACAGCAGCATGGCTTTAAAGTACACATTCGCCTGGTCAATGGTAATAGCCTGGAATTCCAGTTCCACAGACCTGTTCTGGATGGATACCCTTTTAAATACCTTTTCAATGATGGGTATTTTCCAGTTCAGCCCGGGAAAAAGTACCCGGTTGTATTTCCCGAATATAGTGGTAACAGCAATGTTTCCCTGCTGCACCGTTACAAACGATGATAGTATGACGACTAAAGCCAGTACTATCAAAACGATCAAGATAACATTCATAGAATGATTGTTTAGGTAGGGTTTAGGCTGGTAAATATAATGAATTAAAGCCAACGGCAGATGTGGACGAAAACTGCGATTAGTCGCAGTCTCTATATTCTTTGTTTTCTTCTGAAATATATAAATACGTCGTCCAGCTCTATTTGTTTCAACTGGTACGCCAACCGTGTTCTCAGGTCCTCGGTTTCATCTTTTATCCTTCTGTATTGATCTTTAAGGATTTCGTAGCGGGCAACAATTTCTTCTGCAGTGGCAGATTCCTCCAGTTGTAAGATGTCAAATGCTCTTTCCTCGGTTATCATAGTAGTTATAGGGGTGTTTCAGATAGTAATCATCCCGGATGTTTAAAAAACACACGTAATATTTAATCCACTAAATTAGTCGAGTTTGAAAAACGAGCAAATACCCAATGTTGGGTATTTTTATTCAAATCCTATCTTACGGGCAATGGCCACCAATTCTGAGGTGTTACGTACTTTCAGTTTCAGCCGGATATTTTTCCGGTGGGTTTCCACTGTATAACGGCTAAGGTTCAACGATTGGGCTATTTCCTTGTTGTTCAGTCCTTTTACGGCCATCCCCAACACATCTTTCTCCCGCGGGGTCAGTTTGTTGAAAAGGGTTTCATTTTGCCGGCGCATAATAGCAGCCAGCGCTTCAGACAGTTGGGCATTGGTATCAACAGCATTGGTAAGATCCAGGAAGGCACAGATAATTTCCACCACCCTTCCGTTTTTATCGTGCGTAAACGGCACTTCCAGCCCAAGCAACCACCGGTAATCAATTTCTCCTTTTTTACGGATGCGGGCCAATCCGCCAAATTGTGCCTTGTTATTAATAAACGATTGCTGCGCTACCGCAGCCAGCTTAAAGTCGTCAGGATGCATGATGTGCCGGAAAAATTCAATGCCCATACCCGTCATCTCATCAGCAGAAAAACCAACGGTTTCTGCGAGACGGTCGTTGCACCACGTCACAGATTTATTATTGTTATCGTAACTGTAAATCATGGCGGGTACATGATGTAAAACGCTCTCCAACCAATGGATACGATTTTTTAAATGCTCATTTTCCTTCTGTAAGGCATTGAGGGAAAAATGTAGCCCCGAGTCCGAGCCTGTCTGCATACTATAAGTTTTAAACAAACAATAGGTAAACAACTGCCAGGCGCAGCTGAAAAAATATGCCTGACGTTATGTTCTGTTAAACCGAGTATCCGTAAATATAAAATAATTTTCCATATGACCAAGCCCTGGCGTTGATTGATTTCACCTAATTAACAAGGTTGCCCGTTGATCACTAAACCGGTTATCTCATTAACTTAATAATTAAATGTCTAAATTTTAACGGATTGGCAGTAAATTTGGCGACTATCAAGAAATCATATTTTAAAACCCATAAAACTTTGAGTTATGGCATTTACACTTCCGAGCTTACCCTACGCACCAGACGCGTTAGAGCCGAATTTCGATAAACTGACAATGGAAATTCATCATGGTAAGCACCACCAGGCTTATGTAGACAATCTGAACAAAGCGGTAGCAGGCACAGAAAACGAGAACAAATCGCTGGAAGAACTGGTAGCTAATGCCGGTAAAATCAGCCCGGCTGTAAGAAACAATGGCGGTGGTCACTGGAATCACAGTTTCTTCTGGACCAGCCTGGCACCAAATGCCGGCGGCGCTCCAACCGGTAAACTGGCAGATGCTATCAACAGCACTTTTGGTTCTTTTGAAGCCTTCCAGGAAAAATTCAACACCGCCGGCGCTACCCGCTTCGGCTCCGGTTGGGCATGGTTAACCGTAAAAGATGGTAAACTGGAAGTTTCTTCCACGCCTAACCAGGACAATCCACTGATGGATGTTGCTGAAGTAAAAGGCACACCTATCCTCGGTGTAGACGTATGGGAACATGCTTACTACCTGAAATACCAGAACCGCCGTCCGGAATACCTGAAAGCATTCTGGAATGTGGTAGACTGGAACGCCATCAGCAAACGCTACGAAGCAGCTGTATAAGCTATCACCAGTTCATGGAACTGCATAAAAAAATCCCGTCAGGTAAACCTTGACGGGATTTTTTATATGCTTGACCAATTGTTTATAGTTCCCTGATCTTTAAATTTTTGAACCATATTTCACTGCCATGGTCCTGCAATGCAATATGGCCTTTTTTAGACATCCCGTAGCCTTTGGCATCCTTCCATTTGCCGTCCTCCTTGTGCTTCTTCCATTCAGGCGTCCACAGTTCGTAATCGGCCGTTTTCTTTCCATTCAGCCAATGCTCTACATGACCCTTGTTTACAATGATCTTGGTAGTGTTCCATTCGCCGATGGGATTCGCAGCATCTGCCAAAGGAGGATTCATGGCATAATTGGCGCCTGTTTTCTGCCAGGGCTCCAGCTTCTCCGGGAAATTTTTATCATCAATGATCTGGTATTCCGGCCCACTCAACTGAGGCGTTTCAAATTCTTCCGATACCATATACATGATGCCGCTGTTGCCTTGCGGCGACAGCTTCCAGTCCGCCGTCAGCTCAAAATTCTCAAACTGCTTATCTGTGATCAGGTTCCCCCGTTTATCAGACTTGTCTGTTTTATTACCCAGGCAATGCAGGATCCCTTTCTCCGCTACCCAGGAGTCGGCCGGTTTATTTTTGTAAGTCCGCCAGCCCTCCATTGTATGGCCGTTAAATAACAGTTGCCAGCCTGCTGCCTTTTCCGCTTCACTTAACACAGCTCCCGTAGAATCTGCAAGCGCAGTGCTTACAAGAGAATCCGCCACCGCAATGGCATTCTTGTTCTCGTTATTTACCGTATTACCTCCGCAAGACGCCACCACAATAGTTATCACGGACAACGCAGGAACCAAAAGGTGCTTCATATGTACACGTGTTTAATTACTTGTTCACTACTTTCAGATTCTTAGGATCCCAGTGGATGATCTTATTATCGAAATAGCTTTCGTTGCACAACAGCGCCGGCGCCGCTGCACGGAAACCGAATGTGGGATCTTCCGCTACTTTACCGTTGGTACGCATGGCGTTAAACAGGTTGTAGAAGTGATCGAAGTGCGCTCCTTTGTATCCTTTCTCTGCCTCATAGATCATCTTTTCAGGATCCAGCATGTTCGCACGGTGATAGGCATACGATTTTCCGTTATTGGATGCAGCAGCATTGGCAGCAGCCAGCGGATCGTTTTCATCTACCTGTACATTATTGCGGAACAGCGTTACCTTATCCCATTCTACGGTCATAGAGCCCTCACTGCCCACCATGCGCAGGTAGTTGGTGCCACCGGTACCATCCACGAAGTTCACGCGGAGCGACAGGTTAAACGCAGGGTGTATTTCGGTTTCAGGATAATCAAACATGCCCAGCATAATATCGGGTACTTCCCTGCCATCTTTCCAGTAACGTAATCCGCCGGTGGCCATTACTTTATTGGGACCGAGTGAACCGGTTACCAGGTGCAGACTGGAAAACAGGTGAACGAACAGGTCGCCGGAAACGCCGGTGCCATAATCTTTATAATTACGCCAGCGAAAGAAACGCAATGGGTCAAAATCGCGCTTGGGCGCGTTTTTGAGGTAAGTGGTCCAATCAACTGTTTTAGTGGAGGCATCCGCAGGAATAGGGTATTGCCATGCGCCGGTGGGCGACATACGTGCCCAGAAGCCTTCGGCATAATTAAGTTTACCGATAGCGCCATCTTTCAGGAGCTGCCTGGCTTTTTCATTACCCAGGGAACTCATACCCTGGCTACCTACCTGGTATACTACTTTTCCGTTGCGTTGCTGGGCTTCCACTACTGCGGGTCCTTCGCTGATATCATGTACCATTGGTTTTTCGCAATACACGGATTTGCCTTTATTCATGGCTGCCACGGAAATATCTTTATGCCAGAAATCCGGCACAGCGATGATCACGGCATCAATGTCTTTTCTCTCCAGGATTTCCTGGTAATTGCGGGTAGTGTAAATATCATTCCCCCATTTCTTTTTTGCATCTGCCAAACGGCCATCATACAAATCACAGGCGGCTATCAGCTTTACACCGGGCACGGTGATTGCCGTATTGGCATCTGCTGTTCCCATACCACCCGCGCCTATCAGCGCTATCTGTATCTGGTCGTTTGCACTGTATTTTTCTTTCAGGCGGGAAAGTGACTGAATGTTTCTTTGCTTATCAGCTGCGGTCAGGATACTTGGCAGCAGCGATGCTCCTACTACTCCTTTGGCAAATTTACTGATGAAACTCCGGCGAGAGTCTTCATTGGAATTTACTGGCATGATAACCCTTTTAGATTGAGAAATGATATAAGTTTATTATTCACTGGACTCTCAAAATATAATTATTCTACCGGAATTCATAATTTATATGAGAATTGGAAAAGGAGGAATAATGAAGCCTGCAAACAAACTCCGGTGACAACCGGGGCTTATTTGCAGGCTTCATTATTACCAGGGCTAAAAGCGGTTACTTCGCTGCGGTAAGCAGCTGCTTATATTTTGATGGGCTATGTAATAAATCGATGGCGGCATTTACATCATTATCCCACTCGAGCGACCTGATAATACGGCCTCTCTGCAAATAATAACGGTTCACGATTTCTTCTTCCAGTAACCGTTTTATTTCTGTTTTATTTTTCAGCAGATCCTGCTTTTTATCGTGCTTCATTTTCGTTTCAAGCGTTTCCAGTTCTTTAGCGATCGCATCATAGTACTTTTCTTTTCTTGCGGTGCTTTTGAAAGAATCCAGGGCTTCTTCACTGCGTGTTTTGTAGCTGTAATCTTTGTTATCGAGATAGCGCTCAAAATCTTCGAAGTCGCTTTCAGACAGTGCAAAAGAGCCTGCAGCGGCTATTTTAGGATGGCTGTAGTAATAATTGGTAGCGTAGTCGAAAATAAATTGTTTACGGATAAGGGTAATGGCCACCTGGCTGATATAGGTGGGATCGACCTTTGCATCGGGTTCAATACCGCCGCCATCTTTTACGGCACGGCCGCCTGTGGTGGTAAATGATTTACGCAGGGAATCCGGTACATAATCCACGCTGCCGTCGTCGTTACGGTGGGAGTAGTCGATGGCCTGGATACAGCGGCCACTTGGCGTATAATATTTAGCGGTGGTTACTTTCAGTTTGGTATTATAAGGCAGCTGGCGGGTGGTTTGCACCAGGCCTTTGCCGTAGGAGCGTTGTCCTATCACCAGGCCTCGGTCGAGATCCTGTATGCTGCCGGCCACTATTTCAGCAGCAGAAGCGGAGGAGTGGTTGGTGAGCACGGTTAACGGGAGATGCAGGTCTACCGGCTGTTCGGATGTTTCGTAGTTGCGGTCCCAGTTCTTTACTTTTCCTTTGGTGCTGACGATGAGTTTATTTTTATCTACAAAAATGTTGGCAACTACAACGGCTTCATCCAATAATCCGCCGGGGTTGCCGCGCAGGTCGAGGATCAATCCTTTCAGCGCGGGGTTGGTTTGTTTCAGTTGTTGTACTGCCGTGCGTACCATGGCGCCGCTGTTCTCTGTGAACTGGGTCATTTTGATATAGCCGATATCATTTTTCAGGATGCCGGCATAGCTCACCGCTTTTACATTAATTTCTTCGCGGATGATTTTTTTCGGAGTTTCCACGCCGGTTACCGGGTTGCGGAACACCATATCCAACGGGGTACCGGCAGCGCCTTTAAGCTGTCTGCTGATTTCTTCCTGGGCTACATTTTTACTGGACTTGCCATCCATGCTCACGATGATATCGCCTGGTTTCACGCCGGCCCTGTCCATCGGGCTGCCTTCATATACATCGGTGATGGCGGTCCATTCGCCGCTGGTATTGATGGAGGCGCCTACCCCGCCGTATTTGCCGGTAGCCATGAATTTAAGATCGTCCAGGTTTTCTTCGGAAACGAAATCAGTAAAAGGATCGGTTTCCTCCAGCATGGCTTCAATGCCTTTTCGCATCACCTTTTCAGGAGGAAGGTCATCTACGTAATACGTATTCAGTTCCCGGTAGAAAGCGGCGAATATGTCCAGGTTTTTGGCAATCTGGAAATATTTATCGTTTTCATTGAAAGCGAAGATCCCTGCTGTAGTAATAACCAGGAGCAGGGCTGCTGTCAGTTTCCTTCTTTTATTAAAAAACGCACGCATGCAACGAGTGTATAAGATGAAAGATATTAGTTGGCAACCGGTGGTGACTATTTATGGCACCGGATCATATCCGTGTCCGCCCCAGGGGTGACACGACAAGATACGCTTTATGGTGAGATAGCCACCTTTGAAAGGGCCATATTTTTTAAATGCTTCCAGCCCGTATTGTGAGCAGGTGGGGGTATAACGGCATTTACTGCCCAGGAGGGGCGAGATAAACCATTGATAAATTTTTATCAGGAAGATAAAAGGAAAACTAAGCCAGCGCACAACACGATTCATAAGCAGCTTTTAGCAGTAAAAAATAAGCAGAGCATTTAACAGCATGTTGAATGCCGGGTTTGCTGCAATCAGCTAAAAGCTAACCACTGAGTGCTAAATACTGGTTTGCAGCTTCTTTAAAATTACCGAAATTTTGTCTTTCAGGGTAGAAAAACCGGCGATTTTTTTGTCGGTGTAGATGAGGAAAACGGCGATCTGCCTTGATTCGGACCGGAGATGGTCGTAGAGTTCCTGCTTTTGCAGACGCCAGGCCTCCCGGCCCAGGCGTTTGATGCGGTTACGGTCCACCGCATGGGGAAACCGGCGGGTAGCGGCGCTAAAGCCTACCTGCACGGGGTATTTACCCGGTTCTTTCAACGGCATGTAAACAACCCGGTAGGGAAAAACAGAAAACGCTTTTCCTTCACGAAAAAGCGTTTCAATAAGTTTTCTGCTTTTTAACCTTTCTTCCTTTGTAAAAGAATAAGTTTTTATGGCAAATAGTATTTAGCTACTATAATTATTTCAGCTTACGCTCGTCAGAAACAGTCAGCTTCTTACGACCTTTTGCTCTACGGGAAGCCAATACCTTACGGCCATTAGCAGTTTCCATTCTCTTTCTGAAGCCGTGAACGCTCTTTCTGCGTCTGTTATGCGGTTGAAAAGTACGTTTCATTTCTTTTTTTTGTTTTTACCTGTACTATACTAAAACTCCCGTGTTAAAGGATTGTGGTTTTTAAAACGGAAGGCAAAGGTAGCAGAAAATATTTGAAAAGTAAAATTAAAATACGAATTCTTAAATGTAAAGGTGGAATGCAGTTTTCACCACATTCCACCTTTAAGTATTAAACTTATTAACTATTTAACTCCCAGTTTAGTCTTTACAGCAGTCAGGATATCGTCTGCAGCAGGAGAAACCAGCAGCATACCGGCAGAGCTGTCGATTACGTAGTTGTAACCTTTTTCCTTTGCTACATCTTCAATTGCCTTACGGGCTTTATCGTAGATGGGTTTCAGCAGCTCCTGTTGTTTAGCCTGTACTTTCTGTTCAGCGCCTTCACGGTAGTCCTGGATACGTTTCTGTGCGTCCTGGATTTCACGGCCTTTGATTTCTTTCATGTTGTCGGTCATAGTGGCCGCTTTATCATCGAATTCCTTCATTTTCTTCGTATACTCATCTACCAGTGCTTTACCATCACCTTCCAGTCCTTGTGCAAAAGTTTGCAGATCAGTTTCTGCCTTTTTAGCTTCTGGCATGCTTGCTACCAGTGCCTGTGCATTGATATGCGCTACTTTGGATTGTGCCATTGCATTCACGCTGAACAAACCGGTAACCGCCACAAAAGCAATAATTACGTACTTCTTCATGATGTTGTCTGTGTTTAAAAAAATTTAAATACTTATAGTTAAAAAATAGGTACGGGTTTATTTCTTGACTCCCAAAGATTTCAGGATTTCTTCGCTTTTATCCAGCTTTGGATCAGAAAATATAACGGTGGCGCCTGCAGCCTTATCCAGTACAAAATCATACATCCTGCCGGCAGAAAGCTTCTGCACTGCATTATAGATCTTATCCTGAATGGGCTTTACCAGTTCTTCCCTTTTTTTGAAAAGATCACCTTCGTAACCGAAACGCTTCTTCTGCAAATCCTTTGCCTCTTTTTCCCGGGCTACGATTTCATCTTCCCGCTTACGTTTCAATTCCTCGGTGAGCATTACCTGTTCTGCCTGGTAAGACTTATACATCTTATCCACTTCCTGGAACTTAGCGTCAATTTCCTTCTGCCATTGCTCTGCAACTGCATCCAGCTTTTTCTGTGACTCCTTGTATTCCGGAATGCTTTCCAGGATATATTTTGTATCTATCACGCAATAGCGCTGTGCACTTGCTGCACCGCCCATAGCCAGCACAATGGCGGCTGTAATAAATAATTTTTTCATGCTACAATAATTTTTCGCAAAACCAAATGACGGTTAAACTTGCAATATATAATTATTTTCCACATTATTCTGGTTCGAAGCCGAGCATAAATGTAAACTTAGCAGCGTCTTTCAAACCACCCCCTGGCTGGAGACGGTCAAACCCGATACCATAGTCAAATCCAAGCAATCCAAACATCGGCAGGTAGAAACGCATACCGATACCGGCAGAACGGCGTAATCTGAACGGGTTGTATTCATTCAGGTCTTTATAACCGTTAGCTGCTTCCAGGAACGCCAAACCAAAGATGGTGGAGCTGGGATTCAAACTGAACGGATACCGCAGTTCCATCACGTACTTATTAAATACGGTGAAGCCGGAATAGTTGGCAGGCTGACCGTTTTCAGGATTGATGCTCGGATCGGAAGTATAATACACCGGGTAACCTCTCTGGGAGATGATATCACGGTCGTAGATCGCGAAGTTACTCAAACCATCACCCCCCATTTCAAACCTGCCGAAAGGCGACAGGGTTGTACGGTTGTTGTAACGGCCGATATAACCAAATTTCGCGGCTACCTTCAATACAAATGTTTTGTTATCGCTACCCATCGGACGGCTCAAAGGCACGTACCATTCTGCGTTAAAGCGGTATTTCTGGTACTCAATAAATTTAAACTGTTCAGAAGCCGGCTCTTTGGAGTAATCCTTGTCGGGATTAAACAGGGAGTATGGCGGCGTATACTGCGCAGATACCATGAAGTTGGAACCACTGCGCGGGAAGATCTGCTGATCCACAGAAGAACGCGACAACGTCAGCTTGATGTTAACGTTATTGGACGTACCGCTTTCAAATCCGGGAATACCAAAGTAGTTGTAGTTCTTCAGCTTATACTGCTGATAGTTCACGGAATAGATCAGGGTGAAATAGTCATCCGGCCATTTCAGCTGTTTACCCAGTGATACAGAGGCTCCCAACACTTTAAAGTGACCATTTGTAGAAGTAGTGGTATCACCCGGCAGCTTATAATAATCGTTGTATGCGTATGGGTTCTGGTAACTGCTGTAAAGACTTACAGAAAACTGGTTCCTTTTTTTACCTCCCAGCCACGGCTCCGTGAAGGAGAAGTTATAGGAACGGTAAGCTTTACCATTGGAAGATACACGTACAGACAATTTCTGTCCGTCGCCACTTGGCAATGGATCCCAGGTTTCTTTTTTGAAGATATTACGCAGGGAGAAGTTGTTGAAGGTAACGCCGAGGGTACCGGTTAAACCGATATAACCACCCCAACCTGCCGACAGTTCCAGCTGGTCATTGGCTTTTTCTTCCACGGTATAATCAATATCCACGGTACCATCCTGTACGTTCGGCACCGGGTTCATGCCGATCTTTTCCGGGTTGAAGAAGCCGAGGTTGGCGATTTCACGGTTAGAACGGATCAGATCCTGGCGGCTGAATTTTTCACCCGGGATCGTGCGCAGTTCACGGCGGATAACGTGTTCATTGGTTTTTTCGTTACCGGCTATACGTACTTCCTTGATGGTTGCCTGCGGTCCTTCACGTAAACGGATTTCGTAATCGATAGTATCGCCGCGGATACCAACTTCCACCGGGTCAATCTGGAAGAAGAGGTAGCCATAGTCCATGTAGTAGCCGCTGATATCGCCCCCTTCCTGTGACATTTGTTTACCGATTCTTTTTTCCAGCAGTTCCAGGTTATAGATATCTCCTTTTTTGATACCGAGAATACGGGTCAGTACGGAGTCGGAATAACGGGTATTTCCTTTCCAGGTAATATCCCCGAAATAATATTTTTTACCCTCAGAGATCTGCATATCCACATTCAGATTCTGTGAGTGGGTTTTATAGGTGGTATCTCTTACAATCACCGCATCACGATAACCTTTGGAGTTATAGAGCCCGATCACTTTACCTTTATCCTCGAAGTATTTGTTTTCGTTGAATTTAGCAGAGCTGAACAGTTTAAAGCGGAAATAAGGGTCTAGTTTCTCAAATGCGCGGGTGGGTTGCAGGAAGCCATAGGTTTGCCAGAAATCATCCGGTTGGGCCAGGGAATCCACGTACACCTGTTCCAGATCCGGATGAAGCGTGAAGCGGGAACGCTCTTTGGTTCCTTTCATCTTCTTCTTGATCTTGGAGTCGGCTATACTTTCATTACCTACGATGTTGATATCCTGGATACGTACCTTACTACCTTTGGTAACATTAAAGATCAGGTGTTTGGAGTTTACCTGGCCGGTATCCCCTCTTTCCTCGATTTTAACGGTAGCATTTCCGAATCCTTTATCTGCATAAAATTTATGTACTACCCCGATTACGTTTTGTTTCAGGGCCTGTGTGATCACATTTCCTTTACGTAAACCGGCTTTGGTGGTAATATCGTCTGCTTCTGTTTTTTTGATTCCCCTGAAAACGAAGGAGGACATGCGGGGCATTTCCGTTAATCCTATTTCCAGCCAGATTTTATTATCTTCTATCTTGGTTACATAAATGGTTACGTCGGCAAACAGTCTTTGTGACCAGAGACTCTGGATTGCCTTTGTAAACTGGTCACCGCCGGGATAAGTAACCTTATCGCCCACAGTGAGGCCGGAAAGCGACAGCAGCAGTGATTTATCCAGGTATTGGGTACCGGCAACGGTGATATCGGCAATTTCATACTGTTGCGGAATACCTGTGTTGATAGGAGAAACGGCCGGCGGATTAGCAGGGGGCTGCGTAGGAGGCACGGTATCTTTTTGCTGAGCGGATACACGAATGCCTGCACTGCAACATAATGCTATAGCCAGAAGGCCCTTAGGAAATAATTTCTTCATTCTGCTGAATTTGTTCGCTTGTTTTGCCAAAGCGCCGTTCTCTGGTTTGGTAATTTAAGATGGCTTGGTAAAGATGTTCATTGCGGAAGTCCGGCCAGCGGGTATCTGTAAAATACAGTTCCGCATAGGCCAGTTGATATAGTAGGAAGTTACTGATCCTGCATTCTCCACTGGTACGAATCATTAATTCAGGGTCCGGCAGGCCGGCGGTACAGAGATATTTTTCCCATACCTCTGGCGTCACAGCTACCGGGTCCAGGGCTCCACTTTTCACATCCAGGGCTATTTTCCTGGCTGCATTCACGATTTCCCACCTTGCACTGTAGCTAAGAGCCATAATGAGATTGAGGCCGGTATTTTGGCTGGTAAGGGCAATGGCCTCCTCCATTTCCCGCTGGCATTGGGGAGGTAACATTCCCATGTCACCTATTACGCTCAGCCGGATATTATTTTTCGATAACGTATTCACTTCCATGCGGATAGTGTTTACGAGTAGTTCCATAATGCCATTAACTTCATAAACCGGGCGGTCCCAGTTTTCAGTAGAAAACGCGTATAGGGTCAGATAACCTATTCCCAGTTCTGCACAGGTCGTCACTATATTACGCACACTTTCTACCCCTTCGTGGTGCCCGTACAGCCTGTCTTGTCCCCGCTCCTTTGCCCAACGGCCGTTCCCGTCCATAATAATGGCTATATGGCGCGGCAACCGTTGTAAGTCCAATTTTTCCTTCAAGCTCATTTGTGTCAGGCGTATTATAACAGATTATAACAGATTTACTAAAAGGGTGCAAAGATACAAAAATAGAGTAATGACTTTTTTGGCAAAGCCTAAGAAGGTGTTTTAACGTAGTTTTAACAGCGAATTCAATACCAGTGGGGATTTTAGCAAATTGGGAGGCTTATCGGGGCGGTTGGCAGGTACGGAAAGCCCACCCGCAGAAAGTATTTTTTATTGTAAATTAAAATTTACAATTGTAAGAAGTGAAAAGAATACTAATGGTTAATTCGATTGTTACGAACTGATCCTTATCCCTGCTGTTTCCTCTTTGCCTCCCTATCACCCCGATAGGACTGCCTTTCACCGCCGACCTGTCCTGCAACTGGGCCGCCACCGTAGGCTGACCGTCAGGAAGCGCCGGGAATGCGGCAGGGCCGGCATATGTAGTGCTTACATCATCCAGGTAATCCGTTTGAGTGAACCGGTATAGCGCTTCCAGGCCCACATTTACTTTTTTGGAAATATTATATTTAAAACCTCCCCCGATCAACCAGGCATAAGAAACCAGGCTATAGGGCTTGCGCTCCGGATAAAGGGCGGTACCCTGCCCTTCCGTACCCAGGGGTTGTAAAAAATATTTGACGCCGTTAAGGTAAGCATATGGATTGTAATAAAAAATACTGGCGCCACCAGTCAGATAGGGGGAAAAACGCTCATATAAGCTGCCCGGTTCAAACCGGAAAAAATTAAAGTCCCCCTGGAGGGACAACTCCCATAAATTAGTATTAAAGCTGAGGTTCCGGCGGTTCTGGAATTCATTTTTATTGTAGGTATCCGAATAGCCGAGTTGCATAAACCGGCCATGGGCGCGGAGGCCCACGTAGTCGTTCATATATTTACGGTAGTAAATGCCAACTGCAGGCTTCAGGGTATTTAATGCTCCCCGGGTGTTCAGATCCCCGAAATACTGCGCGCCTCCCACAGAAAAACCCAACTCTCCTACATATTCCAGCTCATTTTGCGCCGAAGCACGTTCCGCGAACAAACAACCGGCCGATACCAGCCATATAAAAACGATGTATTTGGAATATAGAAAAGGTTTCAGCATAAATCAGTTCTACTTAAACGCTAAAATGCCGGATTTATTTAATGTATGGCTGATGATTATGCTTACTTATTTGGCGTTTGCTTTCCTCACGGGGCATAATTTCTATTACAATCAGCATGGAATGTATTTGTAAATGTAACAATATATTTTACATTTCTATATTTTAATCGTATTCCGGGCGTCAATTCCCCAGAGCAATTTATTCCGGAGCGTATGCAGGAAATTGCTGTCGTCCAGCCGAAGCAGGCTCAGTTTGAACTCCTCTTTCTTAATAGCCAGCTGCACCCGGTTATCGATGGTTTCCATACGGCTGTCGAGGGTACAAAGGAACTGGTCGCTGCGGCCTTCCACTTCAAAGGAAATGATATTATTGTTGGGCACAATGATGGGCCGTACGTTCAGGTTATGCGGCGCCACAGGCGTAATCACGAAGTTGCCGGCGTCCGGGAACACAATGGGACCGCCGCAGCTCAGGGAATAACCGGTGGAGCCGGTGGGGGTGGCTACAATTAATCCATCGGCCCAGTAAGTGTTCAGGAATTCGCCGTTCAGGTAAGTATGTATTTTCACCATCGCGGAAGTATCCTTCTTATGGATGGTGAATTCGTTGAGTGCGTATGGAACATCACCAAATAAGGGGATGTTGGCATCCAGGTGAAGCAGCGACCGCTGGTCTACCACGTAGGTGCGGTTCAGCAGCGCCTCCACCAGTGCATGAATCTCGTTTTTACCGATGCTGGCCAGGAACCCGAGGCGGCCAAAATTGATCCCTATTACCGGGATGTTGGTATCACGCACATAACAAACGGTATCCAGCAGGGTACCGTCTCCACCAAGACTTACCAGGAAGTCGATTTTTCCCGGCAGATCTTCCGCACAGGAAAACAGCGTTGGTACGTTATCGAAAGGAATGTGTTGCTGCAGCGTATGAAAAAAAGGTTCATAGATGATGGCCTCTATCTCTGCCCGCTTTAATTCCTCCAGCAATAAGCGGATGTTTGAAATATCTTCTGTAATAAATCCCCTGCTATAAAGTGCTACCTGCATAATTTTTAAGCTTTTAACGATCGGCTCTGAAGTGCTACATATCCACGCTCGTGTGTAAAAATAGTCCTTTTTGCCCTAACTGGTTAAAGCTGTATTCAATCCTGAGGCAGGTATCATAGAAGGAAACGATGTCCAGTCCTATGCCGCCGGTATACAGGAAACGGTTATTCAGGAAGCTGTTGCCGGGGAATTTATTGTAGGCGTAACCGGCGTCGCCAAAGGCTTTGGCGAAGATGCGCACCGGAACGGTATTAAATTTCTTTGGAACAATAGGCAACTTTACTTTAAAGGAAAGGAGTTCCTGCCGGAGGGTTGATTTCAGGATGGCGAAGCTGGTGCCATCTATCACGTAATATTCCAGTCCGCGCAGGTAATCATCCCGGTAACCCAGCGCCTGCTGATTGATATATGGCTGTTCATTGGAGAGCTTGGCCGCGCTGCGGATACCTAATGCAGCATAGGTTTTGGGCCGTAGCTGCCAGTATTTGGCCATGTTAAGCCGGAAGTGAACATCATCCACATCATTGAGAGGACCTATCCCCTTTTTGCCAACTTCTGCCAGTAACCGGAATCCTTTGAGAGGATATACCCAGCTATCTGCCTTAATATAAGTGAGACGGTAGGTGATATCTATGTAACGTACATTGGTGCGGCCTTTCCCCAGGTAGTTGGGGTTGATGATAGCCACCGAATCCGCCACTTTTTCATAATTATAATTTACAAATACCTGGTGCCGGGTGTTAATGGCCTTACGGTAGCTGTAGTTAAGCCCGATCATATATACCTGGCGCAGAAAATCGTCTTTCCGGAAAAACTGCTGTTTATTATTGCTGGTGCTGTCGTTCACCTCACGGTTACGGTTATAGGAAGCGATGATACCCAGGCCGTGACGGAAACGTTTATCGATATACGGTATATTATACTGTAATGCGAATCGCTGGGTATAGCCGAACTGCAGCGCGGCGTTCAGCGCATCATTGCGGCCGGTGAGGTTTTCCTGGGTACCGCTTACACCGAGGTTGATACGGCTAAGGCTATGGTTCTTTTCCACCCACCACTGGTTAAAGTTACGGTCTGCCAGCTTGAAAATGGGATAAGCGAAGGTGTACCAGCGTTCCCATACTTCAAATACCACGTCGGCTTCGTTACCGGTCCAGTTTTTCACATTGGCGGTAACGTTGAGAAAGAGGGAGGTATTGAGTAATTGTTTTCGTCTTTCTTCCAGGGTATTGGAGAGATCGCGGAGATAGATGGTATCTCCGGGTACAGTGCTTATTTCCCGGAGAATGATGGAGGTCCGGGTTTTCTTGTTACCGGAAACCAGGATGTTGCGCACTACCAGGTAGTTGGTATCCGTTGCAGGCGCCGACTGTCCTTCCGCATTTTCCGGTATCACCATTCCAAACAGGCAGACTAAGGCCAGCAGGTAGTAACAGCATCTCAGCATGTAGGTCCCTAAAACATTTTAAAAGTTGACAATAGCGCGGATTTTGTCTTTCTCGCTGATTACGCTGATTATACTGATTTTTTTGATTTGAACCTTTGTGATTTTTTTTCTGATTTGGGGAGATACAAGCGAAGATATTCGCTTATGTCTCCCCAAATCTTTTTTTAATCATTTATAAAATCCAAAAAGTAAAATCAAGGTAATCAGTATAATCAACGTAATCAGCGAGAAAGACAAAATCCGCTTACATGCCGATATAATTCATCAGCAGGTCGTAGTTTTTCTTCAGCAGCTCTTCTTCCGGTTCTTCCGCAAAGATGTATTTGATTACATAATTGAAGCGTTCGAAAGTAGCTACCAGACCTTGCAGTTCCTGCCGGTTTGTTTTGAGTACCACCTCGAGTTTACCGGTAACGGGGTTGGTGATGGTGTTTACGCTCAGGAGCGTAACATCATTTGATTCAGCGATACGGGCAATTTCGCTGAGGGCGTAATCGCGCGGGTCTACTTCAAACGCGATGATACCGCCGGGTTCCTTTACCCCGTTATATCTTGCTAAAGCTGCCAGCAGGTTATCTTTGGTAATGATACCGAGGTATTCATTTTCCTTTGTTACTACCGGGAGGGCAGACAATTTAAAGTCGTAAAAAAGTTTGAGTGCTTCGAATAGATGAGCGTATTCCATGACAGCCGGGCGGGTACTGCTGTACTCCATAGATTCCAGGGGTACATCCGGATCTTCGAGATCCATGATATCGTCTTCTTCCACCAGGGCCAGGTATTTGCTATCTACTACCATCGGGAGCTGCGTGAGATGATATTCGTTCATCAGGCGCAGTGCCTTTGTTCCTGAATCCGAGGGATGCAGAACAGGTACTGAAGATATGAGTTCTCTGGCGATCATGTTAGCGTATTCTGATACAATAATAGTAAAGAATATGCCAACAGAAAAAGAAATTACATGTACGCGAAATCGCTGCACCGGTTGGTACAGTCGTCGGGCTGCCGGTAAAGTGCCGGTTTAAGTGGCAGGTTGAAACTTCAGTTTCTCCAGGAAAGCGTGCAGAATTTTGTTGAATTCTTCCGGCACCTCCATCATGGGAGCGTGTCCGCATTTATCAATAAACTGCAGTTCAGAATTAGGTATCAGCTTTTTAAATTCTTCGCCCACCATAGGAGGAGTAACGGTATCGTTCTGGCCCCAGATCAGTAAGGTTGGTTGCTGGATATCTTTCAGTTCATCTCCCAGGTTGTGGCGGATGGCTGATTTTGCCAGCGTAATGATCTTGATCACTTTCAGGCGGTTGTTCACTATCTCAAACATTTCATCTACCAGTTCTTTGGTAGCTATTTTCGGATCATAGAAAGTAAGTTCTGCTTTTTTGCGGATGTATTCATAGTCGCCGCGTTTAGGATAGGTTTCGCCCATTCCATTCTCAAACAAGCCGGAGCTGCCGGTTAGGATCAGGGATTTTACGGGTGCTTCAGGGTGTTTTAACAGGTATACGATGGCTACGTGACCTCCGAGTGAATTGCCCAGCAGGTGTACATTTTTGTACCCCCTGGCTTCAATAAACTTGTGCACATATTTGGCCAAACCGCCTACCGATGTTTCCAGGATGTTTAAATCGTACAGGGGTAACATCGGGATCACAACCTTGTTATACTGCCGGAAATATTCGATCATGTGCGAGAAATTGCTCAAAGCACCAAAAAGTCCATGCAATAATACCAGTGGTTCTCCTTCTCCTTCTTCTATAAAATTAAACTTACCCTGTGTTTTGATTTCGTAATCCATTGCCAAATCTTGAAAGTCAATTTTACGCTAAAATAATTCTTTTTATTAATCTAAATAATCTTTGGAACGAGTTATCCAGGTTGAATATGCCGGGCTGCCTGCTCAAAAAAAGACTGTAACTCGGTGAACATATTCTTAAAAACCGGGATCACACTTCCCATATGATCCAATACCCACGGGCCAATATTCTCTATATAAGGATATACCACAGATTGCAGCTTTGTTTCAGGACTCAGCCAGTATACCTGGTTAGCCATCCACAGCACTACACTGTAAATTATTATAAATATAACGCTATACAGCAGTATTCCACCCAGTTTATTCAGCCAGCCCAACATTACCAGCTCTACCAACTTCTGCAAAGCTCCTGCTCCCAACCTCACGAGCAATATTACTCCCAGGAAAAGGCACACGAAACAAATTACAGGCACCCAGCGGGAATGCATATCCCAGTGTTCCTGTACATATAATGCAGTAATGGCTGTTAATTTCAGGGCTGCCGCTAATCCCAATATGGCGGCTACCAAAGAAAATAAGGCTACTATCAGACCCCGGGTGTATCCCCGGTAGATGGCAAAAACCATGATGATAGCAAAAATAATGTCTATAGGCATGGTTGAAATATAGGGAATCCGGTATTTAACTCGCTGATTTTTTTTGTTTCCGGGAGATGTTATCTGCCCGGTTTCCGCTTATCAGCCGGTTAAATACCAGACAGCACTATTTAGTAAGCAATTCTTTCACCAGGGCGGAAATTGCCTTCCCATCAGCTTTACCGGCCAGTTGTTTGGTGGCAACGCCCATTACTTTACCCATATCAGCGGGTGAGCTGGCGCCGGTGGAAGCGATGATATCAGTAATGGCTGTACGTAATTCTGCTTCATCCATTTGTTTAGGCAGGAAGCGTTCAATCACCACCAGTTCCTCTTCTTCTTTCACGGCAAGGTCTTCACGGTTCTGGGCGCGGAAAATTTCAAGGGAATCCTTTCTTTGCTTGGCGAGCTTCTGCAACAATTTGGACTCATCCGCTTCTGTGAGCTCTCCGCTGGCGCCTTCTGCTGTTTTGGCCACCAGGATAGCCGCTTTGATAGCACGCAGCGCACGCAGGTCAGCTTCCTTTTTACCCAGCATCGCAGCTTTGATTTCTGCGTTGATATTTAGTTCTAATGACATATGGTTAGGTTTAATGGATTATTTTCCTGCTTCTTCGGCAGCCTGCCTGTCCTGGAATTTCTTAAAGAAATCCTTTGCAAAAGCGCGCATGTCGTCTGCCTGGTCTTTATAAGGAGTGGCTCTTCCGTAAGTGTCAGCCATGGTCATCATGGTCTGGAAAAAGAAGTCCGCCATTTCATCCACCATCATGTCCTTTGTCCACAGGTCGATGCGCAGCGCCACCTTTTCAGCCGGATCCCAGAAAGATACGATCATGCCCTTGGCCTTAATCATTCTTTCTTCCTTGTTATCTGTAGCGCTCCACTCTATCGACTCGGGCACCTTTTGATCATCCAGTCCAACCTGGATCTTTATGGTAGATACTTTACTCATGATTTTCAATTAAAGCGCAAAAATAGCCATCATTTGCTGATTTTGGAAAAACCCGTCCCGGTGAGATGACTCCACAGCTGCTCCGCAGCATGCTCCCAGCTGCTGAAAGGCTTTGCCGCAGGGATCTTGGCCAGCAAACGGGATCTTAATTGTTCATCTTTATATAAAAGACTCATTTTTTCTGATAAATCGTCCAAACTCGCCGGATCAGCATATAATACCGCGTCTCCACCTGCCTCCCTGGCAGCAGCGCTGTCCAGCGCAATCACCGGCACCTCACACCGCTGCGCCGCGTATACCGGCAATGCAAGCCCTTCCAACCTCGACGGATATACGAGGGCATAAGCGCCCCCGGTGAGCCGGGCAAGGGTATCTTCATCGGCATCTTCTATACATACCACATCCTGCCGGAACTTGTAGCTCTGCAGGGCCGTGGCAATATCCGCTCCCGCCGGGGTTACACTCCCAGCCAGCACCAGCTTGATATTGCTCCGCTGCCGCTTCTTCAATGCTGAAAAAGCTTTCAGCACCGGTATAATATTGTTCCGGGGATGCATACTGCCTGTTACCAGGAAATACTCCGCCCCACCGGAAAAAGCCCGCTTCACCGTTTCGCGCTGCTCCCACTCCAGGGGTTTGTACTGCTCACTGATACCGGTTTCCAGGCGGATCAGCTTATCTTTTACGCCCGGTGCATAACGCAGCAATTCTTCCTGTGCGGCATCAGACAGCACGGCTATACGCCGCGCCCGGTCGAGGTATTTCGTAATGTTATTTTTAAGCGACCGCTGTTGCACACCTGGCTGCAGGCCGGCATTGCGCAAAAACGAAAGGTCTCTCAGCAACAGTCCCGCAGGAATTTTGCTACGCAACGGCAGCGTGCCATCCAGCCCCAGGAACAGGTCCGGGCGGAAAGGCTTCATGGCCCGTACCAGCTGCCACTCCTGCCACCAGTACAAATGCCAGGGTTTATTGCCTTTCAGGGGCAACACCACATTGGTCACATTGGCCGGTACTTTCAGGCCGGCGGGTACCTTTCCGTCAAAAAAAAATGTGAACTGATGGCCTAGCTGCTGCCGGCACATCGCCAGTATTATCTCCGTTGCCACATTCCCGGTATCGGCAGGCATGTCCTGTCGTAAACAAGCGGCATTAACAGCAATTTGCATAAACGATTCCTTTGTCTGCGAGCTTGCAAACCTACACAATTTTAGATTCGGGACTGCCGGATTTTAATGACCCGGCTATTCTCCGGACTTATTGGTAAGGAAAAATACCTGCGGAGGAGTTACATTGCCGGTATTGCCAAGGGACGCCAGCCTGACAGTTACCTCGTATGTTTTCAACGGCTTCAGGTGACGGAGCGTAATGGTAAAGGGGCTTGCTTTAATATCTGCTATATCGTCCTGGGGCAGCGGAATAAGCCCCGTTTCTGTGGCTACGTTCAGCGTAACTTTCACGCCTTTATCAGGCAACTTGCTGGTGATGTTCACCTTCAGGGCATAGGTGCTGTCCTGCGCCATATTATATTTTCCCACCTGTACTTCAGGCAGCGCGAAAGCGAGTGTTTCTTCCTGCGTACTGGGTGCAGGATTATCTTTCTTCTTCTTTTTACAGGAAGAAAAAGTAAGCAATGCAATAGCTAAGAAGGCAGGGAGAAAGGTTTTCAATAACATATTTCCAGTTATATAGGAGCATGAAATTAGCTTTTTTTAATATGCAAATCAAATTTTACTTCTTACATCCAGCGCATCCCGTAATCCGTTACCTAACAGGTTGAAAGCCAGTACCAGTAGCATGATGGCCACTCCGGGCGCCAACGCCAGTAAAGGATTATGGGTGATGATGAAGTTGTAGTTTTCTTTGATCATCAGTCCCCACGACGGCTGCGGCGGTTGTACCCCCACGCCCAGGAAGCTGAGTCCCGCCTCCACCACAATAGCGGTGGCAAAATTGCCGGCGGCTACTACCATCACCGGTCCCATGATATTGGGCAAAATATGTTTTACTATAATCCGCACATGCCCGTAGCCCAGCGCCCTCGCGGCTTCCACATATTCCAGCTCCCGGATGCCCAGTACCTGCCCACGGATAATGCGGGCAACGCCCACCCACATCGTGAGCCCCACGGCAATAAACACCTGCCAGAATCCCTTGCCCAGCGCCAGGGTAAGCGCAAACACCAACAGCAGCGTAGGCATGGACCATACCACGTTTACCAGCCACATCACCAAATCATCCGTCCGGCCCTTGAAGTAACCCGCTATGGCGCCCAGCAATACGCCGATGCTCAGCGAAATAACTACGGCAATACAACCCACACCTAAGCTCACGCGGGTGCCAATCAGCAGCCGGCTCAGGATATCCCTGCCAAATTTGTCGGTGCCCAGCCAGTAAGTGCGGGAGAAAATCCGTTCTGCCAATATCTTTTCATGTAACGATTTCGATGACATCGGGCGGTCCGGCGGATGGCCGTACCACACCTGCTCCAGGGAGTAGGTTTCCTCCCTGCTGGTAGATTCATCCACGTACCGTTGTACCACCAGCACGCTGTCCCTGAATTGCCACGACCGGACAGGGATCCAGTTTACATCAGACTCCTGGCCGTATAACAACCGGTGAAAAACAGACACCTTTTGGATGGGCTGTTCTTTCCGCATGGCCAGCATATTGATGCGGAAGCCGGGATGCTGCCCCTCTATTTCCAGCACCATCCTGTTGGCGTTGGGTGTATGATCCGGCGCAATAAAATAAGCGGTTATGCTGATAAACACCGCCACGGCAATCACCAGCAAACCGGCCACCGCACCTTTATTCCGGTATAACTTTTTCCAATAAGGCTGCATATCTGACAAAAGAACCAGGATTTAATTTACCTGCCGGCCTTTCCACTGATAACTGCCAAACTTCCCAAGCCACCCGGCAACAACAATATAAGGAATATGAAATATCTGTCCCGGAATAAACCATAGCAAGAGTTCTGTTTTATTAAAAAACCTGGCTACAGGAAGCAGGAAATAAAGTTCCAGGGTTATTTTAAACAGTAAAATGATGAGGAACCAGGGCCACCATACCGGCAGGAACAAGGCCATTACCGCCAGCGCCAGCAAGCCGGCATTGAACAGGTAAACCAGCAGTAATACCCAGGTCAGTCGTTTATCTTCATACTTATCTGCTTTCGATGACCACCGGATCCGCTGGTTCATAAAGTCCCTGAGCGTATCTACCGCGAGTGTACGCACTACGGCTTCTTCACATTTCAGGTAGCTGACCTTATCCGGGTATGCGCTGTAAATTTTGTACATCAGCAGCATATCGTCGCCGGAGGCGATATTATCGATGCCATTAAAACCGCCCACTTCCAGGAAGGCCTTTTTTTCATAGGCCAGGTTAGCACCGTTACACATGGTACCGGAGGCCAGTTGGGCTGCAGCGCCGGTAATGCCCTGCATGGTCATGAAATCGAGCGACTGTAACCGCTTAAAAAAATTATGTTCTTTATAGAAGCTGACTGGTGCGGCTATAAATTTAGGTTGATGATGTTCGTAAAACTGCACCAGCGTTTCAATCCAGCGCGGCCCCATTACGCAATCAGCGTCTGTGGTTACAATAAGGTCGCCCGCAGCTTTTGAAATAGCAATTTCTATTGCTTTCTTCTTGAAAGAATTCAGCCGCTCCTCTTCATTGAGATACTGCTTTAACTCCAGCAGGTGAATATTTGCTGCTGCGAAATTGCGCACCACTGCGGCTGTTTCATCTGTAGAAAAATCATCTATTACAATCACTTCCAGTAAGGCCGGGTTGTACGTTTGCTTCTTCAATGCCTCCAGCAAGGCGGGCAAATTGGCGGCTTCATTCCTGGCAGGAATGATCACGGTAACCGCAGTATGACCAACCGATGGCGCTGCCGGTGAAAAACTCTTCAGGCGCTTCCAGCCCAGGCTATACCATAACATCAGTATACCATATCCTAAAGCCAGCACCAATAATATAATTACAAAAAGATACATCCGGGTTAAAGGTTTGTTTTGATGATAAGCCCCAGTTGGGCGGAAATCAACTGGTGGCCTTTTTCCATTACCAGTATTTTGCAGGGAAAAGACCCATCTGCAAAGCGGGTACCCAGCACAGGTGGAATTACACGGTCGTATTTCCCGAATATCAGGAGTGTTAAAACGTTATATCTGCCTAATAATTGTTTACACCGCTTTTTATCCGGCATCATCCGGCGTAAATTGGTCCATACGTTGTATACCAGTTCCCTTTTCTCCGTTTCATTCATACGGTGCAGCGCAAATTTGTATACGCTCTGGTTCAGCAGTCCTAGTCTTCTCCAGGTATGCAATAACGTAAAAAACAGCCTTGGGTGGTAAGTATTATATTTAAACAGCCTGTTTCCGGCAGTGGTTTGGGTTACAAACATATGCCAGGGGTTATTTCTCAGGCCATCCCCGGCGGCGATGACCAGGTGGTTTATCCGGCTGGCCATCTTTTCCACGAGGCAAAGCGACAGGCGTCCGCCCATGCTGTAGCCCAGCAGGGAAAAACGCTCCTTCCCGTGCTGCTGTAGTATCAGTTCCACCAGCGCTACCAGGTCGTCTTTCTCCAGCACCCGGTTTTCCTCCCATTGGGTACCTCCGTGCAGGGGCATGTCCAGCGCCACTAAAGTGAAAGTATCGCCCAATGTGGCGGTTAACGGCTGAAAATGAGCCGCACTTTCGCCAAACCCGTGTAAACAGATCAATAGTTCCTCCCCGGCACCTTCTACGGTGCCATGAAACCGGCTTTTCAAATATGACAGATAAAAATCAGGCATAAAGGGCAACAATGATACAGAATAAATGCCTAATGACGATGGATATGATTATCGAGGGGGCAGTGACCTGTGGATAAGGGAGCATATCTTCAACCAGGACCAGGTAATCTACTCCGGCAGTCCTATTTATTTTTTGTTAAAAATAGCGGCCTCTCAACAGGAGTGCCGCATTTAACTTACATTCAGTAAGTTAATATGGCAGGTAGCAGGGAAATCAGTTTAGCCCCCCGGTGACCGGTTTTGCCTAATGCTTTTTTCAGTAAATTACAGAACTACCAAAAATACAGTAACATGGACGCAACAGTTGAAAATAAGACTGCGTTAAAAGGCGCAGAGTTCCTGGTTAAGGAGAGTGCTCCTGAGGAAGTGTTTACTCCCGAAGATTTTTCGGAAGAGCAGCTGATGATTAAAGACATGGCAGATCAGTTCATCAGTAAGGAAATAACACCGATAGTAGAGCGGATAGATAAGCTGGAAGAAGGATTGATGCCCTCATTGCTGGAAAAAGCGGGCGAGCAGGGACTGCTGGGCGCTTCCTTCCCGGAGGAGTATGGTGGTTTAGGTAAAGATTTTGTGA
The DNA here is from genome assembly GCF_050434025.1 of Chitinophaga sp. W3I9. Lineage (NCBI taxonomy): Bacteria > Pseudomonadati > Bacteroidota > Chitinophagia > Chitinophagales > Chitinophagaceae > Chitinophaga > Chitinophaga sp. W3I9. Next base: position 413,475 of record NZ_JBNPWC010000001.1, read on the forward strand.
CAGCAACGATCATCAACGAGGGACTGGGTGCAGGTCACTCTTTCTCCGTTGCCATGGCCGCCCATACGGGCATTGGCTCTTTACCTATCCTTTATTTTGGTACCGCAGAACAAAAACAAAAATATATACCCAAACTGGCTACCGGTGAAATGAAAGGCGCTTATGCCCTTACAGAGCCTGATTCCGGCTCCGATGCACTGGGCGCTAAAACCACCGCCAAATTAACCGACGATGGTAAGTACTATATCTTAAACGGGCAAAAAAGCTGGATCACCAACTCCGGTTTCGCTGATGTGTTTACTGTATTTGCAAAAATTGACGGGGATAAATTCACCGCTTTTATTGTGGACAAAGGCACACCCGGATTTACACTGGGTGCGGAAGAACACAAAATGGGAATCAAAGGATCCTCTACCCGCCAGATCTATTTCCAGGACGCCAAAGTACCGGCAGAAAATGTACTCGGCGTAATTGGCAAAGGCCACCTCATTGCCTTCAACATCCTGAACATAGGTCGCTTGAAACTTTGTGCGGCTGCACTGGGCGCCTCCAAAAAATGTATCAATACCTCCGTACAATACGCCAATACCCGCACGCAGTTTAAACAACCAATCGCCAACTTTGGCGCCATCAAACATAAACTGGCGGAAATGGCTATCCGCACCTGGACATCGGAATCAGCCCTGTTCCGTACTGCGCAGCTGATCGATGACAAGGAAAGGGAACTGCTGGCAGAAGGCAAGCCTTTCAACGAAGCCTTACTGGGCGCCGCGGAAGAATATGCCGTGGAATGCGCCATCCTGAAAGTAAATGGCTCCGAAGTACTGGACTATGTAGTGGATGAGGGTGTACAAATTCACGGTGGCAACGGCTTCAGCGATGAATACATCATTTCAAAAGCTTACCGCGATTCCCGCATCAACCGCATCTTTGAAGGTACCAATGAAATCAACCGGTTGCTGACACTGGACATGACACTGAAACGTGCCCTGAAAGGTAAACTGGACCTGATGACACCGGCCATGAATGTAATGAAGGAGCTGATGAGCATTCCCGACTTCGGCAACGATGATGAAAGTGCCTTCAGCAAGGAAAGGAAAATGATCGTTAACTTCAAAAAAGCCATCCTGATGGCTGCCGGCGCTGCCGCGCAGAAGCTGATGGTAAAGCTGGAAAACGAACAGGAAATCCTGATGGATATTGCCGATATGGCCATTGAAACCTTTGTGGCTGAAAGCGCCCTGCTGCGCTTAATTAAACTCACCAACAACAAAGGCGAAAGCGCCGCTTCCCTGCAGGCAGATATTGTACGCACCTTCATTTATGATGCGGCCGACCGTATCAATAAATCCGGGAAAGATGCCATCAATGCCTTTGCAGAAGGCGATGAACAACGTATGATGCTGTTAGGCCTCAAACGCTTTACCAAAGCAGAACCATTTAATGCTAAAGATGCCCGCAGAAGAATTGCGGACAAACTGATTGCAGATAATAAATACAGCTGGTAACAACCAGCGCCTGGCATTTAGAAAAAATACAGCAGGTACACTATCCCGCTGCATTTTTTCTAAATGCTTTTTTTCCTATTCCCCTCACCTGCTTATCTTTACCATCTTTCAAAGATATTGATGACAGGGTATGACGCTAACAGCAAAGTTTTTTTCTACGTTTCTTATTACTATTTGTGTCCCCTTTTTTGCAATCAGTCAGGCAACACTGCGTATCAGTCAGCCTTCAAGGGATCAGAATAATGTGAACACCTCCCGGCAATTTATCGCCGGCCGCACCTGTACCGGCTGTACGGTAAGGATCAATAACGATACTATACACGTTTATAACACCGGCACTTTTGCTGCAAAATATGAACTGACCACCGGCAGGAATTCCTTTTCCGTTACCGCTACCACACCTAACGGAGAAACATACACGAAGAACATCACCTACTACTATAACCAACCGCCAGCGCCGGTTGCTACTACTGTTTTCCGGATAGATTATATGGAAATATCCCCCTCGGGGAATGTTCAACTCTCGGAAGGCGACACGCTGCGGATAAAGATGAAAGGTTATCCCGGTCAAAGCGCCAGCTGGTTCAATGATGTACCACTGAAGGAAATGCCTGTTTCGCAAACAGGTGGCGTACCTGGCTTTTACAGCGGCAGCTATATTATACAACCACGCGACTCCCTGCTGAATGGAAAAATTATGGTACGCCTCCGCAAACAAAGCGGCGAAACCGCTATCCTCGGCAGCACCTACCGCTACAGCATGATGCACAATGAAATACCATTCACCGGCCGCACGATCGATAATATGACCTACCTCACTGCCAGTCCGCATGGCGACCGGCTGGGCCCCGATAAAATCGGTTACCTGGATAAAGATGTGCTTTTACATATTGTAGGCAGACAGGGCGACTATTACAAAGTAAGGCTGTCGTCCCGCACCACCGCCTTTATTCCGGAGCCGCTGGTAGACACCGACATTCCACAGGAAGAGCTTCCCGTAAGCATTGCAGACGATGCCAAAATATGGGGAGATGAAAAATATGATTACGTGTCGGTGGCCTTGTCGGATAAAATGCCATACACTTCCACGCAACTGGTTTCTTCCAAAAAGATCATCATCGACATACATGGCGCCTATGCAGAGAAAGGATTGAACTCCCTGCTGCAAAACACCAAAGAAATCACGTCTGTAGCCTGGGGGCAGCCATCGCCCGATGTATGCCGCATGGTAATTTCCCTGCAACATGCGCCATGGGGCTACCAGGTGTACTACGACAATAACCGTATAACGGTGAAGGTTAAACGTGTACCACAAAACTTATCGCTGAAAAATATGGTGATTGGCCTGGACCCGGGCCATGGCGGCAGTAACCCGGGCGCTACCGGTCTTACCGGCGCCGTGGAAAAAAACATGACCCTGGTACTTTCGCTGCAACTGAAAGCGTTGCTGGAAAAAGAAGGCGCTACAGTGATCATGTCGCGCACAACCGAGAAATTTGTTGCCAACGAAGACCGTTTGTCTTTTTTCCGCAGGGCCGATCCTGATCTGCTGCTGAGTATCCACCTCAATGCTTCCGGCAATCCTGTAGATGTATACGGCACCGCCACCTATTACAAACAGCCTTTCTGCGAACCGCTCAATGCAGCCATCCATGAACGTTTGCTGCAAACCGGCCTTTACGATTTCGGCAATAACTCCGGCTTCAACTTCATCCTCAACAACCCCACCGAATTCCCTGACGCACTGGTGGAAACACTTTTCCTAAGCAATCCCGGCGACGAAGAAAAGGTGCTGGACCCCGCGTTTCAGCGGGAACTGGTAACCGGCATCGTGGAAGGCGTGAGGGATTACCTTCGCGAGGCGGTGAAGACGCGGTGAGTGGAGGACCGCCTTCGGCGGTGGAAATTGTCTTGGAGCACTGATTACGCTGATTATACTGATTAGCTTGATTTGATCATTTTTGATTTTAATAGATTAAGGGAGATATAAGCGGATATATTCGCTCGTATCTCCCTTCTTTTCTAAAATCTTAATAAAATCCAAAGAATAAAAATCAAGCTAATCAGTATAATCAGCGTAATCAGTGCTCCAAGACAATTTCCGCCGCCAAAGGCGGCCCATACTAATGAATGTTCCCTAAGTAAGCAGACAGCCGGTTGATGGCAGCTGCCGCCACCGTTATCTGTTCCTGGGCTTCCTTCCAGCGGCGTTGCTCGATGGCTTCTCTTACGCCGGGAATGGTTTTAACGCCATAGCCGGTATAAAATCCGGGAGCATACAGGGTATGTTTATACCAGTTGCGGGCCGGCAGGCCGGCATCGTTCAGCAGTTGTTGCTCGCCCTGGTACAGCGCTTTGTTGGCTGTGGAGGAGAGTTTCCTGGTGGCGAGCGATGCGGTAACGGTGTCTAAACCGGTGAGGGCGTTCTGCAATGGAGAAAAGTCGAGATACGGCACTTCTGTTTTGGGAAGTGGAGGCGACAAATGTTTGGCGGTATCTGTGGTGAGCTGGTATTTACGATCGCGGATCAGTTGATTGTCGATGGCAGTAGACTCGCGCAGGCTGCTGGTGAGCTCCGTTAACTCATTCACATAACCGTTTACTGTTTCATAGAGTTTGCGGTAATCAAATGGCAGTGTAACGGTGTTGGCTACACGCAAAGCGGTATGACCGGCAGTTTGAGAAAGTGCTACGCCGTAATTAAATCCGGGGTCTTTAAACCGGGTATAATCGTCGTAGGAATCGTAGATGGAGTGGTATTCACCGCCTGCATCTTCTCCCCCAAAACCAAAATCAAGAGAGGGCACGCCCAGGTGCTGAAGGAAGGAAGAGTAATCGGAACCGGAACCCATAGCCCCGATAGCGATGCCTTGTTTGGCCAGCTTTTCCTTTTTCAGCTTGGGAGTAGTTGCCTTCAATACCTCTGCCGCCTGTTTACGGGCAAGGATGCTGACCTGCGTTTGCGGGTCGGTAATATCACGGGCTACTTCATTCACGAGGGTTTCCAGGGCATGGGAACCGCTGGCATTGAGGAATCCGCGGCCATTGTTATCTGAGTTGATATACACCACTGCTTTTTCTTTCAATTCGGCAGCGTGATCTTCCACCCATTCGGTAGAACCGAGTAAGCCGGGTTCTTCACCATCCCAGGCGCAGTACACCAGTGTGCGTTTTGGCTGGTAGCCTTGCTTATGCAGCGCGCCGATGGCTTTGGCTTCTTCCAGGAGGGCTGCCAGTCCGCTGATGGGATCGGCGGCGCCGTTCACCCACGCATCGTGGTGATTGCCACGGATCACCCATTGGTCGGGTTGCTCACTGCCTTTCAGTTTGGCGATCACGTTATAGCAGGGGCGTATCTGCCAGTCGAACGACAGCTTCAGGTGTACCCTCGCTTTGCCGCTACCGATATGATAAGTAAACGGTAGTGCGCCCTTCCATTCGTCCGGTGCTACGGGACCTTCCAGGGCCTGCAGCAGTGGCGTGGCATCGTGGTAGCTGATGGGCAATACCGGTATTTTCAGGAGATTGGGCGCCTGCAGGCGATCGAGCCGTTGGGCATTGGTGGTAGCGCCGGTGTTAGGGGTAAGCGGGTCGCCGGGATAGATGACGATATCCATCACGGAGCCGCGCTGTACGCCATACTCATTTTTGAACGCTCCTTTAGGGTATACATCGCCGCTGTAGTAGCCATCATCTTTCGGATCGGAGTAGATGATGCAACCGGCGGCGCCGTGTTCCTGTGCTACTTTCGGCTTGCTGCCGCGCCAGGAGCGGCCGTATTTGGCGATTACAATTTTACCTTTTACGTTGATGCCTGCCCGGTCGAGGTACTCGTAATCTTCCGGGAGACCGTAATTCACGTATACCAGTTCCCCTTCCACGTCGCCATCGGCGCTCCAGGCGTTATAAGTAGGCAACTGGCCTTCCTGGCCGGAGGTAGCGTCTTCCTTCAGGGCAGGTTCTTTCAGCAGTGCTTTATAGGTGGTAGGACCTGTAAGTTCCACGAGGCGTTCTTTGGGAGTGGGAAAAAGTACCTGGTAGGTCACTATTTCCGCGTCCCAGCCGTAACTTTTGAAGCGTTGCAGGATGTCTTCCGCTACTGCTTTGCCGCGGGCGGAGCCAATGTGATGTGGTTGGGAAGAGAGTGCTTTGATAGTTTCACCAATGTGACTGCTGCTTAACTGCTTATCGAAGCGGCTTTCCAGTTCCAGCTGCTGGGCGGCGGCGTTCCCGGCATACCCGGTGAGCTTTTTATCCTGCGCCCGTGCTGCCCCGCCTGTGCACAATAGCAGTGCTATGAGCAGGGAGAAGTTGGTTGTTGTCATAATTTCGATCCAGATCTTGTTGAAAAAGAGGGTTTATCTGCTCAATATACAAATAGTCTATTATATCAATAGACTAATTTAACGGATGTTTTTGATGCAATAACTTTTGGTTATGATCCATAAATATAGGTTATAGGCCAAATAGTCTACTTAACCAGTAGATTAATCTATATTTGTAAATCCTTTCATAGCTTTATTGGGTGAAACGATAAACAAAACACATAAACAGCAGTTATATGGCCAATGCGATTCAGGAGTTTAACAACTACCGGGCTAAGATGAACGAGGTAATACTTGGAAAGCAGAACAAAGTGATTAACAGGCTTTTCAACCTGGACACCAATACCTATGCAGAGGGGGCGCTGAGCACCAAAACGAAGGAAATGCTTGGACTGGTGGCTTCAATGGTACTCCGTTGCGACGATTGTATCAAATATCACCTGGAGAAATCGTTTCAGCAGGGCGTTACCACCGAAGAAATGTATGAAATTTTTGCAGTAGCCAATATAGTAGGTGGCACGATTGTGATCCCGCATACCCGCCGGGCGGCAGAATTTTGGGAAGAATTACAGGCACAGTGAGCTGAGAATTACAGCTATCTATCGTAACTTTACGGACTCTATAATATATTATTTTAACTCATACTAATGTCAACAGCAACTATAGCCCCGCAGGCGCCACTTACGTCAAAAGACTTTACAACGGACCAGGAAGTCCGCTGGTGTCCTGGCTGCGGCGACTACTCTATACTTAAGCAGGTACAAACTATTATGCCTACGCTGGGCGTGCCCCGCGAAAACATTGTGATCGTTTCCGGTATCGGTTGTTCTTCGCGCTTTCCATACTATATGAATACCTATGGTATGCACTCTATCCACGGCCGTGCTACGGCGATTGCGTCCGGTTTGAAAGCAGCCCGCCCGGAGCTGAGCGTGTGGATCGTAACAGGCGACGGCGATGGCTTATCCATTGGCGGTAACCATACTATTCACCTGCTGCGCCGTAACTTTGATGTGAACATCATGTTGTTCAACAACCAGATCTACGGTTTAACAAAAGGACAGTACTCTCCTACTTCAGAAGAAAATAAAGTGACCAAATCTACCCCAATGGGTAGTATTGACCATCCGTTTAACCCAATGGCCCTGGCCCTGGGCGCTGATGCTACTTTTATTGCCCGCAGTATGGACCGCGACCCGAAACACCTGCAGGAAATGCTGAAACGAAGCCATGCACATAAAGGCGCTTCCTTCCTGGAAATATACCAGAACTGTAACATCTTCAATGATGGCGCCTTTGAAGCTTTTACCGAAAAAAGCAGCAAAGCCGATGAAACCATTTTTGTGGAGCACGGTAAACCGCTGGTATTTGGCGCCACCAAAAACAAAGGAATCCGCCTCGATGGTTTAAGACCGGTAGTAGTGGAACTGGGCAGTGAGTATGCAGAAAGCGACCTGTGGATCCATGATGAAAATGATTTCTACAAGGCACAGCTGCTCACCCGTATGTTTGATGATGTACGTATTGAAGGGCATTTACCCCGTCCGTTCGGCCTCTTCTACGAGGCTTTCCGCCCTACTTATGAAGATATCATGGGCTTCCAGTTAACAGAAGCGCTGGCTAAAAAAGGCCCCGGCGACCTGGATAAATTGCTGGCTGGCAGCGAAACCTGGACTATCAAAGGATAATAAACACCTCCAATAAAAGAAAAAGCCTTCCGTGTATGACGGAAGGCTTTTTTATATCCAACTATTTTTAATGTCCCATGGCGCCTACGTCGAACAATACTTTATAAAGCAACACCACGCCAAAAATGATCATGCTGGCACCGGCAATACGGTTCAGCCACTCTACATTGGCAAGCGTTAATTTGTGACGGATCTTATCAGATACAAATACCTTCAGGATATCCGCCGATAACACCAGGCTTAGGCAAACTGTATACATAATAATCCGGTGACCAGCTGTGGTGGCGCTGTTCGCCACACAAACCCCTAACCAGAAGATAATAACACCGGGATTGAGGGTATTCATCAAAAAACCCGCAAGCCATATTTTAAGATAGTCATGGGTGCGGAACATTTCCGGTTTTTCTTCTCCCGTACTGATCTTTACTTTTTTAAACAACAGTCCGTATACTCCCATGCATATCAGTAACGCTCCTCCTACAATACCTATCGACCTTTTATATTCTTCCAGGCCACTGATAAAAGAGGTAGTCAGGTTACCTGTCAACACAAAAATAATATCGCTGAAAGACACGCCCAGTGCGAAACTGATCCCTGCCTTAAAGCCGTTATTGATGCTGTATTTTATAATTGCGAATATTACCGGGCCTACTGATAAAGAAAGAAATAATCCCAGTCCCAGTCCCGCTACAATTGATGCTATCATGCGTATAATTTCCGTGTCACAGGTGCAACTTAACTCTTAACGGTTTTTCCCGCAAGAAATTTCTCCCAGTCTTTCAGTTTCTCTCCTTTCATTACACGGGGAAATTTATTCATGGCGCCTTCCTTGCCTTTGCAACGGAGGTAATCTATAAACGCATCATTCGGTAATATCTCTACAAATACTTCCTTCAGTGCTGCAGAGCGTTCTACGGCATAATCATCATTTACCTCCGCGAGGGTTTGATCGATGATTTCGCGCACTTTTTCCGCATCCACACCAGGTGTATCCGTGCCCACATACCAGCGGTGTGCAAACAGGTTCTGATAAGGGAACCCCGCTACCGTAAACTCACGGACGTTAATACCCAGTTTCTTCTGCACATTATCTATCGCCTTGTTCATGTTGTCGATACTCATGTGCTCCCCGCAGAGGCTGAGGAACTGTTTGGTACGGCCAACAATCACTATTTCATGTTCTTTTACTGAAGTAAATTTCACCACATCGCCGATCAGGTAACGCCAGGCTCCTGCACAAGTCGACAACATCACTGCATATTCCACATCTTCCACTACCTCGTGGATCATGTAAGATTTAGGATTCGGTTTTACTTCTCCTTCTGCATCAAAGTTTTCTTCATTAAAAGGAATGAATTCATAGAAGATCCCTGCATTCAGGACCAGCTTAATGCCCTTTGTACCCGGACGGGCCTGGAAGCCAAAAGAACCTTCAGAAGCCATATAGGTTTCAATGAACGCAATGGGCTTTCCGAGCAGCTTCTGGAAGCTATCGCGGTACGGCTCAAAAGATACCCCGCCGTGAATATATACCGCCAGGTTGGGCCATATTTCATGAATATTTTTAACGCCGTGATATTTGATGATTTCTTCCAGTACGATCTGTACCCAGGCAGGTACACCGCAAACAGTACCTACATCCCACTCCTTCGCTTTGCGCACGATTAACTTGATACGCTGCTCCCAGTTGGGTTTGCGGGATATTTTGCCTCCCGGCTTATAGAAACGGCGGAACCATTTCGGGATATTTTTGGCTTGAATGCCGCTCATATCACCTTCATAATAGTCGCCTTTTTCATACAACGAGGTAGTGCCGCCCAGCATCAGGATGCCTTTTTCAAAAGAGCGTGGCGGGATGTTAAAGTTAGCCATGGAATACAGCTGCTTCACCCCCACTTTCTTCACCGTTCTCAGCATGGCTTTGGTAACAGGTATATGTTTGCTCGCAGATTCCGAAGTACCTGAACTCAGCGCAAAGTACTTGATCTTCTCAGGCCAGCTCACGTTTGCTTCACCTTCCAGGCAGCGGTACCACCACTCCGCATGCATTTTAGTGTAGTTATGCACGGGGACTTTATCGCGGTAATGACTAATAAAATTAGCGCTATCCAATACTTCCTGAAATTGGTAGTGGCGGCCAAACTCTGTATCCTTGGCCTTTTCCAGCAAACGATGCAGCACCTGCAGCTGGTATTGGCGCGGTGTTCCTAATTTAAATGTGAACTTCTTCCTGATGCGTAGTGACCTGGAAATAAGATTACCTATGATGGCCATTAACTTTCCCTCTCTTTAATTGAACTACAAAAATAAGTGGAATATTGAATATAAGTTGACTGATAATTCGGAATTACAGATTATGTAGTATCATTAAGTCATCTATACATATAAAATATCCAAAACATGTAGGTTATAATTCGCAATTCATAATTCGTAATTCGTAATTACCTTTGCGGCATGTTAAAAACAACTTTACTCAAAGCTACTGAAGCCAGCGGAAAAATACTGCAACAATATTTCAACGGTCCTTTCGAGGTGAGCAGTAAAAGTACGGTTAACGACCTGGTAACAGAAGTGGATAAAAAGTCTGAAACCGCTATCATCAATATTATCAGGGAAACTTATCCTGATCATTTTATCCTGAGTGAAGAAGTGGGCGAGATGAAGACGGATTCTTCCGTGAAATGGATCATTGACCCGATCGACGGAACCGTTAACTACGCCAATGGTATTCCCATTTGTTGTGTATCCATAGGCGTGGAAAAAGACGGGGAAATGATACTGGGAGCGGTATACAACCCTTTTATGAACGAGTTTTTCCTGGCAGAAAAAGGGCAGGGAGCTACGCTAAATGGTAAACCGATCCAGGTTTCTACCAAAGCCGATGTGTCAACCTCCTGCCTGGTAACAGGTTTTGCCTATCAATGGCAGGATAGTGCCAACAATCCCTTACAGGTACTTGAGCGCGTTATTAAGGAGGGCATTCCTGTTCGCAGGCTGGGGTCTGCAGCCATAGATCTCTGCTGGGTGGCCTGCGGCCGCTTTGATGGATTTTATGAACACCATCTCCAGGCATGGGATTCTGCCGCCGGCTATCTCATTGTAGAAGAAGCGGGTGGAAAGGTAACAGACTTTTCAGGCAACCGTTACTCCCCCTATCAGAAAGAAATACTGGCCACCAACGGTCATATCCATAGCGCATTACAAGATCTTGTTAACGGTAAATAAGTATTGGGAAGATGGAACAGGAAAGAACTGAAATACAGGACCTGGGAGAATTCGGATTAATCGAGTATCTCACCAGGAACATAGAAATACAAAACGCCAGCACCGTATTAGGTGTGGGCGATGATGCCGCCGTGATCGATCACTTCGGCAAACAAACGGTAATCAGCACCGATATGCTGGTGGAAGGCATTCACTTCGACCTGATGTATACGCCACTGAAACATCTCGGGTATAAATCGGTAGTAGTGAACCTGTCGGACATCTACGCGATGAACGCCACGCCTACGCAGATCACGGTGAGCATTGCTTTCTCCAACCGTTTCTCCCTGGAAGCGCTCAATGAATTCTACGAAGGCGTGTATGCTGCCTGCGAAAAATACGGCGTAGACCTGGTTGGCGGCGATACCAGCAACTCCCAAAAAGGTTTTATTATCAGCGTTACCGCCATCGGCGAAGTAACCCCCGACCAGTTCGTAAAACGGTCGACCGCAGAAAAGGGCGACCTGCTCTGCGTTACCGGCGACCTTGGCGCGGCCTACCTCGGTCTTACACTCCTGGAAAGAGAGAAGAAGATATACCTGGAAAGCCCGGAAGTAAAGCCCGACCTGGAAGACCAGACCTACATCATTGGCCGCCAGCTGAAGCCGGAAGCCCGTAAGGATATTATCGAATTCCTGCAGCAGGAAGACATTAAGCCTTCTTCCATGATGGATGTAAGCGATGGTCTCAGCTCTGAAATACTGCATATCGCCAAACAGAGTAACCTGGGCGTTATCGTGTATGAAGAAAAGATCCCTATCGCCCAGGAAAGCAAGGAAATAGCCATGAAATTTGGCCTGGACCCCACTGCCTGCGCGCTAAGTGGTGGCGAAGATTACGAACTGCTCTTTACCATGAAGCAAGCAGACTACGACAAAATTGTACTCAATGAGCAGATCAGTGTGATCGGCTACATGACCGATATCACCGAAGGAGCGCACATCCTCACCAAAGGAGGCAACAAGTACAAACTGGTGGCACAGGGCTGGAACGCGTTCCAGCAGTAAGCGGAGGGACCGCCTTCGGCGGTTGTAAATTGTCTTGGAGCAGGATTACGCTGATTTTACTGATTAGCTTGATTTTTATTCTTTGGATTTTATTAGATTTTAGAAATAATTAAGGGAGATACGAGCGAATATATCCGCTTATATCTCCCTTAATCTATTAAAATCAAAAGTGATCAAATCAAGTTAATCAGTAAAATCAGCGTAATCCTGCTCCAAGACAATTTACAACCGCCGAAGGCGGTCCCTCCGCTGCATTACTTCTCAACAATCACGGGTATCACCGGGCTGTTGTGTGTGGGCGGCATGTCGCCGGCAAACACGGAGAACTTCAGCTGGTATTTGCCCGGCTTATCGGGCATCACCACTTCCAGGTTGATGAGGCGTCGCAGCACGGCCCGTTCCAGGGTCATGGAGGATTTCACCGGTGGCAGGGATTCGTCTTTGGCCATGAACCCGTAGCCCAGTACCGGTTCGTTGGTCCTGTCGAGCCGGATGGGCTGGTGGTAGCCATTGGTAGGTTGCAGGATCACATTTACATGTTCCCCACGTTTTGCCCGGATACTTTTTAGTGCGGGTTTCAACTGTATCAGTGAGTAAGAATAATAATCAGATTGAATGTAGTAGTCCCAGGTGCCATGAATAGTTTTAAGGCTATCTGTGATTGGAATTCCTGTGCCGGGATCAGATACCACCATTACGGGCTTACCCCATAGTTGTGTTTCAGTGTCCCAGAAATTATACTGGCTCCTGCGGGCATAGCGGCTGTTTAGGCTGTAGGAAAGCTGCCCGGTATAAAACATGTACTTCGACGGGCGCTGGTAGCTGTTCACAAAAACCACTGGTCTACCTTGTGCGCGGGCGGCTACCTGTGCCGTCCATTCCTTGTTATGATGGATTTCAGGTCTTATCTCCACTCCCGGCATAAAATCCCAGACCATGTATACCCGCACCACGAGTACCAGCAGCAACGTAACCGGCAAAGTATACAACAACCATTTCTGCGACCAGCCTTTCCGTACAATGGCCTGATGCGCTAGTATTACTACCGGGGTAAAGAGCATCACCGTCCAGTTGGCTTCCACCCTGCCTTTGAAGGTGCTGAGCAGGAAAAAGGACAATACGCCGATCACGCAAAATTTCAGGGCGCGTTCGAAGGAGTTGGTGATGGGGCTGCGGAAGGCATAATACAGTATAAGCCAGCCCAGTAAAGGACCGAATAATAAGAGTTGCCCGCCGAGATAATCGAGCGAGTAACTAATATCATAGGAAGATGCGTTCCTGTCTACCAGGTGATATTGCAGCGAAGGGAAACCGTGGGTATATTGCCAGTAAATATGCGGCAGGAACAACACCGTGGTGAGCACGCAGGCCACATAAAACTTGAATACTTTTAACAGGTTTACGTTGGATAAAACAGTGAAGAACACCAGCAGGATGCCGTGGTATTTACTGTAAAACATCAGTGTCATGGAAATGCCCAGCAGCAGGGTGTTTCTCCAGGTTTGCTCATTTACAAAATTGCGGTATACCCAGAAAAATACTGCGGCAAAAAAGATCAGGGGAACATCCGGCACTGCCAGTATGCCGCCGATCTGCATGGCGCCCATAGATCCGATGAGCAGGTAAAAGAGTTTATTGTCTTTTGAAGCAATCAGTTTGGCGGTAATCCAGAGGGTGAGTGTGTTTACCACAACAATGAGCAGCCTCACTCCCAGTTCATTATGAAAGATCCCGTACCCGATTTTGATCAGCAGCGCAATCATAGGCGGATGATCAAAGTAGCCCCAGTCCATGTGGCGTGAATACACCCAGTAATAGGCTTCATCATCCCACAGCTCAGAAAAGCAGGCCTGTAACAGGCCCAGTACCAGCCAGGAGAGCAGGAACAAATTTTTATACCGGTCTTTTTTCAGAAAGCGAGTTAGTGCGCTCATGCGGATATACAGTATTATTAATCCTGCGAAGATAGGGCTATTAACAGTATACTGTAGTTTCCCAGTTAGAGTCGATGGCTACCAATGCCGCGTCATAGCCTACCGCAATACGGCCCAATGCTTGTTCACGGCCAATTGCGCGGGCCGGATACAGTGATGCCATGCGTAAAGCTTCCTCCAGCGGAATGCCCACCTGTTCCACACAATTGCGGACAGCTTTGGTCATGGTGAGCCGTGAGCCGGACAAAACACCCGAGGCGCTTACATAGCGATCCGTCTCCTTAATATATACATACCCGCCTTCTTTATTCTCCTCCACTGCATCTGTAATCAGGAACAGGCGTTCTTTCATGATCTTTTTGCTGATCCTGATGGAGGCAAAGTCCACATGCACACCGTCTGCGACGATGCTGGCGGATACCTGCGGGTGATCATAAATGGCGCCCACCAGGCCGGGAGCACGGCTTTCCAGCGGCGACATGGCATTAAAAAGATGCGTAGCATGATGAATACCGCTGTCAAACGACGTATAGGCCTGCACGTAAGTAGCGTTACTATGCCCGGCAAATATCACGATACCGGCTGCCTCCAGCTGCCTTACCAGTTCGGGATCACAGCATTCCGGCGCCAGGGTCATGATCTTCACCACATCACGGCCGTTTTCCAGGATCCAGTTAATATCTTCCTGGGTAGGGGAATGAATATATTGTTCGAGGTGCGCGCCTTTTTTCTTCGGGTTGATAAAAGGTCCTTCCAGGTGCAGTCCCAGCACGCCTTGCCCGCCCTGCTCCCAATACGCCTTCACTGCATTCATGGCCTCCAGCATAATTTCGGGGCTGATGGTTGCCACGGTGGGCATGATCCAGGCGGCGCCGCCACCTTTGCTGTAAGCCACAGTGGCCGCCAGGGAGGTAACCGAAGGATACATGGAAAACACGTGGCTGTTGCCTCCGTAGATCTGCAGATCTATAAAAGCCGGAGCCAGCAGGCCTCCTTTCAGGTCTGTTTCGCTGCCGGTTGTTTTCCATTCTGAAGCAGGAACAATGCTGGTAATTTTCCCTCCTTGTGTAATCACTGCATGATCATCCAATATCTCTTCCCCGGTAAAGATCCGGGCATTGATGTAGGCAACAGACATAGCAATAAAATTTTACGGGTGTTAAATGACTTCGTATAACTCTAAAGGCAAACCGTCGGGGTCTGCAAAAAAGGTGAATCGTTGTTGGGTATGCGGATCAATGCGTAGTGGTTCGGTAGTCACGCCTTTCTGCTGCAGTTGTGCAACGGCGGCTTCGATGTCGGCCACTGCGAAAGCGAGGTGGCGAAGCCCGCATGCCTCCGGGTGGCTTGGCCGTGGCGGCGGGTCCGGGAAAGAAAACAGCTCAATAATGTACTGGTTGCCCAGTGCCAGGTCCAGCTTCCAGGAATCCCGTTCTTCCCGGTATACTTCGCGTATTACCTGCAGGCCCAGCACATCGGTATAAAATGTTTTACTCCGGGAGTAATCTGCACAAATAACCGCGATGTGATGGACTGCCTGTAACAACATATAAAAATATCTTTAGTTAGAACGTTGCTATTATCCTTTTGGGAGAATAGTAAATGCGTCGGCATCTTTCAGGAAAGGAATGTTCTTCCTCACTTCTTCCAGCCGCTCACGTTTAAGGGTATACGTAAATATGTCTTCATCGTGCGATTTGCGGTAAATGATTTCTCCCATTGGATCAATCAAACTGGTTTCCCCGCTGTGATAAATATTGTTGCCGTCGTTGCCTACCCGGTTTACACCGATGGCAAAAGCCTGGTTTTCAATAGCGCGGGCCTGCAACAGGGTAGTCCAGGCAGTTTTACGTCTTTCCGGCCAGTTGGCTACATACACCAGCAGATCGTAAGCTGGTTCGTTAGTATCCGGCTGGATGGTATTGCGCGACCATACCGGGAAACGCATATCAAAACAGATGTTCAGATTTATTTTCCAGCCCTTCACCTGCGCAATAAGGCGCTTATCTCCGGGCGTGTAGTGTTCGTGTTCACCTGCATAACCAAACAGGTGGCGCTTATCATAAGTGCCGTAAGTGCCATTGGGCAGCATCCAGACCAGGCGGTTCAGATACTCTCCGTTTTCCTCGATAATCAGGCTGCCGGTGATGATGATATTCTTCTCCGCCGCCTTCTTCTTCATCCACTGTACCGCGGTTCCATCCATTGTTTCAGCCAGCTGCGCTGACTGCATACTGAAGCCGGTGCTGAACATTTCGGGTAAAAATACCACTTCGGTCCTCTCCTTTATGCTGTTGATTTTCTCATCAAACATACGCAGGTTGGCTTCCTTGTCTTCCCAATGCAATTGGGCTTGTATGAGTGTTACTATCAGATCTGACATTATCGGTTATTGTGATCACAAAATTACGGCCTGACGGGTTAGAAACTTTTCAAATTATTGCCCGCTTAAGCCTCGTTCTTTGCAATTTGTTCAAGTGCTTCGTTGATGAGGTCTGGTTCAAAACCTCTTTGAAGGAGATATTGCATGGCCTTATACCTGCGCTTCATGGCTGTTTCTCCTTTGAGCGACTGGTATTTTTTCTCTGCCAGCTTGTGAAGTACTGCGATGTAATCATCGTCATCAATTTCCTCCATTCCTTTTTTGATGCAGTAGGCAGATACCTGTTTCTGCTTCAGCTCCATCATAATTTTTTTGCGCCCCCATTGCTTGATCCGGAATTTGCCGCCGGCGTAGGCTTTGGCAAACCTTTCCTCGTTGAGAAAATTTTCAGCGATGAGCTCAGCAATGGCTTCGTCTACTTCCTCTCCCCTCAGGCCCAGCTCCAGGCATTTGTATTTTGTTTCCTGGTGGCTCCGTTCCTGGTAGGCACAAAACTGCCGGAGTTTTAACATCGCGGTTTTCATGTCACTTATCTTACTATTCTCAGCTTGGCGTAGTTCAGCATAATTTTCTTTTCACCGCCGCCTTTAGGGAAGTTGATGGTGGCAATCCTGTTGTTAGGCGCTCCTTCCATTGCTGCGATGATACCAAATCCAAATTTCTGATGCTCTACCTGCATGCCGGGCTCCATGCCGGCCGGATCGTCCGGGGCAAAATCAGCGGAAGGTAGGTGGGTAGTGGCGGGAGAAAAGGTGGGTTTGGCAGCGGGCTTCTGTGCCACCGGCTGCGACGGTTGCGACGGCGCCTTTTTCCGGTCGAACATATTATTGCTGTTGCTCCATCCGGAAGTGCTGCCACTGCCGAAAGCGTTGCGTACGCTGCCTCCGCCGGCATAGCTGCGGTCAATGAATTTCTCCGGCATTTCTTCAAGGAACCGGCTCGGTTCATTCTGCACCAGGTTACCAAAGCGGTAACGGCTGTTGGCGTATGTGAGCCATAAGCGTGCCTTTGCGCGGGTAATGGCTACATAAAACAGTCTTCTTTCCTCTTCCAGTTCTTCCCGGGTGTTGATAGACATGCCACTGGGGAACAATGTTTCTTCCAGCCCCACGGTGAATACCACCGGGAATTCCAGTCCTTTTGCGGCGTGGATGGTCATCAGTTTCACCACATCGCTGTTTTCATCGCTGCCCTGGTCGGCATCTGTGAGGAGGGTGATTTGCTGAAGATAAGAACCCATGCTTTTATCAAGCAGTTCTCCTTCTTCATCGGGGGTTTCTGTAAACTCTTTGATGGAGTTTAAGAGTTCCTGCACGTTTTCATAACGGGCAAGCCCCTCCGTAGTTTTATCGTTAAACAGTTCTTTTACAATGTTGGTAGATTTACCCACCGCAACAGCCACATCATAGGCGTTGTGCGAGGTGAGCATTGCCTGGAAGCTTTTGATCATGATCACAAATGCTTCTATGGCTTCTACGGTACCGCCTTTAAAGCCGAACTCCCTGGCCCTTTCCAGTACTTCCCACATGGTGATATTGTGTTCATTGCTGAGCACAATGGTTTTTTCGATGGTGGTTTTACCAATACCGCGAACGGGGTAATTGATGATCCTTTTCAGGCTTTCTTCATCGCGGGTATTCATGGTAATGCGCAGGTAAGCCACGTAGTCTTTGATTTCCTTACGCTGGTAGAAAGACAGGCCCCCAAAGATGCGGTATGGAATGGCTTTACGGCGAAGGCTTTCTTCAAAGGAGCGGCTCTGGGCGTTGGTGCGGTACAGGATAACGAAGTCGCGGTTATCATAATGATTCCGCAGTTTCTGTTCCGAAATAGTATCCGCAACAAATTTACCTTCTTCGTTGTCGGTCATGGTGCGTACCAGTTTGATGGTATCGCCTTCGGTGTTATCTGTCCAGAGGTTTTTTTCTATCTGTCCTTTGTTATGTGCAATTACTTCATTGGCTACATTGAGGATGGACTTGGTACTGCGGTAGTTTTGTTCCAGTTTTACCACTTTCACATCATCATAATCCTTTTCAAACTGGAGGATATTTTCGATGGTAGCGCCGCGGAAGGAATAGATACTCTGGGCATCATCTCCCACTACGCAAATATTTTCATTAACAGCGCCGAGTAATTTGATGATTTCGTACTGGGCAGGGTTGGTATCCTGGTACTCATCGATCATGATGTATTTGAACTTGTGCTGGTATTTATGTAGTACTTCCGGGAATGTTTTGAGGAGGATATACATTTTAAACAACAGGTCGTCGAAGTCCATTGCGCCGTTTTTAAACGTGCGTTTGGCGTACATGTCGTAAATTTTGCCGATCAGCGGCCTGTTGGCGCGCATATCTTCCTGTTGTACCAGGTTATCCAACTGGTATTCGTCCGGTCCCATGAGGCTGTTTTTGGCAGCTGAGATGCGGTTATAAACGAAGTTGGGCTTATAGTGTTTATCATCGAGATTTAGCTCGTTGATAATGGTTTTGATAACGCTTTTGGCGTCGTCGGTATCGTAGATGGTAAAGTCGTTGGGATAGCCGAGCCGGTGTGCTTCTGCACGCAGGAGGCGGGCAAATACGGAGTGGAAGGTACCGATGTAAAGGTTACGGGCTTCGCTGCCGCCGAGGATCTTTTCCACACGTTCCTTCATTTCCCGGGCAGCCTTATTGGTAAAGGTGAGGGATAAAATATTAAACGCATCCACGCCATTCCGCATCAGGTGTGCGATACGGGTGGTGAGCACCTTCGTTTTTCCCGAACCGGCGCCCGCTACAATCATCAAAGGGCCGTTGATATGTATTACTGCTTCCCGCTGTTGTTCGTTAAGCTCGTCTAAATAATTTGCCTTCATCACGACTGCTGTTTATATTTTATATGTAGAAAAGATATAGTATTTCTGAAGGGTGTAAAAGTACGAAAAAGGCGGAGAATAGAATCGCCTCCGGTGATGCGTATTTTGTCTTTCTCGCTGATTACGCTGATTATACTGATTAGTTTGATTTTATCTTTTGGATTTTATAAAGGATTAAGGGAGATAGAAGCGGATAATTCGCTTTTATCTCCCTTAATTATATTAATCAAAAAAAATCAGAAAGTAAAAATCAGTATAATCAGCGTAATCAGCGGGAAAGACAAAATCCGCGCTATGGTTTCGCTCCGAGCGCTTTCATGAAGCGGAAGTGCGATACTACTGCTCCCTGCATAGTAGGGATGGAATTGTAAGTAAGGTTATGCTCTGCGCATTTGGCGGCCACAATCTTGCTGAGGGCCGGGTAATGCACATGGCTGATCCTTGGGAACAGGTGATGTTCTACCTGGTAATTCAGACCACCTACAAACCAGGAAATGACTTTATGCCCCGGTGCGAAGTTGGCGGTGGTTTTGATCTGGTGAATAGCCCATTCGTTTTCGATCAGTTTGGCATCCTCGCCTACTGCTTCAAATTCGGTTTCTTCTACTACGTGAGCCAGTTGGAATACGATGGCGAGGGTGAAGCCCATTACCACGTGCATTACGGCGAAGCCGATGGCCCAGGCCTGCCAGCCTACCAATACGATGGGTAAAGCGATATAAAACGCCAGGTATAATACCTTGCTTCCCCAGAACACCATGTGATCGGTTAATTTCATGGGTTGCAGCGGGGTAGTATATACTTTCCGGCTCAGGTATTTCACAAAATCCATGATAAATACCCATGCGAAAGAAGAGATAGCGTATACCAGTACTACGTAAATGTGCTGGATCCGGTGCATGGGCACCCATTTCTGGGAGCTGCACTGTCTCATGAGCGGGCTTTTGGCGATATCGTCATCCAGGCCGTCTACGTTGGTGTAAGTATGGTGAATGATATTGTGTTTCTGTTTCCAGATGAAAGCGTTGCCGCCCAATGCGTTAAGGGTAAGACCAAGGGTATCGTTTACTTTGCTGTTGGTAGAATAACTGCCATGACATGCGTCATGCATTACATTAAACCCGATACTTGCCAGTACAAACCCCAGCAAAGCGCATAAAGTTACCGAGAGCATGGCCGGCATCGATATAAATAATACCGAAAGGTACAGCCCCACCGCCACCGGAATAAGGACAGCGGTTTTTATATATAGTTTCCAGTTACCTGTTTTCTGAATGTTGTTTGATTTAAAATAGTCCTCTACAGCGGATTTGAGTGCTGGAAAGAATAAGGCATTCTTGTTGTTGAAAGTTACTTTAGGCATAAAAAAATAAGCATTGTTGTTGCCGGGCGTACAGTTTAGTTGTAGAGAAACCGGAAAAAAATTGAAAAGTCTACGCTAATAAACGGCTTTTAAACCGGTTTTTATATATTTCCCCCGATAATAAATGGTTATTTAACAAAGATTTGTGCTTATAGAGGGGATTAGAAGCAGCGGGATGACAATCGGAGGAAAAATGGGGATAACAGAAGTTCACAAACAGGTATACAGCAATAACCGGTTATCTGCCGGAGCAGACAATAAAACACACAAACAACAACACCTGCTACGAGGTATTAGCAGCGTCTTCAATGGTCACACTGAGGGTTTGCAGACTTCTGTTATCCAGAGTCTGATGATACTATTGTAAGATTAACGAGCGGCTAATGCCTTGTGATACGCGTCTTCAGCATTTTCCGGGCAAAGTGGATACGGCTTTTTACCGTACCCAATGGTTCATTGAGTATAGCTGCAATTTCATAATACTTATAGCCTTCAAAATACAACAGGAATGGTTGCTTAAAAATAACCGGCAGATTATACACTGCCATCTGCACGTCTTTCACCCGCAGGTCTGATTCTGCAAAGTTTCCGATGGCAGAAGGCTGGTGGCTCAACAGGTAATCTCCTACTGCATTATCCAGCAACCGGTATTGGCGGTTACCGCGACGATAGTTATTAATGAAGATATTTCTCATGATCGTATATAGCCAGGCGCGGATGTTAGTGCCGGCGAGATATTTATCACGATTAGACAGTGCTCTGAATAAGGTTTCCTGGTAAAGATCTTTTGCGGATTCAGAGTCTTTAGTCAATGTTACAGCATATGGCCGCAGGAAATCGGCATTTCCGAGTAATAAGTTATTAAATTCGGTGGATGACATAACGGTTAACTTTAAAGTATTCACAATTAGCTAGAACAACAGCCTGTAAATGGGCCGGGAGAAATAGCATCTGGGGTACCGCGGGTCTCCTTCCGGCGGATACTGCCGGCACCTGCCACGCTAATTTAAAAGGGAGGTATCAACACCCTGACAAACGGCAGCAACAGGTGCCCTAGTCAGGTGTTGTGACAATCATAAAGAACGGTTTTAGTTAAAGAATAAGCTTGCATAATGGGGTGCTTTAAAAAATAGTAAATCAGGGTATTGTATCCTTCAATTATATAGCTATCGTTTAATGCTTCGCAGTCTGAATGATAGTAAAATGAGCATGATTCCTGTGAAAATTGCGTATATCCCAAAGATCCAGGTAAGTGTAGCGGCGGCAGCCACGGGGTTTGCGACGAGGAGAATTCCAAAGATAATGGTCAGCAAACCGCCCGCAATATACCAGCCCTCACCTGTTATCACTTTCCTTAACCTGATGGCAATGATCAGCTCAAACAGGCCTGCCAGCGCAGCCCAGAAAGCAACCAGGTAAATGAGTGCAGCGCCGGTAGCAAAAGGATTGTAAAAAGTGAGGATACCTAATATAACGCCCAGCAGGCCCGAAAGCAGGAAAATACCCCAGTTCTCGTTCGTTTTCCTGGCTGCTATTGCACCTGCCACAGCAAAAAGGCCGGCAATAAAAAGATATGCGCCTAAGAAAACGATCAATGTGGTAAAAGTAACACCAGGCCAACCTACGGCCAGTACTCCCAATACGAGGGCGAAAGTTCCTCTTAATAAAAAGAGCCACCAGTAAGCGTTATAAAAATCAGGCATGCATTCTCAGTTTTAGGTTTCCACTACGAGTGCTGTATTATGGCAGGGTGTACCATTGCGCGCTATGAGCATTTCCGTTTCTCAACATTCTGAACAACCAGGATTATTAGCTACAAATACTTCAATGCATTAACCAGGTGTTTCCGTCGTAAACAATCAGGGGCACAAGGGTGCTCGCCTTGTGGGATAGCATTTTATCTAAAACAGAAAAAGGTGGCAGGTGTTTCCATACTGGTAAGTTTATATGGTAAATAATCGCCTCAACTACTTGTAACTTGATTCACCTGTTCATTTTTTTTAAAAAGAGACTCTATACACAATTTAAAAAAATTTGTTAAAAAAAACAAAAAGGATTTAGCCGGTACATCCATACCGGAATCAGGGATTTTTTGGAAGATTTAAGCTTATTGGTTATTTTTCGTGCCGGTCAACCACCAGTTTCTGCTCGCGGTTGGCAATTTCCCAGGCGGTGTAGAAAACCAGGCGGGCTCTTTTCGCCAGGAGGTCGTAGCTGATCTTCTCTACAGTATCTGTTGGGGCATGATAATCAGCATGTGTGCCATTAAAATAAAAAATGATGGGAATGCCATGTTGTGCAAACATATAGTGATCTGAGCGGTAGTAGAATCCTTCCGGATCGTTGGGATCGTTATATTTATAGTCCAGTTTAAGATGAGTATAGGTGTCATTGGCTTTCTCATTAACCGGCCGCAATTCAGAGCTGAGTTTGTTATCGCCGATTATATACACATAATTGGTATCCTTTTCATGTGCAGGATCAATGCGTCCTATCATGTCAATGTTCAGATCGGTTACGGTGTTGGCCAACGGGTAAACAGGATGCTCGGTATAATATTGGGAGCCCAGCAATCCCTTTTCTTCGCCAGACACGGTCATAAATACCATACTTCTCCGCGGACCGTTGCCGGCTTTTTTGGCGCGTGCAAAAGCAGCAGCAATTTCTATCACAGCGCTGGTACCTGATCCGTCGTCGTCTGCGCCATAAAAAATTTCGTCGTCTTTTTTACCAAGATGATCATAGTGGGCAGTCACAAAAACAACTTCCTCTTTTTTATCGGTGCCTTCCAGGTAAGCCAGTACATTGGAGGGTTGCAAAACGGTAGCTGCTTTATCAAAAACAAGATGAACCGGTATTTGCGTAACCGGCGATGGCTTCCAGCCCCTGTTTATTTCTTCGAGGAGATTATCGCCTTTATCGGTACGGAGTATATCGGCGGCCAGAGCCGGGGTGATATAATAAATATTTGGATTCCAGGAGGTATCTTTTTGCCAGTAAAGTCCGGTGGTATGGAGCTTTTTCTGCTCCAGGGAGCGGTATCTGCCGGCAGCGGGGCTGATGATCAGTAAGGCAGCCACGCCTTTATTTTTCGCGGTGCTGATCCTCTCGTCGAGGCTGCGGCGGTCCCGTTGCAATCCTTTCCTGACATCATCCCTGATCATCACTACCTGGCCTTTTACGTCCATGTTTTCATAATCATTGTGATCTGCCGTAACTACACCTGCATCTGCATAAAATACGCGGGATACGCGTAGATCCTGTTTGTTGCCGGAGCGGAGATCCGCGAGAAAGTCCTGTGCAAATAAATATGTTTTATTACCTACGGTGATAGTGCTTTTGAGCAAACTATCTGAATAGATGGGATAATATTGTTCCCATTTCCCATGGGCGCCGGGCTGAAGTCCTGCGGCTGAGAACTGGCTGATGATATAGGCCGCAGCCCTCTCCTGTCCTCTTGTGGCGGTTTCCCTTCCTTCCATTTCCGGGCCTGCTATAATGTGCAGTTGCCGGCTAAGACCGGCGGCGGTAATGGTTTCACCATATTCTGCAGCCACCCCGTTATTGGTTTGTGCCTGCGCAATATTCATCAGCAACAGTAAGGCGACAGCAAACAGAACTCTCATGGAGTAATTTTTTATAGTCAGATTCACATGAATATTAAATAAAAAGAGCCGGTTGGAAGCCGGCTCTTTAATATTACTACAATTTCGTGTATTCGTTACAGTAAAAAATGATATATGGCTTTAAACCGTTACAGGCAAACCATTTTACGTACGCGGTCCTGGTGGCGGCCACCTTCAAACGGCGTACCCATAAACACTTCCACCATTTGATTGGCTGCAGGAATATCCACAAAACGGGCAGGGATACACAACACATTTGCGTTGTTGTGTGAACGTGCCAGCCGCGCCAGTTCTTCTCCCCAGCAGATGGCAGCACGGATACCCTGGTGTTTGTTGGCGGTAATAGCCACCCCGTTGGCGCTGCCGCAAATAAGAATACCGAAGGCCGCTTGTTCCCTTTCTACTGCTGTAGACACCGGGTGCGCATAATCAGGATAATCCACAGAATCTTTCGAGTGGGTGCCGTAATCCTTTACCTGCAGGCCTTTCGACTCCAGGAAAGAAATTACTTCTTCTTTATATTCATATCCTGCATGATCAGAACCGATAGCCACGGGCAATGTCAGGTTAAATATATTTTCCATTTTCAATATCTTATTAACTGTTAGAGATAATTAAGACCACTCTTCCACATCTGTTTTAGCCATCTTGTCTTCACGATCTTTCAGCGCCTTTTTCGATATAAAGATACTGATTTCATACAGACAGTATAAGGGTACAAATACGATCAGCTGATCTATCAGATCCGGCGGCGTAATTACTGCAGCCAGGATCAGGATCACCACGATGGCATGACGCCTGTAAGCTTTGAGGAAATCCGGTGTGAGGATGCCCAGTTTGGTGAGGAAAAATACGAGGATAGGCAATTCAAAGAGGATCCCCATACCCAGTACGATCTGTGTCATCAGATCAAAGTAATCATCTATAAAAAACTGGTTTACAGCTTTTGCCGTAACCGTATAGGAAGCGAGGAAGTTGATGGTGAAGGGCGCCATCAGGAAATAGGCGAATCCGATACCGAGGAAAAACTGAAAAGATACCCAGAAGATCACGCCTCTTGCTCCTTTCAGTTCTCTTTCTTTCAGCGCTGGTTTTACGAAGCGCCAGAACTCCCAGAAAATGTACGGAAAGGCGCAAATAAAGCCGATCATGAACGCCAGTTTAAATTGCAGCATAATCTGCCCCACCATCTTATAATTCAAAAACTGGACCTTTACAGGTGTAATACAGAGCCGGTCGCCCATGCCTATCCAATGGCTGATTTTACATAGTATCACGTAAGAAGGGAAGTCGGCGTTGGTAGGTCCAAAAATTACGTTGTCCAGAATTTCCTCTGTATATAAAAAGCCGAATACGCTGAATGCAACAAGTGCCAGGGCCGATCTGACAAGGTGCCACCGGAGATCTTCGAGGTGGTCGAAAAAAGACATCTCTGCCTTATCCTCATTGCTTGCGAATAATTTCTTTAACATACTTTATACGGTCGAACGATGTTGAATACAGTTTCTTATTAAGGATCACAAATATAGCTGTTGCATACTACAAATTACAGTGTGCAGCCATAAAGTGCCCTATTTTAATATTGCTTTAATCGAAGGTGGTGACTATGCCAATGGCATGTACGTAAAAAGAAAAAATCAGGAAGAAGAAAAAGAAGAAAAGCGTAGGAGCAGTTGGGAGAAAAAAAAGAGCCAGCCCGAGAAGAATCAAGAGCCGGCCTTTCATCCATTGTTTGTTAACCCCAAAAAAGTTGAATTCGAGAATGTCTTTAGCTTCCAGTTATGCTACTTACCTAATTGATGGCAAGCGTTCAGAATAAGTAAGAATCCCTGGTTGCGTTTTATATTGTAATACAAAAATAACAAGAATTATTTTATTATCAATGTTGGAACACTTTTTTTACAACCTTTTAACAAAAATCAAATCATTGTGTTACATCATCTGGAGCAAATGTATACAATCCGTGTTAAATTCCTACTACTTTTTTTAAAAACGTTTTAGCAAAATTGTTATTGTATCGTTAACCATTACATTACGGAAATAATTATATCATATTAATATCAGATAAGTCAACCGATTTAACGGTAACCCTTATACTAACATCTTCATCTTCACCATTTCGATCCTGGTATCCGTAACATTCAGAATATCAAACTCATAATCATCGATTATAATGCGTTCCTTGATCTTTGGAATGGTTTCGTGATGGTTGATAATGTATCCGGACAATGTTTCACTTTCATCTTCCGGAAAGTCCAGTCCATATCTCTCATTCAAGTAATCAAGCTCTAATCTTCCGGAAAAAATATATTCTTTTTCAGCGATCTGCTTTTCTACAAATTCTTCTTCATCGTGTTCATCCTTGATTTCTCCGAAAATTTCTTCCAGTACATCTTCAATGGTTACGATACCTGCCGTTCCTCCGAACTCATCTACTACCCAGGCAATACTCTTACGTTCTTTGTTGAACTTACTGAGCAGGTCAATAGCGCTCATTGTTTCCGGTACCGCCAATATGGGATGAATGATGCTTTTAATATCAGGCGGGCTCTTAAACATATCCAACTGGTGGATGTAGCCCAGGATGTTATCAATGGAACCTTCGTAAATAATGATCTTAGATAGTTTGGTGTCCATAAATTTACTCCGGGCATCACTGAGTGGCCGGTGTATTTCGAGCGCTTCTATTTCCTTGCGGGGAATCAGGCAGCCACGGATTTTTACATGTGCAAGTGACAAAGCATTTTCAAACAGCTCTGTATTCAGCTCCTGGTTATTTTCCCCGAAGTGCTGTTGCGACTGCCGGATAAAATGTTCTACATCCACGCGGGTGAAGGATTCACCATTTTCCACGATACGGACGTTGAACAAATATTTCAGCATCCATTCGGAGATCGAAGCGAGTACATTACCGATCACATACAATGGTTTGGCCACTAAGGAAACGGGCAGTGCAAAGAAACTGAGCAGTGCTTCGGGTCTTGACCGGAAAATTGCCCGTGGAATAAAAAAGCCAAGGAATAATACCAGCAGGGTGGCCAGTATTATTTCAACGAAAATAATAAAGGGTTGAATGCTGGCGGAATCAGGCGTCCGCATAATAGTGTCCAGCGCCGGCTGAAATACGCCTGCCACGAGGATCCCATAAACAACTATGGTGATCGTGAATCCTACCAGGCTGGTAGCCAGGAAGCGACTGGGGTTTTCATTCAGACTGGCCAGTATTTTGCCAGTAGCCCTGCCTTGCTTTTTTTTGAGCTCAATGCTAAGTTTGTTAACATTGGCAAAGGCAGCTTCGATACCTGAAAAGAAGCCTGCCAGCAATACCAGGAAAACCAAAATAATTATTGTGTATCCGTCCATCCTAACAAAAATAACGAATTAGGAAAACCAACGATCACGTCGCTATTTTATATTTAAAAAATCTGTCACCAGTTTTTTTACTTCTTCATAGGCGTGCTCCAGTTCGTCGTTCACCACAATCTGGTCAAATTCATGGGAAAACGACAGCTCATAGCGTGCTTTGGCGAGCCGTTCGTCCAGTGAGGACTGTGATTCCGTTCCTCTTTCACTGAGCCGGACGCGCAAGGCATCTAACGAGGGGGGCTGTATGAAAATAGTGAGTGCGTTGTCGTGATATTTTTCTTTGATAGATAATGCGCCCTTTACATCGATGTCCACCATCGGGATCTGGTTGTTGTTCCAGATACGCTCCAGTTCACTTTTCAGGGTTCCGTAATATTTACCGGCATACACCATTTCATATTCTGCGAAGGCGTTTTCTTCAATCCGCTGATGAAATTCATCGGAGGACAGGAAGTAGTAGTCCTTTCCGTGTACTTCGCTGGCACGCGGGGTGCGGGTGCTGGCGGAAATAGAAAAGGACAGTACCGGCATGTTAGCCAGCAGTTTTTTCACGATGGTGGTTTTACCGGCGCCTGAAGGAGCGGTAACGATGATGATCTTTCTTTCCATTATTAATTACAATCAAGGTAGCGGTTACTTCAAATGCAAAACCCAAAAACCAGTAAAATGTTTTGCTGGTATTTGGGTTTGATGAAGTATCAACAACTGTTTATACTCTCTTTATGTCTGCTCCCAGCTTTCTCAACCTTTCGTCGATGTATTGGTAGCCACGGTCTATCTGGTCAATGTTCTGAATGGTGCTCTTTCCTTCTGCGCTGAGTGCAGCGATCAGCAGGGATACCCCGGCGCGGATATCGGGAGATGACATGGTGATTCCGCGCAGGTTGTGCTGGCGGCCCAAACCGATTACCACTGCACGGTGCGGATCGCATAATACGATCTGTGCGCCCATGTCTATCAGTTTATCCACGAAAAACAGGCGGCTTTCAAACATCTTCTGATGGATCATCACGCTGCCTTTTGCCTGTGTAGCAACTACCAGCACAATACTGAGCAGGTCCGGCGTAAACCCCGGCCAGGGATGATCAGAAATGGTAAGAATGGAGCCATCGAGAAATGTCTGGATTTCGTAGGAGTCCTGCGAAGGAATATAAATATCGTTTCCCCTGATTTCCAGTTGGATACCTAACTGACGGAATTTTTCCGGGATGATACCCAGGTTATCTACACCTGCATTCTTAATAGTGATTTCGCTTTGCGTCATGGCGGCCAGGCCAATGAAGGAGCCTATTTCGATCATATCCGGGAGCATGCTGTGTTCGCAGCCGCCAAGATATTTCACGCCTTCAATGGTGAGGAGGTTGGAGCCTACTCCGCTGATGCGGGCGCCCATTCGGTTCAGCATTTTACACAGCTGCTGGAGATATGGTTCGCAGGCAGCGTTGTAAATAGTGGTGGTTCCTTCGGCCATTACCGCTGCCATTACAATATTGGCAGTACCGGTAACGCTTGGCTCATCCAGCAGCATATAAGTGCCTTTGAGCCCTCCGGAAGATTCCAGGCGGAAGTAGTTATCATCCGCATCATATACAAACCTGGCTCCCAGTTTCTCGAACCCGATGATATGAGTATCCAGTCTGCGGCGGCCTATTTTATCACCACCGGGTTTTGGGATGAAGGCGCGTCCGAACCTTGCCAGCAGCGGACCTGCAATCATCACCGAGCCACGGAGACGGCCGGATTTCTTTTTAAACTCAGGGCTTTCCAGGTATTTCAGGTCTACTGCATCTGCCTGAAACTCGCAGGTATCCCTGCTGATACGATTCAATTTTACGCCAGCATCTCCTAACAGCTCTATCAGCAGATTTACATCTACTATATCCGGAATATTGGTGATAGTAACCTTTTCGGGGGTTAGCATCACAGCACTGATGATTTGTAAAGCTTCGTTTTTGGCACCCTGGGGTATAATTTCTCCCTTTAAGCGGTTGCCGCCTCTTACTTCAAAAGCACTACTCACTTGTTCCTGTTTTTGTTGTATTTGTTATTGTGCTTATTGTTATTATCCCGGCTTTTGCTGCCGCCACTGCCGCTATTGCTGCTTTTGAACTTGTTTTGCTGGAAGTTTTTGCGTTTACTGGAGCGGAACTGGTCGGCTGCGCCTGCTACGTTGCCGCTTGGTACAAAGCTTACAGGGGCTGGAATATGGGCAGTATGGCCCGGGTGGAATTCCAGCTGGTTGTCTGTAATAGCCAGTAATTCTGCCTTGATGGCATCATCGTGTACACTTTCCTTGTGCCAGTTACTGTAGGCCAGTTTCATATAGTTACCGATGCATTGGGTAAACCCTTCCTTTTTTTCGGGATTATCTTCGTGTACGGCTTTGTCAATGATCATTTCCAGGTTTTTACCGAAGTGACGGTTCCTGGGATATTTTTTTGGATAAGGAAGTCTGTCGGGTTTGGCTCTGAGCTTTTCAATAGTGGGGATTGGATAGGGTGATTCCACCTTCAGGTTAAAGCCGGAGATATTAAAAATATGATCCCATAATTTATGCCTGAAGTCTTCCACATTGCGTAAATGCGGGTTCAGCGTACCCATCAGCTCTATTACAGCCATAGCATTACGCTGGCGCTCTTCGTCGTCTTCTATGGTTACCAGGTACTCCACCATTTTCTGGATATTCCTGCCATATTCCTTCATTATCAGGTAATTGCGCGTGGTATTGTATTCCATTACTAGTATTTAAAAAAACATGATTTGATGATGGGACATCTTAAGTGAAGAAAATTAATCGGCAACATCTATGCAAACATAATAAAAAAATATGAGGAACATTTCATTGGGCTGTATTGTTTATTAGAGCAAAAACATTGTTATGGACCAATTGAAAAACAAGGTAGCGCTGGTTACTGGCGCGGGTTCCGGCATTGGTAAATGTGTAGCGGAGCTGTATGCCGCCAATGGCGCGGCTGTGGTGATCAGTGATATTGATGAAAAGGGTGGAAAAGCCGTGGCAGACGGGATCAGCAGCAAAGGAGGCAGGGCCATCTTTGTAAAATCGGATAGCAGTAGCCCGGCCGACTGTGAGCAACTGGTGTCCAAAACCCTGGCGGAGTTCAAACAGCTGGATATTGCCTGTAATAATGCCGGTATTGGCGGAGCAGCAGCGCCCACGGGTGAGTATAAGCTGGAGGAGTGGCAAAAAGTTATTAACATAAATCTCAATGGCGTTTTTTATGGCATGCGCTATCAGTTGCCAGTGATGGAAAAGGCCGGTAGCGGTGTAATTGTGAACATGGCCTCCATACTTGGAGCGGTAGGTTTCGCAGGGTCCTGTGCTTATGTGGCGGCCAAACATGGCGTGGTAGGGCTTACCCAGGCGGCGGCAGTGGAATATTCCGCCAAAGGCGTCCGGGTAAATGCGGTAGGGCCGGGATTTATTGAAACCCCATTATTAACCAAACATCTGAGCCAGCAGGAGATGCAGGCACTTGTGGGTTTGCATCCCATAGGGCGGCTGGGCAAGCCGGAAGAGGTTGCAGAACTGGTATTATGGCTCAGTTCTCCGCAATCCTCTTTCGTAACCGGCAGCTACTATCCCATCGATGGAGCATACCTGGCCAGATGATTTGGTTATGTTGTTTTTTGGGTATTTCAGGGAGATAAAAAATAGCTGTCTCCCTGAAAAATTCAAATAATCAAACAGGCAAATCCAAAATGTTTGCTAGTTTTAGTCAATGCAAACACATAAACTCCCCATACTTTTTTTACATGGCGCACTGGGCGCCTCTTCCCAATTTGAACCGCTGGCTAAGGAAATGTCTGACCATTACGATGTGCACCTGATTAATTTCAGCGGGCACGGCGATGTGCCTTTTTCGGAGCAGGGGTTCAGCATCCAGGTATTTGCGGCGGAAGTATTATCCTATCTTGAAACCCATCAACTCGACTTTGTACACATTTTCGGATACAGCATGGGTGGTTATGTAGCCATGTACCTGGCGCGGCATTACCCGGAAAAGACCGGGCGCGTGATTACGCTGGCCACCAAGTTTAACTGGAACGAGGCTACTGCCGGAAAAGAGATACGGCAGCTGAATCCGGATTTAATTGAAGAGAAGGTGCCGGCTTTTGCCAGGGTGCTGGAAGCCCGGCATACTGCCAGCGACTGGAAAACCGTGGTGACGCGCACGGCACAGCTGATAGAGGAACTGGGGCATCAGTCGCTGCTGAAGCCAGCCGATTATGCCCGGGTAGTAACCCCTTGTATGCTGATGATGGGTGACCGGGACAACATGGTGTCTTTCCATGAAACCATTGAGGTGTACAGTGGCCTTCCGCTGGCGCAGTTAACGGTGATGCCGGATACGGCACATCCACTGGAAAAAGCGGATGTACCGTTACTGGCTTATTATTTAAGAAGATTTACCACGCAGGATATCTGACGGCGTTTTACTCGCCCATAGCAATTTTACCCCAGTTGTTGAGTTCTTCTTCCGTCCATAGTTCGGGGAAGAAAACGATGCGTTTATTTTTTGGAGGCAGGAATTGCTGCCAGTTGGTGCCTCCGGTGGCGGCAATGTCTTCCGGCCTTTTATGCAGGTATCTTACCGCGGATTTGTAGTGCATCAGCGGCCAGCGTACGTTTACATTGAGATCGTACTCCTTTAACAGGGGGATTAATTCCGTTTGTTCCGCGGGGGAGAGCTTTTTATAGCTGGCCAGCAGGTTACTGTCTTTGTACTCAGTGGCCAGTTTCAGGAAGGTATCCATATATTTCAGTTCAAACTGGCGGAGGGTAAGTGTTTTTTTACCTGTAGCCAGTTCGGTGGCGCCGCTTCTCCAGTAGATTTTGTCCAGCACGTCTTTCAGTTCCTGGCCTTCCACTTCCGGGCGCTGGGGTTCGTATACCAGGTTGTTTAGCCGGGTAGAGCAGATCTCGATCATGCGGAATTGTCCGCTCTGAAAGCCACTGGCAGGTAACAGCGCCATGCGGAATTGCAGGAACTGTTCCTTGTCCATCCCATCTACCATTATTTCAAATGAGCTGATAAGACTGTGGAAATAGTTGTTGATCCTTTTAAGCTGGGTTTTAAATATCTCAGCTGACAGTACAGGTGCAAGGCTGATTTGTTCGATTGCCTGCAACGATAATTTCAAATACAATTCCGTGATCTGGTGATAGATGATGAATATTCTTTCATCAGGAATTGGTGTGCGTGGATGTTGCAGATTAAGCAATACATCAAGCTGAATATAATCCCAATAAGTGAGGTAGTCCGCGTACAGAAGGCCATCCAGGTAGGATGACAGGTTCTGGCCCATGGCGGCATACTTTTCTTCCAGCCGTTGAATTTTTTCGGCGATTTCTGTTGTAACCATGGCGAAAATTAATAATTAAGAATGAAATAGCAACAGGGTAAGCCTTTCATACTTAAAAACTAATTATTCTACCACGTTAATTGTTCTGTAAAAGCTTTCTTCCAGGGAAATCAGGGTTTCAGTTCTCTCAATGCCTTTAATTTTCTGCAGTTCATCGTGGAGGATACGGCGGAGCTGGGTGATATCTTTACAGATAATTTCTGCAAACATGCTGTAACTGCCCGTTGTATAGTTAAGGCGTACCATTTCGGGTATTTTCCTTAATTCCTTGGCTACCGTGTCGTACATGGAGCTTTTTTCCAGATAAATGCCGATAAAAGCGATCACATCATAGCCGATCATTTTTAAATCTACATGTAATTTAGTACCTTTAACTACACCCAGTTCTTGTAATTTCTTCATTCTCACGTGGATAGTCCCGCCGGAAACGAACAATTTCTTCCCCAGGTCGGCGTAGGAGATCTCAGCATTAGACATCATCTCGCTGATAATCTGCAAATCTAGTTTGTCAATATTCAAATTGTGGCTCATTTTTACAATTTGTTTTTGATTGTTTTAAAGTTATATGCAAATATTTAAAAAATATCGAAAATTCCAAAATTCTTCTTAAAAAATTTGCAAGAAAGTCACCTTCTCTTTAGATTTGCATCATAATCATTACGAAAACGGCTCACGGAAAGCAACAGCTGGTAACGATTCAAACACATTGTGGGATGATGAAATTGGCAGACATGCCCTCTTGTCTCGAGGGTGGGGATCACAGGATAAACGTAGTATAATTGGGTTGACCACTAATCTTACTTGTGCTACAGCTAACTGCCCCGTGGAGGTTCGACTCCTCCTCCTACAGCTTAATTGGTTTAAAGAGCTCGTAAGTTATCATGCTTACGGGCTTTTTTTATTGGGGGAATGCGCAGCATTATTACAATGAACTGATTATCAATAAATTAGCAAAAGCAAATAAAGGCCTCAGCGAATTGAAAGAGTTCCCGGGAAAGTAAACTTCTTCCGCTCCCCTCCTGATCCCATTTATATTTTCTTCTTTCGGCTTACTTTTGCGGCAAATGGGACAAAAAAAATTACAACGATTTGCTGAAATCGAAACCTTCCCTAATGTATTGATATACCCGGGAGGTATGCAGGGAAAATGGAATGAATTCTTCAAAAACAGCCACCCTGTTACATTAGAGCTGGCCTGTGGCAAAGGAGATTATACCCTGGGCATGGCCCGGCTGTTTCCTGATCAGAATTTTCTGGGTGTGGACCTCAAGGGCAATCGCATCTGGAGAGGCGCCAAAACGGCACTTGAAGAACCACTGCCAAACGCGGCCTTCTTACGTACACAAATAGATAAGCTCCCTAATTATTTTGCGCCGGGAGAAATAAAGGACATCTGGATTACCTTCCCCGACCCCTTCCTGCGCAATTCCAAGTCGAAGAAAAGGTTAACGCATCCTAAATTCCTGCAGCTGTTCCAGCCGTTGCTGGCGCCGGGAGCCACCATCAACCTGAAAACGGACTCCCCGCAGCTGTATGCTTTCACGCAGGAAGTAATTGCCGCGGCCGGATGCACCCTGATAGAAGATATTCCTGATGTATATGCATTACCGGAAGTACCGCCGTTGCTGAAGATACAGACCTTTTATGAAGGCATGCACCTCGCCGATGGCAGAACGATCCGTTATCTCAAATTTCAATTGCCTGCTGCACCGTTGAACTGGCAAAGCATTAAACTGCCTTCCGATGAAGCAACCGTTGGTGGAGAAGATTGATTTTTACTATAATGCCCAGGGCTATATGGTATTTACCGAAAAATTCCCACCTCGACCGGGGCTTCTGTTGTGGCAATGGCTGTAAGCACTGTCCTTTTAATTATGAAAAAGTACCCGAACCCGAAAGATCAGCACTCCTTGCCCGTCGCAGGGACGAAGGAAAAGAAAGCCGCTGAGCCGGTTTCTTTTTTTGAAACGGTTTTTAAAATTGCACGTACCATACCGCGCGGCAGGGTAACCTCTTATGGCGCCATTGCCGACGCTTCCGGTTTAAAACTCACCGGCCGCATGGTAGGCTGGGCAATGAATGCAGCCGGCAGCGCCAAACCGGCTGTTCCCGCGCATCGTGTGGTAAACAGCAAAGGAGAACTCAGCGGCCGGAGTCATTTTGCCACCCCTACCCTGATGCAGGAACTACTGGAACAGGAAGGCGTAGTTGTAAAAGAAGATAAAATAGAAAATTTTAAAGCCGTATTTTGGGACCCGGGACAACCTTTAAAAAAGGGCAGTAAAAAGAAAGGATAAATTTTTATTCAACATCCGGACCCGGGTGCAGCGCTACTTTTCTATATGACAATACTCAAGCTTAAACTGGATAACGACCAATTGGTAGAGGACTTCTTTGAAAGTACCTACGTAATAGGCATTGCTTCCACCACGCGGGATTATCAGTTGTGCTGGCATATTAACCGGCAGTTGCATACCAATTTCAGGGTAAATAACAACCTGGAAATCGCCCTGTCTAAAAAAACAAGATCCTTTCATTTTCCCGTATTTGAGTTTCACGAACCTACCAACTCGGTAGCGCACTATTTTTACAACAATCGCTGCCAGGCAGAATTCCTGCTGCCGGAACTTAAACAGATCAATTTTCTGTGGATGATAAAGGGTGATTACTATCAACCCGGCGATGTAAAAAAATTATTAGAAGAATTACGCCTTGTTCCGCTTGTACAATTAGTATCTTTACTTGATATCAGAGATATCAAAAATAAGATGAACCTTATTTTTTAGAAGAGGCACAACGCATCAGCGGTAGTATTTTGACCAGATTCCATGACAGACCCGATGTTTTTTTACTTTTTAAATTCCTGATTTTTTATGTGGGAAGAAAGAAATAAACAGCTTTACCGGGCTTTTGAATTCAAAGATTTTCGGGATGCATTTGCATTTATGACCAAGGTTGCACTGATTGCAGAGAAAATGGACCACCATCCTAACTGGAGCAACGTTTATAATAAAGTGGAAATATTCCTGAGCACACATGATGCCGGTGATATCATCACCGCTAAGGATGAAGCAATGGCAAAAGCTATTGACAAATTGCTATAACCAAACTTATATTACACTTTGTGAAGCGCATTATTCTAATGCTGCTGTTGTATTGTTACACTGCAGAATCCTTTGCCACTGTAGATCGTACCCCAGTAGACACCCTGATCACTGATACTGCTTTCGCCCCCGCGAATCTGGACCTGCGGCCTTATATGTACGTGCTGACAGCCGGCGAGCAGCACCTGAGCCCGGAGCAGGCTGCCAACATGCCTTTTACCCGGCAGGAAAGCATCTTTCATAGTAATACCCAAAATAACGGACGGGTTAATAACTGCTGGCTGCGACTTACCGTAAAAAATAAAAGCAATAAACCACTCTCTTATCAGCTGTTTTCAGGCTGGCACGACTATATGTACTGGTATGTGCAAACGCCGGGTGATAAGCCCCGGCTATTGATGGAAACCGGTTTAATGCTGGATAAGGGGGGGGTGGAAAGATGGAACCACTACGCGTTTGCCGTACAGGTACCGGCAGGAGCGCTTCGCACGTTTTACCTTCACATCATCAATAAGTCGTACAACGAAGGCGCCCTGATGCCGGCACTCTTCAACACTGAAGCCTATGGCGTTTTCCGGGATAAACAACTGGATGGCTTCCGTAAGGAGGCCGTGGTAATCCAGGTATTGCTGGGTATGCTGCTGGTATTTTTCAGCATTTCCATTATTAATTATATCCAGTTACCCGACAAATCGTATATCTATTTTGCGACCTATATACTTGGGTTGATCCTCTTTTTTGCCTTACGGCTGGACGATAAGCCTTACCAATTGTCTTTTTTCCACCGCTGGCCCATGTTGAAATACTATTGGGACATTCCGGGCCTGCTGTTTTGCTTTTACCTGATGTACCTGCTATTTGGCAATGCCTTTCTTAACCTGACCGAGCGGTATCCTTTTATGGAACGGGCATTTACATGGGTAGCGGCAATAGTAGGGGGACTGATCATCCTATGCGTGTATTTCATCAGGATAGGCCAATACCATATGCCTACCATCATATACAGTTATGTATATTTTGTAACGCTGGTACCATTGCTGGCAGTATTTGTGGCACTGGCGCGGCGCTCCCGCCATCATCCGCTGGTGCGATTCTTTTTGTATGGATCCGTATGTTTATACCTGGCCTGTCTGGGCTCCTTCCTGATGCATGTGCGGCCACTGGGGCTGCTCGGCGCCCTGGGAGAACTGGCGGCGCCCACTATCCTGCTGATAGGCGGCGTATTGTTACAGGCCATGTTTTTCCTTGCGGGGCTGAGTTACCGCAATAAACTGGTACACCTGGAAAGAACCCGTACACAGGAACTCCTGATTAAGCAACTGAATAAAAATAAAGAGCTGCAGCGGAAGCTGAATGAGCAGCTGGAAGAGCTGGTAAAAGAACAAACCACAGAAATCCTGCGCAAAAAGCAGGAACTGGAGGAGCAGCGGAAAAAGCAACTGGAAACAGAATACGATAAGAAACTTACAGAAATTGAGCTCAAAGCCATCCGGGCCCAGATCAATCCGCACTTCATTTTCAACTGCCTGAATTCCATACAATTGTTTGTAATGCAGCGGGATTATGAGTATGCGCAGAAATATCTCTCCGATTTTTCTTACCTGATCCGTAAAACCCTGGACTTTTCCCGGCGTAATTTTATATCGCTGGCAGATGAAATTACCTATTTGAATACTTATCTTGGGTTAGAAAAGATGCGGTTTGAAAACCGGATGGAGTATGAAATAGTAGTAGACCCCGTGATTGCCACCGCCGAACTGGAAATCCCCGCAATGCTGTTGCAACCTTATGTAGAAAATGCCGTAAAGCATGGTATGACTAATCCCAAACAGCCAACAGGAAAGCTTTCCATTTACTTTAACCAGGTGGCGTCGGATATGCTGGAATGTGTGATCGCAGATAACGGAATTGGCATTGCACGTTCCAAATCATTGCGCATGCTGCCAAAGCATCATCAGTCGTCTGGCATGGAAATAAGCCAGAACCGTGCAGAGTTGCTGAACAAAATGTATAATACTGAAATCCATATAGAAATTATTGACAGATCATCTGAAGATGAATCGGACAGCGGCACGATCGTTAAAATACTGATCCCCCAGTTATAATTTAGTGTATCCGTTAATGTTACTTTTTTATGATAAAGGCTATTATAATTGATGACGAGAGAAACAGCCGGGACATCATTGCGTTAATGCTCGGTAAATACTGCCCCGAAATTACGATTGCCGACATGGCCTCCGACTGTGCGGATGGCATCGAAAAGATTAAAGCGCACCGCCCCGAACTGGTATTTCTTGACCTGGAAATGCCTGATGGCACCGGCTTCGACGTACTGGCCGGCACCCTACCCGACATTCCTTTTGAAGCAGTATTTGTAACCGCATTTGAAAAAAAGTTCCTCCATGTGATCCGCTTCAGCGATGTGGAACTGATATTGAAGCCTATTGACAAAGAAAGCCTGTTGCAGGCAGTGGCGCTCATAACAGAACGGATTAACACCGGCAGCAGCAAAGACCGCTACCGTGTATTACTGGAAAATTTTAATAATAGCAAACCGGTAGCCTGGCAGCTGTTGATCCCTGCTACTAACGGGGAGGCCTATACTATTAATATTCCCGCTATCGAATACCTGGAGGTAAAAGGCGATAACTGTATATTCCGTTTAAACTCCGGTAAGCTGATTACGGCAGTACAGTCGTTCCGCTACTATGCTGATCTTTTTACGTCCCTCCACTTCTACCAGATCAATAACAACCAGATGATCCAGATATCCAACATCAGTCACCTGGATGGCCCCTCGGGGAAGGTAGTGCTGAAAGGCGGTACCACATTAGATATCACTGAAAAAAGACAACGTGATCTGCTACACAAAATGGCACATCATTAGTCGTTCCGCTTCGTATA
Organism: Chitinophaga sp. W3I9; assembly: GCF_050434025.1. Taxonomy (NCBI): domain Bacteria; kingdom Pseudomonadati; phylum Bacteroidota; class Chitinophagia; order Chitinophagales; family Chitinophagaceae; genus Chitinophaga; species Chitinophaga sp. W3I9. Next base: position 452,189 of record NZ_JBNPWC010000001.1, read on the forward strand.
TCCCTTCCCGGTAATTATACAATTTCAATTTTTCCGGGGTCATACTTTCGATTTAGTTAACGATTTGCCAACGTTTTTGTGAACGTGTAAGTATTTCGATGGGTTTTCTTTCGTTTTAATGTGTTGCGTGAAGGGTACGTAACAATTTCTTAACAAAAAAATTTGGTGGTTTTAGTTTTGGTCGTACATTTGACCCGCAAAACGAAATAGTCAAACAGTCAGTTTTGGTTTGCATCATACTATGGCGGAACAGGACCTGAAACGAACGATGATTCTGGAAGCGGCGTTAAAGCGCTTCAAGCGGTTTGGGTTGTCGAAAACCACCATGGAGGAGATAGCCAGGGATCTGGAAATTTCAAAAGGCTCTTTGTATTATTATTTTTCAGATAAAGAATCCATTTATGTGGCGGTGGTAGAGCGTATGATAGCCGATTGTTTTATTGACATGTCGGCATATGTGGAAGAAGCACGATGCACCGCGGATATCATGGATCGCTACCTCGCATTGAAGGAAAAAATGTTGCTGGAGTATCATTTTCTGTTTGGTGTAAACGAATGGATCAAGGATGTTCCTTCCAGCCGGATGCGGCAAACGATTGAGTTGCTGCAGCAGGTGGAAATATCTTTTCTCTCAGCTACCATTTCGAAAGGGGTGAGCAGCGGGGAACTCAACAAAGACACGGATACGGAGCTCACGGCGCAGCTGCTGGTAAATGTATTATTCGGTTTATGGGTAATATGGTGCAAGTGGCAGGCAGCAGGTTTTGATCCGCACGACCGGGAAGCGCTGAAATGCTTTATGGCTCGTGAAAAACAAGTACTGACCATTTTTTTTAATGGCTTAAGATATCGACCAAACATCAACCAGGGTTGCTAGAACGTATGTAGAAGAACCAATAACACAGGAATAGTTTTAATGAATATTTAAATTTAACGACAGATGAAAAAGTTGATTGTATTGGCCGCAGTAGCACTGTTCGGCACACAAGTAGCAAAGGCTCAGTTTTCGAAAGGCGATGTAATTTTAGGAGGTAATCTGAATGTTACGACCAGCTCACAGAAAGTAAAAGACACAGACAACAAAACCACCAGCACTTCCTTCGGTATCAGCCCGAAAGTTGGTGTGGCACTGACTCCTAACTGGGTTATCGGTGTATTTGCAAGATCAGAATTCAGCAACGACAAAAATGTTGCAGGTGTTAAAACCAAATCATCCGATATCACTCCGGGCGTTTTTGTTCGTAACTACCACATGATCGGTGAAAGCAAATTTGCATTCTTCGCTGAAGCCAATGCCGGCTACCACTTTGGTACAGACAAAACTGATGATACAAAAACAGCTACTTACAACGGTTTCTCCGTGAGAGTATTGCCTGGTATCACTTACTTCGTAAGCAAACATTTCATGCTGGAAGGTGCATTCGGTGGTCTGAGCTACGCTTACGATCAGAAGAAAGCAGAACCAACAGGTGTTAAAACCAACACCAGCACTTTTAACTTCGATTTCCCTAAAGAATTTCAGGTTGGTGTAAACTGGATATTCTAAGCATCATATGATGTTTTACGTAAGATAGTTATAAGGTTAGATAGATTGGATAATCCCGCCGCAGTAATACTGTGGCGGGATTTTTGCATTTGTATGGATATTCTCTTAAAACAACCTGTCATGCGAAACCTAAAACTTGTACTGTCGCTTTTTGCAGCTGCCATCATTTACAGTGGCTGTGTAACTACTCATCCCGGAGGCAATCCGCATGGACTACCACCCGGTCAGCAAAAAAAGATCTATGGCACTAAATCCGCCAAACCATTTGCACCCGGCCAGCAGAAAAAACAATAGCCAGTATCTTATAAAAGCAAAACCCGTTACGGTTGTCCGTAACGGGTTTTTACTTTTATAAGATAACCTGTTTCTAGCTGTTCATAGAGATCAGGAATTCTTCGTTGTTTTTGGTTCCGCGCATATGTTGCAGCATGAAGTGCATAGACTCATCTGTGTTCATATCACCAAGGTGGTTGCGCAGGATGTGGATACGTTTCAGGGAATCTTTATCCAGCAACAGGTCATCACGACGGGTAGAAGATGCAGAAACATCGATCGCCGGGAAGATACGTTTGTTAGCCAGTTTACGATCCAGCAACAGTTCCATGTTACCGGTACCTTTAAATTCTTCGAAGATCACCTCGTCCATTTTAGAACCGGTGTCGATCAATGCGGTAGCCAGGATGGTCAGTGAACCACCATGTTCTATTTTACGTGCCGCACCGAAGAACTGTTTTGGTTTCTGCATGGCGTTAGCTTCCACACCACCGCTCAGTACTTTACCGGAAGCAGGTGCCACGGTATTGTGCGCTCTGGCGAGACGGGTAATGGAATCCAGGAGGATTACTACATCATGACCACATTCTACCAGGCGTTTTGCTTTTTGCAGCGCGATGGCAGATACTTTCACGTGTTTTTCAGCTGGTTCATCGAAGGTAGAGGCAATCACTTCTGCCTTTACGCTGCGCTCCATATCTGTTACCTCTTCCGGACGCTCATCGATCAGTACCACCATCAGGTAAATTTCCGGGTGGTTGGTAGCGATGGCGTTGGCTACTTCCTTCAGTAACATGGTTTTACCTACTTTAGGCTGCGCTACAATCAGTCCGCGTTGTCCTTTACCAATAGGCGTAAACATATCCATGATACGCGTGGAGTAGTTATTCGAAGTAGTGGTTAATCTCAGTTTTTCGAAAGGAAACAGTGGTGTCAGGTAATCGAAAGGTACACGGTCGCGTACTTCTTCCGGCGACTTGTTGTTAATTGTTTCCACTTTCAGCAAAGCAAAGTACTTTTCCCCTTCTTTAGGCGGACGTACAGAGCCTTTCACGGTATCGCCGGTTTTGAGGCCGAAGAGTTTAATCTGCGACGGAGATACGTAAATATCATCCGGGGAACTGAGGTAGTTATAATCGGAAGAGCGGAGGAAACCGTAGCCATCGGGCATCATTTCCAGTACGCCTTCACTTACAATAACACCATCAAATTCTATATTGAAAACTGGTTCTTTCTTGTTAGGGAAGCGGTTCTTCTGTGCTGCAGGCGCTACCGGGATTTCTCCGGGTACTACAAAATCGTCGTCTTCATCCAGCTCATCTTCTGCCGGAGGAATCACTACCACTTCTTCTTCCTCTTCCGGATCTTCGTCTTCTGTAAAAGAAGGGATAATGATATCATCATCATCATCGAAAGTGAGAGAAGGAATGCTGTCCAGGTCTATTTCAAAATCTTTTATTTTAGGTTTGGCAGAAGATACCGGTTTCTCGTCTTCCTCATTATCTTTTGATTTCGTTCCGGTAGCTTTTTTTGCTGCTGGTTTCTTAGCAGCCGGTTTTTCTTCAGCGTGAGCAGGTTCTTCAGCAGCGTTGTTTGCTTCGTCTTTCTTTACAGGTTTGCGTTTGCGTGCTTTCTTTTCGTCTCCGTTGGATTGGTTATCTTCTGAGGCTAATACTGCTTGTTTATCAAGAATTTTGTAGATGAGGTCCTGTTTGTTCAGTTTTTTTGCGTTGGGAACGTCCAGTTTCTCTGCAATATCAAGCAGCTCAGGAACGAGCATGTCGTTCAGTTGTAAGATGTCGTACATCATCTGTGTTGTCAAATTTTAGAAGTGTTGTGAGGCGGGTACCACTGCATACCAACATACACCAATTACAAATAATTGTTTTTGAGTCAATAAATTTAATTAGCTTATTAAATTTGATAGGGAATGATTGAGTTTAGGAACTGCCGATGAAGATGGAAAAATGAACTTAATCAGGCAGAATATACCGCAAGATTAAAACAAGTTTTACTATTATCCAAAAATATTTAAGTGCAAATTGCCCCAAAGTGGCCCCTAAAACCGCTCTTCCCCGGGCTGTATCGTACTGTTAGCCGGGCGCCCAAACCCTTGTTTATACTGGGGTAGCGCCTGTTTAACCCCTCTTTTTTAACATTTCCTTTGCAGTGGCATCCCGGAAAAAGGCCGGAACCCGTACTACCTACTATGAAGTTTTCCACTTATTTTTGCAGTCCTAAAATTATATATATTATGAGCCAAAGGGTGAAAGTCAAGCAAATCTTGTCAGACGACAAGGCGCATTACGAAGTTACAGTTAAGGGTTGGGTGCGTTCATTCCGCAACAACCAGTTTATAGCTTTGAACGATGGCTCCACCAATAATAATTTACAAATTGTAATTAATACTGAGGATACGGACCCCGCGCTGCTGAAGCGTATCACTACCGGCGCGGCTATCAGCGCCACCGGCGAAATTATACCATCCCTGGGTAAAGGGCAGAAAGTAGAATTAAAAGCTACCACCCTGGAAATACTGGGCGATTGTGATCCGGAAAAATACCCGCTGCAGCTGAAGAACAAGCCCAGCCTGGAATACCTGCGTGAAATAGCGCATCTGCGTTTCCGTACCAATACCTTCGGCGCCATCTTCCGGGTACGTCATGCACTGGCATTTGCAGTACACCGCTTCTTTAACGATCGCGGATTCGTATACCTGCACACGCCTATTATCACCGCTTCCGACGCAGAAGGCGCCGGTGAAATGTTCCGTGTAACCACGCTGGACATGAAAAACCCTCCCCTGACCGAAAACGGCGATATTGATTACAAAGAAGATTTCTTCGGTAAATCCACCAACCTCACGGTTTCCGGGCAACTGGAAGGCGAACTGGGTGCTATGGCATTTGGTGATATCTACACCTTTGGCCCAACTTTCCGTGCTGAAAATTCCAACACAGCCCGCCACCTGGCGGAGTTCTGGATGATTGAACCGGAAATGGCCTTCTATGAGCTGGAAGATAATATGGACCTGGCGGAAGCATTTATCAAGTCTGTTATCGGATATGTACTTGATAACAATCGTGATGACCTCGACTTCCTGGCTAACCGCCTCACCGAAGAAGATAAACAAAAACCACAGCAGGAACGCAGTGAGATGGGCCTGATTGAAAAGCTCGAATTTGTACTGCATAACGAGTTTGTACGTATTACCTACACAGAAGCCATCGACATCCTGAAAAACAGCAAGCATAACAGGAACAAGAAGTTCCAGTACCTGATCGAGGACTGGGGCGCCGACCTGCAGAGCGAGCACGAACGCTACCTGGTAGAAAAACACTTTAAGAAACCGGTGATCTTAACCGATTATCCTAAAGAGATCAAGTCTTTCTACATGAAGCTCAACGACGACAATAAAACCGTACGGGCAATGGATATCCTGTTCCCCGGCATCGGTGAAATGGTAGGCGGTTCACAGCGTGAAGAGAACTACGACAAACTGGTAAAACGTATGGAAGAAATGCACGTACCAGTAGAAGAACTAAGCTGGTACCTGGATACCCGCCGTTTTGGTACCGCACCACACGCAGGCTTTGGCTTAGGCTTCGAACGCCTGATGCTGTTTGTTACCGGCATGACGAACATCCGCGATGTAATCGCCTTTCCGCGGACCCCGAAGAGTGCGGAGTTCTAGCGGATTTTGTCTTTCTCGCTGATTACGCTGATTATACTGATTACTTTGATTTTACTTTTTGATTTTTTAAAGGATTTTATAGATGATTAAGGGAGATAGAAGCGTTCTGCTTTTGTCTCCCTTCTTCATTTTTCTCATCTTATTAATCATCTTAAAAAAATCAAAAAGTAAAATCAAAGTAATCAGTATAATCAGCGAGAAAGACAAAACCCGATCTTATCTCCCCGAAATACCTTACAACAAATGGTTGGAAAATCAGTGTAATCAACATAATCAGCGTAATCCTGAGCCAAGACAATTTAAAAGCGCCGAAGGCGCCCCGTATTTATGGAAACCCGCCGCCGCCGCATCTATAACAATGAAAGCGCTTTCAACCAATTTCGTTTAACCTAAACCGTTATATATGGCTGAAATGAACACTGCTCCGCAACAGGGTAAAAGGGGAACCCGCAGCAATAAAAAATCCACACGTGTAGATATGACACCTATGGTAGATCTGGGCTTCCTGCTGATCACCTTTTTTATGCTCACCACCACCATGGCCAAACCCAAAACAATGGATTTGATTATGCCAAAAGACGATGAGGATCCGATGTCGTTGCCGGCAAAAAAAGCGCTGACAGTAATCCTTGGTCCGGACAACCGTATTGCCTGGTATGAAGGTATTGGCGACGATCCCGCTATGCCGCCACAGGTACACTATAGCAGCTATGCCAATCACAATGGTATCCGGGAGGTGATCATGGCAAAGAAGGCTGCCGTGTATGAAGCTTTCCATAAAAACGAACTGATGGTACTGATCAAAGCACACCAGGCGTCGAACTATAAAAATGTGGTGGATATGATGGATGAAATGCTCATCAATAAAGTAGACCGCTACGCCGTGGTGGATATTAACGATAAAGAGGCCGGCTACTTCAAATGAGCTATTTTTCCCTACCTTTATCGCTCCAAAACAACAATTCAAAATATGGCAACTACCCACTCTATCCCCTCAGTGGACCTTGCAGACTTCACTTCCGGAGATGCAGGGCGAAAAGCAGCCTTTGTGCAGCAGTTAGGTAAGGCTTATGAAGAAGTTGGTTTTGTAGCGGTAAAGAATCATGGGATTCCTGACGATCTGATTGCAGACCTCTACAAATACGTACAACAATTCTTCCAGCTCCCCGCTGACACCAAACATCAGTATGAAATTCCGGAGCTCGCCGGGCAACGCGGTTATACCTCCTTTGGTAAGGAACACGCCAAAGGTTATGACGCGCCGGACCTGAAGGAATTTTTCCAGTTTGGGCAAACGGTAGAGGACAACGATCCTATCAGCTCCGAATACCCTGCCAACGTACAGGTGGCGGAAGTGCCGGAGTTTACGCCTACCTTCTTTAAAGCATACCGGGGATTTGAGAAATCCGGCAGGTACCTGTTACAGGCCATCGCCCTGTTCCTGGGACTGGAGGAAAACTATTTTGATGATAAAATCCATAACGGTAATTCTATCCTGAGAGCCATCCATTATCCTCCTATTACGCAGGAGCCGAAATCGGCTATCCGTGCGGAGCAACATGAGGATATCAATCTCATCACTTTACTGGTGGGCGCTTCTGCCGATGGCTTGCAGATCCTGGATAAACAAGATAACTGGGTACCGGTTACCTCGCTGCCGGAACAGATTGTAGTAAATGTGGGAGATATGCTGCAGCGGTTAACGAATAACCGTTTGAAATCAACCACACACCGGGTGGTAAATCCTCCCCGCGAAATGTGGAATACTTCCCGCTATTCGATTCCCTTCTTCTTGCATCCTAAATCCAATATGAAACTGGACAGCCTGGAAAGCTGCGTTACTGCAGAGCACCCGCTGGCATATGAGCCCATCACCGCCGGTGAGTACCTGGATGAACGCTTACGCGAAATAGGTTTGAAAAAATAAAGCTATTACATAGCAAAGTCCCGGTAAAATTGTTTACCGGGACTTTATAAATATCCTGCGTATAAGCAAGTTTCTTCTTTAACGGTTCTTCCTGATATGGTTATTCTTTAGATCCGAACATTTTTCATGCCGGTGGGTGATTAACCTGTCTGACAAACTGATACAACGGACAAAAGGCCATATTCGTTATAATAGTCACCGATATTACAAGTATTGTGCCTTTATTGTTTTGGGGATTTCCGATATTAGCAGCACCGTTGTATTTTGTCCGGATATTTGATTACCTTATAACCTGTCCAATCGGCATACACTAAAATAAACTGTGCTTCTACGTCATATACCTTTTCTTAAAGCTGTGCTATTACATAGCATCACTGCCTACGGAGGCCCGCAGGGTCATCTGGCCATGATGATGAAAACATTTGTACAGCAACGGAAGGATGTAACGGAACAGGAGTTAATGGAATACAATGCTTTCTGCCAGCTGCTTCCCGGTGCTTCTTCTTCCCAAACCCTTACCTTAATCGGCTATAAGCGCGGTGGCGCGATACTGGCTATTATTACCCTGCTGATATGGATTTCTCCCGCCTGTTTGATCATGGGCTCCCTGAGTTTCCTGTTACAATACTTCGGCAAGAACGCCCTGCATACAGATATCTTTAAGTACGTACAGCCGATGGCGGTAGGCTTCCTCGCTTATGGCGGCATCCGTGCTTTCCGGATCAGTATTAACAGTATGGCAACATTTGCCATCATGGTGGTATCCATGTTCACCGCTTTCTTCCTGAAATCGCCATGGACCTTCCCTGCGCTGATTATATTGGGCGGTATTGTTTCCAACTTCAGTAACAAGCGTATTCCCGGGGTGGCAGAAAAACCACGTAAAATACAGTGGGGCAATATCTGGTTATTTGTGTCGCTGTTTATACTCGCCGGGGTCCTGTCTGAGCTGGCGCGTACTCATGAATGGATAACGCGGCGTCCTTTTAACCTCTTTGAAAACTTTTACCGTTTCGGCAGCCTCGTATTTGGCGGTGGCGATATCCTGATTGCCATGATGCTGGAACAGTATGTAACGCGCGCAAAATCGCAATACCTTTCTGCGGAGGAACTGCTTACCGGCGCCGGTATTATGCGGGCGCTCCCTGGTCCTACCTTTTCCATTTCCGCCTATGTTGGCGGTATGGCCATGCGTAACCTGGGTATGGGATACCAGTTCCTGGGATGTATTATAGCGCCTATCGCTATCTTCCTGCCCAGCCTGTTGCTGGTATTGTTTTTCTTCCCGATCTGGAACAACCTGAAAAGATACGTGGTGATATACCGTGCCCTGGAGGGGATCAATGCGGTGGTAGTAGGCATTATGTGGGCAGCCACTTTTATTCTCTTCTTTGTAATCCCGGTCAACTGGTACAACCTGCTGATCATGGCCAGTACGCTGGCACTGCTGTGCCTTACCAAGGTGCCCTCGCCCTTTATCGTACTGGCGTGCCTGTTATTAGGCTGGCTGTTATGATGCGCTGATATTGTATTCCTTAATTTTGTTGTAAAGGGTGGTTAAACCGATGCCCATCAGTTCTGCCGCCCTGGTTTTATTGCCTTTGGCGTGGGCCAGCACGCGGATAATATGTGCTTTTTCCATATCTGCCAGTTTAAGGGAAGATGCATCTTCCGCGTTCCCCTGCTGGAAATCGAACGGCAGCACGGGCGTATCCAGGATATCCGTATCCGTTAGGATGGCCGCTCTTTCAATTACATTACGCAGTTCGCGGATATTTCCCTTCCAGCTGTGTTGTTGCAGCGCATGCAGGAAGGCGGGCGTCATCCCGGTGATACGTTTATTCATTTTTGGCGCTATCTGCTGAAGAAACCAGGTAGCCAGCAGGGGAATATCTTTCCGCCGTTCGTTCAGTGAGGGCAGGGAAATCTGGAAGGCAGACAGCCGGTAGTAGAGATCGGAACGGAAATGCCCCGCCGCAATTTCCTGTTCCAGTTGCCGGTTGGTAGCGGCGATGATCCGCACATCCGTTTTAGTGGGTTTCGTTTCCCCTACTTTATAAAACTCCTGTGTTTCCAGTACGCGGAGCATTTTAGCCTGCAGCTCTATGGCCATCTCCCCTATTTCATCCAGGAAAATGGTACCCCCGCGGGCTTCTTCAAAAAAACCTTTCTTGTCTTTTACTGCGCCGGTAAAGGCGCCGGCTACATGTCCGAATAATTCGCTTTCGAGGATTTCTTTACCAAAGGCGCTGCAGTTAACGGCAACAAACGGTTGTTGTTTCCTTTGGCTTCCCTGGTGTATGGCCTGTGCAAATACTTCCTTACCGGCGCCGGTTTCACCCAGCAGCAGTACCGTCATATCCGATGGCGCTACTTTTTCCGCTAAAGCAATAGCGGCGTGTATTTCAGGGGATTCTCCCAGGATGCTGCCGAAATTATATTTGCCGCCAATTTTCTTTTCGAGGTCGCGGATGCGGAATTGCAGGTGCGCTTTATCCATTGCCTTGCTCACCAGCGGGAGGATCCGGTTGTTATCATCTCCTTTGGTGATATAATCGAAAGCGCCGTTTTTAATGGCCTGTACGCCATCGGCGATGTTGCCATAAGCGGTGAGCACAATGGTTTCAATTTCGGGGTACCTGGTGCGTATCTGCTGTACCAGTTCCACCCCGTTGCCATCCGGCAGCTTTACATCAGACAGGATCACCTGTACTTCTTCTTTCTCCAGGATCTTTAAGGCGGACCTTATATTGCCCGCCTCGTGAAGTGTATATCCTTCCAGGGCCAGCAGGCGGCTTAAAAGCTTGCGGAGCTGGTCCTCATCATCGATTATTAAAATATGGCCTTTAGACATAGCCATGCAAAGATAATAGTTCCTATGGCTTCCGTGATTTATCTGTTTTCTGGTTAGCCTTAAATACCAGCCCGCCGAGTATGGCGGCTACCACACCCACAAAAAGATTTACAAACAATACATTCCCCAGGAAATAGATCCAGAAATTTCCTTTCACCGTATCTTCTTCCACCAGCGTGTGCGAAGGATTACCACCCACTACCAGGTGAAATATGAGCAAAAAAACAGCATATATGATGGTGGCAATAAGCGTAGTACGCCACCCCATCGTAAAGGCCGACGTGGCAGATGTTTTATCCTTATGCACCCTGTTGTAATGGATAATGGAAATCAGCACACCGAGGAACATGATAAGGTTACCAAAATATCCCATCCATAAATTACCGTATAACTTTGTTACATAAAAGATCAGGGTAAAAACGATGCATATTGCTCCAAGAATGAAACCATATGCCGGTAATGATTTTGAAGATAAAGGCTTTTCCATGACATCAGTTTTAAATGAACAAAATGATCAGGCGTGCGCATTGCTTTCTATTTCACGGATCACTTTACGCAGGTCATTTTTAACACTTTTAATATCGTGCCACAAGTCGCCAACTTCGTTTATACGTTCCAGTGAGTTGTGGATGTTAAAATCGCTGATACGGAGCTTTTCATTCACCTCTTCCCACAGCAGCGGCATAGACACGGTAGCACCGGGTTTGGGACGGGCCGAATAAGGAGACGCCACAGTCTGTCCCTTGCTGTTCTGCAAAAAGTCGATATACACTTTTTTATTCCGGGCAGATTTGGCGCGAACCACACTGGTGCTTTTCGGCAACTCCTCATTAACATGCCGTGCAATATATTCCGCAAACAGCCGGGTAGCTTCATAAGGATGCTTTGCCGAAGTGGGCACATAAATATGCAAACCGGTAGAGCCGGAGGTTTTACAAAAAGAAGTGATATTGAAACTGTCCAGCATGTTTTTGATATGCAAGGCCGTTTCCACTACATACTTAAAGTCAATATCTTCCGGATCAAGGTCCAGTATCATAAAGTCCGGCTTGTCGAGGCTGCTTAGCCTCGACAGCCAGGGGTTTATTTCAATACATCCCAGGTTGACCATATAGGCCAGCGTGGCTTCGTTGTTACACACCAGGTAATCTACATCTTTTCCGGTGGAATCTGCCCGCAGCGGCACGCTCTTTATCCATGCCGGGGCCTGCCCCAGGTCGAGATCTTTCTGGTAAAAAGAAGGTCCCTTGATGCCGTTGGGAAAACGATGCAGCGACAGGGGCCTGTCTTTCAGGTGCGGCAGAATATATTTTGCCACCGACAGGTAGTAATCGATCAGTTGTCCCTTTGAGATCTGCTCATCCGGCCAGTATAATTTTGTTTGATTGGTGAGGGATACTTTCTTGCTGTTGAGCGTGAGGGTGCGTTCTTTTTCAATAGTAGTAGCCATATTTATCTTTTTTGCTGTTTCAGGATGTACTTCTTTTGCCGGCTTGTCTTCCCGCAGGCCGAGGAAAACCGGTTGCCGCAGATGTCCGTCGCCGGTCCATTCCTGGAATTTTACTTCACATACCAGTTCCGGCTTTACCCAGGTAACGGGCATATTGGTACCCACCTTTTCGGAGAAGGGTGACGTTTTAGTGATTAACGGCTGCAGCTGCGTGTATAGCTGCGCGATAGTGGCTTCATTTAATCCACCTCCACAGTGCCCGATATATTTTAGTTTTTTGTTTTCATACATTCCCAGCACCAGGGCGCCTATTTGTTTCCGGCTGCCGCGGGGCGCGGTATAGCCGCAGATCAAGGCTTCCTGCTCGTTCACAATTTTTATTTTCAGCCATGCCATTCCTCTTCTGCCCTCTTCATACACACTGTCTGCTTTTTTCGCGATGATGCCCTCCCACTCTCGTGTACGGGCTTTCTCAAAAAAGTTTATTCCTTTTTTAAGCACGTGCGGGGAAAAACGGATGGTTTTATCATTTAACTCCGTTATCACATCTTTCAGCAGGCTTTTCCGTTCCAGCAGGCTCAGGTGCTGCAAGTCGTTCCCATCCAGATGAAGCAGGTCGAATACCACATATACCAGTTTTCCCTTACCTGTAGTCCTGTAGTTTTGCAGCGTTTGAAAATGGGATTTGCCCTTATTATCCAGTACAATAATTTCTCCGTCCAGCACCACATTATGCGAAATTTTCTCCACGGCAGCCACTACCGCGGGATAGTCTTCATTAAAGGACTTCTCATTGCGGGAGTACAAATTTGCCTGATGGTTTTCCACACTGGCAATGGCCCGGTAGCCATCCCACTTGGTTTCAAAGAGCCAGTCGTTGCCATCAAACGGTTCACTGACAAGGGTTGTCAGCATTGGTTTATATACTTTTTTTATTTTCCGGGCGGCGCGGGGTGTTTTATTTTTCACTTCAACGCCGGCTACTGCTGATTTTTTTTTTGCCACCTTCGTGGCAGCTTTGTTTTTTTCACCCTGTGCTTTTATTCTTTCCGGCGTATAGTCTTCGCTGTTATATTCATCAACGGCGTATTTATCTTTGTGTTTGATCAGCAGCCAGGCATTTTCTTCGCGGCCTTTCATCTTTACCAGTGCAAATTCTCCTTTTAGCTTCTTTCCCTTCATTACAATTTTCAGATCGCCGGATTTCAGCTCCCGGAGGGCTTCTTTATCGAAACTTTTCCCATCGGGATTCATCAGCTCAAAGGTGCCTTTGTCCCAGATGTACACGGTACCTGCACCGTAATTCCCTGCGGGAATGGTGCCTTCAAAATCCTTGTAATCGTAGGGATGATCTTCCACTTCCATTGCCAGCCGTTTATCTGCCGGATTCATGGATGGTCCTTTTGGTATTGCCCAGCTTTTTAGCACGCCATCCACTTCCAGCCTGAAATCATAGTGCAGCCGGGAAGCATGATGCCGCTGTACCACGAAAATGTGTTTCCCTGCCACCGGCTTACCTGTAGCAGGTTCAGTAGTTTCCGAGAAGTTTCGTTTCTTTTTATATTCCGATAGGCTCATGACGCGCGTTTTTTGGTGGCCGGTTTACCTCCGAGGCTGGCTTTCAGCTGATCGAACAGGTTATCGCTCTTGGTGTGTACCACGCGCATTTTCTTCACTACCGTCTTCTTACCACCGGCCTTGGCCTTTATAATTTTCAGGAGTTCGGCCTTGTATTCATCTTTATACTGGCTGATATCAAATTCGGTGGTGTATTGTTTTACCAGTTCTATGGCCATATCCAGCTCTTTCTTGGCCAGTTTCACATGCGTTGGCAGGGTAAGGTCCTCAGCGGAACGGATTTCTTCCGCAAAGCGGAGTTGTTGCAGCAGCAGGTAATTTTCCCGCGGCCGGATCACGGCCAGGTGTTCCTGGCTGCGCAGCACAAACCGGCTGATGCCTGCTTTACCTGTTTTCTCGAGGGTTTGTTGCAGCAGGGCGTATGCTTTTTCGCCTCCTTTCGCAGGTTCAATGAAATAAGGATTTTCAAAATAGATATCGTCAATCTCTGTTTCTTCCACAAAAGACTCTATTTCGATGATTTTACTTTTCTTGGGACTGGCTGCTTCAAAATCTTCATCTTCCAGGATAACATACTCATCTTTATACAAATAGCCCTTTACGATCTGTTCCCAGGGCACTTCTTTGCCTGTATTTTCATTGATGCGCTGGTATTTGATGTGCGCCCCGTTTTTGCTGTCCAGCATGTCCAGGTCCAGGCGGCTGTCCTGGGTAGCGCTGAATAGTTTTACCGGGATGTTTACCAACCCGAATCCTATGGATCCTGACCATATAGCTCGCATAAATTGATAGTTTTGGTATTAAATAAAAGTTAACACAAATGGTACCATGATCTTAAAACATCGCGGCATAACTTTTGGTTTTTTAAGTTTAACTAAAACCTTTATTTATGGAAAAGCCAGGCGAAATGACAACTTTATCAAGGGTATTGGAGAAGCTGCATGAAAAAGGATTTGATCACGAGTTAAAGATGAGTGATCATGGCAGGTTGCAGAATACGGATGAGCAGAAAATCTATAACCCGGAAGACCTGACTATCATTAAAACCTATCGTTTTGAGGGAGAGTCAGATCCTTCAGATTCCTCGATTTTATATGTAATGGAAGACCAGGAAGGCAATAAGGGCTATATACTGGATGCGTATGGCGCTTACAGTTCACACGAAGAGGCAGGTTTTGACGAATTTATCCAGAAGATCAAAGTAGAAGACAGAGAAGATCAGCTGATATTTGGGTAGCCCGCTATGCAGGCGCCTTTACCTGCTACCGGCTTCCTTCAGAAATTGCATGAGTAACTTTTCATCCGCATGTAACCCGCCACTGGCGGGTTTATTGCGTTTAGTCCGTAGCTGTTGCAGCCAGGGTTCGAGTTCCCCGTTTTCGTAGCTGTTGAGGATTTGCGGATGAATGTAATATTTTTTGCACACGGCGCGGGTATTCCCCAATTTGCCCGCCACACCGTCTATTATCGCTACAATGTTCCGGCGGCATTCTGTAATGGATTCAAAGGGTGTAAGGTCTGCCAGCAAATTTAATGCGTTTACGGTACCTGCCCAGGTACGGAAGTCTTTGCAGGTAAATTCATTGTCGGCGCAGCACTGTTTTATATACTCATTTACTTCCCCCGAGTCGAGGCCTCTATGTTCGCCGTTTTCATCGTAATACTGAAACAATACCTGCCCGGGAATATCCTGCACTTTTTTTAGCAGCTTTGCGAGTGCGGCGTCATGAAGTTCTATTTTATGCTCCACTCCTTTTTTTCCGCGGAACCGGAAAAAAGCGGTGTTGCCATTGATCTTCACATGCTTATCCCGCAGGGTGGTAAGGCCATGCGAGCCGTACAGCTTTTCATAGGAGGCGTTCCCTACCCGTATCAGCGTTTCCTCCATCACGGATAGGGCAATAGCAATAACTTTATCTTTATCCAGCGAGGGCCGTTTCAGATCTTCGTTTATACGTTTCCGTATTCCCGGTAACGCCTCTCCAAATTGCAGGAGGCGGTAGTATTTGGTTTCGTTGCGGGCTTTGCCCCAGTCGAGATGATACCGGTACTGTTTACGTCCTTTTACATCGGTGCCGGTGGCCTGCAGGTGGCCATTGGCCCAGGTACAGATCCACACGTTTTCCCAGGCGGGAGGCAGCACCAGTTTCCGGATGCGATCCAGCACTTCGGGGTCTTTCACTGTTTTGCCGTTTCGGTCGAGGTAGATGAAGTCTTTCCCTTTGCGGACGCGTGAATACCCAGGTGCATCTGCTTTTACGTACCGAAGCTTCACTGACCGGGCTACGGCTACGGGGTCTGTTATCAGGTCTATGCTAACCATTTACAATCTCCCCTCCATTGGGATGCAGGATCTGACCGGTGAGATAACTGGCGTCATCGCTGGCCAGGAATACGTAGCAGGGAGCTACTTCCACGGGTTGGCCGGCGCGTTTCAGCGGTACGTCTGTCCCAAACTTTGCCACTTCCTCCGGGGTAAAAGTGGCGGGGATGAGTGGGGTCCAGATGGGGCCGGGGGCCACGCCGTTTACCCGGATGCCTTTTTCAGACAGGGAAGCGGATAAAGACCTTACAAAAGAAACGATGGCTCCTTTGGTGGAACTGTAATCGATAAGATGGCTGCTGCCGCGGTAAGCCGTTACGGAAGTAGTGCAAATAATACTTCCGCCTTTGGGAATATACGGCAGCGCTGCTTTTGTAAGATAAAAGTGCGGATAAATGTTAGTTTCAAAAGTTTTATGCAGCTGGGCGGCACTGATATCTTCGATACTTTTCTGCGGGTATTGTACAGCCGCGTTGTTTACCAGGATATCTATCTTCTTAAACTTCTTTATCACTTTCTTAATAATATCGTTGCAATGCTTTTCATTGCTGATATCGCCGGCAATGAGCATGCATTCGCGGCCTGCGAGAGTAATGTGTTCGCAGGTGGTTTCAGCGTCTGTATGTTCGTTAAAATAGGCAATGGCTACATCTGCGCCTTCTTTGGCAAAAGCTACGGCTACTGCCCGGCCAATGCCGCTGTCGCCGCCGGTGATAAGGGCCACCTTATTGTACAGTTTGCCTTTTTTTACGTGGTCTTTTTCGAACACCGGTGCGGGGCTCATGACCTCTTCCAGTCCGGGTTGTACGGATTGTTTCCGGGCGGGCCTCACTGGTTTTTTGGGATTGGATTTTTGCATAGTATCAGGTTAAAAAAAGTCCCTGCGTAAACAGGGACTTCTGCAGTTTTCATTTAACAATTATACAGGTTATCGTTAACCTATTCTGCCGCAGCTTCCTCGTTTACAGTAGATTCAGCTACTTCTGTGAGCAGGCTGTCAGCGTTCTTTTCTTCTTTTAAAGTTTGCTCCAGTAATTTAGCTACCTGTGAGTGCCCCATTACATTGGCCAGCGTACGTAAGCTGCCATAGGCAGAAATTTCGTAGTGTTCAATTTTCTGCGAGGCAATGATAATACCGGCGTCTCTTACGGCAGTATCGGCATCGGTATCTGCTACCACTTCCTGTCCTTCAGCTATCAGGCCTTCCATGGCCTCACATTTTTTTGCCTGTGGTTTTTTACCAAGTAATTCAAATATCTGTTCCAGGCGGACTACATGTTCTTTGGTTTCTTCCAAATGGTTGCCGATACATTCGCTCAATTCTTCCGAGGTAGCAGCTTTCTGCATTTTGGGCAGTGCTTTTACCAGGTTTTTTTCTGCCCAATAGATGTCTTTCAGTTCATCCATAAACAGTTCATGGAATTTGGATTCCGGCATTTTTTCACTGCCTGCTTTTCTTGCGGTGCCGTTGCCGGCGGATTTAGTGGTAGGCATTGTAACAGATTTTTTTTTAGATGAAAGAATAGTTAATGTTTATCAGGTGATTGCCTTCTAAAAGCTTCTTCTTTTTCCTCTATAGCCTGCGGATTAGCGGGGGTATGAGGTGTATCCCTGTCCGGTATTTCCTGTGGGATGGGTTCAATTTCCGGCTTGTCTGGCGGCGGTTGAACCGGTGTTGGGTTTTCTTTTCCCGGCTGTTGTTTATCTGGAGTTGGATCAGGGATCGGCTGTTTATTTCTATCCGGATTATTCATAACTCACAATTTTATTGATGAAGAACTATTGTTAGTTATCCAAAGTTCATTCCACTAACTGAACAGGCTATTTTCATTGCGGAAACAACTTCCTAAAACCCGCTGCAGAACGGCGTTTAAAGGCATCCGCGTCTCTGCGGTAACATTGAGGCAGGTGTGCTTACATTGCTTGTAGAATTTACCGGCATTCTGTGGAATATGTTGCTCAGAAAGACCTTCACGGAAAAAGGATATTTTTTAGTAGCGAAATTCAGGCAGAAATAGTAACTTGAAATGCTTTCTCAAGATCTCATACATACAGATGCATTTTTCAGTACACAAGAAAATCCGACTCGGGTTTTTCATTGCATTTACCGTTATCGTGGCGGCCTCGGTATTTTCGTACCTGGTGGCAAAGAACCTGCTGGACAATGCCGGCAGGCTTAATCACGCCATTGAAGTTTCCAAACGGCTGGAGGTAATTACCCGGCAACTCAAGGAGGCGGAAGCCGCCATCAGGGGATATGCCGTTACAAAAGACAGCGCCTTCCTGGATCCCAGTATGCAGGAACGCAGCAACAGGATCGAGCGGGAATACCTCCTGCTCCGGCAAATAACCAACGATAACCCTGTTCAGCAAAGGCACCTGGATACCCTGCGTCAGTTACTGGCCATCAAATACCAGCAACTGCAACTGGGCGGAGAAAATTCCACTCAGCCGAAACAGCTTTCCAATGTTAAAGAAGGCGAAAAGTCCATGGATCTCATCGATAATAAGGTGCGCGATATGATCCGGATTGAAGAAAGCCTGGTACAGGAGAAATCGGAACTGTTTCATTTCTTTGCGGTGATGTGGGTGCCCATGATCCTTATTTCCTCGCTGGTAGCCATCCTGATAGGCATCTATTCTTATATCACCCTCACCAGGGAATTCAAATTGCAGCTGCATATTGAAAGCCGGATGAAATCCTATCAGCGTGATCTGCAACAAAATATCTCCCTCCTGAATAAAACCAACCAGGAGCTGGAGCAGTTTGCCTATGTAGCCTCGCATGACCTCCAGGAGCCGTTACGCAAGATATCGACCTTCAGTGACAGGCTGCAGATGAAATATAAAGACCAGCTGCCGCCGGATGCCACACAACTGATAGACCGTATGGTGTCTGCCGTGTCCCGGATGCGGGTACTGATCAATGATCTGCTCATCTTTTCCAGGGCTGGCCGCATTACCCCGGAAAGCATCACTCCAGTGGATATGACCAAACTGCTGCAGGAAGTGATCAGCGACCTGGAGGTTACTCTTGAAGAGAAGAACGTGCAGATCAAATATGACCAGCTGCCGGTAATAGAAGGCAGCGACACTTCTTTTCACCAGCTGTTCCAGAACCTGCTGGCCAATTCTATTAAGTTTGCCAGCCCGGACAGGCGCCTCGAAATCAATATCCATCACGAGGTGGTAACCGGGAAGGAATTAGGCATTGTAAAAGAAAGCCGGTGGAACGATTCTTACTGCCGTATCAGCCTGGACGACAATGGTATTGGATTTGAGCAGGCTTATGCCGACCGGATTTTTCTCATTTTCCAACGGCTACATGGCATCAGCGAGTATTCCGGCACAGGGATCGGACTGGCCATCTGCAAAAAAATTGTAGACAGCCACAATGGCTTCATACAAGCCCACGGAGACCCGGGGAAAGGCGCGTCTTTTGTTATTATCCTGCCCCTGCGACAGAGAAACCGGAATGATGAACCTGCGGAGCAATAAAGGTTAGCACCTTTATTGCTGTGAATTTTGTCACAAATTGCAAAACTCCTAATCTATTGCGATGAGCGAGCGCCCGATACACATTTTAATGATAGACGATGATGAAGACGATTTCTTTCTCGTAACAGAATTACTGCATGATATTTCACCCGGCCAATATGTGCTTGAATGGGCTTCTACCTATCAGAAGGGACTGGCTGCCATAGAAGACAATACGCACGACGTATTCCTGGTAGATTACCGGCTGGGGCCCAATACGGGTATTGATATCCTTCGAAGGCTGCATCAGATGCATCATCAGCCGCCGGTAATTATGCTTACGGGTAAAGGCGATTATAACATCGACCGGGAAGCAATGCAGGCCGGCGCCTACGATTATCTGGTGAAAGGAGAAATGACCGCCGACCTCCTGGAAAGGTCCATCCGTTATGCGCTCGATGAATTCAACCATCGCCGGTCTATTGAGGAAAGTGAGAAAAAATACTATGGCATTTTCGAAAAGGCACATGACCTGATTGTGCTGGCCGATTGCGACCGGAATATTATCGACGCCAATCCCGCAGCATTAAGAACGCTTCAATACAACCGGGAAGAAATACTAAAACTGCACCTGCGGGATCTCTTTATCTCCAAAGATCAGAGTGAAAATTTTCTGAATAACATCTGCAACAGCGGCATTGCCAATTTACAGGAATATGATTTCAAAACTGCCGACAACAAAAAACTGGTGGTGCTGATCAATGCCGTAATGCTGGACGAAGCGGCACAGATATTCCTTTGTGTGATCCAGGATATTACTGAGAAAAAGAGAGAAGAACAGGAGAAACAACACCAGGAAAAATTTGTAATCACCGGGCGTATTGCCAGGGTGATAGCACATGAAGTAAGAAACCCGCTCACCAATATACTGCTGGCCGTAAGCCAGTTCAAAGAAGAAGAAGCGGTGGTGGCAAACGATGATACACTGATGTATACAGATATCATTGAGCGCAACTGCACACGTATCAACCAGCTGATTACAGAACTGCTGCACAGCACCCGTATGATTGAACTGCATATGGAACCGGTGGGGATCAACAACCTGATAGAGAAAGCGCTGCTGCTATCCGGCGACCGGTTACAACTGAATGAAATCCGTGTGGAAAAAAACCTGGTATCACCGGATGTGATCATTAATGCCGATGAAGAAAAAGTTGTGATTGCCTTACTGAACATTGTTATCAACGCTATTGAGGCGATGGTGCCGGGGAAAGGCGTACTCACCATTACCACTATGCGTAACCAGGATAAGGCAAAACTCATGATCCGCGACAATGGCGTTGGCATACCGGAAGAGAAGCTCGCGCGTTTGTTTGACCCTTTCTATACCAGTAAGTCGAAAGGCACTGGTCTTGGCTTAACCAGCACACAGAACATTTTACTAAATCACAAAGGAACTATACATGTAGATAGTGAGCCCGGAAAGGGAGCAGTATTTACGATTGCAATACCTGCTATTGGATAATTTATTCCCTGGGAGACGGCTGTTTCCCAGGGAATAAACATTTGTTTGATCAATAATTTATATTCAGCAACCGTAACTTGTTATACAGGGTTTTACGATCGATATTCAATACCTGCGCTGCTTTTGTTTTATTATACTTCACTTCTTTCAGCACATTTATAATCTTATTGTATTCTGCCTGGAGGGCTACTGTTTTAAGGTCATTGTCGTTGGAAAGAAGCGCCAGTTCACCGGAAACATGTACTTCTTCCGGGATCTGGTTAAAAGATTCTTTCATTTCCAGCGGCAATGCAATCATGGTAATATCTTCTGTTTCAGGTGTAAGCAAACAGGCTCTCCTGATCACATTTTTCAGTTCGCGGATATTACCGGGCCAGTTGTATTGCTGGAAGCAGTCCCATACTTCAGAAGAAATTTTACCGCATGACTTATCCAGTTCCCTTTCCACCTGGTCTACAAAGGCGGTAGTGAACAGTGGCAGATCTTCGCGGCGTTCCCTCAAAGGCGGAATATAAATGGTGAACTCATTGAGGCGATGGAACAGGTCTTCCCTGAACTTACCGCGCTGCACGGATTCAGAGAGCTTTTCGTTGGAGGCTACAATGATACGTACATCGATCGGTATTTCTTTCAGGCTTCCCACCCGGCGAATTACCTTTTCCTGTAACACGCGTAACAGGGCCACCTGTATATCGTACGATAAATTGGAGATTTCATCCAGGAACAGGGTGCCGCCCTGTGCCTGTTCAAAAGCGCCTATTTTGGTATTGATAGCGCCGGTAAAAGAGCCTTTTTCATGGCCGAACAATTCACTTGCGGCCAGTTCTTTGGAGAGGCTACCGCAATCCAGCGCAACAAACGGCTGCTGGTTTCTTTTACTGTGATGGTGAATAAGATGCGCCACGGATTCCTTACCGGTACCGGTTTCCCCGAAAATGATGACGCTGTAATCGGTGGGCGCCACCAGTTTGATTTGTCTTATTAATTCCTTCGCACCTTCGCTTTCACCGTATACATATTTATTGTTCTTGTCGTCCTGGTTACGGGACAGTAATGTTTCCCGGACTTCTTCGGGTTCACTGCCCGACTCCACTGGTCTGGATGCGCGCCTTTCCTGTTCCGCCTCTTTATGGGCGAAGGCCTTATGTACGAGGTTGAGAATTTCATCCGGGTACAACGGTTTGGAAAGATAATCGTATGCACCATTTTTCACCATTTCCACAGCTACTCTAACATCTGTGTAACCTGTAATAATGATAACAATGGTTGAAGGATTGATCTGATGGATATCCTGCAGCAGTTGTGCACCATCGGTGTCTTTCAGCCTGTAATCACAGAGTACAAGGTCATAGGTTTTTTCTTTCATCATTTTAAGTGCAGCACCACCCGTCATGGTGGTATCTACATCAAAACCATGTTTCCCGAGAAATTTACTCAGGAGTGTACAGATATTAATTTCGTCGTCTATTATTAGAATATTTTTCATACTTCTTTAATATAGTGGTAATTGGCAACAGAATAGCTGGTTAAAATTACTGATTATAACCAAGAGGGCCTTATCAGCTTTTTATCTTGATACTGTCGATCAGTTCATCAACGTTTTTGAGACTGAAAGGTTTAGCCAGGAAAAAGGCGGCTCCGGCTTTCAGTGCTGTTTGCTTTTCCATCGCATTGTCATAGGCGCTGATAGTGATTACAGGTAACGTGGGACAACGTTCCTTGATCACCGGCAAAGCCTCAAGGCCCGATCCGTCGGGCAGGTGGATGTCCAGAAAAAGGAGATCAGGCTGATGTTTGAAAATTGACTTCATTCCTGCCTCCAGTTCATGCACGTACTTCACATTATATCCATGACGTACAAGCGTAAGTTGCAATAATCTGCATATATCCGGCTCATCATCTATAATCAATATGCTGGGATACTTCATGTTATTCTCAGTTGTAGCCAAGTTTGACTGGTGCCAGGCTGTTTTGTTTCGGTGTAACATACTTATGTTTATTCCATTGTTCCATTAATAATCTGGCAATCAGGTAACATACAGTTGACTCGGCGCCCTGATTCTGGTTTATATTATTTTTCTCCAGTCCGTCGTAGCAACCGTAAGTTAATGGATTATAAACAAGTTGTTTCAGGTGATTATTCCCTAAATACCAACTGAATGCCAAACGCATCTTTTCCAAATATGATTTATTTTTTGTGGTGTTATAAAACGTATTCAAAGCCAGCATAGTATAGGCTACTTCTATAGATTGTTCGCCACCATCTTCCTGTTGCTGGGTGTTATTCCTGTGGTACCATGTTTTATTGCTGATCACCTTCATATGACTGTCTGTAAAGGTTTTGCTGCAAAGGAAGGTCAGGCTGTTTTCCGCGGTTCTGCGGTAAGCATCAATCCCGCTTACCTGGTAGGCCATCATCATTGCCTCAGGCAATACGGCGTTACCGTAGGTGAGATAGGATTCGTACCAATGCCAGGTTTCATCTGCTTCCTGTTTGTAATGATCATACAATTTTGCAGCCAGATGTTGCAAAATTTCCACTGCCTTGCCACCGGGTTTATAAGAAAGGAAATAATACAGTCCTTTGATGGTGAATGCCATCGCCCTGGGTGATTTCAGTGATTCCATCCAGTTGAAGCATTTGCTGAATATGGCGGATACGTCTTGCACGGCATCAAAGGGCAGGTGATGATGCGATGCAAGGGCATACCCCAGCGCCCATACAGCACGCCCATTGGCGTCTTCCAGGTTTACTTCCTCATTCATTTTATTAAACTGACGGTCGATATCCACATAATTAAGGAATTTCCCCGAAGGCTGCTGACAGTAAGCGATAAAGTCGATGTACTTACGGGTCAGGGAGTTGACGAAGCTGCTGGAATTTAATTCGCTGCTGTACATGCAGGTAGCAATAAGCGCCCTTGCGTTGTCGTCCAGGGTATATCCGAAAGCAGGGTCCGGGATGTCATGCTTGGAAAACTGCAGCATACCGATTTCGTCGGTCATACGATCGATGTGATCGAGGTATGGCGGCGGCAGGTTGGGCAGGATCTTGTCTTCTGCCAGTGCTTCGCTGATCACGCTCATGTGTGCAATGGCCACGTTTTCCCAGATGGAGTTGCGTGTTTTTTCAATGGCCGACTGGCTCATCTGCGCGCGTAGCTCTCCGGATTGCCGAGCAGCGGTATCGCGCATGCAGCAATTTGTTCCGGGTTATTGAAATCTACCAGGCAACCGGCGCCGTCTTCCAGCATTTCGCGTGCCTGCACAAATGATGTGGAGATCACCGCGCAACCGGCGCTCATGGCGTAAACGAAAGTTCCGCTTACTGCCTGATGCGGATCTTTTGACGTAAAAAGGTAAATATCTGTAAGAGATAAATAATCGAGTAATGTTTTCAGGGAAAGATAATTATTTACGAATCGTACATTGTTTTCCAGGCCGAGTTCCTGTACCAGTTGTTCCAGTGACTCGCGGTATTTTTCTCCTTCACGGGAGCATACTACGGGATGGGTTTTCCCTAGCACCAGGTAAATGGCGCCGGGATATTGTTTTACAATATCCTTCATGGCCCTGATGCCTGTTTCGATGCCTTTGTTTTCGCTGAGCAAACCAAATGTGCTCAGTACCATCCTTCCTTCCACATTGTATTGTTTCTTCAGCGCATCCACATCTTCCACGATATGCGCGTGTGTACCGTGTGGTATATGCACAATCTTTTCAGCCGGCACATGATATACCTGCTGCAGTAAGGTGGCAGACGAGCGTGTCATTACAATCACTTTTGCGGCGAGTGCGCTGATCAGGCTTACTACCTTAGTGCATTTATGATCGGGATAAGGAAGCACGGTATGGAAACGTACCACGAAAGGTTTATCCAGTAAGGAAAGCATGGCCAGGAGGTTATGACCGTATTCTCCACCATACAGGCCAAATTCGTGTTCAAAACAAACCAGATCTATTTTGTCGTTCTCATTTATTTTCTGTGCAAAATCAATGCACTCGTCAATATCAAACGGGTTCATTGAATAAGTAACGGGTATTTCTTTCATATTGGCAGGTTTGCCTGCTTCTTCCAGTGCTGCCACCTCAATATTCAGATTACCGGCAAAATTCTTATTCATTGCGTTTACCAGGTCCTGTGCAAAAGTTGCAATTCCACATTCCCGGGGCGGGTAAGAAGTAACAAAAAGCAAGGTTCTAATCTTCATGGTAAAAATTTTATACTACGCAGTTAACAAGTAACCAGGTCCTCAATTTTCCGGATCGGGACATAGGATGTTTCAAATATCAATCCAATGCCTGCTGTATTAGGTTTCAGGGGATTTGGCTATCAAAAAGTGTAGAAATAATTCTACATATATTATCCCGTATCCACAGGTAGAAGGCGTGAATAAAATAAAGGCGGGCCATTTACATTTGATTAACAGTCAATGTAATCATAATTATTTATAATTGTATTACAATTTGCCCTAAATAGTGGTAATTCGGGATACATATAGCAACATTATTATCGTAATTGGTAATCAATAATGTTTCTTTGTCCATTTCAGCTTATTTTAGCTGAAGTAAGCACCCAAGCTACCATGTGAAGCGCAAATTTTAACCATTCCATTTTCTCATTTAAACCCAATCGCCGTTATGCGAAACATTGCATGTACATTTAATGTAGATGGTGTTCCAACCAAAATCAGTTTGAGGAAACTCCCACGGCAAAGGCGCTTTCAAGCCATTATTGACCGTAATATCACGGAATATATCATCTCGGACGAGACCAATGAGATTGAGTATTACGAGGGACCGGTGTTAAGCGAGTATCTTTTCACCCGGATTGCCAGTCTTATTAAGCAGTATTTCCCGAATGTGAGGGCAATTATGAAGATCGGGGAAGATAATTATGAGGACTACGATGATTTTTAAGCGACTGGCAGACGGCTGTTAACCCGGGAAGACTAACAGCCGGCCATTTTATATAAACCCTTTTTCAAGGGACAGGAATGCCTCTGAAGGATGCACCTGCTGCCATAAGATAGCATATACAGCCTGGGCAACCGGCATATATGCCCCTATATTCCTGTTCATTTCATGCATACATTTGCTGGCGTAATAACCTTCTGCGATCATATTCAGTTCCAGCTGGGCCGCTTTTACGCTGTACCCTTTCCCGATCATATTGCCAAAAGTACGGTTACGGCTATGCAGTGAGTAGCAGGTAACCAACAGATCGCCCAGGTAAGCGCTGGCGCTGTAATTATGCACTACCGGCTCCGTTCCGGCCACCGTAGCTTTCTGTTCCTCATATTTTTCGAGGAAACTTTGCATTTCCCGGAAACAGTTAGTAATAAATACGCTGAGAAAGTTATCTCCATATTCCTGTCCGTGTGCAATACCCGCGCCCATGGCGTAAATATTTTTAAGTACTGCCGCCAGCTGTACGCCAATCACATCGGTGTTTACAATTGTTTGCAGGTAGCTGCCGGTAAATTTATCGGCGATAGACTGGGTAGTGTCCAGCTGAGCGCCGGAGAAGGTAAGGTAAGACAGCTTTTCGCTGGCTACTTCTTCCGCATGGCAGGGGCCTGTAATCGTAAAATACCGGCTTGTCGGTAAATTGAATTGTTTGAGAAGATATTCTCCTATCAGGTCGTTGGTACTTGGTACCAGCCCTTTAATCGCAGAAATGACCTCTTTATTGATCAGTGCATCGGCGGGTAACATGCCTAACACATCTTCCAGAAAAGCACTGGGCACAGCCAGCACCAGCTCATCGCAGGCCGCCACTACTGCCTTTACATCACTACTGAGGCTTAGCAGGCTGGTATCGAAATATACGGAGGTGAGATAATGTTTATTATGATGACGCAGCTGCATATGACGTATGGTGTCTTCATTCCTTATCCACCAATGTATATGATGTCCGTTATCTGTCAGGATCTTAGCCAGTGCAGTAGCCCAGCTGCCACTGCCTATAATTCCAATGCTCTTGCTCACAATGCAAATTTTTATGCAATGTAATTAAAAAGCAATAAAGCATTTTTGCTGAAGCGGAGGTTGTCTTTCCCGCTGATTTTGCTGATTACCATGATTTTTATTCTTTTTCTTTTGGAGATGGGGTAATTAAAGAAGTGAGGGAAGATGATGTACGTGATGCTTTGCAGTTGCTTTTACCATGCTTTGGAGATACTTTGAACATGCCTTTGATGTGGAGATAACATGGAGCTGAGGTGGAGGTGTGGACTTGATCGGTAAGATGGTGGTAGTCAGTTTGTTGCACAGGGTTTTGGTGTGCTGCTTAGACGCGCTTCGAGGAAACTCGTATTGTATATCAATGTTTTATACATTTTTCAAAGATAAAACTGATCAGCGAAAACACCAAAAAAGAGGTCGTTTTTCTTTGTTGAAAAACGACCTCTTTTTTTATATGAAAGTTGTGTAACTGCGTTATTTTGCCTGCCCTTCAAACAGTTCGGCCTTTGGTACTACTTTTACTTTTTTGCCATTTTCGAGGGTACGGGAGATGGCGGTATAAGGAGCGCTGATCACCTGGTCGCCGGCTTTCAGGCCGGAAGTGATCTGGATCCAGGCGTCGTCCTGTACGCCGGTTTTAACGGGTACCATTTTAACGGTACCATCTTTCTGCAGTATAAATACCACCTCGTTCAGCACGGGTTTGGTATCGGCAGAAGAGCCGGGGGTAGTATTATCCTGTACCGGCGCCGCTTTCTTTTTGTCGTCCTTTCCTTTGGTAGAATCGGCGTCGCGGGTAGTTACGGAGTTAATTGGGATGGCCAGTACATTATTTACATGCCTGGTTTGAATATCCACACTGGCACTCATACCAGGGCGGAAGGGATACGTTTTCTTGTTCTTATCAAGAAGATCCTGGTAGCTTTCCTGCAGGATGCGGATATGTACAATGTAGCTGGTTACCTGCTCTGCGGAGGATGCGGTGCTTACCGTAGCTGTGGCGGCGCCTTTGCTGGAGCTGGCAATTTGTGTTACAATACCTTTAAATTCCCGGCTGTTATATGCATCCACTTCAATAATGGCAGTATCGCCGTATTTTACTTTTGGAATATCGTTTTCGCCCACGTCTACCTGTACTTCCATGGTGTTCATATCAGCGATACGCAGCATTTCGGTACCGGTCATTTGTGCAGTACCCACCACGCGTTCTCCTTTCTTTACAGACAGCAGGGAAACGATACCGCCCATGGGAGCGGAAATGGTGGTACGACCCAGGTTTTTATTGGCTTCATTCAGGTTGGCCTGCGCACTGGCAACGGCAAACTTGTTTCCGTTGATCTGTTGCACAGCCGCGTTATAATCTGCCAGGGAGGCGAGATAAGTTGCTTCGGCTGTTTCAAACTCTGATTTGGAGATTACTTTCTGGGCAAGGAGTTCTTTGTTCCTGTTGTAGGCAGCCTTGTTTTGATCAAGACGGGCCTTAAAGGAGTTCAGCGCCGCAGCGGAGTTGGCCAGCTGCGCCTGCGACTGGCTCATGGAGGCCGCCGCTTTATCTACCATCGATCCGTAGATATCTGCGTATATACGTGCCAGTACCTGCCCTTTTTTTACGGAGTCGCCTTCCAGGATGGGAAGGTCTGTGATTTCGCCGGAAACGTCGGAGCTTACTTTTACTTCTATTTCAGGATAAATTTTACCGCTGGCGGTAACCACTTCTATAATATTTCTATTAGAAGCATTGTCTACAGCAACTTTAAGTCCTTCTTCCTTACCAATTACCCCGGCCGCTTTAAGCACCAGGAACAAAATAACGAGTGAACAAAGTATGCCTATGAACCAGTAAAGTTGTTTCTTCTTCATAAAGCAATTTAATTTCCCGGAACGGCTACAGTGATATTTTCTGATCCCGGTAGAATTCCAGCAATTTCATTTTAAATATGTAATCGTATTGAGCAAGCACCTTGTTTACCTGCGCATTATACAATTTACTTTGCGTTGTGATATAATCAATGGTGTTCATTAATCCGAGGTTGAAGCGTTTGGTGGCAAAATCATACGCTTTCTGGGCCGCCATTACGCCTGTGGCAGATGCATTATATTTCTGTAAGGCCGCTATTGCATTGGCATGGGCGGTATAAATATCCTGCCGGAGTTTCTGGTGATCCAGGTCGCGGATCAGTTCCTGGCTGTATACATTTATTTTAGCCCTGGCTACAGTGGTACGTTGCTGCCAGCCATTAAAAATAGGTATGTTAAGCGTTAATCCAATATTTTTCCGGTAGGTGTTGCTGATCTGATCATGAAACGGCAGCACCTTTGTTTGCGCAATATCCTCATAATAGTTATTGGCGTAGTAGGTACTGAGGCCGCCGCTTATGCTCAGGTTGGGATACAACTGCGCTTTGGCCGCCTGGTATGCTTTGGCGGCGCTCTGGATCTTCAGTTCATCCGATTTTACCAGCGGATAGTTGGTTAAAGCGGCGCTGTACACCATTTCCGGCGCCATTTCCTGCAAGGCAGATAATGGCAGGGAAGAAATATTTTCAGGTACATCCGGTTTAAAGGGGATCTCAAATCCGAGGTTGAGATAAGCCTTCATCTGGAGAATGGCCAGGGTCACGTTGTTCTGGGCGGTTACCAGGTTACTGCTGTCCAGTGCCAGTTGCGCTTCCAGGTCGGCCTGGTTGCTTTCCGGTACGGAACCTGCAATAACCAGTTTCTTGGTATTATCCAGGTTGGAATTGGTCAGCCGGACGTTTTCTTCGTTTACTTTCTCTGTTTGAATATTGAGCAGTATCTGCAGGAAAGCAGTGGCCACGTTAAACGCGAGGTCATTCCTGGCTTTTTCCAGCAGGAAGCTATTGGCCTGTGCATCCAGTTTGTTGGCGGCAATTGTTTTTTGCTGATAAAACCAGCTAAAAAGGTTCGCCTGCATATTCAGGTTACCACTGGAGTTAAACACGGTTTGGTTAACATACTGGTTATCTCCCAGGCTGGCGCTTCTACCATCCGTATACCCTCCTGTTACTGACCCGCTGAAACCGGGGATCATTTGCAGGCGGCTTTGCTGTAAAGTGAGATCTGCCAGGCGTTTTTGTACTTCCTGTTGTTTAACTGTCAGGTTATTTTGCAAGGCATAATCCACACAACGTTGTAAACTCCACGTATCCTGCGCATCAGCGGATGTTATGTTAGCAAACAATAAAATCAGGATTACTCCTGCTATTCGGGATATTCTCATAACATTCCAAAAATATAATAATTGTGATGATACTTTTCCACCCTTCTTGATAGAAGGCAAAAATTTAGTAGGTATGGCAGTATACCTCACTAATTGAGTGTACAACATAATCTTTTTTTTACAAATTCTTAAAACTGATCCGCCTTTCTTATGGCTGAATATGTCCATCGCGGATCTGGATAACGCGGTTGCCGTAGGTGGCATTCACGTCTGAGTGGGTTACCTGCACGATTGTAATTTTATCTTGTTCATTCAGGTGTTTAAACAGCTGCATGATCACTTTCGCCTGATCGGAGTGCAGGTTACCGGTGGGTTCATCGGCCAGGATCACCCGGGGTTCGGCCACAATAGCGCGGGCAATACCTACCAGTTGCTGCTGTCCGCCGGATAGCTGGTTGGGAAACAGGTCTTTTTTAGCTACCATATTAAAGCGGTCCAGTACATCTGCCACCCGGCTCTTTCTTTCTGAAGCTGGAATGTTCTTGTACAGTAACGGCGTTTCAATATTTTCGTACACGGTTAATTCGTCAATCAGGTGATAGGCCTGGAACACAAATCCAATGGAACCCCGGTGCAACTGGGTCCTTTTTTTCTCGTTCATCCTGTCCACACGCTCTCCTTCAAACAGGTATTGCCCTTCGGATGGTTCTTCCAGTAAACCCATAATATGCAGCAAGGTAGATTTCCCGGAACCGGAAGGCCCCATAATAGATACAAACTCGCCTTCATTGATAGTGAGGTCGATATCTTTCAGGATATAATTTTTTCCGAATCCAACCGGGTAATGCCTGGAAATTTTCTGCAATTGTATCATGATCGGTAATTTGTTTTTAATTTATGTTGATATTTTCTGCATATCGGCTCAGCAATATAATTAAAAGTAGCTGCTCCGGTTATCCAGATTAGTTTATTCTGATCTCAGGCTTTTAACCGGGTTCATTAATGCCGCCTTCACCGACTGCAAACTCACGGTGAGCAAAGCGATTACAATGGCGATAGTGCCTGCCAGGAGAAAGGTGCCTGCATGTAAACGGGTGTGATAGGCAAAGCCCTCCAGCCATTGATGCATAGCATACCAGGCAAACGGGGAAGCAATACAAAGCGATATCAGCACCAGCTTAATAAAATCTTTCGACAGCAACGCTACCACACTGGTGGCCGAAGCGCCCAACACCTTGCGGATACCCACTTCGCGGGTACGCTGTTCTGCAGTAAACGCAGCCAGCCCCAGTAAACCAAGGCAGGAAACAAGGATAATAACAATAGAAAAGGTTGATAAAATGGTACCGGTTCTGAATTCCGATTTATATAATCCGTTAAAGTCTTCGTCCATAAAATGATATCCGAAAGGCACAGCGGGCAGGTATTCCTTCCAGATCCTTTCTATCCCTGCTATCACCTGCTGCTGGTTATCTCCTGAAGTTTTGATGAGCACTTCCCCGAACCATTCATATTCCGGGAAAACAACGATGGGTTCAATTTTGCTTTTCATGGAGGCGAAGTGGAAATCCTTCATCACCCCTTTGATGGTTCCTGCGCGGCCATTCATCACCATGCGTTTTCCAACTGCCGTTTCAGCCGTCCAGCCCAACTGCTTTATGGCGGTTTCGTTAAGCAGGAAATGATATACCCGGTCTTTATCTTCCTTTAAAATATCCTGTACATCCGCGTCGGTTAAGTTTGCACCGGCCAACAATGAAATTCCCATTGTTTGCAGGTAATCTTTCTCCACGGGGATCGCGGTAATATTCATACTGTAATCCGCCGGTTTTCCTTCCAGGTTACCAATAGTGTAGCCACCGCCCACCGATACCGGTGAGTCGTACGAGGCGCTGACGTATTTGATACCCGACTGTTGCAACAGCCTGCCCTTGAAGGCTTCCAGCATCTGCCGGTTAAAATTTTCTCCTGATAATACCAACACCTGCGACCTGTCCAGTCCTAATTTCTTTTGCTGAATATATTTTAGCTGGTTGCTCACCACCAATGTGCAGATGATAAAGAACACGGAAGCGGCAAACTGGAATACGACGAGGCTTTTACGGATGCTGCCACCTGAAGTGTGCATAACCCGTCCCTTTAATACCTGTACCGGCCGGAAGCCCGACAGGAACAAGGCCGGATAGGTACCTGCAAAAAAGGTGGTACAAAGAAAGACACCCGCCAGCCACAGGTAGATGTGATAGCTGTCCAGTCCGAGCTTCAGGGTGACGCCGGCCATATTGTTAAATACCGGCAATAATACCAACGCAATCATTATTCCCAGTACCACAGCGCAAAAGCTGATCAGCGTAGACTCGGCAATGAACTGCCAGAACAGCTGCCTGCGCACGGCGCCCAGGGCTTTCCGCACACCGATTTCACGGCCTCTTTCCGCGGAACGGGCCGTGGCGAGGTTCATAAAGTTGATACATGCAATCAGCAGCAATAGCGCGGCTATGATGGTAAGAATATAATTATAGCGGATATCCCCGCCAGCTTCTGTTGAATTAAGGGCAATAGAATGGAGATGAATTCCCGGTACGGACTCCGGCACAAAATCAAGCGTAACGCCACTCCTGGTAACACTCCCCATCTGTTCTTTTATCAGGTTCTGTAACCTCCCATGCAGCGCGCCGGCAGTGGCTTTGCCGGCCATCTGTACGTAGGTGTAATCATTGGCTGAATTCCAGGTGTCTTGCCTACCCAGCGAGGCATAACTGGCTACAAAATCAAATTTCAGGTGGGTGTTCGCAGGAGCATCTATGGCTACACCGGTTACCTGGTATTCATTTTTGTTATTAATCTTCAGTGTTTTACCTACTATATCCGTGGTGCCAAAATACTTCCTGGCCATTGTTTCAGATAGTACCACCATATTGGGCCCGCTCAAAACAGTGGCTGCATTTCCTGCTATCAGCGGGAAAGAAAACATGTTGAAAAAAGCAGGATCTGCATAAAGAAACCCCTTCTCGTTCATTACCTTGTCGCCATAAGCCACCGTAGTAGCTGAAGGATAGGCCCTGGAGATGTATTTCACCTCCGGAAAATCCTTCATCACCGGCGCCAGTCCGCTCGGGGTGAGGGCGGTGTGGGTTACTTCCTGGTCTTTCTCGCCATAGTCGAAGCGGATACGATATAATTCAGTGGCATGTGCATGGAAGTTATCGTAGGTCCATTCATTCCTTAAATACAGCGCCAGCAGTATGAAACAGGCAATGCCCGCAGACAGACCGGTGATATTGATCGCCGAATACAGTTTACGTTTCTTCAGATTTCTTAAAGCTGTTTTCAGATAATTACGCCACATCATAGGTGATATTTTAATATTAATCCCTTGTTAAACTGTTTACCGGGTTTGCCAGCGCGGCTTTCACGGATTGCAGGCTCACGGTTAAGAATGCGATACATACCGCCATCAGCCCTGCTGCCCCGAATACCCACCAGTGAATGGTGGTATGGTATTCAAAGCCTTCCAGCCATTGATGCATGAAGTACCAGGCTGCCGGGGCGGCTATTAATACGGCTACGAGTACCAGGCGAAGAAAATCTTTCGATAACAGCATCACAATTCCACTCACTGATGCGCCCAGTACTTTACGGATCCCGATTTCTTTTTTGCGGTGTGCCATCACCAGTACTGCAATAGCAAATAATCCCATGCAGGAAATGATAACGGCGAGTACCGCCCCGCTCATAAATATCTTTGAAAACCGTTGTTCCTGTGTATATAGCCGTTGTGCATTTTCATCGAGGAAAGAAGGATCACTTTCCGACAGCTCATTAATTCCCTTCCAGAGTGCAGTGATCTTTTTCAGTGATGCCACCGGGTTGGATGTTTCTACTTTAACGAAGATATAATTCAGGGGAGCGTTCATGATCATCACCAGCGGACTGATTTTCTTATGTAATGATTCAAAGTGATAATCTTTCACCATGCCGATCACGTGTAACGGCGGCTCGTCCTCGCTCATGCGGAAGCTTACGCCTATAGGATCAGTTACGCCTAATTGTTTCGCCATCAGTTCATTGATCACCACGGCGTTACTGTCTGTTCCATACTCCCGGGAGAAATCGCGGCCGGATAATATTTTCAGGTCCAGTGTTTTGGCGTAGTCGTAATCTACTGCGAGGCATTGCGTGGAAACATGGCGATCTTTATACATAAAGCCCCTGGTCCAGTTGCCGGAAGACCCGTCCTTTCCCAGCCCGAGGTTTAACATGCTGCCACTCACGCTTCTTACTTCGCTCAGCTCTGTGAGCCTGTTTTTCATGGAAGTGATATCAGACGGCGTAGCATTATCAAGCGGGATGCTGATCACCTGGGATGAGTTGTATCCTAACGGGGCCGACTGTATGAAATTAAGCTGTTGCCAGATGATGGAGGTACAGCTGATCAGCACCACTGCTACCATAAACTGTACTATAATAAGCCCGTTGCGCACCCCGCTGCTTTTACCCATACCCAGCTTGCCTTTCAGCACCTCCAGGATATTGAGTCGCGCTACTTTCCAGGCGGGATAACCACCTGCCAGTAATGTGATCACGAAGAAACCGGCAATGGCGCCGGCTAACACCCAAATATTACGGAAGATGCCCAATGCAATATGATGCCCAAACACTTGGTTGTAATAAGGCAGCAGCAGGATCATCAGGCCAAGGCTCAGTACCAGTGCAAAGCAGCACAGGAGAAAAGCTTCTGCCCAGAACTGCAGCAGCAGCTGACCATTTTGTGCACCCAGCGATTTCCGCAATCCTATTTCACCGCTGCGGGCAAAGGATCTGGCAATGGAAAGATTTATAAAATTGATAGCGGCTATACTGATGATCAGCGTAGCAAGGATGATCATCAGCCAGGGATAAAATTTATTCAGGCCACTGTAAAAAGTACTCTCTGCATTGAGGTGAAAATCTTTCAGCGGCAATCCTTTCAGGTAAAATACATTTTTAACGCCACCCGCATTCTTTTGAAGGTCTTCTATCTTCCCTTTATAATATTTGTTCACCACCACACTCATATTTTTCTCGAAAGAAGTTTTACTGACGCCAGGTTCCAACTGAACAAACAGTGGAAAATTAGAGGCGCTCCAATCGTTTTTGGTGATGTTATACTCCGGTTCATTCTCAAACCGTGTGAGTAATTCGAAGCCCATTCCAGAATTATCGGGGATATCTGCTGCTATTGCGCTTACAATGAAAGGCTGCCATTTACCGCCCAGGTTCAGTTCCACCGTTTGGCCTACCGGATCGGTATCTTTAAACAGTATGCCGGAAGCGCGTTTTGTGAGCACCACCTGGTTCAGCTGCTGCAGTGCGCTATTCTTATCTCCCTTTAGCAGTGGAAAGGTGAACATCTTCAGAAAATCCTTGTCTACCATTTGCGCACCCAGGTAATAGTGGTTGGTACCATATCTTACAGGCACGTTATACCCGGCTATAAAAGTGGTATACTTTACTCCCGGTACTTCTTTCTGCAAAGCTACTGCCAGTGGCTTCGACATACTGGCGCCTGTTTTTACCTGGCCTCCGGTATCTTCCACGCCAATCAGCTGGTATATATCTTCTCCATTTTTATGAAAATTATCGTAGGTCCATTCCCGGTATGCGGTAAGAGACAAAAGCAATGCAGCACATAATGCGGTACTCATTCCCACGATGTTAACCGCAGCAAACACTTTCTGTTTCCGCAAATTCCTCCAGGCAATTTTTAAATAGCTCTTTAACATACGGTTATATTTAAAGTGATAAAAATAAAAGCAGGGCGTGTAGACACACACTCTGATTTGCTGTTCACTTGTTATTCAATTTTTAATGCGTTTACCGGGTTCCCGACGGCGGCTTTTACGGTTTGCAGGCCGATGGCCAGTAACGCTGTTGTTACGGCGATAATGGCAGCCAATATAAACATCCAGGGTTGCAGATCGATGCGGAAAGCAAATTGCTGTAACCATTGCCGCATCAGGTACCACGCCACCGGTGAGGCAATCACTAATGCGATCACTACTAACCGGATAAATTCTTTCGACAGTAAGGTGGTAATCTGCGCCACACTGGCGCCCAATACTTTACGCACGCCAATTTCGCGTGTACGCTGCTCAGCCGAAAAGGCTGCCAGTCCCAGTAATCCCAGTGCCGATATCAGCACGGTGAGTACCGTAAACCAGCCAAAGATCCCGGCCAGCCGGTCTTCCGCAGTATACAACCTGCCAAATGCTTCATCCAGGAAGGTATATTCAAAAGGTTCCTGCATATCATACGCAGCATATATCTTTTGTATTTTCGCCATCAGGGCAGGCATATTCTGTTTTGGCGCCACTTTTACAAACATGCATCCTGGGCTGTTAGCGCCCCATAAAGCGGTATTATCCTTCTCCACATTTATGCCCAGCGGGGTGATGGCTGAATGCAATGATTTATAGTGAAAGTTTTTTACTACGCCAATCACCTCTACCTTCTTATCTCCTAAATTTATATACTTCCCCAACGGATATCCCGAAAAACCAAAGCTTTCCACGGCAGATTCATTCAGCACTATTTTATCCGGCATGCCCAGCTGTGTGGAATCTGCCGGCGGAAATTTCCATTGCAGTCCTGTTAACCCAAACAGGGAATGATCCATGCTGAGCATAGACAACGCCATTGGCGGACGGTTACCTTCTCCCATCACAAACCACATATCGTAACCGCCATACAACGGATAACGGGCTGTAGCCGTTTGCTGCACACCATTCAAAGCAGCCACCTGCTGCCGGTAAGCCTGGTAGTGATTCCCCATAGAGCCCTGAAATGGCAGCATTACCACGTTCTCTTTATTGATGCCGGTTGCAGCATGACGGAAGAAATACAGCTGCCGGTTAATAACAATGCTGCAAATGATGAGCACTGCTGCGGTTCCAAACTGCAATACCGTTAATACTTTCCTTACGGAGGCGCCGCCGCTTACGCGACTCATCTTCCCCGACAAAATGTAAACAGGATTATAACGGGAAAGAACAAACGAAGGATAACTGCCTGCCAGTAAAATAGTGATCAGCAATAACAGCACATAAATCATGAGTACTACCGGGTGGTAAAGAAAGCTTACATCCACCTTCAGCTGCAGCAGGTTGAAGAACCAGGGGCGTAATAACTGGCACAACAACAGCGCCAGGCAAAATGCCAGGAAAGCATAGAGGGCCGATTCTACATAAAATTGTTTGGCAATGCTTTTATGATCGGCGCCCAGCGATTTCCGCACCCCTATTTCACGGGCGCGCATCGTTGCCCGGGCGGTGGAAAGACTCATATAGTTAATCAATGCCATCAGCAGGATCAGCGCTGCTACCAGGGGAAACAACTTCAGATATCGAAGATTAAACCCCGGGCTGAAATTAGCATCAGTATGCATCCGGGTGATGGGTACCATCACCGCTCTCCCCTGATCCAACTGAGCAGCTATCAGCCGGTCGATATTTTGTACTACGGCGGCTGCGTGAGCGGGATCATCCAGCTTTAGGAACACTTTAAAAAAGACGCCGGCAAATCCACGTTCGCCGGAAATAATTTCCCTCATTGATTCGATGCCGGCCATACTGGAATACGACAACAGTATATTAGCCTGGATACTGGAATTGGAAGGTGCATCGGCCATTACTCCTGATACCTGGAAAATGTACTTGCCATTATATCGCAGCTGTTTTCCTATTACATCTGTACTTCCAAAATATTTCCTGGCAATGGAAGCCGAAATTACCGCTGTAAAAGGCTGCTTCAATACCTCATTCTTATCACCGAACAGCAAGGGGAAAGAGAAAAAGCTGAAGTAGTTGGCGTCTGTAAACCAGGTGTCACGCTCCTCGCTTTTAATATTGGGATTGGCCACACTCTGCATGATAATGGATTCGCTGGCGAGGTTGCCCATGCGGATATAACTCTCCACGGCCGCGTTCTGTTGCTGGATAGAGGCTGCCGTTGTTGCGTTAAAACGCTCCAGCTGCATCGTATCTTTCTCCAGTTTAATCTTCTCAAACAGTGAATAAATCCTGGAACTATCTTTATGAAAACGATCATAGCTCAGCTCATGCACTACATACAACATAATCAGCATGCAGGCGCACAAACCCGCTGCCAGCCCACCGATATTGATGAAGCTGTACAGCTTTCTTTTTGCAAGATTGCGCCAGGCAAGTTTTATGTAGTTGAATAGCAGCATAGTCAATCATTTCTCAGGTTATCTGCCGGATTCACTTCAATAGCTCTCCAGGTTTGTGAAAAAATGGTAATCAGTGCCAGGAATACCAGGAACAGGAAACTTCCCAGCATTGCCAAAATGCCCGTGCTTACCCGGTAAGCAAATATCTGCAGGAAAAGCAGGCTGCCTATATATCCCAGTGGCAGGGCAATACAGCCTGCTATGACGATTAATTTTATATAGCTTTTAGACAACAGCATTAATAGCCCCGCTGCACTGGCGCCCAGTACTTTGCGGATAGCAATTTCCTTTCTGCGGGTAAAAGAGGTGTAGGCTACAATGCCCAGCAACCCTAATGCAGCTATCAAGGTGGTAATGAATACCAGGAAACCCAGCATGGAAATTACTTCTCTCCCATTCCGGCTTCGGAGTTGTTCATCCATCCATTCCGACGTGAATACTTCTCCGGGATGCATGGCTGTCCATACTTTTTTTACGTCCGCTACCTGCTGCTCTTTATCTCCTTTCAGCATCGCTAATTGCAGCTGACGGAATTCGTTGGGAGCAAAACGGATCGCCATCGGGCGGATATTTACTTCTATCGGCTGGAAGTTGAAATCTTTCACTACACCAACAATGCTTACGGGAAGGGAATCCGACAGGAACAGTGTTCTTCCGATAGCATCTGCCGGTGATTTTATACCCATTATACTAACCGCCTTTTCGTTGACGATAATATATTGTTCTTTTTCAGCAGAAGCGGATTCAGGGAAAGTAGTGCCCGCCAATAGTTTCAGGTGCATTACTTTGAGGAAGTCCGCATCTCCGGCATAATAGCCAAACTCCATCCTGTCTTTGCTGTCGCCGGTACGGATAACGCAGAAGTTACAATGTCTTGGCATGCCTAATGTTCCGGAGCTGGCTGTTGCCGTTGTCACTTCCTTCAATTGCATCATGCGTTCCTTCATCCGTTGAAAGTCCACATCTGCCAGCGGAACATTGAGGATATCTTCACGGTAGAAGCCCATGTCCTTAATGGCTTTGTAATGGAACTGACGATAAACGGTGACCAGGAAGATGATCGCAGTTAACGATAAGGAAAACTGGATGACGATAAGTGTTTTCCGCAATCCCAATCCGCCAAAAAGTTTAATGTCGATAAGGTTCTTTAACACCTTAGCCGGCTGAAAGGCGGATAAAGCCCATGCCGGGATAGCCCCGGCTACTATGCCAATAACGATGCTAAATAACAGGAACAACAGGAGCAGCCTGGGTTCGAGGAGGTTGTTATCAGGAACAGGTAATCCGCTGAAATGAGTGGACTGCATCAGCATCAGCAGTAAAACCGCCATGATCAGCGACAATATGCACATGATCACAGATTCTGTAATAAACTGTAGGAATATCTGCCAGCGCTGGGCACCGTTTACCTTTCGCACGCCTACTTCTTTAGCCCGCTGCAGGGAACGTACAATAGATAAATTGGTATAGTTAAAGCAGGCGCAGATAATCAGTCCCAGCGCTACGCCTATTTCCGCGAGTAATTTGCCCCAGGGCGGTGTACCGCCGATATCGTCCATCAGCTCCTGCGACGGTGTGATTTTGCCGAGTGCCTGTGGTTCGAAAGCCATGCTGCCCTGCCCTTTCTGCACCAGCCCGTCGTAGCGATGGGCCTGGTCCTTCAGCGCCGACTCCAGGGCGGATACCTTTTCGCCGCGGCGCAGCACCACATAGGTGTAGCTGCTCTGTACCTGGTCCCAGTTATTCAGCTTATCCGGCAATACTTTGCTTTGTTCCAGTAAAGGCACGGACGACATTGCCGCAAAGGCTTCGTAATCGATATGGGATTTGGAGGGAGCAGGTTCCATTACGCCACTAACGATAAAGCTGCCAAAGCGATCGAACAGGATTACCTTTCCCATTGGATCAGTGGTCCCAAAAAACCGTTGGGCGGTTTCTGCGGTAAGCACAATGCTGTTGGGCGTAAGCAGGGCGGTGCGGGGATTGCCCGCAGCCAGTTTAAAGCCAAACACCTCAAAAAAGGAAGGCGTAGCAAATGCACCATAGATATGGATCTTCTTCTTATCTATTTTCCCGTCTCCATTTAAAGCACCATATAAGGTGGCCTCATTTTCAACGGCAGCATAATTATTTTTTAATGCCGCTCCCATTGGTAATGGCACACTGGCCATATGATATTTTCTGCCATCCGGCGTTTGTGCATGGGTAGTGATTCTCCAGGTACGCGAAGCAGCAGGATGAAAATTATCATAACTGAAATTTTCCCTGACAGATATCAATACGATCAAGCATACTGTCATGCTCACAGCCAGCCCGGCGATGTTGATAAAGGTAAACAACCTTTGCCGCTGCAGATTTCTGAATGTTATGACGATATAACGCTTAAACATATACGTTAAATTATTCGGCTTTTAAAGACTTTACAGGGTTGGCCATGGCGGCTTTCACCGACTGGAAACTCACAGTTGCCAGGGCTATCACCACTGCCAGTAAGCCAGCAATGATAAAGATCCAGGCAGATAAATTTGTATGATATGCAAATCCGGATAACCAGTTATTCATCATGTACCAGCTGATAGGCGTGGCCAGTAAGATACCAATGATCACCAGGGTCAGGAATTCTTTTGAAAGCAAACGGGTAACGTTCATTACGGAAGCACCTAATACTTTCCGGATACCAATTTCCTTCCTGCGCTGTTCCGCAGTAAAAACAGATAGTCCGAACAGCCCCAGGCAGGAAATCATTACCGCTACTACCGCAAATACCTGCGCCAGTTTACGTAGCATCGTTTCCGACCTGTACATGTTATCAAAAGTTTCATCGAGGAAGTGATAGGCTACCGGGTAGCCGGCATTCAGCGTAGTGAATACTTTTTCCACTGCGGCCACCTGGCTGGAAACTTCTCCTTTTGCCAGGCGGATCATCATGTAATTATTATCTTTCGGCTCCAGCATCATCACCATCGACGAAATATTTTCCCTCATAGAGGCAAAATGATAATCTTTTACCACGCCGATGATGGTGCCTTTCCCCTTCCAGAAACTGATTTGTTTTCCTACAGGGTCCTTCATTCCCATTACACGGGCGGCGGTTTCATTGATGATATAGGCAGCGGAGTCCGAAGCAAAGTCCCGGGAGAAATCACGGCCTTCCTTCATCGTCATTCCCATGGTGGAAACATAGTCGTATCCTACCTGCTGCGGCGCGGTATTTACAATCAGCTTATCCGGCTTCCCTTCCCAGCTCAGGTCGGCACTTGAGCCGCCAATAGACAATGGCAGGAAACTGTTGTAGGTAAATGACTTCACCTGCGGCAGCTGCGACATTGATTGCTCAATCGCCTGTTGGTTTGCGGCAAAGCCTTCGCCCAATTCCACATACATTACATTTTCCTTGTCAACCCCCAGGTTACGGTGGTAGATGTACTGCATCTGGTTGTAGATCACTACGCTGCTCACAATAAAAATGAAAGAGAGCACAAACTGCAATACCACCAGGTTTTTCCGGAACAGGGAAGCTCCGCTCCCGCTGCTCAAATCACCTTTCAATACCTTCACCGGGAGGAAACGCGATAACACAAAAGCAGGATAGCTGCCTGCCAGCAAGCCAGTGATCAATATTACACCTAACAGCCCCACCAGGTACTTAACAGTAACAGACAGCGTAAACGTAATATGCTTGCCGGTAAAATTATTGAATACCGGCATCAGTAAGTACACCACTACTGCTGCGGCAACAGCCGCTATAGCGCACATCAGGATTGCTTCGCCGGTAAACTGCAACATCAGCGAAAGCCTGGAAGCGCCCATCGATTTACGCACGCCTACTTCACGGGCTCTTTTAGATGCCTGTGCAGTGGAAAGGTTCATGAAATTGATACAGGCAATGGCCAGTACAATAAGCGCCGTGATGAAAAACAAACGTACATATTCAATTCTTCCACCGGCTACTTTTCCATTTTCATATTTTTCATGCAGATAGGTATCTTCAAAAGGTTGCAGCCATACTTCATTCTTATTACCAGGGTTGAGTTTAGCGTAATGTTGCTGCATCTTTGCGGTGAGGCGGGGAATATCTGTTCCGGCTTTCACCACCATGTAATTAGAAATACTGTAGCTGCCCGGCCTCAACAGCCAGGGATCCTGCTTCAGGGAAAGCGCAAAGGGCAGTATAAAGTCGAACTGAATGGACGATGCAGCGGGCACATCTTTCACGATAGCTGTTACCTGCAGCGCTTTGTTCTTTTCCACGTTAATGATCTTTCCTACAAGATCGGTGGTACCGTAATATTTTTTTGCAAATGATTCCGTCAGTACAATAGATTCCGGCTGCGTCAATGCGGTATGCTTATCTCCTGCTACTACCGGGAAGTCCATCTCTTCCAGCAGGTTAGAGGTAGCGAATATGTAATTTTTTTCCAGCGCGGATCGCTGCGCTGTTTTAAACAGCAGATTGCTGTTGGTCACCCGGACTTTCACATTCGCCATGATCTCCGGGAAATTACTTTTCAGATCATCCGCCAGTACAGTTGGTGTGACAGTCATGGTGCGTATACCGCCCCAGTCCACATTCGCCTGCAGCCGGTAAATATTCTTGCCATTTGAATGGAACTTATCAATACTATATTCGTCTAAAACCCAGCAGAGGATAAACATGCACACCGCCATGCCAAAGGCCAATCCTGCAATATTCACAGCAGCGAAAAACTGGCTTCTTTTCAGATTCCTCCAGGCAATTTGGAAATAGTTTTTAATCATGTTTATTCGGATCTAAGTGATTTAACCGGGTTCATTAACGCCGCTTTTATGGATTGCAAACTAACGGTACACAATGCAATCAGCACCACCATTCCAGCGGTGAGTAAAAACACCCACCATTCCACGTGCACCCTGAAAGCAAAGTTTTGCAGCCATTTTTCCATTCCGTACCAGGCTATGGGAGAAGCGATACAGATCCCTATCAAAACCAGTTTGAGAAAGTCTTTAGATAACAACAGTGAAATATTGGCAATAGAAGCACCCAGCACTTTGCGGATACCGATTTCTTTTGTACGCTGCCGGGAAATGAGCATAGACAATCCCAGGAGGCCCATACAGGCTATAAAGATGGCGAGGCCGGAGAAGATACCGAATAATTTGCCCAGTGTACGTTCAGATGCATACTGTGCCTGTATATCATCTTCCACAAAAGTGAAATTAAATGGCACATCGGGAATCATACTGTTCCATGCGGCTTCCACACGTTTTAATATAGTCTTTTGATCGCCTGCTGCAAGCCGCAGGGTAATGATCGCTACTTCATCCTGCCTTACCAGGTAAACGATAGGCTCTACCGGCATTTGCAGGGAGCGGAGATTGAAATCTTCTACCACTCCTATAATGGTACCATGTCTTTCCATATACCCGGGTCGCCACTCAATCCGTTTGCCTACTGCATCATCCTTAAAGCCTAACTGTCGTGCAGCGGCCTGGTTAACGATATAGGCATCGGAAGAATCAGTAGCCAGCGCAGGGTCAAAATCACGTCCGGCCACCAGTTTGATGCCGGTTGTTTTGAGCAGGTCGAAATCCGATTGAATGATTCCTGCAACAAAGCCGTCTTTATCATCTCCCCCTTCACGTACTATCGGATTGTTATTAAACACACCACTGCCCATTAAAAAATTATGCATGGAAGCCTGCTGCACACCCGATTGGTTTAAGAAGGCGGATTTCAGGAAAGCAACTTTGGCGCCATCCACGCCGGAGAGGTATATATTTACGAGGTGTTCTTTATCGAATCCGAGGTTTTTTGTTTGCCAGTAGCGGAGCTGGGAAAATACCACCACCGTGGAAA
The DNA here is from genome assembly GCF_050434025.1 of Chitinophaga sp. W3I9. Taxonomy (NCBI): domain Bacteria; kingdom Pseudomonadati; phylum Bacteroidota; class Chitinophagia; order Chitinophagales; family Chitinophagaceae; genus Chitinophaga; species Chitinophaga sp. W3I9. Next base: position 496,050 of record NZ_JBNPWC010000001.1, read on the forward strand.
TGATCAATGCCACGGCTACCGCAAATTGCGCCACCACTAATCCACGGCGTACCAGCACACGGGAGCCGGAGGTAACAAAATTCCCTTTCAATACGCGTACGGGTATCAGCCCGGACAGGTAGAGCGCAGGATAGCTACCGGCCACCAGGCCCACCAATAATACCAGCAATAATAAGCCGGCATATAAAAAACTATCTGCGGAAGAAAGCAACAGCAATTGTTTGCCGGTAATAGTATTAAACAATGGCATCGCCAATCCTACCAGCAAAATAGCCAGCATAAAAGAGATAAGACTGATCACCAGTGATTCTGTAAGAAATTGCAGGATAAGGCTTTTTCTTTCAGCGCCCAGTACTTTACGCAGCCCCACTTCTTTTGCTCTTTCATGTGCCCGCGCAGTGGTGAGATTCATAAAGTTGATACAGGCAATCAGGATCAGGAAAACCGCGATAGCAATGTATAACCAGATCAACGGGGAATTATCTATTCCTTTATCGCCCTGCGGGTGCAGATGTACATGCTGAATGGGTTGTAATTCCAGCGCAAACTGTATGTTATGCTTTTTCAGTATTCGACCAATATGAGTAGATACAAAAGTGGCCAGTTCTTTGGTAAGTTTAGCAGGATCTGCGTGGTCTGCCAGCTGCACATAAGTAACATTATTGCCAAACATGAACCACTGTTTTTCCATATCGGTGCCCGCTTTTAATGCTTCTTTCAGCATGGTGGGGTACGATATGATCATGGTCATGCGGAGATCTGTATTGGATGGAAAGTCCTTAGCCACACCGGTTACCGTGCAGCTGTAACCATTGCCTACCTTTATCAGTTTTCCAATGGGCGATTCATTTCCAAAGTATTTTTTTGCAGCAGATGCAGTTAATACGATGGAGTATGGTTCTTTTAAAACGGTAGCCGGATTTCCTTCCAGCAGCGGATAATTGAAAAACCGGAAGAAAGGTTCATCGGCAAAGCCTGTATTTTCTTCCCATATTCTTTTATCTCCTGCAGTATAGAGGGTATTTCCCGGTGCGTAAATACGTACTGCTTCTTTGATGCTGCTGATATCTTTTTTCAGATTGGGGCCAACAGGAAACTGGGTAGCCGCGTCATGTTCGGTATTACCTGTGGGACGGGTAGTTTGAGTTGTAACGCGGTAGAGACGGTCCGCATTATGGTGGAACCTGTCAAAACCCAGCTCATCGCGCACATACAGCGTAATCAGTATGCAGCAGGCCATGCCTACAGCCAGCCCGGAGATATTGATCACCGTAATGAACTTATGACGCTGTAAATGACGAACAGCAATTTTGAAATAGTTCCGAAACATCATGATGTGGTTTTAGAATGGCGGAAAAAAAATCACACATGAAACTGCTCCTTGATATTCTCTGTCACCACGCGTCCATCAAACAGGTTGATAATACGGTGTGCAAACCCTGCATCATATGGGGAGTGTGTTACCATGATCAGGGTGGTGCCGGAGTTATTCAACTCCTGCAATAACTTCATTACTTCTTCCCCGTTGGTGGAGTCCAGGTTACCTGTAGGCTCATCTGCCAATATCAGGTTAGGTTTGGCCACCACGGCGCGGGCAATAGCTACTCTTTGTTGCTGACCACCGGACAGCTGCTGCGGGAAGTGGTTGCGGCGGTGCATAATATTCATGCGTTCCAGCACCTCTTCTACCTTCACCTTTCTTTCAGCGGCAGGAACTTTCAGATAAAGTAAGGGTAACTCCACGTTCTCGAAAACGGTGAGCTCATCGATCAGGTTAAAGCTCTGGAACACGAAACCAATAGAGCCTTTGCGGAGCTGTGCCCTTTGTCTTTCACTCATACGCGCTACTTCCTTATCCCAGAAGTGATACTCGCCATCGCTGGGGTTATCCAGCAAACCCAATATGTTCAGCAAAGTGGATTTGCCGCAACCGGAGGGCCCCATGATCGCCACAAATTCTCCATCCTGCACTTCCATGTTAATACCATTGAGAGCAGTGGTTTCTACCTCTTCTGTTGTAAACAGCTTCTGTAAGTTAACAGTGCGTATCATATGTGTTTTTAATTTTAAATGCTAGTTTATATAAAAAAATGGATGAACTAAAAGGATAAAACATCTTTGTTTCCGAAATTCTCATAGGAAGAAGTAATTACCTGGTCGCCTGGCTGCAGGCCCTCCAGTACTTCAAAATATAGTGGATTTTTACGGCCCAGCGAAATATTACGTTTTACTGCGCGGTTGCCGCTTTTATCTACTACGTATACCCAGTTACCACCGGTGTCGGAGAAAAATCCGCCGAGCGGTAAAAGGATAGCTTCTGCGGACTTACCCAATACAAGGCGGATAGGAGAGGATTGTCCACGGCGGATACCTTCCGGCGTATCTTTTTGAAAGGTCATATCGGCCTGGAAACGGCCGCTTTTTACTTCAGGATATACCTTTGTAACCAGCATTTCGTAAGATTTCCCATCGAATTCGAAGGTGGCTTTCAACCCGGCAAATACCTGGGAAACATAATGTTCGTCTATATCGGCGCGTAGTTTAAAACCATTCAGGTCATCGATCTGGCCAATATTCTGGCCGGCGGTGATGCTGGAACCAACTTCCACATCGATGGAAGATAGCTGCCCGGATACCGGGGCGCGGACAATCAGGCTGTTCAGGTTTTCCCGCATCAGGTCCAGGTTGCGCTGGGTTCTGGCCAGGGTGCCTTCCAGCTGGGTAATCTGCATTTTGGCATTGTCCTGCTGGTACTTCTGGGATTGCAGCTGGATATCTTTCTGACGCAGGAGTCCTTCCAGTTCAAACTTGTTTTTGTTGAATTCCTGGCGGGCCACGATCTTTTCTTCCACCAGTTGCTTGTTCCGGTCGTACAGGTCCTGTGCAGCGGCTATCTTGGCGTCAATGTCTGAAATGGTTTGCTGCATGGTAAATTCCTGCTGGCGGATGCTCAGGCGGGTATTCTGCAGTTCGTTGCGTAAACGGTAGATCTCTGTTTCATGGTTTACGAAGTCCATCATCATGTGCTGGTTGTCCAGCCGCAGGATAGAGTCGCCTTCCTTTACCATACTACCGCCATCCAGGTACTTGCGGCTTACATATCCGCCTTCAATGGCATCCAGGCGGATGGTTTTCAGGGGCATTACCACTGCGGTAACGGCAATATATACGTCAAAGGTTCCTTTCTTTACTGTAGAGATAGTGATCTTGTCTTTTTCTACATTCAGGGTGGCCCTATGATCTGCAAAAAGCAACGTGTACAACAGCAGCATTACTACTACTGCTCCGCCACCTATCATCAGGATGCGCTTTTTATTCCAAAACTTCTTTTCTAATTTTCTATCCATGTTCTTTAGCGAAAAGTTTGCTGACCGGAGAAAGTCAATCCACATGCCAAAGCTGAAAACCTTTTACCAGCAATACTTTCAAGGAAAAATGGTTTAAAAAAACGTCCTTTGCCGGACAAGCGGTGTCCATAATCGGACACTTTTAAAAGTTCCTGAAATTAGCTGTGGGTTTGAAAGAATCTTTGTTTAATATTGTCACCTATTCACCATTCGCATATGACTACCATGCAACCAGGAAAGATTTTAATTGTTGATGATGATGTAGATGTTTTACGTGCGGCCCGCCTGTTACTCAAAAGACATTTCGAACAGGTTGATTTTGAGAAGAATCCGCAAAAAATCCCTTATCTCGTATCCAACTTCGATTACGATGTAATCCTGCTGGATATGAACTTTACCCGCGACCTGAGCAGCGGAAAAGAAGGCTTTGAATGGCTGGACCGGATCCTGGATATAAAACCGGAAACGGCCGTTGTATTGTTCACTGCTTATGGCGACGTGGAAATGGCGGTAAGGGCCATCAAGGCCGGTGCGGTTGACTTTGTGCTCAAACCCTGGGAAAACGAAAAGCTCCTGGCCACTATTCAAACTGCCTATAACAAACGTGCAGCCCAACAGGATAAACCTCCCGCTGCCGTACATCATCCGGGCAACCAGGTAATCGGCAAAAGCCCCGGCATGCTGGCCGTATTTGATACCGTATCCAGGGTAGCTGCCACGGATGCCAATATCCTCATCCTCGGCGAAAACGGTACCGGTAAGGATATGCTGGCCCGCCAGATACATGCACAGTCGAACCGGAGCAGCAAACCCTTCGTAAGCGTAGACCTCGGCGCCATCAGCGAAACACTGTTTGAAAGTGAACTGTTTGGCCACGTAAAAGGCGCCTTCACTGATGCCCGCGAAGACCGCGCCGGCCGCTTTGAAGAAGCCAACGGCGGCACCATCTTCCTGGATGAAATAGGAAACATCTCCATCCCCTTCCAGGCAAAACTGCTTACCGTGTTGCAAAACAGGTCAGTTACAAAAGTAGGCTCCAATAAAAGTATACCCATCGACGTTAGACTGATCTGCGCCACCAATCGCAACATTTCGCACATGGCTTCGCAACACCTGTTCAGACAGGATCTGCTCTATCGTATCAATACCATTGAAGTACACCTGCCGCCACTGCGCGAACGTGTGGAAGATATCATCCCGCTGGCAGAACACTTCCTGCAGCTGTACCGCGATAAATATAAACGCCCGGTAAACAGCATGCACGAATCACTCATCACGCAACTGCAGCGCTACGACTGGCCCGGCAACATCCGCGAACTGCAACATGCGCTGGAAAGAGCTGTTATCCTATCACAGGGAAAAACCCTCCAGCCAAAGGATGTATTTGTAAAAAACAATAACAACGCAGATCAGGCGATGGACACCGGCTATAACCTGGAAGAAATGGAACGCAACATCATTTCCCAGGCCATGAAAAAATGCAACGGCAACATCACCGAAGCCGCCAAAGAGCTGGGACTTAGCAGGGCCGCACTTTACAGAAGACTGGAAAAATATAACATATAGCCGTTGGCTTTCAGCGGTTAATAATCACTGAAAGCCAAACAGCTAAAAGCGCTCCAATGAATCGTTTCAGCATTAATATCAGCTTCCGGGTCATCCTGCTGGCCGCCACGCTCACAGCCGCTATCTGGCTGTTCATGCACGGTATGCAGCCACTCACATTCCTGTTGATCCCGCTGGTGTTTATACAGCTGTACGGCATTTATCATTATCTCAACCGGATTAACCGGAAACTTACCCTGTTCCTCGAGTCAATCCGCTATGAAGATTTTTCTATCCGCTTCAGCGCCGATAATAAGCTCGGCAAAAGCTTCAGTATGCTCAATCACCAGTTCAACGAAGTACTGGAGGCGTTTCGGCAAACCCGCGCAGAAAAAGAAGCTAACCTGAAGTATATCGACACCATTGTGCAGCATATCAGCATCGGGGTATTGTCGTTTGATGCAGAAGGGAAAATAGAACTCATTAATCCCGCCGCTTTCCGCCTGATGGGCATCTACCGGCTGCGTAATATTCACGAACTGAAAACGGTTCATCCAGGCCTGTCCGAATTACTGATGGAATTGTCGTCGGGAAATAAAACACTGTATGCAACAAGGCAGGAACAACAACTGTCTATTCACGCTGCTACCGTGCGGTTACAGGGCCGGCTCATCAAACTTATTTCCATCCAGAATATCCACTCGGAACTACAGAAAAAAGAACTGGAAGCATGGCAAAACCTCACCAAAATATTGCGCCATGAAATTATGAATTCCGTAACGCCCATTGTGTCGCTGATTGGTACCATGCAGGAAATTGTGGACCTGGATATTGCCCCTGGCGCACAACACCAGGAAGGCATTTCCGACCTGCGCGAGGCGCTGCAAACCGTGGAAAGCCGCAGCAAAGGCATCATGAATTTTGTAAATGCATACCGCGATTATACTACCCTTCCGCAACCACAGTTTACCACGGTGAATGTAAGGACCCTGGTAAACTCCGTGAGCAGCCTGTTCCAGGCCGATATGAAGCAGGCAGGCATCCGGTTTTCCGTAGAAACGGACGCCGAAAATATGGAGATCCACGCGGATATATCGCAGTTGCAAATGGTGTTGATCAACCTCGTTAAAAATGCGATGGATGCCCTGGAACATACACCTGAGGCGACCATCAGCATGAAGCTGTATCTTAACAACATCCAGCAGATATGTATTGAAATTACCGACAATGGCCCTGGCATTGATAAAGACGCCATGAACAAAATCTTTATTCCTTTCTTTACCACCAAAAAGAAAGGGTCCGGCATTGGCCTGAGCTTGTCTCAACAGATCATACAAATGCATGGCGGGCAGCTAAAAGTGATGAGTCCGGGTATTAACGGTAACGGTACTACGTTTTATATCCTGTTGAATACTTAACAGAATATTTGTAAATTACTGGTACAATCCCTTTCCATGTTCCGCCCAAAACACCTGATCATTTATTTTCTTGTACTATTGGCTGATATCCTGTTGATTGCCTTTGGCAGCGAGGAATACCGGTATGCCACCAAGCCGCTGCTGATGATTTTACTGGCCGTGTATGTGTTGTATGCCAATGTAAAAATGCCCCGCTCCTTCCGTATTTTTTTGTTGCTGGCATTATTTTTTTCTTCCCTGGGAGATGACCTGTTGTTGTTTGAAAATCTTTTCCTGCCGGGCCTCGGCAGCTTTTTCATTGCACAGGTGATGTATTGTATCTTCTTCCTGAAAATAAGATACAGCAACCTACCGGTACCGTTGTGCCGGTATCCGTATATATTCCTGAACGCTGCAGTGATAATCCTGTTCATTCTCTTCCTGCTACCCTATCTGGGCGGTTTAGCCATCCCCGTTATCGCGTATTCAATTACCCTTTTCTTCCTGGTGCAATGCGTACTGCATGCCTTTCATTTCCGGCGGCAACCTACGGGCTGGTATGCGCTGGTGGGCGCAATGCTATTCGTCATTTCAGATGCCATGATCGCAGTGGGCAAATTCTATCATCCGTTTCCCGGCGGCGATATCCTGGTGATGCTCACCTATGGTTTTGCACAATGGGGGTTGGTGTATGGCAGTACGGAGTACTTCCGGGTAAAAATTAGCCGGTAATTCTTACTTTTGTCTAACTATGCAGCAAACAGACTTTCTTGTCATCGGTTCAGGAATTGCAGGGCTCACTTATGCGCTCAAGGTATCACAACAATGTCCGGATAAAAAGATTACCATCATCACAAAAAGCCGGGAAGATGAAACCAATACCAAATACGCCCAGGGTGGCGTAGCGGTAGTAAATGACCTGGAGAATGACAGTTTCGAAAAACATATAGACGATACGCTCATCGCGGGCGACGGACTCTGTAACGAACAGATAGTAAAGATCGTGGTGACCGAAGGGCCGGAAAGAGTGAATGAGATCATTGAATGGGGCGCCAACTTCGACAAAAACGCCGACGGCGACTTTTCTCTTGGCCGCGAAGGCGGACACTCCGTTTTCAGGGTAATCCACCACAAGGATATTACCGGTAAAGAAATTGAACGCGCGCTGCTGGACGCCATCCACCGCCGCCCGAATATAGAACTGATCACACACTGCTTTGTGGTAGACCTCATCACCCAGCACCACCTGGGCTACCTGGTTACCAAATCCACACCTGATATAGAATGCTACGGGGTATATGTATTAAACCTCGCTACCAATAAAATTGAAAAGATCCTTTCCAAAGTAACCCTGCTGGCTACCGGTGGCAATGGCCAGGTATACCGCAGCACCACCAACCCCAACATCGCTACCGGCGATGGCGTGGCAATGGTGTACCGCGCAAAGGGCCGTATCGAAAACATGGAGTTCATCCAGTTTCACCCTACAGCCCTCTACCAGCCGGGTGTAAGCCCTTCCTTCCTCATTACCGAGGCAGTAAGAGGCGACGGCGGTATTCTCCGGAATATCCACGGAGAGGATTTTATGCAAAAATACGATCCGCGCCTGTCGCTGGCTCCGCGCGATATTGTTGCCCGCGCCATCGACAGCGAAATGAAGATCACCGGTACAGAACATGTATACCTCGATTGCCGGCACATGGACCTGGAGAAATTTATCCATCATTTCCCCAATATCTATGAAACCTGTAAAGCCGCAGGAATTGATGTGGCCCATCAGATGATCCCGGTATCGCCCGCCGCACATTACAGCTGTGGCGGTATTAAAACCAATGAGTGGGGACTCACCTCTATCCGTAATTTATATGCATGCGGCGAATGCGCCAGCACCGGCCTTCATGGCGCCAACCGCCTTGCCTCCAACTCGCTGCTGGAAGCAATGGTATTTGCCCACCGCTGTTTTATGGATGCTACCAGCAAAATAGACCTGCTGGAGTTTAAGGAAAATGTGCCTGACTGGGACGCCACCGGCACCAGCGCCCCCAAAGAAATGATCCTGATCACGCAAAGCCTGAAAGAGCTGAAGCAGATCATGAGCGATTACGTAGGGATTGTACGGACCGATGTACGTTTACAACGCGCCCTCCGCAGGATGGATATCCTGCACGAAGAAACGGAAGACCTCTACGAAAAAACAATGGTATCGCCGCAATTATGTGAACTGCGCAACCTGATTACTGCAGGTTACCTGATCGTAAAAGGCGCCGCCTTCCGCAAAGAAAGCAGGGGACTTCATTTCAATACCGATTATCCGTTTAAGAGCGATCTCGTACAAAACATTGTGCTGTAAGCTAAACGGCTGTCTTTCATTACCTTTGCGTTGGATTTACAACCATCAGGAATATGTATTATCTGCTGCTTGCTTTTTGTTATAGCCTTTCCATATTGCCATTTCCGGTGCTTTACTTCATCAGCGACGTATTATACGCGCTGGTGTACCATGTGATCGGATATCGCAGGAAAGTAGTGATGGAGAACCTGACCCAGGCCTTTCCGGATAAGTCAAAGGAAGAACTCACCCTTCTTGCAAAAAAATATTATCACAACCTTACCGATATGATGGTGGAAACCATCAAACTGCTCACCATGAGTAAAGCGCAGCTGCAAAAACGCTTCCGCTGCGATCTTACGGTATTGCATGAATTATACGCACAGGGTAAAAGCTGCCAGCTGCACCTCGGGCATAACTTTAACTGGGAATGGGCTAACCTGTTTTGCATGCAGGGCGTGGCATTTCCTTTCCTGGTAGTATATATGCCGCTTACGAGCAGGCCGGCCGACCGGATGTTCCGTCATTTCAGGGAAAAATTCGGCACTATTCTCATTCCTGCCAATGATATGGGCAACAGCATGCGGGCATGGACCAACAAACAATACCTGATTGCTTTGGTGGCAGATCAGAATCCCGGTAATCCGCGCAGCTGCTACTGGTACCCGTTCCTCAATAAAATGACGCCGTTCTACAAAGGCCCGGAAATGGGCGCCAGGAGAAGTAATATCCCGGTGGTGTTTGTGGATATCCGTAAAGTAAAAAGAGGTTATTACCATGCTTCACTGAAGCTGGCCTTTGAAAATCCGCAACAGGAGCCCGAGGGCGCCATCACAGAAGCCTTTGTAAAATATCTCGAGAAAAATATTCATGAACAACCTGAAGTGTGGGTATGGAGCCACCGGCGCTGGAAACATGAATATAAAGGGAATTAAAAAATAGTTTTTTACAGGAGATGGATACCTGATTATCTCCTGTGCTGCTTCAGGCTTTCACCCGGCTTTCTTACTTGACCTGTACGTTATTCGTTACTTTTTTCGTGGAGTACTTTTGTGCGATTTGCAGCATATTATGAACGTTTTTCCTTTTAACGGCTCCGCTGAGGATGACTTCCCCGTCTGAAACAGTAACGGTAACGTTAGTAAACCTGCGGGCAGCGTAAACGGAGTCGAGAGAGCGTTTGAGAATAACATCGGGATCAGGTCCTGCAGGCGATGGCGTTGTTGTTGTGGGTGATGGCGGTGGCGGTGCAACCACGGCTGTTTTCACGGTGATATTATCCTGTACCGACTTCACTCCCTTTACTCCTTTCAGCGCGTCTTCAGCGGCCGATTTGGCCACTTCGTCGCCCACTTCACCACCCAGGATCACGACGCCGTTTTTCACGTCTGCAGTGATGCCGGGAATATGACTCAGCTTTTCATTTACTTCTTCCTTTAGTTCTTCATCTGAAGGTTTACAACCAAACATCAGTATGTTTATAAACATCAGCGAGGCTATTGCCAGGGTTTTGATCGTCATGCCCAAACAATTTTATAGCAAGAAGTTAACAAATACGCAGGGAATCGCCAAAAGAAAACGGGACCGATAAGAAGAAGCCAGTGCTTCTTTTTATCGGTCCCGTTTAAAAATATGAAGGTAATTAGTTCAATACCGTTTTTTCCTGCACAACCTGTAATCCTTTCTGGTCCTTCATTTTAGCGAAGCCTCCTTCTATGTTACGCAAATTGTGGATGCCTTCTCTTTTCATGATAGAGCAGGCAATGATGCTGCGGTAACCACCCTGGCAATGTACATACAGGTTGTGGTTATCTTCCAGGTCAGCTAATTTTCCGGGGTCCATCATATCACCGAGGGTAATATTGAGTGCACCTTTGATATGGCCATCCGCAAATTCAATAGGCTTACGAACGTCGATGATCACCAGGTTGGGATCATGCGGGATGTCCATTGCCAGTTCATCTGCTTCTACGGTGATGATCAGGTCTTTTGCTTCACCGGCGGCTTCCCATGCAGGATAGCCACCATCGAGGTAGCCTACCACATTATCAAAACCTACGCGGGCCATTCTTACCACGGTTTCCTCTTCTTTACCAACAGGGGTAACCAGGATAATGTCCTGGTCAAACGGCAGGAGGCTGCCCGCCCATTCAGCGAAACGTCCTTCCAGTCCAATGCTGATGGAGCCGGGTACATATCCGTCGCCAAATTCAGTAGCGGGACGGGTGTCGAGAATCAGTGCGCCGGCTTTACCTTTTGCTTTGAATGCTGCAGGAGTAAGCGGCTGCATTGCCTTTTCCATTACGGCTTTCAGGGCATCGTATCCTTCCTTGTTTATTTTTGCGTTGATAGGAAAGTAAGATGGCGGCGTAGCTAAGCCACTGGTCACTTCTTCGATAAATTTATCTTTATCTGTAGCCAGCAACGCGTAGTTAGTGGCTTTTTCCTCACCAATGGTGCTGTAGGTGTTTGGTCCCAGGTTTTTGCCGCAGGCAGAGCCGGGGCCGTGTGCCGGGTATACGATTACGGTGTCCGGCAGTGTTTTAATTCGGTTGTTGAGCGAATCGAACAGGTATCCGGCCAACTCTTCTTTGGTGAGGTTGCCGCTGAAAAGATCCGGGCGGCCAACGTCTCCGACAAATAAGGTATCTCCTGTAAATAAGGCATACGGCTGTTGCTGTTCGTCCGATAGCAGGTAACAGGAAGATTCCATCGTATGGCCGGGTGTATGCAGCACTTTAAAGGTTACTGCGCCGATGTCGAATACTTCATTATCTTTTGCTATATAAGCATCGAAGCTTGTTTCTGCATCCGGGCCATATACGATTTTGGCGCCGGTAGCTTCTGCCAGTTCCAGGTGTCCTGAAACAAAATCAGCGTGAAAATGAGTTTCAAAGATGTATTTAATGGTGGCGTTGCGTTCTTTTGCCAGATCGAGGTATACTTCAATATCACGCAACGGGTCAATCACTACCGCGATCCCGTTGGATTCTATGAAGTATGCCGCTTCCGACAAACAGCTGGTGTACAATTGTTTTACGTACATGGTTTTTGATTTTTACAAATTTACAACTTCTGAGGCTGTACACTTATGGATAAAATCTATACCAAAATAAAAAAGTAGCCCTGGGGCTACTTTTTTATATAATACTTTTCCGTAGTACACGGATCAATGCTTTTAACCAACAAGTTCTTCCACAAACTTCGCCACTTCAGCAATACGTTGCTTGTTGATGGTGTAGTGAATAAACTTACCATCTCTTTCTGTAATTACAATGCCAGCACGCCTTAATATGGCGAGATGTTGCGATGCTACCGATTGTTCCAGACGCAATTTCACGTAAATCTCCGTCACGGTCATTTTCTTGTGATCTTCCAGCAGCTTAATCATCTGCTGGCGCAGCTTATGGTTGATAGCACGTAAAACCATAGCAGCCTTCTTTACGGCAATGTAATCCAATTTGATCTGGTCTTTTTCATTGGTACCTCTAGAAATAATAAGAGTATTAGAAGAGGTAGTTAATAATGTTTTTTCCATCGCATAATAGTTTTAAAAAAATGATGAAATGAAAGGGATCAACGGACAGTACTCGCAAACAGTTAGACAACAACTGCGGTAATCGATTTATACAAAAATATAATATCTATCACAATAAAAAAAATTTCCATACCTTAAATTATCATATATATGCCCCGGATACTTGCAAATTAGATGTAATTTGACTCTCCCATGACAAAACTAAGATATATGTCAGGGCTTTTGAGGAGAATAAAAAGGCTTGAGGTAAAACGGACTGAAATAAGCCAGGTCAACGAATAGCTTTTTTTCATAAGCCTGGGTCGACAGCGGCGCCATATGCGCGGCACTTATCGCGTATTCTGTGAAAATAGCGTTTTTGTGTGAAGATACCATTACTTGCCACTTAGGGCTGCCGTCACCGAAAAAGTAGACCTGGTGCGCCGCCAGGGGGCCATCAAGAGAGTTTGGCTCCAGGATCATTGCCTGTGGCGGCATGATCTCCTGTAAACGGGCATCATACAAGCCCATAAACACTTCCTGCCTGCGGGCGTCCAGCATAGGACAATATAATGCCTGCTCATTTTTTACTTCGGAGATTAAACCCTGCGCCATCATCTGAAGCGTGGAAATGGCCAGCAGTGGCTTATTCCAGGCATAACATAATCCTTTGGCAGTGGCCACGCCTACACGTAGTCCCGTGTAAGAACCCGGTCCGGCACTTACCGCTACCGCATCCAGCTGCGCAGGAGTAATTCCCTGCTCCTTCAATATCTGCTGAACAAACACGATCATAGTAGCGGCGTGGTCCTGCTGCTTTTCATTTACCAGTGTTTGTACCACCTGCCCATCGCGGGAAAGGCTCACAGAGCCTATTGTTGTTGCAGTATCTATATTCAGTATAAGTGCCATGTAAGAAAAATTAAATCGCTTCGTAGGCTGTTTGCAGTAAGGCGGCCACCTGGTACCGGTCGTCTCCGGTAGCATCATGTATAGCTTTTAATACTTCATACACCTGCTTGATGCCTATCCGTTCACTCCATTCAAACGGTCCGTAAGGATAATTGGTACCCAAACGCATGGATGTATCAATATCCTCTGGTGTTGCAGTGCCCTCCTGGGCAGTGAGATAAGCCTCGTTAATAATCATGCAGATCACCCGCGGTGTTACCAGTCCCACCGCATCCGCTACCAGCAAGTACTGCCAGCCGAGCTTATACATGAGGGTATCCAATGTTTCCTTTTGCCCTTCATCCAGCACCGATACTTCCAGTACCGGCATATTCACCATCCCCGTCAAAAAATTACAGCCCATGATATTGAATCCCTGCTCAAACGCATACTGACCAATGATTTCCGTCAGGGAGGTTTTCACTATTCCTGCCAGCACCGGGATACCCAGATTTTTCGCATACACCTGCGCATGATCCGGCCGGTCATCGAAAATAAGATCCAGTACCAGGTCAAAAGGCTTAAGAGATAATACTTCCTCCAGGCTTGTTTTCCATTGTACATCATGATGCTTGGCCATTCCCTTCTCCTGCAATTCATCAAAGCGCTGCGCATCTGCTATTACCAGGATATTCATGCGTTAAATTTCGGCAAACCTAATAAAGAATCATTAATTATAGTACATCTGCTTTCCATACATTGGTGCGTTCTCAATTATTATTTACTTTCGTTTTCATGGAAAAGCAAATCATTAATACCAACAATGCGCCCGCTCCTATAGGGCCTTATAATCAATCTGTGAAGGCAGGTAACACCTTGTATGTATCCGGTCAGATAGCCCTGGACCCCGCTTCCGGCGAACTGATCAAATCAGGTATCGTGGATGAAACCCACCAGGTAATGAAGAATTTACAGGCCGTTCTCACTGCAGCCGGGCTGGGATTCCAGCACATTGTAAAAACCACCATCTTTATAACGGATATGAAAAATTTCCCGCAGGTGAACGAAGTATATGGCAGTTATTTTACCAGCGACTTTCCGGCCAGGGAAACCGTAGAGGTGTCTGGATTACCGAAAGGCGTAAACGTGGAGATCTCTGTAATCGCAGTAGGGGCTTAACTTTACAGCAATGCAGCAGAGGAAACAGTTGTTCCCTCTGCTGCATTTCCTATTATTTACCAAATAAAGAGGCGGCCAGTTTCTTATCGTGGCCATACACATCATCCCTGAAATTCAGCCGCCCATCGCTATCTACAAAGGCGGTGAAGTATACAATGAACACGGGCACTTTCTCTTTTATCGTCACATACTTCTCTTTGTTTGCATTCAAGGCCTCATCAATTTTCTTTTCTGTCCAGGAAGAATCTCCCCGCAGCAGCCATTCCGCGAGGTGCTTAGGCTCCGCAACCCTGATGCAGCCATGGCTGAAGGAACGCTTGTTTTCTCCGAAGAGGTAACGTGCAGGCGTATCATGAAGATAAATGTTGTACTCATTAGGGAAAAGGAACTTCACTTTGCCCAGTGAGTTTTTACCGCCAGGCTTTTGCCGAACGATGTAAGGGAAATTCGCGCCTGAATACCTCGCGAAATTAATGGAGCCTGGTGAAATAACTTTACCGCTGGCGCCCACTATTTCCATATTCTGACGGGCAAGATAAGCACTGCCACTACGTTTGAGGCCAGGCAGCACTTCTCCGCCCAGGATACCCGGAGGTACATTCCAGTAAGGACTGAACACTACATAACGCAGGTCTTTTGTGAAGATAACCGTGCTGGCGCCCGGTTTGCCCACTACCACGTTACAGCTCCACGATAATTTTCCCTTATCATATACATGCATTCTAAACTGGGGGATATTGACCAGGATGTAATCTGTAGTGGGCTCTAATGGCACCCAGCGTAAACGTTCCATATTAAGCAGGATCTTTTGAATACGGTCCTGTATGGGCGTATTCAATGCATCCAGTACCCCTTTGTTAATGAGGCCATCTTCTTTCAATCCCATTCTCAGCTGAAAATTACGCACTGCAGCGTCCAGGGCAACAGTGAACCGCCGGGTGGTATCGGCTTCTTTCAGGTCGCCATAAGCTTTCAACCTTTCTTTCACGGCGGCGATAACTTCGGAGGAGTCTCCTTTTTTAAAGCTCTTCTGCGTGGTGCGAATAGAATCCCATTTGGTGGAAGATTCAATCTGCGCCAGCTTTTTCAGCTGCTGACGCAGCATGATATAGTGCCTGTTCACCGGCTCGTCGTCTTCAAAAGCATTATTCTTTTTATTCACCATAGAGTCCAGCAGGCTCTCCATATCTATTTTTTTGCGGGGGATAAACCATTCCAGGTCCTTGGCGGAATCGGCGGTGAGTCCTCCCCATACTTTATTTCCGTAGGCAAAGAATTGCGCCGTAAGCAGCATTTCAATGCGGGGAATAGCAGTATCGCCGGGTTTCAGCCCCACATCACTCACCAGCAGGGTATCTGTGAGCCTTTGCAGGTCAGGGTTCATCAGGCTGCTATCTTTTATACCATAGGCGGCATCGTTCTTCATCATGTTGATGAAGTTGCCTGCCTGTTCGGTAAGACCATCTTTATTAATCCAGGCAAAATGGTAATCGCGTTTGCGATAAAAGTTGCGAATATATTCGTCGTAGGCGTCATACGATGAATGTGACTGCAGGAAATTATTTACATAATTGCTGTCGAGAGCCTGATCAATATACTCTTCTTTGGTATAGTGAGTAGTATCTCTTGCTTTTGTTCTTTTCCGGGAGCCGCTCTGCTGCTGACAGGCAGCAAAAATAATTAGTGTCAGTAAGGCCAATGAGGAATAGAGACGTATAGTCATAAGCGTAATGGATGTTGAATATTTACTTAAAAACAAACATGACAATCAAACTGTTGGGATCAGAAGGGTATTATGTGGTAAATGTATGAAATATATGTACTTATCGCTTCAGACCGTTGTTAAAATCTGCTGTATCAGTTATATTTAATCTCTAAAAGATATAGAAATGAACAAACCTGCTCCTCTGGATACGATTCCTGTAAAAAATACGATTGCCGGGCATTACGGCCGGTTTGTGCATGGCAGTAAGAGTACATTGGCTTTCTGGGAGATAAAGGCGGGATTTGAATCGCCGGTACATCAGCATCCGCATGAGCAGATCACTTATATAGCCGAAGGTACTTTTGAGATGAGCCTTGACGGGCGGAAGTATACGCTGAAACAGCATGATACGCTGGTGATTCCGCCGGATACACCGCATGGCGGGCGGGCGTTGGAAGATTGTAAGATCATCGACAGTTTCAGTCCTGCCCGGGATGATTACAGATATTAAAAAGAAAAGGTCCTGATGGTATCAGGACCTTTTCTTTTATAATTTGATTTCTTCGTCGTTAGCGTCAAAGAAGCGATATTCAGTAAGATGGTAATTGGAGTCAGCTTTGAGTTTGATCCATTTTTTATATTGGAAGTACCATTTCCATTGTTTGGATGCCAGGAATCCTTTGGTAAGGAAAGCATGCAGTATGGGGTGAACGCGGATGGTGAGGCCTTTGTGTTGGTGATTAAGCAGGTATTGCAGGTTCTTTTCAATGTCTTCGAGGATCAGCATGGATGCACCGATTTTACCGGTTCCTCTGCAGGTAGGGCAATCTTCTGCCACGGAGATGGTGATCTCAGGTTTTACCCGTTGGCGGGTAATTTGCATGAGTCCAAACTTCGAGATAGGCAGGATGGTGTGTTTAGCTCTGTCCTGGGCCATGAATTTCTCCATAGCTTCAAAGATAGCTTTCTTGTTTTCCGGCAGTTTCATATCAATGAAGTCAATGATAATGATACCGCCCAGATCGCGCAGTCTTAATTGCCGGGCTATTTCAGCAGCTGCCTCCAGGTTGGATGCGAGGGCATTTTGTTCCTGGTTGTTGCTGGAGCTTTTGTATCCGCTGTTTACGTCTACAACGTGTAGTGCTTCTGTGGCTTCAATGATGAGATATACGCCGCTGTCGAGGTTCACGGTTTTACCGAAGGAGGCTTTCACCTGCCGGGTAATCCCGAAGTTGTCGAAGATGGGAGAACCGTTGTTGTAATAGTTAACGATATCAGACTTTTCCGGCGCAATCTTTTGGATATACGTTTTGGTGTCAGTGTAGATATTTTTATCGTTTACAACGATGCGGTTAAAGCTCTCATTGAGCAGATCACGGAGGATGCTGGCGGTTTTGGTTTGCTCGCTCAGGATCTTTTGCGGGGCTACGCCTCCACTGAGATTTGCCTGGATATTTTTCCAGGTTTGAACGAGGGTGGTCAGATCTTCGTGTAATTCTGCAGTTTTCTTTCCTTCAGCGGCGGTGCGTACAATAACGCCAAAGTTGGGCGTTTTGATGGCTTCCACGATTTTCTGCAATCTTTTTCTTTCTTCGGAGGAGTGGATTTTTTTAGAAACCGCAACAATATCATTAAAGGGTGTTAACACTATAAATCTTCCGGGTAAAGAAATTTCGCAGCTAAGGCGTGGGCCTTTAGAAGAAATGGGTTCTTTCAGAATTTGTACGAGGATATTGGGTTTACCGCCCAGTACATCCGTAATTTTACCGGTCTTGACTATTTCCGGTTCATTTTTAAATTTGGTAAAATCAAATCCATCGGGCGTTTTATCGCTGATGGCCATTGAAGTAAATTTAAGAATGGAGCGGATATAGGGGCTGAGATCCGTGTAATGTAAAAAGGCATCTTTTTCAAAGCCTACGTCGACAAATGCAGCATTTAAGCCGGGTATCAGCTTTTTCACCTTGCCCAGGTACAAATCGCCTACTGAGAAGTTAGGATTGCCACTTTCGTGATGTAACTCCACTAGCTTCTTATCTTCCAGTAACGCAATTTCCACCCCTGTGGGAGCCGCATTTATAATAAGTTCCTTATTCAAGCGTCCAAAATTTTAACCTTTAAAACTTCACCTTTATGCTATGCACACGGCTATTTAAGAACAGCTTACTGCATACCAAAACAATAGCTCACCTATAAAGTTAGCGTATTTCTTCACGTTCGTGATGAATGGATTGCTTAAGGGTTCAGCGATCACTGCAGGTAATGTCCGGAGAATTCAATTGCGGGATCTATGGAAACAACCTGCATGACTATAGCAATTTAAGAAGTAAATGCTAGAATCATGCAGGATATATGAAAATTTTTATCCGACCACCGCGCCGGGAGCATACCTTGTTAGTATAAATGGCGGGAAACTGGAGTAATTATTTCTTCTTACTTTTATGCCGGTTCTTTCTCAGTCTTTTTTTACGCTTGTGAGTGGCAATTTTATGTCTTTTTCTTTTCTTACCGCAAGGCATACGCTGATACTTTTTTAAATGATTGAAAAATAATATTATTGAATACTTTTAATATAACTATCTACTTCCTTCTTCAGTTCCGGATCGGTCATGAGTTGTTTGCTTTTTTCAAACAGTTCAATCGCTTTCTTTTTATCTCCCTTGCTTCTGTACGATTCTGCCAGCACAAATAACACTTTTGCGTTATCCGGGTGGTTCTTCGCAACGCCTTCCAGTCTTTCGATAGCTTTATCGTACTGACCTGATGTAATAGCCAGGTTAGCTAAAGTAACCTGTGCATCAATATTATCAGGGTGTGCTGCAACGACTTCTCTCAGCTTTGCTACGCCGGTCATAGGTTCGCCGGTGTTCATGTACACCATGGCCTGTGATATTTTCAGCGTATCGTTTGCCGGATTCAATTGTATCGCCTGGTCAAACAAAGTGATTGCCTGCTGGGCTTCCCATTTTGCTACGCGCGGATCTTCTGCATGTTGCAAGTGGGCCAAAAATAAATTGGCTGCAAAGGTGAGGCTTTTTTCGGAATTTTCCAACTTAGCGGCTTCGCCAAGATAATATGCGGCTACGGGCAGCTGGTTGAGGCTGTCCCAGGTGTTGTACAATTGATGGTACGCGGCTATCTGTTGGGTTTTCACATCCCCGCGGACAACATTTGTTTCAATAGTATTTACCTGTAAAAGTTTTTCAGCAGGAATTTTCCCTTTAGCTGTTTCCAGCAGTTCGGAGAAGGCAATAGGTGCTACATCCTGTCCACCCTGCATAGGGGCGGCAGATGACATAGGTTTCTTTTCTGACCGGGGCACAGTACGGCCAAAGGCGAATAATATCACCAATAGTGCTACCGCAGCACCCACCAGAAGAACTTGTGATTTTTGCATCGCCTAAATTATTAGGCTGCAAAACTAAGAACTTTTGAGCTTCTTTACTTCAGCAACAAATTCTTTCGAAGGTTTAAATGCCGGAATAAAGTGCTCGGGGATCTCCACAGCTACGTTCTTCTTGATGTTACGCCCAATCTTGGCGGCCCGTTTTTTTGTGATAAAACTTCCAAACCCACGGATATAAATATGTTCTCCGTTAGCAAGAGCTTCTTTCACCTCTTTAAACATGGCCTCAAGTGTGACTAATACATCAACTTTGGGGATGCCGGTTTTTTCAGCAATGTTGTTAATTAAATCAGCTTTTCTCATATGAAAGCGAGAGGATTACTTTACTCTCAAAGTTAATTTAAAAATTCTAATTGCTGAATTTTAAGCAAATAAATTTTATCATTTTTTCTTATAACTGGTATTGGCGATAAATTATATTTATTTGCAGGCCCGGAAATAGGTATCCGGTATACCTCATAGGGTTTTTGTACAGCATTTGCCATATCAATATACTAAATAATTTTATTAAAATAATATATAAATGATATCACCCCGACAATTTTTTACCGAAAAATTACTGGAATGGAACCGGGAAACGAATACCCGCAACATGCCCTGGAAGGGTGAAAAAAATCCCTACCGGATCTGGTTATCTGAAATCATTCTCCAGCAAACCCGCGTAGAACAAGGCTGGCCATACTATGAGCGGTTTATTCAAAACTACCCCACTGTTGAAAAACTGGCTGTCGCACCGGATGAAGAAGTGTTCCGTTTATGGCAGGGACTGGGATATTATGCCCGCTGTAAAAATATGCTGGCAGCCGCCAGGGAAATTTCGGCTACCTATCAAGGTAAGTTCCCCGACCAGTATGAACAGATTAAAGCGCTTAAAGGAATAGGTCCCTATACGGCCGCAGCCATCGCCTCTTTTGCCTTCAATCTTCCTTACGCCGTGCTGGATGGCAACGTTTTCAGGGTCCTCTCCCGCTATTTCGGGATTGAAACGCCGATCGACAGCACCGCGGGAAAGAAGCAGTTCGATGTGCTTGCCCAGGAACTGCTGCCGCAAGGCCACTCTGCTGAATATAACCAGAGTATCATGGACTTTGGCGCAGTGGTATGCAAGCCCCAGCAGCCCCTTTGCGGGGAATGTGTGCTCCGCAAAAAATGCGTGGCCCTGCATGAACAACTTGTTCCACTTCTCCCGGTAAAAACAAAAAAACTCCTGATCAAAAAAAGATATTTCAATTATCTCCTAGTTCATTATAAGGAAGGTATATATATCCGCAAAAGAACAGATAGCGATATCTGGCAAAACCTGCATGAGTTTGTTCTCATTGAAACAGCTGGTCCGTCGGACATCACCGCGCTGCAATCGTCCGGAGCCTTTGAACCGCTGCTGGGAAAAATGCCTTTCGAAATAGACCGGGTGTCTGCTCCATTTAAGCAACAACTCACCCATCAAACCATTCACAGCCAGTTCATTAGCATCACCGTGAAGAAGGCGCCGGCCATCCCCGGGTATACCCTGGTACCCCGCAACAGCCTGAATAGCTATGCCTTTCCCAAGACCATCACCACTTTTCTGGAAAGTAATCACCTGCAATTATTCTAGTGAACACGCATAGAGAATAAAAATATACATTAAGTGTTAAGGCACTTTAGGAATAGTGCCTGGTAACAAAATCCGGCTTAACCTGCTGCCAGTAAGAAATTTTTCCCTATCGATTGGAAAAAAATATTAACTTTAAGAAGGTTGTTTATTTATTAAAAGAAGAACTTTTTAACAATAGACTAAAAAAACCTACAACTATGAGAGGTGTTAATAAAGTAATCCTGATAGGCAATTTGGGCAGAGATCCGGATGTACAGTTTCTGGAAGGGAATATTGCAGTAGCCAAATTTTCACTGGCTACCACTGAAACGTTCAAGGACAGAGCCGGCAAGCTCATTTCACAAACAGAGTGGCATACGGTGGTGCTATGGCGGGGACTGGCCGAACTGGCGCAGAAATACCTGCACAAAGGCAGTCTTGTTTATATTGAAGGCCGCTTGCGCACCCGCAGCTGGGAAGACAAAGAAGGCAATAAGAAATTTGCCACCGAAGTTGTAGGAGATAACCTGGTTATGCTGGATAAACGCATGGACCTCAACAACCAAGATCACCCCATACCTCACCATAGCAGTACAGGGTCAGGCAGTGGAGAAAGCTTTCCGGGACTGGAAATACCACCTTCACTGAACGAACCCGCAGACGATCTGCCTTTTTAGTTGCAAAAAAATATTAAGTTTTGAATGTACGTAATCCCATATAGGGACATTACTTATATTTGCGTGCAGGGAAAGCAATTCCATGAATTACTTTCCCCTATTTTTTGATTAATTACATCAAAGTTGAACATCTTGGGCATCCTTTCGGCAAGCTACGTATCCTATTTTTTACAAGCCAGCGCACCAATTGGCGCCCCTAACGTGGTGGTATTTCTGCTTGTTATTTTTATTCTGCTGCTGCTAACCTTTATTGTTTCCGGTGCGGAAGTAGCTTTCTTTTCCCTTAATCACAAGGATCTGAATGTGCTTAAAACACGCCAGAACGCCTCCGGCAAACTAATTACCCGGTTGCTGGAAAAACCTAAATCACTGCTCGCTTCCTTACAAATTGCAGGTATATTGCTCATGATCGCCTTTATTATGATCACCAATTACCTCGTTACCCAGATGGAAGACCTGCAAACACTGCCGGTAGTATCCCTCCTGGTAAGGATTTCCGCGATCTGTCTCATCTTATTGTTCTTCGGCCAGATACTCCCCAGGGTATGGGCAGCTCAAAACAATATCCGTTTTGCCACCTATTTCGCCTGGTTCGTAAGCGGTGTACATGCCACCATGGAACCGGTCAGCGATTTTTTTGTGGGCCTCAGCACCAGCATTGAAGATCGTTTCTTTCACCGTGGCAGCGGCCCGGTTAATTACCACGAAATTGATGAGGCCATCGAAATGAGCGTGGACGCCACCGCCTCCCAGGAGGAAAAAAATATCCTGAAAGGCATTCTGAAATTTGGCAATATTACCGTAAAACAGATCATGCGCGGCCGTTTGGACGTAAATGGCGTGGAATATGACAGCACTTTCGGCGATATCGTGAAAAGCGTAGCCGACCTGCATTATTCCCGCTTGCCTGTTTATAAGGATAACCTGGATAACATCGTAGGCGTTATCCATACCAAGGACCTGCTGCCTCACCTCGACAAAGGCAACACCTTCGATTGGCACGAAGTAATGCGCCAGCCTTTCTTTGTACATGGCCATAAACTGATCGAAGACCTCCTTTCTGAATTCCAGAGCCGGCGAATGCACTTTGCAGTAGTAGTGGATGAATTTGGCGGTACCTCCGGTATTGTAACCCTGGAAGATATCATGGAAGAGGTAATCGGCGATATTAAAGACGAATTTGATGAAGAAGAATTTAACTACAACAAAGTAGATAACTTCACTTACGTATTCGAAGGCAAAACCATGCTGAACGACGTTTGCCGCATCATGAACATCTCCCCTGAAACATTTGAAACCGTAAAAGGCGAAAGTGACTCTCTCGGTGGTCTTATACTGGAACTGGCCGGAAAATTTCCTGAAGAAAACAGCGTTATTAACTACAATAACTTCGATTTCACTGTACTGGAAGTCAATAAAATGAGGATCCAGAAAGTACAGGTAACCATCAGGCCGGATGCAGCTGATAAAGTGTAACTGCCTGCTAAATAAGCGTAAAATGCCAGCGATTAAAGGAAAGGCCCTCACCCTGCTCGTGGGGCTGATGTGTATATTTGCCGCCTGTGAAAACGTACCCACACCAAAGCCCAGAGGCTATTTCCAGGTGAAATTTCCGGAAAGAAAATACCGCACCTTCGATATGCCCGGATACCCCTATACATTTGAGTACCCGGCATACGCCAATATCATCAAAGACACCTCCTTTTTTGGCGCAGCACCGGAAAACCCGTACTGGATCAATATTGACTTCCCCTCCCTGAACGGGAAAATTTATATGAGCTACAAGATCATCGGCCCCGGTAACAACAGTTTCCGCAAACTGGTAGACGATGCTTTTAAAATGACCTACAAGCATACCTATAAGGCCGAATACATCGACGAAAACAAGATCCATACAGCTAATAACGTAAGCGGCACCTTCTATGAAGTAGGTGGTAATGCCGCCTCTTCAAAGCAATTCTTTGCTACCGATTCCGTAAAACACTTCCTGCGCGGCGCCCTTTATTTTGATGTTACACCCAATGCAGATTCCCTCGCACCCGTTTACCGGTTCCTGGAACAGGATATGTGGCATATGGTAGAAACCCTGCGCTGGAGATAAGCCCTGAATGCTGTAACTTTGTGGTCTTAAATAAGATTGTCTGTCTGTTATTTCAGGCAAAAGAGCATTCCAGATGATTATCATTGACGATAAATACATAAGTGACGAAGTAATTGAGGAGCAATTCGTATGCAATCTGTCCGCCTGTAAAGGCGCATGTTGCGTAGCGGGCGATTGTGGGGCTCCGCTGGATAAAACGGAAGTCAAAACCCTGAAGAAAATTTATCCGAAGATTAAATCTTACCTGCGGGAAGATGGTATCAAAGAAATTGAACACACCGGTACCAATACTACCGACGATGAGTATGGATATGTTACCCCGATTGTAAATAAAGGTATTTGTGCATACGCAACCATAGACGATCACGGCGTAGTAGGTTGTGGCATCGAGAAAGCATACAATGATGGTGTGGTTGATTTTAAAAAACCGATTTCCTGTCACCTGTACCCTATCCGTATTAAAAAGTACGAAACATTTGAAGCAGTAAATTATGACCGCTGGGAGGTTTGCAAACCCGCGTGTAAGAACGGTAAAACCCTTCAAGTGCCAGTGTATCGTTTCCTTAAAGATGCTTTGGTCAGAAAATACGGCACGGAATTTTATGAAGTGCTGGATAACATCGCAAGAAAAGAACACGGGTAAATCATTTTCGGATTTAACTATCTTTAATTAGGAATATTGCTTGCTTATGCATCAAACAGCATCTACTTTTCTGGAAGAAAGTGAAAAGAAAGCGTCTGATCTCGGCCACCGCCAGACGATCAACTTCAATATAGGCAAATACAATACAGCTGTAAAGGCCGGTAAACAACAGTTTACGGATTTACCTGGCGCAAGGGAAAGGGCCAAGAATATCAAGTGGAGAGCTATTGAGCACCTGGATAATCACCTGGAAGAATTTGAGCAAAACTTTACCCGTCGCGGCGGCAAGGTCATCTGGGCTGAAACTGCGGAACAGGTACAACAGGAAATACTGGCCATATGCCAGGCGAAACAATGCAAAAGCATTGTAAAAAGCAAGTCGATGGCCACCGAAGAAGTACACCTGAATGCCTTTATGGAAAGTAATGGCATCGAATGTGTAGAAACTGACCTCGGCGAATACATACAGCAACTCGACGGAGAGCCGCCCTACCACATCGTTACCCCGGCCATGCACAAAAGCAAGGAAGATGTGGCCCGCTTGTTTGCGGAAAAACTTGGCACTGATCCCGGTCTCACTCCGGAACAATTAACCCTTGTTGCCCGCGAAAAACTTCGCCACAAATACCTTCAGGCCGAAATAGGTATCACCGGCGCCAACTTCATTATAGCAGATACCGGCTCCATTGCTGTTACGGAAAATGAGGGCAATGCACGTTTAACCACTGCTTTCCCCAAAACGCATATCGTACTGGTAGGTATTGAAAAAGTACTTCCTTCTATTACAGACCTCAGCCTGTTCTGGCCTTTATTGGCGACCTATGGTACCGGTCAGCAGATCACCGCTTACAACAGTATTTTCAGCGGTCCCCGGCAGGAAGGTGAAATAGACGGTCCGGAAGAAATGTATGTCATCCTGATGGACAATGGCCGTACCAACATTCTTCAGGATACTACTGCACGTGAAAGCTTATACTGCATCCGTTGCGGCTCCTGCCTCAACGCCTGCCCTGTTTATAAAAATATTGGTGGGCACTCTTATGCTGCCACTTACAGCGGCCCTATCGGCGCCGTCATTACTCCTCATCTCAAAGGGATGGATTCCTACATGCACCTGAGTTTTGCCTCATCGTTGTGTGGGAACTGTACCGAAGTATGCCCGGTGCGCATTAACCTGCATGAACTGCTGCTGCATAACCGTCAGAAAGCCGTAGGGGAAAACTATACTTCCGGTGGAGAAAAATTTGCGTGGTTTATGTGGAAACAAGGGAGTACCAGCCGTAAAATGATGAACATGGCCAGCGGCAGAATGAAAAATTTCTTGCTGCGAAGATTCTTTGCCAAAAGCTGGGGAGATAACAGGGAACTGCCTGTATTCGCGTCTAAATCCTTTAACCAGCAGTGGAAGGAGCGGAAATAACTACTTATCTTTTTGCACGGTAAACTTTACCCTCACCTTTACTTTAGCGGGCTTTCCGTCTGAAGCGGGTGTCCATGCGGGGCCTTCTTTGATTACCCGTATAGCTTCCGCATCACAGGCCTCATTCAGATGACGGATGACTTTAAAGTTTTGCAGGCTACCATCCGGCATAACGATGAAGGATACACGCACTGTACCACTGTATTTATTTTCCGGGTTAACTGTTTTGGTTTTCAGATAGTTTTCAAAGGCTGTTTCTCCTGTTATTGGAGCGGGTTCCCGGTAATCGGTGTTATCAGCATCATCGGACGAGACTTCTACCCCAGCCACTTTTCCGGCTAATACAGTCTCTGTACCGGAGTTGAAAACAGAGTCGCGTCTGAGCACACTCACCGACCCTGTGACATTTTTCCTCTTCTGCACACCGTAACCCACTACTACTACGTCGTTTAATGCGTTATGCTGGCTGTCCGGTATATTCAGCATCTTACTTCGTCCCCTGATCATTATCTGTTTCCCTTTTTCGGCAGAAGGAGGAGGAATAAAGTTCCGCTGCTGGTCCGTGCGTTCGGCCTGAGCGGCCGGTACAGCACCAAACATATCTGCTGTGTCAGACACTCTTTTGTTTGCAAGAGAAATTGTTTTATCTGCTGCTTCGCTTTTGAAGTCGGGCTTTGTTTTATAGGCTCCTGCTGCCTGTTCTTCCTTTGCTTGCTTCTCAACTGTTAGCGGCTTAACGGGTGTTGCAGGCATAATTTTTTTAGCGGGATGATCAGCACTTACCGCCGATGGGGCGGTGTCTCCATGTTCGGAGTATACCGGTGCCGTCTCCGGTGATGGTTTCGGCGTGCTTACGTTGGCAATAGGTGCTGTTCGCTGTTGGTTCCAAAGGAACCAGCCTGCAGAAAACATCAACAATAAAATAGCTGCCGCTGCTGCGGCCCGGTAAATCATGGGACGGATGCGGCCTCTGGGCGCGACCCTTTCCGACAGCCTGGAGGCAAGATCTTCCTGGTGGACCGTTTGTTCCGGAGCATGCAGTGCATAGCCTTCCAGCGCGTCTGCCAGGAACGGATCGTCCAGGGCCTGGCGTTCCAGGGCATGCATGGCTTTATCGTCTAGCTCTCCCGCCAGGTATTGGCGGATGAGCCCGGCGAGTTCTTCCGGTTTTATATGTGGCCGCTTGTCAGTCATCTTGTTGTTCCATACATATTTTCAGGTTACGCTTTCCGTTCTGGATGTAGCTTTTTACCTTATTCATTTCATATCCTGTAATAACGCTCACTTCCCGGTAGCTCTTCTCTTTCAGGTAAAACAAGTCTACACTGCGTTTTTGTTCTTCCGGTAAAGTTTCCAGGCATTTTTCCATACTCTGCAGGTTATCTTCCAGTGATACGCCGTTTTCATGATGCCCGTTTTCACCGTTTTCCACAACGAGGTGATCATCAATAGATACCTGCCGGGATTCCTTATTTTTCATTGCCCGCAGCTTCATTAAGCAATGATTACGGGCAAGCACATGCAACCAGCTTTTAAAATTCTGGACTTCGTGTTGCTTTACCTTGATAATTAATTCCTCAAAGATCTGCATTACGGCATCTTTGCTGGCTTCTTCATCAAAATATCTCAGGCATACCCCATATGCCAGGTTCATGTAACGCTGGTAAAGGGCGGCAAGAAAATCCAGTTTACCGGTGGTTTTAAACTCCCCGATCAACCAGGCATCATCTGCATCCTGCATGATATTTTGTTGAATAAAAGACATTTGTAGCAGCTATTCGCTTATGGCCTTGGCTTTTAGGATGATATTGATTTACAAGTCGACAATACTATTATTTTTTTTGAATATTATAAGATGAAAATAAGAAAGCACCGGGAATTCCGGTGCTTTCTCTTATAAATTCCATAATTACGATTAGTGTCTGAAGTGGCGCATGCCGGTCATTACCATTACCATATCATGCTCTTTACAGAATTCAATGGAGTCGTTATCCCTCATAGAGCCACCAGGCTGGATTACTGCTGTAATGCCATGTTCGTGGGCAATGCTTACACAATCATTGAAGGGGAAGAAAGCATCGGAAGCCATTGCTGCACCTTTCAGATCGAAACTAAACTGGCCGGCCTTTTCAATGGCGTGGCGCAGTGCATCGATACGGGAGGTTTGGCCACATCCTTTACCAATCAGTTGTTGATCTTTTACTAATGCGATCGCATTGGATTTCAGGTGTTTGCAAACGATGTTGGCAAACTCCAGGTCAGATTTTTCAGCGGGTGTAGCAGGACGGGCGCCTACTTCGTTCCATTCTTTGTAGTTACCATTATCGCTGTCCTGCAGTAAAACGCCGTTCAATACATTTTTAAACATGTATTTGCTCTTTACCGGTTGTTTCTGTTCCAGGAGGATGCGGTTCTTTTTGGCCTGCAGCACGGTCAGTGCATCGGCATCAAAACCAGGAGCGATGAGGATTTCGAAGAAAATTTCACTGATGGATTCGGCAGTGGTTTTGTCGATTACCCTGTTGGTTACCAGTACGCCGCCAAAAGCGCTTTCCTTGTCGCCTGCCAGTGCTGCATCCCAGGCTTCTTTCAGTGTGCCACGGGAAGCAATGCCGCAAACGTTCGTATGCTTGATCACAGCGAAGGTAGTCGCTTCAAATTCCTGGATCAGCTGGCACGCAGCGTCTACATCCACCAGGTTGTTGAAGGATAATTCCTTACCATGTAATTTGTTAAAGATTTCATCCAGGTTACCATAGAAAACACCACGCTGATGTGGGTTTTCGCCATAGCGGTTCACTTGTCCTTCCGGAATAGAGAGCTGGAAATTTACGCCGGGCTCATTATTCAGGAAATACCGGGAGATCGCCACATCATAGTGAGCGCATACTTCAAACGCTTTGGCAGCAAAGCTTCTGCGATCTTCAATGGTGGTAGCGCCGTTGTTATCGGTCAGTACCTTTTCGAGGTCGGCGTATTGATCTTTCGAAGCAACAATCACCACATCTTTGTAGTTCTTGCCGGCTGCGCGGATCAGTGACACCCCGCCTATATCAATTTTTTCGATGATGGTTTGTTCTACCGTCGTGCTTTTTACGGTTTCCTCAAACGGATACAGGTCAACGATTACCAGGTCTATTTCCGGAATCTGGTATTCCTTCAGTTGTTCCAGATCCTGTGGATTATCACGGCGGGCCAGAATACCACCAAATACCTTAGGATGCAGGGTTTTAACACGTCCACCCAAAATAGACGGGTAAGCAGTCAGGTCTTCTACTGCTACACATTTCACACCCAGGTCCTCAATAAATTTTTGGGTACCGCCGGTAGAATAGATGGTAACACCTTGTTCACCTAATTTTTTAACAATGTTCTCCAGGTTATCTTTATAGAAAACGGAGATCAGCGCTGATTTAATTTGCTTTTGCATGAATGGAAAACATTAGAAATTAATAACATAGGCTCCCTGGTCCGGAACCGAAAAGAAGCGCAAAGTTAACACGTAACAATCACTTTTCCATTTCTCAATCCTGAGAATATAAAAACGAATGTTTTTGACTGGGCGAAACAGACTGTAAATACTTGTTAAATAACTATTTAAATTTATAAAAATCGATTATTTCGCGAATTGTTAATCTGTTGTTTACCCGCTTAAATTAAATCCCTATATGAAAAGAATTATCTTGTTGTTTTCCCTGGTTTGCCTGCTTGGCAGCGCAAAAGCGCAGGTTGTTGTGATACGGTTGTAACATTTGCCAGAAATAATACACCGGTAAATGGTACCAAAATCAAAACCAATTTACCATATGCCAATGGTGCAGAAATGCCCACAATCATAATTGAAGGTTATAATTTCGGATCTACCCAGCCAATTGGGCTCATCATCAACTTCTATATCTATAACGGTACTTTCTCCAATGTACAGGCATCTTCTTTTGGCGCCTATACGCCACAAATGTACCTTGCAAATGAAGGGGGCAAAGTGGTTATTTTCATGAACAGTAAAGATTATTACCAGCGTTTTGCTATCAGGGCCTTTGCCAGGAGCATGCCACAGGACATTCCCGTTAACTACCAGGGATGGAGTGTAGTAGACGAAGCCATTTCTCCAAGTGCATTAAACCAAACGGAGATTACCTATTTAAATAAATTTGCTGGTACAGTAATGTTACCGGGCAATGGTATATGGCAACCCTCTGGTCGCGTGGGGATTAATTTGAATTCACCCCGGGCTCCGCTACATGTTATTGCTACAGCAAAGGATACCATTGCCGGACAAAAAATAGCGGCGATCCTGGGTAACGCCTACAACGAATGGACTGCGTTTGGCGGGGCCGTTGGCGGAAGAATCCGTGGTAGCAGCGAAGGTTATCTGGTATTGGAATCTAATCCAGCCGGCTCTGATAAAAGATTATATCTAAATTCCAATTCTCCCGGTGATATAATCATGGCAGTTGGCGGAGGAAACGTAGGTATAGGTACCGTTGATCCCAAAAGTAACAAGTTAGCTGTGGAAGGCACAATTGCCGCCAGAAGGGTAAAAGTAACCCAGGCTAATCCCTGGCCGGATTATGTGTTTGGTGACAACTATGCTATTATGCCGCTTTACGAAACCGAAAAGTTTGTGAAAGAGCATAAACATTTACCAGATATGCCTTCGGCTAAAGACGTTGCGGAAAACGGCCAGGATCTGGGTGAGATAAACAGAAAGCTGCTGGAAAAAATGGAAGAAATGACATTGCATTTGATCCGGATGCAAAAGAAAATCGATCAACTGGAAAGCCAGATTAAACAATCGCGCTAAATGATATCTCGGTCGGGCCGACTTTGCTTTGGGCCCGGGATCTGGTTCCCTTTGTCTTCTAATATATTGCTCAACTATAACAGCCCGTGGTCACCAGTATACATTATGCTGATAGCCGCGGGCTTTAAAATGAGCGGCGGCCGGTCAACGAAAAACGATATCATCCAACTGCAAGCTGTCTCCTGTACTATTCAGACACCTATCATTCCATTTTTACCTGCATGTCAAAATAAACGCCCCCTGATCTCCAATAGAATAATATTGCATTCCCAAGGTATCACAATCACTTTTCCATTTCTCAATCCTTCGTGCACTATTTGAAGCCGCAAAAATGAGTGTATCAAACGCATAAAAATCGCACAGTTGCCTGATATTCACTGGTGGATTACGTGTTAATAAAATATAATTGGTCTTAAATTTTTCAGGTGGCGCCAGACCCGGCAACGCGCTGTCTATAATCAGTATCCGCTTTCCCTCGAAGCTCAGAAAGCGGCCATATTGCTGAAAAGAAGCGGGTGTACCGGCATGCGCGCGCAGGTTTGCGCGCGTGTTCAGGAGTTGCTGTGCTACGGGTAATTGCCACACACTATCATTACCGGCAAATTGTACCAGGTTACCTTTAATACAATCAATGGCCGTATAGGCGGGCACGTTATAGATAATAATACTGCATTGTCTCTTGCAGGCGGTCACCCAACTGACACGGGCGATCAGAAACCCCCAGATACAAAGAAGTCCCATCCACAATCCAGGCCGGAACCTTACCAGTAGCCACAGCGCCAGTACCGCGATCAGCAGATAAAGCAGTACGGTTTGCGCCAGCGAACAGTGAATATCCCTGATCACTGCACCAGGCAACTCTCCAATCCACCTGATGCAGCTATTCATTCCGAAGATCATATATTTCAATGCACTGCCCAGCCAAACCGCCGGCTTTCCCAAAGGCGACAGGAGCAACAATATTACTTCTCCGTAAATGATTAGGGTTGACAGCGGCACCGCGATCAGGTTAGCCGGTAAAAAATAATTGGGAAACTGGTGAAAGTAAAATAGGCTCACCGGTGTGGTGATCAGTTGTGCCGCCAACGACACCGCCGTCATTTGCCAAAGCCAGTCTGCCCACCGGCGTTTCCACTCGAACAGGCGGTAAATAGGTTGGTAAAAAAGCAGAATGCTGAGTACGGCGAGGTACGACAACTGAAACCCTGCATCCACTACCAGGTAGGGATTAAAGCATAGTAATATGGTTGCGGAAGCCGCCAAAGTATTGTAAATGCTGCTATACCGGTGCAATACAAAACGTCCGACAGTAATACCTGTAAACATTACCGCAGACCGGAGTACGGAGGCAGATGCACCGGTGAGTAAGGCAAATCCCCACAGCACAACGAGGATGATCACTGCTTTTGTTACATGCATCCAGGAATGGGCTGGTAGCCATTGCAGCAACCATAGCAGTGTACTGTACAGCAAGGCAAGATGCATTCCCGAAATGGCAATCACGTGCACAATCCCGGTATTACTGTAGCTCTGCACCACATCCCGGTCAAGGTCCTGGCGGTAACCAATAAGCAATGCTTCTGCCATACCGGCTTCCGGTCCGTTACCAATATACTTTTTCAGATTATACAGGCAATAATCCCTTGCCTGCAGCAATAACCTGCGTACCGGATGCCCACGATTATACGGTAACAGGTAAAAGTCTGCCTGGCCGAGATACACCTGCTGGTAAACCTGTTGTGTTACCATATATTGCTGATAGTTAAACGCCCCGGGGTTACCGCTAAATTTGATGAATTCGGGCCGTTTCCTGGCAATTAATTCGTCTCCGTAGTGAAGGGCAGGTAAAAGACTGTCCTTGCCCGTATAAAGCAATAAACAGCCTTTAACAGGCAACCATTCATCCTCTTTGCAAACGGCTATTACCTGTGCGGTGGTTTTAAAGGAACGGGGCTTTTCCTGTGGAGGTTCATTTATGCGCAACAGGTAAAATGGTGTATCGACCAGGTACCTATCGTAAAAATCTTTGCTATGGCGGATATCGGCATTATATAACAGCAAACCGCCACAACAACAGATCAACAGGGAGCATAATATTCCTGGTAGCCAGGCCGCGGCAAAACGCCATTGCAGCGGTAAAAAACGAAACGCTGATACACCTGCCATGCAACAACAGGCTGCTGTAATGTACCAAACAGGATTCACCGGTATATACAGCTGAAGGGTAATTCCAGCTACTAATGGTGCGATGATACGCAGAAAAGGTGCACGCTTCCACCATTTCACAACAAACAATGCAGATTCAAATTCCATGCAGGGTTAACTTTATCGGGTAAACAAACCTCGCATTTCTGAGTAGTAAAAGCGTTTTGGAAATGTTAAAAGGGGATGTTTCTGACTGCTAATATTTATATATGATATCTTGAAAACTTTCACTTTACCTAAATAAATCCCGGCAAACTAATAAAGCTCATCTTCTTTTTAAGTTATTAATAATCATATAGTATCATATTATACACTATCGCATCTGTTATTGATTAGTTAACATCTCTTTTAAATATAATATTATTTGTAAACTGCATTACCGGTCACGCTATATGAATTGTATCAAGATTCAATAGTCGTGTCTTTAATGGTTATTTTGAGGGAAAAGAAGGAGCCTGATTTTTATCAGGCTCTGTTCATTTTCAGATAAAACGATTTATACATAAAAAAGCCCTTCCGATGTAACGGAAGGGCTTTTAATATTTGGTTCCTTAACAGGAAACTACTTGCTCAGATACATACTCTTTTCTTTGAAAAGCTGTCTGAAATACGGGTCACGCAGATCCTTGATAAAGCGGATGGCTTCTCCTGTAGATTTCATTTCAGGTCCGAGTTCCTTGTTTACACCCGGGAACTTATTGAAAGAAAATACAGGCTCCTTAATAGCAAAACCTGTAAGATTCTTTACAATGGTAAAGTCCTTCAGCTTATTGGCGCCTATCATCACTTTAGTGGCAATGTTCAGGTAAGGCACCTGGTAAGCTTTCGCAATAAACGGTGTAGTACGCGATGCACGCGGATTGGCTTCGATCACAAACACATTACCATCTTTAATGGCAAACTGGATGTTGATCAAACCACGGATATCAAGTGCACGTGCAATCTTTTCTGCATAGTACTCCATAGTGGTTACCTCAATTGGCGACAGGTTGAAGGCCGGCAGCAACGCATGGCTGTCGCCACTGTGAATACCCGCTGGTTCAATATGTTCCATCACACCCATTACATGGAAATCAGTACCATCAAAAATACCATCTATTTCCGCCTCCTGACAACGATCCAGGAAGTGATCAATCAGTATTTTATTACCTGGCAAGTGTCTGAGCAGGCTCAGTACAGATTCTTCCAGTTCTTCTTCATTGATAACAATCCTCATGCGCTGCCCGCCCAATACGTAGGAAGGACGCACCAGCACCGGGTAACCCACTTCTTTCGCCACATCAATAGCGTCATCCGTGTTGTAAGCAGTACCGTACTTTGGATAAGGAATACCAAGTTCTTTCAGCATGTCGGAGAAACGGCCGCGGTCTTCCGCAATATCCATGTTGTCAAAGGATGTACCTATGATCTTCACGCCATTTGCTTCCAGGCGCTTCGCCAGTTTCAACGCAGTTTGACCACCCAGCTGAACAATCACACCTTCCGGTTTTTCCAGTTCTATTATTTCCCAAAGGTTTTCCCAGAACACCGGCTCGAAATACAGCTTATCCGCCATATCAAAATCGGTTGATACCGTTTCAGGGTTACAATTCACCATGATGGCCTCATATCCGCAATCCTGGATGGCTTGCAAACCATGCGTACAGCAGTAGTCGAACTCAATACCCTGTCCAATCCTGTTGGGGCCGGAACCGAGTACAATGATCTTTTTCTTATCGGTAGGAACACTTTCGTTTTCTGTATCAAAAGTAGAATAGAAGTAAGGCGTTTTTGCTTCAAACTCTGCGCTGCAGGTATCTACCATTTTAAATGTGCGGCGGATACCCAGCTCTTTACGTTTAGCGTATACTTCATCTTCATCACAATCGCCAAACAGGATAGCCAGTTGCGCGTCAGAGAAGCCCATTTTCTTGGCGTCTCTCAGCATATCAACGGAAACAGTCTGCAGGTCGAGTTCCAGCAATTGTTTTTCCAGGTTCACGATATCCTGTATCTGGTGCAGGAACCAACGATCAATAAAGGTAAGCTGATGAATATGTTTTACCGATACGCCCGCCATCAAAGCATCTTTTATACGGAAGATACGATCCCAGGTTGGACGCTTTAATTTTTCAATCAGTTGCTCGCTCTTCATGAGTGATTTACCATAGTAACCCAATCCCAGCGCATCGTTCTCGAGGCTCTGGCAGGCTTTCTGCAGGGCTTCGGGGAAAGTACGTCCGATAGACATTACCTCTCCTACTGACTTCATCTGCAATCCTAAAGTATCATCGGCTCCTTTGAATTTATCAAAGTTCCAGCGCGGCATTTTAACGATTACATAGTCCAGTGCCGGCTCGAAAAATGCGGAAGTAGTTTTGGTGATCTGGTTTTCCAGTTCATCCAGTGTATAACCAATCGCCAGTTTCGCAGCAATTTTTGCAATCGGATAACCGGTTGCTTTGGAAGCCAGTGCAGAAGAGCGGCTTACACGCGGATTGATTTCAATGGCAATCAGCTCTTCATTTTCAGGGTTGAGAGAGAACTGCACATTACAACCACCGGCAAAGTTGCCGAGGTCGCGCATCATCACCATCGCTTTGTTACGCATGTCCTGGAAAGCGGTATCGCTCAGGGTCATTGCAGGAGCTACTGTAATGGAATCACCGGTATGGATCCCCATGGGATCAAGATTTTCCACGGTACAAATGATAACAACGTTATCATTCTTATCACGCAGCAATTCCAGTTCAAATTCTTTCCATCCGAGTACGGCTTTTTCCACCAGAACCTCATGGATCGGAGAAGCTTTTAAACCACGGTCCAGTGCTTCATCCAGGTCGTCTTTGCTATGCACAAAACCACCACCGGTACCACCCAGTGTGAAAGAAGGACGGATTACCAGCGGAAATCCTATTTCCTGGGCAAACTCTTTACCTTCCAGGTAGGAGTTCGCTGTTCTGGCAGGCGCTACGGGTATTCCCAGCCGGATCATCCACTGCCGGAACTGTTCGCGATCTTCCGCCTTATCAATGGCTTTGATGTCTACTCCAATCAGGCGAACGTTATTTTTTTCCCATATTCCCAGTTCGTCTACTTCTTTACAAAGGTTCAGCGCAGTTTGGCCGCCCATAGTGGGTAATACGGCATCTATCTGGTTTTCTTCCAGAATCTGCTCAATGCTTTCCACGGTCAGCGGCAGCAAATAAACCTTATCGGCCATCATAGGATCCGTCATGATGGTAGCCGGATTGGAATTAATCAAAATCACTTTAATTCCTTCTTCCCGCAGCGAACGTGCTGCCTGGGAACCGGAATAATCAAATTCGCAAGCCTGACCAATAATAATGGGTCCAGAACCGATAATGAGTACAGATTTGATAGATGAGTCTTTTGGCATTTGTGTAATCTATTGAAAATGAAAAACCAAATTGATTTTTCCGCCGTGTGAGGGAACAAAAAAATCGTGCAAAGTTACGGGATTTGAAATTTATAAACAGAAATAAATTTTGTTTTGGGAGAAGATTTTTTGCGGAGATGGATGAATGTAGCTGAATTTATATAGAATAAATCCGTTATTTGGTAGAAATAAACAACGTGCAAGAAATCCCTGAAACACAAATCAATGATCCCCTGATCATGATCTTCCGGGAATTACCCCGTTCCTCATTTTCCCGTATAAATACTTATCATGATTTCATCTTATTCTCCTAACTTTATCATCCGCAGTTAAAAATATACTGCGCTGCAACCCCAAAAAGACTGGCACTAAATTCTACGACAGCCCTGCCCGCAGGGAATCCTTCTTTTATTTTTTATTTAAACACCCCAAAAATTAAACGTCATGCGCACAGCTGAAATTCATTACGGCGACAATGGTCACGTAGATGTTGCCGTTCCCAAAGGCACCAAAATGGAAGACATCGCCAAACTGCAATCCATGGTGATCAAACAAATCAATCCCCGCGGATGCCAGGCCTGCTTATCCGGTGTTCACTTTAACATCCGGGAAAAGCTGGAAGAAGTGATTAAAGTTGACCTGGATAAAATGGCGGTCATCAAAGACATTGCTATCAAACAACAACATTAATGCGGATACCGTCCCGGCCTTGCCGGGACGGTTCTTAAACCTCCTCACCATGTCACAAGTATTATCAACAGCCAGGGTGGGCCGTCTTTATCAGCAAACTATTCCACAACTGGGCGTAGGCCTCCTCTACAATCCTGCGCTGGAACTATACCTTGACGCATGCCCCGGCATTTGCGATTACGTGGAGATTATCCCGGATATGTTCTGGACGGATCGCGGAAACAATACTCCACAACGGTTTGAAGAAATTGAATCCTGGATGAAAGTGCTGGATAAAATAGCGGCCCAATATCCTCTAACTTCGCACAATATCTCCTACTCCCTCGGCAGTGCAGGTATCTTCGATAAAGCCTATCTGCAAAAAATGAAAGAATGGCATGAACGCTATCGCTTTAAATGGCATAGCGATCACCTTTCTTTTGTAAAAGTGCATAACGAAGAACAGGAAGAACACAATGCAGGACTTGCTGTACCGGTACCGTACGATTATGAAGTGCTGGATATGATCGGTGGCCGCATCAATGCCATCAAACGCTCCATCAGCACACCTTTCCTGGTGGAAAATAACGTATACTTTATCGACCTTCCCGAACAGGAACTCAGCGAAACCGCCTTCCTTAATGAGTTATCGCGCGATACTTCCTGTGGTTTGCTGCTGGACATCCACAATGTATATACGAATGCGGTAAATCATCACTTCGATGCAAAAGCTTTTATTGCACAACTGGAACTGGATAAAGTCATTGAAATACATATTGCAGGCGGAAACGAAATGGCCGGCATGTACACTGACTCCCACGCAGGGCCGTGTCCGCCGGAAGTATGGGAACTACTCGATTATACGTTACCGTTAGTACCCAACTTATGCGGCATTACCTTCGAGTTTCATGAATCTTATTTTCACCTGCTGCAATTCGACGGTGTTACCCGCGAACTAAACAGGGCGAAAGCAGCCTGGAACCTTTATCATACCTGAGTATTATGTCACTTCTATCTTTTCAGAAAGCACTGACGGACCTGATTGCCTCCCCGCAATTATGCCTGCAGCTGCGGAATGATGCCGCAGCAGTATTATCACGGTACGATCTTACCGGCCGTGAGCAGCGACGGCTGCAAACAGTAGTGTACCAGCAGGGCATGTCGGTAAGTTGTACCCTGTACCGGGTAAACAGGATCACGCCCATTTACACGATGCTTCCTTATACCTGTTTTTTACTGGGCGGGCAACTGATGCCGGTAATAGAAGCGTTTTGGGCCATAGACAACCGGTCGGATCTGCAGTTTAAAAGGGAAATCAACATCTTTGGGGAATTCCTGTTGCAGAAATTATTGAGCGGGGAAATGGTGAATCCTTACCTGCGGGAAATTGTAGTAATGGAGCTCGCCATGAATGAATTGAAATTTTTACCGCGGGAATCACTGATGGAAACCGGTGACGATGAAACAAGCTTACATCCGCTGGTCAGGCTGGTGCCATTTGATCATCCGCCGGAACCCTTGCTCACAGCGCTTGCAGGCATGAAGCTACCAGAACGGGAAGAAGATACCGGTGAATACTGGCTGATGCTCGACCACCGGGAAGAAGAACTTTCTTTCCGCGCGCTGCCCCACAAAAATGGAGCAGCGGCGGTTGCAGGATTATAATTTGATCCTGGAAGACATCACGGCTATAGCAGCGCCCATAACAGCAATCATCGTAAAAGCCACGCCAAGATTCGTAGCCTGCGCTACAAACCCAATCAGCGGAGGACCAAACAGGAATCCAAAATAACCAATGGTAGATACCGTGGCCAGCGCCATTCCCGGCGGCAGCTTTGTGGATCTGCCCGCAGCACTGTATACCAGCGGCACTACTGCCGATACGCCCGCGCCCACCAGCATAAAGCCCAGCATGGCCGGAACAAAGTAAGGGAAGATAACCGCTACCAGCAAACCACTGGCAGTAAGTCCGCCGCTTATCAGCAGCATCTTTTTAACACCCAGCCGTGTAGTCAGGTAATCTGCTATGAAGCGTCCGGATGCCATGGTGCTCATAAAGGCTGCATAACCCGCGCCGGACCATCCCTCCCTTACCTGTATCACCCTGCGGAAATAAACCCCGCTCCAGTCAAACATAGTGCCCTCGCAAATCATAGAGCACATGGCGATAATTCCCAGCGTAAACAGGAAAGCATCCGGCCTGCCAAATAAAGAAGGTGCATTATTTTCATTGGTTACACGAACCACCAGCCGGTTCATTGTGATGACGATGAGGATCCAGGAAACCGCGGTAACAATTAAAAAGTGATATACCGGCGCCAGGTGCAAACCTGTCATCCAGGTACCAAAAGCCGCCCCGGTAAAACCCGCTACACTCCACAATCCGTGAAACGAAGCCATAATAGAACGGCCATACATGGCCTCCACGCCTACTGCCTGTGTGTTCACCGCAATGTTGGCAAGGTTACCGAAAAAGCCAAAAAATACCAGGAATGCACTCAGCTCCAGGGAAGTATGCGCCAGTCCGAGCACCGGCAGCACTGCGGCGTATGCTACCGCCGCAATCAGCAATACCTGGCGGCTGCCATATTTCGATACCAGTATGCCGGCCACCGGAAGGGAAATAATGGAACCTACCGGCAGCGCCAGCAGTACGCTTCCCAGCCCGGCATCATTTAATTTTAATGCCAGCTGAATATCCGGAATGCGGGAAGCCCAGCTGGAAAAGCATAGTCCGGTTAAAAAAAACAAGGCGCTCACCGCAATACGCGTGGCTCTTTTATTAATCATTACCATCGATAGATCGTGTAACATCTTCGGTCAGATAAAAGTTGAATTGATCAGATCACCTGTATTCCCAGGTTAATATAAGGTTTTAGTGATGGCAGGTCCGGATTATCTGTAATAATCGTATCCAGGCCAGTGATATCGCATACTTTAAACGGTTCCGCTGTACCCATTTTATCGCTGGTAGCCAGTGCAATGGTTTTATTGGCAGATCCCACCATTACACTTTTCACATCTGCTTCCCCAAGATCCAGGCCTGTTACACCCGCATCCGGATGCAAACTGCAGATGCCCAGGAAGCAGATATCCGCCCGCATTTTTTCCAGCATACGGATCGTATCCATGCCACCTGCCGTTTGAGAATCTTTACCAATCAGCCCACCCGTGAAAATCACCTCAATGACGGGGTGCTCTATTAGTTGCGCCACTATCGGTACACTGTTCGTAATAACGGTGATATGAA
The DNA here is from genome assembly GCF_050434025.1 of Chitinophaga sp. W3I9. NCBI lineage: Bacteria > Pseudomonadati > Bacteroidota > Chitinophagia > Chitinophagales > Chitinophagaceae > Chitinophaga > Chitinophaga sp. W3I9. The sequence continues at coordinate 536,090 of NZ_JBNPWC010000001.1, forward strand.
GATTAGCAGGAAACAGTTTTGCCAGCATTAAAGTAGAAGTCCCCCCGTCAAGAATAATAGTTTGACCATTATGCAGATACGCCAGGGCTTTGGTGGCAATATGTTTCTTATCATCTTCATGATATACAATACGCTCCTTAAAAGAATAAGGATTCGGTGAATGCGGGATCGCTCCTCCCCGTACTTTGATCAGCTGCCCGTTTTGCGCCAGCGATTCAAGGTCCCTGCGCACGGTGTCTTCCGATACCTGCAAATCGCTGCTAAGCTCTGTTTGCAGCACTTTATGATCTGTTTGCAGCTTTTTGAGGATATAATCCAATCTTTCCTCTCTCAACATGGGTCGTGCTATTTTATGCAATATTATGAAAGATTATGCAATAATTTGCAGAATATCGCATAACTTTGCATAAAATAGCAAAATATGGCAAGAATAGCAATCGACATGGACAATGTAATGGCAGACCTTACCCAACATCTGCTGGATGTATACGCAAAAGAATATGGCGAAATAATAGATCCGGAGCGTTTGAACAACATCCCCGAAGGCAGCGCATTCCCTGAAGGTGTAGCCATGAAAATACTGAGTTCCCCGGGATTTTTCAGGGGGATACCGGTAATGGCGGGCAGCCAGGAAGTAGTAAAGGCACTGGCAGACCAACACGAAGTTTTTGTAGTATCCGCGGCCATGGAATTTCCATTGTCACTGGCGGAAAAACACGCATGGCTGAGTGAACATTTTCCTTTTATCAGCTGGAAAAATATAGTATTCTGCGGGTCCAAAACCATTGTGGAAGCGGATTACATGATTGACGACCACGATAAAAACCTGTCTGCTTTTAAAGGAACGCCACTCCTGTTTACAGCACCGCACAATTTGCCTCTTACCGATTACAAACGGGTAAACAACTGGGAAGAAGTAGCTGAATATTTTGAATTGAGTGCTGTAAAAAATGAAAACCATTTGCTGGCTGTGAGCTAACACCGGATTGATCCCGGCTTACCTGGATTCCAGGGTACTGATCCTTTTTTCGAGGGTGCTTACCTTGCGGACGTACTGTTGTACCTCCATACATTTGTCCAGGTAGGCTTCTACCCAGTTAACCTCCTGCTTTATGGCAGGTGGACCGGTAAAGTAACCGGGCGATAATTGCAGATGTTCCTGCAACAGCTCCAACTGCTTGTCGCTAAATACCGCAGTATCCAGCCATTCATGCATATTATTTAACGATATGTGCAGTTGAGCCGCCAGTTGCTCATCTGTTATTTTTTGCTTCGCAAGATATAATTGCAGCAGTTCACCCTGATGGCAGGTATTTCCTTCCAGTGAGTTCCAGTGGTAAAAATCCTCCAGCGTAACGGGAACAGCTTCCAGCAATATATCCAGCTTTTCCTTTTTAATAGCTGCCTGCGAAAAATAACGATACAGGCCTTGCGGGGTTAATTTAACTTTCTTAGCATAATGCAGGATCACAATTTCCTTTTGCCTCAGTATACGCCGCAACCTGGCGCCTGCATGAACATAATATGGAACTGACATTTATACGATTCCTGTTTTGGTGAAGAATGGGGTGTGTATACAAATATAATACTTTTATATTCTCAAAACAGCGGTTGTTCTCTTGAATTTTAAAGCACACTGGCTAAAACTATCAACAAATATCATTATAACAAACTGGATGCTATTTTAACTATTTTGTTTGCGGAAAGCCGCCAGTTCTTTCTTTATCTGCAGCAACTCATCTTTCAGTGCAGCATGACTTTTCAGCAACTGCGTATATTCTTCCAGCTGCTTATAATATTTTTCCCTAAGCAACATCATTTCTTCGCTATCCGTATTACGGGCTTCCTGCACGGTACCGGGGTTAAGAAAGGCATCCACGCTCATATCCAATCCTTTCGCCACCCTGTCCAGTTCGTCCGGCGAAAAGCTTTCTTTCTCAAATAAGTTATACATGGTACGGCGGCTCATATCCAAACGGCCGGCCAGTTTGCTTTTATTCAACCCTTTCTCTGCAATGATATGCTGTAAGCGTTCTCCGTGATGTATACTTTTACCATTCGTTAGCTGCATCGCACCATTCCATCTCATAAATTCTTCCGGGGTAATACCAATAAGCGCGCAAAAGCGCTCCATCGTAGCGCGTTTCATGTCACTTTTCCGCAAGTGATAATGAGCGATCTGGTTTGTAAAACCGGCCATAGTGGCGAAATCAACAATCTTTATTTTTTTTTGCTTCAAGATCTGTTTCAACCGGTGTCCCATGTGTATCAGGCTCGACTGCATCCCTTTTCATTTTAAATTATAATGCTACATACAGGATGACCTGTCGTATTATCGTATAATTTAACAATTAATATTTCATTCTGTAAATAAAAATATCAATTTAACGAAAAAAATATAAGTCCGTAACCAGCCCTGGCAACAAATATCCGTACTAACTATAAAGGGTATACGCAAAAAAATAACAAGAAATATTTATCGATTTAATAACGATGAAATCAGAATGATAACAAACAGGATTATTGTGTAAACGATACACATCATTTATAGATTAACGAATCATAAACAAAAGCATAATAATTCTCTCAAACGCGCTACTGCAAACGGTTACATCATTACATATTTTTTTTAAAGAAAGTAAAGTTTTATAATTATAAATTGCATGATTATAAATATATTTGCTTACACCTTAAAGTAACTTTAAAACATGTTCTACTATTCCGACAATTCATTTGTTAACCATATCCAATCATTCTGAAAATAATACCCACTATGAGCAAAGAACCAATAAATGTGCTACTTGACATTCATACCAAACTTTCCAGTCTTCCTGTGCTGTTCAGGGAGAAAGTATGTGAAGAATGTAACTGGAGCACACCCACATTTTATCGCAAAATGCGCGGAAGAGATAAGCCGAATCCAAATGAGAAAGGAAAAATCATTCCTGCACTCAGTAATGCGGAAAAGCAACGAATCATTGAAATTATGGAAGAAGTATTTGCATCCGGTGAAGATGACCTGGCAAAATACCGGAAACCTTCCAAATGACCACTGTTGCCTTTCATCCGCCGTTTGTAAAAACATCTTACGTAAAAGTAATCATGCTCCGTAAAGCCTTGTTCCCCACCCCGGGTAAACAAGGCTTTACTTTTAGCTGCGGATTTTTGTCTTTTTGCCTGATTACGTTGTTATACTGATTTCACTGAGATATTTTTCGGGATTTTAACTTCTGGCTCCCGATCAACTAAGTTTTTCTTTTTAAAACTAAATCCTTAGTTTTAAAGATAAATACAATGTCTATGAACCGGATTATATATCGGATAGCCCAGTGGTTTATCAGCCTGCTGCTACTTATAAATATCACTACCGTGGCCCTGGCACAGGAATCTATCGACCGTACGCAATTGATGGAATACCTCCAGAGCCAGCAATATGATGCTGCCATCGGCTACCTGCAGCCCCGCGTACAGGAAAATAATATCGGGCAGCTTTCCCTCCTGGCATATACGTACTACCTCTCGGGAAAAATAAAAGATGCCATGACCCATTATGAAAAGGTACTGGCACTGGACAGCAACAATGTACCGGCACATCAATACCTGGCCAGCATCAGCATGCAGCTGGAAAGCCCGCTCCCCGCCATTTTTCACTACCGGCAAATTGTCCGCCTACAACCCGCCAATGCCACGGCATACAAACAACTCAGCTTCGCCTGCTTCGCAGCGCAACAGCCGGATACGGCATTTTTCTACCTGCAAAAAGCATATGCGCTCAATCCGGCAGATCCAAAAGTAACCGCACGTCTCGGGGAAGAACTGATCGAAAAGCAGCAATATCCGCTGGCAGACAGCATTCTGCGAACCTTTCTGAAAACAGACTCGCTCCAGCCCACCGTTATCATGACCGCCATCAGGTCCGCCTGGTTTCTGAAAAATTATACCCGCTGTACCGATCTCGGCACGCAACTGATGCGCATGAATATCCTGTCGCCTAACACCTTCAGCATCGTTTCTGCTGCCTGGTACACACTCAAACAATACCAGCAATGCATCAACGTATATGAATATGTGCAGGCCAATAAAGGGCAGTCTGAAACCATTACGTATTACGCAGCCCTTGCCTATACCGCATTAAAAAACTATACGGCCAGCAATGAACTGCTGCAAACTTGCATCGACATGGCTACCTCGAAAAGCCTGAACAGCTACTACAGCGGGAAGTCGGTGAACTACGAAGGCCTCCGCCAATACAAATCAGCCGTCGCCAACCTGGATACCGCCTACTACCTTTTTCACCAACCCCTGCACCAATACAGTATTGGCCGCATCTACGAGGTACATCTCCGCAACAAACCACTGGCTACCCGCTACTATAAACGCTACCTGCAACTAGGCAACCCTGCTAATCCCCAGGAAGCAGATATTTACAAATACCTCCGCTCATATGTTGAAAAATAATCTGCTTTTAATATGATTTTTTAGATTATCTCTACCAAACCATCTGGTTTTTCTTAAATTTAAAGCCCGTTAGGAAAATGCTTGTACTTAACCAATAAACAATTACGGTGCTATGTCGTACCCATACCAGATCAAGAGTATCGAAGATTATCAGCAGGCTTATCAACAGAGTGTGATTGACCCGGAAGGCTTCTGGGCCAATGTAGCAGACCATTTTTACTGGCGTCGCAAATGGGACAAGGTATTGGACTGGAACTTCAAAGACCCGGAAATCAAATGGTTTACCGGCGCTAAACTGAACATTACAGAAAACTGCCTGGATCGCCACCTGGGCACGCTGGGCAATACTCCCGCCATCATCTGGGAACCCAATGACCCGGAAGAACACCACCGCATTATCACGTACCGCGACTTATACAACAAGGTTTGCCAGTTTGCGAATGTGCTCAAGAACAACGGCGTTAAAAAAGGCGACCGTGTATGTATTTACATGGGCATGATCCCGGAACTGGCTATCGCCATCCTGGCTTGCGCCCGTATCGGCGCCGTTCACTCCGTAGTATTCGGGGGTTTCAGCGCGCAGTCCATTGCCGACAGGATACAGGATGCCCAGTGCAGCCTGGTAATCACCTGCGACGGCGCATATCGCGGCGCAAAGGATATCCCGCTGAAATCCGTTATGGACGACGCATTGATGGCATGTCCATCTGTAAAAAAAGTAATTGTATGTACACGTACCCGCACCCCGGTAAGCATGCTGAAAGGCAGGGACCTGTGGTGGGAAGATGAAATAAAACAGGTAGAAACAATGGGCAATCCGCCCTGCCCGGCGGAAGAAATGGATGCGGAAGATCTCCTGTTCATCCTTTATACTTCCGGCTCTACCGGCAAACCAAAAGGCGTGGTTCACACCTGCGCCGGCTACATGGTATACGCCAACTATACCTTCGTAAATACCTTCCAGTACCAACCCGGTGAAGTATATTTCTGTACAGCAGATATCGGCTGGATTACCGGTCACAGCTACATTGCCTATGGTCCGCTCAGCGCAGGCGCCACCACGCTCATGTTTGAAGGGGTGCCTACTTATCCGGACGCAGGCCGGCTGTGGGAAATTGTAGATAAATTCCGTGTCAACATCCTGTATACCGCACCAACAGCCATTCGCAGCCTAATGAGCTATGGCCTCGGCCCCGTAAATCATAAAGACCTCAGCTCCCTCAAAAAACTGGGCAGCGTAGGAGAACCGATTAACGAAGAAGCCTGGCATTGGTTTAAAGATAATATCGGCAAAGGCAAATGCCCTATCGTAGATACCTGGTGGCAAACAGAAACCGGTGGTATCATGATCACCCCTATTGCCGGCATCACCAAAGAAAAACCAGGATACGCCACCCTGCCACTGCCGGGTGTACAACCGATCCTGGTAGATGAAAATGGTAAAGAACTCAAAGGCAACGGCGTAAGCGGTAACCTCTGCATCAAGTTCCCCTGGCCCGGTATGCTGCGCAGCACCTACGGCGATCACGAACGTTTCCGTAAAACATATTTCTCTACCTACGAAAATCTCTACTTCACCGGCGACGGCTGCCTGAGAGATGAAGATGGCTACTATAGAATTACCGGCCGCGTGGACGACGTACTCAATGTAAGCGGTCACCGTATCGGTACAGCGGAAGTGGAAAACGCCATCAATATGCACGCCGGCGTTGTGGAAAGCGCCGTGGTAGGGTATCCTCACGATATTAAAGGCCAGGGCATCTATGCTTACGTGATCACCGAACGCCTCACGCATGATCCTGAACTGACTAAAAAAGATATCGCGCAAACAGTGGCCCGCATCATCGGTCCCATTGCCAAGCCGGATAAGATACAGATCGTAAGCGGTTTGCCTAAAACCCGTTCCGGTAAAATCATGCGCCGCATCCTGCGGAAAATTGCTGAAAACGATATGGATAACTTAGGCGATACCTCTACCCTGCTGGATCCTGGCGTGGTAGACGAAATCAAAAGAGGAAAACTGTAACAGCTTCAAAGCTTTTAAAAAACAAAGGGATGCAGATTAATTTGCATCCCTTTGTTGTACCTGATTATACTATGAAGCGTTTCTTCAAAAAGCTGGCCTGGACCTGCATCCTCCTTTTCGTATTACTCAATATTATCGGGGCCTTTCATGCGTGGAAGTTTACCCACTTTTATGACGATGGCGGCCGCAGGAACAAACTCCCGGAACAAATGAGTACGGGCGAAAAGATAAAAACCATTTTATTTGGTGTACGCATTGCCAAATCCGCTACCACCGGTTTCCCATCAGTACCTTACGAAACCGTATTGCTGCGCACTGCCGGCGGCCTCCGGCTGGAAGGCTGGTGGATCCCGGCCAAAGCGGCTACCGGCACAGTTATCCTATTCCATGGTTACAATGGCAATAAAGGCTCGTTATTGCCGGAAGCAGATCGTTTCCGCTCGCTGGGCTACAATACTTTTTTACTGGATTTCCGCGCCCATGGCAACAGCGAAGGATATGCCTGCAGCGTAGGCTACAAAGAAGCAGAAGATGTAAAGCTGGCGTGGGAGTATGTAAAACAGAAAAACAAGCACCCGGTGATCCTCTGGGGAGTAAGCATGGGCGCTGCCGCTATTTTAAAGGCTGTTCCTGAATACGGGCTCAAACCAAAGCAACTCATCCTCCAGTGCCCGTTTGCTACGCTTACAGACGCTGTAAAAAGCAGGATGCGCGCGGTGCATCTGCCGGCATTCCCTTTTTCACAGATTCTTACCTTCTGGGGAGGAATAGAACAAGGTTTCTGGGGCGCCGGTTTTAAGCCGGAAAGCTATGCCAGCCAAATAGATATGCCAGTATTATATTTTTACGGGAAACAGGATATCCGGGTTACGGAACAGGAAACACGGGAGGTATTTGCTCATTTAGGTACCCGGCAAAAAAAACTGTATATCTTCCCCAACGCCGGACACCAGTCGTTTTGCGGCAAAGATTCCACAACCTGGATGAAGGAAGTCACTGCTTTTCTGCAACCATAAAAAAGCGCGCACCATACGAGTGGAGCGCGCTCTTCACAGGATCTGACCCGCCGTTTATATTTGAGTCATGGTGCAGTAGTACTGCCCCACTAGATGCCGTACCGGTTTGTGGTGGATGCTAAATTACAACATGCAACTGCCACCGGGAGTCACTGCGAAATAATCAGCAAAAACCTTACCGGCGAATAACCACCGGGGTTCCCACTTTGATTACCTCGTATAATTCGTTAACATCTGAGTTCTTCATACTGATACAACCCAGTGTCCAGTTAATACGTCCTTCCACATAACTATCCCGGATACCGGAATTATATTCCACTCCGTGGATGCCGATAGCCCCGCCAATACTGGCGCTGGAGGAGACCATGCCCTGTGACTGACGGACACGGAACTTCTGCCAGGACACCTCATTGGGATAGTCCAGCAGCATGAACCTGCTCCAGCTTTTATCCACTCTTTTGGTTAAAATATGGAAAGTTCCTTCCGGTGTTCTGCGATCACCTTCAACTTGTTTATCGGTTTGGTCGCGGTTACCAAATACCACCTTGTAGATTTTTCTCAACGTCACGTCTTCGTATACATACAACCGGTAATCGCTTTTATCTATCAGCAGGAAAATTTTATCAGGATCAATGTTGGCAGCATTTAACCTTACACTATACAAATCAGATTCGTTGATAAATCCACTTAGCGGCAGCAGCAACAGAACAGCTACCAACCAGTAATGACAGCACTTCTTCATAGGAGTAATAAATATGCAGATAACGTGGCAGAATAATCATTTATTGTTTGGGAGATGGTTGAAAATACAAAGGCACAAAGCGTAAAACTTTGTGCCTTTGTATTTTATCAGATTTTTTCTTACGGTAATCAGTAGCCGAAGATCTCTTCCAGCGTGAGCTTCTTCACATCGCCATATTTTTTCAGATCGTCTGTGCTGATCTTCTTTTCAGAAGCAACAATACAATAAGTATATGGTTTGTGCGCCAGGTTCTCATCATGGAACTTCTTCACTTCGTCAAAGTTCATTTTGTCGATCGACTCGTACACCTGTTTGCGGATATCCGTATTTAATCCCAGCTTCTGTGCGGCGAGGAAACTGAAAACAATTCCATCGTTGGTGATACGTTCTGTTTCAATATCCTGCTTCATGCTTTCCTTAGCAGTTTGCAACAGTTTATCGGCACGGGGAATATCGTTCAGCAATTCGTTCATCCCTGAAATGGCGTCATTCATTTTATCTGCCTGGCTACCAACATAGGCCAATACAGAATAACGGTCGTCTTTTTTATCGGGAGATGCGTAGTAGGCATAGGTGGAATAAGCCAATGCTTTGGACTCGCGGATGGTTTGGAATACAACAGATCCCATTCCGCCGCCGAAGTAGCTGTTAAACAGCGTCACCACGCCTGTGTTGGCAGGACTGTATGCCGCTGAATTCCTTACCCAGTTTACTTCTGTCTGCACCATATCATAATCTGCAAACAGCACCTGGCTTTTATCCTGGTTATCTTTCGCAAATTTTATAGCTTCCGGTGCCTGCTTAAAGGTTGCAGACAGCGGGTGCAGTTTCTTTACTTCAGCCGCGGCAGCAGCCAGTGGCTGAGGCCCCCAGTAAATAATGGTATGCTTGTAAGCAGGCAGTTCATGCAAAATAGTAACGAGTTCTGATGCGGTAACACCATCCAGCTCAGCCTGACTTAACTGGTTATTAAACGGATTTTTTGCGCCATACATTGCATAGTTTACTACTCCTTTCATAATCGCGCCCTTATTCAGTTTGCTGTCGGAGCGGCCTTTCTGGATGCGGCCTTTCAGTGCTGCCAGCGCGTCTTCATTAGGTTTGCAGTTGGCTATCACATGTTCAAATAAGGTAACGGCCTTATCAAAATTTTCCTGCAAACCGCTGATCACCACAGTGGTGTTTTCAGCAGAAGCGGATACGCTGAAGTTACAGGCAATGTTATAAAACTCTTTGCTGATCTGCTCAGAGGTATATTTGTCGGTGCTCAGATATTGCAGGTATTGCGCTGCCAGGGCCAGTTTCTTATTGTTCCAGGTACCCATATCGAAACGGTAGTACAGGTGGAAAAGACCATTGTCTTTGTTCTGTACATACATCATATCAGTATTACCTATCGCGGTTTTCTGGATATCTTTTTCATAATCCAGCCACTGTGGCTTTACCGGTGTGGCGGGCATAGCAGCTACCTGTTGCAGGAAAGGCGACTGTGCTTCCCTGTTTACTTCCACCGGGGTGATGGCAGGTTTTTCAACCTTTTCGATGTTCTTATCTTCGCCCTTGCGTTTGTAAACAATTACATAGTTATCATTGAGGAATTTATTGGCGTAATCAACGATTTGTTTTTTGTTAACCGTGCCCATATCATCCACATAGGCTACATCATATAACCAGTTTTGACCCCTGCTCTTAATGAATCCGTCCATCAGGGCGGTAGCGCGGTTGTTATTGCTTTCCAGGCCCTGCAGTTCGCTCAGCTTGGCGTTATTAACGATGGCTTTCACCAGGGTTTCATCAAAATTTCCTTTCTTCAGGATATCCAGCTGACCCAGTAAAAGCGCTTTTACTTCTTCCAGGGTTTGGCCTTGTTTGGCTTTACCGCTAAGTGAGAAGATGGAGTAGTCTTTCAGGCCAAGTACACTTACGCTGGCGTTCAGTACTTTTTGCTGCTTGTTGATATTGAGATCCATCAAACCGGCTTTACCATTCTGGAGAATGGAAGAGAGCACACCCAGTACCAGGTTGGATTTGGTATCGAGGGCGCCGGGCATTCTGAAGGCGATATCTACGCTTTCGGCATCCGGACCCAGTACTTCTTTCATTACCGGCGATTTGATCGGCGCTTCCGGGGCAGGCTTGTATTCCTTTACCGGTTTGGCTTTCATATAGCTGAATTTCTGATCGATAGATTTAATCACATAATCCGGATCAAAATCACCCGCCATTACGATGGCCATATTATTAGGCACATAGTACTCATTGTAGAATTCGCGGATTACTTTCAGGTTTGGATTTTTGAGATGTTCAACGGTACCGATGGTAGATTGCTGGCCATAGTTATGGGTAGGAAACAGGGCTGCGAGCATGGTTTCGTACACTTTCCGGCCATCATTATCCAGTCCGCGGTTCTTTTCTTCGTATACGGCTTCCAGTTCGGTGTGGAACAGGCGGAAAACCGGGTCACGGAAACGCTCCGCCTGTACGGTCAGGTATTTGTCGATGGCATTGGAAGGAATATCTTCCTCATAAATGGTTTCTTCTACCCAGGTATGGGCGTTGGTGCCCTGTGCGCCCATGCCCGACATCATTTTGTCGTATTCATTGGCAATGGCATATTTGGCGGCTACTCCGGAAACGCTGTCTATTTCATGATAAACAGCTTTACGGGCAGCAGGGTCCACTGTTTTATTGTATTTATCATACAAATTGGAGATCTCATCGATCAGTGGTTTTTCCTTTGCCCAGTTGAGCGAACCAAATTTTTCAGTGCCTTTAAACAGGAGGTGTTCGAGGTAGTGCGCCAGGCCGGTGTGGTCTTTTGGATCGTTATCGCTGCCGGCGCGGGTACCGATCAATGTCTGGATGCGGGGATCTTTTTTATTGACACTCAGGATAACTGTCAGGCCGTTTTTCAGCGTATAAAAGCGTGCCTTCATGGGATCATCGGAAACGTACTTATAGGTATAACCGCCACCAGTAGCCTCCTTCCATTGATATTTTTCCTGGGCTCCCGCTACTTTGAGCGAGCAGGCAAACAGGAATAGTAATACGACTCTTTTAAGACTCATACAAATAGTTGGTTTTTTGAAATTAGTCTGTCAAATATACCGGAAGTCAAAATTATAAAGCGGGAAAAAAAGGGAGAATTGTATGAGCGGTAGATGCATAGGAATTGCAACCGGTTGCCTGGCCGGTGATCAAATTAACAAGAAGAGGGTTGATATCAGGGGTTCTGGTTATTATAAATGGTATACTTTCCGCGCACAAAAACCTGGTTAAGCAGCAGCGAGTCAATGGCCATGCTGTTACCGGCCTGTTTTTTCGCTTTCACCCGGCGCCTGTTATGGCTAACGGGAGCGGTTATGGTATTGGTGGCAGGAATTACCTGGGAAATGTACCTGGCAGCGGGAATGCTGGCTGGTGCAACTGCTACGGGCAACTGCTCTGGCTGATCAATAAGTAAGTTATTTTTTTCGAGTCTAACGCCTAACAAACGTTTCTCACAGGAGTGAATCCATGCAATGCAACCAATACATGTCATCAAAGCAACAAAAGAACGCATAAACACAATTTAGGACTGGCTAATAAATCTTAGAATCCGTTTAACCGGATACCTATTGAAAATGGATACTGTTGTAACCCATAGTCATGTAATGCCGTAAGGGCAAAAATTTGCATACAACTTTACAGGTCCATAGCCCAGTTCACTGGTAAGGCCGAAACGCCACTTGTTAAGATTAAAGTCGTCCGTTTTTCTAACCTTGCCTCTTTCTTCACTTACCTGCTTGGTTCTGGATTTGAGGAGATAACCACCAGAGACACCGAAACTCGCCTGGAACGCACGGCTCGGGCGGGCAGGGTTAGAATTAAAATTAAGCATTACCGGGATCGATATATATTCGGCAAACAGCTTATTTTTTGAAAATTCTACGGAATCTCTGATTATTTGTGTAGGATAACCCGGTAAATACGTGATGCTCCGGGCATACCTATAGTTATTCATCTCTAATCCTAAAGCATATAACAAGTTAAGTTTGTGTTTTGTTATATTAAGTCGCTGTTGAAATAACCAGATATTAAAATTGATTGATTTTCCGGTGATTAGCTTAAATTCTGAAGGCGTCAACGGCGCACTGGCATCCCTTGGGGCAAAAGTGGCGAGGCCTACGGCAGAATAATCATATGATTTAGACACCGGGGCAGGTGCTCCATTGTAATAAGCGCTGTTATTGGGGTAGTAATTAATAAAGCTGGCTCCGTTATAGTCGCTGTGATCAATATAATTGTTGAATCCCAGGTCAAAAACGAACCATTTGGTTTGCAGGTTCTTTTTGAGCTTCTGGCGGGCATAGGCAGTATCGTTATAAAACTTATAACTGGTCCGTCCCTTATCATTCTTTCCTTTGATAATGATCAATCCTTTGATCTGTATGGTGTCCGGTGGTGCCGGTGTAGTTTTATCTGCCTTTTGCGCATGAGCCCACCCGCCACATAATACCAGTAACAAAATGAGTAAAAATTTATGCTTCATATGCTATGACCATGATTTATTATTTATTCCTTCTCCGGGAAAAAAGCTTTGCAACATTGGTTACCTTATCTAAAATCCGGCTGTCGCTGCCACTTACAGACATGATCAACTCACCGGGAGCGCCTGGCTGTTCGGTTGCAGGAACTATTTTATTATTTAAATGATCGTTGGTATTGGTATTGGCTGCTAGTACCGCTTCCTTATTATTAACTTCCGGCCGAACCGCCACAACATGGGCGTTACCAGCCTGTTGCAGGTGCTCTTCCACTACTTCACTCATAGAATTGCGCTGCGGCGGCAACTGGGAAATAACCGGCAAATCTGCTTTGGGTGCGTCTGCGGCAGCCAGTGCAGGCTCATTTGCAGGAGCGGCAACTGTTTTGTTTTCACGTGGCGTTACGGCTTTATGGTTTTTGGCCGGTACCGGTTGGTTGCTCGGCGGCGCAGCAACAGGCGCATTTTGTGTTGCAGCTGCGGATTGGTCAGGAGCAACCGGCGTAGTTACTTCAGGAGTTACGGCTGGTGCAGGTACAGTAACCGCAGGTGGTGTGTTTACCGCAATGGCAGGTTTTTGTGCTGGTTGTTGATCGCTGGCTGGCAATAACCAGATAAGCAGACCCGCTACTACCGCGGCGGCAGCAGTTGCCCACATCATGCGGCGGTATACCGGGGTAACCCGGCGTTTACTGCTTCTGTAAAGAGATGCTTTATCAGCAAATACCAAAGTGGTATCAGGTACCAGCCTGGTGGCCTCCAATAATGCCAGTTCACGCTGCGCTGCCGGATGTTGCTGCAGGTATTCCTGCAAAGTGGCTTCCTCAGCAGCGGTCAGCTCCCCGTCGATATGGCTCAGCATTAATACTTCGTAATCAACGGCAGCTGTTTTATACAAAGCAGCTTTATTATCAAAAACAACGTGTTTATCCGGCGTCAGTTTCGCTCCTTCCAGCAGTTCCAGTTCCTGACGGAAAGGAGGATGCTTTTCCAGGAAACGTTCCAGTGCAGCCAGCTCTGTCTCATTCAGCTCACCATCAATGTAGCTGAGTAGATAGGACTCGTAGTTTGATATGTTAATTTCTATCGACAAAAATCTAATTTATTATAAAAATATTATATAACATTCTCCATTTTTACCAGGTAGTTCTTCAGATGTATCCTGGCCCTGTGCAGGTAAACCTTTACCTGGGAAGGATTCAGCTCCATCATTTCTCCTATTTCCTCGTAGGAATATCCTTCATAATCCTTGAGCATAATTAAGGAGCGCTGTACTTCACTGAGCTTGGATAATGCTTTTTCTATGACTTCCTTCGCGTTATGTATCTTATGATCCGATACTTTATCCTCGTCTTTGAACTGGTCTACAAGTGTGATCCGCTTTACCTTACGTACATGATCTATCATATTGTGGTAGCCGACTGTAAACAGGTATGACTTTGCCTTTTCAAAAGGCACATCCTGGCAGTGCTTCCACAATATTTCGAATGAATTCTGTACTACGTCTCTGGCATCTTCCGCATGCTCCAGATTCTTTACTATAAAGCGGAATAAATTGTCCGAATACAGATCCACGCATTTATTGTACTCCTTTTTCGTCATTCCGGTGGTGCGGGATTTTAGTGCTAAGTTCCGACAAATACTTTAATACCCATCATTGACCAAATCCATATTTGTTACCCACACCTACTCTAAAGCTGGTACATTCTTCCCCACAGTTGTAGTAACAGTTCCTTTCAAACTGAGCATCAACCTCTTATCAAGTATGCTCTTTTAGCATCTTTTACCAAAGGGGTGAATTATCAGTTTTCCACTTCATGGCATTAATAATCATGATAGTACTATGACGGAGGGCGGCGGGCAAATGTTACACCTGGGTCAAACTTTTTGCTTATCCGGTCGTTACTGATTTACGCGATAAATAATCGTAATACATTTATTGCCATAACTTTGGTAGATCCACTTTAAATATTGCAATTTTTATGAATGAGAAGTTTATAACCCGTTTACGGGAGGAACTCGGCGATATCAATAAAGCCGGCCTGTACAAGAGAGAGCGCATTATTACATCTGAGCAGGGAGCTGAAATACAGGTGGGTGGCAAAACCGTGCTTAACTTTTGCGCAAATAATTACCTGGGTCTGTCGTCACACCCCGCTGTGGTGAAAGCTGCCAAAGATGCAATTGATACTCATGGCTATGGCATGAGCAGCGTTCGTTTTATTTGCGGCACACAGGATATTCACCGGGAACTGGAAGAAAAGATCTCCAAATTCCTGGGTACAGAAGATACTATTTTATATGTAGCGGCATTCGACGCCAATGGTGGCGTATTTGAGCCCCTGTTCAATGAACAGGATGCCATTATTTCTGATGCCCTGAACCACGCCTCCATTATCGACGGCGTTCGTCTCTGCAAGGCACAGCGCTTCCGCTACGAGCATAACAATATGGCCGACCTGGAGGCAAAACTGCAGGAAGCCAAAGACTGCCGCAGCCGGATCATCGTTACAGACGGCTCATTCAGCATGGATGGTACCATTGCCCAGCTGGACAAGATCTGCGACCTGGCTAATAAATACAACGCCATCGTAATGTCCGATGAAAGCCACTCTTCCGGATTCCTGGGTAAAACCGGTCGCGGTACCCATGAGTACCGTGGTGTAATGGGCCGGGTAGATATCATTACCGGCACCCTCGGTAAAGCCCTGGGCGGCGCCTCCGGCGGATTCACCAGCGGACCAAAGGAAGTGATCGACATCCTGCGCCAGCGCAGCCGGCCCTACCTCTTTTCCAACTCAGTGGCTCCCAGCATTGTCGGTGCTTCCATCGCGGTACTGGATATGCTGAGCGAAACCACCACCCTGCGAGATAAACTGGAATACAATACCAAATACTTCCGCAGCAAAATGACAGAAGCCGGATTTGATATCAAACCAGGCGATCACCCGATTGTTCCGGTAATGCTTTATGATGCCGTACTGAGCGCCCAGTTTGCCGACAAACTGCTCCAGGAAGGCATCTATGTAATCGGGTTCTTCTTCCCGGTGGTACCAAAAGGCCAGGCCCGCATCCGCGTACAGCTCAGCGCCGGCCACGAACAGGAACATCTCGACAGGGCCATCGCCGCCTTTACCAAAGTAGGTAAGGAACTGGGCGTGATTAAATAAGACTTGCTGCCGTACCCGGTGCATAAAGACTGAGTATGATTAAATAAGACTGCGGGTTAGTGGGGAGATGGACGCCGGAATAATTCGGTTGCCATCTCCCTGCTAACCCGTAATCGTTTTTCTTACGCCGTAATTCTTACTTTTGCACCTCATAACTACTCAATCATTATGCAGATGAAACGATTTGGCTGGATGTTGCTGGCGATTGGCCTGTTCCTCGCTGCCTGCGCACCGAATAATGTAAAAGAAGAACAAGACTGGGAAAAATATTTTGCCGAATACAAAGTAGAAGGCACTTTCATGTTATTCAACAACAGCCAGGGCACCTTTAAAGTATATAACCTCGACAGGGCTAAAAAGCGCTTTCAGCCTGCATCTACCTTTAAAATATTCAATTCGCTCGTGGGCCTGCATACCGGCGTTATCAAAGATACCAGCATGGTAATCCGCTGGGATAGCGTAACCCGCCAGTTTCCCGCATGGAACCAGGACCTCACCATGGCCCAGGCGTTTAAACAATCGGCCGTACCCTACTTTCAGGAAGTAGCCCGGCGCATCGGCCAGCCAACGATGCAACTATGGCTCGACTCCATTAAGTACGGCAATATGAAAATCAGTCGCCTGGATACTTTCTGGCTGGATAACTCCCTGCTCATTTCACCGGATGAAGAACTGGGCTTTGTAAAAAAACTCTATTTCGACCAGCTGCCTTTTGCAAAAACAACCATGAAAACCGTACGGGAAGTAATGCTCATGGAAAAAACGCCGAAATATGAACTGTCTTACAAAACAGGATGGGACTATAACGACGTAAAAAAATTAGGATGGGTAGTAGGATGGATTGAAGAAAACAGGCACCCTACCTTTTTTGTGCTGAATATAGAAACAGAAGATCCTAAAGTGGATATTCCTAAAGTACGGATGGCCATCCTGAGAAACATCCTCACAGATGCCGGTTACTTTAAGGGCGAAATGTAGCAATTCGGGCTTCCCCTGCCCGGCCCTGGGGACCGGGATCGTTAAAAAAACGATAAAACCCCACTCCTACAGCTTGCAATACGTGACAAAAAAATTATTTTTGATACCTTACCTGGTGTACTCCCGGTAACGGTTATCTTAAAATCGAATATGTTACGATTTCAGCATAGTGAATATTTATGGGCACTGGTGCTCCTGTTGGTTTTACAGGTGGCCTTCCTGGGTGTGTCGTGGTGGAAACGCCGCTCTATACGCCGCATCGGGGATCAGGCACTGGTAGAAAAACTCTTTACCGGCTACTCCCGCAAACTGTTTATATTAAAGTTCCTGCTTATTTTCCTGGCTTTCTTCTTCGGCGTAGTTGGATTGGCCAACCTGCAGAAAGGCAGCCGCATGGAAAAAATCACCCGCAAAGGCGTGGATGTGATGATAGCGCTGGATGTAAGTAAAAGTATGCTGGCTACGGATGTGCAGCCGGACCGCCTTACCCGCGCCCGCCAGCTCATCAGTAAGCTGATGGATAAACTGGATAATGACCGTGTAGGCCTCGTGGTATTTGCCGGTAACGCTTACCTGCAAATGCCCCTCACCGTTGATTATTCTGCTGCCAAAATGTACCTCAGCACCGTATCCCCGGACATGATCCCTACACAGGGTACCGCCATTGGTCAGGCAATACAGGTATCCGACGACGCTTTTAACAAAAAAGAACGTAAGCATAAAGCCCTCATCATTATCTCTGATGGGGAAGATCATGATGAAACTGCTATCCAGCGTACCAAAGCCGCTTTTGAGAACGGCGCCGTTACCAATACCATCGGCATCGGTTCTGTAGCGGGTTCTCCCCTGCCGGACCCGGAAACCGGGAGCTATAAAAAAGACAGGGAAGGCAATACCGTTATTTCCAAACTGAATGAAGCGGAGCTCAGAGGCATTGCTGCCGCCGGCAAAGGCATTTATCAGCACCTGGATAATAATACCGACGACGTAGTAAATACCCTTGTCAGTAAAATAGACGGCATGGAGCAGAAAGAATTTGGAGAGAACGTATTCACCGACTACAACAGTTATTTTCAGTATTTCCTGGGTGTATGCCTGGCATTGCTGCTGATTGAATTTTTTATTCCTGAAGTTCGCTTCAAGCGCACTCCTGAATCACCGGCAGTTTAATTCATTACTCATGAAAATCATTTTTATAAAATATAGTTTCCTTATTGCAGTAATGCTCGCCAGCCTTACCGGCTTCGCGCAGAACGGCTCCAATAAGTATATCCGCAAAGGCAACGAACTGTATAAAAAACAACAATACACCGATGCGGAAGCTAATTACAAAAAAGCGCTGGAACAAAACGCCCAATCCGCCGAAGGCAGTTATAACCTAGGTAACTCCCTCTATCAGCAAAAACGTTACGATGATGCACGCGCGCAATATGCCAACAGCCTGAAACTGGGTGGCAAACCAGCCATCAAATCCGACGCTGATTATAATATCGGCAATACCTTCATGGAAGGCAAAAAATGGGAAGAAAGCATCAAATCCTACAAACAGGCATTGAAGGTCAATCCCTCCGATGAGGATGCCCGTTATAATCTCGCCTATGCCCAGGCCATGCTGAAAAAACAACAGCAAGGCGGCGGCGGCAACGATAAAAAAGATAACAAAGACAAGGACAAGAATAAAGACAAGAACAAAAACGATCAGAACAAAGACAAAAATAAAGATCAGAACAAAGACCAACAGGATAAAGACAAGGATCAAAACAAAGACCAGAACAAGGACCAGCAGAATAAAGACCAGGACAAAGGCGATAAAGACAAAGAGGATCAGCAGAAGCCGGAGCCACAACCCAGCAAGATGAGCAAGCAGGAAGCAGAACGCCTGTTGCAGGCTTTATCACAGGAAGAAAAGAAATTGCAGGACAAAGCGAAGAAAGTAAAAGGTCAGATTGTACCCAAAGACAAAGACTGGTAACATTTTCATCCTCTCCATATCAAACATCCCAAAGCTGGTAGTCCCGCTTTGGGATGTTTTATTTAGGCGCAGAAGGTACACTGCCGGTGTATTTCTTATATGCCTTAATGAAATGATTCTGATCGTAGTAGCCATTATCCAGGGCTATACCGGTTAATGGCTGCGCCGCTTTATGCACATCGCTCCACGCATGCAAAAAACGGATATTACTGATATAGTGTTTGGGAGTAACGCCGGTGGACATACGAAAATTCCGTTCCAGCCATTTGTAGTTTACTTTCAGGGCTTCACAGATATCCGCTACGGCTATTTTTCCTCCACATTGCCGGATCATCATCGCCGCCGTTTGAAGCAGGTAATTACCCATGACGTTGCGGGGTATCCATCGCTCCAGGAATGCGTTCAGCACCCCGGATTGTCGCTGCGGGGATCCGGCCGCTCTTATCTCCTGTAACAATGGCCGCCATGTTGCCGGTAACGGTGCCAATGGCCCGTCCGTTTGCGGCAGCAGTGGCTTTAACCAGGCCCACCCATCTGCTGTAAATTTTACTACCAGTAACCGGGCGCCGGGGGTAATATCTTCGAGGTAAGTATTTTCCAGGATTCCGCTGCAGAAAAAAACCTCACTAATAGTAAAGTTATGCCGCCCGGTAAACTGGACGCTACGCCGGTTCAGCAAAAATACCAACGCCGGGTGCCCGTCTAACGCAGCCAATATTTTCCTGTTGTGTAGCTGTGTATACCAGCAATAGCATTCCACCACCCGCAACAGTGCAGATGATGGCGGCAAGGATCTCACCGCCGCTGATGGCTGATGACAAATAAGATGTGCAAGAATATCTACCGGCATAACCATCCAAAATTAGGAATAAACCAGCAACCCATTTTACAAGTGTCTAAAATTTACTATTACCGCTGTTTCCTTCTGAATTTCTTTGCAGAAAAGAAAGAATATGATCCTGCCGATCATCGCCTATGGCGCCGCTATATTAAGACAACGATGTGAAATAATTACGCCCGCAACAGCCGGCACAGGGGAACTGATCCGTGATATGTGGACCACACTGGAACGGGCTAACGGAGCGGGTTTGGCCGCACCGCAGGTGAACAGGCCGGTACGCCTTTTCATTGTTTCCACAGACGATTTTAAAAATGTATTTATTAACCCCGAAATATTGTGGTACAGCGAAGACACCACCTATGATGCAGAAGGTTGTCTCAGCATTCCGGGTATCTGGGAAGATGTGCCACGCGGAGCTGCCATTACAATACAATACCAGGACGAACACTTTATAAAGCACACCGCCACTTTCAGCGGAAACATCGCGAGGGTTATACAACATGAATATGATCACATCAACGGAAAACTCTATCTCGATTATCTATCTCCCTTAAAAAAAAAGCTGCTGAAAAATAAACTACGGGCCATCACAAAAGGCAAGGTAAAAACAGCTTATCCCATGAAATTCCTTTAAAAAACTCAAAGCAATCCATCTAATCCTCCTAATCCTGAGTGAGACAACCTACGCGCATAAAAAAACCGGAATAGGAATATTCCGGCCGTTTTACCTAAACCTACAATTGTTACGCGGCGTAACAATTCTCTTCGTGTTTTAAAGCAACAGCGCCCCTTGCGGAAGCGCTGTATTGCCTGATTCATCAGGGAAGTATGTTTGCCTGCTATCCGTCACTCTTTACCTTGCCGAATACAGTCTGTTAAATGATTCTTTTGTCCGTTGATTCCTGTTTTTTTCTGACGATTCATTTACCTGTTGATCCATTTTTCCTGCAAACAACTTCCCCCCTTTAAACACACATTATTTTGCAACTGCCGTTAACGGCGTTCCTTCTTTTATTTCATCACTGCCATTCTGTACCAGCTGGTCGTTGTCGGACAAATCACCAAAAACCTCCACCTGGCCGTTGGATTCATTTCCACACTTCACCGGGATCCACACGGCTTTGTTATTCACCGACTTAATCACAAATACCCTTTCTGAATTACTGATGATGGCAGATTTAGGCACGATGTACACATCTTTCTTGCCCGGCATTGGCATCAGCACTTCTGCATACATACCCGGAAGCAGGCGGGCTTCTTTGTTGGCCACATCCATTTCCAGTATTTCAGAACGCAGCTTTACGTCCAGGCTACCGGCTATACGGGTTACCTTCGCCGTAAAAGTGTCTCCCGGCAAGGACTTCACGGTAAAACGCACGTCACCGGCGTGGTGGGCATCATCTGTATAGATCTCAGGCACGGCCACGGACAAACGCAGTTTTTGCTGTTCTTCCAAACGGAACAACGGTTTATCTGAACCCTTACCTGCAGGGCCTACGTAAGTGCCTGGGTGCACATTACGCTGACTGATCACTCCGCTGAACGGAGCGCGGATCACCAGGTAGCCCAGCATTTGCTGTACTTCATGGTAAGAAGAGCGGGAGGATAACAACTCCGCGCTATCGGCGCTCATTTTCTCAAAGGCCATATCCAGGTCGTTGGGGGAAATGGTACCCGGCACTTTACTGGTTTTGAGCAAACGGTCGTACGTGGCACGACTGGCGCGAAACATCGCTTCCTTTGTATGAAGCCTGGATTGCGCCTCCAGCAATTGTGTATTCATTTCCGGCGCATCCAGCGTTGCCAGCACCTGGCCGGCAGTTACCTGGCTGCCCAGATCTACATTTACATTTTTCACATAGCTGTTCACCTTTGCATAGAGATCGGCAAATTGAAACGGCTTTATTTCTCCGGGTAATTTCAGGGATGCATCCAGCTGGCTTTTTTGCAGGTGAATAATTTTCACCTGAACACCTCCGTCTTCTTTTTCATTTTCATCGTCTGCCCGGGAACTGTGACAGGAGGTGAAATACAAACCGGCAGATAATAATGCAGCAGCTGTCATGACCCGATACGACAGGCTGTATTTATTTATATTCATGATATTGATATGTCGTTTAGTCATTATAGTTATACCTGTGTTAAACGCGTGCCGCTCCCGGGACGTAATACGGGCTGTTTTCATCTTCAGGGTCCAGTGATACCGATTTCACGGTTGACTTCTGCTGTACCCATGCGAAGATCAGCGGTAAAATAAACAGGGAAGCAAAAGTGCTGGCTATCAACCCGCCAATTACCGCGCGGCCAAGCGGCGCTGTTTGGTCGCCCGCTTCACCCAGTCCCGATGCCATCGGGATCATACCTGCTACCATGGCGATGCTCGTCATGAGGATAGGACGCAGCCGGATAGAAGTACCTTCCAGTGCAGATCTGCGGGCATCATGATTT
Organism: Chitinophaga sp. W3I9; assembly: GCF_050434025.1. Classification (NCBI taxonomy): domain Bacteria; kingdom Pseudomonadati; phylum Bacteroidota; class Chitinophagia; order Chitinophagales; family Chitinophagaceae; genus Chitinophaga; species Chitinophaga sp. W3I9. Next base: position 558,266 of record NZ_JBNPWC010000001.1, read on the forward strand.
TCCAGCCGCAGCTTCTCTGCGTTGGTGATCAGCAGGATCGCATTGGCTACCGACACGCCCACCGACATAATAATCCCCATATATGATTGCAGGTTGAGCGTAGAACCCGTGATCAGCAACATGATCAGTGACCCTGCCAGTACCGCGGGGATCGTAGACACCACCACCAACGCTACTTTGAACGATTGGAAATTAGCCGCCAGCAATAACAGGATCACAATAATGGCCACCAGTAATCCCGACTGTAAACTATCCAGTGTTTCATTCAGCAGGTTCATCAAACCGCGCTTCTCTACGGTGATGCCACGCGGTGGCTCGCCGGCGCGTTTGATGGCCGCTGCTACAGCAGCAGAGGCATTGCCCAGGTCTTTTTTGTGAATATTGGCGCCAATAGAAACAATTCTCACGGCGCCGATACGGTCATATTCTCCCACCACGGTATCCGGCTGTAACGTAGCCACATCCCCCAGTGAAGGCCGGGTGTTGTTTTTGCTGATAGGAATAGCGGCCATATCATTGATACTCGACATCTCATTTTCCGGTACGGAGATCTGAACAAAATAAGACGTTGCATTTTTCTCATCCAGCCAGTTATTTTTTTCCGTAAAACGGCTGGAGGAGGTGGAAGCTGTGAGTGATTTAGCGATGTCTGTAACGCTTACACCCAGCTGTCCGGCCCTCTCCCGGTCAATGTTTATCCGGATAGCCGGGTAATCCATCGCCTGGTTGATCTGCACGTCCCGCAGGTAGGGAATCTTCTTCATTTCTGCCAATACCTTTTTCGCATAGGGTACGCTTTCTTTGAGATTTTTACCCATGATGGCAATTTCAATCGGCGTAGAGGCGCCCTGGCTCATTACCTTATCGGTAAGATCTATTGGCTCAAAGCTCATCTTCACTTCCGGCATCTGTTCATGGATCCGCTTGCGCAGCTTTTCTTTGAACTCATCCATGTTGATCTTAAAATCCTCTTTCATGTTCACCTGCAACACGGCTTCATTAGGCGTAGCCATAAACAGGTAAATGGGGTTGGTAGAATAGGACGATGGATGAGTACCGATGAAGGAAGAAGTAATGTCGATGTTTTTGGCGCCGACCACCTCCTTCAGAATTTCCGTGGATTTAATAAGCATGGTTTCCGTCCGTTCGAGGCGCGTTCCGGTAGGTTCTTTCAGCCTTAACTGGAACTGCCCGTTATTCAGTTTAGGTAAAATATCACGGCCTATAATACTCATACATAGCGCTACTATACCAATAACCCCAATAAAGTAGGCGCCAATCACCAGCTTCCGTCTTTTCAGCAGCGTTTCCAGCCAGCCGATAAAGCGCAGCTTAAAGCGATCGAAGCCGGAAATAGTTTTGGCGTGTTGCTTTTCATCTGCAATTTCTGTTTCAATATACCCGGCTGTTTTATGCACGTCGTTGCTAGGCACATGTGGGTGGCCATGATGCTTGAATTTATTGGCATCCAGCATCCAGTTGGCGAGAATGGGCACCAGCGTTTGCGACAACAGGTAAGAAGCGATCATGGAAAAGCCGATGGCCAGCGACAGTGGCATAAACATCGCACGGGGCACGCCTTTCATGGTAAACGAAGGCGCAAACACCGCAAGGATACACAACAGGATCAGGAGTTTTGGAAAGGCGATTTCCTGGCACGCATGCCAGATTGCCTGGGCTTTTGGCTTCCCCATTTCCAGGTGCTGGTGAATGTTTTCAATGGTTACCGTCGACTCATCTACCAAGATACCTATGGCCAGCGCCAGCCCGCTCAGCGTCATGATGTTGATCGTTTGCCCGAAGAGCTTCAGCAACATCACGCCAATGATGATGGATACCGGGATGGTGATGATCACGATATAGGCACTGCGCCGGTCGCCCAGGAACAGCAGTACCATCAGCGCCGTGAGTACAGCGCCTATTACGCCTTCACTGATAAGGCTTTTCACGGCATTGATCACATACACGCTCTGGTCAAATACAAAGGAAATCTTTACATCTTCCGGTAATAATTTCTGGATATTGGGTAATGCTGTCTTCAGGTTATTTACTACCGTCCACGTGGAGGCATCTGCAGTTTTTATGATAGGTAGATATACAGAGCGCTTTCCGTTGATCACGGCGTAGCTACTGGTGATGTCTGCGGCATCTTCTACCTTCGCCACATCCCGTACAAATACGGTAGGGCCATCTCCCATTACCAGCGGAATATTCTCAAATTCCTTTACCGTGCGTATCACGGTGTTGGCGGGTGTGAGATAAGTGATATCGCCGATACGCACGTTGCCGGCCGGTGATATCTGGTTATTATCTTTTATAGCGGCTACTACCTGGTCCGCCGAAAGATGGTGACTGCGCATCAGTTGCGGATCCACATGGATCACGATAGTGCGGGAGTTACCGCCAAAAGGCGCAGGTGAAGTAAGCCCGGCAATCCGGCTGAACGACGGACGTACGACGGTCATAGCCAGATCCTGTAGTTCATTATTGGTGCGTGTGGGACTGCTCAGTGCCAGCTGACCGATTGGCAAGGTGGATGCATCAAAACGGATAATAAAGGGTGGTTGCGTACCAGACGGCATCGATGCAAAGGCACGATTGGCCATCGCTGTTACTTCCGCCGCGGCCTGGGCCATGTTTGTCCCTTCGTAAAAAGAGATCTTGATCATGGTAAGGCCCTGGATATTTTTGGCCTCAATATCTTTTACGCCGGTTACATACAGGAAGAGGTTTCTGGTAGTTGGTGGCAATAAAGCCTTCCATCTGTTGTGGCGACATCCCTCCATATGGCTGTGATACGTATATAGCCGGCAGGTTAAGATCCGGAAAGATATCTATTTTAATATCCCGCGTTGCTTGAATACCAAAAAACAATAGTCCCATCACTACCACGATGATGGCTATCGGCTTTTGTAATGCGGTTTTAATCAGGTTCATACAGTTATATTCAGGAAATGATGCTTTCCGGTTAATTACAGTTGATTCAAAAACAATTGCAGATCCCCTACGGTAGCGGATTTATACAATATCGCCTGCCACACGCCATTGTATGCAATATCCCGGTCTGTTTCCGCGCGGTTAATATTGTACAGTGCCTGGGCCAGGTCGGCAATATTGGTGAGACCGTTCTCATACAGGGTGCTTTTCTGCAGGAAGGCGTCACTGGCGGCTTTCAGGCCAATGGGCGCTTCCCGGTATTTCTTCACCGCATTATCTATCTGTTGTTCCGACAGCTGCAGCTGATGTTGCAAACGGCTGTAGGTTTGATTGTATTCATTTTTTAATCCTTCTGTGGTGTAGTGTTGACGGGCAACCTGTGAATGTGTGCGCCACAGATCCGTCACCGTCCACGAAAGATTGAGGCCCACGAGGTAATTGGATACCTGCGGCTTTGCGCCCGACCAGTATGCCTGGCTGTAGTGGCTGAGATTAGCAGCGCCGTAGTCGTAGTCAAACCCGGAACCGCGTGTTTGCATCACACCCATAAAGGACAGTCGCGGCATGGCATTTTTGCTGATCAGCTTTTGATTTGCGTCACTCAATGTTACGCGCGAACTGAACAGTTTCAGCAAGGGTTGATTCTTCAGTGATACAGAATCCTGTGCAGACACCGTTTCCAGCAGCTGGTTAGGTATCTTGGTAATAAACGTGGTATCCAGTGTAAAGTCCTGCGCAGGCACGTCCATCATTTCCGCGAGCTTGTTGCTTTGTGCATTTTCGTAATTCACAGCGTCTACCAGTGTCAGTTTTGCTTTGGATACTTCTGCGTTGGCGATGGAGCTGTCTACCCCGGCACTGAGCCCGTTCAATGCGCGGGAAACAATGATATGCTGCAGATCCTGCGCTCGTTTCAGGTTCGATTCCATGGAGCCCCGCAACCGCTGTGCTGCCAGCAGGTTAAGATATGCCCCGGCGATGCGTACCTGCTGTTCAAATTTCTCCTGTTCCAGGTCGGCCTGGTTGGTATACAATTGTTCTTTCGCGGCCTGCACTTTTGCGTGCTGACGGCCAAAAGTGACTACGTCCCAGCTGATATTGGCCAGGTATAATCCACCGAAGGCGGCATTCCAGTTCTGTGATGGCAGGGCCGGCCCGGAAGCGCCGGTAGTCCAGCCTTTATATCCCCACATAGGACCATTTTCACCATTCACGGTACCATAACTATTCTGGGCGGCAAGGTTCAGATCAGGTAAGTATTCTCTTTTTACTGCACTGATATTTTCTGTAGCTGCTTTAGCATAGTTTTCTTTTGCTTTGATGGACTGATAATTTTTCAATCCTGTTTGTAGTGCTTCCTGTAAGGTGAGCGGGCGGGGCTGACCCATCACGGCCACCGAACAGCAGCCTGCAATCACCAGCAGGCAAAGCGGTTTCCAGATGTTCATATATTAATCTATAGCGTCTTAAAAGCCGACTGATGCGGGCTCACAAATAAGAATGCAAATATAGAACGGGGTAAGTGGCGGGTGTTAGGACAAATCAGCTATTGACTTGGACTATTTGAACATCATATCCCGGAAATCCTGGGGAGAGATACCGGTATTGTTCTTAAAAAAGCGGCTAAAGTAAGCAGGGTCCTCGAATCCAAGCTCATAACAGATCTCCTTGACACTTTTGTGACTGAAGGCCAGGTTTCGTTTTGATTCGAGCACAATCCGGTCGTGTAATAATTCGGTGACGGTACGACCGGTGGTTTCTTTGGTAATTTCGTTCAGCCTTTTGGGGGTGAGGGCAAAGGCGCCAGCATAAAAGGCTACCTGGTGTTCTGTGCGGTAATGTTGTTCCAGCAGGCGGCGCAGCTGCACAACACGTGCGTCGTGCGCCAGCGGCATCATGGTTTCCGCGGCATTGCGTTTCTTTTCCCGTTCTATCAGCAACAGGAAGGCATTCAGGTAATGTTTCACAATGCCCCAGCTGCCGGCAGGCGCGCAGGATTTTTCCCTGCTCATCAGTTGTATCAGCCCCAGGAGAGACTCCGAGGTATGGCCGCTGGTACTGATGGGCCCGTATCCGTGCCAGTTATCGAAAAGCGAAGTAAAATCGTAAAGGGTTTCTTTATCGTGCTTATTGGTAAAGTAAAATTGTTCCGTGAAATACAGGAAATACCCTTCCCGCTCACAATCCAGCTGATGCACCTGTCCCGGGCGAAGCAGGAAGATCATATCATCTTCCACTTCATACCACACGAAATCCACCATGTGCCGTCCTTTCCCTTTGGTGATCCATATAATCTGAAAATGATCATGGCGGTGAGGCTGGTCCGTTAATTCATTGCGGAACATGCCCAGGGAAGCTACGTTGAACTGCCCGGAAAAGGGCAATTGCTGGTAAGGTATATCTATGCTTTTATTCAGTAACATACAGTGGCTCAAAAATACACTTTTATCCCCTATTTGTGCCCTTTGGCGCCCGCCGTTCGTGGAATTTAATGTAGCTTTAAGCTGCGGCTTTATTATACCACAGGTTTACTAACTTTGCTTCCGCAGGAAAACAAAAACAACGTATGCAGCTTTATTGCAACTCTCTGACAGAATACAAACGACTGGCCACACTGGAAGTAAAGGTGGGAGATCTTATCATCGGAAATTTTAACCCGGTCCGCATTCAAACCATGACTACCACCGATACCATGGATACCGCTGCTACCGTGGCGCAAACCATCCGTTGTATCGAAGCCGGTGCAGAACTGGTACGCATCACCGCCCCCAGTAAAAAGGAGGCCGATAACCTGCTGGTCATCAAAAACGAACTACGCAAACAAGGGTATACGACTCCCCTGGTAGCCGATATCCATTTTACGCCCAATGCAGCCGAAATAGCCGCCCGGATTGTAGAAAAAGTGCGGGTGAACCCGGGAAATTATGTAGATAAAAAGAAATTTGAACAAATCGACTATACCGACAGCGAATACCTTGAGGAAATAGACCGCATCCGCGAACGCTTCTCTCCCCTGGTAAAAATCTGTAAAGAATATGGTACCGCTATGCGGATAGGCACCAACCACGGCTCCCTGAGCGATCGGATCATGAGCCGCTACGGCGATACCCCGATGGGTATGGTGGAAAGTGCCATGGAATTTTTACGCATTGCGGAAGACCTGCAATACCGAAATATAGTGCTGAGCATGAAGGCCAGTAACCCCCAGGTAATGGTGCAGGCCTACCGCCTGCTGGTACAAACGATGGAACAGGAACTGGGCCACTGCTATCCGCTGCACCTCGGTGTAACAGAAGCCGGCGACGGGGAAGATGGCCGCATTAAATCTGCTATCGGCATAGGCACACTCCTCGAAGATGGCGTAGGTGATACCATCCGTGTTTCCCTCACAGAAGATCCTGAATTTGAACTGCCGGTTTGTAAGGATATTGTGAAAAGATATACTAACCGCAACGACTATACGGCTATTCCGCCCGTAAAAGATATCCCCTATTCCCCTTTCGAATACAAACGCCGCGAAAGCATGCCTGTAGAGAATACCGGCGAAAAGCAGGTACCGGTGGTAGTGGCAGATTTCAGCGATAACAACGGCTTACAGCCCGCCGATCTGAATGCCATCGGGTATACGTACGATGAGCCCAGCGATAAATGGAATATCGGGGATGCCGCCGCAGATTACATTTACACCGGCAAACAGTTACCCGCCTTCGGCCTGCCCGGCACCCTGCGGGTAGTGATAGATGCGGAGTATTGGCTGAGCATCGCCAATAAACAGGAACTGGTGCCTTACTTTGATGCCCGTCATTATGTAACCGCCTGCGAACAACAGGAAATCGGCCGTATCAACTTTGTACAATTCGACTGCAATCACCTGGATACCGAACATCATGAACAACTGCTGCTGCAACTGGGTAACCCCGCCGTAGCTGCCGGCACCGTACTTGTGGCCACCGCTTCCGGCAGCAATGCGATGGCGGCTATCAGGCGCCTGTTTATCTTATTGCTCAATAAAAATATCAGGGTACCTGTCATCATCCATAGTATCAGTAATCAGCCTTCGGCAGATGAACACCTGATCCACCATGCCACCGAAGCCGGCGCACTGCTGCTCGATGGCTTCGGCGATGGATTATGGCTGAGTAATAAACCCTCAAAACCCGGCCAGCATGCTACGTTGAACAATATTTCATTCGGCATCCTGCAGGCTACGCGTACCCGCATTTCCAAAACGGAGTATATCTCCTGCCCGTCGTGCGGCCGCACGCTATTCGACCTCCAGGAAACTACCGCCCGCATCCGCGCCGTGACCCATCACCTGAAAGGCGTAAAAATCGCCATCATGGGCTGCATCGTAAACGGTCCGGGTGAAATGGCCGACGCAGACTTTGGTTATGTTGGCAGCGGCGTAGGCAAAATTACCCTTTACCGCGGTAAGGAAATTGTGAAACGTGGCCTCAACAGCGATGTAGCCGTCAACGAACTGATAAACCTGATCCGGGAAAACGGCATGTGGGTGGAAAAAAACTGATTATTAAATCTGGCTTAAAAACAGCAACAGCGGATACAGCAATGCCGGGAAAAGCTTAATTTTCATAAAACATATTTAATATGAAAAAGTTCCTCACCGGATTATTGGCCATGTTCATGGGTTTAACCGTAGCAATGGCTCAAACACCCGCCACCGCCAAAAAAGAAGCAAAACCAAAAACAGAAAAGAAAGCAGAGAAAGCAACACCTGCTACTCCCGCTCCAGCCGCTACTACTAAAACAAAAAAAGACGGCACACCGGATAAACGATATAAAGAAAACAAAACAGCCGCAGCTCCTGCAGGACCAACAAAGAAAGACGGAACGCCTGATATGCGCTACAAATCAAACAATAAAAGCGCAGGTAAGAAAAAAGCATAACCATTACCTGTTACTGAATCATAAATCTTTAAGCCCTGCACAGTCAATACTGTGCAGGGTTTTCTTTTTGAGTTATATTTTTCAACATGCAGCCTTTTACCTTTTATGCGGATCGTCAATAAGGATTGGAGTCCTGCGGCCAGGGTATTTATAAACACTTCTGTTTTACGCCGCCTGAGTTGTAAGGTATTTTTGTATTTTTAGTGCATGTTCGATTTCAGACTCAGGGTATTTCACACCGTCGCCAAGCGTCTCAGCTTCACCAAAGCTGCAGAGGAATTATATATTTCACAACCGGCTGTTACCAAACATATTCATGAACTGGAGCAGCAGCTGGGCATGGCGTTGTTCGAAAGGATCGGGAATAAAATAAAACTTACCCGCACCGGCGTGCTGGTAATGCATCACGCAGAAATCATTTTTACCGATTACCGCAACCTGGAATATGATGTAAACCAGCTGAAACACATGCAGGGTGGCCTGCTGCCCATAGGCGCCAGCACTACCATTGCGCAATACCTGATCCCGCCGTTGTTGGCCAAATTCAACCAGCGGTACCCGGATGTAAAAACATCGCTCACCAGCGGAAATACAGAACAGATTGAACAGGCGTTATTTGAAAAAAGTATTCAGCTGGGTATCATTGAAGGCAGCTCTAAAAATCCTTTACTGAAATATGTGGAGTTTGCGAAAGATGAAATTATATTGGTCGGCAATATGAAGCATCAGTATGGCAATGGCGAACCGCTTGGCCCGGCCGATCTTAAAACTATTCCCCTGCTGATGAGGGAACATGGTTCCGGCACGCTGGAAGTGATCACCGAGGAACTGAAACGCCTGAAATTAAAGATCACCGATCTGAACGTAGCCATGTATATGGGTAGTACTGAAAGCATTAAATCCTACCTGCATCATTCGCCCTGTGCAGCCTTTATTTCCTCACAGGCCGTGCAGCGCGAACTGGAACTGGGCGAATTCAGGATATTACCGGTAAAGAATTTCAAACTGGTGAGAAAACTTCACTTCACCTATCTCCAGGGCTTACAGGATAAGCTCTGCCAGCTCTTCATCCGTTTTGCAAAACAGAACATGGTGGAGTAACGGCCATGTACCTACGCTATTTATTCAATAGTTGCCAGTGCAGCATTTCCCCGGGCGATTTCACTTCTTCCATCCCCAGGTGTTGCAGCACCTTCATGGATGCCGTGTTGGTAACGTCGCATTCAGCAATGAGCTTTTTCACATGAGGTTGCCGGAAAGCCCATTCCACCAATGCGGTGGCGGCTTCGCGCATATAACCTTTTTTGCGCCAGGAAGGCAGCAGCGTATAGCCGATTTCCACCACGCCGTTTTTATCGGGCCGGCCTTTAAACCCAATGTCCCCGATCACGGTTCCTTCTTCTTTATTTACGATGATCCAGAGCATCCAGGGAAACGACCTGGGGTCGTGCTGGAGCAATTCAATAAAATGAGGTAATTGTTCTTTCAGGTCGGGTTGTGGCCAGCTTTCCGGGATATTTGCCTGCAGCGTTTCCCGGGCATGCGGATGCCCCAGGAATATCTCCGTAAGCAGTGGTAAACGGCAGGGATGTATGAACAGTCGGTTGGTATTGAGGGGTAACATATATCAGGATTTAAGGCATAATTGTTCACTAATGATTGCCGGCCTTCACCATGGCGGTACCCAGTATTTCGCCTGGTTTCAGTTCATGGATCTGTAAGCGGTCCAGGTCTTTTGTCAGCGCCCGCAGTTGCTCAGGCGTACCGGTGAGGGTGGGCATTGTTCCGTAATGACAGGGGATCAAATGCTTTACTTTCAGCAAACGCGCTGCGTATGCAGCTTCCAGTGGGCCCATCGTAAAACGGTCGCCGATAGGCAAAATGGCGATATCCGGTTGATATATCTCCCCAATCAATTCCATATCGCCAAACACAGACGTGTCTCCGGAATAATATACAGAGATATCGTCGCTCATCCAGACAATAAATCCATTGCTGGCATGCGGATAACCGATCTTACCATCGGGCAGGTTGATGTGCGCAAAATGAAAGGCATTGGTCATGGTCACTTTTACATTCATTACAGATAAGGTACCCCCGGCATTCAGTGGTTCAAACGCATGATCGGGCACGCCCTGTTCCTGCAAATAAAACCTCACTATGGGATTGGCAATCACTTTCGGCGACCTGGTACGGATAATGTCCACCATTTTGCTGTCGAGATGATCCCGGTGCCCGTGTGTGATAAGGATGAGGTCTATCTTATCCGGAATTGTTAAACCGGGAGGCAGGGCAGGATTATTTGTATACCAGGGATCTATCAATATCACATGACCTTCGGGGGTGGTAATCCTGAAGCTTGCATGCGCCAGGAACTGAATCTGTGACTGTTGCGTGCTCATAGTACTGCTGGTTAATGATCTAAATATACATCTTTTGAAAAAAAGACAGCGGAGATCATAGAACATGATCTCCGCTGCATTTAATGAGCTGACACGATGCGTGACAGTGGTTATTTACGTTGCAGGGTATATATAATTGCTGCACTTTTATTTTCGAAGCTGATGTTCGCTCTCCAGGTCATCACGCTACCCGCGCCGGTAATTTCCATGCGGTAACCTTCGGTTACATTCTTTGCTTTATCGCCGCTGTACAGTTTCTTGAAGCCGAACATGCTTACGCCGCCACTTTTGGTCAGCGACCAGGCAATTTTCTGGGTAACTGCGCTGCAACCATTATCTGTTGAGGTGAGCGTGTAGGAACCCATGGCATAGTTGTCCGGAAGGATCCACTGGCTACCGATAAAGCACTTGGCGTTGGCTTCATCAAATACAGTTACTTTGGCGTTTTCAGGGATTCCTTCGTATTTAATATCAGTTAAAACCCAGTTACCTTTTACGGCGCCTTTATTAATGTCTTGGGTAACACCTTGTTTGGGAGAGCAGGAAGATGCAAAAACGGCAACTATCGCCATTAATAACGCTGCAAATGAAAATTTTCTCATGGGAAGTTAGTTTGTGTGTTTAAATGCCAATGTATTCAACACGCAGCTATCGGATAAGGTTTTATAACAGCCGGAATACAGGGGCAATTTCAGCATTTGCAATAAACGTACCAAATGAAAGTATCCCCGCTTAACGGGTTACAGGAGCGGGATAAGCTGCAGGAGGGACTTTAAGCTTAAACAGGATTTCTTCGAGCCTCTGGGCGCGGTGGTAGAAGTGCCAGGTGCTGGCTGCCAGGGCCATGGCGGTTACCGCGAGGGCAATAAAGGCGCACCGCCACCATACGCTCACCGTGATCCGGCGATTCCAGAAAGAGTCGAGGGGAATGTAGGTATGATGGAAATTCGTATGCTCATAAGGGTTATAACTGCTCCGGGAACGGTCTGTCCAGTCCTTATCCGGCTTAATCCGCTGCAAAACGGCAGCTTTTATTTTTACCGGGGGTAAGGCGCCTTCTTCCATCAGTTTATCTTCTATACGCAGTTCTGCGGCGGTGAATTCCAGGTCCAGCAACGGGTATATACGGCGCAGGTGCAGCAATTCATCCTCCTGTTCAGGAGAAGCAAGTCCCAGCAGATAACGCTCAATAATGCCGCTTTCTATATAGTTACTGATGTTCAAACCCTTCGCTTTAACCAACGGATACGAAATATAAATAATAAATACTATATCTATAGATACGTTAAACCCACTTCAGGTGGATTCTCAAAATTGTAAAATCTTTAAAATAACGATAATCCGGATAGAAAATTATAACAAGTGGCTTTGCGTTTGCTCCTGCCGGATCATCTGGTGCAGGTTGTCGCTGCGCTGCTGCTCCTGCGACATACGATACTTGAGGTAATAAAAAATGGCCAGGAAAAGAAATACCTTGGACATGATAAAGAAGATAATAAAGAAGATCTTCCACCAGCGGTGAACAGTGATATGACTGCCGTCTTTTGGCTGAATGTTGATAAAAGTATAGTTGGAAGAAGGATCTGAATAGGCATGTCCCTCCTCCCACCTGATCTTCTGCAGCACCCGTTCGCGTATTTCCACGGGCGGCATGGCGGGCTCATCAAACGCGGCTCTTTCCAGGCGGCGTTCAACGTATTCGACTTCTGTATCCAGTTCCGGATACAGCCTTCTCATGTGCTGCAGCTCTTCTACTTCCTCTTCAGAAGCCAGGCCCAACACGAAGGACTCGATAATACCGCTTTCTATGTAAAATTTTAGTTCCAAGTCTTTTTTAAGAATTGTCTGAAAGACTTTATCGCCTCTTTCAGGATTTCATTTATCTGCCCCTCCGGCAAAGCCAGCAAACGGGCTATCGTTGTGATTGATAATCCTTTAAAATAACTAAGCCGGAACACCTGTTGTTGATCGGCCGGCAGCATCAGGTAGAATTGCTGCAGTAAGCCATCTTCCTGCTTCATCAGCTCCATGCCAGCTAACGCGGTTTCCGGCAGGGCCTCCTTGATGGCGAATTCTCTCGTTTTGCGCAATAACCAGGCAAATAAAGTATGGTGGCCCGAGGTCCGGAATGTTCCAATGTGCTGGAACGACCAGAGAAATACCTTTACAATTACTTCATTTGCTCGCTCTTTTACTGGTACCAGCTGTAATACAATGTTATAAAGGGCCCCGGCATAACGGTCATATAGCTGCTCTTTCGCCGCAGGATCCCCTATCATTAACCGCTCAATGAGCATATGCTCACTTATATTTGCCAAATCTCGCCGCAAAGAAATTGTGTACCAGGTTTAGAATGCTAATATATAGAAATAAAATAGGTGTACGTCATAACACCTATATGAATTTATCAACATGGTTAGCTAAAATGGATAACTACTGCCCCAAATCCAGCTGGTATGGCCCCGGCAGAGGCGCCTCAGATACGGCAATTCCCCCTTGGGCTTGACACTTATCAGCGCAACAAAGTTTAAATTACAACATGACAACGCTCATTTTTATTCTTTTTCCCGCACGATAATTTTGAAGAAAATAATCACCATATGTCCTACACTTCGATCACAGCAGCCGCACAACTGATCCAGTCCGGCCAAACCGTATTTATTCACACCGCGGCAGCTACGCCGCGGGAGCTGGTGAACGCCATGACCGCCCGCAGCCATGAACTGAAAAAGGTACGGCTGGTTAGCATACATACCGAGTGGGAGGCGCCTTACGCATCCCCGGAACATGCACACGCATTTGAAATAGACGCCTTCTTCGTAGGAAAAAATATCCGGCAGGCGGTAAATGAAGGCAGGGCCAACTATGTTCCCATGTTCCTCAGCGAAATACCAAGGTATTTCCGTACCTGCGAACAACCCATAGACGTGGCGCTCATTTCTGTTTCCCCACCCGATAAAAACGGCTACTGCACCCTGGGCGTTTCCTGCGACGTTTCCAAAGCCGCCGTGGACACCGCCAAAATCATCATCGCAGAAGTAAATCGCCGCATGCCGTGCGTACTCGGCGATGGGGTTATTCATATTTCAAGAATAGATGCCGCTGTAGAAGTAGACTACCCCATTTATGCCCAAACCATCCGGCCATCCACCCACACAGAATTGGAGATAGGCCGCCACGTGGCCTCCCTGATAGAGGACCGCGCCACTTTACAAATGGGCATCGGCGGTATTCCAAACGCCGTTTTGCAATGCCTCTCCAATCATAAAGATCTCGGCATCCACACGGAAATGTTTTCTGATGGCATCATCGATCTCGTGGAAAACGGCGTGATCACCGGTAAATATAAAGCCGTACACCCTGGCCTGCTTATCTCCAGCTTTGCCATCGGAAGCCAGCGGCTATACGATTTTATGGATACCAATCTCATTATGCGGCTCATGGATGTTGAATACGTGAATAACCCCACCATCATCCGCAAAAACCCCAGGGTAACAGCGATCAACAGCGCCATAGAAATAGATATCTTTGGACAGGTTTGTGCCGACTCTATTGGGTTCAGGCAGTACAGCGGCGTAGGGGGACAAATGGATTTCATGCGCGGCGCCGCCCTCGCCGAAGGAGGCAAGCCCATTATTGCCATTCCGTCTACCACCTCCAAAGGCATTTCCCGCATCGTATCCCAGCTGCAACCCGGCGCCAGCGTGGTTACCACCCGGGCGCATGTACATTATGTAGTCACGGAATACGGCATCGCCCATCTGCGGGGGAAAAATTTGCGGCAAAGGGCGCAGGCGCTCATTGGTATTGCTCATCCGGATCACCGCGAAGCGCTGGAAAGAAGCGCATTTGAGATATTCAAGGTATTCTGACACTAATACCGGTTTTATGAAGAGATTCTTTATGCGGGCGCTTTGTATGCCACCCACGGGCTTACCTCCTACAACCCGGAAAAAAAGTACAGCTTCCACCCGGAATTTGTATTTGGTGTGCTGGGCCGTGGTCGGGCGCTAAAGAAACCCAAACCTTCTTTCATAAACTGATCGGCTACCAGCCGCCAGGGGCTGGGAATACCAGGTGCCCAATGCCCCGCTGATGTTACTAACCGCGCCACCATCAGCTATACACAGAAAACCCGGACGGCATGGATGATCGGTACCGGGAACCATTCTGTAGGCAATATAACTCTCCTCATTCTATCTCCCGTACAACTATTCCCGGCCATTAATGTTATTATCAAAACTATATCCCATGCATGTTAAATTAATGGTACTTGCTGTTTGTACAATGGCGGCTGTTTCCTGCGCCAGCAGCGGTACAAAAACGGGGAGCGACAGCACTGCCGCCGGCGGTGATTCCTCCATAAATGTACAGGCAAACCCCAACAGCCAGCTCGAAGTAAAACCTATTTCCGGCTATTTCCTGAAAAACACCATTATAGTAAACGACAGCCTTACCTTCTGGCTCATTGATAACCAGGCCTCTTTCGACAGCCTGTTTGGCGCGGCTAAAACCATGAACAACACCATCGATCAACCCGACTTTGGCACCCATATCGTAGTGGCAGCCACTATGCCGCCTACATTCTATGGCACACAAATTCAACTGGAATCTGCCACCTCAGACAACGTAAACAATAATGCCGCACTGCATTTCGTGGCTACTTCCAATCCCAGCAGGGGAAGTGCCAGTACAGTTCCCCTGTGGCTGGGCGCCGTTCCCAAAACCGGCAAAAGCACCTTCCAGTTTTACAGTGGTGAGCATTTAACAAAAACGATTACTACTCAGCAGTAGGCGGGCCAAATATTTTTTCAACGGCCTGAAACCGGTATCGGAACAAGTCCTCCAGCTGTTTTCTTACAAACAGCCTGTGGGCCAGCTTTCCCAGCCAGCCAAAAGGCAGCCGGTAATGAACCAGGTCTGTCATTTTCACACCACCGGGCACTTTCTGGAAATGATGTTCATGGTGCCAGATGCTGTAGGGACCCCACCCGTTGCTCATCTACAAAATAATCCAGGTAGGCCACATGGGTGATTTCGGTCATCCACTCCAGCGGGATACCCGCTACCGGCGATACAAAATAGGTGATGATCTGTCCCGGGTATACCTGCCCGGTATAAGGCGGAGAAGTTACTGTGAACCGCATAGCGGGAGGCGTAATATGCGCCAGGTTATTGGGGTTGGAAAAATAGTCCCAAACCTCCTCCGGCTGGGCCGGGATCACCTGGGTGTGCTGCATCAAATAAATACTTGCCATATATAAGATTAAGGAAAAAATATGGTTCTGGTCATAAGCAGCTGCCAAATTCGTGATTCTTTGAAATGAGTTCGTAAGTTTGTGCCTGATTAATCCGATCAGGTACATGAATCAATATATCAGGGGCTGGATTTTCTGGCTGATGTTCATACTCGTTTCCATTTCATTTACGCGATGTGCCAACATTGTGCCTCCCAGCGGCGGACCGAGGGACAGCTTGCCTCCTGTATTGCTGCAGGCAACTCCCGGCGACTCTACACTTCACTTTAAAAGCAAAAAAGTGACGTTTATCTTTGATGAATATGTGGAACTGGATAATGTGAACGATAAGCTGATTGTGTCGCCAACACTGAAACGCACGCCGATTGTAACAGCCAAACTGCACACAGTAACCCTGGAAATCAAGGATACGCTGAAGCCCAATACTACCTACACGTTCAATTTTGCAGATGCCATCCGGGATATCAACGAACGCAATATTGCCGCTGATTTCCAGTATGTGGTGTCTACAGGCGATTATCTCGATAGCCTCCAGGTGTCCGGTCACCTGATAGATGCGGAAAACGGCCGGGTAGACAGTAACGTGGCTGTTATGCTGTACCGCGATCTGACCGACTCCGTTGTGACGAAGGAAAAGCCGGTATATTACGCCAAAACCAAAGGGGATGGCTCCTTCCGTTTTAAAAACATTGCACCCGGTTCTTATAAAATTTTTGCACTGAAAGAAGAAGACCGCGACCTGCAGTATAATCAGCCTACAGAAATGATTGCCTTCGTGGAAGCGCCGGTTGTATTAACTGAAAGCAACCTGGCCGATGTAAACCTGCTGTTGTTTATGGAAGCTGATAGTACCATCAAGCCACCACCGGAGCCCGTGGATTCGTCGATGCTTGAACAGGAAGAAGAAGAAAAGAAAAAGAAGAAGCTGCCTAAATTAACGGCCACCCCTACGCTCGACGGAGGGATGCAGGAATTGCCGGCGCCGTTGAGGATCACGTTTTCGCTGCCATTGAGGAACCTGGACAGTGCAAGAACCATTCTTGCGGAAGACAGCGCCTATACCCCGGTTACCTTTACCAGCACAATGGATTCCACACGCACCAAATTAACCATCGGTTATACCTGGAAAGAAGGTACGCCGTACCGGTTCATTATTCCTAAAGATGCGCCTACAGATACTGCGGGGCAGCAACTGGCCAGGCCGGATACGCTTAATTTCAGGACCAAAAAGGTGGCCGATTATGCCATTTTCACGGTTACAGAACTCAATATCAGCGATAGTACCAAAAAAGCCATCAACGATACCGCTATGAATTATGTGGTGCAACTGGTGCAGGATAAAACCATTAAATATTCCGGCACCATTGTAAACGGTAAATGGAGCCAGCGGTTTATTACACCCGGTGAATACGAAATCCGCCTGTTGCTCGATACCAATGGCAATGGCAAATGGGACCGGGGTAATTATTATACCAAGCCTAAGAAGCAGCCGGAACGGGTCATCAATGTTGAAAAAGTAAATCTGAAGGCGTACTGGACGGTACCCAAGAAGATCAGCATCTAAATAATCGCAGCGGAAGGAACAGTGCTGCTCCCTCCGCTCCAATATTCCTAACTTTGCACTATGATATTTTCCTCTGCGCTGATAGAAAACGCGGTAAATGAATTTGCCAAACTGCCGGGCATCGGTAAAAAAACCGCCCTGCGGCTGGTGCTGCACCTGCTGAAGCAGGAAACGGCCCAGGTGGAACAGTTTGGCGATGTGATAGCACGGATGCGGCAACAGATACAGTTTTGCAAGGTTTGCCATAACGTATCTGATGCGGAAGTATGCAGCATCTGCAGCAGTCATTCCAGGCAAAAGCAGGTAGTATGCGTAGTGGAGAGCATCCGTGATGTGATGGCAATTGAAAACACACAGCAGTTCAATGGTTTATATCATGTACTGGGTGGTATCATTTCTCCTATTGACGGTATTGGCCCGGACCAGTTGAATATTCATTCACTGGTGGAAAGAGTTCAGTACCAGGGTGTAGAAGAAGTGATCATGGCGGTGAGCCCTACTATTGAAGGGGATACTACCATTTACTATCTCTCTAAAAAATTAAAAGAATTCCCGGTAAAAATTACCACTATTGCCCGTGGTATTGCATTTGGGGGTGAGCTGGAGTATGCAGATGAAATGACGCTGGCCAGGTCTATCAGTAACCGGTTACCGCTGGAAAGCTATGTACAGAACAAATAAACAACTTCTCGGGGTTATATAAAAAATACGGGTGCTCAATAGCACCCGTCTTCGTTTAACCTGTAATTCCACGTTATGAAAAGTTGTCAGACAGCATCCTTTGAAGGATGGTCTGTAAATATTGTATGATTGGTTTCTGATTCCTGTTGTTGTTGCAGCTCTTTCCACCGCTGCATTTCATATTTATTCAAGAAGCATACCTTAAACACTTCAGACTGGTTTCCGTTGCCGGACTGTGGTACCGGTTGCAATCCCAGGCTAGCCAGGTGCTGATGAAGGGTATGAATATGTTCTGATATAGTCATGACTGACGTTAGTTTTGTTGTAATAAATATTTGAGAAGAACTAATGATGAATCTGTTAATTGCGGCAACGGCAACTACAATGAGTGCGGGCGGAGGGCTGGTGGGTGGCCATAACCGGGTAAATCACTATATTTCTATCACTTTGTTGCATTGTATCTTTCTATTACCCTACAAATATAGTAGACTTTGTAGACTACTTCCAAATTAAATTTATAAGTATAAACAAAATCTATACATATCTATAAAGATATATAGACTTAAAAAGGATGGATCAAAGCCGGTCAGGTCCGGGAATCCGTGCAAATCACAAAACAATAAAATAGCTGGGAAAAGGTTATATTTGTGAACTCGTTCAGGGTGGATTTGTTTATTGTTCGACCCTGTTCATTTCTTAACTGTAACTAATAAACGCCTTGATAAATATGAAATCTTTACAAGACTGCGCCAATGAGCGCATACTTATCATCGATGGTGCAATGGGCACCATGATCCAGCGATATCAACTCCAGGAATCCGACTACAGGGGCACCCGCTTTGCTGACTATCCCAGTGATCTTAAAGGCAATAACGACCTCCTTAATCTTACACAGCCTCAAATTATTGAAGCCATTCACAAGGAGTACCTGGAAGCAGGCGCTGATATTATTGAAACCAATACTTTCAGCAGCACCTCTATTGCCATGGCCGACTATGACATGCAATCGCTGGCCTATGAGCTGAATGTAGCCGCTGCACAGATAGCCAAAAGAGCTACTGCTGAGTATACCGCTAAAAACCCTGATAAGCCCCGCTTTGTAGCTGGCGCCATCGGCCCTATGAACAAAACGCTGTCGCTGTCGCCGGATGTAAATAATCCCGGGTTCCGCTCCGTATACTTCGATGAAGTGGCCGCCGCTTACGAAGAACAGGTAAGAGGCCTGTCTGAAGGCGGTGTGGATATCCTCCTGATAGAAACCATTTTTGATACGCTGAACTGCAAAGCAGCGATTTATGCCATCAAGAAATACTACCGCGAAACAGGGAAACCTGAGATCCCGGTAATGATTTCGGGTACCATCACAGATGCCTCCGGCAGAACCCTCAGCGGGCAAACCCTCGAAGCATTCTATATTTCCGTGATGCATGCCAACCCGTTCTCCATCGGTTTAAACTGTGCCTTAGGCGGTCAGCAGATGCGCCCTTATGTAGAGGAGCTTTCCAACATAGCCAGCTGCTATGTGAGCTGCTACCCCAACGCCGGCCTGCCGAATGCATTCGGGGAATATGATGAGGAACCGGAAGATACTGCCTGCATCATTGAAGACTTTGCCGCCTCCGGCTTTGTTAACATAGTAGGTGGCTGCTGCGGTACTACACCCGATCATATACGCCACATTGCAGAACATGTGAAACATATCAAACCACGCCTCAAACCCGTATTGGCCGAAACACTCGCCTGATCAACCGTGGCAGGTTTTCTATTTAAACATTACTTACAGCAGAAATGAGCGAAACAACTATAAATAATACAGATATCGTCAACGAACCTATTGTCAGCGAAGAACGCAGGATCATCAAACCCTTTATGCGCCTGAGCGGACTGGAACCTTTGGTGGTAAGACCTGAAACCAACTTCATTAACGTAGGGGAACGTACCAACGTAACCGGCTCCAAGAAATTTGCCCGCCTCGTAAGGGAAGGTCGGACTGTTCGAAGAAGCCCTGTCTGTTGCCCGCCAACAGGTGGAAAGCGGTGCGCAGATCCTCGACGTAAACATGGACGACGCCCTGCTCGACGGGGAAACGGCCATGTCTACCTTCCTTAACCTCCTGGCAGGCGAACCGGATATTTCCCGTATCCCGGTAATGATCGACTCCAGTAAGTTTTCCGTAATTGAAGCCGGGCTGAAATGCGTACAGGGTAAATGTATTGTAAACTCCATCAGCTTAAAGGAAGGAGAAGCCAAATTCATTGAGCAGGCGCATATCTGCAAAAGCTATGGCGCCGCCGTGGTTGTAATGGCCTTCGATGAACACGGCCAGGCCGACACCGAAGATAAAAGGGTCAGCTTCAGTCACCGTGCCTATAAAATACTCACGGAAATAGTAGGATACGATCCCCAGGATATCATCTTCGATCCCAACATCTTCGCCATCGCTACCGGTATCGAAGAACATAATAACTACGCGGTAGAATTCATTAACGCTACCCGCCGCATCAAACAGCTGATGCCCCTGGCAAAAATAAGCGGCGGTGTAAGTAACGTATCCTTCTCTTTCCGCGGTAACGAAACCGTGAGAGAGGCCATGCACTCCGTATTCCTGTTCCATGCCATCAAAGCAGGAATGGATATGGGTATTGTGAATGCCGGGATGCTGCAGATTTATGACGACATAGAACCAACCCTCCGCGAACTTTGTGAGGATGCCATACTAAACAGAAGGGATGACGCTACAGAACGGCTCATACAATTTGCAGAAACCGTTAAAGCCAAAGGAAAAGTAGTAGAGAAAGATGAAACCTGGCGCCTGGGCTCTGTGGAAGACCGCTTAAGCCACGCCCTCGTAAATGGTATCACCGACTATATAGATGGAGATACAGAAGAAGCCCGCCAGAAATACCCGCGTCCGCTGGACGTAATTGAAGGTCCGCTGATGGCTGGTATGAACATCGTAGGCGACTTGTTTGGCAGTGGTAAAATGTTTCTCCCACAGGTGGTAAAAAGCGCCCGCGTGATGAAAAAATCCGTAGCCATCCTCACGCCATATATTGAAGAAGAGAAATTACGCATACAGGCCGAACACGGCGGAGAAATAAAAGCAGCCGGAAAAATCCTGCTGGCCACCGTAAAAGGCGACGTACACGATATCGGTAAAAACATTGTAGGCGTGGTACTGGCCTGCAACGGCTATGAAATCATTGACCTCGGTGTAATGGTACCGGCTGAAAAAATCCTCCAGACCGCCCGCCAGGAAAAAGTGGATATCATTGGCCTGAGTGGCCTCATCACGCCCAGCCTTGATGAAATGGTACACGTGGCCCGCGAACTGAAACGGCAGGATTTCAATATCCCGCTGATCATCGGGGGCGCCACCACCAGCCGCACACATACGGCCGTTAAAATAGCCCAGGAATATGCGCATGGCGTAGTACACGTACTGGACGCGTCCCGCAGCGTAACCGTGACCGGCAGCTTGCTCAATAAAGCACTGAAACCCGGCTTCCTCGCGGGTATACAAACAGAATATCAAAAGCTCAACGAGGCTTTCAAGAATAAAAAACAAACTAAACAATTCCTCCCGATCGCTGCTGCGCAAGCCAATAAAACCGTCATTAACTGGGATACCTTTACCCCGGTAAAACCTAAAATGACCGGCGTAATGAAGTTTGAGAATTACGATCTCGGGGAAATTGCAAAGTATATCGACTGGCAGCCTTTCTTCATTGCCTGGGAACTGCATGGTAAATTCCCGCAGATCCTTACTGATGATGTAGTAGGCGTGGAAGCCACCCGCCTGTTTAATGATGCAAAGGAATTATTAAACAAGGTGATAGAAGAAAAATGGCTGGGTGCCAACGCTGTTATTGGCCTCTTCCCTGCCAGCAGGGTGGCTGCTGACTCTGTGTTGGTAACACCAGAACAACCGGAGATCAAACCGGCACAACTGGAATTCCTCCGTCAGCAGGTAAAGAAAGCACCGGGTCAGCCGAACCTTTCCCTTGCAGATTTCATTGCTCCCGCGGAATCCGGCAAAACCGACTATATCGGCGGCTTTGCGGTAACTACCGGTGTTGGCATTGAAAAGTGGCTGGATAAATTCAAAGCGGAACACGACGACTATAACAGCATCATGCTGAAAGCACTGGCCGACAGGCTCGCAGAAGCCTTCGCAGAACTGATGCACGAACGTGTACGTAAAGAGTTCTGGGGATATGCTACCGAAGAACACCTGAGCAACGAAGACCTCATCAAGGAAGCCTATGCAGGTATCCGTCCGGCGCCGGGATATCCCGCCTGCCCCGACCATACCGAAAAATGGAAGTTGTTTGATCTGCTGAACGCTACCGAGAACACCGGTATTACCCTTACCGAATCACTGGCGATGTACCCCGCCTCCAGTGTAAGCGGTTGGTATTTTGCCAACCCGGAAGGCAAATATTTCGGCCTCGGAAAAATTGAAAAAGACCAGGTGATAGACTACGCTGCCCGCAAAAACTGGACAGTGGAAGAAGCTGAACAATGGCTCCGTCCAAACCTCGAATACGATATCTAAAAGCATTACAGCCAACATGAGAATCATATCTTACAATGTGAATGGCCTGAGGTCAGCCATGACTAAAGGCTTCACAGAATGGTTACAAACAGATCCCGCTGATATTATCTGCCTGCAGGAGATAAAGGCCCACCAGGAAAATATCGACTTTCAGCAATTCGACAACCTTGGCTATGCGCATTACTGGTATCCCGCGCAAAAGAAAGGATACAGCGGAGTAGCAGTGCTCACCCGTATTAAACCCGACTTTGTGCAGTATGGCAGTGGCCACGGACAAAGCGATCTGGAAGGCCGCTTTATAAGGCTTGATTTCGGCAATATTACCCTGATCAATACTTACTTCCCATCCGGTACCAGCGGCGAGCTGCGTCAGACCTATAAGTACCAATGGCTGGAAGAGTTTTTTCAATACCTTGAAGAGTTAAAGAAAACCCGCCCGAACCTGGTTGTATGCGGCGATTACAATATCTGCCACAAGCCAATAGATATCCATGATCCCGTGAGTAACAAGAACTCCACCGGCTTTTTGCCGGAAGAACGGGCGTGGATGGACCGCTTCTTTGAAAGCGGCTTTGTAGACAGCTTCCGTCATTTTAATACGGATCCCCATCAGTACAGCTGGTGGAGCTTCCGGGCTAATGCAAGGAACAATAACAAAGGCTGGCGTATTGATTATATCAACGTTTCCGCTCCACTGAAAGAACAGCTCAAACATGCCACTATTTACCAACAGGTAAAGCACTCGGATCATTGTCCGGTATTTGTGGAGCTGGCCGTATAAATAAAGAGGCGTATGATTATATATAATGTAACCACCAAAGTAGCCACAGATACATATTTACAGTGGATGCAATGGTTGCGGGAAGAACATATTCCGGCAATGCTGGCCACCGGATTATTCCGTGATTACCGCATCAGCCGCCTGCTGGAACAGGATGATGAAGAGGGTCCTACCTATGTTGTGCAATATTTTGCAGACAGCCTGGACGACTATCAATCCTTTGCAGACCAGCACCAACAGGCCCTGCGGCAAAGAGGATATGACCTTTTCGGCGATCGTTTTATTGCCTTTAACACCGTAATGGAGGTGCTGTAAGTAAGGGATCTTTACTAAACTTATCCACAGGAAATCCACTATTTTCGGGGTGTCAGGAGTCTGGTACAATAGTTGGTTCGATCCTGCGTTAATAGTAAAAAAGCATGCAAACATGCCACGGTACAGGGTTCTATGCGATTCTGCTAAAGGGGAGTCCTTTAGCAGATAAAAGACCAATCAGCTGTAACCGTTACCAGTAGCGTTTTTCAGCCGATAAAATTTTCTATAAAAAAGCTGTAAAAAATTTGGTAATCTGATAAAACGCGCTATATTTGCTCACATCAAACATTTTTTCACTAGTTAAATCTTACTAACTATGAACAAAGCCGAATTAATCGACAAGCTTGCTAAAGATGCAGCTATTACCAAAACCCAGGCTAACGAAGCTCTGGACTCTTTCACCAAAGCTGTTGCTGATACCCTGAAAAAAGGTGGTAAAGTAACTTTGGTTGGTTTCGGTACTTTCTCCGTTTCTAAACGTGCAGCACGTAACGGTAGAAACCCACAAACCGGTCAGATCATCAAGATCAAGGCTAAGAAAGTTGCTAAGTTCAAGGCTGGTAAAGCTTTATCCGACAAGCTCTAATCAGTTAACACAACTTATTCAAGCAAGGAACAGTTATGTTTCTTGCTTTTTTTTTATATCAAACGGCCAGTACTACGCTATTTCATCGAATTGCAGTATTTTGCAGCCTGATAACATCATATTTAACAACAACAAACTTCAAATTATTCGTTATGGGTAGAGGAGATATTAAAACCAAAAAAGGTAAGATCTTCAGTAAATCTTTCGGTAAGGTTAGATCTGCAAAGACCAGGAAAAATACTGCCGCAAAAGCTGCTGCACCAAAAGCTTAATTTTACGCTTTAGTAAAATGCCGCTAAGATTATTCACATAATCTTAGCGGCATTTTTATTTTAACACCTGGAATATCATGGAGCCAGCCGCTCAATTTTCCAGCCGCCTTCCGGCAGTAATGTATACAGGATCCTGTCGTGCAACCGGCTGCTTCTCCCCTGCCAGAATTCCATCACCTGTGGCTTCACCACATAACCTCCCCAGTAATCAGGCCTCTGGGGGGCCTCCTGCTGGTATTTTGCCGCTACCTGGTCTACCTGTTCCTCCAGGAAAGTACGGTCCGGAATGACCTTGCTTTGCGGCGAAGCGATAGCGCCAATCCGGCTGCCTTCCGGCCGGCTGTTGTAATATTCATTACTCACCGATACCGGCGCCTTACTAACGGTACCCTCTATACGAACCTGCCGTTCCAACTCCCGCCAGAAAAACAACAAACTAACATGTGGATTCTCTGCCAGCTCCTGTCCCTTACGGCTTTCGTAATTGGTAAAAAACAAAAAGCCATCCTCATCAAAGCTTTTTAATAATACAATCCTGGCAGACGGGCGGCCATCCGCCGTACTGGTGGCCAGTGTCATGGCATTGGCTTCATCAATTTCACTGGTGATCGCATCCTGCCACCATTTCCCGAACTGGGACAAGGGGTAAGGCGCCACCTCGCTTTCATCCAGGGAAGCCAGTTTATAATCTTTTCGTAAATCAGCTATTTTCTGGTTCAACATGGTCTGTTATTTTTATGATTCAAACGGGTACTCAAAGGTATGGAAGGATAATAGTAATTTTGAGGTACCTGATATAAATCATACTATGAAAAGAGTTTCTCTACTGGTACTGCTGATAGCTGTTGTACTCCTCTCCTGTAACACACAGAATAACAACAACAGCAAGGCACCGGCTAACACCGCCAACCTGGTTGTACCACTGGCTTCTACTCCCCTGTTCTATACACAGCTCAAAGGAAAACTGGGCGATAAAGAAATTACCATGCAATTGCTGAAAACCGCGCCCCACCTGTTCCGCGGTTACTATTGCGATGATAGCACCGGTCAACCCATTCCTTTGTGGGGCACCCTGGATTCAACCCTGGCAAACATCTATGAAGAAACCAATAACAGTTCGGAAGACCGCCTCTTCAGCGGCTATCTTTCTGACGACGGAAAATTCAAAGGTGTATGGCATGGCAACGGCACTTCTTATCATTTTGAGCTGCACACCGATCTGAAAAACGCCGTACCCCTGAAAGTATTCTACCAGATTGATTCTGCAAAGCTGGCGCCGTCCATGGCCCAGTCACCGGCAGGCACCGTGTCCAACAGTATCATATGGCCCGACTCCCTGGTGGATAGCACCACCGCCCGGTTTATTATCGGTCAGGTAACTGGGAACAGCCGGGCTGCCGACCCGCAGAAATTCCTGAGAAAAGGAATCGACTCCTTTATCCTGATCTACCGATATTCGGCCAAAGATGCCGACAGCACAACGTTTAATGATAACACCACTGCCGCGTCGTGGAACTGGACCACTGATAACGACATGAAAGTAGTGTATAACACCTGGCCTCTACTGGTGATAGAAAAGTATGCTTACAACTTTACCGGCGGGGCCCATGGCAACTGGGGCGCCACCTATTACACACTGGACCTGTCGAAACGTAAAGTGCTTACTCCCGACGATATTTTTAAATCAGGCTATAAAGAAACGCTGAGCGGCTTGCTGGATAAAGCTTTCAGGAAACGGTTCAATATGAGTGAAGAAGATGCACTGGATCAGCACCTGCTGGTAAAAAACATCCCTCCGAATAATAATATGATTGTTACCGGCAAGGGAGTAGCGTTTAGTTATGTGCCCTACGAGATCGGGCCATATGCACTGGGCCAGGTAACTTTATACATCCCGCTTGCGGAGATGAAGAGTATATTAAAATAGCAGCCGTTTGACGACATAAAAAAGCAGCGAAGAACAAATGCTCTTCGCTGCTTTTTTATGCGTTTACTTATCCCTTTACTAAAGTACCCACATTTTTACCCATGATCACGTTCAGGAGGTTACCCTGACGGTTCATATCAAACACGATAATAGGCAGCTTATTTTCCTGGCAAAGGGTAAAGGCTGTCATATCCATCACGTTGAGGGATTTCTGGTATACTTCTGAGAAAGTAATGGTTTCGTAGCGGGTGGCTGTTTTATCTTTTTCAGGATCCGCGGTATAGATTCCATCTACACGGGTTCCTTTGAGGATTACATCGGCCTGAATTTCTATAGCGCGTAAGGAAGCGGCGGTATCAGTGGTAAAGTACGGGTTACCGGTACCTCCTCCGAAAATTACTACACGGCCTTTTTCCACGTGGCGGATAGCGCGGCGGCGGATATAGGGTTCTGCGATCTGTTCCATTTTGATGGCAGATTGGAGACGGGTATAAAGTCCCACTCTTTCCAGGCCGCTTTGGAGCGCCATACCATTAATAACGGTAGCGAGCATTCCCATGTAATCTCCCTGGGCTCTTTCAATACCGGTATCGGCTTCGTTCATTCCGCGGTAGATATTACCTCCGCCTATAACGATGGCTACCTGAACTCCCAGATCGGTAACTGCCTTAATATCGTAGGCATACTGAGATATCACCTTCGGATCAATACCATAATTTGCATCCCCCATGAGGGCCTCACCGCTCAATTTGAGTAAAATACGCTTATACTTTGGCAACATGACGCTATAAAATATTGTAAGATTGTGATTTTCCTAATACTGATTACGGTATTCTAATATACAACTTAAATGCAGAAAGGAGGAAAGGAAGAAAAAAATGCCTTTTCTGATACCTGTTTACTGTCCTTTTATGTGTATGATTAGTTATGCGCAAAAAAAAGGAGAGAAACGAATTCTCTCCTTTTTTTTGATATGTTTTTCTTAACCTAAAGCAATTCGCTTAAAGCCAGTTACTTTCAGGTCAGCATCTACTGATTTCAGGTAATCCGCTACTGACTTGTTATTGTCCTTAACAAAAGCCTGTTGCAGCAGGGTGCTTTCTTTGAAGAATTTATTTACTTTACCGGCAGCGATCTTTTCCGCCATTTCAGCAGGTTTGCCTTCTGCTTTCACCTGTTCAACAGCGATTTCTTTTTCGCGGGCGATCAGTTCAGCAGGAACGCTGTCAGCATCTACTGCGATAGGACTCATTGCTGCGATCTGCATAGCGATATCTTTACCTACTTCTTCAGAAACAGGCTTAGAGAAAGCAACCAGTACACCCATACGGTAGTTACCGTGAATGTAAGAGGTTACGCCACCAGCTTCAACGAATTCAAATTTATTGAGGGTGATTTTTTCACCGATTTTTGCAACCTGGTCGTTTACTTTATCAGCAACGCTCGCGCCATCCAGTTGAGCGGCATTCAGGTCTTCAACGGTTTTGATACCGTTAGACAGTGCCAGGTCAACGATTGACTGTGCAAATTTTACGAAGTCTTCGTTTTTGGCAACGAAATCAGTTTCACAACCCAGACCCACGATAACACCGGATTTACCATCTGCTGATGTTTTAGCGATGATAACGCCTTCTTTGGTTTCACGATCGGAACGTAAAGCGGCCACTTTCTGACCTTTCTTACGCAGATAGTCTACTGCTTTTTCAAAATCGCCATCACTTTCTACCAGTGCCTTTCTGCAATCCATCATACCAGCACCAGTTTGCTGACGCAGTTTATTTACATCAGCTGCTGTAATTGTTGCCATGAGCTATAATTAGTTTAATTGTTGTAAAAATTATTGCAAGTACTTAATCTGCTTTCAGCTATTAGCCTTTAGCTGTTAGAGACCATCATGGTTGAACTAACTGCTAAAGGCTAATAGCTAAAAGCTTAAAATATTATCTTCCGCCGCCTGGTTTTCTAGGACCGCTGCTGCCGGCACCAGATGGACGACGTTGTCCGCCTGCTGCACCGCCACCACGGTTAGGACCGCCACCGCCACGGTTAGCGCCGCCACCCTGGCCACCAGGACCACGGCCGCCGCCACCACGGTTAGCGCCACCGGGACCGCCTGGACCACGACCACCACCTGGTGCTCCTGGTTTGCGACCTCTTTCACGGTCTTCACCACCTTCAACTTCAAATTTGCGTGCTTTATCGTCTGCTTCTTCTTCTTCCTCTACTTCTTCAGATTTCTCTGTAGCTCTTTCAGAAAGACCTTCAGCGATAGCTGCACAGATGTAGCTGGTGATGATAGCGATAGATTTAGTAGCATCGTCATTCGCAGGGATAGCGAAATCTACTTTAGTAGGATCGGAGTTGGTATCCACCATACCGAAAGTAGAAATACCCAGACGCTTAGCTTCTGCCAGTGCAATGTGTTCGTGGCTGATATCAACCATAAACAGCGCTGCCGGTACACGTGCCAGTTGGGCAATACCACCCAGCACTTTCTCCATTTTCTCTTTATCGCGGCTTAAAGTAAGACGTTCTTTCTTGGTAATGTTATCGAATGTACCGTCCTGCAGCATTTTTTCAATGCTCTGCATTTTCTTTACACTCTTACGGATCGTAGAGAAGTTAGTGAGCATACCACCTAACCATCTTTCAGTTACGAAAGGCATGTTGATGTTACGCGCAGCATCTGCCACGATTTCTTTCGCCTGCTTTTTAGTAGCAACGAACATGATCTTCTTACCGCTCTTAGCGATAGATTTCAGGGCAGCTGCTGCTTCCTGTAATCCTTCTACGGTTTTGTTCAGATCAATGATATGAATACCTTTCTTTTCTGCGAAAATATAAGGCAGCATCTTGGGATTCCACTTTTTCTTCAGGTGACCGAAGTGAACACCTGCCTCCAGTAACTGCTGCTGCAATGAGGTATTATTTTCCATGTTTATATTGCTCAATTAAAAGGATCAAATAATGTTTAGCTTTTAGCATCCGGCGAATTAGCCCGGAGCTAACGGCCAATAGCTCAAAAATATTAGCGTTTAGAGAACTGGAAGCTTCTTCTTGCTTTCGCTTTACCTGGTTTCTTACGTTCAACTCCACGTGGATCGCGTTTCAGCAAACCTGCAGCTTTCAATGCAGGACGGAACTCAATGTTCACTTCGCATAAAGCACGGGCAATACCCAGCTTAATAGCTTCTGCCTGACCTTTGATACCACCACCCTGTGCATTCACTTTCACATCAAATTTATCGAGCGCCTCGATAGTTTTGAAAGGCAGTTCCACCTGGTTCTGCAGGTAGATCAAAGAAAAGTAGTTTTTATAATCTTTGTCGTTAACTGTAATGTTACCGGTACCCTTGTTGATATAAACACGGGCAACAGCTTCCTTACGACGACCTATTGTATTTTTTTGCTTTTCCATGTATCAGAGAAAAATTAGAAAGTTAATGGTTGTGGTTTCTGCGCAGCATGAGGATGTTCAGCACCAGCATATACAAATAATTTTTTGTACATCGCACGGCCCAGACGGTTTTTAGGCAACATACCTTTAACAGCCTTTTCGATCAACACTTCAGGACGGCGACGGATCAGGTCCTTTGCTAATTCGATTCTCTGACCACCTGGGAAACCAGTGTAGTGCATGTATTCTTTTTCCTGCATTTTATTGCCGGTCAGGGCAATCTTCTCTGCATTGATTACGATGATATAATCACCACAATCAGTATGAGGCGTATAGTATGGCTTGTTTTTACCTCTCAGGATAGCAGCCATCTTAGCAGCAACTCTTCCCAGTGTCAGGTTTGTTGCATCTACTATATGCCAGTCACGCTTTACGTAAGCGTCGTTAGCCGATTTAGTTCTGAAACTTAATGTATTCATTGTTGTAT
The DNA here is from genome assembly GCF_050434025.1 of Chitinophaga sp. W3I9. Classification (NCBI taxonomy): domain Bacteria; kingdom Pseudomonadati; phylum Bacteroidota; class Chitinophagia; order Chitinophagales; family Chitinophagaceae; genus Chitinophaga; species Chitinophaga sp. W3I9. The sequence goes on from NZ_JBNPWC010000001.1 coordinate 588,339, forward strand.
ACGATAAAAATTACGTCTTGTAAACAATTCCCCGATTATGGGGAGTGCAAAGGTACATTGCCCATTCTTAATAACCATACATTTTAGGGACTTTTTTACGGGGCACCTTTGCAATAGATTGATTTTCAATAAAAAATTTGTATAAAAGTTATTAACAGCAAGTACCGGCACGGTTAATAACTGCTTTTTTTCTCATATAAATGAATAAAAAAAGGGCGCCTGAGCGCCCTTACTGTTTTATATTATATTATATAATACTTTTTAATACCCGGGGTTCTGCTGTCCGGTCAATTTACCCTGACTGGCATCTATTTCCCGCTGGGGAACAGGCAACACCAACTTATTATCATCGTAGCTCTTGTTGCCGATATTCCTCTTTAATCTTTTAAATGTCCATAACTTATCCCCCTCAAACAACAACTCGCGTACACGCTCATCCGCCACCTGGTCTGCAGTAACGGCCGCCAGCTGCGAAGCATTGGACCTCGCTCTTATTTCATTGACATCCTCCAAAGGAGGCGCACCAACAGCTGTTCCCGCACGAAGATTAGCCTCCGCACGGGTGAGCAGGATCTCCGCATAGCGTACCACCGGGATCACTTTGTACTGGCGCTGCCATTTGGTAGTATAAGTACCGCTGCCTACATTGATACCGCGGTCAAGATACGTAAAGGTTCTGCGTGCATCACCACTCTCAAAACCAGGCACAACGGTCAGGTCAACGGTAATATCACCCCTGCCTGAAAATCCCCTGCCCGCATAGAAAGTTTGCAGACCGTTATTGGAAGTACCCGCATTGCTCTGAGCAGTTTGCTGAATAGCAAAAATATCTTCAGAAGTATTAATAACACTGTTGAACGCCTTATCATAAGCATTATTCAGTGTATAGGCACCGCTCTGAATTATAGAATCAGCCATCGCTACTGCCTCGGTATATTTTGCTTCAGCCAGGTATACCCTCGACAGGAAAGCATATGCAGCATATTTGTTTGCACGGCCTTCGCTGCCATTGTCTTCCGGCAAATTAGTGGCGGCATCCTGCAAATCCGCTACCACCTGTTTGTATACAGCATCTACAGTAGCCCTGCCCTGATAGCCTTTGGGAAGATCAGCAATATCAGTGATGGCATCTGTTACCAGCGGCACCGCCAGGTTAGTAGTAATATTACCGGCAGAATATGGCTTGCCATATAAATTAACCAGGTAGAAGTAAATCATCCCCCTGATAAATTTGGCCTCGGCCAGTATTGCCGGACGCTCGTCTTCCGGCACCAGGTTGATCTTGTTTATGGCAAGATTAATATTATTAATAGTAAAGTAACTACGTCTCCAGATCTCTTCTGCGATATCACTGGTAGCGTCCTGGGTTTTGGAATCATATTGCCCGTAGTTAAAAAAGGTTCCGCGAAAACTCAACTCTCCATTACCAGCCAGCAGATCAGGAATCAATATCAATCTTTCCCCCAGGGAACTTGAATTTTGCAGGTTGGTATATGCGCCCATTAAAACGCCCCGCACATCATCTGCCGTTTTAATCTGGTCAGGAACAATGTCCTTACCAGGCGTCACGTCCAGTTTTTTATTACATGCTGAGAACGTAGCCACTGCTACCACCAACATTATTGCGCTGATATATTTGTTATAGATTTTCATCTTTTCTCTTTTAAAGCTTAAAATTTAACATTCAGTCCCACTGTGATCTGCCTGGCCTGTGCCGGTGTGTAATAATCAATACCACCACCAATATTATCAGGTTCACCGGCTGTGCTATATGAAGCACCGGAGTTCACTTCCGGATCGCCATCGAAATTGGTGATTGTCCAGAGATTGTATCCGGCTACATATACACGCAGGCTGGATATTTTAAGCGTGTTCACCACACTCTTTGGCAGTGTATAGCCCAGTGTTAATGCTTTCAGACGCACATAAGAACCATCAGAAATCCAGCGGCTGGATAAGCCCGCGGCAGAACTTCCATCAGCAAACGCTTGTGTTAACCGTGGCACATCGGTGATGTCGCCTGGCTTTTGCCATCTTTTCAGAATAGTGCTGCGTTGGTTGTCGTAACCGGCAAAACTATTGTCCTGGTATTGACCTGCACGGTTAAAGATGTCATTACCCTGCACAAAAGAGAAGAACGCACTGAGGTCAAAGCCGTAACCGGTAAAGGTATTGGTAAGACCACCCGTCCAATCAGGATTGGATTTTCCAACTACTACACGTGGCGCATTCGAATAATCGGTGGTGCCCTTACCGGTAGAATCCTGGTATAAAGCGTCTCCGGTAGCCGGATCCACACCCACAAATTTGGGCATAAAGAATACACCGATAGGTTGGCCTTCCACCGCGCGTTGTTCTTTAGCCGGACTTTCTATGATCTGTCCGTTCAGGTTTTTAACCCTGTTCTTATTATAGGCAAGGTTCAGGGTGGTGGTCCATTTAAAGTTACGGGTGTCTATATTCACACTGTTCAGGAGAATTTCAACTCCTTTATTTTCCATCTTTCCAACGTTCAGGTACTGGAACTCATAACCCGTGGAATATGGCAGATTGGCTCTCAACAGCAGGTCGGAAGTTTGCTTGTTATAATAATCCACTTCACCACTTAACCTGTTGTCAAATAATCCGAACTCAAGGCCAACATCAAACTGCGCTGTTTTTTCCCATTTCAGATTAGAGTTACCCATCTGGCTTGGTCTGTAACCAGGCAGGAAAGGATAAGCCGTTGTTTCCAGCAAAGTGAGGTACCTGTTTTCGCCGATTTCAGCGTTACCGGTATTACCATAGCTCGCGCGGAGTTTCAGGTAATTAAGGGTTTTATTTTCTTTAAGAAAATCTTCTTCAGAGATAATCCAGCCCAGGGATCCTGCAGGGAATACACCATAACGGTTATTAGGTCCGAAACGGGAAGATCCGTCTGAGCGTATGCTGAAGGAAGCAATATACTTGTTATTGAAAGCATAGTTGGCTCTCAGGAAGTAGGAAAGAAAGGTATAACGTTGTACTTCAGAAGAACCAAAAACGATAGATCCTGCTGCAGATACTGTTTTCACAAGATCAGAAGGAAGGTATTCACCTTGTACCTGGGTGCGGGATAAATCATTCTGCAGATAACTCATACCAATGGTGGTACTCAGCGAATGCTTTGTGCCGAGATTTGGTGTGAATGTAAAATAGTTGTTGGTATTAAGGCCCACATTCTGCGTAAAGTAGGATTGTGCAAAACCCTTTCCAATGGCATCTGATGCCAGCCTGCTGATAAACTGATCTTCCGTGAGGTTGGTGATATCTGTTCCAAGCTCTGAACGGAAGCTTAATGAAGGCAGGATCCTGTAGTTCAGGAACACATTGCCGAGGGTTCTGAAAGTAACCTGTTTATCCCTGTTATACTGCGCATCATACAAACCGTTTGAATAAAGCACATTGTCGTTGTTAATAGTACCATCCTCATAATAGAGTGGCGACAATGGCGATTGTGCTACCAGCTGACCTGGTGTGGAGAATATGTTATCATTCGCTACCCTGTCCAGCTGTGTACGGCTTACATTCAGGTTCATACCAAATGAAAGCTTGTCTGTAGCGCTATGTTCAAGGTTAAGGCGGCCGCCATAACGCTGGAACTTGTTGTTTATCACAATAGCTTCCTGGTTGTTATAAAATCCGGAAACGAAGAACTTTGTTTTTTCGGTTCCTCCTGTGGCAGAAAGGTCAATCTGGTTAGTGTGGGCAACATCCCGGTACGACAAGTCTTCCCAGTTAGTACCTGCACCCGGGTTGTGCCAGTCCTTTCCAACAGTCAGATAAGGGAATAAGCCATAGTCGGGGTTTTCAAGTCCGTCTTTAAACGCAGCAATTGCCTCTTCTACTGTAGCATATTCGGGATTATCGGGGTCTTGTGTAGCAAAAGCGGTTCTGCCATCATTGGTAGCTGCTTCTTCGAGCAGGTCTACATATTGCTGTGCGTTTAAGAATCCTCTTTTACGGGTTGGTTTACCCCAGCTGCTGGCTGCATTCAGCTCCAGCCTTGTTTTCTCACCTGTTTTACCTTTTTTGGTAGTGATCAGGATAACACCGTTAGAACCGCGTGCACCATAGATGGCGGATGCGGCAGCATCTTTCAGTACTTCAACGGACTCAATATCGTTGGGGTTTATGTCGGCCAGGGGATTGGTGGGGTCATTATTTACGTCAGAGCTGCTTACAGACAATACGGGCATTCCATCCACCACATACAGCGGCTGGCTGTTGGCAGAAACGGAAGAAGTACCGCGCACGCGTACTTTCATTGCCTGGCCTACTTTACCACTACCGGATTCAATGACCACGCCGGGCGATTTACCCTGGATGGCCGATTCAAAGCTCACTACCGGCTGATTCTCGATTTCCTTCGCCGCAATTTTACTTACTGCGCCGGTTACCTCCCGCTTGCTTTGCGTACCATAACCTACTACCACTACTTCAGAAAGCTCTTTGTTACCGGTTCCCAGCTCGGCATTTACCACCTGCTGATCGCCTACAACCACTTCTTTATCACCATAGCCAACAAAGGAGAAGACCAATGTGGTTCCTTTTGCGGGAACGTTCAGTTTATATGTTCCGTCGGAGGCAGTGACGGTTCCTATAGTGCCGTTTTTAATTTTGACAGTAACGCCGGGCAGGGCGCTGCCGTCTTTCTGGTCGGTAACTTTACCGGTAACTGGTTTGGACTGGGCAAACGAAAGCATGCAAAATAGCAATAGGATGCCCATAAACGAGAAGGATCGTATCATGGTTCTTAGTTTAGATTTGGTTTAATGTCAGCAGGCTGAACTATTTGATTGAATGATTTGGTTGAAATGCTACATCGGGCTCAACTCTCATATAAGCAAAAACACGGGAAACTGGTTAATCGTCATCCGTATGGTAAAACTAAAAAATATTTTCTGTTTTTCTTAACAAAATGTTAAATCGCTTATTTACAGGTTATTAAACGATAAAAGGCGACCAAAGGCCGCCTTTTATCAATATAACAATATTATTTAATTAGTCCCTGCTTCTTGCCCCGGTGTATATCAAAATATAATATACCAGCGTGGCAATGGAAGCAAGTGCCGCTACCACGTAGGTCATGGCAGCCCACCAGAGGGCGTTTTTTGCCTTATCGTGTTCCTCCTTGCGCATAATAGTGGTATTATCCAGCCAGGCCAGCGCCCTGCGGGACGCGTCGAACTCCACAGGCAGCGTTACCACCGAAAATAGCGTGGTGAGGGCAAAAAGGATAATACCCCCCAATAACAGCTGCGGGAAGGTATTTATGAGGAGGATACCGGCCAGCAATACCCATGAAACGATATTGGAGCTGAACTGAACAATCGGTACCAGCGTGGACCGGAGGCCCAGCCAGGGATAGGCTGCCGCATGCTGCACCGCATGTCCGCACTCGTGGGCGGCCACTGCCGCAGCGGCTACATTGGCGCCATTGTACACATCGGGGCTCAGATTCACCGTTTTATCGGCCGGGTTGTAGTGATCCGACAGAAATCCGTCTGTTTCACGTACCTGAACGCCGTATATCTGATTGTCTTTCAGCATCTTCTCTGCAATTTGCTTACCGGTTAAACCGGAAGAGGTGGGTATTTCGCTGTAAGCCCGGAACTTACTTTTGAGTACGAAGCTTACCAGCAGGCTGATCCCCACAAAAATCAACGATAAAAACATGATTCCAGGTGTCATAATGATAAATGTTAGGCGGTCTTATGGCACAAATATCTCACCAGATCATCCCTTTTAAGGTTTATTTAGCACTTGACTGCCAACCCTGCTTTTTGTCTGTAAATTATAAATTTAACACTGCCATTATGGCGTTAAAATAATTTTTCTGTGCGAAAAAGCGCCTGTTTGTCATTTACAAAAATGTGTTTTATTAAATTTTATTTATATACAAAAATCATCAACATCAACCCTATTTATCAACATTTTACGAGCCCCCAATGAAAGTAATATTAGATAAAAACAACCCCTGAAACAAGCGATGGCAGCCACTTTCTTAGATCAGGCAAATACCCCAAAAGTTATTCACATCAATTAAATAAACTTTTTTATTCTGAAGCCATTTTGTAATTTAGACCTGAATTTAATGGGTTAGTAAGTAGAAAGAGTCAGCGGAATCTTCCGTTTGGCTCTTTTCTCTTTTTATACCTCTTCCTCTCCTTTTTTAACACTTCTCTTCTTATCATTTCGGTTCAATAAACGTAAAAACGTTACTTTGTAACGCATCTTTTTTATGAAAATTATGAGTAAAATTAAAACCGCTTTTTTCTGTCAGAATTGTGGATATGAATCAGCGAAATGGAATGGAAAATGTCCGAGTTGCGGAGAATGGAATACGTTTGTGGAAGAAAGAGTGCAAAAAGACATTCCACTTAAACAAGCTGAATGGAAAAACAATGATACCTCCTCTCCCCGGACACACAAAATAATTAACCTCTCGGAAGTCGTTGCGAAAGATGAAGAAAGAATATTAACACCAGATAATGAATTGAACCGTGTGCTGGGAGGCGGCATAGTAGCGGGTTCGCTGGTATTGGTTGGCGGAGAGCCCGGCATCGGGAAGTCAACACTCTTCCTTCAGAACGCATTACAGCTGAAGCATATCAAAACACTTTATATCAGCGGCGAAGAAAGTGAACAACAGATAAAAATGCGGGCCGACCGCATCCAGAATTCCAATGAACAATTCTATCTGCTTACAGAAACTTCTACGCAGACAATCTTCCAGGAAATTAAAAAATTACAACCACAACTGGTCATTGTCGATTCTATTCAAACACTGCATTCACCATTTATAGAATCTGCGCCGGGAAGCGTATCACAAATCAGGGAAACTACTGCCGAATTACAACGCTTCGCCAAAGAAAGTAATACCCCGGTTTTTCTCATCGGACACATTACCAAAGATGGCTCCATTGCAGGGCCGAAAGTGCTGGAACACATGGTGGATACGGTTTTACAGTTCGAAGGCGACCAACATTACGCCTATCGCATTCTCCGTACCATCAAAAACAGGTTCGGTTCTACCGCCGAACTGGGTATTTATGAAATGACCGGCACCGGGCTCCGGCAAGTTACCAACCCTTCAGAAATCCTCATTTCACAAAGGGAAGATCTCCTGAGCGGTGTAGCCATTTTCTGCCACCATGGAAGGAATGCGCCCGCTCCTGGTAGAAGTACAGGCACTCGTTACACAATCCGTTTACGGTACCCCGCAACGTACCGCCACAGGGTTCGACCTGCGCAGGCTGCAACTGCTGCTGGCCGTACTCGAAAAACGCGGCGGATTTCACTTCGGGGTAAAAGATGTGTTCCTCAATATCGCCGGCGGCATCCGCGTGGAGGACCCCGCCATTGACCTCGCCGTGTTATGCGCCTTGCTTTCATCTTATGAAGACAATGCCATTTCACCCAAAATCTGTTTTTCGGGAGAAGTAGGCCTCAGCGGTGAAATAAGAGCCGTAAACCGCATTGAACAACGCATTGCAGAAGCAGAAAAACTTGGCTTCGAGAAAATATTTATCTCCCGTTACAACAAAAAAGGAATTGATTTCAGTAAATTCCATATCGAAGTAATTGCTGTAGGGAGAGTAGAAGAAGTATACCAGCGGTTATTCTGATTACCACATATCTTTAAAAACCATTCGATGCTCACCAGTTTGTTTTCCCCACTGGTTCATCTGTTCTATCCGCATTGCTGTGAGCTGTGCGGCACTGATCTGCATCAAACAGATGAACTGTTATGCCTGCGCTGCGTGCAGGCCCTACCCCTCACCCATTTCCAGCGTTACGCCAATAATCCCGTAGCGCAGATCTTCAACGGAAGGGTACCTGTACAACAGGCCACTGCCACTTATTATTATAACCAGTCGTCCGGTTTGCAACACCTGATCCACCGGTTTAAATACGGACAACGTCCGGATATTGCTACCTGGCTTGGTAAACAAACCGGTTACCAGCTGCAGGAAAGCGCCTGGATCAGCACCGTCGATTTTGTGGCGCCGGTTCCACTCAATCCCCGCAAGGAAAAAAAACGTGGCTATAACCAGGCCACCCTGCTGGCCAATGGCATTGCGCAGGTAATACAGCTGCCGGTACATCCGGCCACTCTCCGCAGGGAACAGTTCACCGCCACCCAAACAAAAAAGGGACGAACGGATCGCTGGGAGAACGTGGCCACCGCCTTCAGTGCCAATGGCAACCTTTCAGCCGGATCGCACGTACTACTGGTCGATGATGTTATTACCACCGGCGCCACCACCGAAGCCTGCTCCAGGGCCCTTCAACAGGCGGGCGCCCGGGTAAGCATCTGCTGCCTTGCCTATGCCTGGAAATGAGACGGCTAAATTCTTCTCTTTTTTTATTCCGGGAATGCTAACTTTACAAATACAGCCCCGCGCTGGATTTTAATCTGTCTTTAAAAAAAATCTATATGTTCAGATTAGCTATACTATCAGTTGTTATGCTTTTTGCCTCATCCCATCTTTATGATTTCAAAGTAGATGCTGTTGACGGAGGAAAAATCGATTTCTCCAAATACAAAGGAAAGAAAGTATTGATCGTGAATACCGCCTCCCTGTGTGGTAACACGCCGCAATATGAAGGCCTGGAAAAACTCTACAAGAAATACCACGACAAACTCGTTATCGTTGGTTTCCCTGCAAATAACTTTGGTTCACAGGAACCCGGCAGCAATAAGGAAATACAACAATTCTGCACAAAACAGTATGCAGTAACCTTTCCCATGGCAGCCAAAATTTCTGTAAAGGGAACAGACATTCATCCGCTGTACAAATGGCTGCTGGATGAAAGTAAAGCCAAACACATGGAGCCGGCAGAAGTTACCTGGAACTTCCAGAAATACCTGCTGGATGAAAAAGGTAACCTGGTAGCAGTATTTTCTCCCAAAACTCAACCTGAGTCAGCGGAAGTGATTGCGGCCATTGAAAAATAGTTTTTATAACTGTTACCAACTTTTGCGTAAACAAAAAATTTTGCAGATACTTGCGTAAACGTGTATCCGTTTACGTAAGTATCCTGTTATTAATATACAACGCGCAACCGTATTCATGAAACACTACTTTGTTCCTACCAATAACGCCTTGCCGCTAATGGCATTGCTGTGCTTTTTACTGATACTTTCCGCGTGCCAGCACGATGTAGATCCCCCTTCACTCTCGTGCCCCGAAATGCAAATGGTTACCAACATAGGAACCAGCAGCAACAATATGACCTTCAGCCGCAGCCTCCTGTTCCGTGAACGGACGGATACCGGCGGACTCAAATTCCTCAGTGTGGAAACTGTATCGGATTCCTGCAGGGTGGTATTTAATCTCACGGATGGTATGTACGACGAAGCGGGGTTGAAGAATGACAGCCTGCACCTGAAAACTTATACCTACACCCGGCAGGGAGTGCAAACCGGCGGACTGGTGGCCGTAGCCGTTAAAAACAACAATGGGGAATTCACCTATCTCACCACCGACTCTTCCAGTGTAACCATCCGTAAAATGAATCTCCGGACACAAACCATATCCGGCAGCTTTTATTTTACAGATAATGAGAAGAACATCAGCGGCACCGGCACCTTTGAAAATGCCTGTTATGTATCTCTTCAATAACTGATTAGCCCCCTTTTCATTATCTTGCGCCCATGCTTTTTTCTGATATTATAGGACAAGGGGATGTAAAGCAACAGCTCGTTCAATCCGTACAGCATAACCGGCTAAGTCATGCCATGATACTGCTTGCCCCGGAAGGTGCAGGTGGTCTTCCGCTCGGACTGGCCTTTACCCAATACCTGGTTTGTGAAAACAAACAAGCGCACGATGCCTGCGGACAATGCTCCGCCTGCACCAAGGCTTCACAATTTGTACACCCGGATATCCATTACTCCTACCCGGTTATTCCGCGCAAAACCGGCGATAAACCAGTAAGCACAGACTATATTACCGAATGGCGGGAGTTTGTAACAACGCATGCCTATGGCAATGCGTACGACTGGCTGCAGTTCATAGGCGCCGAAAACAAACAGGGTAACATCACTGCCACCGAGTGCCAGGACATTATCCATAAACTGAACCTGAAAAGTTTTGAGAGCGGTTATAAAATACTGGTGATGTGGATGCCCGAATACCTGGGCAATGAAGGAAACCGCCTGTTGAAACTGATCGAAGAACCCCCTCAGAATACACTGTTTATCCTGATCGCTGAAAACCAGGAACAGATACTGGCCACCATCTTATCAAGAACACATCTTATCAAAATAAACCCGCTGGCAAAAGAAGACCTGGTGACTGCGTTGGTGCAGAAAAGTAATGTTCCCCCTGCAAAGGCCCAGCAAATGGCCACCATTACAGCAGGCAATTACCGGGAAGCCTTGTACCTGTTGCAGCATTCAGACGACGACTACCACGAGTTGCTCCGCAGCTGGCTGAACCACCTGTTTACCGGCAACCGGGTAACCCTGCAGGAATGGATAGAAGGGATTTCCAGTGCAAAAACCGGCAGGGAAAACCAAAAGCAGTTCCTCCGTTATTTCATTAACCTGCTGGAACATACGCTCCGTTTGCAATACCTGGATAAGAGCCAGCTGGCTTTTTCTACGGAGGAGATGGACTTCGCCGCCAAGCTGGCTAAACTGGCCAACCTGGACCAAATGCAGGAAATCACGGAGGCGCTGAACAACGCCAGCTACTATATAGAACGCAATGCCAACGGAAAGATGCTATTTCATGCCCTGTCCATCAAGCTGCAATATATATTTAAAAAGAAACCTATACCGGTTATGTAATAACCACCGGCTTCCTGCGGAGCTATCAGCTCCTTTTCCCTATCTTTGTTGCTTCCGGCCTTTTGTTTTTCTGAAAGGAAAAACGTATTTTGAAGAACTGGAATAACCTGAAATGCTTATTTATAAAATTTAAACTAATTAATAATATGGCTTGTGCCGGATGTGGTACGGGTGTGGAAGGGAAGCCGTCAGGATGCAAGAGTAATGGAGGATGCAGCACAGGAGGTTGTAACAGACTGAACGTGTTTGACTGGCTGTCCAATATTCCCCTTGGTGATAGCTTAGCACCATTTGACATTATAGAAGTGAGTTTTAACAATGGCAGCCGCAAGGATTTTTTCCGTAACGTAACCAAACAATTCTTTGATAAAGGAGAAATGGTTACCGTGGAAGGGGTCAGCGGTTTTGACGTTGGAACAGTGAGCCTGACGGGCGAACTGGTAAAACTACAGATGAAGAAGCGACGCGCTGAAGACACACCCGAAGTAAAAAAAGTGCTGCGCCGTTCAACGAACGACGACCTGCAGCGAATGAATGACAACAAGTCCCGCGAGAAAGAGGCGCTCATAAAATCCAGAGCCCTTGCCCGCAACCTCGGACTTGAAATGAAACTGGCAGAAGTGGAAATACAGGCCGATGGCCGTAAAGCCACCTTCTTCTATACCGCAGATGATCGCGTAGATTTCAGGGAGTTGATTAAAGTATATGCCTCTGAATTCAGGGCCAAGGTGGAAATGCGCCAGATAGGCGCCCGCCAGGAAGCCGGAAAAGTAGGTGGCATCGGCAGTTGCGGCAGGGAGTTATGCTGCTCTACATGGCTGTCTGACTTCAAAAGCGTGAATACTACCGCTGCCCGGTACCAGAACCTGTCTATCAACCAGGCCAAGCTATCCGGACAATGCGGCCGTTTAAAATGCTGCCTTAACTATGAGCTCGATACCTACCTCGATGCCCTGAAAGATTTCCCCGACGATGCCGATAACATTGAAACTGCCGGCGGCGTTGCCCACCTGCAGAAACGGGATATCTTCAAAAGCCTCATGTGGTACTCTTATGAAGGCAGTAACAAACAGTATCCACTCACCATCTCCAGGGCTAAGGAAATACGCCTCCTGAACAAGCAGGGCGTTAAACCAGACGACCTGAAACCGGTAGAAGTAGTAACCGCCAAACCAAAAGAAGCGGATCTCGGATACGCAGATGTGGTGGGATTAATCAGTCTGAAATCTCTCGAAAAAACTGCTCAGAAGCGTAAACAGAAGGATAGAGACAAACAAAAACAACAACGCGGAGGAGAACGCAGCGAGCGTGGTGAACGCCCGGATCGTGGTGAACGTAGCGAACGTCCGGATCGTGGCGAACGCGGAGAACCTAAACAAGCCCAGGGTCAGCCAAGAACTGATTCCCCTAAGGCAGGTCAAAGGCCCGACAACCGCCAGCCTTCAGAGCGTAAACCCAAACCGGATAACCGCCAGCGGCAACAAGGCGGAGGCCAGCCAAAACAGGGACGTGAACAACAACCCCGTAACGAGCAGCCATCAAACCGGCAGGAACAGGGACAAAGACAACCTGCGCCAAAGCAGCCCGGTCAGCAACCAGCCCAACCAGGCATGCCCGGAGGACAGGGACCTACCAATCCCAAACAGGACAGGCGTCCACCACGGCATAAACACCGGCCGCCCAACCCTAACAAGAACAACAATCCTGAAAAAGGACAATAAATAAAAACAAAAAAGACAACCGGACTGGTTGTCTTTTTTGTTGCATACTGCAAGCGTTTCCTATATGTTCAAGCCGGCACACGGAGCTGACTGACCTTCATTACCCTTACTTCACGGATGCCTCTTCCATGCCGCATACCTGCGTATCCCATGGAGTATCCATACACTCTTCATGGACTCATGATGCACTATCAATGCACTCCCCATGCACTATGAATACACTACGAATACACTATGCCCCTTCCGGGACCTATTATTTTTTGAATATCAGATGGTGAGGAAAAATTGTTAGAGAAAACCAAGTAAAAGGCCGCCCAGACGAGGCAGCCTTTGTTAACAATTGGTTTTTGCTTATGAGAAAACTTAAAAAATGCTACTTTATATCTCTTCACAAAATCAACCCCACAGGCGCCTCTACTGCTTATCACACGGTCTTACGCTTCATTCTCAAACAGTAGTTTATAATAGTTCATGTTGGTGGCTTCATCAAATCCGCGCTCAATCATCTCACGGTTGCCATGAATATATACATGAAAGTTACGATCCAATTTCAGAATGCTCTTAAATACTTTCTGCTGTTTCTTTACAGCAGGTGCAGATATTTCAAACTCGTCAGGGATATCTTGTTGAAAATGATTCGCATATTCGTTTCGGTACTCCTTAAAAGAAGCAATAGCGTCGGGATGACCTAGTACCTCTTTCGCAAAATCGTCCAGTTGGAATTGTTCTTTTTCTTTGAAATAAGCGGCTGATTTATTTAACAGATCTACCTGATCTACTCTGTCCATCTCATACTCCGTTGGCAATTTGTTGTGTATAAACTGTTTACACATGTCCACCGCGGTTTCTGTCTGATGGTAACTGTCCTCCCGGCGTTGTACCTGTAAAAAGGCATCCTTCCAATACACCGCCTCGGTTTGTTTGCTGTTACTGTCTACTATACTTACTTTAAAGCCTTCTGTTTCTTCAGTATTAAATACCAGACAACCTTTATCCAGCTTATTAATATTTATACCGTCCTCGTAATTTACCTGATAATTCTCGTCTGCCAGAAATACTTTTAAATAGGTATCGCGGTTCTCCGACTTAAAAATGCCTATGGCTTCCACCTCTTCACCATCCACCTGGCACTTGCTAAAGTAGGCTATATATAGCTCTCCCCCTTTTATTTTAGGATGGGTGGAATGTTTATATAGATGTTTGGCAATATTGACCGACTGCTCCTGGAATTCATTTTGGTCAGTAAATATACGTCGACAATATTGAAATATTTCATTCAATTGCAGATCTGCGTCATGACGGAATCTGAAATACTCTGCTGCATTGGCAAACGGCTGAATAAAATAAGTCACCAATAACTGGCTGATCGTTTCATCCTCCAGCTGCAAAGGCGCTTTGGAACAGAGCAGGGCCTCATCGTTAGTGGGATTCCCTACCTTGTGTATCGTTAATTGCGCCAAATCTTTAAACTCCGAAACATGGATCATGGGCGCAAAATTAATAAATTAGTTGACAGGCAACAGATCCGTTTCTCCCGGTAATTATTTCTTGATAATTTCATTACATACCCTCCCTCCCATCCATATACGCTGAAAAATCTGGAATAGTTCCTTAATTTAAAGTTTTCAAAACAAAACGAACATGAGAAAATATATCTGCCTGCTGGCAATGACGGCCGGATACGGCCTCCCGCTGATGGCGCAGCAAAAAAATACCAACAGGCCCGTATTCGAAACCCGCGACCTCACGGCAGAAAATATGTTTTCCGTAAATATTGAAGGACCCAACTTTGACAAAGCAGGCAATTTTTACGTGGTAAATTTTCAACAGGATGGCACCATCGGTAAAATAAATACCAAAACCGGCGCCGGTGAAATATTCGTTACCCTCCCCGATAGTAGCGTAGCCAACGGCATTCATTTCAACAGCAAAGGAACCATGTTTCTCCCGGATTTCATCCGGCATAATGTGCTCACCATTGATATGAAAACCAAAAAAGTAGGCGTATACGTTCACTCCGATCAGTTCAACCAGCCCAATGATCTCTGTATCAACAGCAAGGACCAGATCTTCGTTACCGACCCGAAATGGGCCAGCAACACCGGCCAGATCTGGCGGATAGACCCGGGCCACCACACCCCCATCCTGCTTGAAGACAATATGGGCACCACCAACGGCATTGAACTCAGTCCCGACGAAAAAATATTATATGTGAACGAAAGCGTGCAACGCAAGATCTGGAAATACAAGGTGGATAAAGCAGGTAACATCTCCCGTAAAACCTTATTCGCCAGCTTCCCCGACTTTGGTTTCGACGGAATGAAATGCGACAAAGTAGGCAACCTCTACGTAGCCCGGTGGGGAAAAGGCGTGATCGCCGTACTCTCGCCAACAGGAAAACTGATCCAGGAGGTACCCCTCAAAGGAAAACAATGCAGCAACCTGGTATTCGGGGATAAAGACGGCAAAACCGTATACGTAACCCTGCAAGACCGTAAATGCGTGGAAACATTCCGGGTAAACGTACCGGGTAAACGCTTTTAACGCGGAGTTTGTCTTGCTCAGGATTACGCTGATTTTACTGATTAGTTTGATTTTTACTTTTTGGATTTTTTTGATTTTCTTAAGATATAATTAAGGGAGATAAGCGAATATATCCGCTTCTATCTCCCTTAATCCTTTATAAAATCCAGAAGTAAAAATCAAACTAATCAGTAAAATCAGCGTAATCCTGAGCAAGACAACATCCGCTGGCGATCTACTTTATAATCAGCAGCCAGCCCTTGTTCTTTTCTACGGGGATACTGGCATCTTTACCAAATACCTGCCCTTGCTGGAAGTTGCGTATGTCCGGCGCCGTTATCGTTGCCTTTGTAGGGTCTATGCCCAGTGCTTTCCAGTCGATGGTGAGTTTAATGGTGGTGTTTTCCGGCGCCCAGCTGGCGAGGGATACCAGTACTGCGCCATCCTTACGGTAAATGGTGGCCGGTACCAACGGGTTGTTGGTTTTAACCGGGTTATTTTCTACCCAGTAACCAATCATCTTTGTTCCCTGCATACCAAAATCATCCCACACTTTCCAGATAGGACGCGGATCGGAAGTAGCAGTCCACGGCATGCGGTGTGGTCATACCATACACCATACCCCGCCACTGGTTACCGCCATCCTGGAGCATTTCGCCCATCAGGCCAAAAGGAATACCGCTTACTTCTGTGAGGAAGAAATCAGGATTGTTTTTTTCATAATCAAAGTACTCCCCAAACCAAAGCCTGTTCAGGTAAGGGAAGTGCTCCATATAAAGCACCGCACTGTTAATAAACCCATCGGATTTGTTATACTGGTTGGCCGAATGCAGATCAATAATGCCCGGATGATTATCCTTTGTCAGCACGCGTTTCACACGTTTCATGGTTACCCGGTCAAAAGCTACGTCGTCCAGGTAAATACCATCGATCCCTACGTTTTGCACGAGCCAGTTCATCCCTTCCACATAGTAGTTATGCCAGCGATTCATGCCACTGTTGATGATGGCGGCATCCTTAAACTCCGGTACAAACCACGCCGCGATGTAGTCTTTTCCTACATGCTCCTGCAGCCAGGAGAAGCCGCCACCCTTACCCGGACTGTATACTTCATGCCCTAAACTGCGCAGCGGGAAGGTTTCCCAGGCATGGTTCGATAACTCCCTTACGGTATTATAGATCTTAACTTTCAGTCCTTTCTGATGCGCTTCCGCAATGTAGTCCTTCATCGCCTTCCATTCAATGAACGGATAGTTGATCCAGGGGTTAATCTCGTTGCCATGGTGAATGTTTACCACCGTAGCGCCGGTAGCCTTGATGCTGTCGAGGTTATTATACCGGTGATAGAAACGGGTAGACCACTGGAAATCGGTGTTAACCGGGTGGAATGGCGTGATGATCAGGTGGAAGTTGTAATACAGTACCTCTCCCTTATGCAGCGTTCTTTCACCGCTATAGTTATTTACCAGTATAGCCTTTCCTTTTTCGCCCACGGTGATACCGCCTTTATCGCCATTACCCCATGAAGTGGGCAGCAGCAGCGGCTTCTGGAGGTAGAAGTTTGTATTCAGCGGGCGTACATAATTTTCATCCCGCAGGTTAAACTGGATGCCTGCGTTCACATCGCCAATCCAGGCGCCATCCTGGTTTTTATTTTTCACGTCCCACTTCCAGTCGATATTCTCCGGGCGTACGCCACCTTTCTGGTTCAGCCCCATCATGTACTTTGCAGCGCCTTTATCAAACGGCAGGTGCATCGTGATATCCTTCAGGGATACGTCTTCCAGCGCTGTTACTTTCACGGTATAGTCGAGGAAACCATCAAATTCCAGGGTGCCGGTTACTTCCATCTCCAGGCCGGCAGTAGTGTTCACCGCTTTCCAGCTGATTTTCCCCGGCGTTTGACTGGTAACTTTCCAGCCATTGCTTTGCCAGCGAAGATCCTTTCCTGTAGCGGCTTCAATGAAATGGAAATGTACCGGTTCGGTGAAAATATTTTTAGGTTGTGCAGACAGCGACGTCATTTCAGGCGTGAAAAAAGTCTGGATCTGCGCAGGGAAGCCATCTTTATGGATACCTACTTTACGGCCCAGTAAACTGATCACGCTGTCTTTCATTTCCAGTGGCGTGTAAGGTGCAATCACGGCATCGTCCTGTGCCAGCGTGGAGTTTAGCCATTTCAGGCGGGTTTGTTTCCAGGGCTCATTAAAGCCACTGTTCACGGCCAGTTTATTCGTTACCGTTAGTGTGATTCTTATTGGCATGGCAGGCATGCCGGCTGCCTTTATGGTGGCAATACCTTTATAGATGCCTGCTGCAGCGTTTTCCGGCACATCTATCCCGCACCACAGGGCCTGTACTTTTCCTTCGGGGATATTCACCGTTGCCGAAAAAGGTTTGGCATCGTAAGTGGTACCGGTGGTATTGATACAGTTGAGTTGCGTTGTCGGGATGGTTTGTCCGCCAGTGGTTTTCAGGTCGGCAAAAGAAATCTGCACATCCTTCATTTCATGGCGGGCATAAACGCCCAGCTGAAAGGCATAGTATTCGCCTTTATCGGCTTCGCCGGAGAAGGATTGGGAAGGCCCTTTCTTTATCCAACGCTGTGGCAGGTCGTCCGTCATTTTAATAGGGAACTGCCGGTCTTCGGGAAACAGCATATAGCCGCCACCCGGATGTTTCAGCAGCAGCTGCTTTCTTTCTGCTTCCGTGGCGATTACTTCCATCGGGTAGAAAGTATTGAAGCTGTCAATAGCTTCCAGTTGCTTCACTGTGGTATTGGGCTTTATGCCCGCTGGTATGGATTGCAGCCAGTTGTTATCGGCGGTTTGTTCCGGCGCCAGGTACACGCCTTTCGGGTAGTTGTCGCGGCCTTCGTTTTTGGACGGCAGGTAATAAATATAGTAGTCGCCTTTACCGGAAGTTGGTTCAAAGCAGATATCGCCTTGCTCACGGTTAAGTGTCAACGTCTTTACATTGGTAATTTTTTGCTTTGTTTTTGCATCTTCAATAATGATACGTTTCAGCTCCGGATGCTCGTCTCTACGGCGCCAGGGGATTATAACGCGGGCTACGCCGGCGGCGCCATTAAAGGAAACTACCGCACGGTGGTTGCCCAGCGAGTCTGCGTTCCAGTTATTGTTGCCATTGGTATACTTCAATTCCTGGGCGAGTGCTGTGGTAAGGAAGCTGAAAGTAAGTCCTGCCAGCAGCAATCCTCTCCTGAAATTGCGGGAAGGGTGGTTTGTCTGATACATGAAGAATAAGCAATTTTTTAAATGTTCACCGGTTATAAATTTACTACTGTTGCGGTTTCTTTTCCCGATTATTTTATAAAAGCAAAAGCCCCGCAGAACGGGGCTTTCACCGGGTAATACTATTGAATCGGGTTTTGCACCAGGTTAGGATCAAGCAATATTTCCTGTTCAGGAATAAAGTGTACCACCCTTGCATCTGTATAAGAAACTGTTTGCGGATTATTTTGTACGCCGGGATAATTGCGGTATACATTCCGGTTATTGCGGAACAGGTCAAATACACGATGTGTTTCAAAGGCAAGTTCCAGGCGGCGTTCGTCCAGTACTACATCCAGCACGGAAGGATAGCCATGCAGGTCAGATACGGTAAACAGCGCCGCGCCGCTTAACCCGGCCCTTTTACGGATGGTATTCACATCATCGATGGCGGCAGCGTTGTTGTTCAGCTTCGCATTCGCTTCCGCACGGATCAGGTACATTTCAGCCAGGCGCAATACCACCGGGGAACTGAGGGTAGGCACGTTATCCTGGTTGGAATATTTCAGCACGTACCATTTTGGAACGCCATTGCGGGAAGCCATTACTTTCTGGCCGCCGGCATTCACGGAATCCCGGCCATCAGCGCCTTTCAGGTACACCGCTTGCACAAAGGAGTTACGGGCATCTGCCGGGTATTTGTGCAGCAGGTCGAGGTACGACTGGGAAGCATACATTTCGCCATAGCCCATACCACCGGGCGACATATAATACATAGAGCCGATAGAGCTCCAGGTACGGTCGTCCTGCAGGGTATGATGAATAGCGAAGATGGTTTCCTTGTTGTTTTCATTGGTTTTGGTGTAATAACCGGGAAGATCAGAAGTATTCACCAGGGAATACTGTCCCGAAGTGATAACAGAATCTGCATAAATACGGGCAGAATCATTTTTTCCCATATAGAGATACACCCTCGCCAGTAAAGCCATAGCGCCGTATTTGGTGGCATAGCTGTTGGTGTTGGAGTTGTCCATCAGGTCTTTTCCTTTCTTCAGATCTGCTACCACCTGCGCGTATACATCCTGTACAGTGCTACGTTTAGGCATGGCAGTTATATCAAATTTGGTTACCACCGGTACCCCCAGGTTGGTTGCCGGGCTTTGTGTGTAAGGGCGGCCGAAAGACCTTACCAGGCTGAAATGTACAAAGGCGCGGATGAACAGGTTTTCCCCGATCATCTTATTCACGGCGTCCGACTTACCTTCTGTCATTACCTCCAGCAGCTTATTACAGCCGTTGATCGCCTTATATCCTGCCCGCCAGATCTGCAATGCGTTGGCCTGGTTGGTCAGGTGCCCGTAAGTGTATGAATAAAAAAGCGCATCAGTAGTAGCGCCGCTCAACGCTACATCGTCACTGGGGAACTCTCCCATCTGGAAATAGTTGCGCGTAAAGTTTTCTTCTTTCAGTAACGCATAATTACCTACAGTAGCCGCCGGCCATTTGGTTTCATCTTTCAGAATATTATCATCCGGAACAGCACTGTACGGGTCTTTCTTCAATGAGCAGGAAGTGGCCACTGATAACAGCAACAGCCCTGCAAAATATTTTGACATGTGTTTCATGATCATCTCTTTTTAGCTCCTGTTAAAAATTAATTTCAAGGCCTGCAAACCACTTGGTGCTGGACGGATACTTGATGTAGTTAATACCGCGATCATCTACTTCCGGATCCAGACCGGAGAATTTGGTTAAGGTCCACAGGTTATCACCGCCAATAGAAATTCTGGCGTTTCCAATATGCGCGCGGTCCAGCCAGGCCTTCGGCAACGCATAGCTCAGGTTTACGTTTCTCAGACGCAGGTAGCTTCCGTCTTCCAGGAAACGGGAAGATGGTTTGTGTGAGTTTTTATTTCCTTTGATAGTATACTTTGGATGGGTAGCCACATCCCCTGGCTTTTCCCAGCGGCTCCAGTCTTTATCCAGCGACATCATATTATAGGTATAATATGCGCCGTCATTGTCCATCAGTTCACGGGTGCTGTTATACACATCATTACCGGAAACAAACGCCAGGAAGGCACTCAGCTGGAAATTTTTATAGGAGAACGTATTACGCATACCACCAAAGAATTTCGGCGTGGCAGAACCCACAATCTGCAGGGACGCATCGTTATAGTTATTGGTAGTGGTTTTACCGGTTACGTTGCCATTGGCATCTGTCACGAGTTTTTCCCACAGCGGATCACCATTGGCAGGATCTACACCGGCCCATTTACGCATGTAGAAACTGCGCATATCCTGACCCTGTTGCAGGATGAAATAGCCGCTGATCGGATCTACGATCTGGTTCTTCCCGGTATACAGTTCGGTTACCCTGTTTTTATTGAAGCCGATGTTGAAGTCGGTGCTCCATTTGAAGGCGCCTACGAGGTTATCTGTACTCAGGTTGATTTCAAGTCCTTTGTTACGCACAGATCCTACGTTCTGTGAAATGTAGCTGTAACCGTCAGTAGCAGGCAGCGGCACATTGAACAGGAGGTCTTTGTTATCTTTCTGGTATAATTCCACGGTCAGGTTAATGCGGTTAAATAATCCCAGGTCGATACCAATGTTGGTATTGTATGCTTTTTCCCAGGAAAGGTTCGGCACATTATACACGCTTTGGTAAGCACCGGGGAAACCGTTGTACTGCGTATTGATCGAATAGGCCCCAATAGCGCTGTAGTCGCCTATTTCCGCGTTACCTGTAGTTCCGTAGCTGGCCCTTAACTTCAGGTTGGTGATGGCTTTTATCTGTTTAATAAAATTTTCTTCAGATGCTGCCCAGGATGCGCCGAAGGCATAGAAGTTACCATACTGCTGGTTGGCGCCAAACTTGGAAGATCCATCTCTTCTAAAGGAAGAAGTGAAGTAATATTTATAATTGTAGTTATAGTTCGCCTGTACAAAATAGGAGTTAAAGGCGCGGGCTATTTTAGTACCGCCAATAGACATCGGCGAAGAAGTACCATCCAGTACCTCTACTCCCTGCAGGATACCTTTACCTTTTGCATTGATATCATTAAGATTGGCCTGCTGGAACTCAGCGCCCACCAGTCCGTCGATGTTATGCACCTTATTGATGGTATATCTTGCTTTCAACAGGTTGGAGCTGATATAGCTCGCAGAATCCTGGTAGTAATTATACAGGTTGCCACGGTCGTCGGTGCCGGAAGAAGTCCGCACATCGCCGTTGCTTTCCTGGTTGAAGTGGTAATACTGTGCGCGGTTGGTTGAGCTGAAGGACAACCATTTGGTGATGTCGTATTCCAGTTTCACCAGTGCTTCGAGCGACTGCCTTTTGTTTTTAATATAATTATACTGCTGGTCGTAGAGGAAGTTAGTCATATCCCTTCCGTACCAGGTAGCGGCGGTGAGCGGGTTTACCGGCTTGCCTTGTTCGTCGTATGCCTTGTCCCAGGGGAGATTGGTATAGTATTGATACAATGAGCCGTTTGAATTATCGTGGTCGGAAGTTTGCGTTCCGGCGAAGTTGGCGCTGATGCGGAACTTATCGGTGATGTTATGATCCAGGTTGAGGCGGGCGCTGAAACGCTCTACCCCGGTACCTTTCAGGATACCATCTTCTTTATAGTAGTTACCGCCCAGGTAGAACTTTGTTTTTTCGTTACCACCGCTGGTAGATAATTCGTAGTTCTGGTTGGTGGCATTCTGGAAGGCCAGCTTCTGCCAGTTGGTATTGATATTACGGAGAGATGGATCCAGCGTAGCGCCTGCGGCTTTCTGCAGGTCGTACAGGTCTGTTCCGTTCATGAGATGGAAATGTCCTGTATTAAGCTGGGCGGTTCCTACGTTGGTGCGGAAGTTTTACCTGGGTTTTGCCGGCTTTACCTCTTTTGGTGGTAATTACCATTACGCCGTTGGCGGCGCGGGCGCCGTACAGTGTAGTAGCGGCGGCATCTTTCAGGATGGTAACGCTTTCAATATCGCTGGGGTTGGGTAATCCACCAATGATACCATCTACAACTACCAGGGGAGAGTTGCCCGCAGTAAGGGTTCCGTTACCACGGATGCGGATCACGGGCGCCGAGGCAGGATCTCCGGAAGTATTTCCTACAAATACGCCGCTTACTTTACCCTGCAACATTTTATCCATGCTGCTGGCAGTAACGTCTTTCAGTTTAGCGCCGCTTACTGCCTGCGCTGCACCGGTGAGGTTTTTGGTGGTAGTGGTGGTGTAACCCATTACTACTACTTCTTCCAGTTTCTTGGTATCCGGTTCCAGTTTAATATTGAGTTCAGAGCGGCCGCCTATTGCTACTTTCTGTTGCAGGTAGCCGATATAGGAAAATATCAGCACGCTGTTTTCCGAAGGTGCCTGGATAGTGAACTTACCGGTAGCATCTGTTACGGCGCCGGTGCTGGCGCCTTCTACGGTGATCGTTACACCGGGCAACGGATCTTTGGTAGTGGCGTCTGTTACATATCCTGTTACTTTTACCTGTGCGGTACCGGTGGGAGTAATCACCACCAGGTTGTTTTCCAGCACGCGGAAGGTAACATTGGAGTTGTTGAAGAGTTCCTTCAGCACTTCACTGATCTTTTTATCTTTCACATCAATAGTCACTGCCTTATTCAGATCAGTAAAGTTCTCGTTGTAGAAGAAGCGATAATTGCTGTTGTTTTCGATGAGTTTAAATACATCTTTCACGCTTTTATTTTCAGCATGCAGTTCTTTTATATTATCCTGCGCGTATGCATTAGCGGATACCTGTAAAAAACCTCCGAAAATCAGCAGACCCGTCAATTTCATCATGAGCAATAATTTTCGCCCGGGGCAAAATAATGCCGCCAGGTTTGCAGTGGATTTCATAAACTTGTATAGATTTTAGTTAAACGATAATTACGGCGATTGCCCGTCGCAAAGGCAATTCGCCATTAAGTGATTTTCGTTGATTGGGGTAAGTCGCATTACCCCAATTTTTTTAGTCCTTCATGTCGGGCATGTAAGTTGGTTTTACAGGTGATTGAATGATGGTTGTCCCTTCTATCCGGCCATTACCGGCTTTTAAATGCTTTATTATATTTTTCTCTCAGCTCTTCGTCCAGCGCCAGAGTAACTACACCTTTGTTGATGGCGTATTTCAGCGGTGCTGTGAGCTTTAGAATGTTCAGTACCTGTTCCAGCGTTTCCTGACGGAAAGTGCCACTGAAACGGTATTCTTTCAGTTCCTGTTCTTTAAAGATCACCTTTACATTAAACCTGCGTTCCATTGTTACCGCCAGTTCTTCCATGGTTTGAGCGGCCACTATCCAGTTGCCGTCTTTCCAGGCGGTATATATTTCCGTATTGTTCACTTCCCTGCTTTCTATCGGAGCAGCGGTGGAGCTGTCTCCGCCAGATACAGGCGTTTTCAATTGTTCACTGCCGTTTGACAACGGTTTTTTATACACAACATGTTGATGTGGTTTCATCATAAGTCCGAAAGGCGTAGTGGTTTTGCTGCCGTCTATCTTCACTTCTCCGTCTACCAGCGTGGTTACTACGGTTTTATCTTCCGGGTATGCTTTTACATTGAAAGATGTACCCAGCGCGAGTATTCTCAGGTCGGAGGCTCTTACCGTAAAAGGCTTTTGTGCGTTGGTATGCACTTTAAAGAAGGCCTCTCCCTCCAGTTTTACTTCGCGGCCGCGGAGGTTGTACGACTGTGCATACTGCAGCTTGCTCCCTGCATTCAGCCATACTTCCGTACCATCAGACAATTCAATTTTGGTGGTAGCCCCTTTCGGGCTGGTTACCGTTACCAGCGCGTTACTGCTGTTATCTTTTTTACCGGAGGCCCAGGCATACACCAGGCCGCCGCCGATTAAAAAAGGCAATGTATAGGAGGCGGCCACACGGAAATAGTACCTCCATTTGTTTACCGCCAATGGCGGTTCTATGGCCGTACTATACTGCAAACTATCCCAGGCGGCGCCGGTATCATAACTCCCTTCCCGTGCCGTTGCCTGCCACGCATCCCTGATCTGAAGGAAATAAGACTGGTTCTCCGCCGAGGCATTGATCCAGTGCGTTAGCGCTGCCTGCTCATCCGGGGAAATATTACCGGATAAAAAACGTGCGATCAGGTCATCTGCCTGCTCCTGTGTATAGTTAGGACCCATCATATAGAAAACAAGTAGTAAGACAACATTTAATGCCGGGTAGGGTGACAAGCGAAGAAAATAAATGTTGTTTTTTTAAACCCCTACTTCAAAAGAGGGAGTAGTTCGTCGCGTAACCTTTGCAGGGCGCGGGTCATCTGTGTTTTGACGGTGTTGATGGAGATGCCGAGGTGGCGGGAAATTTCGGGGTAACTCAGTTCTTCAAAGCGGCTAAGCCGGAATACATCCTGGCACTGAGGTGGTAATTTGCGGATAGCTTTTTCCGCTATCAGCTCCAGTTCGGATTGTTCGAGTTTTTCTGCCGGCGAATGACCGGAGGCAATGCTGAACAGGGAAATACGGGACTCCAGCTGCTGAAGCTCTTCGCTGCCGTATTGCGTTTTCACCTTGTTTTGCTTGATGTAGTTGAGGCAATTATTCTGAACAGCGCGGTACAGGTATGCTTTTTCAGATACCTGGATGTCCAGCTCCCTGTACTTCTCCCATATCTTCAAAAAAGTATCCTGCACAATTTCTTCTGCCAGTTCATGTCTGTTTACGAAATCAAAGGCGAATGTACAGAGCGCGGCGTAATACTCTTTGAATAATGATTCAAAAGCGGGTAGCTGACGTTGTTTTCGGTTAATATTTTTACTTACTTCCTCCAAAGTATTCCTTCGTCCACAAGATTGTTCACTGCGGCAAAAGATACGTAAAGTAGGTTCAATAAAAAAACGCGGATCATAGACCCGCGTTTTACCATCTTTAACTCGTTGAATTACATACACAAGCCGCCACAGGTGCTGATTGTCTGACCGGTTACGTAACCGCTCATATCAGACGCCAGGAACAGGCAAACATTGGCAATATCTTCCGGTGTGCCGAAGCGGCCCAGCGGAATCTGAGCAATATAATTGGCAGCGCCCTCTCCTTCTTTGAGGTAGCTGGTCATGTCTGTTTCTACAAAACCCGGGGCCACGGCATTACAGCGGATGTTACGGCTGCCCAGCTCCTGTGCAATGGACTTGGTAAAACCGATGATACCGGCTTTAGAAGCGGCATAGCTGCTTTGGCCGGCGTTTCCCATGATACCGATTACGGAGCTCATATTAATGATGCTACCGCTTTTTGCCTTCATCATAGGGCGTATTACATGTTTGGTCATGTTATACACGCTCTTCAGGTTGATGTTCATTACATCATCCCATTGATCAGGACTCATACGCAACAGCAGGTTATCTTTGGAGATACCGGCATTGTTCACACAAATATCAATTTTTCCGAATTCTTTCAATACATCCGCTACCAGCGCTTCAGTTTCCTCGTAAACGCCTGCATTGGATTTATAAGCTTTTGCTTTTACACCCAAAGCGGTGAGCTTTGCTTCCAGTGCCTGGGCTTTTTCATCAGAGCTAACGTATGTAAATGCTACGTTTGCTCCCTGTGCTGCAAATTTCAAAGCAATTGCTTCCCCGATACCACGGCTGGCGCCTGTTACTATGGCTACTTTGTTCTCCAGTAATTTCATGTTATAGTTGATAGGTTTTAAGCATTCATATGATCCGCCGCAAATTGCAGAATTTCTTCGAGGTATTTGCGGTCGTTGTTCAGTCGTGGAACTTTATGTTGTCCGCCCAGCTTACCCTTGCTTTTCAGGAACTCACAAAAAGTTCCTTCCGGCAATACACGTACTACCGGCATGTGCAGGGCGATATCCTTATATCTTTTGGCCTCGTAATCTGAGTTGATGGCTTTTAAAGTACTATCCAGTACAGCAATGAAGCGGTTCAGGTCGTCCGGCGCTACTTCAAATTCCACCAGCCATTCGTGCCCGCCGTTGCCATGATCACTGAAATAAACGGGGGCTGCGGTGTAGTCATTTACCACTGCGCCGGTAGCTTCGCAGGCTTTGGCCACTGCGGTATCTGAATTTTCCACGATCACTTCTTCCCCGAAGGCATTAATAAACGACTTTGTTCTGCCGCTGACTTTAATACGGTAAGGAATCAGGGAGGTGAACTGGATGGTATCTCCTACCATATAGCGCCATAAGCCGCCATTGGTGCTGATCACAAGGGCATAATTTTTACCCAGCTCCACTTCCTGCAGTTGCAGGGTTTGCGGATTTTCCTTGTCCAGTTCCTCCATTGGCATAAACTCATAGAAGATGCCGTGGTTGAGGAACAGCAACAGCCCTTCTTCTCCTACCACATCCTGGGCTGCAAAAAAGCCTTCGGAAGCGTTATAAGTTTCCTGGTAATGCATTAAAGGCTTGCGGATCAGTTTTTTAAACTGCTCGCGGTAAGGGGTGAAGCTTACGCCGCCGTGCATATAAAGCTCCAGGTTAGGCCATACATCGGCCAGGTTGTCGGTACCGGTGAGTTCAAAAATACGTTTGATCAGCACAATGGTCCAGGTAGGCACCCCTGCAATAGAGGTTACATTTTCATGGATCACGGCGTTGGCCATACGTTCTATTTTCTCTTCCCATTCGTCCATGAGCGCTATTTCCAGGTCCGGAGTACGGATCATATTGCCGTAAAACGGCATATTCTGGAGCATTACAGCGCTCAGGTCACCAAAATAGGAATCGCTGTTTTCGGAAAGCTTGTTCACCTGGTGACTACCCCCTATTACCAGTGATTTACCGGTAAATACATCGGAGTCGGGGAAATTATTGTAATAAAGGGAGATCACATCCCTGCCGGAGCGATAGTGGCATTCATCCAGGCTTTCCACTGTTACAGGGATAAATTTGCTTTTATCCGCGGTGGTACCGCTGGATTTTGCAAACCATTTGATGGGTGTATTCCAGAGTACATTCTGCTGTCCCTCCATCGTGCGCTGTATATAAGGCTTGATGGTATCATAAGTATGAATAGGAACGCGCTGTTTATATTCGTCTATCTTATAAATCTTTGAAAAGCCGTACTGCTTACCGAATTCGGTATACTGGGCGGCACTGATAAGGTTTTGGAATACCTGCTGCTGCACCTGCACGGGATACTGCATGAAATACGCAATACGCCCCATTCGCAATCTTGCCAGTTGTGATATTGCAGGACTTAAAATTCTCATATAGGATGCTGTAGAATTATTTTTATTGTTTAGCTGCTTCGTCCAGGTAATCTTTACGGCGAAGAATAAAATTCTGGCCAAGATACACTTTTCTTACCTGTTCATCGGCTGCCAGCTCTTCGGCAGATCCTGATTTCAGGATTTTACCTTCAAACAATAAATAAGCCCGGTCAGTAATGGACAATGTTTCCTGAACGTTGTGGTCGGTGATCAGGATACCTATATTTTTGTATTTCAGTTTGGCTACTATTCCCTGGATATCCTCTACGGCAATGGGGTCGATACCGGCAAAAGGCTCATCCAGCAGGATAAACTTCGGGTCTACGGCCAGGGCGCGTGCGATCTCGGTACGACGGCGTTCTCCCCCGCTCAATACGTCGCCAGGGCTTTTTCTTACGTGCGTAAGCCGGAACTCAGACAAAAGACTTTCCAGCTTCTCTTTCTGCTCTGCCTTTTTCAGGGTAGTCATTTCCAGCACAGCGGAAATATTATCTTCCACGCTCAGCTTCCGGAACACGGAAGCCTCCTGCGGCAGATAACCAATGCCCATCTGCGCCCGCTTGTACATGGGCAGCTTGGTAATGTTCTGGCCATCCAGGTACACATTCCCTTCATCGGGCTTAATAAGCCCCACCACCATGTAAAAGGAGGTGGTTTTACCGGCGCCGTTTGGCCCCAGCAGCCCTACAATCTCCCCCTGAGACACTTCCACAGATACGTGGTTTACCACGGTTCTGTTGCCGTAACGCTTTACCAGCTGGTCTGTATGTATTCTTAATGTCATATGATCAAACTTAGCAAAAATAAACAATTCATTCAGTTAGCCTAGTTATAGTTATCCTAAGATTAAAAATGATCTGATAATAATAAGGGGATATCTTATTTTTGCCCGCGTAATTTTAGCAGGAAGCTGGCTTTATATCCAGCCGCCTTCCTCAAAGCTTATAACTTTATGAAAGTAACTGAACATATTGCCAAGGCCAAAGACACCCTGATTTCTTTCGAAATCCTTCCTCCGCTTAAAGGAAAGAGTATTGAGTCTATCTACGACCACCTGGATCCGCTGATGGAATTCAAGCCCGCATTTATCAATGTGACCTATCACCGCAGCGAGCATATGTTCAAGAAAAAGGCGGACGGATCCTTTGAAAAGGTGGAAATCCGTAAACGCCCCGGCACCGTGGGTATTTGCGCGGCCATTATGAACCATTATAACGTAGATGCGGTACCACACCTCATTTGCGGTGGTTTTAGCCGGGAAGAAACAGAAAATGCCCTGATAGACCTTAACTTCCTGGGTATCGACAATGTACTGGTTTTACGTGGAGATGCTCCCAAAAATGAAACTTTCTTTGAACCCGACCCGCATGGACACAGCTATGCAATTGATTTGCTGGACCAGGTGGCACATATGAATAACGGCGTTTACCTGGAAGATGATCTGCAAAGCGGTGTAAAAACCAATTTCTGCATCGGCGTAGCCGGTTACCCCGAAAAACATTTTGAAGCCCCCAATATGCAAACAGACCTGTCGCACCTGAAACGTAAGGTGGAAAACGGGGCCGATTATATCGTTACTCAAATGTTTTTCGACAACCAGAAGTTCTTCGACTTCGTAAACAAATGCCGTGAAATGGGTATCACCGTGCCTATTATCCCCGGGCTGAAGCCATTAACTTCCAGGAAGCAAATGACCATGCTGCCACGTATTTTCCATGTGGACCTTCCTACAGACCTCTCTACAGAAATCCTGAAATGCAAAACAGACAAGGATGTGGAACAAGTGGGTACTGAGTGGCTCATTGCACAGTCGAAAGAACTGAAAGCCTTTGGCGTGCCGGTATTGCACTATTACACGCTGGGTAAACCCAAGGTGGTGCGTCAGGCAGTGGAAGCAATTATGTAGCTTATCCTAACTCCTTATAAAAGCAGAAGGGAAGGACGAAAGTCTTTCCCTTTTTTGCTGTCTTTCATATAAAAAATGCCATCACGTAGATACGTAGTGGCATATCCCTATAACTGTCACACTTTTAATTATAACTGTCCAATGATCAATGTCATCTTCCGATGGCATCTTTCGCTAATAAGACGCGGTAAAAAGGAATGACCCCTATCTTCTTTTAAAAAAAATAAAAAAGACCGCCGTAAGAGGCAGTCTTTCTAAAATCATTATTCGGCAACATCATCATTTCCGGGGAAACAAGTATCCAAAGGAAATCCGGAAGCTTCGGTTCAGCTCTTCTGCATGTTCCCTGGTAGTTACATTTATAAAGCCGGAAGAATAACCTGCCGTAAGCAAAAATCCTTCATTAAACTCATAACCGAGCAGGAAATTAGCCGAAACGTCTACCGGGTTAGCATGTATTTCAGAGCCGTTTGCCGGAACCACTTTATCCCCGTCAAACTTTACCCGTTTTGTTTCTTCTTTAGTGCCTTCTTTGATATAAGTGGCCTTGCCACCAATACCATAAGACAGGCCGGGACCAAATCCTGCCACAATTTTACCTTGCCCCAATTTTTGCTTAAACAGAAAGTTGACAGGTAATTCAAGATAGTTATACCGGAACTTGACGATATAGTAATAGTTCCCGGTTGATTGCTCCGGCCGGGTTCTGTAACCAGCAACACTGTAAAGAAGTCCTGGCTGTACCGCCAACCATTTTGCCAGGGGAATATCTGCTAAAATGCCTGCATGAAAAGCAGGCAACATAAACTCGTTCCGGTTCGGAACATCAGCAGGGTCAGTCAGTTTCATACTGGCGCCGGTAAAGCCGGCCTTTAGTCCAAATCTAACTTGCGCAGTTGCCATCTGAACAACCAGCAGGGCTACAACAATCAGAATATTTCTTTTCATGCATTTTAAGTATAAATCCGCTCCCTGTTAACAAAAACCGTTCCCCGCGTAAAAAGACTACCAGTCTTCCCTGTCAAAGAAAAAACCAAGGCTTACGCCCCAATACCTGTTTTTATAATTATTATCCGCCGATTGATCGATATCCATCATGCCGTATCCATATTGTGCACTCAGTGAAAGGCAGCAATTCAACTCCAAACCCGCAATAAAGTTAACCCCGGCATCCCAGCGCTGCAGGTTCATGTTAGTGCCGAAGATATTGGGAGACCCCTTAAAATCGATCCGTTGGGATCCCGATTGCACCAGTTTATTTTCGGTGTAAGCCGCTACACTGTAATCGCCGCGGATACAATAAGCGGCATAGGGACCCGCACCTACCAGCAGCTTACCAAAGCTTACCGGCACCTTATATACCAGGTGAACCGGCAGTTCCAGGTATTGCAGTTTCAGTTTTGTTGCCCCGGATGTAAACAGGTTAACCGGATGGGATACCGCATAATCCAGTCCCGCACCTTTTTTTATGTAACTGATGCCTGGCTGCAGATAGCCATTTTTAAACAGCGGTACGTTCGTATAGAAGCTTGCCTGCCAGCTATCCGTTTTTTGGGTTCCCGGCGCATATCCACTCCCGGAAGACTCCAGCCCGGTATTGATATAGCCGCCACGAATACCCAAACTTACCTGTGCATGTGAGGTAGCTGTAACAAAAAATACTGTTACAAAAAGAAGAGTAAAAATTTTCATCAGTGGTTCGGTAATAAAAGGGTTAAGAATATCACAGTGACATCATTTTTGGGGGAAAAGTCTTAATGCTCAGTCGGTTATTGTAAGCGAAATTAAACAAACGTTTTCATAAAAATAAAAAACCACCCGAAATTCCCGGGTGGTTAATAAAAAGTTCATCGGAAGCAGGTTTTACCTGCCACCAAACTTATATCCAACGGACACGCCAAAAGACGTGTTCTTAAAGCTACGGTCGTTATCGGTATTATCTGCCGTATTAACCAGACCAAGGTCGGTATTCAGACCGAAATACAGTCCCACAGGCAGTTCATAACCTACATTAATACCTAAACCGGCATCGAATCTTTTCTGTTTCAGCACGGTGGCTTCATCATCATATACATCCAGATCGCCAAACCCGGTATCCTTGATCTTTCCGCCCAAACCATAAGCGAAATAAGGGCCTGCAGATAATACCAGCCTGCCGGTACCTACTTCTGGTTTAAACATAAAGTGAACAGGCAACTCCAGGTAAGACAAAGTAGTTTTCACATCTGTATCCTTGTCCTTGCCTCCTTTACCGGAATAAAGTAATCCTGTTCCAATATAAAATTCATCTGCCAGCGGAATATCTACCGTAACCCCGGCCCTTATGCCGGTAAGAATAGAGCTGGTTTCTTTTCCACTGTTTAGAACAGCATTTTTTGCAGTCATGCTGGAAAACTGCGGTCCTGCAACGATACCCCATTTAGCCTGGCCAAAAGAAAGACCAGCTACCAGTAATGCGGCTGCAGATAATAATACCTTTTTCATGTGTGATGTAATTTGAATGATTTTAAAAAAAGCGATACCCACAGGTCAGGTATCGCTTCCCTAATTTTTTTGATTGCCAACTAATGAATGAACCTGTTTTTTTTTGCTTGCTTGCAGTTATTACAATTTAGTTCCGTATTTGTTTATTAACCAGCTATTTTCCGCCGAACAAATAACCTACAGAAACACTGAATACCCGGTTCTTGCTCTTGTCATCGGTACTGTTGTCCTCTCCGGAGTTCACTTTGGCAAAACCAATACCATACTGGGCAGAGATCAGGAAGTTGCTGAGTTCCGCACCAATCTGTACGTTACCACCCCAGTCGAAACGTTTCATTTTATTATATGCTGTATTCGGGTCGTTATTAAAAGGGGTATCATCATCCCATTTAATACTTTCTGAACCACTGGCATGCACACCGGCAATAGTGGTTTCATACTTTTGCTTACCGGCAACACCAAATGCAAAGTAAGGACCTACACCTGCAAAGAGGCTGGAACTCTCACCTATTGGCAACTTAGCCACGAAGTTCAGCGGAATTTCGATGTAAGATGGGTTGATGGTATACTTTGCGTAAGGATTGGTGGTGGAGTTATTCTTATCTCCTGTTTCAAGCTTGGTACCCTTGGTGGTATAAAATACACCGGGCTGAAATGACAAAATCTTTGGAACTAACGGTAAATCTGCAATGGCTCCCACATTAAAACCGGATAATGAACGACTATCTTTTGTATTTCCGGAGTTATCATAAGTAATGTTGGAGAGATTCCAGCCAGCCTTAATCCCAACTCTCGCCTGAGACATCGCTGCTACTGAAATCGTTAACGCTGCGAGTGATAATAACATCTTCTTCATAATCTTTGGTTTTATGGTCTGCAACCACAGAGCCAAAGACTATGCCAAAGGAATGTTAAAAGTTATGAACTATTTGGTTTTCAATGTGTATAGAGGCATATATTCTACGTTCCACACTCCTGTTTCTACAGTTTTGTGGCAGTATCTTTCGGGGCTACCCTGTCCAGGAACTCCTGCAATTGCTCCACACCCAGTCTTTTTGCCACAATTTTCTTCTTTTCATCCAGTAAGTATACCATTGGTGTGCTGTACACATCATAAAGCCTGCGGTAATTCGTTTCTCCCTGCGGATCTGAACCATGTATCCAGCCATTAAGATGATGCTCATGGATAAACTGTAGCCATTCCTCACGGGTACCTTCTGTTTTAACGCCGATCATGGTCACTCCTTTGCTCTTCCAGCTTGCATTCCAGGCAGAATCCAAACGGGGGATCTCTGTTTTGCAATGTCCGCAGGTGGGATCCCAGAAAACAAGGACCGTAAACTTCGCGGGGGTCTTATACAGGGAAAGCGGCCTGGCAGCAGTATCTTTATATTGCAGTGGAGCGGCCTGGCGGCCAATCAGGTTTGGTGCCATTGTATATGCCCTGTCCACAATTTTGTTGAGTTGCTCATCCGTCAGCCAGAACGCTTCCCCAGGAACGTAATATTTTTCCACAAGGTGTACAAAAACCGCGTCCATACCCATGTAAGGCGAGCTCTCGTAATTATAAGTAAGCCACCACAACACAAACTTAAAAACCTCTTTGCTTTTGCGGGTACGGGCAATCATGGCATCACAGTCTACAATAATAGAATCCGGATGTACCGGTACCAGCTGGGTGAAATATTTTTTCAGCTTTCCTTCCAGGATAGGCGTTCTCACCAGGCGGTCGCTTTCCAGGTCCACCTCATCCCAGTAATGATTTTTAAAATAATGATAGGCAAATAAAGAATCCGCTCCGGCTGGTGCTGGCGGAACCACCGGTTCCTTCATCGCCAGGAAAATGGTACTGAGGATATTGCCGGGATGTTGGGCAATAAAGCTGGTCCTGAATTCCTGGATCTTCTTTCCCAGTTCCTGCTGCAATGGCTGCACCTTGGCAGAATCTGCGGTCGTGCGGGCAGTTTGCAGCTGTTGCTGGATATTGCGGCTCAGCGTTTCCTGCTGGAAAAGAAATTTATTGTAGGCCAGGAACCCCTCGTTATCGGGGCTGCCCTTGTATACTGTTTTATTAACAAGATCGCTGGTGTCGATGGCTACGCTGAAAACCTGCTGCTTATCTATCAGGGTTTCTACATACTGCTGTTTACCGGGCAGTACCAGCAGATAAATGCCTGGCAGCAGTTTTTCCTTGCCTTTCAGCACAACTTCTCCCGCAGGGCTTACTGCTGCAGAGTCGGCCAGGTAGGTAGATCTGCCCATATAATGGGCCAGGAAAAACTTCCCGCCGGTAAAGTTTTTCAGCTTCACAGTAATCTGGTAACCCTGCGCCTGCAGGCTATATTGCGCTAAAAGGGCTGCTATCAGCAGTAGAAATAGTTTACGCATAATATTTGAAAGCAATATGTAAATGTAAGCGGAAAAAAGTAAAAAAGGAAAGCGGTGTGCTGAGTGGTAATTCGTATGAATTACGATGCAGGATTCAGCATTTCAATTACCTTTGCAGCCGTGAGGAAAAAAAACGTTGTTTTAGAAAATGTACCGGTTACTGCTTATGCGGCAGAAGGTAAAGCCCTGGCCCGTCATGACGGGAAAGTGATATTTATTGAAGGCGGAGTAGTGCCCGGCGATGTGGTGGATGTTCGTCTTGGTAAAAACAAAAAAGACTGGGCAGAAGGGAAAGTAGTTCACTTTCACAGCTATTCTGATAAAAGAGTTACTCCTTTTTGCCAGCATTTTGGCACCTGCGGAGGATGTAAATGGCAAATGCTGCCTTATTCCCTCCAACTGGAGTACAAACAACAACAGGTGGCAGACCACCTGCAACGCATTGGGAAGTTGGCCCTGCCGCCAATGGACCCTATCCTGGGCAGCGCCCATACCGAACATTACCGCAATAAGCTGGAGTTTACCTTCAGCAACAAAGCATACCTTACCAACGAGGAAATCAGGGCCAACGACGGCGAAATACCTGTAAGGCCCGCATTGGGCTTTCATGTACCTAAGCTCTTCGATAAAGTACTGAATATAGATACCTGCTACCTGATGCAGGAGCCGGTAAACCTGATCCGCAACACCGTCCGTGAATATGCGGTTTCCCACGACCTTACGTTTTATGACATCCGTGCCCAACAGGGATGGCTGCGTAACCTGGTGATCCGCCTTTGCACTACCGGTGAAATCATGGTGAACCTAGTGATCCACCATGAAGACAAGCCCAACAGGATTGCCCTGCTGGACCATTTGCTGAAAACAGTACCGGCCATTACCACCCTGCTTTATACTATTAATCCGAAAGGAAACGATACCATCTTCGACCTGGAACCAAAAGTCTATTTTGGTAAAGGATATGCAGAAGAGAAACTGGAAGATTTTGTTTTCAAGATAGGTCCTAAATCTTTTTTCCAGACCAACACTTACCAGGGAGAGGTGTTATACAAGGTAACAAGGGATTTTGCAGGCTTAACCGGATCCGAGATCGTATATGACCTATATTGCGGTACCGGAAGCATTGGCATCTTTGTATCGCGTAATGCCCGCAAAGTAGTGGGTATTGAGCTGATAAAGGAAGCCATAGACGACGCAAAGGAAAACGCCGCCCGTAATAATGTGAATAATGCCACCTTTTTTGCAGGCGATGTAGTGGATATTTGCAATAACGAGTTTTTTGCACAACATGGCCAGCCGGATGTGATCATTACCGATCCCCCACGGGCAGGCATGCACGAAAAACTGGTCAATAAACTGCTGGAGATCGGTGCTCCTAAAATTGTATATGTTAGCTGCAACCCCGCTACACAAGCCAGGGATCTGGCGTTGCTGGATTCCCTCTATACAGTGGAAAAGGTACAACCGGTAGATATGTTCCCGCACACCCATCACATCGAAAATGTGGTGTTGTTGAAAAAAAGAGATAATAACTAGCAACAATGAACGAGTACAGGCCCGGAAAATTTCAGTACCTGCCGATGGTGATCAAAAATCTGATGATCATTAATGGTTTGGTTTGGTTAGTGCAGATTACGCTGCTGAGCAAATTCGATTATGATCTGAGTCGTTTGTTTGCCCTTCACTACTGGGGCTCCGAACTATTCAAACCACACCAGTTCATTACCCATCTGTTCCTGCATGATCCGAAGAACATTACGCATGTGCTCTTCAACATGTTTACGCTGTGGATGTTTGGCGCCACCCTGGAAAACCTGTGGGGACCCAAGCGTTTCCTGGTTTTCTATCTGATATGCGGACTGGGCGCTGCACTGTGCCACATGGGCGTACTCACTTATGAGAACCTGAGCCTGAACAGGTATGCAGCGCAGTTCCTGAATGATCCCAGTTTCTCGAATTTTGTGTTGCTGGATAATAAGTTCGACATCGGCAACCTCGCCAACTTCGATATGGCCAGCCTGAAAAATGCATTGGCCGCCCGCGACCCTGCAGCTATAGAAATGGCCAGCCTGTATGTCAAAAATTATGTAAGCTATTACCGCAATGGCGCTACACTGGGCGCATCCGGAGCGGTATACGGTATCTTGTTCGCATTTGGATACCTGTTCCCCAACCGGTACCTCTATTTCTTTGCAATGATCCCCATCAGGGCTAAGTTTGTGGTTGGCTTCATGATCCTGGGTGAACTGTACTCCGGTATCCAGAACTCGGCAGGAGATAATGTGGCTCACTTTGCCCACCTCGGTGGCGCACTCTTTGCCTACCTACTGCTAAGGAACTGGAGTAAAAAGAGAACAGATTTTTATTAAGACAACTGTATTATTGACGTATTTTTGTATTGAAAAATATTTGTACCATGCATGCGTTGGAAAAAGAGAAATTGCCCCGCCTCTCTTTAGGAGAAGGAAGAAATATGGTGACACACCTGATGGTCGTTAATCTTACGATTTTCGTTTTCCTGTTTTTTACGCTTGTAATATACCAGATGGAACAAGTGGGCGAGCCCCGGTTTCACCAGGATATTATGACCTGGCTGAGGCTTCCGGCAGATCCATCCAAATTACTGACCCGTCCCTGGACGCTGGTCACCTCCCTATTTACACACATCAGCTTCTGGCAGATCTTTTCCAATATGGTGTGGCTGTGGTGCTTTGGCACCTTCATGCAGCACCTGGCAGGCCACCAGCGGATTTTACCATTATATCTCTTCGGAGGTCTCTGCGGTAACCTCTTTTATGTGGCTGGTATGCAGCTGATCCCGTCCTTTCATGCACTCGCAGGCAATGAATACACCCTGGGCGCCGCCGGAAGTATCATGGCGATTGCCGTAGGCGTTACCGCTATTGCTCCGCGTTACCGCATATTCCCTTTACTGGCAGGAGGTATTTCCCTCTGGATCATTACCCTTGTTTTCGTTGTGCTTTCTGTTGGCGCACTAATGGCGTCTTCCAGCTATGGATACACCTATATCCCGGTACTCGCCGGCGGTGGACTCGCAGGCTGGTTATATATGTACCAGTGGAAAAAAGGCAGGGACTTGGGTGCTGGATTTAACAAACTGGCCTTTAAACTTACCCACGTATTTCACCCGGCATCACAACGCATTAACCCGGACGATTTTAAAAGGAAGAATTCTCCCACAGATGCTGATCAGCAACCGTACCGGCGCATTGGCAAAGTACCAGAACAGAAACTGAACGAAATCCTCGATAAGATCAATGAAAACGGATTATCGTCGCTTTCAGCAGAAGAACGGGATACTTTATTACGGGCAAGCAAAACTGAATAAAAGTATGACGGATTAAAAATACCTCGAAATTGCTTGTTCCCCTATGCTGAAAATCATTGTACGCCGTACCTTACTTTGGAGTAACATTTGTGGTGTAGCTACGCTGCTCCTCAGCGTTTTCCTTCCCGGTGTCAACCCGGGCCAATGGTGGCCCGCGGGCTTCTCCGGATTCTTTTTTCCGTTTCTCTTCCTGCTTTGCCTTTTATATACCGCCGTATGGGCCTGGCGTAAAAACCGGAAATACGGGTGGATGAATATAATCGCCATAATCTGTGCCATGCCCGCAGCATTAACTACCTGGGGCGTTCATATCTTCCGGGAAAATATTATCAGCAAACAAACCAACAGCGGGCAATTCACACTGATGACCTATAATACCAGCAGTATGGGTTTAGAGAGATATGTAACGAATAAAGACAAAGAAGCGGCGATCTATAACACCATTGCCTCCGGCAGCCCGGACATTCTCTGCATGCAGGAATTTTACACCAATGACAAACCCGGTAACGAACAGCATCTGCAACGCATTACATCCACCGGGAACTATCCATATCATTATTTCACCCGCGACAAAACCCACTGGGAAAGCTGGCATTACGGCATTGTATTATTTTCCCGGTATCCCATTATTACTGCTTCGGCCATCCCCTCAGTAGAAAGCAGCACTGGCAGTGGCAGCACCTTTCTCCAGGCAGATATTGCCATAAACGGAGATACCATCCGGGTATTCAATGTTCACCTCATTTCGTATATGTTTAAGGGTGAGGACTATGAAAACATGAAAGCCCCGAAAGGTACAGGCCTGGTTTATAAAATGCGGCGCACTTTCCCAACAAGATCCTCACAGGCGCTCCAGCTGGCAGCACTGATTGCCGCAAGCCCCTATCCTGCTATTGTTTGCGGCGATTTCAACGACACGCCCGTTTCGTTCACCTATAAAACCATCAGCCGCAATTTGCAGGACGCCTTCCTCAAAACCGGCGCCGGCTGGGGACGCACACTCTCCTACCTGTCGCCTTCACTGCGGATCGACTACATCCTGGCACAGCCTGCGGTAAACATCCACGGAAGTAAGGTTTTCCATAACCGGCCATCAGAGCATTTCCCGGTTATGGCCTGTCTTTCATTGAAAAAAAACTAACTTTAGTACTTCAACAAAGTATGACGCGGTGCGCTTTTTAAGACTATTTACGAAAGGATTTTTTCTGATCATCAATTTCGCCGTGGTATTACCTTTCCTGGCAGCCTGTATGGCGCCGTATATATCCCCGGCCTGGTTCTGGCCCATCAGTTTTATTACGCTGGCCTTCCCGTTCCTGTTGGGGCTATTGGTGATATTCCTGATCGGGTGGCTGTTTTTTAATTATCGTTATACGTTATTGTCACTGATCGCCCTGTTGCTCGGCTGGAAATCTATCAGCGCCTTTGTGGCCTTTAAAATGCCCGCCGGGAATAAGGTAGCCACCAATGGCAATACCCTTACCGTAATGAGCTATAATGTAAGCCAGTTTGGCCTGTACCGCGAAAGGGACAGTAAATACAACCGGCAGGCCATGTTTGCCATGATCAAAAAACAAGAGCTGGATGTTGCCTGCTTCCAGGATTTTTATACCTCCGAAAAGAAAAACGACTTTAATAACCGCGAGGATATTTCCCGGGAAATGGAACTGCCATACCGCTACTTTTCCAGCGATTTTAACCGCGATGGCATGCAACACTGGGGATCTATCATCTATTCCCGCTTTCCTATTATAGCATCGGATAAAATGAAAATGAGCGATGGCCCGAGAAGTGAAAGCCTTATCTATGCCGATATTGTAAAAGATAAGGATACCCTGCGGATCATTAATATGCACCTGGAATCCTATCGTTTCAACGAAAAAGATTATTCTGCCATCAGGAAAATCAAAAACCAGGAAGACACGGGACTAAAGGCCACCAAAAGCATTATCCAGAAAATGCGGGAAGCGTATATCCGCCGCAGTCAACAAGCCGATATTGTAGGTAACTTTATCCGGCAAAGCCCATACCCTGTAATCGTTTGCGGCGACTTTAACGACACCCCGGCGTCGTATACCTACTTTACCATTAAAGGCGATCTCCAGGACGCTTTTCTGCAAAAAGGTTTCGGAATTGGCCGTACTTTTACAGGGCTGGCGCCTACCTTACGTATTGACTATGTGTTTGTCAGTAACCATTTTAAGGTAAACAGCTTCCGGAAAATAAACTCTGACCTGTCTGACCATTATCCTGTAATTGCCAATCTTAGCCTGATAGGTAGCGGAAAAACAGCAGTAG
This sequence comes from Chitinophaga sp. W3I9, assembly GCF_050434025.1. NCBI lineage: Bacteria > Pseudomonadati > Bacteroidota > Chitinophagia > Chitinophagales > Chitinophagaceae > Chitinophaga > Chitinophaga sp. W3I9. The sequence continues at coordinate 628,288 of NZ_JBNPWC010000001.1, forward strand.
AAGTAAATAAATAACTGTAATCAATTATGAAAATGTATAATATTTTTAGGACTGACCGATGTTGTTGCCTGCTTGTACCAGGAAAACAATTTTTATCTTTGCCATCCATCAACAAAAAATAAGATGTCAGCTATATGGCATCTGTCATTTACAGCATATGTCAGAACTAAGGATATATAATTCATTACACCGTCAGAAAGAAGTATTTACACCTTTACACCCCGGGCACGTTGGTATGTACGTGTGCGGTCCTACCGTATCCGGCGAATCACATCTCGGCCATGCCCGCCCCTATATTACGTTTGATGTAGTATTCCGCTATTTACAATACCTGGGATATAAAGTACGCTATGTACGTAATATTACCGACGCCGGCCACTTTGAAGAAGAAGGCCGCGCAGCGGAAGATAAAATTTCCAAATTTGCCATACTGGAAAAGCTGGAGCCAATGGAATTGGTACAGAAATACACCAACCTGTACCACTGGGCCATGCTACAGTTTGGCAATCTCGAACCCAGCATTGAACCCACCGCCACCGGGCATATCATTGAGCAGATTGAAATGATCAAAACGATCATGGAAAAAGGCTATGCGTATGAAGTAGACGGCAGCGTGTACTTCGATGTTAAAAAATACGCCGCCAACTACGACTATGGCATCCTCAGCGGCCGCGTACTGGAAGACATGCTGGAAACCACCAGGGAACTGGAAGGCCAGGACGATAAACATAACAAAGCGGATTTTGCGCTCTGGAAAAAAGCGCCGCCGGAACATCTTATGCGCTGGCCAAGCCCCTGGGGCGAAGGCTTCCCCGGATGGCACATTGAGTGCTCTGCCATGAGCGCCAAATACCTGGGCGCCCAGTTCGACATTCACGGCGGCGGTATGGACCTCCAGTTTCCACACCATGAATGCGAAATTGCGCAAAGTGAAATTGCACACGGCAATATGATGGCCCGTTACTGGATGCACAATAACATGATCACCATCAACGGCCGGAAAATGGGTAAGGCTTATGGCAACACCATAAAGCTCACCGAAATGTTCACCGGTGAAAGCCCCCAGCTGGAAAAGCCATACAGCCCCATGACCATCCGCTTTTTTGTGCTGCAAACACATTACCGCGGTACCCTGGATTTCTCTAACGAGGCCCTGCAGGCCGCCGAAAAAGGACTTCAGCGTTTATGGGCTGCTTATGAAACCCTGCAGAAACTGACGTATACCCCTGCCAACGGCCAGGCCATTAATGAAGAACTGGATAAACAGGTACATCAGTGGTGCCTGGAATGCCCGGATTTCATGAACGATGATTTCAATACCGCCAAAGTGCTCGCCAACCTGTTTGAGCTCACACCAGTGATCAACTCACTGAAAGGCGGACAAATAAAAATGCATGAAATCAGCGAAGATACTTTCCGGTTGCTGCAGCAAACCTGGAAAACTTATCTCGTGGATATCCTCGGTATACAACAGGAAGCCATCACCGGGGAAGATAATAAACTGGACGGCGTATTAAAAATGCTGATTGAAATGCGGAAGGAAGCTAAAAGCCGTAAGGATTACGCTACCTCCGATAAAATCCGTAACGAATTATTGTCTGTAGGCATTCAGCTGAAAGATGAAAAAGACGGCACCGTATCTTACAGTCTTCAATAAAATAAATATTCCGGAAGATAATGCGTAAAGCTCTTATTACACTGACAGCGCTGGCCTTAACAGCCGGCGCCTGCCAGCAGAATAGTCAGACAACCGATAACACCACCGACAGTACCGGCGAAAGCAAAGTAGCTAAAGTGGATGTACCGGTACCCGTTTTCCAGGCAGATTCTGCATATGCGTACACCGCACAGCAGGTAAGTTTCGGACCCAGGATACCCAATACGCCTGCGCAGGAGAAATGTGCCAGCTGGCTGATCAGCAGCTTACGCAATTGGGCAGATTCCGTGTATGTGCAGCGCACTACCGTTACCGGTCCCAAAAACGAAAAACTGCCCTGCATCAATATCATCGCCAGCTTCAACCCCGCCGCCAGGCAGCGTGTTTTACTGCTGGCTCACTGGGATACCCGTCCCTGGGCAGATGAAGATGCCTTTGATAAAACAAAGAAGCTGGACGGTGCCGATGATGGCGCCAGCGGCGTTGCCGTACTGATGGAAGCAGCCAGGCAGTTCCGTAAACAAAAACCGGAAGCCGGCGTGGATATCCTGCTGGTAGACGTGGAAGATTACGGCGCTAAAAATGACGAAAACTCATTTTGCTTAGGTACCCAGTACTGGGCGAAAAATCCGCATATTCCCGGCTATAAAGCAAACTACGGTATCCTGCTGGACATGGTAGGCGGCCGTGGCACCCAGTTCTATATGGAAGGCTCCTCCAAACAATATGCAGGCGCCCAGATGAAAATGTTCTGGGATGTAGCCAATAAACTCGGCTATTCTGATATATTCCGCTATGAAAATAATGGCGCATTTATCACGGACGACCATATCGCGGTAAATACCATCGCTAATATCCCAACATTCGATATCATTGCGTTACAGTCGAACAACGACTTTGCTCCTCACTGGCATACACAAAACGACAATATGGATGTGATTGACAAGAAAACGCTGCTGGCAGTCGGACAAACACTGTTGCAGGTAATCTATACACAGCCGTTTAGTTATTAATAACCGGAGGGGCCAGGGTGAAGAGTGATGTGACGTATTAACGCTAAAAATAGTTTTATGCCCAGGTCCAAAAGCACCCCGGAAGCCGTTCCGGTACATTATGTAGCCCATCTCAGCAAAGATAAAAAGCTGCAGAAAATTATCAATGGCCCTTTAACGGAGCTGACTATACGAAAAAACATCTGCCTGAAACTGATTGGCTCCATTATGAGCCAGCAGCTGTCCACCAAAGTAGCAGACGTCATCTATTCCCGGTTCCTCGACCTCTACGGCCGCCGGGAGCCAACAGCACAGCAGATACTGGATACCGCGCCATTAACCCTTCGTGGTATCGGTTTATCCAATGCCAAGGTAACCTACGTCCAAAATGTGGCAGCGTTTATCATCGCCGAAAAACTGACCGACAGCAAGCTTAAAAAGATGGGGAACGACGAAGTGATTGCCTATCTCACACAAATCAAAGGCGTTGGCCGTTGGACAGTAGAAATGCTCCTGATGTTTTACCTGGGCCGCGAAGACGTATTTGCCATGGACGACTGGGGATTACAGCAGGCGATGATTAAAATCTACAAGCTGAACCGGGAAGACAAAAAAGCATTCCGGGATAAGCTGGTCAAAATCTCTGAAAAATGGTCGCCTTACCGCACACATGCCTGTCGCTACCTTTGGGCATGGAAAGATAATACACCCGATAAATAACTAGACATATACAGTGCGTAGCACGGTTGTAAATTTGTGTTATGAATGTGCAGGGAAGTTTTTTTAACGATGAGGATGCCGGGAAGATTGCATTACTGAATGGAGAGCTGGCTTACCATCCGCAGTTTTTTGACCTGGCGGAAAGCAACCATTTTATGCAGGTATTGCAGGAAACCATCACCTGGAAACAGGAATCCATGAAAATGTACGGCAAAGAGGTGTTATTCCCACGTTTAATGGCCTGGTATGGCGACACTGCCAGCTCCTACAAGTTCTCCGGGAACACCTTCTCCCCCCAAGCATGGACAGCAGAATTACAACAGATACGCGATCGCATAACGCCGGTGAGCGGCCAACAGTTCAACAGCGTATTGCTCAACCTCTACCGCAACGGCAACGACTCTATGGGCTGGCATGCAGATGATGAACCGGAATTGGGCCATCACCCGGTAATTGCCTCGGTGAACTTTGGCGCAGCCCGCCGCTTTCAGCTGCGCTATAAAAGTGATCACCAACGGAAGTATGAATTATTATTGCAACACGGTTCCCTGCTCATCATGAAAGGACCATTACAGCAATACTGGGAACACCAGGTCCCGAAAACCACTAAAGTATCAAACGGAAGAATTAACCTCACCTTCCGGTTTATCCACCCCTAAAAGATGGCATGTACTATGAAAAACCTTGTATTATTAATCGGAAATGACATCAACAACATCTCACGCGGCCAAAGCTGGAAAGACCTGCTGCAGGATATCATCACCTTCTGCCACGCCGGCGATTGCGTGGAACTGGATGATAAAAAACCTTTTCCGCTCCTGTATGAAGAAATCTTTCTAACCGCCAGTAAAAATCACCGTATCAGAGAAAAAGATCTCAAGTCTTTCATCGCCATCAAAGCAGCGGAAATAAAGGCCAACCCGCTGCACAGCGCTATCCGCGAACTGAAGCCGGCACATATCCTGACCACCAACTATGAATTCACGCTGGAAGGGCAAATACCATTAGAAAACACCAGCGTCATCAAGGAAAAGTTTTACAGTATTTTCAGGAGATATGAAGTAGATAATATCCATTACTGGCATATTCACGGCGATTGCCTCAACCCCATGAGCATAAATCTGGGGTTTGAACACTATGGCGGCCAGTTACAACTGATGCGCAATTACGTGGTAAGCGGTACCGTGTACTCTTCCAAAGAAGTACCCAAGCCCTCCCTGCTCCGGCGCATTCACTCCCGGGAAGTATATTTTCACTCCTGGATAGATCTTTTTTTCACAGAGGATATACACATCTTCGGACTGTCGCTCGACTTTGTGGAAACTGATCTCTGGTGGCTGCTCACCTACAGGGCACGGCAAAAGTTTCATCATAAAAACGTGCCGGTTCCCAATCACATCTTCTACTATATCCCGGAAGAATATGTGGCAACCTCTAAATTCAAACTGGACCTGCTCACCGCAAATGATGTGACCATTGTAAGCCTGCCCGGTAAAGATAAACTGGGATATTACGAATCTATCATCAAACAAATCGGGAAGACCCGTCAAACGACCCACCATAGCAGCACCAGGTAATACCAGGGCCTGAAAGTGAGACTGGCAGCGTTTTTGCAAAATACAGTACAATCCTTCAAAAGAGACAACCTCATGACTCCTTTTGTTGTTAACTATTAAAATCTATATTTTATGTTATTGGAATTAGCAATCACTCTTGCCACCACCTTTATGGCCCCGGTACAAAGCAAACAATCACCCCCCAAAACGCAGGTCATCTATGTAAAAGAATCAAAGGAACCCTGTACCGGCGTGGCTCCCATGGAATGTTTGCAGATAAAAGGAGTAAATGATGCAGACTGGTCAAACTTATATACCAATATCAGCGGCTTTAAATATACCCCTGGCTACCGTTATAAGCTTAGGGTAAAAATTACCAGGGTAAAGAACCCACCGGCAGATGGCTCTTCCCTGAAATATACCCTCGCCAAAGTGCTGGAAAAAAAGAAGATCAGCAATACCGGTTCAGCAGCTATCACCGGAAAGAAATGGGTGTTGGTAAAAATGGATAATGAAGCCATTTCCGATGGCGCCATCTGGATGGAATTCGACGGCACCCAGAAACGCATGCACGGTAAAAGTGGCTGCAACAGCATGATGGGTGCATATATCACCTCCGGCAGCGATCTTACCTTTTCCAAAACAGCCGGCACCCTGATGGCCTGCCCCGACAGGGATGTAATGCGCCGCGAAACCTCCTTCATGAAACAAATAGGCGATCAAACATTTCAATACGCCGTAGCCGGTCAAACGCTGAACCTCTTCCAAAATGGCAATATCGTATTGCAATTCCGCCTGGAAAATAAAGACGGCAATACTTCCGGCAACAACAACTGGGCAGCTATCGGCAATAAAAAATGGACCCTGAAAATGATCAATGAAGGAGTAATCAGCAACTCCGGTGTGTGGCTGCAGTTTGATGAAGATAAAAAACGCTTCAGCGGCAAAGGAGGCTGTAACAATATTTCCGGTGGGTATACCGCCGTTAAAAATAAAATTACCTTCACACAAGCCATGAGCACCCGCATGATGTGCGGAGATGCAGATGTAATGCGCCGGGAATCAGAGTTCCTGAAACAACTCGGCGGACATACCTTTACCTACACCGTAAACGGTGAAACCATTGACCTCTACGAAGGCGGCAAATTAGTGATGCAGTTTACGCTGGAAAGTAATGGTAACGATCAGCAGGGAAACGCGTCAAACAATAACCAGTGGGCTTTCATTGGCAGCAAAAAATGGAACGTGATCAAACTGAATGATGCTACAATAAGTAACTCCGGGATCTGGCTGGAATTTGATATCAATCAGAAACGCTTCCACGGCAAAGGCGGCTGCAACAGCATTTCCGGCGGATACAACGCTACCGGCGATGAAATAAAATTCACACAGGGCATCAGCACCCGCATGGCCTGTGCAGATGCAGATGTAATGCGCCGCGAAGCTGAATTCCTGAAACTCATCAGTGATAACTCCTTCCGGTATGATGTGGCGGAACAAACATTAAACCTCTATAAAGACGGGAAAATTGTAGTGATGTTTGGTATGCAGGATAAAACACTGTAATATTATTTACACATAATCCATCATAGAAAAAGCAGCAAGGGGTGACCTTTGCTGCTTTTTTTGTGTTTAATATCGGTCATTAAAAATAATTCAATTACCACATGATAACATCTGCAAAAAAAACTTTCATTCATCACCGTTGCATATAGCTGGTAGGACTTTCCCCTGCAAATGACCTGAACTCACGGGTGAGATGTGCATGATCATAAAAGCCGTGGTCCAGCGCCAGCGACAATAAGTGAGGATTTGAGAGGCTTTTCAGCTGCTGCTTCAAACTTAGAAATCTTACAATACGTGCGAATGTTTTCGGAGATACGCCGGCTGTCTGCAAAAAGTGCCTTTCAAAATTACGGGGACTCATATACACCTGTGCTGCTAAAACATTTACTGCTATAACACCTTTCGATTGCCTGATCTGCGCAATACTATGTTGCATTTTTCCGGAGATGATATTTCCGGCCGGCAACCGCTGCAAGAGGAACTTTTCCAGGCATGCTAGTTTTGCGGCTATCCCCTGGGCCTTCATCAACAATGGCTCCAGTGCAACATGCCATCCGGAAGCAATATCGCGCAGGGGAACATGATCATCCGTAATCAATTGTAAAGGCAGCCCTGTAAAACTATTCAGTCCTCCCGGCTTAAAACGGACTCCTAACAAATAGGTATTTGCATGAAGGATAGTATCATGGAAGGTGGTCATGGTGCCTACTACAAAAGCATTACCTGGCATTATTTTCAGCGTTTCGTCAGCTGCAATAATGTCTTCACTAATATTAAAAATAATATCCGCACAGGTATCCGGTAATATACGCTGCTGCATAAAATGCAGTCCCCCTCCTATCCAGTAGGCGTCTACATATGCAGTCAATAGCGGATGTGGCCGGAATTCCTTATACATGCCTCTAAATTAAAACATTATTACGAATGGCGGTTTTATACACAGCTCCGCCAATGCAGGAAATTCTTCGCATTATTATCTGTGTATAAAACCGCTATCCGTAATTTTTAATTCATCACGCTTACTTCGCTGCTACGAGTTTGGGATGATATGCAAACAACATCGCGTTGGATACATTATTTCCTACCGCAACTACTACAGGCACTGTGGTGGCCTTCTGCACAGGTACCTGCACCAAAAGGGTGTTACCATCTGCACGCAGAATTTGCGCAGGTACGTTACCAAAATTCACTTTATTTTCGTGCAAATCTTCACTAAAACCGTGTCCTTTGATCAGGAGGAAATTTCCTGCATGTCCTTCTACAGTTACTACTTCAGCGGTGTTTTCTGTTGAATTCGGGGAACAAGCCGTCATGGCCATAATTAACAGCATAAGGGCTGTCACAAACAATTTAAACTGTGTCATCTTATTTTTCTTCTTTTTGGGGGGTCACAACCCTGTTACAAATAATTCACCGGGGTTAACACTATTGCAATTGCAACTCTTATCGGCAACAGTATATATTCGGTATTCAAACGGACGCAAAGGTACAATCATTCCTCCAATAAAAAAACAAGCTATCAAAAAAATACGTAGAATTACGTATACGGTTATATGATTTTACTGCTTCAAAACCTGTGCTCTATTATGTTCCATTGACTCATAAAAATATTTTTTGCGATTCGTTTACCAGATGCCGAGTACTTTCCACCAGCCGCCGCCAATGCCTATCCAGATAAGGATAAGCACGATGCTCAGAATAAACCCGCATCTCCACCAGTCTTTCAGATCTACATAAGTACTTCCGAAAAATACCGGTGCAGGTCCATGACCATAATGGGTAAGTGTTCCGAAGATGCCACCGCAGTATCCCAGCGCCAATGCAAGCAGCATACCCGGTATGCCTACAGAAATACCCACACTTAAAAACGCGGAATACATAGCCGCTACATGGGCCGTAGCGCTGGCGAAAATATAATGACTGTAAAAATATACGAGCACTATAATCGGGAAAGCTATTGTCCATTTCATACCACCTACTTTCTGTTTGATCAGGTCACTGAACCACGGAATAAAACCCAGGCTGTTCAGGAAACTGGCCATCATTACCAGCGCAGAAAACCATACAATAGTATCCCAGGCGCCTTTCTCCGACTTCACATCATCCCAGGTAAGCACCTGTGATATAAGCAGGAATACCAATCCTATCAGGGCGGTAGTGGTAGCATCTATCCCAAACAGATCTCCCGTTATCCACAGGAACAGCAGGATCACAAATGCCAGCAGCATCAACCATTCGTTCCTGTGTACCGGCCCCATTTCCTTCAGCTTTTCAGATGCCATAGCAGGCGCATCTCCTGTAGACTTCAACTCCGGCGGATAGATCTTATACAATATCCATGGCACTGCAATAATGGAAATAATCGCCGGCACCACTGCCGCTGTGAACCACGACATCCAGGTGATATCAATACCCAGGTTTTTCGCAAACTTCTGACACATGGGATTACTCGCCGTACCTGTTAAAAACAGGGAAGACGTAATAAGATTCATGTTATAACTGTTCAATGTAAGATAGCCGCCCAGCTTGCGATGGGTAGCCGGGTCTTCCGGCACGGAACCAAAGTTGATAGCCATAGATTTCATGATGGGATAAATAATACCTCCTCCCCGCGCGGTATTACTGGGCACCGCCGGCGCCAGAACCAGGTCGGCCAAACCCAGCCCGTAAGCCAATCCCAGTGGGCTGCGGCCAAATACCCGGACGAACAGGTAAGCAATACGTTTTCCTAAACCGGTTTTAATAAATCCCCGCGCAATAAAAAAAGAAATCCCTATCAGCCAGATCACTTTATCACCAAAACTGCTGAGCGCCAGCGTAATGGATTTCGCCGGATCACCCGGCGCCAGCACGCCGGTGAGGGCCACCAGCGTAATAGCCACCACCGACATAGTGCCCATGCTTGCCGCTTTCATAATAATACCGACAATGGTTGCCAGGAAAATAGCCAGCAGATGCCAGGCTTCCGGCTTCACTCCTTCCGGCGCCGGGATGAACCAGATCAGCAAACCCACCGCGAGGGTAATTAACAGTTGAGGATACTTGATTTCTTTCATATAAACTCACATTTATTAAAACCTGCATTGTACCTGCACAATCAGCAGATTGCTGTTATGCGTTTTTGTTCCGGGAATATCTTTGTTATACTGGTCTATCTGCATTCCTAACTGAATACGGCCACCGTAATCTTTCAGAAAAGCCAGGCTGATCATGGGGATATAGGATTGCCGGATAGCGCCATCATGTTTTTTGTTTTCATCAAAATATTCATACCGCATGGAAAGCTCGATAGAGGTCAGCTTATGATAGTTGATCTTGTAGCGTAAATTGGGAAGTACGTATATCCCATCCATTATATAACGGCTTACTCCTTCCCCGCTGCGGACGCTGTCTGGCAGGGCGTAGTAGAGCTGATGATTGTTACCCTGTTTGTATTCCGACTGTAACTGCAGATCCCATTTGGGTGCCAGTGGAATCACTCCGCTCACATCTACCCCCAAAGCATACACGCTTTGTCGTTTCACTGCGCCAAGCCGCCATTCAGCCCCAGCGAAAGTTTATTCATCTCTCCGAATTCCAGCCGGGCCGTTCCCAATTTACCGTTGTCGTTGTCTGATGGCTGGTTGCGGTTGTTCCCATTCACCACGGAAACAGCATACTTCATAGGGATCTTACTGTTCTTGTTAAACGCCCCGAACATCGATATGCCGATCTGGAAGCTTTGCCAGCCGTTGCTGCCGAACGCATAATATTGGTTGGAGAAATCCATCGACTGGATAATGTCTACAGGGTACAGATCTTCTAAACCAAAAGATGGCCGGAATTGCCCCACGGTGAAGTTAACTGCATCGTTCCAACGGTAAGAGATATACGCATTTTCAAGGACCTTCCCTTTGGTATCTCCGGAAAATTCAGCCAGGTTAATCAGCACTGCCGCTGTAAAACGGTCGCTCACCTGCGCTTTGGCCTGTAAACGGGCACGCTTGATACTGAAGCTGTTTCGTACTACTTCTTCTGCATCCGGCTGATGCATTCCGTTTACATCCACATCACGTATCAACGACCCGGTATACCTGGCCTGGAAAACACCCCCGAAAGATATCTTCTTGATAAATCCGGCTATTTTTTCGATGGACGAATCCCTGGCAGTAGTGTCTCCCGGCGGCCATGCAGATGCGTTGGCAGAAAAGACACAGATAAAAAACAGGATAGCAAAGAGTAAAATTCGTTTATGCATGCACGGTTGTTATTAGATGTTGGAAACAGCCTATGGAGATAACACCATGCAACAAAAAAATGTTTTGGGTAAAACAGAATTAACCCGCAATAAAAAGTCCCGCACAGGGGCTACCTGTGCGGGACTTTCTGATCAAATGCTTACCCGCAGATTATTTCACCAGTTTCAGCTCATTGATAATATTTTTTGCACCTCCCAGTTTGTCAATACACCACAGTACATAACGTACATCTACACAGATAGTACGATTGTACTCAGAATCAAACTGAATTTTGTGACTCAGGGCTTCGTAGTTACCATCAAAAGCGAGCCCAATCAGCTCGCCGTTGGCATTGATAACAGGAGAGCCGGAGTTACCACCGGTAATATCGTTGGTAGTGATAAAGCCAACTACAATATCATTACGTTTAGCATCTTTGTACTGACCGAAATCTTTTTTATTATACAGGTCAACATAATTTTCAGGCAGGTCAAATTCATAATCGCCTGGTACATATTTCTCTATAACCCCTTTCATAGTGGTTACATAGTCGTAATGCACGGCATCACGCGGAGAATATGGTTTTACCTGGCCATAAGATAAGCGCATGGTAAAGTTTGCATCAGGATACCTGTTGGCGTTAGGACTCATCTGCATAACACCTTTCAGGTAAGCGCGGCCAAGATCGTTATTTTTAGTATTGAACTGGTTGTATAACGGCAGGTATTTACCTACATAGTTTTTGATGAATGTGCTGGCATAGGCAAATACCGGATCGTTCTGCAGGGTTACTGCATCCGGGTTTGCTACAAATGCGCTCCATTTGGCATCATCAAAAATAAATGTATTGGCCATTAAGGAAGCAGCCCAGGTATTGTATGTTTTGTCTTCATCAAGAGGGCCATATTTTGCTTTCAGCGCATCATAAAAACCAATGGGCTGTTGATCTTTAGAGATGTCGGTGTAGAACATATGACAGGTAGCTGCAAGGATTTTCTGGTCGGATGGTTTGTTTTCTCCTTCCAGGAATGTCTTACGGGCTTTATCAGCTGCATCTACTGCCTGTTTAACGGCTTCTTTGGGAGCGCCTGGTGTTACCAATGCTCTTTCCACGCCCGTTAAAGAAGCTGCGAAAGCCGCTACCGGGGAGCCCATGATACCTTCATTCAGGTAAGTGCGTTGTTTGGCGTAGGGAGTCCATGCCTTATAGGCGGCCTCGTAGTCGGAAAGGATATTGGCAAATTCAGGTTTGCCTTGTGCCCATTTGGCAAAAGCAGCTTCCTGTTTTTGTTTATCGGCCAGTACGCCGTGTTTTTGCAGTTGCTTTGTTTCGCCGTCAAAAAATTTCCAGTAGTTGGCGATCCCGGCATAAGAAGATGCCAACTGCAGTTTTACCGCAGGATCTTTCTTCATCTGCTCAAACATGGCCTTCAGTCTTACATCGCGGAGATTTACCACGGAAGGGTTTTCGATGGATGTTTTCAGCTGTATGCCGTAAGAAGTTTCATAACGGTTGGTGCCGCCGGGGTAGCCGAAGATCATGGCATAGTCATTTTCCTTTACACCCTTGATAGATACGGGGAGGAAATGTTTTGGCTTTAAAGGCACATTATCAGCGGCATAGGCAGCAGGCTTGCCGTCTTTACCGGTATATACACGGAACACGGAGAAGTCGCCGGTGTGGCGGGGCCATTCCCAGTTATCGGTATCACCGCCAAATTTACCCACGCTTTCGGGAGGCGTACCTACCAGGCGGATATCTTTATAGCGCTCGTATACAAACAGCAGGTATTGATTGCCTTTGAACATAGGCACCACCTTCGCTTCATAACCGGTGTTGGCAATAGTTTTAGCGACAATTTCTCCATATACCTGTTGTTCTTTCTGGGCTCTTGCAGCACCATCAAGTCCTTTCAGCGCATCTTCCACCTCCTTGCTCACATCTTCCACTCTTACCAGGAATTGTACAGACAGCTGGGCAGAAGCAATTTCTTCCTGTTTATTTTTTGCGTAGAAACCGTTTTTCAGGTAGTTGTGTTCTACAGAACTGGCGGCGGCAATAGCGCCGTAGCCGCAGTGGTGGTTTGTAAAAATGAGGCCCTCATTACTTACAATTTCACCGGTACAGCCGCCACCAAAAATAACGATGGCGTCTTTCAGGGATGCTTTATTAATACTGTACAACTGTTCTTTCGTTAGCTTCAGTCCTTTCTTCACCATGTCGTTGTACGTTTGCTGCCCCAGTAAATAAGGCAACCACATGCCCTCATCTGCTTTAGCCCATTTGATACTTACGCTAAGCAATAAGAGCAAAACCAGTAATTTTTTTCTCATATTAAGTCAGGTTTTGTTTTTTTAAGGACCTCAAACCTAGCTAATTTTTCGTTACCGGGCGCAGGTATAAGGACCAACGGCAGCAAACATCTGATAAATATAAAAATATGATCAGGGTCTAAACAAAAAAACTGGAATATGTTTTGATAAAGGGGTACGGCCGGAAGGCTGTGCCAGTATTTAAAAATCACAAAAAAAATCGTCGGAACATGAAAAAGGTATTCTTACTGGCGGGCATTGCCGCTCTATTTGCCTGTAACGAGAGTAGCACTCAGCAGGAAAAGAAAGAAGAAATAAAAGAAGATATTAAAGAAGCCGGGCAGGAAATAAAATCTGCCGCCAGCAGTACAGGTGATTATTTATCTGAGCAAAAGAAACAGGCGGAAGAAGCTATTCAGGAGCGTATCAAAGAAATAGACCAAACCACCCAGGAATTAAAAAAGGACGGGGACGAGAAAAGCGTGGCTGCCCGTAAAAAGCTGGAAACACTGAAAGCACAGATGAATAAAAAGCTGGACGACGTAAAAAACAGCAGCGCCGACAAATGGGACAGCACCCGGGAAGCCGCCGACCAACTGATGAAAAAATCCGATAAAGAGTGGACCGATTTCAAACAGGACTTTAAAGATCTCTTTAAAAAAGATTAAAAGAAGGTGGCCGGATTACTTCAAAAATCCACAATCCTTGTTCCTTGAACATTAATCTTGTAATTTTACCCGGCTTAATAGATTTCAATTTGCTACTGTCTTACTATCAGGAATTACTAACAGAAGCCGGCTGTGATGAAGCCGGAAGGGGATGCCTGGCGGGTCCGGTGTTTGCCGCAGCCGTTATCCTGCCGAAGAAATTCAGACATCCGTTGCTGAACGATTCCAAGCAGATGAAACAGTCCGACCGGGAAAAACTGAGAAAGGTGATTGAAAAAAAAGCAGTATGTTATGCCGTGGCAAGTGTGGATAATGTGGAAATAGACAAGATAAATATACTGAAAGCTTCTTTCAAAGCCATGCACCTGGCGTTGGAGAAGTTACAGCAGCAACCTGAATTTATACTGGTAGATGGTAACCGCTTTTATGCATACGGCAATACGCCACACGCCTGTATTATACAGGGCGATGGCTTATACGCCTCCATTGCAGCAGCTTCCGTTCTGGCCAAAACCTATCGTGATGAATATATGCAGCAGTTACATGCTACATATCCACACTTTGGGTGGAATGAGAACAAAGGATACCCTACCAGGCAACACCGGGATGCTATCCGGGAATTTGGCGATACGCCATTTCACCGCAAAACATTCCGTTTGCTGCCGGAGCAGCTGGAACTGGATTTATAGCTTTTAGCCGTTAACGGGTTATCTAAAAGCTAAATGCTGACAGCGATAGCTCTGTTAACCTTATACTTATTAATTTTGCCCTGACAGGGAATAATTATGTTAAAGCAGACACAACAGCAGAAACTATTACAGAAACTTTCTCCCCAGCAAATTCAGCTCATGAAATTGCTGCAGGTCCCTACTGTGAACCTGGAAGAAAGGATCAAAGAAGAACTGGAAGAAAATCCGGCGCTGGAATATGGCGAAGAAGCAGGAGAAGACGAGTTCAAAGAACAGGAAGAGTATGAAGCTCCCGCAGAAGAAGATGAATTTGAACCCGATGGCAGTGAAAATGAATACGACAATATCGATATTTCTGAATATGTAAGTGAAGGAGATGATGATGTGGCGGATTACAAACTGCGTGACGATAACTATCCTGATCCGGACGAAAGCAATAAAACCATCCCGATCCGGGTGGAAACGTCTTTTCATGAACACTTATTGAGCCAGCTGGGTATGCTCGAGCTGGACGACCACCAGAATGCCATTGCCGAACATATCATCGGCAGTATCGACGACGACGGCTACCTGCGCAGGGAAATCAGTTCCATGGTGGATGATCTCTCCTTTTCACAGAATATTGACACCACCGAAGAAGAAATCAACTCCCTGATCAAAAAGATCCAGGACTTTGATCCGGCTGGCGTATGCGCCACCGATCTGAAAGAATGCCTCCTGCTCCAGCTGAAACGTAAGCCACAGGACGATCCCGGCGTGCACAACGCCTACTCCATCCTCGAAAACTACTTCGACGAATTTACCAAGAAGCACTACGAGAAGATCCAGAAGGCATTAGGCCTTTCCGACGAAGGACTGAAAGAAGCCATCACCCAGATCATCAAGCTCACTCCCAAGCCAGGCGGCAATTTCGCCACGCTGAATAAAGCAGAAAGCTACGTACTGCCCGACTTCTTTATTTTAAACAACGCCGGTAAACTGGAACTTACGCTGAATTCACGTAACGCTCCCGATCTGCGGATTTCCGGTGGTTACCGCGAAATGCTGAAGGAGTATGACCGGGGCGATAAAAAAGATAAGCGCCAGAAAGAAGCCGTATTGTTTATCAAACAGAAAATAGATGCCGCCAAATGGTTTATAGACGCCATCAAGCAGCGGCAACATACTTTGCTGTCTACCATGGAATCCATCATGGATTACCAGCGCGAATTTTTCCTTACGGGAGATGAAACCACCATGAAGCCTATGATCCTGAAAGATATCGCGGATCGCACGCAACTGGATATTTCTACCGTAAGCCGCGTGGCCAACAGCAAATACGTACAAACCGAGTTCGGTACCTTCAAACTGAAATTCTTCTTCTCCGAATCCCTGTCTACCGACAGCGGCGAGGAAGTATCCACCCGGGAAGTAAAGAAGATCCTGTCAGACCTCATTGAGGCGGAAAACAAACGTAAACCACTCAGTGATGAAAACCTCACGAAGATGCTGCAGGATAAAGGATATAACATTGCCCGCCGTACGGTGGCCAAATACAGGGAGCAGCTGAATATTCCGGTAGCCCGTTTACGTAAAGAATTATAAGAACCATACCATGCAAGAACAAGCTGTTTTAGACAGGAACGGAAATATACGTTTGGAGCCGGAGTTTCCAAAGGCAATGAAATCCCTGGCTTTAATCATTTCCTATCTCTCACATCCGCTGTTCATTCCCCTGCTGGTAACATTCCTGGTACTGGAATCCATTCCGGAATATATGGTCGCCTTTAAACCATTGAGCAAAAGGTTCGCCTTCGATATGCTGTATTTCAGGGTGGCTATTATCAGTATCGGGTTCCCGGTGCTCACGCTTTTACTGGCCAAGGCGCTGAAATTTGTTTCTTCCGTTCATATGAAAACCCAGCGCGACAGGATCATTCCTTATGTAGCGATGATCACTTATTACTTCTGGGCATTTTATACTTTTCAACAGGAAGGCCGGGCGCCAAAATTCTATACCGCGTTTTTCCTGGGCGTGTTCCTGAGTGTTTCTATCGCTTTTGTTACCAATAATTTTATAAAAACCAGCATGCATACCGTAGGCTGGGGCGGCATAATCGGCCTTTTATTGTCGCTGATGTGGGGAATGCATATGAATGTATCCATCCCACTGGTCATTACTTTTTTTGTGGCCGGTATTGTAGCTACCTCCCGCCTGGTGCTGGGAGCACATGAACCACGTGAAATCTACATCGGTTTCCTGATTGGTATTGTTTCGCAGCTGGCAGCGTGCTGGATCCTCGTAAAATAGGTGCTTCACCATTCTATCCCTGCTCCCCTGCCGGTAAATGCTGAAACAAGTCAGCCCACCAGCCAGGGATCAGGGAGAACAACATTTAGAACGGCGATAAAAATTTTTGGGGTTTAACCTTGACCACTTCACCATTTCATCTTCACATGGATGCAAGGCCGCAAGGCAGGCTAACAAACAATTTTAACAAACAGTAGGGGATTAACTTCAACAACTAAACTTGACAGTACAAAAGTGAAACTTTCTGCGCTGATACTCAAGCGTATAACTACGCTTTTTAAAAATGCAGTAGAATTCTCACTTCCGCCGGCTAATTATTTTTTTTGAGGTTTTGTTGTTACGCACATTCAATGCGTAATGGGTTCGCATCTTTGTTATGCCATTAGGGGTTAACCCTTTTAAGGTTTTAAGAAAAAAATTTTTAACAGGAAGTTCTTAACAGCACGGAAAAGGATTACTACTTTATTTAGCATTTAAAAGAAAATGCTAAAATATTTAGGAAAATAAAAAATTAGATCATAACTTAGCAGTCCAATTAATTTGCTTTCTAATTGTGATCAGCTATCTATTAAATTTGTAAAAACATTACTTATATGTCTACAGCCAATGCAGAAAAACTGAAGGCCCTGCGCCTCACAATGGACAAGATTGAGAAAGATTTCGGGAAGGGATCTGTGATGATGATGGGGGAAAAAGCAGAAGCGCCGATGGAGATCATTTCCACGGGTTCCCTGGGCCTTGATATCGCACTTGGAATTGGCGGTTTACCCAAAGGAAGAATCATAGAAATATATGGACCTGAATCTTCCGGTAAAACAACCGTCGCCATCCATACAATCGCTGAAGCACAGAAAAAAGGCGGCATTTGCGCCATTATAGATGCGGAGCATGCTTTTGACAGCAGCTACGCCAGAAGACTGGGAGTTGACGTGGATTCCCTGTTAATTTCACAGCCGGATCACGGTGAGCAGGCGCTGGAAATAGCAGATCGCCTGATCCTCTCCGGCGCAGTAGATGTAGTAGTAATTGACTCCGTTGCTGCCCTGGTACCGAAAAGTGAACTGGAAGGTGAAATGGGTGAAAGCAAAATGGGATTACAAGCCCGTTTGATGTCACAGGCACTGCGTAAATTAACCGCCACTATCTCCAAAACAAACTGCTGCTGCATCTTTATTAACCAGCTGCGTGAAAAGATAGGTGTTATGTTCGGTAACCCTGAAACTACCACCGGTGGTAATGCGCTGAAGTTCTACGCATCCGTAAGGCTGGATATCCGCCGCATGAGCCAGATTAAAGATGGTGACGAAGCAATCGGTAACCGCGTGAAAGTGAAAGTGGTAAAGAATAAAGTAGCGCCTCCGTTCCGCCAGGCAGAATTCGATATCGTTTACGGTCAGGGTATCTCCAAAACAGGAGAAATCATCGACATGGGTGTTGAATATGGCGTTGTTCAGAAAAGTGGTAGCTGGTTCAGCTATGATACCAATAAATTAGGCCAGGGCCGTGATGCAGTGAAACAACTGCTGAATGATAACCCTGAACTGGCAGCAGAAATCGAAGCCAAGATTAAAGTGAAGATTCAGGAAAAGCAGGATGCCGCTTAATATTGGCTGCTATTGAATTGAATAAGCATTGAATTGAAACTTAGTATTAAACATACATAGAAGTTAGTTTTAGTTTTAGTAAGCATTGGGTTAGTATGCACATCCCTGCCTTATCCTGGGCGGGGATTTTTTTGCCCGGGAGTGAAGTCTCCCCTCTACTTCCCTCCAAAAACAAAAGCCGCCCCTAAACGGAGCGGCTTTGTTTTTTTTACTATTATCTTACAAACAAAAGCAATTAAGCTTCTGCTTTCATGCTCTTAGCTGATCTCTTACGCTCTTCTTCATCCAGTATTACTTTACGCATACGGATAAAGTTAGGAGTAACTTCTATACACTCGTCATGCTGGATGTACTCCATACATTCTTCCAGTGTCATCAGTATCTTAGGCGCAATGTTAGCAGCACCATCGGTTCCGCTCGCACGCATGTTGGTCAGTTTCTTACCTTCATTTGGATTCACCACCAGGTCACCTGGCTTGTTGGTTTCACCAATGATCATACCCTTGTATACTTCTTCTCCCGGATCAACGAAGAAAGATCCTCTATCCTGCAGTTTGTCCAGAGAGTAACCAGTAGTAGTACCAGCTTCTTTGGCAATCAGCACACCGTTGTTACGGCCTGGGATAGCACCTTTCCATGGTTTGTAATCATTGAAACGGTGCGCCATCACTGCTTCACCTGCAGTAGCAGTAAGCATCTGTGTACGCAAACCAATCAAACCACGGGAAGGAATCTCAAATTCCAGGTGTTGCATTTCACCCTTGGTTTCCATGATCAGCATCTCACCTTTACGACGGGTTACCAGATCAATTACCTTGCTGGCAAAATCCTGCGGAACGTCTACCACCAGGGTTTCATACGGCTCGCATTTTTTACCATCCACATGCTTCACAATTACCTGAGGCTGACCAACGGTCAACTCATAACCTTCACGACGCATGGTTTCAATTAATACCCCTAAGTGCAGGATACCACGACCATAAACCATGAAGCTATCAGCACTGTCAGAATCCATTACACGCAGTGCCAGGTTCTTTTCAGTTTCCTTCATCAAACGGTCACGCAGGTGACGGGAAGTAACAAACTTACCATCTTTACCAAAGAACGGAGAGTTGTTAATACCAAACAACATGTTCATGGTAGGCTCATCCACACTGATAATTGGCAACGCTTCCGGCTCTTCAGCATCAGCGATAGTATCACCAATGTTAAAACCTTCAATACCAACTACCGCGCAAATATCGCCGGCATATACCTTAGTTACCTTTCTCTTACCTAACGCTTCGAAGATATACAACTCACGCACTTTCTGCTTCTTGCTGGTACCATCTGTCTGCATCAAAGTAACCCACTGTCCTTCTTCAATAGAAGCACGGGCCACCTTACCTACAGCAATACGACCAAGGAAAGAAGAGTAATCCAATGAAGTGATCTGCATCTGCAGGTTACCTTCTGGAGTGGTTGGCTCCGGAACGTACTGGAGGATACCATCCATCAATGGAGAAATATCTTCACTCTGTTCTAATGAACTGTTAAACCAGCCATTTTTACCAGAGCCATAAAATGTCGGGAAGTTCAATTGATCCTCTGTTGCATCCAGATTAAAGAACAATTCAAAAACTGCATCATGTACCTCATCAGGACGACAGTTAGCCTTATCTACCTTGTTGATTACAACAATAGGTTTCAGATTCAGCTGCAAAGCCTTCTGCAACACAAAACGGGTTTGTGGCATCGGACCTTCAAAAGCATCCACCAACAGGATAACACCATCAGCCATTTTCAATACCCTTTCCACCTCACCGCCAAAGTCGGCGTGGCCTGGAGTATCAATCACATTGATCTTGGTTCCCTTATATTCAATAGATGCGTTCTTGCTGAATATGGTGATACCACGCTCTCTTTCAAGATCGTTACTATCCATGATCAGATCTCCTGATTCCTGATTAGCCCGGAATACATTAGCCTGATGAAGGATTTTGTCAACCAAAGTAGTTTTACCATGGTCTACGTGTGCAATAATTGCGATATTACGAATGTTCATATACTTAAATCTTTAGCTATCAGCCATTAACTAAATTTACGCTAATAGCTACAAAAAGAAGGCGCAAAGGTACGAAAACATAGCGAGAATGAAGGTGTCACGTTTTAAATAAATGTAATCATTTGGTCAGCCCGGAAAACGCCCTTGCAATAGGTTGGTTATCATTGATTTACAATTAATTATATCCAAATATTGTAAACAAATAGTTTTATGGCGTCAATTTTGCCCCACCCCACAGCGTTTTAACCGCTTAATACCGCTCGCATGAAAAAGAAACTATATCTCCTCGCCATCGCCTGCCTCTCCCTCGTCACCTCCCGCATATACGCACAAATACCAGCCCAGGATATTAACCTCTCTGAATATAAATACCCGTTCCCGGTACATTTCCTGAAACTGCAAATACAAGGGCAAGCCCTTCAAATGGCCTACATGGACGTTCAACCCTCCCGCCCAAACGGTAAAACAATTGTACTCCTCCATGGCAAAAATTTCTGCGGCGCCTACTGGGACAGCACCGCAGCGGACCTCAGCAACAACGGCTACCGGGTCATCATCCCGGACCAGATCGGCTTTGGCAAGTCATCCAAACCCCAACACCTCCAATACAGCTTCCAACAACTGGCGCAAAACACCAAAACACTGCTCGACTCGCTGCAAATAACCAAAACAGCCGTGCTCGGTCATTCAATGGGAGGCATGCTCGCCACCAGGTTCGCATTAATGTACCCGGAGGTGACCGAAAAACTCATCCTCGAAAATCCCATCGGGCTGGAAGACTGGAAAGTGAAAGTGCCCTATCAGTCAGTAGATAAATGGTATAAAGCAGAACTGCAACAGAACTATGAGAAGATCAAACAATATATGATGGACAGCTACTACGCCGGCAAATGGTCGCCCGCCTACGATAAATGGGCGCAGCTCCAAGCCAGCTGGACCAGCAGCCCCGACTACTCCCTGGTAGCCTGGAACTCCGCCCTCACCTACGACATGATCTTTACCCAACCCGTGCTGTACGAGTTCCAGAATATTACAGTCCCCACCCTCCTTATTATCGGGCAACGCGACCGTACCGCCTTAGGAAAAGCCAACGTTCCGGAAGAAGTGCGAAAAACAATGGGGAATTATCCTGAACTGGGAAACGCTGCTGCGAAAAAAATTCCACACGCCACGCTGGTACCTATCGAAGGTGTAGGACATCTTCCCCACATTGAAGCCTATACGAAATTTATTGCGCCCCTGCTGAAGTTCCTGAAGGAATAACCCTATTCCTCCAGCAGCTTTACAACATACTCCAACGCACTCTGATTCGCAGGATTGTCCAGCGCATGCGCGATATCCAGCTTCTCCCGGGAGGTAAGATGCCAGGATAAAGCCGCCGCCTTGTCCTGCTTCTGCGGCACATACTGGAAAATTACCCGGTGAAATTTATCCGGGAAATATCCTTCCATATAATTCAGTAAATCATCCTGGTCAAAATCCTGCATGGCGCTCCAGTGCTGCTGCATGGTAAACAACGGCTCAAATAACAGGTCGCTCAGATCCTTCGTTTTTTTGATCGGGGAAATGTCATTCTTGCGGGTATCACGGATCTGGATATATATCACCCCGCTGGTATTTTCATTGATCCATTTATTAAACGTGTATAAATATCGCAACGTGGTTTGCTGACCAAAATTATCGCGGATACCGGCGTCCATCACATCCACAATAGGATTGCTGGGAAGGAACGCATTAGGCAGTACATAAGGAAACGTAGCACACATACGGATCGCGCTGGTTACTCGCAGGTCCATCGCATCCTGTGCCGCAAAGTATTGTCCGAAATCCACCCCGTCGATATCCCTCACCTGCCGTGTAGGATACTGGTACTGCGGGCTGCATAAGTAACTGACTGGCTGTGGGGGAAATCATTAACCGGCGCCCGTCTGCATTAATAGTAGCATTCCATATCAGCATGGGAATGTCTGCATGGGCTTCCGGCTCCCGGTAGTCTTTCAGCGTTTTATCCAACACACTGTCAGTATGCTCATTCAGCTGCATTTCAAATGCATAACCCCTATCCTTTGCGTAATGATTTTTCCCGATACTGAAACTTCTCCACGGTGTAATAAAATCATTCACGGCCATAGCAGAAAATACAGAATTGAGTAAGTCCTGTGATACCTTCTCTGCATATATATTATCAGACAGGCGGATAGGTTTCCCCTGCTGCTGTTCGTAATACAACTCCCGGAAATAACTGGCCCCCAGCATACCCCCGGAGGCGCCGGTCATCAGCACCGTGTGCTTCATCAGCCGGCCCTGCAGCATACTGTCCAGCCGCTGTAATACGTTTACGCTCCAGGTGGCTGAACGGCTGCCGCCGCCGCTGAAATTCATTACAATTAGCGGGGGCTTTTTTCCCGCCGGGAACTTCTTTCTCCAGTTCTCTAATATCAGCAGGGTTTGTTTCTTATCCGCTTCGTATCGCTCCCGGGTAAAAAATTGTTGCAGGGCCGCCACACTGTATTCCGGACGGGCCTTCTTCTCCCGGTAATTCAACCCGTAAGCCTTATTACGGTTATCCACCCAGTTATGTTCCACCATCCAGTTCAAACCAAACAACATCACCAGCAATATGGGAATAGACCAGGTTTGCAACATATAGGAAAAGGCGCCCGCCACCCCGATGAGAAACGCAAAAAAGATGAGCACACTGGCGCCCGCAGGAATTCTGAATACATCATAATCCATCATGTAAGCCAGTATCACCAGGAAAACCAGCGAGCACCCCACGGTGATCATCGCAGCAAAGTGATGCTGCTTGAGGATACTGTCGAGGTAATGCTTATTGTAGTGATCCACATTCCTCGCCCTTCTGATACGCCAGGGCGTAGAGAAATAATTATGTACCGGCAGCGCATTTTCATCTGGATCCTGGTTGGGTTTCAGGATCATCCGCAGGAAGTTTCGCGGATTACCGAAACGCTTTTCCAGGCGTCTGCCAATATTTTTATCTGCATTAAAAAAATAGAAAAAACAGAAGAAGAATATAAACAACACTCCGCAGATAAACCCTTCCCCCAGCAACATGATATCCGGAACGGTATTGAGCTGTTCATACCGCTGGTATTCCCATCCGCGGTAAAGCATACTGAAAATAAATACCAGCGGTATGATGGCATTATTAAGGCAATACCTGAAAAATGGCTGCGAAGTGGTGGCAAGGAACTTAAACCGGCCGGTATGCAATATAAAGGTGGTAATCTGCCAGCTCATAATAAACATGCCGGTGGCTAGTCCCAGGATAGTAGTACTGTAGAAATTTACTTTGCCCAGGTATTCCGGCGCCAGGTAAAGTGCATCTCCACCAAACACCTTGGCAAAACCACCATTGATGGTGCTGAACAGGATCACCCAAAAAATAAGTAATACCTGGTACTTCCTGAAATGCAGGAGCAGCAACTGTATAGGGAAAGAATAGTAAGTTTTTATCAGTAATAACTTCACCTTCATCAGACGATTATTACGAATAAACCTACGGAAAATTTACGGATTTATGACGGCAGGAATTTACACCGGGCAGAAAATCAATTCCCGCTTCTCACGCCCCGGCTAAGGAACAGGGTCCAGATCAGCGACAGCATCAGCAACATCCCCACACCCTGGTGTAAAATTCCATAACTGATGGGAATCTTCACCTGGCTGTTTAACAGGGTCAGCACGCCCAGCAGCACCTGCAGCAATACCAACAGCAATGGCAGGTAACGGATGGTGTGTAACAGGCTGTTAGCCGGTGTTTGTGCAGCTTTCCACCACCAGATAGCGATGAGAATAGTAATCAGGTAGGCCAGTCCGCGGTGAATGAATTGGATGGTAATCGGGTTATGCGCAATATCTGTAGCGAATCCGCCTTGCGAAAACATGCCGGCGGGTACCCAGGAGCCATTGATGTCCGGCCAGGTGTTTGCCACCAATGCCGTATGCAATCCGGCCATGAAAGCGCCGTACACCAACTGCACTACCAGTAATACCAGCAACCAGATATTCAGTTTGTATAAAGCCGGAACTTTTAATATTTCTATCGGATGCACACTCAGCTTCAACGCAAACCAGAACACATATGCCAGCAACGCCAGCGCAGATATAAAGTGAATGGCCAAACGGATATGGTTAACATACAAATTTTCCTCATTCAGGCCGCTCTTCACCATGATCCATCCTATCAAGCCCTGCAAACCACCTAACACAAACAGGATGATCATCGGGTTTATCATGCTCTTGTTAATCTTCTTCTTAATAACAAAGTAGATAAACGGAATAATAAACACAAACCCCATCAGCCTCGCCCAATCGCGATGCAGCCACTCCCAGAAGAAAATAAACTTAAAATCCGACAAGGTAAAGTGGCTATTAATATACTTATACTGCGCTATTTGTTTATAGCCATCAAATGCTTTTTGCCAGGCCGCTTCATTCATCGGCGGAAAAGCGCCCAATAACGGCTGCCATTCAGTAATGGACAGGCCCGAGCCGGTTAAACGGGTGATCCCTCCCAGCAATACCTGAACTATCAACATGCCCACGCCTATATATAACCAGATGGCCACGGGGCGGTTATTTTTTATTGTAACTGCTTCCATAAACGGTGCAAAAATAGGGAATGAATGCCTAACAAGCCGGTTAAATACTCACATTATTTTAACAAAGGCGTAATGTTCTGTTAATCCGCGCGTCGGAGCTTTGCATTGAAAATTTAAACGGCACCATTGTATTAGCTAATACCGCCCTAATTAAAAAAAAGACGAACACATTAAAAAAATAATGTCATGAAACATTTACGTTTTGTTGTTTTAGCACCCAAAGTAGCTTTGTTGGTATTTGTTACTATCCTATCTCCAATTTTACATGCTGCGGCACAGTCAAAAACATTTGCTTACAATGCAGCACGACTGGCAAAGGAAAAACCTGTACGGGAAACTCCCATCGAAGCTTTCAACGTACATATCACGCAATTGCAAAAGGACCAGCTGTTATTCCAGCTTTCTGTGGATAATCCTTCCAACGAAAAGCTGACGCTCTACATAAAAGACAATTTCAATAACACGCTGCACCGCGAAACACTGCCCGCTACCCTGCGCTTCGAAGCACGTTACAACCTCGGTTCTCTTGAGGATGGAGACTACACCTTCGAAATCAGAAGCGGAAAAAACAAACTGGCAGAAAAAGCTATTGCCATAAAAACGCAGACCATGATCAACAGGAGCGTTTCCGTATCAGAGTAGTCCCACATCGCATAATTGAAAAATGAAAAGAGGTGGTACCGTTTTACGGATACCACCTCTTCTTTTATTATTTCCTATCTCCTATTTACGTACTGATTCATACACGGCCTCAAACATTCTTTCCCGGGTATGCAGCGCCGTTATTTTCGTGTTAACGCCGCCGTTAGGATACACCCTGTTGCTCAGGAAAATAAATACCAGCCCCGATGTTGGATCCGCCCACACACACGTCCCCGTATAACCGGTATGCCCGAAGGTAGCCGCAGAAGCACTCCTGGCAGGGTACGGTTCCCGCCGGGTAGCATTGTCTTTTTCCGGCTTATCAAACCCAAGACCACGGCGGCTGATATGGCTATTATACGCCGTAAACAACTGCACCGTTTCCGGCTTAATATACTGCACGCCATTGAAAGATCCTTTGTTCAGTAACATCTGCATGATTACCGCCACATCATGAGCATCAGAAAATAATCCGGCATGACCAGCCACCCCACCAAACATAGCTGCTCCCGGGTCGTGCACATCTCCCCGCAATAACTGCATGCGGAAAGAATACTCACGCTCCGTAGGAACAATCTCCGTCAAAGGAAAACGCGTTCTCGGCAAAAAGCCCGTGGTCGCCAATCCCATCGGAACGTAAAAAGTTTCACTCACATATTCGTTCAGCTTCTTACCCGTTAACTGCTCCACAATTTTCCCCAGGAAAATAAAATCACAGTCGCTGTAAACATACCCCTGCCGCGGCGATAACTTACTATCCAGTATCCGCTGCCACATGGTATCTACATAGCTGTTTTCCATGTACATCTCATCCGCCACGCGGATCCCGTGGGTAGCGTCCGGGCTGGCGTGATACAGCACCGTATCGGGCTGCGCATTGTTATAAAGGGTTTCCTTATAAAACGGTATAAAGGCTACCAGTCCTGCCTGGTGCAAAAGAATATCGCGGATGCGCAATCCTGCTTTATCTGTACCCAACACCTGCGGCAGGTATACGCCCAGCGTAGCATCCAGGTTCAGTTTCCCTTCATCATATAACCGCATCACCGATAAAGTGGTAGCGCATACTTTGGTCACCGATGCCAGGTCATAAATAGAAGTAGGCGATACCGGTTCCTGTTTGTTGTATTCGTAGTGGCCGAAGCAGCGGTTATAAATAATCTTCCCGTCCTTCAGGGCTAATACCTGCGCTCCCGGCGCTGCACCGCGCGCAATCATATCGTTGGCCAAACCATCGATCTGCAGCAGTGCCTGTTCATTGATGCCGGCTTCCAGCGCAGTAGCGGTAGGCAACAAATTAAACTTGTTCACTTCATAAGTGATGCCGGTGCCGGAAGGCAAATCCGGGCATACAGTTACCGGCAGCTTACCGGATGGGCCCAGTTGCCCGAAAAGCAGGTCTGCAGCGGCTCTCTGGGTGGTGCTGTCATCTTCATACGCGGCCACCAGGTGAGGCGCGTCGCAGAAATACTGGATCGCATAGGGGTTGCCAAAAACAACCGTCACCGAAGGCATTTCCGATTGGAGCTGGCGGATAATCAGCCGCTCCGCCATCGACAACCCGAAGTTTCCTGCGGGCCGGCGGCTGTATTCATGCAAACTGATGATAACCGCCTTATAGTCGCGCTGTATGCGGGATACAATCGGTGCGATCTGTTGTACGGACTGCCGCGAGGTGAAAATAAACGCATCCGTACCGGGTTTGTAGTTCTTCACTGATTCCACGAAAGTGTTGCTGGCATCAGCTCCTACGGCAATTACCGCCAGCTTTTGCTGGGTCATGGCCGGTGAAAAAGGCACCAGTTTCTTATCGTTGCGTACCAGGGTGATGGCTTTCTCCGCAATACGTTTACGTAAAGTATCTGTTTTGGCGTTGATGTCTTCTGCCAGATGATCAGTATCGATGTGCTGCGGCTGCCCTAGTCCGAGGTTATATTTGGCGCGCAATACTTTTTTCACGCGTCCGTCTACTTCTTCCTGGCTGATTTTACCGGCTTTGATAGCCTTCTTAATAGCCTCCACACTGCCTTCTGCGGTGGATGGAAGAATCATCAGGTCGTTGCCGGCAAGCAGCGACTGTAGGGATTCCTGTCCGTTGGTATAGAATTTTGCGATGCCTTTCATTTCAAGTGCATCAGTAACGATCAGTCCTTTAAAACCCATTTCATTCTTCAGCAGTTTAGTAACGGCATTATAAGAAATAGAGGTAGGTGTATTTGGTTTTTTATCGATAGAAGGAATATAAAGATGGCCAATCATTACCGATTGCACGCCGGCAGCAATAGCTTCGCGGAAAGGATACAACTCCAGGGAATCGAGCTGCGCTCTTGTTTTATTGATGGTGGGCAGGTCCAGGTGTGAATCTACATTGGTATCGCCATGGCCGGGGAAGTGTTTGGCGCAGGCCATAATGCCGGCATCCTGCATTCCCCTGATGGTAGCTACTCCCATGCGGGCTACCTGGTATTTATTTTCTCCAAAGGAACGGTCGTTGATCACCGGGTTGGAAGGATTATTATTCACATCCATGTCGGGCGCAAAATCAATATGAATACCCAGGCGACGGCATTGTTCTCCCATGAGCTTTCCGGCATCATACGCCAGGGTGGTATCCTGCATAGCGCCTATCATCATGTTCCGCGGTAATGAAATAACACTGTCGAGGCGCATGCCAAGCCCCCATTCGCCGTCAATGGCTACCAGCAAGGGTACTTTTGAAATAGACTGGTAGTAGTTAGTGAGATTGGCCTGCCGCACCGGGCCGCCCTGGAAAAAAATGACGCCTCCTACTTTGTTATCCTGTATATCTTTAACGACGGCATTAATATGATCCTGCCCGAGATTGGAATGCGCGCGGATCATGATCAGCTGGGCGATACGTTCTTCGGGGGTGAGTGATTGAAACACACTATCTGCCCATTGTGAGGCTTTGTCCTGCTGTGGCGCCACCTTTTGTGTAGTCATTTTTTTATGCCTCTTCTTTTCCTTAAATACCAGGGGCGCAGAAATGGCGCTGCCTGTCATCATTAGGCCTGTAAGTCCTGCAACCAATAATTGTTTCCTCATATCATAAACTTACAAATATTCATGCGGAAATCCAGCCCGACAGCCCTGAATATCAAAGAATTACTAATAATAATCATATGATTTTGTCAGATCCAAACTATTTCATTAAATTAGAATACCCTGTTGAAGATATTTTATGGATTCTGGTAAAAAATTGAAATGTGTTCACTATTTTGTCAGAATATTTACATTTAGTTTAATCAATCGTAATTTTAATTACCAATACATTCATCTGTTTCTTATATTTGCAACCTTGCGAGTAAAGTAGATTTTAATAAAACATGGTCAATCTCATTTTATTTGGCCCTCCCGGTAGCGGCAAGGGTACACAAAGTGCTAACATTATCCAGAAATACGGACTTATTCATCTTTCCACGGGCGATTTGCTTCGCAGCGAGATCGGTGATAAAACACCCCTGGGACTGGAAGCCAAAAAGTTTATGGATCAGGGCCAGCTGGTACCGGATGAAGTGGTGATTGGCATGATCAGCTCTAAGCTGGACGCTAATCCTGATACACGTGGTTTCATTTTCGACGGCTTTCCCCGTACCACTGCGCAGGCAGAGGCTCTGGATAAACTGCTCGCATTGAAGAAAACGTCTATCTCAACCGTTCTCTCACTGGAAGTACCGGAAGATGCGCTCATAAAACGCCTGCTGAACCGTGGATTAACCTCCGGCCGCAGCGATGATGCCTCTGAAGATGTAGTGAAAGCGCGTATCGTGGAATATCATAATAAAACGGCTCCTGTGGCTGATCACTATGCCAAATTCGGCAAATTCAAAAAAGTGAAAGGCGATGGTACAGAAGAAGAAGTATTCGAACTGCTCTCCAAAGAACTGGATGAACTGGTAGGAGAAAAAGTGCAGTAAGCGGAATCCCGCTGTGATTAAGACTTTTAGCATCTTATTATACAACGCAAAGATTGTAAGTAAAGAGCTCCTGGCACATGATGGTGCTAATTAGCTCAAACTTCACGATCTTTGCGTTTTGTTTTTCTGTGGTAATGGACCCCAGAGTATTAAAAATTGAGAACTAGTGGAAAAAGCAAACTTTGTAGATTATATCCGTGTATTTTGTAAATCCGGGAAAGGTGGCGCAGGCAGTATGCACTTTATGCGTACCAAGTTTAATGCGCAGGCCGGCCCTGATGGCGGCGATGGCGGTAGAGGCGGACATGTTATTTTAAGAGGCAATTCACAGCTGTGGACCCTCCTGCACCTCCGCTGGCATAAAAACCTGCTCGCAGAAGACGGTGAAAACGGTAGCGGCGACAACTGTACCGGCCGTTTCGGTAAAGATATTATCATCGAAGTTCCACTAGGCACCCAGGCTAAAGACGAAGAAACCGGCCAGGTGGAAGCCGAAATCCTCCACGACGGCCAGGAAGTGATCTGGATTCCCGGCGGACAAGGCGGTAAAGGTAACGCCTACTTTAAATCTGCCACCAACCAAACACCCGAATACGCTCAACCCGGTATGCCCGGCAGGGAAGGCTGGAAAGTAGTAGAGTTAAAAGTTTTGGCAGATGTTGGACTGGTAGGTTTCCCCAATGCCGGCAAATCCACCCTCCTGTCTACTATCACCGCAGCTAAACCTAAAGTGGCCGACTACGCCTTTACTACGCTAACCCCACAACTCGGAATGGTGGAATACCGCGACAATAAGTCGTTTTGTATCGCCGACCTCCCCGGTATCATCGAAGGCGCCCATGAAGGAAAAGGATTAGGCCACCGTTTTTTACGACATATTGAAAGAAACGCCGTATTATTATTCCTTATTCCAGCTGATAGTGCAGACCACCGCAAAGATTTTGAAGTATTGGTAAATGAACTGGAACAATATAATCCCGAATTACTGGATAAACAGTTTCTGCTGGCCATCAGTAAAAGCGATATGCTGGACGATGAGCTGAAAACCGCTATATCAGCCGAGCTGCCGGAAGATGTTCCACATGTATTTATTTCCTCTGTTACAAACCAGGGCCTCAGTGAATTAAAAGATATCTTGTGGGAAGCCCTTAACAGGAAAGTAGATACTACCGACGCTGTAGACGCAGAATAACTGTTCCTTCCGTAAAAGGGGACTATGCCTGACGTCAATGTTCGTACAGTATCCCGTATACCATGAAGATATTTTTTCTCCCCGCAATCGCATTACTGTTGCTGCCTGCCTGCCATCGAACCGTAACATCCGTAAAGGAAAAACCGGTGCAGATCGATACCATGCAGCTGATAGCCATGCCTGCACCAACAGCGAAAGTTGCCTCCAACGAAGTATACGTAGTGTGCCGCGACTCTACTACGTATATCCGTTTCGGTGACTGCTATTTCTCCCTCGACTGGATCATACCGGATACACAACTCAACGACTTTGAACTGCATCCGGATACCCTCTACTTCCGGCTGGCACACCTCCGTACCATCGAAGGCCAGATGCTGGCCGTTACCACCGGCGAATCAAACAGGATAAAAGTATCACAGTGCTACGAAACCAGCGCCGTTATTGAGCAGCAACCACTGCTCCTGTGGAAACATTACCGATCTCCCTGGGAAACACTGTTCCCCGAAGCCAACAACTTCTTCATCTGCAGAACATATACCGCTGCCGAAAAACGCCGGTTCCCACCAGCCACCCTCCACGCATTACAGCAACATATAAAACAACATTATTCCCCCGCCGCTTATTCACGCGTTGCCCAAATGAATAAC
Source organism: Chitinophaga sp. W3I9 (assembly GCF_050434025.1). Lineage (NCBI taxonomy): Bacteria > Pseudomonadati > Bacteroidota > Chitinophagia > Chitinophagales > Chitinophagaceae > Chitinophaga > Chitinophaga sp. W3I9. The sequence goes on from NZ_JBNPWC010000001.1 coordinate 659,648, forward strand.
TTCCCGGAACCACCCCTGCAAATTGAAATCAGCCGGTACTATATACGGCTGGATGGTTGCTACAAACAAACAACCAACAAGATCAATAAACTACTCATCATTGATGTAAACTTTAATGGATAATACGCATGAATAACCAGCAACGCAAAAGCATCGCCGGTTATTCATTGGCTGTATTTTCACCATAAGGGTACTCTTGCTTCAACTATTGAAAAGGCTGAAACAACATGGCAGTGCACAAACAATTCCTGTAATTTTTGCTTGCCAGGATAGGATAGTTCACACAACTTTTACAGCCCTCCCAAAAAAGAGGGTCCTGCGTAATTTCATGATAGGTAACCGGCTCGAAACCCAACCGGGTATTTAGTTTCATAACAGGTAACCCCGTAGTGATACTGAATATTTTTGACACTGGATAAAGCAGCCGGCTTAACTCAAATATTTTCTGCTTGATGGCCTGCGCCACTTTCAATCCACGGAATGCCGGCGCTACAATTAAACCGCTGTTGGATACAAACCTGTTCTCTTCCCAGGATTGTATATAGGAAAACCCTGCCCATATGCCCTTCGCCGTAAAAGCAATAACGGCCTTCCCTTCCAGGATCTTTTCCTTTATTGTAAGGGGATTTCTTTTCGCAATCCCGGTACCTCTTGCCTTAGCAGAGGCTTCCATTTCTGCCACAATAGGCAGCGCAAAATCAACGTCCATAGCCGTAGCTAACCGGACGACAATTTCCTCATCTGTTCCCATTACCAGTAAGTTGATATTGTATGTAAAGTGGATAAATTGAGTCCGGTATCAGTGAATACATCCGGATCCTGCTCACGGCATCTGCCAGGGGAACCCGGCAAAGTACCGGGTAAAAAAATACGGGTAATCGCTTCTTTCACAACCGTATTACCCCGTTCGTATAACCGGCCGGCCAGCTGCAAACACTTGCCTGCTGACGAAAAATTCTGTGCCCTCAGCTGCTTATCGGTATACTTCGTAAAGCAGCCCATGGTTTCGTTAATATGATGTACGGCAGGAAACTGGTGCAGTTCTTCTTTTAGTGCAGGTATTGTGTCCTCTATGCATGCTGGCACTTCAAACTGATTAATCATGGTAACATCATTTTGCAGGTATATGCCAAATGCTATTCCATATTCTGTGTAGGAGTGTTAAAACTTAGCGGGAGCAAGGGTTTGCAAAGGAAACGTTAAAAGCGGGAGATAAAAACGGCGTAAAAAACCTTCCGTTTCTGAAGGGTGTTTTCAAAAATGGAAAACCGGAAGGATGATCCTTTTTATGCTACCTGCGCAGGAACCGCTTTGGATACGGCCGGAGCCACTGCTTTCTTTTTCTTCTTGCGGGTTCTGTTCAGCCACATAAGGGTACCGGTGGTAGGGAAGATAGCGCCAAGCAGTGCGAGGATTAAAGCAAATATTTTAGAAGGCGTACCAAAGATGGCGCCGGTGTGCAACGGTTTTATTGTTCCCCGGATCTGCTGCCCGAGGTTCCTTTGCGCAAAAGTTTGCGACGACAACACTTTCCCATTAAACTGATCCAGGTAGTAAGTGGTGGTGGCAGCTTCGTGCAGCGCGTCTGCCGGAAGCAGGCTTACCATAAAGGCCGCGGAGCTGTCTTTCGGCGCAGTAAACGAATAAAACAGTGCATCGGGAACGGCATGTTTGGCTACTGCCAATGCCGTTTCATAAGATATACTTTTACCATTCGCCTCCACTGCCGGAGCCGATAGCGGTGCTGCCGAAGGCTTGGGAGAGGTTCTCAGTGAAGCATACAACGCCTTGTTAAACCATTCAAACGACCAGGTTAAGCCCGTGAAAACAGATACAAAAAGGAAGATGGAAGTGTAAAAACCCAGTACAATGTGTAAATCATTGTTCACCCTTTTCCAGTTACCATCCCATTTGATTTTAATCCGCTGCCGGAAAATATTGCGCGTTTTGGGCAACCAGAGAATGATGCCCGTAACCAGGATAAACAAAAATATAAGAGTGCTGATACCGGTAATCAGTTTACCTACAGCGCCTGCCAGCAGCCAGCGGTGCAGGGAAAATACCTGGTAGTAAAATGTTTGCTGATAGCTGTATAGTTCTATGACTTTACCTGTGTAGGGATTTACAAACGCAGTACGTCCCTTTTCTTTCTTCGGGCCCGCGCCTTCTTTTTCACCAGCCTTAGCGGCCCCTTCTTTCTTTCCTATCTTACCTCTCCGCTCCCCGCCTTCTTTTGGTCCGCCTTTTTTACCTTCCTCCAGCTGCACCTGCAGCGCCCGTGTGGGGTCCGCAAACACCTGTATCCTTGCAATACCTGCACCCGGAACGGCCTGTTTTACCAGCGTAGCCACCTTGTCCAGCGGTAAACGCGCTCCTCCCGGCTCCACGAAATAACGGTCACGGTTAAACGCTTCCGTCAGCTCCTTCTCAAATACCAGTAAGGCACCTGTTAAACAGCTGATAGTGATCACCAGGCCGGCAGTAAGGCCCAGGTATAAGTGAATGCGCCGGAAAAATACTTTCATGTCAGAGTCGATCGTACCTGCAAAGAAAATCCACGCGCGGGGTATTATGGTATCGGAACCGGAATATTATTTACGTAATACAGAATTTCTTCAGTATTCCTATAAAACAAAATTGCCATATGTATGGTACGCATATGGCAATTCCCTGTATTGAAAATATCTTACATCAACCCTCCGAGCATTCCGCCGGCAGCGTTTTTCATTTCTGCTTCCCAGGAATTCTCTGCATCTTTCAGTGCACGGTTCAAAGCAGCCAGCAACAGGTCTTCCATTTCTTCCTTATGCTCCGGTGCGAAAAGACGCTCCGCAATATCAATACTTTTCACCTGGCGGTTACCATCCACGGTTACTTTTACTGCGCCATCGCCGGCCTCGCCGGATAAAGTTACGGTAGCCAGACGCTCTTTGCCTTCCTGCATTTTCTGCTTAATCTGCGTCAGCTTTCCAAATAAATCACCAAACATGTTTCTTGTGTTTTTAAGAAGAGCAAATATAGCAGATTTTTAACGGTGGCAATCCCCTCTGCTAAATCCGCACTATTCCGTATCTTACCAGCACGTAATCGTATCACTAATAATGGAAACAAAAGTTTGTATCATAGGCGCAGGGCCCGGTGGAGCCACCGCAGCATTGCAACTCGCCCAGCTTGGCATTGAATGTATCGTAGTAGATAAAGCCTTTTTCCCACGGGATAAAGTATGTGGAGACGGACTAAGCGGAAAAGTGCTCTCCCTCCTGGAACGTATCGACAAAGGCATCGGACAACGCCTCCAGGAAGCAATTTTTAAAGCAGACAGCTGGGGCGTTACCTTCGTAGCACCCAACCGCATCGGGATGGATATTCCCTACCGCCTCGGATACCAGGAAGATAAGAGCAACCCAAGGGGCTTCGTTTGCAAACGTATCGACTTCGATAACTTCCTTGTTGATGAAATAAAACGCCGCCCCGAAATCCAATTATTCGAAGGCAAAAGCATCGATAAATATGAGCTCAAACCAGACGGTTACTACCTCTCCAGCAAAGACGGCTCCTTCAAAGTAAAAGCCGACGTGGTAATAGTAGCCAACGGCGCCCACTCTGGCTTCACCCGCGATGTGGCTGGTATTAAAATGGAACCCAAACACTATGTAGCCGGTATCCGCGCCTATTATAAAGGCATCACCGGTCTCCATAAAGACAACTTCATTGAACTGCACTTCCTGAAAAATATGCTCCCGGGCTACATCTGGATATTCCCCCTCCCTAATGGCGAAGCCAACGTAGGCGTGGGAATGCTCAGCAACTCCGCCCGCAACAAGAAAGTAAACCTGAAACAGCTGATGCTGGATACCATTGCTACCGACCCGGTAATGAAGGAACGCTTCAAAAACGCGGAACTCACCGGCAGCATCGACGGATATGGCCTGCCCCTCGGCAGCAAAAAAAGAAAACTGCATGGCGAACGCTACATGCTGGTGGGCGACGCCGGATTCCTGATCGACCCCTTCACCGGGGAAGGCATCGGCAACGCCCTGTACTCCGGCAGGATAGCCGCCCAGCAAGCCGCAGCAGCCATCGCTGCCAACGACTATTCCGATACCTTCTTCAACGCATACGATGAAGCGGTATACCGCATCCTCGGACCGGAATTCCAGGTAAGCACCAAATTGCAGAAACTCATCAAATACCCGTGGCTATTTAATATGCTGATGAAAATGGGCTCCCGCAATAAACAGCTGAAAGACCTGATGTCATGCATGTTCCATGAGGTGGACCTTCGAAAGAAACTGGGCCAGCCCATGTTCTACGTAAAATTGTTATTTAACAGATAAAAGCACCACTCCGTCGTGAAATTTTTAGGCCAATTATCCGTCATCCTCCTTTTCTCATTCAACATGAGCGCACAGGTACCTTCCAATCCGGAACATACGCCAGCAGCCACCCTGCTAACAAAGGACATCGCCAATAAACTGGTGGAACTGCCCCTGAAATGCCTGGACCTGGAATTCCCTTATAAAACAGGGATCGTATTCACCGACAGCTCACTGCTCACAGCGCCCAAAAATTATCACCCCGCTTTCTATGGCTGCTTCGACTGGCATAGCAGCGTGCACGGACACTGGATGCTGGTGCGCCTGCTCAAGTCTTACCCCGACCTGGCCAAAGCCTCCGTCATCAGAAGTAAACTGGCAGCGCATCTATCTTCAGAAAATATAAAAATTGAACAACAACTGTTCAGCAGCGCAGAAAATAAAAGCTTTGAACGCATCTATGGCTGGAGCTGGCTCCTGCAACTGCAAAACGAACTGCTCACATGGAACGACCCATTGGGAAAAACCATGAGCCAGAACCTGCAGCCACTGGCCTCCCAGTTCTCCATCGCCTATATCCAGTTCCTCGATAAAATCATGTACCCGATCCGCGTAGGAGAACATACCAACCTCGCCTTCGGATTATGCCTCGCCTGGGATTATGCCGTTACTGCAAAAGACGAACCCCTGCAAAAAGCCATACACAACGCCGCCATGCGCTTCTACGCCGCCGATAAAAATGCCCCCATACAATGGGAACCCGGTGGCTACGACTTCCTCTCCCCCTCCCTCGAAGAGGCCGACCTGATGCGCAGGGTAATGCCGCAGGCAGACTACCGCAAATGGCTATACGCATTTTTACCCGGCCTTTTTGAGAACAAGATAAGTATCCTGCAGGTGGCACAGGTAAAAGATAGAACAGACGGGAAACTCGTTCACCTCGATGGATTAAACCTGAGCCGCACCTGGTGCCTGGAGGCCATCGCGGAACACGGGGGCAAAAACCAGCAGGCCATTCAGCAACTGGCCCACGCACACATGGAAGCAGGACTGAAACAGGTTTTCAGCGGCAGCTATGCCGGCGAACACTGGCTCGCATCTTTTGCAGTTTATATGTTAACTATCGGAAAACAACCGTAAATTCATCAACAAAAATTTTTATTCCCCTATACCCGGCCGCCCATAAAGGGGTATCAATCAACATCACTATACTATGCACGTCATAAATTCCCGTGCCTGGAAGTTAGTATTATCCCTGCTGCTGATACTAACCCCCGCCATTGCACCCGCCCAAAAAGTAAATACCAGCCCCGCTCCGGCATGGCTCGTCCCCTTTACGCCCGATCTCTCCAAAAAACCCAACGCCAAAAATATCAGCGATGGCTATTACCTTCTGCTCCTGGAAGAACAACGGCATACAGAACTGAAAAGCAATTACCAACACTTCATCCGGCAAATTATCTCAGAAGCAGGCATCCAGAATGGCTCGGAAATTTCAGTGGAATACGATCCCCAATATGAAAAACTTACATTCCATAAAATAGTGATCCACCGCGATGGAAAAGAAATTAACCGCCTGCCTGGCGCAGCATTCAAACTGCTTCAGAAAGAAAAAGACCTCTCGCGGTTCATCTACAGTGGTACCTACACCGCATACCTGATCCTCGAAGATGTACGGAAAGGTGACCAGATAGAATACGCCTATTCCATTAACGGCGATAACCCCATCTTCAACGGGAAACTGGATAGCCGCATCTATTTCGTTGCCTACGAACCCATTGTCAATTACTATAAAAACCTGATCATTAGCCCTCAAAGGCAGATCCACTTTAAACGGTATAACAATGCAGTCGCACCCCTCCAAAAATCATGGAACGGCCTCACCGTATACGAATGGAATAAAGTAGACATCAGGGAAACGGATAACACCAACTTTGTTCCTTCCTGGTATAATCCTTTTACCTATGTACAGGTAAGCGAATATCCCTCCTGGAAAGAAGTAGCGCAATGGGGGATGAAGGTCAATCAAAAGCCTGCACCAGGTCCGTTGCTGACCGGCAAAATCGCCGCTTTTAAAAAATCGGCCAATGGCGACCCCGCTGCCTATCTCCTGCAGGCATTACGATTTGTTCAGGACGATATCAGGTATATGGGCATCGAAATGGGAGAATACTCCCATCGTCCCAATAATCCAGACAGGGTACTGGCACAACGCTTCGGGGATTGTAAAGACAAAGCCCTGCTGCTTTGTACCATGCTGCGCGCCAATAATATTGTAGCCGACATGGCCTATGTTAATACGGATCTGAGAGGAACCGTCAGCGAATCACTCCCTTCCCCCAACGCCTTCAACCATGTTATTGTACATGCAGTACTAAACAATAAAACATACTGGCTGGATGGCACCATGTCCTACCAACGCGGAGGCCTCGTTGATTTATGCGAACCAGACTACGGGAAGGCACTCGTGGTAACCGATACCACCACGCAACTCACGTCGATCGTACCCGCAACCCGTGGCAAAATTGCCGTCCGCGAAGTTTTTACACTGCCGGACGATGAAAATAAAGATGGTAAACTGGAAGTAGTAACTACCTACCAACGTGATGATGCAGACGCACAACGCGCTGAACTGGCTGGCACCAGCATGAAGGACAAAGAAAAATCCTATCTCTCTTTTTATAAGAAGTTATATGGAGAAGTGGAGATCAGGGACTCCATCACCACCCGCGACAGCTTAGCCGGTAATACGATATATGTGAATGAAAGCTACCTGGTACACAACATCTGGCAAAGAGACAGCAGCACCAACAAGCTGAAATTCACGGCCAACGCGCAATCCTTTTATGACGTGCTTTCCTATATCTCCGACGATAAACGTAAAGTACCGGTGAGCATCCGCTATCCATACGACTTCGATTATCAAATCATCCTGCACACGCCGGTGAAGTGGTCGCTGGATCAAACACCACTGCACCTGCAGAATGATTACTACTCCTTCGATTATACGGCCAGCATCAAAGGGCAACAGGTCCTGTTATCCTATCATTTCAAAACCTTCAGCGATCATATCCCCGTAAAGTTTATACCGCAATATGTAGAGGACCTGAAGAAGATGAATGAAATAACTTCTATGGATCTTACCTGGAACCCAGGCACTGCTGCCACGCGTCATCCGGAAGGGAAAGGAAACTGGCTGGCTATCGTACTGGCAGTTTTATCTGCCGCTGCATTTGCCGCCCTCGCATTTGTTTTTTATAAGCATTCTGTTACACCCGCCGGGGAAGCACCGGAATCGCAGCCAATCGGCGGCGGACTGGTACTGCTGGCCATCGGGTTATTGTTTGCGCCAATGGGAGAAATCACCGGGATCTGCAAAATGGATGTATTTGATTACTCCTACTGGATCAGTATTTCCGACCGGCAGGACCTGGGAAATATCACCCTGGTACAGCTTTTCCTCATCATGGAAATGATGATCAATGTATTTATGCTGGCATACAGTATCCTGCTGGCCGTGTTGTTTTTTCACCGTCGTGATACCTTTCCTTTTGCACTGGCAACTTTCTATTTCATTGCTACTATTTCTATTTATGCAGATAATTCCCTGAATCACTATTTCTTCAAAACAGAAAAACCGCAGGATATTTTCAGCGTTAATTCCATCCTCTGGCCATTAGTGCGCATGGCAGTATGGGTGCCTTACCTGCTCATTTCACAAAGGGCTAAAAACACTTTTACTGTACCATACCGGCCACCACAGGGCTAAATATTATTTACATACTTCCTCACCGTGAGAAGGTTTACAATATACACGAGTCCTAATACCAGCGCGATACCTGCAAATACAGGCACTCCCGGCCAGGTGCTCACCTGCATGTCATGCTGCGCCAGTTCACCTGCCGCCCAGTATTGCAGCCCCGTTACCAGCAGCAACGACAAAATTCCGATTACAATATACAGGGGTACAAACTGCCGCAGCAGGTACCGCTGCAATTGTTTAGGGGCAGTACCCAGTATCACCAGCAATTGAATTTCCCGCTTGCAGGATGCAATCACCAGTTGTATAAACATGCTGAAAACCAGCAAGGCAAAAAACAATAAGATCAGTCCAAAAAATCCAACCACAGATACGATCGTTTGTACAATCAGCCTTGTTTTGCTGAACTTCAGTTTATCCTGGTTGGTAGTATAGCCATTGTCCTGTAAAAACTTAACCAGCTCCGGGTTAGATGGGTCCGGCGTTTTAATGATCACACGGGAAGTGCCCGCGGTGGTGGTCATTCCATACTTTTCATTGGCCCAGGACATAAAAGATGCCGGTACAAGAAAGGAAGAGATCCGGTCGGAGAAGCCAACAATATGCCCCATGTACTGATCGGATACCTGGTTGTTGGAAATATTTACCTGCAACGGCAATGCTTTTACGGTTTCCTGAGAAATCTGCGGCAGGTCCTGGCTCAGGGAAAAACCAAAGTTGTAAAGGTTCAGGAAGTCATTAGGCAAAATAATAGGAATAGTACGGTCGCCCTCACTCCATTTCCAGTCCTGCCCTTTCACATCCAGGAAGCTATCCGGTACTGCTTCAAAAAACATATCAGTAGCAAAGTGCAGGTCGCCCGGCGCCTGAACCACTACCTTATACTGGCTGGAGGTTACTAACCCAAACGACTGCACGAATGGCTGCTTTCTTATATTGGCAATTTCTTCGGGGGTAAAAATACTTTTAGACGACTGCCCCATCATGGCGTTGGTGATGGTTTTATTGATCACGAGGAAGTCGGCGGTTTCATTCTGGTTTTTGCTGCTGTACAGCAGCTGGCTGAAGTTGGAATGCGCCTGGATGGCGATGAGGATCAGCAGCATCGCAATGCCCAAACCAACTGCCGCCATCAGGAACCGGGTTTTTCCCACACCGGTTTGAATAATTTTCTTCAGTAATTCAAAAAATGGACGCATGAAATAACATTAAAGATGATAATGCACATCATAAGGGAAGTGCTGGTCATTATCCAGGTCTGTTAAAATGAACCCGGCATTGCGGGCTTTACATTCATCGGCAATCAGTGCGGCGGCGCGCTGTGTATTGTCTTCATCCAGATGGCTGAAGGGTTCATCCATCAGGAGCCATTGGAAAGGCTGTACCAGCGCCCTGATAATGGCAATACGTTGCCTTTCGCCATACGAAAGGGTTTTGCCGCTTTGCTCCAGCACGTGCGACACATTGAGCCGGGCGGCCATTTCATCAATCTTTTCCGCGGGATAATAAGGCTTTGGCTCCATTACCCGCTTCAACGAAATGTTTTCCCTGGCACTGAGCTGCTCAAAAAGGCGAAGATCCTGGAATACAATACTGATATCCTTTTGCCGCATCACGGCTATTTCGTTCTTATTATATGCCTGCCATGGCCGACCATTCACCTGCACTTTTCCCGTATAGTCGTACCGGATATGATAGAGGTAATGGATCAGGGTAGTTTTGCCGGTGCCGGAAGGCGCCTTGATTTTCACAAAACTGCCTGGCTGGAAAGTGACGTCCTGGTTCCAGATGTCCGACGACCGTTGCCGGAGCTTATCCTGCAATGGTATGGGCATGAGCTGATTGAGCTGAATCTGCATAGTGGCATTTACTGTTAACAGTAGCGAATATAAATGATATATTTTACGCAAAAGAAAAGGGCGCAACGGATATCCGGCGCCCTTTTCCTGGTCGGGTTATAAATTACTGTGCAACGGCAGTATCTACCGGCGCAGCAAATACGCTGTCTTCATACGCTTTATCCTTGGCTTTCCTGGCCTGCATCACTTTTGCAGCTTCAGTGCCCAGGTTGATCAGCTGTACCAGGCTGTTCTGATCTTTATTTTTAAAGGTCAGCACCGCTTCTCCATGCTGTACGTCGCCGCCATCAGCTTTGCTTACAAAGGTTACGTCTTTCAACAGTTCCTTTGCTTTCTTGGCTACTGGTTTCTCGTCTTCTTCCATTTTATCTTCAGGAATTACGCTGGCTATTTTTTCAATGTCTACATAACCACCCAGCATGCTGCCTTTTACTTTTCCTTCGATACCATCAGGTAATTTGATGTGGCCTTTGCCACCCAGGTATTCTTGCAGCAGCAAGCTGTCGGAGCCCAGTGTCACAAATTTCTCGTTGATGGACATCGCCGGCATGGTAGCCGCTGCCATTGGATTTACCACTACATAATGATCTCCTTCCTTGGTAAATACTTCTTTCAGCATCGGGGAAGTCATAATTTTATTGAAGGCATCCTTGTTACCAACTTTCAGGCTGAAGATCCATTTAGCGTCTGGTTTCTCAGTGAACTCGCCGGGGAAATAAGGAGATTCCTTTTTGGTGATAGCGAAGTCAGAAGCCACGTAGGTCAACTGGCCTTCAAATGCGTTCAGCACATCGTCCATAGACAAGCCGGATTTACCCATCATCAGGTTCACCATACCATCCATACCCGTTGCTTTCACGATATCTCCGATCATGCGGAAATCAAAGGCATAAGAAATGAAACCGGTGATATTCTGGGAAGGATACTTTCTTCAGCATATCCATATCGATCTCTTTCTTACCATATTTTTTATAGATCGCCGCCATTTCTTTACCCATGTAAGAGTGACCGTTGAAAACGATTTTACCGTTTTCAAAGTTAACCGTACCGGTATAGAAAGAACCTTCCATCAGTTTCTTTACGTTGGCAGGGATCATGGTAAACTGACCGCTGTTGTAAATGGCTTCCGGGTTTACAAAGATACCGGCGTCGGCATCTTCTTTCAGTAACTTAGCGAAAGGCTCAATGGAACCGGCTGTTTCATCTTTTTTCAGGTGAAAGAGATGATCCACTTCTGTTACCCAGGTTTTTATCTGCGCATCGTCTTCTGTTGTCACCAGGGCAGCAGGAACGGCTACTGCGGTGTCTATTATTGCTGTTGCGGAGTCTATTATGGGATCTCCATAATCGGGAGATGAAGAACCGCCCGGGTTATACTTTTCCAGGTTGCTTGGATCTACTGCACTGATATAGATAACGGCAGATTTGTTCCATCCGATTACGGCATGCTGCTTTTCTTCCCAGATATATTTAAAGTCATTTTGTGTTTTCAGGGAGAAGTTTGCGATGTTCTTTTTGAGATAGGCTTCAAATTTGTCGGCATCTTTCAGGCTGGCGGTAAGGCTGATGTAAGATTTATGCTCTGCCGGCTGGCCCTGGAACACAAAAGAGGCAAAGAAGTGGCTTTGCATGTCGATACCGGAGTTTTCGGCATCTTTCCAGGCCTTCATCACTTCATTGGAGGTGTCTTTACTTTGGGTGGCTTCAAACAGTTTATCCATGGTAATACCATTCGTCACTAGCTTGGTGGTCAATTGTTTGGCATTCAGGTCCACTACCACACCAGCTGTTTTCGGGATGTACCGGCTCTCGTCAGGGGCTTTAGAGCAGGAAGACAGCATAACCGCTGTCGTCGCAGCGGCTAACAAAACTTTGGAAATTGATTTTTTCATAAAAGCGTTAAAAATTAAGAAAATTATTCGGAGCAACACTATATCGAACATGACATTCCCACTATCGTGGTATTTCATTCGTGCAAAAGTACGTATATTTTTGTAGCGCATATGTCTCATTTTTCCCTGGCACATACAATATTTCCATACTGATTAAGTTTATACCTTTGCTACTAACTATGAAACTATTACTAAATACCATAGAAAAACCATTATGTTCCTGATTATGCTACAATACATACGGCCCGTTGCGGCTGTAGAACACTACATGGAGGCGCATACCGCCTTCCTGCAAAAACACTTCGACAGTGGCCGGTTCATCTTATCAGGCAGGCGAAAGCCGAAGTCGGGGTCTGTTATCTTGTGTAATGCGGCTACCCGCAGGGAGGTAGAAGAGATTATGAGCGAAGATCCGCTGGAAAGGTTCCAGCTGGCCCTTTACGAGATCATAGAGTTTGAACCAACCAAGTATGCCAACACACTGGGAAAATAATATTTCCCCCTGTAATGCTGTGCCAATCGTTTTTGCTTCTTTACTTCCGGGATAATTACTTCATAAAGTAGATGACCTTCGTGAGCCATTTGCTACTGTCCTTTTCTTTGCCCGGACCAATCACATACATCTCTATAGTGGGTGGTACAATGGTCTTCCCTTTATCGGTAATAAAGTTTCTGATCGCCACATGCGCATTGGCTACCTTGCCGTGAGGTCCCACGTAATCGGCATACGCGGCCTGTGCTGCCGGCAGGGTAATAATTTCATAGCCCGGAGCCGGTTTACTTCCTTCCGGTACGGGGATCGCAGCGGCCATATCAGTTTGCCCCTGCTTCCGGTCCCAGCTGAAAAAAATGCCGCAGGGCACGCCTGGCTGCAACCGGGCAGCGGAAGCTGCATTAAAAATGGTCCGGAGGTTGGAATGGTAATAGTCGCTGATTTTGCTGATAGGGATGGTTTTTCGTACAGCCGCATACGTTGTTGCCGGGAAATTCATCTCTCTTACCGTCACATCAATGCCATTGGGTGCATTTGGGCCTTTTACCTCTGCTTCCGCCATACTCTTCAGGTTATTGAGCCCCTGCTCAAAGTCCTTTTCCAGCGCGCCTTTCATAAAAAGGGTCATTACATTCTGAGGCCGGTCGTAATGGGTATCAAATCCCCACACAACCTTTGTTTTCCCTGCCGCTTCCGATAACCGGAAAAACACATCTGACTCAGATGCAAACGGCGTGATAAAGGTAAGCTTCTGGGTAACCGACTTATAAGGGTCCATGGACAGGTGTTGCAGCTTTCCCTCCCCGATCTTGCTGCCTTTCCACGAGTCTACAGTGCCAATGGAGCCATCTTCACCAGTGATAGTATACCTGGCGTCGGGGTCCATCTGTTTCCAGGTGCTCCACTCATTAAACTTCTCGAATTTCACAATATCATTCCATACAATTGTCGCGGGAGCATTGATTTCCACTGAACGCTCCACATGCATGGTAGTGGGCGCAAAAAAGATCAGCGCAATTGCAATGAACAGGATGATTCCTATGATCCAGGCGAGCGTTTTAAGTACTTTCATGTCTGTCGGGGGTTGATGATAATAAAAATACATCTTTTTATTGTTCAACCGACAGATGATACTGACAATCAGGGCAGAAGAATGTTTGACTACTCCAGTTCTTTGTCACCGTTTTTTTTATCTTGCTGGTACTGTTCATCCGCTTCCTGCGCTTTTTCAAAGTCCAGGATCACGGAATTAATACAGTAACGGAGCCCGGTTGGCGGTGGTCCGTCGTCGAATACATGCCCCAGGTGGGATTTACAGCGGCCACATAATACCTCCGTCCTATGCATCCCATGACTGTTGTCCGGAGAATAAATAACACTGGTTTTGGTAAGTGGCTGAAAAAAACTTGGCCAGCCACAGCTGCTGTCAAACTTGGTATCTGAAACAAATAAAGGGTTACCACAAGCAGCACAGTAATAGGTTCCGTTCTCCCTGCTATTCCAGTATTTTCCTGTAAAGGCCCACTCTGTTCCTTTCTCCCTGGCAATATGATACACGTCTGTTGGCAGTACTTTTTTCCATTCTTCGTCTGTCAGATTTACTTTAGTGGCATCCGTATGGGAGTAAATCTCTCCCTTCTTTTTTCCATCTTCCATTGATTTCTTTTTTTCCCCATTTTTGGGGTAAGTATAGTTGGTATACCCTGATAGAGATAGTCAAAAATATCAGTTTCCATAGGTACATATGTAAAGTTTTGATTCGTTAACTTCTCATTAACACTATCATTGTGATTACTGGGTCGTTGGCCGGTTCCTTTTTTATCTCTACATAAATTACGTATGAACAAGCATAATGGATTGTTATTTCCTGCAAATCAAGGGGCTATTTAACAAAACAGTTAATTTTTTGTTTAAAACTGTCTGATAATCACCGATGAGCAACTGCATATAAATTGTTAACTTTACAGCAAAAGGCTAGTAAGTGGCGGATATCATCAATTTATTACCAGACAATATAGCGAACCAGATAGCTGCAGGGGAAGTGATACAAAGACCAGCATCAGCGGTAAAAGAATTACTGGAAAATGCAGTGGATGCAGGTGCTACCGATATTCAACTGATCATTAAAGATGCAGGCAAGGAGTTAGTGCAGGTAATTGATAACGGCGGCGGTATGAGCGAAACAGATGCCCGGATGTGCTTTGAACGACATGCCACCTCTAAAATACAATCCATAGAAGATCTCTTCCAGATCACCACCATGGGATTCAGAGGAGAAGCGCTGGCCTCCATTGCCGCAGTTTCCCAGGTAGAACTTAAAACCCGCAAAAGAGGCGCAGAAGTAGGCACCTACGTGGAAATTGACAACAGCTTTGTTAATAAACAGGAACCCTGTCAAACCGCTGAAGGTACCAGCATTGCCATGAAAAACCTGTTCTTCAATGTGCCCGCACGCAGAAACTTCCTGAAAAGTAATGCCGCGGAAATGAGACACATCGTAGACGAGTTCATCCGTGTGGCCATGTCGTTCCCGCAACTGCAGTTCTCCCTGACAAGCAATAACCAACAGCTGTTCCACCTGGACAAAGGATCGCTCAAACAGCGCATCGTGGCCATCCTGGGACAACATTATAATGCACGCCTCGTAAGCGTTAAGGAAACTACCGACTACATGAATGTGTACGGATTTGTAGGAAAACCTGAAACCGCTAAAAAAACCAGGGGCGACCAGTTCTTTTTTGTCAATAACCGCTTTATCAAGAGCTCCTACCTGAACCACGCCGTGATGAACGCATTTGCAGACATCATCCCGGCCGACAGCTTCCCGCTCTATGTATTGTTTATTGACGTAAACCCCGAACATGTCGACATCAACGTACATCCTACCAAACAGGAGATCAAGTTCGATGATGAAAAACTGATGTATGCCTTCGTGCAATCGGCGGTAAAACACTCCCTGGCCCAGTTCAGCATCACTGCCACACTGGATTTCGACCTGGACCCGAGCATTCAGGCCCTGGACGCGGTAAGTAAACCCTTCACCGCCCAGCAGCAGAATGAATCCATTCAGAGCCCCCTGTATAAATCATTTACACAGGCCAACCAGGCGCACATGATCGATAAAAGCAGCAACAGCAGCAACCTGAAGCACTGGAAAGATCTGTACGAAACAAACAGTAATAACGAAACTACTTATACCATCGCCCCGGAACCGGAAACACGGCCGGCTGTAACCTACGAAAGTCAGCCGCATGCCACCGCCTCCGTGATCGATGAACGCTGGCAGGATACCGCCACCGATCAAAAAGTACCGGTACAGGTGCACCAGCAATATATCCTGTCGCAGATAAAGTCAGGCTTTATATTAATAGACCAGCAGGCCGCCCATGAAAGAATCCTCTATGAACGCTACCAGCGTGCCTTACAGGAAGCTCCCATGGCCACCCAGCAAAGCCTTTTCCCACAAACCCTGCAACTGCCCCCGGCAGATGCGGCCCTGGTCAGCGAAATGCTGGGCGACCTCCAAACACTGGGCTACGACCTGGAACCATTTGGCAACAATACCTTTATCGTTCGCGGTACCCCCGCCGATATCCAGAATGGTAACGATCACGCCACCATCCAGAGCCTGCTGGAACAATTCAAAAACTTCAGCCACGAACTGAAAGTAAATAACCGCGAGCAACTGATCCGCTCAATGGCACGTAATAACGCCATACCAGCCGGCAAAATACTGGCTGCCCGCGAAATGCAGAATATCATCGATGAACTCTTCGCCTGCAGCATGCCCAATGTTGCTCCCGGCGGCAAGTTCACGTTTATATCATTTAAACTCACAGACCTCGCGCGTATGTTTGAACGCGGGAACTGATGTCAGGATACTAAAAATCCGGGGAGACAGAGCAGGCATTGCCTATCTTTACTCCCCGGGTCTTTAAACAACGGCTCTGCCCGCATAAACCCGCTCTCCTGATAGCTCCCAAACCCTTTACAGCAGACGATCTCCAGATCAAGTCCACCTCACCTCCAGCATTTCTCCGTGTTTAGTCCATGTTTAATGCAGCTCCTATCCATGTGCAACGTAGGTTTGCGCCTACCGCAAGGTTAGTGCTATACCATCATTCTGCCGTAAGGCATTCTTCTATCTGCCCGTATAACTTCAGGAACATCTTATACTTTTTACGATAAGCTTCAAACCGGGTGGCATCCGGCATAAATACCGTTTGCGCCTGTTCTGAGGGCCGCTCCGGCCATCCCAGCACGTTAGCAGCCAACAGGATAGCACCAAGCGCAGAGGCGTCGCTTCCCTGCTGCAGGTGCATTTCCTGGCCAAAGATATCCGCCAGCAGCTGTATCCACCCCGGCGCATTGGTAAAACCACCACTCACAGAGATCCTTTTCACCGGCCCGGCAGTTTCCTCCAGGGCTTCTTTAATGCTCAGCAACGCAAAACAAATCCCTTCCAACACGGCGCGGGTGAAGTGCGCCGGCGTATGCTGGGGCTGAATACCGATGAAGGCCGCGGTAGCATGACTGTTCCACACCGGCGCCCTTTCCCCCAGCAGGTAAGGTAAACAAAGGAGTTTCCCGGGGTCAGTTACCAATGCCTCTGCCACCAGGTCGTTCAGCGCATCCAGTGGCTGCCGCAGGAAATCCTTCACCAGCCATTGCAGCACCACACCCCCATTATTGGAGGCGCCACCGGTAATATAAATATCATCTGTCAGGAGATAGGTGAATAGCCGGCCACGGGCATCAGTGAGTGGTTGGGCGCCTGCCATCCTCACCGCTCCGCTGGTGCCAATGGTAAGCGTGGCATGTCCTGCATCCAGCGCACCGCTGCCCAGTTGGGCCAGGCAGCCATCGCTGCCACCAATCACAAAAGGCGTACTGGCCGGGATATCCAGCATGGCTGCCATATCCGGCAACAGCCCGCTCACCACATGATTAGCCGGTACCGGCTGTGGCAGCTGCGCAGCTCTAATACCCGCGACGCCCAAAGCCGTTTCGTTCCATTGAAGTGTGTGAATATCAAACAGGCCCGTCGCCGACGCAATGGAGTGATCCGTTAACCAGCGTCCAAAAAAATGATGAAAGATGTATTCCTTAATACCCGGGAACATAGCCGTAGCGGCAAATAAGGCAGGCTGCTGCTCCCGCAGCCACATGATTTTGCACAGGGGCGACATGGCGTGTACCGGCGTGCCGGTTTGCCGGTAAATCAGCCTCCCTTCCGGCGTATCGCGTAATGCCAATGCGTTAGGCTCACTCCGGTTATCGGCCCAGATGATCAATGGCGTGAGCGCCACCCCCTCCCGGCTCACCGCCATTATGCTGTGCATGGCGCTGCTGAAGGAAATGGCCGCCGGCGCGCCTCCTACCTGGGCTACTGCTTCCCGGATGCCGGCTATTACCGCTTCCAGGATCACCCCAGGTTTTTGCTCGCTGTATCCCGGCTGCGGGTGACTGGTACCATATGCCTGCTGAAACACCGCCAGAATTTTTCCATCCATTCCTTGCACAATCGATTTTGTACTGCTGGTGCCTATATCTACACCAATAATATATGCTGTATGATCACTCATAAAAAAAACCGTTCTTTTTCCGCATTTAATTTATAGATTTAAAACCGGTGTTCTTCTAAAAAGTCTAAAATATCCACGCAAATGGCTTTCGAAATCAAAAAACAGGGGAAGGTTTATGACGTTTGTATTGTTGGTTCCGGCGCCGGAGGAGGCATGGCCGCAAAAATCCTGTCGGATGCCGGCCTGAAAGTAGCCCTTCTGGAAGCGGGCCCTAAATACGATCCGGCCGACCCGGAGCAGGCAACACAGCTGAAATGGTCATATGAATCGCCCAGAAGAGGAGCCAGTACCACCCGTCCTTTCGGCGACTTCGACGCATCCTATGGCGGATGGGAACTCAACGGTGAACCTTACACGAAAAAAAACGGAACTGAATTCGACTGGTTCCGCTCCCGCATGCTGGGAGGCAGAACCAATCACTGGGGCCGCATCTCACTGCGGTTTGGGCCCCGCGACTTCAAACACAAAAGTTATGATGGCCTCGGCGACGACTGGCCCATTACCTACGATGAGGTGGCGCCCTTTTACGACCGGGTAGATAAGATGATCGGCGTGTTTGGCAGCAAAGAAAACCTGCCCAACGAACCGGATGGCTTCTTTCTGCCTCCACCTAAACCCCGGCTCCATGAGCTGATGGTGAAAAAAGCAGGCGATCGTTTAGGCATCCCCGTTATTCCGGCGCGCTTATCGATATTAACCCGCTCCGTAAATAAAGACCGCAGCCCGTGCTTCTTTTGCAGCCAGTGTAACCGCGGCTGTACCGTGTATGGCGACTTCTCTGCCTCTTCAGTGCTGGTAAAGCCAGCCATGAAAAGCGGACATGTGGACCTGTATACCAACGCAATGGTGCGGGAAGTATTAACAGACGGCAATGGCAAAGCCACCGGCGTAGCCTACGTAGATAAAACAGACCTGCAGGAATATTCCGTAAACGCACGGGTAGTTGTACTGGCCGCCAGCGCCTGCGAATCGGCCCGCTTGCTGCTGAACTCAAAATCAGCCAAACATCCTAACGGACTGGCCAACTCCAGCGGTGTAGTAGGTAAATACCTCCACGACTCAACCGGTTCTTCACGCGGAGGCTTCCTGCCCCAGCTGATGGACCGCAAACGATATAATGAAGACGGCGTAGGCGGCATGCATATGTATGTTCCCTGGTGGGGCGATAACAAGAAACTGGACTTCGCCCGCGGCTATCACATCGAATTTGGTGGCGGCATGCACATGCCGGGATATGGCTTCGGCTTCGGCATGGAAAATATGAACGGCCGGGCGCCCGGTCGTGATGGCCAAACCAAAGCAGCCGGTGGCTACGGCGCTTCACTGAAAGATGATTACCGCCGCTTTTATGGCTCCCAGATCGGCTTTGCCGGCAGGGGCGAATGTATTGCGCGGGAAGATAACTATTGCGAAATAGATCCGAACGTGGTGGATAAATTCGGGATTCCTGTACTGCGTTTCAACTACACCTGGAGCGATCATGAAATCAAACAGGCCAAACACATGCAGGATACGTTTGAACAAATCATTCATGAAATGGGCGGCATCGCCTTTGGCACCAAGCCCGGACCCGAAACCAAATACGGACTGGAAAATCCGGGCCGCATTATTCATGAAGTAGGCACCACCCGCATGGGTGACGACCCAAACAAATCCGTGCTGAATAAATTTAACCAGGCACACGAAGTAAAGAATCTCTTCGTTGTAGATGGTGGCGCGTTTGTGTCACAGGCAGATAAAAACCCTACCTGGACCATACTCGCGCTATCTATGCGGGCATCTGAATATATCGTGGATCAATTGAAAAAACAGAATCTCTAATCTTTTAAGTTTTTTTCATGGATAGAAGAGAATCACTCAAAGCGCTTGCACTGGGAACGTTATCAGTTGGTACCATTTTATCTGCCACCAGTTGTGAAGATAAAAAAACAACGGCTGATAAAAATGATCATCCCAATGTGAAAACCGCCGGCTATGGCCGTACTCCGGAAGAAGTACTGCGGGATAAATCGTTAACAGAACAAAAGTTCTTTACCGACGCCGAAATGAAAACCATCACCATCCTGGCGGATATCATTATCCCGGCAGATGAACATTCCGGCAGCGCCTCCGATGCAAAAGTGCCGGAGTTTATAGAGTTCATTGTAAAAGATATACCGGAGCATCAATTGCCTATGCGCGGCGGACTACGCTGGCTGGATATGCAATGTGCCAAACGGTATAATAAGTCATTTGCAGAAAGCAGTGCAGAACAACGTATCGCCGTAGTGGACCTGATTGCCTGGCCGGGGAAAGCGTCCCCGGAAAACAGCCAGGGCGTCGCCTTTTTCAACCGCATGCGTAATCTCACTGCCACAGGCTTTTTCACCAGTAAAATGGGCATCAAGGATCTGAACTACATCGGTAATACACCCAACGAATGGGATGGCGTACCTGACGATGTATTAAAGCAGTACGGTTATGCCTATGATGAAAAAACACTGGCTACCTGTCTGAAAATCGAAGACAGGGGCAAGCTGATGACCTGGGAATAACGATCAAACTTGCTATTTCATAATTTAAATCCAGAAAACTTCACATCAATGATTCCAGAAAAAAAGAATGAGGGAGAAAACGGTGTTTCCCGCAGATCATTCCTGAGAAACGGTGCGCTCGCCGCCGCCGGTTTCATGATAGTTCCACGTCATGTATTAGGCCGTGGCTTTGTAGCGCCAAGCGATCGCCTGCGGGTAGCAGGTATCGGCGTAGGCGGTAAAGGCTTCAGCGATATATCTGAATTTGCTAAAGGTCCGGCTGATATTACTTTCCTGTGTGATGTAGATAAACGTCGCGCAGCCGAAGCCGTGAAGAAATTCCCTAAGGCAAAGTTCTATACCGACTTCCGGGAAATGTTTGACAAGGAACACAAAAACTTCGATGCTGTGTCTGTGTCCACACCGGATCATACACACGCCGTAGCAACAATGGCCGCTATGCAGCTGAAGAAGGATGTATATGTGCAGAAACCATTAACCCACGACATCTACGAAGCACGTATGCTTACGCAGGGCGCCAACAAATACAAGGTAGTAAGCCAGATGGGTAACCAGGGCTCTTCCGGCGATGGCGTTCGTCAACTGATGGAATGGTACAATGCCGGACTTGTTGGTGATGTACACACCATCTACTGCTGGACCGACCGTCCGGTATGGCCACAGGGCGTTCCCTGGCCAACCACCCGCGAGGAAGTTCCTGCAGAACTGAACTGGGACCTGTGGTTAGGTACCGCGCCCAAAAAAGATTACGTGGGTAACCTCGTGCCTTTCAACTGGCGCGGCTGGTGGGATTACGGTACCGGCGCTATCGGCGACATGGGCTGTCATATCATTGAACCTCCTTTCCGTGTATTGGGCCTGGGCTATCCCACTTCTGTTGAGTGCAGCGTTGGTAGCGTATACGTGGGAGAATTCACCCGCGGATATTTCCCTGAAAGCTGCCCTCCTTCTTCCCATGTAATTATGAAATTCCCTGGAAAGAATGGCAAGGAAGTAACCCTTCACTGGATGGACGGTGGTATTCAACCAGAGCGTCCGGAAGAACTGGGACCCAACGAAACAATGGGCGACGGTGGTAACGGCGCCTTGTTTATCGGTGATAAAGGCAAAATGATGTGCGGTACCTACGGTATGTATCCTAAGTTGCTGCCCACTTCCCGCACTACAGAAGCAAATGTGCCGCAAACTATTGCACGCGTACCGGAAGGCCACTACGTACAATGGGTAAACGCTGCTATTGCCGGTTACGGTAGCAAACAACAGAAAGCGCTGAGCTCTCCGTTCGATATTGCCGGTCCGCTTACAGAAACGATCCTGATGGCTAACCTGGCTATCCGTAGCTTCGATATCCGTAAGGCAAAAGCAAATGGTAAAGGCTTTGATTATCCGGGCCGTTATATCAAACTGCTCTGGGATGGTAACAATATGAAGATTACCAACTTCGACGAAGCCAACCAGTTTGTAAAACGCACTTACCGCGATGGCTGGTCACTGGGCGTATAAATGATATCCATATAAAAAGAAAATGCCGCGATAATCCGCGGCATTTTTCTTTTATGAAAAGCTGGTACATGAATCCCGCTATTGATAATCGTCTTGTTGTTTCAGGTTACTGTTCTTCCTGATTTCATTGGCAGGAATAGGCAGTAAGTAATTCTTCGCCTTATTAAATTTACGGGACTGGATACTGTATACATGGTATACAAAAGGATGTCCGGCAATCATTGACCCCAACACCTCAATGCCAAAAGCATTTTCATTAAAAGCCGTTTCGGCATCCCTCCACCTGCGGGCATCAAAGAAACGGTGTTCTTCATAAGCCAGTTCATACCGTCTTTCATATTTCAACACGGCCAATAAAGCGGCTCCGGATGCAGTAGTAGCAGGCATCCCGGCACGTTCGCGTACCTTATTCAATACAATACGGCCGTTCGCCTCATCGCCATATCCAATAGCTGCTTCTGCATAGTTCAGCAGAATTTCTGCATACCGGAAGAAGATCCAGGACTGGTCGCCTCGGAAGAACTGGGCATCCAGGTTTTTGTCCATAAACTTACGCAGGTAATAACCGGAGTAAGTACCATTCCAGTTTTCGATGGTACTGTTGCGGGTATCAAGTCCCCACACACTGTCCCTTCCATTGGCGGCTTCATATTTCCCGGTTTGTATCACTCCTACCGGGTCCGTTTTGGCGGCATCGGAAGGACGTGGTTTCCACTTAGCCCCATCGTATAAAATGGTGGCGTAAAAGCGGGGATCCCGGTTTTCATACGGCGCCTTTGCCTGGGCAGCATTGCTCCATGAAAAAGCAGTACCATCTTTCATCTGGTAGCCGGTCACAAAATTCTCAATAGGCACATTTCCGCCCCAGTTGTGATACCCGTTAGGACCATTGTACAGGTCGTGAGAAGTACCCAGTAATGCTTTATCATATTGCTTAACAAAGATCATCTCCGGGTTATCTTTATCGAGGAACACCCGGGTATAGTTCTCTACCGGGTTTGCGGTAGGCTGGTAAAGGCTGTAAGTGTTAAGGTCCATTACCGCTTTTGCTGCATCCATCGCCAGTTTGTAGCGGTCTTTTTGTAAGCCGGATTTATACCCCATTAAGTCATTGGGCACTTTCGCATCATTGAACAGGTTGCTGGCGGCGTAAAGCAGTATCCTGGATTTCAGGGCCATAGCAGCGCCCCTCGTCACTCTTCCTTTGCTTGCCACGGCATCATAGGTGGCCGGTAGTTGTTGTGTAGCCAGGTCACATTCCGCTGCAATGAACTTAATACATTCGTCGAAAGTGGCTCGCTTCACACTCAGGATCTCCTGTTCATCTCCCTTAATATTAAAAGTTTTGGTGATCAACGGAACACCGCCATAGTATCTCACCAGCATGTGATAATACCAGGCCCGCATAAAATGCACTTCGCCTGTCATGCGTGTCCGCACGGCTTCATCGGTCAAAGGCACGTCTGCAATTTTCTCCAGGAACATATTACAGTTACGGATAGCCTTGTAGTGCAAATCCCATCTGGCAAAATCGTTGATGGCGCCCACATCATCGGCGGAGGCGTTACCCTGCACCACCCTGGAGGTATTGTAGTCGTGGATAAACCGGCTTTCGTCTGTCATGGAGGAAAGCATTACTTCAAGGAAACCGGGACGCATCTGTACATACAGGTCGTTTACAAATGCCTGTACCAGGCCCACATCTTTCCACACGTCATTTTCTTCATACTCGGTTAAAGGCTTCTTTTCGAGGAAGTCTTTATTGCAACCGGCGGAAACCGCACATAGTAGAAACGCTCCCGCTATATATCTGATAATTGTTGTTTTCTTCATGGCACATTAATTAAAAGGTTACGTTTAATCCCACATTATAAATCTTGGTTTGTGGATAGAACTGTCCGCTTCCACTTGGCGCTTCGGGGTCAAAAATCTTCACTTTGTCGATGGTAACCAGGTTCTGGCCACTTACATATACCCGGAGGTTTTGCAGTCCAATCCGTTTGCAAAGGGTGGTAGGTATGTTGTAACCAAGATCCAGGGTTTTTAAACGGACATAGTTGGTATTCCAATACCAGAAAGTATTCTGACGGTTTACCCAGTACTCACGGTCACGGTCGTACGCTCTTGGCCATGATCCGTTGATATTGTCTTCTGTCCAGCGGTCTTTTACATATGCCATCGGGAAGTTCCCAATCAAACCGGATTCTGTACGCAGGTACTGGCTTGCGCCGGTAGCGCCCTGCCACAGCATGGTGAAGTCGAAGTTTTTGAACTTGGCGGTCATGGTCAACCCGAAGATCCACGTAGGATTTTCTGTACGGTCCATGCGAATACGGTCCAGGTCATCAATGGCGCCATCGCCGTTTTTGTCCAGGAAGATAACGTCGCCGGCTCTTGCGCCGCCAACGTGCGGGCTTTTATCCACTTCATCCTGTGTTTTATAAATACCAATGGCCTGGTAATACAGTGGTGCGCCTATCTGTTTGCCGGTAGCCTGCTGATATGCGGGCAGGTTCGGCGTTTCGTCGAAGAACAGTACTTTATTTTCTGCGTGGGTAACGGTTCCTATAATTTCATAATGGAATTTTTTGATGTCGTTCTTGTGGCTCAGCACCAGTTCAAACCCTTTGTTTTCCACCTTGGCAATATTTTCCTGCGGCAGGGTCATACCGGTATAGCCGGGCATCGACTGGCTGCGGCTGGCGAGGATATTGGATCTTTTAGTCAGGAAGTAATCTCCTTCAAAGGCCAGTTTATCTCCCAGTATTTTTGCTTCGATACCGAAATCATAGTTGTTGGCTACTTCCCAGGTAATAGACTCGTTGGGCGACCGCAGCTGGTAAAGGCCTTTATTCAGGTCTCCGCCCAGCATTACACCACCGGCACTGAATCCATAGGTACTCAGGTACTGGAACGGATCGATCTGGTCATTACCCATTTGTCCCCAGGACGCGCGCACTTTAAAGTAGTCCAGTGTGCGGATGCTTTTTTTCCAGAAGGCTTCATTAGACAATACCCAACCTGCTGAAGCGCCGGGGAACAGCCCCATACGGCGGCCTTCCGGGAAATTCTGGGAGCCATCGTAACGCATGTTGTAATCAAACAGGTAGGTTTCCTTGTAGTTATAGGATATACGCCCGAAGTAATTGCGGCGAGCATATTCAAAGCCGCTGCCGGCATTATTCTTTTCTTTGTCGCCACCCAAATTCAACTGGTCCAGCTTATCACTGATAAAGTACCTGCGGTTTGCAGAGAAGCCATCATTTTTCAGTGTGGCCTGTTCAAAGGCGATGAAGCTGCTGAGATTATGCTTCCCGAAAGAACGTACATAATTCACTTTGAAGTTGACAGTGGTTTGGCGCAGCGTACTAAACTGTTCCGTTAGTTCAGGCGCGCTTACACCCCTGGAACCCGCATTTAGCTTATGCGTAGGATCATTGGCATCTGCCAGCGTGTATAATGTCCAGGGTTTAATGTACGATTTGTAGAAGTCGAAGTTCTGATCGTAGGCAAAGCTACCATCTACAAACAATCCTTCTACTCCCGGAATATTTACAACGGCCGACATGTTGGTATTGATCACATAGTTCTTATCGTTGGTGTAACCGATTGCATTTGTTCCTGTAACAACGGGGTTATCTCCGTATTCAATATCAGGTCCGGGCAGTCCGTTGGGCCAGATAGCGTTTTCTGTTGGACGGCCGCGCATCAGGGATCTGAAAATAGAACCGGCGCTGCGTGGAGGAAAGTTCCTGTTTTCCAGGCGTCCTGCCAGGTCGAAACGCAGGCGGATGTAATCACTCACTACTGCATCGAGGTTAGCCCTTACGTTCTGTTGTTTGTAATTGGTGGCACTGCTTTTATAAATACCGTCCTGAAATAAGGATCCGAGGGAAACGTAGTAAGACATTTTTTCTGTACCGCCGCTGAGCGACAGATCATGCCTGTTTTGCAAAGAGTATTTTTTAATCGCTGCATCGTACCAGTTGGTATTGGGATAGAGCCACGGGTCGGAGCCGTCTCCAAATTTCTTGATCTGTTCATCTGTATACTTAGGAGCGTCTCCTCCATACTTTAAAATTTCGTTCACTACTTTGGCGTACGTAGGCGCATCCGCCATTTCCGGCAGCCTGGTAGGCGTTACAAACGACTGGTTGAAGCCGTAGCTCAGGGTCGGTTTACCTCCTTTACCGCGTTTGGTGGTAACGAGGATAACGCCATTGGCCGCGCGGGAACCATAAATGGCCGCGGCAGCATCTTTCAGAATGGACACACTTTCGATGTCGTTGGGGTTCATGCGCTCAAAACCATCGCGCGGGAAACCATCAATTACAACGAGCGGATTACTGTTACCTAAAGTACTGCGGCCACGGATAAAAATACGGGAGCCGTCGTAACCGGGCTCTCCACTGTTGTTAACGGCAATAATGCCGGGAATACGGCCAACAAGCGAGTTAGAGATATTAACGTTAGGTGACTGCTGTAACTCGGCGCCTTTTACAGAGGATACTGCGCCGGTTTTTGTAACTTTTTTCTGTGTACCATAACCTACTACTACGTACTCGTCCAGGGTTTTCTGGTTCTCTTTCAATACAACATTCTGGGTTGTCTTTCCGTCTACTTTCAGCTCCTGTGCATCAAAGCCAATGTACTGGAATACGAGTACCGCATCTTTTTTAACATCGGTTAATACATAGTTGCCTTTTTCATCGGAGGTGGCGCCTTTCTTGGTGTCTTTCACCAACACCGTAACCCCGGGCAGCGGGTTACCGTTGATGTCTTTAACCTTTCCCTTAACTGTTAGATTTCCTTGTTGCCATACACTGGGTAATGGCGCGCGCGCAGTGATGGCGCTGCTGGTGGTCGCAAACAGGCATAGCAATAGCATAGCCTTTGCATAACGTGGGTTCATGCTACAAGTGATTTTGGAAGATGATGAAAATTTGTCTGTTAACTAGCTTTTCATAACGACGAAACGGGTATTCATGTCTATGTAAGATAAACATGAAAAGTTTAATTATTTTCTAAAAATAAATGTCTCAAATACAATTATTTTAAAATTTCTTCCTTAAAAAAACGAATAAATGTAATTTCTACTCGTATGAGTATTTGAGCGGCTAACCGGAGCAGCTGGTTATTATATTATTAAAAAAACCACTAGCAAACAGCCCGGCGGTTTTTTTTGCATAATTTTATACCCTGAAGCGTTATTTAAACGTTATAGTAACATCAACCATATGGTTTTATGAAAAAACGTTACTTTCTCATAGCTATCCTTTCAATGGTTACCTTATTGTTCTCCTGCAGTAAGGAAATGAGCGATGAAGGAGAAGGTACATTACCTTCCAACAGCAATTGCGAATATGCCCCCTATACGAACGGCTCCTCCTTTTCCTATATAAACGTAAATAGCTCCGAAGACACAACCAGCTACACCCTCACGGTTTCAGAAGATACTACCATCAACGGTGTAGTGTATAAAAAAGTGGGTAACGACAGTGTATTTACCTGCTCCAACTGTAAAGATGGCATCTATACGCAGGTGGCCAGCATCCTTACTTTCCAGGGTTACAGCGCCGACAGCCTCGAGCTTACTTATCTGAAAGACAATGTCCCCGTGGGCACCAGCTGGAAAGATACCATCACCGTGAACAACGGCGGAGTGACCACATCCGGCATCCTGGAATTTACGATTTCAGAAAAGGATATCACCAAAACGGTGGGTGGCAAAAACTACGCCTCCGTGATCGCTGTAAAAATGGATGCCTATGCCATTGTTTTTGGCAACCCGGTTTCTGTGGGCACCATCTCCACCAGCTATTACGGCAAAGGGGTGGGACTGATAGAAGCTGATCAGCTGCACGACACCACCACCATCGTTTCCTATACCATAAAGCCCTAATAGGCTGTGCTCACCATCGTGAGCAACCGTTCTACCGCCCTTCTCACACTGGTAGCGGATTCATGATGATTATTCACCAATACACTGAATACCAGCGTTCTCTTTTTCTTAGTTTCCAGGTAACCGCTCAAGGCTACCACGCCATTCAGCGTACCCGTTTTGGCATGTACTTTCTGTTGCTGGTAGTAGTTCTTTAATGTTCCCCTCCCGCCGGTGGGGAAAATCTGCCAGAGGCGTTCCTGCGGGAACTGTTCGCGCATCAGGGTGAGCAGGGTTACAAAGTCGCGGGGCGTAAACAGGTTATACCGGGAAAGCCCGGAGCCATCCTCCCACTGCGGCGGATGCGGCAGGCTTTTGAGGTTGCCGGTAAGCAGGTACTTAATTGTGCGGGCGCTGCTGATAGTGTCCCACAAAGCGGAAGCAGCCATCATCAGCGTTTGCTCTGCAAAAAAGTTATCACTGCGCTCCATCATCGGTATAAACAACGAATCTGCCGGGATACTATTCAGTATTTTGAAGTTGCCGGCCGGTGGTATAACGGCCAGCCCTATACGTTTATGCAGCGTGTCTTCCAGCCGCTGCCGCAGCTCCTGTACAGACCCGGTAATAAAAGGAACTTCCGCATTTTCCAATGCCTTATCCTTCGGGTTGTATTTCAGGTAGAATAAATTATTGCGTTCGTCTCTCGATGTGATCGTTTCGCTCAGGGTATCATCTTCTGCAATATCCAGATCATAGAAAGCAGGCACAATACTGTTGCTATTCCCCTGGTGACGGATACGTACCACATTACCGTACATGGGCCATTCATTCAGCTCCGGCTGATAGTCGTCGGCATAATCACCCCAGCCCCAGCCCGGGCCAAAACGTTGGTTGGTATTCACACCGGGTACCAGGTAAATCTTTTTAGTGGTTTGCTGCAACAACTGCAGCAGGGGTTGATAGTGATAGTCCGGGTGCAGAAAAGACGGATCTCCCGTTCCCTTTACAAAAAGGGCCGTATCATTTTCATAATACCGCGCCGCGGGAAGGGAATCTCCCAGCAGCTTTAATCCTGCATACAACGAGAAGATCTTGGTGTTGGACGCGGGGGTGAAAAACTTATTGTCCTGGTATTGATACCAGTATTTCCCGGTAGCCGGTTCATAAATACAGATGCCCACATGTGCCTGCTCCATTGGTATTTTATGAAGCAATTCTGCTTCCGCCCATTTCTTTATCGCTGCCACCTGGGCGGTTACACTTCCCCCGGTTATGATGGATATAATTACTACCAGTAATTTTTTCATAGATGGAAATTACGAATTGTGCATTACGAAACAGGGATTTGTGAGAAGACCATTTTATTGATCTTCCCCCAAATCCCTGATCCGTTCTTTGCCTGGTAATGT
This sequence comes from Chitinophaga sp. W3I9, assembly GCF_050434025.1. Taxonomy (NCBI): domain Bacteria; kingdom Pseudomonadati; phylum Bacteroidota; class Chitinophagia; order Chitinophagales; family Chitinophagaceae; genus Chitinophaga; species Chitinophaga sp. W3I9. The sequence continues at coordinate 688,883 of NZ_JBNPWC010000001.1, forward strand.
TTATCAGGTAAAATATTTGGTAATCCCTGGTTTTGCGTAAGCATAATTACCAGATGCATCCGGCATAACCGGTGGCTGCGCATCAAATGAGTATGATTTAGGATGCAGGTCCAGACCTGAGTTCAGCGCTACATTCCAGTCGATCACCTGACCGGAATAGGTTGCCAAACGGCCTATAATAGCAGAAAGGGTGGCTTGTGCGCCTCTTTCCGCATCTGCAAATTTGTATTCGCCTTTGGCAATGGCGGCAAACAGCTCGTCATGTTCCGTTTGGTAAGGATTGTTTTCCTTCTTCTTATCAAACTGGTACAACACTTTGCCTTTATGGTCTACTATCTGGGCTTTATCACAGAAGATACGGCCCTTTGTTCCAACAATTTCTTCGTCTACTTTGCTGGGAGCGTCTTTCCAGTGGCGGCACTGACTGTTCATTACTACACCGTTGGCATAGCGGTACTCCACAAAGTGGTGGTCAAATATTTCACCGAACTCCTTGCCGGTACGCACGGCACGGCCGCCCATACCTCCTGCGGTAACAGGAGTGGCGCCCATAAACCAGTTGCCCACGTCAATATTGTGGATATGTTGTTCTACGATATGATCGCCGCACAGCCAGTTGAAATAATACCAGTTACGCATCTGGTATTCCATTTCAGTATATTCAGGTTTGCGCGGTTTTACCCAAAGTGCGCCCTGGTTCCACCACACCTGTGCCGACAGCATATCACCGATCATGCCGTCCTGGAAGCGTTTGTATAATTCGCGGTAAGAATTCTGGTAGCGGCGTTGTAAACCTACTACAACGTTCAGTTTCTTGGTTTTAGCTACCGCAGCAGCTTCCAGTACTTTTTTAATACCGGCGGGATCTGTTGCTACCGGTTTTTCCATGAAGATGTGTTTCCCCTGTTTAACCGCTTCTTCAAAATGAATGGGTCTGAAACCCGGAGGGGTGGCGAGGATCACTACATCTGCCAGCGCAATGGCTTGTTTGTAGGCATCGAAGCCGATAAATTTATTGCCTTCCGGAACGTTTACCCGGCTGGCTTTGTCGCCCAATGCTTCTTTAATATCATTAAAGCTGTTATTCAACCTGTCGGGGAAAGCATCTGCCATCGCTACCAACTGCACGTTTTCTTTTGTGCTGAGCGCCTGTGTAGCGGCGCCGGTACCACGGCCTCCGCAGCCAATGAGGGCTATTTTGATAACACCGGTAGATCCTGAGAAATAATTAGCTTTTGATAAAATAGGCATAGCCAGCAAACCGCCAGCAAGCAAAGTAGTTTGCTTTACGAATTCGCGGCGGCCTTCACCGTGGAATTTCTTTTCGTTGTCCATAAATGAATAAGATTTTTAGATTTTTGGATGTTGAATCTTTCTAGCGTGCACCTTTATATTTTGCGATCATCTCTTCAAAAAATGCTGTGGCTTCTGCTGCTGTTGGTTGTTTAACGGGTCTTACTATTCTGAAGCCAACAAAGGGGGCGTCTGCATTCCACCAGGAGCTTTTAGGAATCTGTGGGTCGCGGCGGTTCCAGATAGGGTCCGACTTCAGGCGGGCGGCGCTGCGGAGCAGCGGGGCTTCATCCTGGAAACTGCCACCTTTCAGCAGCCGCGGGGTTTTAGCAGTTGGCTGTGTCCAGGGATCAGTAGCAGCCGCGTTGGCTACGCCATTTTCGTCGTATTGATCCAATGTCCATTCTTCCACATTGCCCAGCATATCATATAATCCCCAGGCATTGGGTTTCAGCTGCCCTACTTTATGGTATTTATTATCACTGTTGCCCTGGAACCAGGCATACTCTTTCAGCTGACCAGCATCGGCGCCAAAAGGATACGCGGTGGTGGAACCTGCCCTGCAGGCATATTCCCACTCTGCCGCGGTGGGCAGGCGGTAAAAGACACCGGTTTTTATATACAACCACTGGCAATACATCAGGGCCGCATATTGGCTCATGCTGTTGGCGGGAAATCCACCGGATTTACCCATTCCCAGCGTAAGATCAATATATGGCGGGCTGGGACGGGTCATCCCGTCTGGTGTGGGTGTTTTATCCTTTTCCGCATCTGCATATATATCGTATTCGTCAAAAGTAACTTCAGTGGCGCCCATCCAGAAATCAGACACGCTTACCTTCTTTGCCGGACCTTCATCTTTATTTCTTCCTTTTTCACTGTCGGGGCTTCCCAGTTGAAAGCTTCCCCCTTGTATAGGTACCATTTTAAAACTAACATCGGTTCCGGGGATCTGCTGGCTATAAGCTTCGAACGCCTGCTTTGATTGTGCTAAAACAACAACCTGGCTGAGCAATCCGCTCAGCATTAAGGTCACATACGGTTTAATCATCTAACGTGTTTGAAAATATAAGTGGGTGAATCTAAAAAAAACTAACGGGGAAAGCAATATTTTTTTATGAATGCGAAAATGAGCTGATGAATTGAAAAATTTTCATCAATATTAGTATTTCCTTAGAAAAGCGATTAAATTTAGCTCCCTGTCAATTATATAATCAATCAAACGTTATGGAAAGAAGAAAATTCCTGCAAAACGGCGCCCTGGCCGGTATTTCAGCGCTGGCAATGGGAGGCATCAGCAACACTGCACAAGCCGCCGGCGATAACAACGCCAGCCTGGCCGGAAAGCCGTTTAACATGAACTATGGCCCGCATGACGGCATGTTTAAAAACAGTGCCAATGGCGGTAACTTCCTGGACCAGATAAAATATATGCACGATCAGGGATTCCGGTCTATCGAAGACAATGGCATGCTGGGACGCTCTCCTGAAGAACAATCCAAAATAGGCGACCTCCTGAATAAATTAGGGATGACCATGGGCGTGTTCGTAGTAGATACCGGCAATAACTGGAAGCCCTCCCTGGCCACAGGCAAACAGGAATTTAAAGATGCCTTTATTAAAACCTGCAAAGCCAGTGTAGAAACAGCCAAACGCTGCAATGCCAAATGGGCAACCGTGGTACCCGGCTACTTTGAACGCACACTTCCTATCGGTGTTCAAACCGCACATGTAATAGACGCATTACGCAGCGGTGCGGAAATTTTTGAACCGCATGGCCTCATCATGGTGCTGGAACCCCTGAGCGATAACCCCGACCTGTTTCTCCGTACTGCTGAACAAAGCTTTGAAATATGCAAGGCCGTTAAAAGCCCTTCCTGCAAAATATTATACGACATCTACCATATGCAGCGCAATACCGGCAACCTCATTCCTGTAATGGACTGGTGCTGGGACGAAATTGCCTACATCCAGATCGGCGATAACCCCGGTCGTAAGGAACCAGGCACCGGTGAAATCAATTATAAAAACATCTTTAAACATCTCCATAACAAAGGATATAAAGGTGTACTAGGCATGGAACACGGGATGGCTGGAAAAGGAAAAGAAGGCGAAGACGCACTGATAAAAGCATACCGCGAAGCAGACAGCTTTATATAACCACTGATATTTAGCTGTTGGCAGCAGATTACATGCCGGCTGCCAACAGCTAAACTTTGCCATTCACTTTTTTTTTCGCTAACTTAACTAGTAAAATGATCTACAATGGGTTTCCTGCTTCGTATACTAGTTAGTGCTTTGGCTGCCATGTTAACCGCTTACCTGCTGAAACCGGCAGTAAAAGTAGATAGCTTTATCACCGCGCTGATATTAGCACTGGTGTTAGCACTGTTAAATGCCCTGGTTAAACCCCTGCTCATTTTACTCACGTTCCCGGTAACTATTGTTACCCTGGGGCTTTTCCTCTTTGTTATCAATGCCCTGATCATCCTGCTGGCCGCTAAACTGGTACCCGGTTTTAAAGTGGACGGTTTTTGGTGGGCCCTGCTTTTCAGTATAGTTATGACCATCATCAACAGCGTTATGATCAGCCTTGCCGGCGGTAACAACGATTAGCCATTACCTTTACTGCCTGTTAAAAAGCCAATTCATGCACTTTGACCGGTCAGACCTGAACGATGCGCAATTACAGTCTTTCTATAAAGCATTGGTATACCCACGGCTTATAGAAGAAAAAATGCTGCTGTTACTTCGGCAGGGTAAAATAAGTAAATGGTTCTCCGGCATCGGCCAGGAGGCTATTGCGGTAGGCGCTACCCTGGCGCTGGAAGCAGACGAGTGGATACTCCCCCTGCATCGTAACCTCGGTGTGTTTACAACCCGTGAAATGCCCCTCTACAAACTACTGCAGCAATGGCAGGGAAGTGAAAGCGGCTACAGTAAAGGTCGCGAACGCTCCTTTCACTTTGGCAGCAAACCGCATCATATTTGCGGCATGATCTCGCATCTTGGCCCCCAGCTGTCTGTTGCCGATGGCATTGCACTGGCGCACCAGCTGAAAAAAGAAGAAAAGGTATCCCTCACTTTTACCGGTGAAGGCGGTACCAGCGAAGGAGAATTCCATGAAGCGCTCAATGTGGCGGCGGTATGGGGCCTGCCGGTCATCTTCCTGATAGAAAATAATGGCTACGGATTAAGTACCCCCGTCAGCGAACAATATCATTGCGCCAACCTGGTGGATAAAGCCATTGGCTACGGCATGGAAGGCGTACAGATAGATGGCAATAACCTGCTGGAAGTATATCAAACCATACGAACCGCAAGGGCCTATGCCATCAAAGAACAGAAACCTGTACTGATAGAAGCCATGACCTTCCGCATGCGCGGACATGAAGAAGCCAGCGGCGTAAAATATGTGCCTCCGGAGCTGTTTGAAGCCTGGGGTAAAAAAGATCCCATTGCGCAATATGAATCCTTCCTGGTGCAGGCAAACATCCTTTCTGCAGAAAGTATTGCCGCTATCCGGGAAGAACTGAAACATGAAATAGATGCACAGGTGGCCACGGGCTTTACCGATGTCCCTTTTTTCGCCGATACACAAACAGAGCTGAATGACCTCTATGCCCCGGCGCCCGCTCCGGTAGCCGCTTCTGGGCCGTCTTCAGAAAAACGCTTTATCAATGCCTTATCTGATGGTCTTAAACAGGCGATGGAACAACACCCTGAGCTGATCCTGATGGGGCAGGACATTGCAGCTTACGGCGGCGCTTTTAAAATCACGGAAGGCTTCCTGGAGCGGTTCGGCACAAACAGGGTGCGGAATACTCCCCTCTGCGAAAGCGCGATAATCGGCGCTGCGCTGGGCCTGTCTATTGGGGGATTCAAGAGCATGGTGGAAATGCAGTTTGCCGATTTTGTGACCTGTGGCTTTAACCAGATTGTGAATAACCTCGCCAAAATACATTACCGCTGGGGCCAGGCAGCCGATGTAGTGATCAGGATGCCTGCCGGTGGCGGTGTTGGCGCCGGTCCCTTCCATTCACAAACCAATGAAGCGTGGTTTACCCATGTACCCGGCCTGAAAGTGGTATACCCTTCCAACCCGGCAGATGCAAAAGGCTTGCTGACCGCAGCTTTCGCCGATCCCAACCCGGTTCTGTACTTTGAGCATAAGGCACTGTACCGCAGCATCAGTGGGCCAGTACCTGATAATTATTACACCATTGAAATAGGAAAAGCCGCGCTGGTAAGGCCCGGAGAAGATATCAGCATCATTACCTGGGGCAGTGGCGTGCACTGGGCATTGGAGTATGCCCAACAGCACCCGGCGCTTTCGATCGCTATATTGGACCTGCGTACCCTGCTCCCACTGGATTACGCCGCTATCCGGGAAGTAGTGGCCGCAACGGGTAAAGTGCTGATCCTGCATGAAGACACGCTGACAGGTGGCTTCGGCGCGGAAATCAGCGCCTGGATCGCCGAACACTGCTTTCCTCTCCTGGATGCACCGGTGATGCGGTGCGCCAGCCTGGATACCCCTGTGCCTTTTGCCGGCCCGCTGGAAAAAAATTTTCTCGCCAAAGCAAGGCTGGACAAGTACATTCAGCAATTAACCAGCTGGTAACCGACCGTATGATTGGGAATATGCATTGAAAGTTTTAATTTGCATCCGGAATAATATAAAATCATTATACAATGTTGATGAATCTTTTAACAGTAGTACACACCACCAACTTCTATAAAGTTGGCGATAGTATCGGAGGCTTCCTGGCTCCTGTGGCCATTATCGTTTTTGCTGCCATGTTTATCTACGCATGGGTTAAGTACGCAAAGATCTAATTGCAATAGTTTTTCACATCGCATTATAAAAAGGGGCCATCTCAATGAGATGGCCCCTTCTATGTTTAGCGTATTATTCTTCGGGAGGTATATATTGATTATAATAGTGCCTTGTGTAACGTAAATTCTCTTCATCAAAACACACGAGGATCACTTCCTCTATTTCCGTGTTTTTCTCCAGGTACTTCACGATGGTATCCATGGCTATTTTCGCGGCAAGATCTTTAGGGAAATGGTAAATGCCGGTACTGATATTGGGGAAAGCGATACTTTTCAAGTGATGCCGGGCCGCCAGCTCCAGTGAATGCCGGTAGCAATTGGCCAGCAGGATATCTTCTTCCCGGGTACCATTGTTCCAAACAGGTCCTACGGTATGTATAACATGTTTTGCCGGTAAACGGCCGGCAGTAGTGATTACTGCTTCTCCGGTTTTGCATCCTCCCTGCCGGGCAACAATAGCCCTGCAATCATTGAGTATTTCCGGTCCACCTGCACGATGAATAGCGCCGTCTACACCGCCTCCGCCTAAAAGCGAAGAGTTGGCCGCATTAACAATGGCATCTGCCTTTACTTTCGTGATATCACCTTGAATGATGCTGATCTTTCTATGTGCCATAGGATTATACAGTTCTTACATATACCAGTTTCCCGGTTTTCTTTCCACTTTCCCTGATGTCTATTTCAAAGTCCGGAAAACTTTTTAGCAATTGCACCAGTTTATTGAATCCAAAGTTACGGGAGTCAAAATCCGGTTGTTTCTTCAGCAACAGGTTCCCTAGTTCGCCCAGGTAGGCCCATCCGTCTTCGTCTGCAATATCATTGATACTGGTGGATATTAAAGATACCAGCTGCTTATCTGCTTTACTGATGCTGTTCCGTTTATCTTTAGTGGTTTTTGTGGTTTTCTCTGTATCTGTTTTCTTTTCTCTTACCTGTAAAATTTCCAGGTAAATAAATTTGTCGCACGCGGCCCTGAAGGCGCTGGGTGTTTTTTGTTCTCCCATGCCGTATACAATCATTCCGGCCTCCCGCAAGCGGGTAGCCAACCGGGTGAAGTCGCTGTCGCTGGATACGAGGCAAAAGCCATCCACCCTGCCGGTATACAGTATATCCATCGCATCAATGATCATAGCGGAATCGGTCGCATTTTTACCGGAGGTATAACTGTATTGCTGAATGGGAGTGATCGCATAGTCCAGGAGCACCCCTTTCCATCCTACCACCGTGGGTTTTGTCCAGTCGCCGTAAATTCTTTTAAAGGTAGGATTACCATACTTGGCTATCTCTTCCAGCATCCCTTTAATATTATGATACGGGATGTTGTCAGCGTCTATCAGCACTGCCAGGCGGAGGTCTTTCGTGGTATTATCCATTGTTTTAATTTTTGGGTTGAAGGGGAACACCAACAAATGTAGCCAATTACTGAAAACTAAAAACGTGCCGGCTGCAGTTATTTACTGCCACCAGCACGTCAGTTACTTCAAGTGATCTGTTTAGCTGAGGTATGCGCGGATCATCCAGGCCAGCTTCATGTGCTTTTGCAGCATTTGTGTGGCAAAATCTGCGGCTCCTTTATCTTTATATTTCTCATCGAATTCATCGATAAGCCTGCGCAGGTTACGGATAATGGTTTCATGATCATCCAGTAATTCCTTTAGTTGTTTTTTCTGATCGTTGGAATACTCCGACTCCAGCAGGTTGGTCAGTTTCAATACATCTGCATAGCGGCCTTCTGCATAATGTCCCAATGAACGGATGTATTCTGCTACTTCATCGCCAAAGTCCTGCAGCTCTTCATATTGTGCTTCATAGAACTTATGCATTTCCATGAAATTACTTCCTTCGATATTCCAGTGAGAATTGCGTGTTTTAGCATAAATCAGTAATTCATCGGCCAGTACTTTATTCAATTCTAATGCTATTTGTTTTGTGTTTTCTGCTGAAACACCAATGTTTGCTTTCATATCATTGCGTTTTTTGGTTACTATAAATTTAATATTTCCCTGGTTACCGGGCTATGATGATTATCATAATTTAACAACCGGTTAATATAAACAGGCTACTGCTGATTTTTGTTCATGAGATCGCCGGGGGTGGCAATTACTTTGCTAAAATTGTACCATAGTTCCTAATTTTGTGTACATGTATCAGTCGAAGGAAAGCATCTACACGCTGCATTTTATACTACTTTGTCTTAGCAATGCGCTCTTTTCTGCCAGCTTCAATATGATGATCCCTGAGCTGCCGGCCTATCTTACCCGGATGGGTGGCGCGGATTACAAAGGATATATTATTGGCCTGTTCACCTTAATGGCGGGGCTGTCGAGGCCATTCAGCGGTAAGCTTACGGATACAATAGGACGTGTACCAGTTATGATTTTCGGGTCGCTGGTATGTGTAGTGTGCAGCCTGATTTATCCTTTAATCAGTACTGTAGGCGCATTCCTGTTACTGCGGTTCTTCCACGGGTTTTCTACGGGGTTTAAGCCTACGGGCACTTCTGCCTACGTATCCGATATGGTGCCGGTTACGCGGCGTGGTGAGGCTATGGGTATGGTAGGGTTATTCAGTACTATCGGTATGGCTATGGGGCCGGCTATTGGCGGATACGTGGCAGTACGATGGAATATTAACATCATGTTCCAGTTGTCTGCGGTGTTTGCGTTGTTGTCTGTAGTTATTCTCATAGGTATGAAAGAAACCCTTACCAATAAACAGCCGTTCCGGTTTTCCCTGTTAAGGATCTCCGGCAGTGAGGTTTTTGAACCATTGGTTTGGTCGCCGGTGATCATCACTTTCCTTACTTATTTCAGTTATGGCGCTATTCTCACTATCATCCCGGATTTCAGCGCTTACCTGGGGATAAGCAATAAGGGTCTTTTCTTTACTTTCTTTACGGTGAGCTCTATCGGGATCCGGCTATTGGCGGGCAGGGTATCAGATCAGTTTGGCCGCGTACCTGTTTTAAAGATTTCAGCGCTGATGATGGCTGGTTCCATGCTGATGATGGCACTGGCGCACAATAGCATGTTACTGCTTTCCTCAGCGGTGGTATATGGAATTTCCGTGGGGCTGAACTCCCCTGCCGTTACCGCCTGGACGGTAGATCTTGGCCGGCCGGAACACCGCGGACGCGCGCTTGCCAGCATGTATATTGCTATGGAAGCCGGTATTGGCCTCGGGGCTTACTTTTCAGCCTTCATCTATAATAATCACGCGACTAATTTCCCTGTTACGTTCTATATATTTGCCGGCATTACGCTAATGGCTACTTTATATCTCAGTTTCATTTATAAGCCACGGAAGGCTGCAGACGCTATTCCTTAACATCTGCATCGGCAATCCCGGTTGCAGGAATTACGGTAATCTGCTCTTCTTCCTCAGGCAATGACAAGTCTGCTGCCGGATCTGACATCAAATCTTTTGGCAGCACCTTCTTATTATCAAGCCCCAGTTTCCGCATTCTTTCGGCGCGGCCTACGAGATTGCCATTCCCGGTGGAAAGCTTATTCATAGCGCTTTCATAAACATTCTGGCTACGTTTCAGGTGTTCCCCGATCAGGCCCATATCTTCTGCAAAGCCTACAAACTTATCATACAAGGCGCTTCCCTGTCGCACAATTTCTTCCGCATTCTTATTTTGTTTATCCAGCCGCCACATATTATCAATCACGCGTAAAGTGGCCAGTAAAGACGGCACGCTCACCAGTATGATTCTTTTACGGAAAGCGAAATCATACAAGTCCTCCTCCACCTGCATAATGGCCAGGGCATAAGCCGGCTCAATAGGAATAAACAACATCACAAAGTCGGTGGTGTTCTTGTATAGCGTATGATACGCTTTGGCGCTAAGTTCCGTTACATGGTTCTTCACCGATTGCAGGTGCATCCTGAGGGCATGCTTTTTTTCTTCTTCGTTGGTGGCACTGCAATATTGTTCATATGCCTTCAGCGATACTTTGGAATCGATCACCAGTTGCCTGTTTTCAGGCAATTGCAATACCAGGTCGGGTTTCCTCAGTTGCCCTGTTTCGTCACGCTGCGCATCCTGGGTAAAATAATGCACTCCCTTTTCCAATCCGGAAGCCTCCAATACCCTTTCCAGGATCATTTCCCCCCAATTTCCCTGTTTTTTAGTGTCTGCCTTCAGGGCGTTCGTTAAGTTATTCGCCTCCTTGGACAATGTTTGATTGAGCAGTAACAGCCGCTGCAACTCATTCTTCAATTCGGTGCGCTGCGCCGTTTCCGCTACCAGCGATTGCTGCACACTACTGCGGAAGTTATCAATTTTCTCTGCCAGCGGCTTTAGTACGTCGTCCATTTTCACTTTGTTCTGCTCCATGAACGTACCGGAAATACGGTGCAACAGCTGCTGCGCTATATTCTCAAACTGGATTTTAAAATCCTGCTGTACCTGTTGCAACCGCTCCTTTTCCCCGCTCAACTGCAGCTGGAGATATTTATTCTGCTCTATGATACGGCCCTGCTCCGACATCAGCACCGAAAACTCTTCGTTTAACCGTTCCAGTTGTTCCTGCTTCTCTTTTACTAACATCCCTTTATCATCCAGCATATTCTGCAGGTACTCCTGCCGGGCCTCCAGCAGGTTATATTTTTCCTGCAGGGCCGCCTGGCTGGCTTGCCAGGCCTGCTGCTGCTGCGCCAGCACTGCTTCCTGCACCCGCCGCTGCTGTTTAGCCGCGAATAAAAGATAGCCAAGCACCAGTATCGCAATTCCCGAAATGACTATTAGTATGATCATGATAATTTCCTCTGAAAGCAAAATAACTTATTACTACGCACTGAATCTGCGTTGCGGTGAACAGATAACTTCTTCAAACATCATTAAAAAAGCAGGAACAACCGGAAATGATCCGCCCGTTCCTGCTTTCAATGTTATAAACCCTGTTATAAACGTTCGTACAGCTTACGCAGTCTTTCGCGGGTCATCAGCTGCTGCCAGTCTTTACCCAGCGCGTTTTCCCACAATGGGGCCATACCCAGCGATACATTGATCATGGTTTCAAACTGCTCATCTGTCAAGCCTTTGGTGATTCCCTGCGGAATATCAATCTTATGCTTTTTCACCATCTGCTTGAACTTTATCACTCCTTCAGGATAGAATTCTTCCAGCTTATCAAACACAATACAGTTACCAATACCGTGCTTGGTACCCAACAGGTAGGCTAAGCCATAACTCACGGCATGCGCCACACCCACCTGGGAATAAGCAATACTCATCCCCCCCGCATAGGAGGCCATCATGAGTTTCTCGTCGGCATCGTCATCCCATTCATCCTTTTGCAGGAAAATTTCCTCACACAGCTCCTGTGCCTTTTCACCGTATGATTTACTGAACGCATTCAGGTAAGTACCTTCCAGCGATTCCACACAGTGAATAAAGCAATCCATCGCAGTATAAAAACGCTGGTTTGCCTCCACGGTGCTGGTCAGCGCAGGGTCCAGCACAATCTGGTCAAACGGCGTGAAGTCAGAATTCATACCCAGCTTACGGGTTGGTCCCGTTAACACACAGGTACGGCTCACTTCCGCTCCGGTACCGGAAATAGTAGGAATACCCACTTTATATACACCAGCTACTTTCACAAGATCCCATCCCTGGTAATCAGCAGAAGAACCCGGATTGGTCATCATCAGGGATACCGCTTTGGCCATGTCCATTACAGAGCCGCCACCAATACCAATGATCCCGGATACCATACCGAATTCCGCTTTGAGCTCATCACGGATCTTATCAACTGTTTTTGTTTTGGGCTCATCGGTCACATCAATCACCACAATTTTGTCCTTGCCTTCCAGCGGAAGACGGGCCAAAAAATCATTCTTATCCTGGAAGTACTCATCCACGAAGAATATCATGGGAGCATCGCCTATGCGCCTGGGGGCCAGTATTTCGCCCAGCTGATCAAAACATCCGCTGCCGTAAACTACATAGTCCACCATTTTAAAATTCCTGAATTTCATATATCCGTGTTAGTTAGGTATTATAAAAGTTTTGCTGCCTTTTCCAGGTCTTCCGGCGTATCTATTTCCACGCCCATATAAGAAGTCACTACCATTTTCATAGGAATGCCATTCTCCAGGTAACGCAAACATTCAATTTTTTCGGCCGCCTCCAGTGGCGTCATCGCCAGCTGGGTGAAATCCAGCAGGGTTTGTTTACGGAAGGCATAAATACCGATATGCTCGTAGTAAATGCTTTTGATCTCTTTATTCCGCGGATAGGGAATAACGGAGCGGGAGAAGAATAATGCGTTAAAGTTCTTATCTACCGCCACCTTCACGTAATTAGGATCTTCTATGGATGCGGGATCTTTCAGTTCCTGCATCAGCGAAGCCACCTGTACTTTCTTTCCTTCTTCCCCTTCAAATACCTTCAACAACTTTTCCAGCGGCTCTTTCTGTGTAAATGGCTCGTCGCCCTGCACATTCACTACAATATCCACTTCCATATCTACAACGGCTTCAGCTATACGATCGGTACCGCATTCATGCTCTTTTTTGCTCATAACGGCTTTGCCGCCGTTACTTACAATTTCATTATAGATAAGATCACTGTCTGTCACCACCATTACATCGTCGAAAACACCGGTGTTTACTGCAGATTCATAGGTTCTGAGTATCACTGTTTTATCCCCCAGCTTAGCCATCATTTTACCTGGGAAACGGGACGCCCCATAACGGGCAGGTATCAACGCTATTTTTCTCATGTAGTATGGTTTTAACTGCAAAGGCGCAGGCAACAAATATACATTGCTGCCCGGCGCCTTCACCAGATCAATTATAATGCGCTTTTAACTGCCTTCACCAGTTTCTCTGCTCTTTCCCGGATCTCTTCTTCGCTCCAGCCCAGGTTAATCGGGGTGGAAATGTTTCTTCCGATGATATCATCTGAAGCAGGGAATTCTTTGGTTTTGTAAACCTCCATTGCCTGTTTCAGTTCTTTTGCAAAGGGAGTTAATACATGCCCTTCTTTAAAATGCTGCCACTGGCGGATGTAATGCCAGTTGTTATCATAATAATGGAAAGCGGCCAGTCCGGCGGCTTTCATTGCAGCAGCTGCTTTTGCTGCCTGGGCTGTTTCCGGCAGGAAAAACGACAGGAAGGTAGCACTGTCGCCGGCTTCATCCGGCAACCGGCGGAAGGTTACACCCGGCACAGTGGCCAGTGCATCCTTGAATATTTTCTTGGTCTTACGCTGTATTTCCAGGAACGTATCCAGCTTGCGGATCTGCGCCAGTCCCACTGCAGCATGCAATTCGGAAATACGGTAATTGTAACCGATAAATGGATGAAGGTCAGCGCCACGGTCTACCCCGAGGTGATCATGACCATGGTCCGTATACCCGTCACATTTAGTATAAATGTCTTTATTATTGGTAATGATGGCGCCCCCTTCTGCACAGGTGATCGTTTTTACGAAATCAAAAGAAAACGTACCGGCATCGCCAATGGAACCCAGCGCTTTTCCTTTATAGGAAGCGCCAAAGCTCTGGCAGGCATCTTCCAGCAGGAACAGGTTATGCTTTTTACAAATGGCCTGTAACGCATCCAGATCGGCCATTGCGCCGCACATATGCACCGGCATTACTGCCTTTGTACGGGGAGTAATAGCTGCTTCCACCGCTTTGGGGTCCAGGGTCAGGGTATCGTCCACATCTACCAGTACCGGTGTGGCGCCTACGGAAAATACCGATTCAAAGCTGGCCACAAAAGTAAAGGTGGGCATAATGATTTCATCGCCTGCGCCCAATCCCAGGGCAGCCATAGCGGTGGTTAACGCGGCCGTACCACTGGAGGCAAGCTGGGTATACTGTACATTCAGTTTATCGCAAATAGCCTGTTCCAGCTCCTTTGCTTTCCAGATGCCTTTACGCGGACCGTCGAATCCGTAACGCATCATTATTCCTGTTTCCAGTACGTCGTTTACTTCTTTCCTTTCCTCGGCTCCAAATAGTTCATATCCGGGCATAAACTGTTGATTTTAAAATATAATTTGAATGAGTGCTTTTTCAATAGTGCTGCAAAGTTACTATAATAGGCATTGCGTTACATCGGAAAAACTGTTTATCTTTTGCTAAAAATTCACCATGCGTTTTATACTGTTCCTTACCCTGTTGGGGGTTTTAGCCGGAATGCCCGCTCACGCGCAGAAAGCCCTGCCCGCCGATCAGCAACAGATTGCTGCACTCATGGCCACGCAAACGGCCGCCTGGAATAAAGGAGATATCGACGGCTTCATGACTACTTACTGGCATTCCGATTCCCTGCTGTTCATCGGTAAAAACGGGGTTACCTATGGGTGGCAGGCCACGCTGGACCGCTATAAAAAAACATATCCGGACGCCGCGGCAATGGGCAAACTGGATTTCAAATTGCTGGAATTCAAGCCCCTGGCTTCCGATACCTACCTCTTAATCGGGAAATGGCACCTGGAAAGGACTATAGGCGACTTACAGGGCCACTTCAGCCTCATCTTACAAAAAATAAAAGGACAATGGAAAATTATTGCTGACCATAGCAGCTAAAAAAAACCATCCCAGGAATAGGATGGCCGCTATACACCACAACATTAAAGAAGTTCTGGACTTCTTTTTCTTTAGAAGTAAAGTTTAAAAGTTTTCATCTGATATGGTAAAATGTTCAATGCTTTGATTTCTTACTGGCTTCACTATCCCTCACCGCTTTGTTCTCCTTTTCAGGTTTATCAGACAAATCGCCATGTAAGGGATTACGGTTAGTAGTGCCTTTATCCTGGTCTAATATGTCTACCGGTTTCTTCTTCCTGTCATGATACTCACCGGTATGATCTGTTTCCTTCTTTTTCATAATCTCTTTTTTTGAAGATGAAAATATGGGAGATACACCATGGGAATCACAAACACTATTCCACCCTCAAAACAGGCCATTTTGACGAGCTGGCGAAGGGTGTCCGGGGCATCAGTTCCACAAAACCCTGATGCACAGTGAGAAAGAATAACAACACACCGGCTGCGGAAATATTGCAGTTCTGATTAACATTAGATTTACAAAAACTATGATCATTATCTCATATCTACACACTATCTTCGATGCCTCAAACAAGTTTTAACCCGTAACCTCTGATCAGCCACGAGTAGTTTTAATCAAGTTCCTGCCTAAAGCCAATTTTTTAGTTTTAATCCAAGTCCTGTTTAGAACCCGGTATCTATTTACTATAACTAATTACTGGTTATGCCCGGGAAAATTATGCGCGTTGCCACCGCTCTGATGGCTGTTGTTATTTATTGCAGTTGTACTAAAAAGACTGACCTGACACTGGATACGCCGGAAAAAACACCTCCTGCAGATACGTCGGTGGTGCCCGAAAACAAAGTGGACCGCAACGCCCTCTTACTGCTGGTAAACGGATTACGCAACCGTGGCTGTAACTGCGGTACAGAATCGATGCCTCCTGTAGGCGCCCTTACCTGGAATGGCCTGTTGGAAAGAGCGGCTTATGACCACAGCAAAGACATGGTACTGAATAAATATTTCGACCATACCGGGCTCAATGGTTCCACACCTGGTTCCCGCCTGGATGCAGCCGGATACAAATGGACCTATTATGGAGAAAATATAGCTACCGGCAGCCTGAACGAACAAGCCGTGATACTTGGCTGGCTAAACAGTCCGAAACATTGTCACAATATGATGGATGCTAATTTTAAAGAGATCGGCATTGGCCGCTATAACAACGACTGGACAATGGAATTGGGCAGGAGGTCTGTTGCCAACTAATCAGGGGGCGCTCATCTTTTTGCGCCACATACGCCATACAAAGTAAAGATAGGCTGCCATGGAAACGCCAAACCAGCTGTAGAAGAAGATCATCCTGCCAGGAGTAGACTCCTCCGGCACAGCAAATCCGAGGTACAACCCGAGGAATACATTGATCATCAACCAGAAAAAGCCAATAAAGATGGTCCGCATTATTTTTATGAGGAAATGAAACAACTCATAATCCATCTTATTGGGATCCGGCGCCGGTTTTTCCTGTTCTTCTTCCATAATCTTTTATATCAGCACTACTAAGGTATGCACAGTTTGGCAAGGTCTGTACTGTCGCCCTTAAATACATTAAAATCCACAGTGGTCCGGATGCCGTTTACCCGGCCGATGTCGCTGTGCTGCCAAAACAACCAGGCCCTGTCGGAACGCGGCCGCTCCTTCTGATAGTAATGCGCGATCCACAAAGGATAGCGGTCAAATTCGCTGCCAAGATAGGTTTCGTAAAAATGAATGTTAGTGTAGATGATGGGTTTTACCTTGTATACCTTTTCCATTTCCTCCAGCCAGATTTTCGCCGTGCTGCGGATAACGGCGGCAGGCTGGTTGTTGCTGGTTTCGATATCCAGTACCGGCGGAAGATCCCCTGACTGCAGGTCGGCCACATTGTGGAAGTTAATGGCTTGCTTCAACGGGTCACGGGTAGCATAAAAGAAGTGGTAGGCGCCCCGGATTAAACCAGCCTTACCCGCCTTGTCCCAATTTATCCTGAAGGCGGCGTCCTGCCGTGTAATACCTTCCGTGGCTTTTATAAAGGCAAAGGATATACGAATTTTATCTACCTGCATTTGTTTTACTGCCGCCCAGTTGATGTCTTTCTGAAATTTAGAAACATCTATCCCATGTATCTTATAATTCACCGGCATGTCAATTCCAAACTCTTCATAGCGTACAAATTTCACTTGCTTTTCCCGCTGGCGCCACCATAAATAAGCCACTGCGGCCAGTACTACCAGTAATATTAATAATAATCGGATCCGGATGCTTTTCACTTTTGCTTCTGTTAGTTGCAGGGTAATTGGGTAAGGATGCTGTAATAAATGCCGGCAGTCCTATTTTTTACAGCAAGTATAGGTTATAATTTGTTTAAAGAAGCTACTTTTACAGCGGTCAAGTGATTTTTTATGCCCGATTTTAACCTGAAGGATACCCTTAATTTGTTTTCAAAGTTTACACTGCGCCGCGGTTTAAATGCCGGCAAAGTACTTGGAAGCTATTTCATGAGCAAGTGGACCAACAAACCGGTTCAGTGGGGCTATCCTATTTCTATATCTTTTGAACCTACTACGTCCTGCAACCTCCGTTGCCCCGAATGCCCCAGCGGGCTCAGGGCCTTTACCCGCCCTACCGGCATGCTGGAACAGGACTTTTTCAGGAAAACGATCGATGAAATTTCCAAAGAACTGCTATACCTGATCTTTTACTTCCAGGGAGAACCTTATCTCAATCCCGGTTTCCTGGACATGGTGAGATATGCGGCCGATAAAGGAATTTACACCGCTACCTCCACCAACGCCCACTACCTCACAGACGCCAATGCGAAGAAAACAGTGGAAAGTGGACTGGACAGGCTCATCATCTCTATCGATGGTACTACCCAGGACGTATATACGCAGTACCGGGTAGGCGGCCACCTGGATAAAGTGATCCAGGGTGCAAAAAACATCGTAAAATGGAAAAAAGAGCTGAATTCGTCCAAGCCTTTTGTCTTTTTCCAGTTCCTTGTAGTAAAACCTAATGAACACCAGATAGAAGATATTAAACGGCTGGCCAAGGAAATAGGCGTAGACCAGGTGCGGTTTAAAACTGCGCAGGTATATGATTATGAAGAAGGCAACCGCTTAATTCCTACCATCGATAAATACTCCCGCTACCATCGCAACGAAGATGGTACCTACGCCATAAAAAACAAGCTAAGCAATCATTGCTGGCGCCTGTGGCATTCCCCGGTGGTTACCTGGGATGGCCTGGTAGTACCCTGCTGCTTCGACAAAGATGCACAGCACAGGCTGGGCGATCTGAAAAAAGAATCCTTCAAAACACTGTGGCATAATAAAGAGTATATCCGTTTCCGTAGCCAAATCCTCGAAACCCGCAAAAACATAGATATCTGCGCTAACTGCAGTGAAGGCACCAAAGTTTGGGGATAATCACCTGCTGCAGAAATTTTTTCTCATTGACATTCAATCTATTAACTATATTTATAGTTTAATACTACAAAAATAGTTTTTAAACTACAGAAATAGTTATAGATTAGTGTTATGAAAAAGCTATCCCGTAAAGAAGAAGAATTAATGCAGGTAATGTGGGATCTCGAAAAAGCATTTGTAAAGGATGCCATCGAGCAACTCCCCGACCCGAAGCCGCATTACAACACCATTGCTACGCTCATGAAGCGACTGGAAGATAAAGGGTATCTCGCCCATCATGAATATGGTGGCTCCTTCGAGTATTACCCCACCATTGCAAAGGAAAGTTATAAAGACACTTTTATGAAAAAGGTACTCAACACTTTCTTTGATAACTCCTATCTCAATATGCTGGCTTATTTCGCTAAGGAAGAAAAAATCAGTGCGGAAGACATGAAGACGCTGGTAAAGATGATCGAAAAAGATAAAAAATAACGTGTATGCCTACCCTGTTTATATATATTCTGCAAGCATCCTGTGCAATGACGCTTTTTTATCTCCTGTATATCAGCTGTTTTAAAAAAGAAACATTTTATCGGTATAACAGGATCGTTCTGCTGAGCGCTTTCATATTCTCAGCGATATTGCCGCTGCTTCCCCTCCCTGCATGGCAATGGACGCAAAAATCAACAGAAGCCGCAACACCGGTAAGCGTTTACTTTAGTGATAACGCGCACGCATCTACGCCGGTAACCGGTGTCGCAGTGGAACACCACTGGTGGGACCCGCTGATGCAACACGGTGGTACCATATTGGTAGCAGCATACATAGCAATAGCTGCTTTCCTGCTGTTGCTGCACATACTGCAGCTCTTAAAGATCCGCCGCCTGGTGCGGGCAGGCAATGTATACATGCGTAATAACATACGTTATGTACAGCTTTCCGGAATAACAGCGCCCTTCTCTTTTCTGAGAACCATTTTCTTCGATCCTAACGCCCATGCCCATACGGAATTGCAACATGTTCTCAAACATGAAGAAGCGCATGTACAGCAATACCACTCTGCTGATATGCTGCTATCAGCCCTCTACTGCTGCATTTGCTGGATCAATCCCTTTGCATGGCGTTGTAAAAGAGCGCTGCAGCTGAACCTGGAGTTCCTGGCAGATGAAGCCGTCATCCAAACCACCGACGCCCCGGATGCCTACCAGTACAGTTTACTGAAGATAGGCCTGGCCGGCAGCCGCGTAACCATCGTGAATCATTTCAGTAAATCGTTCATTAAAAACAGAATACTCATGATCAACAAAACCCAATCACCCCGGCTACGTACCTGGCGGTACCTGCTGCTGCTGCCGGTATTTGCACTGGCAGCGGGCCTTCTGGCGGCCACTTCTCCATCATCAAAAAACGACGCGGGCACTAAATACCTGGCCACAGAAAACGACCGGCTCTATGGAGTGGTTACGCCATTAACTTCTGATAAGGACTTCGCGGAGATGAAGGATGCATTGGAAAAAAAAGGTATAACGCTGAACATCCCGACCCTCAAACGTAATAAGAACGGGGAAATCACAGCAATTGATTTCAAACTGGTGTCCGGTACCTGGTCAATGCGGGAAACAATGGAAGTTCCGTTTACACCTTATTTCTTTTATTGTGCTGAGAAGGAAGGCGGAATAGGTCCTTTTCCAATGAAGAATTGCCCCCGGCACCTGCAGGACCTTGCATTGGCAGAAGGTAATGGAGCCACTAAAGGGATTACTACCGACTCCACCTTTTTGAATCGCTTTCCAGGTGGAGAGCACGCATACCGCAAGGTGTTTGCAAAAAATGTCCGCTATCCGAGGGCAAGCCAGCAAAGCAAAACGGCCGGTGTGGTCAGGCTGCAATATAAAATTCAGCCCAACGGTGTCATCAATAATATAGAGTTGCTGGAAACGCCGGATAAAGCACTTGGCGATGAGGTAAAACGTGTTTTAGAACAGCTCCCTACCTTTGCAGCGGATCCTTCGGGGAAAACTGTTACCGTTTCCCTGCGCATATCATTTATGCTGGATAATGGCGCAGGTGGATTTATTAAAGGATCCGACGCAGATAACGCGGATATAATTGTAATGGGATACCTGCCGAAACCGATTTCCTTTATTCAGCCACTGTCTCTTTCTTTTTTCGACGACCCTTCGTCACCTTGTTAAACAGGTTGATACCTAGTTGAACACCTATAAACTCAAGTGCTGTCATTAATGCCCCGGTAGCAAAATTCTTAAATTTACCACTTCCCCAGGCCATCTTAGCCACATTCATGGCTACGTTCAGGGCACCGCTATGTTTTGCGCTACCGGGGATAACAGCATTCAGGGCCATCTTTTTATAGTTGTCCCTGAAAAAATCCACCCTGTTTCCCATTTCATTTTCCAACTGCCTGGACTTCATTTTTAGCCGGGTAATTTCCAGCTCCAGTGATTCGAAGCTGTCTATTTTCTTACTCATGTGTAAACATTTATCATTGTTTATCCTTTCATGGTGTTTTCAGTGGCTTCTTCATCAGGAACATACCCCGGATCTACAGGTTGCTCCGGATGTTCCTTTGCCCGCTGATTGTGAATATGATTGGAATGCTCATCCTGGTCCGTAATTTCATCTACCAGTTCAGTAATCAGCAATTTAGCCAGTGGCCGCTGTATCAGCTGCTTACGGAACAATAAAATAACCAGGAATAACAATATAAATAATCCTGCAGCACAGCTGAAACCAATGGTAAAACTATTGGTCATTTCCCCGATCCAGAAGCCTACTACCATGCCCAGGAACACAATCACAAAAAAGAACAGCAGGAAAGCCATCAAAAGAGAGAAAAACAATCCCAACGCTTTTGACAGCTTTCCTGCTGCCTGGAGCTTAATCAGGTCCAGTCTGGTTTCCAGGTATTCCCTGGCTACTTTTCCCGTTTGGGAAAAATAGTTGCTGAAATTATCTTCCATGCAAATCAATTTATTCAAATGGGGTTATGCCAACTCATTCTCTAACTCATCCTGGAACTGATCTTTCTTCTTTCTCCATTTTTCTTTCAGCTTTTCAGACTGATCTCTTAATTTTTCTACCAGCTCATCTTTTTTATCGGAATTGAGGAAATACCCTACTGCAACGCCCACGGCTGCACCTACAATAAATGAAACCACGGCTTTGGAACTGTTACTCATAACTAAAGGTTTTTAAGATGTTATAAATTAGGTTTTCTTTTTTGGTAACAGAGGTGCAACAAACATTATTCCATAAATGACAATTGAATAAAAAGCTGTGTTAAACCTCCGCCAAATAAGAACAAGCTCTCCGTAATTTTGTTTAGGGTTTATAAAAGTATAACGGTGCGGCCGGTCTGTTTTTTGACATACCGGATAATTACACGATATTATGTACTATGAGCTATCTTGACAACGACCGCCTTAAACAAATTGGCTTTTTACTCCTGATCCTATTTCTTGCTGTGCTCCTGTTTATGGAGATGTTCACCTTTTTTCCCGGCTTCCTGGGGGCTGTTACCCTGTATGTAATCAGCAGGAAATGGATGTTCAAACTGGTAGAACAACGTAAGTGGAGAACAAATCTTGCCGCTGCACTGCTGATGGTACTCTCCTTCCTGGTGATCCTGCTGCCCATAGGCATGCTGATAAACATGCTCGGGGCCAAAGCCGCTTATGCCGCCAACCACTCCACAGAACTCATCAACAGCCTCAAACAAACTAATGCCCGGCTGGAAAATAGCCTGGGATTCGGCCTGCTCACCGCAGAACGGCTGCAGAAAATACAGGAAAATATCACCGCCTTTTTACCCGGGTTCCTGGGCGCTACCTTCAATACGCTTACTACCATTGCCCTGATGTATTTCATGCTGTATTTTATGCTGGTAAACGGCCGGAAAATGGAAGAGAACCTCTATGAGTATATTCCCCTGAAAGATAAAAATGTGGAAAGACTGGGTAAAGAGTTCAACACTTTGGTAATTGCCAATGCCGTAGGTATCCCCCTCATTGCGGTGGTACAGGGTGTCATTTCTCTGATCGGCTATTTAATTTTTGGAATCCCCCAGCCTTTTTTCTGGTTTGTGATCACCTGTTTTACCGCAATGCTGCCGGTGATAGGCGCCGCCGCTGTGTATGTGCCACTGGGAGTTTATTTACTGGCTTCCGGCAGCACCTGGCAGGGCATAGCGGTGCTGGTGTACGGATTCGGCGTGGTGGGCACCTCCGATAACGTTGCGCGGATGTTGCTGGCAAAGAGAATTGCAGACGTCCATCCCCTCATTACTATATTCGGTGTAATCATTGGCGTTAGCCTGTTTGGCTTCATCGGCCTGATTTTCGGCCCGTTACTCATCTCTATGTTTATCCTTTTGCTGGATATTTACGGAAATGAGTTTGTGATAAAAAGAAGGGATATCGCGCAGAAGAAACCGGCCACCGATACAGATGTCCGCGATACGCCCGGAACAAGGTAATCAGCGGTAATAATTATTTTCGGAGATATAATTAATCACATTATCAGGTACCATAAAACGGACAGATTTTCCTTCTTTCAGCCATTTTCGGATATCTGTAGCGGAGATGTCCAGCATAGGCGCATCCAGTATTTCGATCCGGGCGCCAAAGGTGTCTGTTATTTCATGCCCCGGCCGGCGGTAAACATAGATCGGATAATTTTTCACGATCTGTTCGTAATTTTTCCAGCGCGGTAAATTCTGAAAGCTGTCGCTTCCCATAATGATGGCAAATTCCTGTGTTGGAAATTTCTCCTGCAAATACGTGAGCGTGTCCACTGTATAGGACGGCCGGGGTAACGAAAACTCAATGTTGCTGGCCCGCAGCCGCACTTCGTCTTTGATGGCCAGCTCCACCAGGTGAAAGCGATCATGTTCATTCAGCAGGGCCGACTGTGGTTTCAGCGGGTTATGCGGCGAAACCACCAGCCATACTTTATCAAGATCAGTATTGTGCGCTACGTAATTGGCAATGATCAAATGCCCCGTGTGTATAGGATTAAAAGACCCAAAATACAAGCCTATTCTCATGTTTTCATCGTATAAATTGCCAATGGCTACTTCATAATGCGTGTAAAAATAGGTATTTATAGCGGGAACATGGAAATAAGGCTTATTCCAGTGGTTTGAATTGCTCAAACACCTGGCCGCAGTTCTTGCAAAAATGGATCGCACGGCACAACGTAGAGCCGAAAGGAGAACGTAAATAAGTTTGTTCGCTGCCGCAATGCGGGCAGGGAACCTCCATCATAAGTTCTGCGCTTACCTCTCCCGTCAATACTTTGGGAGGGGCTATGCCAAAGGTTTTCAGCTTTTCCTTGGCGGCAGGCGTCATCCGGTTGCTATGCCAGTGCTCCTGTTTGTCCACTTCAACGCTAACGGCTATACCAAGTTCTTTTTCCAGCACTGTTTTAATGTTATGCCGGATATAACTCACCGCCGGGCAGGCCGCAAAAGTGGGAATCATTTTAATATGCACCGCCGAGTCATTCAGATCCACACCGGTGATCATTCCCAGATCCACTACGCTCAATACCGGGATCTCCGGGTCCATCACCGTTTCCAGTGCTGCATATACATCGGCTATCGTAATTGTTTTGGAAGACATCATTTACCAGCTGGCCTCCGTATCCAGGTTAAACACTTCACTCATTTCTCTCAATAAAGGCTGCAGGTGCGGCGTATGAAGTCCATGACGGCCGCCATACACCGGAACAATAGCACTTATCTCCGGCAGGTTCAGGGAGGCCTTTACCAATACCGGGTAAATCCGATCCAGCCAGCGATGGTACAACGCCGTTTCACCAGGATATACCTTGTCTTCAATCAAAGCCTCTTCATATAGCTGCGAGGGTTCAAAAATTCCCGCCGCCAGTGCAATCGTTTGGTCGAGCGCCTGCTGCATACGGTCGTAGCTTTCTTCTCCCGCCCGGCTCAGTTGCATAATCCATGCATTTGCATGCAGCGTATGATATTTCAGCTCCCCCTTTACTTTTTTGCTCAATAGCCGGAAAGGTTCATAACTGCTGTCCTGTAAACTTTCATAACGGACTGATTCGGCCAGGTCAAATAAAAAGTGCCGCATCAGGCTGAAATCATATTCACCATTAGGCATCTCTACCAGGTGCGACGACTTGAATTCTTTCTCCGGACGGAGAAATGCAAATGTATCCGGATCTTTTCCTCCGAGATCTTCATGAAGCATGCGATACAACGCCCATGCATGGCCTATTTTGTCCTGCGCCATGGAAGAAAAAGCAATATCTTCTTCCATCACAGGTCCCAATCCCGTCCACTCAGAATTACGATGTCCCTGAATCAGTTCATCGTCTGCCATTTTTATAATCAGATCTGTTAGTGCTGCGTTGTTCATTTGGATTGTTTGAATTTATTGATCTTCTCCATCACTTTAAAGCCACTGGCATCCCGGTAGGTTTTCTCCATATTGTTGGCAAACATATCTTCATCTTCCACATCAAAGGCCAGGATGTCTGCACTTTTCACGACCCAGAGATTGACACATTTTTTCCGGCGGGCAAATTGCTCTTTCGCAAATACCAGCGCCAGCTGCGGGTCCGGCGCATGTACACAGCCCACGTGCTCATGATGCGCGCCTCTCTTCTCCTGGTGAAATACCTCGTATATGTTCCAGTTCTCTCCCTCCTCCACTTTCACTACTTCCCCGGCCTGGCCCAGTTTCAGCCTGTTTACACGGGGATCTAAAGAATCGTTCGACATGAATATTTGAATAGTTTTAATGATAAAGTCTGATGCTGCTATTTCTGCCGGCACATCCTAGGCCACCGGCAATACCCGTTTTTCTGTTGGTTTCATGAGCGCTTTGCGTACCCAACGGCCCTTTTCTTCTGCCCACTTGCGCACTTGCAGCCGTTCCATATTACAGGGTCCGCCGCCGTTAATCACCCGGAAAAACTCATCCCAGTCGGGGTCCGTATATTGCCAACGGCCTGTCTCCACATTTTTGCGCAGCGCCGGATCCGGCAGGGTGAGCCCCAACTCCCAGATCTTAGGTACATAGGACTCCAGGAATTGATTCCGCATATCATCATTACTCGCCATTTTCACTTTCCATTGCATCAGTTTTTCACTATGACTGGAACTTTTGTCCGGAGGGCCAAAGAAATGCATAATAGGCTGCCACCAGCGGTTAAGGGCATCCTGCAGCATTTCCTTCTGCGCCGGCGTACCCGTTGCCAGTTCAATAAACGCGTCATGGCCCTGTTTGAGATGGAAGCTTTCTTCGTAACAAATACGCTCCAATGCCCTGCAATAGGGACCATACGAACCCTTGGCATTGGCAACCTGGTTTACAATGGCTGCGGCATCAATCAGAAATCCGATAACAGCCACATCTGCCCAGGTCTCGGCCGGATAATTAAATACGTTGGAGTACTTGGATTTACCGCTGAGCAGGTCATTAATCATGGCTTCCCTTGATTTGCCGAGTGTTTCGGCCGCATTGTACAGTAACTGCCCGTGCCCTATTTCATCCTGCACTTTGGCGATTAGCGCCAGTTTGCGCTTGAAGCCCGGCGCCCTCGTAATCCAGGTGCCTTCCGGTAATGCCCCGATAATTTCTGAGTGAGCGTGTTGTTCAATAAGGCGTATTAACTGCCTCCGGTATTCCACCGGCATCCAGTCGCCGGGTTCTATCTTTTCCCCTCTGGCAATACGTTCCTCAAAAGCAGCGAGCTTTTCCGGCTCATCATGCTGCTGTTCTTCCCGCAACTGATTTCTGTTGGGTTCGTCGAAAATATATCCACCGCCGTACATAGTGCGATTGTTTTGGTCGCTAGTAAATTACGGAAAAAAGACCGTTTCAGCAGGAATTGATTGTTAAAACAGCGGTATTCAAATGTTATAGAATCGCCAAATTTTTCCGTCATGAAACAGATAGCCGGCCATTCCCTTAATTTTATTACCTTCTAACCGATAATGCTGTCTGCTGCTACCATACTGAGCTTTTTGCTATTGTTCACCGGACATAAAAATCCACGCCCGGAGGGCCGGCATTATACCGTCATACAGCTGAATTTCGAAGAAAAACAAACGCCCGCACCGCCCGGATCCGATACTATTTATTATGATTTCGAAAGAAAACTGCAATGGGAGGATTTTCAGGCAAAGCCTTCGCCCAACGGCCCCAGTGCTGCAGTTTCCTACACCAGCTTTGCCTATGAGGGCAACAGCAACCTCGTAAATGATACCCTCCGGATCACGCTAAACCTTCAGGTGTTCTTTATAAAAAGCGCGTCGTGGGTAAGGCCGGAAGCAAGGAACAGCTATGCCCTGGCACATGAACAACTTCATTTCGATATTACCCGCCTGGTGGTAGAACGGTTTAAACAGAAGCTCCGCCAAACCGCATTGAACCGCGACGACTACGATAGTATCATACAATATCAGTACCTTCAGTCTTTCCGGGAGATGAACCGCCTCCAGTACCGTTTCGACCAGGAAACCCATCACGGACTGAATGCTGCAGAACAGATCCGCTGGCGGGATAAAGTAAATGTGGGCCTGAAAAACAACGGCGTGCTTCCGGAAGAACTGGGTATTGAAGGCATTAACTTCAGACCCATACAATAACAACCCGTTTTAACGTTTATTCATAGCGGTTATGCAGCATAAAAAAGGATCTATGCAACCAAATAATTTTTACCACTCATTACTCACTGGCTTAGTGCTCATTTTTTTGATGTCTGCCTGTAATAAAAAGGATAGTAATACCCCGCGAAACCGCGGAGGTGATGGCGTAACCGGCTCCGTCAACGACAGCGTCTTTTTCATCGCGAAAGATATATACCTCTGGAACGACGTTTTGCCCGACTCGGCAACGTTCAAACCCAATCAATATGCAAATCCGATCGTGCTGTTTAACGCATTGAGAACCTATAAAAAAGACGCTTCCGGCAATAACCTCGACAGGTACAGCTTTGTAGACAATGGCGGCACCTCCAGGGCCCTGCAGGAAGGGATTGCGGGCGATATGGGCTTTGAAGTAGGCTATCAAACGGACTCCACCTTGTTTGTGGTGTATGTATACCCCGGCTCTCCGGCCGGTAAAGCCGGTATTAAAAGGGGCTGGCAGTTAATTGACGTAAATGGGGTCACCCGCTTCAGGGTAAACGACGGTACTACGGATAATATGCTGAATACTGCCTTCGGCAGTGCCAGTGCCTCCTGGGGTTTCCGTAAACCAGACAACACTACCCAGCAGTTTAATTTAAGCCGTGTAGATTATAAGTTGAATCCTATTCTTTATTCTCACTTATATGACTTTAACGGCAATAAAATCGGCTACTTTGTTTTTAATAACTTCGTAGCATTATCTGACGTAAAAGCGCAGATAGACTCAATTTTTGACGCTTATACAAAGGCAGGAGTAAAGCAGGTGGTTATTGATCTGCGATATAACGGCGGTGGGCTGATTGAAACGGCGGAATATCTTGCCAATATCCTGGTGCCTGCGGCCAAAAGCAACACCACCATGTATTCCCAGTATTTCAATAACAACGTGAATACTAATAATTACGGCCCCTACTTCAAATACATGAAGGCCGTGCCTTATTATCCCAGCGTAAACTGGTCGGATATCTTCTACAGCGAAGCCACTACCTATAAAACAGCGAAGTTCCAGAAAAGCGGCGCACTTGCCTTAAACAAAGTTACATTCCTGGGTACACGTAATACCGTATCTGCCAGTGAACTGCTGTACAATGTGCTGAAACCGGTAATGACCACCAAGCTGGTAGGAAGCAACACTTATGGCAAACCTGTTGGTTTCATTAATATCTCTTTTGGTAAATATGATATGTACGCGGTTAACTTCCAGACAAAAAACTCAGCTAACGAAGGTGATTATTTTAGTGGCCTTCCGGCAGATATAAAAGCAGAGGATGATTTCTCGCTCGACTGGGGCGCCTTCAGCGATCCGTTATTACGTGCGGCACTCATTGATATGGGAGTTGACGCCGGCTCACTGGGACGCGCGGCAAAATTAAACGGAAACAGGCTGGCTGTAACACCCGCCAACAGGCTGGAATCCACTAAATTTAAAGGGATGATACAAACCATCCACCAATAATATTTACTGCCGGTAGTTTCTTTTGCGGAACTACCGGCCTTTATTTTTACATCGTTTTAGCGCCGCTGTATTTGTTCTCCGGCATATCGCTGTCCAGCTTCTTCACCACTTCCAGCACCGCCTGTACTGCCCTGTAATAGAAAGAATGATTAATGCGGGAATATTCATCAGAGAGATGATGGTAATCCGGGTGATCTTCCACGCCAAAGTACAGGAACGGGATCTTTTGTTTAAAGAATTCATACTGATCGCTCTGTTTCGTCCAGTCGTCTGTACCGCTTTCCGGTTTATCATGACCTGCTATCAGTTTCACGCTGCTGCGCGCAGCCACATCATCGGTATACTTCTTCAGATCCGGAAACTGGAATGTGCCACATACATACAGTTCATTTTTGTCGTTATGGGCAATCATATCCATGTTAATATTCTGCCGGATTTGTGTAAGCGGCACCGGGGCCTGTGCTACAAAGGCTTTAGCACCCTGGAGTCCTTCCTCCTCTCCATCAAAAGCGGCGAAAATAAGGGTATAACGGGGCGGGTGCGTTTTAAAATAAGCAGCCATTGCCAGTAATCCGCCTATGCCGGAAGCGTTGTCGTCTGCGCCGTTATACACAGTGTCCGCCCCATTCGTTTTGGAGGTAATACCGAGATGATCATAATGCGCAGAAATAACAATCACTGTATTCAGCTTACCGGGAATATAGCCGTACAGGTTAGTGCCCATGATTTTCTTATCTCCTTCCTGGAAATAGAAGGGATATTCGTAGGTATCGTGATAAGCGGATAACCCAATTTTTTTGAAGCGGTCGAGGATATAGAATTGCGCCATACGGCTGCCGCGGGTACCTGTTTTCCGGCCTTCCATCTTATCTGCGGAAAGCGTTTTCACATCTTTCATCAATTGCATGGAATCAACGGAAGTTTGCGCCATCACAGGCAGCGCAAAAAGCAGGCAAAAGCTGTAACAAAGCCATTTCATAAACATTGCATTTATGGTTAACTATACCTGCAATGTACAAGATATTATTTGAAGATATTAAAGATGATCAAACTGCACACATAGGCCAGTGCTGTCATGTAAACAAGCTGTATCAGCGGGTATTTCCATGATTTGGTTTCACGTTTTACAATGGCCATCGTACTCATACACTGCATGGCAAACGCATAAAAAATCATTAAAGACAACCCCGAGGCCAGCGTGTATACCGGCGCACCATCAGGCCAGGTAGCCGACGACAGTTTTTCCCGGAGGGTAGCGTTATTGTTATCAGGATCTTCTCCCACACTATAGAGGGTAGCCATAGTACCCACAAACACTTCGCGGGCGGCAAAAGAGGTGATCAGTGCAATGCCGATTTTCCAGTCAAATCCCAGCGGACGGATGGCCGGCTCGATGGCATGACCGAGTACCCCTGCATAGGAATTGGATAATTTGGCAGATTGAAATTCCTTATTCAACACCGCTGCTTCGGGAGATTCAGCAGGCACTTTCGCGAGAAGTTGTTCATATTTGGCATGTACCGGTTCCATTCTGCTGGCAGGACCATAAGAAGCCAGGAACCAGAGGATTACAGATATTACCACAATCACCTTACCGGCGTCTTTCACAAATATTTTCGCTTTCTCCACCATGGTGGTTCCCACATTGGCCCAGCGCGGGGAGCGGTAAACTGGTAACTCCATGATGAAGTAACTCTTTTCTTTGATGCGTACAAACAGCTTCATGATAGCCGCAATGAAGATGGCCATGAAGAAGCCCAGCAGGTAAAGCCCCATCATAATAAGTCCCTGCAGGCCAAGAATACCAAAGATCCGCTTGTCGGGGATGATCAGCGCAATCATCATGGTATAAATAGGCAACCTTGCAGAACAACTCATTAAAGGCGTTACCATAATGGTGATAAGCCGTTCCTTTTTATTCTCAATAGTACGGGTGGCCATGATAGCGGGTACTGCACAAGCCACTCCGCTGATCAGCGGCATCACTGACTTTCCGTTTAATCCCACCTGCCGCATCAGGCGATCCGTCAGGAAACTGATACGGGCCATGTAGCCGGTATCTTCTAGTATGGTGATCAGGCCAAACAGGATCATGATCTGGGGAATAAACACGGCAAAACCGCTGATACCAGCCAGGATCCCATTGATGAAGAAGTCGGTAACTTTATTGTCGGGGAGGATATTGCTCAGCCATCCGCTCAGCGCGCCAAAGCCGCCTTCGATCCAGTCCATGGGGTATGAAGCCAGCCAGAAAATGCTTTGGAACAGGAGGAACATCACTACCAGCAGAATTACGTATCCCCAGAAACGGTGCAGCAGGAGGTCGTCTATTTTTTCAGAACGCAATTGCTTCTGCAGCGGATCATTTTCCACTACCGTCGCTTTCATGATATGTTTGATCCGGCTATACCGCTGCATGATCTCTTCGGCCTGGATCTTTGTTTTATTAAACTGGTATGTTTCCAGCGCGCTATGAATCGCCTTTTTCTGTGTAATGTCTATAAAAGGCAGATCGTCTACGTTAACGGCTATATGTAAAGCGCCGTAATCACTTTTCACCGGTACTGTTTTACGTACTTCGTCAATCACGTCTTTAGCCAGCGCGTTGTTATTAATAAAATCCCTGGGAGGAGTGCTGTAATGGGAACGCATCGACAGGTCTATTACTTTCTTGATTTCCGTAACCCCTTTATTTTTTCTTGGATTGATGGCTACTACGGGCACGCCAAGTTCCCTTTCCAGTCCGTCCAGGTCTATCTCCACACCCTTTTTACGGGCAATGTCCATCATGGTGAGGGCTATAATGACCGGGATTTTGAGATCGATGATCTGGGAACAGAATAACAGGTTACGTTTAAGGTTGGAAGCATCCGCTACAATGATCACGAGGCGGGGGGTATCTTCGTTTTGCTGGTTAATCAGCACATCATAGGTAACATATTCATCGGCGCTTTTCGGATACAGGCTATAAGTTCCCGGCAGGTCGATAATATTGGCTGTTACGCCTGATACTATCTGAGCTATCCCGGTTTTTTTATCTACCGTTACGCCCGGAAAATTACCCACCTTCTGGTTTAAGCCGGTGAGCGCATTAAAAAGGGAACTTTTACCACTATTCGGATTACCTACCAGCGCGATGTTTATGGGAGCCTGCATTCCTTATCTTATCCTATTTATTAATATTAATTGCTGAAGATGCAAAGTTAAACATTAATCAGCCGGCGGAATGATCCGATCGGGAAAATCTCAGAATGGTAATTTGCCGGAAAAGATAAAGCGAAAACAGTGGCTTGTTTTCGCTTTATCTTTTTAAAAATTAATTATTTATATAGATTAACTGTGAAACATGTTAATGAGGGAATAAGCCAGGAAAGATACATCGCCTTCGATGGGCTGGTTCTTTTTCACCGCTTTAACTGCATTTTCAGCGGCGGGTCCCTTGTAACGGTAGCCTTCATTGGAAGAGTCGGTATTCGCCTTTTCCGGCACCGGTTTCTTTTCGTTGACGTCGTCGGTACCATCGGGTGTCATTTTCAGGTTCAATGGTCCGGGCTGGTCATTATCGAAATCGTTATCCCAGTCGCCATTGTCGTTACGGTCGTACCGGCTAAAGTCATAGTTACGGTATACTTCGCGATCTATTTCAATATTCTTTCCTACCGGTACTTTAATGGTTACTGTAATACGCTGACCGCGGTACTTGGAGTGCGGCGGCAGGGAAAACCCTTCCGGCAGGTACAATACAGAGTCCTGTTGGTTCAGGTGGAACGCTATATCATGAGCCAGCATTTTTGCCTGTTGAACGGTACGGCCCCTGGAAAAGCGGGATACATCTACCGAGAAACTGTCGGTCAGGCTTTTTTCAACCCTTATCCGGATGTAGTTAATCAATACGGTATCGTCTGCGATCAGTAAGTGATCATCAAAGAAACTGATGTCGTCGCCATTGATTTCAGACAGGATACCAGGCGTTCTTTTCAGTATCAGCTTGCCTTTCGATGGCTGTTGAATGGCTATTGCTTCCGTTTCTGTTGCCGGTCTTCTGAAATCTTTTACAAAGGACGTAGCAATGATGGCGGCGAAAGTCAGTCCAAGTAACCACAGGAAGGTTAAGGTATAACCTGCATAGCGGTTGCCTTCTTTTACGCCGGTGAGTTTACGGATGATGAATATAACCAGTGCAACAATCGGGATGCCTATGAGCAATCCAACTGCAGGCCATAACAATGCGCTTTGCACCGGGGCGCCGAGTAACAGATCCTTGATGGGAAAAAGGGCCGCGGAAGTGGCTGCAATGGCTATTCCTGCCACTATCAGGCAGATCAGCATCACTACAGCGAAGAAGTAAAAGAACCCTTTGGTAACAGCTACCAACACTTTACCTAATCCACTTGCCAGGCTCACAAAAAAGCGTTCGATATCACTACCTACCTGCTTGCCGCGGCCCTGAGAAAAATTTCGGATATCATCTCCTACATTTTTCACCTGGCCTTTCATATGATTTAATTCTTCCTGGATGGTGGACTTGATGGTGTTCAGATCCACCTTCTCTCCTCTCATTTCCAGCTTTTCCGCTGCCGTGTCGGCAGACGGAGTTGCTATCCAGAGGATGAAGTATACAAGGATACCGGTGCCGAAGCCACCAATCGCCAACAGGGCGAATATGATACGGAAGATCACCGGATCGATGTTGAAATAAGCGCCTAGCCCGCTACATACACCACTCAGCACCTTATTTTCCGGATCGCGGTACAGGCGTTTGCGTGGGCGGGGAATATATCCTGCAAACGGATCGTCTTCCTTTGTTTGTTGAGTGCTTTCGCCGGCAGCGTCGTCGAATTGCTCTGGTGTACCCATGGAAGCTTTTACTGCAATTACATCTTCATCAGTAATACAATGAGCGCCTTTTTTCAATTTATCCTGGAATATTTCAGCAATGCGGCTTTCAATGTCAGACACGATTTCATCCCCGCCTTCCTCTTTCGAGAAATATTTTTTCAGGCTCCCGAGATACTGATTTAGTATCTCATACGCGCTATCCTCGATGGGGATAAGGCGGCCTGAAAGGTTTATGTTGATTATCTTTTTCATTACCAGTTGATTTTAGGTTTTAGGTTAGTCTTCCTTTACAGGGGTGTACTATTTTGTGTTAATTGATGCACCGCATTGGCCAGTTCGTTCCAGGTACTTTCCAGTTCTTTATAAAAGGTTTCCCCTTTATCTGTCATGGAAAAATACTTCCGTGGGGGGCCTGAGCTGCTTTCTACCCAGCGGTAAGTGAGTAATTCCGCATTTTTCAATCTTGTTAATAAAGGATAAAGAGTGCCCTCCAGGATATCCAGCTTTGCTTCCTTCATCTTTTCGATGATATCTGAAGGGTAAGCTTCTCCTTTGCTTAATGACGGACAATATGCAAAACTCCAGCACTCCCTTCCTCATCTGCGATTGTGTGTTATCAATGTTCATGGCAAGTGAGCTTTAATGTTTTTTTTCTAATGGTGGTTTCTGATCAGTTATTAAAGTGTTTGATAGCTATTCTTTCAACTTTACGATACAAAAATAGGAAACTTTTACTACTATGCAAT
This sequence comes from Chitinophaga sp. W3I9, assembly GCF_050434025.1. NCBI lineage: Bacteria > Pseudomonadati > Bacteroidota > Chitinophagia > Chitinophagales > Chitinophagaceae > Chitinophaga > Chitinophaga sp. W3I9. The sequence continues at coordinate 722,702 of NZ_JBNPWC010000001.1, forward strand.
ACACAATACCATAGAAAGCAAAATAACTTGTTTAGAACGTTACCCGGCAAAGCCTACAAAACTCAATCCAGATGCGGACCTTGTAGAAAAAACGGGTTATAACACTTGTTATAGGATAATGATGACCGGTTTTCAGCCGGGATAAACGGAAAGGAACAGTTGGGGCCGCCTTTTTATGTTAAAATCCTTTAACATTATTTTAATTGGGATTATTTACTATTTATGGTTAACCTCTATTACATTTGCATTAAGCGTATTATACACATGAAGAAATTAATTGGCATATTCCTGCTGGCACTGATGGTGTCACAACTGCTTCCGATCAAGGAAGTAGGGAAGCTGCTGTTTAATAATCAGATTGTGGAAGAACACCCGGTTGATTGTGGTGGCGATCATATAAAGATTGCGAAAGAGCTGAAATTTTGTAAGCAGTTTGACGAGATCCAGTTTAACCCATTGCTCATTCTTGGTATTTTACAATATCATTTAATGGAAGATATTCCCAGCAACCCTGCTCAGGAAATACACGCCCCTCCTCCCAATACGCACATCGCGTAATTTCGTTTTGCAGTTGTCATTACAACAGCTGTTTTTCTATTTTATTTATTACTGATTTTTTCAAACACTGCCCGTGCTATGTGTATCCATTAAGGCGATACCTGTATGTAGCCGTTAACGGGGAGTACTATTATATCATTGTAGCTTCCACGGTTGCAGCATTGGCTGCTATCCGGAAGTGTGATCCCTCAACGGAAAAGCAAATTTTATGAACAAGCAAATATCAATATTCTCCAATATAAAAGGCGATTTTTCAGCCGGCCTTGTTGTTTTCCTCATTGCGGTACCATTGTGCCTGGGAATTGCCCTGGCCTCAGGAGCGCCCTTGTTTGCCGGTATGATTTCCGGTATCATCGGTGGCCTGGTAATCGGCTTTTTAAGCGGCTCGCAATTGAGTGTAAGTGGTCCTGCAGCAGGTCTTACCGCTGTTGTACTGGTGGCTATCACCAAACTTGGCGCCTTCGATGTATTCCTCCTGAGCGTGGTAATAGGCGGCGCCATTCAGCTTATACTGGGATTAATTAAAGCAGGAACGGTAGCCAACTACTTCCCTTCCAATGTAATCACAGGTATGCTTACCGCTATTGGTATCATCATTATCCTGAAACAGTTACCGCACGCATTTGGCTATGATGCCGATTCGGAAGGTGATTTCAACTTTATTCAGGTAGATGGCGAAAATACTTTCAGTGCCCTGCTTTCCACGATTAACCACATTAATCTTGGCGCAACATTGATCACCATTATCTCCATTCTCATTATTCTGTACTGGAGTAAGATCCCGAAGCTCAATGTAGTGCCAGCGCCACTGGTAGCAGTAATTACCGGCATATTGCTGAATACAGCATTTTCCGGCAGTGAGCTGCTGGCACTGGGATCTAATCACCTGGTAACTTTACCGGTAGCCGGTAGTTTTGGTGATTTCGTGAACCAGTTCACGCTCCCGAATTTCAACGCCATCACTAACAAAGATGTTTGGATTACCGGCGCTACTATAGCAATAGTAGCTTCCGTGGAAACCCTGCTGAATGTGGAAGCCACCGAAAAACTGGATCCCCTGAAACGCCATACTTCTCCTAACCGGGAGTTGAAAGCACAAGGTATTGGTAACATGATCAGTGGCTTAATTGGCGGTTTACCAATCACCTCTGTAATTGTACGCTCCAGCGCTAATATCAATGCCGGTGGTAAAACCAAACTGGCAACAATGACGCATGGTGCATTATTACTGGTTTGTACGGCCCTGATCCCTGCATTATTAAATAAAATTCCGCTGGCTACCCTGGCGGCAGTATTGCTGGTAACTGGTTACAAATTGTGCAAAATTTCCATTTTCAAGGAAATGTTCAAAAATGGTAAGTACCAATGGGTGCCTTTTGTTGTAACCGTATTAGCCATCGTGTTTACCGATCTGCTGGTAGGTATTGCATTGGGTATGGTTGTAAGTGTGCTCGCCATTTTACGTGGTAATATGAAAAGCTCTTACTATTTCCGCAAGGAAAAATACCACAGTGGCGACAGCATCCGCCTGGAACTGGCACAGGAAGTTTCTTTCCTGAACAAGGCCAGCATCCTGCTTACGCTGGATCATATGCCTGAAAATATTACACTGGTGATTGATGCACACAAAACTGCTTATATCGATTTTGATGTATTGCAGACCATCCGCGAATTCAAAGACATCAAAGCGCCACAAAAAAATATCAAAGTAATCCTGACGGGATTTAAATCCGTGTACAACATTCAAAATACACCAGACCTTTCTGTTGAAGAACAGTCGAGGCTGAATTCCCCGCAGGTACACACTATTTCTTCCGGTAACCATAAAGAGTTACTGAAAGAGCTGCAGTTAAATTAAAGGCAGGTACCTCTTTAATGTAAAAACGTAACGGAAACCATGCTTACATCCGTTCATTTTTCAATTTCAAAAAATGACAATTATGAAGACACTGAATAAAATATCTCAAGCCAATATATCTCCTAAAAAAGCACTGGAATTGCTGCAGGCCGGTAACACCCGGTTTGTGGAAAACCTTCGCCTGAACCGCAACCTGCTGCAAATGGTGAACGATACTTCCGACGGACAATGGCCCATGGCGGCTATCGTCAGCTGTATGGACTCCCGTACCTCTGCAGAGCTGATCTTTGATCAGGGATTGGGCGACATCTTCAGTATCCGTTTAGCCGGCGCCGTTATTTCCGATAATGTACTGGGCAGCCTCGAATATGCCTGTAAGGTAGCTGGCTCCAAATTCATCGTGGTGTTGGGCCATACAAAATGCGGCGCGATCAAGGGTGCCTGCGATTCCATTGAAATGGGTAACCTCACCGGGCTGTTAAACAAAATAGCCCCGGCTGTATTTGCAGAGAAAACTATTAAACAGGACCGCAACTCCCATAACGGCGAGTTTGTGGAAGCGGTAAACGCGATCCATGTACAACGCTCTGTGCAGGCCATTATGGAACAAAGCAACATTCTCCGTGAAATGATCCAGAAAGGAGAAGTAGGTATTATAGGCGCGATTTACGACGTAGAAACCGGGATCGTAAGCTTTATGGAGCAAACGCTGATCCTGGAAAATAACATACCGGAAGGAGCAACAGCAGTAGCTGTTTAAGCTGTCCGCCTTTTATAGAAGAGAATAAATTTGCTTTTTCATAAAAAGAGGGAGACTCTGATAACACGTTAGATCAATTATTTAAAGGCATTGATCTGGCTGTTATCAGCGGTCTCCTTTTTTTATATCTGTTGCAACCGCGCGGCAGCCTGTTCCAGCGTAGCCTGTTTCTTCGCAAAGCAAAACCGGATGACATGATCATCTTTCCCATCCTGGTAAAACGCAGATACAGGGATCACCGCCACTCCAAATTCTTTGGTCATACGGATCGCAAAATCCTTATCCCCTTCATCTGATATACGGTCGTATTTCATCAGCTGGAAATAGCTTCCCTGGCTGGCCAGCGGGGTAAAACGGGTACCTTTCATTAATTCAAGGAAATAGTCTCTTTTCTGCTGGTAAAACGCCGGCAACTCCAGGTAATGAGATGGCATTTCCAGGAATTTTGCCAGTCCGTACTGCATGGGGGTATTTACAGAAAAACAAAGGTATTGGTGCACCTTCCGGTACTCCTTCATCAGGTGCTCCGGCGCTACACAATAGCCCATTTTCCAGCCGGTATTATGAAACACTTTTCCAAAAGAGAAGGTAACAAAGCTATTCCTGAAAATAGCGGGATAACGCAATACGCTGTGATGCTGTGCGCCGTCGAAAACCAGGTGTTCATATACTTCGTCTGATAATACGATCAGGTTAAACTCATCCACCAGTTTTTCCAGTTCCTGCATATCATTTTCCTGTAAGATGCTCCCTGTTGGATTATGCGGGGTGTTCAGCATAATCATCCTGGTGCGGGGTGTGATTTTACTTCTTACTTCGTCCCAGTTGATCCGGTAGCCCGGAAACGAAAGGGAAATGAGCACGGGCACTCCCCCGTTTACCAATACATTGGGAATATAGCTGTCGTAGGCCGGTTCAAAAATGATCACTTCATCACCCGGATGTATACACGTAGCAATGGCCGTAAAAATAGCATAGGTGCCCCCGGGTGTAATGGTAATTTCCGAATCGGGATGTACCTGCTGCTGGTAAAGACTACTGATTTTTGTGGCAATAGCATTACGCAACTGCGGAAGGCCCGGCATAGGTGCATATTGGTTATGCCCTTGCTGCATGGCTTCATTTACCATAGCTTTCAGTTCATCACTGCAGTCGTAATCGGGAAATCCCTGGGAGAGGTTAATTGCCTGGTGGGAAGCCGCCAGTGCGGACATGACGGTAAATACGGTGGTGCCTACGTTGGGCAGTTTTGAGATCATTGCCGGATTTTTTGATATTGAAATTCAGACATCTGCTGGTGAGAAAGTCTTTTCAGCCACTAAATATCTGAATTTCAATATCAAAAATCACAAAAATATTTACAGGAACTTCTCGCCTTTGTTGCGCTTGATTTCCCCTACATATTCTTTGATCTGTTGTTCATTTTCTTTTTTGCAGATGAGCAGTACATCGTTTGTATCGATTACGATGAACTCATCCAGGCCCTGTAACAGCACCAGTTTATCGTTAGGTACTTTCACCATGCATTTGGTCGCGTCTATCACCACCACGTTTTTACCCTGTACTGCATTGCCGAGGTAATCCTTTTCGAGGTTCTCATAGGCGGAAGCCCAGGTACCCAGATCACTCCATCCGAAATTGGCGGGGATCACATATACGTTGCTGGCTTTTTCCATGATACCGTAATCGATAGAGATATTGGTACACTGCGGATATACTTTCTCCATTACCTCTTTTTCCTGGGGGGTATTGAGTGCGGGTGTAGCCTGTTCAAACAGTTCATCTATCTCCGGAAGATATTGTTTAAAAGCTGCCAGGATCGTTTTTACATTCCATACAAAGATGCCGGCGTTCCAGAGGAAATCACCGCTTTGCAGGAACGTTTTGGCCAGTTCCAGGTTGGGCTTTTCTGTGAAGGTTTTCACCTGGTATACGTTATCCGCCACGTGTTGTGGTTCAAACTGGATATAGCCGTAACCGGTATCCGGGCGGGTAGGTTTGATTCCCAGTGTAACCAGGGCGCTGTTTTTCTGCACAAACAGCAGTGCATTTAAACAGGAATTGGTAAACGCCGGTCCATCCATGATCAGGTGATCTGCCGGGGCACAAATAATGTTGGCCAACGGGTCCTGTTTATGGATTTTATGGGAAATGTAAGCAACACAGGGAGCTGTATTTTTACGGGATGGTTCGCTCACAATATTGGCTGTGGGCAATTCCGGCAACTGATCACTCACCTTGCTGTTATATTGATGGTGGGTTACCACGAATATATTTTCCTTTGGGATGAACTGCGCGAAGCGTTCATAAGTCCATTGGAGCAGGGTTTTTCCTGTATTCAGGATATCCAGGAACTGCTTGGGATTGTCTGTGCGGCTATGGGGCCAGAACCGGCTGCCTATTCCCCCTGCCATTATTGCCACGTAAAAATGGCTGTTCAGCTGTGTCATTTCTAAATAATTCCTTCTCTGATTAAATCATGTAAGTGAATAATACCTTGATACCGTTCACCGTCCATTACCAGCAGTTGGGTAATATCGTGCTGGCGCATCATCTCTAAAGCGTTGATGGCCAGTTGATCCTGCTGGATCATTTTCGGGTGAAGCGACATTATATCTTTTGCCGTTACAGCTGCTGTAGGAACATCTTTCTCCAGCATTCTGCGCAGGTCGCCATCTGTAATGATACCCTGAAGTAATCCATTTTCATCCACTACGGCAGTAACACCCAGCATTTTGGATGAAATTTCCACAATCACCTCTCTCAATGAGCTGTTTGCTGATACCTGCGGGGCTTTGTGCTGTTTGCTGAGATCCCCGACCTTAAGGTACAATTTCTTTCCTAAAGCGCCTCCGGGATGGAACTTGGCAAAATCTGCAGCAGTAAATCCGTGCCATTCTATCAGGCAAACGGCCAGGGCGTCTCCCATCACCAGCTGTGCCGCCGTACTGGTAGTGGGCGCCAGGTTATTTGGGCAGGCTTCCTTACTAACCGTGGTATTAAGTACAAAATCGGCTTCCTGGGCTAAAAACGAGCTGGTATTCCCCACCATGGCAATTAAAGTGTTGCCAAAGTTCTTCACCAGGGGAACAAGCACCTTTATTTCGGCGGAAGTACCGCTTTTGGAGATGCACATTACCACATCTTCCTCGCGGATCATGCCCAGATCTCCGTGGATGGCATCTGCTGCATGCATGAAAAGGGCCGGCGTACCGGTAGAATTAAATGTAGCCACTATTTTCTGGGCAATAATGGCGCTTTTACCAATGCCTGTCACCACCAGTCTCCCCTGGCATTGAGCGATCTTTTCAACAACTCTTTCAAAATCTGCATCTATAAAATGCTGCAAATCATTAATAGCTGATGCCTCCATCGCAATTGTGCGCCTGGCTACCTGTCCTATATTGATAGTTTGATTCCTTTTCATGTCGATTTACAAATTTATCATTTTTTAACCAGCACTGGAGCGGTCAAGTAATTTATATTGATACTCCGCGCTTTTTTAAGTAACTTCGTGTCCCCTAAAAAACATATAAATATATTTCGTCATTTGTTGGTTCTTTAGAGTTAAAATTTGAATGCAATGGCTGTTGTTAAGGAACGTTTGATGGATGCATTACGCGAACACTTCGGGTTCGATTCCTTTAAGGGAAATCAGGAAAAAATTATAAATAGCATCCTCTCAGGCAAAGATACTTTTGTGATAATGCCAACCGGCGGAGGTAAATCATTATGCTATCAACTACCGGCGCTGATGAGGCCGGGTTGTGCGCTAATCGTTTCACCCCTTATTGCGCTGATGAAAAACCAGGTAGACCTGGTTAGAGGCTATAGCAGTAAGGACAATGTGGCACATTTTCTAAACTCCACCTTATCTAAGGCGCAGATCAAGAAAGTGCGGGCCGACCTGACGGCGGGAAAAACCAAGCTGCTCTATGTAGCTCCGGAAACCCTCACCAAACAGGAAAACCTCGATTTCTTCAAGGAATTGGAAATCTCTTTTATCGCAGTAGATGAGGCACACTGTATTTCTGAATGGGGACATGACTTCCGGCCGGAATACCGCCGCCTGAAGGAAATGATCGACCAGATCAGCGATAACCTGCCCATTATTGCCCTGACCGCTACTGCTACCCCGAAGGTGCAAAGCGACATCGTAAAGAACCTGTGTCTGAACAAGGCCAATATCTTTATTTCTTCCTTTAACCGCCCAAACCTGTATTACGAAATCAGGCCCAAACGCAAAAAGGATCAAACCATCAAGGATATTGTTAAGTTCATTCATCAGCATAAAGGCAAAAGCGGTATCATTTACACGCTGAACCGTAAAACCACCGAGGAACTGGCGGATATGCTGGTAGCCAACGGCGTTAAAGCGGTAGCCTACCATGCCGGCCTGGACCCTACTACCCGGGCACAACGCCAGGATATGTTCCTGCATGAAGATACTGAGGTAATTGTAGCCACCATTGCATTCGGAATGGGAATCGACAAGCCCGACGTACGGTTCGTGATCCACTACAACATTCCTAAAAGCCTGGAAAACTACTACCAGGAAACCGGCCGTGCCGGCAGGGACGGACTGGAAGGACATTGTATCTGCTACTACTCCCATAAGGATGTGCAGAAACTCGAACACCTTATGCGCGATAAGTCGCTCAGCGAACGTGAAATGGGCGCACAGCTCATTAACGAAACCGTTGCATACGCCGAAAGCGCCGTATGCCGCCGCCGGGTTATCCTTCACTACTTCGGAGAACATTACGAAACGGAGAATTGCGGCCAGTGCGATAACTGCCGTAACCCGAAAGAAAAAATAGAAGTCAGAAACCGCGTGGTGATCATGCTGAAAGCCATCCGCTCCCTCGAAGAGCGCTTTGGCAGCGAATATGTGATCAATATCATCACCGGGAAAACCAGCCCCCAGATCAGCACCTACCGTCATGATAAACTGGAGGTGTTTGGAGAAGGAAAAGAATTTGACGCGCACTTCTGGAACTCCCTGATGCGCCAGATGATGCTGGAAGGACTGATAGAAAAAGATATTGAGGAATACGGCCTGCTTAAAGTAACCGATAAGGGCGCCAAATTCCTCAAAAAGCCCTACTCCATCATGGTTGCACTGAATCACCAGTTTGATGAAGACACCCTGGATGAGGAAGAGGAAGCCGCCGCGGAAGCACAGGCATCTGCAGACCCCGCATTGTTTGAAATGCTGAAGGAACTGCGCAAGAAAGTATCCAAGGAAAAGAACCTTCCCCCATTTGTTATCTTCCTGGAAACTTCCCTGGAAGATATGGCCACCCAATACCCTACTACCGTTCAGGAACTGGAAAAAATCCAGGGCGTGAGCAAAGGGAAAGCTGTTCGCTACGGCAAACAGTTCCTGGATGTAATCACCAAATACGTAGAGGAAAATAATATCACCAAGCCGGACGATTTCGTTATGAAAAGCGTGGTGAATAAAAGCGGGATGAAAGTATTTATTATCCAGAATATCGATAAGAAAATACCGCTCGAAACCATTGCTAAAAATAAGGAACTCTCCCTCTCCCAGTTACTCGACGAAATGGAAACCATTGTTGCCAGTGGTACCAAACTGAACATCGATTACTGCCTGGATGAAGAACTGGATGATTATGCACAGGATGAAATCATGGAGTATTTCAAAGGCTGCGAAACTTCCAGTCTCGCCCTGGCCAGGGAAGAACTGATTGAAAATGATTATTCGCTGGAGCAACTGAAGCTGATGCGTATAAAATTCCTGGTGGTATACGGCAACTAGTCCGGCTATAAGTACAACAGATGAGCATTAAACAAATACAGGAAACGATTGCTTCCGGGAGGGAGAAAGTAGTATCACACCCGTTATACGCGGAGCTGCAAACATTGGATGATGTTCGCACTTTTATGCAGTATCATGTATATGCTGTATGGGACTTCATGTCTTTATTGAAAGGACTGCAGCAACAACTCACCTGTGTAAGCGTGCCCTGGGTACCCGTGGGCAATGCCGCTACCCGTTACCTGATCAATGAAATTGTTACCGGGGAAGAAAGCGACGTAGATAAAGAAGGTAACCGCTGCAGCCATTTTGAACTGTATGAACGCGCCATGCAACAGGCTGGCGCCGATACCAGCCCGATAGAGGCGATTATAGCTGATATAAAGGCTGGAAAGCCTATTGAAAGGATGCTGGCCACCGCCGACCTTCCTGAGGCCATAAAGGGTTTTCTTAGCTTTACATTTGAAGTGATTGCTACCGGTAAGGCACATATTATGGCAGCGGTGTTCACCTTTGGCAGGGAAGACCTGATTCCCGACATGTTCCTCGCACTGGTAAAAGACCTCGATCAGAAGTTTCCGGGCAAGCTGGATACCTTCATTTATTACCTGGAAAGACACATAGAAGTAGACGGTGACCACCATAGTCAACTGGCCATGCAAATGGTCAATGAATTATGTGGCACGGACAAAAATAAATGGGATGAAGCTGCTGAATACGCCCGCCAGTCGCTGTATTGGCGGCATGAACTTTGGAGCAGTATTCTCAGTGAAAAAGTGATTTCGTAAAATTTTCTCAAAAAAATTTTGCAATTCGAAAGAATGTATTACTTTTGCAATCCCCTCACGAGAGAGGGCAATAAAAAACGGATGGTGCGGTAGCTCAGTTGGTAGAGCAAAGGACTGAAAATCCTTGTGTCGCCGGTTCGATCCCGGCTCACACCACAGAAACGGGAACATTACTGTAAAAAGTATTGTTCCCGTTTTTTATTTCCCCTAAAACCCGGACCAGGCCCGTCATTAACGGAATACTTCATTCACCCGTGGGTTCGACACTGTTCATTTTCCTATTATATAGAATTGGGTTAAAAAAAATTAAACCTTATTGGTTTTGCTATCTACTAATAAGTCTGGCAGACTTTTTTTACGACTTTTAAATAATGGAACATTGGATGTATTATTTGCTGAAAGTTTAAAAGAAATCAGCCGGCGAAACAAGAGAAAGTCGCTTATTTATTTCCCGGAGATTAAAATAGGATGCGTTCCAGGTTTCTTTGGAATCTAAGCCAATCCAATCAATAAACTCCTTTTTTTCCTTTTTTGTACCAGAGGCAAAACATTGCAGCATGGCTGCATAACCATATATTCCTCCCACATCTTCAGGCGGGCATTCATTTTCCCCGTCTATACAAACAGCGCAATAAAGTTCTCTACTTATAATAGATTCTAATTTGATCTGGTGTACCCAGTTATCACCAAAATCATAAGTATACACATATTCATTTCCTTTCTTTTTAAAAATAGTTTTGATTAAAACAGATCTTGCATCGTGCAGAAGGATACCTGATTCTTCATATGGAATGCCTATTCCTTCGTCATCCATCATTCCTGATTTATTAAACCGGAAAAGATGACCATTCTCCTAACCGAAAGCTGCCTGGATGGTCATGTGTAAGTTGTAAAATGAATAATCTTCCGGCACTATAATACTGCGCCATATTAATGGAGAAGAATCTTTCAGGCTTATATGTAACTGGAACGCTTTACTTTTCATAGTGTAAGCAATTATAAACGGTAGACATCTTTATTGGAATATTTCCTGGTATTTATTTTCGATTTCAATAACCTCTTTATCTGTCAAAGCTTCGAACTCTTTTGCTCTCGCTCTTTCAGATAGTTGTCCTCTTCCTTGTTCCAGAAAACGGACAAGCAAAGCAACTGTTTTATCTGGCATCTCAAAGTAGTTGTCCAGATAATCTTTCATAAGATCATACTTTTCGAGATAATCAACTTCTTCAGGAATGGTTTGCTCGATGGTTTGCTGAACGCAACTATATAAAAACTCCACCTGCTTGGTTGCATCAAAATACCGGTAAAAATCAATTGTATCATTCAGTACTTCAACGTTATTATTTTCAGTGGGTTTCCATTCCACCAAATTAAGACGCGGCCTTGAAAAACCCTCTAACACCCGGCGGTACTCATCCAATCGCTCCAAAATGATGGCAGAAACAGGAAAGATTATTCCTTTTGAAATATATTCTTTTCTTAAAAGCACATGATGGATCAGGTACCGGTGAATCCTACCGTTTCCATCCGCGAAGGGATGTATAAATACAAATCCAAAAGCAATCAATGCTGCAGCTAATACGGCATCAAAGGAGCCATCCTTTTCCAATTTTTGGTTGGCAGCGATCCAGCCATCTATTAATGCATCAAGGTCCTGCCATTTGGCTGAAATATGATCTGGAATGGGTGTCCCATGTCGTCTGTCATGTTCACCAATAAACCCTTCGTGATCGCGGAATCCCATCTTGGTGAATCGCGGGTTATCTATTACTATCTGTTGTAACCGGATTAGTTCGTCTTTCGAGATTGGTGTTTGACCTGCCTGACCGATAGCCCGTCCCCAACGCTGTGCCCGGTTCTGCGGTGGTCTTTCTCCTTCAATGGCATAAGATGCTTTTGAATCTTTTAATAACAAAAAAGCCGATGTTCTCGCCATAACATCCGGGTGAATTTTTCCGATGATCCTTTTTATCTGTTGGGATAAATCAAGACTGATATATTGCTCTAATAAAGCAGTCTTTCTGATCATAGGACAAAAATCTTTAACGCCGGGAAGGTTATTTCTTATCCGATGCCTTTTAGAAGTCTCCAGTCTATCACGACAAGCATATTGAATGTCTTCATCAACCAGGTTAATATAATTACCAGCTATCAGATCAGGAATTTCCAGTTGAAAACCCATCAACCACTCGTACAAGAACCATATTTTCCTGCTGTATTGGCCCGTTGGTTCATTGCTGATCACCTTACTAATCTCTTCTGCATCCAGCTTTTCAAATAATTTTTTTAGTAGCCCAAGTTCAATTCCTTCATACTTTAATGCAAAAGTCAGGTGCCCCATGAGAGTATCTTCAGGCATATGTCTGGGTGTAAAAACAATCCATTCTTCCGTTTTGTATTGCTTGTGCTTTTGGCTTATAAGAGCCAGGATATCAGGAAGCGGAGCCTGTAAATTATAGGCCTTTAATATCGCCCCATATCCTACTAAATAACCTTTTTCAGGCGAAGTTCTCTCCTGAAATACCGTTATTAATTGTGAAAAGCTGTTAATTTCCATCTTATTTCATGAAATATAGTTATATCTAATTTATGAAAATTATTTAGAAAACATGAAATGTGATTAAAAATCGACGCTATTTGTGAAAAATAGTTATTTGGTATATCTAATATATTCACAAATTTCTGAGTGAATGGCTCACTCATATGAACAGCCCAACTTGTATTCCGGGTAATCTTTAATATCTCATTCGCTCCCACTCATTCACCGCAAGCTTACCCCACTCAATGATTTTGCAAATTTTCGAACATCCCCTGCAAATAGATCTGGTTGTTCCATTGCCGTAAAGTGTCCTCCCCTGGGCATTTCAGTCCATTGCTGCACATTAAAGAGTCGTTCCGCGAATTCCCTGGGAGCCGGTACAACGTCTTGGGGGAATATAGCCACACCCGTAGGAACTTCCACTTTCTTAATTTCCATATTTTTCTCCTCCTGTTGTATTGAAACGGCCGCCTCATAATAGAGGCGCACTGCTGAAGTTATTGTTTGCGTAGCCCAGTAGATAGTAAGATTCGTAAGTAATTCATCTTTGGTAAAAGTATTTTCAAGCTTGCCATCACAACCACTCCAACTAAAGAACTTTTCTATCAGCCATGCAGCAAGCCCCACAGGCGAATCATTCAATCCATATGCCAGCGATTGCGGCTTCGTAGATTGTATTACGGCGTAACCTCCTTCGGTTTGACTCCATTGCTGACCGGTTTGCACGTATTTCTTTTCAGATGCCGTCAACGCATCCGGGGAGATAGAGAACAGATGACGCCAGGGGATATCGGTAAGATGAATACCTTTAAGAATTTGAGAATTATTAACCGCAATTTGCTCCGCAATGGTGCTACCCCAATCCCCACCATGCACTATAAAGGAGGAATAACCCAACTCCTCTGTCATCAATTTTGCAAACAAGGATGCTATGCGTTTTGGATTCATACCCGGCGATGTCGGAATATCCGAAAAACCATAGCCTGGTATGGACGGAATCACTACATCAAAGGAAAACCCATCATCAGGAGCAACCAACAGCGGAATTACTTTCAGGAACCGCATAAACGAATCTGGGTAACCATGTATCAACAAAAGAGGCACGCTTGTTTTGCCTTTTCCTTTTTCATGGATAAAATGAATCCCTTCGTTGTCGATAGCAGTTTTAAAATGCGAAAACGAATTAAGGAAGGCTTCATTCTTTTTCCAATCGAAGTTATGCAACCAATAATAGCATAACTCTTTCAAATATGTTGTGTTTGTGCCCGTTTTCCAGTTGTCGTTGTTAATGTCATTGGTCCAGCGTGTCATCGCCAGGCGGTGACGTAAATCGTCGAGTAGAGATACGTCGATGTTTATAACATAAGGCTGTTTCATAATTTATGTTTATACTCTCCCAACAAAAATTGTGACACCTTGAATTGGCTGATTCCGATTTATCATATGAATGCCCAAATACAACGTTTCTTCATTGCCCTTCTATGTTAACGGTTATTCCAAGTATTCGTCCTATGGCCTCTTTCACCTCCTCCACCCGTTCATTAAACCGCAACCCTGATTGGGTTACCAACCTTTCAAATATATGGATGCTCCCGTTTTCAACCAGCTGTTGCAGCCGGAATATGTTCTCCCCGCTTATTACTTTTTTATCATACCAGCTCGAGTATAAAACAAGGTAGTGAACCTCAAAAGCAGACTGGTTAAAATAAGACACGATTTGCCCGATGTCAAATGCGCTGTTATCTATTACCAGGCTGAGGCTAAAAAGAAAAGAGGTATCCGATACTGCATGATACTCTATAACCGATTTAATGCGGCTGAGCTGGTCGTCTGACCGGCAGTACGGGTCCGGAGTATTTACGACAATAAATTTCTCCTTCCACAAAGCATCCAGTTTTATGGGTTGTTTGAAGAGATAAAACCGCTTTCGCTGAAACAAGTTTTGTATCGTTCTTGTTTTGCCTGAATGAGGATCACCAACAATGACAAATAATTTTCGTGGGTTAAAATTCATTCTCAAAAAAACACGGAAAACATCAAAAAAATGTTAACCAATTGTGAACGGACTATACTTTTTCTGCCAGCCAGGCAATCAATTGCGCACAGGGGAAAAGTAACAGCTGTGCAAGTACCGTTCCGGCAATACGGGCAATTACCATATAGGCAACAAATCTTCTGAAAGCGCCCTGTGAAAGCTTTCCTAGTACCACATCATCCGTGAGTATAGATAAATGCGGATCAATAAACAATACCATCAGCACCGTGGCCATACCGTTTATAACACCCGATAAATTACTGGCTGTTGTTCTGTACTCAGGATTCAGATATGCAGCATACACACACGATAAAACCGAAATTGTTATTACTGCGCTGGCCAATACATTGTAGATAAAAATACGCCAGGGCATATCCCTGTTAGCAGGCAATTCCAGGAATTGCTCTTTTGTGGGCATCCGCATGCTTTCTTTCATGAACTGCATACCGGCGCCGGATAAGCCAACATAAAATAACCTGGGAATAGATTTATGTACACTAAAATGCACCACTGCCTTAGACAATAACCGCTGAAAAGTTGGGATCAACAGTGCGCCAATTATAGCGCCAATAGTACACGACAGAATAATATACCTGAATATCTCCATATTGGAGGAAAGCCCCTGTTTCAGGTCCCGTTCTACCGTTTTGGCCAGTAACGGCGCCTGCAACGTATTGGCGGTGCGGGATAAAAGAGCAAGGATATTAAATAAAGAAAAGGTAATGGCAATTCTACCGGTTTTTACACCTACCAGTCTTACAGCATAAGACAACGTAGTTATCCCGTTAATAAACATCGTAAGGATAAGCACAATAATAATCTGAGTGGCCATTTTAGTAATCCTTTAAAGGATTACTAAAATAATCATTATTCCGTTCTCAGGCTCTTTACCGGGTTAATAGCCGCTAACCGGTGAGTCATCCACACAATGATCACCCCTACCAGTATTGCCAGGGTTAAGCCCACAATCAGGAAAGGCAATACCCCAATGTTGATCCGGTAGGCATAGTCCATCAGCCAGCCATGTAAGAGATACCACGATAATGGCCAGGCAATGATATTGGACACAACAATGATTCCTGAAAACTCTTTTGTAAAAAGCAGGAGGACGTGTAAGCCCGATGCACCGAGTACTTTTCTTATTCCCATCTCTTTATTCCTCTTTGCAATACTCATAGTAACAATTCCCAGCACCCCCAGCAACACAATCATCAGTGATACTGCAGTGGCAGCCTTTGCAGCCTTCCGCATTTGTGTTTCCGTATCGTATAACTGCGCTATACTATCATCCAAAAATTTGAAATCAAAAGGAGCATCCGGGAAAACCTGCTGCCATTTTCGTTGCAATGCAGTTACTTGTGTCGCCGTATTTCCAGGATTAAAGCGGAACGATAAATACCGGTATATATTTATTCCCCGTACCGGCTGAAAATAAACCGGGCCTATGGCATCATGCAGACTCCCAAAATGAAAATCCCGGGTAACACCACTCACATACAGCACCTGGTTAAAATTATGCAGCCGCAGCGGCTTATTGATGGCTTCTTCCGCACTCCTCCAACCTAATGCCTTTACCGCCGCTTCATTAATAATAATTTTGGTAGAATCTTCCGGGGCGCCATTATAAAAGCTTCCTGCATCCAGTTTGATATCGTAAGTGGCCAGGTAGCGCTCATCTGTAATAAGTGACACCGCCGAAACAGCAGTACTGGAATCATTTTCCGGCCTGTAAATCCTGCTGGCGCCACTGGCTGCCCCGTCGGGGATCACATAGGCAAAGGTGGCATCTTTTATTTCCGGCATTGCCCGGAACTCCTCCCTCATTCGTTCCATATGTGCTACTCCCGCTATGGTCCAGTCGCGCGGCACGGCAACAGTCACCAACTTTTCCTTATTATACCCAAGGTCTGAATTGAAAAAGAAAGCCACCTGCCGGTCTATTACAATCGCAGCAATAAATACCACGATGGCTGTCACAAATTGTACGGTTACAAGCGACCGCCTGAATAATAATTTCTCCTTTACATCCTTTAACTTCCCTTTCAATGCGGTTACAGAAGGTTGCGCAGATAATACAAACGCAGGATAAATACCTGCCAGTAAGCCAGTAAACAGGATTACCAACAATGGTAACACGGCAAACCTGGCAGGAAAAGAAGATAACGCTGGAATATCTTTCCCGATCATCTCTCCAAACCAAGGTCTTACTATAAAATACAAACCCAGCGATACAATAAAAGAAAAAGTAACGACTAACACCGACTCGGTAATAAACTGAAATATTAACTGCAGCCGCTTCCCTCCCATCGCCTTTCGTACACCGATCTCCTTTAATCTTGTTAAAGAATTACCGATAGAAATATTGACAAAATTTATAATCGCCATCAGCAGGATAAACAATGCCACTAATGAAAATACGGTGATCATTTTTCTCGCCAGCCCTTTATTCATAAGGAGGTACCAGTTCTTCAAAGATACCGGCGTTACCTCCAGCGTACGTTGAATTTCTGCGTTCGTATTGATAGCCAATAATGTTTTTATTGGCCCCTGGAGCTGGTCAGCAGTAACACCCGGTTTTAGCATTACATAGCCCACAATATAGGGCGATAACCAGCTGTTAAATCCAAACTCCCTTCCAAAATAACGTATGCTGGCGGGTGAAAGAAATATTTCATTTCCGGGTTTAAAAAAGTTGGTGATGGTATTAAAAGGAAGATCTTTTATTACAGCTGTTACTTCAAAATTATCATTCCTTCCATCGAAGGATTGTATCCTTACTAACTTCCCTACCACATCTGTTTTGCCAAAATACTGCTTTGCTTTCTTCTCCGTAAGCACCACCGCATTTGGCTTATCCATTGCGGTGTGCGGATCACCATAGGCAACCGGAAAATTAAACATCTCAAAAAAAGTTGAATCCCCTGGCTGTACCCCTTCCCTGAAATGCTTATCTCCCACTGAAATAACAACATTGATTCCATCGTGGGCATAAGCTTTTTCCACCAGCGAGGGATAATTATCCTGCAGTGCCTTGGTTAGTGGTCCTAATGTTGTTAACTCTGTTCCTGTTTCCGGATTTGTCCATTTGCTTCTCAGTAGAAAAATGCGGTCACTATTCTTCACAAAGTGGTTTACCTGGTATTCTCCCCAGGTATATGCACCGATCAACAATACAAATGTGATCCCGATAGCTAATCCCCAGATATTCACGATAGCAAAAAAACGGTTCTTCGCCATATTTCTCCAGGCAATCAGAAAGTAGTTCTTTATCATAAACAAATGAATAGTGGTTTCTTCTTCTCGCGAAAAAAATGCCGCACCCCAACGTATTGATGATCAATAACCTTATAAAAGATTTTTGTCCGGTACCGGACAACTTTTGTTCACTTTTGTACGGGCACATCCTGACCGGAATGATACCTGTCTCCCGTAAATTACCATATACATCCTTTCTTTTTATTTGTATTTTGTACGCTTATTCCTCGTTAGTAAATATTAAAACATGAGAACACTGTTTTGCATAAGCTTTCTATTGTTAACCCACTGGGTATCTGCACAAGAAAAAAATATCCGCATTGCTACCCGCAACATTAGCCTGGTGTACAGCATTAACCCGGAAGGCCGGTTAATACAACAATACTTCGGACAACAGTTACAGCCCGATATGGCGGATACCCTTGCAAAAGGGAAACAGGAGGCCTATATAACTGCCGGCATGGAAAGCCTGCTGGACCCGGCTATCCGTATCGTTCACACCGACGGAAATCCTTCCCTGGAGCTAAAATATGATACCTATACATCCGCAAAAACCAGCGATGACATCATTGCAACTACCATTACACTTAAAGATCCCGTATACCCGGTAACCGTTATCCTCCACTTTGAAGCGTACTATAAAGAAGATATTATCAAAGCATGGACGGAAGTAAAGCACAACGAGAAAAAACCGGTACAGCTAACAGCCTACGCCTCTTCCATGCTGCACCTGAAAGCAGATAAATACTGGTTAACGCAATTCCACGGCGATTGGGCAAAGGAAGCTGATATGCAGGAACAATATCTTACCACCGGGATGAAAATCCTCGACAGCAAACTGGGCGTAAGGGCCAATATGCTGCAATCGCCCCTGTTCCTGCTGTCATTAAATCATCCTGCTGAAGAAGAGAATGGAGAAGTATTGGCCGGAACATTAGCCTGGACAGGAAATTTTAAGTTTGGATTTGAGGTAGATGAACATAACTCACTCCACATTAATTCCGGTATTAATCCTTACGCCAGCGACTATACGCTAAAACCAAACGAAGTTTTCACCACGCCGGCATTCATCTTCACCCTGTCGGCCAAAGGCACAGGACAAGCCAGCAGAAACTTTCATCACTGGGCACTCAACTACGGCATCCTTGATGGACATTCCCCACGTTTAACCCTGCTCAATAACTGGGAAGCAACCGGCATGGACTTCAACGAACAACGGCTAACCGGTCTTTTCAGCGGGGCCAAAAAACTGGGGGTAGATCTGTTCCTACTCGACGACGGCTGGTTTGCCAATAAATTTCCACGCAATGCAGACAACGCAGGCCTGGGCGACTGGGAACACAACACCACCAAACTTCCGCATGGATTGGGCTACCTCGTACAGGAAGCAGAAAAACAAAACATAAAGTTCGGTATATGGCTGGAACCGGAAATGGTAAATCCAAAAAGTGAGTTGTATACAAAGCATCCCGACTGGATACTTCGCCTGCCAAACCGCGCTGAAAACTATTACCGCAACCAGATGGTGCTGGATCTTACCAACCCTGCAGTACAGGATTTCGTGTATGGTGTGGTAGATAAAACCATGTCGGAAAACCCGGGCATCGCTTATATCAAATGGGATTGTAACCGGATGCTAACCAATACCTATTCTCCTTACCTGAAAGAAAAGCAGTCGCACCTTTTTATCGATTATACCCGTAGCTTATACAAAGTGCTCGACAGGGTAAGAGCGAAATATCCTCACCTGCCAATCATGCTTTGCTCCGGTGGCGGCGGTCGCACAGATTATGGCGCCATGAAATACTTCACCGAATTCTGGCCCAGTGACAATACCGACGGACTGGAAAGAATTTATATCCAGTACGGATACTCACACTTCTTCCCGGCCAATACAATGGCCGCACATATCACCAACTGGGGCAACCAATCCCTGAAATTCCGTACCGATGTAGCCATGATGGGCAAACTGGGATACGATATCAAAGTGGACGATTTTACAGAGAAAGAATTACAGTTCAGTCGTGATGCAGTAACTACGTATAAGCGTATCAGTGATATTGTGTGGTATGGCAATCTTTACCGGCTTATTTCTCCCTATAAGGAAAACAGGGCGGTATTCCAGTATACCAGCGATGATCAGCAAAAAAGTATTGTTTTCAGCTACCTGATGAACATTGCAAAAAACGACGTATTTACACTCGTTAAACTGCAAGGACTGGATCCTCAGAAACGTTACCGCATCAACGAAATAAACCTGTTCCCGGGAACACATTCTTCCTATCATTTTGATAGGCTCTATAGCGGCGATTTCCTGATGAAAGAAGGCATTCAGCTGGTACCAGGCAATGGCAGATCACTAAGCAGCAACATCCTTGAAATAACAGCCGAATAAAGTACCGTATATTTAAATGCCCTGTTTCCAGTAACGATGGAAACAGGGCATTTTCTTTTGAAAGAAAATGAATCGCAGGTGATTTATTATCTTCAATACTTCAAACTACAGGGATATGCTTCCTTTCGCCAATATGCCTTATGGTAATGCTCCTGGATACTGCTTTCCGCTAACGGAGATCTGTATGTATATCCTTTTGCTTATTTGCGGCTGGCACGCCCTGAAAAAAGGAACCGCACATATGGCGTGGTTACTGGGGGCACTGTGTTTCGGGTTGTTGCTGGAATATGTAAATGTAGCCACCAGCAGCGGCTATGTGTACGGGCAATTCTGGCTCATGTTGGGCAAGGCGCCGCATAACATTCCGTTTTGTATTGGCTGTGGTTGGGCGGTCATTATTTATTCGTCGCGTTTATTTACAGATAACTTTGGGTTGCCGTTATGGGCGGCAGCTGCGCTGGACAGCTTGCTGGCATTGAACATCGATGCAAGTATGGATGTGGTAGCCTATCGCCTGCATATGTGGCACTGGGATTGGGTGGGCAGGGGCTATCCTTCGGAAACGCTTACCGGTCAATGGTTCGGCGTGCCATACGCTAATTTCTATGGCTGGTTGCTGGTGGTATTTTTCTATTCCCTCTTTGGCCGGCTGCTGGAAAAAGTAGCCGTCACCCGGGTATGGAAGGCATTGCTGCCTTTACTTTCCATTCTCCTTTCACAGGCTGCCCTGTGGATATCCTTATTTCCATTGGCCGATTTACTGAAACAAGCATTTGGCATCAGCAGTATGCATCGGCTCATTGCTTTGATAATACTACTGTCGTTAATGGTAGCAACGGGTTTTGCCAGGAGAAATAGCACCAGTGGCCATTACTTTCCGCTGGCCGCATGGATTGTTCCTTTATGGTTCCACGTGTATTTCCTGGCCTGGTTATTCCTGGGAGGGTTCTCCCGCGAAAATAGCTGGATGACGGCTTTCTCGCTGTTAAATGCAACGATTGGTATATTGATACACGTACCCATGTTGATAAAAAAGCAGCCTGTAACTATTTTAACGGAAACATGTTAATATTAATACTTAAATAATTTTTACTGGTGAAAACACTGATCGGTTATCTAACAGGTGCAGAATGGCATATTTACATCAAAATAGGCAGTATCGTCTTACTGATCCTTATTTTCATCGGATTGATTGCTACCATTCTGCTTGAAAACCGCAACCCGGTAAAGGCTATCGGTTACATCCTGGTGCTGGTGTTTATTCCCGTTGTTGGTTTAATTGTTTACTACTACCTGGGACGTGATCTGCGCAAACGAAGGAGGTTTACGCTGAAAGGCAGTAAAGATGAAGTACTATTTTCCAGGTACTGGGAGTCGCAAAAACCACTGATAGAACAAATGCAGGTAGAACTCCGGCGGCTGGCAGGAAACAAACAGGAGATTTCAGCCATGCTGCTTAATACGCGGCAGTCTATCCTCAGCAAAAATAACAGGGTACAACTACTGATCAACGGAGAAGAAAAGTTCCCGGTGGTTTTCAGCGCACTGCGTGCTGCGAAACATCATATCCATATAGAGTACTACATGATTGCAGATGATGATGTGGGAAATGAAGTAACCAACATCCTGATCGAAAAATTAAACCAGGGTGTACAGGTACGTTTTCTGTACGATGATATGGGCAGCGACCGGATCGGGGATATTCCCGAACGGTTAAAAGCACATGGCGCCAGTGTATACCCTTTTTCTCCTGTGCTTGTAGATTTTTATCTGAACGCCAATTACAGAAATCACCGGAAAATTATCGTGGTAGATGGTAAGGTCGGCTTTGTGGGCGGCATCAATCTCGATGAACGGTACATCAACAATGGCAAGCATCCTACTTTCTGGCGGGATACCCATCTGAAAATTGAAGGCGATGCGGTAAACATACTGCAGCTGCAGTTTCTGATGAGTTACCGTTATTGCAGTAAAGAAGTATTTCCTTTTGCAGAACCGTTCTTTGGCCGGTCAGATTTAACGGGTACCTGCTTTGTAGATATCGTTGCCAGCGGGCCCGATTCAGAATGGCCTGTTGCCATGCAGAGTATTCTTATGGCTATTAATATTGCCAAGAGAAGAATCAGGATCTCTAATCCCTATTTTATTCCTACTGAAGAGCTGCTCACCGCGCTGCAAATGGCGGCGCTGGCGGGGAAAGATGTACAGCTGATGCTGCCGTTAAAAGGCGATTCCTACATTGTACAACATGCCGCCCTCTCCTATCTGAAACCTTTGCTGGCGGCAGGTATCAAAATATATTTTTACACGCGTGGTTTTATTCACGCGAAAACGATGGTGATAGATGATAATCTTGCCTGGGTAAGTTCCGTTAATTTTGACAACCGCAGCTTTTATCTGAATTGTGAAATAGGTGCTTTGATCTATGATACAGAGGTGGCTACCCGGCTGAATAAGGTGTTTGAAGAAGACCTTTTATATTCAGTTCCCGTTCAGGAAACCCGCTGGAACAGGCGCAATATTCTAAAGCGGTTTATGGACGCTGTTTGTCGCCTCCTTACACCGCTATTATAAGCCCTAATCCTTGTCTTCATCCAGGTCGAGGAACTCACCGTTATCTTCTTCCAGATCTTCGTGTCTGTCGCCTCCTATGCTGTAAATATTGTTTTCCTCATCCTCCTCTCCGATAGCTTCTGCTTCATCGTCGAGTTCAGCACCGGGAATATCAAGGTCATCTCCCACTTTATCCTGGCGCCAGGTTTCTTCCTGTTCATTATTTTCCCTGGACTTCTTTTTATCAGGCGATAATTCACTGTTTCTACGGAAAGAGCCGGTTACCTCGTTAATATCCAGGTCTACTTCTTTATCCCGGTTCTTTTTATTCATGATATCTTCGCTGGCAGGATATTCGGGGTATCCGGGAAACTGATCATCTTCATTTTTAGGTAGTTGTTGATCTTCCTTTCCGGTTTTATTCTTTTTGTTGCTCATAATCAAATCTTTTATTGAGTAGGAAAGCAGAAAATGCCATGCCACATAAAGCAGCAGGCATTGTATCAGGATGATAACAACGCAGCAGAATGATTGTTTACAGGATGGATCAGCGTTTTTTTCCTACCAGGTTTAACTGTACTGATAAGCCGGCAGAGTACAGTTTCACCTGTCCCAATCCGACCCCATGCAGGGGAATTTTTGCATATGGCTGTAGCCCAACAATTAACCTTCTTCCGGCAGGGTGCTGGTAAAGGGCGCCAACATTCAGTATGGCAAGATAATGCTGGTTTTCATTATCTACCGTTCTTTCCTTTTCGGGAGAATACTTGTATACATATTCATACTTTTCTTTCAGCATAAAATAGTTAGAGATACCGAGCGTAGCACTCACTGTATTATTTTTTACCTGCAAGAAAGTATAATTTATATTCACAGGTATATCGAGCACATCACAATTCGCATTTACCTTAACAAGAGGATCCCATGAACTGTTGTAAGGACTTTTATAATCACTGCTGGTAGCGCCATATAGCTTCTTACTGTATACAACTCCGCTTGTAACAAACCAGTGCTGGTTAAAATAATAATGCGCCAGTACACCGGCGTTAAAGCCGACGTTTCCATATTTAAAAGAGGGCGCAACGTTCAGATCTGGTCCGAAAGTTACTCCTATATACAATCCTTTTGAGTTGATCTTCCGACGTACGGGTTTTTTATCCTGATCCGGCTGTAACTTAGTATCTACGGGTATTTCAACAGGTCTTCCTATTTTCGTATATACGTTAAAGTTATTACTGTTCTTTGTTTTCAGCAGATCAAAAGCGGCGTGATTAATTGTTGGGGGTACACCTTTATCATTTCCTGTTTCTTTTCCTGCATCAGCAGTAATATCTGGTGTAGTTGTTTTTTCCGGTATATCCTGACCTGTTGTTTTATTTGCCTTCGGCAGATAGGTGTTTGTCTGCGAAAAGGTTTGCTGACGGCCGGTGTTTACGGCTGTTGTATTTGTTTTTGGCAGATGGATTCCTGACGGGGAAATTGTTTGCTGTTGGGCGGAATTTTCTGTCGTAGTATTTGTTTTTGGTAGCTGTTTACCTGATGATAAGTCGCTGTTTTGCTGCGTTTTTGTTGCTGTTGACGTAATTGTTCTTGTTCCGGGCAGTTGTACTGCACTGCTATCCGGCGTGGCAATACGCTGTCCGTTTGTTGTGATGGTATGCGCTTGTTGATCTTGTGTGGAATCTACTGTTGCACGTGAAACTGCTTTATCCGTTGCTGATGGTTGCATGATCCACCAGCATAAACCACCCAGCACAGGCAATAACAACAGCCACCACCAGCCTGCTGGTCGTTTCTTATTATTTCCTGCATCAAGCTTCGATTCCATTTTTTTCCAGGCATCCTGGTCAAAAGGAATATCAGCTTCATTCAGCTTATTACGGATACTATTTTCAAACGCGTCATTCATTTTTGTATAAGGGCATATTTATGTCTATTCCATCAGCAGTGCTCATGGATGCTTTAATAATTCTTTCTTTCAGTATTTTCTTTGCTTTAAATAGATTCGATTTGGAAGTTCCTTCTGAGATTCGCAACATACCTGCTATTTCCTGGTGCTGGAAGCCTTCCATTATATACAGGTTGAAAACAGTTCTGTAAGCCGGAGGCAAAGCCTGTACATGTTTCAGCAATTCATCATAGGATAGTTTGTCAATAATTTTTTCATCCGTTCCTGGTTCCGGTACCTGGTTAATATCATCAGTAAAAACCAGTTTCTTTTTACCTCTTAAAAAATCGATGGCGGTATTCACCATAATTCTGGCCAGCCATGTTTTAAAAGGCCGGGAGGTATCGAATGTTTCAATGTGTTGGAATATTTTAAGAAATCCGTCGTTCATAATTTCAACTGCCTCATCTCTGTTCTGTGCATATCGCAAACAAATGCTGAGTCCATACCCGAAAAAGTTCCGGTATAACGCTTCCTGACTGCTGCGTTCTTTTCTGCAGCAACCGGCAATCACTTCATTAATATTATTCAGCTCATGCACAAAAATATTCTTACCTGCTTTTGGTATTAGGTGCTATTATTTTTTTGTCAGGGAATAATTGTTTAAATAAACTCCAGGCTGAAGATAGATACGGTGGAAAATCAAAAAAGGTTGCTTTTTCCGGAAAAATAAAGTTCTGGTTCAAAAACATGCATTTTTAGCCGTTTTTATCCCTTTTACCCCTTTTCTAACACTTATATCCATCAAAGAAGAGATCATTAAAATTTACCGCGTTTCTGAAGGTCGATTTTCGGGCATTTTTGCTCATTTTTTGTCTGTGCCCGGTGATAAACCAAAAAAAAACGGGCAGATTGTAAGAACAACACTACCCGCTATAAAAGCTTTATATTTTTATCGTCCCATATAAACCATCAGGATTTGTACATCACTTGGATTAACTCCACTAATGCGACTTGCCTGGCCAAGGGTATGCGGACGAATTTTATTAAATTTCTGTCTTGCTTCGTTCGACAATGAAACCAGTTTTGCATAATCGAAATTGGAAGGTATCACGAGATCTTCCAGTTGGCTCATTTTCTGCACCAGTTCATTTTCCTTTTCAATGTATACATCATACTTGATCTGGATTTCTGCCTGTTCCAAAATATCCTTACTAAATCCGGCGAGTGCCTGTCCTATTTTTTCCACCTGGTCTTTCATGGCAAAAATATCGAGTCCCGGACGTAATAAAATCTGGTGCGCTTTCTGTTTTTGGGTTAACGGAGCAGATGATTTCTCTGCAAGTAGTCCGCTGATTTCGTCCGGCTCTATGGACAATTCTTTCAGGATGCGCTTAATTTGTTCTACGCCTTGTCTTTTTTCCTGCACCTTCTGCATTCTTTCTTCAGAGGCCAGCCCCATTTTATAGCTCCTTTCTGTCAGGCGCAGGTCGGCATTGTCCTGGCGTAACAGGGTGCGGAATTCTGCCCTGGAGGTAAACATACGGTAAGGTTCTTCGGTGCCTTTATTAATCAGATCATCGATCAGCACTCCAATATATGCTTCACTTCTTTTCAACACAAAAGGTGCTTCTTCCCGGGCCTTCAGGTGGGCATTTATGCCCGCCATGATACCCTGGCATGCAGCTTCCTCATATCCGGTAGTGCCGTTAATCTGCCCGGCAAAGAAGAGGTTTTGAACATGCTTGGTTTCCAGGGAGAACTGAAGCTGGGTTGGTGGAAAGAAATCGTATTCAATGGCATATCCCGGCCGGAACATCCGGCAGTTTTCAAATCCTGGTACCAGGCGAAGCGCTTTCATTTGCACATCTTCCGGCAAAGAGGTAGAGAATCCGTTTACATAAATCTCCACGGTGTCCCAGCCTTCTGGTTCCACAAATAACTGGTGGCGTTCTCTTTCTGCGAAGCGGTTTATTTTATCTTCAATGCTGGGGCAATAACGGGGACCTGTTCCCTGGATACGTCCCTGGAACATGGGCGACCTGTCAAAACCAGTACGGAGCATTTCATGTACGGCATCGCTGGTATAGGTAATCCAGCAACTTCTTTGTTGTGCAGGTTTAATTCTTTCGACATCCAAATAGGAGAATCCAACAATCTCTTCATCCCCTTTCTGTTCTTCCATTTTTGAATAATCGAGGCTCCTTCCATCAATACGTGGAGGTGTACCTGTTTTCAAACGGTCGCTTTCAAAACCCAGGGAAACCAGTTGTTCTGTAATGCCCGTAGCCGCTTTTTCTGCTACCCTGCCACCGCCAAATTGTTTATCCCCGATATGGATTACACCGTTGAGGAAAGTCCCGTTGGTGAGCACCACCGCCTTCGCCTGGATCTCATGGCCTAGTCCGGTAACAACGCCGTGGCATCTTCCATCCTTCACTAAAAGGCCTTTTACCATATCCTGGTAGAAGTCCACATTCGGTGTTTTTTCCAGTGCTTCCCTCCATTTTGCAGCGAAAAGCATGCGGTCATTTTGCGTACGGGGGCTCCACATAGCGGGGCCTTTCGACCGGTTGAGCATACGGAACTGGATCATAGACTGATCCGTTACTATCCCGGAATATCCTCCAAGCGCATCTATCTCTCTTACAATTTGTCCTTTGGCAATGCCCCCCATAGCGGGGTTACAGCTCATTTGAGCAATGGTTTGCATATTCATGGTTACCAACAAAACCTTGGACCCCATATTGGCAGCAGCGGCAGCGGCTTCACAACCTGCGTGTCCTGCGCCTACAACAATTATATCGTATGATGGAAACATAATAACTTTAGAAAGTGCAAAATTACGTAGAAGAAAGGAGAATGTGGTTGCCAATGTGAATGTTCCACGTGGAACATTCCGTAGAGGATTCAATAGCTCATTCTTAGCATCTTCTTTTATCCTGTTAATGTTTCACGTGGAACATAATTAGCCGGCAAGAGATGTAAGTTCTCCATTAGAAAAGGATGCTATCCTGATTCAAAACCTTTTCATTAGTTATGAATCACCTATTAGAAGATCCGGTAAACATCAGAAGTATGATGACGAATACGCTCTTTTTTTCATCGATTTTAATTATCTCTTAGTCTTTCCCTTTAGACACTTATTCAAATCCTCTCTCCTCGCATAATAATACACTGGAGAATCCCACTGCGGGAAGTATCTCTTTAAGTTGCAAAACACTTCCTCCGGAAATGAAAATTGCTTCCCGGGTGATGGGTACCTATATCTTTAAGAAAACTCCAACAAATAGTGAATCCAAAGCACTATCATTGTTTGTAGCTCTTGCAGTTTCTTGATACAAATGCAAGAAGCAATTAAGAATACACTTGACACCCCGGCTCAAAGTCCATCCACTGTCATAGAAACTCAGTTATATAAATCTGTAAATGCTGCTCTCCTGCATCATTTATTACGCAGATAAATCTACTCTTAACATGGAGAAGTTGCTCAATAGTAATTCTGTGATAACAAGCCGGCTGGCAGAAAATAAACTCCAGGAAACCGGGCATCCTAGGTTTCTCTCCATTATCTAAATTCTATGCCTTTTCAATCTGCATAACTAAATGCAAAAGCCTCAGTTTGCTTCTGGTATTATCAACAGATTCCTCAAACAACATCTATAGGTAAAGCTGGAATAGCAGTCCTAAATTGGCTCACAGGCATGGAATATCAAATGATATTCAGCAGAGCTGCGTATAAGAAGAATGTCCCTATTCTTCCAAAGCTTGTTAACATCACTTGGTTGTTTTGGAAAAAGAATTGAAGGTCCCGTGTCACTAAATTCGGTAAAGAGTACCAAATGTCTCACCATCAACAAATACGGCTGAAGAAAATGCAGCGACGCCTACCTCCCATGAGCATTACCACTATAGCCATAATCTAAAACCAATCTGGCGATATCATATTCACTTGAAACGGCATGCATAGATCATCATATGACTTGATAGAAATCAAAAGCCCAGATAAAGAAAGAAACAGCATTATCATGCTTATTATACGCCGGTTCCCCCTTGTGAATTACGCCCCACCTCTTAAACCTTACAAATCAAAGCTCGGTTTTTAAATAAATCCCTTTTTAGATGTTCCACGTGGAACATCTAAATTTGTTCTTTCTTATAGTAAATCTTTTATTGGAGGCACTTCATGAAATGTAAAGAATTCTGTCCTTGCTTATGAACACCATAACAGAATATCTGCCGGAATAAGATTAACGGCACCATTCGCAATATTAAACAGGAAATCGTTTTACTTGATTCCAAGCCTATTCATTCCCATAACCCTAAATGGGAATCCCCTCCCAAAATGCTACATGCAGAAAAATTGAAAAGATTTATAAGCACAACACTTGCCTAGTGGATAATATCCAGTAACACAATGTTGTCCTGGCTGTACTGTACAAACATATAACCAAATGCCTCTTACCCCAGTCAATATCCCTTCCTTCTCCCCGCTATATCGAAGGTCCAGGCCAAACGAAAACTAGTGCTGTAAACCAAATACAGGATTTACAACCCACACTGTAAACTTATTTCAGGACTTAAAACCTAAACAGTAAACTTTAAACAGGATCATCAAGCAAAAATGCAATCCAATTCAAGGACCTTTGAATAAAAAATGGAAAATCAAAACGAAAGCCTTGGTTACTTTGTTACTGTAAAGCTATTACTGCACCGAAAAGCAACATTGTAAGCTAAATCTGTGTTCGACGCTGGGGGTGTAAAGTTATTCCAGTATAACCACCCTGAGCTGTAAGGTTCTTTTCGGTATAAAACAGGGCATAGTGTATTGTAAGTGTATGGGAAGTGTATTATGAGTGTATGAGGAGTGTATTGTGAGTGTATGGGAACTATATGGGAACTA
Source organism: Chitinophaga sp. W3I9 (assembly GCF_050434025.1). Taxonomy (NCBI): domain Bacteria; kingdom Pseudomonadati; phylum Bacteroidota; class Chitinophagia; order Chitinophagales; family Chitinophagaceae; genus Chitinophaga; species Chitinophaga sp. W3I9. The sequence goes on from NZ_JBNPWC010000001.1 coordinate 752,019, forward strand.
TATGGGAACTATATGGGGACTATATGGGGACTATATGGGGAGTGCGACACATACGCTACTCCTAAGTAACTGAGAAGTATCCGAGAAGTATACCACGGGTAATAACGCTATATGCAGGATCCCAGGTTTTATAACGCCCAGGTTAATCATCTCCAACGATTCCAAACAATGAATGTTCCACGTGAAACATTGTAAGGCTCAAAAGCCTATTTACTACCGAAATACTTTACCAGGTACTCATCCTCTTTACTTCTCATAAGGACAGCGTCCTTTTTACTTTTGTCTTTAAAACCACATAAATGTAGTGCACCGTGAAAAATAACCCTGTGCAGCTCCTGGGCTACCGGTACCTTAAACTTATCTGCATTCTCCAGCACCCTATCCACGCTAATGTATATTTCACCTTCCGTAATGGCCGGATTCTCCCCCATTTCAAAAGTTACGATATCCGTATACGTGTCGTGCTGCAAAAACTGTTTGTTGATCTCCAACAAGTAAGCATCTGAACAAAAAACGTAGTGTAAACTCTCCAATCCCTGTCCTTCTGCAGAAAAAAGATCACTTAAAAACACCTTTAGCTTCCTCTTTTCTTTTAAATAATCCTTTACCTCGTGCGATGTAAACTGAATAGCCATCTATACTGAAAAAATTTATGTGGATGTAAAAGTAAAGTGAAATTTTGGATTGGATGACCTTTCTTTTTGCATATTGGCTATACAGCGGTAACTTTGCTTATCATTCATAAGTATGCTCCCCATTGTGCTGGTACTAAGTTTAAACAGATTAACAAGCAGGAAATGAAAAAAGGCATTATAAAACTATCGTCCCTGTCGACAGGAAAAAGCGCGATCATTATAGAATTTGCAAAAGACGATCTTCATATTAAACTGATGGAAATGGGCTGCGTACCAGGTGAAACAGTAAAAATTGAAAAAATTGCCCCGTTGGGAGATCCGATTTCAATTATGGTGGCTGGCTATAATTTGTCACTTAGAAAAACAGAAGCAGATCATATTTGGGTAGAGGAAATTTAGTTTTCCTCTACTTTTTTCTCGTTTTTATCCCCAAAACCAAGAAAATTTTATAACAAAAAGAGCATTTTCCGGAAAAAACACACTTTTACCGCTATTTTTCCACACATTCTTGAGCTTTTTCTTCCTTCAATGAAATTTTGATGGACTCCCCACCTATTAACAAATCTTCCAAAAGAAATTCAGCTTTCTCTTTAGTTTCTTAGCCGAATTTTCCCTGATTTATTAACAATTTCTCCTTTTTTACCCCTATTCCGACATTTTATACCAAGAAATTTTTGAGGGAAATTCTTCTTCTTAATGTCGCCGACCAGATTCCGTTGTGAAACATTAACAATTTGCAGAGCGTTTAGAATGAATCCTGCCAAAATTCTCCGGCGTTCCCCTGCACAATTGAAAAACACGCAAATCTCAGCACCTTCTCAAAGCGCCTACAATGCATCCCCAGTGTATAATTCCCCAGGTATAAAAATATCCCCGATTCTCAAAGCGTACCCAATGAGCTGAGCGCGCCTCCGTTTTACAAAACCTGATCCGAGCCACGAAGAATAAAAATATTCAATTCTCAGCGCCCTCCTGAGCCGCTGAGAATTACACCGGAATATCATATCCGGACTTATACAACAAATCCTGTCGAATATTAGATTCTCAGATCACTACTTGCATCCTGACAATCGCCTGAAAATTTCCAGCGTGCATTTTTAAAAGCGGGTAAACAAATATTCAATTCTCAGGGCACTACAAGTGAAGTGAGATTGCGATGTAAATTAAATAAACAGGAACAAGTACAAGGCGCTATTAAATATCAGATTCTCAGCGCCTTGACAAAGCGCTGAGAATCGCATGAAATATGTGTTGTCAAGGCTACCCCAATCAACACTCTATTCTCAGCAAACTACAAGTCAGCTGAGAATTGCATGAAATATAAAATCCCGGGGTAACACCCCAGTAAAAAGAAAAAGAATCAATCCTCATAGCCTTCTTTAAAAATCAATAAGCTGCCGCGTCAGAAGGCATTTATTTGTTTCAAAAAACATGGCTGAAGAATCTCCTAACAACAGAAGTAGAGAGTCACTAAAGAGAGAAAAACTGTATGGATCAAGGTAGTTGCAAAAAAATAAGGGGTTGACATTGTAATGAAAATCAAAACCATGGGGTATCCCTGTCATCTAAATAAATATTGAATTGTCAGGGCCTTAAAAAAGTAACTACTGAGACTTCCTTAAAAGAAAAATTACGCATACCATTCCACCCAAAGAAGAAATATCCCATTCTCACGCCAATATCAGCGCGCTGAGAATCAGATATTCTCTTAAATCCTTCACTTACCCAATACCTCTTTTTTATTTTTAATTCTCAGGGCACTAAAAAACTATTTCAGAGGGTTTTTAACATCAAACAAATCAGGGCTGCCCGTATTATCGCGCTCTTATGGAGAATGGTATAGTCCAATCACAGATAAGAGATTCTCAGAGCCTTTGTAACACGCTGAGAATTAATCGGTTCGTACATAAATACGAAGGCCGTCAGAATACAAGATTCTCACGGCCCTCGGTAAATAACTACTTTCCTATATGTAAAAAATAAAATTTAAATAGTATTGTTAATCAGTCAGTTAAACTAAAGCCCGGCTTGTGCGCTAATTTCCAGCATACGCTCAATTGGCTTTTTAGCGGCTATTCTCAGACTTTCTTCCATCGTAATTTCCGGCTGTTCGTATTCCATGCACAAATACAATTTCTCCAGTGTATTCAATTTCATGTGAGGACAGTCGTTGCAGGCACACGCGTTATTTGGCGGAGCAGGAATAAAAGTTTTGCCCGGATTTTCCTTTTGCATCTGGTGAAGTATACCGGTTTCTGTAACAACGATATATTCCTGCGCATCATCTTTCTGACTAAACTTCAGTAAACCAGTGGTGGATCCGATATAATCCGCAATAGCTAAAACTGCCGGTTCACATTCCGGATGGGCTATCACTTTAGCTTTGGGGTGACGGATTTTCAATTTTGTGATCTTTTCCAGTGAGAAAATCTCGTGAACCATGCAGGCGCCGTTCCATAAAACCATGTCCCTACCCGTTTTTTTGATCAGATAGGCCCCTAAATTCCTGTCGGGGGCAAATATGATCGGCTGGTTGTGTGGCACGCTTTCGATGATTTTCTCGGCATTGGAGCTCGTGCAAATGATATCGCTGAGCGCCTTGATACCCGCAGAGCAGTTAATGTATGAAATCACAATATGGTCCGGGTAACGGTCCCGGAACTTCTTAAACAGCTCCGGAGGGGCACTGTCGGCCAAGGAACACCCCGCCTTCAGGTCCGGTAACAGCACTTTCTTCTGGGGACTGAGAATTTTTGCGGTTTCAGCCATAAAATGCACACCCGCGAAAACAATCATGTCGGCATCTGTTTTGGCAGCCTGCTGACTGAGGCCTAAACTATCTCCGATGTAATCGGCGATATCCTGAATATCGGGTTCCTGGTAATAGTGAGCCAGGACGATAGCGTTTTTTTTCTTTTTCAAATTTTCTATCGCTTCAAACAAATCCAGAGAAGGATCGACTGATATATCCAAAAATCCGTTGCGTTGCAAATTTTTTTTCGCGTCAGCGATTTCCATAATCATAGCTATATACTTCTTTAAATATTTAAAAGAAAAGCCCACTACTATTAGGGCTGTGAATATGTGGAAATTTAATTTCCAGCTCACGTACAAATGTAGTTGTTATTCCTTTTTATTACGCTTTCCACACGAAATTAACATGCCATTTCCGCGCCAATACTGGGTTTTACTACTTTCATCCACATACGTGGATATCCTCCAAGGTTAAAATCTTTTTCGTGTGTAGTGTATTAGGAAAATGTTAAAAGAAGACATTTCGTATCCACATTTCCACCTCCGGGTTTTTAAGGGTAAATTTAACCACAATAACAAAATTAGTTTTACCTGTGAACAGAGGCACCTTTTCCCACCTTATTTTGCGTTTTACAGGGGTTTTTACACATCAATTGTGGAAAAGAATCTCTTGGGGATGAAAAATGGTCAAAATGCATACGGGGCTAATTTAGCCCCGTTTTATTCACAAATTTATGTGAATTAGAAAATCTGCTTTTTTCACATTTGTGAATAACCTTTTTTTAGGTTTTGACACTTAATTTCGGCCAAATACCTGCTGTAATCAGTGTTTAAAAATATTGGGCCCACAAAAAAAAGGAAGATGTTAATTGGCCCTTCATGTGGAAAACCTGTGAATGTTACATAGCCCACAAAAGTGTTATAAGCACCTGGAACCCTTTACTGTATTGAGTTTCAGAGTAAAAAATACTCTTTTGCAGTTACAGTTTATTTATTCTATTTTTGCTATCCTTAAAAATGTAGACTATATAATATATGTCAGTAATTCAGAAAATCAGGGACAAGTACGCCGTCATGATCGTTGTAGTGATTTGCCTGGCTATTGTTAGTTTCCTGTTGCAGGATGCCTTTTTTGGCAAAAGTTCTCTATCCCGTCGCGATACCAGCGTGGGTAAAGTAAATGGTGAAGATCTCGATTTGGCAGAGTATCAACGTCGAATTCAGGACGCAGAAAACAACGCGCGTCAGCAAATGCCTAATATTGACGAACAGACCCGTCAGTATATCCGCGAGCAGGTTTGGAACGAATTTCTGAATGAACAAATTATGCAGGCTCAATACAAAGTATTGGGTATCGACGTAACTGAGGCAGAAGTGGTAGACCAAATCAAAGGTAAAAACCCTAACCCGGTTGTGGTGCAGCAATTTACCCGCGATGGCCAGTTTGACCGTAATGCTTTGCAACAGGCTATTTCACAGGCAGGCAGCAATCCACAGATCCGTGAAGGCTTACACCAGCTGGAAAGCTATATTGCGAAATACCAGGAGCGTTTGAAATACGTGACCCTTGTTAAACAAGGTATCTACTATCCAAAATGGCTGGCAGCGCAACAGCAAAAAGATAACAGCCAAACAGCGACTGTATCTTATGTAAGCGTTCCCTATGCTACCATCTCCGATTCCACTATTAAAGTAACTGATGCAGAACTCGATCGCTTTATCCAGGATCACAAACAACTGTTTAAAGTGGAAGAGTCCCGTAAAATTGAATATGTATCCTTTGACGCTATCCCTTCTGCTGCCGACTCAGCAGCTGCTATTCAGCAGATAATGGCGATGAAGCTGGAACTGGATACCACAAAAGACAATATCGCCGGTTTTATCAACCGTAATTCAGATATTAAATATTACGACGGATATATTTCCAAAAATGAAGCAAAAGTTCCGATGAAGGATTCTATCGTGAATCTGCCTGTAGGAACTGTTTTCGGACCATACTACGATAATAACCTGATCGTTTTTGCGAAAATGATTGATCGTAAAAATATGCCCGACAGCGTAAAAGTACGCCATATCCTTATCGCTTCCGGCGCTCAGGGTGGTTTACCGGATTCCATCGCTAAAAAACGTGCAGATAGCCTTGAGCTGGCTGTAAAAGGCGGCGCAGACTTTAAAGCCCTGGTTGACCAGTTTTCCGATGATCCGGGTAGCAAACAAACCGGTGGTGAATACGAGTTGACTCCATCTTCCCAATTTGTTCCTGAATTCAAAGACTTCGCCTTCGATGGTTCAAAAGGCCAGGTGAAAGTAGTAAGAACACAGTTTGGTTACCATGTTATTGAGATCCTGGATCAGAAAAATATTGGTCCTGCTATTAAAGTAGCGTATCTCGGTAAATCTGTAGAGGCCAGCAAAGAAACTAACAACAACGCATTTAGCGCTGCCAGCGGTTTCGCAGGTAAAAGCGGTACTGCTGCTGCTTTTGAAAAAACAGTACAACAGGAAAAGCTGAATAAAAGAATCGCCGATAATGTACGTCCAATGGATTTCGTGATCCCCGGTATCGGACAATCACGCGAACTGGTACGCTGGGCTTACGAATCCAAACAAGGTGATGTAAGCAAGGTATTTACCTTCGATGATAAATACGTAGTGGCTGTTTTAACCAATGTACGTAAAGAAGGTACTGCTCCGCTCGCAGATGTACGTCCCCAGGTAGAAGCTGAAGTTAAGAAACACAAGAAAGCAGAACAGATCATCGCTAAACTGCAAACTCCGGCTACCCTGGATGCAGCGGCTAAATCTACTAACCAACCGGTGCTGAATGCAGAAGGCGTTTCTTTCGCTACTCCATTCATCGCTTCCCTCGGCTTTGAGCCACGTGTTGCCGGCGCATCTTTCAATAAGAACTGGGGTACTGCAAAAGTATCTGCTCCAATTGAAGGTAATGCAGGTGTATATGTGATTAAAGTAGACAGCTTCCAGCCGTCTGCCCAACCAGCCCAGGATATCGCTTCCCAACAGGCGGCTTACGAACAAGGTGTTAAATCCATGCTGGATCAACAGCTGTTCGAAGTGCTGAAAAAGAAGAGCGATGTGAAGGATACCCGTGGTAAATTCTTCTAAATCACTACATTTTTTACTGACATAAGAAAAGGGAAGCACTACTGCTTCCCTTTTTTATTTCCCCCTTTTAGTGCCTTTCTGCCCTTATTCCTATTCCTGCGCCGATATTCGTAAATTTGTATTCTTAAATAGGGACAAAAATGGAAGAAATCATAAATAAAGTAGCGCAGAGTGGACTGGAAACCATTGATTTAGAACAGTTTTACCCAAAAGGGGAAATTGTTGTTTTTGATATGAAGGATTACCTGTTTATGGAGCTCATTCTGAAAGAAAAGGATTTCCGGGCGGCTATGCAGTCGCACGACTGGGAGCAATACCGCGGAAAGAACGTGGGGCTTATTTGCTCTGCAGACGCCGTTATTCCTTTATGGGCTTATATGCTGGTGATGACCAACCTGGAACCGGTGGCGGCCTATGCTGCTTTCGGAGACGCAGCATTTATACACAATACATTATATCTCAGAAACCTGGGAGAAATTGACCTTTCCGCTTTTGCAGATAAAAGAATTGTTATTAAAGGATGCGGTGATAAACGGGTAGGAGAAATTGCTTACGCAGAAATTACACGCCTGTTGCGCCCGGTAGTAAAGAGTATTATGTATGGAGAGCCTTGCTCCACCGTGCCCGTGTATAAGAAGAAAAGCTAAAACCAGCCTCTTTTCCGGAAAAATAATACCATCAGCACCAATAATATCCCCATACCTCCCAATGTAAAATAATATCCATTGGGGGATGCCAGTTCAGGCATATGCTGAAAATTCATTCCGTAGATACCAGCAAGCAGTGTTGGCGGCGCCATTAATGTAGTTACCACCGCCAACACTTTCATGATTTCATTCATCTTCAGGTTCAACTGCGTATGATACATCTCCTGTAAGTTCAGCACCATATCGCGGTAGTTATCCGCCAGATCATTACATTGAATGATGTGATCGTAGATGTCCTTGTAGTATTTAGTTACTTTATCATCCAGCAGATCGCTCTCACTTTTCAGAAAGCCATTTACCAACTCCCTTACCGGAGCAATAGCCCGCTTGAACAGGAAAACCTGGCGGCGTAAATAATTAATCCGCGCCAACGTACGGGTGTTGGGTTGATGTTGAACCAGGTCTTCCATCATTTCAATCCGTTCCCCCAGCTTATCCATAACAATGAAGTAATTATCAATAATTACATCCAGCAATGAATAACAGAGGTAATCGGCGCCACCATTGCGGATCCTCGATCCGGTTATCAGCAGTTTGGCCCGTACAGGGTCAAATACATCCCGTGCAGGGTCCTCCTGGAAAGAGATCACAAAGTTTCTGCCCAGTACAATACTCACCTGTTCCAGGTCGATAGATGAGGTTTCACTATTGAAATAAATCATGGGAAGCAAACAAAACATCCGGTCATTGATTTCATCCATCTTTGCCCGTTGGCCCACACTCAGAATATCTTCCTCAAGTAACGGGTGGATGATGAATTGTTCACATACCGCATGCACCTCTTCTTTCCTGATACCATCAATGTTGATCCAGCTTAATTGGGGAGCGTTGGCATATTTAAAGGTGTCCTCTATTTTGTTCAGCACCAGCTCTGAGCAAAGATTAATATTATAATCAAAAACGGTGATCTTGGTTTTTTCCACCGGCTTGCGGGATGGGACTCCTTCCGCCGGATTAAAGTTCATGATGCGTTGCTTCTTCACCTTGAACGGGTTTAGTACTTGTACTACGCCGGGAATAGGCAATTTATTTTTGAAGGCCATATATGCTGATGTTAGCAGGATTGATTACCGAATTTAAAGCAAAAATCCGTTAATAGTAGTGAGCGGAACTATCATACCGGGTTAATTCTATTTGTTTGAAGGGAAAGGGATTAGGTGCCGCGGTTGTTTGAAATCACTCGTACGGTGCCGAAAATATATGCGTAATTTAAATCCTATAGGACATGTGGACTATTTGTAGATGTTTGATAAATGAGATTATTTTTTTAGAGAGATAAAAAAAGTCGCCCGGCATATTTACAGCCGGGCGACTTTTTTTCAAATTCGGTGAAGGATAACAATATCCTTAGAACTTTGGCAACTCAATTACCGGAGGAGTGCCGGTGGCAGGGCGTTCAAACAAATCGCCATACTGTGCATTGGCTGGTTTGAAACCACTGTTCCATAAATAGAACCATCCGTTTTCTGAGCCGCCGCCATAATCAAGCCTGTCTTTTGCTTTAGCGGTGGCATCATTGGAGAATTTGGCCTTGGTAAGTTCTATCCATTCGCCGGTATTGGTTTTAATCCAGTGGTTACCGAAATATCCTTTGCGGCCAAGATGACCATTTTCAAAAGAGAAATTTTCCAGGAAGGAATAAAGGTGTCCCATGTACTTTCCGTCTTTTGGCGCCCTGAAGCTGGCAATCAGTTTCCACTCTTTGTGTTCCGGCACATAAAAGTATGCGGTGTAAGTAGTGGTATTTCCCGTTGGCACGCTGTGCATCAGGAAACGATAGGTGTCCCCGGCTTTCCAGTTGTACACCCAATGGCTATGTCCACCGGTGCCTTCGCCGCCAAACCCGCTGGCGTCTACACTGTCTCCTTTTGCCAGCATTACTACCTGGTCTTCATACTTTACCTTGCTGCGTTCCTCTGGTTCTCCACCGGCGTCCCATACAGAAAAAATAATTCTTCTTTCTGTGGGAGAATTTACCTGCATACCAAAATAGCCCCTGTGAAAACCACAGGACATGAAATAGGTACCCAGTTTATCTTCTCCTTCCGGCACCTTAATTTCTCCATAAAACCATTCTACATTTTTACCTTCGGGAACAGGATAGTTTAAATGTACAGAAGCCGCACGGCGCCAGGGTTTGGCGTTATACTGCATATCTTTTACCGCGGATCCGGAAAGGCTTACGCTTTTTACATCTGCATATATACTTCCCTTCTTCTCCACTCCTTTCAATGACACACAGTAAAAACCTGCTTTTTTTATTGTTGTTTGTAATACGGGTACCGTTACAAAATCTGTATTGTTAGGTATGCTTACTACTTTTTGAGCGCCATTTACGGAAACAGATACCTTACTTTCTGCATCGGTTTTTGCCAGTAACGACACTTTGAGGGTGCCGGGATTCGCCACATGGAAATAAAAATTAACGGTATTGCTGTTATCCGTCCAGTTTACAACGCCGCGGCGTTCACTGATTTCTACATGTTCTTCCACCGGATCGGCATAGGCGGCAAAGCCGGGAAGCTCAGCCACAGGCGCCTGAGCAAAGGCCCTGTTGGCAGCAAAGCAAATAGCCAGCGATGCTGCAAGGAGTGTTTTCTTGTTCATTGTTCTTAATTGTATGTCAACAAATAAAGCTGCATCTGCTTCCAAATGCAATTTTGCCGGAAAAAAATTACAATCGAATGAGATTCCTTTTTATATCCCATGCAATCAACGGTATGTGCATTAATTTATACAGGCGCAAACGTGCTGATCTTGTGAGAGGTACCGTGCACGTAAGGGAACGCAAAGGGAATTGTTTTTGTGGCAGATGGGATGCTGCCGCGGTATTTATCTGCGGAGGCAGCATATTCCAAAAACTATAAAATATTATTTTATGGCAAACCAGTTAAAAGATAAGAGAGTAGCGGTTTTGGTAGCAAACGGATTTGAAGAAGTGGAGCTTACAAAGCCCGTGGAGGCGCTGAAGGAGGCAGGCGCTACAGTAGATATTATTTCTCCCGAAGGGAAAACTGTTCGTGCCTGGGCAGAAAAAGACTGGGGAAAGGACTACCCGGTGGACAAGGACATAAAAGAAGTGGTGGCATCTTCGTAGACGCGTTGGTATTGCCCGGTGGTGTAATGAACCCAGACCGTTTGCGTACCAATGACCGCGTGGTGGCTTTTGTTACCGGTTTCTTCGACGAAAGCAAACCTATTGCCGCCATTTGCCACGGTCCCTGGACGCTGATTGAAACCGATGAACTTGATGGCCGGAAGGTAACGTCTTATCCGTCTTTAAAAACGGATCTTGAAAACGCAGGTGCATTATGGGTGGATGAAGAAGTGGTGACCGATAAGGGATTGGTTACCAGCCGTACGCCAAAGGATTTACCTGCGTTTTGTAAGAAGATGATTGAAGAAATTGCAGAGGGCCCGCATGATCAGCGCGGCAATGAAGCACGTAAAGATGGTGTACATCAATTGGGATAATACCCGGGAGCAGGAGTGAGCAACCTCACTCCTGCTTTTATTTTTTCTTTTTCTTCTTTTTGTATTTCACTTCTACATTAGCCACCCCAGTGTTCAGCATGCCTATTTTGGAGGCGGCTTTGTGCGACAGATCAATAATGCGCCCTGGTACAAACGGTCCGCGGTCATTGATACGAACCTTTACGCTTTTTCCATTTGCGATATTGATAACAGTAACGCGCGTTCCGAAAGGAAGTGTTTTATGTGCGGCGGTAAGCGACCGCTGGTGGAAGGTTTCGCCGCTTGCGGTACGTTTTCCATCGAATGAGTTGGCATAATAGGATGCTTTCCCGGTTTCGGTAATTTTCCGGCTACAGGAAGAGGCGCCTGTCATTATCAGGATAATGAACAGCAATACCCAATTGTGTTGTGAGGGTGCAGGGATATACATGACGGATAGCGATTTAGACAATGACCTAAAAATAAGTCAATTTCCCGACGCTTTCAGTAGCTCGTGGCGGGGAATTTGATGAATGGCAGGCGGCTGAACAATGTGAGAGGTCAGCTGTTTTTATCTGGCACTCATCCTAACAAATTACTTATGGCAACACTTGTAGCGGATCAATTAGTAGATATGCTGGCAAATGCCGGTATCAAGCGCATTTATGCGGTAACCGGCGACAGTTTGAATCACATCAACGATGCTGTGCGTCGTGATGGACGGATCCAATGGATTCATGTCCGGCATGAAGAAGTGGGGGCTTATGCTGCAGGAGCGGAAGCACAGCTGAACGGGCTGGCTTGTTGTGCCGGCAGCAGCGGACCCGGGCATGTTCACCTGATCAATGGATTGTATGATGCGCACCGGTCGGGCGCATCGCTGGTAGCCATTGCGTCTACCTGCGCTACCAATGAATTTGGCAGCGACTATTTCCAGGAAACCAACACCATTAAGTTGTTTGACGATTGCAGTCATTATAACCAGGTAGCGGCAACAGCCGAGCAGGCACCCCGCATGTTGCAGGCTGCCTTACAGCATGCGGTGCATAAGCACGGCGTAGCCGTTTTAGGATTGCCGGGGGATGTAGCAGCCGCTGATGCAAAGGAGATCCCTACTGCCACGAAGCTGTATCATCCTAAGCCCGTTGTTTGTCCGTCGGCACCAGAATTAAAGCAGCTGGCCGGGTTACTCGGCGATGCGAAGAAAATTGCGATCTATTGCGGCCTGGGCGCCGTAGAAGCACACGATGAAGTAGTGGCTTTGTCGCAGTTGTTAAAAGCGCCTATTGCATACTCGTTCCGCGCAAAAATGGGTATTCAGTACAATAATCCCAACGAAGTGGGCATGACGGGTTTGCTGGGATTGGCATCGGCTTATAAAAGCATGCATGAAGCCGATGTGTTGTTACTGCTGGGAACAGATTTTCCGTACACGCCATTTATTCCTGAGAAGGCGAAGATTATCCAGATAGATATCCAGCCGGAAAGGCTTGGCCGCAGGGCCACACTGGAGTTAGGTTTGTGCGGGGATATTGCAGATACACTGAAAGCGCTTCTGCCAATGCTAAAGGAAAATACCGACCGGCAATTCCTGGACGAAATGGTAGCATTTTACCGGGAAGTGCAAAAGAAAATGCAGACTTATGTAGAAGACACCGGCAAGGAGAACGCCATCAGCCCTGAGTATGTAGCGGCTACCCTCAATAAAATTGCAGCAGATGACGCTATTTTTACTGTAGATACGGGCATGACCAATGTTTGGACAGCCAGGTACCTGGAAGGCACCGGCAAACGTACCTTGCTGGGATCTTTTAACCATGGCTCTATGGCGAATGCCATGCCGCAGGCAATAGGAGCTGCGTTGGCGCAACCGGGCCGGGAAGTGTTTGCCTTGTGCGGTGATGGCGGGTTAACAATGTTGCTGGGCGACCTGATGACCATTAAACAATATCAACTGCCGGTAAAAGTAATCGTGTTTAATAACCGCGCCCTGGGCATGGTGAAGCTGGAGATGGAAGTGGCGGGGCTCCCCGATTGGCAAACGGACATGGTGAATCCTGATTTTGGGGCGGTAGCAGTGGCCATGGGCTTCACAGCGTTTACCATCCGTAAACCGGAAGAGGTGGAAAGCATATTGGCCCAGGCAGCAAAAACGGCAGGACCCGTGCTGGTAAATGTATTTACTAATCCGGAGTCCCTGGCTATGCCGCCAAAAGTGGAATTTGCCCAGATGAAAGGATTTGCGCTCTGGATGGGGAAACTGATCCTCAGCGGAAGATATGAAGATGTATTTGATGCGGTGAAGTCGAACTACAAGCACCTGAAAGATGTGCTGTAAATATGAATTTATGGGGAGATGATTTCAGGACCATCTCCCCATAATATTAAAACGGATAACCGATGGCAATGTTAAGAATGAGATTCTTTTTGCGCCAGTCGGGATCGCTGAAATCTATTTTATCAAACACCCAGCGTTCGTTCTCCGGCAGGTAAGGAACACGGAATGGAATAGCCAGATCGAGGCGTACTACTACAATAGAGGCATCAATGCGCAAACCTACCCCACCGCCAACGGCAATGTCTTTATAAAAAGTATTGAAGGCAAATTTACTACCCGGCTTGTCCGGAACATCTTTCTGTAACCAGATGTTACCGGCATCCACAAAGGCTGCCACATTAAACACACTGGCCACGTGCACCCGCAGTTCAGAGTTGAATTCCAGCTTGATATCGCCGGCTTCATTAGCCAGCAAGGCGGAAGTATCCACGGCGGGGTTGTGATAAGATCCCGGACCGAGGGTACGCGCCCTGAATGCCCGGATGCTGCTGCTACCACCGGTGAAAAACTGTTTTACAAAAGGCAGGGTGGCTGAGTTGCCATATGGTAAACCGTATCCAATCAACAGGCGGTTTACCCATTGTTTGCCTTTGCCCAGCTGCCAGTAGTGGCGCGCTTCTGCAGTGAATCTTTCATACTGCGCAAATGAATTCCCAAGTAATGTTTTTTGCCCGGTATCATTTTTCGGAATGATCAACCCGGCAATGTTTCCTGAGATATCTATATTGCCGCTCAGGTAGAAACTGTGTACTCGGTTGGCTTGCTGGTTATTGTAGGTGATCGTATAGTTGCCGCCGAGGATAAATTGTTTTTCAATAGCGTTGCGCTGACTTGGATCGTTTGCCAGGATACTGTCGTATGCCGGTGTTGTTTTGGTAGGCAACACATAGGTAAGCGCAACGGGTGCAAAGATATGACTCAGGTATTGTGTCCGTTGCCACAGGTATTGCAGCTGTAGCGTATATGCGTTAAGGTTATACAGATCGGCGCGGCTGTATAACTCATAGCTGGCGCTTATTCTTGTTTTAGGTACATAGGGTGTACGGATGTTCAATCCACGGAAGGGTGTGATGAACCTCGGAAAAGTAACAGCAGCTTCTGCACCGAGGCCATACGAATTGGAGCCTCCTGCATTTTTATTACCGGTTTGCCATTCCAGTCCGCCACGCAACCCAATTTCAAGCAATGCTGCAGAATGAAGCCAGTTGCGATTTTTAGCGGTAATCTGTATTTGTGATCCAATGAACCCGTTAGATTTAGAGGTACCACGTAGTTCTGTTTGAAGGGAACGGCGTTTATATGGCGTAAGGAAAAGTTTTGCATCCAGCCACCCGCTGTCGAGTGCCACCCGGTTGTTTACCATGGCCCTGTAGTTGTTGGCCTGGGAGGTATCACGGGCGTAGGTGCTATCGCGCCGGTTCAGGTTCCTGCCGGAGGTATCGCGCCGCCTGGAGCTGTCCCTGTTGCCGGTAACATTGGGGCCGCCGCCCACTAAGTTGTGAATAGAGGTATCCCTTACCGGCGAAAATTGTCCCTTTACAAATTTGAATACGCCCAGGTTAATCAGTCTTTGCAGGGTGATATTATGTGAACTCAGGCGATACAGGCTGTCCGGCCGCAAAAACACGGAGCGGTCGAATGCGGATGATTTAAACCGGTGGGCGGAGTCTACAATGTAAATGCCTTTATATCTTACCGGAGTTCCCTGTGTAGAAGCGGAGTCGTTATCCAGCGAATAGTCCGGGAACAGAACGATGTCATGCATCCTGTAAGGCCGGAGCGCCAGCAGTGGCGTGTTGTCTTTTATCTTTACAAAGAGGTCAACCGTACCGCTATTGGTACTATCTACCTGTACCAGTAAATAATCAGGTGTAAAATAATAATAACCTTGTTCTTTCAACGCGGCGTGTATCCGTTCCCGTTCGGCTTTAACTGAATCGAGCGAATAATTGGCGCCAATGATCAAAGAGCTTTCCGGTTTGGTATAAGTAACGGTTTTACCGATGGCACTACTATCTGTCAAATAGGTGACACTTTTAATGGTATACCGGTGATTGGGAGTGGCTGTGTATTTGATGGAAGCTTTTTTCTTGCCAGATAACTTAATGGCAGAAACAACGCCGGCCTGGAAATAGCCGTTATCCACCAGGTATTCTTCCAATACCTGTGAGGTGTAGTCGGGTTTTGCCTGGCTCAGCAACACGGGCGGTTCCCCCCATTTTCTTCGCAGCAGGTAGTTCAATCCTTTCCCTTTGGGTTCATTGCCTAAATTATACAGCCACAACTTAATGGGCATACCGAGAAATTTACGGTTCCTGTTGGGACGGATTCTTTTATCCATTCCTTCCATGAGCGAGCTATAATCTTTCGGTCTTTTTTTAGTAATGGTGTCAGTGATCCATTTTACGTCGCTGCCAGTATATAGCCGGTCTCCTTCAGGTACGGTACGTGTGGTACTGCAGGAGCTGACTGCCAGGATTACCAGGCATAACAGGCTACAGCAAATAATGATATGGCTACTTACTTTTCGCATCAGGCGTTGTCGTATTTTTATCGTTCTTCTTTTTGGTATCGCGTAACCGCTGTTTTTTAGTATCAGTTTTAGACCGCTGCAGAATTTCGCGGAATTCATCATAATCCATGATCAGTGCAAAGGCAACTCCTGTTTCCACTACCTGTCCTTCGAGCACTGTTTGACTGTCGTTGCGCTGATATACCCTTATCCGGTAACGTCCGTCGCGGGTAAGTTTATATTCTACGGAGATATCACCGATCAGGGAGCTGGCATTTTGCTGGCTTCCCTGCAACATGATATTGGAACCTACGGAAACGGTTAAGCGATCATTAAATAACTGTTTGGAGGCGCCAACTTTCAGGTTGGTGGATTCCTGTGCGGAGCCGGAGGAATAATCTTCCTGGTTCTGCAGGTCGAAGTTGAGATCCACTCCTTTGATCAGGTTGCCCGCCATGTTATTGAGCTGTTGTGAAAGTATTTTACTTACACTGTTTTTCGCTGCCTGTCCTACTCCACCGCCGGAGCCGCCATCGAGTGTACTCATAGGGTCATCCGGGATAAAGGAGTTCAGCACCAGCAGTCCCATTACCTGTTTATTCAGCTCAGAGGGCACCTGGTTAATTTGTTTCAGGCGGTTATATGGTGTTCCGTTCAGGGTATTCCTGTCGTTCTCTGCCAGGTCCAGGCGGAAGCTGATATCGGGCTTCATGAGGTTGCCCTTGATCATCAGGTATACCTGGAAGGGCATCCGTTGTTTATAGGTATTTCGTTGTTCGGCAGACATGCTTTGAAGCTGATCTGCCACCAGGTCGTAGGCCGGCGCATTCACCGTGTATTTGGCGGTGATATCCAGGTCGGCGCTGGTAGCGTCTCCATTGAACGATACGAAGCTGCCCTTTTCTATATCGAAAGAGCGTTTAATGAGCTGGTTCAGTGACATCTCGTATTTACCTTCCGTTATTTCGTAGCGGCCGGTAAGACTTAACTTACTGCTGGGATCCAGCGTGGCATTAATGCTGGCGGTACCTTTTGCCTGTACATAATCACCGTTTTGTGAATCGATGATAATTTTAAGGACAGATTCCGGAGTAATATCGAGGTTACCGGATAAGAACATGCCTTTTAACCGCGTGGTTTTAAACCGAAGGCTATCTTCACGGGCGAGCAGTGCAGAATCGACAGGATTGGATTTATCCACAAATTCGATCACGCCTTCCCTGTTGGCGAGTCCCGGCTCCTCTTGCGGCAGCGTCATGGTAACGCTGGATTTGTCGCGCAGCTTTACGATGGCATCAATTCTCGGCAGGTCGAGTGTGCCGCGGATCTTCACTTTACTATCTATATAAGCGGGTCCATAAATCCACTGGTCCGGGTTTTGCTGCCGGCCAAGAGCCATGAAGTTATCGGCAGTAACATCGAGGTTAAAGCTATACCGGGTGAAATTCCTGGTATTAATGCGGCCATCTACCACCAGTTCATTATTGGCGCTGTCGGCTATTACCAGGTTATTCAGTTGTATTCCTCTTTCGTCCAGTACGATATCTTCATCCGGTAAATGGAAAGTGCTGCCGATCATGGTTACCATGCCTGCAGCATTATCGAAATGCAGGCTTCCCAATACTTTGGGGGCCGACGGCGTACCTGTAATATTGAATTGCCCGGAGGCACTGCCGGACATTTTGGTAACATTGCCCATCGTGAATGGTTCCAACGAGGCGATGCTCAGTTTATTGATATCCAGCTGGGCATTGATAGTAGTGTCGTAGGTGCCATCCACCTTTACATCATTATCGTTGCCGGTTAATCCGGCTGTAAGTTTATATTGGCCAGGGCCGCTGTTTTCCACATTAGCGTCCAATGTTCCCATGCGTGTATTCTTCACCGTTAGACTGTCTACTTTCAGCGTGGCGTGAATCAGTGGTGTTTGGTTCCAGTTACGTACAGTCGCTTCTGCATTCAGGATGCCGTTGGCCAGCAGGGTGTCTGTTGCCAGTAGGGCGGTGATGGTCGACAATTTAAAATTGGCGATGTTGGCCTGGAGTGCAGGAGTGGCGCTGGTATCAGGCTTGGTGGCCACCTGGATGGACTGATCGCCCTGCGACAGTTTGATATTCGCCGTATCCGGTGCGCCATTTTTCATCCGGAGAATATTGTTCTCTGCCACGGTCCATTCCTGTTTGTTTAACAACAGTCCGGGTTTGAGTGACAGCTGCATGGCATTATCTTTCAGGAAAGTAAAAATGCCGCCCAGTTTATACTTGGGTTGCCGTTTAACATCATCCAGTACTACGTCAAAGTCAACCACACCGGTGTTGGCATAAGCCGTAAGATAGGTATGTTGCAGCGGGAATGTAGGGTGCGCCATGCGGGCCAAAGATGCCCCGAGCCGCAAAGAGGTGTCCTGGATAGATACGCCTATGCGCAGGCTGTCGACCTGCAGGGAATCATAATTAATTTTCGGAAGATATGCGTTTGCGATCAGCAGGCTGCTGTCGCTGTTGAGGCGGCCATTCATCACCAGCGGCACTTCCATGCGTAGTGTTGGAATCATCTGCTGTAAATTCTTTGGCCACTGTAAAGAAGCATTCCACTGCAGTGATTGTCCGCGAGGGACCTGTACAATAGCGCCAGAATCGGCCGGCATCAATGGTTTATTGATAATATTGGCGAAGGCGGCCCCCACTTTTGTATAATCGATATGGCCGTTGGCGCTGATCAGGCCGAACGGACTTTTAAGGGTAAGGTATTGCTGATCCTTGTATTCGGCTACCAGGGAGATGCTGTCCAGCGGAAATACCTGTCCTTGTGTGGCTATCTGCCATTTTGTTAAAAAGGCATTGCCTTCTATGCGCTGTGGTTCTATGCTGTTGAAGTCTGCCAGGAGATTGCCCTGTATCGTTAACGGTTCTGAATACCAATGGGTGGCATAAAGGTCGGCTTTGGCCAGTTCCATATTTACTTTCAGCCCCTGGATGGTAGTATCCACCATTTGCCCGCTGATATCGAAAGTGGCGGTGATGCTGCTATCTGCGCTTTCGCCCTGTGCTTCAAAATCGCCTTTGTTGATACCGGCGATCACGCTTACGTCGTGGTACGTATAGGCGTTATAGGTAGCTTCATCCAGTTGTGCGGTGGCTTTGGCCACCATTTGTTTTAGCGTATAGCCCTCACCGGTAGCGCTCAGTTTGCCGGACATCCAGCCGTAGGTAGTATCGTATAGCATTGCTCCCGGGTTTATGCGGAAGTATGGAATGCTGATGGTGTAGCTGCTGCGGATGCTGTCGGTAATATTGACGAGGCGTGCGTTGATATTGGCGTTGGCGGTTTCGCTTTTCAGTTGTAATTGGGTAACGAGATCCTTCATGCCGCCTTTGAACATACCGGTAATCAGCATGTTTTCCGGTAGGCGTGGCGTATCCGGGAGGGTACCCGCGGGTAGCCAGGCGCGCAAGGGTTTGTTGCCCGTTTGTATATAAAGCGCAGGAAGATCGGCGCTGAGCAGATCCGGGTTTGTAGCATGGAGCACCTGGCCATTGTCTGTTTTGATCAGGTTGCCTTCATGATCGTTGACGTAGAGTTGTTTAATATTCAGTTCTCCCAGGTTTCCTTTTAATATAGCCGCCAGCGTTAGTTGTTTATTCCATAGCTGGTCGAATGATTTGTTTTTGCGTGCGTTGGGAACGAAAGGAAGCCATTCTCCCAGGGCTACATGCACAGAATCGAGATTGGCATCCAGTCCGAGCTGGTCCAGATGGTCGGAAATGCCGGACCAGGAAGGCACTGTTACGATGATCTGTTTGCGGAAAATGCTTTTATTGGTTTGCAGCAGGAAGTTGCGCAGCGCCAGTGTATAAGGCGTGAACAATACGTCCATATTGGCTTTGCGGATGGTAAAACCGGACTTATCCCGGGCAGTCAATGATTTTATTCCCACCATAATGCTATCCGGCTTATACCGGATATGGCTGATTTTACTGGAGAATTGAGTCAGCAGCAGGTGATTATAGTCAGGATCTGGTCCCGCGGCTTTGGGTGCGGGGCCACCGTTATCGTAGCGCAGGGCAAGTTTATCAAGATTTACCTGGGTGGCAAATACCTGCCAGGTATTTGGCGTGGTATCGTTTGGCGCGGCGGGAACGGAATCCTTTCCGGCAACCATCATTACCAGGCCAGCGGTGTTGCTGATGGAAAGATCGCCCACCTGTATACGGGTAGAGTCCTGGTCCAGGTTGCTGTTGCGTAATTGCAGGGCGCCTATTTTCCAGGCGGTGGTAATACCGGAGCCTTCATCTGCATACAGGAAATGACTGTTGTTGATCTGTAGTTTTTTCAGGAGCAGATGGAGTGATGCGCTGCTGGTATCGGCCGGTGGTGGCGGCGGGGCGGCAGAGGTAACAGCCGGGGCGATGTACTTTTGCCGGAAAAAGCCTTTCAGTCCATCGAGGGTGATGCCCCTGAACGCGTAAATGCCATCATCTATGAGGAGGTCGTCCGGATCAATGTGTAAACTATCCCAGGTGAGCACTGCAGACATGCCGCCCTGCGCATCTTCATAGCTTACTTTCACTTTACGAAATGAAATGTCTTTCAGCCGGAATTGCAAGGTGGTGCCGGTTTCCGGCGCCAGGGTATCCTTATCCCCGGAAGGGGTTACAAAGGCATCTATGGCAAACTGGTAATTAAAGGCGGAATCGCCGGGGTGCCGGTAGGCATTTACCAGCAGGGTGTCCCACTCGAGTTTATCTATTTTCAGTTCATTGCTGATCAGCGACAGGAGGTTGTAATGTACTTTGAGGGAGCCGGTGTAAAAAAGTGCCTGGTTGGCGGTGTCGGCCACATATACATTCCGTAATTCCAGGTACTGCCAGCCACGTGCGCGCAGGTATCCGATCTGCACTTTGGTGTGCAGTTTTTTCCGGAGGTATAATTCTCCCTGTTCTCTTAAGTAATTCTGGACGCCGTTCAGTTGTAATAATAAAACAGCCATTACGGGCAATAGGAGCACCGCAACAATAATCCATATAAGCCATCGCCACCAGGGGCGGCCGTGTTTTTCTCCGGTTTCTGCTGGTTCTGTCACTATGATGTATTACAAAAGTAAATTACTGAATATAAACGCAAAAGCACGTTTATGGTTTACTTTGCCGGCAGGATAGTGCAACCGGGCGCATGCCTGCGGGTACAACAAAATCCATACCTCAGGTACCGGCAACGAATCGTTATTGCAAGAATACATCAAATACGGTAACGGACATACTTTTTTTGGCGATGGAAACAGAATGGGGTGAGTAGTAATATGCACAGATTGGCGAAAAGGAAATGGACCGGACGGGTTGTTTTTTATTACTTAGTTATCCTGATTCAGGGCATTTTTATCTTCTTTTTCAATTCTTCTTTTTACTTTATCCACATCTTCTGCCGGAGGAAGGCTTTCTGGTTTTACACCTCTTTCCAGGAGCACATTTCTAACGGCGGTATTGTTGTCAACATGTTCTTCGGTAATATCCTCTTCTCCTTTCAGGTCTTTTTCCAGTACATTATGACTGGTGAGTTCTGTGGCGAGGTCTTTTGCTAATGGTAATAGTGGGAAGGAAGTCGGCCAATGCCCTGTTTTCGGGAATGACCAGTTTTCTCTTCATATCGCGGGTGGTAAATCCTCCGAAAAGAGCCTCATCGCCCTTCGAACGGATCCGGGCAAATCCTTTATCGTCCACCCCTCTTTCGTAAATAATACCGGATAATGCCTTTTCTGACTTCGATAGCTTTTCCCGGGCATTAATACGGTCAATATCCAGCAATCTTTTTTCAACAATTTCCTGTTTGCGGGTTTGCACGGCAAAGTAGGTTTGTGCAAATGCAATCGGATCTTTTTGGGTGTCGCCACTTTGAGCGATCAGGTAGCAGGCGTAGCGGGTAAGTGCGATGTCCTGAAGTTGCCTTTGGCCTCCTTTGGGAACAGCGATCGTTTTCGTGATATCACGAAAATGATCGGAAACAATAATCCCACTGTTTTCGCAGGAATTCTTTGCCTTTTCAATGACTTTGAAAAAATTTTCCCATCTTAAATAGCCAAGAATTTGCTGCAATTCCCTGGCGCTCCAGCATTCGATACCTTTGTGTTCATAACAAGCCTGTTCAAATTGTTTAAACAACGCTTCGATCAATTCTTTTTTCATGAAAAAAATGTTTATTTATCTTACAATATTGTGATAGGCACAATATACCAAAGCCATAACAGCAGTGGGTTAACGAAACTTAAACAGTATCATTTTGAAAGAAGAATAATTACTTTATTCCGGGTTTATTCCGTTGATTAAACCGGAAGATATAATACTCCAGCTGATCTTTCTTTTCCCTGTCGCCCCTGAATTCATCGAGCAATACGCTGTCCTGGGGGAGAATATATTTTTTGAGATTGTAGGCAGATAGTTCCAGTATCTGGCCTGTCACCACATTCAGCACTTTTTTGAGCACTACCGGTGTGCTGATGCTGTTTGTTGTCATATCCGCCTGGTTTAAATATCCCCGGGAGGGCTGGATGCCGTGTAAGGCATATATGCAGTAGTAGCCGATTTCCTGTAGTTTATTAAGACCGTTGTCTTTGATGTAGATGTTCCTTCCGTCGCAAAAGCCCCAGTAGTTTTTCAGTTTGTGTTCCTGGCCGGCGCCATCCCGGAGCACCAATTCATTCCTGTTGGCCAGCAGATAGATCTGCGCGGCGGAGCTGCGGTTTTTTATTACCAGGTCTCCCTCTTCCGAAGGATTATTTGATTGAAATTCCTCAAAGGTTTTATACAGGCCTTTCTTTAGTTGAGGTGCGTCTGTAATCAGCACATTTTGCGC
The DNA here is from genome assembly GCF_050434025.1 of Chitinophaga sp. W3I9. Taxonomy (NCBI): domain Bacteria; kingdom Pseudomonadati; phylum Bacteroidota; class Chitinophagia; order Chitinophagales; family Chitinophagaceae; genus Chitinophaga; species Chitinophaga sp. W3I9. The sequence continues at coordinate 774,390 of NZ_JBNPWC010000001.1, forward strand.
TGCTACGGAAATACCGAGCAACAGCAGGTTCCAAAAACACAACAGTTGTTTCATAATAAACAAATGTATTGGGTTTAGGGAGTGAGGTTCGCCGGAAATAGCTGAACACCGGCTTTGTTTCTGCTGATGTTTGAATTATGTCTTTAAAATCACGAGAGGGGTGGCATTAATGGCAGGCATTAAGCAGAAGCAGGTTGCTTTCCGGGAGGGAATCCTGTCTTTTTAAAAAAAATATAGGCCGGGTAAAAACCCGGCCCGGCTGAAGGTTACAACAAAATCTAAACCTGCTTATGAGAAAAAATTTGATTTACATAATTGAATTATAAAGCCATTGCCTGTAGTGAATGGTCTTTGCTTTCCAGTTGGGAGCTGCCCATCAGGAATTCGTCCACTTTTCTTGCGCACTCACGACCTTCGCTTATTGCCCATACCACCAGTGACTGTCCGCGGCGCATATCGCCGGCAGTGAACACTTTAGGAATAGATGTCAGGTAGTCTTTTTCGGTAGCTTTTACATTACCGCGTTCATCTCTTTCCACTTCCAGCTGATCCAGTAAGCCGGTATGCTGCGGATGTACGAAGCCCATAGCCAGTAAGGCCAGTTCGCAGGGTACATCTCTTTCTGATCCGGGTACTTCCGTGAATTTTGCCGGTCTGCCGTCGGCGCTGGCGGTCCATTGCAGGTCTACCAGGCGCAGGGCTTTCAGGTGGCCGTTATCATCCCCGATAAAGGATTTGGTAGCGATGGCCCATTTACGGTCTGCTCCCTCTTCGTGGGAAGACGATGTTTTTAAGACCATCGGGTAGGTAGGCCATGGCATATACGGCGTACGTTCGCCCGGAGGTTTTGGTAATAACTCCAGCTGTGTAACGCTGTTGGCGCCATGACGGTTACTGGTTCCCACACAATCGGAGCCGGTATCACCACCACCAATTACAATTACATTTTTGCCGGTTGCCAGTATATCGCTGCCTTCTACTGCAATATTGCTTACTCTTTTATTCTGCTGCTTCAGGAAGTCCATCGCATAGTGTACGCCTTTCAGCTCACGGCCCTGGATAGGGAGGTCGCGTGGAATGGTGGAACCACCAGCCAGTACAATTGCGTTGTATTCTCTCAGCAGATCATTGGTACTAACGTTAACGCCTACATTGGCATTGCATTGAAACACCACGCCTTCTTCTTCCATCAGTTTCACACGGCGGTCTACTACCCATTTTTCCAGTTTGAAGTCCGGAATACCGTAGCGTAAAAGTCCGCCAGGTGCATCATCGCGTTCAAACACGGTAACGGTATGGCCGGCATAGTTCAACTGTGCTGCTGCGGCTAAACCGGCGGGGCCGGAACCAATAACAGCTATTTTTTTGCCGGTACGCATACGGGGCGCTTTTGCCTGTACCAGACCTTTATCGAAAGCTACTTCAATGATGTGTTTTTCTATTTCCTCGATAGCTACCGGGGGCTGGTTAATACCGAGCACACAGGCGCTTTCGCAGGGAGCCGGGCAAATACGTCCGGTAAATTCCGGGAAGTTATTGGTCGAGGACAGTATATCATACGCTTCTTTCCAATCCTGGCGGTATACGGCATCGTTAAATTCCGGTATCACATTACCCAGCGGGCATCCGCTGTGGCAAAAAGGCACGCCGCAGTTCATACAGCGGGCTGCTTGCTGATTTAATTTATTATCGGGGAAGCGTTCTACAAATTCATTATAGTGACCAACCCTTTCCCGGGGATCCGCTTTCCCGGGCAGCTCGCGTGTAAATTCCAGGAATCCTGTAGGTTTACCCATAATTTTCCTCCACAAGTCCCTTACCTGCAAGGGATATTTTGATGATGAATGTTAATTGTTCAATTAGTGACCTACTTTCTGACCCTGTACTTTGTCTGATTTCAACGCTGCCTTGTATTCTTTCGGGAACACTTTCACAAAATGACGCAGTTGGTTTTCCCAGTCTTTCAGGATAAACTTCGCCACGGTGCTGTTTGTGTAGGCGAGATGTTTTGTGATCAGATCCTGCAACATGGCTACATCTGCCTGATCCAGCGGATCGAGGTCAATCATATCCCGGTTGCAGTAGTTGGCGAAAGTGCCTTTCACATCGTATACAAAGGCAATACCACCGCTCATACCTGCTCCGAAGTTGCGGCCGGTTTCACCCAGTATCACCGCTTTACCACCGGTCATGTATTCACATCCGTGATCACCCACTCCTTCTACTACTACGGTAGCGCCGGAGTTACGTACACAGAAACGCTCGCCAGCCTTACCGCGGATGAAAGCTTCACCGGAAGTTGCTCCATAGAAGCAAACGTTACCTGCGATGATATTTTCTTCCGCCTTGAATCCTGCTTCTCCGTGTGGATAAAGGATCAGTTTGGAGCCAGACAAGCCTTTACCGAAGTAGTCATTGGCTTCCCCTTCCAGTTCCAGCGTTAACCCTTTGGTGGTGAAAGCGCCGAAGCTCTGGCCTGCAGATCCGATAAATTTGAAATGCAGGGTGTCTTCCGGTAATCCTTCGCTCTTGTAGCATTTGGATATTTCGTTAGACAAGATGGTGCCGATGGTACGATCTGTATTTTTTACAGGGAACTGCTGATATACCCTGGCTTTCTTTTCCAGTGCAGGCTGTGCAGCCTTCAGCAGTTGCCAGTCGATTACTTCGCTGATGCCGTGATCCTGTTCTTCCTGTTTGTACAGGCCGGTTTCGGCAGAAGCTTCTTCTTTATATAAGATCGGTGACAGATCCAGTTTTTGTGTTTTCCAGTTGGTGATGTTATCACGCATCTGGAGGCATTCTACCTGACCCACCATTTCATTGATGGTGCGGAAGCCCAGGTCAGCCATGATTTCGCGGAGTTCTTCCACGAGATAGGTGAACAGGTTTACCACGTGCTGCGGATCGCCGGTGAAGCGTTTGCGCAGTTCAGGATCCTGTGTAGCCACACCAACAGGACAGGTGTTTACATGGCATTTACGCATCATGATACAACCTTCTACCACGAGGGCAGCGGTAGCAACACCCCATTCTTCAGCACCTAATAAGGTAGCAATCGCAATGTCGCGGCCGGTTTTCAGCTGGCCATCTGTTTGCAGTACTACCCTGCTGCGGAGCTTATTTTTTACGAGGGTCTGGTGTGATTCGGCCAAACCGAGCTCCCATGGCAAACCTGCGTGTTTGATGGAGCTTTCAGGAGAAGCGCCGGTACCGCCATCGAAACCTGAAACCAGTACCACATCGGCGTGTGCTTTTGCAACACCGGCAGCGATAGTACCAACACCAGCCTTGGATACCAGCTTCACGCTGATACGGGCGGCACGGTTAGCATTTTTCAGGTCATAGATCAGCTGTGCCAGATCCTCAATAGAATAAATATCGTGGTGAGGAGGCGGAGAAATGAGGCCCACACCGGGTGTGGAGTGCCTTACTTTTGCGATCCACTCATCCACTTTATGGCCGGGCAACTGCCCGCCTTCGCCGGGTTTTGCACCCTGCGCCATTTTAATCTGTAATTCGTCGGCATTGGTCAGGTAGTAGCTGGTAACCCCGAAACGGGCGCTGGCAACCTGTTTGATGGCAGAACGCATAGAGTCGCCGTTTTCCAGCAATTCATAACGCAGCTCATCTTCCCCACCCTCACCGGTATTGCTTTTTGCGCCGATACGGTTCATGGCAATGGCCAGTGTAGAGTGTGCCTCATGGGAAATAGATCCAAAGCTCATAGCACCGGTAGCAAAACGCTTGAAGATGCTGGATGCTGGTTCTACTTCATCAATGGAAATAGAAGGACGATTCTTTTTAAACGTAAACAGGCTCCGTAAAGTGGCTGCTTTTTCGCTTTGATCGTTTACTGCTTTTGAATACTTTTTGAAAGCAGCATAGTCGCCCATACGGGTAGCCAGTTGCAGGTAGTGAATAGTAGTGGGGTTAAAGAGATGGAATTCTCCTTTACGTTTCCACTGATATACGCCACCTTCTGTTAAACGCTGCACCGGTGTTTCTTTACGACCGTAGCCCATCCAGTGTTTAGCCAGTGTTTCACGGGCAATTTCATCGAGTCCCAATCCCTGGATACGGGAAACGGCGCCGGTGAAATATTTATCAACAGTTGCCTGGTTGATACCCAATATTTCGAAGATCTGTGCACCCTGATATGATTGCAGGGTGGAGATGCCCATCTTTGAGAATACTTTCAGAAGGCCGTCACAGATAGCTTTGATATAATTTTTCTTCAGTTTATCTACGTCGAGCGCGGTGTCCAGTTTGCCATTCAGCTTCATATCGCGGATGGTGCTGAGGGCCAGGTATGGGTTGATGGCGGTTACGCCAAAGCCCAGCAGGCAGGCAAAGTGGTGTACTTCCCAAACATCACCGGCTTCCACGATCAGTCCTACCTGACCACGGTAACCCTTGCGGATCAGGTGGTGGTGAACGGCGGATGCAGCCAGGATAGATGGAATGGCGGCGTGTTCTGAGTCGATAGCACGGTCAGAAAGGATGATCACTTCAAAACCGTCTTCCACGGCGTCTACCGCGTAGCGGCATAAGCGGGCCAATCCTTTTTCCAGGGAGCCGGGCTTACCGTCTGCCTTGAAATAGGTATGCAATGTTTTGGCCTGGAATAAGCCGGTATCGATACTGCGGATCTTTTCCAGTTCGTGGTTGTTGAGGATCGGGTGGCGCAGCGCCAAACCATGGCAGTGCAGCGGATCTTCATCCAGCAGGTTACCGTTGTTGCCTACAAAAGTAGCCAGCGACATCACCAGTCTTTCCCTGATAGGATCAATCGGCGGGTTGGTTACCTGTGCAAATAATTGTTTGAAATAGTTACAGAGATGTTGTGGCTGATTGCTCAGTACTGCCAGCGGGGTATCTGTACCCATAGAGCCAACAGGTTCCTTGCCATCAATTGCCATTGGGGCAATGATGTGATCCAGGTCTTCTGTGCTGTAACCGAAAGCGCGCTGGTATTTAAAGATCTGGTCGTGTTCCAGGTGAGTAAAGGTTACTCTTGGTTCCGGCAGTTCTTCCAGGCGGATCTTATATTTATTCAGCCATTCGCCATAAGGTTGCTGGGAGCAGATCTGTTGTTTCAACTCTTCATCACCTATGATGCGGCCCTGGTCCATGTCTACGATAAACATTTTACCAGGTTGCAGGCGGCCTTTCTCTTTAACATTTTTTGGATCGATGGGCAATACACCGGCTTCAGAAGCCATGATTACGCGATCGTCTTTTGTTACCACGAAGCGGCTCGGACGTAAACCGTTACGATCCAGGGTAGCGCCAATAATTTTACCATCAGTGAAAGAAATGGAAGCAGGACCATCCCATGGCTCCATGAGGGAGGCATGATATTCATAGAACGCTTTCTTTTCTTCGCCCATGTCTTCGTTGCCGTCCCAGGCTTCCGGTACCAGCATCATCATTACATGCGGCAGGGAGCGGCCGGTCATGGTGAGCAGCTCAATCACATTATCCAGGCTGGCAGAGTCGGACTGGCCTTCTTCCACGATGGGAAGCAGCATTTCCATCTCTTCTTTGCTGAAATATTTGGAAATAAAGTCCCTTTCGCCGGCGCGGAGCCAGTTAAGGTTACCTTTCAGCGTATTGATTTCCCCGTTGTGGGCAATGTACCTGTAAGGGTGGGCCAATCTCCAGCTGGGGAAGGTGTTGGTGGCAAACCGGGAGTGGATGAGGGCAAAAGCCGACACCATTTTCTCATCGCTGAGGTCTGTATAATAATGACGCACCTGGTAGGTGGTCAGCTGACCTTTATATACAATTGTTTTATAAGAGAGGGACGCAATGTAAAACAGCGATTTCTCTTTAGGAACGGTATTGCGAACGGTTTTGGAAACGTAGTTACGGAGCACAAACAGTTTGCGCTCAAAAATTTCCGGATCGCTGATATGATAAGGGCAGGCAATAAATACCTGTTCAATTTCCGGTTCTACAGAAAGGGCTGATTCACCAATACCATCCGGGCGTACCGGTACTTTACGGTAACCCAGAATTTCCAGGCCCAGTTTCTCTGCGCTGCGTTGAAATATTTCACGGCATTCTTCACGCCAGCGTGGCTCTTTCGGAAAGAAGACCATGCCTACACCGTATTTTCCAAACTCCGGTAAGGCGATGCCCAGTTTCAGGCATTCATCATACAGGAACTCATGGGGCGTTTGAAACAGTATTCCTGCACCATCTCCCGTGTTCTGCTCACAACCGCAGGCTCCGCGGTGTTCCATGTTTTCCAGCATGGTTAAGGCATCACGTATAATATGGTGGGATTTACGACCCTTGATGTGGGCAGTAAAACCTGTTCCGCAGGCATCATGTTCAAATTCCGGACGGTATAAACCTTGCGTTTGCTTCACTTCATCCATTTGGTTTAGATTTTTTGCTTTGGCACACCCTTCCCTTCTGACTTGCGCCGCGGGTGATGGTGTACGATATAATTCGGGAACGGTTTAAAGATACTAAAGGAACGCGGTATTTTTTGTATAAACTTTTGTTAGACGGTTAAAATTTAGAAAAACATAAAAAGATGGCGGTAATTGTTAGAATATTTGAAAAAATGGCTGCTCCCTCAGGACAAATTGGTTCCATTTTAAGGCTCAGGCCGGCATCTTTAAAGCGACCCGGATTATAACACTTTTGTGCGAGGTGCTTTTTCAACCGCCCTGTATTATATTTGAAGGATACCCTTTACTAACATAAACGCCTATACCAATTTTATGCTCCCAAAGCTATTCATGAGTGCGTTTTTAGTGTCTGCCGGATTTCTGCTGCCGGCCCGCGCACAGGATGCCGCCGAAGCGCCGGCTGCCATCTCACAAAAAAAAGTAAGCCTGGCGAAGGCCTCCCCCTTTACCGCCGACAGCCTGCAGGCGAAAGTATCCGGAATTGCCATTGTCAGCGCGGTATGGGATACTGCCCGCATTGGCTTTTTACAAACCGGGCTTTTCAACAATAAGGCAGAAGCCATCCCCGATAAGGAAATGGGCAGGTACCTGCAGGAGTTCGTAAACAATACCTTCGGAGGCATATTCACCCCCGGTAAGCCCCGGCTTATATGGGTGGTAGAAGATCTTCGCATTGGGGAACGTACCCAGATGATGGGAGAAAAAGCCTATGTCCGTGTAAAAGCAACCGCCTACGTACAAACTGGCGACGACACCTACAAATTGCTGAAAGCCATGGATATAACACATTTGAACAATGGCTTTGATGTAACCCACCAGCACCGGAACAATATCTCAAATGCATTCAAGGAATTTTATGCGGCCGGCGCCGGGGTCCTGGATTCAGTGCTGGCGGACGCCGGGCCGGGACTCTCCTATGCCGCGACCACAGGAATTTATGCAAAAAAGCGGGAACTGCCGGCGCTGAAGGACCCTGTTATGAACGATGGTATATACCTGTCATTCGCCAGTTTCCTGGAGAACAAGCCTGATATCCTGCAATATGAAACAAAAGGGAAAGCGGGCAAAGTAAAGGTGTATGCTATTCCCGGCGATGGCCAGAAAACAATTGTTCCTGCCTTATGGGGTGTGGTAAAAAACGGGGCAGTGTTTAAATACAATGATAAATCACTGGTAGGGCTTTCCCGCAGCGGTTATGGCTATGTGATCACTTCTTATTTGTCGGCCTATGAAAGGAGGCAAAGCGCTATTATAGGCGGGGCCTTAATGGGCGGCGTTGCCGGCGGGTTGCTGGGGTCTACTGTTGCACTGCAGCACACAGATGCCTTCCCGGAATTAAAACTTCCTGCAGAAGCCACCGCGATAGATATGGAAACAGGCGCACTGATTTTTTAATGCGCCTGTTTCCCGCTGCTATGGCTCGAAAAGGAATTGTACTTTTCCATTTAACTGCCGCATACGCAGTGGCTCGCTGATATGACTCTCATTCTGTAATCTGTCGAGCGCGGTGACGATGTAGGTATACAGCTTCCCTTTCACATAAGTGAGGTCCTTAAATTCAGGATCGGACGACTGCGACAGGATACTGATAATTTTCGTAGGGTCGCTGACGTTAATCGCTTCGTTTTGCTCAAACCGGTACAGGACATACTGTTTGGTGTGGCCGCTGGTATCATCATCTGCCCAGTGTATTTCCAGTCCTCCCGGCCGTTCAAAGGCATCAATAAAGTAAGGCGCTTCGGGTGTTTCCTTTGGCAGCCACGGCATAATAGGCCGTAATGCATGGTACTTATAAAGACGGGTACGCAACGCATCTTCAATGCCCAGCGGGTTGCCGCGGAAAGAGGCCGCACTGTAAAAAATACTGCCCTGGATAGTGTTCAGTGTTCTCGCTTCTTCTATTTGTGCCGGTAATTCATTTGGATTTTTCCAGGCCGCATTGCTGCCAATCCGGTACACGCCGTGGCCAATATACACGTGGCGGCCATAGCCATGTTGGCTCCACCAGTTCAGCAATATTTCGTAGTCGGCCAGCCGGTGTCCGCGCTCCCAATAGATCTGCGGCGCCACATAATCGATCCAGCCGTTTTTCAGCCATTTCAGGATATCGGCAAACAGATCGTCGTAGTTGGTTTGACCGCCTTTGGTATAGGATCCTTCCTGGTCTTTGTCTTTGTTACGCCAAACGCCAAAGGGACTGACACCAAACTTTACCCAGGGTTTTTCTGCTTTGATGGCTACGCTCAGCATTTTTATGATGGCATCTGTATTGGCGCGGCGCCAGTCATCTTTCATCATATTGTTGCCATACAGGCGGTAGGAGCTGTTATCCGGGAATTCTTTTCCCGGAACCCGGTAAGGATAAAAATAATCATCGAAGTGTACGGCGTCGATATCGTAGCGTTTTACCACGTCGCGGATAACCATCGTTACATATTCGCGCACTTCCGGAATGCCCGGATCAAAATATTTTTTATTGTCGTAAACAACGAACCATTGTGGTTTCAGGCGGGTAATATGATTGGCTGCCACGCTGCTGCGGCTTGTATTAAATACAGCCCTGTATGGGTTAAACCAGGCATGAAATTCCATGCCGCGTTTATGCGTTTCTTCCACCATGAACTGTAACGGATCATAGTACGGGTTTGGCGCCTGCCCCTGCACGCCCGTGAGGTATTCAGACCAGGGCTCATATGGAGATGGATAAAAGGCGTCGGTAGCCGGGCGCACCTGCACCACTACCGCATTCATACCATTTCGCTGTTGCTGGTCGAGTATGGCAATGAATTCCTGCTTTTGCTGCTCTGTACTCAGGCCCCGCCGCGATGGCCAGTCAATATTTTCCACAGTGGCAATCCACACCGCTCTTAGCTCGCGTTTGGGTGGCAATTGCGCCCATGCCTGCTGCATTCCGATAATCAATAGTATTGCGCCTGCTATAAATTGCTTCAACATCAGCCTGACTTTTTAACCGTAAGATGCGAAAATAGCAAAAAGCAGGGCTGATCCGATACAAATATGTGATTCTTATGAAGATAGGGAACTAATCTTTCTCCATCTTCAGCTTCGTAGCAGGCGCCTGGTAATCTTCCGGCAAATATTCTGTTGGGACCGTGGTCATATTTCCATCGCGGTGTGCAATGAAATGCGGCGACATAATTTCAATACCCGCAGCATTAAACTCATCTATGATATGCCGGTGCAGATCAGAATAGATGACTGCCATTTTATGGGAATGATCGGTATATACATTGATTTCGTAAGCGATGGCAAAATCATCCAGGCTGGTTTGTAAAACAAAGGGCGGTTTGTCTTTCATAACGCCGTCTGTTTCTATAGCAGCCTTGATCAGCATTTCATGTACTTTTTTCCAGGGCACTTCATAGCCTATAGTAACGGTAGTATGTAAGATGAGGCCAAGGTCTTTGCTGGATGTGGTGAAGTTAATGGTATGGCCACTTAATATGCTGGCGTTGGGCACCGTAATTTCTTCGTTCTTAATCGTGCGCAGCCTGGTTACCAGCAGGTTCTTTTCAATTACATCTCCCGTAATTTCCCCGATTTTTACCCGGTCTCCGATCTTAAAAGGGCGCATGTACGTAATTACAAAACCCGCTATCACATTGGAAATGGCGGAAGAAGAACCCAATGAAAACAAGATGCCGAGGAAAACAGAAACGCCCTGGAATATTTTTGAATCTGATCCGGGCAAATAAGGAAATATGACAACGAACATAAAGGCGTACAGCAGGAACTTGATCCCGCTTCCGGTGGGTCTTGCCCAATCGGCATAAAAACCCTTGAGCGAGAGGTTGCCGGTGGCCACTTCTTCCGAGAGATAGTTCACCAGTTTTACCAGGTACCGCGTGATAAGGTAAATTACGATGATGGTGAGTAATTTGGGAAGATAATGCAGGAAGCCCACCAGGATGGATTTGATGGGCGATAATGTCCAGTTGATCAGTTTATCGGCGATGCCTTTTGTCCATGGAAAGATGCTGAATACAAAGGGCAGCGTAATATAAAAGACAAAAAGAATAGCCACGATCCTTACTATACGCAACGCGTTAAAAACAATACCGATCTGCTTTTGCTGGTTCAGCAAAGCGTAATCTTTTACTTTTACGCCTTTGAAATAGCGGTCTTTTTCACGGACGATCTTTTTTCGCAGCCGTTTGAACAAGCGGTTGATGCCGTATACGATAGCGGAAAATATAACGATGATCAGTAATAGCCAGGCGATCCTGACAAGGACATTCTGCAGGCTGCTGTCTTTCTTTTCCTGTAATATCGCGTTGCGTACAGCGGCGGCATACTTTTGCGCAACGGGCTCTTTTTCCTGGTCCAGCCAAAGAGCGTCGTCATTTGTTACGCTTAGCAGCACCAGTTCATTATAGGTAACGTCTATATTGTTTTCGTTGGGTATAACTTTAATTGAATCAGGTATAAAAAAGGGATCGTCGGCCAGCTGCGACAGTTTATGTTCAATGTTTGCTGCACGGTCGCTTGGGTTCAGTGGTCCCAGTTTGTTATAAATATAGAAGAGGGTATCACGGCGGAAGGGTACTACGGGAATGCCTTTGCTGGTAGCTTTCAGCTGGATAATCCGCTGGCGGGCAGCTACTTTTTTCAGGGAATCGGCCTGTTCAAAAGCGGAGAGTTTCTGTTGCAGTTCTTTTTTGCGGTTGTCGTTGTCGTTACTGATCAGCAGCAGTTGTTGCTGCAGCTGTTTTTTCTGTTCGTCATCCGCTTTCTGGAGAGAATCGTTTTCCCGGAGCAGGCGGGTGGTAAGGATCAGTTGTGAGTTTGTGAGGGAGTCGCGGGTGGCCTTGCTGCTATCATTTTGTGCGTTGCACAGCAAAGCCAAACCAGTCAGAATGGTAATAAAGTAGAGGGTAAAAGCAGTTTTCATTCCCGGAGCTTTTCTTTAATGTACGGAAAATCCGGGTAGTAAAACGCCTATATCTTCCTTTTTGTATACTGGCTGTAGTCCGGCAAACTTGCTTCGTATTCCCGGTGCATGAGCGGGGATGTGAGGAGGAAGTCGGCAGATGCGCGGTTGCTCGCCATCGGGATATTCCACACCACACCTAAGCGCAGCAGGGCTTTGATATCCGGGTCATGAGGCAGGGCTTCCATTGGGTCCCAGAAGAAAATGATTACATCGAGTTCCCCGGTGGCCACGAGGGCGCCAATTTGCTGATCGCCGCCCAGCGGGCCACTCAGGAGTTTTCTTACAGATACATCCAGCGCCTGTTCTATCAGCAGACCGGTAGTGCCGGTTGCATACAGTTCATGGCGGCTCAGTACCGTTTTATTATAAGTGGCCCATTCAATTAACTCCGCCTTTTTGTGGTCGTGAGCGATGAGGGCAATTCTTTTGCGGGCTTTTAAAACTTTTGATGTTTGCATATGTGACCACAAAAGTAATAAGTGACGCGCAATAATTAAATCTAATGTTAGTGTTTATCGTTGCCGTCCAGAACAGCCAGGTCGCGGTCAAAAATGTAAAGACCGCCCTTGTCTTCCCCGATCAGTTTTAATTTATCAAGAATATGCCGGGCCAGGCGTTCTTCTTCAATTTGTTCGGTCACATACCATTGCAGGAAATTGTGAGTGGCATAGTCCTTTTCGCTGAGGCACAAATCCACGAGGTTGTTAATCTCTTTGGAAACCAGCAACTCATGACTAAACACTTGTTCAAAAATGGCATGTATGCTTTTGAATTTCACGGTAGGCTGCTTTAATGCAGGAACCAGGCCATGACCACCTCTTTCGTTAATAAATTTCAGGAGCTTCAGCATGTGGGCCCTTTCTTCATCGGAATGGCGGTACAGGAACTGGGCCACGCCATTGTACCCCTGCACCTCTGACCAGGAGGCCATTGCCAGGTAATATTGGGAGGAGGCTGCTTCCATTTCCACCTGCTGGTTCAGTGCGTCATAAATTTTTGGAGAGAGTTCTTTCAATAACATAATGAAAAATTTGTATAATATGAAGAAGATCGAGGTGTGACGGGGATATCACCGGGAACTATACCGGGATTGTAAATTTCGATAGACTACATTTAGATGCATCCCGGAAATCTGCCTGAAAAATGCTACCTTTGCATAAGTAAATTAGGATAAAATGATTAAAACAGGAAATCCAATCATCAGCATATATACGGAGATGACGCCAAACCCGGAAACCATGAAGTTTGTGGCAAACAAGCTTCTGTACCCTGGCAAAAGCATTGATTTCCCGGATGAAGCCAGTGCCAAACCGTCTCCTTTAGCCATAGAGCTGTTTAGCTTCCCTTTCATCAGAGGCGTATTTATTATGGCTAACTTTATTACGCTTACAAAAACCAGCGAAACTGACTGGAACGATATAATTCCTACTGTTAAGGCCTTCCTGAAAGAATACCTGGAAGACTCCCGTCCTGTTATCAACGAAGATGAGGTGATTATTACCAAATCTACCGCGAGCAATGAAGTGAGTGCAGACGATACAGATGTGGTAAAACGGATTAAGGAATTACTTGAAAACTATGTGAAACCTGCGGTTGAAATGGATGGCGGCGCCATTCAGTTCAAGGACTATGAAAATGGTACGGTTACACTGATGTTGCAAGGTTCCTGCTCAGGCTGCCCCTCCTCCATGATTACACTGAAAGCCGGCATTGAAGGCATGATGAAGCGTATGATCCCTGAAGTGAAGGAAGTTGTGGCAGAAGCAGAATAAGCCATAGTTGAGTGAATGATAGTGTTAAACGAAAGCACAGTCTTTATGGCTGTGCTTTTTTTTGGCGTTTAACCGGGAAATAAATGCCAGCTACTCCTATACAACACAAGCAAACAGCTACAATGAGAAAATTACTACTGATCGTTACCGGCATCGCCCTCGCCCTGCAACCGGTACAGGCGCAAAAAAAGAAGAACGTGGACAGCGCATCGGCTGTTATTACCTATGGTTTCAGCAGCAATGGGAAAGCCATCCCCGGCAACGAACTGCAATTGATGATTGATCATCACCGTGCACACATTGTTAGCGGTGGCAGGAAACAAAAAGAAGAGCAGTTCCTGGAATTGCAGGAGCAGGCTACCCTGCAGGTGTTAAGTCTTCCCAACGGGGAAGTATATACGTTAAAAAAAGCCTTTTCTGGATATACCACCCCGGAGTTACTGCCGGATACCGCTACCATCCTCGGATATGTATGTAAAAAGGCAAAGCTGCTTATCCGTTCCAATACCATAGAAGTATGGTATACCAATGATCTCCCGCTGAAAGGCACTCCCAATCTTACTATTGCGCCCGGCCTGGGCCTGGTGCTTAAAACGGTACGTAACGGCAACAGCGAAACGGTTGCAAAGAAAATTACCTGGCGTAAAATAACGGCTGAAGAACTGGCCTGGCCATCCAATACCGGTACCCTGGTAAACGATGCCGCGTATACACGGCAGGTAATAGACAGTCGCTATACCACCCTCCCCGTGTTTAACCAGGAACAGATCAGCTGGGGCAATAATACGCCTAACCCTCCCGGTGAGCAACTGAACCAAACCTATCATTTCGCGGGTGGCACCGTGATCCTTAAAAAAGTAAGCCTGCCGGCAGTGAAGAAGGGCCAGACATTATTTGCGGAACTCAGGCAATACTCCAACGGGGATGCGTACGACAGAACCGGTTCCGTATTTATGATCCCCGCAGATAAAGCCATCTCTTTCCTGGATGGTTTGCAAAAGGGCGTTGGGACGTTACCATTATTTACGGCTAAAAACGGCAAGCAATACCAGGGCATGGTGGCCACTGATAATTATTTGCCGGCACTGGAAGTATTGCGCTTTTTTACGCCATTCGGCGTACGGCAGTTTAACAATCAGGTAAAGATTGCCGGTTACAACTGGGCGGACTCTGTGATTTACAAACAAGACATCACAGAGCTGCACAGCCGCCTTCAGGGCGATGTGTGGCTGGGCGTATATATTGGCAATTACGATAAAGGCGGGCATAAAGTAAGTCTTAGTCTTAAATATTACCCCGGCGATCCGGAAGATGAAAACCGGCCGTCAGCCAACTGGATATACCCGGTTTTCAATACCACCAACCTAATGGAAATGGCCGGGCAGGAGTATGCTACCCTGTTTGATAAAGACTCCCTGAAAGTAACCGTCACCATTCCGGAAGGGGTTAAAAATATTCAGTTAAGGTTCCTGACTACCGGCCATGGTGGCTGGGGCGGAGGCGATGAGTTTAATCCTAAACAGAATGAAATTTTTGTAGATGGGAAACGGGTGTATCATTTTATTCCGTGGCGCACAGATTGTGCTACCTATCGTTTATCTAACCCGGCATCCGGCAACTTTGGCAACGGGCTTTCCTCCTCTGATCTAAGCCGTTCCAACTGGTGCCCGGGCACGCTTACTTCACCGGTGTTCATCTCGCTGCCAGATATCACTCCCGGACAGCATACCATACAGGTGGCTATTCCGCAGGGAAAGCCGGAAGGGACCAGCCAGAGCTTCTGGAACGTATCAGGTACACTGATCGGAGATAAAAAATAATTTTTCCGGGATGCTGTATCTGCTGTATCCCGGATGTCATAATCCGGAATTATTTATCCACTTTCGCACTATGAACGATTTATACCAGGGCATATTAGAAGGTCTTCACCAGATGACCTGGCTGGAAGCAGTAGCTGTTTTTTTTGCTGTCTTGTCGGTCATCTTTCAAAAAAATAATAACATACTGGTATACCCTACCGGCATCGTGAGCACGGGTATTTATACCTATCTCCTGTCGAGAGAGCATTTCAAGCTATATGCCGATGCCGCGCTGAACGCGTATTACCTGGTGATGAGCGTATACGGCTGGATCTATTGGGCAAAAAAAGGCCCGGAGGAGCCGGCAACGCCAGTAATGCGCAGTACCAGTAAAGAATTGACCACCGCGGTTTTCATTGCACTGGCCGGCTGGGGGATTTTTTATTTCCTGCTAAGCCGTTTTTCCGATTCCAATGTGCCGGTGATGGATGCCTTTGTATCCGCTACTGCCTGCGCGGGTATGTGGTTGCTGGCCAGGCGGAAACTGGAAAACTGGATATTCCTCAATATTTCCAACCTGGTAGCCATCCCGCTGTTAATATATAAGCATTTGTATCTTACTGCCGGGTTAACCGTCTTTTTATTTACCATTGCCATATTCGGGTATCTTAGCTGGAGAAAAGAAGTGTTGCAAAGAGAAATGTCTCATAAATGAAGAAAGTAGTTGTTATAGGACCTGAATCTACCGGGAAGAGCACCCTCAGCGAAAAGCTGGCGGCACATTTTAATACCGTATGGACGCCGGAATATGCGCGTGAGTATCTTGATCAACTCCAACGGCCGTACGAAGAATCCGATCTGCTGGAAATTGCCGCCGGCCAGATAGCGCTGGAGCAGCATATGGCCCGGCAGGCCAATGGGGTGTTGATCTGTGACACCGACCTGTATGTAATTAAGGTATGGAGCGAACATAAATACGGCCGCTGTGATCCGCGGATTTTACAGCAAATTGCCCGCCAGCAGTGCGATTTGTACCTGCTCACCTATGTTGATTTGCCGTGGGAAGAAGATCCGCAGCGGGAATATCCCGACCCGGAAATGCGCCATTATTTTTATGACATTTACCGGGAAATCGTCAGCAATTCCGGTGTTGAATGGGAAGATATCAGGGGTACTTATGAAGAGCGGGAAGCCCTGGCAATAGCTGCCGTGCAGCAGTTGCTTAACCGGCCCTGATTATTTTCTGCCGGTAACCAACTCCATAATATCAGGGTCCGGCGAGAGGTTACGCATTTGCACCAGTATCTTACGCTGCCGGTAAGCCGTGATCCGCGCAGGCGGATTAATGGTATATTTAAGCGGGTTAGGTAAACAGGCGGCAATCATAGCGGCTTCTTCCCTGTTAAGGCTGGCGGCGCTTTTTTGATAGTTGGCCTGGGCCGCCGCTTCCACCCCAAACACGCCCTCTCCCATTTCTGCCACATTCAGGTACACTTCAAGGATACGCTGCTTACCCCAAATTTTTTCAATCATGAAAGTGAAGTATACTTCCAGCCCTTTGCGGAACCAGCTGCGTCCCTGCCAGAGGAAAACATTTTTTGCTACCTGCTGACTGATCGTGCTGGCGCCTTTGATTTTTTTGCTTTGCTGGTTGTGCTTCATCGCCTTTTCGATGGATTTGAAGTCGAAACCATTATGATCTGTAAAAAGCTGGTCCTCGCTGGCTATCACGGCCAGTTTGGCGTGTTGGGATATTTCATCGTAATTCACCCAGGATTTCTGAAGTTTTTTATCTGTTCCCCAAAGGCTGAACCAGCTGGAGATTTCTGTAATGGTAATAGGCGGGTTCACCCATTTCAGCAAGAGGATGTATAAAAATTGTGCAACAATTAAAACCAGTACTACTCTCTTCAGTCTCCTCCACGTTCTGGGAACAATGCCTTTTAAATTCATTGCGTAGGTTTAGAAAAATCGGGACGAAAGGTAGGCTAAAAACCTGAAAGTGAAACACAATCGTTAACTTTATATATGCTATTAAACGTACACCCGGATAACCCGAATCCCCGTCATTTAAAAACGATTATTGAATGTTTAAAAGACGGGGGAATTATTATTTATCCAACTGATACGGTTTATGGTTTAGGCTGTGATATTACCCAACACAAGGCCATAGAACGTATTGCGAGGATTAAACAGATAGATCCGAAAAAAGCAAACTTTTCCTTTATCTGTTACGACCTGAGTCATTTGTCGGACTACGCGAAAAGTGTGGATACGCCCATTTTCCGTATGCTGAAAAAGGCATTGCCTGGTCCGTACACCTTTATTTTGCCTGCCAGCCGCATGGTGCCCAAATTATTAAAAACGAAGAAAGACACTGTGGGTATCAGGGTACCGGATAATAATATTTGCCGCACTATTGTAAAAGAACTTGGCAATCCCATTATGAGTACTACGTTGCCGATAGAAGATTACGTGGAAGAATATACGGACCCGGAGATCATTTATGAGAAATTCGGCAACCAGGTAGATATTGTAATAGACGGAGGACCCGGCGGTATGGGTTTTTCTACCGTTGTGGATTGTACCGGTGCAGAACCGGTGTTGGTCCGTGAAGGCATTGGCAGTTTTGAAGAAATATCCTGATATATGCAGCGATGGTGGATAAGTGTGGTTTGTTTATTCCCCGGCATGATAGCCGGGGCGCAAACGCTTACATTGAAACCGGCAGCCCCGGTGTTGTCGGTGGCAGTGAAGCCACTGTCGTTTACGTTGTGTGATACTACCGGATTCCTGTTAAAACCGGCAACACTGCTTTCCGCTTCCACCCGGAAATTCCCGACCCCGGTTCCTGTAGCTGCCCCGGTTTACCGTCTTGCAGCCGATGCATATTACCAGCAGCACTTTGGTTTTTTTTGTAAGAAAGAATGGGTTTGGCAAAAACAAACAGGCGTGCCGCTCAAGTTCCGTTTAGGAAGCTATTCTTACGCCCAGCAACAGGAAGGAAAACGTTAATTTCTTTTACTGTATTTGTTTTGGAAGATAATAATTGACGAAGTCAATAATTATTAGTTGACCAGGGCAAATATATTTTAAAAAGAGAAATATGATTAACCAGGGTGAAAAAGCCTACTGAACGGATATTCTGATAAATATTTTGGGGAGATAAAAGCGAATATATCCGCTTATATCTCCCCAAATCTTTTAAAATCAAAAATGACCAAATCAAGCAAATCAGTATAATCAGCGTAATCAGTGCTCCAAGACAATTTAAAATCGCCGGAGGCGATCCCTAATTATTTAATCCCCAGTTTCTTTGCAACATCTGCCGGTAAGGCTTTTTTGTTTACCATGTAACAGGTGGTTTTATAGGCAAAGTAAGGCTCAGAAGCGTAGAAATATCCCTGACCCGGATTATCGGTACCCCAGGAGTTTTTCACGCGGAAGTATTTGTTTCCGTTCTGATCTTTTACCAGGCCTACAATATGCATACCGTGATCATCCTGTGTTTCGAAGTTATCGAAAGCCTGTTGGCGTACTTCAGGGGTGATTGTTTTTTCTTTGCCTGGTTCCAGGAAAGCATTTTTTCTTTCTTCGGCGGTCATATCCGTCCAGTCTTTTTCAGGAACGATAGCCAGTCCGTCTTTAAAATTGAATCCTTTTTCGCTTACATCAGCGGCCCATGCAATGGAATAGCCGTTCATGATAGCATTTTCAGCGATGGCGGTAAAGTCATTCAGGTTTACGTTATATACTTTTTCCCAGTTCCAGTTATCCGGTACTTCCAGTACAAACTGTGAATTGTACGGGTGGTGTGTGAAGGAAGAAATCAGTACGTAATCATCGGCGTTCAGGCCCAGTTCTTTTGCGAAGGTCTGCGGCGTATAGGTTTTACCGTTATACTGGAATTTTTCCGGAGCGTCGCCCATATAGGCATTCAACACGCCGTCGAAAGCTTTTGACCAGTCGGGGTTGATAGTGCCCTGTGCATTGCCTATTTTATTCACCATACCTTCCAGGAGGCTTTCCATTTCAGCGTGGTTGTACATTTTACCTTTATTGCCATCGTAGGCTGTTTGTGGCACCAGTCCATATTCACGGAGGCAGAGCAGGTCATCCGGGAAACCGCCGCCTTCACCGAAGTTGGCTTTTCCATGCATGCGTACATAGTTAGCGGCTTTCAGCGGATACATTTTGCGTACCACGTACATTTCACTGAGGTTCAGTCCTTTATTTTTACCGGTGCGAAGTATTTCTGATTCAAAGAAAGACAGGCCGGAAAAAGACCAGCAGGTGCCGGTACGGCCCTGGTTTTGCACATCACCTGCGTCCAGGTTCTTTAAAACGGTAAACTGATAGTGGCTTCCCTCTGTGTTGGTACTGCTTTGTGCATATGCGCCTACGCTGCAAAGCATGGCTGCACACATTATCCATTTCTTCATGAGTATATCAATGATTGGTTTAAAACAAAGGACCAAAAATAAGGGAAAGCGGGTATTTGACAGACGAAAAGATGGATGAACGGGGCTTGCTACAGCTACTTTTAAAGATTGTTCACGTGAATTACAGTTATTTCTCCTGGTAATGATTGCGGGTGATTTCCCATTCCCAGAGGTCTTCTCCTTCTTTATTTTTAAATGTACCTACAAATCGCATCCCCGCTTTTTGTAATATTTTAACGGAGGCGTTATATTCTTCTTCGGTGTGGGCAATGACCCGGTGCACATAAGAATGTCCGAAGGCAAAGCGGATAAGGCCTTCAGCCATTTCAGTGCCCAATCCTTTTTCCCGGTAGGCGGCTGTTATTTCATACCCCATTTCCACAAGCCCATCTTCATTGGGCTTGCCTTTGAAGCCGCCGGCGCCAATCAGCCGTTTATCGGCGCGGTGAATCACCAGGTAAAAGAACCAGCCAAGCATGGCGGGGTCGTTGCGTAATTTATCATACGCCACCAGAACCATTTCGGGATACTCCGTCCAACCTTCCGGAACAGAAATGCCAAGCAGGTCGGCCAGGTGATCGTTGCCCTGTAATAGCAATTCGAAATGCTCCAGTGAGCACGGCAACAATTGTAGTCGAGGTGTTTGGATCATGTTTGAAAACTAGTAAACTGTTTTGGGAAAAACAATAGCGGCTTTTAGCATTTAATTCATTAGCTTTTAGCATTTAACAATCCCGCCGGGGAAATATTCCCGCGAATCAGATGTTACCTGCTAAAAGCTAATTGCCACAGCCGAATTTAGTGCGCCTCCAGCCAGTTATTACCGGTGCCCATTTCCGCTTCAACCGGAACCGACAGCGGTAAGGCGTTACGCATAAGATCTAATATAAGGGGTTTAATAATCTCCAGTTCAGAACGGTGCGCATCAAAAACCAATTCATCATGTACCTGCAACAGCATGCGGGACTTGAGGTTTCGTTCTTTGAATGCTTTATGTATAGCGATCATCGCCAGTTTAATCATATCTGCAGCAGTACCCTGGATAGGCATGTTAATGGCGTTCCTTTCGGCAAAGCCACGTACCACCGCGTTAGAGGAGTTGATGTCCTTTAACCAGCGTTTGCGTCCCAGCAGGGTTTGAACATAACCATTTTCTGACGCAAATTTTATCTGGTCATCCATATATTTTTTGATAGATGGATACTGTGCAAAATAGTTATCAATCAGCATTTTGGCCTCACTGCGCGGAATGCCCAGGTTTTCCGACAAACCAAAGGCGCTTACGCCATAGATGATGCCGAAGTTTACGCTTTTAGAATTGCGGCGCATATCGGACGTAACTTCTTCCAGGGGAACGTTATACACTTTTGCTGCCGTAGCCGCGTGGATGTCTATTCCCTGCTGAAACGCGGCCATCATTTCTTTGTCTTCGCTGATGGCGGCAATAATGCGCAGCTCAATCTGCGAATAATCGGCAGACAGCAACACAAATTCCTCGTTGCGCGGAATGAAGGCCTTCCTTATTTCGCGACCCCTGTCTGTACGAATTGGGATGTTCTGAAGGTTGGGGTTATTGGAGCTTAAACGGCCGGTTACTGCCACTGCCTGGTTATAGGAGGTGTGTATCCGGTTGGTACGTCTATTCAGCAATAACGGCAACGAATCTACGTAAGTGGATTTCAGTTTACTAAGCTCTCTGAAAATAAGGATATCCTCTACTATTTTATGTTTGCTGGAAAGCTTTTGAAGGACATCTTCACCGGTGGCATACTGGCCGGTACGTGTTTTCTTTGCTTTCGGGTCCAGTTGTAATTTTTCAAACAACACTTCTCCCAATTGCTTGGGCGACGCCAGTTTGAAACGAACGCCTGCCTGTTCGTACACACTTTCTTCTGCCCGTTTGATTTCTATTTCCAGCTCCTTTGAATAGTCTGCCAGCGCTGTAGTATCGAGGGCAATGCCTTCGTACTCCATGTCGGCAAGAACTTTCACGAGTGGGTTTTCAATATCGTAGAATACTTTGTCCACAGCCTTTTCGGGCAACAGCGGCGCAAATCTTTCTTTCAGCTGCAATGTTATGTCGGCATCTTCCGCAGCATATTCTTTGATCTTTTCTATTTCCACATCCCGCATGCTGCCCTGTCCTTTTCCTTTTTTGCCAATCAGGGATTCTATGGAAACCGGCTCATACTGAAGGTATTGCGCGCTCAGCACATCCATGCTCCTGCGGCCTTCCGGCTCAATCAGGTAGTGGGCCAGCATGGTGTCAAACAGGGTGGTGGTAATTTCCATGCCGTACCATTTCAGGATCAGCATATCATACTTGATATTCTGCCCGATGAGTACAATGGAGGGGTGCTGGAACAGCGGTGTAAATTCATGAATGATGGCACGGGCAGCAGTG
Organism: Chitinophaga sp. W3I9; assembly: GCF_050434025.1. Lineage (NCBI taxonomy): Bacteria > Pseudomonadati > Bacteroidota > Chitinophagia > Chitinophagales > Chitinophagaceae > Chitinophaga > Chitinophaga sp. W3I9. The sequence goes on from NZ_JBNPWC010000001.1 coordinate 796,189, forward strand.
TTGTCTGCCGGCATGGGAATGTAATACGCCGAACCTTTTTTAAAGGAAAAGCTCATACCTACAATTTCCGCATCATTGGCGTCGGTGCCGGTTGTTTCGGTATCAAAAGACACTTCTGACTGTTGCAGTAATTGCTGCAGCAGGGCCGTTCTTTTTTCCAGGGTATCAATTACCTCGTATTCATGCGGGGTGTTGTGAATATTTTTATCTGCCAGCAGGATGTTGCCGGTTTCCACTGTTTCTGTGGTGACGGTTACTTCTTCTGTAACAACAGTGCCGAAGAGATCTGTTTGTACCACCCGCGCTTTAGCTTCCACACTGGCGCTGCCGGCAAAACCATCTCCCAGTATTCTTTTACCAAGTGTTTTAAATTCCAGCTCCATGAAAATGTCGGTGAGCTTTCCTTTATCGCAATCTTTGATACAGAAATCTTCTTCATGGAAGGTAACCGGAACATTTGTGATGATAGTCGCCAGTTCTTTGGACAGCAGGGCATTTTCACGACCGGCTTTGATTTTCTCTCCCATTTTACCGCCAATGGTATCGGCGTTATCCAGCACATTTTCAAGGGTGTGATATTGTGCCAGTAATTTCATCGCTGTTTTTTCACCGATGCCTGCAATACCGGGGATATTGTCCACTGCATCACCCATAAGGCCGAGGATATCAATCACCTGGTGTACATCTTTGATCTGCCATTTTTCACACACTTCCTTGGGCCCCATGATTTCTTCCTTGTTGCCCATGTATGGGGGCTTGTAGATAAAGATATTATCACGGACCAGTTGCCCGTAATCTTTATCCGGGGTTACCATATAAACGGTGTAGCCTGCATCTGCGGCCTGCCATGCGAGTGTACCTATTACGTCGTCCGCTTCATAGCCATCCAGCTCTACTACGGGAATATTGAAGCCTTCAATGATCCGCTTGATATCCGGTAATGCATCCAGCAGGTCTTCCGGGGCATCTTCCCGGTTGGCTTTATAGTCAGTATAAGTGGTATGACGCTCGGTAGGCGCGTGCGTGTCAAACGCAACGGCTATGTGAGTAGGCTTTTCTTTATTAATGAGGTCCAGTAAAGTAGTGGTAAAACCAAACTGCGCATTGGTATTTCGACCCGCACTGGTGATGCGGGGATTCCTGATCAGGGCGTAATAAGCCCTGTAAATCAGTGCCATGGCGTCCAGTAAAAATAATTTCTTTTCCATTGCTAAACCTACAAGATTTAATTTGAATCTGCAAAATTAAGATAGTACTACCATATACGGTGAGGATGTAACTTTACAAATAAAAAAAATCAAAAAAGAATGAATAAAATTTATCATTTGTCGACCTGCGGAACCTGTAAGAAAATCCTGGAAGAAACGAAGGCAAAGGAGCGCGGATTTATTTTGCAGGACATCAAGAAAGATAAGATCACGCCGGCGCAGCTGGATGAAATGAAGGCGCTTTCCGGCAATTATGAATCTTTATTCAGCCGCAGATCGCAGCAGTACAGGCCGATGGGACTGCATGAAAAGAATTTAACGGAAGATGATTACCGCAGCCTGATATTACAGGAGTATTCTTTTCTGAAACGCCCGGTGGCTATTACCGGCGGAAAGATCTATACCGGTGCGGAGGTGAAAAATATTTAGCAGGAGAACATTTTATGGATACTGAAGAAAAAAGGGACGGCTGAATTCAGCCATCCCTTTTTTAATAATCTCAGAGGGATTGTACGAACTGTTGTACGACCTGTTTGTACTGGTTCATATCCTGTTCATGGTGAAAAGACCGGAAGGGGAAGCGGGCTGCTTCGTCCAGTGCCGTTTTCAGGTGAAAACGTTCCTGCGGAAGCGAATAGAAGTACCCTTTCTCCATCAGGTATTCACCCAGGTATACCTGCTCTGATTGTCCGGGTGTAGGGATAAGAATTGCTTTTTTATTCAATTTGGCCAGATCCATGAGGGTGGTATACCCGGAGCGGCTTAATACCATATCTGATGCCAGCATGGCATCGTTTAATTCGCTGGCGTTGAGGTGATTAATTTGTGTAACACCGGGGGCCACCTGTTCATGTTGCGGGATGCCGGGTTTTCCGCTTACGATCAGTGCGGTGATGGACAAGGATTTGATCTGGTCCAGGATCAGTTTTTCCAGGTTGGTGCGTTGTGGCTCCGGCCCGGAAATCAGCACCAGCAGATCGTACTTTTTTTCCACGCCCGGTTTTTGCTCAAACCGGCTAAGACAACCGATATAAGTGGTATGCGCAGGTAATTGGCCGGGATGCGCCAGTTCGCCGGAGAGATTGTTACTGCCGGGATAATCGGGAATCCAGCAGGCGCTGTATTTGTTAATGAAACGATAATTTATTTTTTGCAGGGTCCGCTCTATCCAACCGCCAAAAGGTGTTTTAATCAGCAGTTGGTGGGTAATGAAAACAGTGGGGATATTTTTATGATATAAACCGAAACGGTTGTCTGAAATAACTGCATTGATTTGATACTCAGCGACTATCTTCTTCAGCCATCGTTGTTCATAGTTTACCGCACGGAAAATTTTAGGTATTTGCTGAATGATTTTCAGTCCAAAAAACTGTCCTTTTTGTGCATATTGGATACGGTAGCCGGGGAGCGGAAGTATGGTCAGTTGCGGGAATTCCTGCTGTAACAGGGCCGCGTGTTTGCCTTCAGCCGCAATAAAAACCTGACAACCTGCGTTTAGCATTTCACGGATGAGCGGAATATCCCGGGTGGCGTGTCCAAGGCCCCAATCCAGGGGAACGATTAAAATTTTTCGGGACGAAATAATTGTGGACAAATATTTTAAAATTTTTTACGAATTTAGCTTAAATTACAAAAGGGCATTGTTAAGAAAAGGTAAACACTTCAGGAAGGTATTCAAAAATAGCCAGTATATAATTAGCAGTATGAAAAGTATAAAATGGATCGTAGTCTTTTTTCTTTGCGGATGCCTGGTGATGGAAGGGTGTAAAGTTTTTAAGAAAAACGATTGCGGTTGTCCTACCATGAATAAAAAAAGAATGCACTAATACGACGATCTGTTTGATAGCAACGACGACTTTGACAACGACTGACAACTAAACAATTTTTGCCTTATCTTTTTGAACTATCCTTTGATACCTGGCCAAACAATATTTCGGGGAACAGTCAAATTTTTTATTCATGAAACCTGTAGATAGAGATTTATTAATCCTGCTACATGAAGATAGGTACACGGAACAGCAGATTCAATCTGCGGTGAGACAAATCAGCGAAATGCTTTCGTTGATTGAGACGATGGATTATCTCTGTGCAGTTATGGAAGTTATGGATTGTAACAAAAGCCGGATTACCAGCAAACGAACCGTGCTGGAAAAAGCAATTTCACGTAAGTCGCATAAGCCTTTCGAATTTATTATTCACAAGAACTAGTAGCCTTACCTCTACAAATTCCCGTTATAGTAGCTTTGACCCGCTGCCCTTATCTGCCTGGTTTTGCTTTTTTTTAAATTCTTGTTGTACGTTTGCCATCAAATAAACGCAATTTACTGATGGCAGATTTTTCGCATCTGCAGGATTTCCTACATCCTGTTTCAAAGGCATTTTTAAACGATGACCAGGAATACGATCCATTCCAGGTGGGCGGTGTAATTGACGCATACGAAGATGACCATCATCCGGATATAGACGCAGCAGATATTATTCTGCTGGGTGTAGGAGAAGAAAGAGGCAGTGCATCCGGCAAAACGGATACACACGGTCCTGATGCCATCCGCCGCGAATTTTTCCGCTTGTACAACTGGCACCGCGATATTAAACTCGCAGATGTTGGCAATTTGTTGCCAGGTGCATTTCTTGCCGACGCATATGCAGCCATGAAAACTGTTGTTGCTGAATTATTAGCCGCTAATAAAACCGTCATCATCCTGGGCGGTTCACACGATCTTACCTACCCGCAATATAAGGCCTATGCGGCGCAGCAATTAATTATTGAAGCCACTGTTGCTGATGCGCTGATAGACCTGAAAGAAGACTCCAGTATCCGCAGCGAACGCTTTTTAATGGACATACTCACGGAGCAACCCAACTACCTGCGCCACTACAATCATATCGGTTTCCAGAGTTATTTTGTACATCCGCGGATGTTAGAAACGCTGGATAAACTTCGCTTCGACTGCTACCGTCTTGGCCGCATCCGTGAAAACATGGAAGAAGCGGAACCGGTACTGCGCCATTCAGACCTGTTCAGTCTTGATATCAATATCATCCGGCACACCGATGCACCGGCTAACCAGCTTTCACCAAATGGATTCAGCGGTGAAGAAGCCTGTTCCCTGGCCAGATACGCCGGCATGAGCAGCCGCCTCTCCTCTTTTGGTATTTACGGCTACCGCCCCGAAAAAGATAAAGAACATCTCACCGCCCGGCAAATTTCCCAGATGATGTGGTACTTTATGGACGGACGCGCCGTGAAAAATAAAGAAGCCCTGCTGGACGACCGCGATGCTTTCTGGGAATTTCATATAGCCTTCTCCGATATAGAAACAGTTTTTCTGAAGAGCAAGAAAACAGGCCGCTGGTGGATGCAGCTCCCCGACCGGGAATTTGTGCCGTGTGCGTATAACGACTACCTGATGGCCAGCAACAATGAAATGCCGGAACGCTGGTTGCGTCACCAGGAAAGACTCTGACCGTTGTTTTCTCCGTACAGGAATGTTCCCTGTACGGGGAAAACACTAAATATTGAGAAGGGTAGTTAATCTCTCTTTGATGAAAGCTGCTTTATGATCGGTAGAAATCATTTCATCATCCAATCCTTCCATCGTGCGTTTATGCATCTTTTCTACCCGCTCATCTATCTTCCTAAAATATTCTTCTTTCTTTGTTTCCCACGCCAGCTGTTCTACCTGGAGCTTTTGCTGCCGCCCGGTATTCAGGCTGGAATAGAGATGCCGGAGGGTGGTATTCAGTAAACTATCCAGTTGTTTATAGTAGGTAACAGCACAGTTGTACATGTTGTGGCTGTTGCCAAGGCATTGCTGGTAGCGGTTTTCAAGTGTGTCCAGCGCTGTTTGTTGTGATTGGGAATACGCTTTCGTGCACAGGAATACCGCGAGAAGGATGATCAGGTTTCGCATAGGGACTGTGTGATCATCAAATATACAAATTATATTTAATAATATACTAGTATCAGTAATCCTTCTCAACCAGGGAGCTTATTAATTGCCCAGTTTATCACCGATAGAGCCGGTACAGATATCTCCCTGTGGCAGCCCGTTCAGCCAGACTCTCAGGGATTCGGTACGCTGATTCGTCAGTTCGGTGAGGTAACCGGCGCGGCACATGGGAAATGCGCTGCCATAGCTTTTGGCTGCAGCGGGGTACATTGCCTGTACCTGCGCATCGCGGAATTGTATCCAGAGCCGCTGCGCGTCTTTCAGGTTTTTAATGAATGCTTTGTTGGCTGCATAGTCTTTCAGGATCAGCTGGTAAATATCATTCAGCTTCTTGTCGGCCTCCTTATATTCCTGGCCGGCTTGTTTATTCATTTCTGACTGTGACTGTGAAAAGGCGGCCATGCTGCCTGTAATCAATAAAAGAAAAAGAATAAGAGATTTCATGTTATAAAGGTTTGAAGAATTTAAAAGCATATACCATTGGCAGTTTTTCTTCCATTCCCCGGATATAGAAACGGCCATCTTTTTCAATTGTGTTACTGAAACAGTTATAGGGAGAATAATCAAATTCCTGGAATACCTGCAACTGCAATCCCTGCGCGGTTAATGCCGTAACTATTTCACTCAGCGGATGGTTCCAGGAATAGGAAGTATGCCGGATGCCGCTGCCGCCATCGGTATAAGTTCCGGTTGTTTCTTCCACAATGGTTTGGGTGTTAAAATAACTGTAGATGATCTCTTTAATGTTGTCGTCAAACATCCATATAACAGGATGAAAATCCGCCATCACGAATGACCCGCCGGGCTTCAGAAAATGATTTACTACAGCGGCCCATTTGTCGAGGTCTGGCAGCCAGCCAATAGTACCGTAAGAGGTGAATACGATGTCGAAAGCGCCTTCCAGGTGATGGGGTGTGCTATAAAGGTCGCAGCAAATGAAGCGGGCTTTTTTCTCCAATCCGGATTTAATAGCGAGTTCGTTTGCCAAAGTAATGGCTGCATCGGAAAGGTCCACTCCTGTTACCGTGGCGCCCATCCTGGCAAGAGATAAGGTATCTTGTCCGAAGTGGCATTGCAGATGAAGGATCTCCTTTTCCTGTACCGTTTCAAGTAACCGCAATTCTATCTCTTTCAGTGAATTTTTTCCACCGAGGAAGCCGGGCAGGTCATAAAAATCAGACTTAACGTGAACGCCTGTACGTTTATTCCAGAGCTCTTTGTTTGTTGAAAGATAATCAGGCAATGGGTCCATGACCATAGTATTTAAAGGGTACCTTAAAAGTTCTTTGATTCCTGGTGGAAGGGATAATACAGGTTATCCAAAAATAAAAGGTTTCCGTTAATGGAAACCTTTTATTTTTTAGCGGGATATTTCTTTTTAAATCACTACCAGCTCATAAAAATCGCCTGGCGTGAAATATTGTTTTGCCAGCTGCTGCAATTCTTCCGCGGTAATGGTTTTAATAGTTTTGATGTTATTATAGAAGTAATTCTCGTCCAGGTCGTTCAGGATGAGGTTTTTCCAGCGTTGGATCAGCTGGAAAGCGCCATCCAGGTCGCCGAGGATGGAACCGATCATATAGTTGCGAACGAGGTCCAATTCCTCTTTGGGCACCGGTTCGTTCTGCAGGCGGAGCAGTTCCTTGTAAATTTCATCGATGGTAGCTTCGCAAACATCGCGGCCGGCCTCTGTTTGAATATTCAGGGCACTGGTTTGACGGAAGTTATACAGCTGTGAATAAATGCCGTAGGTATACCCTTTTTCTTCCCGGATGTTGCTCATCAGGCGGGAACCAAAGTAACCGCCAAAGATGGTGTTTAACACCAGCATCTTCGGGAAATCGGGATGGTAACGGTTCGGGAAATGACGGGCCACACGCACGGCGCCCTGTACCCCATTTTCGTCATTAAAGATCCTGAATTTTTTCTCTTCTGCCGGCTGTATTGGCAGATCGAGTTTAACCAGGTGAGTATCCCCGTTCCATTGGGTGGTGCCAAAATATTGGTTCAGCAACGGGATCATGTTGGCGGGCAGGTTACCAGCCACAAAGATCTTACAGTTGTTGTAAGTATAATGCTTTTTATAGAACGCCTGCAGTCCTTCAGATTGCAATGCATCATATGCCATCATGGAGCTTACGCGGCCATACGGATGGAACTCCCCGAACAGGTATTTATCAATGAAACGGTTGCCTACAAAATCGCATTTAAGCAGGTTTACTGCCAGCTTTTGTTTCTGGTTCTGCTTATACAGGTTCAGTTCTTCTTCCGGGAATATTGGGTCCAGGATCACTTCCTGCAGCATGGGCAGCAGTACTTCCGTGTGCTTGGTGAGGCAGTGAAGCGTATAGGTTGCATTTTCATGGTATGCATTACGGTTCAGGTAAGCGCCGTGATAGTCGATGTTTTCATTGATTTGTTGCGACGTATGTTTGCTGGTACCGTTTTTCATGAGAAAGTTGGTAGCTGTAGCTTCCAGGCTTTCGCTTTCATACCAGCTGCCTGCAGGAAATACCAGCTCCAGCTGTAATGTTTCCTGTTCGTCAGATTTCATTACGTATACCGGGATGCCATTGTCCAGGGTGAACTGTTCATATGGCTTCAGTTTTATATCGAAATCCACCGCATCTTTAATGGGAGGGGCAATCGTTCTGTTCATCGTGTCTTATTTAAAGGGTGAGGGCCGAAAACAAGCCACTGCACTAATTTGCAGCGTAATAGTAAATGGTATTTGAATTCTTCTCATCAAAAAGCAGTTTCGCTTCCTCATGTATTTCTGCTGCGGTTACCACTTCATAATTTTCAAATTCGTGGTTCATCAGTGCGGCATCGCCCAGCAGTTCGTAAAATGCCAGGTTATTGGCACGGTTGAGTAAGCTCATGTCTTCAAAGGCCAGCAAGCTTTCCACGCGGTTTTTTACTTTTTGCAGTTCTCTTTCTGAGATGACTTCCTGTTGCAGTTTTTCCAATTCCTGCTGAATAGCTTTTTCTGCATCTTTCATTTTTACTCCTTTTACCAGTTTACCTTCTATGGTTAGTAAGCCGGCATCGAGGCTGCCAAAATGATAGCATTCAATATTGCTGAATAGCTTTTTTTCTTTTACCAGTACCTGGTTCAGGCGGGAGGAGCTGCCACCACCAAGGATGTCGGAGATGAGATCCGCTGCATAGTAACGTTTGTCGGTGCGGGCGTACATGTGGTAGCATTTATACAGTGCATCCAGAGGTACATTGGCTTTTACTTCCAGTTTATGTGCTGCTGTTTGGGCGGGTTCAACCGGCAGGTTGCGATAATACTTTTCGCCGGAAGGGATATCGCCGAACCATTTTTCTGCGAGCGCTTTCACCTGCTCCACGGTAACGTTGCCGCCTACAGAGAGGATCGCGTTTACCGGGCGGTAGTACTTAAAGAAAAATGCTTTTACATCTTCCAGTTTAGCATTCTCAATATGTGATAATTCTTTACCGATGGTCATCCAGCGATAGGGATGGGTAGTGTACGACAGCTCGCGCATTTTGTGCCATACATCTCCATAAGGTTTATTGATATAATGTTCTTTAAACTCTTCCGATACAACTTTGCGTTGCACATCCAGGCTTTTTTCATCAAAGGCCAGGGAGAGCATGCGGTCACTTTCCAGCCAGAAACCGGTTTCAATATTTTCTGCCGGAAGCTGAATGTAGTAGTTGGTCAGATCGCTGGTGGTGTATGCATTATTTTCGCCACCGGCCATTTGTAACGGCTCATCGTATGAGGGAATATTGATGGACCCACCAAACATCAGGTGTTCAAACAGGTGGGCGAAGCCCGTTTGTGCCGGATTTTCATCTCTCGCTCCCACATCATACAGCACATTTATTACCGCCATCGGCGTCGTATGGTCTTCGTGAACAATTACCCTCAGTCCGTTTGCCAGCGTAAACTTATTATAATGGATCATATCTTTTTATTGGTCAATACGGTAAAAATAGGGAATTACGGTAAGCTTTCAGCTCAAAGCGGCAAAAAGCTACTCCAGGTACAGTTCCTTCTTGTCGTAATTAATGGTAAGCGTGTAGTCCTTCCAGATATCATAACCAATAGAGCCGGCTACTTCTGTAAATACGCCGAGGTCGTCTATATCCTTGCTGTAGCTCACCGGCACGTTGGGGATACTGCGGCCGCCCATTTCCAGTGAGGGCACCGAACTATTGATGTAGTACAATACCTTCAGCATATCCTGTACGCGGTCTGTATTGATGGTGGGGAGCAGGGTATTGAGTTTGTATTTATCTACATAGGGCCAGTTAAAAAGGATGCCGTAGTCGCCGCCGGTGGTGATGTGATAGTGGCCGGGTAACCGGCGACCATCGGGCAGCTGGATGGAGGCGTCAATAACCGGGGTGCTGAAATTAAGCTGAAAATGCAGCAGCCTGCCGGTATTGCCGGTGGGGGTTTTGCCGGCCTTGTACAGTACGAGTTGTTTGGCCCGGTAGTCTATTTTAACGATGTATAGCTTTAGCAAAGCGATTCCTATGATGCCGTCCACCGGCCCCAGGGTACTGAGGTTTTCCAGGTATACTTTCACATAGGGTAACCGGAGTTCTTTGAGATAAAGGGCATTTAGTGTAGCCAGTTCTGTTTTGGCCATCGCATTGTTGGTGCCGGTTAAAAAGGCATTGCCGGCATTTCTCAGCTGTAGTTTAGCGGCAGTAGCGAGATTCATTACCGTTACTTCTGCTCCGCTGTCGAAAATAAAATGCAGGGTATCCGTACTACCGGAAACGGTAACGGGAATGATCAACTGGCGGTTTACCAGTTCAAAAGGAATGACGGCTACCGGTTTGCTGTTATCTGTTGCTGCTGCTGACGAGCCTCTGCGCTGGGCATGGGCAGGCATTAGGGCATAGCTGAATATGATGGTTACTGTCAATAAAAAGCGCCACATGACACAAATAACGTCAAAGAATACTTTTTATTGGCAATTTTTTAATGAGGAGTTCTTTATCCCGGCTCACCAGGCAGGTAGCGCGTGTGCCGATGTTTTTCAGTAATTCGCGGAACAGCTGAAGATTTGGGCCCAGGTTATTATTGATGCCCATGATAATATCGCCTGTCCGGAAGCCGGCTTTTTCCGCAGGTGATCCCTTGATAATATCGGTTACTTCTACCTTTCCGTCGATCAGGTAGATGATCAAACCGGTGTAAGAATAGTCGAACATATCACGGAAATGCGTGTTAGGCAGCATGTATATTTCCTTTTTGCTGTAGTTGAGGGTGATATTGAAACGGCGAAGCAAATCGTTCCCTATCATTCCGCCAAGAAAAGGATAAGCGGTAACGTTGCTTTTATCGTCAAACACATAAGTGGGCACATTCCGGAAACTATAGTTGCCGATGCGGAATTCATTTACCGTAGTGAGCGACATGGTCATCTTCCCTCCCAGGCCCTGTGCTTCTGTTTGTATGATCTTTTTGGTGCGGCGTTTTTTGCCTTGTAATACGCTGCTGTCGTTTACAAACTGGGATGACAGCAACAGGCACATACCGGCGCCGGTATCGAAATAATAGCGGTTGGTGATGGTGCGCACAGCGTTCTTCAGCGGAGCAGATATCAACGGGATCTGCGTGAGAGAAGGACGTAGCAGTTGACCTCCCCGGGGATAAGTATATTTTCCTTTGGAATAAATAATAATTTCTTCTGTATCGTAATCTATTGTAACAATATACCGGCTCAGTAAGCTATACCCGATGATGCCATCTACCTGTATACCGTACACCTGGCTGATCAGTTCATAATCGTTAATGTGGAAATCAAGGCTGTCTACCTTTAATCCCGGGAGTTTCAGTGAGTGACGCCGTGCAAAGGATACCGGTTTGGAACTGCCCAGCCCTTTTATGATCCGGTCGGAAGGTTCCATGCTTATTCCCAGCCTGAGGCAGGTGGTGGTATCAAGTGAAATGCCTGCGCTGCCGGTGTCGAGAATGAACTGAAGCGTGTCCGGATAATTGCTGACCAGTGCCTGGATGACTACTACTCCCCCGTAATATTGTTTGAAGTGGAAGCGCGTGAGCAGCATGGCTTCGCGAGTACTATCGTTTTCAGGCGTGGCATTTCCGGCTTGGGTGCTCATCGATATACCGGCGGCTGCCAGAAGCAGCATAACGTGTAACAGAATTGGTCTAAGCATACTTGGTTGATGCAGGGGATGTGTATACCTATAAATTTAACATTAAATAGTGTTCGTATAAAATATTTTTATTACAGGCGGTTAATTGCCTAAATACTACCTTTGTCAAAGTTATTCAGGGTTAGAAATATAGCACATGGAACTTCAGGATTTATACAAAAAGGCGCAGAACTTTGAGTTTCTGACAGCAGCAGAGGGCGTTTACCTGTTTGAAAATGCCCCGCTGGCAGAATTGATGGAAATAGCCAACGAGTTACGCAAGCAACAGGTTCCGCATGGAAAGGTAACCTGGCAGATCGACAGGAACGTAAATACCACCAATGTATGCACGGCCAACTGCAAGTTTTGTAACTTTTACCGCATTCCCGGCCATAAAGAGGCCTATATTACGCCAATTGAAGAGTACAAAAAGAAGATCGAGGAAACCCTTAAGTATGGCGGCGATCAGCTGCTGTTACAAGGCGGGCACCACCCGGAACTGGGTCTCAGCTTCTACGTAAATCTCTTCAGGGAACTAAAACAATTATATCCTGCATTAAAATTACATACCCTCGGGCCCCCCGAAGTTGCACATATCACCAAACTGGAAAAAAGCACCCATATAGAAGTGCTCCGTGCCCTGCAGGAAGCGGGTATGGACAGTCTTCCCGGCGCCGGTGCTGAAATACTGAACGACCGCGTACGCCGCCTTATCTCCAAAGGAAAGTGCGGTGCACAGGAGTGGTTGGATGTAATGCGTGCGGCACACAAGCTGAACATTGCCTCTTCGGCAACCATGATGTTTGGTCACGTGGAAACCGTGCTGGAACGTTTTGAGCACCTGGTGGATATCCGGCAGGTACAAAGCGAAAAGCCGGAAGGACACTATGGCTTTACCGCGTTTATTCCCTGGACTTTCCAGGATGTGGATACCCTGCTGGCAAGGATCCGTGGCGTACACAACATGACTACCTCGGAAGAATATATCCGCATGATCGCCATGAGCCGCATCATGCTGCCGAATATTAAAAATATCCAGGCATCCTGGTTAACCGTAGGTAAACAGGTGGCGCAACTTTGCCTGCACGCCGGCGCCAACGATTTTGGCTCTATCATGATCGAGGAAAACGTGGTAAGCGCTGCCGGCGCCCCGCATCGCTTTACCTACCTGTCTATGCAGGAGGCGATCCGCGAAGCTGGTTTTGAACCGCAGTTACGTACGCAACTGTACAAATTCAGAGAGCTGCCTGCTGCTATCGAAGAGCAGGTGATCAACTACTAATGCAGCGGAGGTTGTCTTGGACACTGATTACGCTGATTTTGCTGATTAGCTTTTGGAGATTCGGGGAGAATTTAGCGGAGGTTGTCTTTGACACTGATTATGCTGATTTTACTGATTAGATTTTTGTGATTTGAGGAGATTGGTGGAGGATAACAAGGGGGTGAATAAAGATTGCTTAAAGATAGACGGTGAAATGCGTCGTTTATACTTATTATATGCTTATTATATGCTTAGTACATGCTTAATACATGCAGTTAACACGGAGGTGATGTGGAGGTGACGTGGACTTGATGCCAGGATCGCTTACCACAGGGCTTTACGGGCGAAATTTTTTCGGGCGTTATACGCAATACTACCCCATCAGAGAAACGGTACGCCAATATACCGGTGAAAGTGATTGAACGGCATTCAGTAAATTTTTGCTGTTAAATGCCGCTCATCTTCTTAAATTATTTAAGAAATAGCAACTCGGAAAGCCGTTTAAATTCACTGAATTTTCCGAAAATCCTATAAAAAGCTAAAAACATACCAATATTCCATAGAAACTGCCGGATATTAAATTAAAATCCGGCCAGTACATTCATCTTCCAAAATCCTTCTAAAAATCAAAATAGTAATCAGCAAAATCAGCGTAATCAGTGTCAAAGACAACCTACGCTAAATTCTCCCCCAAATCTCCAAAAGCTAATCAGCGTAATCCTGAGTAAGACAACCTCCGTTGTGCATAAACTATTCATTAGCAAATTATTAACAAGTCTCAAAGATTTGTTAAAACTGCCGGGGTGATGTTACAAATCGCTCTGTTCCACGTCTAACAGATACAAACTAACTAATCAAACTAAAGGAGGGAATATGAAAAAGCTGGGTCTTATCATGGCAGGATTTGCAATCATCGCCATGGCAGCCTGTTCAAGCACCAAAGTAACGTCTTCCTGGCGTTCCAATGATGCACAGCAACTGCAAAAGGATAATAAAATAATGGTAATGGCGCTGGTACCTCAGAGAGATCGTACCCTGCGCAGCCAGATGGAAAATTACACCGTATCGGAACTGAGAAGAAAGGGATATAATGCCATGTCTGCACTGCAGACCTATGGCCCCAACGACATGGCTAAAATGACGGAAAAGCAGGTGTTGAAGCAATTACAGGGAAGTGATGTAAACCAGATCATGACCATTGTAATGCTGGATAAAGGCAGGGAAAGAAACTTTGTTCCCAGTTACTCACCTTACGGTTATTATGGCTTCTGGCCCTATTACTCTATGTGGTCATCCAGGATGTATGCTCCCGGATATTATACTTACAATACCAAGTATCAATGGGAAGCCAACCTGTATGATATGAAGAGCGGACAAATGTTGTACTCTGTACAATCACAGTCTTTCGATCCGCCAACAACGGAAAGAATGGCCGTATTATATGCACAACAGGTAGTAAAAGATATGGCTAAACAACAGTTGTTAGCAAAACAGTAACGGTAATAAATAGAGAATAAACAGCCGCTGGCTCTTAGTTTTTATACAATAAAGCTAAAGGTCAGCGGCTATTTTACTGCCCGCAGGTTGGATTTTACGGGAAATCGGTGTAAGTTTAACGCCCTTTTAAATCCAGTTATGTTCGAAATAACCGTTAATGAAAACATATACCTCCGGCAGCTCCAGGTGCAGGATGCTCCCTTGGTATATAAACAACTGGATGCATCCCGTAAAAGCCTGCGCAGATTTTTACCCTGGGTAGATTATAATACCAACGAAGAACATTCCCTCCGCTTTATACAGTTGATGTTACGCAAAGCTGAAGAACAGGAAGCCATTGCCCTGGGGGTATGGTACAAGGAGCAATTTTGCGGGGTCATTGATCTCCACGGATGGGACCACCAGTTGCAGAAAGCAGAAATAGGTTATTGGATAGGAGAAGAGTTCCAGCGGAAAGGCATTGCTACCGCCGCGTGCAAAGGACTTATTTCCTTTGCCTTCAAAAAACTCCACCTGAATAAGATAGAGATCCGCTTTGTATTGCAGAACGAACGTAGCGGGCAAATCCCGATCAGACTGGGATTTGCCAAAGAAGGAATATTGCGTCACAGCGCCAAACTGCACGGGCAGTATGTGGATATGGTGGTAATGGGTGTACTGCGGCAGGACTGGAAATATTAGCTTTTCAGCTGCTTACGCACTTTACTGTGCTTCTTACCATAAAATTCATAGATCACCATGCCTATTGCCATCCATACGATGAGACGTAACCAGGTATCCCAGGGCAGAAAGGCCATCATAACGGCACAGGTGATAATGCCCATTAATGGCACAAAGGGAACCCACGGTGTTTTAAATGCGCGCGGTGCATCCGGCATGGAGTACCGCATTATCCAAACCCCTGCACATACGATCACAAATGCCAGCAGGGTACCAATGCTGGTCATCTCCCCTACTACCCTTACCGGTACCAGTGCGGCAAACAAACTTACAAACACACAGAAAAGGATATTCGATTTCCAGGGAGTACGGTAACGGGGATGGACATCCGAAAATATCTTTGGCAGCAGGCCATCTTTAGCCATACTGTAAAATACTCTCGATTGCCCCCAGAGATCCACCAGGATTACGGAAGTATAACCGACTATGATGGCGAGGATAATCATTTGCCCAAGCCATTTGTAGGGCGTGTGCGCAATGGCAATGGCTACCGGCGCTGCGCTGTTTTTAAACTCTTTATAGGGCGCCCAGTCCGGTGAGTACATGGGAAAAAAGAATGAACAGGACCGTACATACCGCCAGTGATCCGAGAATGCCTATGGGCATATTACGCCGTGGATTTTTGGTTTCCTGGGCGGCTGTGCTCACAATATCAAAACCGAGATATACAAAGAAGATGACACCTGCTCCCCGCAAAATACCGGATACGCCGTATTCTCCAAAGGTGCCTGTGTTTTTGGGAATATATGGGGTGAGATTAGCCGGCTGTATATACTTCCAGCCGAGGGCGATAAAAACAAGCACTACGCCCACTTTGAGCGACACCACTATCGCGTTCCATATGGCCGAGCCTTTGGTGCCACGCATGAGGATCGCCGACATGAGGATAATGACCAATGCTGCAGGGAGATTGAAATAGCCGTGGGTGGTTACGCCGTTTGCCAGCGTGATGGTTTCAAACGGGGAGTGTGAAAACTGTGCGGGAATGTAAATTTTATATCCTGCAAGGAATGCTACCAGGTAATTAGACCAGCTGATAGCCACGGTGGCGGCTCCCACGGAAAATTCGAGGACCAGGTCCCAGCCTATGATCCAGGCAAGCCGCTCTCCCATTGTCGTGTAGGCGTAGGTGTATGCGCTGCCTGCCACCGGGATCATGGAGGCAAATTCGGCATAGCAAAGACCGGCAAAGGCGCAGCCAACACCAGCCACTATAAAGGAGAGTGTTACTGCCGGCCCGGCGTTATTGCCGGCTGCGGGTCCCGTAAGGGAAAATAATCCCGCACCGATAATAACGCCCAGGCCCAGCATCAGCAGCTGAAAGCCATTCAGCGTGCGTTTGAGGGTATCTTTGCTTTCACTGGCCGACTCGTTGAGCAGCCATGATAAAGGCTTTTTGTAATTTTGGTTCATGTTATATACCCTACTGGTTTAGTAGACTGGTCCGCGAAAGTAGGATATATTTATGAATTTAAGCCAGATCGCAGATTCCTACTGCCTGGCGGAGCGATGCGATCTGGTCTTTATGGACAGGAATAAACTCCTGGGCCACGTGGCCTTTAAAGCCGGTTTCGTAGATCGCTTTCATGATGGCCGGATAGTACAGCTCCTGGGTTTCATCAATTTCATGACGGCCCGGTACCCCGCCGGTGTGGTAATGCGCAATATAATCGTGGTGGTCGCGGATATTACGGATTACATCCCCTTCCATGATCTGCATATGGTAAATGTCGTATAGCAGCTTAAAATTGGGAGAACCCACTGATTTACATAGCTCTACGCCCCAGGCGGTATGATCGCACTGGTAGTCGTGGTGATCCACTTTGCTGTTCAGCAGTTCCATTACCAGCGTTACCTTTTTCTTTTCTGCATAGCCGGTAATGCGTTGCAGGCCTTTGGTGCAGTTTTCAATGCCCTGCTGATCGCTCATGCCGTTACGGTTGCCGGAAAAGCAGATCAGGTTGGTA
The DNA here is from genome assembly GCF_050434025.1 of Chitinophaga sp. W3I9. Taxonomy (NCBI): domain Bacteria; kingdom Pseudomonadati; phylum Bacteroidota; class Chitinophagia; order Chitinophagales; family Chitinophagaceae; genus Chitinophaga; species Chitinophaga sp. W3I9. The sequence goes on from NZ_JBNPWC010000001.1 coordinate 812,945, forward strand.
AAACCGGCTTTTGCGGTTTCATCTATATAATGTTTAAAATATTCTTCCAGTTTATCGTGGTGGGCTACGGTGTTAAATCCTTTGCCGATATTCCAATCCGGGCCATTACTGGCCACCATAGCGGTGATCATGTCATTTTTCTTCAGGATGTCGAAGTCTTTCGGATCAACGAGGTCGATGGAATGAATGCCGATTTGTTTAGCAGCTTTACACAGTTCATCCAGTGGAATGTTATAACACCAGGCACATACCGAGTGGTTGATTTTGCCTTTTAGTTTTTCATCTACTGCCAGATCGTGTGCAGATACCCTGCTGGAGAGGGATGATAGCGCGGTGGATGCGAATGCCATTGTGGCTACTTTCTTAATCATATCGCGGCGTGAGTTTTCCTGATGCATAAAAAAGGTTTGCTTTAAACTGCCATCAATGTAGGCGAAATTATGTTTACTTACAAGCTCCTGCCGCCTTTTTAAGGCAAAAGGGCGTGGAAATACGGATTTTATTTTTTCCGTAGAACCAACCGCGCTCATCCTGCGTTTATATAGTAACTTACAGTTAGTTTGGAATTTGGTAAGTAATTTGTTTATGTATTGAAAAGCGGAGGTTGATATGGAAAAAAAATATACTCCCAGTTTATGGATCTGCATCCTGATGGACGTGTTAGGATGCGCCAGTTACGCAGTTCCGGTATTAGGAGACGTCAGTGACTTTATCTGGGCCCCGATTTCTGCCATCATTTTCTACCGTATGTTTGGTGGCACGATTGGTACTTTCGGTAGTGTTTTTAACTTCATGGAGGAATTATTTCCAGGTACAGATTTTATCCCCACGTTTACTCTTTCCTGGATACTGAAGCGGGTAACGGCTCCAAGAAGAACGATGTCTATTTAAATTAGTCTTTAAATAACAAGGGCATTATTAATCATACGGATTAATAATGCCCATTTTTATATAGATGGTCAACTTAGAAGCCTCTTGGTCTCATGCCGCCGCGGCCACCTCCCGGAGGAAAGCCCATCATACGGTTGCCTCTTTCGCCTTTGCCGCTATTACCGCCAAACTTATTCAGGAAATAGGTGAAGCTCACCATGAAGTATTGCTGTAATACATTGCTCTGTACGTCCTGGATGTAGTTGTCTGCCACGGTGCGGGATACACTGATATATTGCCGCAACAGGTCAAATCCCTGGATCTTGATCATCCCCTGTTTCTTTGGAAATACATACTTTGATACGTTGGCGTTCCACATGGTGGAGGTGAGGTTATAACCCGGCTGCCGACCACGGTTCATTGTACAGGTGATATCGCTGCCTATCAGGAAACCGAGCGGAAGATTGATATTGAAATCCGTGTTGATATTGTAATCCAGGTAGCGGGTATCACTTGCACCGGCGCTGGCCTGGGAGTAGTTGGTGGCATTGAAATTAATGCTGCCGCCCAGTGAAATATCAAACAATTCCTTGTACATATAGCTTACGTTGGCCGACTGTGATAACTGCAACGAATTGGTGTTGCTGTTAATGCCATTGCTCACAATTACATCTTTATTATAACTCACGGAAGTTCCTGTGTTCAGGTTTTGCCCTGGCGTTTTTGATAAGGGAATGGAGTTGTGTACCATACCCGAAATATTGTAATTACCATTTACGTTTACCGGTCTCACGGTTTGCCTGCCGGTTTCAGGATCCAGTGTAGTGGAGTTGATAATTTTATTTACCGTATAACCGCCGTTCAACCGGGCAAACATTCCCCGGAAGGTGATGTTGTTAAACGAGTTGTAGTTAACGCTGAGGTTATTGGTAAAAGATGGTTTCAGGTCCGGGTTACCCAGCTGTATATACAACGGGTTACTGTTGTCCGGAACGGGCGCCAGCTGTTGTACAGATGGTTGCTGTGTATTACCGTTGTAGTTTATGCGTAACCGTTTGTTCTTGGAAAATGTGTAGTTAAAAGATGCCTGCGGAGAGAAGTTAACCGTGTTTTGTGTGATCAGGCTGTCTTTCCCCTTCAGGAATGAATACGTGTTATTATCAAGGCTGTTAAACAGCACATTCAGTCCTATGGAATAATCATATTTCAGTTTGTTGGTGCGTATGGCAAAGCCGGTCTGCTGGTTCAGGGTACTGTTGGTAAAAGAATTGCTCAGTGAGTCGTTCATGATGTTGTACTGTCCTTTCGCATCATCATAGTCGTAAGTATATTTTGTGCTGGTGCTATTGTATTTTGTGATACCATAATTTGCTTCGAGGAAGCGATCCCTTCCCAACGGTTCTGTGTAGGTAACATTTACGCCTTCGTTGCGGCTATTGGTATTTATTTGATTGCGCTGGTTGAAGTTAACGATGCTGTCGGCAGAAACATAATTGATACTTGATTTTACATAGTTCTCCTGGTCATTATCGCTGTTGTTGTAATTAAAGTTAAGGCTCAGTGTACGGCCTGCTTTTCTAAACCGTTTGCGGAACAGCAGTGAGCCGCCATAATTTTCATTGTTGCCCTGGCCATCATTGTAAGTGAGTCCCCTGTTCAATGTATCCTTATTGGTGTTCAGCGACAGGTTTTCTGTAACGCTGTAGTTGTTGCCGTTTGTAAGGGAATAGGTTGGTGAAAAGATCAGTGAATGAAAGGAGTCGATCGTATATTCCACCCTGGCAGAAAAGCGGTTGTTACTGTTATCTGTTTGAGAGGTAGAATTGGTATTGTCGTAGTTGGTGGTGGCGTTGCCTTGTTTATCGGTACTGAATGTTTGTTTTGCTGTTTTTTGTTCTGTATTATTCTTGGTATCATTAAAAAAGTAGCTGCCGTTCACGATCAGGTTTTTGCTGAAGTCCTGGTTGAAATTCAGGCCGGTGTTCCAGTTGCGGGTGATACCGCTGTTGTTGCCGCCACCCATGAGCTGTTGCATACCTCTTCCGCCGCCGCGGCCACCACCTCCTCTTCCGCCACCGGCAGAACTGAAGCTCATGGCATCCTGTTGGGTATAGCCCATATTGTTTACGTTGTTACCGCCACCGAGCAGCGACATCTGCTGGTTTTCCCTGAAGCGGTTTAAGCTGAGGGATACGCCATAGCGGTCGTCGGTACCATAGCCGGCAGTGGCGCGGCCAAACAGTCCTTTCTTTTTATCTTTTTTAATGGTGATGTTGATCGTTTTTTCTGTTTGCCCGTCGTCGATTTGTGTGAATTGAGCCTGGTCTGATTTGCGGTCTATCAGCTGTACTTTGTCGATAATATTGGCTGGCAGGTTTTTGGTGGCCAGTTTGGGGTCGTTGCCAAAAAACGGTTTACCATCTACCAGTACCCTGGTAACGGTTTCTCCCTGTGCGGTGATAGCGCCGTCTTTATCTACTGTAACGCCTGGAAGTTTCTTTAAAAGGTCTTCTACCACTGCATTTTCGCGGGTTTTAAATGCATCGGCATTAAATTCAAGGGTATCTTTCTTAACTACAATGGGTGGTTTTTCGTCCAGTATTTCTACTGCATTCAGGTTTACTCCTTTTAATATCATAGGGATGTTGCCGAGGGATATTTCCTTATGGTCCTGGTTAATCTGCAATGATTTATTGATAGGTTTATAGCCCAGGAAGCTTACGTACAGCCGGTATGCGCCATCGGCGACGTTGGTCAGTTCAAAGTTGCCTTTGTTGTCTGTCATAGTGGTGGTAGCAACGCTGGAGTCTTTTGCATTCAGTAACACTACCGTGGCAGCGGGCATGGCATCCCTGGAGGTAGAGTCAGTCAGTTGGCCTTTAATCTTTCCTTGTTGTGCCTGGGCCTGGACATGTATAATGCCTAAACCCAGTACCAGCAAGAGTTGTATAAGTTTCTTCATATATGAATTTAACAGGAAAGGGGGAAGTTAGGATGAAATTTATTTATTGTTGTTGCCGCTTACGTAATTTCTCCATTTCCTGTCTTCTGATTTCTCTCATTTGGTCGGGGCTCACTTTTTCTGCACCCGCGGGTATGCTGAGATCCCTATCTGTTACGGCTTTCAGGCTAACATTTTTTGCGATGAAGGCGCGTTTGCCGCCTTCCGCAGAAAGCACAACGGCATTGCTGTCGGGTAATAATCCGTTCACCGGGGAGAAAGTGAAGGGCAATTCGGTGGTGTACCAAACGGTGTACGTATCATCTTTTAGCTGTATGGTGGCCTTTTTACATGTATATCCTGCAATTTTTTTTGTTTTGTCGGACGACTTGTTATTAGCGGTAAAGATGAAATCTTCTTCTGTGTAGTAAGTTTTTTTATCGTCGCCAAAGGTGCTGAACACCTGTTCATACTTCTTATTGGCAAGGTCTACATACTGTGCGTTGCCACCCCGTCCCATGCCCATGCCCATACCGCCGGGGCCTTGTCTGCGCCGGGTGCTGGTATCTCCGTCGGGGCGCTGTCTTCTGCCGCCGAAGCCGCCGCCTTCAGGCCGCTCGGTGGTGAGCTTACCGAGGTTGTTGCTGAAAGTAAATACCTGTTTGAAGGTGATGACATCCGGAATTTCGGGTGCGTCGTCGCCACCGCGCTGGAATCCGCGCATGCGTTCGGGATCTGTTTTGGCGGTTACTTCATATTCTATCACTCCTGATTGCTGAGCATATACCTGGCTGGTGGCAGATAGCAGTGTGGCTGCTGCGATGAATAAACGGATAGTTCGGTTCATACCTGATTGATTTTAGTACAAATGTGAATCTTCGTCTTCATTTTTTGGGTTAAAAAGCTTTATTTACTGTTATTTACTGTTAAGGGCTGTCTGTAAGCGTTAATCTTCCTTATTTACTGTTAATTACTGTTAAGGGATTGCCTTCTTTTCCCCGTGGAATGGATAGTTTTGTAAGGATCTTAAAATCTTTCATGCGACAAAGAATCAGAAATATTCTCATCCTCATGTCTGTTTGTATCCTCGGAATATTTCTGTTCCAGGGGTACTGGCTATACAATTCATACAAATTAAGAGAGGAACAGTTCAATAAAGAGATCAATGAATCGCTGCGGATGGCTGTGTTTAATAAGCAGTTTTCGGATGTGCGCCGCTATATCCGTTACTATGGTAAAGATAAAGATTCGTTGAAGTCGCCTATGCGCGGACTGGCAGATCAGCTGGAAGAAATAGGCATGCCTAAAGGCAGGCGTTTCAAGGGGCAGCATTTCGACCGCTACCCCGAGCGACCTCCGGCAGCTGCTTTTAAGGCCGATTCTTCCAGCAGGATATATGTGGATACACTGGCCCGGCAGATCTCCGAGTTCCTCATTACCAGCAACTTACACGACGATAGTACCAATCTTAAAAAACTGGACTCTGTTTTCAAAGTGGAGCTGGCCAACCGCCAGATAGCCACGCCCTATGAACTGGATACTTTTCATCTGAACTACAGCGGTTTTGAAAGGGAAACGTTTAGAGACAGCATCCGCCGGAGGGAGCCCAGGCAAACGGCGAAAATTCCTTTTAACCCCGCCAGCAACTTATTCGTACAGGCCAGCTTCGATTCCCCCCTGCAGTTTATTTTACAGAAGATGATCTGGACCCTGCTCAGCTCACTGGTATTACTGGTGCTTACCACCCTCAGTTTTATTTATATGCTCAGAACAATTCTCAAGCAGAAAAAGCTGTCGGAAGTAAAAAACGATTTTATCAACAACATGACGCATGAGCTGAAAACGCCTATTGCCACCGTATCTGCGGCAGTAGAGGCGTTACAGAACTTCAATGCACTGAACGACCAGCGTAAAACACAAACGTACCTGGATATATCAAAAAATGAATTGCAGCGCTTATCAGATCTCGTGGAAAAAGTACTGCATATTGCTGCCGAAGAAAAAGAAGATATTGAATTGTTCCGGGAGGAAACAGACCTGAATGAAGTAATTGACAACATCCTTTCCAACCACCAGCTTAAAGCAGGAAAGCAGCTACAGTTACGCTATGATAATAACCTGGCCGGCAAAGCCGTATTTGTTGATAAAACACACCTGGCCAGCGCGATTAATAATCTCGTGGATAACGCGATTAAATATTCCGGCGAACACGTACAATTATACCTGCAAACCAGCATGGAAAACGGTATCTTAAAGATCCGGGTAAAAGATAGCGGCATTGGTATCCCGAAGGTATACCAGGGCAGTATCTTTGATAAGTTTTTCAGGGTGCCTACCGGCAACCTGCACAACGTAAAAGGGTTTGGCCTGGGATTAAGTTATGTGCGGAAAATAGTGGAAATGCATGGTGGGTCCATACATGTGCAAAGTGAACCGGACAAAGGCAGCGAATTTACCATTATCATCCCTTCTGCTTAACCATATAAAAGAGATTTATGCCCAAAGTATTATTGATAGAAGATGAAGTGCAGCTCGGACAAATTGTGAAAGACAGCCTTGAGATGCGGGGGTTTGAAATGCTGTACGCAGCCGACGGCAAAGAAGGACTGCGTATATACCAGCAGGAACACCCCGATGTGGTGGTGCTGGACATCATGATGCCTAACATGGATGGATTTACGGTTACGGCAGAAATCCGTAAGCAGGATAAATTCACGCCTATCATTTTCCTGACCGCCAAATCGCAGACTGCTGATGTGGTGAAAGGTTTTGAACTGGGGGGAAACGACTACCTGAAAAAGCCTTTCAGCATGGACGAGCTGATTGTTCGTATTACGGCGCTGCTGAAACGTTTTGGCGATAACCCCGGCACCAGGGAAATGGAAGAAGGCGCTGTAACCATCGGGCAATATGTTTTCAACTACACCAAGCAAACCCTTGCCCGCAATAATTCCATCGAGTTCCTGTCGCACCGCGAGGCGGCTATTTTACGGCGGTTATACGATAACAAAAATGAGGTAATGGAGCGGAAAGCTGTATTGCTCGATCTTTGGGGAGATGATAATTTTTTCAACGCCCGCAGTATGGACGTATTTATCACGAAGCTCCGCCGGTATTTGAAAGATGATTCCCGTGTACAGATCGTTAATATCCGGGGAGTGGGTTACAAATTGATTTTTTAGTGGTTCATGGCCGGATCGGATTCAAAAGTAATGTACACACGGGTGCCTTCTACGGTGTTCTCCGCTCCCGGCAGATCGGAGATTTCAATGTTAAATTGTTTATGGTACATGGCGCGGTAAAGGGTGGCCCTTTCCATACATATTTCCATGCCCCTGGAATGGTGGTTGTTACTTTTTAGCCCGTCGTGATGATATTGCAGTGCCTGTACCCTTCCGATACCGTTGTCTGTTACCTCGCACGCATACAGGTCCGGACCCAGCTGCATCCATTGAACGTGTAGCTGCCTGTTTGTACGCTTGTGCATCAGGCCATGCCAGATCGCGTTTTCCACAAAAGGTTGTACCAGCATACAGGGTACATACAGGGCCGCCGCAGAGATCTGCGGATCGGTATAGAGCGTATACTCAAACCCGTTATTGGTGCGCAATTGTTCCAGTTTGAGGTACTGCTCCAGCAGATCAGCTTCTTCCTGCAGGGGAATAAAATCTTTATCAGCCAGCATTAACACTTTCCGGAGCAGGCCGGCAAAACGGGAAATATATTCCTGTGCCAGCGCCGTTTCGCCGGTCATGAGGGCGGTGTATATGCCGTTTAGGCAATTAAACTGGAAATGCGGGTTCACCTGTGATTTCAGGTTCACCAGTTTTAGTTCTGTAATTTGTGTGCGGAGAAGGAGCATTGCGGCATCCTGCTGGTGGCTGTTTTGGATCAAAGCTTCGCTACTGCCTTTGAGAAGAAGGTAACGGGAACGGTAATGCAGACAAAGGAGAAAAAAAATGACAATGCCGGCTGCAGCCAGTATCAGCATAACAGTGTGTGTGGTGACAGGCATAACCCCCTCGATTTGCTCATGAAAATATACGTCATTTCCGTGAAAAAAGGAGCAATGGCTAAACCTCTTCAGTTTACACCTAAACGCTTATCTTTGTTGTTTATGGAACAGTTAGTACAGCAAATAGCAGCCTACAAAGAAGAAATAGCGGCTTTTACGCCTGCCGGCGCAGCGGATCTGGAACAGTACCGCATAAAATTCCTGGGTACAAAAGGTATCGTGAAAGCTCTTTTCGGGGAGATGAAACAGGTACCGAATGACCGTAAGAAAGAATTCGGGCAGATTTTAAACGAATTTAAACAACTCGCGGAATCCCGCTACGAGCAGTTCAGCGATCTGAAAGATGCTGGTGGCGCCGATACCGGCGATATAGATTATACTTTACCGGCCGCGCCTCACCGGCTGGGCACCAGGCACCCTATCAGCCTGGTAAGGAATAAGATCATCCGCATTTTTGAGCGGCTGGGCTTTACCATTGCCGAAGGACCAGAAATTGAAGACGACTGGCACAACTTCACGGCATTGAACCTCCCGGAAAATCATCCGGCCCGCGACATGCAGGATACTTTCTTTATCAGCAAAAATCCCGACTGGCTGCTGCGCACCCAAACTTCCTCCGCCCAGGTAAGGGTAATGGAAGAAGGCAAGCTGCCTATCCGTATCATCAGCCCGGGAAGAGTATACCGTAATGAAACCATTTCCGCCCGTGCACACTGCTTCTTCCACCAGGTAGAAGGATTGTACATAGACGAAAACGTTTCTTTCGCAGACCTCAAACAAACGCTGTATCACTTTGTTCAGGAAATGTTTGGCGAGAATACGGGCATCCGTTTCCGTCCCTCCTATTTCCCGTTCACAGAACCCAGCGCGGAAATGGACATTGTATGCTTCATTTGCGGAGGCACCGGTTGTAATGTATGTAAACAAACCGGCTGGGTAGAAATACTCGGTTGCGGAATGGTACATCCGAAAGTACTGGCCAACTGCGGCATCGACCCGGAAAAATATTCCGGCTTTGCCTTCGGTATGGGAATAGAACGTATTACCATGCTGAAATACCAGATTAAAGATCTGCGCCTGTTCTCTGAAAACGATACCCGTTTCCTGGAACAATTTGAAGGAGCAGTATAAATATTATTACCAGGCTATTTGGCTATTACATAAATGCAGCGGAACTTCCCGCTGCATTTATGTAATAGCCGGATGAAAAACCTCAAAAAAGTGATTCAAACTATTGCCGTATGCGGCGCAGGTACTATGGGCGCCGGAATAGCACAGATAGCAGCCTACAGCGGATTTACTACTTTGTTGTTTGATATCCGGCAGGACGGCCTGGACAGGGCAAAAGCACAGATTGAGAAAAGCCTGACGGTAGCCGTGGAAAAAGGAAAGCTGGCTCCTGCAGATAAAGAAAGCATCCTGCAACGGATCCGTTTCACCGCAGCTATCGAAGACTGTGTAGCCGATGTGATCATAGAGGCTATTGTAGAAAGAATCACCGCCAAAACAGCACTCTTCAACCAGCTGGCCGCCATCAATACTGCAGAAACCATTTTTGCTTCCAATACCTCTTCCCTGTCTGTTTCTGAAATAGCCTCGGCTGTAAGCGTTCATCCATCAAGAGTGGTGGGTATGCACTTTTTTAACCCCGCCCACCTGATGAAACTGGTGGAAGTGGTAAGCGGAAAGGAAACAGCACCAGCAGTAGCAGACACTATTTATGAACTGGCGGAAAAGATGGGTAAAGTGCCGGTAAGGGTAAAAGATGCTCCCGGTTTTATTGTGAACAGGGTGGCCAGGCATTATTACCTGGAAGCCATGCATATTGCGGAACAGGGTCAGGCAGATTTCAGCACCATTGACCAGCTGCTGGAAGCAGCCGGGTTTAAAATGGGTCCTTTTGCATTAATGGACCTGATAGGTAACGATATCAACCTGGCGGTAACGCAATCCCTGTATGATGCTTTTGAGCAGGCGCCCCGCTTTAAACCTAATGCGCTGCAGGAACAAAGAGTGAAGGATGGTAAGCTGGGACGTAAAACAGGATTGGGTTTTTACAGGTACGAACAATAACAGGTTTTAGTTATTTTTGAACCTCTTTTTGGAAAAAAGAATTTTAGTCTTCATGATTTTAGTCACCGGCGGTACAGGTTTTTTGGGTAGTCATTTAATCCGGGCATTGGTTGCCGCAGGGAAACCTGTGAGAGCATTGTACCGTAAACAACCTTCACCCCGGTTGCAGGATATTTCAGATAAAATAGAATGGGTACCAGGCGACATCCTGGACGTGTGCTCGCTGGAAGATGCCATGACGGATGTAACACAGGTATATCACTGTGCTGCAGTTGTTTCTTTTCAGGCAGCGGATAAAGACCGCTTGCTGAAAATTAACGCCGAAGGCACTGCCAACATAGTGAATATGGCATTGGATGCAGGTGTTAAAAAGCTCCTGTATGTAAGCTCTGTAGCCGCTATCGGAAGAGCAAAGCCAGGTGCGGCCGTAAACGAGGAATGTGAATGGGAAGACAGTAAGAATAATTCCCGTTACAGCATCAGTAAGTTCCAGGGAGAAATGGAAGTATGGAGAGGTATTGCAGAAGGATTGGATGCGGTAATTGTAAACCCTTCCATTATCCTGGGTGCAGGCTTCTGGGAGGAGGGTTCCGGCACCCTGATCAAAAATGCCTGGAAAGAATTTCCCTATTACACACAGGGCGTAAATGGATTTGTTGATGTGGAGGATGTGGTAATTGCCATGATCCGGTTAATGGACAGCGACATCAACGAAGAGCGGTTTATCCTGTCGGCAGACAACTGGAGTTATCTGCAGTTATTCACCCATATGGCGCAGGCGCTCGGTAAAAAGCCGCCGCATATTGCGGCCAAGCCCTGGATGGCCGAAGCAGTGTGGCGACTCGAAAAGGTGAAGGGAATGCTTACGGGCAAACACCCGCTTATCACTAAAGAGACGGCCCGTACTGCCCAGCTCAAAGTATACTACGAAAACAACAAGATCTTAAATGCCTTACCGGGATTCCGTTTCCGGCCACTGGAAGAAACAATCCAGCATATTTCCGCCGCCTACCTCCGGGAGCGCGGAGCTGGTTTTTCGCGGGATTAACGCGTATGTTGTCTTTCCCGCGCGTATGTTGTCTTTCCCGCTGATTACACTGATTTTACTGATTTGCCTGATTATACTTTTGGGATTTTATAAAGGATTTTAAAATGATTTGGGGAGATAAAAGCGAATATATCCGCTTTTATCTCCCCAAATCATTTTAAATCCAACATGATCAAATCTCTAAATCAGTAAAATCAGTGTAATCAGCGGGAAAGACAACATCCGCGCGCGCCACTCAAAAAAGGAATGCAGCGATAGCCGCCGCCAGTGTTTTGGAGAGTTCGGGAGGCGCGTCCCTGCTCATCCATACCCGGGGTTTTTCGCCTGGTATTACTGCTGCGATGGGTTGCCCGCGGTATTGAAACTCGTAGCACACACTTTCGTAGGAATTTACCTTACCAAAACGGTTATGGGCGGTAATGCGTATATCTGTATCCGTAGACCGTAACACGCCTGCCGGTTTGTTTTCATTCAGCTCCAGGTAATGAGGGCTTTTAACGATCATTTCCCAGCGTTTTAATGGCTCATTCCTGGTGCCGTTGATCAATGTGTAGCGAAGGTCCGTAGCTCCCGGCAAACTACTTAAATAAGCCGGCAAGTCGCGGTTGGAGAACACAATGGCTGTAGTGTTCATGGTTTGTATCAACAGGTGTTCCTCGTTGCCGTTCAGATAAAAATTAAAGGCGTTTTTAGGGTCTTTAACGAAGGTGGCTTCCGCTACGCCGTTTTTACGGGAAGTAGAGGAATAAAGGCCAAAAGAAATGGTTTTAGCGCTAAGCCAGCCGTCTTTCACCTTTACCGCCCATTCCTGGTCGCTGGTGTATAGGGATGATTTAACGGCAGTGGGTTTGGTGGTGCTGCAACTCCAAAGTAGCAGGGGGAGTAAGGCGGCAAACAAATACTTCATGAAGCGGGTGGTTTTGAATATGCTGAAACGCCGGGAACAGGTGATATTGTTTCCCGGCGTTGATGATTACCTGGTTTCTTTGAGTTTCTCCCACATCTCGGGGATGCGTTTGATCCAGGCAAGTTCTTTCTTTTTTACCCTGGCATCTTCTACCGGGGAACCAAAATATGTTTTACCTCCTTCCACGGAAGCCGGCACCCCGCTTTGTGCGAGAATAACAGCGCCTTTCCCGATGGTAAGATCTTTATTCACGCCTACCTGTCCCCACAGGATCACATTGTCTTCAATTTTTGCTTTACCGGCAATGCCTACCTGCGCAGCAATGAGGCAATTTCTGCCGATAACGGTACCGTGACCTACATGGATCATGTTATCCAGTTTGGTGCCACGGCCAATGATGGTATCGCCGCTTACGCCTTTGTCGATGGTACAGCCGGCGCCAAGTTCCACATCGCTTTCAATGATCACTCTTCCGCAACTTTCCAGCTTATCATAGATCACTTCACGCTCCGCCCTTTTCTTAAAGTAAAAAGCATCTGCCCCGAGTACCGTTCCTGCATGAATAATTACGTTGTCACCGATCTCACAGTAGTCATAAATCGTTACGTTCGGATGAATGAGACAGTTGCGGCCAATGCGCACATGATTGCCAATGAATACGTTGGGTTGGATAACAGTGCCTTCTCCTATCACGGCGCTGTCGCTGATGGCTTTGGTTGCCGCCTCAAAAGGCCTGAATCTTTTAACCAGTTTTACATATGCACTGAATGGGTCGTCCAGTACCAAAATCGCCTTGCCTTCCGGACAATCTACCTTTTTGTTTATGATAATGATGGTTGCTGCCGACTGCAGACTGGCGTTATAGTATTTCTCAAAGTCAACAAAGGAAATATCTCCCGGTGTAACCTTATGTATTTCATTGATGCCAGTGGCCATCAGGTGGCTGTTGCCAACCAGCTCTGCGCCTATATATGCTGCTATTTCCGTTACTGCAACAGGTGCTTCGAACTTCATATACTCTGAATTATTGAATAATGTTTAAGAGCAACAAAGGTAGTAAATCGGCAATTGCAACCATCAAAATATGAAGGCATGATAACGATGATCGGAAAGTTTCGATCTGCTGTTATCCACAATTATTTTCGTAGTGTGAATAAAATTTTTTGTAAATTTTTTCTTTTGTGATGAAATTCTTTTTAATATTGTGTAGGGAATTTTGTTTCCCTGTACTTACTAACCCATTCACATAACAAGAAAGTCTGATTGTTCCAACGGTCAGACTTTTTTTATTGCCTCTGAAACCCGCATGAATAAAGCGTTACAGCAGATCACATTTTTATCGCACTAAAATTCATCACTACATCTTCTTCTTTCTCATCCCCTTTTCCCGGTAAATGGATAACCCGGCCGACAACCCCGTTTTTTCAAATTTTGGGTTTTTCCGGTCCAAAAGCGAAAAAAAAACGCGGATTTTGTCTTTCCCGCTGATTACGCTGATTATACTGATTACTTTGATTTTACTTTTTGGATTTATAAAAGATTCGGGGAGATATCAGCGAGGATATTCGCTTATATCTCTCTAAATCTTTTCAATCCTTTATAAAATCCAAAAGAGTAAAATCAAAGTAATCAGTATAATCAGCGTAATCAGCGGGAAAGACAAATTATATGGCGTGGCTAAACAATTGTGAATGTGGTACTTGTCGCCACAACCGGGCATCAAAAGCCATACAAATGTTGCGGATAAAAGGCCTCCCCTCAGGCGTTACCACCACCTTCTGAGGCAGTACCTGCACCAGCCCGTCGCGCTCCATCTCCTGCAATCGCTGCAGGCCATCAATGATCGCATCACACTGCGTGTCTGCCTTGTTCCAGGTAGTTTCAAATCGACACATCAGCTCATGAATATGCTTTCGCAGCAACCCGTCTTCTTCGTTCAGGATATGACCGCGTACAACCGGAAACTCCCCTTTGTTCACCAGGTCCTGATAAGCATCCACCTTCTTCTCATTTTGTGCATATGCATACCAGCTGTCGCCAATGGAAGAAGCTCCCAAACCAACCAGCAACGATGTGGGAGAATCAGTATAACCCATGAAGTTCCGGTGCAGCCGCCCTTGCAGGAAAGCTTTGTGCAATGCCTCTTCCGGCAGCGCGAAATGATCCATACCAATCTCCGTATAACCATTGCTGTCGAACAGTAACTTACCCAGTTCATACAACTGCCGCTTCTCTTCAACTTTTGGCAGATCCGCTTCTGTATAACGACGCTGACCGGTTCCCTTTATCCAGGGCACATGTGCATAACTGTAAAAAGAGATCCTGTCGGGGCGTAACCGGACAACCTTATCAATCGTATGCTGCATGCTTGTAAGCGTTTGCAACGGTAAACCATAGATCAGGTCGAAGTTGATGGAGGTAAATCCAATCTTCCTGGCGTTCTCTACTACGGATGCCACCATTCCAAAAGGTTGCAAACGGTTAATGATTTCCTGTACCCGCATATCAAAGTCCTGTATGCCTAAACTGATCCTGCGGAAGCCGAGGGTATACAACGACTGGAGATGCTCCGGTGTGGTATTGCCCGGATGACCTTCGAAGCTTAAACTGGCGTCAGGCAATAGCTCCGCAGTGCGGTAAATGCCATTCAGCAACATCGCCAGATGCGCTGCACTGAAAAAGGTAGGTGTGCCTCCGCCAAGATGTATTTCCCGGATGCGCGGACGCCCGCCGAAAGTATCCACATACAGCTGCCACTCTTTCAGCAGGGTTTCAATATAAGGCCCCTCTACCCCGTGGTTAACGGTGATGTGTTTATTACAACCGCAATACGTACACATACTCTCACAGAAAGGCAGGTGAATGTATAAGCTGATCCCATCTTTACCGTTCGATTCGAGGAATGATTTTTTCAACAGCGTTTTCCACTTCTCCGGATGAAAAGTTTGCTCTTCCCAATAGGGAACAGTAGGGTAACTGGTGTACCGCGGTGCGGCTACGTTATATTTACTGATGAGGCTCATGATGTAATGGTTTATGACAACAATTTTCAACTACATGTTCACTATTGGGCGTCAGCACCGGGCTGATGTAAGGAATGCCCAGGTTTAGTCCCCGGAGGATCAGCAACACGCCCATGATGCTGATCACCACCGGTATCAAACTGCGCATCCGGTTGCGCACCTTCATATTGACCAGGTGACTGAACCAGGTAATACCCACCATTGCAGGTAAAGTACCTGCACCAAAGGCAGCCATGAACAACATCCCTTTCAGCACATCACCGGAGGCAACGGCGCCGGCAATACCGAGGTACACGAGTCCGCATGGAAGGAGTCCGTTCAGAAAGCCAATGGCATATAAAGTATGGAAGCGTTGTTGCCTTAACAGGCTGCCCAGCCGGAATTTTATTTTTGAAGTGAAAATATCTGGGAGATGCCTGCCTTTTGTTAATCTTATGCCGGCGTATTTCAATATTACCAGCACAAGCAATAAGCTGCCGGTGATGATCGACAACCATTGCTGTAATCCACCCAGGTATAACTGTTTGCCCAGCCATCCAAAAAGCAATCCGAGGATGGCATAAGCACTGATGCGGCCCGCGTTGTATAACAGTATGCCCCCTAATTTGCGGATACCGTTAAGATGTTGTACCGGCAGCGTTGATGCAATAGGACCACACATACCTATGCAGTGAAAGCTGCCCACAAAACCAAGTATAAATGAAGCGATCATAATGCGTATATCTTTTGTAATTTTTTAAATAACTATCCTGCTCCGTTATTTCAATTAATATTTACCAGTTGTTCCTGGTAGTATGGCTGGTCGTTCATCGTCCATGCTATCTTCACTTTATAGGGCCCCCTGATGAATAATTGCCGGCTCACTAACTGCCGTCCCGATTGATCCGGTTGAAGCGGCATCAATACATCCTTGCCGGAATCAGAAGGCCGGTAAAAGGTTACTTTACCGTTGAGCGCTTTGTTCCGCAGCTCAGATGGAAGAGAAATCATTACACCTGCGTCTTCCTGGGATATAGTAACAGGAGCAGATAACCTTGCGGCATTTTCTTTTCCATCAATTACCTGCTGGTATTTCAATTCTTCGCTGTAGTAATCAGGCGTTACCATATCAATCCTGGTACGCATGCTTTTGGTAACAAGCGTCAGAATGCCGGCGGCAAATACTACAAACACTATAATGATCTTATGTCCCCAGTTCATGGTAATAATTTTTTAAGATGTGAATGAGCTGTCTTATTATTGTACCGGTCCTAAAAACGTGGTGCGTAAACGGGTAATCCTTTTGTTGTGTTCATACAGCCCGATGTATAAAGTTGACTTACGCTGATGCACGGAAGCTTTGGGCAATACAATAAAGAAAGTACCCTCCCCCTGCCCTTCGGCCTTTATATGAATCACGGCATTGCCTATCATGGACACCACTCCGTTTTCGTTTTCCAGTTTCAACCCGAGCGGAATATCCCGGCCGGTTTTATTGAGGAGTTTAATACGGTACAGGTTCGACAAGCTATCAGCGCCTCTTTCCTGGTACAACATACCTGCTGTGCGCATAATAGTGCCGCTCACCGGTTTCCGGCTGCCCAGCATAAAGCTGATGGCAGTGAGCAATACCACCAATACCCCGGAGTATACTTTGAGCCGCGGCGTAAACCGCAGCTTTTGTTTGCTGGCGATGCCGTTTTCGGAAGCATACCGGATCAGTCCTTTCGGCCGGCCGGTTTGTTCCATCATGAAATCGCATGCATCAATACAGGCGGTGCAGTTCACACACTCCAGCTGGGTGCCGTTCCGTATATCTATTCCCGTAGGGCAAACCTTCACGCACTGCATACAGTCGATGCAATCGCCGTGTGCCCTGGAATCGTCTTTACGGAACTTTCCACGGGGCTCTCCCCTTTCGTAATCGTACGCCACCAAAATGGAGTTCCTGTCCAGCAATACCCCCTGCAAACGGCCATACGGACATACAATCGTGCAGATCTGCTCCCTCATAAAGGCAAATACGCCATAGAACACGCCTGAGAACATGATGATGGCGATAAAGCCGCCGGTGTGTGCAGATAACGGCTCGGTGATGATCTTACCCAGCGCTTTAGCCCCGATGACATAGGAGAGGAATATATTGGCAATGAGAAATGACAGGGCATAGAAGGCAATGTGCTTCCCTGTTTTCCGCATGATTTTATTGGTATTCCATGGCGACTGCTGCAGCATTTTTTGCGCAGCGGCATCTCCCTCTATCCAGTATTCCAGGCGGCGGAATAACAGCTCCATAAAAATGGTTTGTGGGCACATCCACCCGCAGAAGAGCCTTCCAAAGGCCATCGTAAACACTACAATAAAAAGAATGAATGCCAGCATAGCCAGCCCGAAAATGAAGAAGTCCTGCGGCCAGAAGATGGCGCCCCAAAGGATAAACTTTCCCTCCACCACATTCAGCATAAATAAAGGCCGGCCATTTATGGAAATAAACGGCAGGCTGAAGAAAACACTAAAATACAGGAGACTCACCCAACTGCGGATATTATACCAGCGGCCTTTCGGCTGCTTTGCGTATATCCAGTTGCGTTTGCCTTGCCCGTCAACGGTAGCTATTGTATCTCTGAAGGTGCTGTTAGCCATAACTGCTGCTTTATTCTTTCTGTCCCTGTGGTTCTTTGGCATTCGGCGGATTAGTGCCGCGTAACGTTTTGATATAGCAGGCTACCTGCGCCAGTTGTTTGGGCGAAAAATCTTCCTGCCAGGATTTCATTCCTTTATCGGCCACGCCGTATTTTATTGTTTTAAACACGTCATTGAGTTTGCCGCCATGCAGCCAGTAGTCGTCGGTGAGATTGGGCCCTACTACACCCTGTCCCTGCGGGCCATGACAAGGCGCGCAGTTGGAAACGAACATCTTTTGCCCGGCAGCGATATCAGCCGGATCGGTGAGCATGACTACATTGTTTTCATCGATGTTATTGGCGGCTTTTTTCAGGTATTCCTGTTTGGCAACAGCCGCTTTTTCTTCTTCTGCCGCCAGCTCTTCCAGCTGGCTGGGCGCCGAGTGAGTAACTTCTGTACGCCAGAAGTATACGATGCCAAAGCAAACGGTGAATACAAATCCCCATTTCCACCAGGGAGGTGTAGGGTTATTGAGTTCATGGATGCCATCAAAATCATGGCCCATGTCTTCCTCTGCTTCTGCCACCGCATCCACGGTCCGTGTTTTATTGATTTTTTCCAGCCATGATACCCGGGGTTTACCAGGCGCCACTGCTTTCGCGGGTGTACGTTTTCTTTTGATACCCACCAGGTAGCGCAACAGGAATAAAAGACTGATGATCACCGCCAGTTCCAGTATAATAACTGATATCAGCAGGTAGAAAGAAGTTTGCGACAGCCTCGTAAAATAAGGACTGGCAGCAGTAGTGGCCGTTTGTGCAAAAGCGTTGCTGCTCAGGAGTGACAGCATAACAACACCACCAGTTATTAAAGCTTTACCGGCATCTTTCTTCATCTTTTCCCTGAAAATATCCATAGCGCCCAGCACCGCATTGGCCAGGATGCCGATAGCCAGTAATAGTCCTCCTGCTACCACCAGTAATACCAGGGCTACCGGGTCAGATAATTCTGAAGGGGTCCCCGCTCCGCCATCTGCAAAGGCAGGGATACTGCATAATAAACCGCCGGTGAGTAGCTGTATAAACTGTTTATTCATTGTTTTTCTTTTATTGGGCATTTGTGTCGTCATTATCTAAAGGAATACGGCTGATATGATCCACCATTTTCTTATCGGCTTTAAAAGCCCATAGCGAGGCCGCCACAAAAAAAGTGGTAAACAACAGCAGCGATGCCATCGGGTAAATACTGATACCGGCTATAGATCCCAGGTAATTAATGAACTTCATGACGTTGCGGTTTAGAATTCAGTGTTATTGGCTACCGGTGCAGGTTTTGGGGCCGACTTAATATCTTTCCCCATCCTTTGCAGGTAGGCTATTAATGCAATAATTTCACGATCTGCTTTAATGGGCAGCTTATCCTTTTGCAGGGATGCGGCAATGCCCTGTGCCTGTTTCTCCAGGTCGGCAATAGCCTGTTGCTCGTAGCCGGCTGCATAAGGTACCCCCAGTTTCCGCATCACGTTAATCATGGCCGGCGTTTTACTTTTATCCACTCTTTCTTCAAAGAGCCAGGGATAAGCAGGCATAATAGAACCCGGCGACATGGATGTAGGATCGAGCATGTGATTAAAGTGCCAGGAGTCCGGATACTTGCCGCCAATACGCGCCAGATCGGGACCCGTACGTTTGGAACCCCATTGGAAAGGATGGTCGTATATAAATTCGCCGGCTTTGGAGTATTCGCCATAGCGGGCCACTTCATCCCGGAATGGACGGATCATCTGTGAGTGGCAGTTGTAGCAACCTTCTCTCAGGTAAATATCGCGACCGTGTAATTCCAGCGGCGTATATGGTTTTACGCTGCTGATAGTAGGAATATTGCTGCGGATCAGGAAGGTGGGCATCATTTCCAGCAGGCCGCCAACGGCTACCACTACCAAACTGAATACCACCAGTTGTATAGGGCGGCGTTCTATCCAGTTGTGCCAGTGCGCTTTACCATGTGTAACAATCTCTTTGGGTAATGCAGGTGCTTCCGCTGCTTCGTTGGCAATAAATGCACCTTTGCGGATTGTTCTGGTAAGGTTTACAATCATCAGTATCAGGCCGCTGATATACAACATGCCACCTACCGCACGCAGCGCATACATCGGAACAATGGTGGTAACTGTTTCCATGAACTGGTACTTCAGTTGTCCTTCTTCGGTAAACTGTTTCCACATCATACTCTGTGTAAATGCCGCCCAGTAAAGCGGGATTACATAAAAGATAATGCCCAGTGTACCGATCCAGAAATGCGTATTGGCCAATTTGCGGGAGAAAAGCTGCGTACCAAAAATGCGCGGGATCATCCAGTAAAGGATACCAAATGTGAGGAACCCATTCCAGCCCAATGCGCCAACGTGAACGTGTGCAATGGTCCAGTCGGTGTAATGACTGATGGCATTCACATTTTTCAGTGACAGCATCGGTCCTTCAAAAGTGGCCATACCGTAACAGGTAAGCGCTACCACAAAAAATTTAAGGATAGCATCCTCCCTCACCCGGTCCCAGGCGCCGCGCAGGGTCAGCAGGCCGTTGAGCATACCACCCCAGGATGGAGCGATCAGCATAATGCTGAAAGCCGTTCCCAACGATTGGGCCCATTCGGGCAAAGCGGTGTACAGCAGGTGATGCGGGCCGGCCCAGATATAAATAAATATCAGCGACCAGAAGTGGATGATGGACCAGCGATACGAGTACACCGGCCTGTTGGCGGCCTTAGGTACAAAATAGTACATCAGCCCCAGGTAAGGCGTGGTGAGAAAAAACGCCACCGCATTATGTCCGTACCACCACTGTACCAGCGCATCCTGTACACCCGCATACCAGCTGTAACTCTTGAACAGGGATAAAGGGAATTCGAAAGAGTTAATAATATGTAGCATGGCAATAGCTACCCAGGTGCCGATATAGAACCAGATAGCTACGTATAAATGTGATTCGCGCCTGCGCAGGATAGTACCCAGCATGTTGGCGCCAAACACTACCCAGATAAGGGTGATGGCAATATCAAAGGGCCATTCCAGCTCTGCATATTCTTTGCCGGTAGTGTAGCCCAGGAACAGGGTGAGGGCGCCGCCGGCGATGATGGCCTGCCAGCCCCAGAAATGTATTTTACTCAGCAGATCACTGAACATGCGGGCTTTACAAAGCCGTTGCAGGGAATAATATACTCCCATGAAAATACCATTGCCCACAAATGCAAAGATGACGGCATTGGTATGTACGGGTCTTAACCTGCCAAAAGTAATGGGGGCAAATCCCATGTTAAGGCCGGGGATCACCAGCTCCAGCGCTGCCCATAAACCGGCCAGCATGCCTATCAGCCCCCAGAACATACAAGCGTAGGCAAACCATTTCACCGTGCGGTTGTCGTAATAAAATTTTTCGAGTGACATAGTGGTATTTAAAGGTGTTGATAAATGCGTTTATTCGTTAACGTTATCTGGCTTGTCCTCGAAGAGGATGCGGTGCGCCGGTGAAAAATCATCTTCAAACTGCCCGTTTTTTACTGACCAGATAAATGCTGCCAGGAACCCTATGGCTACCAGTAAACTAGCACCGAGTAAAATGATGATAACGCTCATGGCTATTTATTTAATGAGAATAAACCTGGCTGTTTCCAACGCCTGCAGGGCATGTATTTCGTTGGCGCCAAAGGAAAAAACATCGCCGGATTCCAGGATGGTTATTTCTTCGTTGAGCATAAATGCGATCCTCCCTTCCAGTATAAGGATCATGGCATGGGCCGGCGATGTATGCGGCGGAATCTGGTGCCCCTGCTGCATAATGAGCAGGGTGGCATCAAAGCGTTTTGTTTTCAGGATAGCACAACTCTTCACTTTTTCATTTCCCGCTATCTGCATTACGTTCATTCCTTTCATGGATGGTGTATTGTGATGTAATGCCATACTTCTTTTCCGGCATGCCTCACCCGTTGCGTGTAAACAGCCTTTTCAGCGGCTGTTTACACGCCCATTTCATCCGGGCTTATCTGAGGTTGGGCTTAGATTTATTGTGTATGTTTCATGTGATAGCAAAGGTAACAGTAGTGCACCTTTACTACTATGACTTTACTCAATCAGGAATATGACTTTTATCATTCATTTGCTGTAGTGCATTGCTGTAAAGCTTTTTGCCCTGCCATTCGCTGCAACCGAAAGTGATCAGGATAATGCTGATAGAGCTGGCTGGCATCAGGACAGCGGCTACCAGCGGCGATAAAATTCCCTGCACCGCAAAGTATAAACCGGTGATGTTATAGAGGAGCGACAATACAAAACTAAAGAGGATAATACGCTTGTTGGCTTTGCATAAGCGGATGAAAGAAAACAGCAAAGGCAGTTGATCCGCATGCAGTATACCATCGCTGGCAGGCGTAAAGTTGTTGCTGTCTTCTGTTAATGAAATACCAATATCACTTTGTTTCAGCGCACCGGCATCATTTAATCCATCACCAATCATCATTACCTTTTTTCCTTTTTTTTGGAGGGAGATAATGTAAGCGAGTTTATCTGCCGGTTGTTGCTCAAAAAGAAGGGTGGCATCGTTGCCCATCAACCGACCTAATTGCGGGAGCGTATGATTATTATCTCCTGATAGTACAGATAATGGGTAAGAAGTTTGCAGCTGCTGCATCAGTTGCCGTAAACCATTCCGGTAGCTGCTGCGGATAGTAAATAATCCGTACAGTTTTTCGTTGATAGATACGTACACCACGCTTCCTTCCTGCTCACTTTTGTGGTGTGCGCCCGTGAAGCCTGCATTGCCCAGCCGGATAAAAAATCCATCTACCCATCCGCATACACCTTTGCCTGTAAAGTGCTGGAAGTCGTGGATATGCCGCGATGCGGGATCCCCGCAATACTGAACAATGGCCCGGCTTAAAGGATGGGTGGACTGCGCTGCAAGGGTAGCTATCATCACTTCCTGTATAGGTGTAAGCGCATTGCCGTAGTAGATAACGGAGCTGCCTGTTTTGCCGGTGAGTGTGCCGGTTTTGTCGAATACAATATGTGTGGCGTTGGCCATGTTTTCAATGGCTTGTGCATTACGCAGGTAAAACCGGTGCCGGCTGAGGATTCTTAAAATATGTCCGTTGGTAAATGAAGATGCCAGCAGCAGGGCACAGGGGCAGGCAATGATCAGGATGGCGGTAACAGCAGGCCATACACGCGCAGGTTCATTCACCCACCAGTAAGCGGCAGTAGCAGCTGCAATCAACAACACCGCCCACGTAAAATAGCGGCTGAGCAGGTGAACAAAAGACACTTGTTTTTCCGCTTTATTTTTCAGTTCATCACGGTTCCATAAGCTGGTCAGGTAACTCTGCGCTACCTCTTTAATGGTAAGTATTTCGAGGTTACCATTAAGCTGTCTGCCGCCGGCATAAATAATTTCCCCGATCGATTTGCTGACCGGCACCGATTCTCCGGTTACAAAGCTGTAATCTATCAGGGCTTTCCCTCTTACAATAATGCCATCTGCCGGTACCAGTTCATTGTTGTGAATACGGATGGTATCGCCGGTTTTCAGCTCAGGAAGCGTGGTAGGAATTTCTTTATCTTCCCTTATAACGCTTACGGCTATAGGAAAATAGGCAGTATAATCCCGGTCAAACGAAAGCCCCTGGTAAGTTTTATCCTGTAATATTCTTCCTATCAGCATAAAAAATACGATGCCTGTCATGGAATCAAAATACCCCGGCTGACCGTTAATTACTTCCACAAAGCTGCGTATAAAAGTAACGAAGATGGCGAGCACAATAGGCACGTCTATATTGAGGAATCCATGCTTTAACCCGTTCCGGGCCGGTTTATAAAATGCCTGTGCGCTGTAAAGCAATACCGGCAATGCCAGCACCAGGTTCATATACCGGAACAGGCGGTTAAATATTTCATCAAGACCACCGGCGCTGGCAAAATAATCGGGAAAACTCAGCAACATGATATTGCCGAAGCAAAAACCCGCCACGCCCAGCTGGTATACCAGCTGCCGGTTAACCGCCGGTTTTTTGCGTTGCAGATCCTGCAGGCTGATGTACGGTTCATACCCGATAGCGGTTAATATTTCTGCCACCCTTCTTAAAGAGGTGCCGGTATGTGAGTAGATGATCAATACCTCTTTCTTACTAAAATTAACGGTGACCCGCTGTACCTCTTTCTCCAGCCGGTGCAGGTTTTCCAGCAGCCATAAACAGGAACTGCAATGGATTTGCGGGATGTAAAAGGAAACATGCGTGTGGGTATCATCCCTGAATAGATAGAGTTGTTGCGCTATTTTTTCGTCATCGAGGAAAGCAAACTTATCGCTTCGCACGGCTACCCGCTGACTGATACCAGGTTTGCTGTTAAGATGGTAGTATTCACAAAGGTCGTATTGGTTCAGTATTTCGTATACCGTTTTGCATCCCATACAGCAGAATACTTTATCCTGCAGGGTGATATCGTTGTCAGTACAGTTTTCCCCGCAGTGATAGCAGGTGGTATTGGTTTGAACATGCGAAGAAACGGCCATCAGTCAATAGTTGTGTTATTGCAAAAGTACCGGTCGCGGCAGAAGGGCGCAATGATATGCGTCAAGCGGGAATATGATATTTGTCAGGATTGGGGCTACTCCTGCAGGTTTGCAGTTCTGATAATTTCGGCCAGGTCAAGCAGGCGGATCTTTTTGCCTTCCAGTTCTATCATGCCATCTTTTTTGAATTCAGAAAGCAGCCTGATAGCGGATTCTGTGGCTGTGCCTACGAGGTTGGCAATTTCTTCACGGGAGAGGCGTACGCTGAGGGTGTGGCCATCTGCTTCCAGTCCGTAAGTTTCTTTGATAAAAAGCAGGGTTTCTGCGAGGCGTTCCCGTACCGGCTTTTGTGCCAGGTGGGTTATTTTCAATTCGGCTTTGCGCAGTTCGCTCGATAAGATGCGCATCATTTCAAATGACAGGGATGCATCTTTCTGCAGAATATTGAGAAACAGGTCTTTAGGTATAAAGCAGATAGAAGAATCTTCGAGGGCTGTGGCGGTAGCAGTGTACCTTTCGTTGCTCAGCAGGGCTTTGTAGCCCATGATATCGCCGTCTTTGACCAGGCGTATAATCTGTTCCCGGCCGTCATCACCACTGTGCGAGAGCTTTATTTTACCGTCGTTTACGCAGTACACACCGAAGGGATAGGCTCCTTCATGGAAGATAACCTGTCCTTTCCTGTATACGGAGCATACTTTGGCTTCTGCAATCTGATCGAGATTGCATTGTTCCGCCTTGCAGAATATTGATGAGAAGCGATCCTTGCAATGATGACATGAAGGATTGTGGAACGATGTAGCCATAATCAATTTGCAAAAGTACTAATTTACGGCTCCTTAACCAAAGCAAAAGCATTCGTGTCTCTTTATTATTATATTATATATAAACCATATGAAGTGTTAACCCGGTTTACACCGGAAGGTAACAAGGCCTGCCTGGCGGATTATTTTAAGGTTCCTTCGGATGTATATCCCGTAGGGCGCCTGGATTACGACAGCGAAGGGCTGCTGATCCTTACAAATGATAAGACATTGAACCAGCAACTGCTATTGCCGCAGCATGCCCATGAACGGGAGTACTGGGTGCAGGTGGATGGCGCTGTAACTGCGGAGGCGGTGGAGCAGTTGGCGGCAGGGGTGCAGATCAATGTAGATGGTAAGATGTACCGCACCAAACGGTGCCGGGCAGAAATATTTGAGGAAGAACCGTTGTTGCCGCCACGGAACCCGCCCATCCGTTTCCGTAAAAGTATTCCCGCACCATGGATCAGGATGGTGCTGCAGGAAGGCAAAAACAGGCAGGTGCGACGGATGACTGCCGCCGTTGGCTTTCCTACGTTGAGGCTTGTCCGTTACCGCATGGAAGATATCACCATTGCAGGCATGCAATCAGGAGAGATGGTGGAGATGAGCAAAGAAGAGATCTACAGGAAGTTAAAGCTAAGGGCAAAGTAGTGATGGCGGCTCTCAGCGCACTATTGGCATAGTCGCGCCTCTGAGGTGGGGCTGCAGCTCCCGTCCTCCTGCACCCGCTTTTTGCTTTAAGCTTTATGCTTTCAGCTTTTTTAACTAGGTTTGTCACCTACAAATTTCTATTATGCTGAAATCAATGACCGGCTTCGGAAGGGCAGAAAGCGCAAGAGGCGAAACTAGTATCGTAGTGGAGATCAAATCGCTGAATGGAAAGCAGTTTGAGGTGAATCTGAAGTTTTCTCCTTTGTTAAGACCCTATGAATTTGACATCCGTACCCTAATGCAGCAAACGTTGCAGCGCGGCACCCTTGATGCAACGATCAATATCCGCCAGAATGGCGCCACCCGCCCGGTTGTGATCAATACAGACCTTGCAAAATATTATTACCAGTCTATCACCATGCTGGCCAACCAGCTGGAACTCCCCCAGGGAGATATGCTCAACGTGCTGATGAAATTACCGGAAGTGGTAAGTCCGGCTTCAGAGCAAATGACCGAAGAAGAATGGAAAGATGTGGAAGATACACTGCGTGAAGCCCTGATCGACCTGGATACACATCGCCAGGATGAAGGCCTCATGCTGGAAGCCGATCTGCAGCTACGCATAGAAAACATCGATAGCTATATGCAGAAGGTCCGCGAACTGGACCCCCTCCGTAAAGACCGTATCCGTCAGCGCCTCGAAGGATTGCTGGCCGAGCATGTAGGAAAAGAAAATGTGGATGGCAACCGCCTGGAACAGGAACTGATCTTCTATCTGGAAAAGCTGGATATCTCTGAAGAACTCTCCCGCCTGGAAAACCACCTCCGTTATTTCACGGAAATACTGAAAGACAGTGACTCTGCCAAAGGCAAGAAACTGGGGTTTGTGTTACAGGAAATAGGCCGTGAAATCAACACTACCGGTTCCAAAGCCAATGATGCCGGTATACAGCAATGGGTGGTGCTGATGAAAGATGAACTGGAAAAAGCCAAAGAACAAGTATTAAACGTTTTATAGTAAGGCGAATACCGTATGAACAAACTTTTCCTGGCCACAGCAGGCTTATTACTTTTGGCTGCCGCCTGCATGCCGCCTAAAATGGACACTTACGAGAAAAACCTGGAGATCCCCAGGCATGAGTGGGCATATGATTATAAACCGTCTTTTGAAGTAAAAATACAACCGGAAGATACTGCGTACCTTTACAATATCTGTGTGAACGTAAGGCATACGGATGCTTATCCATACAGTAATATCTGGTTACTGGTAGGTACACAGTATCCAGGCGACAGCACCATAAAGGAACAACGGGTGGAACTGCCGCTCGCAGATGTAACGGGCAAATGGTCCGGTACCGGACTGGATGATATTTATGAACATCGTATCTTCATTCAGCAACGGGCTGTTTTTAATAAACCAGGGACCTATAAGTTTACCTTTGAACAAAATATGCGGCAAAATCCGCTTCCCCACGTAATGAATGTTGGCTTGCGGATTGAGAAAGCCGGCACAAGGCCATGATGAAAAGAATTTCCAATAAAATGCAGGAAGGGAAATCCGTTTCCTTCGTTTATTTTTTAGTAATGGCGTACACAATTGCCGCACTGGTTTGGTGGGGCATTTTGCTGTTCAGGCAAAGTGAACAGATCCGCCGCTTTGAACAACAAAACCTTTCTTTGCGGGTAGACAGCCTCGCACAACCGGCAGAACATCAGCTGCAACTGGAGCGGATCAACAAAGAAGAGCGTATGCGCTCTTTTAAATACCTGGGCGAGGGCCTCATCTTTTTAGGGATCATTTTACTCGGCGCACTCTTTGTATACCGGGCTGTATGGAAATATATGAAGCTCAGCAGGCAGCAACAGAATTTTATGATGGCGGTAACACATGAACTGAAATCACCCATCGCTGCCGCCAAACTGAATCTCGAAACCATCCGTAAACATAAACTCGAAGAAGAAAAACAACTGAAGCTGATCAATAATACGATCCGTGAAACCAACCGCCTCGACCAGCTGTGCAACAACATCCTGCTGGCGGCGCAACTGGAAACACATAAATACGAGGTGTTTAAAGAACCGCTGGATTTTTCAGCCCTGATAGAAAACAGTATCAAAGACCTCGATGGCCGCATTGGTACCCATCAGATCATCGCGGATATTTTACCGGACGTATGGATGGACGGCGATAAGCTGACTTTACAAATTGTACTAAGCAACCTGGTGGAGAATGCCGCGAAATATGCCCCGAAAAATACCACCATCTCTGTAAAACTATTTGAAAGTAACCAGCAACTGAAATTACAGGTGATCGACGAAGGCCCGGGCATCCCGGAAGAAGAGAAAAGCAGGATCTTCCTGAAATTTTACCGTGTGGGTAACGAAAATACCCGCAAGGCTAAAGGCTCCGGACTGGGCCTGTTCCTGACCGCTAAAATCGTGGAACAGCACCACGGACGCATTGAAGTAAAAGACAATGTACCTGCCGGCAGCTGCTTTGAAATATCATGGCCTGAATATTCCGTTCAAACGGCGTAAATTAGATGACGGATTGATGAATACCGGAATCCGGATTCGATGTAAAATCAAACAATAACACATGAAGGAAGCGACAAAGGCATCAATACTGCTGGTGGAGGATGAAGAAAATCTCCAGGAAGCCCTGAAGCTGAACCTGGAGCTGGAAGGTTACGAGGTCACCGCAGTGGACAACGGCACTGCTGCTCTCAAAGCAGTAAAAAACGAATATTTCGATCTCATTATACTGGACATTATGCTGCCTGAAATGGATGGTATCGCGGTATGCGAAAACATCCGTATTCAGAATAATGAAATCCCCATCCTTTTCCTGAGCGCCAAAAACAGCAGCGCCGATCGCGTGCTGGGCCTCAAAAAGGGTGGCGATGACTATATGACTAAACCCTTTAACCTGGAAGAACTCCTGTTAAGGGTGGAAAAACTCATCGTAAAAAATAAAAAGATCCAGGACAAAGACAGCGTACCCAACGTATACCGCTTCGGCGATAATGTAATCGACTTTGCCGCGCAGGAATGCGTTGGTAAAGATGGAAAACACTACGAACTGAGTAAGAAAGAAGCCATGCTGCTGAAACTGCTCATCGAAAATAAGGGCGAAGTAGTTACCCGCGAAAAAATCCTCCAGGTGGTTTGGGGTTATAACGTATATCCTACTACCAGGACCATCGACAACTTTATCCTCAATTTCCGTAAGTATTTTGAAGAAGATAGCCGGAATTCCCGCTATTTCCACTCCGTAAGAGGAGTGGGCTATAAGTTTACGGAAGCCTAAATACCAGCCGTTTGGCAAATGCAGCAGTAGATAAGTATAACCATCTTTGCTGTATTTGCTAAAGGCTAAATACCTGTAGCAAACAGCCACTTTTCACCTCATTCTCCCCAGTTTCCTTTAAAATCCGACCTCGTAGTAAATCCCACTTTATAGTGGAGATTAATTAGCCGATATTTATTGAGCTTATAAGCGTAGAGAAGTACTTCCTATAAACCTAGTTAGTGACACATTATACCGATATCGTCTTTGCTGCGGAGTGGCCCTTCTGGCTGTTTTTTTTGTTAAGTCTCGTTACCCTAATAGTATTTTTTACCCTGCGGGAAAGAAGAATCAGGAGAGCCTCAGCGAAAGAAATCACCAAGAACCATGCGTTGATTAACCTGGAGCTACATGCTTTCCAGGCGCAGATGGACCCTCATTTTATTTTTAATAGCCTCAATGCTATTCACCACTACATCCTTACCACCAGTACGGACATGGCCTCCCTTTATCTCACCCGCTTTTCGCGCCTCATGCGCCTCATGATCGGTAATTTCAATAAAGAATGGATTTCCCTGCAGGATGAACTGGATGCCCTGGAACTGTATATCCAGCTGGAACAGCTGCGCTTTGATGAACAGTTCGATTACCAGCTCATCATAATGCCGGAAGTAAACCGGCAGTTTACCCTCATCCCTCCCCTGATCATCCAACCCTATGTGCAATATGCCATCTGGCACAGGATCCTGCTGCGCCCCGAAAAATCAGGCGGACTGCTCCGGATCACCATCTCCAAAGAAAATGACCGGCTCCAGATCCAGCTGGAAGATAATGGGATACTGATCACTGAAATGCTCGACAGCACCGGCGAACGGCAGGCCTCCGGCATCGATATCGCTTCGGAACGGCTGTACATGATGAGCGAGAAATATCACATGCAGGCCAGCATCAAATCCCTGCAGATGTATGACGAAGAGCGTGAACCCTCCGGTAACCGCCTTATTATCAGCATGCAACATGTTGCCGCCCGGCAGTCCCTGGCCGGATAGCCTGAATTGGAAATGTCCGGCAAATTGCTTAATTTCTACATGGATTAATAGAATCAATGACCATATACTTTCCACAACAGTAAATCTGAAACCACCTTTCATTAATCTGATCTCAAATGCGTACCATTATCGTGGACGACGAGAAGCATAGTCGGGATGCGCTGCACATGATGCTGGAGAGATATTGCCCGCAAGTTTCTGTACAAGCCGTTTGCAGCAGTGGTCCTGAAGCCCTGACTGCCATTCATGAACTACATCCCGAACTGGTATTCCTGGATATCGAAATGCCGGGAATGGATGGTTTTCAGGTGCTGGAAGCCAGTGAATATCACTCCTTTGCCGTTATTTTCATCACTGCCTATGATCAGTATGCCCTGCAGGCTATTCATCACAGCGCGTTAGATTATCTTCTCAAACCCATCGATAGCCAGGAATTAAAAGACGCAGTGGAAAAAGCCAGCACCCAATCCACCGTTATTACCGCCGGAAAAGTAGAAGACCTTCTCCGCTTTCTGCAACAGCACCTCAACCAGGACGAACGGCTGGCATTGCCCACGTCAGACGGACTGCGCATGGTAGTTGCAAAGAACATTATTTATTGCAAAGGTGCGGGCATGCAAACCCGGTTGCATTTACAGGAGCCGGAAAAGCCCGTAATGGTATGCCGCACGCTCGTGGAAATGGAGCAATGGCTCGCAGATAAAGGATTTTTCCGCGTACACAGCAGCTTCCTTATCAACCTGTCTTTTATGGAGAAATATATTAAAGGAGATGGCGGGGAGATCATTATGTCCGATGGCTACAGCGTTCCGCTGGCACGGGACAAGAAACAGGACTTCCTGCAAAGGATCGAAAGACTATAACCGCCTGATATAGTTACAACTGATCCAGCCGTTTTTCCCATCGGCCAGTTCAATCTTACAGAAGTCGCGTGTGGCATCGGTGATACGCACTTTCATGCCCTCTCCCACTTCAAAGGCATCCTTGCTGTTTTCATCAGGCGACGTTTTGGCCCTGATGTTACCGTTCATTACAACACCCGCTTCATGGTTGTTGGACCACAGGTAAGTATCTACAGACATGATCAGGTATAAGGCACACAATACTCCCAACACATAAGTGCCCCAGCGCAAAAATTTATTTCTCCATCCGGGGGTATATACATTGAGCATAATGGCGGCAATAAACAACCAGAAAAGCAGGATGGTGCCAATAGCCCAGCCGTTGGCTTTATGAAGATGTTGCAATTGTAACCACCATTGCTGGAAAAATACCATCGGCAGCTCTTCCACAAAACCATTTACTTTCTGATTGGCAATAGCGAGGTTATGTTTCACCGCAGCGTCATTGGGCGACAACTGCAATGCTTTCTCATAGTTATAAACAGCCTGCCCGGTTTTACCTGCTTTGTACCAGGCATTGCCGGCATTAAAGTAAAGTGCCTTCTGCGTATGACCTTCATCCAGCAACTGCTGGTAAAGCCTGGCAGCTTCTGTAAACTTGCTCTGGTTAAAGAGTTTGTTCGCTTCTTCAAACCGTTGTTGCTGATTCTGTGGCGGCGTTTGTGCGCGGCTTCCGGTGAAAGAGAGCAGGCATATAACAGCCAATAATACCGGTTTCATTTTTCTGTAGTTCAGCATTTCGCCTTTCGTTAAGTAGTTAGTTCTTCAACGCATCTTCCAGGTTGGTGATAATGCTCACCGCCTGTTCATATGTACCCTGCATTTTACGGTTATCCTGTCCGGGTGCATATAAAGCCACTTCGCAATTATCGATCAGGTTAAACAGGTCGTGCGTATTGCTGCCGTTGATATGACGGGCGTTCAGCTTATCCTGTATCAGTTGTTTACTCAGATCGGCCATTGGTATTTTCAGTTTGGAACTGAGATAACCCCAAACGGCGCGGGAAGTTTCTTCATAAAATGCCTTGTCCTTGCCTTCTTTCAGATAACGCGCAGCCAGTTCCAATCGTTTCAGGGCTACCTTATTGGCGTAGCGGTGTTTCAGCACTGCGGCGTTGGTGGTGTTGTAGTCTTTGCGGCGTTTGTAGAAAATAATACCTGCAGCTATCAGCAGCGGCAATAACAACAGGATATAGAACCATGGGCTGAGAATAAACCAGCTGTGATTTTTTGTCCAGTCGAGGATACCGGTTTCATTTTTCACCAGTTCATTTTTACCGGCGCCATAATCCTGTTTATCCTGCTTAATATGTTTGCCCTGTTCGATATGGATATCGAAAGGTTGGGAACGCAATGTTTTATAGCTGTTGGCGGCGGGGTCAAAGTAAGAGAATTCTACTGCCGGTATGGTATGATCGCCGGCTTCCTGCGGCATCAGCACATATTCAAAAGTACGGCTGCCGGAAAGCGGGTTGCTGTTCTTTTCAATGTCGTCTGTTACTTTTGGATCATATTTTTCAAAGCCGGTAGGCGTTTCCACCTTTGGAGAGTTCAGGAGGTTTACGTTTCCTTGCCCGCTAACGGTTACTTTCAGCGTGAGGGCGTCATCTGTGGTAAGCTTCTTCTTATCCACTACCGCTGTCATGTTAAAGTTACCCACAGCGCCGTTGTAGCTGAGTGGGCGCCCGTCGACCGGAACCGGTTTAACATTGATCTTTATCGGATTGCTTTGGATTTTGTAGGGAACATCCTGGTATTCCACTTCCGGGCGGTTAAAGAAATCATCAAAGAAAGGATCTCTGAATGCGGGATCGTTGAAGAAATCTTCAAAGGGATCCCTACCCCTGCTGCCACCTTTTTTGCTCACCATTTTTACAAGGCGCACCTGGTTGTCCACTTCTACAGGGTCCAGTTCCAGGGTGCCCGACTGTAGTGGGAAAAGCAATGTTTTGCGGATGGTAAACACTTTATACGGAATGCCGTTAACCCTTTCCTCGGTAGCCTGTGGCGGGTTAGGCAGCTCAATATCCTTGGCAGAAAATCCTTTGAATGCCGGGACTTTAGTTACACTGGAATTGGTTGGAAGGCGTGTAAAAAGTTTATACGTGGCCGTTAGTTGTTCTCCTTCGTATAAATTGGTTTTATCTACTTCTACTTTCAGGAAAATATTTTTCTTCAGCTTTTCGTTGATGTCTTCTCCTTTCTTCAAAATACCTTCCTGGATATCTTCGTTACCACTGGGGGAGCCGCGATGCGGCGGGTAGCCGGCAGAAGGAGGTGCGGCCTGCTGCTGTTGTTGCGCATTGCCCTTTCTGACTTCAATTAAAACCGGGTTTGATTTTACGATATTCCCGTTTACACGGGCCTGGGCGCCGGCGATGGTAAAAC
This sequence comes from Chitinophaga sp. W3I9, assembly GCF_050434025.1. NCBI lineage: Bacteria > Pseudomonadati > Bacteroidota > Chitinophagia > Chitinophagales > Chitinophagaceae > Chitinophaga > Chitinophaga sp. W3I9. Next base: position 846,071 of record NZ_JBNPWC010000001.1, read on the forward strand.
TGCCCACATGCTTTGGTTGCAGCAGGTAGCTTAGTGCAATGTATTCAGACCGTTTTCCATTGAAAATAGATTGACCCTGCATTTGAGAGGGGCCCTGTAATACTTCAAAATCCTTGAAACTGGGTGGTGTAAAGCTGGAGACGTTTACGCCGTTTTCCAGCATAAACTGGATCTGGAATGGTTCATCCTGCGTCACGGCATTATTGCTCACAGTGGTAGTAAAGCGGAAATCCTGGGCGTGGGCACAAGCTACCAGTCCTATACAAATCAAAATGGCGTAAATACACTTCCTTATGCAAAATCTGTACATCATAATTATGTCAACAAATTTAACCAAAGCCGCGCCGGAAGCGCTGTAAGGCCCCGTTAAAAGTTAGTTAAAACCTTTTAATATGTTCTTATTTAGTTATCCGGAGAAAGAACGATTACCATCCACTAAAAAGCCAATATAATAAGATGTTTAAATATCTCCCAACATAGGTCTCAGTACAATTTCCTCCACAACGGTTTGTTTGGCCATTGTCCATGCGGCCCATATTACGCTGGCTATATCTTCGGGGGGCATCATTCTGTCGGGAGGGGCGTCAAAGCCTTCCCAGGAAGCGGTTAAGGTAGGGCCCGGGCTTACTGCCGAAACCCCGATGTAGTGTGCCTTTAGCTCCTCCCTCAGGTTTTTGGTGAAGCCAAGCAGGGCATATTTGGTAATGCTGTAAGCGCCGCCATTGGGGTATGCGCGGTAGCTGGCAGTGGAACACATGTTAAAAATATATCCTTTACGCCGGGTGATCATGGCGGGTAATAATGCCCTGGTAAGATGATAAGCACTGTATACATTTACCGCCATCATCTTTTCGAGTAACCCTTCTTCTTCCTGGTGAAGGGCGCCAGGTACAAAAATACCGGCATTGTTCACCAGGATATCCACCTGCGGAAATGCCGCATTTATTTTATCTGCAAAAGCCAGTACCTGTGCTTTATCTCCCATATCCACCACCTCCGCCAGCACCGTTACTGCCGGGTTTTTCCGCTGAATATCCGCTTTGGCCAAAGCCAGCGTGTCGGCATGTCTTGCACAAATAGCCACATTAAATCCTTCCAGCGCCAGTTTTTCCGCTATAGCCTTTCCAATCCCCTTGCTGGCGCCCGTAATTACTGCATTCATAGTTTCTTTCATTGATGCAGTAAAATAAGGAATTTACTTTGAATACACCGGCGCCTTCCACCCATCTCTGAGGTATTTTGTACCTTTGCGCCGTCATGAAATACAAACATCTTTTCTTTGACCTGGACCATACCCTCTGGGACTTTGAAACAAATGAACAGGAAACCTTGCTGGAGCTTTATAACAGGCATGGTTTAGAGAGCAGGGGAATACCATCTTTTGAGGCGTTTTCCGTTTCTTATGTGGATCATAACGAGCGCCTGTGGGATCGCTTCCGTAAAGGGTTCATTACCCGCCGGGAATTACGCGACAAGCGCTTCCGCCTTACATTGATCGACTTTAAAATAGGAGATGAAAAACTGACCCAGAAAATCAGCGAAGAATTCCTGGAAATACTGCCATATAAAAAAGCATTATTCCCGGAAGCAAAGGAAACGCTGGAATACCTGGCAGCAAAGGAATACCCTATGCATATGATCACCAACGGTTTCGAGGAAACACAGTTGCTGAAAATGAAGAATGCCGGGATCGACCACTATTTCACGCACATCGTTACATCGGAAGTGGCGGGCAGCTTAAAGCCTTACCGGGAAATTTTTGATTATGCCATCGGGAAAGCCAATACCAGCGCTACAGAGAGTATTATGATCGGAGATGCCATGGAGCTGGACATCAAGGGTGCCCATGGTGTGGGAATGGACCAGGTATATTTTAATCCGGCTAAACCACCGGTTGACTTTCAACCTACCTATGTGATCGGGCACCTTGGGGAGCTGAGAAATATTCTGTAAGAAAGAAGGAGATGTGATAACCACATCTCCTTCTTTCTTTATTGTGCTTTCGCTTTTGTTTTGGTAGCGGCAGCCATTCTCAGGCTGGCGGTTTTAGACGGCTGCTGACAACAGCTTTTACCTTTTGCGGTAGTTTTACACGAGGCAGCCGAACAATCCTTTTTAGATTTAGCGGCTGTTTTGGTTTTCTCCTGTGCCAGCGCTACGCCTGCTATCAGCAGTAAGGCAGCCAGGCCGGTAAAAGCTTTCTTTATCATAATAATGCCGTTTAGCTACTAAAGATACCTAGATTTTAGCAATAACCGTAATGCCACCCTGCACTACCTGTTCCAGCTGTACCGCTACTTCTGTACCGATAGGCAGGTAAAGGTCTACACGGGAGCCAAACTTGATAAAGCCCATTTCTTCATTCTGATTTACTTCCATGCCAGGTTTCAGGTAGTTCACAATCCTGCGGGCAAGTGCACCGGCAATTTGTCTTTACCAGGATATCCGTTTTACCGTTACCGATTACTACGGAATGCCTTTCGTTTTCAGTGGAAGACTTTGGATGCCAGGCCACCAGGTATTTGCCGGCGTGGTATTGCGATAATTTTACCGTACCCCTGATTGGGTTCCGGTTTACATGCACATTGGCAGGACTCATAAAAATAGACACCTGCAAACGCTTATCCTTGAAATATTCCGGCTCATATACTTCTTCAATGACCACTACTTTACCATCGCAGGGAGAAACAACCAGCGAATCACCTGTTGTATATTGACGGGAGGGAATACGGAAGAATGAAACGATGAACAGGAAGAACGCAAGGGAGATAATGGATACCGTCCAGCATAGCGCCGGCGCGTTACCGAACCAATAAAATACTGCTCCGTTTATTAACGCCAGTACCAGGAATACAAGGGAAATAGTAGCAAATCCTTCACGATGGATCTTCATTGTTTTTTTATTAGATGTTTGATTTATGTGTTTAATCTGGGTGCAAAGTTACTTTAATTCAATTTTTTTAGAATACGAATATTTTGTTAACGTATTACATCATAAAAAACTGAACATAGATCCAGGCGAAGGGTGCCGCCAGCAGCAGCGAATCGAACCGGTCCATAAAGCCGCCATGGCCGGGCATGATCCGGCCGGAATCCTTCACGCCGGCCATCCTTTTGAGTTTCGATTCAATCAGGTCGCCAATGGTGCCAAATATGGCGGCGATGAGCGCCAGCGCTATCCAGTGTTGTAAGGCCAGGTACTGGTAGCCCCACAAATGGCCATAAGTGCCGGCAGTAGCTACCGCGAGGATCATCCCCCCTACCGTCCCTTCAATCGTCTTTTTTGGAGAAATAGCCGGGGCAAAAGGGGTACGCCCAATCAGCGACCCAACTATATAAGCCATAGTATCATTTATCCAGATGAATATGATCAGCAGCAAAGGAATGAGCCAGCCGGGAGCGGTGCCTACGTTTTCGGGTGTATAGTGAATGTTGATGGCATTCATCCGGATATGGATCAGCAACCCAAACGGAATAATCACATACAATAGCCCGATAGCCGAATACCCGATATTCTTTAAAGAAAAATCTTTACTCATCAATACTTCTCCCAAAGGCATTACCAGCAGGAAAATAACGGCTGTCCACCAGCCAATCAGCCCGGTGGGCATGCCGCCTATTTGAAAATTATCTCCGGTAAAAGTAAGCAGGATGGCGGCTCCCGCGATGGTAGCGCCCCATTTATGCCAGGGCGAAACGCCGGCATAGTCTGCATCGATCCCACGCAGCAGCCTGAAGTACTCCTGCAGGGCAAAACAGCCTATCAGAAAGAAAAGCAGGAAAAAGGTGTAGTCGGCCCATAGGATCCCTCCCAGCATTACTGCCACAAACACAAGCGCAGAGGCAGTGCGGGTGAAAAATGTCTTCATTATGGTTGTATCTGTTGATTAAGTTCTACCCGCAAAAATGGATAAAAATAGCCTACGGAGCAAATCCCGTTCTGGAACTGCCCGGAGGGCGCCATTCCACGGGAGCTGTCACTTATTCTTCCCCATCTATCTCATTAGGATCGCCGGTAGGCAGATTGTTGTGATTGTGTACAAGATCCCTGGCTAATTGTTCCTTTGATTCATGTACATACAGTTCCACCTGTCCCGGCAGCGTGATATTGTAGGAAGACGACTGACGGTTGAGTAAAACCGCCTCAATGTCGTTGTCCAGTAACATACCCTTTACAATTTCGGCTTCAAATGGCCTGTCGCTCGAAAAAACTTTAACCCAGTCCTTTTCCATAATGATTGTTTTAGTGTCTTTTATTAAGATTAAAAATTTTCGTCTGTTCCAATTTCATCCACCTCTTCCCCTTCTTTTTTATCCACGGGATCTGTCATCAGCATGGGGGAGGATTTTTTACGTAACGCCCAAAACAGTCCAATGGTTACGGGAACGCTTAAAGCGATATAATACCATTCCACGGGTGTGTTTTTCATCGGATCGTCTTTTATCATGCCATGCTGGAACAGGTACAGCAGCGTTACCTGCAGCCCGTTGTTCAGGATATGGGCAAAGATGCTTAACCACAGGTTACCACTGATCACGTAGATAGCTCCCAGCGCAAAACCCATTAACACGCGGGGCAGAAACCCCAGCATTTCGCCATGGATGGCGCTGAATAAGATAGCCGTGATAAATACACTCAGCCATACCTTTCCGGTAGCTTTAATAATGAGCCGCTGTAAAACGCCGCGGAAAAACAGTTCTTCCGCAATAGCCGGTACAATGGCTACCAGTATCATGTTAATGAAAAGATCTTTCAGGGTAGGCATCTTCAGCATAATGCCCAGCAGCTTTTCCGCCATATCCTGGAGGTCGCGGGCCGATTGGGAAATAGGCCAGGTTTCGTTCCACTCACCCAGCAGGCTGGCCAATGGTAAACTGCCGTACATAGCCAGCAGCGCCAGTATAACCTGTAAGCCGGTGGGCGTTTTAAGCCCCAGGTATTTCATCGGATAAGGCTGCCAGAGGTAGGCAAAAATTGCCGCCGGCACAAAGAAGGCGACCACGGTATAAAGGAATTGTGTTATTTTCAGATAGCCGATCGAGTTAGGGTCGGTAAGCGTGCCGGTTTGAAGCGCTTCCAGCGTTTGACCGGTAACACCTGGCGTAATTGCCTGAAGCGCATAAAGGTACAGGGCAAAGAACCCAAAGGAAAAGCCCAGGAAAGAGACAAACTGCAATGAAACGGGAGACTGCTTCAGATAACCGGACATAAGAAGATACTGTATTTTTTTGCGTAAATTTACAGCGCGAAATTAAGTTTTTGCAGATGCTTACCGCTTACCGCAACTGCTGAACGATAGCCGTTACTGCAAAGAAATCCTGCTTGTAAAAGAAATAGTATATAAAATATTAAAATAATAACTCCGGCAAAAGCTGCTGTGGTTATATAAATTATGGTGAAGATAGGAAATATTGAATTGGGAGAATTCCCTTTATTACTGGCGCCCATGGAAGATGTGAGCGATCCGCCTTTTCGTGCGGTGTGCAAGGATAATGGGGCCGATCTCATGTATACGGAGTTCATTTCTTCGGAAGGACTGATACGTGATGCCATCAAAAGCCGCAAAAAACTGGACATTTTCGACTACGAACGTCCGGTAGGAATCCAGATTTTCGGCGGAGATGAAGAATCCCTGTCGCTGGCCGCACAAATTGTGGAAGCCACTAATCCCGATCTGCTGGATATTAACTTCGGCTGCCCGGTAAAAAAGGTAGCCTGTAAAGGCGCCGGTGCGGGCATCCTGAAAGATATTCCTAAAATGGTAAAACTTACGGCTGCCGTTGTAAAGGCAACCAGGTTGCCGGTAACCATTAAAACCCGCCTGGGTTGGGACGACGACACCAAAAATATTGAAGATGTAGCGGAAAGGCTCCAGGACGTAGGCATCAAAGCCCTTACTATTCATGGCCGCACCCGTACACAGATGTATAAAGGCAGCGCTGACTGGACCCTCATCGGAAAAGTAAAAAACAATCCCCGCATACAAATTCCTATCTTTGGTAACGGTGATATATGTACGCCGGAACAGGCAATCGCCGCCAGGCAGAAATATGGCGTGGATGGCGTTATGATCGGGAGAGCCGCAATCGGCTATCCATGGATTTTCAGGGAGATCAAGCATTTTATGAAGACAGGCGAACATTTACCCCTGCCAACTGTTTTGGAAAGAGTAGAAGTTTGCAAAAAACACCTTCACCAGTCAGTTTCCTGGAAAGGTGAAGTAGTAGGCATACTGGAAATGCGCAGGCATTATACAAATTACCTCAAAGGTTTGCCGCATATCAAGGAATTCAGACAACAATTAGTAACTTACAATACATTAGCTGAGATTGAGGAAGTACTAGACGCGGTTGTGTTACAATACAAGGACCATATATTCGAGCGGGCCGCTCCCCAATTAGCTGCACACGATTTTCTGCCGGCTGATAATGAAATGGCCGGTTGTAACGTTTACGGATAAACGGATAAACCCCAGGATATAAAAAAAAAAAAATACTTTCACATGACCACAATTAAAAATCTGAAAAATGAAGTCTGGAAAGACTTACAGATTAAAAACAAATCTGCCCTGCGTAAAAAATACGCCGTTTCAAACATGGGGAGAGTGATCAGTTATCATGAAAGTACCGAAGATGGTAAGCTGCTCACGGGGTCTACCGTAGAAGGCTATACGGTATTAAACGTAAAGCCCGCAGACAGCTACCAGTCACTGTACCTCCACAGGGAAGTGGCCAAACTTTTCAGCAAAAAAGGAGGACGGGCACATAAATATGTGATACACCTGGACTACGATAAAAAAAATAATAAAGCCTCCAACCTCCAATGGGCCACCAAGGAGGAAATGGAAGAACATCAGCAAAAAAGTCCCGCCAAGCTCGCCTACAAAGAAAAGCAACGCAACCGCGTGAAAGGACTCAAACTGAATGTTACCAAAGTAAAGAGCATCAAACGCCTGCTGAATAAGCCCGGCAAGAAAACAATGAAGCAAATCGCTGAACAGTTCGATATCAGTGAAATGCAGCTCTACCGCATTAAAAGCGGCGAAAACTGGGGGCACGTTACACTGGATTAAAGCCTGGTTTACCAGGACTGATCATATATGATGTTGTCTGACGATGGCCATACTAACCGTATGGCCATTGTTACTTGGAGCCGCAACGTATAGTACCTGCCGTTAGAGTACGCCTCTGCTCATCTCCCCCAATACCTTACGGTAATGAGCGCTATCCTGCAACACTGGCTCGTATCCCAGCAATATCACCTGTTTTCGTGCACGCGACAACGTTACCAGCAACTTCCGGTCTACCTCTATCTCCTCTTCTTCCCAGTTAAACTGCCCCAGGCACTGCAAGGTTTGCACCTGCGCCGCATGATATACCGCCAGCGACACAATGATAATATCGTTTTCAGAACCCTGGAACCGCTCCACGGTATCAATATTAATGTCCTGCAACGCTTCATCATCCGCAATCAACTCTCTGATCAAGCTGATCTGCGTTCGCCATGGCGTTACCACCCCCACGGTATCTTTACTGAAACCCGCACCATAACGGTTCTTCAGGTGATGCAGCAGCGATACTACCCACGCCGCCTCCGTCCTGTTCATCTTGGAACTCGGCTCATACGGGCTGCCAATAAATACTTTTCTTCCTAAAGATAAAACCCGCTCCCAGCCTAAATTCTCATGACCGCCATATAAATCGAAACCGGCTTTTTGCTCCTCTCTTCCGGAAGATAACTGACCTGCATAGTAATGATTTACCAATGCCGCAATACTGTCATGCATCCGGAAGTGGGTATTCAACATGCCCCAGGCATGCCGCCACTGGCTGGTTTTACAGCGTTGTATGAGCCGCTCGAAAATAGAGGTCCGCAAATCCCCGATACCCAGTTCCTGTAAACAGGGCACTTTCACCTGGCAGAAATGCGCTTCCTGCGCCACCACCGGCGGCAACTGGTTCTGGTCTCCTATCAGGATAAATTTACGAAATGGCATCAGCAGCCCCAGTAGCTGTGGCTCGGTTAACTGGGAAGCTTCATCCACAACTAAAGTATCGGTAGGAATCCCCATCATTGTAAGCTGCTCCAGCCGGGTGGCCATAGTAGCGACTGTGGCTACAAACACACGGTGACTGGTAATATAATTCCGCGCCTCATCCAGGGAGCCTTCCAGGCAATATTGCCGGAGCGTGAGTGAAGCGGAGGAGTTACGCCCACCCATACGGAGATGCGTAATATTTTTAGCCGTCAGCTTATGACATATTTCTTCCACCGCCTTGTTGGTAAACGCAACAATGATCACATGGTGATCCTGTTTTACCATCTCCCCCACTATAGTAGTAAGCATGGAAGATGTTTTACCGGTGCCCGGCGGACCCTGTAACAGGTAATAATCCTGCGCCTCCAAGGCATGCTTTACCAGCTGTTCCTGGTTAGGATTAAACATGGCCGGAGTAGTGTGCTGTAAAGGATACCAGCGGGGTGTAGTAAGCCCCAACAGCATATTGGTACGCTCACGGTAAAGCGGGGAAATCACATGAAAAAGCGACGCCGTTGCTATCCAGTAGTTGGATTCATAAATATCATGCTCTATGATCCACTCATCAAATTGCCGGAAAAAGTCGAGCGTCATCTGCCGGTTATTCAGAGAAAAGCTTAACTGATTTTTCCCGAGATCCTCTATCCTGCCTTTCAGCAACTGTTGCTGCAACGGCTGTAGTTCAGTGCTGGTACGCGGATAAATAATAGCGGTATCCCCCTTGCGGAAATTATGGCTAACGGGAACGACTATATCAAATAACACGGAGCTGTTAACGGTATCAAACTCCCGGAAGCGGAGCCCTGGTATAATATTGAAGCGGGATAGCTTATCTTTTTCCTGTTGCAGCCATAGCGCTGCAAAGCCGTCTGCATCTTCCTCCCGGTTAATTTCTGAAAACATGCCGCACTTCGCCTGCAGGTATTCCCGCAGCATAAAGGCGAGGAACTCGTGATAATAGGCCTTTGCCACAGGAGGTGCCGTTTGCCAGGCCTGTTCAAAAGTGGTGAAATGCGCAGCACTGAAAGAAGGCAGGCCCAGGGCAGCTGCGGTAGTGATAGAGGACAGTATTTCAAATTCCCCGCCCGCGAGCCGCAGCAACATACCTACTACTTCATTACGCAGCAGTAGTAAATCATTTTCGGTATGATGTGTACTGCTCACGTTCCGCAGAGGATTGGTGGCGGCGGCAGAGTACAGGATGGCGGAACCTCCCTTTCGTTGACGGCCAAAAGCAGAGCGCAGCAGGAGATTATACCCCACTACCTGCATTTCGTGATTTTTCCAGGTATTGAAGTCGGGGCATTTCCCGCTTTTCAGCTCAAAAATCTCCTTCCGGTATTCATCAGTATCATCTTCTGCCATGAGATCCAGTCGCCCCTGCAAACCGTACTGGGCGGACAAAAAGGTGGGTTCTATCTTCACCGGTTTATCCTGCAGTTCTTTTACGGTATTATGCAGGTTACCCCAGTGTTGCTGCCGGATATCGCGAAACATGTCGTTGATCTTTTCCCGGCCGTAAGCGGCCGCCTGCAGCACGTTTTCTGCTACGGCTTCCACAAATGAACTTTTGAAATCTATGTCCCTGTTGCGGAGCATTTCATCCAGGAGGGCATTTACCAGGTTTCCCTTAAATGCCGCCGGGCTGGATTGCTGGGGAGTAAGTTTTTTAACAAGATATAATAACCGGTTGGGTCCTTTATGGGTGAAACATTCTGCCAGGTCGCTGATATCTATCAGCAGATCCGGCTCCAATACTACCTGGCTTTCACTGGTGGTGGTGTATTCATGTCCGTTGGTTCCCTGGCGGCAGTGGAGTACGTGAATGGTGTCGTAAGGGCGCAGCAGTCCATGCAGGGATATTACCGCTTCGGGATCCATATGTTCCAGCAGCAGCTGGAAAGCTCCCTGCTCGTCATTTTTTACATCCAGCAGCAGGGTATATTTTCCGAGCGTGGTGGTGGTGAGCGTGCCTACTGTGGTAACCATACATTTCAGCAATGCGAGGCTGCCGGGGCGGTGTTGCCATGCAAGCGACAGTTTATGTGAGCCTGCGGAGGCGTATAGTGCGGTGAGTTCTGCAGGCGGTGCTATTTGGTAGCACCAGGCCACAGATTCCGTAAGGGCTTTGATGCACAGGAGGTGTTCGGCGTCATGTAGGGGAAACATTCCCCGTGTAGCCTTATTAGTTAGTATGCGGAGCGCCGTCAACTGCTGATGGATATCCGGTGGCACGGATTGCCGGTCGAAATAAAACTGCATGCGTGCAAACAGGTTTCCGAAAGAGCGGGTTTCTTTACGGGTCAGCTCCCGGAAAAGGATTTCCAGTATCTGTTTATAGTGACGGGTTTTATCTTCCGTATCAGGAATATTGTGGGCTTCTTTTATTCTGGCGTAAAACGCAGTTGCTGTATGTAATGCCTGCATATCCGCAAGTTAATGAATCGTTGCCGTTTGCATGGATGCAGCATTTGTTATACCTTTCTTACGATTTATAATGTAATCTTCATTTTTTATGTCAGCCAAAAAAATAGCCATTATAGGTGGAGGAAATCTGGGATCGGCCATCGCCCAGGGATTGTTGAAGAGCGGGTTTTCAAAGGCCGGCGATATCATTGTTACCAAGCGTAACACCAGTACCCTTACGGATCTGCGTGATGCAGGTGTGCGGATAGAAACGGACAATGATATTGCCATCCGCGAAGCGGAAATTATTGTGGTAGCTTTAAAACCGTACAATGTGCGGGAAGTATTGCAGGAGTTCAAAGGGTCCTTTAACCCGGCAAAACATATACTGATCAGCGTGGTTACCGGCGTAAGCATCGACGACCTGGAGCATGTGGTACCCGGCATGCCGGTGGTACGGGCCATGCCTAATACAGCCATCGCCATACAGGAGTCTATTACCTGTATTTCTCATAAACACGCCACCGAAGAGCAGATCCGGTATGTAAAAACCATGTTCGATCAGCTCGGAGCTACCGTAACGATCGATGAGAAACTGATGGATGCCGCCACAGTGCTGGGCGCCTGTGGTATCGCCTTTGCGCTGCGTTATATCCGGGCAAATATCCAGGGCGGTATTGAAATTGGATTTGATGTGCGCACGGCCAGTTTAATTGCCGCTCAAACGGTAAAAGGGGCTGCAGAGCTGCTGATCCGTGAAAACCGCCATCCGGAAGAGGAAATCGATAAGGTAACTACCCCGAAAGGCTGCACTATTGCCGGTCTTAACGAAATGGAACACCAGGGCTTCAGTTCTTCCCTGATCAAGGGAATTACCGCTTCTTACAATAAAATTGTGAAAGACTAATCTTTACGGGGATACTCGAAGAAGAGGAACTTTTTCTTTGCCAGGTCAAAATCTTTCCAACTATCGGTGTCTGCCTGGATACCAAAGATACCGGTAGTGGGTACATTATCTATCCTGATTTCTTCGGTGAGGTAATTGGCAAAATCGGTGATGCCTGGGTTATGGGCAAAGATGGCCACGGCGCCGAAATCGTCATCAATTTTGGTGATTACCTTCAGAAAGGTGGCAGCGTAGCAGAGATACAGTTCTTCTTCCAGCAGGATCGCCTGTTTGGGATAACTCCACTCATTCGCCATTATTTTAGCGGTAGTTCTGGCTCTTTTGGCCGGGCTGGAAATAATTAATTCCGGCACCATGCCGCGGGTAATAAGGCGTTGTGCCATTTCGGGCGCGTTCGCTTTTCCCCGTTTATTGAGGGGCCGGTCAAAGTCATCCATATCCGGATCGGTCCAGCTGGATTTAGCATGACGTATAAGTAGTAATGTTTTCATGGGCTGAAAACCTATAATTAACTATTACGAAAATACAGATTTTACAGGAAGTTAACTTGTTAGACTTATACAGTCAGGAGGAAGGGGGTTATTTAAGATAAAATTAACATGAAAACAAATAGTCATTTAAAAAATCAGAGATCTGATTATTCAGCTCAAAAGAAGAATTTCTTCTGATAACCAAATAACCAGATCTCTGATTATTTATACGATTAATATCCTCTTTCGTTTTTGCCTTCCATATAGTTCATGAATGCTTTATTCACCACACGGTTGCCGCCCGGAGTAGGGTAATTACCGGTAAAGTACCAGTCGCCCAGGTTGTTCGGACAAGCCAGATGGAGGCTTTCGATAGATTGATAAATGACTTCTATTTCTGCTTTAATACCGCCTGGGTTGAGGATTTCTGCGATCTTGGCAGAGATCTGTTCAGGGGTAAACGGCTTATAGATATTCTTCACTACGTTTTGTGCGTGAAGGGTATTAGTGCGTTGCAGTTCCTTGCAGAGGCCGTAGGCTTCGTTCAGGATATGTTCCTTGCCATGATCTTTCAGGAGGGCAATAGCGGCCTGGAAGGCTACGAAATCGCCCATCTTGCTCATATCAATACCATAGCAATCGGGGTAGCGGATCTGCGGGGCAGAAGATACGATGATGATCTTTTTGGGTCCTAAGCGGTCCAGCATTTTAACGATACTTTCTTTCAGGGTGGTACCACGTACAATTGAATCATCGATCACCACCAGCGAGTCAATACCGGGTCTTACCTTACCGTAGGTGATATCGTACACGTGTTGTACCATTTCATTACGGCTGGAGTCTTCGGTGATGAACGTACGCATTTTTACGTCCTTGGTGGCTATTTTATCAATGCGGATACGGCGGTTCACCATTTCGGTGAGCTTTTCCTCATCAAAATCATTACCCCAGGAAAGGATGCGTTCTACTTTTATTTTGTTGAGATATTCTTCCAGTCCTTTTAACAGGCCATAGAAGGCTACTTCAGCAGTATTTGGTATAAAAGAGAAGATGGTATTGCGGAGGTCATTGTCGATCGCCTTTAATACGGTGCCGGACAGATGACGGCCAAGATCAGTGCGTTCCTTGTATATTTTTTCGTCGTTACCACGGGAGAAGTAAATCCTTTCAAAGCTGCAGGCCTTACGTTCTTTAGGTTCGAGAATTTGTTCGATGGAGTAGTCGCCGTTGTTTTTAACGATCAGCGCATTACCCGGCATGAGTTCCAGTACTTCATTTTCGCCTACATTGAAAGTAGTGCGGATAGCGGCCCTTTCGGAGGCGGCTACAATCACATCTTCATTAATATAGTAGTAAGAAGGACGGATACCATGTGCATCGCGGATCACGAAAGCATCGCCGGAGCCGATCAGGCCGCAGGTATGGTAACCACCATCAAACATGGAAAATGCCTGTTGCAGGATCTTTTTGATATCCAGGTCGTTGCTGCCTTCATTGTCCTCTTTAGCGAGGAAATGGTGTACAACTTCGAGCATGGCGGCAAGGTCACTGTTTTTGTGTACTTCGCCGGGTTGTGCCTTGGAAAACTCGAACAGCTCGTCCGTGTTAATCAGGTTAAAGTTACCGGCCATGGCGAGGTTGCGGGCAGGAATGGTATTGTAGCGTACGAAGGGATGGCAGAGTTCCACGTTGTTTTTACCCTGGGTGGCATAACGGATATGTCCCATCATGAGTTCACCGAGAAAACGAACATGGCCTTTCATCAGGCCGGGGTATTTGGTGATTTCCGGCTGATATTTTTCTATCTCCTGTATCTCATCACGTACTTTCGCGAAAATATCTCCGATGGCTTGTGGAGCAGCACTGCGGATACGGTGCATGAAGGGGACGCCTGGTTCGGTATTCAGTTTCACAGTAGCCAAACCAGCGCCATCCTGGCCTCTGTTGTGTTGTTTTTCCATGAGCAGATACAGTTTGTTCAGCCCATAGAAAACGCTCCCATATTTTTGTTGGTAGTAGGAAAACGGCTTTCTTAATCTTATAAATGCCAGACCGCATTCATGTTTGATCGCATCACTCATGGCAGAAAATTGAAGTCGCAAAGGTACGCCAAAAAAGGAGAAAACCAGAAAGCGATTGTAAAGCTATCAGCCTTTGCCTATTCAGTATCAGGGCATAAAAAAGCGGAGATAAGAGCTTCCGCTCCTATCTCCGCTTTATATAAATAGTATTGTTATTGCTTGGCCAGGGCAGCCATCCACTGGCTGATATGGTTACAGTCTTTGTATTGATCATCTACGTGAACGTAGAAGGTCGGGATCTTTTCGATGAGCCATTTGTTGATGGCTTCCGCGCGTTTGATATCCAGTGTTCTTTGCTGGATGCGGGAATAATCATCTGTAAGGTTCTCCCGGTGTGGCTGGGTACGTGTTTTCAGGTATACGATCCGTACTGCTGCACGGCCGTTTTCGTCTGTATACTGTACAGGGGCGGAAATCTGACCTGCTTTCAGGGTATCGAGCATCATTACGATATCCCTTTCGGTTGGATCATCCAGCTGATCAATGGTGATCAGGGTGCTTCCGTCGCCGGTTTTGGACTGCATCATACCGCCGTCAAATTTGGCGCTTGGTGCGTCGCTGTATTTGGCTACGGCTTCTGAGAAAGTGATTTTGCCTGCTACGATGCTTTTACGGATGGAATCCAGTTTGGCAGTGTTGCTGGCCAGGTCGGATTTGGTTACTGCGGCTCTTACGAGGATGTGTTGTACAGTAACGTTATCGCCGGAGCGTTTCAGCATCATGATCAGGTGATATCCGTGTTGCGACTTCACCGGGGAAGAAATTTCCCCTTCTTTCAAACGGAAGGCAGATGCCAGGAAGTCGGGATCCCAGGTATTTTTATCATTACGGTTCAGGGTATACACACCTTTGTTATCCTTTACGCCCGGATCTTCGGAGTACAGGATAGCGAGGGAGCCGAAATCTGATTCTTTATTCTGAACGCGTTTTTTGAAATCGAGGAGGCGGTCAATGGCGTATTGGTCCATTTCGCGGGTAGCTTTGGGCTGCAGCACGAGGGTACCTATTTCCAGTTCTGACTCGTAAAAATGGAGGCTATCTTTAGGGATAGCGTCAAAGAAGCGTTTTACTTCTGAGGGCGTTACTTTTACCGGTTCAATGATTTTGTTACGCATTGCCTGGGCCAGCAAACCTTCTTTGATAGGCTGACGGAAGCGTTCGCGAAGCTGGTAAATGGAGTAGCCGGTAACTTCTTTCATTTTCTCCTTACTGCCGTACATGGATTCGAAGTAGCGGATACGGTTTTCCATCTGGGCTTCCACGTCGCCGTCACTTACCGGTAAACTGTCTCTTTCCGCCTGTAACACCATTACTTTCTGGGAAATCAGCATTTCCAGTGTTTTGCAAGCAGCATCAGGCGCCAGATTGCCATCGGGTGAGTTGTGTTGCTGATCGCTGAGTGCTCCGTCCATATCGGATTTGAGGATAATTTTATCCCCTACAACGCCGATAATCTTGTCTGCCACCAGTTTCTGGGCCGTAGAAGCCTGCCATAGCAGCAAAGCGCCTGCGGATAATGCTAAAAGTTTCTTCATACAAAAGCGGTAAAAACCAAAAATAACCATTTAAAAGTCAGTAGCATAGGGAATGTCGATGGATTTAACAAAAGTTTAGATAAGCTGCCGCCTTTTAGCCATAAGCATCTTAGCCAAAAAAACAGCGAAGAAAATAACGATGATAGGTTTTACACTACGGATCGTTCTTTTCTTCGCTGTATGTTATTTTAAAGCGGGTAGTTTTTGGCTACAGGCTTCTTATAAAGTTCTCTTCACTTCTACTTCTTCAAACCCTTCGATGTTATCGTTAGGTCTCAGATCGCTGTATCCGCGGACACTCAAACCACACTCCATGTTAGCGGCCACTTCTTTCACGTCATCTTTATAACGTTTCAGGGAGCCGAGTTCGCCGGTGTGAACCACGATACCGTCGCGCACCACGTTGATACGGGTGTTTCTTGTCAGCTTGCCATCGATAACGAAGCAACCTGCCACGGTAACCTTCTCGAATTTGTAAGTTTCGCGCACCTGAACGTTGCACACCACTTTCTTCTCGATTTTTGGTTCCAGCATACCTTCCATAGCGCTCTTGATTTCGTCGATCGCGTCATAGATGATGGAGTAGTTACGGATTTCGATATTCTCTTTCTCCGCGAGCTTGGCGGCCTGGGAGGAAGGTCGTACCTGGAATCCGAGGATGATGGCGTCAGAAGCGGTTGCCAGCAATACGTCGGATTCTGTAATCTGACCTACTGCTTTATGAACGATGCTGATCACGATTTCTTCGGTAGACAGTTTCTGCAGGGAGTCACTCAACGCTTCTACGGAACCATCAAAGTCGGCTTTGATGATGAGGTTCAGCTGTTTAAAGTTACCCAGTGCCAAACGGCGGCCGATTTCATCCAGGGTGATATGTTTCTTGGTACGGATACCTTGTTCGCGAACGATTTGTGCTCTGCGGTTAGCCACTTCTTTGGCTTCAGATTCTTCGGAGTACATCTTGAACTTCTCACCTGCCTGTGGTGCACCATTCAGGCCGAGTACCTGTACTGGCATGGATGGTCCTGCTTCTTCCATTTTCTGGCCGCGTTCGTTGAACATGGCTTTGATTTTTCCGAAGAAGGAGCCGGATACGATGGTATCGCCCTGACGGAGGGTACCATTTTGTACCAGGAGGGAGGCAACGTAACCGCGACCTTTATCCAGGGTAGCTTCCACGATACTTCCGGAGGCTTCGCGGTCGGGATTGGCTTTCAATTCCAGCAGTTCCGCTTCCAGTAATATTTTTTCGAGGAGCACATCAATATTTAACCCGCTTTTGGCAGATATTTCCTGGCTCTGGTATTTACCGCCCCAGTCTTCTACCAGGAGGTTCATGCCGGCCAGTTGTTCCTTGATTTTCTCAGGGTTGGAGCCTTCTTTATCCACTTTATTGATAGCGAACACCATTGGTAGTCCGGCTGCCTGTGAGTGGGAGATGGCTTCTTTTGTTTGCGGCATGATAGCATCATCAGCAGCGATCACGATTACAGCGATATCCGCTGCTTTGGCGCCACGGGCACGCATCGCGGTAAACGCTTCGTGACCTGGGGTATCGAGGAAGGTGATCTTTTTGCCGCTGGCAGTTGTTACCTGGTACGCACCGATGTGTTGGGTGATACCGCCGGCTTCACCGGCTACCACGTTTGCACTACGGATGTAATCGAGCAGGGAGGTTTTACCGTGATCGACGTGACCCATGATGGTTACGATCGGTGCACGCGGAACCAGATCTGCAGGATCATCTACTTCATCTTCATCATCGGTTTCTTCTGCATCTTCCAGACCAATGAATTCAACTTCGTATCCGAATTCGCCGGCCACCAGTTCTATTACTTCCGCATCGAGGCGTTGGTTGATAGATACCATGATACCGAGGCCCATACATTTAGAGATTACTTCCGCGAAGCTTACATCCATCAGGTTAGCCAGTTCGGATACAGAAACGAATTCTGTTACCTGGAGTTTGTTGTCTCCGTCGCCCTGGTTAATTTTCTGGTTGGCTCTTTCCTCACGTTTTTCTCTACGGTGTTTAGCTTTCACGTTTTTACCGCGACCGCCGCCACCGAGCTTGGCCATTGTTTCCTTGATCTTATTCTGGATCTCGTTCTTATCGATTTCTTTTTCTTCGGTAGTACGTTTATCCTCGCCGCGGTGCTGACCTGGTCTGTTGTAGCCGCCACCCTGGCCTGGCCTGTTATAGCCACCGCCTTGTCCGGGTCTGTTGCCGCCACCACCTGGTCCGCTGCCTGGACGGTTGTAACCGCCGCCTTGTCCGGCTGGTCTGTTACCTCCGCCGCCTGGACCGCCTTGTCCGGCGGGCCTGTTATAGCCTCCGCCCTGACCCTGGCCTTGTCCGGCAGGTCTGTTGTAGTTACCTCCGCCGCCGGTACCTGTGTTGGTGCCACCTGGACGGTTATGGGTACGGTTATCGCCTTGCGGACGATTTCCGCCGCCCTGGCCCTGATGGCCACCTCCGCGGTTATCGTGGTGAGGGCGATTGCCGCCTTGTCCACCATGCTGATGCGGGCGGTGTTCGCCTGGGGCGCCGCCTTCTTTGCGGTCACCTTCTTTAAAGTCTTTAGGCTGAACGGGTTCAGGTTTCTTTTCCACGATGATACGCTTGCGTTTGCGTTTCTCATCCCGGCTAAAGTTGCTGTTCTTATTATTATCGCGTCTGTCAGACTGAACTGGCAGCTCAATTTTGCCGATCACTTTAGGGCCGGTCAGTTTTTCGGCCTGGATGTTTTCGATCACCGCAGAGCCAGCCGCCTCGTCCTGTGCCTGTGGGGCAGCGGGGGGAGGTGTTGGTGGGGTGTTTTCGGCAGTAGAGGGTTTGCGATTTTCCGTTTTTACGACATGTTTAACAGGAACGTGCGCCGGTTCTT
Source organism: Chitinophaga sp. W3I9 (assembly GCF_050434025.1). Lineage (NCBI taxonomy): Bacteria > Pseudomonadati > Bacteroidota > Chitinophagia > Chitinophagales > Chitinophagaceae > Chitinophaga > Chitinophaga sp. W3I9. Next base: position 864,397 of record NZ_JBNPWC010000001.1, read on the forward strand.
TGACTGCAGCCGGTTTTGCGGCTTGTAATACTTCTTCCACTTTTTTAACTACAGGTTTATCTTCAACCGGTGCGGCTTTTTCCGTTTTGTCTGTCGTATCGGTCTTTTCTGTTTTCGCTACTTTCTCTGCTGATGGAGTGGTTTCGGCTTTAGGGGCCTGTTCCACGTTTTCAGCTTTATCAGCTTTCTCAACTGGTTTTTCAGTTGGTGCTGTAGTTGCTTCCTGTACGGGAGGGGCAGGAACGGGTTTAGGTTCCGGTTTTTCAGCAACTGGGGGAGCGGGTGTAACGGGAGCCGGTTTTTCTTCTTTTACCGGTGGTTTCACTGCTTCTGGTTGCGGAGCCGGAGTTTCTTCCTGGTCTGCTTTTTTAGCAACTGGTTTTTTATTGCGGTTTAATGCGTCCAGATCGATAGTGGTGATCACTTTAGGGCCGTTGATTTTCGGCGAATCCGTTTTCTTCACTGGGTCTGGTTCTGCCGGAGGAGGCGTTGCCGGTGCTTTGGGAACTTCCGCAACAGGGGGAGCTGTAACAACGGGTGGTTCAGGCTTCGGTTCAGCTTTTTCCTTTGCGGGAGGCGGAGTTGCCTGGGCAACATTCGCCTGTGGTTGCGGTTCCGGTTTAGGGGTTTCCTTAACTGGTTCCGGTTTAGGTTCAGGTTTTGCTTCCTGTTTAGCAGCAGGAGCAGCCTCTTCTTTTTCTTTGGTGGTATTCTTTTTAGCCGCCGCTTCCGCTTCCTCCTTCTCTTTCTTCTTCATCGTTTCTAACACGCTTCCTTTAGGCAGGGCTATCTGGTCGCTTTTGCGCTTGTTAGCCTTGTCCTGCTGGAACTCCGACTGCAGTGCTGTGTACATAACAGCCGTAAGACGGGCATTGGGAGAACCAAAGCCGTCCATATCAAAGCCTTTATTGCCAAGGAAATCGATGAGGGTCTCCTTACCAATATTAAACTCTTTGGCTGCAGCCAGCAATCGTGGTGTGTTGTTTGTTGTTTCAGGCATATCGTATTTCGGGCCTCCCCTGTTTCCCGTTTCTTCAAAACGGGATGTTTTTTTACGTTTAAACAATAACTCGAAAAAATCAATTCCCTTTCTAATAAGGCCTTTACCTGGGAAGGGTTGTGGCTCGGCTTTATTCTTTGTCAAACTCTTCCTGTAATATTCTTCTTACATCCTGCACTGTCTCTTCTTCCAGATCCGAACGGCGAACCAGTTCTTCAACGGTCAGCTCCAATACGCTGCGGGCAGTGTCACAACCTATTCGTTTAAGCTCATCTATTATCCATTCTTCGATTTCATCCGAGAATTCTTCCAGATCGATATCAAATTCAGACTGTTCCTGCGCTTCATCACGGAATACATCAATCTCGAAACCAGTCAGTTCACAAGCCAGCTTAATGTTTACTCCTTTTTTACCGATAGCCAGTGATACCTGGTCAGGGTTGAGGTAAACGGAAGCGTATTTGTTTTCGTTATCCACTTCCATGCGGCTGATCCTGGCGGGCGTTAAAGAACGCTGGATCAACAATTGAATGTTGGTGGTAAAGTTAATGATATCTATATTTTCATTTCTCAATTCGCGCACGATGCCATGTATACGGCTTCCTTTCATACCCACACAGGCTCCTACCGGATCTATACGGTCATCGTAGGATTCAACAGCCACTTTGGCTCTTTCTCCCGGTTCACGAACAATTTTCTTGATCACTATAAGCCCGTCAAAGATCTCAGGCACCTCAATTTCCAGCAATTTAGCCAGGAAGGATGGATGTGTGCGGGAGAGAATGATGAGTGGGGCATTGTTTTTCATTTCTACCTTCTTCACCACCGCTCTTACGTTCTCCCCTTTTTTGAAATAATCTGTGGGGATTTGTTCAGACTTAGGCAAAATTAACTCATTCCCTTCATCATCAAGCAATAAAACTTCTTTTTTCCAAACCTGGTATACTTCACCGTTTACAATTTCACCTGCTTTGTCGGCATATTTCTTTACCAGGATGTTCTTTTTCAGATCGCCGATACGGGCAGATAAAGTTTGTTTTGCCGCCAGAATAGCCCTGCGGCCGAAATCCATGATCTCTACCTCTTCATATAAATCCTCACCGACCTGATAATCCGGTTCTACCTTAATAGCTTCGGAATATGCGATCTGTGCATTATCATCTTCTACTTCCCCATCCGTTACGATGGTTCGACGGCGTAATATTTCAAGGTCACCTTTTTCGGTATTTACAATCACGTCAAAATTCTCATCTGAGCCATACTTTTTCCGCAGAAGCGTTTTGAACACATCCTCCAGGACCTTCATCAATGTAGGACGGTCAATGTTTTCCGCCTCCTTGAACTCGGTAAATGACTCAATCAAGTTAATACTAGCCATGTTTAGTTGTTATATTTTAAAACACGATGCACACCTTTATGTGCTTTATTTCATTAAGTTTTAAATCAGTTGACTTCTTTTCTTTTTTCTTGCCAATCAGTTCCTCGATGTTAATAGCATCTTCGGTTACCGTTTGCAGGGTGCCCTCTTTTACAGAGCCATCCAGCAGGGTAACTTCCACTTTGCGTCCAATATTTTTAAGGTATTGTCTGTGCAGTTTGAGCGGTTCATCCAGGCCTGCGGACGAAACTTCCAGGGAGAAATCGTTATTTGGGAACAGTTCAGCCGCTTCCAGCAAAGGATATAACTGACGGTTGAATGACACCAGCGTAGCCACCGGCACCCCTTTATCCCCGTCCAGAAAGAGCTTGATATTGTTAGTGGGCTTAATTCTGATGTCTACCAAAAAATTGTCGGGATTATTCGCCAGCAGTCCTTCTGCCATTTCCCGGATAGTTTTTATCACGTGTTCGTTTGCCATACAAAAAGCGCGAAGGGGACAATATCTCGTCCCCTTCGTTTGAATCATTTTTCCTTATACAAAATTAGGATTTTATTTTGATTGAAAAACTATTTCTTTAACTTGTATGTAAATATTTATGTAAGATGCTCTGCCATCATTCATATGTGTTTTTAAAATATCTGACGTGGCGACCGCTTTCTGGCGAAAAATAAATATCGAACTGCTGGCATGGCCCCTGGGCCTGACCCTCCTGTATATGATGCCGCCCGACGAAAATGCCGGCAGCCTGTGTTTCTTTAAAAATATAGGTCTCCCTATTTGCCCCGGTTGCGGATTAGGTCATGGTATCCACTATTTTTTACACGGACAATGGACTGCCTCCATCCAACACCACTGGCTTGCTCCCCTGGTAGTAGCCGTGCTGCTGTACCGCACCGTGCAACTGGCCCGGTATCAATATGCTGATTTCAAACAATCATAAACCCAACACTATGAACGACTTTTCATTTGCGATGCTCCCCGGAATTGAAGCCGAGGAAATGATGTGGCTACAGGAACTGACCAAGAGCTATTCTGCCGAAAACAAGCAGCGGTTCCTGGCCGTATACCAGGGCAGACGCAAAGATCCGCAAACAATCCTTATCTGCAGCCTCATAGGTTTCCTAGGCGTAGCCGGTGTGCAACGCTTCCTGGTAGACCAGATCGCCATGGGAATTGTATATTTTATTACCCTTGGTTTCTGCGGCATCGGTACCATTATAGACGCCATCAACGCCCGCAAAATGGCCTGGCAGTTCAATAAAAAAGAATCCCTGGCATCAGCTGCTTTACTCGGACTTTAATCGCTCCCTGAAAGTTAAAAAAACCTTAAAATGAGGTGGTTTTCAGGAGGTCGGAAAGGATATTCCGCTACCTTCGTGTCATTATGCTAAAATTTTTTCTTTCTATATTTCTGGCCTGGCTGCTGTACAAACTGGTATTCGACCTGATCATACCAGGCTACAGGGTTACCAAACAAGTGCGCAGACAAATGAGCGATATGCAGGATCATATGCGTCAGCAATATGAACAGCAAAACGGCGGACCAAAAGGTCCACAGCCTCCTCCTACCCCACAACCCAAAAATGTGGATAAGGGAGATTACCTCGATTTTGAAGATGTTAAATAGAAAAAGGCCGGTGCATCACCGGCCTTTTTTATAACACCTTTTTAGGCTGAAAAATATCCATAATCGTTCGGGGCGCCTGCAGATGAATGGTTTCCAACCCTACCGCCTTCGCTCCTTCTATATTCGGCAACGTATCATCTATAAACAACGTCTCCTCCGGCAATAACCCGTTTTCCTCCATCACCATCAGGTACGACTCCTTGTCCGGCTTACGATGTCCCATCAGGTGCGAATAGTAGGCCCTGTCGAAAAAGCTGCCCAGCGAAGGAATTCCCCTGCTTTCCTGCAACAACCGGTTGAAAGCCTCCAGGTGTATCGCATTGGTATTACTCAGCAAATACAGGTTATAATGCTGCCGCAACTGCTGTAATAACTGCAGCCGCTGTAAAGGAAAATCGAGCAACATCGCATTCCAGGCCGCTGTTATCTGCTCACCCGTAACCCCCTCCGGCACATGACGCTGCATTTCCGCCAGGAATTCTTCTTCGGAAACATGTCCCGTTTCCAGGCCATTAAATAAGCTGGAACCATGAAACTGTGAATACAACTCATTGAAGTTCTTCACGCCAAGAGCAATAAATGCCTCGTTGGTAAGCTGGTAGTTGATGTTCAGAATAACACCACCCAGGTCGAAAATAATGTTCTTTATGCCTTGCATGCCGCAAATTTATTAAGTATATGCGTAAGCGTTGGGATTAAAAAAAAATTTAGGTTAATTCAATAAAATAATTAATTTTGCCGTCCCCTGAAAAGGGGAAATTAGTTCTTCGGAACAGGTCCTATAGCTCAGTTGGTTAGAGCACCTGACTCATAATCAGGGGGTCCCTGGATCATGCCCAGGTGGGACCACAAGACAGAAAAGGCTTTCAGCGGGTTGACGCGGAAAGCCTTTTTTCATTTGATACATGTTTTGAAACATGTTAACTGCCCATTTTAATATTATTCTATAGAATACGCTTAATTACCAATCCCATCCCTCAATAAGGAAGCCTATTGAATTATAACCCAGTAACATTTCTCAATAAGTTTTTATTACGCAAATAGGGTACATATCCTATGCCTATTTTCAAGTAAATCTTTGTTAACCACAAACCCTTATTTATGACAGTTACGTCCATTAATGCCCTTAAAAGCCTGAGTACTCCCCAGGCAAACACTATTTACCACGTTTTAGGCTATGCAACTGCCAACGATGGCGGTGGCGGAGAATTCTACTGGGACAGCAGCGACACCACTTCTCCTGAAAATGGAGGAACAATTTTTATTGCTTCAACAGGTCGTTGGAAAAGACTACATGACGGCGAATTAAATGTAAAATGGTTCGGTGCAAAAGGTGATAATTCTATTAATGATTCTCCGGCAATCAATAAATGTCTTGACTACGCCAAACAGATATTTACGAATGGAGGCAAACTGGTGTTCCCTAGGGGCCGTTATCGCATCTCCGAAACCCTGAATATGACCAATGCTATTTTTTGGCAGATTATCGGAGAAGGTGCGACAATTGCTCCTGATAGCGCCATTACCGCCATTAATATACAGGCTAGCCGATCTACCTACACTGGATTGAATATTAGTTTCGAGTCCCTACACTATGATCAGATCAACGAGAACTGCGTTGCTATCTGGCTCCACAAAGGTGGCAGCACCGTAAATGACCAGGTGAACAACACCACTTTTGAGTGTTTTACTATTATTGGCGCTCATACTGGTATCAAATCGACACCAAATACCGGCCTGATTTGGCAGTTGGATTTTAAATCTATTTACTTCGATATCTATGAAGGGGTTTCCTCCATACAGGCAATAGGATTTGATATTGCCAGTGGTTTTAACCAGGGAGGCAGCACCACCATAAGGATTTCAAAATGTTGCATTCAAAGCTTTATAGTAAACCGATTGAACAGTAATAACGAACCGGTTTTTCCAAAAGGTGTTGGATATAGAGGATATAGAATTTACTATTCTACAGATGTTTATATTGTTGATTCTTCCTATGATGGTTATCTGGGCGCAACCCTCCAGCTGAATCAAAATGGCCAGATCATGGATATTTTCTCGAAAAATATTCATATCGATGGATTTCACTGTGAGGCCCTAACAAATACGCTAAACGCCAATAATACACAAGCCCCGTTCCGGATCAACAGTACCGGATTTCTCGATACCAAGAATGTTGTAATATTGGATTCCTTTATGAATTGTGGAGGTCCAACGGCTGCCGGTGCCTGGTTCCTTTTCTTTGGTGGTGGCGTTTTTAACTTTGGAACCTACAACAACAACAACATCGGTTCTGTAGACAATACCCCCATTTACATTATTACACTCAGCAACTTGCTGGATGGTGATGATGTTACCAATAAAAGATCCCAGATCAATTTATCCAATTCAATACAGCCATCTCAGGTTCACCTGTTGAACAGGAACTATAACAGTATTCATTTTGATTCTCTGGAAGTAAATGGTTTGGTTACTGCTGTAACAGGTACTGCTCCGGTTACAATTTTAACCATGCCAACTACACGCGCTTCCTGTATGATTGCTGTAAGAGGATTCTCACAGATAGATGGCACTTCTTATTTTATCGACTACCTGGTAATATCCCGTTCAAGGACCAGTGGAATCGTGAAAATAAAATCACTACTCAATGATAACAATAGTTATACAAGTGTCGTGAATACTTACAGCGTTACATCTGATGGAAATATCCAGCTTGCTAGAAATATTTCCACTGGTTTTTGGGTAACGGCTAAAGTTGTAAACATGATCTAACCAGAATAGAATTACGTCAGGCGAAGGCAATTCAGCTTTCGCCTGACTATTCGCCATATACTACGGAAAAGAATCGGTCAATCACAATGATTGAAATTATGTATCACAATTACTCCCATTTCTCTGAAATACCACCCCCACCCCAAAAGAACCCAAAAAATACCCGTTTCAGTCATATATTCACCGGATATTCAGTCAGCTTTACCGTTTGCTAAGTGGATGTAAACCCAGGCGTCTGATAAAGATAGCTTTGGTACAATAAAATTATTGTATCATGAAAAGAACAGTTTATCTATGGTTGCTGCTTTGCCTGCCCTACCTGCTGCCCGCACAGGACAAGCCCGGCTACTTTGCCCTGAAACCGGGCGACTGGTTTGATATGCAGATCACGAAGCACAAGGATAATAATTACTATCCGGTAATGGAGCCGTTATTACAGTTTCAACGCCGGTATGTGCTGCGGTACCGGTTGCAGAACCAGCTGCCTAATGGCAACCAACAATACAGCATCACCCATGAAAGAGTGGTAGCGTATACTCCATATGATCAGAAGTTTGGCTGGATGGGGTACGATAGTTATTATCCGCCTTATAAACAGGGGTTAGACAAAAAGCCGCCTAAAGGGATGTTCCTGCTGGAAATTACAGCCAACGGCGAAATCGTATCATTGACCACCGACAAAGATCAACCACCGTTGCCGGTGCTGATGACGAGTTATAGTCCTCAGAAGCAGGTCGGCATATCCATCCGTTCAACTTTCTCACCTATGCCGCCGGAGGAGCTGCGCCCCGCGATAGAAGCGATGCTGAAATGGCGCAGCGCCAATAACGGCATACCTGGCCTCATTCCCGCCAAAACCGAATATCAATACGCCCAGTTGCTTACCGGCGCGTCCTTTCCGGTTGCAGGCAATGCATTGATAAAAGGCACGTTGGCACACGCTCATAAAAAGCAAGTGGAAATTGAACTGGGAGACAGCACCCTCAGCTTTCCTGTTAATAGCCGGGGAGAATTTTATTGCCCGTTGCTGTTAACAAAACCGGAACGCCGGTATATTGCTATGGAAAATAACGGAGGGTATGTTTTCTTAGCACCTGGCGATACGCTGATCATTGAAGCGGATGCCGATACTTCCCGGGGACGGCAACCCAGAAAGCTGTCGGGTAGTGCCCAATGGAGTTCCATGCTGGCAGAGGAGGTGAATGACGTCTTTTACGGTGACGAGGGCATGAATACCATGTACAGAAACAAAACATTGCAGGAAGTGCTGGCCGCACAGGAAAGCGCAAATGCCAGATTCAAAGCAGTGCTGCAAAGCTATGAGGGGAAAGCATCTCCCGAAAGTATCGACTACTATAAAACCAACTGGCAATACCGTATTGCGGATGACTGGCTGGTTTTTCTGTATAATCATGGCTACCGGGTAGCCCCGGAAAAACGGCCATTTGAGGGCATACCGGAAATGATTACCACCGGTATTGATACCATGCCGGTGACAATGAATTCTTATCACGACAATCACTTCTCCTTCTATCATCAATACCTCGATTGGCTCCTGATTTATCAGCAGTCACGCATCGGACTCTCTGCTGGCGGCAGTTCAGAAGAATCTTCCTTTTACAGCAATTACTTTGTCCTGCTTTCTATGCTGAAGGGATACCCGTTGTACTATAAATTATCAAAAGGGATCAACGAGAGCATGAAAGCAAATAGCTTTGCAAAAAACCAGCGACTGAAACCTTATTTCGAAGACTTTATTCGTAACTGCGACGACAGCAGCATCATTAAACCCATTATAAAAGATTGGAAGTTCATGGAACACTGGGCGCCGGGTAATACAGCGCCATACCCAATCCTATCGCTAGCCAATGGCAAAACGTATGATTTGAAAACTCAGCATGGTAAAACTACCTGTCTCATATTTGACCATGCCAGCTACTTTCAGGATAGTGCGTTGGTTAAAATGGTTAAAAAGCATCCCGAAGTAACCTTTGTGTTCGCATGGATCAATGAGCCTGGCCTTAACCGCCGACATGATCCGGAACTCGCAACACTGCCCAACTTTAACAGTATTGAAATAAAAAACCAGGGAGATAAAAACTATGAAGTATACGGGATATCCGAAATGGGCAAGAAAAATGTTGTTGTACTGGATCAATGGGGAAAAATAATATCAGATCATATCTATTCCGACGACAACTTATGGGATGACCTGAATACGGCCATCGATGATGCCGCAAAAGCACCGCGCTTTTCGGTCCTGCAAAAAGCCGGCGTGATGAATATTATTGGATGGAGCCTTGGCTCCATCCTCTTTACTGTGCTGGTGGGCATCTGGATTTACCGGGTGCGCATTCAGCGGATCAAGCGGGCGGAGGCCATGAAAACCGCGATCCGGGAGCTGGAAATTAAAGCCATTCGCTCGCAGATGAATCCGCATTTTATTTTTAATGCGCTGAACTCCATTCAATCGTTGATCAACACCAGCCAATATAAAGCTGCCAATACCTATCTTGTAAAATTTTCGTTGTTATTAAGAAGTGTATTGCATAATGTGGAAAAGAATATGATCACGCTGGCAGATGAACTGGCTACCATACGCCTTTACTGCGAGCTTGAACAACTGCGTTTTGATTTCTCCTTTGAAATAGATATCCCTGAAGAACTGGCTACTGACCTGGTAGATATCCCCGGCATGATTTTACAACCGCTGGTGGAAAATGCGATCCTGCACGGTATTTCTTCCAAAGGAAAAGCAGGCTTACTCCGCATTACGGTGGGGAAACAAGGCGCGGCATTACTGATCGCAGTGTACGACAATGGCCAGGGATATCATCCGGAAGCCGGCAACGGCACGCATAAAAGTGTAGGATTAAAACTGGTACAGGAAAGGCTGCAGCTTTTTAGTATCGCCGGACAAACAGCCAGTTTGCATATCAGTAACGGAAACGGCACAACGGCATTACTCACTATTCCAATTGAAAGTGTATGAAGATAAAAAGTATTCTTGTAGATGATGAGGCAAAAAGCAGGGATAACCTGCGCGTACTCCTGGGCGAATACTGTCAGGCTATTGACATAGTCGGGGAAGCCGATTCTGCGGCGAGTGCGCTCAGGCTCATCAAGCAACTGGAACCAGACCTTCTTTTCCTCGACATTGAAATGCCCGGAGGCTCAGGGCTTCAGCTGCTGCAATCACTTCCTGCCAACAGGCGCTTTGAAGTTATTTTTGTTACAGCCTATGACCACTACGGTATTGCGGCAGTAAAAGCCTGCGCTATCGACTATGTGCTGAAACCTATAGATGTACTGGAACTTTCCGGCGCAGTGGAAAAAGCGATCGCACAGATTGTACCCCAGCAGGAAAACAGCCGTTTACGGGAACTGGTAGCCAATATGGGCAAGCCCATGGCAGAAAACCGTATTGCATTCCCACTGGCCGATAAAATTATTTTTGCCCTGCCGGAAGATATCGTACGCCTCGAAGCGGCAGGAAACTACACGCATGTATACATCTCCGGTCAAAAAAAACTGATTGTTTGTAAAACCCTGAAAGAATACAACGACCTGCTGGCTGATAAACATTTTATACGCACCCACCAGTCCCACCTGGTCAACAGCCATAAAATTACAGCCTGGATAAAAACAGAAGGTGGCGCCATTTCCATGGAAGATGGCAGCCAGGTGCCTGTTTCCCGTCAACGCAAAGAAGAAGTATTAAAGCTGCTGATGAAATAGCTACCATGTGCCCTGCTAAGTGATGTTGATCAAGTCCACCTTTAAGCCGTGCTTAAGCCCGGTATGATCCGTCCCTAAAGCGTCACCGCCTTCTTTATTTTCTCCGTTTCTGCAGAGGTATCTTTTACCCGCAGCGACAGGTAATAATGCCACAATATCATCGTGGCAACAGTTCGGTAGGGCTGCCATGCTGCCGATATTCCCAGTAGTTTCTCTGGAGGAGTGTCTTTAGGTAATTTCTTCACCTGCTTGAGTGCATTTACGGCGGCCAGGTCTCCGATGGGGAAAATATCCGCGCGTTGCAATACAAACATCAGGTATACATCCGCCGTCCAGTTGCCGATTCCTTTCAGCGCTACCAGCGCTTTCCTTACCTCTTCATCCGGCAGCTTTTCCATGGCTTTAGGGTTGAATGCTTTGCTTTGAATGGCCTGGGCTAAAAACCGGGCATACGACATCTTCTGCCGGCTGAAATAACAGGCTTTTAATTCTTCGTCCGTGAGTTCCAGCAGTTTGGCGGGTGTAATTTTTGTGAGTTTCTCTCTTAATTTATTGAGCGCCGCTAAGGCGGAAGCCAGTGATACCTGCTGTTCCAGGATAATGTGTATCAGGCTTTCAAATGTATTGGGTCTTGTCCACATCGGCGGATAGCCATATGTTTTCACAATGAAGGCTAACTCCGGATCCTGGGTACATAGTTGATCACAGATGGAGTGAAAGTTTTCTGTTGAAAAGGTATGCAACACTTATTTCAGGTTTGTGGAAAGATAGTATAAACTCCCCACGTCAGCAAGTGCCTAAAACAACGTAGGACTAACACTGTTTTCTAGTTGAAGTAAGCGGTTTTTGTTGGCTATACCACCTGCAAATCCGACTAATTTTCCGGAAGCGCCTATCACCCGGTGACAGGGAGCAATAATAGAAATGGGATTTTTATTGGCTGCACCACCAACAGCACGTACTGCTTTCGGATCACCAATTTGTTTGGCGATCTGGCCATAGGTCCTCGTTTCACCGAAAGGAATTGTCAGCAGTGCTTTCCATATCTTCTTTTGAAATTCCGTTCCCACAAAGTCCAGTTCTACAGTAAAAGAAGTTCGCTTTTTGGCAAAGTATTCATTGAGTTGTTCTTCTGCCTGGCAAAGGATAGGATGATGTATATCGTTTGCACCGGCGCTTATGGGTACGCGGTCTGCAAGTTCATTTTCCCACAGCACTGCGGCCAAACCTTTGTCACTCGCTATCAGCGTAAGCTGCCCTACGGGAGAAGTCATTTTTTTATGATAGTATGTCATCTTTTTATTTTTTTATGATGATACAAATTTACCATCCACACCCATCTGAAAGAACCCGTTTCTTGCCCTTAATCCTATTAAATGGCCATTTGAGGAACATAGCCTGCCCTGAAGGCATTCACCACAGAGGCCGGCGTTAAAACAGGTAGTTTCCCGCTCCCCGGCAAAGGGATGCCTTCTGAATAACCACCGGGCGACCATAAATACAGCAACCCCTTATTAAGAAGATAAGGCTCCTCCCCTATGCGTACAAATGTGCCGTCGGGCAGGTTTTCCGGATGTTCCCCGAATGTAATCTTTAGGTTATGCTCATCTATCCTTTCTGTATGAAGGATGTTATCTATCTCTTTAATAAGTGTTTTTTCATTAAACCCTTTATCCGGATTACCTTTCAACCAAAGGGATTTAAATTGATGCGCATCTGCTTTGCGGCATTCAAAACACGGCCGGTGGCCGGCAGCAAAGGAAGTTGCTTCATCCATAAAAAAGAGTTCTGTATACCGGTTAGGAGCCATTACCGGTCTTCTCCTGTTTTTAAATGCCAACATACAAGTAATCCAGATCTTGATCTTATAAGGCCTGACAATTTCTTTGTTGTCGTTGTGTAAAACGCCCCGGTTACCCATAAATAGTCCCCTGGCCTCTGTCCTGATAATATTACCGGATGGATCAACTCTGTTCTGTAACATGCCGATGCACTTTAAATTATGCCGACCACAAGTTACATATATCCGGAAAGAATATTGATGAAATACTAATTTATTTAGTATTATTGCTAAATAAATTAGTCATGAGTATTTAAACCAGCTGTCAACTATGCCCGCAGATAAAGCAGCTATTATTGCCGGCTTGCAAAGGGATATTCTCCATTTGCAGGGCTTTAAACAAGCCAGTAATACGAGTGTGGATATGGGACTTGGGCGGGTTACAGCTGCTTTTCCGAATGCAACATTTCCAACCGGAGCAATACATGAGTTTATGAGTGCGGCAGCAGAACATACTGCTGCGGCCACCGGGTTTATCGGTGGTTTATTAAATGCGTTAATGCAGGGCGGCGGCGCCTGTATATGGATCAGCACCTGCCGCACGCTTTTTCCTCCTGCCCTGAAAACCTTTGGTATCGAGCCTGAACGGATCATTTTTGTAGACCTGAAACGGGAGAAGGATGTACTCTGGGCAATGGAAGAAGCATTGAAGTGTGAAGGACTCGCCGCAGTTATCGGGGAAGTAAGGGATATCAGTTTTACCGCCTCCCGCCGCCTGCAACTGGCAGTAGAACAAAGCAGGGTAACAGGGTTTATTATTCGCCGGGAATCCACTGCTGTTAATCCCACCGCCTGTGTTTCCCGCTGGCGCATTACACCATTAGCCAGCGAACCGGAAGATGGGTTGCCTGGTGTTGGCTATCCCCGCTGGAATGTTGATCTGCTAAAGATCCGGAATGGTAAGCCTGGCACCTGGCAAATAGAATGGTCAGCCGGCAGGTTCAGGTTGATGGATGAGCAATTGTCTTCCGCACCACCGGAACTGATCCGCAAAATCGGGTAGTATGGCCAGGCGTTTTGTTTCCATATGGTTTCCTCATCTGATGACCGATTGGTTAATCCGTTGCCGCCCGGCGTTGCAACAGGAAGCGTTTGTGCTGGCTACTCCCGATCACGGCCGGATGATTGTAACAGCAGCCAGCAGAGCCGCGCAGTTGCAAGGCATCACAAAGGGAATGGCCGTGGCGGATGCACGCGCGCTCATCGGCACACTGGAGGTAATTGATGATAAGCCGGGGCAATCGAACCGCATATTAAACGCACTAGGGGAATGGGCTATCCGCTTCACACCTGTAACCGCAACAGATCCCCCCGATGGCCTGCTGCTGGAAGTTACCGGCTGTGCACACCTTTGGGGCAGCGAAGAATTATATCTGAAAGATATAGTGACCAAACTTACGCATATTGGATACCAGGTGCGTGCAGGCATGGCCGATACGATTGGCGCAGCATGGGCCATGCCGCGGTTCAGTCAAACACTGTCTGTAATTCCCACGGGTGAGCAGTCTGCTGCATTAATGGACATGCCTCCGACTGCATTACGACTGGAACCCGCTATCTGCGAAAGGTTAATGAAATTAGGCCTGCGCGAGGCAGGAAGCTTTATAGGAATGCCCAGAACAGTGCTCCGCCGGCGCTTTGGCCAGGAGCTGCTACTCCGGCTTGATCAGTTCACCGGACAGGAAGATGAAGTAATTCAACCCCTGCTGCCGGTTGAACCCTACCAGGAACGGCTGCCATGCCTGGAGCCTATTGTAACAGGTACCGGTATTGAAATTGCGCTCAGGCGATTGCTGGAAGCCCTTTGCCACCGCCTTTCCCAGGAGGAAAAAGGACTCCGGAACGCTGTGCTGAAATGCTATAAGGTAGACGGGGCCATTGAACAATTGGAGATCGGTACCGGGCATCCATCACATAATATCAACCACCTGTTCAAATTGTTTGAGGCGAAAATACCAACGATCAAACCAGACCTGGGGATTGAATTATTTGTACTGGAAGCGCCTAAAGTGGAAGAGGTGCGGCCCTTGCAGGAAACATTCTGGAATGCTGCAGGAGGACTGGAAGATGTGGGTATCGCGGAGCTGATCGACCGGCTGGAAGGTAAGGCTGGCAAAGGAACTGTTCACCGCTATCTGCCTGCTGAACATCACTGGCCGGAGTGGTCCGTTAAACCCGTTACCAGTCTTATTGAAAAAACAGCTACTTCATGGAAAACAGACAGGCCCCGTCCCATTCAACTGCTTTCCAAACCTGAACCGATAGAAGTAGCGGCGCCCATACCCGATTATCCACCGATGCATTTCCGTTATAAAGGAAAAGTACATAAAGTAAAGAAAGCGGATGGCCCTGAACGGATTGAAAGTGAATGGTGGCTGCAACAAGGACAGCACCGGGATTATTATGTAGTGGAAGATGATGCTGGCAGCCGTTACTGGCTGTTCAGGCTGGGGCATTATACCGGTGATAAACCCCATGCCTGGTTTATTCATGGTTTTTTTGCGTGAGAAAAAAGAGGAGATATGAGCTACACAGAATTACAGATCACCACCAACTTTAGCTTTTTAAGAGGCGCGTCACACCCGGGAGAACTGGTAGAACAGGCTGCAGCACTGGGTTATAAAGAAATAGCGATTACAGACCGAAATAGTCTTGCTGGTATTGTTCGCGGACATGCAGCTGCAAAAACCAGCGGGATACGCATCATACCCGCCTGCCGGATCGATCTGCTGGATGGACCTTCCTTACTTGCTTATCCCACTGATACACAGGCATACGGACGCCTTTCTGCATTGCTCACCAAAGGCAATCTGAGAGCAGAAAAAGGACAATGTCACTTATACAAAACAGATGTATTTGAACATGCCGCCGGCATGAAATTTATTGCATTACCACCCGCAACCCTGAATGAAAGATTTGAATTTGATGACGCCTTCAGCGTAGCTATGAAAGAGTACCGGGAGGTACTGGGAACAAACCTCTATCTTGCTGCCACCCGCTCTTATCAGGGAGATGATTTTAAAAAGTTACACCGTCTTTCACAGTTATCTTCTCAATATAATATTCCTTTAGTAGCTACCGGCGATGTACATTATCATATCCCCGAACGTCGGCAGCTGCAGGATATTGTAACCTGTATCAGGGAGAAATGTACCATTTATACCGCGGGTTATCGTTTGCATGAAAACGCAGAAAGATACTTAAAGCCACAACAGGAAATGTTACGCCTCTTCCGGCAATATCCTGATGCGATCCTGCGTACAAAAGAGATTGCAGAAAGCTGTTGTTTTTCTCTTGATACACTTAAATATGTATACCCGGAAGAAATTACCAGCAATGGCCGCGCACCACTGGAAGAACTTACACATTTAGCATGGGAAGGCGCCAGGGAGTACTTCGGAGATGATATCCCTGAAAAAATTACTACTGCGATTCACTATGAACTCTCTTTTATAAAAGAGATGAATTACGCATCTTATTTCCTCACCGTATATGACATCGTCCGTTTTGCGAGGCAGCAGGGAATTCTTTGCCAGGGCCGCGGTTCAGCAGCAAATTCAACGGTTTGTTATTGCCTGGGCATTACTGCTGTAGATCCTACAAAAATTGACCTGCTGTTTGAACGGTTTATTTCCTCCGCCCGTAACGAGCCCCCTGATATTGATGTGGATTTCGAACATGAACGCAGGGAAGAAGTGATTCAATACATTTATGAAAAGTATGGTCGCCACCGCGCCGCCATTGTAGCCACTGTTACCCAACAAAGACAAAAGGGGGCTATCCGCGATGTAGGAAAAGCAATGGGCTTGTCTGTTGATACTATCAATCGTCTTTCTGCTTCCGTATGGGATTTTACCGCCAAATGGCTGGAAGGGGAAGGCCTTGCAGAACAGGGATTTGATCCCAGTGATGCGCATCTGCGGAAGATGCTGGAACTCACGCAGGAGTTCATCGGTTTTCCTCGTCAGCTGGGGCAGCATACCGGTGGCTTTGTTATCACACAAGGCGCCCTCTCTGATCTGTGTCCTATTCTGAATGCACGCATGGAAAACAGAACCTGTATTGAATGGAATAAAGATGATATCGATGTTCTTGGCTTTCTTAAGATAGATGTGCTCGCCCTCGGCATGCTTACCTGTATCCGCAAAGCTTTCGACCTGGCAAAAACGCATCACAATCGTCCTCTTACCCTGGCAAGCGTACCGCAGGATGATCCTGATGTGTATGAAATGATAGGCCATGCCGATACTATTGGTGTATTCCAGATCGAAAGCCGTGCGCAACAATCCATGCTACCACGGCTAAAGCCCACCTGCTTTTATGACCTGGTTATTGAAGTAGCGATTGTAAGACCTGGACCCATCCAGGGCGATATGGTGCATCCTTATCTGCGCCGTCGCAATGGAGAGGAAAAGCCGGATTACCCCTCTCCTGAACTGAAAGAAATTTTAAAAAAAACGTTAGGAGTTCCCCTGTTCCAGGAACAGGCGATGAAAATTGCTATAGTAGCTGCTGGCTTTACTCCATCGGAAGCAGATGAACTCCGGAGAAGCATGGCCACTTTCAAGGCAGCCGGACAGGTAAGCCGGTTCCGGGAAAAACTGGTAAAAGGCATGGTGAAAAATGGATACGACGCCGATTTTGCCCTACGTGTTTTTAAGCAGCTGGAAGGGTTTGGAAGTTATGGTTTCCCTGAAAGCCATGCCGCCAGCTTCGCCCTGCTGGTGTACGTTTCCAGTTGGCTCAAATGTCATTACCCGGATGTTTTTGCCTGCGCATTGTTAAACAGTTTGCCCATGGGCTTTTATCAGCCGGCACAAATTGTTATTGATGCCCGTAAACATGGTGTGGAAGTAAGACCTGCAGATGTAAATCTTTCTCTCTGGGATAATATACTGGAAGAAAAAACAGGGAAATTATGCGCGCTGCGCCTCGGCTTCCGACAGATAAAAGGCCTCGGCCAGGAGGATGTACAGTCATTAATTGACCGCCGGGGTACAGGCTATACCACCATCCATGCACTGCGGGATGCAGGTGTTACATTGATCACGCTGGAGAAACTGGCAGATGCAGATGCCTTCCGGTCGATGGGACTTGATCGCCGTCAGGCACTCTGGGAGGTCTCCGCACTTCACGACCGACCTGTTGGTATTTTCACAGGCCAGCCATCTGAAAGCGCTGCAGAAACCCATGTGCAGCTACCGGAAATGACGGTATCAGAACATGTTGTACACGATTACAGCACCACCACCTTGTCTTTGAAAGCACATCCTGTAAGCTTTGTCCGGGAAAAATTACAGTTGCTGCATATCCTCTCCGCAAAAGAACTGGATGGCGTAAAAAATGGCGCAGCAGTGAAGGTAGCGGGTCTTGTACTGGTACGCCAACGACCGGGCACCGCTAAGGGTGTTTGCTTTATCACTATCGAAGATGAAACGGGTTGCAGTAACCTGGTGGTCTTTCAACAACTGTTTGATAAGTATCGTAAAGAAATCCTGCAGGCCAGGTTGCTGATGGTGGAAGGTACCCTGCAACGCGAAGGCGAGGTGGTTCACATTATTGTATCCTGTTGTTACGATTTGTCTAAATTCTTGCGTCAGCTACTTCCTTCAAAAACAACAACTCCGCTAATGCAACCACCATCAAAAACGGATGAAATATCCGCGACGTTATTTTCTGAAGCCAGGAATTTTAAATAGATGCTTATATCCCTTCCACACCCAGCCTGTGCCGGAATATTCCGCACGGGTCCCACTTTCTTTTTACACGCTGAAGCCGCTCATAATTATCCTGGTAGTAAAACACATGCCACGGCACACCTGATTTATTAAATTGTTCATCCGCCATATCAGCATCGGGATGGGCAATCAAACATCCGCCTGTTTGCTCCCCGGGTACAGGTGCTCCGCCTGTTGCTGCAAACAGCTCCTGATAAATATTACGGGTCCATGCAACAGACTTCGCTTCATCTGCCGCATCTAACCAGCCGGATGTACAGGCAGTGGCTAAAATCGAGTCCCGCTGTGGGAATGCAGTAGCATCCGCCGCTACAGCATTCATCTTGCCACCAAAAAAAGCGACGCCAACAGAACCTCCCGGCACATCATTATGCTCCGTCAGATGCCGGTATATGGTTCCGATTTGTGCGGCTGTATAGGGTGCACGTAGCAAGGCATCTTTTACTTTGAAAGCAACCCGCATGTCTATGAAAATATCCGGAAAAGGCTGTAACGCAAATTCCACCCAACGCATCGGTTTTCGTATAGCTCTTCCTGTTATACCCATGCCTGCGGAAACTGCGGCTGCAAATTCTTCTGCTATTTCTTCCGGACAATCGGATAACACAGCCTTCAACATAATTTTACCAGTCACCTTATTGGAGAGGTAAAGCGTGGCAAACAGCCTGCCGGCCTCCGTGTCTGTACTGCTGTGCATCTTACCCCACTCTCCGAAATTGTCCAGCAATTGTTTAAATACCCGCTCATCTATCTGATCCCAGTCCCATTCCATCTCCATTGTTTCCAGTACTTCCGGCGACTTGGGTAGTAACAGGGAAGGATCACGCGCTGTTACACCGGGTGCCCGGAACCAATAACGGGTAACAATCCCGAAATTGCCGGTACCACCTCCTGTATGCGCCCACCAGAGTTCACGGTTACTATCTGTTTCTTCCCTTGTAGCAATCACCTTTTCCACCTGCCGCTCATTATTTACCCAAAGCACTTCTACTGCATACAGGTAATCGGCTCCCAGCCCATGGTGACGATGCAGAAAGCCAAAAGCCCCTCCGGATATATGCCCTCCTATCCCGATGGCCGGATGCTGTCCGGCCGGGAGTAAAACACCCCACTCGCGGTCCAGTGTTTCAAACACCTCTCCCAATGTTGCACCTGCCATCACCTCAATCGCATTCATTCCTTCATCATAGCGGATCCCCTTTATGTTGGAAATATCAATCACTATTTCTACAGCAGGATCACCTACAAAATTTTCAAGACAGTGGCCGCCACCGCGTACCACTACCCGCTTGCTATTGTCCACTGCATATTGCAGCGCGTCTTTCAGTTCATCGACAGTAGTTACAGGAATGATCCCGGAAGGATGCCCCTTCCATCTCAGGTTCGCACCACGATCGTTCCACTGATCATATGCTCCATCTGCCGGAGTGATAATACTAAAGTTCATATTGACGGCTTTAAGGTGAAAGTGAAGGTAAGGGTGCAGGACATCCCAAATATAATAGTAAAAAGCGGTAGCAAACAAGCGCTATTTTTTATTTGCCGGCATCAGTTTATATACCTGCACCAAGGCGGAACTATCGGTGCTGAGCGTATCTATTTTGCTGCCATTCCAGGTTAAATGATAGTAATCATAGGATTCTACGGCAACGGTATCTTCGGGAACCCCATACTGACTGGAGCTGAAATTTTCCAGGATCGCCTGCCAGCCATTGTCCGGAGAATGATACAGCCAGGACTTTTTTATCAGCACATCACCGGCGTCGCCAAATTCTTCTGCCAGCTCAGTTTCAAAGGTGATGGTTTTGGTTTTCTTATGGTAAGCAAACAGTTTAACGGAAGAAGATTCGTATTCAGAAGGAGACCTGGTAACCAGGCCAATTGTATTGGCATTCAGGTTGAATTTATAGCAGGCGTAAAAAAGATAATCTTCATTATACCTGCGATCGCTCAGCAACGGCTGTAGCTGGCTATCGATGGCAGTACCTTTAAAATGCCAGGTGTCAGGATCACCAAAAGCGCCGGGTAAAATTTCCAGGGTGTCCTGTTCAAATGCTTTGTAAAGATGGATTAGAGAGTCTATATCAGAAGGGATGGTATCATCTGCGATCGTAACCGTTGTATTATGTTGGCGGGCGCTATATATACAGGCTGAAAAGAACAGCAACAGCAGAAAAGGCAAGTATTTCATGCCCAAATATAAAGAAGACCCCCCGGAAAATCCAGGAGGCCGTTCTTATTATTACAAATCCACGTTAATTAACTGATTACCATTATCAAAGGTTGCCTGCTGTACAGTGCAACGCTCTGCGGGAATCGAGGATCCTTGCGGATCAAAGCGTGATATAGGTGAAAGGAAAGAATAACCAGTTGACACTAACGATAGCGGACTACCATTAACGGTTATACTTTTTTGGTCCCCAAATCCGTGGAGTAATAATTTAATGTGGTGAAATTTCGATGCATAACTGCCACTTACTTTTTCCAGGATAATTTTTTTATCCGCGGGATGATAAGCGATAGTCCGTTGATAATACACTCCTTTCTCGTTATCAAAAGTTTCTCCGTCATCTTCATAATAAACAAAGGTATTTTGTTTATCACCTTTGTAGATGTGCAGGAAAAGCGTATCTGACGGCTTTTCGGAAGTATTTTGTATCAACGATTGCATCGGGATGATACTGCTTTCTTTTACATATACCGGCAGGGATTTTATATTCAGCGGCGTAACAACTTCCTGCTTCCCGGCGGTGATGGTGTCGTTATAAAGGTTATACCATTTTCCCTCCGGGAAATAGATGGAGCCGAATTCTTTTGTGCTTTCAAAGGGCGCCACCATAAAGGCATTCCCGTACCCATACTGGTTCTGGAAACGGGTGTCGTAAACATTGGCGTCAAAGGTATTGGTGAGCGCCAGCGTACGCATAACGGGCATGCCGGTACGTGTTGCTTCAAACATCGAACTGTAGAGGTAGGGAAGCAAGCGGTAACGCAGGTTTACATAATTGCGGGAAATTTCCAGCACCTCTTCGCCATATGCCCATGGTTCGGACGACTTGGTATTTACCCCTGTGTGGTTACGGTAGTAAGGAATGAAGGCGCCGATCTGCATCCAGCGGGCATACAGACTCACGGTAGCGTTGCCGGTAAAACCGCCTATGTCCATACCTGAGAAAGGCATGCCGCTAACACCCAAACTGTTCATCAGGCGAACTCCCAGCAACATATGATCTTCTTCCGCGCGGTTGTCGCCGGTCCAGATAGCACTGTAGCGCTGCGAGCCTGCGTAAGCGGCCCTGGTTAACAGGAACGGGCGTTTCTTTAATTCCTCCCTGGAGCCTTCATAGCTGGCACGTACCATTTCAAGACCATATACATTGTGCGCCTGCTGGTGGGTTACCGGATGCCCCTCGTAATCAAAGATCACGTTGTTAGGCATCTTTTGGCCCCAGGTGGCAATTTCATTCATGTCGTTCCATATACCACGCACACCGTCACGCATATACGATTTTATCTGGCCTTTCCACCAGTCGCGGCCCTTTCCACTGGTAAAGTCCGGGAAGTGGCACCAGCCGGGCCATACCTGCCCGGTATAATTTTGTCCGTCGCTATATTTGATAAAGATGTTTTCTTTTTTTCCACTCTCGTAAGCAGCATAACCTTCTTCTACTTTTATGCCTGGATCTACAATTACGGTAAGTTTAAATCCCATATCATTCAGCTGTTTGCTGAGTTGTTGGGGATTGGGGAAACGGTTTTTGTTCCAGGTAAACAGTTTGTAGGCGTCCATGTAATGGATGTCGAGGGTAATACCATCTGCCGGGATTTTTTTCTCCCGCAGGGTTTGCGCAATCCGTAATACTTCGGTGTCGGGGTAGTAACTGTAGCGGTTCTGCTGGTATCCGAGGCTCCACAGCGGCGGCATGGGCATGCGGCCGGTAAGATTGGTATAAGACGTAATGATATCCGCCATTTGTGGGTGATAGATGAAATAGTAATTCATCTCTCCTCCCCTTGCGCCAAAAGAAGAAAAGCGGTTGTTGCTGGCGCCGAAGTTAAAATCGCTCTGGAAGGTATTGTCAAAGAAAATACCGTAATTGATATGATGATGTATCCCCACGTAAAAAGGGATGGTGGCGTATATGGGATCCTGGTTGGCAGCATAGCCAAACTTATCAGAGTTCCAGTTCGTATAGCCTTCTCCTTTACGGTCGAGGTTACCGGTTTTTTCGCCAAGACCAATAAACCGTTCCCCTTCCTGCATTTTCTTGTAGGTGGTTACTTCATCGCCGATCCAGGAAGTAGTCAATCCTTCTTCATCCTCATTAATCATTTCTCCCGAAAGGGTAAGAAAGCGGATGGCAAAAGGATTTTTAGAAATACGCAGTTGAAGGGAATCCGTGGTTACATTGATTTCATTGTTGTTTTGTGTAGTCTGCAACCGGGTGGTGGTTGGTTTGGCAATTACCGCATAAGAAAAATCTGCCGCAAGCGGATGCTGATCCATTCTTACACGGACCACAGAAGGACTGTACACGGTGATTTCCGCGAACGCGTTTTCCGCACTGATTTTTATCTGTTGCCCTGAGATGCTGACCGTATTTATTTTACCGATCTTTTTTACCTGGTTTTGTGCCTGGGCCGACAGGCAGGAAAGCAGTAAAATCCATCCTGAGCGCCTTAGCAGAGCTTTTGTATACATAAGAATAATTGAATTGCTACGCAAAAAACTCCCCTGTCGCATTAGCTATGTAATGCGTAGCAGGTATAAAATATATTTTGGGAGAAGGATTTGCTGCGGTGGCAGGGCCGGATAGCCCTGCCCGCAACAAAAGAATAATTATCAGTAGCCCGGGTTTTGTACCAGGTTTGGATTTACAGCAAGATCACTGGTTGGAATCGGGAACAGCAGGTATTTTGGATCGCTTACAGTTTTCAGCTGCCATGCGTCCAGGTATTTACCAAAGCGGATCAGATCCATTCTTCTCCAGCCTTCCCAATATAATTCACGGCCTCTTTCAGCAAGCATCTTGGTGAGATCAATGCTGGTGAATAGCGTAGCGCCGCGTTTCGAACGCAGGTCATTTACAATCAGGAGTGCTGCCGCGGTATTGCCGGTTCTGATCAGCGCCTCAGCTTTCATCAGCACCGCATCTGCATAACGGAAAAATACGAAGTCGTTGGTGGCATTGCTACCGCTGGAACCCATGTCAGGAGGATATTTCACTACCCTGATACCAGACATTTCCACTTGCGTGCCGGTGGCTCTCAATTCCACTTCGCGGGTGAAGATAAGCGGGCGGTTGCTTCTATCCAGGATCTTCTTACCGGTCTGATCATATTGCTGGCCCAAAAGGAAACCTACTTTCAAACCGGAAACATTTGTAACGCCTGCATAGTCGCCGCCTCTGCGGGTATCCGTTGCTTCGAATGAATCGTAGAAATCAGATAAAGTGGTAAACCCATTCCATCCGCTGGGGTTCTGGCTGTAGTGCAGGGTACACATCCAACGGCAGTAAACGTTATTGCCGCTACGGTTATTACTAACCCCGGGGCCATTCAGTTGTGTAAAGATATTTTCGGTGGATTTTGCATCGTTATCCCTTGCAAAGGTGTCGAAATATTTCGCCTGGAGGGTATAACCGCTGGCTGTTATCTGGTCGGCCAGGGCAATCACCTTTTGCATATCTGCCGCATCGAAGGTGGGTGCTTTTCTGTTCAGGAAAGCACCCTTATTCAGATATATCTTCATCAGCAGGAAACGGGCCGCATCCTGGCTGGCTACATAAGCATCCTTGGCTGTAACCCTGTCCGGCAGGTTGGGCAGGATAGCATTCAATTCAGAGACAATGAAGTCCAATCCTTCGGCAGCCTTGAAAACTTTTGGTGGCTTCAGCAGGTTTTCGCCCGGCTCACGATAGGGTACCTGACCGTACAGGTCAATCACCGCAAACATTGAGAAGGCACGCAGAAAACGTGCTTCTGCTTCCTGTCTTGGTGAAGGATGGAAATTCAATACATTGGTAGCGCTGAACTGTTCCAGCAACAGGGCGCTGAAGGTATTCTGAATATGTGAGTGATCCGGTGTCCACTGGTGTTGGTGAAGAGCGCGCCATACACCGTTATCATCCCAGTCGCCGCCACGTGTGGGTCCGAGCGCTTCATCGGTACTGATTTCAGACATGCCCCATGTCTGCGAAAAATCCTGGTAGGCATTCTGAAGGTTATCGTAAGCAGATCCCAGCAGCTGGGATGCTTTGATCAGTGAATCTGCCTGCTGCTGATTCAGGTTGCTCCCCAGGTCTTCATTTAAGCTACAAGCCGTGAAACCAATGGCACTGGCTATTACTATGGCTGTTTTAATTATATGTTGAGTCGTCATTGTGGTCTTTTTTTAGAAGTAGATTATAAGGTAAACTGTACACCAAGCATAAAGGTTCTTGCAGTTGGGTATGGAGAGTATTCTATACCAAATGAACTTACACCATTTATGTTTTTATCGGTATTTACTTCCGGATCAAATCCAGTATACTTTGTAATTACAAACAGGTTCTGACCAGTCAGGGATACGGCAGCAGCTTTGAAAACCTTACCCACAGGACCTAGGTTATAGGAGATAGTCAGGTTATCCAGTTTCAGGAAGTTACCGTTTTCCAGGTAGCGGGAAGAAGCGGCGGGAGAGTTCGTTTGTGCTTCGCCGTTACCAACCAGTGCTTTGGCGATGTTCCTGGAGCCAAGATTACCGATGGGTAATACCGTGTTGGCAGTGTTGTTATACACCTGGAAACCAAAGGCGCCGTGAGAGCTGGCAGAAAGGCTCCATTTTTTATAGGCTACTTCTGTGTTGATACCCAGTAATACTTTCGGATTCGGGTTTGTCATGTAATAAAGGGTGTTGCCGTTATCGGAATAAATGCTCACCCCTTTATCATCGAAGCCTTCAAATCTGCGGAGATAGAATGTATTTAACGGGTAGCCGTTCGCCAGGCGCTGTGAGGTTACACCGGATACGCCTTGTCCGTCGATGGAACCGGTATTAACCGTAGGACCGGAATAACCAGACATTTCATTTTTCAGCCAGGTACCGTTTACACCCAGGTTCCACAGCCAGTTTTTAGACTGGATGATATTTCCTTTAAGAGACAGTTCCACACCCGTATTCATTACTTTACCTGGTAAGTTGATCCAGTAACTGGAGGCTGGCGCCGGTTGAATAGCCGGGAAGCTGAACAACAGGTTGGTGGTGTTTTTCAGGAAGTAGTCCGCGGTACCGCTTATCCGGCCTTTGAGGAATCCGAAATCAACACCAACGTTCAGTTGTTTGGATTCTTCCCATTTCAGGTCTGGATTTGGTACGTTGATGAGACTGGCTTTGCCGCCGGTGGTTAAACCGTACTGAGCTTGTGCCGCACCGGCAGGAAATTCCTGGTTACCAGTGATACCATAACCGGCTCTTAATCCCAGGTTGCTGAAGAAGGTGTTATCCTTCATGAAGCCTTCGTTGGAAATATTCCATTTGGCTGCAAAGGAAGGGAAGTAACCATAACGGTTGTTGGAGCCAAACTTGCTGGAACCATCTGCCCTCATTGTAGCAGTGAGGAGATATTTATCTTTTGCATTTATAGTTACCCTGCCAAAGAAAGACTGCAGCTCTGAGCTAGGATTACGGAAAGAGTTGATGTTGGTATTCACCTGTTCAGGTGTCTGGAGGATATCCGTGTAATCTACCGCGTTAGTAGGAAAGCCTCTTGCGCCGATACCTACACCGGAGTAAGCAAATTTCTGATATTCATAGCCCACCATTGCGCCGAGATTCCAGCCACCGGAAAACTCTTTGGTGTAGTTCAAGGTATTATTGAATAACTGGGTAGTCAGCTCTGCGGTATTATAAGCGGCAATACCTTCTCCCAGTACCTGGTCGATGTTAATGGAAGAATCCAGGGATGCCCTTCTTTGCCCTACCTGGTGGTTTACGCTGTACATCATGCGGTATTCCCAGTTGTCATTGAATTTGAAGTACGGGGAAATACTTGCCAGGATATAACTGATGTTGGCTTTATCGTTATAACCCTGCGACATGTTCATTGGGTTGATCGCCTGGTTTTTAGCGAGGATGTTCAGTGATCCGTCGGGTTTAGTCAATGGAACTGTTGGGTTCCATTGTAATGCCTGACCGATCAGACTTCCGGTGAAACCGGCGTTATTGGAAATAGGCGCCAATTGTTCACTGGTTTGTGCCGCCATGATGCCGTAGTCAATTCCCAATTGTTTGCTTTCCAGGAATTTGTTCTGGCCACTGAGGGAAGCGGTGTATTTCTTCATGCCTGTTTTCTTCACAATACCCTGTTGGTCCTGTAAGCCAAAGGATGCCCTGTAGCGGCTGGTTTCACTTCCACCGCTCATTGCTACCTGTACATTTTGGGTAACGCCTGTTCTGAGGATAGAGCCAAGTCCGTCGGAGCTACCGCCGCCGTCGCCGGTAAGATTGTATTCTTTTAAGGCAGCACGGTATTCATCTGCATTGAGTACATCAAGCTTTCTCATGATGTTGCTCATCCCTACAGAGTAGTTTACGTCTACTACCGTAGGACCGGTTACTCCTTTTTTTGTATTGATAATGATTACGCCGTTTGAACCACGGGAACCATATATCGCGGTGGCAGAAGCATCTTTCAATACTTCCATGGTCGCAATATCATTACTGTTGATAAAGTTGAGCGGGTTGGCGTCCGGTGTTTGTCCCAATCCTGTGAGGTTCAGGGAAGGGCGGGCCACACGGCCATCCAGGGGTACTCCATCCACCACATAAAGCGGCTGGTTACCAGTACGGACAGAAGATACGCCCCTGATCCTTACCGTGGCGGAGGCGCCGGGAGCACCGTTATTATTCAGTATCATCAATCCGGATACTTTACCCTGGATCAGCTGATCGGGAGCGGAGGTGATACCCTTATTAAAATCAGCGGCTTTCACCTGGGCTATAGCGCCGGTAATGTCCTTTTTACGGGAGGTACCATAGCCTACTACCACCACATCAGTGAGGGTTGTATTTTCCTGTGCCAGCTGTACGTTTATAGTTGTTTTACCAGCAATGCTCACTTCCTGGGTGGCATATCCTATAAAAGTGATGATCAGCGCGGAGGCTTCAGGTGGTGCAGTTACTTTAAAAACCCCATCGGCATCGGCGGATGTTCCGCTTTTGGTACCTTTTATCTGAACAGTAGCGCCTGGGATAGCAACGCCGTTCCTGTCAGTGACCTTACCGGTAATGGTCTTGTTCTGTGCACCTACTATACCTTGTATTGCTAAAAGCAATGAGCACAAAAAAAGATTCTTGATGGATCTTGTTTTAAACATAAAGTGGATTTTTTGAGCAGTTATGTAATACTGCTTCCGTGGATTAAATGTTTTTCATTAAATTTTAATAATGGAAATAAGGCGTTGTTTGCCGGGGATGCCCGCAATTTGTCAACGTGGATAATGTTTGTTTTTTTAAATCGACCTTAGCCGTTCTGTCTTCTTTAGTGGTTTTTAGTTCTCCTGTTAGAATTTAGAGTTTTGGTATTATCATTCTACTGATTCAAAGTAAAAAATCAATCAGCAGGGTAACAAGTTTTACAGTTAAAATATAGAAAATAAAGCCGAATAAACCAAAATTATCTCACAAAAAATTTTGATAATCAGACGGTTATGATTATATATAAATAATTAATATATTAATGGCGTGAGACGGTTTTTCCCGCTTTTTACAAGGCTTTAATGCTCATAATATGGGTTTCGAACTCTTCGCTTGGAATAAGCGCGCGCTTTTTGATCCTGGTTTTATAGGCATAAATAGTGTTCACAGAATACTCCAGGATACGGGCAATTTTTTCGTTGTCGTTGATACCGATACGGATCAGCGCGAAAATCCGGATGTCTGTATTCAGCAGTTCGTTTTCTTTCAGGATCACCTGGTTCTCCTTGTCAAAAAGCGCGTTGAACTCGGCCACAAAATGTGGGAATATTTTAAGGAATACCCGGTCGAAGCTGGTAAATAGTTCCTCTCTCTCCTGGCGGATATTGATATTATTTACAAGGAACCTTAGCTCTGAAGGCTTATTATCCGTTAATTTTTGCTCAAGATTCTGTTTTAGCTTTTCTATTTTACCGATGTAGGAAGCATTGATGTTAAAACAATACCCCACGTACTCCTCTTTAATTTTATTGGCTTCGAGCAACTGGTTGTTGATTTCCTGTTGTTTAAGATTGGCTGCGGTAATAATGCGCTGCGCGGTTTTTAATTTTTGTACCTGCCGGAACACCGTAATGGCCAATATCACCAACGCAACCAGCAACAGGGTCACAATAGCGGCATAGATCAGCAGTGACTTGGTTCTTTCTTCTGCTGTAATGATTCGTTCATGCTCAATTATTGGTAAAATACTACTTACCATTACCTTTCTTTGCCTTGCACCGTAAAACACCGCTTCCGAAATAGCCCGCTCAATACAATGAGATGCATTCTTTACATCACCTCTTTCAAAAAGCAGGGTTGCCAGGCTGTAGGCGGCCATCGTTTCTTTGGTGGAAGTCTGCAGATCCGCAATGGCCGACCTGGCCATCAGGCTGATGGCGGTATCCTTATTACCGGCTGCATCATAAATAGAGCCCAGGGTGCAGGCCAATATGGCCAGTTGCCGCCCTGAAATACCAGGCTGGTTCAGATCCGGGAAAATGGCCAGCGCTGCCGGAATGTTACCCAGCTTGAATAGCTGCAATCCTTTATTGTATCGGTACTCAACAGAGTTGGGACGCATCAGGTGGAGGGCAGAATCCACAAATGTACTGGCCACTTTAATATAGGCGGGGGTATAATACTTATCCTGGTTATAGTCTGCCAGGTCGAAATACAACCGGCTCTTCATCAGGAAAAACTCCACCCGGATACTATCCGGAGCGCCGGTAGGGTCAATGGTATTAATAAAAGCAGCAGTTTCTGTAAACATGCCCGATGACAATAAAACATATCCCAGCTTAATCCGGGCATCGGTTAACAATACCGGATCATGCAACTGGCCGGCCAATACCTGCAGCTGCTGGGCATATGTAAATGCGGAATCGAAATTAAATACCTTGTAAGCATTATATAATTGCCGGCAAATAAGGTACTGGCGGGCAGGATCATTGCCTGCCACCTGCCGGGTAAGTTTTATGCTGTCAATTCCACGGAGTTTAATGGAATCATAAGCAGCCGATTTCGCCATCACCTTGTTCAGCTCCTTCAGAAGACTGTCTACCGGTGCTTTGGCATAGGTATGTATAGAGAAGAATAAACATAAAATCAGATAGCCCCGAATTCGATTCATAATAAGTTAGAATGATAAAAGGTCACAGGTCACCGCTAAATTTAAGCGACTTTTTTGATATAATGCGGGGAGCCGGTTTATTTTAAACCGGCTCCCCATCTTCCTTCTATCTTCCTTTAATATTAAAGTACCTTTTTCAGGGTATAATTAAGGCTGGTTTGTATAGTTTTCTGGTCGGCACCCAGTAACAACAGCTCATTTTCATTCACCTGCTGGTAATAGCGCTGGAGGTTTCTGTCTTTATTGGGATTGAGGTGAATCACGGTAGCTCCCGGGTCAACAGCGGTGCCATGCACAATGGTATAAATGCCTTCACTGGCAAAGGTCTGGTTCTTCCCCTTGTAGGTCTCTCTTAATGTGAAATGATCATCCGGTGGCCTTTGGAGGGTCAGCTCCGTAACAATGCCCTCACAATCAGCACAGGGCAACATTCCTGAATAAGTAACGCCGGAGGCAGTGTCTGAAGGAGAGTTTACTGCTATACTATCCGGCTGGCCGGTTTTGGCGCCGGAATGCTGACAGGCAGCCAGGACTACCAGCAGCAACAATAGTGGCAAGTGTTTCATATCGGGGGTTTTCTGATTATAAACAACCGGTGGTCATTATTGTTTTACGGGATAACTTCGAACAGGAAAAACTGGTTTTCTTCTTTATCAGAAAAATTATTATCTGCTACGAACACCAGGCTCCGATGCCCGTTAGGCAAAACAGGACCATAAGTAACGCCTTCAATGTTATCTATATATTTCCCAAGGTGCACAAAATCCAGCAGTAACGTTTTGGCCGCTGGCTTAAAACG
This sequence comes from Chitinophaga sp. W3I9, assembly GCF_050434025.1. NCBI lineage: Bacteria > Pseudomonadati > Bacteroidota > Chitinophagia > Chitinophagales > Chitinophagaceae > Chitinophaga > Chitinophaga sp. W3I9. The sequence goes on from NZ_JBNPWC010000001.1 coordinate 894,641, forward strand.
GGTATCCGCCTGCAGGGAATTAATACCGCTGATATCAGTAGCATTGCTAAGATCGGTGATAAACACTTTAATGGTACAATCCTTTACGCCACTGGAAAATGACCTTTCAATGGTTAATATTTTATTATTGTCCAACACCATGATATCTGAAATGCCATTCACTTTGAACGCATTTTCAGGAATGGCGGGAAACGCCACCGGCTCTAGTTTATACGCATATTGCGCCACCGGTTGCCGGGTGTTGTTGTCAAATTTAAGGATACGGGTATAGGCGCCCTGCCCTACTTCGGCTCTCGGACCATCTTCATAACGGGGTTCTTCCAGGCTCACATACAGGTATTTATAACCGGGGGTAAATCCCAGTCCTTCAAATACACCATTGCGGCGTGGCCCGTTCTCTGTGGCCTGCATCCTGAATTGCGATGGCAGCGCGAATGAATCCAGGTATTGCCCGTTCATGCGGATCTCATAAATACCCGGATTGGTAAGAATGGTATCTTTTTCGTTTACAATGCGTTCGCCTTCGCTGCTCCACATCAGTCGTTGCTTTTTACTATTATACCGCATCGCTTCCGGGTCGGGCGTAAGCGAGGGATTGGTTTTGGTATCGGGATAAGGCTGTCCGTTGGGTTGCAACAAAGGAGTAACACCTGTGAACTTTATACTGTCGAATGATTTATCGGAAAAGTAAAGCCGGGCGGTATAAAAACGCGCCGGGTTCAGTGCGGAGCGGTCATCACAAATAAGATAATATTGCCCGGAGGAAGGGGCGTAATCGATACCGGATAAACCACCGGTTACCGTACCATTGAAAGGAAGGTTATATGGAACAATATATTCACCGATAAATTTTAGCTGGCCGATGGTATTGGCAGCGGTAGCCGCTTTACGGGTGGTGTTGCAGCTGAAGATGCCCGCCAGTACAGGGAGGATCAGAAAAAGCAGGTATTTTTTCATGACGGCAAGTTAGGAAATCTCCTGCATTCAGATCGCCGCGCTGCATGAAGGATTTGTTATGCGCACGGAAAGGCCGGCCCGAAAGAGCCAGCCTTTTCTACATCTGACCAACTATATAGCGTACTTAAGATTTTATAAACAAAGAAGCAATGGGTAATACCTGCGCCATCGACAATGGTTCATCAAATGCTTCTGATGCGCTGTTAGCCCCGATGTTACCACCCAATGCGGCAATGTCCACCCCTGCCTGCATGGTTAACTCCTCTCCTGCATAGGAAGGATTTACCGCGGTAGTAGCGATGCCGCTTTGATTCAGCGTGATCCAGGGTTTAAGTGCAGGGGAAGCACCCAGCGTACCCAATGCCCTGCGCATCATCCGGATATGGGCTGCATGGCGTGCTTCCACAGAATGTATATTCAGTGCCGCCGTGAGCACCGTATTATTTCCTGATAAGTTTCCTGCCTGGCCTTTATAGGCGCGAACGCCGGTATCTTCAAATGTTTGTGCGATAGCCAGGAAGAAATTGTAATCGGTAAAAACGGCGGGGAAGGTGCCACCGGCGGTGAAGTCGAACGCAGGGCTGGCAGGCGCGCCACCCATGTTACTGAGCACACTTTTCAAAAAAATAACGTGAGCGGTTTCATGGTTCCTGATGGTGGTGAGGGCGGCAGTTGCAGCCGCGGTAGGTATCAGGCCGGGCGTGGCTACCCCTTTTACATAAAAAGCCTCTTCAAGATATTCCAGTGTAAGGGCGTATTTCAATACATCTGCTACCGAAGTGCCGGTAGATTGCGCATATGTTTTATTAAACATGCTGCCCAGTGCAAACGGAATAGCTGCGAGTGCAATTTTACCGCTGATATTGGTAAATTGTTTCATGGCATTGCGGCGGGAATCCAGCCGGTCGTATACATCAGGATCGATTTTTTCGATTTCCTTGAAAATATTGAACAGGTCCATATGATCAGATTTAAACAGATAAAATAATAATAGCAGTTGCTTTACTTAGGTAATGTGTTTGTATTGATCCTGGTTTTGATATACGTTTTGGCAATGTTGAAAACGTCTATCGGCGTCCTGCTTTTATCCAGTCCGTTTGCATCTATTACATCGCCGGCAGCAAATGATCCCGGCTCAATCAGGTCCCGGATATAGGCTGCATGACGTGCTTCTACCGACACTATTTTGCCTGCGAGACCGAGATATACCAATCCTGTTGAAGAAGATGAAATATACTGGCCTGCGCCGTTGTAGGCGGAAACACCCAGGTCTTCAAATGCTTTAGCCGTTGCCAGTACGCTGGCCCTTTTGGTGAAGTCAATGGAACTGAAGTCTACCTCCAGGCCAGCGATGGCATTGGTTGATAAAGCGGTTTTGAAAAACTCGCGATGCCCTATTTCATGATTTCTGATATCTTTAAAAAAATCCAGTTCCGTGTCGGACATACCTGCGTAGGGTGTAAGCACCACCTGTGTATAGAAGGCCGCCTCCAGCTGCTCAAGGGCATAAGCATAATTTAGCACGGCTACGTCACCTGAACCCAGGCTCACACCGGAGCCGCCCATATTGTTATCATCTTTTTTATTACAGCTGGCGGCAATGGTAGCAGCAGTAACAAATGCGGAGCCCATGCCGAGGTATTTCAGAAAGTTGCGGCGCTGCAGTTTAGGCATAACTTCCTTACCCTCCTCCTGAGAAGGGTGCTTGATAATGTGCATAAGAAAAAGTTTTACGTGAATAGATAATACATGATCACAATGCCCCGTTGCCTAACAGTAGCGGGTTTCAAAGGCGCCTGGAGGTATGCCCGCACAGGTGCCTGACGACCATATACGGGGTGTGGCAAAAAGCAGTTTTAAAAAAGCTAAAATATTTTTATCACGACGTTAATGGAAGGGATAACAAAAAAATTCCCCGTCCAATTGGTAACGAATCACCAATTAGACAGGGAAGAATAACGTGCAGCGTAATCCTATAAGGCCCTGCCTCTGATTATATTTATAAGGATGGCAATAATAGCCAGCACAAGTAAGGCATGTATTAAACCACCGGCTGAATAAACAAAGAATCCAAGTATCCATCCAATAATTAGAATTACGGCAATTAAATAAAGAAGGCTGTTCATGTCTTAAGGATTTGATTCGCTTATTTGTACTAGAAAATTTATGCCAATAAGATAATCGCTTTGTATACAGCTATTTTCCATTGCTGACGCCGTTCCATTGTGGAACCTTCTCCACCATCCGAGAAGAAAAAGGACGGGAAATAGCAGGCTCTCCATCCGGAAATACTTTGTGCTAAAGGGTTTTATAGTATGGACACATTTTTGGAAATAAAACGGGTATATTATAAGACTATTTTTTTAACCATAAATTTTTGATCATGTTACAAGAGGAAAAGTTGGTCACACTTTTAAGCGATCTCGTAAAAATCAACAATGACCGGATAGAAGGATATAAGCAAGCGCAGGACGCCAGTGATGACGCAGATGTGAAGGCACTGTTTCAACATATGATCAACGACAGTTTAAAATATGTAGCAGAACTAAACCTGTTATTGAGAGCGCAGGGCGCAGATGCGGAAACTGATACTACTGTTAGCGGGAAACTATATCGCACCTGGATGGCCATAAAAACCACCTTTACAGGGAGGGACCGGTATTCTCTTTTTTCCTCCTGTGAATATGGGGAAGATGCCGTGCAGCGTGCCTACGCCGATGCCCTCAGTATGGATGTAGCTATGCCCTATAGTATGAGGGAAATCATTGGTAATCAACAGGCAAATCTCAAGGAAGCACACGATACTATCAAGAGCTACCGCGATGTGGTGAGCCAGTAACATGCTGTGCAGATAGGTAGCGTCTGTTCTTTTTGTTCAAATCAACCCATTAAGCGGTTGTTCAGGATAGCCATATTACTTTTAGATTCATGAAATTCCAATCATACTTATATTAATAAGTAATATGGCAACTACGGGATTTTCGGTACAGGGCTGCTTCCTCATCGTTTGAAGCAGCCCTTTTTTATATTGGATATGGGAGATTTTCCGTGAAATAAGCTCCAGAAAACAGCGAACAGGAACCGGTTCTGTTCAATGGCAGTATTGCTGTTCATTTTGTTCAGTTTGACCAGGTGCTTTTAGAATTCAAAGGCCTATACTATCTTTGAAATGATTGAGAGAAGTATCTCTTGTATTACTTTTAACCTCCCCATGAAAAACAACAACAATAACTACCAGGTGGTCTAACCAACCACCTTTTTTATGTCCCCCGAGAAGGCAGGATCCCAATCTTTCCAAACCGGTTCAAATCCTTGTTCCCGTAGCATACCGGCAATAGTGGCGGCGCTCCGGTCGTCAGATATTTCAAACTGCTCCAACGATTGCTGATCCACCACATAGCCACCAGGATTGGTTTTTGACGCAGCACTCATGGCTGTCACGCCCAGATGCACAATGTTATTCCGGAATTTTTCCTCTTCCCGGGTAGAAATACTAAGCTCCACTTCCTGGTTGAAGAGCCGGTAGGCGCAGATCAGCTGTACCAACTCCCGGTCGTTCATTACTACTTTCGGTGTTAACCCGCCTGAAAATGGCCGCAGCCGCGGAAAGGAGATACTGTATTTTGTTTGCCAGTATTTTTTCTCGAGGTAGGCCAGGTGCAGCGCAGTAAAGAAACTGTCGGTGCGCCAGTCCTCCAGCCCTATCAGCACGCCAAGGCCCATTTTATGAATGCCGGCGCGTCCCAGCCGGTCGGGCGTTTCCAGGCGGTAGTCGAAATTGGACTTCCGCCCTTTGGGGTGGTGCTTTTTATAGTCGTCCTGGTGGTACGTTTCCTGGTACACCAACACTGCATGTAATCCCAGTTCCGCCAGTTCCCGGTAATCCTGTTCATCCATCGGCTGCACTTCCATCGAAATATTGGCAAAATGCGGCCGGAGTAGTTGTAAGGTCTTCTTAAAATAGTCGGTGCTAACCAGCTGATTAGCTTCTCCCGTTACCAGCAAAACATGCTCAAACCCCATTTCTTTGATAGCAGCTGTTTCCTGCAGGATTTCTGCAGAGCTGAGGGTTTTTCGCCTTATCTTGTTATCGAGACTAAATCCGCAATAGGTGCAGATGTTCTGGCATTCGTTCGACAAATACATCGGGATATACAACTGCATAGTGTTCCCAAACCGCTGGCGGGTGAGCGCCTGACTGATAGCCGCCATTTGGGAGAGGTAAGGCGCCGCCGCCGGGGAAATAAGTGCCGCAAAATCTTCCAGTGAACGGCGCTGGTTATGCAGGGCCTGTTCCACATCCCTGGCTGTTTTAGCATAGATGCCGGCCTTTACCTCGTTCCAGTCATACTGATCAAATATGCTTTTAAACATACGGAAGGATTAATAAGATGATAAAATAATTATGCTTCATCAAGAAATGCGATCAACGGACTGGAAGCTACCGCGTGCTGGCTGCTGGCAGGTAAACCAGCTTCGTAGGCCATGCGCCCCGCTTCCACTCCTGCTTTAAATGCGGCGGCCATCTCCACCGGGTTACGGGCGACGGCTATCGCGGTGTTTACCAGCACAGCGCTGGCGCCCATTTCCATTGCCTGCGCGGCATGGGAAGGACTGCCAATACCTGCATCCACAATTACCGGTATATTGCTTTGTGCGATAATGATTTCCAGGAAATCGAAGGTTTTCAATCCCTTATTGCTGCCAATAGGAGCGCCAAGCGGCATCACCGCCGCAGTGCCCACATCTTCCAGCCGCTTGCATAATACCGGGTCGGCATGCACATAAGGAAGCACTACGAAACCCAGTTTCACCAGCTCTTCCGCCGCCAGTAATGTTTCTATCGGGTCGGGCATGAGGTAGCGGGGATCAGGATGGATTTCCAGCTTTATCCAGTTGGTTTCCAACGCTTCACGGGCTAACTGTGCCGCATATACGGCTTCTTTGGCAGTACGTACGCCGGAAGTATTTGGAAGCAGGTGTATTCTTGAATGCGACAGGTGCCGCAGCATATCATCTGCCTTATTATCCATTTCTACCCGTTTCAGCGCCACGGTGACCAGCTCACTGCCAGAGGCCAGCAGCGCACTTTCCATCACCTGGGGAGAAGAAAATTTACCGGTACCGGTAAACAAACGGGAATGAAATTCCCTGCCGGCAATAATTAATGGCTCCATGTGGATAATTGTTTTAACTGTTGATGAATCTGGTTCACAACGGCCCGTTTGTCTGTTGCATGTGTAATTAGCCCGCTGAGGGCAATACCGTGAATACCGGTTTCCATCAATGCCGGGATATCTTCCGGCAGGATACCGCCAATGGCAATAACGGGGATGCCTATATTTTTTTCTTTTAAAGATTGCAGGATAGATTGATAACCGCTCAGTCCCAATATGGGGCTGAGATTTTGCTTGGTGGTAGTGAACCGGAACGGACCAACACCTACGTAGTTGGCGCCATCCTGCACATGCTGCAGGATATCTTCAAGGGTATTAGCCGTGCCGCCAACAATCATGTTCCTGCCGGTAATGGCATGGGCCGCGGCAACGGTCATATCCAGTTTGCCTACGTGTACGCCCGCTGCATTTACCGCTACCGCGATCTCCGGATAGTCGTTGATAATGAGAGACGCCTGGTAACGATCGCAGATTTTTTTTGCCAGCTCCGCCAGCGGCAATACGGTGGCCGGTGATTCGTTTTTGATACGAAGCTGGATCCATTTGCAGCCGGCGTCACAGGCGGCGAGTATATTATCGGTATGCGATGGTTGCGATATGTAATGTAAGTTGCTGATCATATGTGATGGTATCCTGTTAATGATGAATGACTGGCCAATAAATTTTCCGTATATACTTTACCGTTAGCACATGCTTCCGGCAGTGAAACGCCGCGTGCCAAACCAGCAGTGATGGCGGCCGACAGCACACAGCCCGAACCATGTTTTGGAAATACTTCTTTCTGTACAGGAGGAAAGGTATGGATCACATCACCGGTATAAAGTATATCGTATCCCGGTTTGTTTTTATGATGACCTCCCTTTAGCAGTACCGCGCAGCCGGCAGATAATTGCCGGGCGGCTGCTTCTCCATCCGTAAGCCCTGTTAACAACAATGCTTCGTCGTAATTAGGCGTTAACAGGTAAATTTCGGCCAGCAGTTCTTTCCAGGCCTGCTGGTGAATGCTGCCGTGGAAAGAGAAACCCGCCGACGCTTTTAATACCGGGTCCACGATGATACGTATACCGGGCGATAATTGTTTTACCTGTCTTACCAGCTCCAGCAAAGACTGTATATCCGGCATGATACCTATTTTGCAGTATTGCAGCCGCGTACTGCATAACAACGGTTTTGCCTGCGCCAGTATATGCGTTACCGGTATCCACTCCACTGATATAAATTGTGCAGGTGTTTGCACCGTGATGGCAGTACAAACGCCCATTCCGTTTACCATGTGTTGTTCAAACGTTTTGATATCTGCCAGTAAACCTGCGCCCCCGCTGGGATCCAGGCCGGCAAAGCTCATCACGTAAGGTCGCTCTTGTTCCATAGTTGTTGAATACGGCAGTAGTGTTCCACGGCTTGCGCCGGTATTTTCCAGATGGCTCCCAGCAAAGCTGCACCATCAAATTGCCATGTTTTTAATAAATGTATATTGCTGTGATCCACGCCTCCCAAAGCAAGCACCCGGCGGTTGTTTTTATCAGGTAACATCCCTTGTACCCGGCCATGATAGCCAGGTTTTGAGATACTGTTAAATACCGGGCTCAGTAACAATGTTTGAAAGCGTTTGTCCGTTAGCGTTATACCTTCCGGCGAATGAATACCTGTGCTGTTTTCCTTAAAATTTTCCGGAGATAGATAACTGGTTAGTGGTTCCGTTTCACCGGCACCTGGGGCCGTTTTTTCGTTACTGGTCGCAGCATCTGATAAAAACCGTTGTATCCACTCTCTGCTCCAGTGTACGCCCGCGAGGCTATACCTGGCAGCGAGCGCACCATGATCACGGATAAGTACGCGGTTGTAACACTCCGGCGGCAGCTTGTCCAGTAAAGCGGCATACTGCCCGGCTGACCAGCCAGGCTTTCTTAACAGTACCCGCTCTACTCCCGTAGTTAATAAGGCCGCAAGGATATCCACTTCTTCGTGTATACGTTCGGGTGATGTGATGATCCAGATCAAATATTTGTGTTTAAATGCTGTATCTACAGGTAAATTTCGCCGCCCTGTTCTGCAAAAGCTGCGGCCTTTTCCTTCATGCCGGCAGTCATGGCGTCCTCTTCTTCCAAACCTTTTTGCGCGGCGAAGTCACGTACTTCCTGCGTTATTTTCATGGAGCAGAAGTTGGGACCGCACATAGAACAGAAGTGAGCCACTTTGGCGCCGTCTGCAGGCAGTGTTTCGTCGTGATACGAGCGGGCTGTTTCCGGATCCAGTGCCAGATTGAACTGGTCTTCCCAGCGGAACTCAAAGCGGGCCTTGCTGAGTGCATTGTCCCTGTGTTGCGCACCCGGGTGGCCTTTCGCCAGGTCGGCAGCATGCGCAGCGATCTTATAGGTGATCACCCCCTGCCGTACATCTTCTTTATTTGGTAACCCAAGATGTTCCTTTGGTGTTACATAACATAACATGGCACAGCCAAACCAGCCTATCATGGCGGCGCCTATTCCTGAAGTGATATGATCGTAGCCAGGTGCAATGTCGGTGGTTAAAGGACCAAGTGTGTAGAAAGGAGCTTCATGACAGTGTTCCAGCTGCTTATCCATATTGGTTTTGATGAGGTGCATGGGTACGTGGCCCGGGCCTTCAATCATTACCTGTACTGAGTGTTTCCATGCTATTTTGGTAAGTTCCCCCAGGGTTTCAAGTTCTGCAAACTGCGCTGCATCATTGGCATCGGCAATACTGCCCGGGCGTAATCCATCGCCCAGGGAAAATGAAACGTCGTATGCCTTCATGATTTCGCAGATCTCTTCGAAATGTGTATACAGGAAATTTTCCTTGTGATGCGCCAGGCACCATTTAGCCATGATGGAGCCTCCGCGGGAAACAATGCCGGTTACGCGTTTGGCTGTTAACGGTATATATCTCAGCAGCACGCCGGCATGGATGGTGAAGTAGTCCACACCTTGTTCTGCCTGTTCAATCAATGTGTCGCGGAAAATTTCCCATGTAAGGGCTTCCGCTTTTCCGTTCACTTTTTCCAGTGCCTGGTAAATAGGTACGGTGCCAATGGGCACGGGCGAATTACGGATAATCCATTCCCTGGTTTCGTGGATATTTTTGCCGGTGCTGAGGTCCATGATGGTATCTGCGCCCCAACGGCAGGACCATACTGCTTTTTCCACTTCTTCTTCTATACTGGAGGTAACCGCGGAGTTGCCGATGTTGGCATTTATTTTTACAAGAAAATTGCGGCCAATGATCATGGGTTCACTTTCCGGGTGGTTAATATTAGCGGGGATGATGGCCCTGCCGGCGGCAATTTCCTGGCGTACAAATTCAGGGGTGATGAACTTTACAGGTGTGTTGGCGCCAAAGCTCTGGCCTTTATGCTGGTCCCAGAGGGGGTTGTTTTGCTCAAACAGTTTATCGGCGCATTGATTTTCCCGGATAGCAATGTATTCCATTTCGGGTGTAATGATGCCTTGTTGTGCGTAGTACAACTGGGTTACATTTTGACCGGGTTTGGCGCGCAACGGTTTATGCGTGTGGCTCATCAAAGGCATCTTGCCTCCTTCTTTCATCAGTTCTCTTACAAAGGGACTGGTATACTCCGGGAGTTGCTCCACGTCTTTCCGGCTGCTGATCCATGTTTCACGGATGCGCGGAATACCGGTGGACACATCAATATGGATATTGGGGTCGGAAAAGGCGCCGCTGGTATCGTATACAACAACGGGGGCGTTAGGAACGGCTTCTCCGTTTTTTCCATGAATGCGTGTATCCGTGAGCGTTATTTTGCGCATGGCTACTTTTACCGGGTGGATAGTTCCGTCCACATATATTTTTTCTGAAGCAGGAAAGGGTGTGCGGCTAAGTGCCACAGGCTGATTATGCATGATGTCTGGTTTTTTTAGAGATAGAAATGCCGGTCCGTAATGATGCATCACGGAAAAGACTATACGAAAAATGAAATGCAGGGTTTAGCCGCCCTGGGTAGCCCGGATAATAGTAATATTATCGGCTGCAGATAGTGGTTGGTTTTCCCAGGAGGTTTTCGGTATCACCTGGTTGTTGACGGCCACTGCAATGCCTTTTTGAGCAGAGATCTGAATAAACTGTAAGAGTGCAGCGATGGTTGTTCCCGGCTGCACCGCATAAAGTTTATTGTTTACATGCACTTCCATGTTAATTGGAATTTAAGTGAAACAATAAACTTTAAGGATGTGGAAAGATGAGAAAGGTTCAGTTACTTTTCCCTACGGCAGTATGAACTGCTTCAGGTACTGAGGGTATCATCTCAGTTTATCCTTCATATTGGATAAACACCCCTAAAGTGTAGATGTAAAAGTAATGGAAATATTTAAAAATTACATTACAAATGATGAATTGTGTATTTTTAAATTATGGTACGATTCAGTTTAATGTGTTTATTGATACTGGCGGTTGCCTGTAAGGGGAGTAAGAAGGAGGCGGAGCAGGAAGAATTACAGGATGACAGCAGCCTGGTTAGTATAATCGCAGACAGCAGTAATGCCGGCATTACTGACAGCATTGCTGCTGTTGCGGATACGCTGCATATTGACGCAGCTAAGCTCATAGGAAAGTGGATACAGCCCGTAGCGGGCCTGGATAAGGAAACGCAGGGTTTTCAGCTTAGAAAGAACGGAACTGCCAGATCCATTAACATGTACACATTGGTATACGAAAAATGGTTACTGACACACGACACCCTGCTGTTGTGGAATCATTCTGAAGGCGTAAAAGATACCTCCACGATCGTGGATACAACTATTATAAAAGAACTGTCAGACACCTCACTGGTATTGTTTCCTGTAAAAGCCGCCGAAGGCTACGTGGAAAAATACCATAGAAGCAATTAATTATATAGCTGCCAGAGTCCTACCAGGCAGGCTACTACCGCCATAAATACGCCGGCAGCAGCGAGCTGCATATCGTCAATATTTTTTCTTCCTATATACAGGGAAAGAAGACCAACTACTATAGCTACTGAGCCTGCGGTAACTGCATAGGAAGGCGTGTGTGTACTGAAAGCGAATGCTGCCGATAGTACACCAATGATGAGCGCTGATATACAGGCTGTTTTTGTTAATGCTGTTGAGTGTTGCATATATTCGAATTTTAAAGAACAGGTGAAGGAATAATTATTTGCAGGTATTTTATTTTTGCTGACTACTGATCTTTTCCTTCATCACGGGATTATCGTGTTCCCAGGGCACTTTTAACAGAGATCCTATTTCCTGGTAGCGGGCGTCCTGGTATTCATCCAGTCCGTATCTGATCGCCAGTGTATCCGGTACTTTTACAAAAGTGCCGAAGAGGCGATCCCATATAGAAAATATATTGGCATAATTAGCGTCTGTTTCGGGCTGGTAATGACTATGATGTACTTTATGCATATCCGGTGATACAATGATCCAGCTAAGCGCGTTATCCAGCCATTTGGGCAGATGGATATTAGCGTGATTGAACTGCGACATTAAGGCCGATATGGTCTGGTATAACATAATCATCCAGAAAGGCACTCCGAGAATCATAATAGCGGCAAAAAGGGCTATTACTCTCCATAGGCTTTCCACCGGGTGGTGTCTGAGGGCGGTAGTGGCGTCTATCTGTGTATCTATGTGGTGAATTTTATGAAACTGCCACATCCAGGCCGTTTTATGCTGTACCCAATGTATGAGCCAGGCCCCAATAAAATCCAGCAGTAATAATGCCAGTATGGTGTGTAGCCACAGCGGCAGTTGGGTCAGGTACAGGATGCCGAACTTCTGGGCGCTGGTCCACCGGGAAGCCTTTACAATAAGAAATGCCAGCCCTGTATTTACAATCACCGTGGTTAATGTAAAAAAGAGATTGGTACCGGCATGGCGGTAGCGGTTGCTGCTAAAACGGAACCGGGGGGCTATGCCCTCAATGATCCATAACAACAATAGCCCGCTCACCAGGATAGCAGTACGGTATACTGACGGAATATTTTCAAAAAAACTTACCATATCATGGTAATATATATAACGGTCTTTTTACGCTATGCTGTGGTTCTCCTTAACCAGGCCAACAAAATCTCTGCAGTGGATATGGGGGATGTGATCTTGTAATACGCAGTAAACATATATCCGTTACTGTTATTACCCTTGCGTTACTGTCCTGAATCCTCGGGTGTGTTCCAACCACTGATTCCGGAGAAAAATTACAACTATTTGGGGAATATAAAAAGGCCTCTTTTAGGCCACAGGCAAAGAAAAAAGCAACCTCTTTGTCAGAGATTGCTTTATGTATGAGTTTTTAGCTATAAGTATTTATCTTTTTAGCATTTAGCTAACAACCGCCGATTAGTTGTTCAGCATCAGCGGCATTACCAGCATAAGGAGGTCCTCATTCTCTTCTTTTTCGGATGGTCTGAGGATACCTGCTTTGGTGGCAGTGGCCAGATCGATGGAGATTTCATCTCCTTCCGCTGCATTCAGCATTTCGATGAGGAATTTCGCATTAAAAGCAATCTGCATATCATCGCCGGTGTATTGGCAGTTCATGCGTTCGTTACCTTCAAAGGAGAAGTCCACATCCTGGGCAGACAACTGGAGCTCGCTGCCGGTGATGCTTAAAGCTACCTGGTTGGTGCTCTTATTGGCGAATACACCCACACGTTTTAAGGCGTTCTGGAAATCGCTTTTTACCACGGTGAGGCGGTAAGGATTATCTTTTGGTATTACTACCTTATAGTCAGGGAAACGGGCATCGATGAGGCGGCAGATCATCTGTGCACCCTCGTGTTGCACGAAGAAGTGGTTCTGGCTATAAGCTACTTTAATTTCAGTTTCGTTATCAGGCAGGGCTGATTTCAGCAGGTTCAGCGGTTTTTTAGGCACAATGAAGGTATCTGCCTGCGGGCATTTTACGTCTGTTCTTACATATTTCACCAGGCGATGTGCATCGGTGGCAACAAAAGTAAGACTGTCCGGAGCCAGCTCGAAGAATACGCCTGTCATAGCAGGTCGCAGGTCATCGTTGCTCACCGCAAACAGGGTTTTATTGATGGCGGTAACAAGACCTGTAGCAGCCATGGTAAAGGAGGTGGTATCATCCGCAGCGGGTTCTTTCGGGAAGTTCTCCGGATTTTCCCCCATCACTTTATATTTACCATTGTCTGAAGTGATTTCTACTGCGTAGGAGTTCAGGTCAATGTGGAAAGTCAGTGGCTGGTCGGGCAGATTTTTGAGGGAATCCATCAGGATTTTTGCCGGGATACAGATCCGACCGCTTTCCTTGGCTTCCACCTCCAGCTTCACCCGCATAACAGTTTCCAGGTCAGTTGCAACTACAGTCAGTTCGTTTTTGTCAATCAGGAACATAAAATCCTCCAGTATAGGCAATACTGTGTTTGAATTGATAACCCCGCTGATCTGTTGTAATTGTTTTAATAAAGTAGAGGAAGAAACAATAAATTTCATGGTTTATATAAGTTTGCTTATCATTTTTTGTTGAAGGGTAACCTTTAGGGCATGCCGCCCTGATTTTCTCCTGGCACCTCACATAAAAGGTCAAATGTACTGTAAACAAAGATAGAAAGTTTTGTCGTTCTCCCTAATTTCATCACATCTTATACACTAAGATAACGTGGTTTTACACAACGATTTGCAGTCATTCATATATTTCTTTTTAGTATAATACTAGATAGAAAGAATAAAAATACCCCTTCTGGTTAGATGAGATGCAATAACCAGTACCATTTATTAACGGAAGTGAAAAGAATTTACCTATTCTTTTAAATTATCTTCAAATCGGTTACTTTTGCCGCGCTGAAAAATTATTACAAACCAACAAAAAAAAGCAGGTTATGAAACTGTCTCATTTAGCCGAAACGTTGATTGGATCCGAAATCATTAAGTTAGCAGCTGAAATAAAGGAGAAACAGGCCAAGGGTGAGAAGATATACAACTTCACGATTGGCGATTTTGACCCGAAGGTATTTCCTATCCCGGTTGAATTTGAACAGGAAATCATAACAGCCTATAAGGAGCACCTGACCAATTATCCTCCTGCCGATGGTATCGCGGAGTTAAGACAGGCAGTAGGTGGTTTTATAGCTGAGCGTGAGGGTCTCTCCTACGATCCTGCAAAGGAAATCGTTATTTCCTGCGGCGGTCGTCCTATCATTTATGCTACTTTCAGAACCATCGTTGACCGTGGCGAGAAAATAGTATACGCTACACCATCATGGAATAATAACCACTATACCCACTTCCTGGAAGCGGAACACGTAGTGCTGGAAACCAAAGCAGAAAACTTCTTCATGCCCACGGCTGCAGAACTGAAGCCGCTCCTGAAAGGTGCTACCCTGCTGGCGCTCTGCTCTCCGCAGAACCCAACCGGTACCGCTTTCGGTAAGCAACAGCTGGAAGAGATATGCGACCTGGTACTGGCCGAAAACAAAAGCAGAGGCGCCGATGAAAAGCCCCTCTATGTATTGTTCGACCAGATGTATTGGGTGCTCACCTTTGGTGAAACACACCACCACAACCCGGTTACCCTCCGCCCGGAAATGAGGGATTATACGATCTTCATCGACGGTATGAGTAAAGCTTTCGCTGCTACCGGCGTAAGAGTTGGCTGGGCGTTAGGACCCGCACACGTAATTGGTAAAATGAAATCCATCCTTTCCCATGTTGGCGCCTGGAGCCCGATGGCAGAACAAAAAGCTGCTGCCCGCTACCTGGTACAGAAAGAAAAAGTGGATAAATACCTGCAACACTTTAAAGGCGAAATCGAAGAAAGACTGGTGAAAATCTACGAAGGCTTCGACAAACTGAAAAATGCAGGTCATAAAGTAGAAGCCATTGCTCCACAGGCTGCTATCTATCTCACCGTTAAATTTGACCTGGTAGGCAAACAAACGGCTGATGGCACTGCGCTTGCAGATCAGGCCGCTGTTACCTCTTACATCCTGAATGAAGCTAAAATAGCCCTGGTGCCGTTCTATGCTTTCGGATCCGCTAAAAACTCTCCATGGTACCGCCTCAGCGTAGGTACCTGCGTGAAAGAAGAGATTCCGGCGATGTTTGAGAAACTGCAGGCTGCACTCGAAAAACTGAAATAGCGGATTATTGCGGAGGTTGTCTTGAGCACTGATTACGCTGATTATACTGATTTTTCTTTTTTTGATTTATAAGTTTAAGGAGATATGAGCGGGTTTCGCTCATATCTCCTTTTTTTGTTTCTAGGGAGATACGAAAATCAAAAAGATTCAAAAAGAAAAATCAGTATAATCAGCGTAATCAGTGCTCAAGACAACCTCCGCGGCGATCCATCCGCTCAAATCTCCCCATCCTGACTTTCTGACTTTTATCTTCGAAAAGTTAAATGGGTGTTAAAAGGTCAACTTTAGTTACTATTTCAAAAAAAGTCCCTAATTTTGACCTTGAAACTAAAAAAGTCAAAAAGTTAATGCACACAGAAGCTAAAGATGAAATGAGGGATAAGATCCTGGAGGCGGCTCTGAAGCGTTTTACTCATTATGGCGCTTCTAAAACAACGATGAACGAAATAGCAGATGATCTTCACTGCTCCAAAGCATCGCTGTATTACTATTTCCCCGATAAAAAGGCGATGCACATTGCCGTGTTGCAAAAAATTGCGGAAGCATATTTTCAGCAAATGGAGAAGGAAGCAGTTCAGGTGAAATCGGCTGCCGAAGCATTATATAATATCATTGATCTCCGGAAAGATTTTATCAGCAAATTCTGCCGGCTGGAAATATTTAAAATATTACAGGATAACTCGGCGCTCTTCCTCGAAGAAAAGAAGAAGGCAAAACAACGGGAATTTAATATCCATACCACCATCATTAAAGCAGGTATTGCATCAGGAGAGTTTAAAGTAAAAGATCCTGAAAAAACCGCGGAACTATTGGTGCTGGCTGCTATGGGATTGCGCTTTTCTGTGCCCGATCATATCCGGGAAGACATGGAGCTGGATGAAGAAATGATGGACCAGGTAATAGAAAAACAAAAACAGTTACTCGAAATTTTCATAAAAGGAATAAAAGCATAAACGGAAATCATGGTAGTGAGGGAAAGGATACTGGAAACTGCGCTGAAAATGTTCAGGACATACGGTGTGAAAGGGGTAACTATGTTTGATATCGCCCGCGACTGTGGGATTTCCAAGAAAACAGTATATGAGCATTTCGAAGACAAACAGGCGCTGATAGACGAAGGGATGCAACAACTGTTGACAAACCATATTAACTACTTCCATGAGTGTTTGCAAACCACAGACAATGCCATCGAAGAACTGGTGCGTAACATGAAGTACATTACCAATCTGGCTAAAACCCTGAACCCGGTAATGCTGCACGAAATCCAGAAGTATCATCCGGATACCTGGCGCAGTATTGAGAGTTTTAAGTCGGATAACATGCTTTGTAACATCAAAAAGAATTTAAAAAGAGGAATGGCGGAAGGCCTATACCGCCAGAACCTTCATATAGATATTGTAGCACGTATGCGCCAGCTGCAGCTGGAGGCAGCTTTTGACCCGGAGCAATACCCCGCAGATCAATTTGAAATGCATGAGGTAATGGAACAGGTAACCGCCCACTTTATACTGGGAATTGCCACTATCCGGGGACATAAACTGGTAAACCAGTACCTGCAAATAAAAGAAGAAGAATAAAACTACTACGCTAAGATTTATTTTATGAAGCGATTAAAGTTAACGCTTGTCCTCCTCATTGGGATAGGGGTATATAACGGCTATGCCCAAACGCAACTGACCTTACAGGAAGCGCTGAGGTTTGCATTGAACAACAATAAACAATTGGCCAAAACCAAAATGGACGAAGAAATGGGTAAATACAAAACCCAGGAAGTCCGCTCCCAGGCCCTGCCACAACTGAATGGTAACGCTTCTTATACAGACAACCTGATGCTGCAGAAATCGCTCATCCCCGGTGCTGTATTTGGCAAACCGGATAGTTCCATACTGGTGGCTTTTGGTGTTAAATACAATGCTACCGTAGGCGCAGAACTCAGCCAGCAAATCTTTAATCAGGCAGTGTTTACCGGTTTGAAAGCTTCCAAGGCAGGAGAAGAATATTATAAGATACAAACGGAACAATCTGTTGAAAATGTGATCTATAATGTATCACAGCTCTACTACCAGCTGCTGGTAACACAGGAAAAGATCATCACCATCAACAGCAACATCGAGAAGCTTACGCAACTGGTAAGCGCCACCAAATCTCAATTTGATAACGGCCTCGCCAAAAAAATTGACCTGGACCGTATCAAAGTGAACCTCATCAACAATATGACACAACGTACACAGTTGCTGAATCAATATGCAACGCAAACCAACAACCTGAAAAAGGTGATGGGTATGCCGCTGCAGTCAACTTTCCTGTTGCCGCCGGCTTCACTGAAAGACATTGAAAACAAAGCCGCCGGTGTGTTGCAGTATGATGATATGAATCTCGCCAACAGAACGGAATACAAATTATTGAAGAAACAGGAAGAACTGCAGTTATTCCAGAAGAAAGCTTACCAGGCAGAAAATTATCCCTCGCTGTCGTTGTTCGGAAGATACTCTTACAACGGGATGAGTCAGCAATGGGCTTTTTCGAAAGACCCGACCAACTCAACCAGCTGGTTTGGTGCAGCAGCCATCGGCGTATCACTGAAGGTACCCATCTTCGATGGCTTTGGCCGCCGCTCCAAAGTGAGTCAGGCTAATGTAACCCTGCGTCAGCTGGGCAAGCAACTGGAAGACACAGAGCTGACCCTCAACACCGACTACGAAAACGCCAAGCTGATGGTGCGTAGTAATTTATCTACCATCACCACGCAAAAGGAGAACGTGGACCTCGCCAATGAAGTGTATTATTCTACTCAGAATAACTACAAACTTGGCCTGGCAGGCCTGACGGATCTGCTGAACGCAGAAACTTCGCTGGCAGATGCACAAAACAGTTATAACGAAGCCCTGCTGCAATACAAACTGGCAGAGCTGGAGATAATAAAAAGCAAAGGAAGTTTGAAAGACCTCCTGAACTAAACGTATAAACGAAAACAACGATAGAACACACAAACTATTTTGCAGATGAAAAAGTTTATAATCTGGGGCTTGGTGGCAGTAGGTGCAGTAGTACTGATCATGTGGAAACTCAGCGCTAACAAAAAAGCGAACGAGGCTAAAACAGAATTCGTAAAACAAAGCAATATCGGCGACATCCCGGTGCTGGTACAGAAAGTATCCCGCAATGATTTTTCCCAGGGATTCCTGGCCAATGGTAACTTTCAGCCAGTACGCGAACTGACGTACCTCGCCGAAACCGCCGGCCGTATTACCAAACTGCTCGTAGATGAAGGCAGCGTGGTAAGACAGGGACAACCCATTGCTTACATTGATGGTCAGCTTTTAAATACCGACCTCGAATCTGCAAAAGCTAACCTCAACCAGCTGAAAGTAGATAAAGAAAGATACGAGAGCGCGTTCCAGACCGGAGGCGTTACGCAGAAACAAATGGATGATGCACGCCTGCAATACGACATTGCGAAAACGCGCTATGAGGCTGCCAGCCGTCGCGTAAGCGATACTTATGTGAAAGCGCCTATCTCCGGAATTATTAATAAAAAATATATTGAACAGGGTGCTTACCTCTCTGTAGGCAATAAAATGTTCGACATCGTGGATGTATCCAGGCTGAAACTGTCTGTATCTGTAACCGGAAGGACAAGTGGTAACACTCAAAACCGGCCAGAAAGTACAGGTTACTTCCAACGTATTCCCTGAAACCCAGTATGAAGGCACTATTACCTTTATTGCTGCAAAAGGCGATAACTCCCTCAACTACCCGGTGGAGATGGAAGTCCGCAATATTGATGGAAAAGACCTGAAAGCAGGTATGTATGGTACTGCACATTTCGTAGATCCGAATGCGGCCAAAACAATTTTCATTGCCCGCACCGCATTTGTGGGTGGCGTAAACAGCAATACCATTTATGTAATGGACGGTAATGTGGCAAAGAAACGCAAAGTAGTGGCTGGCCGCATTGTTGGCGACCAGGTGGAAATACGGGAAGGGCTGAACGAAGGGGACACCGTGATTACCAGCGGTCAGATTAACCTGACTGAAGGCGCTGTTGTAGTGGCTCAGAACGGCAAAAAGTAAGCGAGGAAAATGTATCTGGTGTTTGACCAAATTTTTGCAACATGAAGATTACTGAAGTATCAATTAAGCGACCTACGATCGTGGTGGTGGTGTTCACCATCCTCACCCTGCTGGGCGTGATGAGTTATAAATCCCTGAACTACGAGCTGTTGCCAAAGTTCAGCTCCCCTATCGTAACCATTTCTACGGTATATCCCGGCGCCTCTCCCAATGAGGTGGAAAGTACGATTACCAAGAAGATTGAAGATGCGGTAGCATCTATGGAAAAGATCAAAAAGATCATTTCCAAATCTTCTGAAAGTCTTTCTGTTATTACCGTTGAGCTGAACAACGATGCGGATGTGGATATTGCCCTGCAGGATGCACAACGCAAGGTAAACGCTATCCTGGCAGATCTGCCGGGTGATGCCAAGCCGCCGTCGCTCAACAAATTCTCCCTGGATGACCTTCCGATCATGACGCTGTCTGCCACCGCTAAAATGGATGACAAACAGTTTTACGACCTGGTAGATAAGAAGCTGCAGCCATTATTATCCCGGTTACCTGGTGTAGCCCCAGGTATCACTGATTGGTGGCCAGGAGCGCGAAATACAGGTAAACGTAGATCCAAAAAAATTGCAGGCTTTCAACTTATCTATCCTGCAATTACGTCAGCTGATCACCAACGCTAACCTTGACTTTCCAACCGGTAAGGTGAAAACTGCCAATGAGCAGATCCTGATCCGTTTGGCCGGTAAATATAAAAACGTAGACCAGCTGCGTAACCTGGTGTTGAAAACAACTGAGGATGGCACACAGGTGCGGCTGACAGACGTTGCCGATGTACAGGATGCCCAGAAAGATGCGGATCGTATTGCCCGCGTAGATGGTGTTAGTGCGATTGCCCTGCAGGTACAGAAACAAACGGATGCCAACGCGGTAACCGTAAGTGAAGAAATGAAAAAGGCCATCAGCAAAATTGAAAAAGATTATGCTGCGAACGACCTGAAAATGCTGGTAGCAAACGATTCCTCCGACTTTACACTGGAATCTGCCGACTCGGTAATACATGACCTTATCCTCGCGGTAGTGCTGGTGGCTGTTGTGATGCTGTTGTTCCTGCACAGTATCCGAAGTGCGTTGTTTGTAATGATTTCCATTCCGGCTTCCCTCATTGCTACGTTCATCGGTATGAAACTGATGGGCTTCTCGCTGAACCTCATGTCGTTATTGGGCTTGTCGCTGGTAGTAGGTATCCTCGTGGATGATGCGATTGTGGTGCTGGAAAATATTTACCGGCATATGGAAATGGGTAAGAACCGTGTTCGTGCGGCATTTGATGGTGTGAAAGAGATAGGCTTCACCGTTACCTCTATTACGCTGGTAATTGTGGTGGTGTTCCTGCCCATCTCTTTAACTAATGAGCTGGTATCAAAGATCCTGCGTGAGTTTTGCGTGGTGGTAATGATTTCCACGATGCTTAGCTTGTTGTCGTCGTTTATGATTGTGCCGCTATTATCATCCCGCTTTGGTAAGCTGGAACATATTACCGGTAAAAACATTTTTGAGAAATTCATTCTCTGGTTTGAAGCACAGCTGCAGAAGTTCACCAACTGGATGACCAGCATCCTGAAATGGGCGCTGGGTCATAAAAGGATCACCATAGCCGTGGCAGTTGGTTTGTTGGTAGCTTCTTTCATGCTGGTAGGTAAAGGCTACATCGGTGGAGAGTTTATTCCCAAGGGCGACCGCGGACAGTTCATTGTAATGCTGGAAATGCCAAAGGATGCATCTGTAGAACAAACTAACCTGGCCACACGTACTGCAGAAAAATATCTTAATAAAAAACAGGAAGTTACCCGTTTGATCACAACAGTAGGTCAAACCAGTGAAGATGGTTTTGGTAATGCCCAGTCAACTGCTTATAAAGCGGAGATCACCGTAATGCTGGTGGGGCCGGAACACCGTTTGGATGCTTCCGATATCTATGCCGCCAAGATCAAAAAAGAACTGAAAAGTATCTTACCGGGTGTAAAGGTAAAAACCACGGATGTAAGTATCCTCGGTACCGCAGAGCGGGCGCCGGTAGAGCTGGTGGTGATGGGTACGGAGCTGGACAGCGTAATAAACTACGCTAAAAGAGCCATGGATACGCTCAAAACTATCAGTGGTGCTACAGAAGTAAAACTGTCGGTAGAAGATGGTAACCCGGAAATTAATGTGCAGGTAGACAGGGATAAGATGGCCGCACTGGGCCTCACACTGGATGCCGTGGGTGGTACTATGCAAACCGCATTCAGCGGTACAGCCGATGACTCTAAAGTAAAGTTCCGTCAGGGGGATTATGAGTACGATATCAACATCCGTTTTGATGATTTCAACCGTAAGAACCTGGAAGATGTATCCAATATACAGTTCATCAACGATAAGGGGCAACTGATCAAGCTGTCGCAGTTTGCTGTGATAACAGAAGGCTCAGGACCCAGTCACCTGGAAAGAAGGGATAAAAACACTTCTGTATCAGTGCAGGCGCAGGTAATGGGGCGTCCGTCAGGTACGGTTACCCAGGAGTTTTCCGACAAGCTGGCAAAGATGGACAAGCCCGCCGGCATCAACTACATTTTTGGCGGTGATGCAGAAAACCAGGGCGACTCCTTTGGTACCATGGGCGCGGCATTGCTGATCTCCATTGTGCTGGTGTACCTGATCATGGTGGCGTTGTACGACAACTACATTTATCCTTTCGTGGTATTGTTCTCTATTCCGCTGGCGATCATCGGTGCATTACTGGCACTGGCACTCACCAACAATACGCTGAACATCTTTACCATCATGGGTATCATTATGTTGATCGGGTTGGTGGCGAAGAATGCGATCATCCTGGTGGATTTTACGAACCAGATGAAAGAGCAGGGCCAAAGTACTTACCAGGCGCTGATTCATGCCAACCACGCACGTTTGCGTCCTATCCTGATGACCACCATCGCGATGGTGATAGGTATGTTGCCTATTGCATTGGCAACAGGTGGTGTGGGGTCCATTAAAAATGGATTGGCCTGGGCTATCATCGGTGGTTTGATGAGCTCCATGTTCCTTACCCTGATTGTGGTGCCGGTGGTATATATGATCGTAGATATGGGTATGGCGAAGCTGGGAATGGGCAGGTTGTCCAGCAAACGTTATATCAGGCAACGTATGGTGGCCTCTTATGAGGAAGTGCCTTTAAATGAAATTCATTCGAATTAAAGATATGTTACTAACAGTGTAACAGTTGTAGGTTTAGGTAATAGCCGGAGTAATCATACTCCGGCTTTCTTTTTCTTTGATTTTAACAATAAATTCTTTCCTTTTCACAATCCCGTTTATCTCTCCACAGTTTATATTTGCAGCAAATGCATTTATTCCTGACACTTCTCCCAAAAAACGATCAACAGACAGAAAACATGCTGGTGGCGGATAACCAGCCGAAAATAATTCCACTGAAAGACTATGGATTATGAGATGTACCGGAAAGTGATTTACAGCCACTTCCCGGTGACAGATTATTTTCTTGCTAAAAGCAGCATATGCGAAACAGGAAAAGGGATAGGTAAGGGTACACCATTTTTGCACGGGCGCATCAATTGTACCTTACCTTCCAGCCTGTTATTCACAATCCACTCGTTACGCCAGGTAGCAGACAAATTATCCAGCCGCAGGCCGGCTTCTTCCAGGGCGGCTTTCCAGTCTTCATAATTCCAGAAACAAAACGTTTCATGCATTTCACTGAGCCAGTTATCGTGGTAATCCTTTTTGAACAGGAATTCACACGCATTTTGCATGGACAGCTGTGCGTAAGTTTGTCCTGCTATGGTTACCCATTCATAGGGTAATTGAAAGCCCTCCTGACGGCGAAAGTCTTTCGCGAACTGCGTGAACAGCGCTTTGGTCGACAGCTTTCCCAGCCAGGCCGCCAGTTCGGGCGTACCTGCATTTTCAGGCAATGCGATATCATTTTCCCCGTCGGTTTCATTGAGCCAGAGCAAAATGGTTTCGTCTTTGTTTTCCGGTCCTACTACATCCCGGTTTATCCAGACCCCGCCGGGAACCAGTTCATTATAACGGTTACGTATAAACGCGATCAGGTCTTCCCGGCTGCCGTATGATTCTATTTCATGGGTGAGCGAAGAAGTATGAATGGTATTCATGCTGCCTGCTTCAAATACGAGGCTGGTCACTGCATTTTTTTGCGAGAAGAACACGGAAGGGTTGGCGAATTCACCGTTATGTTTTCTTTGAAGACAGATATCATACAAATGACGGGATACCTCTATACCGTAGAAATCGCATTCATGCAGGCGATCATCTTCGCAGGCCATTTTTATCCACGAACCAACGGCGCAGCCGATATCGCCGATGTTGCCAGGCTGAATATAAGGAGCTGTTTCCCGGTATTTCTGGGCGGCGATGTCGTCCATTTGTTTCACGTATACGTTGTAGTCGCGCGTAGCAGTAAGATCGCCGTCTGCGCCAATGATAGGATCTTTCAGGATATGTTGCACCTTGTCTCCTACGTTGTAGAGCGACCAGATTTTGAAAGAGGCCGGGTGCATCTGGTCGAGGACGGTTTTGTTTTTTCGCCAGTCGCCGGCCTGCGCTACCAGCTTTACAATATCCCAGGGCATGGGTTGTGTGAACTGGTTGCTTTCCGGGTCCCACTCTGCCGGCAGTATGGTGAAGCCATGTTTGATGTACATCTCCTTTACTGCGGTGGAGCAAATAACGAGGGTATTGGCCGGGGTGAGGGAATGGATCCCTTCACTGGAATGCCGTATAGTCTTTACCGTATATTCTGTAAAATCATTGATCACGCCTACATCGTCGATACCGTATACGTATACCGGCACATCCAGGGAGTTAGAAAATTCCTGGATGATCATAGCGCGGAGGTAGAATGGCACCGGGTTCCGTTTGGTGCCTAAATGATTGGCGGAGGTAACCGCGAAGATCACGCCTTCTATTTCCTGTGCGACTAACGGTTGGCCATACACGTCTTTTTCGCCTTCCAGTTTACATTTGATCAGGCGGTTCAGGTATTTGAACTGAAAATCTGTTAGCAGGTGATGCCGGCCGGGGATGAGTAAATACATGCCATGAAGTTAAGGAATGCGATGATTTTTTGTATACGTATTATGCAAAAATAACAGAGGGTGTATCGTAGATCTGATACACCCTCCTGAGGAAAACACGGTTGGAAGAAATAAGAATACGTTATAGTGTTGCGGTTTTTCTGACTTCATCAAAGGTGTAGCTGAGTGTTACTTCACCATTTTCAAATACCGTATGTAACAGGTCGGCAGATGCAGGCGCCTCTTCTTCAGACACTGTTTTGAAAGTATTGTTGTCTTTTATGAGCCTGAGTTTCCCGGCTTTTGATTTTTTGAAGGAAGTGCGTAACTGGCCGCTGGCGTCTAGTTCCACGGGCATCTTCTGAACATTAATTGCTTTTCCGTTTACCACAGCGTAAGCGCATTTGAGGGCAAACTCCTGGGTGTCGCGGTTTACACGTTGCAGTAAGGCGCCTCCCATGCCCAACACCAGGTTTTCTGCGCTGATGCCGGCCTGCTTCACGGCTTCCAGTATGCCGGGGATAGATGAATAGCTGATGCCATCGCCCTGGATTACCCTTACCTGCGGAGGCAGTACTTTAAATCCTTTTTCATTGGTGCTATAGCCGAATTTATCCATCAGTATGGTGAAGATGCGGAGCAGGGTTTGTACCGGATCGCCGCTATCAGGGCGAATTACCAGCGTGCCTTCTCTTTTGAGGATCTGTTCTTTTAAAGCAGTGCCCCAGTATTCTTCACAGGCCCTGAAAATGTTGTAGGAATCAGATACACAGGCGATAGTGCCGGTAGGATAACTATCCAATATATGTTTGAATATTTCCAGTTCTCCTTCTTCTCCAAGAAGTGTAACAACGGAGTGTTCGGTAGCCGGGATAGATAAACCGGGGGCGGCAGGTGCATCGTAATATTTCTTCGCAAATACGGAGCCGGGGATGGTGTCGCTGCCCGCAAAGCTTACCAGGTGGGCACTCCCGCCGATACCAGCGCTTTCAACAGAGCTGGCGCCACGGAATCCAAAGTCGTTCAGCACAAAGTCGATACCGCCGAAGGCAGCTGCACTGGCTGTTTCTTCATAATATTTCTTTACTACTTTTTTTATTTCCCTGGATACGGATGCCACGGTGCAGGGGTACCATACCTGCATCAGCAGTGTTTCAAGGAAGTTGGTGAGCCAGAAGCATTCCGGGTCGGTGTTTTCTATGGTCATCAGCACATTTCGTACAGGCACTACCGTGCCTTCTGCCACTGCTTTGATACGAACGGGGAGTTTACCGCCGTATTTATCGATGATGTATTCAAAGCGGCTGCGGTCAAATACATCTTTCCGGCCAAACACTTCTGTGAGAATGGTTTCGGCCTCGTCCAGTTTTTCTTTGGTGAATACCACACCGCTCAGGTATTCTTTCAGAAAGTATTGTAAGCCATAGAAAACAGTTTCTTCAAATTTACCGCCGCGGCTTTCCAGGTAAGAGTAGATGAATTGTGTACCGGGAATGTACAGTTTATGGTGGGAATATTTATAAGCATCGGCCAGGAGGATGAGATTTTCCTTTGTCATGTCTCAAAAGTTTTAGTCTTAGTCAATATATTTTTCGGTCAGTTTTGCCAGCAGGGGGATATGTGTATCATTGATCTCTCCTTTGGCAATTAAACCAGGTATATCCGTTACCGTTATCCAGCGGATTTCCTGTAAGTCGTCGCCAGCGGTGGGTTCGCCATATATAAGGTCTGTGCTGAACAGCGTGGTGATGATTTTGTTTACTTCGCTGCGGTAGCGCCAGTCATTTACCCTGAGGGAAGCTACATATTGCATGGGACCGGTTTCCACGGCGCCGCATTCTTCCTGTAACTCCCTGGCGGCGGCCATTTCGAAGTTGTCGTCTGTTGGGTCGGAAAAACCTCCCGGGAGACGCCATACGTTTTCGTTTGGCTTGCGGCCCAGCAACAGTTCTTTCTTATCGTTCCTGAACAATGCAATATCTACGGTAGCATATACAGAAGGAAAGAGATTGTAAGTATTGTAGATGATACCGGCGCGGAATTCTTCCGTATCAAACACCTTGTCAGATATCGCTTCCCGCATGGCGGTGGCGTTATAATCCTGTACCGGAGGCAGGGCTTCTGTTTTATATTTGCCGGAGTAGGTATCCATAAAGCTGTTGCGGCTGCCGTACAGCAAAAAGCTTTCGTGCGGGAAGTTGTTGCTAAGCAGTTCATCCAGTTTCTGTGACCATACATCATCGCTTTTCTGATCACTGAGGGGCAGTACAATGATTTCCGGAAATTGCTGCTTGATCATCCGTTCACGGGTATAGTAATCCAGTGGGTTTTTACGGCTGCCTCTCACCGGGCTAACGCCGAGTATGATGAGTACGCGGTTGTGCTTTTGTTTCACTTGGCGGATGAGTTCCAGGTGCCCTTCATGGAGGGAAGGCGTTTGGAACCGGGCGATAATAACTCCTGTGGGCTTTGTGTTTTGCATATCCGAGCTATTTTGTGTAATTGTTACACAAATATAGAAACCGTTTCTGTATTCCCAAAATATTTCTTGTAAAAAATACACAAAATAGGAAATGCGGTTGCTACAGGATATTAATATAGGGATTATTGCAGGGAAAATGGCATGTGGAAGATTGCCGGCATGCCGTGGCTGTTCAATCTTTAACCGGCCTGTATGATGCGACGGGTTTATATTTCAAACGTCATTCCTTCTTTCTTCAGCTTAAAATACCTGGCTTCATCAAAGCTGAACAGCTTCGCGGGCCTGCCCTGCGATACCTGTTTCTGTTTTTCGTTATGGGCGATCAATATCCCGAGATGATTAATCTTCTTCTGGAAATTGCGGCGGTCGATAGGCCGGTCCAGCAGGGTTTCGTAAAGTTTTTCCAGGTCGGCGATAGGGAATTTATTATCCAGCAGTTCAAAGCCGATAGGCTCGTAACGGATCTTGTTGCGGAGGCGTTGTACGGCAATATCAATAATGGCGGCGTGATCAAAAGCCAGTGTGGGCAGGTCTTTGATATTGAACCATTTGGCGTCTTCTGCATCGGAACTGGCGGCCAGTTTGAAATTGGTGGGATTTACGAGTCCGAAGTAAGCAATGGATACTACCCTTCCGCGCGGGTCGCGGCCGGGTAAACCAAAAGT
The DNA here is from genome assembly GCF_050434025.1 of Chitinophaga sp. W3I9. NCBI lineage: Bacteria > Pseudomonadati > Bacteroidota > Chitinophagia > Chitinophagales > Chitinophagaceae > Chitinophaga > Chitinophaga sp. W3I9. The sequence continues at coordinate 922,183 of NZ_JBNPWC010000001.1, forward strand.
ATATAGCTGTTCGAGGTAGTTGATATTTACGCCGGCTTCTGTCAGCAGCTCACGGGTAACGGCTGTTTCCAGGGCTTCATCGTCCAGCACAAAGCCGCCGGGCAGCGCCCAGCTGTGCAGGTATGGCTCAATGGTACGCTTGATTAGCAGCACCACGATGCCTTCTTTGGGAATATATCCAAATACCACTGCATCTACAGTTAGTCTGATGTTTTGTATGATCGGCAAACTCTTATCTGATTATTTTGCTTGAATGTAATGTTCCAGTTGGGCAGTGCCTTTGTGTAAATTTACGAACAAAGGATTTTTCTGCGGATCAAAAACGATGATGGTGCTTTGTTCCCAGATATCCTGCGGGGTGGGCAGCTCAATGATCACTTCCTGGCCGTTTTCGCGGTGGAAAAGCAAACTGTCTTTTCCCGCCATATGTCTTTTATACTGGTGCTGATCCAGGTAATCAGTCAGCTCTTTTCTCAATTGCAGTACAGAATCGGTCAGCGGGTTGGAGGCCGGCTTGAACTCGCGGTACACGTAGCATTTTTCGGTGATAACGTCATAGGCCGATCTGTCGGTGGTGCGTTCATCGTTACGGGTATGGTTACACGCAAACAGCAACAAAGCAACTCCCAGTAGTGATAATATTTTTTTCATAATCTCATAGCTTTAATGTTCGTAACAATCATAGTTGCGTTGCCGGTAAATTTTCCCGTCGCGGAATTCTATGATGGTGCAAATGAATGCTTTCATTATTTGTCCCCGGCGGAAATGCCCGGCATCCACGCCTATTTCCCCTGTCCATTTGGCCTCTACCACCAGGGTATTTCCTGATTCCACTACTTTCAGCACGCTGAAGTGCTGCGATTTCAAAATTATTTTATTGGTGATCATGCTTTCCAGCATGATCTCAAAGTTCCGTTGTTTAATTTCATTCGAGAGCTGGTTTGGATATTCAGTCTGAATAATATTTGGATGAAAGATCCTGGCAAATTCAACGGGATCTGCTGAAAAGCTCTCCAGCAGCTGGAAATACCGGTATATAAGCGCCAGTTTCTCGTCCATTTATAGGGATAAATTGAAATTTTACGAATGACGTATTTATGCGAAAATATACATTTCGCACTTATATGTAACCTGCAAATTTTGAAGCGATCTTAATTCGGGCACCTCACTGGATGCTGCTGAACGCGAGTTTATCCCTGTTATTTGTTTTGTCGATGATGTTGTACACCAGCTTCAGCACATGCAGGGTGCCATCGTAGTTCACTTTATCTGCGGAAGTATTTTTGCAGAAATAGAGTACCGGTATATTTTTTTTGTAGAAAGATGCATGATCGGAGTTGCTGATACCACTGGAATCATATACCAGTGGCAGCTCTTTGCCGGCAGCTTCCTGAACAATGGCCGACCATCCGGGCGATGTGCCGGTACCACCGATCTGTAATGCCGTACCCGGGTTCAGGGTGCCGATACCATCCATATTAATCATGTAGTTCACCTGCGAAAGATCTACGGTACTGTGGGACGCAAAGTAAGAAGAGCCGGAAAGTCCCTGTTCTTTCCCTGAAAAGGCGATAATAATATAATTGTTGTTATGAAGACGGGAGCCTTTCAGTAAGCGGGCTATTTCCAGCATGGCGGCGGTACCGCTGGCATTGTCTTCCGTTTTGTCGGTGGTTTCCCAGCCGCGGTAATCGTAATGCGCGCCAATCACGATGGTTCTGGGAGCTTTATTGTTGATATAGCCGATTACGTTGGTGCCATTACGTTTTATAGTTTTGAAGGCTACCTGCATGTGAATAGGAAATCCATCCGCGTCGTCAGCGCTCAGTTTTTTGCTGACGTCGGCATTAAGCCATACGGCCGGGATGCCGGCGGCTTTGGGACGTTCGGCCAGCCATTTCATTACTTCGGGAGCTGTTTCTTTGCCATTGTAAAATACCACACCGGTGGCGCCGGCTTTTTCGGCAGTCTGTGTTTGCTGTAAATACTGGTCTGACATGCTTTTCCGGCCGTCGGTATCCAGTTCGGCTGCATTGATCAGCCAGATATTATCGGGTTCGTTCACCCCCGGAATAGCTTCTCCTTTGGCCGATTTACCGGCACTGAAAGGCAGTGGCACAAATTGTTTACCTGCTTCCAGTTTGTTTCCGCCAATGGTCATCTGACAGTCTGCCGACGGTTCACGGGTTTCTTTAACTGTAAATGCCTGTAAAAAACCATCCTCGCCCATAGGCGTCAATCCTATTTTCTGCATTTGCGCAGAGATATAGGCGGCTGCCAGCTGTTCGCCAGGAGCACCGGTACTGCGGCCTTCCAGCTTATCGCTGCTCAGGTAACTGATGTGTGTTTGCAGGTTACCAATTGTTTTGCGGTCTTCCTTTTTCTGGGCATGAACGTGTATGGTTACAACTACCAATGGTAACAGCCAGGTCTTCTTTTTCACAGCGAATCTGTTTTGGGTGTTGCAGCAAAATTACGAATTACAGACGGCCCAAAGCACATCGGCAGTTAATTCTTTTGACTATATCATTGTATTTTAAGTATTTATAATGTATGCCTTTCGTCTTAAAACAGTCATACGCCGTTTTATGTTGGCCGTTCATAATTTCCAAATCGCTATTTTTGCCCCGTTTTAAAAACAAAGTATGAAAAACACGCCTTTTACAGAGAAACACATTGCGCTGGGCGCCAAAATGGCTGCCTTTGCGGGTTACAACATGCCTATTTCCTACACTGGTATTAACGATGAGCATCAGGCGGTACGTACCAACGCCGGTGTGTTTGATGTAAGCCACATGGGCGAATTTATTTTAAAGGGTGAAAATGCGCTGGACCTGATTCAGCGTGTTACCAGCAATGACGCTTCCAAGCTCACTGCCGGGAAAGCGCAGTACAGCTGCCTGCCAAACAACGAAGGCGGTATCGTAGATGACCTGCTCGTTTATTGTATCGAAGAAAATAAAGTATACATGCTGGTGGTAAACGCCAGTAATATTGAAAAAGACTGGAACTGGATTTCCCGGTTCAACACCAAAGGAGTGGAAATGCACAACATTTCCGATAAAACCTGCCTGCTCGCCATCCAGGGCCCCAATGCTACCAGCATCCTCCAGCCGCTTACAGAAACCGACCTGGTGAACATGAAGTACTACACCTTTACCAAAGGAACCTTTGCAGGCGTACCAAATGTAGTGATCAGCGCTACCGGATACACCGGCGCAGGCGGCATCGAAATTTATTTTGAAGATACCGACGGAGCAGCCGATAAGATTTGGGATGCCATCTTCGCAGAAGGCACTCCTAAAGGTCTGAAGCCTATCGGTTTGGGCGCACGTGACACACTTCGCCTGGAAATGGGATTCTGCCTCTACGGAAATGATATCGACGATACCACTTCTCCAATGGAAGCAGGTTTGGGTTGGATTACCAAATTCACCAAACCATTTACCTCCAGCGAGTTATTCGCAAAACAAAAGGCAGAAGGCGTTACCAAAAAACTGGTAGGCTTTGAAATGGTAGATAAAGGCATTCCCCGCCACGACTACGAAATCAGGGATGCTGCAGGTAATGTAATTGGCCGCGTAACTTCGGGTACCCAATCGCCTTCTATGCAGAAGGCTATCGGTCTCGGTTATGTGAAAACAGCTTTTGCAGCACAGGATACAGAAATTTTTATTGCGGTAAGAGACAAGGCCCTGAAAGCAAAAGTGGTAAAAGTGCCTTTCCTGAGCTAGGAATATGTATGAATAGCCGGTTAAAGTTGTTAATTTCGGTGCCTGGAAGTTTTCGGTGCACCGGAATTTTTATATTTTATTACCATATCTATGCCTACTATTCATTTAACTACCGTTATCTATGCTCCCCTGGAGCGGGTCTACGACCTGAGCAGGAGCATTACGCTGCACAAGCGAAGTATGTCGCACCGGCAGGAAGATGCGATAAAAGGCCGCACCAACGGCCTGATATCTTATAATGAAACAGTGACCTGGAGAGCAAAGCACCTGGGAAAGATGAGGGAACTGACCACTAAAATCACTGCCATGCGTCAAAACGAGTTTTTTACCGATGAGATGACTGCCGGCGACTTTACCCATATGAATCATGAACATTACTTTAAACCAATAGAGAATGCCACGGTGATGATTGATATTATGGACTTTGGCGCCCCTTATGGTTGGTTCGGAAAAATATTTGAGCGGCTCTACCTGCAAAAATATATGACCAGGCTCCTGCAGGAAAGAAATAATACCATTAAGGATTATGCAGAGAGCGAAAAGTGGCGGGTAATCCTTGATTAAAGCAAAACATAACTGAATGACAGATAGCAACAAACCCAGCCTGGAAGTATGTTTATCTCCGGCATTATTACATTTGTTTGATGTAAAAAACAGCATCGTAGTTATCATAGATGTACTGCGCGCTACCTCTACCATCTGCACCGCCCTGTACAACGGTGCTTCCCGGGTAATACCGGTTGCCAGCGTGGAGGAATGTGTGAACATCGGCCGCGCGATCAGCGGTATCACCGCCGGTGAAAGAGATGGCAGGATAGCAGAAGGACTGGCATACGGCAATTCTCCCTTTGAATATCCACGCGAGTTCGTGGAAAATAAAACACTGGTACTCACCACCACCAACGGTACTAAGCTGCTCCACATGGCTAAAGATGCCATACAAATCATTACCGGTTCCTTCCCCAACATCAGCGCTGTTTGCGATTACCTGGTGGCGCAAAACCAAAATGTCATCCTCGGGTGCGCTGCCTGGAAAGACCGTGTAAACATGGAAGATACCTTGTTTGCCGGTGCCGTGGTAAGCCGCATTAAAGAGCACTTTGACGTAAACTGCGACTCCGCCATTGCTGCGGAAACACTTTACCACTCCGCTAAACACGATATCTATACCTTCATGAAACAGGCCTCCCACTACAAACGCCTCGCGCAGTACGGTCTGGAAAAAGATATTCACTACTGTCTTACTGCAGACGGCGCCAACGTGTTGCCACTGTTCAGAGACGGGGAACTCATTGCAGGGTGAGCGCGGATTTTGTCTTTCTCAGGATTACGCTGATTATACTGATTTTTTGGATTTTATCCTTTGGATTTTTAAAATGATTAAGGGAGACATAAGCGGATATTTCCGCTTATGTCTCCCTTAATCATTTTAAAATCAAATATGGTCAAATCTTAGTAATCAGTATAATCAGCGTAATCCTGAGCCAAGACAAACTCCTACTCCTTTGGGGCGATACCTTTGTTCAGTGTGAAAAATATGGTTACCAGTAACATCGTCAGCGGATAGGAAATTTCGGCAAAGGGCGCGCCGCTGGTAATTTTAAACAGCGTTGCCACTACCATGGTAAGTAGTAAGGCAATTGCCGCCGGCCGTACAAAGAAGCCGGTGATCAGTGCAATGCCGCCAAGGAATTCAGCCATGGTAGCCAGAATACCCCAAACCGCCGGCCAGAAAGTAATACCCATTATTTTCAGGGTGCCGCCAAGAAATTCCCAGGTACCGGCGCCGCCGGCAATTTTCATAATACCAAAAATTGTGAATAATACGCCAATGCCTATACGAAGAATAAGAAATGCCAGTTTGTTGTTGTTTGTCATAGAAAAGAGTTTAAAAATGTGATGCAAAAATAAGATGATGAACCAGGGAAGTCGATGGATAAAATGTGTTTTGTATTGGACTTTTTTTACCGGCCTTGTTTCATTGGCTGGTCAGCCAGGTGGACTAAATCTTGGAGCATCCATGAAATAAAAACAAATGGTTCTGTTATGCCGGCTTGTTCGCTTTGACTAAAAAATCCTATATTCTGTTTTCTAAAGAGGATGATATGACACACTATATCTGCAGCACCTGCGGAGTGCAATATGATGCCACAGAAAAGGCGCCGGCATGCTGTCCTATTTGTGAAGATGAGCGGCAGTATGTAAATCCCGGCGGACAAGCATGGACGACCCTGGAACAGGTGCGGCAAACCCACCGGAATATTATAGAAATGGTGGCGTCCGATCTTTATGCTATTTACACAACGCCGGATTTTGCCATCGGGCAGCGGGCGCATTTATTGATTACCCCATCCGGGAATATCCTCTGGGATTGCATAGCTAACCTCGACGCCTCTACGATTAATATTATTGAGAAACTGGGTGGCATCAAGGCTATTGCCCTCTCCCATCCGCATTATTTCTCCACCATCGTGGAATGGAGTCATGCTTTTGGCAACATTCCCGTTTATGTGCACCAACTGGACGCCCAATGGCTGCAGCGCCACGACGATGTGATTAAATTATGGGCAGGCAATGAATTGCTGCTGTGGGACGGCATCCGGTTGGTATTATGCGGTGGTCATTTTGCCGGCGGCAATGTGTTGTATTCCCCGGCCGGAAAGGGATGTTTGCTTGTGGGCGATGTGGTGCAGGTATCTTCCGACAGGAAAACTGTGTCGGTGATGTACAGTTATCCGAATAATATTCCTTTATCTGCCACCGAAATTAATACCCTGCATGCCGCCATAAAACCGTTAAACTATGATGCGATGTATGGCGCTTTTGGAAAATATATTAAAACCGGCGCCAGGGAGGCTGTCGACTTTTCACTGGAAAGATATCTGAAACGTATCCGGTAAACGCTTGATAAACAAGCTTCTATATTTAAAAAAAATTATGTTGAAAAATACGCGTTACACCGCCATAGTAAACGGAGAGCGGTTAACGGGTTCTTAATGAGTGACCCGCGGGTTATTAGAAATTTTCTGCTTACTTTTGTGGATTGCCTTTTTATCAGCTGTTAAGTTTTTTTGATATATCTAGTAACCCTTTTGCTGATAATAAAAAGCGGGCAACAACGTATAGTATGTCGCTACCCCATTTGCTAAAATATGTTTACAACAACGGCACTGATGAAGTGATCCGCAGGGGGAAGCGTATTTTTTCGGCCGGGGGCGTTGAGCTCATCGAGGCAGACCCGGTGCTGAAAACAGCTACCTTCCGCGTTAAGAGCGACACACATGCCAATTATTACCGTGTTTCCATCAATAAGTATGGAGAAACTACCGGTATGTCCATCCGGTGCCAATGCCCTTACAACCTGGGCGACATCTGCCGGCACGAGGCGGCAGCACTGTTCCAGCTCCAGGAAATGCTGGACAAAAATCATTTCGAGAGCTTCGACACACAGTTTGATCAGCAGCATACGCTGATTAAAATGAAGTCTATCGATATCAAATCCATTAAACTGCTTACCTCCGGTACTATACTGGCAGAAGCAGAGGAAATTGCCAAGAAACATCCCGCCAAAATAAGCCTGGCCAAAGATGAAAAGGTAGAAGCCCTGCTGAAAGTCAATGGAGAAGAGTTCCCGCTGATCATTCAACGGAATGAAGAACGGTTTTTTGATACGCATTGCACCTGCGATGAAACAGAACATGCACTGTGTGTACATAAAACAGCCCTCTTCCTGCAACTCCTGCAGAAAAACGGTCCGTTTTATTTCGATACCCTCCGCAACTGGGACAAAGAAAAGAACAAGCTGCTATCCTTATACGGCTATTCTCTTACCGACGACCTGGACGGAAAGTTTGCCTTCTCCTATATGGACGGCAAACCGTTTTTACGTGTACTGGACCCCACCATCAAACGGGTAGATGGCGCCGCCGCAGGCAGCAGGCAACCGGTTACGGCCCCCCCGCCACCGGAGGAGACCATTACCATTACACAACGGCTGGCAGCGGTTTTCAACGCCAACGAAACATTATACCCTTATTTCAAAATAGACCTGGTAAGCGGCGAAATTAACGAAGAGCAAACGGCCTTCGTATCACTGGCCAGCAAACTGGATCTTACCAAATACGTCGACTTCTACCAGTTCAAGGAAAAAGACCGGGAACTGATAGCGCCTATACGAAAATTACAGGGCAGCGAAGTCAGCAAATTTCTCAGCAAAAATTCTCCGTTTGCCGGTATCTGGGAAAATATAACGCACGAAAATGCAGAAGAACTTCCCACAGAAACAAAAGAACTGATGCTGGAATACCTGCATCCTAAACTCGCCAAACTGTTCCCGCAGCTGGCAGAACATGGATTGGTATTTGAACTGCCCAACCGGCAGGCGTTTAAAACAAAGAACCTGCAACAACTGCAGATAGGCGCCGACAGGCTCAAACTGGTCATTAAAACCAACACCGGCGATACGCATGTAGACATTAACTGCTACGTGACCATCGAAGGAGAACTGGTGAATGTGTCTGAAAACGAATGGGAAAGCCCGTTGCTGTTCCTGCACAAACAGATGATCTATTTGTTTGAAAGCCCGCAGGATGCCCTGCACGTGGAACTCTTCCGTCAAAACGGTCAGCTGCGCATCGCTAGCAAAGACTGGCCCGCTTACCTGAAAGACTACCTGCTGCCATTGAGCCGTCAGTACGATATCCAGTTCGATAAAGGACTGCTGGCAGAACTGAAAGATGTAATGCCCGAGCCACGGGTATTCCTGAAAGAATTGGGCGAAACTTTTATCATACAACCCGGATTTGCTTACCGCGGCCAGGAAGTGGAGTGGAACGATGAGAGCAAGATCACGGTGCAGGAAGGAAATAAAGTACTCATCATCCACCGGAATAAAGAAGCCGAAGAAACTTTTGTAAATAAACTCCGCACCTTACATACCAACTTCACGCAACACGATAACCACAATTATTTTTACCTGCGTGCTAAAGAGGCGCTGAAAAATAACTGGTTCTTCCTGTTCTTCGATGCACTGAAAGAAATGAATGTGCGGGTGTTCGGATTCGATAACCTGCGCAACTTTAAGTTCAGTTCGCATAAGCCGGTTACCAATTTACAGATCAGCTCCGGCATCGACTGGTTTGATGCACAGATTGAAGTATTGTATGGTGATCAGAAAGTAAGTATCAAGGATATTAAAAATGCGCTGGCCAACAAACAGAACTATGTACAGCTGGCAGATGGCTCCCTGGGCCTGTTGCCGGAAGAATGGCTGCGCAAATATTCCCTGCTCTTCAAAGTTGGGGAAGAAAAAGATAAAGGACTCAAACTCAGCAAATATAATTTCAGTGTCATCGATGAACTCTATGAATTTATTGATGATGAAGCAGTAGTATTGGAACTTGAACAAAAGCGCCGGAAACTGCTGCAGTTTGATGAAATCCGCAATATTGCCCTGCCGGAAAACCTGCAGGCCACCCTGCGCCCCTACCAGGAAAGCGGTTTCCAATGGCTGAACTATCTCGATGATATCAAATGGGGTGGTATCCTCGCGGATGACATGGGGTTGGGTAAAACCATCCAGGCGCTTACCTTCCTGCAGTATTACAAGAACAAGCACGGTGGTAAAACAATGGCGCTGATTGTTTGTCCTACTACGCTGATCTATAACTGGGAAAATGAAATCAGGAAATTTACACCTGATATCAGGCATCATATCCATCACGGGCCGGCACGATTAAAATCGTCTGAAGAGCTGGGTAAATTTGATGCTATCATTACCACTTACGGTACGCTTCGCAGTGATATTCAACTGCTGATGAAACTGGAGTTTGATTATGTCATCCTCGATGAATCACAGGCCATTAAAAATCCGCAGTCGAAAGTAACCAAAGCCGCACAACTGCTCCAGACAAAGAACAGGCTGGCGCTGAGCGGTACTCCGATGCAGAATAATACCTTCGATATTTATGCCCAGATGAACTTCCTGAACCCGGGAATGCTCGGCAGCGTGGACTTTTTCCGTAACGAATTTGCTACGCCGATCGATAAATTCCAGGATGAAGAAAGAAAAGAACATCTGCGTAAGCTGATCTATCCGTTTATCCTTCGCCGTACAAAAGAACAGGTAGCGAAAGATCTCCCGGAAAAAATAGAAACTGTAATTTTCTGCGAAATGGATGCGGAACAACGGCATATTTATGATGCCTACAGGAATACCTATCGCTCCAAGATCCTCGGTGTTATTGAAGATCAGGGTATGGAACGCTCTCAGCTCACCATCCTGCAGGGCCTGATGAAGCTGCGGCAAATCTGCGATTCACCGGCTATCCTGAATGATACGGAACAGTATCCGAACCATTCTGTGAAGCTGCATGAACTCACCCGCGAAATTTCTGAAAACATCGGCAACCACAAAGTGTTGATCTTCTCGCAATTCCTGGGCATGCTCGGATTGATCCGCGACCGGATGCAGCATCTCAAAATACCTTATGAATATTTTGATGGCAGCACTTCCACCGTTGATCGTGAAAAGGCTATTCAGAACTTCCAGAACAACGACGAGTGCCGCGTGTTCCTTATTTCACTGAAAGCCGGTGGTGTGGGGCTGAACCTTACTGCTGCCGACTATGTTTATATTGTAGATCCGTGGTGGAACCCGGCAGTAGAGCAACAAGCCATTGACCGTACCCACCGTATCGGGCAAACGAAGAATATCTTCGCTTACCGCATGATCTGTAAAGACACCGTGGAAGAAAAGATATTGCAGCTGCAGGAACGTAAGAAATCACTGGTGAAGGAAATTATTTCTGACGACAGTGGTTTTGTGAAGAAGCTGACGAAAGAAGATGTATTGTACCTGTTCAGTTAGAACGGAATAAATTTATAGGGGAGCGATGTTGCATCGCTCCCTTTTTTATGCACAAAGCGCTATGATGATCTTCGGTAATCCAATGGCGACGAAGATGCCGTAAGCAAGATCCAGCCAAAAGAAGGAACCCAGGGCACCAAGCAGAATAATGCCAGCTACCGGTACAGCAATGATTTTCAGCCACAGCGGCGTACTTTCACCATGCCATAAAATAGACCACATACTTTTTGCATCGCCAATACTTGGGAAAGCATGCATGGCAATACTGATACCGAGATAAAGCAGCACATAATCGAACACGGTACCCGATTCGAAGGTTATTACCGGGATGGCTGCGGGGAATGCAATAATTAATCCCAGCAGACTGTTTACAATGAATGGGCCTATGCTGATCATGAGCTGATGTAATGGGTTACGCGGTATTTCATGGATCACATATCCAGCGGGATTGTCCACCTGGAAATATTTTACTTCAAATATAGCAACACCAAACAACCGGCAAAAAAGCTGATGCGCAAATTCATGCACAACAACACCTGGAAACGTAAGCGTGGTAATAAGAATGCCTGGGACAAACATTATTTTTATTTTTTAAGATCAGAGAGATGATTAGCGATAACTGATTTTACCGTTGATGATACCGGTTATATCAGCAATGCTGCTGGAATCGCTTCCTGGCAGGGATACTAGTACTTTAAGTAACCGGTCGCGTTCTTTAATATTGTCGTTAAAATGATTGGCAAGCGTCAACGTGCCTAATGTCATTACTTCATGCGGATTCAGTTCATAAGCCTGTTGCGCCCTTTGCAACGCTTCTTTATTGCGTTGTTGCGCCAGCAAAATCTTTGCATAGCTGGCCAGTGCATAGTAAGATTCTGCATTTTGTTGCAGTACCTCTTCACACAATTGCAGTGCTTTTTCAAATTTTTTCTCTTTCCTGTAGCTATGAGAGAGCATGATCTTAGCGACTTGAAAATCGGGATTGCTTTTTAACAGCTTATTAAGCAAACTGTCGGCCCGGGAGAAATTATCATTATTGAATGCATGCTTAGCCAGGATATAGTTTGCACAGGCATCTTCAGGATGATTATTGCAATATTTCTCCAATGTCTGTTCATACAAAGGCGAGTCAATGGGTATGCGGCTTAGGGACGCAGCAAATGCAGTATCCGCGATCATATAATAACGAAAATCTGCTATAATGTTGTTTGTCTTGTCAATTAACTCCACGTTGTCATTCTTTCTGCCGGCTACCAGCCTTATTACACTATCTGCTTCTTCTAATTCCACATTATTGAAAGCGGCTATAATATAATGCTCACAGGCCTCAAAATTGTCGGGGAACTGCTGTAATACCTTTTCTAACAATCTTTTTTCCGTTACATAATGATGAGTCGCTTCTGCTTTTATCGCCTTTTCATAGATAACGCCTGCTTTAAAATACTTTGGGAAGTTATAGCCCGAAATTAAAAAAAGCAGAAGTACTCCTGCGGCGGCAAGTTTTACACTGGTTAGTACAGGGTAACGGCTCAACTTTTTCCTGCAGTCCCGGCAAAGTGGTGCTTGATATCCGGGTTCTATTTCGGGGTTGGAACAATTATGACAACCATTTCTGGGAGCTTCTTCGTTTAGTTCATCCATTTATACACATGGTTTAGGTAAGGGATTGGGTTATATGGTATATAAATTAAAGATATCAAAACTCTTTCATTTTTGCATACACCCTACCATTTTTGCATGGTTTGGCCAATGAATATCTTCTCCCTGTCTCCCCTGAAAATTATTTAATACCCTGATTAATAACTGCTTATTCCCTTTTGAAGCATTCATTCCCAATGATGGCACTCCGCTGGCATTACCTCATTTGTATCAAAACAATTGATTCATATGCTACCAGATTCAAAAATCTCTCAACTGATAGGTTTACAGATTCCGGGGTTAACATTTCCCGCAGAACAGCATCAACCTGCAAAGAGTTCCATCAGTAAGGTGATCCACACTTTTGCTGATTATACCGGCAGGATGATCCGGAGTGAGCAACTTCATGAGGTGAAACGTTGTTTTAACGTGGCCGCTGTATTGTATCACAATGGAAGCAATGCCCTGCGTAACGCCATCGAAAGCGCGTTTATGTATACCCTCTCTCCCCTGCTCTGCGGAAAGCATAAGGAACTGCTTCCTATATCACTGAAGAACGTAAGGATTCAGCATTTACAAACTATAGCTATTTAAACACTTTTATGATGATGACTATTCTCCTGGTGCTGGCAGGATTGGCCTGCTTCGCCGTATTCTTTAAATCGGTCGACTATTTCGAAAAGATCTAACTAAAACACTTGTTATCATGACTGCATTATTTGTTTTGTCACTTTTCGTTTTCGGCTACATGATCTATGTACTGTTAAAACCTGAAAAATTCTGATTGGAGATATTACTCCCACGCCTATACGCAAAAAAGCTTATTTAAATGACAACAGAAATCTTAGGCGTAATCGCCACCTACGGCATCACGCTTTTATTGGCCTGGCCCTTGTCGAGGTACATTGTTAAGGTATTCAGGGGCGATCGTACCTGGTCCGATTTTATGGCGCCGCTGGAACGCCTCTTTTTTAAAATTTCCGGTATCAATCCTAATGAGGAAATGAACTGGAAAGAGCATTTGAAGGCATTACTGACCATCAATCTGGTATGGTTTGTATATGCCTTTTTTGCGCTGTTCTTCCAGGACAAGCTGCCACTGAACCCGGATGGAAACCCCGGCCAGTCGGCCGACCTGGCGTTTAATACCGCCATCAGCTTCGTGGTAAACTGTAACCTGCAGCACTATTCCGGTGAAACAGGCGTTACTTATTTCACCCAATTATTTGTACTGGCCTTCCTGCAGTTTGTGAGCGCCGCTACCGGTATTGCAGCGCTGATCGTGGTGTTCAAAGCCATGAAAGAAAAAACAACCACTAAGCTGGGGAACTTCTGGGATATTTTCTTGAAAACAATCACCCGCATCCTGCTGCCAATAAGCATCGTAATTGCACTGATCTTTGTTTTCAATGGCATGCCTGCCAGTTACGCCGGCAAAGAGGCTATTGTTACCATGCAGGGCGACACCGTGAATGTGTCTCATGGCCCGGTAGCAGGGTTTGTGGCGATCAAGCACCTCGGCACCAATGGCGGTGGATGGTTTGGCGCCAACTCCGCACACCCGCTGGAAAATCCCAACTACGTTACCTGGATGACAGAAATGGTGGCGCAGGTACTCATTCCCATCGCAATGGTATTTGCACTGGGGATGTTTATTCAACGGAAAAAATTTGCGATGGTCATCTTCGGGATCATGACCATCGGTATGATATGCCTGCTGATTCCTTCCATGCAGCAGGAAATGGCTGGTAATCCTGCCATTGCCCACATGGGTATCCAGCAGGCTACCGGGACCATGGAAGGAAAGGAGGTGCGGTTTGGAGCCGCCGCCACAGGGTACTGGAGTACAGTAACCACTATTATTTCTACTGGTTCCGTATGCGGCTGGCACGATAGCACCATGCCTATGACAGGTTTAATGCAACTGCTGGGGATGATGCTGAACTGCTTCTATGGCGGTTGTGGCGTGGGGATCCTCAACTATTACATCTTTATTGTTATCGCGGTGTTTATATCCGGACTTATGGTAGGCCGTACGCCTGAATTTATGGGGCATAAGCTGGAAGCGCGGGAAGTAAAGATCGCCGCTATTATTACGCTGTTGTCGCCGTTCCTGATACTGGCGGGCACTGCTTTATCATCATGGGTATTGTCGCACCATCCGGATGCCAACTGGGCAGTGAAGCCATCGGCCTGGTTAAATAACCCCGGCTATCACGGCTTCTCCGAAATGCTGTACGAATATACTTCTGCCAATGCTAACAACGGTTCCGGTTTTGAAGGTTTGGGAGATGGAAACGTTTTCTGGAATGTATCTACCGGCTTTATACTGATCCTCGGCAGATTCCTGCCTATCATAGGACCAGTGGCCATTGCAGGTTTGATGGCTTCGAAAAAATATATACCTGAATCCGCCGGTACGCTGAAAACAGATTCACTCACTTTTGGCGCCATGACCTTCGCGGTGATCGTGATCCTTACTGCCTTGTCTTATTTCCCGGCGCTGGCACTGGGTCCGATCGCAGAGTATTTTTCCCTCTAATTTTTTTAATGACTGACTACCATGAAGCATGATAATAAATTGTTTCCGAAAGAATTGGTGATGGAGAGCCTGAAGCAGTCTTTCGTAAAACTGAATCCGAAATTAATGATCAAAAACCCGGTGATGTTCACCGTGGAAATAGGTACTGCCGTAATGCTGATAGTAGCGCTGTATGCACTCTTTACCGGCAATAAGGAACAGGGCAGTGCGGCGTATAATGTCGCCATCTTTATAGTACTCTTCCTTACCGTGTTGTTTGCCAACTTCGCCGAAGCCATTGCGGAAGCGCGTGGTAAAGCACAGGCCGAAAGTTTACGTAAAACAAGAGAAGAAACACCAGCAAAGAAAGTAGAGTTGGTAGGTGAAATCTTTACCAACGAAATCAAAATCATATCCTCTTCTTCCCTGCGTAAAGGCGACATCTTCGTATGTGAGCCAGGCGATGTTATTCCCGCCGATGGCGAAATAGTACAGGGCCTGGCCAGCATCGACGAATCTGCCATCACCGGTGAAAGTGCACCGGTTATCCGGGAAGCGCGGCGGTGATAAATCCAGTGTGGTAGGCGGTACCAAGGTATTGTCCGATCATATTAAAGTACGGGTAAGCACTGAGCCCGGTGAATCTTTCCTGGATAAAATGATAGCCCTCGTAGAAGGCGCCAGCAGGCAGAAAACACCGAATGAAATTGCGCTCACCATCCTGCTGGCCAGCTTCACCCTGGTATTTATCATTGTATGCGTAACGCTGAAACCATTTGCCGACTACGCACAAACACCGATCACCATTGCGGCCTTCATCTCCCTGTTTGTATGCCTCATCCCTACTACCATCGGTGGTTTATTATCGGCTATCGGTATTGCGGGAATGGACCGCGCCCTGCGGGCCAACGTAATCACCAAATCAGGGAAAGCCGTGGAAACTGCCGGCGATATTGATGTGCTGTTGCTGGATAAAACCGGTACCATCACCATCGGTAACCGCAAGGCCACTAACTTCTACGCTACCAATGGTATACCCACGGCGGATTTTATCCGCCTCTGCGCACTCAGCTCTTTATCGGATGAAACACCGGAAGGTAAATCCATCGTGGAACTGGCGGGCAAAGATGTGGTGAGTAAATTATCGGTGAGTGGCGCCAGCCTGGTGAAGTTCACCGCCGAAACCCGCAGCAGCGGCATCGATCTACCCGATGGTAGCCGTATCCGCAAAGGCGCCTATGATGCCATCAGGCGGCTCGCTGAAAAAGAAGGATTTTCTTTCCCCGCGGAAACACTCGCAAAAGTAGAATCTATTTCCAACGACGGCGGTACGCCGCTGGTAGTAGCGCTCAACAGCAAGGTGCAGGGCGTTATTGAATTGCAGGATATTATTAAGCCGGGTATCAGCGAGCGTTTCGACCGCCTGCGTAAAATGGGCGTGAAAACGGTGATGGTAACCGGTGATAACCCGCTTACAGCTAAATATATTGCCACCAAAGCCGGTGTGGACGACTTCATCGCCGAAGCCAAACCGGAAGATAAAATGAGCTATATCCGCAAAGAGCAAAACGAGGGCCGCCTCGTAGCCATGATGGGCGATGGTACCAACGATGCGCCCGCCCTGGCACAGGCAGATGTAGGCGTGGCCATGAATAGCGGTACCCAGGCTGCAAAAGAGGCCGGTAACATGGTGGATCTCGATAATGACCCTACCAAGCTGATTGAAATTGTGGAAATCGGGAAGCAGCTGTTAATGACGCGCGGTACCCTTACCACTTTCTCCATCGCCAACGACGTGGCAAAATATTTTGCTATTGTGCCCGCGCTGTTTGTGGCTTCCATACCAGCCTTGCAGGGCATCAACATCATGAAACTGCACAGCCCCGAAACAGCGATCCTGAGTGCGGTTATTTTCAACGCCATCATTATCCCGATGCTGATACCGCTGGCCCTTCGCGGCGTGGCCTATAAGCCTATCGGCGCCAGCGCATTGCTTCGCCGCAACCTGCTGATCTACGGTGTTGGCGGTATTGTAGCGCCTTTCATCGGTATCAAACTGATTGATATGCTGATAGCGCTTTTTATGTAATTGTAAACTGATAAATTTTTAAAGAGATGAAAAAATATCTTTGGCCTTCTGTAAAACTCACACTGTTACTGGTGGTATTATTGGGAGGAATATATCCGCTGTTCATTGCCGGCGTGGCTAAAATGGCTCCCGGAAAAGGCGATGGTATCAAAGTAATGCATAACGGAAAAGTAGTGGGCTATGAAAACATTGCGCAGAAATTCAGTGATGATAAGTATTTCCAGCCCCGTCCTTCTACGGTTGATTATAACGCCGCCGGTTCCGGTGGGTCCAATAAAGCAGCGGGTAACCCGGATTACCTGAAAACGGTACAGGAAAGAATTGATTCTTTCATGGTACACAACCCGGATGTAAAAAAAGAAAACATCCCCGCAGAACTGGTCACCGCTTCTGCCAGCGGTTTAGACCCGCACCTCACTCCCGCTGCGGCTTATGTACAAGTGCCGCGTGTGGCGAAACTAAGAGGCATTCCTGCGGACAAACTGCAACAACTGATCGATGCCAATACCAAAGGCCCCTTGATGGGACTGTTTGGACTATCTACTGTTAATGTGTTAAAATTAAACATAGCGCTCGACGATATGAAGTAGCGCGCAGTTCTATTATTCCTTACCTCTGAATGTCCTGTGAACAACCTTTTAACTGGTGGCCTGTCGCAGCAGGTTACCAGTGATCTACCAACACGAACCTATATATTTAAAATGAAGAAACTTTTATTACTGGCCGGCGCTCTGGCAGTTGCTATTACTATGTTTGCGCAGGACGCACCGGCACAAGAGAAAGAGAAAGGAAAAGTAACCTTTTCCGGCTATGCAGAGGCATATTACAGTTACGACCTGAACAACCCGGCCAATCATACTAAGCCTGGGTTCCTGTATAACTACAATCGCCACAATGAATTAAACCTCAACCTGGCGATGGTAAAAGTTAACTACACATCGGACCGTATCCGTGCCAACGTAGGGCTGATGGCCGGCACCTATCCCCAATACAACCTGGCAGCAGAACCCACCCTGATGCAGTATGTATACGAGGCAAACGTCGGTATCCGTATAGGCAAGAACGTTTGGATCGATGCAGGAGTAATGCCCGCACACATCGGTTTTGAAAGCGCCATCGGAAAAGATTGCCCTACGCTTACCCGGAGCATCCTCGCAGAGAACTCCCCCTATTATGAAGCCGGCGCCAAAGTAACCTGGACGCCCAACGACAAATGGTCGTTTGCCGCTATGTACCTGAACGGATGGCAAAGGATTAAAAAAGTGGATGGCAACCAAACCCCTGCTTTTGGTACACAAATCACCTTTAAGCCAACAACAAAAATATTGCTCAACTGGAGCACTTATATCGGTAATGATCTCCCGGATAGTGTACGCCAGATGCGCTACTTTAATAATGTTTATGGTACCTTTAGCATAACGGATAAATTCAGTGTCATCGCAGGATTCGACTATGGATTACAGCAAAAAACTAAAGGATCATCCAACTTCAATAGCTGGTACAGTCCTGTTGTAATTGCCCGGTACGCCTTTACAGATAAATTTGCGATGGCGGGACGCGTAGAGCAGTATAATGATAAGAACGGCGTTATCATCAGCACCGGTACACCGGATGGCTTCCAAACCACCGGCTATTCACTTAACCTGGATTTTACCCCGGTGAATAACGTGATGTTCCGGCTGGAAGGCAGAACGTTTAACGGAAAAGACAACACATTTATAAAAGGAACAGAATTGAAGAACACGAATACAGCGATTACCGCATCACTGGCCGTATGGTTCTAACTAAATAAATAATGACAGATAAAGAACACTCCGTACAGCAATTTCTTAACCTGGCTAACCGCGCCGGCAGGGGGAAGTTTAAGATCTACATCGGTATGAGCGCCGGCGTAGGAAAAACGTACCGTATGTTGCAGGAAGCGCATGCCATGTTAAGAAATGGGGTGAATATCCAGATTGGTTACATCGAAACACATGGGCGTGCGGAAACGCATGCCCTGCTGGATGGATTACCGCAAATTCCCCGCAGGCAGGTATTTTACAAAGGGAAAATGCTGGAAGAAATGGATCTTTCCACCATCCTGCTCCTGTCGCCCGACTGGGTAGTGGTGGATGAACTGGCACACAGCAATATCCCCGGCTCCAAAAATGAAAAGCGCTGGCAGGATGTGGTGGACCTCCTGAATGCAGGGATCAATGTTATTTCTGCCGTGAACATACAACACATCGAAAGCATTAACCAGGAGGTGAAATCCATAACCGGTGTGGAAGTACAGGAGCGCGTTCCTGATCTGGTGCTGCAAATGGCCGATGAAGTGGTGAACATCGACCTCACCGCCGATGAGTTGATCACCCGTTTGAAAGAAGGTAAAATTTATGATCGCTCTAAAGTGGAGAGCGCCCTGGGCAATTTTTTTCAGGCAGATAAAATCCTGCAACTACGTGAGCTGGCACTGAAAGAAGTAACCACGCAGGTGGAGCGGAAAGTAGAGATCCAGATCCCGCGTAACTTACAGATGCGCCATGAAAGCTTCCTGGCATGCATTTCTACCAACGATGAAGTGGCCCGGAAAGTAATACGGAAAACAGCGCGGCTGGCGGCCTATTATCACGCCGATTGGTTTGTATTGTATGTGCAAACCCCTGGCGAAAGTGCCGACAAAATCGCGCTCGCTGCCCAACGTCATCTTATTAATAACCTGAAACTGGCTACAGAACTCGGTGCGGAAGTTATCCAGGAACATAACGCTAATGTATCGGAAGCTATCATTAACATTGCATTGGAAAAACATGTTACCACTATTTGTATGGGAAAACCGCATATCAGTCTTTTTCGTATCATTTTGCGCACCAATCTGTTTAACCAGTTGTTGAAAACGCTTTCTTCCAACGATATCGACATTATCATATTATCATGAATACGTTCAGATTAAAAACAAAGATTACGCTTGGGGTATTGTTCCTGTACATCATGCTGCTGGTGGTGAGCATACTGGGCTATTACTATCTGAACCGCCTGAACGAAAAGGCGAAGTTTATTCTCAAGGATAACTATGAATCACTGGAGTATTCGAAAAATATGCTGGTAGCTTTGGAAGATCTGCCGGTTCATCGTGCTGCTGCGATACAAACTTTTTCCGATAATCTCAAAAAGCAACAGGCCAACGTAACAGAAAGAGGCGAGAAAGATGCAACGGCAGCAGTAACCCGCATTTTTGAACTATTGCAAAAAGATTCCACAGTAGAAACAGGCGCCATAAAGAAAAATATCTACACCATCATGGATCTCAATATGGCGGCTATCGTAGGAAAAAATGAAAGGGTAAAGAAAACCGCAGACAATGCACTGCTTTACATTGCCATCATCAGCGGGCTTTGCTTTGTACTGGGCTTTACTTTTGTGTATAATTTTCCCGGGTACATTGCCAATCCTATTGGTGCGCTTACCCAAGGGATTAAAGACATTGCCAATAAACAATACGGCAAAAGACTCTACTTTAAATCCGGCGACGAGTTTGGCGATCTGGCTACAGCCTTCAATACCATGGCCCAGCGGCTGGATGAATACGAGCACAGTAACCTGGCGCGCATTGTATTTGAAAAGCAACGCGCGGAAGCCGTGATCAGCAGCCTGAAAGATGCCACCATTGGTTTTGATGTAAATAATGTGATCCTGTTTGCCAACACCCCTGCCCTGCAATTGCTGAACATACCCGAGAAGGATCTGATCGGGCAGCCGGCGGAAGAAATATCCAAACGCAACGACCTGCTGCGTTTCCTCGTGAATACAAAGGAAAATGCGCCGCTAAAAATAGTGGTGGATGGAAAAGAATGTTTCTTCACGCGGGAAACAACAAATATCAGGCATGAGGAAAATCGTATAGGCTATGTAGTGATCCTCCGGAATATTACCACTTTCAAAGAACAGGATATTGCCAAAACACATTTTATTGCCACCATTTCCCATGAGCTGAAAACGCCGCTGGCGGCCTCTGATTTCAGTATTAAACTGCTGGAAGATGAACGGACAGGGGTACTTAGTGCTGAACAAAAAGAACTGGTCGACAGCCTGAAACAGGACAACCGGCGCATGATAAAAATTGTGAGTGAATTGCTGGATCTGTCGCAGGTAGAAAGCGGCAATATACAATTACAGCCGCAACCGGTTACTGCTATGAGTATTGTACAATACGCCATGGATACGGTGCAGAAACAGGCTGCCCAACGCGAAATCACTATCCGCACACAGGTGCCGGACACCTTGCCAAAAGTATTGGCAGACGTGGAGAAAACCGCCTGGGTGCTGGTGAACCTCTTAACCAATGCAATCCGCTACTCTGCTCATGGTGCTGCCATAAAACTAACGGTAACGCCTACCGGAACAGAGATGGTATCGTTTGTGGTACAGGACTACGGGAAAGGTATCCCGGAAGCTTTCCGGGGTAAAATTTTTGAAAGATTTTTCCAGGTGCCTGGGATGAAAGGCCAGGGAAACGGCCTCGGACTGGCCATTTCAAAGGAGTTTATCGAAGCCCAGGGCGGTATTATTGGCGTAAATAGCGAGGAAGGGAAAGGCAGCCAGTTTTATTTCACCTTACCCGAAGCATAACGTTGTCAGGGGTGTTCAATGTGCGCTTTTACCAGGGGCACATGCTGATAATAGAAGGTAGTAAGTTCCTCCAGCCTGGCGGGAATGCTGTCGAGGTTTTCCTCCAGCCGGGCATCTCTCTCAACAGATAAGGCTATATCTGATGCATATTGCATGCCAACCATGTTCAGGTTAAATTTCATCTGGTGCGCCAGCATATAAAGTGGTTGCCAGTTTTTTTCTGCCAGCAGCTGGTGCATCTCTGAAAGCTTTCGCGGGATGCTATCCAGCAGTTCCTCCAGCATTATTTTTACATGTTCTTTTTCGCCGGACATCATGCCGTATGCGGCGGATAAGTTTAGTTCGCTGTTGGGCATTTCAGTGGTTTTTTCTTTGTCAGTGGCTGATTCCGGCACTTGTTCCCCGAGTCCTTTCAGGATTTTCTGAAACAGGTCGGAACGATCAAATGGTTTGGACACATATTCGTTCATCCCGGCGGCCAGGCAGCGTTCCTTTTCTCCTTTCAGTGCGGAGGCGGTCATGGCAATCATATAAGTCCGGATGCCTTTCCGGCGGATGGCCTGACTGGTCTGGTAGCCATCCATTCCCGGCATCTGTATATCCATAATGATGCAATCGTACGTTTTGCAGTCCAGCATTTCAAGGGCCGATTTCCCGCTGTTAACCACGTCTGTTCTAGCGCCGGCATTTCGCAGCGTATGAAATACCACCTGTTGATTGATGTCGTCGTCTTCTACCACCAATATCGTTTTTCCCTGCAGTGGTTTTTCCGCCTGGTGCAGGGGGCCTTTTTCATTTTTACTGGTCATTGCTTTGTTATTGCGGGTGAACGGCAGTTCAAAATAGAAAGTAGCACCTTCATTCAGGTGGCTGTTTACCCGGATGAATCCATGTTGAAGGGTAATGAGTTCTTTGGTGATGGCTAATCCCAGGCCGGTACCGCCAAATTTGCGGGCATTGTTAGCATGTGTTTGGGAGAAGCTTTTAAAGATCAGTTCATGTTGTTCCGGATCTATGCCTATGCCGGTATCCGTTATTTCAAAGCCCAGCCGGAGTGTGGATTGTTCTTTATCTTCCTCCACCAGGGATACTTTCACGGTTACCTTTCCGGCGGGAGTAAATTTAATAGCGTTTTCCACGAGGTTGGTCAGGATCTGGTTAAGACGCACTTCATCTCCTAAAAGACAGGGTGGTATGGCGGTATCTATCTCATCAAAAAACAATAGTTCCTTTTGTTGTGCCTGTAGTTTCAGGGGAAAGAGGGCATTGTCTATTACTTCGTAAATATCCATCGGTTCATGTAGGAGCAATAGTTTGCCGGCTTTTATTTTTGAGAAGTCGAGGATTTCGTTGATGATCACCAGCAGGCGGTTGGCGGATGTTTTGATGGCGCCGGTATACTCCATTTGTATGGTAGATAACTGGCTTTGCTGCATCAGGAGGTTGGTCATGCCGATGATACCGTTCATGGGGGTACGAATTTCGTGGCTCATATTGGCGAGGAACATTTCCTGCGCGCTGACGGCCTCCTGTGCAAGGTTGTTTGCATTTTCAATGGCAGCGATATAGTTGTTTTTTTCGGTGAAGTCCTGTCCTATGCCGCAGATACCGATCATTTCACCTTCTGCATTCCGGAGCGGGAATTTAGTAATGAGAAAGTGATAGGTCTTATCGTTCACGGCAAAGGTCTGTTCTGATTTTATCCTGGCGCCTGTTGCTCTTACCTCGCGATCCAGGCTGGTATAGCGTTGCACCCAGTCGTATGGCAGCTCTGCATCTGTTTTGCCGATAATATTTTTTTTATCTGCGCCGTGTATTTCGGTAAACCGGTTATTTACGAGCAGGTATTTCCCTGGCATATCTTTTATGAACATCATGGATGGCATAAAGTCGAGGATAGCGTCCAACCGTTCCTGGAGATACATTACCTGGTCTTCGTTCCTTTTTTTCTTATCAATATCCCTTACAACGCATTGAAATTCCTTTACGCGGCCATCTTCGTCATACACCAGTGCGACCATTTGTTCCACCCATTTTTTTGCGCCTGATTTGGTAATGATTTCAAATTCCTGGGAGGTATAGTCGTCGCTTGTTTTCACCTGGTTGGTGTAAAAAGCTTCGAGCCGTTTCCAGGTATCTTCTTCCAGGAACAGGGAGTAATGTTTGCCTACCAGTTCTGTATTGCTGTAGCCGGTCATTTCGGTGGCCCCTTTGCTTACGTAAGTGAAGGTGCCATCCAGCCGGGCTTTATAGAGGATTAGTTCTGTTTCTTCCGCCAGTCGCAGGAAGGATTGTTCCCGTTTATGCAGCTGGTTGGTTTTCTGCTTCAGTTTCCTGAACATCCGGTATAAGTACCGCGATTCGCCCAGCAGCAGCACCAGGGTGAACAGGCTGATGATAATGGTAGTCCAGAAGGAGTACAGGGTATAGCGATTGTCTTTATCGATCCGTACAATCAGTTTCCGCCGGTTTTCCTGCAGGAAACTATTCACGGCGGCTCTTACGTTTTCCCGGAACCGGGCGTTTTCAGGGGCGGTTATCAGTTGCCTGGCCAGTGCTGGTTGAGTGGCTGCTATTGCCAGTATCCGTTGATGATAACCGATTTTTTGTTGGAGAAGGGTACTGAAATTATCCAGTATTTTTTGAGAGAGCGTATCACCGGGCATGCTGGCGGCAACAGACTTCAGGACGTGCAGCATGCTGTCTGGCAGGGCATAATTGGCGGCGGGTATGGTGGATTGTCCCCTCAGCAGCATGTCGCGGATGCTGTTGGTATAGTTGTTATCCAGCATGGCTACGGATCTTACCTTATCTATCAGCAGGTTGGTTTGTATTATGTCTTCAGCTGCGCTCCTGCTCCTGTTTTTAACGATCCAGGCATAATAAACAAAGCCCATGAGCGCCATAAATACTGCCAGGATAAGTACCAGCACTGTATTCACAATTTTTTTCATGCGAAGTTTTTCAACGGCTCTTTAATAGCATTGGCAGGGGTTATGAGGTTGGTGATGGATTATTTATTCAAAATAGGATATTTTGCGGCAATATTGTTGTTCATCTTGTTCAATCCAACGTATGGACCAGGAAAAGATTATGGTGGTCAATATTTCTTTTTCTGTTACTTTCGGCGTGCGAATGTAGGACCGGGTGAATGTTTTAGCAATACTTTAACGGATTGTCTTTACAATCATTCCATTATATTTGCCTAATATTCTTTTTCCTAAGTATGTATATTATATGAAGAAAATAATTTTTACCCTGGGTCTGATAGCTGTTTCTATTGGAGTTTTTGCACAGGATGGTGGCTCACCGATGAATAAGGCGGTTAATAAGGTTACCCATTCCAACGACTTTTTAATGGTACAGTTGTCATACGATGGCTGGGCGGGTGCGCCTGACAGTATTAAGAGCGGCCTTAACAGGGGTTTTAATATTGCCCTGATGTACGACTTCCCGTTCAAGAAATCCAAACTGAGTATGGCAGCAGGGTTAGGTATCAGCACCAGCGGTGTTTACCTGAAAGATCATACGATGGATATCCAGGGAAAGCTGAATCCTAACCAGGTATCTTTCCCTACTTCTTCGGCTAAAAAGAATAAAGTAGCGACCACTTACCTGGAAATTCCTATTGAATTAAGGTATCGCAGTGTGCCGGACAACGCCAATAAAGGCTTCAAAGCGGCAATTGGTGTAAAAGTAGGCGCCCTGGTGGATGCTCATACCAAAGTAAAATATACCGGCGCCAATGGCAGCAAGGATATTGATAAAGATGCCAACAGGGGATTCTTTAACCCATGGCGCTTTGCGGCAACTGCCCGCGTAGGTTATGGTAACTTTGCCTTGTTTGGCGCATATTCCCCTGAATCCAATGCTGAAAGACAACGCCAGCAATAACCTGGATATCAGACCTTACCAGATCGGTATTTGTTTAAGCGGATTGTAACAGCCTCCGGGCTTTTATATAAAGAAAACGGCCTGGGTTTAACACCTGGGCCGTTTTTTATTGGGAGATAATCAGAGCGATCTCTTATCTTTTACCGGTTACTCACCTTTGAATACAGGCTTTCTTTTTTCAAGGAAAGCCTGGATCCCCTCCGCGTTATCGGCAGAGTTGCCGGCAATTTCCTGGCAATATGCTTCATACTCGAGTACTTCATCGAGGTTTTCCGTCATGCCTTTGGTGAGCATTTTTTTCATGAGTGCAATGGCTTTCGTAGGTGCGGCAGCGTAGTAAGCGGTTTCCGCCTGTACGGCGGCATCCAGTTCGGCAGCAGGCACCACTTTGTTTACCAGGCCCAGTTTTAATGCTTCCGCCGCGCTGATTTTACTGGCTTTGGTGGCCAGTTCAAACGCCCGGTGGTAGCCCACGGTACGGGGCAGGAAATACGAGGAGCCGGAATCCAGTACCAGGGCGATGTTTACAAAAATTTCTATCATAGTAGCTTCCTCGCTGGCAATGATCACATCGCAGGCCAGTGCAATGGAACATCCGGCGCCGGCCGCCATGCCATTAAGCCGGCAGATAACCGGCTTGGGCATATTGCGGATAGCGCGTATAATCGGGTTATAGCGTTTGCGCAGCGATTCGCTCAGGTCGCGCTTTCCCGACTCCATAGAAGCCTTGAGGTCCTGTCCACTGCTGAAAGCCTTGCCGGCGCCTGTTAACACTACCACCCTCACTGCCGGATCTTTTTCTGCTTTCTTTAATGCGTCCTGTAGCTCATAGCTGAGCGGATCATTAAACGCATTGTATACTTCAGGCCTGTTTAACGTGATGGTGGCAATACCATCCTGAATATCCAGTAATAAAGCAGCCATGATAATATGGTTAATAAGTGATTTACAGGGTTTCTTTCAG
The DNA here is from genome assembly GCF_050434025.1 of Chitinophaga sp. W3I9. Classification (NCBI taxonomy): domain Bacteria; kingdom Pseudomonadati; phylum Bacteroidota; class Chitinophagia; order Chitinophagales; family Chitinophagaceae; genus Chitinophaga; species Chitinophaga sp. W3I9. The sequence continues at coordinate 948,502 of NZ_JBNPWC010000001.1, forward strand.
CCAGTTGAAGAACTCGCGCTGCCATACGATGGCGTTCTGCGGTTTCAGCACCCAGTGGTTTTCTTCCGGGAAGTACAGCAGCTTGCTTTTAATGCCTTTCAGCTGCGCCAGCTGGAAGGCCTGCAGGCCCTGTTCAATAGGAACGCGGAAGTCGATACCACCCTGGATGATCAGAATAGGTGTATTCCATTTATTGGCGTATTCACTTGGGTTGAAATGTTTGTAGCCATTGGCATTGGCGGGGTCCCAGTAAGCGCCGATATCCCAGTTGGCAAACCACAGTTCTTCGGTAGTACCGTACCAGCTTTTCAGGTCGAATAAGCCATCGTGGGCGATAAAGCTTTTGAAGCGGTTTTCGTGTACCCCTGCCAGCATGTATACGGAGTAGCCGCCGTAACTGGCGCCTACAGCGCCTAAGCGGGCTTTGTCCACATAACTTTCCTTGCTCACATCATCAATAGCGCTCAGGTAATCTTTGATCGGTTGCCCGCCCCAGTCCTTACTGATAGATGCATTCCATTCTACGCCGTGACCCGGCATCCCTCTTCTGTTGGGGGCCACCACGATGTAACCCTGGGATGCCATCAGCTGGAAATTCCAGCGGTAGGAGTAAAACTGCGATACGGCCGATTGCGGTCCGCCCTGGCAATACAGCAGGGTCGGATATTTTTTAGCAGGATCAAAATCCGGCGGGAAGATCACCCAGGTAAGCATATCCTTACCGTCCGTGGTTTTTACCCAGCGCTTTTCAATTTTGCACATGCCTATTTTATCGTAAGCGGCTTTGTTTACGCTGGTAAGCGGGGTAACGGCGCCTTTCTGCAGGTCCACAGTAAACAGTTCCGCTGCATGGTTCATATCTGTGCGGGACACAACCAGGGTGTTACCGGATTGTGCCAGCATATCGTTGATATCGAAGTCGCCGGTGGTTACCTGGCGTATATGCTTTTCCGTTGTTTGGGCGATATTTTTCTGCAGGGCAATTTCCAGCAGCTGTTCTGTGCCTTTTATTACGGCCAGGAAATATATCTTTTTACCGTCGTTGCTGAAGCGAGAAGAAGCAGCGGTGCCATCCCAGCCCCTGGTAAGGTTGGTGATAACGCCGGTAGCGCGATCCATGATGATTACATCATTTTTATCTGCTTCATAGCCATCGCGGGCCATGCTTAACCAGGTGAGGTATTTGCCGTCCTGGCTGAAGGTGGGCGCCACATCGTAGCCCATCATTCCTTCGGAGAGATTGCGGGTGGCTTTGGTATCCAGGTTATATTCGTAGATATCCGTATTGGTGCTGATGGCGTAATCTTTTCCGAATTTTTTCTTACAAACATAAATTACACTTTTCCCGTCGTGGCTCCAGATCATATCTTCAGGGCCACCGGAGGGCATTTGCGGGCAATCGTGTGGTTCTTCCGCCATAATATCTACGGGCGTGCCTACTTCGCCATTATTGTAAGTGGCATAAAAAACGTGGGAGAAATTGCCATCTTCCCAGGTATCCCAGTGGCGGTAGTTCAGGTTATCGTAGATCTGCACATTGGATTTCGGAAGATCCGCGTAGTGGTCGCTGCCGGATATCTTCTTTATTTTTACTTCTTTCGAAAACAAAATATGCTTCCCGTCGGGAGAAATGCGGATGTTCTGCATTCCGCCGTCCACGTTGGTTTTTTGCACCGGGTCAGATCCATCGGCATTCATTTCATACCACTGTCCTTTGAGGGAGAAACCAATTTTGTTGCCGGGTAATACGGCTACATCTCCTTCTGCGCCGGGTGTTTGCGTGAGTTGCTTTGCGGCGCCGCCTGCCAGCGGGATCGCATAGAGGTTCTTCTCGCTTTTGTTCTCTGCCATATTGATCTGAGATACGCCATAGATAACGGTTTTGCCGTCAGCACTCAACGCCTCTCCACTCACCCGTCCAAGTTGCCATAGCAATTCGGGTGTCATCTTATCCTGGGCTACTGCCATAGTTGATATTAATAGTCCTGTCAGTAAAAAAGGTTTAAACATGATATCGAAAGGTTGTTTTGGATCGGGTAAATGTAGGAAGAAATGGCGTAGCGATTAAATTCTCTGTAAATTTGCTTCAAATTCTGAAATAACTTGATTGAGAAAAAACAAGTAGTACAAAAAGAGGAAAGAGCCGTCATAGTTGGTGTTATTACCAAAGACCAGACAGAGCGCCAGGTGAATGAGTTTCTGGATGAGCTGATGTTCCTGGCGGAAACTGCGGGAGCTACGGCTGTTAAGCGCTTTACCCAGCGGCTGGCGCATCCCGACAGGGCCACCTTTGTAGGGAAAGGTAAGCTGGAAGAAATCCAGCAGTTTATTGCAGGCAGGGATATATCACTGGTTATATTTGATGATGAGCTTACCGGCTCACAGATCGCCAATATTGAAAAGGTGCTGAAAGTAAAAGTGATCGACCGTAGTGACCTGATCCTGGATATCTTCGCCCACCGTGCCCGCACGGCGCAGGCAAGGGTGCAGGTAGAGCTGGCGCGCAGTACCAGTATATCCTGCCACGTTTGCGCGGTATGTGGAGTCACCTGGAAAGACAGGGAGGCGGTATCGGCAGCAGGGGGCCTGGTGAAACAGAAATTGAAACGGATCGCCGTATTGTAAAAGATAAAATATCGCTGCTGCGTAAACGCCTGGAGGATATCGACCGCCAATCCCTTACCCAGCGTAAGGAACGCGGCGAATTTATCCGTGTGGCGCTGGTGGGGTATACCAACGTTGGCAAAAGCACCCTCATGAACCTGCTCAGCAAAAGTGAGGTGTTTGCAGAAAACAAACTGTTTGCTACCCTGGATACCACCACCCGTAAGGTAGTATTCGATCAAACGCCTTTCCTGCTCAGCGATACGGTAGGATTTATCCGTAAACTGCCCCACCACCTGGTGGAAAGCTTCAAATCCACGCTGGATGAGGTACGCGAGAGCGATATCCTGATCCATGTGGTAGATATTTCCCATCCGCAGTATGAAGAGCAGATTGAAGTGGTGAACCGCACGCTGCAGGAACTGAAAGCGTTTGAGAAGCCCACCATCATGATCTTTAACAAGATGGACCTGTACGAGGCCAACACCTTTGATAAATGGCTGGAGCCGGAAATCAAACAGGATATCCTGAACACTCTGAAACAGGACTGGGAAACAAAAACCCAGGGGAATTGTGTATTCATTTCCGCATTGGAAAAAAGGAACATCGAGGAACTGCGCAAAACCATTCTGGACAAGGTAACCCAATTGTACAAGGAGCGCTTCCCGTATAAAACCGAATTCTTCTACTAATGGCCAAAGAATATTCCTGGTATAAATTAGAAGAAGGCCGTTTGCCCTTTGCAGAGAAAGAGATCAGTGTAATGGAGGTAAATGGCAAAAAAATTTGCTGCACCCTGCACCAGGGGCAGCTTTTTGCCTTTGCATATAAATGTCCGCATGCCGGTGGCATTATGGCCGATGGAGTGATAGATGCCGCCGGTAATGTGGTATGCCCGCTGCACCGTTATAAGTTCAGTCTTAAAAATGGGTACAATAGCAGCGGGGAAGGATATTACCTGAAAACGTATCCCATAGAGCAGCGTGAAGACGGGCCCTGGCTGGGCATGGAGAAAAGCGGCTGGTTCTGGTAAAATAATTATCTTTTTGTTAAGAGTGATCGTCGTATTTGAAGTAACCGGTATATGCCTGTAACTTTTCGTTATGCTGACTACAACTGTTACACGCTCATTTGTTCTCTCTGAAAAACAAGTATGGCTGCTCATCACCGCTATGCTGATACTATTGCAGTTTAGTGCCCTTTTTGTACCCATCCTGGAACCCGACGGCGCGCTGTATGCCGGCATCGCCAAAACCATGGTGATTAAACACGACTACTGGAATCTTTATGCCGATGGTCATGACTGGCTCGACAAGCCCCACTTCCCTTTCTGGATGGCCGTTATCAGCTTCCAGCTTTTTGGTATTCACACCTGGTCGTATAAATTGCCCGCCATCCTTTTTTTGCTGATGGGCGCCTGGTACACTTACCGTTTTGCACTTCATTTATATGATGAAAAAATAGCCCGCTGGGCCGTGTGTATCTTACTTACGGCCGAACATCTTGTTATATCCAACAATGATGTACGAGCAGAGCCTTATCTCACGGGGCTGATTATTGCGGCAGTGTATCATTTCTACCGCCGTGGCATCCTCCTGGGCGCCCTTTTTACGGCCTTTGCCATCATGACGAAGGGGTTGTTCGCCCTGGTGCCGGTTTGCGCTGCTATTGGCGGTCATTTACTGTTTACACGCAACTGGAAAGAGCTGTTTCACTGGCGTTGGGCGCTGGCAGTAGTACTGATAGCGCTTTTCATTACACCGGAGCTGTATGCCCTGTACCAGCAATTCGACCAGCACCCGGAGAAAATTGTATTCGGCGCTACCAGCGTATCAGGCATCCGCTTTTTCTTCTGGGACAGCCAGTTCGGGCGCTTTATGAACACCGGTCCCATCAAGGGTTCCGGCGATCCATTCTTCTTTTTTCATACACTCCTGTGGGCTTTCCTTCCCTGGTCGGTGATGCTGTACGCAGCGATCATCATCTTCATAAAAAAATGGAAACAGCAAAAGGAATACTACTGCATTTGCGCAGCCCTGGCCACTTTTGCATTGTTTTCACTCTCCCGTTTCCAGCTGCCGCACTACCTGAACATCATCTTTCCGTTTTTTGCCATCCTTACCGCCCATTATATTTTATCGCTGCAAACAGAAAAAGGGCTGAAATTTTTCCGGGTTACACAGTATACTATCATCATCCTGATAGCCGTTGCAGGCGTAGTAATCGACCTTCTGTACAAGCCGGCTATGCATTATGCGTGGCTGCTGCTGGCCGCCGCCCTGCTCCTGCTTTACCTGCTGCTGCACTACTGGCTGGATAAATCTACCCGGCAGGCCGTATTTTACCGCACCATTTCCATCAGTATTCTGCTGAACCTTTACCTGAACACTATTTTATATCCCGATATGATGCAATACCAAAGCGGAAGTACAGCAGCAGCCTATGCTAATGCTCATCTTCCCGGTAAAAGCATCGGCCTGTATCAGGCAAATTCCTATGCCTTCGACTTTTATTTGCAGGCGCCGGTGTTACGTCCTGATTCCGCTACTGCACTCGTTTTTACTACTCCCGATGCCGTGACTTCCCTGCAACAGCAGGGATATACCTGCACAGTGATCCGGTCGTTCCCGCATTTTTATGTGAGCAAACTGGATTTGCCATTTATCCGCAAGGCGACACGGGCGGGCGCTTTAGGGGAAAGGCTGCTGGTGGCAGTGAAAAAATAGGATTGTTTAACCCGCTATGGCGGCCGGTTTCTAATTTTTTTCTAAAAAAAATGAAATAAGATTTTGCAAAAATGAAAATTTACCTATTTTTGCAATCCCAAATCGTGCAAACGATACGGGAAACACTCCTCCTTAGCTCAGTTGGTTAGAGCATCTGACTGTTAATCAGAGGGTCTCTGGTTCAAGTCCAGAAGGGGGAGCGAAGAAAAAGAAGCCTTACTAAGTAAGGCTTCTTTCGTTTATAGAAGTGGAGGTTGAGATGCTTACCGGATCAAGTTGATTATTCTTCAAAATAATCATTGTCCAGACGTTTAATATCATAAGATCTCTGTACCGATACGCCAAGATTATAATCAATCATTAATTGTGCTAGTTGCACGCCATCTATCAATACAATCTTTGTTTCGTTTTTAGGGGCATAGTTAAGTGCATCCTTTGAAAAAGATGAAGTGGTGATAAAGATCCCTTTCTTCGCTCCCTGCCCGGCTAAAGCCCCAACAAACTTGTGCAACTCCGGCCTGCCGACAATGTTGCCTGCTTGCCATCTCTTTGCCTGAATATAGATAATATCCAGCCCTAATTTATCTTCTTTAATGGTCCCATCAATCCCTTCATCGCCAGTTTTCCCAATCGCTTTTCCAGCGTCCTTCATAGAACCACCATAACCCATTTTTACCAATAATTCCACAACCAAACGCTCAAAGAAAGCCGGACTTAATCGACGAACTGTATCGATAAGTTCCTGTGCCAGGGATTGGCGTATACTTTGGTAGGCAAGATCGATTGTTTCTTCGGGAGTTTGTTTTTCTACTTGAGTAGTATCGAGCTGCTCCAATGATCCAGATTCTTCTTTTTTTATGTTCTGGAACTCTACAAACTCAGGAAATTGTTTGAGTAAATTGTTGTCGATCTTCTTCGGATTTCCTTTTAATACCTGTAAGCCCCGCTCGGTTATACAAACTACTCCTCTTCTAGGAGAGTCTAACAAACCTGCTTTTTTCAAATAAGTTCTCGCCCAACCAACCCGGTTCGCAAACAATAGGGATTGACCGCTGGGAAGAAGTTCACTCATTTCTTCCTCAGTTAACTTGAATTGTTTGCCTAGTAAAGCTATTACATCCTTAAACAAGTATTCTTTTCGATCAGATAACTGCTTCAATAGAGGCAACATTATTGTTTGATAGTCCGGTATTGGCATAACACTAGCTATTTTTTTTGTCCTTTTTATCAATTTACCAAACCCACTTTTTGCTCACTCCAATTATAAGAAGATTGAATCAATTTATTGCCATTAATCTGAATAGCTTGTCTAATTGTCCTGTTGTAACATTGGCAGAAGTCAATCGCGAAGGAAAGACAGTTGTTGGTTCGTTCAAGATTAGTCAAGATTTTTTCAAATATTGCTTTCACTTTTTCTTCAAACTGGTCTCTCACATTTATGTTCAAAGGCATACCTACCTGCTGGCAATGAATAGTAATTTATGTAAATTTTTTACGAGTAAATCGGTTAGTTTCCGGCTTGCCAGCGACTTTTTTGACATAATATTGTTAATTTTTTAGCGTATAATCGGAAATAATCCGATTTTTGCATCAAATTCTTACAATATGAGTTTCAGGGATGCCGTATATGAATACGCGGAAGAGCCACTCACCAGGCAAATCATGATGGATCTGCTAAAGGATTTTAAGCGACCAAACGATAAAATAAATGAGTTGATCAAAAAAGGAGAGTTAACAAGCATAAAGAAAGGGCTGTATGTGACCGGACCTAAAATCAATATTGCCAAGCCTGAACCTTTTCTGATAGCCAATCATCTCTGGGGGCCAAGCTATGTATCCATGGATGCCGCCCTTTCATACTGGGGATTGATTCCCGAAAAGGTATTTGAGATTAGTTCCCTTACTACCAAAATATCGAAGATGTATAAAACTTCAATTGGTAGATTTAGTTACATAAATGCCCCGTTACCTTATTACTCCTTTGGGATTAAAAGTGTTCAACTTACTCCCAAACAGGTTGCTTTAATCGCCTCTCCGGAAAAAGCGATTTGTGATAAAATAATTACAACATCTGGTATAATTCTACGCAGCTCCAGGCAAGCACGGGAATATTTAGTTGATGATCTAAGAATAGATGACGAGAAATTGCGCGAACTTGACCTGGGTGCCATTAGTTCCTGGATCAAGGATGCTCCCAAGAAAGAAAGCTTATCTATGCTGGTAAAAACAATCAAGAGCTTATGATCAAGGAATGGATTCAGGAATATAATCCTCAAAATAAAGAACAAGCGGAATCCGCATTGCGGGAAATCATGCAGGAAGTTGCCCTGGCAGGTTTACAAAGAACAGGCTTTTTTGAGAAAGCAGCTTTTTATGGTGGTACAGCTCTCAGAATATTTTACGGTCTAAACAGGTTCTCTGAAGACCTGGATTTTTCTCTGCTTGAAGTGAACCCGGACTTTTCTCTTGAGGCATATTTTGAAGGGATCATTAAGGAGTTTGAGGCTATTGGAATGAAAGTAAGCATTAGAGAGAAAAAGAAAACTAATCAAACCAATATAGACTCCGCATTTTTAAAATCCGAGACCGTTTGGAAAGAGCTGATCCTTGACGGAATTATACCACAGGCAGGGGTACAAGCTTCTCCAAGTATAAGGATTAAAATAGAAATAGATCGTGAGCCTCCTCTCGGTTTTGAAACAGAAGAGAAGCTTCTATTACGACCGTTTTCCTTTTATGTGAAATGCTTTACGTTGCCGAATCTCTTTGCAGGAAAAATGCATGCATTGCTCTTTCGCAAATGGGGAACGCGGGTAAAAGGTAGGGATTGGTATGATCTCGAATGGTATATCAAGAAGGGAATAGTGCTCGACTTGCATCACTTTCTGCTTCGCGCGCAGGATACCGGTGATTGGATGGAAGACACCATTACACAAGATCAATTGATCGAATTATTAAAAACAAAAATCGATGCTGTTTCCTTTGATCGTATCCGGGAAGATATTGTAAGGTTTATACCGGATGCTTCTGCACTTGATATTTGGAGTCCCCAATATTTTAAAGACCTGGTAGATAAGCTAAAGACAAAGTAAGCCATCAATTATTCCAGCAACGAAGCGTCATAAAATGAAATGGGCTGACCCGAAAGTATTTCGCTTCCTGATCAGCCCACTTTATATAAAAGCCTTAATTATACTTCAGCTTAATCGTCACCTTCCAAATCCCTTCTTTCAGAATAGACATATCAAACCAATAATTGAAATAGTCGCCATTGATTTCACCGTTGTTATACATATCAATTCTCAGCACCTGCCCTGCTACGAAAGGCAGCGGAAACCCCGCTATTTCGAGTTCCAGGTGATCCGGGAATTCCGTGTATTTGGTAGGATTGTTCAGGCCCAGGTTATGCCAGTCTTTTAAATCTGTTACGCCGGGGGTACTGGAATAATCGTATCCGAATAATAATTTCGGGTCAACTGCGGAGCCATCTTTTTTCAATACGTACACCAGTATTTTGTTGCCGGTATTTACCTGCCGTTCAAATGTTACATCAATGCCGGTGAGTTTACCGTCGATGCCGGAGAACCGGTAGGTATAGGGCAAAGCGTAGCTCACGTCTATTGTCAGCGCAGCTTTTATCACCCTTTCACCGGAGCTGTTCTTTACTTTCACATCTATGGTATATTTCCCTTTAGTGAGCAGTAAAGAATCGGTGGCTTCGGGGTAGATCACAATGTTGCCATTCTCCGGGTTGATGTCTATGGCCGGGCGGTTTACCTTTTGACGTTTGGTATCCAGTTCCTGCACCGTTTTTTCTTTCCCGGTGTATTCCGCCTGCCAGAAGTAGGTATCTACTTTGTAGCCCAATACTTTATCGGCGCGCTTGCCATCCTCCGTGTAAATGCCGTCGATGGTGAATTCCAGCGGCTTGGTGGATTCATCGGTTACCATGGCTCCGGATTGAATCAGCGACGCGCCTACGGCTACTTTAATGGAAGGATTGGTATATTTCAGCGCCGGACTTAAAAAGCCGTCGCTGCTGTCTTTGGTGCATGATATAGCGAACAGAGTGACAGCCAGCCATAGTATGCACGTTATTTTTATTGATATTTTCATGATAAAAAATAGTTAGGATTATCTGAAATATTTCTGCTTCAATCCGGCAGCGAAACTGGAGCCGTAGGTTAATACATGTACTACTGCATTGGCAGTAATCATGTTGTGTGTTTGGATACCACCGGTATATTTGATAGAGTCGATACCCGGTATTTTTAGATGCTCATACTCTACATAGAACGCGGATGTTTGTAAAGAACTGCCGGCACTTACACCGCCTCCCCTGCCATAAATGAACAGACTGTCGCCGTTGAGGGCTCTATAGTATTTCGATTTATCTTTTAAGGCTTGTTCCAGCGTTATTTTTACATTGGGGATGAGGAACCTGCCGAGTAATTTCAGCAAGGTATCTTTCCCGATGTTTTCCAATGGTCTCAAGGCCTGCCGATCGTCGGGGTTGAAGTTCATTTGCAGCCGCATCACGGCGTTGTTAGGCGCTGCGAAAAAAGTGATGTTGGATTGGTTTACGATCGACTTGGCATCTGTGAGGTCAATGATTTTAACCAGGGAGTCGAACATGTGGTTGGACCTGCTTTTCAGGAAATCGTATAAGGGCATGTTCTTTTCGGCTTCGGATTGCTGTGAGAGGCCACCATCCAGGTAGTAGTCATTTTTCCTGCAGGACGCCAGTACAAGCACGGCGCCTACTGCAAGGAGTATAGCTGTTTTTAACGAAGTAAGTTTGTTCATACTATATCTTTATCAAGAAATGGGAGTAATTATTTCCAGAATTCATTCTGTGTAATCATGAAATTGCTTTTGGCAATGATACCCTGGTCGATTGGTAACAGCCATGCGCCTTTTTTGAACCAGTCGCCATCCGTAATTTTCGAATCCTTATCCAGCTTTCTTGTTCTTACCAGGTCAAAGAAATATTGCCCTTCTCCAAGCAGCTCTTTTTTACGTTCAAGCAGGATGGTATCCTGCAGGTTTCCTCCGCCGGTATAAGGTGTGGCAAATGCGCGCTCCCGTACTTTATTAAGAAGCACAATGGCTTCTGCTGTTCGGCCAACTGCCGGGGTGGCGAGGGCTTCTGCCCGCAGCAGCATAATATCCGGCAGGCGGGTAATAATAATGTTAGACTCGTTGATGTTCTGGGTAGAAGTATCACCTTTTAACTGTAAGGTTCTGTATTTTCCCAGGAAGATGCGGTCTTCGTTCACGCCCTGCAGATAGGTTTCGCGGATAAACCAGGTGAATAACCGTGCATCCCGCGCACCGGGTGTGAACATCACATTGATCTGTTGCCTGGTAGGACACAGTAAGTAACGGTCGCTTCCGCCGCCGCCATCGGATTGATCTTTGTACCAGGGCCTTCCCAATGTTCTGTTGTATACGCGGTTCTTTTGTACTTCTCTTAAATTGGCATCGAAGTTAAACTCAAAGATGCCTTCCGTCGATTTGCCAATAAAAATGCTGAGGAGATTGGTGGTATCTGTAACCAAACTATAAGGGCCTTTGGTGATTACGCTGTCGCATAATTTCTCGCAGCCGGCGAAGTCCTGCAACCAGCCCAGTACATGTGCCTTGATCGCCCAGGCCGCGCCCCTGGTTGCTCTTACGGCCTTGTCGCCGTCGCCATAGTCCAGTTCCAGGTTGCTGATGGCTACATCCAGGTCTGCTTTGATCTGGTTGAATACATCTGCCTGCGGTGTTCTGGATAAATTATCCGTGTTCACGCTTTTCAGGTTCAGCGGTACATCTCCCCAAAAACGAACCAGGTAAAAGTAAGTAAGCGCCCTTATAAAGCTGGCTTCTCCAATATGTCTTTTCCGCAGTGACTCATCGTAGGAAGTAATCGCCGGGATCTTTTCCAGCAGCAGGTTACATTGTGCAATAGCAGTATAGAACTGGTTCCAGTTGCCGCCGCCGTTGTTGAATAAAGCGGATGCCGTATTGGTAGCGATGTTGGTTTCTACGCGTACGTTCGAACTTTGCGAGTAACTGGAAAATACATCTGCACGCACGTCGCCCATGAGGAAGATTTTATCCGGCACTACTGTGCGAAGCAGCGAGTAGGCACTGGCGATGCCTTTCTCAACATCGGAAGATGAGGTGATGGCATTGGCAGCAGTAGGAAGTTCTATGATCTCCGGGTCGAGTATTTTTTTACAGGAAAATAATAATGCGAAGGAGGCCAGTAGTACGCACACAATTTTGTTTTTCCGGGTAGTTATTATTTTCATATGCTTAGAATTCAAAGTTTAAGCCGCAGTTGAATTTGTAGGGGATTGGATAACCGTTGCCCAGGTCATATCCGTATGGATCCACGTTTTCCGGATCCACGCCGGTATATTTTGTAAGAATGAACACGTTGCTCATGCCTCCGTATACGCGCAGCCGGCGGATGTTTATCCGGTTCAGCAACGCAGTGGAGAAGTCGTAGCTGAGGTTCACATTATTCAACCGGATAAAGCTTCCATCTTCCAGGAACATGTCAGTATTGATTTCGTAGTTGCCTATAAAATCATAACTCGACGTACCATAATATCTCCAGGGATTTAACACGGGATATTTGGCATTGGTGTGTTCCGGCGTCCAGAAATCCAGGTCGGAAACATCCAGCAGGTTTCGTTGTCCGCCGGGATAGTTTACGTTTTCACTGGCGGTCCAGCTTACTCCGCGGATACGGTCGGCTTTTACTTTATTGAATACCTTGTTGCCGACAGAATAGTTGAAAAATACATCCAGCTGCAGGTTAGAGTTGTTTTTAAATTTATAGCTGAAGCTATGGGAGAAACTTCCGGTAAACTTAGGATTCGGATCGCCGCTGTACACCCTGTCGGAATTATCCAGCACGCCTATCCTGCCATCCCCGTTTACATCCAGTATCCGGATGTCGCCGGCGTGGTAAGGGTCTTGTGAGGAGAAACCGCTAACGTTCGGGAACAATTTTTTGCCGGTATATTTATTAACAGGAACGGATGCATCATCGGGATACACGCCCAGGTATTTCATCAGGTAGAAGCCATTCAGGGGGCGACCAATTTGCAGGTACGGCTGGCCAACAGCATAATTGCTCCTGGACACGCTTCTGCCGAAATCCGGGAGTTTAGTCAGCTCATTTTTGTTGATGGCGCCAATAAAGGTTACTGAATACTGGAAGTTTTTGCCGGGTTTGGTGATGTACCCGGTGATAGCTGCTTCATAGCCATAGTTACGTACAGCGCCACTATTGATATACCGCGATGCGTATCCGCTGGTGCCGTTCAATGCATCGGGGAACAGGAACCCATCGGTTTTTTTATCGTAATAATCCAGTACCATGGTGATGCGGCTATTCAGGAATTCAAGATCCAGTCCTATGCCGCGGTCTTTTGTAGTTTGCCAGGTGAGGTTAGGTAATGCAATCCCGTTGCCGCCGCCATAGTTAGGCGATAGCAATGGAATACCGTTGTAGGTAGCATTGTCGCCGCTTTTAGTAAGATAAGCGCCTACAGCGAGGTAGTTGTCTTCATACTGCGTACCGGATTTTCCCATGCTGGCACGGATCTTTCCGAAGTTTAACCAGCGGCCGATATTATTGCGGACAAATTTCTCTTCTGTAAATACCCATCCTGCCGAAGCAGAAGGGAAATAACCCCATTGATTATCCTTGCCGAACTTGGAAGAACCATCGGCACGTACCACTGCCTGGAGCAGGTATTTCCTGTTGTAGTTATAAGACAGCCTGGAGTAATACGACAGCAACCCGTATTGAAGATTATGCGTTTCGAGTTTAAGATTTGCCTGCGGGTAGCCGAGTATCACCTGTTGCGCATCACTTGGACCTCCGGTGGCAGCGCCGTAAATGTTATTGTTTTCGCTGGTGTTAATGGTGTTACCTAATACAAGGTCAAAGGAATGTTTTGATTCAAACGTATGGTATAAACGGAGAAATGTTTCGCTAAGCAGATTTACTTTTTCTTGTGAATAATAAGAGGCGGCTGCTTTCAGATCATTCCTGGTGGCAGAAGGCTCAAATGTCCGCGTGCGGTAAAATTCATAGTTGCCGGATGCGCGGGAAGTAATGTTGAGGAATTTAAAAACATCATAACTTACTTCCAGTTGCGCCAGGGCTCTCCTGGTGAGGTCGATGTTCACTCCTTTGTTGTAAGATTCGAGGAAGGCATCAAAAAATCCGCTGCTGGGGCCCGGACGAAAGGACGACGAAAAGTTATTGCCTACTACGGCGGCATTGTAGGTATCACCTCTTTTCTGGCTCGCATCTGTTTGGCTCAGGTTGGCCCGGCCGGTTACGGTTAATTTCGACGTTGGCTTAAATATGCCGTTGTACGTCAGTGAAAAACGGGAGAAGTCCGAACCGAGAACAATACCTTTCTCTTTATAATAATCTACACCTAAGCGGTAGCTGGCGTTTTCCGTGGCTCCGCTGATACCGAGGTTGATATTCTTCAGATCTGCATCACGGAAATATAACTTCTGCCAGTCGGTGGAGTTGTTATAAAAGCTGTTCAGGCTATCTGATAGCTCAATGGGCAGATCGGTATAACCGCCACCTACTTTAGAGGATTTGTATTGATTGTACAGTGCAATCTTGAAATCGCGTTCTGCTTTACCGCCTAATGTTTTACGAAGGGACGGATAATAGCTCAGGCCATATTGTGTATTTAAGGATACAATAGGCTTACCGATTTTTCCGCGTTTGGTATTGATGATGATAACGCCGTTCGCGCCTCTCGATCCATAGATAGCGGTGGCAGAAGCATCTTTCAATACATCCACGGACTCCAGGTCGAAGGGGCTGAAACCGGCCAGTACGCTGGTAATGGCCTGGCGCGGGTCGGAAGGATTAAAAACATCCTGTTCAAGCGGTACGCCATCAATAATAAAGAGCGGCGTACTTACTACGCCGGAGTTGGCGGAGTTGGAAAATGAAGCAAGTCCCCTGATCTGTACCATACTTCTGCCGCCGGGCATACCGGAATTATTCTGTACCACCAGCCCGGGAGCCAAACCCTGCAGCAGTCCTTCTATAGAGCCGGACGGTTTATTTTGCAGCTGCGATCCTTTGATGGTGGATATCGCGGAAGTTGTTTCCCTTCTTTTCTGCGTTCCGTATCCAACGGTTACATTCACTTCCTGGAGCTGGGAGGCAGAAGGCTGCAGTGTGATCAGCAGGTTTTGCGGGGTATTTCTCACCAGCTGACTTTTAAACTCTTTACCGGCAGTGGTTAGCACGCCGTCGTTCAAACGGAGCAACAGGGTGTTGAAACCAATGGATGAAATAACGATGGTAGCATCTTCAGGAACGCCGTTGAGTGTAAACTTACCATTTTCATCTGCGGTAGCGCCTTGCCGGGAGCCCTGTACTATCACAGTGGCGCCAATGATTGGCTGGTTGTCGGGGCTCAGGATTTTACCTGACAACGATACAACGGCGGCCTGTCCCTGGCGGGAAGAGAGTACCGTTACAATTTTATCGTTTATTTCAAAAGTGAATGGCTGATCTTTAAATACTTCTTCCAGTGCTTTCTGAAGCGGCGCTTCTTTGATATTAACGGTTACCGGCAAAGCGTTCCGGTTAAACCTGGCATCGAAAACAAAGGAATAATTCGTTTGGGCTCTGATGGAAGCGAGCACCTGTTCAAGCCTGGCATCGGTAACCCGCAGGCTTACCTGCTGTGAGAAAACAGCAGCGGCTGTTGCCAGGGAATAGAAGGCCGCAAGCATTAGGCTGCAGGCATAACGCTTCCAATGGCCCACAAAGTGGCCACGTTTAATTTCCATAAATGTGATTTTAAAGGATTGACTGTTGGTTGATAAAAAAACGGTATTAATGCGCGGTTAATGCGCGGTTAATACCCGGTTATTGCTCATTTTTAGTTTTATGTCACTTGTTTTCTCTATAGCTCTCAGTAATTGTAACAGTGGTGTACTGCGGGGCAGCTGCCCATATAATTTTGCGTTCGGAAGGGACGAATAATCCACTTCAATATCATACCAGCGCTGCAGTTGGTGTGCAACAGCGTGAAGGTCGGTGTCTGAAAAATAAAACATGTCAGACATCCAGGAGATATCTTCCCTGGTATCTGTTTTCCTGATTTGCAACTGGTTATTTTCCAGTATGGCCTGTTCTCCAGGATTAAGCAACTTTGCTTCCGTTCCATTCCTGGGATCAATCTTTATGCGGCCTTCTACCAGGGTAGTTTTAATATAAGATTCATCGGCATATGCTTTCACGTTGAAAGCCGTGCCCAGTACAGCAATAACCTGCTTTCCCGTTACTACTACAAATGGTTGGCCGGCATCTTTGGCGATATCAAAATATGCCTCACCGGTTAGTTCTACCTTGCGCTGACCATCGCTGAAAATGGTAGGATAGCGAAGGGACGAAGCGGCATTTAAAGAAACCCGGGTACCATCCGGAAGTATGATCTTATAATACTTTCCCCGCGGCGTGGTAAGGGTATTAAATACAATCTCCGGCTGCGCTGCATCGTTTCCGGTTGGCCTGGCATAGGTAAGCGCTCCTTTTCCGCTGTTCACTGCGTGGATGCCTTTTTGCTCAATTATTTGCTCTGTTGCGGCACTGTCGAGGGCTACCTGTCTGCCGTCAGACAAAGTAAGCATTACATGTGCCTTCGCAGGTGGTTGCGGTGTTATTTGCGCAATTTCCCTGTTGACCTTTACCGGCGGCGCGGGCCTGTAAAACAACTGGTAGGAAGCCAGCCCTAATAACAACGTTACAGCCGCGGCAGCTGTCCATGTAAGTGTTGGCCTCAACTTAAATATACTACTGCGGTTGCCGGGCTCATTCACCTTGTTAATGCGGTCCAGTAAAGCACCGGCCTGCTGTGGTGAAAATAAGTCCTCCTGCGGGGTTGTTTGCCTGGCGCCCCAGTCAAACAGTTGATGATAAAGCTGCTTCGCCTCAGGATCAGCCAGTAAAACAAGCAGCTCTTCCCGTTCTTCTTTGGAAATGCTGTTGTTAACGGCTTTTTGGTATAAGTATATTAACCTGTCTTCCTGCATAATAGCGGCTTAAAGTAGGTGCCCAATATATAAGACAGTAAAGGGGGTGTAAAAGGAGATATGGAGATGAAAAATTTATTTGAACAACCGGATAGCCAGCAGGGACAAGAAAATTGTTTCCCTCACTTTCATATACCGGTAAATAAATTTAATCGCAAGCTGGTTATATTTCTTTACAGAATCGGTGGACAAATTCATCCGGTGGGCAATTTCCGGGTTCCGGTATCCCTGCGCCCGCAACAGGAAAACTGTTTTCTGCTGCATGGGTAGCGCATCAATAGCCTTATCCAGCATATCGAGGCGGTTATCGGGATAGCCTGGCGCCTTATCTTCCTGCTTTTGGGCAAAGAGCGCATACTGCTCCTGCTTCTTTCTTTCCGCCACCAGGCTTGTCAGGTAATTAAGGGTATGATTTCGAAGAAGAATAAAAAGGTAAGCGTTGAACTGTTTTACCGAAGTGAGTTTTTCCCGGTCTTTCCACAGCTTTATAAAGATGTCCTGCAAAATTTCTTCTGTTTGTTCCCTGGAGCCAACAATCGTATAAACAATACGCCCGGCCTGATTTACATAGCCGTGAAAAAGCCTGGCAAATGCTTGCTGGCTGCCGCCGGCGATTTGCGTCAGTATTTCTTCTTCATTGTCGATACTTTTTAACCCCATGATTTTATTTACAGAATTGGTTGATATTTTTCAGGCAAAAAAGGGAGTGAGACAATATTAAGTATTTCATATAATATTTCCATATGCAATTTTAGCAAAGAAAGATGGTAAGTTGACCGAAACTACTATCGGGCAGTCCCCTTCCTCCGTAGGCGATTTCTACATCATCCAATAAAAATCAATATAACCTGCACATTTAATCAAATATTTAACTAGATTTGCCGCCGATGTTCACAAAAAGGTGAGCATCTATAAGACATCTTCATCTGAATGGGCTTATAGTCATATTCCTCCTTAGCTCAGTTGGTTAGAGCATCTGACTGTTAATCAGAGGGTCGCTGGTTCAAGTCCAGCAGGGGGAGCAAAAAAGCCTGGTAACTTTACCAGGCTTTTTTTATTGGAAGCAGTGCCATTGTACGCCCACTCACGAAGGATTTTCTTTAACTTCCGGATTAACAATCGTTCCATAATGGATAAAAGCAGCAAATTTATAGCGGTAGAAGGTTTAGATGGCGCAGGGAAATCAACGCAGATTGACCTGCTGACGAAATACCTCGAGTCTAAAAATGAGAAGACCAGGTTTGTACATTTCCCGCGGAGCAACCAGGGCATGTTTGGGGAACTCATCGCTAAATTCCTGCGTGGTGAATTTGGCGACGTGAAAAACGTGCACCCACAACTGGTAGCCCTGTTGTTTGCAGAAGACCGTAAAGAATTTTCCACCACCATCAACCAATGGCTGAACGATGGTTATTTTGTACTGGTAGACAGGTACGTGCTGTCAAACATTGCTTTTCAGTGCGCTAAACTCCATACCAACGAAGAAAAACAATACCTGCGCAACTGGATCAATGAATTTGAATACAACTATAATAAAATCCCCAAGCCACATTTCTCCATTTACCTCGATGTACCGTTTTCGTTCACCGAGTCGGCGCTGACTAAAAGACGCGCAAACGAAGACCGGGAATACCTCCAGGGAAAAGATGATATCCATGAAGCGGACTTCTCCCTGCAGCTGGCCGTGAAAAAGGAATATGATGCACTGTTGGTAACCGATAAAACTATTAACAGGATCACCTGCTATAATGAAGCGGCACAAATGCGCCCGATACGGGAAATCCACGAAGAAATTATTCAGCTGGTCAACAGCCAGGTGCAGTTATAAGATTCCCCCTTTCGTGTAGCCATCCCCGCTAGCATCTCCCAAAAAATATTTTTACCGGTTGTAAGTAATTACCGGTTGTATACCTGTCCTCGTATGTGAGCACCTGCGCAAAACCCGGTTCCACTGTTATGAGCGCGCAGGCTCATCCCCTATTGAGTTATACGGCTTTATATACGACTGGCTGAGCACATTGAAAACCTGATATCTTTTTATTCCACAAAACTGAAAAACATGAAAACTCAAACACTTTTCCGCAGCACCTGCATGGCAGTGCTCCTCCTGGCATTTATGGTTACTGGCTGTAAGAAGCCGGAAATGATCAAATCTTCCGAAAATACCCCCGAAGGCACTGCTTCCAGCCTGGTGGCAATTAACTCCGTTCAACCCGTAAAATCTGAAGCGCTGCTGGCAATGCAATGCTACAACAACGCATTTTATCACCAGTACGGCTCCTATGGCCCGTCGTTTAAAGCCTATTACTATTCAGATGTAAACCATACCGGCCGGATGGATTTCTGGCGGCAGGCAGAAGCCATCGAAACCCTGATTGATGCATACAATATCAACAACGATGCAGATCTCAAAAACAAAATGGTGTACCTGTACAACGGTATGCGCGATGCCTATGGCCTGCTCTGGACCTCGAACATCTACAACGACGACGTGATCTGGGGCGCATTAATGTGCATCCGTGCCTTCCAGATCACCAACGACGGCGGCATGAAAGATATGGCCAAAAACAATTTCGATATGGTATGGAACCGCGCATGGGACACCAACCTGGGTGGCGGCCTGTGGTGGACCACCGCCAACAATACCAAAAATGCCTGCGTAAATGCGCCCGCCGCCATTTGCGCTATGTATCTCTACCAGGCTACCGGCGACGCGGCTTATAAAACCAAAGCCAAACAAATCGTCGACTGGATGGTCACTAAGTTGTATGTACCCGGCACCGGCGAGGTGAAAGGCGCCATGAACGCTGCCGGCGTAATTACCGAAGGTGCCCGTACCTATACCCAGGGTACTTTTATCGGCGCCTGTAGCATGCTCCATAACTCCTACCCCTCCAATAACTACAAGGCAATGGGGGCTAAAGCCATGGACTATACGAAAATCAGTATGTGCAACGCACAGGGCCTGCTTCCGGATGAATATGACAACGAAGACTGCCAGGGCTTCAAAGCCATCTTTGCCCGCTGGGCCTGCAGGTTTGTAAAGGACCATAGCTACCAGGGTACTTATGCCTCCTGGCTTAACTACAACGCCGCGGAGGCATGGAACTACCGTAACTCCAATGGTCTTATGTGGGGCCAGTGGTGGCACAGAACCCCGGATAACTACGTGAACTCGTTTGAAACTACCTGCGGCGTAGCTATGATGAATGGCGTCTGGCTGTTTTAATTCCCCGGCTTTTGTTTTTCTTCCGGGAGATAATTAATTTGTGTGAAATAAACCTATATCTAACGGTTATGATGAACACAAAAAGAATCGCACTGCTGCTGCTCGTAATATTTTCAGGCATCATCACACAGGCGCAATCCCTGGAGGATATCGTTAATAAAAACGTGGCGGCACTCGGCGGCGCCGATAAGTTGAAAACACTGAAAACCCAGTATGCAGAGGGTACCATGGAAATGCAGGGAATGAATTTTCCCTTCAAAAGATGGGTGTTGCAAGACAAAGCCATGCGCCTGGAATTTACAGCGATGGGTACCACCAATATCCAGGTGTTAACGGATGCCGGCGGTTGGATGCAGATGCCGGTAATGGGTAAAACTAATCCGGAAGACATGGACTCCGCCACCATTAAGGCGTTGGGCAAACAACTGGATCTGACCGGTGATTTTTACCGCTATAATGAGAAAGGTAACAAACTGGAGCTGCTGTCCGCCGACACAGTGAATGGCGCTAAACTTGCCAAAGTGAAAGTTACCTACACTAACGGCAACGCCACTACCTGCTTTGTAGACCCTGTAACGGGTAATGTGTTGAGAACATCCAATTCGCTGGAAATCCAGGGACAACAGATGGACCTGGTAACAGACATCAGCAATTTCCTGAAAACGGCGGATGGTTATAACTATGGTACCGCTATTTCACAGGAACCAGTAGGTATAAAGATCAACATTACCAAATTGGAAAATAATGTACCAGTGGATGAAAGCATCTTCAAAAAGCCATAAAAGTAAAAGGCTGGTCTTTGCGGACCAGCCTTTCTTATTTTGTAAGTAATGATTCCAGCAACTTTATCTTTTTAAGATCCGGCTTCGTGGTAAATATTCCCTGCCCGCTCACATTCCTGACCCCGCGTACAAAGCAATAGATAACGCCTCCAAACTGCTTCTCATAATTAAAGCCAGGAATCCGGCTTTCCAGGTATTTTTTTACCGCTACCGTATAAATGAAATACTGGAGATGGTAATTGTTTTCGTTCATCGCTGCCGCTAAACCCGCCGCATCGTAGTCGGCCACACTGTTGCCCAGGTAATTCGATTTCCAGTCGAGGATATAATACTTCCCCTGGTGCTCAAAGAACAGGTCTATTTTCCCATTCATAATGCCTTCCAGCTCCTGGCTGCTGTATTCTGAAAACCGTTTTACGCTTATGCTTACCTGGTCGTCTGAAAGATTATTGAGCAGGTTCGACTTAAACACCGGCACCGGGAAATCAAATTCAAATTCTGCCAGCCGCTGCTGCCGCCCTACCGATGCCAGCTGGAAACTGGCGCCATCGATATGTATTGTAGAGTACATCACATGTTGCAGCATTTCGTGCAGCCGTTCGAGATATACCTCCCGCTGGCCGGGCACAAATTTCCGGATGGCTTCTTCCAGCCAGTGTTCCCATTTACTGCTATCGGAGAAGTTGATGCTTTCAAAGATAAAGTGCAGCAGGTTACCGGTTTTAGCGCCTCTGCGCAGGGTGGTAAATATAAAGTTATCGTAAGGGTCGGCTTGCAGGAAGGAGCGCACCCGTGGCTGGTGTTCCGGCTTTGCCGCCAGCATGGTATAGCTCATCTTCCGCCAGTTTTGTTCTTTCAATTGAAAGGATACCGGCGCGAGGCTCACTGCCAGCTGGCCTTTGTGGAGCTGCTGGCGATAGCTTTCTGCCGGCGTTTCGGGTACGGGGCCCTGCAGCTGTATCAGGGAGGCATCCGGCGCTTCGGCCGCCAGTGCTTTCAGGAAAACCGACAGCGACGAATCTTTAAAAGCATGATAACAGTTTTTAAAGAGATAACATTTATATACTGCGCGGGTAATGGCTACATATATCAGGCGGCGGTTTTCCTGTTCCTGCTGGTGTTGATAGGCTTTTAACTGCTCTTCCGTGAGCAGGGCTTTTTGTGTGCCCAGGTAATCGCCGGTTGCCGGATCACGGAAACTCACAAATTCAATTTTCGATTTCTCTACAAAATCCAGGAAAGGCGCCATCACTATTTTGTATTCCAGCCCTTTACTTTTATGGATAGTTACTATGTTCACGGCATCTTCATCACTTTCCACGCGCTGTGCATATTCATCTCCATCGGTGGTCATGCCATCGATGCCGCGTTTGAGCCAGGAGATAAGATCGCGCATGGAAAGGTTTTTCCGGCTTTGCACCTGGTGTACCAGTTCTGATAGCTGGTACAGGTTGGTGATGATCCGTTCGCCGTTTTCAGTGTGGCCATCGAGCAATACCTGGCGCACGCTGAAATCTGCAATAAACTCCATGAGCGCCGTGTACGCGCCATCGCGCTGCCATAAGGTGCGGTACTTGGCAAACAGGTCCAGCATGGTTTCATCGTCCAGTTGCAGGATGGTTTGACTGTTGTAGCCGGTAAATGAACCGAGCAATGCGCGGTTAATAGATGAGCGGTCCGGTGTTTCCATCGCTTCCAGCAGGTGCAGTAATTGCTGTGCCTCCGCGGACCTCAGCACCCTGGCTTCGTCGATGGTAACGGCCGGGATGCCCAACTTCGCCAGGGCATGTTTAATGTCCCTGCCTTCCTGCCCTGTGCGCACGAGAATACCAATGTCTGACGGAACGATGGAGCGGGAGTCCTCTTTATTTTCTATGCGGTAGTCCTTATTCAGCAGCAGCTGCGCAATTTGCGCGGCTACGCTGTTGCAGATGGTTTCTTTTTTATCGCAGGCAATTACTTCAATAGGTGTATCCGGTGTATTGCCTTTATAGAGATAGCCTTTCTTATTATTATCAGGACTGTGTACTTCTATATAGTCAATGCTGTCGCTTTCCTCCGTGAAATCAAATGTTGGAAAGTCCGGGGTGGGTTTAAAGAATACGTTCATGGCACGGATCATGTTTTCCGACGAGCGGAAATTCTGGTTCATGTCGTAAACATGTTGTACCCCGTTGCGGGCATTGAAATAGGTAAATATGTCGGCTTTGCGCCAGGCGTAAATACTCTGCTTGGGATCACCGATGTAGAACAGGATCGTGTTCTGGCCGAAGGCACGATCGAATATTTCAAACTGTTCTTTATCGGTGTCCTGGAATTCATCCACAAAAACGGCCTTGTATTTATTTTGCAGGGAAGCAATCAGTTCTTCGTTGTTATTCTTTACTAAAGCGGTATGCAGGTTATTGATCAGGTCATCATAGCCCATCATGTTGCTGCGCTCTTTGAAGGCGCGTACCTGTTCGCTGATTTCCTTGATGGCGGCATAATACACCTGCCGGCGGATCAATTGTTGATGCTCCAGCAGTTGTTTGCTGATTTCATCTGCCTGGTCAATTGCCGGTAATAAGTCTGCAAAAACTTTCTCAATGTATTTGGCGCTGCTTCTTTTACTCCGGATCCTTTTTACCAGCAGCTCCGGTTGGGAAATCAGTTCAGGCCATTCTTTCCGGGTATTATGATTGGTAGCACAGGCTGCGGCAAGGTGCGCGTTGTTGGCAGTAATGTATGCATACAACGCTTCGTTCGCTGCCTGTTCTTTTGTCATTAACTGCTGTAGCTCCTGCATCCATTGTTCCTGCAGGGTTTCGCTGATATCGTCGGGAGTATCTTCCCGGTAGCCCAGGAATTTCTTTCCGCTGAGATGTTCTTTGATCACGTTGAGCATCTCCGTTTTCATGTCCTCATCCCAGATCTGTTCCAGCAGGGCAGCGTTGAGCGTGGTTACACTCCTGCGCCAGAATTTATTCAGTTCGTTTTCAATAACCGGCGTGAGATCAGGTACCATGGTGGCGCCAAACAGCTGGTTGGTTTCAAACGCAAATTCATTCAGTGTTTGCTGGCAGAAGCCATGGATGGTAAGTACAGCCGTTTCATCGAGCAACAGGATGGCGTCGCGCAACAGCTGCTGCACGGGGCGCGGATCATCGAAGTCGATTACGCTGAACACCAGGTCCATAATTTTCTGATCGCTGATTTCCTGTCCACGGCTTACTTTGTACGCCTGCCGGATAAACAGCCGGATCCTTTCTTCCAGTTCTGCTACCGCCGCGCGGGTAAAGGTAACCATCAGGATTTCTTTGACAGACAGCTTTTGCTCCAGTATCAACCGTAAAACCAGTATCGCGATGGAGTACGTTTTACCGGTGCCGGCGCTGGCCTCAATGAGGTTGCTGCCTTCCAGCGGAACGGTGCCTGCGTCAAACTGTTTATATATAATGCTATCGATCATTTCTCTTTATCGGGTGTTTCTAAATAAGCCGGCAGCAGGGTTGTTAACGGCAATATCAGCAGCTCATAAATATCGAGGTAGCCGGTTAATGCTTCTTCTTTCTCAAAAAATCCCTGCTCATATACCTGCACGAGATATGGGTCCGGCGATTCCTGCCGGTCGATCATCCCGGATATTTTATCCCTGAACTTTTTAAGGTCCATGGAGAGCCAATCTTTTTCCGTGATTTCCAGGTCGGGATAAAAGGATATTATTTTGCTGAAGCCCGTCTTATAAACTTTTACAATTTCCGTTAATCTCCTCAATGCCTCTTCAGATGTTAATGGGATCGCCTGGAAAGCATCTTCTTTTTTAGCACCGGAAATATAGCAGAGATCTGTTACCACGCCTGCCGCTTTTCCTGCGAGATAACGGAGATAGGCCTCTACCAGGTATTTGCTCTCTTTTTTTGACCACGACACCTGCACCAGGGTTTGATCAAAGATCCGCAGATTTCCTTTCAGCATGCTGTTATGTACCGGTAATTCAACGGTAATGCGTTTTTCTTCCGCGCCTTTGGTAACGGCTTCGTACAGGCTGCGCACGGGTACTACCATTTCTTCCATTTTTTGAATAGAAACGGTAGCCATATTGCGGAGCGGAAGTTTGCCTTTTTTTACCAGCGTGGTTTGCAGTGTATTCTTTTTATCGCCGGCAGCCGGCAGCAGTTCATTTTTAACAGACCATTGCTGCAGCCTGTTGAGACCAAAGATCTCCGTTTCGCTGAGCAGCAGCTGGCTGTCGTTATACCGGATGCCCAGTACTTTATTGTAATAAGCCCGGAAAGGATTTTTAAAGAAGCTGATCAGTTCTTCCAGGGTAATTTCTTCGAAGGTTAAGGGAGTAGTAATTTTATTTTCGTTGAGATATGTTTTTTTGCCGGTATCCTTATTGCTCAGATAGGAAAAAAGACGGCTATCTGTACCGGCATATTTCCTGCTGAAGCTTTGTAAAGGTTGCAATGTAACCAGTTCGCTGCGCACGGCTTCCGGCGCGGCTGTACCGGCTTCTATATAGTCTACCAGTTCGTCTACCAGCACGGATGGCGGAAGGTCCGTATTATCCTTTGCATCTTTCCCGATATAGCTGATATACAGGTATTCCCTTGCTGAAAGCAGGGTTTCGAGGAACAGGTGCTTATCATTTTCCTTCACATTACGGTCGCCTTTTTGCCGGTCTTTTTCCATGAGGTTAAAGCTCGACTTATTTTCGCGACGGGGAAACTTATTGTAGTTCAGTCCCATCAGCGCCACCACTTTGAAGGGGATACTGCGCATCGGAATGAGCGAGCAGAAAGTGACGCCGCCGTTTACGAACAATCCTGCGCGGGTGCTGCCGGTAAGCGTGTCCAGGAAGCTGTGGCTAAACACTTCGAAGGTTACTTTTTCGCTCATAAATTCGTTTAGCGCGTTGTAGGCGGTGAGCTGTTTGATGAGGGTGTTATAATCTTCGTCGATATCATCTACTGGTTCGTACACGATATTATGCAATACCCTTTCGGTATAGGCAACCCACTCCACAATGGTGCGTGGGCGCCGCCTGTCGAGGATAGACGACATGAGCACTTCTGCAAAATGGCAGAAGCGGATCACATCGTGCGCGTCGCTGCCTTCGGTAATATCCAACGGGAAGAAGCTGTCTTCCCCGAGGCCGTATTCTTCTTCCCCACTCATGCAAATACCAAACATAATGCGTTGGATACCGTATTGCCAGCTCACGAAATGCGTTTCTTCCTTTTTGCTGCCGTTGATGCCGAAGCGGATATTGGCGGCCTCAATAATCCGGCGGATCAGCACCGGGTCCTGGAGGTTAAAGCGTTTGCGGATATAGGAGAAGTCGAGCAGCTGCATCACGGCTTCCGATTTGAAGTTTTCTTCATTCATGGTGAGGACCGCATGCAGGGCGTTAAAGAGATTGTCGTTGTCGGTGTAACTTTCATCCGCAATCGTATACCGGAAGGTATAAGGCGCGTTGTTGAAAACGGCTTTGATATAGGGCGCATAGGCATCTATATCACTTACCATTACCACGATGTCGCGGGGCGATAAGGCTTCTTTCCGTTGCGCTACCAGGTGTACCAGGTAGTTGTAGAGCACTTCCACTTCGCGGGATACGGTGTAGCAGGCGTTGATGGTAATGGAGCCGTCGCGGATATCCTGCGGTGTGATCAGCTGCCGGTCGGCCGTGGTGGCTGCCGCGGTGAAGATATCGTATTGTATTTTATGCAGGAGACTATCCGGTTCCGGTTCCACGGTATCAATTTCTTCGTAGGCGTTGATGAAGGCATCGTATGTAAAGAAGAGGCCGAAGCTGTCCTGTATAACCCGTCCCCAGCCGGTGAGGAGGGCGTTGCCTGCTTTGGAGTCCTGGATATCTTTGAGACCTTTTTGCCGCCAGCGGGCCAGTTGTTTTTCGTTGCGGTCGTCGAACCAGAATACAACCGGAGAAGGGTTGATGATATGAAAATGCACGTCTATAAAAGACGACAGTTCGTGCAATATTTTTACGTGATAAGCGGTGATGATGGATAAGCCAAACAGGTGTACGACCGGCATGCGGGTGAGCAGTCCTGTTTTCGGGCTGTTGCTGCGGAGGGCGTCGAGGATAAAATTCCCTACGATGGTTTTATCCGGAAGCGAGCCGCCGGAGAGTTGTTTTACTTTTACCCACAGCCAGTGTTGCCATCCGGCGGTGGCCAGTTCGGGGGTATCGGTAAAGGTCCATGCCTGGATCATTTCCGGGCGGTACACCTGGTACTGGTCAAACAGATCGGCTACTTTTTCTGCGAGGGCCATACGTTTCAGGTCACTTTCCGTTTCATCGGCCGTATAGTAGGCGGCAACTTTCGGGTATTTGGCGATGAACTCTTCCTGGCCGAGCAGTTTAAATACCAGCCAGCTGAGGTTTTGCGGCGACAGCACTTCTGAATGCGGCCCTCCCAGCACTACGTACAGCTGGTAGAGCAGGTCGTTGGGCTTCATGAAGCGGCAGTTGGCTGCAATGCCCAGGTGGCTGGCCAGCTGGAGTTTCAGCCAGTTGTTCATCCCTTCCGTTTGGGTAATGATATAGTGAGGCTGGAACACACTGTTGCCTGCATCGCGGAGGTTTTGCGCCAGTCCGGATGATAAACTGTTCAGTGAGTTCGAAACTTTTAAAAACAATGCCATTGATAAGTCCTTTGTTTGCACTCCGCCATTCCCGAAGCAGGTGATTTAATTTGCAGCTGCATTCACTTCCCTGAACCTCGAGGCGATGCCGGAGGCCCTTTCCACGAAGCGTTCTGCTGCCATGAGTATTACCTCCGGCGTTCCCTGTACATACACTTTATTTTTTGCACGGCTTACAGCGGTGTACAACAGCTCCCTGGTGAGAATAGGTACATCGGTGGTATCCGGCAACAATACCAGTACTTCTCCGAATTCGGAGCCCTGGCTTTTATGGATGGTCATGGCAAAGGCGGTTTCCGCCTGGGTTAAATAGCCGGGCAGCACGGCTTTTAAGGCGCCGGTGCTGTCTTCAAACCAGGCCATGAGCACACCATTTTCATCTGCACGAATGATGCCGGTATCGCCATTGAACAAGCCATGTTCATAATAGTTACGGGTAAGGATCACCGGCCGGTTTTCATAGAATTCCCCATTGGCGGTGATGAGTTTTTTATCGAACAGATATTTTTCTATTTGTTTGTTTACGGCGTAAAGTCCCTGCGGCCCTTCCCTTACGGCAGTGAGTACACGCTGCGCGTTCAGGAGCTTGAGCGCGGCCGCGATATCCTTTTCTGCGATGAAAGCGGCGTAGCCGGCAATGAAGTCTTCGAACAGCGGTACCGAAGCATCCGGGTCAACGACTACCTGTTCATCTGCCGAAGGCGGAAAAAAAGAAGTTATTACCGGTACATTATTACTGATGATAGCCTTACTGAATTTACCAATGCCTTTGTCGCCGGTGAAACGGTGACTGCGCCGCAGTTCCACGAGATGCTGGAACAACGGGTGATGATCATCGTTTTGTTCTGCTGCGGCGGGAATCTGCCGGTTTTGTTCCGGTATAAAACTATTGATCAGCTGCCGGCGGCCGGAAGTAAAGCGGTTCAGGTGTTCCTGTGCCTGGCAGAGGTCTCCGAACAGGCTGCCTGCTTCCACGGAGGCCAGCTGGTCTTTGTCGCCCAGCAAAATAAGGCGCGTATCCGGATGGATGGCGTCCAGCAGTTTGGCAAACAGGGCCACATCTATCATGGAGCACTCATCGATGATCACTACATCGTAGTTGAGCGGGTTATCTTTATTGTGCCTGAAATACGGGCTGCCATTAACAGACTTCAGCAAACGGTGTATGGTAGCCGGTTGCAGCTGCCCGAACTTTTCAGAGATGGGCGCATCTACTTCGATAGTAGTATTGCGCAGGCTTTCCGCCATACGGGCGGCGGCTTTACCGGTAGGCGCGGCGAGCGCTACTTTCAGCGCCGGATCGGTGGCAAACAGGATGGCCAGTATTTTAGCGACGGTAGTGGTTTTCCCGGTACCCGGGCCGCCGGTGATGATGGTAAAATTATTCAGCACCCCGGTGATGGCGGCGGCCAGCTGCCAGTCGGCCGGATCGTTATTATCATTGCTGCCAGTGGCGGCAAATAGTTTACTGATCAGCGGTTGCTGTTGTTGCAACAGGGCAATCCTTTCAGGCAATTGTGTTTTTTCCTTTACCAGGAATTGCCTGATACTTTGAAGGAATGCGGTTTCATACCGGAAATAGCGTTGCAGGTACAGCCGGTTCTGGTAAATTACAAAGGGTTGTTTATCGTTGCCCTCCGTGCCTACCAGTGGAATACTTTCCAGCAATTGATTGCTGGTTTCTATTTTCTGGTAGGATTCCGGGAGATTTTCTTTTTCTGCGGCTATTTTATCGAGATGAAGACAGATGTGCCCTTCGCTGCCTTTCTTTGATAACAGATAAGCGTACGGTTTCAGCGCCGGTATATCAAAATACTCGGCAAATTGCTGGTGTACATCATTCAGGGTGGGTATGTTTCGCATTCTTATCTGGACACTTGAAAAGATTAAAGTACAACTTTTTCTGCTTCCCCTGAAACACTATATATTGTGGGGATTCTAAACCTATTTTCTATACACTATGACAAAGAAATTGCTAACCCTTAGCACCACCTTTTTATTATTTATTTGTTTGCATGCCAGCGCCCAGGAAGATCTCTGGAGAAAACCAGGTCAGTTGAAAGCAAATATTTCCCTGGTGGGCGTTAATGCAAATTACGAATTACGTTTGTTAAAATATGCAACCCTTAACCTGGAAGCGGGAATTGAAATGGGAGTTTCCTATTCTAATGGTAGCTATTTAGGAGAAGAATGGGAGTTTGCGCTTTACCCGGTTTTTTCGGCAGAGTTTCGGCAGTACTATGGTATTGCCCGGCGGGCTGAGCGGAATAAGCGGATAGATAACAATGCCGGGAATTTTTTCAGTTTCACGGGAGGTTACCAGGGCAGTCCTATTACGACTACGGACTATTATTCTCCCCGAGGCACGGCTGTTTTTACACCAGCGTGGGGAATGCAGCGCAGTTGGGGCCGTCATTTCAGTTTTGAAGCCCGCTTCGGCGTTTCTTTTGTGCCGGACGATGGTTATAGTAATTCGGTGTATCCCAGTGCACGCATCAACTTTGGCTATGTAATTTTGTAAATTAGCTGCTTAAACAGTGAGATATGTCATCCAGGATAGTTAAGCAGGTAATAGTGATGCGCAAGGATTTGAATATGCGCAAGGGAAAAATGATTGCACAAGGCGCCCATGCTTCCATTGCTTTTTTGACGCGCCATGCTACCATCGACGGGCATACGTTGCAAACCAATATCAGGAATCCGGAAGAGGTATCGGAGTGGATGACGAAAGGTTTTACAAAGATTTGTTTGTCGGTAGATTCTGAAGAAGACCTGGAAAGGGTATACCAACAGGCGGTGGAAGATGGTCTGAATGCCACGTTGATTACGGATTCGGGGTTAACAGAATTTGGTGGTGTGCCTACCAAAACCTGTTGTGCCATCGGGCCTAATTCAAATGAGGAGATAGACCGGATCACGAAGGACCTGAAGTTGCTTTAGTCTTCGTCTCCTACCACATCCGTTTCTACAACCCTACCTACCTGTCCGTCTTCCAGCCGTACTTTGATACCGCGGGAATGATAAGCGGCAGAGGTGAGCAGATCCTTTACAATGCCATAGGTTTTTTTACCGCTGCGTTGATCTTTCTTCAGGATGATGGCCACTTCCAGGCCAGGGTAGATATCTTTTCTATATTGTCCGTCCATAACTGCAAAGCTATGAATTTTATAAAAACGGTGGATCATATGCTGACCCACCGTTTTTTATTTAGGGATGAAGATTTGCCGCAGCTGATCTATCAGTACGCCATTTCCGCTGACGCTGATACTGTTGATCTTTTCCGCGATTTTTTCCACATACTCCATTTCCTTCAATTTAAACAACATGGGATTGTCTTCCATGAGTTTGGCGGTATTGAGCAGGCTCCTGGTGCTGGCAGTTTCTTCCCTTCGCATGATGATATTGGCCTGTGCTTTCTTTTCGGCTACCAGTACCTGGTTCATGATGTCTTTCACATCACCTGGCAGGATGATATCCCGGATACCGAAGCTGGTCACGTTAATGCCGAGAACTTCCGCCTTTGTGCTTACTGCTTTCAGTATAGCCGGCGCGAGGGTATCTTTCTTTTCCAGCAATTCATCGAAGTTCAGGGCTGCGATATATTCCCGCAAAGCCAGCTGGAACTGTACATACAGCTGCCGTTCGTATTCCTTGTTTTGTAACACGGCTTTATTGATATCTGTAACCCGGTACTGTGCCCATGCGTTGATTCGCAGTGCTGCTTTGTCTTTGGTCAGGATTTCCTGTCCATTTACTTCCACCTGTAACTGCCGGGTATCTATTTTACTAACGGTGATAGTGATGTTATTCTTCCACCAGCAATAAACGCCTGGGTACAGGGTCATGGCATACTTACCATCTACCAGCATCACGGCCTGTTCGTGGTTTTCCACGCTGAAGGTTCTTACGTAAGGCGCTACCAGCCGGTGGCACAAGGTAGACCGGTCTATATTTTCAGTGATCGCTATTTTAGCGATATCTGCGCGAACAAATTTGTTGTCGATGATATTTTTCCAGAAGGCATACCTGCCGGCGGTCAATACCTGCTTCAGTAATCCATTTTCGTAGTGCAGCACAATTTCAGTTTCTTTTACTTCCACTACCTGCAATGCGTTGGTGACGTCTGCATCCTGCAGGAGGATGTTCAGTTCTACCGGAGCGATGAATGGCTTGTTGATATCGTAGATGGTTACATCTTCGTTAATCAGCCAGTGGCGGCCTACCGGCAGCATTCGCTGGTAAACGCCGTTTTTAAAAACCAGGCCTCTTTCGTAGGCGTTGATGGTAACTCTTTTCATTTTCTTTCATTTTGGGGGTGTTGATAAATAAAGCCAGTGCTGTTGCCCGGATGATGAACACGGAAAACCAGGTGTTGATCAGTGCTTATTCATCAGTTAGGGCGGAAGTGCTAAGTGATGATAAGGGGTTGATGTAGTCCTTGTTTGCAGGTGTTTACCCTCCTGCCGGCATCATCCTTTTGATGAGGCGGCGGGACGGTGAGCCCTGGCTTTGTTTGTTGTTGTAAAGGACTCCAAGTCCTTCTGTGATTGTCTATTGCTCTAACCAATGAGCTACCGTTTTTCAAGAACGGAAAGGATTCGAACCTTCTACCCACAGACTATGTATGCGGGAACAGTGTTTTGCGGCAACAGCATACAGCTCGTTATTACGGCTGCACTGCGGAGTAGTATGATACTCCTGCCTGGGTTGCTTTGAAGAACATCTGTCCCCGTCTTCCTGTTGAGGAAGCTTTTTTAGCAAATGCTTTCCATTTGCGGGGTGGATGAAGCAGGAGTCGAACCTGCACGGGCGGTGCTTCAAACCGCTGCTCTACCATTGGAGCTATTCATCCGGGTTGTGAGTAGCTACGCTGCTTACTCACTGTCTTTAGTAACCCTGATTGGACTCGAACCAATAACCTTCTGCTCCAAATGCAGACGCGCTAACCATTGCGCCACAGGGCTTTTTGTAGTCCGGATTGGAGTTGAACCAATAATTGGCTGCGTATAAGGCAGGCGCTCTAACCGTTGAGCTACCGGACTGTGTTTGTGCTTTCTGCGGCGGTTCTTAACCGGGCATAAAAAAAACCGGGCGTTCAGCACGACCGGTTTCTACGTATGTACATAAGCGTTACTTATGTTCATCGAAACCGGCGTCGTTGATGAAATATTTGATAGCCATAGCAAACCGATAACAGTGGTTTGTTATGATCGCTACTAAATTGTATGTGATGAGTATGCATTTGCATGCGTATTTTTAGTTTTTAGTACAAATAAAAAGCCCCGCAATCTCTTGCGGGGCCTGTGTTATATCGAATTCGTTATTTCAACTTATTCTTCAGCATAACATGCCCCGCCACTGGTATAGCCTGGTATCAGACTAAACTGGTGTTTTGATTGTATGTTAAAAATTGAGCGGTACATGTTTGTTGTTTTTTTGTTGATGCAAAGGTGAGTATATTTTTTTAATATCTCCAAATAAATTTTAAAAATATTTTTTGGGTAGATAAATAAGGCAGCATTTATAAGCAGGGAGAATTCGTTTATGCGTATGCTTTATTTCATGTTAAACTGGTGTTTATTAATGAAATGTAAATACCTGGCGCATTAACAAATATTTCGGACTACTAACTTTATCAAATGTTTGTTAATGCTGATTAACAAATGAAGCTCATGTATACTTACGAAACCCTTTATTGTAGTAGATTTTGTTGTTCTGATAATTTAAACTGCACTTTGATTTTTAGAATTAAATTTTTCCGTTAAGATTTCGGGTTTAGTGATGAATAGTTTTTTTCTTTGAGTTATTAATCGGAGTGTATGAGAGATTATCATAAATATATTTCAGGTAAACGGAAAGCATATACGATTATGCTGACGCCTTGCCGTTCAGCACTCTTAGCTAATTTATTATCACCTGTAATCCATTTAACCTTCTATGAAACACCGCATTCTACATGCCGATGACGACACCATATTTTCCGGCATTGTAAAAAAAATCCTCCATCAGCAAGGACTTGAAGTTTATAGCGCTTTTGACGGAGAGCACGCATGGATGCTGTTTAATGAAATGTCATTTCATTCCTGTTTGTTGGATATTATGATGCCCCGCATGAATGGG
Organism: Chitinophaga sp. W3I9; assembly: GCF_050434025.1. Taxonomy (NCBI): domain Bacteria; kingdom Pseudomonadati; phylum Bacteroidota; class Chitinophagia; order Chitinophagales; family Chitinophagaceae; genus Chitinophaga; species Chitinophaga sp. W3I9. The sequence goes on from NZ_JBNPWC010000001.1 coordinate 981,711, forward strand.
ATTGATCTTGGTGAACGTATACGTAGCAGGGATAGCCAGATACCTATCTTCTATTTATCCGGTGAAGATCTGGCACTGGTATCAGCAGAAGTATTTGGCAGAGGTGGTGCAAATGGCTATTTCCCTAAAACTTTTAACCTGCGTGAGTTGACAGGCAGATTGCAGGCGTCTCTTATCTACACCAATAATTACATCTTATGAAAGGAACTATAAGGGTGCCTTATTATTCTCCCGGAGATAAGGAGTTTTACGGCTCCCACGGAAGGCCAAGAAAAGTTGCACCGGAAATTAAGAAGGTTTACAGATGCCTCTATGATAACCGCAATGAACTAATAAGCATGGAAGCAATTATGGATACGGTTTTCGGAAAGGAGCATCACGATATTAATAAATTGTACGTATACATATCCAGGCTCAAGCGCATTATTAAAGATCACCCGGGTTCAAGAATTCATAATGTACGTGGTAAAGGGTATAAATTAATTGTGCCATGACTTCCTGTTGCCGCAAGGTTTTTTTGCCTATTTATCCCAATATTTTTTGTGTTGTTGGTGTGTTTTCCTAACCAGATATTTTATTATATTCGTTACTGTTTAGTAAACCCAAAATATAACCGTTAACCAAATTTATTTACTACAAAATTATTAACCATGAAACTCCACAGAACATTGCATCATCCTGATGGTGGGCGTTCATTAGCAGAATATGAAATAAGAGACAATAATGTTTTTACCACTATCCACCACGCGGGCGGATCCCGTTCCCTACCCTGGTATGAGGTGCGGGAGGATAAACTATATCCTACGATTCACCATCCGCATGGCTGGAGTTCTTTTCCCTGGTTTGAAATCAATGGTACCAGTATCCGGCCATCCATTCACCACCCAAAGGGCTGTGACGGCTTGCCGTGGTATAGAATTGTATAACCTCTGAAGATAATGGGTTTATGGAACTAGCCTGGCAGTGATGCCGGGCTTTTTTGTGGAGGGGCAAATAGCGGGCTGTAGCTGGTTTACACCCTGTATTCTTAATACTGCTGTTATACTTCCTGGATACTTCTCGGATACTTCTCAGTTACTTAGGAGTAGCGTATGTGTCGTACTCCCCATACACTCCCCATATAGTCCCTATATAGTTCCCATACACTTCCCATACACTCCTCATACACTCACAATACACTTCCCATACACTCCCAATACACTATGGCCCCTAGTTTAGGGTTGAATAGTCCTGAAATAGGTTTACACCTGTTTTCTTAAATCCTGCATTTGGCTTACAGGTAAGTTTCGACAATTTTACAAATAAGCATTGACCCCGGCAACCGGATCTTGTCATTTGCGCCCAGATCCAGATGTTTGCAAGCCAACTGCATACCCCTATGCTGCCCGCTTTGGGGTCAATGCTGCTCATTTGAAATGGAATTGATATCAGAGGGATATTACCAGCGCTTCGTTATTATTTGCCGCCTTTAGCTTAAAAGATAATTGGCGCCCAATAGTCTCAGCAATTCATTGTAACGTAAAAGCAGGTCAGCCCTGTGTTGGGCGTCCTCATATTGAGTGTCCTCCGCAGCGAGTGTTTCTGAAAGCCACTGCCACAGTGTTTGTCGTGCTGCAGCAGGAGGGAACAGCTCACAAAAGCGGTTAATGGCGAGCATGGGATCAACAGATTCCGGCCCGGATAAGTGTGTGTAATGAAAAAAGGATTGGGAGGTTTGCATAACAATAGATTTTTATTGTGCGCTAAGATAGTAAAAATGTAATAATAAATGTGATTATGCGTATTATTTATTGTGATAATCTGCTTATTTGTATGATTTTTATGCTGTCATAATGATTGTGTTTCTGCTTATATTGATGAAAAATATGCTTATAAGGCAGTAATATGGGTGATAAAGTATTCAATAGAATAAAAGCAGTGCTCGCTGAAAAAGGAAAAACAAATAATTGGTTAGCAGAAACTTTAGATATGAATCGGAATACCGTTTCTAAATGGTGTACGAATCAAATGCAACCGACGGTGGAAACTCTTTTTAAGATTGCAGAAGCATTGGACGTTGAAGCAAGAGAATTGCTGGTATTAAGAAAAACCAAATAATCTACTCCTGACCCAAGTGATCGCATTAAATGTTACATAAAGAAAGTCTTGCCCTCCTTCGCCAACAAATCCCCATTGGCGCCCGTCATGGTCTTAACCTGCTTAATCAAACAAATGGAAACGTAGAGCAAGCAAGGCTGTTATTTGAAGCCGAAATGGTCCAGGTTATCGTGAATAAAACGGCCGTCTCACCAGAAATAGCCAGGAAGCATTTGATAATCCATAATTATGATATTGCGCAAACCATCTCCAGTATTGACGAGGAGCGCTTTACCTTATCCCAGCGCATCTTAAAAAAAGCAAAGAATAATAAAGAAGAAGCCTTAACCCTCATCGTACAAAGCATTGAATCCACAGAGAATATCCAGCGGAAATTTTGGCTGCCTTTGGAAGAACTGGGACATTTACCCCCTCATGTATATTGTTTGTTAATACTGCACGATTTTTTAAGTTATGAAGATTGGGAAGGCTTTAGCAGCGCTATTTACTTTCATCCGGATATAGTTGTTTCGCAGCTGGAAACGATGCTTAACCTACCGCAGGTTGCGGATCATTTGCGCATTGCAAGGAAATGTAGCGATGAAATTTATCAGCAATATAAAGGCCAAACAGAATCGGTAATTGCCAATAAAATGGCTGGAGATGCGGAGTTTTCTCAACACGAGTCAGGATTTATGGCCGGAAGATCGTTGATCGTTGACCGGCTGTACAATATGGTGGTGGATAATATTGGGTTGTTTCCCTGAACCTAATCGGACCTGGAATTTTAAATCGGTAAATCAGTCCAGGCCACCGTTGCTCCAAGCTGCTGCAAATTATCAATATGCTTTTGTAAGTGTAGGAGAAAGCCATTTGCTACCAGTACATTCTGTTGGGTCAGTCTGACTAATGCTTCCTGCGGACCGATATCCCAGATCTTCATGAGGTATTTGGCCACCTTTACTTTGTTGGGGCCGGCGTTTGTAATCACCAGTTTTCCGTACCGGAGCAATGCAGGGTCTATTTCTGTGCTTTCCGCTTCTTCATCGTCCCATTCCTGTATGGTCGTGTGAAGTTCTAACCAGAAAGGATTCCGGATATCTGTAGAATGCTCCACAAGTTGAAGGCAGGCGGTTTTATCTTTACCAGCCTTTTCCATCTTTTCCAAAAAGTGGCCCAAAGAAACAATATTGAAACCGAGGGGAATGGCATCCCATCGCCCCGCTCCATGCAGTGCATAATAAACCGGAAAGCTGGAAGCTTCTTCGTTCAGGTCAATAAAAAAAGGATCATCCATCTCGTTGAGAGCTATGACGTACCAGCCGGGCTGCCATTCACCTTCTTTAGTTGAAGTCAGATCTTCCCCCGAAAGACCGTGATACCTGAAACCGCTTTGAAATTCCTCCCATTCCTCCTTTTTGGGGTAATGAAAGGGCAATAACATGGTGCGTGTCTCTGTTTGGTTTTCGATAAACTGCAGAATAAGCTGTGGGATGTTCAATGGCATTATTAGTATGACTTGTCTTGAAATGATATACAAATATAAATATAGAATACCTATCACCCTTTGCTAATCCCCTCTTTTCTCCCTATTTTTACTATAATGTCCACGCACCTACCAAAACAATCTCACCTCCAACTGAAGTCATTATTTGACCTGCTATACCTGCGCCTTTGCCGGTTTGCTGATCTTTTGATCGCGGATTCCGCCCTGGCAGAGGATATCGTGCAAAAAGTGTTTATAAATTATGAGCATGAAGACGATGATTTCCCGGCCATCAAAATGTTCCTGTACAAAGAAGTGCTGAATGCCTGCCACGCGCATAAAGCGGGTATAAAAGCTGCCTTTATAAGGGCGGAAGTAGGCGGGGAAATAAACCGGGCTATCGCTGCACTGCCGGAGGGCTGCAGTAAAGTTTTCAAGCTTAGCTATGTGGAGGAACTGAGAAACGAAGAGATTGCGGCAGAGATGTCGATGCCGGTAAGCTGGGTGAAAACCCAGAAAGCAAGGGCACAGGAGTTATTGCACTGGCGACTGAAGCCGGAAACTTTTCTCGTATTAAACTTCTTCTTATCCATTGCAGAATAATCTGGAATCATATTACCACCGGTCCCGGTTAATAATAAAGTATTGGGAAAACGCACTTTCAGCAGCGGAAAGTGAGGAGCTGGAGGCGTGGATAGATGCCAGTGAGGAGAACCAGCTGTTGTTTGCGGAGTTAAGCAAGGAAGCCACTTTGAAGGAAGAGTTGAAACAGATGGGCAACTATTATCCGCAGCAGGCCTGGAAGAAAATTCAAGCCGCAAGAAAGGAAAGAAAACAGGTGCCCTGGGCAGGGGTGGTTGCCACGTTAATTATGTTGCTGCTGGCCATTACGTTGAAGTGGTGTTATCTCCGCGAGGCGCTGCCTGCCGATAAAAAGATAGAGAATAGGGGTACCAGCCGTTGAGCTGCGTCCTGTAGTGAAAGAGGGATTTCCTCTTCTTTCCGCCATAGGTTTTTATGAAGCGTCTCCTTCCGGAGGCGCTTTATTTGTATCCGGCAGCCTGCAATTCAAATAATTCGGCGTAACGTCCTTTACGGGCCAGCAATTCCTCATGGCTCCCGATTTCCACCAGCGTGCCGCGTTCCAGTACTAAGATGCGGTTAGCCATGCGTACTGTGGAAAACCGGTGTGAGATTAACACGGCGGTTTTATCACGGGTAAGATCAGCGAACCGGAGAAATACATTGTATTCTGCCCGGGCGTCGAGGGCGGAGGTGGGCTCGTCCAGTATGAGGAGTTGCGCGTCTTTCATGTAGGCCCTTGCCAGCGCTATCTTTTGCCATTCGCCACCGGAGAGTTCTATACCCTGGTTAAAGCGGCGCCCCAGCATTTGTTCATAGCCGAGCGGCATTTTTTCTATGAGTGGGAAAGCAAGACTTTGCCTGGCCGCATCCTCAATCATGGGAAGGTTGTTGCTTTCTGCGATATTCCCCACGGCGATGTTCTGGGAAACCGTCATCTGGTAACGCTGGTAATCCTGGAATATAACGCCTACCTGCGTACGCAGTTCTTTAAGATCATATTCACGGAGATCTATGCCATCCAGCAAAATGCGTCCTTCTACGGGGTCGTAGAGGCGGGATAATAGTTTTACCAACGTGGTTTTGCCGGCGCCGTTCTCCCCTACCAGCGCTAATTTCTCGCCGGGATGAAGGGTGAAGTTGAGGTGTCGGATAGCCCATTTGTCGGAGTTGATATATTTAAAGCCTACATCTTCAAAAGTAAATCCCTGTTGAATAGGCCGCGGGAATGCCCGGGGATGAAGCACTGGAACCATTTTAGGCTGTATCTCAAAATATTCAAACAGGTCGCGCAGGTAAAGGGCGCCCTGGGTAACACTGGAAAACCGGATAAGGATACCCTGGAAGGTGGTACGCAACTGCCTGAAAGACCCCGCCAGGAAAGCCAGGTCGCCGATGGTAAGATGCCCCTGGATCGTTTGCAGGATGATGATCACATAAGCGGCATAATATCCCGCCGCGCCAACGACCGCGAAAGCAGTTCCCCAGATAGAATCCCTGATCTGCAGTACTTTTTTATCGGTATAAAATTTATTGGAGATGACCTTAAAGCGATTGATCAGGAAATTGGAAAGATCAAACACTTTTACCTCTTTAGCCGTTTCATCGCTGGCGCCGAGATAGCGGATATAATCCAGCTCACGCCGGTCGGACGTTTGGCCCCAGGCCAGTTTATAATACAGGTCGTTGAAGTGCGATTCATTCAGGAACGCCGGGATTACTGCCAGCAGCAATAATAATATCAGCCAGGGATTGAAGAATACCAGTCCTGCCGCCAGGAAAACAATCGTGATGATGTCCTGTACCTGGCTGAGCACCTGTGCCAGCAGCACGGTTCTGCCGGAGGTTTGCTGCCGGGCACGTTCCAGCTTATCATAAAATTCTGCATCTTCAAATTGGTCGAGGTCCAGCTTGGCGGCATGTTCCATGATCTTCACCGAAGTATGGTTGGCGAACAGATCGCCCAAAAGGCCATCCAGCAATGAAATAGCGCGACTTAGCGCATCAGATAATATGGCCAGTCCGAATTCCAGCGCCACCAGTTGCCACAGCCAGGTGGTGGAATGCCCGGCATCTTTGGTGAGGTGTACCACCTGGTCGATGATCAGCTTGCCCACATATAATAACGATAACGGCATGGCAGATTGAGCCACCCTGAGAATAGTGTTCGCTATAGCGAGCCCTGGACTGGTTTGCCATACCATCCTGAAAAATGCCGGTAGGTTGCGAAGAGCTGCCAGCCGCTCTTTGAAGGTTAATTTCTCGTCTTTCCCCGGGCGTTTTTTCCGGGGCGTTGCCATTGCACTCATACCGGTAATTTACGAAAATTGCTTCTCCAAACATAAGCGCATTATCTAAAAGGATTTGTTTTAAATTTGGGTTCATGTGAATAAACCAGAATGCTATGTTATTATTGATCGTTTCCTTGCTGATCGTTTGTTGTGTGATTGTTGCCGGCGTTGTATACGCTGTAAATGAGCAATCCAAACAATGGGCGGCATCAGAAAACTAATACTGCGCTTTAATTGAGTACCGGATATCTGAGCTGAATAAATAAAAACTACAATAGAGGGATACCCCTTCCAGGTGCGTTATACCTGCGTACTATAGCTTTTATTTAATTAGCAATTATCGATATGCGTGAAAAAAGGAATGTGCTGACTTACCTGGCAGAAAAGGAATGGCTGATCATGAGTTTATGGTTTGGCCTGTCCTTTATCGGCGCCTTCATGGAAGTATCCCGGAATAATTTTAATAATTACCGCATATTTAAAGACGTATTTTTTCACGTCATTCACCAGCAGCCACTATACATCCCCTACCCGGCCGATTATTATGATGTAAATCTTTATGGCCCCTTATTCAGCCTCGTAATTGCTCCTTTTGCAGGTTTGGAAATCCACCTCGGAGCGATGTTGTGGTCGCTCACCGGTTCCGCTGTTTTATTTTATGCCATCCGGCAACTGCCACTCTTACGCATGCAACAGAATATTATCCTGTTGCTATGTTCAATGGAGCTGATGGGCGCCAGCAGCTGGTTCCAGATGAACCAGTTCATCGGCGCTTTCATTATCCTCACTTTTGCCAATACGGTTAAAGGGAAAGAACTTTGGGCGGCTTTCTTTATTGTGTTGGGAACGCTGACAAAGTTTTTATGGTATCGTAGGACTTGCATTCTTCTTCTTTACCCCCAATCCCAAACGGTTTATCGGTTACCTGTTTTTATGGGGCGCGGTCATGTTTGCACTACCCATGATCATATCTTCTCCCCAATATATTATTCAATGTTACTTTGATTGGTATGCTGCGCTGGTACACAAAAACGAACTGAATGAAGGCGCGAATATCCTGTTCCAGGATATATCTGCCGGAGGCTTTATAAAAAGGGTATTTCATTTACCGGACCTGAGTAATAATGTAGTACTCATTCCTGCGGTAGTACTTTTCTTTTTACAATATACCCGGTTGGCAGATCGCTACAATTCCCGTTACCGGCTGTATATACTCTGCTCCACACTGATATTCCCGGTACTTTTCAGCACCAGTTCTGAGTCGCCTACCTACATCATCGCTATACCGGCGGTATGTATCTGGTATGTAATGCAGCCATCTACCAGAAGGAATAACATATTTATGTTTTTCCTCATCTTCCTGATCAGTTTTTCCCATTCAGATATACTTACTCCCTGGTTCAGGAGAAATATTGCTATGCCATATGCCGTGAAAGCCTTGCCATGCCTGGTATTATGGCTGGTGATCGTCTATCAGATCTACACCCGGAAATATCTGTTAAAAAAAGATGTTTCTCCCGCGCCTGTCAAGGAATTGGAACCCGTTGCCGTATTGTGAAAAAATTAACGAAAAAAGTAATAATCCGGACGTAAATTGCCGGATTATTAAAGGTTTTTGATTATGAACACGGGATTCAAGATAGGTAGTGCATTTGCGTTATCTGCTATGCTGTTTCACGGCATTCAAACAAGTGCACAGAAGAAGTCAGCATCATTGCCAGGCTTTGTTGAAAGTAAATCAGTTGCTTCAGTAGATCCTTATATCGGCTCCGGGGGCCACGGACACGTATTTGTTGGCGCCAGCGTTCCATACGGCGCAGTACAAACAGGTCCTACCAACATTGTAAAAGGTTGGGATTGGTGCTCCGGATATCATTATTCAGACAGCGTATTAATAGGCTTTTCCCAGATGCACCTCAGCGGAACCGGTATCGGCGACCTGGGCGATGTACTCATTATGCCCTACACCGGCAAGGTGAGAACTAACCGCGGCACACAGGAAGATCCAACTTCAGGATACGGCTCCCATTACTCCCACGACCGCGAAACTGCTCGTCCCGGCTACTACGCCGTTCAGTTGGACGACTACAATATCAAAGCAGAATTAACCGCTTCAGAAAGAGTTGCTTTTCATAAGTATACCTTCCCGAAAGATCAACCTGCCAATATTATCATCGACCTGAAAGAAGGTATCGGCTGGGATGCGCCGGTAGAAACATTTATCCGCCAGGTAGATGAATATACGCTCGAAGGATACCGCTACTCCAAGGGATGGGCGGAAGACCAACGCCTCTGGTTTGCCATTAAATCAAATGTACCGGTGAAACAATTCCTGGTATTTGATGGAGATAATAAACAAACCGGTAAAGAAGTAAAATCGAAAGAAGCGAAAGGGGTGATTGTATTCGATAAATCGCCCGGACAGGTAATGCTGAAAGTAGGCGTTTCTCCCGTAAGCAGCGAAAACGCACTGGCAAATATAAAAGCAGAAATACCAGGCTGGGACTTCATCAAAACCATTAACAGCGCTAACGCTAAATGGGACAAGGAACTGGCTAAAGTAAGCATTGAAACAAAAGACGAAGCCGCCCGCCGCGTATTTTACACTGCCATGTATCACACCATGATTGATCCGGCATTGTTCAATGACCATGACGGCAGCTACCGCGGCACCGATAAAAAAGTATATACCAATCCAGGCTTCGATAACTACTCCGTATTTTCTCTCTGGGATATTTATCGTTCCTGCGCACCACTCGCCACCATCCTGCATCCTGAAAAGGTGAACAGTTTCGTGAACTCCATGCTCACCATCCACAAACAACAAGGCAAATTGCCGGTATGGCCGCTGATGGGCAATGAAACCAACTGTATGGTGGGCTATCACGCCGTACCGCCTATTGTGGACGCTTACCTGAAAGGATTTAAAGGATTCAACGCAGAAGAGGCTTTTGAAGCCATGAAGGTTACCGCTAACCGCGACGACCTGGGCTTGAAATACGTAAAGGAATTGGGTTACATCCCGGCAGATAAAGAATACGAATCCGTTTCCAAAGCCATGGAATACGCCATCGACGACTGGTGCATTGCAGCCATGGCGAAGAAATTAGGCAAAACTGCCGACTTCGAATACTACAAAAAACGCGCTGCTTACTACCGCAATTATTTCGATAGCACCATCCGTTTTGTACGTCCGCGTATGAGCGATGGCAGCTTCAAAACGCCTTACGATCCGTTTAACTCCGTCCACGAAAAAGGTGACTTCACCGAAGGTAACGGCTGGCAATACACCTGGCTGGTGCCACAGGACGTGGAAGGACTGATCCAATTGATGGGTGGCGACGATGCGTTCACCAACAAACTCGACAGCCTCTTCACCGCTAAAGGCGATATGGGCGCGGAAGCATCCAGCGATATCTCCGGTCTCATAGGTATGTATGCGCATGGTAATGAGCCAAGTCATCACGTTACCTATATGTACGCATTCTCCGGTTATCAATGGAAAACCGCTGAAAAAGTAAGACAGGTAATGAAAGAATTTTACTTCGATCAGCCGGAAGGTCTTGCTGGTAACGAAGATTGCGGCGCGATGTCGTCCTGGTATGTATTCTCCTCCCTGGGCTTCTACCCTGAAAACTCGGCCAGCGGCACCTATGTATTAGGCAGCCCGCTGTTCGACAAAGCAACTATTAAAGTAGGCGCCGGTAAAACTTTCACGGTACAAACCATCGGCAACAGTGCAGAGAACATCTATATCCAAAGCGTTACCCTTAACGGTAAACCATATACGAAGAGTTTCATCACTCACCAGGATGTGGTAGCCGGCGGAACGCTGGTAGTTAAAATGGGCAACAAACCCAACCTCAGCTTTGGTAAGGCTGCAGCGGACAGACCATCAAACGCGCTTTAGCGGAGGCTGTCTTACTCAGGATTACGCTGATTTTATTGATTTTCGGGATTTGATCACGTTGGATTTAAAATGATTATGGGAGATATAAGCGAAAATATCCGCTTATATCTCCCATAATCATTTTAAATCCAAAAAGTAAAATCAATGTAATCAGCAAAATCAGCGTAATCCTGAGTAAGACAACCTACGCGTTAGGCATTCTCGCCCAGCACGCGCAATACCTCTGGTGTTACGTTGCCGAAGATGGAAACGCCTGCCGCGCCATGCTGGATGGCCAGTTTAACAGCTTCGGCCAGGTCGGCGTAGTTGCCATGGAAGTCCGGGAGGTACAGGCCTGCGTATAATGGAAAGGCGCCATGGAGCCCCTTCACACCTTCTGCTACCGCATCGCCGATCCAGCTCACGTTTTCCCTGTAAAAGCCATGATAGATCATTGGGCAGATGGCGTTCAATGGCCAGTTGGTCCAATCCTGGCGTACGATACGTTTGGCGATTTCAGGAGTAGGGAATACTGCTGCGGAAATTGGCTTTTTATGTTGCCGGGCTACTTGTGCGAGATTGCTCACCACATTAGTGATCCGGTCGTAGCGGAACTTGCGCCAGGAAGGACTTTGATCGGGATGCTCTATTTGTAAAGGATCTGCGCCATGTTTTTCTTTATAGGCATTGCGGCATTGTTCGCAATAGCAGAAATCGTATTCTGGCAATTCCTTCGACTGATCAATACCATAATTACTCCAGAGGTTCACGGGTAATATCACATCGCAGTAACGGACATAGTCGAGATGGATGCCATCCACGTAATCCAGTGAAAGGATTTTTTCCACCTGGTCTTTCAGATAATTCACTACCTCCGGTTTGCTGGGACATAGCCAGCGGTAGTAATCCACATAGGGAGGATGGTTGGCGCAGGATTCACCTTTGCGGTTTTGCGCATACCATTCCGGGTGACTGGCAAGCAGTTCTTTTTCCCCGCGATTCATAGTCCACATCCAGCGGTGAGCGTTGATGCCGTTGGCTTTAGCGGTTTTAAAATGCAGTTCGCTATCTTCCTCAAACATAATATCCGTGATCCCTGCTTTTCTGTAAGCAGCGTATCTTGCTTTTAAGACAGCGGCGGTATCTTTATGATCCGGATTGATCCACACGCGGTGTTGCACGGCATTCTTTTCCAGTGTGGGCGCTGTTTCTTTTGCAGTAGCTGCGCTGGCCGGCAGCGCAGATTTCGCCAGTGCCAATCCACCGATGCCCAATGATTTTATAAAAAGACGTTTATCCATAGCGCTTATTTTCTGTTACTATACACTTTACCTTCCTGGTTGATATTTACGGATCCAGCAAAACTACTACCGGTAACGCTAGCGTTATACTGTAATGAAATGCCTTCCATTGATAATGTATATGCTTCTTTATTAGTACCGGTTTGTTTTTCAGAGATCTTCAGCTCTTTTAAGTTTTTAGCATAACGGCCATTGGCTTGCCTAAATTGTAGTTGGGCGCTGTAAATCTGCCAGAGATATTGTTTGGCTTCCTCCGCCGGAGGTAGCTGGAAAGTAGTATTGGCTTTGCTGGTAAACAACAGGTAACCCCACCGTTCAGGCGCATGCATATTCACAATTCCTTGTGGCGACCAAACCCAGTTGTGTTCTGGCTGCTGTTGTTTTACGTACTTGCCGTTTTTAGTATCAGTGTCCCACTCCACCCGCGAAAAATTGATGCGCCACAGGCTATTCTCTCCGGGTCGTTGGTTTTTATTGAAGAAGCTGAGGGCGCTGAAAGGCACGGCCATCTCTACTGTCCACTCTTTATCGGTATCCGACGGATTATTAATAGTGCCATCGATATGTATGGCAGTGATAATTCCTTTGGTGTCCCAGTTGATCAGCGCCTCTCCCATGTTGCGGTAAGGCTTACCCATAAACAGGTCCATCACGGTATTTAAAGCATTGATTTCTATCTCGTAGTATTGGTGGGTATCTCCATCGGGATCTATAAATACTTCAAAGTCATTATCCCGGAAAATAATGGCGTCATGCTCCACCAGTGTTCCCCAGATATGTGGCTCCTGCAGCGTAGCTGCGATATAAAGATATTGCTGGTCCCACATCATCTTCACCCTGGTGCGCAGTGCCGGCGCCGGTTTAGCGTCGCCTTCGATGTCTTTGAAATCTTCCGTCCAGGCGGCTTGTTGCCAGGCGGCTTCATCGAGTTTACCATCGATCACTACTTTATTTTTCGTTTCCTGGCATACGTAGTGGCGGGGTGTTTCGTTTACGGGCTTATACAATTCCAGCCCGGTTTGAGCGGAGGTTGTCTTACTCAGGATTACGCTGATTATAATGATTGCGCTGATAATTTTTTTTGTGATGGAAGGATTTATTGTCATTTATATTTTCCGTTAATGAGTCTTTTAAATTCTAAGCTTGGCCGGCCAAAGTTAATAAGTAATCCGGTTTCTACGTTATATGCTTCGATATAGCTTTTGGCTTGTAAGATGTTTGATTGCTCCATTAATGATAAAGCCTTTAGTTCTACAGCAACAACGTTTTCCACCAGGAAATCAGCTCGTCTGCTTCCCACTACTTCACCTTTATAGTATATAGGCATGTCTTTTTCTCTTTCAAATGGAATTTGTTTTTCGCTCATTTCGATGGCCAATGCACGCTGGTAAATTACTTCCTGAAATCCTGATCCGAGTATCTGATGCACTTGCATGGCACAGCCAATAATTTTTCCGGTAAGCTCCGAATGCTTATAAATTGGGTTAATCATACGTCATGTATTAAGGTTAAACAAACAATGACGCTAATTTAACTATTCCAATAAAAAAAAGAGCCGGATAATTTATCCGGCTAAAAAAAATAAAATCAAAAAAAGTAAAATCAGAACCAATAACTCAAAAGTAAAATCAGTAATAAAATCACAAAGAACAAAATTACGGTAATCAACAAAATCAGCGTAATCCTGGGTAAGACAACCTTCGCGCGCGTTACCAGATGCGTACACGCGCACTATCCGCCCGGTACATGCCATCCCCCGGCTTCACGCCATACACTTCGTAGAAGGCGTCCACGTCGCTAAAAGGACCGTTCACCCTGAATTTGGCGGGAGAGTGTACATCGGTCAGTACCTGCCTGGCCAGCGACTCTTTCTTGGTGTGGCCCAGCCAGCCCAGGGAGTAGCCCATGAAGTACCGCTGCGACGGCGTGTATCCGGCGATCTTTTCGTTCTTCTTATATTGTGCTGTTTTTTTGAACGCTTCCCATCCCAGCAGGATACCGCCGAGATCCGCGATATTTTCACCAAGAGTGGCTTTGCCGTTGATGCGTAAGGTATCTACTACTACGTAGTTGTTGAATTGTTTTACCATGACGGATGCGCGCTCATTGAATTTTTTCTCATCGTCTTTGGTCCACCAGCTTTTCAGGTTGCCGGCGGCATCAAACTGGCGGCCTTCATCATCAAACCCGTGTGTGATTTCGTGGCCAATGGTGGAGGCGCCGGCATAGCCGTATACAACGGCATCGTCCAGCTCTTCATCGCGCTTACCGGGAACGGTGAAGATACCGGCAGGCAACACAATTTCGTTGTTGCTGGGGTTATAGTAGGCATTGTATGTTTGCGGCGTCATATCCCATTCATTACGGTCAACCGGTTTGCCGAGTTTGTTGATCTGGTAGTTTTGCCACCACTGGTGGGCTGCTTCGATGTTCTGATGGTACGATTGTTCCTTGATATCCATTGCAGTAAAATCTTTCCACTTATCGGGATAGCCTACTTTCTTGGTGATCTTGGAGAGTTTGTATAATGCTTTTTGCTTGGTGCTATCGCTCATCCAGTCGAGGTGTTCAATGCGTATTTTCAGTTCCGCACGGATTTCTTCTACCAGGTTTTCATATCTTTTTTTGGCGGTGGTATTAAAGAACTCTTTTACAAACAGTTGGCCGAGGGCCTCTCCCATTGCGCTTTCCTCTGCGTCCAGCACTCGTTTCCAACGCGGTTTCTGCTTGTCTTGTCCTTTGAGAAGGGTACCATAAAATGCGAAGTCGGTGTTGGCGATGGTATCGCTGAGATGTTGGGAGGCTGCGTTGATCAGGTTCCACTTGAGGTAGTCCTTCCAGGTTTGAAGTGGTTGCGATTTAACGGCGTTGCTCAGGTTGGAATAAAATTCCGGCTGGCCAACAATAATTGTATCGGCGAATTTACTGATGCCTTGTTGTTTGATGAACTCATTCCAGTCGATGTTGCCGGCAATTTTATTTAGCTGGGTGACAGCCATCTTATGGTAGTTGGCTTCCGGATCACGGAGTGCTTCCAGTTTGCGGCTGTTTTTAGCCAGGTTTGTTTCCAGTTGTACGATACCGGCAGCAGCCTTTTTAGCGGCGGTGCTGTCGTAGCCAACAAATTGCAGCATTTTAGCAACGTGACCGGGATAGGCATTCCGGATGTTGGTGGTGCGTGCGTCGGTGTTGAAGTAGTAGTCGCGGTTGGGAAGACCCAGCCCGCCTTGTGCCAGCTGCACAGCGATGACGTCACTGTTTTTGGCGTCCTGCCCGATGTACAGGCTGCAGAAGGCACCGGTGTTGATATTCAGCTTGGAGGCCATTTGCACCAGCTGCGGGATGGTGGTAATGGCATCAATGGCTTTCAGCTCCGCTTCAATAGGCTTTATGCCTTCCTGGTTGATGCGCACGGAATCCATTCCGCTGGTCCAGAAGGCGGCAATTTTTTTAGAGATAGGATCGGTAGGATTTTCTACCGCTTTTTCATTGATGATACGCAGGCGTTTGTACAGTTCTTCCTGTACCAGGTTACCGATGCCCCATGAACTGTATTCTGCTGGTATGGGATTGCGTTTTATCCAGCCGCCGTTGGCATAATCAAAAAAATCTTGGGTGGGATTTACGGTGCTGTCTACATTAGCGGCTACTGCGTCGGGGGTGGAAGATGCGTCGGTGCCGGGTTGTTTCTGTCCCTGGTTACATGCAGCAAAGCAGGTAATGGCAGCCAGACCGGTTCCGGTGAGGATGGATTTTATCATAAGCTGTTGAGATTTTGTTATCGGAAGAAAGGTAATTATTTTTTATTACCTGATTATTAAAATGGGCTTAACGGCAGCAGGAGAATATAAAGTAAATAATGTATTTTGGTACAAAGTCATTTCCTTACCTGCAACGCTTATGATCAACAATTTAAAGACTGGCCGCATTTTATCTATCGATGCTTTCCGCGGCATTACTATTCTTGTCATGATTTTCGTTAACAGTGTGGCGGGAGTGAGCGGTATCCCTTCCTGGATGCAGCATGCGCATGGTAATGAAGACCGGATGACCTTTGTAGATGTGGTGTTCCCTGCCTTCCTGTTTATAGTGGGGATGTCGGTACCTTTTGCTATCAATAGCCGGTTGGCAAAGGGAGATACTTTCTGGCAGTTGCAGCGGCATATTGCCTGGCGTACATTGGGTTTGTGGGTGCTGGGTATTTTTATGGTAAATGCTGAAAAGGTGAATGCAGCTGCTACCGGTATGAGTGGCGCCGCGTGGTCACTTCTATTTTATGTATGCGCTATACTGGTTTGGAATGTTTATAAATTTAAAAACGCATGGCTCGCATGGTGTTTCAAGGGTGCGGGCATGATCGGATTGATCATCCTGGCATTGATTTTCCGCGGAGGTGAAGATGGAACGGAGCGATTAACCCCGGATTGGTGGGGTATTTTGGGGTTGATAGGCTGGGCATACCTGTATGCATGTATCATTTACCAGGTGTTTAAAGGTGCGGCGGGCGCCATCATGCTGATGATAGCGGTATGTATCGGGTATTATATTTTATGTAAACAGCCGTTCATGGGAGAATGGGGCTGGCTTACATCGCAGGCAGGTCATGCTGCGCATACTTCCATTGTGTTGTCGGGAATGTTGCTGACATTATTTTATTTTGATGAAGACCTGGGCCTGAAAGGAAGTAAGCTGGTGTCGCGGGTAACGGGATACCTTATTTTACTGTTGATAGCCGGTGTTTTGTTAAGACCTGCTTATAAACTATCCAAGATCCAGGCTACCCCCAGCTGGTGCCTCTATTGCAGTGCTATATGTGTGGCTGTATTTTCCCTGTTATATTTTCTGATAGATGTAAAGCAGGTCAGTAAGTGGACGGCTTTCTTTCGCCCGGCAGGTTCCAATCCTTTGCTCACTTATATCCTGCCGGACATTGTTTTTTATGGCATGTTGCTCGCGGGGATCAGCCTGCCGGCTGTATTGGGAGAAGGACTGCCGGGTATTGCCTGGTGCGCTTTTTTTGCAGTAATCATGCTCTTCCTGGTAAAGGGATTAAACAAGCTGGGAATTCGCCTGCAACTGTAACAATCTTACACACTGCTTCGTTATAACTCTCGTAATGTAGAAAAATATCTACGTGAAATACATCCGTAACCGGGTATAGCGCGTAAATAGTTGTGGCATTTCGTTTGTCCCTTTCATTCATGTAAACAGATTTTGCATCCCAAAAGTTCCCCCATGAAAAAAATTGCAATTGTATTAGCGTCAGCAGGATTGATTTTAGCTATCTTAGCGCAGTACGCCTTAGTCAACGACTGGATGTGGTTCAAAGTGTTCCACACCCTTGGGTTTATAGGCTACATATTGATCATCAGCGGTCTTGCTTGTTTTTGCCTGTGGTTGATTCATCAGTTTTCCCGTGATGAAAAAAACAGGATAAAACGTTACTATCATCGCCAGCACGATGAAAGCGAAGTGAATACTGCACAACGGTAATAACGATATGTCTGACTTCTTCACACTTAAATTTGAATACAACGGGCATCCGCACATCCTGGATGTGCAAACCGCTCATCAGCAATTCAAAACGGTTTATAAGGTAGCCGTTCAGGAACATGAAATTACTTTTGAGCCTGATGAAGAAGGCTACGTACGCGCTGTTTCCAGCAAGCCTATGCACGATCATTTAAATCCTGTAGATGTAGGATTGCTACATCATGTGGCAGAACTCATTATCCAGCATATTCAGCAATAAATTATTCCTCATCAATTTTTTCTCCCCGGATCTCGTCACGCAATGATTCAGGGTCCCATCCCTGCCCTTCATCCAGCCAGGTTTTTACACGGTCGGAGGAAATGAGCTTTTCCATTTCATCGATACGTTCCTTCATGGAACTGATGTATTGTTTTTTATCATCGCGCAATGCAGATAAGCCTTTCAGGGTGCGTTCATCCTGGCGGAAGAAAGTCCGTGCGGCACGTTCACTCCGGTAAGCCCTTCCACCCAGCATGCGCAGGGCATCCACGCCAACACGCAGGGAAGTGTCTACCGTTTCGCGGTAAATATGTAGTACGCCCAGGTCCATCAGTTCAAAAGTATCTTCATTATTTTCTGCCCTTACCAACAGTTGCAGATGAGGAAAATACCGTTGGGCCATTCTCACTATTTCCAGTGTTTGTTCCGCATGATCAGTGGCAATGATCAGCATTTTTGCATCTTTAGCGCCGGCGGCAACCAGCAGGTCATAACGGGACGCATCTCCATAATATACTTTAATACCCAGGTTGTGCAGCGCATCTACCCGGTCGGAATCCAGGTCGAGGATAGTAGCATTAATACCATTGGCCCGCAGGAAACGCCCGGTCATGCTGCCGAAGCGGCCAAAGCCTGCAATGATCACCGGGTTCTTTTCGTTGATCTCATCTGCTTCCCTTTCCGCTTTTACTTCTGAGCGGGTATAATACGGTTGAATCACTTTTTCATATAGCAGCATAATCAGCGGGGTAAGCGCCATGCTGATGGCTACTACTGCTGTTATCATGGCGGTCATTTCCTTACTCATCAGCCGCGTTTGACTGGTAAACGACAGCAACACAAACGCAAACTCCCCGATGTCTGCGAGGGCAAAAGCAAAGAGCAGGTTCTGGTCGGTGCTCAGCCTGAATATTTTTCCCAACAGCAACAACACAATACCTTTCAGGGCCATGATCCCTACTACCAAACCCATGATCAGCCAGGGCTGTTCCATGATCAGCCTGAAATCAATAGACGCACCAACCGCAATAAAAAATAAGCCGAGTAACAATCCCTTGAAAGGTTCAATATCACTTTCCAGCTCATGGCGGTATTCACTGTTGGCAAGTACCACGCCGCCCAAAAATGCTCCCAGCGCAGAGCTGAGGCCCACCAGGTTCATCAGCACAGCAATGCCAACCACCATCAGCAAGGCCGTGGCGGTAAATAATTCGCGTACACGGGTCCGGGCAATGATACGCATCAGCGGCCGCACCAGGTACATGCCTGCAATAATGATGATGGCTACTGCGCCCAGCACTACCAGTGTTTGCGCCCATCCGGGTAAATTATCCCTCAGGGAGGCGCTGTGTGGAGCGGCATCTGCTGCGACATTACCAGCGAGCAATGGAAATATGGCCAGCATCGGGATCACGGCAATATCCTGGAACAGCAACACCGAAAAGGCGCTCTGCCCGGCAGATGTGCCCATCCACCCTTTTTCATTCAGCGTTTGCAACACAATGGCGGTGGACGACAACGAAAGGATCATGCCCAGTGCCAGCGATGTGTTGATGGGTTGTCCTACCAGGTAGGCAATGCCCGCAATGGCAGCGGCACTGATTATCACCTGCAGCCCTCCCAGTCCGAGTATGGAGGAACGCAGCCGCCACAACAGCGCCGGTTCCAGCTCTATCCCTATGAGGAACAGCATCATCACTACACCGAATTCCGCAAAATGCATAATATCTTCTCCCTCTCTTCCTATAAAACCCAGTAAAGAAGGGCCTATGATAATACCTGCGATCAGGTAGCCTAAAACAGCTCCCAGTCCCATCTTTTTGGCCAGCGGCACAAACACGATGGCTGCAGCGAGGTATACCATCGACTGAAATAGTAAAGAATGTTGATCCATATTATCTGGTTTGAGCGGGTAGTTGAAGTATTTGACGGAGATTTTCCAGGCCAGGCAAAGGTGAAAGATCAAACTTATCGTCGCGGAGACGTTCCAGCACCTGTTTCAACTGGGCCGTATCTTCCTGGATATCTGAAATATCCTGCCGGTGAACGCCATATATCACAAAAGGAGCCGCATAATGCATATTGCATAATTTGGCGGTTTGTATAAAAGGCAGCAGGAATTCATGCACGGTATGTCCGTGGTGACCATCCGGTTGATAGGAATGTTCGGCGCCCCCTGCTGTGATAATATTGCTGAAATACTTTCCCTGTAAGGCTTTGCCGGTATGTCCATATGCCCAGCCGTGCTCCAGCACCAGGTCGATCCACTGCTTTACAATAGCTGGTGCACTGTACCAGTAAAAAGGATGTTGCATAAAAATAATATCATGCTGCTCCAGCAACTTTTGCTCACGGGCTACATCCACATCCAGATCAGGGTATTGTTCATACAGGTCGTTGAAAGTAATCCCCGGGATATTTTTAACCACCCGCAGCAACTGGGAATGTACCCTGGATTTTTCCAGGGCGGGATGTGCAAAATTTATCAGAACTCTCGCCATTATTGGATTTTCGTATAAAGGAATTTAGGTATTTTGTTTCAAACATAGTCCTTCTGTGATAACGAATTCCGTATCAACCTTCCGAATACTCCTGTAAAAGCAGCCGGTACTTATTGAGGATACTGGATTTGGAGATAAAGCCCACCAGTTGTTGATCCTGTATTACCGGCAGGTTCCAGGCCTGGGCCGTATCAAATTTTTTGATCACTACGTTAATGTTATCTTTTAAATTAACCACCGCCGGCGGGGCGTGCATCAGCTTCTTTACGGTAACGGTATCGTACAGTTCAGGATTAAACATAATCGGCCTGATTTCATCCAGCGTAATAACGCCTTCAAACAGTTGTTCGTGGTTCACTACCGCAATAATATTCCGGCTGCCTTCTTTCACCAGTTCTATAATATCCCGCAGGGTGGCGTCAATAGAAATTGTTTGTACATCTTTTTCAAGAAGGTCCTCCATTTTCAGGAGTAGCAGGATGTTTTTATCATGGGCATGCGTAAATACTTTGCCATCTTTGGCCAGTTCTTTAATTTCCGGGGAGATAGGTGAAAACCATTTTGCCATCAGGAAAGAGATGGTAGAAACAATCATCAGCGGAATAAAAAGATCGTACCCGGAGCTGGATTCGGCAATCAGGAAGATGGCCGTTAGCGGGGCATACATTACACCGGCCATTACGCCGGCCATACCAACAATCACGAGGTTGGTAACCGGAATATCGGTGAATCCCATCTGCTGACAAACCATGGCGTAAAAGAATCCCAGGAATCCGCCGGCAAACAGTGATGGTGCGAAGTTCCCGCCGTTACCACCGCTTTGTATGGTGACGGAGGCGGCCAATGCTTTCAGCAGGCACACGCAGCCGGTAAACACCACTATCATCCAGCTTTGCAGGGGAAGATACCGGAAGAAACTATTTTGAAGAATGGCCTCGCCATTGCCGGCCGCCAGCGATTTCACGCTGGAGTAGCCTTCACCGAATAAAGGAGGCAGCGCCACGCAGAGGGCAGATACCAGCACACCGCCCAGGAGGGCGCGTTGTATCGCTGTCCAGTTTAGCGAGTGGAAAAAATGTTCTATTTTTTGTGAGATGACCACGTAATATCTTGCATAAAATCCGCTGAGTATGCCCAGGGCTATGTAATAAGGTACGTTATGATAGTTAAAGGCAACCCTCGACTCGAAATGAAACAGCGCTTCTTCCTGTAAAATAATTTTAGAGAGCAAGCTGCCGCAAACGGCTGCCACAATCAGCGGCATGAAATCAGAAAACACCACGCCCGTGAGTAATATTTCAAAAGCAAACATCATCCCGGCAATCGGTGCATTGAATGCCGCCGCTATCCCGGCGGTAGCGCCGGCCGCCAGTAACAGCGTACGTTCTTTATAGCCAAGTTTATAGGTACGCGCATAATTGGAGCCCAGTGCTGCACCGGTAACTGCAATGGGACTTTCCAATCCGGCTGAGCCGCCAAGCCCCACAGTGATAGCACTCTGTAATATTTGTGAATACATTTTTACGGGTGGGATCAGGCTGGAGTTCCGGGCTATTTCGTGCAGGATTGCGGGAATCCCTTTCCTCGATTGCCCCTTGAAAAACCAGATGACCATGAGGGTAGTGAGCACAATTCCCAGGAAGGGAAACACCACATAAAAAATAACCTGTGTGCTGAAATGTACTTTATAGGTGATTACATAATGAATGTAATGGACGAGGCTTTTTAAGACAACGCCTGCTAACCCTGCCGAACAGCCTACCAGTATACCTGAAAGCAGCAAGAACTGGCTGCGGCTCATTTTGCTGTGTAACCAATGTAATATGAGCTCATAGCTTTTGGCACTCTTTAAACTGTATTGTTCAAAATCCTTTTTGAATCGAAAAAAGCTATGGTATTTCCGCAGGCGGTTAAATTGACTCATGCGGCAAATTTAAGGATCAAAGCTCAATCAGTGCATAAACTTTATCATTCATATAAGGACCGCCAGGGCGACGGGCCGTGTAATCCAGGTTAATCCAGTACTCCCCTTTCAGTTCGTGATAGTATATTTCTTTCACGGCTGGCTTCGGAAAAAGTGTGATGATGGCCTGCTTCATGATTTCAAACTCTTGTTTATCACCGCAATATAGCTCCGGGTAGGCATGGCCTTTCACCAGTACAATACGGCATCTTGCCCCGATCGATTGCAGGCAGGACGTCATGAGGATGGAGTGGTCGTCGCAGTCGCCCCCCAAACCATTTTGTATGGTTTCCTGTGCAGTGGCGAAGTATTCGTCGCGCCGGGAATCCAGCACATATTTAAACTGGCCGTTGATATAACGGAACAGGGAAAGGAACCGGGTTATTTTCCCGTATTTATAAAAATATTCGTCGTAGTAATCGAGGGAGTGTTTTACGGAGAAGTTGCGGACCACCGAGTCCTGGAAATTAATTTTTTCCCGCATGCCGCGTACGGTTTTATCGCGGTAGCTTTCTACTCTTCTCGGATAAAGACTGAGGATATCCAGTTGTTTGCTGCCTTTGGTGTTAAGGTTGCCCTGTACCATACCTTTATAGTCGTTGAGTACATTATAAAAGGTATAGCGGTCAGTAACTTTATTAATGACCATTACACTGCATACCAGTAAAAAGATGGGAATAATCAGTGGCCTGAACACCCAGCGGAGCAAATAAACAACTATGAAACTCGCTACCACGGCCAATAATAGGTCGATGTGCCAGCCGTTCGCTACGATGGGAGGTGTAAAGCTGTTGATATAGGGTGCCAGCAATAATAAGGTCAACAAACTCAATGTGTTGAACAATATATTCTGTGCTACGGTATATTTGCTTTCGTCTATGGCCATTATGCTACGCAATAAAGCAAAATTATGCCATAATCACCTCGCAAAGTTTGAAACGGCCTGTTTAAAGGAAGTACTTTTCCGGATGAGTTCTATTTGCTGAACCGTATCATTTTTCTGTTTATCCATTTGCAGCTGCTGATAGATTTTATTCAGCAATCCGAAATTCATCAGCGCCAATACTTTGAAATCCAGTTTTTGCGCGTTCTCTACAGCTGTTTCTGCAGTGCGGATAGCTTTATTGAATTCGTGTTCATTAAAATATACGCCCGCGTATAATAATTTCTGCACAGACTCCAGGTATTTTCCGCCGAAATAATCGGCAGAATATTTCTTGATCACCTGGTCGGTGTGCCGGCAGATCCGCGCAGCGGAAGCTGTTTGGCCCAGGCCGAGGTAGGCTTGCGCCTGCCAGCAGAGTAACATGAGGCGTAGTGAATCTGTTTTACGGTGTTGTAAAGAAGGATATGTTTCAAAAATCCGGGTAGTAAAGCTGAGGAGGTGTTCGTTGTCTCCCAGCAGGGTGAACACGATCCCCATATTACGGAATACGATTTCCTGGGGTTCACTGATAGGTTTCTTACCACCGCTGGTGCCGGTCCAGTAGCGGAAATAGTTATAGATCTTCTCCCGGATATCTTCGTTTATAATACCAAATTTGAGGAATTCATAGATGAAGAGCTGGATTTCATAAGGTGTTACCCAAAGCTCATCTTCAAATTCATCGGCTGCGTAGATTTTCTTAATATTATTGAGTTCTATTTCGCACTGTTCTGCATCGAGTTGCAGCAGGGCCATTGTAAATAATTTGCTCCTGATTTTGAGCTTGTCTTCCCGGGCTTCGGCAAGTCCCAGCAAAGCGTTAAGTACTTTGCGTTTCCTGAAATGAATAAATTCGTCACTGATAAAAGGGCCAATAGGGTTCTTCTTGAAGAAGCCCGCGGGGAAGATGGATTTGAGTTCACCCTGGTTGTTGCCATCATGCTGGTAGTGTAATACGAGGTATTCCAGCAGGTGGGATTTTTCTATGTTGGATAATGGTAAATGCAACATTTTGATGATGCCATCGATCTGCGCATGGTTGATAGCGTAGCGGAGCAGCCATCTGAATACGCCGATGCGGTAAGGCGACTGTGGCAGGTGTTCGAGTATTGCCATTAGCAGGGGCTCGTTTATTTCCTGGCCGTTTTCTTTCAGGTAGTGCATGGCCACAAAATATTCGAGCAACATGGTATGGGCAAAGCGCACCTTCACATTGAACATAATTTCCTGGCTCAGGTTTTCTTCCACCAATATATTATCGGCCAGTAGTTCTTTGTAGGCAGGGAACAGATCGGCATTCTGGGTGAGCAGCAAATTTTTATCTGCGTAGATCCCTGTTCTGCCGAGGTCGAGCAGGGTGAGTAATTTTTCAATGATTTTTATTTTGAAAGAATTGCTTTGCGAATTGAACACGCGGTTCTGAATAAAGCGCGATACAATTTCGAACAGGCTAAGGTGTTCATCTACAAAGGTTTGATCCGGGCCGCTGTTGAGCTGACAAAATAGTTGCAGGTAATAAGGATAACGCAGTTTTTGCAGGAAGTTTTCAGAAAACAGCCGTACGGTAGCGGGATCAAACTGGTGGTTATAAAGAATAGACTTCACTTCCTGTTCCGTAAGCCGGGGCATATTGATATTGGTTTCCTCATCCATTTCAGCGCCCAGGTACCAATAGCGCCGGAAGGCGGGGTATTGCTGGGAGTGCTGGAATATTTCGGCCCAGGTACTGCTCCGGATGGAAAGGATCACTTTCACCCAGGGGTATAAGTCGTTGGAATACACAAAGTCTTCCAGCTTGGAATATAGCAGGCGGAGTTTCTCGCCGGCTACGGCGATTTCATCGAAGCCGTCTATTATTAATATAAGGCGTCCGCCTTTTTTATCGAAGTGGCTGGAAAAGTATTCGCGGAAGTTTTCACCATTACCGAGGTTCATCTGGTTATCGAGCCAGGAGGAAAGGGAGAATCCTTTCAGCAGGAGGCTGCCGGCCGCATGAGCATGGATGAACCAGCAAACGTCCTGTTTATAACGGGCTTCTTTGCCAAACCAGCAATGTTCTGCGAGGTGTACCAATGCCAGCGACTTACCCCATCCTGATGGCGCTATTAACGCGGTAGCGGCGTAGTCGCTTTCCAGGAATTTTTCGATGTGGGCATTACAGAAGGGCCGGTGAACGGTATACGGAAAAGCAATGCCAGAGCGGTTTTTGAGGGTTAGCATCGTGTAATGGGAAACTGCGTCTGCCTTGTTTTTCAGGTCAGACCATTTTCCATTATCCAATGCTACGGCCGAAGTAGCCGCATTGGTGGCAGTGGAAGCGGTGTTCATCTTCCGGTAGTGATGTTGCTGAAAATCTTCCCAGTCTTTATATTGGCAATATTGCGAAAGGGTATTCAGGGTATATCTGGAGAAGCTGTGTTGAGCAACAGCAAATCCGAACACCCTTTTAAGCGTAGTTTCGCTTACCAGTTTCGTGGTGTTATCCAATATGGACTGAGAGAGATGTTTGCAATCTCCTGGCAACATGACTTCAACACCGAACCTGCGGAGAACTTCATTCTGCAGGGTAATGATAAAGTCATAGGATAGATCAATCATAGGGGACAATAAATGGATTTTCGAATTGTCGGTACCTGTTTAATTACGTATCGTATTTGCGTTTAGATTTTCGGAAGACCGAATGAACAAAATGAACAGAAAATATTAAATTGAATTATATATATGAAAATAAATAATAAAACTAATTTTATTATTAGTTGTCATCTGGATATCATATATAAATATGATGACGTACAGCATAATGTTTCTATATGAGTATATATTATATATTATTTTCCAGTACTTTGACTGTAATGAAAACGGACAAATAACTTTATTAGCCAGCCCCGAAATTTTTCTTTTTCCTGTTTTAAATGCAATGGTCCCTTATTTTCCTGCCTGTTTTTCTCCAACTCCTACCTTCCGAATGAACAAAATGAACAGTAAAAACGAAGATTGAACAAACTGAATTGTCAGCCGGAAATGAACAAGAAAGACACATCCAAAAATCAGCCCTTCAGTATACATTCGTAGCGTTCTTGTAACATTCTTTTAACAAATGACCGCAAGGAAGTATACTTTTTTATCAACCAGTATCCCTTCCCCAAGCTATTCCTAACCTGCCTGCCGCCCTTAGAGTTTTGTTGTAATGCAATGAAACTGAACAATTTTTATTCAAATATTTGATGCTATGCATTCAAAAGCTACTCCTAATAGCCCTTTTACTGCCCTTTTCTGTTTCCCTCGCTCTGCAGGGAAGGAAGCTGTGAAAACCAGCGTTGCCCACTTTTTTCATAAAGCCGGGTCAATAGCTTGGAAAAGTTTTCTGCTACTATTATTACTATTCGGTATAGGCGCGCGGGACAGCCAGGCGCAAACCTATACCACGAGGGTATATGCCAATACACAAGTAGGCAGAGCCTCCGGACTTTGCATCGGTTGTGGTGTAACAAATGGTACACAGGCAGTGGATGGCTCCCTTACTACAGCCTCCACTATTTCTACATTGGTAACACTGTTGGGCGCTACGGCCTCACAGGACCTGATTTTTCCGGCTGCCGTTACCAATAATACGCCTGCGGTAGTTAAAATAGGTACTGCCGGCACACTCGGCACGCTGGTAAATTTAAACCTGCTTGGCGGCGTTTATGTACAAGCCTACAATGGCAGTACGCCGGTAGGTGGTACTGTCTTTGCCAATAACTCAGTATTAACCCTGTTGGCAAGTGGCAACCAGGCGGAAATATTTTTACCTGCTCCAGGCGGCACATACGACCGTGTAAGAGTAACAGTAGATGGCGGATTAGCAGGAGTAGCCGGTAGCATACAGGTATTCTCAGCATATTATGATACACCTGCTTCAGGTACAATAAACTGTGGCGCTGCAATAGATGTGCTGTACGGCGTTACCGGGCAGGCAGCTTCACTTGGAGTAGTAACCAATCCTGCTGCTGCAGGTGATGGTATTGTTACTGCAGCCAATTATGCAACGCTGAGCAGCGTTGTTGGGGCGTTAGGCAGCAGTGCCCAGGTTACTGCAGTATTCCCTGGTCTCTCTAAAGCAGGTGATTCTATCCGTGTGGTAGTGTCAGATCCTGCTTCGCTGCTTACCCTACAGCTATTTAGTTCTGTTAGAATTATTACTTATAATGGAGGTACTGTAGTTGATAATATTCAGGCCGATGGCAATTTATTGCGCCTCAATCTTCTTTCAGGAGGAGGAAATTTACAGGCGTTAACTTTCCAGCCTACAGCGCCTTTCGATCACGTAACAGTGCAGATAGGCTCCGGGCTGGCAGGCGCACTCGCCTCCCTGAGAGTACATGAAATACAACGTTTCCCGGCAGGTCCGTCAACAGCTGGTGGGATATTGAGAACTACCTGCCTGAATTCGCCGCTTACATTGAATGTAAGTAGTCCGGAAGCAGGGTTAACTTATAGCTGGTACGACTCTACCCAAACCACTGTGGTAGCTTCCAACAGCACCAGTTACAGTCCTCCTGTAGGTGTTGCCGGAAGTTTCCGTTATTATGTTTCCGCCACCAGGATCGGCTGTTCAACCGAATCAGCCAAAACTTTGGTGACTGTAAAGGTTAATAATTTCTCTACCGCTGCAGATATTACTGTTCCTGCCACTACACAGGGCTGCATCGCGGATACCGTAACAATTACCCCTACTTCTGCAACTGTTAATAATAACCCGGTATTCAGCTGGTATAAAAATGCTGATAAAACCGGGCCTATTACAAATGGCCTGATAGAAGGAGCCGTTAAATACAGCATCGATACTACCGGAAAATTAAATATTACCGGTCTTGCTGCAGGATCATACACCTATTATGTAAGCGTATCGGACAGCGATCATTGTGAAAATGCAGCTAACGCCCTGAAGGCGGCTCCGGTAACTGTATCCGCGCAAATTGCGCCACCGGTACTTTCCCAAACGTACGCGGTAACAACCGGAATACCATTGGTGTTAACAGCCACACCAGTATCCGGCGCTACTATTGAATGGTACAGCGATACCACGCAGGCGCCGGTTGCAGTAGGCAACTCCATCACCCTGCCTCCGTTTACCAGTCCTGGTGTATTTACTTACTACGCAGGTGTAAAAACTACCGGAGGTTGTACGTCTTTCCGTGTTCCTGTGGTCATTACCGTAACCGGCCCTGTTACCACTACCAGTTGTAACGTGCCCACCAGCCAGGTAACCGGAACCACATTGGGATGTGTATTGTGTAGTGTTGTAAATCCTGGATTTGATATAGATACGGTTTCTACGAATTTCACCCGTCTCAATATACCGGTAGGTTTATTAGGAGGATCAGTTTATCAACAACTTATCTTCCCTGCTGCAGGCGATGCAACAGACAGCATTCGTCTTGATCTGGCTTCACCAGGCGGACTGGCAGATGTAAGCTTACTTGGCGGCGCTGTAGTTACCATTTATAATGGAACAACGGTTGTAAGTACACACACTTTATCCCAGTTGCTCACTTTAAGATTACTGAGCGGAACCCGCTACTATGCTACAGTGGCCGCTGGTGGCGTATACGACCGCGTGGAAGTGAAACTTACGGGCGTAGCGAATCTGCTTACTTCCCTGGATATTTATGGTGTACGCTCTCTTGTACCGGATCCTGTTATTACAGCCGGCAATCTGACCGTATGCGTTGGCGAGCGCGCTGTATTTACAGCCACTCCAGCTGCTGGTACTACTGTTCAGTGGTATGCTGATTCAACCACCAATATCTCCCTGGGCAATCAGCCGACATTTACGACCGATACGTTAAGAACCGCCGGTACCTTTACTTATTATGTACAGGCAATGGATGGTACCTGCGCGAATCCAAATCGTATACGGGTTACCGTTACCGTGAACGCATTGGGCACTGCAGCTGATATTACCGTTGCAGACACTACTAACGTTTGCGGAAGTGGTGCTGCCACACTCACACCAACAGCCGCAGGCGTAACAACTCCCGTATTTAAATGGTATGCAGACGCCAATAAAACAACGCCCATTACCAACGGCACTGTTATTGGTGGCGCCACCTTTACTATAAATGCAGCCGGCAGCCTGTCTGTCACTGGCCTTTCACTGGGTAATCATACTTATTATGTAAGCGTATCAGGTGCCAACCGTTGCGAAAATGCAGCCGGCAGCCTGAAATCTGCTACTATAAAAGTAACTACCCCTCCTGCACCTCCTACGCTGGTTCAGTCATACACCGTATCTACCGGCTTACCATTAACACTGGTAGCTTCACCAGCTCCGGGATCAACGATAGTTTGGTACCGCGATACTACACAGGCATCCATTGGCAGCGGCAATTCTATTACCTTGCCGCCGTTTACTACGCCGGGTGTATATAGCTACTTCGCCGGCGACAGCCTGCCAGGTGGTTGTGTTTCCAGCCGCGTGCTGATCACCATCACGGTAACAGGTCCTGTTACTACCACCAGTTGTAACGTGCCTACCAGCCAGGTAACCGGAACAACTTTTGGCTGCGTGTTGTGTAGCGTTGTAAACCCAACCAACGACATCGACACCGTTAGTACCAATTTCACCCGCCTCAATATACCGGTAGGTTTGTTGGGAGGCGCTGTTTATCAACAGCTCATCTTCCCCGCCGCAGGTGATGCAACCGACAGCATCCGCTTCGACCTGGCTTCACCAGGCGGATTGGCAGATGTAAGTTTACTGGGTGGCGCAGTAGTCACTGTATATAATGGTACTACTGTGGTAAGTACTCAGAATTTATCACAATTAGTTACTTTAAGATTATTAAGCGGTAACCGTTACTATGCCACAGTACCTGCTGGTGGCGTGTATGACCGCGTTGAAATAAAATTAACCGGGTTAGCGAACCTGCTTAACTCCCTGGATATCTATGGCGTGCGTTCCGTTGTTCCGGATCCGGTTATTACCGCCAAAAATGTGGCAGTATGTGCTGGTCAGCGTGCCGTATTCACCGCCACTCCGGCCGCTGGTACCACTGTTCAGTGGTATGCTGATTCAACCGGCGGCGTTTCCCTGGGTAATCAACCTACATTCACAACAGACACGCTGAGAACCGCCGGTACCTATACCTACTATGTACAGGTAATGGACGGCACCTGCCCAAATCCAAACCGTATCCCGGTTACAGCCACTGTAAATCCATTGGCTACTGCGGCAGATATTACCATAGCAGATACCACAACCAGTTGTGGTAGCGGACCGGCAGTGTTGACACCAACCGCAGCCGGTGTTACTACACCTGTATTTACATGGTATACAGATGCTAATAAAACTACGCCGATTGTAAATGGTGCTGTTATTGGCGGTGCTACCTTTGCCATCACCGCAGGCGGTCAGCTTAGTGTAACCGGCCTTACACCAGGTAATCACACTTATTATGTAAGTGTATCCGGTGCTAACCGTTGTGAAAATGCAGCCGGAACTTTGAAGGCTGCTACCATCAAAGTTGTCAGCGCTCCGGCTCCGCCAACAGTGGTACAGAATTATACTATCAGCACCGGGTTGCCGTTAACCATCACCGCAACGCCTGCTCCGGGCGCCACTGTGCTGTGGTATAGCGATACTACGCTGGCGCCAATTGCTACTGGCAATTCTATTACTTTGCCTCCGTTCGCAAGTCCGGGAGTATATACTTATTATGTAGGCGATAGCCTGGCAGGTGGTTGTTTATCCAACCGTTTGCCAATCGTGATTACAGTAACTGGTCCGGTTATACCTGCCAGCTGTAACGTGCCTACCAGCCAGGTAACCGGAACTACGCTCGGTTGCGTGCTGTGTAGCGTTGTTGATCCAAACAACGACATTGATTCTATTCCTACTAATTTCACCCGCCTGAATATACCGGTAGGTTTATTGGGAGGTTCAGTTTACCAACGCCTCATCTTCCCTGCAGTGCGTGCGGCATCAGACAGTATCCGCTTTGAACTGGCTTCACCAGGCGGACTGGCAGATGTTAGCCTGCTCGGTGGTGCAGTGGTAACTGTTTATAACGGCTCAACCGTTGTAAGCACTCAAACATTATCCCAGCTGCTCACGCTGAGAATATTGAGCGGTACCCGCTACTTTGCTACTGTTCCGGCAGGCGGCGCTTATGATCGCGTGGAAGTAAAGCTGACAGGTGTTGCTAATCTGCTCAATTCACTGGACATCTATGATGTACGTGCAGTTGTTCCGGATCCCACAGTTACCACACAAAACGTGGTGGTATGTGCTGGTCAACCTGCCACATTAACAGTAACACCGGCAGCAGGTACAACTGTACGCTGGTATACCGATTCTACTACCACTATTATAAAGAGCACTTTAAATACATACATCACCGACACGCTGAAAACAGCAGGTACATTTACCTATTATGTTCAGGCGGTTGGCGCAAATGGTTGCGCGAATCCAAACCGGGTGCCGGTTAGGGTAACAGTTAACCCAATCAGCCAGTCAGGTGATATCACTATCGCAGATACTACTACTGCCTGCACCAGCGGACCAGCAGTATTAACTCCAACTGCAGCAGGTGTTACCGCTCCTGTATTCAAGTGGTATAAAAATGCAAACAAAACATCTCCAATTACCAACGGCCTGGTAGAAGGCGCGGTAAGCTATGCACTGGATAGCACAGGCAACCTGACCATCACTGGCTTGACTGCCGGCGCCTATACTTACTATGTAAGTGTATCCGGAACCAGTCAGTGTGAAAATGCAGCCGGTACATTGAAGGCAGCAACAGTACGTGTGGTACCAGCTCCAGCTGCTCCGGTTGTAACCGGCGATGTGGTGGTAACCACCGGTGTAAAAGCGATATTAAGCGCTCAACCGGTACCAGGGGCCACTATTGTATGGTATAGAGATGCGACTACTGTTCAGGGTATGGGTGACACCATCCAGGTAGGACCATTTAACACACCGGGCACTTATACTTATTATGCGGCGGTAAGAATTGCCGGCGCCTGCGAATCTGCCCGTGCAACTGTAAATGTAAAAGTAACAGGAGTTGTGATTCCTTCTCCGGATTGTAATGTTCCAACCAGTCAGACCTCAGGTACTACCCTGGGTTGTATCCTGTGTAGTGTAAATAATCCTACTAATGATATAGACAGTAGCAAAACCAACTTCACTACGCTGTCTGTACCTGTTAGTGCGCTCGGAGGCTCAGTATATCAACAGCTGATCTTCCCGCATGCAGGATCTGCAGCAGACAGTGTTCAGGTACGTCTTGGTAATTCAGTAGGACTGGCGGACGTAAGTCTCCTGGGAGGTACACTGATTTCTCTCTATAACAATAATGTACTGGTTAAAACAGACACCCTCTCAAGATTGCTTACCCTGCGGTTACTCAATGGCCAGCAATTCCTGGCTACCGTAGTAGCTCCTGCTGCTTACAACCGGGTAGAAGTAAGAATGAAAGGTGTACTGAATCTCCTGAATTCAATTGATATTTATGGTGCAAGGATCATATATCCTAAACCAACTGTAAATACGACAAATGCAACCGCTTGTATCAACAGCAAGGCTACGCTTTCTGTAACTCCTGCGGCCGGCACATCTGTTCGGTGGTATGCTGATTCAACCAGCAGCACCGTATTAAGCACACAAAACAGTTACACTACTGATACGCTGAAAGTAGCAGGTAAAGTAACCTACTATGTAGCGGTACTGGGCGGACCAGACAATTGTCCTAACCCGGATCGTATACCTGTAACCGTTACCGTTACACCTGCTCCTCCTGTACCAGGAGTTCCGGCTACCGTGAATATTTGCCCTGGTTCAAATGCGTCTCTGCAGGTTTCTAACCCGGATCATCAACTGACCTACAACTGGTACAATGTGCCAACCGGCGGTACCAAACTGAATACCGACAGCGGCTTTGTATTTAATGTAACAGCGGTTAACAGGGATACTACCTTCTATGTAGAAGCGGTTAGCAGTTGTGGTGCTGCATCAGGCAGACAAGCCATCAGCATTGTGATATCTGCTTCATTGAGCGCGCCGGTGGTAACGCCAAATCCGGATTCAACTGTAGTAGGCAGACAAACTGCACTGACAGCAACCTCCAATACGGCAAATGTTCAGTTTGTATGGTATGCAAGTCAGGCTGGTAATGATAGTCTGTTTACAGGACCAGTATACACTCCTCCTGTATCCAATGTAATAGGAACCGTTACCTATTGGGTGGAAGCCAGGTTAACAGGCGGTGCTTCCTGCAAATCTATCAGGGTGCCTGCAGTAATAGTTTACGGACCTGAACCTGGTCCGGATCCTGGTCCATGTGAAGGCGCTTCTACGCAAACAATTGGCGGCAGCGGATTACTCATATTGGGTAATGTATACAATCCTGCCCTGGCAGTAGATGGCAGCTTAAGCACCGGATCTTCACTGGTAATTAACCTGGGCGCATTGAACGCACAGGTATGGCAAAGAACTAAATTCAACGGAGTATCTGCTCCTGGAGATACCGTAAGGGTATGGCTGTCGAACCCAAGCCAGGTGCTTTCTGCAGCACTGCTGGGTGGTGTGCAGTTAACAACTTATAATGGTACCACTCCCGGAGATTCTCTCCTGGTAAATAACCCGCTCATTAAACTCACTATACTGAGCAGCAAGAGACAGGCTATCCTCGAATTTGTACCGACCAAAGCATTTGATGCAGTAGAAGTAAAACTGAAATCAGGCATACTCGGTGCATTAACCACGGTAGACTTCAATTACGCACAACGTGCACTGGCAGCTCCGAAAGTTCAGTCAGCACAGGTAACAGTATGCGCTGGCGGTACCGCCAAACTGGATGTACAGAATCCTGCAGCAGGCGTTACTTATCGCTGGTACACCAGCAAAGGTGTTTATCTCACAGGTAAAGATGGTGTATCCTTCACCACCGGTACCCTGACTACAGATACTGCCTTCCTGGTAGAAGCATTCAGGAACAATTGCGCCAGCAGTGGTCGCACAAGGGTGGATGTAAAAGTGGTGGCAGCGCCTGCGCCTCCGGTAGTACGATCTGCGAATGTGGAAGTATGTGCCGGATCTGATGCCCAACTTGCCATTAACAACCCGGTAAGTGGATACAGCTACGCATGGTACAATGTGGCTACTGGTGGAACCAGACTGAATCCGGTTCCGGACAGCGGCTTAACATTTACTGTGACCAACGTAACTGCACAGGCAATCTATTACGTAGAAGCTATCAACGATAGCTGTAATACCATATCTGCCACCAGAACAGCGGTTACCGTTAAAACAGGTACATCATTGGCGCCGCCAACAGTAACACCTGTAAACGACACCGTTGTGATTGGCCAGCGTCCGCTGTTCATTGCAAAAGCAGATGCGGCTAACGCAGAATTCTATTGGTTCAGAACACAAACAGCAACAGACACCTTATTTAAAGGTGCTTCCTTCGAAGGTCCTGCGTCTACCGCCCTGGGAACCGTTACCTACTGGGTGGAAGCAGCCCTGCCGGGTGCAGCAACCTGTAAGTCTGCAAGGATAGCGGTGAATGCAATTACCGTAACTCCTTCAGGTCAGGTGCCATGTGAAGCCGCTACCGGACAAACAATTGGCGGATCCGGCTTGCTGGTGCTGGGTAATGTATATAACCCGCAACTCGCTGTGGATGCCTTTACAAGCACAGGATCTTCCCTGGTGATAAACCTCGGAGCTATCAATGCAACGGTGTTCCAGAAAGTAACCTTCAATGGATTATCTACTCCGGGTGATACTGTAAGAGTGAAACTGTCTAACCCAAGCCAGATCCTTTCTGCAGCGGTGCTCGGCAGTATACAACTCACTACCTACAACGGTAACACCCCAGGTGATTCCGTATTAACATCCAATCCGATCCTGCACCTGGATCTGCTGAGCGGTAGCAGAAGCGCTATCCTGTGGTTTGTACCAACCAAGCAGTTTGACGGTGTGCAAGTGAAACTCAGATCAGGTATCCTGGGAGCCTTACTCGATGTTGACTTCAACTACGCACAACGCGTTATTGCTCAACCGAAAGTACAGGTGAACAACGCTACTATCTGTAAGGGTAGTCAAGCTACTCTCAGCGTAATAAATCCTGCACCAGGTATCACTTACAGCTGGTACAACAGCCAGGGTAATCATTTACTGGATAGTATTGCATATGTAACGCCAACCACACTCGATTCCGGAGTACATACTTATACAGTAGTACCAACCAGGAACGGTTGTCCGGGCGCCGCATCCGCAGCGATAACAGTAACCGTTCAGGGATCACCATCAGCTCCGGTTCCGGAAGCCAATAATGTATCTACCTGTCTGAATACACCAACTACCCTCAGGGTAAAAGCTGTAGCAGGTGTTCGCTACAACTGGTACGACGCAGCAACAGGCGGAGCAACATTGGTAACTAACAGTAATGAATATACTACGCCGGCCAGTCTGCAGGCAGGTATCTATAACTTCTATGTGGAAGCAGTGAATGCAGGTAACTGCGCTAACGACAGCGGCCGCACCAGAATTACACTCACTGTAGACAGCGCCTCAACAGCGGCCGACATTCAGATCACAGATAAAGTAATCTGTGCCGGTGATACAGCGGTATTAACACCAACTACCACTACCGTACAGAACCCTGTATTCAAATGGTACGCTAATGCCGACAGAACCGGTCCGATCACGCAGGGTGTAAGCAGCACAGGCGTATTAAGTATCACAGGATTAATGCCAGGAACATACACCTACTATGTAAGTGTAAGCAACGCCGGCAAGTGTGAGAATAAAGCAGGTGATTTGAAAGCAGTAAAAGTAACCGTGAATAATACCGCCACACCATCAGACATTGTAGCGGCAGATACAACTATCTGTGCAAACACTACGGTTAAACTCACAGCTGCTTCAACTACCGTAACAAACCCAATATTCAAATGGTATGCAGATGCTGCCCTGACAACATTCCTCGCATCAGGCGCAACATATACTACCAGTGCATTGAGCGCAACTACTTCTTACTATGTAACAGTAGAAGGAAGCAACAGATGCGCAAATGCAGCCGGCAGCGCGAAAGAAGTGAAAGTGACAGTAGGTAATATACCAGCTCCGATTATTACTGCATCAGCCATCAGCATCTGTGTAGGCGATACCGCAACACTGAGCATTCAGAATGCGGACAATACATTGACCTAC
Organism: Chitinophaga sp. W3I9; assembly: GCF_050434025.1. NCBI lineage: Bacteria > Pseudomonadati > Bacteroidota > Chitinophagia > Chitinophagales > Chitinophagaceae > Chitinophaga > Chitinophaga sp. W3I9. The sequence continues at coordinate 1,017,681 of NZ_JBNPWC010000001.1, forward strand.
CGCTGGTATAGCGCAGCAACAGGCGGCACATTACTGTTCACCGGTCCGGTGTACAAGGTAACAGGCCTCACCGCATCGAAAGACTTCTATGCAGAAGCTTCTCTGGGTGGATGTAGCAGTGCTGCCAGAACGAAGGTGTCAATCGGTGTGGGTGTTGCTCCAACCCCAATACTGGAAAGTAATAATGTAACAGCATGTCAGGGCGGAACAGCTGTACTGAAAGTGACCTCTTCTGTGAATAATATCACATACAGGTGGTACACCACATTAACCGGCGGAGTAGCTGTGTTTACAGGCCCAATCTTTACCGTGAATAATGTGACCGCTAATGTAACCTACTATGTGGAAGCTACCGGTGACACATCAAATTGTGGTAAACCTTCTGTAAGAGCTGCTGCGAAGATCAACGTAGTACCGGTACCATCGGCTCCTGTATTGGTAAGCAACAGTGCGGAAGTTTGTAAAGGCCAGGATATAACACTGCAGATACAAAATCCTGCCGCAGGAGTTACCTACGAATGGTTTGATGCAGCAACAGGCGGCAATAAAGTGAACGAAGGACCAACGTTTACTATCACGGCACTGGATTCTACAGCGAGCTACTACGTACAGGCACTGGTAAATGGAGGCTGCCCAAGCGCAAGCAGAACGAAGGCCACCATCACCGTGAAGAGCGTACCGGCAACACCTGTAATTGCATCCACTTCCCTGTTCGTTTGTCAGGGTGGCAGCGTAACACTTTCTATCCAGAATCCTGTGGCTGGTGTTACCTATCGTTGGTACAGCGCCGCAGCTGGAGGTACATTGCTTGCCACAGGCAATAGCTACACAACCGGCGCATTAAATACAAGTACTGATTTCTATGCAGAAGCGAATAATGGTAATTGCAGCAATAGTGTGAGAGCGAAAGTTTCCGTAGGCGTAGGACAAGCGCCAACACCAATCCTGGAAAGCAACGCACTCACTATCTGTATGGGAACTTCCGGAACACTCCGTGTAACCTCCGCTACCAACGGAATAATCTATAAATGGTATACTTCGGCCGCAGGTAATGATTCTGTAGGTGTAGGACCGGTATTCCAGACAGGACCGCTCAACGCCAGCATGGATTATTATGTGGGAGCAACCGGAACTACGGGTCAATGCGGTAGTCCATCCGCGAGGGTGAAAGCTACTGTAACAGTAGTGGCTCCGCCAACAGCTCCGGATGTAGTAGCCTCCGCACTTAAAACATGTGCGGGCACAGGTATCACCGTATCTGTGAAAACTATCAAACCTGGAGTTACCTATCAGTGGTACGATGCTGCAACGGGTGGCAACCTGCTTTCTTCTGATGCAGTGTACAGCGTACCGGTGGTTACCCAGAACACTACCTTCTATGTGCAGGCGAATCTGGGAAGCTGCTCCAGCAGCAGAACAGCGGTAACAGTAACCGTTGACCCAACTCCGCCAATACCGGAAGTAAATGCGGATAACCTGACAACCTGCATAGGTGGCACCGTAACATTCAGTATCAAGGGTGCAGACGCTTCATTGACTTATCGCTGGTATGATGCGCAGAACAACGGTGTATTCCTCGCAAGTGGTACTTCATACGCAACCAAACCGCTGGCCTCAAACACCACCTTCTATGTGGAAGCACTGAACAGCCAGGGTTGCAGCAGCGGACGCAAAGCCGTAACAGCAAATGTCCGCAACGATATAGACGCACCATTGGCAGATCCGCTGACAGTATGTAGCGGACACACAGCGGTACTTTCTGTGAAAGGCAGGCAGCCGGGCATCATTTACAAATGGTTTACCGTATTACGTGGCGGAGTAGAAGTATTTACCGGTGCAGATTTCACCATCACACCAACAGTAAGTACCGTATACTACCTGGAAGCATCTACCAGCGGCGGTTGCATCAGTGCAAGCAGAACAAGGGTGGAAGTAACCGTGAATCCGTCGCCAGCTGCTCCTGCAGTAGCCAGTGCAAGCATTAAAGTTTGTACCGGCCTCACAGCTACGCTGAATGCGCTGAACCCGGATAACACGCTCACCTACAAATGGTATACTACCGCAACAGGCGGTACAGCTGTCTCCACAGGTGCTTCTTATACAACACCTGCGGTAACCGCAAATCAGATGTACTACCTGGAAGCTTCCAGCAATAATGGTTGTTCAAGTCCAACACGTACCGCGGTAAGCGTTGAAGTAACACTTCCGCCAGCCGGGCCACGTGTAACCGGAAACGATCCGGTATGCCCGGGCAGCACAGCCATACTGATGGCTACTTCCACCACTACGGATGTTGATTTCCGCTGGTACTCCGTGGCCACTGGCGGTACGCCGATAACCACAGGTGCAACATTTGTTACACCGGCGCTGAATGCCAATGCTACTTATTATGTAGAAGCATTTACAGCAGGTGGTTGCACCAGCTCCGCCAGAACAAGGGTGGATGTCAGCCTGGCACAACCGCTGCCTGCACCAGTTGTAACAGTGGATAACACGACGGCTACCGCTATCACCTTCCGCTGGTCACCGGTTACAGGTGCACAACGCTACGAAGTGACAGTAGATAATGGCGTCACATTCACAGCGCCAAGCTCAGGTGCAACTGGTACCACACATACTATCTCCGGCCTGCAGCCGAACCAGAGTGCTACGATCCAGGTACGTGCCATCGGGGCATCCACCTGCCAGAACAGTGCACTGTCTGCCGCAGTAACGGACAAAACGAAGAACCCGCAAGGCAACAACATCTATGTACCAAACCTGTTCAGCCCGAATGGTGACGGTATAAATGATATCGAGTATGTATATGGAACCGCCATCGCACAGCTTGAATTCAGGATCTACAACCAGTGGGGTCAGTTGGTATTCACATCGAAAGACCAGCGTCAGGGATGGGATGGTACCATGAGCGGACAGAAACAACCTGTAGGTGTGTATGTATGGATAGTGAAGGCTACTATGCAGGATGGCACCGTGATCACGAAGAAGGGTAACGTGACCCTCATGAGATAATGATGATTCATCAGCAAGATCAAATCAAAAATAAAACCGGGGTGCTTCAAGGCATCCCGGTTTATCCAGAAATACTTAAAAATGTTCCTATGAAAAGGATTTTTATAGTTGCAATGATTTTATGGAGCAGCCTATTGCCCCGCACTGCTGTTGCCCAGGTTGATCCGCACTTTTCGCAGTATTATGCGTACCCGTTATGGCTTAACCCTGCTCTGACAGGTGTAATAGATGGCGACTACCGGATTAGCGCTGATTATCGTAATCAGTGGGCCAATTATGGGAAGCCATTCTCAACAGTGGGCATTTCTGCAGATGCCGCCACAGATAAGAACATCGGTGTAGGTATCAATGTAATGAATATGTCGGCAGGTGACGCAGGCTATAACTTTTTTAATGCAATGGCCAGCGTTTCTTATACCGGTGTGAAATTTGGCCGTACCAAAACCAGCCAGCTGGTGTTTGGGATTAATGCGGGATTGATCAACAGAAGACTGGACCCTGCCAAATTCCAGACAGGCAGCCAGTATCAGCCGGTAACCGGTTTCGATCCAAGCATATTTAACGGAGAAAATGTAAGTAATACAACCTCCAATCAATTTGACGCCGGCGCAGGGGTTGTGTTTTTTGATGGTAATCCAAATCATATCCTGAACCCATTCGCCGGATTTGCAGCGCAACATCTCACACAACCGAAAGATCCGTTTTCCTCCGATGGCACCGAAAGAAAACTGCCAGTGAGATATCTTGTTCACGGTGGTACCAAGATCAGGTTGAATGACGCCGTGACGCTTACTCCTACTGGTCTTTACATGCGACAAGGCAATGCCGAGGAAATCGTGGCAGGTATGTATGCGCAGCTAATGGTAAATCCTGAATTCGACTTCCTGGTAGGAGGTAACTACCGCTTCAATGATGCGGTGATTCCTTTTGCCGGTTTCCATTTCAAAAGCTTTGTACTGGGATTAAGCTATGATGCCAATACTTCCAACATGCGCCGCCTCGTAAATGGCAGCCAGAGCTTTGAAATATCACTTTCTTTTATCAGCCGCAAAAGAAGAACGCTTAACGAAGAATACTTTATTTGTCCCAGGTTATAATCTATCAAAAACCGGATCAGAATGGAGGCAAAAACTTATACAGAAAAAAGAAATGGAACCCTCATGAAAAAAATTACTCTCTGTTGGCTGGTGATTTTTGCAGGAATAATTAGCTCTATACAAGCGCAATATGTTTATGATTTTAAACATACTGCGGATGTTTTTTATAGCTCACGGGATTATTATTCCGCTGCACAGTACTACAATAAGGCACTGGGCACTTTCAAAATCAAGCCAGAGCAGGTATTGCCCTATACAGTTGCAGGCGCTCCTCCCAGTGGTAAACTAAAAGATTATCAACAGGTAGTAGCCCGGCTGGCCGAATCCTACCGGCTCTTCTACGACTATGGAAATGCTGAAACCTGGTATGCACAGCTGGTTGGGTTTAATAACCCGGCATATCCCCAGGCACGATACTGGTATGCCATCTGCCTCCGGTACAATGGAAAGTACCAGGAAGCACTGGATGAATTTAAAAAATTCAAACAAAGCTACACCGTCGCCGATGAACTGTCTGTAAGAACCCCGCTTGAAATTGCCTGCTGCGAATTCGCACTTTCCGAATCCAATAAGGAACCGAGATTTACGATCGTGAAAACTGCCGGCAATGTTAATGAAGGCGGAGCAAACTACGCGCCGGTGATCTTGGATCCCGGCACTTTAATGTTTACCTCTTCCCGTGCTGAGAACCCACCGTTGCCAACCACTGTTAAGCAACCCACAACAAAAAAACAAGCAAAAAAAGGAACCCCATATGTAAATGACCTTTACACAGCCACCGGAAGCGGCAATACTTTCGACAACAGCCAGAAGGTAAAAATCCCTGCCGCCAAAGGATTCGATCAGGGAGTATCTGCCATTACCCCCGATGGTAATTCACTTTATATCACCCGCTGGTCTGTGAAAGATGGCGTGAAACAATCCGCTATCTATTTTAGCAGTCGCCAGAACGGGGTATGGTCGGAACCGAAAATATTAGGCGAGAACGTAAATGTTGCAGGGTATAATTCTATGCAGCCCTATATCACGGCCGATGGAAAATACCTGCTGTTTGCGTCCAACAGGCCCGGAGGTATGGGTAAAAATGATTTGTGGTATTGCATCATGACCAACGGCACACCCGGTGGAGCGCGCAACATGGGCACTGCCATCAATACGAAAGATGAAGAACAGGCGCCATTTTACGATGCAGAGAAAAACCTGCTCGTGTTTAGCAGCGATGGCCGCGTAGGTTTGGGAGGGCTCGATTTCTTCCAGAGCGAGGGCGATTTCGGTACCTGGTCTGCTCCCGTTAATATGGGAAAACCATTGAACTCTCCTAAGGATGATATCTATTATACGGCATTGGATAATACACATCCTTTTGCAGCCGGCTTCATCAGCTCCGACAGGGAATCTATCTGCTGCCTGGAAGTATTCAGTATTAACCGCATCCGTAAAATAGCAAGCGGTTTGATCATCGACTGCGATACTCATCTCCCGCTGGAAGGGGCTACTGTTACCCTGCTTGATACTGTGAGGAAGAAAACAATCCGTAAAGTTACCCTGGACGCCACCGGAAGGTATACCTTTGAAGTAGACCCACAGCGCTTTTACAAGGTAATTGCTGAAAAAGATAATTACTTCACCAAAGCACTCTATTTTAATACAGATTCTTTAGTGCGGATAGATTCAATGGATAATCCCACACTTTGCCTCAAGCATTACGAAATAGAAAAACCAATTGTTCTTAATAATATCTACTACGATTTCGGAAAGGCAACCCTCCGCGAAGAATCTAAAGTAGTATTGGATACAGTGGTTGATATGCTGAACGATAATCCGAAGTTAACTATCGAGATGAGCGCACATACCGATAGCGTAGGCTCCGTGAAATTCAATGAGAAACTGTCGCAGGCAAGGGCGCAATCCTGTGTGGATTACCTGATCAGTAAAGGTATTTCCGCGGAAAGGCTCATTGCTAAAGGCTACGGTAAATCCAGACCAATTGCACCAAACTCTCTGCCTAATCATAAAGACAATCCTGAAGGACGTCAGCTTAACCGCAGAACTGAATTCAAGGTGTTAAAAAGACAAGTTCAGGTAAAGGTGGAAGATGGTAACAGTAGTAGTCAATAAAGTTTTCCCTTAAACCGGCTGTTGGTAGCCGGATCCTTCCATATCCTGTAATAACCATTTAGAAAGCCGGCCCCCGTGGTCGGCTTTTTGTTTGATGATGTTGCAGTATTTCATTATTATTAGGACTCCTTCTTAAATATAACACAGGAGAAAGCATGTTCATTTTGTGAACATGCTTTCAATAGTTGTAATGTAAATTTTTAACTTCCGGATTAGTTGCTTTTGCCAAAGAGACCAATAGCAATGGTGTCAGCAGCTTTCATCACTTTCAGATGAGAACTCAGTTCTATCGCATTGTTATACTTGAATGCAGTATCTTTCTGAATGCCGCCTGGCTTTGAAACCTTAATAGATTTTACTTTTGTTAAAAGATCTATTTTCAGTGCAGCACCAGTTCCTTTGAACGTTCCTTTCAGCAAGGTATCTGTTTTGGGAGCCGCGGCAGTACCGGCTATCAGGTAAACGCCATGATCCGCATCCTTAACATTTTTGGTGAGATTCAGTACAACATTCACACTGCTATCTGTGTTCTCGGTGATGGTAATATCACCTACCTTTTTATCTCTGTCTGCGCCGGCTCCTTTCAGATCAAACGTCTTGGAACGTGGTGTTGGTGGAGGTGGCGTTGGATTATCATCATCTTTACAGGAACTTACAGTAATACCCAATACAGTAGCGATCACTACTCCCGTCAGGAGTGTGTTTTTGTTGAACATAAGCATGATTTCAGTTTTTATGAAGGTTTTACGATTGTGGTTTTGTAATTGTAATGTTTGTGATTTGTGATCTTGTTTTAATATAGGTTTTCAGCGCTTACTAGGAATGTTAAACGGAGGTGGAAATAAAAAGTTACAGCTATAGGTAAAGTATTTTTTAAATATTTTTTTCGCCTGCCTGTAACCTTTACCTATTGTGGATCGTAGCGATCGCATTTTCTCTTTGAAAGAAAATACCTGTTATAACTGATGTTGATCCGCCTATTTGAAAAGATGGTTTTTGATGATTGAAAAATTAAATTACATTTGCGAAGCATCATAAGATGCCAGAACTGATAGCATATGAAAATTTAATCAGACCACGGTACTTCCGTTTGTCGCCCTCCCACTTTTCCTGTTTTAGTTTGCAGTGCCAATGGTGCACTGTTCCTCATTGTTATTTTTCAAAAGTAAGTTATGCCTCTTTTAACGAACGCACCGCAGCGTATACGTCGTTTTTTTCAGTTATTTAAGATAGCCGTTACCGGTAGTGAAAAAGAATTCACCACTGGAAGTATAGACCGTGCAATATTTCTGCTCTCTATTCCGATGATCCTTGAAATGGCCATGGAGTCATTGTTTGCGGTAGTCGATATTTATTTCGTAAGTCATTTGGGTGTGAATGCTATTACCACGGTAGGGCTTACGGAATCTGTGCTCACGCTGGTATATACCGGCGCCATGGGATTGAGTATGGCGGCAACCGCCATGATTGCCCGCAGAACCGGTGAGAAGGATCCTGATGCCGCAGCGCATGCAGCCATGCAATCCTTATACCCGGGATTGCTCGTGTCTGTACTCATCAGTATAGCAGGAATATTTTTCGCGAAAGATATATTGCTGGTAATGGGGGCTGCCAAAGAAGTGGCTGACTACGGCCACGAATATACGCAGATAATACTTGGTGGTAATATCGTCATCATTTTATTATTCCTGATCAATGGTATCTTTCGAGGTGCGGGTGATGCGGCGCTGGCGATGCGCTCTTTATGGATTGCGAATGGCCTGAATATTATATTATGCCCGCTGTTAATTTCGGGATGGGGTCCGGTTCCTGCATTGGGCCTGAAAGGCGCTGCTATAGCCACCTTTATTGGAAGGGGCACAGGCGTGATGTACCAGTTATATCACCTGGTAAAAGGAAAAGACCTGATCCGCATTACAAAAAAACACCTGGCTCCGGCATTTCCATTGATTGGCGCCATTCTTAAAATTGCCGCCGGCGCTACTGCGCAAATGCTGATTGCTTCTGCAAGCTGGATTTTCCTGGTGCGGATCATTTCATATTTTGGAAAAGATGCGGTAGCTGGATATACGATCGCTATCAGGGTGGTGATCTTTACCATATTGCCAGCCTGGGGAATGGCGAATGCCGCTGCTGCATTGGTAGGGCAAAACCTGGGGGCGCAGCAGCCGGAGCGTGCCGAAAAATCGGCCTGGAGGGCTGCCTTTTTCAATATGATCTTCCTGGGTGTGGTGGCAGTAGTATTTATGGCATGGGCGCCTGCCATTATTGGTTTCTTTACCACCGATCCGGTGGTAATCAACTATGGCGTGCAGTGTATCCGGTTAATGAGTGCCGGTTATGTCTTCTTTGCCTATGGTATGGTGCTTACCCAATCTTTCAATGGCGCCGGTGATACGCGCACGCCTATGTTGATCAATATGTTTATTATGTGGTTATTCCAGATGCCGTTGGCCTATACACTGGCTATATGGCTTAAAATGGGCCCTGTTGGGGTTTTCTGGGCTATGGCCATATCGGAGTCCACTTCCGCTTTGGTGGCTATATGGCTGTTTCGCCGGGGCACCTGGAAGCAGGTGAAGATTTAGCTTCCTGCTTTCTGTATAAGTAGTTACCTTTGCGAGGTTTGCATTAAATTTTTACATAATAAAAATAACTCAATAAGCATGTCACTCACAGTCGTAGGCACTATGGCGTTCGATGAAATCGAAACCCCCTTTGGAAAGTCAGGTAAAATCATTGGTGGGTCTGCCACCTACATCGCATGGGCAGCGTCTAATTTCGTGCAGCCTATTAACCAGGTGTCTGTAATAGGCGAAGACTTTCCCGCTTCAGAACTGGATGCGTTGACTGCTAAAGGCGTAGCTTTGGATGGCGTGCAGGTGAAGAAGGGTGAAAAATCGTTCTATTGGTCCGGCAAGTACCATATGGATATGAATACCCGCGATTCACTGGCAACAGAACTGAATGTACTGGCCGATTTCCAGCCTGTTATCCCGGAAAGCTACCAGGGAAGTGAGTTCCTCATTCTTGGTAACCTGACCCCACAGGTGCAGATGAGTGTACTGGATCAGTTGAAGGAACGTCCTAAGCTGATAGTGATGGATACCATGAACTTCTGGATGGAAGTAGCACTGGACGATTTATTGAAAGTACTGAAAAGAGTGGATGTGCTGATGGTAAACGATGGAGAAGCCCGCCAGTTGAGTGGGGAATACTCTCTTGTAAAGGCTGCCCGTAAAATTATGTCTATGGGGCCCCGTTACCTGATCATCAAGAAAGGCGAACATGGCGCATTGTTGTTTTACGAAAATCATGTGTTCTTCGCTCCTGCGATGCCACTGGATGATGTATATGATCCAACCGGCGCCGGCGATACTTTCGCGGGAGGTTTCATTGGCCACCTCGCTAAAACAAAGGACATTTCCTTTGAAAACATGAAAACCGCTATCATCGTAGGTTCTGCTATGGCTTCTTTCTGCGTGGAAAAGTTCGGAACAGAACGCATCCGCGAAATTACCCATGAAGATATTGCGGCCCGCCTGGAGCAGTTTGTTCAGCTGGTGAACTTCGATATTGACCTGGTGTAGCAGAGGATCGCCTTCGGCGATGGAAATTGTCTTGGGCGCTGATTACGCTGATTATACTGATTTTTTGGATTTGATCAGTTTTGATTTTATAAGATTAAGGGAGATATATGCGGACTTATCCGCTTATATCTCCCTTATTAATTATAATAAAATCCAAAAAATAAAATCCGAAAATCAGTATAATCAGCGCCCAAGACAATTTCCCAGCGCCGAAGGCGCTACTTGTAAATACTATTAAGAACAGCCGCCAACCGGAGGCCCCCCTTCAGCAGCTGTTGGTTCAGGTCGGTTACAAAAACGTAATTGTAGCGGTAGCTGAGCTTGGCATCAGGTTGGGTATAAGCATATACCCTGTCGGAGAGCTGGTGTGAGTCAAACATCCAGTCGGCGATAGAACCCTGCTGCATGGCCTTAATTTCCGCTGCAGACGCAATGTCCAGCGCTTTGGTGTATTCTGTATAACTCAGCTGCTGGAAATCGATCAATTGTTCGTCCCATACCTTATGCAGGTTGGAAGGTTTATCAAACCACATAACCGCGATTTTGTTTCCGCCCATATCTTCATCACGGCCTACGTGGAGTGGCTGATGCATATCGCCCATCATATGAACCAGGAAGGTGAGTGCAAACCGTTGTTTGTCTTTCGGCAGGTTACGGTTTTTCAGATCCTTTATCATGGCCTGTGTTTCCGTGTACAGGTTTTCACCGCTGGCTGCGCTCAGGAGCTGATCAAATTTTGCCCGGTCAATATTGCCGGGAAAATCGAGGTAGTGCCACTTACTGGTATGATCGTACTGGTGTGTAGTGTCTGATTTGATAAAATCAGGCCAGTTGGCGATCATCGCCAGGCTTTCGCGGCCCAGGATATTCGTAATGGCTTTACGCGCCTGGGGGGTAAGATGAAGCCAGGCTATTTCGGCGGTAATACGGTGCCCGTTGGGGCCCCAGGCAAAGGTGGCAATGGGTAACAGGAAGGCCAGTATCAGCCCTATTAAAATTTTTTTTCTCATAAGTCCTTTCTTGATTGTGGCAGCAAATTAAAGCTTCTTTTTTAACACTTTCACTTCCATATTCTTTAGTATTTTTACAGATACTGCTCAAATACAATTTCAATATGTCTTTTAATATACATGCTCCATACGCTCCAGCTGGTGATCAGCCGGAAGCGATCAAACAATTAACAAAAGGAATCGAAGAAGGCGAACCGTTTCAGACGCTCCTCGGGGTAACGGGTTCGGGTAAAACATTTACAGTTGCTAATGTTATCCAGCAGGTGCAGCGCCCTACCCTGGTGCTGACCCATAACAAAACGCTGGTGGCCCAACTTTACGGCGAACTCAGGCAGTTTTTCCCGGAAAATGCCGTAGAATATTATGTTTCCTATTACGATTATTACCAGCCAGAGGCGTATATGCCGGTAAGTGATACCTATATAGAAAAAGACCTGGCCATTAACGAGGAACTGGATAAGCTCCGGCTGAAGGCGACGTCCAACCTGCTTTCCGGCAGACGGGATATTATTGTGGTAGCCAGCGTTTCCTGTATTTATGGTATCGGTAATCCCACAGATTATGAAAATGGTATTATCCGCATTCAGAAAGGACAAACGGTGAGTCGCAATACCTTGCTGCATAGCCTGGTAAACTCCCTGTATAGCCGTACTACCGGCGATTTTAACCGGGGTAACTTCCGGGTAAAGGGCGATACCCTTGATATTAACCTGCCTTATGTGGATTATGGTTACCGGATTACTTTTTTTGGAGATGAGATAGAAGAGATAGAAACTATTGATGTGCAAAACAGTAAGCGGATCACAGTGGTAGACAACGCGGCCATTTTTCCCGCGAACATGTACCTGGCTCCAAAGGATATGATGCAGCAGATCATATATGAAATACAGGATGAGCTAAAAGCACAGGTAGAATATTTTAAAGCTAACGGAAAGCTGATAGAAGCGCAGCGCCTGTCTGACCGGGTAAACTATGATGTGGAAATGATCCGTGAACTGGGTTATTGCAGTGGTATTGAAAACTATTCCAGGTTCCTCGACCGTCGTAAGCCCGGCGCCCGGCCTTTCTGCCTGCTGGATTATTTCCCGAAAGATTTCCTGCTGGTGGTGGATGAAAGCCATGTGACCATTCCGCAGATCGGGGCGATGTACGGGGGCGACAGATCCCGTAAACTGAACCTGGTGGAATTTGGCTTCCGGTTGCCTTCCGCACTGGATAACCGCCCGCTGAACTTTTATGAATTTGAGAATATGGTGAACCAGGCCATATTTGTGAGCGCTACCCCCGGTGATTATGAACTGAAGAAAACAGAAGGGGTAGTGGTAGAACAGGTGGTGCGGCCTACAGGCCTGCTGGAACCTCCTATTGAAGTGAGACCAAGTGTGAACCAGGTGGATGATCTGCTGGAAGAAATAGACAAGCGGGTGCAAAAAGGCGACCGCGTGCTGGTAACCACCCTGACAAAGCGCATGGCCGAAGAAATGGACAAATATCTTGGACGTATTAATATTAAGTCGCGTTATATCCATTCTGAGGTGGACACCCTGGAGCGAATTGAAATATTACGTGACCTGCGGTTAGGTAATATAGATGTATTGGTTGGGGTAAACCTGCTGAGGGAGGGGTTGGATTTGCCGGAGGTATCATTGGTGGCTATCCTGGATGCCGATAAGGAAGGGTTTCTGCGCGATGAGCGCTCTCTTACACAAACGGCGGGTCGTGCGGCACGTAATGTGGACGGGCTGGTGATCTTCTATGCTGATAAGATCACGGAGAGCATGCAGCGGACGATTGACGAAACGGATCGCCGCCGTGAGAAGCAAGTGGCATTTAATATAGAACATAATATTACGCCCCGTACTGTCCGTAAAAGCAAAGAACAGATCATGGGACAAACTTCCGTGTTGGAAATCAAGCACTTCGATGAAAACTCACCGATGGCTATCCATGATGAAGTGCTGTTGGTAGCGGAAGATGCGATGGCTTATGCAAAATCCTCTGCAGCCAATGTAAAAACCATCCCACAGATGGAGAAGTCGATTGCCAAAGTGAAGAAAGATATGGAGAAGGCTGCCCGCGATCTTGATTTCATGGAAGCCGCCCGTTTGAGGGATCAGATGTTTGCAATGGAGCGCGAATTACTCGAAATGAAACAATAATCGGCTTCGCAAATTCAGAACATTATATGCAATTATTTGTAATATAAATTAGTTGTTCCAGCAATTAAAGTGATTAATTATTAATTTATATATTGTTGTTTAACAGGTGTTTGCGCGGCTTGTTCCCTTATTACAGTAGCGCGTGCACCTGGCAAATTTGAAAATTGTTAACCTTTCCTTAATATTCTTCTAATATTACTGATATTCAATTATTTAGATCAATATTTTATCTTCCTGAAAGCCGCTATATCTTAAAAAATAATAATTAATATTATTATAAATTATAATATCATTGATTTAATCCTAATTATCGTACCTCTTATTCAAATATTTCTATTTTTAGACCCTTCTATTTGATGTTTTAAATTTCGGACCTACTTTTATTTAAGAAATTTAAAAATCAAACGCTATGAAGAAAATATCTTTTCAGGACTATCTCCCCTTCATTTTCCTTGCGCTCATCGCAATAGTTGGAATTTTTATGCCTGCCCTCCCAAGTTTTGCTGATGCCAGCAAATATAATTCCGCTGATATCGCCTGGATTCTTGTAGCATCGTCCCTGGTATTTTTGATGACTCCCGGTTTGTCCTTCTTTTATGGAGGCATGGTAAATAAGAAGAACGTGATTTCTACCATGATGCAAAGTTTCATTGCTACCGGCTTAATCAGCATCGTTTGGTTAGTAGTTGGATTTAGCCTGGCGTTTGGTAAATCTGTTAATGGCATTATTGGAGATCCCAGTACATTCTTTATGTTTCAGAATGTAGGATCAGGAGCTCCATGGAGCCTGGCGCCTACTATTCCGCTGTTATTGTTTGCGCTCTTCCAGATGAAGTTTGCAATCATCACTCCTGCACTGGTAGTTGGAGCAGTAGCGGGAAGGATCCGTTTCACTTCTTATGTATTGTTCATGGTGTTATTCAGTTTGCTGATATATGCACCAATTGCACACTGGACCTGGCATCCGGATGGTATCCTGTTTAAATTAGGTGTTCTGGATTTTGCCGGCGGTACAGTGGTACATATTTCTGCAGGTTGCGCTGCCCTGGCAGGCGCCCTGGTACTGAAAAGAAGAAAGGATCATATCGAAAAGAAAGAATTACAACCTGCAAATATTCCCTTTGTATTACTGGGTACCGGTTTACTCTGGTTCGGCTGGTTCGGTTTCAACGCAGGTTCTGCTTTGAGCGCCAACGCCCTCGCAGCTTCCGCTTTTGCTACTACTAACACAGCTACTGCTGCTGCCGGTTTAGCATGGGTATTCTTCGATGTAATCCGCGGACGCAAACCATCTGCCCTCGGCTTCTGCATCGGTGCGGTAGTTGGTCTGGTGGCTATCACTCCTGCTGCTGGTTTTGTTGCTATCCCGCAAAGTATATTCATCGGTTTCATTGCCTCTATCATTTCTAATATTGCGGTACACTGGAAATCCAAAACCAGCATTGATGATACACTCGATGTATTCCCTTGCCATGGTTTAGGTGGTATGGTAGGTATGCTGCTCACCGGTATCTTCGCTACCAAGGCTGTCAATTCAGCTGGTACTGATGGCTGGCTTTACGGCAACTTCGAACTGTTCAAAAACCAGGTATTGGGTCTGTTACTGGTAGTAGGTTACAGCTTCACTGTATCTTACGGTATCTTCAAACTCATCAACCTGATTCACCCACTGCGCGTATCTGAAGAAGAAGAAGAACTGGGTCTGGATGTTACACAGCACAACGAAAACTATCATCCTTCTATGATCAGTATCTCCGACAACGGTTCACTGAAAGAAGAAGACGAACTGATTCACTCCTGAAAAACAATTCCTTTCAGAGGTATCAAAAATGAGTTACAGTTCTTTGAGTACGATCTTTATCAACTTTATTAAACGCATATACTTTACGTTGTAAGAACCTGGAATGGATAATTGGTAGTTAAACTTGCTGTAAATAAGTGAAACTCGCACCAATCATTGATTACTGATTATCCATTCCTTCTATTTTTCTGAATGTAGCATCAGAAGATACGGTAGCACGCACCCCCGAAACAATCCGTGAGAAAAGGCCGCATTAGTACTTACCATTTTATCAACCAAATTTATAAGTATGAAAAGAATGTTAACGACCTTATTTGCCATGGGCAGCACCCTCGTTGCCATGGCACAATCCACGACAGATAGTACATCTGCTCCCGCGTTTAAATTATCAGGATCTGCAGATGTGTATTATAAATACAATCTCAACGGAAATTATACTGATAATAAAACCAGCTTTACCAACTCCCACAACTCTTTCGAATTGGGAATGGTATCGCTGAAAGTAGAACACGGATTTAAAAATGGTAGCATCGTTGCCGACCTCGGCTTCGGCAAAAGAGCCGGAGAGTTTTCCTATAACGATGTTCCCGGCTCCGCTAATGGCCTGTCAATGGCTATTAAACAATTGTATGTATCTTACCAGGTAGCTGAGAAAGTAAAAATAAGTCTCGGTAGCTTCGCCACCCACATTGGTTACGAACTGGTAGATGCCTACGCCAACAGAAACTATAGCATGAGCTATATGTTCAGCTACGGCCCTTTCTTTAATACAGGTGTGAAGGCAGATATTGCACTCACCTCTTCTTTAAGCGCTATGGTAGGCGTATTTAATCCTACCGATCTGAAATCAGTTACCCTTAACAGCCACAAATATATTGGTGCTCAGCTGGGCTTTGCCCCGGCAGAAACACCCATCAAATTATACCTGAATTACCTGGAAGGAAAAGATACTTTCGGTATCCAGAATCACCAGGTAGACCTGGTAGCCACTTACCAGATCAACACCGTATTCGGTTTGGGATATAACGCTACCTACAGCACCTATACCGACACACGTGCACCTAAAAGCACCCGCGAAAACGCAAAATGGTGGGGCAATGCGCTGTACGTGAACCTCGATTTCACTGACAAGATCGGATTAACAGTTCGTGGAGAATATTTCAGTGATAAAGACGGGCTTAAAGTTTTTGGAGCCGTACCGGATGGAGGTAATGTAGTTGCCGGTACACTCACCTTTAACTATAAGGTAGGAAACCTTACTATTATGCCGGAGTTCAGGCTGGATAAAGCCTCCGCAGATATTTTCAGCAAGTCGGATGGTAAACCTGCTGATATCACATCCAATGTTTTATTAGCCGCCACCTACCACTTCTAAAAGTTGCATTCAAACAGGTGCAGGAGTTTGCCACGGGAAGAGATCGCCTTCCGGCTTACATCCTGCATCTGTTTTTTTAAACCTCTCCAAATGGCCCCTCAAAATTCAAAAAACCATAAATGATTTGTATTATCTTGCTGGGAAAAAGAAGTAATGTTGCAGCCGTCCACGTTAAAATTTCTTAAGTCACTCAGGCTGAATAATAATAAAGTCTGGTTCGATGAACACAAAACCGAGTACATGGCGGCCAAGGCCGATTTTGAAAGCATGGTACAGCAGCTGATAGATGGTTTGGCAAGACAGGATGCCACCATGCAGGGGCTCCAGGTGAAAGACTGTGTGTTTCGTATTTACAAGGATGTCAGATTTTCAAAAGACAAAACTCCCTATAAAACCAATCTCGGTGCTTCTTTTCAGGCAGGTGGCAAAAAATCGGCGTTTGCCGGTTATTATTTTCAACTTGAACCAGGAGGCAATAGTTTTGCCGGCGGCGGTATCTGGATGCCGGCAGCTCCGGAACTGAAAAAGCTCCGCCAGGAAATCGACTATAATTTCCGGGAATTTGAACAAATCATCTCTAATAAAGAATTTATCAAACACTTTGGGAAGGTAGAGGGCGATGCTCTTAAAACAGCTCCGCAGGGATATCAGCCAGATAACCCGGCTATCGCGTATCTAAAACTGAAAAGCGTGATTGTGTCTCACCCGTTTACAGATGAGGCGTGTATACAACCTGCTATGGTAAAGGAAATTCTGAAGACATTTGCACTGATGCAACCCTTATTGCAGTTCATTAACCGCGCCATGGACTAATGTAAAGTAGTTTATTAGTTTATCAGATAGTTAACCTTTTAATAGTTGCCTGTTACTAACATGTAAACAGTGGCTGCAAACATCATTAAAAAAAGTACACCGCAACCAATACCCAGTATCCAAACCAATAGATATGCAAATGGTTCTTTATTCTCTCCTGGTAATTTCATGATAGCGGACTACCTGATAAACTAATAAATACTTCTCCGGCTTAATTCTTGTGAATCAGGAATTCGAACGGCCGCGCTTTGCGATTCTTTAAAAGATTTTCCTTGTCCGTGCGCGCGTGAGCAAAACGTTGATTGTAAACATTGGCCACTTCAATAATCGGTATAATTCCGTCAAGCGTATCCTGCTGATCAACGATGTTCATGATCCTGGATACTTGTGAAGAGAAATTAGTGCTCCACTCTTCGGTGAACTTGTGCATTAACAGAAGCTCTCGATTGGTGTTGGTTTTCATAGGACTTAAGGGTGTTTTCTGATTAGAAAATAACGAAAAATACCGGCATCTCTAAAATTGGACTTCTCTTCTTTTTCAAAGAGTTAAGTTGGCATAGGATTATCACTACCAAAATTGGATTTTATCCCGCACAAATCAATACTACTTCCGTGTAATTTTTAAGGTTTGTGTGTTATGCTTTTGTAACACGCGCAAAAAAGAGCAAGCGGTAAAATGCTTGCTCTTAACGAGTTATAAATATATTTTCGTATAGTCATATACGGGAGGTGCTATTAAGAGTGGTATACTCCTAAATTACATAGCACAACAGTATGATTACAGCCAGTTTTTACCGGTAAGGTATTCTGCTATCTGCACGGCATTGGTAGCAGCCCCCTTGCGAAGGTTGTCTGCTACTATCCACATATTCACTGTTTTAGGCTGTGTTTCATCCCTGCGGATACGGCCCACAAACACTTCGTCCTTATCGTGTGCATCCTTTGGCATTGGGTATAAAGCCTTCGACGGATCGTCTACAACGATTACTCCAGGTGTTTTTTCAAGCAATGCCCTCAGTTCCGCCACATCGTATTCATTTTCAAACTCTATGTTCACCGCTTCACTATGACCACCCATTACCGGAATACGTACAGTCGTAGCCGTTACTAGGATGCTGTCGTCCCTCATAATTTTCTTGGTTTCATTTACCATCTTCATCTCTTCTTTCGTATAGCCGTTATCGAGAAACACGTCTATCTGCGGAATAACATTCAGATCTATCGGGTAAGCATACGCCATTTCACCGGTAATACCTTGTCTTTCATTCATTAACTGCGTCACTGCCTTTACACCGGTGCCGGTTACCGACTGGTAGGTAGATACCACTACCCTTTTGATTTTATATTTTTCGTGCAGGGGTTTCAGTACCAGCACCATCTGAATAGTAGAACAGTTAGGATTGGCAATAATTTTATCTTCCTGCGTAATAGCATCGCCGTTTACTTCCGGCACTACCAGTTTCTTGGTAGGGTCCATTCTCCACGCGCTGGAATTATCAATTACAGTAATGCCTGCCGCTGCAAATTTAGGCGCCCACTCCAGGGAGGTACTGCCACCGGCAGAAAAGATAGCCACATTTGGTTGCATAGAAATCGCCGTATCCGCACTCACCACCTTCCAGGTCTTGCCCTTAAATGTTACTTCCTTACCAACGGACTTCTCAGAAGCCACGGGAATCAATTCAGTAACGGGAAAATTCCTTTCCGTTAACACCTGTAACATTTTTGAGCCTACCAGTCCGGTCGCTCCAACTACGGCAACTTTCATTTTGTTTTACATTTTTAATTTTGGAAGCCCAAAATTAACATATAGCCCCCGCTTTTCATAACATTAAGATTTTTTTTTACCATTTACATGGCATTAACACCAGACGATCAACAGAATGTTAAGTTTGAAAGCTATAAAATAATTATTCATGCGGTTACCCATTGTTTGTTCCTGCCTGCTGCTACTGCAGGCCCTCACCGGTTTTACCCAGGCGCCGGCTATTTATGACGTGATTATCCACGAGGTGATGCCCAAACCCACTCCTGTATTAGGTTTGCCACCGTATGAATACATAGAACTGCGGAATATCAGCACTGCACCTGTGCAACTTAGCAATTGGCGTTTAGCGGTAAATAAGCGGGAAGTGCTGCTGCCAGCGTATTTGCTGCAACCCGACAGTTTGCTGGTGCTATGCGCTCAGGCAGCAGTGAGCAGTTATAACATTCCCAATATCAGGGGAATAGACCGTTTTCCGGCAGTGGCAGACGACAGCGCGCTGATTGTTTTATATGACGCATTCAAAAGGGTGATACATGCGGTAGATTATCATCAAGGATGGTACGCAGGCGGAAAGGCCGGCAAGGGCGGAATCAGCCTGGAAATGATCAATACGGCATTTCCTTGCAGTGGAAAAGCAAACTGGATGGCCAGTACTGCCTCTGCCGGTGGCACGCCCGGCTCCGTAAATGCTGCGGCCGCGAACACCCCGGATCTTTCCAAACCAGACCTGCTGTTTGCTGCCATTGCAGATAGCATGCGGGTGTTGTTACAGTTCAGTAAAACGCTGGATAGTGTGCTGGCAGCAGATCCTGCGCGTTATCAGATTACTGGCGGAATACACATAACGGCCTGCCGGGTACAGCCTCCGCTGTTTAACAGTGTGGAACTGCAACTGGATGCTGTTATCCGGCCAGAGGAGGTATATACTATTAATACCAGCGGACTGGCAGATTGCAATGGGGCTACCAGCAGTATCTACAACAGTGCAACACTTGGCATATCACAACCACCGGCTGGCAACGACGTATTAATTAATGAAGTATTGTTTTACCCGCCCACCGGTATCCCCGAATTTATTGAACTATATAACGCGAGCCGTAAAGTGGTGAACTTAAATGAGCTACGCCTTTGCGCACGTACCGCCGGTGGCGGATTAAGTACTTTTAAAAAGATAACCACCAGCGGCCGTCTGCTGATGCCCGGGCACCTGCTGGCATTTACCACCAACAAGAATTTGCTTTGCAGTTATTATAACTGCCGGTCGCAGGAAAATATCCAGGAAGTAAGCAGCCTGCCCTCCATGCCGCTGGACGGTGGGGATGTTGTGCTGCTGCGGGCCGATAGTATGGTTATTGATGAATTGCCATATACCAGCGGACAACACTTTCCGCTGGCCAGTGAGTTGCAGGGTATTTCGCTGGAGCGGCTGGCGTACCAGCTTCCCGCTTCTGATGCGGCCAACTGGCACTCTGCCGCTGCTACAGCAGGATACGCCACCCCGGGATGGCCCAATTCCCAGCGCCGGGGCAATGCAGACGATTCGCTAAATATTGCATTGTTGCCGGAAGTGTTTTCACCTGATCACGACGGAACAACGGATGTAACACAGCTTTCCTGGCAACTGCCCGGCCCGGGCTTCATGGGTAATGTTACCGTATATGATTTGCAGGGCAAACCGGTGAGATACCTGGCCCACAATATTTTGATGGGAAATACCGGATATTTGCCGTGGGATGGAATTGGTGAAAATGCAGTAGTTTTACCGTCAGGGATTTATATATTTTTTATAGAGATATTTAATCTTCAGGGCTACGTAAAACGCTGTAAACGCACGGTGGTCATGGCACGAAAGTTGAATTGACGCACGCCCCCGTTGCCCGCTTTTTGCAAGCTAAAAATAGCCGCGGGCAATCTATTATAATTATTTATATTTGCGCTTCCTAAAAATTTGAACATGCAGTACAGAGAAATTGTTGCAGTAACCGGATTGGGCGGTTTGTTTCAGTTAGTAGCCAGTAAACAAGATGGCGCCATCGTAAGGTCACTGGAAGATAAAAGTACAAGGTTTGTATCTTCCCGCGTGCATAATTTTACTCCACTGGAAAGTATTGAAGTATTCACTACCGGCGAAAACGTAAACCTGGCTGAGGTATTCAAGGCCATGGAGGAAAAGGCAGCGGCACACCCGCCTGTAGCCGGTAAAGCAGACAACAATGCTATCAAAGCTTATTTCAAAAGCGTATTCCCTGAATTCGATGAAGACAGAGTGTATGTGAGTGATATGAAGAAGATGGTAAAATGGTTTGGTATCCTCAAAGCAAACGATCTGTTGAAATTTGATGAGATCCTCGCCGAAGGTGAAGGAGAAGTGGAAGAAGTGGCAGTAGAAGAAACCGCTGCTCCGGAGAAAAAGAAGAAAGCAGCTCCTGAAGCTTCTGAAGAAGCAGCTACAGAAGAAAAGCCTAAGAAGCCACGCGCTAAAAAGGCCGCTGAAAAAGAAGAAGGCGAAACAGGCGCTGAAGAAAAAGCACCTAAGAAAGCCAAAGCTAAGAAAGATGACGCACCGGCTGCAGAAGGTGAAGAGCCTAAAAAAGCTGCTAAGCCACGCAAGAAGAAAACAGAAGAATAGTAAGGATCCGGGCGGTTTGATGATCAAAACAATCATCTGCCGGCAAAATATTTCAGGCTTCTATTTACAGAGATCATTTTCTGTAAATAGAAGCCTGAATCGTTTTAGCCTTCCGATATTTAACGATTCTTTTAGCCGGAAACACCGGGCATTAGCGTAAAATTGCCTAAATTTCTACATCCGAAAAATTTAAAAATAGCAGATAGCATGGATAAACTAAGTGCAGATATAAAGAAACTACCGCGTACATTTCTTCCGGAAGATTTTAAAGTAACCACCTGGGATACCCTGCAGCCTTACTTTGAAGCGCTGAAGGAAAGAAAAATCAACAGTGTGCACGACCTGGAAAAATGGCTGAAAGACATGAGTGAACTGGAAGCAGTGATCAGTGAAGACGCTTGCTGGCGCCAGATCCGCATGACCTGCGATATCACCGATAAATCGCTCGAAGAAGCCTTTGCCTACTTCTGTATGGAAATTCAGCCCAAACTGCAACCCTATGCAGATGCGCTCAATAAAAAACTGCTGGAAAGTCCGTTTGTAAAGGGATTAGACCCCGACCTGTATAAAACCTATCTCCGCAATGTAGAGAAACAGGTGAAACTGTTCCGGGAGGAAAACATTCCTATCCAGGCGGAACTGAGCGTAATGGCGCAACAGTACGGTGTTATTGCAGGTAAAATGACCATCAAAGTAAAAGACCAGGAATATACCCTGCAACAGGCTGCTAAATTCCTGGAAAACAGCGACCGCTCCCTGCGGGAAGAAGTGTTCACCAAAACCGGCGCCCGCCGCCTGGAAGACAGGAAAGCACTGGATGACCTGTACACCGGATTGATTTTAAAACGCGACCAGGTAGCAAAGAATGCCGGCTTCGCAAATTACCGTGATTATAAATTCGAAGAACTCGGTCGCTTCGACTATACAAAAGAAGATGCCTTCCAGTTTCATGAAGCCATTAAAGCGCACATTGTTCCGCTGGTACAACAGATCCTGGAAAAGCAAAAAGCCAAACTGCAGCTGGACACCCTGCGCCCGTGGGACACAGAGGCAGAACCAGTGGGCGTGAAGCCACTGGAGCCATTCCATACAGGTGAAGAGCTGGTGAATAAAGCCATTGCTACTTTTGATGAACTGGGCCCCTTCTTTGGCAATTGCCTCCGGGTAATGAAACAAATGGGGCGCTTCGACCTGGAAAGCCGCAACGGTAAAGCGCCGGGAGGCTATAACTGCCCGCTGGCAGAAACAGGCGTGCCTTTCATTTTTATGAATGCCGCCGGCCAAATGAAAGATCTTACCACCATGGTACACGAAGGTGGGCATGCGGTACACTCTTTCCTCAGTCATCACCTCGCACTCAGCGCCTTCAAGGAATACCCAATGGAGATTGCGGAAGTAGCGAGCATGAGCATGGAATTATTTACCATGGACTACTGGAACATTTTCTTTGATGATGAAACACAGCTCCGCCGTGCACGCTTGCAGCAATTGGAAAGAGCCATCACCATTTTTCCGTGGATTGCCACCATCGATAAGTTCCAGCACTGGATCTACGAACATCCGCAGCACACTACAGAAGAACGAACCGCCAAATGGCTCGAAATACTGAATGAGTTCTCCCCTGCTGTGGTTGACTGGAGTGGTCATGAAGATTACCGCGCCATCACCTGGCAAAAGCAACTCCACCTGTTTGAAGTACCTTTCTATTATATTGAATACGGTATTGCACAGCTAGGCGCTATTGCCATGTGGAAGCAATTCAAGGAAAACAAAACCCAGGCGCTGAATAATTACGTACAGGCGTTAAGTTTAGGTAATACCAAAACGTTGCCTGAGTTGTATAAAGCCGCAGGAATTAAATTTGATTTTTCTCCGGCCTATGTGAAGGAGCTGGCCGATTTTGTGAAAGCGGAGATAGAAAAGATATAGTAAGGATGCCTTTGTTAACGTTCCGCGTAGCGGCATTAACAAAGGCATTTTTTTATTTACAGGATTTACAAACCCCACTCACCACTACTTCCACATTATGCGCTGCATAACCTTTGGGAAGCTGTATCTGCGGCACATCAGTTTCATCTAAACAAATCGTATTGCCGCATTCTTCGCACTTGAAATGAATATGATGATCGTGATGATGGTGCTCTGAACACTCCGACTTACATAAAGCGTAGCGTACAGATGTATCTGTAGTGGGTATTTTATGAATGATTCCTTTGTCGAGGAATGTTTGTAAAGTACGGTATACGGTTACACGGTCGAACGACTGACCGGCCAGCTTTTCAAAATCGCTATGTTCCAGCGCACCGTTGCTTTTCATGAACAGTTCCAGGATCCTTGTCCGGGTTTCTGTTACACTCAGCTTGCTTTCGCGCAGTATACTGCCAATTCGTTCTGTTATTTGTTGTTTGGTGCCCATGATGAAAAAAAACTTTATTCTTCCATTAAACGGTCTATGTCTTCAATCAATTTATCTACATCCTGTTTTTTTGTGCCTTCATACAAACCGCGGATTTGTCCTGTTTTATCGACCAACGCGAACCACTGGGTATGTACAAAGTCTTCTTCCCCGGTATATACGCCATCGTCTACCAGGTAGCCCTGCCTGGCCAACCGGTAAAGCTGTTTCTTATCGCCGGTGAGGAACCACCAGTTTTTGGAATCAGCGCCATGTTTGGCGGCATATGCCTTTAGTACCGGTACGCTGTCGTGTTCGGGATCTACCGTATGCGAAAGGATCAGGAAGTTGGGATTGTCTTTATACTTCGCATATACCCTATCCATGTTGGCATTCATCTTCGGACAAATACCGGTGCAGGTGGTAAAAAAGAACTCAGATACATAGATCTTGCCTTCAACATCTGCCTTCGCTTTTGTGCGGCCATCCTGGTCGGTAAAGGAAAAGCCGGGGATGGTATGTCCCGGCGCGCCCAGGTGAGGCAATTTATCTTTTCCAAAGAAGGTGCCTGTTTCTCCCTTAATAATATAACCCGCATAGGTCAGGAAGCCTGCGCTCAACAACACAAAAAATGAAATCAGTATAATTGCTTTCTTCGACATAGGTATGATTCCTTGTTTTATTCGATATACAAAGGTAGCACATAGTTAACAGATGCCCATCAGTACCGCCCATCTCTTATTTTTTTAACACGCCTGCAACATTTTATAGTTGAAAAAATAAATTATCTGAAGATAAGAGATATTTTAATTTGCAACATTGTTGCAAATTTACGTAGTTTTGTTCGGATAGAAAAATGGGAACATGGAAGTGAATATTTTAAAGAAGATGAGTTTGGACACTATTGGAATAGGGGCATCCCTGTTGTGCGCCGTGCACTGTGCCTTACTCCCCTTGCTGCTCACGGTATTACCATTGATAGGATCGCATGTACTGGAAAATGAAATGCTGGAGTATGGCTTGTTGTCTTTCTCCTTTGGCGTGGGTTGTTTATCGCTGGGGCGCGGGTATTTCAGACTTCACCGGCGCATAGCGCCGCTGCTGATCTTCACCGCGGGATTTGCCTTGTTAGTGGGAGGGCACTTCGGGGTGGCCGGCGGGTTCTGGACACCCGCTATCATCTTTGCCGGCGCGGCGGGAGTAACGACTGCGCATATATTAAACCTGAAGCGTTGTAAGCAATGCGTCAATGGGAAACACGGGGTTCATAATCACCTGGGGCCATCATCCGGTAAACAGCATTTGACAGCAGAAGGATTATAACAATTTGATTGTAAAACAGCAGGGTCGTATCACCCGGGGCTTATAAACAGTGCCACAACTAAAATACACAGTCCTATAGCAATATAACTTATCACACATGGAAAAATTACCTGTTACGGTGTTGAGTGGTTTTCTCGGCGCGGGGAAAACTACGCTGCTTAATCACGTGCTGCACAACCGCGAAAATCTTCGAGTAGCCGTTATTGTTAACGACATGAGCGAAGTGAATATCGACGCGCAACTGGTGAAGAATGAAAATACGCTGCACAAAACGGAAGAACGCCTGGTGGAAATGAGCAACGGCTGCATTTGTTGCACTTTGAGGGAAGACCTGCTGAAGGAAGTAGCTGCACTGGCCGCCGAGAAACGGTTTGATTACCTGCTGATAGAATCTACCGGGATCTCGGAACCAATACCTGTGGCGCAAACTTTTTGCTACCAGGATGAAGCCAACAACATTGACCTTACTACGGTAAGCCAGCTGGATACAATGGTGACGGTAGTGGATGCGTATAATTTTATCGGCGACTACAGCAGCATGTCGTTACTGCAGGACAGAAGCTTAACGGATGATGCGGCTGACCGGCGCACTATTGTGAACCTGCTGACCGACCAGGTGGAGTTTGCCAATGTGATTGTGTTGAATAAATGCGACCTGGTAACAAAAGACCAACTGGGCAACCTGAAAGCCGTACTGCGTAAACTAAATGCCACTGCCCGCATCGTGGAATCAATCAAAGGCCAGGTGCCGTTGAATGAAATACTGCACACCGGTCTTTTTGACTTTGACACCACTTCCCAAAGTGCCGGTTGGCAGGCCGAACTGGAAAATGAGCATACCCCTGAAACGGAAGAATACGGCATCTCTTCTTTTGTATACCGCAGCCGCAAACCCTTTCACCCGGAACGCTTCTGGCAGTATATCAATGAACGCTGGCCTGGTAATATTATCCGCAGTAAAGGATTGTTTTGGCTGGCTTCGCGGCCGGATATAGCGGTGAACTGGAGCCAGGCCGGCGGATCACTGCGCGCAGAAAAGGCGGGCTACTGGTGGTGTGCCATTCCCCGGGGGCAATGGCAAATGGATCCCGAAACCTATGAACTCATCACCAACCGCTGGGATACCCGCTTTGCAGACAGGTATAATGAACTGGTAATCATAGGCCAGGGGCTGGATACGCATGATATCATCATTGATCTCGACAGCTGCCTGTGCACAGAATCCGAGATTACAAATTTCCGGGATGGTCATCTTTTTAAAGATCCTTTTCCTGATATTTAGACTAATCTAAAAAATAATTAAGACAAGTATAAAAATAGAAGATAGTTTTGTTGAAAATTAAATTGGAAGTGTGATCCATTGTTACTATCCGTGAAAACACTATACTAAAGTTTAAAACCTACATTACTTATACGCATGAAACAAGTATCTACATTACTATTCTTCTTATTAATCATTACTACAGCATATGCCCAGCAAGGCATGGTGAAAGGCTCGGTGGTGAACAAAGAGGGGAAGCCGGTGCAATTTGCCAACATTGCCATTCCTGCCCTGCGTACCGGCGCTACAGCCGACCAGCAGGGTATTTTCAATATAAAAAACCTGGCAGCAGGTACTTATGATATCAAAATATCAATGGTAGGATACCAAACGGTTAAGCTGAAGAAACAAATTACCGCAGGTCAGACAACGGTATTGAATGTTTCACTGGAAGAGGATCTGTCGAAATTAGATGAAGTAGTAGTAACCGGTGTATCCCGCGCCACGGCTGTCCGGAAAAATCCTATACCCATTGCCGTTATTGGTAAGAGGGAAATGAATATGAATGTAAATAATAACATCATCGATGCTATTATTAAAGGAGTACCGGGTGTAAGCGCGGTAACCACCGGCCCCAATATTTCAAAACCATTTATCCGTGGGCTGGGCTACAACCGTGTACTGACGCTGTTCGATGGCGTACGGCAGGAAGGACAACAATGGGGGGATGAACATGGCATTGAAATAGACCAATACGGCATTGCACGGGCGGAAGTGGTGAAAGGCCCTGCCAGTCTTACCTATGGCTCCGATGCCCTGGCCGGCGTGATCAACATGATCCCCGACATCCCGGAACTGACACCCGGAAAATTACAGGGCAGCTTTCTCACTGATTACCACAGTAATAACGGGATGATAGGTTCTTCACTTGGATTGGCTTACCGGCAAAACGACTGGAAATATGTATTGCGGGGCACTGTAAAGGCAGCGCATAATTACCGCAACAGCGTGGATGGGTTTGTATACGGCACGGCCTTCCGGGAGTATAATCTCACGGCATTGGCAAGGGTAGATAAATCGTGGGGGCATTCCCAGTTCGGCGCTACACTTTATGACAATACACAGGAAATTCCTGATGGCAGCCGTGATTCCCTGACCCGCAAGTTTACAAAGCAGGTGAAAGACAGTGGGGATGATATAAAAGACCGGCCACTGGTGCCGGAAAATGAGCTGCGCACTTACACCATTAACCCGTTGCATCAGCGTATCCAGCATTATCGCGTGTATAACCATTCCAAATGGAATGTGGGTACCGGCGATGTTAATACCATGATTGGCGTGCAGCAAAGTATCCGGCGGGAGTATAATCACCCGGAGATGCCTGAGCAGCCTGGGCTGTACGTGGTGCTGAATACATTGAACTATGATGTGCGCTACAATTTGCCGGTAATGAACGGATTGGAAACAACCATAGGGGTAAACGGTATGTACCAGTCGAATAAAAGTAAGAACGGCACCGATTTCCCCATTCCGGATTATAACCTGTTTGACATAGGCGGATTTATTTTTGCCAGGAAGTCTTTTGGTAAAGTAGATGTATCGGGTGGTATCCGCTACGATAACCGCTCTATCCGCTGGAATGATTTCTACGTGGGACCCAATAAACAGAATGGCTTTGAGCAGCATGCGCAGTTGCCGGATACCGCGGGAGCCCATCTGCAGTTCCCTTCTTTCAGTCATCAGTATACCGGTATTTCCGGCAGCCTGGGCGCTACCTGGAACATCAGCGAGCGGGTGCTGGTAAAGGCTAACATTGCAAGGGGCTACCGTGCCCCGAATATCACAGAGATTGGCTCCAACGGTCTTGATCCGGGGGCGCATATTGTATACCTGGGAAACCGTGGATTTAAGCCGGAGTTCAGTTTGCAGGAAGATATTGGCATTCAGGCCTGGTTGCCGGATGCGGATATCAGTGTGGAGTTGTTTAACAATAATATTGAGAACTATATCTACCAGGCAAAGCTATATGATAATACTGGCAACCCGGTGGTAATTGTGCCAGGTAACGCTACTTACAAGTACCAGCAATCTGCCGCGAGGTTATTTGGAGCGGAAGTGAGTGTGAATCTCCATCCGCGGAGTATTGCCTGGCTGACTATGAATAACAGTATCGCCTACACGCAGGGGCGTAACCGGAATATGGAACTGATTAGTACGCATGGCGACGAGGCGCGGTATCTGCCGTTTATACCCCCCACGCATATACGCAGCGAGCTGAAGGCAACCACCCAACGCAATTATGGGATATTCACCAAAGCCTATGCCCGTGTGGAGGCTGATATTATCGCTGACCAGCCCCATTTTTACGGGGTGGATGATACTGAAACATTTACGCCGGGATATACTCTTTTCAATATAGGCGCCGGTTCGGGTATTCTTAACAAAAAAGGGAAAACGGTGTGTGAAGTATTCCTGCAGCTGGATAATGTGGCCAACGTAGCCTACCAGGCCAATATGAACCGGTTGAAATATTTTGAATACTACAGCTCCTCCCCCAATGGGCGGCTGGGCATATATAACATGGGCAGAAATTTCAGCGCTAAAGTGATTGTACCGTTTTAGGGAAGATTACCATAGTTTAAGTCCCATTTTAATACCTATCTGGAGACTTGGCAGTATGCTGACCATTTTACCATCGTTCAGTGATACTTTGTCGTCATCGAAATGATAGGTACTGTATTTATAGATTTTACTGCGGATACCTACGCCGATGAAGGGATCCAGGATAAAGCGGTCCTTTTTGAACTGCCGGCCTATTAAAAGCTGCAGGCCAATTACGGTTTTATCGCCGGAGTTAGTGTAGGTAATATTACTGAAGGTATTGTCTTCATTAGGATAGAACACCTTTTTAACGAATAATACAGGTTCAAAGTAAGTGCCGGCTGCGCGGGAGGGCGACATTTCCTGTGAAATAAGGTACAGGCGTGCACCCACGCGGAAGCCGAGGCCCCGGCCGTCCACAAATTGTTCCGTACTGATGTCTGGTTTTTTCTGGCCGATGTCAATCTTTTTCGCCAGCACATAATCCGGATAATCGGTATAGATACCACTGATACCTACCTCCAGGCTGAATTTATCAGTTATTTCCTGTTCCAGGTAAATATCGAGTTCATTAATTAAGGTGGTGGGATTTACTTTAAGAAAGGTGTTTTTGCTCAATTGTGTTTTACCATCCTGGGCAGAGGATGATAAAATAAACGAACAGGATAACCATATTAACAGCAGTGTCTTTTTCATACAGTTGTAAGGGTTAGACTGGCTTCAGGACCTCCATCCGGGCGTTTGTCAGCTTTCAGAACCGGTCAATAATCGTTCCACAATTACCGGAAACCACTGATGTTCCAGCGCTTGTACTTTACGTGCTACCGACTCGGGCGTATCTTCCGGTGTAATGATAATGCGTTCCTGCAGGATCGTTTCCCCGTCGTCGTATTTCTCGTTCACGAAGTGGATGGTGATCCCACTTTCTTTTTCTCCGGCAGCGATAACGGCTTCGTGCACAAAATGTCCATACATTCCTTTCCCGCCAAATTTTGGTAACAGGGCCGGATGGATATTGATAATGCGGTTAGGAAAAGCCTGTACCAGGTTAGCGGGGATTTTCCATAAAAATCCGGCCAGCACTACCAGGTCGATCTTTTGCTCTTTTAATAACTGGATGTATTTATCTGAATGGAGGAAGGCCTCCTTTTCAATGAGTATACTCGTAATGCCTTCGCGTTCGGCAATCTGTAAAACACCGGCTCCGGGTTTGTTACATACAATTACGGTAACCCTGGCCTTATCTGACTGTTTGAAATGATCTATAATTTTCTGCGCGTTGCTTCCTGCACCCGATGCGAATATGGCAATATTTTTCAAAATCTCTTACTGTTTGAGTAGGGTACAAAAATAGATAATTTAGCAGGGATTTAAAGTAATGAATATAAAGAGGCCCCCAACATGCCTGGAATACGCTTCAGGCATGCTTTATACCAGCCTTTGACACGCCTTTGAGGTGGACTTGATGGGGAGTTGAGGTGGACTTGATCCTTATTTGAGATATTCCCCGCAGCCCTGGTATGTTTTGTCTTTCACCTGAACCTGTACGGTATTGGGTTTCATCAGTCCGCTCATATCGTCGGTGCAAACGGTGTTGCGGATACTTACCGTGATATCCGGTGTGGTATACACCTTTAAAGTATCGGTATTGGGTTTTGCAGGGGGCAGGGTTGCCTGCAGGCTGTCGCCGTTAACGTTGTTGAAACGTATTTTTTTGTTATCAAGATCGAGGCTCCAGAAGGGTTCGTTGCCGTTGGCGGTGAACCGGATGCCGGCTTTTGTCTTTTCGGCGAGCAGTTGCCTGCGGTCGCCACCCTCTACCGGCTTGAGGATATAGTTGCTGGCCAGCACACCTTCAATCCGTTTGCCTTTGGTATCGAGGAGGAGGAGTTTTCCTTCAGAGGCGAGGAAGGAGGTGCTGTCCGTTTTCTTTTGAAGCATTACGGTGGAGTCGGAGGTTTGTTTCCAGGTACCGGTTTCCACGGAGGCTATCCCCTGTCCTCTTCCCTGGTAAGCCACCAGTTCATGAAACGTATGATCGTCAAACAAACTGATCTGGTAGTCCATACCGGGGCAGTCGGCGCACGGGAGGGTACCCTGGTAGGTGCCGGTTATCACGGCGGGGGTGGTTATACCCGGTGTGCTTTTTTGCGTGGTGCTATCGTTTTGGGTGGTGGAGGCATTATTATTACAGGCCACGAAGGCGGTAAGCAAAACGGGGAATATGATACTTTTTTTCATGGGAGCGATTTTTTCGGTGGTGGATTGAACATTCTGGTCCGCCGGCAGGTTATAAAGGTAAAAATAACAACTCTCGCAGAAATTAACTGCGCTGACAGATAATATATTATATTGTGTGTTGAAGGATATAGGGGACCACTATTTGATTTTCATCTGCATATATTATAATTATATCCCCGCAAACCTTGCCCCACGTTATGATGTAGACGTGCGCCCACAGAGGAATTGAACTTTCAATTAAAATAATAAGTTTTGAAAGGAAATATTAAACAAAGTGTTTAAATAGGCCAGCAGCAAGACTTTCAGCTCAATCGTTGTTCAAAAAACGGGTTAAAAACAGCATTCTATAAGACAATAATTTTTTTTAATTGTTGGTAAATTGTCAACATTCTGTCTTATTTTTGCTGGCACTTTTAAGAAACTTTAGGTCAAATCTAAACTATATAGGCTGTGTATCGTCGTGTTTCCATTCTTTTGCGCAAGCATTTTGTGAGTGTGCTTATTCTATGCGCTAGTATAGTAATTCCGTTTTCTTCTGTTAAGGCAGCGGATCCAGCGAAGGGTAAAGCATTATTCCAAACAAATTGCGCTTCCTGCCATAATGTCCATAAGAAGCTGACAGGTCCTGCATTAGCGGGGGTAGAAGATCGCTGGCCCGATAAGAAATTATTGCACCAGTGGATCCACAACTCTGCGTCTGTACTGGCTACGGGAGATAAGTATGCTAATGCTCTGTACCAGGAGTACAACAAGACAGCGATGACGCCGTTTCCCCAGTTATCCAACGAGGAAATTGACGACATCCTGGCTTACGTAAAAGTTGAGCAAGCGAAAACTCCCGGAGGCGCCAAACCTGCTGAAGCTGGTGCAACTGAAGGTGCTGAAGACAAAGGCAATGACAACAGTTTACTGTTTGGTATCATCACACTGATCCTTGCAGTAGTAGCGCTGATCCTCATGCAGATCAACAGCAACCTGAATAAGCTGGCGGGTGATAAAGAGGGTGTTCCTACTCCGGATCCTGTTCCTTTCTACAAAAATAAAGCTTACCTGGCGCTGATTATCCTGGTGCTGTTCATGATAGGCGGTTACTTCACTATTCAGGGGGCTATCGGCCTGGGTCGCCAGAAAGACTATATGCCGGAGCAACCTATCTTCTACAGCCATAAGGTGCATGCGGGTATCAACCAGATCAACTGTTTGTACTGCCACGCCGGTGCTGAGAAGAGCAAGCATGCAATGATCCCCTCTGAAAATATCTGTATGAACTGTCACAAGGCCATTAAGGAATACTCCGGTCCTGAGCTGACAACTGCAGAAGGTAAGAAGGTAGATGGTACTGCTGAAATTGCAAAATTATACGATTACGTAGGCTGGGATCCTGAAGCTGGTAAATATACCAAGCCAGGCAGACCGATCGAATGGACTAAAATCCACAACCTGCCTGACCACGTTTACTTTAACCACTCTCAACACGTGGTTGCCGGTCAGCAACAATGTCAAACCTGCCACGGTGCCATCACCGAAATGGATGAAGTACATCAGTTTGCCGATCTCTCTATGGGATGGTGCATCAACTGTCACCGTACTACCAAAGTGCAGTTTGCGGACAACAACTATTACAGCATCTTCGAAAAGCTTCATCAGGATATTAAAGATAAGAAGATCGATAGCGTAACAGTTGAGATGGTAGGTGGTACTGAATGTCAAAAATGTCACTACTAGGAAGGATTTAGAGAGATTTTCTCTTAATCAGAAGATATCAAATTTATAAACGTAACTCGTTAATATAACATGGAGCAAAAAAAGTATTGGAAAGGCTTGGAGGAGTTGCACAATACCGATGCGCATCAGGAAATTGTGAAGAATGAATTCAGTGAAGAACTTCCGTTCGAGAGTGAAGGCCTGTTGAATGCTACTACCCCCCGCAGGGATTTTCTGAAATATCTGGGGTTCACCACCGCTGCAGCCGCTATTGCTGCCAGCTGTGAAACACCGGTTAAGAAAGCGATTCCGTATGTAAACAAACCGGAAGAGATCACCCCGGGTGTAGCCAATTATTATGCTTCTTCTTACGCCATTGATGGCGAATACGTACCGGTTGTGGTGAAAACCCGCGAAGGTCGTCCCATCAAAATGGAGGGGAATACTTTATCAGCTATCACACAGGGCGCTACATCCGCCAAAGTACAGGGCGCTGTATTAAGCCTGTATGATACTGCCCGTCTCCGTTTCCCATCTATTGGTGGTACGGAAACAACCTGGGCAGAACTGGATAAACAAGTAGGTGCAGCACTGGCCGGATTAGGCGGTGCTCCTGTTGTTTTATTAAGCGCCACTTTACTCAGCCCCACTACCAAAAAAGTGATCGGCGAGTTCCTGGCAAAATATCCAAACTCCCGCCACGTAGTATACGATGCAGTTTCTTACTCCGGTATGCTGCAGGCAAATGAAGCCTCTTACGGTCAAAGAGTTGTTCCTTCCTACCACTTTGAAAATGCCAAAGCGATAGTGAGTTTAGGTGCAGACTTTATCGGAACCTGGCTGAACCCTGTTGAATATGCCCGCCAGTTTTCTTCTACCCGTAAGATCAATGCTCAGAAACCCGAAATGTCCAAACTTTTCGCGTTCGAAAGCCATATGAGCCTTACCGGTGCAAACGCGGACGAAAGATATACACACAAACCTTCTGAAACCGGTGCAGTAGCACTGGCACTGCTGGCAGCAGTTGGCGGCAGCGTTACCGCTCCGGCTATTGCTGACAAACGTGTAGCAGATGGTATCAAAAAAGCAGCGGAATCACTGAAGGCCAATGCCGGTAAAGCACTGGTAGTAAGCGGTTCTAACGATGTAAATGTACAGATCATTGTAAACGCCATCAACAACATCGTTGGCGCCAATGGTACTACCATCGATTTCGCATCTCCATCCAACTACCGTCAGGGTATCGACAGCGACATGACCAAACTGGTAAGCGATATGAACGCAGGCAGCATCGGTGCTGTACTGATTTATGGCGCTAATCCTGCTTACGACTACTTTGAATCTCAGAAATTCGCAGAAGGTCTGAAGAAAGTGAAAGTCGCGGTATCCTTTAACGACAGAAACGACGAAACAACTGAACTGTGTAAATATGTAGCTCCTGATCATCACTTCCTGGAATCCTGGAACGATGCTGAAGGAAGAGCAGGTTACTATAGCTTTGCCCAACCTACTATCCTGCCGCTGTTTAAAACACGCGCTATACAGGATACCCTCCTCACCTGGTCTGGTAACACTACTACTACCTGGGCTGACTACCTGAAAAATGAGTGGATCAGCAAACTGGGCGGACAGGAAGCATGGGATAAAGCATTACAGGATGGTATTGTTGAACCAGCTGCAGCTCCTGCTTTAGGTGGTGCTACATTTGCCGGTGATATTGCCGGTGCTGCATCGAAGATCGGCAGTGCCAAGAAAGGTGGTAAACTGGAACTGGTGCTTTATGAAAAAGTAGCTATCGGTACCGGCAGATCTGCCAACAACCCATGGTTACAGGAAATGCCTGATCCGATCACCCGTTCTACCTGGGGTAACTACGCCTGTATCTCCAACAAACTGGCTAAAACTTTCTCTACTCAATTAGGTGATGATTACGAAATCAACGCAGAGAAGAAAGTGCTGAAGGTTAAAGCCAACGGTAAAGAAATCGAACTGCCGCTGCTGATTGTTCCGGGTATGCACCCTGAAGTAATCGCTATTGCAGTAGGTTACGGCCGGAGCAATAATGTAGGAAGAGCTGCCGGTGGTATCGGTAAAAATGTTTATCCGCTTGTTAGCTTCAATGGTCAGAACTTCGACTACTTCGCTGTTGACGCAACAGTAGAGGCTACCGGTCAAAAAGAAATTGTTGCTTTAACGCAAACACATAATAGTTACGAAGGTCGTCCGATCGTTAAAGAAACTACCCTGGAAGAGTTCATCAAGAACCCTAAAGAGGTAAACGAAGACAGACTGGAACTGAAGAAATTTGGTCCTGACTTCCGCAAGGATGCTACCCTGTATCCTAATTACAGCTACCCTGGTATCAAATGGGGCATGTCTATTGATCTGAACACCTGTTTCGGTTGTGGTGCATGTACAATTGCCTGCCAGGCAGAAAACAACGTTTCTGTTGTAGGTAAAGAAGAGGTGGCTAAAGCGCATGAAATGCACTGGATCCGCATCGACCGTTACTTCAGCGGGGATGAAGAGAATCCGGAAGTGGTGTTCCAGCCGATGTTGTGTCAGCATTGCGATAACGCGCCTTGCGAAAACGTTTGTCCGGTTGGCGCAACCAACCACAGCTCTGAAGGTATTAACCAGATGGCTTACAACCGTTGCATCGGTACCCGTTACTGCGCTAACAACTGTCCTTACAAAGTACGTCGCCTGAACTGGAGAGACTGGAATGGTGCTGACAGCTTTGAAAACAACCTGTACGATGTAGCTGATATGAACGATAACCTGACGCGCATGGTACTGAACCCGGATGTAGTGGTTCGTAGCCGTGGTGTGATGGAAAAATGTTCTTTCTGCGTACAACGTTTACAGGAAGCGAAACTGGATGCGAAGAAAGCTGGTCACCCATTGAAAGATGGAGCTGCTAAAACCGCCTGCCAGCAAGCTTGTGGCGCTGATGCGATTGTATTTGGTAACATCAACGACAAGAACAGCGAAATCTATAAGATTCGTAACGAGCAGCAGGTAGACAGGATGTACTATGTGTTGGAAGAAACACACGTACTGCCATCTATCAGCTACCTGGCGAAGATCAGAAACAAGGATGCCGCTCCTAAAGCAGAAAAAGAGTCTGCTCACAAGGAAGAAGCGCATCACGCGTAATGGTCTTAACCGGTAACCGTTAAGAAAAAGACAGAAAGAACAGAATCTGAGATCATAACAAAAGACAAGGGCTAGTAGCTAGAAGCTAGCAGCTAAAAGCTTATAGAATATGCATTTAAAATACGAATCCACACTGAGAGAACCTTTGGTAGACGGGGTTAAGGATTATCACCAGGTAACGGAAGATATCATTAGTCCCATTGAAGGGAAGCCCGGAAAACTGTGGTATGTAGGCTTTTTCATCTCCCTGACACTGTTGGGCTTTGGTGCCTTTTCCGTGTTCTGGCAGATCTATTTCGGTGTCGGAGTATGGAATCTGAATAAAACCATCGGTTGGGGTTGGGATATTACCAACTTCGTATGGTGGGTAGGTATTGGTCACGCCGGTACCCTGATTTCCGCGATCCTCCTGCTGTTCCGCCAGGGTTGGCGTACAGGGGTGAACCGTGCGGCGGAAGCGATGACGATCTTCGCGGTAATGTGCGCCGGTCAGTTCCCGATCATTCACATGGGTCGTGTATGGATGGCGTTTTTCATTCTGCCTTATCCAAATACCCGCGGTCCGGTATGGGTTAACTTTAACTCTCCGCTCCTCTGGGACGTATTTGCGATCTCTACTTATTTTACCGTATCCCTGCTGTTCTGGTACTCTGGTCTCCTTCCGGATTTCGCCAGTGTTCGTGACAGGGCTAAAACAAAATTGCGCAAGTTATTATATGGTGTAGCAGCATTCGGCTGGACCGGTTCTACCAAGCACTGGCAACGTCATGAAGCGCTGTCGCTGGTACTGGCAGGTTTGGCTACTCCACTGGTATTGTCTGTACATACGATCGTATCTTTTGACTTTGCGACTTCTGTAATTCCTGGTTGGCATACTACCATCTTCCCTCCTTACTTTGTGGCGGGTGCGATCTTCTCCGGATTTGCGATGGTACAAACGCTGCTGATCATTACACGTAAAATATTACATCTTGAAGAATACATTACCCTGGGTCACATGGAAGCCATGAACAAGGTAATTGTGTTAACGGGTTCTGTAGTAGGTTGTGCTTACCTGACTGAGTTATTCATGGCATGGTATGGCGCTAACCCTTACGAGTTCGCTACTTTCTTCAAGTATCGTGCTGCCGGTCCGTTAGGATGGTCATATTATATCATGATGACGTGTAACGTGGTAACGCCGCAGGTATTCTGGTTCCGTAAAATGAGAAGAAATGTAATGGTGACTTTCGTAATGTCCATCATTGTGAACATTGGTATGTGGTTCGAGCGTTTCGTAATCATCTGTACTTCACTGTACCGCGATTACCTGCCATCCAGCTGGTCATACTATCGTCCGTCCTGGCCTGAAGTAGGTTTCTACATGGGTACTTTCGGTTTGTTCTTTACCTGCTATTTCCTGTTTGCTAAATATTTCCCTGTAATTGCACTGGCTGAAATCAAGTCAATCCTGAAAACATCCGGTCAGAACTACAAGGAGAAAATGGAAGTGTACGAAGAAGAGCCTGCAGAGAAATTTGCTCATGATGTGGCTCACGCACATTAATAGATGAATTAAGAGAACTTATTACCTGGAATTTGAATTTTTAAATATATGGCTGTTAAAAAATTTGTTGTAGGCTTGTTTGACGATGAGGCGGTATTGTTTCCGGCAGTAAAGAAAGTACGCACTGCAGGATACAAATTGCACGATGTATACACTCCTTTTCCTGTTCACGGCCTCGATCATGCAATGGGTTTAAGAGAAACCAGTCTGCACACAGCCGGTTTCATATATGGTATCACTGGTACCACTACAGCATTGGGTTTCATGAGTTGGGTGTTTAATGTAGACTGGCCGCTGAACATTGGTGGTAAACCACATTTCCCGTTACCAGCTTTCATTCCTATCACCTTTGAGCTGACCGTATTATTTGCGGCGGTGGGTATGGTGATGACTTTCTGTTATCTGTGCCAGTTAATGCCGGGTGTAAAGAAACACATCTTCCATCCAAGACAAACAGACGATAAGTTTGTGATGGTAATAGAGCTGACAGAAAAAACCAATGCGGAAGAAGTAAAGAGCTTCCTCGCTGCTGCAGGTGCACAGGATATCAATGAGCAGAAGGCTGAAGCAGGATGGTGGTTCGGAAGATACGATAAGGACGATGAGCCTTATCTCCGTAAGATTCAGACCGCAAACGCTTAATTAAAATAACAGCTAAAACATACCGTTGCGACATTAGGATTTGAGCAAGCAAGAACTAATGAAAGCTAGATAAATAATTTCTGATGAAAAGGACTTCCAACATATTGATTGTAGCCGCATTGGCAACTGGAGCTTTCCTGGCAGCCTGTAACAGAGGGGAGCATAACAGAAAGCCCGGCAGGATTTATATGCCAGACATGTATGAATCCCGTGCGTATGAATTTTACAGTGCTCGTTTGTCAGGCCTGAAGCCAGTGGAAGGAACAGTAAAAAGAGGAGAACTTTTGCCATACCATCTGAAAGAATCAGATACGGCACTGGCTAATCTGGTAAAGAATCCATTAACTATTACGCCATCTGATCTGAAGGAAGGCGAACGTTTATTTAATATCTACTGTGGTATCTGTCATGGTACTGCATTAGATGGTAATGGTCCGCTGTACAAAGGTGGAGATGGACCTTATCCTGCAGCTCCTGCCAACCTGATTGCCGGTGCAAAATCCGGTTACACAGAAGGCCGCCTGTTCCATGTAATGACTTATGGTTATAACATGATGGGTAGTTATGCCAGTCAGCTCGACAGAGACCAGCGCTGGAAGATTGCTGCTTATATCAAGAGTAAACAGCCAGGTGCTGCCGCCCCGTCTGCCGCTCCTGCTAACGATAGCACTGCAGCTAAATAAATGAGTTAAACTGAATTTCAATCAAGTATTTTAATATACAGTAATGAAAGACCAATTTGTAGTACCGGCAAGATTAAAAAAGACCAGCTTCGTGTTAATGGGCGTGGGCTTGCTGACGTTATTGATCGGATTAATTGCGTTTCGAGGTGAGAACGCGACACGGTTTTGGGCCGGTCTGTTGCAAAACAGCAGCTTCTTTTTGCTGATTACATTGGCGAGCACCTTCTTTATAGCTGCCACTACCCTGGCACATGGTGGCTGGCAGATTGCTTTCCGCCGTGTACCTGAAGCGATTTCAATGGCCGTTCCTGTTTTGTCTGCCATTTTATTTGTGATTGTAATGATCCTTGTTTTTGGTGGAAAAGAAGATATTTACCACTGGGTAAACGCACATCACGTAGCGGAGGATAAGATCCTGACCTGGAAATCTGCTTTCCTGAACAAAGGATTCTTTACCGTAGCTACTATCCTGACACTGGGCCTCTGGATATTCTTTACCCTGAAGCTCCGCAAAATGTCTATCGAAGAAGATGGATGGGATCTGCGTCCTGAAACAGGCCGTAAATTACTCTGGAGAAATACCGTTGTATGCGGTGGCTTCCTGGTAGTATTTACCCTGAGCGTTGGATCTACCACACCATGGGTTTGGTTAATGAGTATCGATGCACACTGGTTCTCTACCATGTACAGCTGGTACACTTTCGCCAGCACCTGGGTATCCGGTCTGTCGCTGATAGCACTGTTCGTAGTATATCTGAAAAAACACGGTTATCTCGCTTATGTAACGGAAGAGCACCTGCACGATCTGGGTAAATTCATGTTTGCATTCAGCATTTTCTGGACTTACCTCTGGTTCTCCCAGTACATGCTGATCTGGTACGCCAACATGCCGGAAGAAACTGAATACTTCCAGCCGCGTGTTTGGGGCCAGTGGAGACCAATCTTTTTCCTGAACCTCCTGATCAACTTTGTTACTCCGTTGTTGTTCCTGATGAAAAGGGACACCAAACGTAACTATACTGCCATCGTTTTCATCGCTATTGTGATCATCTTCGGTCACTGGCTGGATTTCTGGCAAATGGTTTACCCAGGTACCGTTAAAACCCTGGTATTCCCTTGGTATGAATTCGGACTCGGACTCGGTTTCGTAGGACTGATCATCTTCCTGGTATCTAACCAGCTGACTAAAGCTGCATTGGTTCCGAAGAATCATCCTTACCTGAAAGAAAGTATCATTCACCACACCTAATTGGGTGATCAAGGAGATTAGGCAAAAGAAAAGCATTAGATAACTTAATTATTTCATATAGCAATGTCAGGATTTTTAGCAGTCTTAGTTGTTGTTCTCATATTCATAGTCATCTTCCAGATTGCGAAGGCGAGCGAATATGTGTCCATATTGAAGGGAGAAAAGAAAGCGCGCGAGCAAAGCAACCGTATAAATGGTTTCCTGCTGATTGCATTCCTGGTGCTGGGGCTTATAGGAGTGTACTACTGTAATGATTTGCTGAAGGGCAAGATCCTGGGCGAATCTGCATCAGAACAGGGCGAAGGCGTTGATACCCTCATTTACGTAACACTGGCCATCACCGGTATCGTGTTCGTGGTTACCCAGGTTGCATTGTTCTGGTTTGCATTCAAATACCAGGAGAAAGAAGGCCGTAAAGCATTTTACTTTCCGCATAATAATAAACTGGAAGTTATCTGGACCGTTATCCCGGCTATTGCCTTAACAGTACTGGTGGCTTTTGGTTTGAAACACTGGTTCCAGCTTACCTCAGAAGCGCCAAAAGACGCTGCTGTGGTAGAAGTAACCGGCAAACAGTTTAACTGGATCTTCCGTTATCCTGGTAAGGATGGCGCACTGGGTCGTCGTGACATTAAGAATATTGATCCTTCCGCCGGTAATGAACTGGGTCTGGACTGGAACGATCCTTTGAACAAGGATGACTTTATGCCTACCGAACTGCACCTGGTAGTTGGTAAACCGGTAAAATTCATCATTGGTTCCCGCGATGTAATCCATGACGTAGGTTTGCCTCACTTCCGCATGAAAATGGATGCGGTTCCCGGTATCCCTACTACCCTGTGGTTTACACCTAAGTACACTACTAAACAAATGAAGGAAAAAACCGGTAACCCGGATTTCACCTATGAAATTTCCTGCGATCAGATGTGTGGTAGCGGTCACTACTCCATGAGAGGCGTGATAGTGGTGGAAACTCAGGCAGAATATGATAAATGGGTAGCTGCCCAGAAATCAACATACAGCCTGACACACGCTGACACTGCAGCTCCGGCTGCGCCTGCCGGCGAAGCCAAAGCAGATAGCACACAAAAAGCAGTAGCTGCAAATATTCAGTAAGCTGTAATTTTGTGTAGAAGAATTTTTGACGGAGTACAATTAAAAACTAAAAAGACAAACTGACAAACGACGATACTTCCCGGGCGTTAGTTTATAATAAACCGAACCGATTATGAGTAACGAAGCAACATTGCACAGTCAACAGGAGGTAATGCACGGAGCGCATGATCATCATGATCATGAGCACCACCATGAAGACAGTTTCATTTCGAAATATGTGTTCAGCATGGATCACAAAATGATCGCCAAACAATTCCTGATTACTGGTATCGTTTGGGCTATCATTGGTGCTTTCTTCTCTGTACTGTTCCGTTTGCAACTTGGTTTTCCTGATGCCACTTTCCCCTGGCTGGAAAGTATCCTGGGTCATTGGGCTAAAGGTGGCCGCATTACAGCGGAAGCTTACTATGCACTGGTAACAATGCACGGTACCATCCTGGTATTCTTTGTATTAACGGCCGGCCTGAGCGGTACCTTCTCTAACCTGCTGATTCCTTTGCAGGTAGGTGCACGTGACATGGCCTCCCCTTTTATGAACTGTTTGAGCTACTGGTTCTTCTTCCTGGCCAGCCTGGTAATGATGGCTTCCCTGTTTGTTCAAACAGGTCCGGCTTCCGGAGGTTGGACGATGTATCCGCCGCTGAGTGCATTGGGAGACGCTTCCATCGGTTCTAAAATAGGTGTGGATCTTTGGTTGACCAGTATGGCGCTGTTTGTTGTTTCGCAGCTGCTGGGTGGTTTGAACTATATCTCCACACTGCTGAACATGCGTACCAAAGGTATGGCGATGACCAAAATGCCTTTGACTATCTGGTCATTCTTCTTCACTGCTGTATTGGGCGTATTGTCTTTCCCTGTATTGCTGTCAGGTTTCATCCTGCTGCTCATGGATCGTCACGCTGGTACCAGCTTCTACCTGTCTGATATCTTTATTGCTGGTAAAGCACTGGCAAATGAAGGTGGTAGCGCTATTCTCTATCAACATTTATTCTGGTTCTTAGGTCACCCTGAGGTATATATTATCATCCTCCCGGCGATGGGTATGGTTTCTGAAGTACTGGCGGTAAGTTCCCGCAAGCCTATCTTTGGTTACCTGGCGATGATCGGTTCCCTGTTCGCCATCTGTATCCTGGCCTTCCTGGTTTGGGCGCACCATATGTTCGTAACAGGTTTGAATCCATTCCTGGGTGCATTCTTCGTACTCTTAACCTTATTGATTGCGGTACCATCTGCCATCAAGGTATTTAACTGGATCACTACTATCTGGAAGGGTAATATCAACTTTACGCCTGCTTCCCTGTTCTCTATCGGTTTTGTGAGCACTTTCATCTCCGGTGGTTTAACAGGTATTTGGTTAGGTAACTCTTCTATCGATATTCACCTGCATGATACCATGTTCGTAATCGCTCACTTCCACATTGTAATGGGTGTATCTGCGTTCTTTGGTATGTTTGCCGGTATCTACCACTGGTTCCCTAAAATGTATGGCCGTTTCATGAACCAGACCATTGGTTATATCCACTTCTGGGTAACCATGATCGGTGCTTACCTGATCTTCTGGCCAATGCACTACGAAGGTATGGCGGGTATGCCAAGAAGGTACTATGATGTATCCGGCTGGGCTTCCTTCAAACAGTTTGGTGGTTTGAATGAGTTCATCACTATTGTGGTAATCCTGGTATTTGCAGTACAGCTGCTGTTTGTGTTCAACTTCTTCTACAGCATTTTCAAAGGTAGAAAGATGACCACACAGAATCCGTGGAACGCAACTACCCTGGAATGGACTACACCTATCCATGCCGGTCACGGTAACTGGCCTGGTGAAATTCCTGAAGTATACCGTTGGGCTTATGACTATAGCAAGGATGGAAGAGATTTCATTCCGCAAACAGAGCCTATCGGACCTAATGAATCAGCGCACTAAAATATAGTTCGGAATTCCGGCAGGAAGACACCT
This sequence comes from Chitinophaga sp. W3I9, assembly GCF_050434025.1. Classification (NCBI taxonomy): domain Bacteria; kingdom Pseudomonadati; phylum Bacteroidota; class Chitinophagia; order Chitinophagales; family Chitinophagaceae; genus Chitinophaga; species Chitinophaga sp. W3I9. The sequence continues at coordinate 1,060,930 of NZ_JBNPWC010000001.1, forward strand.
TTCAGGCGAAAAATCTTCCTTCCGGGATTTTGTTCACTGTGATGTTTGTAAATTTGTTCCGGACTTAAACCCGGGATGTGGCTAGAAAAAAAATGTTGCAAGAAAACTCCATAAAATTGTCGTCATCATATGCGGTAGCAAGCAAGGTGAAAGATTACTCTCAGTTAATGAAGTTTAATCTCACCTTTATGGTGGTATTTTCATCTGTGGTTGGTTACCTGCTGGTGCCTGGCGTGGAGTTTAACTTAGTAAAAGTTCTTTTATTATTTGCTGGTGGTTTGCTGGTTTCCGGATCAGCCAATACCATTAACCAGATTTGGGAGAAGGAGACAGATAAACTGATGGCGCGCACCGCTGTTCGTCCATTGCCTTCCGGGCGTATGCACGACAACGAGGCGATAGCGCTGGCTGCGGTAACCGGTGTTGCGGGACTCCTCGTAATGGGGTACTGCTTTAACTGGTTAAGTGCTGCATTGAGCGGGTTATCTTTGGTGTTATACGGTTTTGTGTACACGCCCTGGAAAAAATGGAACTCTCTTGCCGTGCTGGTAGGAGCTATTCCTGGTGCCATGCCTCCCCTGATCGGTTGGGCAGCCGGCGCCAACAACCTGAGCGAAGGTGGCTGGTCGTTGTTTGCTATCCAGTTCCTGTGGCAATTTCCGCATTTCTGGGCCATTGCCTGGATTGCGTATAAAGATTATGCGAGGGCAGGTTTTAAAATGCTGCCGGGCAGCGGAGAGCCTAACAAGTACACCGCCATACAGGCCACCATGTACACGTTGTTGCTGATTCCCGCCGGCGTAGCGCCATACCTCCTGAAGATCACTGGAAGCATTTCTGCCATAGTGGCTATTCTGGCGGGAGGTTTCTTCCTTTACAGGGCAGTTAACCTGTACAGAAAGAACGATGTTCCTGCAGCGAGAAAGCTCATGTTCGGATCTTATATTTATCTGACAATTGTTCAGCTGGTACAACTGCTGGACAAAGCGTAAAATGAAAAGAGGAGTGATGGATACTATGACATTAGAACAACGTAAGAAAATACATCCGCATAAATATTCCTTATGGATCGCCATGGGTAGTATTACCATGATGTTCATAGGGTTTACCAGTGCTTACATTGTTAAAAGATCCCAGGCAAACTGGCTGGCATTTGAACTGCCGCATATTTTCTGGATATCCACTGCCGTAATTTTAACCAGCAGCGTAACAATACACCTGGCTTTAAAGCAGTTCAGAGAAAGGAATATGCAGCGTTACAAACAACTGATCACCCTCACAGCATTTTTGGGTGTGGTGTTTGCGGCCTGCCAGTGGATAGGATTTTCACAATTGAAGTCGGTAGGACTGCCCCTCAACGGGCCTGTTTCCGCTTCTTTTATTTATGTTATCGTAGGAGTGCACATGCTGCACGTGCTGGGTGGTGTAGTAGCACTGCTTATTATGTTTGGCAGGGCTTACAGAACCCGTGTACGGACCTACAGCGCAGTGCCCATTGAAGTAGCCGCAACATACTGGCATTTCGTGGACGTACTGTGGATTTACCTGTTAATTTTTTTAAGTATCGCCAGATAAACTTTGTAAAATTTTATAAAACAAACAATGGATACAGCAGTTACAGCGAAGAAAAAATGGTGGGCCGGAGGATATTCTCCCTTTAATGTGAGCTATGGTAAGTTGATGATGTGGTACTTCCTGATGTCAGATGCGTTCACATTCGGCGCATTATTGATTTCATATGGTACCATCCGGTTTTCCAGTCCGTCCTGGCCTGATCCGAATGAAGTGTTCCGCTCCTTCCCTGGCATGGGCCATGCCAACTTACCGTTGGTATTTGTGAGTTTGATGACCTTCATTCTCATCATGAGTTCTGTAACCATGGTACTGGCAGTACACGCCGGTCACATGAGAGATAAAAAAGCAGTGGCCAAATGGATGATCTGGACCATCATTGGTGGTATCGCGTTCCTGAGCTGTCAGGCATGGGAATGGACGCATCTGTACCACGAAGGTGCATGGTGGGGTCGTAATCCTTTCATGAATGTTGACGGCACACTGGCATCTACCAACTTTACCAACTTCTTCTTTACTATTACCGGTTTCCACGGTTTACACGTAACTTCCGGTGTGATCCTGAATATCGTAATCCTTGCGAACGTACTGAAAGGTACTTATGAGCACAGAGGTCACTACGAAATGGTGGAAAAAGTAGGTTTGTACTGGCACTTTGTAGACCTGGTTTGGGTATTCGTATTCACCTGCTTCTACCTGCTCTGAGTAAAAGACAAGCAGAATAGTACAAGGTTTGTTGTTGATTATTTGGAATCTGATTTTTAGAATTTATTTAATTTAAATAATAATGGAGCATACACATACTGAGGCTGGGCATGAAGCTGCACATGCCGATTCATCTACCAAAACAATCTGGAGAACGTTCTGGATCCTGTTGTGTATCACAATGGTGGAAGTAGGTCTGGCCTTTTTACATCTGGAAACTGGTTTCCCGAGCAGGGTATTCCTGAATGCCATCTTCGTTGGTCTCACCGTGGTGAAAGCTTTCTATATAGTTGCTGAATTCATGCACCTGGGTCACGAAATCAAGAACCTGATCCTTACCATATTGATTCCGTTGCTGTTATTTGTATGGTTTATCGTTGCATTCCTGTATGAAGGGGATTCCTGGAAAAACATGCGGAAAGACCTGAAACCAGGTACGCCGGTGGAAGCACCAAAGGCTCCTGCAAAAGAAGGACATCATTATTAATTTCATCATAAACTATCAGGATCATCTCTCGCAGGGCTTTATTAGGAGTGTCGTTGGCTATATTGGTGCCGCTTTTGGGTTATCTCATTGTAGATCACTACGGAAAAAATGTGGTACCTGTACCCGGATACTTCATCCCGGAAAGAGTAGATACGATCTCTGAAGATGGTAAAGTTTCATACGATACCGTTTTTCATAAGATCAGAGATTTTAAACTTACCAACCAACTTGGAGAACAGGTGAGTTTGAAAGATATGGAAGGAAAAGTGTTACTGGTTGATTTCTTTTTCACCTCCTGTCCAAGTATCTGTCCTACTTTAACAAAGAACCTGAAAAAGGTACAGAGCGCTTATGTAAAGAATGATTCTTTGCTGCAGATCCTCTCCTTTTCAGTAGACCCGGAAAGGGATACGGTAGATAAGCTGCGTAAGTACGCCTACGAATACCAGATAAATCCCGATAACTGGTGGCTGCTCACAGGTAGTAAAAAAGAAATCTACGACCTCGCCAGAAACGACTTTTTTGTTTCTGTAACACAGGGAGACGGTGGTCCGGACGACTTCATACATACCGAGAAGCTGGTATTAATCGACAAAAACAGGAATATCCGGGGATATTATAACGGTCTTGATTCCAATGATGTAAAAAGATGCGCTGGTGATATCGCCATATTGCATCTGGCAAAAGAAAGACACCGACCGGGTTTTGGAGCCTTCCTCAAAAAGCTGTTCTCCGGAGAGAAATAATAAAATAATTATAAAGGAAAGGTGAATAAGGAAAGGTTGTTCACCTTTCTTTATTCACCTTTTACATTTAGTGGATATGGAACTTAAGAACAGAAATCTCAATACGCCTATCACCATCGTATCGATAGTTATACCCGCATTGGTGGCGTTATTGTTTGTGTTGCCCAAGCCGGAAATGCATCCTGGTTTTGATATCAGGATACTGCCGCTGTTCCACGCTATCCTCAATACCAGCACTGCCGTTTTACTATTGGCCACTTTATATTTTATAAAGAACGGACATGTAAAAGCCCATAAGATCACCAATTTAATTGCAGTGGGTTTGTCGGCCGTGTTCCTGCTGTCGTATGTTACTTACCATGCGTTGGCTACAGAAACCCGGTTCGGCGACCTGGATCACAACGGTATTGTGGATGCCGGTGAAAAAGCCATGCTGGGCGGCATCCGTTATATTTACTATTTCCTGTTGCTGACACATATCGTACTGGCGGCTATTATTGTGCCATTGGTGCTTTTCACCCTGCTGCGCGGCTTTCAGAATGATATTCCGCGTCATCGCAAAATTGCCCGTATTACGTGGCCTATCTGGTTTTATGTGGCAGTAACGGGTGTGATTGTTTATATTATGATTTCTCCCTATTACCACTGATAGAATTAAGGAGATTTTTTAAGACAGATAGCCTAATTTTGTGAGATCAAACAACAATACTATGAAGAAGACAGGTTTGTTTTTACTGACAGTGTTTTTGACGGTGATGAGCGGATCAGTAATGGCGCAATGTTCCCTGTGTACTAAAACGGCTCAGCAGCTGGGCGAAGGCCCGGCGAAAGGTTTGAACAATGGTATTCTGATGCTGGCCCTAACGCCCCTGGCTATCATAGGTTTTCTGGCATTCCGGTGGTGGAGAAGTAATAAAGAAGCCTGACAATTTTCGTATAACCCAAAATAACTATGATTACCTACAGAAAGGCGGATATCACGGATATCCCGCAGTTAGTGCATTTGCGGCTGCAGTTTCTGAAAGAAATTTACCCTAAGTCTGATAACTCCCAGGATGCCGTGTTGAAGGATCAGCTAAGGGTCTACTTAACAGAACATCTCTCTAAAAACAATTTTGTAAACTGGTTTGCCGATGCAGAAGGCAAGGTGGTGGCCAGCGCGGGCATAGTTTTTTATAACCAGCCGCCGCTGTACCACAACCTTGAAGGCAAAGTGGCCTATATTCTGAACGTATACACGCTTCCTGCCTTCCGGCGGAAAGGTATTGCAAAAGCGCTGCTGCAAAAGATCCTCGATGAAGCTAAAGCACGCAATACCGGGAAGGTGAGCCTGCATACCAGTAAAGAAGGACGCTTATTATATGAGCAGTTCGGCTTTGTGGCCGGAGACAATGAAATGACCTGCCAGTTGCCCCGTGTTCAATAATAACGGCTACTCTTCGCGGAGTTTGAAAACAGGACATTCCATTCTTAACCCACCGTTGTTTAAAGAGATCTTTAGTTTGTTGCAGTGGTAACCCTTCTTTTCGTTGAGATGCTCACAGTTAAAGCACATAGGCTGAGTGGAAATAATTTCCTGTTGATTCAGCTGGTAAATCAGCTGCATGAGCTGCTCCAGCAGTCCGGCCTGGTCTTTCAATGGCAGCTGTGCTACGGTTGCGTGCAGTGGATCCGCAAATTGCTCTACTTTCCTGGCAACCGCTTTTCCTTCCCTTACCAGGTGTAAAGTGTGGCTCCGGGTGTCTGTAGGGCTTGCCTTACGAGTCAGGTAGTTCTTCTGTTCCAATGATTTTACCGCATCGCTGATGGTGGCTTTGGTCATGTTAAAGTACGATGCCAAGGTGGTTACAGTACGTTTTTCCTCCGGGTAGTGTAGTAAAAAGGTAAGTACCTGGATTTGTATGGGACTAAGTCCATACTGAGTTGCTTCCTGCCATAATAATACGCGGAAGGCTTCTGATAATCGCTCCAGGGAGGCCACTACTTTACTAGGTGTGTCTTCTGCCTGCTGTGCAGGGCTGAATGTGGAAACTTTCCCCATATATTCTTGCTGTCCTTATAGTTAGTGTGGCAAGGTACAATATAAATATATGGTGTGAAATAGCATATTAGTGACATTCCTGAGTGAATCCGGCTTTTTTCAGTGACAACCCTCCAATTCATGGATATAATAGCCTTTTTGCCGGATCTGGGTTTCCCAGCGTGGTATAATTTCAGTGATATGGCAAAAGCGGCAGTCTTTCCGGGAAACAATTAACCCCTCTCCTTTTTTGGTTTGAAGATAGGTATTGCCATAATTCAGTACTTCATCAAAGGAGGTTTCCTTTGTAACGATGATATCGAAATGAAGATATCTCCCATCTTTTTTCTTAACATAAGTGTCGAATACAGCAACTTCCATAGGAATACTTTTGATACTAACGTAAATGGTTACACTAAAAAGGGAGTTGTCGGGGTTGAGGGTATACCCATAACAATACACTAAAACTTATTGCTTTGAACCAGGCCTGCTGCATACGTTCTACTTCAGCAGCCGGGCGCCCGTGTTTGCTTAAATAAGGCCGGCCTGCTTCGGAAACGGGGTATATAAAAGAAGACAGGTAACGTAAGTATACCATGGGCAACGGGTCCATATCATGCTCCGCTGAAGACCTGAACTGAAGCTGTGCAGCAATCCGCTCTTCAAACTGCCACCACGGCTTGCCTTCCTGGCGGTTACATAAATCAGTGATCCATTTACGGAAATGCGGACGGAGCGATTGCAGGTACCCCACGTCGGGAGCACCGTTCCTGGTAAAATAGGTGGCGAGATAATTATTCTTTAGTATGGTATCATACCAGTTATTCAGAATGTCTTCTGTATGTGCAGCGAGGATGTTTCCTGCCATCATCAGGTATTGCTCGTCCTCATGGGTGAATAACAACATCCTTTTTAATCTGACCAGGGTTTGTGCATCCAGTGAGGGTTGGGGGTTATCAGCGCCAGCTGTGCCTTGGTGCATAGCGTCATTCATACATGTTGAATTTTGGTTTCCGTCACGGATTGGTTATTACAAATATAATAAGGTTGCCTAACTAAAACAATAAATATAATGACGTATATTCCTATACGTTAGCTATTAAATACATTAATAAAAAATTATTTGTGATTCTACAATGAACTATATAGCTTTGATAATCTGGTTGATAATACCCCTTTCATGATTAATAAGCTATACGCAATAACAAAAAACGGTTTACCGGTTGTACCGGCAGCAGCATATGAACCTGCAGATGTACCCGGTAAAAAGGCATCGCGCACTTTGTATCTTTCTGTTGCAGCCATAGTGGTGGCAGCGGGAGGCGCTGTTGCAGCATGGGGCATTAACGTCATAATCCATGCGATTGCTTCACTGGTTTACTACGGGGAAATAGATACTGCATACAGGGGGATCGAAAATACAGAACGGGAATTGTGGATCATTGGTATTCCGGTGGCGGGCGCCCTGTTCCTTGTTGCCATAGCCCGGTATACTTCGTTCCTGCTTCGTGCATTGGGATTGACCGTTGCCATCGGCGCCGGTAATCCGTTGGGGGTAGAAAATGCCGCCATGTTATTTAACGGGGGCTTAGGCGCCTGGATCGGTAAATTATTTGGCTGCACCAGTGACGAGTGCAGACTGCTTTTTACAGCAGGCATGTGCAGTACTTTAGGCAGCCTCTTTGGAGCGCCGGTGGCGGCTGTACTCCTGGCATTGGAAGTGTTTCTGGCAGAATGGACGCTTGCCAGTATATTACCGGTTGCAGCAGCTGCAGCCACTGCTGCCGCAGGAAGCTACCTGTATCGTGGCACCACTCCTGTATTAAGCTTTACAGCACTGCCGGCTATGAGTGCAAAGGCCATGATAGGCTATATGATAGTAGCTGTAATAGTGGGATTGTGGGCAAGATTAAGTACAGCATTGTACCATCTTATTGGTAAATGGTTCGGCGTGCTAACTAAATACAATGCCTGGTATTTGTTATTGGCGGCATTGCTTACGGGTATTATTGGATATATTTTCCCCCGGATACTGGGCACCGGCGAAGGTTATGTGCGTGACCTGCTGGAGGCACACGTAACGCTGGCGATTCTTTTTACACTGGCCTTTATGAAATGGATCGCCTGGATTTTCTTCTCCGGCGCCAACAAAACAGGTGGTGGTATCATTCCATTGCTGATCATAGGAGGCGCGTTGGGCTTGTTGATTGGAGCGCCCCTGCAAATGGCTTTTCCGTCTTTAATGATTAATGCAGGGATTGTAGTGCTGGTGGGGATGGGAGCTATGCTGGCGGGTACTTCCCGGGCGGTGTTAACAGCTATTATATTACTGTTGGAAATGACGCATGATATTAATGCAGCGCTTCCTGCCATACTTGCCTGTATCCTGGCTTATGGTATTGCTGTCTTCAAACGTAAAAAACGACAGGAACTAACCAGGGCATAATTATTAATTAATTCTGCGGAGTGCTTCCCGCCTGCTGAGTGGCGCCAGCGTGTGACTGTCTGCGAATTTTCGCACACTGCCGGGGTTTGTTTTAGCATACTCCCGCAAGGCCCAGCCAATGGCTTTCTGGATAAAAAACTCTTTAGAACTTGCGCACTGTTTTATATAGCGATACAACAATTGTTCATTGGTATGTTGCTTGTATGCGTTCTGGTGTATAATGGCCGCACGCTGCAGCCACATATTTTCACTATTGATCCATCGATTGGTAGTGGCGGGCCATTCTTCCCCGAATTTTTTCAGCCACGGACCGGCGAGGCACGACACGATGGCATCTACGCTATCCCACCACGATTTATGAACTATCATGTATTCAAAGAGATGGATATCTTCTGCGCGCCATTCCTTGTTTAACATTTGCATAAAATCTATGGCAGCGTATTGGTATTCACGTTCCGGTTTTTTCCACAATGCTTTTATCAGCACCGGCATATCACCAATGGCGGGTAATCCATATGTTGCTTTCAATCCTTTGTTGATAAGACGGCGCTCCGGCGCACTTATACCCAGGTATTCAAACTGGTTGCGCATATACGCTTTCATAGCAACCGCGTTGTCCGGATTGGCGGCCACCAGGTATGCATCCGTGATCAGGGAGAGGTAGCGCATGTATGCTTAGCTTTTAGTGCTGATATAACGATAAAGGTTAAACGCTTTTTGCCGGATAAGTTCCTGTATTTCCTGTTGGAGGGTTTGTTTGGAGATATCTCTCATACGCCTTTGTTGTATCAGTTGCCAGGCTTTTTCTGCCAGCAGCAGGATATGTTTTTGTTGTTGATGGGAGATGATAGTGTGATGTTTTTCGATGGCCTGTATAATTTCGTGTATGCCTGACTGTTGGATAGCCACGGATTTGATCACCGGAATTTCCCAGTCACCCTGATGTTTACTATGTGCGAGCAGCCGGAGATTTTTCACAAAAGCATCTGCATTGTCGCGGTCAGCTTTGTTCACAATAAAGATGTCTGCGATCTCCATTAACCCTGCTTTCATGGTCTGGATCTCATCGCCGGCTTCCGGAACTACTACCACAACAGTTGTATCTGCTATACCGGCTATTTCCACTTCACTTTGACCTACACCTACCGTTTCTATAAAGAGATAGTCGAATGCAGCTGCTTTAATAAGATCACTCACCTCTATAATTTTAGGGCTTAATCCGCCAAGGGCGCCCCTGGTGGCCATGGAGCGGATAAATACCTTTGGATGGTTGAAGTGTTGGCTCATCCTGATCCGGTCGCCGAGCAGGGCGCCGAAATTGAAGGGCGAAGAAGGATCTACCGCTATGATAGCTACGCTTTTATCCTGTTCCAGTAATTGAGTAATGAGCGCATTTACAAGCGTGCTTTTACCTGCACCGGGAGGGCCTGTGATACCCACTACTTTGGTATGGTCAGTCACGGGTATTTGTTCCAGCAGCTGTTCATATCCCGTTGCTTCGTTTTCAACAAGGGAAATGCAACGGGCCAGTGATTTGATATTTCCGTTTAAGAGTCCGGGTATATGCTGCTGGTACATTTTATTGTTTACAGAATTTAAAGAACAAAAATAAGCGGTATCCCTGTTTACGCGATCAACGACCGGTAAATATCAAGATATTGTCCTCCTATCTCCTCCCATCTGAAGCTGTCGGCATGCTTTTTAAGAGCAGCCATTGGCTGGGTAGCTTCGTAATGAGCCATTCCTTTATCGAAAACATCCCGCATGTAGGCAGGGTCAAAATTTTCGAAGTAGTAGGCGAGGTTGCCGCCAATTTCGGGCAGGCTGGTTTTATCAGAAAGGAATACCGGTTTGCCATAGTGCATAGCCTCTATTACAGGAATGCCAAAGCCTTCTGCAATAGACGGGAATACAAACGCGGCGCAATTGCTGAAATACCAGTATTTGCTTTTCTCATCAATGGGACCGATAATTTTAACCCGGTCCAGCACACCGTAGGCGGCTGCTTCCTGCAGGATCTGTTTTTGATAGGTGGTATTTGCGTTTCCTGCTATAATCAATTCATAATCAGTGTCTTTCAGTAGTCGCGGAATGACATGAAAGTTTTTCTTGGGTAAGATGGTACCAATGGTGAAAAGAAACGGCCGGGAGGGACGGTAAAGCGGGGCGTTAAATGAGGGGAATGATTTTACATCGCAACCGTTATAGATAACGCTCAATGGGGTATCTCCTATTTCAAGATGTTGTAAAACATCTTCCTTTACATAATTTGAAATAGTAATAAGATGATCAGCTTTATTGATCATCCGCTGTACTTTGGCCAGCTGGCCCGATATTTTGTGTTTATAGTTAGGCTTGTATAAGAAATTGAGATCATGTATAGTTAATACCCGTTTTATGTCGGGTGATGAAGGAATGTAGTCGGAAAGCTGGTAGGTGGTATGCCAGAGCTGAATATCTTTTGAATAGGGCATCCACAGTTTATGCCATGCTTTTTGTTTGTAATGTGCCTGATTTGAAAAAAGTGTTTCTTTATAGGAGGGCAGATAGAAGTACAACTCCTCGGGAGGAGAGATCAGCTGCATCAGAGTTTGGCCAATGTTCGCTGCAATAAGTATATAGACCGTTGTTCGGATATTTCATTCTTTCACAGTCTATCACAAATCTTGGCATGTTAATCAGTTTGAATAATTGTCAGGTATATATTTATATATAACTAAATGCTTAAGCGAAGATATTACAACTTTTTACGAAAAAGAGATAATTATCTTTCGGCCTTTTCCAGATAAATTTATCAGCCTGGCGTATATTGGTCGTCAGTCCGATGGCGAATAATTAATACAGATGACGAATTTTATCTCCATATTTCCGCTTGGAATTGTAGTGTATCCGGGAGAGCAGTTGAATCTGCATGTTTTTGAGCCCCGGTACAAGCAATTAATTGCAGCCTGTTTGGCCGAGCAAAAGCCGTTTGGTATTCCAGTTGTAATAAATAAAAAAATTATGGAATATGGAACACTCGTCCAAATAAAAAAGGTAGAAAAAATATATGAGAGCGGGGAAATGGACATAATTACCGTTGGAGACAGTGTTTTTCGCATTTTGGAGCATGTTTCGGAAATTCCGGAGAAATTGTATGCCGGGGCCATTGTAAACTACCCGGAGAATAATGAAGCCGGCAATAACCGGTTGCTGCAGGAAGTATTGCATGGCGTCCGGGAATTGCATGCTATCCTCCAGATCCATAAATCGTTTAAGAAAGAAGACAGCCAGCTCAGTTCATACGACCTGGCGCACCATGCGGGGCTGTCGCTTGATGAGGAATATGAAATGCTCCATCTTTTCTACGAAGCACAGCGGCTGGAGTACCTGAAGCGGCATTTGCACAAGGTAATTCCCATGATGGCGGAGATGGAAAGGCTGAAAGAGCGTGTTTTATTGAATGGTCACTTCAGGAACTTATCTGCCGATAATTTATAATTTTTATGAAGATGCCCGCCTGACTTGCTTTTCCGGGCATCATGACCGCAACTTTAACGTGCATTTAACAGGTGGTTTTTTGGATTTTTTTGCTTCCCGCCTTAAAAAGTAGATATTTGCAGACCCATATTTTCACTGGAATAAGGGCTTAAACTCAATTCTGATACTAAATGCATTGGACAAAAGTCAGTATTCTTTGCCTGCTTGGAAGTTTTTTTCTATTGGCAAATAAGGCTATCGCACAGGACAATTCACCATATTCCCGCTACGGATTAGGAGATCTGCATAATAACCAGAACACGGTAAACCGTGGAATGGGAGGCGTTTCTCAGGCTTATAGTGATCCGCAATCAGTCAACTTTATTAATCCGGCCAGCTACTCCAGCCTGCTGCTTACTACCTTTGATGTAGGAGTGGAAGGTGGCGCCCGCTCTATCACAGACCAGGGGGCAAAATTTAGTTCCGGATTCGGTACACTCTCTTACCTGCAGTTGGGTATTCCGCTGATTACCAACAAATGGGGATTAAATCTGGGGCTTCGCCCGGTAACCAGGGTTTCCTATAACATCCAGGAATCAGGTACCGGCACCTTCTTTGATACATTGAGGATTCCGCTCACCAGCAAATATGAAGGAAGTGGCGGTCTATACCAGTTATATGCCGGTACAGGTGTGCGTTTTGGTCATTTCAGCGTGGGTGTAAACCTGGGTTATCTGTTCGGTAACATCGAGAACAATACCCGTCTTACCTTCCCTGATCCTACCATGTATGCTTCCCACCGCATGTTCCGTACTTCCTACAACAGCTTTTTCTATAAATTGGGCGTGCAGTACAGGGCCAAGCTGAAAACGGATATGGATCTGACGTTTGGCGCCTCCGGAAGTTTGAAGCAAAATATGAATGCCCGCCAGGAAATACTCAATGAAACCGTGCAGTTCGACGCATCTTCCAATAACTATGTTACACAGGATACCGTTCACTATGCGAAAGGCGACAGGGGAACTGTGGTGTTTCCGCAAGAGTTTGGCGCAGGTATCATGTTGCGCAAATTTGATAAATGGATGGTTGGGGTAGACTTTAATTCCAGCCAGTGGGAGAATTATAAAAACTTTGGTAATAAAGATTCCCTGCAGAATTCCTGGAAGCTTGCTATCGGCGGACAGTTTGTACCCAATGCAACTGCACTAAGCGGTTACTGGAACAGGGTAGCGTATCGCCTGGGTGGTTACTATGGGAAAGATTACCTGCAGCTGGAAGGCGTAAATATGCCTACAATGGGCTTCACGGTGGGCGCTGGTTTACCCGTACGCCGCATGCCTTATTCCAACCAGTACAGTATGATCAACCTGGCGTTTGAAGTTGCTCACCGCGGCAACAACGAAACCATCCTGAAAGAAAATATCTACCGTATATCGCTGGGCTTTACCCTGAGTGATAAATGGTTTATCAAGCGTAAATACGAATAACTTTTTTGCACAGCGCGTATTTTGTCTTTCTCAGGATTACGCTGATTATACTGATTTTATTTTTTAAGATTTGGGGAGATATAAGCGAATATACCCGCTCATATCTCCCCAAATCATTTAAAATCCAAAGTGATCAAATCCTTAAAATCAATAAAATCAGCGTAATCCTGAGAAAGACAAAATACGCTTATATCTCCGCTGCATTAAGCTGAAAGCGAATTCCTATCTTTGAAGTATTATTCATTCAAATGATTAAAAGAGCCATCTTATTTTTTATTATAGCCATTGCCGTTAGTAGCTGCGAAAATGATATTGATGCGGTGATGGAACTGGATTCCAAAAAGGCAGCCACCGAAAACGGGCAGGATATTGTAATCATATTCAGCCAGGGTGGAAAGGTGAATGCAAAATTAACGGGGCCCACTATGGAGCGTGGTTTGGATAAGCCAACCTATGTGGCCTTTAATAACGGGCTGAAAGTATTTATGTATAACGACAGCCTGGGGCTGGAAAGCACATTATCGGCCAAGAAAGGAAAATTTATGGAAGATGATGGAGATGTGTTCCTGTCGGATAGCGTGATTGTAATTAATAAGAAGGGCGAGCGTCTGGATACGAAAGAACTGAACTGGGATCCTAAAAGAAAGATCTTCTACTCTACTAAAGAAGTGTTTATCAAAACGCCTACCGACTCGCTGCATGGATGGGGACTGGAAGCCAATCAGGATTTCAGTGTAAAGAAAATACTAAAGGTGAGCGGTCCTATTACAGTACAGGACAGTACTGCTGCCCTCAACTGATCTCACTAACGTAAAGCTATATACGAAAGAACCCCACCTATGCAGGTGGGGTTCTTTCGCTTTAACCTATTTTTTAACCTAAAATTTGGGATAAAAAGTCAATAATTATGCCAGTTTGCCATGTTTCCTGCATTGTTTGTTACCATTCATAACATTTGAAGATAATTTATAAGCGCCGCTGGCAAAGCTGTTTTAAACTTCAGCCGGGATGGCTATATTAGGCGAAAAATTAGCGCATGGAAACTATCAGCTGGCCCGATTTTGAAAAAGTAGAAATGAGAGTGGGCACTATCCTGGAGGCGAACGATTTTCCTAAAGCCCGTAATCCTTCCTATCAGTTATTGATAGATTTTGGCCCGGAAACGGGAATCAGGAAATCCTCTGCCCAGATCACCCATCTCTATCAGAAAGAGGACCTGATCGGAAAGCAAGTTGTGGCGGTGGTGAACTTTCCGCCAAAGCAAATTGCAAACTTTATGTCGGAATGCCTGGTTTTGGGCGCTGTAGGCGATAACAAGGAAATTGTATTACTTCAGCCGGACAGGAAAGTGCTTAACGGGCAACGGATAGCTTAAATAGATTTAATAATAAACCGTGTAAACTTCTCTATTTTATAATTATCAGTTGATTATAGATATTTAAATCTTATAATTCTGAATTTTAATAATATTATTATTAAAATAATATAATAACACATTATCCATTATCATCAGTTTACGAACAATAATACATCGTTCACGGAAATGAAACCTATTCCTAAAATCGGCGGTATATCTTTGTTCTAGGTTTTTCATAGGATATGGTTAAAATTATTACAAGGGCGGTATTCTTACCAGCCCTTTTTTTTGCTTTTTTCCAGTCCCAAAGCCGAAAAATGGCAAATAACTGTTTAAACACCTTCTTAGGCTGATAATCAATTTATTGTGTGCCCGTACTCACATACCAGCTTATCATGAAGTGTTTTTTGCCCTCATACGTTCACCTTCACTTTTGATACGTTTACCGGATAAAATATATCATTCACTAGAATGGCCATCGCAGTGTGATAAAAATCGGCCACCTTTGGTATAGGTTTTTCAATAAAGATATGGTTAAAATTTTTCGGGGCTGTAGTCTTGCAGCCCTGTTTCTTTTTTCTGAAGTCCTATTTTTCCCTCTGCCTTTCTCTTTCTCCGGTTATTTTCCAAACAGATAAACAACATTACGGCTTAACAAACAGATACAAGCGTATATCTGTATGTTAAGCCGTAGCGGTTTTATAGCAGTGTGCCTATTTAGTGAATAGCGCCGGATAAGGTTTATCCAGGAGGTTATTATAAATAAAGCGGTAAGACTCACCGGAAGAATGGACGCTTTTTAGGCCACCCCATCCGTGACGTTCGCCGGGATACAGCATAAACTCGAAATGCTTATTGAGATTTTCCAATTTATCGATCAGCTGGATACAGTTCTGCATATGCACATTGTCGTCCATTGTACCATGTACAATACGGATCAGCCCTTTATACTTATCGGCATAGGTCATTACTGAGGTAGCCTTATAGCCTTCGGGATTCTCTGCGGGTGTATCCATATAGCGTTCTGTATAGTGGCTGTCGTACAATTGCCAGTCAGTTACCGCGTAGTTGGCCATCCCATAGTTAAATACATCGGCGCCATAGGTGAGGGCCATACAGGTCATATAACCGCCAAAGCTACCACCGGTCATGCATATTTTGCCGGTGTCGGTCCAGGGTTGGGAACGAAGCCAGGTAGCAGCGTCCATATAATCCTCGATTTCGTGTTTACCCAGTTGGCGGTGAATATAGTTCATGCCCATTTTGCCGAGCTGTCCGCTGCTGCGGTTGTCGATGGCTACCTGGATCACGCCTTCCTGCGCCCACCATTGCTGCACATTACCATATTTCCAGGTATCGTATACGGTACCGGCATTTGGACCGCCGTAAATGCTGATCAGGACCGGGTATTTTTTACCTGGTTCCATGTGCACGGGCATGGTAATGGTAAGAGGAAGTACCAGTCCATCGCGGGTTTTGTATGTTTTCAATGCTGTTTTGGCCAGGTTGAAATCGTCAAAGTTTTCTCCTTTACTATCGCCTAATTCCCGCACCAGCCTGCCATTGTTGTCCAGCAGTGCCATTTTTGAAGGCGTTTGCAGGTTGGAATAAGTAGTAATAAAGTATTTACCTCCCGGCGCCAGTTTGATTACATTATTATAATTACCGTTGGTTAACCGGGTAAGTGCGCCGGTTTTCATGCTCACTTTATACAGATCGAAGCGGGTGGAGGCTTCTTTACGGGCGGTGAAGTATACCAGTTGATTCTTATTATCTATCTGAAGTACTTCTTTCACGGTCCAGTTACCGGAAGTCAGTTGTTTTTTCAGGGAGCCGTCCATATTATGGAGATAGAGATGTGACCAGCCGGTTTTATCGCTTTGCAGCAGGAATCCCTGGTTATTTTGCACGAAAGGAACGGCATCGAACCAATCGATCCAGGTTTTCTGCTTTTCATCATAGATTTCCTTTTTGGCGCCGCTTTGCGGGTTGATGCTGTATATTTTGAGGTTGTCCTGTCCGCGGTTCATCCATTGCATCCACAGCTGCCGGCTATCGTCGGTCCAGAAAGGCATACCAAAGTACTGATCGTCGTTTTCATTAAAATCGGCCCAAACGGTGGGGCCACCCGTAACGGGTACCACGCCTACTTTCACAGCGGGATTGGGGTCGCCGGCTTTGGGATAACGCGTGTTTTCCAGGTATCCGTGCTGTCCTTTTTCGCTGTAGATAGGGAATACCGGCACTTTGGTGTCGTTAAAGTGCATGTAGGCGATCTGCCGGCTGTTAGGACTCCACCAAAAAGCGCGGTAATGTGTGGGACGGCCCAGGATTTCTTCATAATATACCCAGGATGCCCATCCATTATATATTACATCAGAACCATCGGTAGTATAGCGGGTTTCCTTTTTGGTAGCTACTTCCACGCTGTAAAGGTCATTATTGCGGGTAAATGCCACATATTTTCCATCCGGCGACAGGGTTGGATTCTTTTCCTCTGCGTCGTCGTTGGTCAAACGAACTGTGTTGCCATCGGCGGCTTTATAGAATACATCCTTTTCACGTACTTCTACACTGGGACCGTCTACCGGGGCCGTATAAATGGTGGCTTTGCCGGTGCGGGCATCTACAGACCATGCCTGCATGCGGCCATTTGCCTCATCCGGGCGCATTTCCAGGTAATGTTCTCCATCTGCCCAGTCGCGGATGGCTGGTAATGGTTTGGTGATATGGGTAGCTTTGCCTTTAAAAGCCTGTTCATAGGTGAGGTCCTGCTTTTGCTGGGCCTTTAAACAGGGGGCAGTCAGCAGCAGTAAGCCTATACTGCTGATAGTGGCTGGTTTTAACCATTGTTCGCTTCTCATCATTTGTAAGATATCAGGTGGTTGTTTTGTTGTCGTTAGCGGACGAAAATAAGCATAACTAAAAAATAGCGGTCACAATTTACACAAACGGGCGGCGCGTGTAAGCCGGGGACAAGTCAAATACCACCAGATATGAAAGATTTCCCCGCGCCGGTTAATTAGGGCTGTAAATGGCAGTGGAAGCGGTTATCTTTAGTCTGGTTTTCATAGGATATGGTCAAAAAATAAGAGGGCTGTAGTCTTACAGCCCTTTTTACTATTTTTGCACTCCATTAGTGCAATTAAATTACTACATGACACAATTATCTGAGCAAGAGATTATACGCCGGGAGAAATTACAGGAACTGCATAATTTAGGTATAGACCCCTACCCTGCAGCTGAGTACCCGGTTAATGATACTTCCGTAAATATAAAAGCCAATTATTCGGAAGAAACAAAGGAACAATTCCAGGCCGTATGCCTGGCAGGCCGCGTGATGAACAAGCGCGACATGGGTAAGGCCTCATTTGTCCAGGTTCAGGATAGCGCGGGCCGTATCCAGATATATGTTCGCCGGGATGATATCTGCCCTGGTGAAGACAAAAGCGGTTACGATGTTGTAATGAAGAAACTGCTGGACATCGGCGATTTTATCGGGGTGAAAGGGTATGTATTTATTACCAAAACCGGTGAAACCTCTATTCATGCCACAGAAATCACCATCCTGAGCAAATCGTTGCGTCCATTGCCTATTGTGAAAGAGAAAGAAGGAGAAGTTTTTGATGAAGTAACCGATCCGGAATTCAAATACCGCCAGCGTTACGTGGACCTGGTGATCAATCCCGAAGTAAAAGAGGTGTTCATCAAGCGTACCCGGATGATGCAAACGATCCGCGACTTCTATAATAACCTGGGTTACCTGGAAGTAGAAACGCCTATCCTGCAGCCTATTCCCGGCGGCGCTACTGCCCGCCCGTTTGTTACGCACCACAATGCGCTGGATATGCCGCTCTACCTGCGTATAGCCAACGAGTTATACCTGAAACGACTCATCGTAGGCGGTTTTGAAGGGGTATATGAGTTTGCAAAAGATTTCCGTAACGAAGGAATGGACCGTACCCACAACCCGGAATTTACGGTAATGGAAATGTACGCCGCCTACAAGGACTACGAGTGGATGATGCGCACCACCGAATCACTGCTGGAAAAAATTGCCCTCACCTTACATGGCACCACCACCGTGCAGGTCGGTGATACAACCATTGATTTTAAAGCGCCATTCCGCCGGGTATCTATGTATGAAGCGATACAGGAACATACCGGTTTTGATATCGCCAATATGGATGAAGCACAGCTGCGCGATGTATGCAAACAGCTGGGAATCCACGTGGACGCCAAATTCGGCAAGGCAAAACTGATAGATGAGATCTTTGGTGAAAAATGCGAAGGCAATTATATTCAACCTACTTTCATTACCGATTACCCGGTAGAAATGAGCCCGCTCACCAAGAAACACCGCAGCAAAGCGGGGTTGGTAGAACGCTTTGAGCTGATGGTGAATGGTAAGGAAATTGCCAACGCCTACAGTGAACTGAATGATCCTATCGATCAGCGTGAACGTTTTGAAGAACAGGTGAAACTGATGGAACGTGGGGACGACGAGGCCATGTATATTGACTACGACTTCTTACGCGCCCTGGAATACGGGATGCCGCCTACCTCAGGTATTGGTATCGGTATCGACCGCTTAACCATGTTGATGACTAACCAGCCATCTATCCAGGATGTACTCTTCTTCCCGCAGATGAAGCCGGAACAACAGAAATAAAATCATCTTAATAAAATAAAAGGCGAATGGCTACGGTCATTCGCCTTTTTGTTTATATGATATAAATGTGGCATTAAATTTTCATGAAGCGTTCATATACCAATGCACATCGTTAACTTTAAGTAGTGCTTATTAGTATCTTAAAATTAGCCCATATGAAAACAATTTTAGTACCCACTGATTTTTCTGATACCGCTTATAATGCCGCTACCTACGCTATTGCCCTGGGAAACAGTTTAGAGGCCACCCGCATTGTATTGTACCACGCATATGAGCTGATTGTACCAATTCCGGATGTACCTACGGCGATTCCGATGGTGAATCCGGAGGATCTGAGAGACGCCAGCCTGGAAGGTTTGGAAAAGATGAAGGCAGAGCTGAGCCCTCTCATCCGGGAAGGTACCACGCTGCTTACACGTGCGGATAACACCCTGCTGGCAGCTACTATTGAAGAAGTATGTAAAAATGAGAACGCCGACCTGATTGTAATGGGCATTACCGGCGGCAGTAAACTGGAAGAAGTGTTGGTTGGTTCCAATACCATTGACGTAGTGAAAAATACCAGCTACCCGGTGCTGGTGGTACCCCAATCAGCAAAGTATAAACCCATAGAAAAAATTGTTTTTGCAGCAGATCTGCGGAAGGTGGCGGAAACCACTCCCGTGGAACCATTGAAAAAACTATTGCATATTTTTAATGCGGAACTGCATGTAATCAATATAGATCATGAAAGCAGGCATTTCAGCACCGATACACCTTTTGAAACACTGATGCTGGATACCCTGCTGGAAGATTTCCATCCGGAGTACCATTTCATCGATAATCCCAATGTAGTAGCAGGAATTGTGGAATTTGCCGAAGAAAATAAGGCAGACCTTATTCTCACTATTCCTAAAAAACACGGTTTATTTGAAAGCATCTTTAAACGCAGCCGTACTTCCAAACTGGCGTATCAAACACATATACCACTGTTGACTTTACACGAATAATTTATACTTTTGAAAGATATTAATATTTATAATAACACTATGCTTAAACGTTCATTATTGGTATTGCTGGGTTTCTTTAGCCTGCAGGCCACCCAGGCCCAGTTCCTGAAGAAGCTGGGTAAACAGCTGGAAACGGCCACCAACAAGAGTAGCAGCACGAGTACCGGTAGTAGTACTTCCCTTGCTGGTTTGACTGAATCTGACGCAGGTTCCGGAATCAAGGAAGCTTTGGCTAAAGGCGTGGCTGCCGGTATTGCAAAGCTGAATAAAAAAGATGGTTTCTTTGGAAGTGATGTATATAAACTGTTACTGCCGGAAGATGCTGTGAAAATTGGCAACACCTTACGGGCAATTGGTTTAGGCAGCCAGGTAGATAAGGCTATCCTGCAAATCAACCGCTCCGCGGAAAAAGCAGTGGGCTATGCCGCACCTATCTTTGTAGGCGCCATTAAACAAATGACCCTCACCGATGCACTGAACCTCGTGAAAGGAGGAAATACATCTGCCACTGATTTCTTTAAAAGCAAAACAACAGATTCCCTGAAAACCGCTTTCATGCCGGTGATTAAGAAATCGCTCGACAGCACCAGCGCTACCCGTTATTATGCGGATATCGTGAATAACTACAATAAGCTGCCTACTACCTTCAATAAAGTAAATCCCGACTTACAGGACTACGTGACCACCATGGCCGTAAATGCTTTATTTGACCAGATAGCGAAAGAGGAACTGGCCATCCGTGCCAATCCCGCAGCCAGAACTACTGACCTGCTGAAGAAAGTATTCGGAGCAAAATAGTACCAACGATAAAAAAGGAAAGGGGCAGAGATGATGATCTCCCGCCCCTTTCCTTTTTTATTTTGCGGCTTAATAGCTGCCGGCCAGTAATACCTGCCATGCTGCGGCTACCTTTCCTTCATCCAGCAACTTCTTTGCATAATAGTGCAACTCTTTTTCCATTTCATCCGGTGTTACGCTGTAATACTGGATGATATTTTTGAGATGATCATCATGAAAGGCGGCATCTACAAAAGGAACTTCATGAACATTACCCAGTTGCCCCAGGTGGTTGCCGGTAAGAATGTGGCTATTCCTGATGGCCAACGGTAACGCATCAACGCCGATGCCCAGTTTGGTATTAGGTTTTGCTACCTCAAATACGGCATCGCCGGAGGCCCGGCAATAGTAGTCGCCCCCCATACGGGCTACCAGGTCTATTTTATGCGGATCTATTTTACCATTGATATCCAGTATGTTTTCGTTGATATGCAGCATTACCGGCTCGCAGATAACCAGGTTTCCCGCGCCGCCACCCTGCCCGGTTTCAATGATCTCTCTTACAATACATTCTATTTGCACCGGGCTTTCTTTTACCCGGAGAGGCTGTACTTTTTCAGATTTCAACGGCGTAAAGCCGGCTTTTTCAAATTCATTTACACCAGCGGGATATTCGCAGCTCGACAAAGAGGCTTGTTGCACCATACCATAACTTACCATGTTGATGACCACCTCTTTGGTGGCGTATACATTTTCCAGTGTATGCTTTACCGTGTTATCACGTACGCGGCGCGATGGTGAAAAGATCAGTGTAGGGGGATTGGAGCCAAATACGTTAAAGAAACTGAAGGGCGACAGGTTTGGCTGCCCATCCGCATCTATTGTGCTGGCAAAGCAAATGGGGCGGGGAGAAACCGCACCCAGGAGGTAAGCATGCAGCTCACTTGTTTTCACCTGTGATGGATCTATCTGCATGGTTATGCTTTTTTCTTAAGGGCCAGCAGCGAAAAGCCGGTATCTTCTTTTACGATAGTATTGGATAAGGTACCTAAGCCGGTAACTTCCATTTCCACTACATCACCAGGTTGCAGCCATTGTTCGGTATAGTCCGGATCATTCAGTTTGCCGGTACCGTTCAGTTCCAGGAAGCAGCCGGTGCCCACCGTGCCACTGCCGATAATATCGCCGGGCAAGATGTTAACGCCATAGGCGCAGCGTTCCACAATTTCCGCAAAGGTCCAGTCCATATCGCCCATGTTGCCTTCACTCACTGGGATGCCGTTTACTTTGCAGGTCATTTTCAGGTTAAAGTTGTTGCCGGTATGTCCGTCTTTCGCCGGTATTTTCAGGGGTTCCAGTTCATCGGCAGTTACCAGCATGGGACCTACTACGGTGCTGAAATCCTTGCCTTTGGCGGGGCCCAGGTTAAGCAGCATTTCTTCCATCTGAAGGGTGCGTGCGCTCATGTCGTTCATGATCATGTATCCACCGATATAGTCATCGGCTTCAGCGGCGGTGATATTACGGCCTGCCTTACAAATGACGATGGCTACTTCCAGTTCAAAATCCAGTTTTTCAAAATGGTCGGGCATGCATACAATTTCGCCGGGACCCTGGATAGCGTTATGATTGGTAAAATAAAATATCGGGTATTGATCGAATTCGGGGATCATGGGCACCTTGCGGTTGCGGCGTGCGGCCGCAACGTGCTGGCGGAAAGCATATCCGTCCCTGCAGGAAGTAGGGAACGGTACGGGCGACAGCAGCTGTACGCTGTTTACGGGGATACCGATAGCGGAGCTGGGATTTTTCCCTTCTTTCAGCAGGGCATCAGCGCGTTTGGCGATGTCTATCACATCTTCCCACATCATCAGGAACATGCCCATATTATTGGGAAGATCCGGGTACAGCTCCTGTGTATTGTATAACAGCCCGTCCACCAGGATGGCCAGTTGATCTGTTTCTTCTCTTAAATAACTTACTAGTTTCATGGTTTGGTAATTGTTCTGGTTGTATGAAGGATCAAATATAAGAATGGCGGTTAAAAGCATTGGCTATTTTTTTGTGTCCTGCCAGCGAATTACTTTATATTTATAAACAGAACCACCAATATGCGTTGCTGTTTGCTGCTACTCCTGATGTATGGCCAATTGTTCGTTGTGCAGGCACAACCCCGCACAGATACGCTGCTGAAAAACCTGCTGGACCGTGAAGCGCCTCCGGCCCTCCGGCATGTGCTGCAATATCCTGATTCATTCCGTTACCAGCTTATTTATACGCAAATAGACCGGGATGCCCGCAACAGGCCACATTTCAAGAGCTATTACCTGGAAGTGGACGGGAACAAGTACTTCAATCCCGCCAGTACGGTAAAGCTGCCTATTGCTTTGCTGGCACTGGAAAAAATGCATGAATTGCAGGTTCCCGGCCTTCACAGGAATACGCCTATGCTAACCGACAGCGCCTGGGACGGACAGGTAACCGTGCACACAGATAGTTCTGCCAGTAACCTGTTGCCATCGGTGGAGCACTATATCAAAAAAATATTCCTCATCAGTGATAACGATGCCTATAACAGGTTGTATGAATTTGTTGGTCAGCAAACCATTCACGAAAAGTTATGGGCAAAAGGGTATAAAGATGTACGTATTGTACGCCGGTTTATGCCGCTTACGGAAGAAGAAAACCGGCATACCAATCCCGTGCGTTTTGTGGATAACGGGAAGGTGATATACGAACAACCGGTTGCATACGATACCCTTACCTTTGATTACAGCCGGAAGGTAACGCTGGGACAGGGGTACCTGGATAAAAATGATAAGCTGGTTTTTTCGCCTATGGACTTCACAAAGCATAATAACCTGCCGCTTATGGATTTGCAGCAAATGCTGCAATCGGTATTGTTTCCTGCGAGTGTCCCGGCATCACAACGGTTTGATATTACGGAAGATGATTACCGTTTTTTATACCGTTATATGTCGCAGTATCCGTCTGAAACTTTGTGGCCGAAATATGACACCGCTGAATATTACGACAGTTTTACAAAATTCTTTTTTTTCAAGGCCGGTAAAAAGAACATTCCGCCATATATACGTGTATTTAATAAAGCTGGCTGGTCCTACGGTTTCCTTACTGACGTGGCCTATATCGTTGACTTTAAAAACCAGGTGGAGTTTATGCTCACCGGGAATATTTATGTAAACAGGGATGGTATTTTGAATGATGATAAATACGAATATGAGGAAAATGGGCACCCCTTCTTTAAGGAAGTGGGGGAAATAATTTACAGGTATGAATTACAACGCAGGAGGAAGCATAAACCCGACCTGCAAAATTTTAAGATAAACTATAGAGATTGACAGGAGGGAATAAATATTATTTATAGCCTTATAGAGTAATATAGTGAGCGAAATAATACATGAACGTTGTATTTTTGCGTTCGATAGTGGCATCCATCTTCAAAATGCGCATCATTTTTGAGGCGGCTGCCAGGGTAGATAAGGAAGGTTTTATTCATATCCCGTAACTGCACTCTAAAATTTGGGAGTTATGAAGTTTGAAAAGATTAAGAACAAAGGACAGGCAAGATTATTTGAAAGCCAGTATCTTGAGATGCTTACCAAAACGCATCCGTTGGTGATCTGGGGGCTATATTTGCCCATTATTGGCTACATGCTTTACTATAGCCACAATACCTTAGGCTTTACACCCGGTTCAGTAGCAGGTATATTCTTTGGGGCCATGTTATTCTGGTCTTTTTTTGAATATATCATGCACCGGTTTCTGTTTCACTTTGCGAGCGACAGCCCCAGGGTGCAGCGTTTTATTTATGTAATGCATGGTAACCACCATGAGTACCCCAGAGACAAACAGCGTTTATTTATGCCTCCGGTACCAAGCCTGATACTCGCGTCCGCCATTTTTGGTGTACAATATATCTTCCTGCGTGAAATCACGTTTATGTTTTTCCCCGGCTTTATCTTGGGATACCTGATTTATGGGAGTATGCACTACGCCATTCATGCGTGGAACCCGCCTTTACGGTTTATGAAGCCATTGTGGCGTAACCATCACCTCCATCACTATAAAAGTGAGGATAAGGGTTTTGGGGTAAGTTCGTCCGTATGGGATCATGTATTCGGAACCTTCTTTGACCTGGAAAAGGAAAAGGAGGACAAGGAAAAAGTGAAGGAGCTAACATTTTAAATGTAAACAAGAAGGGGTGATGCTTAGCATCACCCCTTCTTGTTTACCATCTTTCTTCATCATCGGGCAAATCGTTTTGTTTATAGGTGGCCCGGGAAATTATCTTCTGCAGTTGTCTTTCTATAATGAGCGCAGCAATGGATTTATAAGGGTCTTCCCCTGTAGCGGCGGCATTCTCCAGTATTCCTTCTACCTTTTTCTCCGCCACATCTGTACGATAGAGCAGGAATATAAACCTGGAGAAATTTTCGCTGATCAGTTGCTGTAGTTTGCCCGCCAGTATTTCTTCCAGCAGTTCATAACTAACATTCACGGGCACACTTATTTCGAAGTTGTCCTGTGTCCAGGCAGCTGTTTCCTGGAGATATTGCGCTGGCTGTGCGGTCATTATTTCATTTGTTTGATCTTGTAGGAGGCGTTGGTAACTACTTTTACCGGTACTTTCAGGTCATGTTTTATACGTTTTGCCTTATCGGCCTTGTAGGTATAGTTACCGGACATATCGGTGTTTTGTACACAGATGCTGGGTAAGCCGCTGCTGCGGTTTATCAGGTAATTGGAAGAAGTGGTGCCGCTGATTTCCGCGGTAGCTTTGATCCCGTCATCCAGGGTGAGCATCTGCACCTTATCGGTATTGATTTTTGAGGTACCGCCAATTTTTGCTGTTTGTGCATCCCATGTCTGCAGGTTCCAGTAAAGATCTATCCGGCCTACCAGTCCGCCGCGCAGGGGTACATTTTCTTCCCACTGGGTGCCGGTTTTAATGCCATGTGCGGGGTACATGATCAGCAGTTGTTCTAACCAGCTCTGGAACGCTTCTGTTCCGAACTGGTCTTTCATCAGTTTCCTGTAGGCTTCCTGTTCATCCTTTTTAAGGGTGCTGAAAGCGCCGGCGGCGTTGTCCAGGATAGTTTCCAGCCCGTCTACCTTATTGATGATACCGGTGGTTTGTATTTCTACAGTAAAGGGTTGATCCAGCACTTTTTTCAGCCCGGCCTGGAAGGGTTCTTCCTGTTTGGTGACCTTTGCATCTACAAAGATGTTCTGATTTTTAGCGTTGAAATTGAATTTCAGATCCTTGTACCGGAAAGTGAGGATGGTTTTGCCTGGTTCTACGGAGGTTACCTCCATGGTAATGATGTTGTTGTAATCGCGGGTGGTTCTTTGTACAATTTCATTCACCGTCATATAGGTTTCGCTCCTGCTTTTCTGTTCCAGTTCAAATAGCTCTCCTTTATTGAAGGTATAGTTGAGGGCTACATATTCCTGTGCTTTAACGGATAAAGACAGTGTTACTACCATTGCAATCAGTCCCAGGATTCTTTTCATTATCATTTTTATTTTATCAGACATATTTTTCGATCACCCCGAGGCCAAACAAGGCAAAATCATATTTGGCAGGATCATCAGGATCCAGTTTCTTCAGCTGGTGTGTGAGCGCGGTGGCTGTTTTCCAGTCGGCCTTTGGCTCGGTTATAATTCCCAGCCTGGTGGCCACTCTGCTTACATGTACATCCATCGGGCACACCAGTTGCGAAGGTGATATGTGCTGCCAGAGCCCAAAATCCACGCCATTTTCGTCATTTCTCACCATCCAGCGTAAATACATATTCAATCGCTTGCAGGCAGAGTTCTTTGCCGGTGTGGCGATGTGCTTAACAGTTCTTTCCGGGTGTTCCAGTGCAAAAAATACTTTCCGGAACCCCATCAGTGCTTTTTCCACATTTTCATCCTGCGGGGTGATGTGGGCACTGAAGGCAAATTCCAGCGATGTTACATTGGTGTAATAATGCTGGAGAAACTCTACAAAGTACAGCAGATCCAAACCGTTGAAAGTACGGTGACAGAAGGAAAGTAATTTCATACGATCCCGCGGCTGGTGATGACGGATAAAGTCATACGGCGAATCATCCATCATTTTCATCAGTTCCGTGCATTTGTTGATAATACTGGTACGGTTTCCCCATGCCAGTACAGCAGCAAAAAGGCCGGCGATTTCGATATCCTGCAATACACTGAACCGGTGCGGTATGCTAATAGGATCATTAGCTATAAAGTCCGGGTGATTATAGTATGCCGCCTTGGCATCTAAAAACTCCCTTAATTTCTGGATCTTCATAAGTTTAATCACGTGTATTACCACAAGCCTTTTTACACCGGAATCTTCAATTCAGATATAAAAAGGCGCTGGATATGGTTAGGATAAATATTTACGCTTCCCGGTAAAGATAATTTTTACCGCATAAGAATTAAAATCTATTACTTAGCCGATAGCTTTTGCAAGATCTTCGGTAAGATCATCTGCATCCTCAATACCCACGCTCAGCCGGATCAGGGAGTCTGCGAGCCCGTTCTTCACTCTTTCTGCACGGGGAATAGAGGCGTGTGTCATGCTGGCGGGATGGCCTATCAGCGACTCTACTCCTCCCAGTGATTCTGCCAGGGCAAATAAATGGGTGTTGCTCAGGATCCGGTTAGCCGACTCTATGCTATCATCTTTCAATGTAAAGGACATCATGCCCCCGAAGCCCCTCATCTGCTGTTTGGCAATATCATGATTAGGATGGTCTGTAAATCCGGGCCAGTATACTTTATCCACTCTGGGGTGGTTACGGAGGAAATTAGCGACTATTACCCCATTTTCACAATGACGCTGCATGCGTACATGTAATGTTTTGATTCCGCGGAGCACCAGGAAGCAGTCCTGTGGACCGGGAACAGCGCCGCAGCTGTTCTGGATAAAATACAGTTGTTTGGCAAGGTCTTCATTTTTTACGATCACGGCGCCATGTACCACGTCGCTGTGGCCTCCGAGGTATTTGGTAGCCGAATGCAGCACGATATCGGCGCCCAGGTCAAGCGGATTCTGGAGATAAGGCGATGCGAAGGTGTTATCCACACATAAGATGACTTCACTTTTGCGGGCTATGGTGGCACAGGCCGCGATATCTATGATTTTCAGCAGCGGATTGGTTGGCGTTTCCAGCCATATCATCCGGGTTTGGGGGGTAATATGGGCTTCTATGTTCCGGGCATCAGACATGTCGATGAAATTGAACCGGATACCATAACGTTCAAACACCTTGGTAAAGATCCGGTAGGTGCCACCGTAAAGATCGTTGGTGGCAATTACCTCGTCGCCGGGGCTCAGGAGCTTCATCACTGCATCTGTAGCTGCCAGGCCGCTGCCGAAAGAAATGCCATGTGTGCCGTTTTCAATGGCTGCCAGTGCGTTCTGAAGGGCGTCGCGGGTAGGATTCTGCGTCCGGGCGTATTCGTAGCCCTTATGCACTCCGGGAGCACTTTGTACGTAGGTAGATGTTTGAAAAATTGGCGTCATAATGGCGCCGGTAGACGGATCGGGAGCTACACCTGCGTGTATGAGTTTAGTACCCAGCTTCATGTCTTTAATAGTTTAGATGATCAATTTCTGATGGTCTCCAAATATACTCCAGTTTTTGCGATTGGAAATTCGCCAATTGATAAAGGGCAAACTTGTCCGTTTTAGCTTATATTAAAATATGATGGCATAAATTCCAACGGTTACGAACATTTTTATATCGTTCACCAATTAGCAACTAACGAATATGAATAAACCTGCTACATTCGTTTTAGGTTTTTCATAGGATATGGTTAAAATTCTTAAGGCGGTATTCTTACCGCTTTTTCTTTTTACAACAACAACTGTATAAACAGTTTTCGTATAAACGTTACCGGGGCGGGATAAAAAGCAGCAGAACACTGCTTTTTATCCCGCCCCGGTGGCATTTTATAATGTACTGATTACTTCTTTTTTGCGGTGGTGGCGCCTTCGGTCCATTTAATGGGAAGACTTACGCTTACTTTATCCCAGGCGATAATCAGGTTGGCGCCGGGATCGCCTTTCTCAAATACCATGGTGAAGGCTTCTACTGCTGTATCCAGTGATAATACCGGGAGGGCAGTTCTTACCACATCTTTTTTCTGATCGTATTTAAAAGCACCCCATACGTCGGTGTCTCTATTCAGGATGATGGTCCATGTTTTTTCTGTTGGAATGGCATACAGGGTATAACGTCCTTTCGGGATGCTTTTACCAGCGATGATCACGGGCCGGAAGAATTCTATTTCAGTGGCTTCGTTAGCGCCCAGGCGCCATATTTTGCCATATTCTTCCAGGTTCCCGAAGATATCCCTTCCTTTGGTTTGGGGACGGCTGTAAATTACTCTGGCTACCAGTGTTCCGGGTTCGCCTTTTACTTTTACAACATAGGGATACATGACAGGGTAATAGGCCATGTCCATCGGGCTGGCATCGAGTGGAGGCAGTTTTTTATCCTGCGCAGCGGCGCTTAAGCTGATTAGGCCCGCTACAAAGGCAAAAAGGAGAACTTTTTTCATCATCCTGGAAAGCTTTATTTCTTTTATAGATTATTGGCGGCAAACCTACCTTTTTTTAAGGAATCTGAAAAGCGTAGTTCTCTCATTTAACAAGCTGTTAGCGGTTTTCAATTTGCAACAGTCCTTCCACATAAGTTTGCAGCTCAGGGAAGAAATCCTGGTAGCATTCTTTCAGGGCGGCATAATGTTCCATAAACACGGCAAATACAATATTGCCATCAGTTTCCAGGTATTTGGCCCGCCGGGCTACACCCCTGATAGAGCTGGAAATTCCTTCTGTAGTATGATAGTTGTAGAGCCAGTTGTAGGCCTGCATATATTCAAACATCTGCAAAAAAGCTGGTGGCAGCTGTTCTGTGCGCTGGTTAATCTGGTTATAAACGTAACGGGCAAACGAATACAGGGAATCGTTTGTAAAGCGTTCCGGATCAGCAGCCAGGAAATGATCATATACCAGGTCAGTGAATACGCCGCTATATAATCCGCAGGAGGGACGGAAAAACTGTTTAGCCCTGGCCGTTACCGGGTGTTGGTCAGTAAAGTTGTCGATGGCCCGGTGTATCCGGATGCCCTGCTGGATACCTGCTGTGTAAACTGCCATGTTTTTCCTGCCCTTTACAAAATCTGCAATAAGGTTACCGGTGATCAGCTCCGGTTCACGAAAAGATAAGTAAGCATGGGCCAGGTGGTTCATCATCTCAAGATACGTATTTATACAGCAATTGGCAGGGATCGGTCCATGTCTTAAAATCTTATCCATTTTAACAATTTCTTAACTCTCAGCCAAGCAACATTGGCAGGTTGGCACCAACAAACAGGCTATGGCTGGTCTGAATAGCCGTATGTCCGCCACCGGTCAGGCGGACGTTCATTAACGGATAGTCCAACTAATCATGTACCCCCACCAGTAAAGTATGCCTTGACCACTGGGCACTTCCCGGCGTAGCTTTGACTTATCGAAACAAAAAAAATTACAATCACCATAAATTTTTTCCGCCATGAAAAAACTTATCTTATTAGTCAGTGCAGCGCTCCTGTTGAGTGCCAATGTGCTTCTCGCAAGCCCTTATGAAACTACTGTTAACAAAAGGATCAACAGTACCTTCAATGAATCTTTCAACGGTGCTACCGATGTAAAATGGTACACGGATGATAATAGAACGTTTACCGCCAAGTTTACCATGAGTAATACAAAGGTGACTGCCTTCTTTAAAGAAGATGGCACCCTGCTGGCTACCTCCCGGTACCTGCAGGCAGAACAGCTGCCACTGAAAGTACTCAGTAAACTGAATAAAAAATATTCCAATACCAGCGTTTATTGTGTAGTGGAATATGCTTCTTCAGACAACGTGGTATACTTTGTAACACTGGAGGGTACTGATACCTGGACTGTTGTCAAAACCGATGCGGATGCCAATATGAAAGTATACAGCCGTTTGAAAAAAGCTTAGTTTTAGTAGTGTTAAAAATACAGGGTCCGGGGCATTTGCTCTGGGCCCTTCTGTTTTATCCCCACGCCCCTTGCCCCTGCAAAAATTATCTTAACTTTGCCACCTGTTAAGGCTTTATTAGCCAGA
Source organism: Chitinophaga sp. W3I9 (assembly GCF_050434025.1). Classification (NCBI taxonomy): domain Bacteria; kingdom Pseudomonadati; phylum Bacteroidota; class Chitinophagia; order Chitinophagales; family Chitinophagaceae; genus Chitinophaga; species Chitinophaga sp. W3I9. The sequence continues at coordinate 1,091,810 of NZ_JBNPWC010000001.1, forward strand.
CTGTTAATGTATAAATGATTAAATGACATGAATAAGGGACCTGTTTCTCAATTTATCCAGCACCATTACCGCCACTTTAATGCAGCTGCATTGGTGGATGCTGCCAAAGGATATGAAACACATTTACTGGAAGGTGGTAAAATGATGGTGACGTTGGCCGGTGCGATGAGTACGGCTGAACTGGGCATTTCTTTCGCGGAAATGATCCGTCAGGGTAAAGTGGATATCATTTCCTGCACAGGCGCTAACCTGGAAGAGGATATCATGAACCTGGTAGCACATACACACTATAAGAGAGTACCTAACTACCGCGACCTGAGCCCGCAGGAAGAATGGGATCTGCTGGAGCAGGGCTTTAACCGCGTTACAGATACCTGTATCCCGGAAGAAGAAGCATTCCGCCGTATTCAGAAGCATATCTACAAAATATGGAAAGATGCTGAAGAGGCCGGTGAGCGCTATTTCCCGCACGAATTCATGTACAAGCTCCTGCTGAGCGGTGTAATGAAAGAGCACTACGAAATTGATCCAAAGAACAGCTGGATGATTGCTGCTGCCGAAAGAAATATTCCTATCATTGTTCCGGGATGGGAAGACAGTACCATGGGTAATATCTTTGCTTCCTACTGCATCAAGGGCGACCTGAAAACGTCAACCATGAAAAGCGGTATTGAGTATATGATCTACCTGTCTGAGTGGTACCGTAACAACTCCGCTGGTAAAGGTGTTGGCTTCTTCCAGATTGGCGGCGGTATTGCCGGCGACTTCCCGATCTGCGTGGTGCCGATGATGTACCAGGATCTGGAATGGACAGATGTTCCTTTCTGGGGTTATTTCTGCCAGATATCCGACTCCACCACTTCTTATGGTTCCTACTCCGGTGCGGTGCCTAATGAGAAAATTACCTGGGGTAAACTGGATATCCATACACCTAAGTTTATCGTAGAATCAGATGCTACTATTGTGGCGCCGCTGATGTTCGCGTATATCCTGGGATGGTAATTAACTATAAGATATGATTATATAGAAGAGCAGCGGGATATTACCTCCGCTGCTTTTTTTATAAGATGAATAATTCGCCGGCGATTCCATCTGCGAACAAGCGACCGGCTTTTGTTAACCGCAAGGTTTCCCCTATCCGCTCTATGCGGCCCATCTTAATATACGGTTCACTGTGCGCCAGTAAATGAATGGTATGATCGGCGCCGAACTTCTCTGCCACCCATTCCAGGTTACATCCGGCGGAAGTACGGAGGGAGGTCATGATGTATTCGTTGAATTGCATGGCCGTAGTGAGCGACTCTATTTCAAAGGGCACGGTACCTGCCGTGATGCTCTTTATGTATTGGGCATTATTGGCGATGTTCCATTGCCGCGAAGCGCCGTTGAACGAGTGGGCCGACGGGCCCAGGCCAAGATAGGGCTTACCCTGCCAGTAGCTGCTGTTATGCCGGGACTGCCATCCGGGTAAGGCGAAATTGGAGATTTCGTAATGTTCATAGCCGGCGGCTCCCAGCCATTCCATCAGCATTTCAAAATGCTGCGCTGCTTTGTCCGGATCGGTAGCCGCCATCTTCTTTTTCTTTATAAACTGATCCAGCGCCGTTCCCGGTTCTACGGTGAGCGCATAACACGATAAATGCGGGATGCCCAGTGCAATGGCCTGTTTCACATTTTGTTCCCAGCCTTCATTGGTAAGCGTGGGGCCTCCGTAAATTAGGTCGATGGTGATATTCTGAAACCCGATGTCCTGCGCCTGTTTGATACAATCCAGTGCCTGCCGGCTGTTATGCGCCCGGTTCATCCAGGTAAGGTCTTCTTCGTGAAACGACTGCACGCCTATGCTGAGCCGGTTGATGCCGGCAGCTTTCAAATGGGCGAGTTTTTCAGCGGTGAGGTCGTCGGGGTTGGCTTCCAGGGTAATTTCCGCATCCTCCGCTACTGCAAAGGTGGCGCGCAGGTGCGACAGCAGCGCTGCGAGTTCCTCTTCCTTCAGCAGGCTGGGTGTGCCGCCGCCAAAGTAGATGGTGTGTACCGGGGCCTGCGCGAGATAATCCTTTTGCAGCGTGATTTCCTGCAGGATGCTATTGACCATTGCCTCCTGCTGCGACAGCGAGGTGGAAAAATGAAAATTGCAGTAGTAACAGGCCTGCTTGCAAAAAGGAATATGTAAATAAATTCCGGCCATGACGTTTTATGATTGTTTACCCTTATTGGCCGCAAAGATACCTTCTTCCCTTTACTACACTCCGGTCAACTATGGACTATTTTAATATCTTTGCGATATCATAATTACGTTTCCTTTTTGTTATGTGGGCAGGACGTTGTTAATTGCCGTTGATTCCTTTGTGTGGGAAACGGGTTATTGAAAAACCGATTTAAAGTCATTGCAAAATATTTTCCTGGTGCGAAACTGGTTACTGCTGTTATTCATTTTAGGTTATTTGCCCGTTTTGGCACAAACAACAGATTCCGCTGCGGTGCCGCCGGCAGTAAAGAAAAAGCCGGTGATAACCCGTACAGCCGCAGATTCATTGCGCGCGAAGGCGCGTACCGCTCCTGTTAAAAGAGACAGCACCAGGGCTGCTTTACCGGCAGTTGCGCGCATAAAGAAAGATACCACAAAGCTCGTGAAGGATACTGCCCACCTGAAAACAGATAGCCTGACATTGGCGGCAGTACCCAAGGTGAAGCCGGTATCAGCATATGATCTTTACCTGAAGAAGATATCGCAGGAAAACGTCTTCCTGAGACCCGGCAAACCACGGTTCGTGGATACCAACCCGATAAGGCCTTACCGTAATATGGACTGGCTTATTTACCTGATGGCGGGAGTATTGTTGATCCTGAGCGTGATACGCCTGGCTTACCGGAAATATTTCTCGGATCTGTTCCGGGCATTCCTGAATCCTACGCTGAGCCAGCGGCAGCTAAAGGACCAGTTATCGCAATCGCCTTTTCCCAATATGTTGCTGAATATTTTCTTCGCTATTGTACTTGGGCTGTATTTTTACCTGGTATTGTACCGTCAGCAGGTATTTCCGCAGGCGGAGCCCTGGTTGCTGATACCGGGTTTAATAGTGATGGTGGCTGTGGTGTATGGATTTAAGTATGTGATGCTGCGTTTTTGCGGCTGGCTATTTGGGAATTCTGAGCTGGCGGATGCTTATATTTTCATTCTTTACCTGATCAACAAGATTTTGGGGGTGTTGCTGGTGCCGTTTTTGGTGATAATTGCCTTCTGTACACCCGAAATAGCGCGCACTTTCCTATATATATCCTTGTTTTTTATTGTATTACTCATTATCTACAGGTATATTAGATCTTATTCACTGGTTAGGCAGTACCTATCTTTCAGTAAATTGCATTTTTTTCTTTACCTTTGCGCATTCGAAGTAGCGCCTGTTTTAATATTAACCAAGGTGCTGCAGAATATCTGGTTAACTGGTAATCCCTGATTATCGCCTATTGTTAACACAAGAGCAAAAAACGTATGATAAAAGGCGGGCCAAAAAAAGATTTGCAAGGAAAACAAATTCAGTCAATCCTAATTTCTCAACCTAAGCCTGAAACAGAAAAGTCACCCTACTTTGATCTGGCCAGGAAATTCAATATAAAATTGGATTTTTATCCGTTCATAAGGGTGGAAGGTTTGCCAGCGAAGGAGTTCAGAAAACAGAAAATCGACATTCTCAGCTTTACGGCGGTAATTTTTACCAGTCGTAACTCGGTAGACCACTTTTTCCGGATTTGTGAAGAAATGAAGATTAAGGTGTCACAGGACTGCAAATACTTTTGTATTACAGAAGCCGTGGCGTTGTATCTGCAGAAATTCATTCTTTACCGGAAACGGAAGGTATTTTACGGAGCAGACGGTTCTACCAAAGGAGTACTGGAGGTGATGAACAAACACCGGGATAATGAGAAATTCCTTTTCCCCAGCTCTGATAGCCAGAAGAAAGATATTGAAGAATGGCTGAAAGCAAACAAGTGCGACTATGCTACCGCTACGCTTTATAAAACTGTTTCTACAGATGTAAAGGAAGTATTGGCTGCTACTGCTTATGACATGATCGTGTTTTTCAGTCCTTCCGGCGTGAAGTCACTGTTTGAGAACATGCCTGAATTTGTGCAGAACGGGACGCATATCGGCGCCTTCGGTCCTACTACTTCCGCTGCGGTGGAAGAAGCGGGGTTAAGACTGGATGTAAAAGCACCGCTTCCGCAGGCGCCTTCTATGGCAGCTGCGCTGGAGCAGTACCTGACTACATTAATAAAGAAGTAAGCAATTTTTCTGCGATAAAATTGAGCAGGGGTGGCGTAATGCCATCCCTGCTTTTTTTTGCTGCGATGGCAATGCAGGGGCCGGTTTCAAAATATTTCTTTGTAATCCTGAAAAAATAAATTTCTTTGTAGAAGAAATAAGAAGATCAATCATTATTATCGCGTAGGGGGAATCCATGAATAAGCTTATCAGTGAAACCAGTCCATATCTGCTGCAGCATGCGCATAATCCTGTAAACTGGTATCCGTGGGGGGAAGAAGCCCTGCAACGTGCGTTGCAGGAGGATAAACCTATATTGGTAAGTATCGGGTATGCCGCTTGTCATTGGTGCCATGTAATGGAGCGGGAAAGCTTTGAGCAGGAAGCTACAGCTGCCATCATGAACGAACATTTTATTAATATTAAGATAGACCGGGAGGAAAGGCCCGATCTGGATCATATTTATATGGATGCCGTACAGGCTATGACCGGCGCTGGTGGCTGGCCGCTGAATGTTTTTCTTACACCGGATAAAAAGCCTTTTTATGGTGGCACTTATTTCCCGCCGGTGAAAGCATACAGCCGTCCTTCCTGGACAGATGTGCTGTTATCCCTTGCTGATGCATTTCAGAATAAACGGGAGGAGATTGAAACACAGGCAGATAACCTGGTACAGCATATACAGCAATCAGCCCAGTTTGGGCAGCAGCCTGGGTTGCATCTTGATATTCCCTTCGAAGAATTATTTACCAAAGCGCAGTGTGACACCATTTGTGAAAATATACTGAAGCAGGCCGATACCCGGTGGGGCGGTTTTGGCCGGGCGCCAAAGTTCCCGCAAACCTTTACCATTGCTTACCTGCTGAGGTATCATCATGCGTATCAGCATCCGGAAGCGCTGCAACAGGCGTTGCTGTCGCTGGATAAAATGCTGCAGGGAGGCCTCTATGATCAGCTGGGAGGCGGGTTTGCCCGCTATTCCACCGATGAAAAGTGGCTGGCGCCGCATTTTGAAAAGATGTTGTATGATAATGCGCTGCTCCTGGATGTGTTGTGCGATGCTTATCAGCTGACACATAACGAAGTATACGCTCAAACGGTCAGGGATACGATGGACTTTATCACCCGTGAAATGACCGCTCCCGGAGGGGGCTTCTATGCTGCCTTGGACGCTGATTCTGAGGGTGTGGAAGGAAAGTTTTATACCTGGAGCAAGGTGGAGATTCATCATATCCTGGGGGAACAGGCAAAGCCTTTCTGCGAGTATTATGATGTAACGGATCATGGCAACTGGGAGGAACAGAATATTTTATGGGTGCAACAGCCGCTGCTGGATTTCGCGGCAGAAAAAGGATATGATGCGGATATTTTCGGCGCCATGTTAAAAGGCTGCCGGGAAAAGCTGCTGGCGGTGAGGGCTAACCGTATCCGGCCGGGATTGGACGATAAGATCCTGCTGGGATGGAATGCCATGATGGTACATGCCTGCTGTAAAGCTTATGCGGCACTGGGCATACCAGCTTACAGGGAGATGGCTATCCGCAATATGGATTTCTGTTTATCGAATTTCCGCCAGGAGGCTGCCGGTAGTGCATTTTACCATACGTGGAAACAGGACCAGGCGAAGTATCCGGCGTTCCTGGACGATTATGCGTGTTTGGTCCGGGCGCTGATAGCGTTGCAGGAAGTTACCGGCGACACGCGGTATTTATATGAGGCGCGTGATATTACGGCCTTTGTGATCGCTCATTTCAGTGATGAAGCCGGGCAGTTCTTTTACTATACCATTGAGGGTCAGAATGATGTGATTGTGCGGAAGAAGGAAATCTACGACGGGGCAGTGCCCAGTGGAAATGCGGTGATGATGCAGAACCTTTGGTACCTTTCCGTTGTTTTTGATGAGAAGGAATGGGCGAACCGTTGTGTGGGAGCCGTTTCCAGCCTGTCGCAAACGATAGTGAGATACCCTACCTCCTTTGGCGTGTGGGCGAGCCAGTTATTACAGCTGGTAAAAGGTACCCCCGAATTGGCCATTGTCGGAAAAAATTTCAGGGAAAGAATGGATGAAGCGGGAAAATGGTTTATCCCGTACAGGATTCTTGTCGGCGCAGCAAAAAATATTCCGGCGATTCCCCTGCTGACCGGGCGGGAGCAGGAAAATGACACTTTAGTTTATTTATGTAAAGATTATCATTGCATTAAGCCCGTACATTATATAGAAGAAATTATTAATTTAATACAATAATTATGTAACTTGCCTCTCGTAAGGGAGGCTATTGATTCAATAAATGTTATTACGTTTATATAATAAAATGTTAAAAGGTGCGTTTAAACTAGTTACAGAACGGATATAAGGCGAATTGAAAAAGTTGGATAAAAAGTCACTACGGATTAAAATTAATTATTACATTTGCTATCTTTCATATAAACAAAGCGGGTGAAAAAATGAGAATTGTGTTCCCTTGTATACAGGCAAATCACACCAGGCTGGTTAATAGAAAAAACATATTCTGATGAAAGCTACCCTTATGAAGCTTAACTATGTAAAAGGTCTGTTGGCAGTTTTGCTGGTTTCCCTGCTGGCCAGCTGTGGCGGTAGTAAAACCCCTAAAAATGCGCAAGGGCAATTGATCGGCGTAAGTCCGAGACCGAAGTACTCTCCCCCTGTACCGTACGGGATGGTATACGTACCAGCCGGAACTTTTCACATGGGTCCCAGTGATGAGGACGTAAACTATGCATACACGGCGCGTAACAAGTCGATTTCTATTTCCGGCTTCTATATGGACGCTACGGAAATTACGAATAACGAGTATCGCCAGTTTGTGAATTGGGTACAGGACTCTATTGCACACATTTTGCTGGGTCATGTAAAATCTGATGATGGTCATGATATTATTGACTGGAAGCAGAAGATTGTCTATAAGGACAAGGCTACCATGGAAAAACTGGATGCGATGGTGTATACCGAGGCAGACCGGTTATACGGCCGCAAGGATATTGATGTAGGTAAACTGATTTACCACCAGGAAACCTTTAACTGGGATAAAGCGAAGCTGAGAGAAAATTTCGGTAAGCCGCGTTCTACTTTTATTGTAAAGAAAGATGTGCCCATTTATCCGGATACACTGTGCTGGATCAGGGATTTCTCATACGCCTATAACGAGCCGATGACACGTATGTACTTCTGGCATCCGGCGTTTGATAACTATCCTGTAGTAGGTGTAAACTGGCACCAGGCAACTGCCTTCTGCGAATGGAGAAGTAAATTCTGGGAAGACTACCGGGCCAGCAAGAAGCTGTTTACGGAAGATAAATTCCAGTTACCTTCTGAAGCGCAGTGGGAATATGCCGCCCGTGGTGGAAGAGAGCAAACGCCTTATCCTTGGGGTGGTTACTACATCCGTAACAAGAAAGGATGTTTACTGGCTAACTTCAAGCCCGGCCGTGGTAATTATCCGGAAGATGGTGGTTTTTACACTGTTCGTGCAGATGCTTACTGGCCTAATGATTATGGTTTATATAACATGTCCGGCAACGTTGCAGAATGGACAGCAGATATCTTTTACGAAAATGCCTATTCTTTCACATCAGATATGAACCCATATCTGAGAATGGATGTACCGGATGATGCACCATTAAAGATGAAGCGTAAAGCAATCAGAGGTGGTTCATGGAAAGACGTAGGATATTTCCTTCAAACCGGAACCAGAACATATGAGTATCAGGACAGTTCGAAATCTTATGTTGGTTTCAGATGTACCATTGCCCTGAGCAGACGAGTGAAGCACAGATAGGATAATCAATAAATAATAGCCTGTATTTATTAACACCAAAGAAACCTTTAGTATGTACACTATTATGAGTAAATCAGTGAGAATTAACTATTCCATACAGACTTTAACTAACATTTTAACCAGTAAATTTTAACCTATGGCTATGAATCCTAACAAAGCTAAATGGCTGAACTTTTTCGTATGTATTGCGGCTTCCGTGGTAATCGTGGGAGCATTGTTCAAATTACAGCACTGGCGCGGAGCTGACATCGCTTTGATCCTGGGTCTGAGCGTAGAAGCGCTGATCTTTTTCGTTTACGCTTTTGTACCTGATTCCGGCGCACACACGGAAGGCCAGGTGGTAGCAGTAGCAGGAAGTCCAGCTGTAGCCGGTTTGGACAAAATGCTCCAGGAAGCAGACATTACACCTGCCAACCTGCAGCGCTTAAGCGAAAACTTCCAGAAACTGGGTACTACCGTTGATAAAATGAGAGATATCAGCGATGTAGTTGCAGCCACCGGAGATTACACACAGAAAACAAGAGAAGCTGCCAGCGCTATCGGTAATGTAGCAAATGCATATACTACAGCCGCTGCTGCCGTATCTTCTTTCAACAGTGCATCAGAATCTACTAAAGATTTCCATGTACAGATGCAGGGTATGACTAAAAATCTGGCTTCCCTCAACGCTATCTACGAACTGGAACTCCAGGACACCAACAACCACCTGAAAGCAATGAATTCATTCTACAGCAACCTGCAGAATGCTTCCAGTGCAATGAGTGGCAGCATTGAAGATGCCAAGAAAACACAGGAACAAATTTCCCTGCTCGCTAAAAACCTCAGCAACCTGAACTCAATTTATGGTAATATGCTGAGCGCTATGCACGGAGGAAGATAAGGTAACGCTAATAGTTTCTGAATTAACACATATCAATTAAATCTGAAAACAAACTATGGCACTACCTAAAGATCCTAGGCAGAAGATGATCAACATCATGTACCTGGTCTTGACGGCCATGCTGGCGTTGAACGTCTCTGCTGAAATATTGAACGCTTTTAGTATCGTAAATAATTCAATCAATACTTCAAATAAATCCTTAGCTGACAAGAATGACTTCATCTACAAACAATTTGATGCACAGATGAAGGATAATGCGGAAAAAACAGCACCTCTCAGAGCAAAAGCGCAGCAGGTGAAACAAATATCCGCCAGCATGTATGATTACGTAGAGTCCTTAAAGAAAACCATCATCACAGAAAGTGGTGGCCTGGACGAACATGGTGAAATTAAGGATAAAGCCGGACTGGACGCTCCTACCAGGGTAATGGAGAATATGAAGAAAGGTCCTGAACTGGAGGCTAAATTGAAAGATTTACGTAATCAATTACTCTCTTTCGTTGATCCTAAAAAGAAAGATCAATTCACAAGAACTTTACCACTGAAAATTGAAGTAGGTAAATCAAATGATGAACATGGTGGCGGTCCGAAATCATGGACTACCTACCACTTCAACATGGTTCCTACTATCGCTGCAGTAACCATCCTGGGTAAATTCCAGAATGATATCAAAAACTCTGAGTCTGCCATTATCGATGACCTGTTCCGTCAGATTGATGCGAACACATTCAAATTCGATAAAGTAAGACCATTTATCTCCCTGAATTCCAAAAACCTGATGGAAGGACAAACCCTAACTGCCAACATCGCAGTAGGTGCTTACAGCACTACGGTTAATCCGACTATTGTTGTAAATGGTTCTACCATTGAAGCACATGAAGGTTTAGGAGTATATACTGTTCCTGTTTCCGGCATTGGTGAAAAAACATTAACCGGGTCTATTACCTTACCTAGCCCAACTGGTGGCGCTCCTGAATCCTATTCCTTTACCGAAACTTATAATGTAGGTGCTTCTGCTACCTCCATCTCCGCAGACAAAATGAACGTGCTGTATATCGGCCTCCAGAATCCTATTTCGATTTCTGCTGCCGGCGTACCTGCCGAACAGGTGTCTGCTTCTATATCAGGTGGTAATATGACCAAACGCGGTTCCGGCGAATACCTTGTAACTGTTAGCCAGCCAGGCAAAGCAGTGATTAATGTAGTCGCTAACATCGATGGAAAAACCAAATCACTCGGCCAGAAAGAATTCCGTGTGAAACGTGTTCCGGATCCGGTGTTGAAAGTGGGAGTTAATAAAGGCGGCAGCATGAAAGCAGCTGACTTTAAAGTACAGGGTGGCTTACGTGCCGACCTCGAAGATTTTGAATTTGAAGGCGTGAAATATGAAGTAATCGGTTACCGCGTAGGTATCTCTGCAAAAGGCAAAGAATACCAGGAAGGCGATGCTACTTCTGCTTATTTCCCCGGAAATGTAGCCGCATCCATCCGTTCTCTGCGCCCAGGCGATGAAGTTTTCTTTGAAAACGTAAAAGTGAAAGGCCCGGATAATGTGGTTCGTTCCATGCCGAGTACTATATTTAAATTAAACTAACGGTCCATTAATTACTGAATTATGCGAGCAGTAATATTTAACAGAATTGGTTGGTGCACTCTTTTGCTGGTGATGCTGGCAACAGCTGCTGATGCGCAACGCCGTGGCGGTACAACCCGCCGCAGAACTGCTACTACAGCAACACCTGCACCGGATAGCGTAGTAAACCCGGCAACCGGGAATGCGGTAGCGCCTCCTCCTTCATCTTCTGCTCCTCCTGCTTCTCTGCGTACGGATGGTATATCAGCCCCGCTGGTAGATACTCCGCGCAAATCACTGCGAGTGGATGGTGTGGTGGAAAGAAACCTTGCCAGGGAACGTACACCCATCGCCTATGACTACATCCGGGAGGATGACAGGTTCTGGGAAAAACGTGTATGGCAGGTAATCGATATCAGGGAAAAGATCAATCTCCCCTTCCAATACAACGTGGAAGATGAGTCTGGTACCAATCAGCTGTTCATCAATATTTTGCTCGACGCTATCAAGAATAAAGAGATAGAAGCCTTCAACGCTGTTGATGATCGCTTCACTACTGTAATGCCCTACTCCGAAATACAAACTAAACTCGCAGGCGAAGAAAGAACCGTACGCAGTATAGATCCGGTAACCGGCGAAGAAAAAATGGTGACTACCCGCGATGACTTCGATGCACGTACCATTAAACAGTACAAAATAAAAGAGGTTTGGGTATTCGACAAAGAAGCTTCCGCCCTCAAAGTTCGTATACTGGGTATAGCTCCTATGGTATCCCGTATAAATGAAGATGGCAGCATACGCGCATCCATCCCTTTATTCTGGGTGTATTATCCGGATTGCCGCGCTATCCTGGCCAAGCACGATGTGTATAACCAGAATAACGATGCATCCACTATCAGCTGGGAAGACCTTTTTGAAATGCGCTTCTTTGGCAGCTACATAGTAAAGGAAAACAATACCTACAACCGCGAGATCAAAGACTATATTAAAGATGGTACCATGCGCCTCCTGGAAGGACAAGGTATTCACGACCGCATCTTTAATAAAGAGCAGGACCTCTGGCAGTATTAATCAAATAATGATCACCGATCAATACGGAAAGGCAATCAGTTTATGCTGATTGCCTTTCTTTTTTTATCTTTCCGTATGTCCCTTCAGCAGCTACATAAAACCGTTTTCCAGATCATGCCTCTCCCGGATCCCGTATGGGAGGCACTGGCAGCCTGCTGGCATCCGGTGCAGTTTAAACGCAGGGAAGTAATGACCGCCGCCGGGGAAATAGAAAAGTATCTCTACTTCGTAACAGCCGGCGTACAGCGTGTTTTTGCCCTGGAAGGCGAAAAGGAATCTACGATCGTATTCACTTACACCGGCTCCTTCTCTGGCGTATTGGATTCTTTCCAGCTTCAGCAACCCTCACCCTGGTACCTGGAAACCCTTACACACAGTGAATTCCTGCGGATGACGTACGCCGATTTTAACCGGCTTGCCCTGCAATATCCTGTCATTGAAAGATGGGCCAGGCTGGGAACCGCTGCCGCACTGGCCGGGGTATTGGAAAGACATAAAGAATTGCTGTCTTTCACCGCAGAACAAAAATTCAGGCAACTGCTAACCCGCAGCCCGCAGGTATTACAGCTGATCCCACATAAATACCTGGCCTCCTATCTCGGCATCGATCCCGCTACTTTCAGCAAATTACTAAGTACTGTGAAGCTATAAAATGTTGATCTGCACAAAGATTTTTTACAAGCAACCCACCTAATTTTGTGTCAAATCAAACCGAATATGAACCGCGTTAACAGTGATGAGCTCCTGCAGGATTTACGAAGAAAAAATGCAGCCATGCAATACCAGGCAGAAAGCCGTTTCGGCGGGCAGCCCGATGCTGTTTTACAACATGCACCCGGTCCCGGCCAATGGAGTGCCGCGCAATGCCTGGAGCACCTGAATACTTACGGCCGGTTTTATTTGCCGGCCTTGGACCAGGCCATTACCCGTGGGGAACAACGTAACAGCCGGCCCGCTCCCTTCTTCCGCAGCAGCTGGATCGGCGCATGGTTTACCCGCCTCATGGAACCTGCCGCAGATGGCAGCTTGCGTTCCCGTATGAAATCCCCTAAAGGACACCTGCCATCCGTTCAGCCGGATGTGGAAGCGGTATTGCAGGAGTTTATTGATCAGCAGGAACAGATGAGAGATTTATTGTTGCGCGCAGAAAAAGTAAATATTCAACAGCTGAAAGTAACTACTTCCCTGTCGCGGTTTATAAAATTATCTGCCGGAGATACATTTGGTTTTTTAACGGCGCACATTCGCCGGCATATGTTGCAGGCGGAACGTGCCATCGGCACCAGGCAGGAGGCAAAAAAGGCCGTATAGCCGTTAATGTTATACGCCTTCTTTATGGAAGTGTTCCCAGATTAGTTTTGCTTTGGCGGCGCCCACTTCTTTTACAAGGTCCTCCTGCGTGAGCAATTTTATTTTGGCTACCGAACGGAATGTTTTTAATAATTGGGTAGCCGTATTTTCGCCGATGCCTTTAATGCTTTCCAGCTCATTTTTAAAGGTGCCTTTGCTTCTTTTCTGGCGGTGGAAAGTAATACCAAAGCGGTGTACCTCATCACGCACCCGGCGGATAAGTTTCAGGCTTTCGCTGTTATAGGGTAATTTGATACTTTCGGAATCTCCCGGGAAAAATATTTCTTCTTCATTTTTTGCAAGGCCCACTACTGTCATGCTACCTATGAGGTTCAGCTCCCGGATGCTTTCCATAGCAGAGCCCAGCTGGCCTTTACCACCATCGATGATTACCAGTTGAGGAAGTGGTTGCTGCTCTGCCAGCAGGCGATTATACCGCCTGAAAACAATTTCTTTCATGGAAGCAAAGTCATTGATGCCTTCCACCGTTTTAATGTTGAAATGCCGGTAATCTTTTTTGGAAGCAACGCCGTCTTTAAACACTACGCAGGCGGCTACCGGGTAACTGCCCTGGAAGTTGGAGTTATCAAAGCATTCGATGTGCTCTGGTAGCACCGGCAATTCGAGGTCGGCCTGCAACTGGTACAGCACCTGTTTCCGTTCCAGGTCCGACTTGCCTTCCAGGTGCAGAATCTTCTTCCGGTATAATTCTTCCTTAAAATAATTCACATTCTTTTCCGACAATTCCAGCAGCTTCTTTTTATCGCCGCCTTTAGGAACGGTAACGGTAACACTGCTTTCCGGGTATACTAACGGGAATGGCACTACGATTTCCGAGTTGATGCTTTTAAATACTTCCCGGAGATAGGCAATGGCGTAGGCCAGTACTTCTTCGTCGCTTTCTTCCAGTTGTTTTTCCAGCGTTACGGTTTTGGTATCAGCAATAGTGCCGTTGAGAATGCGCAGGTAGTTTACATAAGCGTGATTTCCTTCACTGATAATTGAAAACACATCCACATTACCCATGCGGGTATTTACGATGGTGGATTTAGCGGAATAGTCTTCCAGGCTTGCTATTTTTTTTCGCATGATTTCCGCTTTCTCAAACTCCATCTTCGACACATGCTCCAGCATTTGTTCCTTGAACAGGTTTACTACCGGGGTAAGATTGCCTTTTAATACGTTCTTTACCTGCTGTAATCCTTCGCGGTAGTCTTCCTGTGTTTGCAGCCCTTCACAGGGACCCTTGCAGTTTCCCAGGTGATATTCGAGACATACTTTGAATTTTCCTTTACGGATATTCTCTTCCGATAAGTTGAGGTTACAGGTGCGGAGAGGAATATTGTATTTGATTACATCCAGTATTTCCCGTACCCGACCAACCGAAGTGAATGGCCCCAGGTAGTCGGATCCGTCTTTAATAACGTTGCGGGTGAAAAATACCCGTGGAAAGGACTCATGTTTGATAACAATATAAGGGTAGGTTTTATCATCTTTCAGATTGATATTATACCTGGGCTTGAATTGTTTGATGAGTGAATTTTCCAGGAGGAAAGCATCCTGTTCAGAGTCGACGATTGTAAACTCAATATGATGGATGTGTTCAACCAGTTTGCGGGTTTTATAGTTGTCGTGATTTTTTACAAAATAGGAACTTACTCTTTTGCGCAAACTTTTGGCTTTCCCTACATAAAGAAGGGTGCCGGCTTCATCGTAGTATTTATAGATACCGGCATCTCCCGGTATGGTATGTGATATTTGCTGAAACTCCGCTGCTGTCATGTTTACATCCCTGTTTTTGGTGCGATCGTTACATTTACTTCAAGTTCTTTTGGCGACAGGAAGGCAATTTTCTGATAGGTAGTCATCCGAACCTGCCTGTTTTGCTGGTAGTGCAGATCCTGCCGGAATTCATACACCATGTTACTGGTATAGGAGTGGATATTTACCTGTTGTATATTGCCATGTTTATCCAGTTCCAGGGTTATTTCGGAAGGATTGGTTTGTTTTCCTTTGGATTTGTAGATCAGCGATCTTCTTCCTGAAAACGGATCATACAAACCGGAGGTATCGTATTCGTCCCGGAGGGAGGGTTTATTCAGATCTGCATCTGTGAAGGGCTTTAACAGGTCGTGCACCGTGGCGCTGTCGCTGCCGGGGATGCTCACAGTGTCTGTTTTGCCGTTGAGCGTTACAGACTTATGTAGTATAAAGCCACCAGTGCGGATATGAGCATCCTCCTGGCTGAAATATTCCGGCAGTTTTATGAACTTATCGGGCGTATTATTTTTTGATGGTTTATTTGCCAGGTTACAGGCCATTAAGCCAATCATGGTAAACAAAGCTGTTGCTTGCCTGTATTTTTTCATGCTGCAAAATTAATACTTAAATACGGGTCATAAAAAATGCGCCGTAAAAACGGCGCATCGATGCATGAGCAAATCTGTCGAGAGCACTAAAAATATGTAAATCAGCGTGTTGGGCTGATATTTTTCGTGGGTAACGCTTGTTAAACGGAGGTGATAAACTAAATGTTACAGGGGTGAATAAATAAATCGCCTTCGGCGATGCGGATTTTGTCTTGGCTCAGGATTACGCTGATTATACTGATTAGCTGGATTTTTACTTTTGGATTTTTGTTTGATTTTGAGATTTAATAATAATTAAGGGAGATAAAAGCGAATATATCCGCTTCTATCTCCCTTAATCCTTTATAAAATCCAAAAGTAAAAATCCGGCTAATCAGTATAATCAGCGTAATCCTGAGCCAAGACAAAATTCGCGCGCTTATACCAACAGGTTGCCGGTCATTTCCTTCGGAATTTCCAGGCCCATGAAATGCAGGATGGTAGGGGCAATGTCGCCCAGTTTGCCGTCTTTTACCGGGCCTCTGAAATCTTTATTGATAATGAAGAAAGGGACCAGGTTCAGTGAGTGGGCGGTATTGGGCGAGCCGTCGGCGTTGATCATAAAGTCGGCGTTGCCATGATCCGCGGTCAGGAAAACGGTGTAATCGCTTGCGAGCGCAGCTGTTACCACACGTTCCACGCAGTGGTCTACTGTTTCAACGGCTTTAATTACGGCTTCAAATACGCCGGTATGGCCTACCATGTCGGCGTTGGCGAAATTGAGCACTACGAAGTCAGCGGTTTTAGCCTGCAGTTCCGGAACAATGAGGTCTGCCAGTTCATTGGCGCTCATTTCGGGTTTCAGGTCGTAGGTGGCAACTTTTGGAGATGCCGCCATCAGCCTGCGTTCTCCTTCAAATTCTTTTTCCCGTCCGCCGGAGAAGAAGAAGGATACGTGCGGATATTTTTCGGTTTCAGCTATACGGATCTGTGTGCAGTGGTCTTTTGCCAGTACTTCACCCAAGGTCATGTTCAGATTATCGTTTTCGAAGATGACGTGTACATTTTTATAGGTACGGTCGTAATCTGTCATGGTGGTGTAGTAGATATCCAGCGGTTTCATACCGAAATCCGGGAAGGCTTCCTGGGTAAGCACCTGCGAAATTTCGCGGCAGCGGTCCGTCCGGAAGTTGAAGCAAAGCACGGCGTCGCCGTCCTGGATAGTGGCGATGGCTTTATGCTGATCATCGGTTACGATGATAGGCTTAATGAATTCATCTGTAACACCTTCTGCATAGGATGCCTTCACAGCAGTAAGGAGATCCTGGGTTGGCGTGCCGGCGCCGTTTACGAGAGCATCGTAGGCCAGCTTCACTCTTTCCCAGCGCTTATCGCGGTCCATTGCATAATAGCGTCCGGTAACGGTAGCGATTTTGCCGGTAGTTTTTTCCAGGTGGGCCGACAGGTCTTCGAGGAAACCCAATCCGCTTTTAGGATCGGTGTCGCGTCCGTCGGTGAATGCGTGGATATATACTTTTTCAAGCCCGTGCGCCTGGGCGATGGAGGCGAGCGCTTTTAAATGTTCAATATGAGAGTGAACACCGCCGTCGCTTACCAAACCAATCAGGTGGAGGGCTTTGTTATTATTTTTAGCATGAGCCAGGGTGTCGAGCAGGATCTGGTTCTGGGCCATTTCGCCATCACGGATAGCTACGTTGATCCTTTGCAGCTCCTGGTATACGATTCTGCCGGCGCCAATGTTCAGGTGACCTACTTCAGAGTTGCCCATTTGCCCGTCGGGAAGACCAACCGCTTCCCCGCAGGTTATAAGATGGCTATGCGGGTATTGCTTGTATAAACTGCTTACAAAAGGGGTTTTTGCGTGTGCAATGGCATCGGCTGTAGGAACTTTACCTTCGCCCCATCCGTCCATAATTACGAGAATGGCTCTTTTCTTTTCCATATCCTATCTGGTTATAGTTTAATATAAATTCACTCGAGAGGGTGAAAGTACTTATAAAGGGTTTAAATATTTTACAAAAATAAAGCTTCCGTGAAAAATAAGTGCTGCTTGCCTCTTCCAATAGATTTGTTATTCTAATTATTCAAAATGAAACACATATTATCTTACTGTTATTGCTTAGCGCTTAATAGCTACCACGATAATGTGATTTTGTTGATTTGCAGGGTGTTTGGCATAGTTTTCGCTTTTAATTTGAGTTGGAGAAAATCACATTTTTAATAAAAAAACTGACAATGAAGAAGCTATTGATGGTGCTGGGGATTATGTTGTTGGGGGGTGCTTTTACAACATTAAAATTATCAGCCAGGTCAATTGAAATCACTGTTGCCGGCCCGTTCGATGATGTGGTGGCAGCACTTAAGAAAGGAGATGTAAGCGGATTAGCCAGTTACCTCGACAATAACGTAGAGATCAATATATCCGGAAAATCAAATTCTTACAGTAAGGCACAGGCCGAAATAATTTTGAAAGATTTCTTTTCAAAAAACCAGGTTAAATCATTTGAACTGGTACATCAGGGCGGGGATAATTCCCGTTTTGGTATCGGGAATATGACTACCGGTGGCGGTAACTTCAGGGTTTCTTTTTTCCTGCAGAAGAAAGGTGGGACAATGGTGTTGAACGAACTTAGATTTGAGAGTAAATAAAGATGCTAACATAAATTAGTTGAAAAACCATAGTGCCCCGCAATTTATTGCGGGGCACTTTTTATTTTTGACCTATCTTTCGCGCTCAGAAGCAAAGCACCAATCTTTGCGTGAATACCAGATAATACAATCAATATGTTAGATGAAGCAGCGCTGAATGCGTTTATCAGAAGCGCACTGGCAGAAGATATCGGAAACGGAGACCATTCCACGATGGCTTGTATTCCTCCCACCGCCAAAGGGAAAGCGGTGCTGAAAATTAAAGAAGACGGTATCCTGGCCGGAATGGAAGTGGCGGAAGCCATTTTTAAGTGGCTGGATATGTTTACGGTTTTTACGCCCCATAAAAAAGATGGCGACCCCATGAAGGCCGGCGAAACGGCCTTTGAAGTGGAAGCCGCCGTACATACCCTGCTGATGGGTGAAAGACTAGTGCTGAACTGCATGCAGCGCATGAGCGGCATCGCTACATTAACGCACCGGTACGTGGAAAAACTGAAAGGGTACCATACCCGTGTGCTCGATACCCGCAAAACTACTCCCAACTTCAGGATGCTGGAAAAAGAAGCGGTTCGCATCGGTGGCGGCGTTAACCACAGGATGGGATTGTATGATATGGTGATGCTGAAAGATAATCACATCGATTTTTCCGGTGGCATCACTGCCGCCGTTACCAATACCGTTGCATATCTGAAAGAACGTAATCTTCCGCTCGAAATTGAAGTGGAAACACGCAACCTCCGGGATGTGGAAGAAGTGCTGGCTATAGGCCAGGTAAACAGGATCATGCTGGACAACTTTACCCCTGCAGACATTGTTAAAGCACTTGCGCTGATTAACGGGCGTTTCGAAACAGAAGCCTCCGGCGGCATTACAATAGATACCCTTGAAGAATACGCTAAAACGGGAGTAGACTTTATCTCTGTAGGCGCAATTATACATCACGCGGTGAGCCTGGACCTAAGCCTGAAGGCCATTATATTATAAAACAGTTTTTTTGAAGAAGATTCTATTTATCATCAACCGCAAAGCGGGCACTGACCGTGAAAAACGATTGGAAAGCGCTATCAGCCGGCACTTCCCTTCCGATCAGTATGAAGTGAGCACTGCTTACCTGGCATACCTTGGCCATGGGGCAGACCTGGCCAGGGAGGCTGTTAGTAATGGTGTAAATACCGTGGTGGCCGTAGGCGGCGATGGCTCTATCAATGAAATAGCACAGGGCCTTGTAGGAAGCAATACCGCAATGGCCATCCTGCCGTTAGGCAGTGGGAACGGCCTGGCGCGCGCGCTGAAAATTCCGCTGGATGTAAATAAGGCGTTAAGTCTTGTTGTTGCCAATAAACAACGCGCCATCGATGTGGGTTATGCGAATGAACACCTGTTTCTCAGCAATGCCGGCGTAGGTTTTGATGCGCTTATTGCAGAACAGTTCCGGCATAATACCAAACGTGGTTTATCCGGCTACGCAAAACTGGTATTGAAAAGTTTTAACAGCTATGAACCGGCAGAATACAGGATTGATATTGATGGCGAAGTGTTGCAAACAAAAGCATTCCTTTTAACAGTAGCTAATGGCAATCAGTTTGGCTATGAATTTAAACTGGCTCCCAAAGCCAGTGTTTTCGATGGACAACTCGATCTTTGCGTAATGCCGCCGGTAGGTATTCTGAGCCTGTTACCGGTAAGCGTTTTCTCCCTGATGGGTAACATTGACAAAACAAGGTACCTGAAACATTATACCGGCAAAGATATCACCATCAGCAGCAGTGCATTGCAGTATTTGCAGGTAGACGGTGATGCAGTGCCTCTTACGGAAAACGGGGTGGTACGTATCCGTATTCAAACAGCGGCAATCAATATAGTGGTAAACGAATAACCTTTAAATATTTTAGAGAGATGTCGAAAAAGAAAAATACACCAGGCAATGGAATCGTGTATTCCACCGATCCAAACTTCTCATTGGAGCCGGAGCAAGAGGAAGCAGCAGTAACACTTGCACCTGCAGAACAAATCCTGAGAGTAACATTAGATAAAAAACAACGTGCCGGTAAAGTAGTTACCCTTATTACCGGTTTTGTTGGTAAAGAGGAAGATATTGAGAAGCTCGGTAAAGAACTTAAAACGAAATGCGGCACCGGTGGCAGCGTGAAAGACGGTGAAATCCTGATTCAGGGCGACTACAAGGAGAAAGTTGTGAAATGGTTGCTGGATTGGGGATATAAGCGTACTAAGTAATACAGCGGATTTTGTCTTTCTCGCTGATTACGCTGATTATAATGATTTTCTTGATTTTTACTTTTGGATTTTATAAAGGATTAAGGGAGATAGAAGCGGATATATTCGCTTTTATCTCCCTTAATTATATCAATTTTTAAGAAAATCAGTAAAAATCCAAAAGTAAAAATCAAGAAAATCATTATAATCAGCGTAATCAGCGAGAAAGACAAAATTCGCGTCCTACCTGTTCACCAGGCGCATTCCCCCTGGTGTATACCGCGTGCCGGCGATGGCGTTATCGCGTAAGATGCTATCGATGGCTGCCAGGTCATCTGAGGATAAATTCACCTCCGCTGCGGCGGCATTTTCCTGCAGGTATTTTCTGCGTTTTGTTCCTGGAATAGGCACGATATCTTCGCCTTGTGCCAACAACCATCCCAGCGATAACTGGGCAGCGGTAATACCTTTTTCTTTGGCAAAAGTTTCCAATGCATTCACCGTTTGTAAGTTCTGCTCAAAATTTTCTCCCTGGAACCGGGGCAGGTTTTTGCGGAAATCACCATCTTTCAAAACATCGGTGTTGTTGATGGCGCCGGTGGAAAGGCCTCTTCCCAGTGGGCTGTAGGCTACCAGGGTGATGCCAAGGTTGCGGGTAGTGGCCAAAATGCCATCTTCCACATCGCGGGTAAACAAGGAGTATTCTGATTGCAGCGCAGCAATGGGATGAACCGCGTAGGCTCTTTTAATAGACTCCACACCAGCTTCTGATAATCCGAGATAGCGCACCTTGCCTTCTTTTACCAGTTGAGCCATAGCGCCTACTGTTTCTTCTACAGGGATATTTTCATCTATCCGGTGGGTGTAATAAAGATCAATCACATCTACCTTCAGTCTTTTCAAACTGTCTTCCACTGCTTGTTTCATATACTTCGGGGAACCATCGAAATAGTTGGTGCCATCTTCATTGAATCTGAATCCGAATTTAGTAGCGAGGAAAACTTTATCTCTTTTAGTAGCGAGAATTTTTGACAGCAGGATTTCGTTGGCACCCTGACCATACATATCTGCGGTATCCCAAAAGTTAATGCCCAGATCGAGTGCCAGCTCCAGCGTAGCCAGTGATTCTGTTTCATTAAAATCCTGTGCATTGCCGTATGCAAATGACATGCCCATGCAACCCAGTCCTATTGCGGAAATTGATTCGCCTGTTTTACCTAGTTTTCTGTACTGCATTGTTAAAATTTTTAGTGATACAAATTTACATGCAGGTACAGGTTCCGGAATTGTAAGAAGCAAAGTATTAATTGCAAAAATCAAGCATTACTGCGCCCGGTAGAGATGTGGAGAAACGCCGCTATGATTTTTAAAGAAATGCGTAAAGTTACCAGGATCTTCAAATCCCAGGCACCAGGCAATTTCAGCAATCTGCCAGTCAGTATGCATGAGTAACAGGCGCGCTTCCAGCAGCATTCTTTGCCGGATATGTTCGCTCACGGTACGACCGGTAGCCTGTTTCACACACGCATTTAAATGATTGGGATGTGTATTTAATACCTGTGCAAATTCCTTGGCAGTTTTCAGTGACAACTGGTTATGCGTAAATTCGATCGGGAATTGTTTTTCCAGCTTGTCTGTAAAGCGATGAGCAAGCGCCTGTGCGGCTGTTAGCTGCCGTTTGGGTTCGTTTACCTGGGCAGACAGGCGTTTTCCTTCCAGCATCAGCAATTTCAGGTAAATAAGAATCGCTTCCTGTTTAAAGGCGGCATTCTCCCGGTATTCTTTTACCAGTTGTCTGAAAATGGACTCGAGATAATCGACCTGTTCATTTGTTAAAGTGAATACCGCTTTTGCGCCCATCTGTAAAAGCGGGTGTTGTAACAGGTTTTCCTGGTGATTGGGCTGTGCTTCAAACAACAGGTCGGTGAACAGGCAGTTATACCCTTCCTGTTCTTCCGAGGTGGGCTGCCATGTTTTTAATTCGTATGGATTAATAAAAAGTAAAGCAGGACTATCGATCTCGTAACGGCTATCACCGAGGGTGAAAATGCCGGAACCTTTGGTAAAGAAACTGATCTTATAATAGTCCCGTCTGCTGGCTCTCACTTCATCCACGCAAGGGCAATCAGATCTTTCATGTACTGTAAAACTACCATTTAACGGCGCTTTGGGAGTTACCTCCTTTTGCGTGTATAATAGCAGATCGTCGTTGAAGTCATTGAAGGTCCTGAGTGTAATGGAGTTGTTTTTACTTGAAGGCATACACCAAATTTAAACAATTCTATGTTAAAATCTTTCAGTACTTCTTGCGGGTATGTTAACTTTTACTGGTTTGAAATCCATGTAAAGCCTTGCTGACAGGGACTTGTTTTCGTAAATGAAACATAGTTGCAATTTCATTTTTGATTAATCAGAAAAAATTTCACAATTTGTTAACGCCTTTATCAACCAAAATCTTGTTATCATCAAGCCCTGATGATCGCTATGTAGAGCAGCCTGCCACATATGCCACTGAACAAGAAATTTTAAAATCTATAACGGAAATACATTGCAACATCAGCAGGTATTTCCGTTTTTTTTAATGATTAAAATTTTTTTTGTCACCGCATATGATACATCCCACTGCCGGACAACCAGGGTATCGCCCCACTTCTTTATGGTTGTTATTATCATTCATTATTATAAAGATGGTTTTTCAATATGCAGTATTGAGCCCGTATTACGAGCTTCACCGGGATGAATACCTACACCTGGATATGGCCAATCATCTGGCAGCAGGATACTTATCGGTGCCGCCGCTTACTGCCTTTAATTCTTTACTGATACAATGGTTGGGGAATAATTTTTTTTGGGTGAAATTTTTTCCTGCGTTGTATGGTGCGCTCACGATGGTGCTGATGTGGAAAATGGAGGAAAAGCTGGGTGGCGGCTGGTTTGCGCAGGTATTGGCGGCGCTTGCATTTTTATGTTCAGGCTTGTCCCGCATGAACATACTGTATCAGCCCAATTCTTTTGATATCCTGGCGTGGACGGCCTTGTTCTGGTGCCTGATGCAGTTTCTGCAAACACAGGAGAACAAATGGTTGTTGTGGATGGGCGTGGTTACGGGTGTGGGCGTGCTTAACAAGTACAATATTATTTTCCTCGTATTGGGGATGGTGGTGGCACTGCTGCTGTCCGCACACCGGAAAGTGTTCAGGAATAAATACCTGTATGCAGGAATGGGAATAGCCGTGGTGATCATTTCTCCAAACATCATCTGGCAGTTGCAGCATGGCATACCGGTATTGCATCATATGAAGGAATTAAGTGAAAGCCAGCTGGTACATGTAAGCCGGGTTTCTTTTTTGGGAGATCAGTTAAAGTTCTTTGTGGGTGGTGCTTTTATTGTGGTGGCGGCGGTTATAGGGTTAATTATTTCGCCGTCGTTCCGATCTTACCGGGTGATAATCGGCATTTACGCACTAACCATGTTATTGTTTACCTATTTCCGGGCAAAAAGTTATTATTCGGTTGGTTTATACCCGGTATTACTGGCTTTCGGGAGTGTTTATTGGGAGCGGATTTTCACGCACGACTGGACGCGTTACCTGCGTTTGCTCTGGGTGGCCCTGATTGTAGTGCCTTTTGGACTGCTGGCGAACGTTATTTTCCCGGTAATGAAGCCTGTTAAGATCCGTGAAAAGGCGGGCAAGTTCCAGGCGCTGGGTTTATTGCGCTGGGAAGACGGGGAAGATCATACCCTTCCCCAGGACTTTGCGGATATGCTTGGCTGGAGGGAACTGGCGGATATGTCGTGGCAAACGTGGCAGCAGGTGCCGGACGCGGATAAACGTTACACCTTGCTGATCTGCGACAACTACGGCGAGGCCGGTGCTTTGAATTACTATAACAGGGGCAGGAATATTCCATTGGCCAATGCAATGGATGCGGATTACGTTTTTTGGTTCAGGGAGATGGACACCATCCGTTACATTGTTAAAATCGGTAAGAAGCCGGAAGGCGCCTATATGAAAATGATAGGCCGGTTGCAGCAAACCTGTGTAATGAAAGATACCTTGTCCAGGGAATACTTATGGGGCGCCGGCGCCTGGCTGTTGTCGGACCTTTCGCCGGAATTGCCGGCAGCGCTGAAGCGGGCTTTGCATGAAGAGCAAAACGTTTACTCCCGGAAGTAACCCGGTTACCGGGTAATAATAAACTCCACTTCGCCAAAGCCAAGTTGTAATATTTCGCCGTTTTTCTCCAGGCAGAGATGGCCGTCGGGCAATACATCGCGGATGATGCCTTCAAAAATTTCCCCGTCTTTCCGGTATAACCCTGATTGTTGCCAGCGGAACAACCGGGAGGTGTATTCAGCAAGCAGCGTTTCATAAATGGCGGGTTGCAGTTGACGGATCCTTTTATCGAGGAAAGTGCAGAGTTCTCTTGCCAGGGTTTCCGCCTCACGGGACTTGCCGGTAATTTGCCTGAGGGAAACGGCATTGGGCAGGTCGGGCGGGAAGGAAGCCTGGTTAATGTTGAGTCCGATCCCGATAATGGCATATTGCCATATATTTCCACGCAATACATTCTCAATCAGGATGCCTCCTGCCTTTCTGTCACGCCAGTAAATATCGTTTGGCCATTTGATGATTGTTTCATCACCGGCATAGGAAGTGAAGAAATCGGTGGTTCCGAGGGCGACTGCCACGCTGAGCATAAACTGTCTTGAAAGCGGTAACATAGCCGGTTGGAGAGCAATTGTGAGAGCGCTGATATCTCCGGGTTGGGCGAGCCATTGTTTCCCGCGGGTTCCTTTTCCGGCTGTTTGGTTGCTGGTAAACCAGGCTGTGCCTGATGTCACCTGGCGGGAATTTACCTGCTCCATGGCATAGTTATTGGTGCTGTCTATTTCGTCTAATATATAAAACGGGTGTCCTATCACATGAATCTTTTTTAGTCTGTATCCGGCCCGAAAAGTAATTCATTTTATTATTTAATTAACATTTTCAGGCCCCCCGCGGCGGATATTAAACATCTTATATTACTGCTTGTTTAGTAACTTTGACAATTAAAGATTATTTTTAACAAAAACGAGATTTATTGGCACCCTTAACCGTTCTGAGCACGAGAAAGAAGGCGCAGCAACGCCTGACCAGAGAAAGTGAAATTTTTACCACCATCATAAAGGCCATACAGGATAAGAAGGGGGAAAATATTGTGTCCCTGGATCTACGCCAGATTCCTGAAGCCGTGGCCGATTTCTTTATAATATGTGAAGCCAATTCCGGCACCCAGGTGAAAGCCATTGCTGATTATGTGTCAGAGGAGGTGGAGAAGCATACTTCAGAGGAACCGTACAAACACGAAGGATTTAGTTCTCAAAACTGGGTTCTGGTTGATTATGTGAATGTAGTAGTTCACATTTTCCAGCCTGAAAACAGGAAGTTCTATAATCTGGAAGAAATGTGGAGCGACGCGGACAGGATGGACCACACAGAAAGCTAAACAAAACAGTTGTTTTAGAATTTAATTATTCATATTATTCTGATTGCAATAAACATCCGTAAAGGAGCGTAAGATTATGGAAAAAGGAGGCAATAACTTCAACAAGGGTTCGGAGAAATCACCTAAGAAAGGACCGAAGTTCAATATATACTGGGTATATGCCTTTATTGGCGTGGCCCTGCTCGCAATGAACTTTTTTGATTTGAGATCCCCAACCAAAGAAATCAGTTTCCAGGAATTTCAGGTGGATTACCTGAAACCGGGAGATGTTGATAAGCTGGTTGTCGTAAATAAAAAATATGTAGAAGTCTACATAAAACATGACCATCTGAAAGAGGCCAAGTTTAAAGACGTTAACAAAAGTAAATTTGGTGGAGAGAACCCCGGTCCTCACTTCCGTTTTTCAATTGGTAGCGAAGAAAGTTTCAAAAAGGATATAGATAAAGCACAGGAAGGTGTTCCGGTAGAAAACCAGGTAAAGATCTCTTATGATGAGCGTCAGAGCTGGTTTGAGCCTATTTTCCAGTTGCTGTTACCAATTATCCTGATCATTGGTTTGTGGATATTGCTGATGCGTAAGATGGGCGGTCCTGCCGGTGGCAGTGGTGGTCCGGGCGGCATCTTCAATATTGGTAAATCGAAAGCTACACTGTTCGACAAAGGTACCCGTGTGAATATTACGTTCAACGATGTAGCCGGTTTGGACGAAGCGAAGGTGGAAGTAATGGAAATTGTGGATTTCCTGAAGAATCCTAAAAAATATACCGCCCTGGGAGGTAAAATCCCCAAAGGCGCCCTGCTGGTAGGCCCTCCGGGTACCGGTAAAACCCTCCTGGCAAAGGCAATGGCAGGCGAGGCTCAGGTGCCTTTCTTCTCCATGTCCGGTTCCGACTTTGTGGAATTGTTTGTGGGAGTGGGTGCCAGTCGCGTACGTGACCTGTTTAAGCAAGCCCGTGAAAAAGCGCCATGTATCATCTTTATCGATGAAATTGATGCTATCGGCCGTGCCAGAGGCAAGAACGTAATGATGAGTAACGACGAACGTGAAAACACCCTGAACCAGTTACTGGTAGAAATGGATGGTTTCGGAACAGACAGTGGTATCATTATCCTGGCTGCGACCAACCGCCCTGATGTACTGGACAGCGCTTTACTGCGCCCGGGCCGTTTCGATCGTCAGATCTCTATCGATAAGCCGGATCTGGCTGGAAGAGAAACTATTTTTGAAGTGCACTTAAAGCCTATCAAAACTTCTCCCAACCTGGACGTGAAAAAACTGGCTTCCATGACGCCAGGCTTCGCCGGTGCGGATATCGCCAACGTTTGTAACGAGGCGGCACTGATTGCTGCGCGTAAAGGCAAAACACAGGTGGAAATGGACGACTTCAATGACGCGATTGATCGTGTAATTGGTGGTCTGGAAAAGAAAAACAAAATCATCTCTCCGGAAGAAAAAGAAGTAATTGCTTACCATGAAGCAGGTCACGCTATTTGTGGCTGGCACCTGGAACATGCTAACCCGCTGGTGAAAGTAACCATCGTTCCCCGTGGTGTAGCTGCGCTTGGTTATGCACAATATCTTCCGAAGGAACAATATCTGTACAACACCGAACAGTTGCTCGATGATATCTGCATGACCCTTGGTGGCCGTGCGGTAGAGGAATTGGTTTTCGGTAAAATTTCTACCGGCGCACAAAACGACCTGCAGGTAATTACCCGTATGGCGTATGCAATGGTAACCGTGTATGGTATGAACGATAAAGTTGGTAACGTATCTTTCTACGATCCAAACAGTGATCAGTCATTTACCAAACCTTACTCAGAAGAAACATCCAAGATGATTGATGATGAAGTAAGGAAACTGATTGCCACCGCTTATATCAGAACTAAAGACCTGCTCACATCCAAAATGGATCAGGTAAAGGCACTGGCAGAAGAACTGCTGAAAAAAGAAGTTTTATACCAGGCCGACCTGGAAAGATTGATCGGTAAACGTCCTTACGATACCCACAAAGAACACCAGCTGGGTAAAGAAGGCGCTCCTACTGAAGGAGTACATCCGTCAGATATCATCAATCCTTCTCCATCACCAGCTAATGCGTAAATAGTGATATGAAGATTTCTCCTGCTAAGGAAAATATTCTGAAGAGAGTACGGAATGCGTTAAGTCAGTCAGTACAGTTGCCCTTCCCGAATTCGGAGGGCAACTCGTCTGTTTTCAGAACCGAGAATGAGAGCCTGGAATTAAAGTTTGCAGAAGAATTTACCCGGTTGCAGGGAAAGTTTGTTTACTGTACAGGAAAAGGTGAGTTGATGGAAAGCCTTCGTGCGCTTTGTGAACACAAAGAATGGCACAATGTGTTTTGCCAGACACCTGCCCTGCTGAAAACAATCCACCAGCAGGATTTACCTGTACTCAACCAGGGGACCATGCACGAAGCAGATGCCGCCATCACGGATTGTGAATACCTGGTAGCCCGCACCGGAACATTGGTGCTGAGTTCCGCACAACCCAGTGGCAGAGCATTACCGGTATATGCGCCTGTGCATATCGTGGTAGCCTACACGCACCAGTTGGTATTTGACCTGAAGGATGCGCTTAATAAGCTGAAAGATAAATATGGTAACGATATCCCATCAGCCATATCTTTTGCAACAGGGCCCAGTCGTACCGCTGATATCGAGAAAACACTGGTAGTAGGGATCCATGGTCCCAAAGAAGTATACGTATTTTTAGTAGACGAATGAATAAATGGCTTTTAGTCTTTAGCTGTTAACTTTCAGTACCGGAGCGATGTATCGCTTCTTCCACTGAAGGCTAACCGTTAAAAGCTAAAAGCTTCATAATTTTAAGAATGGATATTGCATTACCGGCCAATAAGAAAATATATTTTGCCTCAGATTTTCATCTTGGCGCTCCCAATCCTGCCGCCAGCAGGGAGCGTGAAAAGCTGCTTTTGCAATGGCTGGAGCAGGTGGAATCTGATGCGCAGCATATTTTCCTGGTAGGTGATATTTTTGATTTCTGGTTTGACATACAAGCATGTTATCCCCAAAGGATATACCCGCATTTTGGGAAAGCTGGCCGCGCTAAGCGACAAAGGAATCGGTATTTCTATTTTTATTGGTAACCATGATATGTGGATGGACGGGTATTTTGAGGAAGAGCTGAACATCCCGGTTTATTATGAGCCGCAAACCTATACCATTGGCAATAAACGGTTTTATATCGGTCATGGTGATGGCTTAGGCCCGGGTGATCATGGTTATAAGATGCTGAAAAAAGTATTCAGAAACCCGTTTTGCCGGTGGATGTTTTCTGCTATCCACCCGGCCTGGGGCATTGCCCTTGCCAATTATTTCAGCCGCAAAAGCCGCTCTGCCACCGGGCAGGAGCTGGAGCATTTCCTTGGAACGGAAAATGAGTGGCTGGCCATTTACAGTAAAGAAATACTGCAAAAAGAACATTTCGATTATTTCATCTACGGGCACCGGCATCTGCCCCTCGATATTCCATTACCCGGCGACAGCAGGTATATCAACCTGGGTGACTGGCTGAATTATTTTTCCTACGCTGTTTTTGATGGGAATACGGTGGATCTGAAATTCTTCACCGAAGAGGGAGCGAAGGCCGCCAGGCTTGGTCAGCAGATCAGGCATCCAGGATCTCGTGTAAAATAGGCGGGGAATGCATCTCTGTAAAATCAGGTAAGTGCAGCCGGAAAAACTCCAGGTACGCATACAGTAATTTTCTTCTTCTTTCTTTATTCATTGTAATCGCCGCCAGGTGCTCTACTGCCGTGCATTGAAACAGCTGATCTGTTAATTCGCTGCTCTGTGTATCAAGGTGATTGGCGTGATGTGGTGGCAGATCGGAAAAGGTACCTTCCTGTAAATCCAGGTAAGGGGTGTACTCAGAAAATCTGCCATTGAGCCGGAAACCCAGGTGCTCTCCCATTTTCAGCGTAAAGTACAAAGGCAGGTTTGCCACCACCGGCAGGCCGGAGACGTCCAGCAGTTGCAGGATATTTTCTGTAAAGAAATAGAGATCGGTTTGTTGCTCCGGTTGCTTCAGGCATTTCTGGAGGAGCTCTATCATGT
The DNA here is from genome assembly GCF_050434025.1 of Chitinophaga sp. W3I9. Taxonomy (NCBI): domain Bacteria; kingdom Pseudomonadati; phylum Bacteroidota; class Chitinophagia; order Chitinophagales; family Chitinophagaceae; genus Chitinophaga; species Chitinophaga sp. W3I9. The sequence continues at coordinate 1,121,571 of NZ_JBNPWC010000001.1, forward strand.
AAAGGGCTACCGTATTTTTTATCACATTAAGGTGTACGGAGTTGTACAGATATCCCAGTTTGTATTCGGAAATGCGTTGAAGGTTTTTGATTTCGTTGTGATATACCACCAGTTCCAGGATATTACCTGGCTGCAGCAGATTTCCTTTGGCAGCTTTGGGTTTGGAGGAACGGGCGCCGTTTACCATATACGATTGTACCCCGAAGAGTTCAGTAAATATACTCACGATCAGGCTGGTGTCGCCATACTTTACCGTGCGTAATACGATGCCGCGTGTTTTGTGAAGCAATTTTTCCTGGCTTTTGCTGTTAGCAGTTAGTGAAAGAAACCGGAATGCAAGTTACACAAACGAAGGGATTGAACGGCTAAAAGCTAAAACCTAACAGCTGGCAGCTAAAAGGAGTCAGCTCATCGCTGCCTGTTAACAGCTAATAGCTATTTTAATTACCTTTACGCCCATTACTAAAAAGGAAATCCTTATGTGGCAACGTTTAGCAGGCTTTGTGCTAAAATATCGATTATTGCTTCTTGTTCTACTGCTTGCCGGTACCGGCGTGATGGGTTATTTTGCCAGCAAGGTACAAATGTCATACGACTACGTGGCCACTATACCCCATGATAATCCTAAATTTCTTGAGTACCAGGATTTTAAGAAGAGATTTGGCGGAGATGGTAATGTGCTGATGCTTGCCGTGCAAACAGATAAATTTTTCCAGGCAGATTTTTTCAAGGACTATGTTCAGCTGAACAAGGACATGAAGAATGTTTTTGCAGTGGAGAATATTATGAGTGTGCCGATGGCTATCAACCTGGTGAAGAACGACAGCACACAGAAGCTGGAGGCTAATTTACTTTTCCAGGGGGATCTGACCAACCAGGTGGTAATCGATAGTTTATCCCGTGTTTTCCACACCCTCCTTTTTTACAAAGGACTGCTATACAACCCCGATACCCATGCTTACCTCATGGCTATTTATGTGAACAAGGATGTATTTAATTCCCCGAAACGTACGGCTGTAGTGAATGAAATTACGAAGCTGGCCAATGCCTTCCAGGAAAAGCAGCATACAGAAGTACGTCTGAGTGGGCTGCCGCTTATTCGTACAGCCATGGCCGTTAAGGTAGCGGATGAGCTGAAGCTGTTCCTGAAAATCTCTTTCGTGTTAACTGCTTTGATCCTGTTCCTGTTTTTCCGTTCATTTGGCGCGGTACTGATGTCCATGATTGTAGTGGCTATCGGTGTAATCTGGTCAGTGGCTACCATCGTACTGATGGGATATAAAATTACATTACTTACCGGGCTTATACCTTCGTTAATAGTAGTGATAGGGATTCCCAACTGTGTATACTTCCTGAGTAAATACCATACAGAATACGCCAAGGATGCCAATAAAACACGGGCTTTGGTGCATATGATACAGCGGATGGGGATAGTGACCCTGTTTACCAATCTTACAGCTGCCATTGGTTTTGGGGTGTTCTGTTTCACAAACAGTGCCATCCTGAAAGAGTTTGGTGTAGTAGCAGGGTTGAATATCATGTTCATCTTCCTGATCTCTTTTATTTTCCTGCCCTCTGTTTTAAGTTATTTACCTGCGCCTAAGAGCAAGCATACTACTTACCTGGATAACCGGTTCTTTGGGGCGATACTTGATTTCCTGACCACGCTGGTGTTTAAATACCGCCCATGGGTGTACGGAGTAAGTTTGGTGCTGGTGATAGCGGCCATTGTGGGAATGGGGCGCTTGCAGTCTGTGGGCTATATGCTGGACGATATTCCGCATACTGATAAATTGTATACGGATCTGAAATTCCTGGAAACGAATTTCAAAGGGGTAATGCCACTGGAAATTGCGGTGGATACGAAAAAGAAGAATGGTGTAATAAACCTGCAGACGCTGAATAAGTTGGATGAACTGACACAGTTGATTGCTGCGCAGCCTGATTTTGGCCGTCCATTGTCGGTAGTAGAGGGTATTAAGTTTGCAAAGCAGGCATATTATAACGGGGACAGCTCCAACTTTGCGGTACCCAACCAGTTTGATCTGGGCTTCCTGGCGCCTTACCTGCGCATGAAGGGTGGGAATACTGCCGGACCCGCTTCTACTTTCTCCAAACTGGTTTCTTCCTTTATGGACAGCACCAGGCAGGTGGCCAGGTTGAGTGTAAATATGAAAGATGTAGGATCGCAGAAGCTGCCGTTGTTGCTGGATTCATTGCAACCGCAGGTAACTGCTATTTTTGATACAGCGCATTACAAAGTAACTTTTACCGGCACCAGTGTGATTTTCCAGGAAGGTACCCGTTTCATTATTAACGGGCTGATGGAGAGTATTATCCTGGCTTTTGTGTTGATTATGCTTTGTATGCTGTACCTGTTCCGTTCCTGGAGGATGCTGATCATATCATTGATCCCGAACGTGATTCCACTGGTGGTTACCGCCGGTGTGATGGGATGGGTAGGCGTTCCGTTGAAACCATCTACGGTATTGGTGTTTAGTGTAGCGCTTGGTATAGCCATCGACGTTACCATCCGTTTCCTGGTTAATTTTAAGCAGGAGTTGCCGCGGCATGATTTTGACATCAGTGCTACGGTGAAGCAAACGATCCATGAAACCGGGCTGAGTATTATTTATACCTCTGCTATCCTGTTTGCCGGCTTTATGATTTTCAGTTTCTCGGGATTTGGTGGTACAAAGGCATTGGGCTGGCTTACTTCCCTGACCCTGGTGGTGGCAATGGTTACGAATCTGACTATTTTGCCGGCTTTACTGTTGTGGATGGAAAAGGCATTGTTGAAGAAAGCGAAGAAGAAAGAGCTGTGGAAGCCGTTGGACGAGGAGGAGGACATTGACATAAAGGAGCTGGGGATCAGCGATCAGGAATAGTTTATAAAGACAATCATATGAGCCACCGGGTCAAGCAGGGCATGTTTTTCATGCTGCTGGTTGCCCCGGTGGCTTTTTAGTGCCGGCAAACTGCAGTGGATGCTAAATATTTAGCTAAAATGGACAAAAAAAGAAGCTGAAATGATCTAGTGGACAGCATTCACATACACTTATAGCCGCTTGTAAAAAAAGGGGTGGGATTATAATGAAAAAGTATGAGGTTTAGTACGCCATTCTAACCACATAGTTCATGAAAAATAAGTACTTAAAGGGCGCTCATTTATCCGAGCGCAAATTTAAGGAGATCCTGCGGCTGTTTGCCGATGATCTTACTGCGACCCAGATAGCGAATATCAGCGGTGTAAGCAGGGTAACTATTAACAGCTACCTGAAGAAGCTACGACACCAGATTGCGCGATACTGTGAAACGCAGCATCCTGTGCCTGTTCCCGTGTTAACGTATGAACCCCGGCAAAGTGACCTTAATTCCGACCACGACAGCGACACGCTGGTGGCGGTAAAACCGGAAGTAGACCGGATTGTTAAGCCCGTAATCTTCGGCATCTGCAGATCCTCAGACAGGTTACACACCGAAATTCTTCCAGACGTAAGTCGGTCTATGATTCATGCGGCTACCCGCGGTCGTTCCGTATTGGAAACGCAGGTGGCTACAGAACGTTTGCGCCGGTTCAACGGGTTGGTGGATTTGGGTCAGTACCGTTTATACAGGCTGGGTCAGACTTCTGATACGCATCAGATGGATGATGTAGATGCTTTCTGGGGACTAACCAAGCACCGCCTGGCTAAGTTCAAGGGGCTGAACCGGAATACTGCCTATTTACATCTGAAAGAGTGTGAATACCGCTTTAATCATCGTAATGATGATCTCTTTACGGTATTGCTGGAGTTGTTAAAAACATATCCGCTTACCCTTTCCTGATAAAAAATATTCGCCCCGCATTTATGCGGGGCAACTTTAATCTCGATTTAGATTTTGGTTGATGAGCACAGGCGGTATTCTTGCCGCTTGTTTATTTTTACGCCCTTACAGATAACTTGTAATAATTATATGTTAATGAGGCGTTAAAAAGATGTTATCCAAACGTTATCGGGAACTTTCCAAGCTTAACTTTTTGTTAAGAATTATTATATTTGAGGCTGGTTGAAAATTTGCTAAGGAAACTGCTTATGAGGAAGAAGTTGACTGTTTCTGCTGTTTATTCATTGAATAAATCGCAAGAGAATTGCTCAATTGTTTAATTTGGTCAATATCACTGTACCGTTATACCTGCTCCAGCTTTAAGTATCCAATTACAATTTCACCAAACTGCTTATTTAACGGGAACCAATTGAATTAAGGCGTATGGCCTTGATAATGATGATTATTTTTTAAGGTTAAGGAAACAAAATCATGCTTATGAGGAAAGTATTATTTCTCCTCTTGTCCGTGCTATTTCTGGGCGGGCAAGTCTATGCGCAAAGCCGCACAGTAACAGGGAGAGTCACTGATGCCACAGATGGCTCAGCTATTCCGGGTGCCAACATCCAGATTAAGGGCACCGCAAAAGGAACCGTCACAAATCCGGAAGGGGCTTACACTATCCAGGTAGATGCAAATGCCACATTGATCGTATCATTTATCGGGTATGAGGCCAAAGAAGTACCGGTGGGTACTGCTGCCACATTGAACGTAAAACTGAAAACAGATTCCAAAAGTCTGGATGAAGTAGTGGTAACGGGTTACACGATGGAGAAGAAGATCAACTCCACCATCGCGGCATCCAGTATCAATGGTGCAAAGATCAACAACGTTGCGTTGCCGGATGTAAACCAGATGCTCCAGGGTAATGCGCCTGGCGTTGCAGTATCAACTAACTCCGGTCAGCCTGGCGCGAAAACGGAGGTACGTATCCGTGGTATCGGCTCTATTTCAGCGAGCAACAGCCCACTGTATGTAGTGGATGGGGTAATCATTTCCTCCGGGGATTTTACCCAGAATACTCCTTCCCAGGATGTAATTGCGAACCTGAACCCTGCCGACATTGAAAACGTGACCATCCTGAAAGATGCGTCTGCAACTTCATTGTATGGTTCCCGCGGTTCTAACGGTGTGGTAGTTATTACCACCAAAACGGGGAAGAAAGGCCAGAGCAGAATTAATTTCAATGCCAAGTATGGTTTCCAGGACCTGTCGCATGGGATTGACATGATGAATTCCACTGAACTGCTGGCTTATCAGCGCGAGGCGATGAAGAATGCGACCAAGAAAGATGGCACGCCGCTTTTCACTGCAGAACAGATCCTGGCTAATCGTCCGAACAGCCTGGCAAATATCAATACCAACTGGATAGACGAGGCCTTCCGCACCGGTAAAACACAATCTTATGGTATCAACGCAGGCGGCGGAAATGAAAAGACACAGTTCTATGCTTCCGGCGATTATTTCAAGCAGCAGGGTATCCTGATTGGCTCCGACTTCAGCCGGTACAGTGGCCGTTTGAACGTGGATCATAAATTCAATGAGAAATTTGACCTGAGCGTAAAGGTGAACGGCAGCTACACAGATCAAAGAAGTGCAAGCGCAGGTAACAGTTACTCTTCACCATTGATGGGTGCGCTGGCAAATTCTCCGTTTATCCCTTCCCGTGATGAGAACGGAAACCCCTATAACGGATATACTGCCGGACAGCCAGGCACTACTTCCTGGGCTGGTTTCGCAGATATCCCCTCCTCCTACCGCCCGGTTTTACGTGGAGGCAACTTCGTGAGCACGGTGAACAGTAACTACAACAGGAGCAATAATACCCAAACAGTTTTTAATGCTGCATTGGGCTACAACATTATTGACGGGTTACGTTTCGTAGTGAAGGGTAATGCCGAGTTGACCAACATCCGTGAAAAACAATGGACATCTCCGGATTCCTACGATGGACGTAACTATGGCGGTTACCTGTATAACGTGAATACCAACATGGCGTTGTATACTACCCAGCAATTGCTGACTTATAATTTCAACCTGGGTAAAGATCATAGTATCCGCTTACTGGCAGGTAATGAATACTCCTTCCAGAACCGTGTGTGGAACTATAGTGCAAAGAATGGTTTCCCTAATGGTCAGGCACAGGTGCCGGACGCGGGTTCCCAGTATTTCGACATGGCTGGTGATGAAACCTCCTACGCTTTCCAGGGTATACTCGCGAAAGCAGATTATGACTATAAATCAAAGTATTTCTTAAGCGGTAGTTTCAGAAGAGACGGTTCTTCCCGTTTCCCTAAAGACAACCGTTATGGTAACTTCTACTCAGTAGGCGCTGCATGGCGTATTACAGAAGAGGAATTTACTAAAAATATATCCTGGCTGAACGACCTGAAACTGCGTTCCAGCTATGGTATCATGGGTAACGCAGAAGGTTTGGGCGATTATCCCTATCAGCCGCTGTACAGCCTCGTGGGCGCTTATGATGGCGGATCAGTTGCTTATCTGAAGCAACCAGGCAACATGGCATTGAGCTGGGAAAAACAAAACCTGTATGATGTGGGACTGGATATCAGTGTGCTGAAAAAACGTTTATACGGTAGCGTAGGATATTACGACAAGCGCTCTTCCGCATTACTGATGCAGCTGCCATTATCTATGACCAGCGGTTTTGATGTAATGACGATGAACGTGGGTAAGATGCTGAACCAGGGCTTTGAAGTAACAGTGGGTGGTATCCCGGTGTCTACTAAAAACTTCCAGTGGACTTCAGATCTGAATTTTGCTACGCTGAAAAACAGGGTACTGTCACTGGGCGGCCAGCAATTTATCCCGGCAGGTTCCCGCCAGCGGATTGAAGTAGGTATGCCATTTGGCTCCTGGTACATGCCGGTGTGGGCGGGCGTTGATCCTGCTACCGGTGCTGCCACCTGGGAAGGCGCTGATGGAAAACCAACTTCCGATTATAATTCAGCAGTGAGAAAATATGTTGGCCAGGCGCTGCCTAAAATTACAGGCGGTTTTACCAATAAATTCTCTTACAAGGATTTCGACCTGTCTGTATTCATCACATTCAGCGCTGGAAATAAAGCGTACAACTATAACCGTTCCTTCCTGGAAAGCGATGGTAATAACACTACCGGAAACCAGGCAAAAGATGCCGGCAGCCACTGGGAAAAGCCAGGCGATATTGCTGACAGACCAAAAGTTATCTGGGGCAATGGTACCAACTCTAATGCTTCTTCTACCCGTTACCTGGAAGATATCTCCTACGTGCGTTTGAGAAACCTTTCACTGGGTTACAATCTTCCAAAAAGCACTTTAAGCAGATTGAAAATGCAGGGATTAAGAGTGTATGCACAAGCAGAGAACTTATTTACGCTGACAGGATATAAAGGATGGGATCCGGATATGAGTACCAACCCGATTTCTCCGACCAGCACTGCATCTCCGGCTACTACCAATGCAGGAACCGATTTTTACCGTTATCCTACTTCAAGAGTGATCACGTTTGGTATTAGTGTGGGACTGTAATGAAGTAACAACAAAAATTTAGTTTAATTATGAAATATTCAAAACTCTCCATATTAGCATTGGCTACGGCTGGTTTGTTTTCAGCTTGTTCCAAGCTGGATCAGAATCCGCAGTCATCATTGAATGAAGGTGATGCCGTAACTGAAGGGAATGCACGTATTCTTGCAAACGGAATGTATGAGCGTATGCAGGCGCTGGAATATTATGGTCGCGACTTCATGATCGTAACAGACCTGGGTGGCAATGATATGAAGATTACTTCCCAGAACTCCAACCGGTTTATTACAGAATTCCAATTGAACTACACACCGCTGCTGGCGCCACAAACAAATACCTTCCTGAATGCTTACAGGGTGGTAAACCAGGCGAATGTGCTGATTGATAAACTGCCTGAAACAGAAAAAACCGGTGCGATCCGCGGAGAAGCTTATTTTCTGCGTGCACTGGCTAATTTCGACCTGGCCAGAAGGTACACAAGACCATATACCAATATAGGAGCAAAAGTAAATGAGCCTAACACCGGGATTACCCTGGTGACCAAAGCGGTGGATGCACCCGGTACATTCAAGCCTGGTCGTAGTACGCTGGCTGAAACTTACGCGGCTATTATCAGCGATCTGAAAGTGGCGCAGCAAACCGCTCCTGCCGGTAAATCTGAGAGCAACAGCGCGAATGTGTTTAATGCTACGAAGGATGCAGCAACAGCCTTGCTTAGCCGTGCTTACCTGTATAAGGGCGACTGGCAGCTGGCTATTGACGAGGCAGATAAGCTGATCGGGAAGTATCCTTTATATGAAGCGTCTGAAGTGGCGAAAGCATTTAATTTAGATGCAGCCGGTTCTGAAGAAATCTTTTCCCTGCGTTTTCTGACACCGGATGGCGGTGGCTCCAATAACTTCGGTTATATGTATGTGCCTGCTAAATTAGGTGGGTATGGAGATATCAGGCTCACAGATGGCTTTATGGAACTGTTGGATCCAAAAGATGCGCGTAATGCACTGGTGGAGAATCTTGATGGCAGTAACTACCTGATGAAATTTTCAGGTAATGAAGCTACCGGCCAGGTGGGTCTTGTAAACGTAAAGATCCTGAGAATAAGTGAGGTGTTGCTGAATCGTGCAGAAGCTTATGCTGAGCTGGGCAACCTGCAGAAAGCCACGGATGATGTGAATATGCTGAGAGCGAAACGTGGACTGGATCCATTTACTGATGTGGCCAATATCGAAGCTGAGATTATTAAACAGAGAAGATTGGAACTGGTGGGTGAAGGTTTTGGTATGTCTGATCTGTTCCGTAAGAACGGGCAGCGTAATATCAAAGATGCTAATGCGCTGAGTACAAGGGTTACAGAAGCGAATGATTTTCGTGTAGCTTTCCCGATTCCGCAGGCCGAGATGGATGCAAATCCAAATATGGTGCAGAACCAGGGTTATTCCAATTAGTATTATTATATGATTTGAAAGGTGCCTTCAGCGAAGGCACCTTTTTTATTTCACCGGAGACTACTGGATAAGAAGAAGCGGACCGGATACCCATTATTTATTTAAGGAGTACCAGGTGAGGCATCTTTTTAAATGAAAAGGTATATAAGGTAATTAATTATATATTATAATTAATATACTATTAATTGAATAGTGATCCTCAGAGGCCGGCAGGTGTTGGATATATCGGGAACGGATATTTTAAAAAAAAGCCAGTTTTGCACTAGTATTTTTTAAATTTCCTATATTGCAGTAGAATTTAAACAATATTTAACAAATACGTATCAGAATCTAAAACAGAATCTAAAGAACAAAATCTTAATTAAGTTGGTGCTTGTGTTGATTTAACCGCCATTTCAATCTATACCGGAAACAGTTTCTGATATAGTTAGGAAGAGAACAGAGGAGAGAAACTGGAATTTGCTTTGAGAAAATACGAATAAGGAAGGATGGGTTATGAGGAAAACGATTTACGGAATAACCTTTGGCTAAATGAGTACAGCACTCCCATTTTTATTAGTTAACTGACAATATCTTTCAAATCTAAATTGCTTATGAAAAGAGGACTACTCTTATGGTTGCTCGTGGCCATCAGTGTTGTGCAAGCCTATGCACAAACAAAATTAATCAGCGGCAAGGTTACGGATGCTAAAGACGGCTCCGGACTCCCTGGTGTATCTGTCGGAATTAAAGGTACAGGTAAAGGTTCCCTAACCACCAACGATGGCACTTACAAACTCGAAGCTCCTGCGGGTTCCGTGCTTGTTTTTTCTTTTATTGGGTATGCTTCTAAGGAAATTCCTGTTGGGGCCGAAGGCACTATCAATGTGGCTCTTGGCGCCGACAATAAAGATCTTAGCGAGGTGGTAGTTACCGCGCTGGGTATTAAACGTGAAAAACGCACCCTGGGTTATACTACGCAGGAAGTAAAAGGTGATGATATCGTGCAATCCAAGGAAGTAAACTTCCTGAATGGTATGCAGGGTAAAATTGCCGGTGTGCAAATCAGTAATACTTCTGGTATTCCCGGTGGTGGTACCCGTATCGTTATCCGTGGTGCGGCCTCTTTAACCGGAAATAACCAGCCACTTTTTGTAGTGGACGGTAACCCGATTGATAACAACCAGATTGGTGCAGGTGACACTGACGATGATCCGGTTCTGGCAGGAGGTACCACTCCCAACAGAGGTATTGATATTGATCCGAACATCATTGAATCAGTAAATATTCTCCGTGGCGCTTCTGCAACCGCATTGTATGGTTCCAGGGCAGCTGGTGGAGCGGTAATCATCACTACGAAAACCGGCGCTGGTTTAAAAGGTAAAGCTTTCAGCCTGACAGTAGGTTCCAGTGTGAACATTGACAAAGTGGTATTGCCTGAATTTCAGACCGGTTGGTCACAGGGTAACAACGGCGTATTCTTTGATGGAATAAACAATAAAACTTCCCGTTCCTGGGGTGCCAAAATGGATACCTTAAAGGTGGATGGCAAGCCAGCTGTTAAATATGATCCACGTGACGCGTTCTTTAAAACAGGTACTACCTGGGATAATAACATCAGTCTGAACGGATCTACAGAAAAGTCAAATTACCTGATGTCCTACTCTTCTTTAAGACAGGAAGGTGTGGCTCCTGGTACCGACTATTACCGTAACTCCTTTTACGCAAATTTCTCTACCCATCTTACTGATAAGTTAACTGCGACTACTGGTATCAGTTATATTGACTCACGTAACGACCGCTTGCTGGAAGGTAATGGTAGTGGTGGTACTTCTTACCTGGCTAACCTTTACAATGCGCCAGTAAGTTACAACCTGTTACCATATGAGAACCCGGTAGATAAGTCACAGAATATGTATAAGGTTAGTGCTAATAACCCTTTCTGGACCGCGGCTAATACCGGCCTGCAACTGAATGTATCCCGCTTCATTCCTAACTTCAGCCTGGTATACAATCCACTGAATTGGTTAACATTAACGGAAAGAATAGGTGCGGATATTTATACAGATGAACGTGTATTTCATGAAGCAATCGGCTCCTTCGGTGGTTTCCCCAATGGTCGTATGTACAATGAAATCATTAACAACAAGCAAATTAACCACGATTTCTACGCTACCGCCAGGAAAGAATTTGATAAATTCGATCTGACCGTAATGGTAGGTAATAATATCATTTCTGAACATTATACTGACCAGTTTTCAAAAGGTGTAGGATTATCCGTACCTGGTTTCTATGATATTACCAGTGCAGAATCTGTAACCTCCACCAAATCTTTCTACGATAGAAGAAGGGTGAGTGTTTACGGACAGGCAATCCTGGAATATAACCGCATGTTATCTTTAACATTAACCGGTAGAAATGACTGGTCATCTTCCATGCCGGCTAAGAATAATTCCTACTTCTACCCTTCTGTGACTGGTGCATTTGTATTCTCCGAACTGGAAGGATTAAAAGACAGCAAAGTATTATCATTTGGTAAAGTGAGAGTTGCTTACACCGCCATTGGTAATGACGCACCTCCTTACAAGGTAGCAACGCCTTTCAATAAAACGGTAGTGGGTGATGGTCTTCGTGGCTCACTGGATCTTCCTTTCAATGGTGTAAATGGTTTCTCCAAGAATAACGTGTTGGGTAATCCTGACCTGAAACCAGAGAAAATTAAAGAATTTGAAGTGGGTCTGGAAACAAAATGGTTGGACAACCGTATTGGTCTGGAAGCAAGTTACTATAACAAGGTTAGTACCGACCTGATATTCCAGACAGCAGTATCTGCTGGTTCCGGTTATACCCAGGCTGTAATCAATGCCGGTAAGATCACCAATAAAGGTCTGGAAGTAACTTTAAATGCCAATCCAATCAGATCAAAAGATTTCAACTGGAATATTTCTGCTAACTACTCCAGGAACAAAGCAATGATCAATGAGTTGACAGAGGGTGTAACTTCAATCCAGATAGGCGGTTTCACTACTCCGGGTATATACCTGGTGGCCGGTCAGCCTTATGGTACTATCAGAGGTTCACGTTACATGAGAAACGACCAGGGTAAACTGCTGATCGATGATGATGGTTATCCTACCCAGGAAGATGGAACTTCCTTTGATATTGGTAATACCCAGCCAAGATGGATTGGTGGTGTAACCAACAGCGTATCTTATAAAGGTATCAACCTGTCGTTTACTTTCGACGGCCGTTTTGGTGGTCAGGTGATCAACTTTGATGAATACTACATGACCTTCTACGGTACCAGTGGTCTTACGAGCAGCCGCGACGGATCAATGGTATATGACGGTGTAACTGCCGATGGTAAGCAAAATACCAAATCCATTAAAACTGATCAGGCTTACTGGCAGGCATGGGGTGATACTTATGAAAACCTGATCCAGGATGCAACCTTTGTAAAACTGAGAAATGTTACACTGGCCTATAATTTTAGTCCGAAGTTGTTAAAACGTACTCCATTTAAAGCAGCAGTATTTTCTGTTGCCGGTCGTAACCTGTGGATCTACACCCCACACTTTACCGGTTCAGATCCTGAATTGAGCACTTATGGAGCAGGTAGTAACTCCGGTGGTTTTTACCATTACGTTTCACCAAGCACCAGATCTTACAATGCAACTTTGAAGTTAACTTTCTAAACTGAGTAATGATGAACAAGAAGATAATTATATCCATTATAGCGGGAAGTGTAATGTTAGGGGGTTCAGGATGTAAAAAATTCCTGGATGTAAATAATGACCCGGCTGCAGCCACAAACGTAACTGACGCCCTGTTGGTGGGCGGAGCCGAATTAACTACTGCATTTAATATTGCGGGTGGTTATCCTGCCAGAACCGCCGCTTTCTGGACCCAACAATTGGGTTATGATCAACCCGCACCCGAGTGGGATACTTATAAGGTAACAGCTTCCGATGTGGATAATACCTGGTCTTTTGACATGTATCCCCAGATCCTGAATAACCTGAAGATCCTGCAGGACCAGGCTACTACCGCAAATCATCCACATGCCGCTGGTATGGGAAAAATATTAATGGCTTATAACCTGGCTGTTACTACCGACTTGTGGAATGCAATTCCTTATTCACAAGCATTTACCGGCTTTGAAAACTTTAAGCCGAAGTATGATTCACAGGAAAGCATTTATACCAGTATTAATACGCTGTTGGATGATGCTATCGCTCTACTGGCTAAAGAAGATGCTTCTGGATCAGTAGGCGATAAAGATCTGATATATGCTTCTGATCCTGAAAAATGGACCGCCTTCGCTTATTTCCTGAAAGCACGTTTTGCTTTACGTTTAACATATGCACCTGGTAAAGTGGCCGCCACACAGGCACAGGCAGCTTTAACAGCATTGACAAAAGCTTTCCCAGATGAAAGTTATAATCCCGGCGTGAAATTCGAAAGCAAATCAGGAGCGCAGGCACCTTGGTCCCAGTTTACTGATAATGCTAAATGGGGTAGCGTAGCGGTATCATCTACTTTCCTTACGTTACTGCAATCAACAAATGACCCCAGATTACCAGTAATGGTTGATCCGGTTAAATTGGGCACTGGTTACAGGGGCAGGATAATAGGTGATGAACAAATTAACATTGATTCACTTTCAGCTGTGGGCCAATTCTTTGCTGCTCCTGATCAGTCAGTGTATTTGGCCACCTATGATGAACAACTGTTCATTAAAGCGGAAGCTACTTTCCTGACTGCCGGTTTTGTAGCTGCACAACCTGTTCTTAAAAGTGCAGTGGAAGCACATATGAAAAGATGTGGTTTAAATCCTGCCAGTGCAGCGGTTCAGGCTTACATTACAGCTAAATGCACCCTCACTGCTGCTAACGCATATGAGGTGATCATGACACAGAAATATATCTCTAACTACCTGTCTCTTGAATCATTCAATGACTGGCGCAGAAGCAATTTCCCTAAGCTGACTGTTGTACAGAATGCTTATCAGGGTATTACAACTGTTCCTCGCAGATGGGTGTATCCAGCATCTGAAAATGAAACAAACGCACAGCCAGAACAGCCTGCCAAAGTTACTGATCGCGTTTGGTGGGATACCAAACAATAATCAGTACTTCATTTAACTAATAATAGAAAGCGGTTGTCTCTTTTCGAGGCAACCGCTTTTTTTATGTCCATTTTCTACTCCCCCTAAAATGTTATTTTTTACTTGAAAGGTTTACTTATATTTGCTCCCGTCATGAAAATTTTCATGAAGCCAAAATCGGGAATCAAGATTCATTTTAGCGTAATACAATACAACAACAACGAATACATTTTTTTGCTTATCGGGAATTTATAACGGGAATATTTGCTTATGGGGAGCGGCTTACAGCCAGATTTTCCATCTAATTTAATGAGATTCAATAGTTGCCACCCTGCAGTTTACGCAGTAACGGAACCGTATTTTCTGTAACCGCAGAAAATACCTGGCAACCCGTTTACAGCAATCTGTATAAAATTATCTGATTATTCAGTGGCATGCCACTACTGTACGCTTATTCACTTGTTTTTATAATGTTAGGATTGCTTATGAGTTTTGGAATGCTTATGTAGAATTGTGCTTTGCGAAGGTTGCCGCAAAAGCAATACGATTGTTTCGTTTAGTCTTTACTGTTAGATAATAATAGCACTTGTGCTAAATGGCCATGCTATGCCTGGACATGTCTGTATTACATTTATTTTTTCAAATCAAAATCGCTTATGAAGAAAGGATTGTTTCTCTGGTTATTTGCGGCTATTACCGCGCTGCAGGCGCTTGGCCAAACCAGGGTCATCACAGGTAAGGTGACAGACTCCAAAGATGGATCTCCGTTGCCTGGCGTTACCGTAAAAATTGTTGGTACTTCCAGTGGCACTATGACCGCCTCCAATGGTGAGTTTAAGCTCAGTGTAGGAGAAAAAGCTGCCGCCATTGAATTTTCTTTTGTAGGATATACTGCCCAACAGGTAAGTGTTTCCGGCAAATCTACTGTGAACGCTCAGTTGTCGGCCGATCTTAAAGGACTGAGCGAAGTGGTAGTAGTTGGTTACGGTACTATTGAGCGTAAAAACCTCACGGCTTCTGTATCCAGCATCAAAGGAGCTACATTGAAAAATGTGGCTGCATCCAGCATCGATCGTCAGTTATCCGGACAGGTAGCAGGCGTACAGGCTACCGTTTCCAGTGGTATTCTTGGCCAGCCGGCACGTATCCGCATCCGCGGTACCAACAGTATCAGCAGCGGCACCGATCCGCTGTATGTAATTGACGGAGTGCCTTATATCACCGGCAACCAGAGCACCATCACCTCCAACAACCCGTTGGGAGATATCAATCCGAATGATATTGAAAGCATGGAAGTGCTGAAAGATGGCGCCGCTACTGCTATCTATGGTTCCAGGGCCGCTAACGGCGTTATCCTGGTGACCACCAAAAGAGGTAAAAGCGGCAGGCCACGCCTCACCTACGATATGTGGATGGCTGCAGCTACGCCTTCCAAATTATTTGATCTGCTGAATGCAGATGAATTTGTAACCATCGCTAACGAGAAAAAGCTGAACGCCAAGCCAACAGCTGCACCGGATGCTTTCCCTACACCCAATCCTGATGGTGGTTTTTATGATACCGATTGGCAGAAAGTAGTGACCAGAACAGGGTTCCAACAGAACCATGCTTTGTCGCTAAGCGGCGCCAATGATCAAACCAACTACTACGTTTCCTTGGGGTACACCGATATGAAAGGTATTTTGGTTGGTAACGATCAGCGCAAGTACCAGGTACGCCTGAAACTGGAACAGAAAGCTTTTAATGTGGTAACCGTAGGCGTAAATGCCGGTGTTTCGCACATTACCAACAATGGCCTGAACGTTAGCCAGAACGGGCTTTCCAGCAATCTTTCCAACGCTATCCGTGCTTTACCTAACGTACCTGCACAGTGGAATGATGGCACCTATAACCTGAGCAACACCAATACGCTCGGCAGTGGCGCCAATAAAGCCACTATCGCTGATAACTATACCAACATTAAATACGTACTGGATCATAACATCTACCGTAACAAAAACCTGAACTTTACCGGTAATACTTTTGCCAGCGTAAAAATTCTGAAAGATTTTGACCTGAGAACGCAGGTAGGTGTAAACTATATGAGTGGAGAGGACTACCAGTACTGGAACCCTATCCATGGTGATGGCCGTGGTACCAATGGTTTTATCTACCAGCAGTCTATTCCAAGTTTCCGTTATAACTGGGTAAATACTTTAAGCTATAACAAAACGATCGGTGCGCATAATATTGGCGCTGTAATTGGAACCGAAAATCAGAAAACAAGAGAAAGAAGTTTCTATGCGCAGGGTACTAACCTGATCAGCCCTTTCTTTGGTACTGATAACCTCATCGACAATAGCACCGGTACTCAAACTGTTGGCGGAACACTGGTGGAGCGCGCATTCCAATCGTACTTTATCCGGGCTAACTACAGCTACAAAGACCGCTACCTGGTATCTGCCACGCTCCGCAGAGATGCTATTTCCTCCCTGCCTATCGGCAAACAGGATGTAACATTGCCAGGCGTTTCTGTGGGCTGGAGAGCTTCACAGGAAAGTTTCTTCCAGGAAGGTGGTATCGCCGACCTGATCAGCAACCTGAAGATCCGTGGCGGTTATGCTAAAGTAGGTAACGTGGATATCGGTGCATACCCTTATGCCGGTACTTACAAACCAGCACTATACGGATCTTTACTGGGTATTGCTTTCAACCAGGTGTACAACCCGGACCTGACTTTTGAAACCAGTAAAAAAATGAACATTGGCCTGGACCTCGGGTTACTCCACGACAGGATCACAGTAACAGCGGATTATTTCAGGAATGATATTGATAACATGATCCTGGCATCTCCGCTGCCGCCGTCATTAGGTGTTCCAAGTGCTACCAAACCGAATGTATTTTATTCTAACGTGGGTAAAATGTATAACAAAGGTTATGAGCTAACAGTGAACAGTACTAATATTCAGCGCGGTGATTTCTCCTGGACCACTTCCTTCAACATCTCTTTTGTAAAAAATAAAATTACCGCACTGGTAGATAATGCAGATATCGTTTATCCATATAACATTACCCGCGTAGGTGAATCTATGGGTGCTTTTTATGGTTACGAGTCAATGGGTGTGAATCCTGCAAATGGTAACCCGCTTTGGAAAAAAGCCGACGGCTCCATTATACAGGGCGATGCATCGAAAGGTGTTTACTATGCCTATAATGCTTCAAAGCCTGAGGACATCTTTACTTCTGCAAAAGCATTATCATCTTCCGACAAAAAAATCCTCGGTAATGCTACGCCAACCTATTATGGTGGTTTGAACAATACCGTTAATTACAAAGGGTTCGATTTTAACCTGTTCCTTTCTTTCTCCGGCGGTAATAAAGTATACAGCGTAACGCGCCAGGAAGGCCTGAACAACCAGAAGTTCCTGAACAACGGTAAAGAAGTTTTAAACAGATGGACTACTCCTGGCCAGGTAACAGATGTTCCTAAACTGTACCTGGGCGCAGATAACTTTATCCTGCAGAATGGTAATGTTAACAGCCGTTTCCTGGAAGATGGCAGCTTTATCCGTGCACAGAACATCGGCCTGGGTTATACCCTGCCTAAAGCGATGCTGGAAAGAATTAAACTGAGCAGCATCCGGATTTATGCGCAGGTGCAGAACGCATTTATCATTACAAAGTATTCCGGTCTTGATCCTGAGTTAAATACTTATGTGGATGCAAGAGCTAACACGCAACCTGGTTTGGATTACAACACCAACCCGGTTCCCCGCAGCTATACTTTTGGTATTAACGTAGGATTATAAAAAATAATGAACATGAGAAATACAATGGCATATAAATATAACAGAAGCATGAAAGCAGTAGCAGCAGGATTACTGGTGTTATCACTGGGTGCTGCGTCCTGTTCAAAATACACCGAATTATCACCAAAGAACGCCTTGCCACAAGACGCGGTATTTTCGGATTCATCCACTATCGAGCTGGCTGCAAATGGTATGTATAATACAGCTGCGCTGGGAAGTTATAATGATGATTATACCCTGGGCCGTGGTTATCCCTTCGGTGCTGCTTCCATTGAGCAAAATGAGATGCGTGGAGAGGATATGGTGAACCTGGCTACGTTTTATGATATCACTTATAAAGGCAGTTACAGCCCTACTTCTGCCAATAATGTCCAGATGTGGGTAAATCTTTATGCGCTGATCAACCAGGCCAATACACTTATTGATGGTGTGCGGAAAGCCGCTGCCAATAACGTGATTTCACAGGGTAAGGCGTTGCAGCTGGAAGGTGAAGCCCGTTTTCTGCGTGCACTGGCACATCATGAAGCAGTCATTCATTTCAGCCGCCCATATGCAGATGGTGCAGGTGCACAAGTTGGGATTCCTTACAGGGATATGCCTGTAAGCACACCAGCTCAAATCCAGGAAGCCCTGAAAATAGGCCGTGGTACAGTAAAAGAGGATTATACCAAAATATTGGCGGACCTGGATTTTGCAGAAACCAACCTGCTTCCCACTACTGCTAATCCTATCAGCAGAGCTACTAAAGGAGCGGCTATTGCTTTGAAAACAAGAATTAAGCTCCATATGGCCGATTGGCAGGGTGTTATCACAGAAGCAGCCAAGTTGGGTGCAGATCAAGGCGCGCCATTTGTGAGCCCGGTGAAAGGTTATAAACTTACCGACAGCCCGGACGGCCCCTTCACAAAAGCAGATAATAACACAGAATCTATTTTCTCTATTGCCAACAGTGCCATCACCAACGGTAATTCCAATGGTGCGCTGGCAGCGATGTTTGGCCCTTCTGACCAGAAAGGCCGCGGACTGGTAGCTACCAGCCCTAATTTGTACAACGCCTCTTTCTGGGCAGGCGATGATATGCGTCGTGTTTTATTACAGGTGAAGCAGGTGACTGTATCAGGCGGCAAACCAGTGCAGAACTTCTACTTCAATTATAAATACCGCGATTACCTGAATAAGTCCGACTGGGCGCCGATGATCCGTTATGCAGAAGTACTGCTGAATGCAGCAGAGGCATATGCACGTGCAGGAAATATCGTACAGTCGTTTAAGTTATACAATGCTGTTCGCAACCGTTCTTTACCAGAAGGCAGTCCGAACCGCATCACCATTGCTCCGCTCGACATGATCCAGGCGGTACTGGACGAACGCAGGGTAGAATTTGCGGGTGAAGGACGCCGCTGGCCCGACATTACCCGCCTTGCATTGGATGCAAAGTATGGAACCGGTGGTATCCCTGCAAAGGTGATCATCGATGATCTGAAAGATGATGGCAGCAATTATAACACGGTAACCAGACCGGTAACACCATCTGGTTACGGCAGCATTAAGTATGCTGATTACCGGTTTATCTGGCCGCTGCCAGCTACTGAAATCTCTGCTAATCCGGCATTGAAAAATGCGCAGAATCCGCAATACTAAACTTTTCCTGGACCTATAATAATAAAAAAACTCCGGTGTAATGCCGGTGAGTTTTTTTGTGGAGATAAATAACTTATTTCAGTACTTCCTGCAGCTTCGCTTCCAGCGCAGGTCCTCTCAGGTTGGAGGCAATTACTTTTCCCTGTGGATCCAGCAGGAAATTAGTAGGAATAGCGTTAAGACCGTATAAAGGTACCACTGCGGAATCCCAGAATTTGAGATCGCTTACATGGTTCCAGGCCAGTCCATCTGCTTTGATGGCTTCCTGCCATTTATCTTTTGTTTTATCCAGTGATACGCCGAGGATGGTAAAGTTTTTTCCTTTGTATTGCTGATAAGCTTTTACCACATTCGGGTTTTCCTGGCGGCATGGACCGCACCAGCTGGCCCAGAAATCTACCAGTACATATTTACCGCGGAAAGAGCTGAGACTGATCATTTTGCCGGATGGATCCGGAAGCGTGAAGTCAGGTGCTACCTGGCCTACTTTCACAGCAGAAGGTTCCTCACCACCGGCTGCATCACCGCCTGCGGCGCCTGCACCCTGGTTCTTTTCCAGTTCCAGGATCTTATCTGTCATGCTTTTTACCAGGGTGTTTTTAGGGAAACGGGTAGCAAGATTGGTGATCACCTGTTTGTGTGCAACAATCTCTTCTCCGCTTCTTACCTGGCTGATGGCAAATACTGCGGTAGCAGGATTTTTTGTTTTATCGGCCATCAGGAAAAAGCCGTTTTCAAACTCTTTTTCTTTTTTCTGGAAGGCAGCTACTTTAGGCTGGAATGCACTATCAGGCAGTATTGTATGGAGACTGTCCAGGCTGCGCATTTCTTCCGTGAGTGCAATAGACTGTTTGCTGATATCGCTCATAAACTGTTGCAGTTCGGCGGTTGGTTCGGAGCCGCTGATCTTTACATCTTCCAGTTTATCTATATCGCCATCTATTTTCATATCGCCGGCATCGAGTGCGAGCAATATAAACTTGCCGTTTTCAAAGCGTACACGGTACAGCCCCTGTTCGGCTACCATTCCTTTCAGCGTGAATTTGCCGCTGGCGTCCTTTACATTGGTAGAATCCACCACTTTCACATTGTCAAGTGTCAGTTCTTCCAGTAATACCGGACCCAATGGTAAATTGTTCAGGTGCCCGTCTATTTTAAATTCACCTTTTTCCGTTTGTCCGGCGCATCCTGCGAGGAAAGCGGCAGCGGAAATCCATAATAAGTATTTTTTCATGCTACTATTTTTTGAACATTCATCTGACCTAAGCCACTCAATATAGGATAAATATTTTCAATGCTATTTAGCCTTTGAGCTTCTCTGCCAGCAATTCGTTGGTAAGCCGCGGATCAGCCTTGCCTTTGGACAGTTTCATCACTTCTCCCACGAACAACGACATAAGTCCTTTTTTACCACCTTTAAAAGCAGCTACTTTATCCGGATATTTTGCCAGCACCTCATCAATAATGGGAGAAATGTTATCGGCATTATGATCCTGTAATAAATTCAGCCGGGTAGCGATATCCATCGGATGATCCGCGGGTGTTTGGATCATTTCCGGCAATATGCGGGAAGACGCGATGGAAAAGCTGACTTTTCCTGCATCGGTAAGCGTAATCAACGCCGCCAGTGCCTGTGGTGTTACCGGGAAATGACTGATTTCCGCTGAATGTTCATTCAGCCAGGATTTAACGGGGCCTAGCATCCAGTTCGCGGCGGCTTTGTATTGCGAGGTAACGGCAATGAGACTTTCATAATAATCTGCCGTGGATTTATCATCGCAGATAACACGCGCATCATATTCCGGCAGGCCAAAATCCGTGGTGTATTTACGGATGAGTTCTTCCGGCAGCGCAGGCAGTGTGGCCCGCACGCTGTTGATGAATTCATCTGTTAGTCTGAATGGCGCCAGGTCTGGTTCCGGGAAGTAGCGGTAATCGTTGGCTTCTTCTTTGGAGCGCAGGGAAAAAGAGCTGCCGTTGGAGGCGTCAAAGCTGCGTGTTTCCTGCACCAGGGTACCACCGGCTTCTATGAGATCTATCTGTCTTTTTACCTCGTTATCAATAGCCCGTTTTACGTTGCGGATAGAGTTCATATTTTTTACTTCCACCTTTGTACCCAGGGTGGTGCTGCCTTTCAGGCGAACTGAAATGTTGGCATCGCAGCGCATGCTGCCTTCTTCCATATTACCATCACATACGCCGAGGTAGCGCACCAGGCGGCGCATTTCAGTGAGATAAGCGTAGGCTTCCTCGCTGTTATGCATATCCGGTTCAGTTACTATTTCCACGAGGGGAACACCCGCGCGGTTTAAATCCACGTAGCTGTTGTCGGGATCCTGGTCGTGCAGGAGTTTACCGGCATCTTCTTCCAGGTGGATGCGGTTCAGCTGTACATTGCGGGTGCCGGCATCTGTAATAATGGTAATATAACCGCCTTTACAGATAGGCGCCGTATGTTGAGATACCTGGTATCCTTTTGGAAGATCCGGGTAGAAGTAATTCTTACGGGCAAAATAATTGTCCTTTTCAATTTCACAATGGCAGGCAAGCCCCAGTTTGATGGCATATTCTGCCGCCTTACGGTTCATACGGGGCAAAGTGCCCGGGTGTCCCATGGTAATGGGACTGATATGCGTATTTGGAGCGCCGCCAAAAGCTGCGCTGTCGCTGCAAAATAATTTACTTTCGGTAAGCAGCTGGGCGTGCACTTCCAGCCCGATCACTGTTTCATATTTGCTGTATATATCGCTCATTTTCCGTACTGATTCCCACAAATATATTCAAATAATACCGTGATTTCAGGCTATTGGGTGCCAATAAATCCCTAAATTGAGATACACATCAAAATTTCTTCCCTATGATCAGCAAGGCCCAGGCAAGTCAGCTTTATCAGGCGCAACAGGTTTATTTCGACTCCGGCGCCACACTTTCTTATTCTTTCCGGAAAACGCAGCTAAAGCGTTTAAAGAACGGGATTAAAAAGTTTGAAGATAAAATTACTGCTGCCCTGCATGCTGATCTGCACAAGCATCCACTGGAATCTTATGGTAGTGAGATAGGATTTTTATATGAAGAAATCAGTTATATCCTGCAAGGGTTGAAGCAGTGGATGGAGCCGGAGCTGGTTACCTCTCCTTTTGTTACCTATCCCAGCAGCAGCCGGGTGTATAAGCAGCCGTTAGGGCTTACGCTGATCATTGGCCCCTGGAATTATCCGTTTATGTTGCTGCTCAGTCCTTTGCTGGGAGCCATTGCCGGCGGCAACTGCGCTATTATTAAGCCGTCGGAGCTGGCGCCGCATACGGCCGCGGTAACCGCTGCCCTGATAAAAGATACTTTTGATCCGGCTTATATTACAGTAGTAGAGGGAGATGGAACAGCAGTGATTCCTACCCTGATGAGTTTCCGGTTCGACCATGTATTTTTTACCGGAAGCATCCCGGTGGGCAAGAAGATCCTGGAAATGGCGGTGCCGCATCTCACACCGGTTACGCTGGAATTAGGCGGTAAATCGCCCTGCGTGGTAGATGAAAAGGTGAATGTAACGGTGGCGGCTAAACGAATAGTGTGGGGTAAGTTCTGGAATGCCGGTCAAACCTGTGTGGCGCCGGATTACCTCCTCGTACACCACAAAGTGAAAGATGAACTGGTAGCCGCACTCAAGGCAGCGATAACGGAATTTTTTGGAGAAGATCCCTCCCGCAGCGACGATTATGCGCGTATTATCAATGCCAGGCGGTTTGATACGGTGGCAGGCTACCTGGGCGAAGGCCATGTATTACACGGCGGGCAAACCAACCGCGAACAGCTTTATATAGCCCCTACCCTGCTGGAAGATGTGGAATGGACAGACCCGGTAATGCAGGACGAGATATTCGGCCCCGTGCTGCCCATACTTACTTATACCGGCCTGCCACAGGCCATACAAGCCATCAAGCAGTTACCTTATCCACTGGCATTATATGTTTTTACAAAGAGTAAAAAAACGGAGAAAGCGCTGATAGAGCAGGTGCGGTTTGGCGGAGGTTGTGTAAATAATGCGCTGGTACATCTCACCAATCCCGAATTACCCTTTGGTGGCGCCGGTTACAGCGGGATGGGAAAGTATCATGGCAAATACAGCTTTGATACTTTTACCCATCAGAAAGGAATGCTGAAAACGGCTACCTGGCTGGATGTTCCCATGAAGTACCCGCCGTTTAAAAATAAATTGAAGATGATGAAACTGGTGATGAAGTAGGCTTATATATCTGCCTTATTCAGTTTCACCGGTAACTTAATGATCAGCGTTTGATCGGCGCCATTCCGGCGGATTTTCGCTGGGGCATCGCCTTTTACTTTAGCCTGTGTTTCGCGATAAGCTTTAGACAACTCCGCTGCGTTTTTAACCGGTATACCGGCAAGTTCCAATACGATATCATCTTTCTGGAAACCTGCTGCTGCAGCTGCAGAGGAAGGTGCCACCTCGATTACCTGGGCGCCTTCATTTTTTTCAGTATCCTGTACGCGGAGGCCCAGTTTTTCGTTATTATCCCAACTGTCGCCAAATCCCTGGAAGTCGCGTGGCATTGGGAAAGAGAAAGATCTCGGTCCGTTCTTCGGCAGTGCAGATAAAGGTGGGTGCATAGTCCAGCCATTATCTATTTCTTTTCTTTCATCCAGAGTAACAGCCACTTTGTTTGTTTTGGTATTACGTATGTACGTTACCGTTACTTTGTCTGCCGGTTTATGTTTGCCGATCTCTTCAAATAATTCTGCGGGTTCATTGATCTTTTTATCATCTACAGAAGTAATGATATCGCCGGTTTTTATTCCTGCTTTATCTGCGGGAGTGCCTTTCGCTACTGATTTTACGGTTACACCGCTGGCGGCTACTTTTTCAGTGATCACACCGAGAATGGCTTTATTCATCACCGGCATTTCTATGTCATTTTCATCGTCACCGTCGTTGTCGTTAAACAAATCAAAGCCGCCTCCCTGTAAACTGTTGCTGTCAAACGTGATGGTGTTGCCATTCCGCGGCGTGATCTTCCTGCGGAAAACGGAGAGATCGGAATTGTCGTACCGGTCCAGTTTTTGACCATTGATGAAAACATCGCCGTTTTTAATTTCCACGGTCACTTTGCCGTCTTTGTTGCCTTTGTGTTTGATCACAATTTCATCGAACTCTCCCAACTGATTTTTGGAAGAATCTTTCGTTTGCGCAGATACCGCGCTCATAGTGAAGCAGGAAAAACCTGCTATGGTGAGGATTTGCAGTAACCTGGTCATGGTAATTAGGTATTTTGTTGATTAAATTTAAACTAATGCGGCAAAATTAAAGGGTGGGTCAGGAAAGAAAAAGTTAAAATCTATGGTTTTGGGGCAAAAAGAATACGCTTTACAGGGTGTTTTTTTATTATTTGAAGAAGGTGCCGCCCTTACTTCTGGGATACTTCTCCGATACTTCTGGGATACTTCTCGGATACTTAGGAGTAGCGTATGTGTCGTACTCCCCATACATTCCCCATACGCTTCCCATACACTATGCCGCCCTGGATAGAATGGTCACGTCCTGAAAAAGGTTTACACTTTAGTTAGATAACCCTGTTTAAAGTTTACAATATAAGTGTTAAATCCTGGAAAAGGTTTACGGTGTTAGTCACGTCCTGGAATAGAGGGGGCTGGCTTAAAAGCCCAATTTGACTTTTTAGCCAGCCCTCATTTTTATGCTGTGAGCATTATTTTAAGTTGTGAGCAGTTTTTTTACCGCAGCAATCACCTGGTCCAGTTTGTCTGTTTCCTGTCCGCCTGCTGTAGCAAAGGTTTTCTGGCCACCGCCGCCGCCTTTTATCAGCGGAGCAATGTGTTCTTTAATGATCTTTGGCGCTTCCCATCCTTTGGATGCCACCAGTTTCTCATCTATACTGAGCGCCACGCTGGCTTTTCCGCCAATATTGGCAATAAACAGCAGTACATGATCCGGGATATCGTTTTTCAGTTGGAAAGAAAGCTGTTTCAGTCCCTCCGCGTTGCTTACATTCACCACTTGTCCCAGGAAATTAACACCATTGATGTTTTCCGCCTGGTGGCGTATGGTGGCTGCCAGTGCCCGTACCTTTTCCTGTTCCAGTGTTTCCAGTTGTTTTTCCAGGGAAGATTTGTCCTGGATCAGGGTTTCTATGGATTTTACCAGTTCTTTCGGATTTTTCAGGGCAGCTTTAATTTCTTTCAGTTGCTGTAACTGCTCGTTAACGAAGGCTTCAGCTTTAGCGCCTGTTACGGCTTCCACGCGGCGCACGCCGGCGGCCACAGCTCCTTCGGAAACAAATTTAAACTGGCCTAATTCGCCGGTTGAGCTGATATGTGTACCGCCGCAAAGTTCCACACTATAGGCGGGGTCAATAATTACTACGCGTACCGTATCGCCGTATTTCTCGCCAAAGAGGGCCATCGCACCCAGCTTCAGGGCTTCCTCCTTTGGAAGTTCACGGATCACCACCGGTATGTTTTCACGGATTTTCTCGTTCACAACGGCTTCTATCTGCGCCAGCTCCTCGTCGCTTACTTTGGCGAAGTGGGAGAAGTCGAAGCGCAGGGCGTCCGCATTTACCAGCGAACCTTTCTGTGCCACGTGTGTACCCAAAACCTGCCGCAGTGCAGCGTGCAGTAAGTGGGTAGCCGAGTGATGACGCTCTGTATTGTGGCGTTTATCTTTAGCTACGGCGGCCTTTACGGTTGCAGTTGGCTGTGCCGGCAGCTTATCCGCGAAATGTATGGTGAGGTTGTTCTCTTTTTTGGTATCGGTTATGTGAATTACCTCATCGCCGAAGTGCAGGGTACCGGTATCGCCTACCTGTCCGCCACTTTCAGCGTAGAAGGGTGTTTGGCCCAGTACCAGCTGGAACTGCTCTTTACCTTTTGCTTTCACGGTCCGGTACTTCAGCAGTTTGGTGGTGCTTTCCAGTTGTTCGTAACCTACGAAAACGGAGTTAGGCGTTTCGTCGAGTACTACCCAATCGCCCATATCCAGTTCTGTGGCGGCGCGGGAGCGGTCTTTCTGTTGTTTCATGGCGGCATCGAAGCCCTCTTTGTCAACAGTGAAGCCATTTTCGGAGGCAATCAGGCTGGTAAGGTCATAAGGGAAGCCGTAGGTGTCGTATAATTCGAAAGCTGTTTGACCATCTACTGTTTTGGTGGTGGCGTTTTTGATATAGTCTTCGATCCGGCGGATACCACTTTCCAGGGTGCGCAGGAAGTTGTTTTCTTCTTCAAACACTACTTTCTTCACGAAGTCCGCCTGTTGTTGCAGTTCAGGGAACACATGTGAAAACTGTGCCGCCAGTACGGGTACCAGGTCGTGCAGCAAGGGTTTTTTCACATCGAGGAAAGAGAAGTAGTAACGTACCGCCCTGCGGAGAATACGACGGATCACGTAGCCTGCGCCGGTATTGGATGGCAGCTGTCCGTCGGCGATGGTAAAGGAAATTGCGCGGATGTGATCTGCGATTACGCGGAAGGCTACATCTTTCTTATCATCAGTGCCGGCGTATTTTTTACCGGTAAGTCCTTCCGTGGTGTGGATGGTGCCCATGAACAGGTCGGTGTCATAGTTGGAGGTTTTATCCTGCAATACTCTGACGAGGCGTTCCAGGCCCATGCCTGTATCTACGTGTTGGGCAGGCAGTGGCTCCAGGGATTTATCTTTCAGGCGGTTGAACTGCATGAATACGTTGTTCCATATTTCAATCACCTGTGGATGGTCGGCATTTACGAGGGTTTTACCGTCTACCAGGTTTTTCTCTGCTGCAGGGCGGCAATCTACGTGGATTTCCGAGCAGGGGCCGCATGGACCGGTATCGCCCATCTCCCAGAAATTATCTTTTTTATTACCCAACAGGATACGGTCTTCCGCGATATGTTCTTTCCAGAAGTCGTAGGCTTCCTGGTCTTTTGGCAGGTTTTCTTTTTCATCTCCCTGGAAAACAGTCACATAGAGTTTGTCTTTAGGGATTTTATATACTTCTGTGAGCAGCTCCCAGCTCCAGGCAATGGCTTCTTTTTTAAAGTAGTCGCCAAAGCTCCAGTTACCGAGCATTTCAAACATGGTATGGTGGTAAGTATCAATACCCACTTCTTCCAGGTCGTTGTGCTTGCCGCTTACCCGCAGGCACTTTTGCGTATCTACCACCCTTTTATTGGGAGGAACCCTGTTACCCAGGAAGTAATCCTTGAACTGGTTCATGCCCGCGTTGGTGAACATCAGGGTAGGGTCGTTTTTAATAACGATGGGGGCAGATGGGACGATCTGGTGCCCTTTTGACGCAAAAAAGTCCAGGAATTGCTGTCTTATTTCAGATGCTGTCATAAATATTGATACGAATTAATATGTATTTTATATCTTATAAGCCATAACCGGTTAGGGGCTTGTAGCTGTATTTCAAGTCCTTATGAAGTAGTTAGAAAATTGACAATCAAAAGGTTGATGTTTTAATCTAATTACAGTAGGTTTGTGCGCCTTATTTTCCCGCCGTGTTAAAGGGAGTGCAAAAATATCGAAACCTGTATGATTATGCAAAACAGGTTGTGTTACCCGGCCAAAAATAGTTCAGTGGGAAAAGAAATGCCAACGATTACCCATCCATAAGTTTGTGCCTCGTGAAATAAATCGGCTGTCATAGCGTTCACTGCACTATGGCGCATAAAGTACACCCTGGTGCATGAAGAAGGTTAAATATTTTTATAATACCCAAACATTAAAATACGAGAAGCTCGTGGTTTCCCTGCGGGTAAAAATCCTGAGAATACTGGGGTTTGTGTCTGCGGCTATCGTGACCGGGGCTATTTTTCTTTCCGTGGCATACCGGCTGGTAGACTCCCCAAAGGAGAAATCACTTCGCCGCGACCTGGAAGGTATGAAGGAAAAATACGATGCGTTGCAGGGCCGGATGAGGGAAGTAAAGGGAAAACTGGCGGAGCTGGAAGACCGTGACAATGAAATTTACCGGGTGATATTTGAAGCCTCTCCTATTCCGGATAGCACCCGTATGGGTAAAGTAAAGCGGGAAGAAGAAGCCGCCCAGCTGCAATCCTTTGCCAGCAGCGAGATTATCGCTTCCACCTCTGTACTTCTGAAAGAACTCAATAACCGCGTAAAAGCGCAGGAAGCATCTTACAATGAAATTGATAAGATGGTGAAGAACAAACAGCAGATGCTGGCCTCTATCCCTGCCATCCAGCCGGTTTCCAATAAAGACCTTAAACATATTGCCTCCGGTTTCGGGTACCGGATCGATCCTATTTATAAGACCATGAAATACCATGCGGGGCTCGACTTTGCAGCACCCAGCGGCACTCCCATCTATGCCACCGGCGACGGTGTGATTGAAGAGGCCAGCCTGAGCGATGTGGGATACGGCAACCACGTGATTGTACGACATGGATATGGCTATAAAACCCTGTACGGACACATGCTCCGTATGAAAGTGAAGGCCGGCCAGGCGGTAAAACGCGGTGATGTATTAGGCTGGGTCGGCAGCACCGGTAAATCTACCGGACCGCACTGCCACTACGAAGTCATTAAAAACGGAGACAAGGTGGACCCCGTGTATTTCTTCTTTAATGATCTTACCCCGGAACAGTTTGACCGCATGCTCAAAATGGCCAGGTCAGGGAACCAGTCGTTTGACTAAAGTTATAGTTTTTAGCCAGTTGCGGGCTTTCCGTAACTTGTCTAAACCCAAAAAATGAGGTGGGAATGTTACAAGCTACATGCTAAAAGCTTAACTTCATCTTGTAAAAGATATTTGTCACCTCGTTTTTTACTACGATGCACCAGCTAGACCTTTTTTCGACATCTGGAGTACCGCATCCCACAGAAGCTGCGGTAACAAGACCAGTTAAAGTAAAAGCAAAGGCCAGCAGCAAGAAAGCTGCCGTAGCAACCACCATACCTGGGAAAAAACGGGGGCGTAAATCAT
The DNA here is from genome assembly GCF_050434025.1 of Chitinophaga sp. W3I9. Taxonomy (NCBI): domain Bacteria; kingdom Pseudomonadati; phylum Bacteroidota; class Chitinophagia; order Chitinophagales; family Chitinophagaceae; genus Chitinophaga; species Chitinophaga sp. W3I9. Next base: position 1,150,885 of record NZ_JBNPWC010000001.1, read on the forward strand.
TGAAAGAGTTATCGGAGGACCCGGATCTGATTATGGAATTGGATAAATTGGTATTGGAGAAACAGTATTATTCTATCAGTGAGGTTGCAGCCATGTTTAAGGTGAATACGTCGCTGATACGTTATTGGGAAAATGAGTTTGATATACTGCAACCCAAAAAGAACCGGAAAGGCGACCGCCTTTTCCGGCAGGAAGATATTCACCACCTTAAATTAATCTACCATTTACTGCGGGAAAGAAAATATACAATTGAAGGAGCCAAGCAAAAACTGAAAGAAGATCATAAGCTGGCTGCCCGTAATTTTGAAATGGTACAGGCTTTGCTAAAGGTACGTGGTTTCTTAACGGAACTGAAAGATCAATTATAAAAACAACATTATGCGATTGAAAACATTACTACTGGGTGGTGGCCTGTTATTCTCATCCCTGGCATGGGCACAGAACGAAACAGTACTGAAGGGCAAGATAGATATGAAAACACTGATGAATGACACCTCCGCAACGTGGTTCTACAAAGGTGTAAACAGCTACCAGCCTAACGATAATATGCTGAACTATATTAAAACCAACCGTGCTAACTTCAACATGGTAGTGGTGATGGGCACCTGGGACAATACCAGCCGCGAAGTAGTACCAGCCCTGTATAAAGTAATGATCACCGGCGGCAGCCCCGACGAACAGATCGTAATGTTTGCAGCAGATAAAAAACTGCAGACAGATGCACCGGTAGATTATAAAGTAAAGAAATTACCTACTATCATCGTATTCAAAGACGGTAAAGAAGAAGGCCGCATCGTAGGTGCGCCCAAAGAATCCATAGAAGCCGACATTTCCCGCATCCTGCTGAGCAGCACGAAGAAGGAAAAGGAATAGCGGATTTTGTCTTTCCCGCTGATTTTACTGATTACGCGGATTTTTACTTTTGGTTTTTTTTAGATTTTCTTAAAATAATAATTAAGGGAGATAAGAGCGAATATCCGCTTCTATCTCCCTTAATCCTTTATAAAACCAAAAAGAACAAAATCAAATTAATCAGTAAAATCAGCGTAATCAGCGGGAAAGACAAAATCCGCACTACTCCGCCCGCAGGTCGCTCAGGGTAACCGTCGTGGAGGTAGTAGGCAACTTGAGCTCACGGGCCTCCATCAGTTTTATCACACCAAGGTTCACTGTTTCCCTCAAAGCATTATACTGGGTGCCATCAATAATGTACGTGTTGAAAATGATCTGGATCACGTAGGTATCTTTGGTGAAATCATTCAGGTTTACCACCGGGTTTTCCAGTACGTTGGGATTATTGTTCAGCATTTGCCGCACATCCTGTAAAAACAACAGCAGGGTGTCTGCTGGTGTATCTGTACCCAGTTCCAGCTTTAAGGCTACCCGTTGCTGGGTACGCAGGGAAAGATTATCCAGGATACTGTCTACCATTTTTTTGTTGGGAACGGTAACAAAAGTCTTTTCCTGTGTGCGGATGCGCGTGCTGCGCAAGCCAATTTTTTCTACAGTGCCCTGCCAGGAATCCACTTTAACGTTATCGCCTACACGGAATGGTTTATCAAAGAAGATAATAAAGGAGCCGATCAGGTTTTCTATACTTTCTTTTGCTGCCAATGCGAGGGCAGCAGCACCTATTCCCAAACCGGCGATGATCTTCTCTACCAGGCCGGGACCAAAAAGGATACGGATGAAGGCAATGGCGCCCATGATAAATATAATGGCCTTGAAAAAATCCCGGAAGAAAATAATGAACTGATTATCGGTTTTATCTTCTGTGAGATCGGCTTTCTTTTCCAGTACCAGTGCGATGAAGTCGATCAGCCGCAGCATGATCCAGATAATACTCATACTCAACGCCAGGCTCAGTAAGGTATTGGTAACATCGTGCAGCGTTGCCTTGTTATAAACATGAACATTGAGAACCTGCGGAAATGTAAAGCGGTCGATCGTCAGCATGAAGGTGATCAGCAGGAAGAAATATTCCAGCGGACGTAGCAACAGGCTGATAAAGTCTTTTTCTTCAATTTGCGGCGACCAGTGCCGGACCAGCCTGAACAGGATGGTGGCTAGTCCTTTTGAAATATACCGTTTGATAATAAACACAAACAGTAAAACACCGATCAAAATCAGGTAATCCTGTACGGGGTTGTCTAAAATTACTTTGTTCAAAAATTCGTTCATAGTTATAGCTAAATAATTCTGCTGGTTTCCTGGTTAATCAATATTACGCCCGGTTTACTGCCAGTGTTAAAACTGCCATAGGTGTTTTGTATGCCCAGGGCGTTTGCGCCGTTAAATGTAGCCCATTGGAGTATTTCTTCCAACGGAATTTCCGGAAAATGTAGGCGGATGGTTTTTATTTCTTCCCAAATAGACAGGCGGTGATTGGATGCGAGGCTATCGGTACCAAGGGTGATGTTGCATTGCTGCTGCCGGAATTGTTGGATATCCGGTAAGCGGTTTTCGATGTACAGGTTCGCCTGCGGGCAAAAGCACCACCAGGTTTCCACGGGTTGCTGTCGTGTAAACCGGATATCGGCTTCAGAGGTAAAGGTGTTGTGCACCAGCAGGATTTTATTCCGGGAGAAATAGGGAAGATAAGCTTCCAGGCTGTTGGTGCCGGTTGGTTGGAATCCGCTGATATCCATTCCGAAGTGCTGGTAAAAAGAAAGGAACTCCCCTGTTTTGTGCTGATACAATTCATTTTCAGCCGGTGTTTCCTGGTTGTGGATACATACGGGCGCATTGTCCGGTGTGCCGGCCAGTAATGAAAACAGCGCATTGCTAACCGAATAGGGGGCGTGCGGCACAATGGAGCAGCTGTGATACTGGCCGTTGATCGCCCGGAATGATGCCAATACTTCCATACTATACTGATAACGGCTACCGGCGCCCGCAGGTGCTACACCCATGCATTCCACGAAAGTATGGTAGTACATCCTGCCCTGTTGTTTCTTTACGAGGGTGGCGGCGCTGTTGCAGATATCGCCTACAGCCGAAATGCCGCTTTCCCACATTTCCTGCTCGGCCCTGTCTATAATGGCGTCATAATCGCCGGGGGCCTGGTTCCTGGTTTGCATCACCTGGGTGAGGAAGGCAGGCAGACCGGTTTTTTCCGGAATCACCCCTTTCATATGGGATAATTCCAGGTGACAATGGGTATTTATGAATCCCGGACAAAGAATTCCGTCCAGTTCCCTGACGCCGGGGCCGGCATCGGATTCGGCTACAATGCCCGTCACTACGCCATCTTCAGTGAGTGTCAATACTTTTCCGGGACCCAGCAGATGCGTACCGTTAAATATATCTTTTCCCTTTAATTTGATCTGTTTCAATTACCTGCTGTTTAATTAAGTTAATGGTGTTAATTTTGCAACCCGATTGGCAGTATCATTTCCGGTTGGAAAGGGTACTCAAAAGTCAAATATAATTATGATAGACAAACTGGAAGCTATAAAAGGTCGTTTCGAGCAGGTATCGATGGCGCTTACCAACCCGGCGGTTGTTAGTGATAACAAGAAGTTTGGTCAGCTCAGCAAGGAATACCGGCAGTTGGAAAAGATCGTGAAGGCATATGATGCCTACCGTAAATTGCTGGACAATATTGCGTTTAACAAAGAAGTACTGGACAGTGGCGACGATGAGATGCGCGAACTGGCTAAAGCCGAAACGGAAGAATTGCAGGAGCAGAAAACAGCCCTGGAAGCAGAGATCCGTAACCTGCTGATACCAAAAGATCCCCAGGATGAAAAGAATGCCATCCTTGAAATCCGTGCCGGTACCGGCGGTGACGAGGCAAGTCTTTTTGCGGGAGACCTGTTTCGCATGTATCTCCGTTTTTGTGAGCTCAAAGGCTGGACTACCAGTTTGCTGAGTGAAAATGCCGGATCTGCAGGTGGCTATAAGGAAATAGTAATGGAAGTAAATGGAGATGATGTATATGGTACCCTGAAATTTGAATCGGGCGTACACCGGGTGCAACGCGTACCGGCTACGGAAGCTTCGGGCCGCGTACATACGTCGGCGGCTACTGTAGCTGTATTGCCGGAAGCTGAAGAGGTGGATGTGGATGTAAGGGAAGCAGATATTAAAATGGATACCTTCCGTTCCTCCGGTGCGGGTGGTCAGCACGTAAATAAAACTGAATCGGCGGTGAGGTTAACGCATATCCCCACCGGTGTGGTAGTGGAGTGCCAGGAAGGACGCAGCCAGCACTCGAATCGTGAAATTGCCATGAAGATGTTACGTACCCGTATATACGAAGCGGCGGTGCGTAAGCATGAAGATGCCATTGCCTCTCAGCGTAAAAGCCTCGTATCTACCGGCGACCGGTCTGCTAAAATACGTACCTATAACTATCCGCAGGGACGTGTAACGGATCACCGTATTGGTATGACCGTATATAATATGGACGCCTTTATGAATGGCGATATTAAAGATATGATAGATGCCCTTCAATTTGCAGAAAACGCAGAAAAGCTGAAGCAGGGCAGTTAATGATCAGCGGTTTTAAATTTGTGGAAAGTGACGGGTGTTTCCCTGCTGTTATCTTTCCACAAATTTCCTCCGGGTTAAGTCGTAATCACACAAAATATCCTACATTTAGTTAGCGGTCACAAGCCGTAGCACTAAGGAAAACCTTTTTCTTCCCCCTAAATCATCATCAAATGTTAGAGCAATTAATGGACCTCGTCCGCGAAAATGCCCAGGGTACTGTGGTAAACAATCCTGCTATTCCTAACGAACAGAATGAAGCCGTAATAGGCGCAGCCACTTCTTCCATTGCAACGGGTTTGCAACAGGAACTGGCCAGCGGTAACACAGAAGGAGTGTTATCTTTACTGGGCGGCGCCGGCAGCGATACTTCCGCCGCTAATCCCGTGGTGGGAAATATCTCCAACAATTTTATCGGAACGCTCCTGGAGAAATTCCACCTGGATAAAGGTACGGCTACACAACTGGCGGCTACCCTGATCCCAACCGTATTAGGCTCCCTGGTAAATAAAACAAAGGATCCCAACAATAGCAGCTTCAGCCTGGATGGTATCCTGAACTCACTTACCGGCGGTTCTGCACAGGGACTTAATCTGAACGGTATACTGGGCGGGCTTTCCGGCGGTTTGGATAAAAACGGCGACGGACAGGTGAACCTGGATGATTTAAAGAGCCTGTTATCAAATGGCGCCCAACAGCAGCAACAGCAACAACAGGCCGGCGAAGGCGGCGGTATCGGCGGATTATTAAAAAATCTGCTTGGATAATCTTTTTACCACTTTACTTGTTATATAGTCGTACACGTTACATTTTACATGCCCAATTATTGTTATGTGATTTATGCCTGCAATTTTTTTATTGCTTATTTAATTCTACTTATCAATATGTTGTGACTGTTAAATCAAGTTGGCAAACTATTTGCATACAGGATTTCAATTAGTTTTGTCAACGGAATTAATGCTAAAAACCCTTCATGTCTAAATTTATTATGATGAAAAAAATCAATGTTCTGGTAGCCTTGGTCTTGTCTGCAACCATGTTGTTCAGTTGTAAAACCTGGCAGGGCATGGACAATACTAAAAAAGGTGCTGCAATTGGTGTTGGTGGCGGAGCCGCCGCTGGTGCTGTAATTGGTAAAGTAGCCGGTAATACTGCATTAGGAGCTATTATTGGTGCTGCATTAGGTGGTGCTGGTGGTGCTTTGATCGGTAAAAAAATGGATAAACAGGCGCAGGAAATAAAAACGGAAGTACCAAATGCAACCGTAGAGCGTGTGGGTGAAGGTATCAACGTAACATTTGATGCAGGTGTATTATTTGGTTTTGATAAGTCTAACCTGTCTGCCGTAGCTCAGGACAATATCAAACAACTGGCTGTTATCCTGAACAAGTATCCTGACACTTATGTACGTGTGGAAGGTCATACCGACGACAAGGGTACAGATGAGTACAACATGGGTTTATCTGAAAGAAGAACCAAGAGTGTAATGTCTTATCTGGAAGCACAGGGTATTGCTAAGAGTCGTATACAGGGATTCTGGTATGGTGAATCACAGCCTAAAGTGCCAAATGATTCAGACGCTAACCGCGCTACCAACCGTCGTTGTGAGTTCTCTATCTTCGCAAATGATAAGATGAAAAATGACGCGAAGAAAGAAGCTGGTCAACAGTAATAAAAAACATTAAGAATACTTATTTCTCATAAGCAGATATACATTCCCCCCTGGTTACAGGGGGGATTTTTTATTTATCAGCGTTTTTGAAGAACAGGGATCTGACAATTTTAAATACCCATACGCCGGCGATAGCGCCCAGGGTGTCGGCCAGCACGTCAAACATATCAAAGCTGCGGCCAATAGCCCAGTACTCCTGGATAAACTCTATAGCAAGGCCATACCCTGCAGCACAAATCACCAGCAATACAAGGGTTCCCGCAGAGACGTGCTTTTTTTGCCAGTAAATGCCAAGGCTCAGGAATAAAACAATGCCTCCGAACAGGCCGAAGTGAACGAATTTGTCAAAATGGATTTTATCAAAAAATGTGTTGGAGGGAATGTCTTTCCCGGGCAGGGTACACAAAACCAGGATCAGGATGATCCATAGAATAGCTGGCGTATAATATCTCAGGAGTTTCATGATCCTTTTTTAATTAATGAACGGGTTATAGTACTACCAGTAAAAAGGACAACAGGCTGACCGTTCAATAACGTAGCCTGTTGTCCTTTCTTATATAAAAGATTATTTTGGTCGGAATTATTCACCTACCAGCGCCTGGTAAGCAGCAGCATCCAGCAGTGCTTCCACATCAGCCGGGTTGTTAACAGTTACTTTCACCATCCAGCCTTCACCATAAGGATCCTGGTTTACCAGTTCCGGAGAAGCCTCCAGTGCAGGGTTCACTTCACTAACGGTACCGGCAACAGGCATAAACAGATCAGATACTGTTTTTACTGCTTCCACTGTACCAAAAACTTCTTCGGCGTTCACTGGCTTGCTCAATGAATTGATATCAACGAAAACTATATCGCCTAATTCGCGCTGTGCAAATTCAGTTATACCGATGGTAGCTACGTTACCTTCTAATAAAATCCATTCGTGATCCTTTGTGTAACGCAGATTTGACGGAAAATTCATATCAAGTTTGATTTTGAGCCGTAAAAATACAGAAACTATTATGATTTTGACGGGAAGCTATCTTAAATTTTGACTTTCTCCGGACATGGTATTTTTTTATTTAGAAGATCAGCCATTTCTTTATGACACGGATCTTCACAGGTACGTCCTGCAATGGTCTGTCATGGCTGTCGGTTTTTAGTGCGGCGATTTTATCGATCACGTCCATGCCTTTAATCACCTGGCCAAACACGGTATAGTTTTGATCGAGATGTGGGCTGCCGCCTTCCGTTTTATATACCTGCCGTTGATCTGTTGGGATTTTGCGGCCTTTGAGCCTTGTTTGCTCCAGCTTATCCAGTTGTTCATCGGTAAATACCTTGCCCTGTACGATGTAGAACTGGCAGCCGGAAGAAGCCTTATCGGGACGGTCGTCCCGGGCTGCTCCCAGTGCGCCTTTGCGGTGGAATAAGTCCAGCTGGAACTCAGGTGGTATGGTATAACCCACATCGCCGTTGCCCAATGTATCGCCCGCATGGGCGTGTTTGGAATCCGGATCGCCGCCCTGGATCATAAAGGTCTGGATAACCCGGTGAAACAGCGTGCTGTCGTAAAAGTGCCGTCTGGCCAGCCTGATGAAATTATCCCGGTGTTTCGGGGTTTGATCATATAACCGGATGATCATGGTACCATAAGGGGTGGTTACTTTTACTTTCCGGTCTTTGGCAGTTGCCAGGTTAACAATCAGCAAAAACAGGGTACCCAGGAGTAGCAGTTTCTTCATAAAAGTGTATTAGGCTTCTTCGTGACCGGTAAAGTAAGCAATTACATGTTCTTTCAGAAAGGTTTCCTGTTCCATCATTTCCATTTTCGGAACGGGTTGTAACTCTTTGAAATGCGGCCATCCGTCTTCGTCGTAACCATCCAGCTCAAAGTAGCCGCTCTGGCTCAGCAGCGTACATACTGCCACATGCATCAGATCCTGCTTCTGTTCTTTGGTATATTTCTTCTTTAAATTATTTATTTCATTTACGCCGATAAGGAAAAGAATGGCTTCCATATTGGGCTTTTTACCAAATCTTTCGGTAAGCATATCTTCTACCGGTTTCCAGCGCTTCTCAAAATCTTCCATATTACTGTTGCTTTTAAATTGTTGGCTTTTTGCCAGACGCTTATTCCCCGCAAAGGTACGTTATAGGGAAAAATATTATATAAATATGCAGGGCTTTATTAATTTAGGCAGCGTCATAGAATGATTATTTGCCGGAAATGAGCCATAGTGGCAAGTTTAACAGCATTTTAACGGCCCATTCACATAGTGATAAGTTTTATTTGACCAGAGAATGTTTATTTTAGCACACCTGAAAAATTATTAGCATGGAAAATACATCGTCCGACATCCGGCAACTGAATGAGAAGATTCACCAGGCAAGCGCCTTCGTGGACCTGCTCACAATGGAGTTAGGTAAAGTAATTGTTGGCCAGCGTTATATGGTGGAGAGACTGCTCATCGGTTTGCTGGCCCAGGGCCACGTACTGCTGGAAGGCGTACCCGGTCTGGCAAAAACATTGTCTATCAAGTCCCTGTCCTCCGCTATCAACGCGAAATTCAGCCGTATCCAGTTTACGCCTGACCTGTTGCCTGCGGATGTGATAGGTACCATGATCTATAACCAGCAAAAGAATGAATTTGTAGTACGCAGAGGCCCCATCTTCGCCAACTTTATCCTGGCGGATGAAATCAACCGTGCCCCGGCAAAAGTACAGAGCGCCCTGCTGGAAGCCATGCAGGAAAGACAGATCACCATCGGCGATACTACCTTCAAACTGGACGAGCCCTTCCTGGTACTGGCTACCCAGAACCCGATTGAGCAGGAAGGTACTTACACCCTGCCCGAAGCACAGGTAGACCGTTTCATGCTCAAAGTGGTGATTGGCTATCCTACCAAGGAAGAAGAAAAACAGATCATCCGTCAAAACCTGAACCCGGAACTCTCGGCTCCCATCCGTCCCATTATCCAGCCTTCCGATATCCTCGAAGCGCGTAAACTGGTAAGGGAAGTGTATATGGATGAGAAGATCGAAAAATATATCCTCGATATCGTTTTTGCCACCCGTAATCCGGAAGAATATAAACTCAATAAACTGAAACCGCTCATCGCATACGGCGGTTCGCCAAGAGCCAGCATCAACCTGGCCTGGGCTGCCAAAGCCTACGCTTTCATGAAGCGTCGCGGCTATGTGATCCCGGAAGATGTACGTAATATATGCTTCGACGTTATGCGTCACCGCGTAGGTTTAACCTATGAAGCAGAAGCAGAAAACGTTACCAGCGAAAATATCCTGAGTGAAATACTGAACGCAGTAGAAGTACCATAGCAGCCAAAAGCTGCCGGACCGGGCATTTATTCGTAATTCACAACTCAAAATTTTTCCCATTGGATACGGCTGAAATATTAAAAAAGGTAAGGCAGATAGAGATTAAGACGAAAGGGCTTACCAACCATATATTTGCGGGGGAATACCATAGCGCCTTCAAAGGCCGGGGTATGTCGTTCAGCGAAGTAAGGGACTATCAGTTTGGTGATGATGTGAGATCTATCGACTGGAATGTAACAGCACGGTTCAACCATCCTTTCGTAAAGGTTTTTGAAGAAGAAAGAGAACTTACCGTGATGCTGCTGGTGGATATGAGCGAAAGCTCATCCTTCGGCACCAAAAAGCAGGATAAACGTGACCTGATCACGGAACTGTGCGCTGTACTCGCTTTTTCTGCCATCAAAAATAATGATAAGGTGGGCGTTATCTTTTTCAGCGATGGGATGGAGAAATATATCCCTCCTAAAAAAGGTAAATCACATATTCTTTTCATCATCCGTGAACTACTATCATTTACGCCTAAACGAAAAGGAACTAACATAAAAGAAACCCTGCGTTTCTTTAACAATGCTACCAAAAAACGCAGCATCGTTTTTATGCTAAGCGATTTCTTATCCGGAAATTACCAGGATGCGCTGAACATCGCCGCAAAACGGCATGATGTAGTAGGAGTGCAGGTATATGACCAGCGGGATAAAGACCTGCCACCGGTAGGACTGATCCAGGTAGCAGACGCTGAAACGGGCGCTACGCAATGGGTTGATACCAACGACCGCCGCGTACGCCAGTATTATGAACAGCAATTCCTGCAGCATTCACAATATTGCAAAAATGCGTTTATGAAAAGTGGCGCAGAATTAGTGAGCGTACGTACCGACGAGGACTATGTGAAAGCGTTACAAACATTTTTCCTGAACAGGGCATAAGATTTAAAGGAGAGCAAATTAAACATGTATAAACAACAAGTGATAAGGCGTCTGTTTTTATGTTGCATACTGGGGTTGTTATTTCCTTTCTCCCTGCTGGCACAGCAGGCCGTGGATGTAACCGCCAAAGCAGATACCAATAGTATCAGGATCGGTGAGCAGATAAAACTGCAGCTTACCGCTACGCTGACAGCGCAACAGTTTAAGGACGCTAACTTTAAAGTGCTCTTCCCGGTATTACCCGATTCACTGGATCATTTTGAGGTGGTAACCCGCTCCAATCTTGATACCATGGTAAACCAGGATCAGCGCATCCTTCATCAGACGTTTACCCTTACCAGTTTCGACTCCGGCCATTGGGAAATTCCTCCCATGCGTTTTGAAGTTTTCAGCGGCGCCAATGCTGCCCCCGATTCTGCCGTTACATTGCCTATCGGTATTGATGTAAACACCGTAGCAGTAGATACCACTAAAGCATTCAAACCAATTAAAGAAATAAAAGGCGTAGCCTGGAGCATCTGGGACTACTGGCTGTATATCGTTATAGGCGCCGCAGCTGTGCTCATCATCGGCGGACTCATATGGTATCTCCGTACCCGTAAAAAAACGCCGCCGGTTATACAAACGCCTACCGTTTCCCCATACGAAATTGCAGTACAGGAGCTGAAAGCGCTGAAGGAAGAAAAGGTATGGCAACAGGGCGATATTAAACAATACTATACCCGGTTAACGGATATCCTGCGTACCTACTTTGAGCATCAGTTCAGCATTGCTGCGCTGGAGCAAACCAGTGAGGAATTACTGCAGAATATCAAGCCGGTGACTAAGCTGAACCAGCAAAGGGACAAACTGCGTTCGCTGTTGGCGATTGCGGATCTGGCAAAGTTTGCCAAATTGCAACCAACAGCAGATGAACATGAAGAATGTATGCGGAAGGCCGAAGAAATCCTGGAGTGGACCAAACCAAAAGCGGGTCCGGCTGAGGAAACCGGTACCGATGCTACCCTGGAAAAAGCATAAAGTCAGCATGGATCTTAATTAAAAATTGATGGATTTTTCAACCTGGAAAAATATTGAATTTGCCTACCCGGTTTTCCTGTGGCTTCTGCTGCTGGTACCGGTGTTGATATACTGGTACTTTGCGCGGCGCAGAGGCAGGCAAAGTGTAATGATGGTATCTTCCATTGAAGGTTTGAAAGGACTGCCGGTATCCTGGAAAGTGCGTTTCAGACCCCTGTTACTGGTGTTGCGTATCCTGGCGGTAATTGCACTCATTGTAGCGCTGGCAAGACCACAAACTTCCAACACTTCTGAAAGTATCGACAGTGAAGGCATCGACATTGTAATGGCTATCGACATCTCCGGCAGTATGCTGGCGGAAGATCTGCAGCCCAACCGTATGGAGGCAGCGAAAAAAGTGGCCTCCGATTTCGTGGATAAACGCATCAGCGATCGTATAGGACTGGTGGTGTTTTCCGGGGAAAGTTTTACACAATGTCCTATCACTACAGATCATGCAGTGCTGAAAAACCAGATCATGCAGGTGAAAAGCGGCATGTTGCAGGATGGTACCGCCATCGGTATGGGACTCGCTACTTCAGTAGACCGCTTGCGTAACAGTCATGCTAAAAGTAAAGTGATCATCCTCCTCACAGATGGGGTGAATAATACCGGTCTCGTAGATCCGCTCACCGCACTGGAAATTGCCAAGGCATTTAAGATCCGTGTGTACACCATTGGTGTGGGTACTATTGGTAAAGCGCCGTTTCCCATGCCCATGTCTGATGGCAGCGTGCAAATGGTGATGCAGGATGTGCAGATCGACGAACCACTGATGAAAAAGATTTCAAAAGAGACCGGTGGTAAATACTTCCGGGCCACCAATACAAACGATCTGAAGAGCATCTACAGTGAAATTGACCAGCTGGAAAAAACAAAGGTGGAAATCACTTCCTATAAACGTTTTGCAGAACACTTCTTCCTGCTGGCGATGGTCGCCTTAGGCTGCATCCTGCTGGAAACCGTGTTGCGGTATACGCTTTTCAAGAGCCTGCCGTAGAGCGCCTTCGGCGCTGTAAATTGTCTTGGAGCGCTGATTACGCTGATTAACCATGATTACACTGATTCGATTATGTTTTGATTTTATTTTTTTGATTTTATAAAGATTTAAGGGAGATAAGAGCGAATATACCCGCTTCTATCTCCCTTAAATCTTTATAAAATCAAAAAAGTAAAAATCAAGCTAATCAGTAAAATCAGCGTAATCAGCGCTCCAAGACAATTTACAGCGCCGAAGGCGCTCCCCCATAAAACAAAATTCGCTTACCTTTGAGGATCTTATGCAAGCAACAGTATATAAATCAACGGGAAGCTGGTATGTGGTTAAAACGGCCACTGGTGAAACATTCCAGGCGAGGATGAAAGGTATCTTCAAAAAGAATGAAGATATTACTTCTACTAATCCTATCGCTGTGGGCGACGTAGTGGAAATTGTGGAAGATGACAGTGATGCCAACGCCAAAAATGCCATGATAACGGAAATAGGCCCCCGGAAGAATTATATAGTGCGCAGTTCCCCTCATGGTAAAAATAAAAAACATATTGTAGCGGCTAATATGGATCAGGCGATGCTGGTGTGTACCGTAAAGGAACCACGCACTTCGCAGGGCTTTATGGATCGTTTCCTGGTTACGGCAGCAGCTTATCATATCCCGGTGATACTTGTTTTCAACAAGCAGGATATTTATAAAGAGAAGGAAAACGAAAAATTTGAGGAACTGGAAGAGCTGTACAGCAGTATCGGCTACCAGGTATTACTGATCTCTGCAGCGAACGGCAACGGGGTAGATACGGTAAGGGCGCAGTTGAAAGACAAAACCACCTTAATGGCGGGGCATTCCGGGGTGGGTAAATCTTCCCTGATCAATGTACTGATGCCCGGTCTCGATCTGCGGACCAAAGCAGTGAGCGGCTGGAGTGGCAAGGGATTGCACACTACTACTTCTGCTGAAATGTACGACCTGCCTTTTGGCGGTTGTTTGATAGATACCCCCGGCGTCAGGGAATTTGGGATCGTGGATATTCCAAAGCCGGAACTCTCCCACTATTTCCTTGAAATGCAACCTTATATTGCCCAATGCCAGTTTAATAACTGTTTGCATATCAATGAGCCCGGTTGTGCGGTGAAAGTAGCCGTAGAGGAAGGGCATATTGATGTAGACAGGTATGTGAGCTATGCTACCATCCTGGAAACCATTGAGGAAGAACAATACTGATCAGCCTTTTCTGGGTTTGCCTAATTCGTCCAGCACTTTTTCTGCCCCCCAGTTCCGTTTGGGTTGCGGGCAGCCTTTTTTTTGTGTTCTGCAGGCAGTAAAGCACATGATAATGGCCACCAGGGCCAGTGGGATGACTTTGCGCATAGGATAGGTTTAAAACAGCCGCATTTGTTTGCCAGCCTTACGGTTTTGTTGCTTTATATCTTTGGTGTAGTAGTTGGAAGCAGGGCATCCTGTTTTCTGCGATGAACAGCTGGCAAACAGGATGCTTCCCAATGTCAGCAGGCATATGAGTATTTTCATAGGACGGTATTTGCCTGCAATATAACATTTTTTTGTAAGATGACTACTGAGGCACTTTTACTTCCTCTGCGTTCTGGTACCAGGAAGCGTACATGCTGTAGTTTTTTGAAATACGGTTGATTTCCCCCGCTGATGAGGGCCATATCAATATCTTTTACTTTGCGGGCGGGTACACCGGCATAAATGGTACCTGGTTCCACATGCGTGTCGCTCAGTACAACGGCGCCGGCAGCAATGATGCTGTTGCTGCTTACACGGGCATTGTCCATAACAATGGCGCCCATGCCTACCAGCACGTTATCCTCAATGGTACAGCCATGCAGAATGGCATTATGGCCTATAGACACATTATTGCCTACAATCGTTTTGGTTTTCTGATAAGTACAATGAATCACTGCACCATCCTGTACGTTCACATTTTCGCCGAGGCGGATGCTGTTTACATCGCCGCGAACAACAGCGTTGAACCATATCGTGCAACCTTTACCCATTACTACATCCCCTACTATGGTAGCATTGGGGGCAATGTAACAGTCTTCAGGAATTTGAGGAGTAACTCCGTTCAGTGGAATAATGTGCGCCATAATTAAATGTTTTAGTGCTTATGTTACAAATATAACAATTACTAATTAGCAGTTGTTTTCTAACTTCGCAAAGAACAGAGCAGTTAGTGATATGAATAACAGGCAACTTTTTTTGCAGCACGTAGCGCAAACCTCCGATGCTCCTCTGGCATTGGAGATCGTGAAAGCGGAAGGCATGTATATGTGGGATGTAAACGGGAAAAGGTATCTCGACCTGATTGCCGGTATCAGTGTATGTAACGTAGGACATTGCCATCCTGCTGTAGTAAAGGCCATACAGGAACAGGCGCAGCAATATATGCACCTGCTGGTGTATGGTGAGTTTGTACAATCGCCGCAGGTGGCCTTTGCCAGCCTGCTCACCCAGCATCTTCCGGAACAGTTAAACTGTGTATATTTTACCAATTCAGGAGCCGAAGCCGTGGAAGGCGCCATGAAACTGGCCAAACGGTATACCGGCCGGACGGAAATTGCTGCTTTTAACCGTAGTTATCATGGATCTACACAAGGAGCGCTGAGCATCCTTGGCGATGAATACTGGCGCAACGCTTACCGGCCTTTGTTGCCGGGTATACAACACCTGGAGTATAATAACTTTGCATCGCTGGAGCTGATCACCGGAAACACCGCCGCCGTGATCGCAGAAAGTGTGCAGGCGGAAGGCGGCGTAATAGTGCCACAACGGGAATGGCTACACGCGCTGCGCGAAAAATGTTCGGCTACCGGCGCCTTGCTTATACTGGACGAAATTCAGTGTGGTTTTGGGAGAAACGGTACGCTGTGGGCTTTCGAACAATTTGGTATTGTACCCGATGTATTACTGCTTGGTAAAGCTCTCGGCGGGGGCATGCCATTAGGCGCTTTCATCGCCTCCCGCGACATCATGTGGACATTGACCAACAGCCCTGTATTAGGCCATATCACTACGTTTGGAGGCCACCCTGTAAATTGCGCCGCAGGCCGTGCAGGCTTCCAGGCATTGCTGGACCAGGATCTGTTGAAAGAAGTGAATGCAAAAGGTCAGTTGTTCCTGGAACACCTGAAACATCCGGCTATTAAATCGGTACGCTCATTAGGATTGATGATCGCAGTAGAATTTGAAAATTTCCCGGTAAATAAAAAGGTAATTGATTATTGCATTGATAAAGGTGTGCTCACCGACTGGTTCCTCTTTGCCGCAGAATGTATGCGCATCGTGCCTCCCCTGATCATTACGCCCGAAGAAATAAAATGGGCCTGCAGCATTATCTGCGAAGCAGCCGATCATGTTTAATGACAGTTTAATTCAGGAATTCAACCGGCTTAAAGATAGGGTAACGCGTTTGGCAAACAGCTCTATCGCATCGTTGCCGAGGAAAGATAGATAGTAATAGTATTTGCCTTGTGCCGTTATTTCGTGAAGGTTGTTATTGAACTTGAATTGTCCCCGGTAGAAGCTTGTCAGCGAGGTACTGCCGCTGCTTTTTTCAGGCAGGATGGTGAAGCACGTTATCGTAGTTTGATGAAACTCAAGAATGATTTTATAATCATCATTAATAAACCTCAGCTGCAATTTTTTCTCTGCTCCATCCAATTGCATTTTGATACATTGATAGTCATTTTCCAGGTCGTACGAGCTGCCGTCTATTTCTCCCCGCAGGATGCATTCAAACAGCGGGGTATGTGTTACATCTTTCATGAGCAGCAGGTTAAAACTGTAATTTGAAGCTACCGAATACGCCAAAACGCTTGTTGGCAGGTTCTCCCGGTGTCACATCCGGTGTTACTCTCCATATAAAATCTACCCGCAGGAATTTAAAAATATTTTCTATGCCCGTACCCAGTTCGAGGTAAGGATTACCTTGTAATGTTTTGAATGCAAAGCCGTTGTTGAGATTCAGTTGTTTGTTGGATTCCGATAAGGAACCTATTACGCCTTTGGCGGTCCAGAATTGGCGCCATTTCAGTTTCTTAATCAGTGGGATATAACCGAAGATACCGTTACCAATGGTATGCTCCACGTTAAAGCCTGCATATTGATCACTGATGAATTCAAAGCGGTTCATCATGTTGAAAGCATACTTATTATAGTAGTAAATTTCGTTACCGGGATGCACTTCAAGCGAAGTATAAGGTACTGTACCAAAAATTTTACCGCCAAAAACATTATAGTAAAAAGAGCCGAAAGGTGGCAGTTTTACATAATCTGATACGCTGAGTGAAAGGCGTTGATATTTTTGTCCGCTGTTGGCTACACCTGGTATACCGGCAGCAAATTTCAGTTCTGCAATCGGATATTTGCTACCCAGGCTGATCCGGTAATAATTCCCTTCCAGGAATTGTTCATGGAAGGCATATCGGAATTTCAGTTCTACTTCCATGCTGGTCAGCGGATCGCGGCCATCGGGCGCTTTCGGATAAAAAGCAGCGGTTGGAAGCGGTTCGAATGGTCTTACCTGTTTGTGTGTGAGCGATATCTGGTGGGAAAAACCGCTGTAGTATTCTTTGAAGAATTCAAACCGTTTTTCATTCACCATTAAGAATTTCTGCGGTACGCCATTTTTCCGGATGGCAAGAGTAAAGATGTTATCCGTACCTACTTCATCATAGTAGTGGGTGCCATTGTCCAGATCTTTTGTGAAAGATGCATACAGATAGGTACGCGGATGTCTTTTCAGCAGCCATAGCGCCGACATTTTCCCCTTGTATACATGATCCGTGAAGCCATAGGCCAGGTAGCCATACAGGTACAGATCTTTATTGAACTGCGGGGTAGTACCGAGGTCCAGTCGTAAACGGAAACCTTCCAGCCTGTTTTGGGAAAACAGGTAATAGTAAGGTCCCCATTCAATAGGGCCAAAGGGTTTATAGCCGGTAGCGAGGAACCGGATTGTATTTGAATAGCTCCGGAAAAGCGGCATTTTCTGAAGGGTATCCACCATTTTGTAGATGCCTTCTTCATTTTTGCTGAGATTTTCCGGGCGGTTATCCATCCAGAAGGAATCCTTCCGCGCTCTTGCGCTATCCAGCACCATTACATTTTCCGGATATTTTTTATCACTGAAGATGTTGGTAGCAGCGGTATCATTCGTAATTACGTCATCATAAGTCGTGGTTTTACGGCCTATGAAGTCAAACGTTTTCCCCGGCTTAGGGCTTGGCGCCCAGAAGTCGGCAATAAATTTATCTTTATACAGGAACCAGGAGCTATCGGGTAATTGCCGGAATTCCTGTACCATACTGATTTTGCGGACGAAATTGATGTTGGCGTCCCGGGGTACCGACAGCGTAGTTTTTTGTACGGCGTAAGTGGTATCATGTACCCAGATATCACCAATAAAAGTATTTTCTCCTTTGCGTTTAGGCGTGAAGTTTAGTTTAATAAACCGCTGGCTGTTGACGTATTGTGTATCTGCAATGGAGTAATCGTAGTAGAAGGCGCCGTTGTGGTGAATGGGACTTACAAACAGTTTATCGAATACCGGGATGAAGTTATCGTATACATTTACATTCTGGTACATCCCTCCCAGGAATTTGGTCACGCTTTCATTATCTATTCCCGACGTTCGGGCGGCCTTGATGATTTCTTTTGTTTTGCGGGGGCTCGACTGGAAATAATAATCCGATAATGTTTCCGTGAGGAAAATGGGTAGGAAAGGTTTGTCTTCCGAAGTACTGTCTATGTTATCAAGAATAAACGCAAACGGTTTGGTGAAGCGGTTTTTCCCGAGTTTCTCTTTGTTGAGATTCTTCATGTCCAGCTCCAGCTTATTATATACCTCGTATTTGTAGTTATCGAGGCGATTATAATTATTCTCCGGTTTATGTTTAACGATTTGTTTCAGGAGAATGAGTGCCCAGTTGACGTTGGCTTTCACCTCGTATGTTTTCAGGGAAACATCTGAGCGGGTTACCTCAAAGTTGATGACCTGTTCTTTCTGATCTTTGTTAACCGGCAATTTAAGGATGTTATATCCCATTACCCTGACCAGCAATGAATCTGATGGGATAACATTTAGTTCGAAGAGGTATTTCCCTTCCGCGTTGCTAACCATACCTGTTTGGGTACGCACAAACTGAAGAGTGGCGAACGGAATGATTTCCTGTGAGTGCGCGTCTCTAACCACTCCACTAACCTTGTACTGCTGCGCCATCAAACCCGAACCCCAGCCGCTTACGCCGATGATTATTGCTAATATTCTTTTCCAGCCAACCATATCTGACAACAATATTATATCATTTATTGCGATTCTGGACAGTCAGTATCCTATAGGTAACGCAGTTATAACAAAAAATTATATTTTGTGATTCGGATTTTTCTATTAGCTTTGTATTGCAAAGTACTTTTTTGTATGACAGACCAACAACATCTGCAGGCATTAACAGACATTAAGCGAATGATGGAACGCAGCAGCCGTTTCATTTCGCTGAGTGGATTAAGCGGTATCTCCGCCGGTATCTGTGGCCTGATCGGCGCATTTATTGCCAATATGTGGCTGAATGAATATTATTTCAGGTGGAACACTACCGGTGTACATAGTCATTCAGATTTCATAGTGCTGAAGTACCGGTTAATTGTTTTGGGATTTTCTGTGTTAGCGGCAGCGCTTATCGCCGGAACTTTTTTTACCTGGCGCAAGGCGAAGAAAAATAATTTACCGATCTGGGACTTAACGTCGCGGAAAGTGCTGATCAACACAGCGATTCCTTTGGCGGCGGGCGGCGCTTTTATAGCCGGGTTATTATTTAACCACCTGGAAGGACTGATAGCCCCTACCTGCCTGGTATTTTATGGGTTGGCTATCATCAATGCCAGTAAATATACCTTGCCCGATGTGAGGTACCTGGGAATCTGTGAAGTTGTTCTCGGTATACTTAATCTTTTCTATTTGAACGATGGTCTTTATTTTTGGGCTATAGGTTTTGGTTTACTGCACATCATTTATGGAGCGCTGATGTGGTGGAAATATGAACGGAAAGGGACAGTTTAATCAATCGCATGAACCCGATAGGTAACTTAAATAAGATTTTCGAGAGCCGTATACGCCTGGGCGTTATGAGTGTATTGATGGTGAACGAGGAAGTAAATTTCAACGATCTCAAACAGATGCTGGAAGTAACCGATGGTAACCTGGCATCGCATCTCAATACACTCGAAGAGAACGGGTATCTCAAAGTGCATAAGGGCTTTATTGGCAGGAAAACCAATACTACCTATGCCATTACCGCGGCTGGCGAAAAAGCTTTCAAAGGCCATATCGCGGCGCTTGAGCATATGATCAAATTCACTAAATAAATTTTTTTTGTCTTTTTACTTTGAAATACAAAGTACTTTTAAAAATAAAAAATATGGAACCTTCAACAAACGGATCTCCTTCTTTCTTCGACCGCTACGCCTACGCTATTAAAGCGATCATCATCTCAGTATTGACGCTGGTACTGCTCGTACCAGCGGCGATGATTCAAAACATTATCTGGGAACGCCGCGACCGGCAAAATGAAGCCACCCAGGAAATCAGCAGCCGCTGGGGAGGCGAACAAAATATTACAGGACCGGTGCTGGCCATTCCGTATAAAGCCGGAACCGATGAAGCAACCTATGTGTACCTCCTGCCGGATAGTTTACGGATCAACGGAGAGTTATTGCCCGAGAAACTGCACCGCGGTATTTTCAATGTAGCCGTGTACAACGCCAGGTTACAGCTGAGCGGCACTTTTAACCGCAATGAACTGTTGTCGCTTAATATCCCTCCTTCCGCCTTAGATTGGGAACATGCGTCAGTACTCATTGGCATCAGCGATTTGCGGGGCATTGGCAACCAGGTGCAGATGATGTGGAATGGTAAATCCTATTTATTTAACCCCGGTTTGGTCAGCAAGGACCTGTTTGATAATGGTATCCAAACCCCGGTATCGGTTGTCCCCGGCGACGCCGGCGCCCTGGGCGGTAGCTTCTCCCTGGAGCTGGGCATAAAGGGCTCCGGACGGATCAGTTTTTCTCCCATTGGTAAAACAACCATGGTAGGCATCAATTCCAGCTGGACTGATCCCGCATTCGATGAAGCGTTCCCGCCGAAAACCCGCCGGGTGGACGATAAAGGCTTTGCCGCTACCTGGCAGATACAACACCTGAACCGCAACTATCCGCAAAGCTGGGAAGGCAAGAAATTTGACATCCATTCCGCTGATTTCGGGATTAAGTTATTCATGCCTGCCGAAAGCTACCAGATGTCTATGCGGGCGGTAAAGTATGCCGTCATGATCATTGGGTTAACTTTTTTTGTCTTTTATTTTATTGAGCTATCACAACGCCGCGCCCTTCATCCATTGCAATATGCCCTCATCGGGTTAGCCCTCTGTATTTTTTATACCCTGCTCATCTCTATTTCAGAACAAATTAACTTTACTATGGCTTATCTTATTGCCAGTGTGCTCACAATAGGTCTGATTATTGCATATACGGCTGCTGCCTTTAAAAGCGGCCGCATTGCAGCCGGCATCGGGGCTACGCTAGCCATCCTTTACGGATTCATTTACGTGATTATCAGTGCAGAAGATCAGGCACTGCTGATGGGAAGCTTAGGACTCTTTATCATCCTCGCCCTGATCATGTATTTCAGCACCACCATCAAATGGGATAAATTAGGACAGAAAAACACCAATATCCAGCAATAAAAACAAACATGGGAAACTCTTATATCAGCAAACGGTTGGCCAGCTTCGGATACGCATTCAGTGGTATTGCCGCTTTCCTGCGCAGTGAGCCACATGCGCGTATTCACGCCCTCGCTACCATCGTGGTGGTGGCAGCCGGTTGCTGGTATAAAATAGCAACGCCGGAATGGATTTGGATCATCCTCGCCATTACATTGGTGTGGATTACAGAAATGCTTAATACAGTTATCGAAAAAATAATGGATCATCTTTCGCCACAGCTGCATCCGAAAGTGAAGTTCATCAAGGATGTAGCGGCCGGCGCTGTACTGATAGCGGCTGTAGCAGCTGTTATTATCGGGGCTGTCGTATTTATTCCCTATATTTTAATTTGACTAAAAGTAACCATATGCAATTGATGAGAACCATTCGTTTATTACAACACCGTATAGGCCGGTCGCGGCACCAATACACCCTGTATACATCTGTACTGTTCAGTATGGCGTTGCTTCTTTGTCGTGTAGTTCATACCGGCAGCTATCTGCGGGTATCACTGATCTGGAACCTTTTTCTGGCCTTCATTCCTTTCGCTATCACCGGCTGGATGGAAAAGCACCCGGAACAAATCAAAAACCGGTATAACTGGTACGGCTGCTTTATAGTATGGCTGCTGTTTATTCCCAACGCCCCCTACATCCTTACGGACCTGTTCCATTTATTTGATGGCGGCGTGCCATTGTGGTTTGATCTGTTTGTGATTTTCTCTTTCGCCTGGAACGGCATGATGTTCGGGTATATGTCTATCCGCAGCATGGAGAAATTATGGAGCAACCGGCATAGCCGCTGGCCTGCATGGTTATTTACTTTCCCTGTAATGTTCCTATGCGGAATGGGCGTATATATTGGCCGGTATCTTCGCTATAACAGCTGGGATATTGTAAAAGACCCGCTTACGCTGCTGGGAGATATGAGGGACATTTTCCTGCATCCGGTGGAAAACCGGCATGCCTGGGCTTTTACCATCTGTATGGGAATATTCCTGAGCTTAATGTACCCGCTGGTGAAAAAGCAACACGCGTAGGATCGCCTTCGGCGATGAAATTGTCTTGGAGCACTGATTACGCTGATTATACTGATTAGCTTGATTTTTGTTTTTTAGGATTTTATAAATGAAGAAGGGAGATACAAGCAAAGTCGCTTATATCTCCCTTCTTCATTATAAAAATCATACTTGATCAATCAAAAAAATCAGTATAATCAGCGTAATCAGTGCTCCAAGACAATTTCATCGCCGAAGGCGATCCGTTTAAAAGTCGACGCCCATACCGAAGTACCAGATCGGACTGCCTCTGAAAAACGCTACAGCAGGCCAGCCTGCATCTGCGCGGAGGAAGTAGCCGGCAATGGTGGTGCGAGCACCAAAACCATAACCACCTACGAAAGGTCCGAGGAAGCCTTCTTTGATGCGGGTGGTTATACCCTGACCATCGTCATAAGTAGTATAATTGGCGTCTTTAAAGCTCAGCTTTTTATTCCAGGCGGTACCTATGTCAATGAAAGAGGTAACCTGGAAATTGCGCAGGAACGCAGAGTTGATCGGTTTGTCGATGAAAGTGGCAAACACCGGTAAACGGAGCTCTGTGTTCAGCAACATCACATTGTTACCATTCCTTGCATTCTGTTTGTAGCCGCGCAGGTTACCCGCAAGGGTCTGGAAAGCATAGTTTTCACTAAGGTTTACCGGAGTCCTGGTGTTGATCTGAGGGTTCAGCCAGTTGTCGATACCGCCCAGGTAATACAGCAGTTTACGTGTTCCCCACGACATATCCATTGCAAAACGTGTTGCCCAGATAAAGTTGCGGTAAATCTTTGTATAGTGACGGATATCTACTCCCATGTTATAGGTAAACCTGCCCTGGGCGCCGGCGGAAAGACCCGGATTGAATAACTCATTCAGTCCGCCATTGGTCAGCTGTGCATTGGTTTCTCCATAAATTTTATAACGGGTACCATTCCAGATATTAATAGCCGGGTTGATCGTATTGTCGTATACGTATTCCAGGCGCATTAAAGCATACGTTTCCTTGTAATCAGGCGCTATCAGTGATTCTTTGTTCTCTGACTGGACTACCAGTTTATCGGTACGTATACCTGCTGATAAACGGATACTCCTCACCTGGTCGAAAGGATACCTCATTTCGCCCTGGTAAATGTTGGTGATCATTTTGGTAGGAACAAAAGCGGAATCGTTACCAGACTGGTCACGGATGGCAAATCCACTGCTCTTATCCACTTTACGGTAGTAAGTGAATTTATAGTCGAAGCGTTTCTTCAGGTAATTGGCCGTAAAGAAGTATTCCGATCCCTGCAGGGAAGACGGAATACGGAAGCCGCCGTTGAATTTCAGATCTTCAAACAAATCGCTTACTCCAATGCGGATTAACCCGTTCACCGGGTCGGTAAGGCGGATAGGACCGCTGGGAGGACCGGTAAATGGCTGGTATTTATTTACCAGGATGGAGTTATCCAGTTGCAGGATCAGGTAATCGGAAGCGAATTTGAATTTATATGGGAACAGTTTCGATTTTTTAAGGATCGATTCATTTTCTTTCCTTTTTTCAAACAGCGCCGGTTCGTTGGCCGTATTAGCGTTGTTGCTGGTATCGGCCGGCTCATTCCCGAACTCGTTCTGGAAGAAATTAGGATGTGTGGAAGTATCTTTTGACGGCGCCAGGTAAGTAGGCAGGCCTAAACGTAAACTGTCGGCATGCATCTGGGCTTTCCTGAAATTGGTATTTTTTGCCGTTATATTCCTTTTTTTCAACACCACGGTATCTACTTTCAGCTTCATCAGCCGTTTGATATCCGCATACTGCACTACTTCCGATACTTCTCCCTTTTCACCGGTAATCCGTGATTCCTGGATACCGTAAGGATAGTTAGAAATAGGGAAAGTATAGGTAGAATCCTTGGTGATAGTGATTGCCTCTACTGAATCCGGGGCGGTAGAACCATAGGCGGCCATCGCTGAATCCAGTTCTTCCTGGTCGGGGTTATGGAGGATTTCAGAGCCTACATAAAAGAGGGAATCCACGCCATCTGCCTGCGACTTGAAGAAGCCGGCATAACGGTTACGGATACCGTTGGCATCAGAAACAAAGGTAAAGTGGGTGGTGTTATACTGCATGGGCAGTTTGGCATTGCCATACTGCAGGTCGGTCAGCTGGGTGATCTGCTTTTCAGAGCTCCTGTTCCAGTTATCCACCATAAAGATGTTGAAAGGATTGTTCAGCAGTGAAGTATCGCTGCCCCTTCCTTTTGGGCCGGGCCTGTTGGAAGAATAGAGAATACCGCTTTTGCCGGGGAATGCGGCAAAAGATGGATCCAGGTCATCGTACACGTCGTTGGTGATCTGGTCTGTTTTAGAGTTGCTGATGTTATAGGTAAAGATGTCGGTGTGTCCGTTTTTCACGGCAGACAGTAACAGGGTATTTTCCTGTACCGGCATGTATTTAAAGTCGATGATCCGGTCAAACTGGTTCAGTTCCTGGCGTATAGTCGTGCGGGTGATCAGGTCATAGATCATCAGTTTGGTTTTGCCTTCGTGCTCGTACACAACGGCCAGGCGGTTGCCTTTGGTGTTCCAGGCCATCTGCGGATAGTTTGGATCTACCTGGTTGGCCAGTTGCATTACACCGCTATGCAGCAATACTTTTGGCTTATTCCAGCCAAGTTGGATCTGTACGCGGTAAACTCCTTTTTTAAACTCAACTACTGCGTAGGAATTATTTTTAGGATTCGGGTTAAAGCGGTAGTAGTCGGCTTTCGGCGTAATTTCCTGGGCTACGATAGTACGGCCCTTGGCAGAAGTTTTCCTTCTGCGGTTATCTTCCTGGAATCTTTTCTGATAAAATACAAAGAAGTCTTTGGTAGCTTTCTTCGGCGTTTGGTTAAGCACCTGCTCAAAGCCTTTTTTCAATCCGCGGTTAATGCGGGTGATATACATGAGGTAAGGCACGGCATCTTTGCCGTACTTGCTTTCCACATAGTACCAGAACGCCTGGCCGGCTAAAAGGGGGTGGTCATATGCGAGGGAATTGAAGTTGCTGTATTTGCCGGACATGATGATGAGCTTCAGTTCTTCATCCTGCTTGGCGGTCCAGTTTTCGGCGGCATAGCCAATAAAGCCATCAGTGAACCATTTCGGAAAGTCGATCAGGGCAGCATTACCGGCAAATTCGCCGATATCTTCCCCAAACAGCAGCGTTTCCAGCATGATGCGGGCAATCCCCTGCCGGATCTGGCGGCGGAGGTTTTCATGGTTACCGTCGAAATAGACGATCATTTTGTTACCCACCAGTTTGGTCACTCCTCCTGTATTCTGCCAATCCACGCCAATACCGATATTGGACTGCTTCATTTCCCCGAAAGAGTTGTAAACCACAATATTAATACGCTGTCTGGGGTTGGATTCCATGAACTGTTCCAGCTGGGGTAATTCCTTTTCGGCTACCTGGGCCGCATACTTACCAAGTTCCAGCCCGTTCTGGGCGAAATAGGTGTTGAAATGCCGGCTTTGATAGTATCTCCACTTGAAGTTCTTGAACTGCACACGATTTTGTCCGAATTCTACTGTATTGGTCTGGGCCTGGGATACTATCGTTCCAAGTAATAGGGTACCGTGGAATAATAACCTGGTAATAAATCTGTTCATACAGAAAGTATTGATAATATTGTGATCTGTTTTAAAATTAGCCTAAAAAAATCGGGTTACAATGATTGAAATACAACAATTCACTTTTGGTCCACTACAAGAAAACACTTTCCTGCTTATTAACGGAAAAAAGGAATGTATAATTATAGACCCAGGGTGTTATTTTCAGGACGAAAGAAAAGAATTATTACAATATATACAAACGCACGGGTTAAATGTTATAAGATTATTGAATACGCACTGCCACTTTGATCATATATTCGGTAATAAGCTCGTATCAGATACGTATAAAGTGCGTCCGGAGTTTCATGAGCTGGAACAGCCGGTACTGGACAATTCCCAGCGGGCGGCGGGGATGTACAACATTCCTTTTGATCCCTCCCCGGAGGCCGGCCGTTACCTTACAGAAGGGGAAAAGATTCTTTTTGGCGCCGATGAGTTAACGGTGTTGTTTACCCCTGGCCATTCTCCGGGAAGTGTAGCCTTTTATTGCCCGGGCCAGCATTTCGTAATTGGGGGCGACGTGCTGTTTTACCAGAGCATTGGCCGTACCGATCTGCCGGGAGGCAATCATGCCACCCTGCTGAAAAGCATCCGGGAGCAAATGTTTGTATTACCGGATGAGGTAAGGGTGTTCCCCGGCCATGGACCAGCCACCACTATAGGCTTTGAAAAGAAACACAATCCTTTCCTGGTGGATTAGCCTACTTTAATAAGCTTCCCGATCACCGGCAAACGGGCAAACTCCTTCTTCTCCATACGGAAAATGAACCAGGCATAAGCCAGAAAGAAAGCCGTGGCCACTGCGAGCGGAAGGGGTTTGAGGGCATAAATGTCTTTCGGCGACAGCACCGTGGCATTGAGCCAGCTGAATATATAGTAAATGCCGGCAGCCAGCCCCATGTAGGTAATTAGTTTAGGGAGATGGTAAGGGATGGGGTAATACTTCTGCCCCCACACATAGCAGATGACCATTTGTACAAAATAACACACCATAGTTGCCAGCGCGGCGCCATAATAGCCCATCACCGGTATCCACCAGTAATTGAGCAGGAAGGCCAGCACGGCGGTGATGATGGTAATCACCGCACCCGTTTTGGTGCGGTCGGTGAGCTTAAACCAGATCGTGAGATTGTAATAAATGCCCAGGAACATGTTGGCCAGCAGCAATACCGGTACAATACGCATCCCCTGGTAGTAGAACGGTACCCGGAGGAACGCCTTCCAGATATTCAGGTAAAGACTTACAAACAGGAACATGAAGCAAAGCATGATCACAAACAGCTTCATGATCCGTGCATACATTTTCCTCGGATCGCCGCTCTCCGCCTGTTTAAAGAAAAAGGGCTCAGCTCCTAACCGGAATGCCTGTATGAACATGGTAATCAGGATGGCCAGTTTATAGTTGGCGCTGTACAGCGCAATGACTTCTTTTTTGGCTTCCATGTTATCGCCTGGCAGGAACTGCGGTAAAAACCAGGCCCTGTCGAACGTTTCATTAACCATGCCCGCCATTCCCACAACGATCAGCGGAAGGGCATAGTGCATCATTTGTTTCCATAAACCGGTATCAAACCTCCATTCTATTTTGCGGATCTGGGGAAGAAACAGCACCAGCGTAATGGCGCTGCCCAGCATGTTGCTCAGGTAAATATACCCCGTCTGGTCGCTGCCGCTTTGGAGGTCTGGCAACCAGTGATGGCCGGCGGCATACAGTTTCGGGCAAATGACCAGGAAGAAAATATTGAAAAAGATGGTAGTAACGATTCCGGCTATACGAATAGCAGCATATCTCATAGGCCGTCCTTCCAGCCGCAGTTGTGCGAAAGGAATGGCTGTGAGCGCATCAAACGCCATCAACAGCACTACATAGGTGTAGTAGGTGGGATGGCCATTCAGTCCTGCCAGCTCGCCGGCGTACGAGTTAATGACCGGCGACCGCAACAACAACAGTAAAATGGTAATGCTGATAGTGGAAAGTAAGAGGGAAATGGTGGAAGTACCCAGTACATGGGCTTTGTTCTCCTTTTTGGCGAAACGGAAAAAGGCCGTTTCCATGCCATAAGTCAGCACAATATTGGCAAACGGTATATAGGCGTATACGTTGGACATCTCCCCGAATGATGCACGGGTTAAGATGGTCAGATAAAAAGGAGTAAGGAAATAATTGAGCAATTTGCTCACTATGTTACTCAATCCGTAAAATACCGTTTGTCCTGCCAGGTTCTTAATACTCAATTCCCAAATATTTTGACGCAAATTACGAATTACGGATTACGAATCGCGGATTTATGAGGATTGGCCGGTGACCTGGCTTACTCAAATCCCCCTCTCCGCTGCTGCTTTTTATCGGAATGCTTCTTTTTCGACTGGATGCGTTTTTCCTTAGCAGCTTTGGAGGGCCGCGTAGGTACGCGCTTTTTGCGTGGTATCAGCGCTTTGTTGATCAGGTCATTCATTTTGGAAATCACTGTTTGTTTGTTCCCCAGCTGGGTGCGCTCCGTCTGCGACTTTACCTGGAGCAGGCCATCTGCGTTGATACGGTTCGACAACTTCTCCGTCAGCACTGTTTTTTGTTCCTGGGTTAACAGGGCAGAAGCCATGATATCGAAGTAGCCTTCCACCATCGTTTCCACCTTATTCACGTTTTGTCCGCCGCTGCCACCGCTGCGGGCCGTGCGGAACGTGATTTCGGGGGTCACATTGATATTCATCTTGATTTAATTTATAATATAAAAAATGCCTTAGGAAGTGCAATTTATTACAAATTACGGCGAATACGTGCTGTTTTTACCCGGGGCAGCGGTTTCCCTGGTTTAACATTTAATGCAGCGGCATCGTTTTATAACGGCATTTATAAAGTAAAAGGGATCAGGAAAACACCGGCGGAATCCCGGGGCACTGCAACCGGGTTGTCGTTTAACTGCAAACTGTATAGCTCTGTGCCACAGCAGCCAACTGATCTTGACAGGAAAGTCAATTTATCCAGGGTAACCTTAGCCGGCCTGCCAACCCGCAGGGTTTGAGGCCCCAGCACATAAAAATATAACAAGGCGGTATTACTGGGTGTATCTATTACTTGTTTAACCTTTATAGTAGTATCCTGCATCAGTATTTTGATACTATCTACGGGGATGCGGGCATAGGGACCATAAACAAGATCGCGACCAGTGCCAGCTTCTACCAGTTTGAATTTACAGGCAGGAGCCATATAGTCGCACACGATGCCCTCGCAGGGATTTTTCTCGGAAGATGTGGTACAGGCTGTAAATAAAAGTACGCTGATAAACAGGTAACAGATACGGGTCATAGAACATTGATTTTGATTCCTGTTAAACGCAAACGGGGTGTAATATGTTACAGATACAAACGATTTGCCTTAATTTTCCGGCGTTAAATAAAAATCCATGAGAGCAGTTATACAACGTGTTAGTTCCGCATCTGTTACAGTAGACGGGGCCGTAACCGGTGAAATCCAAACCGGCCTGCTGGTGCTGCTGGGTATTGAAGATATTGATACGGAAGAAGATATTCAGTGGCTGAGTGCTAAAATAGTGAACCTCCGGATCTTTAACGACGACGAAGGAGTGATGAATGTATCTGTGAAAGATGTTCACGGCGATATTCTGCTCGTCAGCCAGTTCACCCTGCACGCCTCCACCAAAAAGGGAAACCGCCCTTCGTATATCCGTGCCAGTAAGCCGGATGTAGCAATCCCGCTGTACGAAAAAATGATCGTGCAACTGGAACAGGATATGGGCACTACCATTCAGCGCGGTATTTTCGGGGCTGATATGAAAGTGGCGTTGTTAAATGATGGTCCCGTTACCATCATCATAGATTCACACAACCGGGAATAAAGTCAATCCATTATCTTTAATAAATAAAAACTAATTCATGACCATTCAGGAAGCCCAGCAAAAAATCGATAACTGGATCAATACTACCGGTGTGCGCTATTTCAGTGAGCTCACCAACATGGCCATCCTTACAGAAGAAGTAGGGGAAGTGGCCCGTATCATGGCCCGTAAGTATGGGGATCAGTCGTCGAAGGAAAGTGATAATAAAAAGCTGCTGGCAGATGAACTGGCCGATGTGATGTGGGTGTTGCTTTGTATTGCCAATCAAACCGGTATTGATATGACAGTAGCCCTGGAAAAGAATTTTGAAAAGAAGAATATCCGTGATGCGCAACGGCACCATAACAACCCTAAATTAAAGTCTTAATACAGCCTGCATACTTTTTGTTTACTGTTACTAAAATGCTGCTATGAAAAAACCGAGCAAGCTTAAAATCATCTGGCAGGTACTGAAGCAATCCGGTATTGATTTTATAGATGATAAAGTGATGAAGCTCAGTGCCGCCCTGGCCTATTATACGATCTTTTCCGTGGCGCCCATGCTGATCATTATTATCTTTTTATGCGACCTGTTCCTGGGCAGGGATGCCATCGAAGGGAATATTTACGGCCAGATCCGCGGGCTGGTAGGCAATGATGCTGCCATACAGATACAGTCTATGATTAAAAATGCATCCCTCTCCGGTGATATGAGCTGGGCTACTATGGTAGGGTTCATTACCCTGATCATTGGCGCCACCGGGGTATTCGCGGAAATCCAGGACTCCATAAATTTCATCTGGCGACTGAAATCCAAACCTAAAAAGAATGGCTTGTTACGGATGATACTGAACAGGTTGTTATCGTTTTCACTGGTGGTGAGCCTGGGGTTCATTTTGCTGGTATCACTGGCCATCAACGGTTTGGTGGAATTGTTCTCCGCGCTGGTGGTGAACCTGCTTCCGGGTAAGCTTACATCAGGTATCCTCTTTTCCCTGGCCGATTTTGTAGTGCCGTTTGTGGTGATCGCTACATTGTTTGCCATCATTTTTAAAGTGCTGCCCGATGCACGGATCAAGTGGAAAGACGTACGGGTGGGCGCTATTGCCACAGCCATCCTTTTTATGATCGGTAAGTTTGCGATTGGTTATTATCTGGGCGCCAGCAGGGTGGGCTCTACCTACGGCGCTGCCGGCTCCATTGTTATTATATTGTTATGGGTATACTATTCCGCGGCCATCCTGTATTTTGGGGCCGTATTTACCCGCAATTACGTACAATATTTCGGTGCACAGATTTATCCCAATGATTATGCAGTTTGGATCAAACAAATTGAAATTCCACATGAGCCGGAGACCGTCCAGGAAGGCTAATCACCAGTTTATAAATTATTTAATAATCGCATACGTATTTTCAAAATAGCCCTTTATCTTTGCGCCACTATGTCTACAGATCAGAATAAATTCCAGGCGATCATATCGCATTGTAAAGAATATGGTTTTGTTTTTCAGTCCAGCGAAATTTACGATGGACTCAGCGCCGTATACGACTACGGTCAGTACGGTTCAGAATTAAAGAAAAACATTAAGGATTATTGGTGGAAAAGCATGACCCAGTTGCACGAAAACATCGTGGGGATCGATGCTGCCATCTTTATGCATCCTACTACCTGGAAGGCGTCCGGACACGTGGATAATTTCAGCGACCCGATGATCGATAACAAGGATAGCAATAAACGTTACCGCGTGGATCACCTGATTGAAGGTTATGCAGAAACATTACCACAGGAAGCCGGCAATGCCCTTCTGGCGCAGATGGATGAACTGCTGAAAGAAAATGATTTTGCAGGTCTCAAAACACTGATAGAAAGCAACAAAATAAAATGCACAGTAAGCGGTACTTCCAACTGGACCGATGTACGTCAGTTTAACCTGATGTTCTCCACCCAGCTGGGCAGCGTAACAGATGAAGCCAGCGAAATATACCTGCGTCCGGAAACGGCCCAGGGTATCTTCGTAAACTTCCTCAACGTGCAGAAAACCGGCAGAATGAAAGTGCCGTTTGGTATTGCACAAATTGGTAAAGCTTTCAGAAATGAAATTGTAGCCCGCCAGTTTATTTTCCGCATGCGCGAATTTGAGCAGATGGAGATGCAATTCTTTGTACGCCCCGGCACCCAGCAGGAATGGTATGAGAAATGGAAAGAAGAACGTATGCAGTGGCACCTGAGCCTCGGCATCGATCCGGCAAAATATCATTTTAAAGATCACATCAAATTAGCGCACTATGCAGATGCCGCTGTGGACATTGAATACGAGTTCCCATTCGGCTTCAAAGAAGTAGAAGGTATCCACTCCCGCACTGATTTTGACCTGAAACAACACCAGGAATACAGCAAGAAAAAAATTCAGTACTTCGACACAGAAATCAATCAGAACTATGTTCCTTATGTGATAGAAACTTCTATCGGTTTGGATCGTATGTTCCTGCTGACCATCTGTAATGCTTATGCAGAAGAGGATCTGAGCACACCGGAAAAAGAAGATAGCCGCGTGGTTTTGAAGTTTCCGCCTAAATTGGCTCCTATTAAACTGGCAGTATTTCCACTAACTAAAAAAGATGGTTTGCCAGAAGTGGCGAAGCTGCTTATCAATGAATGCAAACAGCATTTTCATTGCTATTATGAAGAGAAAGATAGTATCGGTAAACGCTACCGCCGCCAGGATGCCATTGGTACGCCTTTCTGCGTAACCATTGATCATCAGACAAAAGAAGATGGTACAGTGACCATTCGTCACCGCGACAGCATGGAGCAGGAACGCATCCCGCTGTCTGAAGTGAAAGCACTGGTATTAAATAAAATTCTCTAGTAAAAGATAAGGGCTACAACCGTTATATTTAGTATAAGCACTCTTTATGCCTATACAAACTATATAACTGTTGCAGCCCTTTAACGAAGTGGGGGTTTACAAATATCATTTCCTCCAGGTATGCTTTTCCGCTCCATTCCTGAATTTGGAATGGGATACGCTTTTAGCCATACAATTCCTGGTGAATATCATGCCGGTCGTAACCCATGGCTTGTATCCGTTGCTTAGCCTCGTCGATCATGGCCTTCCAGCCGCAAAGAAAGAAGTTGGCAGGACGCTTGTCCTGCAGCAGCTCTTCATAAACAGCATGCACATAACCTTTTTTGCCGCTCCAGTTTTCTTCACGCGATAAAGTGGGAATGTAGTTGAAATTGGGTAAAGAGGCCGCTAATTGCTCTAACTCAGCTGCATAGAGCAGGTCGTGCTGGTAGCGGACGCCGAAAATAAGGTGAATAGGCGCATGCGGTACGCCATGCAGTTGAATGTAAATGCGCCATAGAACGGAATGGCGCTATGCCGGTACCTGTGCAAATCAGGAATAATTCCTTGTCTAACTGTTCGGGCAGTACGAAAACTCCCTGTGGGCCACGCAGCAACAGTTCGCTTCCTTCCTTTATTTCATTGAACAGGTAAGTACTCCCTAACCCTCCCTCCAGTAAAACGATCACCAGCTCAATTACATTGGTGCCGTCCGGATGGGAAGCAATGGAATAACTACGCCAGCGTTTGTTCTTTTTCTCGTGAATAGGAAGGTCCAGGGTTACAAACTGTCCTGGTTTGAAATCAAACCGTTCCATGTCCGGTACCTGTATCCAGAAACGGCGCGTATTGTGGGTTTCATCCACCAATTTAGTTACGATTCCGGTATGCCATACGTCCAGCATGGAAGTTGAGTTTGGTCTTATTGAATATAGCGAAAATTTGGCATTCTACTAATGGGATCTCTTCTTATTTGTTTTTTTTATTATGAAAAGCGGAAGTATCTTCTCCAAATATCTTCCCTGATCAAATCTCAGAATCGGTAAATCTTCGTACCTTTGCATTCTTCATGAATTTACAGGCTGTATTACAACTATTTCAACGTGATGCGCGTCTGCAGTCGCTGGTGAAGGGGATTCAATCACCCACCCCACAATACTTTCAGCTCTCCTCCATTAGTGGAAGCGCAATAAACTTTGTGGCAGTCAGCACCTGGGCGCATGCAGATGCAAATCATCTCTTCATCTTAAACGATAGAGAGGAGGCAGCCTATTTCCATAACGACCTGGAGCAACTCAGCCAGGCACTGGATATTTTCTATTTCCCCGACTCATTTAAGAAAGCCGGTCAGTTCCATGAAATCAACGGCAGCCATAGTATGCTCCGTACGGAAGCGCTCATGAAATTTTCCGGAGATACCGTGAGGAAAAAGATCCTGGTCACCTATCCGGAAGCACTCTGGGAGAAAGTAGCCGGGAATCAGGCCTTCAGCGCCAATATGGTGCAACTGAAAGTAGGCGATGTACTGAAAGTAGATCCGCTGCTGGAACAACTCATCGGCTGGGGTTTTCACGCCACCGATTTTGTGTATGAACCCGGTCAGTATGCCGTAAGGGGAGGAATTCTGGATATCTATTCCTTTGGTAACGAAAAGCCCTACCGTATTGAATTATTTGGAGAAGATATAGATTCTATCCGCCTGTTTGATCCGGAATCACAGCTTAGTGAACGCAGGCTCACACAGGTAAGCTTAATCGCCAACATGGACACCCATGCGGCAGACCACAGCAAAACACCACTCACAGAATTCCTGCCCGCCAATACCGTAGTATGGATGAAAGATCCTTCCTATGTAAAAGGCGTGATAGAACAAATGGAACAGCGGCTGGATGATTTCCTGCTCACCGGTCAGAAAGTGAAAGTGGATGAAGATGAAGAAATGGTGCTGAAGGAAGAGGATTTTGTGAAAGCCACCCCATTGCTGCAACAGCTGCTGCAAAAGCCAACAATTGTTTTTGGTAATAAGGACTGGCTGACAGACAACGGCTACCAGCCTCAGCTCATCGCCTTCGATACACAGGAACAACCCGTGTTTAACCGGCAGTTTGATCTCCTGATCAAAGATCTCGGTAAACATAACAGTAATAAATATTCCCTCTTTATATTTTCAGACAACCCGCGTCAGCTGGAACGTTTGCGCAGTATATTCGAGGACCTTAAAGCAGATTTTGTATTTTTTCCCATCCCGGTTGCCATCAGCAGCGGGTTCATTGATCATTCGCTGAAACTGGCGTGCTATACCGATCACCAGATCTTTCAGCGCTTCCATAAATACAAGGTAAAACAAGCCTACAACAAGAATAAGGCGATTACCATGAAAACCTTGCGGGAGCTGCAATCGGGCGACTTTGTAACGCATATTGATCATGGCGTGGGCATGTACAGCGGTCTCCAGAAAATTGAAGTAGGCGGTAAAATGCAGGAAGCCATCCGCATCATTTACAAAAACAACGACCTGTTGTATGTAAATATCAACTCCCTGCATAAAATCAGTAAATATACCGGCAAAGAAGGCGTGGAACCTAAAGTAAATAAACTGGGCAGCGATGCCTGGGATAAGCTGAAGGAAAAAGCCAAAACGCAGGTAAAAGATATTGCCAAAGACCTGATCAAGCTGTACGCGGTACGTAAAGCCCAGCAAGGCTTTGCGCATACGCCGGATACCTATCTGCAAACAGAACTGGAAGCCTCTTTCATCTATGAAGATACGCCGGATCAGAGCAAGGCTACCGCCGATGTGAAACGCGACATGGAATCGCCGGCGCCGATGGACCGGCTCGTGTGCGGAGATGTAGGCTTCGGTAAAACAGAAGTCGCCATCCGCGCAGCGTTTAAATCTATTGTAGATGGTAAACAGGCTGCCGTACTGGTGCCTACCACCATCCTTGCATTCCAGCACTATAAAACATTTGCCGACCGCCTGAAAGACTTTCCCTGCACCGTTGACTATCTCAACAGGTTCAAATCTTCCAAAGAAAAAAAGGAAACGCTTAAGCGCCTTGAAGAAGGAAAGATCGATATCATTATCGGCACGCATGCTTTACTGGGCAAAGAAGTGAAGTTTAAAGACCTCGGCGTGCTGGTAGTAGATGAAGAACAAAAATTCGGTGTTTCTGCCAAAGAGAAACTGAAACAGATCAAGCATAACGTAGATACCCTTACACTAACGGCAACGCCTATACCGCGTACGCTCCAGTTTTCACTGATGGGCGCCCGTGACCTGTCTGTTATCAATACGCCGCCGCCAAACCGCCAGGCCATTGAAACAGAAGTGCAGGTGTTTAACCAGGACCTGATACGCGAAGCCATTTATTATGAAGCCGAAAGAGGCGGACAGGTGTACTTTATCCACAACAGGGTAAAGGGTCTGAAGGAAATGGCCGGCCTGATCCAGGGACTTTGCCCGGATCTGTCTATTGCTACGGCACACGGACAACTGGAAGGACATCAGCTGGAAGAAGTGATCCTCGATTTCATTGACCGCAAGTACGATGTGCTGGTGTGTACCAATATCGTGGAAAGTGGGGTGGATATTCCAAACGCCAATACCATCATCATTAATAACGCCCATCATTTCGGATTGAGTGACCTGCATCAGCTGCGTGGTCGCGTGGGCCGCAGTAATAAAAAAGCTTTCTGTTACCTGCTGGCGCCGCCTATGAGCACGCTGCCTTCAGATAGCCGGAAACGCCTGCAAACACTGGAACAGCACAGTGAGCTGGGCAGCGGTTTCCAGATCGCTATGCGCGATCTCGATATCCGTGGCGCTGGTAACCTGCTGGGTGGTGAGCAGAGCGGCTTTATGGCCGAAATTGGCTTTGATATGTACCAGAAAATCCTGGATGAAGCCATCCGCGAACTGAAACAAAATGAATTCCGCGACCTGTTTAAAGATCAGCTGGAAGAGAAGAAAGATTTCGTGAGCGACTGTACCATTGATACAGACCTGGAAATACTGATCCCTGATACTTATATTGAAAGCATCCAGGAAAGACTAAACCTTTACCAGGAATTGGATAATATCACAGAAGAAGGCAAACTACAGGCTTTTGCCAATGATATGATAGACCGCTTCGGCCCTATGCCGGAACCGGTGAAAGACTTGCTGACAGCTATCCGCTGCCGTTGGATGGCCATACAGCTCGGCTTCGAAAAAATGATGCTGAAAGAAGAAAACCTGCGTTGCTACTTTATCAATAACCCGGATTCCCCTTACTTCGAATCCCCCACGTTCAATCATATATTAACGTATATACAAACCCGCACCAACAACGCCAAGCTAAAACAGGTTGGTAAAAACTTTATGTTAGTGGCTTCCCGTATCCGTCATATGAACGACCTGTACGACTTCCTGAAAGCCATGACCGATAGCCGGAAATAATTCTTCCCCCTGTAACATAATTCCTTTGTAATCGTTTCATAACTAATATGAAATGTATAATTCTATTTCTGTAACTATTGCATTAACAAAATTTTATAAATCGCCCTTTGTGGAAACACTTTTAAACCCCGCATCATGAGGGTGTAAATAACAACAACAAACACTAATTTTTTTAACAATAGAAAACATCGACACATGAAAAAGGTAATGTTATTAGCAGCAGGATTATTTTTTGCACTGAGCACTTTTGCACAGCAAACAGATAAGCAACCGCCGGTAAAAAAGATTGAAGTAAACGGATCCGCAGAAATGGAAATCACACCGGATGAAATTTATTTCAACATCTCTTTAAGAGAATATCTCAAAGGAAAAAACAAAGTAGACATCAGCACTCTGGAAAAACAACTGCAGAAAGCCGTATCTGACGCAGGAATTCCGAAAGCCGATTTTACCATTGAGAATGTATATGGTAACAACTTTGAAATTTTAAGGAAGAAGAAAGATCCGCTGGAATTTATGGCGCGTAAACAATACCGTCTTAAATTAAGCAAGCTGGATAAAATCAACGAAATCCTCGCCGCAGTAGATGCTGAAGGTATCGAGAATGCCAGGATAGCTTCTTATTCTTCCAGCAAAATGGAAGCTTACCGTAAAGAAGTAAAAATAAAAGCTTTACAGGCCGCGAAAGAAAAAGCGGAGTATATGCTTTCCGCTATTGGTAACAAAACAGATGGTGTGATCGAAATCCAGGAAATGAATACAGATAACTATTCTGATGTTCGTCCCGTAATGGCTAACTACATGGCTAAATCTGCAGATAGTGCCGAAGCAGCGAGTGATATTGATTTCAAAACTATTAAGATCCGTGCAGAAGTAAGAGCAGTATTTGCTATCAAATAATTACACTGGAGATGTAATACAAAAAAGAGGTTGTTCCGTATGGAACAACCTCTTTTACATTTTATTAAGACAAGCTGAATTAGAAGCTATATCTCAGGCCCAGCTGCATCTGATGACGGGATGCAAAGAAATCTTTTGAATAAGGAGTGCCTGGTTTGCTGAAAGTATAAGTAGGATAATTGTTAACTACTTTACCAGTAGGATTCAAACCAACGCTCGCCATAGAGTTAAAGGTGTTGGGCGTGAAGTATTGAATACCCCAGTCTTTGTTCAGCAGGTTAGTAACGTTCACGATGTCGTAAGTCAACGTGATGGTGTGTACCTTTTTACCGGCTTTAAAGTTGTAGTCCTGCGCGAAGCGGAAGTCGGCCTGGGTGTTCCATGGTGTGCGGCCGCCGTTACGTTCAGTAAACTGACCTTTACGGCCATTCAGGTAGCTGTTGCTGTTAACATAGCTCATGAAATCATTCGCCTGTTGAGCAGCTGTTGGTCCGCCTGCTTTATCTGTAAAGAAGTTAGTCGCTTCAGCCACATCTTTCGGGATGTAGGTCAGGCTCACCTGCTGTGGTGTACCGTTGATGGTAGCATTCACTAAACCATAAGAGAACGGTGTTCCGGAAGAAGTATTGAAGAAGGCAGAGAAGTTAGATACCCATTTGCCTTTAGTGCCCCAATCCTGTTTGTAAGCAACAGTAGCTACGATACGGTTACGGATGTCGAAGTTAGAGTAAGCAAGGCCGGGATTGTTAGGATTCAGCGCCTGGTTCAGCTGCCAGTTCGATTCCATGGAGTTGCGGATACCATTGGTGATATCTTTTGCCTGGCCGTAAGTGTAAGCCACCATGAAGTTCAGGCCAAAAGGGAACGATTTGGATACCTGACCGGTAATGCTGTAACGGTAACCTTTATCGGTGTTGGATAACAGGTAAGCGTTAGTATATAAAGGATTGATTTTAGAACCGGTGTAGATAGGCTGTTGCTTGTTTACATCGTATGCAAAGTAAGTTGGATTATCCGCCAGGTTCACCTGCTGGAACATCAGATCCTTGATTACCTTGGTATAGATACCTTCAATGGAGAACTTCCACTGGTCGTGGGTCGTGTAATCCAATGCGAGGCTGCTTCTCCATACCTGCGGCATTTTGAAGTTGTTGTCGATCATATCCACCTGGGTGGCGCCGGCAGCATTTTTAACGTCTACGCCATTCTGAGATGCGAAGTCTGCGATACCATTCTGTGATGGTTTTGCTGCAGGCAGCGGCGTGTTGACAAATGGTTTGGTGCTGCTTCTCTGATCGTAGGCACCGTAAGTAACGCCATTGTTATAATATGCATAACCGATCCATGCGAAAGGAATACGGCCGGTAAATAAGCCGGAACCACCACGCAGTACCAGGCTGTTATCGCCTTTAATATCATAGTTGAAACCTAAGCGCGGAGAGATCTGCACATTATTCAGGAAGTCGTTTTTGATATCCTTTGGTTTCGTATAGCTGTAAGTGTTACCGTAGTTAGGATCTTCCGGTGATTTAATCGTTTTATCACTCAAAGGCTGTTTGTTGGGAATGCCCGTGTAATCCAAACGGATACCTGGCGTAATCCTGAAACGATCAGACAACTGGATCTCATCCTGTCCGTAAACGCTCAGCAGGTTTGCCTTGAATTGAGCAGGAGGATTAGCCATGATGTAATCACGGGAGTTGTTGGTGTAGTTGTAGTTACCACGTACACGTGCAGGATTGTTAGCCAGGAAGTCTTCAATACTGTTGTAGTCCAAACGGCCATTCCAGGAGTTTACAAAACCATAGGTGATGTTGTAAAACTCATTGTGTGTACCCAGGGTAATCGTGTGATTTCCTTTGAACAGGGTAACGTTATCTGTTATTTCAAAAGTTTTTTGCTTCATGTTAAAGATACTGGCTTCACGGTCGGTACCCAGAAAGATGGTAGAACCTGGTGTTCTTCCTTTGATCTGGATCTGTGGTGTAGCCGGATCTGACAATGGCTCCCTGTAATCGTGTACATTGGAATAACCGAGGATCAGGCTGTTGGAGAAACCGCTGTTAAAGTTACTTTTCAGTTCAGCCACAGTAGAAGTCTGGTTATTTACCTGTTTGAAGTCAATGCCCTTGAAACGGAAGTTTTGCTGATCGCGTTCCAGGTTGGTGGCTTCAGAAGTGATGGTGTTGTTACGAACAGACAACTGGTGCTTTCCATTGATATGCCAGTCGATCCTGTTGAAGAATTTATTGGAGTTGGAATAGATGCTGGTGTTACCTGAGGTACCCGGATCTACGCCGTATGTTTTCATCAGTGCGGTGATGTCAGCAGCGTCTTTTTCTGTTAAGATGCCACCACCATCAGCGGAGCCTGCGCCGAGGATCACGGGATCTACGCGGCGGGTAATTTCTTCATTGGTGAAGAAGAACAATTTGTTTTTGATGATAGGGAAGCCGAGACGAACACCGGTTTGGTACTCATGAAAATCGCTCGGTAATTTAGAACCGTCGCCAGCGTTGTTTTTACCAACCAGTGAAGCATTGCGGCCAAATCCATAGATGGAACCGTGTACTTCGTTGGTACCGCTGCGCGTTACTGCGTTTACGCTACCACCAAGGAAGTTACCAACTTTCACATCAAAGGGAGCCAGCAAAACCTGTATATCCTGGATCGCATCTACAGATACCGGATTGGTACGGGTGCTGCTGCCTGGCTGACCGCTGGTGTTGCTTTGTCCGCCCAGTGAAGGGCTAAAGCCAATGGCGTCGTTGTTGATGGCGCCATCTACAGTCACGTTGTTGTAACGGTAGTTGGTACCCAGGAAGGAGTTGTTGTTGCTCTGTGGTGTTACTTTGGTAAGATCCTGCAGGCTGCGGCTCAGTGTGGGGAGCGCTTTAATTTGCTCCTGTCCTACCCTGGTACCGGATTTACCTGCACCCGCATTACCTGTTACCACTACTTCACTCAGTGCGGTTGATTCTTCCTGTAATTTAAAATTGAAACTGGTGGTTCCCAGTCCGAGGTTAACATCTGATTTTACTTCTTTCTTATATCCAATGAATGAAACAGTGATAGTGTAAGGACCGCCTGGATTCAGGTTAGGCAGATTATAGCGGCCATCAGTGTTTGTTTGTACGCCTGATTTGGCGCCGGTGCTGTTATTTACTATTACTACTGTAACGCCGGGAATGGCCTGTCCACCCGGATCGGATACTTTACCCGATATAACGGAAGTGGTCACCTGTGCGTTCGCGCTGTAACATAGAATTACAATGAAGCTAGCTAATAGCGTAAAGAATGATTTCATAAACTGTTTTGTAAGTATTTACAGGTGCAAAGGAAACAGTCTGATGCAACCAGAATGTTAACAGATTATTACGGAATTGTTAAGAAGTGCATAAAACATCCTGAAAAGGAGCTATTGATAGTCTTTTTGTGTTAAAATACTATCAGAAACGAGGCATTTGTTTGATTTCAATGTTAACAGTCGCTAAAATTGAGATAGGAATTAATTGTTAACCCAGGGTAAACAACAAACAATATAATATAACCTTAACGTGCCTACGAAGTAAAAAGCCCCGCCTTTAAAGGAGGGGCATGTGAGAAAGTTCATCAAATGTGTTTAGTAAATCCCGACTTTAAAAGCCCCGTCCGTTAAAGGTTTTTCTGTTTCACCACTTATTAATACACCGGAGAATGTTCCCTCCGCGTGTTTACTATTAATGCTCGTTATAATTACTTTGATATTTTTACTCAGGTAACCCGGCTCTTTTTCCTGGATATTCATCAGCGACATTTCTACATCTTCTATATAAGTACCGGCTTTCAGAGAATCCGGAAAGGTGATCATCAGTTCCATATGATGGCCGAAGTTATTGGTAACACCATCTACTACCAGGGTCTTTTTGCCGGCGTATACGGTATCAGTGAGGTATGCCTCTGTGGCGTTGGACTGGTATTGAACACCGTCCATTTTAAAGGAGAAGCTGCTGACCGGTGTGGTCTCATTTTTTTTATCACAGGAACAAAGCACTGTTCCTAAAGCGGCAATAACGGCAACCATTAAGAATTTCATTCTCATAACATTAAGTTTAGGCATGCCGTTGTTGATGAACGAAACCAGTGCCGGCTGCTTTCTGTGCAGCCGGCAATTAATTTAATTTGACATAGGATACTGGTTAGGTTCTGTTGGCATAGGGATAATAGGCCTGCAATATATATAAATATTTATTAATTAAATAAAATATATATAGATAAGGGATGGTTCATTGTTTCTTCCCGGCAAGTTGCACCAGAATGATTTCATTGCCGTATAAATCCAGGAAATGCAGGAAGGTGGCTTCGGGTGTATTCACCGGGCGACGGGGCCATATGCAGGTACCTTTGTCCGTTTGTGGTGGTATCATACAACTTATGGAAGCCCGGTTTGCTTTCATTAAAAGCAGCAGCCTCATCGTAGTTGTGGATCAGTATTACTACCCTGCCAAGTGTATTTTTCATATGCGTGGGGATTTAGGCACAATTAACACTTTTTTTGCGGCCGAATTGCGTATTATTACGGGGTTACTGAATAATTAAACAGAAGCACATTATGTCATCGGAAGTAATAAAGCAATTACAGGAGGCGGTGCAGTTTTCGCCGGAGAATGTGCCTTTACGTATGCATCTGGCGCAGGTACTGCTGCAGGATTATGAATATATCGCCGCAGAAGAACAATACAGGAAAGTACTGGAACTGTCGTCATCCAATACCGCTGCTCAGCTTGGGCTGGCGCGCACTTTTTATCATCAGCACAAATATTCCGCTGCCATTGTGGTCCTGGAGCAACTGGAGAACCGTGAACCGGATCATTTCGATGCGCTGTTGCTGCATTGCCGTATCCTGGTGAAGGAACAATCTATGCCGCCGGCAAAGGAAATATACCAGCATTTACTACAAATAAATCCGGGCTTCCGTGATGAAGCGTTAGACGGGCTTTTCCGGGTAGCCCAGCAACCCTCCGTTTCTTTTAACGGAGAAGATGAGGAAGAGGAAGAAAGCGAGAGCCTGTTCATGCTGGAAAAACCTGAAATTAATTTTTCAGATGTAGGCGGTATGGAAAGAGAAAAACAGGAAATAGATCTGAAGATCATCAAGCCTCTGCAGTTCCCTGATCTTTATAAAGCTTATGGAAAAAAAGCCGGTGGCGGCATTTTACTGTATGGCCCCCCGGGATGTGGGAAAACCTACCTGGCTAAAGCTACAGCCGGGCAAATACAGGCAGAATTTATCAACGTAGGCATTCATGATGTGCTGGATATGTGGGTGGGTACCAGCGAAAAAAATCTGCATAGCCTGTTTGAGCTTGCCCGTCAGAGTAAGCCCTGTGTTTTGTTTTTTGATGAGGTAGATGCTTTAGGCGCCAACCGTGCGGCACTCCGGCAGTCGGGCGCAACGCATATTATAAACCAGTTCCTCGCAGAAATGGATGGTATTGCCGCCAGCAATGAAAATATTCTCATTATCGGCGCTACCAACGCTCCATGGAGCCTTGATCCCGCATTCCGCCGTCCGGGCCGTTTCGACCGGATCATTTTTGTGGCGCCACCGGAAACGGAAGGCAGGGAAGAAATCCTGAAGCTGCAGTTACGCAATAAACCCGTAAGCGATATTAATTACAACGCCCTCGCAAAGGCCACTCCGGGTTACTCCGGCGCCGACCTCAAA
This sequence comes from Chitinophaga sp. W3I9, assembly GCF_050434025.1. Lineage (NCBI taxonomy): Bacteria > Pseudomonadati > Bacteroidota > Chitinophagia > Chitinophagales > Chitinophagaceae > Chitinophaga > Chitinophaga sp. W3I9. The sequence continues at coordinate 1,194,544 of NZ_JBNPWC010000001.1, forward strand.
GCAATTGTAGATATTGCGATAGAAGAAAAACTGCTGGAAGCCCTGCAAAAAGGCGTACCGCAACCTATTACACAGAAAGAATTATTAAAAGCCGCTAAAATACATAAACCCACCACAAGGGAATGGTTTAATACTGCCCGTAATTATGCGCTGTATTCAAATGAAACCGGTCTTTATGATGATGTATTGAAATACCTGGATATTAAGAAATAACGTTTATGGCTGTATTAATTCAGCGCGCTCAGATTTTAGTTCAACAAGGCCGCTTCCAAGATGCCTTTGCTGCTTTACGTCAGCACCTGAGCACCAATGCCCATGATACCGACGGATTGTACCTGCTGGCGATCTGCTACCTGGAAACAGGCAACACCGCAGAAGCAACACAAATAGCAAGCAATACCCTCAGCTTTGCTCCATACGACGATCGTTTCCTGTACCTGTTGTCCAGGATTGCTTTTGCAAAAAATCAGTTTAATGAAGCTATCAGGACCATCAGCAATGCAGTAGCTATAAATCCCTACCGGGTGAATTATTTTGCTATGTGGAGCCAGATTTTGTTGTCGAGGAAAGAATATGAAGCCGCACTTCACAAGGCGGAAGAAGGATTGGCGATTAGCCCGGAAGATGAAGCCTGCCTTAATCTCCGTTCCCATGCCTTGTTCCGGCTGGGAAAAAAGGAAGAAGCTTTTTCCAACCTGCATGAAGCACTGGAGCACAATCCTGAGAATGCTTATACCCACGCCAACCTCGGGCAGAAGTGGCTGGAAGCCGGTGATCACCGTAAGTCGCTGGAGCATTTCAGGGAGTCATTGAAACTGGATCCTAATAATGAATGGGCGCGCCAAGGTATGGTGCAGGCCATGAAAGCACGGTACTGGCTGTACCGGCAGTTCCTGAACTACGCTTTTTTCATGGCGCGGCAAAAAGCCCGTACGCAATGGATCATTATCATCGCCATTTTTATATTGACGCAGATCGCCAGCCAGGTGTTCTTCCCGGTGTACGTGCTGTTGGCATTCCTGGCGCTTTCTACCTGGCTGATTACGCCGGTGAGCAACCTGTTCCTGCGCCTCAATCCATACGGCAGGTATGCGCTCAGTAAAGAGCAAACACAGGTGTCTAATGTAGTGGGGATCCTGTTGTGCGTGTCGTTAGCGGCAGGTGTGGCGTTTCTGTTTACTCACTTGCAGGGATTGCTGGCATTGTGTCTTTGCAGTGGCATCATGTTGCTGCCTGCGGCAGGATTTTATATACCGGAAAGCAAAAAGAACCGCCGGATAATTACATGGTATACGGCGGGACTGGCGCTGCTGGGCGTATTGGGCACTGTGCTGGCATTCATCATTAATGATGCCTTTAATATAGTGGTTACCGCTTTGCTGATAGGTGTGTTCCTGTACCAGGTGCTGGCAAATTATATTCTTACGAGAGAAGGATAAAGAGATTATTTCAGAAGATAAACAAAAAATCCTGCCGTTTCAGCGGCAGGATTTTTTGTTTATAACTATAACGTATATACGTAATTAAGCATCAATCTTGGCATACTTCGCATGTGATTCGATGAACGCCCTGCGTGGAGGAACTTCATCACCCATCAGCATACTGAATACGCGGTCTGCTTCAGCAGCGCTTTCAATGGTTACCTGTTTCAGGGTACGGTGTTCCGGGTTCATGGTAGTATCCCACAGCTGTTCTGCGTTCATCTCACCCAAACCTTTATAACGCTGAATGGTTACGCTGTCTTCCTTACCGCCGCCAGCGAGCCTTTGGGTCGCTTCTTTACGCTGTTCTTCTGTCCAGGCGTAAGTTTGTTCTTTACCTTTCTTCACGAGGTACAGAGGTGGTTGTGCAATGTACACGTAGCCCTGTTCCACCATTGCTTTCATATAACGGAAAACGAAGGTCAGGATCAGTGTGGCAATGTGACTACCATCCACGTCGGCATCCGTCATGATGATGAGCTTGTGATAGCGCAGTTTGGAAAGGTTCAGTGCTTTATCATCTTCTTCTGTACCGATGGTAACGCCCAGTGCGGTAAAGATGTTTTTGATTTCATTATCCTCGTAGATCTTGTGCTCCATTGCTTTTTCCACATTGAGGATTTTACCACGGAGCGGCAGGATGGCTTGGTAGTTACGGTTACGTCCCTGTTTGGCCGTACCACCTGCGGAGTCTCCTTCGACAAGGTACAGTTCACATTTGGTAGGATCGTTATCGGAGCAATCGGCCAGTTTACCTGGTAAGCCGCTGCCAGTCATTACGCTTTTGCGTTGTACCAGCTGACGTGCCTTACGGGCAGCCTCACGGGCCTGTGCCGCCAATACTACTTTATTGATGATCTGTTTGGCTTCACGTGGATTTTCTTCCAGGAAGGCATCCAGCACAGCCGCAACAGAACTGTCTACCACGCCCATCACATCGGAGTTACCGAGCTTGGTTTTAGTTTGACCTTCAAATTGCGGTTCAGGAACTTTCACGCTGATAATAGCGCTCAGTCCTTCACGGAAGTCGTCGCCTGTAACTTCGATCTTCGACTTCTCAAACATTTTATTTTTATCACCATAAGATTTAAATACACGGGTAATAGCACGGCGGAAACCGGCTACGTGTGTACCTCCTTCAATGGTGTTGATATTATTTACGTAGGAGAAAATGTTTTCGCTGAATGCGTCGTTGTATACCAGCGCAACTTCTACGGCTACATTTGAAATCGGCTCATGTACTTCTACATAAATAGGATTCAGCAATATCGGGTTGCGACGGCCATTTTTGTCGAGCATCTGTATAAACTCGCGGATGCCACCTTCACTGTAGAAAGTTTCAGAGAAGAAGTTACCTTCTTCATCTTTTTCACGTTCGTCGGTTAAAGTAATCTTGATTTTGCGGTTCAGGTAAGACAGCTCACGTAAACGACCGGCAAGGATTTCACGGTTGTAGGTGGTATCTTTAAAAATCTCGCCATCGGGTTTAAAGTGAATGGTGGTTCCGGTTACTTCACTGGTACCTATTTCACGTGCAGGATACTGTGGGGCGCCACGGTGAAATTCCTGTTCAAATAATTTGCCTTCACGTTCTACGGTTACATAAAGCCTGTCGCTCAATGCGTTCACGCAACTCACACCCACACCATGCAAACCTCCGGACACCTTGTAGGTGTTCTTGTCAAATTTACCGCCGGCGTGGAGTACTGTCATTACTACTTCCAGGGCAGAACGACCCTCCTTGGGAATGATGCCGGTTGGAATACCACGGCCATCATCCTTTACACGGATGGAGTTATCTTCCAGGATGGTAACATCAATATTTTTGCAGTACCCGGCCAATGCTTCATCGATAGAGTTATCTACTACCTCATAAACAAGGTGGTGGAGACCCTTGACGCCAATATCGCCGATATACATGGCCGGACGCTTCCTAACGGCTTCCAGTCCTTCCAATACCTGTATACTCCCTGCATCATATCCGTTGCTGCTGGGGCTGGGTGCTTGCACTAATTCTTCGCTCATATGTTGGTGTAAAATCTATTAGAAATAAAATCGGTAGACAATCATGCAAATGTACGAAAAATAAGCCTCATTTCCACAAAAGAAGGGCTGTTTTTATGCGGTGAGGATCCACCATTTTTTCCACTAGAGATTTCCAGCACCAGCAATGTCTTTTACGCCTGTAAATAAAGTTTTCCACACCAGGTTAAAAAAAGACTTCTTGATGTCTCGGGTATAGGTAACATCGGCCGTGCGGGGTTTTTCGTCTTTGGATGGGTTTTCCGACTTGATTACCAATGCGTTAGCCACCAGGCTGATGAGTCCTTTACGTTTAAACCCATCGTGATCCTTATTTTGCTTTAAAACGGCAATTTTAAGATTTTGATACAGCAGTTTTACATGGCCTCTGGCGCTTCGCTCACCTCCGTTGATAGTAAAGGTCAGGTCCTGGATATCGCAAGACCTGATTTCGATTTTGCCCATTGGCTGGGTAATTACATTCAGATCTTTGCCGTTCATATTACTCAGCCGGCCGGAAACACCAAACCGGCCACCCTTTTCGTTCAGCACAAAATCGAAACGGGCAGTGAGTTTTCCGCTTTTCATAAATACCGCGTCAAGGTCGGCCGTGAGGTGCTTGTTTTTGGCCACCAGGCTATCGATATTGGTGATGTTGCGGAATAAACCATGTACATGACTGAAATCGATATACCCGGTTTGTTCGGTAACCGGGCTCAATTCCGTATACCTGATGTCAACATTATTGCCGGTAAGCGTATCTATATTTATGGGAACATCCAGCTTTGCCAGCAACTGGTGGGGATATTGGCCCAGTTTATTGCCGGGAGGCATAGGCATCATACGGTTCCTGTAAATGTCTAATCTGCCATTCTGAATATTTACCCGGTCGGCCCAGATCTGTTGTTCCTGTAACAACAGGCGGGGATTAAGGTTACGCAGACTTATGTCGTTAAACACTACTTCAAACCGGTCTTGCTGTACGCCTGTCTTTTTCTGGAAGGCCGTTTTATCGTAGCGGGGTTGCAGTTCAAACCTGCCCACATGCAGGGTACGTTCCGCCGCATCGTACCGTATTCCGCGAATATACATCCAGTAAAGACTATCCCGCGTCCGGTTCATATAGTCCTTCATCCCGATTTCGTAATTGCGGGCGTATAAAAAACGGGTGGGGTCGTCCAGGGCAACTGAGTCTATCAGGAAATCATTGATCCGGACCCTCAGATTGTGGAATTGATGGATCACCCGGGAAGAATCTTTCCGGGTAAAAATATATTTGAAATTGGTGCTGTCCAGTACCAGTTTGCCTATGAAAATGGATTTCATTTTGGCCGAGATATTCTGGTAGGCCGTTTTCGGGGTACTGGTATCTTTTACGGTAGCATTTTGATCCAGGATAATACTGGGACCCGTTACAGTAAGGATTCCTGCGTTGAGATGCTTCCCAAAGAAGTAACGCCACGGCTTAAAGTACCTGAGTTCCAGCCGGTCAACGCTGATGGTGTAAATATCGGCCGGCGCCCTTTGTTGTGCCAGCAGGCGCTGATATACCGCAGAATCGGCCGTCATACTGGCTTTATCGATAGTGACACTGCCGGAAAGTACGTCCAGGTGCAGGTCTTTGAACTTAACGGTATACAAACTGTCCGACAAATCGGTCACATAGTCCTGAAGCTCCCGTTTCAACAACTTATTCCAGTGTTGATTGAGATACCAGCCTGTACCCACTACCAGCAGGGTAAGTATACCGGCTACAATGAGTATGATTTTTACCAGTCTGCGGATATTAAAGCCATTTTTTGCCATCCCTAAAGGATATACGAAATTTATACCAAGTAAATCGCTGTTTTAAGGGGAGAAGGATAGTTGTGTTTGTAACTGTATTGTCAAAACGTATTTGTTTAAAAAACGAATCACTAAATTTGTGACTTCTATAACAGCACGGCGTTTAAAAACAGATAAAGTGAAAGAAATACAGGAAATATTGTCTTTGGCCATTCCGCAGCCCGCGATGAGCGACCAGTTACAGCTGGCGGAGCAGGATAGTGTGTCAGTACCTGACTGTCTTGATTTTACCTTACAACGTTTTACTTACGATAAGCCGTTACCTGTTGAAGATGTGGCGATGGTCATTTACCAGCCGGCCAAAAGGGGGCAATCTGCCGCCATTGAGCTCCGGTATTGCGTTGCCGGCAGCAAGTATTGTAAAAACCCTTCCTGTACCGATCAGCTTTGTTCAGAAGGAAAGAAGGAAGCCTGCAATGACAGGGTGCCATCTGTAGATCTTATCACCGTTCGCTTCCAGCCTGCATTCATCCAATCGCTGCAAAAGGGTACCACTACCTTTTCCTTATTTGAAAATCAGTCCCGCAAACCTTTCGTGAAAACCATCCAGCCCTGTACGAAGTCAAAATCCGTACTGGAAACAATGGTACATCACGATTACGAGGGCATGCTGAAAAATATATTCCTGCAAAGCCGGGCGCTGGACCTGTTACTATACAGCTCCGACCAGTTTATGCAGAACGACACCGACGAACGCTATGGTTGCCGCTTCCTCACCCACCTGGAAGACCGTGAAAAAATAGAGAATGCCCGGGGTATCCTCCTGGAGCAGCTGGACTCTCCTATTACCATCAGGGACCTGGCCCGCCGGGTAGCCATGAACGAATGCTACCTGAAGAAAGGCTTCAAAGCCATGTACGGCACCACCATATATGATTACTTCCAGAAAGAGAGAATGGAAAAGGCCAAGGGGCTTTTATATGAAAAGGGGATGTCTGTTTCTGAAGTAGCTATGCTGATGGGGTATTCCTGCATTTCCCACTTCTCCACTGCCTTTAAAAAGCACACGGGGCTGAAACCCTGTGAGCTGTTGCTGCGCTAAACAACAGCTTCTCCTTTCTTTCTACGTCACTTCTATGATTTTTCCGTAAGGTGAAGTACTTCTGCGTTAATAACCTAACTATCTTCATATAATCTTTAATCATCTGTTCAAACTCATAGCAGATGATAAAACAGCACACATGTTGAATGACATCTATATATATGAAAACAGGGATCTCATCTATTTAAAATTATATGAACGAAAAGCTCGGCGTTTAAGCCTGAACATTACAGTACTTGGTCCTGATAAGTTGAAAGGCAACGCCAGGTATGAGAAATTCCTGTCTCTTTATGAACATTATAGTGTCAATTCGTTTGGGTTTGAAGTAAGTTGTTTCGCCCGTTATTTCGCCATTGCGGAAGCCCATAAAAGTGAGGATGCTTTTATTCTTTCCGACTCAGACATTTACCTGGTAAACAACCTGCAGCACATCCGGGAAGATACATCGCTGCAAGGCATATTTATAGGGAGTGAAGGGTTTTACGGAGAAGGCAGCGAACACCAGATTTCGCCACATTTTTCGTTCTGGAATAAAGCGCTGATCAATAGTTTTACTGATTACCTGCTGGAAACCTATGAGAGAAATAAGCAGGATCATTTCCTGGCCAGGCATTACGAAATGCAGCAGGAAAAGATAGGAAGAACGGCTATTTCAGATATGACCCTGCTCTATATGTGGGTAAAAGAGAAGGGAATTCCCTACCTGAACTCCAATGCCATCGGTAATTCACTGGGCATTGACCATAACATTTCGGCTGTTTACAGCGAAAACGGCGTTTACCAGTCCTTTGGCGACAGGAAGGCGATCACTTTAAAGGGAGAGACTGTGTATTGTAGGTCTATCGACGGAAGGGTGCAACCTATGTCTGTATTACATTTCCAGGGTGAATATAAGTGGGTTTTGAAGTATTTCTACCAGGGATCGCTAGCCCGGTTTTATTGGTTTACCGTTTCCCGGGCCCTGAAAAGAGGTTTGAAGCTGGGCAAATGAGCTGGTATTTTCCCTTTTCGATCATTTGTTTTCCCGATTTGGAAAATGGAAGATGAAATATAGGTGTTTCTTTGTAACACGATAGGCAGATATCCATTTGCGTTTCCTATAAGCTTCCTTATCAGATTTGACCTTGGAAGAAGCTTGGCTGGCAAAGTAAGTAAAGCCATAAATCATACTTGCATGAATATCAAACACCATTGAAGTGCAATATGCCAGAAAAGTTTCTACCAGATTTTATAAAGTCGTTCGCTTCTGCGGGCGACTTTTTTTGTTTGGATAAAGCAACCTGCTGATATGTGGTTGTGGAATTTGCAGGTTCTACCGTTGGGAAAAATTCACATGTTGGGAAATGATAGCCTGCAAAAACAGAAGTGAGGAGTCGTAACAAATAAAAAACCCCGCCCAAAAGAGCAGGGTCTGTCCTATTTATCCCTATACCTATGAAATACTTGTTTGTGTTATTCAGTGATGGTACCAGCTTCATTCAGCAACACTGCCTTGTCCGTACCGTTATCCTGAATATTGATTTTGTAGTATGCAGCTACATCTGATCTCTCAATTTTCCAGCCATCTTTTATGGTTGCCGCCGGATATTTTGTTTTCAGTGTACCAGCCACTGATTCCGGAAGGTTTTGAGCATCATACGCGCTTCTTGTGGCAACCCATTTGCCATCTGCATCATACTCTGCAATTGTGTTTATATTGTCTTTTTGGAAACTCGCTGTCCAATGTCCCGCACTTGTCTTTGTCCACTTAGCAGCCGCTGTTCCCGCAAAATTCTGATCAAAAGAACTCTTAACTGCCTCAGGTGCTTGCACCGCTTTGGCAACTATCTTTGTTTTTTTAACTGATTTTTTTTGCTGTGCAAAAGTTATGCCGGAAGTGAATAGAACCGCGCAAAATATTAACGTCAACTTTTTCATACTCGATATGGTTTTTTCCGTTGGGCTAAAATTAACTACTAGGTTTTTCTAATTCTTCCTGGCAAGTTAGCTAAAACAATGCCAAAAACGCAGCTTCTATATTCTTTATTGCAAATTACAAAAAAAACAATAAAAAATATTCAAAAAGCATGGGTTTTTAGCAAAGATGCCTATTTAGGAGCCAGCGTATTTTCTTAACTTCGCACAATTTTAATCAATTATTGTCTAAATAACATCAAAGGGCGGGGAATTGTTTTATGTCCAGCAAATATCAGGAATATAACCAGTTGAATTTACCTCAGATAGAGAAAGATATACTGCAACACTGGGAGCAGCACCAGGCTTTTGAAAAGAGTGTGGACGTGCGCGAAGGCGCCACTCCTTTTGTATTTTATGAAGGACCTCCAAGCGCCAATGGCTTACCCGGCATTCACCATGTTATTTCACGTACATTAAAAGACCTGGTATGTCGTTATAAAACGATGCGCGGATACCAGGTAAAGCGTAAAGGCGGATGGGATACCCATGGTTTGCCGGTGGAACTGGGTGTTGAAAAAACTTTAGGGATTACCAAAGAAGACATAGGTAAAAAGATTTCTGTTGCTGAATATAATGATACCTGCCGCCGGGAGGTATTGAAATATAAAGATATGTGGGATGACCTGACCCTGAAAATGGGATACTGGGTAGACCTGAAAGATCCTTATATCACTTTTGAGAATAACTATATTGAAACACTCTGGTGGTGTCTTCAAACGCTTTATAAAAAAGGATTCCTGTATAAAAGTGTAAGCATCCAACCTTACTCGCCCGCGGCTGGTACCGGCTTGAGTTCCCATGAACTGAACCAGCCCGGCACCTATAAGGATGTAAAGGATACTACGGTAGTGGCGATGTTTAAAGCCCAAAAGGCAAGTAATTCCCAATTCCTTTTTGATGCTGCGGGATCAGATGAGGTGTTTTTCCTGGCCTGGACGACCACTCCCTGGACTTTGCCATCCAACCTGGGTTTAACAGTGGGGGCTAATATAGAATATGTATTGGTAAATACTTTTAACCCTTATACTCACCTGCCGGTAAATGTGATAATGGCAAAAGTGCTGTTAGGCAAATATTTCAAAGCAGAAGGGGAAAACGCTGACCTTGCAGCTTATCAGGAAGGCGATAAAGTAATTCCATGGAAGATACTGACCAGCTTTAAGGGCAGTCAGCTTGAAAATATCCGTTACGAACAGTTATTGCCATTCACCCAGCCGGAAGAAGGCGATCCGTTCCGTGTACTCCTCGGTGATTTTGTTACCACGGAAGATGGTACTGGTATCGTTCATACCGCGCCTGCTTTTGGTGCTGATGATAACCGGGTGGGTAAGAAATATGGGATAGGCATTTTAACACTGGTAGACCGGACCGGTAAGTTTACCGAGAATGTGGGTGAATTTTCAGGCAGATATGTAAAGAACTATAAAGATGATCCCGATTACAAAGATGTAGACGTGGATATCGCTGTGAAACTGAAGAAGGAGAACCGTGCATTTAAAGTAGAAAAGTACGAACATACTTATCCGCATTGCTGGCGTACTGATAAACCAGTGTTGTATTACCCGCTGGATGCGTGGTTTATAAAGACTACTGCGGTAAAAGACAGAATGGTAGAGCTGAATAAAACGATCAACTGGAAGCCGGCTTCCACCGGTACTGGTCGTTTTGGCAACTGGCTGGAAAATATGGTCGACTGGAACCTCAGCCGCAGCCGTTACTGGGGTACGCCGCTGCCTATCTGGCGTACTGAAGATGGCACGGAAGAGATCTGTATCGGTGGTATTGAGGAACTGAATGCCGAAATCCGCAAAGCGAACCAGGTGTTGGGTGGAGATGTGAATAAGTCTTATCTCCATGAAGGTATCCTGGATTTACACAAGCCCTATGTGGATGATATTATCCTGGTGAGCCCGTCGGGTAAACCAATGCGTCGTGAGCCTGATTTGGTAGACGTTTGGTTTGACAGTGGCGCGATGCCGTATGCGCAGTGGCATTACCCTTTTGAGAATAAGGAACTGATAGATAAAGGACAGGCATTCCCCGCTGATTTTATTGCGGAGGGAGTAGATCAAACCCGTGGCTGGTTCTATACTTTACACGCCCTGGGTGTGATGCTTTTTGATAGCGTAGCGTATAAAACAGTAGTTTCCAATGGATTAGTGCTGGATGCGAAAGGGCAGAAAATGAGTAAACGCCTGGGTAATGTGGTAAACCCGTTTGAGACCATTGAAAAGTTTGGGGCAGATGCCACCCGTTGGTACCTGATCACCAATGCTTCGCCCTGGGATAGCTTAAAGTTTGATGTAAAAGGTATAGGGGAAGCGCAGCGCAAGTTGTTCGGTACCCTGTACAATACATATAATTTCTTTGCTATGTACGCCAATCTTGATAAGTTTACTTTCAAGGAAGCATACATTCCTTTAGAAGAACGCCCGGAAATTGACCGGTGGATTATTTCCGTGTTGAACACCCTGGTAAAAGACGTGACCAGCAGCTTTGACGATTACGAGCCTACGCAGGCAGGCAGAGCAGTGGAGCGGTTTGTGGATGAGCAGCTGAGTAACTGGTATGTGCGGTTATGCCGCCGCCGGTTCTGGAAGGGAGAATATGAGCATGATAAGATTAGTGCTTACCAGACATTATATGAATGTTTGGAAAAAATTGCACAATTGATGGCCCCGGTTTCCCCATTTTTCACCGATTGGTTGTTTAACAACCTGAACAGTGTGAGTGGCCGCAGCAAGGCTACTTCCATCCACCACACTGATTTTCCGGCGATAAATGAGGGTGCGGTAGACCTTGATCTGGAAGAAAGGATGCAGCTGGCGCAGGATATTTCCTCGCTGGTATTATCCTTGCGTAAAAAGGTGAACATTAAAGTTCGCCAGCCTCTGCAGAAGATTTTAATTCCGGTGGCAAATGGCAGGATGAAGGAGCAAATAGAAATGGTAGCCGACCTGATAAAAAGTGAAGTTAATGTCAAAGGGATTGATTATCTTACGGAAACGGAGGGTTTTATCAAGAAAAAGATTAAGCCTAACTTCAAGTCCCTCGGTGGTAAAATGGGAGCAAAGATGAAATCTGTAGCAGCCGCAATCAGCGCGTTTACAGAGGCAGAAATTACCACCATTGAGCGCGACGGCCATTTCAACCTGGTTGTAGAGGGAGAGCAGTTGCAAATCCAACTCTCTGACGTTGAAATCATTTCCGAAGACATTCCGGGATGGACAGTAGCTAATAAAGGCGCCTTAACGGTAGCGCTCGACGTTACTATTACTCCACAGTTGCAAGACGAAGGTAATGCCAGGGAACTGGTAAACCGGATACAAAAGATCCGTAAGGATAGTGATTTTGCTTTGACTGACAGAATTGACGTAACGATTGAAAGTGTAGACACGCTCAAGTCGGCCATTGTGAACTATAATGATTATATTTGCACGGAAATTTTGGCAGATAGCCTGGAATTAGTGGAGCGATTACAAGATGGTACAGAAATAGAGGTAAATGACCTTAAATTTAATGTATTAGTTAACAAAAAAAGCTAATCCCCCATGGCAACAAAAAAGAAGGTTGCTAGTAAAACGACCCAGAAAGCAGCTCCGGCTAAAAAGACTGTGGCAAAGGCATCACCAGCGAAGAAAGCTGTTAAACCTGCTCCGGTAAAGAAAGCGGCGCCTGCTCCAAAAAAAGCAGCTGCAAAAGCAGCCCCTAAAAAGGCGGCCCCTAAAGCAGCAGCAAAACCAGCAGCCGGAAAAGCCGTGGTAGCTAAAAGCACTGCCAAAAAAGTCGCTCCGGCGCCTAAAAAAGCAGTGAAAAAGGCCTCTGCCTTACCAAACAGTAAAACATCATCCGTCAAGAAAGTTGCTGTACCTGCGAAATCGACCGTTAAAAAAGAGCCTGCTGTAAAGCAGCAAGTGGTAACGAAAAGTGTTTCCGCTGAAAAAGAGAAACCATTTATTTCTAAGTCAGAAGAAAAAGAACTTAAAACGATGGCAGTAAAGAAAGCAGATACTAAGGTAGAAGTTGCTAAGGAGAAAGAATCCACAAAAAAAGCAGCCGAAAAGCCTGTTGTTAAGGCTGAAAAGTCAGTAAAGGCGGAAAGATCCGAAAAACCCGAAAAAACTGAAAAATCTGAGAAAAAAGGTGGAAAAGCTACCCTGGTAACTTATCAACCTGAATTCACCAAGTCAGTGCTGGATCAACCGGCACAACCTACTGGTCCTATATACAGATATAGTGATTCAGACCTGCAGGAGTTTAGAGAATTGATCCAAAAGAAGCTGGAATCAGCTAAAAAGGAGCTCATCTATCTGCAAGGCCTGATCACCCGTAAAGACGAGGCCGGTACCGACGATACAGAGAACAAATACATGAGTATGGAAGATGGCAGCGGCTCCCAGGAAAGAGAGCAACTGAACCAGATGGCCAGCCGTCAGATCCAGTTCATTGATCACCTGGAAAAAGCAATGATGCGTATTGAAAACAAAACCTATGGTATTTGCCGCGTAACCGGTAAACTCATAGATAAAGCACGCCTCAGGGCAGTTCCTCACGCTACATTGAGCATTGAAGCTAAACTGGCTAAAAGTAAATAGTCTTAGTACTAATTAAGACAGAAAAGGCGCAGCGGTTATCCGCTGCGCCTTTTCCTTTATAGCTGAATGAATATCATCAACAGGTGGCCATCTCTTTTTTATTACGTATTTGTCGCACAGCGAAGTAAATTAACCCAGCTCCAGCCAAACCTATCAGGCTGCCTACTCCAATTGTACGCGCTTGCTTTTTACTGATAGCCGGCAATTTAATGCCAAACTTCGCCGGGCTCGCCTGCGCAATATCCAACAGGGGCGCTAATGATAAGCCGCTGATAATTTTATCGGCAACCTTTTCTACAACATTGCCCGGATACTGTGGACAAAAAGCAACGCCGATGCCGGCCTCCGTTAATAATTTACTGTCCCGTTTTCCATCTCCCACATAAATGATATTTTGTGTATTAATATGATACTGCTGCGCGATGTAGGGAAACATATTACTCCGGGAGTATTCTTTTCCTTTCATAAAGTAGTCTGCAATAGTAAACTCGCCGGTAGCCACGCTGTTAACCAGGTGCAGCTTATTGGCAAATACGAAATCCATTCCCAGCTGATTCTTGATATGACGGGCTACGGTACCAAACCCGTCGGTGATCAGGCCAACAGCATAACCCCTTTTTTTCAGTTCACGCACTATTTCGCGGATGCCGGGTACCAACGGAATGGCATCCGCTACTTCCAGTAATTCTGCAATATTGCGTCCTTCAAAAAGTGTGGCTTTTAAATGTAATGTAGTTACCGGATCATGCCCGGAAGATTCAATTTCCTGTAGCCCTTCCTCCTGTCCGAAGGCCACTGCAGCCCATTGCATGTAGTCTTGTGTAAACACGGCATGGTCCAGGTTAAAGATGACCATCTTCTGCAGTTTATCAATAGACTCGAGGATGGAATACTCCATTTGCTCCCGTATCAGGTTAATGTTGCCCAGTGTTTCAAGATTTTCCTGTGGTATATTTTCCGCTTTGCGGAGAATAGTGCGGGATACTTCTCTCGACATTTTGCTCAGCTGTTCCCAGGTTTGCATGGCATTTTCCACCTTCCCGATATTTGCTTCTGTGATACGGGCGCCCAGGTGATGCATATCTATCAGCAGACCGATATCCACGCCATAATCGTTCTCAAAATGCACACGGGAAAGGAATGATTTGCGCGCAGCAATCATCCCGCTGAGCGGTTGCTGGAAATGAGCAATCTCGGGGAATAATATACTCAGCAGTGGCTTGGCCACCAATTGGGTGACCCTGCCTGCCTGCCTTTCAAAGTAGGATTTGACGAAGTCGGCTTCATCTTTTTCGATAGGACCAGTTAATAGGTCTATAATATTGTCGGGGTAAGTCAGAATGTCGCCATCTACATAGGCAATAATATCGTGTTTGGCAGCCATCATACCTTCCCGCATAGATATTCCCTTCCCGCGCTGGCTGCTGGTAATCACTCTCACATGTTCTTTCATCGCCTCTTCCACTGTGTTATCTGTAGAATTATCGTCTACTACAATGATCTCAATTTTCCGGGACGTTTTCTTTACGGTTTTAATAACCTGGCGTATGGTAGCACCTTCGTTTAATACAGGAATTACGATAGATATCATAGGAGTTCGCTATGTTAAAGGTTAAAAAATAAGTGCTGCAAAGAGCTGGTGTTGGCATTGTCAGGGCGCTTCAATAACAAAAACCATACCTATTACGGGTTTTCGATAAGAAGAAAATGTTACCGAAAGCCATGCGGAGACTGGTTAAACGGGCACGTTCCACTTTTGAGCGGAACGTGCCACATTTACGTATATTCTTTAACGTTAGTGATTATCTATTTAAATTCCTGCATTTCCACCAGTTTGTGATAGATGCCGTGTTGTTTCAGCAATGCGTCGTGCGTACCACGTTCTTTGATTTCACCGTGATCCATTACAATGATTTCACTGGCATGTTGTATAGTGCTCAACCGGTGGGCAATCACAATAGTGGTGCGGTTTTGCATGAGTTTATCCAGTGCAGCCTGCACCAGTTTTTCGGACTCGGTATCGAGTGCGGAGGTGGCTTCATCCAATATGAGGATAGGCGGATTTTTGAAAATGGCACGTGCAATGGTAAGTCGTTGACGCTGGCCCCCGCTGAGTTTCAGCCCACGGTCGCCGATAATGGTATCATAACCGTTGTCCAGGTGTTCAATAAATTCATGCGCATTGGCAATCTTTGCAGCGGTGATTATAGCGTCCCTGTCGGCATTGGGCTGACCAAAAGCAATATTGTTCAGCACTGTATCATTAAAGAGAATGGCTTCCTGTGATACAACGCCGATCAGGCTGCGAAGATCATGCACTTTCAGGTCGCGTATATCGGTGCCGTCTATACGAATTTCGCCCTCATTTACATCATAGAAGCGTGGTAAAATATCTGCCATCGTGGATTTTCCTGCACCACTGCGGCCTACCAGCGCTACCATCTGTCCTTTATTAATAGTAAGCCGGATGTGTTTCAGCACATATTGCTGTTCGTATTTAAAGGAAACATCATCGTATTCCACGCTGGTGTTAAACCCGCTCACAGCGCGTGCATTCGGCTTTTCGTGGATGGTTACCGGGGCGTCCAGTATTTTGAAAATCCTTTCACTGGCTACCATTCCTTTTTGTATCGTGGTAATGGAAGTAGATACATTTTTTGCCGGCTGCATGATCTGTGAATAGAAAACGAGGTATGTCATGAAAGTGGCACCGGTAAGCAGTTCGCTGCCGGATAATACCAGGCTGCCTCCATAAATTACCAGGATTACAATAACGATCACGCCTAATATTTCAGAAATAGGAGAAGCGAGTTCGCGCTGGTTGTACATCGATTTGCTCACTTTCACAAACCGGTTGTTTACCTCGCCAAATTTATTTTTCATGAAACGCTCTGCTGTGAAGGACTGTATGATCCGGATACCGCTAAGTGTTTCTTCTGTTACCGAAAGAATTTTTCCTAACAGGTCTTGGCTGAATTTTCCTTTTAATTTTAATTTCTTGGATACATAAGATATCAGCAGGCCGGAGATAGGAAAAAATACAATCGTGAACAGGGTGAGTTTTACGGAAAGATAGAACAGTGCCGCGAAGTAGCCGATTATAATGAACGGGTCGCGCAACAGTGTTTGTATGGCATTGATTACGCTGTTTTCTATTTCCTGTACATCGTTGGTCATGGAAGAAAGCAAATCTCCTTTTTGCTGATCGCTGTAAAATGACAGTGATTGCTGCGTAAACTTTTCATAGAGGCGTATACGTAGCCGGGAGAGTACGGTCATTTTAAGGCGTACCATTACCCTGGCGCTCATGTAGCGACCGAAGTTGGCAATTACGATACACACGCCTATCACTGCACAAACGAAGTACAGGGCGCTTTGTTTGGAGCCGCTGGCCCTGATAAAGTTGTAAAAGTAATAGTTGAACAGGTCTATAAAATAATTGATAGAAAAGGTGAAATGTGGTTCAGGGAGTGCCTGGGGAATTTCGCCCACCTGGTTGAAAATAACGGTCAGTAACGGGATCAGCATAGCAAAATTGACCATACCGAATATGATACCTATAAAGGTATATATAACATATTCCGGCAGATAATGGTGCAAAGGCGTGGCAAATCTTAGTAATCGCTTGAATGTCTTCATTCCTGGTAGTCTGTTTAACTTGCTGGCAAAAATAGTATAATTAAGGTATGAGGGGGTGTAAATGCGGCTATTCTTTCCCGGAAATGGTTAATTTCGCAACTGACGGGCTGCTGGCAGCCGGTTATGGTTTGGCGGGGCGGGGTAATTATGTTATTATCGTACGCAGACTGTTTTACTAACGATTAAAACTGAATGAGATGCAGGAAACTAAAAGGCAGAAACAAATAGGACAACTTGTGCAGCAGGAGCTGAGTGGTATTTTTCAGCGGTTGGGATTTAATGTAGTGGAAGGGGGAATGATATCTGTTGCTGCCGTGAAGATGACCCCAGACCTGCTGGAGGCGAAGGTATACCTGAGTATGTTCCAGATCAAAGCCCCTTCGGAGATGCTGGAGCGGATCAAGGAAAGAATGGGTGAGATCAAGAAGTTACTGGGAATAGGATTAGGCAAACAATTGCGCAGGATCCCCGAGTTGAGCTTCTTTTTGGATGATACACTTGATTACGTGTTTAAGATGGAAGAGTTATTCAAGAAAATCAAGGAAGATGACGCCAATATCAAGGATGGCAAGAAATAAGGGTTACGGATTCTTTATTCTTCATTCGTAATTCTACAAATACATGGTTTGGCAATTTGCTTCCCGTTACTTCCGGGCCAAAAAATCTACCAATGCTATCAATATCATTGCCTGGGTAAGTGTGGTGGCAATTGCAGTTGGCGCTGGCGCCCTGATTGTGATACTGAGCGTGTTCAACGGCTTTGAGGGCCTGGTAAAATCCCTTTATTCCTCTTTTTACCCTGCAGTGAAAATTGCGCCGGTTACCGGTAAAACAATTATCCTCACGCCTGCGCAGCTGCAGCAAATAGCAGCGGTGCCGGGTGTAGCCCATTTCTCCCGGGTAATTGAAGAGAAGGCGGTACTCCGCTATGGTGACGAGCCTACGATTGCCGTATTGAAGGGAGTGGACAGCAGTTATAACTATGTTACCGATGTAAAAAGCAATATTATCCGCGGACGTTTTGACACCGGCGACAGTGTGGCCTACCGGGCAGTGCTGGGATTGGAGCTGGAAGGTGCGCTGGGCGTGGATGTAGTGCATAGCATTGCACCTGTAACCGTATATCTTCCCCGCCGGAATGTGAATGCTTTTGTGACCCCGGAGGATGCGCTTAACAACGGCGTTTTATATCCTGCCGGAACTTTTGCGATTCAGCAGGAGTTCAACAGTAAGTATGTTATTACAAACATTGAATTTTTACGGAGCCTGTTGCAGATGGGGGCCGATGAGATGTCGTCGCTGGAAATCGGGACACGGGCAGGGATAAACGATAATGTGCTGAAAGTGCAACTGGAAAAGTTGCTGGGCGGCCGGTATAAGGTGCAAACCCGGTATGAGCAGAATCAGTCGCTATATGCCATCATGCAAACAGAGAAGTGGGCAGTATATGTGATACTTAGTTTTATTATGATCATTGCCGCTTTTAACATGATTGGGTCGTTATATATGCTGGTGATTGAAAAACAGAAAGATATTACGATCCTGAAGGCGATGGGGGCACGTAAGTCGCTGATTATGCGTATTTTCCTGGCCGAAGGATTGATTATTGCCGGTATTGGAACGGTGCTGGGCTTTGGGCTGGGAATCACCTTTTGTTTGTTGCAGCAGCATTTTGGGATTATTAAGCTGGAGGGGACTTCTTTCCTGGTGGATTCATACCCTGTGAGCATGCATGCGGCAGATTTCGGGTTGGTGTTTGTTACGATTATTGTGATAGGCGTGGCTGCCAGCTGGTATCCGGCGAGAAGGGCAGCGGTGGAAGCGATTACCTTGAAGGCAACCTGATATGGACTCATTAAGATATTAAAAAAAAGAGGCGCATGAATTCATGCGCCTCTTTTTTTTAATATCTTAATGAGTAACTGCTATTAGTAGTCGCCTAAAGTTTCCGGTAACTGAGCCAGTGCTTTGGCCAGCTGGTCGTCGCTGGGGGCGATACCGTGCCATTCGTGGTGACCTTCCATGAAGTCAACACCCTGACCCATAACGGTTTTCATGATGATGGCAATGGGTTTACCCTGACCGGTAAGGCTTTTAGCTTTTTCCAGTGTGGCAACAACATCATCCATATCATTACCATTCATGTGAAGTACGAGCCATCCGAATACCTCGAATTTGGCGCCTACGTCGCCAAGGCCGGCAACATCATCAGTAGTCCCATCAATTTGCTGACCGTTCAGATCAACAGTGATGATAAGGTTATCTACTTTATGATGAGGAGCAAACATTACAGATTCCCAGATTTGTCCTTCTTCCAGTTCGCCATCTCCGTGCAGGGAGAATACGAGGTTTTTATCGTTATTGAGTTTTTTTGCAAGCGCAGCGCCGATTGCCACACTCATGCCCTGGCCCAGGGAGCCGGAAGCAATGCGTACGCCCGGTAAGTGTTCATGGGTGGTAGGGTGGCCTTGCAGGCGGGAGTTCAGCTTACGGAAAGTGCTCAGTTCCTGTACGGGGAAATAGCCGGAACGGGCAAGTGCGCTATAGAACACCGGGGAAATGTGGCCGTTGGACAGGAAAAACAGGTCCTGGTTTTTACCATCCATATCAAAAGGTTCCGGTTTATGATCCATTACCTTGAAATACAAGGCAGTCAGGAAGTCGGCGCAACCTAATGAACCTCCTGGGTGACCGCTTTGAACGCCATGTACCATCCGTACAATATCTCTCCTTACCTGAGTAGCAATATCTTTGAGCTGTGGCATGATAGTTGTTAATTTTTGTGCCGCAAAACTAATAGAATTTCGTAGATTTTGTGGCTGTTGAATGTTTTTTTTGCGATCTCAAAGTATTAAAAAAGTTGATTTTTTTAACGTTTCTTTTCATATTTCGTTGAAATTAATATCTTTGCACAATTAAGCCCCACTAATGGAGAATGTATTAATTGCTACCGTCCTAAGTTTTGTTGTTACCTATTTTTCTATTCCAATACTGATCAGAGTGGCGGAATTAAAGCACTTATACGACGAACCGGACGAAAGAAAGACGCATAAACAGCGTATACCAACGCTGGGAGGAATCGGTTTTTTCTCCGGATTTATAATTGCCACGGCTATCTGCGTACCCGCGTTAGCCAATTCGCCATTTCAGTACATGATGGCGGCGTTCTTTATCATTTTCATGGTGGGCATGAAGGATGATATCGTAGGGTTGTCTCCGTTAAAGAAATTAATCGGGCAGCTGGCGGCATCTTTCGCTATTATTTACCTCGGCAATCTTCAGATAACCAGCATGTATGGCTTCATGGGAATTTATGCCATGCCTCCGAATATCAGCCTGATGCTGACTTATTTTACTTTTATAGTGGTAATCAATGCTTTCAATCTGATAGACGGCGTAGATGGCCATGCCGGTAGCATCGGATTGTTGGTGAGTGCCGTGCTTGGTGCTTATTTCCTGCATGTGGGTGAAATCACTTATGCCGTAATAGGCTTCGCATTGGCGGGTGGATTAGCCAGTTTCCTTATATATAACATTTCTCCTGCCCGTATTTTTATGGGAGATACGGGATCCTTACTGATAGGCCTGGTAAATGCGGTGCTGGTACTGAAATTTATTGATGTGGCTGGCAATCCTGCCGGTAAAATGCCTATCGGGGCTACACCAGCTGTAGCATTTGCTATCCTGATCGTACCTTTATTTGACACCTTACGCGTATTTGCGGTTCGTATGTTACAGGGAAGATCTCCTTTCTCTGCCGACAGGAACCATATCCATCATTACCTGCTGGACCTGAAGCTCAATCACAGGCAAACCACGCTGGTTTCTGTAGCAATCAATGCCACCTATATCGTTGGTGCATTTGTGTTACAGGGAATGGGCGCTACCTGGCTGCTAATGGTTGTAATAGGTTCTGCTACCTTTTTTACAGGGGTATTGTACCTGGCACGCCGGAAGAAACTGGCGGTGAAGGCTATTCCAGAGCCGGTAATACAGCCAGCAGTGGCAACAGCAAAAGAAGCCACCAAAATATTGCGTGTTACAACAGAGGGTGTATTACAAGATAAATAATCCTTTTGTTGTGGTTATTTGTAAGCATTTCTACTTCCATTATCAGGGCGTTACTTTGACGATTAAAAGAAAACCTGTAGGTTTGCACGCACTTAACTATTTATGTTATGCAAGATGATCTAACGCTTATCATTGATGAGGCAGCGGACTCGATGAAGAAAGCTATCGGGCACCTGGAATCGGAACTTACAAAAATCAGAGCCGGGAAAGCCAATCCGCAAATACTGGATGGTATTTTTGTTGACTATTATGGTGCACCAACTGCACTGAACCAGGTTGCTAATGTAAGCATTGCAGACGCCCGCACCCTAACCATTCAGCCCTGGGAAAAAAATATGCTGCAGCCTATTGAAAGAGCCATTATTGCATCTAATATTGGTCTCAATCCTCAAAACGACGGGGTTATCATCCGTTTATTCCTTCCGCCATTAACCGAAGAACGCAGAAAAGAATTTGTGAAAAAGGTGAATAACGAAGGTGAACAGGCAAAGGTAGCCATCAGAAATATCCGCAGGGATGCTATTGAAGCAGTTAAAAAGTTACAGAAAGACGGTTTAAGTGAAGATACTGCCAAGGATGCGGAAGCCGATATCCAGCAATTAACCGACAAGCACATTACGCTGATCGATAAGCATTGCGAAGTAAAAGAGAAAGAAATTATGGCTATTTAAAAAGTATAGCCTGAAAATATTGTAGCGGAGATATTAACGGATACCGATCCTGTTAATATCTCCGCTCCTTTTAGTGATGAGCAGCATGCCTTATTTTGCTGTAGACACCCTGTTGGCCCTGTTTACGAGATACACCCCCAACAAAATAATGCCCATGCTTCCCAGCTGAATCAAGGTAATTGTTTCATGTGCCAGCAAGCCCCATCCCACGGCTACTAACGGTAACGCATATGCTACCATAGAGGCCAGCATAGACCCCGCTCTTTTGATGAGCAGGAAAAAGAGCACAGCTGCCACGCCGGTTCCCATCACACCCAGTACCAGGCCTGCGGAAAGTGAGCGCCAGGGCGCATCCGGTTGGGAAAACTGTGGAAAGAAGTTACTGTACCACAGAATCGGAAATGTGAACACGGCACAAAAGAACATAGCCAGAGATCCCAGCTGCAGAGAACTGAAGCCCTGCAGCTTATGATGTACCATGCTGATATTTACGCCGTAGCTTACTGTAGCCAGGATTACCAGCAGCGCATAATACCAGTGGCCATTTGTATTGATGCCTTTGGCAGCGAACAGTAATACTACCCCGGCCAGCCCTACGAAAATGCCGGTGAGCTGCGCTTTTTTAAATGGACTTTTAAAGATAATGATACCGGAAAGCAGGGCCATTAACGGCGTTAAGGCATTAAGGATACCCGCCAGGGAGCTGTCGATTTCTGTTTCTGCCAGGCAAAATAGAAAAGCCGGGATACCGTTGCCCAGGATGCCGGAAAGTATAATAAGGGGAAGTTTATTTACGGGTGTTTGCCTGAATGCCTTTGGTAAAAAAGGCGAGAGGGCTACGCCGGCAGCCACCAGTCTTAAACTGGCCACCTGGTACGAAGTAAATGATTCCAGGCCTATTTTCATCAATATAAAGGAGCTGCCCCATGTGAGTGATAACAGGAGAAACACTCCCCAATGGGCGAAACGTTGGTGCATAGCTGTTGTTTTTCGAGTACAAAGGTGCAGGTATCCTTCATATTCAGCAAAATATAAATCATGATAACGCAACACTTCTGTCCCGATTTTGTTAAATTTATTTATAAGAATACGCTACATGGGTAAAATCAAATTGTCTGCTATCAGTACATCGGCTCCCAAAAAGCTGGATAAAGAAACAATAAAGGCAGTAACCCGGGAAATTCTGGAGGAGCTGGATGAACTCCAAAACCTGCTGTATGCACAGCATAAACACTGTGTATTGCTGGTAGTACAGGGAATGGACGCCAGCGGGAAAGACGGCGTAATCAAAAACGTTACCGGTACCTTAAATCCGCAGGGCTGCACGGTCCACTCTTTCAAAGCACCCAGCCCCGAGGAATCAGAACACGATTTTTTATGGAGGATACATCAGCATGCGCCGGGTAAAGGCATGATCCAGGTGTTTAACCGCTCACATTACGAAGATATTCTTATCCAACGCGTACACAAGTGGATAGACGATAAGATGGCCTTTAAGCGGATGGATGCCATCAACGATTTTGAAAAATTGCTGACGGTTCATAATAATACGCACATCATAAAATGTTACCTGCATGTATCACAGGAAGCCCAGCAGCAGCGCCTGGTAGAACGGACAGAAGATCCCCGCAAGATGTGGAAATATAACGAAAATGACCTGACAGAATCAAAGCTTTGGAATAAATATATGGATGTTTATGAAGATGCAATTAACCACTGTAATTATGTGCCCTGGCTGATTGTTCCGGCAGATCAGAACTGGTATAAAGAATACCTGATTGCGCTAACGTTGAGGGATACACTGAAATCATTAAAGATGAAATATCCCCGGTTAAAGAAATAATAGCTTAATAATTAACGTGTTCGGGTATTATGCTTTAATTTTGTTCACTTATTTTAACCAATAAAAACCTTGCATTATGTCGTTCATCAAAGAGTTTAAGGAGTTTGCCATGAAAGGCAATGTAATGGATCTTGCAGTGGGTGTGATTATAGGTGGTGCGTTTGGAAAGATTGTTACATCCCTGGTAGATAATATCCTGATGCCTATCATCGGATTATTTACCCGGGGAAAGAATTTTAACGACGTCTTTTATGTATTGGACACAAGTAAGGGAGACGTGGCCACACTGGCTGATGCGAAAGCTAAAGGCATAGCGGTATTTGCTTACGGCGCTTTTATACAAAGTGTGATTGATTTCCTGATTATCGCCTTCTGTATTTTCCTGCTGGTGAAATTTATGAATAAGCTTTCCAAGAAAAAAGAAGAAGCCCCGGCCCCGGCTGAACTGTCTACCCAGGAAAAACTGCTCATGGAAATCCGTGATGAACTGAAAAAATCCAGATAAAAATTTTTAGAAATACCCTTACCATTCCATTTTTCCTTCGGGAAAAAGTGGGGTGACTTATTACGTACTCATTTAAACACAAATTGATGAAAAAATTTACTTTATCCATTGCCTGCTGTATGCTACTGTTTACGGCGGTACACGCGCAAAATGACTGGATGAAGAAGTCGAGGGAAGAAGCTGCCGGTAAGATCAAAAAAGACCCTAATGACACCATTCCCAAATTGTGGAGAAAGGGGATGAACATTAATGTAAATATCAACCAGGGATCCTTGAGTAACTGGGCTGCGGGCGGTGATAATTTTGCTTTCTCTATCGGGTCCAATCTTTTTGGCTGGGCGTTTTATAAGAAAGGAAAACATTCCTGGGACAACATAGCCGACCTGGCTTATGGCTATATTAATACCACCAGTTTGGGAGGACGGAAAAATGACGACCGCATTGACCTTACTTCTAAATATGGCTATGAGATTGGCAAAAACTGGTATTTAAGCGGTTTGGTGAATTTACGTACCCAGTTCACCAATGGTTATTTGTATCCTTCGGATACTACGCCGCAGTTGTCCTCAAAATTCTTCTCTCCTGCTTACGTGCTGGTGTCGCCGGGTTTTGATTATAAACCGGATAATTCATTTTCTTTATTCCTGTCGCCAATTACTTCCCGTTTTGTGTTTGTAATGGATGACGTACTCTCTAAACAGGGCGCTTACGGAGTGGATACAGGGTCGCATTTTAAATATGAAATAGGCGCTTACCTCTCTGCCAACTATATAAAGACCTTTGCAAAAAACATGACTTATAAAGGCCGGCTGGATTTATTTTCCGATTACAGGCACAACCCGGGGAACATAGACGTGTTTTTTACCAACGCATTGGAACTGAAGGTAAACAAGTGGATTTCTGCCCTGCTGACCGTAGATATGATATATGATGATGATGTAAAAGTGTTTGAGAATAAAGAAACCGGTGTGATGGGTCCCCGGCTACAGATAAAACAGGTGATCGGGATTGGCTTTGCTGCCAAGTTCTGATTCGCCGGAATTTTGTTATTTTTGATATCGCACAGCGGCATGGAGACAGGAAGCCGGTTATCTAACCGGGCATTTAATGACTCCGGGCAATTGTGCGATATCTTTTTATAAAAAATCTTTAAAAGCATTACGTGAGCGAACAAGCACCTGTCTATAAGATCAAATTACCGCAATTTGAAGGTCCTTTCGACCTGCTGCTGTTCTTCATTGAACGTGATGAGCTGGATATCTACAATATCCCTATCAATACCCTCACGCAGGATTTCCTGGACTATATTCATCATATTGAAACGTTGAATATAGAGCTGGCCAGTGAATTTATTCTCTTTGTGTCTACCCTGATGCGAATCAAAGCAAAGATGCTGTTGCCGCGCAAGGAACTGGATGAGCAGGGAAATGAAATTGATCCGCGGATGGAGCTGATAGACAAAATCCTGGAATATAAGCGTTACAAGCTGGCGGCCGCGGAACTGGCAGAAATGGAAGCAGACCGTATGCTGTCTGTAAAACGTGGAAATATTGCAAAGGAACTGGCCGAAATCGGGGAAGTGACCAGTGAAGGTACTGAAGTGCAAACCCTCACCCTCTTCAAGCTGACAAAAACCTTTGAGAAGGTGATTCAGCGCATGAAAGAACGCGATAACAAGCCCCAGCACGTGGTATACAAGTACGACTATACAATGGAGGGCTCCAGGATGTATATGGAAGAGCTGGCACGGGCGGAGCGTACTTTATCTTTTGAAAAAATATTCGATCACTGTAAAGACCGTGTGCATGCCATTTTCCTGTTCCTCAGTATGCTGGAACTGGTGCAAATGAAGCATATGGGGATTATGGTGGGCGAAGGCAGGAATAACTTTATTATTGAATACATTGATCCTTCCGAAAGGGAGGAAGAAACAGCAGGAACCTTAATAGATGGCTGAGAAACGTGAAAATATCGGGATTGTTTCCTTACCGGAGTACTCACATGTAGATCCGGGATTTGTGGTGTCTGGTCTTTGTGAATTAGGTAACTCTTTTTTTGATCAGATCGGCGTACCTCACCGGCACGACTTCTACACCATTTACTGGATTAAGAAAGGTAAACTGCTGCATACCATTGATGCGGTGACGCATGAGGTAAAAAAGAACACGCTTTTTTTTGTGGCTCCCGGCCAGGTGCATAACCTGCAGGCAACCGATAAAATAGACGGATACATGATCGCCTTCCGCGATGCTTTCATGTGTTTAAAGGATCAGACGCAGGTATCCGGCATCAATTCAGGGTTGTTTTTCAATAACCAGTTCAGCAGCGTAATTCATATTGATGATGAACAGGAGAAAGATATTGACGCCATTGTTCGCCTGATGATGAAGGAGTTAACCCTGCGTGAACCTGAATATGAAATGGCCCTGCACGGACTGCTGCGTTATTTCCTGGTATTGGCTTCCCGCATAAAGGGAGAAAATGTAGCCATTACCCCTGAACAGCATGCAGCGCATAATAGTTCCATCTTCCTGAAATTCAAAAACCTGATAGAGGAAAAATACCACGAATTAAAAACCGTATCTGATTACGCAGGCCTTTTACATATCAAACCCGTGCTGCTGAATGAAATCAGCAAGCAATTATCCGGTATTACCGCCGGAGAACATATCCGCAACCGGGTGATCCTGGAAGCGCAGCGGTATTTGTACAATACAGACCTTACCGCCAAAGAGATAGCCTATAAGCTGGGTTTTGATGATCCGCACTACTTCAGCCGCTTTTTTAAGAAGTATACCAACCAGAGTCCTTCTGAATTTAAAGAGGCATCCCGCACATCTGTAGGCCCTTCCGTCTGAATTTTCCGGAATTTTCAAAAAAAGTCCATCACTAGGAGTGTTTTATCCATTCTTAACCGATGTTGTAACATGTACTTTTGTGTTGTCTTAAGGAGGCAAATAATATGAAAACACAAAAACATGTAAGCCAGATCGTAATTGCAGCCGCACCACACATGGTAGGCGATGGATTCAGGGTGCAGAGCACCTTACCGGGCGGAACCCGTTCTGAAGGTAACAGGATCAGTCCTTTTATCATGATGGATTATGCAGCTCCCAATTACATCCCACCGAGTGTAAGACCCAAAGGTGTTGGCGAACATCCGCACAAAGGCTTTGAAACCGTTACCATCGTATACCAGGGCGAACTGGAACACCGTGATTCTACCGGTAGTCGTGGTTTGTTGTTTCCCGGTGATGTGCAGTGGATGACAGCTGCCGGCGGCATCTTACATGAAGAAAAATACAGTGAAGCATTCAGTAAACAAGGCGGGAAGGTGGAGTTTGCCCAGTTATGGGTAAATCTTCCTAAAGCATTTAAAAATAATCCTCCCTCCTATCAGAACCTTACCAAAGCAGAAATTCCTGTGGTAAAGGTAAGTGCAGAAGGATATGTGAGAGTGATTGCAGGTGAGTATGATGGTGTGAAAGGCGCTGCCAGTACTTTTTCCCCGGTGAATGTTTATGATATTCATCTTAAAAAAGATGATAAAATCACTTTAAGCATACCGGAAAATTTTAACACGGCAGCCGTCGTATTCCAGGGAGAAGCTGATGTGAATGGCCAGTCACTCAAAGGAGTGGAAACCGCTCTCTTTGAAAAAGAGGGTACCGAAGTAATCATCACCGCGCTGAAAGACACTGCTATGGTGGTGCTGAGCGGCGAACCGATTGATGAACCCATTTTTGCTTACGGTCCGTTTGTGATGAATACCGAAGATGAAATCAGAACGGCGATAGATGATTTTAACGCCGGTAAAATGGGAGTCTTAAACTAATTAAACATTTAATAATACTAAAAAAACAAAGCTATATGACAACCTGGAAAATTGATCCGTCACACAGTGATGTACAATTTAAAATCAAGCACCTGATGATTACGACCGTAACCGGTCAGTTTGCCAAATTTGATGGTACCATGCAAACTGTTGATAATGATTTCAGCACTGCCAATATCACATTTGAAGCAGACATCAACAGTATTTCCACACAGAATGCGCAGCGTGATGCCCACCTGCAGGCAGGAGATTTCTTTGAAGCAGAAAAGTATCCAAAGCTCACATTCGTGTCTAAAGAAGTAAAGAAAATAGATGCAGATACATTTAAACTGGTAGGTGATTTAACCATCCGGGATAATACCCGCCCCGTAGAGCTGAATGTTGAGTTTGGCGGCGAAGTAGTGGATCCGTATGGTCAAACTAAAGCAGGATTTGAACTGAGCGGTAAAATTAACCGTAAAGATTTTGGTCTTACTTTCCACGCTACTACTGAAACCGGCGGATTATTGCTGAGTGATGAAGTAAAGCTGTTGGCCAGTGTACAAATGGTAAAGCAACAATAATATGGCACTTGCCTGTTGCAGGTCAGGATCTGTAACAGGCTATTGCGGCGTTAATAGCAATAATATAGGAATCAATTGACAGGAACCATGTATAGCCGCGCAGGAAACTGTGCGGCTTTTTTTATGTGCTTTTACGTTTCAGGAAGCTCCGGCGTTTTTTATTGCCGATTAATTTGTAATTTGGGCCTCCGCACTGATTTTTCTAACTGGAAAAAATAAAAAATTAAACATGAAAAGATTTGCATCTGCCAATTGGCAAGGTACCGGTAAAGAAGGTAAAGGCACTTTAACTTCCCAGTCAACTGTATTAAACAAGACCCAGTACTCTTTCAGCAGCCGTTTTGAAGATGGTATTGGTACTAACCCTGAAGAACTGATTGCAGCAGCCCACGCCGGTTGTTTTACCATGAAGCTGAGCTTTGTGATCACTGGCGCAGGTTTTACTCCCGGTAACATTGATACCAAATGCACTATTACTTTAGATAACGGTGCTATTACTACCAGCCACCTGGAAGTAACTGCCAGCGTAGAGGGCCTGGACGCTGCCAAATTCGCTGAATTTGTAGCGGATGCTGAGGCTAACTGCCCGGTAAGCAAGGTGCTGAATGCTACCATTACTACAGATGCGAAACTGGTGTAAATAGCTACCAGGCATCGTTACAGCTTTTACGGATTTTTCATATGCATGCCGTTTTTTAAACGGCTACTGTATAGAAAGATCCGTATTTTTTTGTCCACTTTTTTCAACATATGATCCATTCTTCCCCCCTTCGTTTATAGCGATATTTGTAGTGTTAAAACAAAGGAGATTTAGTTATGAAGAAAGTTATTCATCGCGCAGATACCAGGGGATACGCCAATCATGGTTGGCTGAAAAGTCATCATACTTTCAGCTTTGCTAACTACTACGATCCCAACAGGATCCACTTTGGCGCACTGCGTGTGTTAAATGATGATGCCGTAAAAGGCGGAATGGGTTTTGGCGCCCACCCGCATGATAATATGGAGATTGTATCTATTGTGTTGGATGGTGAACTGGCCCATAGTGATAACACGGGTAATAAAGAAGTGATCCGTAAAAATGATGTACAGATTATGAGTGCCGGAACAGGTGTGGTGCACTCTGAATTTAATGCATCTAAAACGGAAGAAGTGAGTTTCCTGCAGATCTGGGTAATTCCAAAAGAAAGGAACGTAACGCCCCGTTACGACCAGCAAACATTTGATCCTGCCGCGCGTGAAAACGCTTTACAGGTGGTGATTTCACCGGATAAAGAAGCCAATGGCCTGTGGTTAAACCAGGATGCCTGGTTTACGCTGGGTAAATATGAAGCGGGCAAAACACTGGACATTACCGCTAAGGCCACCAACATGGGAACCTACCTGTTTTTGCTTAGTGGTGAATTGAATATAGATGGAGAAACATTAACAACACGTGATGCGATCGGGTTATCTGAATATAACAAAGTAAGTATTGAGGTAATCAAACCGGCAGAGTTTTTGCTGATAGATGTACCAATGCTGAACTAATCACATCGTTATATACTAACCCATTATATCTAAAAGAAGATCAGTCGTTACGGCTGGTCTTTTTTTTATATTTTTATCGGCATCCGTATTCATTGAAATCATTAAAGCAACCAGGACACATGTTATTAGCTACAGATCTGGACGGTACATTTTTAGGAGGTACAACGGCAGATAAGGAACAACTATATAGTTTATTGCAGCAGCAGAAAGATATACAGCTGGTGTTTGTAACCGGGCGGGGCATACGCAGTGTATTATCGTTACTGGAAAATAATAATTTACCGTGGCCCGAATATATTATTTGCGACGTAGGGGCCACTGTTACCCATTTGCCTACGCTAACGGCGGTAGAGCCGGTGCAGTCGCACATTGCCGCCAAATGGCCCGGTGATCATGTGAGGGAAACATTGAAAACAGTGAAGGGATTACTGCACCAGGAGGCACATCAGCAATACCGGTGTTCTTACTATTACGATGATAGTACAGATATTGAAGGCGCCCGTGAAATTGCGGCGTCGCTGCAATGTGACCTGATTTTATCTGCCGGAAAATACCTCGACATATTACCTTCCGGTGTGAACAAAGGCTTTACCTTGAAACAGCTGTTGCAGGTGCTGGCATTGCCGCATCAGAATGTGCTGGTAGCCGGGGACTCTATGAATGATTATTCCATGTATGAAACCGGATTTAAAGGTGTGGTAGTAGGTGATTCGGAGCCCGAATTAATAGCGCGCACTGCAGGAATGACGCACGTATTGCAGGCAGAGCGGCCGGGCGCCGGCGGCATCCTGGAGGCGATGGCTTTTTTCCCCGAGTTTGGCATTTATCTGTAAAAAGAAGTGCAAAAGTGAGGGGTTGAATAGAAAAAGATTGTACCTTGGAAGAGGTCTTTTCTGGTAAATTAATATGGATATTGACAACAGCGTTTGGTATGATGAATAGTTTTTTAATCATCATTTAAATTGATAAATCAATACACCATGGAAATCACAACTCCCACTGAAGAACTGCACCAGCAGTTGAATTCCTGGAAAGAAGAAGTAAACGAAGTAAGAGCTGAAGTGAAAATGATGCGGGAGCGGTTGGAACAGATCGCCCTCAGCAAAGCCTCCAGGGATGTAATGACACAGGTTGAACATTTTGAAAACCGTTTACTGCGCCAGCGCGAAGTAGCTGATGAAATGCATCATGACATCAAGCAATGCGCTAAAAGAGTGGCCAACACGCCGGTAACCGTGGTGCATGACGACCGTCCTATTGATGACTTTCAAACCATACAGCACCGTATGGAGATTTTCCGGAAATTATATTTATCGTTAAAGGAAGACTTCAACCAGTTTATACCTTGTGAGGTATAGCTATTGGAGGGCTTTTACTTTATGCTCAATTTTATGAATGATTTCATCCAGCTGAAGGGTGGATTCATGCAGCCATTCCATGAGCTGGGTGTTGAGATGCAGGTCCTGATTGCTTTTATCAAATAAGCCGGCAATGCTGAGTATAGATACTACCGGCCTGCGTATTTCGTGAGAATTGATCCAGGCAATTTCCCTGAGTGTTTCATTTTGTTCTTCCAGTTGCCTGGCTTGTTTTACGAGCTTGTCGATATCCTGTATCATGCCTATCATGCGATGGGGGATATTGTTTTCGTACATGATGAATGCACGGTCCACCACATATTTATGGCTACCATCTGCGCATTTAAAGCGGTATTCTTCCGACCAGTAATTCAGGTGTGCCCGTTTGCAGGCATCAAGTGAAGTAACGATCCTGGCGTGATCTGCCGGGTGAATATTATTCTGCCACCATTGCACCAGGTCGGTTTCATCATGGTTGTTATAGAGGAAAAGATTATGCAGGCCGTGGTTCCAGGTAACAACGTTTGTCAGAAGGTTTTTGTCGTATACCGCGTCGTTGGTTGCCTGTGCAAGTAATTCATAGCGGATACCCAGTTCACGCGCTTCTCTGGTGGCCTTTACCTGTGCATCCATATCCCTGGCCATGATGAAGCGGGCATTTTTACCAAAATATACTGCAGGAAGCGAGTATATCTCCACAAAAAAATTGGTGCCATCTTTTTTGCGGTGTTTCCAGATGCCCCTGTATTCATCTCCATTACACCGCTCCGCGGCATTTTCTACCAACAGTGGTATATCTTCTTCATTCCGTATATCCAATAACGTTAGATCCAGAAATTCTTTTCTGCTATAACCATATTTTTCTACCGCGGCATTGTTAACAGACAAAAAGCGCATCGTGGCTTTTTCGTAGATCCACATGGGGATGGGATATTCATTAAAGAGATG
The DNA here is from genome assembly GCF_050434025.1 of Chitinophaga sp. W3I9. Classification (NCBI taxonomy): domain Bacteria; kingdom Pseudomonadati; phylum Bacteroidota; class Chitinophagia; order Chitinophagales; family Chitinophagaceae; genus Chitinophaga; species Chitinophaga sp. W3I9. The sequence goes on from NZ_JBNPWC010000001.1 coordinate 1,226,448, forward strand.
TTCGAACTGAAGGGGACGTTTGTCTGATAAGAATGTGGCGACGATCAGCAGGACACATACACTGCAAAGCGTTAGTATGCTGAGTGACAATAATAATGAAGAATACTGGAAACCGTTTTTAAACAGGAGGTAGCTGTTAATAATGATAACAACAATCAGAAGCGATAAGCAAGTAAGCTTTATTGGGATTGGGGTATTCCGCATCACCTGATTTTCCACATAATTTAGCTAAAATTTTAGCAATCCAAAAAATAATATCAGATCGTTATGATTGATAATATTTTTTACATTATATGATTTTATAATTCTAGTATTATTTCATTACTTGCCGGATATCCGACGCAGGTAAGTATAAGCCCTTCGGCCAGTTCTTTATCCGTTAGTACTTCGTTTACCGGCATCCATACTTTGCCGCTCACACACTGCGCTGTGCAGGAACCGCATACACCGCCCTTGCAACTATAAGGTAGTAATACTTCATTGGCGAGGGCGTAGCTAAGGATGGTTTGATTCGCGGGAACAGCGAGCTTGTACTCTGCATTGCGATAGCGGATGATTACCTGTTTCGGATCGTGATCCTGCGGTAACGGTGTTTTGGCAATCCGTGCATCTGTATTCACTACAAAGTTTTCCTTATGGAGTTGTGATTCCCGGAAGCCCATAAAGGTGAGCGTAAGCAGGATGGTGCGCATATAATCGGGAGGACCGCAGAGAAAGAACTGTGCATGCTCCCGGTGATAACGGATATGCGTGGTTACCAGTTGCTCCAGTAAAATATTGTTGAGCCTTCTGTAGATATGATGACTATCCGGATCATTGCTGAAAAGCCAGATACATTCCAGTTGTTGCGGGTAACGTTTTTGCCACGCCAGCAACGCTTCATAGAAGATGGTTGTTTCGGGCGCAGCGTTGCTGTAAATCAGTTTAACATGCGCGTGCGGCTCCGTTGTTAATATATGTTTCAGCAGCGAGAATACGGGTGTTATACCGCTTCCTGCGGCCAGCAGGAAAATGTCTCTTTCTGCAGTATCTGACTTTTCGTAAGTGAAGCGGCCGGAGGGCTCCAGTGCAGTAACGATATCATTTACTTTCCAGGTATGGATAAGATGGCGGGATATCTCGCCGTTTTCTTTTTCGCGGATCGTTACCGACAGAAAGGGATCTACACCTGGTGTGGAGCTAAAAGAATAAGAGCGCCTGTATTCTTTGTTGTTGAGCGTAATGAGAAAGGTGAGGAATTGTCCAGCCAGATATTCCAGTGGCTCCGGCGATGTGTTTTCCAGCTTATAAGTATAAGTACCGGGTGTTTCGCGTATGATCTCCGTTATCCTGAGCTGAAAGTACATGGTATAAAAAAGTTTAGCTACCTGAATATTCAATTCCTGTGGAAATTAAATATTCAGGTAGCTAAATAACTAAATTCTTTTATTAAATAGTGACGGTAATTTTTTCTTTCAACATATCCCTGGTAGTGCGTGCAATGCCGGCGGCATCATAACCACATTCGCGGTATAATTCGTCCGGCTTGCCATGTTCCACAATTCTATCGGGTATGCCCAACCTTTTAACGGTTGCTTTATAGTTGTTGTTAGCCATGAATTCGATGACTGCGCTACCGAAGCCACCTACAATGGTACCATCTTCTACGGTAATTATTTTGTCGAACGACTGGAAGATATCGTGCAGCATTGCTTCATCCAGTGGTTTTACAAAACGCATATCGTAGTGAGCGGGTTGCAGGCCATCTCCAATCAGTTCTTTACATGCTTCAGCCACGAAGTTACCGGTGTGTCCGAGGGAGAGGATCGCGATATCTTTTCCGTCGCGGATCTTCCGGCCGGTACCTGCTTTAATGGCTTTAAACGGCGTACGCCACTCCGGCATTACGCCTTGTCCACGTGGATAGCGGATTACATAAGGCATATCATTTTCCGGCAGTTGTGCGCTGTACATCAGGTTGCGCATTTCTTCCTCATTCATAGGTGCGCTGATGATCACATTGGGGATACTGCGCATGTAAGCAATATCGTAGGCGCCATGATGGGTAGGTCCGTCTTCTCCTACGAGTCCTGCCCTGTCGAGGCAGAATATCACCGGCAGTTTCTGGATGGCTACGTCATGTACAGCCTGATCGAAGGCACGTTGGAAGAAAGAGGAGTAGATGTTACAGAAAACGCGCATGCCCTGCGTTGCCATGCCGGCAGAGAGGGTAACGGCGTGTTGTTCGCAGATGCCCACGTCGAAGGCTCTTTGCGGCATTTTCTCCATCATAAATTTGAGGGAAGAGCCGGAAGGCATCGCTGGGGTGATACCGATAATTTTATCGTTTTGTTCTGCGAGTTCAATGATGGTATGGCCAAAAACGTCCTGGTATTTAGGAGGTTGCGGGCTGGTGACCGGTTTTTTGAATATTTCGCCGGTAATTTTATCGAAGAGGCCTGGTGCGTGCCAGGTGGTTTGGTCCTTTTCTGCGAGTGCATAGCCTTTACCTTTGGTGGTAACAATGTGCAGCAATTTCGGACCGGGAATATCTTTCAGGTCCTGCAGGGTATCGGCCAGTTTGGTGATGTTGTGTCCATCAATGGGACCAAAATAGCGCATCTTCAGTGCTTCGAAGAGGTTGCTGGATTTTGACACTACACCTTTTAGGCTGGCTTCCAGTTTGGAGGCCATGTCGCGGGTAAATTTCTTTCCTACCGGTAATTTGCCCAGCAGGTTCCACACATCATCCCTTACCTTGTTATAGGTGGGGGAAGTGGTGATATCTGTGAGATATTCTTTCAGCGCGCCCACATTAGGATCTATGGACATGCAGTTATCGTTCAGTATAATGAGCACGTTGGCGTTTGCCACACCGGCGTGGTTGAGGGCTTCGAAAGCCATACCTGCTGTCATGGCGCCATCGCCGATTACTGCAATATGCTGGCGGTCGAATTCGCCTTTGTAGTGGGAAGCCATTGCCATGCCTAACGCGGCAGAGATGGAAGTGGATGAATGTCCTACGCCGAAAGTGTCGTAACGGCTTTCATCTCTTTTAGGAAATCCGCTGAGTCCTTTATATTTCCTGTTGGTAGGAAATGTTTCCCGGCGACCGGTGAGAATTTTATGGCCATAGGCCTGATGGCCCACGTCCCATACCAGTTGATCGTAGGGGGTATTAAAAACGTAATGCAAAGCGACTGTTAGCTCCACAACACCGAGACTGGCCGCGAAGTGGCCACCATGCACACTTACCACGTCAATAATGTATTGACGCAGCTCCTCACATACCTGGTGAAGCTGTTCTTTATTCAGCTTTCGCAAATCAGCGGGATATTCTATCTGGCTCAACAGTTGACCTGCCTTTATATTCATAATTGGGCTCAGGGTTTATATGAAGTAACAAAAATACATAAAAATATGTGGTAAATAGTGTAAGGATGACAGGAAAATAGGACAGTTCTGTGATATTTCACCATTCAGATACAGCCATCTGCCATTTACCTTTTTTGATTCACCATTTATAACATTTAGGTTTCTGCTGGGGGCGCTGTAGGGTATTTTTGGAATATAGGTGAAGTTTACTAATTTGATTGAATGTTTAAACAAATAAACAAATATTGGTGGTGCCAGATATTGGGGTGGTCGGCATATTTTCTGATCAATGTTTTCTTCGCCTTTTCTGTTTACAGGAAAACGTCTCCGGACGCGGCTTATTATCTGAATCTGGTAATTTTTGTGTTATTCGGTTTTATAGCCACTCATTTTTTCCGCAACCTGATCCATCGGTTTGCCTGGGTGAATTATAATTTTGAGAACCAGATTCTGCTGTTTATCGGGTTAATGACGGGGTCGGGGCTGGTGTCGTATATTGGATATTACTTTTTTGGAATATACCTGTTACACTTATCGGATACGCCCATCCAGGTGGGGATTGTAGGATCTTTCCTGATCACTACCATCTGGTGGTTTCTATATTTCATATGGCATTACATTGAAAGGAACCGGCGGTCGCAGGTGGATCAGTTAAAGCTGGAGACTACTGTGAAGGAGCTGGAGTTGAAAACGATTAAAGCGCAGCTGAATCCACACTTTATTTTTAATGCGCTGAACAGTATCCGGGCGCTGGTAGATGAAAACCCACAGCGGGCAAGAACTGCCATCACAGAGCTTTCCAATATCCTGCGGAGCTCTATGCAAACGGAGAAGGCGGAAACGGTGAGTCTGGAAAACGAATTGAATATAGTAAAGGATTACCTTGCATTGGAACATATCCGGTTTGAGGAGCGTTTGAGTGTTAAGTATGAGATTGACCCGGATACGCTGGAGTTACAGGTACCACCGATGATGTTGCAAACGTTGGTGGAAAATGCCATTAAGCATGGGATTTCCCGGATAATCCGGGGAGGCTCGGTTTATATTCATTCTTCCCTGAAGGGTATGCAGCATGTAATTACCATTGAAAATACCGGTCAGATTATAGAAAACAATATGAACGGGCATGGCTTTGGATTACAGAGCACCCGGCAGCGGTTGAGCCTTTTGTTTGGCAGCAGGGCTTCTTTTGAAATCAGGAATAAAGATGAGCAAACGGTGGAAGCTACTGTAGTGATGCCATTGCTCTAAATCACTTGTTATAAACTGCTGTAGCCGGATTAACTGGTTATAGCTATTATTTTTAAATCAATTAAATCATCAACCAAACTTCATATTGCCAATGAAAAAAGCATTGATAATAGATGATGAACGCCTGGCCAGAAGTGAATTGAAAAAATTACTGGCAGATCACCCGGAAATAGTGGTGGTGGGGGAAGCTGTGAACGCGAAGGATGGTATAGAGAAGATAGAAACGCTTCATCCTGACTTACTGTTCCTGGATATCCAGATGCCTGATAAAACAGGTTTTGATTTGCTGGCAGAGCTGGAGAAAACGCCGCAGGTGATTTTCACTACTGCATATGATGAGTATGCGCTGAAAGCATTTGAGTACAATGCGCTGGACTACCTGTTGAAACCGGTAGAGCCAAAGCGGCTGGCAGATGCGATCCACAAACTGCATCAGCAGGATGAGAAGGACCGTTTGGCGGCATCCGGTGGTATCCGTAATTTATTGTCTGAAAATGACCAGGTTTTTGTGAAAGACGGCGACAGGTGCTGGTTTGTGAAGCTGCAGGAAATCCGGCTTTTTGAAAGTGTGGGTAACTATGCGCGGGTTTATTTTGAAACCAACAAGCCTTTGATCCTCAAATCATTGAATGCACTGGAAGAAAGACTGGACGAGCGTACTTTTTTCCGTGCAAACCGTAAACATATTGTGAATCTGCGGATGATTGAGAAAATTGATACTTACTTTAATGGCGGCCTGTTGTTGGAAATGCGCGGGGGCGAAAAAATTGAAGTAAGCCGCAGGCAGGCAGTGAAGTTTAAGGAGATGATGAGCCTGTAAGTATTTAGCGGTCGGCTAATAAAACGAATGACAGCAGATTTCCTACTGTCATTCGTTTTATATTTTATGCTATATATCTTTATGCTTTTACAGGAACAGAATGCACGGCGTCTGCCAGTTCCTTAATGAGAGAAAGGTCTTTCTCAATGGCGTTGCCTACTACGAGGATATCCGCGCCTGCTTTACAATTCAGGTAAGCTTTTTCTGCATCTCTTATACCTCCTCCTACAATAATAGGAGCCTGTACCTGGCTGGCCACCCTGCTGATCATACTTTCTGTGATAGGTACACGGGCGCCGCTGCCGGCATCCATATAAATCACTTTCATTCCCAGCATTTCCCCTGCTATTGCGGTACACATGGCAATATCTGCCTTGTCTGCCGGGATAGGCATGGTGTTGCTGATATAAGAAACTGTAGTGGGTGCTCCGCCGTCGATTACCATGTAACCGGTGGAAATTACTTCCAGTCCGCTTTTCTTCACAGCAGCGGCAGATACCACATGCTGTCCAATCAGTAATTCAGGGTTTCTGCCGGAAATTACAGACAGATAGAGTAAGGCATCAGCATATTTTGATACCTGGGAAGGGCTTCCGGGAAATAATACAACGGGAATGTTGCAGCTGGCTTTCAGCTGTTGTACGCATTCATCAAGGTGATCAGAGATCACCAGACTACCTCCAAGGAAGATATAATCAACTTTGGCAGCAGTGCATTTATCAGCAATCTCTATGATGCCGGCAGGTGTTACCTTATCCGGGTCAATTAAAACCGCGAATGCCTTTTCCTTTTTAGCCTTTCTTTCGATGAACGAAGTGTATATGTTATTGTACATCAATAGCGCATTGTTCCGGTTGTCGCAAATGTATAATATTTTTATTAATAACACACATTGCTAAATAAATATGCATTCAATTCATTTTCTATTCATGAACTTCATGATACCTAGCGGATTATGTGTAACGCAACTGTAAACGTTTTGTTAATGACAAATTTTAAGCCGGATTTCTTTTTGGCTTATAACAAACGTGTTGGCAAACTGTTTGCGCAATTATCCACAATCTGTGCAAAATAAATGGGCCGCTCCAGGCATTTTAAAATTAATTTTAGAGTACTCCGCTATACTAACTCATTTATATCATCTAAGAAAAATTTACGGGCATGAAAAATCCAGTCAATAGTAAGAATGGGCTTGCGTTTACCCGCCATTTTACCAAAGAAGGTGTGAGTCCATACGACCAGTTTGCCTACGAACTCCGCTCTTCTGTGATCCGGAATCCCGGTGGCGATGTAGTATTTGAAATGAATAACGTGGAAGTACCGGCTGCCTGGTCGCAGATTGCTACCGACATCCTGGCGCAGAAATATTTCCGCAAAGCAGGGGTGCCGCAGGCCGATGGCACTTCAGGGAGGGAAACTTCGGTGAAACAGGTGGTGCATCGTATGGCCAACTGCTGGCGTGCCTGGGGTGAAAGATATGGCTATTTCGCTTCCGCGGAAGATGCCCGGATTTTCTATGAAGAGCTGACCTACAGTATGCTCAACCAGTCGTGTGTGCCTAACTCCCCCCAATGGTTTAATACCGGCTTATTTGAGAGCTATGGTATTAAAGGCAAGCCACAGGGGCATTACTATGTGGAGCAAAATACCGGCAACCTGGAAAAGTCTACTTCTGCTTACGAGCGGCCTCAGCCTCATGCCTGTTTTATTTTAAGTGTAAACGATGACCTGGTGAATGAGGGTGGAATTATGGATTTATGGATGCGGGAAGCCCGCATCTTCAAATACGGTTCCGGTGTGGGTACTAATTTTTCGCATATCCGGGGAGATGGGGAAAAGCTCAGTGGTGGCGGAACTTCCAGTGGATTAATGAGCTTTCTGAAGATCGGGGACCGGGCAGCGGGAGCAATTAAGTCGGGTGGCACCACCAGGAGGGCCGCAAAAATGGTGTGCCTGGATCTTGATCACCCGGAGATTATGGAATTTGTAAACTGGAAAGTAGAGGAAGAAAAGAAGGTGGCAGCGTTGATTGCAGCTGGCTATTCTTCTGATTATGAAGGAGATGCATATAAAACGGTATCTGGCCAGAACTCCAATAATTCTGTCCGGGTACCGAATTCTTTTTTCCGGGTGTTGGAGGAAGATGGCGAATGGGAACTCAAAGCCAGGAGTACCGGCAAAACCACAAAAACGGTAAAAGCAAAGGATTTATGGGATCAGATTACTTATGCTGCCTGGCGTTGTGCAGATCCGGGTACGCAATATGACACGACTATCAATGAGTGGCATACCTGTCCGCAGGGCGGGCGTATTAACGCCTCTAATCCGTGTTCAGAATATATGTTCCTCGATAATACGGCCTGTAATCTGGCGTCCGTGAACCTCCGGCGTTTTTTCGATGATGAAAGGAACCTGTTTGATGTTCCCGGCTTTGAGTACACCGTGAGGTTATGGACAGTGGTGCTGGAGATTTCTGTGCTGATGGCACAGTTCCCCTCTAAAGAAGTGGCACAGCTTAGTTATGAATACCGCACGCTGGGGCTGGGTTATGCCAACCTGGGTTCTATGCTGATGGTGAGCGGCATTGCCTACGACAGCGAGGAAGCGCGTGGCATATCAGGAGCGATATCCGCTATTATGACGGGGATTGCCTATAAAACTTCTGCGGAGATGGCTGCACATCTGGGCGCCTTTCCCCGGTATAAAGAGAACCGGGAAGATATGTTGCGGGTGATGCGGAATCACCGGGCGGCCGCATACGATGCCTCTGATGCGTATGATGGACTGGAGATAAAGCCCAGGGGCATTGACGCACGGTATTGCGCGGATTATCTGCTGAAATCGGCCACCAAGGCATGGGACGAGGCAGTGAAGCTGGGTGAGCAATATGGTTACCGGAATGCACAGGCGACGGTGATTGCACCTACCGGCACTATTGGCCTGGTGATGGATTGTGACACTACCGGCGTGGAGCCTGATTTTGCATTGGTGAAATTCAAAAAGCTGTCTGGTGGCGGCTATTTTAAGATTATTAACCAGTCTATTCCTACAGCGTTACAAAACCTGGGCTATTCTTCCCATGAAATAAAGGCGATTGTGGATTATGCAAAAGGAACCGGCAATTTTGCGGGGGCGCCTTATATTAATCATCAGTCGCTGAGTGAGAAAGGATTTATGGGGGAAGAGCTGAAAAAGCTGGATACCGCCGTTTCTTCTTCCTTTGATATATCGTTTGTATTTAATGTTTATACATTGGGAGAAGAGTGTTTGCAGCGGTTAGGGTTTAAGGCGGAGGATTATTACAGTCTTGAGTTCAGCCTGTTACATGCTTTGGGATTTACGGATGAGCAGATAGAAGCGGCGAATGATTATGTGTGCGGAACAATGACGGTGGAGGGGGCTCCTTACCTGAAAGATGCTCATTTACCTGTATTTGACTGCGCCAATAAATGTGGAAAGCATGGAGAGCGGTATATACATGCGCATGGTCACATCAGGATGATGGCGGCGGTGCAACCTTTTATTTCCGGGGCTATTTCCAAAACCATTAATCTGCCGAATGAGGCGGCTGTGGAAGAAATTGCGGATGCTTATAAGCTCAGCTGGGAACTTGGGTTGAAAGCCTGTGCTTTGTACCGGGATGGTAGTAAGTTAAGTCAGCCTTTAAGCAATAAGAGTGATAAAAGGAAGAAAGCGGAGCCGGCGAACGAGGTGGCTGCCGGGCAGGACCTGCAGCAGCTGACGATTGATGAGTTGCTGGAGGAAGTGAACAAACGGATGCTGGCCAGCAGGGACACCACCTTAAAGCGCCAGTTGTCGAGGATTGTGGAGCGGCAAAGTTTGCCATCCAAACGGGGTGGGTTTACGCAAAAGGCAAATGTGGGTGGCCAGGTAATTTTTGTGCGTACCGGGGAGTACAACGATGGTACGTTGGGCGAAATATTTATTGATCTGGCGAAAGAGGGCTCTACTTTACGGAGTTTGATGAACTGTTTTGCCATTGCCGTTTCTGTTGGATTGCAATATGGGGTTCCGTTGGAAGAGTTTGTAGATAAGTTTGTCTTCACGCGGTTTGAGCCGGCCGGAATGGTAGATCATCCCAATATTAAATCGGCCACCTCGCTAATCGATTATATTTTCAGGGTGTTAGGATATGAGTACCTGGGCCGTACCGACCTGGTACATGTGCTGGATGCACCTGGTAATACGGGTGAAGGGGATGCGGATGAGGAGGCGCCGGTTCCATTGCCAGGAAAGGTAAACAATAGTGGGCAAGCTGCTCCGCGTATTCCCAGGATGCAGGCGGCTACAGCATTTCAGCAGGAAAGTGGTACGCAGGATTACTTGAAAAGTATGCAAAGTGATGCGCCGGCATGTAATACCTGTGGACATATCACGGTGCGTTCGGGTACTTGCTATAAATGTTTGAATTGCGGTACCAGCATGGGTTGCAGCTGATTGATGTTACAACTTCTTGTTAATGATATGTTATTTAGGCTCTAAAATTTCAAAGAAAAATAACATGCCCTTACCTTTGTATTCAAATAGGGTTTTCATAGGATAGTAACAAATTGAGGGCGCTTTTCTAGGCGCCCTTACTTTTTTCAAAAAACACCCTGTTTTTCTTCTCTTTCTCCAGGCAATATTTAGGTCCTGATTCTTTACAACATATTTTTTTGATTTGATATTTTTCTAAAAAGATCAATCTAATTGCATCTTTTTTAAAAACGTGCAGAAATATTAATATATTTCTAATATTTAATCTTTTCCCTAACTCACGATATAATTTTATTATATTTGTTATTGTATTAATTTTTATTATGGTTACTGTCCTATGAAAAACCAAATATTCCTACACCGCATGATTCATCATGCACTGTAAATGACTCTCGAAAGCAATGGTTCGCCCATTGCTTTTGTTTTTTTTAGGGGTTTTTACGCATATTTTGGAATCTACTAGAAATCTCAAAATATAATTGTATTTTTAAACTCGAAAATTTGACGCCTTATGAAAAAGCTGTTGTTTATGCTGTTGGTAGTTTTGGCCGCAGCCGCATCAGCAAATGCCAGCACTGGTTTCAAAAACGGGGATAATAATGGTGATAAAAACGGAGACAACAACGATAACCGTAATAACGCCAAAAACACGAATAATGCCAAGCCTGTAAGGGTAGAAGAGTTTGTGTTAATGTTTCCGCGGGTAGAGACAACTGAGAAAGTGGATGAAGCAGAGTTGGAGAAAGCTATTGTGGACTTATACAAGTGGTATTTACAAAACGAGACTAAATTAAATACAAACGACTTCCTCAAAGGGAGTGGTAAGGAAATGGCTTTTCCTTTCAAGGTAGATCCAAAAACCTTGCAGCAATATTTTCTGTTCATCAAGAAGAACTTCCCCGGATTCAGCGAGGACGATCTGTCTAATGTAAAACGCAGCCGGAAGAAGGAAGCACCTGTTACTGTGCGTGATGAAATGGATAATCCGATGTCGATTTCAGTTAACAGATAAAATAGTTTTGCCAGGCGATAATGCATTTAGAGTTTAACTACGATAAAGGGGATGTGTTGCATGCATTGCGCTATCATTTTATGCGAAGAGGCGAGATTAAAGTCTTCCGCAATACCCTTATCATCTTATTACTTGCTACTTTAACAGGTTATTTTTTTAGCGTGGTGACCACCGGTGCGCTTACTGGTATTGTTATCATGATACTGGTGCTTGGCTGGGTATTCTGGTACCTGTTACCTGTTTCTATTTACAATAAGGCGGCTACTTTTAAAGACAGTATACATCTCAAGTATTCTGACGAGGGATTATTGATTACCACCCGGGGGAGTGATCATCCGCGTAATATCAGCTGGAGCAATTTTTCCAGGGTAGTGGAAACTGAAAAATTCTTCTTCCTCTATCGTGATAAGAAAACTTTCTTTCTCATTCCCACCAGTGCTTTCCAGACAGAGGAGGCCTACCGCAATTTCGCGGGCATACTCAAATCGAAGTTTAGTAATTACCGGTAAGACTTTCTGCGTTACAGGTTAATATTCTGGAACACGCTGAAATGCAGGATATGGTTCATGGTTTTAGCGCCTGACGTAACCTGGACCAGCTGGTTCATATAGCCTATATCTGCTTTGAGATTAGGATTGAACTGATATCCAAAAGCAACCAGGAAGCGATTCTGATCGAACAGCAGGTTGCTGATATCATTTCCCCAGAGATTTAAAAAGATTTCGTCCTGCAGGGCCACGTAAAACGGGGTGGCTGCTTTTTTATGAAGGATGGGTAGTTGTGTGCGGTTGAAATAGCGGGCGCGGTTACCATATTTCCAATTACCGATAGCATGCGGATCTCCGGGAGCTGACGGTTGGGATACCCAGCGTTGTTCCAGCCGTACCCGGTGGGTCATATCCAGTTTTTTTGCTTTATGGATGTATTGTTCAAAGATGCGTTGTTCAGGCAGCCATGTATTGCTGGTGGCATTGTAAGTGGGTACATATGCATATCCCAGTAAAATATGATCCTGTTTGGTAAGGGAATATTGCAGACCGCCGCGCATGAGCAGCTGACCTTTGTTACTGATACCATCCCTGATACGTAACTGCACATCAAAAGGCACCGCCCATTTACTGTTAATTTTCATGGTGCCGAAATAAGTATACCAATTCTGGTAGGCATGTGTTGTTTCCTGTGCTGATACCAAACGGACAATAGCCAGCAGGGCCATTGTTAGCAGTACTTTCCTCATGATCGTTGAATATAGGTGGGGTTAAAGATAAATAAATCGGTATAAAAAAAGAAAGCGCCTGCAGATGCAGGCGCCGGTAGATTGTTGTTTAGCTATAGTTGATTGTTGTATCAGAATTTGTTATACCACAGTTTGGTGCCTTTTGTGTCGCCACCGATGTCGGAAGCAGCTTTTTCGTAGCTGGCCTTATTCTGTGTTTGCTCGGTCTGCAGGTAAGTTAACCTGTAGGGCACCATTGTAACGCTGGGATCCAGTGAACCGGATACCGGAGCTATGAATAATGGTTGTCCGCCTGGTTTGCTAAAATGAAGCCTGGTTCTTTCAAACCATGCCTGGAAGCCCTGCGGATAAAGCGCGAGCCATTTTTGCGTACCGATCACATTTCTCCAGTCGGCGGCTACGTAAGGTACTTTCGCTATATATGCCTCGATAGCAGCATCCGTGATATCTGTGTTGTTGGTAAGTGTACGCCAGTAGCTGATAGAAGCGGTGATGCCTTTTGCATAGTGCGTAGCCGCATCATCGCCCACATTCATGCCTCTGGCAGCAGCTTCCGCCAGGATAAACTCTACTTCTGCATATCCCATTAGAATGCCTGGCATTGTGGCGCTATATATTTGTGTGCCGGGAAAGGAGTAGTTGTCTATAGGAAGCCTGTCCGGATTTGAAGCGGACGAGCCGTAAGGCATACCTTTGATGGTATCGCTAATGGCTGAAGGCCGGGCGTAAATGCTGAGGCGGGGATCATTTACACTTTTCATATAATCCACCAGGGTGGCGCTTACAGAAAAGTCGATGATATCGCGTTCAGAGTCATTATAAGGGAATTTGTTGGGTGCTGCATTCAGGTATTCGAACTCGGCATTGTCACTGTTATCGCTAAGGGCATCCTGATAGTGCGCTTCAATGATCTGTTTGGCTTTTTGTGGGTTGGCGTCCACCATGCGGATGGCCAATCTGAGCATCAGCGAATTTGCCAGTTTCTTCCATTTTTCTACATCTCCGTTATAAATAATATCCCCGGTTTCAAAGCTAATCTGTGATGTGTCCAGCACATTTATCTGCGCCTGCAGGGTGTCGAGCAGGGAGTTATAAATGGTTTGGGCATCATCGTATTGAGGGGTAATATTACTGCTACCCTGGAAGGTTTTTGTATATGGAATATTTCCGTAGGTATCTGCCAGGATCTGGTAGATCCAGGCGCTTGTGATTTTTGCGATGGCACTCTGGTTAGTCGCGCCGGGCAGCCCCGGGTTAGCCGCGTTTTGTTTAACCAGGTCATCAAGATTATGCAACGAGATACGGTATAATGTATTCCAGAAGGCGGCATTATTACCTTCATCGAGATTGAACTGGCTATCATTTGTCCTGGAGTTTCCAGTCCAGAATTGTGCATAGTTCATGGCGATGAAACCGTTTTGTAATCCGCTGTAAAGCATGTCCATCGTGCTTTTCTGGGCGCCCGTGAGCAGGTTTGCGGGCGAAGCGGTAGTTGGCCTGGTTGGATCAGTGTTCATATCATCCAACTTTTTACAGCTGGTAACTGCCAGTGAAGCCAACAAGAACAGGATGCTGCTATATTTAAAAATCTTTTTAGTCATCTTCACAAAATTTAGAATGATACATTCAGGTTTAATCCATAAGACCGGAGTGATGGCAGCGCACCACCTTCAATTCCCTGCACGTTGGAAGCGGAATTGAGGATATTGGATGGATCTACATTCGGCGCATTTGATTTAATTAACCAGAGGTTACGGCCATAGAGAGAAAGGCGGGCGGCCTGGGCTCCTATTTTCTTATACCATGATTCCGGCAGATTGTAACCGATTTTGGCCTCTCTCAGGTAGATATAGCTGGCATCATACAGGTTGGCCTTGCTGATCACATTTCCACCGTTGTAATTGAAGTGATCCTGTGCACTGATGTTTGTTGTATTGGCGTGGCCATCTGCTGTAACACCCGGAACGACGATACCATTTTCACGGATACCATTTTCTACAGTGGTTTCCAGCAGACCGGATTTATTTCCGTATAGGTTAGTATAGGAGAAGAAATCGCCGCCGTGTTGGAAATCAACCAGTGCAGACAGGTAAATACCTTTATAAGTAAAGGTGTTGGTAACACCGCCTACATAGTCGGGATAGGCGTTACCGATAGGTTTGATTTCACTGGGCACATAACGTCCGAGCGCATCTACTACTTTCTGGCCGTTAAGGTAAGTATAATCCGTACCGCGGATAGTTCCCAGCGGCTCTCCTACTTGTCCTACCACCGATACCTTCTGTGTACGGCGGTCGGTGCCGATTGTCAGGAAGTCCAGTGATGTATTGTACTGTGCAATATCCAGGTTGAGCACCTTGTTCCGGTTGCGTGCGAGGTTGGCGCTGATATCCCAACGGAAGCCATTTTTCAGGCGGATGGGGTTCAGGTTCAGCCCTATTTCAATACCTTTATTTTCCACGCTACCACCATTTACGTAGGCTCCTGTGAAACCGGTGGCTGTAGGCAGTGCCAGTGTGATGATCTGATCCTTGGTAACGCGTCTGTAGTAGGTGAAATCAACACCAATACGGTTGTCCAGGAATTTCAATTCCACGCCTGTTTCCACTTCCGTGGTACGTTCAGGTTTCAGGTCTTCGTTGTATAATGTTGGAGAGAACTGGATAACCGGATTGCTGCCGAAAGGAGGAATGAAGTCGTATGTGTTGTAAATCCGGTACGGATCGGCATCATTACCTACCGCAGCGAGGCTACCTCTTAATTTACCAAATGACAGCCATTTCCATTCTTTCAACAGGTCTGAGAAAACAAAGGAAAGGGAAGCCGATGGATAGAAATATTGGTTATTACCTTTTACCAGGGTAGAGGACCAGTCGCTACGACCCGTGAGGTCGAGGAACAGCAGGTTCTTATATCCCAGGTTGGCAGTAGCAAAGACGGAGTTGATCTGTTTTTCGTAGTACTGATCAATGGCCTGAGCGGGTTGCGCAGAGTTGAGCAGGTTGTACACATCTTTAGTGATCAATCCACCCACGACGCTTCCGCCGGTAACGGTCCATTTACGATGCATCACGTTTCCACCAACTGTTGCATTCAGCTGGAAGTCGGTACCGAAATCTTTTTTGATATCTGCTGTTAACTGATAGTTCATTTCGCGGTTACTTCTCACGCGTTTGATATATCCTCCTATTGCATAATCTTTTGCTGTTCTTTCTTCTTCGAGTGTACTATAGTCGTCCATGAATACGCGACCGGAGAAGGAGAGCCATTTTGTGGCGTCTATATCCAGTCCGGCAGATCCGAAGAGCCTGTTGCGGCTATCTGTTTCGTAATCCATATAACGGTTCCAGTATGGTCCATTGCTGGAGGAAACAGTTGGATCGTCCCATGACCGGCGGTTCCAGGTGATCTGGGAACCGTCATCGTACTTGTATCTTTTCTCCATTTCCAGATCGAGCTGGCGCTGACCATACATCGTGAACTGCAATGTAGGATTGGGACCGGTAAAGCCGGTACCTGGACGGCCTTTTACTTTTAAGGAGGTGTAGTTCATGGAGGCTACGGCTTTTACTCCCTTTGTTAATTCATAGCTACCATTGAAAGAGAGGTTGTTTCTTTTGTTGGTGGCGTTGGGGAGTACGAAGGTTTGATCCATGTTACCATACGACAAGCGGAAACTTCCTTTATCGTCGCTGCCTGCCATTGATATATTGTTGGTAAGTGTAAAACCTGTTTTATAGAAGTCTTTTACATTATTTGGATGTGGTGACCAGGTATCAGTTTTGCCGAAGTATGGATTTTTTTTATCCTTATCCCATGACCAATAAGGGCGAATTATTTGTCCGTTCAGTTTGGGCCCCCATGATTCATCCACTGCATATTGTGGCATCAGGTCGTAGCGTCCTTTGCCGTTGTTGTCGTCGTAGGTAGCGCTTTGTTCATTGAGGAAGCCTTCCGGATGCTGATTGTAATAGAGGGTATCAAATTTTCCTGCACTACCGCCGCCGTAAGTATTTTGATAATCGGGGAGTACAGCTACCTGGTCTACCTGGGCGTTGAGGCTATAGGTAACCCCGATTCCTTTTTCGGTATCCGGGCGTTTCTTGGTGGTTATCTGGAGAACGCCGTTGGCACCGCGGCTTCCGTAGAGGGCGGTTGCAGCTGCGCCTTTGAGGACAGAGATGTTTTCAATGTCTTCCGGATTGATATCCTGCATAGGGCTACCGTAGTCGTAACCGCCGCCACCGTTTTGCTGTCCGGGATCGTTTGTTACGTTATTGATCATCGGTACACCATCCAGTACAAAGAAGGCATTGTTATCACCCAGGATGGATTTTACCCCACGGATGGTGATTTTGCTGGCACCGCCCATGGAACCTGTGTTAGAGCTGATTTGCACACCGGGAACTTTTCCTGTAAGGGCGTTTACAAAGTTTACTTCTTTTGCTTCCTGTACGGCATTACCGCTTACTTCCTGTATGGCATAACCTACGGAGCGGGGATTCTTTTTAATGCCTAGGGCCGTGACTACTACTTCTCCCAAAACTTTTTTGGTAGCATTGGAGGGAACCAGGGTAACATCGAGTTCACCTCTTTTTTCTACCGGGATAGACTGTTCACCGAAAGTAGGAGCTGTGACGAGTATAGTATCGCGTACGGCCGCCTTAATGGTGTATTGACCAGTTGGGTCTGACTGTGCGTTTAGTTTAGATGTTTTATTCCGGATAACGGCGCCGGGAATAGGAGTTCCTTTATCATCTTTCACTGTTCCTGTAAGCTGGAATTTTCCAACTTCGCTTTTAGCGGTAGCTGAGTCCGGGGGAAGGATGAGTGCGGTATCCTCTTTAGGTTTTGCTACAGCCGTTTTGGCGGTATCGGTTACTGGTTTGGAAGTATCCTGTTTCGGTTTAACAGTGGAATCGGTAGCAGCAGGTTTAATGACTACCGGAGCAGTGGTATCCTGTTTAGGTTTAACACTGGTATCAGCAGCAGCGGGTTTAATCACTACCGGAACGGTGGTATCAGCTTGCAGCTGTTTTGCTGTGAGATACCCTTCGGGTTTTGCGTATGCGCTGCTGGAGGTATAGCAGAAAAAGGCATAGCACAGCCCCGACCAGGCTAGTACATGGCTTCTCATCGTATTATGAAAGATTTGGTTACAAAATTTTTTGACAGGATTCCTATGCTGTCTGTTGTTATATTGGTTATCCATCAATATAACAATACAATCAAAACGCCTTCTACAATGGGTTGCAGAAGCAAAAAAATAAAAAATAATTAATTCAGGTTTTTCCTCATTTCGTAGTGCGGAATGCCCACCTCTGTAAATTCTTCTCCACAGATTTTATAGCCCAGTTTCTGATAGAATCCCGTGGCTTCTTTCCGGGCATGCATGGTTAATTCATCAAAGCCGTTGCTACGTGCATATTGTTCTGCGAATACTACAATTTCTCTGCCTATTCCTTTGCCCTGCAGGCGGGGCGACACTGCCATTTGTCTTAACTGTACTGTGTTTTCACTGACAGGAGTGAGAATACAACAACCGGCGAGTATTTCATGATCGTTCCCTTGTGTAAAGCCGGCAATGAAAATATCATTGATTTCTTTTTGTAATTGTTCGGCTGAAAACGTAAGCCCCAATGGTTTTCGAAGCACCTCGCTACGAAGGTCAATCATGGTGTGGTAGTCGCAACTACCGTATTCGAGTATACGAAAATCAAGCATAATGATTTGTCAGATTTGCAGATGGCCGATTTATGCCATTTCAATTTCAGGAATTACCGCTGCATGGTTCACAAGTGTCTGGATGACAAATAGCCTGCCAACAGGAATCAGGAGTGCTGTGACTGAAAATAATTGACGATCAGCTGGTCGACTGATTTAACAAGCAACATATCGTCGTTGATGGTGATGGCATTGGGATGGGTATCTGTGCAGACTACCTTTTTAATGAGACCTGATTGCTTGATTTTTTCGAAGCCATTTCCTGCAAAGATGCCGTGGGTGGTGATAACGAAGATATTTCCGGCACCGGCATCACGATAAGATTGTGCGGCATGGATCAGAGATCCGCCGGTGCGGATCATGTCATCGTAGATGATCACTGTTTTGTCTTTTACATCGGCGCTAATGGCAGTAATAGCTGTTTCATCGCCGGAAAGGCGGCGTTTGAACGCGAAAGCCGCCGGTACATGCAGGTCGTTGGCAAGGGATTCTACCCATTTAGCCCTGCCCGCATCCGTGCTGGCCAGCACAAAAGGCTCTCCGGCTGCGAGCTCCATGGCCGTATTCATTACAAATTCCTTTGCATATAAATGCACCGGGCGAACATCGTTTTCAAAATACCAGGTAATACCATCCACATGAAGATCAATCATTACGATCCTGTTGCCACGGGAGGTATTGGGTAAAGACGAAAACAATACAGCGCGTGTTTTGGCCTTTACAATTTCGCCATATTTTACGGCGCGTTCCATAGTAGAATATCCAAAAAAAGGAATGATGATGGTCAGGGAATAAGCTCCCAGCTGGATACAACCGCTGGCCAGATCATATAGTTCCAGCGTTTCTTTATCGTCGATAGTGCCACCAAGCAAAATCACTTCTTTGTTGCTGACATTACTCAAAATGCGGTGATAATGCTCCCCATCGGGGAAATCACGTATGTCTAATTCCCCATTTTCCCAGGTGGAGCCTGCAATTGAGAGGATCCTGTTTTTCAGATACTGATAATGTTGGGTAGCAAAGATGATTTTCTGTGGCATGACTTTTACACAATAATGGGTGATAACCGTAAAAATAAGTGATTAGAGGGATATTTATAATGTTGATAATTAATAATTTTGCTGCTGAACACTCATATTTCTCCCGTTTTTTAACTTTTCATTTGCGGGTGGAACATTAAATTTGAAGGATTAGTATATTCATGATTCGTATTACAGCATATATCGGAGCACTGTTTTTTTTCTTTTTCATTAACATGCAGGGAACCTTCGCACAGGTGCGTTTGTCCGGTATGGTGGCGGATCAGGATTCCAAAACGGGATTGCCTTTTGTTTCTATTGTTAACAAGAGGACAATGACGGGCACATTAAGTAATGAAAATGGCCGTTTTTATATTGAGGCACTGCCGGGAGATACCCTTGAATTTTCCATGTTGAGCTATACACCTAAAATGTTGCTTGTTCCGGGAATGTCAGCTTCCCAGGATGTATATATGCAGAAGCGGTTGTTTGAATTGCAGGGGGTAAATATCCGGGGTAAGAACTACCGTAACGATTCTATGGCGCTGAGAGATGAATATGGACGCTACTTTGATTACCGTAAGCCAGGGGCGATGGATGTACTTAAAACCTTGCCGGCAAACCCTATTACGGCTTTAAGTTATCTAGTGCCAAGTAAAGTGCGTAAAAGAAAAGAGCAGTTTCATGAACAGCTGGTTTATTGGGAGAAGGAGAAGTTCATCGACTATCGCTACTCTCCTGAACTGGTGGGAAGAATGACCAAGCTACAGAGCCCGGAACTGGATTCGTTTATGTATAAATACAGGCCGGGATACCAGTTTTTAAATTCCGCTTCAGACTACGATCTGTTACTTTATATAAAGCAATCATTTGAAGAATATCAGAAGCGAAAGATAGAAAAGAAAGAACCTTAAATAATGTTACGCCGGAGAGTTATCTCCAACGTAATTGTTTATATCTGCTATGAATTTTTTTAATATTTATGTTTTTACCATGTGGTATGCTGGCGGCGAAACCACGATTTTAATCAGCTGGTTCCAATTCCTGTTTTAAGGCCGGCAATGAAAAATAGCGATGTTGTTTGAGAAAATCCTCCAGCCCTTTGTCTTCGTTAAGCATATTTTCCAGTACCGATGAACCCGGCCATATACCTGGATTTTTAGGCATAAGCTGGTGCTGAAGTGGTTCATAAATATTGGCGATATAGGCCACAATTTTTCTTTTTTCATCCAGCGAAAATATTTCGAAGGGATTATTAGCGAATATGTCGTTATTGGTATTGCTATATAAAGAATAGGTGTATTGCTCCAGCGCCCGAAGCAAGGCGTTATCATTGACACGGGTATGATCCGAAATCCATTGTAGTAATTCCTGCTTTATTTCTAACACCCCTTCTGCGTTTTTTACAAAGATGATCTCGCCTACTGTAGGCATGTGATTATTGTCGAGGTCCAGGTAATCGTTCATAGCCAGCGTATTTATCTTTTCTTCTTTGGTATAGCCGAATGATTTGACCAGTGTTTTGAGGAAGAGCGTATCTTCGGCGAGAAGATAGGCAAGATCTGATTGGCTGTTGTTGAAGAGGTATTTGTTGCGTGAGATTATTTTTGGATGAAGATCAATTTTATAACTGTTGTTATCTTCAAATTCAATGAAATCCCCTAATAGAGGAACCCACGAGATAAATTTGTATTCTATGGAAACGAAGATATTCTCAATTGTATAGTCATATTCATCTTCTTTTTCGTATCCTTCTTCAATAATAGTATTGAATTTGTTATGAAACCTGACTCCGTCATTTTTACGACTAAGTATTTTTCCAAATATATTGGTCAGCGCTTTATTAAAAGAACTATCGCTGAGCTGTTTAAACCCTTTGTCTTTTAAACCTTGAGCAATAATAGGTAAAGCGATATTAACATCTTGCTCTGTATACGTATAGCTTGCAGGTATTCCGTCCTCCGTTGATTCTATGTGGGATTGCCATTCTATGTGTCGTTTAATGGCGTCTATATTCATGGTGTACATTTTTTCTTTTTTGATAACGTTATTCTTTCCAATGCTTTGTACTGGTTGCTGCTGGGTGTTTTGACAGCTTACATTGCTAAGTATAAAGACTATCAGTATTAAATTTACTGTTCTCATTTTTTTATTTTTTTCCTGAGACCGAGATGAAAATGATCTTGATGTACGATTGTAGAACTGCCAAGCGTATTATTAATACGTTTGTTATAAGCGAAATTGTTTCTAAATTCCCATTTAGTGGCAATGTTGAGTAGCTTCTCCAACACTTTCAGAAATTCTTTTTCGCTGCCATATGTCTCCATTGCTTCCGTCCATAATACAGATCCTTTCCTGTTTGAGCTTCCGGGGTACCTGATATCAATGTCGTTCCCATTAATATGTCCTTTATGACCTATGTTCCGTTTGTCTCCGGCGGAGATATCGTTATAATAAAGTGTATCTGTGTAGCCATTCTGTGGTAACGAATAGAAGAATCCAAACAAAGGAGCGGCAATATCAGGAGCTATATAATTATCATCTCCTCCATCCCTGGTGCCGTATCTTCCCCAGTTGGGGCCAGTTTCGGGGAATGGTAGCAAGCCGTATCTGTTTTTTTGCAGTAAGAATGTTTTAATAAGTGTACCCGCGTTGTACAGGTCGTATTTGTATTGATTGGAGGTAACATTTTGTTCCACCAGTGTGTAGCTGAAGGCATCTATTTTGACAATATACCTGTTCAATGCACCATCGGATATTTTTCGATGCCGGCAGTTGTTTACCTGGAATAAGACAGATGAATTTGTGTCGAAGAAATGTTTCTTTTCAGCATGTGAGCTCTTGCCATTTGAAATCGCATCCAGGCCTACTACCTTGCTTATTTTAGCGGTTACTTCTGTATTGCCATTAGCAGCAAGCTGCAATCCCTTCCATTTCCAGAAAGCCATTGAAGATAGTACGGCAATTTTTATATCTGTGGCTACCAGGTCTGGTTGAAGAAGAATATCGGCCTTTTCTTTCCGGGTAAACTTGTTTGCATAAGTATAAGCTTCCCGGCCGGTAAGCTGGATCAGTCCCCTGCCTCGGAATTTCCATCCATCTCCCGGTTGTATGTTGCCCAATGATTTCCCCTTTACCGAATAGGGACCGTATACATAATCAGCAATATGCCGTTGGTTTTCTTTTGTTACGCCAGGACGAGCCGGTTTTCTTATCGCTCTCCCCCATGCTTTCGCTTTTATTTTACCTGCCGCTGTTCTGAATGGCGGAAAGTTCTTTCCCAGGTCTTCCCAATACCAGTTGAAGCTTTCCCCTTCTTTAACATTCAAACACCCACCGCTTTCTATAGCCACCTGGGCGAAAAAGTGTGCCTTATTCCAGCAGGTATTCATACCGGTTTGTTCCATGAACCTGTTGTAAGTGGCGGCTGCAATCTGCAATGAGGAGGTTGTTGCATGAGGGAATATTTTAGCCAGCTGTTCTATCGTAATCATCTCTTCGCATGCCGGACACCTGGAGTCAAGCTCATTTATTTCAAGTTGCTCGCCCAGTACTACCGGTGCATTTGCCCTGGAATGCCTGTTTATAAAATTATCAAACCAGTTGGATAGTTTTATATGCTGGTAGTAACTGATATTATCAGGGTTCAGGATATTTTTATCCGATATCTCATGTGGATAGAAATAGTTATCCGGAGAAGACTTTATTACTGCATAGAAGCAGCGGAGAAAACTATCTTCCAGTGTACTCCCCGCTTTCAGCTGGTTTGAATCTATTGTTGCATTTGCGGTTCCATATTCATTTATATGCAACCTGTCGCTGAACCAATGTTTATCTTTTCCCTGATACCGGTTTTCCCATATCTGAAAGGATAATTCCTCTCCGGCAAGGTTAGCGGTTTGTACGAGCATGCTGAATTTCTGTCCATATTTGTAAACTTTATAGGCAGGATATTTACGCTGATCGTGAAAGTGTACAGATACTACACGTCGTTTGTTATTGAGCTCCAGGTACCCTCCCTTTTCCTGCATACGTTTGTTGCTTTGCTTTTGCGGCACCCAGTATGCTGTTCCTTCACAAGTAATGGTTTTCATTTCAGCAAACCGGATGCAATTAGCAGACAAAGGTATTGCGAACAACACGCGAAATGTATCCCATTCGAAACTGGTATTAGTTAATAATGGTTTCAGGCTATTTATGCTAACATCAAGTCGCAATAGTCCATCCGTATTGAAAGCCACCTCTCCCAGATCCTTTACATGATGAATGCAGTTTGCCGGATTTATCTGCAACAGGTGAAGCGGTATCTTTTCATTTGCCGCTTCATGACTACTGATAACTATACGGACTATCTCCTGCCAACCAGCCGATGGTCTATAAATTAATTGCTCATCCGTAAAACACCAACGTGTGAGCGTGGCTTTTATGGCACTGATACTGAGCGTTTTCCGGGAATTTCCCAGACGGGCACTGATCATGAAGCTTCCTTCCTGTGAAGCTGATGCCGTTGATAACTTATTGGTATAAGCTCCGTAGGGATTCCAGAAAACAGGACCATCGAGTGTTTCCTCATAATCCATTAGTGTTTGCGCAAAAACAGTATAATACCTTCCAACGATCCAGTTAGTACTATCTCCCGGCACCAGTATCTTTAATACTTCATTGTTTTTTACTTCGAAATGCCAATAGGCTTGTTGAATATTATTACGCTCCCCCTCCATGATATTTACGTGTACTTCTACTGTATACTTTCCGGGAAGTATAAGATGAACATCGCCATTGATTGTAATGTAGGGCCCTATGCCTACCGGCCGGCCGTTTAAAAACCATTGAATAGCCGCTGCAGGTACTGGTGGCAGTTTAGTATGCATCATTTGTGAAACCTGGAAATTCATATTTGTGCGGGGCCTTACCACATGTGTTGACGCCCCGTTGCTCACTGATATGGCCCTGTTGTTTTGGGTATGGATTTCTTTACTGATCTGTTGCGGATGTATACCCGTACGCATGATGGCTGAAACAACGTAAGTGGCAGATGCGTTGGTCGGCGTGAACCAGATTTTATCATTATCGGATATGGCAATTATGTTTTTGCTGTTATCGGTTACTTGCATAGACACCAGCGCTCTTTCTGCTTCAGTTGGGGGAGTTATCTTGTATACAGCTTCTGCACAAACCGGAGTTCCACTTTGCAGGTAGCCTGACTTATAAGGTGTTTCACTAATGATGAATTCCTCTTTAAGCGTGTTGTTATTCGCATATAGATCAATGAAGGCATCGCTATCTGTTTGTTCTTTTCCGAAGGCCTGTACCCTGTAGTGCCCGGATGCATCGAATGAAAATGTTAACCGTGAGCCGGATGATTCGATTAACACCACGTCGTTGCCGTCATTGTGAAGATTGAGTACTTTCCATTGTACCGCTGATTCGTCCGGGATCACATGATTATAATAGCTTTCAACCTCAAACAATAACGGCTCCATGATCCTGACGGAAACCTCCTCCTTCTTTTCACTGGTAAAGATTGCCGCAGGGTTACGTTTTTCAATACATAAGGTAATTGTGCGTATGGCAGGAACTTCCCTGCACTTCAAACTGCTGGCAACTAGGGGATTTAGCGCCGGTATAATAGCGGATTCATTTTCCGCAATGCTATCCTCAGCTACATAAGCTGTTTGACCGTGATGGATAATACAAACACAAGGAGCCCCGGCTGCCGCGCAAACAGCAGTGCTTTTTTCTGTTAGTATTTTCCCTCCGTTCGAAAGTGTAACGCCGGGCAATACATTGTCCCATTGAATGATGTTAGGCGTGCAAGGCTTGTGGGTTAACATGCACATTCCAAATGTGCCTGGCATGAAGGGATTGCCTATCTCATTGGAACCTGCAGCTGGTTTGGAGTTTCCACTGACGTCGTTCATGTATTCTGCATTTGCAGAAACCTGTATTTGGGCGGGAGTATTACCGAAATTACATCTGCATAATGCTCCTTGCACCACAAAGTGTTTATCAGCCATCTTTTTAATGCAATTTTATTTTCCAGGATTATGAATGTCTGATGATATTTTATGGAATTTTACACCCTTCTGTTTGCCGTTGATGATTACTGATTTGCCGGAATGAAGAAACAGTTCTCCTGAACTATGCCAACGAATGCTCTTCCCTGTTTCTATATATTTTTTGCAGACAATCAGCATGCCTCCTGTGGGGGTATTTCGCATGTGTTGGTGTTTTAGAATAGTTTTGACTTTTCTGTACTCTTTATGTTGACAGACTTTCCTGAGCTTATCTGCATGTTTTCTTTGGAGCTGTCAATGTTTATTTCTTCTGCATGTTTATCTATTTCTCTCGCCTGCAGGTTGATATTTTCCATCGCTATTTTTGTGATATTGGTTGCGGTTAATTGATAATCGTTCACCGTATATTGATAAAGACAGTTACCTGCCTGTTGAAGGATGTCCATCCCTGCGGAGTGGTTGATATTACTTCCGGCATTTATATTGATATTTTCAGTGGCATTAACGTCGATATTTTTGGCGGTTAGGTTTATTCTTTCGGGCGCCGAAATTGAAATGTTCTGTCCCTGGGTATCCATCGTGATCATGTTGCCACCTTTATCGGTGATGATAATATTTTCGTTGCCATCTGTATCGTCGAGGCGGATCATGTGGCCACTACGTGTTTTAATTGCTTTAATGTTATTCATTGGATCCCCGAAGGCAGCAGTTGCTTTTCCGTTGTACGCGCAGCCGGTAACGTATGGTGCTTCAGGGTTACCGCCTTCGAAATCTACCCATACCTCTTCATTTATTTCAGGAATAAAGTAAAAACCTTTATTGATTCCGCCATGCGGTTGATGAAGTCTGATCCAGGGCGTACTTCCCTGCTGCCAGTTAAATTTCACCCGGACACGTCCAAGCCCTTTGGGGTCATTATTATCCGTTACTACGGCGCTTTGGGCTTCGCAATATGGCAGGTTTTTCAGGTTCATAGCAGGTACTGCTATGTCGGCCGGAATACCTTCAAATGTATTGTAATAGTCGCCATTCCCATTACAATGGTGTTCCAGCCTTGTAAGTATAAATTCACCATAGTCTTCACGGGCGGATAGCTGTTCCTTTACGTCAATTATGTTTCCAATACACAGACCGGTATTCCTGCTACTGCCTTTTATGAAAACCAATTCTGCTATTCGTCCTTTATAGAAGCGATTGGTAAATGCAGAAAGTTCTGCGGCGGCATTCCTGCCAAATACATGTGGTACTTTATAGCTGGTTTTATAAGGATACAGTTTCCTGCTCACTGATTCCGCGTGATACGAGTGGTGGTTCATGTTGCCGGAGGCTGCATTACAACTATCTTCCGATACTATATTATGTAACCTGTATTCATATGTTTGAAACGTTTGATGGATGGGTAAAATTTTATATTCCAGCTGGAAATCAATCAGGTCTTTCTGATGTACCAGGTCGTTTTTTGGGGAGCTGTACTGACCGAAAATAATTTGCTGCCCATTGTAGAAGAAATGTTCTCCAAAACGCTGAGAAAGCCGCTGAAGAAAGTCGAATCCGGTTTCTTTGTATTGTACAATATACTTCAGCGGTTGTGTGAAATGGGGATTCACCTGCGGATGCACAGCAAAGGGGTAACAGTTTTTCATGACGGTGTTTACAATGGATGATAAGGCCAGTTGCTCATAAGATTGCATATGTGGATTACCTGAAAGCAATATGGTGGGGCTGTTGCCGTGAAGGACGCAGCTGCCGGCATTACCATTATTTTCTTTTCCGGCATGGACTCCTGTAATGATACCATTAAACAGCAACTGATTGAATACTCCCGGGGATTCGACAGGCCTGATACAGATGCTGATTTCTTTTCCCAGTAACGACCTGCCTGCTGCAACCGCATTCGATCCGTATTGTGATAGCCAATCGTATTGTATCCCTATCTCAAATTCGTGGTGCTGGTCCATGTATTGTTTCAGGTGCAGGAAGTTGAATTGACTGAACTGTTGTTCGTCTACTGATATGGTTGTTTTTGTATACAGTGCCATGACTAAATGAGTTGAAAGAGTTGAGGATATGTTTTGGTGAGGAGTTAACTTGAAGTTATTGTTGATAACAAACGTGAAAACTAAATTATGCAATTAATTTTAATTGATGAAAAATTAATTAAGATTCCTACCTAAAAATTATTTTTATCTTTTCATTTTTGCAAATTTATTTTTAGTATCATTTTGATACAACTAATATCAACATTGCATTTCATGAGATTTCGTTTTAGTGTAGCAAACGAAAGTATTTTTTACCTGTGTTTATTTTATCCGGAAAAAATGATAAATTGTGTCGTTGTTCGCTGGTTTATTTACCGGAAATACTTTCACAACAACAGGTGTTCCATCCATAGTAAATGTATGTTGCAAAGGGCAGGTTAAACTGATCTATTCGTTCAGTTATAATCTGGTTCTATGATTTATTGTTCATGTTAATCTATCATGGAAATGATTCACGCAACACGGCCTGGATTGGTGCTTGGTTTTCACGGTTGTGAAGAAGATGTAAGAGACGCATTAGTGAGAGGGAGTATTAAAATGAGTCCCAGCAGTAAGCCATATGATTGGCTGGGAAGTGGCTACTATTTCTGGGAGAACAGTTATGAACGGGCATATGATTATGCCTGTAATCCTCCGGGGAATAAAGTAATCCGCTCACCGGCGGTATTGGGAGCAGTTATTGATCTGAAGTTCTGTCTTGATTTGCTGGATGCAACATGTTTAAACCTTGTACGTGAATCCTATCATGCATTGTTCAAAGCTGTTGTTAATGATAAAAGAACGCTACCCGTGAATATGCCGGCACGAGGATCACAGGATTTATTGTTAAGAAATCTCGATTGTGCAGTAATTGAGAACCTGCATATCGACAGACAAATGAAGAATTTAATACCCTACGATTCTGTGAGAAGTGTTTTCATGGAAGGTAATGAGCTTTACCCTAACGCGGGATTTAAGGATAAAAACCACATACAGATCTGCGTCCGAAATCCTAATTGTATCAGAGGTTATTTTAACCCTGTGAAGGATATACACTGGCAAGGTCGGGTTCCATTAAGAAATACCGGCGCTGAATGGTTTGACGAGATCTGATTTTCCTGGTTGATAAATTTATAAGATGACAGAGAAAGATTACAATGAGATGCTACAGATTCTTAAAGAACAGCAGGAGCTTGTTAGCAGTGACGCTGACGCTGCCCATGAACTTCTGGTAAGACTTAACATTCTTCATCTTTGCATCCCCAAAGATGCCTATACAGAGATGGAGGTAGTATATCCTGTAGACTCCTTTGCAGAGGGGATTTATGTGGAAACTAAGCTCCGCACTTTTCTATGTGACTAAACACCAAATAAAAAAGGCTTTAAGAACACATGTTCTCAAAGCCCGACTTCTAACTTATCAATCAACAATCTTAGTTTAGTTTCAGATTCTTCCAGTCCCCGCCGGAGCCGTTACCAACCCAGTAACCTATCATTCCTTTTTTTTGTTTGCCGAGTAATGTAACTGTTAAGCATCTTTCGCCATTCAGATAGGTACTTGCTTCCCTATCAGTTACTACTATCTTTACATGAAACCATTTGTTGGGATCTGTGGAAGGATTTACTTCATGCTCATATTTTCCGGGGTATTGTTCTCTTAAAAATGGCCAGTCGTTTCCGGGAAGTGAAATGTATTGCACAGCGTGCCCTCTTCTGCCGGCTTCAGGAACCTGGAAATTGAACGGTCTGAAATAAATGGCGTCATAAGTAGAATCGTTTACGCCATGGAAAGCAATACCTACAAAACTCTGTTGCAAAACATTCTTTCCTTTTACATCAAACTCAATAGTGCCACTGGCAAATTGTTTATTTTTAATCCAGGCTATTCCTGCGCCTGGCGCTTCGTTCAAATGGATAATGGAGTCGCTGACCATTGCGCGGTTTACCACCCGCAGCTCCTGGGCTGTACATATGTAGGTAAAGCAGATAATGCCGCTTAAAGTAAGCATAATGTAGCGTAACATGTGTATCGTGTTTTATAATCCGGTGGAGATATTTGCAAAATCATGCCGGACGAATCAGCTTTGAGTGGTAATCCTTTTTATATTGTCTATTATTTAATGTGTTCGTTAATGATACAAGTGCCTGTTCATGCCCGTACAGTTGATGATAAGATCAAAAAAAGAAGCGGATAAGCAGGATATATCTCCCTTACTTATCCGCTTCTGATATAAAAAAATAATCTATTGCAGCAATGCGCCGTTCAGGCGACCCAGTTCTGTTTCCGCAAGCTTGGCATTATAACGCGCCTGTATAAGCCGGTAATAGGAATCTTCCAGGCTTTGTTGCGCTATTTTTACTTCAAGAATGGTAGATACGCCTTGTTTGAAGCGCTCCAGCGCAACCATCGCATTCTCTCTGGCAAGATCGTTTGTTTCTTCTTCCAGCGACACTTGTTTTTTATAGTATTCGTAGTCTTTGAACGCGTTGTTGAGCGACAGGTCTACCTGGGATCTTACGTTATCCAATGTGATATTCTGGAAATCAAAGTCGATCCGCGCATTTTGCACCTGTCTTTTTACATTAAATCCATTGAAGATAGGGATAGCAGCGGTGAAGCCGTAGTTGAAAACGGCATTCCGGCTGAAACGGGGACTGAATGCGTTAGATGCAGCATTGGAAGTATTCCTGTTATAATTATATCCTGAATTGAAGGAGATAACAGGGAAGTAATCTGCTTTACGCTCCCTGACCGTCAGGGCAGAAATATTCACATTCTGTTGCTGTACTTTAATAGCGGTATTGTTGTTAGCAATGTTTTGTTGTAGCACCGAAAAGGATAGCCCGCTGTTAAGCGGAATGGAATCTACCACGTCATATCCGGTAGCGCCGGCGGGTACGGCCATCAACTGGTTCAGCAGGGCTTTACTTTGTTCTATCAGCGTTTGCTGGCGGATGTATAATGCCTTCTGCGCATTCAGGTCTACTTTTGATTGCAGCAGATCCGTTTTGGGCGCGAGACCTGTACTGAATTTGGCGTCAGACAATTTTACCCGTTCTTCGGAGATGGACATCTGCTCTGCCAGGGCCTTCAACTGTTGCTTTTGTTGTACAATGTTATAGTATCCGCCGATGATAGTAGAGATGGAATTCTGCACCTGGTCTTTTATGGCCAGTTCCCCTAGGTCGCGGATAGATGCTATTTTATTGCGTGTAGCGAACATCTTTAAACCGTCAAACAACGTCCAGCTGAGGGTTACGTTGCCAGTGAGATTGTTGCCCTTGATGCCGCTGGTATCGCGTTTGGTACCGTTTACAAACTCCTGTTTGGTAGCGGTGCTATTCCAGGTAGTACCTGCAGTGGCATTCACGCGCGGTACAAATGCAAAATTCGCATAGGCGTAGTCGTTAGCAGACAGTTCAGCTGTATTCCTGGCCAGGCGAATATCAAAGTTGTTTTTCAGCGCCACATCTATTGCCTGTTCAAGGGTAAGCACCTGTTGCTGTGCCTTTAACGCACCCACACTTAGGAGTAACAGGAATAAGAAGAAACACTTCTTTATATTTTTCATCATAAATAGCATAATCGTGATCATTCAAATCTGTTATTATCAGGCATGTGCTGCTGCTACCTGTGCTTCCTCATTGTTTGCCATTTCGTCTTCCTCGTCAGTATTATTACTTCTGCCTCTGCGCGACAGGAAGGTATACATCGCCGGAATTACAAATAAAGTTAACACCAGTGAAAAGATGATTCCACCCACTATAACGATTCCCAGCGGAATGCGGCTGGTGGCGGCAGCGCCGAGCGACATCGCAATCGGCAACGCACCCAGCGCCATAGCGAGGCTCGTCATCAGGATAGGACGTAAACGCATCGAGGAGGCATGGATTACGGCATCGGCTTTTGCCATCCCGGTATCACGCTGATGGTTGGCAAATTCCACGATCAGGATACCATTCTTCGTTACCAGCCCTATCAGCATAATTACACCGATCTGAGAGAAGATATTCCAGGTTTGGTCAAATACCCATAGCGACAGCAACGCTCCGGCAAATGCCAGTGGTACCGTTAACATGATGATCAGCGGATCCACCCAGCTTTCAAACTGTGCGGCTAATACCAGGTAAATGAGTACCAATGCCAGTCCTAATGCAAACATAGTATTGGAGCCGCTTTCCGCATAGTCGCGGGAGGAACCGGACAAGGCGGTATTAAAGGATTCATTCAGCACACTTTCATTTTGCAGTTTATTATAGATCCGGTACATTTCGGTGATACCATCGCCAATAGTTTTGCCCGGCGCCAATCCTGCTGACACCGTAGCGGATTTGTAACGGTTAAAGTGATAAATGATCGGCGGACTGGTTTCTTCTTCTATACTTACCACGTTATCGAGCTGTATCGCTTCGCCACGTGAGTTACGTACATAAAGGTTTTGCAGATCCATTGGATCATCACGGTCGGCGCGGAACACCTGTCCCATTACCTGGTATTGTTTACCATTCCTGATAAAATAACCATAGCGGAGGTTACTCAGTGCCAGCTGCAGTGTGGAGGATATATCCTGTACAGATACGCCGAGTTGTGTTGCTTTATCGCGGTTAATATGTATGCGCAGTTCCGGTTTATTGAATTTCAGGTCCACATCCGTTCCCTGAAAAACAGGGCTGTTGCCCACTTCCTCCATAAACTTGGGCAGCACCCTGGTAAGACTGTCGAAGTTGATATGTTCCAACACAAAAGACACCGGCAATCCCGCGCGGCGGCCTACCTGGATAGTCTGGGATTCAATGGCAAAAACTTTACCCTCCGGAAACTTGTTCATGCTCCGGTTTACCATATTCACGATGTCTTTCTGGGAGCGGGTTCGATCGTGAGGCTCTGTGAGCATTACGTTGGCAAAGGCGGTGTTTACCGCACCGGAGCCACTGAAGCCGGGAGAAGTTACGCTCAGGATGATTTTCTTTTCAGGAATAGAATCCATCATGAACTTAGTGAGCTTATCCACATAATTATCCATGTAATCGAATGCGGTGCCCTCCGGAGTGGTAATGGACAGGCGGAAAGTGCTACGGTCTTCCAGTGGCGCCAGTTCCGACTGCAACGTTTTAAAGAGGAAGTAAATCATTGCCAGGCAGCCGACGATGATTAGCCCGGCTACCCAACGGATACGCATAAACGATTCCAGCGATTTTCTGTATCCGTCTTCCATCCAGCGGAAGAAAGGTTCCGTTTTGGTATAAAACCAGGAATGGGTATGTGTTTTACGGCCCAGCTTCACGTTTAGTACAGGCGTTAACGTGAGTGATACAAAGGCAGAGATGATTACTGCGCCGGCCACCACGATGCCAAATTCACGGAACAGTTGTCCCACGAAGCCCTGGAGGAAGATGATCGGTAAGAATACAAAGGCCAGTGTGATCGACGTAGCGATTACGGCAAAGAATATTTCTTCAGATCCTTCGCGTGCAGCCCTCATACGAGGCATTCCCTGTTCTATCTTCTTATAAATATTTTCTGTTACCACAATACCATCATCCACTACCAGGCCGGTGGCCAGTACAATGGCCAGCAGGGTGAGGATATTAATGGTAAAGCCGCAGGCGTACATAATAAAGAAGGCGCCGATTAAGGATACGGGGATATCTATCAGCGGACGGAGCGCCATGAGCCAGTCGCGGAAGAACAGGTATACAATAATAATTACGAGTACCAGTGCTACTATGAGGGTTTCTTCTACTTCATCGATCGATTGTTTGATGAAGCGGGTGTTATCCATTGCAATATTTACGGAATAATCTTCCGGGATATCTTTTTTCAGTTGTTCGAATCTTTTATAGAATTCTTCTGCAATGGCTACATAGTTGGATCCGGGCTGCGGGATGAGGGCGAGTGCAATCATCGGGCTACCGGATTCTTTCAGCACGGTTTCTTCGTTTTCAGGTCCCAGCACTGCCTGGCCGATGTCGCGGATGCGTATCTCGCTGCCGTTTACATTTTTAATGATCAGGCCGTTGAAATCGTCTTCAGATACCAGCCGTCCGAAGGTACGTACGGTAAAGTCGGTGGCGTTGCCGGCAATTTTGCCGGAGGGCAGTTCCACGTTTTCGCGTAACAGGGCGGCCTGTACATCGCCGGGGGTAAGGCTGTAGGACGATAACCTGGCAGGGTCCATCCAGATACGCATGGCGTATTTTTTTTCTCCCCATATCTGTATGGCGCTTACGCCGGGAATGGTTTGCAGTTTTTCCAGGAGTACGTTGGAGGCGTATTCGGTTACTTCCAGCTGGTTGCGGGTGTTGCTCTGCACCGTCATGGAGATGATGGGGTCGGAGTTGGCGTCCTGCTTGGATACTACGGGTGGAGCATCAATATCGGGTGGCAGCTGGCGCAGCGCCTGTGATACTTTATCACGCACATCGTTGGTAGCGCCTTCCAGGTCTTCTCCAAGTTCAAATTCCACGGTGATGTTGCTGCTTCCCTGGCTGCTGCTGGAAGAAATATTTTTGATGCCTGCGATACCATTGATCTGTTTTTCCAGTGGTTCGGTGATCTGTGTTTCGATGATATCGGAGTTAGCGCCTGCATACGAGGTGCGTACGTTCACGACAGGCGGATCGATCGCCGGGAAATCCCTTACCCCCAGAAAAGTAAAGCCCACCAGGCCGAATATCACGATAATGATATTCATCACGATAGCAAATACGGGGCGTTTGAGAGATAATGAAGGTAAACTCATGATAATTATTTTCAGGTTTTCTGCCGGGCTTTCCTGTTGGCAGCGATGCTGCCGTTGGTAGTGCCGTTGGGAAAACTATTATTGTATCTTATTGTACTTCAACTGCATGCCTGGCTTCAGCTGGAGAATACCAGTGGTAATAACCGTGTCACCAGGTTGTAGGCCACTGGTGATCTGTACACTGCTTTCGGTTCTGATGCCTGTTTCTACTGTTACAAACTTGGCCTGGCCTTTATCGGCAATGATTACTTTTTTATCACGGGTACCGGGAATAACGGCCTGTGACGGTATCAACATAGCATCCGGGAGGTCTTTCAGCAAAATTTTCACTTTGGCAAAGGAGCCGGGGAACAGGATACCGTTATTATTAGGAACGATAGCACGGAGCTTTACAGTACGGGTGGTAAGATCTATTTTCGGATCAATGGCATAAATGCTGCCTTTATATTCTTTATTGTCACCGGATACCAGGAAGTTGACCTGGTCGCCATTTTTGATGGCGTTGCGGTATTTCTCGGCCACGGAGAAGTCCATTTTCAGCGGATCTATTTGCTGGAGGGTGGTAATAATGGTAAGGGACGACACGATGGCGCCTTCGCTTACGTTGCGTAAACCGAGCTTACCGCTGAAGGGAGCGCGTAGTTCTGTTTTCTGCAACTGGGTTTGGGTATACTCCATATCGGCTCCGTAGGCGCTTACCTGGTTGCGGGTCACATCTACGTCCTGTTGGCTGATTCCATTTATTTTAAGGAGGTTTTCCTGGCGTTCCAGGGTTGTTTTGGCCAGTTGCTGCTGTAATTTGAGCTTCTGAAGCTGTGCTCTGAGGTCTTCGTCATACAGTTTAACCAGCAGATCTCCTTTTCTTACAGTGGTTCCTTCTTTAAAATAGAGGTGTGTGATGCGGCCATTAATTTCCGGTTTCACTTCTACTTCTTCATTGCTCTGCAAGGTGCCGCTTGCTTCAATAGATTGGTCGAGCCGGGATGTTTTAACAACCCAGGCATCGGTAAGCAGCAGCCGGGAAGCGCCTGCTTTTGCGCCGGATGCCGCAGCGGCCGGCTCTCCGGCTGATTTTTTGCCGGCTATTTTCTTAAAAGCGAGGTAAATGACGATACCGGCTGCGGCCAATATAACTATTGTGCGAACGGTCTTTTTGGTGATGGCCATATCTTATTTATATGTGTTTTTCTAACTTTTGCTACTGATTCATAACAGAGAAACAGGCTCCTGAAGGGATACTATCTCACAAGCCGGACAAATTTACGCATTGAGGAGGCTGAATGCTCCCGGCAACTGTTAAATAGCGTTAATGCTTTAGATAAGTGGCTAAATAGCCGGTTGAATGGAGATATTTTAAGATTTATATGTTTTGGATTTCAGAGAATGGCGTAATTGTCCCGAAAAAGGCGACTTTTGTGGTAAAATATGCAAATCTGTAATCCAGCCAGTATCAAAAATATATAAATTCTTTTATTAACAAAGCTATGAATATGTTTACTGTATTGGGTTTGGTGAGATTGGCCAGGTTAGAGCGTCCTTAAAATTCGGGCTATCTGTTGGCAATTCAATAAAAATTATATTTTTGCAGTCAAGTTTTAAACCAAAAACACTTAAAATTATGTCAGACATTGCATCAAGAGTTAAAAAGATCATCATTGACAAATTGGGCGTTGACGAAGCCGAGGTAACTCCTGAAGCCAGCTTCACCAATGACTTAGGCGCTGACTCTTTGGATACGGTAGAACTGATTATGGAATTCGAAAAAGAATTCAACATCTCCATTCCTGACGAACAAGCTGAAACTATTACTACTGTTGGCCAGGCAGTTGCTTACCTGGAAGAACATGTAAAATAATCCTCCTAATCAGAATTGTTTTAATGCAACCAAGACGAGTTGTCGTTACAGGTTTAGGCGCTCTTACACCGCTCGGCAATACTGTGGCCGATTTCTGGCACGGATTGACGAACGGTGTATCCGGCGCGGATTATATCAAGCAATTTGATGCTTCCAAGTTCAAAACCCGTTTTGCTTGCGAACTGAAAAATTTTGATCCTGCTAACTACCTGGACAAAAAAGAGGCCCGTAAAATGGACCCCTTTACACAAACGGCTGTAATTGCCGCAGATCAGGCGATACTAGACGCCAATATCAATAAAGACAAGATCAATGCTGATCGTGTTGGAGTGATATGGGGCACTGGTGTTGGAGGGATGATCAATTTCAGTCACGAGCTGAGAGATTTCCATACTGGGGATGGTACGCCCCGCTTCAGTCCTTTTCTAATTCCAAGGCTTATTCTTGATATCGCTGCCGGCTATATTTCTATCCGTCACGGTTTCAGGGGGCCCAACTTTTCCGTTGTATCAGCCTGCGCATCTGCTACCAATGCTATCATTGAGGCGATGTACAGTATCCGTTACGGCAAAACCGATATGGTGGTTACCGGCGGATCGGAAAATGTGATCAACGAGCCTTGTGTTGGTGGCTTCAACGCCATGAAGGCCCTGTCAGAAAGGAATGAAGATCCCAAAACTGCTTCCAGACCCTTTGATCTTGACCGCGATGGTTTTGTGATGGGCGAAGGAGCTGGCGCACTGATACTGGAGTCGTTAGAACACGCACAGGAAAGAGGCGCCAGGATATACGCAGAGTTAGCCGGCGGCGGCGCTACAGCAGACGCATATCACATCACAGCCCCACATCCGGAAGGACTGGGCGCTTTAAATGTAATGCGGAACGCTTTGGCAGATGCCGGAATGCAGGCCAACGAAATCGATTACATCAACGTTCACGGTACTTCCACTCCGTTGGGAGATATTGCCGAAGTAAAAGCCATTCAGCGCGTTTTTGAAGAGCATGCCTATCAAATGAACATCAGCTCTACAAAATCCATGACAGGGCACTTACTCGGGGCTGCCGGCGCCGTTGAATCCATAGCCGTAATTATGTCTATCCTCGATGGCATAGTTCCTCCTACGATCAACCACTTCACTGACGACCCGCAGTTAGACCCGAAGCTGAATTTTACTTTTAATATCGCACAAAGGAGAGAAGTAAACGCTGCATTGTCCAACACCTTCGGGTTTGGCGGACATAATGCTTCCGTGATTTTCAAAAAATTTGTTCCTTGATCTTGATTGTGTGAGTTTACTGCCAGGTTTTTTATATCGACTTGTTTCCAAAAAAAGGCACTTATATAAAGAGCTGCACAACCTGCTGGGCTTCCCGCCTGGTAACTTTGCCCTTTATGAAGTGGCCCTGAGCCATCGTTCCAGTAAAGAAAAATTCCTGGAAAGCAACGAAAGGCTGGAATACCTCGGTGACGCTATTCTCGGCGCCATTGTGGGTGACTATCTCTTTAAAAAATATCCCTATAAAACAGAAGGATATTTAACCGAGATGCGCTCCAAGATCGTTAACCGGCAACAATTGAACGACATTGCCATCAAAATGGGCTTAAGAAAGCTCACCATCTACGACAAATACAACAGCTTCCTCAAAATAAGCCAGATATTCGGCAACACCCTCGAAGCCCTCGTAGGTGCTGTATACCTCGACCGCGGCTATAATAAAACCCAACAGTTTGTGCATAAACGCATTATCATGCCTTATATAGACATGGAACTGCTGGAAACCGTGGAAATGAACCACAAGAACAAATTATACGGCTGGGCCAATAAAAATGGCAAAACACTGGAATTCGAACTCCTCGAAGAACAGATGGACAACGGCCGGCGCATCTTCACCGTAGGGGCTGTAGTAGACGGCGAACTCATTTGCAGCGGCAAAGCCTTCAATAAAAAAGATGCCAGCCAGATCGCTGCACAACAAGCCATTATACAACTCGGGTTAACCGACTAACTGTTTTTGGTAAGATGTGCTCCGCCCATCATCAGCTACTTACTTACCGGGTGTCTTAATATCGTTTTCAGCTTTTCCGGCGCCGTTTTCCTGAAATCCGACAGGTAAATTTCATGATGCCGCCCATTCATGCGCAACCCCTGCTGAAGCATGAACTCCTCCATCTTTTTCAATGATACCGGCTCTTCACTATAAGGACCAATATGCATCAGCTGAACACTCAGCCCCTCTTCTATATGCTTTAAATCCACCTGCCTGATAAAAACAGACTTCTTCTTTTTCTCTGCAGCAAGCACTGCTTCGGAAAACTGCTGGCGGGTGATGTCGTCCGGCATCCTGATGGCCAGTTCGTAGTGCCATTGATCGCGGGGTACCTGCAGCGGATCTGCGGTATTAACGTTTACCCACCAGAAACCTTCCAGCTTGCTCACGGTAAAGTCGCGGCCCCTTTGCTTGCTGCTGAACTTAATACCATATGCCACTGCATACAACGCTGCCGTTACTTCACTAAACATGGGACCATTGGGATCCCCTTTGCCTGTGATAGTTACAAACAGTCCCTTTTCTATGGTAACCAGTTCAGGTACTAACGCGGCAGTATAGTACTGTTTGAATTCCTTTGTTAAATCCAGTTTACTCATATTTTTAAATGTTAATTGTATATCAAATGCAAAGGTGATGAGCAGCAGCCATCCCATGATGATATAGACTTTCATTGTTTTAAGAGTTAAAATCCCCCGGGGAGTGCCAGGGGATGTTTACGCCGGCTAGCGTAACCCAATCTGTATGTTGGTGATATTCTGCGCCGGTTGTTCAAAATTATACCGGAGGTATTGTTCCCGCGTATAGCCGGTTACCTCCATACCCAGTATACCGATACCGGTAAACAGCTGCCCGTAGGTAGTGATGAGCTGTTCCCAGAGGCCTTTGTGCTGCATGCTTACGCAGTTGAAGGCGGGCAGTGTTTCGCATTGCCACGGCGCTGTAACTGTTTGCACGGCCGTTACCGGCAGGCCGATATCCAGGGTGAATACGGTATCTGGTTTTCCGTCGAAGTTGCGGTAGTGCCATTCGGGGGCGCCGCATATTTCCAGTCCGGCGTTGATGGCCTCCCGGTACACGTCTTTAATAGCGGTGCGTACGAGCGACAGCATACCGGCATAATTAGTTTCGTAACGCTGATAGAAGAAATGAAAGGGCGCCGCAGATAACATCTCCGGAAGAACAGCCGAATGATCAAAGAAGCCAAACCAAAACTTCAGGGGTTCTATCTCCAGTAAATTAAAATGCTGATAGATAGCTTTGGCAAAGGCTGTCATTGCAGTACCGCTGGCGGTTATGATCTGCTTATCAGCTACTGCGGGTTCATCCAGGTATTTTCCGGCGCCTTTATAAGCAGGGGCCTGTTGCTTTAGCACTTCAGGGTGATTGCTGGTATGGGCAATGTTGTCCAGGAAGCCGTGCTGCCCCAGCAGCACAGTGGCGCCGCAGATAGCCGCGACTGTTTTTTGCTGTGCCAGCAGTTGTTTAACAAGTGGAATGATTGCAGCATTGGAATCATTTTCCATGGCCGCACCTCCAGGAAGTATCAGCAGGTCGATATCCGCTTTCAATGCCTCATCAAGACTTGCACGGGGTTGTATCTTTAGCTGCCCGCCGGAAGTAACGGGTTCGCCGGTAAAGGAAAAGGTAACGATGTTGGTATCTGTGAAGCTTCCCAGGCCATACATGGCCAGCGCGGGTTCCCAGTCGGAGTAGCCATTGAACAGGAATACATAGCAATTGCTGAGCTTTTTCATATTTGTATTGTTTTTGATCACAATACAAAAGAACAGCCTGGGAGTGACAACCTTATGTCAGCAGCATTTCCGGATTTATAAATAATGTCCGTGGAGTTCTGTTACAAGATCTCCGATAGCGGTTTTGAGCTCCTGGGGCTGCAGCACTTCCACCCGGTTGCCAAACATAATCAACCACCTGGCGAAATGGCCCAGGGAGGCCTGGAGGAATGTAAGCTCTGTTTTATCGCCCACCACTTTTTCGTCCATAAGGCCATAATAATACTTCTGTTCCCTTACATACCGCAACATATCGTTGTCCAGCGCTATTTTAACGAGATAGGTATTTTCGCTGTTCCGGCTGCGCTGCTGTTCCAGGTAGTCCTGCAAAGAAAGATGCTTGTTTTTCTTATAAGTGGCCGGCAGCACGGTTAATTTACGGATACGGTCTACCCGGAAGTCGCGGTAGCCCTGCCGGAGCTTGCAGAAGGCGATCAGGTGCCAGTTGGCGCTGCTATGAAAAATACCTATTGGTTCTACTTCCCTGCGGGTGGCCACTTCCTCCTGGAAGGAAAAGTACTCCATACTGATCACCTGGTTCATGCCCAGGGCTTGCTGAATATCGGAAAGGAACCGGTTGGGGAACTCCGCCGCATCCGTTACTACAGGCCGGTACCTCAATACGGCGATGTTTTCATCCAGTGATTCGAGGTAGTCCTTTTCTGTTCCACGGAGTACGGAACGGATCTTTTCCATAGCAAGACTAAACTGTTTCCGGTTACTGTGGTCACTGAATTGTTCCATCAGTTTTTCCCCGGTCAGGAGTGCGGCTGCCTCTTCTTTGGAAAACATCACAGGGGGCAGATGATACCCTTCCACGATATAATAGCCGGTACCCGCTTCCGCACCAATGGGCACGCCGGCTTCCTGCAGGGCTTTTACATCCCTGTATACCGTTCTTAAGCTAATGTTAAAGCGGTCAGAGATTTCCGCTGCCTTTACTATTTTTTTACCCTGTAGTTGTATGAGAATGGCGGTAAGCCGGTCGATACGATTCATGGAAGTGATCAATTCTGGGTACTAATTTCGGCTTCCCGGAATTATTTTCAGAAATTTTTTTAAACCGGTTAAACTTTTATCAAAGCAGGCCGTCTTAAATACATCTCTCCTGATAAAAGATAGGATACCGGGAAAATGATAACTGGCGACTTTCGGGAGATCATCAACACAATGCTACAGTACAGAATATAGGTTAAATGGTAAGTCCCTGCAATTTCTTGCGGGGACCTGTTTTTTAAGCCAATAGCTAATATCTAATAGCTCATCTCGTTCAGCTTCACTTTGCCCCGGAATGTCCAGAATAAGAAAGTAGTATATCCAATTACCATCGGGGTGCCTATGGCTGCAATGAGCAGCATAATTTTCAACGACTTAACAGAAGACGCCGCTGCATAAATGCTGATACTATAAGCAGGATCAGTAGTAGATATCACAATGTTGGGATACAGGCCTACCGCGAAGAGGATAAGCAAACAGGCAGTGATAATAGAAGAATAGAGGAAGGCGGTGTAATATCTACGGGCATCCACATTTCTTTTGATATTCAGCAGGATCAGTACCGCCAGCATGGGCAGCAGGAAGAGCTGCGGATGTGATTTAAACTGAAACGTCATATGCGGCACATAAATAAGGGTAGCCATTGACGTTAGGATAAAGCAGAGAATGAAGAACTTGCTGCAGTTGTTCACTA
Organism: Chitinophaga sp. W3I9; assembly: GCF_050434025.1. Classification (NCBI taxonomy): domain Bacteria; kingdom Pseudomonadati; phylum Bacteroidota; class Chitinophagia; order Chitinophagales; family Chitinophagaceae; genus Chitinophaga; species Chitinophaga sp. W3I9. The sequence goes on from NZ_JBNPWC010000001.1 coordinate 1,267,530, forward strand.
TCACCGTAAGCCTGGTGTACAGCCTGTTTTCCGTTTTCATTACCAGGTAAATAGAACCATGCAGCATGAACAGCGATAAGGTGGTAAAAGCAATCAGTATTGCATAAGGATTAAAAAAGGTGAGCAGCGTGCCGGTAAATTCATGTTCCTTATTTATCGGGAGACCGTGAATGAGGTTGCCCAATACCAACCCCAGCAACAGCGTAATACCGGTACTGGACACGGTATAACTGATATCCCACATTTTGCGCCACCAGAGCCAGGTTTCCTTGCTCCTGAATTCTATTGAAATAGCCCGGAAGATGAGGGCTACGAGGAATAACATAAAGGGAATGTAGAAGGTAGATAATACCACGCCGTATACCAGCGGAAAACCGGCAAACAAAGCCCCGCCGGCAATTACCAGCCATACCTCATTTCCATCCCATACCGGTCCTATCGCATTCAGCACCAGGCGCCGGCTTTCTTCTTTTTTAAAAAACAGGTGCAAAGCACCAGCCCCCAGGTCGAAGCCATCCAGCACACCATAACCAGTGATCAATCCGCCAATCACTAAAAACCACCAGGTGGGAAGATCCAGTCCGAGAATTGTTTCCATGAGTTATAATTTAGTGGGATGGTAAGTTATATTATCGTGATAATAGCCGTCGTATTCAATTTCAGCATTCTCTGAAACATCTGGTCCGTGCTGTATTTTCCGCGTTAGCAGATAGATAAACAGCGTAAACAGCAACATATATACCAGCGTAAATAATATCAGCGAGAACATTACCTGGTCTGCGGTTACTTTACGCGACAGTGCATCAGATGTGCGCAACAATTTGTACACCACCCAGGGCTGGCGCCCTACTTCGGCGGCATACCAGCCTACCTGGTTGGCTATTTGCGGCAGCAGTACCGCCCATGCAAATATGATCATCAGCCAGCGCTGGTTAAACAGTTTCTTTCTCCATAAAAAGAAAACGGCCAGCAGCGTAAGTCCTATGAGTATCATGCCGATCGTAATCATCAAATGATACATCTGGAATACAAAGTTCACTGCGCCGGGCCTGTCTGCCTTGGGCGTGGCTCTGAGACCTTCTACCGGGGCGGAGAAGCTGCCATGCGTAAGGAAAGAAAGGCCTCCCGGAATTTTTATGCCGGTTGTTTTTTCATTTTTATTATCTACCCAACCCACAATATACATGGGCGCTACTGCAGAACTATCGTAGTGCCCTTCCATAGCAGCCAGTTTGGCGGGTTGATATTTGCTTACATAGTGAGCGGAACGGTGACCGGTGAAAAGCTGCATCAGCGCAGCAATTACAGCTACGCCCAGGCCTACTTTAAACATAGCCTGTGCATGTTTGACAAAGCGGTTTTTAAGTACATACCAGGCGGCAACGCTCATCACGAGGAAAGAGCCGGCGAGAAAGGAACCAATGATCACATGTGAGAACCTGTCGACCGAAGAAGGGTTAAACACCATCTCCCAGAAATCAGTAACTACTGCGCGCGCCTGCAGATCATGCCCTTCTATGCGGTAACCAGTTGGCGTTTGCTGCCAGGAATTGGCAATAACGATCCACAATGCAGAAAAGATAGAGCCCAGCGCCACCATACACGTAGAAAAGAAATGTACGCCTTTGTGAACGCGGTTCCAGCCAAACAACAATACACCCAGGAAGGCAGATTCCATCGCAAATGCAAAGATGCCTTCCGCTGCCAGCGCGCTTCCGAAAATGTCGCCTACGTAATGTGAATAAGTAGCCCAGTTAGTGCCGAATTCAAATTCCATTACAATGCCGGTGGCTACGCCGATCCCGAAGATCAATGCGAATATTTTAATCCAATATCGTGTAATGTCCTTGTAAAGCGACAAACCGGTTCTGAGGTACAGGCCCTCCATGATCACGAGGCACAGTCCCAGCCCTATACTCAGCGGAGGATAGATGTAATGGAAGGCAATGGTAAAGGCAAACTGTATTCTGGATAGTATTTCTACTGAAGGCATAATGTTCAATTATTGATGCAAAGGTAGCAGGTGAAGATATCCATGAAACTGATGTTTGTCATGTATTGATAAAAATATAATGTTATCATCACCTTAACAAGGAAATAACCCGCTTTTCAACTTGTTTTTACTATCTTGAAACAATAATTTTAGTGTAATGGTTTACTTGGTATAACGTCCTGCCGATGCGCAGGACGTTTATATGTTCACCACTTTACTTCATTTCTATTACTACTTTCCCCAAATAATTACCGCCGCCCATATACCTGAATGCTTCCTGCGCCTCGCTTACAGGGAATACGCTGTCTATTACCGGGTGGATATCATTTACTTCTATTGCGGCAGCCAGCTCCTGGAAACTTTTCAGGCTGCCTACAGAGTAGCCCTGCAGCCGGATATAGCTGCCTACAACTGTAAACAGGTCTACCGGCAGCTGTGCGCCTTCAATGAAGCCTACCAGGCCCACAAAGCCATTGAAGCCTACCGACTTAACAGAATTAACGATGGTGGCGGCGCCGGCAATATCCAAGGTAGCATGTACACCTTCCCCGCCCGTGATACGTTTTACTTCTTCATGCCAGTTGGGATATTTTTTATAATCGATTACTTCGTGGGCGCCCAGCTCCTGTAATTTCTTCAGTTTATCCGGATGACTGCTGGTGGCAATCACCTTCGCGCCTGCTGCCAATGCGATTTGCATGGCAAAAAGGGAGACGCCGCCGGTGCCTTGTGTAAGTACGGTTTGCCCTGCCTTGATACCAGCATAGCCCATCAGGCCTGTCCATGCGGTAACGCCGGCAACAGGCAATGTAGCGGCTTCCACGCTGGTTAAATTGGCAGGAGTGCGTACCAGTGCATATTCAGGGATCACTGCATATTCTGCCAGCAGGCCGGGCGTGCTTACACCGGTTCTGATATGATTGGTACCGGCGGTGGCCAGGCCATACTGCCAGAGCTGGTTGTAATGAATGGCCACCCGATCGCCCGGTTGCCATTTGGTAACGTTATCACCGATGGCGGCTACCACGCCGGCGCCATCGGAAGTGGGAATGCGCGGCAGCGGCAATTCCTTGCTGTAAGTTCCGGTAGCAAGGGCTACATCGAGGTAATTGAGTGCCGCGGCTTCTATTTTTACCAGTACTTCACCAGGCCCGGCTATGGGAGTGGGTATTTCTTTGAGCTGTAAACTCTCCAGTCCGAATGCTACTTGTTGTATTGCTTTCATAAGAACTATTTTTTTCTTTCACAAAATTGCTCCCTAACTTCATATAAGACAAGTATGCACCATTTGGGAATGTAGGTACCAGATGGATACTATTGCTGATAATCAATGCCAAAAAAATGAAGAAATCCGGAAAAAATATTCATACTGACACGATTTGCGCGGTTGATTACGCTTTCCAACGGATTGGCGGCAAGCATAAGGGGCGTGTTATTTACCACCTGAGAAACGGGGTGAAAAGATATGGAGAACTACGGAGGATCATGACCGGTATAACCCCTAAAATGCTCACACAAGTGCTGCGTGAACTGGAGGACGACGACCTGGTTACCCGCCATGTATACCTGGAGGTGCCGCCCCGCGTGGAATACCAGCTAACGGATACGGGCAGGGAACTACTGCCCTTTATTACCCTGCTGAGCGAATGGGGCCGCAAACAAATGGGACGGGAGCCGCAATGCCAACCAGAACCCGCTCTGGCGGCAATGTCCTAAGCGAAGGTTGTCTTTCTCGCTGATTACGCTGATTATACTGATTACTTTGATTTTACTTTTGGATTTTATAAAGGATTAAGGGAGATATAAGCAGATAGGTTCGCTTTTATCTCCCTTATTATTAATCTAAAAATCCAAAAAAATCCAAAAGTAAAATCAAAGTAATCAGTATAATCAGCGTAATCAGCGAGAAAGACAACCTTCGCTTAGGACATTGCCGCCATGGATTCGAACTCTTTCTTCCTGTCGCGGTATTCTTCCATCGTGAAGTTGTATACCACGGAGTCGCGTTTGTTTTTATTTGCTACAAAATGACACGCATGGATATATGGTTCTGCAATATTCAGTTTGTCCAGTGGCGTTACTACCAGTAGCTGCAGGTTCAGTTGTCCGCAATATTCCATGAGGTAGTGACTCTTTTCAGGGTCCAGTTTGCTGAAGGCTTCATCTACTGTGATGAAGCGCAGGCTGCGGTGTTGACGGTTGGCTTCATTGATACCAAACTGGTAGGCAATGGCGGCTCCCAGGATGGTGTAGGTGAACTGTGCTTTTTCGCCACCGGAAAGACTAGCCGTATCCTCGTAATATTTGAATGCCTTGTTGTCGGCCACATAGAATTCTTTTGCGCCGAAGTCGAGCCAGTTGCGTACATCCGTTACTTTGCGGCGCCATGCTTCGTTTTGTTGTAACTCGGTGATGAGCAGTTTAATATTTTCAAACAGCTGATCGCCATAGGCTTCATCTTTTTCAAGTTGATATTTATAAGAATCCGGTACTGCGTTGCTGAGTTTTTCCTTGAAGTTCCGGATCTCCACATCACGTACATGGCGGCATTCCAGTTGGAGGTAGGTATCCGGATTTTTATTGAAGGTGATGTTGCGTAACGGTTCGTTCAGGTCTTCCATTACTTCGCGTATCAGGTCTTCCTGTCCGTATATCCATGCCCGGTAGTTGGTGATGGCATTGAGCATGCTGGTGTCCATGTATTTACGGAAACGTTCTTTATGTTCAATGAGCCGCTGGAATTTAATCCGCTCATAGAGCGAGGTAAATTCGTCGAGGTATTTCACATGCGGCTGCAGATCCGTAACATCACCGAGCCAGTCGGGGAAGGTATCGTGGATGGATTTTGGCGGCATCACAAATGCTGCCAGCTGCCGGGTGATTTCAGCTTCTTTTTCCGCGGTCAGACGCATCGCGTCGTGCATGGTTGCCTTCATGTTATCATCTGCCCGTTTCCGGTAAGATGCCAGCTCAAGGGTTGTTTCCGCCGGTTCGGTCAGCGACAGATCTGTAAGGTATTCCAGCACGTATTGCAGGGAAACGTCGTCCAGTTTATTGGCCTTCAGTTGATTGAAGTGGCGCAGTTTCTCCGCGGCTTTATCGTCCAGGCGGCCTTTTTCCTGGAGGGTGCCTTCTTTCTCTTTTTCCTTGCCTTGTATTTGCAGGGTAATATCGTCCAGCTGATCACAGATCACCTGGTATTTATCGCTGGTTTTGAGCAGCGTTGCTTTTTCGCGTGCAAATGATTCAATGACGGCGGCATGGATCTGCCAGTTGATTTCACTGTAGTTACGCAGCGACAGCAATGCGTTCAGCAGCGCATTGATATTGGCAATGGCTTTCCTGCTGTCTTCCAGCTGGGAAATGCTATGCTGCAGTGTTTCAATATTCTTGTTGCATTCATCCTGTTCTTCTTTTAACAGGCGCAATTTGTTTTTGTTGTTCCATCCCAGCACATAATTATTTTTCTGGGAACGGTTAGGGCGATCATCTTTTTCATGGCGTGTAGCCTGCCGCGTTAGTCCGTTGGAAGTTACTGCTTTCCGGCAACGGTTGAATACAGTCATGTCGTCGGTACAGGTATAATCGAACTGATCGAGCAGCTGGTTCTGTAACCATTCCTTGAAGATGGTGCCGGGTTTGATATCTATTTTTTGCAGCAGGCTTTCTTTTTCAGAAGGCATCCGCAACATGGTATAACTCTCCTCTTCTACTTTGTGGTATACGAGGCGGGTTTGCAGGTTATTGGAATTGATGTAGCGGTTGATGTCCAGGATATATTCTTCGGGTACAAGGAGGCGCAGGCCGAAGTTGTGCAATACTTTTTCGATGGCGCTTTCCCAATGGATCTCTGCATCTTTTACTTTGATCAGTTCACCGGCAAAGGGCAGGTCATCTTCCTGGATATCCAGCATATTTGCCAGCTGCTGACGGATACGGATCAGCTCATAAGGGATATTATTTTTCCGGTGCAGGAAGGAATCTATTTCTTCTTCCAGCTTTGATACCTGTGTCCTTTCTGCGGCGAGGCTGCTTTTGTGATGAAAAATTTCTTCCTGTAATGTTTCCAGTTGTTTATCGTGCGCTGTTTTCATCTGTTCAGCGCCTGTAATATTTTCATGGAACTGCTGTTCATCCGGATTGGGTGCGAGCTCCAGCCGGTCTGTGAGCATATTGTATTCTTCCATCTTATTACGTTTGGCCTCCATGGCTTTTTGTTCGTAATGGATGGATTTTTCGATAGAGCGCAGTTGTTCATCTACGCTGTTATTGGCTTTCTGGGCTATCAGCTCGTCTTTGCGGAGGTGCAGCGACTGGAGTTGCTCATTGATATTGGTAAGACTGCGGGTAGTTGCCTGTTGTTCTTTCTGTAAAGATTCCAGTTCTCTTTCCAGGATATCTTTTTCCTGTTTATTAAACCAGGAGGGCAGGATATCCTGGAGCATTTGCAACTCCCGGTTCCTGTCTTGTAATTGCTGCCAGGCCGCGCGGTTTTCGATGATAGGTTCCAGCAGTTTCAGCTGGGTTTCATCTTTCTGAATGGCACGATGACTGGTGAGTAAACTATCATAGTTTTCGCGCAGTTTCAGGAATTCGTTTTCGCTGTCTGTTTCTTCCAGCATCTGTCCGCGGATAAACGTGTTCAGATCGCCGAGTACTTTGATACCAACGGTTTGGTTAAAGAGAGACAGGGCTTTTTCGCTTCGCAGTCCGAATATGTTGCTGAACAGGGCTGCGTATTCTTTAAAGCTGTCGGTGATTTCTGTTTTGGGAAATTCGAGGCGCAGTCTTTTTTTCCAGTCGCCTTTTACATCAAATTTCCCGTTGCCGAAGTGATCGTTGATATTAAGTTTATGCGGCGAAACGATGTATTGCCGTTTCATTTCCCCGGAGTACCATCTAACCTGCGCCAGTGTGATCTGGTGCATGGTAGCGGCGTTGTAGAAGTAGGCCAGCAGTACTGAGTAAGGGTTGTTTTCCTTATGACGGAGCTGGTCCGTTTTGGACTGCTGCGATTCTTCGGAGAAGGTTTTACCGTAGTAGCCCCAGAAATAGGATTCTTCTCCTCTGTCGCGGCGTTGTTCTGTTCCGGACGACTGGTTATAGAATCTTTTCCCGGCGGGCACCAGCAGTGTTAAGAGCGCATCGATCAGGGTAGTTTTACCGCTACCGTTTGCGCCGGTGAGCAGGGAGGTATTACCGTTGGTATTGACGCGATATATTTTATTGTGGAAGGTTCCCCAGTTGTATATTTCAAAATATTGCAACCGGAATCCACTTTCTTTTGAATCACTATTGAACAGGGTGGACATGCAGGTTTAATTTTGATTTTATTTCTTCCAGTTTCTCGTTATTTACCAGTGCTTTGATGATTCTTTTTACCTCGTATTGATGCAGTTCCTTGTTGGCAGCGTCCTCCCGGGTCATTTTCAGCACGCCTACATTTAAGAGGCTGTTGATGGGTTTATTGAGATCTTTCAGTAGTTTGGATTTGTTGTGTCGTTCTTTAAAGAAGAGTGCGAGTCTTTCTTTGATTTCTTTTTGTGTCATAAAAAGACGGGTGCCATTGCCCTGGATATCGAATTCATCGAGGGCTTCGCGGAGCACAATGCACAGCAGCGTGGCTTCGTAGGTAAGCCGTGATTTGCGCATGAGGCGAGGCAGTGGTTTTTCGTTGGTTTCATCTGCTTCCGGTTGCACGATACGTGCAAATCCATCGGCTTCGTTTACCACCAGTTGGAGGCCGGTTTGCTGCAGGTATTTGCTGAGCTCTGTTTGCCATCCAAGCAGGTCTTTCCAGTAAGATTTATCTTCTTCGTATACAGGTCCCTGCATGAGTTTTAGAAACACGTGTGCAAAGGGAGATATATTTTTCTCGGCCATGATATTAGTTTTGTGAATTTGTGAACAGCACCATCGGCATATTGATGGTGCGGCTGCCCAGCATCACCGGGTCCGGAGTTTCCAGGATGATATGGTGTGCCGACTGGCTCGCGATGGAAAAATAGGTAATGAGTTCAGTGAGCCCTTTTTCAGCGCCATAAATTTCTACCAGTTCTTTCAGGCTTACCTGCTTTTTATTTTGCAGTTGTGCGGAAATGCGGTCTTCCAGCAGGGCGCGGTCTATATTAAAATGGTTAAATAATGCGTTCAGGTCGTTGTCGTCAAATTCGGTACCACCCATTCCTTCGGGGAATTCCACTTCAACGTTGGGTTTCTTCTCTTCCGCCATATCCCAGCGGTCGAGGAGGTCTATTTCTGGATCGCTTTCTATCTCTATAAAAAATTCCTCCCCTGGTGGGTTCTCGAGCGATTGGAACGCCAGTTGCCGGATATCGTTGATAAGCTCCATTGCTTTGCGGTGATCCGTAAGATTATTTTCGCTGAGCACGCGGCTGAGTTTATCGCTCAGTTTTTTATTGGCATCAATTACCTTTTTGCCGGAGGCATGAAGGAATTGTTTGAGTTTTTTTAAGAAGCGGTCATTTTTATATTCGATGTTGCGGTCTTCCAGGAGGAGATAAAGTTTTTCGATCAGCTCCCGCATTTCCTCCTGTTTGTTTTCATCCATGAGGAACTGCCAGAAGGAGTAGAAGCTTTTCCCCTGGTCTTTCTGGCGGAGCGCTTCGAAGGAGTCGAGGGTATACGCCAGCAGGGCGCCTTTCGCGATATCTTTTTCGCTTTGTTTGCGATAAATTTCCTGGGTGATCTGTTCAAAATTTTGTTCCACTTCTTTGAAATCACTCAGGAGTTCCCGCGACATGCGGTTGACGTCGTAAAATCTTTCCTTTATCTGGGTATCATCAAACACCTGAACTTTACCGGTGATGGTGATCGCCTTTATTTCCTGTTCTATTTCATATTTCTTTCTCTCCAGTTCCTGGATCCTTTGTTCCGGGTCTTTATTGCTCTGGTCAATCAGTTCTTTGAGTTTGGAGAAGATATCTTTGAAGCGGCTTTCCGTGCCAACAAATTCTCTTTTCTGGAGAGTAGATACCCAGTGCATCACTTTTTCCATGTCGCTGCTCAGCTCATGGATATCCAGTCCGTCGTCATCGGGATATTTGCGGAGGAAGCCTTTATTGCTCCATTGATCGATATATTTCCTGGCCTTCACATCGTCGTGTTCCAGCAGGCTGGTAGCGTCTATTTCATCATCTGCGGCCCGGTAGCCGGTTACGCCGAGGTAGTCGGACAAACGGGTTACCAGTTCCACATTGGAAATGGTAGTATGATTTTTTTCCTTGAATGTGTAATGAAAAAATGACAACATCATTGGCGCGCTACGTGCCCGTAGTATCTTGAGGGTAACTGACTGGGCATATAGATTACATAATTGGTCATACGTCATAGGTGTAAAAATAAGGAATTACGTATTACAAAGTAAATACGTTTCGCTATGGGCTTACATTACGTACAAACCTTCCTGTCGCGGCAATACCGGGGCAGGTACCGGTTCATCTCCCAGCAGCTGGATAACGTTGATTTCAATGGTCCGGGCGATGCTGTCGAGCGGAATAGCGAGTGGCTGAAAATCAAACGGGTCCATGAGGGTGATGCCGTTCAGGTGGGTTACATGGAATACGAAGCCGAACATCCATCCGAAAGGAATGGCCCATGCGCCGATGGATTCCGTCATCATCAGTGTATTCATGATAACGTAAAACCAAATAAACATCTGCGTAAAATATACATAGCTAGGAGGGAATACGGTGTTCCTGATCCGTTCCGACTGGCCCATGCAGTCGCAGTGTTTTACCAGGATCTGGTTCAGTTCTATAAAAGTGAAGCCATCGATGCTGCCGGAGGCCCGGAGTTGCTGGAGGTCGCGGGTCTGCAGGTTCAGGATGGCATTGGGGATATTACTTTGTTTTTGTACTTCTTCAATTTCTTCTGTGGTAAGGTAGCGGGTGTAGTAGTCGTCGGGCCGTTTGCGGAGAACGGTTTTGAGCGCATAAATAAAGGCGAGGTGCCGGTAAATCATGTGACGGATGAGGGCTTTGGTTTCGGGCGTAGCGTCCAGGGAGGGATAGTTGAGCATGGACCGGCTCCAGGTGCGGGAGTCGTTTACCAGTGCGCCCCATATTTTACGGGCTTCCCACCAGCGGTCGTAAGCCTGGTTGTTATTGAAGCCGATAAAGAAGGCGATGGCGGTACCCAGTACGGTAGATACGGCTATAGGGATGTTAATATGTGCTGCCAGCCAGCGTGAGTCGAGAAAATATACCAGGGTACAACATCCCAGCAGCATAAGGTCTACCTTCCAGGTAAAGGAAAAGATCTGGCCGAGTGATAGTCTGTGTTTCAGCAGCATATGTCAATATTTATTCTTTTATGGCTTCGCTGTAAATTATGTCATCCGGGTTTATCCTGGCACGTTTTTATCTTTTTTTTAAAGATGGGCGCCCCTGGTTGCTATAACTTTATAACAATAACGGGTACACGCTTTGAATGTTTGGCGCCGGACTTAAATACCCCTGTTTTCATCTCCCGGAAAAATATTTTCCTCTCAAAGTTATTAGGAACCAGTTATTTAGAATTTATAATCCTAATAGTCTATAGGAATAGTAGGGTAATTAAAATATTCTCCCTATCTTTGTTTTACGAAAGCAAAAGATATTCACCAAACCTATAACAGCGGCCATTTTATCAGCCATTATAAAAGCCTTTAATATGTCATCATTGTATAGATACGCCGATTACTTACCGCAGCCCACACCGGAAAACTTCCCCAGCCCTGTGAGGAACAGGGAAAAAATTAACCCGTTAAAATCAGGCAGCTTTTTTCCTGAATTTTTTATTGAAGAAGCGCGTGTGATCAATGCTGGTCCGCTGCTGAATAATGCCCATTCCGGGGCATCATTGCACAGTCTTACTTTGCAGCCGCTGGTAGTGGTGTTTTATTCCTGGCATTGGAACAATTACGCTGATCAGCTGATGGAACGATTGAAAGAAAGCCATGCGGCCATAGTGGCTGCCGGCGCCCGTTTGCTGGTATTGTCCAGCGAGGATAAGAAGCAGTTTACATCGGTTTATCCGGAGGTGTTGCCATTTGATGTAGTGCACGACGCACAGTTCCGCATAGCCAGGAAAGCAGGCATTTACAGGGAATCAGACCCGATCTGGGGCTTTGTTTCCGGTGTTAATGCAGACGTACCTGTGCCGGCGGCATATCTTATTGCGCCTTCACTGGAAATCAGTTACGATTTTGTTGACCTGTATTTGCAGGAAGAATTTTCGCCGGAAGCCGTGGTGGCTGCCATTGGCAAAAAGCTGGCTATCAGCGCCTGATTAGCAGGCTGGTTCCAATGCCGTGCATTTACGTATGTGCATCAAGGCATACCGGTAAATGCTCCATTGTAAGCTGTTACATTCCAATGGTGACAAACTTTCTATTTTTTCCTGGAGGGAGGTGAAGATTTCTTTATATAAAGCAGCATGTTCCTTTTTTATGGTTTCCAGTAACTGGTCAGCCTGCTGGTAATCTGTTATGGCGCCTAATTGTGCTATGGTCTCTAAAGCATGTTCGTCTGCAGTCATTGTATTAATTTTTGTATTACTTAGTCCTATCTTCTGATCCACATTTTTAGCATTAAATCCGTAGAAGCATCCACCATCTGATAACAGGGAGGTACTTCATCTTCAAGACTGTGGTATGTTACGAGTCTTGTACCGCTTGCACTGCTTTCCAGTTTTTTAAATAAAAAGCGGCTGTAATAATTATATAAACTTGTTGAATATTCTACGTTGTTATCTATCTGATCCTGATCTACCAGGTTTTCAAAGAAAGAATTATAGAAGTAAAAACCGTCATACGCAGAAAAATCCTCCTGCGTAAAATTGCCGTGAATAAAGCTCACATTCCTGATTTGCGTGGCAGCCTTTGCTTCAAGTGCGTGCTGATAAAGCTCTTCCCGTTGCTCAATGCCGTAAAAATTGGTTCCCGGGTAAAAGCGGGCGCCTACCAGGCAAAATTTTCCGACACCGCTGCCGATGTCCAGAATTTTTTTCCCTGGTTCATTTGCGAGGAAACGGGCCGCTGCTTTAGCGATACTGAGTGGCGTCCAGTGCCTTCTTGATAGTTGCTGTATTTTTTCAGGATACAACCAGTCAAACCCGGCATCATTTACGTAGCAATTAGGCTTTAATAAAGTAGAAGTCTGCATGAAGCCGCAAAGTTACGCTTTTACCGGCATTTTTGGAGGATTTAACCCTTATATATATGCAAAACGGGGCATATAAACCGGTACAGTGGCCAGTAATACCTTTTTTTTTAAATGTCGCTATTACAATTTACCTGCTAAGCGGATTTTGTCTTGGCTCAGGATTACGCTGATTTTACTGATTACCTGGATTTTTACTTTGATTTATAAAGGATTAAGGGAGATAGAAGCGGATATTCGCTCTTATCTCCCTTAGTTATTATATTATAATCTAAAAATCCAAAAGTAAAAATCCAGGTAATCAGTAAAATCAGCGTAATCCTGAGCCAAGACAAAATCCGCGTTAAACGAAAGTCCGCGTCCCTGAAGAAGTATAGGCCAGCCTGAATTCCTTGGGTGTACAATCTTTTTTCTTTTTAAAGATGCGGTTGAAGTTGGAGATATTATTAAAACCGCACTTATAGGCGATTTCATTTACCGTGTGTGTGGTTTCTATTAATAGCCGGGAAGCGTGTCCCAGCCTGATTTCTATGAGGGTATCCACAAAGGTTTTACCGATTTTGGCCTTGAAAAAGCGGCTGAAGGCCACCTCCGTCATGGCAGCGAGCCTGGCGGCTTCCCCCAGTGAAATATTTTTATCGTAATTGGCATTCAGGTAAGTCATGATCTTTTCCACGCGGCGGCTATTGTAGGAGAAGGTTTCCGTGTTGCCGAAAGTGGAATCAGACAGGATGCGCATATTCCGGCTGATAGACAGGTCGTGCAAAATAGACATCAGTTCCAGGACGGAATCGAAGCCTTGCTGTTGCGGCAACCGGATCAGGCGGTGCATGATCTGCTGGGTGGTTTCGGCAGAAAAGAGGATTCCCCGCAGAGAACGTTCAAACATGTTTTTGATGAAATTCATCTGGTTGCGCTGCAGGAATTTATCATCAAACAGATCGCGGTGGAACTGGATGGTGATTTCCTTAACGCTGCCGCCTTCATGGTTATTGGCAAACCAGCCATGTTGCAGGTTGGGCCCTACCAGTACCAGCTCAAGGTCGCTTATCTCTTCAATATGATCCCCGATGATCCGTTTGGCGCCACTGGCATACTGGATAAAGTTTAATTCAAATTCGTCGTGGTAATGCAACGGGAAATCGAACACTTTTTTCTCACGGGCAAACAACGTAAAGCAATCACTTTGCGTAAGAGGAGTGATTTCCCTTAATAATTTACTCTTCATAATGAGCGCAGTTTTTATAACACACCGGAATCCTGACGTGGAATGTAAGTACTGGTTGTTGATTTTTATGACCTGGTTGCTAAAAAAGCATTATAAAAATAAGGTTATCGGGCGTAAAATACAATTTTTACTTTTTTCCTTATAGTATTAACTGCCGGGCGATTTGAGTATATAGGTGTTATTATTACACTTATTTTATCATGAATTTGATTATCAAAGTATAATTAAAAGATAAAAAAGTATTAAGCAGATGTGTGAATAAAAGGCATTTTTGTATAGAAACATTTCCAGGGAGAAGAATAATATTATTTCCAGGTGTTTATGGCCGGCGTGGCGTTGTAAGGGGGAGGACGAATATTACCGGAAGGAGCTGGCTGTTGAAATCAACGATCCGGATGCGCGGATAGTTGATTTTACAATGGTTCCGGAAGGGAACATAGCCGGCCGTAACACCTGGATTTTTATTGCTTACTGTATTAATACGGATCTTTTTACAGATGGACTGTTGCATTTTTCCGTTCCACTTTCACGTTTTATTACTCAGTTTTACCAGTGGTGTTGCTTTCCGGCAGGGGCTTGTCCCCCTGCGGCAGGCGACCAAGCTCCATTCTTAGTAAACGGTTATAACGGGTACGGGCATACGGAGTCCTTAAGACTTTGGGGCAAGTTTTCTTTCAAGTGCATTTCCATCTATTAAACCCCAGTGCTCCGCGATCCGGTTATCCTGCAATCGAAAGCAACGATAGCCAGGAATGCTTACTGTTAAGCCGGTAGGACTTATTCCCCGCCATAGTCCAATGTGTTTCATGCGCATGGTTACTTTTATGATACACTTCCCGGGTTCGGCTACCTGTTCTTCTATAATGGTTTTGGGGTGGAAGGATTCATGCGTTAATGCAATCCATTGTTTCAGGCCGGTAGCATTGCCGGGCAGCGCAGGCGGCAATGAATGATCCACATAATCGGGATGCAGGAATTGCTCCAAATGACTGGTATCGCCGAGGTTCCAGATAGTGGCAATGTAGTGTCCGATGAAATCTTTCTGTTCTTGTATAGTCATGACCGTTAGTTTTATACCGTAAAGGTAGAAGGCCTGCTATAAAGCAATTGTGTCAAACGTCACATAATGGGTTCAGGGCAGGCGGCGGCGGATGCGGCTGAGGGTTTCCCGCGAGATGCCGAGATAAGAGCTGAGTTGTGTAAGAGATACACGTTGCAGGAGTTCGGGTTGCGTAGTTAGTATGGACTGATACCGTTCTTCGGGATTGTGTCTTTTAAGCCATTGGTTATGTTTTTCCTGTTCAATGAACAGGTGTTCCAGCCACTGGCGGCCAAAGGCGGTGATTTCGGATGATTGCTGATAGAGTGAAAACAGATTGTCCTTATGCCATTTCCATATGGTGCCGGCTTCAATAGCTTGTATATTGTAATCGGCTGGAACGTTGTTTCGCAGGCTGTTCAGGTTAGTGAGGAATGTATTTTCAAAGTAAAAGCCGGTGTTGATCTCTTTTTCATTATGATGCTGAAAAGCTCTGCAGGCGCCGGTTTCAATGAGCCATATGTGTTGGCAGCGCTGTCCTTCACGCAGTAGATAGTCACCCTTTTTTACTATTTGTGAAGTAGTATGTGTTGCAAATAGTTCCCTTGCTTCATCGCTGAGGGGAGCAATGTGCGAAAGGCTTTGGAGGAAATGTTCCGGACTGGCTTTCATGACAGGAAGGTCATTTATTTTTTTAAAAATACTCACATGTAGGTATTTGTTTCCCTTTAGCTTTAACATATCTTTGTGAAAATAATCTGATTTCACATTATTCTATATAAAGTCATCCACCTGATTTAGTCAATCACCGTATTTTCTATCCCCAAAAAAGGGTCTCTTCTTTGTGAGGGACCCTTTCTTATTTTCACTACATTTGTTGCCGAAAGAGCACTGAAGTAAGTAGTCAACCAACATCACAGAGGATTCCTATACACGATTTTATATCAGGTACATGATTGAGCACGCTGCATTTAATAATGACGGATCAGGGCTGGAAGAGAAGCTGAACGCTTTAAGGGCCATTGATCAGGAGCTTCCGGTAGTGGTAATTGTAATGAATGTGGTAAAGAGCTACGTGGAGTATATGTCGCCACGGGGCTGCCGGGAACTCGATATTACGCTGGAGGCTTTACGGGAAATGGGCGCCGGGTATTACGACACCTTCTTTAACCCACACGATGTAGCGGATTACCTGCCAAAGATCATCAACATGCTGGACGCACCGGCGGAAGCCAATATAACGGTCACCTTTTTCCAGCAGGTACGAACCACTGCATCGCGGGACTGGACCTGGCATCTGGGCTCTACGCGGGTATTTATGCGGGATGCCGGAGGGCTTCCCACACACGTTATTACCTGCGCCATTCCCATTGATCCGCTGCATCACGTTACCAGCAAGGTAAACCGCCTGCTGGAAGAAAATAACTTCCTGCGCCGTAACCAGCATATTTTTGCTTCCCTTACCAAAAGGGAAAAGGAAATCCTGCGGCTGCTGGCCCTCGGACTCAGCGCCAGTGAAATTGCCGAAAAGGCGGGGATCTCCGAAAAGACCGCCGTTACACACCGGCGAAATATCAAAGCGAAGATCGGGGCACAGTCGAGCTACGACCTGACCAGTTTTGCCCAGGCATTTGATCTTATATAGTTATTAAACCGTATATCAACAACTGGCTGGAAGGGCCATCCCTGCGGGATCCATTGGCTTCCTTCAAAAATAACCCTCAATTTTTCGGCATGTAAACAGAAATGTGTATTTTCATTCTGTATACCATATTTTTGTGCCTGTCTGTTGTGCCTTGCAACGGACCTGTTAACCAGATTAATTATGTCTTTTAAAGCTGTTCTCAACATCGACGGGGAAGAAATGAACATCCTGGAATGCAGGTTTTCATTTACCCAAAATACAGATCATAACGGGAAACCTGCCGCCCGCCCCAAAGGAGGCACTATTAACCTGCTGATCGAGTCTGCCGGTGAAACCAGTTTGTTTGACTGGATGATTTCCAACACCCAGACGAAAAACGGCAGTATCACCTTTTTCCGGCGGGATTCCATGTCGAGGCTCAAAGAGCTGAAGTTTACAGACGCCTATTGCGTAGAATACGAAGAGACGTTTAATTCCGCCAATGAGCAACCCCTGCAAATACAGCTGACCTTGTCATCGAGGGAGGTGAAATTAAATAACTCCACTTACCAGAATCCCTGGCCTGCATAGCGCTAGCCGTTGTACATCTTTTTAAAAAAGAACAACCCGCACGAACACCTGTTACATGCGGGTTGTAGCTGTATATCTAAAAAGATATGCCTGTTGATAAGTATAGCAACTGAATAATGATTATTTTAACTGTATGCTGGTACTTAATTTTAACCCCTTTCCGACGCTCGTTTCCGAACGATTTATTTTGAGGGCTCCTGCCTTGAGTGATGATGAAGCCATTGCCGCTCTCAGGTCGGACCCGCGTGTGAACCAGTTCCTGAACCGGGCTGCCACCACTACGGTAGCAGAGGCGCAGCAGTTTATTGAAAAGCTACAAGCAGGCATCGCTGCCAACAAATCGCTGTACTGGATAATTACCGGCAAAGAAAGTAACCAACTCGTTGGCACTATCTGTTGCTGGAACATAGTACCTGAATCCGGCCGGGCTGAAATTGGCTACGAGCTTCGCTCTGCCTTCTTTGGAAAAGGCATTATGCAGGAAGTGATACCGGTGGTCATAAAGTTTGGATTTGAGCAATTGCATCTTCAAAAAATTGCAGCTCTCCCCGCTGACAAAAATGAAAAATCCATTAAGCTCCTCGAACGTCATCACTTTGAAATCGATCACGCATTGAGAGAAGAACTGGAAAAGGAAGATGATCTGACGGGGCTGTTGTGTTACTCCCTCGCCAGGCCAGCATAATATGGGCCTGCCGGGAAGCGCATAATTTTTTACCTTCAGGGTAAAAGAAAATTGATCATGCCAGCGAGAAAGGGAATAAGGGTATACGGTCCTGGTTCATTTACTGCCAGGTTTATGCAACCTAAGAAGGAGCTTGATAACATCTTAAGACCCGATTTTGATAAGTTTTTTATAGTGAAAGTGGAAGAGATGTACCGGCTGGTAACGCAGTCAGTACCGGCTTCCAGGTCTACCAACCATAGCTGCCTGTTTATTACCAGTGGAGAAGCAAGTATAAAAATTGGCAGTGAATTGTATACCATCCACAAAAATGAAATGTTGTTTGTACCGGCGGGCCAGGTTTTTTCCTTTAAAAGCGGGGAGGTGAACAAGGGATATCTGTGTAATTTCCATACTGATATCCTTACCGGCAAATACAATACACAAGAGCCGCTGAGAGCATTTGATTTTTTAAGGGTATGGGGCAATCCAAGGATCAGTCTCGACAGGCAAACCGCGGGGTTTGTGGTGCATCTTTTCAAACGCCTGTTATTTGATTACAGCCGGAACGGGCTGCAGCACTTGGAAATTATCCAGCCATACCTGATCACATTACTATGCGAAGTAAAGCTGCTTTACAAGCCGCTGACGGGCAGTCATCAAACGGCAGCCGTCAATACCACCAATCGTTTTAAGGAGCTGGTATTTACCAATGTCCGGTCGCGGCACCTGGTAACGGATTATGCATCCCTGCTGAATATTTCCCCCAATCATTTAACCAAATCAGTGAAAGCGGTTACCGGTAAATCACCTGCGCGGTGGATCGACGAGGCCATCGTGCTGGAAGCAAAAGTATTGTTAAGTCAAAGTGATCTCACCATCAGCGAAGTAGCGGAGGAAGTGGGTTTCGGGGATCAGTCGTACTTCACCCGGCTCTTTAAAAAGTATGAAGGTATTACCCCTACTGATTTCCGCAGGAAGATTGAATTGTCCTAAAACAACCCTTATTTGTCCTAACAGCCCGTTGCTTTTAGTCAGAGCTTTGCGGGCATGTATTTCTTTTTGTTATTCATACATTCATTATTCCGCTGGGCAGTAGTACTAAGCCTTTTATACGCTGTATACCGTGGCATACGCGGATGGAGCCGCAAAGAAGTATTTACCCGGCAGGATGATCTGGTAAGACATGGTACCGCCACCATTGCACATATCCAGCTGGCGATTGGTTATATCCTGTACTTTAACAGCCCGGTGGTGGCTTATTTCAGGTCTCATTACCATGAGGCTATCCGGCAATTTGATTTCCTGTTTTTCGGGTTAATACATATTGTGCTGATGACCATCGCCATTGTTTTTATAACTATTGGTTCATCGGTAGCCAAACGGCAAAATACCGATGCAGGCAGGTTCCGTACAATGACCATTTGGTTTTCCCTCGCGCTTATTATTATTTTCATTGCAATACCGTGGCCGTTCTCACCGCTGGCGAACCGGCCATATATAAGACCATTTTAACTATGCTGAAGTTCTTTAATACAAAAATAGGAAGATTGCGGCTGATCGCCTTTTTAGAAGGGATTTCCCTGCTGATACTGATTGGAGTGGCAGTACCGCTGAAGTATGTATATCATGATGCTTCCCTGGTAAAGGCAATAGGCCCCGTGCACGGAATATTATTCCTGTTCTTTATCCTGAATACCCTGAGCGTAGGAATTGCCTATAAGTGGAAATTCAGTACAACTACCTGGAAAGTTTTACTGGCGTGTATTATTCCTTTCGGAACGTTTTATGTGGACCGGGTTATTTTGTCGCGGATGATGGCGTGAGAACTATGAGGGATGAAGCTAGCCGGGCTTGATTGCCGAAGTTAGTTCGTAGCTGCAAGACAACAGGTTTGTTTCGACGAAAAACTTTTTGGGATAAAAGCCTTAAAGCGCTGGCAACTTAAGCTACCAGCGCTTTAAAGCTTGTTCAGAAGATTTTGCACTGAATAGTTGTAGTAAACAGATTAAAAATCAATTGTCTGAGCTGGATTCCATATATTATTAATACTAACACTGAATCCACTATTGACATTAGTTACCGGAGGTATTGCGGGATATAAACTACCAGTCAGTATTGTTTTTGTATTTTTAGTAAGTGTAATAGGGCCAATTGTTTTAGTTAACATCGTATTTGTTACTTTGTCTGGATAATTGATATCTATCCTGATTTCTTCACTTGTATTCATAATCAGTTCGCTAAATAATTGCTGAGTTCTTTGGGGAATTTTCAGTTGCATAGGAATCCCTGTATATGCCCAGGCCGAAAAAATCTCAAAATAGGTGTTTTCAGATCTTACGTTGACGGTTATATTTGAATCAGCTCTGATAGCAGGAGCATCTGTAATATTTACTTCCAAAGAAGCCATGATGCGTTCCAGAGATAAACTGAAGTTGTTTGCGGTAGTGTCGGGTCCAACTGTAATTTGCATCTTTTTGTAAAAGATATCCGGGAACGCAGCTAATATAGTATTGTTGTTATAATCTGCATTAAGATTTATACCAGCGTTACGTAATTCATCACTTATTATCAGAGAATCACTGGAAGCAATCAGGGCTATTGTACATTCTCCACTTGGTAATGAATCTGAAATAACGCCAAAATCCGCATCGGTGGATCTTTGATGTATATAACTAATTCTGTCTCCATTATTTTTAAAGGCAAAAAAGTAAATATCAGAAACCGCTGTATTAAGCGTTGAATCTTTTGCAAAAATTGACGAAGGAGCCATTCTGCCGGAAGCGCTGGGTAGCTGCTGCACTTTTTTTATAAACTCAGCAACGCTTACTTTGAATGGAATTTGTACCTGACGGGTGTCTGGTCTTTCATTGGTGTTGTCTTTGCTACAGGCATAAAACAGTACACTTAGCGATAACGCTATAAGCCATTTTTTTTTCATAGATAAAATGTGTTTGAGAATTTAAATATAAGGGTTGAAAATTTTGACAAATAATAGATTGTATGGATTATGGGTTCACAACTCTCGTTAAAACAATGACTAATTATACTTTTTCTTCAAATAAAGGAATATCTTATTGTGGAAGTCTAAAGATACTTTCCATTTTAGAAAAAATGGAATATCCCACACGAAATTACAGCGCTATTTTTAAGTAGATAAGCAAAACAAAAAAGCCCTGATAACTTGCGTTACCAGAGCTTTAAAGCTTGCGGAGAAGAAGGGATTCGAACCCTTGATAGGCTTTCACCTATACACACTTTCCAGGCGTGCCAGTTCAACCACTCCTGCACTTCTCCGTGATTATCTTTGCCTGAATACAAAGGAAGGGTTGATTTTCCAATTCAGGGTTGCAAAGATAATCCTTTAGTTTATATTTCAAAAAAAAGTTTAATTCTTATCGTACAGCTTCCATATTCCTCCGCCTAAAAGCCCGCCTACAATGGGTCCTACGAGAAACACCCACAAATGGGAAAGGGCGGCGCCACCAACAAACAGAGCCGGTCCGATGCTCCTTGCGGGGTTCACAGATACCCCTGTAACCGGGATGCCTACAATATGGATCATGGTGAGGCAGAGGCCTATTGCCAGTCCGGCAAATGCGCTGTTGCCGTTGTTTTTACTAGTGCTGCCATGAACTACCACCAGGAAAATGGCGGTAAGAACGATTTCAGCAATCAATCCACTGATCAGTGAATAATGGTCTGGTGAGCCATCTTCCACACCATTGGCGCCAAGGCCATTAGCAGCAAGACTGTAATCTGCTTTTCCCTGTGCAATAAAATACAGGAGAGCAGCAGCAACAATACCTCCGATGATCTGTGCTACAATATATCCGCCCGCATCTTTGCCGGATATTTTGCCTGTAGACCACAGGGAAATAGTAATAGCCGGATTCAAGTGACATCCGGAGATGTGGCCTACAGCGTACGCCATGGTTACTACTGATAAACCAAATGCAAAAGCGATACCCAGAAACCCTACGTGCGTACCGGCTAACACGGCACTGCCGCAACCCATAAATACCAGGACAAAAGTGCCGAAGAATTCAGCAATGCATTTCTGTGATAAGGAAACTCCCATAGAATAATGAATTTTGTGGTGAATAGAAAATAGGGGAAGAGAATTTGGTGATGGTTAAAATTACCTTAAATATTCAAAATAAAAAAAAGCGAAAGTACAACTGAATGTATCTCCCGCTTGTAATAGCTTCCGTTAAAAAGGTATTTAGTATACTTCGATTGGCGTTAGTTCGCCCCGCAGGGATGTTTCCAGCATTGTCTTTGCATCTTCTACAGAGAGGCCCTGACCCAATACGAACATCAGTTTGGTGACTGCTGCTTCAAAGGTCATATCATGCCCGCTCACTACACCAATTTCCACTAAATGCTGACTGGTTTCATATTTGCCTAACTCCACAGAGCCGCCATCACACTGGGTAATGTCTACTACAATGGCGCCATGATCAATCACTTTTTTTATGCTCTCAATAAACCAGGGCTGTGTGTTGGTGTTGCCACTGCCAAAGGTTTCCATGATCACACCTTTCAAACCGGATACACCCAGTGTGGCTTCTACAGCTCTCCTGGTAATGCCCGGGAATAATTTCAGTACGGTGATATTTGTTTCCAGTTCCTTATGCACCTTCAGTGGTTGTGTAGGCGGCGGTAAAATAAACTGATGCTTGAATTTAATATCAATGCCGGCTTCCGCAAGCTGAGGATAGTTCATGGTATAGAAGGCCTCAAATTTTTCCGCATTATATTTTTTGGAACGGTTGCCTCTGAACAGGGAGAAGTCAAAGTAAATACATACTTCAGGTACCATAGAGATGGCAGTGCCATTATGCCTGCTGCAGGCTATTTCCATCGCTGTAATGATGTTCTCTTTGGCATCTGTACGTATTTTCCCGATGGGAAGCTGGGAGCCGGTTAAGATAACGGGCTTCGACAGGTTTTCCAGCATGAAGCTCAGGGCGGACGCCGTGAAGGCCATTGTATCGGATCCGTGCAGAATTACAAAACCATCGTACCGGTCGTACCGGTCTTCAATTATACTGGCCAGTTCCACCCATATCTCCGGCTGCATGTCTGATGAATCAATAGGCGGATTAAATGCGTACACATAAAAATCGATGCCCATCCGGTATAGTTCCGGTAAATTATTTCTTATTTCATTGAAGCCGATCGGGCGCAGTGCTTTGGTTTTATCGTCGTAGATCATACCTACAGTACCGCCCGTGTAAATTATCAGAATTTTACTCATTGTGCTAGTAGCCATTGCCTGCAAAGGTATTCACTAAACAGTTAGAGCATTTTGAATAATTTCCGGGCATTGCTGCTTGTTATAGCTGCAACGTCTGCTATTTTTAGATTTTTTATATCTGCCACCTTTTCACCTGCCAGCGGGAGGTAAGCACTTTCATTGCGTTTACCGCGATAAGGAACCGGCGCCAGATAGGGTGCATCTGTTTCCATCACGATATGCGCCAGGTCTATTTCTTCCAGCAGCTTATCCAAACCGGACTTCTTGAAGGTAACTACCCCGCCTATGCCCAGGTAAAAGCCCAGGTCAATGATTTCCTTAGCTTCTTCCAGGGTGCCTGAAAAACAGTGAAAAACACCGCTTAAACGGCCATCCTGCAATGCCTTTACTTCATTGATACATTCCCGTGTAGCTTCCCGGCTGTGAATGGATACGGGCAACCCATACTCCCGCGCCAGCATCAGTTGCTCCTGGAAAGCCTTGTATTGCTGAATGAGCAGGGATTTATCCCAGTAAAAATCCAGTCCTATTTCCCCGATCGCCCGGAAAGGCCGCTGCTGTAACCAGGCTCTTACCAGGTCCAGTTGCTCATCTACGGCTTCCTTTACATAACAGGGGTGTATTCCCATCATGGCATAAATATGATCGGGATACCTGGCTTCCAGCGCCAGCATTCCTTCAATGGAACTCTCGTCTATATTCGGCAACAACAGTTTATCTACCCCCGCTGCTATGGCCCGCGCTATCATTTCGTCCCGGTCGGCCTCAAATTCTTCAGAATAAAGGTGCGTGTGGGTATCCATCCAAAGCATAATAATTATTTTATTAAATTTGTAATTTCTTTAATATTTAAACGGTATCTTTATTTCTGTAAAGGTAAAGACCGAAAAACCTAATTGCTAATAAAACCTAAACTATGAAAAGCTATTTCAGTACCAATCGTGTGCTGGCGTGGACCTTCACCAGCGTGGCGGTAGTCACCATTTTCTTTGCCTGTAAGAAGGAAGTAACCACAGATACAGCACCGAATAACCAATCAGATAACAATACCATTGCTGCTTCGCAACACGAGGCGGCTGCCAGTGCTATGTACAGCGGACTGTTTGAAACAGTGGCGGAAGTAGCTATTACGCAGGGTTTGTTTACCGCCCGCAAGGCAGATAACGTAAACAATGCGCTGGCCAATACAGCCTCCACTGGCTGCCCGGTAGCGGAACTAATGGATGCCACCAATCCCGACCAGTGGCCCAAAAAAGTAAAGATTGATTTTGGGGAATCGTGCCTCGACAGGTATGGCGTATTCCGCAGCGGCATATTGAATGTTACTTTCAGCGGTCCGTTATTTAATCCTGCTTCAATCATCCTGGTGGAGCCGGTTGGTTATAAACTCAATGGAAAATCAGTAGAAGGCCGCTTTACCATCAGTGGCGTGAGCTACAGCGCAACAACCGGTATCCAGTATACCACCGAGTTAACTAACGGAAAAGTAACGCTCAGCGATACCATTGTAATCAACTACGCCAGTAAGAAAACCATTAAGCAAACAGCAGGTTTTGACCCGGTAACACCGTTGTTAAATCCTTCTGATGATGTGTTTACCGTGGAGGGAACAGCCAGCATTTCTTATGAAAAAGGACCTGTAATTGGTGTTACGGCCACTTTTACAACACAGGAAGCACTGGTGAAAATATTTGACTGCCAGCACTTCGTTAAAGGAAAACTGAAGGTTGAATTTGATAAAGTAACCGGGGTAATTGATTATGGTAATGGTAAATGTACCGATCCCATTACGATTACTGTGGGAGATAAAACCAAAGAGATTAAATTATAAAACCTCTTAACTGTTGCTGATAAATGAGTTTATCAGCAACAGTTATTATAGTATAGCGGCTACTTCAAATTTTTGCTTCCTGCAATACTCCAGTACCCGTGGCAGCGCATACTCCAGCCGGTCCCAGGCTTTGGCGCTGTCGTGAAAAACCACAATAGATCCCGGCTGCAACTTGAATACTACATTCTGCACACAGGCTTCCCCGTTGATTTGCGTATCAAAATCGCCACTGAGGATGTCCCACATAATAATTTTAGCGCCCGGTATCTTATTCCTGATCTGACGGATCTGGAAGGGAGTGATCCTGCCATAGGGAGGTCTGAACAATGGAGAGGCAATATATTTTGCTGCTTCCAGCACATTCTCAATATATTTTCCGGTATTGGTTTTCCATCCGTTCAAATGGTTTTGGGTATGATTGCCGGTAGTATGCCCTGCTTCCAGTATCTGCTGATAGATAGCGGGATGCTCCAGTACATTTTTTCCTATACAGAAAAAAGTAGCTTTGGCATTGAACTTTGCCAGTTGCTCGAGCACAAAGGGCGTTGCCTGCGGATGCGGACCATCATCAAAAGTAAGATATACCTTATTCCCTGCTGGGGACAGATTCCAGACACAGCTTTTGTATAAGGCTTTCAGGATGCCGGGAGTTTTAGTAAGATAGAACATATAGCCTTTGGCTTTTTAGCGATGAGCTTTAGTATTGCAATATACTTAATGTCTGTTAGCAGGGCTTCGTATTAAAAAATTTTAATCTCCCAATTATCTCCCTGGCAATAACTTCCACCTAAAAGCTAAATCCTTATCTTTGCGGCCTATGGATCACAAAAAAGTAAGAGTGCGTTTTGCGCCCAGTCCTACTGGTGGCTTACATCTTGGAGGTGTACGCACTGTATTGTTCAACTATTTGTTTGCAAAGCAGCATAACGGCGATTTTGTGCTGCGTATAGAAGATACAGACCAAACCCGTTACGTTCCCGGCGCGGAAGAGTATATCAATGAATGTTTGCGTTGGTGTGGCCTTATTCCTGATGAAAGCCCGGAAGCAGGCGGACCGTTTGCTCCTTACCGTCAGAGTGAGCGCAAGCACTTATACCGTCAATATGCGGAACAGCTGGTAAAAACCGGTCATGCATACTACGCTTTCGATACCCCCGAAGAATTGGAAAGTATGCGTGAGCGGCTGAAAACGCCGGAGAATCCTTCTCCGCAATACAACCATATTGTAAGGGCCAAAATGCGTAATTCCCTTACGCTCTCCGATGCTGAAGTACAGGACCTGCTGGCGAAGGATACGCCACATGTTATCCGTATAAATATGCCTGCCAATGAAGAAGTTACTTTTACCGACCTGGTTCGCGGAGAAGTTACCTTCCATACTTCGCAGGTAGATGATAAAGTTTTGCTGAAAGCAGATGGTATGCCTACCTATCACCTTGCTGTGGTAGTGGACGATTATCTCATGAAAATAACCCATGCCTTCCGCGGAGAAGAATGGCTGCCTTCGGCGCCGGTACATCTCCTGCTTTGGAAATTCCTGGGTTGGGAAGCGGATATGCCGCAATGGGCGCATCTTCCACTGATCCTGAAACCGGATGGCAATGGTAAACTGAGCAAACGTGACGGCGATCGTTTAGGCTTCCCCGTGTACGCCATGAACTGGACAGATCCTGTGAGTAAAGAAGTAACGAAAGGCTTCCGTGAACGCGGTTTCCTGCCGGAAGCATTTATTAATATGCTGGTGATGCTGGGCTGGAATGATGGTACCGAACAGGAAATTTTCTCCCTGGAGGAGTTGATCCAAAAGTTCTCCCTGGAGCGCGTGCATAAGGCGGGTGCTAAATTCGATTTTGAAAAAGCCAAATGGTTTAACCACCAGTATATTCACCACAAAGACAATGAAAGCCTGGCAGCCTTGTTCCAGCCGGTGCTGGATGAAAAAGGTGTTACCGCCGATCCTGCTTATGTGGCTACCGTTGCTGGCCTGGTAAAGGAGCGCTGCTATTTTGTGAATGAAATATGGGATCACGGATTTTTCTTCTTCCAAAGCCCTGACAGCTATGATGAAGCTGCTGTAAAACCAAAATGGAATGCAGATAAAGAAGCATTTTTCCATACCTGGTCTGAACAGCTGGAATCGTTATCTGCTGCTGCTGCTGCCGATTTGGAAACTGCCTTCAAAGCGCTGGCTGCTGAAAAGAATCTTAAAATGGGAGATGTACAACTGCCGTTCCGCATTATGCTGACCGGCGGTAAATTCGGCCCTCCTGTATTTGATATCGTGGCCACGCTCGGTGTAGCGGAAACCCGTAACAGGATTGCAAAGGGACTGGCAGCGTTTAAGTAGAATTGTTAGTAGTTTCAAATAAATGAAGGCTAAGCGACGTGAGTCGCTTAGCCTTAGTTATTTTTCCATGTTTTTAATTCCGAGTGCGTGCTGATCAGCTCAAAGTCGCTGTCGTTGTGCACCACTTCCAGATCAAAGCTCATGGCATAAAAAGCAATTACGCAATCGTTGCTTTTGCGAATGGTAATACCTTTTTTGCGGAGTGAACGGAATAAGGAGGAGGCGCCTATAGCGGCTGCCATAGGCGCAATTTCCAGTCTTGTAAAACGGCGGAATGTTTCCTTTACTTTCTGATGCTGGTTATCATCTCTTATTCCTTGCAGGCATTCCTGAACAACATGGGAATAAGCGGAATTTCAAAATCATTATCGATGTAATGAGTTAACAGGTTGGTTTGTGGTGTTTCCTTCCGCCGTAAAGCATCAATCCAAACGGATGTGTCGAAGAGTAGTGGTCGCATTATTTACCTCGCATTTCGTTTAAATCTCCATCCCATTCAATCTTTCCCTTCAGATCTAAAAATTTACGCTGATTCATACCTAAGATATACTTCCTCAGCGCCTCGTTTACCACTTCCTCTTTGGTTTTACCCTTGTTAAGCTTCATCGCTTCTTTGATCAGCTTATCGTCTAAGTCTATATTAGTTTTGGACATATAAGTGATTTACTGTAAATAAAAATACATATAATTATACACATAAAAAGGCCGGACAGTAACTGCCCGGCCTTCACTTTTTTTAAAAAAATATTTATTTCCCTTTGGCGTTTTCTTTTGCCCAGGCATCTTTCAGCGTTACGGTCCGGTTGAACACTATTTTTTCCGGCGTGCTGTCTTTATCCACCACAAAGTAGCCTTTGCGCAGGAACTGGAATCGTTCACCCGGGGCAGCCTGCAGCAGTCCTGGTTCCACATACGCCTGTTTGATGATGTGCAGCGAATCCGGGTTGATGAGCGTTTTGAAGTCGGCTTCCTCTGCCTGTGGATTTTCCGCGGTAAACAGGCGGTCGTAGATCCGCACTTCAGCGGTAGCGGCATGTGCTGCGCTTACCCAGTGAATGGTACCTTTAACGGTTAAGCCGCTCTGGTCGCCGCCACTTTTGCTTTCGGGCAGGTACGTGGCGTAAATGGTAGTGATATTGCCATCGGCATCTTTCTCAAAGCTTTCGCCTTTGATGATATAGGCATTTTTCAGTCGTACCATCAGGCCGGGACCGAGGCGGAAGAACTTTTTAGGAGGCGCCTCCATGAAGTCTTCCCGCTCAATGTACAGGGTATTGCTGAAAGGCAGCGTGCGGGAGCCAGCGTTTTCATCTTCCGGGTTATTATCGGCAGCCATTTCTTCTACCTGTCCTTCCGGGTAATTGGTGATCACCAGCTTTACCGGGTCCAGCACTGCCATTACGCGGTTGGCGGTTCTGTTCAGCTCTTCGCGGATACAGAATTCCAGCAGGCCGAGTTCAATCATGTTGTCACGTTTCTGTACACCTACGCGTTCGCAGAGCTGGCGGATGCTGGCGGCGGTGTAGCCGCGGCGGCGCAGACCACTGATGGTAGGCATGCGGGGATCGTCCCATCCGCTTACGTGACCTTCTTCCACCAGTTGTTTCAGTTTTCGTTTACTCATCACCGTATAGGTGAGGTTTAAACGCGCAAACTCGTACTGGCGGCTGGGGAAGATCTCCAGTTCTTTGATGAACCAGTCGTACAGCGGGCGGTGCGGGATGAACTCCAGCGTACAGATGGAATGGGTAATATGTTCGATGCTATCGCTCTGTCCGTGCGCAAAATCATACATCGGGTAGATGCACCATTTGTCGCCGGTACGATGGTGATGGGCATGTTTAATGCGATACATGAGCGGGTCGCGCATGTGCATATTGGGGGAAGCCAGGTCTCCTTTGGCGCGGAGTGTTTTTTCCCCGTCTTTGAATTCGCCTTTGCGCATCCGCTCAAACAGGTCCAGGTTTTCCGCTGCAGAGCGACTTCTGGCCGGCGTGGGCGTACCGGGTACGGTGGGGGTACCTTTGGCTGCGGCAATTTCATCGGCGCTGGCATCTTCTACATAGGCCAGTCCTTTTTCTATCATTTTTACGGCAAATGCGTAAAGTTGTTCAAAATAGTCGGAGGCATACAATTCCTTTTCCCACTCAAATCCCAGCCAGCGGATATCCTCTTTAATGGAATCCACGTATTCAGTATCTTCTGTTACCGGGTTGGTATCATCGAAGCGGAGATTGGTTTTTCCATTGTATTTCTGGGCCAGTCCAAAGTTCAGCACAATGGATTTGGCATGACCTATATGCAGGTAGCCATTAGGTTCTGGCGGAAAACGGGTCAGTACCCTTCCGTCATTAACGCCGTTCGCTATGTCTTCTTCAACAATTTGTTCTATAAAATTGAGGGATCTTTCTTCGCTCATAATGATTTTATCTTGGACGGCAAATGTACAAAAAAGCCGAGAGCTTAAGCTTTCTGCTTTTTCGTACATTTACTTCCTTAATATGATAATGGTATGGTCAACCCGTTAAATCGTCCTGTTCGTGTATTGGTAGCTAAAGTAGGCCTGGATGGCCACGACAGGGGCGCAAAAGTAATTGCGGCAGCACTGCGGGATGCCGGAATGGAGGTAATATATACCGGTTTACGCCAAACCCCGGAAATGGTGGTGAATGCAGCCCTGCAGGAAGACGTGGATGCTATTGGTATCAGTATCCTCTCCGGCGCCCATATGACCGTATTCCCCAAGATCATTGCCCAGATGAAGGAAAAGGGTATGAACGACGTACTGCTGACCGGTGGCGGCATTATCCCCGATGCCGATATGGAAACACTGCAGGAAATGGGGGTAGGAAAACTGTTCCCTCCCGGCACCAACACCAAAGATATTTCCGAGTATATCACCAGCTGGGTGGCCAGTCATAGGAATTTTTAAAAATATTTCCCTGTTGCCGTAACATTTTCTAAACCGGGTCGTCTTTAATGGAAATAGTCCACCAAATATCTAAAAACCATAACACCCGTTTTTATGAAATGTAAGTTGTGCCCGTTATTCCTGTTACTGTTGATGTTGTGTTGTAATGTATTTGCCCAGGAGAAAAAAGATTCAGCCAATGCTGCTGCCCCCGATACTACTACCGGGAAAACCGTTTTTTCCATCATTTTCGGAAAATATCCCAAACACCGGGAAGGGGTATACGTAACCCACGGTGGCGACGGCCCCCTGCTGTCCTTTGCTTCTATGAAAGAAAACGGGGAGCACCTGCGCAACATCCCCCGGTTTACCCTCTTTCTTAATGTTGGCTCTAACTTTAATAAAGACTTCTCTAAAAACTTTGGAGTTTTTACGGGCATCAATATCAAAAATATTGGTCTGATCTCCAAACCTACCGACTCTCTGAAGCTTAAACAGCGGGTGTATACCCTTGGTGTTCCGCTGGGGATAAAGATAGGTGATGTGACTTCCGGCAGCTTCTTCTTTTTTGCCGGTGGAGAAATAGACCTGGCCGTTAATTATAAAGAGAAACAATTTGTAGATGGTGATAAAGTCCATAAGTTCAATGAATGGTTCAGCGACCGTACACCGCTGCTGATGCCCTCCTTTTTTGCCGGGTTCCGCATTAACCCCGGCTTCGGACTGAAAGTGCAATACTACCCGCAGAATTTCTTTAACAAAGACTTTAAAACAAAAGATAAAGACGGTAATTCCGTTTATCCATATAAAAACTTAGAAGCAAATATGATGTTCGTTACGCTCAATTATAACTTCAGCGGTATCGATTATTTTAAAGTAAAGAAGAAAAGACACTATATGAAGATGAAAAATGGCAAGGCAGAGTTTGAAGTGAACTATTAAGAAATATATCCGCTATTTTTAGCAAACCGGAACTAATTGTAAAATTGGTTCCGGTTTTTTTTGTCGATAGCGGTTATCACCAAAATGAGGGGAGGCGGCTATCGGGCTGATTCGTTAGGTTATTGAATATTGCTTAATATTGATAAACTAAAATACGGCACATGTATCAGACGTTAAGCACACAATTGGAAAACAATATCCTCACGATTACGATCAACCGCCCGGAAAAGCTGAATGCCCTCAACCAGCAGGTGCTGGCCGACCTGGCATTGGCGGTAGATGAAATATACAGCAACCGGGAAATCAAGGGCGCCATTATTACCGGTGCAGGTGAAAAAGCTTTTGTGGCAGGTGCAGATATCAGCGAGTTTCTTACTTTATCAGATAAACAAGGAGAAGAACTGGCCAAGAAAGGGCATGTAATTTTCCAGCGTATAGAAAGCAGCCCTAAGCCCATCATTGCCGCTGTAAACGGCTTTGCACTGGGCGGGGGCTGCGAACTGGCGATGGCCTGCCATTTCCGGATTGCCAGCGACAACGCAAAGTTTGGCCAGCCGGAAGTAAACCTCGGGCTCATTCCGGGTTATGGCGGTACACAGCGTCTTACGCAGCTCATAGGAAAGGGAAAAGCCCTGGAACTGATGCTCACCGGGGACATGATCAATGCCACAGAAGCACAGGCCTGGGGATTGGTGAACCATGTTTTAAAGCTCGAAGAATTGCTGCCCAAAGCGAAATCCATCTTACAAAAAATACAAACAAAAGCGCCGCTGGCAGTAGCCCGCGTGATTAAATGCGCTAATGCCGCACTGGATAAGGACATGGACGGCTTTGAGCTGGAACTGAAGGAGTTCGGGGCCTGCTTCGCTACAAAAGATCTGCAGGAAGGCGCTGCCGCCTTTATTCAGAAAAGACAGGCGAATTTTACCGGGGAATAGCTTGCAGCCCAACCCGTAAAGCCGTACTTTTGTAGCCTTAAAAGTTTAAGTCATGGAATTCAGAATAGAGAAAGACACAATGGGCGAGGTTAAAGTGCCTGTAAATGCCTATTATGGCGCTCAAACACAGCGCTCCATTGAAAATTTCAAGATCGCGCAGGATATCAACAAAATGCCGAAGGAAATTATCAAGGCATTCGCTTACCTGAAGAAAGCGGCAGCTATCACTAACCTCGAAGCAGGCGTACTGCCCAAGGAAAAAAGTGACCTGATTGGCCAGGTTTGCGATGAAATCCTGGAAGGTAAACTGGACGATCAGTTTCCGCTGGTAGTATGGCAAACAGGCTCCGGTACCCAGTCTAACATGAACGTAAACGAAGTGGTGGCTTACCGCGCCCACGTAATTCATGGCGGTCAGCTTACTGATAAAGACAAATTTGTTCACCCCAACGATGATGTGAACAAGTCACAGTCTTCCAACGACACCTTCCCTACTGCTATGCACATCGCTGCTTACAAAATGCTGCAGGAAGTTACCATTCCCGGCATCACAAAGCTCCGCGACACGCTGGCGAAAAAGGCAGAAGCGTTTAAAAACGTAGTGAAAATTGGCCGTACCCATTTTATGGATGCCACCCCGCTTACACTCGGGCAGGAAATCAGCGGCTATGTAGCCCAGCTGAATCACGGCCTGAAAGCTATCAACAATTCACTGGCTCACCTGAGCGAGCTGGCATTGGGTGGCACTGCAGTAGGCACCGGCATCAATACGCCAAAAGGCTATTCCGAAAATGTGGCAAAGAATATCGCCCTGTTAACCGGTTTACCTTTTATTACGGCAGAAAATAAATTTGAAGCCCTGGCCGCACACGATGCCATCGTAGAAGCACATGGTGCGCTGAAAACAGTGGCGGTAAGTTTAATGAAGATAGCCAACGACATACGCATGCTGAGCTCCGGCCCACGCGCGGGTATCGGCGAAATTCATATTCCCGACAATGAACCAGGATCGTCTATCATGCCGGGTAAAGTGAATCCAACCCAGTGCGAAGCCCTCACCATGATTGCTGCCCAGGTAATGGGTAACGATGTTACTATCAGTATCGGCGGTTCCAACGGACACTTTGAACTGAACGTATTTAAGCCGGTAATGATCTTCAACTTCCTGCACTCTGCACGCCTTATCGGCGACGGCTGCGTAAGCTTCAATGATAAATGCGCAGAAGGCATCGAACCTATTGAAGCCAATATCAAAAAACATGTGGAAAATTCCCTGATGCTTGTAACGGCACTGAATACCAAAATTGGCTACTACAAAGCAGCCGAAATTGCGCAGAAAGCCCACAAGGAAGGAACTACCCTTAAAGAAATGGCCGTGAAACTGGGTTATGTAACCCCGGCTGAATTTGATGAATGGGTAGTACCAGCAAACATGGTAGGAGAAATCAAGTAATAACAGATCATATTTATGGAAGAAAAGAGTCCCGCCAATAACGGGACTCTTTTTTTATTACCTTCAATGCAAACAAGTACCACGATCATGGATATAGTCTTTTTCAGCGCGCAGCCATACGATATTCATTACTTCAACCAGGGTAACCACCAGGAGGAGCACCGTTTCCGTTTCCTGGAAGTGCAGTTAAATGAAGATAATGCCGCCCTGATAAAAGATGAACCCGTGATCTGCGTATTTGTGAATGATAAGGTGAATGCTGCTGTGATCAGCGTGCTTCAGCAAAAAGGCGTACGTCTTATTGCATTGCGCTGCGCCGGGTTTAATAATGTAGATCTCAAGGCTGCAGCAGCAGCCGGTATAAAGGTAGTGCGGGTGCCGGCCTACTCGCCCCATGCGGTGGCGGAGCATGCGGTGGCCTTGCTCCTGGGGCTGAACCGGAAAATATATAAATCGTATAACCGTGTACGTGATGGCAACTTTACACTGAACGGACTCGAAGGTTTTGATCTCTTTGGTAAAACAATCGGCGTGGTGGGGACAGGCAATATCGGTTCAGTGTTTTGCAAGATCATGCTGGGCTTCGGTTGTAAGGTGTATGCGCATGATATTTATGAGAATGAAGAACTGCTGGAATCAGGCGTAAAGTATGTGTCGCTGGATACTATTTTTGCACAGTCGGATGTGATATCGCTGCATTGCCCGCTGATGGAGCGTACACGGCACATGATCAATGCGAATGCTATTGCATCTATGAAGATGGGCGTAGTACTGATCAATACCAGCCGCGGCGGATTAATAGATACGGCTGCAGTGGTGGCAGCGCTTAAAGATGGCCATATCGGCGCACTTGGAATAGATGTATATGAGCAGGAAGAACACCTGTTTTTTCAGAACTTCTCCGGAAGTATTATCCAGGACGATGTACTATCAAGATTAACTACCTTCCCTAATGTGCTGGTAACTGCCCACCAGGGCTTCTTTACAAAAGAAGCGCTCACACAAATAGCAGAGGTAACGCTGAACAATATACGTAGTTTTGAAAAAGAAGGCATATTGTTAAACGAGGTGAAGTAGCGTAGCGACAATTGTACGCAGACTCAGAATAATAATGAGGACGCCTACCATAATCATCAGTGGTTTCCGTTTTATTTTCCGCACCAGGATGGCAGCAAAAGGAGAAGCGATCACACCACCGATTACAAGGCCTACAATTACCTGCCAGCTGGAGATACCGGTGAAGATCAGGAAGGTGGCAGCGCTGGAAAGGGAAATAAAGAACTCTGCTGCATTTACGGAACCGATGGTATAATGTACGGTACGGCCTTTACTCAGCAAGGTGGAAGTAACAATGGGGCCCCAGCCTCCGCCGCCGATGGCGTCCATAAATCCCCCGGCAAACGCCAATGGTCCGAGTCTTTTTGTTTTGGTTTTTCTTTTATTTTTCTGGATGCCTTTCCGGATAACTATAATACCGAGTATCAGCAGGTATGCGCTGATGAAGGGCTTTATCACATCCCCGTCAATCTTGTCGGATAACAGGTAAGCGCCGGAGATGGCGCCGATCATTCCCGGGATCAACAAGCATAAAAACAGTTTCTTATTTACGTTGCCCAGTTTAAAATGTGCAAACCCTGAAGCGCCGGTGGTAAATACTTCTGCCACATGCACGCTGGCGCTGCTTACTGAAGGCGATACGCCCAGTCCCAGTAATAAAGAAGAAGAGGTAGCGCCGTATGCCATACCCAATGCGCCGTCTACCAGTTGCGCGCATAATCCCACCACAATATAAAACAGCAGCTCTGTTGTAAAGAGAGAGTGAAAGAACCGGCGTACATTTCCCTGTACGGCATCCGGTACTTCGTAATAATAAAGGGCAATCAGCGCGGTGACTATCAACAACGATACAACCCCTATCTGCCACCATTTGAAGGAGGACTGCGGCTTTTCGGTAACGGTGCCTGCAACGGCTGTTGTACGTATAGTCATACCAGTTATTTTTAGGTAGTTTTTTAAAGACAGGGATGCAGCGATATCGCTGCATCCCTGTATCTCAGCAACTATTATTTATTATTTCCGCTGGAACACATTGTCGTATGTTAACGCCAGGTAGTATAATCCGCCAATAGTGGGACCTCCCACATACTGGAAGTACTTGGAGTTCAGGATATTGGAAGCGCCCAGTTTAAAGGATGTTTTGATCTTTGGTACACGGTAGGTGATCTGCGCATCTACAGTGTTGTAGGAAGGCACGTCGCCATTACCAAAAAGGTTCTGCCAGTAGAAAGTATTCTGCCAGTGCCATACTACGTTGAAGCCAATATTTTTGTACACATTGCGGTTACCTAGGCTTACGTTGGTGAACCAGTCTGGTGTGTTAAAACCGGGAATCAACGCATCATCTTTGGTTTTATCCTGCGCCAGTTTGTTGTAGTTGGCGTTACCGCTGATGGTGTAGCTTTTATACAGGTCATAAGTAACTGCTACAGCGAAACCGTAGTTGTTTACGGTGGATTTACTGTTGGTCCATACGCGGTAGCGATCCTGTAAAGACTTATCCAGCATCTGGTTCAGCACTGTTTGATCGGGATTGTTAACGTTACCTGTTTTAGGCACTACTGCTTCAATCTGGCCTATGAAATGTTTATAAGAGCTGTAGTATCCATCTATGTCTACAAAAAGTTTGTTATCGAGCAGTACCGCTTTATAACCGGCTTCGAAAGAGGTGATCTGTTCCGGAACGATAGGATCCAGGTTGGCCACTTTCAATACGCCTGCATTTTTTGCGGCGGCAGCATCTTTGGAGATGTGTTCCGCGTTGATGGTTTTATTTACCGCTACACCAAACGCATCTACGGAGCTGGTGAGGAAGGAGTTTTTGAAGTAACCCAGTCCTTCTTCAATGAATGCGAGTCCGCCTACACGTCTTACCTGGCCGTTGTTTACGAAGGAATACGCTTCAAACAGTGAAGGGAAGCGGAATCCGTTTTGCCAGGAAAGGCGGAAGTTATGTTTGTCTTTGATGCTGTAAACTGCTGCGATGCGTGGGTTTACTTTACCTTCGAACTGTTCGTTTTTATCGTAGCGCAGGGAGCCGGTGAGCTTTAATGCGTCGTTGAAGAATGTTTTGCTGATTTGTGCGAAGCCGCCGTATTTACCGTACCAGATGTGTTTACCGCCTGGTTGGTTGCGTTTGTCGGCGGGGCGGGAGAAATCCACGAAGTTGTTACCGTCCGGGATGATTTCATAGGTGCGGTAATCGGCGCCTACCAGTACATCCGCGAAATGGATGTATTTACGCAGGTTCCAGGTACCTTCTGTGTGGTAGAACCGGCTCTTTTGCAGGAGAGCGGCGCCACCACTGGTATTTTCAGGGTTCTTGGAAGTAGGGTAAATATCCCAGTCGTTGATACTTTTTATTTTGGCCACCTGTGCATCAAAAGCGGGAGTGCCGGGCGTCCATCTGCCGGCGTCTGCAAAGGCGCGGGCGGCGGCATGTGCGGCTACCAGGTCGGAGCCTGCAGTGAGCGCATTGTTCAGGCCGGAGGTATAATCGGCCAGCCATTTTTTATCTGGTTTGAATGATTTTTCGAGGTTGTCGGCCAGGGGATTCATGTTATAGGAATCGCCGGTATTTTCAATGGAGATGTACGACCTCACGGTGAAGTCGGGGTGTACGAGTTCGAGTTTGCCGTTTTGTACAGTTACGCCTCTGAGGCCAATACGGTTACCACGTTGAAAGAAGCCGTCCATTTCCCCGTAGCGGTAAGACGCGGACAGTTCCAGTTTGTGGGGTAAGCGGAAGTTAAAAGACACGTCGGCCTTTTTATTCTTAACGGTAAAGTCGCCCACGATATCTTTTTCCCAGTAGCCGGTGCGGTGTACATTGTAGGCGCGTCCGTCTTTATCGATAACCTGGAGGTTGGAGTTATCGCCATATTTATTCCATGCATCGTTGGCGATGTTGTTGGCGCCGCTGAGTTGTGGAAAGTCGGGGTTGGCTTTGGATTGCGGGGAAAAGTCGCTGTGGTTATCAGCGTACCAGTCGGTACCCTGCATGTAGCTCAGGTTAATTTTCCAGGCAAACCAGGAAGAGTATTGCTGTGCATAGCGTACAGCCGTTTCCGTGAGTAATTTTGCGCCACCGTCGTCACCAACGTGGTTCACGGCTACTTTCTGGTATACGCTTACGCCCTGGTATTGGAAGGGGTTTTTAGTGATGAGATTGGACATTCCGTTGATGGCGTTCATGCCATACAGGGCGGAAGATGCACCGGGTGTAACTTCCACGCTGGAAATATCAAGCTCCGTAGGTCCGATGGCGTTACCCAGTGGCACGCCGAGGGTGGCTGCCTGGTTGTCCACACCATCTACCAGCTGCATAAAGCGGAAGTTGTTGGGAACGTTGAAGCCGCGGGTGTTGAATACTTTGAAGGTAAGGCCGGCGGTGGTCATTTGCACGCCTTTCAGGTTACCGAGGGCGTCGTAGAACGTGGAAGAAGGGGTTTCTTTCAGCGCCCTGATGTCCAGTTTTTCGATGGCAACTGGTGAGCGGAGCAGTTTTTCCTGCTGACGGGAAGCGGACACCACTACTTCATTTACCAATAGTGATTGTGTATATAACTGGATGGCCAGTTTGCTGCTGCTGCTTTTTACTTCAAACTCCTGGGGTTGATAGCCTATGAGCCTGATGACCAGCTTCAGCGGGAATTTAGAATTGGTGGTTACTTCAAAGCGGCCGGTGGTATCTGTTTGAGCGCCGAAGGAAGTGCCTTTGATTTGTACGGAGGCGCCTGGAAGGGCTGCCCCATGATCGTCTGTAATTTTGCCCTGGATGACATAAGAGCCGTTAAGTTGAGCATGTACCAGTGCCGGACTGAATGCCAATATTAAGAACAGGTATTTTGCCAGCATTAAAAACTTTTGCATGTGCTGTAAACATTATTGATTCTGGAATGAGAAAATGATAAGGGGGACCTTTTTACGATGTCGTGCCGCAACATCGTACTGAAAATGAATGATTTGTAAAATTTATTATCATATAGTCTATAGAATTAGTAGACAAATATAATCCGGGTATTTTTCATTTCAAAGCAAATGGGGTGATTATTTGGAAAAAGGTGTGTCCGGAACTGCGGTGGGAATAGCATTTGCGTTTGTAACCTCCTCAGCGTGAAAGGCTTGGAAGGCCATATTTTTTTATTGGAGGCGTCGCTTTATAACTATGTTTAATATGCGGGGATACTTCTGTGATACTTCTTGGATACTTCTCTGATACTTCCCGGATACTTAGGACTCGTGTATGTGTTATAGTCCCCATATAGTCCCTATATAGTTCCTATACACTCCCTATACACTCATGATACACTCCCCATACACTCTCTATACACTGTCACGTCCTGAAATAGGTTTACACCCCCGGTGAATAATCCTGATTTTGGTTTACGGGTATCTTAGTATAAATCCAATTTCGGGCATTTTGCGGAAATTTCAGAAGATTTTGGAAGATGAAAGACGGATATTTTGCCGGTCATCTTCCTATGCTTTAAAGTAATAGCATAAAAAAAGCGCTTACCACCGGTGAGCGCTTTCTATATAAATAAGTTGATAATTAAGTTACGGGATCTTTTGCTACAGCATCAGAGTGTTCAACGGCTTTAGGCTGCATGTGTTTTCCGAAGAAGCGTTTCTGGAACAGCAGGATAGTGATTACACCGGTAGAAATAGCTGCATCAGCAACGTTGAATACCGGGCGGAAAAACACGAAGTAGTCGCCGCCTTTAAACGGTACCCATTTAGGCAGGTAGCCTTCGTAGATAGGGAAGTATAACATATCTACCACACGGCCATGCAGGAAGCTGCCATAACCGCCGCCGGCAGGCATAAACTTCGCTACTTCATACCCTACACTATCGTTAAAAATAAGGCCGTAGAACATACTGTCTATCAGGTTGCCGGCTGCTCCTGCCAGGATCAGGGATCCACAAATCAGCAGGCCGGTACTGTATTTTTCTTTGATGAGCTTTTTCATGTACACAAAGCCCACCACTACAGCTACCAGGCGGAACATGGTAAGAAGGATCTTCCCGAAGTCGCCTCCGAATTTAAGACCATAGGCCATTCCTTCATTTTCAATAAAATGGATCCGGAACCAATTGGGGAAAATCACAAACTCCTGTTGCATAAACATATGCGTCTTGATCCAGAATTTCAGTGTCTGGTCAATAACCAGGATCAGGATAACGATAAATACTACGTGACGATATTTCAACTGATATTAGAATTTTATCAAAAATAATAGTTTATTTCAAAGTCGAAGCCTGCAATATCATTATTCCTGGAAATATACCCTTTTTACGCGCTGTGAAATTCCTGTTAATATTTCATAGGGAATGGTTCCAGCCCAGGTGGAGAGGTCCTGTACGGACAAATCCTGGCCAAAAACAATAACCTCGTCTCCCTCTGATACGTCGGGGATATGTGTTACATCGAGCATGAGCATATCCATCGCCACTACACCGGCTACAGGCGCCAGTTTGCCACGAACCAGCATTTTACCAACGCCCATGCCCAGTCTGCGTGGGTAGCCATCGGCATAGCCAATACGCACGGTAGCAGTCACTGCCGGGCCTTTGGCTTCCCATTTGGCGCCATAACCCACGGTATCGCCGGCTTCCAGGCGTTTTAGTTGTGCTACGGTGGTTTTCAGGGTGCTTACATTGCGAAGCTGGTCCTGGATGCCGTTGCTGCTGTCGATGCCGTACATGCCGATACCCAGCCGCACCATATCCAGTTGCAGGTCGGGGTGGCGACTGATGGCGGCGCTGTTGGCAATATGGCGGATTACAGTATAGCCCAATGCTTTCTGCAGTTCATGGCTCATATCATAAAACAGGCGGCCTTGCTGCTGTGTGAAAGCATCCTTTGCAGGATCTTCACTGGCAGCCAGGTGGCTGAAAATGGATTGCACTTTCATCAGCGGGGTGGCGGTGAGTATTTGCGCCAGTTCGGCAATTTCGCTTTTCACGAATCCCAGGCGGTGCATACCGGTATCGAGCTTGATGTGAACGGGGAACTCCGTTTTGCCTGCTGTGGTGATTTCCTCCATAAACTGCAGGAGGATCTGCATGGAATAAATTTCCGGTTCCAGGTTCCAGTGGAGGATGGCGTCGAAACTGGCAGGTTCCGGGTTCATCACCATGATAGGCATGGTAATGCCGGCCCTTCTCAGCTCCACTCCTTCGTCGGCGTAGGCTACCGCGAGGTAGTCGACTCCGTGGAACTGGAGGAGATTGGCTATTTCAAAGCTGCCGCTGCCATAGGAGAACGCTTTTACCATGGCCATTAATTTGGTGTTTGGTTTTAACAGCGACTGGTACAGCTTTACATTATGGGAAATAGCGGTGAGATTAATTTCCAGGATGGTTTGATGCGCCTTTTGTTCCAGCAGTTTGCCGATGCGTTCAAACTGGAAGATGCGGGAGCCTTTTACCAGGATGGTTTCATTCTGAAAATCATCTGCGTTGAATTGTTGTATGTATTCATCGGTGGTGGTAAGGAACTGTGTTTTCAGGCCTTCTATCTGCTGGAAGCTTTTTTTCTCCCTGCCTATATTTTTACCGATAGCAATTAATTTATTGATGCCTTTCTTTTGCAGGAGGTCTGCAACTTCTTCATACAGGGTGGCGTCGCTTTTGCCACTTTGGAGGATATCGCTGAGGATAACCGTGCGGGTAGCGTGCTGCTGCTGTTGCTGGAGGAAGTCGAGCGCAATGGTTAAAGAGCCGAGGTCCAGGCTGTAGCTGTCGTTAATCACCGAGCAGTTATTGATTCCCTGTTTCAGTTCCAGGCGCATGGCGATATTGCTGAGCTGATCCATCCGTTGCTGGATAACGGCTTGTTCCTTGCCGAGGTACAGCATGAGCGCCAGGCAGTGAATGGCATTTTCGATGGAGCCTTCATCTACAAAAGGAATCTGGAAATGCAGGGGTTCCTGTTTGTAAAGGGCATCTATACGGGTATGGTTATCGTGTTTATCCACACTGGTTACCCGGAGGTCGGCATCGGTTTTCCGTGACCAGGAAAATAATTCCGGTCCGCCTTCCTGGTTTTCTTTTTTGCCTACCTGGTTGTGAAAGGCCAGCACACACTCATTGAGAGCGAGATAGTCTTTGCAGTAAATGAGGATATCGCTTTTAGCGAACAGTACCAGCTTTTCATTTATTTTCTGGCGGATATTTAAGAATCCTTCGCTGTGAGCTTCCCCGATATTGGTGAAGATGCCGATAGTGGGACGGATAATTTTTTCGAGGTTCACCATTTCACCGGGTTGTGAAATGCCGGCTTCAAAGATGGCCAGCTGGTGTTCCGGTTTCATTTGCCATACAGAAAGCGGTACTCCTATCTGGGAGTTATAGCTTTTAGGACTGCGAACAATATTGTAATCTTTTTCCAGCAGCTGGTACAGCCATTCCTTTACAATGGTTTTGCCATTGCTGCCGGTGATGCCAATAACAGGTATATGGAACTGGTGCCGGTGAAAGGCCACCAGTGCGTGCAGCGCCTGCAGGGTGTCTTTTACGAGAATGAAGTTGGCTTTAGGATACTTCTCCAGTGGCACTTGTTCACTCACCACAAAATTGCTCACCCCTTTGCGGTACAATTCTTCAATGTATTGATGCGCGTTGCGCCGCGGGCTAACCAATGGAATAAACAGAGATGTTTCGGGGAAGCTGAGCTTCCTGCTGTCCAATAAAAGATGGTCAATTTCAGAAAATCCGGTCTCTTGCAACAATTCCCCTTTCAAAGTTTTGTTGATGCTGGCTGCGTTATACACGTTTATCAGGTTTGAATAATCACTTAGCTGCTGCAAAATTAATGTCTGCGCTGCTTTTTACTTCACTTCTCCTTCCGGTAATTCTTTTTTCTGATGATAGAGAGAATAGAGGATGGAACCTCCCAGGCATAGCACTATCACTATCAATGATACGTATACCGGTATATGAATATTGTGCTTGTGCAAAAAATACTCTGCCAGCATTTTCAGTCCTATAAAAACCAGGACGATGGCAATACCCTGGGGCAGATAATCAAATTTATCTACCGCTCCCCTCAGTAAAAAGAACAGGGACCTGAGTCCCAAAACCGCAAATATATTAGAGGTATATACTACCATCGGATCCCGTGATATGGCAAATACAGCCGGTATAGAATCTACCGCAAATAAGATAT
This sequence comes from Chitinophaga sp. W3I9, assembly GCF_050434025.1. Lineage (NCBI taxonomy): Bacteria > Pseudomonadati > Bacteroidota > Chitinophagia > Chitinophagales > Chitinophagaceae > Chitinophaga > Chitinophaga sp. W3I9. Next base: position 1,309,748 of record NZ_JBNPWC010000001.1, read on the forward strand.
CTGTTACTGCCAGCATCACCACAACCAGTGATAACGTAGTGAGATATGCCTTATTATGTTTACGGATCACAAATTTGCCTTTCGGCTCTTCTGTAGTTACCCGCATGTATTTATTCATAAAACGGTAAATCGCATTTTCTTCCGGTTTAAATTCGTCATCCTCTTTTGTGACAAACATTTTAATGCCGGTATAAATGAGAAAAGCACCGAAGATGTATAATATCCATTCAAATCTTTCTATGAGCTCAATTCCCAGCCAGATAAATAAAGCCCTGAAAATAATGGCCATTAGTATACCTATCAGCAATACCCTGGAATAGTACTCTTCTTTTATTTTAAAAAAACTAAAGATGAGTATAAATACAAAGATATTATCTATCGACAGGGATTTCTCCATCAGGTATGCGCTCAAAAAGCTGATGGCGGGTTCTGCGCCGTCTTCCAGCCACATGAACCCAAAAAAGAGCATAGATAAAACTACCCAGAAAATGCTTTGCCACAGGGCAGTCTTCAAGCTTGTTTTCGTATTTTTCTTACTAAAAAAACCAAGGTCAAATACTACTGCCAGGATGATCACAATAAAAAATACCAGATATGTTACTTCTGTTTTTCCCACGTGATTTGCATTTTATGAGCAGCAAAGATAGGAAAACGGCAGCTAGGTTTCCGGTTTAAGGTTGCCATTTCCGGGAAGCGGCCACTGTTGTATGCCCTGAAAGCCAGTGTCTTACAGCACTTCAGCCTATTCAGCAAATTTACGTTGCCGTATAAACTGGAATACCATGGCAAATAGCAAAACCAGCCCAACGGGTACGAGGAAACAGATGACCTGCCATTTGGTTTTTTCCTGCCGGATTTTTTCTCCATCCAGCAAACGCAGTGTCAGCTCCTTGTTCCGGGCTTCCATGATACCGCTGTTGCCGCTGAGATACTCCAGGCAGTTGAGAAAAAACTCTTTATTGGCAAAGGCAAAGCCCGGGTTAAATTCGTTGATGCCCATTTGCAGCGGACCTTCCTTGCGGGATACGGCATTGGAAATTACATCGCCATCACTTACCACAATCATTTTGTTGATAGTATCGGATGATTCCCTGAAAGGTTGCCCGGATGCGTGAAACAGCTGGTTTACCGCATCAGGATTTTCGCGGTTGCGGAACAGGGAAGTAAATTTCCCTTCCAGCAAAACGGCTGTGGGCAGGTATTTCTGGCGGTATTCGCGCGGATTGGGCTGTGTTTTTACGATGTCCCAGCTTACCTGTGCCGGCAGGCGTGTGGTACGGCTGTTCCTGGAAGTGGTGAGCAGTATGGTTTTGCGGATGGCGTCGTTTTTTATAGTGTCGATAGAACTTACGAAGCGGCTCAGCACCATATCCAGATTTTTTACGATAGGATGCGCTTTGGTAGGCATCAGCATGGGGAAGTATGGGAACGGCATCGGCTGTATCTGCGGCCGGTTGCCCACATTGCCTACTACCAGCGGCACTACATCGCTTTGCAGGTCCTGTACCAGGTCCTGGTTAATGCGCACGCCGTAGCGGAACAGGAGGTCTTCCAGGTTCAGCCCGCGATCCATGGCAAAGAATTCCGGGTGCTCATGTAAACTGTCCATGGTGGCGCTGGATTCATCCAGGAACCACAGTACTTTGCCGCCGTTCATTACATACTGGTCTATTTTAAATTTATCTGCATCAGAGAAAGTGCCTGCCGGTTTGGCAAAGAGGATTACATTAAAATCGCGGGGTATGTAGGAAGCGGCCTGCAGGGTGAGGGTATCCAGGCCGTAGCTGTTTTGAAGGGTACTCAGGGCGTCGTATACTTCGGCGCCAAGTGATTCTCCATGCCCCAGCATGTACCCGATGAGTGGTTTTTCCTTTTCCTGCAATTTATGGATGGCATAGGCAAACTGGTATTCCAGCAACGCTTCCGAGCTGTTCATGGTTTGCATGGGATCCTGCCCGCCCTGGTTTTTCAGGAGATTCACCCCTACCGTTTTGCCTTTGTAATGTACCAGTGCACCGGGGAAGATCAGCTTTTCGGCGAAGCCGTCGTTGGCTTCCTGCTGCACTTTCATATTAAACGGCATGATGCCCTGTGCGGTGAGTTCACCGAGGAATTTCATGCGTGCGGAGTCCGTCAGCCCCTGTCCGGGATTGATAAATGTAAACCGGAGGTTTTGTTTACCGTATTCGCGGAACTCTTCCAGCAGTTCGGAAGTGGATTGTGCCAGCTGACGGAAGCTGGCGGGGTAATCGCCCTTGAGGAATACCTCAATTTCCACCGGGCTGTCCAGTTTGCGGAGCATTTGCCGGGTGCTGGCGGTGAGCGTGTATCTTTTTTCTGCTGTCAGGTCCCATCTGCCATGAAAATAAGCTGCTGCTATATTAATGCCCGTGAGTACCAGTATAACTGTTATTGCACGTTGTATGTATTTCTTTCGTGTAGCCATGTTGTTTAGTAAGGACGGTCATTAACCGTTTTGCCAGAGTTTTCTTTGCAGGGATAATTTAGTGAGATAGAGCATCAGGCCTATGATGCTGATAAAATAAACGATATCGCGGCTATCTATTACACCACGACTGATGGAGGCGTAATGGAATTTAATCCCAGCCATTTGCAGGTAGTAGTCGGCTCCGCCGCTGAACGCCGGTATTTTGCTGGCGGCATCGAAGCCGTTATAAAGTATAAAGCAGGTAAACAGTGCAATGAGAAAGGCGATCATGGCATTGTTGGTTAAAGAAGAAGACCAGATACCGGTAGCGGTGAATGTTGCCCCCAGCAGTAAAAGCCCGATGTAGGAGCCGGTGATACCGCCGGTATCAAGCAGCTGGTTATCTACACTCAATTGTTTTATAGCAAAAAAATAAACGATGGTAGGAAGCAGGGAGATGGCTACAATGAGCAGGCTGCCCCAGAATTTACCCATTACAATCTGCCAGCCGGTAAGTGGTTTGGTGCTCAGCAATTCCATGGTACCGGTTTTAAATTCATCTGCAAAGCAGCGCATGGTAATGGCCGGTATGAGCAAGAGGTAAATAAGCGGCGCCAGGTTGAACAGCGGATCCAGGTTGGCATACCCGGTGTCCAGTAAACTGGTTTCCGGGAAAACGAACAACATTAATCCATTCGCCAGTAAAAACAGTATGATGGCTACATAGCCGGTAACACTGCTGAAAAACTGGTTAATCTCTTTCTTAAAGATGGCTAGCATGAACAGTTTGTAAGGATTAGGATATTAGTAAAGATACAAATATAGGGTAAACGCTATTACCTTTCCGGCTATTGTATGGGAGGTTTTTAAGGGGCTTTATACGGGGGAGTATGTACGGAGTATCTACGGCATTGACCCGGGGGAAAGGTGGACTTAAAGGTCCACGCCATCTTTATACATTTCCCATATGGGGCTGATGGTTCTTAGCTGGGAAACGGCGTCTGTAATGGTTTGAATAGTAAAATCTATTTGTTCATCTGTGGTAAACCTTCCGAGGCCAAAGCGGAGGGAGGCGTGTGCGAGGTCGTCGCTGAGGCCCATTGCTTTCAGCACGTAACTGGGTTCCATGGAGGCGGAGGTACAGGCTGATCCGGAGGAAAGGGCGATCTTTTTATTGAAGCCCATCATGAGGGTTTCGCTTTCCACGTATTTAAATGACAGGTTGCAGGTATGTGGCAGGCGCTGGCCGGGGGCGCCATTTAAATATGTTTGCTCTATTTCCAGCAAAGCCTTTTCCAGCCTGTTTCTCATGGGAAGGATGCGTTGTGTGTCGGCCGCCATTTCTTCCATACATAGTTCGCAGGCTTTTCCCAGTCCTACGATGCCGGGCACATTCAGGGTGCCGGAGCGCATACCTCTTTCGTGGCCGCCTCCGTCGATCTGTGCGGTGAGCTTTACGCGGGGGGAACGTCTGCGCACATATAAGGCGCCTGTTCCTTTAGGACCGTACATTTTATGGGCGCTGAGGGTAAGCAGGTCTATACCATCGTCGTTTACGTCTACCGGAATTTTCCCTGCTGCCTGGGTGGCATCTGTCATAAATAATACGCCATGCTTTCTGGCAATATCGCTGATGGCGCGTATGGGGTTGATGACACCGGTTTCATTATTGGCATACATCAGGCTGATCAGGATAGTTTGGGGCGTAATAGCCGCTTCCAGTTCGTTGAGGTCAATAAGTCCTTCGTGGTTTACCGGAAGCCAGGTTACCTGTGCGCCCTGTTTTTCGAGGTGTTTGCAGGTGTCAATGACGGCTTTATGTTCGGTGACGGCAGTAATAATATGATTGCCTTTGCCGGCGTATGTTTCATACACTCCTTTAATGGCAAGGTTAACGGCTTCTGTGGCGCCGGAAGTAAAGACAATTTCTTTAGGTGTTGCCCCAATCAGTTTGGCTACCTGTTCACGGGCATTGTCTACTGCTTCCTCGGCAGCCCATCCCAGGAGGTGGCTGCGGCTTGCTGCGTTGCCGAATATTTCGGTGAAATAGGGTAACATGGCCGCTACTACCCTGGGATCGCAGGGAGTGGTGGCATTATTATCGAGGTAAACGGGCAGCTGCAGCATAATGTCTTTCTGTTTATATTAAAATCCGGGCCTAACAAATTTACAACATAAGTTCTATTTTTACCGGGTTAAGCATATTCCGGAAAGCGGTACGGATACCGGATTTGTACCACTATTAATATTTATAAACATGCTCAGGGTAGAACATATAGGCATTGCCGTTAATAAATTATCTGTGTCCATTCCGCTTTTTGAAAAGCTGCTGAACACGCCATGTTACAAGCAGGAGGAGGTGGACAGCGAGCAGGTGCAGACCGCCTTTTTCCGGCAGGGCGAAACCAAAATAGAATTGCTGGAAGCCACAGGGCCGGACAGCGCTATTGCAAAGTTCCTGGATAAGAAAGGAGAAGGCATGCATCACATCGCCTTTGAAGTAACGGATATTTATGCAGAAATGAAACGGTTACAGGAAGAAGGGTTTGTTTTATTACAGGAAACGCCAAAAAAGGGGGCTGATAATAAGCTGATCTGTTTCCTGCATCCTAAGCACAGCAACGGGGTTTTGATAGAAATTTGCCAGGATATCAAGTAAGCATTTACTTATATATTTAAAATTTAAATAATAATATTTTTTTTAATTTTTTTTCCATTTTAGCAATCCAAAGGAATTTATCCTCCGTAAGTAATAGAGAGACACCCCGGAAAGAAGGGCCCAAAATGTTAAGACCAAAATTTTTTCACGAATTTTTGAACAAATACATTTTCCATTACGTTATCTCTTATATACAAAATAGAAAAAACATCAATACTCAAAATATTACAAGACTTAGGCTTTATAGATTCTAACAGTTTAAGTTTTAAAGATTACTCTAAAGTTGGCATAGGTTATGAACACCTGCGGGTTTTTTAGCTTGCAGGTCTTTTTTTTAAGCTACTTCTCACAAATAGAGGGATTAATTTCAAGAAATATTAACGCACTATTACTCCGATAAATTGTATCCCGGGCGGGTTTTGTCTTGGCTCAGGATTACGCTGATTATACTGATTATCTGGATTTTTACTTTTAGATTTTATAAAGGATTAAGGGAGATAGAAGCGGATATCCGCTCTTATCTCCCTTAATTATATTATTTTAAGAAAATCTAAAAATCTAAAAAAAATCCAAAAGTAAAAATCCAGATAATCAGTATAATCAGCGTAATCAGCGAGAAAGACAAAATCCGCGTTAATTAAACATATACCTGATACCAAGCTGTCCCTGCCATCTGGAAATAGTGCCGGTATTGTCTCTGAATGAACTGGTGAGCGGAATCTGGTTCGCTGCATCCAGGTAAGGGAAGGAGTAGGCTGCGGCAGCCGTAGCGGTGCCGGAAGCGTCTTTGTATTGTCCTTCGTATTTCAGGAAAGAGGGCAGGTTCGGAATTTTGGAAATACCCCAGCGCTTATTGAGGAAGTTGCCGAAGTTGATGATATCGAAACTGATACGCAGCGTGTGTTTGGTTTTCTCTTTGCCGCTGAATACGAAGATGTCCTGTGTAATATTCAGGTCCATGCGTTTGGCGAAAGGTAATACTACCGCGTTGCGTTCTGCATATTCTCCACGGTGACCGCTCAGGTAGTTATCCTGTTTGATAAAATTATCGAGCTGATTCCAGATGATATCTGCGGTGCGTTTATCTGCATTGGTAGCGGGGTTGTAGGTTTTGTCGCCATAACCAACCGGCACCAGTTTAATATCGTTCCTGGTTTTTGGAATGTAGATCAGGTCGTTGTTACCACCGGAAGCATCGTTGTTTACGTCGCCGTTGTAAGTATAGGAAGTGTTGCTGTAAAGTCCGTTTATACTTGGAGCGGCTTCATACACAATACCAACAGAAGTAGCGAAATGTTTCGCCCAGGTAAAGCGGTAGGTAGCGGCTGCGATGATACGGTGGGGCATGTAGTAATTGGAGTAGCCCAGAGCATTGGCATTAGGATCGCCGGCAACGGGGCGATCGCGCCAGTTGCTTTGTGCGATGCTGCCACCATCATTTACACTGCGAGATTTACTGTAAGTATAGGCTGCACTCAGGTAAAGATTAGGCAGGTTTTTCTGCAACTGGATGGTGGCAAAATACGAATAGCCCTTGTTGGTATTGCGCATCAGGATGGCATCGCTGATATTAGGATTACTCAGGCTGTTGCCTGCGTATATTTTGGAAGAATTATAGCGTGTGCGGTGATCGGGGGTGCTATCCAGCTGAAACCCTGCAGTAGGAAGGTTTACGTTCTGGAAATATACCGCATTGATATCTTTGGAATAGTTGAATTCCAGGGTACCGATTACGCCCCATGGTAACTGTCGGTCAACAGCCAGTGTTGCTTTTAATACCTGCGGATATTTAAAGTTCTTATCGGTAACGGCTATATTATATTGGGAAGATAACCGTCCTTCTGTACCGGCTTTGTAAGTATTGGGATCGGAACTGAACGGGTAAGGAATGGTGGGCGCAGTAGCACTTGTTTGCGCTACAAACGATCCGAACTGTACGCCGTTGTTACCGGCCTGGTTGCTCAGCCATACAGCTGGCGGCGGACCGGCAAATAAACCTGCTCCACCACGGAGCTGCGTTTTGCCGTCATGTGTAACGTCCCAGTTAAATCCAATCCTTGGCGACAGGAGCGGTGTTGTTTTTGGCGCCTGGCCTACATCTACCTTTACTCCATCCCTGAAAGTCAAAGCAGTGAGAGAATCATTTTTAGAGAATGTACTGCCTATAACTGGTACGTCTATACGTAATCCGTAGGTGAAGGTAAAGAAGTTGGTAACACTCCACTTATCCTGGATAAACGCGCCCAGTTCCAGCATGTTGATTTTTGCGTATGGAAAGGATCCGTCTTTGGTAGTTGCATAAGACACTGCATAACGGGAAGCCGTTGCCAGGTTGCTGTTGGCGCTGGCATAAAAATCCGTGAGTGTATTAAAGCGGTAGTTGCCATTGTAGTTTGGAGCGAAGCCATTGAGGAACGTTTTATAATAGTTTTGTGTTCCTATCGTGATTTCATGTTTTCCCTTGTACATGGTGAAGATATCAGACAGCTGGTATACATCGGTATTGAGCTTGTTATTATAGGTGAACGGCTCATATCCGAAGGCGGTATAGCTGGCGCCCTGGCCGTTCATGATATCCACGAGGGGGAAATTGCTTTGTGACAAAGCATTCCTGAAATCGCGCATAGCAGAGTAGCCGATCTGCAGTTTATTGGAAGCGCGGTTGCCGATGCGGGTATTCAGTTCCGCAATAAAAATGTTGAAGTTATTGTTGATGGTATAGCCGCTTCCGCTGAAAGGAAGACCGGTAGCACTGGGCTGGCGGCCACTTCCAACAGCACCGCCGCCGGGAGCGCCACTGTTGCTGGCAGGAATATCTTTAAATGATTTCAGGTAACTGTATTTAAAAGTAAAGGTGTTATGCTCATTCACGTTCCAGTCGACCTTCAGTGTTACTTTATCACTTTGCGTGCGGTAGGTATAATTCTGGTAATCGCCGGGATCATATCCGTATTTGCTGATCAGGAATTGTTTGAGTGCATCCAGTGTATCTGCTACTGCCTGTGATACGTTGCCACCGGCTACTCCGCCGGGTTTGTTGGCTACGAGGCTGGTAGCGGGTGCTTTAATCCTTTCCTGTTCTGCACTTACGAAGAAGAACAATTTGTTGGGGATGATGGCGCCCCCCACATTGAAGCCGCGCAGGTTATAGTTAAAGTCGGGTTTGGGAACAGTGGCGTTGCCTACTTTCAACCCCTGTAATCCGGGTGTTTGAATGTAAGTGTACACGGCTCCTTTGAACGTGTTGGTACCGCTTTTGGTAACGCTGTTGATACCGGCGCCGGAAAAGCCGCCTTGTCTTACGTCATAGGGAGATACGTTTACCTGGATCTGTTCGAGCGCTTCCAGGCTGATAGGCTGGGATGCTGTTTGGGAGCCGAGTGTGGGCTGCAAACCGAATGAGTTGTTGAAGTTGGCACCGTCGACGGTGATGTTGTTCAGCTGATTGCTTCTGCCGCCGATATTCAGGCCGTTGGCAGAGGGTGTGAGTTTGGTGAAGTCCTGCATAGACCTGCTGATCGTAGGCAGGCGGTCCATCTGGGAGCGGGTAATTACTTCCTGGCTGCCGGTGCGGGCCCTGTTAATCACTTTGTTCTGGGTTACAGAAGTGACCACTATTTCTGTGAGGGTGCTGGTACTGGATTGCAGGTTGATGTCTGATTTGAAATCCTGTCCCAGCGACAGGAAAATGTTGTCGCGTTTCTCGTCTTTAAAGCCAATATAAGAAACAGATAAGGTATAAGGACCACCAACGCGGAGGTTGGGTAAATTATAACGGCCGTCTTTCCGGGAAACGGTGTTATATTTTGTGCCGGTGGGCACATGGGTAGCAGTAATGCTTGCGCCGGGAACAGGCCCTTCTTTACTTACAATAATACCGGCTATGTCGGCGGTTGTTTCCTGGGCAAACAGGGCAGCAGGGATCAATAGTACGCAGCAAAGCATACTAATAAGGTAATGCCAGATTTTTTTGTGCATTGCGATTCAGATTTTGGTAAAGTTCAAATGACAGATTGAAGTATTAAAAATAATACAATTATGAAATCGTTAACAAATATTTTGAACGCTTCGGGTCTGCCTGCTGAATCGCCCCTGGTTATCAGGCCAGCACTTTCTCCATACCGGTGCTCCGGGAGCCTTTGATAAGTATATGTGTATCCTGGTACTGTTGCTGCTGCAGCCATTTTCCGGCTTCGGTGGCATTTTCGAGGAAGATGTAAGGGTGGGTAACTTTTTTAAAGTCGCCGCCAACCAGTACCACTGCCTCCCAGTGTGTGCGTTCCAGTAAGTTTACCAGGTCCTGGTGTTCTTTAACGCTATCTGTTCCAAGTTCCATCATGGCGCCGAGCAGCAGCACTTTTTTATCAGCCTGGATACCGGCAAAGTTTTCAATAGCGGCTCTCATACTGGAGGGGTTGGCATTATAGGCATCCATGATAATGGTATTGCTGCCTTTTTTTATTACCTGTGAGCGATTGTTGGAAGGGGTATAATGTGCAATAGCCGGTGCAATCGCTGATTCCGGCACGTTAAAGTGGCTGGCTACTGCTACTGCGGCCATTACATTGGGGAAATTATAAGCGCCTGTCAGTTGTGTTTGTATAAATCCTACCTGGCTGCTGCCTCGTACTTCCACGGCCAGGAAGGCGCTGTCGGCGATGGCTTCGCCTACGTAATCGGCTTCGCTGCTGCCATAGGTAATAATTTCCGGGATGCCGTGCGCCATTTCAAGCAGGTAACCATAATCGTTGCATACGAATACGGTGCCATTGTTGGCGCGTAAAAAATCATACAGTTCCCCTTTTGCTTTTTTAACGCCTTCTTCGCTGCCAAAGCCTTCCAGGTGTGCTTTCCCGATGTTGGTAATGATGCCGTGGGTAGGCAACGCAATTTCACAATAACCGGCTATTTCCCGCTGGTGGTTAGCGCCCATTTCCACTACGGCTATTTCTACGCCCGGGAGTATACTTAAAATAGTAAGGGGCACACCGATGTGGTTATTGAGATTGCCAACGGTGGCATATGTTTTTAATCCGGCAGACAATGCTGCATTGATCAGTTCTTTCGTAGTGGTTTTACCGTTAGTACCGGTGATGGCCAGGAACGGGATATTTAATTGTTTGCGGTGATGTAAAGCCAGTTGCTGTAAAGCGGTGAGGGCATCGTCTACCAGCATCATTTTATCCGGTATGGTAAAATAAGCTGCTTCATCTACCACGGCAAAGGCGGCGCCCATTTCCAGCGCCCGGGCGGCAAATTCGTTACCATTGAAATTGCCTCCTTTCAGCGCAAAGAAAATATCATTGGCTTTCAGTTTACGGGTATCTGTTTGTACGGAGCGATGCTGCTCATAGATGCTGTATAGTTGTTCAATATTCACGGTCAGATCTTATTTGGTACAAAAATAAGTGGTTAATCATGTAATATAGCAGAATTTTATCTGCCTGTGAAGCAACCAATTCTCTCATCATCCCGTACTTACTATCTACAATCAAATTTGAAAGACCAATGACAAGGAACAAGCTTTTTTTAATGGCATGCCTGCTGCTGGCTGCCTGTAAAAATGAACAGGCCCCTGCGCCGGTAAGTGGCGGGGTAGACTGTGATGCAGCCCATATCACAACAGCCACCGTTTTTGCGATCATACAAGCTAACTGTACCAGCCGTGGCTGTCATCCGGGCGGCAACTCGCCCGCTCTGGCAGATTTTTCCACCGCTGCAAAACTGAAAACATTTATTAATGCCAACCGTACTGTTTTTGAGGCCCGTGTAACCGGTCCACAGGCAGATATGCCACAATCAATGTCTTTTCCTGCACTCAGCCAGGGTTTAAAAGACTCTATCGCCTGCTGGATCGCAAAAGGACTTCCGGATCAATAACCTAAAAAAGATAAACATGAAATACTTATTGCTTTTTGCAGTTGCCCTGCTACCGGTTGTTACTGCATCTGCACAGGATGTTTACTCCTGCAAAAATACCCGTTTATCATTTTTTTCGTCTTCTCCATTGGAGGATATAGAAGCTAAAACAGATAAAGGCGCTTCTGCACTTAACACAAAAACGAAGGAAGTTTTTTTTAAAGTACCTATCAGTTCTTTCCAGTTTAAAAAAAAGCTGATGCAGGAGCATTTTAACGAAAATTACCTCGAAAGTGATAAATACCCGTTTGCAGAATTCAAGGGAAAGATCAATGAATCACCGGAATTCAGCAAAGACGGCACTTACCCGGTAACGATTACGGGCACACTGAATATTCACGGGGTAGAAAAGAGCTACACCGCCAAAGGCACTATTACTGCACAGGGCACAACGCTTACCGCTGTATCCACCTTTAATGTTCGTGTAGCCGATCACGGTATCAAGATACCTTCCCTGGTAGTGCAAAATGTAGCAGAAGTAGTAGCCGTTACGGTTAATGCAGTTTATACACCTTACAGTAAATAACAACATTCAATCCATGAAGTATATATCAACCATCTTATTATGCTGTGTGCTCTCTGTATGTGCGCATGCACAGAGCCTCGACAAGCTTTTTGATTCTACGGCCACCGGTCATACCAAAGTGCGGGATACCTATAAAAGTACCCGCATTGTACAGGGGCAGTCGACCGAAATGCTGCGCAAGCACGAACTGGATTTCCGTGTTACCCACCGTTTTGGCGATGCCGGTGGTGAGTTTGGCGGGACCAAAACGTTTTTCGGTACAGATAATTCAACCGATATCCGCATTGCTTTTGAATATGGGGTGAGCGACGACCTCATGGTGGGTATCAGCCGGACTAAGGGCAGCGGGGATTTGCAGCAGTTGTACGAAGGACTGGTGAAGTACCGTTTTTTACAGCAAACAACTGATAACCATATCCCGTTATCGCTGGCCGTATTTGGTAACGCCGTTATCAGCGGGATGCCTTCTGCCACGGATAAAACCTCGGCGGCTTATTTTGAAGACGGGGCCGACCGGCTCATGTATGTGGCCCAGGCTATTGTATCTAGGAAATTTGGCGACAAGTTATCACTTACCCTGTCGCCTACTTATGTGCACCGTAATCACGTGGCATACATGGACATGAATAATATGTTTGCCCTGGGAGCGGCCGGCAGGCTGAAGCTCAGCAAAAGGATGGGACTTCTGGCAGAATACTATTATCCGTTCCGTTCCCAGGAAAGCAAAGACTATTTCAAATCTGCGAAGGGCATCTCTTTTTACAACCCACTGGCCGTCGGACTGGAAATAGAAACCGGTGGTCACGTATTCAGCATTACTTTCACCAACTCCACTGCCATACAGGAAAGTCAGTTTATTCCTGAAACCACTACTTCCTGGTTACAGGGCCAATTCCGTTGGGGTTTCAATATTTCCCGTAGATTTACGTTATTCGGGAAGAAAGATTGGAAAAAATAAAATGCCGCATACGTGAAAATTCATGGTTAGCCAAAACAGCCGCCCGCTTCATGCGGGTGCAGTCTGTAGCCATGGTCCTGGGACGCACTATCCACTTGCATGGGGCGTCCCGGGAACGCTTTTTAGCGGATACAGCCTGGATGCGGCATGAAGCTTGTCATATCAAACAATACCAGCATCTGGGCTTTTTTGGATTTTTATGGAGATATTTGTCCGAATACCTGCGGAGGGGCTACTATAATAACGCTTTAGAGGTGGCCGCCAGGGCTTCAGAGGAAGATCCTGCTATACTGGATGATATTGAAATAGTCTAAAGAATCGTTAAAGTCAGAAAATTTCCAGCCACTGGTTTTATTTTTCTTATTTTTACGTTAAAGGTTGATTTTATGGTTAAGAAGGTAACAGAGGGCATCACCATCAGCGTGGAAACATTCTACCAGCCGGATTATTCAAATCCTATTGGAAGCGAATTCATGTTTGCTTACCGTATTACCATTGAGAACAACAACATTTTCCCTATCAAACTGCTTCGCCGTCACTGGTACATTATTGATTCCAATGGCACACACCGTGAAGTAGAAGGAGAAGGTGTTGTAGGTGTTCAACCACTGCTGGCGCCAGGTGAAACTTATCAGTACGTCTCGGGATCCAATTTACGGACTGAGATCGGCAAGATGTACGGTACTTATCAAATGGAAAACCAGCTGGACAAGAAAATACTGGAAGTGAAAATTCCTGAGTTCCAGATGGTCGTTCCCTTTAAACTGAATTAATACCCGTTTTCGTTTAGCCTGTAATCCTTTCTCAGGGCCTGTATTTCGAGGCTTTGAAGATCTCCGTCACTTCTTTTGACTCCATTAATTGCTGCAAGGTCACATCCTTGTGTTCACTCATATACTTTTTTATGATCTGCCAGCCCACAAAATTGGCAATTTTGCCTGGGGCGCCCTCGGGCATACCCTGTGTAGACGGGCCATCGCCAATAAAATGATTGATCTGCTGCCAGTCGCTGGAATATACCAGGTTATTCTGCACAAAAAACTGCCAGATCATGCGCTCGTTTTCCCGGCACCAGTCCAGCTGGCTTTTCGTATATCCCAGCTTGATAGTATCCGGTGTTTCCGGTAATACTTTGTCCAGGAAATATTGTTGCTTACCGGCCTCCATCATCTGTTCCAGCAGGTTCCCGTTTTTACGCGCAGGGGGATACAACTGTTGCTGGATTACCTGCATACAGTTGGTGGTAATGTATTGAGGGGCAAACCGGTGCACCATATAATCCGGGTAATCGGGGATCTGTGCATAGGGTGGAAAATCTTCTCCCATGTACATATCCAAACCAATGCCCAGGATAGAATCTACTGTAATAGCGCCATAGTTGGCGATACCCGAAATAAAAGTGACTACTCTGGGCGGACGGAAAGAAGGTATATAGTATTTGATATAGCGGAAACACTGTTCCAGTTCTGGTTTCAGTGTGGAATGACTGCCGTATTTGGCAGATACTGCTTTTTCCAGCTGGCGGAAATCGGGTGTGGTTAAAAACAGGTGCAGTTGTTGCTGTACCGCTGCGTTGCTGTCGGAATACGCGCCCAGGTTAAGGATATCCGTAATATACAGGGGCAGGAATACCGGGTATGCTTCATGCAGCTTTGCCAGTCCGGGTTGTATATTATTGGTATCAATAGTAAACAGGGCGGAGTCGAAACGCGATAAACTAACGTTCATGGCTATATGACTAACGTCCGGCGCTTTATTACCGGAATTACAGGCTGCGGTACCCAGCAGGGCTGCCACGCAACTTATCAGCAGGGTATATTTATTAATGTAACTTTGCATCATTCTTAAAACTCATCTAAGGTAAAATTATTATTTACCTTGTATTATAAAAAATTACGAATTAGCATCATCTATGAAGAAGATCATCTTTTTACTGGCGATAATGGGAGTGGCGAAAGCAGGTATGGCGCAATATGGCGGTAATTCTTTCAGGGAAAAAGTAAAGCTTGGATTTACAGTGAGCCCGATGGTTTCCATCCTGAAGCCACAGGAATCGGGCGTAAACAGGAACAGTGCCAAAGTTGGCCTGAACTTCGGACTGATGGCCGATTTTAAGCTGAACGAACAAGGTACTTATGCGTTTTCGTCGGGGTTCCAGGTATTACTGGCCGGCAGCAAGCTGAAATATGATGCAGGTAAGGGTTTAGGCGATTATAAAGCCAATCCTGCTGAGTATAATATGAAGCTTTCCTATATAGAAATACCGCTGGCATTGAAGCTGAAAACCTTGCCGGATGAAGGTGGTATCGGTTTCTGGGGACAGTTTGGCACCTACCTGGATTTTCCTATCACCGGCCGCGCAGATGTAGTGTCGATGGGGCAAACCTATGATAAGGTGAATATCTTACCCCAAATGAACCGTATCAACATAGGCATGTTATTAGGAGCGGGCATAGAATATCCGCTGGGCGCCAATCTTACTGGTATGGCAGGCATTACCTACCAGAACGGTTTTGTGGACGTAACCCGTAACGGCAAATGGGACGACGGAAGGGTGAATATGAATAGCTTTGCTCTCCGGCTTGGTGTATTTTTCTAGTTTTCCCTCTTTTTTAATTGAATATTTTTACCATGAATATTATACTGGCACAGCAGAATTATCATATTGGCAATTTTGAAAAGAATACGGCAAAGATCATCGACGGCATCCATGCGGCAAAGGCACAAGGCGCCGACCTGGTAGTGTTTTCCGAGTTATGTGTATGTGGTTACCCTCCGCGTGATTTTCTTGAATTTGAAGATTTTATTGCACAATGCTATCATGCGATAGATGTTATAAAAGCGCATACCAAAGATATTGCCGTGCTGGTGGGCGGTCCGGCCCGCAACCCGCAACGGGAGGGCAAAGACCTGTTTAACGCCGCCTGGTTTTTATATGAAGGCGAAGTAAAACAGGTGGTGCATAAAACGCTGTTGCCTACCTATGATGTGTTTGATGAATACCGTTATTTTGAACCGTCTATTGAATGGAATATCATCCCGTTTAAAGGCAAAAAGCTGGCTGTTACCATTTGTGAAGATATCTGGAACCTGGGAGATAATCCCCTGTACCGTGTTTGCCCGATGGACCAGCTGATTGCACAGGAGCCGGATGTGATGATTAACCTCTCCGCTTCTCCGTTTGATTATGATCATGATGAAGACCGCAAAGAAATTATTCTCGCCAATGTATTGAAGTATAAGATCCCGATGTATTACTGCAATACCGTGGGTTCCCAAACGGAAATTGTATTTGACGGAGGCTCCCTTATTTATGATGCGCAGGGTAATGTAGTGAAAGAGCTGCCTTACTTTGAAGAAGCGATGGGCGGCATGGAGTTGGAAATGCTGGTTGGCAGCCATTTGCCACCGGTGAAACCTGTTGATTTTACACCGCTCACCGAGCTGGTGTTTGACCATAATATTGATCGCATCTATGATGCCCTGGTGTTGGGAATTAAAGATTATTTTGGTAAGATGGGCTTTACAAAGGCTATCCTCGGCTCTTCAGGCGGAATCGACAGTGCCGTTACACTGGCTATTGCCTGCGATGCGTTGGGTAAGGAAAATGTGCGGGCTATCCTGATGCCTTCTCCCTACTCTACCAGTCATTCTGTAGATGATGCCGTGGCGCTATCCGAAAACCTGGATAACCCGCATGATGTTATCCGTATCAACAATATTTACGAAACGTTTTTAACCACGCTGGAGCCTTATTTCAAAGGATTGCCATTTAATGTGGCAGAAGAAAATATGCAGTCGCGCATACGGGGTAACCTGCTGATGGGCTTATCCAACAAGTTTGGTTATATCCTGCTGAACACATCCAATAAGAGTGAGCTGTCTACCGGTTATGGTACGTTATATGGAGATATGGCGGGCGGATTGAGCGTTTTGGGAGATGTGTATAAGATGCAGGTATATTCACTGGCAAGATATATTAACCGGGAGAAAGAGATCATACCGGCCAATATTATTGACAAAGCGCCTTCTGCGGAGCTACGGCCGGATCAGAAGGACAGCGACAGTTTACCGGACTATGCGATCCTCGACAGGATACTTTATCAGTACATAGAGCGCCGTCAGGGACCGCGCGAAATAGTTGCTCAGGGCTTCGATGCTGCATTGGTTTCGCGGGCCTTAAAGATGGTGAATACCAATGAATACAAGAGAAATCAATTCTGCCCTATTATACGGGTATCCTCCAAAGCCTTTGGTGTAGGCCGCAGAGTGCCCATTGTAGGGAAGTACCTGAGTTAAGCTATTTTAATATATTTGCTAAAATTTGATCATACAACATGTTACAAGTACCGTTTATACGTCAAAATAAAGAGTTGGTATTGGAGCGCCTGGCATTTAAGAATTTCAAGGAGCTGGAAGTAGTAGAAGAAGTGCTGGCGCTGGATGACAAGCGCAAGAAGTTAACCCTCGAATACGATGAAACACAGGCCCAGGTGAACAGTTTATCCAAAGAAATCGGTAAACTGATGGCCCAGGGGAAAAAGGAAGAAGGAGAAGCGCAACGTGCTGCTGTAGCGGCTTTGAAAGACCGCCTCGGCCCTGTGAATGAAGAGCTGAATGCCACCGAAAAAGCATTGCAGGATGCCCTGGTGAAACTTCCTAACCTGCCCGCTGCGATGGTGCCCGCCGGTAAAACGCCGGAAGAAAACGTGGAAATCCGCAAGGGTGGAAAAATTCCTGACCTGTATGCAGGCGCCGTTCCACACTGGGACCTGGCCAAACAGTACGACCTCATTGACTTTGAGCTGGGTAACAAAATTACCGGCAGTGGTTTTCCTGTCTTCAAAAACAGGGGCGCCCGCTTACAACGCGCGCTGATCCAATACTTCCTGGATTATAATACCCTCAACGGCTATACTGAATATGCGCCGCCATACCTGGTGAACGAAGCATCTGCCTATGGCACCGGCCAGCTGCCGGATAAAGAAGGCCAGATGTATCATGCAACGGCGGATAACTATTATCTCATTCCCACTGCAGAAGTACCGGTGACCAATATTTACCGCGATGAGATCATAAAAGATACCGACCTGCCGGTGAAGATGACTGCGTATACGCCTTGTTTCCGCCGTGAAGCCGGTTCCTATGGTAAAGATGTACGTGGTTTGAACCGTGTTCACCAGTTTGATAAAGTAGAAATTGTGCAACTGGTACATCCCGATAAATCTTATGAGGCACTGGATGAAATGGTAGCGCACGTAGAAGCGTTGCTGAACCAGCTGGAGCTGCCTTACCGCATTCTTCGTTTATGCGCCGGTGATATGGGCTTTACTTCTGCTATTACCTACGATTTCGAAGTATACAGCGCTGCCCAGCAGAAATGGCTGGAAGTAAGCTCTGTGAGCAACTTTGAAGCTTACCAAACCCACCGCATGAAAATACGGTTCAAGGAAAACAATGGTAAGCCGCAGCTGCTGCACTCTTTGAACGGAAGTTCCCTGGCATTGCCGCGTATCATGGCCTGCCTGCTGGAAAACAACCAAACCGCGGAAGGCATACAGATACCAACCGTGCTGCAAACCTATTTCGGCAGCCACAAGATATAAGCCATTACGGATAATCTTTAACGGATGACGGATTCGCAGGGAGATTGTAAACGGAGTAATGCCCGCTAACAATTGCCTGAAATCCGTCATTCGTCGTTTGGAATTCGTAATTTCCACCCGGTATTCTATTATGAAACATTTCCTGCCCACCGGCGACGAACTCATCATTCGCCCTCCCGAACATAATGATGCAACAGCGTTGCTGGCCAGTTTCCAGCGCCTGACCCGGGAAACGGATTACCTGCTCTTTACCCGCAGTGAATCCATGGAGCTGGACATTGCGTCTGAAGAGGATTATATCCAGTCTTACACCGATAATCCCAACCAGCTCCTGCTGGTAGCCGTTGTAAAGGACCAGATCATTGGCTCTATCAACGTAAACCACACCGGTTTGCATAAAAAAGCGCATACCGCGGAGATAGGCATTGCCGTGGAAAAGCAATGGAACAATATGGGTATTGGCCGGCGCCTGCTCACCGCCATGCTGCGGTGGACTGAATCGCGCCCCGCACTGCGCCTGATTTACCTGCATGTTTTTTCCACCAATGAAAAGGCCATGCAGCTGTACCGCAATTTCGGCTTCATGGAATGTGGCCGCCTGCCCAATGGCATTATGCAGAAAGACGGCAGTTATGTAGACCTGGTAACCATGTACCTGGAGTTAAAACGCTGACAAGCTGCCCGCAACACCCCGGAGGTGTAGGAATCCTTCTCCCGAAAAACACCTGGAAAATTTCTCCGAATACAATTAATTTTAGTGTCTAAATGAAGCAGTATGGACAGATATGACAGGCAAACAAGACTGGAAGGATTTGGCTCCGCAAAACAGGCATTACTGCAACAGGCAAAAGTGCTGGTAATCGGCGCCGGCGGCCTCGGTGTACCCGTGTTGCAATATCTTACCTCCATGGGAATCGGGAAAATAGGCATTGTGGAGCATGATGTTGTTTCCATCACCAACCTGCAACGACAGGTATTATATACTACTGCCGACCAGGGGAAATCCAAGGTAGAACAGGCCGTAAAACGGCTGCAGCAGCTGAACCCGGAGATAACCCACGTGATACATGACACCTGGCTCACTACAGATAATGCATTGGCGCTTTTCCGGGAATACGACGTCATTGTGGATGGTTCAGATAATTTCGGCACCCGCTACCTGGTGAACGACGCCTGTGTAATTACCGGCAAACCACTGGTATACGGCGCCATCTATAAATACGAAGGCCAACTGAGCGTATTTAACTACCAGGAGGGCGCTACCTATCGCTGTATTTTCCCGGAGGCGCCGGAAAGCGGCGAAATGCTGAACTGCAACGACATAGGCGTGCTGGGCGTTTTGCCAGGTATCATCGGCTGTTATATGGCCAATGAAACAGTGAAAGTAATTACCGGTATCGGCACACCGCTGCGCAATCAACTGATGACCATTGATACCCTGAACAATACCCATCTTACCTTTAATATCACCCCGGTAGCAGCCAACGGTCAAATCACGGCCCTGCAGGCAAACTACCAGCAAACAGTTTGTGAACTGGAAGGGGTACAATCTTTATCTGTGCAGCAATTAAACGACTGGTTGCAGCGGGATACCCGTTTTATGCTGCTGGATGTGCGGGAAGATGATGAGTGGGAGATCTGCCATATTCCGCAATCCGTGCATATCCCGATGGGGCGCGTATTACAGCAGATGTCTGCTATCCCTGATGATGTGCCGGTAGCGGTGCTTTGTCATCACGGCATGCGAAGTCGCGCTGTGGCACAACGTTTAACTGAACTGGGCTTTAACCGTATATACAATGTGGAAGGCGGTATTCATGCCTGGGCCAGTGTTATTGATCACCAGATGCAAACCTATTAACCGTGATCCCTGAACTTTGTATCCTCTTTTTTATAGTGGCATTGGCCTACTCTGCTGCAGGTTTTGGCGGCGGTTCCAGCTACCTGGCTATTTTGTCGTTGCCTTTCTGGGCAGTAGATTTTCAGCTGATGAAGTCTACTGCTTTGCTGTGTAATGTAGCAGTGGTGACCGGCGGCGTTTATCATTTTTACAAAAGCGGCCACCTGCCTTTAAAAAAAGCGTGGCAGTTGTCGCTGGTAAGCGTGCCGCTGGCTTTTGCGGGTAGTTACTTACCTATGAAGCAGGCTACCTTTTTCCTGTTGCTGGGACTTGCGCTTACGCTGGCGGCGGTGCTGATGTGCTACCGTTTGTTTTTTGAGAAAGAAGAGCCGATTATCCCAGCTAATAAAGGGAATGGCGTGGCGTATGGGATTATTGGTGGCGGTATTGGGTTGCTCTCCGGTATGACGGGAATCGGCGGCGGCATCTATCTTTCGCCCGTGCTGCGTTTGGGCAAATACGACACCACCAAGAATATTGCGGGGTTGAGCAGTTTTTTTATTCTCGTAAATTCTATTGCCGGTTTATGCGGTCAGGCGGCAAAGCATGCCATTGTGTTTGATGTGAAGTTTGCAGGGCCTTTGCTGCTGGCGGTTATTGCCGGCGGACAAATTGGTGCGCGGCTGAGTGCGAGAGTGTTGAATCCCAGGTGGGTGGCTGGTGCTACGGCGTTGCTGATCCTGTATGCGGGTGTGCAGATGTTGCTGAAGTAAATAGTTAACCACCTATTACCGACATGCTTTCCATATTTTTTTCGGTATGATGCTGTTCTGCTTCGAAGCCATTGGCAAAACGTGCATGGATGGCTGATTGTATGGCCGGCAGCAGAAGGTGTTGCTGCAGTTCATCTCTCATCATCTCTTTTACGTTTAACACATCGTTGCCATACAAACATGTTTTCATACTACCGGTAGCGGATATACGAAGACGGTTACAGGTGCCGCAAAAAGTGCGGCTATAAGCGGAAATTACACCGATATTGCCTTTATGGCCGGGGATGTGATAATTGAGAGAAGTGGAATGTGGTGCATCCGCTATTTTTTGCAGCGTATAATTCTCGCCTATTACAGACAAAATTTTATGATAGTTCCATACGATACCTGAAAACGTATGTCCCTGCCCGTTAAAGGGCATTTCTTCTATAAACCTTACGGACAGTGCATTATCACGTGTAAGTGCGGTGAAGGCATTGAGTTCATCGGTATTCACGTTTTCCATTACCACGGCGTTGATCTTCACCTGCATGTTGTGTTGCAGCAGGCTTTGCAGGGTGTCCATTACTGCGGAAAACCGGTTGCGCCGGGTGATTTGCAGGAAGCGGTCGGCCTGCAGCGTATCCAGGCTCAGGTTGATATGCGTGATGCCAAGTTGCTGCAAAGCAGGGATATATGCCTGTGTTAAGACGCCATTTGTGGTGATAGCTATTTCGCTGATACCTGGAATGGCTTTTATTTTTTCCAGGAGGGTCATCAGGCCCGGCCGGAGAAAGGGTTCACCGCCGGTGATCCTTATTTTAGAGATACCGGCCGTTGCGAGGGTTTGCAGCAGCCGTAAAATTTCATCGTCGGTAAGTAATGCCTTTCGTTGCACAAAATGCATATTTTCCGGCATACAGTAGGTGCAACGGAGGTTACACCGGTCTGTTACCGACAAGCGTACGTAGTCTATGATACGATGATGTGCATCTGTTAGCATTTATCAGCAGTTTTTCCCCGCCATCGGATTATCGAATGACTGGCTTTCGTCCTCATTTCTGTCTGTAAGACATTTAAAATCTTTCTCCACCAGGATAGTCAATGATGATCCATCGGCGTTGGGCAGTATCAGTTCAAAACCTACCTGGTCGGGTACGTACCAGGCAGCAAGACGGGGAAGCGGGAGCAGCAGGTGTACACCATCGTGTTCCATTTTGATGATGGGGTCGGAAATATCTTTTCCCCGGAGGCAGAAATGGAGGGTACCGGCGCCTATATGCGTAATTGATTCCACTTTTCCTGTAGTTTCCAGGAGTTCCACATCCGCTTTATCCAAACGATATCTTATGCTGTTGCCTCTTAACCGTATTTTCATAAAATTGATTTCTGCCGTATTAAAATTACTACTTTATCGGGCTATATTGTAGTTTTAACCAACAATTTACAATGTATGGGCATATTATTGTTTGGAGCAGCAAAGGATATTGCTGGTGTGCCGGTACTGGAAAAGCCGGAACATATTACAGATGTAGCCACTTTGAAAGCCTGGTTGTATGAGGTATATCCGTCGTTGCAGCAGCTCCGTTCCGTGATGATAGCGGTAAACCGGACGTATGCTGCTGATACACAGGAGATAAGCGGCCAGGATGAAATTGCGGTGATCCCGCCGGTAAGCGGAGGTTGAGTATAGTTTTTCAGTTTTAGTATTTAAGAGATGGAAATATTAATAGATATTAAAGATACCATTACCGTGGAGGAAGCGCTGGCCTTCATCCAGGCGCCGGAATGCGGCGGGGAGGTAATTTTTGCCGGTACCGTGCGTAATCACACTAAACAACGGCCGGTATTAAAATTATTTTATGAATGTTATGAGGCGATGGCTGTTTCTGAAATGCAGAAAATAGCGGCGCAGGTAGCGGAAAAATGGGATGTACAGCGCCTGGCCATGCTGCATGCCGTTGGAGATAAGTATCCCGGCGATCTTGCGGTAGTAATAGCGGTGGCCTCTGCTCACCGTGGTGTAGCGTTTGACGCCTGTGAATTTGCGATAGATACCCTCAAAGAAACAGTGCCTATCTGGAAAAAGGAATTTTTTGCAGATGGTGAAATTGTGTAAATGATAACCCGTTGCTTATTTCTCCAGGTCTTTCAGCGCCTCCGCTTTTTCTTCCGGCGTGTTGGCATTAAATTGTTCTACTGCATATGGATTTTTAAAAAGGGCGATGCTGTTACTCAGCATGGTTTTCCGCGGGCAGTTTTTCCCGGCGGTTACATTTTCCAACAGCGCAATTAAACCAGCTGGTTCCCAGATGGCAATGAGTGGTTCCGGCAAATCGTTGACCGGACTCACAAAAGTGGTAGCCGCTTTGGTGACGTCACGTTGGGTGATAAGCAGTTCCAGGCTTTGTTTACTGAGCAGGGGCAGGTCAACGGCAAGCACCAGCCAGGCTGCTTCCGGTTGCAGCGCGTGTGCGCTCAGCAATCCGGCGGATGGCCCGCCAAAAGGCACCGAATCCGGCACCAGGTTAGGGTAGCCGGCAAAATGTTCCTGCTGATCGCCACGGCAGGAAATGTATACTTCCGGCAGCAACGATTGCAGTAAAGTAACCAGGTATTGCCATTGAGGCATCCCATGATAGTTAATGCTGCTTTTATCTTCCTGCATGCGGGTGCTGAAGCCGCCGCAGAGCACCAGTCCTTTCAGTGGCGCTTTATTACCGGTTATAGTCATGTTTGCCGCCTGTTTTGCTGATAAGTTTTGTTTCCCTGATAATCATATCCTGGGTAAGTGCTTTGCACATATCGTAAATGGTCAATGCCGCCACGCTGGCGCCGGTGAGGGCTTCCATTTCCACGCCTGTTTTACCATTGGTTTTTACGGTGCAGCGGATGATGGCTTCTTCTCCTTCCAGGTGGATCGCTACATCGCAACCATCCAGCAGTAAGGTATGGCAAAGCGGGATGAGTTCCGGTGTTTTTTTCGCGGCCATAATACCGGCGATGATAGCGGTTTGAAACACGCCACCTTTGCGGGTTTGGATGTCCTGTCCCTGGAACTGGTCGCGTATCACCTGCGGGAGGTAAACACGGCTCTCGGCAACGGCTATACGATAAGTATCCAGTTTGCCGCTGATGTCGACCATTGCAGGCTGGCCGCTCTCGTTCAGATGTGAAAAAGCATTACTTGATTCATTGGACATAAAAGCATAAATTTAAACAAGTTCACCTTATACAAAAGTAATTCAAAATGATGTTGACTGTTGCTGCTGCATTTAAGGCTGTGATGCAAACTGTGCGGGACCTGGGTACTGAAACGGTACCGTTTGAATCCGCTGCCGGCCGTATTTTGCGGGAGCCTGTACTGGCCGACAGGCCCTTTCCGCCATTTGACCGTGTAACGATGGACGGTATTGCTGTTAACTACGACAGCTTTGCCCGCGGGCAGCATGTTTTTGGCGTGGAAGATGTACAGGCTGCAGGCACTCCGCAGCTGCAGCTTTCCAATACTGCCAATTGTATAGAAGTGATGACCGGCGCCATTTTACCGGAAATGACAGATACCGTTGTTCAGTATGAACACCTTACACCTTCGGAACACGAAGGGTTCCGGCGTTTTACTATTCAGGGCGCCGTGAAGAAGGGACAGAATATTCATAAAAAAGGTTCAGATGTGGATGCCGGCACGGTGCTGATTAAACCCGGTACCCGTATTGGCCCGGCTGAAGCCGGTGTGCTGGCCACAGTGGGCCAGACCATAGTAGAAGTAAGCAAACTTCCGCGGGTGGTGGTCATTGCTACAGGGGATGAACTGGTAGCGGTACACGAAACGCCAGAGCCCCACCAGGTGCGCATTTCCAATGTATACAGCCTGTTGGCCTCACTGGCAGAAATGGGTGTTCCTGCCCGTTATGTACACCTCCTGGACGATGAAGCAGCCATGAAAGACCAGCTCCAGCCACTGCTGGACGAAACCGATATTTGGATCAGCTCCGGTGCGGTAAGTGCAGGCATGTTTGACTACCTGCCTGCTGTGCTGCAACAGCTGGGAATGCAACAGGTATTTCACAAAGTACAGCAGCGGCCGGGCAAGCCGTTCCTGTTTGGTACTTTTAATGACGGTCCCGTTGTGTTTGCCTTACCCGGCAACCCCGTATCGGGCTTTATGTGTTTTTACAGGTACATTCACGCGTGGATACAATCCGCTATGGGAGCGGCCTTACCGGAGCCTTGTTACGCACAGCTATCGGAGAAAGTTATTTTCGATGCAGCCCTGGAATATTATTTGCCGGTAAAGCTGCAATCACAACCCAATGGCGTGCTGCTGGCCATACCGCAGCCCTACCAGGGTTCGGGCGATCTGGCCAGTTTGCTTAAAGCAGATGCTTTTCTCACCCTGCCATTGGAAGAAAGTGTTTTTGAGAAAGGAAGCAGTTACCAGGTGTGGAGGTTCCGTTAACAACCGTTCCCGGTAATTATTTCTGTGAGAAGCCTTTCATTGGTTAAACCCGTTCTGCATTTGATAGTCTCATCATAAATTAATGCTTATGGCTGAAGTTGCCCGTAAAATTCAGATGCAACATCTCGCCTGGCGCGCTGGCTTTGGAGAAACCCTCCCCGTGATCTCTCACTGGGAAAGCAAAAGGCGGGAAAAAATTGTGAATAAGATACTTATCGGCCCTGCAAGAGCGTCAGTTACTTCTGTGGATGTAGTAGCCGCAGATGATCTTCCGGATTACCGGAAGCAGAAAACGATGACGCCGGAGGAAAAGAAAAGTGTGCGGCAAATGAATGACCAGGGCATTAAAGACCTGAATGTATCCTGGGTAAATGCCATGGTGCAGAGCGAGCATCCTCTCCGCGAAAAAATGAGTCTTTTCTGGCATGGGCATTTCGCCTGCCGTACGCAAAATGTATTATTTAATCAGCAGTTGTTGTCGGTAGTGCGTGAAAATGCACTCGGCAATTTTGGAGATCTGCTCGGTGCGGTATCTAAAAGCCCGGCTATGCTGCAATTTCTTAATAATCAGCAGAACCGTAAACAACATCCCAACGAAAATTTTGCCCGCGAAGTGATGGAACTGTTCACGATGGGAAGAGGCAATTATTCCGAACAGGATGTGAAAGAAGCGGCAAGAGCCTTTACCGGATGGGGCTTTGATGAAACAGGCGCTTTTGTTTTCCGGCAAAAACAGCACGACGAAGGCGTGAAAAATTTCCTGGGCAAACAGGGAAATTTTAATGGAGATGATGTACTGAAAATACTTTTGGAGCAACGGCATACCGCCAGGTTCATTACCGCAAAAATATATCAGTATTTTGTGTCTGAAACCCCTGATGAAGCACGTATCACCGCGCTGTCGGAAAAGTTTTACCAGTCGGGTTACAACATCAAATCCCTGATGCGGGAAATATTTATGGCCGACTGGTTTTACAGTCCCGATATCATCGGCAACCGGATAAAATCGCCCGTGGAATTGCTGGCAGGCATCCGCAGAACTATTCCCATGACGTTTGAAAAGGAAGAAGTGATGTTGTTGTTTCAGCGGGTATTGGGTCAGTTGCTTTTTTATCCGCCCAATGTTGCCGGCTGGCCTGGCGGGCGGAACTGGATCGACAGCTCCAGCCTGATGTTCCGGCTACGTGTGCCCCAGGTGATATTATACTCGCAGGCGTTTAATGTGAAGCCTAAAGAGCTGACTCCTGAAATGGGCGAAGGCGCTAACTATAAAATGACGCTGCAGATCAACGATTTCCTGAAGCGGCAATTCGCAAAGAAGGTGAACGCAAATATAAACTGGGACCCTTATGTGGCCGGTTACGAAAAGGTACCAAGAGAGCGGCTCGCCGATGAAATTGCCGGTGTTTTGTTACAGCAGCCCGGCAATATAAGCCGTCAGCTGCTGGAAAAATATGCTGATAGCAGCAGCCGGGAAAACTATATTAAAACGGTAACAATTGATGTGATGAGTACACCGGAATATCAATTGTGTTAACTACTAACCGCTAAAAGTTATGCTATGCTGATTCTCAACAGGCGTCGTTTTTTACAGGTGGGTTCACTGGCTTCTGCCGCGGTGATGATGCCGAAATTCCTGAAAGCCCTGGAAAGAGGGCATCTGGCGCCCCCGGGCAACAAAGTACTGGTGATCATCCAGCTATCCGGCGGTAACGACGGATTGAATACAGTTATTCCCTATCGCAACGATATTTATTATAAGGCGCGCCCGGCGCTGGGCATAAAAAAGGAAGCAGCCCTTTCCCTGAATGACGACCTGGGAATACACCCTGCGCTGAAAGGATTAAAGGCCCTGTATGATGACGGCGCACTGGGTATTCTCAATAACGTAGGCTATCCTAACCCCGACCGCTCGCATTTCCGCTCCATGGATATCTGGCATTCGGCGAGCCAGTCGAACGAGTACTGGTCGGATGGCTGGATAGGCCGTTATCTCGACGCCCAATGCAAGGGATGCGATAAACCAACACAGGCGCTGGAAATAGATGATACCCTGAGCCTGGCGCTGAAAGGCGACAGCGACAAGGGCCTTGCCATGACAGACCCTGCAAGGCTTTACGGCACCAGTAATGATAAATATTTTGCGGAGCTTTTAAAGCAGCATACCACAGATAACGATCATCATAATAATGCGGATTACCTGTACAAAACGATGGGTGAAACCATTTCTTCCGCAGCCTATATCCAGCAACAGTTTAAAACATATAAGTCTTCTGCCCCCTATCCCAATACAGAGCTGGGAAGGAACCTGCGCACCATTGCCAACCTGGTGATGTCGGATATCAATACCAAAGTATATTATGTGTCGCATGGCAGTTTTGATACCCATGTAAACCAGCAGGACCAGCAAGCCCGTTTATTTGGCCAGCTGAGCGATGCGTTAACAGTATTTACAGATGACCTGAAAGCGAATCATCGTTTTGAAGATGTGGTAGTAATGACTTTCTCTGAATTTGGAAGAAGAGTAAGTCAGAACGCCAGTGGAGGTACTGATCATGGCACCGCGAATAATATGTTCCTGGTGGGCGGCAGTTTAAAGCAACCCGGACTTATCAACGATGGTCCAGACCTGCTTAACCTGAAAGACGGGGACCTGCAATACCAGGTTGACTTCAAAAGCGTGTACGCCACGCTGCTATCCAACTGGCTGGGCGCTGATGACGAGGCGGTGCTGAAGGCAACGTACCCGCATTTGTCGTTTGTTTAGCGCCTTCGGCGCTTTTAAATTGTCTTGGAGCACTGATTACGCTGATTATACTGATTGGCTTGATTGGCTTGATTTGATTACGTTTGATTTTAATTTTTGAATTTATAAGATAAAGGGAGATAAATGCGGATATCGCTTTTATCTCCCTTTATCATCTTATAAAAAATCAAAAAAATCAAACGTAATCAAATCAAGCCAATCAAGCCAATCAGTATAATCAGCGTAATCAGTGCTCCAAGACAATTTAAAAGATCCCTCCGCCTACTGGCCCTGCTGACTAATCATCGCTCTGAACGCGCCGTTTTTGGTAACGCGTGTTCCGCCAGCGCCGCTGGCGTCTTTGAGTGTTCCGGAAAAGGTTCCTTCTACGTTGAGGTTGTCTATGTGGGTGATGGTGATTTGAAAATCAGTGCTTCCTGCAGAGGTGAGGTTGGTGTAGTAAGTGCTGTTGAGGGCAATCAGTAAACCGTTTCCTTTCTGGGTAGCGGGATATACGCCTGGTTTGAAGGGCATGGATGCGGTAGCTAAGCTAAAGGTGATCACATCCCCGTTATAGCTCTGGCCGGTGATTTCCATAGTAGGATAATCATTGTCCGGGTTTTCATCCGTAAGATTTGGCAGGGTGATAATGCCTTTTGGATTTTCTGAAAGATAAACCCGGTCGTCCAGCTTCAATGATATAAATCTGCGTTGGCGGCTATCATCTTTATCCTTGCCGCAGGAGATGCCCAGTAAAACAATGGCGCTGAGCATTGCGGTAACTAATATGCGCATAGGTTATATTATAATCAGTTTTAATTAATCCCCGGCTAAATTAAACATTTAAAAAATAAAAACGGATGCCGGTAATGGATTGTTACACCCTGTTACCGGCATCGGTATTGATCTTGAAAAGTTGGATCTAGGCTTTGCGGGCGGTGCGGTACAGGTACCAGCCCATAAACGCAAAAAAGGCGCATCCTATTATGTAATACCCACCCGGCCCGAGGATATTTGTGAGCAGCTGTTGGCTATTGAGTTTGGCAAGAATAACGGCCGACCAGTCGAAACCTGCGAGGATGGCGATGATCACGCCGGCAACGGCGCCCCCGGCCACAAGACCTGTAGCAAAAAGGTTGCCTTTGCCCAGTTCTTCTTCCTCCGGAGATAATTTTTTATTGGCTTTCTTTTGTTTGTGATCAACCACACCACGGATAGCGCCGCCAACAAAGATGGGCAGTGTAGTGGACAATGGAAGATACGCGCCTACTGCGAAGGAGAGCGAATTAATATTACATAGTTCCATCGTTATCGCCAGAAACACACCCACCAATACAAATTGCCAGTCGAGGTTAAATGAAAGGATACCTTTCGCCAGTGTAGCCATGAGCGTGCCTTGCGGGGCAGGATAGTATGCGCTGCCGATTGCGTGTTCAGTAACCCCGTGCGCAATCATATCTGCCGTAGGCTTATCCAGGAACTTCACTGTTAAACCTATCACCACAGACGATACAATGGCGCCAATGAACAGTGCTATTTGCTGGTACATGGGCGTTGCGCCTACGATGTAGCCTGATTTCAGGTCCTGGGAAGTACCGCCGGCATTGGCCGCTGCAATGCAGATCATACCGCCTACCACCAGGGCCATTGGTTCATATAATTTGCCGGTCCAGCCTACTGCGATGAATACCAGGCAGGTGCCCATCAGTGTGGCGATGGTCATACCGGAAATAGGATTATTGGAAGAGCCGATGAGGCCCACAATGCGGCTGGATACGGTAACGAAGAAGGCGCCGAACACCACTACCAGCAGACCTACCAGTAATTTTTTGCCGATAGAATCACCTGGAAGCTGTGGTAAGAAAGCCATCAGCAGGATGAGGGCAAGGCTGCCGAACAGCACTACTTTCAAACTGAGGTCTCTTTCTGTTCTGGGTACATTTCCTTTCTCGTCTGTATTGCCCGAGCCATCTTTGATAGCGCCGATACTTCCTTTGAAAGAAGAAATGATAGTAGGGATGGTTTTCAGCAGGGTGATGAAACCGCCTGCTGCTACTGCTCCGGCACCGATTTGTCTTACGTATGCATAATAAACAGCGGAAGAATAATCTGCAAAAGTATGGGTGAGCGGGTTCCAGTCGCCCTGCCCGCCCGGTGTTTGCAAATTAGCGAGGTAGCCTATTTTGACCAGCTGGGTGGCGATCACATCTGCCGGCAGCAATGATGCGAGCAAGGGAATGAGTGCCAGCCACGACAGTACGCCGCCGGCTACCAGTACTCCGGCAATGCGTGGTCCGATGATATAACCAACGCCCATATACTCCGGGGTGATATCGGCACTGAGTTTGGCGGAAGGGAAAAATTTACTGGCCTGTTTGGTCATGTATTCCGGTGTTTCGGCAATCACATGCAGAATCTTTTGAAGGATGGCATAGGCAAAAGCAAAGCCCAGCCCATAGAAGGCGGTTTTGGCAAAGTCGCCGCCTTTCTCTCCTGCTATCAGCACATCACCGCAGGCGGTGCCTTCAGGATAAGGCAGGGTTTTATGTTCTTTTACGATCAGTGATTTTCTCAGCGGGATCATCATCAGCGTACCGAGGATACCACCGAAGATGGCCAGGATGAGGATGGTAAAGTAATTAAAGAACTGTGTGCCGCCGCCGTCACTGAGGAACAGGAATCCCGGCAGGGTGAATACCACGCCTGCAGCAATGGATTCGCCGGCAGACCCGGTCGTTTGGATGATGTTGTTTTCGAGAATGGTGGTCTTGAAAAATTTTCTTCCTAAGGTAATAGCGATAACGGCAATAGGAATGGAAGCAGAAACGGTAAGACCTGCTTTCAGCGCCAGGTACACGGTGGCAGCACCGAAGATGATACCAAAGACACAGCCCAGCAAAATGGATTTCAGCGTAAACTCTTTCATTTGTACGCCGGGTGAAACAAAGGGTTTGAAGTTGTTATCGGACATAAGATCGTTTATGGATTTACAGGTAGAGATGTTATAAGCAATGAATTTACTTTTAAAAAAGGAAAGGAGGAAAGTTATCAGCTTTCCTCCTTTCCTTTTTGTAATAAGGTTGACTTACCTGATACCGTGCATCCATTTTTTCAGGAAGCTGGTAGACAGGAACAGCAGTACCGCTGCGGCGCCTGGCAGGATTACAAACACCATGAAAAACTCATAGAGGTTGTGGATGGTGAAGCCTGCGAAGGTAGGGTAATGTGTAGCCAGTTTAAGTTCCTGTAATTTATCCATTTGCTGTGCGGTAGCGGTGATGGTACCATCCAGGATGCCTTTCAGGTCGATACCGTTATCGGTAGCGAGTTTGTATTTATCCAGGGTTGGAGGCAGCAAAGCGCCCAGGGTGCCGGCCAGTGCATAACCGGCGGCATTGGCGAGGAACCATACTCCCATGAGCAGGGAGGAGAAACGGTGAGGCGCCAGTTTGGATACCAGTGACAAGCCTATCGGAGACAGGCATAATTCGCCGAGGGTATGGAAAAGGTACATCAGGATCAACCAGCTTACGCCCAGTTTCTCATTAGGTCCGAGATTTTTCATTTGTATGGCGATGATAAAAAATCCGAGCGCCAGTAATGCCAATCCAAGTGATTGTTTCATCGGGGAGATCGGCTCCAGGTTGCGTTGCTGTAATTTGAGCCATAACCAGCTGAAGGGCAATGCAAATACGATGATGAAGATAGAGTTGGCGTTTTGAACGAAGGAAGGAGGCATATCCCAGCCGAGGAGGCGGCGATCTGTCTGGTAATCAGCTACAAAGGTAAGGGAGGAACCGGCTTGTTCGAAGCAGGCCCAGAAGAAGATCACGAAAAAGGCCACGAAGTAGATAACGGTGATCTGTTGTCTTTCTACCTTGGTAATAGATTTATCGGTAAGGATCAGTACAGCGAGGCTGATACCGGCTGCATATATAAAAGGATACACCCATGATTTGATGGGGTTGGGATCGAGCGACAGGTAGTGGATACCGAAAAACAGTACCACCATTAACACCAGTACACCGAGGATAGCGCTGGTAGTAAATTTGGCTTTATCGGCTTCGCCGGTTACGGCAGAAACTTTGGAGAAATCCGGTTTGGCGCCGATAGCTTCACCGGTTGGTTTTACCACGTATTTATCTTTCAGGAAGAAGAACAGGATGGTTCCGGTGAACATGGCTATACTGGCGGCGAGGAAGCCCCATTTGAAAGCGCTGACCATTCTCACGCCGTCTACTTTCACGTCGCCGAGGATAGGGCAAATGAGCATGCCGAGGAAGGCGCCCATGTTGATACCCATATAAAAGATGGTGAAAGCGGAATCGAGGCGGCCGTCGTTTTTCGGATACAGCTGGCCCACCATAGAAGAGATGTTGGGTTTAAAGAAGCCGTTACCAAAGATGATGATGAAAAGGGCGAGCCAAACGATGGTTTTGGCTGTTTCCACATTGGAGGCATAGATGGTGGCGCTGAGGACCATGAGGAGCTGGCCAACGCCCATTATAAAACCGCCTAATATGATACAGTTCCTGTTACCGAGATACCTGTCGGATATGTATCCTCCCAGCATGGGGGTGAGATAACATAAGCCGAGAAAGCCCCCGTAAATGATAGAGGAATCTGCTTCAGAGAAAGCCAGTGCATTTACCAGGAAGAGCGTAAGTAACGCCCGCATACCATAAAAATTAAACCGTTCCCACATTTCCGTGGCAAATAATACTGAGAGCCCTTTAGGGTGGCCCTTCTCAGAGGCAATAGGGGACTCTTGTGCAACAGTAGTTTGCATCATAAATTGGTTAGTTTTAGCAATAGTTGTTTCAGATTTCGTGAACCTTTAAATATGGCAAGTTAAATAAAATCGTTAATCTGCGTAAAAAAATGGTATAAATGCTCATTTTTTGCGGTTTTTTGATCTTTCTTTGCACTTTCTTTCGCATCTGCATTTATTAGGCAATTCATATGAACATACTATTACTTGGAAGTGGTGGCCGGGAACACGCACTGGCCCTTAAAATGTCACAAAGCACCCTTTGCGGTCAACTATTTATAGCACCGGGTAATGCTGGTACCGCTCAATGCGGCACGAACGTTAACATGGGTGTAAGTGAATTTGATAAGATAAAGACCTTTTGCCTGGATAATGCGATAGACCTGGTATTGCCCGGATCTGAAGAGGCCCTGGTAAACGGGATCTATGATTTCTTTCAGAAAGATGAACTGTTACAGCATATCCCGGTACTGGGTCCTTCAAAGGAAGGCGCCCAGCTGGAAGGCAGTAAGGCTTATGCCAAGCTGTTTATGCAGCGGAACAATATACCTACTGCTGCTTACCGTGAATTCAGTGAAAAGAATTATGAGGAAGGGCTGGCCTATCTTCAGCAGCACTCCTTACCAATTGTATTAAAGGCCGATGGCCTGGCGGCAGGTAAGGGTGTGGTGATAGCAACTTCTTATGAAGAGGCGGCCGAGGAGTTTGAGCAGATGATCAAATCAGCCAAGTTTGGCGATGCCAGTAAAACGGTAGTAGTGGAGCAGTTCCTGACGGGTATTGAGTTGTCTGTATTTGCGATCACCGATGGTCATACCTATAAGATATTACCGGAAGCAAAGGATTATAAAAGGATTGGAGAAGGTGACCTTGGGTTGAATACCGGTGGTATGGGTGCGGTGTCGCCGGTACCGTTTGCCGATGCAGCGTTTATGAAAAAAGTGGAGGATGAAGTGATCCGGCCCACGATAGCAGGCCTTTCCAAGGAAGGTATTGTGTATCATGGCTTTGTGTTTTTTGGCCTGATTAATGTAGAGGGTTCGCCCTTTGTAATTGAATACAACTGCCGTATGGGCGATCCGGAAACGGAAGTTGTGATGCCACGTTTGAAGAATGATGCGTTGGAACTGTTTACTGCAGTAATGACCGGCAAACTGAGCGGGCAAACGATTTACGCAGACGAGCGTGCCGCTGCTACGGTGATGCTGGTATCAAAAGGATATCCCGAAGCATACGAAAAGAATAAGGTGATCCATGGAATTCCGGCGCCTACCCGCGACCAGATCGTGTTTCATGCCGGTACACGGCAGGAAGGCGATGAGGTGCTGACCAACGGCGGCCGGGTATTAGCCATTACTTCACTGGCGTCTGACCTGTCGATGGCACTGGCTCATTCTGTACAAACAGCGGAGCAGATTGCATTTGATGGTAAGGTATACCGCAGGGATATCGGGTACGAATTTGTTTAGACGTTAGCCGGAGTTAATTTACAGTAGGGAGGACTGGTACAGGACAATTGAAAAGCGGGACTTGTAAAGGCACAATTTTAGGCAGTAGGAACAATTAAAACGGGGTTATCCCGTTCATCTGGTCGGAGCATAAAGAGAGCAGTTACTATGCCGTTTGTACAACAAATAACTTTTTTTAATATTTAGCTGTATTATTGCAAGAATATCCATTTTTTGCATCGTATATTCGTTGGAATTATTCATTTTTGCATTCTAATTTTTGACCGTATCAACAATGGGATTTTTTAATTTTTTAACGCAGGAAATCGCGATTGATCTTGGTACAGCGAACACGCTGATAATTCATAATGACCAGGTGGTAGTGGACGAGCCTTCCATTGTAGCGATAGAACGGGCTAGTGGCAAAATTGTGGCAGTTGGAAAAAAGGCCATGATGATGCACGAAAAAACACACGAATATCTTCGTACTATACGTCCCCTGAAAGATGGCGTGATAGCGGATTTTAATGCCGCTGAAGGAATGCTCAGGGAACTCATAAAAATGGTTTACCCCAAAAAGCCCTTGTTTGCACCAAGCTGGCGGATGGTGATCTGTATTCCTTCCAGCATTACGGAAGTGGAAAAGAGAGCTGTACGTGACTCTGCTGAACAGGCCGGCGCAAAGGAAGTATACTTGTTGCACGAGCCAATGGCAGCTGCCCTGGGTATCGGCATTGATGTAGAAGAGCCTGTAGGTAATATGATCATTGACATAGGCGGTGGTACTACCGGTATTTCGGTAATAGCACTGGCGGGTATTGTTTGCGACCAGAGTATCCGTATCGCCGGTGACGAGTTCACGGCTGATATCATGGAAGCCCTGCGCCGCTATCATAGCCTCCTGATCGGTGAAAGAACTGCTGAACAGATTAAGATCCACATCGGATCAGCCCTGAAAGAACTGGATAACCCACCAGATGATATTCCTGTTAACGGACGGGATCTGGTAACCGGCATCCCCAAGCAAATCATGGTATCTTACCAGGAAATTGCGGAAGCCCTTGATAAATCTATCTTTAAAATCGAAGAAGCCATCCTGAAAGCGCTGGAAACAACGCCTCCTGAGCTGGCCTCAGATATCTACCGCAGGGGTTTATACCTGACCGGTGGCGGTGCATTGCTGCGCGGACTGGATAAACGTCTTACCCAAAAAATCAAATTGCCGGTGCATGTAGCAGACGATCCGTTACGCGCAGTGGTAAGAGGTACAGGTATTGCCTTAAAGCATGTAGGTAAGTATCCGTTCCTGATGCAATAAAACTATTTGTGATCCGGATATTTTGTTATTCATCCCATTGGGAGGGAATTACAGGGTATCCGGATAACCAAATCCTAAAATAGTGCGCGCTTGTGCGAAATCTAATCATTTTCTTTAGGCGATATTTTAACTTCTTCTTATTTCTGCTGCTGGAAGTGATTTGTATGGTATTGGTATTCCAGCATAACAACTTTCAGCGAGCCGCCTACCTCAGTTCCGCAAATGATATCAGCGGTAAATTATATGACAAGTATAATAATGTACAGTATTACTTTCACCTGAAGTCGACCAACGACAGCCTGGTGAATGAAAACATGCGCCTGCACAACCTGCTCCGTACCAGCTACGACAGCATGATAACCACCAACGGGATCAAAACTGACACCATCCGGCAATACAGCGATGATACCGCCCACCGCGTTGTTGGCACGCAGATCCGCCGGTACGAGTACTTCTCCGCCAAAGTGATCAACAACTCCATTAACAAACCCGTCAACTATATTACTATTCACCGCGGCAGCCTGCAGGGGATCCGTCCTAATATGGGCGTTATCAGCAGCAGCGGCGTGGTGGGTGTGGTGAGAAGTGTGAGCGACAACTACTCCGTGGTATTGTCGATGCTCTCTAAATCCAATTCTGTATCCATCAGCGCCCGCCTGGGCCAGGGAAAAGAAATGGGTTCCGTGCACTGGGATGGTGAAGACGCCGGTTATGCCCTGCTGAAAGACGTCCCGAAAAGCGCCAAAATTCATAAAGGTGATACCGTGGTGACCAGCGGCTTCTCTGCCCTGTTCCCTGAAAATATTCCGATCGGCTATGTAGAAAGCATTGCCGTAGGAGACAAAGCCAGCACCTCGTTTACTATCCGGTTGAAATTGGCTACCAATTTCTTCAACCTGCAATATGTATACGTGATAGAAAACCTGTTGAAAGAAGAACAACAAAGATTGGAAGATTCAACGTATAAGTTGATTAAATGAGTATACTGTTAAGAAATATAATCCGCTTCGTGCTCCTGCTGCTGATTCAGGTGTTTGTGCTCAATGAAATATTGTTGCACCAGCTGGTGAGCCCCTATCTTTATATGCTGTTTATCCTGGCGCTGCCTTTTAATCTGCCACGCCCCGGGCTGATGCTCCTGGGATTGCTGATGGGGCTTTCCCTGGATATGTTTATGAATACGCCGGGTATGCATGCTGCCGCCTGTGTGTTCATTGCTTATCTGCGTCCGTTTATTATCAATATCCTGTCACCACAGGGAGGTTTTGAAACTACCCAGAAAACGCCTTCGATGACCAGTATGGGTGTGTCCCAGTTTCTCATCTATGCCGCTATCCTGGTATTCCTGCACCATGCACTTTTCTTTACGTTGGAAGTGTTTGGTATGGGCAACCCATTATACCTGGTGATGAAGATCGTCTCTTCAACATTGGCCAGTCTTTTCCTGATTGTGCTGTATGAATTGCTGTTCTTCTCGAAGAAATAGTTTCTGCTTTTTAACGTAGGTTTGTAACTTAAAATAATTCCGTCCTTAATAGCATGTCAGTATTCAATCAGCCCAGGAAGAGAGTAATACAGATGATTATACTTGGGATGGTAATACTGATTATCACCAGGTTATTCTTTCTGCAGGTAGTGGAAAAGAAGTACGCCAAGCTGGCGGATGCCAATGCCGTGCTTCGTAAAGTCATTTATCCAAGCCGGGGTATCATCTACGACCGGCAGAACCGCAGCATCCTCGGCAACGACGTATTATACGACCTCGTAGTAACCCCTGCCAGCGTAAAAAGCATCGATACAGGCTATCTCTGTAATATTTTAAAAATAGATAAGGAAGAATTCAGGAAACGGATCGTTACCGCCATTATCAAAAATGGCCGGGTAAGACAATCAGTTTTCGCTCCCCTGCTGGCGCCGGAAGTATTCGGGCAGCTACAGGAAAGCATGTATCTCTTCCAGCCGGGATTTGAACTGGTACCCAGGCAAATCCGCTCCTACCCTTATTCGGCCGCAGCTAATATACTCGGGTATATAGCGGAAATATCCCCGGCCATGTTAAAGGATACTGGTACTTACGCCTCTTATAGCTCCGGCGACTATCTTGGATTCACGGGGCTGGAAAAGACCTATGAAACCGTATTGATGGGGCAACGAGGCATACAATACCTGGTTAAAGATAACCTGAACAGACCGCAGGGAGCTTATGAAAACGGGGAGTTTGACAGTGCGGCAGTAGCCGGCAGGAACCTGCGGCTTTCCCTGGACATTGAATTACAGGTACTCGGTGAGAAATTAATGAAAGGCAAATCGGGCAGTATTGTGGCCATCGATCCGCAAACAGGCGGTATCCTGGCCATGGTAAGCGGTCCGAGCTTCGATCCTAACCTGCTCACAGGTTCGTATCGAAGCGCCAATTTCAGCAAACTTTATACAGATACCACCAAGCCACTGTTTAACCGTGCTATCCAGGCTACCTATCCGCCGGGCTCCACGTTTAAACCCATGATCGCACTGGTAGGACTCGATGAAGGCGTAATTACCCCCAGCTTCGGATACCCCTGTGGCGGCGCTTACTACGGCTGTTCAAGACCTATCAAATGCGAACACCACGATGCTGGTCACGCGGCTAACCTCCGCCTGGCACTATCGCATTCCTGTAACTCCTATTTTTCGCATGTATACCGTTTGAGTGTGGATGCAGGCAAATTCGGGGGTATCAAGGTAGGCGGCATGCAGAAGTGGGCCGACTATATGAACAACTTTGGCTTCGGGCATAAGATAGGGGTGGATATTCCCAGTGAAGGACGCGGACTGGTACCGGATAAAAAATATTACGATGCCCGGTACAAAGGCAGCTGGAACTCGTGTACATCCGTATTCCTGGGAATCGGTCAGGGTGAATTGCTGCTAACGCCGCTGCAAATGGCCAATGCCATGTGTATTGTGGCTAACCGCGGCTCCTACTATATCCCGCATTTTGTAGCCAGCATTGATAACGATAACACCCATCTCCTGGATAAATACAAACAAAAGCACGATGTAGCGCATATCTCTGATACGGCCTACAGCGCGGTTATTCATGGTATGACAGACGTGGTGGAAAGTGGTACCGGGCGTATTGCGCAGATTGAAGGTATTACCGTTGGCGGTAAAACCGGTACAGCAGAAAACTATGGTATTGTAAACGGTGTAAGAACAAAACTGAAGAACCACGCGGTGTTTGTGGCTTTTGCCCCTGCTGAAAAAGCACGTATAGCCATTGCCGTAATAGTGGAAAACTCCGGTTTTGGTGCCAAGTATGCAGCGCCTATTGCCAGTTTGATGATGGAGAAATACCTGAAAGACAGTATCTCCACCAAACGTCAGCCGCTGTTGAAATCAGTAATGGAAACAGTAACAATAGATCAGGCCATGCTGGCTAAATCGCATTTGGATTCATTGAATCAGAATGCTGTTATTAAGAAGAACAAGCCTTAACCAATCATCGAATAAACCGATTAATCAATAATGAACCGCTCGCAAGCCAAACTGACACAAGGGATTGACTGGCCAATAGTTGGCCTGTACCTGGCATTGGTGATCATAGGCATCATGTCTATTTTTGCTGCGGAATACCGGGGTGATGATAACGTGTGGCAGGATATCCTTCATCCAAGTAAAAACTATTCGAGACAACTGATCTGGTTTGGCGTATCCATTGTACTGGCTGCGGTGATATGGCTTACAGACAGTAAATTTTTTACGGCCACGGCCAACCTGATGTACGCAGGCGGGCTGTTGCTGCTATTGCTGGTGCTTGGGATCGGTAAAGATGTGAAGGGATCGCATTCCTGGCTGGTGATTGGTGGATTCCAGTTTCAGCCGGCGGAGCTGACCAAGCTTTGTACCAACCTGGCGCTCGCCAAATACCTGTCGTCGCAGGAAACTGATTTTACGAAACTACGATCAAGACTGATTGCCGCTGCATTGGCCCTGATACCTGCCGGTATCATCATTTTGCAGGACGAAACAGGATTGGCCCTGGTATATTTTTCCTTTTTCCTGGTGATGTTTCGCGAAGGATTGCCCGGCGTACTGCTGGTAATCGCCTTTTCGGGAATTGTACTGGTGTTGTCGGCGCTGTTGGTGGACCGAACGATACTCTTTATTATTTTTACGGTCATCACCGCGCTGGTCATCTACTTTATGCGGCGCGAAATAAAACGAAAGCGATCGAAACTCGCGCTGATCCTGGGCGTATACGCCTTCTGCGGACTCTTTGTGATGTTCATCATTCCCTTTGTATTTACCAAAGTACTGAAGGACTACCAGGTACGCCGTATCGAAGTAATGCTGGGTAAGGAAAACGATCCGAAGGCGACCTATAATACCCGGCAGAGTATGATTGCCATTGGCTCCGGTGGCTTCTGGGGGAAAGGATACCTGAAAGGCACCCAAACCCGTTACGATTTTGTGCCTGAACAAAGCACCGACTTTATCTTCTGTACTGTGGGAGAAGATTTCGGCTTCTTCGGAAGCGTGATTTTCCTGGGGATATATGTAGCCCTTCTTTTCCGGATCATTTTTGTGGCGGAGCGACAGCGATCGACCTTTACGCGAGTCTATGCCTATGGGGTAGCCAGCATCATTTTTTTCCACCTGGCTATTAATATCGCGATGACGATCGGTCTTGCGCCGGTGATAGGGATTCCCCTGCCCCTGGTGAGCTATGGCGGTTCTTCCCTGATGACCTTTACCATGCTGATATTTATACTGCTGCGGCTGGATGCCGACCGGCAGATGGTGTTAAGATAGTATCTTTGCAAAATGGCACGTATTATTCCATTATCAGAAGGGTCATTTACCGTAGACGGGACCAAGAAATTTTTTCCTTTTAAGCTGGGGACAGACAGCATGCAGG
This sequence comes from Chitinophaga sp. W3I9, assembly GCF_050434025.1. Lineage (NCBI taxonomy): Bacteria > Pseudomonadati > Bacteroidota > Chitinophagia > Chitinophagales > Chitinophagaceae > Chitinophaga > Chitinophaga sp. W3I9. The sequence goes on from NZ_JBNPWC010000001.1 coordinate 1,350,078, forward strand.
ATCGCCCGCATGGTTCGTTGCTGGTTGAAATACAGCCGTTCCTTGTAATCACGGACCGCGATTATATTTTATTTGATACCGGGCTGGGATTTCGTAACCCCGATGGCGTACTGCAAATCCATCAGCACCTGATAGACAATGGCATCAACCCAATGGAAATCACCAAAGTATTGATGAGCCATTTACATAAAGATCATTCCGGCGGCGTTTCTTCAGAAGATCCTATCACGGGAGAACGCACACTCAATTTCCCCGGGGCTACGTATTATGTAAACAACGAGGAAATGCTTTACGCCGTGGAGCATTCCGGCAAATCTTATCTCTCCGAAGATATTATGTTATTACAACAGCGGGATAACGTGGTGTTTACAACCGGTAATGGGACTATCGACGGGTATATTCATTACGAAGTGACCGGTGGTCACTGTCCTTATCACCAGGTATTTCTGGTAGATGATGGAGCAGATAAAATATTTTTCGGGGGAGATGTGGCGCCACAGATATCCCAGATGAGAAGCCGGTTTGCAGCCAAATATGATTACGATGGCAAGCGCAGTATGGAGCTCCGCCAGGAGTTCCTGGAGCGCGGCAAACAGGAAGGCTGGACATTCCTTTTTTATCATGATACAAAAGAACCTTTTGCTAAGTTTTAAGCGGAGGTTGTCTTACTCAGGATTACACTGATTTTGCTGATTACCGGAATTTTTTGGATTTTATGAGATGTCAAGATGTATACGCCGTTTGACAGCTTGTCACTTACAGGACAGCATACCAATAAAACATGGGAGCAACAAGGCCGGAACTGGGCATCGTATAGCGTTTACCGCGATCAGGCCACGCATGAGTTGTATATTCCGCAAACGGTGCTTAACCTGGTAGTACAGGGAGAGAAAAGAATGTACGACGGCAGGCAGGTACATTACCTGCGCAGCGGGGATGCGATGGTGATTCCGGCCGGAAGCCTGCTTTGCTCAGAGATATTGCAGCCACAGCGGCAATACGGAAGTATTAACCTCGTGATCCCGGATGAAATGATCCTGGGCCTGCTCAAAAGGCCGGGAAATAAAGCTCATACAGTTGGCCGGGCATTAACTACACTGCCGGTAAACAGCCATTGGCACGACTTCTCACAATCGCTGTTGCGCCACTTTGCAGACGATACCCTTACCACACCTGATTATTACAACATACTTTCACGCGCGCTTCACCTTATTTCCGGTGAGGAGGCAATAAGTGCCATGCTTGCCAAAGCGGCCATGTACCCGCTTCCGGAGGTGATGGAGAAGCTCAGTACCGGGATTGCGGAGGTGCGGCTGCTGGAAGACGTGGCCGCTATGGGGCATATGAGTACGGCCACATTGAAACGCCGTTTCCGGGATATCTATCATAGTTCCCCCATGCATTGGGTGCTGGAGAAGCGGCTGCAGATGGCGGGTTTCCTGCTGCGCACCACAGAACAGCCGATCGCGGAAATAGCTTACAGTACGGGTTTTGAAGATGTGACCCATTTTTACCGGCAGTTTCGCCGCTGTTTTAAAGCAACGCCATTGCAATGGCGTAAAATGGAAACTGATCTTTTCAGCAAATAGTTGTGCCGGCGGATGGCTTACATTGTGAAAAAAAAGACAATGGAAAGTTTGACCAAAATTGGTGAAGCCTGGCTACAGGCCTGGAATTCCCACAACCTCAACGAGATCATGTCGCATTACGATGCGGATGTTATTTTCTATTCCCCGTTAATTAAAAGAATCAACAATGATCCTACCGGTTGTATCCGGGGGAAAGAGAACCTGAAGGCTTACTTTACCCGTGGGCTGGAAGCCTATCCTGATCTGCATTTTGAGTTATACCATATCCTGGAAGGGGTGAATTCTATTGTGCTTTATTATAAAAGCATCAATGATAAATTAAGTACGGAGATGATGGTGATTAATGAAAAGGGGCTGGTGAGTGAAGTAAGGGCACATTATAAATAATAGAGTAAGGGGGAATTGCGGGGTAGTTCCCCGTAATTCTTTTATGGTCGTCTTCTTGGGCCTCCGCCCATCCTGTTCATGCGTTGGGTATTGAGGTGGTTTACCATGATGGTCCGGAATTCTCTTTCGCTTTTAAACACCATGCCTGCTTTTCTACCGGGGAGTACACGCTGGAATTCTGTACTGTAGCGTGATTTGATGTCCAGCATCCGTTTTTCGTATTTCAGTTCCTTATCCATATTTTTCCGGGCGGCATCATCGGCGTTGTCGGTGGCTAATTTTTCCTGGTCTCTTTTCTGGTGGCGTTCTGCGATCAGTTGTTCCACTTCGTGGGTATAATTATTATAAACCGGCCAGAACTTCTGGGCTTCTTCCGGGGTGAGGTTTAATTTCTGGGCCAGGTATTGGACCTGTATGGCTTTTATTTTTTCGGCGGCACTTTCCGACGGGTTTTGCTGGGCCTTACTCACGCCGGCATGGGTGAGGAGCACAAACATTGTAATCCATATAAAGTAAAGATGTTTCATCATTTATTTTCAGGTAACACTTCCTTTGATAAATCGGTCTTTTGCAGGTAATTTTCGATGGCTTCCAGTGGAACTGCTTCTTTCAGCTGACTTTGCACCGGGGTTATTTCCGCGGAACTGGCGAAGAAAGCTTCATTATCAAAGGGATCAGTGTGGGTTTGCAGGTAATTAACGATATCCTGGTCATTCAGGTCTTCCAGTTGTCTTTCTATAGCATTATGATGGTTGTTGTTGTTGATCACGAACAGCAGGGCACTGCTACCGATGAAAGCGGTAAGACAGGCGGCTACGGTCCATTTCAACCAGGTGGCGGTCCGGTTCCGGTGGGCTGCCCGCAGTGGAATAACGGGGCTGGAACTGGCCCGCAGGGACTCAAAATAACCGGTGGGTACTGTAAATGGCGTCTGTTTGGGTATTGCCGCGAGGAAGGGCGAAATGGCTTCCAGTTCCGTGTGTACGGAGGTGAGGGAGCTGGTTCCTTCTTCCGTTTGGATCCGTTGCAGGATGGCCTGTGGTAATCCTTCGAAGTAGCCGGCAGGAATAGTTGGCGGCTGGTTTGGAACAGCGGCTGTTCCGGAACGCAGATCTTCCAGTTGAATTTGCAGCAGGATAGCGGCGGGCAGGTGTTCAAAATAGCCTGCTGGTACCGTAAATGGTACTTCTGCCGGCCAGCTGGTGCCTGGCGCTATTTGCATTAATTCATTTGTTATGTAGGTCTGCCTGTTCATATTTGCTGTTTTTTAGACAGTAAACGGTATTAATAGTTTAATGTGATTTTAATCTTTTGGTAAAATTCTTTAAAAATTACTTAAAATAAATATTTGTAAAATTTATGGTCAGCCATTGCGGATAAACTCTTCGATCTTCTTAACAGCATGGTGATAAGAGGCTTTCAGGGCGCCTTCCGAGGTTTCCAGCACTTTGCTCATTTCCTCGTAGGGCATTTCATCATAGTAGCGCAGGTTAAATACGATCCTTTGTTTATCGGGTAAACTGAGGATAGCGCGCTGCAGTTTCCACTCCAGTTTATTGGGATCAAACTGCGGATCTGCCCTGAGTTTGTTGCTTAGGCCGTTTTCCACATCAGACAATGAAACCGACGTTTTCCGTTTTTGCTGCTCCAGGAAAGTGAGGCTTTCGTTGGTGGCTATTTTATACAGCCAGGTATACAACTGGGCATCTTCCCGGAAGTTTTCCAGGTTTTTCCACACCTTAATAAAAACATTTTGCAGCACATCATTGGCATCGTCGTGATCCATTACCATCCTGCGGATATGCCAGTAGAGCCTTTCCTGGTACTTTTGGATAATAAGGGTAAACCCTTTTTCCTTTGTATCAGGTATACGGTATAATGCCAAGAGTGATTTATCGTCCTGTGAAACGGCCATAGGTTAAATGGTTCTTAACAGGTTTTATTTCATTGAATATAAATAAAAACCTGTTCATAAGACGCGGAGATTGGAGCGAAGTTTAATGCGCGAATTTTGTCTTGGCTCAGGATTACGCTGATTATACTGATTAGCTGGATTTTTACTTTTGGATTTTTTTGGATTTTTAGATTTAATAACGACTAAGGGAGATAGAAGCGGATATATTCGCTTCTATCTCCCTTAATTATATCTTATGAAAATCAAAAAAATCCAAAAGTAAAAATCCAGCTAATCAGTATAATCAGCGTAATCCTGAGAAAGACAAAATCCGCTTACGCCTGTTTCTTGCGCTGGATGGCTTTTTCTGCTGCTGCAACGATGTGATCTGCATCGAGGCCATATTTTTTCAGCAGGTCCAGTGGTTTACCGCTTTCGCCGAAGGTATCGTTGGTACCCACGTATTCGATGGGAACGGGTGTATGGCGGGCGGCTACCTGTGCGATACTGTCGCCCAGGCCACCGAGTACGTTGTGTTCTTCAGCAGTAACGGCGCAACCGGTTTTTTTCAGGGAAGCGATTACTGCTGCTTCGTCCAGTGGTTTAATGGTGTGTATGTTGATGATTTCCACGCTGTAGCCTTTTTCTTCCAGAACTTTACCGGCTTCTATGGCAATCCAAACCAGGTGACCGCAGGCGAATAAGGTGATATCTGTTCCTTCGTGGAGGATCTGTGCTTTACCCACTTCAAATTTCTGGTCTTCCGCGGTAAAATTGGGCCATTTCGGGCGACCGAAACGGAGGTATACCGGTCCTTCGTAGTCGGCGATGGCGATGGTAGCGGCTTTGGTTTGATTGAAATCGCAAGGTACGATGACAGTCATTCCGGGCAGCATTTTCATCATGCCGATATCTTCCAGGATCTGGTGGGTGGCGCCATCTTCACCCAGGGTAAGTCCTGCGTGGGAAGCGCATATTTTTACGTTCTTGTTGGAATAGGCAACAGACTGACGGATCTGGTCGTATACCCTTCCGGTAGAGAAGTTAGCGAAAGTAGTGGTGTATGGTATTTTACCGCCGATGGTTAAGCCTGCAGCGATGCCAATCATGTTGGCTTCTGCGATACCTACCTGTACAAAGCGATCGGGGAATTCTTTAATAAAAGCGTTCAGTTTCATAGAACCGAGCAAATCTGCTGTCAGTGCAACTACATTGGGGTTTTTACGACCTACTTCGAGTATGCCCTCACCAAACCCGCCACGGGTTTCTTTTTCATTTAGTGGTTGAATATCTTTTACCATTGTGGTCTTTTTAAAAATGAAGCGTAAATATAAACATTAAAAAATGAGGATCCTAGTTACTCAGTACTTTATTACGCAGGCTTACTTCCCATTGCCAGGCGGTGCGCATACTGTCTTCGATACCAATTTTTGGCTCCCAGTTCAGCTTTTCCTTCGCCTTACTGTTATTGGCGTAAATAGAGATCACATCTCCTTCCCTGCGTGGGCCGGTGGTGTAGTTTAATTTGATGCCGGAAATTTTTTCAAATGCTTTGATAGCTTCCAGCACGGTTACGCCGTTGCCGGTACCGAGGTTAAACACTTCACAGTTGCTGGTATTGTGGTGTTCTATAAGGTATTGGAGCGCTTTCGTGTGAGCGGCGGCGATATCCATTACGTGGATATAGTCGCGTACGCAGGAGCCGTCGCGGGTATCGTAATCGGTGCCGAATACCGTCATTTTTGGAATTTTACCGATGGCGGTTTGGGTGATTACGGGAACCAGGTTGTCTGGTTTTCCCAGCGGCAGTTCGCCGATAAGTGCAGATGGGTGTGCGCCTACCGGGTTAAAATAGCGGAGCAGGATGGAGTTGGTTTCATTTACCCGGCTATAGTCTTCGATGATTTGTTCACCCATTTGTTTGGTACGGGCGTATGGAGACTGAGCTTCGCCGAGCGGTGTTTCTTCCACTACCGGGAGGGCTTTGGTATTGCCGTAAACCGAGCAGGAAGAGGAGAATACGAGGTTGGGTACATTGTATTCTTTCACGCATTTCAACACATTGACCAGCGAGGTGATATTGTTCTGAAAGTACATCAGGGGCTCGTTTACAGATTCTCCCACTGCTTTCAGGGCAGCAAAATGGATGACGCCAACGATATCCCGGTTTTCATGAAATACCGCATTGGTGTCTTCCAGGTTACAAAGATCTACTTTGTAGTTGCGTACCTTTTTTCCGGTAATTTTTTCGATACCATCTAATAATTGGGTGCTGCTCCTGATATTACTGTCTACAGATACTACATCAAATCCATTATTGATCAGATCTACAATAGTATGCGCGCCTATATAGCCACAACCACCCGTAACAAGAACCTTCATGATATTTCAGATTTACGTTTATTTGATATTTCAGAAAACTTTTTGATTGAGCACCGTTTCGAGGTAAGCTCCGTAGCCGCTTTTCAGTAAAGGCTTTGCCAGATCCTTTAGTTGGCCGGCGTCAATAAATCCTTTACGGTAGGCGATTTCTTCGATACAGGCTACTTTAATTCCTTGTCTTTGTTCTATTACCTGTACAAATTGGGATGCCTGCATCAGCGAGTCAAATGTGCCGGTATCCAGCCATGCTGTTCCGCGTGGTAAGATAGAAACTTTTAATTTTCCCCGCTGCAAATATTCTTTATTTACATCTGTAATTTCATATTCGCCGCGTGGACTGGGTTGCAGGTTTTTAGCGATTTCCACTACTTCATTATCGTAGAAGTAGAGTCCGGGTACAGCGAAGTGGGATTTCGGTTGTGTGGGTTTTTCCTCGATGGACAGTACTTTCATGTCCTGACCAAATTCCACTACTCCATACCTTTCCGGGTCGGATACCTGGTAGGCATATACGATACCGCCGTCGGGGTTGGTGTTATGAGCCAGTTGTGTACCGAGTCCTGCCCCGTAAAAGATATTATCACCCAATACCAGTGCTACTGTGTCCTGGCCGATAAATTCCTCGCCGATTACAAAAGCCTGGGCCAGCCCATTGGGGTTGGGTTGTTCCGCATAAGTTAAATTCAGTCCCAATTGTTGACCATTACCGAAGAGCCGTTGAAAAGCCGGCAGATCGTGTGGGGTGGAAATGATCAGGATATCCTTAATGCCCGCCAGCATCAGGGTAGACAGCGGGTAATAGATCATTGGTTTATCGTAGACCGGCATGATCTGTTTGCTGATAGCATACGTAATGGGGTGCAGCCGGGTGCCGGAGCCGCCGGCCAGGATTATTCCTTTCATTTGCAAGATCAATTTTTGATGGTCACTAACTTAACTCTTCCGATCAGAAGAAAACCGCACAAAAATAGCGGCTCTCTTTCAATTGGCGTCTTTTTTTTATAAAAAAAGCTCTCCGGAGGTTACGGAGAGCTTTTAAAAGTATCTGTTGGTTCACTTTTTTAAATGAACAGGTTTACGATGAAATAGGTGACTGCGGCCAGTAATCCACTGATGGGGATGGTTAAAACCCAGGCCCACAGCAGTGATACGGTAACCCCCCAACGAACGGCAGATAACCTTTTGGTAGCCCCTACGCCCATGATAGCACCCGTAATAACGTGGGTGGTACTGGCAGGAATACCCAGGTGTTCCGTGAGGAAGAGGGTAATGGCGCCGGAGGTTTCAGCAGCCACGCCTTCCAGCGGGGTTACTTTGGTGATACGGGTTCCCATTGTTTTCACAATTTTCCAGCCACCGCTCATGGTGCCGAGTGCGATACAGGTAAAGCACGCCAGTGGCACCCAGTCCGGCATTTCCTTGAGGCTGCCGATATAGCCGGCAGATACCATTGCAGCAGAGATGATCCCCATTACTTTCTGGGCATCGTTACTACCGTGACCGAGACTTAATGCCGCGGAGGAGGCCAGCTGCAGGCGTTTGAACCAGCTTTCTGCCCGGTATGGATTTGCCTTACGGCAGATATTTACAATGATGAGTGTTATTATAAAGGCCACCACCATGCCTATGAGGGGCGCCAGTACAATGAAATATACTGTGGGCAAAACTTTGTGGAAATTGATTACGTCAATATTGCCACCGGAGGCGGTTACAGCTGCACCAATGAAACCACCTATCAGGGTATGCGAGGAGCTGGAGGGAATTCCCAGCCACCAGGTGAAGAGGTTCCAGGTAATAGCTGCCACCAGGCCGCAAAGGATTACTTTCAGCGTGATAAACTGCTCAAATACCGAGTTGGCTACGGAATTGGCTACTTTAAACTCACCGATGTAGTATTTGGCAACAAAAAAGGCCACAAAGTTGAATACTGCGGCCCAGAGAACTGCCTGGAAGGGCGTAAGCACTTTGGTCGACACAATAGTGGCGATAGAGTTGGCGGCATCATGGAAACCATTGATATAGTCGAAAATGAATGCCAGTATGATAATAATTACTAGTAAAGTCATGACATCAGGAGAATTATGCGTTCAGAACTGTATTCCCCTTTATCAGGAGTACTTGATAATAATGGTTTCTATTACGTTGGCGCAGTCCTCGCACTTATCGGTAGCGATTTCCAGGGCCTGGTAGATTTCACGCATTTTAATCAGTTCTGCGGCGTTCTGCTCTGTATCAAAAAGGTCGGCGATAGCCATATCGTAGATATCATCAGCATGGTTTTCCAGGCTGTTGATCTTTACGCAGGCATCGGTAATGATGCGCATATTCTGCATATTGCGCAGTTCGGGGATTGCTTTGGCAAGTTCCAGTACACCCAGGTGGATCAGTTCCGCCAGTTTGCGGATGCTGTCGTTGATGTAGTGTACTTTATAGAGATCCATTCTTTTGGCAGAACCGTGGATGTAATCTGCCACATCGTCCAGTGTTGCCGCCAGGTAGTGAATGTCTTCACGGTCAAACGGGGTGATAAAGTTTTGTCCGAGCTCTACAAATATGCGGTGTGTGTAATCGTCGTTTTTGTGTTCCAGGCGTTCTATCAGGTGTACCTTATCCTTTCTCACAGCCAGATCTGTGGTGGCTACCAGCTCATTGAGCACAGTCGCCATTTCTACCAGATTGGAAGCTACATCTTCAAACAAAGAATAAAATACCCGGTCTTTCGGCATGAATAGTTTAACAAAAGAATTGAAGCCTCCCATACGTTTGAGTTTATAAAATTTGCCGCAAAAATAGCTTTCAGAATCTATCCCAGCCAGTAAAAAACGTGAATTAATAATTCCTTAACACTGGATTAATATAAAAGTAATATAGCGATTTTTCCTTTGCATAGAAAATTATACTCATAAACAGGCTGCCTACAACCTGTACATACAAACCTATAATGTCGGATAAACGCCCATTAGATATAGCCGTAATTTCAGATGTTCATCTGGGAATTTACGGCTGCCACGCCAAAGAGCTGATTCAGTACCTGGATAGTATCGACCCGCGGATATTGGTGCTGAATGGGGATATTATCGATATCTGGCAATTCAGCAAACGCTATTTTCCAAAGGCGCATACCAAAGTGATCCGCAAAATCCTGAAGATGATCGGCAAAGGCACCGAGGTGTATTACCTGACAGGTAACCACGACGAGGCCCTCCGTAAATACGCAGGGTTTGAGCTGGGTAACTTTACGATCGATAATAAGCTGGTGCTGGACGTAGATGGCAAAAGGCACTGGTTCTTTCATGGAGATGTGTACGATGTAACCATGAAAAACTCCAAGTGGCTGGCCAAGCTGGGCGGAAAAGGGTATGATCTGCTGATTATCCTCAACCGGCTCGTCAATCATGTGCTGGAAAGCATGGGGAGGGAAAAGATGTCTTTCTCCAAAAAAGTAAAACAGGGGGTGAAGTCGGCCGTAAAATTCATTTCCGATTTTGAACAAACCGTTGCCGAAATAGCCGCCGATAAAGAGTTTGATGTAGTGTGCTGCGGTCATATCCACCAGCCTCTGATCAAAGAAATGCAGGTGGGCGATAAAACAATCACCTATCTGAATTCGGGCGATTGGGTGGAAAGTCTTACTTCCCTTGAATATACCAACCAGCAATGGGCCCTGTACCAACACCCCGTTACCCGGAAGGGCACGGTACTCGCTGAGGACGACGATGATGGACTCACCGACTGGGATGCTACCCGTATTATTACCTTCCCCGGCTCCTGATTTTTTCTTTCTTATTATTATATTTAAATATTTTAAATATATTTATATTTAAATACTATTTTCACAAAATCATAACAAGCGCTTAATATTAAATTAAAAGTAGACTACTAAGTTTGCCAGAGAAATAATTAAGTGTGACGATAGTGGCACATTTAGATAAGCAAGAAAAACAGCTAGATGAAAGTATTGAAGTTACATCCTTTAATGACGATCTCCCTATTGCAAATGCAGATCCAGCGTTTGCTTTATTGTAATGTGGCCGTGTATGTGCGTAATTCGCTTGCCAATACATTTGATACATTAAAAGACGCAGGTTTTGAAGAAGATGTTCTGATTGAATATCCTATCGATGAAACACTGAGTTTGCGGGAGTTTGAAGAAGAAGTGGAAGAAAGGTTCAATTTTTCACTGGAGTTGTGCAACAAGGACAACAAACCCTTCATGAATAAAAGCCAGCACTTATTCCAGATTGCTTGCCCGGTAGCCGACAGAAACACAGATCGTAATTACCAGCTGGATATTTCCCTTGACATGCTGACGAATAATAACCGCCAGTCGCCCCAGCAAAATATGTGGTAATTATTTGTTCGCCCCCTTATATATCCTCTCAGCTGACCCGGCTTATCTTCTCTTTAAAATTAACTACGCGAAAAACCTTTTATCAATTAACATTCTCGTAATACCCCGTTAACACTGCGGTAATGTAGTGCCAATACTTTTGCCATCAAATATTAAAACGGCCTTAAAACCGTATTAAAATCTGATTAAAAAATTATTGTGAAACGAATCTCTTCTATACTTATCTGGACACTGTTAGCGTGTTGCTCCTTCGCCAATGCTTCCTTTGCAGCTGATCCCGCCAAAATCACCGGTAAGGTTACCGACAAGAAAACAGGTGAAGCCATTATCGGGTTAACTGTAGTAGTAGCTGGTACCGGCAAAGGCGCAGTAACAGATGTGGAAGGAAGGTACCAGATTTCAGTTGACCCCGGCACTTATACCCTGGAGTTTAAATTCATGGGGTACCAGACGAAATCAGTTTCGGAAGTAATCGTAAGTGCAGGTAAACCTACGTACCTGGACATTGTAATGGAAGAAAGAAGCTCCAAAAGCCTGAAGGAAGTGGTAATCACCGGAACGGCCAAACAGGAAACCATCAATTCCCTGCTTACGCTGCAAAAGAATACCAACACAGTAGCACAGGTAGTATCTGCAGAAGCCATCCGTAAATCGCCGGACAGAAATACCGGAGAAGTATTGAAACGAGTATCCGGCGCCTCTTTGCAGGAAGGTAAATACCTCATTGTACGCGGACTCGCCGACCGTTATAATCAGGCCACGGTTAACGGCGCCCTGTTGTCCAGTACAGAACCAGACCGGAAAACATTTTCCTTTGACCTGTTTCCATCCAATATTGTTGAAAACATCGTCATCAATAAAGCAGCTGTACCTGAATTACCGGCAGAATTTGCGGGGGGCCTTGTACAGGTAAATACAAAAGATATCCCTTCCGAAAATTTCCTGACAGTATTGGCCGGTACGGGTTTTAATACCATGTCGGCCGGAAAGGACTTTAACACTTATAAAGGCGGCAACAAAGACTGGCTTGGGGTAGACGATGATACCAGAAAGCTCCCGTCTTCCTTTCCATCTACCAAAGCCGGTTATGATCAACTGTCAACAGCAGATAAAATTGCTGTATCCAAATCATTCCCGGATATATGGTCGGTAAATACAAAAACAACACCGCTTAACTCTAATTTCCAGATTGCCGGCGGTATCAATAAAGGAAAAGAAGGTAACCGTTTTGGTGCGGTACTGTCGCTAAGCTATAACCGTAACAACCGTAATTTCGATACTTACCGTACCGACTTTGATAATGACGGATCCCGGATCTACAACTATTACGATAAAAAATCTACTCAGAATGTATTGTGGGGCGGACTTGCTAATTTATCCTACCAGTTTGGCAAGAATAGGATCAGCTTCAAAAACCTGTACAGTGTTAATTCTACCGTGGCTACCACAGTAAGAACTGGTAACGATATTCCATCCGAAACAGATGTACGCGCTTATGAATTGGGATTCAACAGCAACCGCATCTATACTTCGCAATTATCCGGTGAGCATTTCTGGGAGAAAGCAAAGGTGAAGATCAAATGGAACGGTAGCTACACCAACATGAAACAGGATGTGCCGGATCTTCGCCGGTTGGGTTATAACAGCATTGCCGGTAAGAATGATTTTTATGCCAATATATCTTCCGGTGGTTCCGCTACCCTTACTGGTTCCGGCCGTTTCTATTCCAAACTGAATGATAATATTTACGGTGGTATCCTGGACCTGAGCCGGTTTGTGAAAATCGGTGGCCGGCAACAACAGGTAAAGATGGGTTACCTGGTTCAGAGTAAGGAACGTGGTTTCACGCCACGTGCGCTTGGCTACACCCTTTTTGATGCCGGCGATCCTTATGCACATGACCTGGTGCGCTTAACTCCCGATAAATTATTTGCACCGGAGAACTTTACCGACCGCTTATTGCGGATGGATGAAATTACCAATACGCCGGATGCTTATGGCGCCAATGCGCTGCTCAACGCAGGTTACCTGCAGTTTGATAACAATATTTATGAGAAATGGCGACTGGTATGGGGGGTGAGAGTGGAGAACTTTGACCAGTCGATTAAATATAACCAGAACGGACCACAGAATAATAAAACTACGGTAACGGATATATTACCTTCCGTGAACCTGACCTACCTGCTGAACGCAAAAACAAATATCCGTTTCAGCGCATCTCAAACCGTTATCCGGCCTGAGTTCCGTGAGCAGGCGCCGTTTGCCTTCTACAACTTTGATCTCATGGCTACCGAATCCGGTAACTCTAACCTGAAGAGAAGTAAGGTGACCAATGTAGATCTGCGCTATGAGCTGTATCCCCGCTCCGGAGAAGTATTAACCATTGCTGGTTTCTACAAGCACTTTGAATCTCCTATTGAAAGATTTTACAATAGTGGTGCGGGTTCTGTTGGCTTAACCTACCTGAATGCTCCTAAGGCGAATAGCGCCGGCGCCGAAGTAGAATTTAGAAAGAATCTCGATTTTCTGAATCCTGATAATGCAGGATTCTGGCATTCTTTCACGGTGTTTTCTAATGTGGCCTATATCTATAATAAAGTTTCTTTCGAAAAAGATAAAGTGCTGAAAGCACGGCCTATGCAGGGGCAATCTCCTTATGTGATCAATGTAGGTTTACAGTTTGAAAAAGAATCTACCGGTACTGTGGCGAATGTATTATTTAACCGAATTGGCAGAAGGATTTTCATTGTAGGTAACGACACGGAGCCTGATGTATATGAAGCGCCGAGATCTTTACTGGACTTCATGGTAGCGCAGAAGGTTTTCCGTAAAGGAGAAATCAAGCTGACCGTAAGTGATATCCTGAATCAGCCGGCCAATTTTTACCAGGATAATGACGACAACGGCAAGTACGACAAAACATCAGACTTCCTGAGAATAAGTACCAAAGGCGGTACCAATGTGAATCTTTCTTTCTCTTATAAATTCTGATAAAGAGAAGCGTAATAATAGGAATAGTAGATTTTAAAAATTGCATTTAATTTCAATCCATCTGACATGAAAAAAATTCTGTTTCCTGTAATGTTTTTGGCGGTGATTATCTCATCCTGCGGCAAAGACGATGATCCTACAACTCCGCCACCGGCTCAGCCAGTAGACATGACTAAGGCTACTATTGAAAGAACCAGCGATAACAGTGAATTTAAGGAATCTCCTGAAACACTGCCAAAGCAGATCACTTCCAATACTGTTTTGAAAACAGGTAAAACTTACCTGCTGACTGATTTTACTTTTGTATTGAACGGTGCAACTATTAAAATAGAACCAGGTGTTACCATTAAAGGATCCAAGTCTCCGAATAAAGGTGCGCTGATCATTACCAGGAATGGTAAGATTGATGCACAGGGTACTGCTGCCGCTCCGATTGTATTTACATCCAGCCAGGCTACTCCTAACAGTGGCGACTGGGGTGGTATTATCCTGTTGGGTAATGCGCCTAACAATGGTGCAAAAGATGGTATTGCCGGCTTACAGGCCATTGAAGGCGGTGTAAATGAAACGGCTACTGGTTACGGTTTACATGGTGGTACCAAAGCTGATGATAACTCCGGCATACTGAAATATGTCAGAGTAGAATATCCAGGTATTGCCTTTGCCGTAAACGATGAAATCAATGGTGTTACTTTTGGTAGCGTTGGTTCAGGAACTACCATTGATTATGTACAGGTAAGCTATTCCGGCGATGATTCGTTCGAATGGTTTGGTGGTACAGTAAATTGTAAGCACCTGATCGCTTATCGCGGTACAGATGACGATTTCGATACTGATAACGGTTTCTCCGGAAAGATCCAGTTTGGCCTGGTACTGCGTGATGCTGCTATCGCTGATTTCGGTCCGAGCGGTGCTTCCAACGGTTTTGAATCTGACAACGATGCGGACGGTACTACCAAAACGCCGCAAACTGCTGCTACTTTCAGCAACATGACTATTGTAGGACCTTACGCTAACGCCGCTCCGGCTGCTACTGCTGCTCCTTACAAAAGAGGTGCGCATATCAGAAGGAACAGTAAAATTTCAATATTCAACTCTGTATTTGTTGGCTGGCCTGTTGGCTTGTTTGTGGATGGTGCGCTGACAGAAGCAAATGCTACTTCCAATGCACTGGAGTACAAGAATAACACCATTGCCGGTAGTCCACTGGTGGTAGCTGCTGGTACCGCAACATTTAATTCCCTGGCCTGGTTCAGCACTGCAGCATTTGCCAATAAAACACTGGCTGCTGTTACTGATGTGAAACTGACCAATACTGGGTATACTACTTTTGATCCAAGCCCCGCAGCTGGTTCTCCGCTGTTGGCTGGTGCGGATTTCACCAACGCGAAATTAGGTGGTGGCGCTTTTACTACCACTACCTATGTGGGTGCAGCAGCAGCAGGTGACACCTGGTTTAAAGGCTGGACCAAATTTGCAGATAAATAGTATTTATTTAAATTTCATAAACTGTAATCTTAGGCCGCCCGGGTTTTTACCCAGGCGGCTATTTTTTATTTGCCCAGTTTAGCCATATACTTCTCCGGTGCTTTTTCAAACACATTTTTGCAGGTAGCCGAGCAAAAATGCAGGGTATCTGTTTTATATACTGCCCATTCTTTATAACTGGTATCGTAGGGCATTTCACAAACGGGGTCCGGAAGTTTATTGACTGCAATAGCTGCTGGTGTTCCGGCAGCAGGAGCAGTAGTATTTTCAGCGGGCGCCTGCTTTTGTGCGCAGGCAAACAGGAATAAGGCGCTACACGTAATGAATATATATTTCATAGAATTTTTTAACGAAGGTATAGATAAAAAAGAATTACGGATTTGCGGGAGATAGTGAACTGATTACACTTCTTCCAACAAATCCGTAATACTATATAGTAATTGCAGCAGTTATTTTACCAGATCACTACCCGTTCTGCTTCCGGCAGCACCATTTTATTGCCCGGAGCGCAGCCCCATGCAGCCTGGAATTCAGCCAGGTGAGGCAGTGGTCCGTTGATGCGGAATTTTGCCGGTGAGTGCGGATCTGTCTGGATCTGGTTGCGCAGGGCAGCATCTGTGATATTGCCATGCCATACCTGAGCCCAGCCCAGGAAGAAACGTTGCTGCCAGGTAAATCCATCAATAGGTTTGGGTTCACCTTTACCTTCAAACGATTTTACGAGGGCATGATAAGCAAGCGTTAAACCACCCAGGTCGGCTACGTTTTCACCGATGGTTAAGGCGCCATTGATTTTGAAACCAGGCAGTGCTTCGAGGCTGCCGAAGTAGTCGATATAGCGCTTGGTCAGTTTATCGAAGTTCTTGCGGTCGGCTTCTGTCCACCAGTTTTTCAGGTTACCTTCTGCATCGAACTGTGAACCCTGGTCGTCAAAGCCGTGGGTAAATTCGTGGCCGATAACGGCGATGATACCGCCATAGTTGATGGCATCATCTGCATTAGGATTGTAGAAAGGAGGCTGGAGGATACCTGCAGGGAATACTACTTCGTTGTTTAACGGGTTGTAATATGCGTTTACAGTTTGAGGCGTCATACCCCATTCGCTTTTATCTACCGGTTTGCCTATTTTATCAACATTTTCTTTGTGTACATATAAGCTTGCGGCGATTACATTTTCCACCAGTTTACCTTTTTCTATATTGATGGAAGAGTAATCTTTCCATTTGTCGGGGTAACCGATTTTATAGGTAAAGGAAGCGAGTTTTTTGTGTGCCATTTGTTTGGTAGAATCGCCCATCCAGGTGAGTTTATCGATTCTTTCTCCATATACTTTACGCACATTTTCGATCATTTCAGATACTTTCTGTTTGCTGCTTTCCGGGAAGTACTTTTTGGCAAACAGTTTACCCAGCGGCATGCCCATTTTTCCGTCGGTGGAGCGGATAGCGCGTTCTGCGCGGGTTTTCTGCGACTTTTTACCTGTCATTACCGTACCGTAGAAATGGAAATTTTCATTATCGAAAGTAGCAGGTAAATAACCGGCAAACTGGCCGAGCAGCTGCCATTTGGAATATGTTTTCAGTGTTTCGAGTGGCGTAGCTTTCAGCAAAGCGTTGGCTTTGGTGAGATAGGTCTTGTTCTGGAGCACGAGGGTATCGGTTTTGATATCCTGTTTAGCGGCGAAGTTTTCCCAGTCGAAGTCGGGCGCCAGTGTTTTCAGTTCTGAGAAGGCGGCCCTGTTGTACGTTTTAACCGGATCGCGCAGTTCTACATTGCTCAGCTGGATAGCGGCGAGTTTGGTTTCAAAATCCAGGATGGTTTGTCCGGCGCTTGCTTCAGGGAAACCTGCCAGTTTAAACATTTTATCAACGTGACTAACAAATTCGCTGCGCACATTTTTGGTAGCGGAATCCTGTCTTTCGTAGTAGCTTTTTTCACCGAGGCTCAGGCCATCCTGTGCCTGGTAAAGCACATTCATTTTACTGTTTTTGGCATCTGGGTCTGCACCAAAACCGGTAAAGGAAGATACCCCGATTTTCTGGAGTTCACCGGTTACGCTGGCCCAGTCGGCGAGTGTTTTAATGGCGGCAATCTTATCGAGGTAGGGTTGCAGCGGGGTGATGCCGCGTTGTTCGATAGTAGCGGTATCCAGGAAAGATGAGTAATAGTCGGCGATCTGTTGTTCTTCTGTGCCTTTTTTCAGGTCTGTTTTGCTGGTAATTTCAGCAATGATTCCTTTGAGGCGAACTTCCTTGTTTTCTTTATCGAGAACGTTAAACGCTCCCCAGCGGCTTTCTGTAGAAGGGATGGGGTTGTTTTTTTTCCAGTTACCATTCACGTAGTTGTCAAAATCATCACAGGCTTTGTAGGAAGAATCGATATCAGCCAGGTTAAAAGCGGGCACCTTGGTGGTGTCGGCCGTTTCCGCCTGCTGCGAGGAACTGTTGGAATTGCAGGCTGCAAATGTAACCATGGCAGCCAGCAACGGTAGTTTTACCGCATTGGTTTTGTTCATATTTAAAACAGGTTTAGTATCCTAAGTTATGGAAAACGGGTCAGGTTGCATGAAAGGTTTTTTATGAACGGCAATCGCCGCCATGATGGCTGTTGCCGATCAAATCCCGGAATCTCTAAATAATTAGGTAGGTTTGTGTTACGTAAATTAACATATAAATGGATTTCAGGTTTAAATTGTACAGGGTTACCACGGCTATAGTATTGATGATATCCGGTATTTTCACATTCATGCTCTTGTCCAGCATACTTTTTCTGGGTACCAACTTCGGGTCAATTGTATTCCTGCTTTCTATGGGGGCCTGTTTTATTCATAGCGTTTTATCATTATATCTTCAGCGGAGCCTGTTATTACCGGAAATTCCGCTGAAAGAGAGTACGCCGGGTGGCATGAGATTTATGGGTACAATAGGGCTGATATTTGCTGTTCTGCTCATTTTGTCGGGGTTAACCATATTGCTGGTTACGCCGGAGCAGATGAAAGCGGAGATCGACAATCTGCCGCCGGATCAGCAGGCGGCGGTTAAACAAACCCTGATAGCGCCGATAGGCGTTTTTCTGCTGGTGGTGGGAAGTTTGATCGCATTGAATATAGGGTTGTCGTTCCGGTATCTCCGCCAGTGGCTGCAATTGCAGGGCGGGAGGAGCGAAGAACATGAAGAATAAAAAACGGAGTTATGGAAAAGCGGGAGATAGCCAACAGGGATGATATCATATTACTGGTAAACAGTTTTTACGATAAAGTAAAAGCGGATGATCTGATCGGCTTTATTTTTAATGATGTAGCAAAGGTAGACTGGCCGCATCACCTGCCCATTATGTATAATTTTTGGGAAGGGATTCTGCTGGACGGCGGTAATTACAAGGGAAATGTGATGGATCCTCATTTTAAGCTGAATAAACTGATCCCATTGGAGCCTGCCTATTTTGACCGCTGGCTGCAACTGTTTGAAGCCACCGTCGCCGAAAATTTTACGGGAGAGAAAGCCGCACTGGCAGTTACCCGCGCCCGGTCTGTAAAAGGGATCATGTCGTTTAAAATGAACCAGATCAATCATCCTGGTACCGGCAATCAAATTCCGCTCGTTAACCCGGGCAATAAACAATAAACCAATAAGTGTAGTATGCAACCATTAGCGGAGCGGTTAAGACCGGTAACGTTGGATGAACTGGTGGGGCAGGAGCATCTTACCGGCAAGGACAGTATTTTAAGAAAAGCGATAGAGCAGGGAATGATTCCTTCCATGATTTTGTGGGGTCCTCCCGGTGTTGGAAAAACAACTATTGCCAATATCATCGCACATACATTACAGGTGCCTTTTTACACACTCAGTGCTATATCGGCCGGGGTGAAGGAAGTGAGGGAAGTGATAGAAATGGCCAGGCGGCAACAGCATGCGGTGTTATTCATTGATGAGATCCACCGGTTTAATAAATCACAGCAGGATGCCCTGCTGGGCGCTGTAGAGAAAGGGATCATTACGCTTATCGGCGCCACTACCGAGAACCCTTCTTTTGAGGTAAATGCGGCGGTATTATCCCGCAGCCAGGTGTATGTATTGAAACCTCTCGGCAACGATCAGCTGATGCAGTTGCTGCAACAGGCCATGGAACGGGATGAGTGGCTGCGCAGTAAAAATATCGAGATAAAGGAAACCGGCGCCCTGTTTAATATTTCCGGCGGAGACGCACGTAAACTGCTCAATCTTTTTGAGCTGGTGGTGACTACTTTACGGGAAGATCCGCTTGTGATTACCGATAAAAAAGTAATGGACATCGCCCAGCAACGGGTAGCTATCTACGATAAAAAAGGAGAACAGCACTACGACATTATTTCCGCGTTTATCAAGTCCATCCGGGGCAGCGATCCCAATGCGGCATTGTACTATCTCGCCCGGATGATCGACGGCGGAGAAGATGTGAAATTCATTGCCCGCAGGCTGGTGATCCTGGCGTCGGAAGATATCGGCAACGCCAATCCCAATGCACAGTTGCTGGCCACCAGCTGCTTCCAGGCCGTAAACCTGATCGGCTTTCCTGAATCAAGGATTATCCTGTCGCAATGCGTTACCTATCTCGCTGCTTCTGCCAAAAGCAATGCAGCGGTTGCTGCTATCAGCGCGGCGCAGTCGGTAGTCGCTAAAACCGGCGACCTGCCCGTGCCTTTGCATATCAGGAACGCCCCTACGAAATTGATGAAAGAGATGGACTATGGCAAAGGGTATGCATACGCACATAGTTATGAAAACAATTTTGTGATACAGGAATTTCTGCCGGATGCTATCAAGGGAACGAAATTTTATGATCCGGGAAATAACCCGCGTGAAAATGAATTGAGGAATTACCTGAAGAGTTTGTGGAAGGAAAAATATAATTATTAAAGATAAAGTATTAAAGACAAAGCGGCCTGTTCAGTTTGCTGAACAGGCCGCTTTGTCTTTATGCAGGCGTTACTTCCCGGATACTTCCCGGATACTTCTTCAATACTTCTCGGATACTTCTCAGATACTTAGGAGTAGCGTATGTGTCGTACTCCCCATACAGTCCCTATACACTTCCGATACACTCCCCATACACTCGTGATACACTCATGATACACTCCTCATACACTCCCTATACACTTCCCCTATTTGAAATGCAAAACACCTTCCTGGAAATAGTAACTCACTTCAGCAGTTGAAATGAGGTTGTCGAGGAAGTCCTGGAGTTTCTTTTGTTTGTTAATAACCCCTGTAAAGCACTTCTTCCCTACTGCGGGGTTATCTATCACTACCTGTACATCGTACCAGCGCTGAAGGGTCAGTGCAATTTCCTGTACGGGCGTATTGTAAAATATATATTGTCCTTTCATCCACGACAGCACCTGCCGCTCATCAAAAGCAGCTACTTGTACAGGCGCACCGGCAGTAACCCGTGCCTGGTAACCGGGCTTCAATCCTACGGTTTGCGTGGACGTGCGCATGTTTACACTTCCTTCCACCAGTGCAACTTTTACTGCTGCGGGGTCATAGGAGTTGATATTGAAAGCGGTGCCCAGTACTTCAATGGCTGCGCCGCCGGGCAAATGCACGATAAAAGGCCGCGAAGCGTCTTTGGCCACCTGCAGGTAAGCTTCTCCCCTGATCTCTATTTCACGGGTGTTGCCGGTGAAATTTACCGGGAAATGCGCGGTGGTAGCTGCATTCAGCCAAAGTATGGAGCTGTCGGATAACTTTACCTGGTAATCCATTCCGGTTGGAACGCTGATCGTACTCCATTGATTGCTGGCGCCTCCCTGCAGGGTTAATACCTTCCCGTTGTTATGAAAGCGGGCATCTCCGGCTACAATAGCCTGGCTGCCGCTACCAGTAAGATCAATTTCCTTGCCGTCGTCAATTTTCAGCAGAATGGCTTTGGCCGGCGCCGTAGCGGCGATGGATTTTTGGTGAGTAGCCCCGGGCAATTTCAGGTACAGCAAAACGGCTGTTGCAGCGGCAGCAATGCCGGCTGCCATGCCGATATACCGGGTGATTTTTTTTCTCCGTGCTTTTTTCAACTCATTGTGCAGGTTGGCCCATTCCTCGCGCGTATCCAGTTTCTCCATCATTACCTTGCCTTTGCCAACAGAGAAGAGCTGCTGCATTTCCTCCCACATCACCTGTACATCTTCCTGTTCCGAAATCAGGCGCTGTAGCAACAGCTCATCTTCCGGATCAATATGATTGTCCAGTTTATCTATCATCAGGCTTTTTATTTCTTCTGCAGTATGGTCCATATATTTTGAGCTCAAAGCATTTTCTTTCGTAAAAATTGCAGGGCACGGGATAGTACTGTTTTAACAGTATTAATGCTCACCCCTAATTCTGCCGCTACATCATTACGGCTTTTCTTTTCTATGTAATACAACTGGAAGATCCGCGCGGTTTTTGGCGGCAATTCCCCCATTACCTGTAATAAATGATCGGCCCTCTGCTGATATTGCACGGCCTGATCTTCGTCTCCGTGTACTTTTATTACAGCGGTATCTGACTGTACCGCATATTGATATCCTAATTCTTTCTGCTCGCGCGACTTCTCTGATTTTTTTAAATTAAGACACCTGTTGCGGACGCTTTGGGTCAGGTATGCTTTTATGGATAGAATATCTTCCAGGTTTTGTTTATGCCACAGATCAATAAATATTTCCTGTACCACATCTTTAGCCTGCTGCTCATCCCTCAGCAGGTAAAATGCCTCCATTACCATTCTTCTGTAATGAACAGAGAATATTTCACCGAATGCTTTCTGGTTTTGTTCTGACATCTTATAGCAGCAATCTAACGAGGAACAGGTTGGAATTTCTCTTACAAACCTAAACAAAAAAAATATTCAAAACAGTATAAAAAATTTGTCACCCGTTACAGACAAAAGTTGTCTATAGAACAAATTTCACGTACTTGAAAAACTGAACGTATGCCACATTATGTACGAGGTGCTTTTATTTTTCTATTGTCATGTTTTTACTTTATCCCGGCCAGTGGCCAATTACCGTCAGACAAAATTTCATTGAATGTCAGGAATGTATCGTTAAAAGAAATTTTTAATCAGATTACCGTTAAAACTGGCTACGACTTATTTTACAGCAATCAGCAGATCAACGACCAGCAAAAGGTGTCGCTGAACCTGAAGGAGGCGGCTCTCCAGGAAGTACTGAAAGCCGTATTGGGAAACGGTTTTACCTGGCAGTACCGCGACAAGGTCATTTACATTAAAAAAAAGGAAGGTCTGCCCCCGGATTCCACGCGCAATGCGCCTGCATTAACGGATACTGTTATGCGTATTTCGGGGAAGATCACAGACCAGAAAGGCGTACTGCTGCCCGGCGCCTCCGTGAAACTGAAAGGCACCGACAAGGGTGGCGTTACCAATGAAAAAGGGGAATTTGACATCCCCGATGTTACGCACGGCGCGGGGATACTGGTGGTATCTTATATCGGGTTTCAAAGCCGGGAAGTAGCCGTGAAAAACCGCTCGCAGATCAATGTAAGCCTGATGGGCGAAGGATCTACCCTGAACGACGTGCTGGTAATAGGTTATGGTACGGTGAAGAAGAAAGATGTGACCGCATCTGTATCCTCTATCTCAAAGGAAGCCATGTCGGAGAGAACATTGTTTTCCCTGGCAGATGCCATGAAAGGCAAAGCAGCGGGTGTGCAGATCACCCAGAACGATGGCACGCCTGGTTCTGAAAGCACCATCCGCATCCGCGGGGCCAGCTCCATCAGTGGCGGAAGCACGCCCTTGTATGTAATAGATGGGGTGATGCAGGAAAATGCCAATGATATTAACCCGGGAGATATTGAATCCATTGAGATTTTGAAAGATGCTTCCGGCACTGCTATTTACGGGGCCCGGGGCGCCAACGGCGTTATCATGATCACCACCAAAACCGGCAAGGCAGGAAAAACAGTGGTGGAACTGTACGCCAATACCGGTTTTCAGACACCCGGCCACCTGGTAGGCGTAATGGACGCTTCGGAGTACGCGCATGCCCGCTTCCTGGCTTCGGCCTATACCTATACGCCCGCAGATGCCACAGATCCCAATAAGCCGGCCACAGAACTCACCGGCTACACCTATTACCGGGATGCCCCACTGGGCAGTCCCGCCGGTTTCTGGGGAGTAGCCACCGATGAAACATATCACGACTGGTACAACTATAATAACCCCGATTCAACAAATACCGACTGGCAAAAGGCCATGTTTCAGAACAGCGCCATACAGGAATACCGTATTATCGCTTCCGGAGGCTCAAAAGACACGAAGTTTTCTTTTATGGGCGGTTACCTCAACCAGGGAGGACTGATCGTTTACAGCGGCTATGAGCGCTTTAACGGGCGGTTTAATTTTCAACAGAAACTATCACCTGCGGTAACCCTGACCAGCAATATTTCCGGCAGCCGGACTACTATCAACGGTTTTATCTCCGGTTCACAGAACGGCGGCATCACCTCCAATAGTGTTATCACCAGTATGTTCAGCCAGCAGCCGATAAAGCCGCTCACCTTTTCCGATATTGAAGATAATGAAGGGGTGGAAGGTTACATCAGCACCAATCCCTATTCGCTGGCAAAGAATGTTACCAATAAAAGATCCAATGCCGAATGGGTAACGCGCCTGGCGCTGGACTGGAACATTAACAGGCATTTCACCTTTCGCACAACCGCCAATTATTCTGCTGTAAATACCAATACAGATGCCTATTATCCCAAGAATACATCTTCCGGCGCCAAGTACGGCGGGCGCGCAGTGCTGGCGAGAGGCGCCACTGATAAACTGATGAATGAAAACCTGCTGTACTATAAAGGCAATATAGGCAGGGATCACAGTATTAACATCATGGGCGGCGCCATCTTTGAACAGAACAAAGCGAGCCTTGTTACCGCCGAAAACCAGCATTACGATATAGAGTTGCTGGGACCATACGGCCTGGGAAACGGTACCGTGCCGGTAATACCCACCTATAACATTACCAAATGGACGATGGCCTCTTTCCTGGGAAGGGCGGAGTACAGTTACCGCCAAAAATATATGGCTACACTTACCATGAGGGCCGACGGGTCTTCCCGCTTCAGTAAAGATAACAAGTGGGGCTACTTTCCTTCTGCCGCAGTAGCCTGGAGAGCCAGCGATGAAAAGTTCCTGAAATATGTACACGCAATCAGTAACCTGAAGTTCCGCGCAAGCCTGGGGCAAAGCGGCAATACGGCGATCCCGTCTTACCTGACACTATCTACGATTACTACTTACTTTTCCCCGATGGATGGCAACACTCCCGATTTTGGGGTGGTGGTGGAAAGACCTGAAAACGCTTCCCTCAAATGGGAAACCACCACACAGGTGGATGCCGGCATGGACCTCGGATTATGGAATGATAAAGTAAATATTACGGCCGACTGGTACCTGAAGCGGACTAAAGACCTGCTGATACAACAAATCACGCCTGGTTACAGCGGCTACAGGAGTTCATGGAATAACCTCGGTTCCATCCAGAACAGCGGGTTCGAATTTAATATCAGCTCCCCGCTGATTACCCGGGCGCAATTTGGCTGGAACCTGGATGCTAACATTGGCGTTAACCGCTCAAAGGCGGTGGAAATAGGACCGGATCTGGGTCTCGATCCTGCCGTGGTAGCAGGAATTGGTACCACCGCTATTATCAGGAACGGTCAGCCGATAGGGCAATGGTTCGGATACCAAACCAATGGCATTTTCCAGTCGCAGGCGGAAATAGATGCATCGGGGCTTACCGTTATCAACGGACAGGCCATCAGTAAAATACGGCCTGGAACCAGGAAGTTTATTGACCAGAACGGCGACGGTATCATCAATGCAGCCGACCGTGTGGTGCTGGGGCAGGGACAACCATCCTTTACCGGCGGCCTCACTAATTCACTCCGGTATAAAGCATTTAATCTGAATGTGGTGGTGCAGTACAGTTATGGCAATAAACTGTACAATGCCAACAGGGTGGCAATGGAAGCCGGAAGGAGCACAAATAATATGTCGAAAGGATCCGTTAACGCCTGGCGTCCGTCTTTATACGATATGACATCAGGGGAACTGGTTGAAAAAGGGAATCCGAATAACAGCTACCGCATGCCCGGTAGTCCGGAAGAATTGCTGATGTTATCCGACTGGATAGAAGATGGCAGTTTTATCCGCCTGAGCGATGTAACCTTGTCCTATCATTTTACTGCGCGGAATGTAGGGAATATCACGCTTTTTGTAAGCGGTAAAAATCTCTGGATCAGCACAAAATACTCCGGGTATGATCCGGAGGTAAACACCCGCCAGGGAGGTTTCGGAGACCTGATGCCATCATTGGACTACGCCTCTTATCCACGCTCCAGGGTATACTCATTCGGTTTAAAAGCTCAATTCTAAATGTTATGAAATCAGCTATTATACTTGCATGTACGATCGTACTTTTTTCTTCCTGTAAAAAATTTCTGGAAGAAAAACCGCAAACTCAATATACCACCGACAATTTTTTTGTTGATAAGTCCACACTGGAAGCAGGAATTGTAGGAATGTATTCTTCTGCAAAAGACCTGTTCGGCGTATACACCAATACCCCGTTGTTCATGACAGAAATAGGTACAGATGAAGCCATGTTCAAAGGGACTTCCGGCGTACGTTTTAATTTCGACCGTTATACTTTTTCTGTAAGCGAAGGATCGATCTATGAATACTGGATCAGGCACTATGAAATTGCGGCAAGGGCTAACATTGTTATTGATGCTGCCGCTAAAGTTGCCACCATCTCTGATGCCGACAGGAAAGTGATTACAGGAGAAGCCCGTTTTATCCGCGCCTTTGTGTACTTCCGGCTGGTACAGGCTTTTGGGGATATTCCCATCATAGAGAAGCCAATCAGTGGAAAATTTGATTACGGTCTTCCGAGACGCCCCCTCAAAGAAGTGTACGACTTCATTCTCAGCGATCTCACCTTTGCGTCGCAGGATGGTGTGCTGACAACCCAAAAAACAAACGACGGACATGCCAATCAATGGGCCGCCAAAACGTTGCTGGGCAAAGTATATCTCACCATGGCCTCTGCAAAGGAAACCGCACTCACCAAACAAACGGGCAAAGTAGATGGCTACAAGGATATAGCAATGGATGTAAAAGCGTTGTATACAAAAGCCTGGGAAGCGCTGAAGGACGTGAAAGATAACAGTGGTGCGGATCTGCTGCCGGTGTACGGAGATGTGTTCAAAATTGAGAATAAAAATGTGAACAGGGAATCGTTGTTTGAATTGCAGTTTAGCCCGGTCGTTCCTTATGGCACACAGTGGACCAAGGAATATGGTATGGCTTACACAGGCGGCCTGGTGAATGGTAACCCGCTCTACTATACCAATTCTATGGCCGGCGTGAATAACCTCGTGTATGTGCCGAAGTTTTACACCTACTACAAGAAAACGCCGAAAGACGTGGATTATGATAAAAGAAGGGTATGGAACCTTTCCGATTCCATGATCAATGTGGCGAATAATGCACCGTCTAAATTGACGTATATCTGGACTTCGCCCTACTCGCCGGATGCTTACAACCAAACTATCCTGGGACGCTGCGGCGTTACCAAATACCGTTGGGGGGCTTCCTGGCAAACCACTTCGCAATACCTGTATTCCAATTGCCCTAACAATGTGATTGTGCTGCGCTTTGCAGATGTGTTGCTGATGTTTGCGGAAGCGGATTATAAAATGAACGGAATCATTTCAGCAGAAGGGCTGGCTGCGATCAATAAAGTGAGGCAACGCGCCCGCGGACTGGATGCCAGCGGTGTTCCTGTTACCGCCGCACAAACGCCGGGCTTTAATGATTATACCGCTGCAGATATTACTACCGATGAAATACTGATGGAACGAGCCCGGGAGCTTTGCTTTGAATTTCAACGCTGGTTCGATCTCGCGCGTACAGGCAGGTTTGAGGCATTCCTGAAAAAGAACCGGGATGCCGGCAATACAAAAATTGTAAATACAGCCACCAGTTTTGATCCGGCAAAGCATTACCTGTTTCCTATTCCACAATCTGAAATAGACTTGTCTACCAACAAAGAAAACTTTAAACAAAACCCGAATTACTAAAATGAAAGTAAGAAGCGTATTAATCAAATGGATCATTGGAATGATCTTACCATTTTCTGTTAGCGCGAATAGTATGGCGCCGGCTGAATATGATGTGGTAGTATACGGCGGCACCGCGTCGGGCGTAATGGCGGCGGTTACAGCGGCGCGTGAAGGGCTTAAAGTAGCCATACTGGAACCAAAGAAGCATCTCGGCGGCATGGTCACCAGCGGCCTTTCTGCGACTGATCTCGGGCGTAAAGACGTGATCGGCGGATATGCGAAGGAAGTATACCAGCGCTGCGGTAAGTATTACGGTCTCACTGATACGGTTGCCTGGTTTCCTGAACCGCATGTAGCCGAAAAAATATTAAACGATATGGTGAAAGAAGCCAACGTGACCGTATTTTTTAATCACCGCCTGAAAGAAAAGAACGGCGTTAAAAAGAAAGAGGGAAAAATAACCGCGATTACCATGGAGAACGGCGCTTCTTTTTCTGCCAAAGTATTTATTGATGCCACCTATGAAGGCGACCTGATGGCGTTTTCAGGCGTATCGTATATCGTGGGCCGGGAAGCACAGAGTTTGTACGATGAGTATTCTGCCGGTATCAGGGAAGGCTCCGGGACCAGGAGCGCTTTTGAAAACGGGAAATTATTGCCTGGCATCCAGCCAACACCTCCGGGGCCAATAGGCGCTGGCGATAAGAAAACCCAGTCTTATAACTTCAGACTTTCCCTTACCAACAATAAAGCGAACCAGGTACCTTATCCTAAACCGGCCAAATATGATCCTGCCAGGTACATTGAACTTTATTATTCTACTATGGATGCCATTGAAAAACTCGGCGCCGCGGAAGCCGCTGCAAAGCTGTTCCCTGGCATGGGAAAAATACCCAACGGTAAAGTAGATCTTAACATGGCGGATTATGTTGGTGGCAACTGGGATTATCCTGATGGTTCGTATAAGCGCAGGGCAGCAATATGGCAGGACCATATTGATTATGTAGCCGGGTATGTTTATTTCCTGGCAAATGATCCACGTTTGCCTGCCGAATTCAGGAATGTGTTTAATCAATGGGGATTATCGAAAGATGAATTTGCAGATAATAATAACTGGCCTTATGAGTTATATGTGCGTGAGGCCCGTCGCATGACTGGTGATTGGGTGATGACACAGAAAGATGTGATTTCAGAAATGCAGAAACCCGATCCAGTTGGCCTGGGCTCCTATGGCCTGGATGTGCATCGTGTGCAAGGGTACGCCGACAGTAAAGGCCGTCTCAAATATGAGGGCGGGTTACAACGTACCGAACCTGAACGGATGAAGCATATTCCTTACCAGATACCTTACCGCGTGCTGTTGCCAAAGAAAAAAGAAGCCAGCAATTTACTGGTAACCGTGTGTATATCGGTAAGTCATGTGGTATATGCCACCATCCGGATGGAGCCGCAGTATATGATCATGGGGCAGGCAGCAGGCGCAGCGGCGGCATTGGCTGTTAAGGAAAATAAAGCCGTGCAGGATGTGGATACGAAAGTATTGGGTAATAAATTAATAGCACAGGGAGCTAAGCTGGAGTCAAAAATAAAGCAACTCAGCGACTTGCCTGCACCAGCGTCAATAGACTAAAAATGCGAGTATTTATCTTTTTATTGCTGTTCTGGCTGCCGGCCCATGCTGGCTGGTGGCCAGGGCAAAAAGTGCCACGGTCAATTGTAATTGCTGCCATAAAACACCCTTCGGATATCCGTGAAATGAACCTGGCGCAATCTGTTGCCGGGCTGGCTGCACAGGCGCTGAATGAAGGCACCGGCGATGAAGGTGTGTGGATTGAAACATCCAATCCCGACTACAACATTTATTTTCATTCACTGGTAGCAAGATTAAAGGCTAAAGTGCCGGGTACGTTTACTCCCTGGCAACTGGTAGAAAGATACAAGGCCAGGGGAATTATCAAAGGTTACATCCTGTATGATTTCAACAGGAATGATAACTCCGTTAACCTTGCTACCATTTACGCCGCTCTTAAAAAAGGAGTGCTGATAGATATTACACAGGAAGCCATGGCCAGCAGTAAGGGGCTGAAAAAATTATATGATGCCACCAAAGCTGATATTAAGGAAGCCACTCTTCATGCCTTACTGCCGGAGCTGAATCCTCATGCGCTGGTGATTGCCAACCCGGCTTATTCCAATAACAGGGATTACGCGATTGCGCAGAAAACTATGGTTTATTATGGCGTGGATACTATTTTCCAATCCATTATCAGGTGGGTAAAGCCACTTTCTCCGGTAATAGGATGGAATAAGGGAGAAGAATTTAAACATGTAGAACCTTGCACCAGATGGGGTTTGATCAATACTGCTTCAGATTGGTGCATGAACCTGGCATTGTTATCGATACCGCCGGTAAATAAATTGCCGCAGATCCGGTCTCTTGATCCCCGGAAAATTAACTGGGAGGAGCAGCTAAACTATCATGCCTTTGTAATGAGCGACGGTGACAACATGCAGTGGACATTCGGCAATTTTATACACAATAAAGACTATTGGAGTAACCCCTATAATGAAGATATCCCGATGTCGTTTACCACTTGCGTGCTTAACCTTGCCCAGGCGGGCAGCGATGTATATACCTGCCTGGCGAAGTCCCAGCCCAAACACAACTCCATAGTGGAGTATGGCGCCGGCTATTATTACCCGGATCTCTTTGCCAGGTCAAGACCGGAACCAGCTAAGCTGCTCCGGGAATATGCCGGTATGATCAACACACAGATGAAAAGAACCGGCGCAAAAGTTTTCGGATTTATCTGTAAAGATGTTTCAGGTGAGCAGGCGTTGGAAACCTACAGGATCTATGCGGAAGAGATAGAAGACCTCACCGGTATGATAGCCGTGCAGTATTCGCCTTATAATGGCGGTT
This sequence comes from Chitinophaga sp. W3I9, assembly GCF_050434025.1. NCBI lineage: Bacteria > Pseudomonadati > Bacteroidota > Chitinophagia > Chitinophagales > Chitinophagaceae > Chitinophaga > Chitinophaga sp. W3I9. The sequence goes on from NZ_JBNPWC010000001.1 coordinate 1,380,193, forward strand.
ATGGAAAAGTTTTCTGGGTGAAAAATAAAAAAGGAACAGAGATACCGGTAGTTACCTGTAAATACCAGCTATGGGCCAACCTGAGCAAGCAAGGCTCCGGTGATCCGGTGCAGCTGGCAGGCTGGATAAACAACGACAACGCATCATCTTCTTCAGGAAGCAAACAACTGAACTGGACCATTGTACATGCATGGTCGCATTTCAGCGACAGTGCCACACATCATTCCATTGTTACTAAAGATAAAAGCATTACTACCGCCCAACGCGGCGTAACACCGGTTAAATGGACAAAGGATCTCCTTGATAAAGGAACAAAGGTTGTTTCCATTGAAGAACTTTTATGGCGGATCAGGATGCAGCACAATCCTGCAGAAACCCGTAAAGTGGCCGGTATTCACCAATAATCAACTAAACATTATGCAAAAGAGCACAAGGGCAGGCCAGCTGCTTTCCATCCCGGTGATTGTAGCGGCGTTGGGTTATTTTGTTGACATCTACGATCTGCTGCTGTTCAGCATTGTGCGCATGCCGAGCTTAAGAGCCCTGCACGTGGCAGAAAATGAATTGATGGAAAAGGGTATTTACCTGATCAATATGCAGATGGCGGGGATGTTGCTCGGCGGCATTTTTTGGGGAGTATTGGGAGATAAGAAAGGACGACTGTCTGTATTGTTTGGCTCTATTCTCTTATACTCGGTGGCCAATATCCTGAATGGTTTTGTGACTACGGTAGATCAATATGCCCTGTTGCGTTTTATAGCGGGGATAGGGCTTGCGGGGGAACTGGGCGCCGGCATTACTTTGGTGGCGGAAATACTGCCAAAGGAAATACGTGGCTATGGTACCGCCATTGTAGCGTCAGTAGGCGTGCTGGGAGCAGTCCTGGCCTATTTTATAGCAGACCTTTTCGACTGGAAGATCGCTTATTTTATTGGCGGTGGACTAGGGTTGGCGTTGCTTGTACTACGGTTTAATGTATTTGAATCGGGTATTTTTAAAGAAGTAAAAAAAGCACAAAGATCACGCGGTAATTTCTTCTCCTTATTTTCTTCCGGTAAAATATTTTTTAAATACCTGAGATGTATTATGATCGGGTTACCTATCTGGTTCGTGATCGGGATCCTGATTACTTTTTCGCCGGAGTTCGGAAAGGCTATTGGTCTTGCTACAGCTGTGGAAGCGGGAAAAGCGGTGATGTTCTGTTATATCGGGCTTTCGCTGGGAGATATGAGCAGTGGCTTGTTAAGCCAGTATTTAAAAAGCAGGAGAAAAACGGTGCTTATTTTTGTGATGCTCACCTGTGCGGCGATAGTTGTTTACTTAAGTCAGCGGTCGCAGAGTATTGTTGTCTTTTATTCACTGTGCGGTTTTCTGGGGTATGCCATTGGTTACTGGGCGTTGTTTGTAACGATTGCCGCAGAACAATTTGGTACCAATATGCGGGCAACGGTGGCCACTACGGTTCCCAATTTTGTACGTGGCAGCGTGAATATTTTTACGCCTGCATTCCTTTTGCTGAAAAATCATTCAGGTGTTACCGTTGCTGCGGGTATGGTGGGCATTATTACCATTATACTTGCGCTGCTGGCAGTATGGAAGATGGAAGAAACTTTCTCCAAAGATCTTAACTACACGGAATAAATTATTATCTCTTCAAAACATATATAATGAGGAAGAAAAACTTTCTTTTACTGGCGGGTCTTATTTTTTCGATAGCTGCAAAGTCGCAGGAAACGTATGATATATGCGTGTATGGCGGCACCTCCGGGGGTGTAATAGCGGCTTATACGGCGAAGAAAATGGGAAAGTCGGTATTGCTGATTGAGCCGGGGAAGCACCTTGGCGGCATGTCATCCGGCGGACTGGGATACACTGATATCGGCAACAAGTATGCGGTTACCGGTTTGGGTATTGATTTTTACCGCAGGGTGGGTAATCATTACGGGCAGTTTGAGTCCTGGATATTTGAGCCGCATGTGGCAGAGGATGTATTTATGCAGTATATCAGGGAAGCCAACGTGCCGGTGCTTTACCAGTCGAGGATGGTGGCGGCGGTAAAGGAAAATGGTTTTATTAAGGAGATCTCAGTGGAGAGCACAGCGGCTCCATCGAAGCAACAAAAACATATCCGTGCAACCGTGTTTATTGATTGTTCCTATGAAGGTGACCTGATGGCAAGGGCCGGTGTATCTTATACGGTAGGAAGGGAATCTTCCGCTGTTTACAACGAATCGTACAATGGCGTGCAGGTGCAGCCTCCCGCTACACCGCAGCATGGTAACCAGGTACCCGACGGCGTAGACCCGTATAAGATATCCGGCAATCCATCCAGTGGCTTGCTGTGGGGCATCAGCAATGCCAGGCTGGCGCCAATAGGAAGCGGCGATAACCATGTGCAGGCTTATAATTTCCGGATCTGTTTAACCGACGATCCTGCTAACCGTATACCTATTACCCGCCCGGAGGACTATGATTCCAGCCGGTATGAAATATTGCCGCGCTATATAGCAAAGCTCACTACACCGAATGATATCCGGGATATCCTGAAATTTGACCTGATGCCTAATCATAAAACAGACATCAACAATGGTGGCGGCTTTTCTACCGACATGATAGGCAGGAATTGGGAATATCCGGATGGAGATTACGCTACCAGGGAAAAAATCCAAAAGGAACATGAACTGTACAACAAGGGGCTGCTGTATTTTATCGGGCATGATCCCCGTATACCGGACAGTGTGCGCCGGTTTATGCTGAACTGGGGATACCCTAAAGATGAATACGCTGATAACAATCACTGGAGCCCGCAAATGTACATCAGGGAAGCCCGCAGAATGCGCGGCGTATATGTAATGACGCAGGCTAATTGTGAGCGGAAGGAAGTGGTAACGGATGGTATAGGGATGGCCGCATATGGCATGGATTCTCACAATACCCAGCGTCTTGTTATTAACGGGATGGTAAAGAATGAGGGAGATGTGGAAAAAGGCGGCGCTGGTCCGTACCCTATTGCTTACCGGTCACTGACGCCGAAAGAGAACGAATGTAAAAACCTGCTGGTGCCTGTTTGTTTGTCTGCCAGTCATATTGGTTATGGCTCTATAAGAATGGAACCGGTATTCATGGTACTGGGGCAGTCGGCCGCGGTGGCTGCTGCGTTTGCGGTTGACGGGCACACCACGGTGCAGCAGGTAGATGTAAAAAAGATACAGACATTGCTGGCTGCAAATCCATTGATGGATGGCAGCACGCCAGAGATCCTGGTGGATAATGATGATGCTGCCCATGTGGAAATCACCGGTAAGTGGTCGCTTAAAAAAGGAGGCACTTACGGTCCTTCTGCTCTTTATTCTTCTGAAAATGACGAGCCTAAATCCGTAAAATTTATACCGGAAGTGAAGAAAGGTGGAAACTATGACATCTACACCTATGTGTTGCCGCGGATAAATAATGTATCTCCCGCTACCAAAGTAATGGTATTTGATGGCAGTCAATCCAGGGAGATAACTATTGTTAAAGAGAAGGTGATTGTAAACGGTCAGACCAGTGGTGAATGGGTACATTTAGGGAAATTTAATCTGCCGGCAGGCAAAAAAGCCGACATCACTATTTCCAATAATGAGGCGGGTGGCGTGATTGTGGCAGATGCCGTATTACTGGTTCCCGGAAGATAGTGTGCTTATACTACTCTCTTTCTTTATCTAAAATTTCAAATGATTGTTCTATCCTTTCGCCGTTTTCATCTACCAGTGTAATAATATGTTTCCCGGCTGCGGGGTGTAGCGCCATCTGGTGAAACTCTGTGGTAGCGCCTATGAAGTTGTTATCGAGGTGCCAGAATATTTTAGTGGCATTGTTCCGGTGAGTGGCGGTAAAGATGGTTTGACCAGGCTTTCCGTCGATTTCAACGGGCACGAATATACGCGCCCCTGGCCGGGGATAGATCAGTTCCATAGGCGCCTTATCCTGTCCCAGTGAGGCGAGGCAATCCGGCTTATACGGCGGCAGCTGCTGATAATAGTTTTTGCTGCGGTAGTAATACTCCTGTGAGGGAGGCAATACAAACCAGGATTTATGCTGCATGAGCGAGGGTGATTCACAGGCTTCTGTTACACGCCACTGGCCGGTTCTGTCGAGATGTACCAACTGGTGGTACGGACATACCCCTGCCCTGATCCCGGCCGCCGGTACATAAATCGAATCTTTTTCATCGCATAGTTCGCCTGCGCGGAATCCGCTTTTGCGGCATACTTCAATCTTTTTCAGTTGCTGAAAAGGCGTGTTAAACCAGCCGCTGGTATGCAATAAACGGAACACATCAAAGAGAATAGGCGCGGCAGTGGATACCCCTATCAGGCCGGGGCGGCCTTCTCCGTCGGCGTTTCCTACCCATACCCCTACTACATATTGCGGCGTTACGCCAATCGCCCATCCGTCCCGGAAGCCGAAGCTGGTGCCTGTTTTCCAGGCGATACGTTGCGAAGAGGAGAACTGCTGCCAAAGCAATTCTTCGCCCGGCCGCATCACTTCGGTCATTGCCTGAAAGGCGTACCAGATGGAGCCCGCATCCAGCAGGCCGTCTTTACTCAATCCGTATTTCGACGGGCGTTGGATATTAAGCCGGTAATTGGGAGGATGAATATCATCCATATCGTACTTACCTTTATATTGATCCATGTGTAGCAGGGTGCGGGCCATGCTGGCATACATACCGCACATTTCCCAGAGGGTGGTTTCGCCGCCGCCGAGGATCAGTGATAAGCCATAGTGGTCGGCTGGTTTGTTGAGGGTGGTGATGCCCATTTTTTGCAGCAGGGAATGAAACCGTTCGTAGCGGTATTGCTGCAACATACGTACGGCGGGAATATTGAGGGATCTGGCCAGCGCGCGGGAAGCAGGTACCGCGCCATCGTAACCGAGATCAAAGTTTTGCGGCGAATAGCCGGCTATCTGCGTAGGAATATCGGGGATCAGTGTATTGGGCAATATGAGGCCGTCGTTGAGCATGGCGGCATAGAGCACGGGCTTTAATGTACTGCCCGGACTTCTTCTCGCCTGCACAATATCCACATGACTTTCCAGCTCGGGGTCTGAAGGATGATAAATGTTGCCTACATACGCCAGGGTGTTGCCGGTTTCTACGTCCAGTACCAATACAGCTGCATTATTGATGCCGTTCGCCTTATAAGCATTATGATAACGTTCGGCGATGGCGGTGGCGTTATGTTGCAGGTCGGCCTGCAGGGTTGTTTTGATGCGGGTAGGTTCGTCCGTTTGCTGTTGCAGGTAATCACGGCGGAACAGGTCCAGCAGGTGCGGCGCTTCCTGTGGCAATGGCAAGGGTTGATCCGGCAGGGGTTCCATTTTTGCCAGCTGGCAGGTGATGCTGTCGATGGTGCGCTGGTGATATAATTTATTCAGCAGTTGATTTCGTTTATTCAGCAACGTTACCCTGTTGCGGCCGGGATGTACCAGCGCGGGACTGTTAGGTAATACCGCCAGCGCGGCCATTTCGCCCCACGACAATAAATCGGCCTTACGGCCATAATACCGCCAGGCGGCGGCTTCCAGTCCAACTACATTGCCCCCGAAAGGTGCATTAGCAGCATATAACGCGATAATCTTCTTTTTAGAGGCCGCAAATTCCAGCCGCGTGGCCAACACCGCTTCCATCATCTTTTGCCAGATATTGCGGGGCTGATTGCGCGACAAGCGAATAACCTGCATCGTGAGGGTGCTGCCACCGCTTACAACTTTTCTGCCACGGGCGTTTTGATTAATAGCCCGGCCTATGGCGATAGGATCTATGCCCCAGTGATAATAGAAACGTTTGTCTTCATATGCGACGATACACTTTTCAAATTTATCCGGCACATGCGCATTGTACGGAAACCGCCATTGGCCATCCGGTGCAATGCTGGCGTTCAGCAGATCGCCGTTGCTGTCTTCCAGCACATAGGAGGTAGGGCTGGTAAAGAGTTGTTTGGGTAAACAAAAATAGTAGGCAATGAGCACAATAGCGGCCGCTGCGAGCCACCACTTTTTTTTGATGCACCATTGTTTAAGGATATCAGGCTTCATTATTTTTTTATGCGCGTTCAAAGATAAGTTAACTTATTGTTTTGAACGGCTCGTATATCTGGTAGTCAGGGTGTAATCACAGGTTGCTCTCTACACATTACTTCTGACCCTCTTTGCCTTTAAAATCCGTAATGGTCTTTCCATCATAACGATACACTCCGTTTACAGATCCAAACCAAATACTTCCATCGTTAGCTTCCAGAATCCCAAAGAACATTGGGTTATACGTTATTTCGGTTACCGTGGGCCTCTGATCAGGCAAAGACCTTTGGTCATACCGGGAAAGTGCCCAGGCTTGATTGCGCAGAAACTTTTCGTCGTACTTGGGAACTGCCAAAGCCTGGCTATGATCCCTCTCTGAACTAGTCCAGATATTACCTTTTTTATCCTCAACTATATAACCAACAAACTTCTGTGTGAAATTTATAAATGTACTGCCATCATAGCGCCAAAGACCATCAGGTCCGCCAAGCCAGATATTACCTTTTTTATCTTCGATTATGGAACGAACATTCTTAAAAGGTTTGTCCTCATGGGTAAAAACGGAGAATGTTTTTCCATCATACACGAAAGTGTTGCCTCTTGTAGCAAACCAAAACTTACCTGTTTTGTCTTCAATAATAGCAGTAACTTCATAAGGGGGCCTCTCCGGAAAAGTTTTCCCTATCCGGTCCTCATTCATTACATCTCCATTGATGATATAATTCCGGAAGGATTTCCCGTCGTAACGGCTTGCTCCTCCAAAAACACCGAACCAGATGTTGCCTTTTTTATCTTCATAAATACTACCAACATCATTATTGAGAAGTCCATCCCTGGTGGTGAGATTTTGAAAGGATTTCCCATCATAATAATAAACACCTGAACCAATAGAGCCGAACCACAAGTTGCCTTTACTATCTTCTAAAACAGAAAAAAAACGGGCCGTACTCACTTTACTGGTAATATTGGTAAAAGATTTTCCATCGTATCGAAAAACTCCCTCCCACGAGGCAATCCAGATGTTGCCCTTTCTATCTTGCATGATATTTCGGGTGATGGATTTAGGTCCGGTTTTAGTTTGTCCGTAGGAAACATTAAAGATGCCTGCGACAATAAAGACGCCAAGGAAGATTGTCTGAATAATTGTTTTGTTAGATTTATACATCATTATGTCAATTTGTTATTGATAATGTATTTATATTGTATCAACCAGGTTGTCTTTCTGGTGGGCAACCAGCTCCACGATTTCGCCTTTGCGGGGCTCAAAGTTGATCTGGCGAAATTACTTTGATATCTTTCAGTACAGGGAGCTTGGATTGTAAATAAAATTGTAAACTTTGTAAATAATAACTTGACACTATGCACCTTGGTCAAAATCTCCTCCTGGGGAAACGCAAATACCTGTTGGGATTGATCCTATTCTTGTTTGTCTCCGTCATCTGCGTGGCTTTCATTATGGGTGGAAGTGACGATTTTGATATTTCCAGAAGGGAGGTTTTACTTCGCCGGATCGGACATGAACTACTTTTACAGTCGGGCGACAGTACCTCAAGGGTGCTCCCGGTAAAAAAGATCGCTGAAAATGAATACCGGATCACGTTTGAGAATGATCTTACTTTTCAACCGGACTCCCTGGTGAATACCACCCGGCGTTTGCTGGCCAAAGACCCGCTCGCACGTGATTATGTTGTTAATGTGCTGAACTGTAGCAACTCCAGTGTAGCCTATGGATACGCTATCTCCAAAAATACAAAAGATGATATTGTAACCTGTATGGGAAGAAAACAGCCCAAAGGATGTTACATGATCAATGTTAAATTCAAACCGGTGGGTATAAATACTGCAAAGAATGGATATCTCCTGGGCAGCCTGCCGTTTTTAGCATTTGTTGGTTTTCTTTTTTTGAGATCTGTTAAGCCGCGGAGACCTTTACCTGAGAAAAGCGCTTTACCAGGGGATGATCAGGATACGGGCATCATTACTTTGGGTTCGGTTTTGTTTGATGCGAAGAATCGTAAGCTCATAATTGATGGAAAGACGATAGACTTAACCGGAACTGAAACCCGTGTTCTACAAATTTTCGCGTTGTCTCCTAACGAGACTATAGAGAGAAGCCGGCTGCAAAAAGAGATATGGGAAGATGAAGGTGTTATTGTAGGGCGTAGCCTGGATATGTTCATATCAAAGCTTAGAAAAAAACTGGAATTTGATCCGAATATCAAAATTGTGGTTATACGAGGAAAAAGGATATAGGCTTGAAGTTGGCTCTTAAGGAAGAATTCTCTTATCCGGAACTGATCAGCTTCACCTGCCCGGGAATGGCTAAAACAAAGAAGCCCTGCATACATGCAAGGCTTTTTTCTAAGTTGGGGCGGCAGGGCACATTTCCCAGTGGATTTTATTAATTCCGGCAGGAATACATAATTATTAATACTAATTTCTAAATCACAAAATCCCTATACCAACAATGACAAAATGAGATACTCCATTTTGTCATTGTTGGTATAGGGACTAAAATAAGCTATGCAGGAATGATCATAGGATTAAGTCAATTTTACTGCAGTAAAATAATTGAAAAATGAAGAAAAACTACCTGCTGAACCATTACCACCAGTTTCAGACATGACGGAGATAGTGCCATTTACTCCGTAATCTGCCATTTGTACCATCCAGGATATTTCAACTGCTGTATTTGAAACTTCCAGCCACCTGTATGTTCCATCTAACACTTTGCACCCCATTGGCAAATTAAGCACAACATATCCCGCATGACTGGTTGAAATAACACCGCTGAGCACAACCTTGTATATACCCCCAAAGAAGATTCCGGTAATACTTGAAATGTTTCCCGCAACCGGGAAGCTGTACCCTTGCGCTATAGTGCTTTGCAAGCTGCGGGGCATGCCCTCAGCATTAGAAATGTTAACGGGGTATTGACAATAATAAGGCGCTACTGTTCCGTTGCAGACAATATTTGACACCGTGTTGAATTGCCCGTTACCCTTAAACTGCGCTACACTTTCATAATATGAAAAGTTGCAATCTGAAAGGGATATATTGTTGTTAAGATTAGCACAAACCAGCCCAACCTGAGTACCTGTAAGCAAACCATTAAATCTGCTTGAAGAAATAGCTATTTCATGGGGCCATGACTTGATATTAATAGTTGTTCCCGACTGGCTCTGGAAATAACAGTTACTAACTGACGATCTATACGGTTTAACGTTCGTTGCAGCAACAGGAGCATAGGAAATGCCTTGATTAAGGAACCAACAGTTATTAAATTGTGACCCTTCATTTTTAATTTCATATTCCATGAGGACATTCTGTGCTCTGCCGGTTGCATCAAAATAGCAGTTCGAAAACATGCTGATGAAAAGATCCTTAATCCATATATTCACAGGGAATAAATAGAATAGCGTATTGGATACCGTTAAGCCTTCAGGCGTTTGCGGGGCATTTCCCGGATTAGCTTCTGCTTTCAATCCATAATCATCAGGACCGCTTGAATTGGAAACAATGAAGCAATTATCAATATTTACTTCTGCGGTTCTGTCGTAATAATAAATGCCGGACTTGGAATTAAATTCACAAGATTGGAGATTGATCTTTCTGGCATTAGTGAGCTTGAGACTTAACGCACAATTGGTTACCCGGACAAAATTCAGATCACACGCTTTGGCGGTTGAAGCATATGAGTTCGTATAATTTCCGGTGATTTCGATAGCAGTATTAGATCCGTTTCCAGCGATAGATAAGCCTGTAATCTCAATTCTTTCTGAAGATGCCTGTACAGATAACACCGGATTGGCGGTAGAAGAAATAGTGGCTCCTTTACCGGATAATTGCTTATTTGAAGGTACTACGACAGTTGTACTAGTGGTAAATACCTTATTTTCTAATATCACAATGTTGCTGAGTCCCAATGCCGCAGTTAAAGATGCAGAACAATCAATCCCATCTTTTACACCAAACCACCGTAAATCAATGAAAGTAGTATAAATTCTTTTCCACCGGCCTGATGCTACACCCTGAATGATAGTTCCATTATTAGGGGTCTCTCCGGATAAACTGTCCCAGTAAAATGAACCGCCCCCGTTATCGCCGGGGGTATAATAGCATAATACCTCATAAATTTCAGTAGCTACAGGGGAAGCTAGTGCCTTAAGGGCATCAATGTTTTGAATAATCATAATTAATAATTAAGAGGGTAAACAAATATGATGTTGCTATAGTAAACATATAAGGATGCAACGCATTCTATATACGTACCGGGGGACAGGCTTTATTTATTTGGAGTGATAAGAAACAGGTCAGCAGGATGGTCAGTTCATTTTTTCGGTTAACACTTTGTAGGAATGGTGGGCTCCGGACTGTGTTTAAAAGAGCAACGGATTTTGCAGCATAAAAAAGCCTTACAGTGCAAACTGTAAGGCTTTAATCTTTCTAAGTCGGGGCGGCAGGATTCGAACCTGCGACCTCCTGCTCCCAAAGCAGGCGCGATACCGGGCTACGCTACGCCCCGTCTCCGACGCTGTGTAGCGGGATGCAAATGTAGGAAATAAATATCCACAAAAACAAATCCTGCTGAAAAAAACTTCAGTAATGATATTCATTTATTGACAGGCGCACCGGAAAGTATATCCCTCACCGTTAGGCCGGGTAACAAACGGAATACGGGAATACTGATGCCGTATTTATTGCACAGTTCTTTAATGCTCCGGTCAATGAGTTCCGCGCTGTACCTGGAGGAGAAATGTCCGAGGATCAGCTGTTTTACGCGGATATGGCTTACCATATCCATCACTTCTCCCAGTTTGCTGTGCTTATTCTTATGTGCTACTATTTTCACATCCCCTTCACTGGCTAGAAACGTAGCTTCATGGATCAGGATATCGGTGCCATCCCAGCGTTCCATATCCTGTACAGGCGTATCGCCCGAATAGCCGACCAGGTTGGTTCTTACTTCCATTGTGGTGCTTTCTTTTCCTTGCTCCATAATGATTTGCCGGATCGTTTCGGGGGGAAGCGCTGCCAGCTTCGGCTTCACTTTTTGTTTCACCTGCATTACCTTATAGCTCAGGCTCCGGATGATGTGCGCATCGGTAGTTACATGTTCGTTACGCACAGGAATAACCACTACATCGTCTTTTACCCATATTTCATCGCCCGGTGCTACCGCCCTCCATTGTGTACCGGCAATATGAGGATCAAAATTTTTGGAGAATGCTTCCATCGCCGGAAAAGAACTGCTGTCCCTTGGATAACAGATTACCGGCAGTCCATCCCGTGCATTCAGCTGGTTTAGCTGCAGCAGGCCCGTTAAATGATCCCTGTCCGCATGAGAAATAAATACATAGTTGATCTTCCTGCTTTTTTGCAAAAGTGCAGCCGTTAATCCATCTCCCGCATCCATTAAAATACCCAGTTCTTCCAGGAAGTACCAGGTGGAAAATAAGGCGGTAGAGTAGCCTGATATCGTTAGCTTCATCAGTAGTTCTTAGTTATGTTATAAAGATAGATATATTTTACAGACTCTCCACCAGTAGGTATAACGACAAATCTGATATGGTCGAAATGAACAAAACTGAATCTGTTTTATTTGCCTTTTATAGCTGAATTTTACGGTCTCAATATTTGTTCTATGATGCAGATAATTAACAGCACGCCGGAAGATATCGATGTAATCTTTAGTCTTTATGAAGCCGGCACACAACTTCAAAAGAAAATTGCACAGAAGCACTGGGAGGGATTTGACCAGGCGCTGGTGGAAACAGATATCCGTGAAAAGAGGTTATGGAAGATAATGGAGGACGACCGGATTGCCTGCATCTTTTCTCTTACATTCCAGGATCCCTTTATATGGAAAGAGAAAGATCAAGATCCGGCCATTTACATTCACCGTATCGCCACTCATCCGGACTTCAGGGGCAATGGTTATGTAAAGCATATTGTACGGTGGGCCAGGGAATATGCAGTAAGTATCGGGAAAAACTATATCAGGATGGATACCGGCAGCGGCAATGATAAGCTGAATAACTATTATGTAAGCTGTGGCTTTAATTATCTTGGCGTGGTGGCGCCGGTGGCGAGTGATGAGTTACCTGTGCATTACAAGAAGGGTACTTCCAGCTTGTTTGAAATAGTGCTGTGAGGCAGTTATGAGGTTATACATAATTAAAAAAGGCTTTCCGTTTACGGAAAGCCTTTTAAATGCTAAGTCGGGGCGGCAGGATTCGAACCTGCGACCTCCTGCTCCCAAAGCAGGCGCGATACCGGGCTACGCTACGCCCCGAAATCCCTTCTTAGTCCGCATCTTCTGCATTAACAGCTGCCCTTGCGGCAATACCTTTGCTTCAATTGCGGAGTGCAAATGTAGGAAAATGTTTAACATAAAAACAAATTTTTTTAACAAAAAGACGCAAAATATAATAGAATGCCCTGCTACGCTGGATTACACGAGGTGACAATTTTCTCAAGAAAGTAACAAACCTGTGAAATAAGATCGCTCAAAGCCCATCCCTTTCCGGAAAAATTTATTCGGTACGCAAGCTTTTTACCGGATTGGACCTGGCCGCTTTGATCGATTGGTAGCTGACGGTTATAAAGGAGATGACAATGGCAATAACACCAGCCAACGCGAAAAACCACCAGCGGATGCTGATATGATAGGCAAAATTCTGCAGCCATTTATTCATTACCCACCACGCCACGGGGAAGGCGATCAGCAAAGCAAATACCACCAGCTTTAAAAAATCTTTCGACAACATCCCTACAATACCCGCTACGCTGGCGCCCAGCACTTTCCTGACCCCGATTTCCTTAATACGTTTTTGTGTGGCAAAAGTAGCGAGGCCGAAAAGTCCCAGGCAAGACACCATTACAGATAACACAGAGAAAATATTGAAAAGCTTTCCCATGCGCTGCTCGGCGAGGTATAAGCGCGACAGGTCTTCATTTACAAAACCGAAAGAAAATGGGAAATCGATATATACCTGCTGAAATACTTTTTTCATCGTCGCCAGGCTTTGCTGCATATTGGCAGCCGTAGTCCGCTGTACAATATACCCTGTGTTCCCGTTAAAATTGCCGGAACTGCCGTTCCTGATAATCAGTGGTTGTATGGGCTGTTGCACTGGCTTGAAGTTAAAATCTTTTACTATTCCTATGACAATGCCTGTACGGCTATCCATGGTTATTCTCGTTCCCAGCGCAGTTTCCACGTTTAGCTTCATTGCTTTTATGGCCGTTTCATTGAGCACATAGTTATTTTCATCTCCTTTAAAATCTTTGGAAAAAAACCTGCCGGCCTTTAACTGCATCCTGAAAGTATGCACAAAATGATCATCCACCCACATTTGTGGAAATACCAGGTTTGCCTGTGGGTCCTTTCCTTCCCATTCAACCGAACGGGTACCGGTGGGCAGATCTGTAGGCAGGTGACTGATAAAAGTATAATCATCTATCTCCGGATACTGGCTCATTACAGCTTTCAGCGCCACCTGGTTCCGCTGCAGGTCGCCCAGGCGGGGAATCGGTATATACAGGAGGTTTTCCTTGTTGTAACCGATATCCATGGTCCGGATAAAGTGCAGTTGTTTATACACTACAATAGTGCTCACTATCAGGATCACTGCAATGGAGAATTGCACGATGATCAGGCTGTTCCTGAAAAACGTTTTCCTGCCATGCAGCATCTTTACACCTTTCAGCACTTTCACCGGGTTAAAAGAAGAAAGGAACAGCGCGGGGTAACTTCCGGAAAGCAAACCTACACCTATTGCTATTCCTAAAAGACCCGCTATGAATTTTATATTCAGCAGGTTAATGGAGATGGATTTCGCTGCCAGCTGGTTGAACAATGGTATCAATGCCCATGCTATCACCAGCCCGATAATCAGGGAGATAAAAGATAATAATAACGCCTCACTTAAAAACTGCATTACAAGTTGCGACCGCAAAGCGCCCACTGTTTTACGCATCCCTACTTCTTTGGCCCGTTGCCCGGACAAAGCAGTGGACAGGTTCATAAAATTGATGCCGGCAATCAGTAAAATAAAAACCGCGATCAGGGAAAAGATCTTTACTTGTTGATAGTTACCCTGGCCGGCTACATCGAGCATCAGGCGGGAACGCAGATGCACATCCTTTAGCGGCTGAACGTACAGGAATCCATTTGTTTTCGTTATATCCAGGCGGCGGTAAAGCGCCTGGATCTGCTGCTGTAACGATGCCAGGGCTGCTGGTGTGCCACTGAAATGATCATCCATCAGCAGGTAAGTATATACATCAAAATTACCCCATCCCTGTTCCAGGTTGATGGTTCTTTCATAGAGCTGAATGGGAAGCAACATATCAAACTGCAGGTGCGAATTACGGGGAATGTCTTTCAGTACACCCGTTACCAGCAGGTTATTGCCATTGTAATCATTGTCAATGTGCAGGGTTTTGCCCATGGCATTTTCCGGGCTGCCAAAGTACTTCTTTGCACTGCTGGCGGTGAGTACCACGCCATCGGGCCTGGACAGTAGGCTGGACGCGTCTCCCAGCAAAAGGGGATAATCGAAGATGCAGAGAAAATTACTGTCGGCGTAGTAGATGTTTTTCTCCTCATACTTTTGATTATTTACTGTTACCATGCTTTGCAGGGCGGCCAGCCGGGTGGTGTTCTTTATGCCCGGAACAGCTTCCCTGATGGCCATTGCAGCAGGCACGGGCACCACTGCTGCTGCTATATCCCCTACACGGGCCGTGAGGCGGTAAATATGCCCTGCGTTAGCGTTAAAGCGGTCGTAGCTCAGTTCATCCTGCACCCACAGGAAAATAAGAATGCTGCAGGCCATGCCTGTAGCTAATCCGAAAATATTGAGGCCGGAAAATAACTTATTCCTGAAAAGGTTTCTGAAGGCTGTTTTCAGATAACTTTTGAACATACGGGTGCAAGATTGATTGTTTTGTGAAAAGCCAACAAGGTGCCAGATATGAAATATCTTTATGCTAGATAATTATACTTTAAAGTATTTATAATGTGTCCGGTTTTAAAGCATAATATGTTCATTTTTAAACCTGTCCTGCCTGCAGATTGCAGGTTTAATCCGCTGCAAAAATCTGCCTCTTAATTTCCGCAAAAAATAATTTGTCCAATAGTCCGGATGTCATTCGTCATAAGGTCGTAAACAACATCATTTAACGTTAAAATTCAGAAAAAATGAAAGAATTCATGATGATCTTCCGACATGCACCGGACCCCAACCGGGTGATAAGCCCCGGGCAAATGCAGGCCATCCTCCGGCAGCGGCAGGACTGGATAGGCGGTATTGCTGCACAGGGGAAGTTTTTAAGCACCGATCAACTGGGGCAGGAGGCAAAAACGCTCCGGGCCGATAACGTGATTACCGACGGCCCTTATGCAGAAGTAAAGGAAATAGTAGGCGGTACCTGATTGTAAAGGCCGCTTCACTGGAAGAAGCGATGCAGCTGGTTGATGGTTGTCCTATTCTTCTTGCAGGCGGCCATGTGGAAGTAAGGGACATTATAAAAATGAATTAACACAATCATCAGGTCCGGTGTATAATGATCTTCTTCCTCAACTATTCAAAACAGAGTACAGCAAAATTATTGCTGTACTCTGTAAACTATTCGGCCTCCCGCACATGGAAACGGCAGAAGACGTCGTTAATGATGCTTTTCTGCTGGCAGCTAAAACATGGAGTTCAAAAGGCGTTCCGGAGAATCCTTCCGCCTGGCTGTACACCGTTGCTAAAAACAAAACAAAAGATTACCTCAGAAGAAATAAAATTTTCAGCGAAAAGATAGCTGCCGATCTGAAACTGCACCGGCCACCACCGGAGGAAATTGATATTGATCTCTCCGCCGCCAACATCCAGGACAGCCAGTTGAAAATGATGTTTGCCATCTGTCACCCGGCTATCCCTACGGAAGCCCGGATAGGGCTTTCTCTCCGTATCCTGTGCGGCTTTGTGCTGCGCAAAGAGTTGTGCCTGGAAGCCATACGGCTGAATTATTTTCTGTTGGAAAATACGCCTACCAATACGCCAGCCGTAAATGCATTGATGTCGCTGATGTGTTTCCACGCCTCTCGGTTTGAAGCCAGGACCAGTGATTCCGGCGCGTATATTTTATATGAAGAACAAGACCGCAGTCTGCCGGCATCGATGATGGAAAGGCGCTGCAATATTTTGCCAGCGCTTTGCAACTGGCAAAAACGGCTGCCGATAAAAATATTATTTCGCAATACATGCATAAAATCAGGAGCAATTCCACGGGTAAATAGTCTCTTTATTTTTGGACTTACGGTTATCCTGCTATGTCAAATAAATCAGTCTTTTACCGGCTAAAATCCTTGCATTACCGGGAGCATTTTCGTATCTTCGTTGCTGCTTACCGGAAGCCATCAGACAGTCTTTTTTAATCGTAAAACAGCTACTTTTTTTGCCACTCAGCCGGTGGTTATTGCCCGGTTGTTTTCAACTGCTTTTATTGCATGTAAAAACGGTATCTCCGGATACAGGAGGGGATTATTTGCTTTTAAAGTAGCAGTGGCAGGAAGAATAATCATATGGAAGAACAAATTATTACACAGAAGCCGGCGTTTAGAGAAGCGCTTAAATTCTGGTTTAAATTAGGATGGATAAGTTTTGGCGGTACCGCCGGCCACATTGCCATTATGCATGATTATTTAGTGGACCGGAAAAAGTGGATCAGCAACAGTAAGTTTCTGCATGCCCTGAATCATTGTATGATCCTGCCCGGACCGGAAGCACAGCAATTATCCATTTATATCGGGTGGTTGCTGCATGACAGAAAAGGGGGGCTTGCCGCCGGTATCTTGTTTGTATTGCCATCGATGTTCATTTTACTTGGGCTAAGCATTATTTACGTGCTCTTTGGCAATATCCCGTGGGTAACCGCCATGTTCGCCGGATTAAAGCCTGCTGTGATTGCCCTCATCCTTATCGCCATGTTCAGGATCGGGCAGAAAGCGTTACACGGACCACTGCATTACGGCGTGGCGGCGCTGGCATTTGTATGTATTTTCTTCTTCAATATTTCCTTACTGGCCATCATTGGCGGCGTAGTTGTTATTGGTGTCGTCACGCGCATGATATGGCCAGCCGCATTACAACACCAGGAAAAAAATACAGCAACAACCGGAGATGAAGAACATACGTATGTGCTGAATAAAAACACCGTATCGCCCGGAGAGGGCTTCCAGGCACGGCGGCTCCTGAAATTACTGGGTATTGCCTTTATCGCCTGGCTGCTTCCGTTTGGACTGTTTCTGTTGTTTTTCAGCGACTTTACTTTCTGGAAAAATATGGGGTTGTTCTTCACACAAACCGCGTTTGTGACTGTAGGCGGCTCGTATACGGTGCTGCCTTATGTGGCGCAATACAGTGTTACAAAACTGCACTGGCTCAGTAAGCTACAGATGATCGATGGTTTTGCACTGGCGGAAACAACACCCGGTCCGCTCATCATTGTATTATCATTCGTGGGTTTTATGGCCGGTTATAACCATTTTGGCGGCTCTTTATGGATGGGTGCAGCCGGACTGCTCGCCACTACGTACTTTACCTTTTTGCCCTGTTTCCTGATGATTTTCGCCGGGGCTCCCCTGATTGAGAAAACGCACGGTATTGACATCATCGAAGGTATTCTTGGATTAATTACCGCCGCTGTAGTGGGTGTGATACTAAATCTTACTTTATATCTCGGGAAAGATGTGATTTTTCCGGGTGGCATTTTATTCAGCAAGCCGGATATCCTGGCGCTGGTATGGATGATCGTATCATTGGTGCTGATGCTGAGGTTTAAAATGAATATTTTATACCTGATTGGGTTGAGTGTATTGTATGGGGTTTTTCATTATTTGTTATACCCTTAAGGGTATAACAAATTTTCATTCGTCACTTCTGCTTTCTTAACTCATCCAGCGCCAATGCCGTCAGATCTTCTGTTATTTTCGTCGGTGAATTACAATCACAGTTACTCATTCCAATTACGTAAATATCTTCACCGGGAATATAAACGCCCATTGTTTTGAACCCGAATATACTGCCGCCATGTTCCCTGGCCGGCATCCCTTTTATTTCCCTGATGTGCCAGCCATACCCATAGGCAAACTCTTCTCCATTGTTCAATTTATACTTCGTAAAAGCCTTTTGGGTTGCTGCTGCATTGAGTAACAGGTGCTGATTCAAAGCATTCTGCCATTTCAGCATATCGCCGGTGGTGGACATGAGCGAACCAGATGAAAAAGGAACACTGAAACTGATCATCGTTTTATTCACGTATCCATATTCCTTTTTGTGATACCCGTATGCTCTTTTTTTGATGATTTGTCTGTCGCTGCAGTAGTAAGATTGACTCATCCCAACTTTATCGAAAATATGTTTCCCGATGAAATCTTTATATGTCTCTCCGGAAACCAATTCTATGATATATCCCAGCAGCACATACCCCGAATTATTATACGCAAACCTTTCTCCCGGTGCAAAATCAGCTGGTTCGTTTTTGAAAAAATTGACCATCATTTCAGGACTCATATCTTTCTGCGCAATCGTCGAAAGAGATTTCATGCTGGTGAAGTCCTTAATGCCTGAAGTATGGGTCAATAAATGATGTATCGTTATTTTACTTCCTGAAGGATAATCGGCTATGTATTTGGAGACAGGGTCCTTTACACTTAATTTGCCTTGTTCTTCTAACATGAGAATCGCTACAGCCGTAAATTGTTTGGTCATGGAACCCAACTGGAACACGTTCTCCGGCGTCAAATTCACGTCTGATTCCAGGTTAGCCTTGCCGAACGCTTTCTGATAAATAGGCTTCCCATTTTGAGCAACCATAAATACAGCACCGGGGCCATCTTTATCATTGAACAGGGTTAGAATCAAACTATCCATCCTGCTTTCAAGGCTTTGTGCTGAAGCAATATTGAGCGAAGTGCAAATTATCAGCGATAGTAACAATAGGGTATGGATCAACTTTACTCTAGTCATTGAGATTTGTTAAATGTGTCCTGAATCAATGCGCCTGGCATTGATTTTAAAAATACACGAATGAGTCCAATGATCTATGAAAATGTTACGTAAGTGGAAATATTTGGGATGAAAAGGATCAAAACTATGCAGCAGACATTATCTAAAGGCTTTTAACTATGTGCTAAATCTTTCGATTTATTTAACGGGCTATGAGGGGCAAAGTTCGAACCTATTTAATGAAAATTTACGAGAGATTATTTGCTATTTAATGAATAGTCGATAATATTACTAATTGAACTTATTTATCAAGTAACTAACACAATCCGACTTATGAAATATTTATTTAGTTTTCTCCTCTTGCTCTACGCAATCACTACTCTAGGACAAGCATCCTTTCCTAAGGGGTTTAAATTAATAAAAGGTGACAATACTACCGGAGAAGACGATAGGTACTCTAATGGGAAAGATGTTTTTCAAATGCATTTCTTTTTCAGAGCATATGACAGCGATTACAACTGGAACGATGATAACTATAAAAAATTCATGGCAGAAGCCTTTGGCTACCCAATGTATCGAACTACAGACAGTCTCTTGTGGAGCGCAGGAAAAATTGGCGAGTATTATTCCTACGTAGTCGTAGACTGACACGGTGAAATATTTGAGCTTGTTTCCGACTACAGTGATGCAGACTTTTCCTTCTATTCAAAATGGCTTCTTTCTTCTATAAGAGCGTATCGTAAAAAAGGAAAAGTATTCATGTTCCCGACGAGGTACCATTTGTATTACAAGCCCAGGGTTTAACTATAAGCCTAAACAGATTAAGTTATTTTGTCAGGGTACTATGTTTGGAATTAAAAAGCCTCTAAATCTTTCGCTTCTTTCATGAAATGATAGTCTTTTTACAAAGACTAGTTGTCTTCACGTAACGACATTGAAGTAAATACTTCTTGCATTGATATAAGAAGTATTTACTTCAATGTCCGGAATATTAAAACATCGCTTCAGGATAATCGGTATATCCATTTTCACCCCCACTATACAACGTATCGCGGTTGATTTCTGACAATGGCAAATTATATTTAAAGCGGATTGCCAAATCGGGGTTGGCAATGAATGGTGCACCAAAAGATACCAGGTCGGCTATGCCTTCTTTCAGGATGGCATTCCCGCTTTCCTGCGTAAAGCCCAGATTAGCCATCAACCTGCCGCTGTAGTGATAGCGGAAATGGCTGAAATAATTATCCTGCAATACTTCTACCGGGGTACCTGTTAAAGTTTCTGCAGGCCCAACAATGTGCAGGAAAGCGAGATTGTAGTCATTCAGTTTTTTAAGGATGTACTGGAACATGGGGATAGTTTCTTCATCCGGCGTCACGATGCCTACATGGCTATATGCGACCGGTGTAAACTTGATCGCTACCCTTGTGCTTTCCCATACTTCCAGGATGACATCCAGTATTTCAAATATAATACGTGCACGATTTTCAATACTGCCACCATACTCATCGGTGCGATGATTAGTGGCCAGGCTTAGAAATTGAGGAATTAGCATGCCAGCCTGTGCATGTACTTCAACGCCATCAAATCCTGCTTCTTTCGCATTCTTAGCCGCCTGCCTGTAATCCTGTATAGTTTGTTTAATTTCAGCAACGGTGAACTCGCGGGGCGTTTGTGTATCTTTAAAGCCCTGGGGTGTATAAGAATGATTTTGCGGATTAATGGCGGAAGGGCCTGCCGGCAATTCACCATCAAAAAAATCCGGATGAGATGCAGCACCAATATGCCCTAATTGAGAGAAGATTAGTCCTCCTTTGTTGTGTACTGCCTGGGTCACCAGTTTCCATCCTTCAATCTGCTCCTGCGTATAAATGCCTGGCACATTAATAAAACCAATAGACTTCGGATTCACCCAGGTACCTTCACTCAGAATTAAGCCTGCTGAAGCGCGTTGTGCATAATACCTGGCCATCAATGGTGTAGGAACCAGGCCTTTATTGGTGGCACGTCCACGCGTAAGTGACGCCATTACCACCCGGTTTTTCAATTTCAAATCACCTATCTGATATTCCTCTAACAGAGGTTGTGCTGTATTTCCCATTGTTTTTTTAAGGCAAACTTCGGGCATATGCCCCAGCGTTACAATATGGGAAAAACTAATACCATAGGGATAAATTTATCCCATTAAGGAATTAAAATACAATGCCTATTTTTGAATAAAGTGAACAGCATATGTATGAAAGAAAGACTCCCCTCACAATAGATTGCGGACTGCACCTGACTAAAGAAGTGCTGAATGGCAAATGGAAGCCAGCCATCCTCCGTGCTATTTCGATGGATGTAAAGCGTCCCAGCGAGATACTACGCTTATTTCCTGGCGCCACCCGCAGGGTGCTGAATGTACAACTCAAAGAATTGGAAGGACATGGAATGATAGAGAAGAAAACCTACCCGCAACTACCGCCTAAAGTGGAGTATTCGCTTACGGAGATCGGCTGTTCACTGATGCCTATTATTGATGCCATGAACCAATGGGGTGATGCTAATCGCAGCTTTTTGGAGAATGTTATTAAGCAAGCACCTAAGATTAGCGAAACATCAAAATCGACATGCCAGATTTATAGACATATGATGGTAGCGCGTAAGATCGGATAAGGTTTGGTAGTGGGATTGCTGCCCATCCAATCTCAATCCCTCAAATCAAAAAAGCCTCCAAATCTTTCGATTTGAAGGCTTTTTCCTTGCGGAGAGAGAGGGATTCGAACCCTCGATACAGTTTAACCCGTATGACGGTTTAGCAAACCGTTCCTTTCGGCCACTCAGGCATCTCTCCATTATTTCCCTGAAGGGGTTGCAAAAATAGGAAAAGTTTTATATTCTCCAAAAGCAAATTCGGTTTTTTACAAAAAAACTTGCCCTAAGTATATAAAAATCCGCTGAAAGGCAGTCCCCATGCGGGTGAACATGAAAAAGCCGTGCAGTTGTGCACGGCTTTTTAAAATAGGTTCTCAGGGCTAAGGCAGGCTTTACATGGCCGCCAGTTGTACTTTCTGTTGCAATTCAATTACGCTGTCACGGAAGTTATTGTCAGTATCCATCAGGTCCTTTACAGTTTGACAGCTGTGGATAACGGTGGTATGATCGCGTCCACCAAAATGTTCACCGATTGTTTTCAGGGAATTTTTAGTAAATGATTTAGCGAGATACATGGTGATTTGCCTGGCCTGCACAATTTCACGTTTACGTGTTTTTTGCAACAGCTTATCATAAGGCACATCAAAATATTCGCAGACCATTTTCTGGATACTCTCGATTGTAATTTCTTTGGAAGATGTTTTTACAAAAGATTTCAATACGCGCTTCGCCAGTTCCAGGTCAATTTCCTTACGGTTCAGCGATGATTGTGCCAGCAGGGAAATCAGTGCGCCTTCCAGTTCACGTACGTTTGTCTGGATGTTATAGGCTACATACTTCACTACTTCTTTCGGCATTTCCAGTCCATCGTTCCGCATCTTCATTTCCAGGATTTCCATCCGGGTTTCAAAATCGGGGATCTGGATATCAGCGCTCAGTCCCCAGCGGAAACGGCTCAGTAATCTTTCCTGTACGCCATCCAGATCTTTAGGCGCCTTATCAGACGTTAGGATCAGCTGCTTGCCGGATTGGTGCAGGTGGTTAAAGATAGCGAAGAAGGCGTCCTGTGTTTTCTCTGCGCGGGCAAAGAACTGGATATCATCTACGATCAACACATCTATCAACTGGTAAAAGTGGATAAAGTCGTTGATGATATTATTCTTGGAGTGATCTATAAACTGGTTAATGAATTTCTCTGCACTTACATATAACACCGCTTTGTTCGGATGTATACGTTTTACATCATTGCCTACTGCCTGTGCAAGATGCGTTTTTCCCAAACCTACCCCACCATATATTACCAGCGGATTAAAAGAGGTGCCACCGGGCTTTTCGGCCACTGTTTTACCTGCACGTCTTGCCACACGGTTACTGTCTCCTTCTACATACGCATCAAACGTATAATTGGGATTGAGCTGCGAGTCAATCTGTACCCTTTTAATGCCCGGAATAACAAAGGGATTCTTAACCGGGTTGTGAATCGTTAAAGGAAAATCTACTTCATTGTCTTTCTGAGGTTTGGTAAACTGCGTGGGCATGTTTACTGTTCTGGGATGCTGATGTGGCGTACCGTTCTCTACTACAATGCGATACTCCAACCGGGCTTCTTTACCTAATTCTCTCTTGATGGTTTTTCCTAACAATCCCACATAATGCTCCTCAAGGTATTCATAAAAGAATTGGCTGGGGACCTGGATGGTTAAAACATTGTTTTCAAGTTTAATGGGTTTAATAGGTTCAAACCATGTCTTAAACGGCTGCCATTCTACTATATCCCTAATTATATTAAGACACTTTTCCCAAACTTGTTCGCAAGTTTTATTCATTGAGATAAAAAAAATTAGTTGTTTCTTAATTAAGGATGCTTAGTTCTCGAATTCGAAATTCCCCAACGCAGGAAGTTGAAAAATTTTCAGACAGGACGACGAATATCTGTAGAAAATGTTGAAAAAAAAAATTTATCTACCCTTGTTTATATTCTCCTGATTACAGAGTACCAAAACCCCTTTTTCCACTACTGCTGTGGCTTTACAGCCCAGACGTGACAAGGTTTTCATTACTATAAACCCCATTGATTAACAGCACCTTTATCTTTTCCATTCTCCTTTTTATCATAAATATGGATATATAATTGATAAAATAATATTGTATCCTTTCTCTCAAAAAAAAACGTTCACTGATAAGTCATGAGATATTCACACTTTTTCGGGAGAGGGTGCAAAACTATGTTAGTATCTCCATTTAAAAAAATGTATTAGGGGATAGTAATTGTGAAAGTATTTATTTATATCCGCGCGCACCGGATTAATAAAAAATATTTGTCCGCACTAAGCCGAATACCTTATCTTTGACCCTTCTGAATTTAAAATAATTTTTCTATGAGTTTTGAAATTACCGGAAAGCTGATTGTGAAGTACAACACGGTACAACGTAGCGAAACTTTTAAGACAAGAGAGTTCGTTATTGAGAAGTCCGACGACATCAATGGCCGTGTTATCAACAACTATATAAAGTTTCAGTCGGTGCAAGACCGCACTGGTATTGTAGACCGGTTCAATGAAGGTGAAAACGTTAAAGTTTATTTCAATATCAAAGGCACCAGATGGGAAAAAGATGGTAAAGTGAACTACATCACCAACCTGGACGCATGGCGTATGGAATCTGTAATGGCAGCACCTGCTCCGGGCACAGATCCACAGCCTAACTACAATACTCCACAGATGCCTGCAGGCGGCGGAGATGGCGGCGACGACCTGCCTTTCTAAGCTGAAAGCATCACACAAAAGCTATTGAAGCGAAGATATAAGCGGATTACATCCCCTTATGTCTTCGCTTTACTCATTTTATACATTACCCCGCATTTGCTATCTTTGCCGCAGTTTTAGGATAAACACCTAACCGCTAATATGATACAACAAATATCTCTCAAATTACTGCCGGCCGATGCCGCCTCTCATACAAATATCATACAGCACGCTGCTGCCGCACTAAGTGTAAAGCCTGCCGACATTACAGGATTCAATCTGCTGAAACGCTCTATAGACGCACGTTCCAAGCAGGTGTTCTTTGTCCTTACCATACAGGTATTCATTAACGAACCTTTTGAAGAAAGGCAACACACCCATCCGGTATATGCATCCCTGCCAGCCAATGCACCACGGGTGCTGATTGCAGGCGCCGGACCCGCGGGCCTCTTCGCCGCATTGCGGCTCATAGAAGCAGGCGTAAAACCAGTTATACTGGAACGCGGTAAAGATGTACGCGCACGACGCCGTGATCTCGCCGCCCTCAATAAAACAGGTATCGTAAACCCCGACTCCAACTACTGCTTCGGCGAAGGCGGCGCCGGTACCTACTCCGATGGTAAACTATACACCCGCTCCAATAAACGCGGCGATATTAACCGCATCCTCAACATATTCGTACACTTCGGTGCAGAAGATAAGATTATGATCGATGCACACCCGCACATCGGCACCAACAAACTCCCGTATATCATCACCGCTATGCGCGAACAAATCATCAACAGCGGCGGAGAAGTACACTTCGAACAAAAAGTAAGCGCCATACAAATCAGCAACGGCGCAGTTACAGGCGTGCAAACCGCCACCGGGCAAATATTTGAAGGCAAACAACTCATTCTCGCCACAGGCCACTCCGCCCGCGATATATTTATCATGCTCCACCAGCAAAACATTTTGCTGGAAGCCAAACCCTTTGCCCTCGGTGTGCGCGTGGAGCACCCGCAGGAACTCATCGACAATGCACAGTATCATTGCCAGGTGCGTGGCGAATATCTCCCGCCAGCCAGTTACAGCCTGGTAGAACAGGTGGAAGGCCGCGGCGTATTCTCTTTCTGTATGTGCCCGGGTGGCATAATCGCCCCCGCAGCTACCGATCCCGGCGAACTGGTAGTGAATGGCTGGTCGCCTTCCAAACGAAACAACCCCTTCGCTAATTCAGGCATGGTGGTTACCGTTGATGAATCCGACTTTGCACCATTCGCACATCACGGCCCGCTCGCAGCGATGTACTTTCAACAGGCGGTTGAAAAACAGGCGTATCATGCCGGTGGCGGCAATTTCGTAGCGCCCGCACAACGTATGACCGACTTTGTCAATAAAAAAGTTTCTGCCTCGTTGCCTGAATGCTCGTATGTACCTGGCCTCAACAGCGTGGACCTGCGCAGCGTATTACCCAAAGTAGTACACCAGCGCCTCGCCGGCGCCTTTAAAGCCTTTGGCCGCAAAATGAAAGGATACTACACCGAAAATGCTGTACTGGTGGCCACAGAGTCACGCACATCTTCACCGGTACGCATTCCCCGCAACAATGATACGCTGGAACACCCGCAGGTGGCAGGTCTTTATCCCTGCGCCGAAGGCGCCGGATATGCCGGAGGGATCGTATCCGCTGCAATGGATGGCGAACGCGTGGCCGCCATCATTGCCGCAAAGTTGTCGTAACGATATTCCGACTTATTTATTGGGGATTAATCACTAATTTTTCACCATGAACCTACTCGAAGTCAAACACCTGAAAAAACATTATGATACCCACAAAGCGGTGGATGATGTTAGCTTTGATATACAGCAGGGCAGCATCTTCGGATTACTGGGTCCTAACGGCGCCGGTAAAACAACCCTGCTCCGCATGATTACCGGTATCTTCTACCCCGATGAAGGCCAGATCATTTTCAACGGGCAAAAATTCAACCCGGAAAACGATGTGCAGTACATCGGGTATATGCCGGAAGAAAGAGGTCTCTATAAAAAAATGAAGGTAGGCGAACAAACACTCTATCTCGCCCAGCTCAAAGGACTCTCCCGGAAAGAAGCGGTACAGAAGATCCAATACTGGTTTGATAAATTCGATATCAACTCCTGGTACAACAAACGGGTCGATGAACTCAGTAAAGGCATGCAGCAGAAAGTGCAGTTCATCTCCACTGTTCTACATCAGCCCAGGCTGCTGATCCTCGATGAACCCTTCTCCGGCCTGGACCCTATCAACTCCAATCTCATTAAACAGGAAATTTTCAACCTCAGTCAGCAAGGTACCACCATCATTTTTTCTACCCACCGCATGGAACAGGTAGAAGAAATCTGCGACCATATCATGCTGATCAACAAAGGTCATAAAATACTGGATGGCAGTGTAAAGCAGATCCAGCAGGACTTTAAACAGGGCCTTTTTAAAGTAGGCCTGGGCACAATGCCTAATCCTGCACAAATGGCTACTTATCACTTTAACATTGTGCAAACACACGATAAGGCGTTTACCGTAAAAATGAATGAAGACAGCAGTACCAACGATATCCTGCTGCATTTCATCCGCCAGGACATTCCTGTTACATATTTTGAAGAAATCCTTCCTTCTATCAACGAGGTATTTATCACCCAGGTACAGCAAACCGAAAACAGCAACGCCCCCGTAGCTGCTTTGCCGCTGGCCTGATTAACCTGCTACTTATGGAGAAAATCTGGCTCATTATAAAAAGGGAATTCTTTACCCGCGTGCGTAAAAAATCATTCCTCATCACCACTATACTGGTACCACTGGCCTTTGCCGCCATGATCATTGTGCCCATCCTTTTATCTACTTCTTCCAGCGAACATAAGCTCATTGCGGTGGTAGACAAAAGCGGGTTGTTTGAAAACAAGTTCCCCGATTCCAAAGGCGTATATTTCAAATACGTGCAAAACCAGCCCATCGATAGCCTCAAACTGCATTACAGTGATCTCGGCTATGAAGGAGTGCTGTATATCCCCGAGTTTGATATCAACAGGCCCTCCGGCTTTGAATTTTACAGCAGCGGCCAGGCAAGCATCACCATAGAAAACAGTATCAACAAGGATATCAACAGCATCATTGAAAAGAAGCGCATGCAGCTGCAGGGGATTGAACCCTCTAAAATGGATGAAATCAGGTCGGATGTGGAAGTAACCTTTAAAAATGGTAAGGACGAAAAGAAAGGCAGCTCCTGGGTGTCTTATGGAGTAGGCTACGCCAGCGGGTTCATTATCTACTTTGTGCTGTTACTGTTTGGTACCTCCGTTATGCGGGGTGTGATGGAAGAAAAAGTGAGCCGCATTGCAGAAGTAATGATCTCCAGCGTGAAGCCTTTTCAGCTGATGATGGGAAAAATTGTAGGCATAGCCGCCGTGGGCCTGCTGCAATTTTTTATATGGGGTATCTTCATTACAGCCATATACTCCCTGATACCGCTGTTCTTTTCTCCTGAAAGCATGCAGGCAGCTGCCGCCCAGGGCAACCCGGCGCAAACGGCTGAAATGGTGCACAGAATGCGGGAAGTGATAGGCAGTATCAACTGGAGCTTACTGGTACCTTGCTTTGTGTTGTACTTCCTGGGAGGTTATCTCTTTTACTCTGCCTTGTATGCCGCCATTGGCAGTTTGGTCAACGAAGATGCCTCCGATGTACAGCAGCTCACCATTCCCGTAACAGTGCCCATCATCATTGGTATCATGATTATGATGAAGGCAGTACAGGACCCTGGTAGTCCGCTCGCGGTATGGGGCAGTATTATTCCATTCACATCGCCGATGGTAATGATGGCGCGGCTGCCCTATGGGGTTCCCGGCACAGTACCTTACTGGCAGCTGATATTGTCGTTTGTTTGTCTTATTGGTGGCTTTTTGGGCACTACCTGGTTAGCCGGCAGAATATACCGCACAGGGATCCTGATGTATGGAAAGAAAATTACACTGAAAGAAGCGATGAAGTGGGTAGTAAGAAAACCATAAAAAATTTTTTGAGATGGTTACCGGAGCGGTGGTTCCGGTAACCAATCAAATATCGAAGCTATTTAAATGGCGGATGGTATCCCTGAACTCCGTCCATATTTCCGCCAATACAGCTGCTGCGGGCTTTATATCATGTATCAAAGCACTTACCTGGCCTATTTCCAGTTCCCCTTCTTCGAGGTTACCTTCAAACATGCCTGATTTGGCGCGGGCGCGTCCCAGCAAGGTTTTCAGGGCATCTATATCTGCGCCGTTATCTTCTGCCTGCCGCACCGCCTGGTAAAAATTATTTTTGATGAGGCGAACGGGCGCCAGCTTCTTTAAACTTAACATGGTATCGCCCTCTTTGGCATTTACCACCGCCTGTTTAAAATTTATATGGGAAGATGCTTCGGGGGTTGCTACAAAACGGCTGCCTACCTGCACACCGGATGCGCCTAAGGCAAATGCTGCTGCCATGGCTTTCCCGGAGCCTATGCCCCCGGCTGCAATAACCGGTATTTTTACCTGTTCGCATACTGCCGGGATCAATACCATGGTGGTAGTTTCTTCGCGGCCGTTATGCCCGCCGGCTTCAAATCCTTCTGCTACTACTGCATCTACTCCGGCGGCCTCGCTTTTTAATGCAAAGGCTGCGCTGGATACCACATGCACTACCTTGATACCTGCGGCTTTCAATACCGGTGTCCATGTTTTTGGATTCCCGGCAGAAGTGAACACTATTTGTACCCCTTCTTCCAGGATAATATTTATCAGCTGGTCAATATCCGGGTATAATAACGGCACATTCACTCCGAAAGGCTTATCAGTTGCCTGTTTACACTTTTGAATGTGCTCCCGCAATACGGCAGGATACATGCTTCCGGCGCCGATGAGCCCCAGGCCGCCGGCATTACTAACGGCGCTGGCTAAACGCCATCCGCTCGCCCAGATCATGCCAGCCTGGATAACAGGATATTGAATATCGAATAAGGAAGTGATACGGTTGTTCATAAGCGAATATACTATAGCTTGATGCTGCCGGTATTATCCCAGGTCTATTTCGGTATTATCGCCTATGTTCAGGCTCTGGCTCAATCCGCGGATATTGGCGTCGCTGCCTATCAGGGAAGATTTCAATACTACTTCATACAGGTTACTGAAAGAGCCGATAATAGAATCCTTTACAATAGAGTAGTTGATCACCGTATTATCACCAATGGCCACATTAGGGCCGATAATGGCGTTTTTAATGTTACAGCCTTCCCCTACGCTTACCGGCGGGATGATGATCGTATTTTCATATGGTAATACGGGATTGCTGGCCAGTTTATATTTCTTCAGGAGGATAGCGTTTGTTTCCAGCAGCGTATCTTTCCGGCCGCAATCGAACCAGTTGGATACTTTGAAGCCATTGAACTGCACACCGTGCTCAATCATACATTCCAGTGCATCTGTGAGCTGGAACTCATCGTGCGACTTTATCCTGTTATCAATATTGCTTTGGAGGCAGTCGTACAGCTGCTCTGTTTCCTTGATCTTGTAAAGTCCCACCAGTGCGAGGTTCGACTTAGGGATCTGCGGCTTTTCCACTACGCGGGTAATCTTTCCCTGTTCATCCAGTTCGGCAACACCGAAGTTACGCGGGTCATCTACTTTTTTCAGGCCAAGCATAGAGTAAGGGGAGGCGATCACTTCTTTAAAATCGCATTCGCAGATGGTATCGCCCAGTACAATCAGTATTTCATCACTACCTACCACATCGCGGGTAAGGGATAAAGCATGACCGGTACCTTCGCGGCTGTTTTGCTGCACAAAGTGACAGGTAAGCTGCGGATACTTCTTTTCTACGTAATGCTGGATCTTTTCACCAAGATAGCCTACCACAAAAACAAATTCTGTGATACCCGCATCCACCAACTGATCAATAATGATACTGAGAATGGTTCTGCCGGCTAAAGGTATTAATGCTTTAGGCTGTGTATATGTATGTGGACGAAGCTTGGTGCCTGCCCCTGCCACTGGTATTATTGCCTTCATTTAGTGTTGTAGTTAGGATTAGCTATTGCTGCTCGAATGCGGCGAAATTAACATAAAAAGCGGAAAGCATAAAGCAGAAGCCTTTACGCTTGCAATTGATCCGGCTTTAATTTATTTTTGCACCAAATTTAAGGCAACATGCAAAGAGACCAGCAAATATTTGATTTAATCGGCCAGGAGTTGGAGCGTCAGCGCCACGGCATTGAGTTGATCGCATCTGAAAACTTTACCAGCTTACAGGTAATGCAGGCGATGGGACATGTGATGACGAATAAATACGCCGAAGGTTATCCTGGCAGAAGATATTATGCGGGCTGTGAAATTGTGGACCAGAGCGAACAACTGGCAATTGACAGGGCTAAAGAAATATTTGGCGCTGCTTATGTGAACGTACAACCTCACTCAGGGGCACAGGCCAATGCCGCTGTTATGCTGGCTATTCTGCAACCGGGCGATAAAATCCTCGGACTGGATCTGAGCATGGGAGGCCATCTTACCCACGGTTCTTCCGTAAACTACTCCGGAAAGCTCTACCAACCTCATTTCTATGGCGTTAACAAAGAAACAGGCCTGGTAGAATATGATAAAATGGAAGAAATTGCCAACCGCGAAAAGCCCAAACTGATTGTTTGTGGTGCTTCTGCTTACAGCCGCGACTGGGATTACAAACGTATCCGCGAAATAGCTGACCAGGTAGGCGCTTTTGTACTGGCTGATATTGCGCACCCGGCAGGTTTGATTGCCAAAGGCTTACTGAACTCTCCGTTTGCCCATTGCCATTTCGTAACTACCACTACCCATAAAACCCTCCGTGGTCCCCGCGGCGGTATGATCATGATGGGCGCAGATTTCGAAAATCCGTTCGGTCTGAAAACACCAAAAGGCGAAACCCGCCTGATGAGCTCTCTCATTGATACCGCTGTATTCCCTGGTATCCAGGGCGGTCCGCTGGAACATGTAATTGCCGCTAAAGCTGTTTCTTTCTTCGAGATACTGTCTGACGAGTACACTGTATACGCCAATCAGATCCTGAAAAATGCGCAGTCCATGGCTAAAAGCTTTGTAGGCAAAGGATATGAAATCATTTCCGGTGGTACCGACAATCACCTGATGCTGATTGACCTCCGTAATAAAAATATCTCTGGTAAAAAAGCGGAACAAACACTGGTAAAGGCCGATATCACCGTCAATAAAAACATGGTGCCTTTCGACGATAAATCTGCCTTTGTTACTTCCGGCATCCGTATTGGCGTTCCCGCTATCACCACCCGTGGTATGAACGAAAGCCATATGGGGCAGATCGTTGACTGGATCGATGCCTTGCTGCTGGATGCAGACAATGAAGGGCTGATCCTCAAGGTAAGAGGCGAAGTGAATACGTTTATGCAGCAGTTCCCGCTGTATCCCGAGTTGTAGGCGGATTTTGTCTTGGCTCAGGATTACGCTGATTATACTGATTAGCTGGATTTTTACTTTTGGATTTTATAAAGGATTAAGGGAGATAGAAGCGGATATTCGCTCTTATCTCCCTTTATTATTACATCTAAAAATCAGAAAAAAATCCAAAAGTAAAAATCAGCGTAATCAGAGAGAAACACAAAATCCGCTTCTATCTCCCCTGATCCTTTATAAAATCCAAAAATCCAAAAAAGTAAAAATCCAGCTAATCAGTATAATCAACATAATCCTGAGCCAAGACAATTTCCGCTTCGCCGAAGGCGAAAGCGGCCCGCAAAAAAAATCGCTGCATTTATTTTGATTTCCGGAATATACCCTTATCTTTATAGTGTACTAGTTAAGTAGTACACTAAACCACAAGATATGATTAACATCCAATCCCTGACATTCAGCTACCGGAAAAACAAACCCCTGTTTGAAAACTTACAGCTACGGCTGGAAGCAGGACATATTTATGGTTTGCTTGGAAAAAACGGTGCGGGCAAATCCACGCTCCTCAAACAAATGGCCGGCTTACTATTCCCCGACAGCGGCACCTGTGAGGTGATGGGCTATCCATCTGCCAAAAGACAACCCGCCTTCCTCCGGGAGATATTCCTGGTGCCGGAAGAATTCTATCTCCCAAAAGTAAGTGTGAAAAGATATGTAAACACCTACGCCCCTTTTTATCCCAACTTCGACGAGGCGGCGTTTTACAATTATCTCAAGGAATTTGAAATTCCAAAAGACCAGCAGCTGACGGAAATGTCGTACGGACAAAAGAAAAAAGTACTGATCAGTTTTGCCCTGGCCGCCAACACCAAAGCCCTGATCATGGACGAACCCACCAATGGCCTGGATATCCCCTCCAAAAGCCAGTTCCGTAAAGTGATTGCCGCCGCAGTGAGCGACGAAAAATGCATTGTGATTTCCACCCACCAGGTACGCGACCTGGATAATCTCATCGACAGCATCGTGATCATTGATGACCACAAAATTATTTTCCGGGAAGATGTACAAACAGTGACAGACAAATTGAGCTTCAAAACCGTGAGCAGGATCGAGGAAACAACCGGTGTCCTCTTCGCCGACAGCAACCTGCGCGGACATACCATCATTACCCGCAACGCAGGCCAGGAACAAAGTAAAATAGATATGGAACTGCTGTTCAACGCGATCCTCACCAATCATAAACCCATCCAGGAAATATTCAACTGATCCACACATGCAACCAAACAACGTATTTAATGTTCGTCGTATGCAGTTATACCTGCAAAAACACTTTACCGATCATTACCGCTTCTACGGAATGGGCATGCTTGCCGTATTCGGGCTGATGACAGGTATCGCGCTTTTAACGATACTGGTGGCCCGCGAACCTTTCCGCCAAACGAGCGACATTGTAGGCTTTTATTACGCCGGCATGTTCTTTTGCGGATTGCTGTTCACCAGCAGGGCTTTTAATGAACTGGGCAGCAAGGAAAAGGGCGTAGACTTCCTGATGTTACCTGCTTCGCAGTTTGAAAAGTTCATCACATTGTTCCTGGTTACCGGCATAGGCTACCTGTTGTTTTATCATATCAGCTGTTACCTCAGCTTTAAAATTATTGAAAGCGTACAACTGGCGGCATTTGGCAGGGGAATAGTTAACAACTATGCGTTCCTGGATGATCCCAAAGAAAAAGTATATATCTATTACGGCTATATTATTCTGCACGCGGCATTTTTACTCGGCGCCACCTACTTCCATAAGTACAGCTTTATCAAAACAGTGTTATCGATTTTTGTATTAGGATTTGCATTGTGGCTTATTAACTGTGTTATCGTTACCCTGATTTTCGGATTCGGGCACGACTTCTGGAAAAGATCGATGCCATTCCTGCTGGTCTCCAAGCTGGAAGGCGGCCCTACCTCATGGCACACCAAAGTATACCTGATCCCGGAATGGCTGCAAAACACTTACCTGTTTATGATAAAATTTGTGATAGCACCTGTGCTCTGGACCATTGCTTATTTCCGGTTGAAGGATCAAGAAATTTAAAAACTTAGCGAAATGGAATTCAAAGATACACAGGCAATATACATACAGATCGCGGATTACATCTGCGAACAGATATTGCTTACCAAATGGCAGCCGGAAGAACGTATTCCTTCTGTAAGGGAACTGGCGGTTTCGCTGGAAGTAAATCCCAATACAGTGATGCGCACCTGCGAGCTCCTGCAGCAACAGGAAATTATTCAGAATAAAAGAGGGATCGGCTATTTTATCAGCGGAGATGCAGTGAAGAAAATAAAGCAATTCAAAAAAGATGCTTTTATCCGGAACGAATTGCCAAGTTTCTTCCGCAGTATGTACCTGCTCGATCTCGATCTCGATGAACTGAAACCTCACTTTGAGAAATTCAAAAAATCAAATTTCAACTAACATGAAAACCAGCAGTAAATTACTATTAGGTTTTTCAGGTGTAATGGTGTTATTCATGCTGTTTTCTGCCATTATACTAAAAGCCAATTACAATAAAGGCATCACTAATATAAAGAATCATGAGCCACAACAAGACCCGGATTATGCGAAAGTGACCCTGCCTGCCTTCAAAGCACTGGTGCTAAAGAACACCACCGCAAATGGTGGAGTTACTATCTATGTGCGTGAATCGCCGGAATACAGTCTCGAATTCTATAAGAACGCTACTTATGATATGTCGGGCGACACACTTTACGTAGCGATCAATAAGGCGCGTGACATCACCTTGTATACTCCTGCTATCAGCTATATCGACAACAAAAGTGATTACAGCCTGACCATTTCGGACGTTAAATCGCCAAAGCTGGAAATCAATGCAGGTAAAAGTCTGCGGACTTTTGTGATCAATACAAAAATCAATTCTTTTGCCTTTACGGGAGGAGAAAACAATACGCTTGAAGTAAATGAAGATAATATTTTGGACTCGGTGAAAGTAACGATGGCTAAACATGGCTCACTGTATTTTTATGCACCGTATCAGTCGGGAGAATTCAGCGTGGATAGTTTAGACAACCTGAATATAACCGGCAGGTCCTTACAAAGTTTAAAACGGATTAACTAAAGATTTAGCAATAAATTCTATCAATGCATAAACCGGTTTTTCAGCCGGTTTTAAATTACATAACAAGTTTTTGTGTTAAAAATGAACGTCCCGATTTCTATCGGGACGTTGCTGTTATATCTTTTTAAAGTTGTTATCTCTCTTTAAAACTGCGTAGCCAGATAGGCCATCGTTCCGATACCTATCTCGATCGCATGTTCATCTACATCAAAAGTGGGCGTATGTACACCGGAAGTAATACCACGGGCTGTATTGCCGGTACCCAGCCGGAAGAAGCACGCCGGTACCACTTGTGAATAAAAGGCGAAATCTTCCGCACCCATCCTGATTTCGGTATCACCCACTGCTTCGGCGCCCAGGTAATCCGTAGCAAAGCCACGGGCTTTCGTGGTTACTTCTTCATTATTATATAAAGTAGGATAGCCTACCAATATTTCAATATCAATTCCGGCGCCCATCGCTTCGGCAATACCGGTGGCCTGTTTGCGTATCAGCTCATGCGCTTTGAAACGCCAGGTTTCATCCATAGCCCTGAAAGTACCCATCAGCTTTACTTCGCTGGGAATCACATTGGTAGTAAATCCGCCATTGAAAGCACAGATTGATAATACAGAGGGGGAGAAAGGATTATTGTTACGGGAGATAATCTGCTGTAAGCTTACTACCAGTTGAGAGGCTACCAGGATGGTATCTACCGTAAGATGTGGCTGCGCGGCATGGCCGCCTTTTCCTTTGATGGTTATATAAATTTCATCTGCACTAGCCATATACTTACCGGCATGAAATCCAAGTTTACCGGCTTCCATGGAAGGATGCACGTGTAATCCGAGGATGGCATCCGGGCGGGGATTTTCAAGAGCGCCTTCTTCAATCATGATGCTGGCGCCGCCGGGATGTTTCTCTTCACCCGGCTGAAACAGCACTTTAATGGTGCCTTCAAACTCCTCTTTTAATTCATTCAATATTTTGGTAGCGCCTAGTACCACCGAAGTATGTACATCATGCCCGCAGGCATGCATTACGCCCACGTTGGTGGATTTATAGGGCACATCGTTGGCTTCAGTGATGGGCAATGCATCTATATCAGCACGCAGCGCGATGGTTTTGGAGGCGGGGTTCTTTCCTTCTATCAGCGCGATGATGCCGGTGCCGGCAATACCAGCCTTAAAAGGAACACCGAACGCGGTTAACTGCTGTTGTATATAAGCAGTGGTTTCAAATTCCTGGAAAGACAATTCGGGGTGGGAATGCAGATGCCTCCTGATGGCAGTAAATTCAGGGGCATATGCTTTTGCCAGCTCTTTAATACGGTTCTTCATTCGATAGTTCTTTATCCAGTGACACGTTAATAATGGCGGGTACTACAAATACACCACCTGCAAACAGGTCGGATAATTTGTCCCGTAATTCAGATGCTTCCTCACGGGTTTTAAAATCGCCTACGCGCACTTTAAAATACGGGGCCTGGTAATCGAGATAGGTGCGGTAGTCGCCAAAAAGCTGCATTACTTTTGCTTTGGCTTCATTGGCATCGCCGCGTTTGTTGGTAGAAATTACCTGTACCCGGAAACCGGACTGGTTGCGGATGGCCAGGGTGTTAATGTAGATCTGTTTTTTAATCAGCGCGTCCAAACGACTATCTTTCACCACTCTCACATTTCCGTTGCCGGCGGTTGCATTGTCCTGCGCCATGGCCACACCACTCCCCAACAGACAGCACACCAGGATGAATAACTTTTGCATGAATACGGTATAATTAACTATGAATAATCGTTACTGGGCTTCCTTGCCTTCTTTTACTATGTTCACACTGGCACTGGCCCCGATCCGGGTAGCGCCGGCATCTATCAGCTCTTTCGCAAAAGCAAAGGTACGAATACCTCCGGAAGCTTTTATTTGTATGTTAGCCGGCAAATTAGCCCGCATCAGCTTTACTGCCTCTACGGTAGCGCCTCTTTCTGCATATCCTGTAGACGTTTTCATGAAATCCACGCCATACTTCGCATACAGCTGGCAGCACTGCACAATTTCTTCTTCCAATAATATGCCACTTTCAATGATGATCTTAATGACTTTATTCTTTTCCCGCACCAGGTACATGATATTGGCGATCTCTTTTTCCAGGTATTCCCAGTCTTTATTTTTGATAGCAGAGATATTGATCACCACATCCAGTTCGTCGGCGCCGTCTACAATAGCCAGTACTGTTTCGGCTACTTTGGCTTCAATAGCGGAATAACCGAAAGGGAAGCCGATCACCGTGGCTATTTTGGTATTGGTAGCGCCCAGGAATTGTTTGGCGAGCTTCACATATAACGGGGGCACACAGGCCGCTGCAAAATCGTACTCCACACACTGCATGCACAACTGTTTAACGTCTTCCAGTGTGGTGGTGGGCTTCAATACGGTATGGTCTATATAGCGGTTAATCTCCATCATTCATTTACTTGATTACAAGGCGAAATTAATGCAAAACGGATTACGTTGCCGTAATCCGTTCTGATATCATTTCCAGGCAGGTGCGCTTAGGCGTTCTTACCGTGGCATTGTTTGTATTTTTTACCGCTACCACATGGGCAAAGATCATTGCGACCTATTTGTGGACCCTGGTGGCGGATAGGCTCTGCTTTTACTTCTTCAGCCGTTTGAATTTCAGGGGCGCTGTTCTGGTGACTGCCGTTTTCCGCCAGTTCCTCATGAGAAGCACGCATGCGGCTCATATCGGTTTTTTCTTCCCGGCCTTCCCGGATTTCCGGAGCAGCTTCCTGTTCCTGGTTGCTTACGGGGATACCGCATTTGGTCAGGAAAGAAACGATATCGCGGCTGGTTTCACCATCCATCGCCTTGAACAGGTTGAATGCTTCAAATTTGTAGATCAGCAAAGGATCCTTCTGTTCGTATACGGCACTCTGTACGGATTGTTTCAGGTCATCCATTGCACGCAGGTGCTCTTTCCACGACTCATCAATCAAAGCCAGGGTGATGCTGCGTTCCAGGGCGCTCATGGTTTCATGTCCCTTTGTTTCCACTACCTTTTGCAGGTTGGCCAGTACGTTGATACCTTTTTTACCATCTGTAAATGGTATAGAGATATTTTCGATCTGGTGGCCCTGTTCCTGGTAGATACGTTCTATTACCGGTAAAGTATTACTGATAAGATCATTTACCTTACGTGTATAGTTATCTTTTCCTTCGAAATACAGCTTGTTGGCCAGGTTAGGAATATCTGTCTTGGCCAGTTCTTCACTGGTGATTTTTGTATCGATGGAGAAGTTCATGATCGCATCCATCTTGAATGCTTCATAATCTCCGCTGGCTTTGTGGGTAGACACCATATTTTCCGCTACATCGTAGAAAGCGTTATCGATGTCTATTGCCAGTCGTTCGCCAAACAGGGCGTGATTACGTTTTGCGTAGATCACCGTACGCTGTTTATTCATTACATCATCATACTCCAGCAAACGCTTACGGATACCGAAGTTATTTTCTTCTACTTTCTTCTGCGCTCTTTCAATGGAACGGGTGATCATGCTGTGCTGGATCACTTCTCCTTCTTTATAGCCCATACGGTCCATCAGGCCGGCAATACGTTCTGAACCGAACATACGCATCAGGTCATCTTCCAGGGAAACGAAGAACTGTGAAGTTCCCGGATCACCCTGACGACCGGCACGACCACGCAGCTGGCGGTCAACACGACGGCTTTCATGTCTTTCTGTACCAATGATGGCTAACCCGCCGGCTTCTTTCACGCCAGGTCCGAGCTTGATATCCGTACCACGACCCGCCATGTTGGTGGCGATGGTTACTGCTCCGGGCAAACCTGCTTCCGCAACGATTTGTGCTTCACGGGCGTGTTGCTTCGCATTCAGTACATTATGCGGCACTTTTTCGAAGGTGAGCATTTTGCTCAGCAATTCAGACACTTCCACAGAGGTAGTACCTACCAGTACAGGACGTCCTTTTGTCTGCAGCTGCTTGATTTCTTCGATAACTGCTTTGTATTTGTCTCTCTTTGTTTTGTATACAAGATCTTCCGCATCTACACGGGAAATAGGAACGTTGGTAGGAATGGTTACCACATCCAGTTTGTAGATCTCCCAGAGCTCACCGGCTTCAGTGGATGCTGTACCGGTCATACCGGCCAGCTTATGATACATACGGAAGAAGTTCTGCAGGGTGATGGTGGCAAATGTTTGGGTGGCAGCTTCCACTTTTACATTTTCCTTTGCTTCAATTGCCTGGTGTAATCCGTCTGAGTAACGGCGTCCATCAAGGATACGGCCGGTTTGCTCATCCACGATCTTTACCTTACCGTCCATTACCACATACTCCACATCTTTATCAAATAAAGTGTAGGCTTTCAGCAGCTGCTGCACGGAGTGGATACGGTCTGATTTAGCGGCAAAGTCCTGCAGCAGTACATCTTTACGCTGCAGTTTTTCTTCTGGTGTCAGCGGCAGCTTTTCAATTTCGGCCAGTTCAGTTCCCACATCCGGGAGGATAAAGAAGTTAGCATCTTCTCCGCCCTGGGTGATCAGGTGAATACCTTTATCAGTGAGATCTACACTGTTTTGTTTTTCTTCGATAGCGAAGAACAGGCCTTCATCTACTTTTGGCATTTCGCGTTGCTGATCTGCCAGGTAGTAGTTTTCAGCTTTTTGTAATAATACCCTGTTACCAGGTTCGCTGAGATATTTGATCAGTGCACTGCTCTTTGGCAAGCCTCTCCAGGCGCGCATGAGGGCCAGTCCACCGGTTTTAGGATCATCTTTACCTTCTGCAATCAGTTTCTTTGCTTCCTGCAGATATTGATTGGTTGCTTTCTTCTGCATTTCCACCAGGTATTCGATACGTGGTTTTAATGCATGGAATTCCTGCTCTTCACCGCGGGGGATAGGGCCGGAAATGATCAGCGGAGTACGGGCATCATCCACCAGTACGCTATCCACCTCATCCACCATGGCGTAATGGTGTTTACGTTGTACCATTTCATCCGGGTTGTGTACCATGTTATCACGGAGGTAGTCAAAACCGAATTCATTGTTGGTGCCATACGTAATGTCCGCCAGGTAAGCGTTACGGCGGTCTGGTGTATTGGGTTGATGCTTATCGATACAGTCTACGGTAATATCGAGGAATTCGAAAAGAGGTCCGTTCCACTCGGAGTCACGACGTGCCAGGTAATCATTCACCGTTACGATATGTACGCCTTGTCCTGCCAGCGCATTGAGATAAGCAGGGAGTGTGGATACGAGGGTTTTACCTTCACCTGTTGCCATTTCGGCAATTTTACCCTGGTGCAGTACGGTACCACCAATCAGCTGTACATCATAATGTACCATGTTCCAGGTAACCATGCTGCCGGCTGCGCTCCAGCTGTTTTTCCAGATGGCTTTATCGCCTTCAATGGTCACATAATCCTTTCTCACAGCGAGCTGACGATCCAGGTTTGTAGCGGTAGCAGTCAGCGTGGTGTTATTGGTAAAGCGGCGGGCAGTTTCTTTTACTACTGCAAAAGCGGCGGGCAGTAATTCTTTCAGTACTACTTCCAGTTGCTTGTCACGGTCTTTTTTAAGAATATCTATTTCCTGGTATATCGTGTCCTTTACAGTTACATCTTCCTCTTCATCTGCGCTGGCTTGTTTTTCCGCTATTTCTTTATCGATAGTGGCAAGATGCTCAGCGATACGTGCGCGGAATTCCTGCGTTTTATGGCGGAGGTCATCGATAGGCAGGGACTGTAGTTTTTCGTACTCCTCATTAATCTGCTGCACCACCGGAGAGATGGATTTAATATCCCTTTCTGATTTATTCCCTCCAAATAGCTTTGATAAAAAACCTAACATGTTAAATGTTTAATTACGAATTACGATTTCTATTTATTGTAACCTGATCCCATCCAGGCAGCGTGTATCAGTTGATAGATTTCTGCTTCACCAGCCTGTGGCACAAAGGCTGCGGGCTTCGTCAGTTGGATAGACGGCATCCAGATTACTCAAATATTGTGCTTGTTAAAGACGAACTGTCAAGGTGTCAGTTTTACAGCCCGCCCCGGCAAGGCCTGTAAAAGTAGGAATAAATTCGGTGATTCAAGGGGGATTTTGAAGGGATTTTGCATTTTGCCATTATCAATTAACATATCTTTCATATCAGCGGAAAAAGTTAGTGGTATAGCCACTCCGGCCGGATACCCTGTATTCTTTTTACGAGCCAGTCCTGCCATTTTTAAGGGCAGTAAATCTCATACCAAGCCAATTTCCGGAAGTAATACAACAAACCACGGCCGGCAATGCCCTGGAAAATGGCTTCGTACAATATAGGACTGTCGCAGGAAAGCAGCCAATCAGCCAGCTGCCGGTTATTTGTTTATAGCGCAGCGCCCAAATTGGCAGTATTGCTGCCGGGAGGGCTCAGGCTTATATCTGCCAAAATACCAGTACACGGCGTGGTGCATGGATATCCGTGGCTGTAAGCTAAGATCCGGCAGGATATTTTGCAACGCATTAAGCCCTGGCTTTCTAACCGGATGTTCCCGTTATATCTTTCGCCAACGCCTGTACGAAATTGCGGCTGATGCCACTGTTAGCCTTATTATCGTGTTACCCCGGGCATTCCGGCACTTTCCCGGCAAACCGCTTATCATAAAATATGACCAGCCAAACAGGGGATCTGCGACCAGCTCCCCGCTGGGATTGCTGGTCAGCGTCAGAAAAGAAAATTTTCAAAAAAAATGCCTGTCGTCCATATAAAAAGATGGAAATATGAAAATACTTTTTATAAATTTAAAGGTTTAATAGCCGTTTTAACTTATTTACACAAATATCCACGTTTATGGCAAATGCAATTCAGCCGCAAAAATTGTTCGTAGCAAGCTGTATGGCGCTACTGGTAACATCATTATCCTTTGGCATCCGTGCCGGAATATTAAGCCGCTTAGGCGTTGAGTTCCACCTGGATACCAAACAATTGAGCATCATTGCGGGAACTGCTTTCTGGGGATTCCCGCTGGCAGTGATTATAGGAGGATTCATTGTAGATGCCATAGGCATGAAACGGTTACTGCTGGCAGCTTTTATCCTGCACCTGCTGGGTATTGTGCTAACGGTATTTGCGAACGGCTTCTGGTCGCTGTTCATCTCCACCCTGTTTATCGGGATGGCCAACGGTACCGTGGAAGCGGCGTGTAATCCGCTCGTGGCCACTATTTTCCCCGACAACAAAACCACCAAACTGAATCACTTTCACCTGTGGTTCCCCGGCGGTATCGTAGTGGGTACCCTGCTGGTATTTTTACTTACCAAAATTGGCCTCAGCTGGCAGCTGCAGGTAGCCACTATGGTGATCCCCACCCTGATCTATGGTTATCTTTTTATGAAGCTTGAGTTTCCTGTTACAGAAAGAGTGGCATCCGGCGTATCTTCTGCGCAGATGTACAAATCTGTATTAAGCCCCCTGTTTATTGTGATGTTTATCCTGATGTTTGGCACTGCCATCACAGAGCTTTTCACCGGACAGTGGATTGAGGTATTACTGAAAAATGTAACCGAAAATTCCATCCTCATACTGGCATTAACTGCAGGTGTACAGGTACTTGGAAGAGGCATCGCCGGCCCTGTGGTGCATAAAATTTCTCCTACCGGCGTTTTACTTATTTCTGCGATTTTATCCGCTTTGGGCTTATATTTACTTTCTCATGTATCTGGCAACATGGTATTTGTGGCGGCCTTTATCTTTGGTATGGGCGTTACTTATTTCTGGCCAACCATGCTGGGCTTTATATCAGAAAATATCCCCGAATCAGGTGCACTGGGCATGAACCTGATGGGCGGCGCCGGTATGTTTGCCGTATCTGTATACATGTATTTTATGGGCGGGTTCTATGATAGTATCATCGTAAAACAACTGCCTGCCGGTGCATCCCTGGATGCTTACCGCTCCGCTGCCCCCGGTTCTGCAGAAGCTACCGCTTTCAGTCAGGCCACCGCAGTAGCCGGTCCGGAAATCATTAACGCCACCCTGATAATACCCGTTATCCTGATAGTGGCTTTCACAGGACTTTTCTTTTACATGCGCAGCCGCAAAAAAGTAGAAAAAGCACACGTTCAAATAGTATAAATTATAAAACGATAATTGTAA
Source organism: Chitinophaga sp. W3I9 (assembly GCF_050434025.1). Taxonomy (NCBI): domain Bacteria; kingdom Pseudomonadati; phylum Bacteroidota; class Chitinophagia; order Chitinophagales; family Chitinophagaceae; genus Chitinophaga; species Chitinophaga sp. W3I9. The sequence goes on from NZ_JBNPWC010000001.1 coordinate 1,423,342, forward strand.
ATATGACACGGAAACTTAGAATGGGAATGATAGGAGGCGGTAAGGATGCCTTCATTGGTGCAATTCACCGTATTGCAGCCAATATGGACGGACTGATTGAGCTGACTGCCGGCGCCCTCAGCATTAATAACGACGTAGCAGTAGAATCAGGTAAAATGTTGTTCCTCGATCCGGAACGCACCTACCTCGATTTTAAAACCATGCTGGAAAATGAAGCGAAAATGCCGGCAGAGAAACGGCTGGACTTCGTAACCATCGTTACGCCAAACTTCGCCCATTTTGAACCTGCCATGATGGCGCTGGACCTGGGTTTCAACGTAGTTATCGAAAAACCGATCACATTTTCCCTCGACGAAGCCAAACAATTAAAAGCAAAAGTAGAAGCTACCGGCTTAACGCTTTTACTCACACATACCTACACCGGCTACCCTATGGTAAAACAAGCCAGGCAGATGGTGAAAGACGGCGCACTGGGCAAAATCCGTAAAGTTTGGGTGGAATATCCGCAGGGATGGCTCAGCAAACTCAGTGAAAGAGAAGGTAACGCACAGGCAGCCTGGAGAACAGATCCAAAAAAATCAGGTAAAAGCGGCTGTATGGGCGACATCGGTACCCACGCAGCGAACCTGGCAGAATATATCACCGGCGCTAAAATTGAAAAATTGTGCGCTGATCTCAACATTATGGTTCCAGGCCGCGCGCTGGATGACGACGGCGCAGTATTGCTCCGCTTCGACAACGGCGCTGCCGGCGTATTAATGGCATCGCAGGTGGCAGCCGGTGAAGAGAACGCCCTGAAGATCCGTGTATACGGCGAAAAGGGTGGCCTCGAATGGGCACAGCACGAGCCTAATACCCTCCTGGTAAAATGGCTGGATAAACCAACCGAAATTTACCGCGCAGGCGGCGGATACAATTTCCAGTCGTCTTACATGACCCACAACACCCGCACGCCGGGCGGCCATCCGGAAGGATACCTGGAAGCATTCGGTAACCTGTACCGCAACTTCGCCCAAACGCTATCTGCAAAGATCGATGGTGTTCAGCCATCTCCGGAATCACTGGATTTCCCGGGTACAGAAGAAGGCGTACGTGGTATGGCATTCATCGACAACGTAGTACGCTCTTCACAAAGCGATGCTAAATGGACTAACTTCGAGATATAGCATATGAAAACGATAAAAGGACCTGGTATTTTTCTGGCGCAGTTCATGGGAGAAGAAGCGCCGTTCAATAATCTGAAATCTATCTGTGAATGGGCCGCCTCCATTGGTTTCAAAGGAGTACAGATCCCCACCTGGGAAACGCGCCTGATAGACCTGCAAAAGGCTGCTGAAAGCAAAACCTATGCAGATGAAATCAAGGGCATTGTTAATGCAGCCGGGCTTGAAATCACCGAACTGAGCACACACCTGCAGGGGCAGTTGGTAGCAGTAAATCCTGCTTTTACGGAGATGTTCGACGGCTTTGCGCCTGCACAATATCACAATAATATCCAGGCACGCACGGAGTGGGCGGTAAATCAGCTGAAGTATGCTGCGAAAGCCAGCCGTAACCTGGGCCTCAATGCCCACGCCACATTCAGCGGCGCCCTATTGTGGGCCCCGGCGATGTACCCGTGGCCACAACGTCCGGCAGGATTGGTGGAAACAGGTTTTGCTGAACTGGCAAAACGCTGGCTCCCGATCCTCAATGAATTTGATGCCAACGGCGTAGACGTTTGCTATGAAATTCACCCGGGAGAGGACCTGCATGATGGTATCACCTTTGAGCGCTTCCTGGAAGCCACCGGTAACCATACCCGCGCCAACCTGCTGTACGATCCAAGTCACTTGTTGCTGCAATGCCTCGATTATCTGGAATATATCGATATTTACCACGAAAGGATTAAAGCCTTTCACGTAAAAGATGCAGAGTTCAACGCCACCGGCCGCTCCGGCGTTTACGGCGGATACCAGGCATGGATCGATCGTCCGGGCCGTTTCCGCTCTCTGGGCGATGGCCAGGTAGACTTTAAATCCATCTTCAGTAAAATGGCCCAATACGATTTTGCCGGCTGGGCCGTTATGGAGTGGGAATGTTGTATTAAACATCCGGAAGATGGCGCTAAAGAAGGCGCCCCCTTCATCAAGGATCATATTATCCGTGTCACTGAAAAGGCATTTGATGACTTTGCAGGAGGCGGTACAGATGATGCCTTCAATAAAAGAATATTAGGCTTGTAAGCCAACCAATCCACCGATCGTTAGTAAACAATAACCAAATAAAAAAATCAACAAATGAGAAAGAGATATCTGGCGCCGCTCGTATTAAGTGTATTATTCTTTGCAGCTTGCGGAGGTGGTGAGAAAAAAGCAGAAAACGCAGACAGCGTTAGCACTCATGAAAGCCCAGCAGCAGATAATTCAATGGTTTCACCAAATGCCAACAAACCAGTAAGCAAAGGCGAAACACTGATGGCTGAAAGCGATTGTAAAACATGTCATAAAGAAGAAATGAAAGTGGTAGGACCTGCCCTGAAAGACATTGCAGGCAAGTATCCTAACACACCGGAGAATGTGGAAAAACTGGCCGATAAAGTAATCAAAGGCGGTTCAGGTAACTGGGGCGAAGTAGCTATGTTGCCACACCCACAGATTTCAAAAGAAGATGCCAAAGAAATGGTAAGCTATATCTTATCTATTGGCAAATAATTGATTTATCATAAACTCAATCATCCGGAATGAAAAAATTAATCATGGGTGCACTGATGGTAGCTGCCGTTCTCGGTACCACCGCAGTAAAAGCCCAGAAATTAAATACCCTGTCAGCGAAGGAGAAGAAGCAAGGATGGGTACTCCTGTTCGATGGTACTTCTACCAAAGGCTGGCATACTTACCTGAAATCCACAGCCAGTCCCGCATGGGGCGTAACTGATGGTGCGATTGGCCTTAACCAGGAAGCCAAAAAGAATGGCGCACCCGGCGGAGATCTCGTTACTGACGCAGAATACGAAAATTATGAGCTGAGTTACGAATGGAAAATTTCTCCCGGCGGCAACAGCGGTCTTATCTTCAGCGTTCATGAAGATCCTTCTTTAAGCCAAACTTACCTCTCCGGTCCTGAAATGCAGGTGATTGATGATGCCGGCCATCCCGATGGTAAAAACCCAAAACACAATGCGGGTGAATTATACGATCTCATCAAAGCTTCTACCAGGCCCGCCAAACCGGTTGGTGAATGGAATTCCGCCAAATTAACGAAGAAAGATGGTCACCTGACCCTCTGGCTCAATGGCGTGAAAACTGCCGAAACTACCATGGGCACACCAGAATGGGATGCACTGGTGGCAAAAAGCAAATTCCACGACTGGAAAGAGTTCGGCAAACATGCGAAAGGTCATATCGCCCTGCAGGATCATGGCGATGATGTATGGTACCGTAATATCAAAATAAGAGTTCTTTAATTTCCGATAGCGCAAAGGCATTAAGCAAAAAGCTACTGAAGCGGAGATGGGCGCTCGCTTATCTCAATACTTCAGTAGCTTTTTGCTTTTTACTTCTCTGATTTTTTTTATTTCCATTCCCACGTAAAATAAGATGAAAGCATTAACCGCGTTTATTACACTCTTGCTCCTCGCCGGCTCCATTTCCGTGCAGGCAAAGCATAAACACAAGACCAAAAGGGTGCTCGTGTTCTCAAAAACAAAAGGCTTCCGGCACGATTGCATTCCCGCTTCCAAAATAGCTATCATGCAACTCGGAAAGGAAAATGGCTTTGAAGTAGACACTACTGAAGATGCCAGTGCCTTTACTGCCGACAACCTGAAAAAGTATGCAGCCGTCATTTTCAGCTGCACCACCGGCGACGTGCTAGACAGCACCCAACAGGTGGCTTTTCAGAATTATATCCACAAAGGCGGTGCATGGATGGGTATCCACGCAGCTACAGATACGGAGTACGGCTGGCCGTGGTATAACAAACTGGCAGGCGCCTGGTTCCTGAGTCATCCGAGCCAGCAAACAGCTACCCTCAAAGTAGTGGACCATAATCATCCGGCTACAAAAGATTTACCAGACGAATGGATCCGCAAAGACGAATGGTACAATTTCAAAGATCTTAACCCCGACGTACATGTGCTCATCAAAATTGATGAATCCAGCTATACCGGTGGCAAAAATGGTGATAACCATCCAATGTGCTGGTATCACAGCTTTGAAGGCGGCCGCGCCTTTTATACCGAAATGGGCCATGTGAAAGAAGCTTACCAGGACCCCGTATATCTAAAACATTTGCTGGGTGGCATCGAATACGCCATCGGCAACTGGAAACCCAAAAAATAATCCGTAATAATGAAACATACTCTCCGAATTTTTCTGCTGCTGGCACTCGTTGTTGTTGGTCTCGCAGCCTGTAAAAAATCACGCCCCGGTAAACCCAGGGTACTGGTATTTACCAAAACTAGCGGCTTCCGTCACAGCTCCATCCCTGTTGGTATTAAAGCCATTCAGAAACTGGGGTTGGAAAACGGATTTGATGTAGACACTACAGAAAATGCCGCTAAATTTAATGAAGATACCCTGGCGCAATATGCCGCCGTTATCTTCCTGAGCACTACCGGTGATGTGCTCAATAACTACCAGGAAGCCGATTTCGAAAGATATATCCAGGCAGGTGGTGGCTACGTAGGCGTACATGCAGCAGCCGACACCGAATACGAATGGGGCTGGTATAACCACCTCGCCGGTGCATGGTTCCAGAGCCATCCTCCGGGCGTTCATAAAGCTATAGTTGATGTAATTGAAAAGTCTTTTCCCGCTACAGAAGGACTTCCCGAAAAATGGGAACATACCGACGAGTGGTATAATTATAAAAATGTAGATACCACCACTACTGTATTGCTGAAACTGGACGAAAAGTCCTACCAGGGTGGTACTATGGGCGGCAATCACCCCATCAGCTGGTATCACGATTATGATGGCGGCCGCGCTTTTTATACCGGTCTTGGTCATACGGAAGAATCTTATACCGACAGCCTGTTCCTGAAACACCTCGCCGGCGGTATCAAATACGCCATTGGTAAAAACCAGGTACTTGACTACAGCGCCGCTAAAACGCTGCGTGTACCGGAAGAAGACCGCTTTACCAAAAATGTACTGGTATCCGGTGAGTTCTTCGAACCAACGGAAATGGCTATACTCCCTAACCTGGATATCCTGGTGGCGCAACGCCGCGGGGAACTGATGCTCTACAATGCAGCAGAAAAGAAACTTTCACAGGTAGGTTTCCTCAAAGTATATCACCACACCGATGTACCAAAGGTAAATGCAGAAGAAGGATTCCTCGGCCTTGCCGCAGATCCCGACTTTAAAAACAATCACTACATCTATGCGATGTATTCACCGGTAGATACTTCCGTAAACCGTTTGTCCCGTTTCAAATTTGAAAACAACAAACTGGATATGTCTTCTGAAAAAGTAATCCTGCAATTCTACTCCCAGCGTGATATCTGCTGCCATACCGGCGGTTCTATTGCATTCGGGCCGGGCGGACTGCTGTACTTATCCACAGGCGACAACACCACGCCATTTGACGAACCCGGACAGCAATATGTGAGCAAAGGTTATGGTCCTACGGATGACCGTCCCGGTCACCTGCAGTATGATGACCGCCGCGGTTCTGCGAACACCAACGATCTCCGCGGAAAAATCATCCGTATCAAAGTAGAAGCAGATGGCTCCTATACTATTCCGGACGGTAACCTGTTCCCGAAAGGTACAAAAGGCACACGTCCTGAAATTTATGCAATGGGTACCCGTAACCCTTACCGGATGTCGGTAGACCAGAAAACAGGATATGTATACTGGGGAGAAGTAGGGCCGGATGCCAATAACGACGACTCCCTGCGAGGGCCGAGAGGATACGATGAAATAAACCAGGCGAAAAAGCCCGGCTTCTTCGGTTACCCGATGTTTATTGCCAACAATAAACCTTACCGTCAATATAATTATGAAACAGGTGAAAGCGGTCCTTATTTTGATCCGCTGAAACCGATCAATGATTCCCGCAACAATACCGGTCTGAGAGAGTTGCCACCGGCTACTCCCGCCTTCATCTGGTATCCTTATGCGAAATCAGATGAGTTCCCGATTGTAGGTAGTGGTGGCCGTAACGCAGAGGCAGGCCCCATTTATCACAGCGAATTTTATCCAAAAGAAACCCGTTTCCCGGATTACTATAACGATAAACTGTTTATCTACGACTGGATCCGCGGATGGATAATGGCCGTAACCATGGATAAGAACGGCGACTTCTCCAAAATGGAAAAGTTTATGCCTAACACCAAGCTGAACGCACCCATCGATATGGAAATGGGTCCGGACGGCCGCCTGTATATCCTCGAATATGGTAACGGATGGTTCAGCAAAAATGCAGATGCAGGTCTTTCCCGCATTGATTTCAATGGCGGCAACCGCGCACCTGTAGCTAATATACACGCTACGCGCACCACCGGCGGCTTACCATTTAAAGTGAAATTAACCGCAGAAGGATCTAAAGATCCTGATGGCGATAAACTCACCTACCTCTGGAATTTTGGTAATGGCACAAAGAAAGAAACCACTGAGCCGAGTGTAGAATACACCTACAGTGCTGCAGGTGAATATCCTGTATTTGTGGAAGTGGCAGATGATAAAGGCGCCAAAACAAAGAGCAAATCCATTGACCTCTACGCCGGTAATGAAACACCTGATGTAAAGATCAATATTACCGGTAACCAGATGTTCTACTTCCCCGGTAAACCCATCCAGTATGCGGTTAATATCTCGGATAAGGAAGATGGCAATTCTGCAGATGGTAAACTGGACGCCAATAACATTTTTGTAAAGGCGGACTATGTAGAAGGTCGTGACAAAGCTGCACAACCACAGGGACACCAGATCATTACCGGTGCTATTGCCGGTAAAAATATCATGGAAGTATCCGATTGTAAAACCTGTCACAAGCCGGACGAAAAATCTATCGGGCCTTCTTTTAAGCAAATAACAGAAAAGTATAAGGACGATCCTGCCGCACCTGAAATGCTCGCTAAAAAGATCATCAACGGCGGTGGCGGCGTGTGGGGCGAAACAGCCATGTCTGCACATCCAGGCATCTCTGTGGGTGAAGCAAAACAACTGGTGGAATATATTTATTCCATCGGTGGCAATGCACCTAAGGTACCATCCCTGCCCGTAACCGGCAGCGTCAACCCTACATTGGGCGGCGAACCAAAAGACAACGGTGTGTTGTACCTGTTGGCCAGCTATACCGATAAGGGTGGTCCTGGCATTAAGCCTATCACCGGCACTGCTTCTGCAGAACTGATCAGCCCCAAACTGGCGGCGGCAGATTTCAGCAAAGCAGATGGCATGGCGGTATTCGCTGTAAATGGTACGAAGTTCCTTATTCCTTCTAACACAGCAGGATGGGCCACTTACAACAACCTGGATCTGACGGGTGTAAGCGGTATCGAACTCGCTTACCTGGTGCAGGAAACACCACAGTCCGGCTTTATAGTAGAAGCATTCCTGGATGATGCCAACGGCACCCGCCTCGGTGAAGTGACCATTGGTCCGGGTGCACAACCAAAAGTTCCGAACAAGGTAAACTTCAGCTTTACCCCGGTAACAGACGGCAAGAAACACAACCTGTATTTCCGCTACAAAGCAATTGATGCGGCGCAAAAAGTACAGTTGGGTATCGTGTCATTTACCCTGCATCCATAATACTAGTTTTTTATAAAAAGAAAGGGGAGCTCTGTATAAGAGTTCCCCTTTCTTTTTATAAGACAAATTCACTTATGCACGGCATAATTCCTGATAACAAACTGTTCTTCAAATCCCATGTCCAGGTATATGCCTTTCCCCATTTGTGAGGCCTGCAGCGTAGCATAGCGTGCATTCAGCGCCAGGGATTCATTCAATACAAACGCCATAATTTCATTGGCAAATCCTTTTCTTCTCGCCTCCGGAATCACGCCCACCCCATCTGCTCAGAACCCTTTATCCCTCCCTGCGCGATAATAATTTCTTCCCCCGTAGCATTCCAATAAGGGATGACCATTTTGCCGGAAGGAATACTATCCAGTGCCTTTCGCATTACTTCTTCCGTAATATCTCCGTTAAACCACAGTTTATTGGGCCATTCCAGGCCAGGCACACTGCACCAGCTGAAATCCGGCGTTTCTACACAGGCGTTGAAAGGGGTGCTGGCTATACGCCATACATCAACCAGGTTGTTGATGTTTGCTTTAACAATAGCAATCATTTTTGTTATTTATTACCGCCAAGATAGGAATATGACGGCATAAAAAAGGCTGCTTCCGTAATCGGAAACAGCCAGTTGTCTGATTGGGCACTCTTGTTATTTCTTTGGTTTGGCGCTCATATAAAAAGTGATGGTGCCGCCGTTCATGATATCGGCATGTGTGATATACAAACGGTTCAACGGCGTGCCGTTGAGCAATACCTTTTGTACATACACATTTTTATCGCCCTGATTTTTTACATCCACCACAAAGGTTTTACCGTTTTCCAGCTGCAGCGTTGCCTTATCAATAGCCGGGCTGCCCAGCGAATACTGGTCGGAACCAGGGCAAACCGGGTAGAAGCCCAGCGTGGTGAAAATGTACCAGGCGCTCATTTGTCCGCAGTCGTCATTACCGCCAAGACCATCAGGTCCCGGGTGGTACATCTTTTTCAGGATCATGCGTACACGCTCCTGTGTTTTCCACGGATAGCCGGTCCAGTTATACAGGTAAGCCACATGATGCGAAGGCTCGTTGCCATGAACGTAGTTACCGATAATGCCATCGCGGGTGATATCTTCTGTTTCAGCAAAAAATTTATCGGGCAATTCCATGGTAAACAGGGAATCGAGGTGAATGGTAAATTGTTTCTTACCACCCATCATGACAATCATTTCATCGGGGTAGTGAGGCACATATAAACTATAGTTCCAGGCGTTCCCCTCAATAAAGCCCTGGTCGTGCGTTTGCAGCGCATCAAAGTTAGCTTTAAAGGTACCGTCGTTCAGTTTTGGACGCATGAAACCGGTGTTGGAATCGTATACATTCTTATAATTCAGCGAACGTTTAATAAATTCTTCATAGAGATCTGTCCGCCCTAATTTCTTAGCTACCTGTGCAATACACCAATCGTCATATGCATACTCAAGGGTTTTGGAAACGGAAGAACCGTTTTTATCTTCCGGTATATAACCCCTGTCGATATAATATTCCAATCCGTCGTAAGTGCGGTGACGCGCCGTCGTTACGCATGCATCCAGTGCTTTGTTCACATCAAACGGAGCGTTGCCTTTCATGATGGCATCAGCAATAACGGACACGCTGTGATAGCCGATCATGCACCAGTTTTCATTGGCATAATGCGACCAGATAGGCAGCATGTGTTGTGCACTTTGTTCATAGTGATTCAGCATCGACTGGATCATATCGGCATTCCGTTTCGGCTGGATCACATTAAACAGTGGGTGCAATGCCCGGTAGGTATCCCAGAGTGAAAAGGTAGTATAGTTCGTATACCCGTTTGCGGTATGAATGTTCATATCCAGTCCGCGGTATTGTCCATCCACATCCATGTAAGTGGTAGGGTTGATGAAGGCATGGTACATGGCGGTATAGAAGTTTTCTTTCTCTTCCCGGCTTTTTGATTCAATATGAATTTTATTCAGCTCTTTGGTCCAAAGTGCCTGTCCATCGCGTTTTACCTGGTCGAAATCCCAACCCGGAATTTCCGCGCGCAGGTTTTTCAGTGCGCCCTCGGTACTGACCGGAGATAAAGCAAATTTAATTTTGACTTTTTCACCGGGTGTTGTTTTAAAGTCGAAATAGGCGCGGATCTGTTTTCCTGCCATTTCCGGGAAGTTCTTCGACTGGTCAAACTTTCTCCAGAAGCCTTTGTACACATCTTTGGCATAATTCTGATGCCCGTACTGAACAAAGGGTTTCGAGAAGGTCATGGCAAAATATTCTATTCTCGTACGTGCCCAACCGTTAGTTTGGCGGAACCCGGTGATCAGGGTATCATTTTCTACCCGGATAAAGGTCCACACGTTTTTATTGTCGTAGTTGTAAATACCGGACATCATATCCAGGATGATATGCGCCTGGCCGGTACCCGGAAAAGTATACTGGTGAAATCCCACGCGGTTGCTGGCGGTAAGTTCTGCGAGGATGTTATCATCTTCCAGTTTCACTTTATAGTAAGCAGGCTCCGCTATTTCCGTGCTATGGGAAAATTTAGACCTGTAGCCACTTTCAGGATGATCTGCCGTACCGGGGTTTAATTGCAATGCGCCCACGGTAGGCATGATGAGAAAATCACCCAGGTCGGAATGGCCGGTACCGCTGAAGTGGGTATGACTGAAGCCAACAATCGTTTTATCTTCATACTGATAACCCGCGCAATACTTATATACATCGGGGTTATACTTCCCATTCATTTCGTAAGGAATGGTATCGGTTTCAGGACTAAGCTGCACCATACCAAAAGGCACCGTAGCGCCCGGATAGGTGTGGCCCATCCGCTGTGTGCCGGTAATCGGCTTCACATATTGTATTACATTCTCCTGTGCCATTGCGCACAGGGATGGAAAGAAGAGTAAAGGTAAAAGTAGTTTCCTCATAGCGGTTGATTTTAGCGGAGGTTGTCTTATTCCGGATTACGCTGATTTTGTTGATTTCACTGAATTTTTTTTAAATAATTTGAAAGAAAATCTTTTAAAATCAAAAAAAATCAAAAGAGCAAAATCAACAAAATCAGCGTAATCCTGAGTAAGACAACCTTCGCGTAAGAAATTTGGTACATCCCGAAGAGTCGGGATGAAATATTTCAGTGAACAATGAAAATCGTTTACAGGCGGTATATATTACTTATTCGCTGTTGCTGAATAGGAATAAGGATAAGCCGCCGGATCGGTTCCTCTTGATTTCTCAGGAGTAGCGCCCATGTTAAATTCCAGGGTACCGCCTTTCTGCAGGTCCTGGTGGCTGATCCAGTTCTTCGTATAAGGCTGCCCGTTAAGGGAGGCCTTTTGCACATACAGGTTCGTGTCGCTGTTGCCCGGAGCATTGATCACCATTTTCTTACCATCTTCGAAAGTCATGGTCAGTTTGGAGAAGAGTGGCGTACCCAGTACATATTGTTGAGTACCCGGACAAACAGGATAGAAGCCCATGGCGGAGAACACGTACCAGGCGCTGGTTTGACCGTTGTCTTCATCACCACAGTATCCATCCGGGGTGGCTTTGTACAAACGGCTCATTACCTGGCGGATCCAGTATTGTGTTTTCCAGGGCTGGCCTGCATAATTATATAAATAGATCATGTGCTGAATGGGTTGGTTGCCGTGTGCATACTGTCCCATGTTCATGATCTGCATTTCGCGTATTTCGTGGATAACGGTGCCATAGTAGCTTTCATCAAATACCGGCGGCATATTGAAAACGGAATCAAGCATTTTGGCAAACATTTCACGGCCGCCCATTAGTTTGGCCAGGCCTTGCACATCGTGGAATACAGACCAGGTATAGTGCCAGCTGTTTCCTTCTGTAAAGGCATCTCCCCATTTGAATGGATTGAACGGCGCCTGGAATTTGCCATCCTTGTTTTTTTTCCACGCATCAGTTTTGTTTCCGGATCAAAGAGATTACGGTAGTTCTGGGAACGTTTTTCAAAACGGTCGATTTCGTTCTTCGGACGGTTGAGTGCTTTTGCCAGCTGATAGATGGTGAAATCGTCGTATGCATATTCCAGTGTACGTGCAGCGTTTTCGTTTACTTCCACATCGTAAGGCACGTAGCCGAGTGTGTTGTAATATTTAACGCCCAGGCGGCCTACAGAGCTGAGCGGACCTTCGTTTTCCGTGTTTTTCAGAATCGCTTTGTACAGGTTATTGATGTCGTATCCGCGGATACCTTTTAAATAAGCGTCAGCGATCAGGGATGCGGAGTTGGAACCCACCATGCAATCGCGGTGACCGGGACTTGCCCACTCAGGTAACCAGCCGCTTTCATTGTAAGCGTTGGATAGTCCTTCCATGATATGCGAGCTAAGCGTAGGATACATCAGGGTAAAGAAAGGATGTACTGCACGGAAAGTGTCCCAGAACCCGTTATCGGTGAACATGTAGCCTGGTAACACCTGGCCATTGAACGGGCTGTAGTGTACGATTTCGTTCTTTGCGTTGATTTCATAGAACTTGCGCGGGAAGAGCATGGTACGGTACAGGGAAGAGTAGAAGGTGCTTACCTGTTCGCTGGTACCGCCTTCTATGGCCAATCTGCCGAGTTCCTGGTTCCAGCTGTCTTTTGCTTTCTTACAGGTAGCGTCAAAATTATCCTGGCCGATTTCGCGTTGCAGGTTTAATTCTGCCTGTTCAAAACTGATAAAGGAAGACGCGGTTTTAATTCCCACCTTCTCTCCTTTCTTTGTTTTAAAACCAACCACGGCGCCGGTATGATCTGCCTGCAGTTCCAGCTGGCCTTTCACCAGTACCGAGTCATGCCAGATATCGGCTACCGTAAATGGTTTATCAAATTTGATAACGAAGTAGTTTTTGAAATTGGAAGGTACGCCACCGCTGTTTTTGGTGGTATATCCAATGATCTTCTTTTCGTCCGGCAATATTTTAATATAGGAACCTTTGTCGAATGCGTCTACCACGATAAAAGCGCTGTCGGTAGCGGGGTAGGTAAAACGCAGCTGGGCGGCTCTTTCCGTGGGCGTAATTTCCGTGGTAACATCCGGGTCGGCCAGGTATACGCTGTAATAGTATGGTTTCGCTACTTCTGATTTATGAGAAAACCAGCTCGCACGTTTGTTTTGATCAAACTTCACGGTGCCGGTAACGGGCATAATGGCAAACTGGCCATAGTCGTTGATCCAGGGTGAAGGTTGGTGTGTTTGCTTGAATCCCCTGATTTTATCAGCGGTATATTGATATGCCCAGCCATTCCCCATGGTATTGGTTTGTGGCATCCAGAAGTTCATACCCCAGGGCAGGGCAATGGCAGGATAGGTGTTCCCGTTTGATAAGCTCACTTTGGAATCAGTGCCCATCAGGGTATTTACCCAGTCCGCCGGCTCAGCAACTTTATTTACCGTTTGGCTGTGTGCACCATGCAGGCATAATAAAGCGGCTGCTAACAGTCCAACTTTTTTCATGATTAGATATTATATACAACAAAAATGATCCTTAGGCCAATATCACACTCCGTTGTGTGAAGATACCGTGAAATTTTTACAAAATCGATTTAGCACAGGTACAGAAAAAAAAGATTCATCGAATCCTTTTCTCTTAAACGACAATAGCCGGTTCTAAAAGTATAAATATTTTTCCAGCATTTGCAAGTATTTAATGGTTTTTTTACGAGCGGTACCGGCAATTAAGCCGATCCCCGCAGGATGAACTTTCCGGGCAATTCTATCGCCGTTTTCTTCATTGGCCCGCTGTTTTTGTCCAGCTGATGCATAAGCAGGTCTATGGCCGTTTTGGCAATGCCTTCTATCGGCTGTTCTATCACCGATATACCGGGAGGATATAAACGGAAGATATCGTGATCGTCGAAACAGAGCACGGCAATATCATCGGGCATCTTCAATCCCATCCTGGCGATTACTTCCAGTCCCAGGATACCCAGGTAGTTGGTGGAGAAAAAGATGGCGTCCAGCTCCGGGTTGGCTTCTATAAAGGCCTGCAGCTCATTCAGCGAGTCTTCCCGCTGCCGGTGGTACTGCAACTGCAGGATATGTTTTTTCTTTACGGGGATCTTATGTTCTTTCAGTGCCGTGGTGTAGCCCCGCAGGCGCTCCTCCAGTTGTATCAGTTTCACGTCCACCATTACAAAGCCTATTTTGGTGAGGCCTTTGCCTATCAGGTGTTTCATCCCCTGCTGCACACCGTCAAAGTTATTGATCAGCACATAGGGCGTTTTGATAGATGGAAAATAGCTGTCCATCAGCACTACCGGCTTATGCTGGTGCACCAGTTGCTGGATTTCTTTTTCCATACCTGGTGCAGGCGTAATCAGGTAACCGTCTACCATTTGCCGGCCAAGCATACGGATTAACTCCCCGCCTTTCTGCGCATTGTTTTCGGTGCTGCAATACACCACATTGTATCCTTTGCGCTCTGCTTCCGTTTCAATTGTTTTAGCAAGACTTGCAAAAAAACTTCCGGAAATACTTTCCACAATCAGACCCAGGGTCTTGGATTGCCCGGTGCGGAGGTTCACCGCCATACGGTGAGGCTCATACCCGGATTTTTCCGCCACCTGCATGATCCTGGTGGCTACCTCGTCGCGGATACGCATTTGCTTCCCCTTTCCGTTTAAAACGAAAGATACCGTGGAAGGCGCTACTCCGGCCATTTTTGCAACATCCTTAAGGGTTAATCGCTTCATGTATAGTGATTGGTTTTGGCATATATGAAAATGGAATTACCTGGACATTCCCACACATCCATCTATTACATATTACAGGGTATGTTACCCTCTGACAGATACACATTGAAACGGAAATTACAAAAATACCTGTAATTACTACCAGGGAAGAAAAAAATGGTTATCTTCAGTAGCCCCGTACGGCATAATATATCTTCCGTGGGAACGTTATAATAATCTACCGGCTCCTGGCCAACATTATTACAACTGTAGTAAAAAATACACTGAGCATATGAAGCAACTTTCTCAACTTACTGACCCGGTTTACATCAAGCCTACACATGAAACTGCACTTGACCGTCTTTTCAAAAGCTGGATCAGGGATGAACGCGACCTTCCCTTTGTGTACCTGACACTGAAAATTACTTTCACCCTCTGGCCGCTGGCTATCCTCATGTATATTCCCGGAATAAATAACTGGGTTTGGTGGGGCGCTGCTATTGCTTACCAGTTCCTGAATAACTTTACTTTCAAAGGGCCTTTTGGCCTGATGCTGCATTGCACCAGCCACCGTGCTTTCTTTGAAAAAAAATACCAGTTCTGGAATAATTATCTGCCCTGGGCCATCGGTCCGTTGTTCGGCCAAACGCCGGAAGGCTATTATTCTCATCATATTGGCATGCATCATCCGGAAAATAATATGCCCGACGATGATAGCTGCACCATGATCTACCAGCGCGACTCCCTCCGTGGATTTCTTTCTTACCTGGGAAGCTTTATCACTTTCGGTGTTTATGATACCGCCCGCTATCATTTACAGAGAAAAAGAAGTAAACTGATGGTAAAACTGGTAAGGGGAGAAGTATTATTTCTCGGCGCCTGCGTTGGTTTATCCTTTATCAACTTCCCTGCTACTTTCGTGGTATTTATATTACCGTTTATGATTTCCCGCGTAATCATGATGGTGGGCAACTGGGCGCAACATGCTTTTATCTGCCCGGAAGAACCGGATAATTCCTATAAAAACAGCATCACCTGTATCAATACAAAGTATAACCATAAATGCTGGAACGATGGCTATCATATCAGTCATCACGTAAAACCAAACATGCATTGGACAGAGCATCCCGTATACTTCACTAAAACACTGGACGAATACATCAGCAACGAAGCTATCGTATTTGATGGCATCCATTTCCTGCATGTATGGGCTTTCCTTATGGGCAAACGTTACGACCTGCTGGCAAAACACTTTGTGAATATCGGCGACCGCTTCCAGACAGATGCTGAAATCATTTGCTTTCTGAAGCAGCGTACCCGTAAAATTACCGCACTGCCTGTACCGGCAGCTGTGGCTGCAGCCTGATAATATTACTGTCTATTTACGGGAGGTTTTCTTTTATAAGGTTACAATTCCCTTGCATTCTCACATTTTTAAGATAAAAATGCCAGGAAAAGAGTAAGGGAACTGTCAGATCCTGCGCCCTCATGCGCACGAACCCGCGTCTGCACAGCGCTTCATCGTAAATTCCAAAAAGTTATATTATATTATCTTAATGAATATGCTTAATCATAACAATAAGTAACTAAATTTGCGCTCTAACTTTTTTTATTAAAGTAAAAAATATGCGTACTGTTACACTGAAAAGGGTTGTGGTTACCGGATTGGGAGCATTGACACCTATCGGGAATGATGTAAATACTTTTTGGAACAATATGAAGGCAGGCGTTAGTGGCGCCGGCCCCATCACTAAATTTGACACCACAGAGTTTAAAACAAAATTCGCCTGTGAAGTCAAGGGGTTTGAGGTGGAAAAATATATGGAAAAGAAAGAAGCCCGCAAAATGGATTGCTTCACCCAGTACGCTATGGCGGCTGCACAGGAAGCAGTACAGGATGCCGGCCTCGATAATGCCAACATCGACAAAACTAAAATTGGGGTGATCTGGGCATCAGGCAATGGCGGGATGCTTACGTTCGAAGAACAGATCGTTGAATTTACACAGGCCAACTTTGTCCCTAAATTCAATCCTTTCTTTATCCCTAAATTGATATGTGACATTGCAGCAGGCCAGATAGCTATGAAATACGGTTTCATGGGGATCAACTTCTGTACAGTTTCTGCATGCGCTTCCTCTACCAGCGCCCTGGTAGATGCTTTTAACTACATCCGCCTGGGTAAAGCCAACGCAATTGTGGCAGGTGGCTCTGAAGCTCCTGTAACCCGCGCCGGTATTGCCGGATTCAATGCCCTTAAAGCTTTATCCACCCGCAACGAAGATGCAGCCCACGCTTCCCGCCCGTTCGATATAGAACGCGACGGATTTGTAATGGGTGAAGGCGCAGGCGCTATTATCCTGGAAGAATATGAACACGCTATCGCCAGGGGTGCTACCATCTATGGAGAAATGATTGGCGGCGCCATGACCTGCGATGCCTACCACCTCACAGCCACCCATCCGGAAGGCATGGGCGCACGCTTAGGTATGGAACAGGCCCTGGAAGATGCCGACATCGCGACTACCGATGTGGATTACATCAACTCACACACTACCTCCACACCAGTAGGAGATCTCAGCGAATTAAAAGCCATTGTTACCGCTTTTGGTGACCATGTGCAAAAACTCAATATCAGCGCTACCAAATCCATGACAGGTCACCTGCTCGGAGCGGCCGGCGCTATTGAAGCCATCGCTTGTATCAAAGCCACACAGGAAGATATCATTCCACCCACCATCAACACTTCCGTGTTGGGTGAAGGCATCCCTACCAACCTGAACCTCACCCTCGGTAAGGCACAGCAACGTACGGTGAACGTAGCCATGAGCAATACTTTCGGTTTTGGCGGACACAACGCGATTGTAATATTCAAAAAATATAAGGCGTAGGCGGCGCCTGTAAATTGCCTTGAGCAGGATTTTGGGATTAACTGTGATGGCACTGATTTTACCACTTCTTGTTGTAAATATTTCGGGGAGATAAAAGCGGATAGATCCGCTTTTATCTCCCCGAATCTGTTAACGACCTTGTTAATAATCAGGAAATCCGTGTAATTACAATTAGTAATTATCCGCTTACATCTCCCTTAATTAAATTAATAACAAAAAGTGGTAAAATCAGTGCCATCACAGTTAATTCCAAAATCCTGCTCAAGACAATTTACAGGCGCCGAGGGCGCCCTCCCCTCACTTCGCTAAAATTCTTAGCATTACAGAACCGAAAATTCGCAATTATGCCGTAGCTTAGTAGTTTAATATTATGGCAAAGAAAAAAGAGAATGTACCCGATACTTCCGTTGCGCAAGCCCCGGCAGATGAACAAATAGTCATTTTTGGCGCCCGGGAGCATAACCTGAAAAACCTGGACCTGCAGTTGCCCAAAAATAAGCTGGTAGTAATCACCGGCATCAGTGGCAGTGGGAAATCATCACTGGCATTTGATACCATCTATGCAGAAGGACAACGCCGTTACATGGAAAGCTTTTCCGCTTATGCCCGCCAGTTTATCGGCGATATGGAAAGGCCCGATGTGGATAAAATCACCGGACTTTCTCCCGTTATTTCTATAGAACAGAAAACGACCAATAAAAATCCACGGTCTACCGTTGGTACTATCACGGAGATTTACGATTTCCTCCGCCTGCTCTATGCACGCGCCGGAACCGCCTACTCCTACAATACCAACAAACCCATGACCCGCTTCTCAGAAGAGGAAATATTGGCGCATGTTTTCAAACATTATAAAAATAAAAAGCTTGCCATCCTCGCCCCGCTTGTACGTGGACGAAAAGGCCACTACCGGGAACTGTTTGAACAGGTACGTAAACAAGGCTACCTCAAAGTGCGGATCGACGGGGAAATAGAAGACCTGAAAGAAAGAATGCAGGTGGACCGCTACAAGATCCACGACATTGAACTCGTGATAGACCGTATCCAGGTTCAGGAAGATGCGCGCACCCGTATCAGCCAGAGCGTACAAAAGGCGCTCACCATGGGAAAAGGATTGCTATTTATCATGGACCACGATACCAATAAAGTGAGCCAGTACAGCAAACAACTGATGTGTGAGGAAACCGGCCTTTCCTACGAAGAACCCAGCCCCAACACCTTCTCCTTTAACTCCCCCTATGGCGCCTGCCCCCGCTGTAAAGGTCTTGGCACCATCTACCAGATAGATATGGACGAAGTAATCCCGGATTACAACATATCCATCACCGACGGCGGACTAAAACCATTAGGTGAAGCACGCGATACCTTTACCTTTAAACAGGTACAACAACTCGCCAAAAAGTATAAATTTTCCTTAACAGCCCCTATTTCCAGCATCCCGCAAAAAGCTCTCAACGTATTGTTGTTTGGTGATGAAAACGGCAAACTGGAAGTAGACCTGGAATTTGGAGAAAGCAATGGCAGCACCGAATACGCCACTGAATACGAAGGAGTAGTAAACATGGTTCGCCGTTATTTTAACGACACCTCCTCCGATCATGTACGCAGCTGGGCAGAAGGTTTCATGAAGCTAAGCACCTGCCCCGAATGTAACGGCGCCCGCCTCAAAAAGGAAAGCCTGTTTTTCAAGATTGATGAAAAAAATATCTCCGAACTCGGTAACATGGACCTGGATAAGCTCCTGGCCTGGTTTGGAAATATCGAAACCCGTCTTGAGAAAAAACAAAATGCAATTGCGAAGGATATCCTGAAAGAGATCCGTGAAAGGCTCGGGTTCCTGCTGAACGTAGGATTAAACTACCTTACGCTGAACCGCCCCACCCGGAGCCTCAGCGGCGGCGAATCGCAACGTATCCGCCTCGCCACACAGATAGGATCCCAGCTCATGGGCATCACCTATATCCTGGATGAACCCAGTATCGGTTTACATCAGCGCGATAACATGCAGCTGATAGATGCCCTTCGCAACCTGAAAGACATGGGCAATACCGTTATTGTAGTGGAACACGACAAAGACATTATGCTCCATGCGGATCACCTGGTAGATATTGGTCCCGGCGCCGGTGTTCACGGTGGCCAGATCATTGCACAGGGTACGCCTAAACAAATACTTAAACTCAATACACCCACCGCGGGATACCTGAATGGTAACGCCACCCCGGAAGTACCCGAACAACGCCGCAAAGGCAATGGTAATTTCCTCGAGCTGAAAGGCGCTACCGGCAATAACCTGAAGAATGTAAACCTGAAACTGCCCCTGGGCACTTTCATTTGTGTTACCGGCGTTTCCGGCAGCGGTAAATCTACCCTGATCAATGAAACGCTGTATCCCATTCTTTCTAAACACGCTTACGACTCCAAGATGGTGCCCATGCCTTACAAAAGCATCAAGGGACTGGAGTTTATAGATAAGGTGATTGAAATTGATCAGTCGCCCATAGGCCGTACCCCGCGCAGCAACCCGGCTACCTACTGCGGGTTTTTCACCGACATCAGGACCCTCTTTGCTTCCGTGCCGGAGGCTAAGATCCGGGGATATAATGCCGGCCGTTTCTCATTTAATGTAAAAACCGGTCGCTGTGATGTTTGTGAAGGCGGCGGCATGCGCGTGATCGAAATGAACTTCCTGCCGGATGTATATGTGCATTGCGAAAAATGTAACGGTCGCCGGTATAACCGTGAAACGCTGGAAATCCGCTATAAAGGCAAATCCATTTCCGATGTGCTGGACATGACAGTAGACGAAGCCGTGGAGTTTTTCCAGCCGGTACCATGGATCTACCGCAAAATAAAGACGCTGCAGGATGTGGGACTCGGATACATTACGCTCGGACAATCTGCCGTAACCCTTTCCGGAGGCGAGGCGCAGCGGGTAAAACTGGCCACCGAACTATCCAAGAAAGATACCGGCAAGACTATTTATATACTCGATGAACCAACAACGGGACTGCATTTCCAGGACATACAGCTGCTGTTAAAAGTACTGTACAAATTGGTCGACAGGGGCAACACCGTACTGGTCATTGAACATAACCTGGATGTTATTAAAATGGCGGACTACATTGTAGACCTGGGGCCGGAAGGCGGCGGCGGCGGCGGCACCATCTTATGTACCGGCACTCCCGAACAGGTAAGTACCTGCAAAGAAAGTCATACCGCCAGATTCCTCAAAAAGGAGCTGGGAATTTAATATCTTGCCAACTGTAAACAAGCAATGAAAAGCATCTACCAGATATTACTCACCTGTTTCATTTTCGCGGGCATCATTGCCTGTGAAAATGAAACGAAAGTATGCGATCAGACTTTACGGAATGATTACCATACGCATCTTATGCGCAAACTCAATGACAGATTATCAGACACTGTTATGCCGAAAGTAACCGCATATGCATTTGGCAGAGATACCATTTACAGGAGCCAGGCATTGGGCGACCTGTTCTTCCAGCTATCACCGATAGCAGACAGCAGCCTCTTTTACGTGAAAGTGGATTCCAGCTTTGTGCCTGATACTTTAAAGATCAGGTATACGCGGCAACAGCATTTTATTTCCCCCGGATGTGGTTTTGGTACCTATTTTAATATAGATACTGTTATCGCCACCATGCATACCATCGATTCTGTCGTAATTAATAATAAGTCCGTAACTAGCAGTAATGACACGCATCTTACTTTGTATTTCTTTTTTGACTAGTATCCTGCTCAGCGTTGCTGCCACGGCACAAAACAAGCCGGCCGCCGCTAAAACGGATACGCTGCCCAAAGCTGTTAAAGCTGATACCACGCATAAAGTGCTGGCTGATTCAGCAAAAGCGGCAGTGTTGGCGCATAAAGACAGCTCCTGGTTTATTCCGGGGGCAGTGCGGATAGGAGTGGATCTTAGCCGTATCGTTTCTGCTATCTATTATCCTTACAGAAAAGAAGTAACTGCCGTGGCAGATGCTCGTATCAACAGTAATCTTTACGCTGCCTTTGAAGCCGGATATGCCAATACCCCGTACAGCGATACCAATTATACCTATAAAGGGAATGGTATGTTTGTTACCCTGGGCATTGATTATAATTTTCTGAAAAGACAATATGTTTCCGAAAAGAATATGTTCTATGTGGGCTTCCGTTATGGATTCTCTCATTTTAATTATTCGGTTCCCACCTACTCCATTAAAAATACCTATTGGGGCGATAATCTCACGGGCAGCGTCCCCAAAACCGCAGTAAATGCCCATTGGGTGGAGCTCCTGGTAGGATTGAAAGTAGAAGTGCTCAAGAACTTTTTCATGGGCTGGAACATCCGGGAACGCATCCTGGTTAACAACGTAAAAACCGATAACATGACGCCACTCGTCATTCCCGGTTTTGGTAATGGTTCTAAAAGATCAGTTTTTGATGTGCAATACACCATTTCATACGCTATCCCCTTCTACCGGATAAAAGAACACGCGCCCGATAAAGAAGTGAAGAAGAAGAAAATACCTAAGCGATAACGCGGAGGTTGTCTTTCTCGCTGATTACGTTGATTTTGCTGATTAGTTTGATTTTTACTTTTGGATTTTTTTTAGATTTTTAGATTTAATATAATTAAGGGAGATAAGAGCGATATATCCGCTTCTATCTCCCTTAATCCTTTATAAAATCCAAAAGTAAAAATCAAACTAATCAGCAAAATCAACGTAATCAGCGAGAAAGACAACATCCGCGTTATCGCCGCAGCATCTCAATGTGAGGAATCCCATCTTCCATATAAGTATCGCTGGTTTGCTCAAATCCCAGCGAAGTATAAAACCGTTGCAAATATTGCTGTGCCCCTATCCGGATAGGAATCATGCCATAATGCTTCTGCAACGTGGCAATAGAGCGCTCCATCAATTCCCTTCCCGCACCTTTGCCGCGGGCCAGCGGGGATGTAATTACCCTGCCGATAGATGCCTCCTTAAATTTGATTCCCGGTGGAAAAATACGGGTATATGCCAGCAACCGGCCCTCTTCATCTGTTCCCATTAAATGCAGTCCTTTCTGGTCGGAATAGTCCAGGTCCTGGTAGGCGCAGTTTTGCTCCACCACAAATACTTCACTGCGCAAATGCAGGATAGCATAGAGCTCGGCAGTAGTTAACTCCTCAAATGATTTTGTATTCCAGATCATACCCTCAAACTTTGCCATAAATTTACTGGAAGCTTTCAATAATCGGATTAATTTTATATCCGATAGAAGAATATTGAGCCCAATCGTTCAAACTATGACAGAACAGCAAACACCGTTCCTTTCGCTGGAACACATTACGGTGAGGTATCTTGATAAAACATTATTCAATACCCTCACCTGGCAGATCAGCAAAGGAGAGCAGTGGGCCATTACAGGACCCAGCGGTTCCGGTAAAACAGCCCTGCTGAATACCATTCTTGGTAAATTTAATATCATCAATGGCAGTATCCATTACCACTTTTACGATGAGTGGTGCCGGCAACATACCGTCACAGATCCCTGGTTTAATTACCGTAACCTGGTAGCCCTGGTAGGGCATCATCACACTTTCCGGAATCTCTCCAATACTACCACGGATTTTTATTATCAGCAACGCTTCAATAGTATGGACGCTGATAATTCCCCTACTGTAACGGAATACCTGGAACTCACTGAAGTACCGGCATTACTCCAGCCTCTCCGCATTGCGCCGCTGCTGGAAAAACGGCTCATCAAATTATCCAATGGCGAAACCCGCCGGGTAATGATTGCACGTGCCCTCATCCAACAGCCGCAACTGCTTATGCTGGATAATCCCTACATCGGGCTGGATGTGCAGGCCAGGAAAGATTTCAGCAATATGATCAATGAAATCATTGCCGGTGGCGCCACTGTATTGCTGGCCACCGCTCCCCATGAAATTCCTGAGCATATTACACATGTCCTTACCCTGGAAAATGGCGGTATAACAGGTAAGTATACACGCAGTGAATTTATACAGCTGCCGCTGCCCGCAGCAACAGCAATAGCGCTGCCGGAAATGGAAGCCCATAAAATAGCCGCGCTGGTGCAAAACAGTCAGCAGCAACAGTTCGACACTATTGTCCGGATGGAAGACATCCATATTAAATACGGTGAAAACACCATCCTGAATGGCATCAACTGGACGGTAAAACCAAACGAAAAATGGGCGCTGCTTGGTCCCAACGGCGCCGGCAAATCTACGCTGCTGAGTCTTGTGAATGGGGATAATCCGCAGGCATATGCCAATAAGCTCTGGTTGTTCGACCGGAAGCGGGGCAGCGGCGAAAGCATCTGGGATATCAAGAAAAAAATCGGCTTCGTTTCCCCTGAATTACACCAGTATTTTACCTCCCGCGACAACTGCCTCCAGGTAGTATGTTCCGGCTTCTCCGATGTAATCGGCAGCACCAGGCCAGCTACCGCTGAACAGCAACAGGTGGCCCGCGACTGGATGAGCGTTCTCAATATAGCGGAACATGAAAAAGCACCGTTCAAACAGGTGCCTGAAAGCGCCCAGCGCTTAGCCCTGCTGGCACGCGCCCTGGTTAAAAATCCACCCCTGCTGATCTTTGATGAACCCTGCCAGGGACTGGATACCCAACAAAAGCTACATTTCAAAAAAGTAATAGAACAGTTGTGTGAACACATGCCGGTGACACTCATCTTCGTTACCCACTACGAAGATGAACTGCCTTCGTGTGTAGATAAGTTCATCCGGTTGGACAAGGGTGAAATGGTGTAGTGCGGATTTTGTCTTTCTCAGGATTACGCTGATTTTACTGATTAGCTGGATTTTTACTTTTGGATTTTATAAAGGATTAAGGGAGATGGAAGCGGATATATCGCTCTTATCTCCCTTAGTTATATTAATCAGTAAGAAAATCAAAAAAAATCCAAAAGTAAAAATCCAGCTAATCAGTAAAATCAGCGTAATCCTGAGAAAGACAAAATCCGCGTTTAAGGAAAATTCCCGACATTCGCACCTAATAGTTAATCACCTAATCTGCTTTCCCGATGCACCCAACAAAAAGGCTTACCGCTGTAGCAGCATTGTTTTTATTCCTGGCCGCCCTGTTTGTGATCAATGGTTGCCGTACGGCGAAGAAAGAAATGAACCCCGAATTTGCCCGGTACATTGAGGCATATACCGCGGGGATCATTTCCAAACAAAGCGCCATCCGTGTTCACCTCACCTCACAAACCAATGTAACCCATACTCAGAACGAACCCCTGGAAAAGGAAGTATTTGAGTTTTCCCCTTCCATCAAAGGAAAGGCTTACTGGATTGATGCCACCACTATCGAATTCAGACCGGATGAAAACCTGCAACCCGGTAAAACGTATGAAGCCAACTTTAAACTTGGCAAAATACTGGAAGTGCCCAAGGAACTCAAATCGTTTGATTTTGAATTCAAGATCATCAAGCCATCATTCTCTATTGAGAATTTCGGGCTGAAAGCCAGCACTAATAATACACTCGACCGCATGACCTGCACCGGCGCTATTTATACAGCGGATGTGGAAGACCCGCAGGCGATTGAAAAAATACTCACCGCACAATACGCCGGTAAAGGCTTACCTATTACCTGGCAACACAATGCCGCAGAACGTACTTCCCGTTTCACCATTGCCAACATTGCACGGGCTAACATTGCCCGTAACATGGAACTGAGCTGGAACGGCGGATCGTTGAAAGTGGATAATACCGGGAAAAATACCATCGAAGTTCCCGCTATCGGCGACTTTAAAGTATTGAATGTAAAAGCGCTCTCAGATCCGGAGCAACATCTCCTGGTACAGTTTTCGGACCCCGTAAGTATGGCCCAGACCCTGGAAGGATTGATCGGCATCAGCGGTCAAAGCGACCTGCGTTACACCATTGATGGCAGCGAAGTAAGCGTATATGCACCGGTGCGGCTGGAAGGAAGCTATAACGTCATCGTAAATGAAGGCGTTATAAACATCACGGATAAACGCTTAGGTAAAACCTTCAGCGCCAACGTTAACTTTGAAAATACTTTACCCAGCGTGAGCATTCCCGGCAAAGGCGTAATTCTCCCGGAAAGTAATAAGCTGGTGATGCCGTTTGAAGCGGTGAACCTCAATGCCGTGGACGTTTCCATTATAAAAATCTACGAGAATAATGTGCCGCAATATCTTCAGCGGAATGACCTCGACGGCAGCCAGGAGCTCCGTCGTGTAGGCAAGCCCGTAGTAGAAAAAACTATCCGTCTCGATGGAGATAAATCTGTGAACCTGCATAAGAAGAACCGCTTCTTCCTGGACCTGGATAAAATGCTGCGCACCGAACCCGGCGCCATTTACCGCATTACTATCGGCTTCCGGAAATCATACGCTATGACTGCCTGCTCCGCAGATACTACCAAGGATGGTGACAATGCGTCTTCCGATGAGGAAGGAGAAGAAGAATATTATGGCGGAGAAAAAATTGATGATGATGACTCATTCTGGCAACGGTATGACAGCTACTATCCATATGGCTATAACTGGGACCGCCGCAATGATGCCTGCTCCAACTCCTACTACAGCAAAGATAAATGGGCATCCCGCAACGTGATTGCTTCCAACATCGGTCTCATCGCCAAAAGAGGAAACGATAACAGCATGCTGGTGGCTGTAACCGATATACGCGACACCAAACCGCTCATCGGAGTGGAGCTGGAGTTACTTGACTATCAAAACCAGGTCATCTTCAAAACTAAAAGTGATGGGGAAGGACTTGCCTCCTTTGATCTGAAACGCAAACCCTACCTGCTCATCGCCAAAAAAGAAAATGAGAGAGGTTACCTTAAACTCGACGATGGCGGCTCGCTTCCATTAAGCCGGTTTGATGTGAAAGGAGAAGAAGTACAAAACGGTATCAAAGGCTTCCTCTATGGCGAACGTGGCGTATGGCGTCCCGGTGATTCCGTTTATCTTACTTTTATTTTGGAAGATAAAGGAGAGAAATTACCGGCAGACCATCCTGTTTCGCTGGAATTATATAATCCTAAAGGACAACTCTACAAGCGGATCAATCAACATGAAGGACTAAATGGCTTCTACAGCTTTGCTACCGCTACTGCACCGGATGATCCAACCGGCAACTGGGTGGCAAAAGTAAAAGTAGGCGGCGCCACCTTCCAGAAAAATATACGCATTGAAACGGTGAAGCCTAACCGCCTCAAAATAAAAATGGATTTCGGCAGTATCACTTCCTTGTCGAAAGGCAGCGCTACAGGCAACTTATCTGCCATGTGGCTGTTTGGCGCCACTGCACAGCATCTGAAAGCCAAAGTAGATGTGTCGCTGGTACAGCAAAGCACCAGCTTCCCTAAATTCGGGGACTATGCTTTCGATGACCCGGTAACCCATTTCGAGGCAGAGAACAAAACCATCTTTGAAGGCCCGCTGAGTGAAAGCGGCAGCGCTCCTGTGAACGCAGATATTCAACTGGGTAAGGTAGCACCGGGCCAGCTGAAAGCTAACTTTGAAGTAAAAGTATTTGAACCGGGAGGAGATTTCAGTATCGACCACTTCTCCATGCCTTATAATCCTTTCACTTCCTACGCCGGCATACGCATTCCTGCAGGCGACCGGACTACCGGCATGCTGCTTACCGACCGCCCACATTCGATCGACCTGGTAGATGTAGACGGCAATGGCAATCTCACTACCGGCAGCCGCGAAGTACAGGTAGAACTATATAAGATCAAATGGAGATGGTGGTGGGATGAAGGTGAACAGGACGACTATTCCAACTTCACACAAGACAGCTATAACCAGTTACTCAGTAAAGAAACCGTTACCCTGCAGAATGGTAAAGGTAAATGGGAATTGCGCGTAAACTCGCCGGACTGGGGCCGGTACCTGATCAGGGTAAAAGACCTGCAAAGCGGTCATACCGCAGGTAAAGCGGTGTATATCGACTGGCCCGGCTGGGCGGAAAGGATGCAGAAGGATAATCCTGCTGAGGCCTCCATGCTGGTGTTTACCTCCGATAAACAAACCTACAAAACCGGCGATGATATTAACCTCACCATTCCAAGCAGTGAAGGCGGCCGCGGACTGGTAAGCATTGAATCCGGCAGCAAAGTGCTGAAAACATACTGGATCACTACCAAACAGGGACAGACTACTTTTAAATTCAAGGCAGAAAAATCGATGACGCCCAATATATACGTGAACGTTAGTTTGCTGCAACCACATGCGCAAACCCTCAACGATTTGCCAATCCGTATGTATGGGACTATTCCGATTTCCATTGAGGATCCGGGCACTGTCCTGAAACCGGTAATCACCATGGCCGACAAGCTGAAACCCGAAACAGAAGCCAGCATCACCGTAAGTGAAGGTAATGGGAAACCAATGACCTATACCATCGCTATTGTAGATGAAGGCCTGCTCGATCTTACCCGTTTCAAAACACCAGACCCTCATAATGCATTTTATGCAAGGGAAGCACTCGGCGTAAAAACCTGGGATCTGTTCGACTACGTAATAGGCGCCTGGGGAGCGGATATGGACCGTATCCTGAGTATAGGCGGTGATGAAGGATTGGATAAAAATGCAGGTGGCGCTAAAGCCAACCGCTTTAAGCCCGTGGTAAAATACATGGGTCCCTTCTACCTGAAAACAGGACAAAAACAAACACATAAATTTAAGCTGCCGCCGTACATAGGATCGGTAAAAGCAATGGTGGTAGCCGGACAGGACGGCGCCTATGGCTTTGCTGAAAAAGCGGTAGCAGTAAAGAAACCTTTGATGCTGCTCACCACCGCACCACGTGTACTTGGTCCGTCAGAAACCATCCAGGTACCGGTAACCGTGTTTGGCCTGGAGCCTAATATCCGCAACGTGAACGTTAGTTTATCTACCAGCTCATTACTGGAAGTTGTAGGTGAACAAACTAAAACGGTGACCTTCTCTCAACCTGGGGAACAAATTGTATACTTCGACGTAAAAGTACGTCCGCAAACGGGCGTAGCTAAAATAAAAGTAACAGCCACCAGTGGTGCAGAAAAGGCAGAAGAAAACATTGAGCTGAATGTTCGTAATCCCAACCCGGTGATCACCAACATTATTGAAAATACGCTGGAGGGAAATAAGAGCTGGCAATCTGCTTTCAGCCCGGTGGGCATGACAGGCACCAACTCCGGTGTGCTGGAAGTATCTACCATTCCGTCGCTCAACCTGGGCAAACGCCTGCGATTCCTGATAGAGTATCCACATGGCTGTATTGAACAAACCACTTCGGGCGTATTCCCGCAACTGGTGCTGAACCAGTTGATGGATCTGAAAGAAAGTCAGCGGGCAGAAGTAGACCGTAACGTGAAAGCGGGTATCAACAGGCTGAAAAGTTTCCAGACTTCCGACGGTGGTTTCAGCTACTGGCCGGGTGAAGGAAACTCTGATGAGTGGGGTACCAACTATGGCGGTCATTTCCTTATAGAAGCACAGGCACAAGGTTATACGTTGCCAGCGGGATTATTGGATCAGTGGAAGAAGTACCAGCGTAATAAGGCCGGTACCTGGGCGCCCAGCACCCTTAATTTCTATGGTGGAGATCTTACACAGTCGTACCGCCTGTACCTGCTGGCACTGGCCAAATCACCGGAACTGGGTGCAATGAACCGGTTAAAAGAATTCAAATATCTGTCCGTTCCGGCCAAATGGCGGCTTGCTGCGGCTTATAAGCTTTCCGGTCAGCCGGAAGTAGCCAATTCCCTTATCCAGGGACTTACCACCGAGGTGAAAGCGTATACACAGTTGGGCGGCACCTTTGGCTCTGATCTGCGCGACAAAGCTATGATCCTGGAAACGCTCACCATCATGGGACAACGTAACCGCGCTAATGAACTCGTGAAACAAATTGCTGCGCAACTATCGCAAAACGATCAGTGGTACAGCACACAAACAACTGCTTATTCACTGATTGCCGTTGCCAAATATTGCGGCAACAACAAGGGCGGCAGCAAGATGAGTTTTGCGTATACTATTAACGGTACCAAAGGCAGTGTAAACGGGCAATCTTTTGTTACGCAAATACCTGTTGCGGTCAACGGCAGTGCGGGCAATATCAGCATCCAGAATAACGGGCAAAATGTGTTGTACGTGCGCCTTATCCTCCAGGGCCAGCCGGATGCTGGTCAGGAACCCCTGGCTACCAATAACCCGGATATATTGGGCATGCAGGTAAGCTTCAGTACCCGCGATGGCAAACCGCTAGACCCGGCTACATTGCGCCAGGGAAGCGATTTTATGGCTACCGTTACCGTCAATAACCCTGGTAAAAGAGGGTACTACGAACAAATGGCCCTGTCGCAGGTCTTCCCTTCCGGCTGGGAAATAATAAACACCCGTTTGATGGAAAACGACAGCGCGTTCCATTCTTCACCAGCTACGTATATGGATATACGTGACGACCGGGTATACACTTATTTCAATATAGAAGAAAGCAAGAAACGTACTTATAATGTATTGCTGAACGCTGCCTATCTCGGCAGGTATTATCTGCCGGCAACCTCTTGCGAGGCGATGTATGATAATACCATACATGCTTTCGCACTAGGCAAGTGGGTAGAGGTAGTGAAGTAGAAAAAGAGATGTAAAGAAAAAATGCGTCCCGGGATTTCCGGGACGCATTTTTTTATGAGCAAATTACTACTGTTTTAACCGGGCAAAATAGATGACGGTACGAGCCAACTGTGATACATAACTCATCTCATTATCGTACCAGCTCACCACTCTTACAATCTGTTGTTGCCCTGCAGATAAAACTTTTGTTTGAGTGGCATCAAAGAGGGAGCCGTAGTGGCTGCCGATGATGTCGCTGTGTACTCTTCAAATCCGTTGATGGCAATTTTTGTGTGCGACATAAAATATTTTTTAGTAATTATCTTTTTAAGAAATCATGTATCAGGGCAGCTATTTCCTCATGGTATTCTTCCAGTGCGAAGTGGCTGCCTTCCAGTAAGTGAACTTCTGCATTGGGTACGTCTTTTTTATAAGCTTCTGCGCCGGGCCAGGTAAAGATGCGGTCGTGTTTGCCCCATACTACCAGCAACCGTGGTTGATGCGTACGCAGGTATTGCTGCCATTCAGGGTACCTGGGGAAGTTGGTGCCATAATTCTGAAACAGGGCTACCTGTACTGCTTCCACGCCGGGCCTCGACATATAGGCATGTGCCAGTTCATAACTGTCGGGGCTCACATTTTCGGGGTTGGCCGCGCCCAGGAGATGTTCTTCCTTGATTTTTTCCAGGCTTAATTTATGCACAATAGCTGCCAGTAATGCTTTCTCATCTCCGGCCTGCTGCAATGCGCCAATTTCCTGTACATCCGGGCCCAATCCTTCGTTATATACATTAGCGTTTTGTATGATCAGTGCTTCCACCAGTTCTGGTCTTTTACTAATGATGCGGAAGGCAACGGGGCCGCCATAGTCCTGCAGGTACCAGCTGAATTTTGTTAATCCCAGCTTGTCGATAAACTGTTCTATTACCAGGGCCAGGTTATCGAAGGTATAATCGAATGCTGATTGCGGGGGAATACTGCTTTGACCAAATCCCGGGTAATCCGGGGCTATTACATGATACCTGCCGGCCAGGTCATGGATCAGATCACGGTACATGTGCGAGGTGGATGGAAAGCCGTGGAGCAGCAATATCACGGGCGCGTCTGCCGGACCGGCTTCGCGGTAGAAAATATTGAGATGATTGACAGTAACTGTTTTGTGGAGAACGGGGGTAGTAGTGAGTGTTTGCATCTGAATTTTATTTTTGTACTATTTGGTACATTATTAATTAAAAAAATATCGTTTGTGGCGGGTGTTTGTTTATGATTATTGCGTGAAGTGTGTCATATAGAAGTAATTTGCTGCCGTAAAGATATATACTTTACCAATTAGTACAAAATATATTTAGAAAACAATTGAGTAGAGAAAAACGGGCAAACAATGTAATCTGACTTTTAAAACTGATCGCGCCGGCTTCCGCAGATAATTTCACGAATAATCGTGGCTCAGATATCAACCAGCAGCCAAGGATTGCATAGCCATCAACTCCAGGGAGGGGCTGCGGTACGCATATCCCTTAATTCATCAGACACAGATAGTTTAACTTGATACCCAGAATCTCCTTATCACCGCAATTACGCCCCATGTACCCGCTAAGAACGCAGCTATGGCAATGAATAGTACAGATTGCTCCCGTAAGGGGTTCAAATAATAAAGTAACAGGAGGTTAAATGATAGGAGGATACCCAAAATGAATTTTCCTATCCAATTGACAGGTTTAAAAATTGCAGCTGCTTTTTCCTTTTGTTGCTGTACAACGGCCTGCATTAAACGATGGGAGAAGAATTCCGACGGCTTTTCTATGCCGTCTTCTTTCAGGATAGCCGGGAGCTTATCTTCTGACGTATTATTATTTTTCATAGTAAATTTCTTATTTCATGGTTTAACAATAACCCTAATTCGGCTTCCAGCTGTTTCCTTCCTCTTAATAAACGCATCTTTATGGCAGACTTTCCGGCGCCAAGGATCTCACAGATTTCAGCAATATTCTTTTCCTCGATATAGTGGAGGATTAGTACCAGCCGGTCTTCCTTCGATAGCCTGTTAAGCGCTAAGGTGACGTATCTTTTTCTTTCCGCGTCCTTTACCAGATTCCATCCATGATTTTCTGTAGCCTCATCCTGTTCGGTTTCGGGTTGTTGGTCTATACTGACAGTAGGCGTTTTCCTGTTTTTAAGTTTTGTCAACGCCGTATTATAAACAATACGGTATAGCCAGGTAGAAAATCTGGACGCCTGTTTGAACTTACCCAGCGCTGCAAATGCCTTCATAAAAGCATCCTGTACTACCTCTTCCGCGTCTTCATTATTGGCAACAACAGATTTTGCAATTGTAAAAGAAAAGTCCTTATAGGTATTTACCAATTCGGCAATACTATTTATATCGCCATTTATGGCTTTATTCCATATTTCATTTTCCTGTTTATTTTCTCTGTGGGTTGCCATCTCATGATTTAGACTACCTGGGGAGCAAAGTGGTCACATTGTGACCACTTTGGCTTTTTAGCAGTCTTATTATTAGGAACTCAAAAATATCTAAAAATATAGTCATGCAAATAACGTCCGCATCTTTAATCATTTCGCTTGCACTTGTCGTTTTCGGGATAAGTTATTACTATTTCACAACAAGGTATAAAGAGCGAATGACCATTATTGAAAAAGGACTCCCTTCTGACTATTTTAAAGGAGGTACCAACTACCTGTTATTTATATTGCTTCTTGGCATTGTGAGTATTGGCATATCCCTGGGAGTTGTACTGGGAACTTTTTTGAGATCATTAAATATTGATGGAATACGAGATTTTATACTGCCGGCTACCATATTCCTGTTTTTGGGAATTAGTTTGATAGTCTCCTATTTTGTACTAAAGAGCATAGATAAGAAAAAGTAATACTTCCTGCTTCATTTATTGCAGCCAGAACTGGCGGGTTTAACCCGCTAGGGGAAGCCTTTGCTCTTTTTTAAGGATTAAACATAAACACCATGAGAAAATTATTGATAATAGCGCTGTATTCCATGTTGATATATCTGCCACTTATATCCTTTGGTCAGCACCTGGAAAAAGAGCTGGATGCCATGTTAGCCCGGACGTTTCCATCCGCAGGCCCGGGAGCTGCCGTGCTGGTGGCTAAAGCAAATAAAATTGTTTACAAAAAAGCATTTGGTAAAGCTAATCTGGAGCTGAATGTACAATTGAAGTCTGATCATGTATTCCGGATAGGTTCTATTACCAAACAATTTACCGCCTGCGCAATTTTAAAGCTGGCAGAGGAAAGAAAATTATCGTTGCAGGATGAGATCACTAAATTTATCAGTGATTATCCTGTGCCGGATGTTACCATTGAACAGCTACTTACGCACACTTCGGGAATAAATACCGGTGCAGGCGCATGGACAGCTGAAGCAAGAAAGCGCGATTTTACTCCGCAGGCGCTGATTGATTCCTTTAAATACCAGCCGTCAGACTTTTTGCCCGGCGAGAGTTTCCGCTATAATAATAACGGATATGTGCTGTTGGGCTATATTATTGAACGCATTTCGGGTATGCCCTATGAAGCATATATCAGTGAAAATTTCTTTAAACCTTTAGGAATGAAAAATTCCGGCTACGACAATACTGCATCTATAATCCCCGGCCGCATCAGTGGCTATCAAAAAGACAACGACACATATAAAAATGCCGACTTCCTAAGTATGACCCAACCCTATTCAGCAGGTTCCATTCTTTCTACCGTTGAAGATCTGTACATCTGGAATAAAGCCCTGATGGATGGGAAAGTTATTAGTAAAAAAAGCCTGGAAAAAGCACATACCTCCCATCAACTGAACAAAGGAAATTCCACTGGTTACGGATACGGTTGGTGGCTGGGAAATATCCAGGGAAGCCTGGATATTAAACACGATGGCCTGATCAATGGATTCTCAACATTCGCTGTTTATCTTCCGCAGGAGAACGTATTTGTGGCTGTTTTTACCAACTGTGAAAACAATAACCCTGAAGTCATCGGATCAAAAATTGCGGGCATAGCTATCGGTAAACCTTATCACACCAACGAAATCGGGTTGCCCATAGCGCAACTTAAATCATATGCAGCCATCTATGAATCAGCAACAGAGGGACAAAGAACCGTATCTTATGAAGATGGACGACTCCTGTACTTTGTAAAAGGAGGACCGAAAGAACAGCTGATCCCTTTTGGGAATGACAAATTTTATTTTGAGAACAACCTGGCCATCATAGAATTTTTGAAGAAGAAAGACGGAAGTATCGGCGGGCTCGTTTCTGAAACAGCGGGGAAAGCAGTTACATTCATCCGGACAGGTATTAAACTGAACAACCTGTACGCGATAAATATTCCCCCTGAAGCGCTGAAAAGGTATATTGGGAAATATCAGTTTCCGGATAACTTTATTCTTGCCATTACCCGGGATGGTAACCGGTTATATGGCACAGGCCCGGGTCGCAGGCAAATCAGGCAGGAAATAGTTCCCTATGATACTTGTGGGTTTTTTGCAAGAAATTTAGATGCGCAGCTGGTGTTCATCCTGGATAAAAATGGAACCGTTACAGGATTAACAAAAATTCAAAATGGTGTAGCTGTCGCAAAGAAAGTGGAATGAGCCGCCGGTCTCAATACAACTGATTACGTAAAATTCTTTTGATCATTTGTATAGTGGAACGGCTGATCTGGCCTTTGTATTTTTGGAGAATAGTACTTTCACTAACGCCATCACTCAGCTCGTTTACTACCCGCAGCCATTTGCCAAGGAATTCTGAATTGGGAGTACGGTACCGCATTAATCGCCTCACCGTTTCAATAATGGATTTATTCACCGTGCCTTCATGAAGCTCAAATACCTCGTCATTATTAAGTCCCAGCTTAATGTCATCAGCAATCCTGGAATA
Source organism: Chitinophaga sp. W3I9 (assembly GCF_050434025.1). NCBI lineage: Bacteria > Pseudomonadati > Bacteroidota > Chitinophagia > Chitinophagales > Chitinophagaceae > Chitinophaga > Chitinophaga sp. W3I9. Next base: position 1,458,178 of record NZ_JBNPWC010000001.1, read on the forward strand.
ATCCTGCAGGTATTTTTCATTGGCTTCCATTACCTGTAACAGGGGATTATCGCTGAAAGCAATGTCAGTATACTTCCGGTGCTGCTTCTGTAAGGCCTGCAGAGCATAGTTCCGGGCAATATTATCGCAGATGATGAGGTCGCTCTTGCTGAGCTCAAACCATTCGCCTTTTACACGTTTATGCTGAAAAACAATATGCAGACTCTCTTCCAGGTCTGTCATATTCAACGCTGCATACTGCCTGATAACACGGAACATTACGGGCAGGTGTGTATGATAAGCCGCCAGACGCTTATGCAGGTCCTGCGTTTTACCGATCTTATACAGGTTTTTACCTGTGTTCAGAATGTACACACACTTACCAATTTGTACTTGCTCCATGAGGTGATTTCGCGCTTGCTGGTGATAATTATGTTATCAATTTACGACTATGATTCTTATATACAAAATGGAATAATCATCTTAAATTATAATATGAAGTGTATGCGGCGCATAGAGGAGCATCACCTGTGCGCAGTGTGGTTGTTAAACAATGATCTTATACTACGATACAGATATTTGAAATCGGCGCTATTCCTGCCAGTTACTCAGGTACCTCGCGGTAAAATTCAGCCCATTGGTATACATAAACTTCCCAATCACTTCCTCCAGGTAATTCATATCCAGTGATCCGTCTGCAGGATTGTAGCGAAGTGAGCGCGCATTGTTACCATCTCCCGTATTCAGATATTTATCGGCAACGGGTAAATATTTTTTTAACCCGGCAGCCAGGTCGGATAATTTCAGGATATTATCTATCCGGTTGATAGGATTAATCAGTCCATCGAAATCAGAGCCAATACAGATATGATCCCACGGTGAAGTACCAGGCTCCCATCCCATGCCGGCATTCCCGATCCTCACGGCATAAATAATGTGAAGACACAACAGCATCAGGTGCCGCTCCGCCCTCGAAGGAATGCTCAGGAAATCAAATAATTTCTCTGCGCCTGGAAGTTGACCATCCCTGAAAAGCTTTTCCCATTCTTCCCGGGCAATGTATTCGGGATCAAAATATTCAGGCCGGTTACTGTCAACCATTTTTTCTGCACCCAGGATGCGCTGGTCAAGACTGATACCGATCATTCCCCGCGAGCTCATGATCTCTATAATTTCTTCATCGAATAAATTGATAGTCCAGGGATTGCCATAAAGACCGCTATTAATGCTGTCGTTTGTTTTTCCGATTTTCCGGTTTTCAGATTCCACTATACTCACCAATACGCCATCCTGCTGACCAGTGGTGGATCTGAATTGTTTTTTAGCGAGATAGTTATTCAATGAAGTGAATGTGAAACCAGTGTGAGAGGTGATGATCGGCAGCCTGTTGACGGCGGGCGATTCATTGATCAGCGATTCGCGGTAACGGTAATAATGAAACCGCGTGTATACGCTCATATGTTTCAGATCGATGAGCACCGGTCTCTTTTCATGCAGCAGCGCCTGGCGTATTACCTTTTTTCCCAGCTGTGTAAGTCCGAGGCCAGCTTTAGGCATGAAGTCCTCGCTGCTGAAAGCTATTTGCGCCTGCTTGTTAAGTCCCTGCGCAAACCCGCCCAGCGGCTGCTCCGGGATATAGCTGAGGTGACAGAGATTAATGCTGATAAAATCCAGTTCACTGTTATCCTGGATATCTTTCAGGTTCAGCTCCGGCGTCCTGGATAACGCGGCGCCCCGGATAGGCACATCGGACAAATTATGACCGCCTTCTATAGAAAAAATGAGGTAGCGTTGTGTGTTATCATCTTTCAGCACATCTGCTATTTGTTGCGGCGTTTTGCCTTCCCAATCTTTCCTCCCCGTATATTTTATATGATAGGGCGCCTGTTCCAGGATGGCCTTACTATCCAGGTACATTTTTACCTGTTGCTGAAACTCGGCGTAGTAGCTGGTTTTACCGTCCCTGGTTTTATTTACGATGTCTTTGTTTAAAGGTAATATATGGGAGAAGTCGATGCCGAGCACATGCAAAATTCTACGGGCAAAAGCATGTTCCAGGCTGATAATAGAAGCCACTCCCAGATAGAGCTGGCTGTCTTTCACCTGGTCGGGTGACGACTGGCTATTAAACGGTCCGCCGAAAAGATCGTTCAGCAAACTGGCCAGGCCGGTGGTTTTCACTTGCTCATTTATAGGGGTACCATTGCTGAGATAATGTTTAAACAGCAGATGGAAATGAAAGTCGAATATCTTGTTTGTCATGGGGTCACTTATTTAGCGGCATTTTCAATAATAGACTGAACGGTGTTAAACCGTTGAAGCAGATCCGGATAGGTGGCAGGAGTGGTGCTTTCATAGGCGCTTCTGCTTTTTCCAAAGGTGGCGCTTTCCAGCATCCGCGCGCTGTCGGACATTGGAGTGGAAATAGCGGTGAGCGATTCCTGGTTGCCTCTTCTCGTACCAAAAATGGCATTGTGAAGTTTGTTCCAGTAAGTTTTTACTATTTCGCCATAGCCCTGCAGCGAGTTCAGGAAAGCGCTTTCGTTCCAGCCGTTGTATTGGTTGTTTAATTTGCCGGCAGGTTTAGGGGGAGTGTTTAGAAGTTTTTCTGCGTTGAGAATACCACTTCCAAAACCTTTCGTGGGTAGTTGATCGCTTTTGCGGGCAGAGTCTTTCAGCGCCTGACGGAAAGCTTCTACTCTTTTCCAGCCGGCATATTCCGGCGCCCTGAGCTGGTCCTGGTATTTTGCCAACCAGTAGGCTGCTGCGGCGGCAACATGCGGTGTGGCGTAGCTGGTGCCATCGCCATAGGCAAAACCTTCCAGGTGGTCGCCTGCCGCCTGCCAGATGGGTACCAGCACATCTTCTCCCGGCGCAGTAATATCTACTGTATCTCCTCTCGAAGATCCGGTCCATTCCCTGTCCAGCGGATTGGATGCTGCCACCGCAATAGTACCGGGAAACACAGCGGGCGCTACTACCGCCTGCACGCTGTTACCGGCTGCACAGCACCAGATAACGCCACTTTCATATGCCTTTTTTGCCAGCCGTGCAGTGGTGAGCGTAGGGGGAATGCCCATGCTCATGGTAATGATATCAAAACCCTGGGCAATAGCTGCATCCAATGCTGCTGCCAGTTGCTGCTGCCTGTTGATGATGACCACTGTTTCGGCTATACGAAAGGGAACCAGTTTGTAATTATCGGGAGCCAGTAAGCCGCAGTTGCCGTTACCTGCGGCAGGTGAAAAGTCGTGGCCAATTAACAGGCTGCCGGTACGGGTGCCATGACCGGGTTGCTTTCCCAGCGAAATGGTGCGCAAGTCCAACGCGTCATTGGTATTATCGAGAAAGTTATAATCGTTGTCGGTGTCAAATGCACCGGCTACTTTGGAATGGTCGGTATAACCGGTGTCAAACTGTACTACACGGATGCCTTTTTCATGAGGCGATGCAGGTGTTTGTTGTGTCAGCAGTATCTTATCGAACCCGGTGGCGTACCAGTTCCAACGCCGGTATTCTTCTGCTTTCCGGCCGGCAACAAATTTGCTCACAGCCGTTACCGTATAATTTTTCAGGAAAGCATCTTCGTTGGGCGTGCCATAGCCGTCGTCAAACAGAAAGCCGGATTCGGCAGGACCGCCACCCTTCCTGATAATATTAACGGTATCGGCATTCAGGTATAAAGGCAGATCTGCTTCTGCATAAAAGATGCCTGGTACCTGTGCCAGTTTTCCGGCTTCTTCATGCGCGTTGCCACTGAAGTTGGTGGTAAACGTAAACAACTCTTCTTTGCCGGCAACGGCGGTGGCGGGTGTAAGCAACGACAGCTTAATGCCCGGCGGATATTTTACAGATAATACCGCTTCTATCTGCGACACCGTTTCCGGTTTATTCAATGCAGAGATTATAAATGCGGTGGGAGTACTAATATTGGCAGATGAAGGAACATCCATAGTATTTTCTTTGGGAGATGAAGGAATATCGGGAACATTGGATGGAGCGCTGTTATTGCTCATAGCGGCAGCTGTTACTACATTGTTTACACCGCTACGAACGCTGGCCTGGTCGGGTAAGGCCTGCTTCAGCTGCGGTGCAATATTGTCGGTATCTTTTAATAAAGCGCGGCGGCCCTTTTCCATATCCGGACTTAACGTGGCTTCCCGCACGGCGCTGACAATTACACTCACTTTAATGCCTTCATTGCCGATCCAGTCAATCTCGTCGTCCGGTGTTTCAGGGGTGGCCAGTTGCCCACTCCGGGTAAGTACGCGGTTTTGATCATCCGTGCGGGAAAGCCCGCTGTGATGGAGGGCAATGATCTCGCAGGTACCCATTCCGAACACCGGGGAGCCGCTGCTGCCGGGGAGTGTATCCGATTCATATACCAGGCGGGTACCTGTTTCAGAGAAGAAGCGGATATCTTTCAGTACCACTTTTTTAGGCAGGCCGTTGGGGTGCTGCACAATTACACAGGATTCGCCTTTAATGATTTTGCCGAGGTTGCCGTCAAGACGGATTGGGGGAAACTGCGACAGTAATTCACCGAAAGTGCCGGTCAGGCTTACACCTATCAGGGTGAAATCGAGACCGCTGTTCAGCGTAGTTTTACTTACTTCCAGGCTCGATGTCATAAAAAACTTGCGGGCATCCAGTTTGAAGGAAGCGCTTCTTTTCAGCGCTTTTGTAGTAGCGTCCACTTCATAGTTGAATTCTGCAATCATGTTTTCTGCATCATCAGCCGATTCAATCACATGGTGGTTGGTTAGCAGGATGTCTTCTGTTACGAGGAAACCGGTGCCAATGGGCGTCCCGCCTTTCAGGATACGGCACACGGCCCTGGACATTTCAGATAACCTGTCCAGTACATATTTGTCCTGGAAGTCGGCCGTGCCTGTAATCCGCTCCAGCGCAGTTGCCACCAGGGGCGTGTTTTCGCGGGCCACACGATATTGCACCCGTGTGGGATTATCTTCCAGTTGTACTAAAGGCTGATTGGCTTCCCGTAAGGCATACAGCTTTCTTTCGGCAGCTTCAAACTGTGGCTGACGGTCACCAAAACGATTTGCTACTTCCTGGATAACTTTCCAATGAGGTATCATTTATTGAGGGTATTTATTTGGGGTAGTACACTTAGGTTTTCGCTAATGAATTTAATCAAAAAAGAAGGGAATAAAAGGTCATTTGAAATATCTTTTTTATTATAAAATGAAAAGAGCGGCATTTGTAATGAAGTAATACTTCCGGGCAACAGGTTGGCGGCCCGGAAGCAGGAGATTTATCCGTAAATAATGAACCCTTTTTCAATGGAATTTATCTTCCGGAATTTAATACGGAACACGCCAATCCCGTTACTGCTGCCGTTGGGGTTGCTATTGCCTTCAATGGTTTCAATAAAGCCACCATTTACAGCGGTTACAATACCGGTATGACCGAAGCCGCCACCATGGCTTTTAATGAAGATGCTGCCCGGAACTATCAGGGAGGGGTTGTTGATAGCCTTTGCGGTAGTGATTTTCAGCGCTTTTGTTTTGTTCCAGTGGTCCAGGCAGCCGGCAGTTTTAACAACGGGATTAGCAATACCCAGGTCTGCTGCGGCTTTTTTGAAGCACCAGTACACAAAGGCTGCGCACCAGTAGTTGCCGGGAGGGGTATTGGTACTGGCCAGATAGGCTTCTACCTGTGGTCCCCGGTTGCTGCCAGGAGGCACTTCCATCACGCCAATCTGGCTTTCGGCCACTTCAATCGCTTTGGCAAGTAGCGTATTGGGCGCATTTGTTTCTTCCGGTACACCATCGTCAAACAATACTTCCCAGGTAATGGCGCCCACGTCACCATCCACAATAAGCGGATTACCAAACCGGTCGCGGTGCAGCGCCTGGAATTGTTTTACGGCAGACACAGTTTTAGGGCCAAAGGTGCCTGTGCCCTGTAGAGTACCGATACCGAGTTCAATCAGTCTTTGTTGAATGGCTTTTACAATCTGGCTGTTTGTTTCGCCAGCCTTAATTACTTTGTTGGGGTAATTCATAACAATTGATTTTTAAAATTTGGGGGTAAGAATATTATTTCACAATGGTTTTATACTGTTATGGGATAGCTGTCTGATGAATCTTTTTTGGAGTTATCTAAAGATAACAACTTCCCGGCATTTTAAAAACCGGGAAAAAGGAGGCCGCGTCATCCCCGATGAAGCGGCCTCCTTTCATTTATTGACCATATATCTTTAGAAATTGGTATTAATGATCAGCGTATTCCGGTCGGCCGCTGCAAAATCCATCGGGATGATACCATATCTGCCATGCGTGTTACTGGTAAAATAAGTGTTGATCTGTGGATTAATGGCATTTGAAACGGTAGTAATGCTGGGAATACCAAAGATCAGGGATTTATACCCACTGGTGAAATTGATATATAGTACCGACTGGCTGCCGTTCTTTGCCTCTGTGAGCAGGTTGGTAATGCCTGTCCATTTCGCGTTATTATCGGGTACTACATACTGGTCCTGCACCCGCAGGGAGGAGTTGGTGTTATTGATAGAAAACGTGGTATTGTCGGCCCAGTTGGTGGCTTCAATACCTTTTGGGGTACTGGTGGCGCCAAATCTCCTCAGCAGCACGATTTTGCCCCTTACCTGGCCGAGGTTGGGAACCGCATCGCTTAGATACCATTTGGAAGGTTGCAGCTGCGTATAGCTGTCGAACGTTTGCTCAAAGGAGCGGGTGTTGTTGGTGGGATCATACTCTTCTTTTACGCACATTACAATCGTTTCTGAAGGATTTGCTGCCAGGAAATCATAACAGGCGGTAAGTACGTCCGTAAAATTGAGGTTCTGGTAAATAGAACCGTGGTGAATGGCGAAAGCATCGCCGATGTGCCGGCAACGGATATCAAGGAAGCGTGTACCGGCATCCAGTTGTTCGCGGATGCTGAGGTTTTGACATTTGGCGGTGCCGCCAACCGGTTCCACACGGGCGCCGCTGTCGTGTGTGCCGGGAATAGACAGGGCCGTGAGACTGGTATTGTCTGCAATGGCGCTCATCCAGCCGGTAAGGGTTACGCTTAAAGCGCCGGTTACAGCGTTTTTTGTCATTGCTTCATCGCCAGCTGCTGCATCAGGAATTGCCAGGTCTTTTTTACAGCCAAAAAGAGAAAGGATGGCCAGGGCCACCAAAAGGGTTTTCAGGTTCATAATGGAAGTATTTATATTAAAAATACAGGAGAATACTATTTGGTTCATTGCAGTGGAAATTAATTGTTGGTTAACAATCCTTGATGTGGAATTAACATTTCCGGCAGGTGGTCGAAAGGTGTGATTTTTTATCAGCACAGGAATGCATACCTTTACGTTATATCAACCAGATTAGCTTCGGGGGAAGCACTTACATTTATTTTGAATACCGTGCAATTAAATAGTGAACCAGATTTACTATTCAGGGTGTCGCAGGGCGATGAGGCTGCCTTTGCACATTTATTTCATACCTACCAAAACAGGCTGGGAGCATTTGTTATGCAGCTGACGGGGTCCAAACCGCTGGCCGAAGAGATTGTACAGGAAATATTTATCCGGATTTGGGAAAAACGGGAGAAGTTAAGGCAGGTAGAACATTTTCATCCTTACCTGTATGCAGTAGCCAGGAACTATAGCATATCCTTCCTGAAAAAGCTTGGCCGGGAACTGGCCAGGAAACAGGCATGGGAAACCAGTATAGCGGCTACTCACGACCAGGAAGATGATACTGTTATCCGGAATTACCGCCGCATCATAGACCAGGCCATTTCAGAGCTGCCGGCCCAGCGTCAGAAAGTATATCTTTTAAGCCGGGATGAAGGTCTCCGCCAGGCTGAAATTGCCGAGCGCATGGCCATTTCACTGGAAACAGTTAAGAAGCACATGGTACTGGCCCTGCGTTCCATCCGGAGTTATGCAATGACGCATCCGGAAATTAATTTGCTGATGCTTATTCTGGCCACACCTTTCAGGGGGTAAATTTTTTTTCTTACACCATTACCTCTTTTTTATACTTGTTGCTGTCTTATAGGGTAGAATCAATCTATGCTGATGGATAATACCAGGTTGCGCTACCTGCTTAGCCGATATGCGGGTAAAACAATCACCCAGGCGGAACAATCCGAGTTAAGTGATTTTTTAAATGCGGCAGATAATCAAACGCAGCTGGAATTGCTGATCGAAGAAGCCTGGATACAGTCCGGTGAGGAAGATGACATGTTTTTTCCCTCGCCCCAGCTAAACCAGGTACCGGCGCGGCAGCCGCTTAAATGGGTTTACTGGCAGCGTTGGGCCGCTGCTGTATTATTATTGATCGTCGCCACCAGCATCTTGCTGCTGGTCACCAAAACACGGAAAGCAGATAAGTTACCAGCTGTGGTAACAGAAAATATAAAAAAAGATGTGAAACCGGGCGGAACAAAAGCCATGCTCACACTGGCAAACGGGAATGTGATAGCGCTGGATAGCTCACTGAAGGGCACACTGGCGAAACAAGGGGATGTGAATTTACATGTGAGCCCGGGAATGCTGAAATACGACCAAAACAAGCAGACAGCTGCCAATAGTATAGCCTATAACATATTAAAAACCCCTAAAGGGGGACAGTATCAGCTGGAACTGCCGGATGGCTCAAAAGTGTGGCTGAATGCCGCCTCTTCCCTGAAATTTCCAACTGCCTTTGTTGGAAAGGAACGCCGGGTGGAACTAAACGGGGAAGCCTACTTTGAAGTAGCCAGGAATGCCAGCCAGCCATTTTTTGTATCCGTTAATAACGCCAGTATCGCGGTATTGGGCACCAGCTTCAATGTAATGGCTTACGCCGATGAAGCTGCCATGAGAACTACCCTGCTGGAAGGCGCCGTAAAAGTAAGCCAGGCAAATGCTTCCAGTGTATTAAAGCCGGGAGAACAATCACTGCTGGAGCCAAATGGCAAAATGAAAGTAATAGAAAATGCTGACGTAAGCCTGGCGGTAGCATGGAAAAACGGACTTACTTCTTTTAAAAGTGCAGACATCAAAACAATCATGCGGCAGGTGGAAAGATGGTACGATGTGGAAGTAGTATATAGCGGCGCAATACCCGTCCGCAGCTTCACAGGAGATATTCCGAGAGACGCGAACTTGTCAGAATTATTGCGATTACTGGAAATCAGCAGGATCCATTTTAAAATGGAACAACGCAGGCTGATCGTTATGCCGTAAGTATCTTATTCATTATATCAACCAAATTGCTATTACCATGAACAAAGGTCCCTGAATGACGTGTGGTAAGAACCGGCATAAAAAACCAGGAGCGATCTCACCCGCCCCTGGAAAAGAGCCTGGGTCTGGTACCTGACATCAATACTTATCAGAAATCAAGATTTATCTCAACCCAAACACCACAAATGTATGCAATCTAATTGTCATGCAAAGCCCGTCTTTGTACCTGGGCTATTATCAACCATCAAAGATCGCGTCCTGAGATTCCGAAAATCAGGTGCCCATCTGAGGATAAAAAAACAACTGATTAAGCAAATGAAGATTACGGCTATCCTCTTAACGGTAGTTTGTTTGCAGATCAGCGCCAAATCTCTGTCGCAACAGATAACCTTGTCGCAAAAGAACGCACCGATCCAAAAGGTATTTGAAGAAATAAAAAAGCAATCCGGCTATAGGTTCTGGTATGAAGATGCTATGCTCACGAAAAGCAAGCCGGTAGATATCTCCATCCGGAATGGTTCGCTGGAAGATGTACTGGCACTGCTTTTCAGAAACCAACCCTTCAGTTATGAAGTGATCGGCAAAATCATCGCTGTAAAAGAGAAAGATATCAGGCTGGAAAATGCCACTCCCTTCATCGCCATACCGGAAGTAGTACTCCGTAAAATAAGCGGTTTGGTAAAAGACAGTACCGGAACACCCATCCCCGGCGTCACTATTCTCATCAAAGGCACTAAAAACGGCGCCACCACAGATGTACAGGGCCGGTTTAGTCTTGATGTGCCGGAAGGCAATGTAGTACTGGTATTCACCTCTGTAGGATATGAATCAAAATCAGTTACCCTCGGCACCTCCACATTCCTGAACGTAACACTTTCCATTGCCTCCAGCGGGTTGAATGAAATGGTGGTTACCGCTCTCGGTATCAAACGCCCGAAGGGAACACTCGGATACGCGATCAGCACCATCAAAGGTGATGAACTTACCAAGGCCGGTTCAACCATGAACCCATTCCTCGCCCTGTATGGTAAAGCAGCCGGTGTAGGCGTAAACGTGGGCGCATCCGGTCCGCAGGGCGGCGTTAGGATTAACATCCGCGGCGCAGCCAGTATGAACCCCGATCAGAACGTAAGACCCCTGTTCGTGGTAGACGGCGTGATCCTGAGCGACCGTAAAACACAGATAGGCGGTGATGTGGGACAAGGATTCGACTATGGCGCCGGTATCAATGACATTAACCCGGACGATATCGAATCAATCGATATCCTGAAAGGGGCAAAAGCTACCGTATTGTATGGTAGCGATGCCGCCAACGGTGTAATGATCATTACTACCAAAAACGGCCGTAATGTGAAAGGATTTGGTATGACCGGTAACATACAACACACCATAGAACAACCGGTATCTTACCTGAAGCTGCAAACCAAATATGGGCTGGGCGACAACCTTTATGATACGACCTATGAAACCATCAATGGCGTAAAAACCAGGATGCTGCCCAATAAGCGCTTCAGCTTCGGTCCTGCTTTCGATGGTGCCAATGTGATGTTCTACGATAGTTCCATGGTGAAGAATTCGCCACACGCGAATAACTTTATGTCACTCTTCCAGAACGGTCATTCTACTTCTGCCAACGTAGCAATTGCGGGCAGCAATGAAAAGGGTAGTATCAGGGCTTCTTATACCAACTATAATTACCAGGATATTGCCGGTGATAATTCCTGGCAGAAAAGGAACTCCTTTAGCTTCAATGGTAATATCAAAGCATCCGAACTGGCTTCCTTTGAAGTGATCTCCAACATTTACAGCATCTCTACCCAAAACCGCCGTTCCCAGAACGATGGACCGGTAGCATGGGGATACCCGGTTGACTATGATTATAACCTGGTATATCCTTATTATACAGATGCCACCGGCTATAAAAGGGATCTTTCCAATGCACGTGTATCCGATGCCTTTAACTTACTTGGCAACTATATCTGGAATAACAAAAAGAACCGCTACAAGGATGAAAACATCCACATGATTACCTCTGCCAAAGTAACATTAAACTTTACGAAGAATATTTTCCTCGTAGGACAGGCGGGGTTGGATTATGATAACACCAATTATAATACAGAGGTAAGTATAACCAGGTTGCTTCCCACGGTAGACAAAGGAAGTTTTGGCGTAGCAAAGGAAAACGCTACCACCCAAACTTACCAGGCGTTACTGAACTATAATAAATCATTCCTGAACAACGATCTCCGTTTGTTCGCATTTGGAGGCGGTGTGTACCGCCTGCGTAATGTGGATTACCTGGCCACCAGCACCGTTGGTGGACTTACCTTCCCCGATTGGTATTCTTTCTCCAATCAGCTGGGAACACCCAGTGCCGACAATGCACACCTGCTCAGAAACTATACAAGAGGTTCTGACGTATTATATAGCTTGCTGGCCTCAGCAGCACTGTCCTGGAAGAATGAATTTACATTGGAATTGCAGGGTCGCCAGGACTGGAACTCTACTCTTCCTCCGGAAAACAACAAGTATTTTTATCCGGGCGCTGCACTTACCTGGAATTATACAGAACGTTACCGGCTTGCCGGCGTAAACAGTGGACAGCTGAGATTGTCCTGGGCGGATGTAGGTAACGGCACTACCCGTTATTTCGCCAATAACCTGTATGGATACACTCGTCTGCCAAGTACAGGCGCCAACTCCGTTTCTCCTCCCGACAAATTGTTACCGGGCGCCCTGAAACCAGAGCGTAAAAGGGAATTTGAAATTGGGATCAACAACACCTTCCTGCCACAGGATAGGGTGATCCTCGATTTCTCTTTCTATACCAACCACCGCTACAACCAGATCATCAGCTTACCTATTTCTTCAGCCTCCAGTTCCACTGGTCTGATCGTGAATGCGGGTGATGTAAAGGCCTGGGGTTTTGAACTGGCATTAACAGGCGTACCACTGGTAGGTAAAAACTACCGCTGGAGCCTCACCCTGAATGCCGCCAGCCAGGCATCAAAAGTAATAGACCTGTATCCGGGCGTTACCAATTATCCTTTCAGTAACCTGATTAATGGCGCTGCTGCATCTATTCATGCAGATGAAGGTCGCCCGTATGGTGAAATTGTAATGAACGATTATAAACGTGATGAAGCTGGCAATAAAGTAGTCAACAACCAGGGTATCTATATACTCGATGATCAGAAATCAACCGTAGCCGGCAATGTAATGCCAAAAGTATACGGCGGGTTTATTTCCGACTTCCAGTATAAGAACTTCAACTTCCGTATCGGGCTGGATTACAAATACGGCGGTACTATTTTCAGCTACACCAACAACCGTTTAACAGGTGTTGGGCAGTTAGAAAATACCATGAAATACCGCGATGAAGAAAACGGCGGTTTGGCCTATTATATTAATTCTAACGAACAGAACGTGCCGTGGCAGCATTCACAGCCAGCGCCTGCTCAGTCTGCGGATGGTAAGGTGTATCACGATGGTCTGGTCCTGCCCGGTGTGAAAATTGATGATAATGGGAAGTATGTAACCAATGATATCATCACCAGTGCTTCTTCTTATTATGGAAGCTATGCAAACGACCTGGCTACCTCTTTCCCACCGGATCGCGTATTCAAAAACAATTACATCAAAGTGAGAGAAGTAGCGCTTTCCTATACATTACCCGCGGAAATTTCCAAAAGGATAAGAATGCAAAGGCTCACTGTCACCGCAGCTGCCCGTAACCTGTTCTATCTCTACAAATCTATTCCCAATATTGATCCGGAAGGAGCACTGGGTGCAGATGTTTTCGTGGAAAATACCATCTACCCTTCCCAAAGGACTTACTCCCTGGGGTTAAATGTTGCTTTCTAATGTATAAACTGAAAAAAATGAAAAAAGCTTACTTATATATTTTCCTGCTTTCTGCTTCCGTCCTGGGAGCTTGTAAAAAAGACCTGGAAGACCGGTTCTACGACAAAGACAAGCTCTCCACCGGCAGTACTATAGATGTGGTGCCCGGCTTATTTACCGGCGTGCTTACAAACAATAAAATATTTGCACAGGACTACGGCGAGTGGTATTACCTGCTCAACGGAGGTACCAGTATCACCGGCTATGAGCAAGTGGTGCAACGGTTTGTATCTTATCGCTACGACTGGTTCTCCACATACAATGATTTAACCACCGGTAACGGATTTGATGATTCTCCCATCAACGGGCAATCTTTCTTTCAACACAGTTATACCCGGTTGAAGAATTATGAAGTGATCAGGGATTCTGTGAATGCACGTACCGGGCAATTGAAACAGGATGGAGATGTATACCTGAAACTGGTTAGCTTTATAAAATGTTACCAAAGCGCCAAGCTGGTAGATTTCTTTAATTCGGTTCCTTATTCAGATGCTTTCCAGGGAGCAAAAAAAGAACCTAAATACCTCTTCCCTAAATACGATGATCCAAAAGAGATCTACCAGTCTATCATACAGGAACTGGGAACTATTGTGGATGAACTGCCCGCTGCCTATTCACAGATGTCGGCCGATGCCAAAACCGTATTTACGGAGCAGGATATAGCCTTCCACGGTGATATCAATAAGTGGGTATCCCTGATCAATTTTACCCGCCTGAAATTGCTGGTAAGAATCGCCGGAGTGGAAGAAGCATATGCCAAACCGCTGATCCAGGCAGCACTGGCTAAGCCTTTGCCACAAACAGATCTTTACTGGTTCTACTGGTTTGATATTGATCCCACCGGTGGCGGCACATGGATTCGTGGGGTGTATGAAAATACCTTCGCCTCCTTTATCCCGAACATCATCATGAAAAGGATGAACTACGGCACACCTGCTTACCAGGAAGGGATTGATGATCCACGCCTGCCCGTGCTGGCTATGCCTACCAAATACCTGGATTACCGTGGTGTATCTGCTAATATTGAAGAACAAACGGCATTGTATAACAGCGGAGAAAGGTATTATCCGTATGCAGATAATATCGCTTCTACTTTTTCTACCAATGCCAAATCTACTTACAACCATGCTACCTTCCACCAGAATGCGAAGATGCCGGTTTATATGAGTTCATTGGGAGAGCTGGATCTGCTGTTGGCGGAAATAGCGCTGAAAGGATTAGCGAATACTGGCAAATCCGCTGAGGAACACATCAAAGACGAGGTAACACACTCGATAGATTTCTGGTACACCATTAATCAACTGAGCAGCTACGCTAAAACCCAGATGACACCTCAGCAAACAGCCATGGTATACCCTACGAAACCATCTGCAGCAGTAGTGAGCGCATGGGGCGATGTGGTTAAAGCCAAATTTACACTGGCCGCTACACTGGACGACAAAATGGAAATCCTGATGCAGCAAAAGTATATTCACCTGAACCTCTACCAGCCTTACGAACTGTGGGCAGAACTGAGAAGGACCCGTCATCCGAAGTTGGAACCCTTCACCTGGCATACTTCCGTATGGAAACCAATGCCGGAAAGAGTACGTTATCCAACTATTGAGCTGACCAACAACCCGGATAACTTCAAGAAAGTAGCAGGAGAAAATAATTTAACCAGCCCGATTTTCTGGGTGCCTGCTGCAGCAAGAGCAAAAAATCCTTACTGGGATAATTATAATTATCAATAGCAGAGAGCAATGATGTCGATGGGGAGCTGACCATATTGGTTAGCTCCCTTTTTTAATGCCATACCGCTATGCAGGCGGCTGCCAGCGTTGACGCCAGTAACGCATAGTAAGCCGGCTTTGTAAATACTTTGTTTGTGAAACGTATATTGATGAACGTTACCACCGCGAACAGGCCGGTTTTGGGTATCACTTTGTAATAATTGACATGCGGATATTTCAGCGCCACCAGTATGATACCGGTTACCAGCAGTACAATGCCCAGTATCAGCCCTTTATGGTCGCGCACTTTTGTATGGTAATCGGTCCGCTGCGCCACCAATATAGCGAGATATCCTAAAAAGCATCCGAAGTGCAGAAGCAACACAATATTAAAGAGCATGGGATGTTTTTTGGGCGGTGGAAGAAAGATAATAACCTCCCAGCACCAGCGCCATTACAATAGCTACCACGTGCGGAATCAGTTTGCCGGTTTCATATACGGGATTTTGCAACACCAGGCTGAAATCCACCACCGGGATAATGGCTCCTGCCAGTAATAGCACTCCCAATGCACGCCGCTCGCCGGTCCATAGTACGCCAAGTATAACAATGCCGGTAAACAGATCGCGGATACCTTTGATATAATGAAAGGAGAAATTACCGTTTACAGGTACGTGGATGCCAAAAGCAGCTTCCGCCACCAGCGGGGAGAGGAGGAAGCGAAGCCCGATAAATACCAGCAATATCCCCATGGATACGGTGGCGTAAAAGGCGATTTTTTCAGATGTGTTTTTCATTTGTTGCATTATTTTATGATGATGCAACAAAGGTAAAAACAGCTTTCCACGGGTTCGTTCACCCAGGTTAATAAATCTACATCGCCAGCCTTTTCCTGATCCGGCTTAAAGACGGAGGCTTTACGCCTACAAAGGAAGAAATATAATACTGCGGGATGCGCTGCTGCAGGTCGGGATAGTTGTTAACGAATTGCAGATAACGTTGCTCCGGCTGATCGCTATAAATAGAAGTGATTTTTTTTATGGCATTCAAATACAGGTACTCACAAATCAACCGGCCAAATTTTTCCCCTTCTTTTACTTTGCTGTAAAGCAATTGAAGATTTTCATAAGAAATCGCCAGTATTGTGGTTGGCTCAATACACTGGATGCTGCGCTGCGAAGCAGAATGATCAAGAAAGCTTTCGTAATTACAGGTAAATTCATTTTCCTTTCCAAAATCAAATGTCAGCTCCTCCCCGGAGTCTTTAATGCTGTAGTACCGGATCAATCCCTTCTCAATAAAACCCGCTTCCCGGCAAACCTGTCCTTCCCGCAGAAAATAATCATTCTTCTGGTATTCCCGGCTCACAAACAACGAGGAAATGAATAGCTTCTCGGCTTCATTCATACGGATGAAATGTTCCATAGCCCTGATCAGATTAGTGTGTATGCTCATCGGTAAGCCGGTTTATTTGTACTTGTATGCCTTGTTTTTCGGTATCTGTTTTAGCTAACTGCCAGGCTCTATGAAAGCTCGCTTTTGCTTTATCATTATCAATATTCTTATACAGTTCTCCCAGCAGCACATAATAGAAATGATTATTCTCCAGCTTCAACTTTTCTGCTTCTGCCAGCGCTTCCTGCTGCCCGTTTGCTTTATACAGGGCAAAGGTACGGTTTAGCGCTACACTGGGGGAGTAATTGATCATCAGCAGCGCGTTGTATAGCTGCAGGATCTCTTCCCATTTTTCCGGCGTATCCTCTTTCATGCAATGCCAGTAAGCGATCCTGGCTTCCAGGTGATAGGAACTGATTTCATTGCCTTCAGCAGAAAGCTGCAGGAAATAAATGCCCTGGTTGATCAATGCCTGGTCCCACAGCGCTTCGTTTTGCGCTTCATACAGCACCACCTCGCCTTCGCCGGCCTGCCTGGCATTGAAGCGGGAAGCGTGGAAACACATGAGGGCAATGAGCGCATTTGTTTTGGGCCGGTTGGTTTTGTCGTAAGCGGTAAGCATTAATCCCAGGCGGAGCGCTTCCAGGCAAAGATCCTGTTGCAGGATCTGGTTCTGTGTCTGGGAGTAATATCCTTCACTGAAAAGCAGGTAGATAATATGCAAGACATTATCCAGCCGCTGCGGAATTTCATTTTCCCGGGGCAACTCCATCCTGATCTTTTCTTCGCGCAGTTTCTCTTTCGCCCGGAACAATCTTTTATTAATGGTTTCCTTGTTGGATAAAAAGGCTTCTGCAATTTCATCTATCCCAAAACCACAAAGGATGCGTAACGCCAGCCCTATCTGTGCCTCGCTGGCAATAGACGGATTACAGATGGCAAAAAGCATTTGCAGCTGGCTGTCTTTGATATTCTCCTGCGAGAAACTCAACGCTTCGGCATCATCCACCAGTTCCTGCCTGGCCATTATTTCAGGCAGTACTTTTTTGTCGAATATTTTATTTCTTCTGAAATGATGTATGGCTTTTTGTTTGGCTACGGTATAAAGCCAGGCAGCAGGATTGGGAGGGAGTCCTTTCACGCCCCATGTTTCCGACGCGAGTAAAAATGTTTCACTCACAATATCTTCTGCTATCTCAATATGCTGCAACCCGAAAAGTTTGCTGATCACAGCTACCATCTTTGAGAATTCCTGCTTAAATAAATCCTTCAGTGATTCGTGTTCCTTTTCCATACTAAAACAGTAAAAACCACTCTAACGAAAGAGTGGTTTTCTTTATTTCCCCTGATACTGGTTACGAAACTATTTCCCTCACTTCCACACAGCCCTGGGCATCCAGCACCGGGCAGCCATGAGCCAATGTAGTAGCTTCTTCCAGCGTATCGGCCTGCACTACCAGGAAGCCGCCAAGCCGTTCCCTGATTTCCACAAACGGACCATCGGTAATAACGCCTCCTGGTTTTAATACTTTCCCTTCCGTAGAAAGGCGACGGCCGTTACTCACCAGTTTGCCCTGTGCAGCAATACCGCCCGCCCAATCCTGCCACTTCTTCATCAGCGACTGGAAGTCATCCGGCGATAATTCGCGGTAGGCGTATTCCGACTGGCGAAATAACAATAAGAATTCTTTCATCTTTTTATAATTTAAATCACGGACGAAATATATGATTAATTTGCTTTGGCGGCAAACATCCCCGGCGTATAGCTTCCTGCTGAGGTGCGGAAAGCTACATTAAGACGGTTATAGCTGTTAATGGTAGTAACTGCTATTGTCAGATCTACAATCTCTTCCTCTGAAAACTGCTGACGAACTACGTCATATACTTCATCGGGCACATCGCCGTTGGTAAGCCTGGTAACTGCTTCTGCCCAGGCAAAGGCAGCCCGCTCACGGTCGGTATACACAGTAGCTTCTCTCCAGCCCGCCAGCATATAAATGCGCTGCTCCGTTTCCCCTTCTGCACGTGCATCTTTGGAGTGCATATCCAGGCAAAATGCGCAGCCATTCATCTGGGATACCCGGAAATAAATTAAATGCTGCAGGGATTTTTCAATGGATGATGATTTTGCAAGATATGCACCTACGCCATATAATGCTTTTACTGCGTTAGCTCCTTTTGTCAGCAGATTGATTCTCTGTTTCATGGTTTTAAATTTTTATTGGTGATGAATTTGTTCGTTTATACACCAATAAGGATCGGGAAAAAGGAAATTGGACATCTTCCGGAAATTTTTTTAAAATATTTTTTAGGCAGATGGGTAAAGGATATCCAAGCATGTGTCCGGTAAGGGAAAACCATTGGTTCCCATTTTTCTTATGCCTTTGCAGAAAAACACGCAAACTACCACGCTACCATTCCGGTGAGTCATTTGTTAATCACCTCGTTTTTACAATTGTAAAACACTCCGGCGGGCCGGAATTTTTTCTTTTGACGGATGATTCAACATAATTATCCCCGCATCGGGAAAATGCTGGCCCTCCTTGTTTTTGTGCTGCCATTTACCGCTATATCCGTAAAGGCCCAGGAAATAAGACCTTTGTACAAAGATTCCATTCCCAACAGTATCGGGAAAACTGCACCGGCAGATGCCCCCACCATCACCATCTATAAGCCGGAAAAGCCCAACGGGGCGGCGGTGATCATCTTCCCCGGCGGTGCATACGCCTTCCTGGCCTTCGCAGAGGAAGGCACCAAAATCGCAGAAGCATTCATTACAAAAGGAGTCACCGCCTTCGTGGTAAAATACCGGCTGCCCTCAGATGCCACCATGCGCGATAAAAGCATAGGACCGCTTCAGGACGCACAGCAGGCCATTAAACTGGTACGCATGAATGCCGCGGAATGGGGGCTGGACCCGCATAAAATTGGGATCGCAGGCTATTCCGCCGGCGGACACGTGGCCTCCACGCTGGGCACCCACAGCGCCAGGAGCTATGTGCCCAATAAGGAAAACACCGATCTGCGCCCGGATTTCATGATCCTCGTATACCCCGTAATAAGCATGAACAAGGACCTGGCACACCAGGGATCAAGCATTAACCTGATAGGGAATGAGCCGTCCAAAGAAAAAATTGCCTTCTTTTCCAACGAAGAGTGGGTGAACAATAACACACCGCCGGCCTATATTACGCATACCAGCGATGATGCCGTGGTGAATGTAAATAACAGCATCGCCTTTTACCTGGCCATGCTGAGAGGAGGCATTCCCGCTGAACTGCATCTCTATCCCACCGGTAACCACGGCTTCACCCAACGGTTACCCGTAAACGAATGGCTGGACCCCATGGTGTGGTGGATGAAAAGAGGGGGCTGGATTCCCAACACCCCCTGATCTGATATTAAATCATGGCATAGCCGTATGAACAGGTCGCGCAGCGGGCCTGGAATGCAGCAGCTTTATCAGCGGCCGCTCTACCTTGTAGTAGAAGAAAACCCCTACCGCCACCGCCAGCACCATATGTACGATAACGGAAAGATCGGCATTCAGGAAGTAGCCGGTGGCGGCATATATCTGCGCGATGAAATAATAAAAAGTATAGTGGGTCAGGTAAATAGAATAAGAAGCATCGCCTATCAGTAAACCCAGTTTGTTATTCCAGAGCTTTGTCCATACACCCTGCTTCTCCAGGAAAATGCAACCCGCCAGGATACACGCACTTGGCAACCCCCACAATAACACCCTTTTCAAACTGCCGGTGCCACCGGTCACACTGCTCAGTTCAGAAATATTTCCAAATCCATACACAATGTTATAAATATAACCGCCCACGCCCAGCAGGAGCAGCAGCCCGGCTATGCCGGCAGCCACTTTTACATGCCGGTACAGCCAGAAAATGATCACCCCAAAGAGAAACTCCAGCATGATAGGGTTAGTGTAAAATATCAGCCGGAAATCAGCTGGCTTTAGCAACTGACCCACCGCCACAAGCGCAGGAATAACAAGTAACAGCAATAAGGTTTTGTATTTTGTACGGAACAGGATCAGGAAGAAGAAAAGGAAATAGAACCACCACTCAAAACTCAGCGACCAGCCCACCACCAGGATAGGCGCCAGCCACTTCTGCGAGTTCAATACCGGTAACATAAAGATCGTATCCCTCCACCCGTAAAGAATAGCCGTGATGGGGTACATCTGGTCAAAAAAACAAAAGAATACCATGTAACACACACTGGCTACATAATAAATAGGATTGATCCGCAGGAACCGCTTCTTCAGGAAGTCCACCCCGTCACGCGCACCAAAATAGTTACTGGCTACATAACTAATGATAAACCCCGATATCCCAAAAAAGAGATCTACGCCAATAGCACCAAAGTTTTCGAGGAAATAAAATTTTTGCTGATGGGAAACGGTGAATGCTTCCTGTAAGTCGATGGCGTGTACATGTACCACGAGGATAACTGCTACTGCCCTTAATAACTGTATGCTGTTAATCTTCATAAAAAGGGATACTGATTGAGGGTAAAGGATGGCAACACCGGTCACTTTTGTGTAAAGCAAGTTAAACCGGGCTGCTGTAATTACACTTCAGTCAGTATCCTCCTGTCAGTTACGCGATCTGTTCCATGCTTCCCGGCTGATTGTAAACCAGTTAAGCATCGTTTCGCCGTCGTGAAAAGTGCCGTCCAGGCTCAGGCCCACCTTCTCTAAAACGCGCTTCGACGCATCGTTGTTTACATCGGCAATGGCATAAATATTTTCCAGCCCGAGCCGGTTAAAGCCATATTCCAGGCAGGCCCGCGCACATTCCGTAGCATACCCCTTTCCCCAGTATTTTTTTATAAAACGATAGCCGAGGTCGTAGTAGTTAACATGGCCGTTGGTAGGTTCTTTTATCAGTTTTAATCCCGCCCATCCCACAAACTGGTTGGTGTCTTTTTCTATCACCGCCCATCTGCCAATACCGTTCTCCCGGTATTGCTGCCGGATAAACTGAATGGCCTCCCGCGATTCTGCTATGGTGCTTACGGGTTTGTTACCCAGGTATAAATGTACCGCTTCATCTGAATCCAGTTCAAACATGCCGGCGGCATCAGCAGGTATCAGTTCCCTTAAAATCAGCCGGGGGGTGGATGCGAAAATCTCCATACACGTGTCATTTGCCGTCCAATTTAAAGGAACTATCTATAAGAACAAAAATTGGGAGTACTTACCTGGTCATCAACAGGAAATTACTTCCTGCTTCTGCTTCAGTCGATTTTTTCTGGTACTGGTAAGGAGAGAAGCCTGCAAACTCTTTGAAGGCCCTGATGTAATGGGATTGGTCAGCATAATCATGCTCAAAGGCAATATCAGACAACTTGCTGTAGTTGTTGCTTTTTAATTGCTTCAGGGAATTTTGAAAACGGCATATGCGGGAAAATAATTTCGGAGAGATGCCAACGCCCTGTTTAAACCGGCGCTCGAAACTTCTTTCCGTTAACTGCAACTGCTGCTGTAAGTCCTTTAACGGAATACTGCCGCCGGATGCAATGATCTGCGATAAGGCGAAGTGCGTCACCTCATCGGCAGGCGTGCTGTTTTCATTTATCTGCTTAAATAAAAAGGCAGCAATAACGGCTATCTTCTCTGTTAATGAAGGCGTGTTGCCAAGCCTTTCTGCCAGGTAAAAATCCCTGCTAGCCGACAGTATATCAAGGTCTAAACAGGAATTGGTTAACTCATCGGCATTCAAACCAAAAACTGATTTCAACGCATGCGGATAACAGCATACCCCAATGGAACAGATAGTGCCGGTTACATGCAGCTCCGTATATTTCGTGGTTTGGCCGTACAACAACAAATCAGGCAACTCTTTGTTTTCCTGGTAAAAGGTACCGCTGGCCGACTGCTGGAAAATTAAACCGGGACAACCATCTGCCATTGGCCCGAAAATTTTAGGCACGTGGGCAACATCATTACTCTCCAGTGTCCAGAAATAACGGACGTGGTTTTTAAGATATGCCGGCGGTGGTAATTCCTGGTACTTCATTTTAATAGCAGATGAATTATATTCAAGGTAATAATTTTTAATGATTTCATAATAATCTACTAAATTTGTAGACTAATTACATTCCCCCATGAGCATCGCAACACACCGTTTCATCGCCAGCCTGGCATTATTACTAGCTACCAGCATTGGATTTGCACAAAATAAAATAGTTGTTTTCCAGTCGGATTTCGGTTTGAAAGATGGCGCCGTTTCTGCCATGAAAGGCGTAGCCTCCGGCGTATCGCCCGACCTGAAACTATATGACCTCACCCACGAAATACCCGCATACAATATATGGGAGGCCGCCTACCGGCTGGAACAAACAGTTCCCTACTGGCCAACAGGTACCGTGTTCGTATCGGTAATAGACCCCGGCGTAGGCACCAGCCGTAAATCGGTAGTGCTCAAAACAAACAATGGCCACTTTATTGTAACACCAGACAACGGCACCCTCACCCTCATTGCAGCCTCCGAAGGCATCGCGGAAATACGTGAAATCAATGAAGCCGTGAACCGTCGTAAGGATTCGCAGAAATCCTACACTTTCCATGGCAGGGATGTATATGCCTATACCGGCGCGCGACTGGCAGCAGGCGCTATCACCTTTGAAGAGGTAGGACCGGTATTGCCCAAAGAGGTAGTAAAAATACCTTACCAGGCGGCCGTGCTGGAAGGCGGAAAACTGAAAGGCAACATCTCCATCCTGGATGTGCAATATGGTAATGTGTGGACCAACATCAGCGCCGATCTTCTCAACCAGCTGCATCCTCAATACGGCGATGTACTGCAGGTAACATTTTTCCATAACGGGAAAAAAGTACATCAAACAGCGGCGCCGTACAGTCAAACTTTTGGCGCAGTACCGGAAGGAAAACCATTGAGCTACCTGAACAGCTTACTGCAGCTGTCTTTTGCGCTCAACCAGGGCAACTTTGCCGCTGCCTATCACATCGGAAGCGGTAGTGAGTGGAGCGTGGAAGTAACTTTATCTCCTAAAAAATAAATCGCTACTGATGATAAGATCTTTATACCCTGCCTTTATTTTTGTATTGATCAGCAGCGCCGCCACTGCGCAAACCGCGGCAGATACTATACCGGCCCCGGCTATACGCACTTTGAATGAAGTGGTAACAGTAGGTACCCGCAGCAGTGGCCGCACACGACTAAACACCGTGGCGCCCGTAGATGTTTTTCATCTCTCCAAAATACAAATACTCACACCGCAAAATGATCTGAACCAGATCCTGCAGTATATTTCCCCATCTTTTAACTCCAACCGGCAGTCCTCTTCAGACGGAAGCGAGCATATTGATCCCGCCAGCATCCGCGGGCTAGGTCCCGATCAGCTGCTGGTACTGATTAACGGCAAACGCCGTCATACTACCTCGCTGGTCAATAACCAGGGCACCGTTGGCAACGGTTCTGTAGGAACAGATCTCAATGCCATTCCTTCTGCTGCCATTGAACGCATAGAAGTGCTGCGCGACGGCGCTTCTGCGCAATACGGCTCCGATGCCATTGCAGGCGTGATTAATATCATCCTGAAGCAAAACACGCAGCAACTATTTGCTGCATTAACCGGCGGCGTTACCTCCCGTGGCGACGGCGGTCTTGGTCAGCTGAGCCTCAACTACGGCGCCGGCCTCGGCAAACAGGGCGGTTATATCAATATCACCGGGGAAGCTTACCAGAGAGGTAAAACTACCCGCGCGCAAAATAATAACCTGATCATCTTTGACCAGTCGTCCCTCGATAATTATTTCGCGTACGACTTTACCAACGATCCCGCTGCTTCCCGGAAATACGACGACGATATGTTGAAGCAGAAAGGACTAAAAAGAGATGATTTTAATTTCCAGATCGGCGATGCACAAATAAAGAATGGTGGCGTATTCTATAATTTATCGCTCCCTTTTAACAACAGCCAAAGTGAATTCTATTCTTTTGGTGGCTACAGTTACCGCCAGGGCGAAGGCTTCGGCTTCAGACGCTTACCAAGCGATCCTACCGTAAACGTATATACGATTTATCCGGATGGTTTTCAGCCTACTACTGATTCACGTATCCACGACCGTTCCATCGCCGTAGGACTGAAACATAAATTTGGTGAATGGCAGGCCGACTTAAGCAATACGCTGGGCGATAACCGTTTCGACTATGAGGTAGATCATACCGTAAATGCCTCGTTGCAGAATGCATCTCCCACCAGCTTCAAAGCCGGCGGACATGAATTTTTACAGAACACTACCAACCTCGATTTCAGCCGTCGCTTTGCAGGCGTGGCTGCTGGCTTTAACCTGGCCTTTGGCGCGGAGTTCAGGGTAGATGATTACCGCATCCGCACCGGGGAAGAGGCCTCCTGGAAAAATTATGCATTGGTGGAAAACCCGGATGGTACCGTATCTAACCCCTCCGGGCTGGCAGGCGGATCGCAGTCGTTTACCGGGTTTTCACCGGATAATGCCATCCATAAAAACAGGAATAACACCGGTGTTTATATAGATGGCGAACTGGATGTTACTTCCAGGTGGCTGATCAGCGCGGCATCGCGACTGGAACACTACAGCGACTTCGGAACAGCGCTGAGTGGTAAATTTGCGACGAGGTATAAAATTTCTGATGTGCTCAACGTGCGTGGCGCCGTGAGCAATGGTTTCCGGGCGCCCTCCCTGCATCAGCAGTATTTCAGTTATGTGAGCACAGATATTTTACCGGACAACACGCTCGGTCAATCCGGGTTCTTTACCAACCAGAGCACCGTGGCAAAAGCATTGGGTATCCCAAAGCTGAAACAGGAAACATCTGTAAACTACAGCCTGGGCTTTACTGCACAGGCCGCCCATAATTTCAGCATCTCCGTAGATGGTTATCTCACTAACATCAAAAACAGGATTGTATTAACCGGCAGCTTTGGCTTTGATGCCAACGGCGATCCGGTGGATGCCATCCAGCAGATTATCAATCCGCTGGGCGCCAGTTCTGCACGCTTTTTCAGCAATGGTATTGATACCCGCACCGCTGGCATTGATGTGGTGGCCGACTATAACTTACGTTCCGGTCCCCATAGTTTCAATGCCTCGCTGGGATTCAACTACAATAAAAATAAGATCACCGGCAACCTGCATATTCCCGACGGTTTAAAAGGACAGGAACAGATCTTCTTTTCTCCCAACGACAGTATTCTTATCACAGATGGTACACCACGCGTAAAGGCTAATTTATCGCTTACCTATGGTTATAAAAAATTCAGTGTGTTACTGCGCAATGTATATTTCGGAGAAGTATCCCGCAACAGTTTCCCCTTTGGAGAAGTGCAGGTGCACAAAGGAAAAGTGGTAACGGACCTGTCTTTCAGCTATAACCTGAAACCCGTTACCATTACGGTGGGCGCCAATAACATCCTCGATGTTTTCCCGGACGAACAGGTATATGGCAACAGTTATTTCGGCGTGTTTAAATATGCGTCGGTGCAGATGGGTACACTCGGATCATTTTATTTTGCAAGGGTGGGAATTAATATAAACCGCCGGAATTAGCGTATTTGCCTGTTTTAGGAAGTATATATAATAAGCTGATGCCATAAATGTCGGGCTGTCGCTTTGTTAAGCTCTTCATATAAGAGCCCTTGATTTCAATAGCGCCATTCTTCTTTTTGCCAAGCCCGATCCGCATTCCCAGGTTGCCTATCGGCCCCACAGCATGCTGGGTAGTAGAATCTGTAAAGCTGCCGCCGTTACGGTCTTTGTACTTTACATTTACAGGGCCGTAATGGTAGGCCAGCCCGCCTCCCACAAAGAAACCTACGGAGCTTTTATTATCCAGGGAAGAAAATCCGGCGAAGTTCAGGTTAATAATAAGCGGGATATCGACCATACCCCTGGGCTTTGTCCTGGTACCATCATCCTCGTCACGGGTATAGTAATACACAATATTACCCTCCGCATCATAATACGATTCCATATTGCTGTCAGATTCCCCCGACCCGCCAACTGATAATGGAATACCCACCGAAACAGTCATCTTATCTGTTTCCATCACATTGTAACGGATGGCATAGGAAAGGCTGAAGCTCGCGATGCTGCCGTACCTGGAAGTATGATCAATAAATGTAGAAAACCCGATGCCATGTACAAAACGTTGAGAGAAAACCGGTAATCCGGCCATACAGGCAATTACTAACAGAACAATTTTTTTCATACGGCAGCAGTGGGATTAGAGGTACCGTATAAAGGTAAAGTAAAAAGCTATTGAAACGGAAACCCGCCCCAATAGCTTTTTACAAACTTCTCTTGTGTTATTGTAATACGTCCAGTATCGGATGATCGATGCCCTGCAAGGTGTTGGCAGCGGGCTTGATCAGTTCCAGAACAGTAATTTTATTGCTGCCTTTTTTCAGCCATTCAGCAGGTACATACAAGGTTTGTTGCGGACCTACCTGCCAGTATCTGCCCAGGTGGTGTCCATTGATCCATACGGCTCCTTTGCCCCACTGCGTCATATCCAGGTAGGTGTCGCCGGTAGAGGAAAGCGTAAAGCTGCCTTCTTTCAGCACCGGTGCGTCCGTACCGGCAGCGGAAGGCTTTACAGCCGGCTGAACATCAAAGGGCAGTTTAAATTGCAGCCACTGATGAATAGCCTGGCCATTAAATAATACCTGGCCGGCAATACCTTTTTTATTTTTAAGAAGATAGGGGCCAAAATTGATACGCCCAAGATTTTCTACCAGGATATCCAGGGTAACAGTACCGGCTGGAAGCATTACCTCCACACTGTCCTGCGCCAAACGGCGGTCCAGTATAGCCACTCTTTTGCCATTCACGAACACAATACCGTAATCACGTAGATCTTTTATTTTCAGCAGGCCACTATGCCCACCGGGAACGGTAGTGCGATACAGCACAAATCCATAAGCCTGGTTAAGGTCTTCAAACGTTAACGGATCTACGCTTTTAATGGCCACGGGCAATTTACTTAAAACTGCTGCGCTGCGTTCAAAGGTGATCTGTGGGGTGGTGATCACCGGTTTCTTTGCGGGAACTTCAGGTAAAGTTACACCTGCCGGCAGATGCCTGGCTATCACTTCGCGGAACTTCATGAATTTTGGCGTGGCATTTCCTGCTTCATCCAGTGGTGCATCATAGTCGTAACTGCTGATCTGCGGCTCATAAGGGCTCTTATCATTATAGTTCGCGCCATTCATATAGCCACGGGTAGTGCCACCGTGAAACATGTACATGTTAATGGAAATGCCGGCTGCGAGTACACGATCCAGGCGGTCGAGGAAGTTTTCATAAGGAATGGTATGGTGCTTTTGTCCCCAGGAATCAAACCAGGCAGGGTACCATTCCGCAATATAAAACGGCCCTTTGCCATTGTGGTTTTCTCTCACCAGCTGCTTTACTTTTTGCGGATCATCGATGCCGTTTACAGCCGGCAGCAAACCAGGCAAATGCCCTTTGGCTACATCGGCTGCGGGATCGCAGGTGTAAAGCAGCCCGTCGAAACCTGCATCAATAAACATCTTCCGGTTAATGTCGAGGTAGCTTTTATCATTGGAATAAGAACCATATTCATTTTCTATCTGCACCATCAGGATGTTGCCGCCGTGATTTATCTGCAAGCCCGATAGTTGTTTTCCAACTGCCTTGATGTAATTATTATAAGCGGCGAGGTATTGCGGTTCTTTACTACGTACTTCGAGACCCTTTATGTTCTGCAGCCAGTATGGATATCCGCCAAATTCCCATTCGGCGCAGGCATACGGACTAGGGCGTAACACCACCCACAACCCTTCTTCCTGTGCTATTTTTACAAAGGCGGCTACATCGTTGTTGCCGGAAAAATCATAATGTCCTTTTTCAGGCTCGTGCATGTTCCAGAACACGTAAGTGCCTACGGTATTCAGTCCCATTGCCTTTGCCATTTTCAGGCGGTCACGCCAGCTTTCACGCGGCACGCGCAGGTAATGGATCTCTCCTGAAATCATCTGGAAAGGTTTGCCGTCCAGCAGGAAGGCGGAGTCGCCGAGCTGGAAAGTGTGTTGTGCAAACAACTGTATGCTGCACAATACCATTAAAATTACAACGCTTAGTTTTTTCATTATCTACTGTTTATTGCTTAGGTTACCTGTCAATGTAACTACTGACTGTGGCGGAATGTGAATAATGTTACCGGAAATATAGCCTGGCTTTAGGTTTTCCTTTGCGCTGGTGGTATAGCTGCGCATACTGCCTGCTTTTAGCTCCCTGCAGTGTATGTTGGCGTTGGCGGCAGTGCTGCCGTTGTTAATCACTACTATCCGGAGGGTATTATCTTTGTTTTTATAAGCAGACAGATAGAGATTTTTCGACGCTGCGCTATCGCTCATAACTGCCTGCACCCTGGTAGCGCCGGGTCTTATAAACCGGCTGTAGTTACCTAATACCCACATCATTTTGGTATCACGCAGTTGCCCGTCTGTTTTATTTTTATCGATATAAATCAATCCGTCTTTATAATTATACGGCGAAATGGCCAGCCACCATTGCCAGGCAGCGGCATTTGCAATAGTAAGATCGGAGTGGATTACACGCGCCATATAAAGCGCTGCATCCATGCCCAGGTCTACACCGGCGCCATTTATTTCTCCCGCGTTATCTCCCAGTATGCAATATTCCGATTGCCAGAATTCCAGCCCGTTCAGGGCGGTATGCAGCCGTTTTCGTATAGCGGTGGCCGTATCTTCCGGGGAAGTAGTGAAATAACTATGTGCGGCGATGCCTTTGTATACATTAAGGAGGTTGCCCACGTAAGTCCGGCTCTGCGGATCAAAGAAGGCATTTATCTGTGAGCCTTTGTCCGGCTTATCTTCCGGGGCATAGAGGTAATTGATTTTTCCTGCTTCTGTAATCAGTATGTTAACCGGCAGTTTTGCTTCGCTGAAAGTTTTACTGATGGTTTTGGTAAAGCCGGCAATCTGTTCATTATTATAAGGGCAGCCTTCCTGTCCGCCATCGCTCCAGTCCCACTGCGGTTCATTTACCGGGCTGATATAGTTGATACTAACGCCCGTGGCTACACGTATTCCCTGCACTACCTCTTTCAGGAAAACAGCGGCAGCAGCGTACTTATCCGGGGAGAGATTGCATTGTCCCTTGTCAGCAAAGGCTTTGCCGTTGCTGGTAAACGCTGCCGGCGGGCTATTCAGGAAACCCAGGAAATCCGTAACGCCGCGTTGTTTTGCCGCCTGTAAAAACCACAACTGGCCGGATTGTTTCTTCCAGTTGTAGGTATGATCCGCCTGCAGAAAGGATTCCGCGCGGCGCCATTCGTCTTTGATGCCACTGTTATCGCCTTGTTCCGCACTGCCGGCGCCGATGTTAAAACGCCACATCGACAGGCCAATGCCTTTGGGCTGGCCGTTGGCGGTGGTATCGGTGCTAAACAGCCAGTCGGCTATCTGGTTACGTTTGCTATCCGGCCAGTTGCCGGTAAACTGACCCGCCCACGCATCCGAAGCCGCGAAGTTGCGGATCGTTTGCGCCGGTTTATGTAGGTCGATGTTTACCTGGATAATGTTGCTGTTGCTTTGTTGCGATAATGCAGTATGCAGCGCAAAGCACAGCGGCAGTGAGCAAATGATTTTTTTCATGTTCCTAAAACGCTTTGCTTCACACAAAGCCGCCGGAAAATAGCAAAATGCCCGTTAAATATTTTTCAATTATGATAACCGGCAGGCTAACATAGCAGCTTTGTGTGAAGCGGATGAGTGTTTAATAACCCTTGTTCTGCTCCAACAGGCCATTGGAAGACAGAATTTCTGTTCTCGGAATCGGCAGCCAGTAATTTTTTTCAGCGAACAACCGGCCGGCAAGCGCTACTTTTCTAGTATACGTATATACGCCACTGTTATTAACGCTGATGTTGATGCCGTAAGCAGGAACATTTTCTGTTACAATAGCTGTTCTCCAGCGCCGTACATCATAAAAGCGATGTTCCTCAAATGCCAGTTCTACCTGTCTTTCATGATGAATAGCCTCACGCATCTGGTCTTTACTCAGGCCAGCCGGAAGCACCGGTTGCTGTACACTGGCACGCTGCCGGATCTGGTTAACCGCGGCGTATACGCTGGCGTCAGGCCCTGCTGCTTCATTTTGTGCCTCTGCATAGTTCAGCAATACTTCTGCATAACGTAAATAGATCCAGGGCTGTAATCCGGCTACGTCCCAGGGATTATCGATCGGGTTTTTATCGTCCATGAATTTTTTAAGATAGTAGCCTGTTTTAGTAGAGTTCCAGTTGGAAGGGCCATCCTTTCCATCTTTTCCACCGGGAGAAAATGGTTGTACAGTAGATCCCCTGTAAGGTGCGCCATTATAAAGGATAGTGGCGTAAAAACGGGCATCCCTGTTCGCATACGGCTGTTGGGCGTTATAGCCGGATGTTGGATCGGTGATCAGTTTCCCATTTTTCATTTCATAGGCGTCTACCATGTTCTGCAGCGGCGTATTACCTGCCCATCCGCCGTAACCGTTTGGTCCGTTGGATATTTCCAGGCACACGTGGCGGGCGCCTACGGCGTATTGCCGTGCAAAAATGATTTCATTGTTATCTGCTTTCAGGAACAATTGGCTGTAGTCTGCTGCCAGGGAAAACTTCGACAGGTTCATCACTGCTTTGGCAGCATCGGCGGCGGCTTGCCAGGTGCCAACGTTGTACAACGGACTTGCTGCATATAATAATAAGCGTGCTTTCAGCGCCATGGCAACGGCCTGGGTAGCCCTGCCGGTCTGCCAGCTGCCGTCGTTGTCAACCGGCAGGTCTGCTGCTGCGGCAGTGAGTTCGCTTACGGCATAATTCATGGATTCCTGCAGGGTGGCCCTTTTAAATAAAGCCGGATCTGTAAGGTCGCTGGTGAGCTGGTACTCTTTATCACCCATCAGCACCACGCCGCCATAATTGCGGATCAGGTCATGGTACCGGAACGCCCGGATAAAGCGCAACTCTGCGGTCAGCTTTTTACGGAGAGAGGCGCTCATTTCCACGCTGTCGATGTTATTCAGTGCGTAATTACATTCCCGGATACTGCGATAGCTTCTTCCCCAGATAGTACCTGCAATGCCGGTATTTTCCGGTGCAATCTGCCCTTGTTGGATCACCCAGGTATTATCGTCGTTGTTATAAATGGATTCGTCGGTGATAGAGCTCCAAAGGCCGTATTCAAAACCTCTGCCAAAACCAGGATTAGTACCTTCTCCTTCTTTATCCTGTAATTTGATGCTCGTGTACCGGTTGATCACGTAATTCTGAAACAGGGCAGAATCGCCCAGTACGGCGTCGGCCAGGATACGGTCGGTAGGCGTAATATTCAGAAAGTCCTGCTTGCAGGAGGAAAATAATCCTGCGGCAACTAAAGTTAAACTGTATATAAAGTGCGTTGTTTTCATGACTGCTTTTTTTCTGGTTTAGAATCTAACATTTACCCCCACATTGATGATCCGCTGCTGTGGATAAAACTGTCCCCTTTCATTATTTCCTTCAGGATCGTAGTCTTTTACCTTGGTAATGGTGAAAAGGTTAAATGCGTTGGCATACACTCTCAGACTGCCAATATTTATGCGGGACAGAATGTCCGGTTTGAACGTATAACCGAGCGATACATTTTTCAACCGCAGGAAAGCAGCGTTGTTGAGCCAGAAATTATTTTGGAAACGGCCGCCATTTACAGAATTAGAAGCGCGTTCATCTACTCTTGGATACGAGCCGCCGGTATTGGTGGGACTCCAGCGGTTATCTGCCCAGCTGCTGTAATAGTTACCAATGGTACCGGATTCAGGTAATACATATTGACTTACATGCGACTGTCCGGCTAATAACACCGACAAATCAAATCCTTTGTAATCACCGCCAAGTATAATACCATAGGTGATTTCAGGAATGTTGCCATACTTTGTTCTTACCTGGTCATCTGCATTAATTTGTCCGTCATTATTCACATCGCGGTAAATCAGGTCTCCCAGTTGTGCGCCCGACAGGTGTACGTTCTTATTCAGGTCATCCGCAGTCCGGAATATACCGATCACATCATACAACAGGTAATTATTCATAGGACCACCGGTTTTCCGTTGATAAGACAGTGTGCCGGGGGCCTCATCTATAAATTTGATTTCGTTCTTTGCATAGGTGATGTTACCGGAAATGTTATAGTGAAAACCGCCGCTGGTAGTGTTGTCGTAACCCAGGGTCGCTTCTATACCATTGCTGTTTACCTTACCGATATTTTCAGCAGGTACCAGCGGGAAAGCAGGATCGAATGGATTCACAATGCCGGAAGTCTGCGGCAGCGACGCATTCCGTTGGGTAAGGATCTTGGAACGCTTCTGCTGGAAGTAAATGAACTCCAGGTTGAAATGTTGCAGGAAAGCCATATTAAAACCCAGGTCCATTTTCCGCGCAATCTCCCAGGTGATATACGGGTTGCCCAGTTTGGTAAGATCAATGCCAGAAAGGATCTGGCCACCGGTTACGTATTGGTTTACGATGGAGTAGTTATCGAAATACTGGAATAAACCCACATTGTCATTTCCCAGGGTACCATAAGAGCCGCGCAGCTTCAGATCATTAATAAAACTTACGTTTTTAAACCACTCTTCTTTTGAAACGCGCCAGCCGGCAGATACGGAAGGGAAAAAGCCATACTGCTCGCCTTTCGGGAAAATAGAGGAACCGTCGTAACGGGCCTGTACTTCCAGCAGGTATTTTTCCATATAGTCATAGGCAATTCTGCCGAAATAACTTTTTCTCGTAAAACTGTAACTGGTGCCGGAATTGTTTTTATCCGTGGCAGCAGATCCTCCCTGCGACATCTCAGGCGTTTGCGGCGTTGGGAAGTTCAAGCGGGTCGCACCTAAGGTATCCTGGTCAGTTTTGCTTTGCTCATAGCCAACAAGGGCCGTGATATTATGCTGGCCAAAACGACGGGCAAAGTTCAGCTTAATATTGCTGGTGATCAGCGTCATGTTCCGCTGCTGCTGGGCAAGTGAAGCCAGTCCGTTGGAACCGCCTACCACTGTTTTATCGTACGATTGTGTAGTCTGGTTATAAGTATATTCTTTATAAGGAGTGGCGAAGCTTTTATTGGAACTCCAGGATTTATCAGCCGATAAGTATCCGTCCAGCGACAACCCTTCTACACCCGGTATGGCATACGATCCTTTCAGGATACCATTAAATACCTGTGTAGGGTTGCGCGCAGTACCACCGGCGTCAGTTACCTGCATCACCGGGTTATTGTTTTCAATACCGGTAGTAGGCAATCCGTTCGGATACCTGTCCAACACGGTAGGATAAGCACGGTAAATACCCCGGAAAATGTCATCTGCACTGGTAGTAGGGTAAAGGCGGTCTTCCTCCCTGCCCGATAAATAGAGGCTTACCTTTAATCTCTTCGTTACATCTGCATCAATATTTGACCGGAAATTATACTGGTTATATTTGGTCACCCCGCTTTTGTACAATCCATCCTGGCTGATCATGCCAAGTGAAACATAATAACGCACATTTTCACTGCCACCATTTACGGAAAGACTATGTTGGTTTTGGGTGGCCACTTTCTTTAAAGTAGCTTCCTGCCAGTCGGTATTTGGGAAATTCACCGGGTCTGACCCGTCACGGAATTTCTGGAGTTGCTCGTCAGTATAAAACTGGTTCATACCACCAGCTGGATTATTATAATATTGGATTTCATTCCTGATCTGCGCATAAGTGGCAGCATCGGCCATTTTGGGCAGCCGGCTGGGAGATGAAAATCCCTGGTTAAAGCTGTAATTGATCACCGGTTTGCCGGTTTTACCCCGTTTAGTAGTGATCAGCATTACGCCGTTGGCGGCCCTGCTACCATATACCGCGGCAGATGCATCCTTCAATATCGATATGCTTTCAATATCATTGGGGTCCAGCCGTTCCAAACCACCTATCTGTCCGGGTACGCCATCTACTACCATCAGCACATCATTGTTGCCGGTAGTGGCCAGTCCGCGGATAGTAATGCGGGAACCATCCTTTCCCGGCTCGCCGGAGCGGTTGTTGGCAATAACCCCGGAAAAGCGGCCAGTGAGAGCATTGGACACGTTCGGCTGTGGACTCTGCAAAATATCAGCTCCTTTTACCACGGAAATAGATCCGGTCAGCGTAGCTTTCTTTTGAGTGCCATATCCCACTACCACTACTTCATTTACACTTTTGCTCAGGGATGTCAATGCTATTTTTAAGGGAGACAGGTTCTTTACAGGCACCGTCATCGCTTCATAGGCGATGTGGTTAAATATCAGGGTATCACCCGGTGCGGCGTTAAGGGAAAATTTGCCCTCCACATCTGTCAGCGTACCAGTAGCTTTATTTTTTACACGTACTGTAACACCGGGAACAGGCTCACTGGCATCGGTTACTTTTCCCGTAATGGGGGTTTGTTGTGCCTGCACGTTCATTCCCATCAATAATAAGGTGATTGCCAGCATAAGTTGAAAGAAAGGTTGGCGCCGTAATAGGACAAACACCTGATGGTCCGTTCCGGATTGAAGTTGTTTCATAACGCAATAATTTAAATTGGAAGAGTGGAATACCCATTTTGGTTGCATGGAAGATGTGCGCATCTTTTCATGATACCCGCAATGTACTATGCCGGGCAGACATCATAGAGGGGGTAAATCATTTAAAAAAGGGGGTAAAATCGTAAAATATTACAGGGGTATTTCCCCCGGGCGTCTTGCCCGGAAGATATCGAAAGCGCCAACCACGGCTATTTATAGGGATTTACCCCTCTGTTTCGGTTACATTGAAGTCCCGGTTAAAGGAATGGCGGTATTTTTTTACATAATCGGAAGGGTTCATCCCAAACAGTTTTACAAACTGTTCACGGAAATATTTTACATCACCAATGCCCACCTGCATGGCTGCCTGCGTAATGGTGTAGTTTTCCTTGAGCAGCAAAACGGCTGCCTTCCGGAGGCGGATGGACCGGATAAAGGAATTGATGGTTTGACCGGAAATGGATTTTACCTTTTTATACAAACTGGAGTGGCTCATCCCGATTTCCAGGGTGAACTTTTTAATGGAGAACTCCTCGTTTTCGAGGTTGTCTTCAATGATCTCTATGCACCGTTTCAGGAAGTCCTGGTATTCGGCAGGTACCTTAATATTGCTGTTTTTGAGGGTGATGCGGTCAAAGAAGTACTGCTGCAGCAGGTTTCGGTTCTTGATGATGTTATTCACCTTGGCCATCAGCAGGTCCTTGTCAAATGGCTTGGTAATATAATCATCTGCCCCGCCTTCCAGGCCGCGGAGCCGTGTATCCGATGCGGAAGACCCGGTAAGCAGGATCACAGGGATATGACTTACAGTGTCCGTTTGTTTGATTTTACTGCATAGCTCCACCCCGTCCATACCCTGCATCTGGATGTCGCTGATCACCAGGTCGGGCATAAATTTCTGAACCGCGGCAAACCCGCTGGTACCATTGTCAGCTTCATATACAATAAATTTGTCTTTGAATAGCTGCCGGAGATATTGCCGTATTTCATCATGATCATCAATCAGCAGGATCGATTTCTTTTCGGTAATCGTGGTAGTCGTCCCTTCTGCCTCGGGAACTTCCGGTTGAGGCAAGGCCGCAACAGTGGTGAGTTCTTCGAGGAAAGCAGATTTCTGAGGTGCATTTTCCCTTAGCAGCACACCGGCAAAATGTCCGCTTCCCTTTTTCAGGGTGATATGGAAAGCGGTGCCTTTGTTGACCTCACTTTGGTAGGTAATACTGCCATGATGACTGTCGATGAAACGCTTTACCAGGTAAAGGCCAATACCAAAGCCTGTTTGCAGCGACTCCTTCCGGTCCTGCGCCCGCTGGAATTTTTCGAAGATCCGGTTACCGGCGCTTCCTTCAATACCACAGCCACTGTCTTTTATGACAATCGTAACCTGTGCGTCATCACCGGTTACTTCAAAAATGATACTGCCGTTTTCGGGGGTGAATTTAAACGCATTGGAAAGAAGATTAAATACAGCGATTTCCAGTTTCTCACTATCGCCATATATTTCCAGTTGCGTATCGCGGCATTCAAAACGGTAGTCGATCTGTTTCATCCTCGCCTGCTGGGAAAAGCACTGGTATACTTCGTTGCACAGGTGCACAATATCCAGCCGGGAGATGTTCAGCTGATCGCCCTCCCGGTCGGCTTTGCGGAACAGCAGGAGCTGGTCCACCAGGCTAAGCAGGCGCCGGGCATTGCGGTATACCACGCTGAGATCAGGGTATTCTTTATTTTGCAGGAGCTCCTTCAGCGGGGTAATGATCAGCGTGAGCGGCGTCCGGAACTCATGGGAAATATTGGTGAAGAAGGATAATTTCTTCTCATTCAACTCTTTTTCTTTTTCATTTTCAAGATGCGCCAGCTTGATCTCATATTTCAGCCTTTCTTCCCGCGCCTTATACCGGGTGTAGGCATAAATAGCGGCCATAATGCTGCTAATGTACAGGAGATAAGCCCACCAGGTCCGGTACCAGGGTGGCAATACCACCACTGATACCGTGTGAATGGCATTGCTCCACACGCCGTCGGCATTGCTGGCTTTGATCTCAAAAACATAGCTGCCTTCCTGCAGATGCGTATAGTTGGCGGTTCTGGTTTGCCCCACATAGTTCCAGTTATTATCCCACCCCTGCAGGCGGTACGCATAGCTGATTTTATCCGGTAAGGTATATTCCAGTGCTACAAAGTCAAATGCAATGGTGGCCTTATCATAAGGCACGGTAATTTCCCTGATCTCTTCCTGGCTTCGTTTGGATACATATTGATCCAGCTCCGTCACGGAAGTGTTATTAATTCTCACGGCGGTTAATAAAACCGGGGGAATTGTGGTTTGAGAATAAATACTATCCGGGTAAAAAATATTGAATCCTTTGATGCCACCAAACAGGAATTCCCCGGATTGTAATTTCAGGGCGGCATTAAAACTGAACTGGTTGCTCTGCAGTCCATCGGAAGCAGAGAAGTTGCGGAAACTCTTTTTCTTCGGGTCAAACCGCGATAAACCATTAAATGTGCTAAGCCAAAGATTGCCGGTTTTATCTTCCAGCATCCGCAGTATAGAGTTACTGGGAAGTCCTTCTGAGGTGGTAAATCGTGTATAATTTCCGTTTTTGCGGTCAAAGTTCAATAATCCGCCACCATCGGTGCCCACCCAAAACGTTCCGTTCTGGTCCTGGTGGATGGAGCGCACCGTGTAGCCAATGTTGAAACGCCGGTGCTGTTTCCGGTCGCGGTCTATCCGGATAAGGGTGGAATAATTGCCTCCCCACAGCTGGCCATCCCTGTCTTCTGCCAGGCATTGTAGGTTTACCAGGCTGCTGTCGAAAAGTTCAAAACGGTTTTGCTGCCGGTTAAACAGGTACAGGGTGCCGTTGTTGGTGGTGCTGGCCCAAAGTTGTTGCTGCCGGTCTTCATACACGGTCCACACATTGTTTTCGGCAGTGCGGGTGTAAGGATTAAAACATACAAAGTGTTCAAAAGTGCCGGTGGCAGCGTTATACCTGTTTACGCCGCCAAACCAGGTGGAAATCCACAGGTGCTGCCGGGCGTCCTGGATAATGGAGGTAATAAAGTTGCTGCTGATATCCGTATTACTGTTGCCGGTATGTTTATAGGTGGTCCAGGTATTGTTTTCCCTGTTCCAGTATTTAAGCCCTCCGCCATCAGTACCTATCCAGATATTTTTGTGGTTGTCTTCACAAAAAGAGAAGATAAAATTGTCCACTACGCGGGCCACCGGGTCCCTGTTGGGCATATTAAATTCAAACGGGTTGCGTTTGGGTTCTACAATGTTGATGCCGCCACGCAGGGTGCCAATCCATTTGCGGCCCTGACGGTCTTCATAAATGGAATACACGGCATTGCTGCTCAGTTGTTGTTCGCCAGCGGTGGTAAAGGATTTGGCGGTACTGTTGGCGGTATTCACCAGGTAAATACCATTACCATCCGAGGCGCTCCACATGGTCCCGTCGTTATCGATATACAGGTTAACGATCTTGCTGTTTACGGGCAGTACATTTTCTGAATATTTGCCGGTGGCAGGAACGTAGCGGAATACCCCGGCATCTGTACCCAGCCAGATGTTGCCGGCTCCATCTGCCGTAAGGCAATTGCCCCTGCTGATATCCCTGTTGATGATGGTCAACTGCTGTCTCGCAATATCATATTTGCACAAACCTACATGTTGTACAAATACCCAGGCTGCAGTTCCGCTGAATTCAATGGCAGTTACTTCATAATCGGTAACATCGCCGTGGTACATCGTTAAAGGAATCTGTTTACCGGCAGACTGCCGGCTGTTAAACAGCAATAACCCGCTTTTTTCGGTGCCGATTAAAATATTGCCGGTTTCATCTGATTTTATGGTATGCGTATTTTCGCTGATGATCCGGGAAGTGTTGCTGTGAAGGGGCAGGTAGCACGGCAGTGTGAATTTTTCGCTCACCGGGTTGAAAACACAAACGCCTCTTCGCCCGCCTACCCATAACTGGTGATGGATGTCATCGGCCAGGGTGTATACACCATTATCCACGAGGGAACTGCTGTCATTAATTTTATTCCGGTAGATCCTGAATTTATAGCCGTCAAACCTGTTTAGTCCGTCGTAAGTACCAAACCACATAAAGCCTTTGTGGTCCTGGTATACACTGGTAACGGCATTGTTGGAAAGACCGTCCTCTATACCCAGGTATCTGATGGGGTAACCAATAGCGAAGCTATCTCCCGTTACCATTCCTAACAGTAATAAAATAAAACAAAATTTCCTCACATGGTGCATAGGCTCATTTTAACAGCCATAAAGCTATTATTTCTGCCAGAGATTACCACCATCAATCTTCTTACTGATTTAACTCTTCTACTGTTTGCTTTACCCGGTAAATTCTTCCTTTCCATATTTTCCACTGGAAATAAGCCTGTACACCAACAATGATAACGAGCGGGATCAATGTCAGGTACTTTTGCTGCGTCCAGCGAATGCTGGCAAGAAAGAATGCAAAGATGCCCGCAAAGGCAAGGATTTTTGTGAAGATGGTAATCAGCGCGTACTTCCTGATATTGTGCAATTTTTTTCGCATGCTCTCCAGCAGGTTGTATTCCACCGCAGGACTGCGGGCCAATACATACCCTGTAACACTTTGTGCCAGCATACATAATATCGATACCACCAACAGCAGGTTCAGGTAATATGGTTTTTTGTCGCCGTCAAAAAAATCATAGTATACGATCAGGAAAATACTGTATCCGATGGCTTCCAGTATCACCTGTTTTCTAATATCTTTTAATACGGGAGAAGTGTGTTTGACAATGATAGCGGAAATGTCCCGGTCAGGGGTGGGAGCGTTGTCCCATGCTGATTTTAGAGGATCCATGTGTTTATAATTTTAGAATATTTTTGATCTTGCTTTTAATCCTGTTAAGTTTTACGCCCACATAATTTTCATCTATGCCAATAATATCTGCAATTTCCTGGTAGCTCATATCTCCCAGATACAGTGCAATGATGGCTTTTTCAGCATCAGTCAGTTGTTTGAGTGCTGCAAAAAGCTGTTCCTGTTGTACTGATGCCGCCGCATTGTTAGAGCTGTCGGGCAGTTCCGGCAAACTATCGGTATAGGTAATATCGGGTTTCTTCCGGCGGAAGTCGGCCAGCGCGGTATTGAGTGCCACCCGGTAAATCCAGGTGCTGATGCGGGCATTGCCTTCAAAAGAAGGATATGATTTCCAAAGCTGATAGATCATCTCCTGGAACAGGTCTTCCCTGTCTTCCCGGCTATCGCGGTACAGGCGGCACAACTTATGCAGGATGCCCTGGTGCTGCTGTATGGTATCGAGAAATGCGGGTTTGTCCATGCAGGGTATTTATCAGGGTTAGTTGCAGGATGCGGAAAAAACTTACACTTTCACAAAGAAATTATTGATCCGTTACCAGATCACCTTGTTCACCGTAGCCCAATTGCGGGTAGTACAGGGAAGCCCGAGCTTTTTTTCCAGTCGCGTAATCACATCGAGGGGTTTGGTTTCCAGGTCTTTCCGTATAAGGGTATACACTTCGCGGCCGTTCATATGCAGGGTTTCCGCGGCCGACTGCAGCGAGGCGATCACAGATGCGGCATGTGCGCCGGCCTCGGCAGAGAGGAAGGTGATGTATACCTGCATGGTTTTATCCGGGATAACGCCCGGGAACGGGGTGAGTTTCACCACGTTTTCCAGTTCGGGCACCGACCGGATAATAGTGGGCACTTCAAAACCATAAGTAGTGAGCAGCAGCTTTTCTATTTTTGCAGACAGCGCCGCCGCATTATTGCTGCCGGATTCAAACATCACATTGCCACTCTGGATATAGGTGCTTACATTTTTGAAGCCTGCGGTATCCAGCTGCCGGCGCAGATCTTCCATTTTAACGGTTCGTTTTCCAACGTTTACTGCTCTTAAAAATGCAACGTATCTGGCCATGTGGTTTTCAACTTTACTTTGTATGTTTGTTTTATCATGCACTATCTACAAATCATCCACAAATTATACAACTTACCGGAAGATGCCAATCACGGTTATACAGCCGCAGAAATAGCCGCGCTGGAAGCCCGCTTACAGCTTCAATTACCGGCAGCATTGCGGCAATACTATCTTGCTATAGGTAAAAACAAAATGGTGAACGATAGTTTTAACCGTTTAACTTCCCTGGGAGAAATTGGTTTTTCGGAAGATGATCACCTGATTTTTTATGAAGAGAACCAGGCGGTGGTTCTGTGGGGCATTGCCAAAGCAGATCTCGCGTTGCCGGATCCGCCGGTATTTGGTACCTACGACAGTGCCCGGCAGGAGTGGTTTACCGACGCCGATACAACGGAACATTTCCTGTTATCAATGGCCTGGTGGAATGGCGCGCTGGGTGGACTTCCATACACGGCCTTCACCGACCTGGAAGAAGACCTCACGCCGGAACACATCGCCGCCGTTACTACAAACTGGCAGGAGCAAACCGGTATTTCTAACCAGCTGCTACGTTTCTTTACCAATGATTATGAAGATATCCTTGTGCTTACTACCGAGCAGAACGGGCAGGCGAATGGTGTGTATATTGGTACCAGCCTGAAAGAAAAGTATAAAGCTATTATGGATACGCTCCACATGGAATGGAGTTACCGCATAGACCGTGATGAATAAGTAACCCACCAATACCATCCCACGGTAAACAGGATGCCGTAGAAAACGCCGCCCAGCGCGGTGGCCAGGTAATCCATGCCTTTACAGTCGATATGATGAAAGTACTCATTCACCAGTAACATTAATCCGCTTATTACGGCCACGGTAATCCAGAAGCGTGCTTTCAGCTGCAGTGATACTTTCGGGAGATTATTCACCCGCGGCAGTTTCAGAAAGAAATATAACATCACCAACAGCCCTGCTACAGAACTGAGGTATTGCATCAGGTACCACATCTTCATAGGATGATGCCATACCGTTATATCCTTTTGTAAAAAAGGTATATATGACACAAATCCGCCTTCTTCATGCGTAAACGCATCGAGGAAAAAATGCGTGAGTATGCCCAGTATAACAGAATAGATCACTACGCCATAATGTTCGCGGAAGTAGGTGTCCCAGTTAAACGGCCTGAACAGATGCAGCCGGTCGCTGGCCCATGCCGGCAGGTAAGGAAGCACGACCGGTTTTACGATGAGATGATAAACATACGCGAGCAGCAGGGCTAACGGTATATCATATACGAAAATTCCCCACCACTGATGTCCGCCACTGAAGTACGGATTCAGTAAAATGAAGTAAAGAAAGTCGGGTACCATACTGCCGATGATTAAACCGGTTGCTGACAGGTATTTGCGGGAGGTATTTACAAAGGGGACAACTATCGCTGCATGTGATATCGTAAATGGCATCTTCGGGAATTGTCTAATAAATTTAATTGAATTTTAATAAATCTGGTAAGGAAATGTTAATGTTATAATCGTCCACCATTTCCGGTAAAATGTCCAACGTCATTGCTGTGATTTACACTTATTTTTATTAAGTCTTTGAAAACATAAAAAACAATGTGCTATGACAAACTGGAAAATTGATGAATCACACAGCGAAATAGGATTCAAAGTTAAGCATCTCATGATTACGAACGTGAGTGGATATTTTACACGGTTTACCGGGAAAATTCAAACAGAGAGCGATGATTTTCGTGATGCTACGATCTCTTTCGAAGCGGCAGCAGATAGTATTGACACGCAAAACCATCAACGGGATGAGCACCTGCGCAACGGCGAATTTTTTGACGCCTCCAATCACCCGAAGATCAGCTTCGTTTCTAAGAAAGTGAAGAAAATTGATGACGAGAAATACAAACTGCTCGGCGACCTCACTATTAAAGG
This sequence comes from Chitinophaga sp. W3I9, assembly GCF_050434025.1. Lineage (NCBI taxonomy): Bacteria > Pseudomonadati > Bacteroidota > Chitinophagia > Chitinophagales > Chitinophagaceae > Chitinophaga > Chitinophaga sp. W3I9. Next base: position 1,500,850 of record NZ_JBNPWC010000001.1, read on the forward strand.
CGAAACACATCCTATTGAACTGGATGTGGTGCATGCGGGCGTAACCGTAGATCCTTACGGTCAGACCAAAGCCGGTTTTGCACTCAAGGGCCGCCTGCACAGGGCCGACTATGGTCTGCGCTGGAATGCCACCACCGAAGCCGGGGGGATTGTGCTCAGCGACGAAGTGAAACTCAACATGGAAATACAACTGGTGAAAGAATAGCTTTCCCTGCAACGTATAATGGCGTGGAGAAGAAGGGATTTCCTTTCTTCTCCACGCCATTTTGTTAAAAAAGGAAAGCTAACAGCTATTGGCTATCTTTGTGCTTTCCAATGATGTCACATGAAATTTGAACAATATAATATCTCCTCAGAAATAAAGGAAAGTTTAGAAGAAATGGGCTTTAAAAAGCCTACAGATATACAGTTTAAGGCCATTCCTTCCATCCTCAACGGGGATGATGTAATGGCGATCGCACAAACCGGTACCGGTAAAACAGCGGCTTTTGCCATCCCTATCCTGCACCGCCTGCAACAGCAGGACCGCCGCTCCCGGAAAAATAAGTACGAAGTGAAGTGCCTGGTAATGGTGCCCACACGGGAACTCGCCATCCAGATAGCAGAAGTTTTCCAATCTATCGCCCAATATACAGAACTCAGCATCCTGGCCCTTGTAGGCGGGGTTGAGCAAGCTCCCCAGATCAGGGTGCTGGAAAAGGGCGTGGATGTACTCATTGCTACTCCCGGCCGGATGTTTGACCAGATTAACCAGGGACATATTGACCTGAGCCAGGTGCAAACCCTGGTACTCGATGAAGCCGATCATATGCTTGATTTGGGCTTTATCCGTGATATCCGCGATGTAATCAAACACATTCCCCGCGAACACCAGACCCTGTTTTTCTCCGCTACGCTGAATAAAGACATTAAGGACCTGGCATATTCTGTCGTAAATAATCCTATCCGCATACAAATATCTCCCAAAGATCCCGTTGCCAAAAATGTAAGCCACGCAGTAGCCTTTGTGGAAATGGATGATAAACGTTTCTTCCTGGAAAGACTGATCAAGGAATTTCCTGAAAGCAAAATCCTTGTATTTGTTCGTACCAAAGTACGGGCAGAACGCGTAATGGCCGCTATGGCACGTATCGGGATCAAATCCCTCACCATGCACGGTGGCAAAGAGCAGGGCGACCGGCTCGATGTAATGGCAGAGTTCAAAAATGGCGATATAAAAGTACTCGTTACCACAGATGTAAACGCCCGCGGCATCGATATCCCCAATGTCGACTATGTGGTAAACTACGACCTGCCTGATGTCCCGGAAAATTATGTACACCGTGTAGGCCGTACCGGCCGTGGTGTGCAGAAAGGTCAGGCCGTTTCCTTCTGCAGCACAGAAGAGAAGCCGATCCTGGATGAAATTCAGAAATTCCTCGGTAAGGAAATCACTGAAATGAAGATCAATAAGGACGATTACCGCGAAACCATCAGCTTCTCTGAAGATATTCCCAATGACAACTGGCAACTCCTGCTGGATGAGCACAACAAGGAAATGGAGGAAGTGCAGAAAAAAGTGAAGAAGAGAGCGGCGGCGAATGTGAAGAAAAAAGCGAAGAAGAAATAAAACGATCTTAAAAAGCTCAGAAAAAAGCTATTCCGGAAGGAATAGCTTTTTTTCTGAGCTTAAGTTGGCATATTTTGTCAATTTTTCTGTAATTTAAAGGATGAAGATCATAGAAAAATCATCCGGGATATCTATAGATGTTTTGATTCAATTGATTGAAAAAGAAGATTTTAAAACGATATCACGGGAACGGTTTTTATTTGATTGGAAGAAAGTGGTTAAGGGTGGCGAAGTTTATAAACTGGTTTTGCCAGATCATAACATTCTGGGATTAGTATGTTTGATATATTATGCCGTGGAAGAACGGGTAGAAATAAAATTATTGGAAGTTTCCAGACAATATGTAGGAAAAAATGGCCCGTATGAAGGAATTGCGGGTTGTATGATAGCCTTTGCCGGCCGCACAGCGCTCGCTAAGTATGGACCTTATGCTTGTGTTTCGCTGGTTCCAAAAACTGCATTGAAAAAACACTATATGAAAAAATATGGTATGCTCGATGCCGGCTGGCAACTTTATCTCGATATGGACGCATTAAATAACATTGTTGCAAAATATACTTTATGAGACAGAAGAAATCAAGAAACGAAAAATCTCCAGATGAGTTGGCATCTTCTTTTGTCTTCCCGGTTAAGCTCTCTGAAAAGCAAAGAAAGGAAGCGGCAGTACAGCTGGCAATGGCCAGGGGAAAAAGACGGGCGGCTGCAACAGATAAGGATAAGCTTATCAGCGGCTTATTAAGTCTGCGTTTTCAGCTCGAAGATTATATAAATGGCAATACTTTTAATCCTGATTTGTCATTCGGATATTTCCTTGGTGAATATGTTGGCTTGTTAGAGAAGAAACGGAAGGTATTTGCAGAAGAAATCAGTATTGATGAAACCTTGTTGAGCCAGTTAATCAATTTGAAAAGGGATCCGCCTGATTATGTGACAGTAAGATTGGAATTGCACTCTAACCGGGCCATTCCCGCCGATTACTGGTATCGGCTAGTGGAAAAGAAAAAAGAACATTTTATTAAAACAGATAAATCTATCAGGAAGAAGGAAAAGCAGTTTGTACAGAATAAACTGAATGTCCATATTTAGTATCATCAACTAAAAAACGGTCCCCGCTTACACCGGGACCGCTACTCAAAAACACTATCTAAATCTGTAACTATTGCTTTACTGCTTCTACGTTTACAGTGATATCAACAGTAGGTGCTACTGCCCATACACCGGAAGGTAATTTGTCTGCATACTTTACTCCAAAATCAAGGCGATTGATGGTAGTTTTAGCAGTGAACCCTGCTCTTCTCAAACCCCACGGATCTTTAATCACACCGTTGTATGTAACGTCGAAGGTTACACGTTTTGTTGTATTGCGGATGGTGAGATCTGCCAGCAAAACATATTTATCGCCTGTCACTTTCTTTAAGGAAACGCTTTTCAGGGTAATAGAAGGATATTCCGCAACGTTGAAGAAATCATCTGTTTTCAGGTGGCCATCACGTTGATCTACGCCAGTGGAAATGCTGGTGGCATCTACCGTGAACTCTACCTTTGCATTCTGAAAGTTGGTGCTGTCGGCCGTTTCAATGGTGCCATTGAATTTGGTGAAATGACCTTGTACGTAGCTCAGGCCTAAGTGTTTTACGCCAAAGATGATGCTGGTATGTGCAGGATCTGCATTCCATTTTACCTGTGCAAAGGTAGCGATGCTGGCTAATACCAGGAGGGTAGTAAAAAAGAAACTTTTCTTCATGATTGTTTTTTTATTGAATGTGATAGTTATTTATTTAGAAAGCTGACGGTCAACGGACCAGCGTCCGGCGCCCTTGATGATCAATGCAATGTTGATTCCAATTACCAGTAAATGATACTCAAAGCCTTCACCTGCCTGCGTGCCACCCCAGTTCATAAAAAAGCCGTTCGCCGAATGAATGTTCGTAGCTACCAGCATGATAATAGTTAGCATGGCTGCCCATATCCTGGTGGTGAATCCAAAAAGGATTAACAGTGAACCGATGCTTTCGGTAAATATTACCAGGAAAGCAAGGATAGAAGGAGTACCCTGTGAAGTGAAGTAACCCATAGTGGCCTTGAATCCATAACCGCCAAACATGCCAAGTAGTTTTTGTGCGCCGTGTGGCAACATTACCAGTGCTACGGTAATACGGATAATAAAGGAAGTGAGGTGATCGTCTGTGCGAAGTAATCTTTTAAACATAAGGGTATAATTATTAGCGTTTGAACTTTTATTGTATATACAAGTATTAGGGCAAAAAAAATCAACTACGTAGTTTATCCAGCAAATTGTTGAGGGTATTCACCTCTTCTTTGGTCAGTTTCATGGTCACTTCCTGGTGGTTATTTTCTATCACCGGATCCAGTTCCTTTAATAAAGCCAGTCCTTTGTCAGTGATCTCAATTTCCACTTTCCGGCGGTTGCTGTCGCACTGCTGACGCGTTAATAATCCCTTCTGGCGTAACTTTTCTACCAGTCGGGTGGCATTACTCATCTTATCCATCATCCGCTCCTGGATATCCAGCAGGTTCAACGGATTAGGACTGCTTCCACGAAGTATACGTAATACATTGTATTGCTGGCTGGACAAATCATACTGCTTTAGCATATGAGAAGCGCCCACCTCCAGCCAGTTACCAGTAAAGATGATATTGAGAATAGCTTTTTGGTATTCGTCCTTAAATCGGGTTTGCTTCAGTTCCTCTTCCAGTTTCATAATTACATTTACAACTGTTGTTTATACAACAAAGGTAAGTGTATTTTTCATATTGCCAAATTTTATGCGGATTTTGTCTTGGCTCAGGATTACGCTGATTTTACTGATTACCTGGATTTTTACTTTGGGAGTTTTTTGGATTTTCAGATTAATAATATAATAAGTAAGGGAGATAGAAGCGGATATCTCCGCTGCTATCTCCCTTAATCCTTTATAAATCCAAATGTAAAAATCCAGGTAATCAGTAAAATCAGCGTAATCCTGAGCCAAGACAAAATCCGCTGGACTAGCTATTCAGCCCGCCATCGATCGTCAGCGCGGAACCGTTGATAAAACCGCTTTCAGGACCCGCCAGGAAGCTCACCAGGCCGGCTACATCAGTGGCCGTACCGTAATGACCCAGTGCGATATGCTGGCGTTGATAATCGGCATGAGGGCCATCGGCCGGATTCATATCGGTATCTACTGGTCCAGGTTGTACCAGGTTGGTGGTAATACCCCTGGAACCCAGGTCGCGCGCCAATCCTTTGTTGAAAGCGGTAAGTGCAGATTTGCTCATGCTGTACAGTGTGCCCTGCGGGCCTACCACACGGTCGGCCATGCAACTGCCAATGGTAATGATCCTGCCGCCGCTGCCCATATGCCGCGTGGCTGCCTGTGTAGCTACAAATACGGCACGGGTGTTTACTGCCATGGTATGCTCATAGTCTTCCAGCGTATAATCGGAAAACGGTTTCATTACGGCGGTACCGGCGTTGTTAACGAGTATGTCTATACGGCCATAACTATTAACCGTATGCTCCACAGCGGCCAGCACTGCATTCACATCAGCGCTGTCTGCTGCCACAGCAGTAGCTTGCTGTCCTTTTGCGGTTAATTCTTCAACCAGCGCTGCTGCCGGCGCTGCGCCCTTTACATAGGTGAACACCACGGTGGCGCCTTCTCCGGCTAAACGCTTTACAATGGCGGCGCCCATACCACGACTACCTCCTGTTACCAGGGCTATCTTATTCTCCAGACGTTTCATAAATAAATGATTTTATGCTGGCAAAACTAGCCCGGCTAACCGGTGTAAAGAAGAGGAGTACTAATTGTTAACTACTAACCTTCATGTTAGAATTGGGCTGGAGGTACTTCTCACGGAGTATATTCAGGTGGTGTGTCTGATGCCCGGCAATGGCAAAGCCCAGGGCAAGTACCGACATTTCCGTTTTCCAGCACATCCCTGTCCGTAACAGTGCCGCTTCCGAGAAATTATTGAACTGCATAATGCTGGCCGCACGTACGGCTTTCAGTTCCGCAAGGATTTCTGATACGCTCCGCTCATCTATTTCTGCATTCGCTGCGTAGTCGTCCTGTTCCATCGTGGGCGGTATCTGGGCATCTTTCCGGGCAAATAACAGGGCGCGGAAAGAAAACACCCGCTCGGTATCCGTAATATGCTGAAGTACATTCTTTATAGTCCATTTGCCGGGACCATAGGCATAGTTCCCCAATGGCTCCAGCTGCGCGGCATCAAGTTCATTCAGTGCGTGTAACGACTGCTCCAGGGCAGTTTTGATATCTACGTCTGGTACCAGGTTAGTATAGGTAGAGTAATATCCCGGGTCAGGGTGGATGGCATTTTTTTTCATCTGGTGAGTTTTAAAGCAAACTGAATATACGAACATTTTCCCCTGGCAGCAGACCGTTTCCCCTTATTATATCATCTTAATAATATATTTAATATATTTGTAAGTAATATATCCTGACTACCTACAATCTCTTTCTATGAAATATCTGTTACGGGGCCTGCTGCTGCAGGCGCTCATCGGATTTGCCACCACCCTGCAAGGGCAGGAGAAGAGCCCTGATAGCCCCTTTCAATGGGACGCCAGGTGGATTTCCGGCAATAATGCCACCCCGGCCGCCTATGGGGTGTATCTTTTCAGGAAGCAGTTCCAGCTGCTCAATTATTCCGGTCCCTTTATCATCCACCTTTCTGCGGATAACCGTTACCGTTTGTATGTAAACGGACGCTTTGCCGGAATGGGACCTGCGCGCTCCGACGCTGCCAACTGGTACTATGAAACAATAGATATCAGCCCTTACCTGAAATATGGAGTCAACGTAATTGCCGCAGAAGTGATCAACTTCGGCCCCTGTAAGCCGCGCGGCCAGTTCACCAATAGCACCGGCCTGGTCATACAGGGACATACACCACGCGAAGCCGCTATTATTAACACCGGTTCTGCTTTGTGGAAAGTAATGGAAGATGAGTCGGTACATCCGGCTGCCGTAAAAACCACCGGTAACGCTTTCTACGGCGCCTTCCCGGGCGATAGCATAATTGCGCAATACCATCCCTGGGGCTGGGAACAGCCTGCATATAACGACAGTGCCTGGGAATCCGCAGCAGCGGGGCATGGCGTAGCACTGCAAGGCAATAGCGCGGACAACTGGCCGCTGCTTGCACCATCTCCCATAGGCCGCTTGTACCAGGAACGGCAGTCGTTCGCCGGCATTACTTCACAACAGGGAATTACTGCAGAAGCAGCCCTGCTGAAAGGCACCGCGCCATTAACGATTCCGGCTAAACGAAAAGTAAGGCTGCTGCTGGACGCAGGACAACAAACCATCGGCTTCCCTGAAATGCTGATCAGCGGCGGACTGGATGCTGCTATCAAAATTACTTATCAGCCGGCGTATACCAGCAGCACCGTGATACAGGATGTTATTCATCCCGATGGCGGCGCCCGCCGTAAGTTCATCTCTTCCGGGTATCGCAGCTTCCGGTATGTGCAACTGGATATTGAAACCGGCAAATCGCCTGTTACATTACACGACTATTATAACATATATACACAATACCTGCTGAATGATAAATCAACCTTCACCGCCGGTGCGGCAGCAGACTCGCTTTGGGCCGCCGGAAAAAAGGCTGCACTCACAGGTGCGCAGGATAACCTGTACAATGATCCGTTCAATGAGCAGCTTCAGTATATACAGGATGCCCGCATACAGGGGCTTGCCATCAGTTTTTTTTCGGGAGATGATCAACTGCTCAGAAATGCGCTGGTACAAACAGACCAGTCGCGCATTCCAGAGGGCCTTGTCCGTTCCCGTTATCCGTCGGACGACCGGCTGGTATCGGTAACAGATGCGCTGGTATGGATAGGCGCTATCCACGATTATTTGTGCTATAAAGCAGATAAAGAACTGGCGAAACAATGTTTCCCGGGAGTACGCAGTATCCTCGATTGGGTGGATCGCTACCAGGACCCCGTTACCGGTTTACCCGGCACTATGCCTTACAACGATAGCGTGGCGTTGTCGCCCGCCACAGGTCAGTACCTGTATGCGCTGCGGCAGGCAGCTGTTATTGCGGGCTATTGCGACAAGCCGGCAGACTCTCTCGCCTATACCCGCACGGCAGATAAAGCAAGGGAAGTATGGTATCAGCAATGTTATGATGCGGGGAAAGGGTTGTACGCGGAAACCGCCGCAAAGAAAACTTTTTCGCGCTATACCAATGCCCTGGCTGTACTGGCACAGGCGGTGCCACCCCGGCAGGTAAAAAACGTGATGCAGCGGTTATTAGCAGAAAAGCCGGCGCCAGGCGAATCGCTGCGTGAAAAGTATTACATCTTCAAAGCAATGCAGAAAACCGGCATCACAGAAACCTTCCCGGCAGAACTGCAGCCGCTCACCGTGCTGCCGGAACAGAACAATGCAGCCGCTTACCAGGCAACGGCCTCAGTGGTCAATCTTTTCCTGCTGGGCATTACGGCCGGTATCCAATCCTCCTCCTATGGCTTCAGAACCGTATTAATAGCGCCGGATCCCGGCGCCTCGCCGCGGGTAAAAGCCACCATGGTACACCCTGATGGCTTAATAGAAGTAGACCTTGCATTTAAAAATAATCGTGTAACCGGCACCGTTAGGGTCCCGTTCGGTATCACTGGCAAATTCCGCTGGCGCGGAAAGGAGATCACGCTGCACGGTGGGCCGCAGGAAATCGTTTTGTAACGCGGATGTTGTCTTTCTCGCTGATTACGCTGATTATACTGATTAGTTTGATTTTTACTTTTGGATTTTATAAAGGATTAAGGGAGATAGAAGCGAATATATCCGCTTTTATCTCCCTTATTATTAATCTAAAAAATCCAAAAAAAAATCAAACTAATCAGTATAATCAGCGTAATCAGCGAGAAAGACAACATCCGCGCTATTTCCTTCGCGAGTAAAAATAATTTATCCCCAATGCGCCGATACAAATGAACAATCCAAAGAATTCGCGTGTTTCTTCAATCCAGGGCTTGGTTGCTTTCATGGTTTCGGCAAGGTTCTCCGCATTGTGTTTGGTGAACCAGTCCTCCACCCCGTTCTGATCAAAAAACTTATAAATGGCATAAGCCAGGTATACCAGTATACCAGCAATGTACCACTTCGGGTAAAAGCGGTTACGGGCGGCAAACCAGCAAAACAAGGCAGAATAAAGATAAATGGGCATCCATATATAAGGATCAGGATCATTGTACTGTAAACCTGCAAACAAAACGAACATCAGGCAAAACACAATATTCAATATTTTCATGACACAAAAATTAGGACTTAAACATACACAAAAGAATTTCAAAACTATATTCCTTGTATTATTTTATCCCGGCAGTGTGGAATAGTGGAATGACAGTCTGCAATTTTGTCACTTTTAAAGAAAATGTTAAAAGACTACTTGTTTGGGCTAAAATAATGTTATATATTCGGTTCATTACATCGTTCCACGTGAGAACCAAAATCTGAGATTAGAAATGTTTGTTACTAGAGCAAAAGATTCTCACATTATTATTAATTAAATTATCGTATCGGATTAAACAATTAAACAAAGTCAAATGACCTGAATCAGCTTGACCATCAGTGTTTGTTTTATAGTATAATTCATCATTCACTAGTAGGTATCGTTTAACTGTTGAACAGACACTTGTTTCTTTTTTGACACCGTGTAGCGCATCATGCACAGTGATGAAAAACTAATGCTTTGTATTTATTGAAAATTGACCTGCCGCAAAAAATAAATGCAGCGGGTAAGGAATCTGCATGCAAAGTTGTGACTGTTCAATAAGGTGACATATATAGAATAGATAGGAATCCTTATTTACTAACAATTTTTTTTCTTAAACGTTTCCCTTAAATCACGTTATGAAAAAGCAATTTTACCAGGCACTCGCCGTTCTATGCGGCCTCTTGTTGCTATTGGCCGGCAACACTGTATCAGCACAAACAAAAATCTCGGGTAAAGTAACAGACAAAGCCTCCGGCAATGCGCTGCCAGGCGTTACGGTGTTTGTGAAAGGTACCAACCGGGGTACTGCCACAGATCCCTCCGGTGCATTTTCCCTCATGGCCAAATCAGGCGAAACACTTGTATTCTCCTTTGTGGGATATGATCCGCAGGAAACAGTAGTGGGAACCGGACCAGTAAACGTTTCTCTCACCGAGAAAGTAGGATCACTGGAAGAAGTAGTAGTAACCGGTTATGCCAGCCAGAAAAAGAAAGACCTTACCGGTGCAGTGTCCATTGTAAAAGTGGAAAATCTCACCAAACAACCCACTTCCCAGATAGCTAACCAGCTGCAGGGACAGGTTTCCGGAGTTACCATCCTCGGCTCCGGTCAGCCCGGCCAGGAACCACAGGTGAAGATCCGTGGCGTAAATACCTTCGGAAATAATACACCACTGTATGTAGTAGATGGAGTACCCATCTCTAACATCACAGACATAAACCCCAACGATGTGCAAACCATGCAGGTACTGAAAGATGCAGGCGCTGCCTCTATCTACGGTGCCCGTGCGGCCAACGGCGTTATCATCATCACCACCAAAAGAGGAACCGGAAAAGTAAAGGTTTCTTATGATGGGTATTATGGTACACAGCGTCCTAAAGGCGGAAATGTATGGAATATCCTCAGCCCGCAGGAACAAGCAAACCTGAAATGGATGGCCATCGCCAATACAACGCCCAACCCTGTATATAATGATGAACAATATGGCTCCGGCGCCACACCACGCCTGCCGGATTATATCGCGCCGCAGGGCGCAATGGAAGGAGATCCCGGCACAGATCCATCTACTTATTTCGTAAATCCAAACTACAAGGTAGCCAGTGATGTGGATGCTTTTCACCGCATTGTAAAGGCCAACAAGTCAGGTACCGACTGGTTCCACGAAATATTTAACCCGGCGCCTATCACCAGCCACAATATATCAGTAGCAGGTGGCGGCGATATCGGCAGCTACTTTTTCTCCTTCTATTACTTTAATCAGCAGGGTACATTAACCAATACCTATAACAAACGTTATGCAGTTCGCGCTAACAGCACTTATAACGTTACGGATCATATCCGTGTAGGACAGAATATGGAATATTCCCTGATCAATAACCCACAGATCGGCGCACTTACGGAAGGTAGCGGTATTGGTATGGCTTTCCGCGAAATGCCTATCATCCCGGTACACGACATCAAGGGCAACTATGCAGGCAGCTTCGGTAAAGGTTTGGGTAATGCCCGTAACCCCGTAGCCATCCAGGACCGCTTCGGTACTACCAAAACACTGGCTAACCGCCTGTTAGGTAACGTGTTTGCAGAAGCAGACATCCTGAAACATTTTACCCTCCGCACCAGCTTTGGCGGTGAAATCTATTCTTTCAATAACCACAGCTTTACGCTGCCTGAATACGAAAACGCCGAGAACAATAAGGTGAACTCGTACACAGAAAACGCAGGAAATGGTTACGACTGGACCTGGACCAACACCCTCACTTACCATCAGAACTTTAACCAGGTACACGACCTGAAAGTACTGCTGGGTACAGAGGCATTCGATAACCAGGGACGCACCGTTGGTGGAAGCAACCTCGATTATTTCACTTTTGATCCCGACTTCACCAACCTTAGCACAGGTAGCGGTACACCAACCAATTATAGCGGCCGTTTCTCTGATGGACTATTCTCACTGTTCGCAAGAGTAGATTATTCCTATAAAGACCGTTACCTCCTGGGCGCCCTGATTCGCCGTGACGGATCTTCCCGGTTCGGTTCATCCAACAGGTATGGTAACTTCCCCGCTGTAAGCGCCGCCTGGCGTATGTCGCAGGAAGGTTTCATGAAGGGTGTCAGCTGGATCTCAGATCTGAAAATCCGCGGAGGCTATGGTATCATGGGTAACCAGATCAACGTAGATCCCCAGAACTCCTTCACCGCTTACGGATTTGAAAAAGGAAACTCCTTCTATGACCTGAAAGGCACCGGTAACTCCATCATGCAGGGCTTCTACCGCACACGCATCGGTAACCCCAATGCAAAATGGGAAAGTAACGTAAACGCTAACATCGGTATCGATGCGACCCTGTTCAAAGGCGCACTGGAAGTTACCGCAGACTACTACCGTAAAGATGTAAAAGATCTGCTGTATAACCCCGAATTACCCGGTGTTTATGGTATAGCCAACGCTCCTTATGTGAACGTGGCACAAATGAAAAATAAAGGATTCGACTTTTCTGCTACCGCCAACCTGAATCTTACTAAAGACCTCAAGTTGGAAGTGAACGGTAACATCACTACCTATAATAATGAAATCGTTAAAATATCAGACGCTGCTCCTTACTTCGACCAGGAACAACGCCGGTTTAACGGTACATTTATTATCCGTAATGCTGTGGGCCAATCCATCAGCGAATTTTTTGGTTATAAAGTAGATGGATTCTGGAACAGCCAGGCACAGATAGATGCTGCAAACGAAGCTACCAGGAAACAGTATAACGATAATTCACTGGTATACCAGACAGATACAAAACCAGGCCGTTTCAAATATGCAGATGTGAATGGCGACGGCAGGATCACAGAAGCAGACCGTACTTACCTCGGTAACCCTAATCCGAAGTTCAGCTATGGCCTCAATATCAACCTCACTTATAAAGCATGGGATTTCAGCATGTTCGTGTATGGAGTACAGGGCAACAAAATCTGGAACCAGGTGAAATGGTGGACCGACTTCTATCCTTCCTTCGAAGGTGCGAAAAGCAAAACCGCCCTGTATGATTCCTGGTTGCCAACCCGTCAGAACGCAACAGCACCTATCCAGGAAACATCTCCATCCTTCAGTACCTCCAATGTGCCGAACTCCTATTTTGTTGAGAATGGTTCTTACCTGCGTGCGAAAAATATCATGCTGGGATACACCATACCCAGCAACATACTCCAGAGAGTGGGTATTACAAAATTCAGGGTATATGGCCAGGCTGCAAACCTGTTTACCATTACAAAATACTCAGGTATAGATCCTGAAATTACCGGTGGTACCAGCAATTTTGGTGTGGATGAAGGAGCATATCCTAATCAGCGTCAGTACCTGCTTGGTGTGAATGTAACATTCTGATAATTTTTTCCTGAAAAGTAAAATTGAGAAAAATGAAAACATTACGATATTTAAGTGTAATTCTTGCGTTGGCAGCAGTAGGAATCAGTGCTTGTAAAAAGAGCTTCCTCGAACGGGGACCACTCGGCTCCCTCAGTGATGAAATTGTAGCGAATAAATCCGGTATCGGTTATTTACTCGTAGGCGCCTATGCCTCACTCGACGGACAGCAAACCGCCCAGGCAGCACTCGGCGGCGGCGGCCCATGGGAAGCATCTCCTACCAACTGGATCTATGGCAGCGTGGCCGGTGGCGATGCACACAAAGGCAGCTTCAGTGGTGACCAGCCAGGTATCGATCCCATCGCAAAATTTACGGTAGATCCCAGCAACGGTTTCTTCAACACCAAATGGAGAGCCGTGTATGAAGGGGTGATCCGTTGCAATGCGGTACTGGCAGCACTTCCAAAGGCAACAGATATGAGTGACGCCGAAAAAACACAAGTGGAAGCAGAAGCCCGCTTCCTTCGTGGCCACTATTATTTTGAACTGAAAAAATTGTTCAATAAAGTACCTTATATCACAGATACCACGTTGGAAGTCCGCATCAAGAATGATAAAGATATCTGGCCTTTTATTGAAGCCGATTTTAAATTTGCAACAGATAATCTGCCGCCAACACAAAGCGATGTGGCAAGAGCAAATAAATGGGCTGCACAGATCTACCTGGCCAAAACTTATCTCTACGAGAAAAAATATACAGAGGCAATGCCGCTGTTCGACCAGGCAATCGCCTCCGGCGTTACTTCCAATGGCCTTAAATACGCACTCACCAACGCATTCGAAGACAACTTCGATGCCGCCAAGAAGAATAACTCAGAGTCTGTATTTGCTATTCAAATGACCGCAAACGATGGTACCAATACCATCGCAAACGCAAACCAGGGAGAAATGCTGAACTTCCCCTACAACAGCCCCTTCGGCTGCTGCGGATTCTATCAGCCTACCCAGGACCTCGTAAACTCATACCGTACAGACCCCGCCACCGGGCTGCCTAACCTCGACACCTGGAACGCAAATCCCGTGAAAAACGATCAGGGCATTGTTTCCAGCACTGCATTCACACCGGAAACAGGTACACTGGATCCACGCCTCGACTGGACCGTTGGCCGCCGCGGACTACCTTATCACGATTGGGGCAATCACCCCGGTGCTAACTGGATCAGGGACCAGAAATATGCCGGCCCTTATGCACCAAAGAAAATGGTGTACTGGCAGTTCAACCAGGACAAATACAAAGATGCTCACTCCTGGGCGCCAGGATCTGCCATCAACGTACTGCTGATCCGCTTTGCCGACGTTATCCTCATGGCCGCTGAATGCCATGCCCAAACCGGTGACCTCCCGGGAGCCACTGCTCTGGTAAACCAGATCCGCGACAGGATGATCAATCACCCTGAAAACTGGCTCCATAAATACAAAGACAATACGAAACCCATGTTAGGTTTCGATCCAACACAAATGGCAGCTAATTATAAAATAGGCAGGTACACCGCTACTTTTTCAAGTAAAGACCAGGCATTAAAAGCCATCTATTTTGAACGTAAACTGGAACTGGCTACAGAAGGCCACCGCTTCTTCGATCTCGTTCGCTGGGGCATTGCCGATGTGGCGCTGAATGCGTTTATTCAATACGAATCAGCCATCACCGACGACCTGAAAGGTGGACATTTTACAAAAGGGAAAAATGAATACTTCCCCATCCCGCAACGCCAGATCGATCTGACAATGGTGGGCGGAGTAAGAGTACTCGATCAGAACCCGAATTATTAATAGCTATATCTGTCGCCCTTTTTAAACAAAACGAATGCAGCGATCTTTTTCGCTGCATTCGTTTTTATATAACATTTTAGTACTTTACAATGCCCGTTAAAATATTCACTGATGACCAACCAACCAATGAGGAACCGGTATTGTCTCGCCGCTTTATTTTTAATCACCACCTGCCTTGTCATCATCATCAGCTGTCATACCCCTACCCCGGAAGAAAAAGGAAAAGCCCTGGCAGATAAATATTGCTCCGGCTGCCATTTGCCGGTGTCTTCCGACCTTTTGGATAAGGAAACCTGGACAAAGCATGTATTGCCCGCTATGGCCCCCAAATTGGGCATTAAAGTGTGGGGAGAGCATTCTTATTACCCGCCAATGCCCGGCGAAAAGCCAGGGCTTATTTCGATCCAGGATTGGGAACTGCTGGTGGCATACTATGAACATACCGCCCCGGATAAACTGCCGGCAGAAAAAATACCGCAGCCGTTGCAACGCGACTGGTCCTTCTTTACCCTGAAACACCCGGCACTGAAAGATACCGTCCCCGTAGCTACCACCATGGTGGCCTTTAATCCGGACAATGGCCACCTCATGACCAGCGATGGTCTCACCAACACACTCACACAGTGGGACGAAAATTTACAAGTCGTTAACATCCGGAATTTACCTTCCCCTGCTGTTGATATACTTTTTGTAAAAGATACTGCAGGACAACAACAGGCCATACTCACAGAAATAGGCAACATGCGCGCATTGGACGCGCCTGCCGGCATTATTACCAGCATCCGGCCCAACGACGCGGAAAGCAGGCAGCACGACCTCATGGCTTTCCTCAAACGACCGGTACAAACCCTGCAGGCAGATTTTGATAAAGATGGTTTGCCCGACCTGCTGGTATGCGCATTCGGACATAACCAGGGAGGCCTCTACTGGCTGAAACAGTTACCAGACCACAAGTACCAGCAATTTCCCATATGGGAAGTGCCCGGCGCTATCCATGCAGAAACCGGCGATTTTAACCACGACGGCTATACGGACTTTATGGTATTGTTCGCCGCTGGTGATGAAGGGATCTGGTTATTTGAAAACGACAGGGAAAGGTGGCTTTGTATCTACCAACCTGCTGAAATTCCCTCCTGTTAATGGTTCTACCGGGTTTCAACTGGCAGATTTTAACGGAGATGGAAGGCTGGATATTTTATATACCTGCGGTGACAATGCAGATTTTTCTATGGTGCTTAAACCTTATCACGGATTATTCGTCTACCTGAATGACGGAAATAACAAGTATACAGAAGCATGGCATTACCCGGTGAATGGCTGTACAAAGGCAGTGGCAGCGGATTTTAACGGTGATGGTAAACTGGATATTGCTTCCATCGCCTTTTTTGCTGATTTTAAACACCGCCCGGAAGAGAAATTTATTTTCTTTGAAGGTGGAAATAAACCACTTACGTTTATTCCCCATTCACCGCCACTGGAGAAGGAAGGAAGGTGGATCTGCATGGATGTGAAAGATTATGATCACGATGGCGATCAGGATATTGTACTAGGAAACTATGCGCAGGGTTTTATTATACTTGATGATTATAAGCCTGACTGGAAAGAGTATCAGCCGTTTATAGTATTGCAGAACAATGCTGTGCATTAAACGGAACGTAAAAATCACTTGTTTATTTGGAATGAAAGGAGAAATATGTATCTTACGGCCGTATTTATTGCTGCATGGATTTTTGCTTTATTGCCGGATCTGAATTTATAGGAAGAGCACTCATATATTACAGATCTTTAAAGTGCCATCGTTCTTGATCAACGTTTTCCCAACATATACCTTATTGCGCTGTGCCTGTCGTCAGAGGCACCGTGGCTAAAGATATCCTGATGTATAATCAGGTTTTAGAATGGCGGAAGGAGAGGCAGTAATGCCTCTCTTTTATTTTGGGGCATATCCCATCGTTCAACCATTGATGTGAACGGTTTAATCTTCTTTTTTTGCCATCTATCATAAAAAAGTGGCCGGATTCTTAAAATCCCATTATTACTGGTTAATTTTATTGGGAAATCAGCATTATTATTTTAAACAGGATATGTCAGTGGCTGAATATGTATACGATCAGGATAAAGTGAGCACGCTGCTTGGAACGATCATCAGGAACAACGGAAACGAAAAAGCGAATACCTGGCTGCAACAACGTTTGCAGCTACAACAGCAAACCGGTGCCATCCCGCAGTTTAATCAAACTTTCACAGCTATTCCGCGCTTCACAGGTAAAGAATTGATCCATCTTTCCGCAACGGAAAATGAACAGTTGCAAGCGCTGCGGCCGTCATTATTCGTACATGGATGGACGTTAGACCGCCTCGTACGGGTATGGTGGCTGCTCCAGTTGCCGGTAACAAACAAAGCCATGTACCTGGAGGTGCTGGAAAACCTCTTCAATGGCGCGGAAATGAATGAGCTGGCAGCTTTATACAGCGCACTCCCGCTGTTGCCCTGGCCGGAAGAATGGATCGCCCGCACGTCGGAAGGGATCAGGTCCAATATTGGTATTGTACAGGAAGCCATTATGCTGCACAATCCTTACCCGGCCGAGTATCTCCCGGAACCCGCCTGGAACCAGCTGGTCATGAAAGCCATCTTTACCGATAAACCATTACACAGGATCACCGGGCTGGATGAAAGAGCCAATGCTGCACTGGCCGGCATTCTCGTGGACTTTGCCCATGAAAGATGGGCCGCCGGCAGAACGCTCGATCCCATGCAGTGGCGGCTGCTTGTGAATTTTGTAAACGAAGGTAACTTTGCCGACATTACCCGCGTCTGGCACTCCGTCAACAGCGCTGAAAAAGAAGCCGCTGCACTCGTTTATGCCCAATGCCATTACGAACCCGCTAAAACATTGCTGGCCACAGACCCGGCACTGCAGGCAGAAATACACGCCGGTACTATCTCCTGGGATACCCTGGCACAAAAAATAATTAAATAATTAAATTAAAACTGATCAGATATGTGCGGAATTCATGACTTAACAGAAAAAGATCTTCAACCACTCACCTACAGCCCCGCTTATCTTAATAAAATAAAAGGCATGCGCTTCTTTGATCCGCATGTGCACATGACCGCCCGTACTACCGACGACTACCAGGCAATGGCCGATGCAGGCGTAGTAGCCATCATTGAACCCGCTTTCTGGTTAGGACAACCACGCACCGGCGTAGATACCTTCCGCGATTATTTCAGCAGCCTCCTGGGATGGGAGCGTTTCCGCGCTTCCCAGTTCGGCATCAAACACTATTGCACCATTGGCCTCAACTCCAAAGAAGCCAATAACGAAAAGCTCGCAGAAGCAGTAATGGAAATATTACCGCAGTTTATTTATAAAGAAGGCGTAGTAGGCGTGGGCGAAATCGGTTTCGATGATCAAACCCCCCTGGAAGAAAAATATTACCGCGCCCAGCTGGAACTGGCCAAAGAAGCAGGGCTCCCCGTACAAATTCACACTCCCCACCGCGATAAGAAAAAAGGAACCCAGCGCAGTATGGATATTGCACTGGAACATGGTTTGGAGCCTCACATGATCATTGTAGACCATAATAACGAGGAAACAGTCAAAGAAGTGCTCGATCGTGGCTTCTGGGCTGCGTTTACCATCTATCCATTCACTAAAATGGGGAATGAACGCATGGTAGCCGTGGTTAAACAGTATGGAAGTGAACGTATTATGGTGAATTCCGCTGCGGACTGGGGAATCAGCGATCCCCTGGCAGTTCCCAAAACCGCCGCTTTAATGCACGAAAGTGGTATTGACTTGAATGACATTCATTTGGTAACTTACACCAATGCTGTAAAAGCCTTTGCGCAGAGCGGCCAGATTAATGAAGCAGATTTTGATGTAGCAGCAAATATTGATCAAAGTGAGAAATTTAACGGAAGCTCTATACTACGTGGAGGACAGCAGCCTCGAATTGATAAAAACACAACCATCATCCGGTAACGGCCTGACAGCGTCCCTGCTGGCAATGAACCATGAAAACCTAATTACGCGGTGAGTTATATTGTTAGCAAATTATTTGGATACCTACGCCTGATGCGACCAGCCAACATCGTAACTGCAATAGCAGATATATTGGCAGGCGTCGCTGTGTCGGCCTATTTTATAAATGTTACGTTCAGTACTGTTACACTGGATCTTACGCTGCCGGTGGTATGCCTGTGCCTCGCCACCATGGGGCTGTATGGTGGTGGTGTGGTATTCAATGATGTATTTGATGCCACACTGGATAGTACAGAACGCCCGGAAAGGCCCATCCCAAGCGGGGTAATCTCAAAAACACAGGCCATTATCCTCGGTAGCTACCTGCTCCTGGTAGGTATCCTGGCCGCTTTTTCCGTAGGCCGCCTTACCGGCTATGCCGGCTGGCTCGCCATCGGCGTAGCTGCCAGCGCACTCGTTTATGATAAATGGGGGAAACATCATTCCTTCCTCGGGCCCCTCAACATGGGACTTTGCCGTGGACTTAACCTCCTGCTGGGCATCAGTATTGTACCGGAAATGCTGGAAGTATACTGGTGGATGGGATTCATCCCCATTCTCTATATCGCCGCTGTTACCAACATCAGCAGGGGAGAAGTACATGGTGGAAGCGTGAAAAGCCTGCGCTTTACCGCTGTATGTTATGCACTGGTAT
Source organism: Chitinophaga sp. W3I9 (assembly GCF_050434025.1). Taxonomy (NCBI): domain Bacteria; kingdom Pseudomonadati; phylum Bacteroidota; class Chitinophagia; order Chitinophagales; family Chitinophagaceae; genus Chitinophaga; species Chitinophaga sp. W3I9. Next base: position 1,520,094 of record NZ_JBNPWC010000001.1, read on the forward strand.
ATATTACAATGGGTATCCTGGCATATATGCACCACCGCTTCTGGCTGGCACTGCCTTTTATCGCGCTGTTTATTATTATGATCAATGTGCCGCTTTTCAAAGCCATGAAAAACCCTTCGGGTCCAAATATAGGAAAGGCAGTGAAAGGAGGAATCATCGCACTGATTGCCATGAATGCCGCCTGGGTGGCCGCTTTTGCTACTATACCATTCGCAATTGCCGTAATATTATTGTTACCGATATCCCTGGTACTGGGTAAAATATTTGCCGTCACCTGATCACATTACCGGTGTCCGGCCACAAGCCGGGTACCGGCACCATTATTCCGGTGATAGCTATTCCGCTATTCCCCGCTTCATCGCTTCTTTTACCAGCCCGGCGGTGTTCTTCACCGCAAGCTTCTGCGTAAGATTTAACCGGTGCGTTTCCACCGTACGCAAACTGATAAACAACAGGTCTGCAATCTCCTGGTTGGAATATTCGTCCGCAATCAGTTTCAGTATTTCCTTTTCCCTGCGCGTAAGTGGAATCTCGTAATTAATGCGCTTTTGACCGGTAATGGCTTCATTCACTATCTGATTCCTGATTAGGTCGTCGAGAAACTGCCCGCCGGCATGCACCTCCTCAATAGCGCGGATAAGCGTTTCCGGATCAGTGCCTTTTAACAGGTAGCCGGCGGCGCCATTACGCAGCATTTGCTTCACATAATGCGATTCCATAAAACTGCTGATCGCAATCACTTTTACAGACGGATGCTTTTTCTTCACCTGCTTGCAAAGCGCTATGCCATCTATTTCAGGCATCTGGATATCCAGTAATAACACGTCGGGTTGTATACCGGGTAAAGCCTCCATCAGTGCGCCCGGCCGGTTGCTTTCATAAACAACGCAAATGTGCGGGTAAGGCGTCAGCATCGCCTTGATGCCGCTGATCACCAGCAGGTGATCATCCGTGATAGCCAGTTTGATACTCATCTTCTTTTTAAATTAAAACGATGACTGCACTTCCATCAGCTGCATAATGGCAATATTAAATTCTATATATGCCGTTGTGCCGCAACCCGGTATAGCCGTCAGCGTTAGGTGTCCGTTTAATGATTTGATCCGCGTATGAAGATTCTTTAATCCCATACCGGTCGTGCTTTTCGCGATATCTTCAAAGCCAACGCCATTGTCCTCTACGGTAATGGTAAGCAACTGGTCATGTTGCGTAAGTTGAACCAGGGCTTCGGTAGCATGGGCATGCTTAATCACATTATTGATCAGCTCCTGCACAATCCGGTATACCGATAATTCAAAGTTGCCCCTGAACCGCTGCATGTCGCCGGAAGTATAGAACGTGATCTGCAGCTTCCGGGAGTGACTCACATTATGGCAGAATAATTCCAGCGCACCCGCAAGCCCCATCCTGGAAAGGATTTCAGGCATCAGGTTATGGGCAGTTTTCCGGACTTCACCAATGGCGTCGTCCAGCATGTTGAGCGCATGGTTAAAACCTTTATCCTGCTGCAGAAAAGTACGTTCATATTTGAGCGCCCAGAAATGCATTTTCACGGCGGATAACAGCCCGCCAACGCCGTCGTGCAGGTCTTTCGACAAGCGCGTGCGCTCTTTTTCCTCGCCTTGCATCATTGCCTCCAGCACCTGTACGGTTTTTTCTACTTCCAACGTTTGAAGCTGCTGTTTTTGTAAACGGTGCCGGTGCAGTAATTTCTGCCATATCAGGAAAGAACCAACCAGGATCAGTATTACGCCGGCAAAGATGAAACCAAGCCACCTGTTTTTCCGCTGTAACAGCAGGTCTTTCCGGATCAGCTCTAATTTTTTCTCCGCCAGGTCCCTGTCTTTTTTCTCAGACTGGTACTGCATTTCCAGCTGCTGTACATTCAGCCTGGTGGCATTCCCTACCAGTGAATCATTCAGCTGCTCATAAGCCTTCCGCAGGTGAAAGGCCCGCTGGTAATGCTGCTGCGCGGCTTCATTGTCGGATGCCGCCAGGTAAGCCCGCCTTAGTTCATCGCCCGCATAATATTGCCTGGCCAGGGTAATTGTTTTCTGTAGATAAATACCGGCAGCGGGGTGCTTCCCGCTCCGGTAAAGGGCATTGGCATATCCCATGTATAACTGCATCCGGTTTTCAAGCCCGGGATCATCAGTGGAAATAAGCAGCGCTTTTTCAAAGGTTTGCAAGGATTGCTCATGTTGCGAAAGATCAGTATATACCCGCCCGGTTGCAGTAAGCGCATTCAGTACCAGCAGCTGGTCGCCAGCTTTTTTACCAAGCTCCAGCGCCTGGTTGAAATACCTGCCGGCAGCCGTATAGTTACCCTCCCGGCTTTTACTTTCTCCAAGGTTGAGCAGGGCCGCCGCCATGCGCGAATTGCTGCCCAGCCGGCGCCCATGATCATAAGCCTGCACCGCATAATTAAACCCCTTCTTATAATCTCCCAGGGAAATAAAAACATCCGATAAATAGTTCATGATCATGCCCGTGCTGGCGCTGTCTTTCGCCGCATCGGCGAGTTTCAGCGCTTCCAGGTAAGCCGCCGCAGCTGCCGGGAAATTCGCCATCTGCTGGTATTCCATCCCGCAATAGCTGATGGCCCTCACCTGGCTAAGCGTATCTTTTAGGGAAGCATAAATGATCACCGCCTGCTTCAGCATGTACAGCGACTGCAAATACTGCCCCCGCATATCCTGGATATACATATAGTAACACGCAAAATCGGCTACCCCTTTATGGTACCCCAATTGCCTGCTGATCCGCAAGGCACGCATGAAGACGGCAGCCGACTTATCAAGCTGGTAAGGAAAAAGCCGGCAGCCATAGTCAATCAGCGCCTGTACCTGGTTTGCACCTGCCGGCTGCCGGTTAATCGTTTGCAACACACTGTCATCCGCAGGAAACGGGGATGCCTGCAGCACCCCGCCGCTGCCCATCGAAATACAACAAACAAAAAGTAATATTCTCAGCATTTCTGATTCACTTTTACAGCCCGGAAGGCTGTTATTGTTAATAATTCAAGGTTACCGGTTATTACGCACAATGAATGCCCCGGCGGATAACAGCCGGAAAGCTATTACCCGCCATCGCGCAGTGCGTTGACAAATGCTCAGCATGCAACAAAAGATGTGAAATACAACCGATGTTACAGGGTTAACAACATGGGCGTCCCATGTTTTTTTGGTCAAACAATTTAATTCTCAGACTGTGAAACCGTCGTTCATTTCTACAGCGGCCTAAAGTTCAGTATTTCTGTTTTAATACGCAACAGCGTATGGGATGAACGGAAGCAGGAGCGGATCAGGAGATCGGGGGAACTACGTAGATTGCCTGCTGGTAAGGCATTGGCGGGTGCCCTGCGCATATAAGTAGAACTACGCAATTTATAAAATAATGGTTTATACCGTAGCTAAAACCGGGTAAAACAAATTTCTTTGCATACCGATAAATTGATTCTACAGACTAACCCCAAAAAAACAGGCTCCGTTCCCGGGGCCTTTTTCTTTGTAAAAAATCACGTTTTTCTATGTACTTTTAAAGGCTATAGTTTTTTTTAGTCAGATGATGCGGATTTAGCCATGGAATATATTCAACAAAACTTCAATGTCAACTTCTCTTACGGTGTTTTCTTTAGCAGTAATTTATTCGATCCTGCCAACACCTGTTTAGCTACCTTCCTGGAATCAAAAGCAGAGAGTGCATACGTTAAGAAATTACTCGTTATACTGGATGGTGGCGTTGCAACGCATCACCCGGAACTAACCCAACAGATCAATCAGTACTTTCAACAGGTGCGCGGCTTTCAGCTGGCCCCTGAAATCATCACCATCGCCGGGGGCGAAGGTGTGAAAAATGATCTGCCCCTGCTTTTCAGCCTGGTCGATGCCATCGATAAATATAGCATCGACCGCCACTCCTATGTGATAGGCATCGGCGGCGGTTCCCTGCTGGATCTCGTGGGGTTTGCCGCCGCAATTTCACACCGCGGTGTGAAACATATCAGGATTCCAACGACCGTACTGTCGCAAAACGATTCCGGCGTTGGCGTGAAAAACGGCGTAAACTATAAGGGGAAGAAAAATTTCCTCGGTTCCTTTGCGCCGCCCGCAGCCGTGTTCAACGACCCGGTATTTTTAACCACCCTGGACCCGCGCGACTGGCGCTCCGGCATGGTGGAAGCCGTGAAAGTAGCCCTTATTAAAGACGCCGCTTTCTTTAACCGCATAGAAGAAAATGCAGTGGCGCTAACCGGTGGTGATATGACCGCTATGCACGAACTTATTTACCGCTGCGCAGAACTGCATATCCAACATATCGGCGGCGCCGGCGATCCGTTTGAAAGCGGCTCCTCCCGCCCGCTGGACTTCGGTCACTGGAGCGCACATAAACTGGAGCAACTCACCAACTTTGAATTACGTCATGGTGAAGCAGTATCTATCGGTATTGCGGTCGACAGCGTATACTCGTTCCTGTTAGGATGGCTCTCCGAAAAAGATATGCACCGCATTCTCACGGTATTAAAAAATATGAAACTGCCGGTATGGCATCCTTTGCTGGAAATGCAGGATGGTAAGCCTTCTCCGGTGGTAGCAGGACTGGAAGAATTCCGTGAACATCTCGGTGGCCGCTTAACAATTTCCCTGCTGCGCGCAGTAGGAAAAGGAGAAGAAGTGCATGAAATGGACCTTAACTTATTATATAAAGCAGTAGCTATCTGCAAAAATAATCAGTAATGAAAACAGCTGCAGGACATCTTACCTACTGCACAAATATTCATCCCGGCGAAAACTGGGACGACCATTTTGCGCAACTCAAAAAATTTATACCTGCCATTAAACAACAGGTATCACCAGATAAACCTTTTGGAATAGGATTGCGACTGGCTAATACCGCCAGCCTGGAACTAAGCAAGGAAGCGCCTTTGAAAGCATTTCAGCAATGGCTCCGGGAAGAGGATTGCTATGTGTTTACGATGAACGGTTTTCCTTACGGCGGCTTTCACAACGTAGTGGTAAAAGACCAGGTACATGCGCCCGACTGGACCAGCGCTGACCGCGTAGCCTATACCATCCGCCTGTTCAGGATCCTGGCAGCATTGCTGCCCGAAGGTATGGAAGGAGGTATTTCCACCAATCCGCTCGGATATAAACACTGGTGCAACCGCTGCGAAGAAGAAAAGAATTCTTACACAGAAAGCGCTACGCTGAATATGTTGCTGGTGCTGGAACAGCTGGTGCGCACACATCGCAGCGGCGGCCCTTTGATGCACCTCGATATTGAGCCGGAACCCGATGGCATGATGGAAAATACCAGCGAGTATATTAACTGGTACTTCGAAAATTTACTGCCTGCCGGCATCCCGTTTATCAAAGAGAAATTTAATATAGAAGATGACCAGGCAGCAGCCGATATCATCAAAACGCATATTCAGCTGTGTTACGATGTTTGCCATTTTGCACTTGTATACGAAGCACCCCAGCGGGTCATCGAACGCATGCAGCATCATGGTTTGAAGATCGGCAAACTGCAGATCAGCGCGGCACTGAAAGCCGATATGCCCGCAGATACCACCGCACGCAACGAAGTAACAGACGCCTTCCGTAAATTCAATGAACCGGTATACCTGCACCAGGTGATCGCGAAAAGAAAGGACGGCACTTTTATTCATTATCCCGACTTACCGGAAGCGCTGGCAGATGAAAATAATGCAGCTGTTACAGAATGGCGCTCCCATTTTCATGTACCGGTGTTCCTCGATAAATTCGGTGTATTGCAATCCACGCAGGAAGACATAAAACAAGTACTGGCCATACAGCGGGAACATCCTTTTACACAGCACATGGAGGCGGAAACATATACCTGGGACGTGTTACCACCCGCCCTTAAACAGGAGATGTCTTTATCCGTTTCCCGTGAGCTGAACTGGATAAGGGAACAGTTATAAGTATCTTTGTATAGTGCCGCGCGGTGCCACCGGATAAACACCGGTAGCCCCGGCGGCAACACGCAATCTTGGAATTGTCCCCCCGGTATTATAGCTTTATGCCGGAATTGTAACGGCGATTGAATATATGAGAAAGACAGTAGTAATTGATGTAGTAGGGCTCTCCTCTTCTTTGCTGGAGTACCTGCCTTTTTTAAAGGCCTATACACAACAGCGGCACCTGGCCACCGTAATGCCTATGTTACCTGCGGTGACTACGGCTGTACAGAGCACGTACCTTACCGGCGAATGGCCCAGTGAGCATGGAATAGTAGGCAATGGCTGGTACGACAGAACCGATGCGGAAGTTAAGTTCTGGAAACAATCCAACCGGCTGGTAGACGCTCCCAAAATATGGGACCGTGCCCGCAAACTGGATCCATCTTTTACCTGTTCACAAATGTGCTGGTGGTACAACATGTACGCGAACGTGGACTACTCACTGACACCCCGTCCCAACTATCTTTCCGATGGCCGTAAAGTGCCCGATTGCTATACTTCTCCATCTACACTCCGGGATTATCTCACCGAACAACTCGGCAAGTTCCCCCTGTTTAATTACTGGGGTCCCACAGCCAGCATAAAATCAAGCCAATGGATCGCTGATGCGTCTATCCTCACGGATAAACTATACGATCCTACCCTTACTTTTATTTACCTTCCCCATCTCGATTACTGCCTGCAGAAATTCGGACAGGACCCGGTAAAAAATGCAAAGGAACTGGCAGAAATTGATGCGGTATGCAAACAGCTGATTACTTATTATCAGCAGAAGAATTGTGATCCGATTGTACTGTCGGAATACGGCATTACCAATGTGAATAACCCCGTGCATCTTAACAGGATTCTGAGGGCAGAAGGGCTGCTGGCCCTGCGTGTGGAAAATGGCCTCGAACTGCTGGATGCAGGCGCCTCCAAAGCATTCGCAGTAGCAGATCACCAGATCGCGCATATCTATATCAATGATCCTTCCTGTTATAGAAAAGTACGCTCCATCCTGGAAAAGGTGCCGGGTGTACAACTGGTGCTGGACCGGGAAGGCAAACGGCAACATCATCTCCATCACAGCCGCAGCGGCGAACTCATTGCCGTAGCCGATGCCAACAGCTGGTTCACGTACTACTACTGGATGGATGACAACAAAGCCCCCGATTTCGCCCGAATTGTAGATATATTCCGTAAACCGGGTTATGATCCTGTAGAGATGTTCATGGACCCCGCAGACCCGCTCATTAAGCTGAAAGCGGCAGGAAAATTGCTCAAAAAGAAATTGGGTTTCCGCTACCTGATGAACGTCATCCCGCTCGATGCAACCCTCATTAAAGGCTCTCACGGCAGGATCGAAGAAAACCCCGCCTATCACCCGGTGGTCATCAGTTCCCAACCCGCTCCCAAGTCGCAGCTTCAGGCAACAGACGTGTACGGGGTTATCTGGAACCAGCTGACAGGCAAATAACGGCTCCGCAATGATCAGTAATCAGCCGGCAGGTAAATAATCCTCCGGTTGTATTAACTTATTCATAACCATCTGGTTACGACTACAGGGCTGTTCTAAGCAGCTTCAAAAAACCGCCTATAACCCAATGATAAACAATCAGTTACCGATCAAGTCCACCTCATCTCCGCATCAAGAGCGCGTTTACTCCATGTCCTAAGCATGTTCAAAGCATTTGCTTAGCATCACCTATCTAACTTTGCTTCATATCCAAAGTATCATCCACCTATCCATATTCCATCCTCAAAAATCTCCCAAAAATCTCCCAAAAATCTCCCAAAAACCGTCTAAATAATCCAAAAATCTCCCAAAATCCAAAAACTAAATCAGCAAAATCAGCGTAATCAGTGCTCAAGACAAAACTCGCGCTCATCAAAAAAACTCCCCATCACTGATTTATTTTTCTACATTCATGCAACCGATTGAAACGAATAAATAATATCACCGTTATGGAAAGAAGAGATTTTCTCAAAACCGGTAGCATGGCCGGATTGGGAGCAGGATTAACCATCCTCAATTTCCCCGTATTTGGAAAAAATGCCCCCAGCAACAAATTGGTACTGGGTGTAATGGGCGTTAACTCCAGGGGCAACTGGCTGGCACAGTGTGCAGCGAAACTGCCCGGAGCTGAAATAGGCTATGTCTGCGATGTGGAAGACGGCGCCATCGCCAAAGGGCTCAAGGCCATTGCGGGCGCTCAGGACCGCAAACCGGAAGTAGTTAAGGACATCCGGAAACTACTGGAACGGAAAGATTTTGATGCACTCATCGTGGCAACGCCCGACCACTGGCACGCTCCTGCGGCCATCATGGCCACGGCGGCAGGTAAGCATGTGTACGTGGAAAAACCCTGTGCACACAATCCGGGCGAAGGCGAAATACTGCTGGCAGCGGCAAAAAAACACAACCGCCTCGTGCAGATGGGAAACCAGCGCCGCTCCTGGCCTAATCTCCAGCAGGCAGTAAAAGAAGTGAAAGAGCAAAACGTATTGGGAAAAGTGTATTATGGCCGCGGGTGGTATGTAAATAACCGCGAACCGATTGGTATTGGGAAAAAGATCCCGGTTCCAGGTACGCTCAACTGGGACCTGTGGCAGGGACCCGCTCCCCGCCGCGATTACCTGGATAACATTGTACACTACAACTGGCACTGGCGCTGGCATTGGGGTACCTCCGAAACCTGCAACAACGCCACCCACGAATTGGATTGCCTCCGCTGGTTTATGGATGTGGAATTCCCTACCAAAGTCACTTCTGCCGGTGGGCGGTATGCTTATGCCAAGGACGACTGGGAAACACCGGATACCCAAACCCTGAACTTCGAGTTTGAAGGCAATAAAGCCATCGCCTGGGAAGGCCGCAGCTGTAGCCCGTTTAACCTGGAAGGCAGCGGCCGCGGATTTACCCTGTTTGGCGAAAACGGAAGCCTGTATAATTCCGGCGGCGACAGCTACAAACTGATCGACACCAAAGGTAAAGTGATCAAAGAAGTAAAACAGGCCGCCAATCCTAACCAGAGTGTAACCAATACCGTTAGTCCCGCCGGTGAGTTTTATGACGCCGTGCATATCAACAACTTCCTGGAAAGTATCCGCGGCAACGCTACCCTCAACTCCGAAATCAATATCGGTTACCGTAGTACGCTGCTTTGCCTGCTAGGCAATATAGCGCAACGCACCGGCCGCATCCTTCATACCGATCCTTCCAATGGCCATATCCTGAACGATAAGGAAGCCATGAAAATGTGGGAAAGGGAGTATGAAAAAGGCTGGACACCGAAAGCATAAATCAGTAAAACGGGTTCCGGGTAATAGTGCTGCAAGCACAAAATTTGTAAAAAAAATGCTTGTACTATTACCCGGAATTCCTATCTTTACGAAGTTATAAACCCTTTCTCCTATTGGGTTTATAGGCTAACAATAAATATAATATCTTGTTATCCCCCATAACTTTTAGTTATCGTTGTAATTAATAATGATCCCCTACTTTTGACCTACCTGTAATTTTTATAACCAACCACACCAACCACAAAAGTTGCGCGTTCCCCGGAGGGATGATTTGAATGGAGTTTTTACAACAATCTCAGTACCTGTCAGTATTGCTGATAGGCTTAGTAGTAGGCTATTTGTCCGGTTTATTAGGGAAAGGGGGCAGTGCCATCAGCACACCAGCCCTGCAGATCTTTGCAGGCGTAAACCCGTTTTTTGCACTGGCATCGCCGCTGCCGGCGTCTATCACCAGTACTTTATCTGCCACGGCAGTATACAGTAAGGAGAAACTGTTTAATAAACGGGTGATCCTGCTGGGGGCTGCTTTCGGTGTCCCGGCCACTGTCATTGGGTCTTGGCTCAGCAGTTACCTGCCCGGCAAAACACTGATGATCATGACAGCCCTCTTTATCATGGCCACAGGTATGTCGCTCATGTATTCCTTTCTGCGCAGTAAATCAACTGGTGAATTAACCGTGGTAAGTGAAGACGTGCCGACGGGTAAATTAGTGGTAGCCGCTTTGTTTATCGGGTTTTTATCAGGGCTGCTGGCAAATGCCGGTGGGATATTGTTTAGCTCTTTCTTTATAAAGAAATTAAAAATGCCCATTAAACAGGCGCTGGCCTGTGCGGTAGTGTTATCGGCTGTTTTATCCATACCCGGCGCTTTAACGCACTGGTGGCTGGGTCATATAGATTGGAATATAGCGCTGCTGCTGTCGCTTACTGCATTCCCTGCTTCCTGGCTGGGAGCCAAAACGGCGGTGAAAATGAAAACGCCCGTTCTCGAAAAATTATTTGCACTTACCCTTATCGTATTTGGGGTATACGATATCTTCTTTACTATCTGGAAGTAATCAGGCATGCGCCTTCATCTTATGGATGGCTTCCTGCTCATAAGGGGGCAGGCTGCTCACGATAATTTCGTAGGCATTTTGCAGGAATGTTTCCAGCTCGGTAGCCGGCAGCATATCTTCCTGTTTCAGCTGCACCCAGTGATACCGCGCCAGGTGAGGGGCCGGTACAATACCAGGTCTCGAAATCAATTCATGAAACTGCGATTGACTGCACTTAAACGATACCCGGTGAGGCGGCTCCAGGGATATCATGCAGAATAATTTTTCGCCTACGTAAAAGCGCAATTCGTTGTCCCACTTTTGTTCAGTGATGACAGCCGGAAGTGACCGGCACAGATCAAGGGTATGATCAAACATAGCAGCAGGTTTTAAAAGAATATTATTTAGGGCCGTTTTTTAAGGACGACATGTGTCAATAGTTTACATGCACAGACTAACATATTAAAATATGAAGTATGTGTGGTTAACGTAAATCTAAGCTGTAAATAGTGAATGAAACTGCCCTATAAAAATAGGAAATAAAAACCAATCCTGAATGTTAAAATGAACTTTCCTTCCGGCAGGAAATTCCTTTGCCCTGTACCAGCGGGTATTTCAAGGGAACATCGTTTTTTTTCTTAATCGAAATTTAATCCCTTCCAGGCAAAAAAGTTTCGGCTTGTACTATCACCCCCAGGGGTGTAATACAAGCCGAAAGTCAATATGGATAAGCCTTTACTAAGGTTGGGCAGCTGCCCAGCGCGCCATTTTTTGTTCCAGCACCGACAGTGGCACACAACCATCTTTCAGCAACTCATCATGAAAAGATGATAAGCTGAACCGGCTGCCGAGCGACTTTGTATATTGGTTCCGCAGTCCGCGGATCTTCAGTTCCCCGATCTTATAGGAAAGCGCCTGGCCGGGAATGGCCATGTACCGCTCAATTTCAGCGGTAGCTTCCTGTGTGGATACCGGCTCATTATCCATCATATACTTGATGGCCTGTTCACGGGTCCAGCCTTTGGTATGCAAACCAACATCCACGACTAAACGAATAGCCCGGTGTATTTCATCTGTTAAACGGCCAAAGTACATATATGGATCGGTGTATAATCCCAGTTCTTTTCCTAAACTTTCACAATACAGGGCATAACCTTCGCCATAGGCGCCAATCCACGAGAAACGGCGGAACTTAGGCAGGGAGTCGTTTTCCTGTTGCAGGGAAATCTGGAAATGATGACCTGGAATGGCCTCGTGTAAAAAAAGGCATTCCATACCGGTATATGAAAAGTCCGTTGCATCAAGGATAGGCACGTAAAATACGCCCGGTCTTGTACCATCGGCGCTGCCCTGCATATACTCTGCGGAGGCGGAAGCAGCCCGGTAAGCTTCGGTTTGGCGGATTTCAAATTTTGTTTTGGGAAGATGACCGTACATCTTTTTTACACCCGGCATGATCTTGTCCTCGATGGCTTTGAAAGAATCCAGGACAGCAGCAGGTGTTTTAAAGATGCGCAGCTTCTTATCAGTACGCACCGATGCAAAAAAGGCCGGCAGATCGCCTTTAAAGCCAGTGCTGTTCTTCACTGCTTCCATTTCACCGCGGATCCGTGCCACTTCTTTTTCTCCCAAAGCAAAAATTTCTTCGGGGGTAAGGTCGGTGGTCGTCCAGCTTTTTATCAGGAAAGCATAATACGCCTTACCATCAGGAATAGCGCCAATGCCGCTGCTGGTGCGGGCCTTAGGGAGGTATTCCTGCTGCATGAAGTCGCGCAGCTTTGCAAAAGAAGGCAGGATGTATGTTTCAATGGCCGCGCTGTACTCTTTCACCAGGGTTACTTTGGTGGCTGCATCCAGCGAATCCGGGATCGTTTTCAGCGGCGAATAGAATACGTTGTTGGCAGTATCTTTTTTTGCCAGGTCTGTTACCTGCGGAATCACTTTCACCACCAGGCTTTGCGGCAATACATAGCCGGTGGCCATTCCCCTGCGCATATTGGCGATGGCTGTGTCGGTCCATATGGCAAAGCGCTCCATACGATGCATGAAGTTATGGTAGTCCTTTAGCGTTTTAAAAGGTTGGGCGGAAGAACCGGAACCCAGTTGCGCCAGTGTGATTGGGAGGCAGGTGAACTGCTGCACTGGCATCAGGTGATCGTGAAAGGTAAGCCCCTCGCGGTTGATGCTGAACTCCCGTTGCAACATGTCATAGGTAATACGGTCGTTGCCGGAGAGTACCGCTGTATCGATGCCTTTGATTGCCTGCTGGTAGCTGGCATAGAAAGAATCGGCTTTTGCGCGGTAGCCTTCACTGATATCTATCGGCAACTGGTCGTTGTATTGGTTTTCCCCGTTCTGGGTAGCCTGCAACGGGTTCAGGGCCATGCTTTCATTGTAGTACCGCGTGGCCAGTTGACGCAGGGAGTCCTGCGTGGCCTGCGGATTACTATGACTGCCCGGTTGCTGACAAGCTGCGGCCAGCAAAGCCCCCGACAGGAGGAGGTAGCCTTTTCGTTGTAACATTTTCATATTGATGGGTTGTGAACAGGTAGTAATTTACCGTTTTATCCAAGAAAAAAAGCATTCCGAAGAATCGGAATGCTTATTTAGAACAGTGAACAATGAAAAAAAAGGTAAAAAATATTATTTAAGAATTTTTATACGAATACTTTTGAAAGAAACCTCATTACCATGGTCCTGTAAAAGGATGTGCCCTTCAGGCCACAGACCAAAATTCTTCCAGCTTTTATACTTGCTGATCGCCACCAGATCCTTGAAGGCCTGGGAGCCACGCTCGTATTCCAACACTTTAAATCCATTTAACCAGTGTTCTACGTGATTATTTGGATACACAATAATACGACCTTTGTTCCATTCTCCAATAGGGTTGATGGCACGTTTTTCCTGTTTTCTTGTCATGAGGTCGTAAAGACTTGCTAAAGTACGGTTTCCATCGCGTCCTAATTTGGCATCCGGGTGCTTTTCGTCGTCCAGTACCTGGTACTCCAGCCCGATAGCCGACTTGCCTCCTGTTTCGTAGGACTCGCTCACGAAGTATTTTACCCCGCTATTGGCGCCCGGCGTGAGTTTGAAGGTAAATTCCAGTTCAAAGGCACCGTATTGTTTCTCCGTAATAATGTCGCCGCCGCTGCCTTCTTCATCTCCCGTAGAATTACCAATGGTGAGCACACCATTCTGCATGGTCCAGCCGGCAGTGGGGAAATTCTTTTTATACACGCCTCTCCAGCCTTTGCTGGTTTTTCCGTCCCACAACAGCTGGTAGCCGTTTTTCTTTTCCTGGCCGGAAATAGTGTTATCCACATTATTAACAACGTAGATGTTGTCGTAGGGAGAATACTGGGAAGCAGCAGGGTTTTCTATCAGCCTTACATTTTTCCAGTAGATATTTTTGTTGTCGTCTGCCGCATTTTTGCCGATGCTATGTACCTGTAAAGCGATGAAACCCTTTGGTAATGCGGTATCTACCAGGTGGGCAGTAGGCACGCCATTCACCCAGGTACGCATTTCATTGCCGCGGCACTCGATGCGGTATTTGTTCCAGCCGTCTTTTTTAAAGGCATTCTGACCGGCAGGGTTCAGTTCCATCGGGTACTGCCAGCCTCTGCGGCCTTCTTCATAAATACCACCGCTCCATTTACGGTCGGATGGGTCAATCTCCATCTGGTAGCCAAATACACGGCCATTCTGGTAGTCAGGCCTGCTTTGACTGCGAAACTGGATCCCGGAATTGAATTCCTTGCCCAGCTTGAATTCCAGCTCCAGGATAAAGTCGCCGTACTCTTTTTCAGTAGCAAGGAAAGAGTTAGGCGTATTCATCACCGTGGTGCCCACGATCTCGCCATTCTGCACATTATATTTTGCTTCACCCCCCAGTTGTTTCCAGCCTTTCAGATCTTTACCATTGAAAAGCTGCTGCCACTGGGCTTTCTGAGCGAAAAGGCCACCATACATACACAGCAGGGTGCCAAATAAAAGGATCGTCTTTTTCATAACTTAAACGGAATAAGGTGACCAAAATAAACAATGAAAATGATTTTTACAACCGATTGCAAAACTTTAATCTTATTTTTTATTTTTTAACCACATGATAATCTGACCAATATGGGGTTTTGCAGAATTAGAAATAAAAATATTCATGCAAACGATTGCAGCAATGTAAAAATATCTTATTTTGGTTCCGAAAGTATCCACGTAGCAACAGCCAAAATCGAAAAAGTAATACTCTTTATCTACAATCATTATAAACTACGTTATGAAAAAAGTTTTTTCACGTCTTATCTGTATGATAGCATGTTTGCTATTCTACCAACTCACCCAGGCACAAGGCACCCCAATTACCATAGAAGGTAATGTTCTCGACGCCCAGAAGCAACCACTGGTAGGCGTAACCGTTTCTATCAAAGGGAAAAATGCAGGCACCCAGTCAGATGCCCAGGGACATTTCCGGCTCAAAGTTACAGATGCCGCCAACGCAGTACTCGTATTTACCTACATCGGATTTAACACCTATGAAGAACCTGTAAAAGGTCGTGCAATCGTTTCCGTAGTTTTAACAGAAGACCGCAAAAAACTGGAAGAAATTGTGGTAGTGGGATATGGCCAGCAGAAGAAAAAAGATGTAACCGGTTCCATTTCCTCCGTAGGTACCAAAGCTATCCAGGACGTACCGGTAACCAACCCGCAGCAAGCCTTGCAGGGCCGCGCTCCCGGTGTGGAAGTACTCAACAACAGCAGCAAGCCCGGTGATGAACCCACTGTGCGTATCCGCGGCAGCCGCTCCCTCAGGGCCGGCAATGACCCCCTCTATGTAGTAGACGGGATCCCTTACGCCGGTACACTCAGCGATATCGGTACGGGAGTAATACAATCGATGGATATTTTGAAAGATGCCTCTGCAACGGCTATCTATGGCTCCAGGGGCGCTAATGGCGTAGTACTCATCACTACCCAGAAAGGCAAGGAAGGAAAACCCGTGGTTTCCTATACCGGCTCCTACGGTTATGTACAACAGCTCGGCGAATCCGATATGATGGACGCTAACCGCTTCATAGAAATGCGCCGGGAAGCTAACCGCACCATCGGTAAATACGATGATGCCAACCCCGATGCCTCCGACAAGAAAATATTTAATACCGTTGAATACGCGAATATCCAGAAAGGCACAAACGTAGACTGGCAGGACCTGATGATCTCTCCCGGATATCAAACCAATCACGGCCTCAGCGTAGCCGGCGGTACGGAAAGAACAAAATACACCGTGGGACTGGGCTACTTCAAAGACCAGGGCGTGCTGAAACTGCAGGACTACGAGCGTTATAATTTCAATGTGGGCATCGACCAGATGATCGGCGACCGCGTTCGCGTGGGAGCTACCCTGTTGGGCGCTTACAGTGAACGTAATGGCGAAACCTACAACGGGATAGACAATGCCCTGAAAATGCTGCCCATCGCCGCTCCGTACGACGACAATGGAAAGCTGATCACCTATCCCACCGGCGATAGCCAGCAGCCTAACCCGTTACTGGATTATGTACCCGGTAACCGCGTTGAATTAATGAAACGTTTCCGCATCTTCACCAGCCTGTTCGCAGAAGTGGAAATCATAGATGGCCTGAAATACCGCCTCAACGTAGGTCCGGATGTGCAGAACTATAACTATGGTCTTTTCCAGGGTAAAAACAATACCAACCTGCTGATCGGCGGTGGAGACGCTACAGCTACCAAAGGAAACGCTGCTACCATGGCGTATACCATTGAAAACATCGTTACCTACAACAAAGAGATCAAAAAACATAATATCGGCTTCACCGGCTTGTACAGCGTTCAACGTCAGAATGTAGATATTTCTACTACCAACGTGAGAGGTATCCCGGTAGAAACACAACAATATTACAACCTGGGTCAGTCGCTCAACGTAACCGGCGTAACCAGCAGCCTTAGTTCCTGGACCATCCTTTCCTATATGGGCCGTTTGAACTACGGGTATGATGATCGCTATCTCCTGACCCTCACCCTTCGCGCGGATGGATCTTCCAGGTTTGCACCCGGCAAAAAATGGGGTTATTTCCCCTCCATTGCAGCAGCCTGGAACATGGTAAGTGAAAAGTGGCTGAAAGAACAGAAAGTCCTGGATAACCTGAAACTGCGCGCCAGCTTTGGCCGTATCGGTAACACCGGTATTAATCCATATGCTACACAGGGTAACCTGAGCAGAATTCCTTATTCCTTCGGAAATAAAGGCGTACTGGGCTTTGTACCGCTCGATCTGCGTAATCCTAATCTCACCTGGGAATCTACCACCTCTACCGATATTGGTATTGATTTCGGATTCCTCAACGGCCGTATCACCGGTGTGGTAGAATGGTACAACCAACGCACTACCGACCTGCTCATGCCACAATCGCTCCCGTTCAGCAATGGGTTTAATGAAGTGCTGATGAACCTCGGTACTTCCCAGAACCGCGGTTTTGAATTCGGAATAGGCGCCACCATTATTGACAACCCTAATGGGTTCAGCTGGAAAATGGACGCCAACATGTTCCTGAACAGGTCCAAGATCCTGTCGCTCGGCGATGGCAGAACAGCCGATATTGGAAACGCCTGGTTTGTGGGTCAGCCTACCTATGTATACTATGATTTTAAGAAAGTCGGCGTATGGCAGGAAAAGGATGCCCAGCTGGCTAAACTTTACAACCTGAAGCCAGGAGAAATCAGGCTGGAAGATGTAAATAAAGATACCCTCATTGATGCTAAGAACGACCGCCAGATCCTGGGCTCCCCGCAGCCTAAATGGTCTGCCGGTACCACCCAGCGCTTCTCCTATAAAGGATTTGAATTATCCATCGTGGCCTTTGCCCGTATGGGAAGCATGATCAAAAGTGATTTCTACCAGAACTATAACACCCTGTTTGGCCGTTATAACAACCTGAATATCGACTATAACACACCGGCCAATCCTACCAACGATTTCCCGCGGCCTAATGCCAACCAGGAAAGACCCAGCAACTACCAGTCGCTGAGCTACTTTGATGGTTCCTTCTTTAAGATCAGGAGCATAACACTCAGCTACGCCTTCTCGGACGCAGTGGTGAAACATATGCGCATGCAAGATCTCCGGGTAAACGTAGGAGTGAAAAATCCCATGATCCTGGCGCCTTACCGCCAAACCTGGAAAGGAGTTGATCCTGAAGACGTAAATGTGATCGGCATCGATGCACCAGCCACCTGGATGCTGCAGTTCGGAATAAATGCCAAATTTTAAATCAACGGATCCTGATTAAACATCTTTAAAAGAAAACGTTATGAAATATTTAGTTCCTCTCATCATGCTGCTGGCCGTTGGTACCGCCTCCTGCAATAAAATGCTGGATGAAGAGATTGTCACCAACGTAACAGATGATTTCTATAATACTAAAGCCGGCTTTCAAACAGCCGTGAATGGCTCTTACGTGTCTATGCGCAACTTTTACAGCACGGAACGCGGTATGACGCTTACGGAAACCGGTACCGATATTGTCACCAACGGTTCCGACGGTAACTTCAAATTTACAAGTCAGTATACTTCACAGTTGGATTCCCGCTACGATCATATCAGGGAAGTGTGGAACAGTTTCTATCAAACCATCAACACCTGTAACGTGGTGGTAGACCGGGCCGACAAGGTCCCCGACCTCGAGGAAGCAACAAAGAAAAAAGGCGTGGCAGAAGCGCTGTTCTGCCGGGCGCATTATCATTTTGTACTCATGCAGATGTTTGGCGCCGTACCCTTACGCCTGCACGAAAATGCGGAAATTATAAGAGAAGCTCACCGCGACTCCGTATCTGCCATCTACGATGCCGTGATCAACGACCTGCTTGCAGCAGAAGCTGAATTGCCGGCTACACAGGCAGAATGGGGCCGTGCTACCAAGCCTGCCGCAGAACACCTGCTGGCAAGGGTTTACCTGACCCGCGCCTCCTCTCCGCAGGCAAAGGCAGGAGACTATGCCAATGCCGCCAAATACGCCGACATGGTCATTAAAAACTACGGTTTCAAATTACTCACCGACGTTGGACAGGTATGGGCACAGGGAAAAGAAAACAACGATGAAACTATCTGGGCAGCGCAGTATACCACCGACCCGCTTTATGGTTACCCTGATAACAACGCCTGCCGCTTTTTCCTGATGCAGTATGATGTGTTGAAAGGAATGAAGCGGGATCTGGCCAACGGTACGCCCTGGAAGCGTTTCAGACCTACAAAGTTCCTGATCGATACACTGTATAAAGACAGGATACACGATGTACGTTATGAAAAATTCTACACCACCCTGTGGAGAACCAATGCGCCGGTTGACAACCTGAAAACAGGCGATACCGCTGTGTTCCTTCCTGGTTATGACGTATCCGACGCAGTGATTGCCACCAAACCTTATATGCTGGTGCCACCAAGATTGTACACTGAAAAGCTGTATCCTTCCCTGAATAAATTTGCCGACGCGCTCCGTCCGGATAACCAGGCTTCCGGCGTAAGACCCTTTATTGCCATGCGTCTTGCCGAAGCTTACCTGATAGAAGCAGAAGCCCTGATGATGGATGGCAAAAAACAGGAAGCCGCCGACCTCGTAAATGTGGTTCGCTGGAGATCTGCACGTATTGGCGCTACACCTGCCGAAACACAGGCTAACCGTGATGCGATGACCGTAACCGCTGCAGACATGACCATCGATTTTATCCTGGATGAAAGAGGCCGGGAACTGGTAGGTGAACAACTGCGCTGGTTTGATCTCACCCGCACCCATAAACTGGTGGAAAGGGTGAAGCTGCATAACGACGAAGCACGTAGTAACATCAAGCTTACACATATGCTGCGGCCTATTCCGCAGGACCAGATCGATAGAACAGTGAATGAGTTCCCGCAGAACCCGGGATATTAATACTTCTTTCTTTTTCAAAAAAAATCAAAAAGGGGCTGGCCAGGTAAAATTGGTCGGCCCCTTTTTTGACCTTTTTTGCTACTTTTAGCAGAAATCAACCAATAGCTGAGGAGGGTAGCATATTTCAGGATGTTCAATAATTCAGACAACGAGCGGGAACTGCTCCGGCAGGTAGCTGCCGGAGACGAGCAGGCGTACCGGGTATTATTTGACCGGTACTCGGACAGGATGTATATGAATGCGCTGCATTTTACGAAATCAGCAGAACTGGCGCAGGACCTCACACAGGAAATCTTTATCCGGATATGGATGAACCGGTTAAAACTGGCCGGTGTAGATCGCTTTGATGCCTGGCTGTTTACAGTGGCCAGGAATGTAATCCGCAATGAGCTAAAGAAAAAGGTGCTGCCGGTAGAGAACGGGGAGATGTTGCATGCTTATTTCAGGGACAATAATTTAACGCCGCAGGAACGGATAGAATATAAGGAGCTGGAAACATCTGTTCATCAGGCCATTAAAAACCTGCCGCCACAAATGCAAACGGTATTCCTGCTAAGCCGGCAGGAAGGGTTAACGCATGAAGAGATTGCCCGCCGCATGAATATTTCCGTTGTTTCTTCCAAAACCTATATGGTCCGCTGCCTCCTGGCGATTCGCAGGCATCTTGGCAAAAATGCCGGTAAACTGGGAATCGTGATCTTTTTCCTCTACAGATAAAAAATATTTTTTTCCAAACGTCTTACCCCTGCTTATCTGGTTGTCTTTACCTGGAATGACCTTCGGGTTGCAGGTACTATTACCATTTTAACAACGCATCATTATGTCGCCATCCGAATTTCAGCACCTTGTACAAAAATTCCTGGACGATAGCATTACCACAGAGGAATTGCAGCGCTTCCGGCAATGGGTGCTGGAAGAAAGAGACGTAGATATGCAGGAAGCCGCAATAGAAGCGGTGTTGCAAAAAAGTAGCTACCCTGGTGAAATGCCGGCAGATAAACAGGTAGTATTTAGTTACATATTGGAAGAAGCGAACCGTCGCACTGCTCCGCTCCCGCGTGCAGGAGTGGTGGGCATGCGCACCTGGTGGGCGGCGGCAGCGGTTTTATTATTGCTGGGTACGGGCCTTTATTTCCTTACCCGTCCGAAAGCACATATGGAAATAGCGCAACGCTCCAACAACATCATCCATCCAGGCAGGGAAGGCGCCATACTTACTCTTGCGGATGGTTCGCAGGTGGTACTGGACAGCCTGAAAAACGGCGTGATCACGCAGCAGGGAAGCACCGACGTACAGCTCCGGAACGGACAGTTGTTGTACAACAGCCGGAATGGATCTTCATCCGCTTCACTTGCCTACAACACGGTGGCTACGCCACGTGGCCGCCAGTTCCAGGTAATACTGCCGGATGGTACCACCGTTTGGCTCAATGCCGCATCTTCTATCCGGTATCCGGTTGCTTTTCCCGCAGGAGAAAGGAATGTGATGATTACGGGAGAAGCCTACTTGGAAGTGGCCGCTGATGCCCGCAAACCTTTTACCGTGGAAACAGACAACGGCACGGCCATCCAGGTACTGGGCACCAGCTTTAACGTAAACGCCTATACGGATGAATCGGCATTACGGGCTACCCTGCTGCAGGGAAAGATACTCGTAAAATCCGCTACCGCCAGCAAGGTATTGTTACCCGGTGAACAGGCGGTGGTAGCCGGATCCATTACGGTAGATGCGCATGCCAATACCAGTCAGGCAATTGCCTGGAAAAACGGCATCTTCAATTTCCAGCGAGCCCCGCTGGAAGTGGTAATGCGGCAAATCGCCCGTTGGTATGATGTAGAAGTAGTATATGAAAAAAATATCCCGGCCATTACTTTCGGTGGTGAAATGGGACGGGACCTTGAACTGAAAGACGTGCTGGAATTCCTGCAGGAATCAGGGGTTCATTTTAAATTATCGGGAAGAAAACTGACGGTCATGCCTTAAATTTTTTTATCAACCAGGTCATATGCCATAAAAAAACCGGAAGCGGTTCGAAGCACTTCCGGTTAAAGATTGGCTTAACTGAGAAAACAAGTCCCACAAGACTGCTTATTTATCAACTAAACCATTGCAAAGCTATGCAATTAAATGCTCTTTGTAACCGGTCCGGGAAAGGTATGCGACGTCCGCATGCCCCCGGAGCACCAGCTATGTGCAGCGCCCGGTTGTCAACTAAAATCGAAGGATCCCTTTACCGAACGGGGATCCCAATACTGAAAGTCATGAAATTGACCATGCTTCTTCTTACAGCTGCATTCCTGCATGTAACCGCGGGCAGCTATGCGCAACAGATCACCTTTTCCGGAAAAAATGTACCGCTTGAGAAAGCGTTTTCCGTCATCAGGGAGCAAACCGGGTACCTGGTGGTGTATAATGCTGACCTGTTGAAAGATGCCAGAAAGGTGACGGTAGATGCGCATAACATGCAACTGGAAACGTTCCTGGACCTTGCGTTCAGGGAGCAACCGCTGAAATATGTGATCCGGAACAATACCATCCTTGTAACCGGGAGGCCCCGGCCGCAGCAGGCATCGAACCCCGCACAAACCAGCCTGGCGGCGGCCCGGCCGGTCCTGTTAAAAGGAACGGTGGTCAATGAAAAGGGGGAACCCCTGCCTGGTGTGACCGTGCTGTTGAAAGGTACTACCCGTGGTACCGTTACCGATGATGACGGCGCTTTCCTGATCACTGCCGATATAGAAGACGGCGCAACACTGATGGTAAAGATGATCGGCTATACCCCGCAGGAAGTTGCCGTGAATGGCCGCAGCGATATCCGCATCGCCCTTCAGGCAGATGTGCGGAACCTGGAAAACGTAACCATTTCCACGGGGTATAAAAAGATTCCTAAATACCAGCTGACCGGCGCCGCTTCTGTGATAACGCAAAAAGAATACGATCAGCGTGTAGCCGTTACCGGTAACTTCCTGGAAAGCCTGGAAGGCAAGGTCCCTGGTTTGGTGTATAACAGTCAGTCCGGCGAGTTATCTATCCGCGGCGTTTCTACCTTTGATGCGGTAAAGAAGCCGTTGATAGTGGTGGATGGCTTTCCAACAGAAATAGATCTTAACACTATCAATCCTATTGATATCGTTTCTATTTCCGTACTGCGGGATGCCGCCGCCGCGGCCATTTATGGCGTGCGCGCTTCCAACGGTGTAATTGTGGTAGAAACCAGGCGGGGGAAATCCGGTAAGGCAAAATTTAGTTTGCGCGCGACCACTGCGTTGCAGCAGTCGCCCGATTTTGGCTACCTGAAGTTTGCCGGGGCAAAGGAATTTGTGACCTTACAGGAAGCACAGTTCAAGCGTGCCAATCCGAATGAAATCGGCTATACCGCTTATGACCGGCCTATGGCTCCTGCCATTGCCATCCTCTTCGACGAGCAGCAAAAACGCATTAGCCCGGAGGTAGCAAGGCAGAAACTGGATTCGCTGGGGAGCTATGATAATACACGGGAATACGAAGACCTCTACTTCCGTACACGGCAGGCCACCAATCTTAACCTGGATGTAAGCGGCGGAAATGAAAAAAGCACTTACCTGCTGGGGGTGAATTACATTGCGGAGCAACCGGTGAATGTGGGATCGAAGAACAACCAGCTGATCCTGAATTTTGCCAATACCTACCAGCTTTCCAACCGGCTGAAAATGGATTTTCGCGGCGTGTATTCGCATGCGGAATCCGAAAAAGGTACTACCGCTCCCATGAATGATTTTTATCCGTATGAAAAGCTGGCTGATGCCGATGGCACCCCGCTGCCGGTAGCTCAGGGAGTGAACAGGGACTATCTCAACTTTGGTGTAAACCGTGCAAGGAACAACCGGCTGATCGCCCTGGGATTGTATGACCAGCTTTATTATCCTTACCGGGAACTCACTGCCAATACAACTAAGGTCAACACAAATGCGTTTCGGGTGCAAGCCCGCCTGGAAGGAAAGATCACAGACTGGATGTCTGCCGAAGTAGGCGGTAATTATGAACGGCAGCAAGGGATCCAGGACAACTTCCTGGATGAACAATCTTACACCGTACGCAGGCTGCTGAACCTTAAAGCCAGCAAAGACCCCAGTGGAAAACCTATGTTCATCGACATTCCGCAGGGTAATATTCTCCGGAGGACAGATCAGAAAGCCATCAACTACACCCTGCGTGCACAACTGAATTTTGATAAACGTTCTGCCAACAGCCGGCATGAAATGTCGGGTATTCTGGGCGTAGAACAGCGAAAAACCACTAACGACAGCTATCTTAACAGTTACTTCGGGTATGATGGACAATCGCTGATCAGCAGACCCGTTAACCTGCAACGTGCGAGCCTTTATATCAATTCTGCCTTCCCGGATGTAACCCAGTTCGGCGGTGCTCTTGCCATGAGGGATTATGTCAATGAAACCAGTGCCGACCGGCGCTTTCTTTCTTACTATGCACAGGGCACCTATATCTACAACAGTAAATATATTGTTACCGGTAGTTATCGTATCGACCAGTCCAACCTGTTTGGTGTGGACCCCAAATATAAATATCGTCCGTTATGGTCGGCCGGCGCCGCCTGGCGACTGCACATGGAGGATTTTCTGAAAGACAACACCTGGATCAGTGAGCTGAAGCTGAATGCTACTACGGGTTTCAATGGTAATGTGCCGGTGAGTAACAACGGCCCTTTCCTGATCCTGGCTTCGCAGCTGAACAATGTGTTTGTGGTTCCCCAACCGTCCTTTTATGTGATAACACCCGAGAACCAGTCGTTGCGCTGGGAAACCACCCGCACTTATAACCTGCGCCTGGACTACGGGTTCTTTAACAACCGCCTGTTTGGTTCTGTGGATTATTATTATAAAAGAACGGGAGATGTGTTCGGACAATATGATGCTGATCCCACCAGCGGGTTTAACCAGTATAATGCCAATACCGCTACTATCCGGAATAGCGGCGTGGATCTGCTGATTTCTACCGTGAATGTACAAAACCGCCGGTTCGGGTGGCGTACAAGTCTTACCGCTTCATTGAACAATAATAAAGTACTGGCGGTAAAAGCCAGTGAATATGAAAGTACAGAGGATATAACCAGTAGCCGTATTAACCGGCAGGGGTATCCGATGGATGCGTTATTCAGCTATAATTACGGCGGACTAACGAACATGGGCAAACCATTTGTGTATGACCGGAAAGGAGGCCAGCATATCCTGTATTTTTATGGTAATGCAAAGGTAGATGTAGCATTTGAGGACCTGATCTACAACGGTACTACCACTCCCAAATATGTACTGGGCCTGAATAACCAGTTCTCCGTAGGCGCTTTTGACCTGTCATTTCTCTTCATGTATTATGGTGGTCATGTGATGCGGGTAGAACAGCCCAATCCTGTAAACCTGAGTACTTACAGCACATCATTACTGGAAGGATCTGCCAATTACTGGAAAAAAGCCGGAGATGAACTGCATACCAATATTCCCGGGTTTACACCAGGTGCTGCACAGGATCCATTCTATTTTTCTTCGTATGCCCGTTACGGTTACCAGTATGCATCGCAGTTCGTACGCCGGGCGGATTATATCCGGCTGCGTGACCTGATCATTACCTATAACCCGAAGTTTAATTTTATAAAACGGATGGGACTTAGTCAAACGCAGATCCGGTTACAGGGCCAGAACCTGTTCTACTATACGTTTAGCGGGAACGACATTGATCCGGAAGCGATAGACCGGACCAGCGGGGTGCGCCAATTGCCGCAACGGCCACTTTACAGCATTTCCCTTTTTACTAACTTCTAATCATTCATCTATGAGATCAATCAATATTGTCTTTATCCTTTTACTTGCCATCGCTGCTTTTTCCGGCTGTGATAAGTTCCTGGAAGTGAAGCCAAAAGGGATCGTAATTCCGGAGAAGCTGAGCGACTACCAACTGATGCTGAACTCCAGGTCAATGACGCTTACTTTTCCGCCTGCATTGTTGTATTGTACAGACGATTATTACGAGGAATTTGATGACCTGAGCACAGTACCGCCAGCCAATGCTTATTACTGGCGCCCTGGCATTGACCAGAATGAAAAAGAGAATCCCGCAGCGTGGGGCGATCTGTATAACACTATTTACAATGCCAATGTAATCATCAATAATGTAATGGCTACCACAGATGGTACGCCGGCAGCCCGTGCTTCCACACTGGCGGAAGCGCTGGTGATCCGTGCAGATTGTTACTTCATGTTGCTGACGCTGTTTGCAAAAGCCTATAATCCGGCCACCGCTGCCAATGATCCGGGTTTACCATTGGTAAGAAGCACGAATGTGACCGATAAAACGCCGCCGCGGTCTTCTGTACAAACAACGCTGGATACGATCCTTACCAATGTAACGGATGCCATCGCATCGCTGCCGCTCACCAATCTCAACAAGTACCGGCCCACAAAGTACGCTGCGTATAGTTTGCTGTCGAGGATCTATCTCTACATGCAGGATTATGAAAAAACGAAAAAGTATACCGACCTGGCATTAACGGCGCCGCACAGCATGGTTAATTATAATGATTACGAAGATCCTTACTCATTCCCGGAAACGGACCTGAGCCCGGAAGTACTATGGCAACGCGGTTCGTTGGATTATACGATCCCTTCTATGATGGGCATGCAACACGCGCTGAGTGATTTATACGAACCCGGTGATCTCCGGAAACTGTTGCTCACTTATGCGTTTGACGACTTTCCTGATGACTATTACTTTTCCGGCACAAACGGCTATGCCAATTTTGGCACAACGTTCCAGGAAATGCACCTGACAAAAGCAGAAGTGCTGGCGCGTGATAATCAAATCGAGGCCGCCATGAACATCGTGAATGAGCTGCGGAAATACCGGTTTAAAACAGACGCTTATACGCCGCTGACTGCCACGGGAAAGGAAGATGCGTTAATGAAAGTGTTGCAGGAACGCAGAAGGGAACTGGCTTTCCGCGGGCAACGCTGGATGGATATGAAACGCCTCGACCGCGAAGGCCGGATGCCATTGGTAGAGCGCAGAGTGCACGGCACCGGCGCTTTGAAAGCCACGCTGGAACCAGGCAGCAAGAAGTATGTTTTCCAGATCCCCGCACGCGTACAACAATTTAATCCAGACATGCAATTAAATGACCGTTAATCATCTTATATGAAAAATATTATTCCCGTACTGATATCCTGCACACTGCTGTTTACAACTGCTGCTGCGCAGAAAATGACTACTACACTTTCAGGAAAATTGAGTGGCAACGATATTACCACACCGCTGCACCTGAAAAATATGACCGGCGCCGACCTGCTGATTCCTGTAAATGGAGACGGCACCTTTCATTCAAAAGTAGCCCTGCCTGCAAAGGGATTTTATTCCCTCACCGGCGTGGGGCAGGTATACCTGGAGCCTGGCTACCAGCTTCAGATGGCACTGGCGCCGGATAGTACCTACCGCTTCAGCGGCAAGGGCAGCTTTGAAAACAATGCCACTGCAGACGCACGGAAAGCATTATCCAAATATGTAGCCACCGACCCCGAGCATATGCTTGGGCAGGAAGCTTTGTATACCCCTGTTCCGGAATTTATCGGTAAGATGGATGCTTTCGTAAAAGATGGACAACATTTGTTTGACCAATCCTCCAGCGTATTTTTCCGGGAGATGGCCGGTAAGGACCTGGCGTACTACGGTAAATATGTATTAGCCCACTACAGCCTCTATTACGGAACGGACCTGAAGAAGCAGGAGGCGTTTTATAAACTGATGGAAACCGGTAACAGGAAAGATACAGCATACCAGCGGCTCATGCAGGAAGCAGGCCGCGCCATGCATGTGAAAAGGCTTGACAGCACAGAACGTGCGCTGCTGGATAAACTGACAATGAGCGACTGGGATAAGAATGATGCTGCATTGTTTCAACAATCCGCCTGGTACAGGGAGGTGCTGGATCGGTATCTTTCTACTATTCAGTACTACAAGTACAGACATTTATTTGAAGCATCTGTAGAAGACAATAATATACGGACCCTGATGGGATTGTATATTTCAAAGGGCGAAATCAGCGATTCTTTTATGCTCCAGTACTACACTTATACCGGCACCCGGAATGCTTTAAAAATGCTGAAGGATAAACAGGTGCGGGATAGTTTGTATAACAGTTACGTGGCTAGTGCAAAGCATCCTGCTTACCTGAAAGAGATCCGGGAAATTTACCGCAATGCCAATACTTACAGCGATAACACGCCTGCTCCCGATTTTTCTTATGAAGATGTTAATGGCAAAAAAGTTTCCCTGAAAGATTTACGCGGGGAGTATGTTTATATTGATGTATGGGCAACGTGGTGCGGTCCGTGTAAAATGGAAATCCCGCATTTGTCGAAAATAGAAGCATTGTATGAACACAAAAAGATCCGGTTTGTAAGCCTGTCGGTAGACAAAAGTGCAGACAAACAAAAATGGATAGATTTTGTGCAGAAAGGAAACCTGAAAGGCATACAGTTGCTGGCGGATAAAGATTTTCAATCTGATTTCATCCAGAAATTCAATATCAATGCCATTCCGCGTTTTATACTGATAGGGCCCGATGGGAAAATTGTGAGTGCTGATGCGCTGCGGCCTTCCAATCCTGCGCTGCGGGCATTGTTGGATAAATTGCTGGCGGAAGGATAAATGCCGGCAGATAAAATAAACCGGTATCTGCTACTGCATTTTATGAGTAGCAGATACCGGTTATGATGAAATGAAAATTAAAGCGTTATTTTAAATATCAGCCGGGAGTTTGTGCTGGAAACTGTAAACTGATGGTCCTCAATTACCGGATCAGTTACACTGATATAAAACGGTTTACATTTACTGTCTGATTTTATTTCCTTATTAATATAAGACAGGGTAGCACTTCCTACTGTGGGAATGTTTATTCTATATTTGAATGCGCCCTTTTTTGTATCAGCAATATGAAAAATCAGTGATCCATACATAGGCGCCCCCGGTCGTTTTTCTATCACTCCCCGTTCTGAGGGAAGATCTGCCGGCTCCGGAGTAATTGTTATAGTGGCAGTATCAATATTTTTTGACAAAAGAATATTTTCTCCTGTTTGTCCATCTATAAATATCAATCCCACCTGGGTAGGCATGCCTTCGCTCAGTACGTCTTCACAGGGATCGGCGTGTTTTGCTTTCTGACACCCTGGTCCGAAACTTACGGCACCCAGAAATAACAGTGGCAGATAAAATTTCTTTGTAAGAAAATAGGTTAATTGTTTCATTTCTATCTGGAATTTGCTTTGATATAGGGTAATGATGAGCTTAACATGAAAACTTTAATGGCCTGAATTATAAACCCATAGCCGAATTTAAACAAAAAATATTACGGGAATAAAAAAATGCAGCAGGGGATCACATCATGATCGTTTGCTGCATTTTTGCTAAAAGCTAAATGCGTATCTTCATCAGCCTTTTTTAACGCAATAAAACTTTCAATTCTATGGCACAGAAAAAGATATTATTACTGACAGGAGATTACGCAGAAGATTATGAAACAATGGTTCCGTTCCAGATGCTGCAGATGATTGGTCATGATGTACATGCGGTTTGTCCGGATAAAGCAGCAGGAGATAAAATCAAAACGGCCATCCATGATTTTGAAGGAGACCAGACTTACAGTGAAAAACCGGGTCATGGGTTTGTGTTGAATGCCACTTTTAACGATGTGGCCGGCGCTGATTACGATGCGCTGGTGATAGCAGGCGGCCGTGCCCCGGAATACCTGCGGCTGAATAAAAATGTGCTGGAGCTGGTGAGGCATTTTTTCCTGGAAGATAAACCGGTGGCGGCTGTTTGTCATGGTATCCAGATTCTGACGGCTGCCGATGTGGTACGCGGAAAGAAACTGACGGCTTACCCGGCAGTAGCGCCGGAAGTAACCGCTTCCGGAGGTACTTATGTATCTGTAAATGTTTATGAGGCCGTGGTAGATGGCAAGCTGGTAACTGCACCCGCATGGCCGGCTCATCCGCAGTGGATTGCAGCGTTTTTGCAGGTACTGGGAACCAGCATCACCCTGTAATCGATAGACATGTGTAAACAATTGATTATCAGAAGAAGAAAGAAAGTTTAAATTATCTTTCCATGGATTTTCAAATTAAACGGCCATTGCTTACCTTTGCAGCCAAATTCAGGAGGCTATCCCTGCATTGGTCATTGATAATTCGTAATTCGTAATTGATTTTTATATATGTCCGGACAGCTTAAAGAAGTTCGTAACCGAATCAAATCTATTCAATCTGGTCAGCAGATCACCAAAGCCATGAAAATGGTAAGTGCTGCTAAATTAAGACGTGCACAGGATGCCATCATGCTGATGCGTCCGTATGCCGTAAAGCTCCAGGAAATGTTGCAGAATATTGTTTCCAACAGCGAAGGCAATATCGATACACCACTGGCAGCTCAGCGTCAGGTTGAAAAAGTACTGGTTGTGGTCATCACTTCAGACAGGGGTTTGTGCGGCGCCTTTAACTCCAACCTGATCAAAACAGCTAAACGTGTGATCCGCGAAAAGTATGCTGAACAGTTTGAACAGGGCCAGGTAGAAATCTTACCAATTGGTAAAAAAGGATATGATCACTTTGTACAGAACGGTTACAAAGTAAATGATAAGTTCTGGCAGCTTTTTGGCAGTCTTACTTTTGATCACGTGAAAGAAGCGGCAGCAGTAGCGCTGCAGGGTTTTACCGATGGTACTTACGATGCCGTTGAAATCGTTTACAGCGAATTCAAAAATGCTGCTACGCAGATCTTTGTAGCAGAGCAGTTCCTGCCAATCGCGAAAGTAGAAAATAAGGAAAAGAGTGGTCTGAAAGCGGACTTCATCTTTGAACCTGAAAAAGATACCCTGATTGCTGAACTGATGCCTAAGATCCTGAACACCCAGTTCTTCAAAGCCATCCTGGATTCCCACGCTTCCGAGCATGGCGCCCGTATGACCGCGATGGATAAGGCTACAGAAAACGCCAGCGAATTGCTCCGTTCCCTGAAGATCTCTTACAACCGTGCCCGTCAGGCTGCTATTACCACCGAGCTCACAGAAATCGTGAGTGGTGCGGCTGCATTGGCGAACTAAGGATAGAGGGGTTATTAACACTAAGTCAACAACTGAATTAATATTTTCAGATTAGGGTCAAAGACTGTATTTTCGGTCTTTGACCTTTTTTGTAAATCCACATCTCCTGTTAACGTATGGAAATATCACAGATCATCCCGCACGTGGAAGCATTAATTTTCGCCGCCGACCGGCCGTTACCTTTGCTGGAAATAGTGGATCTGCTCAACAATGCACTGGCTTTTCTGGAAGACCGTACCAACCTGGATCAGGTGGAAGCCGCTATGGAGGCGATCAGGGAGAAATACAACTCTGAATTTTATGCTTTCGAAGTACGTAGCAGCGGGGGAGGCTACCAGTTCCTCACCAAAAAAGAGTATTACCAGACAGTGGCGCAGCTCAACGGGGATAAATTCCTGAAACGCCTTTCCACTGCCGCCCTGGAAACCCTGGCCATCATCGCCTACCGGCAGCCGATTTCCAAAGGCGAAATTGAATATATCCGCGGGGTAAGCACCGATTATTCTATCCAAAAACTCCTGGAAAAGGAACTGATCGTGATTACCGGCCGCAGCGAAGACCAACCCGGTAAACCGCTGCTGTACGCCGTTTCCCGCTCCTTTATGGATTACTTCGGCATCAGCTCCGTAGCTGATTTGCCTAAACTGAAAGAATTATTTGATGAGGAAATGGTGCAACCTACTCTTATCACCGACGATACCGCTACCCTCGGCCGGGGAGAACACAACACCCATACCGCCGAAGCGGAAACAGTCCATTCCCTGATGGTGTCGGAAGACGGAGAACTCCTGGACCCCGATCACCAGCTGGATCACCTGGCCCCCCCCGCCCCGGACGTCGAAGAAGAGCCGCCCGCCTCAGAAGATGAGGAAGTGGAACCTGACGATGAAATTGTTCGTTTTGATGATATTATTGAAGAAGTAAATGAAGAACTCAGCGGCGGAGAAGAAGGTGAAAGCGACACCAGCACCACCGAAGAGGATGGGGAGGAAGAAGACGAAGACCCTTATGCCGTAAAGGATACCGCTACTCATAGCCCCAACGAAGAGAATGAAGATCCCGATGGTATCGTGGAAGATGTCATCTCCGGAGAAGAAGAAAAAGAAGATGATGTGGAAGAGGAGAAAGAAGAAGATACTGAAGAAGATGATGATGAGGACGATGGCGATAAAGATCCGGATGATATGATGGAAGATGCCATTTTAGGCGAAAAGCTGCTGGTGGTCAGCGGACCCGGTGTGGAAGATGAGGAGGAAGAAGAGGAAGATGATGAAGATGATGAAGATGATGAAGACGACGATAATGACGAAAAAAACGACAATTCCGGAAAAAAATAAAGAAACAGCGGCTCATCGAAGCCGCTGTTTTATTTAAAAAACTCAAAGTAATCAGTATAATCAGCGTAATCCAGAGAAAGACAACCTACGCTACAACCCGGTAATCACCCCCGCAAAAAGTCCGCTCAGCAATTTATCCGCCTTGCCGGCTACGGCAATAATTTCTTCTATGGAAACGGCATGCAGGTTATCCGGGTCGCATTCATCCGTTACCACGGAAACTGCTGCACAAGGCAACTGCAGCTGATTGGCCACAATTACTTCCGGCACAGTGCTCATTCCCACCAGGTCTGCGCCTATCATGCGGAGGAAGCGGTATTCCGCCCGTGTTTCAAGGTTGGGCCCCATAACGGATACGTATATACCCTTTTTTAACGTGGTGCCCAGTGAGGCGGCAGCCGCCTGTAATTTGTTGCCCAGCTCCGGGTGGTACGGGCAGCTCATATCCGGGAAGCGTGGACCGTATGCCGGTGAGTTGAGCCCCCGCAGCGGGTTTTCTGGTTGCATATTGATATGATC
Source organism: Chitinophaga sp. W3I9 (assembly GCF_050434025.1). Lineage (NCBI taxonomy): Bacteria > Pseudomonadati > Bacteroidota > Chitinophagia > Chitinophagales > Chitinophagaceae > Chitinophaga > Chitinophaga sp. W3I9. The sequence goes on from NZ_JBNPWC010000001.1 coordinate 1,552,332, forward strand.
ATCCAGCAATACGAGGTCGCCTTTCTTAAAATCCGGATTCATGCCACCGGCGGCATTGCTGAGCAGCAGCTGCTGGATGCCCAGTGCTTTCATCACCCTGATGGGGAACGTGATCTGTTGCATCGTATAGCCTTCATAGTAATGAAAGCGGCCCTGCATGGCGATTACTGGTGTATCGCCGATATGCCCGAGGATCAGGTGGCCCTTATGTGATTCTACGGTAGATTCAGGGAAATGAGGGATTTGCTGGTAGGGAATGGAATGGGCTATTTTAATATGATTTACCAGTTCCCCGAGGCCTGTGCCCAATACTACGCCTACACGCGGTTGTTCAAAGGAAAAGGATTGCAGATAGGTGGTAGCCGCAGCTATTTGTTGCAGTAACAGGTCCATACGTTTGTTGAATTTGCTGCAAATTAATTCCCTTTGCGCGCAATCACGTAAAACAGTGGTGGAAAATATCTTTTAATCCATAGCAGGAGCTTTTCTTCCCGGGCGATGAGCACTATTTTTTTTCGTTTATGCATGGCCCTGAGGATCTGCTGCGCGCAGCGGTCAACCGGTATGCCATTCGCCTGGCCGGGGTCCATTTTCCCGTAAGGCTCGCCGTTGGCAGTGATGGCGGAATAGGTAATGGGCGTGTGTATGCGGCCCGGGCAAACAATGGTAGTATATAACCGGGGGATGGGTTGTTCGGTTTGCAGTGTTTCGAAGTATCCCTGCAGGGCGTGTTTGGCGGCGTTATAGCCGGAGCGCCAGGGATAGCCCATAAGGCCGGCCATGCTGCTGATCACCACGATCTGGCCGCTGCCCTGTTCTTTGAAATGTGGCAGCAGGGCTTTGGTGAGCATCACCGCGCCAAAGAAATTCACTTCCATCAGTTGGCGGATAGCCGCTATGGAGGTATCTATCAGTTTGGACCGTTGCGTAACGCCGGCATTATTCACGAGGATATCTATCTTCCCAAAAAACTGAAGGGCGCGTTGGGCGCCTTCATTTACCTGGACTTCATCGGTTACGTCCATCAGCAATATTTCGCAATGGGGTGTGTACAGCAGGCATTGGTTGCGTACTGCTTCCAGGGCGGGCTGATTCCTTGCTGCGAGTATCAGCCGGGCTTTTTCCTTTGCCAGCAAAAGCGCCAGCTCGTGGCCTATACCCGAGCTGGCGCCTGTAATTAATATTACTTTATCCGTAAAGTGCATTCAACGGTGTATTTACTTTAAAGGCACCAGTTTGATGTTTTTCCATCTTACCTTGATACCGCCGCCGGAATGAATCTGGAGGGCTATCTGGCCATTGGCCGCGCCAATCTTGTCATCTTTCAGGGTGATCATTTCATGACCATTGAGCCAGGTGGTTACATTGTCGCCCTGCACCTTTACTTTCATGGTATTCCATTCGCCCATTTTCAGGAACTTTTCTTTCTCTTTATCGGGCTGAATGAGCCATCCACGGCCATAAGATTCGTAGATACCGCCGGTATGCATATCGGGCGGCGCTACTTCTGCCTGCCAGCCGGTGATTTTGGTGCCATCTAATGAAGAGTGGAAGAACACGCCGCTGTTGCCATTGGCTTCCTGTTTGAATTGTACGGTCAGCTCAAAGTCCTTGTACTGCCCATCGGTGGCCAGGTAGCCGTATTCTTTATCCGGGCCGCTTTCGCAGATCAGTTCTCCGTTTTCCACGTACCACTTCTCTGTACCATATACTTTCCAGCCATCGAGGTTTTTACCATTGAATAAAGACTGTGCTTTTTGTGCGAATGCACTGCCTGAGCCCAATAACAGGGCGGTTCCCAGTAAACAATTGAAAAAGGTTTTTTTCATAACACTGCTAAGATTTAGTGATTTTCAGGTGAATGAAGATCAGTCATTGATCTATAAAAAAAGTCCCCCGGTAAAACCGGAGGACTCCAATATAAGTTCAAATTCCTGAATTATTAAATCAGAAAACTATCTTGCTATATTCACTGCTCTTTTTTCACGGATTACCGTTACTTTAATCTGGCCGGGATATTGCATTTCTGTTTGTATTTTATTGGCAATTTCAAAGGATAAGCGATCTGCGTCTCCATCGGAAACTTTATCACTTTCTACAATGATACGCAGTTCCCTGCCAGCCTGGATAGCATAGGCTTTTTCCACACCATCGTGGGCAAGCGCCAGGTTTTCCAGGTCTTTAATACGTTGCAGGTAGCTCTGCATGATTTCGCGGCGTGCGCCGGGGCGTGCACCACTGATAGCATCACAGGCCTGAACGATGGGAGAAATAACATATTGCATTTCCATTTCATCGTGGTGGGCGCCGATAGCATTTACCACGGCGGCATGTTCGCCGTATTTTTCAGCGAGCTTGGCGCCGAGCAGAGCGTGGCTCAGTTCAGTTTCTTCATCCGGTACTTTACCGATATCGTGCAGTAAGCCGGCGCGTTTGGCCAGTTTAGGGTTCAGTCCCAGTTCAGCTGCCATTACCGCACAAAGGTTAGCGGTTTCTTTGGAGTGCATGAGCAGGTTCTGACCGTAGGAAGAGCGGAAACGCATCTTACCTACCAGGCGTACCAGTTCTTTATGGAGGCCGTGGATACCCAGTTCAATAACGGTTCTTTCACCGATATCCATTACCTGTTCTTCCAGTTGTTTCTTGGTTTTTTCTACTACTTCCTCGATACGTGCAGGGTGGATACGTCCGTCCTGAACAAGGCGTTGCAGGGATAAACGGGCAATTTCACGGCGTAACGGGTCGAAGGAAGATAATACGATGGCTTCAGGGGTATCGTCTACAATCAGGTCCACACCGGTAGCCGCTTCAATGGCGCGGATGTTACGACCTTCACGGCCAATGATCTGGCCTTTGATTTCATCGCTTTCCAGGGTAAATACCGTGATGGTATTTTCAATGGTTTGCTCTGCAGCAGTACGTTGAATGGATTGGATAATGATTTTCTTTGCTTCCTTATTCGCTTTTAATTTAGCGTCTTCAATGATTTCCTGGATATGAGAGAGGGCCTGTGAGCGGGCTTCTTCTTTCAAACTCTCTACCAGCTGGTGTTTCGCTTCGTCTGCGGTTAAGCCAGCCACTTTTTCGAGGCGGCGGATGTGCTCTTCCTGGTGTTTTTCCAGTTCGGTACGTTTGATGGTTACCAGTTCCATCTGGCGGTTCAGGGTTTCCTTGATCGCCTCATTTTCATTTAATTGCTTCTGGATTTGCTCGTTTTTCAGGTTTAATGCCTGTTCCTTCTGTTTGATGCGGTTTTCCGATTCTCCCAGTTTCTGGTTGCGTTGCAATACGTCTTTTTCGTATTCGCTTTTTAGTTGCAGGTATTTTTCTTTGGCTTCCAGCAGTCTGTCTTTTTTAAGATTTTCTGCACTGATCTGCGCATCTGCAATGATTTTTTTAGCCTGTAGTTCAGCTTCGTCTATCTTATGCTGCGTATTTTTGGCAAAAATCACCTTACCTAGCACAATCCCAATGATCAATGCCACTACTGCAGCTATTGTCGTGATAAGTGTAACATCCATATGAATTATTTATACTTGATTTATGTAGTATCCTCATACCCATATCGCTGCTAAAACACGACAGGGGCGAGAACTGACCCGCGAAAATACAAAAAAATAGCAGTTAAAGCGTGTTTGATACGTGATAATTAGCCAATTAGCTAATTCATTGTTAAGCAATGGGTAACGTGATCAACCCAATGCCTGGTTGATAATTTCTTCCAGCTTTTCCAGCTTCTCCTGCAAAAAAGGCGCAGTGCTAGCCTGGGCTTTACCGCCGCTGGTTACAGGGTGCGTGGCGTACATGATAAGGGCCATAGCGATATAGTCCTGCAGGTCTTTCCCTGCATAGGCAGTTTTAAAATCGACGATCTTCTCATTCACTTCTTTCATAATACGACGTACTTCCGCTTCTTCTTCCGGTTTTATCTTGATCCGGTAAGAGCGGTCTGCTACGATAATATTAACAGGAATGAGTTGCTCCATGATGTATGATTTTTAATTCAACTGTTCAGCAAAGCGATACAACGGTCAATTTCTTTAATGTAATCATTGATTTTGCCCCGGATCTCTTTTTTGAACGCTTCGTCTTCTGCTGCTATGGTGGTACCTCCCTGGGCGGTAGATGCAATTTTCATCAGTTGCAGTCTTTCCTCCAGTCCCTGTACCGCCTGTTGCTGCTGTTGCAGCTCCTGTTGCTGTATGCTCACTTCTTCTTTCAGCAATGCATTCTCAGCCTGCACCTGCTGGAGCTTTTTTACCAGCAGGTGCAATTTTTCTTCTACACGTTGAATGTATTGCTCGAGCACCATTTCATTTACTTATTTTCTTATCTCCGCCTGTAACTGTGTTTCAAACGTTTTGATAAGTTTGTCCATTACACTGTCAATTTCTTTATCTGTAAGTGTTTTCTGAGCGTCCAGGAAGGTAAAGCTCACGGCGTAAGACTTCTTATCAGTACCCAGTTTTTCGCTCTCAAATACATCGAACAGATTTACCTGTTGTAACAGGCCCGATTTCACGCTGCGTGCGGCTGTTTCCACGGCGGCAAACTTAACCTGTTTGTCGAGCACCAGTGCCAGATCCCTTCTAACGGCCTGGAATTTCGGAATTTCCTTGTAAAAGTTATCACTTTTTTGCAAGAGTCCCAGTATTTTATCCCAGTTGAAGGTAGCAAACCATACGGGCTGGCGGATATCGAATTGCTTCAGTTTAGCTGTGGGCACGCCTCCCAGTGTCACCACCACCTGGTTTTTTATCTTGATATCCCAGGAGGGCTGCAGGCCCTCTTCGGTGCTTTCCGCCCAGGTGAACTGCTTATAACCCAGTTGCTGCAGGATATTGATCACAAAACCCTTCAGGAAGTAAAAGTCTACCGGGCTGGATTTGTGCATCCAGGTTTCCGCTGTTTTTTTACCGGTGAGATATAATACCAGGTGATTATTTTCGCCATAGCCTTTTTCCAGCACCTGGTAGGTTTTACCAAATTCGAAGAACAGGAGGTCTTCGTTTTTGCGGTTCAGGTTATGGGCAATGCTTTCCAGGCCGGTTTCCAGCATGGACGGGCGCATGATGTCCAGTTCCACGGTAAGACTGTTCATCATCTTCACGGCATGCTCCAGCACTTCCGGCGTATAGTATTTACTGTTAGTAATGGAGTTGGTGAATATTTCGTTGAACCCGTTGCCGGCGAGATAGTCTGCAATCTTCTCCTTTACCCTTTCAGCGTCCGGTTGGGCGGAGAGGGCAGGGGAAATCGCTATTTTAGATGGTATTTCTATATTATCGAGGCCATCGATGCGCATTACTTCCTCCACCAGGTCGGCCGGCAGGCTGATATCCGGTTTGCTGAAGGGCACGGCTACGCGGAGTCCTTCGGTGGTTTCCGACAGGATGTCGAAGCCCAGGCTGCGCAGGATGTTTTTGATCTTATCGCCGGGATAGTTGCCGCCGCTGAGTTTACGGATATAGCTATACGTAGTTTCCACCTGCGTTTTTACTTTTACAGCCGGATATACATCGATGATCTCCGATGCTGCTTTTCCGCCGCTGAGCTCACAGATCAGATCTGCCGCACGTTGCAGGGCGAACACGACATTAGAGATATCCACTCCTTTTTCAAAACGAGTGGCCGCATCAGTGCGTAAACCATGACGGAACGACGTGGTACGGATGCCACCGGCGCTGAAAAAGGCGCTTTCCAGGAAAATGTTGTGGGTGGTATCGGTTACGCCGGAGTGCAATCCGCCGAATACGCCTGCTATGCACATGCCTTCGCCGGCGCCGTTGCAGATCATCAGGTCGGTGGCATCCAGTTTTCTTTCCTTCTCATCCAATGTAACAAAGGGCGTTCCCTGCGGGAGATTTTTCACCACGATGGCATTGCCTTTTACCGCTGCCGCATCAAATGCGTGCAGTGGCTGACCGGTTTCATGCAGGATGAAATTGGTGATATCCACAATGTTATTGATAGGACGAACGCCAATGGCGGTGAGCCTGGCTTTCAGCCATTCGGGGGATGGCGCCACCTGTACGCCGGTAATTGAAATACCACTGTACCGGGGGCAGGCATCTGTATTTTCGATGGTAACGCTGATGGCTAAAGGCGCATCTGCTTTGGGCAGGGCCTTTATTTCAGGCAGCTGTACCTGGTATTTATGCGTATGTTCTAAATTATTAAGGAATGCGCAAACATCTTTGGCCACGCCAATATGGCTCATGGCGTCCATGCGGTTGGGGGTAAGACCTATTTCGAAGATGCAATCCTGTGCGGGTTTAAAGACTTCACTGGCAGGAGTGCCTGGCTGCAGGGAGGCGTCCAGCACCAGGATGCCGTCGTGACTGCTACCCAGCCCGATTTCGTCTTCCGCGCAAATCATTCCCTGGCTTTCTTCTCCACGGATCTTTGCTTTTTTCATGGTTAGCGGTTCGCCACTCAGCGGGTAAATGGTGGTACCGATGGGCGCCACTACTACTTTTTGTCCGGGTGCCACGTTGGGAGCGCCGCAAACGATGTGCAGGGGCTCGCCGTTGCCAATGTTAACGGTGGTGAGTTTCAGCTTGTCTGCGTTGGGGTGTTTTTCTGCCGTCAGTACTTCTCCGATTACTAATCCAGCCAGACTTCCCTTTACTGCTTCAAATTTCTCCAGGCTTTCTACCTCCAGGCCTATTCTGGTTAAAATGGTAGACAGTTCCTCCGGTGTAGGCTTCACCGGTAAATAATCACATAGCCAGTTGTATGAAATCGTCATTTATCTGCTCGGTTTATATAAGTGGCGTAAAGTTAACAACTAGAATTGATTTTCGGGCTTTGCGGCTTATCTGCTTTGATTCTTTGAAATTAAAAATAGCCCAAAACCGCTACAGTGCTGTATTTTTGCAGGATGTGGAAAATCTTTTTACACAATGTGTGTGAATAATCGGACCTTTGCCAGGGAATTTTCTGTGTTTTGGTGGATAACCATAGCGCTGTCAGTGGATAACTGACATTTTGCTTGTGGATAACCTGTGTATGAGGCTTAATAAATTTAATAACTAAGGAGAGGGTATTAATCGGAAAAATGCCTTTACCTTAGTTTGTACGGCTTGAAAAAGTTTACAATTTCTTAACGTAGCTATGACCCCTATAGAATGCGGGAAAATGCAGATATCGATTGTAAAAACAACAGGAAAGGCCCATTGACAGTAACCTTTTATTAACTTTTTTTAATACACTAACCATAAATGGATCTCAATCTTAAGAAGGACCGCAATGTGCGCAGAAAACCGTCCATTGATGTGTCATCCTTGGTGTATGGCAAGATACCACCACAGGCTAAAGAATTGGAAGAAGCTGTTTTGGGAGCCGTAATGCTGGAAAAAGGTGCATTTGACACCGTTATCGAGATATTGAAAGGGGAGTGTTTCTATGTGGAAGCTCACCAGATTATTTTTAGTGCCATGACCCGCCTGGCGGGTAAGTCGATGCCGGTGGATATCCTCACCGTAACAGAAGAGCTGAAATCCATGGGCTCACTGGAACAAATCGGCGGACCATTTACCGTGATGAAGCTCACCAACATGGTGGTGTCTTCTGCAAATATCGAAGCGCATGCCCGCATCATCCTCCAGAAATTTATCCAGCGGGAACTGATCCGCATTTCGGGGGAAATCCTCACAGAGTCTTATGAAGACACTGCGGATGTGTTTGACCTGCTCGACAGCGCCGAATCAAAGCTATTTGAAGTAACAAATAATCACCTCCGTAAAAACTACGATTCCATCGACCGCGTACTGGTGAACACCATGAAACGCATCGAGGACCTGCGGAATAAAGGAGATGATATTACCGGGGTACCGTCCGGGTTCCCTTCACTGGACAAAGTAACCTATGGCTGGCAGTCCACAGATCTGATCATCATCGCTGCCCGTCCATCTGTGGGTAAAACCGCCTTTGCGCTGAACCTGGCGCGTAACGCGGCCCTCCACCCCCGCTTCCCTAAAGGAGCAGCGGTATTCTCTTTGGAAATGTCGTCCGGCCAGATTGTACAACGTATCCTCTCGGCCGAGTCAGAAATAAAGCTGGAAAAAATTTCCCGCGGTAAGCTGGAAGAATATGAAATGAAGAAGCTGATGACCCATGGTATCGAACGCCTGGCAAAAGCTCCCATCTTCATTGACGATACCCCGGCCCTCAACATCTTTGAACTGCGCGCCAAATGCCGCAGGCTGGTACATAACCACGGCGTAGGCGTTATCATCATCGACTACCTCCAGCTCATGAGCGGCAGCAGCGATGGTAAAGGTTCCAACCGTGAGCAGGAAATCAGTAAGATTTCCCGCGATCTGAAAGGACTGGCAAAAGAGTTACAGGTACCGGTAATCGCCCTCTCGCAGTTGAGCCGTGATGTGGAAAAACGTAAAGACGGTAACAAAATGCCGCAGCTGAGTGATCTCCGTGAATCCGGAGCCATCGAGCAGGATGCGGACATGGTAATGTTCCTGTACCGTCCTGAATATTATGAAATCAACACCAATGAAATGGGCGAATCCAATAAAGGTGAAACCCACGTTCGTATAGCCAAGCACCGTAATGGTCAGCTGGATACCATCAAATTGAGAGCCGTACTGGAATATCAGCGCTTTGAAGATGATGGCAGCCTGGAAAACCCCGGTGGCGGCAATCCCTACGCAGGCATGAACCGTCCGCAACAAGGTGGCGGCGGCAACGATGAAGCGAAGCTGTACATACAGAAGGGATCCAAAATGAACGACATGAACTTCGATGAAGGATTTGAAGATGCACCATTTTAGCGCATAAAAAGATATTGCTAAAAGCCGGCATCGAAATGATCGCCGGCTTTTTTTATACGCGGAGGTTGTCTTACTCAGGATTACGTTGATTATACTGATTACTTTGATTTGATCACTTTTGATTTTTTAAGGATTTGGGGAGATGTAAGCGGAATATATCGCTTATATCTCCCCAGATCCTTAAAAAATCCCAAAAAATCAATCCAGGTAATCAGTATAATCAGCGTAATCCTGGGAAAGACAAAATCCGCATAACAGAACAATCAATGAAACAACTGTATTTAAAGTACAAAGGTCATTACAAAGACAATTTCAGTTTAGCCTACCCCGTAGTTATTTCCCAACTGGGGCACACATTAGTAGCATTATCAGATAGTATTATCATTGGTCATACCGGGAAGGTGCCGCTGGCAGCAGTATCCCTGGGCAATGGCTTGTTTTCCGTATTTATGGTGGCCGGTATTGGTATGTCGTACGGACTAACCCCGTTGATTGCACAGGAAAACGGGCGTGGCAACAAAGGCGCCATCGGGCATTTACTGAGTCATAGTCTTATTATCAATATGGTGGTGGGTGTGGTGCTGTCTGCCGTTATTTATTTTGGCAGCGCCCATTTATCTTTCCTGCACCAGGAAGGGGATGTGGCAGATCAGGCCCGGCCCTTTCTGCGTTTCCTGGGATTTTCCTTTATTCCGCTGATGCTGTTCCTTTCCTTCAAGCAGTTTGCCGAAGGGCTTGGGTTTACCCGCCAGGCTATGAATATCAGTATCATCGGGAATGTGCTGAATATCCTGATAGGGATTACGTTGGTGTACGGCCTGTTCGGATTGCCCAGGATGGGTGTGATCGGCGTGGGTATCGCCACTTTTACCGACCGCCTTATTATGGGAATTACGATGGCGTTTTATGTGCTGCGTGCGCCCCGCTTCAAACCATACCTGCAATCGTTCGGGTTTAAGAACCTGAAGGCAGCCGCCATTAAAAAGATCCTGGGCATCGGTACGCCGGTGGCGCTGCAATACCTGTTTGAAGTAAGCGCCTTCAGTGGCGCGGCTGTGATGGTGGGCTGGATGGGAGCGGCAGAACTGGCGGCGCACCAGATAGCGTTGAGCCTTGCTGCCATGACCTACATGATGGCCAGCGGTATCTCCGCGGCAGCGGGTATCAAAAGCGGGAATAATTTTGGGAAGAAAGATTTCGGGGCGCTGCGTTTATCCGCCATCGCCAGTTATCATATGGTGCTGCTGCTGATGGGAGCCGCTGCCCTGTTGTTTACGCTGGGTAATCAGCTGTTGCCGTCATTTTATATCCAGGACCCGCAGGTAATCCAGATAGCTTCCCGCCTGCTGATCATTGCGGCTTTCTTCCAGTTGTTTGATGGTATGCAGGTGGTGGGACTTGGTATTTTGCGCGGCCTGGGCGACGTGCGTATTCCTACCGTGATAACGTTGTTAGCTTACTGGGTGCTGGGGATTCCTTTGGGTTACCTGTTGGGTATCAAATTGAATTATGGCGTGGAAGGCGTGTGGTGGGCGTTGCTGCTGGGCTTACTGGTGGCTTCTGTGCTGTTGTTTGTGCGTTTCCAGGTTAAAACCAGGAAACTACGGATATCATCTGCCGGATAAAATCCATATCATCTCTGTATACTATCTTCGCACATCAGGATAATCAAAAATATATGTCAGTTTTTTACGCGCCGGAAATACAGCAGGATGCCGCAGTGTATACCATGAATGAGGATACTTCCAAATATTGTATCCAGGTGCTTCGTCATGAAAAGGGCGATGAGGTGTTGCTGGCAGATGGCCGCGGGCATAAGATCACCGCGGTGATCACCGATGATAACCGCAAGAAATGTGTAGTAAAGATTGTTTCTTCTGAAACGATGCCGGCGCCTGCGCGGGCATTGCGGATCGCTATCTCCTTTACAAAAAATGCATCCCGGATAGAATGGTTCCTGGAAAAGGCCACAGAGATAGGCATTCAAACGATCATTCCGCTGGTAAGCCAGCGTACGGAGAAAGAAAAGATGAAGGCGGAGAGATTGCAGAATATCCTGGTGTCGGCTATGCTGCAATCGCAGCAGTTTTACTTACCGGAATTGCAGGAACCACAGGCTTTTGAAAAGCTGGTGAAAAATAATAAAGATCCGCAGCGGCTGATTGCGCATTGTTTGCCGGAGCAGAAAACCCCGTTGCAGCAAGTGATGCAGCCTGCAAAGGATAGCATTATACTGATAGGCCCTGAAGGTGATTTTACACCGGAAGAAATAAAGCTGGCGCTGGACGAAGGCTATATACCCGTATCGCTGGGAGATACCCGCCTGCGTACGGAAACGGCCGGTATGGTGGCGGTAACACTAATGAATGCCAGTTGGGCGTAAGCCCGCGCAGATCTTTTTCACGATCGTTGGGCCCTCATAAATGAACCCGGTATACACCTGCACCAGCGATGCGCCGGCATCCAGTTTTTCCTGCGCATCTTCCGCGGTGAAAATACCGCCCACAGCGATAATGGGAATGCTGCCCTGGCTATGCGTATGGATATAGCGGATCACTTCTGTGGCTTTCTTTTTTACAGGTAAACCGCTGAGTCCACCGGCGCCGATATCATTTACTTCCGCTGCCGGTGTTTTTAATCCTGCCCGGCTGATAGTAGTATTGGTGGCTACAATGCCGGCGAGTTTTGTTTCTTTTATTATTTCAATAATATCATCCAGTTGCTCGGTAGTGAGGTCGGGTGCTATTTTAAGTAAGATGGGTTTTGGTTTTACTTTCTGGGCATTCAGTACCTGCAGGTGATGCAGCAGTTGTTTCAACGGCTCTTTCTCCTGTAAGGCGCGGAGGTTTGGCGTGTTGGGAGAGCTTACATTTACCACGAAATAGTCTACCACATCATACAGCGCATGAAAACACTTTTCATAATCGCTGACAGCTTCTTCATTCGGGGTCACTTTATTTTTCCCGATGTTCCCGCCTACTATAATATTGGATCTTTTGCGTTGCAGTCTTTTTGCGGCAGCCACAGCTCCTTCGTTATTAAAGCCCATGCGGTTAATGAGGGCTTTATCTTCCGGCAGGCGGAATAACCGCGGGAGTTCATTACCCGGCTGTGGGAGCGGCGTTACGGTACCTATCTCCACAAAACCAAAACCCAGGCAGGCCAGTTCATCAATGTACTTTGCATCTTTATCGAAACCTGCCGCTAAGCCCACGGGATTAGAAAAGGTAAGTCCGAATATTTCACGTTCCAGGCCCGGGGTTTTTACTCCGCAAAAGGCGTTCAGGATATTCTTGCCAAGTGGCAGCGAATAAATTGTTTTCATACCACGCATAACGCTGTGGTGAATACTTTCCGGCGGATAGCGGAAAAGGAAATTTTTAATCAGGTTGTACATTGCGGGAACAAAGATAAGCATTACGCGATTGGGAGCAAGACAGGGGGCGAATTTTGTGTGGTTTGGAGTAAGACAAAATTCGCGTAAGTGAAAATCCTTCCTATATTTGCCCTTCATCATGCTGGAGCTCCAAACATTTGAAGCATTATTTAAGGAAAACCATGCTTATTGCCTGGCCTTTGCCACTCACTACACCGGGGATACCCATGTAGCGGAGGAAATAGTACAACAGGTATTCCTGCGGTTGTGGGAAAAAAGGGACACTATCACTATTACAGGCCCGGTAAAAGCATATTTGTTTTCTGCCATCCGTAATACCGCCATCAGCCAGTGGCGAAAGGATGTTGTGCGCTCGGAAAAGGAGAATGGGTATGGGAAAATAACAGAAACAACGGTTGGCGCGGGGGAAGAAGTGAAGGAGCTGGAGCGGTTGTACCGGGTGGCCTTGGAAAAGTTGCCGGAGCGCTGCCGCGAAGTGTTTATCCTCAGCCGCCAGCAGCATATGAAATATGCAGAAATAGCGGAAGCGATGAATATTTCTGTAAAAACGGTGGAAAATCAGATGGGCAAGGCCCTGAAGATCCTCCACCAGGAGTTGAAGGAGTACCTGCCGTTACTGACAGGATTCCTGTTCTAAAAATATTTCCGGGCGCATAGGGGCATCTGTATTTCGCGTGCGTCTTATTAATATATTACCGCCCGAAGGGCGACGACTGTAAAAACTTACAACAACTGATGACACCATCTTTTCCTAACGAGGCACTGCCCGATGAGGCGCTGTATACCTTGCTCTGCAAGTATCTGCTGAATGAAGCGGATGAGGAAGAGCGTGCGTGGGTGGAAGCATGGAGGGAAACGGACCCCGGTAATATGGCCCTGCTGGTATCGCTGGGGAAAGTACTGGATACTGCTGCGGCCAACGAAAAAACAGTGGCGGCCGATACCGGTAGCGCCTGGGCGCAACTCCAGGAAAAAATGGATGATAGGCCGGCATTGATTGCCATCAGGTCCAAACCCCGCTTTACCTGGCTGAAAATTGCCGCTGTACTGCTGGTTGCATTGGGCGCCGGGTTGTGGTTTATCACCCGTAATCAGCCGGACTATGTATATGCCGGCCCGGTAAGCGCGGTGCTCAGCGACGGAAGTAAGATTGAATTATCAGCAGGTGCAAAAATGGAAGTGGCCAGGGGCTTTAATGACCGCAACCGGAAAGTAACCTTCAGCGGTAAGGCCAGTTTTGATATAAATGGCAGTGCGGAAAACCCTTTTGTGATCATACTTGGGCACAACGAAGTAAAAGTGCTGGGTACCCGGTTTATGATCAATTATCAACCCGGCGAAGCCACGCTGAAAGTACATGTGAGCAACGGTAAGGTAATGGTGATTAATCATGATAAAAAAGACAGCGTAGTGCTCACCGATGGTATGTTATTACAAAAGGATAACGACAGGCCCGCTTTCCGGATCGCTTCCCATGTAACTGATATGGGTAAACGGTCGTTGTCGTTCAACAATACCCCGCTTGAAGAAGTACTGCATACGATCACCGAGGTGTATGATGTTAAAATAGAAGTAATGGACACCGACCTGCTGAAACTGCCGGTACGGGCCAGCTTTACAGATGAATCAACAGAAGAGGTGATGAAATCGCTGGCACTTATGCTGAACGCATCATACGAAAAAGTAAACGACCGTCAATACAAATTAAAATAGGTTTTAGCCGTCAACTAAAGCTGTAGTCACACTTTCAATTCAGATATACTATGTCGTTAGCCTTAAAACTGCTGACGGGAATATTAATATGTAGTTTCCCCTTACAGGTTTTCGGGTGGGACTGGCAAACAAGAGTAACAATAGTAGCAAAGGATCTGCCCCTGGAGGCAGTATGTGGATTACTGGAAAAAGAATATGGTATTCATTTTTCATATAGCAGGGAACTTGTCAACTTGTCCCGGAAGGTTACGTTAACCGCCCATCAGCAACGTCTTAAAAAATTACTGGACGAATTATTTTCTCCCGATGATATCCGTTTCACCCGTGTAGGCGATCAGATCGTGCTATCACCCGCGCAACGCAGCAGCCGCACCATCAGTGGTTATATCAAAGATGCGGTCAGTGGTGAAAACCTGATTGGGGCCACTGTTTATTCACCTGCGCTCAAACAGGGCACTACTGCCAATCAGTATGGTTTTTATAGTTTAACTACGGTGAAAGACACCAACAGCCTGTTGATTTCTTACATTGGCTACAAGCCTTATCTGCAAAAGGTAAAAGCTAAGGGCGACCAGCTGATCAACATCCACCTGCAACCCCTGGGCAGCTTAAAAGAGGTGGTGATCAGCGCAAAGGAGGGCAGTAAGCTCCAGGAGCAAACGCAGATGAGCAGGGTGCATCTTAGTACGTCTGATTTGCAGGCGATGCCGCGGTTACTCGGTGAAGTGGATGTAATGCGCGCCCTGCAATCGCTTCCGGGCGTAAGCGGTGGCACCGACGGCGCCGGTGGTTTATATGTAAGAGGCGGTGGCCCTGATCAGAATCTCGTGCTGATAGACGGCACACCGGTATTTAATTTCTCTCATTTCTTCGGCGTATACTCTATGCTGAATGCCAACGTGGTAAAAACTACTGACCTGTATAAAGGCGCCTTCCCGGCGCGCTTTGGCGGCAGGATATCTTCCGTGGTAGATATTTCGATGAAAGAAGGAGATATGAAAACCTTTCACGGAGACGCGTCCATCGGGTTCATTGCGGCTAAATTTAATATCGAGGGACCCATCGTAAAAGACAAAACCTCCTTCATGTTTTCTGCCCGCCGTTCTTATCCGGATCTGCTGATCAAGGCGGCTTTACAATCAGATAATACACTAGGCCCGGATGGGGATTTTAAGGCATTCTTTTTTGATGTGAATGCAAAAGTGAATCATATTTTTTCATCCAAAGACCGGCTCTTTTTTAGTTTTTATAAGGGAGAAGATAACCTGTTGCTGAAACAGACGGTGCCTGATACTTCCCGCCTCAGCAGTCCGTCGAAGTACATTGCTGAAAGCATCCGGTTCCGGCTTGGATGGGGCAATACCATTGGCGCGATACGCTGGAACCACATTTATAACCCCAAGCTGTTTTCCAATGTAACCCTGAACTATTCGCAATACGAGTTTTTTACAGAAATCGAGCATAGGTATATGTTGGCTGCTTCCGGTGAAAAGGCGGATGTATACGGAAAATACAACTCGAGGATGGAGAATAACGGTGGCAGAATAGATTTTGACTACCGCCCGGATCCCCGCCATTCTATTCGATTTGGCGGCATCACTACCATACATAAATTTAAACCCGGCAACTCCAGTTTCGAAGACAGGGACAGCCAGGTGATACCATTGGATACGGCTGATGCTTCGTTGAAAGTAACGGGCTATGAATTGTCGTTGTATGCGGAAGATGACTGGCAGATCAGGCCTGATTTTTTTGCCAGCATAGGCTTGCACGCATCTGCGTTTTTAGTGGAAGGCCGTTTTTATTACTCCCTGCAACCCAGGCTGGGATTGCGTTACGTGCTGCCCCGCAACTGGGCGGTAAAAGCGGCGTTTACACATATGAACCAGTATATTCACCTGTTGTCCGGCGATGGAACTACCTTGCCTACAGACATATGGGTGCCATCCACGCAACATGTAGCGCCTATGTTTTCGCGGCAACTGGCTGCCGGCGTAGCTAAAACTTCCGCTAACCTGAAGTATGAATTTTCACTGGAGGGTTATTTCAAATCCATGCACAACATGATTGAAACCCGGGAAACCAACGGTATCATTACTACTGCCGCTACCCGGTGGGATGAAAATGTAACCGTAGGTAAAGGCTGGAGCTATGGTACGGAATTAATGTTGCAGAAGAAAAAAGGAAGCACTACGGGATGGCTGGCATATACATTGGCCTGGTCTACCCGCCGGTTTCCCGGCGTGAATAACGGGCATATCTATCCCTATAAATATGATCGTCGGCATGATATTGAACTGGTGCTGGTACAGCAACTGGGAAAACAATGGGAGCTTTCTGCCTCCTGGCATTTTAACAGTGGAACGCCGTTTACTTTGCCGGTATCCACGTATGCCGGAACGGAGGGCTCCTCTCCCTGGGAGCCGGGTACCGGTAATAGCAGTATTGATCGTTTCGACAACCGGAACAATTACCGGGGCGCGGCTGTTCACCGGCTCGATGTGGGTGTTACCTGGAGTAAGCAAAAAAAATATTGGATCCGGAGCTGGAACCTGAGCGTGTTTAACGCCTATAACCAGAAGAATCCTTACTTCTATTATATCAGTGAAGATGCGGCAGCGCAAAAGCGGTACCTGTCCAGGGTAAGCATCCTGCCTATATTACCCAGTATTACTTATTCGGTTAAGTTTTAAAGAGATGAGTATAAAATATTTTTTCGTAGGTACGATCGGGTTATCCATGCTATTGAGCGCATGTGAAAAGCGGGAAGAAATTAAGTTGCCTTATGAAGGCGATAAAATAGTGGTGAACACGCTGATACAACCGGATAGTGTGGTTTATATCCGGGTAACGCGCAGCGTGCCCTCCAACGTGTATAACGATGGCGTGTATAAGGATATTCCCGGCGCCACCGTAACGCTTACCACAAATGAATCATCCGTGATGCCGTTGCAGGTACAAACGATAAAAGGACTTTCCTACTATGTGTCTGGCCAGAAAGCGGTGCTCGGACAACGATACCAAGTGGCCGTGGCAGCGGCGGGGTTACAGGCGGTAACGGCTACGGATACACTCCCGCAAGCCCCGGTGGCATACAATGCCACCGCGCAGCGCAGCAGCAGCCGGGTGCAGTTCACATTGAAAGACCAGCCAGCCTCCGCGGATTATTACCGGATCCGCATTTATATGACCGATGCCTCCACCGGAAAGGGCGCCTTCCTGCTTTTCAGGCTGGACCCTGCCTTTAATAATAACCTGGTTGACTATTTTTCCCAGGATAATTATAACAGCCTGATCATGAATGATGAGCGCTTTAATGGTAAACCCGTGAACTTCGTTTTACAAACAGCAGATCCCATCATGAATGCAGGTGAAATGACTGTAGAGGTAAGTGCGCTGACCCATACTACCTACCAGTACTTCAATACTCTCGCCGCCCAAAAAGATGCAGGGATATCCCTGGGGTCCCATGTAAGGGTATTTACCAATGTAACCAATGGCTATGGCATTGTTGGCGGCATCAATACCAGGAAGATGACCTTTAAAATACAGTGATCCCCGCGGTGATATAACATAGCTAAATAAGATAATATCGCAGTGAAGACGCTGCCATTTAAAGAAACGGGCATGCTTTAAGCCGTTTTACGGCGCTATATTAATACTTCGCTATATTTTTGTTATCCCGTTTTTTATCTTAAAAACCTGATCTATTTTTAGGATATATATATTTATATGCCTGAACAATTCCCCATTGATCTTATTCACCGGTTACGTGCTGGTGACTTTAAGCTTTTTGAGTTGATTTTCAATACATACTGGGAAGAGCTGTATGCCTACGCAGCAAAGGTTACGGGTAGTGAAGAAGATGCACGGGATATCATACAGGATTTGTTTGCCAGTATCTGGGAGCGCCGGCAGCAGCTGGAGCTGCATACTCATATCCGTTACTACCTGTTTAGCGCGGTAAGGAAGCAAATCCTGCGTAAGTTCCGCGACGACGGATTAAAAGAAAAGCACCTCGAAAAATTTATTACCCATAGTGAGCTGCGGTCCGAACTTACCCTTAACTCCCTGATCCATAAAGATATTCTGAACCAGCTCCAGCAAGACCTCCAGCATTTACCGGAAAAAGAAAGGCAGGTATTTGAATGGTACCACTTCGATGAGCTGAGCATCCGCGAAATAGCCATGATGCATGGCACGGCCGAGCAAACGGTACGTAACCAGCTCGGAAACGCCTACAAGAAAGCCCGTCCATTGCTGAAACCGCCTGTTAATGTTCCTCTGATTTTCCCTCTCCATGTTACCTTAACGTTAAGCCGGGATTCCGGATAGTTAAAAAGGGTGGTTTGTGCAACTTAGTCATAAACACCACACCTTGATCCGATCAAAAATAAATGCACTCATCGGTAAATACCTGGAAGGCAAAGCCACTCCGGAGGAGGAGCAATTGCTTACCCACTGGCTGGATGCACTGGCAGAAGACGCCGGTCCGGGAACGGAACAGGATGCCCGTAGCCGGGAACGGCTGCGCCGCAGCATTTTAAAGGTCATAAAGCAACGTACCGGCGAGCCGGCTGCCATATATCCTGTCTGGAAGAAACTGGCCGCAGCGGCGGCGGTATTGCTGATGGTGGGCATAGGCAGCTGGTGGATGATGAGTTACCGGTCGTCCCAAAAGATCGCCTGGCTGGAACTGCGTACGGCCATCGGTGAAAAGAAAGTGCTGTTATTGCCCGACAGCAGCCGGATCTGGCTGGGCGCCAATAGCGTACTGAAATACCCGGACCATTTTACGGATAACAGGCAGGTACAACTGGTATCAGGGGAAGCCTTTTTTGATATAGCCCAGGCTCCGGGACAACCTTTCAGCGTAATCACCGACAGCCTGCAGGTGCAGGTGCTGGGCACTTCGTTTCATATCAGGGCCTATCCCCGGCAGCTGCTGGAAATAGGGGTGAATACCGGGAAAGTGAGCGTTAACAAAGGCGGCCAGGTAATAGATATCTTAACAGCCAATCAACTACTGCAGGTTAACAGAAATAATTATACTTCTTCCCGGTTGTCTGTATCCTCACCAGATATAAATGGCTGGAAGCAGGATAAAATAGTGTTCGATAATATGCCCGTTATGGATGCATTGATGTTACTGGAGAATTATTACCCGGTGAAGTTCCACGTTAAGAGCGCGCCCGGCAGGCAAATCAGCGGATCGCTCAACATGCACTTAACAATTACGCAGATCATAAATGTACTGGAAGATCTTACGGATCATCAGCTGAAAATAACACCTGCCGGCGCAGGAAATTACAACATAGATCAATAAATATTTATTCCCTGAACTGAAACTAAAACACCGGTTATGAATGTACGTAGTACCCACTTGCGTACAAGGAGCTCTGTGAAACAGATATTTCTTGTAGCGCTTATGCTGTCGCTATGCGGCAGCGTCATGTCCCAGCAAAAAACAACCGTCGTGCAGGAACTGCATATTACCGCAGGCCCGCTTGCCGACGCACTGAAAATGCTGCAAAAACAAAGCGGCGCTGACATTGTATACGATGCAGCTTTATTGAAGAACCTGACGGTGAAAACACAGGACTTCCGTTCACAGCCCATAGAAGAAGTATTGCGCGTTTTACTGAAAGGAAGCGGGTTCCACTTCTCCGCTACAGAAGGCGTATACATCATTAAAAAAGAAAAGAACAAAACAACGGTCACCGGTAAAGTCACCGACGAAGAAACCGGCGTGGGTTTACCCGGCGTCAGCGTACTGGTAAAAGGAAATACACAAGGCAGCATCACGGATGCTAACGGTGCTTTTTCCTTGCAGGCTGATAACGCCGGCGATACCCTGTTATTTACTTCCCTGGGATATAAATCCACCCGCCTGGTGTTAAACGGGCAGCAACGGTTGGCGATTAAACTGAAAACCGATGCCAGCCTGTTAAGCAGCGTGGTAGTAGTAGGTTACGGATCAACCACCAAAGGCGATCTTACCGGCGCCGTATCCCATGTAGGCGCTGAAAACTTTAATACCGGTGTATTCAGCTCCCCGGAACAGCTGTTACAGGGAAAAGTACCCGGCCTGAATATTACCCGCAGCGGTGATCCAAACGCTACACCCGCAGTGATCCTCCGTGGCCCGTCCACTTTCCGCGATGGTGAAGCACAACAGCCTTTCTATGTTATTGATGGTGTACCCGGCGCTAATATCCAGCTGGTATCTCCGTCAGATATCGTATCAATGGATGTATTGAAAGATGCGGCATCTACCGCTATTTATGGTGCACGCGCTGCCAACGGGGTGATTATGATCACCACCCGCCGCGCAAAACCCGGTCAAAGCTGGATCAGCTACAATGCCTACGTAGCCAGCGAGCGCATCTCCAATTCCATCGATATGATGTCCAGCGCCGACCTCACGAAATACCTGGAAGACAACGGTAAAAGTATTACACCGGCTTATGATGATAACGCTGATAACGACTGGCAGAAACTAGTAACCCGCAACGGCCTGTCGCACAGCCATAATATTTCCTTTGGCGGCGGTAATGAGAAAACCGTATTCGATGGAAGCGTGAACTACCTGCAGAATAATGGTATCATGCAAAAATCATCACTGGAACGGCTAAACGTAAGAGCAAACCTGGAACAACGCGCGTTCAACGACCTGTTGAAACTGAACCTGTCGATCAGTAACAGCGTAAGCACACAAAACCAGATCCCGGAACTGGTGTTTATGAACATGCTGAACTATATGCCTACCGTGAATATCTTTAACCCGGATGGTACTTATAAAGAAGATTTCTCCCGTACACGCAACTACCTGAATCCCTTATCACTCCTTAATAACAACAGCGACCGCACCAAAAACAAGATCATGTTGGGGAATGCCCGTGCAGAGCTCAATCTTTTGCCGGGTTTGCGTTATACGCTGAATGTATCTATGCAGGATGAGCAGATCAACCGGGACATTTATAACAATCGCGCTTCCGGCCTGGCACAGGGCGTTAACGGAAGAGCTACCCGCAGCGCCTATACGAATACACGGAAAGTACTGGAAACCTATTTCAATTACGACGTGCTTTTTGGTAAACACGACCTGCGTTTGCTGGCCGGCTACTCCTGGCAGGAAGACCGCCGCGGCGACGGATTCCAGACCTCCAACCAGGGTTTTGTATCAGACGCCACCCAAGGCGATAACCTGGGCCTGGGAAGTCCCGATGGCGCCTTCCAGCCTAATTTTGGTACCACCCGCATTCAAACCCTGCGCTTCATCTCCTTTTATGCAAGAGCCAATTACCAGTTTGACGGAAAGTACCTGCTGATGGCCTCTGTGAGAAGGGACGGTTCTTCTGCCTTCGGCGCAAACAACCGCTGGGGTTATTTCCCAGCCGTATCCGCCGCCTGGAAAATCAATAAGGAAAGCTTCCTCTCCGGCGTATCCTGGATAGAAGATCTTAAACTGCGTGCAGGCTATGGTGTTACCGGTAACTCGCTGGGCTTCGATCCGTTGATCGCCACACTCCGGTATGATATCACCGGTAAATTTTATAACAACGGCAGGCTGATCAACGCTATCGGACCCGTACAGAACGATAACCCCAACCTCAGATGGGAACGCACCGGCATGGCTAATATAGGCGTGGATTTCACCACGCTGAGAGGACGCCTCGGCTTCGCAGTGGATTACTATGATAAGCGCACCACTGATTTGATCTACTCCTACAATGTACCCGCCACGCAGTATTTTGTATCTACCATGCTGGCGAACGTAGGCTCCATGAGCAATAAAGGTGTTGAATTCCAGGTGAATGCAGTGCCGGTAAAAACAGCTCATTTCAACTGGACCACCTCCGCTAATATTGCGCATAATAAGAACCGGGTACTCTCCCTCTCCAATGATATTTTTTCTGTGAAATATATTGAAACCGCAGAACTTGGCGGCAGGGGACAATCAGGCAATAAATCACAGCGTGTGGAAGGCGGATATGCACTGGGTTCGTTCTACCTCTGGCAATACGTGGATAAAAACGCTGCCGGTCTTTCACAATTCCGCGACGCCAAAGGCAACCTGGTTACCGGCCCTACTTCCACCGACCGGGTTTATACCGGAGACGCACAGCCGGCCTTTACCTATGGCTGGAGCAACAGCTTTACCTGGCGTAATTTTGATGCCAATATTTTTCTGCGCGGCGTATCCGGAAACAAGATACTGAACGCTACCCTGGCTAACCTGAATGCACCTTATGAAGCGGGTATCATCAATATTCCACAGTATTCCAAACAAGAGTCGCCCAGCGATGTAAATGCGCCTTACATCTCTTCCCGCTACCTGGAAAATGGCGCTTATCTCCGGCTCGATAATGCTACTATTGGCTACACGGTTCCTATGCAGAATAAGTATATCAGGAAACTGCGTTTATACGTTTCCGGTAATAACCTGTTTATCATTACCGATTATTCAGGTATTGATCCGGAAATCAATATGGGCGGACTTACACCGGGAATTGACAACAGCAATTTCTATCCAAAGACACGTTCTTTCCTCTTTGGCTTAAACGCAACATTCTAAAAACTGACGGTTAAAAATAGCGACATGAAAAATATTTTTATCACAGGACTAGCACTCAGTTTTACTTTACTTTCAGCATGTACGAAGCTGGATGTAAATGTGGAATCTGAATATGTAAAGGAAAATTTTCCAACCACACCCGATGGCTTTATTGCCGCATCCGGTCCCATTTATACACAACTAAGCGGAGGCTATGCCGTTGACTACTGGCGGATGCAGGAACTCTCTACTGATGAAGCCATTATCCCTGCCCGTGGTGGTAACTATGTGGATGGAGGGGTGTATGCGCAGTTGCACAGGCATTCCTGGACGAAAGATCACACCACCGTGAAAAATGTGTGGAGCTGGGCTTTTGGCGGCGTGAACACCTGCAACCGTATTCTCGCGCTTTTTGAAAAAGCACCCGACAGCGATTCCAAACCGCAGGCAATGGCGGAGGCCAGGGCGATGCGCGCGCTGTATTACTTTTACCTGATGGACTTGTACGGCAAAGTACCCATCATCACCACATTTGGTAATCCAACACCGCCAGAGCAATCATCACGCGAAGAGGTATTTAATTTCATAGAAAAGGAACTGAAAGAAGTGTTACCATTGCTGAGAAGGGAACGTGGGCAAATTACCTATTCGAAGCCTACTGTATGGTTTGCCTTTACACTGCTGGAAAAAATGTACCTGAATTCAATGGTATACACCGGCAAGCCCAGGTATAACGACGTGGTAGTAATGGCTGATAGTATCCTGACCAACGGCAAATATGAGCTGGATGCCAACTACGCCAGCATTTTTATGCCTGATAACGGTCCTGCTATTATGGAAACCATTTTTGCGATTCCTTATGATGGATATGTGATCAAAGGCAACCAGTTTTCCCGTTTCGGATTACATCCAAACCTGGTGGCAAAGTACTCATTACCTTTCCGCCCAAGTATTGCAATGAGCACCATCGGTTCTTTCTATGATAAATTCAATTTAACAGGGGATGTCCGCAATAATACCTGGCTGGAAGGACCGCAGGTTAATTCCGACGGCTCGCCTATCCTGATTACCACCACCAACAAAGGATTAGATGATAAGTATGCCGGCTCGGAACCTAAGAAGGAAATCAAATGGCAGCTTACGTTCTCTAAAACCATGACCTTACGTGTAGATACTACCATGGATATCGGGAATGATGAACTGGCAAAAGCGGCCGGTGTGCGTTCCATTAAGTATTACCCTGATAAAAACACTGAACCGTCAGAACGTAACTCCAATAATGATGTGCCCGTTTTCAGGCTGGCAGATGTAATGCTTATGAAGGCGGAAGCCATCCTGAGGGGTGCTGCTCCCACAGCAGTGAAAGGCGAATTACAGGATGCAGATGTATTGGTGAACAAAATCCGCACCCGGGCACATGCCCCGTCGGTAAGCGGTATCAACCTCAGCGGTTTGCTGGAAGAACGTGCGCGGGAATTAGCCTGGGAAGCATGGCGCAGGAATGATATGATCCGTTTTGGCGTATTTGAAGGCACCTGGGGTTTTAAATCAGATGTAAATACCCAGCACCGCATTTACCCCATACCTGTAGATGAAATCACGCTGAATCCAAAGCTGGTGCAGAATCCAGGCTACTAGCGCGGATTTTGTCTTGGCTCAGGATTACGCTGATTTTACTGATTACTTTGATTTTTACTTTTGGATTTTATAAAGGATTAAGGGAGATAGAAGCGGATATATAGCTTTTATCTCCCTTAATTATTATAAATCTAAAAATCAAAAAAAATCCAAAAGTAAAAATCAAAGTAATCAGTAAAATCAGCGTAATCAGCGAGAAAGACAAAATCCGCATCGCCGAAGGCGATCTTTTCCCTTTTGCGTAAGTCGTTTTCCTGATCCGATCATTACTCCCCGATTTCCTGCTGTATTTTTGTGAGATATAAATAATACCCCGGAGTCATTAACTATACATAGTCCATACATCCGTTGTTTGCCACCACCATTTTTCAAAGGTAAAGAGTGATGAATTAAGTCCTGACAGCGGCCGTAACCCGGTCGCTGGAGGCACAAACCCATAGGCCCATGTGTAATTACCAGACATTATACCACGGCGCTGCAGGATATGTGATCCGCTGCCCGCATTGCAAAGGCATTCAGTTAGCCTTTGGTACAACGGTTGTTAACCTTGATATCACCGAATTTGAGTGCTTCAAAAAGATGGTCAACCGGCTATCGGATGAACACTATCACACATCAGAAAATGAAAAGATGATTTGTTTGCCCCTGCCGGCGGATCATGTGATGATGTTGGTAACCCCTGCTGAAATAACTGCGCTGGCAAATATAACAGCGGAAGTACAGGCATTGATTGATGCCTATGATATCCTGGAAACATCCTCCGGATGCCAGTCTGCCGGCTAATGATAAATGCCGCCCCTTCTTATAATCCCGGATCAGCGCGTGCTGTCATATTCCGCCTTCAGACGGAATATGACAGCGCGCGCTGTTATTTAACAACCGGGATGGCTACTTGTTCAGCCATGATCAAAATTGATTTTATGTGAACAAATGCGAAACGACTTGTGTTACCTATTACAATTGAATGATGACCATATTCTTCTTCTCATAATCCATATATAAATGAGTTGGTTACAGCATACATTCCAGGAATATCCTGAACTGGCCGTATTTCTTACTTTGTCCGCAGGATTTTTTATAGGTAGCATACGGGTAGGGAAATTTTCGTTAGGATCCGTAACCGGTGTTTTGTTGACCGGAGTAATTGTAGGGCAGATGGACATACAGGTATCTGCCAATGTGAAGTCGGTCTTTTTCCTCATGTTCCTGTTTGCAGTAGGCTATAGTGTGGGACCGCAATTTTTTCGTGGTTTGAAAAAAGATGGGCTGCCGCAGGTATTGTTTGCTGTACTTATGTGTGTTGTTTGCCTGGTGGCGCCGTGGTTGCTGGCGCTTGCCTGCGGCTATAACGTAGGGCAGGCCGCCGGTCTGATCTCCGGTTCACAAACCATTTCCGCTACTATGGGAGTGGCCTCTGATACCATTAACCAGTTAAATGTGTCTGCCGAACAAAAAGCTGCATGGATCAACGCCATGCCGGTATGTTATGCAGTAACCTATATCTTCGGAACAGCAGGTTCGGCGTGGTTACTATCCAGTATTGCTCCCATGATGATGGGCGGAATTGAAAAGGTAAGAGCTGCATGCAAAGAGCTGGAAAAAACAATGGGCGCCGGTGATCCCACACAGGATCCCGGCATGCGCTCTGCTTTTATCCCGGTTACATTCCGCGCCTATTTAATTGATGCATCATCCATTGCCGCAGGCAAATCAATACAGCAACTGGAAGCTGAATTGCTGCAACGCAATCACCGTCTGTTTGTAGAACGCATTCGCCGGAAAGACAAGAAGCTGGTGGAAGCCACGCCGGATTATGTAATTAATCCCGGTGATGAAATTGTACTCAGCGGCCGCAGGGAATTTATCCTCGGAGAAGAACAGGGTATCGGTAAAGAAATAGTAGATATGGAATTGCTGAACTTCCCCGTGGAAAATGTACAGGTATTTGTGATGAATAAAAACGTAGTTGGGAAAACAGTGAAAGCCTTACGTGCCATGGATTACATGCACGGTATCCCGGTGCAGAGCATCAGGCGCGCAGGAATCGCCATGCCGGTGTATCCGGAGGCCGTACTGGAAAAAGGGGATCATGTGGAACTGGTAGGCTACAAAAAAGATATGGACAAAGCTGCCAAAGAAATTGGTTACGCGGATATTCCTACCGATAAAACAGATATGATCTTTGTGGGCCTTGGTATTGTGTTAGGGGGGCTTGTTGGCGCCATGAGCATTCATGTAGGAGGGGTGCCGCTCAGCCTGAGTACAAGTGGCGGTGCGCTCATAGCAGGACTGGTTTTTGGCTGGTTACGTTCACAGCATCCTGCCTTTGGCAGAATCCCGGAGCCGGCATTGTGGGTGATGAACAATGTGGGTTTAAATACTTTCATTGCAGTGGTGGGCATCACCGCAGGTCCCAGCTTTGTGGCGGGTTTCAAAGAAGTAGGGTGGGGACTTTTTTTAGTAGGTATTGCAGCTACAGCTATCCCGTTGTTATCCGGGGTGTTGATGGCTAAGTATATTTTTAAATTTCATCCGGCATTAGTGCTTGGTTGTACTGCAGGCGCCAGAACCACTACCGCTGCACTTTCCGCTATCCAGGAAGAGGTACAAAGCAACCTGCCTGCATTGGGCTATACCATTACATACGCGGTGGGCAATACGCTGCTCATCATCTGGGGCGTGGTGATTGTGCTGCTGATGACCTGATGTTGTGAATAACTATTCATCATAAATGAGATACACCGTGACAGACACCCCTACCAGTTATTTACGTTTGGTCGTTTACGTTATATCCATTCTTTTGTGGGCGGCGCAGGCACATGCACAAACAGATACTGCTGAAAACGGAAAGGGGCTTACCCGTAACATGATTGAGGGCGGGAAAACGCAGGGCTTTCTTTTTACGGATGTAAAGGGCATCCGGCTGCAGTTTAGCGGATATGTGCAGGCGGATTTTATCCACGACTTCAGTGAAATCGGCAACATACATGCCATGCAGCCATCTACTATCACGGTGCCCACGTTGAGTGATGGCAACACGGCCTTTACCATCCGGCAGTCCCGTTTTGCTTTTTCCGCCTTTGGTGTTCCGGACGCCAAAGGGCGCACCCTCAAAGCCGTGCTGGAATTTGATCTCTGGGGTAATTTATCCGGTGCGCCAAGATTGCGCCATGCTTATATTCAACACGGCAAATGGATCTTCGGTCAGTATTGGAGCAACTTTATGGATGGTGATAACTGGCCTAACATCATGGATTACTGGGGGCCAAATTCCTATGTATGGACACGCCAGGTACAGCTGCGCTTTACACAGGCCATATCTGAATCAATGACTTTCTCCGTTTCCGCAGAACAACCCGGTGGCGATATTTCCATTCCTTCCACCTGGAGCAGCAAAACCATCTACCCGGATGTAACAGCCGCTTTTCAGAAAAACTTTGGAAAAAAGAATGCCAGCCATGTACGGCTGTCCGGCCTGCTGCACCCGATCGATTACAAGAACAGTGACGCAGATACGAAAACAAGTATAGGCGGCGCCTTTAATATCTCCGGAAATATTAATCTCGCTAAAAACGATGATGTGAAATTCCAGTTCGCTTATGGCAGCGGCTATGCAAAATACAGCGAAGATATCAGCGGGCAGGGATACGACGGATACGCAACGGCAGATGATAAAAGTATCAGTAACATCAGCATGCTGGCTACCTGGCTGTACTTCGATCATTTCTGGACAAAAAGTCTCGGATCTACTCTCGGGTATGGTTACCTGCAACTGAACACGCCGGATCTCGATATGCCCGTAGGCACACTGAAAGCAACACACTACGGTTCTTTTAATACCACTTATTACTTCACTTCTTTCTTTAAAATAGCCGGTGAAGTACTGTATGGGAAAAGGGTGAATACGGATGATCATTCCGGCGATGATATCCGCACTCAGTTCAGCGCGTTCTTCAAATTCTGATCATCTGCATAAAAATGGAATAATCATGAGCGCTAAAGTTGCGCTTCTCCTGCTGCCCGCCCTGCCGGACGGCGGCGGAAGTCCCTGCTGGCTATGCTGTGGCTGTTTACCTGTTATTTTTCCCCGTTAATTCGTAAATTCATAAAACAAGTTATCACCTTAACATGTTTTAGAGCTATGGACGTAAAGGATTATTATAAGATTTTGGGGATAGAGAAAACGGCAACAGCTGAACAGATTAAGAAAGCCTACCGTAAACTGGCGGTAAAGTATCATCCGGACAAGAATCCCGATGATAAAGCCGCTGAAGATAAATTCAAAGAGATCAATGAAGCCTATGAGGTGCTGAGTGACGCTGAAAAGCGTAAGAAGTACGACCAGTTTGGCGAAAACTACAAGTATTACGAGCAGCACGGAGGCCGGCCGGAAGACTACGATTGGTCGCAGTACGGTGGTGGCGGCGGACAGCGTCGCACCTACTCTTATGGCAGCGGGGATATGGATGATATGTTCGGCGGCGGTGAAGGTAACTTCTCCGATTTCTTTGAACAGCTTTTTGGCAGCCGGTTTTCAGGCGCTGGCGGTGGCCGCCGGCAGCAGCAGGGTCCTGGCAGGGGCCGCGATGTGCAGGCAACCATGGAAGTATCCCTGGAGGATGCTTATACCGGTGCTACCCGCCAGGTAGAAGTGGGTGGCAGCAGGCTTAATATCAAGCTGAAGCCGGGACTGTACGAAGGCCAGGTGATCCGGTTAAAGGGAAAAGGGAACCCCGGCCGCAAAGGCGGGGAGAACGGCGACCTGCTCATTACCGTGCAACTGGCGCCAAACCCGCAATACGAACTGAAAGGGAAAGATATTTATACAGATCTGGCAGTGCCTTTGTATACTGCCGTATTGGGAGGAAAGCTGACCGTAAACACACCGGGCGCTTCCCTGAATATGAATATTCCGGCCGGAACAGACAGCGGCAAGGTTTTTCGTTTAAAAGGCAAGGGGATGCCCGCTTACGACAACAGCGGAACAGCCGGGGATCTATACATCAAAGCAATGGTACATATACCGGCAAACCTCTCCGACAAGGAAAAAGAATTGTTTCAGCAACTTTCACAATTAAATGAGAATGGCCATGCTTAAACTTTTTGATTATCTGGAAGAAGTGATTTCCACAGAACGGATCTCACAACTCAATAACCCACGCCTGCTGTATACCGCCAGCGAAATTATGCAGGAAATGGGATATGGCCAGTCGGGCATGGAACAGGAGCCGCTCGACAGGGCCATGCATGCGTGTGCCGCCCTGAACATCCCGGTGGACTATAATTTCAAGAAAGTATACTGCTTTCGGGATGGGGAACTTACCACCGACTGGCAGTTATCGGAACTGGCTACTTACCTGTTCATGATCAACTGTAATCCGCTGAATCCTTTTGTAGCGAAAGCCCAGCTGATATTTATGATGAAAGACCGGGTATGAGAGATATCAACCGGACAGGCATCCTCATAGTAGTGATCATGGGCACCACTATGGCAGGGATAGACTCCAGTATTGTTAATATATCCCTTCCCGTTATGAGCAGGCAGTTTAACTGTACGCTCGACGAGATTGAATGGGTGATTACCGTATACATGCTCAGTTTTTCCGTATTGATGCCACTCACCAACTGGCTGAAAAACAGGATTGGCTTTTTCAATCTCTATATTGGCGCTATCTCCCTTTTTACGCTGGGATCTTTAATGTGCGCCTTGTCTACTAGCCTGGACAGCCTGCTTACCGCCCGGGTGATCCAGGCGCTGGGAGGCGGTGCTATGGCGCCTACCTCTATGGCTATTATTTCTTACGTGTTCCCGGCGAGGGTGCGCGGCACTGTGCTGGGATGGTGGGGCCTTGGTAACCTGGTGGGCCCCGCCATGGGACCCACGCTGGGAGGTATACTCACTGAAAAGTTCGGGTGGCCTTCTATATTTTATATCAATCTTCCCATCGGTATCCTTACAGTGATCCTCGCCTTCCGTTACCTGGATGTACTGCGGAAGCAGCCGAAGCTGAAACTGCCGTTTGATCTTACCGGTTTTGTAATGCTCACCATATTCCTGGTTTGCCTGCAATATGGTGTGGCACGGGCAGAAGTAGTAGGGATCACTTCTCCCGAAATACTGGCTACACTGGGTGTGGCCCTGATTGCGTTTGCTGTTTTTATCTGGATAGACAAACATAAAAAAGAGCCGATCATTAACCTGGATCTTTTTGCCAATTATTCTTTTGTGAGTTGTATCCTCGTAACTATTTCGAGGTCGGCTGCGCTGTTCGGCGGCTTATTCCTGATGCCGTTCCTGCTACAGGAACAGATGGGTTTTTCAGAAGGGATGTCGGGGTTGCTGATACTCCCCAATTCCGTATTTATGGCGGCGATGATGCCTTTTGCAGGGCGCTGGTCCGATAAACACGGCTCCAGGGAAATATCCATGCTGGGAATTGCGTTGCTGGCGGTGTCTATGTACCTGTTTGCCCTGCTGGACAAAGGCAGCACTATTACCGGCGTGATCATCACTATGACGGTGAGGGGGCTGGGCATGGGGCTTTTACTCGCCCCGCTCAATGCCGCAACACTAAGCGCAGTACGGCCAAGCGAAGTAACAATGGCCTCGTCTATCAGCACCCTGATGCAACAGGTGGGCGGCGCCATAGGTATCGCAGTGCTGGCCATTGTAACCCAGGCTGCCTACAATAAACATGTGCTGGCCGGACAGGAAGGCCATTATGCCCATCACCTGGCACTCAAGCAGGGTTTTCATATTTCCCTGTTTATCCTGTTGATAACCCTGATACCCGCCTGGTTCCTTCCGCGCCGGAATGTGGTATTAAAAGATACAGATGCCCACATTGATACCTGACTTTTTTAGTGCATGATTATTGGTGAGGATAGGTTAACTTTTCCGGCATTTATGACAACAAATGGTAAGAAGCACATATTGATGATCGACGACGACGAAGATGACTTTTTCCTTGTAAACTCTTTACTACAGGATATTTCGCCCGATCAATACGTTTTGCAGTGGGTTTCTTCCTACAAAGAAGGGTTGTTGGCAATTGAAGCACGCTCACACGATCTTTACCTGGTAGATTATCGTCTTGGCGCTCATACTGGTATTGATGTGTTGCATCATTTCCGCAACCTGGGATATAAAGCCCCCGTTATTTTGTTTACCGGGAAGGGCGATTACCATATAGACAAGGAAGCCATGCTGGCCGGTGCGTCTGATTACCTGGTAAAAAGCGAGATCAACGCAGCCTTGCTGGAGCGGGCTATTCGCTACACCCTCGATAAATTCAGCCACCTTCTGGCCATTGAAAAAAGCGAGAAACGCTATTTCAGCATCTTCGAAAAATCCAATGATCTTATCCTGCTGGCAGACTGCGAGCACAAAATTGTAGCGGCTAATCCCGCTGCACTCAATGTATTAAAGTATGAGGAAGCAGAACTGTATAGCAGCCATCTCCAGAGCCTGTTCGCGGAGGAAGGAGTGATCAATTCTTTCCTCGACCAGCTGTGCAGCGATGAAGGTGTGGTGCAAAAGGAATATGTATTCCGCAGTAAACTGGGTCAACAGCTCGATGTAATGATCAACGCTTCCCTGCTGGATGAAAAAAAGCAGTTATACCTGTGTATTATCCAGGATATCACCGCCCGCAAACGGAAGGAAAGGGAAAAGCAGCAACAGGAAAAATTCGCGATTACCGGGCGCATTGCCCGCCTGATAGCGCATGAGGTCCGTAACCCGCTGACAAATATCCTGCTGGCAGTATCCCAGCTTAAAACGGAGCCGGTGGCTGAAACAGAAGATGCCACCTTATACCTGGATATTATGGAGCGCAACTGCCATCGTATCAATCACCTGGTCACTGAATTACTGCAGTCCACCCGGATGTCGGAACTCAATATGCTGCCGCTGGGACTGAATATGCTGGTAGAAAAAGCGCTGCAACTTGCAGCCGACAGGTTGCAGCTAAGCAACGTTAACGTGGTAAAGGAAATGTGCCAACCTGATTGTATGATCCTGGCAGATGAAGACAAGATCCTCATCGCTTTTCTGAACATTATTATCAATGGCATTGAAGCCATGAAAGCCGGGGAAGGAAAACTTACCATCAATACATGGAAAGACGCGGAGAAAGTATTTATTCGTATAACCGATAACGGTAGTGGTATTTCCCCGCAGAACCTGGCGAAACTTTTTGAGCCCTTTTTTACCAACAAAACAAAGGGAACGGGATTGGGATTAACGGCTACCCAGAATATTATACTTCAGCATAAGGGTACGATTGCAGTAGATAGTATATTGGGAGAAGGGACTACTTTCCTGATTAGTTTTCCTATTGACGGAGAAAGCCAGAGTGAATAGACTACCGGCCGGTAAATGCCTTACAGCACTTACCGGCCGATGATATTATTTATCCTCTTCTTCTGCTTTGATGCCTGTTTGTGTAAACACGATCTTCCGTTGTTTGTACAGGTTGCCAATGGTCATTTTGAATGTTTTCTTGCTCATCCCAAAAAACTCCTGTATCTCTTCCGGTGTCGATTTATCGTGATACGGCAGATAACCATCGTTTTCCTGCAGTAACCGCATAATTTTCTCTGACTCGTCTTCCACTTTATTAAATCCGGGTTTACCCAGGATCACATCTATTTTATCGTCTTTGATCTGGCGGATGAAGCCCGGTAATTTGTCACCGATTTCAATGGTCCGGAATATTTCGTTGTGATGCAGGATACCGGTATGCAGGTTGTTGATGATCACCACGTAACCGATGTCGGTACGGCGGTAAATCACCAGGTTTACCTGGTCTTTTTCCTGTACGGTGAGGTTTTCATTGCTGAGGTAACGGTCAATCTTCTCTGTGGCAGCAAGGCGGCCGGTCAGCTCATCGATGTATATTTTTACCAGGTATTCCTGTCCGGGCGCCATGCGGGTAAGCTGTTGGGAAGAGGCCACAAACAGGTCTTTCATCAGCCCCCAGTCCAGGAAAGCGCCCTGTTTGGTAATGCTCACCGCTTTCAGCATCACAATATCCCCTGCAATCCCGTAGGGGCGCTGGGTAGTGGCAATCAGGCGGTTTTCGGAATCATGGTAAAGAAATACTTCCAGTTCATCGCCTACACGGGTACCGTCGGGTACAAACCTTGTGGGTAGCAGGATCTCCTGTTCTACGCCTTCGAGGTACACACCAAAATCAGCTTCTTTTTTCACCCTTAACAGGTTGTATTCACCCACCTTTATCATAAAAAACGATTAATTGTCAGGCTGCAAGTTACTTATAGATTGCCGGATTGCGAGAATCATATTCTGCTTACTTTTGTAAGCATCAGATACCGGGCAGTATTGGTAATTCCCGGGTATCCGGTCTAAAACCAACCAAACTATCTTATGACGATTTTATCATTCACCCTGATCCTCCTCGGCGGGGCCTTTTTGGCTGGGCTGCTGGGATCGCTGACCGGCTTAGGCGGGGGCGTTGTGATCATCCCGTTGCTAACCCTGGTATTTCATACCGATATCCGGTATGCCATTGGTACCGCTTTGGTAGCCTCCATTGCCACTTCTTCCGGTTCAGCGGCTGCTTATGTAAAGGAGGGCATTACCAATATCCGGCTGGGCATGTTCCTGGAAATAGCCACAACCACGGGCGCCGTTATGGGCGCACTGATAGCCGTATATATGCCCACCAATATCGTAGCCATTATTTTCGGACTGGTCCTCATTTTCTCGTCCGTAATGTCTTTTCGCAAGAAAATGGAGTTTCCGGCAGGGCATAGCGACAGCAAAGCAGCGAAGCAGCTGCGGCTCAACGGAAGCTATCCTTCCGACGGTGAGATGGTCAATTACAAAGTGCATCATGTACCAGGGGGCTATTTTATGATGACCTTCGCCGGCATCATGTCCGGGTTGCTGGGCATCGGCTCCGGCGCACTGAAAGTGATGGCGATGGACAATATTATGCGTATTCCTTTTAAGGTGTCTACCACCACCAGTAATTTTATGATCGGTGTTACCGCCGCTGCCAGTGCAGTTGTATATCTGCAACGGGGATATATTTCTCCGGGCCTGTGTATGCCGGTAGTACTGGGAGTGCTGGCAGGCGCCTTTGCAGGCTCCCGCTTGCTCACACGCACCAATGTAAAAGGACTGCGTATAGTCTTTAGCGTAGTAATCGGATTGCTCGCTTTACAGATGATCTATAATGGGATAACCGGAAAATTATAAACGATGAAACAGGCACTCGCAAAGTATTTCCGGGATAAGGATATCCAGCAGCTCATCGGCAAACAACTGCGTATAGGCGTAATTGTTTCCAGCATCATCGTATTTATCGGTGGTGTCATTTACCTCGTCCGTCATGGCCATGAACACCCCTCCTATGGCGACTTTACCGGTGTAAGAGAAGGTTTAACCAACCTGCCCGGCATCTGGCAGGGTGTAATGGAAAATAAAGGCATGAACATCATCCAGCTGGGCATCGTATTATTAATTGCCACGCCTATCATCCGTATCGCCTTTTCCGTTATCGCCTTTTTAATAGAGAAGGACTACCTGTACGTAGGCATCACACTCCTGGTACTGGGTATCATCCTATTCAGCATGCTGGGCGGATTAGCGGGGTGAGCGGATTTTGTCTTTCTCAGGATTACGCTGATTATACTGATTTTTTGGATTTTGTTTTTTTGGGATTTGTTTTTGATTTTAAAAGATTAGGGAAGACAGCAGCGGATATTTTGCTTTTGTCTTCCCTAATCTTTTAAAACACTCGCTGCTATCTCCCCCAATCCTTTATAAATCAAAAAAAACAAAATCCCAAAAATCAGTATAATCAGCGTAATCCTGAGAAAGACAACCTTCGCTACAGGGTTACCGCAATCACCGCGTCAATAGGGTCCGGTGCTGTTGCTGGAACGGAGATGACGAGGTCCTCTGCGTTGCCGGTGGTGGAGAGCTGCTGGCCGGTTGCCAGCAGGCGGGCGCTGTTTACTTTTCCTTTTATACCAGGAACATGCAGTTTGCCATCGGTTGGCCAGTTGAAAACGTGCAGGTATAGCGTGGTGGTGGCTCCTTTTATTTTTTGGGTGCAGCGGCCCCATTCCAGGGGTGGCAGCGGGCTGCCTTGTGTACCGTATATGGAGGCGCCATTTACTTTCATCCATTGGCCAATTCCTTTCAGCGCGGTAAGACTACCCTCGGGGAATTGTCCCAGCGCATCAGGGCCTACGTTGAGGAGGTAATTGCCGTTTTTGGAGGCGATGTCTGCCAGGTTTCGTATAAGCGTTTCCGTGCTTTTCCATTTTTGGTCGTAGTCTTTATATCCCCAGGTGCCGTTCATGGTCATGCAGGTTTCCCAATCCCTGCCATCCAGCTCCGACTGGTTGGGGATCTTTTGTTCCGGTGTTTTATAGTCGCCCGGGAAGTTGGGTCTTTTTAAGCGGTCGTTTGTAATGATATTGGGTTGCAGCTTCAGCACCTCCTGTAGTTGCTGTGCGTATTCGTCGGTCATATTGGTAGGGGTGTCCCACCACAGCACGGCTACTTCGCCGTAGTTGGTGAGGAGTTCCTTTACCTGGGGCACGGCTACTTTAGTGATGTAGTCCGACATGGTAGCGGAGGTTTGCAAAGGGTCCCAGTGGCCGGTGTGCGCCAGGGTATAAGCATCTATTTTGGCGGAATCGGGGTTGGGCCAGCCTTCGGTGGCCACTTTGCGGGCAGCGGCGCCGCCGGGGTTGTTCCAGTCCTGCGCCTGGGAATAATAGAAGCCGAGTTTGATACCGTATTTCTTACAGGCGGCAGCCAGCGGCTTCAGTACATCTTTACCATAAGGAGTGGCATCCACAATGTTCCATTTGCTGGCGGCAGATTTGAACATAGCAAAGCCGTCGTGGTGCTTGGCGGTGATGACGATATACTTCATGCCCGCATCCCGGGCTGTTTTTACCCAGGCGTCGGCGTCGTATTTAACGGGATTGAATTGTTTGGCGTATTGCTGGTATTCCAGTACCGGTATTTTGCCGCGGTTCATGATCCATTCGCCGCCGCGGCCTACCTGGTGTCCTTTGTAGTTTCCGGCCAGTACGGCATAGTCGCCCCAGTGGATAAACATGCCAAAGCGGGCGTCGCGCCACCATTGCATGCGCTGGTCGTGGGTAAGTGTGTGCTGTGCGTGAAGAGAAGCTGCGGGTAACAGCACCATCAGGAATAGCGTGAGTTTTTTCATAAACGTCATGTGGAAAGTATTGTCGGTTATGCAAACGATTGCAAAAAGGGTTTAAAAATAAGCGCTTATCGCGCTGATCTTTATTCAATTCACATAAATGTCTATAAAAAAACTGGTCCGAAGTGGGATGATTTTACCGGAAGCTGGTATTTTTTTAGTTGGATATTTTATTCCGGGAGAAGGAATAAAATATCCAACTATTGGAGGAATATTATTGCGCCATTTCCATTTCGCCGAGTTCCAGCACCTGGGTAGTCCAGGTACGCAGCTCATCGCAGAGGGCAGGGTTATTCAGGAGCGACTGTCCGTATGACGGGATCATTTTCTTCAGTTTGATCTGCCATGCTTCGGTTTCAACGTCTTCGTTAAAACAACGTTTCAGCAGGTTTAGCATGATGGATACTGCAGTAGATGCACCGGGAGAAGCGCCCAGCAGCGCTGCAATGGAGCCATCGGCAGCACTTACTACTTCAGTACCAAATTCCAGGATACCGCCATGTTCAGGATCTTTTTTAATCACCTGTACACGTTGTCCGGCAATTTCAAGTTCCCAGTCTTCCATTTTAGCTTCGGGGAAGTATTCCCTTAACGCCTCCAGCCGGTCTTCCGGCTTCTGTCTTACCTGTGCAATCAGGTATTTGGTCAGCGGAATATTATCCAAACCAGCAGACACCATGGGTACAATGTTGTTGGCTTTGATAGATAAAGGCAGGTCCATGAAAGAACCATTTTTCAGGAACTTGGTGGAGAACCCGGCATAAGGGCCAAACAGCAAGGCTCTTTGTCCATCTATCATGCGGGTATCGAGATGCGGCACCGACATAGGAGGGGCGCCTACAGAGGCTTTGCCATATACTTTTGCACGGTGCTGTTCAATTATTTCAGGATTATTGCAACGCAGCCATTGTCCGCTTACCGGGAAACCGCCGAAACCTTTTCCTTCCGGAATGTCCGACTTCTCCAGCAACGGCAGGGAACCGCCGCCGGCGCCAATGAATACGAATTTAGTGTTGATGGATTGTCTTTCGCGTGTACCACGGTTTTTTACCTTGATGGTCCAGCTGCCGTCGTCTTCCTTTTTAAAGTCACGCACATCATGGTTAAAGTGCATGCTTACACCATCCATTTTTGCGAGATGATTAAACAGGGCACGGGTTAATGCGCCAAAGTTCACGTCTGTACCCATTTCCATGTGGGTAGCCGCTACTTTCTGAGAGGCATCGCGACCTTTCATTACCAGGGGCATCCAGTTTTTCAGCTTTTCCGGATCTTCAGAATACTCCATCGTTTTAAACAGATGGCACTGTTGCAGGGCATTGTAGCGCTTTCTGAGGTAATCCACATTCTCTTCTCCCCAAACAAAACTCATGTGGGGAACAGCCTGTATAAAATTGTGCGGATTGGAGATAATGTTATTTTCTACCAGGTAGGACCAGAACTGGCGGGATACTTCAAATTGCTCTGCAATGTTCACCGCTTTTTTAATGTCTACTGATCCATCCTGTTTCTGTGGCGTGTAGTTCAACTCGCAAAATGCAGAGTGTCCTGTGCCCGCATTGTTCCATGCATCGGAACTTTCTGCAGCTGCCACATCCAGTCGTTCAAAAATTGCAATGGTTAACTCAGGTTCCAGCTCTTTCAGGAGCATTCCAAGTGTTGCGCTCATGATCCCGGCGCCGATTAAAACCACATCCGGACCTCTTCCAGCTGTACTCTTGCTTCTAAACATAACCCCATTTTTATTCGAGGTGCAAAGTTACAATCAAAACACTTATGCAGGGAGAATAAATTGATCGTTTACTACACTTTAACAATACTATTACAATTCTTTCTGAACGGATTGAAAGTTTTGAATTTCTCGTTGCGTATATATAAATTTATATTTTGGTTAAGCATTTGGCAATGAAATAATTGACTGCCCGGAAAGTTTATTTTTATTTTATGATGAACAGACGCCTGTTTTTAAAAGGAGTATCCGCAGCAGTAGTGATTTCTGCCTGCGGTAAAATAGTAAAGGCCGTAACGCCCCGGCACTTCGACAGTAAAACCGTTTTCCGCTTTGCGGTCGGGTCCGACTGGCATTACGGCGAGCCTAAAACCAATTACGACCAGTATTTCCTGGATCTGCAAACCGCTTTTAACCAATACCAGCACCAGTATCCCTGCGAATTTTTTGCGCTCAACGGGGATATTATCCACAACGATCCCGCCCTGTTGCTGCCTGCCGCCGCCAAATTGAAGCAATTGCATCCCAAGTTGCTGGTTACCCATGGTAACCACGACATGGTGCCGGCTGCTGCCTGGGAACAGGCCTGGGGAATGCCGCTCAACCACGATATGGTAATGGGTAACCATGTTATTCTCCTCGGTAATACCGCCGATGAGAAAGGAAAATACATCTGCCCCGACGTTGATTGGTTCACGCAAAAGCTCGAACAATATAAAACCGCTCAAAATATATTCATCTTCTTACATATTACCCCGGTAAAATGGACAGATAACGGGCTGGATTGTCAGGATTTTCAACAGCTCATCCGGAAGTATCCGAATATCAGGGCCATCTTCAACGGGCATGACCATGACCAGGACAGCGTAAAAATGCTCGATAACTGCCCCATCCCATTCCTGTTCGATGGTCACGTAGGCGGCAGCTGGGGAGTTGGCTATCACGGTTTCCGGGTAGTGGAGTTAAAGGAAGACGGCAGCCTGCTCTCTTTTATTATGAACCCGCTGAAAAGACAGAACGAAAGGGTTTTTCCGAAAGTTTAGCTATTTTGCCGGTCCAATCGGGATGCTAAAAGAAAATCTATGCTGGAGGAACTTGAAAAAGACTACGGATTTACCTATCCTACGCTCTATAAACAATTATATAAGGATGGTATGCTGAACTGGGGTGAGTTTGGGGAAGACTGGCTGGATAAAGTATACCCTGCTATTAAAACTGCACCGCCTTTACTGCTATACGCCAACGATCTCGAAATAATGGCCCTGCCTACGGTGGATGAAGAAATGGACGAAGGGCTGCTCTTTGCAGATCCTGTACACCAGTTCGTTCCCTTTGCCATGAGCGGCGCCGGCGATTGGTTCGCTTTTTACTTCAACCTGCAAAACGGCGACGATGTGCCCATTGTACAGGTGTTTCATGATTCCAATGAAGCCTGCATCCTGGCTAAAAACCTGCAGGACTTTATTTTTTTACAAATGCTGGAAGCAGTAACAGACCTGGATCCCAGGAACCCTTCGCTGATTGCACATGGTAACATGAAAGAAAACTGCCGCAACTTCCTGCGCACACATGCACCTTACCTCACACCACGCCAGGCAGGTATCATAGAGGCAGTATATGATTTTGGAAGATTGACCAATGTGGCCCTGCACGAAATTGTAGAGAAAGAAATGAGCTTTGAATGGCTGGACAGCAGCTTCCCTTACCAGACAAGAGGATAACAAACCGGCTAAAAATGTTGGGGATAAAATCACATTTTTAGCCGGCCCCGCTTATTTTAATCTTTATAAAAATCTATCAGCGAGCCGAAATACTGCTCATTCCAGCCGGCAATAATATCTTCATAAGCTTCGTCCGGAATATTCACATGCTTCAACTCCACATCTGTTCCTTTTGCAGATGGATGCAGTTTGATGGTGACAATGGATGGATTTTCCTCTTCTTCCTCTTCATCGTCCATAAAATACCATTGCTGCACAATCTTTTTGTCCTGCTCAAATTCCAGGTTTTTACCCACAATACTTCCTTCCCATAAAGCGAATTCAGAACCCGGCTCTGTCGACATTTCAGCTACTTCGCCTGTCCACAGCTGAATGGTGGCGGGATTGGTGAGTGCCGCATATACTTCTTCAGGCGGGGCCGCGAGTATAAAATGTTTTTTGTAATCTTTCATGGTTTCAAAGCTACTGAATTGATGAATTATTATTTACTTTTCTATAAAAATTGAGCATATGCAACTAACCAAACTGATCCCGAATATCTTTTATTCGGATATGAATGTGGGTTTGCAGCTATTTGTGGATACGCTGGGCTTTTCTGTGGCATACCGTGATGACAGCGGGGAACAGCCGTTTTGCATCATCAAGCGGGACAACCTGGTGATTCACCTGATTGAAAGTCATGAATGGGCGATCAAGGACAGGCCGGAAATACGACTCGAAACCGATGACATAGAAGCAGCATATGCACTGGTGAAAGGAAGTCACCCTGAGTTACTACACCCCAATTTACCGGAGATAAAGCTCCAACCCTGGGGAGCACTGGAATTTGCCCTGAGAGATACAGAAGGCGTGTGCGTGATTCTCCAGCAGCCTTCCTGATTGTTCATTTCCGGGCATTTGCCGTCCATTTCCGGACAAAAGGAGACGAATACTTCCCTTGTAACCCTTTGTGGATAAGGCCATGCAACTATGGCGGTCTTCTTGTGTCTTTAAGGGCGTCCATCAAATCCGCCTTGCCATGATCAGGAATTATTTGAAAATAGCTTTCAGGAACCTGTTGAAGAACAGGGGCACCTCCTTTATCAACATCTTCGGCTTATCTGCCGGCATGGCGGTAACCATGCTCATAGGACTATGGATCTGGAATGAATTGTCGTACGATAAGTACCACGCTAATTACGATCGTATTGCCCAGGTATGGCAACGGATGTCGAAGGGCGACGAGGCGGGCGCTTTTAATTCAACCCCCATTCCCCTGGCAGCCGCTTTGCGGACTTCCTATCCCGACGATTTTAAGCAGGTGGTAATTATGGCAGATGGCACACATACCATTGCTGCAGGAGAAAAAAAATTTACCCGGACCGGCATTTTTTCTGAACCCGGCGGCCCTGAAATGCTTTCCCTGAAAATGCTGAAAGGCACCTATAGTGGCCTGAAAGAACAAGCATCTGTACTCCTGTCTGCCCGGTTAGCAACAGCTTTGTTTGGCGACAAAGATCCAATGGACCAGCTGGTGAAGATGGATAACAACCGTAACCTCGTGCTGAAAGTAACGGGTGTATATGAAGACCTGCCTGAAAATACTTCTTTCAGTAGCACCGACTATATTGCGCCATGGTCGCTGTTTATAAATAACTGGACCTGGATAGGCGACGCGAGAGACAAGTGGGACTTCAACATGACGAAACTGTTTGTGCAGTTGGCAGATAACGCGGATATGGACAAAGTATCAGCAAAAATAAGCCAGGTAGCAACACCGCATTTAACCCTCGAGCCTGGCCTGAAAGAGGAATTATTCCTGCACCCGATGCGTAAGTGGCATCTGTATTCTTCTTTTGAAAATGGCGTGAATACCGGCGGGCAAATACGTTATGTAAAGTTATTTGGCCTGATAGGCTTGTTTGTGTTAATGCTGGCCTGTATCAACTTTATGAACCTGAGCACCGCGCGGTCTGAAAAGCGGGCAAAAGAAGTAGGCATCCGTAAGGCCATTGGTTCTATGCGCCGGCAGCTGATCTGGCAGTT
The DNA here is from genome assembly GCF_050434025.1 of Chitinophaga sp. W3I9. Lineage (NCBI taxonomy): Bacteria > Pseudomonadati > Bacteroidota > Chitinophagia > Chitinophagales > Chitinophagaceae > Chitinophaga > Chitinophaga sp. W3I9. The sequence continues at coordinate 1,594,125 of NZ_JBNPWC010000001.1, forward strand.
CTTAAGTGAATCGGTGCTGGTGGCATTCTTCTCTTTTGTGTTGTCTATATTGATCGTATTAATAGTGTTGCCCTGGTTTAACCAGGTAGCTAACAAACATATTGGCGTATTATGGGGCAGCCCCGTGTTCTGGCTCATTGGCCTGGGATTTAGTTTGCTCACCGGCTTGCTGGCAGGCAGCTATCCCGCGTTGTATCTTTCCTCGTTTCAGCCACTGAAAGTATTAAAAGGCACTTTCCGCGCCGGCCGCTTTGCTGCTATGCCGCGTAAAGCGCTGATCGTAGTACAGTTCACCGTATCCATTATTTTAATTATCGGCACCATTGTTATTTACCGGCAGATTCAGTTTGCGAAAAACCGTCCTGTAGGATATACCCGTAACGGCCTGCTGTCCATACAAATGACCACCCCGGAGATCTATAGGAACTATAAGATCATCAAGAATGAACTGGAAAGTTCGGGTATGGTCACCGCTGTATCGGAGTCGCAGGGGCCACTCACCGACATATGGGCCGGCGCCGGCGGTTATAAATGGAGAGGACAGCGATCTGACCAGGAGGACGGTTTTGCTGTAATTGGCGGCAGAATGGGTTATGGCAAAACAGTTGACTGGCAGTTTATTGCAGGCCGGGACTTCTCCGAGCAATTTGCTTCCGATTCTATGGGAATAATTTTGAATGAAGCAGCTGCCAAGTACATGGGATTTGATAATGCTGTAGGTGAAATTATACGTAAGGACAGCCTCGAGTATCATGTACTCGGCGTGGTGCATAATATGATCATGGCTTCTCCTTATGAAGAAGTAAGACCGGCTATTTATTACCTCTTGAGTGAACCCGGCAATTTTGTAAACATCCGGATCAACCCGGACGTGACCACTGGTAAAGCGATGGCAGTGATACAGCAAGTAATGCAGAAATATAATCCGGCTGCACCATTTGAATATAAATTTGCCGACGAAGAATACGCAAAGAAATTCAGTGAAGAAGAACGCATCGGGCAGCTCTCCACCTTCTTCGCTATACTTGCTATCATGATCAGTTGTTTGGGTTTGTTTGGCCTTGCTTCTTACCTCGCAGAGCAACGTACCAAAGAGATAGGTATCCGTAAAATAATGGGCGCCTCTGTATTCCAGTTGTGGAAAATGTTGTCGAAAGATTTTGTGATACTGGTCAGTATTTCCTGTTGCCTTGCGATTCCGGTAGCCTGGTATTGCCTGGACAGATGGTTGCTGCAGTACGAATACCACACCACCATCGTATGGCAGATATTTGTGTTCACCATGTTGGGAGCCTTACTGATAGCGCTGCTCACCGTAAGCTACCAGGCCGCAAAAGCAGCACTGTCGAACCCAGTGAAGAGCCTGCGGGCAGAATAATTTTTCTTTTCCCTGTGCGGTAAAAAAGGTATTTTTATTGAATATCCTCAACCCGCTTTTGAATAATGAAAAACGTCCGGCTGTTTGCGGCATACCTGTTATTCTTATTGTGCGTAGCTGCCTGTAGCCATGCACAGGCGCCTGCCGCATGGATACGCATCAACCAGCTTGGCTATCTTCCCGGTGGCGTTAAAGTAGCCGTTTGGGGCGGCAAAGGAAGCATGCAGCCACGCACCTTTCAACTAGTGTCGGCGGTTACCGGTAAAGTTGTTTTTACAGCCGGTACAGGTACGCCTTTCGGCGCCTACGGTCCGTTTGATCAAACCTATCGGCTGGACTTCTCCGCGTATTCATCTCCCGGGAAATATTACCTGAAAACAGATAGTATCATTTCTCCTGAATTTCGTATAGGCGATAACGTGTACGCGCGTACGCCAGACTTTTTGCTGCGTTATATGCGGCAGCAGCGAAGCGGGTTCAATCCTACGCTCAAAGATTCCTGTCACACGCACGACGGCTACACCATGTACGGTCCTATGCCAGACAGTACGCATATCGACGTAACCGGTGGTTGGCATGATGCCACCGATTACCTCCAGTATGTAACTACTTCTGCCAATGCAGCCTTTCACCTGCTGGCAGCTTACCGCGATTTTCCGGGTGTTTTTGGAGATAGCTATTCGGCCAATGGCCTGCCGGGCAGCAATCATATCAGCGATGTGCTGGACGAAGCAAAATGGGGCCTCGACTGGCTGTTGAAAATGCATCCGTCGGATAACGTGATGTTTAACCAGTTAGCCGACGACCGCGATCATCATGGTCTTCGCCTGCCCGGTGAAGATAACTTTTATGGCAAAGGCTTTGAACGACCCGTATATTTTTGCACAGGAGAACCGCAGGGCTTAGGTAAATACAAAAACAAAAGCACCGGCGTAGCTTCTACGGCAGGAAAGTTTTCCAGCACTTTCGCGCTGGGATATGATCTGCTGAAAACAACTGCGCCTGCCTATGCGCAGCTGCTGAAAACCCGGGCTTTGTCTGCCTGGAAAATGGGAAGAAAACAACCCGGCGTATGTCAAACGGCGTCGGTACTATCGCCCTACATTTATGCAGAAGATAACTGGACCGATGACATGGAGCTGGCCGCTGCACAACTGTACCAGATCACAAAAGAAACGGCATACCAACAGGCGGCCACCGGCTATGCCGCGCAGGAAGAAGTAACGCCATGGCTGGGCGCCGATACCGCTCATCATTACCAGTGGTATCCGTTCATCAACCTGGGGCATTATGCGTTGGCCCAGCAAAGCAACCGTGCGGAAAAGGACCGTCTCACCAGCTATTATGAAACCGGTATCCAGCGGGTGTGGAACAAAGCAAAGCATAATGCTTTTTATCGCGGTATACCATTTATCTGGTGCAGTAATAACCTGACTACCGCCTTTGCCATCCAGTGTTACTGGTACCGGCAACTCAGTCATAAAAATACTTTTGCTGCCCTGGAGCAGGCAAACATCGACTGGCTTTTCGGCTGTAACCCCTGGGGCACCAGCATGGTATACGGGTTGCCTGCAAACGGCGATACGCCTGCAGATCCGCACGCCGCCTTCTCCGCTGTTGGCCACTACCCGGTGGATGGCGGACTGGTAGACGGACCTGTGTATACCAACATCTACAAAAATCTCATCGGCATCCGGTTGTCGAACCCCGATGAATATGCGGCATTTCAAAGTAACCTCGCCGTGTATCACGACGATGTTGGTGATTACAGCACCAATGAGCCCACCATGGATGGCACGGCTTCCCTGGTATACCTGCTGGCGGCAAAAGCACAGGAAGGGGCCGGGAAGCGGCAATACGATCATGGCGGATTAATCCGGGGAGATAGCAGCAAAAAACAATTGACACTTGTTTTCACAGGAGATGAATATGCGGACGGCGCGCAGGTAATCCGCAAAACATTGCAGCAGCAGCATGTAAAAGCGGCATTCTTTTTCACCGGCAGATTTTATCAGCAACCCGCTAACCTGGCGCTCATCCGGCAGCTGAAAGCAGACGGGCATTACTTAGGAGCGCACGGCGATCAGCACCTGTTGTATTGCGACTGGCAAAACAGGGATAGTTTGCTGGTTACAAAAACACAGTTCCTTGACGACCTGCAAGCCAATTATAAAAAATTGGCAGTGGCAGGAATTTTAAAAGAAGCTGCCCCCTGGTTTTTGCCTGCGTATGAATGGTACAATGACAGCATCGCTGCATGGACTGCCACAGCGGGTTTGCAGCTGATTAACTTTACACCAGGCACCCGTTCCAATGCAGACTATACCTATCCGGCGCTGGGAAAGCAATACCGTACCTCAGCAGAAATTTATCAATCCATTCTGCAATATGAAGCAAACCGTCCCGGCGGTTTGAATGGCTTCCTGTTGCTGCTGCATATAGGCACGGATCCCCGCAGAACAGATAAATTTTACAAACAGCTGGGAGCATTGATCACGGCGCTGAAGCAGCGGGGATATCATTTCAATCCGCTGGAACAGGTGCTGCAATAACATTAATGGTCCTTTTGGTGACCTGCCAATTTTTAGCGAACTTAAAGTATTGATAAACACATAAATGCGAGAATTGAATCAAAACAAAGACAACCAAAATTAGAAAAGGTAGTTAGTATGCTACCCATGACTGTAATCGACCAAACTTAAACCCGCTAAATTTTTTCTATGAGCTTGTTTCTATTGAAGATGGCTAAAGGCCGGTCCTTTTTGCTATTCCTGTTCATGAACGTGCTGGCCGTTGCTACCTATGCCCAGGTAAAAATTTCAGGCCAGGTAACGGATAACCAGCAATCTCCTATTCCCGGCATCACGGTAGTAGTGAAGAATTCAAAACTGGGCGCCAAAACAGATGTGGACGGACGTTATACCATCAGCGGCAACCTGCCGCCCGGCAATTACACACTGGGTTATTCAGGTATTGGCTTCGCACCCGGTGAGCGGGTGCTGGTAATAAGCGCCGGCAACACCACCTATACGCAAAACATTCAACTGTCGGCAGAAGTGTCCAAACTGGATGAGATCGTGGTAACCGGTACCTCCGAAGGAACCACGCGCCGGCAGCTGGGTAACTATATCAGCACGGTGAAAGCTGATGAACTGAGTAAAAGCGGCTCGGGTAACGTGCTGGCAGCCCTGCAGGGTAAAACTGCCGGTGCACAGATTTCCCAGAACTCCGGGGATCCGGCAGGCGGCATCTCTGTAAAACTCCGTGGTATCAGTACCATATCAGGTTCTACAGAACCTTTGTATATCATCGACGGGGTAATCATTGATAACTCTACTACGCGTGTAACCAATGCTGATCCGAGCTACGGCGTTGGAGGAACAACCGATCCGGCAGGTGGCGCAGGCAATAACTTTGTAGGTAACGTAGGGCAAAGCCGTATCTCTGATATTAACCCGGCAGATATTGAACGCATAGAAGTACTGAATGGCGCTGCTGCGGCAGCCATCTATGGTTCCCGCGCCAACGCCGGTGTTGTACAGATCTTCACTAAGCGAGGCAGCGCCGGAGCACCGGTGGTTAATTTTTCCACCAGTTTTTCCGTGAATCAACTGCGTAAAAAACTGGACGTGAATCAGGCCCCGGTAAAGTTTGGCGGATCTCCGGACGATTCCACACAAAACATCCTGACTCCTGCTATCGTGAGTAAAACACCGGTAAACAGGTACGACTACCAGGATTATATTTTCCGCACCGGCGTAGGAACGGATAATAATATATCCGTGGCCGGTGGCAAAGACAAAACAAAATACTACGCATCCGGCAGTTACTTTTATAACCAGGGAATTATCAATAAAACAGATTTCAGCCGGTTCAGTTTCCGCTTAAACCTCGATCAGGAGCTGGCCAGCTGGATAAGCTTCAATGCCAGTTTGAACTATGTTTACAGCAAAGCAAATGAAAAACCTGATGGCAATACCTTCTATTCTCCCATGAATGGCGTAACCATCATCGGTAACTACTATGATATACAAAAGCGTAACGCCTTAGGTCAGCTGATGAAAGTAGGAGAACGCGGCCGCGTAAACCCCGTGTCTATCATGGAGGATTTTAAACAGCAGCAACATGTAGGCAGGGTGATTGCCGGCGCCGGCGTCAAGCTGCGGCCAATCAAGAACCTTACGGTAGATTACCGGCTCGGTATCGACAACTATAACCAGGAAGGCACCACCTTCATGCCCGCATTCGCTTACTTTGTAAGTCCTGGTTTTTACGGCGGCGGTCCTACCCTGGACCCTGCGCAGAATGGTTATGCCAGCGCCGGTAATAATAATTCCTTTCTGATCAACCACGACCTCAATGCTACCTATAACTGGGATATCAATGATAAACTCAGTTCGGTAACACAGGTGGGCTACTCCGTGCAATACCAGCGCATGCACTACACCCTGGAACAGGGAAGAGGGCTGCCTCCTTTTGTGCAAACAGCAGATAAGGCCACTACTATTATTCCCGGTGCAGATCAACGGACGGAGTTATCTGTTTCCGGAGAATATATCCAGCAGAATTTTAAATACCGCAACCAGCTGTTTCTTACCGGCGCCCTGCGTGTGGATGGATCATCCGTATTTGGGGTAGATGAAAGGAACCAGTTATATGCTAAACTCAGTGGCAGCTATGTGATATCCGGCACAGATTTCTGGGAAAAATCATCCGTGGCCGGATGGTGGAACCTGTTGAAATTAAGAGCGGCCTACGGCGAATCCGGTAACTTAACCGGTATCCCCGCATATGGCCGTTACAATACCTATGCTGCCACAGCCTTTATAGGCGCCGCTGCTTTCCAGTCGCCCTCCACCTATACAAACCCGGATGTGAAACCGGAGAAGCAAAAAGAACTGGAAGTAGGTACGGACCTGGCGTTCTGGAATAATCGTATAGGCTTATCCGTTAACTATTATAAAAAACGTGTTGAAAACCTGTTAATCAGCCGCGCAGTGGCCCCCACCAAAGGCTACTCTTTTTACCAGGATAATATCGGTACACTGGAAAACACCGGTGTGGAAGTAGTGTTGAATGTAATGCCGGTGAAGACGACTAATTTCAACTGGAACCTGACTGCTATCTATAACCGTAACCGCAATAAAGCGGTGGATATCGGACAATCGCTGATCCTCTATAACACTGTAGGCGGCGCTCCTGTGGGCATTGCCAATGGAGAGCCGATCGGCTTTTTCTATGGTACCTTCTTCGCCAGGGACGAAAGTGGTAATCTCCTGAAAACACCTGCCGGCATACCGGTTACGGAAGCAGGCAAACAAAATTCACCACTAACGTATACGGTTGCACGTGATCCGGCTACCGGGTTGCCGCCAACAACAGGCGTTACGGCATTGAATAAAAAAATAGGTGATCCTAACCCCGATTGGACCGGCACACTTACCAATGATTTCCAATATAAAAAACTGGGTCTTCATATACAGATAGATGCTGTGCAGGGTGGCGATGTATTCAATGCCGACTGGCGAACCAGGCAAGGTGTTGATAACGGAAAGGTAGCTGAACAGGAGGATCTCGGGTTGCTTCCACGCGGTTTTGTAGCGGGCAATTACAATATACAGGAATGGAGAATTGATGACGGCTCCTTTGTGAAGTTGAGGGAAGTTGCCTTCAGCTATAGCTTTGGCAAGCTGAAAGGACTCAGTGATTTAACGATAAGTGTTGGCGGCAGGAATTTGATTTCCTGGGACAACTACAAAGGATACGATCCGGAATTAAATGCGGCAGGACAAAGTACCGTATTGCGCGGAATTGATTTTGGCGCCGTGCCGGTGCCCCGGAGTTATAACCTGGCTATTCGCGCAAAATTTTAATCACAAAAAAAGAGCTATTATGAAACGATATATGCAATATAGTATCCTCGCCATCGCTTTGTTCTGCATTTTCACCGCCTGTAAGAAAGATTACCAGGATCCATCGGGACCTTCATCAGAACAGGCTTACAGCTCGCCCGCTACTTTGGCGAATGCAGCAGTGGGCCTGCAGGCATGGTATGCAAAAGATCGCACAGGGTTGTTATACACCACGGTTACTTCCGGCAGTTTGCTATTGGGAGAAACCTTTGTAACCAACCCGGGTAACGCAGATGAAGGGCAGATCGCTGCAGGAGGGAATAAAATCCTGACCACCAACGTGGTAGTTACTGGTATGTGGAATGTGTCTAATAAGATCAGGTATGAAGCCGATAGCATTTTACGCCGTACCGGCGTTGTTGTTGCCGATAAAGGCTTTGCCAGTGGCCTTATTGGTTATACCACTATTTTTAAGGCCCTCGCCCTGGGCGTGCAGGCGAATTTCTGGGAGCAGGTACCGGAAAATACCGGCACCCCTGTGTCATCCGGTGGGGTGAAATTTGTTCCGGCCAAGCAGGGTTATGTAATGGCAGTAGCCGCCCTGGACAACGCGATCAGCACTATAACGGCTACGCCTATAGGAACTAGCTTTTTGGCCAATATCCCCCAGAATGTGGATATCATTAATACCCTGTATGCACTGAAAGCAAGGTACGCCCTCTACGCAGGTGACTACCCGGCGGCAATAAGTGCAGCTGATAAAGTAAACCTGGGTGTACAGTCTACGCTTTCTTTTAATCCACAGATCAACAACCCCATCTTTTCGCTGGTAACGGCTACCAACAACATCTATAACGTTGTTGACTCTACGATGGGATTGCCGGTGCCTATACAACCGGATCTGGCTGACCAGCGGGTACCGTTTTATATTGCCCGGCCAGCGAAGCCGAAGTTTAATATCAACGGCTTTTTCAGAAGTAGTTTAACTGCTGTGCCCATTTACCTGCCGGGGGAAATGCTGCTTATTAAAGCAGAAGCTTATGCCCGTCAGCATGACATTGTGAACGGCTTGCTTTACCTGAACAAAGTTGTTACCAAGAAGGCATCTGAAGATGCGTTCGGTGTTGGTGCAGCATTGCCGCCGGTAGTGGCAGTCACTGAAGCGGAATTGCTGACGTTGATCTATAAGCACCGGAGAATAGAATTGTTTATGGGAGCCCAGGAGCTGGAGGACAGCCGCCGGTTTGGAAGACCAGTGTTGGAACGGAAGCGGAGTTATTTTCCATATCCGTTTGTAGAACGGAATGACAATCCGAATACGCCGGATGATCCTGCATTTTAATGTTACGTTTTACAGGTTGCCGCGGGTGGTGGCAACCTGTAAAACGTTTTGAAATGGGGGGCAAAGTTGTTATCTTGATGTTTAAGTATGGAAATATATACAACCCTTCAGATAGGCGCCTATCATGTTAACCACTGTGAAGACTATCTCTTCTTCGATCATATCGATAGCAATAAGATCATTTGTGCCGTTATGGACGGCTGTACAATGGGAAAGGATAGCTATCTGATTTCTTCACTGGTAGGTAAGCTGTTGAGAAAAATCTGTAAATCGCTAAGCTATAAATCGTTTTATTCCAAAGAATACCCCGAAATGTCATTGGATGACTATCTGAAAATCATCTTAAAAGAATTATTCTCAGAATTAAAAGTTATCAAAAATCAAATACAACTGGAGAGAGAAGAGTTGTTAACCACATTGATTATTTTGTTGGCAGATACCAAAGCAGATAAAGGTTTGGTTTTAGTAGTAGGAGATGGTATAGTGAACATTAACGGCGCCGTTATTACCTTTGATCAGGATAACAAGCCTGATTACCTGGGCTATCATCTGTCGGAAGATTTTGATCATTGGTATGAATGTCAGCTGCAGAAAATATTTTTACATGAACTCATCGATATCAGCATTGCTACCGATGGTTTAGAAACATTTACCAGGGTGGCAGCGCCGGAAAATTCCGAGGTAATAAATCCGGTAGATTTTCTGTTAAATGATCAAACCGGGAGAGGCAATGAAGAAATGCTGAATATGAAATTAAAAGTGATCGAGCACAAGTTTGGATTGAATCATACAGATGATCTGGCAGTGATAAGGATGATAAAATAATCTTATACCGCATTACGTCCATATTTTTCCCCGTGGATATAAAGAGAAAGATGTCCCATTATATTTTACTGAACTAAACCCACCAACCGCCTGCTGATTGCCAATCCCATACAGAGATGGCGTTTCCCGGCAAATGAAGCAAACACAGGAGCAAAGCAACATTGTTGTGGTGTAGTTTTTGATTTGGCCTTTCGTAGCGAAATCCTAAAAATTACTATCATGAACAAGAACAGGCTTTCAGCCAGCTTACAAGCAGGACTTAATAATCAAATGACCCAGGAAGCGTTTGCAGCACAGATATATTTGTCTTATGGATCCTGGGCTGCAAGTGAAGGATATAATGGGATTGCCAATTTCCTCTTCCGCCATGCCAACGAGGAGCGTAATCATATGATGAAATTCCTGGAATATATCCTGGAAAGAGGTGGTAAAGTGGAGATAGCCGCTATTCCGCAACCGCCTGCAAATCCTGTCAGCGTACAAAACTGTTTTGAACAGGTATTTCAGCAGGAGGTTAATAACACAACGGGAATCTATAAATTGGTGAAGATGAGTTTTGACGAAGGCGACTGGGCTTCATGGAATTTCCTGCAGTGGTTTGTGAAGGAACAAACGGAAGAAGAGACCCTGGCGCTGAACCTGTTGGATAAGATCAAAGTGGCAGGTGGAGAAAAGGCAACCGGTGAAGCATTGTATGCACTGGACAGGGATCTGGAAAAAGAACCGGATGAGGCGGAACTGGCAGAAACAAAAACAGTAGAGAATCCATAGCAGAGCTATTCATAATGATATAAAGGAGGGGTTGCATTGGCAATCCCTCCTTTATAATTATTGCACGCTAACTAAAGTAGCCCCTGTTGGCTTGCAGCGCTGATAAGCCCGGCTACATTTTTTACCTGGAATTTCTGAAGCAGATTTTTACGATGATTTTCAACGGTGAATTTGCTTAGGAAAAGCATTTCTGCAATGCGCCTGGTGGTGATACCGGAAGCAATAAGTTTCAGGATTTCAAGTTCCCTGGTAGTAATCGCCGGAACGTCTTTTGTGGCCCGCCCTCCGGGCCGGGCAATAATTTCTTTGATGGCATTGCTGAATACGATCTGGTGTTGCAGGGCTTCATGGATGCAGCGCACCAATTCCTCTACAGATGCATTTTTGAGCAGGTAACCACTTGCGCCGTTTTCAAGCATTTTCATAATGGCGCTGCGTTGATCATGATTACTCAGCGCCAGGACAATGGTATCGGGAGCTGTTCTTTTAATTTCCTTACAGATATCCATTCCGTTTCCATCCGGGAGTATAATATCAAGGAGCACCACATGAACGGGGTTGGTATTGAAAAACTGTAGGAAATCCCTGGCATGGGTAAACGTACCTGTAATTTCGAATGCCGCTTCCCCTGCAAGAACATTCACGAGCCCCTGAAGTACCACCGGATGATCATCAAGAATGGCCAGCTTATATTTTGGTTGCAACATACACTTCAATATTTATGGAAGTACCTGGTTGATTTCCTCTGGAAACGATGTCTATTGTACCATTCAGATACGCTACACGGGTTTTAATACTAATGAAGCCCATTCCTTTATTTTCATGCAGCATATCTTCATTGAAACCGGTGCCGTCATCTTCAACAGTAATAAAAAACTTATTATCCCGTTGATTGCATTGTAACAGGATACTTTTTGCTGCGGCGTGTTTTACTGCATTGGTGAGTAATTCCTGTGCAATGCGATAAATGATCAGCTGTTCTCCCTGCGGGATATTTGTCTGAATCCCGAAACACAGGAAGCGGATGGTTGTTTTTTCGGAGGAAAATGAATCGCAAAGATCTTTCAATGCGGCTTCAAGACCCAGTCGTAACAGCATTTCGGGCATCATATTATGAGCAATGCGTCTTAACTCTGTCACTGATGTATCCATCTGTGCGATGATGCCTTCCAGTTCAGGGCGGTTACTGGTATTGACGGCGCCGGCAATTTTAGAAAGATTGATTTTTGTGGAAGCCAATAGTCCTCCCAGGCTGTCGTGAAGATCCCGCGCCACCCGTTTGCGTTCTTCTTCCTGACCCAGCAGCATGGCATGCGAAACCTTTATTTGTTCCTGCTGGATGGCAGTTCTCTTTCTATTTTTATAAAAGAAGTAAGCCAGTAGTAAGATCATAAATAAAAGAATACTTACCAATCCCAACGACCAGCTTAGCAGGATAGTTCGTTTTAATGCAAAGTTTGCCTTGTCGTTGGACGCGTTCAGTTCCGTAATTTTCCGTTGATGTTCTGCATTCCTGAATTTTATTTCCAGGGCATTTATTTTTGTCTCCAGGTTGCTTTGCGCAACGCTGTCGCTCAGGTAACTATAACGTTTCAACCACTGGAAGGCCTCCGGAATATTTTTCAGATCTTCATTGGTTACTACGAGGCCATAGAACAATAAAAGCCGGTTGGCTGAATTGTTCATAAATGGTTGTTTACTGTACAGGTCGAGGGCTACGCTGCGGGCCTGCTGCAGATCTTTCTTATTGTATAATGCATAGAATTTCTGTAACAATAACCGTTGTTCAGGATAAGGCTGGTGCAGTTGCCTGGCCAATGCAATGCCTTTCTCTGCAACTGCAAGGGACTGCTCAAATTTTTCCGCGATGGTAAGCCGCATACTTTCTCCGGCATAATAATCCAGCCACTCATTTGCTTCGGGGTAGGGAGCCAATAACACCCGCATGCTATCAAGGTACAAAGCGGCTTTCGCGGAATCACCCGATAACGAATAATTCTCGGATAAGGTATGATAGGCAGTAGCCAGGTATTTTATATTTCCTTGCTGATTCCGTAACGTTTCAATCGAGAGTTGCAGATAGGCTTTAGCTTTGGCGTATTCTTTCAGGTTTTTAAATCCATAAGCCAGATCCAGGTAATTCTTTCCCAGGTACAGTTGGTCGCCGGCTTTTTGGGCCAGCGGGATGGCTTGGTTTACAAGCAGGTTTACATAAGTTTCCGGATCATCTTTTTCGAAGTGGAATACCCGCGCGTAATCATGCCAGCACATGGAACGGAAAAGCAATGCATCTTTGCCCGGAAATTTCTTCAGGATGTTTTCCGCCTGCATGAACATCTTGGCAGCAGAATCCGGTGCTGCGGCGGTCAGTCTCCTGGCTTCGTAATACAGTGTCACGCCCTGCAGAAATGGATAGCCCTTGCTAAGTCTTTTACCTGACTGCATATATTTTTTCGAGAGCGTAGTGTCCGTCTCTTCCCATTCATCCGACAAACGAAAGCTTACACGGGCTTTGATGCTATCGTTTACCGCTTGTTCAAGGATATGGGCAAGACTATCCTTGTCAAATTTTCCGGGAGCCTGCTGCGCATAACTCCGGACTGCCGACAACAGAAGAATAAGTACGAGTGTAAATGATTTCATAACAATTTGCAAGTTGTTACATATTATCGTCATAATAAAGATACGGGAAGAGAATGACTGAAAACAGCTATACGCAAAATGACCATTTCACGGTATAGGACGCCCTTGTTTTCATAAGTAATTTTGTTCTGCGTACTGACATAAAAACCGGGTTAAATTCAAAGAATATCATTTCAAACCATAGCATATGTACAGAAAATTATCCATTGCAAGTATCCTGTTCGCAGCAATGCTCACCACGTCCTGTTCCAAAGATAAGGATGATAACAATTCCCCAACGACACACAAAGTAGTATTTAAAGCCGAAACTTCAGGAGGTGGCACAGTCGACAGGGCCGCCTATGGGGTCGATGCGGACGCCCACAGTGCTACTAACCTTAGTGGTACCTCCTGGAGCAGTCCTGAGCTTACGGCGCCGGCAGGCGCGTACAATGCCAATATCGTTATGAATGGAATAGGCACCAGCAATGCCTCCACATTGAAGGTAGGGATTTATGTAGATGGCCAATTGAAAAAGGAAGCATCATCCAGTCCAGGTACGGTATTAACGGTTAACCTCAATTACAAATTTTAATACTTTTTCATGCGGCTCCTGAAAAATACATCCATCATCATTGTGCTGACGCTCATTTTCTCTGCAGCCGGTTCTTATGCGCAGTCGAAACTGGACAAACGGACGAAAGAGGCGCTGGAACAGCGTTATCAGGATGATAAGTATTACGCTGATTTTCAAAGAGGTATTTATAACCGGGAAAACTGGAAGAATTCATGGGTAGGGGCCAGGCTGTCAGATATTTATAAAAAATGGGGTGCTCCCGCAAAAGCCTTCCCGGATGCAGATGGGGGCCAGGTAGTGGTATATGAAAAGATGTCTAACTATGGGGGTGGCAGCTATACCCCCGGATATACGATAACGGGTTACAATGTTTTCGGACAGGCTGTAAACTCAGAAACAGTGCAGTCTAAAGATACGCGCTGGGCCAGTCAGTATGTGGAAACTACCACTGTATTTGTAGATAAAAACGGGATCGTTACAAAAGTGGACTATAAAATAAACAGCTCGCGGTCAGGTAACTATTTTTGATATGAATTACGTATTCAAGACAATACTCGCGGCCAGTTTGCTGGCCATAAACTTTTCGGGGTTCTCACAAGGTAAATACTTTGAAGTAGCTATTGAGAAGGGCGTGTTCAATGGAATGGACTATGGAAGAATAAGACCACTTAATAACCAGTACGATGTAAAACTTCCTTATGGGGGCAAAAACCGGCAGCAGCTTTTGGAGGGCATACTGGAATACCTGAAAAACAGACCTGCCCTGAAAATTGATACAGTGCTTAATAATGGATCTGTTGTTGTATATCGTGATTTTGCCACGATCGGCAACAAGCAAAATTGTTTTGCTGATCTTACCGGGCTTATTTTCCTGTTTGCGATACCTGAAGAAGGATATATTTCCATCCGTCCCGGAAGCAATTCAAAGATATACGCTTCTGTTTTTGATGCAAAGCTGCGTATCAGTCCGGGCGACGATGTAGTATCTGAGGAAGATGTGCCTTTCAATGAGTATAAGTTTATACAGCCCGCCGACGGCCGTACGCAAAGTGCCGTGGCTCCGCATGGCGGCCTTTTGGGTAAGGCAACTTCACGTAAAATCAATTATAAACTGGCTTATCCCGACAGTATTTTTGATCCGGATGGCAAAGTTGTAAACCCCGGCAATAAGAAGCGCCTGGAATCATTCTTCGATGGCTATGTAACGGATCTTGATCAGTTTCTGAAAACAAAATTTAAAATGAAGTAAAGTAACTTAAAAGAAAAGCCAACTTGTGTAGGCTTTTCTTTTAAGTTATAATTTCTCGGCTACATATTTTACCAATTGAAGCGCTGCATCCCAACCTTCATTTGCTTCTTTAAGCAGGTAATCCGTAATTTCATAATTGATTTCCTCTCTTGCTGAAAGAATGGTTCCATCTCCATTTTTTGTAAATTCATACGTTATCACGGAAAGCAACCTGCTTTTATCTTTGAGGTCAAATAAATTATGCTTCAGTAATTTTTCCGGTTCCAATTCAAGGATTACTCCGTTCGTATAAAGGCTGCTGTCTTTCCCTTTCCATCCAAAAGAGCTGCCAGCTTTCCATTCAGAAACATATTCACCGCCCATTTGCCTCGTTACCTTAGGATCTGTGAAAACGCGCCATACTTTTTTTGGGGATGCGTTTATTTCGATCGTCTTTGTAATAACCGGTTTGTTCATATGTTATGTTTGCAGCTTTAAATTAACCATTCGGTAGGTGCCTTACCGAATTTCTTTTTAAAAGAATGAGAAAAATGAGAGAGGCTTTCAAATCCCAGGTCAAGATAAATCCCGGATGGTTTTTTATTCTTTTTTTCTATAAGGTGCAGGGCTTCCTTTAGCCGCATTTCCAATAACCACCGGCGGGGCGCCATGCCGAATATTTTTTGAAAGTCACGTTTGAACCCCGCAAGACTCCTTCCCGTGAGGTGTGCAAATTTCTCAATGGGAACGTTGTAATGAAAATTGGTGAGCATAAATTTTTCCAGATCCATCTTATAAGGTTCCGAAAAGTCGAACAGGAACTCTCTGAGCCCGGGCATGATATCCAGGAGGAGATACACGGCTTCTTTCACTTTAAGCATGCCTACTTCATTCGTTATTTTCTTTTCCGGGTGACGAACATAGGGCATCAGGGATTGAAAGAAAGCATGCAAAAAATCGTTCCCCGGGATCAGAAGATTGGAAGCTTCTGTATATTTCTGCGCTACCTCTATTTGTTCCTCCAGCGCGATTTTCCTGAGCAAGTCTTCCGTCAGGCGAATCACAATGGTTTGATAATCCTGGCCATCCAAAGGCATCTTGGTAATTTCTCCCAGTTGATTTTTTCGTATCAGCAACATTTCCCCGGCCTCCATGGAGATCTTTTGGGTGGCAGTTTCCAATGTGAACCGGCCTAAAACCTGCAATACCAGCGTGTTATGTTCCAGGAATGCAATCTTCTCCTTTCTCATGGCGGAGTGATAAGAGAAAAAGATGACTCCCGGGATTATTTCAGTTGGATTCATCATGATGTAAAGATATAAAACAGGCGGGGTGTATGTGTCATTTCACTATCGCTGCAGGTAGGTACCTCCAAGTATTGCTCCTTGCGAAAAATGGGTATTAAGCGTGTTTAATTCATCGGCGGTGAACCTGATATCCATGGCCTGTATGTTTTCCGGCAGCCGTGCTCTCCTGCTCATGCTTACTAATGGCATGATATGATCACCCTGCGCATTTACCCAGGCAATCGCCAGTTGGGTTGGTGTATATCCTTTATCCTTTGCCATCTGCTTTAATAGGTCTATTTTCTCCAGATTCTTTATCAGGTTCTCTCCCTGGAAACGCGAGAAGTGAAGATGGTAGTCATTGGCCGGAAGAGGCGCTTTCATTTCGCCGGTGAGTAGTCCTTCAGCAGTATTGGCAAACGCCACCACTCCTATACCTAACTCTTTTGCGGCAGGAAGCAGGTCGTTTTCTATCTGGCGGTCTGCCAATGAGTAACCTATTTCCAATGCTGTTACCGGGTGAACACTATTCGCCTTGCGGAGTTGATCTGCAGTGATTTCAGAAACGCCCAGGTAACGCACTTTTCCTTCTTTGATCAGGTCGGCTACAGTTCCAATCACATCTTCTACCGGAACACTGTTATCGAGTCTGCAAGGTTGATAAAGATCTATGGTATCTACACCTAAACGTACCAGGGAGTAGTTAATGAAATTCTTGATGGCTATGGGGCGCAGGTCAAGTCCAAGCATTTGATTGCCGTAGAAGATAGCGCCAAATTTCACACTTATGAAGGCGTCGTCGCGTCTGCCTTTGATGGCTTTGCCTACCAGGAGCTCGTTGTGGCCGCTGCCGTAAAAGTCTCCTGTATTCAGAAAATTAATGCCGTTGTCCAATGCACTCTGAATGGTAGCAATACTCTCGCTTTCATCATTTGCCTTGCTGCCCCAAACGGACGACATCCGCATACAGCCTAATCCGAGTTTAGACACGAGTGGTCCATTTTTGCCTAAGGGCATCTTTGTTATTGTTGTCATGATTGTTGTTTTATTGATTAACAGCACAAAGATCGGCTTTGCAGGCTACCACCACTTGCTTTTATGGCTCAATTTACTTGTCTGTATGGCTCACCTTTTCGGGGAGATGTTCAGGTCGCAAATAACCCTCTGGATTGTCGTATACTCCCCCTGCCCGAATCCTCATTTCTTATCATCTTTGTTTTAACGAAGTAATCAAACAACATAAATAAAAGTGGAGCAGCAACCACAAAAAACGGGCGGGACCGAAAAGCCAGATGAGTAGGAACAAAATATATCTTATGTCAAACAATACAGTTTCACTGCACAGAGTTCTTAAAACATCTCCGGAAAAAGTATTCCGCGCATTTACTGACGCCCTGGCAATCGCCTCCTGGCTGCCTCCTTACGGATTTTTGTGTACCGTACATGAAATGAAGGCGGAGACAGGTGGTTCTTTTAAGATGTCATTCCAGAATTTCACCACCGGCAATGGTCATTCATTCGGCGGAACCTACCTGGAAATCAAACCCAATGAATTTTTGAAGTACACTGATAAATTTGACGATCCCAACCTGCCCGGCGAAATGATCACTACCGTATGGCTTAACAAAACAATGGCGGGTACAGAAATAAAAATTACGCAGGAAGGAATACCTGCCGCTATACCCGTAGAAATGTGCTACTTGGGCTGGCAGGAATCTCTGGAAAAATTAGCGAAACTGGTAGAACCTAATATACCGGATGCCTGATTTAGTTCCGGACGGAAAACAAAAGCCGCGTAAATTTCATGATTTATGCGGCTTTTTTTTGTTGCTAAGCATTATTTCATCAGGCTGATATTTGTCATCCCGCCATCTGAAAGAAGTTCGGTACCGACGATAAAAGAGGAGTCGTCCGATGCTAAAAATACAGCTGCCTTTCCTATATCAGATGGAAGGCCTTGTCGCCCTGCAGGAGTCAGATCTCTCCAGATTTGTTTAACCTGCTCTACCTGTTCCTGCGGCACTATTTTACCAAATACCGGCGTGTCAATAGAACCTGGCGAAAGTGCATTTACCCTGATATTTCTTGATAATAAATCCAGCGACAAGCCCTTGGCTAATGATATAACTGCAGCTTTTGCGGCTCCATATATCGTCATGCCTGGTGCGGCCCGGTGTGCAGCACTGGAGGCAATAAGAATAACAGAAGCTCCGTCATTCAGGTAGGGGAGTGATTTCTGAACAGTGAAGTAAACACTCTTCAGATTTAAGTTCATGTACTGGTCATAGTTGTCTTCCGTAACATCGGCAACGGCTGCCATAGGGCTGCCATCTACAACCCCGCCTGCGTTGACCACCAGCGTATCAATTTTTCCAAACCTGTTAAACGTTTCCTCGAATACATGTTCCAGGTCATCCAGGTTTGTTACATCCCCTTTGATACCTATGAAACCCTCGCCCAGCGTTTTAACCGCAGCTTCAATGGTTGCCTGGTTCCTTCCTGTGATTGCACCCACAGCACCTTCCTGTTGGAAGGCTTCCGCAATGCCGAATCCTATTCCGCTATTACCCCCTGTAACTACTGTTACTTTGTTCTTTAATTTTCCCATCTTCTTTGATTCTTTTATTGGTTACACTGCAAAACTAAGCAGTGATTGTTTATATTTGATATTAAGTAACAAAAAGTAACAGTAACTTTTGAGTAACCAGGTAACATATGGGTGACAACGAATTTCAACAAGAATTCAGGAAAGAAATCATGGCGGTCCATGATGCAATGGATGTGCTGAATGGAAAATGGAAAATATCTATTATTACGGCTCTTTGCTATTACAATAAAAGAAGGTTTTCTGATATTTTGAATGATGTAAATGGTATCTCCAACAAGATGTTGAGCAAGGAATTGAAAGAGTTAGAGATCAATAAACTGGTAAAACGAACCGTTTTGGATACACAGCCTGTAACCGTTCAGTATGAACTTACAAAATACGGTAAAACGCTGCAGACAGTGATTAATAATCTTTCCGATTGGGGGATGGAGCATAGGAAGACGATAATTGGCAGATAGGTAGGATTGCGGGGCTGTTAAGTTGATTGAACAAAGAAGCCTTCAAATCTTGCGACTTGAAGGCTTCTTTGTTCATTTTTTGTGACCCCCCTGGGGCTCGAACCCAGGACCTACTGATTAAGAGTCAGTAGCTCTAACCAACTGAGCTAGGGAGTCTTTCCACCGTCTTTGTTAAAAAACGTGAGCGCAAATTTAACGGATCTTCTGAATATTTGTGTACTTTATTTAATTAAATTTGATAAGAAGGACGAAATGTGGATAAATACCCATTATGTTGAAAATCTAACCGTTAGCTCATTATAAATTTTTTTTCATGCAAGAAGCGTACATAGTAGCCGGATACCGCACTGCGGTGGGAAAATCCAAAAGAGGCGGATTTCGCTTTTACAGACCTGATGACCTGGCTGTAGACGTAATTACGGGATTGCTGAAATCCTTGCCACAGCTGGATCCTAAGCGGGTCGACGATCTCATTGTGGGAAACGCGGTACCGGAGGCAGAACAGGGGTTACAGATTGGCCGTATGATTTCAGTTAGAGCACTGGGCATTGATGTGCCGGGAATGACGGTGAACCGCTACTGTGCCTCCGGCCTGGAAACAATTGCGATTGCCACCGCGAAAATACAAACCGGTATGGCCGATTGTATCATTGCAGGTGGTACCGAAAGTATGAGCCTGGTGCCGGTAGCCGGCTGGAAAACAGTCCCCAATTACACCGTGGCCAGCACTAATCCCGATTATTATATTGGAATGGGACTCACCGCTGAAGCAGTGGCTAATGAATTTAAGGTAAGCCGCCAGGACCAGGATGAGTTCTCTTATAAATCACATCAGAAAGCGCTGAACGCTATTCAGAACGGCTATTTCAAGCCGGGCATACTCCCTGTTTCAGTAGAAGAAGTATATGTAGATGAAAAAGGAAAGAAACAAAAACGTTCCTACATCGTGGATACCGATGAAGGGCCGCGTGCCGATACTTCTCTGGAAGCGCTGGCAAAGCTGAAACCTGTTTTCGCCGCGGGAGGTTCCGTTACAGCAGGTAACTCCTCACAAACATCCGACGGTGCTGCTTTCGTGGTGGTAATGAGCGAGCGGATGGTGAATGAGTTGGGACTGAAGCCTATCGGGCGTTTGGTGGGTTGTGTTTCTGCAGGAGTGCATCCGCGTATCATGGGAGTAGGACCTGTGGCCGCCATACCAAAGGTGTTGCAACGTGTGGGGAAATCGTTGCAGGATATCGACCTGGTTGAATTGAACGAGGCATTTGCTTCACAGTCTATTGCGGTTATCCGCGAACTGGGCATCAACCCGGATATTGTGAATATCAATGGCGGCGCTATTGCGTTAGGGCATCCACTGGGATGTACCGGTGCAAAATTAACAGTGCAGTTGTTGGGCGATTTAAAACGGCTGAATAAAAAATATGGTATTGTTACCGCCTGCGTTGGCGGGGGACAAGGCATTGCAGGTATCATAGAAAATATCAACTGATAAATACCGGTCAACTCACCTTTATACTAAAAAAGGAGCCATTGGCTCCTTTCTTTTTTTATTCTCCTGTTATTTCCAGTTTACTTAAATACCGGTATACCGGTTGTGGAATCTTACTGGCATCTACAAATACAATGCGACGCGAATCGGCCGGCTGTCGCAGGTCAATGCCAAATTCGGACATCATTCTCTCATAAAAAAAAGAACGCTTTCCCTTTGCTCTTCCATTCTCATAGGTCACAAAGCAGGCGCGCGATACACCCAGCAAATTGCTCATTTCCTGCTGCGTTAGTTTTAGCGATTTACGGATTATTCTGATTACCCGCTTATTATATAATTGCATGGATTAGGATTAAAAATGTTACAAAAATGTGCCACTGTAACAATTATTAACTATATTTGTATCGTAATGTGTAAATCACTGATCTTAAAAGTGTTGAATTGATATGAGCGGCGAATTTTTGATAGATAGATTTTCATTTTGAACATAAAACACCCATTACCGGCGTACCGGTAAAAAAGATGTGGAGATGCAATCATTTAATAGCGGGTACTAACAGCTGTTAAAATAGTCAGATGAAGAGGAAGGAAGAAGAGGTGAAGGGAAAACTGATTGATGTAACAACCGGCCAATCGCCGGATTTCTAAAAAAATCCATCGTAAATTTTTTTGTTTGTAAGACAAAAACCAAAGGAGCTGTCTTTCTTTCCAGGAACGGGCAGCTCTCTTTTGGCTATTAAGGTATTAAACATACATTTTCAAATGTAGTAGATTTTGGTGCATCGGGCAAATAAAATATTTGTAACAAATTGATATCAAAGTAATTAGATAGATATTAAAATGATAATTTAGATATCAATATGATATAAAAAATATCATTGTGAAACTTCTTATTAATATAATCTCACTTTCTTTTTAATTAGATTAAACTTTTTGTTAATTTGGCGCTATAATCGGCCCCTAAGCCATCAACCATATCGCCTTATGGATCGCAGACAATTCCTAACCTTATCACCTGACCGCCAGCAACAGCGGACTGCCACTACTGTCGCCCGTACCGCCACCGGCATTACTCCGTATACCGGCGCTTGGGATACTTTACAACGCATTCACCTGCTGAAACGCACCCTGTTCGGGGTTACACCCGCAAACGTCAATGCCTTCAGCAGCCTCAGTATGCAGCAGGCAGTAGATACATTGCTCACCGCGCAGCCAGATCCTGCTCCTCCCGTTAACAACTACGGTATCGATGACACCGGCGTTACGCCCGGTGCCACATGGGTAAAAGCTCCCCTCGGTGATGAAATGCTGGAAAGAAAAAGAATTGACTCCTATAAAGCATGGTGGACAGGCCAGATGATTAACCAACAGGCAAGCATACACGAAAAGATGGTGCTCTTCTGGCACAATCATTTCGTTACAGAAACTGGCATGGTTGGCGATAGCCGGTTTATCTACCAATATAACCTTACCCTGCGTAAACATGCCCTCGGTAATTTTAAAGATCTTACAAAGGCAATAACCCTGGATCCGGCCATGCTGGTGTATCTCAACGGATACCTCAACTCCAAGGGCGCCGCGGATGAAAATTATGCACGGGAACTGCACGAACTTTTTACCGTAGGAAAAGGCCCCGATTCCCATTATACAGAAGATGATGTAAGGGCCACCGCCCGCGTACTCACCGGCTTCCGGGTAGATAGAACCAACATCGTCAGCTTATTCGATACCACACAACACGATCTTACCAACAAAGAATTTTCAGGATTCTATCTCAATAAAGTTATCTCTGGTAAAACAGGCCAGGATGGCGCTAAAGAATTGGATGAACTCCTCACGATCATCTTCCTGCAACCGGAGGTCGCAAAATTTATCTGCCGTAAACTATACCGCTTCTTTGTGTATTATGATATTGATGCCGCCACGGAACAGAATGTAATTACACCACTGGCAGATATTTTCCGCAGCAGCGGCTATGATATTAAAGTCACGCTCAACGCACTGTTCACCAGCGAACATTTCTTTGATCCGCTGAACATGGCCTGCCTGATTAAAAGTCCCGCCGACTTCTGCATCGGTATCTGCCGCGAATATGGCATCACCTTCCCTTCGGATTATACCAATCAATATAAAGCATGGGCTGTGGTCCACGACAGGGCCGCTTCGATGCTGCAAAACTTCGGAGATCCCCCATTGGTAGCCGGATGGGACGCATACTACCAGGCCCCTTCGTTTCATGAACTGTGGATCAATACAGATACACTGCCCAAACGTAACCGCTTCAGCGATGGCCTCGTCAGCAGCAACGGTTATAACGGCGTCCGTATAGACACACTCGCTTTTGCCAGCCGCCTTCCTCACCCGGAAGACCCCGTAGCACTGGTCAACGATTCCCTGGATATACTTTATCGTGTAGGCGTTTCCGATAACCTTAAAGGATTTCTGAAAAATAAAATCCTCCTGAGCGACCAAAGCCCTGATAGCAACTACTACTGGACGCAGGCCTGGAACGCATGGAAAGCCTCGCCTTCGGATGCCACCCTGAAAGATAATGTGGAAAGCCGCCTCCAGGCCCTGTATAAATACATTATGGACCTGTCTGAATATCAATTATCCTGATAGCAGAAAAACCTTTTTATGAAAAGAAGAGACTTCCTGAAATATACAGCGCCAGCTGCTATCCTGCCAACTTTAATCAATGGCTTTTCTATCAAAGCTTTCGGTTCATCCCCGATGCTGGACGCACTGAGCACCGCCTCGGCAGATAATGATCACGTACTGGTTATGATCCAGATGACCGGCGGTAATGATGGCCTCAACATGGTCATCCCACTGGATGTATACGGTAAATACCAGGCCGCGCGTTCCAATATCGCTATCCAGGAAGGAAAAGTACTCCGCCTCGATAATTATATTAAATCAGGCCTGCATCCCGCCATGACAGGCATACAGAAATTGTATAACGACGGAAAAGTAAGTATCGTTCAAAGTGTCGGATACCCTTCTCCCAATTTCTCACACTTCCGCGCTACCGATATCTGGCTCACAGGGTCTAATTCCAACGAAGTGCTCACCACCGGCTGGGCAGGACGCTACCTGGATACACAATTTGAAGGTTTCCCGGATGGATATCCCAACGATAAGGCGCCCGATCCGCTGGCTGTACAGATAGGCTCTATCGTATCGCCCGCCTTCCAGGGCCCCAACGCCAGCATGGGCATCGCTATCACCAGCGCTACGGATTTCTATAACCTGATCGATGGTGTAACAGATCCTGTTCCCAATACCAAATGGGGAAAAGAACTGGAATATATTCGCCTCATCGCCAAACAAACCAATAGCTACGAAAAGGCCATCACCGCAGCCGCGAAAAAAGTGACCTCACAGGGCGCTTACCCGGCCAATAACAGCCTCGCGGAACAACTGAAAATTGTTGCCCGCCTGGTAGCCGGCGGACTGAAAACAAAGCTCTACATGGTAAGCACCGGCGGCTTTGACACGCATGCCAACCAAACAGAAGGTGGTGATACCACCAAAGGAGGTCACGCTAACCTGCTCGGTGGCGTTTCCGATGCCATCAAAGCCTTTATGGACGACCTGAAAGGATTGCACGCTTCCCGCAGGGTAGTGGGCATGACCTTCTCCGAATTCGGCCGCCGCATCAAATCGAACTACAGTATGGGTACGGATCACGGCGCTGCCGCCCCCATTATCATTTTCGGAGATTACGTGAACCAGGGTGTGCTCGGAAATTCACCCGCACTGCCGGACGCTTCTTCTGTAATTGATAACATCCCCATGCAGTACGATTTCCGCTCTATTTATGCATCTATCCTGGAACAATGGTTCTGCGTGGATCAAACCGTGCTGAAAACTATTCTCCGGGAAGACTACCAACGCCTGCCCCTCATCAGCGGCGTGGCCTGTGGTACCATCACTGGCCTGCCCGACCTGAATACAGATGATAAGAAGCTGATTACCAACTCTCCCAATCCATTTTCAAATTATACCACTATTACCTATATCACCGGCAGCGGCAATACATTGGTCCAGATCTTTGATACCACCGGCCGCCTCATCAGCGTACCGGTCAATAAAGTACATACGCCCGGCACCTATACGTTCACCTTCGATGCGCATAGCCTGCCCAATGGTATTTACTACGCCCGCTTCCAGAACGGCCCGGTACAACAGGTAAGACCTATGCTGAAAGTAAACTGACCTTATAATTTCATTAATATTCGTGCAACGCTGTTGCAAATAGATGGATTTTGCTACCTTTGCCTCCGTGTACAAGAGCTATCTGCATAAAATATTAGCGATTATTCTCCTGGGTGTATTTTCTCTAAATACCATCCCAAGGGAATTTATACACGAATTTGCAGGTCACCACGATACAACAGATCCCCTCCATCAACACGATGGCCTCACGATATCTGAACATCACCGGCACTGTGATTTTCTGCAGATAGGGGTAGAACCTTATGAGTCATTTGTTACTTTATATATAGCACCGGTCCAAAAAGTAATCTGGGTATTTTCTCCGCTTACGTTACCGGAAACCACGCACGTCCCTTATTTTAATCTTACTCCCAGAGCGCCGCCCGCACAGCTGGCATAACTTCTCTTTTGCAACGTGAACCATCGGTACATGTTGTTTATTCTTTATTACTGATTCTATATTTTTCAGATATGCATTATTTGCGTGTATTTATACTCGGCCTTTGGAGTGTAATGTTACTGGCGTTACCTGCTGCCTATGCCGGCACTAACCCCGAAGAAGGGGAATACTCAAATTCATTAACCGGTAAAGTGGTGGATAAATTAACCCATACACCGTTACCCGGCGCTACTGTTTACCTGCCGGATCTCCGCGTTGGCGCTGCCGCTGATGCACAGGGAAACTATATCATCAAAAATCTTCCAAAAGGAAAGTATGTAGTAGATGTACACTACATCGGTTACGCCGCATTCAGTGCTCCCGTAGCTATTTCCGGCGCTACTACCCGGGATTTTGAACTCGGGGAAACACTGATAGAAAAAAATGAAATCGTAATCACCGGCGCCAACCTGGCAACATCTGCAAGGAAAACACCAACGCCCATCAGCGTAATCCGCCGCGACTATCTCGACGATAATATTTCTACCAACATTATAGACGCTATTGCCAAAGTGCCCGGTGTTACACAACTTTCTACCGGCCCGGCCATCTCCAAACCCTTTATCCGCGGCCTTGGCTACAACCGCGTAGTGGTGGTAGGCGACGGCGTACGCCAGGAAGGCCAGCAATGGGGCGATGAACATGGAATTGAAATCGACGATTACAATGTAAGCAGGATTGAAGTGCTGAAAGGCCCTGCCTCCCTCATCTACGGCTCAGATGCACTGGCCGGTGTGGTGAACATTGTGCCGCCTGCACCGCTGCCCCTGGGAAAAATTAAAGGCAACGTGGAAGCCAACTATCAGACCAACAACGGACTGATGGCCTATCATGCCGACATTGCCGGTAATAACAACGGCTTTAGCTGGGGCGCTTTCGTAACACAAAAACAAGCGCACGACTACAAGAATAAATACGACGATTACGTATTTAATTCCCGCTTTAATAACACCAACTTCGGCGCTAATATCGGGATCAATAAACAATGGGGCTACTCTCACCTGAGCTTCACGTCCTTTAACCAGCACCTCGGGCTGGTGGAAGGTGACCGCGACAGCAACGGCGATTTCCTGAAACTCATCAACAACAACGGCACAGAAGAAGAAGTACCCGCCACCAGCAGCGATAATAAATCGTACAGCATGACGGTACCCAAGCAACAGATCAACCACCAGAAAATAGTATGGGACAACAACCTCTATCTGCATAATGGTGGTCGTATTGGTCTTACTCTGGGTTATCAGCTGAACCAGCGCCGCGAATTCGGTAACGTGCTGGAACCTTCCACACCGGAATTGTACCTGCATCTGCAAACTTTCAACTACGCGCTGAAATATTATCTGCCTGAAATGAGCGGCTGGCAAACAACTGTAGGGGTGAATGGCATGCAACAAACAAATCAGAACAAGGGAGAAGAATTCCTGATCCCTGCATACGATCTGTTCGACTTTGGCGCTTTCGCGGTAACAAGCAAAACTTTTAATAAACTCACACTGAGCGGCGGACTGCGTTTTGATAACCGTTCCATGAACGCCAAATCACTGTTCCTGGATGCAGATGGCAAACCATCCAATACAGGGGATTCAAAATTTGATGCATTCAAACGCAACTTCAATAACGTATCCGGTAGCATAGGCCTCAGCTATGAAGCCAGCGAACAGGTAGTGCTGAAACTCAATGCAGCAAGAGGTTTCCGTGCGCCTAATGTGGCAGAACTGTCTGCTAACGGCGTGCATGAAGGAACCATCAAATACGAATATGGTAACCAGGACCTGAAACCGGAAGTAAGCACACAGGTAGATGCAGGAGTGGATTTCAATACTCAGCACGTTTCCCTGTCGGCCAGCCTGTTTTACAATCATATCAATAACTTCATATTCTCCCGCAAACTGTTTAATGCAGCCGGTACAGACTCTATTCCGGCAACGGATAATGACGAAGGATATGCGGCATTTAAATACCAGCAAACAGATGCCAACCTGTATGGCGGAGAGCTGATGGTGGATATTCACCCGCATCCGATCGACTGGCTTCATTTTGAGAATACTTTCTCGTACGTAAGGGCTACTACTGCTAACAGCAGCGACTCTACGAAATACCTGCCTAATATTCCGGCGGCACACTGGCTGTCTGAATTAAAAGGAAGATTTAAAAAAGTGGGAAAAAGTCCGTTGCATAATGCTTATATCGGTGTGCAGATGGACCTGAACTTTGCGCAGAACGATGTGTTTTCAGCTTACGAAACAGAAACGCCTACTTCCGGTTATACTTTGTTTAACGCAGGGTTAGGCAGTGATTTTGTAAATAAGAAGAATAAAACTTTGTTCTCCCTGCATTTCGCTGTCAATAACTTAACAGATGTGGCTTACCAGAATCACCTGAGCAGGTTGAAGTATGCACCCATCAATGAAGTAACGGGCAGATCAGGCGTATATAACGTTGGCCGGAATTTCAGTGTGAAGCTTGCAGTTCCGATTGATTTCAAATAGTGTTAAGGTTTCTTTTAAAGAGCTCCTGCGTCAGCAGGGGCTTTTTTTATGGTGTCAGGCGCCGGTCCTGCCGGAGCGTTTCCCATTTTAGTATAGGTAGCCCTGTTATTTTTTATTTTGAAGAAGATCTTCCGGTTGGCCGCGGGTTCGGTATTAAATCCAACCGCAGTATCCGTTCCCGTTATCATCAGTTGAGGCACCGGTATGGTTGCAGCAGCAGAATCAATCGCCCGCATGTAGTTGATCAGCCGTTTGCCTTCCCGCGTAATATGGATGGTTTGCATGCCCGATCCCGAATTGGCGATGGAAGCCGTAATGCCTGCCGCCTCAAACACAGCGCTGTCGCTGTTTATATTTCCACTTATAAGGCTAAAAGGGACTGGTATTGTTTGGGCTCCGGTAACATCGGCCGGAGTTGCTTCCTGCGGGGTTTGGGTAGCCGGCTGTTTGCAGCCAAGTAGTAAAACAGGGAGCAGTAATAAGGTTCTTTGCACGATAAGTAACTGTTTGAAAGATAAAGCTATTGAATTTTTACGGAACTCATCATGACTCCTGTTAATATATAAAGGTTACTTATACATTATTTTTAATAATAACGTTATGATCTTTTCTAATTTATATTAATTTGCCGTATCGGACGTAAACCCGGTCCTGACGGGCTTGATAAGTAAAATCGTTTTTTCAGTAGAAATACACGGTGGTTTTACCATTGATGTAAATATTTAATTGAAATATTGATAGATTTTGTAGTTTAGAGGATCGTTAATTATGTAAGTGTCAGATTGAATGTCCTGCCAGGAGGAACAGTCCCCTCAGTTTTCAAAAATTGGTTTTTGTTATTAAGACTTTTCTGACCACCATTGGTTCAGATTTTGGTTGAAAAAGAAAGGGGCTGTTTTTACAGCCCCATATTTTTTTCAGTTATTTTTTTTAATGTTGATGTGTCGGCTTTTCCAGTTTCTCTGTATCGTCGTCATAATACACAAAGAAATAAAGATAAATAGCCCTGGATAGCCGCATCAGCCATGGTTGTATAAGTACCAACAGGACCCCATTCACGGCAAGCCAGATAAAAATGCTGTTATCTCTCCAGGTTAATCCAAAAAATAACCAGAACCAGATCAGGTTAAACACACTGAATGCCACCGATAAAGCATAACTAACATAGCCCGTTCCAAACCAGAAGCCAGTTTCCAACTCATATTTTTGTCCGCATACAGGGCAGTGATCATACATATTAAAGATCTTCGAAAACCTCACGTGAAACGGATTCTGATCTCTGAACATATCTCCTTTCCTGCATCTCGGGCATTTCATAGTCAGCATGCTGACAAAATAGTTAGGGCGCCTGGGCTGTTGTGTACTCATGCTGCAAAATTAATCAATTACTTTCAGCAACTGAAAGTGGAGCTTACACCGCTTCTGTTTTGCGCTCGCCGATCTGTTGTCTCCACATCGCATAGTAAAGTCCTTTTTCAGCTACCAGGTCGGCATGCTTACCCATTTCCACGATCTGTCCTTTTTCCAGCACGTAAATACGGTCGGCATGCATAATAGTGCTTAAACGGTGCGCAATCATCACGGTAATATGCTGTTTGCTGGCCGTTACTTCACGTACGGTTTTAGTAATTTCTTCTTCTGTAATAGAGTCCAGCGCGGAGGTTGCCTCGTCAAATACAAGTAAACGCGGTCTGCGCAACAACGCCCTGGCTATGGATAAACGTTGTTTTTCCCCACCGGAAATTTTAATACCGCCCTCGCCGATTACCGTTTCAAGGCCCTTGTCGGCCCTGGCCAGTAAAGAATAACACGAAGCTTTATCCAGTGCTTCCATTACGTCGGCATCAGTGGCGCCCGGATTTACAAACAGCAGGTTTTCACGGATGGTACCTGAAAACAGCTGGGTATCCTGTGTCACAAAACCTACCTGGTGACGCAGGTCTTCCATATCTACTTCATTGGCATCAATGCCATTGTAGTAGATATGCCCTTCATTTGGTTTGTATAATCCTACCAGCAGCTTTACCAGCGTGGTTTTACCGGACCCCGATGGTCCTACAAACGCAATGGTTTCCCCTACATTTACGGAGAAGTTCACCTTATCAAGTGCTTTGGTGGCTGCGGTCAGGTGCTTGAATCCTACCTGTTTGAATTGCAGTTCATCAATATGCGTTACCCTGATAGGATTGGCGGGCATTTCCTCTACCGGCGTATTCAGGATGCTCTGGAAATTCAGCAGCGATACCTGCGCTTCGCGGTAATTCAGGATAATGTTACCAAGTTCCTGTAATGGTCCGAAAATGAAGAAGGAATACAGCTGTAAGGTCATCAGCTGCCCAATGCTCACTACATCGCGGTAAATGTAGAACAGCAGCAGGAACAGGATGGCAGAGCGCATCAGGTTCACAAAAGTACCCTGTACAAAACTGATACTGCGGATGCTCCGCACTTTTTTCAGTTCCAGCAACAGGATCTTCATGGTAGTGGAGTTTAAACGCCTGATTTCCTGGTTGGAGAGGCCCAAACTCTTTACCAGTTCAATGTTCCGGAGCGATTCTGTCGTTGATCCTGCCAGCGCGGTGGTTTCTTTTACGATCGTCTTCTGTATCACCTTAATTTTCCTGCTCAGTAAACTCATCAGGATAGTCAGTAAAATACAGCCGGTCAGATACACGAAGGGAAGGCTCCAGTGTACGGTGGTGGCGTATACCATCACAAACAATACACCTATCAGCGATACAAAAAGCACATTCACAAAGGCGGTGATGAATTTTTCACAGTCTACCCGCACTTTCTGGAGAATAGCCAGCGTTTCACCGCTGCGCTGGTCTTCAAACTGCTGGTATGGCAGCCGGAGTGAGTGTTTCAAGCCATCCGTATATACCTGGGCGCCGAATTTCTGAACAATTACGTTCACAAAATAGTCCTGGAAAGCCTTAGCGATCCTGGATACCATTGCAACGCCTATCGCAGCGCCAACCAGCAGCAGTACCCCTGTGAGGTACTCGTTCTCCGGCCGGAATATAGTGCCACCCTTAAAAGTTTTTGGATGAGAAGCGAACCTGTCAATGATCCATCCGAAGATCATAGGGTCCATCAGTGAGAAAAGCTGGTTAATACTGGCCAGAGCCATTGCTAATACGACCAACCATTTATATCTCTTCAAATAATGCAGTAATAGTTTCATATGTCCGTTTTCCTGAGGTGCAAAGTTACTGTATGTTGTCACATATTCCGGGGAAAAGTACTGGCTATTTTAGTCAAAAAACGTTAACTTAATAGTAAGTTCTTTGTAAAGACACAGGTGAGTATCTATTATCTAAATAAATCTCCACATATGAAGACGTATGATGAAAAACACATCAAAAACATCGTACTGTTAGGTGCACCCAAAAGCGGCAAAACTACCCTCTCCGAAACCATGTTATTTGAAGCCGGCATCATCAGTAAACGAGGCTCAATTGAAGAGAAAAATACCGTGTCCGACTACCACGATATTGAGCACGAACGGGGAAATTCCGTATATGCCACCCTGTTGCACACCGAATGGAAAGATTATAAGATCAACATTATAGATACACCCGGACTGGAAGACTTTATAGGAGAAGTAATTGCAGCCATCCGCGTATCCGACACTGCTGTTCTCCTGCTCAATGCCCAGTATGGAGTGGAAGTAGGTACAGAACTGGTATGGGATTATGTGGACAAATACCGGAAACCCACCATATTGGCCGTTAACCAGCTGGATGCTGAACTGGCCAATTTTAATAAAACCGTGGAAGACGCCTCCCGGGTATTCGGTCAGCCTGTTACTATTATGCAGTACCCCGTAAATGCCGGCCCCGGATTCAATGCGATCATCGATCTCCTGAAAATGACCATGTACCGCTTTCCCGAAAAAGGCGGCAAACCCGAAAAACTTCCCATCCCCGACAGCGAAAAGGAAAGAGCCGACCAGCTGCACAACGAACTCGTGGAAAAAGCAGCAGAAAACGACGATACCCTCATGGAACTGTATTTTGAAAAAGGAAGCCTGGATGAAGATGAACTCCGGCAAGGCATCAAAATAGGCATGCTCAATCACCACGTATTCCCCCTGTTCTGTTTATCCGCCAAAAATAATATGGGCAGCGGCCGCCTCATGGGATTTATCGATAACGTAGCTCCCGGTGCAGCGGAAATGCCTGCCGAAGTTACTACCGGAGGTAAACCTGTTCCCTGTAATCCTGCTGGTCCGGCAGGATTATTTGTTTTTAAAACCTTACAGGAGCCGCATATCGGCAGGCTCACTTATTTTAAGGTAATGTCGGGAGAAGTAAAAGGCGGCATGGAGCTTATCAACGAACAGGGCAATACTACCGAGCGTATCAGCCAGCTGTTTATCGCAGACGGAAAGAACCGCAATAACATAGAACGCCTGCAGGCCGGGGATATCGGTTGCACGCTTAAAATGAAAAGTACCCTCACCAATCATACACTGGCCGAAAAGAATTTCCCTGGGCAAATTGTTCCCATCGATTTTCCCGCCCCTAAAGTGAGGGTGGCCATTGAAGCAAAAAATAAAGGCGACGATGAAAAACTCAGCGAAGTGCTTGCGGAAATACACATGGAAGATCCAACCCTCCTAGTGGAGTTCAACCGCGAACTGAAACAGGTGATCCTCCACGGACAAGGGGAACTGCACTTACTGGTGACCAAATGGCGCCTTGAAAATATTTATAAAATGCAGGTGGCTTTTCACGCCGCCAAAATACCTTACCGCGAAACCATCCAAAAGCCTGCCCAGGCTTCCTATCGCCATAAAAAACAATCCGGTGGCGCCGGCCAGTTTGGAGAGGTATACATGAAAATAGAACCCTGGTACGAGGGTATGCCGCCCTACAAGGAACATACCGTGCGCGATTCGGAAGAAATAGCGCTGAACTGGGGCGGCAAACTGGTATTCAACAATTGTATCGTAGGCGGCGCTATCGACAACCGTTTCCTGCCATCAATCCTCAAAGGAGTGATGGAAAAAATGCAGGAAGGCCCGCTAACCGGATCATATGTACGCGATATACGTGTAAGCGTATACGATGGTAAAATGCATCCGGTAGACAGTAACGATATTTCCTTTAAAATAGCCGGTATGATGGCTTTTCGCGAAGCGTTCCACCAGGCCGCCCCGCAGTTGCTGGAACCGGTGTACGACCTGGAAGCCGTAGCCCCCGATGTTATGATGGGCGACATAATGAGCGAACTGCAAACACATCGCAGCATCATAACGGGAATGGATACACTGAATGGTTACCAGGTGATCAAAGCACGCACCCCACAGGCAGAAATAGATAAACTGTTTGCTGCACTGCGCAATGTTACCCAGGGCAAAGCCAAGTTGAAATCCCAGTTTGCGGAATATGCACCCGTTCCTGCAGAGATGCAGCGTAAGCTGAGCGAAAGTTATAAGGAAGACCTGGGCGTTTAACGGGATAATGTGTGCGCCACCATCGTTACCGCTGGCAGCGGCCATTGCCCCATGCTCAGTTCCCCCAGTTTTCCCTGTCGAGGCTCCTGAACTGTATGGCCTCCGCCATATGTGCAGGTTCTACACTGTGACTGCCTTCCAGATCGGCTATCGTTCTGCTTACTTTCAGTATCCGGTCGTATGCACGCGCAGAGAGCTTTAGTTTTTGCATCGCCTGCCCCAGCTGCTCCCTGCATTTATCACTGATAACGCATACCGTGGCCAGCAACCGGCTATGCATTTGTGCATTGCAATACACGCCGTCATGACCGGCAAACCGCTTTGCCTGGATCGCCCTCGCAGCAATCACACGGTTACGTATATACGTACTTTTCTCCGCCGCACTGGAGGACGACAGGTCCGCAAATTTTACCGGCGTTACTTCTACGTGCAGGTCTATACGATCCAGCAGCGGACCGGATACCTTATTCAGGTATTCCTGTACCTGCCCGGGCGCACAGGAACATTCTTTTTCCGGATGGTTGAAATACCCGCACGGACAGGGATTCATAGACGCCAACAACATAAAGCTGGCTGGAAAGTCGATGGCTGTTCTGGCACGGGAAATAGTCACTCTTCTTTCTTCTACCGGCTGCCGCATCACCTCCAGCACCTTGCGTTTAAACTCCGGCAGTTCGTCCAGGAATAATACGCCGTGATGCGCCAGTGAAATTTCTCCCGGCTGGGGAATGCTGCCACCACCCACCAATGCCGCATCACTGATGGTATGATGCGGAGAACGGAACGGGCGGTGCGTGATCAGCGAAGTGTGCTCGGGGAGCTTCCCTGCCACAGAATGGATTTTAGTGGTTTCCAACGCCTCCTGCAATGTGAGCGGTGGAAGGATGGTGGGCAAACGTTTTGCCAGCATAGTTTTTCCTGCTCCCGGCGGACCAATCAATATGGCATTATGCCCACCAGCGGCGGCTATTTCAAGGGCGCGTTTAATATGCTGTTGCCCTTTTACTTCGCTGAAATCAATGCCCCAATGGTCCTGCGTGGCGTAAAATTCGTCACGGACAGCCGTTACAGGGATGAGGCAATCCGGGTCATTTAAAAAATTAATGGCCTCCAAAATGTGAGCAATGCCATACACTTTCAAACCACTAACCATGGCGGCTTCCAGCGCATTCTGTTTGGGCAGTATAAAGCCGCTGAAACCATCTTTCAGTGCCTGCATGGCCATTGGCAGCGCACCTTTGATCGGTTGAATGGTACCATCCAGCGACAACTCGCCCATCATCAGGTAATGCTCAAGATGAACGGGAGAGGCCTGCCCGGAGGCAGCAATAATACCCGCGGCAATGGGCAGGTCATACGCAGCGCCGGCCTTGCGGATAGCGGCGGGCGCCATATTTACCACTGTGCGTGTTCTGGGCATACGCAGGCCCATGCACTGAATAGTGGATTCAATACGCCGCTCGCTTTCCTTTACCGCATTATCTGGTAGTCCTACTATAAATAATTTGTTGCCTTTGGAAGATACATTTACCTCTATGGTAATGGTGATGGCATTTACGCCGAGGATGGCGCTGCCGTAGGTTTTAACAATCATATCGATATCTGGGTTAACAGATACGAATATAAGCATTTAACTGCTGGAAACATCGTTACATCGCCCGCAGTTAAATGCTTTCCTTTTTTATTTTATCTGCGTAAGCAGATCCAGTACCTTCTCCCTTTTCAGGATCAGGTAACCTATTTTTTCTTTGGCAATTCCATCTTTGAGCAGGTAGGTGAAATGCAGGTCGTCGTCAATAACGGTAGATTCAAAATATTTAAACTGGATACGTTTTTCTGTGCTCAGTTCATCCGCCACTTCATAAAGGTGAGTAGAAAGGATAAACAGGCAGTTGGTACTTTTCAAAAATCCCCGGATCACTGCCAGCGAGCAGTTTCTGGCATCTTCCACATTGGTGCCTTTAAACATTTCGTCGATCAGCACCAGCCAGTTTTTACCATTGCTGATTTGCAGGATAGTGTTTTTAATACGCTGTACTTCGCTATAGAAATAACTTTCTCCCTTAAAAATATTATCCTGTACCTGGATGTTACTGAAGATGCCGTGAAAGAAGCTCAGCTCCATATTTTCAGCGGGCACGCCCATGCCTATATGTGCCAGGAATACGGCTACGCCAACGGCTTTGATAAAGGTGGTTTTGCCGGCCATATTGGCACCTGTAAGGAACATGAAATGAGCTGCTTCATCCAGTTTTACATCATAAGCCACCGGCTCAGGAAGGATGATATGATAGAGTTGTGTGGCTTTAATAACAGGTGTGGTGCCGCCGGAGAAAACCGGGAACTGCAGGTTATAGTGCTTCATGGCTTTGGCCATCGCATAGTACGCATCCAGCTGCTGGTAAAGGGTTACCAGCTCCTGAATTACTTTTCTGTGTCGCTTCCGGATATAATTATCATAACGAAGGATCTCCACAAAGTTCAGTTTTCCCTCTTCATCTGCCTTTAAAATTTCATAGAACTCTTTTTTGGCAAGTAACTGTTGCGCCCTGTCCAGCAACACTTTCAGCACTGTTGGGGTCTCGTTTGAATTGAAAACGTTGATAAACGAACGAAATCCTTTCAGTAATATCACCAGTTGTGTAAACGAAAATTTGATATAGCCATAATCAGGCGCATACAGCGTTTTGTTGAGAGCTGCATGAAGATATAAGGCAAGTCCTTCTGTGCTGGAAATAGGTTCGATCTGGGCATCCATGTAATTCTCCACCACTACAATGGTACCGTTGGAAATAATGGAAGGCCAGTTGCTTTCCTGTTCCAGTATATATTGCAATGCACGCTGCCGGTTCTTAATAGTGTTGATATCGGATAATGGATTGCTGTATAGCTGCCGCAGGTATTCACGGCCGCCTGCAGTGGTAGTAAAATCGAGGCGGTGGAACAGGGAAAATTCTTCGTCGCGGTTAAAGATAGACAGGTCGTAGTAGGATGTTTTGTCCAGTTGCATGCAGCATCTTTTTGGTGAATATACGGTGGAAGATGCAAGGATAGAAAAATTCCATAAGAATTGAAAGGCTGTACCGGCATTTCCGTAAATGCAGCGGCTGCCGCTGCATTTACGGAGGCAAAAACTACCGGCTGAAAGCCAGTCGCTGACCCAATACGTTCTCATTAAAAACGCCATCCGCATAAGCGAGGTGTCCGCTTACAAAGGTATGCGTAACGGCCGCCGGGAAGGTATGGCCTTCAAACGGGCTCCAGGCGCATTTATAATATATGTTTTCTTTATTTACGTTCGTCTGGTGCTGCAGGTCTACGATTACGCAGTCGGCATAATACCCTTCTCTCAAAAATCCTCTTTCCTTTATCTGGAAACAGATAGCGGGAGCATGGCTCATCTTTTCCACTACTTTTTCCAGGGTGATGTTTCCCTTCTTTACATATTCCAGCATTAGCAGGAGGCTGTGTTGCACCAGTGGAACACCGGACGGCGCCTGCAGGTAAGACAGTTGTTTTTCTTCCCAGGTATGCGGTGCATGGTCGGTGGCAATGATATCCAGCCGGTCGTCCAGGAGTCCCTGCCAGAGCGCGGTTTTGTTTTCCGGCGCTTTAATGGCCGGGTTGCATTTGATCAGGTTGCCGTATTGTGCGTAGTCATCGGCCGTAAAATGAAGATGGTGTACACACACTTCCGCCGTAATCCTTTTTTCTGCCAGCGGCAGCATATTGCTGAACAGCTGAAGCTCCCTCGCCGTGGAGATGTGCAGGATATGCAGGCGGGCATTGTGTTTCTGCGCAAACTGTATGGCTACCAGGGATGATTCAAAACAGGCTTCCACATCGCGTATCAACGGATGATCCGCAGCGGTGAGGCGATCTCCTTTTTCCCGTTGAAACGCCTCCATATTGGCGCGAATGATCTTTTCATCTTCGCAATGGGTGGCAATCAGCAGTTCGCTGTTGGAAAACACCGTTTCCAGGGTGAGATAATTATCTACCAGCATATTCCCGGTAGAAGATCCCATGAATATTTTCACGCCGCAAACGCTTTCTTTTTTGGCGTTTGTTTTCAGTATTTCTTCCACATTGTCATTGGCAGCCCCCATAAAGAAGGAGTAATTGGCCAGTGAATGATGTTGTGCAATGGTGTATTTGTCTTCGAGTAGTTCCTGGGTGAGCGCCGCCGGTTTGGTATTGGGCATTTCCATAAAACTGGTGGTACCGCCGGCTACCGCAGCGCGTGCTTCGGAATAAATGGTGGCTTTGTGGGTTAAGCCGGGCTCCCGGAAGTGTACCTGGTCGTCTATAACGCCTGGCAGCAGGTGCTTACCTTCCCCGTTAATTTCCGTGTAATTACCGCTGATAGTGATATTAGGCGCTATTTTTTCAATGCGGTGGTCTTTGATCCATACATCCTGTACCGTGGTGCGCCCTTCGTTTACCACGGCTATATTCCTGATGAGGTAATTTTGCATGGCGCAAAGGTAAAAAAATCAGCGTAATGATGGTTAATCGGTGTGGTTGGGAGGCAATCTCTCCGGTTACCCTTCCAGGTGAATCGAAAACACAATCATCCTCGACTGTAATTTTTCCACCACATTGGAATATCGCAGGTTAGGGTCTTTCACATGCACATTGCCAAAACCATTGCTGATCTTAAACTCCGGGGCAAAGATGAAGCTCTCGAAATAGAACTCAAAGCCAGCGCCGGCTTCATAACCGTAGTCGCTCTTTTTGATCTTTACCAGGTCCTCTGCTCTGCGCAGGCGTGCGTTGGAGGCAAGGTCATAGTCATATTTAAGGCCCGCAATGGTATAAACGCGCATATTGCCGATGCGGTCCGATTTAAACTTAATCTGCAGCGGGAAGCTCAGTAATATCGACTCAATCTTCTTGTCAGTATCCTGTGGCTTGGGATAAGTTTCGCGGTAGTAAAGGTTTTTGGATGCAAAAATGAGCTGCGGGTTAAAGCGAAGGTCAAAATGCTCACTGAGCCTGGCATTGGCCAGCAGTCCCAGGTTGAATCCCATGGTTTTCAGCGGTTCCGCTACCATAATAGAATCATCGGCCAGGAAGGCAGGAGAATGCTCCAGTTTGAAATACGACTGGTTTGCCGCCAGCGTAATACCAAAGTAATAGGGTTTTGCATCGTGTTCCAACATATTCATCTGGGTTTGCGCCCTTGCAGGAAGCACCCCGAATACAATGAATATCAGCGCGTAGCGCAGTAAATGGAACATATGCCGAATGTTAGCGTTTTGCATGTAACGGCCTGGAAACGGGTGTTGGTTAAAATAGTTCGCATTGCTTCACCCTGCGGAAACGCTTTCACAGATTCCGGCAGATAACTATAAGCCGCCTGGCTTTTAGCTATCCATTTCCCGATCAGCGGTGTGATATAACGAAAATACGAATTATATAATTGTTTAATAGGAAAAACTGTGGGATTCGAAAACTCCAGTATCACCAACTTGCCTCCTGGCTTCAACACACGATACATCTCAGACAGCCCCTTTTCCAGGTGCTCAAAATTACGCACACCGAATGCCACCGTTATGGCATCAAACGTTTGGTCGGGAAAACTTATTGTCTCACTATCGCCCGTTTGCAGGGTAATTTTATCGCCTAACCCCGCTTTCAGGATCTTTTCACGGCCATGACTCAACATCCCTTCAGAAATATCAATGCCCACAATTTTGTCGGGATGAAGACGCTTTTCCGCCATTATAGCAAAGTCGCCCGTGCCGGTAGCCACGTCCAACATGAGTTTGGGCTGAAGCGATTTCAAATACCCCAGGGCTTTTTTACGCCATATAATGTCGATCCCCAGCGACATAAAGTGATTAAGAAAGTCGTAGCGGTAAGCAATATCATCAAACATGGTCGCTATCTGCTCCTTCTTGCTTAATTTTGACCCTTCAAAGGGAACGATCTTCTGAACATTTGCATTTTCTGACATAGTGCGCAAAGTTAAAGAAATGTAGTCATGTGACAGTATGCAAAAACAGGGATACGGGATTTTTAATGGAACAAAGCAATATCATTATGGTTATTAAGTCAGCAGAATATCTTATCAGTAGTCCCGATTGGGAAAAATGCCCCAATCCCATATGGCCGGAATACGCATTCATCGGCCGGTCGAACGTAGGTAAGTCTTCTTTGATCAATATTCTGGCTAATAATGAAAAATTAGCCAAAACGTCGGGAACCCCCGGTAAAACACAGCTGATTAATCATTTTGCCATCAATAACGCCTGGTACCTCGTGGATCTGCCCGGCTACGGATTCGCTAAAAGAAGCTTGTCGCAACGCCGCCAATGGGAACAGATGATCGAAAATTACCTGCGCAAACGGCCCAACCTCGTCAGCGTATTTGTACTCATCGACA
Source organism: Chitinophaga sp. W3I9 (assembly GCF_050434025.1). Lineage (NCBI taxonomy): Bacteria > Pseudomonadati > Bacteroidota > Chitinophagia > Chitinophagales > Chitinophagaceae > Chitinophaga > Chitinophaga sp. W3I9. The sequence goes on from NZ_JBNPWC010000001.1 coordinate 1,633,568, forward strand.
GCCGCCATCAGCCACAGAAAATCGACATCGATTTTATTACCAAACTGGGAGAATGGAATATCCCTTTCAGCCTGGTATTCACCAAAGCAGATAAAAGTACCCAGGCAGAAGTCAGCAAAAACGTAAAATCTTTTCTCAATAAAATGAGGGAAACCTGGCAGTTCCTGCCCCCCAACTTCGTTACATCTACCGTAAAGAAATCCGGCCGGGATGCCATCCTCAACTATATCGATGAACTCAACGCACAATTCCGGGCTATCGCCTGATCCGCTGCCTCATCTTTTCTGCACACTATTATTACCTCAGTAATCTGGGGTAATTTTTTATTTTTATTTGTTTATCTTAATCAGTGATGGCATTTTTTTACCCAAATACTTGTTGGAATGCTGGATGCAACAGATGAAATACTGTGTAAAAAGATAATAGCGCAGGATGAGGAAGCGTTCAGGGTACTGTATGAAAAATACCGGGATCATATTTATGGCTACACCCTGAAACTCTGCGGCCTGCCGGAAGTAGCATCCGACGCCGTTCAGGAAGTATTTATGAAGATATGGGTAAAAAGAGATACCCTGAATCCCGGATTATCTCTCAAAGCCTACCTGTACACCACCACCCGAAACTATGTATTCGATTACCTGAGAAAGGCGGTGCATGATCAGAAATTCCGCGAATATTTTCTGCAGATGTATACAGAAGATACCGGCGCTATGGACGACATGCTCTACACCCGGCAGCTGGAAACCATTAAAATGAATGCCATCGCCCAGTTACCTGCACAACGGCAGCTGATTTTCAGAATGAGCAAAGTACAGGGCTGTTCCAACCAGGAAATAGCCGATCAGCTGGGCATCTCTGTCAACACCGTGAGAGACCAGCTCGTAAAGGCTTCCCGCTTTGTAAGGCACTACCTTTATCAACATGCCGATATCTCTGTTATTATTGCCGCCTTTTGCCATATCCTTCGCTGAGAAAAAAATATTTTTAAGTCCGGTCGTCTTTTAAATCCGCCCGATCGTACTATTGTTATGTCAACCAGGAACAATGGAAGAAAATAAGGAACGGATCACTGCTCTCTTTATTAAATTAACGGAAAGGAAATGTACACAGGAAGAGCGTTTGGAGCTCCTCGCCTGGTTACAGGATCATCCATCGCCGGAGTATTTGCCTGCGGTGGAAGAGTTGTTGCTGCAGCAAAACTGGCCCGCAATGCCGGCGGATAGGGCCGGTCAGGTTTTTGCCGCTATCCTGCAACATACACCGTCCAAACCGGTGATCCCACTATGGAAAAGAACCGGCTTCAGAGTGGCGGCAGCCCTGGTACCACTCATTGGCCTGGCTACCCTGTTGTTATTTTTTTACAGAGATAAAAATGATAAACGCCATTTTGTAAACAACACCCGCCAGGTGCAAACCTTCCGGCTGGAAGATGGTACGGTGATCAGTCTCAATCAACGCAGCAGCCTCACCGTAAACACATCTCCCCGTAAAAATCAGCCCAGGGAAGCATGGCTGAAAGGAGAAGCTTTTTTTACAGTGATCCACCAGGCAGCAATGCCCTTTGTTGTGCACACGGAAAACGGCGTGGATGTAAACGTACTGGGCACTGCCTTTAATGTAAATACGGCAAATGGAAACGCAGTGGTAGTGCTGAACGAAGGACGCGTGAAAGTCAACGCCGGCGCCGGCATCCTGTTGCTCAGTCCCGGGGAAATGGCCAGCTATAATGCGGTCACTAAAATGCTCACCAGGCAAAAGGTAGATACCTTGTTCCAGACATCCTGGAAATACAACCTGCTCGCATTCAAAAGTGAACCACTGAAAATAGTGATGCAAAAACTTGGGGAACAATATGATTATGAAATAGTATTTGACCAGGAAAGAACCGGGGAACTGCTGTTTACAGGCTATCTCCCGTCCGATAACCTGCAGCAGGCCATTATTACGATAGAAGAATCCTTTAATTTACAATTTACTTTACAACACAAGACTATTCGGGTGAACAACAAAAAAATCCTTTAGAGACAACCAAAATTCAGTTATGAAAAAATTTAAATCAATCAGTTTCCAACTGGTAATGGTTACCGCTTTGCTATGCTGTTTGCAATGGTCAAAAGCACAGATACTAAAAGCAGCAACCCGCGAAAACAAGGTAACCACTGTGCCGCTTATTTCGGTGATCAATGAACTGGAAGCAAAGTTCGATGTCCGCTTCAGTTACAACACCAACCTGCTGAAAGGGAAAAATATTCTACTGCAGAATACGGACATTTTTCAGGCAGATAACATTGAGAACAACCTCAATAAATGCATCGCACCATTAGGATTAGTATGCCGCAGAATCAATGGAAAGCTTTATGTGGTAAAAGCAGAAGATGCTGCCAATACCAGGTCTGTAATGGCTGCCGCCGGCAACATTGCACCACAACAAAACATCAGGGGATCTGTAAAGGACTCCACCGGTAATGCCTTACCAGGCGTGATTATCCAGGTGAAAGGCTCCTCCAAGGCTACGATGACGGACAAAGACGGGAACTTCACCCTCGATAACGTAAAAGATGGCGATGTTCTTTTATTCAGCTTCATCGGCTACACACCAAAAGAATACACCATTAAAGGGGAACAAACCATTAACATCGTTCTCATCGATCAGGCCATCAGCATCGACCAGGTGGTAGTAACCGCCCTCGGTATCAAACGCCAGGAAAAAGCCCTGGGATACGCCGTACAACGAGTAAAAGGCGAGGCCGTACAAACGGTAAAAGGAGTGGACCTGGCCACTTCCCTCACCGGCCAGGTATCCGGTCTGGTTATTAAAAACTCCACCGAGTTTTTTGCTAAACCCGCTATTGAGTTAAGAGGGGAAGGTACCTTGCTGGTGGTAGATGGGGTGCCGTATGGCAACATGTCGTTACGCGATATCCCTACCGATGATATCGAAAGCCTGGATATCCTGAAAGGTCCTACTGCATCCGCATTGTACGGCTCCAGGGCTGCCGGCGGCGTGATCCTCATCACCACTAAAAAAGGAACCGGCGAAGCCCTGTCTGTAAACGTGAACAGCAACACCATGATCCAGAGCGGTTTCCTGGCCATTCCAAAAACACAAACTTCGTACGGCCGTGGACAAAACGGAAAAATTGACAACGATTATGTATGGGGCCCCCGGCTGGATGCAGGCAACACTGCAAGGGACTGGAACCCGGTCACCAAACAGTTTGAGGATAACCGGCCACTGAATTCGGTAGGAAAAAATAACCTGAAGAATTTTATGGAACTGGGCGTAATCACCAATAATAATATCAACGTATCACAAAGTGGGAAATACGGCAGTTTCCGCGCCTCCCTGAACCATATTTATAACAAAGGACAGTTTCCTAATGCGAAACTGAATATGTATAACTTCACTCTCGGCGGTGAGCTCAAGGCGACAGAGAAATTCAGCCTCGAAGGGCACATGGGCGTAAGCAAAAGAATGGCGCCACAGGTATGGGGCACCGGCTATGGTAACCAGGGATACATTTACCAGCTAACCATGTGGACAGGCCCCGAATATGATATCCGCCAGTACCGTGATTACTGGAAAACACCCAATCAAACACAAAACTGGATGTACACCAACTGGTATGATAATCCTTACCTGATTGCCTACGAGAAATTAAATGCGATCCAGCAAAATACCACTAACGCAAGTCTCACCGCTAACTATAAATTTTCCCCTGACCTTAGCCTGTTGGTGCGTATCGGCTATGATGTGTATCATAATAAAGAAACCTTTACCAATCCAACGGCTAATATCTACTCCACCCGCGGCGGATGGAATGCCAGGGGCCTGTACAGCATCAACAACACCTGGGGCTGGAGTACCAACGACGACGCCATGCTCAGCTACAGTAAAAAAGCAGGCGATTGGAACTTCGAAGCAATGGTGGGCGGAACAATTTATTATTGGGTAGACGAAGGACTGAAAGCTTCCACCAAAAACGGGTTAACAAGCCCGACTTTCTTTTCGCTTAATGGCTCCGTAGAACCGCCTACATTCACACCTGCCTATAGCAGCAGACAGGTAAACAGTTTGTATGGAAGGGCTGCTGTAAGCTGGAGAAATACCGTGTTTATTGATGCTACCGGCCGTAACGACTGGAACTCCGCACAACCGGAAGAAAACAGGGCGTATTTTTATCCTTCCATCGGTTCCAGTGTAGTATTGTCCGAGTTATTCAAAATGCCTGCATTTACAGATATGTGGAAAATCCGGGGCTCCTGGGCTACCTTTAAAACACCCGCAGGCGTATATGATATCAACCGTCTCTATACTACCACTACCGGCGCGTGGAACGGCGCCAACTCCGCGAGCTACCCCAGTAACCTGCTGGGAGTTAACCTGCTGCCAAGTTCACAGCGTACCTGGGAAATTGGTACTGCCCGCTTACCTGTTCAAAAAACGTTTGAATATCGACGTTGCTTACTTCAATAAATACTATTACAACCAGCAAACTTCTGTATCTATTCCCGGCTCCTCCGGATTCCTGAATACCCTGGTAAATACTGCCGAAACCTATGTAAGAAAAGGACTGGAAATTACGCTCGGCGGAACGGTATTAAAGAAAAAGAATTTCCAATGGGGATCCACCATCAACTGGTCTAACCAGCACCGCTACTATGTAAACCTCGATCCGGTGTACTCTGCGCAAAATCCCTGGGTGAAGAAAAAAGAAAGACTCGATACCTATACAGATTACTATTGGCTGAGAGACCCCGATGGCAATGTAATCCACAACAACGGCTATCCCGTGGAAAGCGATTACCAAAAAAAATATGGTTACAGTGATCCCAGTTTCAGTTTTGGTTTTATCAATACCTTCTCCTATAAAAATTTTACAGCATCACTTAATATCGATGGCCGCGTTGGCGGGGTGATGTATAACTATATCTACGATAAGATGTGGGATTCCGGTACCAATCCCGAATCTGATAACCAATACCGCTACGATGAAGTAGTGAACGGCCTCACCAATTATGTAGGACAAGGCGTAAAAGTACTCTCCGGAAGTGTTTCCTACGACAACTTTGGCAACATCACCAGCGATACCCGCAAGTATGCGGTGAATGATACAGAAGTATCTTACCAAAACTACGCGCAAAATTTCAGGGGAGGCGATTACGGCATACAAAAGAAAACATTTGTAAAGGTGCGTGAAATATCTGTCGGATACCGGTTTCCTGCCACCATGCTGGCAAAGAGCGGTATAAAAAATGCATCTGTTTCTTTAACTGCACAGAACCTGTTCCTGTTTACAAACTTCAAATTTTCAGATCCCGATGTGGATGATGAAAACCTGAATTCACCATCTCAACGGATGCTGGGAGTTAATTTCAAAGTAGGGTTCTGATATCTTTCACCATCAAAGAAAATCTCATGAAACACAAATCACTGAAATATATATTATCCGTATCTCTTACTGCCGCAATGGTAACAGGCTGCTCAAAATTTGATAAAATCAATACCAACCCAAATAAAACTACACAGGTGAGTTCCGCCATGCTGGCCACCAATATGATCCTGAGTATTACCAGGTCGGATATCAGTACCGCCAAAAGTTTTATGCAACCTTATCTGCTGGGTAAATATCTTACCTGGGGAGAAGGACAGGAAAATTTCCAGTATAATAAATTCGGAAGAGCCAGTTTTAACAGGATCGCATTATTGCGTAATGTGCCGCCCATGATAGGCTATGCACCTGATGAAGAACTCCGGAAATCATACAATGCACTGGGACATTTTATAAGAGCCTGGCAATTTTTTCAAAGCACTATACAGGTAGGCGATATTCCCTACTCACAGGCGGTGAAAGGAGAATCAGAAAACGTTATCCAACCTGGCTACGATACGCAGAAGGTAGTATTTCTCGGCATACTCAATGAATTGGATAGCGCCAATCTTCTTTTTGCAGCAGGGAAAGATTTTAGCGGTGATCCGGTGTATAACGGCAAAGTGGATAACTGGCGCCGGCTGACCAACAGTTTTGAACTGCATGTGCTGATGAACCTGTACAGGAAAACAGGCGATGCGGATCTGAAAGTAGTGGAGCGGTTTAAAGAGATAGTTGCCAACAGGCCTTTAATGCGTTCTTATGCTGATAATTTTGCTCTTACCTATACGGCAGCAGCAGGCCAGAATTACCCTTGGTCCGATGTGCCGGCGGGCTCCGGCAACTCTTTTGTAAAGTCAAATTACACCATGTTGTCAGCCACGCTGATAGATCCGCTGAAAACATTGCACGATCGTCGTTTGTTTTATTATGCAAAGCCCTCACCGGTAAAAATTGCAGCCGGTAAAACAGCGGATGATTATGACGCTTATGTAGGAGCGGAGCCTTCTGATGCATTCCCCGCACTGCAATCTATACGCTTGTCAAAAGATTATTCCGACCTGAACAGCCGTTACGTAAACATGGTGAATGCAGAACCGGTAAGCGTTTTCAGCTACTCCGAATTACAGTTTGTATTGGCAGAAGCAGCCCTGCGGGGATGGATCACCGGTACGCCGGCGCAAAGTTATTATGCGGCAGGTATTACCAATTCCATGAAATTCACCGCCGCCTATACACCGGACATAGAAGATTATCACCACAACATGAAAATGGATGATAGTTATATTCAGTCGTATGTAGCATCGGTAGTACTCACTGGCAGCATGCAGCAACAGTTATCGCAGATTATTACACAAAAGTATCTCGCGGGGTTCCTGCAGGGCTCTAATTATAACGCGTGGTATGAGCAACGGAGAACAGGATATCCCGTATTCAAGTTGAATGCTACCACCAACCTGAATACACCTGCTACACAGTTTCCGGTAAGATGGCTTTATCCTGATAATGAACTGAGTTATAACAATGCGAACCTCAACGAGGCCATACAGCGGCAGTTTAGCGGCAGTGATAATGTGAATAGCGTGATGTGGTTATTGAAAGATTAAAGTATAAAGCGGGGATGAAAGCGATATTCGTTTTCATCCCCCTGCTTAATAATAATTGCTGCATTAATAGGCTACCTTGCCGTAAGTCATTGTGCAGGCATCAGAAATGTTACCGGTCAGAATTATTGCATTGCTCGTAAAAGTGACAAAGAATTCATTGCTTTTCCCTATTGTCAGTACATTTTGATTGTTAACCTGTTTAAGGTGGAACGTATCGGCGGTTTCTCTTACGCCATCAACAAATAATTCGTATTGTTTGCCCTTGAAAATTATTTCCTGCTTATTGGTAACAGATGCGCCTTGCCCACTGAAACATCCTTCCACCTTTGCCAGCCGCCATTTCCCTTCTATAGAAGTAAGCAGGGGAGCATCTTTCTTTTTACAGGCAGAAAAAGCAGGTATTAAAAACAAGAGAATGAGGGAATAATAAATTTTCATAACGGGGGATTAATTTAATAATTTATAGATGGTATGATCAGTTAAATATTTTATTGTTGATGATCGTTTGATTGATCTTGTTCTCGAATTCCACGAAGTAGGCGGGAGCGGGACCACCGGGTATATCTAAATAAATGGCGGTAGTGTCTGTTGGATTTTTTTGTACATATATAAATGCCCGGAAGATGCCATCTGCTGCCCCACGTGATGAGTAAGTATTAGGATCGGCTTTTATAGCTGCCCGGGGAAAGTTGGTGAGATAAGGTTTCAGGCTATCTTGCACGTTATTTGGTAATTTCCTTGTACTTTTTTCACTATTTTTTTGAGTAATAATATAGCTGCCATCTGCAGTGATCTGTAGCGTTTTGAATTCGGCGTTGGGAATGCTCGAGCCTGCGTCATACACAAACAACGACGTAGTATCGGGAGCTTCCACTTTGTCTTTTTTACAGGAAAGAACGCAGAGGCACGCCAGCAACAGTATGGCTGCCAATGATTTTGGTAGTGTCATATAGGAGGCTGTTTTATTGAAAGTATAGCGTAGAAACCAGGAAAAAGTTACAACAGAAGGAGGGATTGTATAGCTCGATAAGGGGAGAAAATGCCACCTGACGTGGCAACACGTCATAAAAAATCTGAGAGAGGTACAAAAAAAGAGGCGCCTTAGTTCACTATTTTATTAGCGCAACTGCTGCTGGCAAAGGCTTCCGGTTTGGCTTTAAAGGCAAAGCCCATACCCAGGATATAGCCCATTGCTTCCCGCAAGGCCAGGTTGCTTTTGAACTGAGGGTTCGTATTGATGTCTGCATGCACTTCCATGTCTACATCATATTCTGTAAACAGGTCGCACAATTCATACGCAATTTCAATACTCTTCGCTACTTCTACCAGCATGCGCTCTTTGATAGAATAGCGGTCTTTTGTTTTTTCATTGTGAATAAACATAAATCCGCCGTGGCCTTCCCGCAGGAATACTATCACCGTAGCGAATTCCGTATCTACTCCTTTTACCTGGGAATCAGTACCAATGCACACTTTCAGGCGAAACCCCTTTGCGGTTTCACGAACGATGGCTTGTCTTACTTCTTCCTTTACCGGAAGGTGGATAACCTCTCCATTAAATCTTCTCCATTGCATACATGTATAATTAAGGGTGAACATGCGTATTTGGGTTATGCTATAATGCCTGCCTGCTGAAGTAATTCCATGCGCTAATTGGGTCAACAATATGGGATGCGTTCATTGGGGAATAACAGCAATATTTACGAATATACGAAAAAGCTGTTAGCAATAGCCAACAGCTGTACATTAAAAAAATAAGAAGATTCAGAAAATAAAACGGCTAGAACTGCCCCGTACTAAGCATTACAAGGGTACATGCTTCCACCGGCTGAATATTATGCTCCCTGGCAATATCTTCCAGTTCGGGATTTTCTGCTCCCGGGTTAAAGATGATACGGCGGGGTTGCAACTGCAAAATATAATCATAATATTCTTTCTGTGCCGCCGGGGTTCAGGTACATGGTAACCGTATCTACTTTTTCGAGCGGCGGATGCGCGGTAATCACCGGCGTATCACCAATGGCGGCGGCCCGTTTGCCGATCGCCACTACCGGGTGCCCTTTGGCTTTGAGCCGGTTCACGGCCAGGTTGCTGTATCTTTCCGGGTTGGGCGATGCGCCCAGTACCACGGTGAGCTTTTTATCGTTATTGGTTTCCATATAGCTAATTTACGGAATTCACCACAAGTGATAAGCGCTCCGGGGCAGATGCGCGAGTACAGCCGGTGTCCGCAGCAATAACAATACGTTTATTTTGCATAAAATGAAGTTAAACCGGGGTGGAAGTAGCCCTGCTACGGAGGGTAACAATACATCTCCGTATAGTTAATACCGTTACAGACAATATCAGCGCCGGCAGCACAATATAAAAACTGGCGTAAACCAGCCATCCGTAAATATTGAAAAAATCGATAGATCTGAATACCCGTAACTTGTTTGCCTGTACGAGGAGAAATAAGGTTCCTATAATAGAGAACAGTACGCACTGGAGTCTTCGTAGCATCCTGTCATCAGGAGCTGTTTTCCTTAGTATAAAATTGATAACGCCTGCAGAGAATTGCCAGGCCAGGAGGATGAAAGTAAGATACGGCGGCAGGGAGAATTTGGAAAAAACAACAAGATGAGTCAGATCAATCGCGCAAATAACAGTCAGGAGCCCTTGAACAATACCATCTGCTATATAATATGACTTCATCTTTATTTTTTATTTGTTTGGAACTTTCAGAAATAAATGAAAGTAAGGCCCAAAAAAAATTACTTAATGAGTTTTATCAGGCTGCTGTAGAACCAGTTTTCTTCCGATTTAATAAATGCACTGATCGTCTTATCCGTTTGTTGGGCAAACTTGGTGATATTGGAGATAGAATCCTTAAAAGCTTTCATTTCCTTATCCTTCGGATCACCTTCCGCCTGTTGCAGCTGTAACAGCACTTTCATGATAGGATCCAGTTCGCGCTTCTTTCTTTCGCGGGCAATATAAGTAGCCACCTTCCAGATATCTTTCTCTGCTACAAAAAATTCTTTTCTTTCTCCCGGGATGAGGATACGTTCTACCAGCCCCCAGTTAATGAGTTCCCGCACATTCATATTGGTGTTTCCACGGGAAATGTTCAGTTCCTCCATGATATCATCGGCACTCAACGGGTCGGGCATTACCAGCAGTAAAGCGTGAATCTGGGCCATCGTACGGTTAATACCCCACTGGGCACCTAATGAGCCCCAGGTTTGAATAAACTGTGCCTTTGCTTCCACTAAATTCATGTAGGTTATTATTTTATAGCGTTTGACAATTTACAAGGTCAAATGTATATCAAGTTTTTGAACTTTCAAAAGCTAATGAAACATTTTACCGGTGAATGACGGGGCATACAGCCGTCTTCCGGGCACAAAAAAGGCGAAGTATACACTCCGCCTTTTCGTATTGCTATTACAATTAGTTTATACCAGCATTGTTACCGGGTTTTCCAGGAACCCTTTCAGGGTAGCCAGGAAACGTGCGCCTACCGCTCCGTCCACACTTCTGTGATCGCAGCTCAGGGTCAGTTTCATGATGTTGGCTGTTTTTATCTGGCCTTTCTCCACCACCGCAGTTTCAGTGATATTACCTACCGCCAGGATCGCTGAATCCGGTGGATTGATGATCGCCGTGAATTCGTCGATACCCAGCATACCCAGGTTGGAGATACTGAAGGTATTGCCGCTGAATTCCTGTGGCTGCAGCTTTTTGTTTTTGGCTTTGTCGTACAGGCCTTTCGCATCAGTGGCAATCTGGCTGAGTGTTTTCTGATCTGCAAAGCGGATTACCGGAACAATCAAACCTTCTTCAATAGCCACAGCAGAACCGATGTGTATATGTTGGTTCTGACGGATAAAATCGCCCATCCAGCTGCTGTTCACTGCCGGATGCTGACGCAGTGCCATGGCAGAAGCCTTGATCACCATATCGTTGAAGGAAATCTTAACAGGGGAAATTTCGTTGATGGATTTGCGCGCTTCTATCGCCTTATCCATATTCACATCTATTTTCAGGTAGAAGTGAGGAGCGCTAAATTTGCTTTCGCTGAGGCGTTTAGCAATTACCTGGCGCATTTTGGTCAGCGGAATATCTGTGAAGCCTTCCTGGCCGGCAGGTACAAACGCCGGAGCAGCAGGCGCTGCGCCGCTTTGTGCTGCCGGAGCCGCCTTGGCTGCAGGAACATAGCTATCTACGTCTTTTTTGATAATACGGCCACCGTCACCTGAACCAGGAACCTGGCTGATATCGATGCCCTTTTCCTCTGCCAGCTTCTTAGCCAGCGGAGATGCTTTCACACGGCCATCGGCGCTGGTGGTTGCAGCAGCAGGAGCCGGAGTTGCCGCCGGAGCAGCAGTCGTGCCATTCTGTGATGGGGCAGCAGGTGCGGATGGAGCTGATGCTGCCGGGGCAGCGCCTTCAGCAGCCAGGATCGCATCTACATTAGTACCCTGTTTGCCCACAATGGCTATAATGCCGTTTATTTTGGCCGCTTCGCCTTCCTTCACACCTATATATAATAAGGTACCGTCGGCATAACCCATTACTTCCATGGTCGCTTTATCCGTTTCCACTTCAGCCAGTACATCGTCATTCTTCACAACGTCGCCTACCTTTTTGTTCCAGGCAACTATTTTACCTTCTGTCATGGTATCGCTCAGGAGCGGCATACGGATAACAGTAGCATTTTTCAGCGCTTCTTTTAATGCAGCGTCATCAGCCGGTGCAGCAGCAGCCGGAGCAGCCTGTGGTGCAGGTGCAGCAGCAGCAGGTGCAGCATTAGCAGCAGGCGCCGGGGCAGCAGCAGCTGTTTTACCTTCACCTTCCAGCAGGGAAGTGTAATCTTCTCCGGGTTTACCTACAATGGCAATGATCCCGTTTACCTTTGCTGCCTTTCCTTTTTCAACACCTATATAAAGGAGGGTTCCTTCTACGTAACCCATCACTTCCATAGTGGCTTTATCCGTTTCCACTTCAGCAATTACATCGTCTGCCTTTACTGTATCGCCCACCTTTTTATGCCATTCCGCAATCACCCCTTCCGTCATCGTATCACTCAAAAGGGGCATTCTGATAACTTCTGCCATAGTGCTTTATTCAAAATTTTGTTCAAACCTACATGTTTTTGCGCAAAAACGCAAAGAAGGAATTGTAAACTGTTTAAAAATGTCTGTCTATCGTTAATATTTAATCAGCGCAATCACGCTAGAAGTCTAACTCCATGTTCAGCCGGTCTTTCAACTCTTTCACCAGCGGGTATTTTTCCGCCATCTGCTGGAATTGCTCCCGGCTGGAAAGCGGCGCCGGACCTATATCCTGAGTCTGCTGACTCTCATCCAGCTGCAGGGTGAGCACAATGGCCGGATTGTTAAATTTCTTCTTCAGAAACTCAGCAATCACGAGCTTTTCTTCTTCCATAAACCGGAATTGCACAATGTTCCGGCTCACAATTCCCACCTCCGTAGTGCCCAGCAGTTTCAGTTGCGCCAGCTGCAAATTGCTTACCACCGTCATTTTGTTGGCCTGCCGGTACAGATCAATAAATTCGTCCCAGTACACATGGATCGCTCCCATCGTAAGCGGCGTCGACTGCACATGGGTGGTTCCCTGCTGTTTGGCAGCCATCGCTTCTTTCATGGCAGCCAGCCCTGTTAGTTTGCTGGCCGGAGCAGCTGCGGAGGTGCCGCCGGCCGCAGGTGCTCCGGTGGCAGGTGCGGGCGTTGCAGATACAGGGCTGGTTGCCGGCTGACTGGCCACAGGCGCCGTTGCCGGTTCGTGGGTAGCAGTTGAATGCCCATTGGAAGGTATTGGCTGCGCAGGAGCAACGAATGCAGGTGTGGGCGGTGGCGCAGGTGCTGCCACAGGGGCCGCTGTTGTCACAGGAGCCGCTACGGGCGCCGTTTGCTGCGGAGCAGGCTGAACCGGCTTGTCTACCGTTAAACGTGGTCCCGGCACCGTGCCGATACTCTCCGTAGTAGCCGGATTCCCGGTAATGGTTTTAGCAGTTACCGGCTGGGCCACAGGGGCCCGCAATTTCTGCGGGGGAGAACCATCAGCTACCAGCTTTTTTTTTGACACCTCCCCGTTACTGTCATCACTGACCAGGGTTACTGCCTGTTGCAGAAAACACAGCTTAATCAGCGCCATCTCCACATGCAACCGCTTGTTACGCGCCATGCGGTAGTTGATCTCCGTTTCATTCAGCAGGTGAAGGGCAGTGATCAGGTAAGCAGGACTCACCTGGCCCGACAACTGCTTATATCGTTCTTTCAGGTTACCGGAAACCTCCACCAGGTGAAGAGCCTTGTCTTCTTTACATAACAGCAGGTTACGCAAAAATTCCGCCCACCCGTTCAGGAAATTATCCCCTTCAAAACCTTTCTGTAAAATTTCATCGAATATCAGCAGGGCATTGGCTACGTCCTGTTGAAGCACAGAAGCCATTACCCGGAAAAAATAATCGTAATCAAGAATATTCAGGTGCTCCAGCGTATTCTGGTAAGTAAGATGCCCGCTCGTAAAGCTCACAATCTTATCCAGCGTACTCAGGGAATCACGCATACAGCCATCTGTTTTCTGTGCTACCAGGTGCAGGGCATCTGTTTCAGCCTGGATATGCTCTTTGGTACATATCTCCTGCAAATGGTCTACCGTGTCCTGTATGGTAATACGTTTGAAGTCGAAGATCTGGCAACGGCTCAGGATCGTTGGCAATATTTTATGCTTCTCCGTAGTGGCCAGGATAAAAATCGCATAGGATGGCGGCTCCTCCAGGGTTTTCAGGAAAGCATTGAAAGCTGAGGAACTAAGCATGTGTACCTCATCTATTATGTAGATCTTGTATTTTCCCGCCTGTGGCGCAAAACGCACCTGCTCCACCAGGGTACGGATATCATCTACCGAGTTGTTGGAAGCAGCATCCAGCTCATGAATGTTGAAGGAGCTGCCCTCATTAAACGACTTGCAGGAATGACACTCATTACAGGCTTCCCCATCCGGCTGCAGATTTTCGCAGTTAATGGTTTTGGCCAGGATACGCGCACAGGTGGTTTTCCCTACTCCGCGAGGCCCGCAAAACAGGAAGGCATGCGCCAGCTGGTTATTGCGGATGGCATTTTTGAGAGTGGTGGTAATATGTGCCTGTCCTACTACAGTTGAAAAGTTCTGTGGACGGTATTTACGGGCTGATACGATAAAATTCTCCATATGACTGCTACGCTTTCGCGAGCGCCGAAAATACGCACAAATTCAGTAAGAGAAAAATGCACAACAGGAACAGCGCTTCAAACGGGGTACGCTCCCGGCTCTAAGGTTAAAATAAATTCCAGATATGATTTTTTTAGTAATATGATTCCGTTGTTGAAATGTTCCATCATCGCTGAACTGATTTCATGTAACTCCTGGATAGCCACATAGTCGGGGATCATATCCTGTATAAAAGTGCAATCATGCTCCCTGAATCTTTTCAGCTTTTCCTCCATACCTTCGGGAAAACTGCCGAACAACGCACCCTGCTGAATGTTTTCCGTCATCATCCGGAAACCCCAGCACTCGGCCGACAGCTCATCAAAAAGCGCCGGCAGCGATTCGATATCCTGTTCGCCGGAATTAAACAACAGGCTGATACAATGAATGATCCGGATCACCTGCTCATTCAACTGTTGGCCGGTTTGCTGATACTGCAGGATCTGGGTGTATTTCTCCTTAAGCAGGGCCGCCTTAGCCGGACTTTGCTGCATGGCAACGGTATAATGATACCGGAAGGCCTGCTGATCATGACACTGCAGCCACGCCTCTTCGGACGTAACCTGCGCAGATAACATCCGGGCCAGCTGCTTTGCCCGCGCGGCACTGTATTTCTGTCCGTCAAATTCAAAATAACTGGTCTGAAACTGCCCGCTGCTGATAGCCTGCAACGTTTCCTCATCCTGACGGTCACGGTAAAAAGCCCGCATCCTCATAATAATATCAGGATGATAAAGCGCCTGTAAACTGCCGGCGGTTATTTCCTCCGGTGGCAACAGCCGGGTAAACTCCTCACTAATGCCGCAGAATGGCCGGTTATCATAGTAATCATTAAATGCTTTCGGATATTCGTATAACCGGTGCCGTTGCGAAAGCTCTTCAATGTAGGCGGCAGGAGTGATCTCCGTAAATGTTTCGTCACTGTTATGTACCGTGAAATTATATATCAGCGAAGTCATGTGCTGCTGCACATTTTCCGGCTCATTAAACAGGTTCCAGGCACTAAGGCTGACCGGCTTACAGGAAACATTCGCCGCTAAATAATGCGCCTCCCGCGCCTCCCTGGAAAGATGCGAAGTCCACTGCTCCCGCAGCTGCACCCGGCTCTTCAGAAAAGTATGGAAATAATTGTCGGTGATAACCGGTAATCCGGCAGCATCCACTGCGAGATGGTTCTGTGAAGCATAGTAACGGATCATGGCCCGCTGCGCCGTAAAAATATTGGCAAACCGCAGCGTTCTTTCTGCAAGATCCGGTACTTTATGAAAACAATGATCCAGGCAGTATCCGCCCATTTCCAGCCGCCGTAAACCGCTGATAGCTGTTTCTGTACTGGTAAGACTCACAGCTACTGTATCTGCATGATATTCCATCTCCCTGCTTAATTCCAGGTACTGCCGGTTAATGATCGCATATATCTTCCGCAATACATACTGCATTCCGTTCAGTATCCTCGTAGTAATATGCGCAAAGAAACTTAACAGGCTGCTGCCACTGCTCCAGCGGGCCTCTATTTCATCCCACCGTTCATTTTCATACAGCATATTATACAACATCTTATTCAATGCATAGATGTAGCTGCCCAGTTTCATACTACGCTGCGAGAAATGTGCACACTCATACGCCAGCAACATCTTAAATTCACTCACGTTTACACTATTAATTAATCCTAAACCTATTTCGAGGTTTTTCCCCACCGGCCAGAATAAACTCAGAAAACTGGAATGATAGAATACCGTAGTATGCATATCCGGTACAATAAATACTTTCTTCGGAAAACTGATGCGCGTGTCCTTCACCAGCTGCGTAATAAAATCAAATAAACGGGGATGATGATCCCGGAAGATCTGCATACGGTAAGGGTTACCCGCAGAACGTTTGTTGAAAAGAAATTTAATGAGAAAAAACAATACCATCCCACCCAGTAAAATGAAACTGAGTCCGATGATGCCGGTGCTCCAGGCCGGATAAGCGCGGAATAACATAATCCCCCCCGACACACAGGCCACAGCCAGCGCAACGGTTGCCAATAGCAGTACCACGTAGAGAATAAAGAACAACACCACGCAGCTGACGGCTTTCGTTATCTGTTGCCTGAATAGTAACGTGGGCTGAATAAGTGCCAGATCCGCGTTATCAGGGCACTCAGGGTATAAGTTGGTCATAACAAAACATCAGGTTAGATACGATTGTAACAGCAAAAGAGATTTAAATGTTACATAATATTCATAAACTTATATACTCCCCCAATGCTCCCATATATTCATATGAGAGATGTATATACCCCGCTCCGGCGGATTATTTTTTATGCCAGGATCGGATGCCTTTTATATGGAGCCGAGCGGTCAAATAAATAACGATAGGTGGCGAGCCTGCGGGTTGGCGTAGCACCAAGCCCCTCGGCCACATTCTGCATTCTCGGATTAAAATCACCAATCCACTGCATTTCATAATCTTCATAATGAGACATGCCGCTCTGAATTAATTTCGCCCCTTCTACAATCATATAAGCATCCACGCCCTTCCCCTGGAATTCAGGAACTACACCAAATATAATTCCCACCATCTTTTTGCAGTAACCGGTTTGCTTTAACCACAGGAACTTCAGCTTTTGTAACAAGCCAAATTTCCCGTTCATATGTTTTATATACTGGTTCAGATCCGGTAAATTCAGCCAGATGGCAATAGGATCGTCGTTGTGATAAACGAACCACGCTATCTTTTCGTCCATCAACGGCTTCATCTGCTTAAACAGCGCCAGCACCTGCGCTTTCCCCATTTCCTTTCCACCCATGTGCTGCGCCCATGCCTTGTTATACACAATGCTGAATGCCTCGGCAAACCGCGGCAGATCATTCTTCCGGATATGCACCGCCCTGAAAGCCGGATCAGCTTCAATAGCTGCATGCCGGATAAAGAATTTTGGCAGCAGCTGGTCACTAACCCTCATTCCATAACAAAGTTGGTGGAAGAAAAGTTGAAAACCATACTGCTCAAATAAACGGATGTAATAGGGAGGGTTGAAATTCATGCAGTATAATGGCTCATGAAACCCTTCTGTAAGCAATCCCCACCAGTTATTGCGCTCCCCGAAATTAATAGGACCATCCATCGCTCCCATGCCTTTTTCCTGCAGCCATTGTTTGGCCGTATCAAAAAGCAGGTTGGCTGCTTCCTGTTGATCTATACAATCAAAGAAACCCACACCGCCTACCAGGCACTCATCTCCTTTTGTCTTATATTTCTTGTTAGTAAAAGCCGCAATCCTGCCGGCTAACCGGCCTTTGTCATCTTTTAAAATCCATCTGATACACTCCCCATGACGGAATGCCTTGTTCTTTTCAGGATCGAAAACAGTATTAATATCTTTATCCAGCGGCCTTATCCAACCAGGTACATTTTTATTTAAATTCACATGCACGTCGATAAATTGCCGGGCGGTTTGTTCATTATTTACAATAATCAGCTGCATTGAAACCATTTGTACAAATGTAATAAAAATGCATTGGCATTATTTTTTCTCTTTCCCCTGATATGAAAAGAACTTATGTTTATCCCGCCATACTCCTGTTGCTCATCGTGGTATTTACCCTGGGCTATTGTCAGCAACAACGGCAAGTGCGCAAAGTGCTGTCCGAAAATCAGCGCCTGTGGAACGAAAACCGTGATCTGCGTAAAAGTCTGGATCAATCCGGGGCAGTTTCCCGGCAAATAACCGATCACCAGGAACTCCGCCAAAGGGTGGCCGGCCAGTTTATTGAACGCAGGGCTTATTACCGGCGAAACTGGCAACAGTTCATTGCCGTTACCGCCGGCGATTACCGCACAGGGCTGCTGGGAGGGATCAAAGACCTGGATATTATCGTAAGAAATCAAACAGAATACCCGCTGGATAATGTAGTAGTCAGCGTTTCCTACATGCGCAACAACAACGAAGTTTTTAAAACAGAACGGTATACCATCAGTAATATTCCGGAGAAAGGTACCCGCAGCATTGCAGCCTCCAACAGCCGTAAAGGCAGCAAGGTGGCCGTAAAACTGATCAGCATTACCAGCCAGCCAATGAATTTCTGCTGGGCTGCCGATAAACCTGCCCCCGCCGGCAATCCCGATCCGTTCGAGTGTGTACCCTCCGTTAAAAATATACCGGCGCCACCAGCACAGGATAATCAGTAACTTCGCCGCATGATCCGGCTAATACTCACCACCATCGCCAATGAAGCGACCAGGGATTTGTATGAAGAAGCATTTCCCGAAGAGGAAAGAAGACCCTGGAACCAGCAGGTGCAGCTGGTCGCATCCGGGAAACTGCAGCTATTGCATATTCACCGCGAAGACGCTTTTGCCGGATTTATTTTCTACTGGAACCTTCCTGAATTTAGTTTTATAGAACATTTTGCTATTCATCCCGGCACAAGGGGAGGAGGAGCCGGAACACAGGTAATGCAGCTGATGGAGGCGCAACTGAACGGAATTGTACTGGAAGTGGAACCGCCTGTAACGGAACAGGCTATACGTAGAATTAAATTTTATGAACGACTGGGCTACCAGGCGTTTGCTGAATCCTATCACCAGCCTCCGTATCATCCCCACTATCCGCCGCTGGAACTGCGCCTGATGCAGAAAGGACTAGCGCCCGCTGCTGCTATGTTTCCAAATATAAAGGAACAGTTGTATAAATACGTTTATAACAAATAAAAAAAGTACGAATGAGATACAAGGCATTAATGATGTAATCTCACAAACATCTTTGCCGCTGTTATCATTCGTACTTTCGTTATGTCAAAGGAAGTTTATCCTACACGTGAAGGACGTTCCCCCTGTTGTCTGGGTTGCTCCTGCTGCCGTTGCTGTTGTTGTTGCTGCTGTTGCTGTTCTCTTTGTATCCTTTGCTGTTGTTGCTGTTGCTGTTGTCTCTGTTGCTGTTGTTGTTGTTGCTGTACCCTCTGCTGTTGTTGCTGTTGCTCCCTTTGAACCCTTTGTTGCTGTTGCTGCTGTTGCTGTTGTTGTTGCTGCTGAGCCCTCTGCTGTTGTTGCTCCCTTTGTACCCTTTGCTGTTGTTGCTGTTGCTGCTGCTGTTGTTGTTGCTGAATCCTCTGTTGTTGTTGCTGTTGGTCCCGCTGTACTCTCTGTTGTTGTTGTTGCTGCTGTTGAACTCTCTGTTGTTGCTGTAACTGCTGTTGCTGTTGTTGTTGCTGGATCCTTTGCTGTTGCTGTTGTTCAGCAGTTCTGTCTGGTGTTACTCTCGATGGCCTGTTAAAGTTACCCGGGGTATTGTTATTACCCGGATTCGCATTATTAGCCGGATTTGCCGGCTGGGTAGTAGTTCCCTGCCTTACTCTTCCTCCGTTGTTATATGGAGGTATATTTCCGGTATTGTTATTTCCAGGCTGATTCGCTTCTCCGGGACGTACCCGGTTACCACCATTGTTATTATTATTACCCGGTTGGGTAGTATTGCCCGGTGTAACACGGCCCGGACGATTGTTGTTGTTATTATCTACTGCCTGCACCGGTCTTGTACGGTCTACCTCACGTCCTCTCTGGATAGCTGCGGCATCCGGGCGGTATATACGCAACTGGTTATTCTCTAGTCTTCCCCCGGTTCCCGGTCTGTTGGTATTTTCCACTCTCACTGGTCGTACTGCCTGGCCGGAATAACGTTGTACTTCGTTGGCACTCGGACCGGTATATACTCTTCTTCCTCCGTAATTATTAGTGTTGTTGATAACAGTGGTGTTGTTAATGATCGTAACGTTCCTGCTGTTATTAACGTAGTAGTTGTTGATCCGCGGACTGTTAATGTACTGTCTTGGTACAAACGCCCAGTAATCAGCAGGTGCATTATAAGAATACTGCGGACTCATTGGC
The DNA here is from genome assembly GCF_050434025.1 of Chitinophaga sp. W3I9. Classification (NCBI taxonomy): domain Bacteria; kingdom Pseudomonadati; phylum Bacteroidota; class Chitinophagia; order Chitinophagales; family Chitinophagaceae; genus Chitinophaga; species Chitinophaga sp. W3I9. The sequence goes on from NZ_JBNPWC010000001.1 coordinate 1,653,675, forward strand.
GCCCATCCATAATAGTCACCACCGGTTCTCCAGCTAACCCACGCCGGACCCCAGTCGTAACCCGGTACCCACATCCAGCCCTGGAAATCGTCATATAACCAGCGACCGTAGTGGAAGGCTGCCCAACCCCACGCGTAATCAGATACCCAGGTCCAGCCATAGTCGGTGTATACCCAGTGCCCGTTTGTATAGTAAGGTCTGAAATCACGGCCCGCATTAGGGATCCACACCCTGTCGTATCCGGGGTAACTTACCCAGCGGCCGTAAGGACTCAATTCATCATAAAAAGAAATCGATCCGCTCACCTGCACCTGCGGTCCGCCGGAGTAGGATGAGCCATATTGATCATCATATCCGGGTGCATACGTTGATGCACAACTGCTGATGAATGAACCTATAAATAAAAGTAATATTCCTGTGTGTTTTAATAAACTGTTCATAACTCCTGTTTTTTAGTCCTGATAGGTATTGTTGTTTGTAAGACTCTGGAGATGTAATGAATGCTGCGTAAAATTGTGTTTATATCGACAAGCATTTTTTAATGGTCTGTGAATAAAGTATAGAAGGCGGAATCATTTTAAATTGTTAAAGGATTATGTTAAAATTTTTATAACGCTTTGCTGCAGTTACAGCGTCATATATATCATTAGACAAAAATGGTTCCAATTTCGCAACCGCTGTAAGAGCTTGCATTACAGCCGGTAACAGAAGCATATGCGGAATAATAAAACATTCCTGTAATATTGCAGCAGCTCACTTAAATCAAAGATGGCTTCCTTTTTCAGTATTCATCATATTTTCTTTACCACGCTGGGATATCCGGTCAGTTATGTGGAGTTTATCGGTACGGTCACCGGCTTGTTATGCGTATGGCTGGCCGCAAGGGATCATATCCTTACCTGGCCGGTGGGGTTGGTCAACGTGAGTTGCTTCTTTGTATTGTTCTGGCAATTGCAATTGTATGCCGATATGTTCCTGCAGGTATACTTCTTTGCCACCGGGGTTTATGGATGGCTCTTCTGGTACAGGAAGCAACCGGAAAATGAACCTGTGTATGCATTGCAGCCCCGTCATCGCTGGTGGCTGGGAATTGCAGCCCTGCTGCTGTCGGCAGCTACCGGCTATGTTATCAGCCAGCTGCACCTGTGGTGGCCCCACGTATTTGAACATCCCGCAGCATGGCCCTATACCGATTCACTGGTGGCGGTTTTAAGCGTGATCGCCAATATCCTGCTGGCGAAAAGGATCTGGGAAAACTGGCTGCTATGGGTAACGGTAGATGCAATAGCTACCTTTATTTATTTTCAGAAAGATGTAAAGTTTCTTGGAATAGAATACTTTATTTTGCTCATCATTGCCGCCATGGGACTGGCAAAATGGTTGAAAACATATAAGCAACAACTTACCAATAAATAACCCTATGCTTACTTTTAAACAGAAATTCCGTCGTATAGCCCTTACATTTATAGCCATTTTTGTATTGATGTTCCTCTGCAGGATCGGGTATGGTTACCTCTATAAAGGCCGCCAGCAGGAAGCATCCGGTGAAAATGATTTTTTATCCGGCGTAATGAGGCAACAGAAAAATTATGCATCTGAAAAAATAAAAGCCTTTAACCCACAGAACAATGCACCGGATATGGTTTCCGGCAATCAGAAGTATGAAAAAGTAGCCAATGTACGGGCGAAATCATCACAGTTTTCGGAAGATGAAAAACTGCTGCATGGCACCATTAAAAAATTTGATGCCATTGTACAGTACGAGCAGCAATCCGGCAACAGCGGGAACCGCCAGATACAACTGCTGATAGGCGTTTCGCCTCAAAAGTTCGATTCATTTTACCAGGCAACACAAGGGATCGGAGAAATAAAATCTACCGAAATAACCAAAACAGATAAAACAAGCGAATACCGTAAACTCAATGCCCAAAAGGCTTCCCTTGAAAATTCACTGGCTTATTTTAATGAACTGAAAAAGAAAGAAGGCAAAATAGAGGACTTTATCCAGCTGCATAACCAGATCTATGAAGTAGAAAAGGAACTGCAGGGCCTGGGCGTGGAGCTTGGCAATTTCGCAGAAGAAAATGAATTTTGTACCGTGCAGTTCTCCATGTATGAAGGCGCCGCCGTTAAAGGTATTGCTTTTATTACCCGTGTAAAAGTAGCGCTGGAATGGACTATCAAGTACTATGCAGTGCTGGTAGCGGCCATTTTCTTTGCCGCAGGGAGCGCCTGGTTTTTACTAAAGCTGTGGGAACTGCTGAATGGCTGGATATTATCCGGCAAAAAGGGTTAAAATAAAATGGCGGAGTCCCCACTCCGCCATTTTGTACTTACACGGTGTACTCACCCACTTTGGTGCCGTCGTCTCTCAGCATGGTTAATACCAGTTGCTGCTGATCGGCTTTTATCTTTATCAGGGTACGATTACCTTCTTTGGGCCCGCCGCCAATGATGAGCGGGTATTCATGCTGTCCTTTTGCCGGGGCATACACGCCGTATTTATGGGTATGGCCGCAAATGAGGATATCAATTTTGTGTTTGTTAAAGAGGCCGCCAAACATTTCGCGGCAATGTTTTACGCCATGCCACTCGCCGGAGTGGTAGTGCGGAATGTGCATCATCACTACTTTATGTTTCGCTTTCCGGAAGGCCGGACTTTGCAGTTGCTGCTCCAACCAGCGGGCCTGCTGTTCCCGGTAGGCGTCGAAGTCAACGATGCCCGCGTATACAGGATGCTCATCTTCTTTATCTTCTCCTGTATCCAGCACAATAGCCGCCACCGGCCCTATATTAAAGGTGAAATAATTGTTATGGCCCGGGTTGTCAAAATACTGGTGCCATTCCCTGGCATATTTGCCGCGGGTTTCGTGGTTTCCCCTTACATACATAAACGGGGTTTGTGTGGAAAAGGTATCACCGCAGGGAGTGAGCATATGATCAATGATCTGTTGCTCATCGGCCTGGTAGTCAAATACATCTCCGTTAAAAAACACGAAATCATAAGGATCATCGCCGTTCAGTTTCATCAGGTGTGGGATGGAAGCCGGCCGGTCGTGGATATCGTTAATGATCACCCAGGACACTTCTTTCGCCTTCGGATCAGGAGCGGTGAAGGTGTAAGTGGCGCTTTCTATGGTTTCGCCATAGGTTAGCTTATACGGTTCAAAGGAAACAATGTCTTTTGAGCATACCTTGTAGCTATACTTTTTTCCAGGCTCCAGCTGGTCCAGTTCTATGCGGTGGAGGCGGTTATTGGCGTCTACCAGTCCGTTTGTAACGCGGTGGGCTTTTTTGCTAAGCTGCCCGTCTGTTCCGTATTCCACCCAGCTGTAGCAGGGGCGGCTGGTGAGCCACATCACTGAAATGGTATGCGGACCAGGATACTGGAGGTACGGTTTGCAGAGAAAAGCGTGTTCAGCAGCTGTCGTGGTGGATGTTGCTGACAAGATGCCAGCTTTGGCGGCGGCCGGTACAATGCCGGTGATGCCCAGTAATCCTGCTTTGGAAAGGTTGCCGAGGAATGACCTGCGGGATTGTTCACTGTTTGACTTTATCATATTTATATATTGTATATATCAGGATAGCGATTTAAAAATAGTAAAGGAATTAAGAAAAGGAAGCTATTTTTATATGAATGGCGCCTGTAGCTTCACGTTATTTATGAATAATGAAAATATATAATTTGACAGGCTCCGCTTTGCATTGCCGGGGTATAAAACTTTATTAATGATAAAATCGGCGAAAAATGCGGTGGGAAAAGGTTTTTTTTCATCGTTAGCGTTTTGATTTTCACCCATTAACTCTTACCTTTGCGGCAAATTTTGGAAACTGTATACATGCAATTGTGTGCGGTTTTTGGAACAGTAACATTTTAGTATTTTTATAAACCTCTTTAAAAATATGCCTAACACAGGTAAGATCAAACAAATTATCGGTCCCGTGGTGGACGTGCACTTTGATGACAAATTGCCCGAAATCTACAGCGCATTGGAAATTACCCGCGAAAATGGTCAGAAGGTAGTATTGGAAGTACAGCAGCACCTGGGTGAAGACAGTGTTCGTACAGTGGCAATGGACTCCACCGACGGTATGGTTCGTGGCATGGCTGTAGTTGATAAAGGCGCGCCTATTAAAATGCCGGTTGGCGACCAGGTGAAAGGACGTTTGTTCAATGTGGTAGGTGAGGCGATTGACGGTTTAGGTGATATCGATGCTTCAAACGGTTACCCTATTCACCGTGAGCCGCCTAAATTTGAAGATCTGGCTACCGAAACAGAAGTACTGTTCACTGGTATTAAAGTAATTGACCTGATCGAACCCTATGCAAAAGGTGGTAAAATCGGTTTGTTCGGTGGTGCCGGTGTGGGTAAAACTGTATTGATCCAGGAACTGATCAATAATATCGCAAAAGGTTACGAAGGTTTATCCGTATTCGCCGGTGTTGGTGAACGTACCCGTGAAGGGAACGATCTGATGCGTGAAATGATCGAAGCAAACATCGTTAAATACGGTGACAAGTTTAAAGAATCAATGGAACACGGTGACTGGGATGTTACCGCTGTAGATAAAGAATTACTGAAACAATCACAGGCTACATTTGTGTTTGGTCAGATGAACGAACCTCCCGGAGCACGTGCGCGTGTGGCCTTGTCTGGTTTAACACTGGCAGAATATTTCCGTGATGGAGATGGCACTGCAGGTGGTGGTAAAGACATCCTGTTCTTCGTAGATAACATCTTCCGTTTCACCCAGGCAGGTTCTGAAGTATCCGCGCTGTTAGGCCGTATGCCTTCTGCCGTGGGTTACCAGCCAACACTGGCTACTGAAATGGGTCTGATGCAGGAACGTATCACCTCCACTAAAAATGGTTCCATCACTTCCGTACAGGCCGTTTACGTACCTGCGGATGACTTAACGGATCCGGCTCCGGCAACAACCTTCTCCCACCTGGATGCTACCACCGTATTGGATCGTAAGATTTCCGATCTCGGTATCTATCCGGCTGTGAGCCCGCTGGACTCTACTTCCCGTATCCTGTCTCCGTCTATCGTGGGTGAAGCTCACTATAACTGTGCACAGCGCGTGAAAATGATCCTGCAACGCTATAAAGAACTCCAGGATATCATCGCCATCCTCGGTCTGGATGAATTGAGCGACGAAGATAAGCTGACAGTATCCCGTGCACGCCGTGTACAACGTTTCCTGTCCCAGCCATTCCACGTAGCAGAACAGTTCACCGGTCTGAAAGGCGTACTGGTACCAATCGAAGAAACTATCCGTGGCTTTAACATGATCATGGACGGTGAAGTAGATGAGTATCCTGAAGCAGCCTTCAACCTGGTAGGTAACATCGAAGCAGCTATTGAAAAAGGTAAGAAATTACTGGAAGCAGCGAATAACTAATTAAGTCAATGATCCCGGTTCCGCCGGGATCATTACCCTTCACCATTTACGATCATAACATGCTATTAGAAGTATTAACACCTGAAAGAAAAATATATGCCGGAGAAGTGTACGGAGTACAACTGCCGGGCATTGACGGTTCTTTTGAAATACTGGATAAACATGCGCCATTAATTGCAGCCCTCGGAAATGGTAAAATGAAAGTGCTGAAAGATAAAGCTCATGCAGAGTTCTATACCATCAGCGGCGGATTTGTGGAAGTGTTGCGCAATAAGGCTACCGTACTCGTAGAAGGCGCTGTAGCAGTGGAAAAATAAAGCATACCAGCTAAAATATAATAACCAGGCCGGGTAAGAATACCCGGCCTTCGTTTTGTCCTAACTATTCCAATCTTAGATGACCCGGTTAAGGACAGGACTGTCCACCGGGATTTCCTCCTATTCATTATGTACAATACATTACCTGCACGGCTATACGAGATATCCGCAGTAACTACATGTACATCAATAGACAGCCTCATCAAGGCTGTTTATATTACCTAATGAATGCCTTTGACAATAATCAGTTAGTGATCAGGTAAATGCTGGTATCGGTCTATAGAAGGAGCAAAATGTTCATAGGTTTTGCCTTCATAGGTGTATCTTATCGGTTATTAAATTACCTGAAAACGGGCTATGTAGCTGGTTTGATTCCCCAATTACTTTAGCAAGATATTTAATTTGTTTTAAATAAACAGCATTCATCCTGTTCATTTTTCACTTTAAATACCGGGCACAGCCCATCTCCTTCTGTCTCAGAATATTACCATTAATTTAAGGAAGGATCAATTGGATAATTTGCCATCATGGCAAAGGTACTGCCAAGATTTTTAAGGGATTGCTGCCATATTTGCTGCTCCCTGCGCTCAAATATCAGTGAAGTGTCGGTGTCAGATAAGATCCAGGATTTCTCCTTTACCTCTTCGTCCAGCTGACCCTCTGTCCAGCCGGAATAGCCAATAAAGAATTTAACCTTGTCCGGCTCCAGCAAACCCTTATTGATGGCAGCCACTACCTGGTCAAACCTGCCACCCCAGAAAACACCAGGCAATATCTCCTGCCCCCCGCTGATCAGCTCCGGATGCCGGTGCACAAAGTGAATGGTATCCATCTGTACCGGACCACCATAGTACACCGGGACATTGCCTATCAATACCTCGGGCACAAGATCACTAAGCGTTTGATCAAACAACTTATTGATTACAAAGCCAAAACTGCCTTTTTCCTGGTATTCACAAAGAAGTACTACCGTGCGCGCAAAATTTGGATCTTTTAAAAATGGATCAGCTATCAGCAAAATGCCGGGCGACAAAGTTACCATAGACAAACAATTTTATAGCCTGTTCAAATTTAACTAAATCATTGAATAGTAAAGTAAAAAGAAAAATGAGAGGAAAGTAGGAAAAATAAAAAAAGGAGGCTAGAAAACCTCCTTACCATTTTATCAACCAAAATCTAAATCGCTTATGGAACGAATCCACATCGATGTATGTAGAAAGTTTAATTACTTTGTTATGATCCTGAACTAATCAAATTTAGTACCAAGATTCTGAAGCAAAGGTAAGGAAAGAAGCATTAATAAAAACAGCAGTACCCAGTTAAAATTACGTTAAAGTGATGTTGTATTGCGGAGAATAAGTACAGAGGCAATATCCCGTCTGGAATTTTGTATCATAGTTGCTATAGCAAACATCTTTTTTAACATATTTTAGTATTTCTTCGCACTTATCTTTGAGATAATTAAAGCCTGACAAAAACTTACATGATACCACTGAAGAAGATTTTCCCCGTCATCGTTATCCTGATCACTTTGTCCCTGCTTGGAATCATTTATATCCAGGTCAGCTGGATCATCAGTGCCGTGCATATCAAACAGGACCAGCTCTTTCAGCGCGCTGTCAGTATGTCCAGGGACGTATATAACGATATGATGTACCGCCGCCAGGCTGCCATTATGTTTAAGCTCGATAACAAAGAAGGAGCCGCTACCAAAGGATTTAATCTCGACATTAACCGGGTACCCCAATACAGCGTTCCCTCCGTGAGCGACTTCTTTACTGTGCAGGAAGTGAAACGTTGCATCCAGAACAATATGAGGAAAAATCACCTCGATAGTTCCAGCTTCGAATTTGCCATCATCGGCACTGTTCCCGGATCGGAATTCGGTACCATCCGGATGCAGTCGGCCGGGTTTGAAAAGATGTTCCAGCAAAATGAAGCCGACAGCATTAAAGAGAAGAAAGACTACCGCGTACAGGTGATCCTCCTGTCGGAATCCAATGATTTTAATCCACGGGCAGAAAAGCTTTACATCATCATGCCCAACGATGATTCGGTGGCCAAACAATTAGGTATCATGATATCAGGAGGCGTCCTGTTTACCATGATCATCATCACTGCATTTGCACTTACCATCCGCACCCTGCTCAATCAGAAAAAACTCTCGGAAATAAAATCGGATTTCATCAATAACATGACCCATGAACTGAAAACACCACTGGCCACTATTTCGCTGGCCATCGATGCTATCAGGAATGAGAAAGTAATGTCAAAACCGGAAAAAATCCAGTATTTCTCCGGCATCATCAAAGAAGAAAATAAACGTATGAACAAACAGGTGGAAAGCATCCTGCAATCCGCCCTCCTTGAGAAAGATGAAATAACGCTGAAACTCCAGCCGACTGATGTGCACAACGTTATTCAAAGTACCGCCGATAACCTCCAGTTGCAGCTGGCCACCAAAAATGGCGTGGTGGATCTTCAGCTGGATGCCATCAACCCCATTATCATGGCAGATGATGTTCACTTCTCCAACCTCATCTTCAACCTGATGGATAATGCCATCAAATATTCCAATGATCAGCTGGAGATAAGAATACAAACTTACAATACCCGCAAAAGCCTGTTCATCGTGATTGCAGACAACGGTATCGGTATGAGCCGCGACACTATTTCACGTATCTTTGAAAAGTTCTACCGCGCACATACCGGCAACGTACATAACGTAAAAGGCTTCGGCCTAGGACTCACGTATGTAAAGGCCATTGTAGACGCACATAAAGGAAAAATTAAAGTGGAAAGCGTAGTAGGTAAAGGCAGCAAGTTTACCCTCGAATTTCCGCAGGAACTGGATAAAGGATAAAGCATATGATACTCAGCGAAAAAGAAATACAACATTTCAAAAATCCTATTGCCGTGCCGGGCATGGGCATCACCATGCAGGAGAAGCTCAAGGAAGCCCGCGTACTGGTAGTAGGCGCCGGCGGCCTCGGAAGCCCGGTGGTACAATACCTCAGCGCCAGCGGAGTGGGCGTAATCGGCATTGCCGACTATGGCGTGATCAATGATGAAGACATGCACCGTCAGCCCATCTACCAGATGCAGGACATCCGCAAACACAAAGCAAAAATGGCTGCCAGCCGCCTGTGGGCAGTCAACCCATATACAAAACATTACCCCATCCTCATGCAGGTAAAACCCGACAGCATCAACCTGATGCTGGTAGGATTCGACCTCGTGATAGATTGCACCCAGCATCTGCCCACCCACCTGGTGATCAACGATGCCTGCCTGGTACACAACAAACCTTATATCACCGGGGAAGTACATAACTGGATGGGCTGGTTCGCCGGGTTTAATATGCCCATGCCGGATGGCACCACTTCAGCATCCTATCGCTGCGCATTACCGCTCACGGAAGGCTACCGCAATTTCGATGCTGGCGCCCTTGGCGCTACCCACGGCGCCCTCGGTACCCAAATCGTTTGCGAAGTGGTCAAATACCTGATCGGTGTTCCCCTGGGCATCGCCGGCAAATTCTATGGTATCGACTACCTCCACAATCAAACCCAGGTTCACGACCTGCAACCCGATACCGCACTGATAGAAAGCACCCGCGCCGCTGGTGTCCTCACCGCGGAAGAATACGGCCTGGAGATCGTTCCTGACGTAGAGGACTAGTGCGGAAGCTGCCTGCCGATCCATCCGCTACACCTCCGCAAGCACGGTTTTGGCGCCTATCTTCAACTCGTGCTTCACACCAAGTTTGAGCGAGTAGTTGGCTGTCTGGTGTCCGCTGGGGAAACCAAAGCAAACGGGGAAGTCGTAGTCTTTAACCAGGTTACTGATAATTTCATACTCCGACTGGCCAAAAGGAGTATCTGTTTCTTTGCCATCCGTAAAGGCGCCTACTACCAGTCCGGCGAGGTTGTCGAGCCAACCGGCACGTTTGAGGTTATACATCATACGGTCGATGTTATACCGGTATTCACCGATATCTTCCAGCAGCAGGATCTTTCCTTTGGTGTTGATTTGTGACGAAGTGCCGGAAAGGTTGGCCAGGATAGATAAATTGCCGCCTACCAGTATCCCGGTGGTTTTGCCTTCCTTGTTCATTGGATGCGCTGGTGCGGAGTAGCGGTAGGCTTTCCCTCTCAGCGCTGTTGCCAGGCTTTCTGTATATTCATTATCAAATGTATCGGGGGTAATACCGCTGCACATTACGGAATGCAGCGTGGCAATTCCAAAGTGCCGCTGCACATGCGCATGCAGCGTAGTAATATCACTGTAACCGCAAAGCCATTTGGGCTGCTTCCGGAAACGGGTGAAATCCAGTTTATCTATGATACACACCATTCCATAGCCACCACGGCCAAATATAATCGCTTTTATTTCCGGATCGTTCAGCATATCCTGTAACTCTTCCAGCCGTAGTTCATCCGGCGCGGAGAAGTTATGGAAGCTGGTTCCTACCGTGATACCGAGGTGTACACGGTAACCCCAGGAAATGAGTACGCCACGTGCATACTCCGCTGCCTGCAGATCCATTTTGCTACTGGGGCAGGTAATTCCGATCAGATCACCTTTTTTCAAATATGGGCGGAATTTTTACCATTGTTCCTTTTGTTTACCTTTGCAGATTAGTTAGCGTAAATTCATTCTTTATTCGCTGACTAAGGTGATAAATTGTTATGGTGATTCCAAAAACAATCACTGATTTAAAGTTTATTTAAGCATTCTTTAAGAGAATATGGCAAAATTTAATAGATATTTAATAACTGCGGCATTACCGTATGCCAATGGCCCGGTGCACATCGGACACCTCGCCGGCTGCTACCTGCCTGCAGATATTTATGTGCGTTATTTACGTGCAAAAAAGGCAGATGTGAAGTTTGTTTGCGGCACAGATGAACACGGTGTTCCCATCACCATCAAAGCAATGAAGGAAGGCGTGAGTCCGCAGGATGTGGTAGATAAATACCATAAAATTATAGGCGACAGCTTTGCTGCAATGGGAATCTCTTTCGATATTTTTGCCCGCACCAGTGCTTCCATACATCACCAGACCTCCCAGGATTTTTTCCTGAAGATGTACAACGACGGCTTGTTTGAAGAAAAAGAAAGCGAACAGTTTTTTGATCCGGAGAAAGAAATGTTCCTGGCAGACAGGTACATTATCGGAACCTGTCCTAATTGTGGTAACGATAAAGCCTATGGCGACCAATGCGAGCGCTGTGGCAGAACCCTGAGCCCGGATGAACTGATCAACCCACATTCTGCGCTGAGCAATGCACCGCTGGTGAAAAAGAAAACCAAGCACTGGTATATGCCTTTGCAGAACTACGAACCGTGGCTGAAAGAATATATCATTGATGGTCATAAAGAGTGGAAGAACAACGTATACGGTCAGTGTAAAAGCTGGTTGGATAGTGGCCTGCAAAGCCGCGCCATGACCCGCGACAGCAACTGGGGCATCAAAGTACCCCTGCCGGATGCGGAAGGCAAGGTATTGTACGTATGGTTCGACGCCCCCATCGGTTATATCTCCGCTACAAAGGAGCTGACCGAAAACTGGGCGGACTACTGGTGTAAAGACGATACCAAACTGGTGCACTTCATCGGTAAGGACAACATCGTTTTCCACTGTATCATTTTCCCGGCCATGCTGAAGGCGCACGGCGGATTTGTACTGCCGGACAATGTACCTGCCAACGAGTTCCTGAATATTGAAGGGGAAAAAGTATCCACCTCCCGTAACTGGGCCGTGTGGGTAAACGACTATATCGAAGACTTCCCCGATCAGCAGGATGTACTCCGTTATGTACTTTGTGCTACCGCGCCGGAAACAAAAGACAACGACTTCACCTGGAAGGATTTCCAGGATCGTAATAACAGCGAGCTGGTGGCCGTTTTCGGCAACTTCGTCAACCGCGCAATGGTGCTGATGCATAAACTGTGCGGTGGAAAAGTACCTTCACTGCATCCTGAGTTCATGAACGACGGCGATACCGAAATGCTGAAAGAGTTCGGCCTGGCAAAAGAGAAGATTGAAACCAGCATCGAAACATACCGCTTCCGGGAAGCACTGTCTGAGGTGATTGAATTTGCCCGGAAAGGCAATCAATACCTCCAGAAAAATGAACCCTGGATACTGGCAAGCGTACTTGAAAAGTTGAAGAATGGAGAACAACACGCCAAATACCCGCAGTACGAAGAAAAGGACATCGCATTTTTACAGGGTCGCATCGACATTTGCCTGCACATCGCATTGCAGATGACGGCCAACCTGGCGATATTCTCCCAGCCGTTCCTGCCGTTTACCGCGAAAAAGATCTGCCACATGCTGAAAGTGGTGGACCGTATGCTGGAATGGGACAACGCCGGCAGCGACAAACTGCTGAGTGTGGGCTATACCCTGCGTCCGCCGGAACTGTTATTCAAGCAGGTGGAAAACGACCAGGTAACCGCTCAGGTGGAAAAACTCCATGCAGGTTTAAAACAGGCGATGGATGCCGCCGCTGCAGCTGCGCCCGCCGTGGAAGAAGCGCCTCCCGCCCCGGTAAAGCCCGAAATTCAATACGACGATTTCGCTAAACTGGACTTGCGCGTAGGAACCATTTTGCAGGCAGAAAAAGTAGCCAAAGCCGATAAATTACTGAAATTGCTGGTAGACATAGGTACCGAACAACGTACCGTCGTTTCCGGTATCGCTATGCACTTCAACCCGGAAGACATTGTAGGCAAACAGGTAACCCTGGTAGCCAACCTGGCCCCCCGCAAAATGCGCGGAATTGAAAGCCAGGGCATGATCCTGATGGCGGAAGACAATGGCAAGCTGATTTTCGTAAACCCCGCCGAAGGTGTAAAGCCGGGCAGCGGAGTAAGCTGAAACCCGGCAGGGTAGCTGGTTTCCAGATCAAGTCCACGTCACCTCCGTGTACACTGCACGGATACTCCGGGTGTAAAGCAGGTGCAAAGCGAATACGAAGTAATGGCGAAGCCTTCATAAAGCCGGTATAATTTGCGGATCGGAGCGTAGTTTGTCTTTCCTCAGGATTAAACTTATTACACTGATTGCGCTGATTTGATCACTTTTGATTTTAAAAGATTCAGGGAGATATAAGCGAAAATATCCGCTTATGTCTCCCTGAATCTTTTAAAATCAAAGGAGGTCAAATCCCCTAACCGGATACTTTCGCTTATATCTCCCTGAATCTTTTAAAATCAAAAGTGATCAAATCAGCGTAATCAGTGTAATAAGTTTAATCCTGAGAAAGACAAACTACGCTCCGATCCGCAAATTTTACAGAAATCGGGTGCCCCCTGATGATGGAACTCCAAAAAATGCTAAATTCAAGGATCGGTAAATTTAAGTTACAAATGCTGGAAGCTCCGCGTAATGAATAAAAAGCTGACAGCCAAAAGCCAAAGCAATGAGACACATCAACAAAGTAGCCGTTTTAGGCTCTGGGGTAATGGGATCAAGGATTGCCTGCCATTTTGCAGGAATAGGCGTACAGGTTTTACTGCTGGACATAGCGCCAAAGGAACTGAACGAGGCAGAAAAGAAAAAGAATCTGCCACTGGATAGTCCCGCTGTGAAGAACCGGATTGTGAATGATGCCCTGCAGGCCGCCATAAAATCCAACCCGTCGCCCGTTTTTACCAAAGATGTGATCAAACGCATTAAAACAGGCAACTTCACCGATGATATGAAACGCCTCGCGGATGTTGACTGGATCATTGAAGTAGTTGTGGAAAACCTGGATGTGAAGAAAAGCGTGTTTACCCAGGTGGAGCAGTTCCGGAAACCTGGTACCCTCATCACCTCCAACACCTCCGGCATCCCGATCCACCTCATGACAGAAGGCCGCAGCGAAGATTTTCAGAAACACTTCTGCGGTACCCACTTCTTTAACCCGCCCCGCTATCTCCGTTTACTCGAAATAATTCCAACACCACATACCGATCCCGCTGTCATAGATTTTCTCATGCACTACGGCGATCTTTTCCTCGGTAAAACAACCGTACTGTGTAAAGATACCCCGGCATTTATTGCCAACAGGGTAGGCGTGTTCTCTATCATGGCCATCTTTCACATCATGCAGGAAATGGGCCTCGGCATCGACGAAATTGATGCACTCACCGGCCCTGTCATCGGCCGCCCTAAATCAGCTACCTTCCGTACCGCCGATGTGGTAGGGATAGATACCCTGGTGAAAGTAGCCAAAGGCGTTATGGAAAACTGCCCGCAGGATGAAGCCATCGGCATCTTTAAAATACCTCCCTTCCTCCAGAAAGTAGTGGAAAACAACTGGCTGGGCGATAAAACAGGGCAGGGTTTCTACAAGAAAACAAAAGGAGACGGCGGCAGTAAGGAAATCCTTACGCTGAACCTCCAGTCAATGGAGTACGGACCAAAGCAAAGAGCTAAGTTTTCCAGTATCGACGCAGCCAAACCCATCGAAGACCTGAAACAACGCATCAAAGCGCTGGCAGGAGCTTCCGACAAGGCCGGCGACTTCTACAAACAGTTCCACGCATTCCTGTTCTCCTACGTGTCGCACCGCATTCCTGAAATAGCGGACGACCTGTATAAAGTAGACGACGCCATGAAAGCCGGCTTCGGCTGGGAAATCGGCCCCTTCGAAACCTGGGACCTGCTCGGCGTGGAAGCATCCGTAAAACTCATCGAAGAAAAAGGACTCACCGTTGCCCAATGGGTAAAAGATATGCTGGCGAAAGGAATCACCAGCTTCTACAAAGTAGACAACGGCAAGAAATTATATTACGACGTAGCTACCCAAACCTACAAACCATTACCGGGAGAAGGACAATTCATTATCCTGGAAAACTTCTCCAATAATGTAGTCTGGAAAAACAGCGCCTGCAACCTGATTGATATCGGCGATGGCGTGGTTTGTTTCGACTGGAAAACAAAAATGAATACCATTGGCGGGGAAGTGCTGGAAGGATTGAATAAGGCCATAGACCGCGCCGAAAAGGATTTCCGCGGATTGGTAGTAGGCAACGAAGGCACCAATTTCTCTGCCGGCGCCAACGTGGGCATGATCTTCATGCTCGCAGCAGAACAGGAGTTTGATGAGCTGGACATGGCAGTGCGCCTCTTCCAGCGCAGCACCATGCGCCTGCGCTATTCATCGGTACCTGTAGTGGTGGCCCCACATGCCCTCACCTTAGGTGGTGGCTGCGAAATGTGCCTGCACGCCGATAAAGTACAGGCGGCAGCCGAAACGTATATCGGCCTGGTGGAACTGGGCGTAGGCCTCATCCCCGGCGGCGGAGGTACCAAAGAAATGGCGCTCCGCGCCAGCCTGGAATACAAGGAAGGCCGCATCGAGGAAGAACCCCTGAAGGATTACTTCATGACCGTAGCCACCGCTAAAGTAGCCACCTCCGGTTTTGAAGGATTTGATATGGGCGTGCTAAAGAAAGGACACGATGAAATTACCATGAACCTCAGCCGCCTTATTGCCGATGCCAAACGCAGCGTAATTGCACTGGCCGACGAAGGCTATACCCGCCCCGTGGAAAGAACAGACATCAAAGTAATGGGCCGCGGCGCTCTGGGAGCCTTACTGGCAGGTGTATACGCCATGAAGTTTGGTAATTATATTTCAGAACATGATCAGAAAGTTGCAAATAAACTCGCTTATGTGATGTGCGGCGGCGATCTTACAGAAGCCTCTTTTGTAAGCGAACAATACCTGCTGGATCTCGAAAGGGAAGCCTTCCTGAGTTTATGCGGTGAACGCAAAACGCTGGAACGCTTACAAAGCGTGATTAAAACGGGCAAACCCGTACGAAATTAGAAACTGTTATTTTAATGTATGGGAAATGTAGTGAAGATTAGCCATAAGATCATTCGCTGCATTTCCCTTTTTATTTTCATCTTTTAGACTTACTCCCGTGCCAATTCTATCCTTACAAAACATTTCCAAACGATACGGAACGGTGCAGGCATTGTCCGGTGTATCCTTCGATGTGCCGGCTGGTAGCGTGTTCGGCGTACTGGGCCCAAACGGCAGCGGCAAAACAACCCTGCTGGGCATTGTTACTGATGTGCTCAAAGCAGATACCGGTAGCTTCACCCTTTTTGATAAAGCGCCTTCCGCCGCAGAACGCCGGCAAATAGGAACGTTGCTGGAAACGCCCAACTTCTATCACTATCTCAGCGCGTATAAAAACCTGGAAATCTCCGCTGCTATCAAACAGCGCGGGAAAGACGATATTGCCAGGGTACTGGAGATCTGCGGTCTTACACTCCGCCAGCACTCGGCCTTTAAAACGTATTCACTCGGTATGAAACAACGGCTGGCCATTGCCGCTGTTTTACTCGGTGACCCCGATGTACTCATCCTGGATGAACCCACCAACGGCCTCGATCCCTCCGGTATCGCGGAAGTGCGCGAACTGGTGCGTAAACTGGCAGATAGCGGCAAAACCATTATCCTCACCAGCCACCTGCTCGATGAAGTGGAAAAGGTATGCACACATGTGGCTATTTTGAGAAGCGGGAAGTTATTGCTGTCAGGACCGGTAAACACCGTCATCAGCCGGAACGACTTCGTGGAACTGGCGGCAGCAGATAACGCGCAGCTGCAGGCCACCATGCTCAGGTTCCCCGGTTGCACCGGCGCCATCATACAGGGCAACATTGTCAGGGCTTCTTTCGCTGAATCCCCCGATGCCGCAGCCATCAACAGCTACTGCGCCCAACAGGGCATCTGGCTCAGCTACCTGCAACTCCGCAAGAAAAGTCTCGAAACTGCATTCCTGGAAATCACTAACATCGCCGCATCATGAAACAGATCATCTATACCGAATGGCTGAAAGTAAGGAACTACCGCACCTTTTGGGTAATGCTGCTGCTGGCACTGGTGATTATCCCCGCCGGCAATTTCATGGTAGCCGACAAACTCAGCGGAAACCTGGAACAGATAAGCAAAATGCTTGGCAATCCCTTCAGCTTCCCGGAAGTGTGGTTAACCATGGCTTCGCTCAACAGCTATATCTCCGCATTATTCGGACTGCTCCTGATCATCCTGGTAACCAATGAATATACGTATCGCACCAACCGCCAGAACGTAATCGACGGCTGGGAAAGAAGCCAGTTTGTATACGCAAAGTTATTCTGGCTGGTGGCTATTTCCCTGCTCACACTAGTGGTGGCTACTATCAGCGGCGCCCTGGTGGGAATCATTTATGGCAACAAGCCCTTCAGCCTGGATGGATACCATTACATGCTGTATTACTTCCTGCAATTTAATGTGATGCTGACCATCGCCCTGCTGATCAGCGTGTTGGTGAAACGGGCGGGACTGGCCATTGTGCTTTTTGTGGCGTATAATATGATGCTGGATCAGCTGTTGTCTTTTATTGTTAAAAGAAATGCCGGCCCTGTTGGCGGCCTGCTGCCGCTCCAGAGCGGCGACGAGCTGCTGCCGTTTCCACTGGTGGGCAAAATGGTATCCACCGGCGATCAGTACGAAGCGTATGTGTATGTAACCGCCATGATAGCCTATATCGCATTGGGCATCTACCTGGTTTTCAGGAAAATATTAAAATCCGATCTGTAGAAATATCCATATATTTCACATTCTTTTAAAGCGAAATGTTTGGCAGAGAGCTTAAATTTGTTGAGCAAAGAAAAAAGGTGAATTATGGCAAAACAAGAGCGGGTTATACTGGTAACAAACGATGACGGCATCACGGCGCCGGGCATCCGGGCGCTGATAGAAGCAGTGAAACCCTTGGGCAAAGTGGTGGTGGTAGCGCCGGACAGTCCGCAGTCGGGTAAAGGACACGCCATTACCATCGGCGTTCCTTTGCGTTTGGAAAAGGTGGATATCTTTGAAGGAATAGAGGCATGGCAGTGCTCCGGCACGCCGGTCGACTGTGTAAAGCTGGCCCGCGACAAAATCCTGCATGGCAAACCGGACATCTGCGTGAGCGGCATTAACCACGGCGCCAATCACTCTATCAACGTGATTTATTCCGGTACAATGTCTGCCGCAATGGAAGCGGCCATTGAAGGCATTCCTTCCGTTGGCTTCTCGTTCCTGGAATACAGCTATGATGCTGATTTTTCGCTGCCCAAAAAAGTAGCGCACAGTGTCACCAAAAGAATGCTGGAATCCGATCTGCCACCAGGCACCCTGTTCAATGTGAACATCCCGATAGTGAGTGAAAAGGATTTCAAAGGACTGAAGATCAGCCGGCAGGCAGACGCAAAATGGGTGGAAGAATTTGATGAACGCCGCGACCCGCACGGTAAAAAATACTACTGGCTGACAGGAGAATTTAAAAACCGCGATACCGGACAGGATACAGATGTGTGGGCACTGGAAAATAATTACGCCTCTATGGTACCAGTGCAGTTTGACCTGACGAACTATTCATTGAAAAAGAAGCTGGAAGAAGATTGGAAAGACCTGTAAACATTCGTTATATCGCCATCATAATTACAGTATGTTAAAAAAAGACAATCTTCCGTTAGGGATTTTACTGGGGTTTTTAACACCCCTGCTTGCGTTTTTCCTGTATTACTTTTTTGTTATCAAACCGCATAATAACGTGGGACTGGGACAGTTTCTCGGTATTCTGAAAGATAATAAACAGATGATTCCGAAGCTCACCAGCATCTGCCTGTTATTAAACGGACTGGTATTTTTCCTGTATACAAGAAAACGGCTGGATATTACAGCCAAAGGTATTTTCCTGATGACCATGCTGTATGCTATCGGCATATTGTTACTCAAACTGATCAGATAATTTTTAATCAAAGAATATTGAAATATTACATTATTGCAGGAGAAGCGTCAGGTGATTTGCATGGCAGCAATCTTGTAAAACAATTACGGCAATTAGATACGTCTGCGGATATACGTAGCTGGGGAGGCGACCTGATGGAAGCTGCCGGCGCCCATGTGGTAAAGCATTACAAAGAACTGGCCTTCATGGGTTTTGTGGAAGTGGTGATGAACCTGCGCACCATTTTAAAGAACATAGAACTTTGTAAAAAAGATATCGCTGCCTTTAAACCAGATGTGCTGGTGCTGGTGGATTATCCCGGGTTTAACATGCGCATCGCCGAATGGGGCAAACAACAGGGATTTAAAATAGTGTATTATATTTCCCCGCAGGTATGGGCCTGGAAAGAGAACAGGGTAAAAAAACTCAGGCAGTATGTAGATAAAATGCTGTGCATCCTCCCGTTTGAACCTGACTTTTACAATAAATGGAATTATGTAACGGAATACGTAGGGCATCCGCTGGTGGAAGTAATCAAAGCTGCCAGGGAACAGCCCGCAGATGCGCCGTTATCAGATAAACCCGTGATCGCCGTATTGCCGGGCAGCCGTAAACAGGAAGTCAGCGTAAAGCTGCCGATTATGCTCACCATGGCAAAGCACTTTCCGCAATACCAGTTTGTAGTGGCACAGGCGCCCAGCCTGGACGACCATTTCCTGGAAAGTCTCACCGGTCAGCATCCCAACGTATCCATGGTAAAAGGACAAACCTATAAGTTATTGCGCCAGGCAAAAGCCGCACTGGTAACTTCCGGAACTGCCACGCTGGAAACAGCTTTGTTCGGCGTGCCGGAAGTAGTATGCTATAAAGGAAATCCTATTTCGTACTTCTTCGCCAAACACCTCATCAAAGTAAAATATATCTCCCTGGTAAACCTGGTGATGGACAAACTGGTGGTAAAAGAATTAATTCAGCACGACCTCACAGAAGAAAACCTGTTAAAGGAATTAAATGCGCTGTTGAATGATGAAGCTGCCAGAAGCCGCGTCATGAAAGACTATGCAGAATTGTGGCATAAGCTGGGAGAAAAGGATGCTTCCCGCCGCGCTGCAGAAGTGATCTACGAATACGCTATCGCTTAGTGCCGCCTGATCAGCTTGATCACCATGATAATAATAGCGATGATAAAAAGTAACAGTGAAATTCTGTTCATCCCATGCATCATAGCCACATAACGTGTTTTTGGTGCATTGGGATCCTTCTTGCCTATATACAGATACCTCAATATTTGTTGCCAGATACTTTTCATCTCCCAAAGATCGTAAATCAGTGCTATTTTTGGTTCTTCTGAAAAAATAGGACATGAAATATTTACTGTTAACAGTGGGACTGTTTTTTACCCTGTTTACCAATGGAATAGCACAAAATAACCCTATGCTCACCGGTTGGGAATTTTCCCGCGCCGATGAAGGCATCTGGCGGTCGGCTACCGTACCCGGCACGGTTCACACCGATTTGCTGGCACAGCATTTAATCCCCGACCCTTTTGCGGGAACCAATGAAAAGGCCGTGCAGTGGGTAGATAAGAAAGACTGGCAATACCGGAAAAGATGGCATATCAAAAAGCAGGAGCTGAATGCGGAGGTGATAGAACTGGAGTTTAAAGGTTTGGATACCTATGCAGATGTATATCTCAATAACCATTTAATTTTGCAATCGGCCAACATGTTTGTTTCGCATACGGTAAGTGTGAAAGAATGGCTGGTAGCGGGTGACAACGAATTGCGCATCCTGTTTAAAAGTCCCATCAAAACAGACATGCCCAAATTTTTGCAGGACAGCATCATCTATCCCGCTGGTAATGATGCCAGCGATATGCCGTTAAGTATTTATGCACGTAAAGCGCCGTATCACTATGGCTGGGACTGGGGACCACGGCTGGTTACCTCCGGGATCTACCGCCCAATTGTATTGCGGAGCTGGAATAAAGCAGTGATCCGCGATGTGTACTGGCAACAGCTGCAGCTGGATTCCGCGAAGGCAGACATGCAGGCGGAAATAACCATTGAAGCCGCTGCCGCAGGCGATTATACCTTGCAGGTGCTGCCAGGGAAAGCTATGCGCGAACTGGCAAAATTGCCGGTAAGCCTGCAAGCGGGGATAAACGTAATAAAAGTACCTTTCTCCATACCCAAACCGGTGCTGTGGTGGCCTGCCGGTATTGGCACGCCGTTCCTTTATGAATTGCAGGCAAATCTGCTCAGCAATAAAAAAGTACTGGCTGCGCAAAGCGCCAGGGTGGGGCTACGTACCATCGAAGTAGTGAATAAACCAGACAGCCTCGGGGAGTCGTTTTATGTAAAAGTAAACGGCCGCCCGGTGTTTATGAAAGGCGCCAACTATATTCCCCAGGATAATTTTCTGCCGCGTGTGTCGAAAGAAAAACAGGAAAAACTGTTTCAGGATATGGTAAGCTCCAACTTCAATATGGTGCGCGTATGGGGCGGAGGTATTTATGAAGATGATAATTTTTACAAACTGGCAGATCAGCACGGGATACTGGTTTGGCAGGATTTTATGTTTGCCTGTACCCTTTATCCTTCCGATCAGGCGTTCCTGGAAAATGTAAAGCAGGAATCCGTGGATAATATTAAACGTTTGCGCAATCATCCTTCGCTGGCGCTATGGTGCGGCAATAACGAAGTGGCCGTAGCTATCAAAAACTGGGGCTGGCAAAGCGGTTACGCCTATACGAATACGCAGTGGGAAAGTTTGCAGCAGGGATATGATAAACTGTTTAAAGAAGTGCTGCCACAACAGGTAGCGGCTTATCAGCCGGGCGCTTTTTATTTCCACTCTTCGCCCATCAGCAACTGGGGCAAGCCGGAAGATTTTACCAAAGGAGACAATCACTACTGGGGCGTATGGCATGGCATGGAATGGTTTGAAGCATTCAATACACATATACCACGCTTCATGAGTGAATATGGTTTCCAGTCCTTCCCATCTATGGAAACGATCCGCACATTTGCCGCGAAAGAGGATTACGATATCTTCTCTAATGTAATGCAGGCCCACCAGAAAAGTCCTGCGAAAGGAAATACGGCTATCAAAACGTATATGCTGCATTACTACCGCGAGCCGAAAGACTTTCCCTCCTTTGTTTACCTCAGCCAGGTTTTACAGGCAGAGGGCATGAAAGTAGCCATAGAAGCCCATCGAAGGGCTATGCCTTATTGCATGGGCACCCTGTACTGGCAGCTGAATGATTGCTGGCCGGGAGCTTCCTGGTCGGGCAGGGATTACGATGGCCGCTGGAAAGCATTGCAGTATTATGTAAAAGATGCGTTCAAGCCGCGACTGGTATCCAGCGTCATTGAAAACGGACAGCTGTGTACCTACCTCGTAACAGACGAATACGAAGGCAAAGCTGATTTATTGATGAAGGCCGTGGACCTGAATGGCAAGGTGATCTGGCAAAAGGAATTAACGGATATCGCTGTAAAAGGAAATACCAGCGAAAAACTACACAGCATAGATACCGCCGCTATTTTACAGGGAAATAACCCGGCAAGGGTAATATTCTATGCGCAACTGCGAATAGACAGTAAGGATATGGAGCGGAATATCTTTTACTTTGCTCCAGCGAAAGATATGAACCTGGAAGTGCCGCACCTGGATGTGGTAACCAGCAAGGTGTCCAAAGATAACGGCGTTGTTTATATCCGCCTGAAAACGGATAAGCTGGCAAGAAATGTTTACCTGTCGCTTGACAATGCCACTGCAACCGATCATTTTGAAGATAATTACTTTGATTTGTTGCCGGGAGAAACCCGGACCATCCGGTTGCGGACAGGACAACTGCCCGAACTTATTCACCAGGCTTTGAAAGTAACTACTTTAGTATCGTCTTATAAAAACTGACAATGAAAAAGAAATACCTGGTTTTATTGGGATTTGCGTTGCTGGGCTTTAATAGTCTGCACGCACAGAATGAAGAACCGCCTTATGTGCCTGAAACAGACCAGGCGGTGGTGAAGAAGCTGGATGAGTGGCAGGACTGGAAATTTGGGATGATCATGCACTGGGGACCTTATTCCCAATGGGGCGTGGTGGAATCCTGGAGCATTTGCCCGGAAGATGAAGGCTGGACACAGCGTAAGCCGGCAGGGATTCCTTATTACGATTACCTGAAAAAGTACGAGGCATTAGGGAAAACCTTTAACCCGGTTCACTTCAACCCCGAAAAATGGGCAAAAGCCGCAAAGGACGCAGGGATGAAGTATCTGGTGTTTACCACTAAGCACCACGATGGCTTCTGTATGTTTGATACCAAACAAACCGATTATAAAATAACCGCTGCGGACGGCGCTTTCAGCAAGAACCCCCGCGCCAACCTGGCGAAGGAAGTATTCCAGGCTTTCCGTGAGGAAGGTATTCACGCAGGGGCTTACTTTTCCAAGCCCGACTGGCACACTGAATACTACTGGTGGAGCTACTTTCCGCCAAAGGACCGCAATCCGAATTATGACCTGAAGAAATACCCGGAAAGATGGAACCAGTTTAAACAATACACCTATAACCAGATTGAAGAACTGATGACCGGCTATGGTAAACTGGATATCCTCTGGTTAGATGGCGGCTGGGTGCGCCCGCTGAAGCAGCAAACCAAGGAATCGCTTTCCTGGAGCCAAACGGCTCCGCAGGACCAGGATATAGACATGGGCAAAATTGCCACCATGGCCCGCAGCCATCAGCCCGGCCTGATTGTAGTGGATCGAAGTGTGCATGGCCCGTACGAAAATTACCGTACTCCTGAACAGCAGATCCCCGACAAGCCGCTCAGCTATCCGTGGGAAACCTGCATGACAATGGGCAGCTCCTGGTCTTATGTGCCGGACGATAAATACAAGTCCGTGAATGTACTGATCCACAACCTGGTGGACATTGTAGCCAAAGGCGGTAACTACCTGCTGAATGTGGCGCCTGGTCCTGATGGCGAGCTGCATAACGATGCATATACTACCATGAAGCATATTGGCGAGTGGATCCATATCAACGGGGACGCTATTTACGGCACCCGGGCGGTAGCGCCTTACAAGGACGGGAAAGTGTGTTTCACCCGTAAAAAAGACGGCAGCGTATATGCGATCTATCTCCTGGATCAAAATGAGAAACTGCCCGCAGTAATTTCATTTAAAGGATTAACACCGGTTAAAGGCGCCCGTTTACAGGTGCTGGGGACCAATAATAAGCTGGTGTGGAAAACTACGGCAGCAGGAGTGGAAGTGCAGATCCCTGCATCTATCCGCGATAAAGGATTTCAGCATGCTATAGCTATCAAAATACCGGCTGTGGAAAAGCTGTGATTGTAGTGTGAATTAATGTGAATTAGTGTTGATAAATAAAAAAAAGAGATGGACGCTTACCCGCGGACATCTCTTTTTTGTTTTATAGTCGAACTGATCACAAATGGTAGCTATATGAACAGAAATCCAAAAGTCTTGCTTGTTGACGATGACAAGGCATTCGGCGGTATCGTCAAACAGCACCTGGAGCAGGCCGGCTACAGTGTGGAACATTGCTTCGACGGCGTAGATGCCTGGAACCTTTACTCAAGGTCCAAATATGATATCTGTCTTATCGACATCGTTCTTCCGAAAATGAGCGGATTTGAACTGGCGAAGGAAATCCGGAATGTGACCATGCTGACGCCGATCTTTTTCCTGACAGGAGAAAAGACGGACGAAGCTGACCGCATCAGCGGATTCCAGCTGGGAGGGGATGGTTACCTTGTAAAGCCATTCAGCTTTGAGGAACTGGTAAAAAGAATGAAGGTGATGCTGAAGTGGACCCGTCCCAACAGAACAGAGTTGCTGGTAGGGCACACAGTGGCGAATTACACCTTCCATTACCGGAAACTCAAGATCTTCGAAACCAGCAGCAAACTGGCCAAAGGCAAAATTTCTCCCATCGAGGCAAAAATGCTGCGTTATTTCCTCAGCCGGCCCAATATCATCGTCCAAAAGGATGAAGTATTGCTGCGGGTTTGGGGAAAAGAAGATTTTTATGCCAGTCGCAGTATGGACGTATTTATCGGCCGCGTACGCAGGCTGCTCCGGCTGGTGCCGCGCATAGAGCTGGAAACCGTTTACAACGTTGGGCTCCGCCTGAATGTGCCGGAAGACATCCTGCCGGTAAAGATCACCGTGCCTCTTCACTGATAGCATTTTTTTCCCGCCTGATAATCAACCTGCCCGCCCTTTCCGGTTTATCCCGGCAAAGGGTGGGTGTTTTTTTGCAGCACCCTGTTTTTTCTTTCAGATTATATTAAATCGTAACTTTATTGCAATGGAAACAGTGGTTGTACAAAAATATAATTTAGACGAAGAGCAGGAAAAGAAGGAAATCGTTCGGCATTACCGTGCTTTATTGAGGGCGTTGAAGCCCCGTTTGAAAAAAGGCGACAGGGAGCTGGTACGTACTGCTTTTGAAATGGCAGCAGATGCACACAAGGAAATGCGGCGTAAATCCGGGGAGCCTTATATCTTGCATCCGCTGGCCGTAGCGCAGATCTGTGTGGAAGAAATAGGCCTCGGCGTACGCTCCGCCATATGTGCCCTGCTCCACGATACCGTGGAAGATACCGAAGTAACACTGGAAGATGTGTCCCGCGAGTTCGGGAATGAGATCGCTCACATTGTAGATGGTCTCACAAAAATATCTACCGTAATAGACTCCAGTACCAGCACCGCACAGGCAGAAAACTTCAAGAAAATATTACTGACGCTGGCAGATGACCCCAGGGTGATCCTGATCAAGCTGGCAGACAGGCTGCACAATATGCGTACGCTCGACAGCATGAGCCGCGAAAAGCAGCTGAAAATAGCTTCTGAAACCGTGTTCATTTATGCGCCGCTGGCCCACCGTCTTGGGTTATACAATATTAAATCCGAAATGGAAGACCTGGCCATGAAATACACGGAGCAGCAAACCTACCGTGAAATAGCCAAGCGTCTCAAAGAAACCAAACGCGAACGCACCCGCTATATCAACGAGTTTATCAAGCCAATCAAAGAGGTGCTGCAGGAGGAAGGATTTGAATTCGAGATTTATGGCCGCCCGAAATCCATTCATTCCATCCATAACAAGATCAAAACAAAAGGCGTTGCCTTTGAAGAAGTATATGACCTTTTTGCCATCCGTATCATCCTGGATTCCGCGATAGATAAGGAAAAGGCAGATTGCTGGAAGGTGTATTCCATTATTACCGACTTTTACCACCCAAGCCCGGAAAGAACCCGCGACTGGCTCAGCAACCCCAAATCCAATGGGTACGAGGCGTTGCACGTAACCGTAATGGGTCCCAGTGGTAAATGGGTGGAAGTGCAGATCCGCTCCAAACGCATGAACGACTATGCGGAAAAAGGGGTGGCCGCACACTGGCGGTACAAGGAAGGCAGCAATGCCTCCGCCCAGCAGGAATCTAAATTTGATCAGTGGTTCACCCAGATCCGGGAAATCCTGAACAACCCCGATTCCAATACGCTCGACTTCCTCGCGGATTTTAAGAGTAACCTGTTCACAGAAGAAATTTATGTGTATACCCCCAAAGGGGATCTGAAAATATTGCCGGTAAACTCCACTGCGCTTGACTTTGCATACTCTATCCATAGTGCCGTGGGTAATAAATGTATCGGCGCCAAAGTGAATTACAAACTGGTGCCCCTGAGCCATAAACTGCGCAGCGGAGACCAGGTGGAAATCATTACCTCCAATAAACAGAAGCCTTCGGAAGACTGGCTGAACTTTGTGCTCACCGCCAAAGCCAAATCCAAGATCAAGGATGCGCTGAAGGAAGAAAAGCGGAAAGTGGCAATGGACGGAAAGGCTGCACTGGAGCGTAAGCTGTCGCACATGAATATTTCTTTCAGTCAGCATAATATCAATGAACTGGTACAGTTCTATAAACAACCGTCCCCGCTGGATTTATATTACCAGGTGGCGGTCCGCAACATTGATCTGAAAGAACTCAAACAGTTTTCTGTACTGGGCGATAAACTGGAACCTCCAAAACCGGTGAAAGTACCGGAACACGTACCGGAAGAACATGTAAAACACCAGCTGCCTTCCAAAAAGGATGCAGAACTGATCATTTTCGGTGAAAGCTCGGATAAAATCGCCTACAAACTGGCGAACTGCTGCCGCCCGATCCCGGGAGATGACGTATTTGGTTTTATCACTGCCAGCGAAGGGTTGAAGATACACCGTACCAACTGCCCCAATGCCGCACAGCTGCTGGCTAATTATGGCCACCGCGTGGTAAAAACCAAATGGGTGAAGAACCGTGAAATTTCCTTCCTGACAGGCTTGCGCATTATCGGGATGGATGATGTAGGGGTGATCCACAAAATCACCAACATTATTTCCGGTGAACTGAAGATTAATATCTCCGCCCTCAGCATTGAGTCAAAAGAAGGCTTATTTGAGGGTTTGATCAAAGTATATGTTCACGATAAGGAAGAACTGGACGAGCTCGTGGACAGGCTTAAAACGCTCGATGGAATACAATCTATCCAGCGCCTCGAAGAATCTTAAAGTAAAAAATACAAACAGCAAATAAAGCAGGGCGGGTAAAAGGGAAGATTTCAGAAGATCTTGATGAAATCTTCCCTTTTATCCGCAATTCCGGTGTGTAATTAGTAATTTGTTTGTAATTCTTAATATTCGCCTTAATTTTGCGACTTCTTTTAAAGCAACAAACCTCCGATATTTAATTAAATCATTATGGTAGACGTTTTGTTAGGCCTGCAATGGGGCGACGAAGGCAAGGGTAAGATTGTGGACTATTTTGCCGGCAGGTACGACGTGATTGCCCGTTTCCAGGGTGGACCAAATGCTGGTCACACTTTGTATGTAAACGGTCAGAAAGTAGTATTGCGCACCATTCCATCCGGTGTATTTCATGATAAGACCATCAACCTGATCGGTAACGGCGTGGTGCTGGACCCGGTAGCTTTCAAAAAAGAAAGTGAAGATATTTCAGCCCTGGGAGTAGATCTGACAAAAAATCTGTTTATTGCTGAAAAAACCCATATCATTGTTCCTACACACCGCGCGCTGGACAAAGCGTCTGAAATAGCGAAAGGAAATGATAAAATAGGCTCTACTTTAAAAGGTATCGGCCCTGCTTACATGGATAAAACCGGCAGAAATGGGTTACGCGTAGGTGATGTTTTATCCCCCGATTTTAAAACACTGTACGAAAAACTGAAGCAGAAACACCTGCAGCTGTTATGTCAGTACGATATAAATGAATTTTCAGAAGATATTGCCAACTGGGAAGCTGAATTCTTCGAAGCCATCCCTTTCCTGCAGCAAATGAATGTGGTAAGCGGCGAATATTTCCTGAATGAGAAACTGAAAGCCGGTAAAAAAGTATTGGCTGAAGGCGCCCAGGGAAGTATGCTGGACGTGGATTTTGGTACTTATCCTTTCGTTACTTCTTCCAATACCATTTCTGCCGGCGTATGTACCGGTTTAGGTATTGCTCCACAGTGGATCAGAGAAGTGATTGGTGTTACCAAAGCCTATTGCACCCGCGTTGGTAGCGGTCCTTTCCCTACCGAACTGCATGATGCAACCGGCGAGAAACTGCGTTCTGCAGGCCATGAATTTGGTGCGGTAACCGGCCGTCCACGCCGTTGCGGCTGGATCGACCTGGTAGCGCTGAATTATACCTGTATGCTGAGCGGCGTTACCCAACTGGTAATGACAAAAAGCGACGTGCTCGACGAATTCGACG
Source organism: Chitinophaga sp. W3I9 (assembly GCF_050434025.1). Classification (NCBI taxonomy): domain Bacteria; kingdom Pseudomonadati; phylum Bacteroidota; class Chitinophagia; order Chitinophagales; family Chitinophagaceae; genus Chitinophaga; species Chitinophaga sp. W3I9. The sequence continues at coordinate 1,681,977 of NZ_JBNPWC010000001.1, forward strand.
AAGTACTCGCCTGCACCGCTTATGAAATTGACGGAAAACAAACAAAGCAACTGCCTTTCCAGATTAACGGTCTGGACATTAAACCAGTCTGGGAAACATTTAAAGGATGGAGTGATAAAACTTCTACCTGTCAGCAGTTCAACGAGTTACCAGCGGAGATGAAAGCATTTGTTACAGCAGTAGACACCTATCTGGGTGTGCCCGTGAAATACGTTTCCAACGGACCTGGGCGCGATCAGATCCTAGAAAAGTAGAACCAAAAAGTAAGGAAAAAAAACAGCAAAAAAAATTTGGCGAATAAAAAAAACTATTAAAACTTTACGGCAAAGAAATAAGGTAACCTATTATGAAATCAAAATCTGATAAAGAGAAAGAGACCAAAAAAACTACTTCTCCTAAGACTGCAAAAGAAGCTCCCAAAGCTGCGGCCAAGCCTAAGAAAGAGGTGGATGATGATGATGATGAGGAGGATGATGAAGATGTGAAACCTTCCAAATCTGCCTCAAAGAAATCAGATAAGTCTGCATCCAAATCAAAACGTAAAGATGATGATGAGGAAGAAGACGACGCAGATGAAGAGGATGATGTAGATGATGCGTGGGAGAAAGGAGAAGATGATGATTATGATCCTGATTTTGAGGAATTTGACATGCCTAAGTCGAAAGGTAAACGCGGCCGTCCCAGCACTGGCAGCAAAAAAGCCGATGATGACGACGATCTGGGTATCGATGATGAATTCAAAGACATGGATCTGTTCAACGATCGTTTTGATGATGACGATGATGATTTTTAAGCACTAAACACGATTGTTATCAGGATATTTCACACTTTTCCGGTTGATAATCAGAAAATATTTAAACAACAAATGTTGGATTGGGGAAACCAGTTCAACATTTGTTGTTTTTTAGACAATAATAATTACGATTCTCCCTGGCATCAATATGAAGCCATACTCGCTGCAGATGCACTGCATACCCTCGAAGTAAACGCCGGCAACGCATTCCCCGCTTTACAGCAATTCCATCAAACACACGCCGGCTGGCTCTTCGGGCACCTTGCCTATGATCTCAAAAACGAAACGGCAGGTCTGCATTCACACCACTACGATGGTATCGGTTTTCCGGATATGCACTTTTTTGTGCCCCGCATCATCATACAACTGCAAAAAGACCAGGTGCATATCGGTGGAGAAGCCTTTACCAGGGAAGACGCGCAGGAGATCCTTACAGCAGTATTGCACCTGCCGCCGGATCCTACACCCGTAGTTACTTCCCCGGTGCAGCCACTGCAAAGCCGCCTGGATCACCAACGCTATATTGCCGCAGTGAAAAGCCTGCAACAACACATCCTGCAGGGCGATTGCTATGAAGTTAATTTCTGCCGCGAAAACTTCATGGAAAATATCAGCATACATCCACCGGCTTTATTTACCCGGCTCAATGCCTTGTCGCCATCGCCTTTTGCCGCATATTATCGCCTGGATCACCGTTACCTTGCCTGTTCCAGCCCGGAACGGTTTGTGCAAAAGAAAGGCAACACCGTTATCTCCCAGCCGATTAAAGGCACCAGCCGGAAAGATGCAGACCCGGTAACAGACCGCCAGCTGCAACAGGACCTGCTGAACAGTGCGAAAGAACGTGCAGAAAATGTAATGGTAGTAGATCTTGTTCGCAACGATTTATCCCATACTGCCTTGCAGGGCACCGTGGAGGTAACAGAACTGTTTGGCATCTATTCCTTTGCCCATGTGCATCACATGATTTCTACCGTCTCCGCACAATTATCTCCCGAAACGCCCTTCACGGAAGTATTGCGGAATGCTTTCCCGATGGGATCCATGACAGGCGCGCCAAAATTAAGGGTGATGCAACTGATTGAACAATATGAGCAAACCCGCCGGGGACTTTACTCCGGAGCCATAGGATATATTACGCCGGCAGGTGATTTCGACTTTAATGTGGTGATCCGCAGCATACTGTACAACGCAGATAACCGCTACCTCTCTTTTCAGACCGGATCTGCCATCACTTTTTACAGTGATCCGGAAAAAGAATGGGAAGAGTGCTTACTGAAAGCTGCTGCTATGGAGAAAACCGTTATCGGCTAAACAGCTGCTCCATTGCATCGTTAATGGTAGGATAAGAATACTGGAAACCGGTTCGTTGTATTTTGTCGGCAGACGCTTTCACGCTTTTCAATACTTCCACACTCATTTCCCCCAATGCCAGTTTCAGGGCAAAAGCAGGTACATAGGTAGTCATAAAGCTGCGTCCTTTGGCCATCCGGGCCATACTGAGTATCAGTTCACGGTTGGTAACAGGATTGGGCGCCACTGCATTGTAAACGCCTTCCAGCCGGTCGTTCACAATAGCATTGAAGTACAACCGTACAATGTCGTGAATATGTATCCAGGGAACAAATTGTTCGCCAGATCCAAGTATGGTGGCAAATCCAAACCGCAATGGTTTGTAGAATTCCTTTAAAGCGCCGCCATCGGGGCTGAGCACAATGCCGGTCCGGAAAATCACCAGCTTTTTATCAAGTGTAGTTACTTTGGAAATGCTTTGTTCCCAGGCATGGGTGGTGGTGGCCAGGTAGTCGGTAGCAGGAGGGTCTGTTTCGGTGAAGATGTGGTCTGTAAAGTCGCCATAATAACCTGTTGCTGAAGCGCTGATCACCTTCTTTACCTTGTTGGGGAAGTTTTTAAGCGCAGTGAAAATTAATTCACTGCTTTGGGTACGGCTGTCAATGATTTCCTGTTTACGCGCTGCTGTCCAACGTTTCTCTTCCACGTTGGCGCCCGCCAGGTGTACGATATAATCCGCCTGTTGAATAACTTCTTTATCTATGGTTTGGGATTCCACGTTCCAGTGGGCATATGTTACATTCGTGTTGCTGCGTTTATCAGGACGCCTGCTGAGAATAATCACCTTATAGCCGCGCTCCAGCAGCAGCCGGGTTAATGCCGTCCCTATAAGTCCTGTTCCACCGGTTATAATAACGGTTTCCATCCAATAATAGCTGCTTTTTTAAAATAATTTATTAAAAATACACAATAAATCGGGCCTTTTGGAATTTATGTAAAAGCAGGACTTACCGGCTTTAAATTGACAAGTTAATTTCTGAATTTTAATGTAAGTTTGAAAATGGCACATACAAATGGGCCATCTGCATTATCACAAAAATATCTGAAATCTATATAACCGCATGCATACGCTATACCGCCTACAGTTATTATTGTTGCTGCTTTTCGCCGGCACAGCAGCAACGGCACAGAAAATAACCTATTCTGAACCGGAGAAGGACGACTATAAAAGCACCGAGTTTGAGATTATTGGCAAGGTAGCAGGGAATATACTGGTGTATAAAACAGACCGCGGCGACTATGTGGTGTCTGTATATGACAATGCGATGCAGCTGAAAGAAAGGGTTAAACTGGACTTCCTGCCCCGTAAGGTGATCAGTATGGATTTTGTGGCCTATCTGGATAAAGTGCTGATGATCTACCAATTCCAGCGCAAGGATGCGGTATACAGTTTCTGCGCCACCATGTCGCCGGAAGCTAAATTTGCAGATGCACCCATCCTGATCGACTCCACCCGCATCGGTATCTACTCCAAAGAGAACAAAGTATATTCTGTTGAAGTATCGGAAGATAAGAATCGCATCATGGTGTATAAGATCAACCAGGATAACGAAAACAACAACGTATTCTATACCTTCCTGTACGACAGTGCCATGAGCCTGGTGAACAACAGCCGTTTATCCATGCCCATGCAAAAGAAACAGTTCCTCAGCAACTTTAATCTTACCAATACCGGCGACCTGCTCTTTAATAAGCTGGAACGCACGTCCAACCGCGACTATGTGGTGAGCGGCAGTATGGTCGTGAAACGTTCGCTGGTCGACAGCTTTGAAACCTCTGTAATGGCCTTCAAAGCACAGCTGCTGGATGAAGTGAAAATGAAGCTTGATAATAATAAGCAAACGGCCCTGGTCACCGCTTTTTATTATAAACAGAAAAGGGGAAATGTAGATGGCTTGTATCTGTACAAGTACGACTACGCCAATCATAAAACGGTGTATGAGAAATCGCAGGTATTCCCCGATGACCTGAAAATGAATGCCCGTGGCGAATCCAGCACCGCCGCGGCCTTTAACGACTACTTCATCCGTAAGATCATCAATACCAGTAACGGTGGATTCCTCCTTACGGCAGAATCTTTCTCCACCTCTTCCCGCTACCAGCCCTGGAACCGGTGGAATTATATGTACGGCAGTCCTTACGGCGGCATGTACGCCCCCTATTACTACTCGCCTTACTCTTCCATGTACTACAATCCCTACTACTGGAATAATTCACAGGGATTACGTTATCATTATGATAACGTAGCGGTATTGTCTTTCGACGATGAGGGCAATATGCAGTGGAATAACTTTGTTCATAAGAGCCAGTATGACGATAACGCCGACCTGTACCTGTCTTACCTGATGGTAAACGTGGGCAGCGAATTACGTTTTCTGTATAATGAACTGGACAGAAGGAATTATATGTTGACAGATGTAAGTCTGGCCCCGGGAGGTAAAGTGAACCGCATGCCTACGCTGCGTAACCTGGATAAGGGTTTCACCTGGATGCCCCGGTATGGCAAACAAATCAGTGGCCGTACGGTAGTGATACCATGCATTTACAGGAATTATATTTGCTTTGCTAAAATTGACTTTTAATCACACCTTTGCACTGTGATAAGATTTTTCCGCTCAGGCAATCCGCTAACGGTATTGCTGTTGTTAATATACACGCTGGTTGTTAAGTTTTACTATCTGATCCACCCATCTACCTATATGGCAGACGGATCAGAAGGGCTTTTGTATCACCTGCTGGTGAAATGGATGCATACGTTTACAGGCGGCAGCCCGCTGGTGTTTACGTCAATGGCCGTGCTACTGCTGTTTCTGCAATCCCTGCTTTTCACCCGTATCATTAATCATCACCGGTTATTTCCGCGGCCTACTTACCTGCCGGCCATGTGTTACCTGCTGTTTACGTCCATGCTGCAAAGCTGGAACGTATTTTCTCCGGCACTGATCGTAAACCTCATCATGTTGTGGGTATTTACCAGTATAACGGAGTTGTATACACGTACCTCCGCCCGTGATGTAGTGTTTAATATCGGGTTTGCACTGGGGATAAGCGGGCTCTTTTACTTTCCTTCTGTTATATTCTGTTCTTTGTTGCTGTCCAGCATGCTGATTATGCGGGCTTTCCGGCTGGCGGAATGGATCATTGCCCTGCTGGGCCTGATTTGTCCGTTATACCTGATGGGCACCTACCTGTTCCTCACCGGTCAGATGACCCTGCTCTGGAAAATCCCGAATATGGGCGCCTCGTTGCCCATGATCACCGATTATAAGGTTTGGGGCGCCATGATCGCCTGTTTGCTCTTTTTCGTGATAGGATGGCTGCTGTTGCAGCGCCCGCTTAAAAAAATGTTGATACAGGGCCGTAAAATATGGGCGGCACTCATCATATATGTACTGGTAGCCATGATGGTACCGTTCTTTAATGTTCACTTTTCAGCAGCCTACTGGGTACTGGCAGTTTTGCCGATTTCCATGTTCGCCGGCAACGTATTCTGGTCGGTTACCAACGACACTTTTGCCAACATTATCCACTTCTTTGCACTGGCATATGTGATTGTTATGCAATATTTCAGCTGATCCCTTCATTTTAAGGGCCTGATTACCAGTAATTTGTTAAATCAGGACAAACGGCAATGGAAAATTGCGAACGGCGAAGTAATTTTGTCCTTTCCCATTAGTTTTGTCATTCGTATAAATGGTGGCAAAAATGTGGGGAAAAACGTTTTTTAAAAGCATTATTTACACATAAACACAAAACATTTTCAGATGAAATTTGGCGTTGTCACCTTTCCCGGTTCTAATTGTGATCATGATATGATTGATTCCCTGCGTAATGACCTGGGACAGGAAGTTATAGAACTGTGGCATAAGGATAAAGACCTGAGCGCATTCAGCACAGAAGATTGTATCGTATTACCGGGCGGCTTTTCCTTTGGCGACTACCTGCGTTGCGGCGCTATTGCGAAATTTAGCCCTATGATGCAGAGTGTGATTGAATTTGCCAACAAAGGTGGCCGTGTCATTGGTGTTTGCAACGGTTTCCAGGTATTATGTGAAGCAGGTCTTCTGCCGGGCGTATTATTACAGAACCAGCACCAGCAGTTCATCTGCAAAAATGTATACCTGAAAAGCGAAAATACCACTGCATCCCTCACCAAAGATGTAGCCGGCAGACCATTAATGATCCCGATCGCACACGGAGAAGGCCGTTACTATGCCGACGACGCTACCCTGGATGAGCTGTTTAAGAACAACCAGGTGTTATTCCGCTACTGCGATGAGTTTGGCAACATTATTGAAACTGCTAACCATAACGGCGCCATCCGTAACATAGCAGGCATCTGTAACAAAGCAAAAAATGTTTTTGGTATGATGCCTCACCCGGAAAGGGCTACCAGCCTGGCCCTGGGTAATACAGACGGGCAGCTGATCTTACAAAGTCTGATCAATAACAACTAGATAGATTAAAATCAACCAACCAATTAAAAAGAAAAGCATGAAAAAATTATTAACAGCACTGGCTTTATTCGCCTTGCCCATCCTGGCAAGTGCACAGATAGAGAACCCGGTAAAATGGAGCTTTACTGCGAAGAAGGTGAATGCCACTACCTACGAAGTACACGCTACTGCTACGATCGATGCCGGCTGGCATCTGTACGCACAGGAAGCGGGAGAAGGTCCGGTAGCTACCTCGTTTAAGTTCACCAAAAATCCACTGACTGCCGCTGTAGGTAAGGTGGAAGAAGTAGGTAAACTGCATAAGTCATTCGACAAAAACTTTAACTCAGAACTGAAATTCTACGAAAGCTCTGTAGACTTTGTACAAAAAGTAACGGTAAAAGGCAAAGCCGCTACCAAAGTAAAAGGATCTGTGGAGTACATGGTTTGTGATGACCATCAGTGCCTGCCACCGAAAGAAGTGGAATTTGCAGTAAGTGTTGGAGGAAAATAAATTGAATCCGGTAACTGATAACAATACTTGCAAAACGAGTTCCTCAACGGAACTCGTTTCTTGTTTTCTCAGATTTATATTATTTAAAGCCTATTGACTATATGAAGCATTTGCTTTCATTTCTAATACCTGTCTTTGCCCTGTTCGCACTTAGTGCAAACGCGCAGGACGCAAGCCCGAAGCCTGTTAAATGGCAGTTTTCTGCAGAAAAGAAAACTGACCAGGAATATGTGCTGCATCTGAAGGGCACTGTAGAAAAAGGCTGGTTGCTTTTTTCCACCACAATGGGAAACGATGATCCTAATACCAGGGTAGTACTGGATAGCAGCGTAAAAGCCACTATTACAGGTATCACAGAAAATGGTAAACTGGAAAACCGCAAAGAACCATTATTCGATAATCTGGAAATCAAATATTTTGAAAATGAGGTAGAACTGGTGGCAGCGGTAAAATTCGATGGACCAGTTCCCGCCAGCATCAAAGGCAGTGTTAACTATATGGCACTGAAAGGAGAAGAGGTAGCCGGGCCGGAAGAAGAGGCTTTTAAGTTCAATAAAGACGCTTCAGGTAACCTGATAAATGTGGCCGCTGGCTTACAGGAATCTGCGGATAATGCGCAAACATTAAAGCGCACAGCTATCGATTTACAACATCCTGTAAAAGATTGTGGTGGCACAGGCCAGGAAGGCAGTGCCAAAAAGAGCCTCTGGGGGTTATTTATTCTTGGTATGTTAGGAGGGTTCATCGCGTTGTTTACACCATGTGTATTCCCAATGATTCCATTAACAGTATCATTCTTTACAAAACAATCAAAGGACAGGAAAAAAGGGGTGATGAACGCTATCATATACGGCTTTTTCATTTTCCTGATATATGTACTTCTCAGCTTGCCATTCCACTTCCTGGATTCATTGAATCCGGAAATATTGAATAATATTTCCACCAACATTTGGCTAAATCTTACTTTTTTCGTCATTTTCATTGTATTCGCTATCTCATTCTTCGGCTATTTTGAAATCCAGATGCCAAGTAGCCTGGCTAATAAAGTAGATGCCAAAAGCAGTGTGGGAGGTCTTGTTGGAATTTTCTTCATGGCATTAACATTGGCCCTTGTGTCTTTCTCATGTACTGGTCCTATTCTGGGATCTTTACTGGCGGGCTCTTTATCGACAGATGGTGGAGCTATTCAGTTGTCGGTAGGTATGGCCGGGTTTGGATTTGCACTTGCGTTACCTTTTGCGCTCTTTGCACTGTTTCCAGGGTGGCTTAATTCATTGCCCAAATCTGGGGGATGGCTTACTTCTGTAAAGGTAGTATTAGGTTTTCTGGAATTGGCGATGGCCATTAAGTTCCTTTCAAATGCGGATCTGGTTAAGCATTGGGGGCTTCTGAAACGCGAAGTATTCTTTGCTATCTGGATCATTATCGGATTTTGTATTGTATTGTATTTGTTTGGGAAAATTCGTTTCCCACACGATTCTCCGATTAAGAAACTTAGCAAAGGCAGAATCGTTCTTGCCTTGATTTTCCTGGCATTTACAGTATACCTGTTGCCAGGAGTCACCAATACTAAATATGCGAACCGTTCACTCATCAGTGGATTTCCCCCACCGTTGAATTACAGCATTTATGGAGAAGATGCGGCCAAAGGAGTGGAAGCCAATGTAGTAAACGATTACGAGAAAGCACTCAAACTGGCTAAAGAGCAAAACAAACCCCTGTTGCTTGACTTCACGGGTTGGGCATGCGTTAACTGTCGTAAAATGGAGGAGAACGTTTGGCCTAAAGACGAAGTAAAAGTGTTGATAGAGAAAGATTACATTTTGGTTTCTCTTTACGTGGATGACAGGAAGTTATTGCCCGAAGATCAGCAATTCCTGTTTACTACCAGCAATGGGTTTAAAAAGGAGATTAAAACAATAGGAGACAAGTTTGCCACTATGCAAACAGAAAACTTCACCAATAACTCCCAGCCATTTTATGTATTAATTAGTCCTGATGAAAAGTTGCTGACACATCCTGTTGGTTACACACCGGACCCAAAAGCATATGCAGACTGGCTGAAATGTGGTTTGGATGCATTTAAAGGTGCTAAATAGTTAGTTTCTTCTGATAAACAAAGAGGGCTGCACAATTAATTGTGCAGCCCTCTTTGTTTATTTTGAAATGAGTTTATTCAAAATGCGTAGCTGATCAATTCCGCCCCGCTGATCTTCTCCTGCTGGCCCGTGGTAAGGTTTTTTACGCTTACCAGGTTTTCCTGCAGTTCAGATTCTCCGAGGATAATGACATAAGGAATTGCTCTTTTATCTGCATACTTCATTTGTTTATCCATCTTCGCTGGTTCATGGAATAACTCCGCGGCAACGCCCTGCTGACGTAATTGCATCATATAGCTGAAAGCTGCGCGGGAACTGGCTTCTCCCAGGTTGAGGAATAATACTTTGGTAGATTGCTGCGCCGTTTGCGGGAATAGTTTCAGTTCTTCCAGCACATCGTAAATACGGTCAACGCCAAAGGAGATCCCTACGCCGGAAATACCTGGCAGGCCAAAGAGGCCGGTAAGGTCATCATATCTGCCACCACCGCCAATGCTGCCCATTTTCACGGTAGCCGGGGCTTTTACTTCCACGATTAGTCCGGTGTAGTAATTAAGTCCACGTGCAAGCGTCACATCAATGATGGGAGTGGTATTGAAGGTAGCATAGCCGGAGTTGAGCACAAACGACAATTCTTCAATACCTTTTAACGCGGTGGAAGAAGACTGAAGGAGTTCTTTCAGTTGTGCCAGTTTCTCTTCGCTGCTCCCTTCAATCGCCAGGAACTTTTCGATGGTGTCAATATCGGCAGGGGTTAAACCTCGTTCCTGTAATTCTTTTCTTACGCCGTCTGCACCAATTTTATCAAGTTTATCTATGGAGATGGTAATATCGGTGAGTAATTCCGTTTTACCGATCACTTCAGCGAGGCCGAATAATATTTTACGGTTGTTGATGCGTAATTCATAACCCTGCAAGCCAAGTTTTGTTAGCACGGTATCATATATCAGCAGTAATTCTACTTCATTAAGTAAGGAATTGCTGCCCACCACGTCGGCGTCACATTGATAAAACTCGCGGTAGCGGCCTTTCTGCGGTCTGTCTGCGCGCCATACGGGTTGCATCTGGTAGCGTTTAAAGGGAAGGGCCAGTTCGTGTTGGTTCATTACCACGTAGCGTGCGAATGGAATGGTGAGGTCGTAGCGCAATGCTTTTTCAGTAATGGCGGAAACGAGTTCCTTATTATCTTTAGCCTGATGGGCTTCGTTATAGATCTCTCCGTTGTTCAGTACTTTGAACATCAGTTTATCTCCTTCCTCTCCGTACTTGCCGGTGAGGGTGGATAAATTCTCCATCGCGGGTGTTTCCAACGGCTGGAAACCAAATACCTCAAAGGTTTCGCGGATGGTCTGGAAAATATAATTACGTTTTCTCACTACCACCGGGCCAAAATCACGGGTGCCTTTAGGAATACCGGGCTTTATCATCTCTGAAAAATATTAAAAGTTTTATGGTTGCTGGTCTGCGATGTTTTCACAGGCCTGATAGATCATTTTATAAACAGGAGCAAACAGGGCATCGTCAAACCAGGGGTCAGGTACATCCTGCTGATCCGGCAGCAGGAAGGCTACTTTTGCTTTATCCGAGTTGTTCCGGGCTTTGCGCAGCACATCGGCATAATTATTCCTGTCCATTACATAGATGCGGTCAAAGGTATCAAAATCGGCGGTCTGGAACTGCCTGCCCCGTAAGCCGGTGATATCCACACCATTTTTCCGGGCTTCCTTTATGGAGCGGTGATCTGGTGAATGGCCCACGTGCCAGTTGCCGGTACCGGCAGAATCAATTTCCCAGTCCAGTCCCCTTGTTGCTGCCAGGTGCCTCATAATCCCTTCTGCAAGGGGGGAGCGGCAAATATTACCCAGGCAAACCATCAATATCTTCATGCGGATGAATATTTGAATATCAGGCCGCAAACCTACAAGATATTATGGAAATGTGGGTGTATTTGCATCTTTTAACAGGAATTAGAAGAAAAAAACGGGGATTTATGAGTTACAAAGAAGTATTTGCCGCAAATTGTAATAGTCAGTAAATGATCATATTGTAAATCAAAAAATAACAACATGTTGAAAAAATGCCTCAAATTGCGGCTGGACAAGCAAAAGGGTGCGGTTTTAAGTCAGTTTTTTAACATTCCTCTAAAATTCTCTATGACCGATTAAAAAATTATTTTTTGTATAATTGTAATTCGCAACATGGAAACACACGAAGAACAAACAAGCAGACGGCAGGAAAACAGGTATCGGCCAATGGGTGAGCTGATCAGGGGAATATTTTTTATCCTCTTTGGTTTGTTCGCAATCTTTGCGGAGAAACTGGGATTCGGGGAATTTAGAATATCGCCACAGATGATGAGTATTGTTGGTGCGGTTTTAATAGTTTACGGCCTCTTTAGGGTTTATAATGGAGTGAGAAAACTTTTTTTTAACAGGAACTAAAGAGGTGTGATATGTTTTTCAGTTTAGAAAGAATGAATGCTGTATATTTAGCAGCTATTACATTGATGATGGCCGCTTGCGGACAGAATCCAAATGCGAAAAAATTAGATACAGCTACAGAAGGCACCATCCATATAAGTGTGGATGAGACATATAAGCCGCTGATTGATTCGGAAATAAAAGTTTTTCAATCGCTGTATCCAAAAGCACATATCATCCCTACCTATAAACCGGAGGCTGATTGCTTTAAAGATCTTTTAAATGATAGTGCCCGCCTGGTAATCGTTACCCGCGATTTCAACCAGCAGGAACGCGATTACTTCAAGCAAATCAAAATTACGCCTAACAGCCTTTTACTTGCCTGGGACGCGCTTGCGCTGGTGGTAAATAAGGAGAATCCTGATTCTGTGTTGAATATGAATCAGGTACGTGAGATTATGGACGGCACCAATAAAGACAGGAAGTGGCAACTGGTGTTTGACAATGCCAACTCAAGCACCGTGCGGTATATCATGGATTCCATCAACAAGGGTAAACCTCTGCCAACCAATACAATGGCTGCGAAAACCAACCCGGAAGTGGTGGATTATGTGACAAAAAACAAAGACGCGATTGGTGTTATAGGTGTTAGCTGGATCTCTGATCCGAACGATTCATTGTCTATGGCTTTTACACGTGAGGTATCTGTAGTCAGACTAAGAGCAGACAATGGTTCAGAATTTGTTAAGCCATACCAGGCCTATATTGGTATTGGCACCTATCCGTTAAAACGCGGCTTCTTCTATTGCCTGAAAGAACCATATCATGGACTTGGCAGTGGATTTGCAACCTTTCTCGGTAGTTATGAGGGACAGCTGGTAATGAAGCAGTTCCGTTTATTCCCGGCGAGATTGAATGTAGTATTCAGGGAAGCCAACCTTAAGTAGAAGAAAAACACAACTAAAACTAAAAAACCAGATTGCATGAACAAACGGAAAAGTTTAATCGTAGCATTGCTTTGCGCCGCCTCAAGCGGTGTGATGGCCCAATCTGTGGAGGACGGACTGAAAGACCTGTATTACGGTAAGTACCTGTCTGCCAAGCAGAATTTAGAGAAAGTGATCGCAGCAAAGCCTACGGAAGACAAAGCGTATTATTACCTCGGTATAGCCCAACTCGGAATGGATGATGCTGCAGGTGCTGCTGCTACCTTCCAGAAAGGCTTACAGGCAGTACCCACATCTGCTTTACTGCAGGCTGGTATGGGCCGTATTGATCTGATCAATGGTAATGCCGCCGCCGCAAAACAGAAATTTGATGCCGCCAGCGCCGCCACACAGGGCCGCGATGGAGATGTTGCCCGCGCTATTGCTGATGCAAACAGCGAAATCAAAGGTGGCGACCGCGCTTATGCCCTCACTGTAATGGAGAAACTCCTGAACAACGAAGGCCGTAAGAAAAAAGAACAATATACTCCCGTTGCAGCCGATTATATTGAGCTGGGAGATGCTTACCGCTTCCTCGGTGGTGAAAACGGCGGTAAAGCCATCACCACTTATGAAAAAGCACTGGAACTTGATCCAAACAACGCTGAAGCAGTAATGAAACAGGGTTTGGTGAACTATAACGCCAGGCTGAAAGCAGAAGCAGTAGCAGATTATACGAAAGCCACCAACATGGATCCGAAATATGGTCCGGCCTTATATGAACTGTTTCTGTTCTACACCACTCCTAAAAAAGATCAGCTTTCCTGGGAAAATGCAGCGCAATACCTGGAGAAATATATGGCAGTAGCCGATCCTGCTGATAAAACCAAGAATGAACTGCTGTCAGCTTCTATTTCTTTCTTCAAGAAAGATTATGATGCCGCTATCAGTAAAGGTCAGGCAGCATTGCCAAATGCCACCGACGCCTATAAGAACCAGTTGGTACTGCTGATCGGGGACTCTTACCTCCAGAAAGGTGATTCCCTGAACGCGCAGAAAACAATGGATACTTATGTGCAGCAGGTGGGAGAAAGCAAACTGGATTCTGCGGATTACAAACTGTTGTCAGCCATCTACATGAAGCTGAAATCTTCTGATTCCGCTACCCAGAACCAATACAATACAAAGGCCCTGGCTTACCTGGAAAAATATGCAGGTTCTATCACTACAAAAGATCCGGAAACCTTTATCCAGATCGCAGAGCAGCTGAAAGGAGCCCGTAACTACACTGCTGCGGCAGAATGGTATGCAAAAGCGAACGAATTATCTCTCGCTAATAAAGAGCAACTGCAGGCGATCGATTACTTCAACGTAGGTATCAACTACTACTACGGTGCCGTAAATGTTAAGCCTTTCGATACTACTTTGCTGGCTAAAGCCGATTCTGCTTTCCAGAAAGTAATTGAAGCAAAACCTGAGCTGGGTACCGGTTACTACTGGAGAGGCCAGAGCAATTTTGCTAAAGATCCACAGGCCCAGGCCGGTGTAGCAAAACCTTTCTATGATAAATACATAGAAATCTCTGAAGTTGATCCTGCTAAAAACAGGGGTACGCTGATCAACGCTTACACTTATGAGCTGTTATACTACTACTTTAAGGAAGATAAAGCCAATGTAAAAGTATATGCTGATAAACTGACTGCCTTAGATCCGAATAACACCGCTGTTAAACAGATCAACGAAAATATGGCTGCCCGTGAAAAACCAGCCGCCAAACCAGCTGCAAAGCAGGGTCAGAACAAGAAATAGTTATTAATTACATATAATTGCTAAAAACCTCCTGTACCCGCAGGAGGTTTTTTAGTTTCCGGTTGGTGAAAAAAGATAATATTTTAACTCTTAATAGATTTGATAATTGGTCAACTTACAGTATTTTTGCGCATTCGGACAATGTTTTTATCGGGAAGCTTATGTATACAGAAACTGTATTTTTGTCAGCAACGACTACTCCTTTTAGCTATTTCCCTATAGTACTGCAATTAATTGCTGCTTTAGGTTTCGTTGGGATCACGATGTTAGCTACTCACTTTTTAGGTCCTAAACGCAAAACCAGCGACAAGCTTATCAACTTTGAAAGTGGTATCGAGCAAAAGGGTAACGCCCGCCAGCCGGTAGCCATCAAATACTTTCTGACCGCTATTCTTTTCGTGTTATTTGATGTAGAAGTAATCTTTTTCTACCCTTATGCGGTTAATTTCAGGGAATTGGGATGGGAAGGCTTTACGGCCGTGCTGATGTTTGTGGGCTTCTTTTTGTGTGGATTTATCTATATCACAAAGAAGGGTGCTCTGAAATGGGAAGATTAATTAACTCTTTAAATTAAAACCAATGGCTCGTCCGGTTCAATATAATAACAAGGTGAAGATGGTGGAAATCCCCGAGGGATATTCCGGTGAAGGATTTTATGCCACCTCTTTTGACAAGGTAATAGGTTTGGCGCGTAAAAACTCCATCTGGCCTTTACCATTCGCTACCTCCTGCTGTGGAATCGAATTCATGGCTACCATGGCGGCTACTTACGATATGGCCCGTTTCGGGGCAGAACGTATGGCCTTTACGCCACGACAGTGCGATTTACTCATGGTAATGGGTACCATTTCCAAAAAAATGGGACCTATTGTGCGCCAGGTATACCTGCAGATGGCAGAGCCACGCTGGGTAATGGCCGTAGGCGCCTGCGCTTCCAGCGGTGGTATATTTGATACTTACTCTGTATTACAGGGAATCGACCAGGTGATCCCGGTAGATGTATATGTGCCAGGATGCCCTCCCAGACCGGAAGGTATCATCGATGGCTTCATGAAAATACAGGCCCTGGTAGGCCAGGAAAGTCTCCGCCGCCGTAACTCCGACAGGTATAAAGAACTGATGGAGTCTTACGGTATCAAGTAAGGAGAGGGGAATGGTTAATTGTAAATCGTAAATTTCAAATTGTTAATGTCTTTAACAAACGAACGCATACAGCAACGCCTGACGGAGAAGTTTGGAGATGTGCTAACCGGCTTTGAAGAGCCGTTTGGGCTGCTTACCCTCACCGCACAGAAAGATTATAACCTGAAAGTAATGCAATTCCTGTTTGATGATGAGGAATTGCGTTTTCGTTTTTTAACGGATATCACCGCAGTGCATTATCCCGACAGGAAAAACGAAGAACTGGCAGTAGTATATCACCTGCACAACCTGCAGGATAACATCAGGCTCCGTCTGAAAGTATTCACACCCGTAGCCAAACCGGACGTTTTTACCGCTACCCAGCTGTACGCATCGGCCAACTGGATGGAACGCGAAACTTACGACTTCTACGGGATCAACTTTGTAGGACATCCCAACCTGATCCGTGTGCTGAATGTGGACGAAATGACCTATTTCCCCATGAGAAAGGAATTTCCGCTGGAAGACTCCATGCGTATTGATAAAGATGATGAGATGTTTGGAAGGGGAGGAAATCTTTAATACAACGAGGTTATGTTAGATCAGAAACAACATATAAAGCTGCCGGAAGGCTCTATAGAAAAAGATACGACCACGCTCAACCTGGGTCCTACACACCCGGCCACGCATGGCGTATTTCAGAACATTCTGGAAATCGATGGCGAACGTATTGTGAGCGCTGTTTCTACCGTAGGGTATATCCACCGCGCATTTGAAAAGATCGCAGAACGCCGTCCCTATTACCAGATCACGCCACTGACAGACCGTTTGAACTACTGCTCTGCCCCTATTAACAATATGGGCTGGTTACTGACCGTAGAAAAGCTCCTGGGCATTGAAACGCCTAAAAGAGTGGATTACCTGCGTGTTATTATCATGGAGCTGGCGCGTATTGCAGATCACCTGATCTGTAGCTCCGTAATGGGAGTAGATACCGGCGCATTAACCGGTTTCGTATACGTGATGACCTACCGTGAACTGATATACGAAATATATGAAGAGATCTGCGGTTCCCGTCTTACTACCAACATTGGTCGTATTGGGGGCTTTGAAAGAAATTTCACACCCGCAGCTTTCGCAAAAATAGAACGCTTCCTGAACGAATATCCTGCTGTACTGAAAGAGTTTGAAACCCTGCTTACCCGTAACCGTATCTTCATGGAACGTACACAGGGCGTAGGTGCTATCACTGCAGAAAGGGCACTCAGCTACGGCTTCACCGGTCCAAACCTGCGCGCAGCAGGCGTGGATTACGATGTACGTGTAGCCAATCCTTACAGCTCTTACCAGGATTTCGACTTCTCCATACCGGTAGGTACTACCGGCGACAGCTACGACCGTTTCCAGGTGCGTAACGCAGAAATGTGGGAAAGTCTCAGTATCATCCGCCAGGCCATGGATAAGGTGAAAAGCCTGCCGGCAGATGTGTTCCACGCAGATGTACCTGCTTATTACCTCCCTGAAAAACAGGATGTTTATACAAAGATGGAAGCGCTCATCTATCACTTTAAAATTGTGATGGGTGAAGCAGACATGCTTCCGGGTGAAGTGTACAACGCAGTGGAAGGCGCCAATGGCGAACTTGGTTTTTACCTGATCAGCGATGGTGGCCGTAGTCCTTACAGGCTGCACTTCCGTCGTCCATGCTTCATTTACTACCAGGCCTACGCCGAACTGGTGGAAGGCGCCATGTTGAGCGATGCGATCGTTTGTATGAGTAGCCTGAACCTGATCGCAGGTGAACTGGATGCGTAGTTACGCTATTGAATATTTCGAAGATTAAAGCTGAATAAAATAATGGCTGTGGTTCAATTTTCTGAAGAGAAACTGAATAAAGTAAAAGAAATCATTGCACGCTACCCGGAAGGGAAGCAGAAAAGTGCGTTGATACCGGTGTTGCACCTGGCTCAGGAAGCATTTGGTGGATGGCTGAGTGCAGAAACAATGGACTACGTTGCAACTTTACTGCAACTGCAATCAATTGAAGTGTATGAGGTAGCTACTTTCTATAGCATGTTTAACCTGAAACCGGTAGGCACCTATTTATTTGAGGTGTGCCAAACAGGCCCGTGCATGGTAAGTGGTTCTGATCAGATCATTGATTACATTAAAAATAAGCTGGGTATCGGCGTAGGTGAAACTACCGCCGACGGGCTGTTTACCCTTAAAACGGTGGAATGCCTCGGCGCCTGTGGTTATGCTCCCATGATGCAATTGGGAAAACATTACCGGGAGCACCTTACACCGGCTAAAGTAGATGAAATCATCGCAGAATGCAGATCTAAAGCAAACGCCAACTGATGCATCCAAAAAATAACCTGATCATGCGTTTTAAGGAAATGTATCAGCGCCACAAATTACAGGTAGTGGAAGCAATACTGCTGATGGCGTTACTCACCGCATTATGGCGGATCGATAACTGGCTGGTTTCCGTTATTTGTGGCGTAAGTGCCGGGCTCCTGTTTTACAGACTGGCAGAACGCATTTCGCAACACGGCATACGTAAGGCATAAAAGATATACACAAATCTGATAATGGCGCCGGGAATACCGGTAACATTACACCATAAGGAAGACAATGGGACGCAAATTACTGTTAGATAAAGCACATATTGAAGGCATCCGGTACTATGACACCTACCGGAGCAACGGCGGTTATGCTGCAGCTGAAAAAGCGCTGAAAACCCTGGGGCCGGACGGCGTACTGGATGAAGTGAAGAAGAGTGGCCTGAGAGGCCGTGGCGGTGCGGGTTTCCCTACCGGCCTGAAATGGAGTTTCATCGCCAAACCGGAAGGCGTTCCGCGCTACCTGGTTTGCAATGCAGATGAGTCGGAACCAGGTACGTTCAAAGACCGCTACCTGATGGAATTCATCCCCCACCTCCTCATTGAAGGATTACTGATCTCCAGCTTTGCCCTCGGCGCTAACAGTTGCTACATCTACATCCGCGGTGAATACGCCTGGATTCCGGACATCCTGGAACAGGCCATTGCAGAAGCAAAAAATAAAGGCTGGCTGGGTAAAAATATCCAGGGCACCGGCTTCGATCTCGAAATATACGTACAACGTGGTGCAGGCGCTTACATCTGTGGTGAAGAAACTGCCCTGATAGAATCCCTGGAAGGGAAACGCGGTAATCCGCGCATCAAACCACCATTCCCCGCGGTAAAAGGATTATGGCAATCGCCAACCGTAGTAAATAACGTGGAAACACTCGCTGCAGTAGTGCCTATTATCAACATCGGCGGCGACGAATATATTAAATACGGTACCGGCAAATCTACCGGCACCAAACTCATTTCTGCCTGCGGTAATATCAACAAACCCGGCGTTTATGAGATAGAAATGAATATCTCCGTCGAAGAATTCATCTACTCCGACGAATACTGCGGTGGTATCAAAAATAACAAACGCCTGAAAGCCTGTATCCCCGGCGGTTCTTCCGTTCCGGTGTTACCGGCTAACCTGCTGCTGAAAACAGCAAAAGGTGAAACCCGTATGATGACATATGAAAGCCTGGCCGATGGCGGCTTTGCAACAGGCTCTATGCTGGGTTCCGGCGGATTTATTGTAATGGACGAGGACCAGTGTATTGTGCGCAATACCCTTACCTTTGCCCGCTTCTACCACCACGAAAGCTGCGGTCAGTGCAGCCCTTGCCGTGAAGGCACTGGCTGGATGAAGAAAGTGCTGCAGAACATCGAGTATGGTAAAGGCAAAATGAGCGACATCGATTTACTGTGGGATATTCAACGCAAAATTGAAGGAAACACCATCTGCCCGCTTGGCGATGCAGCAGCATGGCCGGTAGCAGCAGCTATCCGCCACTTCCGCGATGAATTTGAATGGCATGTGGCAAATCCTGAAGAATCACAGACCCGCAATTTCGGTCTGGCTCATTACGCAGACCCATTGCCGGCGCCAACACCAGCTGCTGTATAACGGGTATGCATATACTGAAATAAAGAATCAATATATAAAATAAACGTTGCTCCCCGCGAGCACAAAAGATATTAAGATGGCGGAGGAAATAAAATTATTTAAGGTTAAAATCGATAACATCTCTGTGGAGGTGGAACCCGGTACAACCATACTGAATGCGGCCCGGAAGATAGGAGGAGAGGTAGTGCCGCCGGCCATGTGTTACTATTCCAAACTGCAGGGCAGCGGCGGTAAATGCCGTACCTGCCTGGTAAAAGTATCCAAAGGTTCCGATGCCGATCCACGCCCCATGCCTAAACTGGTGGCCAGCTGCCGTACTACTGTAATGGATGGTATGGAAGTAGCCAACATCACTTCCCCGGAAGTACTGGATGCTCGTAAAGGAGTAGTGGAATTCCTGTTGCTCAATCACCCGCTGGATTGCCCGGTATGTGATCAGGCCGGGGAATGCCACCTGCAGGATCTGAGTTACGAACACGGCGCCGACAGCACCCGCTACGAATTTAAACGCAGAACTTTTGATAAAGTAGATCTCGGTGATCATATCAAATTGCACATGACGCGCTGCATCCTTTGCTACCGCTGCGTGTACACCGCTGATCAGCTTACCGAAAAACGCGAACATGGCATCCTGGGCCGTGGTGATGCTTCTGAAATCAGCACCTACATCTCCCAGTCGCTCGATAATGACTTCATCGGTAACGTCATTGACGTTTGCCCGGTAGGGGCCTTAACCGATCAAACTTTCCGGTTCAAAAACCGCGTATGGTTCCTGAAACCGGTAGATGCACACCGCAATTGCGAAAATCCAAAATGCTGCGGTAAAACTGTGCTTTGGATGCGCGGCGACGAAGTATTCCGCGTAACCGCCCGTAAAGATAAATACGGCGAAGTGGAAGACTTTATCTGCGATGTTTGCCGCTTTGATAAAAAAGAAGCAAAAGACTGGATCATTGAAGGTCCACGCAAAATAGAACGTAACAGCGTTATTTCCCAGGGGCATTACGTGAATACTGTAAAACCTAAAGATCCGCTGGTGGATGTATTGGACGGAAGACAACCCAAACTGTTGTTTAATATTCACTCTGAAAGCCAGGTAAACAGACCGGACATTGATTTGTCGAAGATCGACGGCCCGGCTCACTCTGATGATTTTAAGAAGTAACAATCGTAATTACGTGTAAGTATGACCTTATTAAGCATAGATTGGTTTTTTATAATTGAAAAAGTACTCCTGATATCAGGGGTGCTGGTACTTTCATTGGTAGTGGCCATGTATTCTACCTGGGGTGAAAGAAAGGTGGCAGCCTGGATCCAGGACCGTTTAGGTCCAAACCGCGCCGGTTTTATGGGATTGCTGCAACCACTGGCAGATGGTGGCAAACTCTTCTTCAAAGAAGAAATTATTCCTACCAACGCCAACCGCTTTCTTTTCGTGCTGGGCCCTTCCATCGCGATGTTGGTGGCTTGTATGACCAGTGCCGTGATTCCCTGGGGCGATACCCTGGTAATTGCCGGCCGTCCTGTTTCCCTGCAGATAGCAGATGTGAACATCGGAATCCTTTTCATCTTCGGCGTAGTGAGCATGGGTGTGTATGGTATCATGATTGGCGGCTGGGCTTCCAATAATAAATACTCTTTGCTGGCATCTGTACGTGCCGCTTCGCAGATCATCTCCTACGAACTGCCAATGGGACTGGCCCTGATCGCATTACTGATGCTGACCGGTTCCCTGAGCTTAAAGGATATTGTGGAACAACAGCGTCATGGTTTATGGAACGTAGTATATCAGCCATTAGGCTTCTTCATCTTCCTGGTATGCGCTTTTGCTGAATGTAACCGCGCTCCCTTCGATTTACCGGAAGCAGAAAACGAATTGAACGGTGGTTATCACCTGGAGTATTCTTCCATGAAGCTGGGTTTCTTCCTGTTTGCGGAATATATCAACATGTTTATCAGTTCTGCCCTGATCTCTACCATGTACTTCGGCGGGTATGCCTTCCCGTATATGGATCAGCTGGGACTGGATCCGAATATGGTCACCATCCTCGGATTTGTGGCGCTGTTCCTGAAAACACTGTTTTTCATTTTCTTCTTTATGTGGGTGCGCTGGACCGTTCCGAGATTCCGTTACGATCAGCTGATGCGTTTGGGCTGGAAGATCATGATTCCGCTGGCACTGGTAAATATGCTGATCACCGGGGCACTGGTATTGGCACGTCAACATTAATATTATCTGATTAAAATACACACCAAACGTGTGGATTAAATAAAGCATTCATTATGCAAGCATTAACTAACAGGGCGAAAGCAGTAGACCGCCGGCCGATGACATTCGCCGAGAAGATGTACATCCCTGCTATTGCCAAAGGTATGGGGATCACTTTTAAGCACCTTTTTCAGAAGAAAGCTACCGTTAGTTTCCCTGAAAAGACACGTGATTTCAGTCCCGTATTCCGTGGTTTACATGTACTGAACCGGGATGAAGAAGGCCGTGAAAGATGTACTGCCTGCGGATTGTGCGCAGTAGCCTGTCCTGCTGAAGCCATTACCATGGAAGCAGCGGAAAGGAAAGAGGGAGAAGAGCACCTGTACAGGGAAGAAAAGTATGCAGCGAAATATGAGATCAATATGCTCCGTTGCATTTTCTGTGGTTTTTGTGAAGAAGCTTGTCCCAAAGATGCAGTGTATATGTCTGAAACTTTTGCTCCTGCAAACTATCAGCGTAAAGGTTTTATCTACGGAAAAGATGATCTGCTGATTCCTCATCCGAAAGAAGGCAAATAATATTATTCACAGCGCACATTTAGCTAAAAATACAATAGTCAAACATAGCAGAGATGGGAATGAGTATACAACAAATAATTTTCATGGTGCTGTCGGTCGTGGCGCTGGTATCAGCGTTGGGCGTGGTATTGAGTAAGAATCCTGTGACGAGCGTGTTGTGCCTGATCGTAACATTCTTTACCATAGCCGGGCACTATATTATGATGAATGCCCAGTTCCTGGCAGTAGTGCATATCATTGTATATGCAGGGGCCATCATGGTATTGTTCCTGTACGTGCTGATGCTCATGAACCTGAATGCTGACCTGGAACCGCAGAAACGCAACTGGCTGAAGTACGCCGGCGCTATCAGCGGGGGGGCTTTACTGGTGGTACTGGTAGCTGCATTACGCGATGCCAGCATGCCGGCATTGAGCACAAATGCTACTGATATCGGGTTAATTAAAAATCTCGGTATGATCCTGTTCAAACAATATGTGGTGCCGTTTGAAGTGAGCAGTATTTTGTTCCTCAGCGCAATGATCGGCGCCGTGGTAATTGGTAAAAAAGAATAGTAATACGGATTATCTGTTGTAATTCGTAATTCCTAACCCGTAATTTATTTTATGCCTGTTCAATATTACATATTCCTGAGTATCGCCTTGTTCTGCATAGGTGTGATGGGTGTACTGATGCGCAGAAATGCGATTATTATTTTTATGTGCATAGAGCTGATGCTGAATGCAGTAAACCTGTTGATGGTGTCATTTTCCAAAATGTGGGCAGATGCAGGACGGGTAGATGCAGGGGCTGCACAACTCTTTGTATTCTTTATTATGGTGGTAGCGGCTGCGGAAGTAGCAGTAGGACTGGCTATAATTACTATGGTCTACAGAAACACACATTCAGTAGATATTAACATTCTTAACAGGCTGAAAAATTAATAATTCTGCTTTCTTAATTATTAAATTTTTCGACGTCGTAAATAGAATTGATAAATGATTAATCTAGTTTGGCTGGTACCATTTTTACCATTATTGGGTTTCCTGGTGAATGGATTGGGACGCAGATTTTTATCCAAGTCCCTGGTAGGATTTGTTGGCAGTGGCGCAGTTCTGGCGTCCTTTGTGATTAGCTTATTAATATTCCTGGAAGTTAAAGCCCCGGGATTTTCTGCTCAGACAGTACACCTGTTTGATTTCATTTCTGTAGGCTCCCTGCAGATTCCTTTCGCCTTCCAGGTAGATCAGTTAAGTGCCTTGTTCCTGCTGGTGATCACCGGCGTAGGTACCCTGATCCATATCTATTCTACTTCTTACATGCATGAGGAAAGTGACGAAAGCTTCGCAAGATATTTCGCTTATCTCAACCTGTTCGTGTTTTCCATGTTGATTCTGGTGCTGGGCGCTAACTACGTGATGATGTTCATTGGCTGGGAAGGCGTTGGTCTTTGTTCCTATCTCCTCATCGGTTTCTGGTTTAAAAATACCAGCTATAACAATGCTGCTAAGAAAGCATTCGTGATGAACCGCATCGGTGACCTTGGTTTCCTGATTGCCATCTTCTTCATGATCCTGCAGTTTGGTACGGTTACTTTCCCTGATGTGTTTGCCAAAGCGGCGCCGCTGGGAATGAACAATGGCGTTATCACCGCTATTGCCATGCTGATGTTTGTTGGCGCAATGGGTAAATCAGCACAGATTCCTTTATATACCTGGTTACCGGATGCGATGGCTGGTCCAACCCCGGTGTCTGCCCTGATCCACGCTGCTACCATGGTTACCGCCGGTATCTATATGATTGCACGCAGCAACGTGATTTATACACTCGCGCCGCATATCCAGACAGTAATCGCGATCATCGGTCTGGCTACTGCCCTGTTTGCAGCTTCTATTGCTTTAAAGCAAAACGATATTAAAAAAGTACTGGCTTATTCTACGGTGAGCCAGTTAGGTTATATGTTCCTTGCCCTCGGTGTGGGCGCTTATGGAGCGGCTGTGTTCCATGTAATGACACACGCCTTCTTCAAAGCCCTCCTGTTCCTGGGTTCCGGTTCCGTGATCCACGCAATGGGTGGCGAACAGGATATCAGGAAGATGGGTGGCCTCAAAAAATTCATGCCTACTACTGCATGGACGTTCCTGGTAGGATGCCTGGCGATTGCAGGTATTCCCGGTTTCTCCGGCTTCTTCTCCAAAGATGAAATCCTGGCACAGGCATTTGCCAACAACCCGGTATTATATGTACTGGGCCTGGTAGGCGCACTGATGACTGCCTTTTATATGTTCCGCTTATACTACATCACTTTCACCGGTAAATTCCGTGGCACACACGAACAGGAGCATCACCTGCATGAAAGTCCTTCTGCTATCACCATTCCTTTGGTAATCCTGGCAGTGCTTTCCGTGATAGGTGGCTATGTTGGTTTACCCGAAGTATTTGGAACAAAGAATATGCTGGCCGAATACCTGGCGCCGGTGTTTGCACCATCTGCACCTTTTGCAGTGGAACATCACCTGTCGCATGGTACAGAATGGTTGCTGATGGGTGTGAGCAGTGTGCTGGTGATTGTATTTATCCTGCTGGCGCGTCAGAAATTTACGAAGTTTGAAGATGCGGGTACAGAAAGTACTGGTTTGGCAAAAGTGCTCGAAAACAAATGGTATATAGATGAACTGTATGATACTATTATCGTAAAACCATTGTATGAATTGTCCCGTTTCTTCCGTGATACGGTGGAAAAGGCGGGTATCGACAAGCTGGTGAACGGTGTAGGCCGCGGTGTACAATGGGGAGGTCAGCAGATCCGCCTGGTACAAAACGGGCAGGTAGGTTTTTACATCTTTGCCATGGTCATCGGTATGATCGTATTATTTGTGATCGGATTCTTATTATAAACCAATAGCAGAAGTTACAAGCGCAGATAAATTATGTTGACAGTTTTATTAATATTGATTCCTTTCATAGCGGGCCTTATTGCATTTGGTCTGAAGGGGGCCGGGCCAAAAGTGCTGGGCATGATCTCATCGCTGGCAACAGTGGTGTTGGCAATTGGATCGTGGTGCCGCTTTCGTACTGCTCCCGACAGCCTGAACTTTGTTGCCGACTGGATTCCGCAGCTGGGAAGTCAATTCCGTGTTGGATTAGATGGAATGGGTGTGATGCTTTGCTTACTTACAGCGATTGCTTCTCTGCTTGTTTTCATTACTATTTATAACCGCAACTACGAAAAGGCCAATGCCTTTTATGGTCTGATGTTATTATCGCAGGCTGGCTTAACTGGTGTATTCACCGCTTTCGATGCCCTGCAATTTTACATATTCTGGGAACTGGCCCTGATACCTGTTTATTTCCTCTGCTCTTTATGGGGTGGTGAAAAACGGATCGCCGTCACCTTTAAATTCTTTGTATACACTTTCCTCGGTTCGTTGCTGATGCTGGTAGGTATTATCTATATCTACTTTCAAACACCGGATCATTCCTTCAGCTGGGCCTCCTTTACAAGTGCGGCATTGAATCCGGATGACCAGAAATGGCTGTTCTGGCTGTTCTTTGTGGCATTCGCCATCAAGATGCCGGTATTTCCATTTCACACCTGGCAGCCGGATACTTACGAGCAATCGCCCACTCCTGTTACCATGATCCTTTCCGGTGTAATGGTGAAAATGGGTTTATTTGGAGTGATCCGCTGGCTGCTGCCGGTAGTGCCACAGGGCGCTGCCATGTGGTCTGATGTAGCTATTGTATTATGCATCATCGGTATCATTTATGCTTCCTGCATTGCGATGGTACAAAATGATCTGAAACGCCTGATTGCTTACTCTTCCATTGCCCACATCGGTTTGATGTGCGCTGCTATTTTCGCCAACAACGAACAAAGCCTGCAGGGGGTAATGGTACAGATGTTTAACCATGGTATCAATATCATTGGTTTGTGGATCATCGTGGAAGTAATTCAGAACCGCTTAGGGATCAAAAATCTCGACCAGATGGGGGGCATGGCACAGAAGGCGCCACGCATGGCTATTTTCCTCGTTATTATCAGTCTGGCTAACATCGGTTTACCACTGACCAATGGTTTCATTGGTGAGTTCCTGATGTTCAGCGGATTGTTCCAATATAATCACTGGTTTATGGCATTTGCCGGATTAGGTATCATTCTCTCTGCTGTATATACCCTGGGTATGATTCAGAAAGTGATATTTGGCGAAGGAAATGAATTAACCGAAACTACTACAGATCTGCAGCCGGGTGAAACGCTGGCACTGAGCCTGGTGGTGATCATGATCATAGTATTGGGCGTTTATCCCAAACCTATGCTGGATCTGGTGAGCGGCACGTCTGATGTGGTAAGTAAATTATTCTGATCTTCAGCCAAAAACTGAATACCGGAATGGAAAAATTTGTAACGGGGTTTTGTAACGCAAAAATATGAATGCACTAATTTCTACTGCTTTATCGGGCGTTGTACTGATGTTTGTTGGTTTATTTGTACGCAATAAGCAGCATATTAAATTTTTTGCCATCGCGGCCATCCTCATAGCATTTATTGCTAATCTGGCGCAATATCCGTCTGTAGAGCAGGGCGGGTATATCATGTATGGCATGATTGAAGTGACCAAATTTGGTGTGTTGTTCAACGCTGTAGCATTGGGCGCCACTTTGTTATATTTCCTGTTGTCGGGCAGTGAATTTGAAAAGGTAGGAGAACATGTAGCTGATTATTTCGCCCTGGTATTCTTTATCCTGGCGGGTATTTCGCTGGCTACCTCGTTCAGTAACCTGCTGATGTTGTTCCTGGCGATTGAAATTATGTCTATCCCGCAATATATTCTCGCGGGAGCAGATAAGAAAAGCCTCAAAAGTAATGAAGCATCCCTGAAGTATTTCCTGATGGGATCTTTTTCTACCGGTATCCTGCTCATGGGTATTACCCTGATTTATGGCGCCGCCGGCACTTTTGATATTGCAGCATTAGGACTAGGCGCAGAAAGCGTGCATCCGTTGGCGTTATGCGGTATCATCCTGATGGTATTTGCCCTGTCTTTTAAAGTATCTGCAGTACCATTCCACTTCTGGACACCGGATGTATACGATGGTTCTCCCACTGTATTCACTTCCTTTATGTCTACCGTAGTAAAAGCAGGTGGATTTGTGGCTTTCCTGCGGATGTTCCACACCAGTTTTGCCGGTGGCAGCATCAGCGGACACTGGACACTGATCCTTTCTATTATCACAGCGGCGACCCTGATACTTGGTAACTTCAGCGCAGTTTTCCAGCAGAGTGTAAAACGGATGCTGGCTTATTCCAGTATTGCGCAGGCGGGCTTTATGCTGTTCGCAGTAGTGGCTATGAATAACAGGGGCGCACAGGGAATTATCCTGTACTCCGCCGCTTACAGTATTGCCACTATCGGCGTGTTTGCGGTACTGATGAAGCTGAAAGATTATACCTTTGAAGGATTCAACGGCCTGGCCCGCAAGGAGCCTTTGCTGGCGGCAGCGGTGGCAGTGTTCCTGTTTTCCCTGGCTGGTATCCCTGTTACAGCTGGTTTCTTTGCAAAATATTTTGTTTTAGCCGCGGCTATCGAACATGGTCATATTTTATGGCTGGTGATCATAGCAGTATTGTGTGCTGCTATCAGCGTGTACTATTACTTCCGCGTGATCATTGCCATGTATTTTAAACAGGGTGAACCCGAAGTAGAACCTGTTTCAGGCGGTTTTAAGGCTGCCCTGATCCTGGCCATAGCACTGGTGCTGGTATTGGGCCTGTTCCCGAACCTGTTATTATGCTGGATGTAAAAGCTGTGAGCTTATAACATAGGGAGAAGACCGAAGCGATTTACCTGATCCGCTTCGGTCTTCTCTTTTATACTGATCGCCGTTACCCGCCGTTCATCCCAAATTGAATGGATTAAATAGCTATATTACGTTAACTTTATAGGTAACCCGTTATTATGCAATCAAGAGATATTTTTTCCCTGGCATACCGTTCTGTAACCAGCAACAAGTTGCGTACTGGTCTTACTGTGTCCATCATTGCATTGGGTATCACGGTACTGGTAGGTATTCTTACGGCGATCGACAGTATGAAGAACAGCATCTACAGCAGCTTTGCGAGCATGGGCGCCAACAGTTTCTCCATCCGTAACCGGGGGATGCAGGTGCATATCGGGGACGACAACAACAAAGCTTCCAAGGGAAACAAGCATGTAAAAAAGGTAAAAAAATCCAACAGCAATAAAATTATCCGTTACCAGGAAGCAGTGGCCTTCCGGGACCGTTATCACTTCCCGGCTGTGGTGAGTGTGTCTTTCCAGGCCACCGGTATTGCCACGGTATACAAAGATGATAAGAAAACGAATCCCAATGTACAGGTGATAGGGGGAGATGAACACTACCTGCAGATTTCCAATTATGAGATTTCACAGGGAAGGGATTTTAACCAGCTGGATGTTCAGTCCGGCAGAAATGTGGCTATTCTTGGAATTGATGTGGCGGAGAAACTATTTGGTAAACAGCTTAAAAATGTGGTGAACAGTACGATCCGCGTGGGAGACATCCGGTACCGCGTAGTAGGGGTACTGGCATCAAAAGGCAGCAGCAAAATGATGAGCGCCGATAACGTGGTGATCACCACGGTGAACAATACCCGCAGGGTATTTAACCGGCCCAACGCCAGTTACCAGATAGCAGTAGCTGTAAAAGATATCAAACAAATGGACGCCGCCCAGGGAGAGGCCACAGGCCTGTTCCGTATTATACGCGGATTGAACATTAATGAAGAAGATAATTTCGAAATCAGCAAGAGCGATAGTATTGCAGAAATGCTTTTTTCCAGTTTGGGCAAAGTAAACCTCTTTGCTATTGTTATTGCCTTTATTACGCTCTTTGGTTCTGCTATTGGACTGATGAACATTATGCTGGTATCGGTAGCCGAAAGAACCCGCGAAATAGGTGTTACCAAAGCGTTGGGAGCCACTAGTCACGTGGTGCGTACCCAATTTCTGTATGAGTCTATTATTATCAGTGTAATGGGAGGGGTGATCGGTGTAATTATGGGCATGCTCCTGGGAAATATTGTTTCCGTATTACTGAGCTCTGCTTTCATTGTACCGTGGTTCTGGATCATTATTGGAGTAACTATCTGTGCTGCAGTAGGGCTCGTTTCAGGTTTATATCCTGCCTATAAGGCTTCCAAATTAGATCCGATTATAGCCTTGAGATACGAATAATATTTTATTATCTTGTTGTTTTCCATGTTCATGTAAAACAACAGCTGTATGCCCTTATTAATTGTTATTGCGGCCATCCTCTTGCTGGTAATACTGGTCGCCTGGTGGCGTTTAAATACTTTCCTCTCTTTCCTTATAGTGTCTTTGCTGATGGGACTGGCGTTACATATGAACGTAACAGACATCACGCAGTCTATTCAAACAGGCATAGGTAAAACGTTAGGGTCCCTGATTGTGGTGATTGTTTTCGGCAGCATGCTTGGAAAGCTGGTGGCGGAAAGCGGCGCCGGGCAAAAGATTGCCGGAGGTTTAATGAACCTGTTCGGACCAAAGTATGTGCAATGGTCGTTGATGCTCACTGGTTTTATAGTGGGGATTCCCTTGTTTTACAATATCGGGTTTGTGCTGATGGTACCCCTGATCTTCACCGTGGCGGCACGTACAAAGTTACCGGTGGTATATCTCGGTATTCCTATGCTCGCGTCTTTATCAGTAACGCATGGATACCTGCCGCCGCATCCCTCTCCAACTGCGTTGATACAGCAGTTTCATGCCAACATGGGGCTTACTTTGTTGTACGGTGTTATGGTGGCTATTCCGGCTATTGTGCTGGCGGGACCGGTATTTTCGCGTTTCCTGAAACACTACACCAATCCCCCGGGAAAAATGTTTGTGGCGCCACCGATTCCTGAGGAGCAGTTGCCGGGTATGTTTGTGAGTCTCTTTGCTGCGTTGTTACCGGTATTTTTACTGGCGGTGACGGCTTTGGTAAAGTTATGGATACCTGAAGATACTTTTCTTTTCAGACTGGCCAACTGGCTGGGAGAGCCGTTGATAGTGATGTTGCTGGCAGTGTTGAACGGCATGTATTTATTGGGATTGAGAAGAGGAATGCCCGCAAAAAAAGTAATGGTAGTAATGGATGATGCTGTGCGGGATGTAGCCGTTATCATCCTGGTAATAGGCGGCTCCGGTGCGCTTACGCAGTTGCTGCACGACAGCAAGGTTAGCAGTTACATTGCTACCACGCTTCAGAATATGCACCTGCACCCGTTAATCCTGGCATGGGGTATTGCGGCTATCATCCGGGTGTGTATAGGATCTGCTACTGTAGCAGGACTCACAACCGCCGGGATTGTAGCGCCTATGATTGCTGCATCCGGTGTAAATCCGAGTCTGATGGTACTGGCTACCGGTGCGGGCAGCCTGATGTTTTCCCATGTAAATGATGCCGGTTTCTGGATGTTTAAGGAATACTTTAACTTGTCTGTGAAAGACACTATTAAAACCTGGTCGATAATGGAAACTATTGTATCAGTAACAGGTTTAATTGGCTGTTTGATCCTAAGTTTGTTTGTATAACGTGTATGATTATACGTAGTATAGTTTAAATTTCTCTGCATGGAATGGTGTCAACTTACAAATGCTGCGCAGATTGATTCTCCGGCAATTGTTATTTATAAAGACAGAATAAAGGATAACATCTCATTGCTAAAAACAATGATCGATGACATACGACGGTTACGCCCACACGTAAAAACGAGTAAGATCGCTGAGGTAATACAGCTGATCATGGAAGAGGGAATAACGCGTTTTAAGTTTGCCACCATTGCCGAAGGAGAGATGCTGGGGATGGTAAATGCAGCTGATGCTTTAATGGCTTATCAGCCGGTGGGACCGAAGATTGTGCGTTTGCTGGAACTGGTACAGAAGTATCCGCATACCGTTTTTTCCTGTGTTACCGACAACGCTGATGCTGCCCTGGCTATCAGTACTGTTTTCGCTGCGCAGGGGCGCCGGTTGCCCGTATATGTGGATCTTAATGTAGGAATGAACCGCACCGGTATCAGGCCCGGGCCCGACGCGCTGGAGTTATACCAATATCTTAACACTTTGCCGGGAGTAGTGCCTGTAGGGTTACACGCATACGACGGTCACCTGCATGATACGGATATGGATATACGAAAACGGCGTTGTGATGAAGCATATGCACCTGTTGCTGCACTGGCAGCGGCTGTAACAAATAGTGGGTTACCACAGCCGGAGATTGTTGCAGGTGGCACACCCACGTTCCCGGTACATGCAGCAAGGAAAGGTATCACTTGCAGTCCGGGTACTTTCATTTTCTGGGATGCGGGTTATGCAGCCAACCTGCCGGAGCAGCCGTTTAAATGGGCTGCGTTGGTAATCAGCCGCGTGATTTCTGTTATCGATGAACAGCATATTTGCGTTGATCTCGGGCATAAATCCGTAGCAGCAGAGAATCCGCAGCCACGGGTGCAATTCCTGAATGCACCGGCAGCAGAACCTGTATCGCAGAGTGAAGAGCACCTGGTATTGAAAGTAGCGGATGCAACCCAATATCCCGTTGGCACAGTGTTGTATGGAGTACCAAAACATATATGCCCCACCGTGGCGCTATATGAAAAAGCATATGTAGCGGAGCGCAATGCGGTGGGCGCCAACTGGCGTATCGTAGCGCGCGACCGGCAGATTATTATCTGAGGACCGCGGATGTTGTCTTTCTCGCTGATTACGCTGATTATACTGATTACTTTGATTTTTACTTTTGGATTTTTTTTAGATTTTTAGATTCAATAATAATTAAGGGAGATAAGAGCGAATATATCCGCTTCTATCTCCCTTAATCCTTTATAAAATCCAAAAGTAAAAATCAAGTAATCAGTATAATCAGCGTAATCAGCGAGAAAGACAACATCCGCGTTGCTCAGTAATATAATTGCGACAAAACATTTGTGTCGTCGAAGGATTTAGGTTTTAGCCCCAGGAACTCTGTGTATTGTGTGAGTGTTAGCAGGGGTTTCAGCTTTGCATGCAATCCATTTTGCATACTGTTCATCTTGGTAGTATAAGCTTTCAGGTTACTTTGTTGCAGTGGTTGGATATTGACTTTTTGTCGCAGGTAATTAGTCACGATATTAAGTAGTTTGGGCTTTTGCGTTTCGGTAAGGATCAACGATTTATCCAGTTTGCTCACGATTGAACTGGCAGTTCCCTCCACATTCATGGTAGGCGCCTGAAATCTTGTATTAACTGGGGAGAGCGCGGCAAAAGCGGTATAGCAACAGGTGAGTGCTATTAATAAACCAGCGGTGAACAGTTTTTTCATGAGCGTGGATTTGATATGCGATATCTCACTAAATATACTAAATACTGTTATTGCATTACCATTTTTACATAGCGTATTTGTGTATTTCCTTCCTCGTCTATTGTAATGTATTCAGATAGAATGGTTTTGTTATTGATCCAGTGTACCAGGCCCGGACCCCAGTCGTCGAGGCTGGCTTCTCCCACGGCTTTTATGTCGTTACCATTTACAGAAAACAGTTGAAACCCATTAGGATCAAAAGCGGCTACGAGGTCCATTGATGCGGTGATGATATACTTTTTATCCGGTGAAACGGCGGGGGCCGACCAGGTTACCATAGAATCGCCATTCAGGGTATTTACCAGCTCAAAGGCACTGCCTTCGTAGTAGGTAATAAAAAATCCTTTTCTTTTGATAGCTGGATAACTGCCGGCATAGGTATAGCCGATATAATCTTCGCCGTCGTTGTTGTTATTCGCCATGATCTTTTGCTTTCCATTTTCCAGCTGGATGGTTAGTTTATTACCTTCCCTTTTTACGAGGCTGTCTTTTGCCAGTACATCTGCTTCGCTGGAATCCGGGGGAGCAAGCGGAAATTTATCGAAATCTGTTTTTTCGATAAAGTACACGAAGAAGGTTTTATTACCCAGCTGAACGGTATCATCGGGAGTTTTATTAATAGCAGGCGGTGTGGAATCGTTGGCAGTGGCGTTGGTGTTAACTGCTGTTTTGTTTTTGCAGCTCAATATCATTATTGCGCATACACACAGCAGAAACCATAACTTATTCATCATCTTTTGTTGCATTTAAGTGTACAAATGTAAGTATTTAGAATTTCGGAAGAGGTTTAGCGGGTAAGTCTTTCCCCATCTGCTTTTGTCAGTGTAAAAAAGAAAAGATACCCGGTAAGGGCGCCGCTCAGAAAGCCAGCCAGGTGCGCTGCATTATCCACTCCTTGTGAAACCGCAGCAGCGATTACATTTAATGCTATAAATAAACCAATATAAGCCAGAAACGCTTTCCTTATCTCCGCCGGGAAGAGGGGAGTGGTGAGCAGCGCCAGGAATACACCGTAAATACCAAAAATAGCACCGGAAGCGCCTACACCCACTGCGCCTTTATGATACCAGATGCTGACATAGTCGGATATTAATCCTGTGATCATATAGGCAAGGCCATAACGGAAACTACGCAATACCGGTTCCAGGAAAATGCCTCCAATAAACAGTCCCAGCATATTTGTGAAAAGATGGCCCATTCCTGCATGCAGGAACATGCTGACGAACAGCCGCCAGTACTGCTGTTGCTCTATGGTCAGTGACCAATAGTTGGCGCCGGCATGCAGCAGGTGGGTTCCATCTCCCCACCATATATTCATTCCTGTTAGTATGGTGTAAAGAAATACGAGTACGTTTATGCCGATCAACACCAGTGTAACCGGCATCGCCTTTAATCGGTCTGTGATTTTCATCTCCTAAAAGTTAATGAAAAATCCCCAATTGCGCGTTATTCGTATTGATATTCAAGTGCAAAATGGTTGTCGCTTCCCAATTTGGTATATCCTTCACTGTGTAAATGCACCCAGGCGCCAGCCGGATATTGGCGGCCGCCGTTGAAATAGTAGGCATATTGAACAGTGGTAGTGCGGTCATATTCGAATAAACCTTGCTGGCAGCGTGTTTTTTCTTTTTCTGTAATCTTGATAAGAAAAGGATTATGGGTATTCAGGTGCAGAAAAGTGTCTGATAAGTCACCCTGGGGAGAAAGGTTAACGACCGGAGCCACAGCATGACTGAGCAGCAACTGATTGGCCAGGGGATGCAGGGGGTTAATAGAATCTTCGCATTCGTATTTTGCAGTTCTCAAAGTAACTAAGGTATCTTCTTTTTTGCCTGAGAAACTATCGATACAGATATCTTTTCTTACAGGGTTTGCGGCATCATAATTCCAGCTGACTGCCTGTGTGGAATCGGAGTACTTCATGGCAGCGGGTAACCCGTTCTTCCAGCGAACATTGGCAACGCGGAGCAGTTGTTCCTTTGCATCAAAGTATTGTACGGTAGCGATGTTACCATCTTTATCCCAGGAAGTGACTTTAGCGCGCTCTTTTACTGCTGTGACGTTATTTTCCCGGTTGGATAATACCATTCCGGTAATCCGGTGGGAATGATCATAGGAAAAAGTGCTGATGGTATCGTTTAATGGCCGGTGATGTACCAGTTCAGCGAGATTGCCCTGCTGATCATACCGGAAGGTATACTGGGGCATGCTTTCTCCCTGGATGCTGATGGTGGTCAGCCGGGGAAGTCCGGGCCTGTGATTCCTGGTGCTGCAGGCCGAGGCGGTAACAACAACGATAAAGAAGAAGATAATTTTTTTCATACTCATGGCGGAATATTGGTATGAAAATACTAATAAGATTTGAGTTTTTCGGCGGTGGATTGGGTTAGTTGGCGAAAGCAGGAAAGGATATAGTTCTTCAGGTTGTTTTTCGAATGAATAATGATAGAAAAATAGATATCCATATCTGCGGTATGAATAGATTCGTTGTATTTTTCAATCGTATCTGTTTGCCGTTGATGATACCATAATTCGAATATCCTCATTCTGCTTTTTTCCCGGGCATCGGCACTATCGCACACAAAAAGAAAACCTTTTCCGGGTGAGTCGTCAGATAATCAATGATAATATTGGAAATAGTGACCCGCACCCTCTTATCAAAAGGCGTTTTCCTTAAGGGATTAGATATCATATCAAAACCGAGTGTATGCACATCAGCTGAAAATTCAGGATATGCATCAAAGTATAATGACTCATCTAGCATATATACACTATATACAATGCCGGAATCGGTAGTGAATAAATAATCTCCTTCTTTTAGCTGGGAAACGTTATAGGAACTTAACAAACTTAAATCCTTTAGCTTCTAATTCACTTAAGCTTTTTCCGCTTCGGATATGCTCATGAATTATCTTTTTGTCTGCTATCATTCTTTTTAAAATAGCGACAAATTTAGGATCAGGTGTTGATATGTGTTTTGCTGGTTTCATTGTGGTTACATTACAAATATAACCAAATCTATCAACAACTCAGTTGCCATTCGTTAATGAAACATAAATGCAATCATATTGATACAAAAAAAATCCCGGGCTGATTCAGCCCGGGACTTTCTTCTTTCCAAACAAGTTGGAATATTACTCAGCTACTACTTCAAATTCCAATTCGGTTTCGTTGCCTTTACCGAAATCGAGGCGAGCTTTGTAGGTACCCAGTTCTTTAACATCATCCAGGATGTGGATGCGGCGACGGTCAATTTCATAACCTTTCTGTTCTTTAATTGCACGGGCAATCTGAACACCAGTTACGCTACCGAAGATCTTACCGGATGTACCGGTTTTAGCGCCAATTTTAACAGGAGAAGCTTTCAAACACTTCTACTACTTTCGCAATTTCAGCCAGCAGTTTCTCTTCTTTCACTTTCTGCACTTTCAGGCGTTCCTGAAGCTGCTTCATGTTGGAAGGGCTTGCTTCTACCGCAAATTTCTGAGGAATCAGGAAATTCCTGGCGTAACCATTTTTTACGCTAACCAGTTCATTCTTCTGACCCAGGTTATCTACGTCTTGTATTAAGATAATTTGCATAACTTCTTACTTTAAAAGGTCAGTAACATAAGGCAATAAAGCCATTTGACGAGCTTTCTTAATAGCCTGGGCTACTTTACGCTGAAATTTCAGGGAGTTACCCGTAATACGACGTGGCAACATCTTGCCCTGGTCGTTCAAAAATTTCTTCAAAAACTCCGCGTCTTTGTAATCTACGTACTTGATGCCCAACTTCTTGAAACGGCAGTATTTCTTCTGACGTTTCTCGGTTTTTACGGCCGTTAAGTACTTGATTTCTTGTTTCGGTTTAACTGCCATAGTTTTAAGCTTCAGTGGTTTTAGATTCAGCATTTACGCCATGTCTTTTGCGACCGTTGTAAGTAACAGCGTGCTTGTCCAGCGCAGTAATCATGTGACGTAATACATTTTCATCGCGATTCAGCTGGATTTTCAGCTTCTCATTGAGGTCGGATGGCGCATTGTATTCCAGAACAACATACATTCCTGTAGTCTTCTTCCGGATAGGATACGCCAGTGATCTTAATCCCCAGGGATTTTCGTGCGTG
Organism: Chitinophaga sp. W3I9; assembly: GCF_050434025.1. Lineage (NCBI taxonomy): Bacteria > Pseudomonadati > Bacteroidota > Chitinophagia > Chitinophagales > Chitinophagaceae > Chitinophaga > Chitinophaga sp. W3I9. The sequence continues at coordinate 1,718,733 of NZ_JBNPWC010000001.1, forward strand.
ATTTCTCCGCCGTTATCTTTAATGATATCAGCGAATTTCTTTTGGGCGGCTTTGTAGTCGTCCTCAGAAAGCACAGGGGTAAAGATCACCATCAATTCGTAGTTCATAATTCCCTGTTTTAAATGGTTTAATTAAAAAATTAGGACCGCAAAGATACTGAACTATTCCTTATTTCCACGCATGAAAGGCCGATTTCCCTAAATATCTTGCCTTTTATAGAGAATAATGCGTAATTACTTGATACCCATACATAAAAAGCCGCCCCGGTAAGCAGGGCGGCGTCTCATTTGCATGGTTTTTTCAAAAAAGATCACTGATTAATAAGAATCTTGGTCACCTGCACCAATTCACCCGACTGCACTCTCAGGAAATATATGCCCGCAGGTAACTGGTCGGTAGCGATAGTTCTGTAGTTCCTGCCCTTTACAAAGGTAGTTCTGCCCTGGTAACGAACACGACCCTGCACATCCAGCAACGTTATATTAGCATCACCACTGCGGGGCCAATCCAGCCAATACTGCAACTGGTGGCCAAATATGCACCATAACAGCTTCCGCCAGAAGTCCTTGTCCGTTACCAATACCATTTTAACCGGACTGTACCTTACGCTGCTGTCCAGACCAATTGTTTTTAACCGGTAAGCGGAAAATCCCGGCCAGGGTTGCTCATCATAGGAAATATAATCGGATGCCTCCGCGGTACTGCCATGAGCAGCCACCGTGTCCACCGCCTCATAAGTCCGGAGATTCCGGGAACGTTCTATCACAAACCTGCTGCTGTTGATTTCATAAGGCGTATGCCAGCTAACCAGCACTTTACCGCCATCGGCCCGGGCATCGAAGTTTTCTACTGGTAAAGGATTACCCAAAATACCCAGATTATACCTGCTTAATACCGGGTAATGATCCGTGGTAGTAGTACCATAACTGCTTACCAGCCCCGCTACCTGGGTTTGTATCCGTGCGGATGCCGGTAAATAAGCAACACCCACCTCGTTGGAACCGATCACATTGTCGATCACCGAGGCGTAGCTGACGGTGGAACGCTGACCCGATAAACTCAAGGGCAGGGTCAACGGCCGGTAATTGATACTGTCGCGGATGAAGTCAATATATGAAGTAGTAGTATCCGGTAATAACTCCGTTGTAATAGTTTTTGACAGATCGTCATTAAAATCTCCCAGCATAATAATATTGCTATACGGATATTGCACGTCCAGCGTATCTTTCAACTCCTTCAACCCATCTTTGCGACGATTCCAGGAAGTAATCTTTTCGGGCTTTGTACCTGTATTAGCCTTCGCATGCAATAATATAAACCGGATACGCGCCGAGTCATTACCCAGTTTGGCAGTAGCCTCCATTTCATAAGGGAACCTGCCGGACGACCAGTTATAATAAGCATTGCTGCTGCCTCCCTGTCTTAATATGCCGTAAGTGCTGATTTTACGGATCACAGCCGTTTTATACACAAACGCGAGTTTCTGCGCCGAAACATAATCAGCATCCGTGGTACTATCTGCATAAGAACCAAAGTCAGATAACACATAGCTATAACCCGGTAACTGGCTCACCACCGCACGGAAACGGGCGGTGTCCACTACTTCTGCCAACGCAAAAATATCGGCATCCAGTTTTTTCAGGATGGTAGTTACATTGGCTTGCTGTAAACTATCGTTGGCCGGGTTTTGAGCCGGGCTGCCAAACCATTCTATATTCCAGTTCACCACTTTTAATGACCGCAACGATGTGCCGCTGAGTGCAATGGAACGGCTGGGGAAACCGGGACCGCTGAAGGTAAGTTGGCCGCTGTAAGCCTGATCAGCAGCCGTGGGAGCGAATTTTACAAATACTTCCTGCGGACCGGCAGCCAATGCTGCTGCAGTGAAAATAACCTGGCTGCTGTAACTGGAGCTGTCACCTGATACCATGAAACCTGCCGGGGCAGTGATTTTCAGCTCTCCGGTAAAATCATTGGCCCAGAAACTAACACGCTGTGCTTCTGATGTTTGCCCGGATTTTACGTAGTCGAAGTCAATAGCAGCAGGACTGCTGTTCAAACTCGGCGCCGGCGCAGCGGTGGTATCCGTCAGCCTGAAATCATCAATCGTCCAGCGTGCCGCCTGAACGGCAGGGCCGGATGTATAAACAAAAGCAATATAAACGCCTGTCTGTTTGTAGGCAGCGAGATTAATACCGGAAGATAACGTCCACACGTCGCTGCCGGGTTCAGGAAAACGGCCATTCAGCGTAGTCCAGGTAGCACTGCGCGGATCGCCGCTGCCGGTGTAGTTAGTGGAAACACGCAGGCTAAGTGCGGGGCCGGCAAACGCAGTGCGGCTGCTGAATTGTAACAGCGGGAATTGCAAACCGGTGAGATCAAATACGGGAGATATCAGCCAGTCTTCATTTTCAACAGCTCCGCCACTGTAACCATTTATCTGTACACCATTGCTGTTCTGCTGACCGAAATTTGTACATCCCCATAGCTGCGCGCCGGTTACACTGTATTGTGTGAAACCCCCGCTCAACTGGCTGCTGCCAATTGGCGTACAGTCGTTGAAGTTATAGCTGAGTTCCTGGCTGCCAGTAGTGAAATTCCATTGCGTGGTATCTGCCATACCTGTGAAGTTATTATCCGACAGATCCTTTACTAATCCACTGTCCAGCGTGATGTAATAATGACTGTGGGGTTGCAGGATTTGTTTCAGGGTAAGCACATTGTTATTAATTACAATAGCGTTACCGGTCACCGGAAAACTGTCTGTTATTCCGCTGTTACTGTTGTGCAACCTGATGTACCCGTTACCGGCTTTTATGTTTTCGCTGAATATAATTTCGGGAGATGTAACAGGCGACACGTCTGCTGCCGCGTTAACCGGTGCCAGGAGGGTGATTACCGGGGGAGTGGTATCTCTGCCACTGCCGGATGCAGTGATGTTATCAATGGCAAATCCCGGCCTGGAGCCGGCGCCGCTGATCTGGCGGTTTACCCATCGCAGTTGCAGTATTGCCTGGTTATTACAATCCGGCGGCAGTATCACTGACATATTCACCAGGTGCTGCGGTGAGGTAACACCTGAACCGGTTTGCTGAATGGTGTCATTCTGATAGGCCGTTTCATTGATACTGGTAAAGGTACCGGTTACGCCTATACGATATTGAATAACCATTTCATTGATCCTTGTATTGGAGTTGCCATCGTAAGGATTCCTGATGGTCATGGCATCGTAGCTTAAACGTACATTCTGCTGTCCGCTGGTACTAAGGGAAAGCACCAGTGAATTGTCGGCGCTGCCGCTGTTCAGGAAGCCCAGTTTACCGGTGTAGTTATAAACACCATTGGCGGTAGCCGATGCACTGCCGTTACTGATCATTGGTTTATCGGATGCCGGTGCCGCTGTATTAAAGCTGCCGGAAGGAGCGCCGCTGAGCAGCCATCCCTGCCATCCCGCCGGGTATATCACAGCAGTCGATGGTAACGCGTCAAAATTTTGTTCATACGGTAATGGCTGCACAGCCGGATTGGTTTGTGCGCTTACATTACCACAAACAAAAAAAGCCATAAATAAGAAGATGAGTAGAGGTCTTTCCATAGTAATATTTGAAAAATTGGGGAATCCGGGTTTCGATACAATAAATCTACTGAATAAACCCTCTCGGCGGTTTTTTTAATATGATTATTTTGTTAATTTGACGGAATGTAATATGGTTTTATTTTAATATTTGTTATAGATATTTTCTGCACTGCCCTTTTTTCAGAATTAAATTACAATGATGGATAAACCCAGGTAGTGTATATTCACAGCCGTAATATTCATATTTAATATTTTTTCAACTTGTGTGTTGTCATCTTGTCAGCCCTCATCCCGCTGGCACACACTTTGAAAAAAGTTTACCAAAAAAATCAGATATCAATGCAAAAAGGTGCAATACGTGTTCAGACAGAGAACATATTTCCAATTATCAAGAAGTTCCTGTATTCAGATCATGAAATTTTTATCCGCGAACTGGTAAGTAATGCCGTGGATGCAACCCAGAAATTGAAAACCCTGGCCAGTGTGGGAGAATTTAAAGGAGAACTGGGAGACATTGCTATTGATGTAAGAGTAGATAAGGAAAAGAAAACCATCACCATTGCAGATCATGGGATCGGTATGACTGCAGAAGAAGTGGATAAATATATTAACCAGGTCGCCTTTTCCGGTGCAGAAGAGTTTCTGAAAAAATATAAAGGACAGGAAAATGGTACCAATATCATTGGTCATTTTGGCCTCGGCTTTTATTCTTCCTTTATGGTAAGCAGCCAGGTGGAAATCTTTTCAAAATCCTGGAAAGAGGAAGCTCCCGCTGTACGTTGGGAATGCGACGGAAGCCCTGAGTATGAACTGGAAGAAATCAGCAAGGCCGACAGGGGAACTGAAATTGTAATGCACATCAACGAGGAAAGCGAAGAATTCCTGGAAGATGGACGCATCCGCACTATCCTCGAAAAGTTCTGTAAATTCCTGCCTGTTCCGGTAACTTTTGAAGGCACGCAGATTAATAACACCACTCCTGCCTGGACAAAGAAACCAAGCGAGTTGACCACTGAAGATTATCAGAATTTCTACAAAGAATTATATCCATATGCAGAACCTCCTTTGTTCTGGATTCATCTGAACGTAGACTATCCTTTTAATCTCACCGGTATCCTGTATTTCCCGAAAATTAACAAGAGCTATGAGATGCAGAAAGACAAGATCAATCTGTATTCCAACCAGGTATATGTAACAGACGAAGTGAAGGATATTGTTCCGGAATTCCTGATGTTGCTGCATGGTGTGATCGATAGCCCGGATATTCCGCTGAACGTGAGCCGCAGCTATCTGCAGGGTGATCCTAACGTAAAAAAGATCAATGCTCACATCACCAAAAAAGTTGCGGACAAACTGGATGAAATATTCCGTAACGACCGCGCTTCCTTTGAGGATAAATGGGATTCTATCGGACTGTTTGTGAAGTATGGTATGATGACCGACGACAAGTTCATGGAAAAAGCCAATAAGTTCCTGATAATGGAAGATGTGGAAGGCGGTAAATTCTATACACAGGAAGAATACCGTACTGCCGCAGCAGCCCTGCAAACCAACAAGGAACAGAAACTGGTGGTATTATATGCTACCAACCCTGTGCAGCAGGACAGCTATGTGCAGGCCGCCAAAAATAAAGGTTTCCTGGTAGTAAAGATGGAAACAATGGTGGATGCTGCATTCATCAACAACATGGAGATCAAATGGGATAACGTTTCCTTTACCCGTGTGGATGCAGATATTGCCGATAACCTGATTGATAAAGAAGAAAATACCACTACCGTATTATCTGAAGAACAGGAGGGTGCTTTGAAAGAGTTGTTTGGCTCCCAGGTAACGCAACCCAATATCAAAGTAGAAATGAAAGGGCTCAGCGCAGAAGCGCAACCGGTAATTGTAACCCGTCCGGAGCTGATGCGTCGTATGAAAGATATGGCAGCCATGGGCGGCGGCGGAATGAGCTGGTATGCGAGTATGCCTGATGAAATAAATATGACCATCAACGCCAACCACCCGGTATACACACAAATTCTTAAGGAAGGAGACAACGCATTGCAACAGAAGCAGATAAAGAACCTGGCAGACCTGGCGCTGTTGTCCCAGAACCTGTTGACAGGTGCAGATCTTACAGCATTTGTGAATAGAAGTGTGGAATTGATGGGCGAGAAAAAATAATAAGACGGGCACAATAAAAAAAATAACGGTGTTTGCTCTTTTGGTCTTTTATTTGCAGTTGTTGCAATAGAAAAACTGAAACGAAAAATATTGTAAAGCTGTCCCCCGGCCATAGGCCGGGGGACTTTAGTTTGTACTAGTTATATGAAAAAAAGAGCAATTAAAATTTTGTGCCATGTCTTTGTGCTGAGTGCGCTCGCATTTTTTTCCTGTTCAAAAACAGAAATGACTAATCCGGTAACTAATCGGCCGGGGGATACTATACCGGTAACGCCGCCGCCAGGCGATACTTTTCCTCCACAGCAAACAGGCATCACTGCGAAAAAAATAGACACCAAAGGAGGCAACATCAGTAGCTACCTGCTTTATATCCCTGATGGATATAACGAGAAGAAAGATTACAAATGGCCGATCGTGATATTTCTTCATGGGGTAGGGGAAATGGGGAATAATATTGATATGATAAGGAATGTTGGATTGGTAAAAGTGTCAGCAGGAAAGCCATTTGTGATAATTGCACCACAATGCCTGAGCGGATGGTGGAATCCACAGTACCTTGATATATTATACAAAGAAGTGATCAGCAAATATCATGTGGATCCCAAAAGGGTGTATCTGACCGGATTGAGCATGGGCGGCTACGGAACCTGGGACTGGAGTTCTGCACACCCCGAAAAATTTGCCGCCATTGTTCCTATCAGCGGGGGAGGTGATATAAACCGTATGAAAAATCTGAAAACCATGCCTATATGGGTTTTCCATTCAGCAGACGATCCTACTGTAAATGTGGAGAATTCACGTGTCCTGGTAAAGGCATTAAGAGCGTTGGGTAATAATGTGCAGTATACGGAATATCCAAACGGCGGCCATGATGCCTGGACAAGGGCTTACGCCAACCAGGATGTTTATACCTGGCTGCTGAAGCAACACTTGTAACTGCCTTCATCTCTCTTTTATAAAAGCTACTGGATAGCTGCAGTCCTGATATCAATTACTTTCAGCTGGAGCGACGTTTGTCCGTTCCATTCATTTTCATCCAGTGTAAATGCCATATCGAAAGGCTTTTTATCTGCCATCAACGGAAATTTCTCCGCCATATAAAAGCCAATTCCGGACATAGTGGGACCATATCTCCCCTGTTTGACGGAGAATTTAATATGGTCATCTTTTACAATCTTCGAGTAGCCGTTGTCAACAAGGTTTCTGGCAAGAAAAACAGGGCGTAGGTTATCTGGTCCCAGTGGTTCAAACTGCCGGAGAATATTATAAAATGCAGCAGTGATTTCCGTGAAATGGATTTCGGTATCTATCACTATTTCCGGTACCAGCTGATCCGGGTGGATGGTCCGGGCTACCACTTCTTCAAAGCGTTCCTGGAAAGCTTTTACATTTTCTGTTTTCATGGTCATCCCTGCCGCATAAAAATGTCCTCCATAATTTTCGAGAAGATCTTTACACTGGTGGATGGCTTCATATACATTGAACCCCATCACAGAACGGGCGGAGCCGGCTACTTTATCATTCGACTGGGTGAGGATGATAGTAGGGCGATAATAATATTTATCGATCAGACGGGAAGCCACAATGCCTACCACTCCTTTATGCCAGTGGGCCTGGTAAAGCACGGTTGATTTTCTGCGTGCAATATCCACATCATTTTGTAACAGAACGATTGCTTCCTGGGTAATGGTGCTGTCTATTTCTTTTCTGTCGAAGTTATCGGCGTGCAGTACAGCTGCGATGGCAGCAGCCTTTTCCACGTCGTTTTCGATGAAGAGGTTCACTGCTTTGCGGGCATCGTCCATTCTGCCGGCGGCGTTTACCCGTGGGGCAATTACAAATACGAGGTTGGCAATGGTCAGTTTTTCTTTCAGCGCGCTGAGTGTAATCAGTGCTTTGATACCAGGTAAAGGATCTTCATTTACTTTTATAAGACCATGAAAAGCCAGTATCCTGTTTTCACCGGTCATCGGAACGATGTCGGCTGCAATGCTGGTAGCCACCAGGTCCAGGAATTTATTGGCTTCCGACTGGGGGAGGCCTCTTTTTTGTGCGAAGGCGCAGATCAGTTTGTATCCGATCCCGCATCCGCTCAGTTCTTTATAAGGATAGGGACAATCGTGCTGTTTCGGATTCAGGATCGCCACGGCAGGCGGCAGTATTGCATCCGGCAAATGATGATCACAGATAATAAAGTCGATACCCCATTCCTTTGCAGTAGTGATATGTTCGATTGATTTAATGCCGCAATCGAGCGCGATGATCAGGCTAAAATCATTATCCCTGGCGTATTCGATTCCCTGTATGGAAATACCATATCCTTCGCGGTAGCGGTGGGGAATGTAAAATTCAATATTGCTGTAGAGTTTTTGCAGAAAGGCGTACACGGTAGCAACAGCGGTAGTGCCGTCTACATCGTAATCCCCGTAGATCAGTATTTTTTCGTGCTGGAAAAAAGCCAGTTCAATCCTGGAAATGGCTTTGTCCATGTCTTTCATTTTCCAGGGATCGTGCAGATCTTCCAGTGTAGGTCGAAAAAATTGCCGGGCAGCCTCATAGTTGGTCACATTGCGTTGTACCAGTAACCGGCATAACAACGGATGTATGCGTAATGATGACTGTAGTAACTGTTCCTGGTTTGGTTGATATGCCTTTACTGTCCAGCGTTTTTGCATTATTATATTTTAAAGGCTTAAGCTTCTCGCTTCTTCCGCATATTACATTATTTTTTATTCTTACTAAAATGTTCTGTCAGTTGTAAATCGTACGAGGGATTCTAATCCGTTTCTGACAGCGTTTTCAGGGAATTTATTCAGGATGGTAAGGGCTTCATCCCGGTATTCAAACATTTTTTTCCTGGTGTAGTCAATGCCACCGGATGCTTTTACCAGCCGGATAACTTCTTCTACCCGGTCTTTTTCTGTATTATGATTTTTGACGATATTAATAATCCTCCTGCGTGTTTCAGTGGAAGCATGTTCCAGGGTATAGATAAGCGGAAGGGTCATTTTTTTCTCCCGGATGTCGATGCCGGTAGGTTTACCGATTTTGGCGGAGCCATAGTCGAAGAGATCATCTTTAATCTGGAAGGCGATGCCTACTTTTTCGCCGAAAAGGCGCATTTGTTCGGTGGTATGGTCATCGTTGCTGCTGCTCCATGCGCCGGCAGCGCAGGCGGAAGCCAGTAATGAAGCGGTTTTGCGGCGGATAATTTCAAAATAAATATCTTCCTTGATATTCAGTTTGCGGGTTTTTTCGATCTGCAGCAGTTCTCCCTCACTCATTTCTTTAACAGCTTCTGATAATATCTGTAAAGTTCGGAAATCATTATTGTTAAGAGACAGCAGTAGTCCTTTTGAAAGGAGGTAGTCGCCTACCAGTACCGCTATTTTATTTTTCCAGAGGGCATTAATGGAAAACAGGCCACGGCGTTCGTTGGCATCATCTACCACATCGTCATGTACCAGGGTGGCGGTATGCAGCAGTTCCACCAGGGCGGCGGCCCGATAAGTGCTTTCCTGGATATTGTCACTGAAAAGTTTGGCGGATAATAAAACAAACATGGGCCTGATCTGCTTCCCTTTTCGCTTTACAATATAATGCATGATCCGGTCCAGTAACGGCACATGACTTTTTACTGAATCTGCGAACTTACTTTCAAAATCCTGTAATTCTTTACCTATCAGGTGTTTAATATCGTCCATGTATTAAATAAAAAAGGATTGCTAAGCTAACTTTTATAAATCACATTTTAACATTTTGGCCTTTAATTTGTATAAGGAGTATAACATTCCTTTAACACGAGTTAAGGAATCCTTTAACACGAGTTATACAGATCTTTAACTTAACTGGAATTAAGGTATATAAATACTTTCATTTAAGCTCTAATTTTGAAGGACTTATCAATGAAAATAATATTGCAAGAAAAATTTGTATATTCATTTATGATATTTACCTTTGCTAGGTAAAAAACGGGTTATTAGTAAATTTTTAACAGTTTTTAATAAAAAAAAACAATTATGGCAAGCAAAAAGTACTTATTACTGGCAGGCGCTGTGGGTTTACTATCAGCATCTACTAGTTTTGCACAGGTTCAACCAACCGGCTACGATGCTCTGGATAGCTCCAAAGTGTCTAGCAAGCGTATGGTACAACAAAATAACTTCACGAACCACCAATCAAATTTCCCGGCTAAACCGAGAGATATGTGGGAACTGGGTTTTAGTGGTGGTTTACACCTGATCAGCGGAACCGTTCCTCCTCAACCAGGTTTTGGTGGCGGTGTTTCCCTGAGAAAAGCACTGGGACATACTTTCTCCCTGAGAGCTGAGTACATCGGTTCCATCGATAAGGGTCAGGACTACAAACTGCGTCCTACTCAGGCTGCAGGTGGTATCAATCCATGGGGAAGAACTGCAGCTTTAAACGGCGGCATGATTGTTCCTAACTACAAGTCTCAAAACCATCAGCTGTCTTTGGATGTGATTGCTTCTTTAAGCAACATCCTGTTCTACAGAGCTGAACCTAAGGTTAACTGGTATTTACTGGCTGGTTACTCTATCGTAATGGCTGACGTTGACGTTGATGCATTAGATGCAAGCGGAAATGGCTATAACTATTCCGGTATTAATTTCAATGCAAAACGCAGTGATATCAGAAAACAGATCAAAGATCTGAGAGATGATAAATACGAGCAAAATGCTCCTTCTCAGGGTAACCGTATTTCCATCGGCCGTAACGACGACAACCAGTTACTCCGTCATGCACTGGATGTAGGTACTGGCGTTGCGTTTAAAGTTTCTAAACGTTTCAACATCGGTATTGAAGAAAAAGTAACTATGCCTTTCGATGCATACATGGACGGCTATGCTGGACCAGGCGGTGCTTCTAAAGATTTCTACTCTTACACAAGCGTACGTCTGAACTTCAACCTGGGTAACCCAGCTAAACGTGTACAGCCATTATGGTGGATCAACCCACTGGAATATGCTTACAGCGAGCTGAGCAACCCACGTCACATGAAACTTCCAACTCCGGTTCTACCTGATGCTGATGGCGATGGCGTAACTGACCAGTTCGATCGCGAACCTAACACCCCAGCAGGTGCACCAGTGGATGTTCACGGTGTTGCTAAAGATACTGACGGTGACGGTGTTCCTGATTACAAAGACAAACAACTGATCACTCCTACTTACTGCCAGCCAGTTGATGCTGATGGTGTTGGTAAATGCCCAGATCCAGAATGCTGCAAGAATCCTCCAGTTGCGCCTTGCGCAAGCCTGGTTCTGCCTAGCGTTTCTTTCAAAGGCAGCTCTACCAAAATAGGTAACGATCAGGAAGCTATCCTGGCTTCTGTTGCAGCTTCCCTGAAATCTAACCCTTCCTGCAACGTACTGGTTACCGGTCACGCAGGTGCTAAAGGTAAGAAAGGTGGTGTTGACCTGAGCAGCCGTCGTGTTGACTCAGTAATCGACTACCTGGCTGACAAACAAGGTATCGACCGCGGTCGTTTCATCAAACAAAACACTCCTGGTGAGTCTGGCACTGTTGACTTAGCTCCTGCTAACTAATCGGTATCACTCATTAAGATGATAACTTAAAAAAAGTCCTCTCCCGTTCATTCGGGAGAGGACTTTTTTTTGAAGCAAACACTCCTGTACGAAATATTGTTGAAGTGTCAATTATTACCCCTAATTTTGGAGGCTTTTTTAATAAACTTATTATTACGTGGGAATTAACATCAACAGGGTATCCCTGGCAGGCCTGGTAGTAGCGCTCGGTATTATCTACGGCGATATTGGAACATCTCCACTCTATGTTTTCAAAGCCATCGTAGGAGGGAACCCCATCAGCGATCTGCTGGTAATTGGAGGTATTTCCTGTGTCATCTGGACACTAACCCTTCAAACTACCGTTAAATACGTTATCCTCACCCTCCGGGCAGATAATAAGGGGGAAGGCGGAATCTTTTCACTCTATGCACTCGTAAGACGCCACGCCAGATGGACCGTGATTTTTTGGTATGATTGGCGGCGCCGCTCTGCTCGCAGATGGTATCATCACCCCACCCATCACTGTTACTGCCGCCATTGAAGGTCTCCGGACACTGGAAGTCTTTAAAGACCTGGGCCAGTTGACCATCGTCAAAATAGTGCTGACCATTATTACAGGACTCTTTGTTATGCAACAGTTCGGTACCGTTTCCATTGGCCGGATGTTTGGCCCCATCATGGTATTGTGGTTTTCGATGCTGGGAATCCTTGGTATTTCGCATGTAGCAGATGATTTAAGCATTTTAAAAGCATTTAGTCCCCATTATGCCATTGAACTCTTAACTACTTATCCCCGGGGATTCCTGATCCTGGGAGCTGTATTCCTTTGTACCACCGGAGCGGAGGCCCTTTATTCTGATCTCGGTCACTGCGGTAAAGGCAATATCCGGGTATCCTGGATCTTCGTTAAAACATGTCTTATCCTGAACTATCTCGGTCAAGGTGCCTGGCTGCTCACGCAAAAAGGTCAGATCCTGCCAAAAGATCAGAACCCATTCTTCACCATTATGCCGGAATGGTTCATCATTTTCGGGGTATTAATTGCCACACTGGCTTCGGTAATTGCCAGTCAGGCACTCATATCAGGTTCTTTTACCCTTATTGCAGAAGCCATGCGGCTTAACCTGTGGCCCAAAATGCGGGTAAACTATCCTACAGAAGAAAGAGGACAGCTCTACATTCCCGGTATCAATACCATGCTGTTTGTAGGTTGCGTTTCCATTGTGCTGATCTTCCGGGAATCGTCGAATATGGAGGCGGCTTATGGCCTCTCCATCACTATCTGTATGCTCATGACCTCCTGCCTCTTCGCTTTTTACCTTTATACAAAGCGGGTATGGGTAGGTTGGATATTGCTATATCTCATCGTTTATTTCACCATAGAATTTTCATTCCTCTTCGCCAATGTGATTAAATTCATGCACGGAGGTTATGTAACGGTTATTGTAGCCGGCGCACTCTTCCTCGTGATGATTGTATGGTTCAAATCGCGTAAGATCAAGAACCGTTACGTGGAATTTGTGCGACTGGAAGATTATCTGCCTATCATCCAGGAACTGAGCAATGATACCTCCATTCCAAAATACGCTACCCACCTGGTGTATATGAGCAGTGCCGATAATCCGAAAGAAATAGAACATAAGATCATCTATTCAATTCTCAATAAAAAACCCAAACGGGCGGATATATACTGGTTTGTACACGTGGATGTGGTAGACGAACCTTACCTGAGTGAATACTCTGTACAAACAATTATTCCAAACGAAGTGATACGCGTAGAGTTTCGCCTGGGCTTCAAAGTGGAACAACGTATTAACCTGATGTTCAGAATGGTGGTGGAAGATATGGTTCGTAACAAGGAAGTAAATATCACCAGCCGCTATGAATCACTGAGTAAGAATAATGTGGTGGGTGACTTCCAGTTTATTGTTATGGAGAAATTCCTGTCGCACGACAACGACCTGCCTTTGTATGAAAGAATGGTGATGAAGATGTATTTCTTCCTGAAAAAGATCAGTTTGTCAGAAGAAAGGGGCTTTGGACTGGATTCCAGCTATGTGACCATCGAGAAATACCCATTGGTGGTAGCGCCGGTCACCAATCTGCAGCTGAAGCGGATCGTACATTAATATAAATCTTTAACAAGAAAAGCCGGATCTTATTATGATCCGGCTTTTCTGTTTTATATAACCGATCGTCCTCTTTAAAGGGAAAAATCCACTTTTTTTATAGATATTGAGGTTTCCGGATGACGGTGATCAGTGAACAAATCACGTTATCCGAATATCTGAAAACGCTAAATTTTAGTATGGTGAACAAATTTTTTGGCGTGCTGGTAATGCTGGCACTGCAACAAAACGTATGGGCGCAAATATCTCCCGCCGCTGGCTACAGGGACCTGCCCGATCCCAAACCCGTTAATAAAGCGTCCTGGGCGGCTGTTAATGACACCAGGCTTCACGTTGCATTCGGTACTGCAGATACCCGTTATGAAAAAAGAAATGCACCCGATAACAGCAGATTAACGCCAACCTGGGAAACGAAAGCATGGAAAGGCGAAAGGGTCCATACCCAGTTGGTGATCTGGTCTGCCACTGTGCAGCCCGAAGTAAGCCTCCGGGCATCTGTACTGCAGGACAGCAAAGGCAATAAAATTGCGGCTTCGGCAGTCACTACCGGTTTTGTTAGATATGTACTCACAGATGGTTTGAATAAAGACGGCGGCGGCTGCGGGCACCGCAACCCGAAGGATTACGACTCCTCGCTCGTGGCAGATGGCATTGATATCATCAATAAAAGCACTATTGCCGCCAGTACTACACAGCCGGTATGGCTAAGCGTTCAGGTGCCGGCAAACACACCAGCCGGCATATATAAAGGCTCGGTAAGTGTAAAATCAGGCGCCACAACAGTGGATATGCCTTTTGCAGTAACCGTGCTGGAACATACCCTGCCTGCTCCGAAAGACTGGCAATTTCATCTTGATTTGTGGCAGAGCCCTTATGCAATAGCACGCGTATATGGCGTAAAGCCCTGGAGTAATGCACACTTCGAAGCTATGAAACCTTACATGAAAATGCTGGCAAATGCAGGTCAGAAAGTGATCACTACCACCATTATTTATGATCCCTGGAATAGCCAGACACAGGACATTTATGGCACAATGGTAAAATGGACAAAGAAGAAAAATGGCAGCTGGACATACGACTACAGCATCTTTGATAAATGGGTGCAGTTTATGATGGACCAGGGCATCCGGAAGGAAATCAACTGCTACAGCATGATCCCCTGGAACCTGAAGTTCTATTATTATGATGAGGCAGCTGCAAAGGATACTTTTATTGTAGCGAAGCCTGGCTCTGCGGAATATACAAAACACTGGCAGCCTATGCTGACTGATTTTGTAAAGCACCTGAAGGCAAAGGGCTGGTTTGATATTACGGCTATCGCTATGGATGAGCGGCCTATGGAAGACATGCTGCAAACACTGAAAGTGATCCGTGGTGCGAGCAGCGACTTCAAATTATCACTGGCGGGTAGCTATCATGAACCATTGGCCAATGAAATACATGATTACTGTATCGCACTGAAAGAATCTTTTCCTGCCAACATCATGAAAACCCGCTTAGAGAAGGGATTGCCCACTACTTTTTACACCTGTTGTACAGAAGGATTCCCCAATACTTTTACTTTTTCCCCACCTGCAGAAGCAGCTTTTATGGGCTGGCATGCTGCAAACAAAGGATATAACGGGTATTTGCGCTGGGCTTTCAACTGCTGGGTTGCAGATCCGCTGCATGATTCCCGTTTCCGCTCATGGGCTGCAGGAGATACCTATTTCGTATATCCGGGACCAAGGTCTTCTATCCGTTATGAAAGACTGATAGAAGGTATACAGGACTATGAAAAGATTAGAATATTGCGCGAAGCATTTACAAAAAGCGGCAACGCGGCAGGTTTGAGTAAGCTGGATAATTTAGTAAAGCCTTTCGAGGAAGAAACGCTGAAAACCACACCGGCAGCTCAAATACTGAATACAGCCAAGCAAGGGTTGAACGAACTTTAATTGAATAAAAGTATTATAAAAAAAGTCCTCCGGGGAACCGGAGGACTTTTTTTAACACAACTAAAAAACAATCAAATGTGTTCATCAATCGGGCTTTTTCCCATCTAAAAAGGTATTGATCGTATTGATTTCCGTATGATTATTAGGGCCCTGATCACCACTCACCGTATAGTTGGAGTAGAGGTGTTCAGCAGAGCCAGCACCATTATCCAGGTTCACATTTCTGCGCAGGTAAGCAGGTACGTTTTCCAGTTCCGCGTTGTTGTCCATGTTTTTCACATTGAAACTGATGCTGCGTAATTTGGCCACTCTTTCCGCTTGTTTGCGTTTCTGTTCTTCCAGGTCTTCGTAAGCCTGTTGCATAGGCACTTCCGGAGGAGCAGGAGGTACGTTTACCGCACTTTCTTCTTCCTCTTTAAATACCATTTTCATTTCGGGAGCAGGAGCGCCTGGTTCCACGTAAATATGTGCAGGTCTGTTTAAATATCCTCCGGCCGCATTACCTGTTTGCGGTTGAATGATATTTACACCAGGCTGTTGTGTATGTGCAGGTGGCACTTGCTGAACAGGCTGTTGTTGAACAGGCTGTTGCTGCATTTGCTGCATCTGTTGCTGTTGCGCCTGTTGCATTTGTTGTTGTATCTGCTGCGGGTCTGGCTGTTGTGGCTGTGCAGGTGGTACCTGTTGTATGTTCAGCACATAGTTTTGACGTGCAGGAGCAATAGGCGCCTGTTGTTGTGGCTGCGGTGGCGTATAAGCCATTACAGGCTCAGGATGACTTACTACCGGCTCCATCAGGCGTGGCGCCATCAGGTCTTGCGGCTCCTGGAATAAGGTGCCCTGTGCCTGTTGTACGCTCATCTTTTTTTCGTCACCATCTTTACCTAACTGCATTACAATTTTAGGTTCTACGCGCTCCGGGTTGGAGGGTGTGATTTTCTGCTGTGTAATGGGTTTTTGTTCAAAACCGGTAGCAATGATGGTTACGCCCAGTTGCCTGTCGAGTGTTTGATCGTAGCCAACACCGAGGATCACATCGCAATCTTCACCCGCCTGGCTTTGTACATATGCCTGGATAATATCCATTTCATCGAGGGTGTGTTCAAATTCACCTTCAGAAGAAGAGATATTGATGAGGATCCATTTAGCACCGCGTATATCGTTGTCGTTCAGCAGCGGAGAAGTTAATGCATCTTCGATAGCCCTTTGTGCACGGTTTTCGCCTTCTGCCAGTGCTGCACCGAGGATCGCTACGCCACCGTTACGCATAACGGTACAAACGTCGGCAAAATCCACGTTGATCTGACCGGTAGAGTTGATTACATCGGTAATACATTTGGCGGCAGTAGCCAGCACGTTATCTGCTTTTTCGAAAGCAGCCTTGAACTTCAGGTCGCCGAATTTCTGACGTAATTTATCATTGGAGATAATCAGCAGGGTATCTACATACTCTTTCAGGCGGTTAACGCCTTCATCAGCCTGCAGCATTCTCTTCTTTCCTTCGTAAGAAAAGGGAGTGGTAACAATACCAACGGTCAGAATACCAAGTTCCTTACATATCCGTGCGATGATAGGAGCGCCACCGGTTCCGGTGCCACCGCCCATACCGGCGGTAATGAAGGCCATTTTGGTATTTACCTCCAGTATTTTTTTGATTTCTTCAAAGGATTCTTCCGTCGCCTGTTTCCCGATTTCAGGATTTGCACCGGCGCCAAGTCCCTGTGTCAGGTGCGGGCCCAACTGTATTTTATTGGGAACCGGGCTATTAGCAATAGCTTGTGCATCGGTATTGCAAATAATGAAATTTACCCCCTCAATGCGCTGGCTATACATATGATTCACCGCATTACTTCCACCGCCACCGATACCGATGACTTTGATGATGGAAGATTTTTCCTTAGGAAGATCAAAATGTATCATGACTCTATACTTTTATGGGTTAGTACGAATAATTAATAATGAACTATTAAGAATTAAGTGCGTGTATGCTTGTATGTTACTATGGTTCATTTGTCCTGTCATTATTAATTATCGTTCTTAATTCTTATTATATTAAACGTTTGCTTTTTGCAACAATTGCGCCATTAAACTTTTAAAGTTTTGCATCTTCTTCTTCGGTGAACATATCAATGATTTTTGTTTTCATTTTGTCCAGGAAGTTTTTCAATGAGGCGTTTCTTTCTTTTGCTTTCCGGTCCTGTATTTCCTGACTGCTGGGGGTTTCTTCTTCTATCCAGTCTTCGGCTGAAGCTACCGATTGAGCAGCTTGTTCTTTGGCCAGATAGCTGGTATTAATTTTTACATAATTTTCTTCGAGTGCTTTTCGATCGTTTTCAAAATCGTTGTAGCCTTTCAGGATCAGGCCCACGCAGGTAGCATACATAGGTTTTGTTAATTCATCTATGTGGCCGCTTGCGAGGTGCTCGTTGGGGAATCCTATACGGGCGCTTGCACCGGTGGTGTATTCTGTCAGCTGTATGAGGTGTTTCAGCTGAGAACCGCCACCAGTAAGAATGATGCCGCCATTCAACATTTTATTATCCATACCGATCTGCTTGAGATGATATACCACGAAATCGAGTATTTCACTCATACGTGCCTGGATGATGTGTGCCAGGTTCTTCACGGAGATCTCTTTGGGGCTTTGACCTCTTAATCCGGGGATCGTGATATAGGCATTTGTTTTGGCTTCATCTGCCAGGGCATAACCGAACTGTACTTTCATCTGTTCTGCCTGTGTTTTTAATACACCCAGGCCGTTCTTGATGTCGTTGGTAATGTTTTCACCACC
The DNA here is from genome assembly GCF_050434025.1 of Chitinophaga sp. W3I9. Classification (NCBI taxonomy): domain Bacteria; kingdom Pseudomonadati; phylum Bacteroidota; class Chitinophagia; order Chitinophagales; family Chitinophagaceae; genus Chitinophaga; species Chitinophaga sp. W3I9. The sequence goes on from NZ_JBNPWC010000001.1 coordinate 1,736,888, forward strand.
GTACGGAATAACGGCGGTATGTTTCAATATACCTTCATAAAATACTGCCAGGTCGGTGGTACCACCACCAATATCCACAATGGCTACACCTGCTTCAAAATCCATGTCGCACATTACCGCTGCAGCAGAAGCCAGTGGCTGAAGCACCAGGTCGCGGATTTTGAGACCGGATTTCTCCACGCTGCGGTTAATGTTACGGATGGCGTTTTTGTCGCCGGTAATAATATGGAAGTTTGCACCCACCTTTACCCCGGACATACCGATAGGGTAAGTGATGTTCTGCAGGCTGTCCACTATATATTGCTGCGGAATCACATCGATGATCTGATCGCTCGCGGGAATAACTGTTTTGTACTGATCGTTGATCAGCTGGTCGATGTCTTTCTGGGATATTTCCGCATCAGTGTCATTGCGTACAATATCTCCACGGGTTTGCAAACTTTTTATATGGTGACCGGCTATACCAACATATACCTCGTTAATTTCCAGGTTAGGGTTGGATGCATAACAATTCTCGAGTGCTTGCCTGATAGCTTTAATGGTTTGGTCAATGTTCAGCACCATACCGTGCTGTACACCAAACGATGTAGCTTTACCGAATCCCAGGATTTCCAGTTTCCCGTATTCATTCTTCCGTCCTGCAATGGCAGCAATCTTCGTAGTACCTATATCGAGTCCTACAATGATGGGAGCTTCCTGATTCATGGCGTTTTTTGTTTTTTTGATGTGTTAACAGATTTATTCCCTGGCTTATACACTGCTTTAGGTTGTTGTTTGGCCGGCGCAGCTGCTTTTTCTTTCTTCACCTTTGCTTTCTGCGGTTTAGCCTTTTCTTTCGCTGCATGTGCCGGTTTAGTTACCGGTTTGGCAGGTTCGGAATGTACCGGTTTTGCTACTACCGGTGCTACCGTCGTTGAATCTTCGCTGTCCGCTATCGGCGGTTCATCTGCATCGGCCAGTTTCAAACTATCCGTTTTGATCACTGGTTGCAATGGAACAACGCCATCCTTACGGGTACACACCACTTCGTTTTCAAATGCGATGTTGATGCGTGTATAATTATTCCAGCCTACTTTATTCAATCCTTCCTTATAAAAAGCCAGCAGTTTGGTGAATTTTTTTTCTATGTCTATACCTTCTCCGAATGCAATCACCTGGTCTCCCAGTTTCGGTATGAACTCAAACCTGCGGTCGCCCGTGATCATGAGTTGCTCTACCTGAGCCATCCAGAAAGGATCCTTACCAATGTATGTACCCATATCTACTATCTGCGCTGCCAACAGGCTGTCGGGTTGCTGCAGCTTTTCTGCATCCGTGGGAAACCCTGTGAATACGGGCACCCTGGCTGCGTAACGACTGGATACCGGTATATGTTCGCCGGCGCCATCCAGGTAAAAGCTGTTCCCTGAGAAAGTAAATACCCTTGCTACCGGTTCGCGTTGTGTTACTTTGATATTCAGCTGCTGACCGTTGTCAAAATAGATCTCCGCATTTTTTACCCAGGGATCCTGGTCTACAATGGATTCCAGCTGAGCGATATTGATATCGGCAATACTTTTACCGACCGGGTTCAGATTTTTATCTTTCGTGATCAAAGATTTGATATCCTTTGATTCGATAAAAAAGTTATCATCTTTCCCCTCAAATTTTACCTGTATACTTTTACATTTACCGGCATCCTTGTCCTGTATAGCCGCCACCAGCAATACTGTAAAGCCTGTGAGCACCATTCCCCAGAGAACGGCGACACCCAGTCGTTTTAATATTGTGGTAGTTTTAGACAAGCTTTTTATTTTTAATGTTGTGTTGTTTTATTTTTAAGAAGATGAGCCAATGGTTCTTTTAACTGGTCTATATCTCCCGCTCCGGCGGTAATCAGTAATGGCACGTCCTGTTTGTCCAGGTATTCCGCTACTGCTTCTTTCGGTAAAATCTTTACAGGTACTGTTATTTTATCTGCAATCATTTCGCTGGTAACACCGGCTATCGGCAGCTCACGCGCCGGGTAGATCGGAAGTAATATCACCTCGTCTGCCAGGGAAAGGCTTTCTGCAAAGCCATCCGCGAGGTCACGGGTGCGGGTAAATAAGTGCGGCTGAAAAATAACGGTGCATTTTTTACCTGGAAACAATGCCTTTGCACTGGTGATCAATGCACGCAATTCTTCCGGATGGTGTGCATAATCATCGATATATACCTGCTGATCTGTTTTTACCACATATTCAAATCTCCGCCTGATCCCTTTGAAATTACCAATGGCTGCACGGATTTTAGCCGCATCTATTCCCAGCAGGTGTGCTACTGTAATAGCTGCTACTGCATTCTCCACGTTGTGCATACCACCAATGTGCATGGAAATGTTATCGATCATCCAGTCCTGATGCATTACATCAAACTCATATCCGCCATTGATCATGCGGATGTTGGAGGCGTAAGCGTTGGCAGCATCGTTTTGTAAACTGTACAACAACTTGTTTGTTGCATTGAGCTCCTTGTTGCGATGCAGGCCGAACCTAGCAATCAGCGTGCCATTGGGCTTAATATTGTGCGTATACTGGATAAAAGCATCTTCCATTGCCTCCGGAGTGCCGTAAATATCCAGGTGATCTGCATCCATGGCAGTTAACACCGCGATATCCGGACTTAATTTCAGGAAAGAACGGTCATATTCGTCTGCTTCAATTACTGCGACCGCCTTATCGCTGCTCCAGAAATTTTTATTATAGTTCACGCTGATGCCACCCAGGAAAGCGTTACAGCCATAACCGCTGTCGGTAAGCAGGTGGGCGATCATGGTAGATACCGTGGTTTTGCCATGCGTACCTGCCACGGTGATAGCAAACAGGGAACGGGTAATTTCCTGCAGCACATCACTGCGCTTTACTACTTCATAACCATTATCGCGCAGCCATTGCAACTCCGTATGAGTAGCTGGAATCGCCGGCGTATATACGACCAGGTTAGCGGTTTTGTCGATTAAGTTAATATCGTCTGTATAATGGATTTGCATACCTTCTGCTTCCAGCTGCTTTGTGAGCGCTGTGGAGGTACGGTCATAACCGCTTACCTGCACCCCTTTCTCATTGAAAAAGCGTGCAATGGCGCTCATGCCAATACCACCGATACCGATGAAATAAACCCTTTGTATGTTGTTCAAATCCATATACTCTTCTAAAAAATCTCTTCTAAATGATTCCTAAAACCTGGTTCGCAATTGTCACATCCGCGTGCGGATTTCCCAGCTTGCCGATATTGCTTTCCAGTTGTTCCATCAGCGCTTTATTTTGCAAAAGGCTGAACAGCACGTTGCCCAGTTGTGATGGCACCTGGTCGTCTTTAATGATCAGGCCCGCCTGTTTGTTTACCAGGTTCATGGCGTTGGACGTTTGATGATCTTCTGCCGCGAACGGGTAGGGCACAAATATTACCGGCTTTTTCACTACACATAATTCAGCAATCGCCAGTGCGCCGGCCCTTGATAACACTACATCAGCCGCTTTATAGGCAAAGTCCATTACGTTGATGAAATCGTATACCTTGATATGCGATCCGTATGGCGCCGCGGCAGCTTTCGCTGTTTCGTAATAAGGCTTCCCTGTTTGCCAGATCAGCTGTATATCCTTAGCCACTAATTCTTTTAACAGTGGTTGTAATCCTTCGTTTATTGACTTGGCGCCCAAGCTTCCTCCCACGGCGAAAACCGTTTGCTTTGCCGTACTCAGTCCGAAATGCTGCAAGGCATCTTCCCGTGTTACGGCCGACTGGGAAATGCTGTTCCTCACAGGATTGCCGGTCATCACCAGTTTTTCTGACGGGAAAAATTTATCCATACCATCGTATGCCACACAGATCTTTTTCGCGTTCCTGCCCAGTATTTTATTCGTTTTACCCGCAAAGGAATTTTGTTCCTGTATCAGGGTAGGCGTACCGTTTTTCTGTGCCCTGTTCAGCATGGGGAAGCTCGCATACCCGCCCACACCTACTACCACATCAGGCTGAAAGCGTTGCAGGATGGCCTTTGCGCGACGCAGGCTTTTCCATATTTTAAACGGCAGCAGGATATTTTTGAAAATATTGCTGCGGTTAAAACCAGCTATTTCAAGTCCTTCGATCGGATACCCTGCCTGCGGCACTTTCTCCATTTCCATTTTCCCCGTGGCGCCCACAAAAAGAATGTTGATGTCCGGCTCTATTTTTTTCAACGCATTCGCGATCGCTATCGCCGGGAAGATGTGTCCCCCCGTACCGCCGCCTGCTATGATCACTTTGCGTTGCATGTTCTATTCCTGATTACAATTATTGTTATAAATACGTATTAAGCGACTGCAGCGGTTTCCGATTGCGCAATAACTCTTTCCAATCGCTCTTTCTCTGCCTGTTTACCTTCCATCTCTTCCACGTTCCGGGATACACTTAATATAATACCGATGGCCATACTGGTAAATAATACAGAGGAACCACCCATACTTACCAAAGGCAGTGGCAGCCCTGTAACCGGGAACAGCTGTACGTTTACCGCCATATTGGTTAACGCCTGTATGACCAATGTTACACTGAGTCCTACTGCCAGGAATGCCCCGAAAGCATATGGACATCTTTTATAAATCCTGATACTTCTCAGTAATAAAATCATATAAGCCGCCAGTATCAGGAAAGCGCCAAACATGCCATATTCTTCTATAATAGTAGCGTAGATATAATCGGAATAGGCGTGTGGCAGGAAGTTACGTTGTGTACTGTTGCCGGGTCCTTTTCCCAAAATACCGCCGCCTGCAATGGCAATGTTGGCCTGTTGCACCTGGTAGGGCGTTTCTGTATGATCACCATGAAGGAAGTTATCGATACGTTTTTCCCATGTTTTCGTACGCATCTCCATGCCGGTTACTTTGGCGATTCCAAAAAGCAGCACTACCATTACCGCTCCCGCGGCCACCATAGAGGCCAGGAACCGGATAGGCACCCTGCCAATAAAGCAAAGGAGCATACAGCTGGCACCCAGCAAAAGTGCGGTACTCATATTGGCGGGCATGATCAGTGCGCAGATAATGCCTACCGGTATAATGATGGGCAGAAATCCTTTTTTGAAATCATTGATCAGGTTTTGCCGTCTTGATAATTGCCTGCTTACATACATGAATATGGCGAGTTTAGCCACATCGGATGTTTGAAAGGTAAGGTTGATGATCGGCAGCTTGATCCACCTGCTGGCTTCATTGATATTAGACCCAAAGGCCAGTGTGTACATCAGCAATGGTATGGATACCAGGAAACCGATTTGTGCCACGCGGGAATAAATCGTATAGTTCACACGGTGTGCAAAATAGATGATCAGCAATCCCATTACCAGTACCGTGAGCTGCTTCAGGAGATAATACTCCGTATGGCCGCCCCTTTCGCGGTAAGCGAGTGAGCCGGTAGCACTATATACAGCAAGCAGGCTTACCAGCGATAGAAAAAATACTACCGTCCAGATAACCTTATCGCCTTTTGTTCTATAGAGCAATCCCATCATTAGCTGCGTTTTGCTTTCATTTATTTTTTAAGATGTAACCCTTTATTCTGTTTATCAACACCTGTTACAATGCTTTTACTTCTTCTTTAAATTTCCTGCCACGATCTTCATAATTTTTAAAGAGGTCGAAGCTGGCGCAGGCGGGCGACAATAAAACGATGTCTCCTTTTGCGGCCTGTTTAAATGCTTCCTGTACTGCGTCGTGCATACTGGTAGTGTTGATCATCACCGGTGTGTCTTTTGATAACGCAGTAAAGATGGGGGTGTTGTCCACACCCATACAAATAATTGCCTTTACCTTTTCTTTCACGAGGTCGCGGATGGCATCATAGTCGTTGCCTTTGTCCACGCCGCCCATGATCAGCACAATGGGCTTGTCAAAACTTTCCAGTGCAAACCAAACGGAGTTTACATTGGTCGCTTTGCTGTCGTTAATAAAATCCACGCCTCTAACCGATGTCACATATTCCATGCGGTGTTCGAGGCTCTCGAACGACGCAAGGCTTTCGCGGATCTTCTCATTTCTTATATCCATGGTCCTGCCTGCAATTGCTGCTGCCATTGAATTGTACAGATTGTGTTTTCCCTTTAATGACAGGTCATACATTGACATGATAACCGGTTCTCCGTTGACATCTATGTGCAACTGGTCGTTGGCAATAGAGCCGCCTTCTTTCAGTGGTTTCATGATGGTAAAAGGTATTGATGCTGAATAAATGGGTTGCTGCGCTAAATGTCGCATGATCTCAGGATCATCCATGCAGTAGATGAAGTAGTCTTCAGCTGTCTGGTTCATGGCAATTCTGAACTTGGAGGCTACGTAATTTTCCATGCTATAGTCGTAGCGATCCAGGTGATCAGGCGTAATGTTCAACAGGATGGCCACATTGGGTTTGAAGTCCTTAATGTCATCCAGCTGAAAGCTGCTGATTTCAATCACATAATACTCCGCTGGTGCGGTTGCCACCTGCCTGGCATAGCTCACGCCAATATTGCCTACCATCGCCACATCCAAACCTGCGTTTTTAAAGATGTGATAGGTGAGGGCCGTAGTGGTACTTTTGCCGTTGCTGCCGGTGATGGCAATGATCTTTTTACCTGTCGAGAAACGGTAGGCCAGCTCTATTTCAGAAATCACGGGTATGCCTTTTTCACGCACCTTTTTCATCAATTCCGATTTCTCAGGAATACCGGGACTTTTAACGATTTCGTTTGCATCCAGTATAATATCCCAGGAATGATGTCCTTCTTCAAAAGAGATCTGGTTTACCGCCAGTTCCTGTTTATAATTATCTTTTATTGTTCCTCCATCAGATACAAATACATCATACCCTTGCTGTTTTCCCAGCAAAGCCGCACCTATTCCACTTTCTCCTGCTCCTAATATGACGAGTTTATATTCCATTCGTTTTATCTTCTTGTTTTAGTGTTGTTTTATCTCATTTTCAGTGTTGCAATAGCTACTACCACACACATGATGGTAATAATCCAGAAGCGCACTGATATTTTACTTTCGTGGTAACCGATCTTCTGATAATGGTGATGCAACGGCGACATTTTCAGAATACGCCTGCCTTCTCCATATTTCTTTTTAGTGTATTTGAAGTAAGATACCTGTAGCATCACCGACAGTAGTTCCACCAGGAATACACCACAGAAGATAGGTATCAGTAATTCTTTCCTTACTATAATGGCCAGTGAAGCAATGATGCCACCCAACGCCAGACTACCGGTGTCGCCCATGAAAACCTGCGCCGGATAAGCATTGTACCAGAGGAACCCGATACATCCGCCCACAAAGGCTGCAATGAAAATTGACAGCTCCCCGAGGTTCGGGATGTACATAATGTTCAGGTATTCCGCAAACTGGATGTTACCGGATACATAGGCAAAGATGCCCAGTCCTATCCCGATGATGCCCGAAACGCCTGTTGCCAGTCCATCTAAACCATCAGTAAGATTAGCGCCGTTGGATACGGCCGTAATAATAAAGATGACCACCAGGATATAGAGTACGAATGTGTACTTTTCTGCGCCGGGAATCCAGGAGATCAGTTTGGAGTAGTTGAACTCATGATTTTTTACAAACGGAATCGTGGTAATCGGCGTTTTAACGTCCACAAAACGGTGTCCGTCGCGGGTTACACGCTCCGGGTGATTAGTCACCTGTCTTTCATAAGGCGCCAGTGTTTTTGCGCCTATTACCTCACGGGATACCACCACATCTGTATTAAAATAAAGTGTACAGCCCACAATCAAACCAAGTCCCACCTGTCCCATGATCTTGAAACGTCCTGCCAGTCCTTCTTTATTCTTTTTAAATACTTTGATATAATCATCTACAAACCCGATCATTCCTAACCATACGGTAGATAACAGGATCAGCCAGATATATACATTTGCCAGTTGTGCAAAAAGTAAAGTGGGAATTACGATGGCAGATAAGATGATGAGTCCGCCCATCGTAGGGGTTCCTTTTTTGGTGTTTTCTCCCTGGAGGCCCAGTTCACGGATCGTTTCGCCGATTTGTTTTTTCTGTAGAAATTTAATAATCCTTTTACCGAACAGCAAAGAAATAACCAGCGACAGCAGTAATGCCATCGTTACACGGAAAGTGATATACTGAAACATACCACCGCCGATGACGCTGATCTTAAATTCTGTTTTCAGGTAATTTAAAAAATAATATAACATATGTTTTAGTCGTAACCTGTTCTCCGCTGTCCGGGGAGTACAGGCTTTTAAGTCATTGGATTATTAAGTATCTATCTTTAGTTTTAGTCTATTTCTCCAGGGTTTTCATCAGCTCCAGCAGCACTTCTTTATCATCGAAGTGATGTTTAACGCCTTTTATTTCCTGGTACTTTTCATGTCCTTTACCTGCCACCAGGATGATGTCTTCCCGGTTGGCGAGCGACAGCGCCGTTTTAATGGCTTCTTTTCTGTCGGTAATGGAAATGACTTTCTTTTTCAGGTGAACAGGAACGCCTGCTTCCATTTCCCGGATAATTTCCGCCGGATCTTCCGAGCGGGGATTATCAGAGGTAAGGATAACGCGATCGCTGTTTTCCACGGCTACATCTCCCATCACAGGGCGTTTGGTGGTATCCCTATCGCCGCCGCAGCCTACTACTGTGATCACCTGTTCATTGCCTTTGCGCAGGTTTTTGATGGTAGCCAGCACATTTTTCAGTGCGTCCGGCGTGTGTGCGTAATCAACTATAGCGATGATCTGTTCTTTATCGGAAATGATATAATCAAATCTGCCTTCTGCACCGGAGGTGTCGCTGAGGGCCTGTAATGTTTTGGCTTTATCGATGCCCAACAGCACTGCGGCGCCGTAAACGGCCAGCAGGTTATAGGCGTTGAATTCACCGATCAGGCGGAAATGCACTTCTGTATCTCCTGTCAGCATTACCAGTCCTGTGAGATTATTTTCCAGGATCTTTCCTTTAAAATCTGCCAGTGTGCGCAGGCTGTACGTTGCTTTTTTAGCTTTCGTATTCTGCAGCATTACCATTCCTCTTTTGTCGTCCAGGTTAGTGAGTGCAAAAGCGGAGGAGGGCAGGTTGTCAAAGAATGATTTCTTTACCCGGATATATTCATCAAAAGTTTTATGATAATCGAGGTGGTCGTGGGTGATATTACTGAAGATGCCTCCCGCGAATTTTAGCCCGGCAATACGTTGCTGGTGAATAGCATGGGAGCTTACTTCCATAAACACATACAGGCAGCCGTCATCCACCATTTGTGCCAACAGGGCATTCAGGTTAATGGGATCAGGCGTGGTATGTGTGGCGGGTATAACGGTATCGCCTATCTGATTTTGCACGGTGGATAATAGTCCGCAGTGATATCCCAGTTTGGTGAACAAACGGAACAGCAGGGTAGCGATGGTTGTTTTTCCGTTGGTACCGGTAACGCCTACCAGTTGTATTTTATGAGAAGGGTTATCATAGAAGTTACCTGCCATGATACCGCTGCTGACAGCGCTGTTGTTTACCTGTACATAGCAAACATTTTCTGTCAGTTGTTCGGGTAATGTTTCACAGATCACTGCTGCGGCGCCCAACGCAATTGCTTTTTCAATGTACACGTGTCCGTCTGTGTGTACGCCTTTCACTGCAATAAAAGCATCTCCGGACCCGATGGATCTGGAATCGATGGCGAGTGCGTGAATGGCAATATCTGTATTACCATGCACTGCCAGGATGCTTACATTATACAATATGTCTTGCAGCGTCTTCATCTAGCTCAGTTCTATTACGATTGTTTGTTCGTTTCCTATTTTAGTTCCGCCGGGGAGTGATTGCATTTTCACTTTACCGGCGCCTTTTATTACTACCCGTAACCCGGCATTTTCGAGCAGATACAGGGCATCTTTGAGGCCCATTCCGGTAACATCGGGCACTGCGCCTTTTGTTTGTGCTACCTGCTGGAAGGCAATTTTGCGGTCTGTTACCTTAGCGCTTACCCAGCTGTTATTAGCAGGGGCGTTGCCGATGGGCAGCTGCAGTTTACCCAGGATTTGTTTCCATTCACTGCCTTTGCCATTTTTCAGTGACAGCAGGGTATCCAGTTGCATGGTGGCCTGCATGGGTTTTTGTCTTTCTACCGCGATGGCATATAATTTATCTGCCACTTCTCTAAACACGGGACCCGCAACGCCTGCACCGTAAAAGTGCAATGCATGCGGTTTATTTTTTATCACCACCACGCAGGTGTACTGCGGATCATTTGCCGGGAAATAACCGGCGAATGACGATTGGTAAATTTTATCTGCATACCCGCGGTTGCCGTTTGCCACGAGTGCGGTACCTGTTTTACCTGCGAAGGTGTAAAACTGGCTGCGCAGTTTTTTTGCAGTACCATCAATGGGCACACCTTCCAGCATGGCCTGTAACTGTTTCAGCGTGCTTTGCGTGCAGATGCTGTCCAGCAATACAGTAGGCTCAAACTGTTTTACTACCTGGCCATATTCCTGTATGGAGTTGACGAGGTAGGGTTTCATCATTTTACCGTTGTTAGCCACTGCATTGTACAGCATGCACGTTTGCAGCGGGCTGATAAGCACTTCATATCCGAATGCCATCCAGGGCAGGGATGTGGCGCTCCATGTTTTGGAAGCGGTGGTTTTAATAACCGGTCTTCCTTCGCCTATCAGGTCTATACCGGAAAACTGGTCGAGCCTTAATCTTTTCAGATGGCCGACGAATTTGTTAGGTTGCCGGTTATAGAACTGGTAGGCCAGTTTTGCCATACCCACATTTGAGCTGAGTTCAAATGCGTGTTTGATCGTTACATTTTGCGGGCCCGGGTGAGGTTCAGAATCGAATACGGTTCTGCGTCCTACCTGCCAGCGGCCACCATCCATGTTTACCATAGAGTTCATGGTGGCGTATTTATCTTCCAGCACTGCGATAACGGTAGCCAGTTTAAAAGTGGAACCGGGTTCCCCTACCTGCAGTGCGTAGTTCATATCTTCCCAGTAGCCGTTGCCGTCGGGTTGTTTGCCGAGGTTGGCTATTGCTTTTATTTTGCCTGTTTTCACTTCCATGAGAATGCAGGTGCCGTGTTCGGCTTCATTCTGCACCATCATATTCATGAGGGCTGTTTCCACGATGTCCTGCATGTTTACATCGATAGTGGTAACTATATCACGCCCGTTTTCAGGTTCAATATCGTAACCGTCTACGGGTACATAAGTACCTCCTGCGATGCGGCGCATCAGTCTTTTACCGGTAACGCCCTTCAGGTATTCGTTGTAGGTTCTTTCAAGTCCTACGCTTTGTGAATTTTCGCGGGCCAGCCCGATGGTCCTGTTGGCGAGCAGTTTAAAGGGATTGATGCGCTTACTTTTGGATTCAGCGATCATGCCGCCTTTGTTTTTGCCGAGGCGAAACATCGGGAAGCTGCGTAATTCCTGGTATTGATTAAAGGGTACGTCTCTTTTAAGTAAAAAGTAACGGTCCTTTGATTTATATCCTTCCTGCAGCTGCTGCTTCCAGGCGGCTTTGCTGCGGTCAGTGAATATCTGGGACAGGCGGTAGGATAAGGAGTCAAGGTTTTCCTTGAACACCAGTCCGTTCTTATCCCGAAGGCCATCTGCTGCAAAATCTATCCGGATGTCGAAATAAGGGATGGAGGTCGACAGCATCCTGCCTTCCTCCGAGTAAATAGTGCCTCTTTCTGCGTCCAGTGCCACGTAGCCGGTGTGCAGGCTATCGGCCATACTACGCCAGTAGTTGCCCTGCACGTTCTGGATATAGAACACTTTCACCAGGATGGCGACGCTGAACAGCGCCATGCCGATGAGGCACAGATACACTCTCCACAATATGTCCTTTTTTACATCCACGATGTTGTATTAGCATTTTAGCCTTTAGCCTTTAGCTGTCAGTTATTTACCCTGGGGCAGATAGCTGACGGCTAAAGGCTGATAACTTATAAGAAGATACCTGACACTGGCTGCATTTATAATTGAGATGCTTGCCATTGATTTGATTTACCAGCATCCCCGACCTGAGTGATGGGTCAGGCGGGCAGCGTCAGGCATCAATATTAAATTCATTTTTCTGTATCCTTTTTCAGCACAATCTTTTGCGGAGGGGAGCTGAGTTGTTTAAGGCCCAGCGGCTCTACTGACTTACTGACTTCACTCATTTTGCTTCGAAACATGAGCTCACTTTTCACATTGATATACTCCCACTTCAGCTCTTTAATTTCTTTGCCTAGTTTGTTAATGCGCCGGATTTTTTTTTCAGCGAGGTGACTGTTGGCGATATATACTAAAGCCAGGAGGGAAAGGAAACCGATAAACGGCATGTTTTGCACCAATGCTTTATAGTTGATGCGCAAACGCCATTCTTTACGTTGCTCCGGGGGAAGGGTACTTTCTTCAGCCGGATTTTCCTGGATTGTATCTAAGTCGTCTCCCACGCGCTATGTCTTTTTAAAAATTGACAATATTAATCTGAACGCAAATTCAAAACGGGTGTGTATAGGATAGGGTAGGATGTGACAGGCAGTTTACAACCTTGTCACGCTTGTTTTTCGGCTACCCGCAGTTTTGCACTTCTGGATCTTCCATTAAGCTTCAATTCTGCATCACTGGCGGTAACCGGTTTTTTTGTGATTAATTTGAACAATTTAGGGGGTGTTTCTTTTGCAAACGGGTCTTCCTGTGCTTCTTCAAAACTTCCGGTCTTCATAAAATTTTTTACCATCCTGTCTTCCAGCGAATGGAAGGTGATGACGGCGAGTCTTCCTCCGGGTTTCAGCACATTGGTAGCCTGTTCCAGTAAATCTTTCAGTGCGCCCAGTTCATCATTAACGGCTATACGCAATGCCTGGAAAACCTGCGCCAGGTATTTTTGCGGATTGCCTTTTACAATGGGCTGAATCACAGATTTAAATTCTGCGATGGTGCGCATGGGGTGTGTTTTGCGCTGCTTTACAATTGTTTGGGCGAGGGTTTTTGCATTGGTTACTTCTCCGTATTCCTGGAAAATCAGTTGTAACCTTGCTTCTCCCCATGTTGCCAGCAACTGAGCGGCAGTAAATTCCGTTCTGGTATCCATCCGCATATCCAGGTCGCCATCAAAGCGAATACTGAATCCTCTTTCTGCTGTATCGAACTGGTGCGATGAAACGCCCAGATCCGCCAGCAGGCCGTCTACCTGGTCTGCTTTATGTAACTTCAGAAAGCGTTGCAGATGACGGAAATTTTGTTGTACAAAAGTGACACGTTCGTCTATAATCCTGTTTCGGTAAGCATCTTCATCCTGATCAAATACTATCAGCCGTCCTTTTTCACCCAGTTTCTCCAGTATGGCTCTTGAGTGTCCTCCGCCTCCAAACGTAGCGTCTACATAGATCCCATCGGGATTTATCTGTAACAGCTCCGTCGTTTCCTGCAGCAGAACGGGTAAATGATATTGTTGTTCGCCCATATGCTCCCCTCTTTAAATTGATATGTTATTATCTCCTCCTCCCATTACCTGTTGTGCCAGATCACTGAACGCCCCTGGTGAGAAATTTTCAAAGAACTCCTGGTATTTACCTTTATCCCAGATCTCAATTTTATTGGATGCTGCTGCTGCCAGCACGATATCTTTTTCCAGATTGGCGTACGACAGCAGGTTTTTCGGTACCAGCAGTCTTCCTGCACTGTCTAACTCCAGAATGGTGGCCCCGTTTAAGAAGTACCGCCTGAATTCCCTTACTTTTGGATCAAAGTCATTCAACTTGCTGATACGTTCGAAAATAGGCTGCCATTCGTTCATGGGATACAGGGACAAGCATTTTTCAAACCCACGGTTAATCACAAACTGTCCTCCGGCCCCGTCTGTCAACTGCTTTTTAAACCCGGCAGGTAACAGAAAGCGTCCTTTTGCGTCCAGCGTCGATTCATATTCACCGAGAAATCCTGTCATACCATGGGGGCAAAGTCCTTGAAAATCCTTTTTCTAACACAAAATAACACTTTTTCCCACTTTTTAACGAAAAAATACTTTATAAATTTTTTCCACAGATGCAAGCGCCCGCATCAGAGCCATTTTACCCTCATTTATGCACCCTTACGGTGCATTAAACAATAATACGTGTGGATAACGTGTTTATAAGTGTGAATTATGTGTTTATATCTTGCAGATGCCCCTTGGGATAAGACATTCCCGAATAGCATAGCGGGTGGGAAAATGGGGTGCAGAAATCGTTATGAGTGGATTTTTTTTATAATCTGAGCCCTTTTTTCAGGTACATCCGTTACCTGAAATCAATTTTTCCACATCGGGGTGGGAAAAATGTCAGCAACCCCGGCGGTGGTGGAAAACCTGTCTTTCGGCGATTTAATTCCCTCTTTTGCAAAATTTTAACAGCAATCAAAATCTCTCTGCCTTACATTTACATTTAATTCTTAATTTTGCCACTCTTTTATGCGGAAATTTTTATTGTACATCAGTGTTCTTGCGGTTGTCGTAACTACCTCCTGTAACAACCAGTTACGGAGAATAGAAAAAAGTAACAACTTTGAAAAGAAGTTGGATTACGCCAATCAGCTGTTCCAGAAGAAAAAATACAATACGGCAATAACACTCTACACTGACCTGGTTCAGGTGTACAAGGGAACTGAGAAGTTTGAGCCCATGTATTACAATTTCGCATATTGCTCTTACTACGTTAAGGACTACGTTCAGGCAGCCTTCCAGTTTAAAAACTACCTGGACCTGTTCCCAAACAGCCCGAGAGCGGTGGAAATAGATTATATGCAGGCTTATTGCTACTATAAGCAGTCGCCAAAGGTATCACTGGATCAAACCAATACCATGAAGGCAATTGCTGCCATGCAAACCTTCATTAATAACTACCCTACCGCAGATAAAGTGTCGGAAGCCAACCTGGTAATCGAGTTGTGCAGACGAAAGCTGGAAAAGAAAGAATTCTCCAGCGCAGAGCTATATTATAACCTGGGCTTCTTCAAAGCCGCCGGTATTGCCTTCAAAAACCTGATGCGCAACTATCCCGACTCTGATAAAAGCGACAGTTACAAAGTAATGGCCATCAGATCTTACTATAATTATGCTAAAAACAGTATTCCGGAGAGACAAAAAGAGCGCTACGCAACGGTTCTCGACGAATACCTGGACTTCGCGGATCACTACCCGAACAGCAAATTAAAGCCAGATGCCGAAAAATTTTATACCTTAGCACAAAACAACATAAAAACACTGGATAATGAGCAAATTAAAGCGAAGTCTAACCAGTAGCCTTAATCCCTGGGTAGAAACCAAAAATACTACCGACATTAAGAACAGAACTGGTAATTTATATGAGTCTATTGCCGTAATAGCCAAACGCGCCAATCAGATCAATATTTCCGTGAAAGAGGAGCTCCATTCCAAACTGGAAGAGTTTGCCAGTCATACTGACAACCTCGAAGAAGTGCACGAGAACAAGGAGCAGATTGAGATTTCCCGTTTTTATGAAAGACTGGCAAATCCGGCCATCCAGGCTACTCAGGAGTTCCTGGACAGCAAAATTTATTTCCGCAAGAACGACGACGATTTGTTTAGCTAATCCGCCACACATTATTTTGTGAGGTGCGTGATTGCGAAAAATAAAAATATTAATTTCATGGCGGCAGAATGATTTCTGCCGCTTTTGTTTTTATATATGTCCATGGACGCTATCAAAATGCTACAAGGAAAAAAAATCCTGCTCGGAGTGAGCGGCAGCATCGCCGCCTACAAGTCCGCTACCCTCATACGCCTGCTGGTAAAGGAAGGAGCCGAAGTAAAAGTGGTCATGACCACCGCCGCCGCCGGCTTTATTACCCCCCTCACCCTAGCCACCCTCTCTAAAAACGAGGTTCCCCTGAATATCAGCGACCACAACAGCTGGAATAATCATGTGATGCTGGGCCGCTGGGCAGATATTATGCTCATCGCACCCGCTTCTGCCAATACCCTCGCCAAAATGGCCCTGGGCCTGTGCGACAACCTCCTGCTGGCGGTATACCTTTCGGCAACCTGCCCCGTACTCTTCGCCCCCGCAATGGATGAAGACATGTGGCATCACCCGGCTACCCGCAGCAATGTGGAAAAGCTCATTTCCTTCGGTCACCAGCAGATTCCCGTGGAATCCGGGGAACTGGCCAGCGGACTCTTTGGAGAAGGCCGCATGGCAGAACCAGAACAGATCCTGACTTTCCTGCAACAGCATTTTCAACAGAAAAACGGAAAAAAAGCCCTGAACGGTACCACTGCTATTGTTACAGCCGGCCCTACCATCGAACATATTGACCCGGTTCGCTACATCAGCAACCACTCCAGCGGCAAAATGGGAATTGCCATTGCGGAAGCCCTGGCAGATGCCGGCGCTGATGTACAGCTGGTACTGGGTCCCACCTCTCAGAAAACAACCCACCCCGGTATCACCATTACCCATGTGCAAACCGCCCAGGAAATGTTTGATGCCGTAACAGCCCGCTATTCCGGCGCCGGAATAGTAGTGGCCGCCGCCGCCGTAGCAGACTACCGCCCGGCAAATGTGGCCGACAAAAAGATTAAAAAAGGGGAAGCCCAGCTTCATATCGATCTTGAAAAAACACCCGATATACTACGCTCGCTGGGCGATAATAAAAGCCCGGGGCAATTGCTCATAGGATTCTCCCTGGAAACAAACAACGAAAAAGAATATGCTCTGAAAAAACTGCGTGATAAAAACCTGGACCTGATCGTGATGAATTCACTGGCAGATAGAGGTGCAGGCTTTAATTATGATACCAATAAAGTAACCCTGTTTGACAAAAACGGGAATGAACGCAGTTTCCCCCTCAAATCCAAACAGGCCGTGGCCCAGGATATTGTTTCCGCTATAATCGAATTGCAACATGCATAATCGTTTCCCGTTGTTCCTGCTGCTTGCAGGCGTCTTTTTACTATGCTGCTCCCCGGCCGTTAAAGCCCAGGAAATAAGGGCCAATGTGTCTGTAGTTGCCCAACAGATACAGGGCGTAGACAAAAAAATATTTACTACCCTGCAGAATTCCGTCCGGGATTTCCTCAATAACCGGCATTGGGCAAACGATGCCTTTACACCGGCTGAACGGATAGAATGTAATTTTTTGCTAAACATCACCGGTACTTCAGGGAACGACAGTTACAAGGCTACCCTGACCATACAGGCCACCAGGCCGGTATATAACGCCAGCTATGTAACGAGTTTGCTGAATATCCAGGATCCCAATGTGGTGTTCCGGTACGTGGAATTCCAGCAGCTGGAGTTCAGCGATACCAGGGTGGTGGGAAATGATCCGCTGGCCTCCAACTTAACCGCTATCCTGGCCTATTATGTTAATATCATCCTCGGGCTCGATTATGATTCCTTCTCCCCCAAAGGCGGAGATGTATATTTTAAGAAAGCGCTTAATATTGTAAATAATGCACCGGATGGAAAGGAGATTTCCGGATGGAAAGCTTTCGAAGGAAACCGCAACCGTTACTGGTTACAGGATAACCTACTGAACGCAAAGTTCCTCCGGTTCCATGATGTAATGTACCAGTATCACCGGCAGGGATTGGACCTGATGTATGATGATGTGATAAAAGGCCGTGCAGCCATTCTGAACTGCCTGAATATGCTCTATTCCATCCACCAGGATATCCCCAATTCCATGCTGATGCAAACCTTCTTCCTTTCCAAAGGAGAGGAGCTATTAAAAATATTCTCCCGTGCCACACCACAGGAGAAAAGCCGTGCAGCGGAATTGCTCTCCCAGATGGATGTGCCCAATGCACAGAAGTATCAACAGATGAAGTAACGCTATGATGAACATGATGATGAAATACGCCTCCCTGGCTTTGTTAGTGGTATTCCTGGTTGCCTGTGCCAACAGCGACCAGGTGCCGGGTAAATATATTTCAAAGGAACATATGGCAGGTATCCTGGTAGATATGTCTATTGCAGATGCCTACAGCAATGAGCAACAAATGCAGGTTACTTATACGCCCAATTTCGATTCCCTCCGGCAGGAGAAAGTAAAGGTCTATTACAAACAGATACTGGACCTGCATAAAGTAAGCGTGAAGGAATTTAGTGGAGAGCTACCGGTATTACGAAAGTCATCCCAACAGGCTGAAGGAAGTTTTCCAGATGGTACAAACAGATATTGCTTCCAGGAAACAACGGTTGCCCAATCCAATCGATGAAAATGCACCGCTCCGGTTTCGTATGAAAAGTATTTTCCCCTATGCAGACAGCGTACTATTGCTGCCGAAGGCGGATACAACCCGGCCTTTTATCAAGCGGCAGCCCTAATCTATAAAACACCAAAACATGAACAAAGTAGTAGCAAATGCCGATGAAGCCATACAAGATATCCGGGATGGAGC
This sequence comes from Chitinophaga sp. W3I9, assembly GCF_050434025.1. NCBI lineage: Bacteria > Pseudomonadati > Bacteroidota > Chitinophagia > Chitinophagales > Chitinophagaceae > Chitinophaga > Chitinophaga sp. W3I9. Next base: position 1,755,293 of record NZ_JBNPWC010000001.1, read on the forward strand.
GGTACTGATGCTGGGAGGGTTTGGTTTGTGTGGAATTCCGGAGAATTGTATTACCGCCCTGGTAAAAAAAGGAGTGAAGGATCTGACCTGTATTTCCAATAACGCGGGAGTAGATGATTTTGGTCTTGGCCTGCTGCTGAAAACCAGGCAGATCAGGAAAATGATGTCTTCCTATGTTGGTGAAAATGCAGAATTTGAAAGACAACTGCTGGCCGGAGAGCTGGAAGTAGACCTCATTCCACAGGGAACACTGGCTACGCGTATCCAGATGGCAGGCATGGGAATTCCTGCTTTTTTCACGCCTGCCGGCTACGGAACCGAGATCGCTGAAGGAAAAGAAGTTCGGGTATTCGATGGCAAGCCTCACCTGATGGAACTGGCGCTGCACGCCGATTACGCTATTGTAAAAGCCTGGAAAGGAGATACGTTGGGTAACCTCGTATTCCGTAAAACCACCAGGAATTTCAGCACATCCATGGCCAGGGCAGGACAAATCACTATTGCCGAAGTGGAGGAACTGGTGCAACCCGGAGAGCTGGAACCAGACCAGGTACATGTGCCGGGTATATACGTACGCCGCATTTTCAAAGGCGGCAACTATGAAAAACGGATCGAACGCAGAACCGTTAAGATGTAGTTCATCCAATTCTCCACGCTTCAATCTGATATTTTATGCCGCTCGATAAATATGGTATCGCAAAAAGAATTGCACAGGAACTGCAGGATGGTATGTATGTAAACCTGGGTATTGGTATTCCTACGCTGGTATCCAACTATATACCTGCCGGAGTTTCTATTATGCTGCAGTCTGAAAACGGGATCCTTGGTATGGGACCGTATCCTGCCGCTGATGACGTTGACGCAGACCTGATCAATGCAGGAAAGGAAACAGTTACCCTGCTGCCCGGTGGCAGCTTCTTTGATTCCGCAGAAAGCTTTGGTATGATCCGCGCCGGTAAGGTAGATCTTACCGTATTGGGTGCAATGGAAGTATCCGATACCGGCGATATTGCCAACTGGAAAATACCGGGTAAAATGGTGAAAGGCATGGGTGGCGCTATGGACCTGGTGGCTTCTGCCAGGAACATCATTGTAGCCATGATGCATACCAATCCAAAAGGAGAAAGCAAACTGCTACCAGCATGTACATTACCGCTTACCGGTGTCAACTGTGTAAAGAAAATTGTTACAGAGCTGGCGGTGCTGGATGTAACGTCCGATGGGTTTAAGCTCCTGGAACGTGCACCCGGTGTTACCGTAGAGGAAATCCGCTCTAAAACAGCCGGTAAGCTGATCATTGAAGGAGATATCCCGGAGATGAAAATTTAGCTGAAGCATAGGATCTTCTCATCAGCCGGATGGCTTTGTATGTCTGCATTTCGGAGGATTGCAACTCCGTAAATAATACGTAACCTGTATAGGGATTTAGATGTTTTGTTTTTGGAATACATACTTCACTGAAACAAAATGTCTAAATCTCTAAACTTAAAAATACCTAAATAATTGGTACCTTTCAAACTGCTAAAATAGTTCGAGGTGCAAGTTGGATTTCTCTGTTATAACGGTAAATATATTCCTGCAGCCGACCCGATTTTTACGGCAGATAATCGATCTTTCAGATACGGGGATGGCTTCTTTGAAACCCTGAAAGTATACCAGGGACAAGTGTTGTTGGCTGACCTGCACTTTGAACGGATGCTCGCCAGTTTACACCTGCTGCATTTTGATATCCCCCCACATTTTACCAAAGCATATTTTGTTAAGCAGATACTGGAACTCTGCAATAAAAATGATATATCCCAGATGGCCCGCGTACGGCTGGCTATCTTCCGCTCCGATGGCGGCTTATACGATCCCATCAATAACTTACCAAACTACATTATCCAATGCTGGGAATTAAGCAGAACAGTATTGGAATTAAATGAGAACGGACTCGTAACTGACGTCTTCCCCGATGTAAAAAAGAGCTGTGATAAATTATCCGCTATTAAATCAAATAATTGCCTGCCCTATGTGATGGCTGCCATGTATGCCAAGCAGCACCGGCTGAACGAGGCGATATTACTTAATCCATATGGAAGGGTTGCCGACAGCACCATCGCCAATGTATTTATTGTGCGGGATAAAGTACTTTATACGCCACCGCTGTCTGAAGGCGGTGTGTGCGGCGTAATGCGCAAGTTCCTGCTGAAAACAGAACTGCCATTCAAAATAGAAGAAAAACCACTCAATATAGAAGACCTCGAAAATGCGGATGAAGTATTTTTAACCAACGCCATCTATGGTATCCGTTGGGTGGGCCTCTTCCGCGACAGTAGCTATGGTAACGCCACCGCCGCTATTTTGCACGAAGTATTACATGAAAGCATGCTGTAAAAATCACCGTTAACATGGAACAAAAAATCAGTTTATGCTGGTTTCGCCGTGATCTGCGGCTGGACGACCAGGCCGCTTTCTATTATGCATTACGTGCCGGAAACCCGGTAGTACCGGTATTTGTTTTTGATACCCACATTCTCAATGACCTGGAAGATAAACACGATCGCAGGCTCACCTTTATTCACGAAGTACTGGAGGATATGCAGGAGCAACTGCAACAGCTGGGTTCCTCAATGGACATTTTTTATGGTACTCCGCAGGCTGCTTTTGCGCACTGGACCGCCAAATACAACATTGCCAACGTATACACCAATCATGATTATGAACCCTATGCAAGAAACAGGGATGCTGCCATAGCAAAGCAGCTCAGCGAACAGGGTGTTTCTTTTCACAACTACAAAGATCAGGTGATTCTTGAAAAAGGAGAAGTACTGAAAGATAACGGTGACCCATATACGATATTTACGCCTTACAGCAGGAAATGGCATGATACCCTCACCTTTTTTCATCTGAAGCCTTATCCCTGTAAAAAATATTATCAGCATCTTTTTAAACAATCCCCTGTAAAAATTCCCTCCTTAAAAGAGATGGGATTTACAGCGGGTGAAAAACATTTTCCTGCAAAAGACCTGAAAGAAGCACTGATTAAACACTACGATGAAACCCGTGATTTCCCTTCTGTGAATGGTACCTCCAAATTAGGTGTCCATCTGCGTTTTGGTACGGTAAGCATTCGCGCATTAATGCGGCAGGCCATGCAGCTCAATGCTACTTTTGCAAAGGAATTGATCTGGCGGGAGTTTTACCAGATGATCCTCTGGCATTTTCCGCATGTAGTAGGAAATTCTTTTAAGAAAGAATATGATAAGATAGTATGGCGTAATAATGAAACAGAGTTTGAGAAATGGAGTAAAGGCCAAACCGGTTACCCGATAGTAGATGCCGGTATGCGGGAACTGAATACTACCGGGTTCATGCACAACCGTGTTCGCATGATCACCGCGAGTTTTTTAACCAAGCATTTACTGATCGACTGGCGTTGGGGGGAAGCTTATTTTGCAGCTAAACTGTTAGACTATGATCTCGCTGCAAATAACGGTGGCTGGCAATGGGCAGCTGGTTCGGGATGTGATGCTGCGCCTTATTTCAGGGTATTTAATCCCACGCTGCAAACACAGAAGTTTGATAAAGATTTAAAATATATCCGTAAGTGGGTGCCGGAATTTGAAGGATTTGAATATGCTAAACCGATCGTGTCGCATGAAGAAGCACGCCGGCGCGCATTGGAAGTATATGGAAAAGCGCTGAAGAAATAATAAAAAAAGCAGTGGAGATGATCATTCATCTCCACTGCTTTTTTATGGTGAATGTTAGTGGTTAAATACTTCTTTCAACTTAACGTCTAATGCCTCATGTTCTTCTCCGCCGCCGCCATAGCGGGCTATAATTATCCCTTTCGGATCAATTAATATCTGGGTAGGCAAAGAATGAATGCCGAAGTGTTCACTGATATCATCCGGGTTAGGTTCATTCTTCAGGCGTTTATTCATGTCCAGTCCGCGCAGTACGTGTTTCCATACACCAATACCATCTTTTTCTACCGCTTTTTTCCAGGCGTCATGATTGCGGTCGTCGTCGGACACACTGATCACTTCAAAACCTTTATCCTTGTATTGTTTGTATAGTTCCAGCAGATGAGGATTACCCGCGCGGCACGGTACGCACCAGCTGGCCCAGAAATCCACCAATACATATTTCCCTTTGAAATCGGATAAACTGAGTGGCTGGCCATTGATATCTGCTTTACTGAAATTAAACGCAACGCTGCCCGGCGAACCTTGTTCAATTTTTTTAATCTCCTGGGCTATCTCCACACCATTTTTACTTTGTTTTAAAGCGGCGCTTAAGCCGTTGTAATAATATTTGGCAGAATCCAATGTCATGCTGCCTACCTGGAAACGCATGAGATAAATACTCAGGAAAGAATTAGGATGTTCCCGGATAAATTTCCTGGACAACTGGTTGTTTGTTTCAAAGTAAGGCGCCAGTTGCTCGCGGATAGCCCCGGCTTTGTCGTGATCTTTTTCATTCCGTAATGCTTCCAGTAATGGCTGGTATTTTACAGTAGCGATTTCTCTTTCTTTCTCCAGTTGTACATTTTCGTCATTACTTACAGAGCCTTTCAGAACGGTGGTACTGAGGTCACCGTTTGTGATAGTGATCGTCATGGCGGCGGGTTCCAGGAACAGGTAGGCCTGCTCTTTTTTGTTGCCGGTCATGTTGTTGATCAGCGCTGCAGAAAACACGCCGGGCGTGGGCTGCGATAAGGTACCCGCAAAGCCGAACCTGCCATTTTTAACTTCAGCGCTATCGGTAATGTATTTCGTGCCATTGCTATACTGCAGGTAGTATTTCGCGGGCGCATTGCCGGTAACGGTACCGGTTATACTGAATTTCTGTTGTGCGGTTACCAGCTGACTGAATGCTAACGGTAACGATAGTACGCAAATTATTTTTTTCATAATGCTATTGTTCGTTTTGTGTAAGATTAGGATTGAGGATAATTTCTTCCTGCGGAATGCGCAGTAATATCTTCGGGCTCGTGGCGGCAATCGTCATGGCGCCGCTGCTGGCAGAAGCATAGTTGCGTACCATCGGTAATCCATTCCTGAAAAAATCAAAACCGATATGCCCTTCAAAGGCGAGTTCCAGGCGCCGTTGCAGGAGGATTTCATCCAACAGTGCCTGCCCGGAAAGATCTACGGAGGCGAGCCCTGCGCGGTTACGGATGATATTCAGATCGGCCAGTGCAAGATCTTTTTTGCCGAGCTTGGCGTTGGCTTCTGCGCGGTTCAGGTATACTTCCGCGAGGCGGATGTACCGGAACGGCGATTTACTATAGATGGCTGAGTACAGGTACATGTACTTGGCCGTGGCAATGCTGTCGTTTGGAAAGCCGGGAGTTACGTTTACTTTATAGTGCGATGTGCGCAGATCTGTTGTGCTGATCCTCGTCAGCAAATCGGGGGAAGGACGATAGTAACCGCCGGTATAATTGATCTGCGGAGGATAGGCGTACTGTTGACTGATAGAGGTGCTGCCATAATCCGTATTGCCCGCAAAAATATCTTCCTTATTGGCGGCATTGCTGCTGTTGTAGTAGGCCCGGTAGTCGTTGCCGGTGAGCAGGGTGTACTTGTTACTGTTAATCACCTGGTCAGCATAACTCACTGCCTGCTGGTTAAAAGTGGCGTCGGGTTGTTGGAACGTGCCGCCCATATAAAGGTACACGCGTGACAACAAAGCAGCGGCGCTCATTTTACCGGCGAAGCTGTTGGACTTTTCCTGGTTAAACAAGGGGATAGCTGTTTCCAGATCTGAAACTATCTGCTCGTACACGGCTTTAACACTGGCACGCGCGGGCTTATAGCCGGTGCCGTTGGCCGCCGTGGTAATAAGCATCACACCGGGCGATCCTGCTGCGTCCTGGTAATAAGGCTTTGCATAAAAACGCACCAGGTTAAAGTATACAAACGCCCTCACAAACAACGCTTCTGCTTTCGCCTGTAAAATGGCAGGACGTTGTTCCTCTTTGGTTACATTATCCAGCAACTTGTTGGCGTGCAGGATGGTAAAGTAACTCCCTCTCCATAAGTAGTAAGTCCAGCTGTGGTCTTTATCGGGCGAATTGGTATAATCGAACGCATCGGAGTAACGATTGGGCCCCAGATCGAGTGAACGGATATTGTTGCCGTGTGTTTCCGAAAGGAACATCGTAACATCACCATATCCAAAGCTGCTGTTTTCCATAGCAACACCCGAGGTGATCATCGGATACAAACCCAGTGCTGCCTGGGAAAATCCTTCGGGAGTACTGAACTGGGCATCTTCGTTGATGACGTTATGCGGACGTAATTCATCCAGTTGTTTATTGCAGGCGCTTAATGAAATAAGGCTGACGGCGGCTATTATTATTGTACGCTTCATTTTTCAGTAGTTTAGAATGTAACATTAAGACCAGCAGTAATGCGCCGTGGATTTGCGTTCCCGATACCTACTCCTCCATAGGAAGTGGACGTGCCGATGGAGGCACCTTCGGGATCTGCGCCTACATAGTCTTTACGTTTGATAACAAAAACATTGTCCATGCTAACGAATACGCCTGCACGCTGTGCGTGGATCTTTGCCAGTGTTTTCTGAGCAAGATCGTATCCGATCCTGATGTTGCGCATGCGGATATGGCTGGCGTTACCATACACCAGCGATGAGCGGCTGTCGAATGCCCGCCAGGTATTCATCTTGCTGCTGTACACGTCAGGGTAGTTAGCATTTTTATCACCGGGTTGTTGCCATACTTTCTGGCTGGATTGCCAGTTGACATTGTTCCTGCCGAGAAACGGCGCACCAGGATCCTGGAAGTTGTTGATAAGGCTCATCGCAGTATAGTTGCCTGCCTGGAACCACATTTCTGCACTCAGCGAAAATTGTTTGTAGGTAAAAGTGTTGGTAAAACCTCCAAAGAATTTGGGTGTAGCAGAACCCACTGTCTGGTAATTGCGGATATCTGACATGGCGCCAATGCCTTCCACCACCTGCTTCTTGCCGGATGCGTCATAATTTTCAAACAGTGGAGCGCCGTTGTCGGGATTTACCCCTGCATAGCGGATCGCTTTAATCACGTTCAGGTCTTCTCCTTCATAACGGTAATACGCTCGGTTGTAGTTATCAAGAAGAGAATCGCTGTATAATTTTTGTATCGTATTTTTATTAAAGCTCACATTGAGGTTGGTGGTCCAGCTGAAATTCCGGGCATCTATATTCCGGGTGTTCAGCATCAGTTCCAGCCCTTTGTTCAATACTTCTCCCACGTTCTGATACTGTTGGAAAGATCCTTGTGCAGAACCTACGAATACCTGTTGCAGCAGGTTTTTACTGAGCTTGGAGTAGAGGTCCGCCGTGAGTTCCACGCGTTTCCATAGACTGAGGTCTATCCCGGCGGTATTGTTAACAGTGGTTTCCCAGCTGATATCCGGGTTTTCCAGTTGTGTGATGGCGGAGCCAATGCTATTAACGTTGTCGTAGGTATAGTTGCTGGCAGCAGCATAAAGGGTTTGGTTCAGGTATCCATCGCCTACATCCCTTCCGGAAGTTCCGTGCACTACTCTCAGCTTCAGCAGGTCTATTGCTTTCACATCTGCCAGGAAAGCTTCTTTGTTGATCAGCCATCCGGCACTTACGGCATAAAAAGTACCGTATCTTTTATTACGGCCAAAGTTGGTAAAGGCATCAGTACGAAGGGAGGCTGCAGCATAATATTTAGCGAGGTAGTTATAATTTAATTCACTAAAAGCAGAGAAGCTCGCTCTTTCTGTATACCCGCCGGAGGGCCGGTAGGGGGAATTGTACGCCACATTGATAGCGCTACCGAAGTTTTTCGCTGCGCCCATGTTTCTTTCACCCGGCAGCAGGTTATACATATCTGTACTGCTGGTTTCACTATTACGTCTTGCCCATTCTGTTCCTGCCAGGAAATTCAGGCTGTGCTGTCCAAACTGTTTGGAGGCATTCAGTGTATTTGTGGAGGTAAAATTAAAGAACCTGGTATCTGCAATAGTAAGCGTTCCGTTAGGAGTAGCAGCGCCAGGAGCAAACAGGTAAGGATAACCACCATATTTCCCGGAGAAGCTACGGGGATCCAGGTATGAGTTCCGGTGGGTATTGATATAATCGATAGTATTGGTGGTTTTAAGACTTAACCAGGGCAATACGCGATAGCTAAGCCACGCGGTACCAGTGAAGTGCTGGTTGTTTATAACCGCGGTATTATCGAATTTCTTTTCGGCTAAAAAATTCTGTGACCAGGTGGTATAAGGAACACCAAAATTATTGGATTGCCTCACCGGGATACTGTCGGCCAGTGTACCATCCGCATTGTAAGGCGTTACAAAAGGCTGAGTCATATAAAGTGCCGGCACACCGTTGCGGGAAATGGTTTTATCGATGATGGCACTGGTGTTCAATCCGCCGGAAACTTTTTTGGAGAAGTTCTGGACAAGGTTCAGCCGGAGGTTACGGCGGTCGAAGGTATTACCAATGTTAATGCCTTTCTCCTTGTACCAGTTTACGCCTGCGTACACCATTGTTTTATCGTTGCCACTGTTAAGTCCCAGGCTGATATCAGAAAAATCACCATCATCAAACATGGCTTTTTCCCAGTCGAAGTTCTTGGATTTATCTTCATCTGTATAAATCCTTCTTTGCTGAATAAAATCTGCTGCAGTAGGAAATTGTTGCTGAAGAGAAGGTGTTTCCTCCCATCTGCGTTGCATTACTTTATCCATCAGCGCAGTACTTTCTGTGGTGTTCATCATGCGGATGGCGCGGTTCTGTTTAATAGCGCCGTAACGGGTATCGAGTGTAACATGCACCCCGCTGTTGGCGGCAGCTTTTTTGGTGGTTACCACAATGACTCCCTGTGCCGCGCGTGAACCATAGATGGCCGTAGACGCAGCATCTTTCAGGATAGTAACGCTTTCCACATCAGCAGGATTTACTACATCCTGCAGGTTCTGTGAGTTGGAAATCACACCGTCAATTACGATCAGCGGTCCGAAGTAAGCGCTGGTACCGGATGGGAGGGAAGATTCGCCGCGCAGCAATACCTGTCCCCTTGCGCCGGCATCGGCGCTGGGTTCCACGATGTACATGCCGGTGGTTTTGGCTTTCAGCATAGAGAGGATGTTGGAAGAAGAAACAGAGCTGCGCAACTGGTCGCCCGAAACTTTTTGCACAGCGCCGGTTAGTTCAGCCGCTTGTTTATTGGTATAGCCCATTACTACTACGCCGCCAAGACTGGTAGCATCTTCCTCCATCGAAATATGATTTTCTTTCCCGGATACTACCTGCGTTTTTTGGCGGTAGCCAATGCTGCTGATTAGCAGCGGGTGGCCTTCTTCAGCACTAACAGCGAACATGCCGTTAGCATCTGTTACGGTGCCTTTGCCGGTAATAATGTCCCGCACGGTAGTGCCGGGAAGCGGCTGTCCCTGACGGTCGGTTACCCTTCCTCTTATCATGGGTAGGGCCTTTGTAACGCCGGTTGGATTGTAAGGCTTTACTACGCCGATCATGTTACCGCTTACCCGGAATTGAAGGCCGGAAGCATTTTCCAGCTCTGCCAGCACTTCGCGGATGTTCCTGTTTTTTATGGCCAGGGTAACATGCCGGATGGGCAAGGTGGCGGCATCATAAAAGAACTTTACCTGGTAGGTGCTTTCAATTTTTTTGAAGGCGGTAGAAATTGTCACATCCCGGAGCGCTATTGATTTTCTTTGCTGGGCGTATGATAGCATACAGATCATCAGCATTAACAACACCAAAAGAGGGAACTGCCATTTTACTGCAGTGCTTAACGGCGCACGCAGGCGCGCATAATTAAAAGTCATGCATCAGATTTTTTAATGATGGTTGATATGGTCACTACAGGCGCCGGCAGCCTGCATGTGATCCCGGTTTTAGCGATTTTGGTGGAAACGCTTTGTTATTAAAATTGAATCAGCACTTTGTCCGGTTGTATTTGAAAACTACATCCGGCTGTAAAACAAAAGATGTTCAAAACTTTTTCTAATTTATCGTTGTCGAAGGCTCCGGAGAACCGTTTGGCATATAATGAATTTCCGGTTACCTCGAATGGTATTCCATACCAACTTTCCAGTTCACGTATAACTTCAAAAGCGCTGGCATTGTTAAACACTAATTTTCCTGATTTCCAGGTGCGTAATGCAATGGTATCAAATGTTGACCTGCTCATTTTTCGGGTAGATTCATTCCACCGCGCCTGCTCTCCCGGCGCCAGTGTGAGCGGATCTGCCTTACCTGATTTCTCACTTACCTTTACTTTTCCGCTGAGCAGGGAAACGGTCGACTGTGGCTCATACGGATAAGATTTTATTAAGAAGGAAGTCCCCAGTACCGTGGTTTGTATCTGTTTGCTGGTTACCATAAAGGGATCATCGGAATTTGTTTTTACATCAAACAGGGCGGCGCCCTTTACCAGTTCTACATGCCGGTGCCGGTTGCTGTAATCAGAAGGAATCCTAATGGTTGTATTAGCGTTGAGAATGATTGAAGAGCCATCCGGTAAGGTGAGCAATTTCCGTTGTCCCCATTCGCTGGAATACACCAGGAAGGTGTTGGGGGCCGTTGCGGGCTTCCGTGGCTTTAGCCGGGACCATAACAGGGTAGCGCCTCCCACGAGCAGGAGTACTGCTGCTGCGCGCCAGGCCACCTGCCGCCAGTTGATCCGCCGGATACGCGCTGGGTGAGTGGCTTTGATCGCCTGTTGCAGCCTGTTTAGCTGTACCGTCCTGTCTTTTTCCGCCTCAACCGTATTGATGTTATAATATAGCGCCACTGCCGCTGCCACCTTATCCTTTATTTCAGGATGCAACAGGATATAGCTTTCCCATTTAGCAATAGCCGTGTCGTTGTTTCGCCGGATATATTGCAGAAAGGTGTCGTCGAGCAGCAGGTCTAATTCAGTCAGGTCCTTTGGCAGCATTCCCCATCTATTTTTAAAGTAGAGCGACAATCATTGCTCTTTTACCGGGTATGGACCGGTAAATTTTCAGATTTTGATAAATTTTATTTTAAAGAGGCTTTATTGAAAATAATCTAACAGGGAAATTATAAGGGAAGTAACAGCAGTAAAGTTCTCAAATGCAGGTTGCCGGATTTAAGATCCTGTTCCAGTGATTGTTTGAGTGATTTCAGTGCTTCGTACAAGTGATTGTAAACAGTGCGGTGCGTAAGGCCCGTGATACCTGTTATTTCGTCGTAGCTCCGGTTTTCGTAAAAGCGGAGGTTAATTAGTTCTTTCTGTCTCGGACTCAGTAAAGATATGGCTTCCTGTATACGTCCGATGGCTTCTTTGTTTTGTTGTTGCTGCATCAGCAATTGTTCAGCAGAAGGAATGTCGCTGCCGGTTTCGGTCTCCATCCATAGCGACAACAGGCCATTGTCCTTTTTTTCCTGCTGAAGATGTAATAACAGTTTGCGTTTAAAGGAGGTGATAATGTAGCTGCGTACATTGGTGACGGTATCCAGTCCTTCTTTCTTCTCCCAAAAATAAAGAAACACCTGTTGGATACAATCCTTTACCGGTTCGCTTCTTGCGCATATTTTAAGGCCCAGGAAAAGGAGCAGGTGATAATACTTTTCATACAAGGTATATAGCGCCTGTTCCTCTCCTTGCCGGAACCTGTTCCACAGGTCTGTATCCTTATTCTCGATCATACCGCAACAAAAGAACGAAAAAATCGGCTGCTTTACGGGCGGATTTTTTCCGCTGCTTCCATCAGCGCTACTACGGCGGCTTTGCCTTCTTCGCCCAGGTCTAAGCTGAAATCATTCACATACAGATCAATATGCTGGCGCATCACGGATTCATCCATTTCCTGCGCGTGTGATTTCACATATTCAGACAGCTGCGGGTAAGTAGTATAGCTGTTTTGCAGGCTTTTATGGATTAGCGCATCCAGTTGTGCACGGGTCGCTTCAGGTACATCTTTACGGATAAAGATGCCTCCCAGCGGGATAGGATTACCGGTGGTTTGTTCCCAGTACTCGCCCATGTCCATCAGCTTTACGAGGCCTTTGAGCTGGTAAGTGAAGCGGTTTTCGTGGATGATCACGCCAGCATCCACATCACCGTTCAGCACAGCGTTTTCAATTTCTGAAAACAGCATTACCTTTTTATTCGTGGCTTCGGGGAAAGCGATGGAGAACAACAGGTTGGCAGTCGTGTTTTCTCCGGGAATGGCGATGGTCAGATTTTTTATCTCTTCGCGGGGAATATCCTTCTTTGCAATGAGCAAGGGGCCGCAACCACGTCCCAGTGCACTGCCGCTGTTGAGCAGTTCGTATTGATCTTTTACCTTGAGGTATACGGCAAAACTCAGCTTTGTAATGGCCAGTTTGCCTTGTAGTGCCCAGTTGTTCAGTGTTTCCACATCTTCCAGGTGGGTATCGAAGGTAAATTCCCTGGTGTCTATTTTATTGTTTACCAGTGCGTCAAAAATGAAAGTATCATTCGGGCAAGGTGAAAAACCTAAAGATAAATGCATAGCTATCAAAATTTTATAGTCTGTCGTTAAATGCCGGCCAGTGTTTCCACGGTTTTTATCAGTTCGTCGTTGAGTGTTTTTATTGCCAGGGGAATCTTCCATTTGCTTTTATCCCTGATTTCCACATAGTTAGAGATGCTGCGCAGTTGAAAAAACGGTATTTCTTCCAACAGGCAGGCATAGTGAAAGGCGGCGCCCTCCATGCTTTCTATATCTGGGTCGTATTTGGCCACCAGCTTTGTTATGGTAGGTTCGCTGCCGCTTACCAGGTTTACGCTCACCCCGGTAGCCGTGGGCAGGGGAGGTACTTCGGGCAATCCAGCAAAGGTATTCACCAGGCTGGTACCGGTAAAGGGCGGCTGTGATGGCTGCCAGAGCTGTATATCAAATAAATCTTTAAACTGATCGTTGTCTTCCGCGCCCAGGTCGGCCAGGTATTCGCGTTTAATGAGTACCACCTGTCCCAGCTCCCAGCTGTGGCGGAAACTACCGCCAATACCCGCCTGTATGGCTATATCGGGCCGGTTTACCACCAGGTGCCTCCCGAGGCTGAAAGCGGTGTGCATCATGCCAATACCCGCAATCAGTATGTCTATATTGCAGTTCGCGGCTTTAAGGGCCGGAATGTGCTGGTCGATGTACTGTAAAAAAGGCTGTATTTCCAGCGTGGTAGCCGCGGTCACCAATATTTTCATCCTGTAAAAATACAGCAAAAATGATTGCTCCCCGTGTAAAACAATTGACAGGAATTAGGATAAATTGGCTCTACTCACTTAATAGTGGTATTTTTGCAAAAATTTTTTGCAATAATGATTTATTTAACGCGAGTAGAGAACTTCAATGCTGCGCATAAGTTATCTAACCCGGGCTGGAGCAAAGAAAAGAACGAAGAAGTTTTTGGTAAATGCGCCAACGAGAACTGGCATGGTCATAATTACGAACTGCACGTCACTATAAAAGGTAATCCTGATCCGGAAACGGGTTTTGTATTTAATGCCAAGACTTTAGGGGTAATTATCAGGGATGCGGTGATAGAAAAGATCGATCACCGGAACCTGAATATGGATGTTGATTTTATGAAAGATAAATTCACTTCCGCTGAAAATTTATCTATCGCTATCTGGGATCAGCTGGCCAAACACCTGCCTGCAGAAGTGCAGCTGCATTGTATCAAACTGTATGAAACCCCGCGCATCTACGTGGAGTACTATGGTGGCAAGTAATGCCTGTATATTACCGGCCTTTGAAATTTGTTAAATCATATAAGAATGGCGTATAATAAGAACGAGAGTTACGATGAAAAGATCACGTCCGGTCTTGTAGAAAACTATAAAGAATGCCTGCACCTGCTGGGGGAAGACCCTGAAAGGGAAGGACTGCAGAAAACACCTGAACGGATGGCTAAAGCCATGCAGTTCATCACACAGGGATATCAGCAGGACGCGCGCGAAATACTGGAAGGAGCGAAGTTTACCGAAGCATATAGTGAAATGGTGATTGTAAAAGACATCGAGTTATACTCTATGTGTGAACATCACATGCTGCCCTTCTTCGGAAAGGCCCATGTAGCCTATATTCCAAACGGGTATATCACTGGCCTGAGCAAAATAGCCAGGGTGGTGGATGTATATGCCCGCCGCTTACAGGTACAGGAACGTTTAACACACCAGATCCTGGATGCTATCCAGGAAACCCTGCAGCCGCAGGGCGTTGCAGTGGTGATTGAAGCGCAGCACCTGTGTATGATGATGCGCGGTGTACAAAAACAAAACTCCCTTACCACCACGTCTGCTTTCAGTGGCCAGTTCGAACATGGTACCACCAGGGCCGAATTCATGAAACTGATCAGCAAATAAAATAATTTATATTACGGATTACGGATTTATGGGTAGATGATAATAGTAATTTATATTTATCAGCTACCTGTAAATCCGTAATTCTTATTTATATTTGAAAAAATATTAATTTATATTCACATGAAGCATGCTTACGTATTTCCCGGACAAGGTTCCCAGTTTCCGGGTATGGGCAAAAATCTGTACGACACCAACGCAAAAGCAAAAGAACTTTTTGAACAGGCAAACGACATTTTAGGCTTCCGTATTTCTGATATCATGTTCAATGGTACAGAGGAAGACCTGAAACAAACCAACGTTACACAGCCAGCCGTATTCCTGCATGCAGTGATCGCCTTCCTCTGCACGGAACATTCTCAGCCCGAAATGGTGGCAGGTCACTCCCTCGGGGAATTTTCCGCCCTCGTAGCCAATGGCGTGCTGTCATTTGAAGCTGCCCTGAAACTGGTGGCTATCCGCGCCAATGCCATGCAGAAAGCCTGTGAGCTGCAACCCTCCACCATGGCCGCAGTACTGGCCCTGGATGATGCTAAAGTAGAAGAAATATGTGCTGCTGTTACCGCTGAAACGGGCGAAATAGTAGTACCTGCCAATTATAATTGTCCCGGCCAGCTGGTAATTTCCGGTACCCTCAAAGGCGTGGAAATTGCCTGCGAAAGAATGAAGGCCGCCGGCGCCAAAAGAGCGCTGATCCTGCCGGTAGGTGGCGCGTTCCACTCTCCTTTAATGGCTTCTGCCAAAGAAGAGTTACAGGCAGCCATCAACACCACCACCTTCAATAATCCTTCCTGCCCCGTATACCAAAATGTGGTAGCCGTAGCCGTAACAGCACCTGCACAGATCAAACAAAACCTGATCGATCAGTTAACCGGTGCTGTGAGATGGACACAATCCGTTCAGGCTATGGTGGCCGATGGCGGCAAGGAATTCACCGAAGTAGGCCCCGGTAAAGTATTACAGGGACTGATCCAGAAAATCAACAAGGAAACGGTGGTAAACGGAATTAATTAATGCCGCGGATTTTGTCTTCCTCAGGATTAAACTTATTACACTGATTACGCTGATTTGATCACTTTTTGATTTTAAAAGATTATGGGAGATATAAGCGGATATTTTCGCTTATATCTCCCATAGTCTTTTAAAATCCTTTAAAAAATCCAAAAAGTAAAATCAAAGTAATCAATAAAATCAGCGTAATCAGCGGGAAAGACAAAATCCGCTATAATACAATCTCCATCTCGTACTGCGACAGGTAATGCATCAACCCCGCCTGTTGCAGGAATTTGTCGATCTCCGGAAAATGTTCATCGATATTAATAATGCTCACCGCCGCACCCATAAACTGATCGGCTGCGTATTGCAATAAGGCGCTGCCAACACCTTTTCTGCGGAACCCGGGGTGAACCGCTATATTCCTGATTCTGCGGGTATCTTTGTGAACACTGATAAAGCCCGCCGTTTGTCCGTCCACAGTAGCTTCCCAGGTCACTGTAAAAGGCGCTTCCCGCTGTATGCTGTTCACGCTGTTGGACCAGGTGGGCATCATATCCATAAACGTAGCCAGCAGGGGCCAGTCGGGTGTTGTATTTTCTTTTATGGAGATGCCCGCCGGGTTTTTATGCGTTTTTATATTGCCTTTGAAAGAATGAATAGTGCGGGTTTTATGAAACCCTGTATTCGTATATGCTTTGATGGCAGGAAGGTTGGTGCTGATTACTTCCAGTATTATTTTACGGATACCCTGCAGCTGGTATGCAGGAATAAACTGATCATACATTTTCTGCACGAGGTGCTGGCCGCGGTATTGGGGAATAATGCCGGTGCCGCCGTTGTATAACACCGTTGGATGCACTTTGTCGTCCACAGCATGTAAAATGAATCCGCCAAGCGAATTCCCGGCAAAGGCGCCGATAGAATAATCCCGTAGCAGGTTTTCGCCCTGCATCTTTTGTTCCAGTATAGACGGAGTGAGGTGCAACGGTACTATATAATCGCTGAAAGCCGCGTTGAAAGTGTCGCAGAGGTCGGGTGTGGATACGTTGTGAAGTGTCCGGAAGTCCTGGATAAAAATCATAGTGGAATGGTATGTCATCAATATTAACGAGGATTAACGACATACCGTTCCGGAATTGTATGAGCGGAAAATTATTGCAGTTCTATGCTGACATTAATCCACTCAGGATCAAATTTATCCGTATATTTTTGGTAGAAATTAATGGCAGGTGTATTCCATTCCAACACCTGGAATACGATGCCGCTGAACTGCTTTTCCTTTGCTTCAATGATCAGCTGATCAAACAGCAGCTTGCCGATGCCCCGGCCCCGCCAGTTCTCTGTAACAATAATATCTTCCAGGTACATCCGGCAACCTTTCCAGGTGGAGTAACGGGTATAATACAGCGCAAACCCGTGAATCACTTCCTGCCCGTTAACTGCAGTGGAGGCTACAAATGCCTTCCACACCGGGTTGGGACCAAATCCGGCTTCCTCAAAATGTTCCTGGCTCACCGTTACTTCTTCCGATGCTTTTTCATACGCCGCCAGTTCCCGGATCAGTTCCATCAACCTGGCACTGTCTTCTCTTCGTGCAACCCTTAACGTTATATCTTCCATATCTGTATATATTAATCAGGTACCCTGGCCGTTTGTTTATACACACCCGTTTGCAGGAACGGCCTCCGGCCGCAGGCTGCAAATTAATCAAAATTGCGAAGTCCGTCGCCGTCATGCATTCCGGTACACGGATGCCCATGTACCGGCAACTAAATATCGGTGGGTTAAAATGACAAACAATATTGTAATTTGTAGGTTGTTTGGGATGGAAACGGCATTAATCTCTTCTTACATGAAAAATATGCTTGCGCATTATGCTGCTTACAATTGCTGGGCAAACCAGCAGCTGGCAAAGGGGTTACTTAAACTAACGGATGAACAGCTGGACCGGGACCTGGGAGGAGGGATTTCTACATTGCGCGCTGCCGTTTATCACCTGTGGCATACGGAAAGCCTCTGGTATCAGCGTTTACAGCTCACGGAGAAAACAACCGATCCTACGGCGGGCTTCAGCGGGAGCTTTGCGTCAGCCTGCGCTGCCTGGCTTACACAGTCGGCACAACTGGAAGAATGGGTACAAAAGGCCAGCGAGGTAAAGCTGAACCACACCGTTGCCTACACCCTCAAAAAGAGTGAGCACTATAAAATAGCGGTGCAGGATGTGATCATGCAGGCGTGCAACAGTAGTACCTTTTACCGTGGTCAACTCGTATATATGTTAGAGTTGTTAGGCATAAGTAAGATACCGGCTACGGAATACAGTCGTTTTAAGCCGAAAAAATAGGTTGGTTTTGTTATTTTTGATAGATTTTCCGCCTTTTAAAATTCCTATATGAATGCTGCTTCTTTTTATGCTAAAGCCCCGAAACACCTGGTGGCAGTAGATTGTATCATCTTCGGTTTTGATGAGGGCCGCCTGAAATTATTGATCATGCAACGTAAAGTTGCTCCTATGGCCGGTGAATGGTCGCTGGTAGGCGGCTTTGTGCAGGAAGATGAAAGTACCGATGAAGCGGCCGCCCGCGTGCTGGAACATACCACCGGGCTGAATGATATTTACATGAACCAATTGCATTGCTACGGTAATGTAGGCCGTGATACCGGCGCCAGGGTTATATCTGTTGCCTATTATGCGCTGATACGTATTAAAAACCACGATAAGCCACTGGCCCGTGAACATGGTGCGCACTGGCTGGAACTCCACGAAATACCGGAACTGATCTTCGATCATACAAAAATGATTGAAGACGCACTGGCCGCACTCCGCAACAATGCACAGTTCCATCCCATTGGCTTTGAACTGCTGCCGGAGAAATTTACCCTCTCGCAACTGAGAAGTCTCTACGAAGAGATCTACCAGAAAACCCTCGATAAACGTAACTTCCGGAAGAAGATCCTGTCGCTGGATGTGATGGAAAAACTGGAGGAAAAAGACAAAACCTCCTCCAAAAAAGGGGCTCACCTGTACCGTTTCGATCCCGAAAAATATGAAGCCCTGAAACGTAAGGGATTGGTATTTGAAATCTAGGTGGTAAAATGAACAAAATGGATGGAAGCAGGGACTGTAAATAAAATTATTTTACAGGCCGCTGATTCCCTTTTATGTCATGTTTACGCCGTATGGGCCTGTGTGCCCTGCTTTTTATTTCGCGGACATTGTGCGCCCAGCATAATGATATTGTAGCAATTAAGCATGCGTTACCACGGTTAACGGACAGTGCTGACTATGCAGATGCGTTAAACAGGATATCATCGTTGTATCTGCCGCAACAGCTGGACAGCAGCGGGGCATATGCCAGGCGCGCCAACGAACTGTCGGAGCGTATTCATTACAGCAAAGGGCAACGCGACGCATTACGGGGCATGGGCCGGTATTATGCGCTGAGACCCCACCGGTATCTTTCCTTTCTCTTCTATGACAATGCACTGGCTGCCTGCCGCGCTGCCGGCGACTCCGCAGGGGTTACCGTATCGCTGATGAATATTGGCACCTTTTATCAATACCAGCAAAAACATGCGGAAGCCCAGCACTATATTAACAAGGCACTGAAAGTAGCCTGGGATGCAGGATTAGACTCCCTGCGGGCATGGGTACTGGTTAGTTACTACCTTATTAATGAATCGGATTCCACCGCTTTGCCCGTTGCACAGAAAGCGCTGAAACAGGCCATCAACCTCACACACAGGTATAACGACGTCCCGGGTATTTTATACACCCACTTATTTGCAGCGCACGAACAACTGCGCGCAGGCGAAACCCGGAAAGCAGAAGAAACCCTGAAAGAAGTAATGGCCGCGGCCGGCAGTGCAGGGTTTAACTACATCGCCATGTACGCCTGCATGCAACTAACAGGCTATTGTATCTGGCAAAGAAAGGCAGATTCGTTGCTATATCAGCGTAAATCGGTGGACTATGCAGTAGCAGGCGGATACACCGGGTTAATGCTTCCCGTGATCACCGGGCTGTATAACACCTGCCTGCAATTGCGAGACACTCCCAACGCCAACGGTTACAGCCGCCTCGCCCTCGGCGTAATGCAGCAGCAACAGGAAGATATGCTGGCCGGCGAAGCAGATTATCTTTCCTATGCCTTTGGCGATGAATGGCTGGACTCTCTCCGGCTGCAACACCACTCACAACGGGAGCAACTGGCCTCTAATAAAGCCGCAAATCACTTCTGGTATTACCAGCTGCTGATCATTGCCGGCATTGCCATCCTGCTCATCATCCTCCTCACTTACTATGTGCGCGCCCACCGCCTTTCCCGGAAAAATGCCGCCAGTATGGCCACGCTGCAGGAGGAGATCCGCCTGGGTAATAAAGCGCTCCAGGATAGCGACGACTTTAAGAATAAACTGATTTCCATGATCGCGCATGATTTCAGAACGCCCCTGTATAACATCGTCAATATCACCGGGTTTATAGATGAAAAAGCGCTCACCGTAACAGATGCCGCCAGCATGATTGTACAGGTGGAACATACGGCCTCAGACACCCTGGTTATTTTTGAAGAAATATTACGATGGATCCGTACCCAATTGTCCGGCTTTGTGTATCATTCGAAGATATTCCTGCTGGAAGAAATGATCAACGCCACGGCAAACGCCCTGCAGCATTTACTTGCCGCGAAAGACATCCGGTTATCGATCGACATTCCTGCAGGTACCACCGTTCAGGCAGATTATGAAATGTTGCAGTTCATCCACCGGAATTTTTTGCATAACGCAGTTAAATTTTCGCCCGACTATGGCGTAATAACAATTAAGGCTATACGTAAAAATAACTGGCTTACGGTTTCTTTTATTGATGAAGGTTCCGGCATCGATGCCGCTGTACTGCCGCATCTCTTTAACTGGGGCAGCCACACCAGCGAGCCCGAACGTGCAGGGAAAGGCGCCGGGCTGGCGCTCATCATCTGCAAGGATTTTATAGATAAAATGAACGGAAAAATAAAGGCAGAAAACAATTACGAGGAAGGCAGCACCTTTTACTATCAGCTGCCGGAATCACCGGAAACAGCATGACGCGCAGCATAAACAACTCATATTACCAACGCTGGGTATCCGCCACGTTGCTGGCGCTCGCATTGTTGTGCGCTGCACAGCGCGCTGTACCCCAAAGTCCGCAGCTGCCGGAATTGCTGCATGAGTTGTCTGTTCAGCAGGATAGCATCGCTTATATCAACACCCTGGGGAAACTCGGGGCGCTGTACATGATGATTAACCTCGACAGCAGCTTTATCTATGCGGTCAGGGAACATGAAATGGCCGGACGATGGCAGTATAAACAAGGCCTGGCAGACGCCTGCGATGTGATGAGTTTCTGTTACGCCCTGAGAACAGATTTTAATGTTGCCGGCATTTACGGCTACGAAGCACTGCGGCTGCATAAAGCGTCATCAGACAGCGCACGCATCGCTAAAACGCTGAGCAACCTGTATCTCTATTACCGGAATATGGGCCGGCCGGCAGATGCCAATAACTATTTCTATGAAGCCTTTCATATGGCTGCCAGGCTTCCGGCATCGCAGGATTCTGTCTACAGTATACTACTGGTAAATTACGCGATGCGTTTTTACAGGGATAGTACCCGTAAGGACTCCGTACAATGGGCATTACAAACAGCTGCGCGTATCAGTAAGAAGTATCCGCAAAGCCGGTTGCCGTTGTACATCGACGCTTATGCAGCAGATACGCTGGTAATACAGGGAGGTGGAAAAGAGGCAGAGGCCAGGATCAACAGCCTGGCTGCGGCGGCGCTGAACAGGGGACTACCTTATGTGGCCATGGATATTTATAACCGGTTGGAAGACTATCACCGGCTCGGCTATCATACAGATTCTACCCGTTACAGGGAGCTGTCTTATGAGCTGGCGAAGAAGGCCGGGTGCATTGAGCTGAACCTGCCGGTGCTGGCGGGGTTATACGACTATTACCAACGGCATAACAACGTTGTGAAAACCGGTTATTACAGCCGGGAAATCATGCGGTTGGCCGCGCAACACCGCTACCAGCAGGGAAAGGACCCAATTAATTACATGGCCTTTTTCTTAAAAGAACAATCCCTGCAACAGCTGTCGCGCAGCAACAGGCAGCAACAGCTGGAGCTGGAACAGGTGCAGTTGCGGAAAAAGCATAGCCAGTTTGTAATAGCCGGCCTGTTTATTATTGTGATCCTGCTGTTTATCCTGCTTTACAGCAGGTACCGGCAATACATCACCTGGCAGGAACAGGAAGCTGCCATTTCAGACAGTTATACACAGGTATCGCTAAAAAATGTGGCCCTGCGGGCAAATGATGAGTTTAAGAACAAGCTGATTACCATCATCGCCAACGACTTCCGCGCACCGCTGTATTATATTTCGGAGGTGGCCATGAAGCTGCGGAATCAGGAGGCCGGCCAGCCCGCCATGGCTGCTTTGATCAGGGAAATTGCGTCGGTATCCGGTAGCACGCTCTGTGTATTTGACAACATCTTAATGTGGATCCGCATGCAGTTGTCGGGGTTTGCTTATCAGGGAACACATTGCCAGCTGAGTGATATCTTCCGGCAGGTATTAAAACAAACAGCGGCTGCTGTAAAGGAAAAAATACTGGTGGTAGTTAACCTGCTGCCGGAAGGGGCGGTGGTAATGGCGGATCCGGAAATGCTCCGTATTGCACAGTTGCACCTGCTGCGGCTCTCCATACAGTATGCACAGCCGGGCAGCCTGCTGATCCTGTCGGCCTGGAACAACGAAGGGGTAGCATATATCCGCATCATTGCCGATACCGGCCCTGCTACAGAAGAGATCTTACAGCAACTGGCCTGCTGGCAGTATGATATGTATGCCCTCAGTTATGCTATTACCCGGGATTTTATGGAAAAGATGAAAGGGGCTGTATTGGCTACCACCAGCGAAGGACGGTACCTGGTGTTTACGGCCGTGCTGGAAGGCGTAAAAACACAAACGGATAACAGCTGCGGGTGATCCGCCACTGTTATCCGTTGTAATATCGGGAGTAAGGTTATTTACCATATTTATCGCCATCGTACGCCCACTTGATGTAGTTGGCGCCCCAGGTGAATCCGCCGCCAAAGGCAGCCATCATTACGTTGTCGCCTTTTTTAAGCTGCTTTTCGTAATCCCACAGGCATAAAGGAATAGTGCCCGCGGTGGTGTTGCCATAGCGGTGAATATTCATCATTACTTTCTCATCCGGTACATTGATGTATTGGGAAGTAGCCGCAATGATACGTTTGTTCGCCTGGTGGGGTACCAGCCATGAAATATCGTTTGAGGTAAGGTTATTGCGTTCCATTACATCCTTCGCGGCTTCAGCCATGTTGGAAACGGCGTATTTAAATACCATTTTACCTTCCTGGTATACGTAGTGTTCGCGGTTGTTTACGGTTTCAATGGTGGCAGGTTTTACAGAGCCGCCGGCCTTCATGTGGAGGTATTCACGGCCGTGACCATCACTCTTCAGGATGCTGTCAATTAACCCGAAACCTTCTGTATTAGCTTCCAGTAATACACCACCGGCGCCATCGCCAAAGATGATACAGGTGGTTCTGTCGGTATAATCAATGATAGAACTCATTTTGTCGGCCCCGATGATCATTACTTTGGCGTAACGGCCACTTTCAATGAACCGGGCACCGGTTTCGAGGGCGTATAAAAAGCCGGAACAGGCAGCGCTGATATCAAAGCCAAAAGCGTTTTTAGCGCCGATTTTGTCGGTTACCACGTTGGCAGTAGCTGGAAAAGTCATATCCGGGGTTACGGTGGCCACAATCAACAGATCGATTTCTTCGGGGGAAATTCCTCTCTTTTTGCAGATTTCCAATGCTACCGGAACACACAAATCAGAAGTACCTTTCCCTTCTCCCTTCAATATCCTTCTCTCCGAAATGCCCGTCCGGGTTAATATCCAGTCGTTCGTTGTATCTACTAATTTTTCTAATTCCTGGTTGGTTAGCACGTAATCGGGAACAT
Organism: Chitinophaga sp. W3I9; assembly: GCF_050434025.1. Classification (NCBI taxonomy): domain Bacteria; kingdom Pseudomonadati; phylum Bacteroidota; class Chitinophagia; order Chitinophagales; family Chitinophagaceae; genus Chitinophaga; species Chitinophaga sp. W3I9. The sequence continues at coordinate 1,778,684 of NZ_JBNPWC010000001.1, forward strand.
ACCCACCCACCGCTGTAATAGCGGCCGTTATTTTATTCATATAAACTAAATATGTGTTTAAAACGAGGCGTAAAAATACGATATAAACGTATATTTCCTAAAAAAGTCGCATATGACAAATATTAGGGATTGTCAATCCGTTAAAAGTTAGCATCTTTGCCCCGGTTTTCCCGGATACATTATTAACCATTTTCCAAAAGTTTAATTAATTTACTGAACCTTTACCTCGTATGATTGCTTATCTGAATGGTAAATTAGCATATAAATCACCTGCTCTTGTTCATATGGATGTGAATGGAATCGGTTATGAAGTACAGATTAGCCTGAATACATATTCCCGGATACAGAATATGGAAAGTTGCAAACTGTTGACCTTCCTCCAGATTAAAGAAGATGCACACACATTATATGGTTTTTTTGAAGAAGCAGAAAGAAGCCTTTTTCTCCTGCTGATCAGTGTTTCAGGGGTAGGCGCGAGTACCGCGCGCATGATGTTGTCGTCCTTACAACCGGAAGATGTACAACGCGCTATCATGATGGAAAATGAAAAAATGCTCGAAAGCGTGAAAGGGATCGGTGCGAAAACAGCCAAAAGAATAATCCTGGAACTCAAAGACAAATTGACGAAGCATAAGGATACCGGTATACATTTATCTGCAAACGTGAACAATACAATCCACGAAGATGCGTTAAATGCTCTGATAACTCTGGGGATAGCCCGGGGTATGGCAGAATCATCTATCCAGAAGGTCATGAAAACCGAGCCGCTATTGCAAAATTTGGAAGAACTGATAAAGAAGGCTCTGAAAACGTTATAAGAAGTAAATAAAATCCTCTATAAAACCTATTTTTCTTGGCAAGAAAGACATACTATGGTGCATTTGTAGTGACAGCAATTGTATCTTTTATCATTGTTGATACTGCCGCTAGGGATCGTTCTGGGAATCTGAAATTATCGAGAAGTAGATGGAAACCGGATACCACCATTACTCCTCAAACCAAAATCGATACTACCGGGAAAAAAGATACCTTGAAATACCCCCTTCAAGACAGACGCGGCCCCAAAATAACGGATCAGGGGTCAGGGAATGCTATTGATCTCAAGGACCCTTCCAATATCAACAAGTCAGTAGAATACGATCCGGTTACCAAACAATACACCGTTACCGAAAAAATAGGTAACCAGTATTACCGTAACCCTACCTATATGAACTTCGACGAGTTCTATAAACTGCAATCCAAACAAAGTGAACAGGATTACTGGCAGAAAAGAGCCAGCGCACTTGGTAACCTGAACCAACGTGCCAATGGACCCACCCTGTACAATGGCAACAACCTGTTCGACCGTATCTTCGGAGGCAGCAAAGTGGATATCCGCCCGCAAGGTAGCCTGGACCTCACTTTCGGATACCAGGGCCAGAATATCAAAAACCCCGTGCTGGTGGAACAAGCCAGGAAAAATGGCGGGTTTAATTTTGATATGGGCATCAACATGAACGTAGTCGGCAAAATCGGGGATAAACTGAAACTCATCACCAACTATAATACCCAGTCACAGTTCGATTTTGAAAACCAGGTAAAACTGGAATACACCGGCTACAACGATGAAATTATAAAGAAAATTGAAGCCGGTAACGTCAGCTTTCCCCTGCGCAGTACCCTCATATCCGGTATCCAGTCGCTTTTCGGGGTGAAAACCCAGTTGCAGTTCGGCCGCTTAACCGTTACCAGTGTACTCTCCAATCAGAAGTCGCAGAAACAAAACCTCATGCTCAAAGGCGGTACCCAGGTACAGGACTATAACCTGAGGGCCGACGAATATGAAGATAACCGCCACTTCCTGCTGGCACAATACTTCCGCAATAATTTCAACAGCGCCATGTCCAACCTGCCGGTGATCAAGTCACTGGTCAATATCACCAGGCTGGAAGTATGGGTTACCAATAAAACCGGGGCCACCACCCAAACCCGCGACATCGTTGGTTTGATGGACCTGGCAGAACAGGAGCCTTATAATAAGGATGATATCACTGTACTCACCAGCTCCAAGCTGCCGGATAGAGGAACCAACGACCTCTATTCAAAACTGATCAGCGATCCGGGCAGCCGGAATACCGGGACAGTGGTGAGCCGCCTGCTCAATATCGGCTTGCAGCCGGTATCAGAGTTCGAAAAAACATTCGCCCGTAAACTCGATTCTACCGAATACATCTACAACAGGCAACTGGGCTTTATCTCCCTTAACCAACAGCTGCAACCGGATGAAGTACTGGCCGTAGCTTATCAATACACCTACAACGGAAGGGTGTACCAGGTGGGTGAGTTCTCCCAGGATGTACCGCCGGACCAGAACAACAGCGCCAACCAGCCCGTTCTGTTCCTCAAATTGCTTAAAGCCACGTCCGCCCGTCCCACCCTCCCGGTATGGGACCTGATGATGAAAAATATTTATGCCACCGGCGCCTTCCAGGTAAATAAGGAAGACTTCCGCATGGACGTATACTATAAAGATCCGGGCGCTGAAGGAAGGCCCCCCAGCGATAAGCGGTATATCCCCGATGCCAAAGGCGACTACGCCGGCGCACCCATCATCACCATCCTTAGCCTCGACCGCCTCAATAACCAGCTGGATCCACAGCCGGATGGGGTGTTCGACTACGTGGAAGGCTATACGATCAACTCCCTGTCGGGTAAAATCATGTTCCCCGTACTGGAACCCTTTGCCGACGGATTGAAGAAAGCCTTTAACGGCGACGCCAGCCTGGAAAAACAATATCTCTACAACGTATTATACGATTCCATCAAAGTTATAGCCCAACAATTCCCGCAGCTGAACCGGTACGTGATCAGGGGCTCCTATAAATCGGCCAGCAGCTCGGAAATCAACCTTGGCTCCGGCACCACCATCCCGCCAGGGTCAGTGGTAGTAACCGCCGGGGGCCAGCAACTCCGCGAAAATGTGGACTATATCATTGATTATAACCTCGGACGTCTGAAAATTATCAATGGAGGCGTACTCAACTCCGGCGTACCTATCAACGTGCAGTTTGAAAATAACTCCCTGTTCGGGCAACAGGTCCGGAACTATTTTGGCACCCGCCTGGACTATCTGGTAAATGATAAGTTAAGCCTCGGAGGTACTGTGGTGCGTATGAGCGAACGGCCCTATTACCAAAAGGTGAACTACGGTGAAGACCCCATTAAAAATACAATGGTGGGCGTAGACGCAAACTACGCCTCCGAATGGAAAGGACTTAACCGCTTCCTGGATAAACTACCCAACTATAACAGCACTTCCCCTTCCAATATCCTGTTCACCGGTGAGGTAGCCCGCTTATTCCCGGGCCACAGCAAACTGGTTAATGAACCCGGCAGCAAAAGCGGTACTGCTTATATCGACGATTTCGAAGGTGTAAAAAGTGGCTACGACCTGAAGTTCCCTGCTACCAGCTGGGCGCTCGCCTCTACGCCAAAAGGCGCTACAGATGCCAGCGGCAGGGTAATGTTCCCGGAAGCAGAATTGAATAATATACTGGATTACGGAAAAAACAGGGCAAAACTGTCCTGGTATATCATCGAACCTACCCTCCAGTTACCAAAGTCCCCCAACCTGCCGGCAGGTATTTCGGTAGATGATCAGTCGGACCCGCGGGTAAGGCTGGTATACCAGAAAGAAGTGTTCAAGAACAGGTCTACCGATTTCGGGCAAAGCCAGCTGAGCACCCTCGATCTGGCTTACTATCCTACGGAAAGAGGTCCTTATAACTTTACCAATACCCCCATAGCCATGGACAATAACGGTCACCTGGCACGGCCACAGGGTAAATGGGGCGGTATCATGAGGGCTATTGACAACAGTGATTTCGAAACAGCCAATATAGAATACATCGAATTCTGGATACAGGACCCCTTTATAAAACAGCCTAACAGCACCGGCGGTTCCCTGTATTTCAACCTCGGTAACGTGTCGGAAGATATCCTCAAAGACTCCAAAAAGTTCTTTGAAAACGGAATGCCCGATCCCCGCCAGGATCCGAATAAGATTGACTCTTCCAAATGGGGCCGCGTACCTAAATTCCAGCAGCAGATCACCCAGGCCTTTGATAACGACCCCAATATCCGTAACTACCAGGATGTGGGCTACGACGGCTTGAAGTCACAGGACGAAGGGGCCTTCTTTAAAGGATACATGGATACGCTGAGACAAAATTTCGGTGGCAGCCCGGTATATAACCACGCTTTACAGGACCCGGCCAATGATGACTACAAGCATTACCGCGATCCGGTATATAATGGTCTCACCATCCTGCAGCGCTATAAGAACTACAGCAACCCGGAAGGTAACTCCCCGGTGTCTGACCCGAAATCACAATTCTCCTCCGCCGCTACCAATATTCCTGAATCAGAAGACCTGAACAGGGATAATACCATGAATGAAACAGAGGAATATTTCCAGTATAGGGTAGATTTGAAACCCAATATGGCGGTAGGTTCCAACTTTATTGTGGATAAAGTAGAGGCAGATGTGACATTGCCCAATAACCAGAAAACAACAGAAACCTGGTACCAGTTCAAAGTACCGTTGAACCAATACAACGCTAAAATAGGCAGCATACCGGATTTTAAATCCATCCGGTTTATGCGTATGTTCCTTACCAACTTTAACGACTCCATCGTAGTGCGTTTTGGTAAACTGGAACTGGTACGTAACCAATGGCGCCGTTATATGTACGAACTGCGTCCCGGTGATCCTATCCCGTTGGATAATACCACTACCTTTAATTCATCTGCTGTTAATATTGAAGAAAACTCTTCCCGTACACCAATACCATACGTGTTACCACCGGGAGTAGTAAGGCAAAATACCATCAGCACCAATAACACCACCCTGCAACTGAATGAACAATCGTTGTCTGTTCAGTTATGTAATCTGCAGGATGGGGAAATCCGCGCATTGTACAAAACACTGAATATGGATCTCCGCCAGTATAAAAAACTGCAGATGTATATTCACGCCGAAGCGGTAGGCGCCGCTACTGCCCTGAAAGATGGACAGGTGCAGGCGGTAATCCGCATTGGTAGCGACTTTGTAAGCAACTATTATGAATACCGCATCCCGCTGAAAGTAACGGATTGGAACGGTCCTAAAACAGCGCTCGACATCTGGCCGGAACGTAATAATCTCGACCTGCTCATGTCGCAGCTCAGCACCCTGAAACAGCAACGCAACATGTGCGATTCCTGTTCACCGCTGTTGCCTTATCCTGCTAACCCGGTAGCCGACCAGTACGGAAACTTTATGACGGTAATCGGTAACCCCAGCCTGGGAGATGCCCGTACCATGATGATCGGTATCCAGAACCCGAAAGATGACGGTCAGCCACGTTGCGCGGAAGTATGGCTGGATGAACTGCGTCTCTCCGATTTCGATGAGAAAGGCGGATACGCTGCATTGGCAAGGGTAGATGTGCAACTCTCCGACCTGGGATCCATCTCTGTTTCCGGCAACATGCATACCGCCGGCTTCGGAAATATTGATCAGCGCGTAAATGAACGGTTCCGCGATAACTTCCTGCAATACGATGCCGCAGCCAACCTGGATCTGGGTAAACTGCTGCCAAAGAAAGCAGGTATCTCCATCCCCGTATATGCCGGTTACTCACAGTCGGCCAGCAACCCGGAATATGATCCTTACGATCTGGATATAAAACTGAAAGATAAAATTGCCCTGGCCAGAAGCAGACGGGAAAAAGATTCTATCCGGCGCGATGCACAGGACTTCACCTCTATCAAAAGTCTCAACTTCACCAACGTCCGGAAACTCAACCTGGGTGGCGGCGGAAAACGACACCTGTGGGATGTGGAAAACTTTGATATCAGCTATTCCTTCTCCCAGATCATGCGGCACAACCCTCTCATCGAAAATGATGTGCTTACCAAACACAGGGGAGGCCTGGGATATAATTATGCCGGTCAGCCGCACTACCTTGAACCGTTTAAAAAACTGATCAAAAGTAAAACGCACTGGCTCGACCTGATACGGGATTTCAATGTCAACTATGTACCTTCTATCCTGAGCTTCAGGGCAGATATTTCCAGGCAGTTTGGCGTTACCCGCGTACGTAATGTAGGCGGCGACGTGAAATACAAGCTCCCGGAAACCTATAATAAATACTTTACGTTCGACCGGTACTACACCGTTAAATGGGATCTTACCCGTAGTATCAATTTTGAATTCAACGCAGTAAATAACGCACGCATCGACGAACCCGCCGGACGTATCAATAACTCGGCGAAGAAAGATACAGTGCGCAGTAACTTCTTCAAAGGCGGGCGTAATACCAACTACATGCACAACGCCAACTTCACGTACACATTGCCTACGTCGAAGTTCCCTGCACTCAGCTGGACCAACATCGCATTCGGTTACAGCACGGAATACCGGTGGACAGGCGCCTCCCAGCTGGCTTTATACCTCGGTAACGCGATCGAAAACTCTCAGCAGAAAACACTGACGGCGGAATTCAAATTCACGGAACTGTATAATAAATCGAAATTCCTGCGCGAAATAAATGCGAGGAAACCACAGAATAACAACAATCAGAATAATAATAACAATAACAAAAACAACAACGGCAATCAACAGTCCAATCAGAACCAGACCGCTTCTTCCAGCGAAATTTCACCGTGGGTAAAAGGACTGCTGAAACCACTGATGATGCTGAAACGAATCGGGTTTAACTACAATGAAAATGCCGGTACCCGTTTGCCAGGGTATATCGACAGTACCAAAATTATTGGTATGAACTGGGCCCACCATGGCGCCGGGACTTAACTTCGTATTTGGTTACCAGCCCGACAGGAAATGGCTCGACAGGTTTGCGCAGAAAGGACTCATTACCCCGGATACCATGTTTAATATCCAGGCACAACAACAGTTTACACAAAGATGGGACTTACAGGCCCAGCTGGAACCGCTAAACGATCTGCGTATTGATCTGACCATGACGAAGTCGTTTACCAAAACACATACGGAACTGTTCAAAAATCTCACAGATCCAACAGACTTCCAGCACCTGAGTCCATATGATGCCGGTGGTTTTGAAATTACTTACATCGCCATCAAAACCATGTTCGGTAAAATCAATACGTCGGATGGTATTTCACAAACCTTCCGCAACTTTGAATCATACCGCAACGCCATTTCAAAACGACTGGGCGCCGCCAATCCATACAATAAAGATCCGGGCGTACCAGCCACCGATCCTAAAGATCCGGCTTATGCATACGGTTATACAAGGTATGCGCAGGACGTGCTGATACCAGCCTTCCTGGCGGCATATACCGGCGCCGACCCGGATAAGGTATCACTGCTGAAACAAGGCAATGATAATGTGAAGAGCAACCCATTCAGTAATTATGTTCCAAAACCGAACTGGAGTATTACCTACAATGGTTTAACCAAGCTGGAACCATTCCGTTCCTTCCTCACCAATTTTACCATCAGGCACGCCTACACCGGTACGCTGAGCATGAACTCCTATAATACATCCATGTATTTTGAAGATCCGCGGCTCACCGGGTTCCCGGCGTTCAGGGATACTATATCCGGAAATTATTTCCCTTATTTCCTGGTACCTAACCTCACGCTTATAGAATCGTTCTCCCCGTTATTGGGTGTGGACCTCACTTTTGTGAACAGCCTGAATGCGAGGGTGGAATTCAGAAAGAGCCGTTCCCTCAGCTTGAGCCTCATCGATTACCAGCTCACAGAAGTACGCTCCAGCGAAATCATCATTGGAGCAGGCTACAGGGTAAGAGGTGTTCAGATGCCATTCTCGTTCAGTAAAAATGGTGGCAAAAAACTGCAAAACGATATGAACTTCCGGCTGGATCTGAGCTTCCGGGACGATAAAACGGCCAATAACCGCCTGGATGCCGACCTGTCTATTCCTACCAGCGGCCAGAAAGTAGTGGGCATTTCGCCTTCTATCGACTACGTAGTGAACAACCGCCTGAATTTACGCTTCTTCTACGACCGTCGGCAAACCATACCGGTTATCTCCACCGCTTACCCGATAACCAGCACCAGCGGTGGTATTACCTTCCGGTTTGTATTATCACAGTAGGTAATAAAAATATTTTACGGATTTATAGTTAGATGAACAAAGGCAGCAACTGTCCCGTTTATCTAACTATAAATCCGTTTTTTCCTGGCAGGGGAATGGTAACTATTTACTAGGTTTGCGGCGTGAAAGGATTGGGTATTATATGCATATTTCTGGGTCTGCTGCTGCAAAACTTCAGCAGAAGCGTGGTTTTTGTGCAGTTTAAAGTGAACCAGTCCTATATCGCCAGCGTTCTTTGTGAAAATAAGAATAAGCCCCAGATGCACTGTAACGGCCGCTGCCATCTCAAAAAAGAGCTCGACCGGGACGCCCAACAAGACAAAAATAATAATACCGGGAAAGATAAATATGAGGTGATGTTCGTAGAAACGTTACAATCTTTCCACACCACGCCCCCCGTTAATCAGCTCGTTTTTACCTCGTATTATAAAGCTCCCCACCCGCATACACTGATTCTTTCCGTTTTCCACCCACCACAGCTGGTAGTAGCCTGATTTTTGGAACTTATACTACCTGACTAACCCTGTTCGCCACCGGCGAACAGTCAATGACATATACATACATGAAACAATGTTGTTTACTCCTCATTGCATGCATGGCTGTTGCTAACAGTTATGCACAGCAGATACATGGGCGCGTGGCAGATGCACAAACCAAAGAGGCCCTGCCGGGTGTGAACGTAAGACTACTGCATGCCGGCAACGGATGTAATACCAACGCACAAGGGAAATATGAATTAACAGCCACTGCTGCAGACTCTATAGAAATATCTTACGTGGGATACGTTCCTGTGCAAATACCCGCTGAATCAGCGGCCGGAATGCCCGTGATCTACCTGCGCCAGAGCACTACCAGCCTGAATGAGATCATCGTATCATCTTCGCGCGATAAGCAGCAACGCTCGGAAGCACCGGTAGCTATCAGCACTATATCTGCCCAAACACTGAGTGAAACCAAAGCCACCACGCTGGATAAAGTACTGAATAAAGTGAGCGGCGTATATATGGTAGACCTGGGCAACGAACAGCATACCATGGCGATCCGTCAGCCCATCGGGTATAAAAGCCTGTTCCTTTACCTGGAAGATGGTATACCCATCAGAACCATCGGCGACTTTAACCACAATGCGCTGATTGAAATTAATATGGCCGCATTGAAAACAGTGGAAGTGATCCGCGGTCCGGCCTCTTCCCTGTATGGAAGCGAAGCGGTAGGCGGCGCCGTTAATTTCATCACCGCTTCGCCAACCTTGGTGCCTACTGCCCGGATACAGCTGGAAGGTAGCAATTGGGGATACAAAAGAACAGATTTCAGTGTATCCAATACCGTAAAGAAAGTTGGATTTGCAGTGAGTGGCTATTACGCCAACCAAACCAATGGTTATATGGATCACAGCGATTTTCATAAACTGGCGCTCACCGCGAAAGTGGATTACCAGGTCAATGAAAAGAGTAAATGGACCAATGCCGCTACACTCATCAACTATAAAACAGATCAAACCGGTGGCCTCGACAGCGCCCATTTCTTTGCAAAAGATTACCGCAGCTTTCAAACATTTACCTACCGGGAAGTAAAGGCATTACGGGTACGCAGTACGCTGGAACATGAATGGGATAACAGCAACCATACTATTTTTACCGCCTTCTTCCGCAATAATACCATTGGGCAAAATCCCTTTTATGCCATCAGGGATATAAGAGGTACTCTCAAAGCAGGCGGACAAATCAACAGCGACGGCTTTAACAGCTATGGCATTATTGCGCAACACAAAAAACAATTCGGCTGGAAACAGGCGGCACTCATCGCAGGAGTAAGCGCCGATTACAGTCCTGCCACCTACGTGGCCAATTATATTGATATTACAAAAGACGCTGCAGGCTATTATACGAGTTACCGGAACACAGACTCCCTGCTCACGGATTACCGTGTAGGATTGCTTAACAGCGCCGTATACACGCAATTCGAGTTTTCTCCATGGCCGGCAATGAGGGTGGTAGCTGCCTTGCGTTATGATCGCATGGATTATAATTTTGACAACCACCTTACGCCATCAGCCTATACCGGCGCCCCCAGCGAACGGAATAATTTTAATGCGCTTACACCCAAGCTGGGACTCACTTACAACCTCGGTAAAAACCGCGGTTTGTATGCAAATTATAGTGTAGGTTTTGCGCCGCCCAATATCTCAGAATTGTATACAGGCGTAAAAGTACCGGTGCTGAAATCAGCTACTTATCAGAACTATGAAGCCGGCGGCTGGTTTGCTTTTGCACAGCAGAAGGGTTATGCCGATGTGAGCATTTACCGCATGAATGGCACCAATGAAATTATCAGCGTAAGAAATGCGGATGGTGTGTATGAAAACCGGAATACCGGCGCCACCACGCACAGCGGGGTAGAGTGGAACGTAAAGTACACACCATTGCGTAGCTTGTTCATCCGCGCCAGCGGCACTTACGCGGAACATATTTTTAAAGCTTACGCAGATGGCAGTAAAGTGTACAATAACAACCAGATGAGCGGTGCGCCTAAGTGGATCACGAATACAGAAGTTACGTGGAAACCGGTGCTGTTAAATGGTTTCAGGCTCGGCGCCGAATGGCAGCATATCAGTAAGTATTATATGGATCCCGCCAACACTTCTTTATACAATGGCTATAACCTGTTTAATGCCAGGGTAGGATATGCTTATAAGGGATTTGAGTGCTGGCTGAACTGCATGAATGTTGGAGACCAGTTGTATGCCACCACCGCAGAGCAATCCGCCTATGGTAAAACATACAGGGTAGGTCCGCGTCAAACTTTTAACCTCGGCGTGGCATATACCTTCACCGGAAAAAAATAAACAAATGAAGCAAGCAGCAGTATGGATATTAATGATGATTGGAATTGCCGCGTGCCGCTCCGGCGCCTTACAACCTGGTCAGGCAATAGTGGTGTCGCACGCCGGGAAAGATGCGTCCTGCCCGTTTATTACAAAGGATGCAGATAACCGCCCGGTGATCAGCTGGGTGGAAACGAACAGCGGTGCAGATACCGGTTTGATGTACTATGCAGTGTCTAACGATAATGGTTATACGTTTTCAACTCCCGTTGCTATTCCTGCTTCTGCAGGCGTATACCCGCATGATGAAAATTTACCCAAGCTGCTGTTTAAGCCCGGTGGTACGGTGATAGCGCTCTTTGGTGTGGAAGCCAATGATCCGCGGAATAAATATGCAGGCAAAGTAATGTACACACAGTCGTTCGACGATGGTAAAACCTGGCAGCCGGCCGCACCCATGGTAACAGATACCGCCGGCTACGACCAGCGGTATTTTGATATGGCATTACTGCCAGGAGGAGAAGCTGCTGCCATCTGGCTGGATAACCGCAAGGATACTAACGCTGAAGGCTCTACGCTTTACTTCGCTACCACTGTCGGCCGTAACGGTTTTCAGCATGCAATGCCGGTAGCATCCACTATTTGCCAGTGCTGCCGCACTAAAATGTATGTGGCAGAAAACGGCAATATTCACCTGGCCTACCGCGATATCATCAACGACTCTATCCGTGATATGGTACACCAGGTATCTGCAGATGGTGGCCGCACCTTTTCTGCTCCCGTGCGCATCAGTGCAGATAACTGGGTAGTAAATGGCTGCCCACATACCGGGCCAACGCTTACGGCCAACAGCACCGGTCTTCACTTTGCATGGTTTACCATGGGTGGTGGACAGGGCGCCTTTTACTGCCGCTCTGTTGATAACGGTAACACCTATACGCAAAAGGAATCGCTGAGTAAATCACCTATGGCAAAGCATCCGCAAATGACTACCATCGCAGATCATATCATGATTGTATGGGATGAACCGGTAAAGTGGAAGGGCGACTTCAATAGCAGGATCGGCTTTCAGTATAAAGCAGCAGATGGTAAAACGATGGAGGCAGGCAACCTTACTGCCGACAGCACCTATGCTAATTTCCCGGTGATCAGCGGAGTAAAGGATAATAAAACACTGGTGGCTTATAAAAGAAGAGCAGGTAACAGGAGTGAAGTAGTGGTAAGCCTGTTGAGTATGCCGTAAAATAATTTTGGGATTTAGCTGTTTGTTTCCCGGAATAAAAAAGGGGAAATCAAATAACTAAATCCCAAAATTTAAAAACCTGTTTCAGCTGTAACCCAGGGAAAAGCCTTTTTGTCCGGCCCAATCTTTACGCGATGCCCAACGGCCATAATTGCCTTTCCGGGAATTACCGAAATAGAAGCGCCAGCCTTCTTTCCACCGGGGATAGTACAGACGCAGCATGTACACAGTCATAAATGTAAGCATAGGGATATGGTTTCATAGTTTAGGATAGTCTGCATTGGCATTGATTTCTGCGAAACGGTAAGGTATGTACAGAAAATATATAAATGTTTCCAAATATAAAGACTATCATCAAGTAATGAAATCACACCTATGTGTTATTTTTTATCTATGTAATATGCGTTGGCCTGTTGTAATGGCGTCATTACCAGGTCGTTGATACAAACATGCGGTGGAAGCGATGTGCAGTAGTATACTACGTCTGCCACATCCTGGGCGGTTAATGGGATAAATCCCTTGTACACTTCTTTCGCTTTATCTTCATCTCCTTTAAATCTCACCATCGAAAACTCTGTTTCTGCCGCACCGGGGTGAATAGCGGTTACTTTTATCCGGTAAGGCAGCAGATCAATACGCATGCCCTGGGAAATAGCGTCTACCGCTGCTTTGGTGGCACAGTACACATTGCCTTTGGCGTATACCACCTTGGCGGCAGTGGAACCGATATTAATAATATGTCCCATCGTGCGGGAGCGCATCCATGGAATAACGGTGCGCGACACATACAGGAGTCCTTTTACATTAGTATCTATCATGGCATCCCAATCGTCCGTGCTGCCTTCGTCGATGGTGCTTAAACCGGCAGCAAGGCCCGCGTTGTTCACGAGGATATCAATTTTGCGCCAATCTTCCGGAATAGTGCCTAAAACGGCTTTCACTTCTTCCTCTTTTCTAACATCAAAATTCAATGCCAGCACATTGATACCAAATTCCTGCGTTAACTGGGTTTGCAATGCTTCGAGCCTTTCTTTCCGGCGACCGGTAATAATCACATCATAACCTTTGCCGGCGTAAGTAATAGCGCATGCCTGACCAAAACCGGCAGTTGCGCCGGTGATAAGAACAATTCCCATGAGTGGTTATTTTTTTGTGCAATTTACTAAGGATCAGCGGACCAACGTCACAGTTCCTTTTTTCATGATCTCTTTTCCATTGAAATCGGTACCCTGTAATATCCAGATATAGGTATCCACCGGAGCCGGCATTCCTTTGAAGGTGCCGTCCCAGCCCGTGCGGAAATTTGTTGAGGAGTAAATTTCCGCTCCCCACCGGTTGAAGATCCGGAAGAAGGTATAGGTAGTAATGCCCACAGGAATAAACCGGAAATAATCGTTCAGCCCGTCGCCATTGGGCGAAAACGCATTAGGGATATACATATCAGGCCCGGTGTAATATTTTACGTGTACCGAGTCGAAACCAAAACATCCCTGTTGATTAGATACACGCAGCGCAAAAGAGATGTCCTTATTATAGTTTAACAGGGGTTGCGCAATATTGGGATTATCAAGCCCGTCTGCCGGCGACCAGGAATAAAACTCGCCGCCACTGCCCTGCATCACCATTTGCTGCCCCTTCGCCAGGATAGTGTCGTTGCCGGCAAAGGGATTTACTTCGTATATCCTGATGTTTTTACTCACAGTTTTTACGCACTGCTTATCCGTTAGCAACGTCAAAGAAATCGTATATACGTCACCTTTAGGAAAAACATATCTCATAGACCGTTGTGTACCAGGTGTAACCACACTGTCCAGCAAGCCCAGGTCCCAGATATAGCCTGTAATACTTCCATACCGGTAGGAGGAAGTATCATTGAACTGAACAGGATCACCCCTGCAGTGCCCGGTAGTGGTAAAGCCCGCCGTTAATCCCGGGTAGTTAAATATTTCCCCTTCGCTGCTATCGGTACAGGCCAGCCCGGGGTTTACCACCATCTTTACTTTGTATACACCGGTGTCGGGATATTGATGATAAAACATTGTTCTGGTGTCCGTGAGCGTATCGGTACCATCACCAAAGGTCCAGTAATAGGTAGATGTATAACCGGCTACGCTGGAATTGGTAATAGGAACGTGTAAGGCAGGGTCTTCTGTACAGTTATTCAGCACCGATGGAAAGATGGCGGTAATTTTTGTCTGGCAGTTAAATACGGTCAGTAAGATATCCTTGCTGTGGGTACCCAGGAACTGTTTGGTTACCGGGTCAAATTCGTTTACGCATACCGTCACTACATACTTTCCTGCCAGGTTAGGAGTACAGGTAATCAGTCCCTGTGGAGAGATGGAGATTCCCGGGCTGCCTCCCATCGGGTTATTGCCCGAATAAGGAGGGATATAACTTACGGTAGAATTATAAGGCGGCGGTGTGGTGGAGTTGCTTTCATTGGCGTCGGAACCATCCGTTAAGGCGCTGCAGAGGTTATAAGTTAAACTGTCGCCGTCTTCATCATACGCTGCATAATCCAGTTTAAACGGCATGGCACTGCAAATGACAATAGCAGTATCCCGGTCGAAGTACGCGCTGTTATTATTGGGCCTCGACTCAATTCCCGGTATCACAGTATAATAGGTGGATCCTTCGTGTTCAGAATCATAGATATTACTCAGTTTTTCGCCCCGGCAGCAGCGTTGGGAGGAAACATAATACCCCCCGGCAACAGGTGGCAGCTCGATGGTAGCGGTATAAAAAGCCACTTCAAGGTGTTGCGCCTGCGGAGCAAGACAAGGATTTTTCAGAGTATCTATCAGCGGACGGGTAAAAGCGATGTAGAGGTAAACGGAGGATAAAACTTTGGAACCATTGGAACTAAACACGTTAGCAGTAACCGGGTTCTCAAATCTGTCAATACAACCTTGTCGGTCGCCACAGGTAAAATCTGCGTCGCGGTATAACTTGAGAGTGATGAGATAACGGTAGCGGGAGTTATCTTCAGTCATTCCTAATGTTTTATAAAAAATTTCGCCACCAATGATATGATATCCAGCCGCAAAAACAGGGAACAAACAGCAGCTCAATATCAGTAAAACTGCTCTCTTCATGATGGGGGATACTGCTCTCTGAATTTAACACAAAAAGAGCATATACGGTTCAATTCGGCCAACTTTATCTTACAAGTGTGACGGTCCCCTTACGTTGAACAGTATTATTGTTAATATCTTTCCCCTGAACTACCCAAACATAGGTACCCACTGCAGCAATATTGCCGTTAACAGTTCCATCCCATCCCTTGAGATACGCCGTACTGGAGAACATCAGCTTACCCCAGCGATCAAACACCCGGAAGAATTCCATCTGCACAATACCTACCGGTAACGGGCGGAATAGGTCATTTAAACCATCCCCGTTGGGTGAGAATGCATTAGGTATATAAATATCCGGCCCTTTGATAAAGCGCACAAAAATGTTGTCGGTTCCGGAACAACCTTCCTGCGTATAGGCGGTAACGGTATATGTAATATCACGGTTATACGTAGTTACCGGATTATAAATATTGCGGTTATTCAATCCGTCCGGCGGCGCCCAGGTATATCGCACCCCCCCGGTAGCATTCAGCTGGAACGGCGTGTTCAGCATGATGATGGTATCGTTGCCGGCAAACGCATTTACTTTAGGCACCACGTTTACCATCGCGGTGGCAGTAACCGGTTTAGGGCAACCCAGTGTATCCGTTACCGTTACGGTAAACAAGGTGGTGTCCGGCGGATGGGCCAATGTAACTGCCGATGTGGATTTATCCACATAATAAGCCGGCGTCCATTTATAATAAGCGCCCCCGGTAGCGCGCAGCGTGAGCGGAATACCAAAACAAACCGTGGTATCAGGAGACGCAGTAGCCCTGGGCGGATCCACCACTTTGAGTGTAACGGTATCGGCAGAACGGCATTTCCCCAATGCTACCTGTATCTCATAGCTTTGTTTGGGCGGAGCCGGAGTAACATACGCATCGGCCACCAGCGACACTACCTGGTTGCGGTCCAGGTCCGTCCAGCGGTAAGTATACAACCCATCTGTAACGGACGGTAAATGCACCTCATCACCGGTACATACGGTGCTGTCGGAAATCGTCCGTACCCGGATGGTATCTCTTACATCTACCTTTACCTCTTTAAAATTGGTACAACCCTGTGTATCCGTAAACGTTACCTTATAAACAGCCGACTTCGGCGGAAATACAACGGCGTTTGGTGCGTTGGGATTCAGGATAAAGTAATTATCCGGCGTCCAGGAATAACTGCCGGCAAGTGCGCTGCCTGCCCGCATCTGCAAACTGTCTTTTGCACAAAGCAAGGTATCGTTGGTGGCCGTGAATGGCGGCTTATCATAAATCACCAGCGGTT
Source organism: Chitinophaga sp. W3I9 (assembly GCF_050434025.1). Classification (NCBI taxonomy): domain Bacteria; kingdom Pseudomonadati; phylum Bacteroidota; class Chitinophagia; order Chitinophagales; family Chitinophagaceae; genus Chitinophaga; species Chitinophaga sp. W3I9. Next base: position 1,795,277 of record NZ_JBNPWC010000001.1, read on the forward strand.
GTGTAATGGTTTGCTCACATCCTTTCACATTGCGGGCATACAGCTTTACGTTATAAGTGCCCGGCGTGGTATAGGTGTAAGGCGGATTTGCCAGGTTGGAAGTATCCCCGTTGCCAAAATCCCATTTATAATACGCAATACCACCGGCATCGGACCGGGTAGGAGCAGAGTTGAATTTCGTTTCTTTATTCGCACAGGCGCCGGCGCTGGTAAATGCCGGCTTGAATACCGGGTACGCATATACGATAGCAGTGGCGCTGTCGCCGCAATTGCTGGCTTTATCTACATAAAGTTTTACAGTATAAGTGCCCTGCCGTGCATAGGTATGCTGAATAGGATTGGCAGTAGTGGTATCAAGGGTGGTGCCATCTCCAAAGTCCCAGTGGTAGGGTTTTCCGAGCGTACTGTTATTGGTGAAGGTAACGGTTAAGCTGTTGCAGTCTGCATATTTTTCGGGCATGGCAGCCGTGGCCAGTTTTACGCAGGAGGTAACGTTGATATGAAAGTCCTTCCGCAACGTTCCGATCTTCTGGCCGCGGCGGAATTCATTTACACAAACAGTTACCACGTACTTACCCGCCGCCGGCGCCACACCGGAAATAATGCCGGTATGCGGATCTATGGTTACGGTAGATCCCAGCGGACTGCTGCCGCTGAATGGCGACACATAGCTGGCGAAACTGTAGGGAGGCGCTACCGCTGCAGGTGGTACATCTCCTTCACTGGTCTGACCGCCTTTATAAGCATCGCAGAACTCGTAGCTGAGCGAATCTGCATCCGGGTCCGACGCAGAAAAATCATACGTGAATTTCTTATCTGCACAAACAAGGGTAGCTTCTTCTTTATTAAAAACGGGACTGGAATTATTGGTAGCGCCGGAGTTGCTGCCGGGAATATCCGCGTAGTAGGTAGCACCAGTGCCCAGGTCGCCGGGACGGCCGCCGGGAATAGGTTCTGCCACTATATTTTCCATATATGGATCGCGGCAACAGCTCTGGAAAGCAATGGTATACCCCGAGGCGTTTACCGGAATGGAAATAGTGGTAGTGTAAGTTCCGATCTGGTAACAGATCACCGGTGGGTTAACGATACAAGGATCTATTTTTGCAAGATTTTTTACTTCAAAGCTGGTACGTGAAATTTTGTACTGGCCTACCGCCCGGTAATCACTTCTGTCAAAAGAAGAAAGATACACAGCAGAGGGCATTTTGGCAATCCGCTCCCCATCGCCGCAGATGCGGTATAATTTCAGTGTGATGGAATATTGAAGGTTGTTTCCACTCTGCCCGAGAAACTTGTAATATACCTGTCCGCCTATAATATGACTGGCCTGCGCCACCAGGGCGCACACCATGCATAGCAGGATGACAAGAAGTTTTTTCACAACAGGTGTTTTTAGATTATCGTTGACAAAATGCGATGAACTGCTCCAATATCACATTGCTCTCTTCCGCTATTTCCCACATACCCATGTGGCCCACGTTTTCAAAAATATGTATGCTGCTAACCGGGGGTAAAGTTATCTGAGGCAACACGTTATCCAGTGGCACTGCATTATCATCTTTCCCGATCATAAATAATACCGGCACCCGAAGGGTTTTCAATACGGCTGTCCGGTCCGGTCTCACTGCCATTGCTTCGTAATACGCTATCAGCGCAGGAAGCTGGCATTCCATGCCTAGTTTTACATAGGCGTCTATTAATTCGTTATGTTTACTTTTGGTAGCCGGGCTAAACATATTGGGCAGTGTTTGCCGTAAAAATGTTTCTGCTCCGTATTGTTCCATCATCCGGATGGATTTGCGCCTGCCTTCTTTTTTCTCTTCACTGTCTGCCTTTGCAGTCGAATGAAAGAGTCCAAGTCCTTTCAGCAGTGCCGGGTATTTTTCAGCCAGCGCCAGCGCAATGTAGCCACCCATCGAGTGACCGATAACAACTGCTTCACTGATATTTTCTGCTAACAGGATGGCATATACGTACTCCGCCATAGATTCAATGGTCAGCGGAGTAGTGAGCGGCGATAATGCGGTGCCGGGCAAATCAGGGATAATAATCCGGTAATGCTCCTTTAGTCGCGTTGTTTGGTTGTGCCAAAGCGTGGCATTTTCTGAAAAACCGTGTATAAGCACTATCGCTGCACCCTTGCCTTCGTCGAGCCAGGTGATGTTTCCGTTATTGATTGATTTCCGCATGTCTTAAGCCGGGAATAAATCGTGAAATAAAAGCATGTACCACAAACAAGATACAAAATATTAGTGCCGCTTTCGAAACCAGATCACCATTTTTTACATAGAACGTAATACCTGCCTCCGGTGTTACAGTTGCTTTAAAAACAGCTTCTTTCCAATAGGGTTGTGGCTGATGCACGTTTCCTGCCGGGTCAATCACGGCCGATATACCCGTATTGGCACAGCGGGCTATCCAGCGCCGGGTTTCAATGGCGCGTATCCGGGCATACTGTAAATGCTGCCGGTGACCTTCGGTGTTTCCCCACCATCCGTCGTTGGTTATAATGACTAATAAATTAGCACCGGGTTTAATATGGGTGGCCATGTAATTGCTAAACACAGATTCATAGCAGATTACGGGGAACACGTTAATGCTGTCGGCGGGATTTGTAAACATTTCCACACCCGGCATCCTGCCATAACTGCCGGTAATACCGCCAAAATCCAGCGCCACACTTTGCATAAACGATAGGTAGCCTACATACGGCACCAGTTCGGCGCCGGGTACCAGCTCATATTTATGATATACCTGGACGTTGCGGGAAGTATCTACCTGGATCGCGCTGTTATAGGCATCCCAACGGGTGCCGTCATTCATGGTGCGGGCGGTGGTGGGTATTTCATCGGTAGTGAGGTAGCGTTTCATAGTGGCAGCACCGCTGATAAGCTTCGCCTTCGGGTATTTGCGCAGCATTTCACGGATGGCCACAATTTCCGGCTGATAGTTCAGTTCATGTTCCCAGGCGCCCTGCGGGAACAATGCCGTTTCCGGCCATATAATATAACGGGTATTGCTATCTGCTTTTTCTTCCGTGAGATGTAAAAACTTTCCAAGCTGCTCCATCGCCGATCCTGCGCTGAACTTTTCATCATAAGGATCAATATTCGGCTGCACAATCACGATTTCTGTTTTCCGCGAAGGGTTATCCACCGGGGCAGATATAAAGGCAGAAATAATCAACGGTAAACCAATTACCAGCAGCGGTTTCCAGCTTTCCCCCAACAGGATCTGTTTCCACGTAAAATCGTATAGGCGGGCCCGTTTCCATACATTGTAAATAACAACATTGGCCAGTAACACCCAGAAAGTGCCTCCGCTGGTACCGGTATACTCATACCACTGGATCCATCCCGGCCGCAGTGCAAAGGCGTGACCAAGCACCAGCCATGGCCAGCTGAATTCCCAGGTCTGGTGAATGTATTCAAACGTTAACCAATATACGATCAATGCAAAGTAAGCCACAGATTCCGGCAATTTCCGCTTCGTGTTTTTGAAACCCAGCCAGGGAATGCTCATGAGCAGGGCGTTGAAGCAATTGGCAAAAACGCCGCTCAGCGGAAGGGTGGTATTGCCCACCCACCAGGTGGATGCCACATTCCAAACGAGGAAAGCCAGGAAAAGAAGCCCGAAATATTTCCAGCGGTGCTGCACCTTATCGCTGATATATAATAGGGGCGTAAAGGCGATGAAAATAAGCGGGGTAAACGGCAGGGTGGGCCAGGCAAGCCAGCAAATCAAACCACTCAGTATACTCAGCAACAGGTAAGGCTTCTTCATGTAAGCATTGCGGATTATGAATTACGAATTACGACGAAGATAAGCGGGGAATTACTGAAAACAAAAACGCCCGGTACTTTCATACCAGGCGTTATATCTAAACAGTTGCTTATCTGCTGTAGTTAGGTGCTTCCTTTGTGATCACCACATCATGCGGGTGGTTTTCTTTTACGGTAGCTGCTGTAATTTTTACAAACTGCGCTCCCTGTAAAGCCTTAATATCTTTGGAACCGGTAAGACCCATACCAGCCCGTAAACCACCTACAAATTGCTGTACTATTTCTGACAACATACCTTTGTATGGAACACGGCCAACGATACCTTCCGGTACCAGTTTCTTGATATCATCTTCATCCTGGAAGTAACGGTCCTTACTACCTTCCTGCATGGCTTCAATAGAACCCATACCACGGTAAGATTTAAATTTACGTCCTTCGTAAATGATAGTTTCCCCGGGGCTTTCTTCCACTCCTGCAAAAATAGATCCTGCCATGATGGTAGAAGCGCCTGCGGCGAGGGCTTTCACCATGTCGCCGGTATAGCGGATACCACCATCTGCAATTACCGGGATACCCAGTTTCTTCAGTGCATCAGCAGCTTCCATTACAGCGGACAGTTGCGGGAAACCAGCGCCTGTAACAATACGGGTAGTACAGATAGAACCAGGTCCTACACCTACTTTCACTGCATCGGCTCCTGCCTGTGCCAGTGCCAGCGCACCATCTGCGGTAGCTACGTTACCGGCAATCACCTGCAGTTTGGGGAATGTTTTCTTTAATTTCTTCAGGTTGTTTAGTACGGCAATAGAATGACCGTGTGAGCTGTCCAGGCAAACTACATCCACACCTACATTAATCAGGGCCTGTGCGCGGTCCAGTAAATCGGCAGTAATACCTAATGCTGCACCCACCAGTAAACGGCCAAATTCGTCTTTTACTGCATTGGGATAGCTGGTCAGCTGAAGGATGTCACGGTAAGTGATCAGTCCTGCCAGTTTGCCCTGCTTGTTAACAACCGGTAACTTTTCGATTTTATATTGCTGAAGAATTTTTTCTGCCTTTTTCAGGTCAGTGCCTTCCGGAGCAGTGATCAGGTTTTCGCTGGTCATCACTTCTTTTACAAGGCGTTTTTTATTTTTTTCAAACCGTAAGTCCCTGTTTGTCAGGATGCCTACCAGCTTGTTGTGGTCATCAATGATGGGAATACCGCCAATACCGTTCTCTTTCATCAGTCGCAGCGCTTCTCCGATGGTGGCATCCACCTTCAGCGTAACGGGATCAATGATCATTCCGCTTTCGCTGCGCTTTACACGTCTTACCATTTCGGCTTGCCGTTCGATGCTCATGTTCTTGTGGAGAATACCTATTCCGCCTTCCCTCGCCAGCGCAATGGCCAGCGTTGCTTCTGTAACAGTATCCATCGCTGCAGATACCATTGGTATATTCAGACGTATGTTTTTTGTTAATTGCGTAGAGAGATTTACTTCTTTAGGCAGAACTTCAGAGTAGGCCGGTACCAGGAGCACATCATCAAATGTAAGTCCGTCAGCTACAAATTTGGGTTTAGATTTTCCCGCAGGCATGATGCAACTATTAATCAGTTAAAAAATAATTGCACGCAAATGTACACCTAATTACCCAATAAATAAAATAATCACTTCCCGCCAGGCGCCGCTGGTTGTTAATAAATCATTAACAAACCAGCTCGTAAAGCTGTCCGGGTAAGCTTCTGAGCACACTTTGCATTTCCAGGTTGAACACAGCGGTAGCCACCTGGCTTCCGGATAAACGGGTTTGCAGGTACAATTCTTCGAGGTGCCGCTGCGATTTTTCCCGGAAAAGCGACATAATCAGCTGTTCGTCCTCGCTTAATTCCGGAAATAGCCCCGGTTGCACTACCGGCGCCTTAACAGCAGCTGTTTTCTCCTGCCAGCCCATCAGCGCCAGCACATCCTCCGCTCCCGTCAGCAGGGCAGCTTTGTTTTGTTTGATCAGGTAATTACAACCGGCAGATTGGGGATCATGAAGCCTGCCGGGGATACAAAACACATCCCGGTTGTAGCCATTGGCCAGATCAGCTGTAATCAGCGACCCGCCGCGCATCCCGCTTTCTATCACGATAGTGGCGTCGCAGATGCCGGCTACTATCCGGTTCCGCTTGGGGAAGTTCTGCCGGTCAGGCGCCGTTTGGCTCGGGAAGTCCGTCAGCAGCCCACCCTGTTCCAGCATCTGCACAGCTACCTGCTTATGCGCCGGCGGATAAATCCGGTCCAGCCCATGTGCCAGCACCCCAATGGTAGGTATTTGAGCTTTTAAGGCCGTTTTATGGGCAATGATGTCGATACCATAGGCCAAACCACTCACAATGGTAATCCCCGCCTCAGAGAGCCCTTTTACCAATGTTTCACAAACACTCTTCCCGTAGGCGGATGGATGGCGCGTGCCCACAATATTGATCATCCGCGGGGCATTCAACGACGCGCAGCCCTTGTAATATAACATCGCCGGATTGTCGTAGCAATGAAGCAATCGCTGCGGATACGCCGGGTCTGTACAAAATAACGGTTGTATCCTGTACTTCTCCATAAAACTGATTTCATTTTCTATCTCCGTAAAATCACGGAAATTCCGGATGGCGGCGGCCCTGATGACGCCCACCGTTTCAATTCTTTCCAGCTCCTGCTTCCGCGCGTTGAAAATGTTGCCGGCACTGCCAAAATGCTCGAGCAGTTTTTTAATAATCACATCTCCGATCAGGGGAATACGGGTTAATGCCAGTTGATACATGAGTTCCTGGGGCATAACAAACAATATTTCCGCATAATTTACAATTTTCCTGCGGCACTTTTTCTGCACTGCATGAATTATTTTTGCAGCTACCAACGGATATTTTTATGAAGATGAAATGGATACTGACAGGCGTAATGGTAGCAGGATTGTTTGCCTGCAAAACTACCCGGCCCGCAGCAGAGAAAACCACCGGATCGCCACTGATCCCGGGCGGACCGGCATGGGCGGCATTATGGCAGCAACAATCCGGGGAATACAAGGCGTTGTGTCTGCAGGCTTATCAACTGGCGGCCCTTCGCCTCGATCAATACCTCGCTGCCAAAGGAAACAAACCGCTGGCAGTAGTTACTGACATCGACGAAACCGTGCTGGATAACAGCCCCTACTCCGTACACCAGGCGCTGGCAGGTAAAACCTACGATGATAAAAGCTGGATGGAATGGACCGCAAAAGCCGCCGCAGACACCGTTCCCGGCGCACCTTCCTTTTTCAGGTATGCAGCCTCTAAAGGCGTAAAAGTATTTTACATCACCAACAGGGCCGAAAGCGAACGAGCCGTTACATTGCAAAACCTGCAACGCTATCAGTTTCCCGATGCCGACGATCAGCACCTGCTGCTGAAAACCACCACCTCCGGCAAAGAACCCCGCCGGCAACAGGTATTACAGCAATACGAAATTGTAATGCTGTTTGGCGATAACCTCGGCGACTTCTCCGCCACCTTCGATAAAAAACCTTTTGAAGAAAGAAATACCGCTGCCCTACACGCAGCCCCCAACTTCGGCAGCCGCTATATCGTATTGCCCAACCCAATGTACGGCGACTGGGAAGGGGCATTGTACAACTTCCAATACAAACTAACCACCCAACAAAAAGACTCCATCCTGCAAAGCCGGTTGCGCAACTACTAATGATGCAGGGGTTTGCCGCGTAGGTTGTCTTTCCCGCTGATTACGCTGATTATATTGATTTTAAGGATTTGAACACTTTGGATTTTAAATGATTTTGGGAGATATAAGCGGATATTTTCGCTTATATCTCCCAAAATTTTTATCAAAAAAATAAAATCAAATATTCGCCTATATCTCCCAAAATCATTTAAAATCCAAAGTGTTCAAATCCTTAAAATCAATATAATCAGCGTAATCAGCGGGAAAGACAACCTACGCGCCGCTCTACAAGCTGATAATCCTGAACACTGTCCGCCTGTTAGCAGCTCTTCCTTCTTCTGTATCGTTGGTAGCCACCGGGTCGTTTTCGCCGTAACCCTTTGCGGTAAGGCGATCCAGCGGGATGCCTTTTTCAACGAGGTAGCTCACTACTGCTTTTGCGCGGTTTTGGGAAAGCAGTTGATTGTCTTTGTCGGTGCCTACATTATCGGTGTACCCGGCGATCTCGATTTTTATGGTAGGGTTATCCTTTAGCAGGTTTACCAGCTTATTAAGTTCTGTTACCGATTCGGGTTTCAGGTTATACTGTTTGCTGTCGAAGAAGATATTATGCAATACGATGCTGGCATTGGCAGCCAGTGGCTGCAATGGAATATTTTTTTCGTAAGGGATGCCGGGGTTATGTTCTTTCAGTGAAAAATTATCTGAATAAAAGAGATATCCTTTCCTGTTTACGTGCATGGCGTAATCCTTTCCTACGGGCAATGGCGCGAGGTAGTCGCCGGTTTCATTGGTTTTCACGGTGGCAATGTTATATCCGCCCTGGAGGTCGATGATATCTATGCTGGCGGTTAAACGTTGCTGCGTGAGGGTATCATACACATAGCCTTTTACGTAGAGTGTTTGCAGAGGGCGTGCTTCGGGATAGAGTTCAAAGCGGTAAATATCGAGTGCGCCGCGGGTATCGGAGCGGTCGGAGGCGAAGTAGGCTGTTTTACCATTTGCTTCTACAACCAGCGAGGCGTCTTCATCGATGGTGTTGATCGGGTAACCGAGGTTGGTGGCTGGTCCCCAGCTGCCGTCCGGTTGCCGCCGTGAGTAAAAGATATCGAGGCCGCCATATCCGGGATGCCCGTCGGAGGCGAAGTACAGTGTTTGTCCGTCGGCATGTATGAAGGGCGTGGTTTCCCTGCCGTTGGTATTGATATTGGGTCCCATTTTTTGTGGTACGCTCCATTGCCCGTTGGATTGCCGAGCTGGTTACAAATATATCTGCACCATGATCTGGTGTTTCACGTGCAAAATAAAGCGTTTGTTTGTCGGCGCTGAGGCAGGGTTGTGACTCCCAGTCGCGTGTGTTAATGGGCGATCCCATATTCTTTGGGGCGGTCCAGCCCGAAGCGGTTTTTTCGGAGTAGTAGAGATCGCAGCTGCCTTTGCCTTCCGGAAATTCGCAGCCTGTGAATACCAGCATGGTACCATCTTGTGAAATGTTTTGTGCGCCTTCATTGAAAGAGGAGTTTACAGGTTCACCCATGTTTTGTGCCGCTGACCAGATATTGTTGTCCCGGTACGTAATATAAAAATCTTCATTGCGGCCATTTACGCGCCTGGTGAAGATCAATGTTTTACTGTCAATAGTTAATGAGGGAAAGTATTCCGGATCTTTACTGTTTACCGGATCACCCAGGTTTTCCGGGTGGAATGGCACTGCCTGACGGTTGTTGTTAACGGCAAATTCATAATTAACTTTCAGCTTCTCTGCGTTTGCACTTTTCGATTTTATGGACGCAATGTATTGATTGATTAACTGTAACGCACCTACGAAATTACCGGTGCCTGCCATCGCTTTAGAATAGGGCACCATCACTGGCCGCAGCCCGCTGCTATCCAGTTGTTTTAATTTCTCAAATGCGGAAGTGGCTGCTGCATATTCTTTCAGCTCTACATAACACAAACCCATTTGTCCGTATGCGTCAGTAAATCCCGGCGCCGCTTTTATGGCATCCTGCAGAAATCCGATAGCAGCTTTTGTCTGGTAAGTTCTTACGGCATCAATAGCGCGGTCAAAACTGGCTTTGGCTTTTTTAGGGGCATTTTCATAGGTAACTGTCTGGGCTTGTAACAGCAGTCCGAAGCCCAGCAGGCAAATCAGTATTAACAGGGAGGTCTTTTTCATAGTATGTATTCGCAGTGTAATTAACGAAAATACTGTGAAAATAGTGCGCGCGGATTTTGTCTTTCTCGCTGATTACGCTGATTATACTGATTTTTTTGATTTTTACTTTTGATTTTATAAAGGATTAAGGGAGATAGAAGCGGATATTCGCTCTTATCTCCCTTAATTATTATTAATCAAAAAAATCCAAAAGTAAAAATCAAAAAAATCAGTATAATCAGCGTAATCAGCGAGAAAGACAAAATCCGCGCTATGGAACATTGATATACTTATGGATCTGCAATGACATTGTCCACTCCGGATGATCCTTGATATACTCCGTTATCAGCGGCGTCATTTCGGCGCTGCGTTCCCATTCGGGCTGCAGGTACAGCTTACAGTGTTTGCCGGCTAAGGCTGCATATTTTTCGGCCCAGGCAAAATCTGTTTTATTAAAGATCACCACTTTCAGTTCATGCGCGGCCTTGCAGATTTCCGGCAGGGGCGCCTTAAACTTTTTGGGCGATAAAGTAATCCAGTCCCACTTTCCGCTGAGCGGCGACGAACCAGAGGTTTCAATATGCGTATGAAAACCCTGCTTATGCAGCGAACGGGTAAGTGCATCGAGGTTATGGAGCAAAGGCTCACCACCGGTAACCACTGCAATACGGCCTGGATAAGTCGCAGCTTCAGTTACAATATCGGCAACGGCTACCTGCGGATGCTTATCTGCATCCCAGCTGTCCTTTACATCACACCACACGCAACCCACATCACAACCACCCAGTCTGATGAAATAGGCAGCCCGTCCCTGATGATAGCCTTCACCCTGGATAGTGTAAAAGCGTTCCATCAGCGGGAGGGTATCGGTACTAATATTTATCGTTGTTACAGACATGACTTACTTCACAAAGGTCCGGTTTTTTTAGTTCCGGCTATATTTAATTCATACTTCCTTTCAAACCAATAGTGGCGTGATAGGTATTTTTGAGTAATGCGGCAATCGTCATCGGACCTACGCCACCTGGTACAGGACTGATATAGCTGCATTTAGGAGCTACTTCGTCAAATTTCACATCCCCTTTCAGGCGGAATCCGCTTTTCCTGGTGGCATCTTCCACCCGGTTAATACCTACGTCCACAATTACGGCGCCTTCTTTCACCATATCTGCCGTCACAAAATCCGGTCTGCCGATAGCGGCAATAATGATATCTGCTTGCCGGCAAATTTCAGCCAGGTTGTGCGTCTGGGAATGGGTAAGGGTAACGGTGCAGTTACCGGGATTGGTATTGCGGCTCAGCAAAATGCTCATAGGCGTACCTACAATATGGCTGCGGCCTATCACCACTGCATGTTTTCCTTTGGTAGGGATGTTGTAATGCTCCAGCATCAGCATAATACCATAAGGGGTTGCAGGAATAAAGGCAGGTAAACCGCTTACCATTTTACCTACGTTCATGGGATGGAAACCATCCACATCTTTGCTCGGATCAATGGTGTTGATCACCAGCTCTTCATTAATATGTTTTGGTAAAGGTAATTGTACAAGGATACCATCCACATCCGGATTCTCATTCAACAGAATGATCTGGTCCAGCAAATGCTTTTCAGAGATCTGCGCATCAAAACGCAGGAGGGTGGAATTGTAACCGCATTCTGCACATGATTTTACTTTGGATGCTACGTAGGTTTCACTTGCCGGATTATTACCTACCAATATGGCTGCCAGGTGAGGGACCTTTTTCCCAGCGGCCTTCAATTCAGCCACCTGAGCGGCTAATTGGGCTTTTATAGCCTCAGAAACGAGTTTACCGTCTAAAATTTGCATGTGCAAAGGTAAGAAAAAGCTGTATGTAATCAGCTATGGGAATCAGCTTTTTAGGGAAGCGCTGTCAGAAGGAGTGGGGAGCTATGGACTTACATCTTCCGAAGATCCAGCAAAACAAGCTCCTGTAAAGGAACTTGCTTTGCTCAGGCATTGCGCCCGTCAGGAACTTACGAGTTGTTCAGTGGAAATTATAAGGCAAAACTTAAATATAAATCTTCTTGTTGATGTATACAACGGAAGAGCCGGATCACAGTACTTTATTTATTAAATTTTAGGCGCCGCAGCCAGGATTTCCGGTGCTGCAGCTCCCGCATATTTTTCAAAATTGCGGATGAACTGTCCGGCCAGGTCCCTCAACTGCTTGTCATAAGCGGCTTTGTCTTCCCAGGTATTGCGTGGGTTCAGGATGTTGGACGGAACGCCGGCGCAACGGTCGGGGATTGAAAAACCGAATACAGGATGCGTATGGAATGTTTCCTTATCCAGGCTGCCATTCAATGCCGCAGTGATCATAGCGCGGGTATACGACAATTTCATACGGCTGCCGGTGCCATAAGCGCCGCCGGTCCAGCCGGTGTTGACCAGCCATACGTTTACGTTGTATTTCCGCATTCTTTCACCCAGCATCTGTGCATACTGCGCCGGGTGCAGAGGCATGAACGGCGCACCGAAACAGGCGCTGAAAGTGGACTTCGGCTCAGTAATGCCCGCTTCCGTACCCGCTACTTTAGCGGTGTAACCGGAAATGAACTGGTACATGGCCTGCCCGGGCGATAACCTGGAAACCGGTGGTAATACGCCATAGGCATCACAGGTAAGAAAGAATATATTCTTTGGAATGCCTCCTATAGCAGGCTCCATGGCATTGTCGATATACGGCAACGGATAAGACACACGGGTATTTTCGGTGATCCGGCAATCCGCATAATTCACGGTATTGGTGCCGGGAAAAAAGTTGATATTTTCCAGCAGCGCACCTTCCCGGACTGCATGAAATATCTGTGGTTCTTTTTCTTCAGAAAGATCAATACATTTTGCATAACAACCGCCTTCAAAATTAAAGACGCCGGTCGCAGTCCAGCCATGTTCATCGTCGCCGATCAGCTTCCGCGAAGGATCGGCGCTGAGCGTTGTTTTGCCGGTACCGCTCAAACCAAAGAAGATGGCCGTGTCGCCGTCATCGCCCACGTTGGCGGAGCAATGCATGCTTAACACATTTTTGTTGTGCGGCAATTCATAATTCAGGATCGTGAAAATACCTTTCTTAATTTCACCGGTATAGGCGCTGCCACCAATGAGGATGATCTTTTTGGTGAAATTCACGACGGAGAAATTTCCCTGCCGTGTGCCGTCAGTGGCGGGATCAGCCAAACAGCCGGGCGCCTGGATCACGGTCCAGTCGGGGTGCATGTAATCCAGTTCATCTTCCGAAGGACGTAAAAACATGTTGTAGGCAAACAGACTTGACCAGGGCAGTTCTGTAATTACTTTGATGTTGACCCGGTAATCCTGGTCGGCACACGCATAGCAATCACGTACCCATACATCTTTCCCGCTGAAATAACGGGTGATTCTGCTATATAAACGATCAAAATTTTCTTCAGAAATGGGGAGGTTAAAATCGTTCCAGTTAACAGTGTCTGTGGTGATGTTGTCTTTTACAATGAATTTGTCTTTAGGTGAGCGGCCGGTGTATTCGCCGGTATTTACAGCTAATGCCCCTGAATCGGCATATACCCCTTGTTTACGGGCGACCGTTTGCTCCGCCAGTTGCTCGGGTGAAAGTTGGTAATAGACGTTCGTTACGTTCTCTATGCCAAGTCCCCGTAAGTCAGCAACAGGATTCCTTACGCTACTCATTTGCATAAAAGCAAGATTGTTTTGGTGTAAAAGCAAAACTAGCGATTTTTTGATATTGTCAAATTTTATAGGTGTTATACCATTGAAATTTAGAAATTAAATAGCGGATTGAGGTAGTTGTTGCGATATCTTCAGAATGTCTACTTTTCATTGCGGAATTATCTAACCACAAGTGAGAGAATATACTATTAAATAATTGTAAGGAAATATTAGTACGATTTTGTCATTTAATGGTGCAGATATTGACCGATTTGCCGGTTCCGGCCATTTTCATATTTCTACCTCCCGAATTTTACATAGGTTTGAAGCCTCATTTGAAATTAAGCGATATGAAGAATCTGCCCTTGGATCCGCAGCTGTTCGTGAAGAACCGCCAGCGTTTTGTGGCTAAAATGCAGCCACAGTCTATAGCTATTATCAACTCCAATGACGAACTGCCCACCAATGGCGACGCGTTGTACAAGTTCAAACAGAATGCTGATCTGTATTGGCTCACAGGCATTGATCAGGAGGATACGATGGTGGTGCTATATCCCGATAACCCCGACCCGAAGTACCGCGAAGTACTGGTGCTGGTACGGCCCAACGAGTTAAAGGAAAAGTGGGATGGGCACAGGCTGCGCAAAGACGAGGCATATGCGGTGTCAGGTATGAATACTGTAGTATGGCTCGATAGCCTGGATGCGCTTTTACAACAGTGGATCAACGAAGCCGCCAACATCTACCTGAATTCCAACGAAAATAACCGCAAGGCAAACCAGGTACCGGTAAAAGACTACCGCTATGTACAGGAAATGAAAGTACGCTACCCGCTCCATAACTACCTGCGTGCAGCCGTTATCTTTAAAGAACTGCGCGCGGTAAAAACACCGGAAGAAATCAAGGTGATGCAGGAAGCAATGGACATCACGGAAAAAACTTTCCGCCGCCTGCTGAAATTTATTAAACCCGGCGTATGGGAACATGAAATCCATGCGGAAATTTTACACGAATTCCTGCGTAACCGCTCTGCCGGTGAAGCTTATAGTTCTATCATCGCCTCCGGCGACCGCGCACGCACCCTGCATTACATCTCTAATAACCAGGAATGTAAGGATGGTGAAGTAATCCTGATGGACTTCGGTGCAGAATACGGTGGATACAATGCGGATCTTACCCGCTCTGTACCGGTAAATGGTAAGTTTTCGCCCCGCCAGCGCCAGGTATATGATGCCTGCCTGCACCTGCATAACTACGCCAAATCCATTCTCCGCCCGGGTATCACCATCGCCAAATACCACGAAATGGTAGGAGAGGAAGCCACTAAACAGTTCATAAAAATCGGTCTGCTCACAGAAGAACAGGTGAAAAACCAGGACCCGGAAACACCGGCCTACCGCAAATACCTGTATCATGGTATTTCCCATCACCTGGGTGTGGATGTGCACGACCTCGGCCCTTCTTTCCATCAACCTATCCCGGTAGGCGCTGTAATGACCATCGAACCAGGTATTTATATTGAAGAAGAACAACTGGGTATCCGCATTGAAAACAATATCTGGCTCACCGCCGATGGTAATGTAGACCTGATGAAGAATATTCCTATCACGGCAGATGAAATTGAAGCCCTGATGGCGAAAAAATAAAGGTGTTTTTTTGTGATTATCCTGCTTAGCAAAGATTAAAAGATAGATGATATAATATAATTGTCAATATTCTATCTTCGCTCATCAGGATAATCACAAAATCATCATAATCACAGTTAATGAAACAAATACCGAATATTCTTACCCTATGTAACCTCTTCTGCGGTGCACTGGCCATTATCTGCATACTGCATGCGCCTGAATACCGCGCGGAAATTAACGGTACCGACTATACGATTATCAGCCCTGAACCTGTATACTGGGCATCTGCTCTGGTAGTGATTGCAGGAATTTTTGATTTTTTTGATGGCATGATAGCCCGCCTCCTCAAAGTATCAGGGCCTATGGGCAAGGAACTCGATTCACTGGCCGATGTAGTTACCTTTGGCGTAGTGCCCGGCATGATGTTATACCGCCTCCTGCGCAGCGCTTATTTTCAGCAACCCGACGTATTTGACGTATCTATTCTCAACCTGGCGCCAGCCTTACTGGTACCCTGTTTCGCTGCTTACCGCCTCGCCAAGTTCAATATAGATACCCGTCAATCCGAAAGTTTCATTGGCGTGCCCACTCCGGCAGTAGCCTTGCTGGTGGCCTCTTTCCCACTTATCCTTTTATTTAATCCCTTCAACCTGGCACATTGGTTCCAGAATATCTGGGTATTATATATCACCATTGCCGTGCTCTGCTACCTGATGGTGGCGGAAATACCCATGATCAGCCTGAAGTTTAAAAGCAAAAGCCTGTCACACAACTGGCCCCGCTTCTTACTGATCGGGCTCACCCTGGTGAGCATACCGCTCCTGAAGTTTGCTGCCGTTCCTTTTATATTTATTTGTTACGTAATATTATCGGTAGTGGCGCCGCCCAAAATAGAAGCGGTTTAACATTCTGGATTTTTTGATGTAGGTTTGCGGCAAAATTTCTAGCACAATGACTTTTACTGCACATATCAATGTGATGCCACTGAAAGAATTATTAGACCCGCAAGGTAAAGCGGTAATGAGTGGTCTCAAGAACCTCGGCCTGGGCCAGGTACAAGATGTACGTATTGGTAAACACATTACTCTGCAAATTGAAGCCGCCAGCCAGGAAGAAGCAAGGCAGATCGCTGAAAATGCCTGCCAGAAACTGTTGGCAAACCAGGTAATGGAATCTTTTGAAGTACAAATACAATAATTAATTGCGAATTGCGGATAACGGAGCTGTGGGGAGATGACTGGTAAAGTCTCCGGACTGCATCTCCCCACACATTCGTAATTCGTAATTCGTAATTAAATTATGAAATTATATCTCGTTCCATCTCCCATTGGCAACCTCGCCGATATTACCTACCGGGCCGTAAAAGTACTCGAAGAAGCTGATCTCATCCTCGCGGAAGATACCCGTACTTCCAGCGTATTACTGCGGCATTACCAGATCAATAAACCCGTTACACCCTACCACCAGCATAATGAGCATAAAATAGTACAACACCTCCTGCAACAGCTGCAGGGTGGTAAAACAATGGCCATGCTCACGGATGCCGGTACACCCGGTGTTTCCGATCCCGGGTTTTTACTGGTAAGGGAATGCGCCCGCGCCGGCGTACCGGTAGAATGCCTTCCCGGCGCCACCGCCTTTGTACCCGCACTGGTAAACAGCGGCATCCCTATGACCCGGTTCGCCTTTGAAGGATTCTTCCCCCTCAAAAAAGGCCGCCACACCCTCTTTACAAAACTGGCCACCGAAGAACGGACTATCGTTTTTTATGAGTCGCCCATGAGGCTGCTCAGAACCCTCTCCGACCTGATCCAGTATTTCGGACCAGACCGCCCATGCTGCGTATGCCGCGAACTCACCAAAATGTTCGAGGAAAATAAACGTGGCACACTCCAGGAAGTACACGATTACTTCGCTGAAAAAGGTGTAAAAGGAGAAATCGTAGTAGTGGTTCAGGGCGTTGAATAATTATCTTTAACTTCAGGTTCGTTGCTGACATACCGTTGTCTCACCCGTGCTGTTGTTTTGTATAACAAATCATTTAGCCATGCCCGTTATTGATATTGCTGCATTAAGACTCCAGCATCAGCAGTTGCTCAAAACATCTTTCAAAAAACCACAGGACATAGTAGCCTTCTTCGGCGCCATGCAGGCACAGGAGCATGCCAACAGCAAATGGGGTATTGGCGTTCGGCTCCCCGGCAGCACCGATGCAGACATCGAAAAAGCGATCAGCAATAAATCCATTATCCGCACTACCGCCTTCCGCGGTACCCTGCACCTCCTGGCCGCCGCCGATGTACGATGGATACTCCAACTCATTGCCCCTACTATAAAAGCCCGCATGGGCAGCATGATGCGCAAACTGGACATGGACAACGCCCTCCTGCAGAAAACCAATCAATACATCGCCAAAGCACTGCAGGGAGGCAACCACCTCACCCGCAAAGAACTCATCACCCTGCTGCAGGAAAAAGGAATTAATACCGACGACCACCGCATGAACCACATCATTTATCATGCTGCGGCGGACGGAATTATTTGCAACGGCCCCCTCAGCGGAAAACAATTTACCTACACCTTATTGGATGAATGGCTGCCAGGCACAGCAACATTTAACAAACAAACGTCGCTGGTTACCCTGGCCAAACGCTACTTCATCAGCCACGGCCCGGCTACTTTACCGGACTTTGCCCAATGGGCCGGCCTGTCGCTCACAGATGCTAAAACCGGACTGGAAGGCGCCCAATCTGCATTAAAACCACTAGATGTAAGCGGCACGGCCTATTGGATGGCCCCCGGGAAAAAAACAAACCACACATGACACCGCCCTGCTGCTGCCCGCCTTCGATGAATATTTCATCGGTTATAAAGACCGCAGCACACTGATAGACATGCAGTTCGCCAAAAAAGTAATGACGATCAACGGGATCTTCAACCCCATCATGGTGCAAAACGGGCAAATCATTGGCACCTGGAAACGCAGCTTTAAAAAAGACAGCGTCACCATCATGACCGATCCGTTTAAACCACTAAAAAAAGCCACATTCAAAACTTTTGAACCAGCCGCACAACAGTACGCGGACTTTCTCGGACTCACCCTCCACAGTTTCTCCTGATTTACTTTCACCGCCCGCATTCATCAAATATCAACGGCAAAATCGCCAAATCATCCTTATTTTAGCTGTTTTAAACCAAATGAAACGGAATGAAGTATCGGGTTACAACAGGTAGCTGTCTGGCCATCGCTTTGCTGGCGGGCAGCTGGTTAAAGCTAAGCGCTCAGTCAGACCGCTGGCAGCAGAGAGTAAAGTATACGATGGATGTGAAGGTGGATGCGCCGGCTAATCAGTTCACAGGACAACAACACCTTGAATATTACAATAACTCCCCCGATACATTAAAGAAAGTCTTTTATCACCTCTACTGGAACGCCTTTCAGCCCGGCAGCATGATGGATGTACGCAGCCGCGAACTGGGCAAAATTGTAATAGGAAAAGATAAGAAAGGGAACGAACGCCGCGACTGGGATAACCGCGTACGTGACCGCATCTCCCAACTGAAACCAGATGAAATAGGTTACCAGAAAATCATCTCCCTGAAACGCGATGGGAAACCACAGGACTTCAAAGTAGTGGAAACTATCCTGGAAGTGCCGCTGGATAAGCCGATCCTTCCGCATTCCAAAGCCGTTTTTGACATGGAGTTTGCCTCACAGGTGCCGGTACAGATCCGTCGCAGTGGCCGCAATAACGCAGAAGGAGTGGACTTCTCCATGTCACAATGGTATCCTAAAATGTGCGGAGTACGATTATGAAGGATGGCACGCCACCCCTTACATCGCCCGCGAATTTTATGGCGTATGGGGCGACTATGACGTAAAGATTACCATCGATAAAAAATATGTGATTGGCGGTACGGGTTACCTGCAAAACCCCGATCAGATTGGCCATGGTTACCAGAAACCAGGCGTCAAAGTAACGCCTCCCACCGGCAAAACGCTCACCTGGCATTTCATTGCGCCCAATGTGCATGATTTTATGTGGGCCGCCGACCCGGATTACAAACACATCACACAGAAAGTGGATGGCTTTACGGCGCACTTCTTTTATATCGACAACGAATACACGCACAATACCTGGCCTCAGCTGGCCAAAATGGTGCCGGCAGCCTATGCCTATATCAAAGCACATTACGGCGCTTACCCGTATGAGCAGTATTCGTTCATACAAGGTGGCGACGGCGGTATGGAATATCCAATGGGCACGCTCATCATGGGTAACGGTAAAATGGATGGCCTGTACGGTGTAGCCATGCACGAATGGATGCACAGCTGGTACCAGGGAATGCTGGCTACCAACGAAAGCCTGTATCCCTGGATGGATGAAGGCTTTACCACCTTCGCGGAAAACAATGTGATCTTTAACACAGTTGATTCACTGAAAGGCCGCGATGCACAGGAAGATGCTTATGCCGGTTATTTTGCGCTGGCAAGAAGTCCTTTCGAAGAACCCGCTACCACACACGCCGATCACTTTAATACCAATTATGGTTACAGTCTTACCGCTTACTCCAAAGGCGCTGTGTTCCTGGAACAGCTGGGTTATGTAATTGGCGCTAAAAACCGCGACAACGGCCTGTTACGCTATTATAACGAGTGGCGTTTCAAACATCCGAACGTAAATGATTTTGTACGGGTAATGGAGAAAGAAAGCGGGATAGAACTGGATTGGTACAAACAATATTTTATCAATGCGGTAAAACATATCGACTATGGTATCGACAGTGTTTTTGCAAAGGGAAATAAAACAATAGTGCGTTTGCGCAGGGTAGGATATATGCCGATGCCCATTGATTTTATGGTAACAGATAAGAGCGGTAATAAAGTGCTGCACTATATTCCGTTGTCAATCATGTATGGCGAAAAACCTAACGAATACCCGGATGTAAAGCGTATAGTCGATCCCGTTTGGTACTGGACTAATCCTGTTTATGAAGTGGAACTGGATACCCCGCTCGGAGATATTAAGGAGCTGGAAATAGATCCCAGTCAGCGTATGGCCGATGTGGACAGAAGTAATAACAAAGCAGTGTCTTAACACACACCAGTAATAAAGCATGCGCCGGGATGTTGTTTGCAAAAGCAGCATCCCGGTATTTTTTTACAGCAGTTGCAACGCTTCTGCTGCCCGCTGTTCCCCGGCTTCCATCATTTCTTTCATTGCCTGCGGTATAAATTCGAGTCCTCCCATAGCTACATCCAGCGCTGTTTTCGGGCGGATGACATGCAGCTTTACTGTTCTTTTTCCTTTGAACGGGTTAGCGGCGGGAAGATCAAAACACGCATCGATATCGGCAGCAGGGATGCCCTTTTTTTTCAGGTGATCTTTTACTGTATCAAGATAAGTCAGCGACTGGTTGATGAGCTGTGTTATTTCCAGGTCGGTGGCAGCTATTTCATTGGTGCTGTTATCCACCTGTTTTTCGAGGATATCGAGTAAATTTTTGAATAAGATATCATTTTCGCCGGGTGTTTCCGGGGTGAGCAGGATAACATAGATTTCGGCGGCGCCTTTTTCTATGGCCAGTTTAACGGGATGATAATGTGCGCCTCCTGCATTGGTGAACTGCTGCACATGATCGGGAAGGGAAGCCACTTCCACCGGTGGCATAAACACCGGCATGCTGCAGGATGCCTGCATGGCTTCACGGAATGTATAATTGTCGTGCAGCGATATAACGTCATAATCCTTCTTCACCATATCCGTACCCGATGGAGAAAAGTAGGTGATACGATTGGTTTGCAGGCAGCGCGCGGTCACAAATACTTCTTTGTTCAGCTGTTGCAGCGCCCGGAAGCGGACGTCGGTAAAGATGTTGGTAATTTTATGGGTAAGGGCGGTGGCGTTGTAAAGAGAGTTGTTTTGGGGGAAGCGTTGCAACATGTTACTGGTGCTTACCAGGTCGGCGGTGGTGTTGCTGGTGAACAATTTTTCCAGCAAGCCAATTTCTCCCAAAGCTGCAAGCGGAGCAATTAATGCGCTGATACCAGTGCCACAAAAAAAGTCGAATGCAATGGCTGGTTGTTGTGAATAGAGGTACTTCAGGGCGCCTACAGCAAAAGCTGCCCTGGAGCCGCCGCCGCTGATGACTAACGCAGTTGTAGCCATGATGATTTTTTAAGTAGCAACAATTTAACCTAAAAAATCAGAATATCAGCTGCTGTAATTGGTTCTGCCAGGTGTGGCCCTGTAATTCCTGGTCCTTTAATTTGTTCAGGTGATGTTCATTATGATGCGCAATGTAATACAGCATCTCGCGGATGGTAATTTTTCCGAGCAGGGGATGTGGCAGGCGATACTTATCCAGGTCACTTTCCGACCAGGCAGCCAGTTTGTTGATCAGTTTATTTTTCTGAAGAAGAAAACCTTGCAGTAACGCTGGTCGCTGCGCAGGATAGATCACCCCGGGCTGATAGGCCCTGGTAGCCTTTGCGCCGGCATCCAGTATCCGCTCATAATCAGCCACCAGTTGGTCGTACGACCGTGATGGCATGGCGCTGGTGCCGAAATACAGCAGGGTTACTTTGGGAAATCCCATGGCGCTGCTTACAGGCCTGATGGATTTGGTGAGATGATCGAGCTGCTGGCCGGCAGACCACTTACCGTAAGGTGAAGCGGTAAAACGTATATCCGGCAACGTATTCACAAAATCCACGAAGTTATCGAAACTGGTATTTAAGAGAGATTTGATCTCGTGCTGGTTCAGGTACATAGGAAACAAAATTTAGAGGGTTTCAGATACACAATACCTGGCTTTGTAAACAATATACCCGGGCCGCTGCATTCTCTTTGAAGTTACGTCAGATTTGCGAACCGGCCAATAGCATATTACATATAAAATGAATTTATGTATAATAAAACCGCCACATGGCCCGGGAATATTGATTTGCTGTGGAAAAATCTCAGATTATTCCAGCACAGCGCATTCAAAACCTTGTTTTTGAACGAATTCTATAATAATATTCTCTTCCACCTGTAAGTCGGCAATGCGTAATACTTTATCGCAGTCGTCCAGGTCTACATGGCATGACCCAACGGGGAAGCTGGAAGCAATGGCCTGGATCATCTGCTGACGCTCCTCCAGGCTGCCTATATTGGTTTTGAATATTCCTATCATCGCACAAACGTTTTTAGTGTGATTCTTTTTCTTCGTTTTTAGGTTGTTCAGGGTCACGGTCACGATCCCATCTGCTGTCCGGATCACGATGCCAGTCGTCACGTTTCCATGCGCCAAACCCGGTTCTGCAGCGGTTGCGCAGGTGTTCTCTCATTTTCTCCTGTTCTTCCGGCGTCATGTTCGCCATCCTGTCTTTCAGGCGGGATTTCCATTCCCGGCCACGGTTAAATTTATCGTGATGGTTATGCCATCCAAAAAGTAACTTACCCAGTAACATCAGGCCAAGCGCCTGCCAGAAAGTAATGACCGGCCCGTGGAACAGTTCAGGGATCAGGCAGTTCCATAATAGCATGGTGGCAAATCCCACAACTGTAACAAACAGCGCTCCCATTATCACAAATTTGAGCACCTGTAGTCCTCTTCTCCTGCCAAAATTGTTTCTCATATCTTTTTAATTAAATCAGTCGTTAAGTAATTCGTTGTACAGCTCTGCCAGGCGTTCCCGCAGGAATAGCACTGCATAACGTTTGCGTGACAAAAGGGTATTTACCCCGATGCCGGTTTCTTCACTCATTTCCTTAAAGGATTTCCCCTCCAGTTCGTGCTGCAGGAATACCTGCCGCTGATCGGCCGGTAACTCATCAATGGCCTGCATGATGGCTTCCGACATAATCTTTTTCGCCATCGGAGTATCTGCCTCCATGTTTTTGTCGGAAAGTAGTTCGGGGAGAAATAGCACTTCTTCGCCTTCTATCTCGCGCGTGAATTCGGAAAAAGGAGTTTCTTTCTTCTTACGGAACCAATCGGTAATCTTATTCCGGGTTACGGCAAAAAGCCATCCGGTGATAGAATCTACCTGGCTTCCCAGGCGCAGGTATTCGGTAAACTGATAGAAAACATCCTGTAAAATATCCTCTGCATCGGACGCATTATTTACCCGTTGCCGGATAAAATGCAGCAATCGCTTGCGTTCCTGCTTCACGGTTGCCTGTATGCGTTCGTTTTGCTCTATGGCCATAATGCTATTTGTAAGGACCAGCTGTTTCATCTTAATAAGGATGACGAAGCAGCGAAGCGGATATTTTATAAGGACGAAAAAAAATCTTCTTAAATTACGTACAAGGAAATCAGTTGTTTATGCATGATCATGCCCACGCTCATACGCCGGCACTTAACAACGCCCAGGTTAACAGGGCTTTTATATGGGGTATTTCCCTCAACCTGGCTTTTGTGGCGGCCGAGTTTATCGCCGGTTTCCTCACCCATTCCCTGGCCCTCATGGCCGATGCCGGTCATAATCTCAGCGATGTAGCCAGCCTGGCCCTCTCACTGCTGGGTTTCCGCCTGGTTAAAATCACCTCCAACCCCGGCTATACCTACGGCTACCGCAAAAGTACAATTCTTATCTCCCTGTTTAACGCTATGCTGCTGCTTATTGTGGTAGGCGTAATCGGATACGAGGCCATCCGCCGCTTCAGTCAGCCTTACGAAGTGCCCGGAACCCCCATTGCCGTTGTAGCAGGCATCGGCATTTTCATCAACGCCTTTACGGCCTGGCTGTTTTTCAAAGACAAAGAAAGAGACCTGAATATAAAAGGAGCCTACCTCCACCTGGCGGCAGATGCCCTGGTATCTATGGCAACCGTAGTTGCCGGTATCCTGATCATCTACACCAAATGGTATTGGCTGGATCCCCTGCTGAGTATAATAGTAATGGTAGTAATTGTAATCGGTACCTGGGGGCTGCTGCGCGACAGCCTGCGCCTGTCGATGGACGGGGTGCCAAAGGATATCGACTTACAGGAAATAAGGAAAAAAGCACTGGCCGTGAAAGGGGTGAAAGATATTTATCATATTCATGTGTGGGCGATCAGCACTACCGAAAACGCTTTAACGGCCCAGGTAACCATAGATCCGCAGCTGGACGCTGCCGGCACAGAAGCTTTGAAGAAAGAACTGCGCCATGAACTGGAACACCTAGGCATCCACCACACTACACTGGAAACCGGGTTTAGCTCTTAGCCAATACCACAAACTTCTCCTTAAAACTTTCTTCGGGGAAAATATCATACACCTTTACCAGGCGTGGTTTTAAGCCGCTGTCGGAAATTTCCTGGGCCAGATCCCCGCCCTTCAGGCAAATCAGCCCCTTCTCAAACTGCTTACCCGGCACGGTGGATTTCTTTAATACATGCTTGCTCCAGCGCCAGAGATCTCCCAAAGGAGCCACAGCACGGGACACCACGATGTCAAACTTCCGGTTCTTAATGTCTTCCACGCGGCTGTGCGCCGCAGTAACGTTTTTCAGCTGCAGTGCTTCCGCTACCCCCTCCACTACCTTGATTTTTTTACCAATAGAATCTACCAGGTGAAATTGTACTTCCGGGAAAAAGATGGCCAGGGGGATACCCGGGAATCCGCCGCCGGTACCCAGGTCCAGGATTTGGGTGCCTGGCTGGAACTCCGCTATAGCGGCTATACTGAGAGAATGTAATACGTGTTTTTCATATAAGGCGTCTATATCTTTACGGGATATCACATTGATCTTTTCGTTCCATTCCTGGTATAATCCCTGCAGTGCCTCAAACTGCGACAGCTGTTCCGGTGTGAAGTCGCTGAAATACTTTAAAATAACTTCCATGCGGCAAAAGTAAAGCAAAAGCAAATAAGCAGAAAGCTATTGCCTGCTGCTTATTACCATTTATTTTTTGACTTGAAAAGCAAGGCCGGTGTAAAAATGATATAATATAATACCATGAAAATATCCATCAGCCAGCTGAATTTAAACAAATCGCTTTCATCCAGCCTGCGCATGGCGGCATAAGTAATAATGGACTGTATCAGCACTTTCCCCGCGAAAATTCCCAGCACATACCAGAGTATGGGCGGCGGGAAAAATAAAGCGAAAATAAACGCCGGGTAAAAAAGGAAATGCGTCAGCGAAAATAATCCCAGCACAAACTTATGACCGAAACGGTAATGCTTACCGGTAGACATATGCCGGGTTTTTTGCTGGAACCAGCTTCTCCAGCTCAGCTTCGGCTCGGAGTAGGTAAAAGCCTGTTTGTCTATTACCACTCCCACATTTTTCCGGTTGGCCGCCGTGTTCACAAATAAATCATCGTCCCCGCTGGCAAGATGCTGGTGGCTTGTAAACCCCTTGTGTTTAAAGAACAGCTCTCTTTTATAAGCCAGGTTACGGCCTACACCCATATAAGGCATACCGCTCATGGCAAAGGAAAGATGCTGGAGCGCACTGAAAAAGGTTTCATACCGGATAATCTTATTCAGGAACCCCGGTTTTTTATGATAAGCGCCGTATCCCAGCACTATTTCCTTTTTATCGGTAAAGCCCTGGCTCATCAGCGAAAGCCAGTAGGTGCTGCCCGGTTTGCAATCGGCATCCGTAAGCAATACCTTTTCAAACTGGGCGCCCTTCAAACCGATGGAAAGCGGGTATTTCTTGCCGGGAATGAATTTAGCCGCCTGCTTGATCTCTATATGCCGGTAATGTGGATAACCTGGTTCAATGGAGCGCAGGTAGTACTTGGTGTCGTCTTCAGAGTTATCATTTACCACAATCACCTCGTATTCGGGTTTCATGTGCTGGTGATAGCGTTGTTGCAATACGCCCGGCAGATTTTTCTGCAGGTTCAATTCTTCATCCTTGGCGCAGATGATAACCGAAAAAGGCCCGTCCGGTGCATGGTCCAGGTCAAATTTACGTCTATAGAAAGCTACCCGGGAAAACACAAAAAGGAAATAAATGATCTGTATCCCGGCTATGGCAGCAAAAGAGTATAAGGCAATTTCACCTAGATGGTCTAGCATAATGACCGCAAAAATATAATATTTTTATTATCTGTAAAAGAATTAATTATGAACATTGGAGAGATTGCCTCCCGCAGCAAAATCCACCAGCTTCGATCTTCGCTTCATTTCAATATCTTTGCGGCCTGAAATATCGACGAGTGAATTTTGAACTGATAACTACAGATAGCGGCAGCAATGCCAGGGCCGGGAAAATCACCACTGCCCACGGGGAAATAGAAACGCCCATTTTTATGCCGGTAGGTACTGTTGGCAGCGTAAAAGCGGTTACCCAGGAACAGCTGCGTGCAGATGTACAGGCTCAGATCATTCTTGGCAATACCTATCACCTTTATTTAAGACCCGGCCTGGAAGTGTTGTCGCTCGCCGGTGGTCTGCATAAATTTAATGGCTGGGACCGGCCCATCCTCACCGATAGCGGCGGATACCAGGTGTTTTCCCTGGCAGCCAACCGCAAGATCAAAGAAGAAGGCGTGGTTTTTCAGTCGCATATCGACGGCTCCCGCCACCTCTTCACGCCCGAAAATGTAATGGATATCCAGCGCACCATCGGAGCCGATATTATTATGGCCTTTGATGAATGCCCGCCCTATCCGTCGGAATACCGTTATGCACGCAAGTCGATGGAACTCACACACCGCTGGCTCGACCGCTGCATCACACGCCTCAACGACACCCAACCTGCCTACGGTCATGAACAAACCCTGTTCCCGATCGTACAGGGCAGCACCTATAAGGATCTCCGCAAAGCCTCCGCGGAATACATTGCCTCCCGCAATTGCGCCGGTAATGCCATCGGTGGCCTCAGCGTAGGAGAACCGGAAAATGAAATGTACGAAATGTGCGGACTGGTATGCGAATCACTGCCCACCGACAAACCCCGTTACCTGATGGGTGTGGGCACCCCCTGGAATATCCTGGAAAACATCAGCCTCGGCATCGATATGTTCGACTGTGTAATGCCCACCCGCAACGGCCGTAACGGAATGCTGTTCACCTGGAACGGCGTTATCAACATCCGGAACAAAAAATGGGCAACCGACTTTAGCCCCGTGGATGCTAACAGCCCCTGCTTTGCTACCAGCACCTACTCAAGGGCCTACCTGCGACACCTGTTTGTAGCCGGCGAAATTTTAGGCATGACATTAGCCAGTATCCACAACCTGGCCTTTTACCTGGAACTCGTGAAGGAAGCCCGCAGGCAAATACTGGCCGGCACTTTCGCCACCTGGAAAACCGGGATGATCAATCAGCTGAAAACACGTCTGTAAAAGTCCGGACTATAAAATAAACTAATATCTTTGGGGTCATGACTAAAATTGACTGGTACATTTTACGCAAGCTCATAGGTACTTTCATTTACTCCCTGATGATATTCCTATTGATTTCTGTAGTGATCGACACTACGGAAAAGGTGGATGACTTCATGAAGCATCACCTGTCGCTGCATGAAATCATAGTGGA
Source organism: Chitinophaga sp. W3I9 (assembly GCF_050434025.1). NCBI lineage: Bacteria > Pseudomonadati > Bacteroidota > Chitinophagia > Chitinophagales > Chitinophagaceae > Chitinophaga > Chitinophaga sp. W3I9. The sequence goes on from NZ_JBNPWC010000001.1 coordinate 1,822,670, forward strand.
TTATTACTTCGGCTTTATCCCGCATATCCTGGCATTACTGTTTCCGCTGTTTATATTCCTGTCAGTTATTTTTTTTACTTCCAAGATGGCCTACCGCTCGGAGATCATCGCCATACTGGCTGCCGGCGTAAGCTTTCGCCGTTTTCTGCGTCCCTACTGGATGGGCGCCTTCCTATTCGGGGGAGTACTCTGGCTCGCCAACTACTGGGTAGTTCCCAACGCCAACCGCATCCGTACCAGCTTTGAAAATAAATACCTCCATAGTCACGACGACGAGAAATCACAATACGACCGCACCACCCGTATCGATAGCTTTACCTATGTAACTTTCGGTACTTACGATCCCAACTATAAAAGCGGGAGCAATTTTGTACTGTCTGTTGTGAATAAACAATCCATGACTTTCAAACTTAAAGCCGACCGTATCAGCTGGGATTCCACCGCCAAAAAGTGGAAACTGGACTACGTATCCATGCGCACCATGAACGGCCTGAAGGAAACCTGGACCAGCAAACAGGATACCCTGCTTAAAATACCCCTGGTCCCCAAAGACCTGGTCGACGAAAAGAATATCCAGGAAGCCATGACCACGCCCGATCTCAGGCGATACATCCAGCGGGAAAGCATCCGTGGTGCCGAAGGACTGAATACCTATTGGGTAGAATATTACAGGAGAACCTCCGCCGCCTTCGCAGTAGTGATCCTTACCCTGATCGGTGGCATTATCGCCGCCAAGAAGGTGAGGGGCGGAAGTGGATTGCACCTGGCAGTAGGTATTGTGATCAGTGCCAGCTACATCATATTCCTGCAATTTGCCACCGTATTTTCCGTAAAAGCAGACCTGAACCCGCTGCTGGCGGTGTGGATCCCCAATATTTTGTTCGGCGCCCTGGCGTTCTACCTGTATCGCCAGGCCCCCAAATGACGCGGAGATTGTAGCGGAGGTTGTCTTGAGCGCTGATTACGCTGATTTTGCTGATTGACTTTTTTGAGATTTGGGGAGATGGAAGCGGAGGTTGTCTTTCTCAGGATTCCCTTGATTTTGCTGATTGACTTTTTGAGATTTGGGAAGATCGAAGCGAAGGTTTTCTTGGGCGCTGATTACGCTGATTTTATTGATTGGATTTTTGTGATTTTGGCAGAGATTTAGGAAGATTAGTACGCTGGTTAGATTTTAATTCGTCTATTGGTTTTTCTCTGGGGAATTGGTTTAATTTCGTTTTTATGTGATTTTTCGGAAAATTCAATGAATTTAAAAGCCTTTTACCATCATTATTCCATAGATAATTTAAAAAGGCGGATAGTATTTAACGGTAAAGATTTATTGAATGCTGGTGAGTCATTTTCACAGTTATATTAGCACACCGTTTCACTTATATGATAGCACTGCGTCTAAGCGCCATATACTTTCTCGTCTGTAAAGCCCTGCCACAAACAATCTTAGCTTCAAGTCCACGTCACCTCCACATCACCTCCGGGTCATCAGCATACATTAAGCATGTATCAAGCATCTTTCAAGCATATGCTAAGCCCATGCAAAGTAAAAATGAAGTATTCCACAGTCAATATCAGTCCCATCTTATTCAACCTTTATTCAATCCTAATTCAACCACCATCCTCCCCCAATTTCATTCAATAAAATTTACCCATCAATTACCCTGAAAATTCCAAACTTCCCTCAAAATCACAAAAATCCAATCAATAAAATCAGCGTAATCAGCGCCCAAGACAACCTCCGCTTCCATCTCCCCAAATCTCAAAAAGTCAATCAGCAAAATCAACGTAATCAGTGCTCAAGACCACCTCCGCTACAACCTCCGCTTCCATCTCCCCAAATCCCAAAAAGTCAATCAGCAAAATCAGCGTAATCAGCGCTCAAGACCACCTCCGCTACAACCTCCGCTAAAATCACCGCTATTTTTCTTTCAATATTTTCAATTCATTCTGAAAATTTTACATTTCTTTAACGTCTATATAGATGCGTTATATGTTATATTCGTAATCGGCTTATAAATATGCTGTTAATGAAGCCCGCTGCGACTATATCGCCTTACTTTTTCATCCGGGAATCGTTGTTAATTTGGCATTAAATACCACGAAAGGGTGGTAACTTCGTTAACAAATCATTACTTTTGACTATTGATCGATTTTGTTTTCATTAATAACAATAGCAGTAAAATGGGGTACATAAAAGAGAAATTCAAGGTTAAAGCAGATGAACTTAACATTGAAGTAAAAGACCTGGTAAAGAATCACGGCACCAAGAAAATTGAGGAGGTAACACTGGCACAGGTTTATCAGGGTATGCGCGGTATAACCGGCCTGGTAACAGAAACTTCCCTGCTGGATGCCAATGAAGGAATTCGTTTTCGCGGATATTCCATCCCGGAATTAAGAGAACACCTGCCAAAAGCACCAGGTGGCGCAGAACCTTTACCCGAAGGTTTATTTTACCTGATGCTGATCGGCGAATTGCCTACTGAGGCAGATGTACAATATCTGTCCAGCATGTGGGGCCGCCGTTCTCATGTACCCAACCACGTTTTTGATGCTATTGAAGCTCTCCCGATCACTGCACATCCCATGACCATGTTCAACGTGGGTATCATGGCGCTGCAAACAGAATCTGCTTTCGCACAGGCTTACTCAGAAGGAATTAATAAAAAAGATTACTGGAGCTATACCTATGAGGACACCATGAACCTCATTGCCCGTCTGCCACGTATTGCAGCATATGTTTACCGCCGTAAATATAAAGGTGGCCAGCATATTCAGCCAAACGGCATGCTCGACTGGGCAGGCAACTTTGCACACATGCTCGGTTACTCTGATGAAGGTTTCAAAGAACTGATGCGCCTTTACATGGTGATCCACGCCGACCACGAAGGTGGTAACGTGAGCGCACACACGACGCACCTGGTAGGTTCCGCACTGAGCGATGCTTACCTCTCGTTCGCCGCCGGTATGAACGGTTTGGCCGGTCCGTTACACGGCCTCGCTAACCAGGAAGTGATCAAATGGATACTCCAGATGCGTGAAGAACTGGGTGGTGGCGTTCCTACTAAAGAACAAATTGAATCCTACGTACGCAAAACATTAGCCGATGGTAAAGTAGTACCCGGTTACGGTCACGCGGTTTTACGCAAAACAGATCCACGCTTTACCGCACAGATGGAGTTTGCCAAAAAACACCTGCCAAACGATGAACTCGTGAAAATTGTATGGCAAGTGTATGAAACCGTGCCGCCAATCCTGCAGGACCTGGGCAAGGTAAAGAATCCATGGCCTAACGTAGATGCTCACTCCGGCGCATTGCTGGTACACTACGGCCTGGTGGAATATGAATTCTATACCGTGTTGTTTGGCGTATCCCGTGCATTAGGCGTACTGGCTTCCCTTTGCTGGGACAGGGCACTCGGACTTTCCCTGGAAAGACCGAAATCTGTTACCACCGAGTGGATGAAGCAGTTCGTGGAAGGAAAAGTAGATGCAATAGCCGAATAGTTTTATAATTGTTTTTTTAGTAAAAGAGGCAAGTGGTGAGTTTTTACCACTTGCCTTTTTTATTTTTGTTGTTCACAAAAAACGAAATAACCATTTCTACTTTTACTGCCATATTATCAAATCCGATAGAATACCTGAAAGGAGTAGGCCCGCAGAAAGGAGAACTGCTGCGTAAAGAAATCAAAGTATATACCTTTGGCGACCTCCTGCAATATTTTCCTTTCCGTTATGTAGACCGTACCAGGATTGATAAAATTGCCTCCCTCAGCGGGTATGAAGATTTTGTGCAGATCCGCGGAAAGATCATCAACATGGTGGTAATGGGTAGAAAACAGGTCGAAAAGACTGGTGGCTACTTTTAAAGATGAAACAGGCACCATCGACCTGGTATGGTTTCAGGGCTGGCAATGGATGCAGAAATCACTAAAGGAAAATGTGGCCTACCTCGTATTCGGCAGGATCTCCGTATTCAATGGCGTTACCCAGCTGGCACACCCGGAGGTGGACCTGCTCACAGAAGAAATTGCAACCGGTAAACAATTCCTGGAACCGGTTTATTATACCACAGAAAAACTCAAAGCCCGCGGACTAACGGCAAAGGCTATAGGAAAATTGACCAAGAACCTGCTGGAACAATTATCTCCACTGGAAATTAGGGAAAATATCCCCGCAGAAGTATTACAGCAATACCGGCTCATGCCCCGTGCGATGGCCTATTTCAGGATCCATTTGCCCGCCAGCGAAGACGATGCACGGCTGGCACAACGACGGCTGAAATTTGAAGAACTGTTTATTGCACAAATCCGTATATGCCGGTTAAAGCTCAAAAGACACAAGCAATCACACGGCTTTGTGTTTGGTGCAGTGGGCGATTCTTTTAATGAATTCTATAACAATCATCTTCCCTTTTCCTTAACAGGCGCACAGAAAAGGGTATTGAAAGAAATAAGGACAGATACCGTTCACGGACGGCAGATGAACCGCCTCCTGCAGGGAGATGTAGGCAGCGGTAAAACAATGGTAGCACTGCTATCCATGTTGCTGGCAAAAGACAACGGCTTCCAGGCATGCCTTATGGCGCCCACGGAAATCCTGTCGCAGCAGCACTTTAAAGGCATCTCCGAATTGCTGGAGCGGATGGATGTAAAGGTAGCACTGCTTACCGGCAGCATCAAAGGCAAGGCACGTAAGCAGATACTGGCCGGCGCCCTCGATGGCAGCATCGATATCCTCGTTGGCACCCACGCCCTGCTGGAAAAAGAAGTGGCGTTCAAAAATCTTGGAATGGCCATCGTGGATGAACAACACCGCTTCGGCGTGGCACAACGGGCACGCCTATGGGAAAAAAATACCATCCCGCCACACATTCTTGTTATGACGGCAACGCCTATACCAAGAACACTGGCTATGACCATCTACGGCGACCTGGACGTATCCGTTATTGATGAAATGCCCCCGGGACGTAAACCCATTACTACCGTGCACCGCACCGAATATCAACGGCCGCAGGTAATGGATTTTATAAAGGAAGAAGTAAAGAAAGGAAGACAGGCATACATCGTATACCCGCTGATCGAAGATTCAGAGAAGCTGGACTATGAAAACCTGATGAAAGGATATGAAGAGGTGAAAGCTTTCTTCCCCGAACCGCAGTATTATATCAGTATGGTACATGGCCGCCAGCCGGCCGAACAGCGGCAAACCAACATGCAGCGTTTTGTAACCGGCGATACCCATATTATGGTAGCCACCACCGTTATTGAAGTAGGGGTGAACGTGCCCAACGCCTCTGTAATGGTGATAGAAAGCACCGAACGTTTCGGGCTGTCGCAGCTCCACCAGTTGCGGGGAAGGGTGGGCCGCGGAGCGGAACAGTCCTTCTGCGTGCTCATGACCGGTAATAAGCTAAGCCAGGATTCCCGCGAACGGATCAACGTAATGGTGCAAACCAACGACGGATTTATTATTTCGGAGAAAGATATGGAACTGAGAGGCCCCGGAGATATTGAAGGCACCCGCCAGAGCGGGGTACTCGACTTTAAACTGGCGGATATTGTTGCGGACAAACCCATCCTCGACGCCGCCCGCGCCAGCGCAGAAAAGATCCTGGAAGAAGACACCGATCTGCTTCTGCCTGAAAATCAGGCACTAAAAGAATTTTTAGCTGCCCAGAGAAGTAAATCTGTCTGGAGTAAAATTTCCTGATGGTTTTTACGTTTATTAACTGATGGATGAATTAAAAAAGTATAAAGCTGCTGAAGCTGAGATTCACCTTGTTTCCCATTTAGCCTGTTATTCCTCAATTCAGAAGTTTTGTGCCTTTCCCGACCGTAACAATTTGAGTGGCTTCTGCGTTTAATAGTATTATATTGGTTTTTAAGAATAAAATAAAATCTAATCCCGTTGAAATTTACCTTCCCGACCGGCCTTATTGGATTAATGATTTGCTTTTTGTTCACCGGACGATCCGCCCAGGCGCAGCAGCAACATGCGAACTTCACACCGCTGAATTTTATTGAGAACAAAGGCCAGTGGGATAAAGATGTCATCTACAGAACAGAACTGGATGGCGCTGCTATCTTCCTCAAAAAAACAGGCTTCACTTTCCTGATGATGAACCAGCAGGATCTCTGGAGCCTGAACGAATATGTGCACGGACACTCCCACCGGAGTGATACGGTATACGTTCCGAAAAGCAACTTTAAACCAGCACCTGCCCAGCCAGGGAATGGCCAGCCCCCTCCACAGCCCGGCAAAATTCCTGATGTGCGCGGGCATGCGTATAACGTTACTTTCCTGAACGCCAATCCCGACGTACAAATAGCACCCGAAAAAGAACAGGACGCCAAAAGCAGCTATTTCATCGGAAACGACCGAACCAAATGGGCAACCGGGGTGGGTTCCTTCCAGGGCGTTAATTATAACTCCCTTTATTCCGGCATCGACGCGCATGTTTACTCTGAAGGTTCCCAACTGAAATATGACCTGATTGTGCATCCGGGTGCTAACCCGGATAATATCCAGATGGTATATGAAGGCGCTACCGGTATGGAACTGAAAAAAGGCCAGTTGCTGGTGCACACCTCTGTGGGGGATGTGATTGAACAACTGCCCTTTGCTTACCAGTATATCAATAATCAACGTGTAACCGTAAAGGTATCTTACCGGTTAAATGGTAATAAACTGGGCTTCAAAATATCCGGTGAATATAACGCGGCCTACCCGCTGGTCATAGATCCGATCTACGTTTTTTCTACCGTATCGGGTGCCCGCTCGGATAACTGGGGCTTCACTGCCACCTACGATGATGCCGGCAATTTATACGGCGGCGGTATTGTGTTTAATCCGGGCTACCCCATAACAACCGGGGCAGTACAAAGCGTTTACGGCGGCGGCCAGTTTGATATCGCCATTTCAAAATTCAACACCAATGGAACCAGGCTGGTATACGCCACCTACATGGGCGGCAGCGGCGTGGAACAACCTCATAGCTTATTTGTAGATCAGCAGGGCAACCTCGTGATCTCTGGCAGAACCACTTCCAGCGACTATCCCAATACCAACGTAAAAGGAACCCGCGGAGGATGGGATATCGCCATTACTAAAATAAACGCCACAGGCACCGCTATCATTGGCTCACTGATCATTGCCGGCGGCGGAGATGACGGCGTAAATATGCGGGCCGACCGTCAGGCCGGCGACTGGGTACTGCTGCGTAACTATGGCGACGACGCCCGCAGCGAAGTGGTAGTGGATAATGCAGGCTATATTTATGTGGCCAGCTGCACCCGCTCCACCGATTTCCCCGTAACAGCCGGCGTATTCCAGAGCACCAACAAAGGCTCGCAGGATGGCGTGATTATGAAAATAAACCCGCTTTGCCAGGACCTGGTTTGGGCCAGCTACCTCGGAGGCAGCAAGGAAGATGCGGCTTATGTAATTGCATTAAACGGGTTGAATACCCTGTATGTGGCCGGGGGCACCGCCAGCGACGACTTCCCCGTTACTGCCGGCACCATATACCCCCAGTACCGCGGCGGCGTATGCGATGGGTTTATTGCTCATATTTCTAACGACGGAAGAAACATTATCCAGAGTACTTTCCTCGGTTCTGATAATCCCGCTGCCGACCAGGTATACGGCATCCAGCTGGATAAAAATGGATTTGTATACGTAATGGGCACCACAGAAGGAGCATGGCCCATCATACAAATAAGCGCCAATGGATACAATGAAAACGGACTGCAGTTTATCTCGAAGCTCCAGGCAAACCTGTCCGCATTCGTGTATTCCACTACTTTCGGAAAAAGAAGAACACTGGTTTCTTTCCCCTAATATTTCTCCCACCGCCTTCCTGGTAGACCGCTGCGAAAACGTATACGTGTCCGGATGGGGCGGAGGTATCAATACCTCCCTGCACTACCCGAATTCAGGAACTTCCGGTTTAACGACCACCCCGGATGCGCTGCAACGCAATACAGACGGGATGGATTTTTATTTCTATGTGCTGCAGCGCGATGCCGTACGGTTTAGTCCCACCCAGGGCCCATTGTATGCCAGTTATTTTGGCGGCTCCGGTTTGTATGAACACGTAGATGGCGGTACCAGCCGCTTCGACCGCAATGGTATTATCTACCAGGGGATCTGCGCCTGGTGCAACGTGAGCAACAGCGGCTTCAAACCGCGGTACCCGACCACGCCGGGCGCCTACTCCAGCACACCGCCAGCCTCCTGTAATCTCGGAGCACTGAAAATTGCTTTTAACCTCGATGGGGTGAAAGCAGGAGCCAAAACACTCGACAGGCGCACCAACTACTGCGTACCGGATACCATCACCTTTGTGGATACCACCCGTTTACCAGGTAAGTCGTATCAGTGGTTCTTCCCGGATGATGGCACCACGCTGAATTTCGGACCAGAGGGAGATACCGTGACGCATATCTTTACAAGAATTGGCACCTTCCGCGTAAGAATGGTAAAATATGATCCGCAAAGTTGTAACGGATCAGATACCGCCTACGTAACCGTGAAACTGGGCAACAATGAAGCGATACTCCATTTTGAAGCCCGACGCCAGGATCCATGCGATAGCCTGAAGTATATGTTTGTCAATGAATCCACACCAGCTGCGGATTTCAGGGACAGCTCATTTATCCTCGACTATGGCGATGGAACACCTCCATTCTATACCGGTTTAGATACCTTCCCGCTATTCCACTATTACCAGAATGCGGGCATCTATAATGCTACTCTTACACTGGTGGATACTAATTTCTGTAATGCACCGCAAACAATTACCTACACCCTGCGTGTAGCCGAGAACGTTATAGCGAAATTTACCGACCCGGGAACGGTTTGCGTTGGCACAGAAATACAAATGGATAATACCACCGAAGGCGGTGAAACATTCACCTGGACCTTTGAAGATGATGGTTCCGTTTCACACGACCCTTACCCGGTGCATACATTTAATAAAGCAGGCCGCTGGAAAATAACCCTCGAGGTAGACGATCCAAACACCTGTAACAAACGGGATTCGATTACACAGGAAATAAATGTGGCAGCGCCGCCTGTAGCAGACTTCGATTTTTCACCCACCAAAGCAATTGAAAATACGCCGATACAGTTCCTGAATGGTTCTTCGGCAAACGCGATACATTACCTCTGGAATTTTGGCGACGGGGATACTTCTTCCCTGCCAAACCCCAGCCATCAATACCTGCGCACAGGTACATACAATGTGTGTCTTACTGTTACTAACGCAGAAGGCTGTACGGATACAAAATGTGAGGAAGTAAGCGCTATTGTGGTACCGCTGTTTGATGTGCCCAACGCCTTTGCACCAGGCGGTAAGAACAATGTGTTTTATGTAAAAGCTTTTGGAGCGACCAAATTCAATCTTAAAATATTTAACCGTTGGGGACAATTGGTTTTTGAAAGTTCGGATCCTCAAATCGGATGGGACGGCCGGTTTAAAGGAAATATTCAGCCCATGGATGCTTATGCCTATATCGTAAACCTGGAGTTTACGGATGGCACCAAAGGCAGCAGATCAGGAAGTGTAACCTTGTTAAGATGATGAGCCATGAATCAGATCGTTAAATTATCAACATGTCTGGCAATTTTATTAATTGTTTCAATGGGTGGGGCGTACGCACAGGACCTCCATTTTTCACAGTTTTTTAATTCGCCGTTGACAACTAACCCTGCCAATACCGGATTCATTCCGGACGGCAATTACCGTATTGGCATTAATTACCGCGATCAGTGGACCAGCGTTCCGATACCTTACCGGACGATGTCGGCATATGGCGACTTCCAGTTATTCCGCGATCAGCTGGAATATGGCTGGGTAGGCATCGGGGGTGTATTGCTCCGCGACGTAGCCGGCGCAGGAAACCTCACCTCTACCAAAGGATACGCTTCGATCGCTTATCACCAGCTCCTGGGTTTCAGCAGCCTGTTATCCGCAGGGTTTAATGTAGGCTCCGCCGGCAAACGGGTGGATATCACCAAGCTCACATTCGCCGACCAGTGGAATGGTAAATTCTTTGATTCACAGATCCCCACCGGGGAACCCATCACCCAAAGCAGCGTCAATTATTTCGACCTGCAGGCAGGCTTGAATTATGCTTATTTTCCTACCGATAATATTTATGTAAATGCAGGTTTCTCTGTACAACATATCAACACACCCAGGGAAACCTTTTTTGATGGCAATAACACCGTTCCCCGCCGCTATATCGGGTTCCTGAATGCGAGTTTGAAAATGAGCGATAAAGTGATCCTGAACCCTGCAGCGTATTATGCCACACAGGCCGGCGCGCGGGAACTGATGCTGGGCGCCAATGCTGCCTATAATCTTTCCGGCGACGGCGTACAACAACTGTATGGCGGCGTTTATTACCGCGCCAATGATGCGGCTGTATTCCTGGTTGGCTACCAGATCAACGCCATAAAACTCATGTTTAACTATGATATCACTACCTCCAGTCTCTCTGCCGCCAACAACCGGCGTGGCGCTTATGAGATAGGCATCGTTTATACAGGACTTTACAGCAACCGCACCTTTAACAATGCGAGAAGATCTACGATCTGTCCCTCTTTTTAACAGTCCGGATATACCACCTAACCGGCATTATGATTATTTTTGTTCCATGACAACGTTCAATAAAGTAACTGCCGCTCACGTAGCGGCATTACGTGAAATAGCCGGAGCGCAATATGTATTGGCCGACGAAGAAAGTATGAGCCGTTATGCACAGGATGAAACCGAGGATCTGCATTATCTCCCCGAAGTAGTGGTTAAGCCGGATACCACCGAACAGGTAAGCCGTATCATGAAATTATGCAATGAAGCGCTGTTGCCCGTAACTCCCCGTGGTGGCGGTACAGGGCTCAGCGGAGGAGCGCTCGCCCAGTTTGGTGGCGTGCTCATATCCATGGAACGCTTTAACCGCATCACCCTCATAGATGAAAGGAACCTGCAGGTAATCACCGAACCCGGTGTGATCACAGAAGAATTACAGAACGCCGTAAAAGAGAAAGGATTGTTTTATCCGCCCGACCCGAGCAGCCGCGGTACCTGCTTTATCGGTGGTAATATTGCTGAAAATTCAGGTGGTCCCAAAGCGGTAAAATACGGCGTGGTAAAGGATTATGTGCTGAACCTGGAAATGGTGCTGCCCAGTGGTGAAGTGATCTGGACGGGCGCCAATGTACTAAAAAATGCCACCGGTTATAATCTTACTCAGCTGGTAGTAGGCAGCGAAGGCACCCTGGGCATCGTTACCAAAATAGTATTGCGTTTAATACCACTACCCAAAACAGATCTGCTGATGCTGGTTCCTTTCCGCTCTGCTGAAAGCGCCTGTGAAGCGGTAAGCGCTATCTTCCGGGCGGGTTACACACCTTCCGCCATGGAATTTATGGAACGCGACGCTATCGACTGGGTAACAAAATATGTACAAAGCAGCGCAGTTAAAATAGAAGACGATATACAGGCACACCTGCTCATAGAAGTAGATGGCAATTACCCGGAAGTGCTGATGCAGGAAATGGAAGGTATTGCCGGTGTGGTAGAAGGTTTTGATATCGGGGAGATATTGTTTGCAGAAGATTCCCAGCAGAAGGAAGAACTCTGGAAACTGCGCCGCCGGGTAGCGGAAGCCGTAAAGGCAAATTCTGTATATAAAGAAGAAGATACCGTGGTACCCCGCGCAGAACTGCCGATATTGCTGAAAGGAGTAAAGGAAATCGGGAACAGGTATGGATTCCATTCAGTATGCTACGGGCATGCCGGCGATGGTAACCTGCATGTAAATATTATCCGCGGCACCCTCACGGAAGAACAATGGAACGGGACCCTCACGGAAGGTATACGGGAAATTTTTCAGCTGGTGAAAGCATTGGGTGGTACCATCTCCGGTGAGCATGGTATTGGGTTGGTACAGAAAAACTATATGGATATCATTTTTGATCAGACCTCCATGCAGCTCATGAAGCAAATAAAACAGATCTTTGATCCGAAGAATATATTAAACCGGGGTAAAATTTTTGATTGTTAAACCTTTCTGCCGGTAAATAGTTAAACTTAATAAAGCTGATCATGAAACGTTTATTGATATGTTTTTTCCTGCTGGCTGGCGTACAGCTGGCACACGCCCAATATTATAAAACAGACACGGTTACCCGTAAGGGCTTTGATCCTTCCCGTTTGGTATTAGGCGGTTCGCTGGGAATGGTGTTTGGCGATGTTACCAACGTGGATATCTCTCCGCTGGTAGGTTACCGCTTCTCCGACTACATTGCTGCAGGTGTTAACATCAATGCGCAATACGGCCAGTATAAAGTGTGGAGCTATGACCAGATAGTGCAGCGGGATAAGTACACTATTTTTGGTGGTGGTATCTGGGGCCGTGTATATCCGCTCCCGATGGTATTTATACATGTTCAGCCGGAATATAATTTCGTTACACAAAATTCTACCGTTTACCTCAACAACAACGAAAAACAAACCTACAAAACCAACTATGGCGTTCCCAGCTTACTGGTAGGCGCGGGTTACACCCAAAACGTAGGCGGCAGGGTAGGTATTGGCATCTCCATTTTATATGATGTGATCCAGGACGATCGCTCGCCCTATAACAACAGCCTGATATACCGGGTGGGTGCAGGACTCGGCTTCTAGCGAATTTTGTCTTTCCCGCTGATTGCGCTGATTATACTGATTAGCTGGATTTTATTTCTTTGGATTTTAAATGATTCGGGGAGATATAAGCGAAAATATCCGCTTATATCTCCCCAAATCATTTAAAATCCTTACAAAATCCAAAAGCAAAAATCCAGCTAATCAGTATAATCAGCGCAATCAGCGGGAAAGACAAATTCGCATATTACGCGCATGTTAAATGTTTATAAATGCTAAACTTATTTTTAGTAACTCCTTATCTTTGCCACCTATTAACAATGGGAAAAGATGGGAATACAATTAGTTGTTTTTGATATTGCAGGCACTACCCTGCATGATGAATCCAATGTAGCAAAGGTGTTGCAGCAAGCCATCGGGCTGGCGGGTGTTACAGTAACGCTGGAACAGGTGAACGAGGTGATGGGGTACGCCAAACCGTATGCTATCCGTTACCTGTTGCAGCAGCAGAAGGATAGCCGCTACAGCGATGAAACCTTTATTGGCGACCTGCACAGCCGTTTTGTGGCGGACATGAAAGTGCATTATGCCACACATCCTGCGGTAAGGGAAAAAGAAGGGGTATCAGCGGTATTTGCCGCACTGAAGGCAAAAGGTATTAAAGTGGCACTGGATACGGGCTTCGACAGGGCCATTACCAACGTGATCCTGGAAAGGGTGGGCTGGCAGCAAAAAGGACTTATTGATGCCGTGGCTACCAGCGATGAAGTACCCTTCGGCCGTCCATACCCGTATATGATATACCGGATCATGGAACAGCTGGGAATCCGCAGTATAGCGTCGGTCGCTAAAACCGGCGATACCATTTCCGACCTGGAAGAAGGTACTAACGCAGGTTGCCGCTATGTAATAGGGGTTACTACCGGCGCTTATACGCGGGAAGAGCTGGAGAAAGGTCCGCATACCCACCTGGTAGCATCCCTGGATGAACTACTGTCTATCTTTTAATCACACTTTACATTTGATATCATGCAACAACAACAGGCAGATGTAGCAGTAATAGGCGCAGGAATAGTGGGATTGGCCATGTCTTACCACCTGGCAAAAAAAGGAAGAAAAGTAGTGCTGTTTGAACGTAACAGTAAAGCGATCAGCGCTTCTATCCGCAATTTCGGACTGGTATGGCCCATCGGGCAAACGGCAGGTAAAATGTACGACCGCGCTATGCGCAGCCGCCGTACCTGGAAAGAGCTGGCTGCTGCCGCCGGGTTGCAGTGCCAGGAAACCGGATCACTGCACCTGGCGTATGAAAAAGATGAACTGGCGGTATTGGAAGAATTTGTACAGGCCGCTCCCGGCAACGGTTACAGCTGTGAGCTGATTGCTCCCTCACAAATAGGAAAATATACCAGCGCGATTAAAACAAACGGGTTGAAAGGTGCATTGTGGAGTGCCTCCGAAATGACCGTGAACCCACGCAAGGCCAGTGCCGTTATCGCAAAGCATTTGGAGGAACACCTGAACGTAGCGGTTCGTTTCGGCACCGCGGTAAATGGCATCAGCATGCCCTTTATTGAAACCAAAGATGAGCGCTGGAAAGTGGAAGAAGTATTTGTTTGCAGCGGCGCTGACTTTGAAACGCTTTACCCTGCTGAATTTGCGGCCGCACCGCTGAAAAAATGCAAACTGCAGATGATGCGTACCATTCCGCAACCGGGCAACTGGCAACTGGGTCCCGCACTATGCGCAGGCTTAACCCTGGGACACTATGCGGCCTTTGAAAGCTGTAAAACCCTCGAACCACTGAAGCAGCGCTTCGCACAGGAAATGCCGGAGTATGTGAAATGGGGCATTCACCTGCTGATTTCTCAAAATGGCGCAGGCGAACTCACCATTGGTGACTCACATGAATATGGTCCGGACTTCGAACCATTTGATAAAGCATTTATCAATGAACTCATCCTGCAGTATATGCATACCTTTTTACAGGCGCCGGAGTATACCATCCAGGAACAATGGCATGGCATCTACCCAAAACTAACCAACGGCAAAACGGACCTGGTATTCTCTCCCGAAAAAAATGTAACGATCGTAAATGGTCTTGGCGGAGCCGGGATGACATTGTCTTTCGGGCTGGCCGAAGAAGTAGTGGCAGGCGCGCATACCTTTGCGTAACCTTGATAAATTTAAATTAGGTTATTGCTTAAATAATTAATAAATTAATGGAGATTAAGCGTTATGAGAACATCTGTTGATTAAAACGGTAGTACTATCTTACTAAATTTCAACATTATTTATTTTTTTGATTGCCAGCATTAGCAACGTTTCTGCAGCGATGTTTATTTAACATCGCTGCACGTTCATAACGTGTTAAATGTAAAGCAGGTTTCTATATAGTTACCTGCTTTTTTTATGCGTAAAGCTGTTACTGTAAGCCAATTATTATATAAATTACATCATTCCGCGTGCCTGCACGGGGGAAGGTGTTTTATAGCATAATAAAAAAGCAGTTGCATGAACAGTAGTATAAAGAATCTTAAAGAAAGAGACTGGACGGAAACAAGAGCGCATTCCAGCTGGCAGATATTCAAGATAATGGCGGAGTTTGTTGAAGGATTTGAGAAACTGGCTAAAATAGGACCCTGTATTTCCATATTCGGATCGGCCCGCACCAAACCGGGCAACCGTTATTACGACCTGGCCCAGGAAATATCCACCAGGCTGGCAGAAGAAGGCTTTGGCATTATCACCGGTGGCGGACCAGGTGTTATGGAAGCCGCCAACAGAGGCGCGCAGGCAGCACATGGCAAATCAGTGGGCGCCAATATTACCCTGCCGCACGAGCAACATCCCAATGTTTATATAGACCCGGAGAATAGTCTCAATTTCGATTACTTCTTTGTCCGTAAAGTAATGTTTACCAAGTATTCCCAGGGCTTTGTGATGATGCCTGGTGGCTTTGGTACGATGGATGAATTCTTTGAAGTAGCCACCCTTATTCAAACCAAGAAAATGGAGGAAACGCCGATGGTGCTGGTAGGGAAAGAGTATTGGAGTGGCCTGCTCGACTGGATCCGTAATGTAATGATGGAAAAGGAAAGCAATATTAACCCGCAGGACCTCGACCTGCTGCAGTTATTTGACACAGCAGATGAAGTAGTGGAATATTTCCGTGTTTTCTATACCACCAATAAATTAAGACCGAATTTCTAATAAAGCCTCCCTTCAGGCCGGAAAAGCGGATATGCGTGAACGTACGCCCGGAGAGAATAAAACCCGGCAGAATAGCGTTTATGGATATATCCGCTTTTTCTGTTGAAAGCAACAGGCTGTCGGTTAGCCGCTTTTTCTTAGCTTTGCAGAAATTTTAATATATGGAGCTCATACCGGCAGCAGTAGAGGCCTATTCAGAAAAATATACCAGCCTGGAAAGTGAATTGATGTACCAGCTGAACAGGGAAACACATCTGAAGGTAGCGTTGCCGCATATGTTGAGCGGGCAGGTACAGGGCCAGTTCCTCAGTATGATAAGCCATATGATCCGGCCGCACCGTATCCTGGAACTGGGCACTTACACCGGGTACTCAGCGATTTGCCTGGCCGCAGGCCTCGCACCCGATGGCATATTACACACCGTAGATATCAACGAAGAACTGGAAGCCCTTTGTCATCAATATTTCTCGGCAAGCGGGAATGCAGATAAAATAAAAATGCATATCGGCAAAGCGGCCGATGTCATTGAACAACTGGATGAAGTATTTGATCTGGTGTTTATTGACGCGGACAAATCCGGATATGAACAGTACTACGACCTGGTTTGGGATAAACTGCGTCCCGGCGGATTTATCCTGGCAGATAACGTGTTGTATCACGGCCAGGTACTGCTGCCTGAAAACGAACAGGGACGCCAGGCAAAAGCCATGATCAGTTTTTGTGAAAAAGTGTTGGCAGATGACCGTGCAGAACAGGTATTACTCACCATGCGGGATGGTGTACTGATGATCAGGAAGAAATAAAACGCCCATTAAATCCGAACATACATGCAAGTAAGAAAATTCTTATTGGTAGTCAGTTTTCTTATTGGCTTCGTTACCGTACTGCACGCACAGAACATCACAACGCAGCAGTACATCGCCACCTATAAAAACTTAGCCATTGAGGAAATGCGCCGCTCAGGCGTGCCTGCCGCCATCAAACTGGCGCAGGGGATTATAGAAACACAGTCCGGCAACGGCACCTTGTGTTTACAATCGAACAACCACTTCGGTATTAAATGCAAAAATACCTGGACCGGCAAAACCATCAAATACGATGACGATGCAGCCCAGGAGTGTTTCCGTGTATATGAATCCGCCACCGATTCCTACCGTGATCACTCCGATTTTCTGCACGCCAACCCGCGCTATGCCTTCCTCTTCCAGTTTGATGGCGAGGATTATAAATCATGGGCTTTTGGTCTTAAACAAGCCGGATACGCTACTAATAAAACTTACCCACAACAGCTGATTAAAGTAATTGAAGATTATAACCTTCAGCAATATACGATGATTGCTATGGGGAAAGATCCTTCTGCCGGTGGCGCAGCAACCGATGGAACGATGTATGCAGAAGTAACCGAAAAGGGAAGCAAAACATCTCCCGGAAGGAAAAATCAAAGTACAGGCACCAAACAAACTGCCAGCTATCCGAAAGGTATCTTTGAAATCAACGGCCGCAAAGCAGTGTATGTAAAGGCAGGCAGCTCCCTCATCCAGGTAGCCGACCAGCGTAATATGCGCCTGCGTAAGCTGGTACGTTACAACGACCTGGAAAATGATAACCCGCCTGCAAAGGATATGATCGTTTTCTTACAAAAGAAAAGCAAAAGAGGAAGCAGGGAATACCACAGCGTTGTTAACGGGGAAACCTTGCACGACGTAGCCCAGGCAGAAGGCGTACAGTTAAGATGGTTACGCCGCCGTAATAAAATGAACGAAGGGGAAGAACCTGCTGCGGGTCAGCGGTTAACGCTTGATGGTTTTGCTTCCGCCGCACCACGGCTGGCTAAAAATACCCGGGTACTGAAAGAAGAAGACCAGGAGCCACCGGAAGATTTCTCTCCCCGTAAAGCACTGGAGGGTATTAAGGAAGAAGTGGCCCAAAACGCAGCAGGCGCTGGTGCTGTACCGGAAACAAAACCAGCCCCGCAACAGGGTGGTGTGCCGGTAGCCATGATAGAAGACCTGAAGAAAGCCGGCCAGGTAACCACCACCGGGAATACAGGTACGCCAAAAACATCCGTGCCGCAACCGGCTCCGCGGCCTGCTACACCTGCACCAGTGCAGAAATCAGGTATGCAGTACCATGATGTACAGCCGAAGGAAACGTTGTATGGTATTGCCAAAATGTACAACCGGTCTGTTACACAGTTGCAGGAATGGAATAACCTGCAGGGTTTTGATATTAAAATCGGCCAGCGTTTACTGGTAAGTAAATAAGCAGCGATCTTTTTTTGCTGATGATTGTTAAATAAGGAAATGAGCGTATTATGTCGTTGATCAAAGTGCATGACAAAGAGTTCCAGCCCTATATTGATGAAGTGGCGTTGCAGCAGCGGGTGAAGGAGATGGCGGAACAAATCAATAAGGATCTGGAGGGAGAGCGCCCTCTATTTATTGCCATTCTTAACGGCTCCTTTATGTTTGCCGCAGATGTGTTTAAATACCTCACTATTGAGGCGGAGATCTCGTTTATTAAGCTGGCTTCCTATAAAGGCACCAAATCTACGGGTAATGTGGTACAGGCCATTGGCCTGGACGAAGATCTCTTTGGACGCACCGTAGTAATCCTGGAGGATATTGTGGACACCGGCCGGACCATGAGCCAGTTCCTGCCCCAGCTGGAGCATCAGCAACCGAAAAAATTACTGGTGGCCGCCCTGCTCACAAAGCCGGATGCGATGATCCATCCTATCAAAATAGATTACCTGGGCTTTTCCGTTCCCGATAAGTTCCTGCTGGGATACGGCCTCGATTACGATGGCCTGGGCCGGAACCTGCCAGCCATTTATCAACTGGTGGAATCCGGGCAGTAATTATTTTTTCCGGGCGCTTGCCCGGAAAAAATCTTAACTTAATACATGCTCAAGTACCTTTTACTCTTTCTTTTGTGGGGTGGAGGGCTGCAGGCGCAAACAATCTGGGTATCGGGAGCGGTAGAAGACAGTTTATCCCACCGCCCCGTTGCAGGAGTACAGGTGAAGGTGATGGATGACACAGTCCATGTGGTCACAAACGCTTTCGGTCTTTTTAAAATTTCAATCCCCACGGCATCGGCCACGTTATTGCTTACACAAAACGGTTATCAATCCAAAGAGATAACGGTGCGCAAATACGACAGGCTGTTAATAACGTTATCGCCTCTACGAAAAGATGCAGATCCGGTGGCCCTTGCCAAAGCCCGGTCAAAACTGTTGCATAGCAGCAATCCCAATTACGGTAATACCGGCATGGGAGTACACTCCTTTTACAATGAAACTTACGGAGCCACCTACGAAAATAAATTTGTCCGTACGGCCAACCATCCCGTATCTACCTTCGCCGTGGATGTGGACAGGGCCGCGTATAGCAATATCCGCCGCTTCCTGCGGCTGAAAGAAGCAGTGCCGGTAGATGCCGTTCGTATTGAAGAGATGATCAACTACTTTCACTACGATTATCCGTTACCGTTAGCCGGCGAAACGATGGCTATGTATAGTAATTACACCACCTGCCCCTGGGAAACTACCCACCGGTTATTACAGATCGCCATTAGGGCCCGCGCATTGGAGACAGATAGTTTTCCCGCCAGTAACCTGGTTTTCCTGCTGGATGTTTCCGGCTCTATGGGCACCCCCAATAAATTACCTTTATTACAGGCAGCTTTCCGCATCCTGGTCAATAATCTCCGTCCGGTAGATAAAGTAGCGATAGTAGCCTATGCAGGCGAACCCGGTGTTCTTTTACCGGCTACGCCCGGCGATCAGAAAGAGAAGATCCTGAACGCAATAGATAATCTCAGTGCCGGCGGCGCCACTGCCGGGGAAGCCGCCATCAAACTGGCGTACCGGATCGCATCAGAGCAGTATATCCCTGAGGGCAATAACCGCGTGATACTGGCCACCGACGGCGATTTCAACGTAGGCCTCAGCAGTGATAATGAAATGGAAGAGCTGATCGTTCAGCAAAAGGAAAGCGGAGTATTGCTTACCTGTTTGGGTTTTGGGATGAAGAATTATAAAGATTCAAAGCTGCAATCCCTGTCCAGTAAAGGGAATGGTAATTTTGCCTATATAGATGACCTGGAAGAAGCCAATAAAATATTTGCCCGTGAATTCGGCAGCACCTTGTTTACGATTGCCCGCGATGTGCAGTCGGAGGTATGGTTTAACCCGGCACTCGTAAAATCGTACAGGCTTATCGGTTATGAAAATAAAATACTGCCTGCCGACAGCTCGGAGAAGGGGGAATTTGGCGGAGGGATCATTGGCAGCGGGCATTGTTCTGTGGCCTTGTATGAAATTATTCCCGCACCGGAAGCTGCTGCCGTCGATACAGTGCTGGCAAAGGTAAAAATATCCTGGCGGGATCCGCAGGATACGGCGATGCAATATTTACCCGGTGTTATATCCGCAGAAATGAAAAATTTTGATAAGGCCTCCGATGATTGCCGCTTTGCTGCCGGCGTGGCTTTATTTGGGATGCTGCTGCGCAAGTCGTCTTACTGCGGCAAAGGCAATATAGAAATGGTGAACGATATTGCCCGCCAGGCATTGGGCGCCGACAAAGGCAACTATCGCTCAGAGTTTTTGAAGATGGTAAAAATGGTACGCAAAGGAAAGCATTGATCCTTTATTTTATTAACCGGTAGCACTTCCTGATCATCTTCTGCTGAAAATCAAATGGTAAAGTTTGATTGGTAATATCCTTTATGCTGGAGGCGCTGATCTTATCGGCTTCCAGTACAAACCGGCGGTAGTTGTTACTGAAGTAAACAATGCCATCTTTTTTTGTAGCCAGCAGCACTTTATTGAGCATATCCGCATGATCCCGCTGTACGTCGAGGAAATCCTTCATCCGTTTGCTGTTGGAGAAAGTAGGCGGGTCTATGATCACGAGGTCGTAGGTATTAAGTTTAAGGGTGTCGAGGTATTGCAGTACATCCGCATGTACAAAAGTATGTTTCGGGTTATCGAACCCGTTCAGCTTCATATTTTCTTCTGCCCAGGCCAGGTAGGTTTTAGACAGATCCACAGAAGTTACTTCTGTTGCGCCTCCAGCGGCGGCGTATACGGAGAACGAGCCGGTATAACAAAACAGGTTAAGTACTTTCTTGTCTTTTGCTTCTTCCCTTACCATGCTGCGGGTAATGCGATGGTCGAGGAACAGGCCGGTATCGAGATAATCGGAAAGGTTCACTTTAAATTGTAGTCCAGCTTCGTAAGCCGTCATGATATGGCTTTCCAGGCTGAGTTTTTCGTACTGGCTTTTCCTGTTTTCTTTGCGTTGCCGTTGTTTAACCCATATTTTATTGGGTGCTACTTCCAGTACTTTGCTGATCAGTTCCAGGCAGGTATCGAGCCATTCTTCATGTGCATCTTCTTCCATGCCGTGTTTGCGGTGGTATTCTGCGATGTAAACATGGTCTTCATACATTTCTATACTGAAGGGAAATTCAGGAATATCATCATCATACACCCGGTAGCAGGTGATGTTTTGTCGTCTGGCCAGTTTGGAGGTATGCCGGAAAACTTTCGTCAGCCGGTTTTCGAACATCTGCAGTTTTTGTTCCATGGTGTAGTGTTTACCGCGCGAATTTTGTCTTTCTCGCTGATTACGCTGATTATACTGATTTTTTTGATTTTTACTTTTGATTTTATAAAGGATTAAGGGAGATAGAAGCGGATATTCGCTTTTATCTCCCTTAATTATATCTTAAGAAAATCAAAAAAATCCAAAAAGTAAAATCAAACTAATCAGTAAAATCAGCGTAATCAGCGAGAAAGACAAAATCCGCATCAGCTGAAAATATCTCTTACCTTTTCGAAGAATCCTTTATCAGATTTTTCGGGATTTGGTTTGAAGTTATCGGACGATTGTAATTTGTCGAGCATTTCTTTCTCTTCCGCGGTCACGTGTTGTGGTGTCCATACGTTCACATGAATCAGCTGATCGCCTTTTTCATAAGAATTTACGGAAGGGAATCCTTTGCCTTTCAGGCGGAATATTTTACCGCTCTGTGTGCCGGGTGGGATTTTAATTTTGGCTTTTCCGTCGATGGTAGGCACTTCCAGGGAGGTGCCATATACTGCATCGGGGAAGGAGATGTGCAGATCGAAGGCTACATTGAGTCCATCGCGTTGCAGCTCCGGATGTGGTTCTTCTTCGATGAGGATCAGCAGATCGCCGGGTGCGCCGCCTCTTTCGCCGGCGTTACCTTTACCGCTCATGCTCAGCTGCATGCCTTCCTGAACGCCTGCTGGGATGTCGATGCTCACCATTTCCTCACCGTACATACGGCCTTCACCTTTACAGTGGCCGCATTTGCTGGTAATGATCTGGCCTTCGCCATGACAGGTGGGGCAGGTGGTAACGGTTTGCATTTGTCCGAGGAAAGTTTGGGTAACTTTTCTTACCTGGCCGGAACCGCCGCAGGTATTACATGACTGGAATGCGTTTTTATCTTTTGCACCCAGGCCACCGCAATGCTGGCAGGGTACATATTTTTTTACTTTAATCTTTTTGTTGGCGCCTTTGGCGATTTCTTCATAGGTAAGACGGATCTTAACCCGGAGATTGGAGCCGCGGGTACCGCGTCCACGGCGGTTTCCACCGCCACCACGGGCGCCACCGCCGCCAAAGAAGCTACCGAAAATGTCATCGTTACCAAAAATGTCACCGAAGTTGGAGAAGATGTCGTCCATGTTCATTCCACCACCGCCATATCCGCCGCCACCACGGTTGCCATTCATGCCGGCATGGCCAAAGCGGTCGTATTGCGCCCTTTTATCAGGATCGCTTAATACTTCATAAGCTTCGGCTGCTTCTTTGAATTTTTCTTCTGCCTCTTTGTTATTGGGGTTGCGGTCAGGGTGAAACTGCATCGCCACCTTGCGGTAGGCTTTTTTAATTTCATCCTGTGAAGCAGATTTGGCAACAGCCAGTATTTCGTAATAATCTCTCTTGGTAGACATTATAATAATCACTTAATGCTGGTGCAGGCACCAGCTCTTGTCCGGTAAAAAATATTGTTTTACGTCAGCTTTTAGCATAGGGCATCCTTAGAGATTATGCCACATCGTCATTTTATTTGCCCACAATTACCTTAGCATGACGGATCAATTTGTCACTCAGGTAATAACCAGGTTGCAGCACATCTACTACTTTACCAACCAGCTCTGGCGTGGGAGCAGGGATTTCGGTAATAGCCTCCTGCAGATCCGGATCAAATGGGGTATGTATACTCTCCATTGGCTTCAGTCCTTTCGCTTGCAGAGTGTTTCTCAGTTTATTGAAAACCAGCATTACACCGTCTTTAACGACCGCAACATCTGTTGTGTTTTCCAACTGCTTTTCAGCCCTGTCGGTATCATCCAGCACATCCAGCAAAGATATGATAACCTCCTTGCTGGCTGTTTGCATCAGTTCTATACGCTCTTTAGCAGTACGCTTACGGTAATTGTCAAATTCTGCCTGTAACCGGAGGTACTTATCACGGATTTCACTTACTTCCTTTTCTTTCTTCTCCAGCTCACTCACTTCACCTGATTCATTATTCGTATTTGAACTATTGCTTATATTTTCTTCTGGCATGCCTTCGTTTTCGCTACCAGTGTTAGCCTGACCGTTTGTCTGCATGTCTTTTTCGTTTTCTGTCATAATAAGTAATAATTGTCTGCGCAGGTATCCAGTCAATTTCTTTGCCAACAGCGGTTTTGCCGACAAAAAGGCAGAATTGAAAGTGAAATCCCCAAGGCTAACCGCTAAATAGCTACCTTTGCCCCTCGAAATACAATAAATGACTAAAGTTTTTTTAAAGAAACAGATACAGAACAGGGTATTACAAGGGCATCCCTGGATTTTTGGCAATGAAGTGGCCGAAATAAAAGGAGATGTAAATGCCGGTGA
Organism: Chitinophaga sp. W3I9; assembly: GCF_050434025.1. Lineage (NCBI taxonomy): Bacteria > Pseudomonadati > Bacteroidota > Chitinophagia > Chitinophagales > Chitinophagaceae > Chitinophaga > Chitinophaga sp. W3I9. The sequence continues at coordinate 1,846,466 of NZ_JBNPWC010000001.1, forward strand.
TATCGTAGATGTATATACGCATAAAGGTTTTTTCCTGGGTCGTGGTTATATCAACCCTCAATCCCAGATCCTCGTAAGGCTTCTTACCCGTGATAAGAACGAAGAAATAAACCCTGAATTCTTTTACCGCCGTCTCCTCAAGTGCTGGGAATACCGCCAGAAACTGGGCTATGTGGAAAACTGCCGCCTCGTATATGGGGAAGCAGATGACCTGCCGGCACTGGTAATCGATAAATTCAACGATTATTTCGTGATACAAACCCTCGCGTTGGGTATGGAGAAATGGAAAGATGCCATCGTAGATGCTATCAACCGCATTTTTTCACCCAAAGGAATTTACGAAAGAAATGACGTGCCTGTAAGGGAACTGGAAGGCATGACCCAGCAGAAAGGCTTTCTCAGCGAGCCTTTCGACACCAACCTGATCATCAATGAAAATGGTTTGCGGTTTCATGTGGATATCGTAAACGGTCAGAAAACGGGCTATTTCCTGGATCAGCAAGACAACCGCCGCGAAATCAAGCATATTGTAAAAGGCGCCGATGTGATGGAAGCCTTTTGCTATACCGGTACTTTTTCCTGTCATGCCGGCTTTTATGGCGCTAAAAGCGTACTTGGACTTGATATTTCCGAAACAGCGGTTGCTACTGCCCGCAAAAACGCCGAGCTGAATAACCTGCAGGATATCTGCCGGTTCCAGGCGGTGAATGCGTTTGATCAGCTGAAGCAATGGACAAAGGAAGAGAAGAAGTTCGACGTGGTAATACTGGATCCGCCGGCCTTTACCAAAAGCCGCGAAAATATTTCGAAGGCAGTAACCGGTTATAAGGAAATTAATCTTCGTGGAATGAAACTGCTGAAACCCGGAGGCTTCCTGGTAACAGCTTCCTGCACCAACCTGGTATCGCCGGACCTGTTCCTGCAAACCATAGATGCGGCCGCAAAAGATGCGAAGAAAAGACTGCGCCAGGTTACTTTCCAGACACAGGCCCAGGACCATCCCATCCTGCGGAATATTGAGAATACTACGTACCTGAAATTCCTGATTGTTGAAGTTTCCTGATAACAGAAGATATAAAAAAGGAAAAGTCACGATGTAAATCGTGACTTTTCCTTTTTTATTTTGATGCCAGATATATCTAAGCTATTTCACTACATTGAATTTCCCGGATTCCACCAGGTTGCCCCGCTGGTCCCTTAATTGGAAAATATACAAACCGTTATAATAATTATCCAGGCTCACCGTTGTCTTGGAACTGATGCCTTTTAACTGATCTATTTTTTTTCCGAGGAAATTATATACAATAAGATCGTATAAGCGATCGTTATTATGTTGTTGAACTTCAAATGTTATGACGGTAGTAGCGGGATTGGGATATAGCTTCACGATTTTGCTACCCCCCTCCGTGGCAGGTTGGGATTTTTCGCTTTGAGCCTTGCCTATGCTGGTAAAAAGGCTGAAAACCATTATGAGAATCAGGGTAGAGGTTTTCCACATAGTATTATAAAAATAAAGTTTTTTTCAAATATTTCCTAATTTTTGTTTGACAAATTCGGCTCATTCGAGCGCCTATGTTTCTACATAAAAATAACAAACCACAGGCCATTTTGTTAGTATTTCCGCATATTTTATGTAATTTTTAACGCTTGGTAATTTATTTTCATAATTAATTGATTTATAATAGATTAAAATCTGGGACAGTTTACGCTTTCCAGCGTTGAATTCCGGCTGTTAAGAAATCCCTTGAAAACCAATGAAATTTCGAAGCCGCCAAATGTCTGGCTGGCTGTTCTCAGTTTGGAAATATTGGTGTCATAACTCATTCCGATCTCGTATTTATCCATGTCAATTTTGATGGTTGGGATAATAGCATCATTCCACCTCAGGAAGAGGCCGCCATAAATGGCCCGGGTCGATTCCAGTCCCTGGTCCATTAAACCATAACCGATTAAAGCACCGCCAATATATTCTGTATAAGTGCCCTGGTGCAACTGGTTGTAATGTGCAATTACTTTTACCCGCTCATCTACCGGGATTGTGATACCCGCGTTAAACGTAAGTTTCGGCTGCAACTCAATATTCTGATCGTTATAGAAGGATATTTTGGCTCGGTTAAAATGGAAGTACCCGGCCCCGATAAAGTAATTCACATCTTCTCCGATTACGCTGTTGTAACTCAGGCCCACTCCAGCATCGAGGTAACTGTAGCCTTTCAGCGCCAGTTTGCCTTCTTCCCCGGTAGCGGTAGCAGGATCAAACCGGCCGTTGGTATACTGGTTGTTAAAGGTCATGTTGGTGGGATCGAACTGCCGCTGCACAAAGCCGCCCATGAATCCTACAGAGAGGAAACTACTCTTATCTTCATTGAGCGATTTATGATAGTTGATAGCCGGGAAGATCTGCGTGGACTGCAGTTTGGAAGTACCTGCACGGTCGTAGGTAACCTGCAAACCGGTAGTCACATAGTCGTTGCTGCGACCCACAGGGAACTTTATTTCGCCACTCACGGTACCGGTCTGGTAAGGAATGGTAACGCTGTTCCACTGGTTACGATATACAGCCTGCACGCGCACATCGCCGTTGAAAATGCCTATCAGAGCAGGATTGCGGAGGATAGGCGTTTCATAGAACTGCGACAGATGTATATCCTGGGCATACAACGGTGCTGCATGCGTGATGCAAACTATCGCCAGTAATACGCGGTATATGGTTTTCATGTTAGCCAGGTTAAAAATATTTATCTGAGTAATGTTACGTTGCCTTTCATCTGGAAAAATTCGTTGGTATCACAGTAAGCCTCAATAAAGTAGATATACACATCAGAAGGCTGCGGCTTGCCGTTAAAGGAGCCGTTCCACCCGGTGCTGATATCATCAATGTTGATTCTTTCGCGATGATGTACTTCCTGTCCCCAGCGGTTGAAAATCCGGAAAGACTTTATCAGGCTGATGCCCTTTCCGCGTGGATAGAATATATCATTTTGCCCGTCGCCATTGGGACTGAAAGTATTTGGAATAAATACCACGTCGGTATTGCAAACGAGGTCCACGTTCATGATATCGCTTTTCGTACAGCCGAACTGGTTAGTACCGGTAATGCTGTAAGTGATAGGCTTACGTACGGCAGCCGTTACATAAGGAGAACTGGTGTTATCGAGGTAATCATCCGGGCTCCATTTCCATTTCACAATGTCAGGACTTCCGCTGGCCATCAGCCGCACAATATCTCCCACCATCACTGTCTGGTCCTTGCCGGCATCTACCTGTGGTACCGGTTTTACGGATACTTTCACAGCAAGCGGCGCACTCATGGGGCAAATGGCGTCGTTGGTGCCGGTTACCTGGTAAGTGATGTCTGTTATGGGTGTGGTAACCGGGTTCGGGATAGTATTGTTGGTCAGGCCGGTAACGGGCGTCCAGTTATAGATGGTAGCGCCGGCGGCTTTCAGTTGTACTGAAGTGCCGTAGCAGGCAATGGTATCATTGCTTACGGTAAGATTTACTTTCGGCACTACTACTACATCAGTGGAATCAAATACCGTACATCCGTATACGTTAGAAGCCTGCACGCGGTAACGGGTATTTGTAAGTGGCGATGCCACCGGATCTGTACAGAAAACACAACTGAGCTGGTTGGTGGTGAGCCATTGCACCGTGCCGTCTGATAAGGCATTCAGGTTAACACTGTTGCCCTCGCAAATCTTTGGTTGTTGTGCCGATGCTTTCAACACCGGGGTGGGATGAATGTTGATGGTTTTGCTGACAGAGTCCCTGCAATTGCGGGCATCTGTCACCACCAGTTTCACCGCCTGTCCGCCGGAAGCGCTGTACTTAGTGGCTGGCGGTGTTTGAGTGGTGGAACTAAGGCCATTGCCCAGATCCCAGTACCAGTTGGCAATCGGGATATTGGGAGAAGTAATGGTGTTATTGATAAAGCTTACCGCCTGGCCTGCACAGGTAACCGGGCCGGTGGTAAAGTCGGCCTGCGGTGCGAGGATGTCAATATCATCCGGTTTATACACAATGTCGTCGCAATAAGCGGGATCATTATAACGAATGGTCAGCTGGTTATCGAATGTACCCGCAGCGGCCCATGTTTTTATATAGGTTTGGTCAGTCGTGGTAAAAGTGGTGCCATCGCCAAATTGCCAGGTGTAGCTGGAAACCAGTCCCAGTGGTACATTCAGCACACCATAGGTCGCCTTGCTTCCGCGGCAGATGGAGTTGACGCCGGCAGTAAAATCGGCCCGGAAATAATAGATTGTCTGGAAGTTGCTATGGTTGCAGTTATTGCCTATTTCCCCAATAGTAAGACGAACGGTATAATTACCGGGTGTTATATAATTATGTACTGCGTCCATGGTGTTTACCAGGGGAGAGTTATCTCCAAAATCCCACTGGTAGGTAGAGTTGGCGCTGGTACCAATGGAGTTGTTGGTAAAGATAAATTTACTTTTATCGGCACAATCGCGAACCACGCTGAATTGTGACACCGGACCGGTTACGTTTACAGTAGCTGGTGGCGCAGCTGTGAAGCAGCCATTACTGCCCGCTTTCATTTGCACGGTGAGGGTGCCATTGGCATTAAACGAATGACGGATATCGTTACTGCTGCCTGATTCCGTTTTTCCATCTCCGAAATCCCAGCTGTAGGTGTCCGCAAAGCTGGCATTGGCGAGCAGTCGTACCGGATCGCCGGTACAGGTACTGGCCGGAGATACAGTGAAGCTTACACTGGACGGGGGATTGCCGGTATGCACAAACTTATCGAACGCTGTAGTTACGACGCATTGCCCCTGGGTAGTAACGGTAACGCCTACGTTATAAATTCCGGTTTGCGTATAGATGTGATTTACATTTCCGTTGGCAGTGGATTGGGTGTTGCCATCCCCGAAATTCCAGGCCCAGGATACCACCGGATCATTGATATCGTTGGCGGAAGTAGCCGTGAACGCAGCGGTATAAGGCACACAGCCGGATAACGGTGTAGCCATGGTGATCTGGGGCAATGAAATATCGATATAGGCATCTTTCTTTAATGTGGCCGTACAGCCATTGGTGTTAGTAACGGTAAGGGTTACATCAAATTTGCCCGCTCGGGTGTATTGATGTGGTATGTAAGCATTACTGGTGGTAACCGGTGCAGTACCGTCGCCGAAATCCCAGGTACGACTGGCCGCGCCTATCGTGGCATCCGTGAAATTAGCGGCGAATACTTTGCAGCTTTTTGTTACATCTGCCGAAAAAATTACCTGGGGGGTAGCACCTACTACCAGGTTACGCCAATAAGTACTGGTAGTTGTTCCGCCGCTTACTTTATATACTGCCTCGAGGGTGATTTTTACGGGTCCGCCACTGGTATAGGTGACCTGTGGATGCTCCTCATGTGAAGTTCTGCCATCCCCGAAATCCCAGTTATAGGTAAGCGGAGTGCCGGTGCTGGTATTTCTCAATGTAAGTGTTACGGGTGTACACAGGTTGCCCGGCGAAGCGGTATAGGTAAAGTCCGCCTTCTGTGCCAGTAAGCAGTTTGCCTGCAAAAGGGATATAAGGAGCAGCAATGTCCAAAAACACTTTGCCTGTCGGTATTTCATAGGGTACACAGGTTTTCCATTGACTAAATGTCTACACAAATTAATAAAAATTACATATATAAACTTTTTGATTTTCGGAAATTTTGATAAAAGAAAGATGGAAATACAGCAGAGTGGCTGCAAATCAACAACATCCGTATCAAAAATTCCGTTCGGGGCGTCTCTACCTGATAAGGGTAATATTCCCTTTCAACAGGTTTACAGCACCTTTGTCACACACAACTTCCATATAGTATACAAATACATCCGGGTTCAGGATGGCGCCTTTGTAACGGCCATCCCATCCAGAGGATGGATCATTGGTATTCACTCCGGTACGTTCAAATACCAGTTGTCCCCAGCGGTTGAAGATCCTGAAAATGCGGATGGACTGCATACCGCGGCCCCGCACATAGAAAACATCATTCTGTCCATCGCCATTGGGAGAAAATGTATTGGGGATGAATACATTACCTTCATTGCATACCAGCTTGATCGCTACATCGTCGGTACTTACACAGCCAAACTGGTTGGTTACCTTTACATGGTAAGTAATATCGTCTGTGGGCGTGGCCGTAGGCGTCAGGCAGTCGTAACAGCTCAAACCAGTTACCGGCGTCCATTCAGTTTTAATAATATCGCCGCTGCCTGTTACCGGCAATGGAATAACAGAGCCGGTAGCTATCACCATATCCGGACCGGCATTCACTACCGGTACCGCACGTACGTAAACTCTTGCTAACGCAGTATCTGTGAAGCAGGTGCTGTTGTTATAACCCACTACCTGGTAAGTGATATTGCCATCCGGACTGGCAACGGGATCGGCAATATCCGCGCGGTTCAAGCCCCTGGCGGGAATCCACTGGTAGTGTAAGGCACCGCCTGCATTCATCTTCACGCTTTCGCCCGCACATATTTCGGCATCCTGCGCGTAAATTTTGAACGGCTGCGTAACGGTAACGGCTATTTCACCAATATTCGTACAACCGTATTCGTTAGTGGCGGTAACCCGGTATAAGGTATCGATATCCGGCGTTGCCTGCGGCGATACGCTGGTTACGTCGGAGATGTTGTAATCAGTCCAGTTTACTGCTACATTGGCGGTGGTATTCGCCTGTAACTGTAATGCCGCACCACGGCAGATAGTGGCCGAAACCGGAGAGGGATTTAATACCGGTGAAGGATGTACGATCATCTGAGTAGTAGTTTCTGAAGGACAGGAACCATCACTGTTGGTGATCGTTAATACCACCGGTATGGTGCCGGTGCTGTTTAAAAGTATTTCCGGCGGAACAGGTACGTCGTATGTTTGCCCGGTTCCTATCTGCCAGTGCCACTTGGTGCCTGGTATATTTTTGCTGTCGCTGCCGGCCAGCTGTACTTTTCCAGACACACAAAGCGGTAAAACAGGAGCAATGACGGCCACCGGTTGCGGCGGAATTACCACCGGCAGGATCTTCTCATCTATACAACCATAGGCGCTGGTTACTACCAGTTTAACATGAGTAGTTCCAGGCTGCGGATAATTAAACAAGCCGTTCACGGTGGCAGCGCTGTTGCCGGGATGACCCGGTGCGCCAAAGTCCCAGGCATTGGTGAAATCAAGTGCAAGTGAATCTTTGGTTAACGTTTTACTCTTGTTGGTAAAAGTTACTTCACCACCGCCACATACCTGGAAATCATTGGTAGCAAAATCAGCTATTGTTTGATCTACAATAATCTTATCGTTGCCTGCCGCTTTTACCACGCAACCCTGATCGTCCAGTAAAGATACACGCGGATAATATATGCCTGCCTTGGTGTAGGTGTGTGCCGGGGATACCGGTGTGGTAGAAGTAAGTACGGTACCATCATCGAAGTCCCACATATAGCTGTCGGTTTTAACAGAGGTAGCGCTGATACTGATTGCCAGTGGTACGCAACCCTGTGTAGGCGTGGTTTTCATGGTGCCGTCCGGTCCTTTGATGGCAATAGGAAGCGTGGCAGTGCTGGAGCAACCTCCTTCTGAATATACGGTGAGCACTACGTCGTAGGTGCGTGCCCGTGCGTATATATGCACATCGGGATCATTTTTGGCGGAAGTGCCGTTATCACCAAAATTCCAGCTGGAGTTTACAAAATCAGTAGAAGTATTGGTAAATAATACTTTCACCGGCGGGCACAGGTCCAGGTTATCCGGTATCGTGAAAGATGCTTTCGGATCAGGAACCCTGATGGCATTTGTTTTGGTGATTTCATCCGTACAACCCGCGGGGGAGGTTACTTTGAGTGTTACGTTATATTGGCCAGGGGCGCTGTAAACCTTTACAGGTCTGTTTCCCGTGCCGGTGGTATTGTCGCCGAAATCCCATGCGTAGTTTTGGATAGTACCCTGCGACTGATCCATAAATGTAAACGACTTATCCAGGCAAGCGATATTGGATGGCACCATAAAGTCGGCCTTCACCCGGTCGAAACGAATCACTTTCTGGATTTTCACTGCACAACTAAACTGATCGGTGACGGTTAATGATATCGTGTAATCGTTCGCGTTAGTATAGGTATGTTTTATGTCAATGGGTTGTGTAGTATAATTCTCTTTATTGCTCTGATCCCCGAAATCCCATTCCCAGTTGAGTATGCTGTTGCCGCTGTTTACGGTAGACTTATCCGTGAAGCTGAAAATCTCATCTTTACATCTCTTGCCGGTGTAATCAAAATCAGGTGTAGCCCCGTTTACATCAATGCTAATGGGTGGGGCCTCGCGGATACAGCTGTTTTTATCTGTAATGGTAAGCTTAATGGTAAAGGTGCCTGTTTTGTTATAGGTATGTGTGATACCATTGGCAGGATTAAAATTGTATGCCGGTATATTTTGAATGGCGCTGCCGTCGCCCCAATCCCAGTTATATTCGTTGATATTGGCATTATTCAGCGGTCCTAATGAAATGTGGATGTTTTCTCCTTTGCATATCCTGGGCTTATCAGCAGTAATAACGGGCTTTTCATCAATGATGTTCACCGATTGCGTAGTGGTAGAAGTACAGATGCCATTGTCGATGGTGAGCCGTACCTGTTTCAGACCTGTTGTCTGGTACCGGAAATCCGGATGCTGATCGGTGGAAGTAGCGCCGTTTTCGCCAAATTCCCAAAGCCAGGATTTTACTGCGGTGGGAATAGGCCCAAAGGTGGAATTGTCCGTGAATTTACGGTGATAGGGATCCATGCAATCCGGCGCAGTTTCAAACCGTGCAATAGGTGGAATGATCTGGATATAATTCCGCTTTATTAACTGCTCAATACAGCCGTTATTGTTTACTGTGAGAATGATATCATGACTGCCGATTTCATTGAAGGTGTGGTTGGGGTTTTCCTCTGTACTGGTGCTGTTATCCTGTACAAATGTCCAGATCCAGGAAGTACCACGGGGAACAGACAGGTTGGTGAACTGTACCGGGTCTTTAGCGCATGATTTCAGAGGGGTGGCAACAAAATCCACTACTGGTCTTGTTCCTGCCATAACAATAGTAGTGCCGCTGGCAGTACATCCGCCTGCTGTGGTTACGGTAATGGTAACCGTGAAAGTTCCCTGTGTGGTGAAAATATGATGGGGCCTTGCATCGGTAGACGTGCTGCCATCACCGAAGTTCCATTGATAACTGACAATGGGATCGGTAACATCCAGTTCTATGTAGAAGTCCGCCGGTAAAGGGATACATCCTTCCGTTGCGCTGCGATAAATACTCAGGTTGGGTTTGGCAATGTTGATGTAACCAGGATTGGTGACTGTTTTACTGCAGCCCGAAGCATTGGTGGCGGTGAGACTTACCGTGAATGATCCTTCGCGGGTGTAGGTATGTGAAGGGTTTTCGAGCGTAGAAGTAGCGCCGTCTCCAAAGTTCCAGTTCCATGCAGTAGCGTTGGCGGATTGCGCGTTGAACTGCGTGGTAAAAGGCGTATTACAGGCGCTGAGTGGCGTAGCTGCCGGGTTGATTTGCGGAGAAGGAGCTACGTGAATAGTTTGCTGGATCTCTTCCATGCAGGTACCGAGGGTGGCCCGCATTTTCACGACATAGTCGCCCGGCGTGGCAAATTGTTTCACCGCGTTTGCAGTGGTTTGAGTAGTGCCATCCGGGAATGCCCAGGTCACCTGGTCCGGAACAGGTTGTGTGGTATTGGTGAAGTTAACCGGTTGATCAGCACAGGGTGCTGAAAAAGTAAACGCCGGTTTCACTTTTTCAATGACGATGTACGCCGTTTTAGTAAGAGGAGCGGAGCATCCACCGGAGGTAGTGGCGGTGAGCTTTACGGTGAAACGGCCTTCCCTGGTATAGGTATGCTGGTTGGCGGTGCTGGTAGTGCCATCGCCGTAATCCCAGGTATAGGTCACCGGATCGGGCGAGTTATTCACTGTATTGTTAAAGAAATTTACCATGAATGGCGTGGTGCAGCTTTGTGTTTTGTCGGCCGAGAAAGCCGGCGTAGGCGCGCTTTGTATTTTCACTGGTTCGGGTCCTTTAAATGCCGTACATCCGTGGCTGTTAGTTACAGCGCTGAGTACATTATAAGTGCCTGCCTGCGTATAGGTGTGTGTAACATTTGCGCCTGTGGCGCCTCCACCGTCGCCGAAGTCCCAGGTAATATCTGCAATGCTGCCGTTTCCGGGGGCAGACTGGTCCCTGAAAGTAGCCATGAAGGGTGCGCATCCGGTGGTGTTGGGGATGGTGAAGTTGACAAGGGGTTTGTTATATACCTGGATGTCAAGTTGTTTGACGATGGTATTGGCGCCGTAGGTAGCCGTTAGTTTAACATGGTAAATGCCGGGGTCCTGGAATGTTTTGGAGGGGGTGAGGTCGTTGGTCACATTGGCGCCAAGTCCGAAATCCCATTCTATCTGTTGGTAGCCTGCATCTAATGTGGCGGTAAAGTTCACCAGGAAAGGAGGACAGCCTGCTAATTTATCTGCATTGATGGCAACTGACTGCGCACGGGCAGCAACGGCCAGGGCCATCACCGGCAGCAGGCAAAGCAAAATATGTTTTGTGACAATCCACAAATAATTGTGTAGGCTTTTCATGGCATAGGTTGGCGTTAAGGCCTTTTCACAGGTATATTCAAAGCATAAAAATAGTAATAATGTTTGGAAAAGCGATGCATTTATGTATGTGGCTGAATGGCCGTAACTTAGCATAAAAAGCAATGCCGGATATGGATAGTCAGTATTGGAATGACCGCTATCTTAAAGGAGATACGGGTTGGGATATGGGAGCGGTGTCGCCACCCCTGAAAGAGTATATTGATCAGCTGGTGGACCGGGATATTCGTATACTCATTCCCGGTGGAGGCAACAGTTACGAGGCTGCTTACCTGGCAGGCCAGGCTTTCAGCGATGTAACGGTGCTGGATATTGCACCGGCATTGGTGGAACAACTGAAAAAAACGTTTGCCCGTACCCGTGTGAAAGTGCTGGAAGAAGATTTTTTTGCGCATAAAGGCAGTTACGACCTGGTATTGGAACAAACATTTTTCTGCGCGTTGCCTCCTTTCCTCCGGATGGATTACGTGGACCATATGTATTCGCTGATCAAACCTGGCGGGCACCTGGCAGGGGTGTTATTTAACCGTCATTTTACGCAGGACGGGCCGCCCTTCGGTGGTACAGCAGCGGAATACACCAAGTTGTTTTCTCACTTATTTGATATAAAAACGTTACAGCCCTGTTATAATTCTCATCCGGCCAGGCAAGGTGCAGAGTTGTTTATTAATTTTATGCCGAAAATAAAGAAGATATGGGACGAGTTTTCTTAGCCATCTTATTGATGCTCACAGGCATTACCGCAATGGCACAGGAGCGGCAGGAAGTGGATGCCGCGGAATTTGAAAAGGATATTCAACAGCCGGATGCACAGGTGTTTGATGTGCGTACCGCCGGGGAATTCAGTACCGGGCATTTGCCGCATGCCTTACAGGCCGATTATACAAAGAAAGAAGAATTCATGGACCGGGCGCAGTACCTGGACAAGAAAAAGACCGTTTATATTTACTGCCTGAGCGGCGGCCGCAGCACCGCCGCCGCCAAATGGATGAGAGAGCATGGTTTTACGGAGGTGGTGGAGCTGGATGGCGGCATCAATGCATGGAAGCGGGCAGGCAAACAATTGGAGGGTGTCGCTGAAAAGAAGCCGCAGCTTACTATAGCGGATTATAACAACGCCGTTCATGCAAAAGGAATGGTACTTACCGATGTTGGAGCTGCGTGGTGTCCTCCCTGTAAACAGATGGAGCCGGTGCTGGAAAAATTCTTCCAAAAACATCCGCAGGTAAAGAGGGTATTGGTAGATGGCGGTAACGACCAGGACGTAATGAAATCTGTTGATGCAACTAAGCTGCCTACTTTTATTTTTTATAAGGATGGTAAAGAAATAGCGCGGAAGCAGGGTGTGATGGAGCTGGCAGAGCTGGAGAAGCTGGCGGGGTTGTAATCGAAGTATACTACAAGTAACAGGAAAGTCCGGAACCATCTTTCACAGATCGTTCCGGACTTTTATTTTAGAAACCGTATATCCCGGCATATTTCGCTTTCGCGTATTCCAGGAACTCGCCAAATACCAGTTGTTTCCCGGTTACTTTCTCACACAATTCATTTGAGGTATAAAATCTTCCAAACGGATGTACGTTGGTACGCAGCCATTCCAGTAACGGCTGGTAATTGCCGCCGGCAATACGTGCGTCCAAACCAGGTACTTGTTTTTGTGCAGCAGCAAAAAACTGGGCGGCATAAAAACTGCCGAGTGAATAGGTAGGGAAGTAGCCGAAGCTGCCGTGCGACCAGTGGATGTCCTGCAATACGCCATGAACATCGTCGGGTACCGTTACGTGCAGGTATTGACGGTAGTATTCATTCCAGGTGTGTTTCAGATCTTTTACATCAATGCTGCCATCGATCAATCCTTTTTCAATTTCATACCGGATCATGATGTGGAAATGATAGGTGAGTTCATCTGCTTCCGTGCGGATGAGGGAAGGCTGCACTTTATTAATGGCTTTATAGAACGCATCCAGCGACACGTTTCCGAGGTTTTCAGGGAAGAGTTGCTGCAGGCGGGGATAGTGATATTGCCAGAAAAGAAGGCTCCGGCCCACGTTGTTTTCCCAGAGGCGCGACTGGGATTCATGTATGCCAAGGCTGGTGGCTTCTCCGCAGGGAAGGCCGTATTGTTCGGTAGGAAGCCCCTGCTCGTAAAGGGCATGGCCACCTTCGTGGATACAGCTCCAGGTCATGTTACCAAAATCATTTTCATCGATGCGGGTGGTTACCCTTACATCAAGTGGACTGAAGCTGGTGGTGAAAGGATGTTCTGAAACGTCCTGCCGGCCTGCTTTCAGGTCGTATCCCATACCTTCCAGCAGGGCGAGACCAAATTTCCATTGTACATCGCGGTTATAATGCAGATGAAGGAAATCCTTATTGATAGCGGGTTGTTGTTCTATTTGGCTGAGCAGTGGTGAAAGGGCGGTTTTCACCTCATTGAAAATGGTATCCAGCATACCGGTATGGGCGCCTTTTTCATATTCATTCAGGAGGGCATTGTAGGGATGTCCTTCATAGCCGAGGATATCCGTTTCCTGTTTTTTCAGTTCAACCATCCGGGCGAGCGCCGGGGCGAAAATGGAATAGTCGTTGGCTTTGCGGGCTTTTATCCAGGCGTGATAGCTTTCGTTGGTCACTCTCGACATTTCTGCCACAAAGGCTGCCGGGTATTTTTTATTCTTTTCAAAGTCTTCTGTGGAAAGAATGATATTTTTCTGTTCTACAGGATTCAGTGTGGTATTCCCTTTCAGGGCCTGGAGGATGGCTTCCAGTTCCGGGGCGGTGAATAGTTCGTGAGCTATAGAGCTGAGGGTGGTGATCTGCTGACCGCGGAATCCCGCGCCTTTTTCCGGAAGATAGGTTTCCTGGTCCCATCCAAGTACCGCCAGGGCATTTCTTACGTCCGCAATTTTTTGCATTTTTATTTTGTAATCCGCATACTGTTCTGCTGTAGATTTGCTTCCGGGCATAAAAGATATTTTTTTGCAAATTTAGCAGATGCCGGGAATGAACCATTAATTTTTGCAGATATGAAGATAAAAGAGATCATACAGGCCATCGAACAGTTCGCGCCTTTGCAGTACCAGGAAAGCTACGACAATGCCGGGCTTATTTTCGGGCGGGCGGATGTGGAGGTGACCAATGCCCTGCTTACCCTGGACGCCACTGAAGCTGTTATTGACGAAGCCATTGCAACCGGATGTAACCTGGTGATTGCCCACCATCCCATTGTTTTCGGGGGATTGAAGAAGATTAATGGGAATAATTATGTAGAACGGGTGGCTATTAAAGCCATTAAACATGATATTGCCGTGTATGCAGCGCATACCAACCTGGATAATGTACGGAACGGGGTATGTGCGCAGATGGCGGCTAAACTGGGGCTGGAGCAAACGCGGGTATTGCAGCCTAAGCGGGGATTATTAAAAAAGTTATTCACATTTGCGCCTTCGGCAGATGTGGAAACGGTAAGGGCTGCCTTGTTTGAAGCGGGCGCCGGCCATATTGGCAATTACAGTGAATGCAGCTTCAACGGCGCGGGAGAAGGCACCTTTAAAGGGGCGGAAGGCACTGATCCTTACGTAGGTACGCCCGGAAAACGACATTTTGAGGCCGAAATAAAGTTGGAAGTAATTTTTCCGGTATATTTGGAAGGAAAAATTTTACAGGCGCTGTTGAGCAGCCATCCCTACGAAGAGGTGGCTTATGACATAGTAAGCCTGGAAAATGCTTATCAGCAGGTAGGTTCGGGATTGATAGGTACTTTGCCGGAGGCAATGGAAGAGCTGGAATTTTTACAGTTTGTAAAGGAGCAGTTCCGGACTGGTTGTGTGAAATATACTCCTTTGAGAGGGCGTCCCGTAAAAAAAGTGGCGTTGTGTGGTGGAGCGGGCAGTTTCCTGTTGAAACAGGCAATATCGGCCGGGGCAGATGCCTACATTTCGGCTGATTTCAAGTATCATGAATTTTTTGACGCTGACAATCAATTAATTATAGCAGATATCGGACATTTTGAGAGTGAGCAGTTCACAGTGGAATTATTTTATCATATATTGACCGAAAAATTCCGTAATTTTGCGCCTCTTAAATCTACGATTAAAACAAACCCGGTAAATTATTTATAATACATGGCAACCGTAAAAGAATACTCCGTTGAAGAAAAATTAGCGTCTGTACTCAGATTGCAAAAGATCGATTCCAAGCTGGATGGGATCCAGGTGTTGAAAGGGGAGTTGCCGATGGAGGTAAAAGACCTGGAAGACGAGATCGAAGGCCTGAACACACGTCAGTCTCACATTGAGAATGAAATGAAAGGTATACAAGACTTTGTTGCCAGCAAGAAAAACGCCATCAAAGAAGCGGAAGCGCTGATCAAGAAGTACGAGAAGCAGCAGGATAATGTGAAGAATAACCGTGAGTTTGAAGCCATCACCAAAGAAATGGAGATGCAGGCGCTGGAAATCAAGCTGGCTGAAAAGCATATCAAGGACGCTAACGAAGAGATCAAGGAAAAAAGCCGCGTACTGGAAGTAGCCAAGAAAGCGGTGGCAGATAAAGAAGCGAACCTGAAGCACAAGAAAGGCGAACTGGAAAAGATCATCGGCGAAACAGATAAAGAAGAGAGAGCATTCCGCAAAGAAAGTGAAGATGCTAAAACCAAGGTAGATCCCCGCTTATTGCAGGCTTACGAAAAAATCCGTAAGAACTACCGCAACGGTTTGGCTGTAGTAACTGTAGAGCGTGATTCCTGCGGTGGGTGCTTTAATGCGATCCCTCCTCAGCGTCAGGCAGAAATCCGTCAGCACAAAAAGATCATCGTTTGTGAGCACTGCGGACGTATCCTGGTGGATAACGATCTCGAAGCGACTGTGACTATCTAAAATATAGTCCCTCAGCAATAAGTATTTAAAAGGACATCTCCGGATGTCCTTTTTCTATTGGTGTATGTGCATAAAAAAATATACTAATTTATTTAGTTTTGTTTTACTAATTATATTAGCTTTGTGTGCATTGCCGTTGCGCAGGTACCTTGCGTAGTAGTTCTTTTATTTTGTGGCAGGGATTTAGCTAAAACAATGCAACTTTAAAAAATGTGAAGTGTTATTTGGGATTTGGAGGATGTTATGAGAGATTTGGCCTTTAATTTTGGAATTTTTCCCCGTATGCGTATTATTTTTTCTTTGTTGTTATTGTTGAGTGTAGGATTTAACGTGAGCGCCAGGCAGAAAGTATTTGATTTTAACACCCGCTGCGAGCAGGCATATGATGCCATTATGCAGCTGAGGTTAAACACCGGTAAGGCTTTGCTGGAAGCAGAAAAAAAAGAGCATCCGGATAATCTGGCGCCCTATTTCCTGGATAACTATGCAGATTTTTTCCCACTCTTCTTTAATGAAGACCCTGCAGAGTATTCAAAGAAAAGGAGTCTGCGTTCCTTCCGGCTGAATAAAATGGCAGAAGGTTCCCCGGACTCGCCTTATTACCTGTACACACAGGCGGCCATCAAATTCCAGTGGGCCCTGATCAAAATAAAGTTTGATGAAAAATGGGATGCGACCTGGGAGATCCGGAAAGCATATATCATGCTGAAAGAAAACCAGCAACGGTTTCCGGGCTTTGTTCCCAACAACCTGCTGCTGGGCGCCATGCAAACCGTATTCGGCACTATTCCGGAAGGCTATAAGTGGATCACCAATATCCTTGGCCTTAAGGGCAGTATGAAAGAAGGCATGGCGAATGTGAATAAGTTCATTGAGAGCAATGCGCCCGAAGCCAGAATGTTCCGGGAAGAATCTTACTACTATTATTGCTACCTGATGTTGTTTATTGTGAATAAACCGGAAGAAACGTGGGAATTCTTACAAAAAAAACAACTGGATACTAAAAATAACTACCTGTTTGCTTTAATGGTGGCGAACCTTTCTTTAAACAACCAAAGGGCAGCTACCGGCATAAAAGTGTTGCAGGAACGGAATGATACAGCGGAGTATGCGGACATGCAGTATTACAATTATGTAATGGGATTACTGAAATTAACACGGCTGGATCCGGATGCACATATTTACCTGGAGCGGTTTGTCAGTAATTTTAAAGGCAAGTTTTATGTGAAGGAGTGTTTGCAGCGACTCAGCTGGTATTATTACCTGGAGGGAAACCAGGCTGCGGCAGATAAATACCGCGCCCTGATCCTCACAAAAGGGGGACTGGAAACGGACGCCGACAAACAGGCACTGAAAGAAGCCAAAACCGGTAAATGGCCCAACCCATTCCTGTTGCGCGTACGTTTACTGAGCGATGGCGGATATTTCAATAAAGCGCTGGCATTGCTGCTTACCAAAAAAGCGGCTGAATTCCCTGCAATGGAAGATAAGCTGGAATATGCCTACCGTTTGGGCCGCATATATGATGAAAGCGGGCAGGATGATCAGGCCATTGCCATGTACGAGGTAACCGTGAAAGTGGGCAGCAACAGGCCGGAATATTATGCGGCACGGGCTTCCCTCCAAATGGGTTACATTTATGAAAAGAGAAACGAAAAAGCCAAAGCCATAGAATGTTATCAGCGTTGTCTGAACATGAAAGGCCACGATTATAAGAATTCCCTTGACCAGCGCGCCAAAGCAGGCATGCAGCGGGTAAACGGAACCTGAGCTTTCAACATCATAAAGGAATTTCCTTACTTATGTTACAGCGACTAACCATCAAGAACTACGCAATTATCGATCACCTGGAAGTAGACTTCTCAGGGAACCTGAATGTGATCACCGGAGAAACCGGTGCAGGTAAATCTATCCTCCTCGGAGCCCTTTCCCTGATACTCGGAGAAAGAGCAGACCCGGGAGTATTGTTCGATAAAACCGGCAAATGCATCATAGAAGGGCTCTTTAAAGTAAAGAAATCACAGGTGGCGGCCTTCTTCCAGCAGCATGAGCTGGATCTGGAAGATCAGCTGATCATAAGAAGAGAAGTAAGTGCTGCCGGTAAATCAAGGGCGTTTGTAAATGATACGCCGGTGAACATCTCCCAGCTGGCAGAACTCAGCGGATACCTGGTAGACCTCCATCAACAATTTGATACACTGGCGCTCGGTAACGCCGATTTCCAGCGCGAAGTGATCGATGCCCTGGTAAACAAACCAACGGAACTGCAACAGTACCACCAGGGATTTGTTCAGTACACACAGGTACAGAAGAAATACAAACAGCTGCTGGATAACCGCGACAATGCCAACAAAGAGCTGGACTATAACCGCTTCCTGCTTGATGAACTGGCGGAAGCAGGCTTCAACACCAACGAAATAGAAGAACTGGAAGCAGAACTGCAAACATTGAGTCACGCAGAAGAAATAAAGAACACCCTGAACCGGGTTTATTTCCAGCTGAAGGAAGATGAACAACCCATTCTTCAACAGCTGAAACAGCTGCAGTCATCGCTGCAGGCCTTATCTGCCTTCCATAAAGAGATGCCCGCGGTATCTGAACGGCTATTGTCCACTTATCTCGAACTGCAGGATATTGCCGGTGAAGTGGAAAGCATCAACGACCATGTACAATATGATGCGCAACGGATAGAACTGGTGAATGAAAGAATGGCGCTGGGTTACCGTTTGTTCAAGAAACATGGGGTGCATACCACTGCCGAATTGCTGGCCATAAAAGA
Source organism: Chitinophaga sp. W3I9 (assembly GCF_050434025.1). Lineage (NCBI taxonomy): Bacteria > Pseudomonadati > Bacteroidota > Chitinophagia > Chitinophagales > Chitinophagaceae > Chitinophaga > Chitinophaga sp. W3I9. The sequence goes on from NZ_JBNPWC010000001.1 coordinate 1,864,769, forward strand.
AGTGCTGACACAGAAAGTAGAGGATGTACTAAACCTGGACGAACAGCTGGCATCACTGGAGCAGGAACAAACCCGGCTGAAAGAAAGCCTGCAGCAAGCGGCCGCAGTCATCACCGGGCATCGCCAGGAGCAGGCCGGTCCTTTTGAAAAACATGTAAACACTTTACTGGCGCAGGTAGGTATGCCTAACGCCCGCCTGAAAGTAGACATCATACCCGGAGAACTCAATTCATACGGACAGGATACCATCGAATTCCTGTTTGACGCCAATAAGAGCAACCAGTTTGCACCAGTGGGCAAAGTGGCCTCTGGTGGGGAATTGAGCCGCATCATGTTATGCATCAAGTCGCTGGTAGCCCAGTCGGTAGCGCTGCCTACCCTGATCTTTGATGAAATTGATACCGGTATTTCAGGAGAAGCTGCCCGCCAGGTGGGAGTTATTCTGAAAGATCTGGCCAAATCACACCAGATCATCTGTATTACCCATCAGCCACAGATAGCCGGGAAAGCAGATGCACATTACTTTGTATATAAAGACGCTAAAGCGGATAAAGTAACTACCAGCGTACGTTTATTGTCGCAGGACGAACGGGTGAATAAAATTGCCCAGATGCTGAGTGGAGAACGGCCTACTGCCGCTGCGCTGGAGAACGCCCGCGAAATGCTGGCCGTACATTAATAAACTGCTATCTCATAATAGCTGTTAGCCTTTAGCAGGCTGCATTTAGTTAAAGACTAACCGTCTAAATGCTGGTCGCTGACAGCTAACAGCTTTTTTTTTCAACTATAACGACTATTTTTGCCGAAATTAATTTTTGACCAAATGGCTCATAACTTATTAAAAGGGAAGAAAGGTATCATCTTTGGCGCACTGGACGACAAGTCTATTGCCTGGAGAACTGCACTGCGTTGCGTGGAAGAAGGCGCTGAAATTGTGCTTACCAATGCCCCTATTGCCCTGCGTATGGGTGAGATCAACAAACTGGCGGAAACCTGTAAGGCACCTGTTATTCCGGCTGATGTTACCAATATGGATGATCTGGCCAACCTGTTCAACAAATCCATGGAGCACTTTGGTGGTAAGATCGACTTCGTTCTCCACTCCGTAGCAATGGGTATGAACATCCGTAAAGGCAGAAGCTATACCGACCTGGATTACGATTTTAATCACAAAACATTTGATATCTCTGCGATGTCTTTGCACCGTGTGCTGCAAACAGCCTACAAGCTGGATGCACTGAACGAATGGGCATCTGTTATCGCATTGTCTTATATCGCGTCTCAGCGTGTATTCCCCGATTATGGTGAAATGGCCGACGCAAAAGCCTTGCTGGAATCAATTGCACGCAGCTTCGGTTACCATTACGGTACCCACAAAAAAGTACGTGTGAACACCATCTCCCAGTCACCGGTTAAAACAACCGCAGGTGGCGGTGTGAAAGGTTTCGATGGCTTTATGTCCTATGCAGAGAAAATGAGCCCGCTGGGTAATGCCACTGCAGACGAATGCGCTAACTACGCTGTAGCCATGTTCTCTGACCTCACCAAAATGGTGACCATGCAGAACCTGTTCCACGACGGAGGTTTCTCCTTCACCGGCGTTTCCAAACCGGTGATCGACCAGATGGAAAAATAAACCAGTTATTTATTGAGCCCGGCGATGCAGCAGAAACAATCATTTCTGCCACATCGCCGGATCTCTGAATACCAAAAATAAAAGCCGCTTCCTTATCAGGAGCGGCTTAGTAATTATTTGTCATAGTTGAACGGGAGTGCGGTCAGTGATACTGGCTAATATTCATCCTCATTAAAGAAGAAGTCATCCTGCGACGGATAATCAGACCAAATATCTTCAATCCCCTCATAAATTTCCCCTTCATCCTCCAGCTCCTGAAGGTTCTCGATTACTTCGATCGGTGCACCGGAACGAATGGCGTAGTCGATAAGTTCGTCTTTAGTAGCTGGCCATGGAGCGTCCTCCAGGTATGAAGCTAATTCTAATGTCCAGTACATCTTATTAAAATTTTTACTTTTTAATTTTCCGCAAAAGTATTATTTAATTTGAAATAAACAACTTTTACTATTTTATCGGTTAATTACTTTTCTTTGGGTTATGCTAACCGCTCGCAATGTTACCAAAAATTATTCCAATTTACCCATATTAAAAGGGGTAGACATTACTGTCAGTAAGGGAGAGATTGTAACCATCGTAGGCTCCTCCGGAGCTGGTAAGAGTACCTTGCTGCACATTCTTGGAACCCTTGATACACCTACTGCTGGCAGTATCTGGCTTAATGATGTCAATCTGACCGGTTTAAAGGGAAACGCCCTGGCCGATTTCAGGAACCGTCATATTGGCTTTATTTTCCAGTTCCATCACCTACTGCCGGAATTCACTGCCCTCGAAAATGTGTGTATCCCCGGTTATATCGCCGGCACCCGCAAAAGCCAGGTAAAGGAAAAAGCGGTGTTCCTCCTGGAAACGCTCGGATTAAAAGACCGGCTTGAGCACAAACCCAACGCCCTCTCCGGCGGAGAACAACAGAGAGTGGCTGTAGCGCGCGCCCTCATCAATGATCCCGACGTGGTAATGGCAGACGAACCTACCGGTAACCTCGACTCCCGTAACGCGCGGGAACTGCATCACCTGTTCATGGAACTGCGCGATAAACTGAAGCAAACCTTTATCATTGTTACGCATAATGAAGAACTGGCGCCTATGAGCGACCGCCAGCTGGTAATGAAAGACGGGAAAATTATTTAACCGTAAATACGGATGCCTGCCTTAAAAGTATTACAGTGCGCATTTACGATATCGCGAATGTGGGTGGAATAACCTCCTCCCATCGCCACTGCACAGGGGATGTGATGTTTTTTCAGTGAATGGAAAACCATTTCATCCCGTTCCAGGCAGCCCTGCTGCGTTACCTTCAGTTTCCCGAATTTATCCGTTTCCAGGATATCTACCCCGGAAAGATAAAAAACAAGATCCGGTTTTACCCGGTTAATCAGCACTGGCAGGGCTTCTTCCAGCAACTGCAGGTAAGTGCCGTTATCCATACCGTCTGCCAGGGGAATATCCCAGTCGGATGTTTCCTTATGAAATGGATAATTGTGTGCGCCATGCATACTAAACGTATATACATGAGGGTTACCGGCAAACAGTGCGGCGGTGCCGTTGCCCTGGTGCACGTCGAGGTCTATCACCAGTGCCTGTTTGATACGTTGCCGGTGCAGCAGGTAATTGGCAGCTACAGCAAAATCGTTGAGCAGGCAGAAACCTTCCCCATGATCCGCAAACGCGTGGTGGGTGCCGCCAGCTACATTAAAACCAATACCATGATCGAGCGCATGCAGCGAAATATCGATGGTGCCCTGTGTAATCACCATCTCGCGCAGGGTAAGCGCAGGCGATTGGGGGAAGCCTATTTTCCGCTGTTCCCGGGGCTCCAGCGTTTGGTCTCTCAGCTTATGCCAATATGCGGCGGTATGTGTTAAGAGAATAGTTTCTTCTGTAACCGGTTCGGGAGCGAATAACTGCCAGGGGGTGATAATGCCTTCCCGCAGCAGCTGTGCTGGTATCAGTTCATACTTAAGCATCGGGAAACGATGATCTGCCGGCAAAGGATGGGTATATATATCGTGACTAGCAATCTTCATTGGGCGCGTATAATCGATTTTCCGGCTATTACAAACACAGGATCCCTTTCCTCGGGGTCAAGGTTCGCGGAACCGGTAAAGTGGCCAAAAGCGGGTAAAATGCCGCAATGCCGGCCAAAATAAAAGCAGGGTAAACGCAGCCGTTGCCTGCCGGCTCCATGCATCACGAAAGCCGGGTGCAGGTGTCCGGAAAAAGTATAGGCGAAGCCATTGTTGTCTTCACAAGGCTCATGGATAAAATGAATATTACGCAAAGTAAGTGCAGGGTGTACATTGATCTGCAGCTGCTCATACACAGCATCGGCCATAATATCATGATTACCTTTCACCAGGTCGAAGGAGATCCTGGAAAACTGCTGCCGCCATAATTTAAAATACTGCACTTCATTGTTCTCCCGGCTATGAAACATATCTCCCACTATAATAATTCTGTCTGGCAGGTAATGGGTAATCAGTTGCTGTAACCGGAACAGGTCTTCCTGTACAATACCCGCCGGCACGGCAATCCCTGCCTTCCGGAAATGAGCCGCCTTCCCCAGATGCAGATCTGAAAGGATCAGCGCTTTTTCTTCTTCCCAGAAAATTGCCCGCTGAGGTGATAAATGCCAATGCTGTTCCTGAAAGTGAAATATTTCCGCGACCACTGGATCAACTGTTTTTTAATGAGGTGCAAATTAGAGATTTCTTAACCGTTCACCGTGATCAATTTTTTGATCCGGTCTTCCAGCTTTTCGCTGGTCATGGTGTCACGTAAACTGTCTACTTTAATCGGGAAGCAGAAAGGCGTGAGCTTTTGTGGTGTGGTGATCACGATCCTGCTAACGGCAATGCGTTCCAGCGTTTCCCTCAAACGGGCCTCTTCCATCTGGTAAAAGAACGCCTCGTTGAAAGCCTGCTTTAGCAGCAGGTTTTGCGGATCGTAGTCTTTGAACACGTTAAACAACAACGAAGCCGACGATTGCAGGTGACGGTTAGCCTTGTGTTTACCGGGATATCCCTGGAATATCAAACCGGCTATCACCGCAATGTCGCGGAATTTTCGCCGGGCCATCTCGGTAGAGTTTACACTGGTTTGCAGCTCCATCAGCAGGTTTTCGGTAGAAAAAAGCTGTTTGGCGTTTTCGGCCGTCAGCGGAATAGGCTGATCAGACAACAACTCAAAGCCATAGTCATTCATGGCGATAGAAAAAGTAATGGGCTGGATACGGCTGATCCGGTAAGCCAGCAGCGCCGCCATTACTTCATGCACCAGCCGCCCTTCGAAAGGATACACGAAAAGATGGTAACCGTCTTTGGTAGCTATCTGTTCAATCAACAGTTCATTGGCTTTTGGAATATGCGACAGTTCTTCCTGAAGGTTGAACAGTGGTTGTAAGGCAATCAGCTCCGGATCTTTTGTATTACGCGAAAGCGCCTCATTAAATTTTTCGCGCAGCATCCGTCCCAGGTTGGAAGAAAGTGGAATACGGCCGCCCTGGTAGCTGGGCACAATCGATCTTTTTGAATTTGATTTGCGGACCAGTACCGTCATATCTTTGATCAGGACAAATTCCAGGTTGCGGCCAGCCAGGGTAAAGGAATCGCCGGGCGACAGGCGGGAAATGAAACCCTCTTCGATGACACCGATGTAGCCTCCGCTCATGAACTTCACTTTGAGCATCGCGTCGCTTACAATGGTGCCTATATGTAAACGGTGGCGCATGGCCATCATCCGGCTGCGGCAGATGTAGAAGTTACCTTCCCGCTCTACTTTTTTGAATTCATCATAACTGCCCAGCGCCTCGCCGCCGGTGGTGAGGAAGGAGAGGAGCCACTGCCAGTCATCTTCGGTAATATGCTGATAGCAAAAGGTATGTCTTACTTCTTCCCATATTTCATTGGCATGAAAGCCGTCGGATACCGCCAGCGTCATGAGGTATTGGAGTAATACATCATAAGCGAGTAGCACCGGCATCCGGCTTTCTATAAGATCCTGTTCCATAGCGGCTTTCAGCGCTGCCGCTTCTACCAGTTCCAGGGCATGGGTAGGCAGGAAGAAAATTTTACTGATGGCTCCCGGCTGATGTCCGCTACGGCCGGCTCTTTGCAGGAATCGGGCCACCCCTTTCGGGCTGCCCACCTGTATAACGCTGTCTACCGGCCGGAAGTCCACCCCGAGGTCCAGGCTGGCCGTACATACCACCGCTTTCAGGATACCGTTGTGCAGGGCTTCTTCCACCCATATACGCAGTTCCATATCTATAGAGCCATGGTGCAAAGCCAGTGCGCCTGCCAGCATGGGATCTTCACGGAGAAGCGCCTGGTACCACAGCTCCGACTGTGACCGGGTATTGGTAAATATTAGGGTGGTTTGACTGTCGTTGATAATGGGTAACGACTGTGGCAGCATTTTGATGCCGAGATGCCCTGCCCACGGATAATTTTCTATTTCGTGGGGGATCACGCTTTTCAGGGCAATATTCTTTTTCAGTTTGGCGCGGATAATAAGGCCATCGCTATGATAGGGGCCCAGCAACACTTCCAGCGCTTCATCGAGGTTGCCGATGGTAGCGGAAATCCCCCAGACTTTTAGCTGATGCTGTCGCAGTCCCCTCAGCCGGCTGAGACCCAGTTCCACCATTACACCGCGTTTACTGCCTATCAGCTCATGCCATTCGTCTACCACCACGGTGTGCAGGTATTTAAATACGGAAGGGTATTCTTTCTGCGCCAGCAGCAGGTGCAGGCTTTCCGGTGTAATAATAAGTACTTCCGGCATTTGCTTTTTTTGTGCCGCCCGCGTGGCAACGGGTGTGTCGCCACTGCGGATGCCTACCTGCCAGGGAACATTGAGTTCCTGCAGGGCGCTTTCCATGGCCCGGCCCAGGTCTTTGGCCAACGCACGCAACGGCGTTATCCATAATAGCTGTAACCCGTTTTTTGTTTTGTGGGTATAATCTTTCGGGTGCGCATCTATCCAGGCGATAACGGCGCCCAGGAACAGGGAGAAGGTTTTTCCGAAACCTGTAGGTGCATTTACGATTCCTGATTTGCCCTGCAGGTAAGCCTTCCAGGCATCCTCCTGGAATTTGAAGGGCTTCAGTTCTTTTTCGCCCAACCAATTATTAATCACTTTCCATCCACCCGAACGTTGTTGCATAGGAATGAAATTAGGATAAAATGATAAATCGTGAAACGCTTATTTTTGCATCATGCTCGCAAAATTTTTCCGGCTCTCCGAACATCACACTACTGTTAAGAAAGAAGTATTGGCAGGGTTAACCACCTTTTCCACCATGGCGTATATCCTGGCCGTTAATCCCAGTATCCTGTCGCGCACAGGAATGGATTTTAATGCGTTGATTACCGCTACTGCCCTGGCCGCTGCCATTGGCACATTGGTGATGGCATTATATGCCAGGTTACCTATTGGCGTAGCGCCGGGGATGGGCCTAAACGCATTTTTCGCCTACACCATTGTATCTTCTATGGGCTACAGCTGGCAGTTTGCGCTTACGGCCGTTTTCCTGGAAGGCATTATTTTTATTTTTTTGTCGATGTTCAGGATCCGGGAGGCGATCATCAACAGCATACCGGAAAATCTGAAGCATGCTATTTCAGTGGGTATCGGGTTATTGATTGCCTTGATAGGCATGGCCAATGCAGGTATTATTGAAACGGGGATGCATCATGTGGGCGGCGGAAAGCTGGATGGTGTGATCCTGAAGATGGGCGATGTGACCAGTATCGGCCCCCTGGTAGCGCTGATAGGACTGATCGTAAGTGCGGTGCTGATGTACCGGAATGTGAATGCCGCGTTGCTGATTGGTATCCTGGCTGCAACGGTAGTGGGTATTCCGCTTGGCATCACGCATTTGCCGGCCAATGGTCACCTGGTAAGTCTGCCGCCTTCGCTGGCGCCGATAGCCTTTAAGCTGCAATTCGATAAAATATTCACCCTGGATATGGTGATGATCCTGTTCACCTTGTTAATGGTAAACCTGTTTGATACGGTAGGAACGCTGATTGGTCTTTGTAATAAGGCAGGCCTGCTGGATGAGCAGGGCCGGCTTCCCCGCGCCAAGCAGGCTTTGATGGCAGATGCGGTGGGTACTACGGCGGCAGGCTTATTAGGGACCAGCGTAGTAACCGCTTATGTAGAAAGTGCCAGCGGAATTGCCGCCGGTGGTAAAACCGGTTTAACGGCGCTTACAGTAGCTGTTATGTTCCTGCTCTCCCTTTTCTTTGCACCTGTTTTTGCTATGATTCCACAAGCTGCCACTGCACCGGCTTTGATCATTGTAGGGATGTTGATGATGGGAGCGGTCACCAAAATTAATTTCAATGATGTAACAGAAGCAATTCCTGCATTCCTGGCTATTGTGATGATGCCATACAGCTATAGCATTGCAGAAGGCATTGTGTTTGGTATGTTGTCTTACGTATTACTGAAAGTATTAACCGGGCAATACAAAAGCATCAGCCCGGTCATGTATGTACTGGCCGTGTTATTTATCATTACATTTCTTGTAAAGTAATTATTCCTTTAAAGTAACCGTGTCGTCGCCAACATAGAGGGAATGCATCATGCCGCATTTAAGGGCATAGTTATTTTTCTGATGTCCTACGGGGAAATTAAAACACACGGGGAAGTTAAAATCTTTCACTTTTTCCAGTACCATATCATACACGGTTCTGCCAAATTCTTCACCGGGATCATCCGGCTTAATCCTGTTAAATCCGCCAATGATAAGGCCTGCGAGATTATCGAGTTTATGTGAGCGCTGCAGGGTGCCTAACATACGGTCAAGGCTATACGGGTATTCGCCCACCTCTTCCAGAAACAGGATCTTCCCGTTGGTGTCAATTTCCGAATTGGTGCCTGACATACTTTGAATAATAGACAGGTTACCGCCGGTGAGCACCCCTCTCGCCTTTCCTTTCCTGTTGCGGGTATCCGGTAAGGCGCTGTATTGCATTTTTTTGCCGGTAAGCGCCTGGTAGATAGACATGATGGTATCCTGGATAACGGGTTCTGATTTTCCGAAATCGTCCGGGAAGCTGTTACACATTTTTGAATGCAGGGAAGCGATACCAAAGTGCCGGCTAATATGGCAATGCAATACGGTAGCGTCGCTGAAACCAATCACCCATTTGGGTTTCCGCTGAAAGCGGGAGAAGTCGAGTTTGTCCACAATCCGTGCGGTACCATAACCACCCCGGCCGCACATAATAGCCTTAATATCATCATCATTCAGCATGGCTTGTAAATCCGCGAGTCGTTCCGCATCGGTACCGCCGAAACTATAGTCCCGGTCGCCCACGGTTTTGCCTATACGAATATTAAAACCCCAGCTTTCCATAATCCGGATCGCGGGCTGGATCTCCTCCCTGCTGATATATCCTGCGGGGCAGGTAATGCCGATGATATCACCGGGTTTCAGATAAGGAGGAACAAGCGGTTCCTTCTTATCTGAAGGAGCAGATAACCCAATGCCGGCGAGTGTTTGCAGTGCCGGCAGGCCCGCGCCGGTGGTAATAAGAGCAGACAAAAAGTGTTTGCGGTTCATACGCTTAAAATAAGCATATTTCAGCAAATAATTTATGTGGTGATCATTTCACGGATAGACCAGTGGGCAATGTATTGCCCGTCTTTCAGCTGTATGATATCAATAATACGCAGAGTGGCTTTTTTGCCGGTGGGCGCCTGTCCCATAAAAGGTGCGGTGAAGGTGCCTGTAAATGCTTTGCGGGTTACTACCTTGTCATCTTCCGCTATCATATCAAAAATTTCCAGTTGAAGATCCGGCATAGCAGGGTGTAGTAACTGTAGGATAAAATCGCGGGTGGCAATACGGTCGTTGTTGCCGGCAGGTGCAGTATGGTTAATAAAGTCCGGTGCTACTATTTCTTCAAAAGCCTGCAGGTTGCCTTTCACCAGGAATTCTTCATTGAAGCGTTTTACCACTGCCTTATTCTTTTCAGATAATGTTTGCATATTCTTCTTTTTATAAATGCAAAATTATCCCCGAATACGCATCGCCGGTAACGGAAAAAGCTCAGATGATAGCTTTTTTGGCTCTTACATGATTGGGCGTGATACCATAAGTTTGTTTGAAGATGCGAATGAAGTGGGACGTGCTTTCAAAGCCACAGGCAATAGCTATTTCAGCTACCTGCTGTGTAGTGGTTTCCAGGAGCATGTGTGCATAGGACAGTCGCTGCTCATTGATCCACCGCCGGGGCGAGGACTGGTATTGCTGCTGGAAATCCCGCTTGAAGGAAGCCAGGCTGCGGCCGGACAACCTGGCCATTTCTGCCAGGGTAATAGGTTGAAACAGATGTTGTTTTACAATAAAGGCAATGTCCTGCGGCTGTGCATATACAATCTGTTGCATAAACGCCAGCACGGAAGCATGTTGCGGCGTAGCCAGCAATAGGAGGAATGCCTCGTATAGTTTTACAGATAACAGCGCCGCCAGCGTAGACGGTGTTTGTGTAAAGTAGGCGGTATAATGTTCCCCGAAAACTTCCAGCAATGGAGTAATGGGCAAGGTAAGATGACTGGTGGCAGCAGATTTTACAGGCGTAAGGTAATTGTATTTATGGAGGAACCTGCGCAGTTGTTCATCTGAAAAATATAACAGCAAACTTTGAAATTGTATTTCTTCCCTCACATAGTCGGACATTACGTAAAACCCACGTTTCATTAGCAATACAGAACCCGCTTCCACTTTTACAGTATGCTGGTCGAAATGCAGCAGTTTATGTCCCGCCAATACAAATATTATCACGTTTTCCGTCAGGAATATAGTGCGTTTATCAGCCTTACTCCTTTGCTTTAACATGGCGAAGTGGGTATTGCCTGCTTTGAGGATCTGCTGCCCGTTTTGATCTTTGGGAAATTTGAGTAACATGGGGGTAAAGGTACACGAGATTTGCTAAAAATAGATTTTTAAGAAGCTGGTTGCTTATTGGCAATTTGCTCCCGGATAAATTGCTTTTCGCGTTCAAGTTCATTTTTTGAGATCTTCAAACATCCGAACATACATATCCATCTGCCCAATATCCTGATGTGTGAGGTCCTTTAATTTTCAGGTCAATTAATACGAAGCATTTTAAAATATAGTTGTAGAAAACCATGTCTATGAAAAACACTTTAGTATCTGTCTTAATACGATATTGGCGTCCAACGAATGAGAAGCCTTTACCTAATTCGAGTAAGAATGATTGTAAATTGGTAATAATCGCAGACTCAATTTCGCTTTCTGAGTATCCGGTTGGCCACTCTAATCCTAGAAATTCCAAAACATAAGGGTTTTTGATAACATCGTCAGGCTTTGTTTTTTCCATTTTTTGCTCGGCCAATAAGGCCTCCCTTTTATTAGAGGTCGATAATATCCGTTCGTAATAAAGGGTATTGATATTGCGTTCAAGCTGGCGAGTACTCCAGGATTGCTCTGCAGTCTCTATAAGGTAATATTGCCTGGCTGTTGGGCTGTCAACTCGTAAAATAATGCGATAATGAGTCCAACTCAATTCGGGGCGCAGTGCGTCCCGAATTGGGAATAGCTGGTAAAATTGCCGCATACGGCGTAGTTCTCTTTCATCAAAACCCTTCCCAAACTCCTTAGTTAGGTGCCTTGCAAGTTCCTTTATCAGAAAGGTACCATAATCTGCACGTTCCTTTCCTAACTGCTCTTCTTCAAAAATACGTTTGCCGATGTTCCAGTATACTTCTACCATTGCAGAATTAACAGCGGCATATGCTTTCTGTCTGGCGGTAAAAAGCATGCTTTTAATATCTGCTAAAAATGATGTTTTTATATTGACCATTAGGTGTAATTTTTATGTTCAAAGTATATACACCATTGTTTGTGTAAACGTCACATTGCTGCTGCTGTTTTATATATTTTTGACTGCAATTTTAACTTTTCTGTAGAGGAGAACGTTACTATTAATGGCAACATTTTTGAACTCATTTCCTAAACGAAAACTATGCGCCTCCTTATCATTTTCTTATCCATCTTATCCGCTACCTCCGCAGCATTCGCCCAGAAAAGCGCCTGGCTCATCACACCCGGAAAATCAATCGGACAAATAAAACTCGAAGCACCGGCACAGAGCCTGGCGGTATTGGGGAAACCGGATGGCGGCGATGCCGCTATGATGAAAGCCTGGCGGATATGGTACAGCCGCAGAAAAGACGACAGTATTGATTCGTCGCATATGCTGGCCGTATTTACCGCGATGCGCACACAGGATACGCAGTACGTAAAACAGATCCGCGTAAATTCACCGAAGTTCAGAACCCATAAAGGCGTGGGACCAGGAAGCAGCATTGCAGCCATCAAAAAAGCATATCCGGGTGTTCAAAAAGCACAGGCCTATGAATCTGCTAATAAGGCAAGAAAAATTGTAGTATATGAGGATAAGAAACAGGGCATTGCTTTTGAAACAACCAACTCCCGCAGCAGGAAGCCGGTATGTTCTATGGTAGTTGTTTTTGATCCGGGGGAATCTGCAGCAGGCTATCTCGACTTTCACGCGGGTTTTGATTTGATGAACCCCGTGGCGCCATAATTTTTCGCCGGCTCTCCATCTTTTTCTTTCTCATTTCCCGGTCCAGTTCGTGATAGTATTCCCTGGGGTGGTCGTAGTGCCGTTTTTCCCTGTGCTGATGTATACAGATGCCGATATTATAGAGCAACGACATGCTGAATATACCTTTGATATCAGGATTGTTGTTGCTGAAGTTAAACATATAGGAAGACTGCAGGCTCCATGAGGAATTACCCATAGGGAAATTGATGCTGCCATCCAGCACCAGGCCATGCGCATGTACTTCCACCGTATCGATACCGGGTCCCGGATCCACATAGCGGCGGCCATTGTGCGCTGCGTAGCCTGCTCCAACAGAGTACCCAATATATTTATAGCTTCGGGGAGTGGCAGCATTGCCAAAAGTATAATGAACGGTAACGGGAATATTCACCATCCATCCTGGCTGTATAGGGCCGCCGGAAATCTTATCGCGATCAGTACGCCGGTCAGAACCAATGGAAGGGCCCATCGCAAAGCAGACGCCAACTGATAAACTCTCCTTCTCAGAAAATTCATAAAAATTAAATCGGGGCTCAAAACTAAAAGCCAGGGCGCCGTAATGATAGCCACCAATACCGCCTATTCCGGCAGCAGATTGAAAAGATTTCTTTTGGGCAGTGACAGTAGCAGTTACAAACATTAACAGGGATAGGTAAAGGTATTTCATAGGTTTAAAACGGGTAAATAAGTTATAAGGTTACAGTATATATTTTTTTGTGTATCAATTTTATCGTGTACTGCTGATCCCTAACCCGTTTGCTGGTGTTAAAACACTACCTGGTGCGTTGCTTTAATCACGGAAATCACAAATATGCTTTGTGTATGACTCAGATTGTCTAACTCACCCAGTTTATTCACGTAAAATTCACGGTACTCATCCATGTCTTTTACCTGTACTTTGATCATGAAGTCAAACTCTCCTGAAATATTCAGGCACTCCGTTACTTCCGTGAAACCCAGTATTTCCTGGATGAATTTCTTACCGCACTTTTTATTGTGTTCTTTCAGGGTGATATAACATAAAACAGTGAGGCTCTTATTAATCTTCCTGGGATCTACGATGGCTGCATATTGTTTGATAACGCCTGCCTGTTCCATTTTCCGGATCCGCTCGTACACCGGAGTAGTGCTGAGGTTCAGCTGACGGGCAATATCCCGGATGGTCATTTTTGCATCCTGCTGTAATAACTTCAGGATACCCAGGTCTTTCTCATCCAGGTTCAATTGTATGTCCTCCGTATTATTTTCTTTTTTGCTTACCATGTGCATATGTGTTTGGAACAAATATCTAATTTATTGCGGGATTATAGCCGTTTGTTCTAAATTTTTAGGAATTAAATTCCTTTTGAGATGTTTTAATACGTTTGTACTGTGAAAAAGGAGCGAATCATATTAACAGTTGCCTGCATGGCTATCTTCTTTGAAGCATTGGATGTATCTGTGCTCAACATGGCGATTCCGCAGATGGAATCATTTTTTCATTTTGATGCAGCTGCCATTCAATGGGTACAAACCGTGTATGTTTTATTTTATGGGGGACTCGTATTGCTTGGCGGCCGGCTGGCAGATACTATAGGAAGAAAGAAAGTATTTGTAACAGGCGCCTGCTGTTTTGTGCTGGCTTCCCTGGCAGCAGGTTTTTCCCAAAACTTCACCTGGCTGCTGGTATGCAGGGCACTGCAAGGCGCCGGTGTGGCATTAGCCATTCCGGCGGCAATGGCTATTATTACCAATACTTTTAAAGAACCGGTAGCAAGAAACCGCGCATTCGGAATTTTTGGCGCTACAGCGGGCATTGGATTTGCCACGGGGCTTGCTATCGGCGGATTAATCAGCAATTATCTCGGGTGGCAATGGGTATTTTTTATTAATGTACCGGTAATAGGACTGGCAGTGATATTGGCGATGGCATATATTCCCGCTGATGAAAAGACCGCGGCAAAACCAGCGCATAACTTACTCAGTGCATTATTGATTACCGGACTGATGATGCTGGCAGCATGGCTGATCCATGATCTTGGCAATATCACCTACCACTATATGGAATACTGCCTGTGGTTATTACTGTTCCTCGCAGCCGGTATGTTTTTTATACGCCGTGAACGCGTACATCCGTCTCCGTTAGTAGACTTTAAATTGTTCAGGTCACAGGGGGTGATCACCGGAAATATAGGAGCAGTAATGCTGGGTTGTATCTTTCTAAGCTATATTTTTATGCTCACCATCTACCTGCAACAGGATCTGCACTTCACCTCTTCACAGGCCGGCCTGCTGTTATTCCCCTTTAGTATTTTATCAGGTGTCATTTCAAAATTTATATTACCCCGTTTGTTTAGCAGGCTGGGCGTGGTAAAAACAGGCATGCTGGGAAATGCTTTTATGGCATGTGGCATACTCTTTTTTATCGTGAGCTACTTCACAGATTATAGGTTGTTGTTTATTTTTTGCGCGGTAGGCTGTATCAATTCATTTGGTATGGCTATTACTTTCCCGTGCGTAACTATCCTGGCGGTGCAGTCGGTGCCCGAACCACAGCAGGGACTTGCTTCTGGCATTAATGGGACGGCCAATGCGTTGGGCGGCGGCCTGGGTTTATCTTTGGTCGGATTGATGATGCAGCTGGCTTCAATAAAGGGTTGGAGCAGCTATGGCGCAGGATTAACCATGCTGGCGATGATTGCGCTGGCAGCTATTATACAGCTGCTGGTATTTTATAGGCGCAATCAATCAGCTGCTGGTGTTGTGGCCGTTCACCCGCAATAGTTCTTTCAGGTCTTCAAGCGTATTTATTTCTGCTACCGGCTTATCTTTCCTCCACCGGTTGATACGTGGAAAGCGCAGGGCTACTCCGGATTTGTGGCGGTTAGAGGCGGCAATGCCTTCAAAGGCAATTTCAAATACCAGCTGCGGCTGCACCGTTCTTACCGGTCCGAATTTTTCAATAGAGTGGCGCTTGATCCAGTTATCCACTTCCGCAATTTCTTTGTCTGTCAGGCCGGAATAGGCTTTGGTAAAGGCTACCAGTTGATCGCCATCTTTTACTGCAAAAGTGTAATCAGTATATAAATTTGAACGGCGGCCATGACCTTTCTGTGCATATATCATCACGGCATCTATTACCAGTGGATCTATTTTCCACTTCCACCAGTCGCCGCGTTTGCGGCCTACCTGGTAAGCGGTTATCTTTTTCTTGAGCATCAGTCCTTCACTGCCTTTATCGCGTGATTGAAGCCGCAGTTGCGTTAACTGATCCCAGCTGTCAAAAATAATTTCGGGCGATAACTGCAATACCGGCATCTGCATATTCTGCACCAGCGCTTCCAGGAGTGCACGGCGTTCTGCCAGCGTTTTTTCCCGGATATCGGTTCCTTCCCATTCCAACAGATCGTAACACAGGAATATAACCGGTGCTTCCTGGAGTTGTTTGCGGGTTACATTTTTACGGCCTATCCTGGTTTGCAGTGTTTGAAAGGGTAGTGGGAGGCCATTGGCAAAGGTGAGTATTTCTCCATCCAGTACAGTACCATCCGGTAGAGCGGCAGTTAATGGCGTAAACTCCGGGAACTTTTCAGTGATCAGTTCTTCTCCCCGCGACCATACAAACAGTTGTCCTTCCCGCTTGATGATCTGCCCGCGGATGCCGTCCCACTTCCATTCCGCCTGCCAGTCTGTTTCCGGCCCCAGTGATTCCGGTAATCCTTCCAGTGCGTAAGCGAGATAAAATGGATATGGCCGGGAAGCGTCTGCGCCGGTAGTATGCTGATGCAGCAGTTCTTCGATCGTAACATTATGCGGATCCCAGTTGCCGCTGATCATATGTGAAAGCGTAGCAGGTTCAATCTGGTACGTTTTAGCGAGTGCATTCACCATCATTTTCTGCGACACGCCTATACGAAATCCACCGGTGATCAGCTTGTTGAATACAAACCTTTCCCCGCTGTCCAATGCATCCCATGCCTGCAAAATAAAAGCCTGTTTCGTTTCTTCGGTTGCTTTCTCCAGTTGCTGCAGCTGCTCCAGCCAGTAATGCAGGGGCGCCGCTATAGGAGTGGTGCGTGGTGGCAGCAGCAACGCGATGGTTTCCCCGAGATCTCCCACCGTATGATAGCATTCTTCAAAAAGCCAGTCGGACAACCCCGTGGCCTGCATGCACCAGGTTTTCAGTTGTGTGCTGTTGACCGTTCGTTTGGGCCGGCGACCTGAAAACAATGCCAGCACCCAGGTTTTATCTTTATCCGGCGCTGTGGCAAAGTATTGGCTCAGCGCCCCCAACTTCTCATTGGTTTTGGTGCTGTTGCTTAATAATTGTACCAGTTCAGCAAATTGTTGCACGGTTTACGATTCAGGATTATTAATAATTTCCTCATCGCCATACGAAGTAGTTACTTCTTTGGCGGCAATACCTTTTTCTGTAAGATAACGGGCAAATACGCTGCTGAAGCCATGAGTGGCATATACCTGTTCTGCTCCGGTAGCGGTTACCGCCTCCAGCAAGCCGGCCCAATCCGCATGATCCGATAATACAAATCCCGCATCCGCATTCCTGCGGCGCATATTACCACGCACCTGCATCCAGCCACTGCAAATACCCAGTGAGTATGGCTGGAATCTGCGCATCCAGACATTATCTTCCGCCGAAGGCGGGGCAATAATTACCGCATTCTTAAACGCAGTTTTAGGTGTTTCGGGCGTTATTCTTTCTACGGGAGGTAGCGCCCATCCTTCCTGCAGCAGCACTTCATGGGGAATGGCGATGGCGCCATGCGCCAGAAAATGATCCACTTTATCTTTCAGGTGATATAGCAGCCGTTGTGCTTTCCCCAGGCTGTAAGCCAGTAGCACACTGGCCTTACCGGCCTGCTGATTTTCGTATATCCATTGGGTGATGCCATCAAAGATCTGTTGCTGCGGCGCCCAACGGTAAATAGGTAACCCGAAAGTAGATTCGGTAATAAACGTATGGCAGCGGATAGGTTCGAAGGGGGCCGACAGCCCATCATTTTCCAGTTTGTAATCCCCGCTGGCTACCCATACTTCTCCATCCTGTTCCACCCGTATCTGTGCGGAGCCAATGATGTGGCCTGCGGGATGCAGGGATACTTTTACCCCGTTAAAAAAAATAGTTTCTCCATAGGCGACGCCCTGTACCTGGATGTCGTTGCCAAGCCTTAACCGCAGTAAGGGAACACTGGCATTTTCACATAAGTAGTATTGATTTCCCCACCTGGCGTGATCGGAATGTGCATGCGTGATCACCGCTCGTTTGACGGGTTTCCAGGGATCAATGTAGAAATCGCCTGCAGGGCAGTAGATGCCGTTGTCGGTAAATTGCAGCACATTCATATAGGGAATGTACGTAAAAAAAATCGTGCCACGACAACCGCCGTGGCACGAAGTAAGTGGTGTTGCAAAGCAACTATTTATTCATTTTAATGTCTACGCTGTCGCCCTTCTGGATGATGTAGATATTTTTATTTTCAAAGTAGGAAGGCGTTTCCTCTCCTTCTTTCAGATACACCGGAAGGAAGTTATAGTTGGTGATCACTTTGGGGGAAGTACTCACCATATTGTTGAAATAAACGCCATTGGTATACAGCAGTTTTACAAAGTAGTAGGTCAGGTCAAAGCCTTTGAAAGCCATGTCAGACGGGCGTGCTTTGTATACCCTGCGGAAATAATCGGAAACATACCGGCTGTAGTAATCTGTTTTGTCGTTATAATAGGGAGATGAATAAAATACCTGTAAGCCTTTAAACTCGGGTTCTTTCAGCTTAATCACGTCCCAGGTGGGCATACCAAAGATCTGCAGCGGATAGGTAGTGGCAGAAATGCTCAGCTTACGCAGCAGGCTTTTGGCGCCGGCTTCATCCAGGGCAGTTACGATGACAGCATTGGTACGGTCTGCCAGCAGGTATTTGGAAATTTCTTCTGGTGTGGTGGCCTCATTCCATACTACTTCCCGGATCCTTGATTTTTTGGTACTTTCCATTTTATCATAGGATGCCTTGAAATCTGCTGCCAGCCTTGTTTCAAAGGCCGTGTTCCTTCGGAACAACACAATGTTTTTGGTGGCAAATGCGTCCTGGATATAATTCTGGAGCGCGTCGCAATGTGTTTTCAGCGTGCTGTTGGAGATGTATAAAAACGGGTTGTTGCTGATACCGCCATCGTTGGGGAAGGTACCGGAAACAAAGTTGATCTCTTTGTTTTTGGCAAAGTCGCTCAGTTCTTTCAGCTCCGGGTTGCTCACAGCACCCAGGATCAGGTCCGTTTCATCGAGCGCTTTGCTGCGGATCAGGGAAGATACACTTTGCCTTGCTTTGCTGTCATATACGGTCACTTTCAGGTTATATCCCTGTTGTTGCAGCGTATCCAGTGCCAGTTGCGCGCCTTCATAAAATTCGAGACCAGGCAATACATACCGTGGCATGGTCCGGCCGGGAATTTCACTGCTGTTGGCAAAAACGGAATCGAGGTATAATGGTGCGAAGAAGGCAATGTTATAGGAAGCTTTTTTAACTTCTTTCCCAAATGCGGGCACATTAAAAGGCGCTTTTGCAGCGTCTTTCTTATTATCCTCCGGTTTTTTGGCCGGTGTAGGTTTACTCAGAGATGGTGGTGGCCCGTCTACCTTACTGGCACTTTTCCTGGTAGATGAGCAGGAGCTGATCAAAACCAATAAAGCCAATCCGGATAACAGGTGCTTAATTGAAACTAAGTGGTTCATAATTGGCGCTAATTTACAAAAATCATTCCGGGGAATGTGAAATAAAGCATTACGGAGTTATGGATAGAAGAAATTATCTGTCTATCCACAACTCCGTAACTATAGCTCAGTATTTTATTGCTTCCTTTTTTTATTCCCACTCAATGGTAGCAGGTGGCTTGGAGCTGATATCGTATACTACGCGGTTAATGCCTTTTACCTTGTTAATGATGTCGTTAGACATTTTAGCGAGGAATTCATAAGGCAAATGCGCCCAATCGGCGGTCATTCCGTCTACAGAAGTTACTGCACGTAAAGCTACTGTGAATTCGTAGGTACGTTCGTCGCCCATTACGCCAACGCTTTGAACCGGTAGCAGGATGGTGCCCGCCTGCCATACTTTGTCGTATAAGCCGGCTTCTTTCAGTCCTTCTACATATACATTATCCGCTTCCTGCAGCATGTGTACCTTTTCGGGGGTAATGGCGCCGAGGATACGGATGGCCAGGCCAGGACCCGGGAAAGGATGGCGGCCCAGGAATATTTCGCTGATGCCAATTTCACGACCCACGCGGCGTACTTCATCTTTAAAGAGGAAGCGCAGCGGTTCTACCAGTTGCATATTCATCTTTTCCGGCAGCCCGCCTACGTTGTGGTGCGACTTGATAGTAACGGAAGGACCGTTTACGGAAACGGATTCAATTACATCGGGGTAAATGGTACCCTGGCCCAGGAAAGAGATATCAGTAAGGTGAGTGGCTTCCTGCTGGAAAACATCGATGAACAGGCCACCGATGATCTTTCGTTTTTGTTCCGGATCGGAAACGCCTGCCAGTTTTCCGTAAAAAAGATCTTTTGCATTGATCCCTTTTACGTTCAGTCCCATGTGTTTATAAGATTCCAGTACGGTTTCAAATTCGTCTTTTCTCAGCAAACCATTATCCACAAAGATGCAGAACAGGTTTTTGCCGATGGCTTTATGGATCAGTTCAGCGGCAACGGTAGAGTCCACACCGCCGCTGAGGGCCATTACCACTCTTTTATCGCCTACCTGCGCCTTGATCTTTTCTACGGTTTCATGTACAAAAGCCGCCGGTGTCCAGTCCTGGCTGCAGTTACAGATGTGTAACAGGAAGTTGCGGAGGATCAGCTTACCTTCCAGGGAATGGGTTACTTCCGGGTGGAATTGTAAACCAAACATCGGGTTGGCGGCCAGCGTAGTATTTTTGAAAGCTGCTACCGGGATATTTTCTGTAGTGGCAATAATTTCGAAAGCTTCAGGAATACGTTTAATGCTATCTGCGTGGCTCATCCATACCTGGCTTTTTGCAGAGATATCATATAATAACTTTTCCTCTTTGTCGTTGTGCTCCATAAAGGCGCGTCCATATTCACGGAGGTTGCTTTTAGCCACTTCACCGCCAAAAACTTTGGCCATCATCTGTGCGCCGTAGCAAATACCGAGTACGGGTACTTTTGCAGCAATCGCGGCAATATCAATGATAGGCGCATGCTCATCATTCACCGAAAAAGGACTGCCTGATAATATAACACCTTTAATAGTTTCGTCCCAGGCAATGGGCTGAAGGCAAGGTTTAATTTCGCAATAAACATTCAGTTCACGGATGCTGCGTGCAATCAGCTGTGTATACTGGGAACCGAAATCGAGGATAAGTATCTTTTCTGTCATGGTGGTGCAAAGATAAAGTCCTTCCACGAATTTCGGATTTGGAAATTCGAATTTCGGAAATCTGGCGTATCTTTCTATTATAATTTAAACCCATGATATCAGCAAAATCGCTCCTGTATCAGGCCATAGTGGCCTCTTCTGTTTCTGTACTCTTTTATTCCTGTGATGTAATCGGACAAAATCGTGTAAAAGGTAACGGCCATGTTATCAAGGAAGAACGGCAGGTAGTCCCCTTTCAAAGGATCAAAGTAGAAGGAAGCATGAATGTATACCTCACACAGGGCGCTGCCAAAGCGGCTGTTATTGAGGCAGAAGATAATATCGCCCCACTGGTGGAGCTGGTAGAAGAAGACGGCCGCCTCATTGTAAGATTGAAACGCGGCGTTTCCATCAGCACCCATAAAGATCTGAACGTATTCCTCACCACCCCGGAAATCAATGAGGCCAGCCTGGCTGGCTCCGGCGACCTGAAACTGGATGGCAAATTTACTTCCCGATCTGATGTGAAGTTCAACCTGTCCGGCTCCGGTAACCTCAAAGGCGAAATCAACGCCCCGGCAGTAAAAGCCTCCATTGCCGGTTCCGGCGATATGTTCCTGAAAGGCGAAACAAAGGATGTTAATTTGTCTATTGCAGGCAGCGGTAATTTTGAGGCAGATGAGCTGCTATCGGAAAATGTAAGTGTAAATATTGCAGGTAGCGGTGATGCAGATGTATATGCCAGCGTAAAGCTGGATGCAAAAATTGCCGGCTCCGGAAACGTAAATTACAAGGGTACCCCGCAAATTTCCTCTTCTGTAGCGGGTTCTGGCAGTATTAGTAAAAAATAAGCTTCAACATTTACAAATCTTTAACATTCTCAATATCATATTTGGCGGCGTTAGAGAGTTTATAGAGATGTTTTGAAGAAAACAATATCAAGTCCTTGAGTCCAGGTACAGCATTCGCTTTAATTATCCCGCTGATGCTGTACCTGGCTGGGGCACAAGACATTACCCCCTTAATAAATACCCCACCCCATCAACAATTCGCGTCAAATTATCATTAAATCACATGAATCATTGCCGTTTTTTTGTATGTTTACGGCTTGAATTGTAGATTTTACTATTTGAACTGTTTGATTTACGTTTTGAATTGTTGAACTCCTATTCCTTTTATGAACGAAAGACCGAAGATCCTGGTGGTATATTATACACAGACAGGGCAATTGAAGAGGATTATTGATCATGTGCTGGCTCCGCTGGAAGGCAAAGCCGATATTACTTTTGAGCAACTGGTGCCTGTAACGCCTTTCCCTTTCCCATGGGGGAAACAGCAATTTTATGATACCATGCCGGAAACCGTTCAATCCACCCCCCGTGGTATTGAACCATTGAAAGTGGACGTGAATGCGCAATTCGACCTGGTGATACTGGCTTATCAGCCCTGGTTTCTTTCTCCTTCACAACCAACCGCCGCTTTCCTGCAAAGTGATGCTGCCAAACAATTGCTGAAAGGCAAAAAGGTGGTTACCCTGCTAGGCAGCCGGAATATGTGGCTGAATGCACAGGAAAAGGTGAAAAATTACCTGCAGCAGGCAGGCAGCACCCTGGTGGGCAATATTGTACTGGTGGATAAATCACCTAACCTCATTTCTGTAATTACCATCCTTCGCTGGGCGTTTAAAGGAAAAAAGGAAGCCACGCGCTTTCTGCCCCAGGCAGGAGTACAGGAAAACGAGATCATTACTTCCGGCCGGTTTGCGGCACCGATAGCCGAGGCGCTGCAAAGGAATCAATGGGACACCCTGCATGCACAATTGCTGTCGCTGGATGCGGTAGAACTGATTCCCAACCTGGTAGTACTGGAAAATAAAGGAATGAAGGCTTTCCGCTTCTGGGCAAAGTTCATCAGCGCTAAAGGTGGTCCGGGAGCCCCTTCCCGTCAGGGACGCGTATCCATGTACCGGGGATTACTGCTGGTAGGTATTTTTGTTTTAACACCAATATCCCTGATTACTTCTCTTATACAGTTAAATCTGAAAAAGGCTAAGCTGCGCCGCGAAGTAGATTATTATAAGGGTATTTCCCTGAGATAACAGGATCAAGTCCACCTTAAAGGCGTATCAAAGCCGTACATAAAGCGTGTATAAAGCGACCTTCAGGCAGTGGCGTGATACTTGTAATTCCAATTAGAATTCTATATTTACGTCTGTATACAACGTATATTAAATTAAAATATGTTTTTCACTGTGAGCTGGCTGGCAAGGCAGGGCAGCTTTGACCAGGTTTTACATGTAGCCTTAAAAGACGAATAATTCAAATGAAGGAAGTTTATATTACCAGGCTGTCTAAATTTTTACCTAACAAGCCTGTAGAAAATGAGGAAATGGAGAGCATTCTCGGCATGGTAGATGGAAAGGCTTCCCGTGCGCGTTTGAAGATACTGGGTAACAACAAAATCAAAACCCGTTACTACTCTTTGGACAAAGAAGGGAAATCCACGCATTCTAATGCAGAGATGACCGCAACTGCCGTGTCACAATTATTTGATGAGCAGTTTCCGATCAGCAAATTACAGTTGCTGGCCTGCGGTACCACTTCTCCTGATCAATTGTTGCCTAATCATGCTGCGATGGTGCATGGTATTTTGAAATGCCAGCCGGTAGAGCTGATTGCAGCCACAGGTGCTTGTGCGGCAGGAATGCAGGCTTTTAAATACGCCTGGATGTCTATCCGCTGTGGTAATACTTCCAATGCCGTAAGCACCGGTTCTGAAAAGTTTTCCGCCTGGATGCTGGCGCAGAAATTCCAGCCGGAAGCAGAAAATCTGAAAAGCCTCGACGAAAATCCGATCATCGCTTTTGAAAAGGACTTTCTCCGCTGGATGTTATCAGACGGCGCCAGTGCAGCCCTTTTCCAGGATAAACCCAATGAAGACGGCTTATCCCTGCGGGTAGACTGGGTAGAAATACTTTCCTATGCTAATGAGCTGGAAACATGTATGTATGCCGGCGCTATCAAGCAACCGGATGGCAGCACCACCGGATGGATTGATATGACCCCGGAAGAATGGGCGCAGCATAGCGTATTCTCCTTTAAACAAGATACCCGTTTACTCGGTAAAAATATTGTTCCTTCCGGAGCACAAATGTGGAAAGAGCTGGTAGAGCGCCACCAGATTAATCTTGATGAAATAGATTTCTTCCTGCCTCACCTGTCGTCTGAATTTTTCAGGTTAAAGATAGACGAGGAAATTACCCGGTTAGGCGTTCCTATTCCTCTGGAAAAATGGTTCACCAACCTGGCCGAGGTAGGAAACGTAGGCACCGCATCACCTTACCTGATGCTGGAAGAACTGATGAACAGCGGCCGTTTTAAGAAAGGTCAGAAAGTAGTAATGATGGTTCCGGAAAGTGCACGTTTTTCATATGCTTATGCACATATCACCGTGGTATAAGCAATCACTTCTAAAACTGCTATCATGAAAAAAGAGGAAGTACCACAGGATAGTGATAACCTGCATGAAGGTACATTCAAGCAGATTATGTATGCGGTGGATAATTCCGGCAATTATGTACAGGTGCAGAGCGCAGGCTGGGAGCCGGAAAACATTGCTCTGGACCAGGCCTGGGAAGAAGTAAACGAAAGAGTAAAAGCGGCGCGCGCCAGGGTAGAAGCCGGCGAAATCAGTCCTGTTGCCTATTACATGGAAAAAAACCTGATGGACCTGCCATTATTGGCCAGCTATGTCGGTAAATTCCAGTGGCAGGTAAAAAGACACATGAAACCCGGCGTATTCAAAAAGCTCAGTCCTAAACTGCTGCAGCGTTATGCAGATGCCTTCAAAGTGAGTTTAACAGATCTGCTGCACATCAGATAAAGCATACCAATAGTAACGGATTTGTGGGTAGATGATATCCGATGATCTTCCCACAAATCCGTTATTCGTCATGCTGCCACAAAAAATATTATGACTAATTCTTTTTTCCAACACCACCAGACCGCCCATTGTGAAAGTGGAGTAATATCAAACCTGCTGGGACATTATGGTTTGCAGATCAGTGAACCAATGGCTTTTGGCATTGGTGCAGGCATCTTTTTCGGCCACCTGCCTTTTGTAAAGGTGAACGGCGTGCCTGGTACCACTTACCGGATATGGCCAGGCGCTATTTTTCAACGGGTGTGCAAACGGCTGGGCGTACGGATGGAATCCGAGAAATTTTCTACACCGGAAAAAGGAATGCTGGCCCTGGATAAAGTAATTGAAGCGGGTATTCCCGTCGGATTACAATCCAGTGTTTATTACCTGCCCTACTTTCCAGCTTCTTACCGGTTTCACTTTAACGCACATAACCTGGTTGTTTACGGCAAACAGGACGGACAATACCTGGTAAGCGATCCCGTAATGGATACCGCCACCACCATTGACCCGGAAAGCCTGGCGCAGGCCCGCTTTGCCAAAGGGTTTCCGGCCCCTAAAGGAAAAATGTATTACCCGGTACACGTACCGCCTTCTGCCTCATTTGAGAAACCGATCAAAGCCGGCATAGAACAGGCCTGCCACTTTATGCTGAAAGTGCCTATTCCCATGTTCGGCGTAAAAGGAATCCGCTTCCTTGCCAAAAGGGTCGCCAACTATGCTGAAAATCCCGGCGACCGGAAAGCTACCCTGTATCTTGGAAATATTATCCGCATGCAGGAAGAGATCGGCACCGGTGGCGCAGGTTTCCGTTTCCTGTACGCCGCTTTTTTACAGGAAGCAGCAGTTTTACTGAAGAAAGATGAATTGAGCAGACTTGCAGGGGAACTGACAAAAACCGGCGACTTATGGCGTAATTTTGCATTTGCCGCCGGCCGCGTATGCAAAAGCAGATCGGCGGATAATGTTTCCTATAAAGAGCTGAGCCAGATGTTACTGGAGTGCGCGGCATCGGAAGACGCATTCTTCCGCAAGCTGGCACAGGTGAAGTGGTAATTAAATATCCAATTGAATTATGTCCGGCATATCTGTAAAAGATCTATATAAAACCTACAAGGGTAGTGCAGAGCCCACACTGAAAGGACTTACGTTTCAGTTCGGGAAGGGGAAGATTGCCGGTCTACTCGGCCCCAACGGGGCAGGTAAAACCACCACGATTTCAATATTATGCGGTATCGTGAGAGGCGACAGCGGAGAAGTAATCATACACGACTTAAAACAGCAGGCCGCCCACCGGGAGGAAATCAAACATATTATCGGGATCGTACCGCAGCAGATAGCCTTGTATCCACAGCTATCTGCCGTAGAAAATCTCACTTATTTTGGTAATCTCTACGGTTTCAAAGGAAAGCCACTGCAACAAAAAATTATGCATTACCTGGAGCTTTTCGGCCTGGAGAAAAGCGCACACAAAGAAATTCACAAATATTCCGGCGGTATGAAACGGCGGGCCAACATTATTGCAGCCATCCTCCACAACCCCAAACTGCTGGTGCTGGATGAACCTACTGCCGGCGTGGATGTGCAGTCGCGCAGTATGATATTACAGTTCCTGCGCGATTACAACAGCCAGGGAGCCAGTATACTGTATACATCCCATTTGCTGGAAGAGGCGCAATCGTTATGTGAAGAAGTAGTGATCATGGATGCAGGAAAAATGATCGTACAGGGTAACCCGCAAACCCTGATCCATCAGCATCCTGACTGTAATAACCTGGAAGACGTATTCCTGCATTTCACCGGAAATGCACTCCGGGATTAATTTTTTAAAGCTAAAAGCGAAGGGCCAAAAGCAATGTTAAGACTACTGGCAACCATCAGGAAAGAGTGGCAATTGCTGTTACGTGATAAAACAGGGATCATCCTTCTGTTTGTAATGCCTGTGGTATTGATTACAGTAATGGCGCTGATCCAGGACGCGCCCTTCAAAGATTACCAGGATATCAGGTTCGATATCTTAACAGTAGATAATGACCACGGCCGTTTGGGCCGGTCTGTAAAAGAAGGACTGGCTTCCGGCGGGCAATTCAATATAATCGATTCTCTTGATGGCCAGCCAGTAACGGCCGAACGGGCCAGGCAACTGGTGAACGAAGGGAAATACAAGATCAGCATTATCATACCGGCAGGTGCTACAGCCGCTATTGTGAGCAATGCCAACCGCATTGTAAATGATATCACCCATCGAATGGGCATGTCGGTATCCCTGCCGGTTAAGAAAACCGTTGATTCATTAAACGTAACAATCTATTTCGACCCGGCCGCGAAGAAAGCATTTAAAGGCGCTATTCATCAATCAGTAGATAATTTCCTCACACAGGTGGAAACAGATTTGCTGCTAAGCCGTATTAAACAACAGCTGAAGAGTAAAGACAGCACGGTTGCTCCTGCTGATACGCTGGCCATCCGCCTACAGGCAGTGGGGTTGAAGGAACAAAGCACCGGCACGGCAAAACAACTGGATGTAATTTCTAATTCTGTTCAGCATAACGTACCTGCCTGGAGCATTTTTGCGATGTTCTTTATTGTGATACCCATTGCAGGCAATATGATCCGCGAAAGGGAGGATGGCAGCCTGCTGCGGATGAAGCTGATACCGGGGTCTTACCTGGCTATACTGGCTGGTAAGATGCTGTTTTTTGTAGGGGTTTGTGTATTGCAGTTTTACCTGATGATGCTGGTCGGCATTTATGTGCTGCCACTGCTGGATTTACCACAACTGGTAATGGGACAGCATCCGGGGGCTACCCTGCTGGTAGCCGGTGGAATAGGACTGGCCGCAACCGCTTATGGCATCCTGATTGGCACGGTATTTAAAACACCTAACCAGGCGCTGAACTTCGGGGCAATCTCTATCGTGATACTGTCGGCCATTGGCGGCATATGGATTCCGCTGGAGGTGATGCCTGCCAGGATGCAGCTGCTGGGGCATTTGTCGCCTTTAAGCTGGGGACTCGATGCTATTAACGATATTTACCTTCGCAACGGAGATGTCAGGTTTGTGTGGAAAAATGTATTGAGATTAATACTCACCGGACTCGCTATGCTGGCCATAGCCGGATGGGTGGAAAAAAGAAGAATGAACTGATAAATGTTTTCAAAACAATAGTAAAACTGTATTTTTACTCCCCACAAGGGCATTCGCCTGTTGTGAACAACAGGTGATAAACCTACAACATTATGGAAGAATTAAAAAAGAAACTGAAAGAACAAATCATTGAGGCGCTCAACCTTCAGGATACCAAGCCGGAAGACATTGATGACAATGCACCGTTATTTGGAGATGGCCTGGGTCTCGATAGCATCGATTCGCTTGAACTGATGGTATTGCTGGAAAGACAGTATCATATCAAAGTAGAAGACCCGCGCGAAGGCCGCAAGATCCTGCAGTCTGTTCAGTCTATGGCGGAGTTTATCCAATCAAAACAACCAGCATAAGTAAACTGGCTACATGGCGGAAAGAGTGTTTATAACAGGGATAGGAATGATCACCGCCATTGGTGATAATGTAGCCGGAAACTTGCACCATCTGCGGTTACAGCAAAGTGGACTGGGTTACAGCAACTACATTGATACCATCTACAAAAATGTGCTGCCTGTTGCAGAAGTAAAACATGCCAGCGATGCCTTGTTTGCATTGGCCGGTGTACCGGTAAAGGAAGGGTATACACGTACCACTTTACTCGGACTGGCAGCTATGCGGGAAGCCTTGCAGGATGCCGGCATTACGGATGTTCAATCGGCCCCTACAGGCTTTATTAACGCCAGTACCGTAGGAGGTATGTGCGATACCGAGAAGTTATATTTTGACATTATCAATCCTGAAAAGACAGGTTCCTTTTTACAATATATAGATACGCTGGATTGTGCGGATTGCACGCAGCGTATAGCCGACACCGTAGGGTTCAGTGAACATATTGCTACCATCAGCACTGCCTGTTCCTCTTCTGCCAACGCGCTGATGTTTGGTGCACGCATGATTAAGCTGGGGATGTTACCACGGATGGTATGCGGCGGCACTGAAGCGCTTACCCGTTTTACACTGAATGGATTCAATTCCCTGAAAAATGTGGATAAGCAGTTTTGCCGTCCCTTTGATCAGCAACGCACCGGCTTGAACCTGGGCGAAGGCGCGGCTTACCTCGTACTTGAAAGTGAATCTTTTGCCAGGGCCAACAACAGCCGCATCCTGGCAGAGCTAAGCGGATACTGTAATACTAACGAGGCATTCCACCCCACGTCTCCTTCACCGGATGGCGACGGCGCCTATGAGGCCATGAAAATGGCCCTCGCTATGAGCGGGTGCTCAATGGAAGAAGTATCTTATATCAATGTACATGGCACTGCCACGCTGAATAACGATGTTTCCGAAGGAAAGGCGCTGGAACGCTTATTCGGCGATAAAGTGCCCCTGTTCAGTTCTACCAAGCCTTTTACAGGACATACGCTGGCTGCAGCAGGCGCAATAGAAGCCATCTATTCCATACTGGCCATTCAACATGGGATAATATTTCCCAATCTCAATTTCTCTGAAAGAATGGAGGAATTGAATATTAGTCCGGTTACCACCCTGATGGAAGGATACCCGGTAAATCATGTTATTTCAAACTCATTCGGCTTTGGGGGCAACAATGCTTCCCTGGTGATCAGCAAATATGAAGGGTAAGTGTTACATACAAGCAATGGCGGCCATCTCCCCGCAGCCAACTTTTGAAGGGGATATTTTTTCGGCACAGCTGGCACATACAGATAGTAATCTGCTTGCCTGTATTGAACCCGATTATAAGCCATTCATTCCCGGCAACAGCCTGCGTCGTATGACAAGGGTGCTTAAAATGGGACTGACCGCTGCACTTAAATGCATCCAGGAAAGTGGTATCACCACACCAGGCCCTATTGTTACCGGTACCGGCAAAGGCAGTTTACAAGACACGGAAAAGTTTATCAAAGAGATTGCCGAATACAAGGAAACAGCCCTGAATCCCACTCCTTTTATTCAATCTACTTACAATTCTGTGAATGGATTAATTGCATTGCAGCAAAAGTGTACCGCTTACAACAACACTTTTGTACACCGGGGTTTTTCCTTTGAAAATGCTTTGCTGGACAGTATGATGCTGTTGCAGGAAGGCGCCACGCACACGCTTACCGGCGCATTCGAAGAAATTACAAAAGAACATTTTTATATCAAAAGCCGGATCGGTTTCTGGAAAGACCAGCCCACCGACAACCGGGAATTGTACCGTCATCTCTCCCCCGGCAGCATTGCCGGAGAAGGCGCTACTTTCTTCACACTAGCGGGCACGCCTACACCGCAGAGTTACGCGTCTATTGCCGACTTCAGGATGCTGTACAAACCAACCGGGGAGAAATTGTCTGCCGCACTGAAAGCCTTTATCACCCCTCCTGACCTGATCATTACCGGCCGTAATGGCGACAGTAACTACGAACATTTTTACCAGGAGCTGGATCAGTGTTTTCCTGGCATACCACAGTTGCCGTTCAAGCATCTTTGCGGTGAATATGACACCGCCGGGGCGTTCGGATTATGGTTGGCCGCGCAGATTATCAAAGCGCAGCAAATACCCGTGGCCTGGTTTCCCGGTACGGAGCAGTTGTCTGCGCCTGTGCATTCTCTTCTTTTTTACAATCATTTTTACGGGGAACAGCATGTCATGCTGAAACTGGAAAGGGTTTAGCTTTCACATCTTCTCAATTCACCCGCCAGGAACTGCTGTAACTGTTCTTTGGTAGGGAGCTGTACTGCATAAGTGGAGATGAACATTTGCTGGTCCATTCCCGAAGGAATGGCATATTCAGCAAGTGCCTCATCTTTATTGGTAACCAATAAAATACCGATCGGTGGATTATCACCTGGCGCAAAAGGGTCAATTGGATTATTTGAAGTTCCCAATTCATCAGATACTGTATGACGAATTCTATTTAATTGACTATCAGTTGATTGTAATTCGTCAGTCACTGACTGACGAATTCGCATGTTAATTTTTTCAAATTCATCTGCCATTGACTGATGAATTTGAAAAGCACTGTTTTTAATTCGACTGAGATTTCAGAGTTAATCTGAGGATAATACTGATAGAATTGCCTGCACAACTTTAAGTTTGTAGGGGATAGTTTTAGCATCGGTAACGCTTTTGAAATCTGTTCCAATAATTGTGCGCCATATCTGGCCCTGTTTACACCTTTTTGTTCATACTCTACAATATAGCATCCAATCATCCAGTTACGGATAGTAAGGGAACGATTAATGGCTTTGGCAGCTACTTCCTGGAAATGTACATGTGTGGTTTCAATGCTGTTAAGCAGATGGTTAAATTTCATTTTGATAATGGTTTTATATGAGAGATTTTGTTGTAAAGGAAGAATGATAACGTGTAGACGGGAACTGCAGTTATTTTGGGATTATTAAAATGAGTTGTTAATTAACTTTTTTATAGCATTTGCCTAGTGCTTCAGCATTAGGTAAAAATTCTTTCATGTTTTCAGGTATACTATTGGCCTGATAATGTGTATAGGTGCCTACACTCATTGCTTTATCGATAGATTTGATAGCATAATCTACCACCATATTGTCTTTCTGTTTGCAGAGCACAATGCCGATGCTTGGATTTTCGTGTAGCAGCTTTACTTTATCATCCAGCACATTCAGATAAAAGTTCAGCTGACCGGTATATTCAGGTTTAAACTTTTTACGTTTAAGTTCAATCGCCACAAGGCATTGCAGGTGCCGGTTATAGAAGAGCAGATCTACAAAGAATTCATTGTTGTTTACTTCCAGTTTATATTGATTGCCAATAAAGGAATATCCTTTTCCCATACTCATAATAAACTTCCTGATGTTGTTCACTATTTCGTTTTCAAGGATGCCTTCATCATCATCTTCATTAATATTAACAAAGTCGATGAGGTATTCGTCTTTAAATACTTCCAGTGCTTTGGATTTGATATTTTCCGGCAGTGTTTTATTGAAGTTGTGGGGCATATTGCCCTGGTGTTTGAAAAGATTGGCGTTAATTTGATGTTCTAATTCTCTTACTGACCAGAATTGTTCCGCGGCCTGAAAGATATAAAACAAACGTTCATTTTCGCTGGAACATTTTTCAAGAATACGGTTGTGATGTGTAAAACTTATGCTATAAAAGGAAGTTTGTAATTGGCCCATCACTGATGGGCCAATTACAAACTTCCCGTAGAGGTCGGAAAACTGCCGCATCCTTTTCAGGCTACTGGCGGAGAATCCTCTGAGACCTGGCAATGATTGTTGAAGATCTATAGCTATTTGTTCTATTACTTTTGCTCCCCAGTTCTCCGCATTTATTTTCTCGGAAAGCATTTGTCCAATTTTGAAATAGAGTTTTAATTGCTCCTGATTTGCGAGCCTTGCAGCAATGTATCTGCTTCGAACAATGTTTTGTTTTAAATCCTGTACGAAAAACATTTAAACGCGGACGAATTTAAAGTATGTTCCAATAAAAAACCGTTCATTTTATTCAGGGGTGAAATGATCCGTTCATTATCATGAACAGCATGCATAAAAAAAGGCGGAGACATAAGCCCTGCTTATATCTCCGCCTTTATAGCTGATAATATTTTATCGCACTCGGTACACCGGATAACGCATGAATTCCGGCTCTGCATAAGGTGAATTTTTAAACACAAAATTCAGTTGCGCACTGGCACTGTTTGCAAATGAGGTATCGGTAGCCTTTTTATTAGCTAACAATTCCTGCAGCTCCGGATGTTGTTTCAGATATTCAGCACCGGTATCTTCAAAAACATAGGAAGAATATCCTTCTTTTTGTCCGAGGATGGCATCAAAAAAGTTCCAGGCAAAAAACGAATCGCCACCGGTGGGTTCCAGTGTTTCTATCAGGAAACGGTTGGCGTTCTGATTCATGGGAATGTAGTAATCTCCTTTGCGGAACCTGATGGAATCTTTACTGCTGGTTACTTTAATATTGGTGTGCAGATAATGCTTTTCAAACGGTTTGGTGTAGCTCTGGAAGTCGGCAATGTGGTATACTTCTACGAGGATGGTAGTATCGTGTTGCAGTGGCTGCATTTTTACCTGGTTATTTTTAAGCAGGTTAATTACCGCCCACCAGCCTTGTGGAATAATATAGGCCTGCGGTTTTTCCACAAAGTTTTCTTCGTTGGCGTAGTTATAAAATTTCACCTGCCTGGTGTAGGGTTTCGAGCGGTCGTAGTACAACCTGGGTAGGCTGGAAATATCACTGGGTTTGTGCCCGGAAGCAAAGCCACCGAAAGTGATCAGGCTGTATTTGTTCATATCAAACTCCCAGGCGAGCGGAAATGTTTTTTGTGTAAGAGCAGTTTGCTTTGCCTGTTCGCGCAGGTGTTTAATCTCTTCGCTGTGGGTCGCAGTAAAACTAATAAAGCATTCCATCAGGGCGTAAGTTGCCTTTACGCGTAATGGATAGGGTTTCAGCATATGTGTTTCCGGTACAAAACCGAAGGTATGGAAGAGGGTAGTATAGCCGGTGGAGTAGCGGGGAGCGTCGGCAAATTCTACCCAGCCGCTGTCGGGCGTTTCACCAAAGTGATTTACATAAGGAACGAGGTCGTAACCTTTATTTTTCATAAGGGCGTATAATCCGGGTTCAAATGTTTTGTTCATGAATTCGCCCATTGGTCCGCCGAGTTTATTGTGCTGGGTAGTGAGCAGGGTCATGATATGCTGATAGTCGGCGCCGTTGCTCACATGATTATCCACAAATACATCCGGATCGGTGAGGTGATAGATTTGCTGGAAGGCGAGGGCGTTTTTTGAATCGGCTTTGATGAAGTCGCGGTTAAGATCCAGGTTCTGGGCATTGCCGCGGGACCCGAAGGCATCGGGTCCGTTCTGGTCTACCCGGTACCAGGGGGAGCGGTTCAACATTCCGCCGATATTATATACGGGGATTACAGCGAGTATAATATTTTCCGGGAGATGGATTTTCCCCTGTGCAAGGTCGCGGAGGAGCATCATACTGGCGTCTATGCCATCTGGTTCCCCGGGATGGATACCGTTATTGATGAGGATAACCCGTTTATTTTGCCGGTGAAGGCTTTTAAAGTCGAAATTCCGGCCGGGGGAGTAGGTAACCAGGTGCAGGGGGAATCCGGCATCGGTGGCGCCAACGGTTTGTATATGGATTTGCGGGAAGCTTTTGGCGAGCTGTTCGTAAAACCGGATCACTTCAGTGTAAGTGGCGGTTTCCCGGCCATTGGTTTTTTCATACCGCGTGGTGAAATCCTGCGCAGAAGAGAGCAGGGGAAACAGGGCGGTCAGCAGCAGGAGTATCTTTTTCATCGTCTTGATAAATGGAAAAACAAAAAGCCCTTCCTTTTCGAGGAAGAGCTATAAATATTGTTACTGAAGCAATTAAGCCAGAGCTAATACTCTCTTAGCCAGCTTGCTTTTCAGATTTGCAGCTTTGTTCTTGTGAATAACGTTACGTTTAGCCAGCTTATCAAGCATAGAAGCTACCTCAGTTAAATCTTTCTCCGCTGTTGCTTTATCGGTAACTGCTTTCAGGTCACGGATGGCGTTACGGGTAGTTTTACCATAGTAACGGTTACGCTCATTACGCTTTCTGCTTTGACGTACGTCTTTCTTTGTTGCTTTATGGTTTGCCATTTTTCAAATTTCAAGTTTCGGACGGCAAAGGTAACTATATTCCCTTTACAAAACAAACTAAATCTAGTTTTTCCGGTGAGCTACAAATATAAGCACCTTTTATCACAGATAATCAGTTGATTTTTTCTCATTTTTTCCAACCAGCGTATCGAAAAACGAGCGATATTTGCAATCCCATATATTAATATATTGGGATCAACAGAAAAGTATTTGAACTGAAGATCAGCAAAACTCGTTGTAAATGAAGGACTTCTCATTCGTCACTAACTCACATCCTGCTTACATTGAATCGTTATACCAGGATTTCCGCAAAGATCCCAACTCTGTAGACCCGGATTGGGTTAAATTTTTCGAAGGATTTGATTTTGCAGTATCCAACGTAAACGGCAAGGCGGCAACAACAGCGCCGGTGGCAGGGGGCAGCACTTCGTTGCCTGTGAACGACGACCAGCTGGCGAAAGAACTGGGCGTGTACCGCCTGATACAGGCGTATCGCAAAAAAGGCCATTTAATTGCTAAAACCAACCCCATCCGTGAAAGAAAAGACCGCAAGGCCAACCTGGACCTCGCCAGTTTCGGATTAGGGGACGCTGATCTTAAAACAGAATTTTACGCCGGAACCACCATTGGCGTGGGTAAAACCACCCTGGAGAAGATCGTTGCCTACCTGCAGCAGATCTACGCCGGTTCCGTAGGACTTCAATACACTTACATCAACGACCGCGATAAAGCGAAGTGGATGGAGAAAGAGTTTGAGTCGATCATGCTGCAACCGTTGTCGCTGGAACAGCGCAAACGCATCCTGCAGAAGCTCAACCAGGGCGTTATTTTTGAAAAGTTTCTTCACACAAAATATATCGGACAGAAGCGTTTTGGCCTGGAAGGAGGAGAATCCACCATTCCGGCGCTGGATGCGATCATTAACGTAGCCGCAGAATATGGCGTACAGGAATCCGTGATAGGAATGGCCCACCGTGGCCGTTTAAACGTACTGGCCAATATCCTGGGTAAAACCTACGAACAGATCTTTAATGAATTTGAAGGCCTCGCCGTACCGGATATGACCATGGGTAGCGGCGACGTGAAATATCACCTCGGCTTCCGCTCACAGGTAACCACTCCCGGCGGCAAACCCGTTAACCTGCAACTGATGCCCAACCCTTCCCACCTGGAAGTGGTGGACCCGATCGTTGTGGGGTTTGCACGCAGTAAAGCAGACGTGATCTACAACAGCGATTACGACAAAATACTCCCTATCCTCATTCATGGCGACGCTGCCGTTGCCGGCCAGGGGATTGTGTATGAAGTGGAACAAATGAGCAAACTGAAAGGATACTACGTAGGTGGTTCCATTCACTTTGTAATCAATAACCAGATCGGCTTTACCACCGATTTTGATGATGCCCGCTCGTCAGACTACTGTACCAGCGTTGCATCTATTGTACAGGCTCCAGTATTCCATGTAAAACGGCGACGATGCAGAAGCAGTGGTGAAAGTATCCCAGCTCGCTGCCCGCTACCGCCAGGAATTTAACGAAGATGTGTTCATCGACATGGTTTGCTACCGCAAACATGGCCACAACGAAGGCGATGAGCCTAAGTTTACACAGCCGAGCCTCTACGCCCTGATTGAAAAACACGCGAATCCGCGGGAAGTATATACCCAGTTCCTCCTGAACAACGGAGAATCTGAAGCACAGGCGCTGGCCAAAGAAATGGAAAAAGGCTTCTGGGACGATTTACAGGCCCGCCTGGATGATGTAAAACAACATCCGCTGCCTTATGTAAGCCAGAAACCGGAGCAGTGGTGGCAGGCGCTGCGCAAAGCCACCCCGCAAGACTTTGAGGCTTCCCCGGTAACCGCTATTAAAGAAGAAGATTTTAAACGGCTGTTCGACGGCCTTATGAAATGGCCTGAAAGCTTTGTGCCACTGCGTAAAGTGAGCAAACTGCTGCAGGACAAAATAAAACTCTACCAGGAAGAAGGCAAGGTGGACTGGGCAACCGGTGAACTGCTGGCATATGCCAGCCTCCTGATCGAAGGAAAAGACGTAAGAATGAGCGGGGAAGACGTAAAACGTGGTACATTTTCCCACCGTCATGCGGTGTTGTTTGATGAAAATACCAATGAAACGTATAGCCGTCTCAGTCATTTCCAGGAAAACCAGGGTAAATTCAGAATTTATAACTCGTTATTGAGCGAATATGGGGTATTAGGCTTTGAATATGGCTATGCCATGGCTAATCCTAATAACCTGGTATTATGGGAAGCACAGTACGGCGACTTTGTAAACGGTGCGCAAACAGTGATTGATCAGTACATCAGCAGTGCAGAACAGAAATGGACTACACAGAATGGCCTGGTAATGCTGCTGCCTCATGGTTATGAAGGCGGCGGACCGGATCACTCCAATGCCCGCCCGGAACGCTTCTTACAACAATGCGCAGAAGAAAATATGGTGATCACCAATATTACTACTGCTGCCAACTTCTTCCATGCGTTACGCCGCCAGTTAACCTGGCAGTTCCGCAAACCACTCATCAACTTCTCTCCAAAAGCGAATCTGCGTCACGTGGGCGCTTATTCCGCCATGCAGGAATTTACACAGGGTGGCTTTAAGGAAGTACTGGATGATCCGTTTATCGACGACGCCGCTGTAGTGAAGAAAGTATTACTGTGCTCCGGTAAAATGTATTTTGATCTGAGTGACAAACAGGCGAAAGACGATCGCAAAGATGTAGCGATTGTTCGCCTGGAACAACTGTATCCGCTGCCGGTTAAACAACTGGAAGCCATCGCGCAGAAGTATAAAGGAGCTACCTTCTTCTGGGTACAGGAAGAACCACTGAACATGGGCGCTGCAGCATTCCTGCAAATGAACCTGAAACAGATCAATTATGGTGTTATCAGCCGCAACCCGAGCGCTTCCACAGCAACCGGTTATGCGAAAGTTCATGCCCGTGAGCAGCAACAGATCATTGACACGGCTTTTAACATCTAAAGAAATTCAAAGTATAAACAGAATAACGGGGTTTTACGTTAAGCTAAGGGCTAACCGCTAAATGCAAAACCTGGTATCACCATCAACTGATTAAATATGGTTATCGAAATCAAAGTCCCTACGGTAGGAGAATCTATTAGCGAGGTAACAATTGCAAAGTGGTTGAAAAAAGACGGAGATTATGTTCAGCAGGACGAGGTATTGTGTGAAATGGAATCTGAGAAAGCCACCTTCGAACTGAATGCAGAAAAGGCGGGCGTTCTCAAAATTGCCGCCGCAGCTCAGGAAGGAGCTACTTTGAAGATTGGTGATGTAGCCTGTAGCATCGATACAGACGCCGCTGCACCAGCAACCGGCGCCGCACCGGCAGCTGAACCCGCTGCACCAGCAGCAGCAGCTCCTGCACCTGCTCCGGCAGAAGCCGCACCGGCAGCACCTGCAGCAAATAAAGGGACGATTGAAATGAAAGTGCCTACAGTAGGAGAATCTATTAGTGAAGTAACACTGGTAAAGTGGCTGAAGAATAATGGTGATTATGTAGAGCGTGATGAAGTGGTATGTGAACTGGAATCAGAAAAAGCCACCTTCGAACTGAATGCAGAAGAAGCCGGCGCACTGATTACCGTAGCCAAAGAAGGCGATACGTTAAAAATAGGCGACGTTGCCTGTAAAATTGATACCAGTGTTGGCAGACCGGCAGGCAAAGCCGCACCGGCAGCCGCTCCCGCCGCACAACCCGCCAAAGCTGCTCCACAACCGCAACAGGCGCCTGTTACCAGCATCCCGAATGATGTGAAAGCATCCCCGGTAGCTGCCGCAGTGATTGCCGATAAACATGTGGATCCTTCCAGCATCAAAGGCTCCGGCGCTCATGGCAAGATCATGAAAGACGACGTATATGCCGCCCTGCAAAATCCAGGCGTGGCAATAGGTCAGGAAATGTTTACCCGTGCCGAACGCCGCGGAAAAAATGAGCAACCTGCGTAAAACCGTTTCCCGCCGCCTGGTGGAAGCGAAAAATACAACGGCCATGCTAACTACCTTCAACGAGGTAGATATGACAGAAATTATGGCGCTGCGTGCTAAGTATAAAGAAGTATTCAAAAAGCAGCATGAGGTAAACCTCGGCTTTATGAGCTTCTTTACCAAAGCATGCTGCTTCGCTTTACAGGAATTCCCTTCTGTAAATGCTTATATCGACGGAGAAGAACTGGTGTACCACGACTACTGCGATATCTCTATCGCGGTATCGGCTCCGAAAGGACTGGTAGTACCGGTGATCCGCAATGCAGAAAGCCTGGATATGGCAGGTATTGAAAAAGCAGTAGTGGAACTGGCTACCAAAGCCCGCGACAACAAACTGACCATGCCTGAAATGACCGGTGGTACTTTCACCATCACCAACGGTGGTGTTTTCGGTTCCCTGATGAGCACACCTATCATCAATATCCCGCAATCCGCTATCCTGGGTATGCACAAAATCCAGGACCGCCCCATGGCCATCAACGGCCAGGTGGTGATCCGCCCGATGATGTATCTGGCGCTGAGCTACGACCACCGTATTATCGATGGCCGCGAATCAGTGAGCTTCCTTGTAAGAGTAAAAGAAATGCTGGAAAATCCTGAACAATTGCTGTTCGGTAAAGATCCGCTGAAAGCATTGCTGAAACTCTAGTTTCAGCTGAGAAAATAAAATAAAATCCGGTCTGTTATCAGGCCGGATTTTTTTGTGCGATCACCACCGCGTCAATATTAGCCCTTATCTTCGCGTATGACCCGTTGGGAAAATTATTTAGCATCCGCAGAAAAAATTATCGGCGCCTACCAGGGCAGCCTGCCATTACACCATTTCCTGAAATCTTTTTTCAAGGAACATCCCTACATGGGAGGCCGCGACCGGCGCTGGATTTCACAGCTGGTATATCATTACTTCCGCCTCGGAAGCTGGGGTAAAAGCCTTTCTGTAAGCGAACGGATCATTACCGGCGCGTTTCTTTGCGAAACCACACCGAATGATTTCCTGGCAGCGATCCGCCCTGCCTGGAACCAGCAGATCACATCGCCGCTGACTGATAAAGCAGCGCTGCTGCCTGTTCCTTTAACTCCTGATACACTTTTTCCGTTTCTGCCCGACCTGTCGGACGGAATAGATGCTAACGCATACGCCTATACTGTCTTAAAGCAGCCGCGGTTATTTATCCGCGTGCGCAATAATAAGCTCGATAAAGTATTGTCATTATTGGATAAGGCAGCCATTCCGTATGAACTGTTTCCCAATAATACTACCCTGGCATTGCCCAACGGCACTAAAATAGAAGTAGTGGTACCGGAAAAAAGCTGGTACGAGGTGCAGGACGCTTCCAGTCAGCAGACCGGTGAATTATTCCATCCGCAGAAGCAGCAGCGTTGGTGGGACTGCTGTGCTGCCAGCGGTGGTAAATCCATCTTGCTGAAAGACCAGCAGCCCGGTGTACAATTACTGGTATCTGATGTGAGAAGATCTATCCTGGAAAATCTGCAGCAACGTTTTGCGATAGCAGGGGTCAAGCATTTTGAAGCACGTGTGGCAGATCTTACAGCAGAAAACTTTCCTGCTTCTATGGGAAGTCAGCAGTTTGATGGCATCATCCTGGATGCGCCCTGCAGCGGCTCCGGTACCTGGGGCCGTACCCCGGAAAGCATCTCCTTCTTTAAAAAAGAGGAGATCGGGAAATACCAGCAGTTACAGAAAAAGATTGCTCATAATGTAGCGCCATTTGTAAAAAAAGGAGGCTCGCTGATCTATATCACCTGCTCTGTTTTTAAACAGGAGAATGAAGAAGTGGTGAAATATATAGAAGAGATCAGTGATCTGCGGAAGCAGGAAGGAGGCGTAATTGCCGGATACGACAAGGGCGCGGATACCATGTATGCAGTAAGATTGTCTTAGTTTTTGAAGATAAAAAAAGGGTGGGAAGATTTGTCTTCCCACCCTTTTTTATGAAATTAATTTTTACAAAACCGGCATCGTCCGCTGGATAATTCCTCCGCCAACTACATCGTCGCCTTCATAAAAAACAGCCGACTGGCCCGGGGCTATGCCTTTCACACTTTCGTAGAAGCTTACTTTTACCTGTCCGTTTTCATTGTACAGGTTACTCAGCGCGCCTTTATCTTTATAGCGGATCTTGGTAACCGCTTCCATGCCATCTGGAATGGTATCGTATTTACCCATGTTAATGCCGCTTACAAACATTTCGCTTCTCTGTAATTCATCTTCATTACCTAACACCACGGTGTTGGTTTCGGGAATAATCTCCGTTACAAAAACAGGACGTCCGAGGGCGATATCAAGCCCTTTACGCTGCCCAACGGTATAGAAGGGGTAACCCTTGTGATGGCCAACGATCGTGCCGTCTGCCAGCACAAAATTGCCGCCGTTTACTCTTTCTTCCAGTCCGGCTACTTTTCTTTTCAGAAAACCGCGGTAGTCGTTATCCGGCACAAAGCATATCTCATAGCTTTCTGCTTTTTTAGCCAGTTCGGGATAACCGAAATCAAAGGCCATCTGGCGTATTTGTGTTTTACGGTATTTGCCTAAAGGAAGAATTGTGCGGGCCAGTACATCCTGTTGAATGCCCCACAGCACATAGCTTTGGTCCTTGGTTTCATCCAGGCCTTTGCTGATTACATAGCGGCCATTGTCGTGCTGACGGATCTGGCCATAGTGACCAGTCGCAATAAACTCACAATCCATTGCGTCTGCACGTTTCATCAGTGCGCGCCATTT
Organism: Chitinophaga sp. W3I9; assembly: GCF_050434025.1. Classification (NCBI taxonomy): domain Bacteria; kingdom Pseudomonadati; phylum Bacteroidota; class Chitinophagia; order Chitinophagales; family Chitinophagaceae; genus Chitinophaga; species Chitinophaga sp. W3I9. The sequence goes on from NZ_JBNPWC010000001.1 coordinate 1,905,803, forward strand.
TATATGGGTATTGCACAGTACGCACGGGTTAGGCGTACGTCCTGCGATATATTCCTCGACAAAATTATTCACTACAAAATCACCAAATTCATCACGGATGTCCAGCACAAAGTGTGGGAAGCCGTGATGCACCGCTGCCGCGCGGGCGTCGTTAAAAGAATCCAGGTTACAGCAGCCGGTTTCCTTTTTACTGGAACCAGCAGATGCATAATCCCAGGTTTTCATGGTGATGCCCACCACGTCATACCCCTGTTCATGCAGCATCAGCGCTGTAACAGTGCTGTCAATACCACCACTCATGGCTACCAGCACTTTACCATGCTTGCTCATTTATAAAAGTTTAGAGCAACAAAATTACTTAAATTTAAGCCAACGGCCATCTGTGCTTTATTGATCCTGACAATGGCGGGATTGATTCTAATTATATCCCTGGTATAATTTTAACAAGTTTTGGCGATTATTTTCCGAAACACTATAAATTGTTAGTTGTGAATTATATATTTATTAGTTTTAGCCACCTTTTAGCATAAATTAGTCGCAATGCTACCTATATTAAACAAAGAGCTTATATTTAAAAACCAGGATTCCGGCGTTCATGAAAAAACATTCACCTTCCCGGAAAAGATCCTTCAATTCGGTACCGGCGTGCTTTTACGCGGTTTAGTAGACTACCTTGTAGATAAAGCCAACCGCCAGGGAATTTACGAAGGAAGGATTGTGGTAGTGAAATCGACCGATGGCGATACCATTGATTTTTCCAGTCAGGATAGCCTGTTTACCACCCATATCAAAGGTGTTTCCCAGGGAGAACTGGTAGATCAGGTGCTGATCAACGCCGCTATTAGCCGGGTTTTGCAATCGAATGCAGAATGGCAGGAAATATTAGCTGCGGTTCATCAGCCCGCTTTACAAACAATTATCTCCAATACCACAGAAGTAGGAATCCAATATGTTCCGGAAAAAATAGCAGACGGCGTACCAGCCTCCTTCCCGGGCAAATTGCTGGCGGTGCTGTGGGAGCGGTTTACCTTTTTTAAAGGTAGCGCCAATACCGGCTTCGTCATTGTACCCACGGAACTGGTGGTAGACAATGGCCGCCTTTTAAAAGATATTGTATTGCAATTGGCCGCCTATAATGAACTGCCGCCGGCATTTATCACGTGGATCCAGCAGGATAATCAATTCTGCAATTCCCTGGTCGACAGGATCGTTCCCGGTAAACCCCGTAACCTGGCGGAAATTGAACAAAAGGCCGGGTACACCGATAAATTATGGATAGAAGTAGAACCCTATCTGTTGTGGGCCATAGAAGGGAATGAACGTACCCGTTCCGTATTATCTTTTTATAAGGCAGATGAAAGAATGTTGATTGAGCCCAGCATCACCCCGTTCCGTGAACAGAAGCTCCGGTTACTGAACGGTAGTCATACCGCGGCAGTGCCATTGGCTTTCCTGTCGGGCCTCAACACCGTATACGAGTGCATGCAGGACGATTATATGAGTCATTTCTTCAAAGAAGTCGTGCTCCGGGAAATACTGCCTACCATTGAAGAGGCTTGTCCTACGGCCGCCGCGTTTGCACCGGAAGTGCTCGATCGTTTTGCCAATCCGTTTATTGCGCATAAGCTCATCAGCATCACGTTCCAGGAAAGTTCCAAGATGAATGCGCGCAACGTGCGCACACTGGTACGTTACTACGAAAAATACAAAGCGCTCCCGCCTCATCTGTGCCTGGGCTTCGCCGCCATGCTGCTGTTCCTGCAGCCGGCGAGGGAAGAAGCCGGTAAATATTACGGCAGCAGGAACGGGGAGGAATATGTCATTACCGATGATAACGCCACGGTTTTTGCCGCCTGGTGGCGTGATCACACCAATATAAGCGATATGGTAACCGGGATCTGCAGTGATAAACGTTTATGGGAAACAGATCTGTCGGCCATTCCCGGTTTTGCTGAACAGGTGGCCGGGATCTTAAAAATGCTGAAAAGCAACGGCGTGAAAGCATTTATTCAATCGCAGCTGCTCAAAAATTAATCATGTTATGAAGGAATTTCTGTCTGAAGATTTTTTATTAAAAACGGAAACGGCTAAACGATTATATTTTGATTACGCCGCGTCCATGCCGGTGATAGATTATCATAACCACCTGCCACCGGACGAAATAGCAGGGAATAAAACATTTGCCAACCTGTATGCCATCTGGCTGAAAGGAGACCATTATAAATGGCGGGCCATGCGTGCCAATGGCGTACCGGAAGAGTTTATTACCGGCCCCGCCGACGACTATACGAAATTTCGCCATTGGGCAGCTACTACGCCGTATACCATGCGGAATCCGTTGTATCATTGGTCGCACATGGAATTAAAGAATCCTTTTGGTGTAACGGACCTGCTTAATGAAAAAACGGCGGAGAAGATATACCACGACTGTAATGCACAATTACCCCGGTTATCCACACAAACACTCCTGCAACATTATAAAGTAGACACGCTGTGCACAACCGACGACCCGGTAGATTCGCTGGAACACCACCGTGCTATTGCCAATAAGCCTTTCGGCACACGGGTGCTGCCTACCTTCCGCCCCGACAGGGCCATGGCAGTGGACAATCCCGGGGTGTTCAACCGTTTTATTAACGAGCTGGCGGCAGTTACCAATAAAGAAATCACCAGGTTCGATGATCTCATAGAAGCATTACATAGCCGGCATACCTATTTTCATGAAGCCGGCTGCCGCCTGAGTGATCATGGCATCAGCACCTTTTATTTTTCACCGGCTACCGGAAAGGAACTGGACACTATTTTCAATAATACCCGAGACCATCGCGCAGCAACGCCTTACGAGAATGCACAGTTTAAAACGGCGATCCTGCTGGCTGTTTGCGAGTGGAACCACGAACGGGAATGGACACAACAGTTTCACGTAGGCGCTATCCGTAATAATAATTCCCGCCTGCTGCAACGGGTAGGGGCAGATGCAGGTGTGGATTCTATCGGCGACTGGCGCGTTGCGGAAGCCATGAGCGCATTTTTAGATGCACTGGATAAGAAAGATAAGTTAACAAAGACAGTAGTGTATAACCTCAACCCTTCTTACAACGAAGTTTTTGCGACTATGGCAGGCAACTTCCAGGATGGCACCGTTGCCGGTAAAATCCAGTATGGTTCCGGGTGGTGGTTTCTGGATCAGAAAGACGGTATGGAAAAGCAGATGAACGTATTAAGCAACATGGGCCTGCTGAGCCGGTTTGTAGGAATGCTAACCGATTCCAGAAGTTTTCTGTCTTATTCCCGCCATGAATATTTTCGCCGTATTTTGTGTAACCTGATCGGCAACGATGTGGAGCAGGGAGAGCTGCCAAATGATATTGCCTGGTTAGGGAAAATGGTACAGGATATATGTTACTATAACGCAAAAGCATATTTTGGATTCTAATGAAGCCGGTAAAAGTTATCACATTCGGAGAAATATTATTACGCTTGTCGCCGCAGCTGGCACAAAATACTGCCGCCATTTACGTAGGCGGTGCGGAAGCCAACGTTGCCGCTGCATTGGCCAACTGGGGCACAGAAGTGGCCTATATCAGCAAAGTGCCTGAAAACGGCCTGTCGAAAGACGTGCTGGAGCAACTGAGTAACCGCGGTATCCATACCGACAGGGTATTGTGGGGCGGCGCGCGCATTGGTATTTATTACCTGGCACAGGGCAGCGACCTTAAACATGCAGAAGTGGTGTACGACAGGGCATGGTCGTCTTTCAGCCAGATAGCCCCCGGCACGGTTGATTGGGACAGTTTGCTTGGTGATGCCGAATGGTTTCACTGGAGCGCTATTACGCCCGCCTTAAACCCCGATGCAGCCGCAGTTTGCAAGGAAGTATTGGAAGCGGCTACCCGGAAGGGGTTGATCATTTCCACGGATCTTAACTACCGCAGCAAGCTATGGCAGTATGGGAAAAAGCCGGTGGATGTGATGCCGGAGCTGGTGCAGTACTGTGATGTAATCATGGGCAACATCTGGGCAGCCAATAACATGCTGGATACCGTACTGGATACAGCTGCGCTGGAAGCCAATAGCAAGGACACCTACCTGCAACAGGCAGAAAAGGTAGCAGCAGAAATCACTGCTACGTATAAGCGTTGCAAGCGGGTGGCGTTCACTTTCCGTTTCAGCAATGCTCCTACTCATAATTTGTACTACGCTTTTTACTATAACGAAGGACAGATGAGTATTTCCCGTGAATATGATACCAATGACGTGGTGGATCGCGTAGGTAGCGGAGACTGCTTCATGGCCGGGTTAATACATGCACAGCTGCAGGGACTGGACGATCAGCAGATCATTTCCTTTGCCGCCGCTGCCGCGTATTCCAAATTTTTTGTGATGGGAGATTTTAATACTACCTCTGAGAAAGAAATAATAAAACTGATATAGCATATGGCACCAAGTCCTGATACAATTATAGCAGCATTTGAGCAAAGCGGGATTATTCCGGTTTTTTATCATGATGATGAAAATGTTTGCCTGGAAGTACTGCAAGCCTGTTATGATGGCGGCTTACGGGTATTTGAATTTACCAGCAGGGGAGAAAATGCACGAAAGAACTTTGCTACCCTGCGCGACAGGAAACTGGCTGCCATGCCGGATTTGTACCTGGGTATCGGAACTATTAAAAACGCATCAGATGCCGCAGTATATACCGGTATGGGCGCCGACTTTATCGTTTGTCCCGTAACCGATCCGGAAACGGCTACATATTGCAGTGCTGAAAGCATTACCTGGATTCCCGGCTGTATGACGCCTACCGAAATTGCTGTTGCCGAAAAGAATGGCGCCCGGCTGGTGAAGCTGTTTCCGGGTAATGTACTCGGACCGGGCTATGTAAATTCCATTAAGCCGCTGTTCCCGCAACTGAAGTTTATGCCTACAGGCGGTGTAGAACCTACTCGTATTAGTATGGATGCCTGGTTTGATGCCGGCGTGGTATGCGTGGGAATGGGGTCTAATTTGCTGTCTAAGTCCCTGATTGAAAGTAAGGACTGGGGCGCGCTGAAAGATAAAATAGTGCAAACGTTTGCATTTCTCAGGGCTAAGAAGTAACTTATGCACTTTATAAATTCCAAATAAACCGTAATGAATTCCACAACTTTAGGTAAGTATCGCTGGAGGGTATGTGCACTTTTATTTGTTGCTACAACCATTAATTATATAGACAGACAGATATTAGGATTGCTTAAAACTGATTTATCAGCCGAGTTTAACTGGTCGGAAACGGCGTACAGCAACCTGGTAATGGCATTTTCCGCTTCCTACGCGATTGGCTTGCTTTTCTTTGGCGCATTGGTAGATAAGATAGGTTCCAAACTGGGATACGCGGTATCTATTGTGGTATGGAGCCTGTCGGCGATGGCACATGGACTGGTGCGTTCCACGCTGGGTTTTGGTGTGGTAAGATCTATCCTGGGTGTGAGTGAAGCGGGTAACTTCCCTGCGGCTATTAAAGCCACCGCGGAATGGTTTCCAAAAAAGGAGCGGGCACTGGCTACAGGCATTTTTAACTCAGGTTCCAATATTGCGGCTGTTATAGGACCGGCTATGGTATACTGGCTGGCCAGCAATCATGGCTGGAGAAATGCTTTTGTATGGACCGGCGCCATCGGTTTTATCTGGTTGATATTCTGGTGGATCTATTATGAAATTCCTGCCCGTCACAAGAAATTATCCAAAGCAGAATTTGATCATATCCATTCCGACCAGGAAGTGGAAGAACTGAAACCCAAACCCATTAAATGGAGTAAACTCCTGGGTATCAGGCAAACATGGGCTTTCATATTTGGAAAACTACTGACAGACCCCGTATGGTGGTTTTTCCTGTTCTGGTTACCAGGTTACCTGGAATCTATTTTCCATGTAAATATGAAAGAAACGCTGGGTCTGCCGGTAATCATCATCTATTCCATTACCAGCTTTGGCAGCATCGGTGGCGGATGGTTATCTTCCCACCTGATCAAATCCGGTTGGCCGGTTTTCAAAGCCCGTAAAGTGTCTATGTTGATCTTTGCGCTTTGTGTATTGCCTATTATGCTTATACAGTATTCCAATAATGTATGGTTCGCTATTGCATTGATCAGCCTGGCTACCGCAGCACACCAGGCATGGTCCGCCACTATATTCACCACTGCATCTGATATGTTCCCTAAACGGGCGGTAAGTTCTGTAGTGGGTATCGGTGGTATGGCCGGATCTATTGGCGGTACGCTGTTTCCCATGCTGATCGGCGCTATGCTGGATCATTATAAATTAATCGGCAACATTGGTATTGGCTACAATATCCTATTCACCATTTGCGCTTTAGCCTACCTGGTAGCCTGGACCGTAATGCACTTCTTTGCCCCTAAAATGGAGGCGGTTAACCTGAACTAAGCGGATTTTGTCTTACTCAGGATTACACTGATTAAGCTGATTACTTTGATTTTGTCTTTTTGATTTTATTTTGATTTATAAGATTTAATAAGAGTAAGAAAGAATTGTAAATTCCTTTAAATAGAAAACGTCCGGGCAGATGTCCGGACGTTTGTTTTTATTCTTATGAGTATCAAAAATTATTCGCTTAGTATCTCTCTTAATTCACAAATCAAAAGTAAAATCAAAATAAAATCAAAAAGACAAAATCAAAGTAATCAGCTTAATCAGCGTAATCCTGAGTAAGACAACCTTCGCTACAAAGAAACTCCCCGTTTCCATGGAATAAAATCGTCCTGGTTAAGCTGCTCGGCCTTTGTATGCACTTCGCCGCTGGCGGTACGGATAACGTATTCCAGGATTTCTTCTCCCATGCCGGCAATGGTTTGTTCGCCGCTGATGATAGTACCGGTGTTGATGTCGATGATATCTTTCATGCGGGTGGCCAGTTTGGTATTGGTGGCCAGTTTTACTACCGGTGCAATCGGGTTGCCGGTAGGCGTGCCGAGGCCCGTGGTAAACAACACCACGTTAGCGCCGGAACCAACTTCTGCTGAAGTGGATTCAACATCGTTACCAGGCGTGCAAAGCAGGTTCAGACCGGGTTTGGTGACATATTCTGTATAATCCAGTACGTCTGTAACCGGGGAGGTGCCGCCTTTTTTAGCTGCCCCGGCAGATTTGATGGCATCTGTAACGAGGCCGTCTTTGATATTTCCCGGAGAAGGGTTCATATAAAAACCGGAACCCACTGACTGGGCCTGGTTTTCATATATGCGCATAATGCGGATGAATTTATCGGAAATTTCTTCTGTCTGGCAGCGGTTAATCAGTTCCTGTTCCACGCCGCAGAGTTCAGGGAATTCAGAAAGAATGGAAGTGCCGCCCAGCGCTACCAGGAGGTCGGAGGTATGACCTACGGCCGGGTTAGCCGAAATGCCGGAAAATCCGTCAGAGCCCCCGCATTCGAGTCCGATGACCAGTTTGGAGAGCGGGCTTGGCTTGCGGGTCAGCTTATTGGCTTCCACCAGCGCCAGGAACGTGTCTTTGATGGCGGCAGACAGCATCGCAAATTCGGAAGCACTTTTCTGCTGTTCGTATACCAATACCGGCTTGTTAAAGGCCGGGTTGAGCTTTTTCAGTGATTCCTGGAGGATAGATACCTGCGCATGTTGGCATCCCAGGCTAAGAATAGTGGCTCCGGCAACATTGGAGTGATGAATATAACCGGCCAGCAGGGCACATAAAGCGTCTGAGTCCTGGCGGGTTCCTCCGCAGCCTCCCTCATGGGTGAGGAATTTGATACCGTCAATATTCGGGAAAACTACGTTACGTTTACTCGTTTCCGTTAGTGCGCCTGCCTCGTAGTTTTTAATGGCTTCCAGGTCACCGCTTTTGTAAAGCGAAACCAGGTCTGTTACCTGTTCGTTGTATACTTCGGCAGGAGAAAAACCAAGACCCTTTTCGAAGGCAGTTTTAATTACACTTACATTCCTGTTTTCACAAAAAACCAATGGAATTACCAGCCAGTAATTACGGGTGCCTACCTGGCCATCGGCCCGGTGGTAGCCCATAAAGGTGCGGGTTTTCCATTTACTCACATCGGGCGCCTGCCATTCCAGGGAGCTGTCTTTTTCATGAAATGCGTTGGCATCATGGATCACATTTTCCGTGGTAATGGTTTCTCCCCTCCTGATGCTTTTGCTGGCTTTGCCCACCAGCACGCCATACATCGTGATGGGATCCCCTTCACGGATATCATTTACCAGGAATTTATGTTTAGCAGAAATATTTTGTTGCAGTTGAATGTTATGTCCGTTAAATGAGATATCGGTTCCTACCGGTATATCCTGTAAGGCTACCAGCACATTATCGTCAGGATGAATTTGTAAATAAGCGTTCATAGGAGCTAAAGTAGTAAATAACTGCTCCGGCTGGTGATAGTAAAATGTTAATCCATGATAAGATTTTGACTATTTGATTATACCGCTGGAACACCTTATGGGAGCAGGTCAGGAATGAATTATAAATTGTTAATCGGCTATCAGTAGGATTTCACCGGCCGGATAGGAGCAGGTAGTTATCCGGTAATGTTTATGCAAACGTTTGTAATTCTGGTATATTTTGATATTTTTGATTCACCGGCGCGGGTTTCCGGCGATGAAACTAGTAAATTCCATGGGAGAAGAGGTAATATTTTTAAAGATGCCGGTATGGGCACTATTTACCGGAGGCGGCACGATTCCGTTTGAAAGTAAGCACCAGGTGAACAATGAATGACAGTATTGTAACAAATACATGACAGTGCCTCTCCACACCTTAGCCTATAATTCCGTCCTGCTTATATCTTATTAAAAATAAATGTCAAATGCACGTTAAAAAACTGGTATGCACGGTATTGCTCTTTTCAGGTATTAGTATAGGCGGCAACGTTGGTGCCCAGGATGCTGGTAAAACAAGAAATTATTTGTACGAAGAATACAGGCAGAAAGGTAGTGATGCTGCATTTAAAAATATTGTGCAATGGAGGCAGCAACGATATAAATCCATCGTGGAACAAATTGCCGGCCTGCCGGCCGCCAGCAGGGCCATATTGCTGAAGGAAGCGGATAAAAATTTATCGTTCAGCTGGCCTTCATTGCCGGCTACTTTATACCTGCAATACCGTGATAATGGCAACCGCGTAAATTTTGAAAATGCACAGTTTGAACGCCGGAAGGTATTAGCGGCATTAGTGGCAGGAGAACTGGTGGAGGGGAAAGGAAAGTATATACCGCAAATCGTAAATGGTTTATGGCTGATCCTGGAAGAAAGCACCTGGGTATTGCCGGCACATATCGGGGCACAGAAAGCAGGCAGCGATCTGCCGGACCCTGAAGAGCCGGTGGTAGACCTGTTTGCAGGGGAAACTGCCGCCACACTGAGCTGGGCACAGTTCCTGCTGCACGATCAGCTGGATAAATTTTCCCCGGTAGTAAATAAGCGGATCACCTATGAACTACAACACCGCATTGTGGAGCCTTACCTGAAACGGACCGATTTCTGGTGGATGGGATGGGCCGGCCGCAGCGTGAATAACTGGAATATCTGGATCAATACCAATGTTTTACAAACTGCGTTACTGGGTATAAATGAAACGGATATACGAAATAAAGTAATTGAGAAAACGATCCGCAGCGCGGATAATTTCGTGAACGGCTATCCGGAGGATGGCGGCTGCGATGAAGGACCTACCTATTGGGGACATGCAGGAGGTAAACTCATTGAATTTATCGATTTGCTGAACAGTGCTTCTGCACACCAGCTGAGCTGGAGCAACAATGAACTGATTCACCGCATTGGGGCCTACATTTATAAAATGCATGTGGACAGCAGCCGGTTTGTGAATTTTGCAGATGCTTCTGCCAGCACCATTCCGCCCGCACATACGGTGTATTTATTCGGAGCAGCCTTTCATGATCCATTGCTGGTCAACTTCGCCGCTTATCTCTCAAGGCTGGAGAGCCCCGACACCAACAGGGTGAAGACGCCTTCCCTGGCTTTCTTTGTGTATAACGTGGAACTTCGCAACGCCCTGTTATCTGCTAAAGCAGCAGCCCCTTATACCGCTGAAAACTGGCTCCCGGATTTGCAGGTATTGTCCCTTCGCTCAGAAGCCGGCGTATCCAAAGGCTTGTTCTTTGCCGCACAGGGCGGACATAATGCAGAAAGCCATAATCACAACGACGTGGGGAATTTTGTGCTGTACATGGATGGGAAACCCGCCATTATTGATGTGGGCGTAGGCACTTATACAAAGCAAACATTCAGTGCCGACCGCTATAAGCTATGGTTTATGCAATCGCAATGGCATAACTGTCCTACTATCAACGGTGTTCAGCAACGCGATGGCCGGCAGTTCCAGGCTACTGCTGTGCAATACAGCCGTAACAAGCTGAGTATGGACATTGCCGCGGCGTATCCCGAGGCAGCTATGGTGCAATCCTGGAAGCGCACCTTTACATTCAACCCCGCCAAAACTTCACTGCAGTTATCAGAAACATACCAGTTGAAAGATTGGAAGGAGCCCTTCCTGCTGCATTTTATGACCAGCCTGGATGCCGATATCCATACGCCAGGGAGGATTTTACTGAAAGGCAGCACAGCTGACCTGTTACTGACCTACGATCCTACCTTATTTGAAGCAACTGCGGAACAACAGGAAATAAAAGACGGCCGCTTATCACCGGTGTGGGGCGAGTATGTAACACGCATCAGCCTGAAGGCCCGGAAGCAGGCGTTAACCGGCAAACACTCGGTGGAGTTCGTGATGCGCCGTAAATAAAGGAATTTGGCCATCCTGTGAAGGCATTTTTTTAAATAAATGCTTGATTTTTGCAAACGTTTGCATTACTTTAGAGTTTTCGCCTGATTAGCAAAAATTATCCGGAAAGATAATGATGTAAATTGCCGGTAAGCTGAAGAAGAACCATCAGCTACTGTTTCAAATAAATAAAAACATGCAGACTATATGAGCACCACGTTCGAATCAAGATATGCCAGCAGTCCGGCTGAAGTAAAGCAAATGGACACTGCACAACTCAGGCAGGCATTTTTAATGGAGAAAATCTTCGACGCCGACCACATTGCCTGGACCCACACACATTATGACCGCTACCTCACAGGCGGCGCCATGCCCGTAAAAGGACCGGTAACACTGGACACCATTGACCTGCTGAAAGCAACCTATTTCCTGGAAAGAAGAGAACTGGGCATGATCAACGTAGGTGGTGATGGCATAGTGGAAGTAGACGGTGAGAAATTTGAACTGGCGTATAAAGAAGCATTATACATCGGCAAAGGAAAACAACAGGTGATCTTCTCCAGTAAAAACGCAGCAACACCCGCTAAATTTTACCTCAACTCCACACCAGCGCATCATAGCTACCCAACCCGTAAAGTGTCTAAAAAAGAAGCGGAAGTGGTAACACTGGGCACATTGGAAACTGCCAATCACCGCACCATCAATAAACTGCTGGTGAACAGCGTGCTGGAAACCTGCCAGCTGCAAATGGGCATGACAGAGCTGCAACCAGGCAGCGTATGGAACACCATGCCGGCGCATACGCACGACAGAAGAATGGAAGTATATTTTTACTTTGAAATACCGGAAGGCCAGTCTGTATGCCACTTCATGGGACAGCCACAGGAAAGCCGGCATATCTGGATGCAGAATGAACAGGCGGTTATTTCCCCACCCTGGTCCATTCACTCCGGCGCCGGCACCAGCAACTATACTTTTATATGGGGTATGGCCGGTGAAAACCTCGACTACAGTGATATGGATCATTGCAAGATCACGGAACTACGTTAATGAACTGATAATAGCTGCTATCATGATGATGAAAAAAATTATCGCAGGAAGCTTGCTGGGCTTGTCTTTCCTGCATGCCGGCTTACCGGTGCATGCTGCGGAACCCGTTACCAGCCTGCATGCCACGGCTTTCACGGATGCCTATACCGCAGCTGCGGTAAGGGCGCAAATGGAAAAAGTGGCTTCCTGGCAATGGCGCCATATAGCTGAAAATGGCTGGAACCACGCGCCTACCGACTGGACCAATGGCGCAATGTACGCCGGTATGATGTCGCTGGCCCAGGTAACATCCAATCCCTTTTTTGTGGACCGCCTGGTACAGGTAGGGAAAGACAACAACTGGAACACCGGGCCCGATCGTTTCTTCGCAGATGAATATTGCGTAGGTCAGCTCTATTCACAATTGAATAGTGTCTATAAAGATCCGGTAATGACCGATAAGTTCCGTAAGCTGGCAGATAGCATTGTGGCAGCGCCGCATACAGAATCACTCGAATGGAAAAATGGTGTTCACCACCGCGAATGGGCCTGGTGTGATGCCTTATTCATGGGCCCCCCGGCATTGGCATATTTAAGCACGGCCACCGGTGATCCGCGTTACCTGGCCACCGCAGATAAGCTATGGTGGAAAACAACAGACTACCTGTATAATAAACAGGACAGCCTTTATTACCGCGATGGCAGCTATATCGGAAAAAAAGAAAAGAACGGGACCAATGTATACTGGAGCCGTGGCAACGGTTGGGTAATGGGCGGCCTGGTTCGTATGCTGGATAATATGCCCGCCGGCTACGCCGGAAAGGCACGTTTCCAGGAGTTGTATAAACAAATGGCTTACCGCATAAAAGCCCTGCAAACAGCCGATGGTACCTGGCACGCCAGCTTACTGGACCCTGAAAGCTACCCAGCAAAGGAAACAAGCGGCACCGGCTTTTACGTATATGCGTTGATGTGGGGAGTGAATAGTGGTCTTTTACCGGAGAAGGAATTTTTACCGGTGATACAAAAGGGATGGGAAGCGCTTACCGGCTGCGTGCACCCGGATGGTAAGCTGGGATTTGTGCAGGAAATAGGCGCTGCACCCGGAAAAGCAACCGCCAATGATACCGAAGTATATGGCGTAGGTGCGTTCCTGTTAGCAGGCTCGGAACTGATCAAATATGATCTCCGGAAAAGTGCTGCTGCCCAGGTAATCATCTCCAATAACACTGGTATCAACAGGATAGAAGAAGTGACAGAAATTCCTTACCCCGCTTTCAGTGCAAAATTATCCAAACAAACGCTGAAAGGTTTTAAGATAGTGGACGTATTGAGCGGACAGGAAATTCCTTATCAACTGATTTATGAAGGCGGTAAATCGCCAAAGAAGATATTGGTACAGGTAACACTGCCCGCTGCTGCAAGTTTGTATGCGCGGGTAGTGGAAGGCGCCCCTGCGCCCGTAAAGGCAAAGGCATACGGCCGTTATGTGCCGGAGCGTAAAGATGATTACGCCTGGGAAAACGACCGCATGGCCTATCGCATGTATGGCAAGGCGCTTGAAAAAGTACCAAAAGAAATGGCCTATGGTATTGATGTATGGGCCAAGCGTACAACCGATATGGTGATTGACACCTGGTATAAACTGGACAACTATCACCACGATAACGGGCAGGGACTGGACTATTACAGCGTGGGCTTAACACTTGGCGCAGGTGACACAGCGCCATCCGGACAGGATACCATCTATTTCCCAAAAAACTACCGGCAGTCGAAAACCCTCGACAATGGTCCGTTGCGCACCACTTTCTCCCTCACCTACGATACCTGGCAGGCAGGCAACACCGCCGTTACCGTTACTAAAACCATCTCCCTGGATGCAGGTTCCCAGCTCAATAAAATGCAGGTACAATACAGCTTCAAAGGGAATGACATCCCCGTGGTAACAGGTATTGTAAAACGCAAAGAGCCCGGCACCGTATTGCTGGATGAGAAAACAGGCGTAATGGGTTATTGGGAGCCCGCTCATGGCGACGATGGCACGCTGGGCATAGGTTGTGTTTTTGCACGGGAAGTACCCGGAATGAAAACGGATCATGTACATTTGCTGAGTCCCGGAACAGCAGGGAGCCAGCAGCCATATGAGTACTATTTCGGGGCAGCATGGAGCAAAGGTGGCAGGATCACTTCTGCCGAAGAGTGGTTCGCTTATCTCGAAACATTCGCCCGGAAGATTAAACAACCCTTACAGGTAACGATTCAATAACTTTTCCGGCAGGCCACCACTGGCCCGCCGGAAAACTCCAACTTATTCATCATGGACTTATTTCAGTTAAAAGGAAAAACTGCGCTGGTTACCGGCTGCAAACGTGGCATAGGAAAAGCAATGGCAGTGGCACTGGCTACCGCAGGTGCAGATATTATCGGGGTTTCAGCCTCCCTGGAGCTGGAGGGCAGCGAAGTGGAAAAAGAAGTAAAAGCATTGGGCCGTAGTTTTAAGGCCTATCAATCCGACTTTTCCAACCGGACCAGCCTTTATGCCTTTATTAAACAACTGGAACAGGACGTTCCGGTAATAGATATTCTCGTCAATAACGCCGGCACTATTCTCCGTAAACCCGCCGCAGAGCACCCGGACGAGTACTGGGACGAAGTGATTAACATCAACCTGAACGCCCAATTTATCCTGACCCGCGAAATAGGAAAAGGAATGATTGCCCGTGGAAGCGGAAAAGTTATCTTTACAGCGTCTTTGCTCACCTTCCAGGGTGGTATTAACGTACCGGGATATGCAGCCAGTAAAGGAGCCGTAGGCTCACTGGTAAAGGCATTTGCCAATGAATGGGCTTCAAAAGGTGTAAACGTGAATGCCATTGCGCCGGGTTATATTGCCACGGATAATACGGCAGCCCTCAGGGCAGATCAGCAACGCAGCAGCGCTATACTGGACCGCATTCCGGCCGGCAGATGGGGTGAACCGGAAGATTTTGCCGGACCAGCAATATTCCTTGCCTCAAAAGCGGCTGATTACATACATGGTACAATCCTTACAGTGGATGGTGGCTGGATGGGAAGATAACAGGACATATTACAGCTAATAGCCTCTATACATGAGCAAACGTACCGAAAAAACAATTGTGGATATTGCTGAAGAGCTGAAGCTCTCCGTATCCACTGTTTCACGCGCCCTGAATGATAATCCTAACATCAGCGCACGTACGAAAGATAAGGTAAAGAAGATGGCCCGTAAACTCGGCTATCGTCCCAACGCCTTAGCCGCCGGGTTACGCAACAACAAAAGCAAAACCATCGGGCTTATTGTTCCGCGTATCTCTATGTTCTTTCCAGCTACCATCAGCACCATCATTCAAAACAAGCTGCAGGAACATGGATATAACCTGATCATCTGCCAATCCAACGATTCCTACGAACAGGAAATAGCACTGGTAAATACGCTGTATTCCGCCAGGGTAGATGGATTGGTGGTATCTACCACTTTATATACCACCGACTTTTCCCATTTCGATGTATTCAAGGACAACAAAATTCCGCTGATATTTTTTGACAGGGTACCGAAGGATTACAATGTAAAGGTAATTAAGGGAGATGATTACCTGGGAGGTTATACCGCCACTAACCACCTGATAGAAAAAGGCTGTAAAGATATTGTTCACATTTCCGGGCCGCTCAGCTGTAACCTTTATGTGGAAAGGGTAGCAGGGTATAAGAATGCATTACAGGAATCAAAACTGCCGTTTAAAAAAACGCGTGTATTTTATCACGAACTCACCCGCGATAACGCCTGGCAAACCTGTGAAAAAATATTCTCGCAACCTCCATTCCCCGATGGCGTTTTTGCATCTAACGATACAACAGCCATTACCATCATGCAGTATTGCCGGAAAATAAATGTAAGGGTGCCGGAAGACCTGAAAATAGTAGGGTATTCCAATGATCCCCGTACAGAAATCGTAACGCCGGCTGTTACCAGTGTAGACCAGTACCCGGCCATGATGGGGGAACGTGTGGTAGCCGCTCTCATGGAACTGATCAGTACCGCACCTTCCACTGTATCACGTTATTCACAGGAAATAATACCTATTCAACTGATAGCCCGCGAATCTTCTGCTGGTACAGCAAAGAGCAGTGGAAAAAAGAAATGATCATACTATAATCACGTTATTATGAAGAAGAACCTGTTCTTTACGGTATTGTTATTGCCGGCATTTATGATGCAATCGTATGCGCAGGCGGGTAAAGTAGATAAAGCCCTACTCGCAAAAGCAGATGCCACCCTGCAATTCGCCGCCAGGCAGTACAAGCTGATGATGACGCATGTACCCGATAGTTTGCTGCCACGCAGCACCAGCAAAGATGGCAGTTTGATGACATCTAACTCCGGCTGGTGGACCTCCGGTTTTTATCCCGGTACCAACTGGTACCTTTTTGAATATACCAAAGATCCGGCCTTTAAAAACGAAGCCCTGAAGAGAATGGCGCTGGTACAAAAAGAACAGTACAATACCCACACACATGACCTGGGCTTTATGATGTATTGCCCCTTTGGCAATGCCCTCCGCATCACAAAAGATACCGCTTACAAATCCATTTTGCTCACCAGCGCAAAGTCATTGTCCACCCGCTTTAACCCAACCGTAGGTTGTATTAAATCATGGGATCACGGCGCATGGAAGTTCCCGGTGATCATTGATAACATGATGAACCTCGAACTGCTGAACTGGGCTACCCGCGAAAGCGGCGACAAAAAGTTTGCAGAAATCGCCCGCATACACGCTAACACTACGATGAAGAACCATTTCCGCCCGGACTACAGCTCTTACCACGTAGTGGATTACGATCCCGCTACCGGTGCGGTAAATGAACGTAAAACACATCAGGGACTGGCCGACAGTTCTGCCTGGGCACGCGGACAAGCATGGGGACTATATGGCTATACCCTTATGTACCGCGATACAAAAGATAAAGCCTACCTGGAGCAGGCCCGTCATATCGCAAACTTTATCCTGGATAACCCGCATATGCCGGCCGATCTCGTGCCTTACTGGGACTACGACGCACCGGATATTCCCAACGCACTGCGTGATGTATCTGCTGCTTCAGTAGCTGCATCAGCCTTGCTGGAGCTAAGCCGTTTCACCAATAAAGCCGATGGCAAACGTTACTGGAATGCAGCAGAAAAAATGCTGGCAAGCCTTTGCAGCCCGGCATACCTGGCGAAGGAAGGAGAAAACAATGATTTTATACTGATGCATAGCGTAGGCCACCTGCCTAATAAATCGGAAGTGGATGTACCGCTCACTTATGCTGATTATTACTTTATAGAAGCATTACTCCGGTATAAACAATGGGCAAAATAATGCCGTAAATTTATTTGCATGGACAGACGTTTTTTTATCAAAGCTATTCCTATGGCAGGAGTGGCAAGTACTATAGGCTCTGAAAAGGGATTGCTGAAAGCGATGGCGGCTGAAAAGCCTGCACCCGATGACAGGGAGTATAATGTGGATCTGATGATTCGTATATGCCAGCCCGTTATTGAGCAACTGAGCAAAGGAAAACTGAAAGCCACCATGCCTACCGAAGTGGCGCCGAACTATGGAAAACCGGTGGAGAAAGTAACCTACCTCGAAGCATTTGGCAGAACCCTGGCCGGCATTGCCCCCTGGCTGGAACTTGGACCAGACAACACGATGGAGGGAAGCAAGCGTATTGCCATGCTGGAAATGACCCACAAAGCAATAGCGATGGCAGTAGATCCTGCATCCCCGGACTATATGAACTTTACCGGCAAATTTGATGCACAACCACTGGTAGACGGCGCTTTCCTCGCGCATGGATTATTACGCGCACCAAAGCATGTATGGCGCAGGCTCACTCCCAAAACACAACAGCAGGTAATAGATGGATTAATCAGTTTACGCAGCATTAAAGCATTTACCAACAACTGGGTATTGTTCTCCGCCATCATTGAAGCCATGCTGCTGAAATTCGGCGCCGACTGGGACCGCAAACCAATTGACCTGGCCGTGCAAAAAATGATGGAGTGGTATAAGGGTGACAGTATGTATGGCGACGGCGCGCATTTTCATTACGACTATTACAACTCTTTTGTGATCCAGCCCATGCTGGTAGACGTACTAAAGGTGATGGCTGAAAAAGAAGAGGGAAGTAAAGCAAACTATGAACTGGCATTAAAACGAATGCAGCGTTATGCCGCTATTCTTGAAAGGCAAATTTCTCCTGAAGGAACTTTCCCGGTAGTGGGTCGCTCCATGCCTTACCGCAACGCGGCTTTCCAGGCACTTGCGCAAATTGCACTGGAAGAAAAACTGCCGGAAGAAATATCGCCCGCACAGGTAAGGTGTGCACTAACGGCAGTGAATAAACGAATATTTGAGGTGCCCGGTACTTTTGATAAAAAAGGATGGCTGAAGATTGGTTTCTGCGGGCATCAGCCGGAGATTGCAGATACCTATACCTCTACCGGCAGCCTGTATTTATGCAGCACCGGTTTCCTGGCATTGGGCTTACCTTACGACAGTCCGTTCTGGTCGGAACCGGCGCAGCCATGGACCTCAAAGAAAGTATATGCCGGAGCTTCTGTGAAAAAGGACCATGCTATCGACTATTAGAGAAGGGGCTGTTAAGTCAGCCACTTCTCATATACCAGCCGTACCGGCTCATATTTTTCCGATGCCAGGAACCGTTGCATACGATGGTTGTTCGCCAGCGTATATCTGACTATCCTGCGAATACCCATTGCTACGTATATCCGTTCCAGTTCTTCATTCAGCATCCTGTAAATACCCTGGCGGCGGAATTCATCTGCTACATAACCATCAGATACATAGAGGGTGTTACCCGTATAATCTTCAATCCGGCTGTCGTCCGGTTCTTCCGGATATGCAAAGATGAAGCCTGCTGGTTTATCACCTGCATAGGCCAGCAGGCAAGTGCCACCGCAGGTTTCCTGCATTTCTATCACATGTTGCATATAGTTGGATGCAATGCTTTCCCAGGTGGCCGTTTTCGGGAAAAATGCTTTTTCCGAAAGATGCAGCTGCTCCATCATGTTGCTGATGAGAGCATAGTGATCTTTTATTTGTATGGATTGGATGTTAATCATTTTCGTATAGTTGATAGCGTTATTCCGGTTTAACCGGGCTGCCTGTCCAGCTGGTACCAGGTTGTAATTTTTCTCCTTTCATTAACAACGACAACGGCGCAATATTTACATCATCGCCTATTTCACTATCGTACAGGATAATGGACCTTGCGCCAATGCTGCTTCTGCGACCTACTTTAATGGGTCCTATCTTCATCACCCTGTCTTCAAACAGGTGTGTCTGCGGGCCGCTGTCTTCATTCAACATACTATCAGTACCTATTTCCACCATGTCAAATTCCGTGATATCTGCGGTATTCAGTAATACGCGGTGGCCTGTTTTTACACCCAGCAGGCGGAGTATTACCGGCAGCCACGGAGTCCCTTTCAGGTATTCCAGCAGGAATGGAATAGAGAGTGCTTCGTAGGTAGAAGTAATCGCTTCACTGCGCCATACATTGGATGTCCACATGGGGCTTTGTAAAGCCTTGTATTTGCCTACAAGAATCCATTTGAGCAGCACGGTAAAGAAGAATGCCGGCAGCCCCAGGAAAAAGAGATAATAGAAGGGGAACTGCAACAGGATCATCCACCAGGGTTCATCTGTTACAAGGTCATGGGCATAGGCAATGAACAGGATACTGCAGCAGATCACCACTGTTTCCGGGATGAGGATACGTATAAATTCAACCGTAGCCCTGGCCAGTTTGCGTTGTGGCGATGGATGGGTAGTGAGTTCCGGGGGAAAGAAATGACTTTCCTGGCGGCGTGGCAGCGCAATAGCCGGGGAGCCGAACCAGTCGCGGGCAGTACTTGCTGCCAGCTGTTCTTTGGAGGGTGGTGTAGATAACACGCCTATCAGCATATTCTCCGGCAATTCATAACCCTGTGGTATCAGGGCACTGTTGCCAACAAAGCTGGTATTATGTATGATCGTTTTTTCGAGTATCAGCTGTTGTCCGCGTACATCAGATTCGCCGAGTGTTACCGCATCTGCAATAAAGGCGCCGTCGCCTATTTCGAGTAAAGGATGGGTAACGCTGCTGGCGGTAGATACTTCGGTATTGCGGCCTATTTTGGCTCCCAGTGCGCGGAACAGCGAAGAGATATACACTGTGGCAAAAATAGGATGTATTACAATCAGCGATAGCGACATCAACTGGTCAGCAAACCATTTACGGGCATAAAATGCGCTGTAAATAGGATAAGTGCCCGGCTTAATTCCCCATTGCAGTAAACGGGTAAGCAGCACGGTTTGCGCAGTAAATAAAATAATATAACTCAGCGCCAGCGCCGGTGTGATCACCATATAATTGAAGTTATAATCCGGTGCGGCATTATCCATTTGGTTGAGGGTAATGATGGTAGGCAACAACGGCAATAGCACCGTAAATGGAAATACCAGCAGGAACAGCGAAAAGATAGCGCTGTATTTTCTGCGGGTAGCTTTTGATACCGGCAGGGGCTGTGGCAGCTCACTGATATTTTTAGTTACTTTTAGTACAGCCGGGCTACCCTGCCATACCTCGCCAGATTTCACAGTACTGTTGGCAGGCAGGAAACTAAGGTCCTGTAATTCGCTCCAGGCTTCCATTACCGTGTCGCCGCCAATAACTGCACTGCTGCCTACGTATGCATGATCGCCAAGATACACGCTGCGTAGTTTCAGCCATCCATCTTCCACAAACGCATTATTGATGACAGCTTGTGAACTGATACTTACATCGCTGCCAATGGTAACAAGATCTTCTGCGCCAATGGTTACCGCGCCGAGTTGCGCATCCGGTGCTATTTTCACGCCCAGCATCCGGAGATAAGCCGGGTATAAAGGCGTGCCATTGAGGAATTGTGAAGGCATAAGGCGCTGGATTGTTTTTACCAGCCACCAGCGGAAGTAATAAGTACCCCATAAAGGATAATCTCCTGCTTTCATTTTGCCTATTACCAGCCATTTGGTGCTGATAATAAGCATGGAAAAGAGAGGCGGTAACAGGCAAAACATGATAAGAGCGGTAAGGATCGCATATCCAAGGTGGCTGGTATCCTGTTCCACGTAATAATATCCCAGGTAAGGGAGGAATATCTGCATGGCAAATAATCCGAAGATCACCAGTATGGCAACAGTTTGTGCTATCCAGCAACTGAGATGACGCCACCACGGCACTTTATTAAAAACGCGGGGCGGCTTAGGGGCCGACTGTGGCTGTGCGGCCCATACATTTACCAGTTCCTGCAGGGGGCGGTGTATATAAATATCTTTGAGAGATGCATTAGGCACATTGGCCTCACGGCGCAGTCGTGATACAAAAGCTGCTGCAAGTAAGGAGTGTCCTCCCAGGTCGGTAAAAAAGTCCTGTTGAAGATCGATTGTTTTATCCGGAAATACCTTTGACAGGATAGCACTGATCCTGTCGGCTACAGGGGCGTCCGGATCAATGGCTTCATGAGTGGTTACCTGTGCAAAGGCCGCAGGCAGTGGTAGTGCTTTACGGTTTATTTTGCCGCTTGGCAGGCGGGGCATATCTTCCAGCGCTACGATGGTGCCGGGCACCATATAGGGTGGTAATACTTTGGCGAGTACTGCACGGAGG
Source organism: Chitinophaga sp. W3I9 (assembly GCF_050434025.1). Taxonomy (NCBI): domain Bacteria; kingdom Pseudomonadati; phylum Bacteroidota; class Chitinophagia; order Chitinophagales; family Chitinophagaceae; genus Chitinophaga; species Chitinophaga sp. W3I9. Next base: position 1,927,314 of record NZ_JBNPWC010000001.1, read on the forward strand.
AAGGATTCATCAAAAGGAGCATGATCTTCCTGTACAATATAACCTACCAGCTGATCCTGGTCGTTGCTGTCTTTTTTTACCGCTACTGCTGCCGCGGCAATGCCGGCAATAGCATGGAGCTGGTTTTCAATTTCCCCGAGTTCAATCCTGTATCCCCGCAGCTTGATCTGATCATCGAGGCGGCCCTGGAAGTCGATACTGCCATCCGGTAAAATAATGGCGGCATCACCGGTGCGGTACAGGCGTGAGCCGGGTAGTTCCGTCATGGCAGCTGGCTTATCCACAAATTTTTCGCGGGTCAGCTCGGGGCGGTCGATATACCCGTCGCCTACGCCGGGTCCTGAAATAACCAGTTCTCCGCGTTCGCCTACCGGGAGGATATCCAGTTTTTCGTCTACCACGGCCATGTTGTAATTGGGCAGCGGCTGTCCGATGGTGATATAATCTCCTGGCTTTAACGCCGCAAAAGTGGCGCTTACTGTTGTTTCCGTAGGCCCGTAACTGTTATAAAAGTGCCTCGGGGGTACAGCCCACCTGGATAGTACCTGTGGCGTACAGGCTTCGCCGCCGGCATTAATGAGGCGCAGCGTGGGGATATTATCGTCCATGATAGCGAGCAGGCTGGGAACGGCATGTAGTACGGTGATTTTTTCACGGCGCAATACATCGCCCAGTTCATCAATGGCTTTGGCGGTGGTGGCATCGGCCACCCAGAGCGTGGCGCCGGCAAAGTAACTCAGCCAGGTTTCTTCGCACCACATATCAAAAGATACGGAGAAACCCTGGTACACCTTATCGGTGGCACGGATATTTAAAACGGTTTGTTCTGCCCTGATAAGGTGGCAGATCTGCCGGTGATTGATCGGGATGCCTTTGGGTTTGCCGGTACTGCCGGAAGTGTATAATATGTAAGCAAAATTTTCGGGTTGTGGTCCGGCGTTAAGGGTGAATATTTCAGTGCTGCCAGGTACCGGTGGTACTGATAACACCGGGGCTTCCAGCTGGAGGGGAACTTGGCTGAAGCAGGCCGCCGCCTTTACTTCTGTCAATACACCTTCTACTCTTTCTGCCGGCATCTCCCGGTCGAGGGGAACATAAGCCGCACCGGCTTTAATGATGCCCAGTATAGCGGCATGCAGTTCAAGGCTGCGTGGCCACCAGATCCCAACCACACTGCCGGGACCTATTCCTTTGGATTGCAGGAATACGGCGATGGCATCGCTCCAGTGATCCAGCTGTTGATAAGTAAGTGTTTGTTGCTGGAATATCAGTGCGGTTTGATGGGCATGTTCCTGCACCGATTGTGAAAAAATATCGGCCAGCGTTTCATGATGAAGCAGCTCTGGCTGTTGGGGTCCTTTAACTATACTGTAAACATTCATAAGTTCGCGTTCCCGTAGGTACTTTGGTGTTTGGTATAGCAAAGTTAGGTGTAAGAATCGGAGCGCCGCCTTATAATACGCTTAAAAAAAATAGATTGTTTGGCAAAATTTGCGTATTATCTGGTAAGATTCCAGCGCTCACTGATAAGTATATACGGGCATTCCAGCACACATTGATCAGCCATCTCCGGTCACACCATATCACCGGTTTACCGGCAGGTTTCTTTCCGGATTCACTGTTTTTTATGGGGAGGTCAGAAAACGCATGGATATTGGTATATGTAAAGGATTGATACTAAATATCGATATGTTTTTTAATGCGGACTCTAAACAAACAGGAAATTTATATATGAAAATGCAAAATTATTTTTTATTTTTAAGGTAACCTATTAAGCACTACTAAGCATCTGCGGGAGGATGTGTTTATAGCAACCAAAATCTGAAGAAGAAGTATCACAAACGATAAACTAACTTGATTAACATCTAAACCGGACGCTGATCTTCGTGAGAGAACTAATGCTCATGCCCTGCAGGCATGTTTGACGACGTTTATACAATGGTGATATTTTGACTTTTCTGATAAACTTTTTTTTCCTCGTCTAACCGGCAGGCACTATTTAGTGCTGGTCCTTTTTTTCATAAGCAAAAACGGGGCTGTCCTACACAAGCGGGCAGCCCTTTGTTTTTTGGACGCTGCCGGAATACCGGGCAGTTTATATCTCCCATCCATCAGTATTTCCTTTTTTGGCGGCTTCCCAGCCAATGATGGCGCTTTTACGTGTGCTTCCCCAATGGTATTGCCCGGTGTCGCCGGTGGCTTTAATTACACGGTGACAAGGAATCAGGAAGGCCACCGGATTCTGTGCCACCGCTGAGCCTACTGCGCGGGAAGCATTTGGGTTTTGAAGGGTTGTTGCCAGCTGTGAGTAGGTAGTTAAATTACCCATCGGGATTTTCAGCAGGGCTTCCCATACTTTCAGTTGAAAGTCCGTTCCCCGCAAATGCAGTTTTATTTCAGACAGCCGGCTCCAGTCCTGCGTAAAAATATACAGGGTGTTTTGCTGAATAAGGTCCACCATCTGGGTAAACTGTGCATGGGGAAACTGCGCGGTCAGCGCCTGCAGGGCGAGTTGCTGATCGTCTGCAAAAGCCATATGGCAGATACCTTTGGAGGTAGATGCCACAATGATATCACCAAACGGACTCTCTGCAAAACTGTAATTAATGCGCAATGCCTTGCCGCCGTTTTTATATTCTCCCGGCGTCATACTTTCTATATTGATAAACAGGTCGTGCAGGCGGCCGGTGCCCGAAAGCCCCGCTTCAAAGGCAGCATCGAACACGGTTACCTTTTCTTCTCTCAATATAGTTTTGGCGTAATCCAGCGTAAGGTACTGCAGGAACTTTTTAGGTGTTACCCCTGCCCACTCTGCAAATACACGCTGAAAATGAAATGGGCTCATATGTACGGCCGCAGCAATTTCCTGTAAGTCGGGCTGCGTTTTGAAATGCTCTTTAATATAGTCTATTGCCGTGGCAACGGTGTTATAATGATTCATAGCATCAATGTTTTTAAACAAAGGTAGCCTCGTGAATATCGGTAAAAAACCCGGTTATTGCGATTGAAGAAGATTTTTAATAAGAGTTGAAAATTGATTAAATTAGAAAGGAAGTATTAACTATGCTACACCTGACCCGTACCCTCTTTATTTTACTGATCACCTGTTTGCCCGTACATACGGCCGCACAACAAGCCGCGCCTGGCACATTTTTATTCGACCCTGCCGTGCTCACGGCGCAGAAAGCAGCCATCGCAACGCATCAGCCCGGAGCTGAAAAGGCGCTGCATGAATTACTCACGCGCGCTGACCGTGCGCTGCAACACGGTCCGTATGCGGTTACTTTTAAAAGTAAAGTCCCCCCGAGTGGCGACAAACATGATTACATGAGTGTAGGCCCCTACTGGTGGCCGGATTCCGCCAAAGCAAACGGATTGCCATACATCCGTCGCGATGGAGTGACCAATCCGGAACGATATACGATTAAAGATGATTCTTATTTCAATGCCTTGTGCAACGATGTAAATGTGCTCGGTCTTGCCTGGTTTTATACCGGTAAGGAACAATACGCCACCAAAGCAGTGGCGTTATTACATACCTGGTTCCTCGATCCGGCTACCCGGATGAATCCCAATCTCAACTACGGCCAGGCCATTCCAGGTATTACAGAAGGACGGGGTATTGGCTTAATAGATACACATGCTGTAATTGCATTGATGGATGGAATGCAGTTGCTGAAAGATTCGCCCGCCTTTCCGGTGGCGGAATACAAAAGTATACAGGACTGGTTCCACCTGTTCCTTGCCTGGATGCGTACCAGTAAAATAGGGAAGGAGGAGTTGGCAGCAAAAAATAATCATGGTACCTGGTACGATGTACAGGCAGTAGCCATGGCATTGTTCACCGGACAACAGGCGCTGGCAAAACAATTGCTGCTCACACAAACCAGGCAACGGATGGAACAACAATTTGAAGCCGATGGCCGGCAGCCGCTGGAACTGGAGCGCACCCTTTCCTGGAATTATTCTTACTTTAACCTGAAAGCATTTTTTGAACTGGCACTGATGGCGGAAAAGATAGAGGTAGATCTCTGGAATTATGAAAGCCCCGGTAAGAAAAGCCTGCGCAAGGCTTTCCAGTGGATGCTTCCATTTGCTGCAGGTAACGCCGCCTGGCAATACCGGCAAATTAAGCCGATGCAGGCAGATGGCTACCTGGAACTCGCTGCCATCGCAGAAAAAAAATATCCGGATCTCGATCTGACGCCCCTCTGGAAAGCACATCCGAAAGACACCGGTTATGCCTATACGTTAACCGGATGGGGAGAATAAAAATTTCCGGTCGGTAATTGAATATATAAGCCGCTGATAGCTAAATGTTAGAGTGTTGGAAAATCGTTTTTGAAGAGATGAATGCAAAGTAATATTTATCACTGCGATGAAAAGTTAAATTTCTTTTTTATTTTTAAGTAACCAGTAAATCTGGCAACAAACCTTATTGTGAGTATTTGTACTGTAGTAGCAACCAAAGTTCTGAATCTAAACCTTTATTATTATAACTAAAACCTTAAAACTCGGGACTGTAGAGTCTTTTAGCTAAGTAATAACCTGGTCTTTGTTAATGCATGCCAATCCGGTTCATGAGCCGGAGCAGGGTGTTTATTGCCAAAAATCCCGATACCACCATTGTAATTTTTATCAACAATTAAATCTAAACTGACATGAGGAAACTTCTACTCGTGCTGGCAGGTATGCTATTGATAGCAACCTCGCTGCTGGCACAGCATTCCCGCACTGTGAAAGGAAAGATAACAGACGATACCGGTAATGGATTACCCGGTGTTTCTGTGAGCTTACCCGGAGGCAAAACAGGCACCGTTACCGACGGAAAAGGCGAGTTCTCGCTTGCTGTGCCTGAAAACATCAATTCATTGAAAGTATCTTTTGTAGGATACGAAACAAAAACGCTGCCTGTCACAGGTAATACCACAGGCACCGTTATCCTGTTGCCCGATTCAAAAGCTATTTCCGAAGTGGTGGTAGTAGGATATGGTACACAACGTAAAAAAGATGTAACCGGCAGCATCGTCTCCGTTAAAGGTAGCGCCATCGCTGAATTACCGGTGCAAAGCTTTGAGGCAGGTTTAGGCGGTCGTGCCGCGGGTGTGCAGATCACGGTGCCTAACGGAATCGTGAATAACCCGCCGGTGTTCCGGATCCGCGGCTCCAATTCTATTTCCATGAGCGCCTATCCCTTAATTGTTATCGATGGAGTACCTGCATTTTCCGGTGATGTAGGCGCAGGTATTTCCAACTCTCCGTTGAATCCATTATCAAGCATTAATCCTGCTGATATTGCCTCCATAGATATCGCCAAAGATGCTGCTGCTACAGCCATTTACGGCAGCCGCGCTGCCAATGGAGTGGTGTTTGTAACTACTAAAAAAGGAAAGGCAGGCCGCCCGAAAGTAGTCTACGATGGCTGGGTAGGTACTACCAGGCCCACACGCCTGCCCACCGTATTGAATACGGAACAGTTTCTTGAAATGAAAAATGAGGCGCTGAAAAATGCCGGTAATGCTGATCGCTATGTAGCCAACCTCGATGCCAACGGTAAAGTGATTGATACCAAATGGATGGATGTGGTGTACCGCGATAAAACCATATCGCAGAATCACAACGTAAATGTTTCCGGGGGTTCTGAAAATACCAGCTATTATTTTTCAGCAGGATATACCAAACAACAGGGTATTCTGAAAAAGAATGACTTCGCGCGCAAAAGCCTCCTGTTCAGCATTGACCAGCAATTGGGGAAATCATTTTCCATTGGTGCGCGGATGTCTTACTCCAACGAACAAAGCCTGATCTCGGGATCTTCCGGCTCGCTGGAAGGAGAAGCCTTTAACTCCGGTGGTCTTGCCCGTCTTGCTTTCCTCACTTCCCCGTTAGTATCCGCCTATAACAACGACGGAAGTTATAATATCAGTGGTTCCGGTATGAGTGGCGGAAAAAACACCTTGCCTATCGGTATCTACAATCCGCAGGTACTGCTGGATATGGACCATTCCAATACAGAGGCCAGTCACATCCAGGGCAATATTTACCTGCAGGTGAAACCTTTTGAGTGGATGACATTAAAAACCCAGTATGGCGCCGATTACATCCTGATGAACAACGATATTTATCTCAATAACATGTCGGGCGATGGCGTTTCTTCTAACGGGGATGTTAATAGTATTTATACACAAAACAAACGTTGGGTATGGACAAATACAGCGCAGCTGGATCGTTCTTTCGGCAAGCATAACCTCAGCCTGCTGGCTGGTTTTGAGCAACAACGGGATGCACGCGAACGGTATGGTTTGCGTCGCCAGAAACAAATGGATAACTATTTCAACAATAGTGAAGGCGGCTGGCTCACAGACCTGTCGCGTTATTTGCTGCGCAGGGAAAATTATCTGTTATCTGCTTTCTCCCGTTTAAATTATAATTACAATGAGAAATATTATCTAAGCGCCAATGTAAGACAGGACCAATATTCCGCTTTTGGTCCCAACTTTAAGAAAGGTACTTTCTATGGTTTTTCCGCAGGATGGGAAATTACGAAAGAAGCTTTCTGGACCAATGCAGGTCTTAATAATGTATTCAGCAGTTTCAAGATCAGGGCCAGTCATGGTAAAGTGGGTAACTTCGCGGGCCTGGGCGACTACGATGCATTATCACTGTATAAGCCTGCTCCTTACGGTGGCAGTTCTTCTATTTATTTTAACCAGGCAGGTAACCCCGATCTGAACTGGGAAACCAGTAAGAAAACAGACATAGGATTTACTTATGGTATCCTGAATAACAGGATCAGTGGTGAGTTCTCTTATTACTATAACGATATTAACGGCCTAATCCTGTTTGTGCCGCAAATGCCATCTGCGGGCATTCCTATCACCAGCATCACGGCTACCATTGCTACCATTCCTACCAACGTAGGCAGCATGTACAACAGAGGAATGGAGTTCAGTGTAAACGCAGTGGCTATTGATAAGCGCGACTTCTCCTGGAACATCGGTTTCAATATTGCACATAACAAAAATGAAGTAACATCCCTGGCGGGTGATATTACCGCCATTCCTTTTGTTACCAGCAGCCTGGAACAAACCAGTATCAACAAAGTAGGCTATCCTGCCAGTATGTTGTATGTAGTGCGTACGGATGGTGTGGATCCTGCAACCGGCAGAAGGATCTTTATCAATGCCAACGGCGACAAGGTGTATTTTAATAATGCGGATGCCGTTAAGTATAAGTATGAAGATGGCAAAACAGCTCCTACAGTAGGTGTGAAAGATGCCGTGGCTTATAAAAATACCAATCCGAAAATACTCGGTGGCTTGGAGAATACTTTCCGCTACAAGGCTTTTGAGCTGAATGTATTGCTTACCTATCAAACAGGATTTTATGTGTACTACGGCAGTAATGCAGGGTTAAGGGATCAACGTTACTGGAATAACAGTACCGATGTGCTGAACAGGTGGCAGAACCCGGGTGATCAGACAGATATGCCGCGCGTAGTATATGGCGATAACATTTCCAATGGTTCTTCTTTTGCGATTGCTGCCAACGTTTTCAAAGGCGACTTTGTAAAGTTAAGTACCGCCGCACTCACTTACCGCCTCCCTGATAATGTTGCAAGTGCTATCCGTTTGCAGGGCGCCAAAGTTTACGTGCGTGGACAAAACCTTGCGTTGATTACAAAGTACCCCGGCCCCGATCCGGAAGTTTCTTCCAATGGTAATAATGCTTCCGGTCAGGGTGTTGACCGTAACACGCTTGGTAATGGAAGAACGCTGACAGTGGGTCTTAATGTTAACTTTTAAATTGAAAGAAGATGAAAAAATATGTGTTAAATATATTGGCGGTTACCGTGATAGGTTTGGGTGCTTGTCAGAAAGGATTGCTGCACCCGGTACCTTCCACAGATATTCCTGATTTCAGGGCTTTTGAAACCAAAGAGCGGATCGCCAGCCAGGCGAATGGCTTGTACTCTGTGATGAAGCACGGCAAGTTCCTGGGAGGAAAATATGCCATTGCCAACGAAGTAAGAGGGGAAGATTTTGTGAATGAAAAGGCCAACAACGTAACGCTGAATGCCACCTGGCGAATGGTGCCTACAGGCGAAGCGCAGGAGGTAAAAGAGATCTGGTCGCAGGGTTACATTACCATTAACAACGTCAATGTTTTCCTTACCGGTATGAATGCGGTTGGAAACCAGATCGTAGGTGACTCCATCGCAAAGCTGTACGCCGGGGAAGCCAAGTTTGTGCGGGGTGTAAGCTATTTCTCCTTGCTGCAGTTATATGCACGTCCGCATTGGGATGGCGCCGGCAGCAGGCCAGGGTTAATTATTCACACCGAAGGACATGCTAAAATTGGCAGTTATGCGCGCGCCCGCAGTACGGTGAATGAAACATATGCGCAGATTATCCGCGATCTTGATTCTGCTGAAGCGTTACTGACCAAACCGGCAGCAGGGGCCTTAACCTCCATTACGCGCGCCAATGCCTATAGCGCGATCGCTTATAAAACCCGTGTATACCTGTATATGGAGCAGTATGATAAAGTAATAGCAGAAGCGGCAAAACTGGTGTCAGCCAGTGCGCCGTTCGTATCGCCTGCGGGGCATGCGCTGGAAGCGGATGTACAGAAGGTGTTTGCACCGCCCTATTCTACCAGGGAATCTATATTTTCATTGCCGTTTACCGGGTCTACGGATGATTTCCCGAGCACGCAAACCCAGCTGGGATATTATTTTACACCTGCCGCAAAGCCATTCACCGGTAACGGAGAGTACTCCATGCATCCTAATGGGGTGATCGCTGATTCTTCCTGGAAGCCAGCTACCGATGCGCGCAGGAGGTTTATTGTACAATCTCTCGGGAAGAATTTCTGGACTAAATTCCCTACGCCAAGCCCCTTCACAGATTATATTCCCGTGATCAGGTATGCAGAAGTGTTACTGAACCTGGCAGAAGCAAGGGCACGGCAAACAAATTCAGTGGATCCTACAGCAGTAGCATTATTGTCTGCCGTAAGACACCGTTCCGATGCTACCATTACCTATACCGTTGCTGATTTTACCAACGTTACGGCATTGCTGGCCGCCATCACACGCGAGAAACATATTGAACTGCTGGGAGAAGGCTTCAGGAGTATGGAAATTACCCGCCTGGGAATTCCATTCCCTGCCAAAAGCAGCACCGTTCCGGTAATTGCGCCAACCGTTGCACAGTACATCTGGCCGATCTCTTCAGACGAACTGATCTACAACAAGCTTTGTGTTGACAATAACTAAGTCCTCATAATTATAAAAAGCCCCCGCATCCATCTGGGTGCGGGGTTGTTTTGCGAGCGAAGGTTGTCTTGAGCGGAGGTTGTCTTGGGCACTGATTACGCTGATTTTACTGATTTCTCTTTTGTGATTTTTTTTATGATTTTTCTGTGATTTTGGAAGATGGGAGCAATGATAGATTTTTATTTAATAGCCTTCATTGGTTACTGAAAATTGAATTATTTTTGTCTTTTTATAGAATTTCCGGAAAATTCAGTCAATTTAGGATGGTTTTACAATAGTTGAATACGGCATTCATTTCCCTCATGTATCAGCAAGGCCATTTCACTTAGATGGCACTGATGTGTATAACCGCCTTGTACTTTTTCGCCTGTAAGGCCCTGTAGTAAAAGATCTTAGCTTCAAGTCCACATCACCTCCACATCACCTCCACATCACCTCCGGGTCATCAGCATACACTAAGCATATATTAAGCATGTACCAGGCATCTATTAAGCAGATGCGAAGCATCTGCTAATCATCAAAACAACCTTCTCCAATCAAAACTCCAATCTCCCCAAATCAAAAAAAAATCACAAAAGAGAAATCAGTAAAATCAGCGTAATCAGTGCCCAAGACAACCTCCGCTAAGATAACCTCCGCTCACCCTCCACTCCATCCGCGGAAAAAAGCGGCCCCACCCACCTACAACCTATTATTCTTTTTTGTAGATTCCTTCCTAAAGGAAGCATTTAAAGACTTATTTAAACCCAAGATCAATGAAAATCAGGAAAAGCTTTGTAGTGGTGGCGGCATTTATGGCTGCCGGCACCCTATGTTCACTCGCACTGCCCCAGGAGCCGGAGAAGGCTACCAATCTGAAAGTATTGCCAAAAGATATCAGTCACGACGACCTGATCAAAGTAATGCGTGGCTTTAATGCTGCGTTGGGCGTAAAATGTAATTTCTGTCATGAGCCGCGGAAAGATGATGCCAAGAAGCTGGATTTCGCCAGCGACGCTAATCCGCATAAGGGCGTTGCCAGGGATATGATGAAGATGACCAAACGCATCAACAAGAAATTCTTTAAGGGCAGCGAGGTAATGGCGGTTTCCTGCTACACCTGTCACCACGGGAATGAAGAGCCAAAAAACAAACCTGATGCTGCACCGGAAGCGGCAAAGTAAATTTCTAAAAAGCCGCCGGAAAGCGGCTTTTTTTTATTTAAGCCCTCATAACGGCAATTATGGACTGTTTTGACACTTAAAATACCCCTTTCATATGGCTTTTTTTTAATTTATCAACATCTTCACCAGAAAATCAGTATCTTTGCTTCCGTCTGTTGAGTTAAAAGCATAAAGCACAGAAATATCTATTCTCTCCAGTCCGGAAATCTTTTCTTTACTGCTCTCCTCAATTGTGATAACGCTAAAGATGAAGAAGCGTTATTTTATATTTATTACATCAGATATATCAACATGTTATTTGAGCAATTAGGGCTTATTGAGCCCATTTTAAAAGCAGTGAAAACTGAAGGGTACACTACACCTACTCCTATACAATTACAATCTATTCCCATTGTATTGGAAGGTAAAGACCTCTTAGGCTGCGCGCAAACAGGCACCGGTAAGACGGCTGCGTTTGCTATCCCCATCTTACAGTTATTACATAACAGTACGCCGGAAAAACAAGGTTTTAAACATATCCGTACACTGATCCTCACGCCCACCAGGGAACTGGCGGTGCAGATCGATGAAAGTTTTGCCGCCTATGGCAAACACACCGGTCTGAAACACGATGTGATCTTTGGTGGTGTTCCGCAGCACAGGCAAACCATTGCCCTGCGTAATGGAACAGATATATTGATTGCCACACCGGGTCGTTTACTCGACCTGATGAACCAGGGTTACATTTACCTGAACCACCTGGAAATATTTGTGTTGGATGAAGCCGACCGCATGCTGGACATGGGCTTTATCAACGATATTAAAAAGGTGATCCGGGAACTGCCACAGCAGCGCCAAACGCTCTTCTTTTCGGCTACCATGCCGCCAAGCATCGCGCAACTGGCTAACTCCTTACTTTACAAACCGGAGAAAGTTACCATTACACCGGTATCTTCCACCGCAGAAAGGATTGAACAATCCGTTTATTTTGTAAAGAAGAAAGATAAACAATCACTGCTGGAAACTATCCTGAAAGACCACCGTATCGAACGCACCATCGTGTTTACCCAAACCAAGCATGGCGCGGACAGGATCGCAAAAAACCTGAAGAAACGTAACATCGATGCAGATGCCCTGCATGGTGATAAATCACAGGCTTCCCGTCAGAATACCCTGAACAACTTTAAAAATGGCCGCCTGCGTGTGCTGGTAGCTACGGATATTGCTGCAAGAGGTATCGATGTGGACTCACTGGAACACGTTATCAACTACGATCTGCCAAATGTTTCTGAAACTTACGTACATCGTATAGGCAGAACCGGTAGAGCGGGTGCGGCAGGTTTTGCCCTTTCTTTCTGTGATACAGAAGAAAGACCATTCCTCCACAGCATCAATAAACTTATCCGGCAAACCATTCCTTCCGTGTCGCATCCGTTTGAGGAAGCAGCACTGATGGAAGCCAACAGCGCCAACCCGGATATGCCAAAAGCGCTTCCAAGAAGACCCAAACCGCAAAACAGGAGAGGAAAACTGGATAAACGCGACAGAACTTTTTAATATTAGAAGATCGTCATAGTGATGGGGATGTTGTACCGCAACATCCCTTTTTATTTGTGCTACAGCGTCAAAAGCACTACCGGTAACGGGTATACGTGTATTTGACTTTCCCTCCAGGCGCCGGCAATCCCCTTTTAAATCGCTCCCCTAACTATTATTGATATTGCTTTTGCTTTATCATGCGCTCGTATCAGAACATTCTCTATCTTTGTGCCGTATACCTAAAGAAAAACTTTAACCTGGTTTTATGCGTAAATACCAGGTATTAGCTCATTTTAACCGAACCCTTAACCAATCCTGATGAATCAGCAGCACTATATGGAGCAGCAACTGCGCAATATGGGACTCAGCGAAGAAGAAATTGCCCTGTATAAGCAGCAGTTACGGCAAACTACCAGCCCGGTAAGCGACTGGCCTGCCCTGTTGAAGGATAACGTCAAACAGTTTAACCAATTATTTTCCGGTGACGATGCAGATGTAACTGATGGAGATGAACATCCGCTGGCCATATTACTGAATCCCCACAGCCAGCTGGATGCCCCGCAGCAATGGGCAATAGCCTGCGGCGCTGATATCGCCTTTGTAAACTGCCAATACCTGAACGATCTGACTACAGGCGCCAATGAACAGGCAGCCCGCGAACATTTGTCGGAGTGGTGGGATATCAGCAATGCCGGTGAACTACAGGAAACGCTGGCCTGGCTCCAGGAAAGCGGTCACCGGATAGAATACGACATCATCTGGCAGGCGATCAATGCCGTATCCATAAAAGAGAGTAAAGCTTTTCTAAGGGAACATATTGCTACCAACGAGCTGGAAGAGGCGGTGGTAATGGAGCGGTTCCGCAACACCCGTAAAGCGCTGGAACTGTTCAGGGAAAGGAAACTGGTAACTGAAAGCCTCCAGCCGGATATGCTGATATGGGATTTTGGCCGCATTATTAACCTGAGCCGGTCGGGCTATGCGGCCGGTTACATCAGCTTCGGGGAGGCGCAGGAATATATCCAGGCTTGTGTGCCCCTGCTTAAAAGGACCTATACCTCCTGGAAACATCTCTCCGTTTCCTACCAGTTTGCACGTTGCGTGTGGAATGGCGTGGAAATGGGGAGCTTCGAAATCCTGCATAATAATATGGAATACCTGTTGGTAACGCCGGAAAGTCCCTGGGTGCGGTTACCTTTCAACAGCTAGTTATCTAATGCTGCATGATCCTGTTCTGCTCACTGTCTTTCAGGTGTACCAGGATATGCTTTGGCAGCAAGGGGCTGTCGAAGGCCAGGTCTACAGACGTCCGCTGGAAGTCCTTCACTTTAGCCACCCGGTGAAAGATCTCATACAGCGCGATAGGTTCTTCATTAAAGCTCACACAGGTGCTTACAAAGTTTAATTCGTTGATGGCATACCCGGATCTTTTGATATTGTCTTCCATATCTTTCAGCCGGCCTATGAAATGACGTTGACGGATAAACGTAGTACTGTTCATGATAATAAAAATGTAGTTGGCATAAGAGGTTATTTTGCCGTAATACATATGATTGTCCCTGCCGGTGCGCTCCACCAGGTATTCATCGCCCGACTTATAGATCTCCAGGGAAGACCTCCAGATGCGTTCCGCCGCTTTCTTACCCGACTTAAACGGAAGGTTCCGGTTATAGCAATACCAGTAACCTACCAGGTGATCCAGTAGTTTATGATTCACTTCCGACAGGGGGATACCGATCTTCAGTTCATGAAAAGGGTATACTTCTGCCGAATTGTTGATGAAATCAATGTAGCTGGTAAAGCCCAGTGCTACGGCCATTACATTCAGCTTGGAGAAATTAGGGCTGCTCAGCGCTGCAATACCCGCACTGTTTTTGGCTGCTTTCAGTTTCCGGATCACCAGGTGTTCATAGAAATAATTGTCGCCGAAAAGGGAAGGGGGCGTGGCTAATTTCCTGAAGCGCTGTTGCTTCTCAATAACGGTATTGAACTCATGTACCACATGGCTCCATTCTGTTTTTGAAACATCTTCCCAGCTTACCTTTTTCAGATACTGATAAGCAATATAATTCATCAATCGTTCCAGGTTAAGCAGTTCTTCCTTACTCATAATAAGACGATTATAATACGAAAATAGGTCGATGTAAGATACGCACAAGACTTTAGTATTCTGAAATAATTTCATCTTGGTATTAACAAATAAAAAATGAAATTATGATGATGAAAAACAACGAATTTGTAGCCTTGTCACCGGGTAAATTGCTCTGGGAGCAGATCAGTAACTTCCATTTGGATGAACCGGATATCAAGTTCCCCTTTTCAAAGAAGCTGGCCCGGGAACAGCGCTGGAGTGAAGACTTTACACAGCGGGCTATACAGGAGTACAAGCGCTTTATTTATCTCTGCTGTATTTCTCCAACGGGCGCTTCCCCTTCTGAAATTGTAGATAAAGTATGGCACCAGCATTTACTTTACACGCAGAATTACTGGGAGGCATTTTGTGAGAAAACGCTGGGTAAAAAGATCCACCATCACCCTTCCGGCGGGGGGAAGGCAGAACAGCAAAAACACGCCGCCTGGCAGGAAGATACGCTGCAGTTATACCGGCAATGCTTTGGAGAAGATCCGCCGGAAGCCATCTGGTCAAATAAATCTCCCTCTCTTTCCTTCTCCCTGATAAAGCGTATTAGCTTGTTTCCCCGTCGCTTTATAACACCCCTTCTCTTCTTTTCTTTCTTCTTCTTTACCGGTTGTTCGGCCGACAGCGGCCCTTTCTTTGGATTTACAATGGTACTGCTGTTTATGGGTCTTCTTATTGCGAAAAGCGACAAAAAGAAGAAGGAAGCCGGGAGTGAAAATGATGCAGGCGGCAGCAACTGTAGTAGTGGCAGCAGCTGTGGAAGTAGCTGTGGCAGCAGTTGCGGAGGTGGATGTGGTGGTTGCGGTTCCTGATCTTTAAAAATGATAACATGAAAAACGAAACAACTCCACGGCCCCTTTTTTTTTCCATCCTGGTCCTCTGTGCCTTCTCGTTACCCTTCCTGTATGTTTACCACGTTACCTCGCAGTGGAATCCCTTTGCTATTAAAGGGAAAACATTCCTGGTTTTCTATGGCCTGTTTATTACCATTGGTTACCTCACCTTATTGTTCCGGAAATATGCTGGTTTTTTCCCTTTTGCAAGAGGCATGGTGATAACCTTACTGGTCGCCGGGGTAGCCCGGTTGTGCCAGGGAGTGTATAACGGGAAGCCGGTAGGCTACCTGATCCTGCTGATGATGTGTTTGTTGATTTTGTGGCGGTGGGTGCAGTGGCTGTATAATAAAAAGAGATAGACTGATGCCTATCTCCTTTAGAGCTGTAAGGGGGAAATCATAGTGTTTCCATAGAATAGAATAGTATTAGCAGGTAGATATTCATACCCTCAGCTAAAATCTTTTTTTGGAGTTCACAAAGGACAAAATTCGCTAGGTTTTCTGACCAGATTGGTGTAATATTATTAATAAATTAAATGTCAATCTATCTAAGTGACAATGGTAACAACAATGGATGAAAGTATCTTTTGTGCAGTTTATGCACGTTTCATCCTTGTTTTTGTAGAATTTTTAACGGCAAAGAGCTTAAGCCAGCGAACATATTCAGGCTTGCATATCAAAAGTCAGCATTAAATAGCAGCCTGTTAAACTTATTAGACGTATTGACCTATAAACGCGATGAAAATGCGGTTGTATCCAACATCGTGTACTTTCGCTGCTGTCGGAAGGCATTCATAATGTGTAAGTTATAGACTAAAAAGGCTATTTGTATATCATTTTATATTTATATGATAAAAGAAAATTAAGATTGGTAAAGTATTTTTATTTTACTTGCTGCTGCTTACTGTAAATTTTTTATATTCAGGGATACAATGCTAGCTTTTTTCAGAAGTAAAACCAATGGAGAGCCGCCTGACATCAGCCGGAAATTCATGGAATGGATTTCATTTTTTTTGTCTGATAAGTATTATCGAAGGAGAGTAAGAATATGGGCGCATGTGCTCATGTGGGGATGCATGGCAATGTTTTATGCCTTATTAGTGAGTGGTACTTTTGCTGTTTCCGCCAGCGCCAGCCTTGTATTTGTTATCCGGAACATGTTGGGCGCCATGTTCTTTTTTTATTCTGTTTTTTATTTTACGATACCGAAGGTTTTACTGAAGGGGTATTTTTTTCTTACGATTGTATGTTTAATAATACCTTTCCTGTTCTGGTCTGTTATTAATTACCTATGCTCTTTGTATGTAGTTACATTTCTGGAGATCACGGATGTTCCGGTGAAGGAATTCCTGGGGCGGGTGGTTGGCAGCGGATGGAAAGATACTTTTTCACCTAACCATTTGCTGAAGATCTTCTTTCCTGTATTGATGACAGTGGCGCCGCCCATGTCGTTGAAACTGGTCCTGGACATTATCCGCACCACCACCCGTACGTTGAGGCTGGAGCGGGATAACCTGAACCTGGAGGTTGATTTTCTACGTTCCCAGCTGAACCCGCATTTCCTGTTTAATACACTGAATAACATCTATTCATTGTCTATCAGAAATGACGCGCTGGCATCAGACCTGATCATGCACCTGTCGGAGATGATGCGGTATACGCTCTATGATTCGAATACAGAAATGGTACCGCTGCACCTGGAAGCGGAGTTCCTGAAAAATTATGTAGAACTGGAAAGTGTGCGTTATGGAAAAAATGCCAGTATACATTTCGATTGCGATACGGAAAAGATGGGTAGCTACCAGATAGCACCATTGCTAATGTTTCCTTTTGTAGAAAATGCTTTTAAATATTCACATAGCACTACAGCAGATAAATGCTGGATTCATGCGTCGATGGATGTATCGGATAACCAGCTGAGATTTGAAATTTCGAACAGCAAAGGGGAACTCCCGGAAGGTAAAAAGGTATCCGGGGGAATTGGGTTAACGAACACCCGCAAAAGACTTATTCTGTTATATCCTGATCAACACATTTTATTTATTGAAAATAATCCCGAATATTACAAAGTTGTCTTGACACTAAAGTTGAACTAGAAAATATGGATCAAGTAATTACCTGCCTTGTAGTGGACGATGAGCCGTTTGCGAGGGATCTGATGGAAAATTACATTGGAAGGGTGCCTTATCTGCAACCTGTAGCCTTTTGCGAAAATGCCTTTGACGCAATTAATGAATTGCAACGGCAGCCTGTGGACCTGCTGTTTTCCGATATCCAGATGCCCAATATTAATGGCATCGAAATGATCCGTTCCCTGAGTAATCCACCTGTTGTTATTTTTACTACCGCCTCAAGAGATCACGCTATTGCGGGTTTTGAGCTGGATGCAGTGGATTACCTGGTAAAGCCTATTTCATTTGACAGGTTCCTCAAAGCGGTAAATAAAGCGCGTGCGCATATCAGTCAGCGTTGGCAACCGGCAGCTGTGGAAACTACCAAGTCGAAAGTTCAGCCAGCCAATCACCTGTTTGTAAAAGACAATAACAAGTTGACGAAGATTATCTTCGATGATATTTATTACGTGGAAGGGATGAAAGACTATATTAAAATTGTTTGCAGGGAAAAAAATATCATTACCTATATGCGGATGAAAGCGATAGAAGATATTTTGCCGCCCGATCAGTTTATGCGTATCCACAAATCCTACATTGTAAGATTACAGGCGATTAAATCCATCATGGGTAATACCGTGGAAGTTGTTAACGGCCAGTCTGTAATTATTTCCAAAGCGTCGCGGCAGGACCTCAAGCGCTTGCTTGGCATTGCCAACTATAATGATGAAGACGATGAATAGTTATCAACAATGAGGGCTGTTGGTCGAAGAAAAAGGCAATTATGTCTAATAAAATATGATATTTATAAGCATTGGGCGAGATTCGGCCTGTGATTTGTTTAAGAGATCATCTTAAATGCATGTTTTATGTTGAAATGCAAATTGTCTGTGAATCGCCGCCCTGTGTTAATTTTAGAAAAAGAAATTGTTTCAAAAGCTGATGTAAGGACAATAGAGAACATAAGGGCGTCCAGTTATGAAGGAGTAACATCAATACTTTCGAGTGTTCCTACTACTCCCACTACTTTAACAGGGACAGGTTTTTTACGCTAGATCTTTAAATTTGTTTATTATTCCTAATTGATTAACCCCTTTGGTAAGAAATGCAATACAGATGTGCCATAGTAGATGACGAGCCTCTGGCATTAGATATACTGGAAAGCTATATCCAAAGAACATCCTATCTAAAACTCGTAAAAAAAGCATCAGAGTTGGACACCGTGGAAAGCCTGATCGCTGAAAGAAAAGTAGACGTCGTTTTTTTGGATGTTAACCTGAGAGGCAATACAAGAGATATCATAGCAAAGTTCCTTAAAAAGGACTGCGTTTTTATTCTTGTTACCGCTTATTCCAGCCGTGAGGTCCAGCATCTTTGCCAGGAAGAAAGGCAAGGTTACCTGGGTAAACCTGCCAGTTACAAGAAGTTTGTAGATGAAATGGAACGGGTTATTCCAGGTATCAAAATAGCTGTTACCTGAGATCCTAAAAACATTTTATCTTTATTCAAGCATACAGAACCGGAAAGCATGGCTTTCCCACTAAAGTAAGTATGCCATTGTCGCGTATGTCCGTGTTGAACGCCTGCGATTTCTTTTTATCGAGAATGCCACTATTGTCATATGAGGAAGTGTTACAACTACATCGTAACACCCGCAATGACCAGCCCTCTTTTGTATCTGCCCTCCGGAAAATATATTCCCAACCGTTATTGCAGGAAGCCGTTTTCCTGGCCAGTCCAACGCTTTACGCAGAAATGCTGAAGTGGCTGCCATCGGCGGATACCTCCCTGAAACTGCCGCTGGCGCTTTACCGTTACCTGCTGAGAATGAGCACACGCTGCACCCCTTACGGCTTATTTGCCGGTTGCAGCACCGGTTACATCCGTACCGGGCCTACCTGCTTACCAGCCCCTGTTATAGCACAGCGCCAGGCAGTAGCACGACTGGACATGGGATACCTGTCCGGCTTGATGAGCGAACTGGCCCAACGGCCTGAAATAGGCCCGCAACTGCTTTATTTTTCCAACAGCAGTTTATATCATTCCGGCGATGCCTTCCGGTATTTTGAATACCAGCTGCGGGATAAGAAGCGGCATTATTTCCTCAGTGCCTTCCCGCAAAATGAATATATGGAAGCCATCCTCGCGGCAGCCGGCAGGGGGGCCAGCACTTCCCAGCTCACCGGCGTACTCACCAACCTGGATATCCCGGCCGACGAGGCCCGGGGCTTTATCGAAACATTGATCCGGAACCAGATCCTGGTAGCCGGATTATCTCCGGAAATTGCCGGTACTGATAACCTGGAGGGACTGATCCGTGAATTGCTGGCGTTACATCCGGCACCGGACTGCCTGCCTGCATTGCAACAAGTGCGGCAGATTTTACAGCAACCTGCCATTGGTATAAACAGCTACCAGGAGGTTAAAAATATATTAGCCTCAAATTTCCCGGGCATCGACGCGAAAGAGCCGGTACAGGTGGATCTTTTTTTTCCGTCGCCGGAAGTCCGCCTGGCTGCATCCGTTACCAGTACCTTGCTGCAACGGCTGGAGCGGCTGCTGGTATTTGGCGCCTCCGGTGAAGGCGGCGACCTTCAGCATTTTAAAGAACAGTTCCTTCAAAAATATGATCAGCGCGAAATACCCCTGATGATGGCCCTCGACAGCGAATCCGGAATAGGGTACGGGGTGGTATCCGGTGAAGACGCGAGCTATACCCCCCTCATAGATGACCTGGTAATGCCGGCCGGTAAAAAGAACGATACCATTCACTGGAACGCACAAACGAAGTTTGTGCTGAAACGCTTTCTTGCTGCCGGAGCCACCGGAGCCATGGCCATTTCCCTCACGGATGCTGACCTGGACGAACTGGCCGCGGATACCGATAAACAGGAAATACCACCATTTTTTTGCGTCATGGGTTCGCTGGCAGCTGCTTCGGCCGCTGCTATGGATAACGGCGACTTCAAATTTTTGCTGAAAGCATGCCATGGCCCCAATGCCCTGGCCCTGCTGGGCCGGTTTGCTGCCGGAAACAGGGAACTGGAAAGCCTCTTACGTGATTTTACACGCCGCGAGCAGTTACTGGAGAAAGATAAAATACTGGCAGAAGTTATTCATTTACCGGAAGGCCGTTCCGGCAACGTGTTACTACGGCCATCCCTGTACGATTATGAAATACCGTTCCTGGGAAAAAGCAGCCTGCCGGAAAACTATCAGTTGCCCGTGAGCGATCTGCTGGTAAGCGTACGTAACAACAGGGTAGTGCTGCGTTCGCAACGGTGGGGAAAAGAGGTGATGCCCCGGCTCACCAGCGCCCATAACTACAGCCGTGGCTTATCGGCCTACAAATTCCTGTGCGACCTGCAACAGCAGAACGCACTATCGGTACAGTGGAACTGGGGAATTTTACAGGAAGAACCCTTTCTGCCCAGGGTGGTATACCATGAGGTAATCCTGGCGCCGGCCAGGTGGTATCTGACCCGTGCCGCGTTTGAATCACTCATGGAAGCCCATTCCGCAGATGAGGCGTTGCTGCTGTTAAAAGCGCAGTGCCGGCTGCCGGAACATGTACTGTTATCCGAAGGAGACAACGACCTGTTAATAGATTTCTCAAGTGCTTTTGGTCGAATGCTGTTAACAGATAAACTGAAGAAAGGAAATGTAGTATTATATGAATGTTTATTTAACGAGGCTACCCGTTTGTCGACGAACGGACAGGGTGCTTTCTGCAATGAAATTATAATACCGCTGCGTAACGCCGCGTGGCAGCCATCGGCTGAATTGCCCGCCACGCAGGCGCCGGCAGGGGTGCCGCGCAGCTTTGCCCCGGGCAGCGAATGGATGTATATAAAAATATACTGTGGCCCTAAATGGATGGATAAACTGTTGCTGAAAGTATTGCTGCCCCTCACCGTCAGGCTGCAATCCTCAGGGGTAACGGATCGCTGGTTTTTTGTCCGGTACCAGGACCCGGATCATCATATTCGTATCCGCTTTCATTTGCCCCAGCACCGGGAACACAGCGCCGCCGTGATGCAGGAAGTGGAGGCACTACTGCTCCCTTATCTTAACAGTGATATTGTACAGAAGATACAGCTGGATACTTATGTGCGGGAGCTGGAGCGGTACGGACCAGCGCTGATGGAACATAGCGAGGCTTTCTTTTTCCACGACAGCGAGGCGGCGGTAAGACTGTTACTGACCATCAGCGGCGCTGAAAGCCAGGAGCGCTGGCTGCTGGCGTTAAAAGGAGCAGATGAGTTGTTAAACGGTTTCGGCTATACACCGTTGATGAAAATGAAGCTGTTGCAGCATTTACAACAGCAGTACTTTGCGGAGCATCACGGAGATGCTTCATTGCTGCGGCAACTGAATAATAAATACCGTGCGCACAGCAGGCAAATTACGGATGTGCTGTCGGATAACGTAAACGATTACACGTTACCGGATGGCGCCCGCGAAATATTGGCGGAACGGGCGGCCAGGTGGAAGGATATTATCCTGGAACTCCGTGTCATACAGCCGGCGGCAGTAACGGAACTGGTGCCGCATTACCTGCACATGTTCCTGAACCGCATGTTTACGGCCAACGCCCGTTTGCATGAGCTGGTGATTTATCATTACCTGATGAAGTATTACATTTCCCTGGTAGCCAGGAGCTGATGCCATTCATCCATAAATTAGGAATTCCATAAAAACCATTACTATTTTTACACGGTAAGTTTAAATATCCCCTCATCAATCATTGTAAATAAAAGAAATATGAAAACAAGAGTAGTTCTCCTGGGATGTTTGTCTGTAATGACGCTGTTGTCCGTTCAATGCCTGGCCAATAACGGCGACAGCAGCGCTGTTCGCCGTACAGTGGCAGATCCCGGCAATGCAGGGTTGAAACTGCCCGCAGGATTCAAGGCGCAGGCAATAGCGGAAAACCTGGGCGCAGCCCGCCACATAGCGGTAACACCACTGGGGGATGTCTATGTAAAAATCCAGACTTCAAAACCGGGAAAAGCCATTGCAGTGATACACGGCAAGGACGTAAAAACCTTTGGCACTTACCGCGGTACCGGCATGGTAATCAAAGGAAACTACCTGTATACCTCCTCCGATGAGGAAGTATTCCGTTATGCACTGAATGATAAATTTGAAGTGATCAACCCTGAACAACCGGAAAAGATCGTAACAGGATTGATTAACCGCCACCAGCATGAAGCAAAAGCTTTAACGCTGGATAACGAAGGAAACATTTATGTGAACATCGGCGCCTACTCCAACTCCTGCCAGGAACAGGATCGCGCGAAAGGTTCCAAAGGCATAGAAGGATGTCCTATCCGCGATTCGGCAGCAGGCATCTGGCAATTCCGGGCAGATAAACAAAACCAGACCTATGGCGATGGCACCCGCTATGC
Source organism: Chitinophaga sp. W3I9 (assembly GCF_050434025.1). Classification (NCBI taxonomy): domain Bacteria; kingdom Pseudomonadati; phylum Bacteroidota; class Chitinophagia; order Chitinophagales; family Chitinophagaceae; genus Chitinophaga; species Chitinophaga sp. W3I9. The sequence goes on from NZ_JBNPWC010000001.1 coordinate 1,949,772, forward strand.
CACCGGGCTGCGTAATGTGGTGGGGCTCGACTGGAATACAGCGGATAACCAGTTATTTGTAATGCAACACGGGAGAGACGGGTTGTTTGACATGTACCCGGAATATTACACGCTGCAACAGGGTAATGAATTACCAGCGGAATGTATGTATGCCTTAAAGAAAGGAGATGATGCCGGCTGGCCCTATATTTACTACGACGGACAACAGCAAAAGAAAATGCTGGCGCCCGAATATGGCGGCGACGGAAAGAAAACCGGTGGTGAAAACGCCATTGACCCTGTAGTGGCATTTCCTGCCCACATGGCGCCTAATGGCTTGTTGTTTTATACCGGCAGCCAGTTTCCGACCAAATATAAGAATGGCGCTTTTGTGGCTTTTCATGGTTCCTGGAACCGTCAGAAAGGACAGAAGGGTTATTTCGTAGCATTTGTGCCGTTTAAAGATGGTAAACCATCCGGTAAATGGGAAATTTTTGCAGATGATTTTGCGGGCGTACCGGATATCCAGTCGCCAGGCCAGGCAAAGCACCGCCCCTGCGGACTGGCACAGGGTCCCGATGGTTCCCTGTATGTAACAGATGATGTAAAAGGAACGGTTTATAAAATTACCTACAGTGGTAAATAATGATATGGTATGAAGAGGATCATTTTAACAGGTGTTGCATTTGGTGCCATGCTTTCTTTTTTATCTGCGCAGACCAAAAAGCCGGGCGCCAATCCTGCAGATGGCCCGCGGTAAAAAAGTATATGAGCAATATTGTCTTACCTGCCACCAGGTAGATGGCAGTGGCGTACCACATTTAAATCCGCCGCTGATTAAAACCACTTTTGTGCTGGGAGATAAACCCGCATTGGTGCAGGTGATATTAAAGGGCATGCAGTCGTCTGTTCCGATAGATGACGAGTATTATTCCAATAATATGCCGCCGCATAATTTTCTGAAAGACCAGGAAATAGCGGATGTGCTGACTTATGTGAGAAATAATTTCGGCAACAAAGCCAGTGCGGTTACCGCTGCGGAAGTAAAGGCCATCAGGGCAAAAAATTAATCCGTAATGGAAAAGAGAGGCCGGATCAGCACATGATCCGGCCTCTCTTCATTTTAGTACCGGGAAGATATATGTTACCCGTTTATCGTATTTTTAAAATATGAAGGTCCTCTGGAACTATTTGAAGCCACACAAATGGCTGGTCATTTTATCTTTATTACTGGCCGGCATCAGCCAGGTGCTGGTGATGACGGATCCGTTGATTTTCGGTAAGATCATCGACGATTATGCCGGTAAGGTAAACAGTATGCCGGAGAAGGATCTGGTGCACGGGGTATTGTTCTGGCTGGGCGTTGCCGTAGTGGTGGCTTTGATGGCACGGCTCGCAAAATCTTTCCAGGAATATTTTCTTCGCCTGGTAGTGCAGAAATTCGGGATGCAGGTATTCAACGACGGGCTCAAACAAACCCTCCGGCTATCGTTTGAGGAATATGAGGAACAGCGGAGCGGGGAAACACTTGCCGTACTGCAAAAGGTAAGAACAGATACAGAACGTTTTATTACTGCTTTTATTAACATCCTCTTTACTTCCCTGGTGGGTATGGGATTCCTGATCTGGTATGCCATTACCAAACACTGGGCACTGATACCTGTATTTGTGATCGGGATTATTTTCCTGGGTGGGCTTACCGGTTTGCTCAGCAAAAAAATGAAAACCGTACAGCGGGCGATCAACCGCGAAACGCTGCAGCTTTCCGGCGCCATTACAGAATCATTGCGGAATATAGAACTGGTAAAAAGCCTGGGGTTAACCTTCCCGGAAATAAGACGGTTAAAAACCTTTACCAAAGAGATCTTCGACCTGGAAATGGAAAAGACACGGCAGGTGAGAACGCTGTCTTTTTTACAAGGCACTACGCTTAATATCTTAAAACAGAGCATCCTCTTTATCCTGTTGTGGCTGATCTTCAGGAATATACTCACTACAGGGGAGCTGATCACCATGCAGTTTATTACCACGGCCATTTTTGTTCCGTTGCAGGACCTGGGGAATATTATTATCCAGTACCGGGAAGCAGAAGCATCGCTGCAGTTGTTTCATAAACTCATGCAACGCCCGGTAGAAGAGCGCCCCGAAGAGCCGGTGGAAATCGGGGATTTGCAGCAGATGCGTTTTGAGGATGTGGTGTTCAGGCATAAAACTGCTACCACCAATGCGATCGACCATATTTCGTTTGCCGTGGAAACCGGTGATACCATTGCGTTTGTAGGACCATCCGGCTCCGGTAAATCCACCCTGGTGAAATTGCTGGTGGGGTTGTATAAACCGGTAGCAGGAGAAATATATTTCAATGATGTGCCCTCCGGCGATATCCGGTATAATGCGCTGAGAAGGCAAATTGGCTTTGTAACGCAGGACACACAGTTGTTTGCCGGCACCATTAAGGAAAACCTGCTGTTTGTAAAATCTGACGCCACCGATGAAGAAGTGATTGAAGCACTGGAGAAGGCCTCCTGTACCGCCCTGCTGGCCCGTTCCGGTAAAGGCATTTATACCCGGCTGGGAGAGGGCGGCGTAAAATTATCCGGTGGGGAAAAGCAGCGTATTTCCATTGCACGTGCATTGATCCGTCATCCCCGCCTGCTGATCTTTGATGAGGCTACTTCCGCACTGGATTCTATTACAGAGGAGGCGATTACTGATACCGTAAGAAGTATTTCCGCCCGCAGGGAACAGATCACCGTGCTCATTGCACACCGGTTGTCGACCATTATGCATGCCGACCGGATCATTGTACTGGAAAAAGGAAAGATCGCTGAAACCGGCACACATGACGAGCTGGTGGAGCATAAGGGATTATACTATGCCATGTGGCGCCAGCAGATAGGAGAAAGGAGAACGGCCACCTTACCGGTGGAAAAGAAAGCGCCGGAAGAGGAAAATGAAACCGAATGGGACGCTTTATAGTCCAGGCTTTAACCCCCATAAATTCCCCGGAATTACAAGATTGTCTGCTAAATCTTATTTAAACTTATATTTTTGTGCTCCAAATTTGATCGTTCCGTGGGCAAAAAATACTATATAATTGACTTTGACAGCACTTTCACGCAGGTGGAAGCATTGGATGAACTGGCGCGCATATCCCTGCAGGATCATCCGGAAAGAGAACAGATCTATAAAAAAATTGAAGATCTGACCAACCTCGCCATGGAAGGGAAGCTTTCTTTCAGGGAAAGCCTTGCAGCCCGGGTGCAGCTGCTGGAGGCGAATAAGGACCATCTGAAACTGTTGGTGAAGCATTTGAAGAAGCTGGTATCCACTTCTTTCTCCCGGAATAAAAACTTTTTTAAACATCATGCAGAGGATGTGCTGATCGTTTCCGGCGGATTCAAAGAGTTTATTACACCGGTAGTATTGCCTTTCCATATCAAAAAAGAAAATATTTATGCCAATACCTTTTTGTTTAACGACGAAGGGAAAATAGTTGGCTATGATGCCGCAAACCCGCTGTCCAACGAAGGCGGCAAAGTAAAATTGCTGCATGAACTGCAGCTCCAGGGCGAAATTCACGGTATTGGCGATGGTTATTCCGATTTTCAGCTGAAAGAGTCCGGCATGATCAAGAAGTTTTATGCCTTTACAGAGAATATAGAGCGTAAGTCCGTCACCGAAAAAGCGGACCATATTACGCCAAGTCTTGATGAATTCCTGTATGTGAACAACCTGCCCTCAGCCATCTCCTACCCAAAGAACCGCATTCTTTGTCAGGTAGCAGGCGATGTGCCGGAAGCAGCAGTAAAATACCTGAAGAAGGATGGCTTTACCATTAAACATGCCGGAACAGACGATAAACAGCTGTCGGCCGCCGGGATATTGTTAATGGGGGAAGGAGAAAAGCTCAGCGCAGAACAGTTGAAAAAAGCGGCCAAACTGAAAGTGATCGGTTACCTGGGCAATAGTAAAAAACATATCCCGCAGGAGCTTTGTACAGAAATGGGAATCGTGATCTTTGATAATATGCGCAAGCCGGAATCTGTGGCAAAAAGAATTGCCAGGTTTATCAACAATGGCGACTCCTTTAAAAGCAGCAACTTCCCGAATATACAATTGCCGGAAGTAAATAATGCTCATCGCTTTATCCACGTTCACCGCAATGTGCCAGGCGTGATGGCAAAGGTAAACCAGGTGCTGGCAGATCATCGCATTAATATTGTTTCACAATTCCTGATGACGAATGCCGCTATCGGTTATGTGATCACCGATACCAGCAGCGAATACGATAAAAAGATATTGAAAGAACTGAAGAAGATTAAAGACACCATCAGCTTCCGGGTGTTATATTAAGGAAGTGGAGTTACGATATTAAAGAGGCTGGATCAAATGACTATTGATACAGCCTCTTTTGTTTTAACCCTGTCCCTGCTCAGCTAATTTTTCGCAGTTCCCGTCATATTCCATTGAAAGCTTCGTCAACTGTGCAGCCCATACAATAAACTTCGCCATTATTTCTGCTGCTACCAGGCCGGTAGCCATTGTAAAAGCTCTTGCAATGATAGCAGTCAGGGCAAACCAACCCGCCGAGACTACAATGAATTTTAAAATGGGCCATAAAATCTTTTCACGATGCATTTCTGTTATAATATCCAGCCCGGACATAACGGTGATCGTAGTGCCGACTACAGCAGTAATTTTTGCCAACACCTTTGCATTCGCGATAGCGAGATTGAAAATTTTACCGGGAATCTGGTTGTAGGGAGAGAAAACCGGAAGCGGGAGGAATATGCCCAAAAATTTAACAGAGATGCTGTAGACAAAAACTATCCACCAGATAGTGCAGTCAGTTACTTCTCCTATTGGACGGTCATAAATAAGTGCGTCGCCGCGAAGGTCGTGGTATATGATCTTTGTTCTTCCATTTTCATCTGTTCTGGTATAAACTTTCCGGAGATTTTCATTCTCTGAGAGCATTTTTTCTGCCCGTGCATATGCTTTTTCAAATTCTTCCCGGAAAGCATGTTGTTTTTCTCCATCCACCTTCCAGAAACTAACCAGGTCTGTAAATGTTTTCTCCTTCAGATCGGCGGAGGATAGTTCCCGCTGATCAGCAGGTTTTATGACTTTTGGAGGAGGAAGAGGTGCTTCTTCCACGCTATTAAAGTAGCTGGAATTGATAGGCATAGAAACACCCAGCTGGGCTTTTCTGTCTGCCAGTTCAAGGGTTGTTGTTGCCAGCGCGCTGGCAGCACCGTTCAGTAGTTGAACAGTATGGCCCATTGAATCCATCGGTGGGGTAGTAGTGAAATCGAAGTTGGCTACCAGTCTTGGATCGGTGATCACATCATTCAGTATCCATTGACGGAGTTCTGCCTGCTCCAGGCAATCTTTCCATAAACGGACGTTTTGAATGTAACCGGTAAAGCCGGTTCCGCCTATTATCAGTCTCCCCTGGGCAACATTCGCTACACCACCGGGAAAGTATTCAGCTGTTTGCAGGTTCCCGTTTACGTAGAGGCTCATCATTTTTGAATCTCCGTTATAGGAAACGGCAAAATGATAAAAACGTCCTTCAGTGATTTGTTCCTTGGAGTAGATGGCTTGTCCATCTGAATTCCGTTTTGCAATGAGGCGGCTGTTGACTTTATCATACTGAATATAGTATTGCCAATGCAGGTCTTTTTCAAAGGCGACTAATACGGCCATATCCGCTGTGGAGGTGGGATTAAACCAACCCTCAATGGTATATGGCTGATAGCCGCCGAAATTATACTCCGGATATACACCGCAATCAATATAACCATTTTCTGTTACCCCTGCCGAAGGGATACTGTAAACATAGTTGGGTGGCGGCGTACTGTAGGAGATCTCAATGCCATTACCGGAACGGTCTTCAGTGGGCATTTCGGTGAAGTCTGTCCATAAAACGAGATCAGTTCCTGTTGCCGCGGGGGGAACAATCGCAAATGCATCTTCCGCGATCTCAAAAATGTCCCGGGCCGATTTCCAGATGGCTATACGTGCTATATGCCCATAGAATAAATTCTGGTATCCGGATGGGGATTGGTATTTTCCGGCGCCAATATGAGTCTGAAGTGGTATGACCTGGTAAGGAATTCCCTGTATGGGGCTACTGCCTACTTCTATTCCATCCAGGCACAGCGTGATCAATTTTCTGTCACTGTCAAAAGTAGCTGCCACCTGATGCCATTCCAGCAGGGGTAGCTTTTTTGTAGCCGTTACCTGAAACGGCTTTCCGGTATTATTCATGGTCTCCAAATACAAAAAACCGTTGGAAAGGCCGAAGTTAAAATAAGCGCCGGCAGTCGGCGATGCACTGCAAAGAATGGTCCCTGTTGATGCCGTTGAAAAGATCGTTGCTTCAAGCGTAAACGACCTCATGTTGTTAAGGTGGTTGGATGGGAAATAAGCATACGAGGTCCCATTGAATTGAAGCGCGCTATATCCCCAGCGCATTGTTAATCCAAGATTCATAAGTGTATTTTTTGGTCCTACTCTGTTATGGTTTTTCGGTTTCACCCCCTGCTTATTGTCAAGCCAGGCAGACCTGTTTTTTTCTGTGCTGCAGCTGCACATTCTTCTCCACAAATGTCCATTGATCTGCCGGCCTGAATAAGAGCGTAAATGAGTGTTTTTGAAAACAGGTATTTATACCTGTTTAGGGAGATATAGCGGGTATTTATATCTGCTTCCTGTTACTTTATGTGGCTTGCGCTAAAACGTTTTTTCCGTATTGCGTAAACCTTTTTCCCGAATTCATAACCTCGCCCGGAGTATCGCCGTTAATTTTGCGCCTGAATTTTAAACCGAAATAACCGACCTATATGTTTTTATTTATCAACCGGATAACGGTGTACTTATGCTTTCTATGTACTGTTTGCTTTTCCGTGAATGCAATGGCTGATACTGAGCCCTTATCCGCTATCCGCGGCCTGGTAGTTACCTCCGACGGAACGCCTGCCGCTTATGTAGCTGTACAGATCAAAGAAAAAAACAGGGGCACACTCACCAATGAAAAGGGCGAATTTGTATTCAAAAAACTGGCACCCGGAAAGTACACCTTGCAGGTGATGCTGATCGGGTACAAAACAATGTCGCAGGAAGTAATAGTAGAACAGGACCAGATTGTGCAGATGAAACTGCAGCTCGAAGCTTCCGATAAACAATTGAAAGAAGTAATTGTAAGCGGTGCAAGAAACCGGTATAAGAACGACAGTCTTTCCGGATCACTGCGACTGAGAACGCCTATCCTCGAAGTGCCACAGAATATCCAGGTAATATCTGCCAATGTAATTGCCGATCAGCAGGCATTTGACCTGGTAGATGGTATCACCCGTAATGTAAGCGGGGCCACACGTGTAGGCCATTGGGATAATCAGTATGCGAATATCAGGATGCGCGGTTCCAAGATCCCCGCTTTCCGTAATGGTATGAATATAGAAGCCAGCTGGGGACCCACAGCAGAAGATGCCGCTATGATTGACCGTGTTGAGTTTGTAAAAGGACCGGCAGGCTTTATGCTGGCAGGTGGTGAGCCGGGTGGCTTTTATAACGTGGTTACCAAAAAACCGACCGGGATTACCAAAGGTGCAGCCAGCATCAGCATGGGAAGTTTCAGTACTTACCGCGCCGCGCTCGACTTTGACGGTAAACTGAGCAAAGATGGTAAACTGCTGTACCGCCTCAATGTGGCCGGTCAGCAAAAGGATTATTATACCAAATACAACTTCAACAACCGTTACCTGTTTGCGCCGGTATTAAAATACCTGGTAGACGATCGTACTTCTGTTACGCTGGAATATACCTACCAGGGATCAACCTACCTGGCGAATGGTAACTATGTTTTCTCCGGCAAAAAATTGTTGGATGAAGATATCTCGAATGATTTCTTTTACGGAGATCCATCCCTCACGCCTGGTAAACTGAAGGATCACAGTGTGTACCTGTACTTTGATCATAAGATGAATGATAAGTGGGAAGCGCATGCGCAGGTAGCTTATTTCAACTTCGGTATGGAGGCAAACAGTATATGGGCTTCCAAAGTAGATAGTGCAGGGAATATGGGCAGAACTTTCAGTGTGGCAGATGAAGCGGGGGAGAACCGTTTTGCGCAGGCTTCCATTTCCGGCGAAGAGTATACAGGTACGGTGCGGCACAGGATACTGGCGGGCGTAGATATGGGGAATAAAAAGTTTTGGGGAGATTTCAGAACATTGGCCAATATCGATATGGTGGGGGATAAAAAATTCAATGTATATAACCCTGTATACAGCATTCCTATTGGTACCCTGCCTGCTATAGACCGCAGCCAGAGTGTAAAAACAAGAGCAGGTGGCAGTAACTATGTGAGCTCAGTAAACTATACCTCGGCTTACATACAGGATGAACTGGGCTTTTTTAACAACAGGTTACGTTTATCGTTAGCCGGGCGTTTCACCTACGCAGAAACGGTTGGCAAAACCAAGGCGCTTGCTATTAAGGATAATGTGTTTACTCCCCGCGTTGGCCTGAGCTATTCTATAGATAAATCCACTACTATTTACGGTTTGTTTGATCAGTCGTTTGTACCTGTGCCTGGAGCTGATTCCAACCAGAACGCATTTAAGCCTATTAAGGGAGTGGATGTGGAAGCTGGTGTGAAGAAGGAATGGTCTGAAGGCAGGTGGGTAGCATCAGCTACGGTATACCGTATTGCCAGGCAAAACTCGCTCGTAAGCCTGAATATGAAAGACAGTCGCGGTGCAGATGTACAGGAGCAACTTGGTGAAACACTCACCAAAGGTGTGGAAATTGACATTGCCGGGGAAATACTACCTGGATTAAATGCCACGCTGAACTATGCTTACACCGATTCAAAGATCTCCAAGGAATCACCTACAGCCACAACGAAAACAGTAGGTAATATCACGCCTAATACGGCTACGCATATTACCAATGCCTGGCTGAACTACCGTATTGGCAAAGGAGTTTTGAATGGCCTCGGTGTTACAGGCGGCATTCAGTGGATGGCTGATCGCTACGTGGGAAGCGCCACAAAAGTGTTCTCTATTCCCAATTACTTCCGTACAGATGCGGGTTTGAGCTACGTTAAAGGAAAGTACAGTGTTTCATTACTGGTGAATAGCCTGCTCGATAACCAGCGGCTGCTCACTGCTGCTTCTATACCTACTACTGCTACCGGGTTTTATAATTATATAGTAGAGGCCCGTCGTAACTTCAGGATGACGATCGGTTACCGCTTTTGATATCTTACTAAAATGAATAAAAACAAAAGGTGTACTGCTCATAGTACACCTTTTGTTTTTATTCATTTACCAGCACTATTTTACCGGTATGTTCACTGCTGGCCATTAGCCGGTGCGCTTCCGCAGCCTCCTTAAAAGGGAACGTAGCGTATATCACTGGCAGGAATTTTTCAGCTGCTATCAATGGCCACACATGCTGGCGGATATCAGCCGCCAATGCTTTTTTATAATTGTATTCCCTGCTCCGGAGTGTACTACCGGTGATGGTGATACGTTTCTGCATGACCGTGGAGATATTTACTTCTGCCAGGTTGCCCCCCATAGAGTTGATGTACACCAGCCGTCCTTCCGGGTTAAGGATAGTAAGATTTTTACCGAGATATTTTCCTCCCACCATATCCAGTATAACATCTATGCCCGTTGTGGCCAGTTCCTCCTCAAAATCCTGTTTTTTATAATTGATATATTGCGTAGCCCCCAGCCTGATGCAGGCTTGTCCTTTCTCTTCTGTACCTACTGTTACCCATACTTTGCTGTTTAATGCATGTGCCAGTTGTATGGCGGTAATACCAATACCGCTGGAACCTCCATGAACCAGCAACGTTTCTCCCGGCATTAATTTAGCGCGTTGAAAAACATTGCTCCACACGGTGAAAACAGTTTCAGGTAAACTGGCAGCCTCGGCAAAGCTGAGACCTTCCGGAACCGGCAGGCATTGCCCTTCTTTTACGGTCACATATGCTGCATATCCGCCGCCTGCCAGCAGTGCGCATACTTTGTCGCCGGGCGACCACATGGTAACACCCGCACCGCAACTCACCACCGTGCCGGCCACTTCCAGGCCGGGAATATCCGGCGGCACGCCGGGAGGCGCCGGGTATTTGCCTTCGCGTTGCGACAGGTCGGCCCGGTTTAGTCCGGCAGCACGCACCTCAATCAATACTTCTTCCTGCCCCGGCGCCGGTGTGGCATATTCCTGTAACTGCAATACCTCAGGTCCGCCCGGCTGGGTAATAACGATGGCTTTCATGACGAATGATTTCATCAAAAATCGGTGTTTCTTTTGGATTATGCTTCTTTTATCCGGGGTTAAAATATTGAAGTTCTGCGACCAGGAAGTCGCAAATGGCCCTGTATAATGTCGCGTTAATGCCTTGTGCAAACACCCGGATTATGCTAATTTTAAGAAAGAATTCAGCGATATGAAAACAGGTAACGACATTGATCAGTATATCGCCGGTTTTCCGGAGGAAACCCAGGCGCTGTTGCAGCAAATAAGGGCGGCTATCAGAAAAATTGCGCCTGCCGCAGAAGAGAAGATAAGTTATGGTATTCCAACTTTTGCGTTAAACGGCAACCTGGTCCATTTCGCAGGATATAAACATCACATCGGTTTTTATCCTGCTCCTTCTGGTATTAAAGCATTTGAAAAAGAACTTTCCGTTTATAAGAATTCCAAAGGCGCCGTGCAGTTTCCATTGGATCAACCTCTTCCTATTTCCCTGATCAATAAAATAGTAAAATTCAGGGTGAAAGAAAGCCAGGAGAAAAATACCAGCAGGCATACCAGCGCTCCCGGGGAGCTTTTTGCTTCGCTGGCTGCCCCCGCCCGCCGCGCGTTGGAGAGTAAAGGAATAAGAACCGTACAGCAGCTTTCTAAATTCAGCGAAGCCGATATACTGGCGCTTCATGGCATGGGAAAAAGTTCCCTGCCGAAGTTGCGGAATGCGCTGAAAGAAAAAGGATTGTCGTTTAAGGGAGAGTAGAAGGATGTTTATTACTGCAGGAAGCTGCTTAGTTCCTCCACGGTTTGCCTGGCGGTTCTGCCTACACCAATAAGCGTGGCAGAAGCAAAGCCGGTCCACGATCCATAGCCGGTTAGCCAAAGACCGGTAATATCCGTTGCTTTTGTTCCGTTTGTTTTAATCCGTTCATCCGGTTGAATGATTCCCAAAGGGGCCAGGTGCGCTAACGCCGGCCGGAACCCGGTACAAAAAATAACGGCATCTACGGGTTCCTGTTGGCCTGTGTTCCACGCTATTCCATCGGGATAGAAATGATCAAATGCGGGAAGAAAATGTTCGTACACGCCTCTTTCCCTTGCTTCTTTTACAGCAGGCACCATTACAATATGTCCCAGTGATGGAGGCTGGTAATCCCTGCCTTGCTGCCGGGCTTCATATTGTTGAGTGGCCGCATCAAAAAGATATTTGCCATCAATATTATCCGGTAAAAATTCGGGCGGTTGCTTTGTGATCCACAGGGTAGATGCTACTTTGGAAACCTCCGCCAGGATTTGTGCGCCGGAGTTGCCTTCGCCTGCAATGGCCACACGTTTTCCTGAAAAGCTTCCCGGTTCCTGGTATTGCGCCGAATGAAGTATAGTACCTTTAAAAGAGCCGGCTCCGGGAATAGCAGGAATAAACGGATTGGCATAACTGCCCGTGGCGCTCACAATTGCTTTTGCGTGATATGGACCGGCAGTGGTGGTTAAAATAAAAGTTCCTTCCTCTTTCTCTACAGATGTAACCTTTACCGGCCTCACTACCGGGAATTTATACCTCAACTCATACTCCTGCAAATACCTGATGGTTTCTGCGCGGCTGGGATAATGATGCTGGCCTCCCGGCATAAAAACGCCCGGAAGTGAGCTCCATTGCGCCGGGGAAAATAACGCAAGTGATTTCCAGGTATGCTGCCAGCTGCCTCCCGGAAGAGGGGCGGCATCCAGGAGGATATATTTCAGCGTGGTTCTGCGAAGATAATAGGCCACGGATAAAGCGCTTTGTCCGCCGCCGATAATGATTACGTCGTATATGTTTTGCTTGTCGTCTGTCATGCTTATTTCCTGTCAGTAGTAATATCTAAGTTAACGATTTGCTTTAAAGAAAAGCCCGCTCATTGAGCGGGCTCCTTCAAACCTGGCCGGGCCGGAATTAATGTTTAATAAATTTATAGGTATGATTTATTTCTGTGGATGTAACCTTTAAGTAATACGTGCCGGGTATTAGTTCGGCGATGTTAATTGACATACCTAATGCCGTTTTCATTCGCTGACCGTCGTTGTCGTACACCTCAAGGTTAGCGTTGTTGTTCAGCCCCCTGATATAAAGCCTGTTGCCCACCGGGTTGGGATACAGGGAAATGTGCTGTTTTGCAGTTTTGGCGGTGTTCATCATATTGATGCGCACATGGTTCATGCCTGCTACCAGGCTATCGGTGGAATCAACATCCGGAAGACCATTTTTTTCGCGGAGCAATTGGAAAAGATGATCCGGCCGCACCACGATATGGTTTGAATCAAGTGAATTCATTACGTTCTTAAAGTTCGTAGGCTTCACATCCTGCCAGGGTTGCGCCTGTATAATCATGAACCTCGGTGATGTTCCATTCCACCCTGCAGAGGCAGCGGCAATAGCATCCTTCATGGCTTGTTCCCCGGTGCAGTAATTGCACGAAAGGGGCAACCCGGGCAGTGTTTGATTGTAGATGCTGAGGGGGCCGCCTGTATTCTGCGCTGTTAACCCAAGTAATGATGGCGCGTAGGTGGCAAAGCTCTCTCCAACATTTTGGTTAATGCCACCGGTAATGGTGTTCCAGATAGTGACCACCCGGAACCCTGCTCTTTTATTATAATCTTCGGTTTTAGCAACAAATTGATTGAGTGTATTTTGATCCGGGAAATTATTGGGGTATACATAACCGTACCCGGACGGACCGGAAATAAGATTATCATTATCCGTAGCAGTTTGATGATAGAAGTTCAACGCTCCCGGCATGGCATCCAGCATCGCCGGAGAAAGCGTCCACCCGATGGGAACCGAGCCACGGTCAGGATTGTTCCAGAGCTTGCGCATCAGGTGTTCAACATATTGAAGATTGTCGCCGTCACTTAATATAAACGCCACATAAATTTTGTTTTTCAGGATTGGTTTTGGCGGTATAGGTTTAACATTAACGGTTCTGGGCATACCGCTATGAACCGTTAAATTAGTAGCATAATCGCTGGCAATGGTGGCTATTCCATAGGTAGATGCTCTTGTTACACCGGAGCCTTCTTCAGGCCACCAGCCCATGAAATTTGCCCCCGCCGGCATGGAGGCTAAGAAATTGTTCAGCAGTTCACTTTCACCTGCCACCCGCGGGTCCAGCCATATTACTGCGGCGCCAAGGGCAGTGGCATATTCCCGCAGGGAACCCTGATGTACTTCCGGGCTTAACCCGATTAACAGCCGGTGATCCAGTGTGGGCCAGTAAGTGTTATACAACGTTTGGTATACCTGCAGGTTACTGGTAAACTGGCCACGTAAATCCATCAATACGGGGAAATTATAAGGGGCAGCCGTTAACCGTGATAATAAGGATGGGGAGGCGATGAGCGCCTTTTTATTTTTTGCCAGCATAGTGGCCAGGTTAACGGTGGCCGTCTGCGCCGGATCATACACGATCAGGCCGGATATCTCCGTACGGTACTTGGTGATAAGCGCCCACCGGTCGGTATATTCTGTCCAGGTTAAACCCAATGACTGCATCCAGGTGTATGGCCCTTCTGCAAAGGCATCGCCTTCATAGGAAAAGAGCCGCGGCTGCGTGCGGTTGACGATGCCTTTCAGGGAAGTGAATAAATAGGTTTCTGCGGTGGCGTTATCCTGCTGTACACCCACCCAGTCCACTTTTATATAAGCGCCTCCTCTCCAGAACACACGCAATTCAATAGCGTGACTATCGGCCGGCATAGTGAAGGGCAATTTAAAACTTGTGTAATTGGATGCTACAGGGAATTGCTGACGGGTAATAGCCTTAAACGCCAGGATCGCACCGGTGGTAGCATCCCTCACATCGATATCGACGATAGAGTCGTTATTAGCCGTATTATTATCCGTTTTCATCCTGAACTCGGCAATATTCGCTCCTGCCGTAACGCTGTTGTCGTAAGGACCGTAAATCATATGCTCATTCGCCGCATCGATTCCTACCTGGCAAAGCCAGCCATCGCTTTCTAAACGCCCCGTATGATGGCTGAGAGACGGGCCTTCACCTTCCCAACGCCAGGACCGTTGAGAGGTGCCGTTATTATAAAATAAATCCAGGCTGCTTGCCGTTGCCGGAAACGAAGGCAGCAGCTGACCCGCAGGCCAGGTTATCTGAGCCATGGAAGTCGTTGTCATCAGCATCAATAAAGAAAAGAGCAATGCTCTGCGGGTTAAATAAGGGTTCAATTTGTGGGTCATCGTGGATAGAATTTGGGTCATAGAATAAAAATCAGAATATCAAGGGTTTATTGGTTGCGATCCGTCACGCTCACGGTATCCCCGGCATCGGTAGCCTGCCTGTTTCTGTTAACAAAGTGCCGGTGCAGCACATACATAAAATAGGGTAATTAAACCAGATTTTTCAATTTTTATTATCGACGGTTAAATCTTGTTTTCATTTTCTTACAATTTCATCTGGCAGCAGCTTTCCAAATTTGTGGTATAAAATTATTTAGCGTGGTAAGGTGTGTTTTTTAAGGTCTTTTATTCCGTGATTATTGTTTGTACTAATCCTTTTAATGTTTAAATTACAAGAACTGTTTGACGGTTTAAATGTAATTATCAAAAAAAACAGATTATGACGGTAGATGAGATTTATTTGGCCATTGCAAAGAATATTTCCAGCGTAATAAAAGAAGACTGGCAAAGCGCCGTATTAAACCTGGAAGTACTGGATGGAATGGTTAGTAATACCGGAACTTACATAAATACCTCCCATGAGGAAAAGCAAATAGATGTCGACGAATTTGATTTCCAGTTGACATTTGATATTCTTGAACTCCGCAGTATTACCACCGAAGGTGAAAACAACAAATGGAACAAAGCTATTTTTAGATTGGAGTCCGATGGTAAATTCAATATGGAGTTTATCTGGGATCAGCAGTTACATGACCAGGTTGAAAAACTAAGCTAGTTAATGAAAATATGCATAGAGAACCGTTAAGAGATAGCGCCTATTGGCAAAATTGATGGACGATTGTATTGAAGCTGTTCATGAACGGCAGGGCAAGCTGAACGTGACACCTTTCCCGGAAAAATGGAAGAAAAATAGCATCACCCAAAATCTCTATTATGATTGTAAAAGACTTATCACTTTAAAATACTCTGGCGGAAGCCCAATAGAGGATATTAAAGCTGATTACCCCCAACTAATAGAAGCATGGGTAGCCTACAACCGGAATATCAGTACAGGGGATAATAAAAAGCATTTATTATTGACACATGATTACTACCGGGTGCTTACCCTTATTAGCTGGGGCATTATCTTTGATGCGCCTGTTGAGCTGTTTCAGCAAATAG
Source organism: Chitinophaga sp. W3I9 (assembly GCF_050434025.1). Taxonomy (NCBI): domain Bacteria; kingdom Pseudomonadati; phylum Bacteroidota; class Chitinophagia; order Chitinophagales; family Chitinophagaceae; genus Chitinophaga; species Chitinophaga sp. W3I9. Next base: position 1,965,355 of record NZ_JBNPWC010000001.1, read on the forward strand.
CTAATCATCTTCACAGCAACGGAGAGGATGCTTTGATTGAAGCTCTGTTAATAACTAAGCTAACAGACAGAGTCGCAACTGATCAACTTATTTACCCAAAGTCTTTTGAGCTTTTGTACAAAGCGACGCAGGTCAGGGGCGGGGGAACAGGTAGCTCTAATCAAAGAATATTTGAGCAGCTGGTATCAGGGTAAGAAGGACTTTATTAACTATGATGCACACAAAGCCAAAGGTGAAGGAGGTTTTGAAGGATACTGGAGTTTTGAAACGGCTGCTGTGGTTATATTGTATAATATTGATGATAGCAGTTTCAGGGACATGGATTTTTATCCGAAAGATATAGTTGCCGTTAGAAGATGAATATTGCCTCACTCTCCAACATCTAAAAACCAATCATATCCATTTGTTTTTTGTAATTCCCCGGAGACATTCCCGTAATTTTTTTAAAAATTTTAGAGAAATAAAATACGTTCTCAAAACCTGTTTGCGTAGCAATGTCAGCAAAGGTCATCTGCGTGGTTACAATCAGGTACTGCGCTCTTTCAATTCTTTTTTCATGGATGTACCTTACCGGCCTTTCTCCGGTGTGTTGATGAAAAAGGCGTGAAAAATAATCTGTATGCAGGTTCGCTCTTTTTGCCAGCGAGGTGACCGATAAATCGCGGTTCAGGTTTAATTGAATATAACTGATGGCGTTTAGAATTTTAACCGGCACATGACCGCCGTCTTTGTGTGTAAGTATTTCCTGTGTCAGAAAGCGTGAAACTAGCTGGAGCAGAATACCGTGTGTTTCCGCGAATGTGGACATGCTTTGCCGGTTATTCAATTCCTGGTATTCTTTGTAGAAAATATTTTTTTCATACACCCTTGGATTGTCAGAGCGATTAATGCCCCTGCCGGGGTTTATTTCCAGCAAACGCGCAAAATTCAGTATATCGATTTCAGTTGCTTTTACTTTAAGAATGGACCTGTTATTCTCAAACAAAGAAATGCCATCCGATGATTCCTCAAAAAACTGGACGAAAAACTGGCTGAGATGGTGGGGGCAAACAAGGTTACATAATGTGAAGCTTGGTATGATGTACAGAAAACCGGGCTCAAGTTTGATCTTCGCAGAAACATCCCAGATTTCCCCTTCTCCGCCGTCGATATAGTATAGCCTGAAATACGGGCTGATCACATTTTTGTAATTCCACCTGGAGTCGAGCTTTACGTGATCAACGTTCAATAACGTGAATGTATGTTTTAGTGCTCTTTTAATCATACCGTGCAATTAATTGTTGAATGGCCTGTCGAGGAAAGCTGCTTTCACTTTTCCGGTATCCTGTTTTTTCCAATATTTCGGTTTCACCACCACAATAATAAGCAAATAGTCGGTTTTGTATAAAGAAAAGTCCTATTAAGCCAAATGTTTGATAAGTATTTCGGAGTAAGTTTGATTTATCAATATCATTCGCCATTAAAGGCTTGTGTTGAGCTAATAAAAAATAAATTCCATGAAAAGAAGAACGCTGATAAAGGGCCTGGCTACAGGTTTGTCATCTTTATATCTATCTAATCTTTATGCTCACCGTTTGTTAACATCTCAGTCTATTCCACGTATGGCGCCCGGTCCATTTCAACCTACCTGGGATTCACTGGGGAAATACCAGGTACCGGATTGGTTCAGGGATGCAAAGTTTGGGATCTGGGCTCACTGGGGGCCGCAATGCCAGCCGGAACGCGGCGATTGGTACGCCCGTGGTATGTACCAGGAAGGTGGCGATCAGTATAAATTTCATCTGCAGAAATATGGACACCCTTCAAAATTTGGTTTTAAGGATGTCATAAACGACTGGAAGGCGGAGAACTGGAACCCGGGAGAATTGGTTGCCTTATACAAAAAAGCCGGCGCCAAATATTTTATGGCCATGGCCAATCACCACGATAATTTTGATCTGTACGACAGCAAATATCACAAGTGGAATTCCACTAAACTGGGACCCAAAAAAGATCTTATCGGAGGCTGGGCAAAAGCAGCGAAAGAACAGGGACTGCCCTTTGGCGTAACGGTTCATGCCTCTCACGCGTGGACCTGGTATGAGGTGGCGCAGCGTTCCGACAAATCCGGTCCTTATGCAGGTGTGCCTTATGATGGCAAACTGACTAAAGCCGATGGCAGCAATAAATGGTGGAATGGTTATGATCCGCAGGAACTATATGCCCAAAATCATGCGTTGAGTAAGGACAGCCTGAATGATGGCAGTATGGGCGACCGCTGGTATTGGGGGAATGGAGCAAGTGTGCCTGACAAGGCGTACTGCGATAATTTTGTAAACCGGACTATTGACCTCATCGATAAGTATGGTCCTGAACTCGTTTATTTTGATGATAATGCGCTGCCGCTTTGGCCGGTGAGTGATGCCGGATTAAGAGTAGCAGCACATCTTTATAACACCAGTATCAAAAAACACGGAAAATTGCAGGCTGCGTTGTTCGGTAAAATGTTAGACGAACAGCAACGCAAATGCATGATCTGGGATATTGAGCGTGGACAGAGTAACCAGATAGAGCCTCTGCCCTGGCAAACGGATACCTGTATTGGCGGGTGGCACTACGATCGCCGTTTGTATGATAACAAAGGATATAAAAGCGCCAAAACGGTGATACATACGCTTGCCGATGTGGTAAGTAAGAACGGGAACCTATTGCTGAACGTGCCTGTACGTGGTGACGGCAGCATCGATAGTGAAGAACAGGCTGTAGTGGAACAGGTGGCAGAATGGATGAAGGTCAACAGCGAAGCCATTTACAGCACCCGTCCCTGGAAAGTATTTGGCGAAGGGCCTGCCATGGAATCGGTGGTAGCTTTGAGCGCACAGGGCTTTAACGAAGGAAAGGGCAAACCATTTGGACCGGGAGATATTCGCTTTACGGCGAAAGGCAAAACGCTTTATGCGGTGATGCTGGGATGGCCGGCAGATAAAACTGCATTGGTTAAAACATTAGCGAATGGTCAGGTTGGAAAAGTAAGCCAGGTAAGCCTGTTGGGAAATGACCGACTGAGTTTTGAACAAACATCCGAAGGGTTGAAGGTGCAGTTGCCGGAACAACCGCCGTGCAAAGAGGCATTTGTGTTAAAAATTGAAGGAGCGATTGTATAGATGTTTTTTCACCCAACCAGTTACCTGTAAAATTTAAGACGTTCATATGGCAAAGTCCCATACTCTTTTCCCGTTTATATTGATTACAAGCCTGTTTTTTTTATGGGGCTTTGCACATAACCTGGATCCCATACTTATCCCGCATTTGCAGAAATCATTTACGCTGACAACCGTTCAGGCTACGCTCGTTGATTCTGCTGTGTTCATCGCTTATTTCCTGATGGCGCTGCCAGCCGGTTTTATCATGAAAAAATATGGCTATAAAGCGGGCATTATCACCGGTCTGCTGGTGTTTGCATTGGGCTCATTTTTATTTATTCCGGCCGCCAATACGCAGCAGTATGCGTTTTTTCTCATAGCGCTGTTTATAATCGCCTGCGGATTAACTATCCTGGAAACGGCGGCGAATCCTTATGCTTCCTCACTCGGAGATCCTGCCACCTCTACCCAACGGCTTAATCTCGCACAGTCATTTAATGGCCTGGCTACTACACTCGCGCCCGTGATTGGTGCGCGTGTGATACTAACCAAAGGCTACACAGCGGCGCAGTTAAGTGCCATGACGGAAGAAGGCCGGAAGCTGGCCCTTGCCGCCGAGGCGGCCACCGTAAAAATGCCTTATTTTATTCTCGGAAGCGTACTTGTATTAATCGCCGTGATTTTTGCCTTTACCCGTTTGCCGGCTATTCAAACAAATGAAGGTCATGTGGCCAGTAAGAATATTTTTCATGCGTTTAAACACCGTCATTTAACCTGGAGCGTTGTTGCGCAATTCTTTTATGTAGGCGCCCAGGTATGTGTGTTTAGTTTGTTTATTCTGTACGCACCAAAGGCGGCTGGTATATCGGAGGTAAAGGCCGCTGATTATTTAGGGTTATGCGGACTGGCATTTTTAATTGGAAGATTTATCGGTACTTATTTAATGCAATACTACAGTTCCGCAAGGTTATTGGCCGTGTATGCAGTTATCAGTATGCTGCTTTGTTTGATCGCCATCTGGGGGGGGGGGGGGGGGGGGGGGGGAACCGGTATCATCACTGTTTATGCGGTTATTGGCATTTGCTTTTTTATGTCCATTATGTTCCCTACCATTTTTGCGCTGGGCATAAAGGAATTACGCGGCGATACTGAATTTGGAAGTAGTTTAATCATTATGTCTATTGTTGGAGGCGCCGTGTTACCGAGGATATTCGGTTATATAAGCGATGTAACCGGTAATATCCAATATGGTTACGCAGTGCCATTGGCCTGTTTTGCTGTGGTGGCTTATTTCGGATTTAAAGGTCATCTGGTAAAAATGAAGCAGGAGCAATTATCTGTTTCAACTATTCTTTGAAAATAAGTGGCTTTTATATGCAGGAACTCATATTGCCCAAAGTTATTTTTGGTACCAGCGGGTTAGGAAATTTATATGTGGCGCTACCGGATGAAGTGAAGTTATCTATCGTTAAGGAGAGCATCAAACACTCTCCAAAGCCAGTTGTATTTGATTCGGCCGGTAAATATGGCGCCGGCCTGGCACTGGAGGCGCTGGGCAGCAGCCTGGAACAATTGCTGATCAGTCCTTCGGATGTGCTGATCAGCAACAAACTGGGTTGGTTGCGCACGGCATTAAAAACAACCGAACCCACTTTTGAGCCGGGGATATGGAAAAACCTGGAACATGATGCCATTCAGCATATAAGCTACGATGGTATCCTGGAATGCTATGAGCAGGGAAATAAACTGCTCGGTAATTATAACGCGCAGCTGGTATCTGTACATGATCCCGATGAATACCTCGCCGCATCAAAGGATGAGCAGGAGCAAAAGCAACGCTACCAGGATATATTGGATGCTTACCGTGCTTTACATGAATTAAAAGCCGCGGACAGGGTGAGGGCTATCGGCGTGGGGGCAAAAGACTGGCGGGTAATAGCCCGGATAGTTAAGGATGTAAAGCTCGACTGGGTAATGATTGCGAATAGCATGACTATTCACAGTCATCCCGCGGCGTTGGTGGATTTTATGCTGGAACTTGAGCAACAGGGCATCACAGTCATAAATTCTTCTGTTTTTAACGGAGGTTTTCTAACAGGATCTGCTTATTATAATTATCAGTTAACAGACCCGGAAAAAGACAAAAAATTATATCACTGGCGACAGCAGTTTTACCAGTTGTGCCAGGATTATAAAATAAAACCGGTAGCCGCCTGCGCAGTTTTTGGCATGAATGCACCCGGCGTAAGGAGTATCGCTTTGAATACAACACAGGCAGAAAGGGTAGCACAGAATGTTGCATTGCCCCACTCCATTATCCCGGAAGGGTTCTGGAAAGAAATGGAAAAGCGTGGACTGATTGACCAGTCCTATGCTGCCAGCTATTTGTAAAGTTAATTAGCACTATGAAAAGATATTGTTTAGCCCTTGATTTAAAGGATGATCCGGAGCTGATTGCAGAATATGATTATTGGCACAGGGCCGGAAATGGTTGGCCGGAAGTAAGAAAAAGCATTCTTGATGCAGGGATCGTGGACATGCAGATTTACAGAACAGGTAACCGCCTGATGATGATCATGGAAACCAATGATCTCTATAATGAGACAGCAAAGAATGCTTCAGATGCTGCCAATCCCAAAGTGCAGGAATGGGAGCAGTTAATGTGGAAGTTTCAGCAGCCTTTGCCCTGGGCAAAGGGAGAAGAGAAATGGGTGATGATGGAACAGATATTTCAACTTTAAAATACTAATATGCGAATAATAGTTTGTGATGAGCCCGGGAAATTAACGCTTAAAGAAGAAAGCCGGTCGCTGCCCGGGGAAGGCTACGCCCAGATCAGGATCCGCAGAATTGGCGTTTGCGGTACGGATTTGCATGCGTTCGAAGGAACACAACCTTATTTTAATTATCCGCGTGTTTTAGGACATGAGCTTTCGGGAGAATTAGTGGAAGCCAATGGAGCAGCAGGGTTTGCAAATGGGGAGATCGTAACGTTTATCCCCTATTTTAACTGTGGGGTTTGCGTTGCCTGCAGGTCAGGAAAACCGAATTGCTGTGTTAAAATTAATGTTTGTGGCGTTCATATAGATGGAGGAATGGCGGAATACCTGAATGTGCCTGTCTATTCGTTAATACATGGGGAAGGACTGAGCTACGACGACCTGGCATTGGTGGAGCCGCTGGCTATCGGGGCACATAGTATCAGGCGGGCAGAGGTAAAGCGAGGTGAGTTCGTATTGGTTATTGGCGCCGGCCCTATTGGATTGGGGATCATGGAGTTTGCCCGCATTGCGGGCGGGAAGGTAATTGCCATGGATATGAATGCAAAAAGACTGGAATTTTGCAAAGAAAAGCTGAACGTTGAGCATGTTATAAACGTATCCACCGGAGATGTATCAGCGCAACTGGTTGCTATAACGAACGGCGATATGCCTGCAGTAGTAATAGATGCCACGGGCAGTTTGAAGGCGATCAATAACAGCTTTCAATATATTGCGCATGGCGGCAGATATGTGCTTGTTGGTTTGCAAAAAGGCGAGATCAGTTTCAGTCACCCGGAATTCCACAAGCGGGAAGCCACATTAATGAGCAGCCGTAATGCTACGCGGGAAGACTTTGAACATGTCATCGCCTCTATTAAAAAAGGATGGGTGCAGCCTGCTAATTATATCACGCATCGTATAGCATTTGAAAACATTACCGGTGAATTTGAAGGTTTACTGGATCCGGCTAACGGGGTCATTAAGGCTATCATAGAACTGGAATGATTACAAATTTAATTTCTCCTTAATATAAAACAGGCATTGGTTTTAACAATTATTATTGTTATTTTGACACTTATTAAAATTCTGTCCACGGGAAATTTTAAGTGTTTTTTATGAAACGTATATTGTTATTGATTTTCATAATTCCATTATCCATACATGCGCAAAGCCATAAAGCGCTGGAATTTTTTTCTTTAAATGATGTCCGGCTGCTCCCCGGTATTTTCAAAGAGCAGGAGCAAACTGACATTAATTATATCCTTGCCCTAAACCCGGACAAGCTGCTGGCGCCGTTTCGCAGGGAGGCTGGTCTTCCTGAAAAATCCGGAAGTTATGGAAACTGGGAAAGCTCCGGGCTGGATGGTCATATCTGCGGGCATTATCTTTCTGCGTTAGCCATGATGTATGCCTCCACGGGTGATAAAAGAATGTCCGGCCGCCTGGATTATATGATAGGTGAGTTGAAACTTTGCCAGGACAAAAACGCCAATGGTTACCTGGGCGGCGTTCCGGGCAGTAGAAAACTTTGGGAAGAAGTACTGGAAGGAAATTTCGCGGATTATAAGCGGAAATGGGTGCCTTTCTACAATATACATAAAGTTTTTGCGGGCCTCCGGGATGCTTATTGGTATGCAGATAATAAAACTGCCGGTCAGATGCTGATCCGGTTTGCGGACTGGTTTTGTGAAATGACTGCTAAACTCAGCAGGGAGCAGATGCAGGAGCTGCTTGGAAATGAACATGGCGGTGTCAATGAAGTGCTGGCGGATGTATACGGCATTACGGGCAATAAAAAATACCTGGACGCCGCTTACAGCTTTTCGCACCAGGCTATTTTGCAACCCCTGGAAAGGGACCAGGATAAGCTGGATAACTTACATGCCAATACGCAAATACCCAAAATAATCGGGTTTAAGCGGATCGCCGATTATAGTGGAGACACTGCTTATAACCATGCCGCGGAGTTTTTCTGGCAAACGGTCGTGCATCACCGCACTATAGCAACAGGAGGGAATAGCGTCAGGGAGCATTTTAATCCCTCTAATGATTTCTCTACCATGATGTCCAGCGTAGAGGGACCGGAAAGTTGCAATACTTACAATATGCTCAAGCTTACGGAGGATTTATATTTATCAGATCCGGACGTGGCTTATATTGATTACTACGAAAAAGCTTTGTACAACCATATTCTAACTACCCAGCGCCCCGGGAAGGGAGGCTTTGTTTATTTTACGCCCATGCGCCCCGGTCATTACCGGGTTTACTCTCAGCCGGAAACGAGTATGTGGTGCTGCGTTGGCAGCGGGTTGGAAAATCACGCCAAATATGGAAAGATGATTTACACCCATTCTGATAACCAGCTCTTTGTTAACCTGTTTATTCCGTCTGAACTCAAGTGGAAAGATAAGGGACTGCTGTTCAGGCAGGAAACTGCGTTTCCTGAACAGGGCATTACCACGCTGAAAATAGTGGGTGTTAATAAGAACAGTTTTGACCTGAACATCAGGTATCCTTCGTGGGTAAAAGAAGGCGCACTGAAGGTAAAGATCAATGGTGCATCCGTAGCCGTCAACGGTAAGCCTTCCTCTTATATAAATTTAAAACGGAAATGGAAGAAGGGAGATGTTATTACAGTGGAGACGCCTATGCAAACCAGCACAGAAGCGCTTCCTGACGGATCTCCCTATGAGGCTGTTTTGCACGGGCCTATCCTGCTGGCTGCTGTAATTGATACGCTTTTCCAGAAATCACGCGAGGCCGACGACAGCCGGATGGGGGCACATTGCCGGCGGTGAACTCTACAAAATGACCGATATGCCTGTTTTTGTAAGCGATGCCACAAACGACGCAGCTATGATTGAGGAGGACAAGCATGCGCCCATGTCTTTTACGGCTGGAAAAATAATTTATCCTGCAAAGTATAAGGATTTGAAGCTGGTGCCGTTCTATAAAATACAGGATGCCCGCTATATCGTATACTGGCGAAAAGAATCCAGCAGCGGTTTTGCGGCTTTACAATCAAAACTGGCTAAAGAAGATTCGCTGGAAGCAAGCCTCGCCGCCAATACGATCGATGTGATCGCGGCCGGGGAACAGCAACCCGAATCGGATCACGCAATCTTACACGAGAGTTCCTTTGCCGGTGTTAGCTTTAACAGGCATTGGCGGTCAGCGAGAGAGTGGTTCAGTTATAAATTAACAGATAAGAACAAGACGGGTAAGAAAATACGTGTTACTTATTTCGGGAAAGAATTTAACCATAAGTTCTCCATATGGGTCAACGACCGGCAGCTGGCTAAGGTCGATCTCCGGGAAGGGCAGAGCGATACATTTTATGCCATCGATTACGAATTGCCTACGGATATTAACTATGCAGAGGATGGATCTATGCGGATTAAATTCCTGGCGGACAAAGGATCAATTGCAGGTCCTGTGTATGAAATACGCCTGTTAAGAAAGTAAGTCATGATCCTGGAAAAAAAACGGCAATAATCACTACCGTGGTTATTGCCGTTTTTTGCCAAATCGGGTCTGTCTCACAGGAATGAAGTACCTTTTGCTTTTTGCAAAAGTAAAAACGTTATCGGGCATCTTTAATGATCAGCGGAATGGCAGGTAAAGCGGCAACAGCCGCTAGTGTATGAATGTCTGGGAGGCGTAAACTTTTTTATCTAAAACCTACAGTAATGCGTTACCTTTTTGGGGTTATTTTGCTACTGCAGTCCCTTGTTGTTTTATCGCAAAGTGAGCATTATAATTTTTCGAAGCTCAATACATATACGGGTCTGTCGCATAACCAGGTAAATGCAGTGCTAAAAGACCGGGATGGTTTTTTATGGTTTGCCACTGCATATGGACTTAATCGTTATGACGGATATTTCTGCAGGATATTTCATAAGGATCACAATGACAGCTCTTCAATAAGGGACAATAATATTGTGTCACTTTATGAGCTTCCGGGCAGGAAAATGTGGTTGTCGACCGTGAGTGGCCCTTGTATTTATAACCCCGATACCGAGAAATTTAATGACAACGCTGATGACTATTTGCATTCCATCGGTTTGCCATCTGGTGGTGTTACCAATATAGTGAAGGGGAACAATAACAGGTACTGGTTCCTGTATGATGATAAGGGTTTGTTCCTGTATTCAGCAAACGATAAAATTGTAAAACCATTTAATCAGAAAGCACCGCCGGCTTCCGGGAAAATTACTTCCGTAAGTGAAACATCGGATGGGAAGTTATGGTTGGTATACCAATCAGGTTTTTTGCAGGAATATGATATAAAGCTGGATAAAATAATTTTTTCTACCAATGCTTTACTGAAGAAGAATAAAGCTAATAACCCCTATCATCTTTTTATAGATCATGATAATGACATCTGGCTTTGGAGTTACAACTTCGGAATTTTTCTTTTTCACCCGGAAGATAATACTATCAAACAGTTTGATAAGAATTCTTATCCGGCGAGATTGAATGCGGAACTGGTAAGCCAGGTTGTACAGGATAGTAATGGTTTGATCTGGATAGGAACCGATCACGGAGGAGTAACGTTGATCGACAAAAAGAACGGATTCAAAACCAGTTATCTGCTGAACAACCCCAATGATCCCAAGAGCATCAGTCAGAACAGTATCACCACCTTGTATAAAGATGACCAGGGGATTATATGGCTGGGAACTTATAAGCAGGGCATAAATTATTATAATAGTAACATCATTCAGTTTCCATATTACCATCACCAGGAACTAAATGAAAACAGTCCGCAATTCGACGATGTAAACCGTTTTGTTGAAGACAAGGCAGGTAACATCTGGATCGGTACCAATGGCGGTGGCCTGATTTATTTTGACAGGAAGAATAATACTTTCAAACAATACTTATACGATCCAAAAAATGAAAACAGCCTGAGTAACAACGTCATTGTGAGCTTATGGATCGATCATGAAGATGTTCTCTGGATTGGGACTTACCTGGGTGGCCTCAATCGTTTTGATGGGAAGAAGTTCACCCGGTTCAGGCATCATGATAATGATTCCTCAAGTCTGGCAGATGACAAGGTTTGGGAGATATTTGAAGACAGGGATCAGAACTTATGGATCGGCACTTTGGGTGGCGGCCTGGATCGTTTCGACAGAAGAACAAGCCAGTTTAGCCATTATAACACCAGGCGGGGAGTTTTACTTTCCGATTATCTTTCTGCTATTATGCAGGATAGAAAGGGGAATTTATGGATTGGTACGGCTTACGGTATTGCCGTTATGGAAAAGAATAAAGCCACCAGTGTTTTTTACCTGGTAACAGATAAAAAAAATGGTTTAAGTGATAATGGGATTATCTGTCTTCTGGAAGACAGTAAAGGCCGGATTTGGGTAGGAACGAGGGAGGGATTGAATTTGTTTGATGAACAAAAAAAGGAGTTTCATACATTCACCATGTCCAACGGACTTCCTGATAATATGATCCTGAATATCCTGGAAGATAATCACCACGCGCTTTGGATATCCACACCTAACGGGTTATGTAACGTTACTCCCCACCAGGAAAATAAGGATATGGTTATTTCTGTGGTTACCTATGATGCCACCAACAACCTGCAGAACCGCGAATTCAATGATAATGCAGCGCTAAAAACGAAGACCGGCGAATTGATCTTTGGTGGCCCTTCGGGCTTTAATATTATCAATCCTGCTGCTATTGGTAAACCCGTTTATCATCCTAAAATTGTTTTCACCGGTTTTCAGATATTAAATAAAGATGTTGAACCCGGCGAGTTGGTCAATAACCGGGTGCTGCTCAAACGTTCTTTATCCCAGCTTCAGCATATTGATCTGAAGTATAGGGAAAATGTTTTCTCCATTGACTTTGCTGCGCTTGATTTTTCTCATAACGCATATGACAAATATGCATATATGCTGGAAGGGTTTAATGAAGACTGGTTATATGCAGATGGTAACCAGCGGAGAGCCACTTATACAAATCTAAATCCCGGTCACTATGTTTTCAAGGTAAAAGTTTTGAACAGGTCCGGCCTATGGAGTGACGTAAAAACGTTGCAGATCAATATTGAACCCCCGTTTTGGAGAACGCCTGTTGCCTACATTATATATCTGTTGATCGCTGCAGCGTTGTTCCTGCTTATCCGGCGCATTACATTAGACCGGATACGGATGCGTTTTGAAGTGCAGCAACAGCGCAGGGAAGCGGAGAGAGCGCATGCGCTGGAGCAGTTAAAGACAAAATTCTTTACCAATGTAAGTCACGAGTTCCGCACGCCGTTAAGCCTGATCATTGCACCATTGGATAAGATCATTAAAAATACGGCAGATGAAGAGCAGGTAAAACAATTAGGGCTGGTACAGCGTAATGCCAAACGCTTATTAAACCTGGTAAACCAGCTGCTCGATTTCAGGAAGATGGAGGTGCAGGAAGTAAAGTTGCATCCTTCCATAGGCGATATTGTCCGGTTTTGCAGGGAAACCAGTTATTCCTTTACAGATATTGCAGAGAAAAAGAAGATCCAATTCTCTTTCTCATCTGACACGGATAGCCTCGAAATTTATTTTGACAAAGATAAAATTGAAAAGATTTTATTCAACTTGTTGTCGAACGCTTTTAAATATACTTATGACAGCGGAACGGTGAGCGTTGGCCTGATCTATAAGGAGCCGGCGGATAATGAGTCCGATGGCACACTTGCTATCGAGGTAAAAGACTCCGGTATTGGTATTCCGGCCGATCAGCACGAAAAGATATTTGAACGCTTTTTTCAGACGGATGTTCCGGAAAGTATGGTAAACCAGGGAACCGGCATCGGCCTGGCCATTACAAAAGAGTTTGTAAAATTGCACAACGGCATCGTCACCGTAAAGAGCGAACCGGATCAGGGTACCTGTTTTACGGTATTGTTCCCCGCAAGAAAAATTTATGTTTCTTCTCCCCGGCCCCTGGCTAATCCCGCATTTTCAGGCGAAACGGAGCAAATAATGGCGGAGGAAAATAAAAAAGGTGATAAGAAGAAGACGATAATGATAGTGGAAGACAATGAAGACCTGCGCTTTTACTTAAAGGATAACCTGAAAGGGCAATATCATGTTGAAGAAGCCACAAATGGAAAGGAAGGCTGGGAGAAAATAAAGTTGTTAAACCCCGATCTGGTGGTAAGCGATATCATGATGCCTTTAATGGACGGCGTTGAACTTGCCAGGAAAATTAAAAACGAAACACTCACTGCTCATATTCCTATTATTTTACTTACTGCCATGGGAAGCGAGGAAAAACAACTGGAAGGTTTGAAAGCAGGCGCAAACGATTACATTACCAAACCCTTCACCTTTGAGATCCTGGCTTCCCGCATCAATAATCTGCTGGCGCAGCAGAGATTATTGCAAAAGAGGTTTCAGAAGCAGATTGAAGTCAACCCCGGAGAAGTGACCATAACGCCCGTAGATGAAAAATTCCTTCAACAGGCATTGGAAATTATTGAAAAGCAAATAGACAACCCGGAGTTTTCTGTGGATGAGTTCAGTAAAGAGATGTATATGAGCAGGGTTACTTTATATAGAAAGATACATTCGTTAACGGGTAAGTCGCCGTTGGATTTTATCCGTTCCATCCGTTTGAAAAGAGCCGTTCAATTGCTGGACAAAAGCGGGATGTCCATTTCTGAAGTTGCCTATCAAGTCGGGTTCAATAATCCGAAAGTATTCCGTAAGTTATTCAAGGAGGAGTTCAAAACTACCCCTTCCGAATACGTGGCAAATCTTAAAAACAAAAGTCTTTAACGCACCGCCTGTCAAAAATACACCAGTGATATTCAGTCATTTGTAACATTTGTGCCCCCTTGTTGAATCATTTGACGCCCCGGTTTCTGACAGCATAGCAATAGTTTTACAGCATCTAATCCACGTATATGAAATTGCGATTACTGCTGTTTAGCCTGCTGGCTTCTGCGTTACTAAATAACTTATTTGCGGCGCCACCTGCCTATATTACTCTTCCTGATGGGGTGATCGTTTTTACGGATTCCCTGCTAACGGGTTCAACGTATGCTGTTAAACTTGAAGTAGTGTCGGACGATATTATCAGGGTGATGGCAGCTCCCGGGAAAGAAATAGTGGCCGGTACCAGCCTGGTTACTGTTTATCATAAAAAACCAGGGCTCACCTGGGATTTCATTCCTTCTAAAGAAAACCTGACTCTCAAAACAAAAAAATTAATCGTCACGGTAGACCGGAAAACCGGCGCCGTTACTTTCACGGATCTGGCAGGTAAAAAAATCCTGTCAGAAAAACAGCCGTTTGGCAGGGATTTTCAATCCGCCATATTCGACGGTAAACGTTATTACGCCATTACCCAAACATTCCAGACGGCCGACGGGGACGCATGGTATGGACTCGGACAACACCAGGACGGTATAATGAATTACCGGGGCCAACAGGTTACCTTCTTCCAGAACAATACCGAAGTGGCCATTCCTTTTATGATCTCCAATAAAAACTATGGCATTCTCTGGGATAATTATTCCCTCACCAGGGCCGGCGATATCAGGCCGCTTCACCCGCTTTCTTCCATGCAGCTTTTTTCAAAGAAAGGTGAAACCGGCTGGCTTACCGCCTCCTATTCCAATAACATGCATAAACCGCAGGAGATAAATATTGAAAGAGCAGAGGGAAATATTGATATGGAGTTTTTGGGAGATTCAAAAATTCTACTGCCCCGGGAATTTACCCCAGCTTCCGGTATGGTGACCTGGGAGGGAAGCCTTTCCAGTCACCTGTCGGGGTTACATCAGTTCCGCTTCACTTATGGCGGTTCGGTAAAAGTATGGCTGAATGGAAAATTGGTGCTGGATCGTTGGCGAAAGGCCTGGAATCCCGCATCTGCATTGATTCCATGGGATTTCAAAAAAGGAGAAAAAGTACCGGTGAAAATTGAATGGCTACCGGAAGGGGGCGAGTCCTACCTTTCTTTAAAATGGCAGGAGCCATTGAGCCCTGATCAGCAAAACAGCTTTGGTTTTTGTTCCGAAGCCGGCAAACAGGTGGATTACTATTTCGTGTATGGCAATAATATGGACGAGGTAATTTCCGGCTACCGTACGCTTACAGGTAAGGCGCCTATTGTGCCAAAGTGGGCGTTAGGTTTCTGGCAAAGCAGGGAGAGATACAAAACACAGGAGGAGATAGTGAATACTGTTGATGAATTCCGTAAAAGAAAAATTCCTATCGACAACATTGTGCTGGACTGGAATTATTGGAGAGAAGCGGAATGGGGCAGCCAGGAGTTTGACGAAAAACGTTTCCCTTCTCCCGACAGCATGATTGATTTGTTGCATAAAAAATACAACACGCAGATTATGATATCTGTATGGCCGAAATTTTATGACGGTATACCGGCCTATAACGACTTTGATAAAAACGGATGGCTTTATAAAAGAAACATAGCCGATCAGCAAAAAGATTGGATAGGCAAAGGATACGTTTCTACTTTTTACGATGCTTTCAATAACGCCGCCAGGAAAGGATTCTGGAATCTGATCAACGAAAAAATTTATAGTAAAGGAATTGACGCCTGGTGGATGGACGCCAGCGAACCGGATATAGTTTCCAACGTAAACCCGGAAAAAAGAAAGCTGCAAATGACACCCACTGCTTTGGGTAGCGCGGCAGAGTTCCTGAATGCATATCCGCTGCAGAATGCAAAAGGAATTTATGAAGGACAACGCTCAACGGATCCGGACAAAAGGGTCTTTTTGCTGACACGATCCGGCTTTGCAGGTTCGCAGCGTTATGCGGCGGCGATATGGAGTGGTGATATCGGTTCCACCTGGAATGATATGAAAGCGCAAATAGCTGCAGGGAGTAATTTCTCTATGTCCGGGCTTCCTTACTGGACGATGGATATAGGTGGCTTTGTGGTGCCAAGGAAATTTGAGAGCCCGGATGCAGAGAGCCTGGAAGAGTGGAGAGAGCTGATGACCCGGTGGTCGCAGTTTGGCGCATTTGTTCCTTTATTCCGCTCCCATGGGCAATCTCCTTACCGGGAAGTATTCAACACAGCTCCTGAAGATCACCCCGCTTATAAAAGTTTCCTTTATTACGATAAACTGCGTTACCGTTTACTGCCATATATCTATGCGCTGGCAGGGTGGACGTACCATGATGACTATACCATCATGCGCGGACTTGCAATGGACTTTGCAAAAGATACCGCCGTGCTGAACATTGCTGATCAATATATGTTTGGCCCTTCACTGCTGGTAAACCCCGTGTATGAATACCGGCAAACAAAACGTGCCTTGTATTTACCCGAGTGCGCAGGATGGTATGATCTCTATTCCGGGAAGTGGTATGCAGGTGGTCAGAAAATTACTGCTGAAGCGCCTTATGAACGGATGCCTTTATTTGTAAAAGCCGGATCTATCCTGCCTTTTGGGCCGGAGTTACAATATGCAGCAGAGAAACAGGCCGACACTGTTACGTTGAACATTTACACTGGTGCGGACGCATCTTTCAACCTGTATGAAGATGAGGGCACCAATTACAATTATGAAGAAGGTGCATTTTCCATCATTCCAATAAAATATACCCAGGCAACAGGAACTGTTACTGTCGGAGAGCGGAAAGGATCGTTCAAAGGCATGTTACAGAAAAGAGCCCTTCGCATTAATATCATTTCGCCCGGAGAACCCAGGCGCCTGGATCCTGATGCCAAATGCGACAAGGAAGTGGTTTACGATGGAAGAAAAATAGATATAAAAAGTAGTCAGTTAAATCCACAATTATGAATTCATTCAAAATCATTTACTTGCGAATATTGCTGCTGTGGGGCATGCTTGGGGCCTTAACCTTTAGCCAGAACGCCTTTGCCCAAACGTCAAAGGTGAGTGGAACGATCACCAGTCAAAGTACGTCCGCTCCGGTTCCTGCAGCATCAGTTACCGTAAAAAGCACCCGTGTATCCACCGTTGCCGATGATGCAGGACGGTTTACTATTGAGGCATCAACGGGGGATGTGATAGTAATTACATCCGTTGGATTTGTTGAAAAGGAGGTAAAAGTTACCTCACGCGAATTGAAAGTTCAATTGCTGGAAGCTGAAAGCCAATTGGAAAATGTAGTAGTAATTGGTTATGGTACCCAGAAGAAAAAACTCGTTACAGGAGCCAACATCCAGGTAAAAGGCGCGGACATCCAGAAACAGAACACTACCAATGCCATGCAGGCTTTGCAAGGCCAGGCGCCGGGTGTACAAATCACTTCCTATTCAGGACAGCCAGGTGCAGGAATGAATGTGATTATTCGTGGTAAGGGTACTGTTGGTAACTTTTCTCCTTTATATATTGTTGACGGTGTTCAAACCAGCGACATTTCATACCTGAACCCCGCAGACATAGCCTCTATCGACATTCTGAAAGATGCTGCCTCTGCTGCTATTTATGGTTCACAGGCGGCCAACGGTGTTATCCTGGTTACCACAAGAACGGGAAAAGTCAACCAGAAACCGCAGGTTACCCTGGATGTTTTTTATGGCGCCCAGCAGCTTGCCCGCAAGGCTAAACTGTTGAATGCAAAAGATTATGCCACCATCATAAACGAAGCTGCTGTCAACTCCGGTAAAGCGCCGTATTTCAGCAACGAGGTAGTTAACAATTTGCCGGTAAGCACAGATTGGCTGGACCAGATGTTCAAAAAGAATGTGCCGACTCAAAACTATGTATTGGGCGTGCAGGGAGGCAGTCCCAATTCCACCTATTCCCTGTCACTGGGATACACCAGCCAGGGCGGCATTGTAGGAGGATCGGACATTTCTTACCTTGACCGCTACACGTTTAGAATAAACTCCGAACATAACCTGTACCAGAATATTGTTAAGCTGGGAGAACATCTTACGTTCAATTATCAAAACAATCATGGAATTGCGATAGACGGCCAGTATAATAATACATTACGTGCTGCTTTCACTACAAGCCCTTTCCTGCCCACGTATGACACGGACGGTAGTTATTTCAGCAGCGATAAAAAAGGCTGGTACCCGGGAAAACCTGATCAGGCGTGGAACAATACAGAGGCCAATCCTTATGCAGTGATGGACTATACCACGCGGAACCGCAACAGTAACCAGGGTTTATTTGGCGATGTGTACATACAGGCGGAACCCATTAAAGGCTTAAAATTCCGTTCCAGCCTGGGTTTAAACTATTACGCGAATCAAGGTCATGGTTATACACCCGTTTATCATCTTTCTATTTATTCCTTTAATGACACTTCGAAGGTGAGCCAGTCAATGGGTAGTGGGCGTACCATTCAGTTCGACAATTTACTCAGCTACGATTTTGATGTTGCTGCTGATCACCATTTTGGTGTAATGGCAGGTAGCTCTTCGCTGAAAACACAAACTGTTGGTATGAATGGTTCCAACTGGGACCTGCGTGTTGCCGATCTGCAGCATGCTTACCTTTCTGTTGCGCAGAATGTGAACAAGGGTGCGCCATATATGAGTCTTGGCGGTGGCCCGTCTGAGAATGCGTTGATGTCTTACTTCGGACGATTGCAATATAATTTCCGTGAGAAATACCTGCTGAACCTCACCTTCAGGGCTGATGGTTCCTCTAAATTCGCGCCGGATCATCGCTGGGGATATTTCCCTTCCGTGTCCGCCGGATGGGTGACTTCTATGGAGGAGTTTATGCAGGGTGTGCAGTGGTTGAATTTCCTTAAGCTACGTGGCAGCTGGGGACAGGTAGGTAACCAGAATGTAGCGGCATATCAGTTTGTGTCTCCTATCAGCTTCAGTAATGCGGGTTATATATTCGGACCGGTGGAAGGAGCCAGTACACAGGGAGCTTATCCAAGCCGTATTGCCAATCCGGTTGTAAAATGGGAAACGTCGGAGCAAACAAACATCGGGTTTGATGCTACTGTGTTACAACGGCTGGATATAACCTTTGATTATTATGTCAAAAAAACAAAAGACTGGTTGATTACCGTGCCTATTCTGGCTACTGCCGGCGCAGATGCGCCGCTGATCAATGGCGGTGATGTGAAAAATACCGGCGTTGAACTGGCGCTTAATTATCGAAACAGCATCGGCAAAAATTTCCATTATTCAGTGGGCGTAAACGGCGCCTATAATAAAAACAGGATAGGGAATATTCCTACAAACGATCATGTGCTTCATGGTAATACCAATGTGCTGTATGCCAATGCAGGTGAATTTTACCGGGCGGCAAACGGTGAACCGGTAGGCTATTTCTGGGGACTTAAAACCGCAGGCGTGTTCCAATCGGACGATGAGGTAACGGCGTATAAAGGCAAAACGGGTAATCCCATTCAGCCCACCGCCAAGCCTGGCGATGTCCGGTATGTTGATTTAAACAACGATGGTGTTATTGACGCCAACGACAAAACAAATATCGGCGATCCCAATCCTGATTTTACCTATGGGTTTAATATAACGCTTGATTACAAAGGGTTTGATCTCTTAGTACAGGCCTCCGGCGTAACAGGTAATCAAATTGTACAGTCGTACAGGGGACCGGGCGGGTTTGGTAACTATACCTCAGAAATACTGGACCGCTGGCATGGCCCGGGAACTTCCAATAAAATTCCCAGGGTCACAGAAGATGGCGCCAACTGGGCGCAGTTCTCTGATCTGTACATACATAAAGGAAATTATCTGCGTATCAATACGATTACCCTCGGTTATGATTTCTCAAACCTGATCAAAAAAAATTACCTGGGCAAAGTAAGATTATATGCTTCCGTGCTGAATGCTTTCCTGTTTACCAAATATAATGGTATGGATCCCGAAGTTGGATATAATGAAGGCTTTTCATCGGGAGTGGACTTAGGATATTATCCCAGGCCCAGAACATTTATGGTTGGAGCAAACATCCGGTTTTAAATTAAAAACGAATTGGCGATGAAAAACTTAAAATTTTATATGCTGGTTACTGCGCTGTTGTCGTTGATAGCCTGTAACAAGGACTTTCTGGACTCAGAAGATGTAACGTCTGCTACCGAGCAGAACTTTTATAAAACACCGAACGATGCCTGGAAGGCATTGGTAGGCGTGTATGATGGATTACAGCGTGTGTGGGCAAGCGGCGTTGCTTTTCCTGTTGCGTCTGCCATCATGTCTGACGAAGCATTTGGAGGCACCGGTAATGCCGACGGATTTGGTTATCAGATGATGGACGAATTTGATAAACTCCGTTCGCCTTCTGATGAGAATATGTTTGGAGATACCTGGAACCTGTACTACAAGGCTATCTATCGCGCCAATATGCTTCTGTCGCATCTTGACGGGGTGGATTGGAAAGGCAATGACAGTTTGCGCAGAACGTATGAAGCGGAAACAAGGTTTATACGTGCCTATTGTTATTTTGATATGGTCAGATTATGGGGCAATATTCCGTTGATTACAAAGCCTACTACGGATAATGTACCTCAGGCCAGCCCCGACAGCGTTTATAAACTTATTGCCGACGACCTGGTATTTGCAGCTTCCAATCTTCCTGCTGGCGGCTATGGCGTCCAGGATCCCTCCAGCCGTGGACGGGTAACCAAATGGGCGGCAGAATCGCTGCTTGGCCGTGTGTTCCTTTGCTATACCGGTTATTACAATAAAGCCGACCTGGTGGGAACTGTTTCAAAATCGCAGGCGCTTGCTTACCTGGAGGATGTTATCAGTAATGGAGGATTTGGGTTGGTAGACAAATTTGCCAATTTATGGCCCGCTGCCTCTCTTAACAATTACGTAGGAGAGGATAATAAGGAAACGGTGTTTGCCATCAAATACACTTTTACCAGCGATTGGAATGGAAACGTGGATGGTAACCAATGGATGGTGTTATTCGGTATTCGCGTTCAGAGCATTTATCCGTATGGGATGGGCTGGGGTGGAGCCACTGTAAACCCGAAACTTTGGAATGCTTTCCCTGCCGGTGACAGCCGGAGAAGCGCCTCTATCATTTCAATAGTGGATGAAGGGCTCAATTTTCAGAACATAAAGGATCAACGGGAGTATACAGGCTACTGCATTAAAAAATATACCCCGATGGCGGATGAGGCAGGAAGAAGTCTTGCTGAAAAAATGGGGGGCGCGAGCTTCATGATCAGCCAGTACCAGGATTATGTGTCTATCCGCTACGCGGATGTTTTGTTAATGGCGGCTGAATTAGGCGCCGGTGGGGCACAGAATTACCTGGATGAGGTGCGCAAAAGGGCATTGGGCACCAGCTTTGTCCAGGTTCCGGTTAGCAAGGCAAATATTATAAATGAAAGAAGACTTGAATTTGCGGGAGAAGGAATCCGTTACTGGGATCTTCTTCGCCAGGGCATCAATGTTGCTGCCTCAGCCATTGCAGAATCGGTGACCGTTCAAAATGGCGGCGTGAATACCACCAAAACCATTTTAGCATCGAAGGTAATCGAAACAAAGGGGCTGGTGCAGATACCTTATACACAAATCACTTTATCGGATAACGTATTGAAACAAAACGCGGGTTGGTAATAAGCCAGGGCCGTTCTAATTAATTATCAGGAGAACCGGGCAGGGAGACAATGCGGATGTTGGATGAATGCAACATAGTGGCCCCGGTTTTCCCTGGTTTATTGACAGTTGCTAGTGATATTCAACGAATTGTAACATTTGGGCCTCCTGGTTGAATCAAATGACCCCCTTGATTCAGAGAACATAACAATAGCTTTACAATATTCAATCCACGTATATGAAACTACAATTGCTGCCACTTAACTTGCCGGCCTATGTCTCGTATGGAGACTTATTGGCAAGTCCTTCTGCCTACGTTGCAGATCCTGACCACCTGTCTACCTTTTCAATCCCTTTACTTAGTCCTTCACCTCAGGCTTTTCAACTTGAGGTCGTCACCAATTACAGTAGAAAGTGACTATTGGAAACAACGAAAGCTGCTGAAAAAGAACAGGCACTTATCGATTGCATGGCTCCTGTCACGAATGTTCCGGCCTTATGAAACATCATCCTCGCTGAAAACGACTGTGAGGATCATCATCTACCCACGTTAAAATTAGAAAAATGAATTCAACCAAAATGATTCGCTTGCGAATACTACCGCTATTGGGTATTCTTTTGGGATTCCTTTCCACCCTAAACCTCTCTGCGCAAACAATAAAAATAAGTGGTAGAATCATCAGTAAAAGTAATTCCCCCATTCCTGGCGCCACTGTTACCTTAAAAAACACCAGCCACTTCACTATTACTGATGGAGCGGGAAAGTTTACGATCGATGCTTCCCCGGGGAGTACATTGGTAATTTCAATGATAGGTTACCAGAAAAAAGAAGTGGTGGCTAAAACTGCTTCCCTTGAAGTAGAAATGGCTGAGAATATTTCACAACTGGAGGATGTGGTGGTAATCGGGTACGGCAAAGTAAAACGGCCGGATGTTACCGGCGCCATATCTTCTGTTTCCGGTGACGAGATCCGTAAAACACAACCGGTAACCTTTGACCAGGCTTTGCAGGGTAAGGTGCCCGGACTAGTGGTTCAGCAAATATCAGGTCAACCAGGTGGAGCTGTATCGATACAGATACGTGGCTTGTCTTCTTTTGGAGGAGGTTCGCCTATGTATGTAATAGATGGGATCATTATTGGCGGCACCGCCACATTGGGCGCAGGTGTGAATCCATTGGCAGGTATCAATCCTTCTGAAATTGAAACCATTGATGTATTGAAAGACGCATCTGCAACAGCGATTTATGGTTCACAGGCAACAAATGGCGTAATAGTAATCACCACCAAAAGGGGACAGGTCGCTCCGCCAAGCATTTCTTATGAAATGTATACAGGCTACCAGCAAATACCTAAAAGGTTACCTGTAATGAATTTAAGGGAATATGCAACCTTTATAAGCGAGAGGAATACAGGGTTAGGATGGGGATTTGACACCCGGCCTGAATTTGTAAATCCAAAATACCTGGGCGAAGGGACCAACTGGCAGAAAGAGCTTTTCAGAAATGCCCCGATGTCTAACCATACCTTATCCATTAGCGGGGGAGATACAAGAACACAATACCTGCTGTCGGGTTCCTATTTTAACCAGGAGGGTATCGCGCTTGGATCCAATTTCCGGAGGATTTCATTAAGGTTGAATCTCGATAATAAAACAACCAATTGGTTAAAGATCGGTACCAGCCTCCAACTGGTGAATATCAAGGAAAATGTAAATTCAACCAGCTCCAATGTAATTAATACCGCATTAAGCCAAACGCCGGATATCGCCGTAAAGAATGAGGATGGCAGCTGGGGCGGAGCCTATAACCCCAATGGCTGGGTGAACAGTACCGTGAACCCGTATGCGATCGCCCTCATTAATAAAGACGAGGCAAAAAGAAACCAGCTTTATGGTAATTTATATGCAGAAATTGCTTTTACCAAAGATCTCACCCTCCGGAATGAAGCAACAGGAAGTTTTTCCATGGCAACGGAAGACCGGTTTAATCCTACCTATACATTTGGTCTTGTAAAAAATAATACCAACAGCGGGTCTTATAATTTTTCGCAAAATTTGTTTACCACCATCAGGAACTTCCTGACCTACTCACATCTGTTTAAAGATAAATACAATGTAAATGTGTTACTGGGTCATGAAGCGCAACTCGGTACAAATGAAGGTTCTTCTGCAGCAAGAACAAATTTCCCTTCAAATAATGTGCAGGTAATCAGCAGCGGTGATCCAACCACCGCCACCAATAGCGGCTCCAAAGGGCAAAGTGCCCAGGAATCGTACTTTGGCCGTATCAATTTCGGCATCAACGATAAGTACCTGTTTACTGCCAACCTCCGGGCAGACGGCTCTTCAAAGTTCGCGCCTGAAAACCGCTGGGTAAATACCTACTCAGGAGCATTTGCCTGGAAATTGAATAAGGAGAATTTTCTGCAATCGGTTAAAGATATTAATGAATTAAAACTGCGCCTGGGGTATGGGTTAACAAATAACCAGAACATCCGGGATTATGCCTATACCTCTACACTGGCTACAGTGGCTACCGGGCTAACGGGCATCGCCCAGCTTACCCAGAATGTGGGAAACCCCTATGTGCAATGGGAGAAAACAAAGTATGCCAACATCGGGCTGGAAGGAACACTTTTTAACTGGAGATTGAATTTCTCCGTTGATTTTTATAACCGCAAAACCGATGGTCTTGTTTTGCAGATCCCTTTACCGCTGTATTCCGGAACGGCGATCGGTTACTCGCCAGGCGCAATGGAAGCGCCGTATGTCAATGTAGGTACTGTTAATAACAAGGGCTTTGATTTCAGGATCAGTTCAACCAGTATTAAAACCAAAAATTTTACCTGGAAAACTGATGTGACAGTTTCCCGCAATATCAATGAAGTGCTTAAACTCAATACGGATGGCGCTTCACTGAACAGGCAGTACAGCAAAACTGCAGTGGGCAGATCTATCGGCGAGTTTTACGGCTATGTTATTGACGGAGGTGTGTTTGCTACGAGAAAAGACTTTGAAACGCACGCATTGCCCACTAAAAATGGTGTGCCACTGTCGGTAGGAGCTGCCGGTGGAAGCATCTGGTACGGTGATCTGAAATTCAAGGATTTTAATGGTGACGGCGTTATAAATGAATCTGATCAAACCTACCTCGGTTCCCCCATACCTAAATACCAGATTGGTTTCAACAATACCTTCTCCTATAAGAATGTGGATTTGAATATATTTTTTGCGGCCAACGTTGGCAATAAAGTGTTTAACCAGCTTCGCGTAAATGGAGAATTTCCGGGTACCAGCTTTGGTTATTTCAAGGCGTTAAACGACTATGCGAAATTAACCCTGATTGACCCGAAAGGCAGCGCCACTGATATTAATAATATACAGGTAACTAACCCTGAAACAAGAATTGTCGGAATCAGGAATGATAATACCAATGATAATAACAGGAATTCTGACAAGTTTGTAGAAGACGGAAGTTTTTTGAGATGTAAGAATATTTCCTTGGGATATACCTTTCCCGAAAAGCTGATCAGTAAAGCCAGCATCAAATACCTGAGAGTTTATTTCAATGTTTCAAACGCCTTTATGATTACAAACTATAAGGGAATGGACCCGGAGATCGGATCGTGGGACCCGCTGAGCGCTGGTGTTGATGGCGGCTTTTATCCGCAGCCCCGCGTGTTTACCATTGGTGCGAACATTAAACTGACTAAATAAAATATTCATCTGTTAATATAAATAGTTATGAGATCAATATTGGATAAAATAATTGTCTTCCTGATAGCTACGATAGCTATAACAGGATGCTCCAAAAGTTTTTTGGATCGTCCGCCCCTGTCGCAGATAAGTGCGGATAATTTTTATCAATCGGCTGGTGATCTCAGGTTGGCAACAGCTGCATTATATGCTGGTACACCCTGGGCTGACTGGAACTACAATTGTTATTTGCCTGTAGGCGATGTGCTGAGTGGAAATATGGCGGTTGGTTACTGGGGAGATGCCGTGCAGTTGAATACTTTCACCGTTACCGGATTAAACGGCATCATGATTTCCAACTGGAAAGGGATGTATAATATCATTGCGCACTGTAATGTTACGATTAATGCCATCACAAAAAAGGCGCCGGCTTCCATTCCTGACAAGGACAAAAATGCGGCTATTGCTGAAGCCCGTTTTATACGTGGATTTGCCTATTATAACCTGGCGATATTATGGGGCGCGGTACCCGTTATTGAAGATAACAGCGAACTGATTGTATCTCCGTTGATCAACCGTGTAAAAACGGAAGACGTATATAAATTCGCGATCAATGACCTCACCTTTGCAGCCAGCCATCTCCCCGCTGCTGATGCTGCCGGAAGGGTAACTACCTGGTCGGCACAAGGGATGTTAAGCAAGGTTTATCTGACTGTAGCCGGGTTAAATCAGCAGGGAGGCACGAGGAACCAGGCTTACCTGGACAGTGCAAAGAAATACGCCGGAAATGTGTGTAAGAAGAGCGGCCTCGCGCTGGTAAAAAATTACGCCGACCTGTTCAAAACCCAGTTTAACGACAATCCGGAGTCATTGTTTGCATTGCAGTGGGCGCCGGGAGGAGGTTGGGTGGAAGGAAATATGTTGCAGGTATATTCTCCGGGAGGTGTGGAAATATCTGCCAATGGCTCAGCAGGCTGGTTTGCTATTAGTCCGACCATTGATATGTACCAGCTTTATCAAACAAAGGATTCCATAAGGCGTAAAGCCACTTTTATGATTAACGGCGACTATTACCCCGAGTTGAATGCAGCAGGCGGAGGATTTAAATATACAGGTAGCTCCGGGTTGAAAAAGCACATTATCGGAACCAACAAGGATAACAGTGCGCCAACTATGACCCTGACTTCCTCTACAGAGCATAATGCTTTATTAAGACTGGCGGATGTTTATCTCATTTATGCTGAATCAATACTTGGTAACAGTGCTTCGAGTGCCGACGGCGATGCGCTGCTCTACTTTAACCAGGTTCGTACAAGGGCCGGGATGGCTCCTGCCCCCAGAATAGATATGGACTCCGTCATTAATGAGAGAAGAATTGAACTGGCAGGAGAAGGACAATATTGGATCGACCTGGTCAGACTATCTTATTATAACCCAGTCAAGGCCATCAGCAAATTAAATGGAGAAAGGCGGGCACCATTTACCATTTCAAATGGTGTTATAACACCCGGAGATCCATATGGTATTATTACGCCTGCCACCATTCAAAGTTTCACATTCCCAATACCTTCTTCTGAGGTAACCGCCAACCCGAAATTGCTGGAACCTCCGGTGTCATATTATTAAGAACCACTAAAAACATTATACCGTGAATAAAATAATATTCAACCAGCGCTATTGGAGGTTACCGTTTTTTGCACTTGCTGCTGTTTTTGCACTAATGCAATCTGCTTGTAAGAAAGATGTAACTGAAGCAGCTCCTGTTATCACCAGCGTTAGAAATTATGCAGCTTCTCCTGCTGATACGCTTGTCAATTCCCTCACTACCGGGCAATGGGTGGTGCTGGTGGGGCATAATCTGCAGGATGCTGTGCAGATCTCTTTCAACGGCGTACCCGCTAATATCAATAGCATCATGTTTTCAGATACCAGTGCTGCCGTGCTGGTACCAGCTGTGATACCATTCCCATCGGTGCCGGCAGAAAGTCTGAATACGATCCGCTATGTGACCCGGCACGGGTCCACCACTTTTACATTCGGCATTGTGGCGCCACCACCTTCTATTACCAGCATTTCCAACGAAAATGCCAACACAGGTGATTCCGTTTATATCTATGGGCTAAATTTGTTTTTTATAAATGAACTGACTT
Source organism: Chitinophaga sp. W3I9 (assembly GCF_050434025.1). Classification (NCBI taxonomy): domain Bacteria; kingdom Pseudomonadati; phylum Bacteroidota; class Chitinophagia; order Chitinophagales; family Chitinophagaceae; genus Chitinophaga; species Chitinophaga sp. W3I9. Next base: position 1,992,586 of record NZ_JBNPWC010000001.1, read on the forward strand.
TTGCCGGTACACCAATTACCGATTATAGTACAGCCGACGATGGTACGGCCATCGGGTTTGTACTGCCAACGCTTTCGCAAGGCGGGCCGGTAGTGATCAACACAAAATCTGGTAACGCTTCCACCACCTTTAATGTAAACGATCCCACAACCGGCGCGCTCTGTAATTTTGATAATGTAAATACTTTCAGTTGGGGTACCGGTACAGATAACAGCAGTGTTAATTTTCCCGGCAACAGGGGCAGTTATGCAGTGTTAAATAATGATGTTCTGCCTGCCGGCGAGGGTAGCTGGTGGAACTGGCAACGGAGTATAAATACCAACGACGTACAGTGGATCCCTGTTGACAGTTTAAGCGTTCCTATTGATCAATATGCCGTTAAGTTTGAGATCAATGTCCCCGCCGCATGGTCAGGCACCTCTATTTATGTACTAAGAGGTAACTCATTTGACTATATGGCCCGCTATGAGCCGTGGCAGGGCGCTGATGGCACTGTTATCCCCTTTAAGACAAAGGGTTGGCATACAGTCACCATTCCGTTATCCACATTCAGGACTAATGAAGGCAAAGGTAGCGCAGCTGCCGATCTGACCACTTTGCTGGGCAGCTCGGCCAAGGGATCTGTAAATATTCATACCAAAAACTTTTCTGCTTCTCCTTCTGCTTCCGGTTTACAAGCGGCTGTAGATAATATCAGGGTAGTAAAAATAAAATAGTACCAATAAATTTTAACCAAATATCATGATTATGAAAACCAGAAATTTGTATGGACTTATCGGACTAATGGTTTCCGCGGTAATGTTTACATACTGTAGTAAAAAGAGCACGGTTACGCCGGAATTGTCGGTTTCTTTATCTGAAGTTATTTTTCAGCCGGATGGTGGCACTTCCGATGTAACCATTGCCAGTAATGTAAATTGGAATATTAATAATCCCGCTTCTTCCTGGTTGCAGGTAAGTCAGTCGACCGGTAATAGCAAGGCTGCCATCCGGTTGACTACTGTACCCAATACCACCGGTGCGCCCCGGTCGGTGGTGCTGGAGGTGAATGCCGGAAGTAGCCAGGTGCGCAGGGTTAAAGTAACGCAGGCCAGCGGTATTTATCCGGGTTACAATGTCTCGCCTGCGCCGGCTAATTCAACAGGCATGGTAAGTAACGCTGTGCAATTGGCCGCTAAATTTAAACTGGGCTGGAACATTGGCAATACCCTGGAAGCTATTGGCGGGGAAACCGCCTGGGGAAATCCTCTGATCAGCGAAAGCTATGTACAGGCTGTAAAACAGCAGGGATTTACTGCCATCCGCCTGCCAGTTTCATGGAACCAGTATTCAGACAAAACTACTGCCAAGATCCAGGATGCCTGGCTGAACCGCGTAAAAGAGGTGGTTCAATATTGTGTTAATAACGACATCTATGTTTTACTCAACATCCACTGGGATGGTGGCTGGCTGGATGCCAATATTAACAGTGCAAAAAAGGATTCTGTCAATGCCAAACAAAAAGCATTCTGGGAGCAAATTGCGACCACCATGCGTGATTTTGATGAGCACGTGATGTTTGCCAGCGCTAATGAGCCTCCTGCTGAAACTGCGGAGCAGATGGACATACTCACCAGCTATCATCAAACCTTCATCAATGCCGTTCGATCCACAGGTGGACGCAACAGCTACAGGGTGTTGGTGGTACAGGGGCCGTCAACGGATATTGATAAAACCAATACCCTGATGAACACACTTCCCACAGACGCCGTGAAAGATCGCATGATGGTGGAAATACATTATTATACACCGTTCCAGTTCTGTTTATTGGAAGGCGATGCATCCTGGGGTAAAATGTTTTACTACTGGGGGGCAGGACATCATTCTACCATTGAACCTGACCGGAATTCCACCTGGGGAGAGGAAGGTGACGTAAACACCGCCTTTGGCAAGATGAAAACCAAGTTCGTCGACAAACAAATCCCTGTTATAATGGGCGAGTATGGCGCTTACAGACGCGGCGGGAGTAATAACGTTCCCAAAGATCTGGCTACCCACAACGATGCCGTGGATTATTGGTTGACTTATGTAACCAAACAGGCAATAGCCAATGGTATTAAACCTTTTTTCTGGGATACAGGGGGTGCTTTAGACAGACGTAATAACACAGTACTGGATAAACGCACTATTGATGCCCTTGTTGCTGGCGGTAAATAAAATTTAAACGAAGAAATGTTGAATATGAAATTTGCGGTTGTTTCCGTTGTCCTTTTTTCTCTTACCTCTCTGTCGTTATTTGCACAAAGGACAACGGTGCAATCGCCGGATAGGAAAATCAGTGTTGAACTGTTTTCAGTACAAAATAGTGATATTGGGAGCTGGTACATCAAAGCGTCTTACCATAACAACGGGAAGGTTTCGGAAGTTGTTCCGCATATTGATTTAGGGCTGTCGCGCAGTGATCAGGATTTTTCAAAAGAACTGAAATTCCTCAAAGCAGGTAAACCCATTTTGATCCGGGAGCAATACAATGCGTTGCATGGTAAGAAATCCGTTTGTACCAATGCTGCCAATGAAGTGATGGTTTCTTTTGAGAATCCTTCCAAAGCAAAATTGAATATTGTTATCAGGGCGTATAACGATGGCATTGCTTTCCGTTATGAATTTCCGGAGAAGCAGGGTACGTTTGTTGTAAAGGATGAACTGACTGCTTACACCATTCCAAAGGAAACAACCCGCTGGATGGAAAAATGGAATACTGCCAATGAATGGTTGTACACTTCCATGAGCGATAACAAAGTGCAGCAACAGGAATGGTGTTACCCGGCACTTTTTAAGTTAAAGGATAATTCCTGCTGGTTCCTGCTGCATGAAGCAGATGTAAACAGTACTTATTGCGGCACTAAACTCAGCAATGCCGCTGATGAAGCAACATACAAACTTACTTTCCCGGATCCGCGGGATGGACAGGGACTGGGAGCATCGCAGCCTACGATCACGTTGCCGTGGAAATCGCCCTGGCGGGTGATGATTACAGGTACCCTTGCTGATATAGTAGCCTCTACTTTGGTAGATGATGTGTCTGCCTCGTCTGTTGTAAAAAATACCGGCTGGATTAAACCGGGAATCGCCTCCTGGAACTATTGGTCAAGTAACCATGGCACAAAGGACTATAAAATTGTTTGTGCATTTGCCGACCTGGCAGCCGAGATGAACTGGCCTTATACGTTGCTCGATTGGGAATGGGATGCGATGAGCAATGGCGGACGCCTGGAAGATGCCCTTCAATACATTCATTCAAAAGGAGTGAAGCCATTGATGTGGTACAATTCAGGTGGCCCTCATACCGGCGTTACCTCAACTCCCCGCGACAAATTGTTGACGCATGAAAGCCGGGTGGAAGAATTTACGAAGTTGAGGAAATTGGGCGTTGCAGGCATCAAAGTCGACTTCTTTGAAAGCGAGAAGCAGGACATGATCAAATATTATCTCGACATCCTGGAAGATGCGGCTCAATTTCAAATGATGGTATATTTTCACGGTTGCCTGGTGCCACGGGGCTGGACAAGAACCTATCCGCACCTGATGACATACGAGGCAGTACGCGGCGCTGAATGGTACAACAATGTCCCGGATTTTACACCCGCTGCGCCAGAACATAATACCACGCTGCCTTTTACCCGCAACGTGGTGGGTCCTATGGATTACACACCGGTTACCTTCACCAATTCCCAATACCCGCATATTACTTCATATGGGCATGAGCTGGCACTCAGTATTGTGTTTGAATCAGGGATTCAGCACCTGGCCGATCGTCCGGAAGGCTATCATGAATTACCGGATGCCGCCAGAACATTTTTAAAGGAAGTTCCGAATGCCTGGGACGATATTCGGTTGCTTAGTGGCTATCCTGGTAAAGATATTATACTTGCCCGCCGCAAAAACGATGCATGGTATATCGGTGGCATGAATGGCGAGGAGTGGGAGAAGAAGGAAACGATCAGCTTCGCTTTCCTGCCGGAAGGAATTAAATACAAGCTGACACTCATTACGGATGGAATACACGATAAAGCGCTGACAACACAGTATTTGGTGGTGGACAGATCCAGTACCGTTGAGGTTAAGATGCTTCGCCGCGGCGGTTTTGCGGCGGTGTTGAAACCAATATGATATTTCAAAATCGGTGAACACCTTGGTAGTAAATAAGTAAAATAGATCAACAGATGAATAAACGCTCGCTACTTGTTATTATAACAATCTTAATTTCGGGATTGAATGCCACCTCGCAGGAGGTGAACCACTTCTTTCCTGAAAAAAATCTTATCACCACCGGCATTTATTATTATCCCGAGCATTGGAATGAAAACCAATGGGAGCGGGATATAAAGAAGATTGCCGGCATGGGCTATGAATTTGTGCACCTGGCTGAATTTGCCTGGTTTAAAATGGAACCCGAACAGGGTAAATTTGAGTTTTCGTGGCTCGACAAGGTGATTGGTCTCTGTACCAAATACAACCTGAAAGTGCTGATGTGTACCCCTTCCGCAACTACACCTGCCTGGATGAGGGCAAATTACCCGGAAACTTTTGTGATGGATGGCCATTACATCCGTGGGGAGCAGGGCACACGTGGATTAGGATCAATCGTTAACCCCGCTTACAGGAAGTTTGTAGCCACCATTGTAACAGAAATGGCTAAACGGTATGGAACAAATAAAAACGTGATTGGCTGGCAGCTTGATAATGAGCCTGATGCCAAACCCGATTACAGCCCGTCTTCGCAGGAAGCATTCAGGCAATGGCTGCAACAAAAATACAAAACAATTGAAGCACTGAACAGCGCCTGGGGAACCGCCTTCTGGAGCCAGTGGTACAATAATTTTGACCAGGTGATCATTCCAAATACCAACCTCGTTGGTTGGTGGGGAAATAATCCTCATGCGTTGCTTGACTTTAAACGTTACTGCGCAGATGCCCAGGGTGAATTTCTCGATTTTCAGGCGGGCATATTGCGGAACCACATCTCAAAAGATCAATATATCACTACTAATTATACAGCCGTTTCTACAGGAGCAGATCCCAGGCGTACAGGTAAACTTGATTTTGCTACTTATACCGCCTATCCGAATGGTGGTACCAATAATATAGGAGACCAGGGTTTCCGCTTGGGCAATAGTAAAGTAATTCTTTTTGCCGCTGAATATTATAAATCAGTTGGCGGCATATCCGGTGTGATGGAAATTCAACCCGGCCCTGTAAACTGGGGAAGCTACAACCCGCTGCTTTTGCCGGGTACCGTACGTATGTGGCTCTATCACACCTTCGCAGCAGGCGGAAAGCTGGCCTGCTCCTACCGCTTCCGCCAGATTAATTATAGCGCGGAACAGTATCATGCCGGCGTAATAAAAACAGATGGCGTAACCCCTTCGCAGGGCGGCGAGGAGTACATGCAATTCATGAAGGAAATAAAAGAGTTGAGAAAACAATATAAACCCAATACTGCAATACCTCAGAAACTGGCGGCCCGTTCAACGGCAATCCTTTGGAACCTGGAAAATTACTGGACGATTGACCGGCAAAAACAAACCTGGCAATGGGATACCTGGAATTACCCGGTTAAATTCCTGGAGATAGCAAAATCATTCGGCGCACCGGTAGACGTAATTCCGGAAACCACTGATTTGTCGAAATACAAATTTGTGATTGTTCCTGCCTACGAAATGGTGGATAGTGCGTTGGTACATAAATGGAGGGAATATACAGCCAACGGCGGCCATTTGATCATTACCTGCCGCACGGCCACCAAAGATCGCATGGGCCATTTCTGGGAAGGTGAATGGGCCGCTCCCATATCGGGGCTGATTGGAGCGCAGGTAAAAGCGACTGATATGCTTTCCGGAAGCGCCAAAGGTGATATCCTTATGGGGTCAACCCACTACAGTTGGAATAACTGGGCCGACTTACTCGTCCCTGATAAAAATGCAGCAACTCTTGCGGCATTCGATAACCAGTTTTATAAAGGAAAAGCGGCAGTAGTGAAGCATAAAATCGGTAAAGGCACTGTTACCTATATCGGCGTGGATACCGATGATGCTAAACTGGAGACAAACATATTGCAGGAGATCTATACCAGCGCGGGCGCTACCACCGAGAGTTACCCTCCCGGCGTATTTGTTTATTGGCGGGATGGTTTTTATGTGGCCGTCAATTATTCTTCGGATAATTATGAAATGAAAATACCGGCCGGAGCCAAAATATTGATCGGGGATAAAGTATTGGAACCAGCAGGCGTATTGGTTTGGAACGAATAAAGTAACGTTATAAAAGTATGAAATGAGTAACAGGTATTTATTTGTTTTGATGGTATTTATTGTTGCCAGTCATATCAGCCTGGCACAAACAGGCAAGGTTTCTTTTAACGCGGACACTATCACCTCGTTTCCTGATCCACCAGCCGGATTTAATGTGCAGCGTAATAATGTACCTCACGGAAAATTAACCGTTGTTCAATACGACTCAAAAACGCTTGGAAAGCGCCGGGAAATGAGTGTATATACGCCTCCGGGATATTCGGCTGACAAGAAATATCCTGTGCTGTATCTGTTGCATGGCTTGGGATCAGACTATCGTCAATGGACTGAATGGTGCCAGGCAGATGACATTGTAGATAACCTGATTGCAGATAGTAAAATTCAGCCGGTAATTTTGGTTTTCCCCAATTGCGATTCTAAGCTGACAGTGACGGATACGGCAACAGCAAGCCGTTCCGGGAGAGCCGATGGTTTTGAAGGTTACAGAAAATCATTTGAAGAAGATTTATTGAAAGATATAATTCCTTACATCGATTCACATTATTACACTATCAGTGACCGTGAACATCGTGCTATAGCGGGTTTGTCAATGGGTGGAGGACAGTCGTTAAATATAGGTTTGTATCATCTGGAAATTTTCGCCTATATAGGTGGATTTTCTTCGGCGCCCAATACGAATATGTTCGGTGGTATGTATACAGATGTCAAATTTGTGCCGGATATTAAAGCTGCCCAGGAAAAGTTGAAACTGCTATGGGTGGCATGCGGTAATAAAGACGGCCTTTGGCAGATTAGTGAAAGGGTCCATCAGTATCTTGACGAAATAGCTGTCCCACACGTTTGGAGTGCAGATACTAATGGGCATGACAACATTGAGTGGGATCGTAACCTGTATCTATTTTCCCGGCATATTTTTAAACGGTAGTAAGAAAGGTAAATATATTGGAAGATGAAAAGAATTTTATTGCTATTAATGCTCCTACTTTTATCCATTGCAGGAACACTGGTTGCCCAAACGGCAAAACAAAAGAAGCCAGCCATCGGGGAACGGGTCATTAACACCGACTTCAATAAAACAGCGGGAAAACTCAATACCATGTTTAATGAGTGTGTGGGTGCAGGCCGCGCTAACGAAGGGCTCCGGGCCGACTGGCAACAACAGCTCGCATATGTAAGAAAGGAATGCGGCTTCAGATATATTCGCATGCACGGCCTATTAACAGATGATATGGCTGTATACACAGAAGATAACAAGGGCAACCCGGTTTACAACTATAGTTATATCGATGTTTTATTCGATTTTTTACATAGTATCGGAATGAAGCCTTTTGTTGAATTGGGCTTTATGCCTGCTGCATTGGCCAGTGGTTCCAAAACAATCTTCTGGTGGAGGGGTAACGTAACACCTCCAAAGGATTATGAAAAATGGGCAGCATTGGTACGGGACCTTACCCGGCATTTCACAGAACGTTACGGCGCTGAGGAAGTGAAAACCTGGTATTTCGAAGTCTGGAACGAGCCTAACCTGGATGGTTTTTGGGCAGGGACGCAGGATGACTATTTCAAATTATACACTTACAGTGCCAAAGCAATTAAAAGTGTTAACTCATCCTACCGCGTTGGAGGACCAGGTACAGCGGGAGCTGCATGGGAACCCGAAATGATTGCATACTGCCATAAGAATAATGTGCCCATTGATTTTGTAAGCACGCATGCCTATGGCGTAAAGCAGGGATACCTCGATGAATTTGGTAACTCAGGTACCGTACTTGATAAAAATCCCATGAGCGTTAGTGGAGAAGTACTTCAATCGCGGAAGGAAATTGCCGGTTCATCTATGCCTCATCTGGAACTTCATTACACCGAGTGGAGCGCTTCTTATACCCCCGCCGATCCTATCCATGACAGCTACCACGAAGCAGCCTATGTATTGCAAAAAATAAAACAGGTAGGCAACGCTGCCAACTCTATGTCGTATTGGGTTTTTACTGATATTTTTGAAGAGCCCGGACCCCGCTTTACACCGTTTCACGGTGGCTTCGGCATGCTGAACACACAAGGCATTAATAAACCGGTGTTCTATGCCTACCAGTTTTTGAACAGGCTTGGAAATACTGAATTGGTAAATAGTGATTCCACCTCATGGGTATGCAGGGATCAGGCAGGAAATATGCAGGCGTTGGTTTGGGATTTTACCAATACCCATCCTGGCGACTCCGTACACAACCAGCAATATTATGTCCGTGATCTCCCTTCAAAATCTAAAGGAAAATTGAAGGTCAGTATTGCAAACGTGCCTGATGGTGCTTATGCCCTTGAAGTGTATAAAGTAGGTTACCACAGCAACGATGCCTATTCTGCTTATCTCTCCATAGGGAAGCCGGCACAACTTACAAAGCAACAAGTTGAGCAAATTAAAAGACAAAATGATGGTTCGCCCGTTACCAGGGAAATCGTTACTGTGAAAGCCGGGACTCCTTTTGTGAAAGAGTTGCAGATTCGTGAGAACGATGTTTTCTTCCTGGATATTATCAAACTGTAATGATTGCAAACAATTAATAAAAACAAAATCAATGATCAAGAAAACCCTTTTGTTTTTGTTGTGCCACATCATCCTTTATACAGCCGTTGCACAGAACGTTACTATTTCGGTTAATTCTGCTCAAAACAAACGATTGATTTCTCCATACATATATGGCCGGAACCAAACCTTTGACAAACCAGCGCAATTTTACAAGGATGCCGGTTTACAATTCTCCCGTATGAATGGAGGTAATAATGCAACAGGTTATAACTGGCGAAAGAAAATTACGGTCCATCCCGACTGGTATAATAATGTTTATGGCACCGATTGGGATGCATATGCACAAAACATTGCGGCCAATTATCCCGGCATGCAGGGGATGTTTGCCTTTCAATTAATGGGCAGGGTTGCATCAAATACCAATAACAACTTCGATGATTGGTCTTTCAACCAAGCCCAGTACTGGGCCGGGGTTGGCCAGAATTTAGCAGGTGGTGGCGTACCCAATACGCAGAATCCTTCGGGGAAGGCGTTAGTGGAAGGGAATATTGATTTGTTTACACAGCCATGGCCTGCCGACTCTGCTGCGGGTATTCTTAATCATTGGTTTGGAGCCGGTGGTTTAGGCCTGAACAAAAACCAGTTTTTATACTGGAATATGGACAATGAAGTAGATATATGGAGTGGCACACATGACTATGCTATGCCAACACAAGTGTCGGCCGCTGTTTTTATGGATCACTACATAGAATTAGCAAAGAAAGCGAAAGCTTTATATCCAGGCATCAAACTTTGCGGACCTGTTGCTACCTCTGAATGGCAATGGTATAAATGGTCAGATGAAAGCCTGTACATAAACGGCAGGTATTATTCCTGGATTGAGTATTTTATAAAACGCCTTGGGGATGAGTATAAGGCAACCGGTATCAAACTGGTAGATGTGGTAGATATTCACAACTACCCCTGGTATAATAATGACGATGCTGCCGCACTGCAGGGACACCGGATTTATTATGATACTACGTATGATTATCCGGGTTCAAATGGTATCAGAACAAGCACCGGCGGATGGGATGCCTCACTTACAAAACAATATATTTTCAAGCGTATCGACGGTTGGTTAACTGAACATTTTGGGGCCAACCATGGCATAACATGTGGTATAAGTGAATGGGGCACCATGTCGAGCAGCAACCCAAGCCTTGAATCTGTTATATATGCGTCGCATCTTGGTACATTTGCGAACAATGGTGTTGAATTCTTTTCTCCGTGGAACTGGTCTGTCGGCATGTGGGAAACATTGCATCTCTTTAGCAGAAATGCGAAAAAATATAGTGTTTCAAGCACTTCTTCACTCGAAAATACGGTATCTGCTTACTCCTCGGTAAATGAAAATGCCGACTCTTTGACGGTAATGCTGGTAAACCGCGACAGGACTGCTTCCCGCACTGTTACCATTAACCTGAGTAATTTCACGGTTGCTAATGGAAATTACAAAACATTACAGTTATCATCTTTACCGGCTCAGGAAACTTTTATCTCGCACACACAAAATGCGCTGAATGAAAATACAGTGGCGGTAAATTCAAATTCACTTGCCATAACTGTGCCGGCTCTTTCTACTACGGCCATTCTGCTGGTTAAAACCACCGCTCCTGCAACTTACTTTACGCTGGCTAACCGTGCCACCGGATTACAGTTGGATGGCATGTACAGGTATTCCGATGGATCCAATGCGGGGCAATGGAGCAACAGCGGCAGTGATGCACAGCAATGGTCCGCGGAAACAACAGGTAGCTATGTGAAGCTAAAGAACCGCGCTTCGGGTCTGTATCTCGATGGCATGGGCAGCACCACCAATGGGGCTGTGGCGGGTCAATGGAGTAATGGCAGCAGTTATAACCAGCAATGGCAACAGATTACTTCAGGGAGTTATATCAAGCTGAAAAACCGTGCTACAGGGCTATACCTCGACGGTTTGGGCCAAACTGCCAATGGTTCAGATGCAGGTCAATGGTCGGAAAGCAGCAGTTATAACCAGTTCTGGACCATAGCACCGGTTGCACAGGCAAGAAAATCAGTAGCCATAGATACTTCGTCATCCGGGAAGATAACTGAGCCATCTGATACGGAGGTATCATTATATCCAAATCCATTTACATCAACATTCAGACTATCGGTGGATAAACCAGGTGAGGTAGACCGTATTCTCATATTTGACATCATGGGAAAGCAGGTGGAAATGATAGCGCGCAGGTCAGTATCAAATCTGAATACAATGGGAGCAGCCCTGAAACCAGGAACTTATATAGTGAGGGTGGAAGGAACAAAATGGTTAAAAACATTTAAGATTGTTAAAGTAAATTAGAAGGCAATAAATAATATTAACTATATAATCATTAGTGCAATGAAGTGTTTGCTGTATGGACTCGTTCTTTCCCTGTGTTCAATTAGTATTAACTATGCTCAGACTAAAGCGCCCGCTCCGTTTGGTCCAGTGCCAACCGCAAATCAGATGCGATGGCAGGAAATGAAGTACTACGCTTTTGTTCATTTCTCCTTAAACACTTACACCGACCAATCATGGGGATTTGGCAATGAAGATGTTAAACTATTTAACCCGGAAAAGCTGGATTGCCGTCAGTGGGCCCGTATATGCAAGGAAGCCGGTATGAAAGGAATAATACTGACCGCAAAACATCACTGCGGATTTTGCCTGTGGCCGTCAAAATATACGGAGTACTCCGTAAAAAATGCGCCCTGGAAAAATGGTAAGGGTGATGTAGTCCGGGAAATGGCCGAAGCCTGTAAAGAATACGGCCTGAAGTTGGGAATATATTTGTCGCCGTGGGACAGAAATCACCCGGATTATGGAAAGCCTGAGTATATCAACTACTTCAGAAATCAGCTTACGGAGTTGCTTACCAACTACGGACCAATTTTTGAAGTGTGGTTCGACGGAGCTAACGGTGGTTCCGGATTTTATGGCGGCGCCAATGAAACCCGTACCATCGACCGTACCACATACTACGACTGGCAGAACACCTATAAGCTGATCCGCAAGCTGCAGCCTGATTGTGTAATATGGAACGATGGCGGCGATAGGGGTGATCTGCGCTGGGTAGGAACCGAAGGGGGTTGGGTGGGTGAAACGAACTGGAGTTTATTAAACGCTAAAGGTGAGGTTGAATGGAATATGTTGCATCATGGTTTAGAAAACGGGGATTCATGGGTACCTGCTGAAGTAAATACCTCTATAAGACCGGAATGGTTCTATCATCCACACGAAGACGGCCAGGTGAAAACAGTTCCCCGGTTATTGGAAACTTACTATCACTCCATAGGACGCAACGGTTCGCTGCTGCTTAACTTCCCGATAATGCCTAATGGCCTGATTCATCCAAACGACGAAAAAGCAGCACTTGGATTAGCGAAAGCCGTAAAGGAAGCATTTGCCGTAAATCTTGCTGTAAATAAGAAAGCAGAAGCATCAAATGCTCGTGGAAATGCAAAGGAGTTTGGTCCGGCTATGGCGATTGACGATGACAAGGATACCTACTGGGCAACTGACGATGAAGTAAACAACGCCTCACTGACAATAGATTTGGGTAAACCAACTACTTTCAACCGCTTCCTGGTGCAGGAATATATCCCGTTAGGACAACGTGTGAAAGCATTCACAGTAGAAGCGCTTGTTGATGGAAACTGGAAAGAACTGGCAAGCGCAACAACTATCGGGTATAAGCGTATTCTCCGCTTCCCTGGCGTAAAAGCCACGAAAGTCCGCTTTACTGTTACCGGTTCGAAAAGCTGCCCTGTAATTTCCAATATCGGCATTTATAATGCTCCCCAGATTCTCGCTGCACCTTCTATTACCAGAAATCAGTCCGGGGAAATAACCATAACGCCGGCAGATGCAGAGTCGGTTGTTTATTACATATCCGGCGGCGGGCACCCTACTTCTAAATCAAAAAAGTACACAGGCCCTTTTCAATCAGACGGGAAATTGGAGATAAGTGCCATCGCCTGTGAACCAGCTACTGGTAAAAGTAGCCCTGTGTCACGGGAAAAATTTGATATTTCCCGGAAGAACTGGAAGATTACCGGGGTAAACGATGAAAAGGCAAATGCCATACTGGATGGTAACCCATCTACTGCCTGGCATCAAAGTAACGACAAGAAAATGCCTATTGACCTGGTAATCGATTTGGGGAGTGAGCAAAACCTTTCCGGGTTTAAATATCTGCCAGACCAGGGCAGCACCAACGGCGCAATTTCAAAGTATCAGTTTTTTGTTTCGCCTGACAATACAGCGTGGAAACAGGTAGATGAGGGAGAATTTCCGAATATCAAAAATAATCCCCTGTGGCAGGTCAGTAGTTTTACGCCCGTGAAAGCCCGTTACATAAAGCTTCGTGCCGTGCGTGAGGCGGGCGGTAACAATAATGCCGGATATGCCGAAGTAGATGTGATCACCAGGTAAAGATTATAACACATGAAAACAATTGCAAGGATAGTAGTTACGTTAGTCGCAACAATTTTTTACCAGTCATCAGGTTATGCTGTGACTACCTCGAAAGCATTCAACGACAGTACTTCGATAGGAAGAAATGGTGCTGGTGGCAGTATTGAACGGAAACAACTATTTGACTACAGCTGGAAATTCTTTTTAGGCGATGTACCTGAAGCGAAAACAAAAGATTTCAATGATAACAATTGGCGAAAACTCGACTTACCACACGATTGGAGTATTGAGGGGAAAATAAATCCCAAAAATCCGACCGGGGGTGCAGGCGGATACTTTCCGGCAGGGATTGGATGGTACCGGAAAGCGTTTCAGGTTCCCGGCGAATGGGATCCGGCTTTGGTATCCGCGCTATAAAATTTACGGCCGCAAACGGTTTTCAGTTGAATGGGAAAACAATAAAAATGAATGGTGGCTGCGTGCATCACGATAATGGATGCTTAGGCGCTGCTGCTTTTGATCGCGCCGAGGAACGCAAGGTGGAGTTGCTCAAAGCTGCCGGTTTCAATGCTGTAAGAACTTCTCATAATCCTCCCTCTGAAACTTTTTTAAATGCTTGTGATAAATTAGGTCTACTGGTGATGGACGAAGCATTTGATTGTTGGAGAAGAGGAAAAAATAAAAATGATTATGCCGTGTATTTTGATAAATGGTGGACGCGTGATTTGGAATCAATGGTGGAGCGCGATCGTAATCACCCATCGGTTATTATGTGGAGTATAGGTAATGAGATACCAGAGAGAGGTGAACCGGAAGCAATAAAAACAGCAAAAATGCTTGCGGATGATCTCGGGAAGATAGATATTTCCCGCCCCATCACATCTGCCATTGTAGAAAATAATAAGAATTGGGCGGCATTTGATTCACTCATGGATGTACATGATGTGGCTGGTTATAATTATCATTTGTATAGCGCTCCTGCTGATCATCAAAGAGTTCCTTCACGTATAATTGTTCAAACGGAATCCTATCCGAAAGATGCTTTTATCAATTGGAAACTGGTACAGGAGAACAATTATGTTTTGGGTGATTTCGTGTGGACCGCCATGGATTACCTGGGTGAATCGTCAATAGGCCGTTGGTATTACTCGGGAGACGTTCCTGGCCAACATTGGGAACATGATTTTTTCCCCTGGCATGGTGCTTACTGTGGCGACGTAGATCTGATCGGATGGCGAAAACCTATATCACATTACAGAAGTATGTTGTACAATAACGGTGAAAAACTCTATATGGCTGTCAGGGAACCGGCTCCGGAGCCAATTGAGATAAAGGAAACCTGGTGGTCGGTATGGCCTACCTGGGAAAGCTGGACTTGGCCCGGATTTAAAGGGAAGAATGTTCAGGTGGAAGTTTATTCAAAATATCCCAAAGTCCGGCTTTACCTCAACAACAAGCTTATCGGTGAACAGGCAACTACCATTGATCAGCAATTTAAAGCAACATTTCCGGTGCCTTATTCAGCCGGCTTACTGAAAGCAGTTGGTGTGGAAAATGATAAGGAAATTGAATCTGCCACCCTGCAAACTGCCGGCATGGCGGCAAAAGTAAAACTAACTTCCGATCGAAAAGAAATATTGGCAAACGGGCAGGATTTAGTTTATGTCACAATAGAGATAACGGATAGGGATGGAACCTTTCAACCTGAAGCCGCAAACCGTTTGCATTTCCGGATTGATGGGCCTGGTGTTATTGCCGGAACAGATAATGCCGATGTTAAAGATACTGATCCGTATGTTGGTGATACACGTAAAGCATGGCGTGGGCGTGCATTAGTTGTAATCAGAAGCAGCCGGAACACAGGTGATATTAAACTTACAGTTACTTCAGATGGGTTATCTGAAGGTGCTTTAAGCATCAAAGCACATTAGTACTTTAACCGGGAATCGGAGTAACGGAATGAATCTATATCAACAAACCCGCTATCCGACTCAGTATTGAAGTTGAAAATACCGATCCTGTCTCCGCGGTAACTGCCCCAGGCTAACCGGGCCACGCCTCCGAATGGTAAAAATAATTTTCCATCAACGCTGTAAAAATATCTGTTCTCTCCCTCGTAGGTCCAGGCAGATCGGAGCCAGATAGTACGCCCGGCAATGGTTGGTCCGGTAGAGTCCTGATCATTATGTGTGTAGGTCAGGTACCGCGAGTTGTTAACCTGCTTTATTCCAATGCAGCTCGTGCCCGAGGTTGAAAAATGCGTTAACCCTGCATATTCACCGTTACGCATTCCATCAATATCTAACTTAACGGTAACTGCGTTGGATTTTGTGCGTAAGCTGCGTTGGGTAATGGTATTGCCTGCCTGTAAGAGGATATTCTTATTATCAGAGGTTACAGGTCTGAAAGCATACAATCGTAAAAATCCTTTATGGTCAGTTAAGGACCACTTATCTGATCTCGGCTGGTAATTCCATTCCCATTGTGGAAGAAGGGTAGCAGAATTAAAATTATCGTCGGTTTGTATGGTTAACAGCGGCGCCTTAAGATGAATTGGTTTGCGACCCGACCAAACCATTGAACCAATGGTATCATTCCCTACCTTTCCAATAATTGGCCAGCCATTTATCCAGGTAACAGGAAGCAGGCTGGCGGCACGGCCCTCCCAATCACCCGTACCATGATGCGTAAAAAAATACCATGCTCCGCTGGTTAATTGGATAAGCCCTCCCTGGTTAGGTTCTTTATCCAGCATTTTATTTACATGATTTAATTGCTTTATCTCCCATGGTCCGTAAATGCTTTTCGAGCGTTCCATCATGATCACCCGGCCTTCTGACTTTACTTCACTGAAGAGATGGTAGTAAAGGCCATTTATTTTGTATAATTTATTTGCTTCACTTCCATGTGACTGATGGATGATACTGTCCGTTCCCATCATCAGTTTTTTTCCGTCCGGTGTCATTTTGAAAACATGGATATTGTATTTCTTATTGTTTTTGGGATCAGTTTCATAGTTGGTGGCAACAAAATACAATTGACCATCTTCATCGCAGAGGGAGCAGCAATCATCCCAGCCGGATACTTTCCACAATTGATGAGCCGGTTCCCATGGTCCTGCAGGATTTGCTGCCGTACTCATAAAGAAGCCATCATCCGGTGTACCGAAATATACCCAGAATTTATTTTTGTAATACCGTAAAGAACCCGCCCATATGCCTTTGCCATAACAATTCATCTTATCCCAGTTGAGATTGGGTGAGATGCGTGTAAGATCCGGTACAATATGACTGATAATTTCCCAATTAACAAGGTCCTTTGAATGTAGAACGACCATACCCGGAGAATACTGCATGGTGGATGATATAGCATAAAAATCGTTGCCTGCACGAATCGCGTCCAAATCGCTGAAGTCGCCTGGCAGCACGGGGTTAATATAAGTTCCATTTCCCTGGTCTCCCCATTTCCCGGTTTGCTGACCAAATGAATTTAAGCATAGCAGCTGGCACGTCCAAAGGGCTATCAATAGCTTGACATTATTCATAAATCCCATCTTTTAATAAATATTCCACTCCCAAACACCTTTTATTCCGTTAGTAATTTTAATTCTCAGAAAGCGCGTTCTGATATTGACAGCATCGGAATGAGGGGATTGTATTTTAACATCATTATGACCACCACATGACAACCAGTGTGTGCCATCCGTGGAACATTCCAAAGCGTATGCGTGTCCGGCTGTTGGCCGGACAAAGTAAACCTCGCTGCGTTTGATGCTCATAACTTTACCTAAATCGGCCATGATCCAGCCTGCGGAGTCTTCGGGGGAAGCCATCCAGCGTGATCCGTTTGAGCCATCAAAAGCAAAGGTGGGCATGAAATATTCAACACGGTGAAGCAATGAATCTTTTGCCGGTTTAATTTTTAATTCGGCCCGGGTGCTCGATGCTGTGACCTGCACGATTTTTTTTGGAGCGCCGGTCTTCACCTGATGGAGTGCGCCAACACCTGTCATTGTCAGGTCGACCGGTTGAATGGACCCATCTTCATTGAAGCGTAATCTGTTGACGTACGTTTGCCGGTTGGTACTTCCTCTTCCATACTCGAGATACGCAAAATAGTAATCATCTGTACCTGGAACATTGAAAACGCATCCGTGCCCCGGACCAAAGATCTGGCGCTCGTAATTGGTGGTAGCGATGATGTCGTTGTTTTTGGGAGAATCGAACGGTCCCAGTGGAGATGCCTTTCCTGAAACGTAAGCGTATTGATACTTTTCATCTCCGCCAAGCGTGTAAAGAAAATAATAAATGCCTTTCCGTTTGAAAAAAATGGGTCCTTCGGAATAGCCACTGCGCGGTGTTTGTATGGTAACAGTATTGGTGTCAACAGTGATCATATCCTCATTAAGCGGGGCCGCATGCCTCAATTGCCAGTACAAATAAGCTTTATGGTCGTCGTCTGTAAAAATCTCTGCATCGATACCAGTGGGACCTTTGGGTGTTTTTAGTTTAAGCAGTGTATTGGGTGAATAGGGCTTTATAAAAGTATCGGCCCCTGTAGCCAAACGGAATGGACCGTCGGGAGAGTCTGCAACTGCTGCATACATGTATCCGTTGACAGTGGGGTAAAGATAGTATTTCCCGTTTGCGCTGATTGCCTTACTTGGCGCCCAATACAACTGCCCGGCGGCAGACGGAAAGTAAGTCCCTGAAAAGCTCCAGTGAACAAAATCTGTAGATTTCCAAACCACGGGAGGTCCCGATGTGCGAAGGCCGTCGTCATAACCATCCGTAGTTGCATAGCAATAGAATGTGCCATTTATTTCCTGGATACTTGCATCAGCAATCATATCGGGGATAAGTGCATTGCCGAAGGGATTGGACTGGGATTTTCCGGGCAAGGAGCACCACATTATCAGCAAAATGATGATGCATGTCTTCGTAAATAGGAAGAGGGGACTTGTTATCATAAGTGGAACAGCATAACGCTTCTTTTTCTTGAACATACGTGATGTAGGGTGAATCAACAAAATAGTCGTTTTTTTCGGTTTCTTACAGGTTATTTACGTTAATTTAGAGTGAGTAATAACTTACCTGGTTATATGATTTTTGAATTTACAGCGTCACCAGATTTTGACTTTATAACATTTTTTTCAAAACAGATTAATGTGCCTGTGAGAGATAATGTATTGGAAATCCCAGCGCGACTGGGAGAAGGTTACATACGTAAAGTTGGGTTTGGGGATGATTTCAGGTTAACCATCCACCGGTATAAATTAAAAGAAGATTTTGTTATTAAACGTAATCCGGCCATCATATACAATAACATACGTACCATTTTCTTTTACAATAATGAAGAAGATTTTGAACTTAAATATAATAACGAGGAAAACATACCGTTCTCACAAAAGAATGATTCCGCCATACAGCTTTCTACAAACGACTTGCGCACAGAAATCCGTTTCCCAGCGGGCAGCAATATTCAGTATGTAGTAGTGGGTGTTGCTGCAGATAGATTGCGCAGCATTCTATCTATCGAAAACCCTAACAGTACAATAAAAACCATTACAGCAGAAAATGCTTCCTTTCTCTTTTTCGAAAGTTTGGATGCTGAAATGCAATTGCTGCTTAAAAATATTGTGTCTGTCGATATGAACAACTCCCTGAACAATTTCTATGTGCAGATTAAGGTACAGGAAGTACTGTACTTGCTTTTTAGTAAGCTGTCGCTCAGGGAGAACACCACATTTAAAAATATTAATAGTACCGACGCCGAGAAACTCCTGGTAATACGCAGCGAGATATTACGAGATCTTAGTACTCCGCCGGTTTTAAAGGAATTAGCTACGATCGCTTCAATGAGTGAAACCAAGCTTAAGCAGCTCTTTAAACAAACTTTTGGCGATACTATATACAATTACTATCAGCGTGCACGAATGGAAGAAGCAGCCTTTTTATTGAAACAGGCCAAACTCTCCGTTTCTGACGTGGGTTATGAGCTCGGGTTCTCCAATCTGAGCCACTTTAGCAGATTGTTTGAAAGGCAATATGGTATTACCCCCAAAAAGTTTTCCTACAAAGGATAGTCCCCATCTTTACTTCACAACTTTTTTAAGTTTAAATGTGCCCCTGTCGCATTGGACTATTCTTGCGCCTTTTTGGGTTATTTTACCCATAACATAACTTCTAATTTTGTTTGCAGAATTAAATCATCATACAAAATGAAAAAGTTATTTACGCCTTTTGAAAAGGGCCCGCTAAAACTCAAAAACCGTTTGGTAATGGCGCCCATGACCCGCAGCAGGGCCATTGGCAATCTTCCAAATGAACTGATGGCAACGTATTACTCACAACGTTCAGGCGCCGGATTGATTGTAACCGAGGGTACATCACCGAGCCCCCAGGGACTTGGTTATCCACGTATTCCCGGTATTTATTCTGATGAACAGGTGAAGGAATGGAAAAAAGTTACGGATGCTGTTCATCAAAACGGATCAAAGATTTTTTTGCAGATCATGCACACCGGACGTATTGCTCATGTTGCCAATATACCAGGCGGACAACTGCCCGTAGGTCCTTCGAATATCAGGGCTGCCGGCGAGATTTTTACCGACTCGCTTGGTTTACAGCAACACTCTGTTCCGGAAGCTCTTAGCCTGGAGGGGATTACGCGTGTGATAGCGGAATTTGTAAGCGCTTCAAAAAATGCGATCCTTGCAGGTTTTGATGGGGTGGAGCTCCACGGCGCAAATGGTTATTTGCTGGAGCAATTCTTAAATCCAAATGTAAATAACAGGACAGACCAATACGGAGGGAACCTTAAAAACCGAAGCCGCCTCATTGTAGAGATTACCGGGGGCATCGCAGCTGCTATCGGTCCGGATAAAATAGGGATTCGTTTTTCCCCGTTTTCCCAATTAAGCGATCAACAGCCTTACGATACAGAAGAGGTGCATCAAACATACGCCCATCTGAGCAGTGAATTGAATAAGATAGGGATCGCCTATATTCATCTTTCAACCAACCCGGAAATTCCTGAAAAAACATATGACGCCATCCGCACAGCATTTAATAACACCATCATATACTGTAACGGCTTGACACTAGAGACAGCAGAGCAAAAACTACAGGACAACTCGGCAGACCTTGTAGCCTTTGGGCGGGGATTTCTTGCTAATCCTGATTTTGTGAGGCGCATCGAAAAAAACGACCCCCTCAATGATGTTGACTTCAACACATTGTATACACCCGGCGAAACAGGTTACATTGATTATCCAATTTACAGTTCACTTCAGTAAAAAAACTATTTGCAATTTTAAAAAATAAAAATAATATGAAAGCAATGCAATATAAAGCCTTTGGTGGTTCAGAGGTGATTGAACAGGTAGAGGTTGCGACACCATCTATCCAAAATGAAAATGATGTTTTAATCCAGGTGAAGGCAGCAAGTGTAAACCCGATAGATATGAAAATACGCATGGGATTTATGAAGCAGATCCGTCCGGTAGAAATGCCCTTTATACCAGGTGGGGAAGTTGCGGGGATAGTTGTTGCCACCGGCGAAAAGGTATCAAAATTTAAAGCAGGTGATGAAGTCATCGCTATCCCATTAAAAAACGGGTATGCGCAATTTGTGGTTGCAAACGAAAATTTCGTTGTGCCAAAGCCGCAAAGCCTGTCCTTCGAAGAGGCAGCATCGATAGGTGTTAATATCGGGACTGCTCAATCTGTTCTTTTTACAGAAGGGAAGTTAGCAAAAGGCCAGAAAGTTTTAATCCAGGGTGGAGGCGGCGCAGTTGGCGGGGCTATGGTGCAAATGGCAAAGGCTGCCGGTGCATATGTGATTGCCACTGCATCCGGAGAAGGTGTGGCCTTAGCTAAGAGCCTCGGCGCCGACGAAGTGATTGATTATAAATTGCAGGATGTGACCAGCATTGTTACAGGCGTTGACCTGGTTGCGGATACGGCTGGCGGCGAAGCCCAGGCCGGGCTTTTCCGGGTATTAAAGCAGGGTGGTAAACTATTGAGTATCGTGGTGCCGCCTTCACAGGAGCTGGCAGAACAGTTCCATGTGGAAGCGCGTTTTATCGCTTCCGACTTATCGTTTCAAACATTGAAAAATGGCCTGGACCTGATAGCAGCCGGAAAATTCAAACCAATTGTTTCCAGAACATTTAAGCTTGAAGAAGCAGCAAAGGCCCAGGATTTCTTAACGGCTGGCGGCGTAAACGGTAAAGTTATCCTTGTTGTAGCATAGCAATATATTTGGGAACTGCTGCTCCACCGCGCAAAGCCACTCTTTAAGAGTGGCTTTGCGCGGTGGAAGGAAAAGTTTCGAACTTTTTTAATTCAGAGAAGGGTAACTTTATCATAACTAGCCCTACTTATATGCACAAAGGATTTCTTTTTTTTCTACTGTTCTGCCTTATTGCCTGTCATGCAAACAAACCTGATCACCGCACAAAAGTTGATACTGCAAAAAAAGAAGATAGTAGCCCTGAAATCACAATAGATAGCGACGCTAATCTTGTCTATACTGAAAATGAGCTAAAAGATATCTTAAAACGAAATCCGGTGTTCATGGAGAAATATCCAACCAGCCCGGCAGAAGCTTATGCAAACCTTTGGTGTCATCCAACACCGGAAGATGCCCGTTTTGGTGGTGAAGCAGGGCAGGATGAGTTCTATCTCCTTTATGGTTATTTTTGGAAAAAGAAGAATGTTAACCAGCATCTGAGAAGAGAAAGATTGCTTAGGTTGTATAGATATGTTAATGAGATTTACGGGGAATTACATCACGGAGGAACGTATTTTGGGCATCAATACAAGAGAATACCGGCTTATGTTGAATATGATCTCTATTGTCTGGATCCTGTCGACAGTTTACCGGTGTATAAAAATATCAGGTCATTATATATAGGTTTGTTTAAAGAAGAAATTAAGAGTAAGATATCAGGAGATAATGATATTGATCCTGCAGCGGAGGAAAAATTACTGGAGAAAGTTGATGAGTTAGCGTCTTTGATTACAGATTATATAGATCTGATGTTTGTTCGTAAATTTCAGTATTCGAATTATCATTAGGGGATAATGTTCGAACTCAAAGCACTATCGAACTATCGAAGTACTTTCGACCCATATTTAGTTGGCGTGCTTTAAATAAATACATTAACTAAAATCAGGTAAGCGTACCAGGAAAAAAAATCTGAATATGAGAAATGAGATTTACAGGTTATGGATGACGGCCTTCATTATCACCCTTGTAGTACCGTGTTTATACGCACAAAAAGCAACTAATCCCATTATTTATGCGGATGTACCGGACATATCAATAGTACGTGTAGGCAATAGCTATTACATGAGCAGCACAACGATGCATATGAGTCCCGGTGTACCGATTATGAAGTCGACCGACCTGGTGAACTGGAAGCTGGTGAATTATGCATATGATACTTTAGCAAATGTTGATGCATTAAATCTCACAAATGGCAAAAACGCATATGGGCATGGTTCGTGGGCAAGTTCTATTCGTTTTCATAATGGTACCTATTATGTAAGCACATTTGCGGAAACCACGGGCAAAACTTATATCTACTCTACAAAAGATATCGAAAAAGGCCCGTGGAAGGCAAGGTCATTTGCCCCCGACCTGGGTGATAACTCTTTGTTTTTTGATGATGATGGGAAGGTTTATATGATTAGTGGAAGCGGGAAATTAAGGTTAGTTGAATTAAATGAGGACCTTTCGGGCATAAAGCCAGGCGGAACAGACCTGCTTATCATTGAGAATGCAAGCCCTCCTTCGGGCGGCCTCGGTCCAGAGGGTTCTCAGCTGTTTAAGATAAACGGCAAATATTATCTTTTCAATATTACATGGCCAAAGGGCAGCATACGTACTGTTATAATACACCGGGCAGATAAAATCACCGGCCCGTACGAAGGACGAATTGGGTTACAGGATCTGGGCGTGGCGCAAGGCGGATTGGTCGAAGCGCCAAATGGAACCTGGTATTCTTATTTGTTCCGTGATTATGGCGCTGTAGGCCGGATACCCTATTTGGTCCCTGTAAAGTGGGAGGATGGATGGCCCGTTTTGGGTACCAATGGCAAAGTGCCCGATACAATCGATCTGCCGGCCGGTAAAGGTTTGATCCCCGGCATTGTTGCTTCGGACGAATTTACCCGTAAAAAAGGCGAACGGGCATTACCACTGGTTTGGCAATGGAACCACAACCCGGATAATAGTTTATGGTCTGTTACAGATCGGAAAGGGTATTTACGACTCACCACCGGCAGGATTGACACCGATTTTGTGATGGCACGAAATTCATTGACACAACGCACTATTGGCCCGGTATGCTCCGGAACAGTTTCGCTTGACATTTCTAATATGAAAGATGGTGATTTTGCGGGTTTGGGCCTTTTGCAAAAAAATTACGGATTGGCTGGTGTCAGAATAACCGGGAATAACAAAGCTGTCGTAATGATCAATGCCAGCACCGGCCAACCTGTAGAAGCACAAAAAATCCCCCTGGACCAAAAGGTAGTATACTTTAAGGCGGAATGCAATTTTACAAACAGAAAAGATGTAGCAGATTTTTTTTATAGTCTCGATGGGAAAACGTGGATACCATTGGGCACACAATTAAAAATGGCCTATACCTTCCCGCATTTCATGGGCTATCGTTTTGCTTTGTTTAATTATGCTACAAAAAACATAGGGGGAGCGGCTGACTTTGACTTTTTTCATATAACAGAATCCATTTCCCCGGAAAAATAACGAATTGTTATGTTATTCGCAATACAGTAAGTCGCCGCTACTCATTTTACCAATTACCTGGTCTGCATATTCCTTCTTAATAATATATATAAATGCTTTCAGATAAGTTTCGTTCTTCCCCTCTTTTATGGTCTGCTGGTCCTTATCAGTACCAACTTTCAAAGCATTGCTATCATTCTCACTTACCACACAATATTTAATGATCCTGTCTTTTAATTGCCAGGAATAAATATCAAATGGTTTAATAAACTCGCTCTTGGTCTTAACTGCCTTCCCATATTTGTCATTCAATAGCTGCACAAAGCGTTGGGTTTCTTTCAAAGAAATCTTCCCCGCAACCGCGTTGAAAACCATCAATTTTCCGGTTACCGTTGTGGCAAAATTGATCGCATTAAACTCAAAATCACCGAATCTTGCAATAACATCTTTCTGGGAAAACATTTGTTGTTTATAGTCAATTCTTATGGGCTGCTCACTTCCTATAAATTCACCGTCTAAAACGGTGTCTGCGCCAATTATTTCAGATTTTATTTGATAATAATTAGTATAAGTTTTGTGCTTGTTTTTGGCCGATACAAATGTCGATAAATTGCTGCCCAGGTTAAAATCTTCCAGTTCTATAGCTGGTTCCTTTTTACAACCTATCAGCAAAACTGCTAAAAGTAACAATCGATATTGTTTTATCATTTGAATAGGATTATGTCTGTTATTTGTGTTATTCGTTCCGGTAAGAGACTTTAAATTCATTAGTTGTTGATACCTGTATGTTCATCATGGAACAGAAGAGATCGTCGGCAATTTAGCTATTATTTACCTATTCTATAATAATCAAAGCTTCAGCCTTCTTTTTCCTACCAAAAGAGAAAACAATTTGCTTGATATAGCAGTTTTATTGCTAAATCATCATGCTAATCTTGACGCAACAAATAGTTTTGGTAACCAACCGCTATGGCCAGCTGTTTTTTACGTTCGGGGTGACAAAAGAAAGCATGCTATTGTAGAACTTTTTTTGAACCATCATGCGGATCCAAACCATAAAAACAACGCTGGTGCAAGCCCTTTATCTTTTGCGGAAAAAGTAGGTAATATGGAACTCGTAAATCTGTTGAATAAAAAGGTTGCATAGCTAAATATGGTTACCTTGGATGAGGAAGTGCGTATCCTACTCCACGGTGCAGCTCCTTAGTCTATTTATACCCTTAGTCTTATTTCAGATCGTCAAGAACTTCCCCTATTTGCATATTAATCTGTTGCATTTCTGATGAATAACTATTTATACCTTGCTCCGGGTCCTGGGCGATTAGTTCACAAGCTTTTATTCTTAATCTGCAATATTTGATGAGCGTTTGGTTGCGCAGGTGTAACCGGTTAGAGAGGTTCATTTTATCCAATTCGGTGATCAATTCAATACCATGGCTCCAGGCTGATTTTCCTTGTTGCAGTGCCCGAAATAATTCTTCGCCCGTACCGTTTTCCTGCCCTCTTAGCACTTTTAATGCATTGGTATCGATTTGGTAAAATTCCTGGATCTGCTTCTGGTAGGTAACCTTGTCGCTCTTGGCAAGGTTAACGTAGATTACCGCTGAGACAAGAATGACACCAGTTACCGACAATATCTGTGTAAGCCATTTTAACAAGACATTCCCGGGTTTTTGCAAAGCGGGGTAAAAGGCGTATCCGATCATCACGCCTGCAAGTAGTCCCCCCAGGTGTGCTGCGTTATCTATTCCACTTTTAAAACTGCCGAATACTAAATTGTAAACCACAAAAAGGCCGATGTTTGTGTGCAAACCTTTGCGCATGGAACGCTCGATGTGATTTGTGCTTAACAGTGCAAGGAATACCCCATATAATCCGAAGATAGCGCCTGAGGCGCCGGCACTCACGGTATTGTCATGCCACCAAAGGCTGATCACACTTGCAAAAATGCCAGCCAGAAGGTATGCTGTGATGAATTTTACCCTTCCCAGAAACGGTTCTAAAAATAATCCTACAAAAGCAAGGGCATACATATTTAGCAGCAGGTGGATTATGCCGAAGTGAATAAAGCAGCTCGTAATTAATCTCCACCATTGACCCCCGAGCGTATAAATAGTTGCGTTCGCTCCCCATGTGGTCATGCTTACAGCATCAGGCTCGAATACAGCTACACCCGAACATACCATGATGAGGTAGATTAAAATATTGAGCACAATTAGAATTGGGGTAAAAAAGTAGCCTGTTGCCGGTTTAAAAAAAGACAGCAACCCACCTAAAAAATGAAATTTCGGCCTGATATCGGGCTTTAAAGTATCTTCGTAAGCGGGAACAAAATCTTTTTTGTAGCTTTTATATTTTTCACACA
Source organism: Chitinophaga sp. W3I9 (assembly GCF_050434025.1). Classification (NCBI taxonomy): domain Bacteria; kingdom Pseudomonadati; phylum Bacteroidota; class Chitinophagia; order Chitinophagales; family Chitinophagaceae; genus Chitinophaga; species Chitinophaga sp. W3I9. The sequence continues at coordinate 2,018,988 of NZ_JBNPWC010000001.1, forward strand.
CCTCATCTTCGTTAATCTCTGATTTTAACTTTTCAAATGAGAAAACAAATGCACGTACCACGGCCTCGCTGCGTCCGTTGTCAGTTAGCAGACTTGATATGGTGACACATTGCACCATAGCACCAGATGCGTCCAGTTTAACAGTGATTTCTCCGTTCCAGGAATGCTCGCCATTATTGGTATAAGCGATGACACCGGCATCTGAGATAAATCTGATACGCCAGCCAAGATATTTAACCGTTTCAGATGCAATCACCAAAAACTGCTTGTCAGTCAACTCATTCTTAGATAAGTGTTGCTCAATTTTCATATTCCGTGATAGTTTTTCTGTCGGTCAGCTTATACTATTGACGAATTTTGCTTATTGAAAGCGTATGCTGTTCCTCCTACATCAGAGCCAAAAATGAAATAATCAGGTGCATAGCGGTCCACCTCATAGTACGTATTTAATTTAACAAGTTCCTCAATACCCCACAATTTCAGATTTTGATTATTTCCGATTGCTCTTTCCGGCCCATTATATTTCTTAATAAAATCAAGATAGTCAGCGGGAGGAGTGAATTCATTAGGGTTAACCGCGGGTACCAATTTCGGAAATAAAACAGGCACCCTTTTAGGTACCCTTTCTCTTTGGTAATGTTTGTTAGTACTTAATATGCTTTTCTTGCTAAAACCCTAATTCTAGCGGGTTTTAATAAAAAAAGCCACTCTTAAAGAGTGGCTTTGCGGACCGGACGGGACTCGAACCCGCGACCTCCGCCGTGACAGGGCGGCATTCTAACCAACTGAACTACCGATCCTTCCTACAGGCAAGCCTTTCAGCCATTCTGTATTCCCCGTTTGGGGTTGCAAATATATAAATAATAAAATCATTTCTCCAAATATTTCTATCACCCTTCTTTTTTGTATTCAAGCAGCGCCAGTCGTCCATAATGATCGGATATCCGGGTGGTTTCCGGTAAGCGGTATTGTGTGCATAGTTTCAGTACGATGTCAGTGGCGGTAGCCAGCGATATTTTATGTCCTGTGGAAACAAATACCGGGTTAATGCCGGTTTGTGTCCGCAGTGCATTACCGATATGCTCACCGGCTTCTGTTAAGGGCGCAACACTGCCTCTTTCTTCTCCGAGGTGATGATATTCACCACATAGCCGTGTTTTACCACAGCCGATCACGGGTTTGTTAACCGCTACCCCAAAGTGACAGGCCATTCCAAAACGGCGCTGATGGGCCAGTCCCTGGCCGTCACAAACGATGAGGTCCGGAAGCAGGGGGAGTTTTTCCCAGGCTTTCAGCAGGGGAGGCATTTCCCGGAAGGAAAATAATCCGGGGATATAGGGAAAGGTGACTTCCATACAATGAGTAGCCACGGCCAGTACCTGCAGCGTGGTGTAATCCAGCAATACAATGCTGCCGGCAATCAGGTTGGAATCTTTGTCGTATTCCACATCGGTGCCGGCAATAATTTTAATGGTATCCGGCAATTCATCGGTGGTGATTACCTGCCGGCGCAATTCTTCCTGTATGGCGATAGCTGCATCTTCGGTGAGCATAGGCGACTTTTTAAAACAGGCAGAAAGATACTTTTTTTGAGGTAAGATGTACGCTTTATAAATATTCTTTCCCGTTTGAAAAAGTAAATTTATATTTGATTGAGGCCAATCAGTCCACATTAAAATATCAATCAAAGAACAGTAACAACTTTATAATGAACAGCACAGGAGCAACACCACTTCTTCCTGTGAGGATCTGCTAAATCGATTTTCAAAAGAAAAGAAGCCTGGATTCATAACGTTAATATCCACGTAATATTAGACAATTACTTTTGTAGGGACTGTTATATTTCAACTTATGTCTGCGCTTAAGAAAATATCTTTCCATCATGCATCCGGGGTTTCCGGCCAGGCCGACTTTGAAGCGGCTGTAGCTTCCTACTGGGATAAGTTACTCGGTATTGCCGTGGCCAAAACCAATCCGCACGACGCATTTGATATTGTACAGGATGTGCTGCTTTCGCTATGGGTGAAATGGGAGGAAGTGCCCAAAGATGAAACGCTGGAGTTTTACCTGCTCCATGCACTGAAACTGCGCATCTTTAAATACTATCGCACCAATGGCCGTTACCAGGCACACCTGAAAAAGCTGGAAATACTATTAAACGACACCCTGGAGTCACCGGGTGCAATAGCCTCCGACGAACTGCACGGACTAAAAGAAACCATTATCTCTGAAGCGCTGGAAATCCTTTCTCCCAGTCAGCGCCAACTATTTATCCTTCGCGTAAACCACCACTATTCTTATCAGAAAATTGCCCAGCAATTGGGTATAGATGCCGGATCCGCGCGCGTTTTATACAGCCGTGCCCTTAAACAGGTAAAGGCACATATTAAAGCAAATCCGGCTTTGTCTGCCAGCCTTATCTCCTCTTTTTTACTGTTTACAATTCCTTAACCTTAGATCGAGTTAACATTTTTTGTGTTGCGGGTATTCATTAACAGATGGCAATACAAAAATATCCAAGGGCAGAAGCCCTGTTGAAAAAGTTTCATGCTGGAAAATGTACGCAGGAAGAACTGGTATTACTGGACAACTGGTATGACGGTTTAAACAGCGAAGCAGATTTGTCTGCCCTGGAATCAAACCTTTACCGGCAGCAATTCCTGGCTAATTTTCACAGCATGTTGCCGGCTGCCCCGGTGGCCTGGTGGAAAAAACGTGCTGCCCAATGGGCTGCCGCCGCCAGCATCTTGTTATTGGCCGGTGCAGGATTTATGTGGCTCCGTTATTCACAGCAGCCACCTGCCCGCCTCGCAGATAACAAATCATTCCAGGTCACCAATGAAACCGGCGATATTAAACTGGTCGTACTGCCGGATAGCTCCCGCATCTGGCTGAATACCGCCGCTTCTCTCAAATGGAAAGAGGACTACAATAAACAAAGCCGCAATGTACAACTCACCGGAGAAGGCTTTTTCGAAGTACAGGGCAACAGGAACAAGCCGTTCGTCATCCACACCAGGGATCTCGCGATCCAGGTACTGGGCACGCAGTTCAACGTAGAAGCCTATGCCGGCGAAGGATTAACCCGTGTATCACTGGTACAGGGTAAAGTAAAAGTACATACGGGAAAAGACAGTACCATACTGAAACCTGGCTATGCCGCCGCTTATAATAATGAAGATAAAGCACTGAATATTTCCGCTACAGAAGCCGGCAAAGTGGCCGCCTGGAAAGAAGGCGCATTCAGCGCTACCGATCTGCCTTTCAAAGATGCTGTAATGCGATTGTGCACACGCAACGGTTATCAGGTGAAATGGGAGAACACACAAGGCATCGAAAAAAATGTTTCTGTGCTCTTCCAAAAAGACAGCTTCGTAAAAATGCTGGGGAATCTATGCTACATCAGCCGTAAACAATTCCGTATTTCCGACAAACAGGTGACCATCTATTAAATAACACGTGAACGCTCCTGAAAATTTCAACACATGAAAATGACATTTACTTCCGCTGATCAGCATACCCGCAGCAGCGGGCCTGCTGTATCCCGCATCAAACGTTTCCTGCTAATGGGATGTGCCCTGTTGCCAGCTACCTTCGGATACGCCAGGCAAACCGGGTTGAGCGAAAAAGTGAAACTGGATATTTCCCGTGCCTCCCTTTCCCAGGTGCTGAGCGCACTGGGGCACCAGAGCAGCTTTACATTTAATTATGTAAAACAGGACTTCGACAAAATTATTGTCAGGGATTACAAACCGGATAATATTACGTTGAACGAAGCCCTCAACATGCTCCGTAGTAAATCAGGTATAGAGTACAGCGTAAGCGACAAAGCAATCCTGCTCAGGAAAGCGGAAAAAGATCCGGAAGTACAAACCAGCCAGGCAGTCGCCCGCAAAATTACCGGCCGCGTAACTACCGAAGATAAAGAACCTATTCCCGGCGTATCTGTTTGGGTAAAGGGCACTAAAACAAGAACCGTTACAGATGCCGATGGCAAATTTGAAATCACCCTGGAAAACGATAAAGCAATTCTCAGCTTCAGTTATGTAGGCTATGAAACCGTGGAAATGCCTGCCGGTAGCTCAGATACGGTAAACCTGACACTGAAAACCAGCAACAACGCACTGAATGAAGTGGTGGTACTTGGTTATGGCACCGCAAAAAAAGGTGACCTCTCCGCTGCCGTAGCAGTAGTGCCAGACATGAAACAGATCAAAGAACGCCCGGTACTGGATGTTGCCAATATGATACAGGGTAAAGTGCCTGGTATCACCGTGGTAAGTAATGGTGGACATACCAGTAATGCCAACAAGGTAACCATTCGTGGTGTGGGTTCGGCCAACAGTGAAAATGTGCTGTATGTGGTGGATGGAGTGCCCGGCGCCCCTTACAACCCTGCAGATGTGGAATCGATCACGGTGCTGAAAGATGCGGCTTCCGCAGCTATTTACGGCGCTTTCTCCGGTTCGGCAGGGGTTATCCTCATCACTACCCGCCAGGCAACACAAGGGTTGCCCAGTGTGCAGTATACCGGCTTCGTAGGCGCCAAGCAACCATGGCGTACGTTGCAGTCGCTCACCGCGGAAGAACAAGGCAGGGTATCCAACCTCGCACAAACCAATGCCGGATTGCCCCCGCTCGAAGGATGGAATCCTGCTAAAAACCCGGATGGCCTGGTAAACCGCACCGACTGGATGGATGAAATTTTCCGCACTGGCCTCGTACAACGACACAATATCAGTGTAAACGCCGGAACAGATAAATTTTCTACCCTTTTCCAGGCACGTTATGAGAAGGAAGAAGGTACGCTGATCAATACCTATAATAAAAATATTTCCCTGAGATTTAATGCAAATTATCAGTTTACTAAGAACGTTAAACTGCGCCAGGATATTTTTTGGAATAACAACGATAACAGAGATGCAGAAACAGCCAGTGGCTACAGCGGCGCTATTCTCTCTGCGCTGTATATGCCCCGTTCTGCCACGCCGTATTACGCCGATGGTACCTTTGGCGGCGTAGGTCCGAGAGGTTCCCAGTATAACGGGATCTATGGAGATGTGATCAACCCGGTAGCTACCCTCTTGAGAAACAAACCCTATAACAAAAGAAACGATCTGCAGTCGGTAACAGAATTAACAGTATCTGATATTATCCCTGGCCTCACTTACCTTTCCCGTTTTTCTTACCGTCAGCAAAATGCACTGTGGAAGAATTTTGAGCCCAGAAGAACAGAACCCGGAAAACCAAATGACCAGAATACGTTAACTTATTCTACAGACAAAGGTTATAACTGGATCTGGGAAAATACCCTTAACTATAATAAGATCATCAACCGGCATAACATCGGTGTGATGGCCTCTATGACCGGCCAGGAAGAATCTAACCGCAATTTCTCCGCTGCTGCAAAAGGATTTGAAAATGAGGCAGACTGGGCGCAGTTTTTTACCAATGCCACCATCTTTGATCAGAATCTGCCGGCTGATGATGAATGGAAAGACCGGACAGTTTCCTACGTAGGAAGATTATCCTATAGCTGGGCAGACCGGTACTTTGTAACCGCCAGTTACCGTAATGATGTTGCCGGCAGGTTAGCAGAAGGCTACCGCTCCAAAGGATTTCCGGGTGTAACCGCCGCATGGAAAATCAGCTCAGAGTCTTTCATGGATAATGTAAAATGGATGGATCTGCTCAAGATCAGGGGAAGCTGGGGCCGAATAGGTAACCTGGGCTCTATCGCACACTATTATGGTTATGCTAAACTCACACCGGATTATACCTTTCAGATCGGCGATGGTGCGCCACGAAGCAATTCCCTGGCAATGACAGCAGCCTTCAATCCTTCACTTTCCTGGGAAACTTCACAGCAAACAGACATCGGTATTGATATCAGCCTGCTGAAACAACGCCTGTCCATTACCGCCGATTACTTTGATAAACTCACCTACGACCTGATTCAACAACAGGCCGCTGCCTGGCCCAATACCTTTGGACTGGATGCGCCCCTGATTAACAAAGGGGAAATCGGCAATAAAGGTGTGGAAGTTGCCGTATCCTGGAATGATCACGTAGGACAGCTGGGATATAGCCTGAGCGCCAATATTGCCACATTAAAAAACAATGTGGAATATATCGATACTGATCCCTCCTCTGTAATGGTACACAATGATGCTTTCAGAGGAGTGCTCACGCCTTTCCGTTCTAAAGTAGGGCAGCCGTTTTATTCTTACTGGTTGATAAAAACGGCCGGTATCTTCCAATCAGACGACGAAGCAAAAGCTTATCAGAAAGATGGTAAAATGATCCAGCCCAGTGCCAAGGCCGGTGACTTGAAATTTGTAGATCAGAATGGTGATGGTGCCATTAATGATGGCGACCGTGTATACATGGGCAACGCATTCCCAAAACTCACTTATGGATTCACGGCCAGCTTCACCTGGAAAAATTTTGACCTGAGCCTGTTTATGCAGGGCGTAGGCGGCGTAAAGCTGTTCAACGCTTTCAAGATGACCACCTTAAGCGGCTCCGAACAGGGATACAACCGTTGGGATAAAATCCTGGATGCCTGGTCTCCTGAAAATAAAGGATCCAACATTCCCCGTATCTCCGCGAATGATCCCAATAAAAATTTTCAGACCAACTCCGACTGGTATCTCGAAAATGGTAACTACCTGAGATTAAAGAACCTGCTGATCGGCTATACCTTTAAGAAAATGAGCTGGAACCAGGGTCTTCGCGTATACTTCAGCGGTGATAACCTGCTCACCATTACCAAATACACCGGCATGGACCCTGAAGTGGGCGGTATCGGCCTGGATGGTGGCCAGTTCCCGGTATCACGTGTGTTTTCCCTGGGTGCAAATATTAAATTCTGATCAAACCAAACGCTTTTATGAAAACAACATTCAAACATATATTTCTCGCGGGATCGCTGATGTTGAGTGCTAGTGCCTGTAACAAATGGGTGGATACAAAACCCAACGGCGCACCTACCACTGCTTACTTCTGGCAAAGTGACAATGATCTCCGGAAGGCTACCAACGACATGTACGTGGCCATGCGCAATGAATCTACCTGGGGCCGTGACCTTTTCTGGGTGCAGGACGCCAGCGACGACCTGATTGTAGGACGGGCAAAGGCAGACGGTGAAAATATCAAGAACTTTATTCCAAGTGGCCGTGAAGGTTACCTGAAAAGCGGGTGGGCCGATCTGTATAAAATGATCAACCGTGCCAACCAGGTGATCCAGAATGTACCCACTTCAAAAAATACTACAGAAGCGGCACGCAACCAGGCATTGGGCGAAGCGTATTTCATGCGCGGATTTGCACATTTCTGGGTGGCTTATCTCTGGGGGCATAAAGACCAGGGCGTTCCTTTCGACGGACCGGAAAATCCCGAATTCGGAAAACGTATTCCGCCTCAGCTGCCTTCTGTAACGGACAACTATGCACAAATCGTCAGCGATATGGAAAAGGCAGCCTCCCTGCTGCCCCTCTTTGAAACGTACAGCACCTCCGACCAGGGACGCGCACACAGAGCCGCTGCATGGGGCTATATGGTAAAAGCATACGCTTACTGGGCACAGTACGATGCCTCCAAATGGTCGCTGATCCCCGCACTCGCCGATAAGATCAGGGATGAAGGTCACCGCGCCCTCATCAAAGGAAAAGAAAACAGCCAGCAGAATTACCGCGCTGTTTTCAGTATCGCCAATAACTGGAGCTCTGAATATATGTGGTCTGTTACTTCCGGTGTGCAGGGTGGCTCTGAATTTCCGGGCGTAGTACTGGAAAATACCGGCTGGGCTATTTTCAATGGCTGGGGCTATTTCCAGCCTACAGAAGAACTGTATGATGAATACGAAGCGAATGACCCAAGAAGGGAAGTAACCATCCTGAAATTTGGTGATAAGTTCACTTTCTTTGGCCTGGTGCGTTCTTACTATTCTACCAACAGCTTGTCGGGTTTCCAGATGAATAAGTATATGGAGCCTTACTCTTATGGTAAAGATGGTGTTATTACCACCAATACCAACATCAATCAGAGCCCGGATTATCCAACTACCGCACTCAATTTACCACTGATGCGCTATGCGGAAATACTGCTCTTTAAAGCAGAAGCGCTGATCAAACTGGGCAGGGCAGGCGAAGCCGCTGCACCGCTGAATGAAGTGCGCAGCCGCGTAGGACTGGCAGGTATTGCAAATCCTACGATGGAGGATCTCAAGCATGAACGCCGCGTGGAACTGGCCTGCGAATGGACAGACCGCCTGCAGGATCTCAAGAGATGGGGCGATTATGCAAAGATCAATGCGCCTTTACATGGCCGTATCCACAGCGATAAGGTGAATCCATTATCGTCTTATGAAATAAAACAGGTATGGCCGGCACGTAATTTTGACCCGGCCAAACATATGGCATGGCCCATGAATCCTGATGTAATTGCGCAGAGCAACGGCGTGTATAAACAGGTGCCGGGCTGGAGGAACTAACCGCGAATAGCGAACAATGATACAGGCGGATGGTAAGAGTAAAGATATTTATATATCTTCACCCTTACCATTCGCCTCTTTTGTTTCACTCCTTATGCTCATTGTATTATGCCACGGAAGTATTTGTTTACCACCATCCTCTTCTTTACTGCTCTTATGATCAGCTGTGCAGAACATGGTCCTGCACAAACGAGCCTCGCCACCACTGATTCCATACCGGTTACCAGCCGGCCGCTATTCAGGGATTTTATGGGTGTCAACGGCCATCTTACTTTCAAACCGGATTTATATAAGCAGGTATGCCGGCTGGTGCGCAGTTATCATAATATCAGCTGGGATGTGAATGCCCCCGGCGATCCCATCACCATTCCTAACACCATCAATAATATTAACTGGAAACGCGATGCTTATGGTCCGTGGAAAGAAGCGGGGTTTGAAACAGATATCTGCATGCAATTCCTGGGGGTAGGATTGGGAAGTCCTAACTACAAACAGTTATGGGCCGGTAAGGAACAGTGGGCATATGATTATGGCAAAGCAATGGCGGCTTATTACGGGCCATCAGGAGCGGAAAAATTATGTACTTCCCTGGAAATTGATAACGAGCCAGGTACCAGGTTTGATCCCGCGCTTTTCAAAACGCTGTTTACAAAAATGGCCGAAGGGGTGCGTGCCGGCGATCCGGCTATGAAAATTGTTACACCGGCAGTAGCCGTAAAGGCAGATCCATATTCACAGGGATTGAATGATTTGTATATAGATAAAAAAATACTTCCCCTTTATGATGTGATCAATGTACATACTTATCCTACAATAGCACAATCTGCCGGCAATGAAAACAGCTGGAACAGAAGTTATCCTGAAGATAATTCCCTGCAATATCTCAAAGTAATAGAGGATGCCATTACATGGCGCAATCAGCATGCAAAAGACAAAGAAGTATGGGTAACGGAATTCGGGTATGATGCATGTACGCCGGAGGCCATGAAGCACCGGAAAGACTGGGCGCTGAAACTGAACTGGCAGGGAGCCAGTGATCTGCAGCAGGCGCAGTACCTGGTGCGATCTTTTCTGATGTTCGCTACGCTTGACATACGGCGTGCTTACCTGTATTACTATAATGATGAAGATGAAGCTTCTTTTCACGCCGCTTCCGGGCTTACGCGGAATTTTGTTCCGAAGATGTCGTTCTGGGCGGTGAAGCAACTGTACCAGACATTGGGAGACTACCGTTTCCGGCGTGTAGTAAAAAAAGAAACAGATTCCCTGTATGTGTTTGAATTTATAAAGGGAGATGATCCGAAGATGCTGGTATGGGTGGCCTGGTCGCCTACCGGCGCCAAAACCCATCAGCAGAAAGGCTATCAGCCACATGTGGTAAATGCGGTACTGGATAATCTGCCGTCGTTGCCGGTGAGCGCTACCGCTATGACCACCGCAGATGAACCTGCAAAACAGGTAAAGTGGGAGAAAACCGGGGATACTGCTGTGCGTTTAGAAGTGGGGGAGAGCCCCGTTTATATAATGTTTCAGACTACCCCGTAAAATGCGGAAGGTTTTTTTATATTAGCCGGATGAATGATCAGCAAACCCGCCCATCTGTGAAACGCCCGTTTGTTTTATCCGGTGGTGGCGCCAGGGGATATGCCCACCTGGGCGTTTTAAAAGCATTTTCCGAACAGGATATTTACCCGGAAGCAATTTCGGCTACCAGCGCGGGTTCTATAGCAGCCGCTTTTATTTGTGATGGATACAACACCGATGAGGTGAGGGAAATATTCCGGGTGCATAAGCTTGGGCTGTCGATGCACTGGCGGAACTGGCGTGCCGGTTTTCTGTCTCTCAAAAAAGTAGCAGAAGTACTAAAGCAAACACTCCGGCATCAGACATTTGAAGAACTGAATACGCCTTTGTATATCACCGCCACTGATTTTTTAACGGGCAATCAACGTATTTTCAGTGAAGGTCCCTTGATCCCGGTTATCCTGGCGGCATCCTCTGTGCCGCTGCTGTTCCCGCCGGTGGAGATAAATGGTGTACAGTATGTAGATGGCGGCCTTTCCGGCAACCTGCCCATAGAACCACTCCTGGCCGAATACCACGATATCATTGGGGTGCATGTAAATCCGCTTACGCCTTACAACCCGGCAGAAGGTTTCCTGGCCAATGTGGAAAGAACCCTTCACCTGGCCATTCGTGAGCCGGTACTGAAAAACAAGTTGCTGTGCAGCTATTTTATTGAACCAACAGACCTGGGTAAATTCGGTATGTTTGACTTCAAGCACCTGGAGGCTATTTATACAGCCGGGCTTGAATATACCCGCCGTCAATTACAAGAGCAGCCGGTGATGCTGCATGAGTAAACGCATATTATTGATGTGATCCTGGTGATCTGTTAATTTGTAGTACATTTAAACAAAATATCAGCTTGTTTTATGGGAATTGAGAATTTACATATCGATATTGGAAAAGTGAGTTATAAAACGATGGCAGACGAGGTGGAAATGAAGCTGCTGGAATATCTCAAACGAAAATCGTTCAAACCCGGGGATGCCCTGCCAAAAGAAATGGAGTTGACAGAAGCCCTGGGAGTGAGCCGTAATGTATTGCGCGAGGCCCTCAGCCGCTTGAGAATGCTGGGCATGATTGAAACAAAGAAACGGAGAGGCATGGTACTGTCCAGCCCCGATATCCTGGGCTCCATGGAACGTGTAATGGATCCGCTGATCATCGACGATACCACGCTGCAGGATATTTTTGAATTGCGGCTTACCCTGGAAATGGGGCTGGCAGATATCCTGTATATCCGCAAAACAAAAAAGGATATTGAAGAACTGGAGAAAATTGCCCTCAGTCAGAAGACAACACCCACCAAACAAAATTTCCGGATTAAACATGAAGTAGAATTTCATGGTAAAATTTACCAGATGACCGGTAACCGCACCATGCAACGTTTTCAGACGATGCTGCTTCCTATTTTCGGACACCTGGTGAACGAAGAAAAAGTGCCGATCGTAGGCAAGGTATCACATATCGATTTGGTAAACCTGTTGAAGAATGGCTCCCGGGAAGAATTCCGCGAAGGCATGCGGAAACATCTTGAACATCATTTCAAAAAGTTGAAAAAGTAAGCACGATAAGTTACGCCAGTCCATTGCTCCAAAAGTGGCTATGGCCTTCGCTTTCATACATCTTTCCATACACCGGCATTTTCTTTTTTTGAAAAATGTTTTGCGGTATGGATTTTTTTAGGCAATTTTAATATGTAGTACATAAGTATTTAAGAATATTAGTACAAGTTAATTGTCTAAACAAATTCCCGTATGAAAATTGCTCTCAACAAACTGATGGGGGTACTCCTTGCCATTGCCATCAGTACAATAGCTGTAGCTCAACCAAAGAAAATCACCGGCAGGATCATCTCTTCAGAAGATCAGCAGCCACTGCCCGGTGTAAGCATTGTCATCAAAGGGAAGAAAACGGCCACCATCACCAACGCGGAAGGCTACTTCAGCATAGCAGCTGCACCCGAAGATGTGCTACGCATTTCCTATATCGGGTTTACGCCGCAGGAAATCGCAGCAGGAAACCGCACTACGGTAAACATCTCCCTGGTATCCGCTACCTCTAAAATGGATGAAGTAATAGTAGTGGGATATGGTACACAAAAGAAGAGCAGCCTGACCGCATCAGTAGCGCGACTGGACAAACGGATCCTCGAATCCGGTATCCGCGCCAACCCCGCACAGGCGCTGGCCGGCACCGTTGCCGGGGTGAGAGTATCCACCAACTCCGGTAAACCCGGCGCTATCCCCAACATCATCCTCCGTGGTGGTACCAACTTCGATGGCTCCGGCAGTCCACTCATCATCATCGACGGACAATTCCGCCCCTCTTTAAGTGATATCAACCCGGAAGATATTGCCAGTATGGAAGTACTGAAAGACGCATCGGCTACAGCCATCTACGGCGCCCGCGCCAGCAACGGCGTCATCATGATCACCACCAAAAGAGGAAAGTCAGGGACATCGGAAATTAACCTGAAAGTAAAAACAGGATTCAACTATTTAAATTCTCCCTACACCTTACTCACCCCGGAAGAATATTTATACTGGGGAAGAAAAGCACTGGTGGAAACCTATAAGGTAAACGGTAACCAAAGCCTGATCAATGCTTCCGGTCCACGTGGTACCGGCAACGTTTATAAAGATGCCGATGGAAATATTGTAGACGGCAACTACAACCTCAATGCCTTATTCAGCCCCATGCGCCTCACCGATCAGAACAGGGAACTGCTCTCCACCAACGACGGCTGGAAAGTGATGAAAGACGCTATCCCCACCAATGCCGCCGGGCAGTATGATCCCAACGGTACCTATGCAGACCTTATCTATAAAGGCTTCAGTTATGGAGACAATGCCTTTAATAAAAAATCACTCACACAGGATTATAATATCAGTATGACCGGTGGTAACGAAAAAGGCGCCTACTATGCCAACCTCGGTTATTATAACGAAGATGGTATTGCACGCAAATCGTTTTACAAGCGATTGAATTTTACGCTCAACGGCGATTACAAAATAAGAACCTGGCTGAAGTCGGAAAGCAATGTGTCCTTTTCCCGCGCCAACTCCCGGGATCAGGCACAAACCAGCGATGTGAATTACTGGGGGCGTTTGCTGATGGCCGCGCCTACCATGCGTGGCAGCAACACCAACGGGGAACCGCTCCTGGGAAGGAATGCAGGCGATGGTAACCCCGCCGTGAACATGGACAAATATTCCCGGAAAAACCAGGCAGATAAATTTACCCTCGCCCAATCTTTTAAAGTTGACCTGTACAAAGATCTCTACTTCAGAGCGGGCGCCATTCTCATGTACGACGAAAGCTTTAACGAATCATTCAACAAAGATTTCCGTACCGGCGTAATGAGTAAAACCGATCCCAACGCAGGATGGGACCGCACCCGCAACAGCAGTGCAGCCTTCGATCGCACGGTGCGTCAAACCTATAACGCCACCCTTCACTACAACAAAATTATTCACGACGATCACAACATCGACGCCATGATCGGCGGTGAATTTTTTGACGCTTATAATTATGGCTTGTCGGCCAGCGGGAAACTGGCGCCTACAGATGATTTCCCGACGTTGGGATTAACCTCCGGCGACGCCAACACCCGCGGGCAAAATTCGTATCATCTCCGGGAACGTATCTTCTCTGGCTTTGGGCGTATTAACTACGACTGGAAAGGAAAATACCTCGCTACGTTTACCGCCAGAAGGGACGGCTATTCCAGGCTGATAGGCGATAACCAGTATGGCCTGTTTCCCGGTGCTTCAGTGGGCTGGTTGCTGCACAAGGAGAACTTTATGGTGAACACCAGCAAGTGGTTATCCTTCCTGAAATTGCGCGGCAGCTGGGGAAAGAATGGTAACATCGGTGAAGTGGGAAAACGCTCCGACGGCACTATCGATGTATATTCCCTCCAGGGTGGTTACCCGGCTACCACCCGTTATGAAAGTGTGATCGGATTTTCATTGGGTAATATTCCCAATCCCGGCTTGCGGTGGGAGAAAACAAATACCGTTGAAGGCGCCGTGGAATACGGATTATTCAATAACCGCCTGAACGGAAGTATCGCTTATTACAACCGGATCACCACCGATAAAATTGCCAGCGTAAACCTGCCCGGATCCGCCGGTGTAGGCAGCATTCTCACCAACAACGGATCCATGCGGAACAGGGGATTTGAAGCAGACCTGAATTATAAAGTATTGCAGTCGGGCAACTGGAATGTTAGCGTGGGTGCTAATGTGGCGTGGAATAAAAACGTGGTGTTGAAACTGCCTTACAACGGAAATGAAAATAACCGTCAGAACGGGGTGCAGATCTATGATCCATCTACCGGTAGGCTTATATGGGCCGGCGGTTTGCAGGAAGGGCAGGAGCCAGGCGAAGTATTCGGCTATTTAACGGATGGCATCATCAGAACAACCGCTGATTTAGCGGCCTACAACAAAATAGATCTCGCTGCCGGCCAGGTGCAGCTGAACAATGCCGCCGGCCGCCCGGTAGCCAGTCAGCAGCTGATAGATAAAAACGGGCTCACCGGATTCTGGGCTACCAGTCTAGGTGATATGAAATGGAAAGACCTCGACAGGAACGATACGATCGATTTCAGGGACCGTGTATCATTAGGTCACACCATTCCGCGCTGGACCGGTGGGGTCAATGTAGCTGCCGGCTGGAAAGGATTACAACTGTTTGCCCGTCTTGATTACGCCATCGGTTTTATGCAGATGGATGTAAAACAAATGTGGGCGCTCGGCAGCATGCAGGGAGAATTCAATGGCACCGACCTGGTAAAAGATACCTGGACACCGGAAAATCCCAACGCTAAATACCCGATCTACGTAAACCAGGATCAGCAGCTGAAAAAGAACTACGACCGCCACAGTGATATGTTCTGGAAAAACTCCAGCTATCTCGCTTTCCGCGAAGTAACGCTGAGCTACATAGTGCCGAAGAAGATGCTTAATAACGCAAATATTGCGGGCTTAACGGTGATGGTTACCGGGCAAAACCTTGGATACATCAGTAATAAAATGCTGGCGCTGCCGGAACGCACCGGGCAGCAGGATGGCGTATATACGATTCCCACATCACTGGTATTCTCCGCTAACCTCACTTTCTAACGCAATCAAATCAGCACTCATGAAAACAACATATATTTTCCTGCTGGCACTGATAGTAACCGCTGCCAGCTCCTGTAAAAAAACATTGCAGTTGTCGCCGGAAGATTCTTTCGGAGATGTTAACTTCTGGAAGAATGAAGCACAGATTACCAGCTTTATGACAGGCTTGCATAATGAGTTTCGCAACGACCAGTTCCAATTCTTCCGGTTGGGGGAAATGCGCGGTGGTGGCTTTACCACGGAAGAAGCTTTTTCATTATCGTTGCAGGAAAGTCCCCTTATTGAGCAACGGTTGGAAGAAAACGTTTCCGGTGTGAACAACTGGGCCGGATTCTACGGACCCATCTTACAAATAAATCTCTTTATACAAAAAGTGGAAGCTGCCAGTTTTTTGGGAGATGATAAAAAGAAATACCTGCTTGGCCAGGCATATGCCATGCGAGCCTATTACTATTTTCACCTGTTACGTACTTATGGCGGTGTGCCGCTGCGGTTAACTCCTGATGTGGCTAACGGTGTAACAGATCCCGTATTACTGCGCATGCCACGGGCTACGGAAGCAGCAGTGCTGGCGTCGGTGAAGTCGGATGTGGATAAGGCGGTCACTAATTTTGGTATGGCAGCGGCAAAATCCAAAGGACAATGGTCGCCGGCGGCGGCATTAATGCTGAAAGGCGAAATATATTTATGGTCAGCCAGGGTGTATGGTAACACGGCGGATCTGGCCACCGCAAAATCTGCGCTCAATGCTGTAACAGGTACCAGTTTGTTGCCAAAGTTCAGCGACGTATTTGCTTATGCCAACAAAAAAAATAGCGAAATCATTTTTGCGATTTCTTTCATGGTAAACGAAGCTGAAATGTCCAGCGTATCATTGTTTACTTACGACCTGCCCGGTATGGCGCAGGACTGGTACGCAGATTCACTCGCCTCGGGGCCAAAGCTCACGGATCCGCTGAACATCGGACAGGTAAATTCAAAACAGATCATTCAACGTTACCGTTACAGCTTTAAATTATTCCAGGCTTATGATAACCTGGACCAGCGCAAAGCGGCCACCTTCTACGATTTTTATAAAGTAGATAAAACCAGTGGAACCCCCGTGGTGAAAGTGCGGAACACCGTATTACGTAAATTCCTCGGCGCTTTTGATGCCGTAACACAAAAGAGATATTTCTCCGACGATTGGCCCGTTTACCGCGAGGCCGACCGGCTGCTGATGCTGGCAGAAATAGTGAATGCAGAAGGGGGCGATCCGTCGCCTTATATCAAAGCCGTGCGCGACCGTGCCTTCGGCGGCCCTGGTATTGATCCGGCTCCTTTCGTAAATTCGTCTAAAGATGCCAATGAACTTGCCATCTTCGCAGAACGCAGTAAAGAGTTTGTACATGAAGGCAAACGCTGGTACGATTTGCGCAGAATGAAATACGGCAATGAACCGCTGGTATTTATCAATGCAGGCCATCCTTTTGGCGTGCTGAATAAAGCCACACAGGCATATAAAATATTATGGCCGATCGATGCCAACGTATGGACCACCGATTTGCTCGTTAACCAAACGCCTGGTTACGCTACTTCGAAACCCGAATAACCCAATATAAAAGTATCATTTCATGAAGCATGAACATATTGAAGGACTGATCGCAGCCGCATTTACTCCCTTTCACGGGGATGGCTCCCTGAACCTGGAGCTGGTACCCGCTTTAACCGATAAGCTGGTAAAAGACGGCTTAAAAGGAATATTTGTTTGCGGCAGTAATGGCGAAGGTCCTAACATGACCACCGAAGAAAGAATGCAGGTAGCAGAAGCATTTGTAAAAGCAACCGCTAAGCGGTTGCTGATCATTGTGCACGTTGGTCACAGCAGCATCGCCGAATCGCGGAAGCTGGCCGCCCATGCGGCCTCCATAGGAGCAGACGCCTTTTCCTCGGTGGCCGCATTTTATTTTAAACCTACTTCGGTACAAGTGCTCGCCGATGCCATGGCGGATATTGCCGCTGCCGCGCCTGCACTGCCTTTTTATTATTATCATATTCCTACGCTCACCGGTGTAGGCATGGATATGATGGAGTTCCTGGAAATAGCCGGCAACAGGATCCCCAACCTGGCAGGGATCAAATACACCTCTTCCACCATCCAGGAATATCAATCCTGTTTTAATTACCAGAACAGTCGCTTCGATGTGCTGTTCGGATTCGATGAATTGTTGCTGCCTGCATTGGCTGTGGGCGCGAAAGGTGCTATCGGCAGCACGTATACCTTTGCCGCACCGCTGTATCTGCAAACAAAAGCGTATTTTGAAAAAGGCGATATAAAAGCCGCGCAGCAACAGCATTTATTCATGGTAGAGGCGATCAGGATCTTTGCAAAATACCCGCCTATACCGGCGCAGAAGGCGATTATGAAAATGCTGGGCTGGGACCTGGGGCCATGCCGGCTGCCTTTAACCACGTTTACTCCCGCGCAATACGATAAATTGTATAAAGAGCTGGAAGCCATTTCATTTTTTCAGAAAGTACAGCATTCATGAAATACCTGCTTTATTCGATATTTATGATGACAACGGTGAACAATATCAACGCCCAAGTGAGAAATGTGCAATGGTCTGTGGCGGCAGTACTTCCGCCTGCTGCCGGGCAACCGGTGCAACCCGGCGTAGCCGGGCCGGTAGCAGGCATTAGTAATGATATAATGATCGTGGCCGGCGGCGCCAATTTCCCGGCGGCCATGCCGTGGAACGGCGGTATAAAGAATTATAAACAGGACATTTATATTTTCCGGCAAGATGGAAAAGGGAATGTGCTGCCGGGTGTGGTAAGCCGGCAAACATTGCCGCAACCGCTGGCGTATAGCGCCAATGTGAGCATGCCGGAAGGCCTTATTTACGCAGGTGGTGAAAATGATCACGGTCCCACGGATAAAGTAACGTTGCTAACATGTAACACTGCCGGTGAAATTACTTTCACATCGCTGCCATCATTACCGGTAGCGCTCACCAATTTATCGGGCGCCTGTTATCAGCATACGCTGTATATAGCCGGTGGCGAATCGGTGAACGGTCCCTCCGCTAAATTCTTTTCGCTGGATGTATCCACGCCGGGCACTGCCTGGCAAACGCTGGCAGATATACCGGTGGCCGTTTCCCATGCTGTAATGGCGGTACAGGATGGCGGCGTGTACCTGGTCGGAGGCAGACGGAAAAACAGTAACGGCATCAGCGATATTTTTAATACCACTTACCGCTATGATCTGCATACAAAAGCATGGACCCGGAAAAATCCGCTGCCTTACCCTGTATCCGCAGGCACGGGGCTCGCCGTGGGGGATCATGAAATCCTGTATTTCAGCGGCGACAAAGGAGCCGTATTCAGTAAGATGGAAGCGCTGAATGCCGCCATCAGTGCGGCTACTGATGCCATCAGGAAAGAAGCGCTGACAAATGAAAAGAAGGCGTTGCTGAATACACATCCGGGATTCACAAAAGAAGTATTACTATATAACACCACCACCGGCCAATGGAAAGCAACAAACGCTTTAACGATGGAAGGACCTGTTACCACCACCGCATTGCTGTGGAACGGGGTGATCATGATTCCTTCCGGGGAAATAAAAGCGGGAGTGCGCACGCCGGTGATAATTTCGGGTAAATTATTTTTCAACTGATCTGAGTATCATGTCCAATAAAGGAAGTTATCGCTGGGTAGTAGTAGGATTGCTATGGGTAGTAGCATTGCTGAATTACATGGACAGGCAGATGTTGTCGACCATGAAACCCGCCATGCAGGCGGATATTGCGGCTTTGCAATCGGCCACGAATTTTGGCTACCTGATGGCCATCTTCCTATGGATCTATGGATTTATGAGCCCGTTGTCGGGTATTATTGCGGACAGGCTTAACCGGAAATGGCTGATTGTGGGCAGCCTGTTTGTGTGGTCGGGGGTAACATTTGCCATGGGCTATGCTACTACTTTTCAGCAGCTGTATTGGTTACGCGCGGTGATGGGCGTTAGCGAGGCGTTGTATATACCGGCCGGACTGTCGCTCATAGCAGATTTCCATTCCTCTGCCACCCGGTCGCTGGCTGTGGGCATTCATATGACCGGGCTTTACATGGGACAGGCGCTTGGCGGTTTTGGCGCTACTATTGCCGCCAGGTTCTCGTGGCATGCTACCTTTCATACGTTTGGCATCATTGGTATTGTATATTCCCTGGTGTTGATCGTATGTTTGAGGGAAGCCGTGAAAGGCCCGCCGGATACGCTAAAGGAGCGGCCGCCTTTTCTGAAAGGGTTTGGATTACTGATGACAAATATTTCTTTCTGGATACTCCTGTTTTATTTTGCCATTCCGAGTCTACCTGGCTGGGGGATCAAAAACTGGCTGCCGACTTTATTTTCTGAAAGTTTACAGATAGATATGTCGGCCGCAGGCCCTTTATCTACCATTACTATCGCGGCTTCTTCTTTCCTCGGGGTAATTTTCGGAGGCATATTATCTGACAAGTGGGTACAGCAAAATAACAAGGGAAGAATTTACACCAGCGCCATCGGCTTATCGCTGACCATCCCTGCATTGCTGCTGATAGGGCTGGGACACAGCCTGGCGCACATAATGGGAGCGGCCGTGCTGTTTGGTGTGGGCTTTGGTATGTTTGATGGCAATAACATGCCTATCCTCTGCCAGTTTGTGCCATCGGGGTACCGGGCTACTGCCTATGGGCTACTGAATATGTCCGGCGTATTTGCCGGCGCTTTTATCACCGATCTGCTGGGACGCTCCACGGATGCGGGCAACCTCGGGCAAAGCTTTGCCATGCTGGCGGGAATCGTACTGGTGGCGATTATTATTCAACTATGTTTTTTGCGTCCGAAAACCAATGATATTGACCTGATAAATAAATAATGATGATTAAAAAGATAATGACTGTGCTGCTGCTGATGTGCCTCGGCACTACGTATGCACAACAAAAAGAAATACCCGTTTTTATTTCCGGAACAGATGGTTATAAAACATTCCGCATCCCTGCAATTATTGCATTGCCCGATGGCGATTTGCTGGCTTTTGCAGAAGGCCGTGTAAACGGGATGGACGATTTCGGGGATATTGATATGGTGATGAAACGCAGTAAGGATAAAGGCAAAACCTGGTCGCCCATGCAGGTGGTGGCAGGCGCCGATAACCTGCAACTCTCCAATCCCGCGCCGGTGGTTGATCTTACCGATCCGGCCTATCCGCAGGGCAGGGTCTTTCTTTTTTACAACACGGGTACACATAAGGAGGGAGATATTATTAAAGGCAAAGGAATAAAGCATTGCTATTATATCACCTCTGCGGATGGCGGTCGCACGTGGGCGGCGCCGGTGGATATTACGTTGCAGGTGCATCGTCCTAAGCAACCTGATATTGACCCGGCGTTTAATTTTGCGGAAGACTGGCGCTATTACGCCAATACGCCTGGCCATGTTATGCAGTTTTCTGAGGGGAAATTTAAAGGAAGAATTTTTATTGCTGCCAATCACACTGCTGGTAAAGCATTGCCCGGCGCCCGGCATTATGTGGCACATGGGTACTACACCGATGATCATGGTAAAACATTTCATTTAGGCAACAGTATTAATTTGCCCGGTAGCAATGAATCGATGGCTGCTCAACTCTCCGGCGATAAGCTGATGATGAACAGCCGTAACCAGGCAAAGGATGTGAAGGAGCGGATCGTGTCTGTCAGCAGTGATGGCGGCGCTACCTGGGATACCACTTATTTTGACCATCAGCTGGTAGACGCCGTATGCCAGGGCAGCATCCTGGACATAGGTACTTCTAAAGGCAAAAATATACTCGCCTTTTGCAATGCTGCCGATTCACTGGAAAGGGATAACCTCACACTCCGCATCAGTTTCGACGACGGGCGCACCTGGAAGAAAAGCTATATCATCTATAAAGGGGATGGCTTAAAAAAAGCCGGATATGGCTACGCGGCATACTCTGACATTGTGCAGCTGGGCAGGAAGAAAATAGGTGTGCTGTATGAAAAGGACCACTATTCTTCCATTGTATTTACGGTGGTAAACTGGAAGTAAACCGGTATTGCGGCGGCTGTCGCAAATACGACACTATTTTGTCGTATTCAGCCATGCCGGGAATAAAATACTCATGCTATGTTTGCATTAACAATAACGGTTAACATTTAAATCTTAAAAACATGCAAACAGCTAATAACACAACGAAGATCACGGTAAGCGCAACCATTAATGCACCTGTTGCAAAAGTATGGGAGTTGTGGAATGCACCTGAACATATTGTTAAGTGGAATACTGCTTCAGAGGACTGGCACTCTCCAAAGTCTGTAAATGACCTGCGCCCGGGTGGTAAGTTCGAAACCCGGATGGAAGCTAAAGACGGCAGTTTTGGTTTTGATTTCGGTGGCGTGTACGACGAAGTGACGGAACACGAACTCATTACCTACACCATGGGTGATGGCAGAACAGTACGGGTGACCTTCTCCACTGCCGGCGACACCACCGCTGTTACAGAAACCTTTGACGCAGAAGACACCCATAGCGTTGAAATGCAACAGGGCGGCTGGCAGGCTATCCTGGATAATTTCAAAAAATATACAGAAACACTGGCTTAGTCATCTCCGGAAAGCTATATAACCGCATGGATCCATGCGGTTTTTTTATACCTGTATCCAGGTAGATTTAAATGACTGTTTGCAGGTATTGCTGAATTGCCATGGTATTCCGTCTTTTGGGGTATAATTTCCCCCATGGTTATCATGTGCTGGAATATTAAAAACAGAACTTGTTATGAACCGGAAATCACTGCTGATCGGTTGTATGTTATACTTTGCATCGGCTTCCATCACGGCATCTGCGCAAAAAGGAGTGGAATATATTCTCCCTGCTGCTTCCTTCGATGAGGCGGCTACCAACAAGTTACTGGAGCCCGGCACTGCTACCATCCGGGGTAATGCTTTTCTGAAAAAGAAAGGCAAAGTTAATTTTGCCACAAAAGGCCATAATATCATCCTGTTTCCGGTAACCCCTTATTTTACTGAGTTTCTTGAGCTGAAGAAGAAGTACAACAAAGGAAAGAAACAAGCTTCCATGACTAACGACGCCTTCACTTACCGCATAGAAGGCCGCTACCTGGATGACCAGGGTAACTTTGAATTTACAGAACTCAAACCGGGGAAGTATTATCTCGTTACCTGGATTGAGTATGAGCGGAAGAAGAATCTTATCCTCCGCACCGGTACCCGTACCTTTTACAACGTATACAGCGGCAATGAAGTCAGGTCTGAACCTATTTATAATGCCTATTCTTATTATTATCAAGCAGAAGATGAAGTAGCCGGATTTGTAGAAGTAAATAAAGAGGGAGAAGTAGTGAATACCGTTATCAGTAACTAAACAGAGCCATGAAAAAGATATTCTTATTTGCTGTTCTTTTGATGGCATTGCAAATACAGGCACAAACCGTCAAAATTCCGGATGCCAATTTCAAAGCGGCGCTGATCAACCAGGGCTTTGATACCAACAACGACGGGGAGATACAGGCAACAGAAGCCCAGAAGGTGACCCGGCTGTATGTAAATGGCGCTGGTATTGCCAATCTTACCGGTATTAAAAGTTTTACCAACCTCAAGGAATTTGGTTTTTATGATAACCAGATCAAAACACTGGACCTGGAAGGAATGGCCAGCCTGAGAAGCATTTACGGCGCTAATAACAACATGGAGTATGCACGCGTGAAGGGCCTCACCAACCTGGAAACCATGTACCTCAATGATAATAAGATCCGTGCGCTGGATCTCACCGGGCTTAATAAGCTGAACGACCTGAAGATGTACCGGAACGCTTTATTTAAAGTGAATTTCAGTCACCTGCCGAACCTGGAAAATGTAGAATTGCAGTATAATAACCTGGTAGAATTCGTGGCGGAAGGATCAGGGGTGAAAAAACTGAATCTGAACAATAATAATATTTCTTCCATTGATCTTACATCTTTGAAAAAACTGGAGAAGGTGGACCTCGATGACAATATGTTTTTGTCGACCCTGAAAATCCGTGGATTACAGTCTCTCAGATCATTGTATTGTAGCCCCAATTTAATAAAGAACCTAAACATGAGTGGTACAGTGAGTTTGACGGAGCTCAGCTGGTAAATCAGTTATAGTTTATATGAGGGGGATGTTATATTTTCATGTAAGATATATATATTGTCCACGTCATTTAAACTTTTCATTCATGGGACTTACTTTCCTGCAGATTTTATTGGGAATTACGGCTGTTTCCACTGCATTGATGGGAGGCCTTTTCTACGCCTATTCCTGTTCTGTTAACCCGGGGCTTGGCCGGTTATCTGATATCGGTTATTTGTCGGCCATGCAATCTATCAACCGGGCTATCCTCAATCCGGTATTTTTTGCTTCTTTTTTAGGCTCCCTTGCTTTATTGCCTGTTTGCACCTGGGCATATTTCAGTTATTCAGTGTCGCCTGGAAGCTGGTGTGTATTAGGAGCTACATTCGTTTATTTTATTGGCGTTTTGGGTGTGACGATGGCCGGCAATGTTCCGCTCAATAATGCGTTGGACAAAGCGGATCTTACCGCTACTTCTGCGGGGCAGCTGGCGGAGCAGCGGGCAGCGTTCGAGGAACGATGGAACCGGTTGAATATGGTGCGGACGGTGGCGGCTGTAGGTACGGTGGCATTGATGGTGGCGGGGTGTATTGGTTTGAGATGAGTATCAGGAAAGCATCTTTCCCTTTAATGTAATCCGTTTTTCATGTACATAATAAGAAAATAGTCCTCCTCCAAAGTACATTATCACGTCCCACATATCTCCGGTGTAGGCAGCAGAAAACTGTGGCATTACCCATTCAAAAACAACCGACATATATAGTGCGATAAACAGCAGGTAAGAAATTGGATAGCTGTAACTTTCGTCGCG
Source organism: Chitinophaga sp. W3I9 (assembly GCF_050434025.1). Lineage (NCBI taxonomy): Bacteria > Pseudomonadati > Bacteroidota > Chitinophagia > Chitinophagales > Chitinophagaceae > Chitinophaga > Chitinophaga sp. W3I9. The sequence continues at coordinate 2,043,136 of NZ_JBNPWC010000001.1, forward strand.
GACAATGTAGCTACGCGTAAAAGCAAGCGCAAGATGCGCTATAGCAGGTATCGCCATGAAATCGGTGAGGTGTCCGTTGAGCAGCGGAACCGGATGCCCCATATACCGGAAGAGGTGCATGATACTCCATAGTCCGCAGTAACTTAGGAATAACGGATCAAGTAAGCGTTTCATTTTACAATACAAACATAATAGCGCCTCCGAGCAGCAGTGTAACAAGTAACGCCATTACGGCAAACAGGTAAAACGCACTGTCTTTCAACAATTTTACGGGTGTGGCATCTGTTGATTTAACAGGAAGAATGCTGTTCCTTAATCTTTGCAGTAAAGGCTTGTCTTCCTCCTGCAGATCATCCGGTTCATTATTCATATTATCGGTATTTAGAACAAATGTACTAAATATTATTATTTTTAGATCAATTGTTCTAAATTTGATTATGGATACGCGGACAAATATTCTCAAAACGGCGCTGGAACTTTACAACAGCCAGGGTGTAAACACAATTACCAGCAGGCATATTGCGGCAAAAATGGGCATCAGCCCGGGGAATCTGCATTATCATTTCAGGCAAACAGATGAAATCGTAAAGACGCTTTATGAGCAGTTGGCCGCCGGTTTTGATGCCCTGGTTTCGGAACTGGAATTAATTAATCCCGTTACACTGGATACGCTCCAGGATTTTTCTGTCCGTTCGCTGGAGCTGGCCTATAAATACCGTTTTATATTTTTACATTTCGTGGAGATAAGCCTGCGCGTGCCTGCCATCAGGAAAGACTATTATGCGCTCACACGACGCCGGGAAAAAGAATTCTTTATTATTTTCGGCCAGTTGAAAGCAGCAGGGATTTTCCGGACCGATTTTCCGGAAAGTATCTGGGAGTCGTTGGTAACGCAGATATTTATTATGGGAGATTTTTGGTTGTCGAATAATGAATTAACCGGGAAGCTGAGGGGAAGCCAGGCGATAAAACATTATAGTAAAATTTTCTCCGCCATGTTTTATCCTTACCTCACACCGTCAGCGCAGGCACGTATGGCGGAGTAACTCTTTCTCCGCCCTGTTATTCTTTAAGAAATGCTGTAATCATGGTGGTAACCAGCAGCGGTATTTTACTTTGCTTATCGGGTGCGCAAATTTCTCCGATATAGTCGCCATGACCGCCCGGTAGAATCGCCAGTTGCGCATGGGGCAAAGTGCGTGCTAATAATAGCGCATGTTCCGGCAGTATAGGCTCTGCGTAACCATTTATCACCAGTGCCGGCGCCTGGATACTTTTTATATCTTCAGTGCTGATATCTTTAAAATTTTCCATCCTTGCCACATCCCGGTGAAACATCGCTTCAAGTCCTTTGGGATCAGGGTTAGCTTCCAGGTACGCTTCTTTTAGCTGCGGAGGCATATTGTCCAGAGTAGTGTTTTTAAAGCCATCAAAGAAACCGGGAGGTGTACCATCGCGCCTGAAAAGGGCAGAGGCCAGTACCAGTTTATTTACCAGCTCCGGATGCCGTATGGCAATTTGCAGCGCAGTGGTGCCTCCATTACTGAAACCCATAAAGCTAGCCTTGGCAATGTGCAGTTGCCCCAGAAGAGCGGCCACATCATCCGCATCCTGCTCAAAGCTCAGCGGCCGGTCGATGTCGGCCGTATGACCATGCGCCTGCAGTTCTATGGCAATTACCTGGTGTGTTTTTGCCAGCTCCGGAAGGATGGCACCATAGTTAGACTTAATGGTAGAACCTCCGCCATGAAGCAGTACCAGCGGCGCCCCGCTGCCATGGATCTCATAATACATCTTTAAGCCATTCACCGCTGCATAGTGGCCCGTTTGTTTTTGCTGTGCATTTATCTGCAAATGTGTTACGATTAATAAGAGTATAAAAATAATGGATGTGCGTTGCATATGATATGTATTTTGATAGGGTAAACCTACATCAAAACACGCGATCCTGATGGGTGCAAAAATGCCAATTTGCAGGGCAATTGCGACAATAAAATCAACATACGGGCATGGCTTTTTTCACAACTTGGCTTATATTAGAGCCATTAACCTACTATTCTTATGACAGCAGAAGAGTACAAACAAAGATTCAGGGAAGATGATCCCGTTGGATGGCTTTCAATAGACAGTGCCCTGGAAACGGTGTACGGTAAAACCGAGCCCCGTCATTACGGACCGCTCTGTGGCATACACTTTATGGCCGGAGGTACTGACCCCATCGATGGCGCAAGCATTTACGATTCCAGCAAACATGAATACCACAGGCATATTATCAGTTATGGCATGTCGGAGCTGTACTACGACCAGGACAAGGCTGGTGGTGAGTTCAGCAAATGGGGCTTTGAATTTACCTTCCGGTTGAAACCATTTGCGGAAGATAAGGATGACCCGCTGTGGGCCGTTCATGTAATGAACAACCTTGCGCGGTATGTATTTAATAGCGGAAAATGGTTTGAAGAAAATCATTTTATACCAGCTAAAGGCCCTATACGGCTCGATACCCAAACAGAGATAACCGCTTTTGTGCTGGCGCTCGACCCCGAACTGGGAAGAATAGAAACGCCACACGGCGAAGTGTCTTTCCTGCAACTGGTGGGCATAACAAATGCTGAACTGGAAAGACTGATGCGGAATCCTACTACTACCGAAGTGGCTACGCTGATCAGTGAACTGAAAAAAGATAACCCTCTACTGATAACAGATCTGAACAGGAAATCATAAACAAAATTCAATGCCGGGAAATTTCGATAATGATTGATAATGATACAAAGCGGTTGTCGCGACTCACTGCCATCTTAACCCAGTTGCAAACAAAGCGGCTTTTGACGGCAGCAGAATTAGCCGGTAAATTTTCGGTGAGCAACAGAACCATTTACCGGGATATTAAAGCACTGGAACAGGCAGGCGTTCCAATCCTGACAGAAGAAGGAAGAGGTTATTCCCTGATGGAAGGGTACCGGATTCCGCCCGTTATGTTTACGGAGAACCAGGCCAACGCCTTGATTCTTGCAGAACAGTTAGTCCTGAAAAACAAGGATGCTTCTTTCATTAAAGATTATTCAGCAGCCATCGAAAAAATAAAAGCGGTATTAAGACATAATGTAAAAGATAAAGCCAATCTCCTGGCAGAACGGACACAGTTTGACCAGAACCTCAACAGGGAAAGGAACAGTAATAACTTATCTGATCTGCAGTTTGCCCTTACCAATTTTTATGTAACAAGAATTGAATATGCCAATGAAGCCAACAAAGTGACCAGCAGGTTGATTGAGCCTTTTGCATTATTAAACACAAAGGAGAACTGGTTATTGGTAGCGTGGTGCCGCTTACGCAAAGAGTTCCGGTATTTTCGCCTGGACAGGATTAAACGACTGGAAACCCTGTCTGAAAAGTTTACCCCTCATAAAATGACCTTGCAGGAATATTTTGATAAATATTACTAACCCCTTCCTACCCTTGACATAGGGCTGTCAATACCCCCACATAATTTTGCTTAAACATTAAATGAATAAAAATGGATTTGCAAAATTTAGTTACAAATTATGCCGGCTATAATTTGTCGGTAAACCAACAGTTTGTGGATTGGTTGTCCAATAAAACAACGGAACAGTTGAACCAGGAGTCGCCGTCAAGTTTTTCCAGCATCCTCAAAACCTTGAATCACATTTGGGGAATGGAGGAATATTGGTATTCCATTATTTGCCAGCAAACAGACTTTATAAATCGTTATGGCATAGAAGACCTCAACGCGGACGAAGTTTTTCAGGGACTCATTAACAGGTCGCAAGTGCTGGCAAACCAGATAAAATCATTTTCCCGGAATGATTTAGTGGAAAAAATAAAAGTGGTAAGTCCCTGGTTTGAAGCCAACCAATCCCGCTATGAGTATATACAACATTTTGTTAATCATGGCACCTATCACAGGGGACAGATAGTTACTATCGGCAGAAGTATCGGGATAACGGATGCCCCGGGGACAGACTATCTCTTCTTTAATGTAAGAAAGGAGCAGCAATAGAAGCGCCTGCCAAAGCGGTGTAGCCCCTGCAATGAAAATTTGCAGGGGCTTTTTATCTTGTTCCCGGCATCGGGGAGTACGAATCTCTTTGCTTTAAACACTTTTAATTAACTTGCTTCCACACTGATAGCATCTGTTTATGCGTTTTCTTACTTTAATATTACTTTTTATCGCAGGTAGTGTATCTGCCCAGTTTACGGATGGTGAGCAATATGTCCGCTCCCGGGAGGGGAAAATTGTTTGGTCGAAAAGTACGCTGTTCTGGCGTTGCATAAATGGGATGAAAGCGGATGCCTCAAATAAAGAGGCCGTTCAGATCTGTAATTGCCAGGTAGACGCGATCGACGGGTATTTTCCTATGAAAAAGATAAAGGAGTATGAGCGCTTGTATCCTAATTTTTCACTGGCTAAACTTATAGAAAAAGATACCCTGCTTCAGGCTCGCATTGATCAATGTTACAAAGATATTTCCCAGACCAATCTTTTTTTCTCACCCGCTCAGATTTTAGCTTATCGTGATTCTATGGCCGCCTATATTCGCGGGAATCAAAAGGAGAAACTGGATGAAAGCAGGATAAATCCATATTGTGATTGTGCGGTATCTATTATGACAAAGCGGAAAATAAATGCGCAAACCATTAAAGATATGAACGATCCCAATTCCATGTTATTTAATGAAATTGCCTATCGTTGCGGTGGGTATCCCTATAAAAAAGTATCCCCTACCACTTCCTGGAGGGCGACCGATAGCTTGGATGTAACCAGTAACAGGAGAATCGATTCTATTGATGTAATTACCGTAAGCGCCATGACGAAGCTGAAAGTAAAAATAGGACCGCTCGTAAACGTGTGGATGCTGGATTGCGGCGCCACTGACATGCTGGTGTCAGATACCATGATCAATAAATTGCTTCAATTAAAACTGGTTTCCGACAATGATTTCCTGGGACAGCAAACATATACCCTTGCCAGCGGGAAGGAGATTTTGTGTGATGTATACAGGATCAACAATGTTCAGGTGGGTAAATTCACCGTTAATAACCTCGTTATTGGTGCCTCTAAAGAAACAGATACCTTTTTGCTCGGCAAAACTTTTCTTAACAAATTCCGGCGCTGGTCTATTGATAACCAAAGTAATCAATTGATTTTAGAGAAATAACGCTGTGGTCATGTTCTTCCATATTTATATTTTTTGGAAGAATGCTTACCTTTGAAAAGGTCAAAGCATTAGTTAAAATCACTTATGGAAGCTAAAGAAACGTTGAAAGCTCATATTGGGAAGTTTGTCAGTTTAACCGATGAGCAGTTTGATTATTTCTTTTCACATTTTAAGCCACTGAGCTTTAAAAAAGGGCAGGCTATTATTGCCGAGGGCGATACGGTAGATTGTGAATACTTCGTGATTTCAGGATGCTTAAAATCTTTTTTTATCAATGATGATCTGAAAATGTTCATCCTGCAGTTTGCCATGCCCACATGGTGGGCTTCTGACTACAATGCGTTATATAATCAAACCAAAGCCACCATCAATGTAGATTGTATAACCGATGCGGATGTTCTTGCGCTTACTAGCAGCGACAGGGAAAAGCTATGTAACGAACTGCATACTGTAGAGCATTTTTTCAGATGGAGGACCAACAGGGGATATGTTGCTGCTCAAAAGCGGTTGTTGTCCTTTATGAACAATAATGTGAAATACCGTTACGAGGAGCTGTTAAAACTATATCCGGAACTTTATAACATGGTTCCTAAGAACCTCATTGCCGCATATCTGGGCGTTTCAAGGGAAACCCTCAGCAGGCTGTAATCTATAAGCTAGTCTATATCTTTTTCTGGAGCAGGTATTTAAATACCTGCTTTTTTTATTTCCCAATTAAGGTTCGATTAAATGAAAAGTGACCTGGATCACATAAGTAACGCCTCCCTTCAAATGTGATGTAGATCACGCAGCCGTGTTGAAAATGCTACCGTACTTTGGGGTAACATAAAAACATAAAAACATAAAAACATAAAAACATGGAAACAAAAAAATTTTATATCATAAGCACCCAAAGCAACATTGATTGGGTTGGCAGAAAAGTAACCGGCGCCCACAACGGCACCATCGCCGTTAAAGAAGGCGAACTTCTTTTGAATGACGGAAAACTTGCCGGTGGTAAGTTCGTCATCGACACCACCTCCATTAAAATACTGGATGTAACAGACCCTGCAACAAATGCGCAGTTCTTTGGTCACCTGGCTTCGGATGATTTTTTCTCTACCGATAAATATCCGGAGGCAACATTGGAAATCACCTCCGTGGTGGGCAATCATGTTGAAGGTGATCTGACCATTAAAGGTATTACGCATCCGGTCGGTTTTGATGTGGCGGTTAATATTAACGGCGACGAGGTAACTGCTACCGGCAAGCTGGTGATTGACCGTACCAGGTACGGCATAAAGTTCCGCTCAGGTAATTTCTTTAAAGACCTGGGAGATACCTTAATCTATAACGATTTTGAACTAAACGTAACTGTAACCGCTAAAGCCGCCTGAAAACGGCTTTAGCATAAAAACCTAAGTCATGCCATACGTTAAAATAGAAGTAACCCGTGAAGGCGTTACAAGAGAGCAAAAGCAAATCCTGATTAAAGGTATCACTGACCTGATCAGTGACACCCTGAATAAAGATCCGCAACTGACATTTGTGGTCATCCGGGAATATGACCTGGACGACTGGGGTGTTGCCGGGGAACAGGTATCTGTATTAAGAGAGAAAGGGATAACCGCTGAAAAAAAATAAGGCCATGAAAAAGCAAACAGTAATAGTTACCGGCGCCTCATCGGGCATTGGCAAGGAGGTAGCCCGGCACTTTTTAAAAAACGGAGATAATGTAGTAATTAATTCTTTAACTGCCGGGAAACTGGAAGAGGTTTACCAGGAGTTAGGCGCAGGCGAAAACCTGGCTATGGTAGCCGGTAATGTGAAACATAAAAGTACCGGTGAGAAGATACTGGCAACGGCTATGGAGGAATTTGGTTCGGCAGACGTATTGGTAAACAATGCCGGTATTTATGAAACAAAGCCATTTCTTGAAGTGGATGAAGCTTATCTCGACAAATTTCTTGATACCAATCTGAAGGGTACTTTTTTCACTACTCAGGCGGTTATTCCACAAATGCTCCGGCAGCACCACGGCGTGATCATCAACATCGGTACGCCATTGGTAAACCACGCGTTGGGAGGCGCTCCATCTACTGCGCCATTGGCATCAAAAGGGGCGATACACGCACTCACCTTGCAGCTGGCTGCCGAATTCGGCAAGGATAACATCAGGGTCAACACCATTGCCCCGGGTGTAATACGCACACCTATGCACGGTGATAATGCCGGTCAGAGCGCAGGATTACATTTACTGAACCGCATTGGAGAAGCGGAAGATATTGCTGAAATGGTTTATACCGTTGCTAAGAGTAACTTTATTACAGGCGCCATCATCGCCGTAGACGGCGGAATGGCGGCAGGACATCATCTGAAATAACATGAAAACACTTTTTTTAACCGCTTTTTTGTCCGGCGTCTTACTGGTATTAAAAGCACAAAATTCAATGAAAATGGAAACCAGTCAACAGGATTCCCTGGCAATTGCCCAGGCGCTGGAAGAATATTATTTCAAAGGAATTTACGAAGGCGACATCAGCATCCTGAAAAATATCTACCATCCCGGTACCCTATTGTTCGGAGATGTAAAGGGCCAGCCATACGCCAAAACCCTTGATCAGTACCTGGATGGTGTAAAGAACCGACAAAGTGTGAAAGATTCCGGCAAACCTTTTAAAGGAACCATCATCTCGATTGATGTTGTTAATACTATAGCGATGGCAAAAATTCACGTTAAAATGTATGAGTTTAATTATGACGAATTTCTCTCGTTTCATAAAATCAATAACCGGTGGATGATTGTTAATAAAATGCTTACCGATATAGCGGACTAAAATTTAGAAGTTCAGGTAGTATTATAGCGGAGATTTGTTATAAGTTATCAAGCATAATTTTTCCATTAAAGCAAGTAATTAAATAGTTAAATTACCAGGACTATTTAAGAACAGCTTAAAGTTAAATTATGACAGCAGATGAAATTTATTTAAGCATAGCAAAAGGCATCGCTAATGCTATCGACGAAAGTAACTGGACAAATGCTAAATTGGATATAGAAGTTGTTGCCAATGGAGTGGTAGGTTACACGGGCGACTACCAGGCTGGTAGTACCACCGTTGACCTGTCTGTCAGAAAAATTCCCAGGGAGATCAGGAATTGGATAAAAGAATTACACAGTATTACTACTGAGAGAGGGGCAAACAAATGGAACAGGGCCATTTTCAGATTGGAGCCTGATGGTAAGTTCAATATAGAATTTATCTGGGATCAGCAGCTTCATGACCAGGTTGAAAATTTAAGCTAGTTTTTTCGCTGTCAATGGGTCCTAACTATCCGGTTGAACGTCTGTTTTACGGAAGTACCATGTAAACTGAAAACGATCACCCAATTGACCACGTTGAATAGATGAAACAAATAAAGCCTCTCGGATTGTTGATCCTTAGCCTGCTGCTCTGTCATCTCACCTTCGCGCAGCCCGTAAGAATTATTTTTGATACTGATATGGACTCCGACGTCGATGACGTGGGCGCCCTGGCTATGCTCCATGGTTTCGCCAATCTCGGGGATGCCGAGATACTGGCGGTTATGGTATCCAGCCTTAATCCATGGTCGCCGGGAGCAGCCGATGTGATTAATACCTACTACGGCAGGCCAGATATCCCTATTGGCGCTGTGCAGCGATTTGGCGTGTATCATAAATCCAAATATGCACGCAGGCTTTGCGAAGAATTTAAGCCCAATGTTAAACTGGGGGAAGATATGCCGGAAGCTACGTTGCTGTACCGGAAGATACTGTCGTCACAACCGGATACAAGCGTGGTGGTGGTGACGGTGGGCGACCTGACCAATCTTTCCAAACTGCTGCAAACGGAAGCAGATCAGTTTAGTGAATTGAAGGGTATTGACCTGGTAAAGAAGAAAGTGAAGCGCCTGGTATGCATGGGAGGCAGGTATCCGGCAGATCAGGACCCAAGGCCCTGGGGAAATTTCAAATCCGATCCGCACGCCACCCAACATGTGGTTGCAGCATGGCCCACCCGCATATATTTCACCGGTGGCGGGGCTTTCGCTGACAGTGTGCCAACCGGGAGGATTTTTTTCAGGGAACAATATAAACACACGCCGATGGCGCATGCCTACAAACTGTTCCTGGAAAGCTGGAAAAGGAATTGGCACCACAGCGCCGACCTGATTGCGGTTTATGTGGCGGTGAAAGGGCACCTGCCTTATTTCAGGCTGGAAGAACGCGGATATAACCACATTTTTGAAGACGGAACAAATTTGTGGCGTTTAGCGCCAAACGATGAACGGCATTACCTGGTCAGTGAGTTTGCGGAGGGTATTGATCCAAAAGTGATTGCAGAGAAGTTTGATGCAATGATGGTGATGCAAAAGCAATCCGCCAGCCATTAGCACTATTCGCGGTTTTTTTCTAAATTTGACCAAACGCGAAAGGTTGGGCAATCAGCATTCTAATATCAATACAGCCAGTGATAAAAAGATACCGGATGAAGATGTAAGGCAGTTTTCTATTTTTTATGATAAATATAGTGCTGCAGTATACAACACCGCTATGGTTTTTACCAAAGGAGATCAGTCACTATGTGAAGATATCGTGCAGCTTGTTTTTATGCGTATGTGGGAAACCCGCACAAAGCCGGGAACATTAAAAAAACCGGAACATTACCTGTATATACTTGCCCGGAATATTATTTTCGACACATTTAAAGCGCGTGCACGCCAGCTACATCACCAGCTACAGCTGGGCGAATTGCTTCACGATGGTCCCGATTCACCTATTAAGATCCTGGCTGCCAAAGAATACGCAGGAATTTTGAAGCAAGCGGTGGAATCCCTTACCCCGCAGCAACGTATTATATTTCAACTGGCAAAAGAATCAGGCATTTCCCATGCCGAAATCGCAGAAAGAATGGAGATCAGCATCCAGACAGTGCGAACCCATCTGAAATTGGCTACCCGGGCAGTTCGCCAATATGTGATGGCCCATATAGAAGACCCCGAAGTTTTAATGATTTTGTTGGTACTGCTGATGCAATAATAGGCAACATCCATTTTTTTTCAATTCATCTACCCACTTTTAGCGTGGTGGTCGTCTTTATATTGTATCGCTTTAAAAACCGTTTATGGATGAGATTTATTTCCAATCCTTACTTGAGAAATACCGTAAGAACGAAATTTCCGCCGGCGAGTTGTCAGCATTTACAGAAGCCATAGCTACAGGCGCTTACGATGAAACCGTGAAAGCGTCTATCCAGGGCTCACTTGAATCAACGGGTCAGCAGTGGGATGAAACGCGGCAACAGGTGGTGTTGAAAGAAATACTCCGGCAAATCGAGGCAGAAACGCCTGTGAAAAGGCTCCTGCCGGAACGGCGGAAATGGTTGTCTGTTGCGGCAGCCGTACTTACTATGCTGGCTATCGGCTGGTACACCGTTAACCGGTTAAAAACAAAGCCGGTCCATGAAAACCAGATCGCTGTTCAGGACATTAGCCCTGGTCGCCCCGGCGCGGTGCTGATACTGGCAAACGGTAATAAAGTAGTGCTGGATACCGCAGGCAACGGAACAGTGGCTTCGCAGGCGGGTGTTGACATAGTGCTGAACAACGAGGGCCTGGCCTATGCACCTGCCACGTCCGGAGAGGTGGTTGCAGAGGAGCTGAATACTGTTCTTACTCCACGGGGAAGACAGTTCTCCATTGTTTTACCGGATGGTTCAAAGGTTTGGATTAATGCGGAGTCTTCACTCCGCTTTCCCGTTCGCTTTTCGGGAAAAGAACGCCAGGTGCAGCTTACAGGAGAGGCTTATTTTGAAGTTGCGGAAAATTCATCCCAACCCTTCAGGGTATTGGTGAATGATAAAACCCAGGTGTTGGTGTTAGGTACTTCTTTTAATATCAACGCTTACGGCGATCAGCCACGGGTGAAAGCAACGCTGGTAACAGGTAAGGTAAATATCCGTAGCGGGAAGGCTGAAGCTATTCTGGTACCAGGGCAGGAAGCCAATATAGCCGGCGATATTACCGTTGCCGATCATGCAGATATCAATAAAGCTATTGCCTGGAAAAACGGTGCTTTTGATTTCAATAATGTAACTATAGAAGAATTAGCTACACAGCTGGAGCGCTGGTACGATATAGAGGTGACCTATGATCATCATATTTCGCAGGTCCCGTTTGGCGGCAAAATAAGCCGGAAGGTCAGCCTGAAAACGTTAGTCAGGTTAATGGATGGTACAGGGCTTAGTTTTCGCCTCGCAGAAGGCCGTAAGCTGATAATAACAGAAAGAAAATAAATTTCAGATAAAAGTATATATGTAAGAAAGAAAGGCCAACCAAAAGAAAACCGGAAGTGATTGGAGCCACTTCCGGTATAAAGCTTAGTTATTAAAGAGCGTGCCGCTCAATTTATCAACCAAACACCTGCAAATTATGCAAAAAACTGCTTATCAGCTAAGCATTTTCGGCGCGTGCCATATGGCGGCGGTCCGGAAAAAAAAGATTATCAACCAAACATTGCTGGTAATGAAACTAACCATTCTCCTTTTAACAGGGGCTCTTCTACAGGTGTCTGCATCCGGGCTGGCGCAATCGGTTACTTTTTCTGCTAAAAAAGTACCACTGATAAAAGCACTCAATGCGCTGGAACAACAGACGGGCTTCTACGCTTTTTTCAAGAGCCGTGAAATTCAGCGGCTGACGGAAACCAGCAATATCACTATTGCTGCGAAGAATATGCCGCTTAAGCAATTCCTGGACGAGCTGCTTAAAGAAACGCCGTTCACCTATGAGCTGGATGATAATACCATCGCATTGCAGATGAAAGGTCCGGCACCGCTAGAGGCAAAGAAGGAGGTAACAGCCCCCGCCGCTTCTCTTTCCGGCCAGGTAACTGATATTGACGGAAACCCGCTGCCGGGAGCAACAGTAATGGTATGGAAAACAACGATTGCTACTTCCACCGATGGACAAGGACGTTTCCTGCTGAATAATATACCGGTCAATGCCAGCATTGTCATATCATCTATTGGTTATATGCCAATGGGGCTCCGACTGTCGGCCAATAATACTATTATGTCGGATCCTGTCCGTATTACTACCGGCAACGGGCAACCAGATCAAACCGAAGGCAATGCCCAAAGCAATTTTCGCATGCTGTCTTCCGGTATGGTAAATGTGCGTTTGGCCAGGCTGATCAAAGGCATTGAAGGCGTAGTGGTAACGGGACTTTTCCAGCGTTCGGGCAATAATTTTACCGGCGCATCGAAAACAATTTCCGGTGCAGAACTGAAAAAGGTGAGCGCCAATAATGTATTCGCAGCTGTATCTGCACTTGACCCTTCTCTCAGGATTGTGCCCAATAATGTGGCCGGTGGCAACATTAACCAGCTTCCTGAAATCCAGATGCGCGGACAGAACTCATTTCCCAATCTCACCGGTCAGCTTTCTGCCAATCCTAATGCCCCTTTATTTATCCTTGATGGATTTGAAGTAACGCTTCAGCGTATCGTGGACCTGGACATGAACCTGATCAATAGTATCACCTTGCTGAAAGATGCGTCTGCTACTGCCATTTACGGGTCCCGCGGGGCAAACGGCGTAATGGTGGTTACTACTGTTACACCAAAACCAGGCAGGATACAGGTAACATTCAACAATGATTTCCGGTTTACGACCCCCGACCTGTCCGTGTATCATCTTTTAGACGCTGCGGAAAAACTTGATTTTGAACAGCGCGCCGGCGTTTATACTTCCTCAAGTGCGCAGGCTCAGCACAAGCTGAATGTGCTTCGCAATGAAAGGTACAAAGCCATGAAAAGCGGCGTGAATACCGATTGGCTCAGGATCCCGGTTCAGGATGGCGTCAGTAACCGCAGCTCACTATATCTGCAGGGGGGAGACCAATCAATCCGCTATGGATTACAATTTTCCGCCGATCTGCAATCAGGTGTAATGAAAGGACAAGACCGGAAAAATTATTCCGGGCAGTTTGATCTTAATTATGTAGTCAATAAACTGCAGTTCAAAAACTCTGTCCGCATCTTCCAGAATAAGTCAAACGAATCTCCTTACGGCGACTTCAGTGAATATGTAGCAATGAATCCCTATTGGGCGCCTTATGATGAGAAAGGGAAACCAAAACAAATGCTGGAGGATCTGCTGATCAATTACACTAATTACACGCAAACGAATCCCGCGTATGATGCGAGTCTTCATTCTGTAAACAGCAACCAGTACTTTGGTATTTCCAATAACTTCCAGATGCGTTATACGCCGGTACCATTCCTGTACCTGGAAACAAGCCTGAGTCTTAATAAGCAGAATGCCTCCGGAGACCAGTTTTATTCCGCCCAGGATTCCCGTTTTGCAGAGATAACGGACCTCAGCAGAAAGGGAAGTTATACCGTAAGAAATGAAAATAGTTCTAGCTATGAGAGTCTGACCACCGCTAACCTCAATATCTCACGGGGACCTCACCAGTTGTTTTCAATGCTTGGGTTTAATGTTTCCAACAGCAACAGCAACTATTACTCCGTGGTAACGGAAGGATTTCCTTTTGATAAGCTGGATAACCTGTTGTTTGCGGCACAATACGAAACAAACGGGCGACCAACCGGTGATGAGAGTACCATCAGGAGAGTGGGTGTGGTGTACAGCGGAAGTTATAGTTATGACAACCGATTCCTGGCCGATGTTTCCGCCCGCCGGGACGGGTCATCACAATATGGAACGGAAAAGAAATTTGGAACATTCTGGTCGGCCGGTATTGGCTGGAATATCCATAATGAAGCATTTTTCAATAAAAGCAGCCTGGTGAACAGGCTTAAACTGAGGGCCAGTTATGGTTCTACCGGTTCACTTAATATTCCGGCTTACAGCGCCCAATCCCGGTATAACTTTGGTGTGAATACCAGCTATTTTGGAGAACTGGGAGCAGTCCTCATCGGCTTGGGCAACGAGTTCCTGAGCTGGCAGAATGTGTATAAGGCGAATGTTGGTATGGATGCCGTATTATTAAGAGAGAAACTGGATTTCCGGCTGGACCTGTATCGTGAAAATACCAAAAACTCGCTGACGCAGATCACCCTTGCCCCCTCCACAGGTTTCAGCAGTTATGCAGAAAACTTAGGTCAGATACAGAATACAGGACTCGAATTCTCTGTACGGTATAAAATCCTGGAGAAGAGCGCTAAGGGGCTTTTATGGTCAGTGAATGTAAACGGGTTCACCAATAAAAATATCCTGAAAGAGTTATCCAATAAATTGAAGGCTTCCAATAACAAACTCAATGTGGCTAATACTGATCAGGTCACTCCCAATGTACAGTTTGAAGAAGGAGAATCTATTAATACCATTTATGCGGTTCGTTCGCTGGGTGTAGACCCGGCAACCGGTTCGGAAGTCTATCTTACAAAAGACGGAAAAAGAACTTTCACCTGGGATGCAGCAGATAAAGTACCGGTAGGCATTAGTCAGCCTAAATGGAATGGTAATTTCGGCACCAACTTTATGCTGAAGGGCTTTGAGGTCAACCTGATCTTCAATTATCAATGCGGTGGCCAGGTCTATAATCAGACACTGATAGACCGTGTTGAATCTGTGGATCCCTCGTTTAACGTAGACCGCAGGGCATATGATCTCGGCTGGTCCGGGCCGGGAGATGTAAGTCCATATACCCGTATCGGTGTTTCCACCCAACCCACCCGCCTGACCTCCCGTTTTGTTCAAAATGATAACAACCTGACGCTTAGTTCGGCTTCCTTCGGATATAACTTTTACAGGAGTCCGTTCATAAAAAGAATTGGCATGCGGAGTTTACAGGTGACAGCCATCACCAATGACTTTTTCCGTGCAAGTAGTATTCAGATAGAACGTGGTACCAGCAATCCATTTGCCCGTACCTATTCCCTTTCACTCAGAGCCGGTTTTTAAAATTATGAATATGAAAAAGAGCTTGACTATAATAATATGCCTGGTCGCATCTTTGGGGTTCAGCAGCTGTAAAAAATTCCTGGACGTAAAGCCTAAATCCGTTATTTCGGAAGATCAGCTGTTCGCCTCTGAAATTGGTTTTCAACAGGCGCTTACCGGCGTATATTCCCAGCTGGCCAGCCGGGCATTATATGGTGATAACCTGTCAATGGGATTTGTGTCGGCACTGGCACAAAACTACGCAGTATCCGGAGCCGGCGCCCCATTTGTTCAAACACGGGCATTGAACTTTGCATCTGCAGAGGTAATTGGATATACCAACAATATCTGGGATACGGCATATGCTGCCATCGCCGGTATAAATAAGATCATTGTCAACACTGAAAAAAGAAAAGATGTTCTCTCTGCCAACAGCTATGCGCTTATACGAGGAGAGGCCCTTGCACTCAGGGCATTCCTTCACTTTGAAGTATTGCGGATGTTTGGTCCTGAGTATACCGCAGGCGCAGCGATGAAGGCCATCCCCTATAAAACTACTGCTGACCAATACGCAAAAATACCTTCCATTACATCAGAAGTAGTGACACTGGCACTCGCAGATCTTAGCGAGGCAGCAGATCTGATGAAAGATGCTGATCCCATTTTAACCGGTTCACAGAACAGGCGTATCAGGATGAATTATTTTGCTGTAAAGGCCCTGGAGGCAAGGATCCGTATTTATGCAGGAGACAAACAGGGAGCTTTCCAGGCGGCTTCCGTGGTGGTGACCTCCGGTAAATTCCCGTTTGTAACCCCTTATGCCGCTTCATCCACTGCAGGTTACCGGGATCGTCTTTACATTGATGAAGAGATATTTTGTATCCGTGTGCGCAATATAAAGAACTGGGCAGAACAACAATATTTCCGCTTTAACGGAAGCGCCAACATAAAGCTGACAAGAAGTGCCGCCAACTTTAATACACTTTATGAAACTGCAGCAGGCGGGGCCACTGATTTCAGATTTCTTTACCGTATTGAACAAGACGGAGGCGTCCCCTTTCCTTCTAAATTCTGGCAGACATATCAGTTTAATACACTGGATTCAAACAGATTGGATCAGCATGTACCCGCCATTCGTTTATCTGAAATGTACTATATCATGGCAGAAGCGGCTGTAACACCGGAAGAAGGCGCCGGATATCTGAATGAAGTGCGGAGAAACAGGGCGCTGCCTGAGCTTCAGGCGGGTACCATTACCCTGCAAACACTGGAGAAAGAAATCACTAAAGAATATCAGAAAGAGTTTTACGCGGAAGGGCAGCTATTCTTTTACTATAAACGGAAAAAGGTAACCAAAATGCTGTTTATGACTGCTGAGATTCCGCTTAGTAAGTATGTGCTTCCTATACCCGCGTCTGAACTGGAATTTAATCCTAACTACAACTGATAAAGCCCGTTTTTATGAAGTACCTGTTATTTCTCAGCATATTGTTTCTGATGGCAGCCTGTAAAAAGGAGAATGTATCAACCTATAAAGGTCCCGACGGGATTACATTTTATGTAGATGAGTATGAAGTAGACAGCCTCAATTATTCTTTTGCGTATTCCCCGGTTCCCAAAAACAGGGATACCGTTTTTCTTAAAATGCGTGTGGTAGGTGCTGCAGCTGACTATCCCCGGGTTATTTCCGTAACAGCGGGCGCGGGGTCAACGGTCAGGCAGGGTAAAGATTATGAGCTACCGGAAATTACGTTGCCGGCCGGCGCTTTAACGGTGCTGTATCCTGTGGTACTGTTGAATTCACCGGAGATGACTACCACCACTTTCCGGCTTGTTGCCCAGGTTGCACCGGGTAAAGATTTCCAGGTAGGCGCTACAGGGCGTGAGATCGGAGGAACAACCAGCCTCGAAAAAATTATCATTGACGTGAGTAACAAGATCATTAAACCTTCTTATTGGGACGACGTGGAGAGTGCATTCGGAGCATTCAGTGAGCGTAAGTTCAGGTTTATGGTGCAGGTTACCGGCCTTTCTGATTTTTCTTACGATGCAATCGGCGTGGATGGTTACTACAATTTGCCGGTTAAATTACAAAATGCCCTTGCTGAATATGAAGCCGTCAATGGGCCAATGATAGATGAATCCGGTAACGAGGTCACCTTTTAGTTCAACTCAAAATTAAATTCATGCGTAATTATATATTCAGAGCATTCCTCGCAATATTGGCGCTGGCCTGGGCTTCCTGTCAGAAGGATAATCAGCGGTTTGTCTATGATAAACTAAATACGGTTTCGATCAAAACAGCTGATTCTTCATTTGTGATAACACAACTGGATACACTCAGTATTCAAACACAACTGACAGAGTCCATGCCTTCAGGAGATAGTTATACTTATGAGTGGAAAGCCTATATGGTAGGGGAAGATGCCGTGATATTATCTGATAAAAAGGACCTGAAAGTGGCAGTTAAACTGTCACCAGGGTCATATGACCTGATATATACTGTAACAAGTGTGAAGACAGGTATATCTTCTTTTATGTTGTATCCGCTTACTGTAAACGGAGCATTTTACGAGGGGTGGCTGGTGGCTGCAAACCAGGACGGGAAGGCGCGGTTGTCTTTTATCCGGGCAAACGATTCCGTGTTTTTTTCTCCGGCAGAAGATGTGAACAAGACCACTTACCCTGGAAAGGCCGTGGGGGTCAGTGCCGGTATTACCAGTATTTATGCAAATCTTGCGCTGGTGATGTTTTTTACCGACCAGGGTGTTTACAGGTTTAATGCCGACGATTTTATTCAGAATGGTACTACAGCAGATATTTTTCCGGAGCCGAAGCAATTTACTGCTTCATGCGCGTATGCCATGAATAAAATACCTTACGATCAGTATATTGTTGCTGACGGAGGACTGTATGCCGGCATCGGACCTGTGTTTTATCCACAGGATGTGTTGAAGCCTTATTCTGAAAGATTAACAGGTGATTATACCCTTTTCCCGGTTGTGATAAACTCCGCCACTTCTGTCACTTTATTCTATGATAATAAGTACAGGCGATTTATGTCTGTTCCGCTGGGCGGCAGAATGTTAAGTCCTGTATCTGCGACTCCGGGCGCTGGTTTCAATATGGCTGATGTTGGAAAGAAGATGATTGGCTGGAGCTATGGAACGCAGTCTGTCATTTCATCTGATGAAATCTACTTTATTATGCAGGATGATGCCGGTATCCGTTACGTGTACTCGCTTAACGGGGCAACCCCGGCATTAAACCAGCAGATCGGCAATAGTCCGGATATAGAGAAAGCTACTGCTTTTGCTGCTTCCGGTGTTGTAAAGCATCTTTATTATGCCGCAGATAATAAAATTTATCTCTATGATATACTGGCGAATTCTTCGAAAATGGTATACACGTTTCCCGATGGCGTAAAAATAAAAGACCTGAAAATGTTGTCCCTTACCAGTAAGAGAATTGTGGCGGCAACTAACACAGGAACCGCGGGGGAAGTATATTATTTCGACCTGGATAACCTGGGAGATATTATCAATCACACCTATGTTAAGAAGTTCACCGGGTTTGGTGAGATTATAAATCTCAGTTATAGATCAGCTAACTGAGATCAGCAATAATTTTTTATTTACTATTATTTACCAGAAGTATGAACAGCAATAGACTATTTTTTTTCCTTGGTTTAATATTATTTTCTCTGACCGTATCCGGACAGCAGGTGAAGAATGCACAGTATACCTTAACCGGTAATATTGAAGGCCTGGTGAGTAAGGCCGGGTATGCTAAAGGGAAGAACTTTACAGCAGGATATATTTACCTTTCAGGAATAGTGCGTAACGGCGCCTACACAACGGATTCCGCCAAACTAACTGATGGCCGTTTTGTTTTCACGGGAAATGTTGATGAACCTTCCATGGCCTATATTTTCTGTATGCCCGGAGAACGTAATTCCCCTGTTATCCTGGCGATGTTTCTTGAAAATTCAAATATCTCCGTTACCGGCAAATACAGCTGGGATGAAAATTCAGTAAAGGATCCGCAAATAAAAGGATCTGCAGTGCAGGATGAATATACCGGGTTATTTGAAAATGCGAACAACATTTCAGGAAGAACTGAAATAAGAAAGCAATATGAAATAGCCATGAAAAAAAATGATACAGCGAAACTTGCCGCCCTCGAAAAGGAAGGAACAACAGCGATGGAAAAGTATACTGATTATATGAGAGCATACACAAGTACACATCCTGCCAGCTTTGTTAATCTGTACCTTTTAAGTGACTACATAACCCCGCGAAGAAAGTGGGCTGACGGGACTGGAGAATGAATTGAAGCAGTTCGATAAACAACTTCAATCATCTTTCATGGCAAAAAATATTATCAGTGCTATAGCTGATCAAAGAAAGCGGTTACAAATAGGGCCCGGTAAGCAGGCCATTGAGTTCAATCAACCCGGTGTTGATGGCAAGATCGTTAAACTGTCCGATTATGCCGGCAAATATGTACTATTGGATTTCTGGGCGTCCTGGTGTGGCCCCTGCCGTGCTGAAAATCCAAATGTGCTCAAAGCTTACAACACTTTTAATAAAAAAGGCCTTGAAATATTATCCGTATCATTGGATGAGAACCGCGCAGCGTGGTTGAAGGCGGTGAAGGCAGACAAGTTGCCCTGGTTACAGGTTTCCGATTTGAAGGGCTGGAAGAATGAAGCCGGGAGCAAATATATGATCCAGTCAATTCCGGAAAATTTCCTGATTGACCCCAGTGGAAAAATTATAGCTAAGAGTTTACGTGGAGAGCAGTTATATAAAGAGTTGGAGAAGATTTTTAATTGAAAATGATATAAAAAATTACCTGTGAGAAAAGAACTTTTCTCACAGGTAATCATCCGCACATCAGAACACCTTATTCAAAGCAACGTATTTCAAAGATTGCTGCGGGTGTGCTGGCCGAAGGATGCGTGGTTTTGATGGTAAGGCTTGAAGTGACAATGGCGTCGGGAAAATCAATCTCGTTCCTTGTCTGGTAGTTATCCTTTTTTTCATACACCTTGCGACCATTTTCATCAAAGATGGCATAGTTGCGGACGCAAAACGGCATCACATTTTCCGGGTGCGACATCAGCACAGATTCCATCGGGTGATCAAAGTCTGTATCAAAGGAAAGGATCAATTTTTTAATATGCTTGGGCGCTTTCCAGGTCAGGGTCAGCGTAGGATCTGTGTCATTAGGATCGGCCACCCACGCATTGGGTTGTGTGGTAGGCCTTGCAAAGCCATTGCCTATATTGGCAGGGCCAAATGACTGCAAAGGGGTGTCAAACCGGAGCGCAATATTTTGTCCTGCCGGTCTGCGCTGGGCGCACCAAAACTCAAAGCTGTCTATGCCGATGCCGTCAGGCGCCTCCTGTTTGCCATAATTGGAGACAGCGGGATTAACCGTATTAAAAACAGACAGGATACCGGTGATCCTTTTATCTGACCTGCTGATCTTTACCAGCGGGTTTTTGTGAAGCATAACAAATACATACTGCGTTTGTTCAACGGTAGCACCGGATATCAGCTGTATGCAATTCCTGCCGGGCTGAATGGCGAACTCAAAAGCAGCAATGGAAGTATCCGGCGTATAACTGCCTGTGCGGGAGCAGGTTCTTATTTCAGCATGCAGGGTAGTTGTTTCGTCGCTGTACGCATGCAGCTGAAAGGCCGGCAGTTTTCCTGCGTTTACCGGAATCATTTGCGCTACGGAAACATCAAGCGGTAGCGGCGCCCTATCTTCTTCCAGTCCCGAAAGCAACAGTTCACTGCTGGCTGTAATAGCTGCCTGTTGTACAATATCCTCTTCATCTTTTGACAGCACACCCGGAATATATTGTCCGCTGCGCAGCAGTAATTGCTGCAGTTTCGGAATGCTGCCATTATTATAGAGGGAAGCAGGCGTGCATCCCAGCGAGGTACAAAGCACTGCCGCCATGGCCGATGCCTGCGAAACATATGCGCTGGTGGCCATTACGCGGCTTGAGCCAAATGCCACGTGCGATGCGCTGATAATACGGCCTGCCAGCAAAAGGTTGTGGATATTCCTGGAATAAAGACTGCGGAAAGGTATCTGATAAATGCCTTTGCTGTGCCACTGGTTGCAACCAGGTCCGGAAGTGTAAATACCGTCCGAGGGATGGAGGTCGAGGCTCCAGCCACCAAAAGCTACGGCATCATCATGCAGGCGTTGTTCTACAACATCCTGCTGTTTTAAAATATAATCGCCTTCAAATCTGCGGCTCTCTCTCTTGCCAGGGATCATACCTACCCATTCGAGGGTTAAAGTGTCTGCTTCCGGAAAATTGCCTGAGTTCTTGATGTAGTTCCATACGCCATATACTATTTTCCAGAGCTCCCATTTTATTTTCTCTGTGTCGTGTACGGTATCCATACGTCCGCCGTATTCGATCCACCATAGTTTACAGCCGTACTCCTGCGAGTTAAAGCTCCGGAACCTGGGTATCTGTGTAATATCGTTGAGGGCAAAGGAGGGAGGAATAAAGTTTACGGGTTTGCCGGTGTCTTTTGAATAAAAATAAAGCGAATGGCCAAGTAGTTCGCCATAGGTTTTTGTTGGTGCAAACAGTTCATTAAATTCTTCTTTAGGCTCTGCGCCCATCCTGAATGCCGCACCGGAGAGGAAACCAACTACACCATCGCCGGAGGCATCACAGAACAGCGGCGCCGTTAAATCGTATTCCGTTTGATTCTGACTACAATAAGCTTTTAATGAGGAGATAGTTGTACTGTCCTGTTTCTCTACATGATAAACAGCAGTATTCAGCAACAATGTTATATTGGGTTCACTGGTTACTTTGTCGAGTAATATCGCATCCAGGATCACCGGGTTACCTTCCGGGTTCCGGTACATGTTTTCCACCAGTATCTCGTCTACAATGCCGCCTTCCCTTGCCCAGCGATTGTTGTTGCCCATGTGAGAGGTGGCCCCCAGGATCCATAAACGGATTTCACTGCTTGCATTACCACCCAGCACGCTCCTGTCCTGTACAAGCACTACTTGCAGCCCATGCCTTGCAGCGGTAACAGCACAACAAACACCGGACAGTCCGCCGCCCGTTACGATCAGATCGGCCTTTAGTTTTACAAGTGGGAATGTACGTTTATCCGCGCTTTCTGATCTTATCATTATTTAAGGGTTTTTTGGATGATCGTAAAACCGCCTGGTTTTATCAGCGCAACATCGGCTGTTTCCCCGGCCAGGTCAACATTAAGCACCACGCTCTCGCCGGGATGCAGGGTTTTTACAGGTATATAGGTTCCGTTACATTTTAACTGGTAACCTTTCATCGTGTATGAGGGGAAATCTTTTCTTGCGGTAATACGGATGCCTGCCTGCCCCGCAGTTTTATTAACAAGCTCAATGGTTGCCGGAGAAAATTCTTCCTGCCACGCCGTGTACATGCCTCTCAGCGTCCTGTCTGGCGCTACCAGCCCCCACGGCCGGTATCCGTTTGCATTGGTGCCGGGGAAGCGGCTGAAATAATCATTGAAGGTCCACACGGAGGCGCCTATTAAATAATCACATTGCCGGAAATCCTGCATCGCTTTTTTGAGATAGGCAATCCGCTCTTCTTCAGATCCAACGGCATCTGTTCTTACGCCAAATTCACTCACATAAACAGGTTTTGAAGGATACAGCGCATGTATATGCTGCAGCACTTTTAAATGATTACCATAAATATTTGCGCTCACAAAGTCAACGTATTGCGATGCTTCATCTTCGGGTTTCCTGATATCCTCACGTCCCAGGAGCATAGTGGCGAAGGTGATAAGGCGTGAGTCATCCAGTGATTTTACATAACTGCTCATATCACGTACCCAGGCTTTGCCTTCTTCCGTTTGTGACTGGAATTCGTTGCCTACACTATAAGCGATGACGCTGGGATGATTCCAGTCACGCTCCATCATTTCCCTCATCTGCGACCGGAACTTATTGCGCATCAGGGGATCGTTCATTTGTTTGGGCGTCATTTGCCAGTTGCCCGCTTCTACAATAATGAGAAGGCCGTGTTTGTCCGCCCATTCCAGCATGGTTTCCGGTACCGGGTAGTGACTAATACGGGAAAGCTCCATACCACCGCTTTTGATCATCGTCAGGTCCTTTTCCAGTACTTCGTTGGGATCCATGGAGCCATAGCCGGGATAATCCAGCGGCCTGTTACACCCGCCCATTTTTATGGGTTCACCATTTAACAGCAGTTTTGTGCCACTCACTTCAATTTTCCGGATGCCAAATGTTGTTTCAACGGTATCCTTACCGGAAACAATGGCTGCACTATACAATGCAGGGGCGTCGGGGCTCCATAAAGCCACTTCCGATGCGGGCAGGGTGCCGGTCATCTCCACGGAAATAACGCTGTCTGGTTCCACCTTTACCTGCTGCGGTTTAAAGCGGATACTGCTTTTGCCCCCATTACGGTAAACACCGGCATTCACTGCGGAGGTAATGGCGGTTGCACTGTTGTTCCTGATAAATGCTTTTATCCTGATAGTTGCATCTCCCTTATTCAGATCAGGGATGGCAATGATTTTACTGTTGCTGATATATGTAGCAGGCCGTGTAACAAGATGTACCGGCCTGGTAATGCCGCCGTAATTGATCCATGGATAAAACTGGCGGTGATTGGCGGCTGAATAGGGAACAGGGGTTTTAGCGCCGGGAATGGTGGTGGTATCCCAGGAATTATCCACTTGTACTGCCAGCGTATTCCTGTTTTTAAGCAACGTTGTGATGTCAAACTCAAACGGCGTATAGCCGCCTTCGTGGGTACCCACCAGTGTGCCGTTCAGCCATATTTTTGTTTTATAGAAAACGGCGTCAAATTTCAGGAACACGTGGTTGTCGCCCGGTGCAGCGGCTTCAAATTGCTTAAAATACCATGCCGTGCCGGTGTAAAAGAAGTACCGGGTATCTGTAGAAAAACAATGCGGCACTTTTACTTTATCAAAGCTGCCGGTTGCAAATGATGTATCCTGCCAACGTTCTTTTTCCCCCACTTTTATGGGGTCTGCGGCAAACTTCCATTCACTGTTTAAGCTGTTATCAGTACGGCGTTGTCCAAAGAGTAAGAATGGAATGACCAGTAACAAACAAAATAATATTCCTTTCATGTTTACTTTTTTCCTTTAAGTGCAACCTGTTTTGCAACTGCTGCTCCGATGTTATTTAATGCGGTTTGATTATAGTGTATCTCATCCTTCATCCATCCTTTTTCTTTAAAGCTGTCTGTTTGAGGGTACACAATGAATACATGCTTCATTTTTCGGGCAACATTTTCCTGTGCCTTACGTACGATATCAAAACCCTTAGCCGGATGGTTGAGGTAATGGCCGGTTTGTATCATATAGAAGTTGACCTGGTTACCAAGCGCCGCTTTGAATTGATTGATCAGCCATGTCAGCTGTTGCTCGTATTCATCCGGAGAAAGCTGTTGTGCATTAATGGCATTGGCATCCCGTTCTCCCTGGCTCCATAATATTCCGGTAACCGGTAAGCCTGTTTTGCGGGCAGCAGCCCTGGCCTTTACAATGGCGCTGTCGAACAAAGGCAGTCTGCCCCTGTTATCCCAGGTGCCGTAATTATTTAATTCCGCTTTATAGTGGCAGGAGCTTCCGCCCCTTGCCGCCGGCACAATCACCACCTGGCTTCCTGTGAGGTCGTGATAGGCTTTTGCGAAAGCCGGCCACGCGCTGCCGCTGTTTGCTTTTTCAAACTGTAGTTCACGATGCCCGGCAGGATCTTTTAAAGCAAGCAGGGTATCTCCCGAGAACCGATATTCAAAAGCAGTTCCGGCGGTGCAGTGTACCGAAGCGGTGCTGTCTCCCTGGCCAACGGCATTACTTTGACCGGCAGCCAGGAATAGCGTTTTATGCTGTGCCCATGCAGGCTGTAAAGTAAGAAAACAAACAGCGGTTATTATCCATCTCATTTCCAATCAGGATTTTGTTCGAGTTTCGGGTTCGCATTGATCTCATCCAGCGGGATGGGAAAGTAACGGTTTTTTGCCTGTGGTGTCCGGACAGGGAATACATTATTTACTGCTTTTGGAATTACCTGTAAAAAAGTATTGGTCCTGGTCAGGTCATACCAGCGGTCGCCTTCTCCAAAGAGCTCCCAGCTGCGTTCCTGTAGTACAGAATCAACAAACGGTGCCTTGCCCAATCCGGTGGTTAAACCGGGAAGGCCGGCCCTGCTCCTGACGGTATTAATATAGCCATATGCCTCACTGGATGGACCGTTTTGCTGTGCCGATGCTTCTGCAGCAATCAGGTAAACATCTGCGAGGCGCAGAATAGGGATGTTAACAGCCCCATTTCCACCAATAGAGTTCGGGTCCATATATTTTTTAACCAGTACGCCTTGTGGCGTGATAGGTGTAATATCTTTCTGTGCCACTACCTTTCCCTGCCTGTTGATATAATTGGTATCCAGCAACAACCGCCTGCGGTCTGCCGGGTTAAATGAGTTAAAGAAAGATTGGTAGGCAAATGCAGAACCAAAAGTGGAGGCAGCATATTGTGGCCCGTCGCTGTTCTTAGGGCCAAACAAGCTGATAATCTGTGTAGAAATACCCGGCGAAGTGCTTTCACATTCAAGCGCCCACATGTTTTCCTGCCTTGCGGCGTCCTCCTTGGTAACGTTATAAACATCCAACACGTCTGGCATCAGGTTGTATTTGCCGGAATTCAACACCTGCTTTGCTTTATCCAGTGCGGTTGGCCAGTCCTGTGCATACAACGCTGTTTTTGCGTACAGTGCCAGCGCTACTTCTTTTGAAGGCCTGCCTTTCTGGATACTGGCAGAATAGGAAGGCAGTTTGGCAACGGCCTGCTCAAGGTCCTGGTATATCTGTTTAAAGACATCGGCCTGCATGGTTTTGCCAATGATAGCAGTATCAATATTAGTGCTGGGTGTTGTTTTAACCACTATATCACGAAAGTTCTTGGTAAGCATCCATAAATAAAAGGCGCGCATATAATATGCTTCTCCCAGAATAACTGATCTTCTTGCCGTATCCATATTGGTGTCGGGTACGCGCAGCAAAACCCAATTTGCTTTTTCAATACCCTGATAGCAGGATTGCCAGATTTGCTGAGGAGATTCAAACTGCCTGTTAAAACTTTTTTGAGTAGTATAGTTTGGATCATAACTGAAAAGCGTGTAGGTATCCCTGCCTACTACGGGCCGAGGATAGATCTGGTCTGCGCTGAAGTCTGATGCCCCGGTGCCGGCGGTGCCATATATACCGCCAAGTGGCCCATAAACTGCTGTCAACGCTGCTTCTGCATCTGATGCCGTCTTATAGAAGTTATCAGTAAAAATGGAAGAGTAAGGGCTTTCTGTGAGCTTATTGCAGGATGTTTGCACAAGCATCAGTAATAAACCGGCAAGCAGGAATTGTATATTCTTCTTTGTTTGCATAAATATCATTTTTTAGAGACCAACCTGTAAGCCAACGATGAAGGACTTTGCCATGGGATAAACGAGATTGTCAACCCCGATCTGTGTGTTTGAACCGCCAAAGGAATTTACTTCGGGATCATAGCCACTATAGTTGGTGATGGTGAAAAGATTGTTGCAGCTAACATACAGCCTTGCGTTGCTGATATATTTTACAGCAGGAAGTTTATAACCAAGGGTGATATTTTTCATGCGTATATAGGAGCCATCTTCTACAAAACGGTCCGATACCGGTATTCTGCCTCCCTGGAAGCCGCTCGCATATTCATTGCCGGGGTTTGTGGGCGACCACCGGTCCACCATGCCCGACAACACATTTCTTCCACCCAAACCGTTTTCAAAAGTGTAGCGGCTGAGGTTAAAGATCTTGTTGCCCTGCACGCCTGAAAGAAAGAAGGACAGGTCGAAATGGCCATAACTGAAGTTGGAAGAAAATCCGAAAATATAGGAAGGGTTTGCATCGCCGGTGATCCTTTGATCCGCCCCGGTAATTTGCCCGTCTTTGTCCAGATCCGCTACTTTTACACCGCCTGTTCTGCTCCCGCTGCCTGGTATCACGGTTTCGCCGGT
Source organism: Chitinophaga sp. W3I9 (assembly GCF_050434025.1). NCBI lineage: Bacteria > Pseudomonadati > Bacteroidota > Chitinophagia > Chitinophagales > Chitinophagaceae > Chitinophaga > Chitinophaga sp. W3I9. The sequence goes on from NZ_JBNPWC010000001.1 coordinate 2,070,315, forward strand.
TTGATAAATGCCGTTAAATACATAGGTTTTGAAGATGCCAAGCGGCTGCCCTACCTTGAGCACACTGTAGGGACTCAGCACGTATTCATTTGTACCACCCTCCAGGCTTAAAAGCTGGTTGCGGTTTACAGAAACATTTGCATTGACGTTCCATTTGAATTTCCCGGTAAACAGCCTGGCATCGGCGGCAATTTCCACTCCTTTGTTCCGGATGCTGGCAAAGTTGCCGGTGATGGCGTTATACCCCGAAGAAAGTGGTAAGTTCTTCACAAACAGCAGGTCCTTTGTTTCCTTATTATAATAATCCACCACAATGGTCAGCCTGTCCTGGAATAGCCCGATGTCAAGACCCGCATTGGCCTGGGTTGATTTCTCCCACCGCAGGTCAGCATTGGGAATACCTGTTGGGCTGATACCTACTGTATAGATATGATTGAACTGGTAATTACTTCCGGAATTTTCAAGTGACAATGACTGGTAGGGTGCAATGGCTCCGGCGTTTCCTGTACGGCCGTAGCTGGCCCTTAATTTCAGATCGCTGAACAAATGGCTGTTTTTCAGGAAAGGTTCTTCAATGATCCGCCAGGCGCCGGCTATGGCCGGGAAGAAACCCCATTTGTGGTTTTCTCCGAACTTGGAGGCGCCGTCATAACGGGCAGTGATGTCGAGGAAGTATTTATTGGCGTAGCCATAGTTAATACGGCCCATGTACGAATTGAGTGCTTCTTTGGTACGGCTGCTGAGTACTGTTCTGTTTACCGCCAGCTGAACGGCTTCATTGCTGGTGGCATCATTCGGAAAGCCGTTTGCATTGATGATATTGTCGTTATATAAATTACTTTGAATCGCATACACACCCGTGAACTTGAGCGAATGGTCTCCAAAGAGGCGATTATAGGTAAGAATGCTTTCATGCAACCAGTTGGTAGTGTTGATGTTTCCTTTGGAAGCAACACCTGAATTGGCATTAACTTCGGCTTTACCAAGAATACTAATGGGGGAATAATAATCGTTCAGCGTGCTGCCAATATCTGCATTGAAGGAGGCCCGGTAGCTTAACCCGTCGATGATCTGTGCCTCCGCATATACATTGGAGAGCGTGCGTTTAATGGTATTGCGGTTAAGGATGGTCACCAGCCCAACCGGGTTGGCAATTTCCCGGTAACGGCTATTGAACTGGTCCGCAAAAGGATAAATGCTGCCGTCTTCCCTGTAAGGCACCAGGGTAGGGGGTGCGCCAAGGGTGGCGCCTATAATGCTTTGGGTTACTAGTGCCCCGTCAATATTATTTATACCCGTTGGAATGTTATTGTTGATGGTGTAGCTGCTAACCAGGCTTGTGCCCACTTTAAAGCGTTTGCTGATATTATGATCCAGCGTTGCCCTTAAAGAATAGCGCTTGAAATCCGAAGAAATAATAATACCTTCCTGATTGAAGAAGTTGCCGGATAAAGAGAACTGTGTTTTCTCCGAACCACCGCTTACGGATGCCTGGTAGTTTTGTATGCTGGCCCTGCGGTAAACAACATCCTGCCAGTCGGTTCCCTTTCCCAGGGAAGACGGGTCGGTGTATATCGGGGAATTATAAACGTCATTTTCAAGTTGAGCAAACTGTGTTGCGTTGAGCATTGAGAGTTCTTTGGTAATGTTTTGTACGCCCTGGTAAACATCCAGCTGCACCCGCGTAACGCCGCTCTTCCCTCGTTTGGTGCTGATGAGCACTACGCCGTTGGCGCCCCTGGCCCCGTAAATCGCAGTGGAGGATGCATCTTTTAATATTTCCACCGATTCAATATCATTTGGATTGATGGTGGATAAAGGGCTTACATCATTTACGCCGCCGCTGTTGGAGATCTGGATACCGTCAACAATATAGAGTGGCTCAGAGGAGCCGTTGATGGAATTGGTACCGCGTATACGTACGCTGATATTACCTCCCGGGGCCGCATTATTTTGTGTAATTTGTACGCCGGGTACCCGGGCAGCCAGGCCCTGGGCCACATTCGTAACAGGTGTTTGCGTAATATCCGCCGCTTTAACGGATGCGATGGACCCTGTAGATGCCGCTTTGCGTTGAGTGCCATAGCCAACCACCACTACATCGCTTAGTTTACTAATATCAGGTTTTAAGATCACTGTCAGGTATGACTGGCCGCGGACTGCAATAGCGGTATTTACATACCCCTGGAACGAAACGGTAATGGTGGCGTTGGAGGTTACCTCTTTTAATGTAAACGTGCCGGTGCTGCTGGTGACCGTTCCTTTTGATGTACCTTTTACCGCAACAGTGGCGCCCGGCAATGCCTGCCCATTCTCATCCGCTACCTTGCCTGAAACAGTTGGCAAAACGGATTGGGCATTTGTTGGCAGCGCAAAAAGGGAAAAAGGTACAAGCAGCAGGATCCTGAAAAGATCCCGTGATTTAAACAAGGAGCTTGTTTTTTTCATAACGTAAGCGTCTTTAACTTTTATAAAACATTAGTCATAAGTGGTAAAGCAATGTTAGAGAAGAATATTAAACAATGAAAGAATTTCCAGCTTCCGGGAAAACAGAATCTACCGGGAACGATACCGCAAACGATACCGGTAGTCACGGAGTAACGGGAGCGTGGCAGACAAACGGGCAAAAGCACTTTATTTAGTACGACCAATTTAAAATTCTTCTGTTTTAATGATAAAATGTATCCGGTGCAGTCAAGTACACACGATCACAAAATCTGGTATTGTAAGAGGGAAACAGCGCTATTATTGTAAGGATTGTAATATCTATTTCACACTTCCCGGGGAAAATTCTGTGGATATGCGGCAGCTTAAAAAGCACATGACCACGATCGTTGACATTGCCAAAGCACTGAACATATCCAAGTCTACGGTATCCAGGGCACTGCACGAACATGGGGATATCAATCCGCAAACAAAAGCAGCGGTATTAGAAATGGCCAGGCAGCTTGATTATCAGCCCAACCTGCTGGCTCAAAGTCTTGTAAAAAGTAAAAGCAACACCATTGGTATTATCGTACCTGAGTTCCTGACGTATTTTTTTCCTACCATTATCATGGGCGCACAACAGGTTGCTGCGGAGGCGGGCTATAACGTTATTATTTGCCAGTCGCAGGAATCATATAAAACAGAGGTAGCCAATGCCAATGTACTACTGGCAAACCGGGTTGATGGCGTGTTGATTTCCATGACAAGGGAAACCAAAAAATTCGACCATTTTAAGGCATTTGAGCGGCATGGGATTCCCGTGGTTTTCTTTAACCGGATCTGCGATGAGATGAATACCTCCAAGGTGCTTGTTAATGATTACGAGGGAGCGCTTAAAGCCGTGGAGCATCTTATTAAAAACGGCTATCGCAATATTGCACATATAGGCGGTCCGCCTGCGTTACTGATAACACATAACCGGCTAAGAGGATACCGGGATGCACTGGAAAAATATCACCTGCCCTTTAAAGAAGAATTGGTTGTCCATTGCAATCTCTCAAAAAAAGATGCCATCCATTGCGCTGAAAAGTTACTGAACCTGAAACAGCGGCCGGATGCTGTTTTTTGTGTGAACGATCCGGTAGCCATTCAACTGATGCTGGTTGCCAAAAAACGGAAAATAGATATCCCCTCCGAGCTTGGCATTGTTGGTTTCAGCAACGATCCTATATCAGAAGTGATTGAACCGGCGCTCACTACCGTTCAGCAGCCGGTAGCAGATATCGGCAGGTCGGCAGCAGCTATATTGCTGGACACTATAAAAAAGGGAGAAGACTACTCACCAGTGCTGAAATCGTTGAAAACAACGTTGATTGTAAGGGAATCGTCGAAGAGACTCCCGCAATAACATCAACAAAAAAATTATCCGGCAATATCCGTGAATTTGTATTTTGGGTGCAGTAAATAACGCTGGTGCCGTGAATTGTTCCCGCATCCTTCAGTGTTTATAGTGCAACCCACCACGTTATACAATTTTATGAAAGCTATGCTACGAGCCATTATACACGCCGGTATATTCCTTATGGCCTTATTGGGTTTGCTAACTGCAGAAGCCATGCATCCTGCCACCGCAACAGACAGCCTGCGGCAGAAAATACTTGCACTAAAAATACCAGGGTTAACTATCACGGATATTCAATACATCAATGATGGTCCTTACCAGCCTGTTGGTTCAACAACAACATTTACCGGGTTGCCGGCATTTTGCCTCGTTGCCATAACACTTAAACCAACACCTGTATCCAATATAAGAATTCAACTGTGGATGCCCCGCAATAGCTGGAACGGCCGGTTCTTAGGGACCGGCAATGGCGGAGGTGGTGGCACCATTATTTATGACAGGCTGGCCAACGGAATAAAAAAGGGCTTTGCAACGGCTAATACAGACATGGGTACCTCACCTGGCGTGGATTCCGCTGTTAATCACCCGGAACGATGGGCGGATTTCGGTTATCGCGCCACTCATTTGATGACGGTTGTTTCCAAACAGATAGTGGAAGCATATTATGGTAAGGCGCCGCATCATACCTACTTTGTGGGCTGTTCAACTGGTGGGCAGCAGGCATTGATGGAGGCGCAGCGATATCCCGGCGATTATAACGGCATCATTGCAGGAGCGCCGGCAAATAACCGCACGCATTTACATACCGGGTTCCTGTTAAACTATAATGCCATCAATGAAACTCCGGGAAACCGGTATTCACCGGCGGACCTGGCGTATATTACAAAAACGATTGTTTCCGCATATGCCGGTAAGGATGGCGGGGCGCCATCCGACAGCTTCCTTACTGATCCGAGACTTGCCAGATTCGATCCTGGTGAGCTTTTTAAACGCGGAAGAAAGGAGGAAGGCCCGCGCCTGACCGACGCGCAGTTGACCGCCTTAAAAAAAATATATCTGGGACCGGTGAATCCCCGTACAGGAGAGCAGATATATGCCGCGCTCCCTCCCGGAGCTGAGAATTCCGGAGGCGGACTTGAACTTCAGCAAACACCAAAAGGAGCTGCCAGCCTGTTGTATCCTTATCGCTGGGCGCTGGGAGCCGATTTTGATTACCGCAGCTTTGATTTTGATAAACACCAGGTGGTGGTAGACTCCATGCTTGCCCCGTTGCTTAACGCCAATAACCCGGATCTGGGCAGCTTTAAAAAAGCCGGTGGCAAACTTATTATGTATACCGGAACAGCGGATGCCCTTGTTCCCTATCCGGATGCGATTAACTACTATGAGCGCGTCATACATCTGCAGGGCAGCTTGAAAAAAACACAGCATTTTTTCAGGTATTTTTTGATACCGGGTATGGGACATTGTGGCGGCGGACCAGGCATCAATGATTTTGGACAAAATCTGAGGACCGCTGTAAAACAGGACAGTGAACACGATGTTTTGCTGGCGCTGGTGAAGTGGGTAGAAGAAGGGGTGGCTCCCGCCAAAATTATTGCCGCTGCTTTGGGTTGTTGCGGCGCCGATTCATCATTCAGGTTTCAACGACCGGTTTATCCTTATCCTCAATTTCCTGAATATACCGGAGGAGATCCGGGAGATCCTTCCAGCTACAAAGCCGTGGAGCATCCAAGGGGAGAAGTGTTAGTACCGGCTGAGAAATACCTTCAATAGTACCGGCGTCCGCTCACGCCATCGACTATTTTTTTACAGCTACACGCCAAATGGTATTGGATGCATCATCCGCCACCAGCAATGCGCCATCTTTAGCCATAGTAACGCCAACAGGGCGGCCATGAACCTCACTTTTAGTTTCATCTGCGATAAATCCGGTCAGAAAATCTTCCGCTTTACCGGCAGGTTTGCCATCTTTGAACGGCACATAGATCACTTTGTAACCAGAGAGGTAGTCGCGGTTCCATGAGCCATGCTGACCAATAAATGCGCCGTTGCGGTATTTTTCGGGGAATGCAGTGCCTTTGTAAAAGAGCAGTCCAAGGGACGCTGAATGTGCCATCAGGGCAAAGTCTGGCGTCAGCGCACTTTTTACCAGTTCGGGCGCCTTGCCTTTAAGACCAGGATCTTCATGCTGACCAAAATAGGAATAGGGCCAGCCGTAAAATGCGCCATCTTTCACACTGGTAAAGTAATCGGGTACAAGATCGTTACCCAGCTGATCACGCTCGTTAACTACCGTCCACAGGGTATGTGTACCCGGTGCCCAGTCCATGCCAACCGGGTTGCGTAATCCGCTCGCATATACTCTGGCGCCGGTACCATCCGGATTTACTTCCAAAATGTTAGCCCTGTTTTTTTCATTTTCCATTCCATGTTCAGCGGCATTGGTGCCGGAACCTACGGATATATACAGTTTGGTGCCGTCTTCACTTTGGATCACATTACGCGCCCAATGGTTATTATAACCACCCGCGGGAAGGTCTAAAATTTTCTTGCCTTCTGCTTTCATTTCCGTCATGCCGGCAGTGTATGGATATTGCACCAGCGCATCGGTATTGGCCACATAAAATTTGTCGTTCAGGATCAGCATTCCCATTGGCTGATTGAGGTTTTCCAGGAAGACATGCCGCTCATCAGGCACTCCGTCCTGGTTGGTATCCCGGAACATGGTGATTCTGTTCGCAGTAATGTTGTTATTTTCTGATTTGGATTTACCACTCATTGCATTGATTACTTCCTGGGAAAATCGTTTAATGGCATGTGCTTCGGAAACGAAGATGTCACCGTTGGGCGCCACGTAGATCCATCGGGGATTTTTCAGGCCATCAGCAAATTTGTTGACTACAAATCCTTCCGGGGCAATTGGTTTGTTGCCATCTTCCCAACCGATAACGTGACTGAAATTAGTGACTGACGGAGTAGCACCGGGGGCAGGCAGGGAATCGGGGGGCGTATTATTGATGATTTCCAGTGAATCCGCTGCCTTATGTTGCGTTTTGGGCTTGCCGCTGCTGCATCCATTCAAAACAGCCAGTAATGCCACAAAACCGGCAGTCAGTAAAAGTCTTTCCATACTTTGTATCATTTATATTGTCATAGGTCTATTAACGCCGGGATGTGCGCCTTGCCTGAAGCAACAGCGCATTTAAATCGTTTTTATTGATAACCCCGGAGTGACGGTTAAATGGTTGCCTTGTATAAGGGCTTACATCCCGGCCTCCAAAAAAATGCTGACAGATCCACACTCATATTATTCCGGCTTTATGATGTGCTAAAGACCGGCGGATTTAATCCACATTAAATATAGGATTCTTCCCCGAAAGATTTCGGCTTAAATTGCAATGAATCATTAGTTGCTGCCTGTCCTTTAAACCTATCTATCGCATTCTGGGAATGAAGGAACCCGCCGCGGCAGGGACCACCGCCCAAATGCTTTCCTGGTGAAGAAAACCAGTTATCATAAAGCTACCGGTTTATAGACCAGGGTAGCCTTGCACAAGTAACTGCTGAGAGCATCAGAATGCCGGTAAGGAGGTTACCTGTAAGCGGAGCTCAATACCGGTTAATAATTTAAAAATTCAGTTAGAGATTATATATTGAGTTACCAACTTATACGAACTTATGAAGTATTTTTTTAGTTTTCTCTTCCTGCTCTATGTGATGACTGGTTTAGGGCAAGCATCCTTTCCTAAAGGGTTTAAATTAATAGAAGGGGACAATCCGATGGGAGAAGATGATAGATACTCTAACGGAAAAGATGTTTTTCAAATACATCTCTTTTGGAGAGCCTATGACAATTACACCTGGAATGATGATAAAGTTAAACAAGACATAGCAAAAGGCTATGGATTTCCAATTTACCGGACCACCGATAGTCTCTTGTGGGGAACAGGGAAAACGGATGACCTTTACTTTTATATAGTAGTAGACTGGGGCGGTGAAATATTTGAACTTTTTTCACGGGATAATGACGCAGACTTCGCTACCTATTCTAAATGGCTTATTTCTTCTATAAGGGAATATCGCAAAAAAGGAAAATGGTTCATATTCCCGAGAAGGATTTTAAAATAGAAAAATTTACCTGATGATAAATAGGTGTGAAGTACGATTGCCTGCATTAGAATAGTGAAGGCTAAATGAATTATTCCAGCTTTTAAACCGGACATCAACTGTACAAAACCGGACAGGTTGAAAAATACCGGCAACTTTAATTCATTGGTTTTTATAATATTAGAAACTGGTATTTTATTAGTAGTGGTGGGGTCAAAGCTATCTCCATGTTTAAAAATTATTTTAAGCTCGCCTGGCGCAACCTTATCCACAATAGATTATATAGTCTGCTGAATATATTGGGCCTTGCCACGGGGATGGCGGTGGCGTTGATCATTGGTTTGTGGATCTGGTATCAGTATTCATATGACAGGTTCCTTCCTGATAGTCAGCAGATCTATAAGGCCGGGCTAAAAGGTACCGGGAATAATGGAGAGGCATATGCCTATCTTGTTTCACCTATGCCATTGGCAGAAGCATTGAGAAGGGACGTTCCTGGTATCAAACATGCGGTCATGACGGACTGGATAAAACCTCACGGGCTGGTAGCAGGAGAGAAGAAGATATACCTGCCGGGAATAATAGCGGAGAATGATTTCCTGAAAATATTTCAGTATCCTTTGTTAAGAGGCCGCGCAGAGCAGGTGTTAAATGATCCTTATTCGATCGTACTTACGGAGTCGACCGCAAAATCATTATTTGGAAATGAAGATCCGCTGAATAAGATTGTCCGTATCGATAATCAGAACAATCTGAAAGTGACGGGTGTGTTAAAAGATATTCCGGACAATTCTACTTTGAAATTTAACTACGTTATCCCTTATGAATATCTTATTCAGAACAGCGATATAAAAGAATACCTTAACATGTGGGGCCAGATTACATCCAATGTGTATGTGTCATTACAGCCCGGAGTATCCTATGCGCAGGTGGAACCAGCACTGAAGAAGATCATAGCCAGGTATAACCCCGAAGAATATAAGCATTCGCATACTGAAGTAATCATGCAGGAAATGAAAGACTGGCATCTCTATACAGAGTTTAAAAATGGGATTGCTACTGGTGGGATGATCAGCTATGTAAGGGTATTTAGTGTTACCGGGATACTTGTGTTGCTGATTGCGTGTATCAATTTTATGAACCTTTCTACGGCGCGGTCTGAAAAAAGAGCAAAGGAGGTAGGCGTGAGAAAAGTCATGGGCTCCCAGCGATATGAACTGATTTTACAATTTCTGACAGAATCTTTTGTGATCACTTTTGCCGCATTTATCGTATCGCTGCTGTTGGTGCAAATTGCATTACCCTCATTTAATACACTAACACAGGCAACTATCCGCATTCCATATACGAATGTATTTTTCTGGATCATTATGATCAGCTATTTGCTGCTCACTGGCTTATTGGCGGGCAGCCGGCCTGCTTTTTATCTTTCTTCTTTCAGACCTGTCAGAATATTAAAGGCCGATCGCGGAGCGGTGCGTTCGAGAAAAATGCTGGTATTAATACAATTCTCCTGTTCCATAACACTCATCATCAGCACCATCATTATTTATCAGCAGATAAAATATGCACAGGAACGTCCTGTAGGCTATGATCAGCAACGATTGATGATGACTGACGCCAGCAGCGATCTGAAGAAAAATTATCCGGCTTTAAAAAATGATTTGCTGCAGAGTGGTGTGGTAACGGATGTTACCATGTCTTCGGAGACCGTCATTGCACTCAGGAACTTCAGTAGTATCGAAAGCTGGCCAGGAAAAACACCCGTGGAGGAAGTGGGCGCCGCAGTTGTGTTTGTTGCGGATAATAATTACTTCAGAACGATGGATATAGATCTGGCTGCGGGCAGGGACTTTACCGGTAACACAAGCGCCGATTCGTTGAATGTAATCGTGAATGAAGCCGCTATTAAACGGATGAAGCTGAAAGACCCGATAGGACAGGTTATTGCTTATAATGGCCGTCATAATTTAAAGATCATAGGTGTCGCCAAGGATGCTATTATGGAATCTCCTTTTTCGTCGCCTACTCCGACAGTCTTTATGTACAACCCTAATGGAGCAAGATTTATTACCTACCGGTTGTCTCCAAAGGTGAGTACAACAAAAGCAGTTGACAGGATTGCCGGGATCTTTGGACAGTATAATACCGCTTATCCCTATATCTACAAATTTGCCGATGAAGCTTATGCAAAGAAATTTGAACTGGAAATGCTGATCGGTAAATTAACTGGTCTGTTCTCCCTGTTGGCAATTTTTATTTCCTGTCTTGGTTTGTTTGGACTGGCCTCCTATATGGCAGAACAGCGAACCAAAGAGATTGGCATACGGAAAGTATTGGGAGCGTCTGTCATGCAGTTATGGGCATTATTATCCCGTGAATTTGTTATTCTTGTGATGATCAGTTGTTTGATCGCCTCTCCGCTGGCCTTCTATTTTCTTAATAGCTGGCTGGAGAAATATGTATATCGCATCAGCATAGGGCCACTGGTTTTCATCCTGGCCGCCATAATCACTGTCGGTATCACCGTGCTTACGGTGAGTTTCCACGCAGTAAGAGCCGCTATGATCAACCCGGTGCGGAGTTTGAAAACGGAATAGCTTCATTGGCACAATACGAAAAAAGCCTTCAGACTATTCATCTGAAGGCTTTTTTCGTATTGCTAAACTTTCGGGTTTATTCCGCGGACGGGAAATGTAAAGCTTCCAGCAGCAACAAACCGAAGGGTTCTTTTGCTTTTTGCACTCGTTGTTGAAAAGCAATTAAAAGAAGGGTCAGAGCTATTGTGCTTATTTTATTTCCTGCTTTAAAAACTCAATCAATTCATTGTTTACTTCCTGGGCTCGCTCTTGCTGGACCCAATGGCCGCAATTTTCCAAAAGAACGACTTTTCTGAGATTCGGAAGACTGTTTTTCATCTGCTCTGTACTGCCAAATTTAATAGCAGCTTCTTTTGCTCCACCAATGAACAGTGCAGGTTGGGTGATTCCTCTTTTATAAATTATTTTAAGTTTCGGATAGTCCTCATCAGTATTACGATAGAAACCTAATGCGCCGGTTATACCTGTCTTTTTATATGCATTGACATAATAATCAAGATCTTCCTTGCTAAGCCATGCGGGGAGCTGATCTGTTGGGGGAAAGGAGGTCATTAACCTGTCATTGGGTGTTGTCTTTAAGTAAAGTTTTTCGATGGCACCGTCCGGTGCATCTCCGGAAAGGGCATAGAAAAAAAGTTTGAAAAACCGCTCGGGGTTCTTTTCAAATTCAGTTTCCACAATCCCTTTCTTTTCAAAATTTGTGAAAACACTTGACCATTTTTTCCGGATCATTGCCGGGTCTCTTGGTTCCGGATAAAAAGGGATGCTCAGTGCTACTACTGCACTTACCGTATTCGGGTATAGCTGTGTCATAGTCCAAATCAGATTTGCCCCCCAATCATGTCCTACTATTACAACTTTGTCAGCGCCAATATGGTCAATAAGCGCCTTCACATCCTTGGCATGCTGAATTAAACTATAATCCCTTTCGTCAGTTGTAACCTCTGACTCCCCGAAACCGCGCAGATCTGGTGCTACAGCATGATAACCTGCCTGAGCCAGCGCAGACAGTTGCTGCCTCCAGGAATACCATAATTCCGGGAAACCGTGCAACAGTATAACCAGAGGTCCTTTCCCGGCTTCCTAATTGCACCATTGCTAAATATTGCTATAAGCGCAAATGCTAAGAAACAATCGGGCGATGACGTGTGCTTTAAATCCTTAATTCCAACGATGCATTACGATCTCATATTGGTCCGTGAATCTTCCGGACTGATAGACGGTTGTAAAGAAATTAAAGCTGAAGTGCTACTGATGGGAGGGACAAGGAGCCAACGTTACCTTAAACTTGCACTTGATACATTAAGCACCACTTTGCCAAAGGCAAAGCGTGTAGAATTCCATGGTTTAGGACATACGGCCGCCGACAATGACAACAGCCCGGAAAAAATCGCAAAAGAGTTAATTGTCTTTTTTCAACAAAACGTTATACATTAATTGTAGAATAAGTTAGGATAACAAATTTTTGATTTGTCGGATTAAATCCCGCCCAATACAGTTAAAACGTAACCCTGGAAGTAAGTTTAAACTGGCCTTACCTCATTGGTATCATCCTGACAGGCTGCCGCCCTGTTGATTTCAAAAAGTTTAGTCCATTAGTAATTCAATAACTTCCTGTGGATCTGTATCATTTTTTTTCCAAATATCCTCAAGCGTTTTTATGTCGCTTATTTTATACCCCTTTTCTTCTAACTTTCTGATTGCTATGGAATAGTCTATGCTCAGAATTTTGCATGATTCCTTTAAAGGAGCTTTAAATGTTTTGTCGACAATAACAATATCCAATGGAAGTTGCTTTCGTTCCAGATAAACAAAAGTTAAAGCTAACACTGTTACAGCAATGGCCGCTGGCATAAATACTTGTTTCATAAAATGGACTTTTAAGCCTTTCCAATTTAGTATAATATGTAAAATTGCGGCAAGTACGAACCCAATTCCAATTAATTCATGTGCAACTTCAGTATATCCGTCAAAGAGATGAAATAGCATAAAAATCCCCGTAATGGCCAAGACCATAAATAGCAAGGAGATGAATGGTGTTACATATTTTCTGTCTGGTTTCATTTTTTGGAATTCGTTTTTTTTGTTAAAGTCTATTTAAAATCAGTAAACCTTTTTTCTAAATTATTTAACCATTTGACTCTCTTTTCCTGGGTAACCGATTTTACCCTGTTATAACTAATCCAATTTAGGTTCTTATATCCCATCGTTTTGAAAACGCTTCTAAGCATTACTTTCTGAATCAAATTTCCGATGAGCAGCGAATACATTATTTTGGGTTTGTTCATTGTGGTAATAAGCGTAATACTTTTCAGGTTTTTTAAAAGGGGAACGAGCCCGAAACCTCGCGGGTGATGATCATACACAACGGCTGGTGCTAATACTCTGTCTATAAACCCTTTGGTTGTAGCCGGCATAATATCCCACCAGATCGGAAAAATAAAAATCAGATGGTCTGCCTTTTCCAATCTTTTACCGTAATCGATTACCTGTGGGTCTACGGCTTGATGTGCTACAAAGCCTTTTAAATCCTCCGCAGACATTCTGGGGTTAAATTCTTCCCGGTCAAGGTGCATCAGGTCAATTTCGTGATTGGCTTTTCGAAGCCCATTGGTAACCACGCTAAGTATGGCATTGCAGTAGCTTCCTTCGAAAGGATGGTTATATACGATTACTGTTCTCATTTTTATTGTTCATTTACAATGTAAAATTGAGAAGGATTTAACCGCCGGACGATAACAATTGTTAATAAAGTTTTTTTATCTTCTGTTACGTATCCTACTTAGGGATACAGAAGTAATGCCTAAGTAAGAAGCTATATAGTGCTGTGGGATGCGTTTTATAATTTCTGGATGCTGTTCCAACAATTCTGCATAGCGTTGTTGAGGCGTATTTTTTAAATAGGAAAAGAAAATCTGTTGACTTTTTATAAGCCGCATAAATAGATGTTCAACCAGATTGTCTTTTAGCTCAGGTGAGTTTTGGATAATATCTTGAAAATCTTTTTGTGAAATGGTCTGTAAGACACAGGGCTCCAAACTTTCAATACTGTATAAACTTGGCCGGTTAGTTCTAAAACTTTCAATGGAAGATACACTGTCACCTTCAAAGAAGAATTGAGTGGTTATTTCTTTGCCGTCATTGTTAACCCAAGTCCGCAAACATCCTTTTTCAATAAAGTACATCGTTTTTGATACTTTCCCTTCTTGCAAGAGGATGGCTTTAGCCGGAACCTCTATTTGTTTGAAATAGGGGTTGAATATTTCCCATTTGTTTGGCTGCACATTTTCCTGTTTCATCTTATTTTTAGTGCTATTTTAGGGTTGCCGCTAACGTTAGGCGACTAATTAGCAGATCCGGAGCGAGTTCTCTCTGCGAGACTCGATTAAAGTTATGAAAAAAGCTGACTCACGCTGGCCTTAACCAGCGATTTTTTTAAGGTTGCCTTTTTGTTAACACACGACAGTGTAAAAAGCAATGAATAAATCGGGTAGTATTTTTTGACCCAGGGATAGTTCCGCTCTTTTGGAGTCTACAGTCAGGCGGATAGTAATTGGCATCTTTCCGTCTTTAGATGCCTTTGATTTTTCCAAAAGTAATAGAATGGAAAGTTTTTCATTGACCTTCATAACACACATTTTAGGTGATCGAATAAAAATTCGCTCATTCCTAAACCCTTCTCACAAAAACATAGGGTTAACTGAGGGTACCAATTTCGGAAATAAAACAGGTACCCTTTCTCTTTGGTAATGTTTGTTATTACTCAATATGCTTTTCTTGCTTAAACCCGATTCTGGTGGGTTTTAATAAAAAAAGCCACTCTTTAAGAGTGGCTTTGCGGACCGGACGGGACTCGAACCCGCGACCTCCGCCGTGACAGGGCGGCATTCTAACCAACTGAACTACCGATCCTTAATACAGACGGGCCTTTCAGCCGATCTATATCCCCCTTTGGGGAGTGCAAATGTAGCAACATTATTTTCAAACAACCAAATTTTTTTGAATAAAATCAGAAATTTATTAACCTGTGGGTGAAATATACATCGACATAATCCTTTACTGCAAACGGTTTGGAGCATATGACCCTAACGGGAACGGTTATATTTCCGGAAAAGAACCATTACAAGGATTTTGATATATTTAAAGTATTTCACATATTGCAGGGGTGTTTGTAAACGACCCGTAAATAAAATGAGTTATACTGGTATCATCACCCTGTTAATCATTCTCACTAATGTGGTTATTTCCTGGAGAGGATTTAAAAGCCGCACCGTGTTCAATAAGTATGAATTTGAAGTAGAAAGAATCCTGCTGTACAAGGAATACCGGCGTTTGATCACCTGCGGATTCCTGCATGTCAGCTGGAAACACCTGATCTTTAACATGATTTCCCTCCTGCTTTTCAGCGTCATGCTGGAAGCTGATATGGGTCCCGTCGCTTACGTTTGCATTTACCTCGGAAGCCTTATTGGCGGAAACCTGCTATCCCTGTACATTCACCGGCGTGAGAACGACTATAGTGCAGTAGGCGCTTCCGGCGCCATCTGCGGAATCATTTTCGCTTCTATCGTCCTGTATCCGGGTATGATGGTGAACTTCTTCGGACTGTTTCCCGTACCCGGATGGGTGTATGGCATCGTATACATATTGTATTCTATTTACGGTATCAAGTCACGCCGCGATAACATAGGCCACGATGCCCACCTGGGCGGCGCTATGGCGGGCATGCTCATCGGGTTGATGATTGAACCGGCAGCGATTACACAAAATATCGCTGTTATTATCGCGCTCACAGTACCCTGTGTATTCTTCATGTATGTCATTATTCACAAGCCACATATTATCCTGGTCGATAACTATTTTTATAATCAGCATCATGTGCTGGCGGATATCGATGACCTGTACAATGTGGAAAAAGCCAACCGCCAGAAAGAAGTGGATGCGATTCTTGATAAAATCCATCATAAAGGGATTAACAGCTTAACCAAAACAGAAAAAGAAAAACTGGAGCGATACTCCCGCCAGATAAGTTAATAAAAAAGGCGCCGGCCTTTGCCCTTACCAGACAACCGGGAACCCGCATCGGTACCTGGTTTATACTGGTAAAGACAAAGGCCGGACGCCTTTTTTCTTTAGTAGCTCTTAATTTTTATACACCCTTACATAATCTATTTCCAGCGAAGCACTGTTGAACGCCGGATCAATGGCCCCGCCGAAATGCCCTCCCATTGCGAAATTCAGGATCACAAAGAAATCATGATTAAACGGCACATTGCCTGAATTAGGGAAAGTATAAAACAGTTGGTCATCTACATAAAACCTCAGTAATGCAGGTGACCAATCCACGGTATACTTATGAAACACGGTGGTTTCATTCTGTACCATTACCGTACCCCCGTCGGCGTTAGCACCGGCATGATTGGGATGATGCACTGTACCATATATTTTATTGGGCTCGTTACCTTTGTGTTCCATAATATCTATTTCCCCACAGGCAGGCCAGCCGGCGGTAGTAATGTTACTGCCCAGCATCCAGATGGCAGGCCAGGTGCCACCACCCGCAGGCAGTTTGGCGCTGACCTCTACTTTACCATAGGTAAAGGCAAACTTATCCCGGGTGAGTATTCTTGCGGAGGTATAAGCACTGCCGGAATAGTTTTTCCTTCATGGCGGTAATTTTCAGGATACCATTGGAAATACTCACATTCTTCGACCGGTCGGTGTAGTACTGCGACTCCGCATTGCCCCAGCCATTATCGCCGGTGCCAATGTCGTAGCCCCATTTGGCAGGATCGGGCGCGCCATCGGTGTTAAACTCATCTGACCATACCAGCCCGGAAGCAATAGTAACCGTTACGTCGGCGGACTTACTCAGCGTAAGTCCATCTGCACTTTTAGCTGTTACTTTTACGGCATAGGTGCCGCTGCCGGGATAGGTATAGTTGGTAATACCATTGGCAACGGTTTTATTGATCCCATTTCCAAAATCATAATCATAACTAACCGCGTTATTGGCAGCAGCGGTAAAAGCTACTGCCCCGCTGTTGTCTGTATTTACCACCACATGAAGTGTCAGATTGGTGGGCGCGGTTTTCGCCGGTGGCGCTTTTTCATTTTTTCCGCAGCTGGTAGTACTGATCAGTAATGCCAGCATCATTCCTGTGATATATTTCATACGCTATTGAATTGCTATTATTTTAACATACCATGCACCGGGACTCTGTAAGCAACGCAGGGTCATCTGCGTGGCGGTTCTTTCAAGTACCTGGTATTTATGTACGCCTTTATACATGCCCAGGTGTCCTTTGCTGGAAAAAGTAATATACTCCGCAGTGGCACTGCCGTCGTAACCAAATGTTTCCGTGTAGCCGGCAGCTTTAGGCCCTGTTAAGGTAAAGTCACCCTCGCCGCTAAGCGACGGATCAAAATCTTTCAGGTACTCTTTAGATCCAAAAATATCATTGTTGGTTTCATGGGTAAAGGCATTGCCGTTCGCAGTGAAGGTATACACGTCGTCATAAATACCCAGGCCCGCTTTTTCATCGGGACCAGCCGCCCACCACGCCGGGGTAAATACCGCCGCATCTGATACGCCCAGGTGTCCGGGATTGTCTTTATCCACCCGCCATTTTTTGGTGCCGTTGTTGGTAAGCATGGCCACAAAAGCAGGATCCGGCTCAAATGCCCTGAATACCGTGATCTCCTGTGCATTGGTGCTGAAGTTGCCGGCCTTTCCATAAACGGTTACACTTACCGTAAGCGTTTTGATGCCCGTATGATCATATTGGTATTGAAAAACAGAGCTGGTAGATGTTTTAGCGGGTTTGCCATCACCAAAATCTACTTTATAGTTGATGGTATTGTCGGCAGCAACATTTACCACTATCGTTCCTGCGCCGCCGCCATTTGGATGCGTGGCGTCTTTACCCGTGATCTCAATATTTAAGATCGGTTTGGATGGTGTGATGATATCGCCGAACCGGAAATCATCTTTATTACAACTGTTCATCACCATCAATACAAACAGCAGCACCGGTGTTAATAGCTTTATATGTATTCTCATAACCGTGGATTAGTTAGTTAAAGTAATATCGTCAAACAAAAGGGTGAAGTTGTTACTGCCATCTCCCGTTACGCCGTTGTCCAGGAAAAAGAGGATGTTCTGCAGGCGTTTGCTGTTATCTTTTATTTTTCCGGAGAAATCAAACGTGAGCTCTTCCCAGGCATTTGCTACAGTGGTGACCATCTCCACGTTTTCCTGGAAAGTGTTATCGCCGTTTCTTTCCAGTTGCAGTAATACCCGCATGCCGGCGCGCCAGGAATATACTTTTACCCTGAACTTTTTGTGCTGCGTAAAATCAATGGGATCGGTCATTACAATAAAGTTGCCGGCCCATACTTCCGCTTTTGTCTTTACAATTTTACCAACGGTAGCACTGGTATTGATACCGCTCCGCACGGGATTGGCGATCACAGAAGTAGCGCTGCCGCCAAAGTCGCCCCAGGCATAGTTAACGGTCGGCAGCTCAAAGGTCATGGGCAGTGTGAGCGGATCATAAATCGTCACGTCTTTTGTAACAACGGTGGTGGCTTTTCCCCCGCTCAATGCTTCCACTTTAACGGTATACACACCGCCTTTGGCATAAGTGTGTTTTATATTGGCGCCGGCGGCAATCAGCACCGGTTCTTCGTTTGGAACTTCGCCGAAAGATACTTTGAAACCACCGGTGGCATACAGCCCAGTGGCAGATAGGGTGAGTTCATGCGCGTTGCCCGTAGTAGTAACGGTTACATTTTCCGGCGCCCGGAAAGTGACGGTCAGCTGTGCGGTGGTATCCGATTTTAACCCGCTCAAACCGGTGGTCACCACCTTCACGGGATATGTCCCTTCTTTATATACATGCGTGGTGTTCTTTCCGGGTAACACCGTTACGGGTGCGGTAGTCCCATCTCCAAAATAAATATCATAGCTGGTACCTCCTGCGCTGTTGGGCGTAATGGTCACCTGCCCGGAATTATCATCCGCAATTTTAAACAACAGCGATTCATCGGAAGGCGCTTGTATGGAATTTAAAAACGACAGATCGTCGTCTGTTAACTTGGTGCAACTGCTTAGCGCAAATGCCAGTAGTATATATGAAAGTCTTTTCATGCTTTTTGTTTTACTGATAAGCGATTAATACCCTGGATTCTGTGGTAAGTTGGATATTTCCACTTCCCTTTGTGGCAGTGGGAACAACTCATTTTTACCTGTTTTGAAACCGGTGATGGTGGTAGCAGCTTTACCTGTTCTTACGAGATCAAAGAAGCGGTCGCCTTCCATGGCCAGCTCCAGCCGGCGTTCTTTCCAGATGGCGTCTGTTAAGGCGCTGCCGGTTAAGGTAATATCGTGCGCATTATCCCTGAAAGCACGGCGGCGAACTTTGTTCAGGTAGGTTTGTGCTTTGGCATCATTGGGTGTGGTAGCACGGTTGTTGGCTTCTGCGGCCATCAGTAATACATCGGCATAACGGATAGTTCTGTAGTTATTGAGATAGTTTAGTTCCAGCTGACCGGAAGTTTCTCCTTTTCTTGGTAAATATTTCTGGTTGTATAAACCGGTATTTTTATAAGGTGCTACCTGGTAAGTAATTTTAAAATCCGGGTGTGCATTTTTGTAGGCTTCTATATCCAGTACCGTAACGTCTTTCCGCTGATCGCCTGCAGCGTAGGCGTTGGCGAGGTTCTGGGTGGGTAAGTTGGTGCTCCATCCGGAGGCATAGGGACTGCCACCGTTTAATCCCCGTATTCCACACTGCTGTACAGCATAGTTGCCCTGTCCACGGGTAGCGGCGCCCCAGTTGTAGTAGGGAGAAAGATTGGAATATTGAATTTCAAAAACAGACTCAATACCATTTTCTCCTGACTGCAGAAAAATATCTCCAAATTCAGCTACCAGCGTAAACGGGCCATTCACCACATTCTCCAGCATGGCCGCGGCTTCGTTGAACTTGTTCTGATAGAGCAGTACTTTCCCCAGCAATGCCTGTGCGGCGTATTTGGTAATACGTCCGGCCTGTGGCTGCGTAGCAGGTAATACAGCAATGGCATTGTTCAGATCCAGCTCTATCTGTTTATATACATCTGCTTTGGGAGACCTGGGCAATGTCCTGGAATCGGCCAGTGTTAATCTTTTATCAGCAAACAGGGGGACATCTCCAAAAAATTTCACCAGCGTGAAATAATAATACGCCCGCAGGAAATAGGTTTCTCCATACAGCGCTTCTTTGCCGGGAAAATCAACCGTGCCGCCGCCGGGGTTCTTGTCCTTAAACTGGGTCAGGTAGTTTACACGGTTAATGCCCTCATAGGAAGCAGACCATATCTCCGTTAAGTAATCATTATTGGTGGTGATGGCATAATCATCCATCTGTTGTAATCCCAGTACATCGGAGGCACTTTCACCGCCGCTTACGGAGTTGTCGGAAGCAATATCACCAATGGGTACCGCCTGGTTCAGCCACTGGATAGGAGAGTAGGTACTCACCGCCATGGTCCGGTAATCGCTTTCACTTTTCAGGTAATCCTGGTCTGTTACGTTAAAGCTGTCGCTCGGTTTGTAATCGACCCACTTTTTGCAGGAGCTCATGGCAATCGTGAAATAAAGTATGCCTGCTATTTTCAGTATGTTTTTCATTTGTTGTCTTTTTACTTTGAACATTACAGTTTTAAATCAATACCTAAAGACCAGGTCCTGGCCTGTGGATAAGCGCCTCTGTCGATGCCCGATTCCATTATACCACCGGCGATTTCAGGATCAAAGCCGGAGTAACGGGTAAACGTATACGCGTTTTTAACCTGGGCAAATACACGTACCTGTTTAAATCCTGCACGGTCCAGCACAGAACGGGGGAAGGTATATCCCAGCTGTATGTTTTTTAGTTTTACGAAAGAACCATCTTCCACGTAGCGGTCGGATACCCGCGCATTATTGTTGGCGTCCGTAAAAGAGTAGCGTGGGTGACGGGCATCATTGGTACTTCCGGGCCCGGTCCAGCGGGCGAGTATATCGCGGAATTTGTTGGTATATGTAGCATTTCTTTCGTATGCCCGGTAGATATCGTTGCCAACAGAAGCATACGTGAAAATGTTCAGGTCGAAGTTTTTATAACCCAGAGAAAGGTTCCAGCCCATCGTGAATTTCGGGAAGGGATTGCCGATGTTTGTTTTATCCTTGTCCGTAATTTCTCCATCGCCGTTTACATCCACAAAGCGGATATCGCCGGGCTGCGCCCCACTTTGTTTGGGCGCTTTGTTTACTTCGTCGGCCGACTGGAATAAGCCGGCTGTTTTGAATCCGTAGAAATAGCCGGGCGCTTTGCCGGTTTCAAAAGCAGTAACCGTTTGCGACTGACCATTGAAATAACTGCCACCATACAGTATGAAGGAGTTATCAGAGTTGGTGCCGGTTACTTCGTTTTCGGAAGTGGTGAAAGTCACGTTGGTATTAATGGAAAGGTCGCGGCCTATTTTATCGGTGTAACCGAGGTTGAGATCTATACCACTGCTTTTGGTAGAACCGATGTTGGCATCCGGCACTTTAGCCGTTCCCAGGAAAAGGGATACAATAGGTTTGAACAGCAAACCCTTTACGCTTTTCTGGAAGTAATCGGCGCTGAGGTTAAACTTGTTATGGAAGAAGGTAACATCAAAACCAGCATTAAACTGGGTTTGTTTTTCCCAGCTCAGCGTAGTATTGGCATAGGAACCTACCGTAGATCCCGACAGGAAAGTATTGCCAAAAGTATATCCGTTGTTATTGCCGTCGTCGTAATTAGGACCGCCTGTTACAATCCTGGGGAAAGCCGGGTTGGTGTTTTCATTTCCCACAGTACCATAGCTGCCTCTTATTTTCAGATAGTTGACAAAATCAGAGTGAAAGAAATTTTCTGAAGACGCTACCCAGCCCAGTGAACCGGAAAGGAAGTCTGCGAATTTATTATCTGTACCAAAGGCAAAGGAACCATCCCTGCGCATGGTAACGGAGGCGAGGTATTTATCTTTGTAATCATAGTTGATCCTGCCGAAGTAAGATAAATTTTTACGGAATCCGTTGTATTTGCTGGCTGTTTGTCCGTTCAGGTTGGCGGGAATATCTCCTTTGGAGTTATAGATCTTTACTGGTACATTATTGATCACCGTATCTATAATATAAGGAATAGCAGCGGTATTGATACCGGTGGCGGCGTTGTAATCTGCAAACTGCCACGAGTTGAAAGGTACGTCCTGCCGGGTAACGGTCATGCCGTTGTTAGTAGATTTAAAAAAGGAGATACCGGCTACCGCATCAAAGTGATGATCATTTTTGATATTGAAGTTATAGTTCAGATAGGTTTCTGACGTAAAACTGGCTGCGCTGTTCTTAAACTCGCTCACGCTGTTGTGGGTGGAACCCGCCAGCATGCCCAGTTCATTTTTGAGCGGAATGGCATTGCCATCCGCACCCATGGTGTTTTCCACGTTCAGCGGACCATAAAACACCAGCGGCGTAAAGTTCTTGCCGGTTTGGTCGTAATTGGTATAGCCAAAGCGGGTGGTCGCTTTTAGGTTCTTCAGGATATCGTACTGTAGTTCTACTTTTCCGAACAGTTTGTTGCCGCTGGAAGTATTGTAGGTATTTTCCAGTTTGGTAAGCGGGTTGAAAATTTCGGAGGTAAGGAGGTTACTGAAGCTATATTTACCGGGTGTATTCGGTATTTCATTATATACCGGCAGGGTAGGATCAAAGTTCAGTGCGCTGCCGATAATGGAATTGAACGAATTTTCCTGTATTCCTTTATTTTTAATATTGGCGAAGCTGGTGTTCACGATCAATTTCAGGCGATTGGTGACATCGGCGGTGATATTGGCAGTACCATTGATCCTGTTGAAATTGGATTTACTGCCGCCGCCAACAATACCATCCTGTCCAAGGTAGCTGCCGGAAATGAAATAGGTGATCTTGTCTCCACCGCCTCTTGCGCTGGCATTATAATTTTGCATGGGCGCCTGGTGGAAAATCTCTTTCTGCCAGTTGGTACCTACGCCCATTTTGGAAAGGTCGGGAAAGATGATGTTGCCGCCGGAAGCTACGCTGCCTTCATTGATGATGCCGGCGTATTCAGTGGCATTCAGCACTCCTATGGTTTTGAATACTTCCTGTATGCCATAATTGGCGTTCACGGTAATTTCGGGCCGTTGATTCCTTCTGCCGCTGCGGGTGGTGACCATAATCACGCCGTTGCCGCCTTTTACGCCATAAATAGCGGTGGTAGCAGCATCTTTCAGCACGTTGATGGATTCAATGTCTGCTGCGTTCACGGCATTCAGGTCGTCCAGCGTTTGAGGTACGCCATCTATTACCACCAGTGGGTCGGAACCGCTGTAAGAGGGGATACCGCGTATCAGCACAGTAGGCTTGGCGCCGGGGGAACCGCTTTGGATAACGCTTACGCCGGAAGCCCTTCCCTGCAGGGCTTCTTCTGCCCTTACGGGCCGGAGATTGGCGATATCCGCTCCCTTCACTGTGGAGATGGCGCCGGATATTTTGGTTACCTTCTGGGTGCCGTAACCTACTACCACTACTTCTCCCAGTTCTTTATTGGAGAGCGCCAGCTGTACTGCTAACGGCGAAGCTCCTACCGCTATATGAAAGGTGGTATATCCGATGGCGGAGATATCCAGCACTTTCTCTTCCGGTGTTACGGATATAGAGAAGGCGCCATTGGCATCTGCTGCTACGGCAGTTTTGGATAGTTTAGCTATTACAGAAGCGCCGGGTATAGGCGCCCCGGTTTCATCTGTTACCTTACCGGTAACGGTTTTGTTTTGCGCCCACAATGTGGAGGCAAATAATAGCAATAGCGGGATAAGAATGCTTTGTAAGAGTTTTTTCATACGTGAATTTTTTGTTGACGATTTTACATGCGGGGTACTTTCACCAGCATCGGTGTGCTGGCGGTAAACGTGAAATCCCGTTGATGTTTATTTCATTTTATGGCTGCAGGTGATCTTTTTTACAGCATCGTGGTGTTCTGCATTTTTTTAAATGGATGGATGATTTCAGTTGACTAAGTACTATTTTTATACTGTTTTGATTGGGCTAAAATTACACCTTCCACAGAACGAAGCCAATTTTCCGACTACATCTATACTGCATCACAATTGGATAAATGATTGATTATTAATAAATTTAAACTACATCATTACTACATCACCGGAAGTAATCCTATATTTTATGAAAAGATGGTGGCTGTTTTTTTTATGCATCGGGTGTTTCCGGATGGCCGCAGGTCAGAATACGATCGGGTTGCCCCGGATCATCAATTATAGTAAAAGCGACTTCCAGGCAGGCACCCAAACCTGGGATATTGAACAGGACAGCAAAGGCATCATGTACTTCGCCAACAACGAAGGAATGCTTACCTATGATGGCAGTCACTGGAAAGCATACCCGCTTCCAAACCGTACTATTGTGCGCGCATTGGCCATTGATACGGTCGACCGGATCTATGCCGGTGGCCAGGGAGAACTCGGCTACTTCGCACCCGGGCCAAACGGTAATCTCGTTTATACCTCCCTGAGGGACCTTGTTCCTGCCTCACATAATAAGTTTGCGGACATCTGGCGGATAGAAATTTATAAAAGAAGCTGTTTTCTTCCAGGCTTCCGACCGCATCTTCGAATACCGGAATAACAGTATTAAAGTATATCCCAGCGAGTGGTTGTACCTGAAACAGGCCGGCCATAGACTGTATGCACAGGATAAGTATAATGGACTGATGCTGTTTAAAAATAATGAATGGCAGCCCGTTAATACCGGCCATAAATTTACAGACGGCCTCATATCCGGCATTATAGGCATCGGGGCTGATACGCTCCTGGTGATAACCCAGGCAAAAGGACAATTCCTTTTACGCAACGACTCCATCATCCAGCAACACGCAGCCTTTTCCACCGGCAATGTGAATATCTCCGCACAGATCAACGCCATGGAATTTGTGGCAGGCACCTCCACGGAAGGTTGCGTGGTGCTCAACTTCAACGGCGAAGTGGTGCAAAAGATTTCCCGCACGGAAGGACTTCAGAATAATGACGTGATCAGCGTCTTCCTTGATAAACATAATAACCTCTGGGCCGGGCTCAATAATGGTATCAGCTTTATCGCCTACAATGCCGCCATAAAATATATTACACCCAGTAAAAGCAATGAGCTGTCGGGATACTCCACCCGTATCTTTAATAATGAACTGTACATTGCCACATCGGACGGCGCCTGGTACGTGCCGCTGGCGGCTGCCTCGGGCGATCTCAGTTTCTCCAAAGGTGATTTTACCCGCGTAAGGAACAGCAAGGCAGAAGTGTGGCGCCTCGATGAGGTGAACAATCACATCCTGCTGGCACAACACACCGGCAGCGCTGTCCTGAAAGATCACAGCGCCGTGCCGCTATTTGCTGAACCCGGCGCCTGGCTGTATAAACCGGTATCGGCAGTGTATCCTGCAAAAAACGTCCTGGTAGGCAGTTATACCGGCGTGCAGCTGCTGGAATACAGTGCCGGCCAGTTTACCGATAAAGGAAAACTGGAAGGGGTAGGAGAGTCGCTGCGTTTCCTGGAAATAGATAATAACAACATCATCTGGGCGTCGCACCCGTACCGGGGCGTTTATAAGCTGCAGCTGTCGGCCGATAACAAAACCGTTTCTTCCCAATTGCTCACGGATAGTGCGGGGCTGCCTTCAGCGCTGAGTAATTATGTTTTTAAGATAAAGAACCGCGTGGTGTTCTGCACGGGTAAAGGGGTATATGAATTTGATCCGGCCACCAACCGGTTTGTTCCTTCCGCCTTCCTGACGCCCATACTGGGCAACATGGAAATACGGTATATGAATGAAGATGCCGATGGTAATATCTGGTTTTGCAGCGGCAAGGATATTGGGGTGGTGAATTTCAACCAGTCTTCCGGCGATAAACCATTTACCATTACCTGGATACCAGAGCTGAACGGCAAGATATTACTGGGATTTGAAAACATTTATCCCTATAATAAAGAGAATATTTTCATTGGCTCCGAAAAAGGCACTATTCACCTGAACTATGAAAAGTATGCCACCAACAAACAGGCGGTGAAGGTTTTACTGGGGCAGGTAAAGGCTTTTGGTAAATCCGACAGTGTTATTTTCGGCGGCTATTTCCATCACCGCGGAGCGGCCGGTTATTTACAGGATGACACCGAAATGGTGGCTTTACCAAAAGGATATAACTCCTTCCATTTTGAATACAGCTCGCCGGCATACGGACTGCAAAGTAATATAGAATACAGCTACCAGCTGGAAGGATACGATCAGCGCTGGTCCGCCTGGTCGCCCAAAACAGAAAAGGATTACACCAACCTTCCGGACGGTAAATATCTTTTTAAAATAAAAGCACACGATAACCTCGGACATGAATCAGAAGTGGTGACCTACAGTTTTGAAGTGCTGCCCGCATGGTATAAAACTACCTGGGCGTATATTGGCTATGTGTTGTTGTTCCTCGCTGTGCTATATCTCCTGAACCGCTGGCAGGAAAGGAACCTGCGCATCCAGCAGCGCCGCTTTGACGAGGAGCAGCAGCGTCTTAAATATATTCACCAGCTGGAGCTGGGAAAAAAACGAAAAGGAAATCATCAAGCTGCAGAATGAAAAGCTGGCGAATGAAATACATTTTAAAAACAACGCGCTGGCAGATGCGTCCATGCACCTGGTGGAGAGAGGCGATGCGCTGGTGAAAGTAAAAGATATCCTGGCATCGGTATATAAAAAGAATGGTAACAACCCGGAAATCAAGAACGCGCTGTTATTGTTAAATGATGTAGAAAAGAATAATGATAACTGGGATCAGTTCGCCGCTCATTTTGATGAGATCAACAATAACTTCCTGAAGAAGCTGAAAAGCAAATTCCCTGCCTTGACGAATACCGATCTGAAGGTTTGTGCTTACCTGCAGCTGAAATTATCTACCAAAGAAATTGCGCAGCTGATGGCCATTTCGGTGCGGGGCGTGGAAATAAAGCGGTACCGCCTCCGGAAGAAACTGAACCTGCTGACGGAGCAGTCGATGACAGACTTCCTGAATGAGATCTGATTTATTCAAATGAGGAGGCAGTGAGGATCCGCTCAATTTTCATTACTTTAGTGGCGATACCACCAACCTTATCAACCATCAGCGTATTCTGCAACGATAATGCACGACAATATCTATATTGACAAATCACTGTTTCAGCGCATTTCTGAGGGCGATGAAGCGGCGTTTGGTATCCTCTTCAATACTTCCCTGACAACGCTGGAACCATTTATCCGGAAAATGGTGAAGTCGCCCGAGAACGCCAAAGAGGTGATCCAGGCTACTTTCCTGCGGGTATGGCTGAGCCGCGACAAGCTCGCGGACATCGACCATCCGAAAGCCTGGCTATTTAAAGTGGCCGCCAACGAGTGTTATACTTACCTGAAAAAAGAAGCCAACGAATACCGCCTGCGCGGAACGGCAGTGGTTACCGCCGATGACACCGATACCGCTACCCGGCGGCTCACACTGAAAGAATTGCATACTGTTATAGAAGAAGCCGTGATGTTGCTGTCGCCGCAACGCCGGCGCATTTACCAGATGAGCCGCAATCGTGGTATGAAGATCCCGGAAATAGCCACAGAGCTGGATTTGTCGCCCAACTCTGTTAAAAATGCCCTGGTGTTTTCCCTGAAAGCCATACGGGAGCACCTGCGTCGCAACGGGCATGCCATCCCGCTTGTTTACCTGATTTTTATTTGCAGGTAAAAAATATTTTTAAACAGATAGGTCCTTTAGGTCGTTAGCCTATTCTTAATACCGGGGAGCCGTTTAAATCCCGGTTTTCTTTTTACGCATGCAGGAGCAAAGGGTCATATATTTATTGCAACAGCGACTTTCCGGTAACGAAACGGTCGAAGAGCAGGAAGAGTTGTACACATTGCTGGAAGACGACGGCAACATGGAAATACTCATGGCCGCGCTGACGGATCTGATGTGGCAGGCGCCTGCGGATACCACCCCCGTCGATACTGCCGCCCGCACCGCTTTGCTGCAAAGTATTACCGGCGCAGACCTTACCACTCCTTTTGTGGAAACCGTGCAACCGGTGAAGTTTATACACCGCCTCTGGTGGGCTGCCGCCATAGTTACCGGCCTGCTGTTAGCCACCGGTTTATATTTCCTGCTCCGGCCGGTAGCCACCATGAAACCCGTTCCTGCACTCGCACAGCGTTATAAAAATGACATCGCCCCCGGCGGCAATAAAGCCATGCTCACCCTGGCAGACGGCTCCCAGATTGTGCTGGATGAAGCCAAAAATGATACGCTCGGCAAACAAGGCAGCACCAGCATCATCAAATTACAAAACGGGCAGGTATTGTACCATGCCACCGGCGCTACCGCCCCGGTTACTTATAATACATTAACTACTCCCCGTGGCGGACAATACCAGCTTACCCTGCCAGACGGCACCCAGGTATGGCTCAATGCAGCCAGCTCCCTGCGTTTTCCTACAGCTTTCACAGGTAACAACAGAACCGTGGAACTCACCGGCGAAGGATATTTTGAAGTAGCTAAGGCGCCCGGAAAACCATTCCTGGTAAAGGCCAACGGCGCCGATATCACCGTACTGGGCACCCATTTTAATGTGATGGCATATACGAATGAAAATGCGCTGGCAGTAACCCTGCTGGAAGGCGCTGTGAACGTTGGCCGCAATGGCGTCATAAAAAAACTGCTGCCCGGCCAGCAGGCACGCATCAGCAACAGTAACAACATCACAGTAACAGGTACCGATGTGCAGGAAGCCGTAGCCTGGAAGAATGGCTTTTTTATCTTCGACCGGGCAGACATTACCACCGTGATGCGGCAGCTGGAACGCTGGTACGATATAGAAGTTGTATACGAAGGTACACCGCCCGAAATGCGCTTTGGCGGCGGTATGCAGCGCAGCCTGTCCCTATCGGGCATCCTCAAAATATTAGAAAAAAATGGAGTACTGTTTAAAATAGAAGGAAGAAAAATAACCGTATTACGATCGTAAGCATGCCATATTTTTTAACACTTAAATCTGACCAGCTATTGTACCAGAAGTAATCAAAATCAACTAAAACCAGCGCCATTAAAAAACCAGTGATGGGCAAACATCACTGGTTACAGGCAATAAATTATTCGTGTAAACTCATTTTTATCACCGAAATCAAATGTATGATTTTAACTGCTTTGTTCCAAAACAGAGAAGAGGGATCGTATTCCCTTGTCCGCAGGCCTGATCATCACCACATCAACACTTCCGGAAAGCATCACCACCAATGCAGATCTTACAACCCGGTATTTGCCGGTACAATGAAAAAAAATAATCTGCCAACCAAAATTTGGAGGATCATGAGGTTATCTGCTTTATTACTAATGGCAGGCATGCTGCAGGTTAGCGCCAAAAGCGCTGCACAACGCGTAACACTGTCTGTCAGAAACACACCGTTATCAACGGTCTTTACCACTATCAACCGGCAAACGGGCTACATCGTTTTTTATAATTACGATGCACTGCAAAGTACCCGCCCCGTTACGCTGGACATGAAAAATGCCACTATCCAGGAACTACTACACGTTTCGCTCATGGGGCAGAACCTGGAGTATGCCATCGAAGACAAAACCATTACGGTTACACGCATCGTGCCCCGTACGCCGGCATTGCCCGCCGCCCCGGCACAGATCGTAATTACCGGGCGCATTACCGATGAAAATGGTATTCCGCTGCCCGGCGTTTCGGTAGTAGTGAAAGGCACCGGCAAAGGCACACAAACCAATAACAACGGGGAGTATACCGTTGCGGTGAGAGACGAAAATGCCGTGCTGTCGTTCTCTTATGTGGGCTACGAAAAACAGGAACTTGTAGTGGGCAAAAACGGCGTTATCAGCATCACGCTGAAACCATCCAATAATAAGCTCACCGGCATCGATGTGGTGAACACCGGCTACCAGACCATTTCCCGGGAAAGGGCCACCGGCTCTTTTTCCGTCATTGATCCCTATCGCCTCCGCGCTAAACTGAAACCGGATGTGAAATCAGCCCTTGAAGGTCAAGCCACCGGGGTGGTACTCACCAAGGAAGGTAACCTGGAAATCCGTGGCGTGTCTACCTTGCTGGGCACTGCTGCCAGCGCGCCCCTGCTGGTAATCGACGGGTACCCTTCCAGCGCAGGACTGGAATCTCTCAATATCGATAACATAGAATCGATCACTGTGCTCAAGGATGCAGTAGCCGCCTCTATTTACGGCGCCCGCTCCTCCAACGGCGTAATCGTAATCGCTACCCGCACCGGCAGAAAAGGTGCGTTGCAGGTAGAATACAAAGGATCTACCGGCATCACGCTGAAACCCGATCTGTCGAATCTTAACAGGGCATCGTCCGCCGATTACGTGGATGCGGAAATAGAGCTCTATAACCAGGATCCCAACGACTATCTCACTACCTATAATAACTACGGCAGCACTTCCCGTGTTAACTACCTGCTGATCGCAAAGTCACAGGGATGGATGAACGAAAAAGATGTGACCGCGGAGCTGGATGCCCTGAAGAAAAACGACGGACTGGCACAGATGGAGAAATATTATTTCAGAAACCAGTTTACACAGCAACACAATATCTCCTTATCCGGCGGCAGTGAAAAAAGTATGCTCAACGCCGCAGTAAGATATGTATCCAATCAGAATAACACCGTCCGGAATTCAGACAACCGCCTCATCTTCGATGTGAAAAACGACTGGCAGCCCCGCAAAGGTGTGAACATCCGCCTGTTCTCCAATGTGAACTATGCCACTTCCGCTTCACCGGTGCGCGGCTGGCAAGATATGCTGGCATTCACCAACACCTCGCTGATACAACCGTACAACCTGCTGGTAGACCCGGCTACAGGAGAAACACTGAATGTGCCATCTAAAAACCAGAAGAAAGAAGACCGGTATACTGCGTTAACAGGGTTGAAACCACTGTACTATAATCCGCTGGATGATCTTGGGCTGGAAACCTACAACACAAAAGCATTGCAGATCCGGTTGGGCGGCAGCGTGAATGTAAAGATCTTCGACGGGCTGAACATAGAAGCAGGAGGTGCCTGGAGCCGCGGCGATGCACAAACCAGGTCGCTGTACGATAAAACGTCTTACCGGGTGCGGCAATGGTACGATGATAATGCTTCCATCTCCAACGGTTCCAAACATTATATCCCGGATGGCGCAGTGGTAAATGAAGCGCGCAATTTTAACCAGAGCTATATGTTCCGCACACAGCTGAACTTTAACCGGGTAATTGCAACCAAACACCGCGTAAGCGCCATCGCCGGTAATGAAATAAGCCGGAACACGGCAGATAACAATGCCCTGCCAACCCGCTTTGGATACAACGATCAGGCAGGTACGTTTTCTACTTTTAACTATGCCGATTATAATGCAGGGTCCTATAATGCAGATATGCTGGGCACCAGCAGACCTACAGCCAGCATAGGCAGTTACGCCTACCAGGATAACCGTTTTGTTTCCTGGTATGCCAACGGTTCCTATGAATATAATAACCGCTTTATTCTCAGTGGAAGTATCCGGCTGGATCAAACCAATTTCTTTGGTACCGATCCGCGCTACCGCTACAAACCGTTGTGGTCTGCCGGGGGCACCTACAAACTGGCGGAGGAAAAATTCTTTCATGTACCATTGATTGATCGCCTGGATCTGCGCGCATCCTATGGTATCAACGGAAATATTTCCCTGAACTCAGGTCCTTTCCTGATCATTACCCCTGGCAGTTATTCCAATTATACCGGAGATGTATCTTACAGTATCTCTTCACCGCCTAATAACTCGCTCCGTTGGGAAAAAACAAAAAGCACCAACTTTGGTGTGGATATCTCCCTGCTGAACAGACGGATTAATTTAACCGCCGATTATTACCTGCGTAACAGCAGTGACCTGCTGGCATCCGATGCTATTGATCCTACCCGTGGCTTCAGTTCCCTGGTGAAAAATATAGGGGAAGTAAGAAACAAAGGATATGAAATTTCAATAAATGCAGATGTATTACGGAAACGTAATTTCGTTTGGAACACTTTCCTCAATTTCAGCTACAACAATAATACGGTTGTTACCTATAATGTAAATTACCAGTATGCCTCCAGCATCACCAATGGCGCTATCAAAAAAGCAGGCGATCCGCTGGATGCCCTGTACAGCTACCAGTATGCCGGCCTCGATAATAATGGCGTATCACAATTCTATACTGCCAAAGGAGAAAAAAGCGGCGGTGGCAACGTGGCCGTGGGCGACCTGATTTACAGCGGTACCCTGCGCCCGAAATATGCGATCAGCTTAACCAATTCTTTCCGTGTGCAAAATTTCGATTTGTCTTTTATGTTTATTGCAAAGCTCGGGAATGTATTGAGGAGAGATGCCTTCAGCGGATCTAATATCCTGAACAAGCATGTATCGGAAAGATGGAAACAACCGGGCGATGAAGCCAACACCATTTATCCTAAACTCAGCAGCTGGAATATGGATATGTTCTATTTCCCTTATTCAGACATTCTCATAGAAAGCGCCAGCTACATGAAACTCCGGGATGTAACATTAACCTACGATATTAACCCTCGCCTGCTGAAACGTATCGGCTTCACCAGTACCCGGATTTATTTCCAGACAAGGAACCTGTTCATGATCACCGCTAACAGCGATCACCGTGATCCTGAAACATCAGAACTGAACCTGTCCGGTGGTACCGGCGCATTTACAGAACAAGGATTTTCTTCCCTGTCGCTGCGGCCGGAATTTTATGTAGGGTTATCATTCAGTCTTTAACAATTAACTACGGCGATCATGAAACAGCGTATACTCATACTGGTTATTATCATGGCGGGAAGTATCAGCTCCTGCAAAAAATTCCTGGATGTAAAACCAAAAGGAAAACTGATCCCTTCAGAGGTGGCAGACTTTGATCACCTGCTGGATAACAGCAATATTGCCCAGTGGGTGTTCATTGATAACAACACCGGGTGTAACCTCGGCTACCTGACAGATAACCTGTCGCTTTCCGATGGTATCGGGAATATTAGTTACAAAGCCAACAACCATCCTAACATCGACCGTTACTGGGCGTATGTTTTCAGACAGCCTTATAAAAATCCGTCTACATCGGATTATTTCTGGGACTGGGGCACTTACCGCTCTATGGCTTATTTCAACAACGTGATAGATGGCATACGCGCTATTCCCAACCTCAGTGCAGAAAATCAGCAGTATGCAAAAACAGTAGTGGCACAGGCGCTGGTAGATAGAGCCTGGTCGTACTTTATTACCACGCTTGTATATGGTCCGGTGTATAAGCCTGGTTCACCCAACGATACTAAAACCATTCCTTATGTGACCAGTGCTGATATAGGCGCAGCATTACCAGATTTATCCACACAGGAACAGGCCTTTGCACAGGTGAAGAATGATGTGCTCACCGCTTTACCGGATGTGCCGGAAGTAACCAACTGGCCTTCCCGCCCGAATAAAGTGGCAGCGCAGGCATTGCTGGCATACTATCACCTGTTTACCCAGAAGTACGACAGCGTGGTGTATTATGCCAATCTCGCGTGGACGGCGGCCAGCAAAGGGGGCACCGATAAACTGATTTATGACTACAACAGCTTTTCGTGGACGGATCCCACCAACCTTATCAACAGTACCATTAAAGGACCGGATAATTTCCTGAGCGCCGCCAACAGCCGTGAAAACCTGCTGTACCGCAATCTCGATGCCGGCGCCGGCAGGTCTTCCTCCAGCTATCCTTCCGATGAAGTGATTGCGTTGTACGACCAGGCCAATGACCTCCGGTTTAAATATTTCTTTTTAACAGCGCCGGGGTATAAAACCACTTACAATAATGTGGTGTATGATGATGGTAACCGCATCCAGTATTATCGCGGTTCCAAAACCAACATGACCGCCGGGTTCTCATATCCCGAACTGTTGCTGATGCGTGCAGAAGGATATGCCCGCACCAACCAGCTGGCCGCCGCCATCGGCGACCTCAATACCCTGCGCCGCTATCGTTACAAAACCGGAACGCCTACGCTTCCGGTAGGGTCCCAGGATGAAGTGATTCAGCAGGTGCTGGATGAAAGAAGAAGAGAATTGCCGCTAGGTTCATTCAAACGTTTCCTGGACCTGAAAAGACTTTGCCTCGAAACCGGCAAGCCCTGGTGCAAACCTAAAATACAACATAAGATAGGCACGGAAACGCATGAAGGAACCGTGGATTCAAAAGACTTTATTTTAACCATCTCCAACGTGATATTGAAGTTTAACCCGCAATGGAATATACCGCTGGATGGAAGACCATTTTAAATCATAAAATTAAAAACCAAATGAAACACATCTTAGTATCAATGCTGGCGTTATTGCCGGCAGCGCTCCTGGCGCAGGACGGAACATATGTGCTGAAAGGGAAAATAGGGACACTGGATGCTCCCGCCAAACTGTTTCTCACTTACCGGGCCAATGGCACTGTCGTAAGGGATTCAGCCGCCTTGCAGCAGGGCGTATTTGAATTTAAAGGCAAAGTGGGCGACCCTGTGAAAGCTACGCTGGTACTGCGTCATACCCCGCCTACCAATATGATGTCTTATAAGTCTGATATGTTGGCGGTATACCTTGAAAAAGGTACCATTGTTCTCAGTGGTAAAGATTCTGTGTATAATGCTACCATAAAAGGTTCCCGTCTTAACAACGATCAGCAGCGCCTGCAGGCAAAGCTGAAAGCAACGGCTGCGCAAAGAGATCAGCTCACGGAAGATTATATTGCCGCTACAGAAGAAGCCCGTAAATCACCGGAATTCCGGAAAACTTACGATGGAAAAAGTAAGGCTATCCGTGAAGAAGAAAAAAAGATCTACCAGGCGTTTATAAAAGAAAATCCTGCATCCCTGGTAAGCCTGGATGCCCTGCAAAGCAGTGCCGGCTCCATTCCCGAAAACCCTGCGGAGCTGGAAACGGTTTTCAACACTTTATCTGCCGGGGTGAAGGAAAGCAAAAAGGGAAAAGAAGTGGCTGCGCTGATCAATGGCTGGAAGCAAACCGCTATTGGCGCTACTGCGCCCTTGTTTACACAAAATGATACATTGGGCAAGCCGGTAAACCTTACCGATTTCCGCGGCAAATATGTGCTGGTGGATTTCTGGGCCAGCTGGTGTGGCCCCTGCCGTGCAGAAAATCCGCACGTGGTAGCAGCCTATAATAAATACAAAGACCAGTCCTTCACCATCCTGGGGGTATCTTTGGATCAGGCTAACGGGCACGATGCCTGGCTGAAAGCCATTCATACCGATCAACTCACCTGGACGCACGTATCTGATCTGAAGTACTGGGAAAATGAAGTAGCGAAATTATACGGTGTTCGTGCAGTGCCGCAAAATTTCCTGCTGGATCCAGCAGGGAAAATTGTGGCCAAAAACCTGCGTGGGGAAGACCTGGATAAAAAACTGGCGGAGCTACTGCCGCATTAATAACAGCCGGAAATACCCCGGCTGTTATCCATGTTTGTTAAAGGGTTACTACGATCTTTCCTTTCGTAGTGCCCTTTTTCATTTCATCTATGGCCGCCCGCATCTGGTCGAACGGAAACACTTTATCGATGTAAGATTTTATTTTTCCTGACTGCAGCAATACGGCGATGGCGTCAATCGCTTTTTCGTCGGAGGCAACGCCGGTGAAGCGTACATCAAATCCTTTCGACTGGTAGTATTGGGTGGTAGCTGCCGGCAGGCCATGCGGCAGGTAGAACAGGGCGGCGCCCGGCGCGAAGTGTTTTTCATACAGGGAGGCCGGGTATCTTCCGCCGGAATCCAGTACCAGGTTCAGTTGCAGGCTATCAGCCTGTTCAAAATCAAAGTGATGGTAGTCGATGATCTCATCGGCGCCCAATTGAAGTACCCAACCGGCATTGGCGGCGGTAGTTACGGCTATTACATAGGCGCCTGCTGCTTTAGCCATTTGCACGGCATAATGACCAACGCCGCCTGCCGGTGCAGTGATGAGCACCCGGTCGCCTTTTTTTACCGTGTAATGCGTATGCAGGTTTTGCCATGCCGTAACCGCTGCCAGTGTTGCTGCAGCCGCTTCTGTAAAGGATATATTCCCCGGTTTTTTAGCAAGATGGATAGCCGGCGCCGCAACATACTCCGCGAATACGCGGCCATGCCCCGGCATCCTGATCATCCCGAATACTTCGTCGCCTGTTTTGAATTTGGTGACAGCGCTACCCACTGCCGTTACCACGCCGGCAATATCCGATCCCAGGATCAGCGGCGAAATACCATCCAGGGCAGGCGCCCAGCTGGCCCGTAGTCCGTCGGGCGTGGTATAGTCCTCCAGTGTTTTATAGTCGACCGGGTTAATGCCTATCGCTTTGTTTTCAATGAGTACTTCGTCCTCAGCAATAGCCGGTATGGCGGTGTGTGACAGGGTGAGAGGGGCGTTTTTATCCAGTCTTTCTAAAATAATTGCTTTCATGTGATCTTCATTTTTTATGACAGCAAAGCTAACCAGCCGTCCGCCGGTACGCCCGTACCGTAAAAGGAAACAGCAGTAACAGGATGGGATGCCCCTTATGCAGCGGCAGTTTATTACTTACATTTACAGTATGGAAAAGGTACACGACCCGTTTAGCATCAGCATCACCACCCTGGAGCGCTGGGAAAAACGCAACCGCAGGAACAACTTTTTTGAACTGGTGTATATCCTCGAAGGCAGCGGGGAACAGCAGGTAGAGCATACCCGTTCCGGTTACAGCAAAGGAAGTATTTTCCTGTTGCCGTCGTCCGACTGCCATACCTACCGGATAGATCAGCCCACTACTTTCCTGTTTATCCAGTTCAACGCCAGTTTTTTTTCGGGAGAACAGGACTGTGTGATAGATTTCGGGAAATGGTTCTGCCGCCTCAATTTCATCATTGGTAATTATAACCGCAGGGCAGGGGAGCTGATCACCGTGGACAGCGACAAACAGCACCTGGTTCGTTTACTGGAGTTGCTGATGTATGAGCAGCAGCGTTCCGACAATCATTCGCGGCGCATTATGCAGGGATTGATGGTGGCCGTGCTGGAGCTGATAGCCCGCAATGTGGCAATGGAGCTTCCCGGCGGACAGGGCGTGGAAGGCAGGCGTTTTGCGGAAGTACTGTTGCACATTCAATATCATTTGCTCGACGAAGAAAAAATTACGTTGTCTTATTTATGCCAGCGGTTCAATATCTCGGCTACTTATTTCAGCGAATATTTCAAACGTAACGCCGGTGAAACCTACCAGGAGTTTGTGCTCCGTTCCAAATTAAAACTGGCCGAGGCGAAGGCGCTGTACACCGACCTGCCCTTTAAGGAAATTGCCTGGGACCTTGGTTTCACGGACAGCAGCCACCTGAATAAAATGATGAAACGGTTTTACCAGAAGGGGATGAGCGATATCCGGCGGCAGGCCATGCATGGCGCCGCATAATGGTTATTTTACCTTTTCAAAATCATAATGCCCTTTGATGTGTTTGTTGAGATAGATGCCCTTTGAACCGGACGACTTCATTGCCAGGTATACCGCTTCAGGCACGTCCTTGTAATCATATATCATCCCCGACACGAATATAATCCGGAGCGTACGCGTTTCTGCGTCATATATCATACGGGCTACCACAGATGAAGGCATACCGGTGCCGGATCAATTATCATACCGGTGCGACATGCCAACCCGGTCACCAGCTGGAACTATTTTGCTTTTTTCTGATGCAGAATTAACATTTACAAGATAACTTATCGTATAATTTTGATAATTATTGCCAACTAATTAAAATTTTCATAAAAGTTCTTGTAAAATTTACAGAAGTTTGCCTATCTTGAATCAGCATTTTACTGATAATGTTGTTCACTTGTACCAAATTGATGTAGATTTAAACTGTAAGCAAACAATCATCTAAATGGTGTCTGATCGCCAGGAAATATTTAAAAAAACGTTATTAAAACACCTGTACTTTAGCAAGGAATTATCCTGTGCCGATCTCACGCTGCTCACCGGCAGGAGTCTCCCGCATACCACCAAAGCTTTGAATGAACTCGTGAAAAGCGGTTTGGTATTGGAATCGGGGTATGCCATTTCCACTGGAGGAAGGCGCCCGCAGATGTACTCTGTGAAGCCGGACTACATGTACATTTTATCGGTAGCGATGGACCAGTTTGTAACCAGTATCAGTATACTGGATATGCAGAACAGAACAGTGGGAAAAGAACGCATGGTGTCGCTGGACCTGTCGGCACATCCGGACGCCATCGCACAACTGGGGCAGGAACTGAAAGCATTTATCGATCATTCAGGAATCCCGTTGGAAAAGTTTGCAGGCATTGGTATCGGGATGCCGGGTTTTGTAGATGTAACAAAGGGCATCAATTATTCTTTCTTCGACAAGCACTACGGCAGTATCAATGGATACCTCGAAGCGCTTACCGGTTTACAGGTGATCATTGACAACGACTCCAGTTTAATTGCGCTCGCGGAATGGAAACTGGGAGCAGCCCGGAACAGGCAAAATGCACTGGTTATTAATATAGGCTGGGGTATAGGTTTGGGAATGGTGCTGAATGGTGATCTTTTCAGGGGAGAAAACGGGTTTGCAGGGGAGTTCTCACACATCCCGCTTTTTACCAATAATAAGATCTGCAGCTGTGGGAAAATGGGATGCCTGGAAACGGAAACCTCATTGTCGGTGATTGCAGAAAAAGCGGTAGCTGGTATCAGGGAAGGAAGAACTACCGTTATGAAAGACTTGTCGATGGACAACCGCGACGACACGTTTAGAAAAATTATGGATGCAGCGGTAAAGGGCGATAATTACGCGGTGGAATTATTATCACAGGCGGGTTATCATATCGGACGCGGCATTGCCATCCTTATTCACTTGTTGAATCCTAACCTGATCATTTTAAGCGGGAGAGGAACATTAGCCGGAAAGTTATGGCTGGCGCCTGTACAGCATGCGTTAAATGAACATTGTATACCAAAAATCGCTGAAAATATTGAAATAATAATCTCGCCTCTGGGGTATGCGGCGGAAAGACTTGGCGCTGCAGCACTTGTTATGGAACACCTCGATAAAGGCCAACTGTAGTAAAACAAAGCAATAACGTTCACTTGTATCAATCAAAAATGAGGCAGTAACTACCTGCAGCATGCGGGCTTCCCATGCCATCAGAGAAACTATGCCTTGATTATTCATCTTCATCTAAATTCACACTAATGAAAAGGTGGCTAGGCTTCCTGCTGCTAACGTGTTTAGTGGCAACGTGCTATCAAAGCGTTTCCGCACAGGAAAAAAAATGGGTATCCGGTACCCTGAAAGACGCTTCCGGCGCTCCCGTAATCTATGCAACAGTCATTGAAAAAGGTACTACCAATGGCGCAACAACCAATGAAAAAGGAGCGTTTAAGTTCCAGGTAGGCCCCGGAGCAACGCTGGTTGTTTCCAGCGTAGGGTTTACTACCAAAGAAGTGCCGGTAGGTACTTCCATTAATTTTGACCTGGTAATGGAAGAAACTTCCAAAGGGTTAAACGAAGTGGTAGTAACTGCTCTAGGCATTACCCGCCAGAAAAAATCCGTGGGATATGCCATGCAGGAAGTAAAAAGTGCTACGCTGATAGATGCGCATGAACCCAATCTTACCAACGCGCTTACCGGCGTGGTGGCGGGCTTACAGGTGATCCGCTCCAGCACCGGTCCTGCAGGTTCTTCTAAAATTAATCTGCGCGGAAATAACTCCCTCACCGGGAACAATCAACCGTTGATCGTAGTGGACGGTATTCCGGTAGATAATTTCGTGGGCGTAACAGATGGCAACAACGATTTCTGGAATCCATCACTGGATATGGGTAATGGTCTCGCTGATCTGAACGCGAACGACATCGCCAGCATCTCTGTGCTGAAAGGACCTTCCGCTGCCGCCTTGTATGGTAGCCGCGCAGGTAATGGTGTTATTCTTGTTACCACCAAAACCGGTAAGAAGTCAAATGGTATGGGCATTGCCGTATCTTCTACAGTAGGTTTTGAAAGCATATTCACAAATCCTGACATGCAGAAAAGTTTCGGACAGGGTTCTGTGAATGATTATGATCCAATAGGTACTACCAGCTGGGGACCAAAAATTGCAGGTCAGGATGTTACTAACTGGAACGGCAAAACGGAAAAACTCCGTTACTTCAACAACATCAACAATTTTTACAAGACCGGGGTAAACCACAACGAAAACATTTCATTTCAGCAACAGCTGGATAAAACGTCTGTGTACACCTCCCTCAATTACATGAACGATAACAGTATGATTCCAGGTACCAAACTCTCCAGGGTAAATCTCATGGCCAGAGCCACTACTAAGTATGGAACAGCTGAACGTTTGTCTACCGATTTTAAAGTTCAATACTCTAATACCAACGCCAGGAACAGGCCTACAACCGGTGTAAACAGCAGGAACTATTCTTCCCTGTTATATACCCTGCCTGGTACAATGGATATCACCCAGTTTAAAGATCCTTTGAATGAGCTGGGCACTATGCGCTGGTATGGTACCGGCAACCAGGTGAATCCATACTGGGCAAGCCGTTACAGTCAGAACGAAGATATCCGTAACCGCTTTATCATGAACGGAAGCATTAAATACCAGTTCACCGACTGGTTAAATGCAGAAGTAAAAGCAGGTGCTGATATTTATACCACCAATACAGAAGCTAAAACCTATGCAGGTAGCCCGCTTTCTACCAATGGTAGTTACAGCGTGGGCAAATTTACCTTCTCTGAACTGAACTACAGTACCCTGATCA
Source organism: Chitinophaga sp. W3I9 (assembly GCF_050434025.1). Classification (NCBI taxonomy): domain Bacteria; kingdom Pseudomonadati; phylum Bacteroidota; class Chitinophagia; order Chitinophagales; family Chitinophagaceae; genus Chitinophaga; species Chitinophaga sp. W3I9. The sequence goes on from NZ_JBNPWC010000001.1 coordinate 2,110,799, forward strand.
CGGCAAAGAAAGATAACCTGTTCAGCAGGTTTGGTGCGTCTGCAAGCGTAGGCGGTAACCTGATGCAGCAACACTCCTCCAGGCTAAGCAACAACGCCGCTTCGCTGTTGGTACCGGATCTGTTCAGCATCAAAAACTCACAGGGTAATCCGGGTATCACGGACGAAGTAACGGAACAACGTATTAATTCCCTGTATGGTACTGTGGGTGTAAACTGGGATGGTTACCTGTTCCTGGATGGAACTATGCGTAACGACTGGTCCTCTACCCTCAGTCCTGCTAACCGCTCTTTCTTTTATCCTTCTGTGAGTTTCTCTTATGTATTTACAGAACAGTTTAAGAGCTTGCCTAAATGGATCAGCTACGGTAAACTCCGTGCTTCCTATGCAGAAGTTGGTAACAGTCTTTCGCCCTATCAGTTGCTGAATACATATACGATCGACAGGGATCCTAATGGTAACCCGACTGCCTCCAGGAAAACTACTCTCTTTGATCCAAATGTTCGCAGTGAGTTGATTAAATCCTATGAAGTAGGTACTGAGCTGCGCTTTGCGGATAACAGGTTTGGTGTGGATTTCAGCTACTATAAATCAAATGCTACCCGCCAGCTGATCGATCTGCCAATGGATCCTGCCAGCGGTTACGAAAAAAGAAAGATCAATGCCGGTAATATCCAGAACAGCGGATTTGAAATTATGGCAGATGCAAAGATCCTTGATAAAGGCTTCATCTGGAACATCTCCGGTAACCTGTCTATGAACAGGAATAAAGTTATCGAAATATCTGCTGCTGATAAAGTGAACAGATACCAGCTGGGTGGCTTCGATGATGTATCCATCGTAGCGGTTGCCGGTCAATTGTACGGTGAAATTTACGGTAGCAAATTCCTGCGTGTAACAGACGAAAAGAGTGAACACTATGGCCAGCTGCTGCTCACTGCAGAAGGCAGACCACAACGTGGTGAACAGAATGTTCGTTTAGGTAACCAGCAATCCAAAGCATTACTCGGTATTACCAACAGCTTCGGTTACAAAAACTTCACCTTTGCTTTCCTGATTGATGCCCGTTTTGGCGGAGACATGTTCTCTGTAACCCAGGCAATGATGCAGAGAGCCGGAACAGCGGATATCACTGCACCCGGTGGAAAAAGAGATGACATGACACTTGCAGGGGTAGTATCAAATGGCGCCGGCGGTTATACTGCCAATACCAAATCAATCACTACACAGCAATATTGGGAATCAGTGAATACCAACGTAGGTAATCTCGGCGTGTCTGAACTGAACATCTACGACGCTTCCAATATCCGTCTCAGAAATGTTCAGCTGAGCTATAACCTATCAAAAAAATTACTGGGCAGAACACCTATCCAGTCTGCTAAAGTAGGTGTATCCTGTAACAACGTATGGATGATTTCCAGCCATATGCGCGGCCTGGATCCGGAATCCGTATTTGCGGTAGGTACAAATGCCACTGGTTTTGAAAACGGTGCTCCTCCAACCACCCGTACTTTCCTGGTGAACCTGAGCCTTAGTTTTTAACTTTTAATTGTAACTGAAATGAAGAAGATACTCATAAAATCAGGCTGGGCATTGGCTGCTTTCGCGATGGTGATGTCTGCCTGTAATAAATTTGAAGAGATCAATCAAAATCCGAAAGACGCCAGCCTTAACCAGGTACAGGTGGAATACTTTATCAATAATTCCATTATCGGCGCACAGATGGATCCCAATATTGCGGAACGTTCTTTTGTATTATACTGGAAAACTGCTAGCCGGCAGCACCTCAGCGGAGGCTTGTCTTCCGGCGCAGTAGATGACGGATGGTCTTCCGAATACTATCGCTATAGCTCCGGCTGGTTAAACAGCATTAATACAGCCATCCAGATTGCTGATGAAAAAACACAAGCCGGCGATACCAAACCATATACGGATAACCTGAAACAGGTGGCCCGTATCTGGCGCGCTTATTTGCTGAGTGAATTGTCCGATAACTTCGGTCCTATTCCCATCAACGCATTCCAGGGTACCAACCCCGAATTCGTAAGCGTGAAAGATGTATACTACTTTGCGCTGGATGAACTGAAGGATGCCAGCTCCAAGCTGAACACCACTATTGTCGCATCTGATGAACTGAAGAAAACCGATCCCGCTTTTGGATATGATTTCATGAAGTGGAAACGTTATGCCAACTCCATGCGCTTACGCCTGGCCATGCGTTTGTCTGAAGTAGATCCCGGTAAGGCTAAAGCAGAATTTGAGGCAGCAGCAGCGGGCGACTTGATGACTAACATGACCGATATTTTCCAGGTACAGGAAAAGCCAGGATGGGATGCACTTAGCGGCGTAATGAGCCGCGAATGGAATTCCCAGATCCTGTCTACCACCCTGGAAAACATTTATACCGGTTTAGGAAGTGTAAAAACTGCTGACCAGGTAGATGCTTCCCTGCAATCATACATAAGACCAGCCAACTGGGCCGGTTTGCAGCTGACAGACCATTTCTCTACCATGACGAATGATCCGTTTGCAGGTTTCTGGTTCGATGGATTACCGCAAACGGTTGACCCCCGTGCTTATAAAGCATTTATCCCGGCCGGGGATTTTACAAATCCCAACTTTAGTAAATATCCTTCTTACGACAGGCCTACCTGGGAAACAACCGCCCGGAACCTGCTGGATGGCACTGGCGCCGTGGTGAAAACACTGGACGGTAAATTTGCCTGGAACGGTTCCAATGCAGGCGCATGGGGCGTAAAGGGAACCAGGAACCAGTGGAGGGCTTTCCCTGGTGCAGCTCCCCGTCTGGGTCAGCAGTTCAGGAACAGCGCTAACAAACGCATCTTCTTTGCTCCATGGGAAACACATTTCCTGCTGGCAGAAGCTGCGGTAAGAGGATGGACGGTGCCACTGGGTGGTAAAGCCGCCTACGAAAAAGGCATCGCCCAGAGTTTCGAATACTGGCAGGTGGACGGGTTCCTGGGTACTTACCTGGCCTCTACCAGCTATAACATGACTGGTACTTCTGTTAGCTGGGATCATACCATAGAGCCCCCTGCTACCCATACCATGGATTTCAAAAATGGTTATACCAATACGGCGGGCACCGTGGCAATCAAGTATCCGGTGAATAACCTGTATAAGAATGGTACCGTTAAAAACGATCTCTTAACAAAGATCATCACCCAGAAATATATAGCACAGGTTCCCTGGCTACCGCTGGAAGGATGGAATGATAAACGCAGACTTGGTTTGCCTTTCTTCGAAAATCCCAACGTGGAAGAGCCACTGGGTACATTGCCTACACTCAATGCTTCCAATTATATGACCAGCAATGTGAAGTTCTTCCCGCAGCGCCTGAAGTATCCTTCTTCCCTGAAGAATACCAATGCTGCCGGATACGACCAGGCTGTCAGCTTTCTTGGAGCTGGCGGAGATGAAGTATTAACACCATTATGGTGGGCAATTAAGCAATAATTTGCTGTTCACTTATATTTATTAAAAAAAGCTGACCGCGTAAAACCCGGTCAGCTCTTGTTTTAGAGCAAGCCGGACCACTATCAGAAAAAAACTCTTAGGTGATACGGATATATTAGACTATCTTGTGAGCAAATACAATATAATGCAACAAGGTACAGTTAAATTTTTCAATGAATCCAAAGGATTTGGTTTCATCACTCCATCTAATGGTGGACAGGATATTTTCGTTCATATTTCCGGTACTACTGGCGAACTTCGTGAGAATGACACCGTAACGTATGAAGTTGAAAATGGTAAAAAAGGTCTGAATGCAGTTAACGTAAAAGTTATCTAAGTTTACATATCTTATTTTCTGGGGGGCTGATCAGCAAGATCAGCCCTTTTTTTATGCCCTTAACTATCCCTCGCTTTTCTTGTCACGGAATGCTTTGGGCGTTTGCTGTGTACGCGCCTTAAACACTGTGGAAAAGTAGGCTGGAGAGGAAAATCCGCACTCATAGGCTATTTCCGCTACCGATAACTTTGAATTCGCCAGCAGGTACCTGCCTTTTTTAACCCGCGCATCCAGGATATAGTCGTTCACATTACAATTTAATAACAACTTTACTTTACGGTACAGCTGCATTTTTGAAATAGCCAGCTGCTGACAGATATCTTCCACCCCAAACTGGTCGTTTCCCAGGTTTGCCTCCACGATGGCCGTAAAGTCATTCACAAACTTACGGTCTGGTTTGCTGGATTGGGTACTGTGTACCCGGGTGTCAGGTTCGGCGATATAGTGATCTTTCAGCAAAGCCCGGTTATTGAGCATGCTGCTGATGCTTTCCGCCAGGTATTTCAGGTGGAAGGGTTTACTGATATAGGCGTCTGCATTGTGCTGCATGCCTTTTATACGTTGTTCCTCGCTGCTGTTGGCGCTGAGCAGGATTACCGGGATGTGCGAGGTACGGATATCTTTTTTTAAAGTCTCCAGCACCTGGATCCCATCCATGCCCGGCATCATAATATCGCAAAGGATCAGGTCCGGTACATGCTCAAAGGCCAGCTTTAACCCATCTGCGCCGTTGCCGGCGTGGAACACTTCATATTGACCGCTGAGAAAATCGGCCAGGAAATGATTCAGGTCCGGGTGGTCTTCAATCAGCAGCACCGAATGAGGATGTGCCTGCAGGGTGAGCGGTATTTCTTCTGCCGGCGTGTCGTCCAGGTCGTCCGTATAGCTATGCAGCGAGTGATTGATCACATTCATATGTTCATCTTCCTGCTGAATTTCCTCTGGTGCAAAAGGGGCGGAAGTACCCGGCAGGGTAATACTGAAGGTGGTGCCGGCGCCTTTACTGCTTTTTACGGTGATGCTGCCATGATGCAGGGAAATGATTTCGCGGGTGAGTGCCAGCCCGATACCGGTTCCTTTATGTTCATTGTTGCGGCTCTGGTAAAACAGTTCAAAGGCATGTGCCAGGGTGTTTTCATCCATGCCGCTGCCATCATCTTCAATACGTATTACCGCTTCCTGCCCGGCTGCAGGCTGTTCCAGGTAAATATGCACTTTGCCGTAGTCGCTGGTAAATTTGAAAGCGTTGGACAACAGGTTATATAATACCCGGTCAAACAGGTGTTGATCGAACCAGGCTTTGATGCCGGGCTGCCGGCTGATAAGCCGGAAATCGATATGTTTTTTAACCGCGATACCTTTATATGCTTCCATAATATCCAGCATAAAGGCTGGCAGCTCATTTTCTGATACTTTCAGTTGCAGTTTGCCGCTTTCAATCCGGCGGAATTCCAGTAGTTGGTTTACCAGCCGCATCAGGTGGGTCACATTCCTGCGCATCAGTTCCAGCTGCTGTTTCTGCGGGGAAGAGAGCTGCCTGCTGCCCATCAGGTTTTCCAGTGGCGCCTGTATGAGGGTTAAAGGGGTACGGAATTCATGCGAGAGGTTTGTGAAGAAGGTGAACTTGGCCTCTGTGGCCTCCTGCGCGCGGGCGGTCATTTCCACCAGCTGGTCCCGTTGCTGGAGAATTTCATCGCGCTGTTGTTTCAGTTGCTGATTGATCCGGCGGTTGGTGCGTAAAATGAAGATCAGCACAATACCGAGCAGGAAAGCGATGCCCAGCGTGGTGACTACTATCCGCAGCAGGTGCTGCTGGTCCTGGTACAGCGAAAGCTGCTCCTGCAGCAATGATTGCTGCTTTTCTATTTCCTGGTGCTGGGCCTGTATCTTATCTATCTGCAGGCGCATCAGCTTTACATTGCTGCTGTCGATCAGTACGGTTTGAAGCAGCGTATTGCGGGGTACCTTTTTCCCGGCGAGTATATCCGCAGCCATGCTGATGGCTTCTTTGCCGCCACTGGGGTACAGCAGCGACGCGCTGAGGATGTCGCGCGATACCAGGTCTATCCCGGCATCGGGGTAAGGTGAAGCATCTACACCAATAAACCGGGTTTGTTTGAGGCCCTTTTCCCGGCAATAACGGTACATGCTATACGCCATCACATCATTTTGTGCGAAGATTACATCCGCCTGCTGCACGGCGGAATCGTTGCGTGCGGCGGCTTCCCGCGTTTTATCTGCCACCCAGCTGCCTTCCAGGGTGGCTATCACTTTCAGGCCGGGGTAGTGTGCGAGGGCATCACGGAACCCCTGGTGCCTTTCCACGGTGGGAGAAGATCCACGAAGCCCGGTCACCTCTATAATACGCCCGTGGCCATTCAGCCGGGCGGCAATATATTCTGCTGCCAGCTTACCGATATTGTAGTTATCGCCCCCGATGTAAGCGGTGAAAGAGTCCGTGGCGGCCTTACGATCCAGGATGATCACCGGGATGCCCTTTCCATAGGCAGCGGCTATTACCGGCGCCAGGGGCGCGGCCTCATTAGGGGATACCACCAGGATGTCTATTTTCCCCGCCAGCAGTTCCTCGATCTGCTGTACCTGCCGCTTGCTGTCACTTTCCGCATCTCTGTACAATAACTGCATCTCCGGATGATAGAAAAGCTCCCGCTTCATTTCCGTGAGCATGTTCCGGCGCCAGTCGTCGTTGCCGGTACACTGGGAAAAACCGATCCGGTATTTCGGTCCGGTTTCCGGGCGGCATCCTGCGACATACATCAACAGGAAAAGACTTATTAAACAGAGATATCGTTTTAATACTGCTGGCAAGTGGAATAATTTTGGTTTTATTTCGAAAAACAATGATACAAAATTGAAAGACGTTAGCCTGAAATATATCTATCTTAATGTATAAAAATATATATGTCAATATATTAACTGATTTTATGCCCGTTGTTATAATTTCGAAAGAAAGCGGTGCTATACAATAACGGCAGCCTTTAGCAAAGAAGTAGGTTTGACTTATCGATCAAAACTTATTTCTACGTTATGAACAACAAGATTGTTTTCTTCTGGGCTTTTGTGGTAGCACTTGGCGGTTTTCTTTTTGGTTTTGATACCGCTGTCATCTCCGGTGCGGAGCAACATATTCAGCAATACTGGCATTTAACGGAAGTACAACATGGATTTACGGTATCCATTGCATTAATAGGAACGGTGTTTGGCGCATTGGGAGGCAGCACGCCTTCGGATAAACTAGGACGCCGTGCCACCCTGCTGCTGGTAGCGTTGGTATACCTGGTGTCGGCAGTGGGTACAGCAATGGCTACCAACTGGTACTTTTTCCTGGTATGCCGTTTTATCGGCGGTCTCGGTGTAGGCGCTTCTTCTGTAACGGCCCCGGTATATATTTCAGAGGTATCACCTGCTTCCTACCGCGGACGAATGGTCGCTTTATTCCAGTTTAACGTGGTTTTCGGTATCCTCGTGTCTTATTTATCAAACTATTTCATTGGCGGATATGGAGGTGAAAACTCCTGGCGCCTGATGCTGGGCATCCAGGCATTCCCCGCGGCTATGTTCCTGCTACTGCTCCGCTGGGTACCGGAAAGTCCCCGCTGGCTGCTGTTGCACGGTAAAAAAGAAGCTGCCGCCATCAAAACCCTGCAAATCATCAACCCCGCCGGTTACGAGGACGATATCACCACCATCCGGCAGTCGAGGCACCAGAGCATTGGCGCGCCAAAGGAACGGCTGTTCTCCGGCAAGTACCGCACGCCGGTAATGCTGGCAGTATTGTTTGCCATCTTCAACCAGGTGTCGGGTATTAATGCTATCATTTATTATGCTCCCCGCATTTTTGAAATGTCCGGTTTAGGCACGGCGTCTTCTTTGCTTTCTACGGTCGGACTGGGCATCGTGAACTTCATTTTTACGTTAACGGCTATACGGTTTATCGACCGCATAGGCCGCCGGCAACTGATGCTGATAGGTACCGTTGGGCTTATTGCCACCCTGGGCCTCACCGCTATTTCCTTTTATATGCATACCGGCGGTATTGCCGTGATTTCCTACCTGCTGGTGTATATGGCATTCTTTGCCTTCTCGCAGGGCGCCGTGATCTGGGTATTTATCTCTGAAATATTTCCAAACGCGGTACGCGCCAAAGGTCAAACGCTGGGCAGCTTTACCCACTGGATCATGGCCGCCGTCATTGCTTTTACTTTCCCCTGGCTCGCCAGCCATATTGGCGGTGGTCACATTTTCGCCTTCTTCTGTGTGATGATGGTATTGCAACTACTCTTTGTATGGCGCTGGATGCCGGAAACAAAAGGACAAACCCTGGAAGAAATTGAAATGACAATGGTCGTGCATTAAACAAACATTTTATGACAACAAAGTATAACATCGCCTGCCTCGGGGAAATATTGTGGGACATATTACCAGACCAGGAACTGCCCGGCGGCGCTCCCATGAACGTAGCGTATCATTTACAGAAACTGTCGCAGTCCGTTGCCATGGTATCGGCTACAGGTACAGATGATCATGGCAAAAGACTGCTGCAACTGATGAATAACATGCAGCTCTCTGCCGCTTACGTACAAACGAATACTATTTACGCCACGGGTAAAGTAAATGCCTGGATGGATGCGCATAACGATATGCAATATGATATCCTGTACCCGGTGGCCTGGGATCATATTGGCTGGAATGCTTCCCTGGAGGCTTTATTAACGGGTGATGACCTGCAGTATATTGTTTTTGGCAGTTTGATGGCCCGGCATGAGGTATCCAGGAATACGCTCCGTAAAGCATTGGAATCAACCGCCACAAAAGTATTGGACATTAACCTGCGCACTCCGTGGTACTCCCGTGAAACGCTGGAATGGCTCATGGACAGCTGTCAGCTGCTAAAGCTGAATATTGCTGAACTGGAGCTGATCAGCGCCTGGTATGGTGCATGGTCTACGCACGAAGAACAGGTAAAGGCATTGTCTTCCCGGTTTAACATCCCGGTAATAGTTGTCACCCTGGGCAGCAAAGGTTGCATGGGATATATAGATGAAGCTTTTTACTACCAGGAAGGACAAACCGTGAAAGTAGCAGATACTATTGGCAGTGGCGACGCTTTCCTTGCCGGCTTTCTCGCATGCCGGCTGCAACAACGTTCCCCTGCCTGGAGCCTGGCCTATGCCAATGCATTGGGCGCACTGGTGGCATCCCGCCCCGGTGGCTGTCCGCCATACGATCCATCCGAGATATACAGCCTGATGAAAATACCACAGCACACTTAGCCAGTTATTACATTTCCACACCACCATTTCACAAATTCCATTATGAAAAAGTTGTTTTACTTATTACCGATGTTGCTGTTCGGCCTCTTCGCCATTGCACAGCAACGAAACATCACCGGTACCGTTATCAGTAAACAAAACAGAACGCCTTTGCCCGGCGTAACCGTACAGTCGGGCAACAGGAACACCATTACCAACGGCAGCGGGCAATTTACATTACCGGCTGCCGTGGGGGAAGTGCTCAACTTCTCCTATATCGGCATGAAGCCAATGTCGCTGAAAGCTTCGGAAGGCAGTATGTCCGTAGAAATGGAAGATAATGCCACCGATTTAAACCAGGTGATCGTAACCGGTTACCAGACACAGAAAAAAGCCGATCTTACCGGCGCCGTATCAGTAGTGAATGTGAGCGAAATAAAAGACATTCCGCTCGGCAACCCGGTGAAAGCCCTGCAGGGCCGCGTTCCCGGCGTATTCATTACTTCCAACGGCGACCCTAACAGCAATGCCACGGTACGTATCCGCGGTATCGGCACGCTGGGCAACAACGATCCGCTGTATGTAGTAGATGGTATTCCTACCAAAAGAGGATTGCAGGAACTGAACCAGAATGATATTGAATCCATCCAGGTATTAAAAGATGCTTCTGCTGCCACCATTTATGGCTCCCGCGCTGCAAACGGCGTGATCATTGTTACCACCAAAAGAGCGAAGAAAGGCTACAGCCGCATCACGGCAGATGTATCTGCTTCTTTGCAGGATTACAGTACCAAGTTAAAAACGCTGAACACGGAAGGCCGCGGCCGCGCCTATTGGCAGGCTGCGGTAAATGACCGCACCGATCCCAACAACAACCAGATTTACCAATACGACTGGAATGGCGATTTCAACAACCCGGTGCTTAACAAAATTAATCTGCCAGAATTTATTGATGCCGCCAAAACCATGAAGCCGGCGGATACTTACTGGTACGACCAGATCGCACAAACGTCCCTGTTGCAAACCTATAACGTGTCTATTGCCAATGGTAACGAAAGAGGTAACTCTTATTTTTCAGTAGGCATGTATAACAACAAAGGCATTGTAAAAGAAACACAGCAACGGAAAATAACCGCCCGCTTTAATACGGATTATTCCTTTTTTAAAGGCAGGCTGAAGATCGGTGAAAACCTGTCGGCTACCTATATCAGGGACGCGCTGGTGCCAGCCACGGATATTCTCTTCGCCGCGCTGGTGCAACAACCGGTAGTGCCGGTACACACCGTCGACGGTGGCTGGGGTGGCCCCGCACCCGGCATGACCGACCGGCAGAATCCTGTGCGCCTCATTGAAGATAACCGGCAGAACAAAAGTAATTTCCTCCGCTTATTTGGTAATGTATATGCCGACCTGGAAATTATTCCAAACCTCCATTTCAAAAGCAGCTATGGTATAGATTATAACGGTACCTATCAGCGTACCCTGCGTAAGTCGTATACTTCCGGGTTCCTTTCTGATCCGTCCAACTTCTCCCAAACCTCACAGGATTATAATGGTAACTGGGTATGGCAAAACACGCTCACTTACAATGTGGCCCTGCAGAAGCACCGGTTCGATTTCCTGCTGGGAGGGGAACAGATTAAATATATTGCGCAGAATTTCTACGCCAGCAGGCAGGGATACGCGCTCGAAAATATTGACTATGCTTACCTGAATGCAGGATCTTCCAATAAAGATAACGGCGGTACCGGCAGCGGCTATACGTTGTTGTCTTATTTTGGTAAAGCAAACTATTCTTACGATAATAAATACCTCGCTTCGGTGACATTGCGCCGCGATGGCTCTTCCCGCTTTGGTAAAGAAAACCGTTTCGGGATGTTTCCTGCGGTATCTCTCGGATGGCGCGTGAGTGAAGAAAATTTCATCAAACAAAACCTGCCTTTCCTGTCGGACCTGAAACTCCGCTATGGCTGGGGCAGATCGGGCAACCAGGAAATTGCCAACAACGCTACCTACACTTTGTACTCTGCGATTTATGGTATAGATCCCACCTGGGATTTCGACAGCGGCAGCGCGTATGATCTGGGCGGTGCAGGCTCCGGCCAGTTACCATCGGGGTATACACTGATCCAGCAGGGGAATCCCGCATTGAAATGGGAAAGCACCATGGAGTCTAATGCCGGGATAGATTTTGGTTTGTTTGATAATCACCTTAGCGGTTCGGTGGATTATTTTATTAAGAAGACATCCGATATCCTTATCAGCCCGGCTTACCTCGCAGTGATCGGCGAAGGTGGTACCAAGTTCGTTAATGGCGCCTCCATGCAAAATAAAGGACTGGAAGTATTGCTGTCGTATAACGGTAACATTGCACCCGAACTGGCGCTCACCGTTACAGGTAACGTAGCCACCTATCGCAATAAGATCACCAGGCTGCCACCGGAAGTATTGACTTCCTATCCCGGCAACGGACAGGATAAAACCATTCTCGGCCACTCTATTAATTCCACCTTCGGGTACGTAGCCGAGGGATTGTTCCGCTCACAAAAGGAAGTAGATGACTATGCCACGCAAATCGGGAAGGGCGTGGGCCGCATCCGTTATAAAGACCTGAACAGCGACGGGGTGATCGATGACAAGGACCGCGACTATATCGGCAAAGGAGATCCTGATTTTACTTACGGACTGAATGTAACACTGGAGTATAAACACTTTGATCTGACCTTCTTCCTGCAGGGAATACAGGGCATCCAGGTATATAATACTTACAAAACATACACCGACTTCTCCTCCATCTGGCCGGGAACTAACTGGGGCGCACGTACGCTGGATGCATGGACGCCGCAACATCCAAATGCTTCCATACCTGCGCTCACGCTGGTAGACCGTAACAATGAAAACCGGACATCTACCTATTTTCTGGAATCAGGTTCTTATCTCAAACTCAGGAACCTGCAACTGGGGTATAGTTTCCAGCATATGTTCAGCAAGCGTTTACAAACAGCACGGGTATATCTGCAGGGCAGCAATTTGCTCACGTTAAAAAACAAAGGTTTTACTGCCACCGATCCTGAGAATCCTAACAATGCCTATCCCATTCCGGTGATTGGCACGATCGGTTTAAACCTGTCTTTTTAAACACACAACACAGCCACCATGAAGTACACAAAATATATCCTTTTACTCAGCTGCCTGTTGCTCGGCGCATGCAGCAAATTCCTGGATCAAACGCCGCAGGGTGTTATTTCAGGCGACGACCTGAACTCGCCGGCCAACCTGGAAAAAATGGTGACCGCCGCCTATGCATCACTGGGCAACGATCACTATACCGCTCCTTATTCCAGCATGTGGCCCTATGGCAATATCCGCAGTGGCGATGCCTATAAAGGCGGTGATGGCGCCGGCGATATCAGCGATTATCACTTCTATGAAACCTTTTCCCTGAACAGGGTGGATAACGGTTCCTCCGACCTGGTATGGTTTCGTCTGTATGTATGCATTGGCCGCGCAAACGATGCACTGGCACGGTTAAATAAAGTGAATGAAAGCGAATTTCCGGAAAAAACAGTGCGGCAGGCAGAGATGAAGTTCCTGAGAGGACATTATTATTTCCTGCTGAAAACATTATTCAAGTATGTGCCCTACATCGATGAAAATGCGCCAAAGGAAACCTATGATACCATTTCCAACCGCACTTATTCCAACGTGGAGCTATGGACGAAGATCGCAGATGATTTTACTTTTGCCGCTTCCCATCTCCCCGATATACAACCGCAAATAGGAAGGGCCAATAAATTCGCCGCAAAAGCTTACCTGGCCAAAACATTATTGTATGAAGCCTATAAGCAGGATGAGAATAACCATGTAACCGGTATTGATGCGGCTTTGCTGCAACAGGTAAATACCTTATGCGATGAAGTAATCGCCTCCGGCAAATACCAGCTGGCCGTTGATTATGCGAACAACTTTTTGTCGAAAAGTGAAAACGGCCCGGAATCCCTTTTCGCTATCCAGTATTCAAAGGATGACGGCACGCCTAAAGGCCGCCTCGATTACGGACATGCACTGGATTACCCGATGAACCAGGCCTATGGTTGTTGCGGTTTTCATTCGCCCAGCAGTAACCTGGTGAATGCTTTTCAAACAAGCGCCAGCGGGCTGCCGATGTTTGAAACTTTCAATAATGTGAACATCGTTACGGAAGCGGATTTTCATACGCACACCTTTGATCCGCGCTTAGATCATACCGTGGCTATTCCGGGACATCCTTACAAATATGATCCTGCTTTTCTGTACCAGCGCGCCTGGGCCCGTGCGCCGGAGGTATATGGCAGCTACCTGAGCCTCAAAGAAGCGGTATTGCCCGGCGATGCTACTTTTCAGAAGGTACCGCCTTTTATGTCGAGCTCCAAAAACTGGGAGATTATCCGTTATGCTGATGTGCTGTTATTTAAAGCAGAAGCATTGATAGAACTTGGACGCGCTGCCGAAGCGCTGCCACTCATCAACCAGGTGCGGCAAAGAGCGGCTGCCAGTACCGGCTTATTAAAACAGGCAAATGGTACCTTTACTTCCAGTTATAAGATGAATACTTATCAGCCGGGCGTTAACTGCACCTGGTCCACCGACTTTGCGCGGCAGGCATTACGCTGGGAACGGCGGCTGGAATTTGCCATGGAAGGTTCCCGTTTCTTCGACCTGGTACGCTGGGGTATTGCAGCAGAATATCTCAATGCTTATTTTGCCGTGGAAAAAACACGCCGGTCACACCTGAATGATGCTTCCTTCAAAAGAGGCAGGGATGAATACCTGCCCATACCATTAAACCAGATTAACTACAGCAAAGGGTTATACAAACAAAACACCGGCTGGTAAAAATTAAATATCATTGTTATGAAGAAAAAACTCTTTTCCATATTACTGGCAGGATTATTACCCGGATGGTTGCACGCACAGGATAATGCCACGCCTACTCCGCAATGGAGACCGGTATATCACTTTACAGCGCCTAAAAACTGGCTGAACGATCCCAATGGACTGATCTACATAGACGGCGTGTATCATTTGTACTACCAGCATAATCCCTTTGAAAACAAGTGGGGGCATATGAGTTGGGGGCATGCTACCAGCAGGGATTTGCTTAACTGGAAACACCTGCCTGTTGCCATTCCGGAAATAGAAAAGAAAGATACCACCACCTGGGCTTTCTCCGGCTCCGCAGTGCTGGACGAACATAACAGCAGCGGTTTTGGTAAAAACGGGAAGGCTCCTATTGTAGCTATTTACACGGCAGATCAGCCGAAGCAGCAAAAGGAATCACAGTTTATTGCCTATAGTAATGATGGTGGTTTAACCTACACCAACTACAGCGGCAATCCCGTTATAGACATACAGAAAAAGGATTTCCGCGATCCCAGCGTGATCTGGCTGGAAGATCAGCATAAATGGCTCATGACGGTGGCGGTACCTGCCGAGCATAAAGTACAGTTCTACGCATCTGAAAACCTGAAGAACTGGGAGCTGCTGAGTGAGTTTGGCAACCAGGGCGATACCCGTAAAATATGGGAGTGCCCGTCTTTAACGCCGTTGTATGTAGACGGCAACCCGGCGAAAAAGAAATGGTTGCTGATGGTGTCTTCCGGTAACCCTGATGCCGCTACCGGCATGCAGTATTTTACCGGCGACTTCGACGGCAAAACATTCACCAATGACAACAAGCCGGAAAGCCAGTTGTTTGTAGATTACGGCAAAACTTTTTATGCCGCCATTCCTTACAATCATCTGCCGGACAACCGGCAGATGATGATCGGCTGGCTTATGCCATTTGAAACGCCCACTTCACCGTGGCGCGGGCAGATGTCAATTCCACGCGATCTGCAATTGAAAACTACGGCAGCGGGTATACGTTTATTTCAACAGCCATCTGCTGAGATCAGTACCTATCTCCGGAAATTACCTGCGGCTAAAAAACTGCAGCTAAAAGCACAAACCCTTAACAGCAAGGAACTGCAATTAAGCGGCAAAGGTTTTAATACCAATAGTAATTGGGTGGATGCCGAATTTACCATTGGTACCGCGGCTGATTTTGGTTTTAAGATAGCACAGGATGTAGTGGTAGGCTATAATGTACAACGGAATGAGCTCTATATCCGCGATGGAAAAGACGTGCAACAAATGAGCATTCCATCTGCCAACAATAAAATCAGGTTGCAGGTGCTGCTGGATAAATCGTCGGTAGAGGTATTTGTAAACGACGGGGAGAAAGTGCTTACCACTTTAATATTCCCGGATAAAGCGGCTACGGGGCTGGCTGTGTTTGCAGAAAACGGCGATGTGCAGTTGAATGGATTGAAAGCGTGGGACCTGGGTAAGTAAGGGGGAATTATTTATAGACAGGCGCCGGCTCTTTTTTGAGACCGGCGCTTTTTGTGTTAACTTGTATTGATAAAGTTGGTCCCATGGCCTTTAGTAAGCAAAAAAATGTGGTTAACACCGGAATAGCCCTTGTGTGGATGATAAATGGCGTGTACTGTAAAGTGCTGAACTACGTTCCCCGGCACCAGTTAATTGTAGCAAGAATACTTGGCGAATCCCATGCGCCTGTACTGACCCGTATCATCGGTGTCCTGGAAGCCGGAATGGCGATATGGATACTTTCCCGGATAAAATCCCGCTGGTGTGTTATTTTGCAAATGCTGCTGGTAGCCGCTATGAACATCATAGAGTTTATAGCAGCACCCGACCTGTTATTGTTTGGGAGAATGAATATTATCATCGCTGCCGCTTTTATATTTATCATTTACCGGAATGAATATAGTACCCATGTTAGCCTTTCTTAAAAATCATCCCTTTGCCGTGGAAGCGTTCTTTGAAAGCTCCCTTGTGCTTACCTATGCGTTGCCGGTATCGGTGTTGGAACCCTTAATACCTCCGCAACTGGAGCTGGATATATTCCAGGATCAGTGGGCCTTCATAGCCATTGCCATTGTGAAAACGAGGAACCTGCGGCCTAAAGGCTTCCCGGCATTTATGGGGAATGATTTTGTATTAACCGGTTACCGGGTGTTTGTACGTTATACCAATAGTGAGGGAAAGCGGTTACGGGGGTTATATATTTTAAAATCAGAAACAGACAGTAAGAAGATGGAATTTTTCGGTAACCTGTTTACCCATTACAGTTATACCACTACCGATATCAGTATTACGGGAGAAGACGATATGGTTACCGTTAGATCGGTGGCATCTGGGTTGAATATCACGGTTGATACCGGTGCTGAAGCAGCATTACCAGCAGGATCTCCTTTTGCTGACTGGAAAGAGGCGAGGCGGTTTGCAGGTCCATTGCCTTTTACATTTACCTGTAACGAACATTCCGGCGAAGTGCTGATTATCGAAGGTGTGCGGGAAAACTGGATGCCAGTACCGGTATCGGTGTTGCATAGCGAAGCCGGTTTTTTGAACACGCCTGCGTTACAGGGCGCCCTGTTGGCGAACGCATTTATCATCCGGCAAATTCCCTACTACTGGAAAAAAGGAAAAATGGATCTATGGAAAAGGTAAACAGAACGCCGTTTCAGGGCATCGTGAATATCATCCGGTTTAACTGGCATTTTTATGTGTTGTTTTTACTGTTACTGGTAGCAGGGTTGCTATTCACGCAATACACGTTAACCAGGCTGATGTTGTGTGGAGCTGCCATCGCCACCTTATCGTCGTTAGTCGTCTCCTGGTATATTTACGACCATTCAGATTTATATACCTTCCGGTGGCTGGACGATATGGCGCTTCGGCCATGCCGCCGTGTAGTAAACATCCACGCAGGGTTTGATGAAACCAGCCAGCTGCTGGCGCATAAATACCCGGGAGCTGACTTGCAGGTATTTGATTTTTATAACCCGGAGATGCATACCGAGGTATCTATTGAACGTGCCCGGAAAAGGTATGTGCCTTATGCTGGTACGAAAATCATCAGCACGGCCGCTGTTCCGCTGGCACCTGCATCAGCGGATGTGGTGTTTCTTTTGCTGGCGGCGCATGAAATCAGGGATCCAGGGGAAAGGATCACTTTTTTTAAAGAGTTGCGTCGCTGCCTGGCTGCTGACGGAAGAATAGTGGTACTGGAGCATTTGGCGGGATGTACCTAACTTCATCGCATATACGATCGGGTTCCTGCATTTCTTTTCGCGTACTGCCTGGAATCGGGCATTCAACAACGCAGGCCTGATCGTCGTAAAAGAAAAGAAGATCACCCCTTTTTTGTCGGCCTTTATATTGAAAAAGAATGGAATTGCATCTTAAAATTGCCGGTTATATACTGGTGCTATTATCGCTGATACATATTTTCTTTCCGCGGTATTTTAACTGGAAGAAGGAGTTCACGGCGATCAGTCTTTTGAGCAGGCAGATCATGTATGTGCATACTTTTTTTATTGCGCTGATGGTGTTGCTGATGGGGATAGGATGTATTTATGCAACCCACGACATCCTGCATACCCGCCTGGGGCATCTGCTGGCGTTTGGGTTATTTGTATTCTGGTTATGCCGGCTGCTTTTCCAGTTCTTTGTTTACTCGCCGTTGTTGTGGAAGGGTAAACGGTTTGAAACTACTGTGCATATCCTGTTTTCACTGGTGTGGGGATATTTCAGTGTTGTTTTCCTGCTTGTATTCCGTACGGAGGTATAAATACAGTTGTTAAAACCCGCGCCAGTAAGCGTTTCCCATCTGATCGTACAATGTTATATCCCGGAATACAACATAAAGGTATGGACGTGTGAAACCATGGAAAAACAAATCCGCCGTTTTTGCCGATTTTTACCGGATTATGCCGCCGCAACATAAACCTTTTCCAGATTTAACACTTATATTGTAAATTTTAAACAGGATTATCTAACAAAAGTGTAAACCTATTTCAGGACGTGACCTTATTTCAGGACGAGTCATAGTGTATAGGGAGTGTATGGGAAGTGTATCATGAGTGTATGGGGAGTGTATCATGAATGTAAGGGGGCTATATGGGGAATATATGGGGAATACGACACATACACGACTCCTAAGTATCCGAGAAGTATCCAAGAAGTATGGGAGAAGTATTAGCTGCATTATCATCTCCTGAAAGTGAACATCCCCAGTTCATAAACGGACAGTTTAAATAAATACCATATCTATAAAAAATCAAGTAATAATGAATTGTTATTTGGCATTTCTTTGGGCATTCCTGCCAGGGAGTCTGGAAACCTAATAAAACAGCCATGTTAAAGAACTATTTCAAGATTGCTTTCAGAAACATCGTCCGGCATAAGGCCTTCGCTACAATTAATATTGCAGGATTGGCCATTGGCATGGCTTGCAGCATTTTCATTTTGCTTTGGGTGCAGCATGAGTTGAGCTACGACAAATTCCATAAAAACGCGGGTACTATCTACCGCCTTACGGCTGGTGGTGCAACAAATTCCGGGCCCATGGTTCCCGAACTTAAAGCAAGAATTCCTGCTATAAAAAACTTTGTACGCTTTAGTCAGCCTACTCCTACCGTTTTTGAAACGGGTACAAAAAAGTTTGAAGAAAAAGCCGTCTTCTATGCCGATTCTTCCCTGTTGCAGGTATTCTCATTTCCCCTGTTAAACGGAAATGCCGAAACCGCATTAATACGGCCTGATGCTGTTTTAATTACGGAAGATATGGCTAAGAAATATTTTGGCAATGAAGATCCAATTGGGAAAATTTTAAAAAGGGATAACAAAGATAATGTAGAAGTTACAGGCGTGCTCAAAAATATTCCGGCAAACTCGCATCTGCAATTTGATTTTATTATGCCGCTGTCTGCCATTGCACAGACCGATTGGCGTTTACGCCGGAACATCTGGGCTAGTTATGATTTCTATGACTATGTACAACTTGATGAAAATTTCAAGGCTACGCCGGCCGCCCTGGCCGGCCTTAGCAGGCAAGTAAATAAAATTTTTGGAGAGCACGTAAAGGAAAATCAACCTGATATGAAACTGCAGGCTTTAACTGATATTCATCTGCGTTCTGATTACCAAACTAATTTGCCCGGCCAGGGCAATATCCAATATGTAAACATATTTTTTATTGTTGCGTTGTTTATTTTGGCGGTAGCCTGTATCAACTTTATGAACCTGGCTACCGCAAGGTCGGAACGCAGGGCAAAAGAAGTGGGCTTGCGAAAGGCGGTAGGTGCGGGTCGCGGGCAACTTATCGGTCAGTTCCTCGGCGAGTCATTATTCATTTCTTTTATGGCCATGTTAATGGCTGTTGGCATTGTATGCCTGTTGCTACCTGTTTTTAATAACCTGGCAGGCAAAGAACTTTCTATACAACTATTGGATGGAAAATTAATCGCATTGCTGCTCGGCATCGCATTATTTACAGGGCTTGTTTCCGGCAGTTATCCTGCTTTATTTCTATCCGGATTTAAGCCCGTGGAGGTGCTGAAGGGAAGCATGAAAATGAGTGGAGGGAATCTATATTTTCGTAATGGGTTAGTGATAATGCAATTTGTTGTTTCGATCGCATTACTCGCCGGCACGGCTGTAGTATACAAACAATTGAATTATATCAAAAACAGGGATATCGGTTTTAATAAATCGAACCTGCTTTATATGCCGATGACCGGCGAAATGGGAGACAAGCAACTGGCATTGAACGCGGAGCTCAAAGCGAACCCGCTTACTGCAAATTTTACTGCTATCACCGATCCAATATCCAATCTGACGAGCAGCACCACCGGGATAGAGTGGGAGGGAATGGCCTTGCAGGATAAGAACATCTGGTTTTCAAAAACATGGGTAACGGAGGGTTTCTTCGACGTTCTTCAAATGAAAATGGTAAGCGGACGGGCTTTGTCTGCTACCGAATTTGCTGACTCAGGTAATTATGTGATTAATGAAAAAGCGGCAAAAATTATGGGGATGACCCCGGCGGCGGCCATTGGTAAATCACTTACGTTTTCGGGCGATAAAGGAACTATTGTAGGCGTAGTAAAGGATTTTAATTATAAACCGGCGCAAACGGCCATTGAGCCAATGATCCTTGCGTTCAATAAATGGAATGGAGGAATAGTGCTGGTGCGTACCCAACCCGGAAAAGCGGCAGCCACCATCCAGGCATTGGAGAAAATAAGCAAACAGCTTAATCCCGCTTTCCCCTTCTCTTACGGTTTTGTTGACCAGGACATTAATAATTTATACAAAGGCGAGCAACAAATGGGTAGCCTGTTTAATGTATTTGCGATGATAGCCATTTTTATTTCCTGTATGGGTTTGTATGGCCTATCGGCATTTATGGCGGAGCAACGCACTAAGGAAATAGGCGTTAGAAAAGTGCTGGGAGCATCTGTATTCAATGTAGTATATCTGTTATCAACAGGATTTACAAAGCTTATCCTGATTGCCATTGTAATTGCAATACCCATTGCCTGGTTTGCCACCAATAAGTGGCTCGGCGGTTTCGCTTATCGTGTAAATGTTGGCTGGGCTATTTTCCTGATGGCTTCATTAGCGGCATTAACCATAGCGTGGATAACAGTGAGTTATGAGTCTGTAAAAGCAGCTATTGTGAATCCTGTAAAGAGTTTGAGAAGTGAGTAGATAGATGGGGGGAGCCCTGAATTGATCAGCGAGAAAAAATTTTTCTTTAACGGTATAGTTATAGTTTATCTGATATTTCGCTTCTATCTATATTAATCCTGACCCTTTTGCTTACACTATAAAAACTATCTGATAGCATAATGGTAAAAACAGTTTCCCAATTTTTTCCCAATAACCGATTTATTTTTCTTGCTTTTGTATTGTCAATAAGTTGTAAAAGAATATTCTTATCACCATTAGTATCTATAAACCCCACGTATTGTCTTACCCAATGGCAAAAAAATACTTTGGTATCAACAGTTGCTTTTTGTGCCTCATTATGCTTTTGATTGAAAATTTGTTCTGCTTTTATTATGTCGTCTTTTGTCGGCGTATATCTTAATTTAAAATTTTGCATTTCAACTCCGACAACGTAATCTTTATTAAAAATCACTCCTTTCTCTTTATAATAAGAAGGGAGATAGATTACGCTAAATTTATGTGATGTATCAATATCATTCTGCGCTTTGCTCATTAGGCTTATGCCCAAACTAAATAATAATAGTAATATACAGATTCTCATAATCAATAAGTATAAGGTATCGGGATTAATCCGAACGGTGAAAAAGACATATTACTGATAATTGGATAGTTTGCATTTGTTCTAGTTCCAGGTATTAATACGCTACCCTCTCCAATAGGCGCACCTGCCGCATTCTGCCCTATACTATAAAAAGCTCTTAAATTTATTCCGTTCTCAGCTCGCAAAAGGCTTTCAATGTGTGTAGAATAAATTTCAGCCTTAGGTATATTAATCCCTCCAGAAGTGGTGTACCAAGTACTATAATCAACTTTACCATCCGATATCTGGTCGTCAGCATGAGCTAATTCATGCCCTAATCCAATAAAAGCAGGTCTGTTTTGATTTAAAGAGGCATCAGGCCCACCATTTGTACTACTTGGGGTCCAACGCACCACATTTGTCATTCCTGTTGCGTTATCATTTGCGTTAAAACTATTACTGCCTTTCATAATGTTTACTGTTTCTTTACTGTTCACAATATCATTTATCAAACCCTTTCCGGTAGGTCCCCCTGAAGAAATTTTATTTAAACCAGCAACAGCTTTCTTTAAGAACCCCTTTACTTTACCAGTATAAGCAGAACCGTCTGTATTTGTTAATTTCCCTCCATTATAATCTACTTTCTTTCTACCACCTAATCCCAAAAATCCCGTCCTAAATTGTATTCTCGCGGTATCACCTAATGGATCATTAAAGCTAATTGGATTATTATACATTGCAGAGTATAAACTCTGTGCATAGTCTGGCTTGGGGTCTACCTGCCACCATCTGCCTAACTGTGGGTCAAGGCTTCTTATTGGCGTAGCATACATCTCCCAACCACTACCATCACTAAACTCCTTATTTTGTAGTTCAGCCCCCTTGTTGTATTTATATTTATTCTCCGGATAGTTAGGCCCTTTAATAGCGGAGCTGCTAATCCCTGCCATCGTTAACCCAAACGGATAATAATGCGTCTCCTCTAGTAATGGACCCGATGCCTGGGTTACCACCACATCGTCAAAATATACATCCTGGTTACTTTCATTGCTGGTATATACATACAGGAATCCACTTTTCTTTATGGGCATCTTGTCCTTTATCAATTTCTGCAACTCATCGGGAGATGCAGTTACCCGCTTTACACCGCTATTTTCTTCCACTAATTTAAACTGATCATCAAACAAAACAAAATTAAGATAAGCTTTGGGTCTATCGGGGTTTTGCTGATCAGGCTCTTTTTCTTTCAATTGCTGATAGTCGTTGTTATAGAAGCTGCTGGTAAATGGTGCCGACAATCCTGCATTAGAGTTTCCGTGTGTGCCTGTAGTGGCTGCGTTACCACCGAAAGTCTGTATAAGATCTGCCAGCATATTGGTGGCAGAAGAAGGCGCTTTATCCTTTTGGGGACCAGTGGATTTATAGAATGCATTGGTAGAAACGGCAATAGTGTCACCAGCCATTACCCGGAGTACGAGTGATGGCCCTGTTTTTTTTCCATTACCGGTGGGTGTTAACTTAGCTACGCTTTTATTACTGCTGTCTGTGGCTGGATAACCTGCAGGTTTGGCAATACGGGTATTGTCAATATTGCTGAATAGCTGGGTTTCAGTAGCAGCATTTGCCGTTTCCATAGAGGCGGCATACACTGAAAGATCGGATTGTTCGGTGAGAACCATTCTTACATTGCCAAGATGATCTTTCAGAAAGTAATCATACCAATAGCTGACAGGTTGATTGACAACGTACACCGGCCGTATACGGCCGTCTTCATGACCGATAAATTGAAGTGTGTCATTCTGATATACAAAATTATCTATATAGTCGGTGGTAATCATTCGGTTAATCGTGCCAGTGTTGTCTGCAACTATCTTTCTGAGCTTTGTACCATTAGCATCATATAAGTAAGAAATTTCCCCTTTCTCTGTGATAGCTATTGTTTCTGCTAAATTGAGATGATTATAGCTAATGGTATTTATTTTCTTGTTTTCATCTTTTATCAGATTTCCGTTTGCATCATATGCGTAATCATCGTTGGTATTGATGCCATCTTCAAAATCACCTAGTTTATCAGTGGAAACAGGAATTACATCCTTTACTTTCATTAGCTTATTGCTGTTACTTTGATAGGTATAAGTCAGCTGATCGATTACTCCTGAAGAACTACCCCGTTTCCCGGATTGGTTCATGGTATTGATATTTCCATTTGCATCATAGGAGAGGTTACTAACAGAAAAATCATTGGTAGTACGATTCCAGACTCCGCTGTTGTTTTCTGTAAAATTTGCCCCTGTCAATCGGTTTACTTTGTCGTAACTATATCCATAAGCGCGTGCTTTGCCATCCGATTTGCTTTTCCATTTCGCTCCGGCAATGTTGCCCGTATATTGTGGCCCATCAAACCCGTAATCGTAGCTTAATTCCTGTCCAAACCAGTTGGCAGTGCTTTGGTCGCTGTTTACAAAGCCTTTGTTAATACTTTTGAGCCATCCACGGATATTGTACTCGTAATTTAATGTTTCGAGTTGTCCTGACCCATTAATACCTAATCGTTTACTTGCCAGTTGCCCTAATTCATTATAAGCATTCATTTCAATGGTTTTCTCCTGGGACACCACATCGTTTAAACGTTTTTTGATACTGGCAACCCTGCCGGTAGCATCATAGACGAGGATTGTTAGTAAAGTAGTTTGCGGGGTGGCGCTGCTTCTTTGGTTGCGATGCCGGTAATAATTACTCAGTAGCTTTCCGTTAAAATCATAGAGGTTGGTGTTAACCTCGGTTCCACCGGTAATATTATTGGATACTGACTGTATCAATCTTTCTTTAGTATTATAGTAATTCGTAGTAGTAAGCCATTGATCTGTGCCAAGTATCCTGGTTTTTGTACCGGTGAGCATACCATTTACTGTTGTTGCTGGTGTGGCCGGTAATGCTTCCGGGTAGGGATTACCGCCTGCTTCTACTTTGTCCTTATCGCCGGCAACATAGTTTTGTTTTCCGGGGAAAGTATAATTTCCATAGAAAAGATAGGTAAGTGGTGTTAACGAAGCAGCTGGAATATTCGGTAATGGATTGGTAATAGTAAGGGATATAATTCCATTGTTGGCAGTGGCACTGATCTCTGCTGTCATTTCCATGCCGGTGCCTGTATCAAAGCCATCCGTCATGGTAATGCTCTGTGTTGCCTGGTAAAGTGGGGTACCGTCGTGGTTATTCAGAACAAGGTCTGTTGCTGCAGGGAAAGTATAAGGCAATGTTTGCGTATTGGAAGTGGCGTTGTTCATGGTACTTTGTAATGCAGATCTTTCAGCAGCCGAATTATATAAGGCTGTCATAACAGGTCGATTTATATTGTCGTAAAAAGTAACTAACCAATTTTCGCCTTTCATATTACCATTACGCGAGAATACAACTCTGTCCCGCACGTCGTATACCAGTTCGGTGGAGTCTGAACCAGGTATTTTCTTTACGATCATCCGCTGTCTTTCATCATATCGATAAACAAAACATAGTTCTGCCATCAAGGCGGCAGTCAGGCTCCAGTTGCCTGTGATAGCTGCCGTTGCCCGGGGGGAGACCACGACACGCAGATTATTCAGGTCATCGTATATATAATAGGTACATAACCATCCCATGTGAGCAGTACCGATAGCAGCCAGTTGTTGAACCTTTTTTAGTATGACCCGGCCGGCTTTGTCCTTGTACTCAACTACCTGGTTTTTTGCTTCGTCTGTAATTATATTCTTGTATAATTGTCCTGCATCGTATATGGCAGTAGTGGTAGGGATAGCTGATCCAGGAATCATTCTCCATAATCTGACAGAATCAGCAAGCGTATTTATCTGCTGCGAGATTATTACAGGGAGATTACCACCAACTTCACCTGTGGCGGCATCGATCTTTGCCCAACTGTTACCAGGTGCATACTGTTTAAGCTCCCTGTTTAGTGGAGATGCTTCATAATCTGTTCTGGCATAAAACACTTTTTCTCCAGCTACACCTGGAAGCAGCGTGCTGTTCTGATAAAAGGTCTGTTGCGCTGCAAATGGTGTGGTCTTGAATTTCCCGTCACTCGTATTTCCGGATTGAGGGGCGTAGGGCAGATATTTTAAGACCTCACGGTCAAATGCATCATGCACCACGGGCGATACAAGATCCTTTCCTGTGCCACTGGCCCCTTTTGCCACGCTTTGAACTAATCTTCCTAGTCCATCAAAGTATTGGGTCGACTGTTTTACTTCTGCGGTTGTTCTTGCCGTTGCCGTTACTACGGCCGGATCAGAGGATGGCATGGAAGGTTCCCAGGTTCGTATATAATTAATAGCGGTATTTGTGTAGACCGCTGGTAAAGCTATTGGTGTCGCTGCCGGAGGCTGGCTGGATGTAGGGACCTGACCATATAATAATCCGGTTCCCAGTAAACAAACAACAAAAATTGGGGATGCGAATCCTAAGAAAGTATTACACATATACCGGGTGTTATTGAGATATAGGTTGCTGATATTGATAGTTGAACACTTTGAGTATTTTGCCATCGCTGTCTTTAATTCTTATTAATCTGCCCAGCCCGTCATACTCATAGAAAGTGGTCTTTCCTGTAGGATCAGTTTCACTTGTTATGCCTATCTGTGGAAGATAGGTATAATAAGTAATGAGCGCTGCAGGGAACTGAAGCCTCAGAGCTGCCAGATGATCCCGCAGCTGCTGGTCACTCGCAGGATTATTCAACAGGCTTTGATTGATATACGGTTTAATTGTATTATAATCCACTCCGGTGATCTTTGCCAAAGGATAGGTTGACTTGTAACCCCATAAGTACGTTTCAGCTGCATCATTGCTTTTATGAAGTCCCTGAACATTGCCGAGCGAGTCGTAAACATCGAAGTAAGCCTGAGCTTTATAGGCGGGGTGCATGACAGGCGTACCATTGGATGCAAAAGATGATTCCTGCAAATTGGTCGCTGGTTCTGCGGTCTCAATATTATATACAATTTCAGGTTTGAAAAACCTGCTGTTATATTTCTTATAACTGGTATAGGTGCCGCCAAGTAATTTAGTATCTGCTCCATTCTGAATAAAGGTTTGTGATTCCAGTACGGGACTGATCAGATGTACACTTTTCATTTGATTTGCAAAAGATGGAGTAGTAGTTGCCGGATAATCACCAGGGCGTTTGAACTTTTGTACCATTTGCCGGCCATCACTTTGATCAATATCTATCCTGGTTGGAGACCTATGTGTATTATTGTCATAATAATATTTTTTAGTAGTGATCAACTGGCGTGTTCCATCAAACAATGTTTCCTTTTCAGTAACTGGTACGGTCCAGCTGGAAATATTGTCGTAATATTTCATCTTATAATAATAAACTGGTGACTCAGCAGCAATAACATTCCATATTTTAATGCCCTTTAGAATGTCATTTTCCTTTACCTGATAGGTGTAATCATTTCTTTTCACCGGTTGCCCGTTAGCGTTGTATACAATTACGGAATCGGGTTTGCCATTTAATGGATCGCCAACAGTAGGAGTGCTTGGGAACAAGGTTACCGCATCTTCATTGTTGTGGTAGTAATAAGTAGTTTTCCCATTTTCTCCGTTTTCGCCATCTAGCTCGGTGACTTTCGTATATCCCAATACGCCGGATTTTGATGACAGTCCGGGAACAAGCCCGGGTTGTGCAAGAACTGCGTTAAAATCAGCCACTAAATTACAACTGGATACATTTCCAATACCAATATAATACTCGGTGCCGCCCACTTGGTAATGACAGGCATATAACGGAGGTGTCATCAAAACACCGGACGATTTCCCGTCGTCACCTTTATAGGTGTAGCGCTTTACCCGCTTGGTGCCCATGCCATCATCATCTGTTATTCTCATGATCCTGATGCCGGCACCTTTACGGTTATCAAGTGGGATGGGTTCCTTTTCTTCCCAGGAAACAGACATAAAAAATGACCACCCGGAAGTAGAGAGCAGGTGTATTTTATAATTGCCGCTGTCTACGTTCCTGTTCGTAAAAACAGGGCTCGGATTGGGTTGGTTATAATTGGCGGATGTACATCCGCTTATAATTTCCAAACTATTATCAGGTCTGATTCTCCAGAAGTTGGAGTATCCAAGGCTGACAATGTCACTTACATTAGGATTTACTTTCTGATAGCTGCATTGAATAGTAATAGGTATTTGATGATATGGTTCGCCTAATGGCGGAGGGATATGAAAAGTTACGTCTGTAATGTCTCCTTGAGGATTTATGTCAGGATTGGCACGGACAGTGGCAGAATTGGAAATAGTTCTATACGCCTGCTCACCATGGAGATTAGAATAATCGTTTAGCTCATATTCAAATTTGGTGGTGCCTCCTGTGGGGTATTTTATATTGGACAATACCCCGTTCATTGGATACATATGCAAGGTGTCGGCACTTCTGTCCGCGCCATAAAAAGAAGATGGAGCGTTGATAAACACACTGGTCGGAAGAAATGTGGAATTATTAATTCCGTTATAATATCCCCAGTGGTCTACGGCTTTACTGTATTTGTCTGGTAGCAATCCAAGGTCATAATAACTAAATACATAAGGAGGCTTTTTTTCTCCGGCGCCACCTGATTCAACGATAGAATCAAGCTTTAGCCGCCCTTGTATCGATGATCCGTTAAAATAGTTGTAGTAAAACGACCACGCTTTTAACTTTGTACCTATAGCATTCTTTACGATAATGCTATCCAGTTTCGATGGTACTATTTGTTCAGGATAACGGTCAGCCAGATATTCAATGTCCATCCGCTGCGAGTATTTCATTTCTACTGAGCCATTGATATAATTAATCCGTTTTAAATACACATCTCGCAATTCCTGGCGGCTTGCGTCATAAGAATGTTGCTCACTCTGAAACTGTGTGTAAATTTCAGGAGAACAACCGCTTGAACCAGGGGTTATTCCTCCCAGCTTCTGTAGAGTTTCACTCTGCTGCACAAGGCTCAGGCTTTTGCCGAGTATATATTCAAACGTAATTTTTCCACCAGTAGGCGCTACAATGGAATCGATATACCACGCTGTTACGGGAAATGAGCTAATGCTCATGTTGAGGCCATTTATTCCGTTGAAAGAAGTCAGCTCAACCGGAGAAGATCTGCTATAATCTTGTGTATGCTCAGGAGTGCCCAGATAAAATTTATACCCCTTCGCATCGGTTGCCTCCCAATGCCCGCTAATATATACAAGATCCATATTGTTCTTATCATCATAAAAAACAATGGAACCGGCATTTCTTTTTCCTAAAACAAATTTTCCCGAATAACCGGCAAAATTATAACTGAAAACGTCAGGTTCAGCATCTGCCTGATTCAGATAAACATCATCAAAATATACTCTGTCGAGGTTTTCGCGGGCGGGATCATACGCATAATCGTTGCCGGTAGTATTTGGTGGTAAAGCGGCATAATTATAATATCCATGCCCGGAAAAATCATCTCCCTGTCGTACCACCCGGGTAATGGCGCCTCCGGCATTTAAAGACCATCCCAATCCTACCAGAGAAGCATCCTGGGCTACCTTTGTTCCGCTGGCATCATACTGTAGTCCAATGTCCAGCGATTGGTCGGCAGTACTGATGTTGTACATTGGAATGGAAATGTTAGGAGTGCCTTTGTACAAACTTACTGGTGTATTACCATATTTCCCCAGTGATGCCGACGTAGGCGATGGAGGAATTACCTTTGCACCCCGGTACAGGGAATCCTGGGCATTCACAATAGTTCCAACACAAAGGAATAAAACAAAAAAGGTCAGGAAAGAACGTAACTTATAGGGATACATATAAAAAATCAGTTAACAAATAAAAGGGTAGGGTATAATTCCTTCACCAATATAATATTATAATTTCTTCCTCTTGTATTTTTTTGGGACAAAGGATCTTCTAAAAACGATTAAACCACCCTCATCCCACGCCCGCATTGTTTTTTTTCTTTACTTTGTCCATAGAAGCAGCTAATCACTTTTCACTTTATGTTCCACGCAAACGAAATAAAGGAATGGCAGCGTCGTATCAGCTCATACGACGACGAAGTGGCGTACAGGGAACTGTTCCTGCGCTTCTATAAGCCGCTGCTGAAGTTTGCCACCTCTTTTGTAAAGTCTGCCGAAACAGCCGAAGAAGTAGTATCCGATGTGTTTATCAGCCTGTGGGAGCGCCGCCAGCAGCTGGAAAACGTGAATAACCTGCAGGTATATCTCTATGTAAGCGTAAAGAACACCTCGCTGAAATACCTGCTCAAACAAAAGAAGCAGTCTGCTATCACCATTGATGAATTATCTGTAGAGCTGGCAAGCCCGCACCAGAACCCGGAGCAAATGCTGCTGACGGCAGAGATGCTCTCACGCATTGAGGCCGCCATTGAAGGACTGCCGCCCCGTTGCAAGATCATTTTTAAGCTGATCCGTGAAGATGGCCTGAAATATAAAGAAATAGCGGAAATCCTGAATGTATCCGTTAAAACCATTGATAACCAGCTGGCTGTTGCCCTCGCTAAAATAGCCAGGGTATTGAATGTGCAGCTGAAGAAATCCTCCCGCTGATACCCCGCCCGGAAAATATTTTTGTTTCCTTTAGTAGATATTGATTTCAAATGGTACCTAAATACAGAGTAGCTATCGAAACGTTATGAATAATAAGCGCGTATGGGAATTGATTGGCAGGAAACTGGCCGGAGAAGCATCTGCAGAAGAACTGCAGGAACTGGAAGGTTTATTGCGTGCCTACCCTGATCTTCACTTTCCCGTGGAAGCCATTACAGATATCTGGAAAACCACGCCTGATCCGGCCGACAGGGCAGAAGGAGAGGACGCGCATACCCGTCTTATTGGCCGTATGCAGGAGAAGGGGATAGCTATTGGTTTATCTGCAGAAGAACAGCAGTCTGCCATTTTCCAGCTGGAAACCCGGACAAGAAGTCCATGGCTGCGTTACCTGGCTGCCGCTGCAGTTGCCGGCATCCTCATTGCAGCAGCCACCTGGTGGTGGCCTGCGGGAAAAGCGGTACATGCACCGGCCATCAGCGAAGTATCCACCCGCAACGGTTCCCGCACTTCTATACAATTGCCCGATGGCTCACATGTATGGCTCAACGCCGGCAGTAAACTTACCTACAGCAAAGATTTTGGCAACAGCAACCGCGAAGTAAACCTTAGCGGCGAAGCTTTTTTTGATATCGCTAAAAACGCAGATTATCCTTTTATTATCCATACTGCCCGCATGGATGTGAGAGTATTGGGTACCCGGTTTAACCTGAAGGCTTACCCGGGAGATAAAATGACAGAAGCCACACTGCTGCAGGGCAGCATTGAAGCTTCCCTCGCCAGCCGTCCCGGTGAACGGATCATCCTGAAACCCACAGAGAAAATCCTGGTATCAGATGACTCTTTACACACGGTAAAAACCAATGATCCGGTGATGGCGGTAAAGCATCTTACTTACTATGCTGAAAAAGAAGATGCCATTGTAGAAACTTCCTGGATGGAAAATAAACTCGTATTCCGTGATGAGTCATTTGCATCGCTGGCCGCCCGCATGGAACGCTGGTATGGGGTAACTATTCAGTTTGCAGATAAAAAGAAAGAAGAGCTGCGGTTCACGGGCGTGTTTGCACAGGAAAATATTCAACAGGCGTTGCAGGCATTACAAATGACTGCCGCATTTAATTATACCATCCACGGTACTGAAATTATTATTAACCAGTAATATTTCCGTTATGAAAAAAGGAAACAGATTTAATTCGTCTTGAGCTGCTGGTAACTAAAAAGGGAAATGCGCCAACATTTCCCCCTGAAGCATAACAGGAAGCTTCGCCAATCGTGAAAAACAGCTGGCTTCCATTTTATTACCTCTAGATCTAAAAGTATGAAAAAATCGCTAACAACTGCGAAGCGACCTTCCCATGCCTTCAAAAAAGTCTTATTAATTATGAATTGGACCGCCGTACTGCTGCTGGCAGGTGTGCTCCAGGTATCTGCCAATGCGAAGGGGCAGGGAACGATAACCCTCCGGCTCAAAGAAACGGAGATCGCCAAGGTACTCAGTAGTATTGAGAAACAAGGCGAATACCGGTTTCTCTATAACAACGCATTGAAGGATATCAGGAAGAAAGTGGATGTGGATGTGACCAACACACGTCTGGCTGATCTCATGAGCGAAATACTCAACGATACCGGCCTGAAATATAAAGTGATAGAGAACAACCTGGTGGTCATCATGGCTAACACAGGGGAGTTGCAGGATATCAAAATTACCGGTAAAGTAACCAGTAAAGATGGCAATACACCGGTGCCCGGCGCTACTATCAGCATCAAGGGAACCTCCCGCGGAACCGTTACAGGGCCGGATGGCACATATACGCTTACGGTGCCGGAAAACGCTACGCTCCTGGTGTCTTTTATCGGCTTCACCAGCCAGGAAATACCGGTCAACAGCCGCTCTGTGATCAACGTAACCCTGGTAGAATCGGTGAGTATGGTGGAACAGGTGGTAGTAGTGGGTTATGGTGTGCAACGCAAGGTAGATGTTACCGGCGCTATCAGCCAGATCAAAGGAGAAGAAATCAATAAACAGCCTATCAATAACGCAGTAAGCGCCCTTCAGGGAAAAGTGCCCGGCGTAACCATTACCAATATGGGTAAACCCGGCGCAGCACCGGAAATCAAGATCCGCGGTACAGGTACCATCTATGGCAGCGCCAATCCATTGTATGTGGTAGACGGTGTGTGGTATGATGATATCAACTTCCTCAACCCTGCCGATATCGAAAATATGAGTATCCTGAAAGATGCTTCCAGCGAAGCTATTTACGGGATACGCGCAGCAAACGGCGTGGTGCTCGTCACCACTAAAAAAGGAAAATCCGGAAAACCAGTCGTGAATTATAACGGCTATGTGGGCTATCAGAAAGTAACCAACGAGGTGAAAATGGCGGATGCCAGCCAGTATGCCACCCTGGTAAATGAACTGCAGGAACGTAATGATAAAGCCCCGTTGTTCGATGATCCTTCCCAGTTTGGAAGAGGCACCGACTGGTACCATCAAACCCTGCGGAATGCAATGGTAACCAATCACCAGTTGTCCGTAAGCGGTGGCTCAGAAAAATCTACCTATAATTTCTCTATAGGTTATCTGCACCAGCAAGGTTTGGTAAATACAAACGACTTTACCCGCTACACCGCCCGGTTACAAAACGATTTCCAGGTATTTGAACCACTGAAGGTTGGTTATACCGTTACTGCATCTGCCAATAAATCAAATGACGTTCCCGATCTTATCTGGCGCCAGTTGTACAGTGCAGGCCCTGTAGTACCCGTGCATTACGCCGACGGTACTTATGGCGATCCGAACGATTATAACCTCGGTGAAGGCGCGAACTTCAACCCACAGGCAACCCTCGACTTTTTCAACCAGTTCACCAAAAAACAAACCGTTACAGGTAGCGTATACGCCGACCTGCGGTTTGCCAAACACTTTTCTTTTCATACCAGCATCGGCGGCGAATATGGCGAAAACCTGATGCGCAACTATGTACCTGTATTTACAGCTACCATTGCACAACGCGCCACCAACAGTAAACTCACCCGCGAAAATACTGATACCCGTAACTGGATTGTGGAAAATACACTGACCTATCAGAATAAATTCAAAGACCACGATCTGAGAGTATTGCTGGGCCAGGGTGCACAGCGTTATCAAACTTATAAGCTCACTGCTACCGCACCTAATGTGCCGAATAACAGTGAAGGAGATATGTACCTGAAATTGGGCAGCACCGCCGGCAGGGAAATAACAGATGAAGGAGATATCTACACTGTATCCTCCTACTTCGGACGGATCAACTATTCCTTTAAAAACAGGTACCTCCTCAATGCCTCGCTGCGTGCCGACGGCGCCTCCCGGTTCTACGGTAATCAACGCTGGGGCTATTTCCCTTCTGTAGGGGTGGGCTGGATCATCAGCGAGGAAAGCTTTATGAAGCAACAACATTTCTTCGATAACCTGAAACTGCGTGGTAGCTGGGGCCAGATAGGCAATGCCTCCGTTTCTTCCAATATTTCTATATTGAGAGTAGCCCAGGACCCTTATCTCACTGCCGTCTTTGGTGGTAATGTATACACCGGCGCAAGCATCAACTCCGTGGTACCGCCTACTACCTATTGGGAAAAAGGCGTAGGTACGGATGTAGGACTGGAAGCCAGCATGCTTAATAACCGCTTGTACCTGGAAGCCGGTTTCTATAACCGGAAAACAATGCAGGCCATTTTTGATGTAAATATTCCGGGTTCTGTGGGTACCAACTCTGGTACTATCATCGCCAACCAGGCCGATCTTCAGAACCGCGGAATTGAAATCGCAATAAGCTGGAAAAGCCAGATAAAGAAAGACTTTACCTACTCCGTTGGCGGTAACCTCGGTTATAACGAAAATAAAGTATTAAGCGTGGTATCCGGGAAGAACCCTATTTATGGCGGCGGTGGTGGCCTCACCAGCGGCGCACTGAGTACCCGTACTATGCTCGGCAGGCCCATAGGTGAGTTTATTGGTTATATAGTAGATGGGATTTTCCAGACAGATGCGGAGGTGTTAACCTCTGCACAAAAAAAAGCAAGAGCAGGCGACTTTAAGTACAGGGACGTAAGCGGACCTAAAGGCGTGCCCGACGGCGTTATTGATGCGAACGACCGCGTGCCACTGGGGAACCCTAATCCCCGCTTCAGCTATGGCATTAATACATCTTTCACCTGGAAACAATTTGATCTTGCCCTCGATTTCCAGGGTGTTGCAGGTGTAGATGTTTACAATGTAAACCTCGGTGCGCGTTTTGGTAATGAAAATTTCACGAAAGATTTTTATGATAAACGCTGGCATGGACAAGGTACTTCCAATACCTATCCCTCTGCTTTCATCGGCGGTCGCGATAACTACCTGCCTAACTCTTTCTTCGTGGAAAACGGCAGCTACTTCAGGATCAGGAACATTCAGCTGGGATATAATTTCCCCGCTGCTATGACAGAAAAATGGGGCATGAAAAACCTGCGCGTATTTGCAAACGCACAGAATGCTTTCAACTTCTTCCAATACCGGGGATTTACACCGGAAATTGGTGGTAAGCCCAGGGAAGCTGGTATCGATAACAACGTATACCCACTCTACGCAACCTACAATTTTGGTGTAAATGTTACTTTCTGATAATAAAGCAGACTTGTTATGAAACGAAATACTCAACTTAATATACAACGTTTAGCCGGTGGCGTTATATTGCCGGCATTACTGGCCATCGCAGGCTGCGGAAAATCATTTCTGGATGTACCGCCGCAGGGACAACAACCCAGCGAGCAGTTCTGGAAAAATGAAGCAGATGCTACCAAAGCAGTAAATGCTATTTATGCAAACCTCCGCGAATGGAAACAGGTGGGATTTGCCGCCGTAGCTATAGAAAGCCTGGGCTCCGATGACGCCGAAAAAGGAAGTAACGCTTCTGATGCCAGCTTCCTCAATAAATACGACGATTTTTCAGTGACCGCTACAGAAGGACAAATCCTTGATTTCTGGAAATCACAATACCAGGAAATTAATTTCTGTAACCAGGTACTGGATAATATTCCTGCCATCAGCATGGACGACGCACTGAAAAACCGCTACCTCGCAGAAGCAAAATTCGTACGTGCGTATGCGTACTTCCGGCTGGTACGCGCCTTTGGCGATGTGCCCCTGCGCCTGAAAATACCGGTTGATGCCAGTGAATATAATTTACCAAGAACACCCAAGGCAGAAGTATGGGCGGCTATTGAAAAAGACCTGACGGAAGCCGCATCGGTATTGCCACCGGCATATCCTGCCTCCGAGGCAGGACGTGCCACCAAAGGCGCTGCACTGGCCCTGCATGCAAAGGTAGCCATGTACCTCAAAAAATGGCCGGATGTGCTCAATTATACCAACCAGGTAATGGGACTGGGTTATACCCTGTATCCTAACTATGAGCAACTGTTCCGCATCGCCAATGAAAATTCGAAAGAATCCGTTTTTGAAATCCAGTGTCAGCTGATCCTGAACAGTAAAGACGCCTCTAACTCCCAGTACTCACAAATACAGGGCGTAAAAGGTGTTGTAGGCGGCGGATGGGGCTTCAACGTACCTACGCAAAGCCTCGTAAGCGAGTATGAACCCGGTGATCCGCGGAGAGATGCCACCATCATTTTCAGAGGGGAAACCACACCGCAGGGGGATCTCATTCCACCTACCGGCGATAACCCAATGTTCAACCAGAAAGCGTATGTGCCTTTCCGTTTGTTTGTAACCGGCTACAATGAAGGCGCCGATCAGAACTTTCGTGCAATCCGCTACGCGGAAGTGCTGCTGATGAATGCAGAAGCAGCTAATGAGCAAGGCAATACCGCCCTGGCACTCAGCTCGCTGAACGCAGTAAGGGCCCGTGCCCGCGGCGGCAATACCGCCATTCTTCCGGATGTAACCACTACCGATAAAGTAGCATTGCGCAATGCAATCTGGCATGAGAGAAGAGTAGAACTGGCAATGGAAAACGATCGCTACTTCGATGTGATCCGCCAGGGAAGAGGCGCTGCCCTGTTTAGCGCCAAAGGCTTTGTGGCCGGGAAAAATGAGGTATGGCCTGTTCCGCAGAATGAAATTGATATCAGCGCAGGAACACTGACACAAAATCCGGGTTACTAATCTCTAATAAAACTATTATGAACTTCAGATATCAATCATACGCACTGCTGGCAGCCATCACGCTGTTCACGTCGTCCTGCTATAAAAAGTTTGATGCCGACAGCTATAAACCGGCATTGTCTATCGGTGGTTATACCAGTGCCTCTGAAATTGCGCCGGGCAACCTGGTGGCCCACTGGGGGTTCAACGACAACCTCACCGACAGCGTCTCTAAAACAAACTGCGACAACAACGGTACCTCTTTCACAACAGGCATCAAAGGCCGCGCCCTTAAAGGCGCAGAAAAAGCATACGCGCTGTTCACACCGGGAACTGCTATCACCGGTCTCAAAGCATTTACGATCACGCTATGGGTAAACAACCCGCAGAATACCAAAGGTATTGTAGGACTGCTGAGCCTCAGCAATACCAAAAGCTTCTGGGGCAACATCGATATCTTTTTTGAAAATGGCAGTACCGATACGAAGGCGGTGCTGAAAATGCACGTAGCCAGCGCGCAGGGCGAAGCATGGCTGGGCAACTATGATGTGCAGAATGTATGGGACAGGTGGACCAACCTCGCCCTGTCATATAACGGTGTGGATTCTTTTAAGGTATATGTAAACGGATTAAGGATCGCCACACACGTGATGAGCGGGGCAGGCCCGATCCAGTTCCTCAATCCCGGCAAAATGGTATTTGGTACTTCACAGTTCCAGACCGTTCCCAGTCTCACTTCTGAAGCCACCGCACAGGACTGGGCCAGCTATCTCACCGGCGGCCTCGATGAAGTAAGGATCTATAATAAAGCATTGGAAGAAGCGGATATCAGCGCCCTCGTTAAACTGGAAGGGCGGGGTAAATAGTTTTTTATGAAATGGATAGCTTGTTTATTATTGATAATAACAGCAGGTTGCAGTAAGGGCGGGGGCGACAATACGTCGCCTCCGCCCGTTACGCCGCCCTCCTTCAGCTTTCAGGCCCTGAGCGTGGATAGCGTGTCTGCGGGATTTTCCTATTATGGTACCGGCACACAACCCGCCATCAGGATTTCTTTTTCAGACGCCGTATTGCGCAGTGCTGTGGCCGCCGCCTGTTCTTTCACCAGTAAAAGCGGTGGCAACGTGCCATACAATGTAGCGTGGAAGCATGGCGACAGTACCCTTGTGCTGAAACCGTTGGCGCCATTGTCTAACCTCACCGCCTATACGGTTAGCGTAGGCGCAGGTTTATTGTCGGTGAAAAATGCGAAGCTCCAATCGGCCGTTTCATTGTCGCTGGTAACCGCTATAGATACCACCGATAAATTCCCGCGTATCTCCGATGATGCACTGCTCACACTGGTACAACAGCAAACGTTTAAATACTTCTGGGACTTTGGTCACCCGGTTAGCGGCCTCGCACGCGAAAGAAACACCAGTGGTGAAACCGTTACCTCCGGCGGCTCCGGCTTCGGTATCATGGCCATCATCACCGGGATAGAACGCGGCTTTATTACCCGCAGCGAAGGACTGGCACGCATGCAGAAAATAACCACTTTCCTGGGCACAAAGGCAGCACGCTTTCACGGCGCTTTCCCGCATTGGCTCAATGGCAGCACCGGCGCAGCTATTCCTTTCAGTACAAAGGATAATGGCGCCGACCTGGTGGAAACAGCTTATCTCATCCAGGGACTCCTAACCGCACGCCAATACTTTAAAAATGTGGATGTAACGGAAACGCAGCTACGAAGCGATATCAATGCCATTTGTAATGCAGTGGAATGGAACTGGTTCCGGAAAGATAATGCAAACGTGCTGTACTGGCACTGGAGCAACGAGTATAAATGGGAGATGAACCTGCCGGTAAAAGGATGGAATGAATGTCTTATTACCTATATTCTCGCGGCCTCCGCACAAACGCCGGTACCAAAAGCTACTTACGACAGCGGCTGGGCAAATAACGGCGCCATGCGCAACAACAATCTTTACTATAATATCAAACTGCCGCTGGGTCCTGCTATGGGCGGCCCACTGTTTTTCTCGCATTACTCGTTCCTGGGCATCAATCCCAAAGGATTGAAAGATACTTATGCGGATTATGAAGAACAGGTGGTGAATCATACCCGCATTAACTACGCCTATTGTGTTGCCAACCCGGAAAAGAATTATGGCTACGGCGCCAGTTGCTGGGGGCTTACCGCCAGTGATATCCCCAACGGCTATACGGCCAGTTCACCCACCAATGATGTGGGTGTAATTGCACCCACTGCTGCGTTGTCGTCTTTCCCGTATACGCCGCAGGAATCCATGCAGGCGCTGAAATTCTTTTATTACAAACTGGGCGATAAGATCTGGAAAGAATACGGCTTTACAGACGCTTTCTCCCTTCAGCACATTTGGTTTGCCAACTCATTCCTGGCCATCGATCAGGGGCCGGTAATAGTGATGATAGAAAATTACCGCAGCGGATTGTTGTGGAACCTGTTCATGAGCTGCCCGGAAATAAAAACGGGTATGCATAACCTCGGCTTTACCAGCCCACATCTCTAAAAAAGAAAAAGAATGAAGTATATACTGTTTATTGGCTGTTTGTTTTTCCTGCTGCAGCCGGCAATGGCACAAAAGAAGATCAAAGTTAACCGGCAAAAAATGTCGGACGAACAATTATTGGAACTGGTACAAAAACAAACGTTCCGCTACTTCTGGGATTTTGGTCACCCGGTGTCAGGTATGGCGCGCGAACGCAGCAACAAATCCTTTGACTATGGCGATGAAGTGGTTACCACCGGTGGCACCGGCTTCGGCGTAATGGCGATCATTGTAGCTGCTGAACGTAAATGGATCACCCGCGAAGCTGCCGCACAACGGCTGCTGAAAATAGTGAACTTCCTCCGGAAGGCAGACAGCTACCATGGTGTTTTTCCACACTGGCTGAATGGTAACACAGGCAAAACGATTCCCTTCAGCCGTAAAGATGATGGCGGCGACCTGGTGGAAACATCCTTCCTGTTCCAGGGACTCCTTTGCGCCCGCCAGTATTTCAGCAACGACAATCCAACGGAAACGGAGCTACGAAATAAGATCAGCTGGACCTGGAATGAAACAGAATGGAACTGGTATACGCAGGGCGGACGCAATGTACTGTACTGGCACTGGAGCCCCAACAACGGCTGGAGCATGAACCACGAAATCAAAGGATGGAACGAATGTCTTATCACATATGTACTGGCTGCTTCATCTCCCAGCTATGCCATCAACCCGGAAGTATATCACCAGGGCTGGATGAATAATATTTATTTCAGGAACGACCGTACCTTTTATGGGATCAAACTCCCGCTGGGATTTGATTACGGCGGACCGTTATTTTTCTCGCACTATTCTTTCCTGGGCTTAAACCCACACGGCTTAAAAGACCGTTACGCCGATTACTGGGAACAAAACCTGCATCATACGCTTATCAACCGCGAACACTGTGTTCGTAATCCAAAAGGATTTAAAGGCTATGGCGCCAATTGCTGGGGACTCACCGCCAGCGACACCTACGACGGATATAATGCACATTCGCCGGAAAACGACCTGGGTACGATCACACCCACGGCGGCATTATCGGCGTTCCCATACACGCCTGAATATTCTATGCAGGCGTTGAAACATTTTTACTACGACCTGGGCGATAAAATCTGGACGGAGTATGGCTTTACTGACGCTTTCAACGAAACAAAGCAATGGTATGCATCCTCGCACCTGGCCATTGACCAGGGACCCATTGTTGTAATGATAGAAAACTACCGCACCGGGTTGTTGTGGAAGTTGTTCATGAGTTGCCCGGAGATTAAGCAGGGACTAAAGAAACTTGATTTTGAAACAACGGAAAAATAGTGATGATGAAAAGATGGATATATGCACTGGTGATCCTGTTCATATGCATGGATACAACTGCGCAAACTACCTATTGTAACCCGGTGAATATCGACTACGGCTATTGTCCTATTCCCAACTTCACCACCTGGGGGAAACACCGTGCTACCGCCGATCCGGTAATTGTAAATTACAAAGGCGACTACTACCTGTTTTCCACCAATCAGTGGGGATATTGGTGGAGCCCGGACCTGCTCAACTGGCATTTTGTGGAAAGGAAATTCCTGAAGCCGTATCATCATGTGTACGATGAACTGTGTGCGCCCGCAGCATGGGTAATGGGCGATACGTTGCTCGTATTCGGATCTACCTATACCAGCGACTTCCCCATCTGGATGAGCACTAATCCCAAAGGAAATGAATGGAAAGAAGCGATCGACTCGCTGCAGATAGGCGGTTGGGATCCTGCGTTTTTTGCAGATGACGATGGCCGTTTGTATATGTACAACGGCAGCAGCAACCGGTACCCGTTGTATGGCGTGGAAATGAATCGCAGCACCCTGCAACCGAAAGGCACGAGGAAAGAAATGTACCTGCTGGAGCCCGACCGCTATGGCTGGCAACGGTTTGGCGAAAACCTGGATAATACTTTCCTGGACCCCTTCATTGAAGGCGCGTGGATGACAAAGCACCACGGGAAATATTACCTGCAATACGGCGCTCCGGGAACAGAATTCAGCGGCTATGCCGATGGAGTAGTGGTAGGTGATCATCCGCTGGGGCCTTTTACGCCGCAGTCAGACCCCGTTTCGTATAAGCCCGGAGGTTATGCCCGTGGTGCGGGTCATGGCGCTACGTTCCAGGATAATAAAGGATTTTGGTGGCATGTGTCTACCATGGTAATTGCGGTAAAAAACAGCTTCGAGCGCCGTATCGGCTACTGGCCCGCCGGATTCGATAAAGAAGACGTGATGTTTTGTAATACCTCTTTCGGCGACTACCCGCATTATATTTCAAGGGGCGCTGATACCACCGCTTTTGATAACGCCGGGTTTACCGGTTGGATGCTGCTGAACTATAACAAACCAGTTGCCGTATCTTCCACATATGGTGGCTATGTGCCCAACAACGCCGTAGATGAAAGCATAAAAACGTATTGGAGCGCCGCCACCGGCAACAAGGGCGAATGGATACAAACAGACCTTGGGAAAGTAAGCCGCGTAAATGCAGTACAGGTAAACTATGCCGATCAGGATGCTCCCTTTCTGGGTAAGCAAACAGCTATATATCACCAGTATATACTTTGGTTTTCGGAAGATGGAAAACACTGGAAGATGCTGGCGGATAAAAGCAGGCAACGCAAAGATGTGCCGCACGATTATATTGAGTTAGCAAAGCCGGTGCAGGCGCGTTATATCAAAATGGAGAACATCCATATGCCCGGCGGAAAATTTGCACTCAGTGGGCTAAGGGTATTTGGCAACGGCAACGGCGCAGTGCCCGATACGGTGAAAGACCTGCTGGTGCTTCGCACGGAGAAGGATAAACGAAGTGCATGGATTAAGTGGTCGCCGGTAGATAATGCATACGCATACAATATTTATACCGGCACCTCACCGGATAAATTATACAGCTGCATCATGGTGCATAACAACAATGATTACTACTTCAAAGGCATGGACAAAGATCTCCCCTATTATTTTTGTATAGAAGCCATTAATGAAAACGGCGTATCTGCCAGAACAAAGGTGATAAAAGAAGATTAAAACAAACAGTATGAAAGATATACATACCCTTTTTAAAAGTACGCTGGTGGCGCTGATACTGTTGGTTGCCGGCCAGGTACAGGCGCAAACAACCAGCGCGAAAATGAATACTTTCGTGAGTGCGCTGATGGGAAAAATGACGCTGGAAGAAAAGATCGGGCAGTTGAATTTGCTTACACCCGGCGGTGGCGTAGCTACCGGCTCAGTGGTAAGCAGTGATGTGGAGACAAAGATCAGCAAAGGAAATGTAGGCGGTTTGTTTGGTGTAATTGGTGTGGAAAAGATCCGGCAGGCGCAGGAGCTGGCCGTTACTAAAAGCAGGCTTAAAATTCCGTTGATTTTTGGATCCGATGTAATCCACGGCTACAAAACCACTTTTCCTATTCCACTGGGATTATCCTGCAGCTGGGATTTGCCGCTGATTGAACACAGTGCGCGGCTGGCGGCAACAGAAGCCAGTGCCGATGGTCTTTGCTGGGTGTATTCCCCAATGGTGGACATTGCCCGCGACCCGCGATGGGGCCGCGTAGCAGAGGGCTCGGGGGAAGATACGTACCTGGGTTCAAAAATCGCCGCCGCCATGGTGCGTGGATACCAGGGTAACCGCCTCGGCGATAAAAACAGTGTGATGGCATGTGTAAAACATTTCGCCTTATATGGCGCGGCTGAAGCAGGCAGGGATTACAATACCACTGATATGAGCCGCATCAAAATGTATGAATATTACCTGCCACCGTATAAAGCGGCCATAGATGCCGGCGCCGGCAGCGTCATGACTTCCTTCAACGAAATTGATGGCATCCCGGCTACGGCCAATAAATGGCTGCTGACAGACCTGCTCCGCAAACAATGGGGCTTTAAAGGCTTTGTGGTAACGGATTATACCGCTATCAATGAAATGATGGCCCATGGCCTGGGCAACCTGCAAACGGTATCGGCGCTGGCATTAAAAGCGGGTGTGGATATGGACATGGTAGGCGAAGGTTTTGTGACCACCCTACAGCAATCACTGAAAGAGCGTAAAGTAACACTGAACGACATCAATGATGCCTGCCGCCGGGTGCTGGAAGCAAAATATAAACTCGGCCTGTTTGAAGATCCCTACCGCTACTGCAATACCGCTTCCGCTGCCAAAGAAGTGCTGAGCGCAGATAAAAGGCAGGCTGCTAGGGAGCTGGGCGCCCGTTCCTGCGTATTACTGAAAAATGACCGGCAAACATTGCCGCTGAAAAAATCAGGCATCATCGCGCTGATAGGACCGTTGGCCAATAACAAAAGCAATATGCTCGGCACCTGGGCCGTAAGTGGCGACGCGCAATTATCAGTGCCTGTGCTCGACGGCATGAAACAGGTAGCCGGCAGCAGCGTGAATATCCTCTATGCCAAAGGCGCTAACATCAGCGATGATACCAGCTTTGCCAAAAAAGTAAATGTATTTGGCGAAAGAATAAACATCGATACCCGCACACCGGAGCAGTTACTCACAGAGGCAATTACCACAGCCGCCAAGGCAGATGTGGTAGTGGCCGTGGTGGGAGAGGCATCTGAAATGAGCGGCGAAGCCGCCAGCAGATCGGATATAGGCATCCCGGAAAGTCAGCGTAAACTGCTGACCGCACTGGCACAAACCGGCAAACCACTGGTAGTAGTGGTAATGAGCGGACGGCCATTAACCCTTACCACCGAAAATGAACAGGCTACTTCCTTACTGGAAGTATGGTTCCAGGGCCACGAAGCCGGCAACGCCATCGCGGATGTACTCTTCGGGAATTATAATCCTTCCGGAAAACTCACCATGAGCTTCCCCCGGAACGTAGGCCAGATCCCTATCTACTACAATTATAAAAATACCGGCCGGCCGCAACCGGAAGGCCCCACCCAGAAATTTCATTCCAACTACCTCGATGTGCCCAATGACCCGCTGTTTCCATTCGGATACGGGCTCAGTTACACCACTTTTAAATACGAAGGACTTACACTGAGCACCAATAAAATAAATGGCAGTCAGACCATCGATGTAGCGTTTAAACTCACCAACACCGGCGCTTATGCCGGCGAGGAAATAGTACAGTTGTACCTGAGAGACCGGGAAGCTTCCGTTACCCGGCCCGTGAAAGAACTGAAAGATTTTCAGAAGATAAAGCTGCAGCCGGGAGAAAGCAAAACCATTCACTTCACCATCAACAGGGAAAAGCTGTCGTTTTTCAACAGCCAGCTGCAATGGATAGCCGAACCGGGTACATTCGACCTCATGATTGGCGCCTCTTCCGCCGATATCAGGCTGAAAAATACGGTTGAATTATTGTAAAGCCGCATATCTTTATTACTGGTTAAAAGAAGCAAGGTCGCCCGGAAGGACGGCCTTTTGCTTTTGGGATGCTGAAAGCTTATATTTGAGAACTGACCATTAGCGCTAATTATATGGAACCTATCACTGCGATACAACTAAAAAGTATTCCTGCTCTCAAAGAAGTGCCGCTGGAACAACTGCAGTGGCTGATATCCCAGTCGGAGGAAAAGCTGGTGCCGGAAGGCGAACTGATGTTTAAAGCCGGTGACCCGGTGGTGGCCACCATCATTGTGATTTCAGGAAAGATACGCATCTCCGCCACCATCAACGGGCATTACCGGGAAATAGTGGAACTGAACGACGATAACATTACCGGGTGGCTGCCTTTTTCCCGTGTGAAAAACGCCATGGGGAATGGCCTGTGCCTGAAAGATACCCGGTTGCTGATTTGCCCGTCGGAAAAGATTAAAGCACATATTGAACAACATTACGAACTGAC
The DNA here is from genome assembly GCF_050434025.1 of Chitinophaga sp. W3I9. NCBI lineage: Bacteria > Pseudomonadati > Bacteroidota > Chitinophagia > Chitinophagales > Chitinophagaceae > Chitinophaga > Chitinophaga sp. W3I9. Next base: position 2,155,143 of record NZ_JBNPWC010000001.1, read on the forward strand.
GGAAGCACTGGTGCATATCATGACGAGCCGCGTGCGGGAAACCACTTCCTCGCAGCAGCAGAACGAAAAAATGATGGCGCTGGGAAAATTATCCGCGGGCCTGGCCCATGAACTGAATAACCCGGTAGCCGCCATTTGCAGAAGCTCGGATAAACTGTTTGAGAATATCAGCCATATTCCCGCCATATTTAAAGAGATGGCAGCGCTGTGTTTATCACAGGAGCAGGCCACCGCTATTGTTGATAACCTCCAGCAATGGTGGAGCAACAAGCCGGTGAAAGCACCTACGGTGCTGGAATTGTCTGATAAAACGACTGCTATCGAGGACTGGATGGACAGCAAAAACATCTCCCGGATAGAAATAGCAGAAATACTGGCGGAATACGGGGTAGAAACCACTACACTGGAAGATTTCAGCCGGCTGTTTGATCCCGCGCACCTGGATGTGATCTTCAACTGGATACATGGTGCATTGGAAGCCAACAGGATGGTAGGCGACCTGCAGATCTCTTCAAAAAGAATATTTGACCTGGTAAGCGCCGTGAAAAGATATACGTACATGGACCAGGAGCCGGATAAACAATTTATTGATATCCATAGCGGTATCCACAACACGCTGGCCATGCTGGATTACCGGTTCAGAAAAGGAAACGTGGAGCTGGTAGAAAATTATGATGCCTCACTGCCAAAAATAAAAGCGCTGCCCGGAGAGCTGAACCAGGTATGGACCAACCTCGTGGATAATGCGCTGGATGCCATGGAACCTGCTAAAAAAGGACGGCTGGAAATAGCCACCACAAAGGACCGCCAGTGTGTGCATATCACCATTACCGATAACGGCCCGGGCATACCGGAAGAAATACAATCACGTATATTTGAACCTTTTTTTACCACCAAAGATTTGGGAAAAGGGACAGGACTGGGACTGGATGTAGTATCGCAAATTGTGCAGCGTCATCGCGGATCAGTGAAACAAACTTCTGTACCCGGTAAAACCATTTTTACCATTTCATTTCCCATAGAGAATAATTAATGTAGAAGATATGAGTCTGCCCATAATATTTGTTATAGATGATGATAGACAGGTGCTGAACGCCATCACGCAGGACCTGAAATCGTATTACCGGAAATCGTACCGCATTTTAAGCACCCTTTCCGCCAATGAAGCGCTGCAAAGCCTGGTGGAACTGAAAAACCGGAATGATACCGTGGCCATTTTTATTTCCGATCAGCGGATGCCGGAAATGGAAGGTGTTGATTTTCTGCAGCAGGCAATGGAAATATTTCCTGCCGCCAAACGTGTGTTACTCACCGCTTATTCAGATACTAACGCCGCCATAAAAGCCATCAATGAATTGCGGCTGGATTACTATCTCCAAAAGCCCTGGGACCCGCCGGAAGAAAAGCTGTATCCCGTTATCAATGATCTGCTCGACGACTGGCAAACCAATTACCGCCCGGAGTTCCAGGGGATTAAAGTAGTGGGTTATCCTTTTTCGTCAGATGCCTACCGCATGAAGGAATTTTTGGCCAGCAACCTGATTCCCTATCATTCCGTTGATGCTAACAGCGACGAAGGAAAATTGCTGTTGCAGCTGAATAACCTGGATACATCCGCTTTACCTGTTGTAATACTGGAGCATGGAGAAGTGATGACGGCTCCTGCGATCATTGATATTGCAGCGAAAATCGGACTGAATCCTACCTTAAAAAATGAGATCTATGATGTAGTGATCATCGGCGCCGGTCCGGCAGGATTGGCCGCCTCTGTATACGGCGCTTCTGAAGGATTAAAAACCCTGCTGATAGAACGTCATGCGCCCGGCGGACAGGCAGGCACCAGCTCCCGTATTGAAAACTACCTGGGCTTTCCTTCGGGATTGAGCGGGGCAGAACTCACACGGCGCGCGATTACGCAAGCCACCAGGTTTGGTACGGAGTTTTTATCGCCACAGTCGGTGAAAGAAATCAAACTCAAAGCAGATTATAAAATTGTTTGCCTGGAAAATGGTACGGAAATAAATGCACGCGCCGTTGTGATCACCACCGGGGTGGATTACCGCAAGCTGGATACCGTTGGCATAGAAAAGTTCACCGGGGCAGGCATCTATTACGGCGCTGCTACCACGGAAGCCGCCTCGTGCCGCGACCGGAGCGTGTACATCCTGGGAGGTGGTAACTCCGCCGGCCAGGCAGCGGTGTACCTGTCAAAGTTCGCAAAGGAGGTATTCATTCTTATCCGGAAAGAAAATCTGAATGCAACTATGTCGTCCTACCTGATAGACCAGATCCGGGATATTCCCAATATCAGCATTCTAAACAACAGTGAAATAGTAGAGGCTTCGGGCACCGACCGGCTGGAAAAGCTGAAGATAGAAAACCTGCAAACACAGGAAGTAAAAGAAGTGCCTGCGGATGCGTTATATATTTTTATCGGCGCAAGGCCCTACACCGATTGGCTGGGAGATCTCATCATCAAAGATGAAAAAGGCTATGTGCAAACCGGCAGGGAAATGAAATCATTTGATTATTTTGGTAAGCTCTGGAAACTCAACCGCGAACCGTATCTGCTGGAAACCAGCTGTCCTGGTATCTTTGCAGCCGGCGACGTACGGTCCGGCGCTATGAGCCGCGTGGCCTCCGCAGTAGGGGAGGGCTCCATGAGTATTAGCCTGGTGCATAAGTACCTGGCAGAAGTTTAAAATATTTTTTATGGCTTTATGTTCACACCTTGAAGCAATAACCGAAGTAAAGGTTAGTGCCGAGCATGTTTGCGAAGAATGCATCAAACAACATGGCAAATGGCTGCACCTGCGTACCTGTCAAACCTGCGGTGTTACGCTTTGCTGCGATGATTCACCGTCAAAGCACATGACGCAACATTATCATCAAACGGACCATCCCGTGATATCGTCCGCGGAGCCGGGCGAGCAGTGGTTATGGTGTTATAAAGACGGAACGTTTGCAGAATATTAAATAAAAAAAAGAGGAAGACAACGGTCTTCCTCTTACACTACCGTTACTTTCACACCCATATCTTCCATTTTCCTGACGATATGTTCGGAAATTCCGCTGTCGGTAATCACTTCATCTATTTCTTCGAGGGCACAAATGCGACCGAAGCCTCGCTTTCCGAATTTGGTGGAATCCGCGAGTACAATGGTTTTCTGCGCAGTGGCCATCATTTTCTGGTTCAGGTGCGCTTCCATAATATTGGTGGTAGTAAGACCAAACTCCAGGTCGATACCATCTACCCCGAGGAATAGTTTACTACAGGAGAAATCTTCCAGTATTTTTTCTGCATAAGACCCGGTAACAGAAGTAGAGCTGTTACGGAGATGCCCCCCAAGCTGGATCACTTCAATCTCCGGCCGGCGCAATAGTTCCAGCGCTACGTTCAGCGCGCCGGTGATAACGGTAAGATGCCCTTTGGGTTGAATATTTTTTGCCAATGCCTGCACAGAGGTACCCGAGGCGATGATGATCGCATCGTTCGGTACGATGAGTGCAGCGGCAGCCTGCCCTATCAGTTGTTTTTCCTCCCGGCGTATATTCTCCTTTTCATTCACCGGTTTGTCCATGGTATATGGATTATGCACCGTAGCGCCTCCGTGTGAGCGGAATAGCAGCGACTTATCCTCCAGCAGCTTGAGATCTTTTCGTATAGTCACGCCCGATACATCCAGCTCCTTACATAGCTCCAGTACATTAACATATCCCTTCTCGTGCAGTTTGCCGAGAATAAACTTATGACGTTCCGCAATATTGATCATAGACATATCAGATAAAAATAACGTATTAAAGTGTGTTGACACGGGATAATCTGAAAAAGATGCTCCTTACAAATATCCGGCAATTTTGTTTCATTTGGTTAAATATGATTACGTATTAGGTAGTTAATATCCTTCATTCTGACCTCTAAAATTTGAAATATGAAATCAAATGAAGATATAGTGATATTATATTTATATCTATCTATTTGATTAATAATATATTACATTTTTCTTTTTATTTCTTTTCCATTCATCAATAACTTTTTCACCTTTTTCATTTTATTTTATACTTTGGTTTCAAATTATTTCTTTTTGTTTTTATTACTATTGCAAAGAAAATAAATGAAACAAATTAAAAGTTATAGGGGAATAAAATGAAAAGAACTGAATCAATCAGGCAATTAAAGGAAGCCGGTGAACAACCCTGGGATCTTATCATTATAGGTGGCGGAGCTACGGGTCTTGGTATAGCAATGGATGCCGCTACCAGGAACTACCGGACATTACTACTGGAGCAGGCCGACTTTGCCAAAGGCACTTCCAGCCGCAGTACCAAACTGGTACACGGCGGGGTAAGATACCTGGCGCAGGGCGATATTGCCCTCGTACGGGAAGCCCTGTACGAAAGAGGACTGCTGCTTAACAATGCCCCTCATCTGGCACACAACCAGCAATTCATCATCCCGCAGTATAACTGGTGGCAAGGCCCCTTTTATACCATCGGCCTCAAGATCTATGATTTGCTGTCCGGGAAACTCAGCCTCGGACGCTCCCGGCATATCAGCAGGTCGGAAGTGATCAACAGGCTCCCTACTATCCGGAAGGAAGGACTGAAAGGTGGAATCGTTTATCACGACGGTCAGTTTGATGATGCCCGTCTCGCGGTTGATATCGCGCAAACCGCTGCTGAAAACGGCGCCGTACTGCTCAACTATTTTAAGGTAAACGGCCTCGTTAAAAACAGCGCCGGCAAAATAAGCGGCGTTCGCACACAGGACCTGGAAACCAATGAAATCTATACGCTCCGGGCCAAAACAGTGATCAACGCCACCGGCGTATTTGTAGATGAAGTACTGCAACTGGATAACCCGGCGGCGCCCAATATGGTAAAGCCGAGCCAGGGCGTGCACCTGGTGCTGGACCCTTCTTTCCTCAACAGTAAAAGCGCTATCATGATCCCGAAAACGGATGATGGCCGCGTACTGTTTGCTGTACCCTGGAACAACAAAGTACTCCTGGGAACAACCGACACACCGCTCGATGAACACAGCATGGAACCCATCGCACTGGAAGAAGAGATCAGCTTTATTTTAAATACCGCAGGTAAATATCTTGACCGTCCACCTGCACGGGAAGATGTGCTCAGCGTGTTTGCCGGATTACGGCCGCTGGCAGCACCGCAAAAAGAAACGGGCAGTACGAAGGAAATTTCCCGCAGCCATAAGATACTGGTAGCGCCCTCCGGACTGATTACCATCACCGGCGGTAAATGGACCACCTTCCGCAAAATGGCAGAAGATACGGTGGACCAGGCCATCAAAACCGGTGGACTGGTACCGGTAGGATGCAAAACAAAATCACTGCATATCCACGGGTATCAGCAACAACCATCCGCGCCCGCACCGCTGGACATATACGGCAGCGATGCCGCCAGGATACAGGCATTTATTTCACTGCATCCCGACATGAAAGAGCAACTGCATCCACGCCTGCCATACATCAAAGCACAGGTGATATGGGCAGTGAAACATGAAATGGCCCAAACTGTGGAAGATGTGCTGGCCAGGCGCCTGCGCGCACTCTTCCTGGATGCGCAGGCCGCTATAGACATGGCGCCCGCAACAGCCGCCATTATGGCCGCAGAAATGAACAGGGATATCAACTGGCAACAAAAACAAGTGAAGGATTTTATACAGGTGGCACAACACTACCTCCTGAAAAATGGCACTACCTATAAACAACTGAAGGTTACGGCATAGACTAAACGGAATCAACATCCACGTAAAAATCCACGGGAAAAAAGAAAAACATGATCAGATACATTATGGCAATGGATCAGGGCACGACCAGCTCAAGGGCCATTATCTTCGACAAAGCAGGCGCAATTATTTCCACGGCGCAGAAAGAATTTACACAACTGTTCCCGCAACCAGGATGGGTGGAACACGATCCCGCTGAAATATGGAGCAGCCAGATCGGCGTAGCCACCGAAGCAATGGCGAAAGTGGGCCTGGAAGGTGGTAACATTGCCGCTATCGGTATCACCAACCAACGCGAAACCACATTGGTATGGGATCGCGAAACCGGTAAGCCCGTGTATAATGCCATTGTATGGCAGGACAGGCGTACGGCCGGTTTCTGCGACGATCTCAAAGCAGCAGGTAAAGAAACCCTGGTACGCGAAAAAACAGGATTGGTCATTGACGCCTACTTCTCCGGAACAAAAATCAGGTGGATCCTGGACAATGTACCCGGGGCACGGGAACGCGCCAACGATGGCAAGCTGGCTTTCGGAACAGTAGACTCCTGGCTGATCTGGAACCTCACCCATGGCGCGGTGCATGCTACCGATATCACCAACGCTTCCCGCACCATGCTGTTTAATATCCACACCCAGGCATGGGACAATGAACTGCTGGCCATGCTGGATATTCCTGCCGCTATGCTGCCGGAAGTAAAACAATCGAGTGAAGTATGTGGCGAAACCGCTCCCGGCATCTTTGCCGTACAGATCCCGATTGCAGGCGTTGCAGGCGATCAGCACGCGGCGCTCTTCGGGCAAATGTGCACCGCTCCCGGCATGGTAAAAAATACCTATGGCACCGGCTGTTTTATGCTGATGAACATCGGCGACACACCCATCATCAGTAAAAATAATCTCCTCACCACGGTGGCCTGGAAAGTAAACGGACAGGTACAATACGCACTGGAAGGGAGCATCTTTATCGCCGGCGCTATTGTGCAATGGCTGCGCGATGGTCTCGGTATCATCCGGGCCTCCTCCGAAGTGGAAGCACTTGCTGCCAGCGTAGAACAAAACGATGGCGTATACCTGGTACCCGCCTTTGCAGGACTCGGCGCTCCGCACTGGGACCAGCACGCACGCGGTACACTCGTAGGCATGACACGTGGTACCAACGCCGCGCATATCGCACGCGCTGCATTGGAAAGCATTGCCTATCAAACAATGGAAGTGCTGAAAGCGATGGAAGCAGATGCCAATATCAGCATAAAGGAATTGAGAGTAGATGGCGGTGCTACCGGTAACAACCTGCTGATGCAGTTCCAGGCAGATATCCTGCAAACGAAAGTAGTGCGGCCAGGTATTACAGAAACAACTGCGCTGGGCGCCGCGTATCTCGCCGGACTGGCCACAGGCTACTGGCAGAACCTGGAAGAAATTGCCAGCCAGTGGAAAATGGACAAATGTTTCTCTCCCAACCTGGAACAGGAACAACGCCAGCAATGGATCAATGGATGGAACCGCGCAGTAAATGCCGCAAAAGCATGGGCTCACCAATAAAATTATAAACTATGTATCCTTTTTTAGCTGAATTCATAGGTACTGCCTTATTGCTGCTGCTGGGAAACGGCGTGGTAGCCAACGTGGTACTGCATCAAACCAAAGGTAACAACAGCGGCTGGATCGTGATCACCACCGGTTGGGCGCTGGCGGTGTATATAGGCGTAGTGTTCGCCGGCCCTTACAGCGGCGCACACCTTAATCCCGCTGTTACCATTGCACTGGCTGCCGCGGGCAAATTCAACTGGGCAGATGTGCCTTTGTTTATTGCCATGCAAATGCTGGGCGCTATGCTGGGTACTTCACTGGTATGGCTCAATTACAAAGATCATCTTAATAATACGCCCGACAAAGGTTTGCAGCGTGCCGTGTTTTGCACGGAGCCGGCTATACGAAATACCTGGCGCAACTTCATCTGTGAAGCTACCGGCACTTTTGTATTGCTGTTTACCATTTTCTATTTCACCAACGCAGAAGTAGGACCGGAGAAAACACCGGTGGGCCTGGGTTCGCTCGGCGCCATGCCGGTAATGTTGCTGGTATGGTCTATCGGGTTGTCGCTTGGCGGCACTACCGGCTACGCCATCAACCCTGCCAGGGATCTGGGTCCGCGCATCATGTACGCACTGCTGCCCATAAAAGGAAAAGGACACAGCGACTGGAGTTATTCCTGGGTACCTGTTTTCGGGCCACTGGCCGGCGCTGTAATCGCCGCTTCACTGTACCTGTTACTAAAGTAGATAACGTTTACCTATATACGCAATTAATAACACGTTAGAACCACGCGCAATGAAAACAAAGTTTAATATCAGTCTCATAGGCTGCGCCATGGCGGTAGCCGCTGTATGCACCTTTAATGCATGTAAAACAACTAAAACAACTACTGCTGCAAAAAATGGGTATCCTTCCTTTTATAAAGTAGGACATCGCGGCACAAGAGGTTTAATGCCGGAGAATACCATTCCTGCCATGTACCGCGGGTTAACGGAAGGCGCCAATACCATTGAGTTTGATGTGCATATCACGAAAGACGGCCAGGTAATGGTGTACCACGACGCGTCGTTTACGCCATCATACACCACCACGCCGGATGGAAAAGATATCCCGGCAGAAAAGCGCACGGACTATATTTTTTACCAGATGAACTATGCCGATATCCGGCCGTTTATCATCGGGGAAAAACCATACCCGGCTTATCCGGAACAACAGCGCATGCGTTCTTACGCACCATTGCTGTCTGAAATGATAGACTCCGTAGAAGCCTATACGAAAGCGCATCATATGCCGGCGCCTTACTATCTGCTGGAAATAAAATCTTCCGAAAAATCAGATGGTAAAGAACAACCCGCACCGGAAGAGTATATGGATAAACTGATGGCGGTAAAGCAATTGCAGCCACTCGGGAAACGCCTGCTGGTGCAGTCTTTCGATATGCGCCCGTTACAGGTACTGCACCGCAGATATCCTGATATGGCACTGGGATTTCTGACAGATGATAAAAAGAACGGGTTCGATCAGCACCTGGAGCAACTGGGCTTCACACCGTTTTTCTATAATCCTAACTACAAGCTGGTTAACACCGGAGCTGGTGAGCAAATGCCATGCTAAACATATTAAGATTGTTCCGTGGACAGTGGATGACGTTAACGAAATGAAAAAGCTGAAAGCACTGGGCGTTGATGGTATTATAACCGATTACCCAAACAGATTACGCGAAGCAGGGCTCTGACCATTATTTATCTACCAGTATACTAACAAAAAAAACAAACACACTTATGAAATTCTTTTCACGATTCCGCCTGTTAAAACCGGCCACGTTCCTGTTGCTGTGTATCGGGATCATCGGCGCCGGCAGCTTATCCCTGCAGGCGCAGGACATTCCCGTTACCGGTAAGGTAACTGCCGCCAATGGCACGCCGCTGATCGGGGTGAACGTACAGGTGGCAGGTACCAGCCGCGGCGCCGCCACCGATGTAAACGGTGCTTTTAAACTCACCGCGCCTAAAGACGCTACCTTGAAATTTACCTTCATAGGTTACCTGCCTAAAGAGGTGAAAGTAAAATCTTCCGATGTACTGGTAGTGTTACAGGAAGATATCCAGAAATTAAACGATGTAGTGGTGGTCGGTTACGGCACACAGAAAAAAGCCACGCTCACCGGCGCCATCACCACCGTGAATATGGTGGATAAGGAAGGCCAGCCACTTACCAACGTAAGTAACGCATTGCATGGCGTGCCCGGCGTATTCGCCAACCTGAGCAACAGTCAGCCAGGTGTGGATCGCAGCACCATCCGTATCAGGGGACTGAATACTTTTGGCAGCACCGATGCAAGAGCCAATGAGCCGATGGTATTGGTAGACGGTATCGAGTACTCCATGGATGAACTCAATCCAAACGATATTGAAACCGTTACGGTACTGAAAGATGCTGCTGCCGCCATTTATGGCTCCCGCGGTTCCAACGGCGTTATCCTCGTTACCACTAAAAAGGGAAGAGGCAGCTCCCGCGTTAACTACAGCTATTACTACGGTCAGCAAAAAGCAACCTACCTGCCGGATGTGATCAGCGATCCTATCGCGTATATGAAACTGAAAAATCAGGCGCTCATCAATGAAGGAAAAGCCATTGAATACGCAGAAGCGGATATAGACGAGTACCAGAAAGGAATGGCGACTGATCCTTTCACTTATCCCGCAAATAATTGGTATGATATTGCCTTGAAAAACGGCGTGATCCAGAAACATGACCTGGCTATTTCCGGCAGCGGCGAAAAGTATAATTATCGCTTATCACTCGGTTACCTCGACAGGGACGGTATCCTCTTCGGACCTGGTAACCATGAAAAGAAATATTCCGTTGGATTGAATGCTTCCATGGAAGTATCCAAACGCCTGCGCGCGGGTATCACCATGGATGGTTACTACAGAACCTACACCACGCCGTTTTATACAGATACCTGGACTTACCTGGCCCGTACATTGCCTATCCTCACAGATACGCTGCCGGATGGCCGCTATGGCAACTCCTGGCTCAGAACAGCTGGCCGCAACAACTGGGAGAATCCGCGTATGCTGGCATACAACGGTTTACAGACCAAACAGATCCAGCGCTTCCTGACCACCGTTTTCGCAGAATATAAACTGCCTTTCGATATCAACTATAACATCAAGTTTGGTGTGGATAAATATGATGGTTTGCTCAGCGGCTTTACACCACGTATGCAAACTTTTAATCCGAAAACAGGCGCGGCTATCAACTGGAACAGTCCCGCTACTGCGCCCCGGTCAGCCAAAACGGATTATAACGACATGAATATCCATTTCTATAACACGCTCGACTGGAAACACCAGTTCAAAGGGAAACACAATCTCTCTGCCATGCTGGGCGCCAGTTATGACAATTTCGATTCCGACTCATGGGCCACCAGTATGTATGGTTACCTGGATGGACGATTGGATGCATTAAGCGCGGGCACTACCTGGAACGCTACCTCCGGAAATCTTACCCGCGATGTGCTGGAATCTTATTTTGGCCGTTTGAACTACGACTATGATGGCAAATACCTGCTGGAGGCCACCTTCCGTTATGATGGTTCCAGCCGCCTGGGAAGACACAGCCGCTGGGCGTTTTTCCCTTCCGTATCTGCCGGCTGGCGTATTGATAAAGAAGCCTTCTTTCATTCTGATTTCATCAACGTGTTGAAGCTGCGTGCTTCCGCCGGTAAATTAGGTAACCAGGCCATTGCACTGTACACGACAGACCCAACCGTCAACCTGGGTGAAGACTACAGTTTTGGCGGCGTATTAAATTCCGGCGCTGCGAAAACTGCGGATGCAGATTCCACGCTCAGATGGGAAATCACCAATGCTTACAATATGGGCGTTGATGTAAACTTCTGGAATAATCGTATAGGCCTTACCGTTGATGCCTATAAGAAACGCACCAATGGTATCCTTCGTGAAGTAGGCATGCCTTCCCAGGTGGGTAACCTGGCCGGCGCCAAACAGAATGTAGGTACGGTAGATAATACGGGTCTCGAAGTAGTAGCACAATATCGTGATCATATTGGCGAAGTGGATCTGAATGTGTATGGAAGTGTGGCCTACAATAAAAATGAAGTAGTGGACCTGCATGGTGAAATTATTTATGGTACAGGTACCATTACTCAGGCAGGATCGCCCATTGAGTCTTTTTATATTTTACAGGCAGAAGGCATTTTCCAGAGCCAGGCAGAAATAGATGCCAGCGCAAAACAATCTGCCAATACAAAACCAGGCTATATCAAATTTAAGGATGTTAATAAAGATGGCATCATTAACGGCGACGATCGTGTAATTGTGAACAGCTCTTCATCCGTACCGAAGTATACCTATGGTTTCGGATTCAATGTAGGCTATAAAGGCATCAGCCTGAGTGCCTCATTTCAGGGAATTGGCGGTGTAAAAGTGCTGCCTACTGCTAACCTGGCTTATCCGTTTAACAACGGCGCCAATGCTACCTGGGAATGGACAAGAGACGCCTGGACACCGGAAAAAAGAGATGCACGCCTGCCTATCGTAACTACCAGCACCGGGCAGCATCGATAATTTCCAGCGCTCTACTTTCTGGTTAAGGGATAACTCTTACCTGAGAATGAAGAATATTCAGCTGGGTTACGCACTGCCACAGCAATGGTTGTCGAAAGCAAGGATCCAGAAAGTGAGTGTGTTTATCAACGCGGAAAACCTGCTCACCTTCTCCCGTTATAAAGATTTTGATCCGGAATCTATACTGGATCAAACAACATTGTATACTTATCCAATGCTGAAAACCTTTAATGGCGGTATCAACGTTACCTTCTAAACATCCAAATTATGAATAGTATGAAAAAGATATATCTCTTACTTTCCTGCACGGGTCTCCTTGCTGCAGGTTGCAACAAAAGCCTGCTCGATACTTCTCCGCACGACCGTTACCCGGAATCAACCTTCTGGCAAACACCGGAAGCGGCCAACGCCGGCCTCGTAGGCTGCTACTCTGTATTGCGCAACCAGGGCATATTTGGTGGTAAAACCTCCAACAATGCCACCGCGCTTTGGGAAGAAACCCTTTCTCCCAACGCCTACAACCAAACGGATGCCATGAGCTTTAATTCCATTGCCCGTGGTACCCAGATGTCGAGTACCGGTGGTATCGTTACTGCCCGTTACTCCGATTGCTACAGCGGCATTGGCCGTTGCAATACTTTTTTGAAGAAGGTAGATGAAGTAACTGCAATTGAGGCGGACATCCGGAAGAGGATGAAAGGGGAAGCATATTTTCTGAGAGGGCTTTATTACTTTATACTTGAAAATTATTATGGTGCAGTGCCGTTAATCCTCGATCCGCCTGATAGAACTGCCCAGGCTAAGTTACCGCGTACTCCACGTGCAGAAGTGGTAGCCAATGTGTTGAAAGACCTGGATATGGCTGCTACGCTTCTGCCAGTGAAATACACAGGAGCGGATGTAGGCAGGGCTACCAAAGGCGCAGCCATGGCGCTGAAAGCCAGGGTGCTGTTGTACGAAGCCAGCCCGTTGCTGAATCCATCCAACGACCTGACGAAATGGAAGGCAGCAGCCGATGCCGCCTATAGCGTTATGGGGCTGGCCGGCACCGGCTATGGACTCTTTGCCGATTATCGGGGATTGTTTTTGCAGCCCAATGAAAATAACAAGGAAGTTATTTTTGATGTGCAGTATATTTTCCCGCAGCAGGGCAGCTCATTCGACCTGATCTGTACGCAATACAACACCAACGCACCGTTGCTGGACCTGGCGAAAACCTATTACATGAATAATGGATTGCCCATCACTGATCCGGCTTCAGGATATAAAGCAGATAGTCCGTATCTCCGCCGTGATCCGCGCTTATACGGCACCTTCACCTATCCGACCGATATGTACCGCGGCGCCATTATTCCTGCCAGCCGTTTTGCTATTACGGGTTATGGTATGAAGAAGTATAGCCTTTATGACAGTATTGCACCGCCAAAAGATAAGTCGGATCTGAAAGACGGCCAGTCTGATATCAACTTTATCGTATTGAGATATGCCGACATCCTGATGATGTACGCAGAAGCACAAAACGAAGTAAGCGGACCGGATGCTACCATCTTCGCTGCGCTCGACAAGATCCGCGACAGGGTGAAAATGCCACATATTTCCACTTCTTTATCCAAAGATGCGCTGCGCGCAGAAATCCGTCATGAAAGACGCGTGGAATTTGCCGGGGAAGGATTGTATTACAACGATATCCGCCGCTGGAAAACCGCTGAAACCGTGATGAATGCACCTATTGAAAACTACAATGGTAAGAAGATTGAAACCCGCACGTTTGATAAACTGCGCGACTACCTGTGGCCGATCCCGGTAGGGGAAAAAGATCTGAACCCTAACCTGGAACAGAACCCGGGATACTAATTGCCGGATATGTTATGCAGATATGCAGTTACCTGGTAACTGCATATCTGTATTTTTTATTTAGTCATAAATGGATACGTCGTCAATAGAGAAATCCTCTTCCAGCTGTACTTTGATCTCCGATCCCGGAAAGATCTTTTCAGCGATGAAATTTAGCATGAAACCTTCCGGAAATACTTCAATGCCTGTTAAGGCGAGATCATTAATAAGGGCGGTTAACTCATCAGCCGAAGGCGGTACATCCTGCTGGCCATAGGCACTTTCGTTGATTTCCCTTGCAACGGCGTCAACAATTTCCCCGAACTTCCCACCATCCAGGTAGGCCACCAGTTTCTTTGTTGCTTCCACCAGGGCGCTAAAGTCGTCCGGCTCCGTACTAACCGTTTCCGGGTCTATCATCAGGGAAACAGGTTCGGGAATAGCCGCCAGCTTCACTTTGGCGGTAAGCATATTTTCGTCGATATGGCCTTCTATAATTTCAGGGCCAAAACTGTGTTTTTTTGCCATCTTGTTGAAATTGACCGAATATAACAAATCGATGGGAATATAAAGCCCGGCTTTTAACGGATTTTTTCTTCAGGAGATATAAAAAGGGAATGCTATTTTTGTTGGTATAGGATAGGACAGCAGCATTGCTTTCCGGAAATACATATTCAACAGTGACAATTTAATTAACCCGGTATGAACCACGTATTTGAACAGGTTTATGAAATGGAGGCAGTGAGCGGATTATCCAAGCATGAACAATTGGTGAATGGTATTTTAAATGCTATCCAAAATAAAGGACTGGCACAGGGGGATATGCTGCCTTCTGTGAATGAACTGATCAATGAGTTTGGTTTCGCCCGGGAAACAATTGCGAAAGCCTATAAGGAGCTGGTAAGCAGGGGAATTGTAGAGCCGAGGAACCGGGTTGGTTTTTTCGTGGCCAATGTGAATATCAAACAGCACCTGCGCATTGCCCTGGTATTGTTTGCCTTCGATGCCTTCCAGGAAATGTTCTATAAAACCTTTCGCGCTGGTTTAGGCAAAGATGTGCATATCGATATTTTCTTCCATCATAATAATATAGAAGTACTGCAAAGTATCGTTAACAGTATAAAAGGCAAGTATGGGATGTACGTGGTGGCGCCTATCCCGCACAATAAAACCGCCGGTATCCTCGGCGCATTGCCGATGGATAAGTTCCTGATGATAGACCGCTACGAGCCTATTCCCGGTGACTACTCCTATGTGGCGCAGGAGTTTAAGCAGTCGTCCTACAAAGCCTTTTCTGCCCTGGCAGGAGTGATCAAGCAATATAAAGGCATGGTGTATTATCACCGGCCCGTAGCCGATACCCCCATAGAGATCCTGCAGGCATTTAAGAAGTTTGTAAAAGATTTTAATATCAAAAGCGAAATAAAACCGGAATACCTGCCAGGCACCCTCGAAAAAGGGAAGGTCTATTTCACTATCAACAATGCCGAGCTGTGGACCATGCTCAAGGATTGCAAACAAATGAAACTCAAGCCCGGTAAAGATATTGGCATCCTCTCGCACAACGATGATATTGTAAAAGAACTGATTTTCGACGGCATTACCACTTATACCACCGACTTCAAACTCATGGCTGAAAAGGCTGCTGCCTTTGTTTTAACCCGCGAAAAGATCCGGGAAATAATCCCCACTGTACTTATCAGGAGAAAATCGTTATAATCTATTTATAAAGTTTTTAAGCGAGAGGATACGTGTTAAACGTATCCTTTACGCTTCTTATGATATTGTTTTATCCTAACCTGATTGCGGTTTAACCCTCCTGTGCCTTTTTTGCGGCACTGCAAAAAATAATTGCCCATTTCTTTTGGCGGTTATGAAAAAAATATATATTTGCTATAGGATAGTATAGGATAGTACAGGATCACATTTCTATTTCGCGAGATACCAACATCAATCATTAATTACGATAGAATTACAGGTTTCCAGGTTATGACGGAATGAATGAAGTAAACGTTATGAAATAAACTTTTTTTCTCCCTTTACATTAGTTACTGAATGCCACGTATAACTATGATGGCCGTTTGTCCTGCAGGATATCCGGAAGCATCGCTATGCATTTTATACACGTTATGTTTTTTATACTTCCAATAATTGCTCTTAATATGTTCAGGAAATTTACTTGCTACAAGAAGAGATTTACTGCCGTTTTGCCAACGGCATTATCCGCTCCCCGCTACCTTTTGACCCTGCTGTTATTGATACTGGCAGGCAGCGCTCACGCGCAAACACCGGCCCGGGTAACGATTACCGGATCGGTGTCCGACACCACCGGCAGATCCCTGGAAGGCGCCACCATCTCGGTAAACGGCAAAAGTTCCAGTGGAACCGCCACCGACCGGAATGGTAAATTTATCCTCGACGTACCCGTCGGCGCCACCATCCAGGTAACCTTCGTAGGCTTTATCGAACACCGGTTTGTGGTAAGCGCCACACAAAAAGATTATCACATCCGGTTAAAAAGTGTGATCGCCTCGGTAGATGAAGTAGTGGTAACTGCCTTCGGCCGCAAGCAAAGAAAGGAAGCCGTGGTTGGCTCGGTCACCAGCGTCAACCCGGAGGACCTGAAAATCCCCACCAGTAACTTAACCAACGCCCTGGCCGGCCAGATGGCCGGCGTAATCGCCTTCCAGCGCGGCGGTCAGCCGGGAGCAGATAACTCCCAGTTCTTTATCCGCGGGGTTACTACCCTGGGATACAGCGCCAGCCCGCTCATCCTCGTTGATAACGTGGAACTGAGCGCCAACGACCTGGCCCGTTTACAGGTAGATGACATCGCCAGCTTTTCTATCCTGAAAGATGCCAGCGCTGCAGCCCTGTACGGCGCCAGGGGCGCCAACGGCGTAATCCTCGTTACTACCAAGGAAGGCAAACCAGGTAAAGCCAGGGTAAGCGTACGCCTGGAAGATGCCATTTCAACACCCACGCAAAACCTGAAACTGGCAGATCCGATTACTTTCATGAATCAATACAATGAAGCAGTAACTACCAGGAACCCATTGGCTACGCCATACTTCACGCCCAACGCCATACTCGCTACCAAAGCTACTATCGATAAAGCGCCAGGGAGCAATCCGTATGTATACCCGGCGGTCGACTGGATGAAAACATTGTTCAAAGATCAAACGACCACCAAGCGCGCCAACTTCAGCGTACAAGGCGGATCAGATGTAACCAAATATTATATCGCCGGATCCTATGCCCGCGACAATGGTATCTTACAGGTAAATCCCGTGAACAACTTCAACTCCGGCATGAAGTTCGAAAACTACCAGCTGCGCTCCAATGTAAACGTAAAGATTACCAAAACAACCGAAGCAGTGGTACGTCTCTGGGGTAACTTCAACGACTATACGGGACCTATCACCGGCGATGCCTCCGGGTTAGCCACCGACCTGTATTCCAGGGCGCTGCACACCAGCCCGGTGGCATTCCCTGCCTATTACGAACCGGATGCGGCAAATGCGAACACCAATCATATCTTATTCGGCAGCGCCTATGGCAACGATGGCTCCCTGCTGAATAATCCCTATGCCAGCCTGATGTACGGGTATAAAAACTTTTCGGAATCCAGGATGTCGGCACAGTTTGAGCTGAACCAGGACTTCAACTTCATCACAGAAGGACTTACCTTCAGAGGTATTTTCAGCACCAACCGCTATTCCTATTTTGACCTGAGCCGCTCCTATAAACCGTTCTATTATGGAGTGGGAAGCTATGACCCCGATGCTAATACTTATGTGCTCAACTGGCTGAACAGTTCACCCGGACAAGCACAGGAATTCCTCGGTTATTCAGAAGGGGCTAAAAATATCTATAGCTACATCTATTTACAGGGCGCAGTGGATTATAACCGCGACTTTGGAAAAAGTAACCTGAGCGGTACCGTGATAGGTACCCGCCAGCAAACACTTTACGGTAACGCCGGTAGTTTGTTAGGATCACTACCTTACAGGAACCTCGGTTTTTCAGGAAGAGCTACCTATTCATTCGATAAAAAGTACTTTGTTGAATTTAACTTTGGTTACAATGGATCAGAAAGATTTGCACCGCAACATCGCTGGGGCTTCTTTCCCACCATCGGCGGCGCCTGGGTGGTATCCAATGAATCTTTCTGGGAAGGCGGCATCGCCAAAATTGTTTCCCGCCTGAAAATCCGCGGAAGTTACGGCCTGGTAGGAAATGATAATATTGGCAGCCAGCGTTTCTTCTATCTCTCCAGCGTAACGCCTGATGACGCGAATGGTCCGGGCGCTACCTTCGGTACCAACAATAGCTTCACACTTAAAGGTACTACCATACAGGCTTACCCCAATCCGGACGTAACCTGGGAAACCTCCAAAAAAGGTAACCTCGCCGTGGAAATGACGATCGCCAACAAACTCAATGTAACCGCAGAAGTATATAACGAGAACCGGTACAATATCCTGATCAAACGTGGATATATCCCCGTTACCGCTGGTATTGAAGGTTCCGCCTCCAACAATCTCCAGGCAAACCTGGGTAAAGTAGATTCAAAAGGGTTCGATCTTCATCTCGATTACAAACAGAATTTTTCAAAAGATATGTGGTTGTCTGTTATGGGCAATCTCACGGTAACAGACAATAAAGTCCGCTATTACGAAGAACCGGAGTATAAATATGCATACCGCTTTTCCACCGGCAACCCCGTTAACCAGCAGTTCGGATATGTGGCAGAACGGCTTTTTGTAGATGATAAAGAAGCCGCTAATTCTCCTGTACAAAACTTTGGCAGCGAGTTCCCTAAAGGCGGCGACATCAAGTATAGAGACATTAACGGGGATGGCGTAATTAACCAGGACGACCAGGTGCCCATCGGTTTGCCTACCACGCCACAGATTATTTATGGCTTTGGTTTTTCCTTCGGGTATAAGAGTTTCGATGTGAGCGCATTTTTCCAGGGACTGGCAAGGGAATCATTCTTTATTGATCCGAAAGCGACCGCACCATTTGCAGATAACGCGCAATTGCTGCAGGTATACGCCGACAATCACTGGTCCGAGGAAAACCAGAACCTGTACGCCCTCTGGCCGCGGTTATCCACCTCGCATATTGCCAACAACGAACAAAGCAGCACCTGGTGGTTGCGCGATGGAAGTTTCGTAAGGTTAAAGTCTGTTGAAATGGGTTATTCATTACCGAAAAGATGGATCGCACCATTACGGTTAACCAACTTCCGGGTATACTTCAGTGGCCTGAACCTGCTCACCTTCAGCAAATTCAAACTGTGGGATCCGGAGCAGGCTGGCAACGGCTTCGCATACCCCATCCAGAAAGTATTCAACCTGGGTGTAAATCTTAATTTCTAAGTATAAAAAATATAAAACAATGAGATTTTTTAAAAGAACATTGTTGGTAGTATTGCCGGTCATCTTATCAGTATCCTGTAAGAAATACTTAGATGTAACACCGGACAATGTCGCTACGCTGAACAGTTCATTTGCCAACGCAAATGAAACACAGGCTTACCTGTTTGGTTGTTATTCCAACATGCAGGGCCTGGCGGATGTGAGGCGTAACGCAGGTTTCACCAGCTCCGGCGAAGTGATCTTCCCGATTGACCTGCTGGATAAGAACACACTCGGTGGTGCAGGCGGAGACAACGGCTTTAACGTAATGCGCGGTTTGCAGAACAGCCCCAATCCATTATTAAATTACTGGGATGGTTATAATATGGGGTTGAACCTGTGGCAGTCGATCCGCATGTGTAACACCTTTCTCGATAACGTAGATCAGCCGCTGGACCTTCCGGAATACCAGCGCAACAGGTGGGTGGCAGAAGCAAAATTCCTGAAGGCGTACTATCACTACTGGCTCATCAGGATGTATGGCCCCATTCCTATTTCGGATGTAGCCTTGCCCGTGAATACGCCTACAGATGAAACCAGGTTGAAGCAACAATCCGTTGACTCCTGCTTTGGTTATGTAGTAAGCCTGCTGGACCAGGCCATTCCCAACCTGCCGGATGTAATACAGAATGCCGGTGCAGAAGCAGGCCGTATTACGGCCGTAATTGCCAAAGCAGTAAAGGCAGAAGTGCTGGCTACACAGGCAAGCCCGTTGTTTAACGGGAATCCTGATTACGCATCCATCAAAGGAAAAGAAGGGCAAAACCTTTTCCCGGTGGCGTATGATGCCACTAAATGGCAACGCGCAGCCACCGCCTGCAAAGTAGCTATTGATGCCGCTGTAGCTACGGGTGCCGCCATCTACCAGTTCAGGGCCAGCGGAGGTATCGTGCATATGTCCGACACTACCAAACAACTGGTAACCTTGCAGGGTGCACTCACCGATCCGTGGAATACAGAACAAATATGGACCCTCAACCCGCAATTCGGCTGGCAGTATATGGCTTCCCCAAGAGTAACTGCTGATGCAGCTTCCAACGGTTTTGCCGTATATTCCAATTTCTCCGTTCCAATGGCGCAGTCGGAATTGTTTTATACACAAAACGGCGTACCTATCAATGAAGACCGTACCTGGGATTATGCCAACCGTTACAAAGTGCAAACCGGCGATGATGCGCACCGGTATTATATCCGCAAAGGCTACACCACTGCCCGCGGTAACTTTTACCGCGAAGCCCGGTACTATGCCGACGTAGCCTTCGACGGCAGCATCTGGTTTGGCTCTGCCAACACAGACGATAACAACGCCAACTATGTAAATGCGGTAAATGGATTTGCTGCGTATACCCCTACCCGTTATAACGCTACCGGCTATTGGCCAAAGAAACTGGTGCCATGGCAAACTGCCTTCGGACAAACATCCGTGCAAACCAATTACTCCTGGCCATTCATGCGTTTACCAGCCCTGTGGCTGTTGTACGCAGAATGCCTGAACGAAGCCAATGGTCCGGGTGCAGAAGTATACAGCTATATCGACAAGGTAAGGGAAAGAGCCGGCTTGCCGGGAGTGGTGCAGGCATGGTCCAACTTCTCCCGTAATCCCACCAAATACGGTTCTAAAGAAGGATTAAGAGCGATCATCCACCAGGAAAGAAGAATAGAACTGGCCTTTGAAGGACAGGCAGGATGGGACCTGAGAAGATGGAAAGAACTGCAGGCAGTACTCAACGGTCCTTTCCAGGGTTGGAACGCGAAACAACGTACCACGCAGGGATTCTACCAGCTCACCAACGTATACCAGCCGGTATTCGGGCTAAGGGATTACCTGTTTCCTATCCAGGACTACGACATGCTCACCAATCCCAACCTGGTACAAACACCTTATTGGTGATAACAGGCATGCGTAAACGAAATCATTTCAAACCAGTTTTTAATTTTTTATATGGATGCTATATATAAAATATTCCGCGTGCTGATACCGGTGGTTACATTACTGATGATCCAGTATTCGTGTAAGAAGAATGATGGATACAACGATGTAATTTCGGATGATAAAACAAAACCACAGCCGGTTTCTAATATCAGGGTGATCAATAAAAACGGTGGCGCTTATATCACCTACACCTTACCCGACTCAAAAAATGTACTCTACGTGCAGGCAGAATACATGATCAACGATACCAAAAGCAGGCAAACCAAGTCTTCCTTTTATTCCGATACCATCGCAGTAGGCGGTTTTGCAAAAAGCCAGGATTATACGGTAACGCTGTACACCGTTACCCGTGCGGATGTGAAATCTGATCCTGTAAAAGTAACGGTGCATCCCGGCACCCCCACATATCTTCAGGCGCTGCCCACCGTGGTTATGCGTGCAGATTTTGGCGGCATCAACATCAGTGTTACCAACACTGCTAAAGATAATATCGGGGTGGTGACCATCACGGAAGATGCCACCACAAAGAAGATGGAGATCAAAAACCAGAACTACACCAACCTGGAAAATATCAATTACAGCATCAGGGGATATGATACCATCCCCAGGAAGTTTGGAATATATCTGGCAGATGAATTCGGGAATATCTCCGACACGGTGTATGCCACTATCAAGCCCATCTACGAAACAATCATGGATAAATCGAAGTTCAACGTTTACAAGCTCAATTCCGATGATGGATCGAGCTTTGGATGGGAACTGCGTTACATGTGGGATAATAACCTCGGCCGGCCCGGCTATCACTCTACCTATCCTACCACGGCGCCATTACCTAAATGGGTAACATTCGACATGGGACAGGTAGCTAAACTGAGCCGGTTTACACTCTGGGGCAGGGGCCTGGATGATGGTAATTATCTCTGGGGATACGGCAATCCGGATACCTGGGTGATGTGGGGCCGGGCAGATGAACCGGTGGATGAAATACTACCGGATACCACCAATCTTCCTGCATTGGGACAGGCAACGCCCGGCGGATGGATTAATATGGGCGTTTATCATTTGCCTGCACAACCATCCGGACTGGTATCACCGGCGTATAACAATGCCGATCTGGCTTTCTGGAATGCCGGCTTTGGATATAACTTTTCGCTGAACCTGCCCAAAGTAAGGTATATGCGGTTTGAATGTGTTACCAATGCAGCGCATAGTAATGAATTCTTTCACATCATGGAACTCAGTATTTGGGGCGATAACAGGTAGCGTATCTTACCTGATCCCCTCTACCGGTATTGTTTAAAGTTATTTTATTAAAAATATAAAGAGATGAGAAAGTATCCCATAACTGCAAAACTCCTCTTACCATTTTGCGGTTTATTCTTCTTCATAGCCTGTACACGGAAGGCAACAGACTTCCGCGACTTCCTCGGCAATACAGAGGTGCAGTACCCCGGTACCGTATCAGGGATTACGCTGTTTCCCGGCAACGGCCGCCTGGCCATAGGATGGAAGCCCAGTCCCGATCCCAGCATCAGCAAGTATGTGTTGTTCTGGAACAACCGGCAGGATTCCGTAACCATCAATGCCACTTCGCATAATCCTTCAGATACGGTACGTTGCCTTATCACCGGGTTAAACGAATACGCCTATACGTTTTTCCTGTATTCCTATGATGCCGCCGGTAACCGGTCTATTGTAACGGAAATTGATAATGCGCATGTATACGGCAATATTTATAAAAGCTCATTACACAACCGTCTCCCGGATGCGACTACGCCTTATAAGGTTCGTGACGACGGCTCCGTAACGTTGTTCTTCTCCATACCTGATACTATTAATATCAGCACCAGTATCAGGTATACCAATGCCGCCGGTGTGGCTGCTGTAGCCTCCATTGCCGGCGACCAGGATTCTGTTAATTTACCCGGCTACAAGGCCGGTCAGGCAGTCACTTACCAATCGTCCTACATTCCTTCAAAAAGCGCACTGGATACTTTTTATACCAACAGCTACGATACCTTCCCAGATATCTACAGATTGGTGGCCTGCGATAAAAGCCTGTTCCAGGAACACGACCTGCCAAATGATATGGGCATCTACCAGTCGGACACCCGCGTCAGCAAATTATGGGATGGCAGCGTAGGTCCGCAGGGATATCCCAACATTTTCCATAGCGACGATAATGGTTCCAACGACCCACTGCCACGTACCCTCACTTTTGACATGGGCAAATTATACAACCTGGGTCAGATCGAGGAAACAGGCAGGAACTGTTGTAATAATCCTTCCGAGTTTGAAGTATGGGGTATTGCGGATATTTCCAATGCAGCCACGTCGCTGAAAAGCACGGATCCGGGATGGGCTGCTGAAATGAGCAGTAAAGGGTGGACATTATTAACCACTGCCATAAGAGGAGACGACGGAAATGAAGCGATGAAATTTAACTTCATTCCACAGGCCCCGCCGGCACGTTACATTCGCATAAGAGTGTTGCATACGGTGAATAATTCCAATTCAATAAACATGAGTGAAATCACGATGTACAGCAAACAGTAAACAATTATCTTTTATAAGAAAGCGGCAGATGGAATATCGGTTAATCTTGAACCGGTGAGCAAAGGAATAAAAAAAGGAGAACGCCTGTTAACAGGCGTTCTCCTTTTTAAAAGAAAAAACAAAATTATTGTTTCACCACCTTCATCGTTTTGCTTTGTGTACCCTGACTAATATTTATATAATAAATACCTGGTTGCAGGTTTTCACCAACCTGGTAATTCACGCCGGCATTTATTTTTGTAGAATAAATGATGGTGCCGGAGTTATTAACAATCCTGAGTAGCGTCGGCGCTTTCGAGGAAGAAGTCATTTTTACATTAAACACGCCGCCGGAAGGATTCGGATATACATCCGTTGTAAAATCCAGTTTAGCACCGCTGCTTAATTTATTGCCAGCCACTGCGACCATGCTTTGTTTTTGATTTACACTTTGCAGTGAATCTGCCGCTGTTAAGTTCCGTACTTCGATACCGGCAATTGAACCACTGTAAGGATCATACAATCCTGTTTTAGGGTAAAACATCACCGTTATCAAACCTGCGCTGTTGGCTGTTGCCCTGATGGTTTTTATTACGGCGGTATTCAACCTGTTGCCTGCGGCCTGGTATATATTAAAGTCTGTAAGACTGTCCAGTCCATTGGAGGCTCTGATGCTGAATATCCGCTTATTTTTCTCTGCGTCCTGTGCCTCAACGAAGTGCATCCGGATAGCATACACCGTGTTAGGGGTGAGGCCACGCAGGTAATAACGCATCTGGGAAACATTGCTTTTGAACACACGTATATACTCGTATACCTGCGGAGGAGCGGGATCGGTTACATATGAAACATCTACGGGAGAACTCACTCTTTGTATCCAGGTATAACCTGCATGCCATAGTTTATCGGTTCCGGTAGGTCCTTCGGGAACATATTGCGCAAAGGTAGTGTTTGCATACGGGCCGGGAGGCGTGTTCGTAGTACCCGCGTTTATGCCATAAACAGCCGATTGATTTGTTTTTAAAACTTCTATACAATAGTCATCCACCCATACCGTACCGAATCCAACCTTGGAAACCCAATAAGTAAGCCCTGTGGCACTATCAGGCACGTTAATGGTATCTCTTATCTGAGCCCAGTTCTCGCGGTATGCGTTCACATTATCTATTTGTTTTTGGTAAGCGGTACCGGTAGCAGCGCCCTGGTTATTTACAAACCCAACACCATATCCTGACCACCAGGGATAACCCGTAGCATCTTTTTCTACTTTAACCCATTGACTAAGTACGATGACGCTGCCGCCTCTCACAGGTATGGAATCTTTTATGTTCAAAGCGGTGCTTGCTGTAGTGGAACCCAGCGTAGCGGCTTTGTCGCCCGAATGGCCTTTACCACTAACGGCGTACACGGCGCCCACTGTAGCGACAGACTCTTTATAAGCTATCCAGTTAATAACACCGCTTTCAAAACCATAATTGGGTATTCCTCCACAGGAATCAAACGGCACCACGGTTACCGGCAAAACTGCTGAAGCCCCTGAGCCATCTTGTGTATTGACGGTAATGGTAACGGTACCTTGTTTAATGGCGGTGATAAGGCCTGTACTGTCAACTGTAGCAAAGCTTGTATTAGAACTGCTCCAGCTTACTTTTTTAATGGAGGTATTAGCCGGCACGAAATTAACTTTCACGCGCAGTGTATCCCTTTCCCCGATAGTAGCGGTGGCCGGTTGTAATGTAAGACCGGTGGCCAGTACATTGGCTACATGAATATTGGCCTGTGCTTTAATAGCCGGGTTATCTGCCGAGGTGGCGGTGATGATTGCATCGCCTTGTTTGATACCGCTGATGGTGCCATTGGTGCTAACTTTAGCCACGGTGGTATCTGAGGATGTCCACACTACTCCTTTATTGCTGGCTTTGGCCGGGCTGATGCTGGCGTTCAGTTGTAAAGTTGATCCTACAAATACGTTGGCCGAAGTGCTATCCAGCGTTAAGGATGTAACAGGTATGTAGATAACAGTATAGGTTTTTGCAGCCGTAAATTTACTTTCCGCAGAGGTAGCGGTGATAGTAACCGTGCCGGCGCCTTTTCCTGTTACCACACCGTTCAGATCTACTGTAGCGATAGCGTCGTTGGAAGATTTGTAGACCAGGTTCCGGTTGGTGGCATTTGCCGGTGTAGTGGTCAGCTTCAGCGTGTCTTTATAGCTTACATAGAGATTACTGCTGTCTGAATTGATGCTGATTCCCTGGAGCGGGATGATAGATACCTCAAGGGCGGATATAGAAGCACTGTAAGGATCGTTGGTACCCGTTTTAGGAATGAACATCACCGTTATTACACCAGCGTTGTCAGCTTTTGCCTGAAGCGTGCGTGTGATCACGGTATTCAGCTTATTGCCTGCAGCCTGGTAAATGTTGAAGTTGATGAGACTGTCGCCGCTGGTCTTCACATTAAACACCCGGTTAGCCTTGTCAGCATCGCTGGGCTCAACAAAATGGAGGCGCACCGAATAGTTGGCATTGGGAATCAGGTCGCGGAAAAAGTAACGCAGCTGGCTCGACGAATATTTGCCGATGCGCATATACTCATATACGGGACGGGGAGCAGGCGATGTTACCTGGCTCAGGTCCATCGTTGCGGTATTGCGACCACTCCAGGTATATCCTGCATGCCATAGTTTATCGGTTCCGGTGGGCCCTTCAGGTATGTATTGACCGACTGCCGTATTCTGAAGTGGCGTTGCCGGGCTTCCCGTGGTGGCCGTTGTACCTGCATTGATGGCTGTTACAATGGTGTTCACGACCAGCTGTACGGTTTTAGTAGCACCTCCGTCCGCTGTGGAAATGGTGAGGGTAGTAGTGCCCAGCTTTAAGCCGGTAACCACGCCGTTGGCATCCACTTTTGCAATGGTGCTATCTGCCACGGACCAGTTCAGCGTTTTATTAGTGGTATTTGAGGGCACAAGAGTAGCGATAAGCTGCTTGGGCGTATTCATAGTACCATACGTCACACTGTCTATCGTAATACCGGTGGATATAGTGGGAGGAACGACGACAATCTGTATTGTATCCGTTTTCCCTCCATCGACCGATGTAACGGTAATAGTGGCGGTACCTGCATTAATGCCGCTCACCTTCCCGACCTGATCTACTTTAGCGATGGCGGTATCCGAGGAGCTCCAGGTAATGGCAGGATTGGTGGGATAGGTGGGCGTGAGCTTTGCACCCAGTTTCACGGAGAATCCTCTTACAATAGTGTCTGATGCGGGATTGACTATTTCTACCGACTGAACAGGACCGGCTACCGGGGAGCCGAAGAAGATGCCATTCCCGCTGATGGCAAGAAACATTCTTCCTTTATTGTCTGCCGTAATATTCTGCACCACGCCTGGTACCCGGTCTAAGATGGTGGTCCAGGTACGGCCGGTATCATCTGAGCGGAAGGCGCCGTAGGTAATGCCATTGATGGGAAGGATCTGGGCGGTGGCGTACAAAGCCAGGTGCGCATTGGCCGTGGTGTCCGACATGGCGGCAGCTATCCATTTGGGCTTGAAATTTTCGCCACCTACCTTACTGAATGTTTTACCAGTGTCTGAGGTATGGTAAAGGGCGGCGTATTGAGGATAGGCGTCATCATAAAATGCGATCCATACATCCCCTGTTTTTCCCGGCGTTGCTTCAATGTTGGAGGTAGTGGCATAAGAAGAGCCATTGGTGTTGTTGCCGGCGTTTGCAGTAAGACCAGTGGCAGTTGTTTTCTGGAATGATTTTCCGCCATTGGTGCTTACATAAAAAGAACCGCGGTCCCAGATATAGAAATAATCGCCGTTTACCTTATCCGCTACGAGATGGTTTTGCCCGGGATATAGGTTGAACTGCGGACCAGCGGGTAAGATGCCCGAAGAAGTACCGGTGGATTTGGTCCAGGTAGTGCCCAGGTCTTCCGACCAGTAAACGTTACCGGGAGCATCATTAACATCTATTTGGGTGAGCCAGAGGATATTTCTCCGATTAGCGGATACGGCTACACGCCCACGCAAACCGGGCGATTTCCCAAAAAGGGTGTAGGTATCACCACCATCGGTGGAGTAACCCGCGCGTGATGCTTCAATCTTATTAGCCGCAGGGCCGTCGCAGCCTACGCGGACAACAAAATTAGGGTCGGTATACTGGAAAGTTACTCCCTGCATGTTAAACGCTGAGCCGATGCCGTAATGCAGAGCGGTGCCGGAAACAGCGCCCTGGTTCAATGGTTCTGTAAGGGAACGGTGATGGGCGCCTCCCACATCTGCAGTAGCGGTGAGCAACAGGTTCTTGCCGCTCGGAGGAGCTGCCATAGGGCCTGTTACCACAATTTCTTCCAGGCCCACTACGCGGATCTTCCAGTTGGAAATCGGGTCAAAGATATTATCTGTGGAAAGCACGTCCAGCATATCGTTGAGCCATATCCGGTTCGGGTAAAAAGGATCCCAGGTAAAAGCAGCCGCATTATGCCCGGGTGAATTATAATATAACCCGTCGTTCGCCGAATGCGGCGCTTCCGAATTATCGCGGGTGATCTTTCCCTGGGTATAGGAGCCCGGGGCGCCGCCCTGCCTTGAAATATAATAAGGATCTTTTTGCCAGCTGCCGCGGGTGCTTACAACAATATCATTTGAATTGGCAGGGTTTACTGCTACTTTAGAGAAGTATCTGTCGCTATTAACCGGATCTGGATCTAAAGTTACAGGAGACACGTCCTGCCAGCTGCCACTCTTATACTTGTAGACGCCTTTTTTTTGATTCTCGGTTCCGGCAGATACGTACAGGGTGCCATCGCCGTGAATTACGGCGCGGATAGGATACAATGGGCTGTTGCTCATCAACGTGAAAGAAGCACCGCCGTCATCTGATGCCCAAACGCCTGTAGGCCGGCCGATGTAAATGCGCTTGCTAACATTCTGCCCGTTTATGGAAACGGTGCCGGCGCTTTTGTCGAAAAGAATAAAGGAACAGTTGCCAGGCGTGGTGATGGCGCTTACCTGCGACCAGCTGGCGCCGGCATTGTCCGTTTTCAGGGCGCCATTCTGGTCGGTAACAACCCATACCGTATTGCTATTGGAGGGATCCACCTGTATACGATCCCCGTAAGTCTGCGTGCTGTTAGGGTGTACAACAATAGGAACCTGCAGGTCAGTCCAGGAGTCGCCCCTGTCGGTACTCTTCATGATAGTACCCATTGAGCTCGACCCTTTGCCCGGCGCCGAACCGGCGCCGTTTTCCACGGTAGCATAAAGAATGTTGCCGGTGGCATCACTGGGATCTACACCAATGCTGCCGCAACGCTGGTTAACTTCCCAGTTCCAGTAGTTGACTGGTATTTTTTTGAACAGCATTAAATGCTCCCATTTCTGCAGGTTCTTATTCCATCGGTAAGGAGTGCCTACATCGGTGGTGATGAAATAAAGATCGGGTACCATAGGGTGCGCCACAAAAGAGGGCAACGAACCGGACCCGCCTATCCGGACCTGGTTCCAGGTGTACGCTTGCGCATGTACTTCCTGCGAAGCAGTCAGATAAAAAATTGTTAGTAGTAAAGTGTAAATCGCTCTCATGTTCATAGTGGAATTTATTAGGCTTGTTTTAAATTTATCCTGGTCTGTTTGTTTGGATATACCTGTTGTCCGGAGGCTGGACACGATACATGTTTCAAAAACGCGGCTATAAAATAATTGTATCAGGTTTTAATAATGGCGACTATGGCTGATCTTAAAGATAACGGTGAGCTCCCGGCGGAATCGCCCTGAGGACAAATTTTTCGTCAAAAAAAATTGCCCCTTTTCCTTTTCTTACTAAATACTGCTTCAACGCATGTATTAAAATTGAAGGGTGAAAGAATAGTAAATTGGTTGATAAATAACTAATACGTTTGTGAGCGACAAACTACGTAGCCGGAATGAAGAAATATTTTTACGGACCGGACGGAACCACACCTGGGGGTAACAAACTTACTGCTTTCTCAATGGGTTTTATTTTAAGGCATTGATTTTCAGAACTTAAACTTTATAACCCAAAAAGGTAAAAGTGCTGAGTAGAAAATTTATCTTTAAGCAAGACATCTACTTTCGATACAATGGAGGAATTCTTTCTAAAAATAAACAGTTATCAGAAACTGACTCCCGAAGCAGAATTTGCATGGATGCAAATTCTTAAGCGAAAAGAATATAAAAAAGGCAGTTTCCTGGTGAAAGCGGGGGATATTGCAAGGAATGTTTCTTTTGTTTCCCGGGGTTTATTTTCTCAGTACTGGTCAGATGAAAATGGAAAAATTTATATCAAACGTTTCTTTTCTGAAGGTTATTTTGCGGCATCAACAACTTCTCTTTTGAGCAAAACCCCAAGTGTGACCACTATCCAGGCATTGGAAAACTCAATAGTTTGGGAATATGACTTTGGATTATTTAAAGCACTTACGCTGAAATATCCGGATATCGCGGCATTTTACATCCACTATATGGAACGTCATTGGATAATCGAAAAAGAACCGGAAGAAATTGGTTTCAGGCAACATGCGTCGCAAGATCTGTATGAAGACTTCATTAAAAAATATGCCCACCTGATTAAGCGCATCAAAAAACACCACATTGCTTCATATCTGGGAATTACTCCAACCCAGGTGAGCAGGATCTTTTCGGCTAAAAAATAGTTTAACGCGCTGATTTTTGTGCATCCTCAACATTTGTTGAGGATGCACAAAAATATTTTCATTTCCTCAACAAATGTAAATGTCTAAAAAAAACAACTGCCTCATATTTGTGGTACCAGTTAATCAACTCATCGATAACAGGTATTGTTTTTAGCACATCATTTCATTTTTACCAGATCGAAAAACTAATAATCATGAACAAAGCAAACAAAATTGACGAATTTTTAAGTAAGCTTAACCATCCTTTAAAAGCTGAAATAGCATCGGTAGTAAAAATAATCCGCGAAGTCAGTCCCGGGATAGAAGAAGACGTAAAATGGGGCGGCCCGAGTTTCGACTACAAAGAGCCCATGGCGACACTAAATCCAAGGATAACTGATTTTGTAGCAGTGATTTTTCACAAAGGAGAGCTGTTAAATGACACTACCGGTTTCCTCGAACCCGGACCTAAAGGTAAGGCATATGCCAAATTCCGGTCAATGGAGGAGGTGAAAAAGCAGAAGGCAAATCTTCAGAAAGTAGTCAAAGACTGGATAAAAATAATGAACAGTTGAGGTGTCCAGATGTGTTGAGACTGACAGGACTTTAGCCTCCTATCATTTTATGAAATTAATTTTCCTTAACCATTTTACCACTTCAGTTTCAGCTTCCACTGCTTTATTGCCTGCAATAACAGCAACTTACCATCGCGTTCAGATCCGCTGGTCATCGTAAAGCCTTCGGGCACTTTACTATCAGGGCAAAGTTCTTTCACTTGTCAAAACTGCTCCCGATACCATCACCCCCGTTCGTATTAAAGGGAATCACCTGCTTACCTTTCAGGTGATAACTTTTCAGTGATGGCCTGGTACTGGCCGGATGGAATCCCGGAGAAGGAAGAACATTGCATAGCAATGAGGCAATTTGATGGACTAAATAAGAGTTTATTCAAAAATTATTACTTTTATGTAGATATTAACCCCATAAAACATCCTATCATGAAACTTTATATTTTAGTAGCATTAGGATTATTTAGCCTCACTACCAACATTGCCTGCAAAAAAAGTAAAAAGGAAGATAAGCCTGTTATCAACGCCTTCGCAACAAGCGGAAACAACCTGCTGTCATTTAACCTGAATTCACCTGCTACCGCTTCTGCCATACCAATCACCGGGCTTCTGCCTGGAGAAACAATCGTTGGCATGGATATCCGTCCTGCCAACAACCAGCTGTATGCAGTAGGAAGCGCCAGCCGTCTTTACCGGATTAATACTTCCACCGGAGCGGCTACTCCGGTGAACGCGAGCCCCTTCGCCGAAGTACTAAATGGTACCGCTTTTGGAGTGGACTTCAATCCATCCGTAGACCGGTTAAGAATCGTCAGCAACACAGGCCAGAACCTGCGCATACATCCGGAAAACGGCACATTAGTCGCTAAAGACACTGATATTAATCCTCCTGGCAGTGGTATATCTGCTGTGGCTTATAGCAATAATACCGCCGGATCGGCAAGCACTGTATTGTACGACATAGGCTACGCGAGCAACTCACTTTACAGGCAGGATCCACCAAACGGAGGAGCTGTTATTTTACTAGGGCGACTTGGTATAGGAGCGAGTGAAGCCAATGGTTTTGACATCAGCGGCGCTTCAAATAAAGCATACGCATTATTTACAGAGGGAGGCACAACAAAGCTCTATATGATTAACCTGGAAACAGGCGCTGCAACGGCAGTGGGCGATTTTCCGGCACCAGTAAAAGGGCTTGCTATAGCGCTGAATCTTTGAGTTTTTCTTTAAAAGAATTTAATGTGAAGATATAAATTACATCAAACAGGATCAGGTAAAAACCCGATAATCGATTCGTGGATGCTGTCATTTATTTTACAGCTGTTTAATTCAGCGTGTTCAACTAAACTAATTGGAATCGTCAGAGGCGCCTACCCTTCCGGTACTCCGGAGCTTTGTTAATTCTCTTCATTTCTAAATCTTACAGCCGGAATTTAAGTCGTACAATCACTACTTCGTTCTGCCATTCCTGCAGGGAATGCAGTGACTTATTCATACGATTACCAGTCTGCATAGCCACGCTGATGGGAGGCGTTTTGTGTTGAATTGTTAGTAGAGATTTTCACTGAAATATCTACATTATTCCCAGCATCTCCGAAATGTATAAAACCTGTCCGGAAATGTATAAGTAGCCTTACGCCGCGCTGTTGAACTTTGCTATATAAATTAAAACTTTAAAAAGATGAAAACAACAGCATCAAAAATTGTCCTTGTAACTGGCGGAAGCCGTGGAATAGGAAAAAGTATTGCGTTAAATGCCGCTCAACGTGGTATTGACGTTATCCTCACTTACAACAGCAACTCCGATCAGGGGAAAGCTGTTGCTGATACCATCAACAGCAGCGGAGGTAAGGCCGTTGCCTTGCAATTAGACACATCCAAAACCAGCTCCTTTAATGGCTTTGCCAATCAGATTTCGCAGGTGCTAAAGCAGGAATGGAACCGGGAGAACTTCGATTATCTTGTAAACAACGCAGGGATATCCCAGCGAACCCTCATCAAGGATACAACCGAAGAACAGTTCGACGAACTTGTGGACGTAAATTTTAAAGGTGTGTTTTTCCTTACGCAAAAACTGATTCCATTGATCGTTGATGGTGGCCAGGTTATTAATATTTCCTCCGGGCTTGCCCGCTTCGCCTTTCCTGGTGTTGCCGTATATGGTGCTCTTAAGTCCGCGATAGAAGGCTTGACACGGTATTTTGCCAAAGAATATGCCGGAAGGAAGATCCGTGTAAATAGTGTTGCACCAGGGGCAATTGATACAGAATTTGGTGGTGGAAAAGGTGATGACAGCCATCGCGAGCAAATTGCCGGCATGACCGAGCTTGGACGTCTTGGAAATGCGGACGATGTGGGCATGTTTGTCGCATCAATGCTATCCGAAGACAGCCGCTTTGTAAATGCCCAACGCATCGAGATATCGGGTGGGATGTTTATTTAGTTCTGGGGAGGAACATGCTTTGCGTTTGTTCCTCAATTTTTCAAACTCAAAAACATATTTATGAATCCGTTAAAAAATAAAGTGGCACTGGTTACTGGCGCCTCAAGAGGCATCGGTAAAGCAATTGCTTTGAGGTATGCCCAACTGGGCGCACATATCGTAGTTAACTATGCAAGTAACAGCGTGGCCGCCGATGCAGTAGTTAAACAGATTGAAAGTTACCAGGTAAAAGCTATTGCAGTGAAAGCGGATGTTTCCAAGCCCGCTGAAATAAACCGGCTATTTGAAGTTGCCATCCAGGAATTTGGGAAAATTGACATTGTTGTGGTAAATGCAGGATTGGAATTGGTAGGCGTGCCGGTTACTGCGTTTAGCGAAGAGCAATTTGATAGCCTGTTTGATACCAATACAAAGGGCGCATTCTTCACTATGCAGGCGGCAGCCAGGCATGTTGCCGACAATGGCCGGATTATTTATATCGGTTCCAGCACTACCGGACTGCCCAACGCCGGCTATGCGCTGCATGGTGGAAGCAAAACCGCTGCTTTGTACCTGGTGCAGGTATTGGCCAAAGAGTTAGGTAAAAGGGGCATAACTGTAAACGCCATACTGCCCACGGCAACCGAAGGCGCAGGAATCCATACTGTTGTTGACGCAGAAGCGCCTATCAGGGCCATCGTACCAACATTTTATCCCATGGGAAGGATGGGCACACCGGAGGATGTAGCAAATGTTGCAGAATTTTTCGCTGGTGAACTGTCTGGATTTGTAAGCGGCCAGCAGCTTCTGGTCAGTGGAGGTGCTATCGCCTGAAGGAGAAAATTACCTCTGCTTCATTGTTTAACACCTGACAATAAAAAAATCATTATAAGAAATACAATTATGAAACGTACAATCATCGTTACAGAAGCCTGGCGGTACAGGTGGCAGCCTTGAAAATGGTCAGCACTTTTTAGTAAATTTACTTGGCTCCCTAATCTGTTACTGCATGCAAAAATCATTCGTCGATATCAATACCATACATGAGCTGCATAAGCTCTACAGCTGCCCTCCACCGAAGCATCCATTAGTTTCCTTCCTTCCGTTGCAGCAGGTCAGCAGGAATAACTTTCCGGAAAAGGAAACCGTGTTCCGCCTGGGGTTTTATGCGGTGTATCTTAAACAGTTAAAAGGATCAATGGGCTATGGGCGTTCCCATTATGATTTTGATCAGGGCACATTGGTATTTACCGCACCAGGGCAGGCTGTTTCTACACAGCGTTACATTTCTTATGATGATGGCTGGGGATTATTCTTCCACCCTGATTTGCTGTACCGGACCGCACTGGGCAAAAAGATCCATGGATACTCATTTTTTCAGTACGATGCCAATGAAGCGCTGCATGTGTCAGGTGATGAAAAGAAGACGTTGCGTAATTGCGCGGATAACGTGACGCAGGAGTATTCGCAAAACATAGACAAACACTCACAGGAATTGATCGTAAATAACCTTGAATTGCTGCTCAACTACTGTAGCCGTTTTTACGACCGGCAGTTCCTCACACGTTCCAAACCCAGTCAGGACCTGGTCCAACAGTTTGAAAGCTTGCTGCTGGACTATTTTTCAAAGGATTCGCTGATAGATGACGGACTTCCCGATGTAAAATACTTCGCATCCCGGCTGAACCTCTCTGCTGATTATCTTTCGGATCTGCTGAACAGGTATACCGGTAAAACCACCCTGGAACATATTCACCTGCAACTGGTGGACAAAGCGAAATCCCTGCTGTGGAGCACAGAGAAAAACATCAGTGAAATTGCATTTGAACTGGGTTTTGAACACCCCTCTCATTTTACAAAGATATTTAAAAACAAAACCGGTAAGTCACCGTCGGATTTCCGGCAACAGAATTGAAAACTGACGGCACTCTGTCATTTTATAAACAAATTTTTAAAAAAGTATACTATGAACCTACATCCCAATCGTGGCATTCGCACATTTAAAATGCTGGTTATTTGTATTATGACGATTTTCGTCGCAAAGTTACAAGCCCAGGTTTCCCCAAAGGTCCAAAACATTGTGCTTGTTCATGGCGCATTTGTAGATGGCTCGGGGTGGGAACAGGTCTATGAAATCCTCACCAAAAAAGGTTATAAGGTCAGCATTGCCCAGCCTACACTGACTACCTTTGACGGCGATGTAGCTGCGGTAAAACGGGTAATTGACCTGCAGGACGGGCCTTGTATTTTGGTAGGGCATAGCTACGGAGGCGCAGTAATAACAACGGCGGGTAATAATTCCCTCGTTAGCGGACTGGTATATATTGCCGCGCATGCACCGGATCATGGTGAATCTGAAGCTGACAATGGCAAAATTTTCCCGGCTGCCTATAAATCACTGATCAAGGGAAATGACGGCTGGGACTACATCAACCCAAAGATGTTTGCCGCTGATTTCTCAGGTGACCTGCAAAAAGCAAAAGCAGCGTTTATGGCAAATTCGCAAACGCCTACTGCTGACGTGGTATTCCATGCCATCATTCAAGATCCGGCCTGGAAAACGAAACCGGTTTGGTATATGGTAGCAAAATCCGATAGGATTATTAACCCTGATTTAGAACGGATGTATGCAAAAAGGGCTAATAGTAAGAAAATAGTTGAAGTAGAAGGTGCAAGCCATAGTGTCTATATAAGCCATCCCAAGGACGTTGCAGACTTAATAATTTCCGCAACTCACCTTTAAAAGAGTAGGGTAGGCAGGTCTGATTACTGACGTGGTTTCAACAAAAAAGCCACTCTTTAAGAGTGGCTTTGCGGACCGGACGGGACTCGAACCCGCGACCTCCGCCGTGACAGGGCGGCATTCTAACCAACTGAACTACCGATCCATTCCTTTTTTGTCCTAAGAACTTGTGTCCCAATCCGTTGTGTTCTTCCGTTTTGGGATTGCAAAGATAGCAACAAAGTTCCCAATTAAGCAAATCTTTTTTAAAAAATATTTTCAGCATTATCTTTACATCCGATCTTTAACCAATTTAATCAAATTATGCAATTCCTGGATTTCGAGAAACCTATCGCTGACTTATACGATCAGCTGGAGAAGCTGAAGGAAAATGGTGAAAAATCAGGTGTGGATGTTTCTGCTACTGTTAGCGAGTATGAGCAAAAAATTGCTGATACCCGCCAGAATATCTACGACCACCTCACCGCATTCCAGCGCGTACAGCTGAGCCGTCATCCGGATAGGCCCTATACACTGGCGTACATCGAAAAAATGTCCACCAATTTTACGGAACTGCATGGCGACCGGAATGTAAAAGACGATAAAGCCATGGTAGGCGGTTTCGCCGACCTGGATGGCGAAACAGTCATGTTTATTGGTCAGCAGAAAGGCGTAAACACCAAAATGCGCCAGCTCAGGAACTTTGGTATGGCCAACCCCGAAGGGTACCGCAAGGCCCTGCGCCTGATGAAACTGGCCGAAAGATTCAATAAGCCCATTGTTACCCTCATCGATACCCCCGGCGCTTATCCCGGCCTGGAAGCGGAAGAAAGAGGCCAGGCAGAAGCCATTGCCCGCAACCTCTTTGAAATGGTAAAACTCCGCGTCCCCGTCATCTGTATCGTAATCGGGGAAGGCGCTTCCGGTGGTGCACTCGGCATCGGTATCGGCGACCGCGTATTTATGCTTGAAAACAGCTGGTACACGGTAATTTCTCCCGAAAACTGCTCCACAATCCTCTGGCGTAGCTGGAATTTCAAGGAAAAAGCGGCAGAAGAGCTGAAGCTGACCTCCGATTATATGAGCCAGTTTGGCCTGGTAGACGGCATCGTACGTGAACCACTCGGCGGCGCTCACGTAAATCCCGATGAAATGGCCCACCTACTGAAGGTCCGCATCAAGGAAACACTCGCAGAATTAAAGAAAATTGATCCGGATACCCGCATCGAACAAAGGATCGATAAGTTCTCCCGCATGGGTTTCTACGAAGAGAAATAAAAAATATTTAGAGATAACAATAAAAATTTCGAATTTCGGCCTTCGAAGTTCGAAATTTTTATTTTCCCGTAAACGCAATATGGAACAACTAAAAGGCACCGGGGTGGCATTGGTAACACCCTTTAAAGCAGATGAAAGCATCGATTGGAATGCTTTGGAAAAGTTGATCAACTACGTGATCGATGGCGGCGTGAACTATGTTGTGTCTTTAGGCACAACTGGCGAAACACCTACTCTTTCTGCAGATGAAAAGCTGGATTTGATAAAATTCACTTTCGAAAAGGTGTCGAAGCGGGTGCCTGTAGTGATTGGCGTTGGCGATTATAACACAAGGGATGTGGTAAAACGGCTGGAGAAATGCCCGCTTGATGAAGCGGCGGCCATTCTCAGCGTAGCGCCATACTATAGTAAACCTACCCAGGAAGGTATCTTTCAGCACTATAAAACCATTGCTGAAGCCTCTCCCAAGCCGGTGATCCTGTACAATGTTCCCGCCCGTACCGGTCGGAATATGACTGCGGAAACCACCCTGCGCCTGGCGCATGAAGTGGAAAACATCGTGGCCATGAAGGAAGCTTCCGGCGATATTATGCAGTGCATGCAGATTATCCGTGATAAACCAAAGGATTTCCTCGTTATCAGCGGCGACGACGCACTGGCGCTGGGTCAGCTGGCCTGCGGCATGGACGGCGTTATTTCGGTAGCAGCCAACTATTTTGCGACCGATTTTTCCAGCATGGTACACGCTGCCCTGTTAAACGATTATCCCGCTGCACGGACGCTCAATTACAAAATG
The DNA here is from genome assembly GCF_050434025.1 of Chitinophaga sp. W3I9. Taxonomy (NCBI): domain Bacteria; kingdom Pseudomonadati; phylum Bacteroidota; class Chitinophagia; order Chitinophagales; family Chitinophagaceae; genus Chitinophaga; species Chitinophaga sp. W3I9. The sequence continues at coordinate 2,193,211 of NZ_JBNPWC010000001.1, forward strand.
CTGGAAGGATTTGAACTGATGTTCTCCGAAAATAATCCTGCCGGTATCAAGGCATTCCTGCATTACGCAGGGATTATGGAAAATACTTTCCGCCTGCCTGTACTGCCCGTTACCGACGGACTGTATAGCAAGATAGCAGCCTATCTGAAGAACTACTAACAGTAAAATGTAAATAAAAAAAGCAGCAGCCATCCACCAGGGATGGCTGCTGCTTTCATTTTATAAACCTAGATAATATAGGTTACGCCCTCTTCCGCAATCTCCGTATTCAGGAAAACTGGCCTGGATTCATCCAGGAAAGGTTGTAATTCGGTGTATTTGGAAGAAAAATGGCCGATCAGTAGCCGTTTTACCGCCGCTGCAGCTGCGAGGGAGGCCGCCTGCACAGAAGTGCTGTGAAAGCGCTCTGCGGCCCGCTGCTCTAAATCGTGCAGGTAGGTGGTTTCATGATACATGAGGTCCGCATCCTTCAGCACCGGCAACAGGTTTACATCATACAGGGTGTCGGCACAATACACATACCGCTTGCCGGGAGGCGGAGGTAAAGTTACCCAGTCATTTTTTACCACGGTGCCGTCTTTCCGCTGATAATCGGCGCCATCCTGCAATTTGCTGAAATAAGCAGCCGGGATCTCATAAGCCCTGGCCTGTTCGGGGATCAGCTTGCGCTTGCGTTTCTGCATCTCAAAAGAAAAACCAAAACAGGTGATCCGGTGCTGGGTAGGAAAACAGCTTACCGTAAGATCCTTATCCTCCAGGATAATACCACTGTATCCCGGTTGAAGCGGCACAAAGGTCAGTTCAAACTTCAGCACAGTGCCAGAGCAATCCAGCTGTAGCTGGATAATTTGTTCCAGCTCCGGTGGCGCATATACGCTGATCGGGTCGGTACGGCCCATAAGGCTGAGCGTATTCAACAGGCCGATCAGCCCGAAGTAATGATCGCCGTGAAGATGGCTGATGAAAATATATCTCAGCTTACTGCGCCTGATCCGGTACCGTGCGATCTGTAATTGTGTGCCTTCTCCGCAATCTACCAGCAGGAGCTGCTCATTGCAGGTAACTACCTGGGCAGTGGGGTGCCTGTCCAGGGTGGGGATAGCAGAATTGTTACCTAATATCGTGACTGCGAACATGTAAATAGCTTTAATCGTTCAATTGCCTCTTTTTTCAAATCACCCTTACGTGGGAGTAAAAAAGAGCTGCAATCCATCCTTACTCCAATCCATTCAGTAATTCTCTTTCCAGCTCTTCCATCATTATGAGGTCTATTGCCTCTGCCATGGTAGGCGCCAGATTGAGCATATCATCTCCCGCAGATTTCAACTCAGCTGTTAAAGTGTTGTTAAGACCGGTGATTGCGCAGGATAAATTAGTGTCATACATACGCTGATAAACTGTTAAAATGGCTTCAACGCCCTTTGCATCAATTTTTTGTACCAATGTCATATCCAGTATGAGATTGCGTCCTTCCAGCTCCGGCAATCCTGTTGCAGTAGCCACAAAGTCGTCTGACAAATTAGCATCCAATGCTGCTTCTTCCGGACAAAAAACGACTATTTTTTCTTTGGTATCAATTTTGAATTTCATGCGTTGGACGTTGTTTTATACTTTTAGTAAAAATAAATTTTGAACAGAGGGACCCGCCTATAAAATATAACCGCAAGAGATTGAAAACAAAAACCTCTTTTTCTTCGTAGATATTTTTAAACGAACGTACCCGCATCACCACAAAAATAATCTTATACTATTAAAGTGTAAGTTGTTTAAGTTTAAAAAGGAATAACTTCATTTCCGCATAAAGCGTGATAATCTTAAGTCAGAATTATTCGTTATTATTGTATAAGCAAGCCCCCGTAAGGGTTTTTGATAATTTAATAATCTCACAATGGACCAGAATTTTTCACCGCAAGTTAAGGAGATCATTTCGTTCAGCAGAGAGGAAGCTTTACGCCTGGGCAATGACTTCATAGGTACTGAACACCTGCTGTTAGGTATTATTCGAGAAGGCGAGGGCACGGCCGTAAAGATTCTGCAGGCTTTGAACGTAGATCTGTATGAGTTACGTAAGGAAGTAGAGCTGGCTGTTAAAGATAAGACAGGAAAGAATATCGCTAACATCAATAGTCTCCCGCTTACCAGACAGGCAGAGAAAGTTATACGGGTTACCGTACTGGAAGCCAAAGCACTGAAAAGCGCTACGGTGGAAACGGAACACCTCATGCTTTCTATACTCAAGAATAAGGAAAACGTTTGTACACAAATCTTACAACAATTTGACGTGGACTACGATACTTTTAAAAACGAACTGGGCTTTGTAAAATCTGCGGACCCTAAATCTGAATTCGACGATCCGGGCGAAGAAGAGTTTGAGGACGAAAGAAAGAGTTACGCAAGCAAAGCCAAACAGACAAATACCAAATCCAAGACGCCCGTACTGGATAACTTTGGTAGAGATATTACCAAGCTGGCCGAGAGTGGCAGCTTAGACCCGATTGTTGGCCGCGAGCAGGAAATTGAAAGGGTATCCCAGATACTTTCCCGCCGTAAAAAGAACAATCCGATCCTTATTGGTGAACCCGGTGTGGGTAAAACCGCCATCGTGGAAGGTTTGGCGCTGCGTATCGTGCAGCGTAAAGTTTCCCGCGTGCTTTTCGATAAGCGCGTGGTAAGCCTCGACCTCGCCGCACTGGTGGCCGGTACCAAATACCGCGGCCAGTTTGAGGAAAGGATGAAGGCCATCATGAATGAACTCGAGAAAAACAGGGACGTAATCCTGTTTATCGATGAAATTCATACAATCGTGGGCGCTGGTGGCGCTTCCGGTTCACTGGACGCTTCCAACATCTTTAAACCGGCACTCGCAAGAGGCGAACTCCAATGCATTGGCGCTTCCACCCTCGATGAGTACCGCATGTACATCGAAAAAGATGGCGCACTCGACCGCAGGTTCCAGAAAGTAATGGTTGAACCACCAAGCGTGGATGAAACCATCATGATCCTCAATAACATCAAGCCGCGTTATGAAGAATACCATAACGTAAGCTATACAGATGCAGCCATTGATGCCTGCGTGAAACTGAGCGACCGCTACATGACCGACCGCCTCCTGCCCGACAAGGCAATTGACGTACTCGATGAAGTAGGCGCCCGCGTTCACCTGAAAAACATCAATGTTCCTCAGAATATCCTCGACCTGGAAAAACAGATAGAAGATATCAAACAGGAAAAGAATAAGGTAGTGAAAAGCCAACGCTTCGAAGAAGCAGCTGCTTTACGCGATACTGAAAAGAAACTGGGTGAAGACCTGGAACGCGCAAAAGCAATGTGGGAAGAAGAAGTGAAGCATAAACGCTACCCGATCGACGAGGAAGCTATTGCAGAAGTGGTAAGCATGATGACCGGTATCCCCGTTAAAAGGATGGTACAGGCTGAAACTGAAAAACTCCGCCGCATGGGTGAAGACCTTAAAGGCGCCGTGGTTGGACAGGATGAAGCCATCAGCAAAGTCACCAAAGCCATTCAGCGTAACCGCGTAGGTCTGAAAGATCCGAAAAAACCAATAGGTACCTTCATATTCCTCGGCCCTACCGGGGTAGGTAAAACAGAGCTCGCCAAATCACTGGCCCGCTATATGTTCGACTCCGACGAAGCGCTTATCCGCATCGACATGAGCGAATACATGGAGAAATTCTCTGTTAGCCGCCTCATTGGCGCCCCTCCGGGATATGTTGGATACGAAGAAGGTGGTCAGCTGACTGAAAAAGTTCGCCGCAAACCTTACTCCGTAATCCTCCTGGATGAAATTGAAAAAGCGCATCCGGATATTTATAACCTCCTGCTGCAGGTACTGGATGATGGTATCCTCACCGATGGTCTCGGCCGTAAAGTGGATTTCAAAAATACCCTCATCATCATGACCTCCAACATCGGAGCCCGTCAGCTGAAAGATTTCGGCGCCGGCGTAGGTTTTACCACCAGCGCAAGAGCCGTAAATGAAGAAGAGAATACCAAGTCAGTGATCGAAAAAGCACTGAAACGTACCTTCTCTCCCGAATTCCTGAACAGGATCGATGACGTGATCATCTTTAACTCCCTGGCGAAAGAGCACATCTACACCATCATTGATATCACAATGAAAAGTGTACTGAAACGCCTGAACAACCTCGGATTCAGCCTGGAACTGACAGACGAAGCCAAAGGCTTCCTGGCAGATAAAGGTTACGACCAGCAGTTCGGCGCCAGACCGCTCCACAGAGCCATCCAGAAATACCTGGAAGATCCGCTGGCAGAAGAAATCCTCAACATGAACATTCATGATGGAGATATCCTCGTAGCTGACCTGGATAAGGAAAATCAAAAGCTGATCTTTACCCTGAAAAACAACTCTTCCAAGAGTAAATCAGAGAAATCAGAAGCGTAATAACACGCAAAACATAACCAAAGCAGCCCATCAGAAATGATGGGCTGCTTTTTTTTATAACATGAACATGTTAACCTCCCTACCCGCACTAGATTATTTTAAGCACCCCCATCCCATAACAGCATATATTTCTTCCGATACCATATTTTACGACCCACATATAGTGAGTCCTTACCCCGTCAGTGAATAATTATCGGAACTAAAATGGTATGATCATGTCATTTTTTAAAAAGATTTAATATGTCACATTTGCAGCATAGATTTTTATATGATCTATGTAATCCAAATTATGTCAAACTATAACAGTTTAATATTTTTACTATTATTTAGATTATATAGAAACATGAATCCCTTACACCACGATAATTGAATCTATTTATCCTTATTACTGTCGTACCGGCAAAGACCAAATGCCGGAGATGGGCTTGACATTTAATATTTATCCCTATATCTATGAGAAAATCTCTACGCATTGTAGTACGGGTGATGCTGGTTGGCGGTGTGGGCATGATCGCCTCAAAGGCAAATGCACAGCTGAAAGTCGGTAAAAATCCAACTACGATAGAAAAATCCGCTATCCTGGATCTGGACGCAGATAAACAAGGCTTATTACTCCCACGTTTAACCGACACAGTGGGCATCACAGGCTTAACTCCCCCGGATGGGATGGTCATCTACCTCAAAAAAGCCGGTGAAGAAGGCTTCTATGTAAGAAATCACGGCTACTGGCAAAGAATGGCTAACACAGGAGATGTAGCCAACACCTGGGGCCTCAGGGGTAACCCCGGCACCACCGGCGATTTTATCGGCACCACCACCAACGTACCGTTTTCCCTCAAAGGAAACAATGTGGAAGGTTTTGTGATCGACAACGGTTATGCCTTCCTGAAAAAGCTGGACCCGGTAACCGCCGGCGTGGATGTGCTACTGATTGATCCCGTTACCGGCAAAATCAACAAACGCACCATCTCGGAAACAGCCTTTACCACAGCGATCAATAAGATCAACGGTTTAACCGCAGCCGATCAGAAACTGACCACTGCCGCGCCTACGGCCACACCCAATGATTACGCTTTCACTACTACCGGAACAGATACACACGTACTCACTATCGCCACACAAAAAGGTGTAACCGGCGCCGGTGAAGTAACCGCAGGTTTACTGAGCCTGGCCGACTACAAGCGCTTTGATAAAGCCACACTGGCAATGATCATCGGCGCATTCGATGCCACACCGGTGAACGACGGTTTAACTATCGACAACACCAACCCGGCAGTAGCGCCTAAACTGATCCTGCACGCCGCGGATGCCACCCATCCCGGTGCGGTTTCTACGGGCGCGCAGTCGTTCGACGGTTTAAAAACCTTCCTGCAATCTGTTACAGGCAATGAAGATCTGACCATCCTCAAGAAAGGTCAGTTCGGAACAGGATTAACCGTATTGGCTAATGGCGCCACTATCACCGGCAACTCTACTATCACCGGTAACTTAACATTACCTGGCGCTGCCAGCAATCTCTCTGTAGGAGGAAATTCCACCCTGAGCGGTACCCTGAATGTAACCGGCGCCACTGCACTGGCCGGCACCCTCGGTGTTACTGGTAAAGCTACCCTGGATAACGATCTCCAGGTAAAAGGAAATACACAGCTCGACAATAACGTGGTGCTCACCAATATCGCAGACGGAACCACGCAGGATGTAGTATTACTCCGTGACGGTACTTCAGGCAATGTGGTGAAAAGAAAACTTTCCGCCAGCGCATTTAAAGACCTGACCTTCAAATCAAGTCACGCCGGTCTCGATCTGGCAGTAGCCCAGGTGGCAGATGAAGTGACCGTGAGCATTCCCGTAGCCTCACCCGCTACCACCGGTGGCCTGGTAAGCAACGCTGCACAAAGTTTCGCAGGGGCCAAGAAATTTGGCGATGAAGTTTCCATAAAGAAAAATGTACACATCGGTGATACCAATAACATCGGCAACTCTACCTTGCAGGTAACCGGTTCTGTATCCATGTCTATTACTACCGTTACTGCCGGCGGCACTTACACGGTAGCTGCAACAGATAATACCATCCTCGTAAGCGCAAACGCTGTTTGCAGCGTGGTATTACCAGATGCTACCACCTGTACCGGACGTATCTATACAGTTAAAAAGATACCCGCTGCCTCCGCACCGGACGATACCAAAATTGATAACGATGTACAGATAACCTCCGCCGGCGGCACGCTGGAAGGTGGAGCTAAACTGACCATCTACAACGACTGGACCTTCTACACACTCCAGTCTAATGGAACAAACTGGTACGTAATTAAGAAATAAGCTGAGAAAATAATAGGAACGGCTATGTGCAAATCATAGCCGTTCTATTCCTTTGGGTACATTCCTTAAATGTTGATGTATGAAGCTGCAAGGGCTTATAAAAGTATGTGCTGCAATGCTGTTTTGCCTGGGCAATCAACAGCTGACGGCACAACAATTAAAGCTGGGAACTAATCCTTCTCTGATAAAACAATCTGCTTTACTTGAACTGGAAAGCAAAAAGCAGGCACTCCTCCTTACCCGCATTGCAGATACCAATCAGATCGTTACCCCGGTAAACGGGATGATCATCTACCTGGAATCTGATAATACTTTCCGCGTCCGGGCCAATAACTACTGGACAAAACTGATAGCAGATGGCGCCGCCATCAAATCCATTAACAACGACTTTTCCCCCGCACAGCAAATTAAAGCCACGTACACGCCAGGCGGCACTTTTGGCTTTGCCTCGGCCGGCGGTATTCATAACCTTACCATTCCGGACGCTTCTCTCACAGCGCCTGGATTTGTTAATTACAGCGCCCAGTCGTTTAAAGGATTAAAGAACTTTACAGAAGGACTGCAAACCTACTCACTGCGTGTAGCCAACGACGTTAGTACACCCATAAAAATATTAGGAAAGGATGCCAGCGGAGATGTTGCTTCCATGACCATCGATAATAACTTATCCATCACAGCCGGACAACTGACGGTGAAAAACGGTAACAAATTATGGAACGCTAATAAAATAGCTGACTATGATATATTGTTTGGTACCACCCCTGTTAATAACGATGTACTTACTTTCAATGGAACGCAGTGGATTGCTAAAGCGGGTGCAGCTACTTTTATTCAGAATACCACTACTACACAGGCATCTTCAAATTTTAATATATCCGGAAGTGGTGTGATCGGCACAACGCTTACCGTGAAAGGGTTAACACCCGGTTCCATTCCCTATGTGGGCACGGGAAATGTTATTGCTGAAAATAACGGACAGCTATTCTGGGATGCTACAAAGTTGTTGTTAGGAATAGGCACCAGCGCTCCCGTGAATAAAGTGGAAATAGCAGGGCCACCGTCTACTTCAGCTCCTTTCTCAGCAAATACTTCCGGGTTGCGCTTAACAAACCTGGCCACTGCTACGCCGGCAGCAGCTACTTCTAAAGTGCTTTCAATAAACAGTACCGGCGACGTTATTTTAACAGATAACCCTGCTACCACCAATTGGCTTACCGGCGGTAACGCAGCCACTGCCACGCAATTCCTCGGAACCACCAATGCCATTGATATGGTGGTGAAGTATAACAATAAAGAACTTTTCAGGGGAAGCAGGGGACAAACCGCTGCCGAAAGCGGCGGCGTTGATTTTTCCGCCTCTACTTTAACCTTGTTCAACGGCGCCGTGAAATTTAACGGGCACCCGTTAATTGTACGTGCAAATGGAAATGATGTGCTGGCATTTGAAGATGCCGCAGGTACCCCAAAATGGCACTGGAATCTGTTAAGCAACGGATTGAACTTTGTGGAAACCAACGTGCAGGATTACCGTTTGTTCCTGCAGAACGGTGGAAACGTGGGTATAGGAACCAGCGCTCCCGGCGCTTTGCTGGATGTAAATGGTACGGCCATACTTGGCGCTGACGGTACGGTGCTAAACGGTGTATACAGGGTGTCAAATGTGAATTGTACTGGTGTAAACGGTGTTACCGGTGCAACCAGCATTCCTAACAGCACAACAGCAACTGCCACCGTAACATTCGCCGTAACGGGTGCTAGGCTTGCGCTGGGCGGCAATGTTATCATCAATCCGAGGTTTGATTTTCCCTTTACTTTACGCTTAATTTCTTCAAGGGTATCCGCTGATAACACCGTAACAGCAGTTTTTGTCAATACTGGTGTTGCTGCCTACTCTTTGTCAGGAACCACCAGACTTTTCGATATTACTGTAATCCAATAAAAAACATTGGTGAAGAAACTATTGCTGATATTATCCCTTTTGTTTTTGGTGGGTTTCACATCCGCCCAGCAAGGCGTTTACATCCCCGCCGGCGCTACCGTATGGCTCGCCGGCAATACCAACGTAGGCATCTTCGCTGATATGACAAACAACGGTGTCCTCGGCTCTAATCCCAATGCCACCTTTTATTTCCTCAGCAAATTATGGACTAACGGAAACGGTGCTACGCTGCCCGATGAAAGTGCAGACGGTACTTCCGGTACCGGCGGCACCTTCCTCTTTTCCGGCGCCGGTCAGCAAAGGATATTTGGCGCTTACAGCTTTATTGCCGGAACAGGCGCCAGCTTTCCAAACCTGCAGCTCAATAACCCGGCGGGCTTACTGCTGGAAGACTTCAGCGATCTGAAGATCAGGAATAACCTTCATTTTGCGGGCGGACGCATTTATCTGAACGGCTGGAATCTCCAGGTAGGCGATAAAACACCCGGTACTATTACCGGCTACAGCGACTACCGCTATGTGGTTACCGGGAAAGGAATAGCAGGCGGATTACTATACCGCGCCGCTATCACCAACGCAAGTGGAAAAGTGGTGTTCCCCGTAGGAACGGATGATGATAGCTATTCACCCGCCGCTGTGCTCATCACAGGCGCAAAAGATATGATAGGCGCGCGTGTATACGACAGCGTATTTACCGTAGCGGCCGGTGGCAGGGCTTATCCTGACAGCTTCGTGAACAAATCCTGGAATATCCGCCGGGTAGATAACAGCGGGGGAGAAGTAGATGTGATCCTGCAACACATGGACGTCAGCGAACTGCCGGCCTATGCTACATCGCGCGACAGCAGCTTCATTACCCGCTTCGTTGGCGGCGTATGGGACGCCGTACCGGTAATCACCAACAGGCCGCTGCCTGGTACACTAACCACCACGACGATGGTACAACCGTCAACCATGCACCTCCGGCATCTCGACGCATTAGGCGCCAGCGAATACTTTACAAAAACAGCATTGATCGGCTCCGCCAAACCAGCCATGTTCCTCAGCTTTGAAGCCTACAGGATTGCCCCGTTATTGGTGCAGCTGAACTGGACTACCAGCCGTGAAATTTATAATGCCACATTTGAAGTGGAACGCCGCTACGAAAGACAGGAAGCATTCGTGAAAATCGGCGTGCTGCCAACAAAAGCCGTCAATGGCAATAGCAGCATACCGTTGAGCTATACCTTCCCGGATGTGAATGATTACGACGACTGGACCTATTACCGCATCAAGGCAATAGGCAGGAACGGCAAAATTACCTATTCTGAAATACGCGCGGTGCCTCCGTTTGTACAGATCAAGGTATTCCCGAATCCGAATAATGGTAACTTCAAAGTCACTATCCACGGTATCCGCGGTGATATGCTGATGCAGCTGCACGATACCTGGAGCCAGGTAATGCGCCAGTACGAGATAAGAAGGGACGCCGAAGTGAATATCTCAGATCTGCCGTCAGGCGTTTACTTCCTCGTGATCTACCATAAAGACACCATGAAAGTGGCTTATACCTGCAAGGTAGTAGTAGCCCAATAAAAGGCCGGAATTTCCCCCTACCGGAAATTCCAGCCTTTTGTTTTGATTTTCTCGGAGATTTGCCCCAATTTTGTAGGGTTCTTCCCTATAGGCGATTCATTTAAACAGATAGTTTTGAAAAAAATAATCATCACGATAGATGGCTACTCTTCATGTGGCAAAAGCACTTTGGCCAAGCAACTGGCTAAAAAGCTGAACTATACCTATATAGACAGTGGTGCCATGTATCGTGCGATTACCCTTTACTTTATTCAAAACCGGATCGACTGGACGTCGCATGAAGCCGTGGCCACTGCACTGGAAGATGTACACCTGGATTTTGTTCCTAACTCACTCACCGGCATCAGCGAAATGTATCTCAACAATGAAAACGTGGAACACCTGATCCGCGAAATGATCGTAGCTGAAAAAGTGAGCGAGGTAGCCGCTGTAAAGGAAGTCCGTGATCTGGCCGTAGCCCAGCAAAAGAAGATGGGCGCCCGTAAAGGCATCGTGATGGATGGCCGCGACATCGGTACCGTAGTATTTCCCCATGCGGAACTTAAGATCTTCATGACCGCCGACATCGCGATCCGCGTGCAGCGCCGGTTTAAGGAACTGTATGAGAAAAATAAGAACATCACCCTCGAAGAAGTAAAACAAAACCTCGAACTGAGAGATTATATTGATGCCAACCGGGAAATAAGCCCGCTGCGCAAAGCAGAAGATGCTATCATCCTGGATAACAGCTACTTGAACCTCGATGACCAGCTTCAACTGGTGATGCAATGGGTGGAAGACGCTATTATGGCGCACTCCTCATAAAATATTATTTCCTTTTATTAAAACTCTTTTATACATTTGTTATGTGGCCTGTTGGTCACCAACCCGATAATTTTTCCACATCCTCCCGAATTTCCAGTAGAATTTTATTTTCATGCCCAAATGATGTCAACTTTTATTGACCATTTCTGCATAGCCAACCTGATCCTCCCTGAAAAATACTGCTTAGGTAATTTTTGTATGGAAAAGTCCGTGCTGTTGATGTAGTGCTGTCGACTGTATAAGACATTAAGAACAAGTGCGTAAGACGCGTTATCATATATCGTGCTCCCGGAAAGGTCTTATCCTAGCTATATCCACAAGGACCCTTTGCTATTAACCGATTATAATGTTGCTATAATATAAAATTTGGTCTGCGTGAGCATAACCGCTGCCAGCAGGCATTTAAAGGTAATGTGGGATGGCGTGGCACGCCATGGCCGTTCCATGTTTTCAGTAGGTGTATTCGGTTAATAGGAAGAAGGGGCGAATTCTTTCGCCCTTTCGCTTTTTTAAACACTTTGATTGTCAGTGAAAGGGTAACGCTATCCCGTTTAACCGGATATCTTTAGATCGCTATGCGTTATTCGTAATTCTTTTTTTAAATTGTGTAGTCACACAGACCAGCCAATGTCTATAAAAGGTGTATGTTTTTTATGCTTGCTCCTGCTGGGGGCCTGTTTTGAGGCGATAGCCCAGGACTCCCTGCGGATATACAACCTGCTCGACTCTGTTCGCCGGCTCCCCTCCGATACCGGGAAAGTGTCTTTACTGCTGAAAAAGGGCGGAGTAAACAACCGCTTTTTTGAATCGCATAAAATAGAAAATCCCTTCTGGCAGGAAGCGCTCACCTTATCGCTACAGCTCAAATATCCCAAAGGAGTATCGCAGGCATACAACGAATTAGGCACCGCCAAAAGAAATAAGTCGCAGTATATCGTTGCAGAAGATTATCACGAAAAAGCACTCAAAGCTGCGGAGGAAGCGAAAGACACTTCCCTCATCGTATTTTCCCTGAATAACGCTGGGGTAGATTGCCGGCGGCAGGATAAACTGCAGAAGGGATTCGACTACCACGTAAAAGCCCTCATACTTGCCGAAAAGATCAACGACATCCGCAATGTTTGCGTGGCCACCAACAGTATCGGGAATATACAGCTCACTACAGAAAAATATGCGGATGCCATCACCCACTTTAACCACGCCCTCGAACTGGAAGAGAAAAGTGATAACCAACTGGGCGTAGCCATTAACCTCGGCAATCTCGGTTACGCATACCAGGGCCAGAATAAACTGGACCTGGCCATCCAATACTATAAACGTTCCCTGGCCATCAACCAGAAAATGGACCGCCCCATCGGTATGGCAATATGTTATAATGCCCTCGGCGCCGCCTATAAGGAAAAGAAAGATTATACGGCCGCCATGGACTACCTGAAAAAAGCACTGGAAGTAAACGACCGGGTAGACGATAAGGTACATGTGGCGGAAAGCTATCTCAGTATCGGTAAACTGCTGGGCGCACAAGGGAAACACGAGGAAGCCAGGAAAAATATGCTGCAATCGATCGAGATCAGCACCTTCTGGGGCTTCAAAGCCATGCTGATGGACGCATATAAAGCACTCGCAGCAGACTTTAAAGAAAGCGGGGACTTTAAAAAATCACTGGAAGCGACCGATAAATCACTGTTGTATAAAGACAGTATCCTGGATGAGAAGTCGGCAATGGCCCTCGCCCAGATGCAAACCATTTACGAAGTAGACCGGAAAGATAACCAGATCCGTAACCTGGAACATGATAAAGTGATAGCGGCGCTACGCACCAAACGCAATGTGGTGGTCACCTTTTTCCTGGCGGCATTCCTGTTAATGGCCATCGTGGGCGGGTTGTTCTATATCCGTCACCGTAACCTGAAGGCAAATAAACGAACCTTACAGCTGGAACTGCGGTCGCTCCGCTCCCAGATGAATCCGCACTTCATCTTTAACTCCCTCAGCTCCATCCACCGGTACATCTGGAGCAATAACCAGGAAGAAGCATCCGACTATCTGACCAAGTTTTCCCGGCTCATGCGCCTCATCCTCGATAACACCCAGCACACTTTTGTTACCCTGAATAAAGAACTGGAATCATTAAGGTTGTATCTTGACCTGGAATCATTACGCTGTAACGGCATCTTTGAATACCGGTTCCTCATAGATGCGGAGATTAATGATGATGAAGTACTGATACCCCCCATGATATTACAACCATATGTGGAAAACGCTATCTGGCATGGACTCGTGCATAAACACCCGGATGAAAAAGGAATCCTTGATATTGAAATTGTACTGGAAAAAAGAAGCCTGGTATGCACGATCACCGATAACGGCATAGGCAGAAAAAAAGCAATGGAAATAAAAGAAAAGAAAGGACGGCTACATAATTCTGTAGGCATGAAAGTAACGGAAGGCAGGATAGACCTGATCCGTAAGATTAATAACAAGGAAGCAAAAGTAACGGTAACAGACCTGGAAGATGAAGCCGGAAAGGCCACCGGAACAAAGGTGACTATAATTTTACCTGCGGAATTTATATTTTAGCTTACTCACTGATAAACCATAAAAACAGCTGATAGCTAACAGCTAACAAAAGCTACTTGTATGAGCGAAATAAAAGCTATCATCGTTGATGATGAGCAACACTGCATTGATGCACTACAAACGATGCTGCAAAAAAAATGTCCCGGTGTACAGGTGATTGGTTTGGGCTAAAAGTGTAAGGGAAGCGAAGGAAATGATTGATGAACTGCAGCCGGATCTGGTATTTCTCGACGTGGAAATGCCCTATCAGAATGGCTTTGAGCTGTTGAAGCTATTTGAAAAGGTGTACTTCGACGTCATCTTCACAACAGCCTATGAACAATATGCTTTAAAAGCAATTAAGTTCAATGCGCTCGACTACCTGCTGAAACCCTTTAGTGTAAAGGAATTACAGGATGCTCTGGAAAAATGCAGGGAGAAGAAATTGAACCGGCCAAAGGACCAGGGCATTTCTCCGATGGAAGTGTTTTTGCAGAACATGAAAACAATACAGCAAACACACAAGAAAATTGCATTACCCACTATCAACGGCCTGGTGTTTATGCCTGTGCAGAACATTGTCCGTTGCGAATCGACCGGTAACTATACCCGCATCTTTTTTACGGATAAGAAAAATCTCATGGTATCCCGCCCCCTGAAAGAGTTTGAGGAGTTGCTGTCTGATGTGGATTTCTTCCGGGTACATAATTCCCACCTGATAAATATGCAGCAAATGCAATCGTATATCCAGGGAGAAGGAGGCTTTGCACTGATGAGTGATGGTACGCAGGTAGAAGTGTCCAGAAGACGCAAAGCAGAGTTCCTGAAAAAGGCGATGCAGTTCTAAATGAGGATGTACAGCGTATTTGCAGAAGTGCGTATTCCGATTTTATTCGTTTTTATGCCAGTTATAATTAATTACCTACCATATAATAAATGGCTATTGCGGGCATATTGGAGATAAACTACTTTTGAATTACGATTTCAATATAAACGCAATATAAAGATTTTATACTCTGCATTACTAGCGTGATTAGCCCCAAAGAAAAAAGACACCACGTGGTGTCTTTTTTGCTTTTATGACATTTTAATCAGTTTTGTACAGATAGATACTTTTAATCAATTATAGCCATTTCATCTGCCTTGTGCTCCAGTTGGTAAAACGAAAGCAGCCGGCGTATCACGCCTTCCACAAGGGCATCCGGACAGGAAGCGCCGCTGGTAAGCAGGATGGTTACCTTTTCTTTTTCCGGTAAAAAGCGGTCAGCAATAATCTCTTCTTTATGGTGAAAGTCCCAGTGATTAATCGCCTTTGCGGATAGTATTTTTTCGGGAGATGAGATAAAATAAGTAGGCAGCTTTTCTTCACACAGTTCCACGAGGTGCGAAGTATTAGAGCTGTTATAGCCTCCCACTACAATGGCCAGGTCAGCAGGTTCCTGCAGCATGCCGGTAACGGCCGTCTGGTTATCATTGGTGGCGTAACAGAGCGTATCGCGGGTATCGGCAAACCTTTCGTCGGCGGTGGCCTCTGTGAGCCCGAAATGAGTGATCATCACCTGCCGGATGTAATCGGCAATGGCCTGCGTTTCGGTAGCCAGCATCGTGGTTTGGTTCACTACGCCTACCCGTTGAAGATCGGTAGCCGGGTTAAAACCGGGTGAATATTGTCCTTTGAACAAGGTATTAAATTCCTCCGGGGTACGCCGGCCGGTAATAAACTCTGCCAGCAGCTCCGCTTCCTTAATATCTTTTACTACCACGGTAGGCGTGCCGGAGGCGCTATGGGAAAAGGTAGCCCTGGTTTCTTCGTGCTTTGGCTTGCCGTGTACAATTACCGTATAGTTTTTCTTACCAATCTGTTCCGCCTTGTTCCATACGCGTTCCACAAAAGGACAGGTGGTATTATATTTCAGCGGTTCAATACCCAGGGAGGCCAGCTGCCGCTCGGTTTCCAGGGTAGTGCCAAATGCAGGGATGATCACAATATCATCTGTTTGCAGGCTTTCCCAGGGAACCAGCTGATGGCCGGCGGTATCCATAATAAATTGCACGCCGCGGTCAAGCAGATCGTTGTTTACATGCGGGTTGTGAATCATTTCACTGAGCAGGAAGATCCGTTTGCCCGGGTTTTCGTCCACGGTTTTGAAGGCAATTTCAATGGCGTTTTCCACACCATAACAGAATCCGAAGTGCCGGGCCAGTAAAATCCGGAGCGGACCAAAATCCAGCTCGGTGGGCGTGAAGTCCTTTTTCATGCGGTCCTGCTGCTTGCGCTGGTTTTTGATGGCGCTGATCAGCGGACTGCGATATATAACCGGAACGTTAAATGTTTTCATGTGTTAAATGGCAGAAAATTGAAGGACAAAGTTAATCAGTTTTCTTTGCTCACTTTGTCCAGCCATGCTTTTTCTTCGGCGCTGAGGCTATTATAACCTTTTTCATTGATTTTATCCAGGAGCTGGTCTAACCTGGAAGGGTCCCTGTCTTCGGCTTTTTTTACCACTTTCAGCGGCGACTTCTTGGGTTTGAATTTACGTGTCGGCCGTTGCTGTCGGCGGTTGTTGAAATCAAATAACCATATCAGGGGCTGGCAGAGGTCAGTACCTGCCTGCAGGGTGCGTATATAGAGGAAGCCCAGCAGGGAACCGCCCATGTGGGAAATCAGGCCGCCGATGTTACCATCCGGGATAGAGATCAATCCCAGTATCACCAGGGCCATCGCCAGCCATTTCAGTTTCACGCTGCCCAGGAACATCAGGCCAATTTCAAAATTGGGCATCAGGGTTGCCGCTGCCACCAGGATACACATGATGGCAGCTGAAGCGCCCACCATAGTGGTACCTACGAAGCCCGGAAAAAGACTGGCACTCAGCAGGTACAATAAACCGCCCGCAATACCTCCCAGCAAATAAAGGGGAAGTACCCGCTTATTTCCCAGGAAATCCCGGAACAGGTTACCAAACCAGTAAAGGTTGATCATATTGAAGAGGGCGTGGAAGATGCCAACATGTGTAAACATGTAAGTGATCAGCCCCCAGGGCTTTAGGATAAATGCGCTGAGCGGAACATTCATGGCCAGCTGGTCATAGGTCCATTCAAAAGGAGTGGGCTGCTTGGTCAGGAACGCAATAAGACGCAGTATATTTAATCCCAGGAAGATGACGATATTCCAGAAAAGCAAATAGTTAACTGTGTTTCCCTGCCTGAGCCAGTAGCGAATATCCGATTGAAATGAGGTCCCGTTCATATACACAAATTAAAATAAAATCCGGGATTAAATAATAGTAATTAACATTTTGAAAGCACGAAAAGTAAGCCCGTTCACTGCTAATGAATATCATCTCTCCTGCACCTGTTAACAACAATTAATCCGGATACTGGTTCTTCCTGCGGCAAAAAAAATGCCGTTTACGCAGTTTAATTTTTTGTCGTAGTAAGATTATTAATAATGCAATTAAAAAATATCTGAGAAGACCAGCCAATACCGCAGCGGAAGGTGGATTTCTTCAATAAAAATACGTATAAACGGGTATTTTTTCGTATTTTTGCCGTCCCATAAAACAGGGTATCCGGGTATTCCGGGTAAAATTTTAATTTTTTATGAGCGAAAACAACATTTCTAACGAACAAAACGCTGAACAACAGGCTCCACAAGCAGAAGCTGCTGTGGTTGAAACAGCGACACCAAAGGCACCTGTAGCAAAAGTTGAAACGGCACACGACGATTTTGACTGGAGCGTTGACAAACGTAACGTTTCTTCTTACAGCAAAGAGGAAAAAGAAAAGTACGATGTTACTTACGACAGCACTTTCAAGGTGTTTGAAGAAAACAGCCTGCTGACAGGTACTGTTGTAGGTTTAACCAACACAGATGTAGTGATCAACATCGGATTCAAATCTGATGGTTTGATTTCTCTGAACGAATTCCGTGATTTACCAGGTCTGAAGATCGGTGATGAAGTGGAAGTGCTGGTAGTAGAAAAAGAAGACCGCGATGGTAACCTGCACCTGAGCCGTAAACAGGCTCGCCAGAAACGTGCATGGGAAAAAATCGTGGAAGTTTACAAAACAGGCGAAGTGGTTACTGGTACCGTTACCAGCAAAACCAAAGGCGGCCTGATCGTAGATGTATATGGTATGGAAACATTCCTGCCGGGTTCTCAGATCGATGTGAAACCAGTTACAGATTACGACCAGTTTGTAGGCAAAACAATGGAATTCAAGGTGGTGAAAGTAAACGAAACCATCCGCAACGCCGTTGTTTCCCACAAAGCGCTCATCGAAAGCGATATCGAACAACAGAGAGTGGATATCATCAGCAAACTGGAAAAAGGCCAGGTGCTGGAAGGTACCATCAAAAATATCACCGACTTCGGTGCGTTCATCGACCTGGGTGGTCTGGACGGCTTGCTGTATATCACAGATATCAGCTGGGGCCGTATCTCCCATCCGAGCGAAGTACTGCAGATGGATCAGAAAATCAACGTTGTTGTGCTTGACTTCGATGACGAAAAACGTCGCATAAGCCTCGGCTACAAACAATTGACCCCGCATCCGTGGGATACTTTGCCAGCTACTATCACCGAAGGTGCTAAAGTAAAAGGTAAAGTTGTAAACATTGAAGACTACGGTGCATTCCTGGAAATCATGCCAGGTGTGGAAGGTCTGGTTCACGTATCTGAAATCTCATGGGCTTCTACGCCAATCAACGCTAAAGAATTCTTCAAATTAGGAGAAGAATACGAAGCCGTTGTAGTTACCCTGAGCAAGGAAGAACGCAAAATGAGCCTGTCTATCAAGCAACTGACAGAAGATCCATGGTCTACTATCGAAACTAAATTCCCGGTTGAAAGCCGTCACAAAGGTATCGTGAAAAACATCACTCCTTATGGCGTATTCGTTGAACTGGAAACTGGTATCGGTGGAATGATCCACATCTCTGACCTGAGCTGGATCAAACGTTTCAACCACCCATCTGAATACACTAAAGTAGGTAACGAAATAGATGTAGTAATCCTGGGTATTGATAAAGACAACCGTAAACTGAGCCTCGGTCACAAACAGATCGAAGAAGATCCATGGAACACTTTTGAAACTATCTTCCCGATCAACTCTGTACACGAAGGTACCGTTGTGAAGAAAGATGATAAAGGCGCTACGGTTCAACTGCAGTACGGTCTGGAAGCTTACGCTCCTGCACGTCACCTCAGAACTGAAGATGAAAAACCAATCAACGTTGAAGATGTGAAAGAATTCATGATCATCGAATTCGATCGCAGCGAAAAACGTATCCTCGTTTCTCATACCAGGGTTTGGGAAAAAGCACAGGCGGAAGAAAAACAGGCTGTAGTGAAAGAGAAGAGAGAAGAAGCTGATAAAACCCGTAAGGCTGTGAAAAACATCCAGGGTAAAGTTGAGAAAGCCACTTTAGGTGATCTCGGCGCTTTAGCTGAACTGAGAGAAAAACTGAAACAATCCGAAGGCGGCGAAGAAAAAAGCGCGCAATAAGATCCGGTTTCATTAAATAATAAATCCCGCTTCGAGTAACATCGGAGCGGGATTTTTTTTATAATAGTTACCGGTCTTTACTTCATCAGCAACGACAGCTTCGCATCATTGAATTCCAGCAAACTGTCCAGTTTCATATTAGCCAACGCATACCGCGGATCATGCCGGTTATGCGCCTCCGGTACCACCACCGTAGTCATCCGCGCCGCCTTGGCAGCAGTCATACCCGTTACAGAATCCTCAAAAGCGATGCAGTCCAGCGGATCACTGCCCAACGCTTTGGCGCAGGCCAGGTACACAGCCGGATGCGGCTTCCCATAATCCTCAAACTCAGCAGAATATACCGCCTGGAAAGCGTCTTTTATCTGCAAATGCTCCAGTGCCGCATTAATCAGGCGCAACGGGGAAGAAGAAGCCAGCCCCATTTTGAACCCTTTCTCCCGGAAATATTGCAGGATATACGATAACCCCTCCATAGGATGGCCCTCCGCTATAATTTTTTGTATTACGCTGTCAATAATTTCATTTACTACCTGCTCTGCACTCTTTCCTTCCCATTTATAGTAATTATGCCAGTAACTCACCACTTCCTTGGTGCGAAGCCCCGTGGTCAGATGCGTCAGCTCTGGCGAAAGGTTTACCCCCACCGTTGCAAACACCTCCCGCATGGCGATGCCCCATAAAGGTTCTGAGTCTATCAGCAGGCCATCCATATCAAATATTACCGTATCTATCATATGTTTTCCATTTATGCGCGGCAAAGATAAGAAGTTATGCGGGGAGATTGCAGTGGGCCGCTAACTGTTTGCCAGCCTGCATTTGGGCTTCAAGTCCACCTTTACTTCCGGTATACGCCGGGGATGCTTCCCCTTAACCCCGTACCAGCGTACCGGCACGCGTTATCCCATAACAATAAGTTATACGCCATAAACTTTGGTTATCGCATTGCTGCGGTAACCAGGCAGGCCGCTCTCCGCCAATCCGTCCCAGACCGGCGTTTACGCCGCCTGCCCGCTGCAAACCTGCGGCCTCTGCTAATTTCCCCCCTTTTTGGAGCCTTATTGAATGTTGAAAAAAGTTTTGGAAAGATGCCCTGCATTTATATCTTTGTATTACTCTACTAAAATTATAGGGAATATGGGTAATGATAGAAGGAATTGTCGTAGAAACAGTTGTTGTTCATCAACACCCATGAGGCGCGTGTAATATGGAAAATCAGTGATCATCTTGCTGTAAATCAACATTATACGAGGCCTCCGCTAACAATCCGGGGGCTTTTTTATTTAAAACGACCAACACCCCCAAACCAGAATTAAATAATTGCTTTACCACCACTGAAAATACTTTTTATGCAAAGCTTCAGAACAGAACTAGAAAATCCAATCGTTGAACAAGATATTATAGACCTGGAGAAGAAGATCCGCCTGTTCCGCGAAGGCGCCGTGTCAGACGAAAAGTTCCGCAGCCTCCGCCTGGCCAGAGGTATTTACGGTCAGCGTCAGCCCGGTGTGCAAATGATCCGCATCAAATTGCCATACGGTAAAATGACCCTGAAACAATGGCACCGCATTACCGAAATTTCAGATGAATATGCCACCAGTAATCTGCACCTGACTACCCGCCAGGACGTACAGATCCACTACGTGAGCCTCGACAGAACACCCGAATTATGGTCTAAACTGGAACAGGATGGCATCACCATCCGCGAAGCCTGCGGTAACACCGTTCGCAACGTCACCGCATCAGACCGCGCCGGTATCGATCCGGATGAACCATTTGACGTTACGCCATACGCCGATGCCACCTTCCGCTACTTCCTGCGTAACCCGGTGAGCCAGGAAATGGGCCGCAAAATAAAGATCTCTTTCTCCTCTTCTGAAAAAGATACAGCCTGGTCATTTATGCACGACTTTGGCATGATCCCCAAAGTAAAGATCATCGATGGTAAAGAAGTACGTGGCTTCAAAGTATTGGTAGGCGGCGGTTTGGGCGCACAACCCTTTCTCGCTAAAGTAGTATACGAGTTCCTCGAAACAGATCAGCTTATTCCATATATCGAAAACGTACTGCGCGTGTTCGACCGCTACGGTGAAAGAACCAGCAGGAACAAAGCCCGCATGAAGTTCCTCATCCAGAAAATTGGAATGGAAGAATTTGAGCGCCTCATTAAAGAAGAATACAAAGCCATAAAAGTAAAAAGCGTACCGGTAGATGCAGACGCATGGCAGGCAACAACACCGCCTCCCGCAGTGCCAACACCGGCTTACAGCATAAAAGATCCAAAGAAATACGAAGCCTGGAAAGCTACCAACACCTTTGAGCAAAAACAAAAAGGATACTTCGCGGCTTACGTTAAAATAACACTGGGTAACATCGGTTCAGCGATCAGCCGCAAACTTATCGAAGCGCTGCGCCCCGTAATAGCCGACGATGTACGTGTAACTGCCAACCAGGGCCTGTTACTGAAATACATCCTGCCGGCAAATCTCCCGTATGTTTTCAGCGTACTGGAAGAAGCAGGCTTTGCAGATCCCGGATTCGACAGCATCGCAGATATCACGGCATGCCCCGGTACCGATACCTGCAACCTCGGCATCTCCAGCAGCACCGGCATCGCCAAAGTACTGGAAGATGTGATCACCGATGAATTCCCGGATCTCGTTTATAACAAAGACATCAAAATAAAGATCAGCGGATGTATGAACTCCTGCGGTCAGCACGGTATTGCCAGCATTGGTTTCCACGGCAGCTCCATGAAGAGCGCCGGTAAAGTACTTCCCGCCCTGCAGGTACTGCTCGGTGGCGGTATTGTTGGCGATGGCGCAGGCCGCGTTGCCGATAAAGTAATTAAGGTACCAAGCCGCCGCGGCCCGGACGTATTACGCAGCCTGCTGCACGACTATGAAATCAATGCCCAGGAAAATGAACTGTTCAACGAGTACTACGACCGTAAAGGTGAAAAGTATTTCTACGAATTGCTGAAACCACTGGCAGATCTCAGTTCCCTTACCGCGGGCGACTTTATCGACTGGGGACAGGCACAGGACTACGCTACAGCCATCGGCGTGGGAGAGTGCGCCGGTGTAATCATCGACCTGGTGGCTACGCTGCTGCTGGAAGCAGAAGAAAAACTGGAACTGAGCAGTGCCGCCATTATTAAAGGCGCCTATTCAGATGGAATTTATCACGCTTATTCTTCCTTTGTGCAGGGCGCAAAAGCACTGTTACTCGGCGAAGCCATCAGCGGCAATACGCAGATCGGTATCATGAACGATTTCGATAAACATTTTGTGGCTGCCGGTAAATTCAGCTTTGAGCCTGATTTTAAAACAGTAGTGCTGCAGATTAACGGTAACGAGCCTACGGAAAGTTTTGCAAAAACTTATTTCCAGCAGGCGCAGTCATTTTATAATGCTGCACAGGTATACCGTCAGAGAGCCAGCGAACTGGTGCAGGCTTAATTATTTATTTATCAAAAACACGACCACTCATGCAAAAGATACAACCCAAACTCACATTGATAGGTGCAGGCCCAGGTGATCCGGAATTGATCACTGTTAAAGGGTTAAAGGCTATTCAAAACGCCAGGGTAATCCTTTATGACGCATTGTCCAGCAATGAACTGCTGGACCATGCGCCGGCTAACTGCCTCCGTCGTTTTGTGGGTAAACGTGCAGGAATGCATGTATATTCACAGGACGAAATAAACAGGATGATTGTAAAATATGCATTAACTTATGGCAGCGTTGTCCGCTTAAAAGGAGGAGACTCCTTTGTTTTCGGCCGTGGCCAGGAGGAAATTGCCTTTGCTCAGCAGTTTGGAATTACCGCGGAAGTGATTCCCGGTATTTCCAGCGCGATCTCTGTGCCAGGCGTCAACAAAATTCCGGTCACTGCACGTAACGTAAGTGAAGGTTTTTGGGTGATCACCGGTAATACACAGAACGGGAATTTATCCCGAGATCTGGATCACGCCATCAGGGCCAATACCACGGTCATCATACTGATGGGGATGAGCAAACTCGCAGAGATTGCAGGTATCTACAGCGCAGCAGGAAAAGGGGAAACCCCCGCCGCTATCATCCAGAATGGTACTTTGCCAACCCAGAAAATGGGAGTGGGCAACGTGGCCGATCTGCTGGAAATAGCCGCTACGCACGATCTGCATAATCCTGCCGTTCTGGTGATAGGCGAAGTGGTGAGCTTCCATGAAGCTTTCCAGGCCTTGAAGAACAAGGTGTCAGAGGAACTAAAAATTGCCGTATAATGGAAGAAAATCATTTATTCCCGGTGTTTTTCAAATTACACCGCCTGCATGTACTCGTTGTGGGTGGTGGTAATATCGGACTGGAAAAAGCCAATGCCATGCTGGAAAATTGCGCAGATGCAACCATTACAGTAGTGTCGTTGGATTTTTTGCCTGAACTGGAGGCGTTAACACACCAGTATCCCAATATTACCCTTGTTCAGAAATCATTTTCATGTGGCGACCTGCTGGGGAAAGACCTGGTAATAGCAGCCACCAACAACAAGGACTTTAATTATTACGTGTGGGAAAAAGCCAAAGGCAGCAAAGTGCTGATCAATGTAGCTGATACCCCTGAGCTTTGTGATTTTTACCTGGGCTCTATCGTAAAAAAGGGAAATCTGAAGATCGCTATTTCTACCAATGGTAAATCACCCACCATTGCCAAACGCCTGAAACAGGTGCTGCAGGAAGCCATCCCGGATACCCTCGATGAAGTATTGAACAAATTATCGCTGATCCGCGAAAAACTGACCGGTGATTTTGCCAGCAAAGTAAAAAAGCTGAACAGCATCACAGAGGTACTGGTGAAGCCCGAAAGTGAAGGTGTGTAATTATTTTTTCAACAACTCCAGCAGCACCTGTGCCTGGTTGTGTGTTTCGTCTTTAGCCCCGTACAGCAATGTTACCCGCTGATGTTGCGCCTTCTTTTTAATACCGGCCAGCAACTCTTTTTTCTCCTGTAATTCATGTTTATATTTTGTTTTGAACTCAGCAAACCGCGCCGGGTCATGGTTAAACCATTCGCGCAGTTCGTTGCTGGGAGCGATTTCTTTTGCCCATTCATCAACATGGGCCCGCTCTTTTGAAATACCCCTCGGCCAGAGGCGGTCTACCAGGATGCGGTAGCCATCGGTATCTGCATAATCTTCGTATATCCGTTTAACCTGTAACATATTTACATAACGTTCACAGGAACCGTATTGTTTTCCTCCATCGTCTTCCCAAAAATTAATATCATTGTACCTATGATAACTCACGGTCAGATCATCAACGCAACGGTGGATTTTGTAAAAACGGAATTAGCAGGAGCAGAAGGGGGCCACGACTGGTGGCATATTTACAGGGTATGGCAACAGGCAAAACATATTGCCGCCACCGAAACAGCCGATATGCTGGTAGTAGAACTGGGCGCCTTGCTACACGATATTGCAGACTCAAAATTTCATAACGGCGATGAAAATATAGGCCCGGCAAAAGCAGGGGCTTTCCTGCAATCACTGGAAGTGCCGGCCGGTATCATCACACAGGTGGAGAATATTATCCGTCACATTTCTTTTAAAGGAGGCAACCAGGAAAAAACATTTTTCTCTGCAGAGTTAGCCGTGGTACAGGACGCCGACCGGCTCGACGCTATCGGCGCCATCGGCATCGCCAGGGCTTTTAATTACGGCGGTTTCAAAAACAGGTCGCTCTACGATCCTGCCATAAAGCCCAATATGCAAATGACAAAAGAGGAATATAAAAACAGCAGCGCTCCTACCATCACACATTTCTACGAGAAATTACTGCTGCTGAAAGACCGGATGAATACCGCTACCGGTAAAAAACTGGCCGAAGAAAGACACGCATTTATGGAAGCATTCCTGGAGCGGTTTTACAAAGAGTGGGAGGGGGAAGCGTAGGTTGCCTTTCTCGCTGATTACGCTGATTATACTGATTACCTTGATTTTACTTTTTTTGATTTTGTAAATGATTTAAAAGACCAGGGGAGATATCAGCGAATATATCCGCTTATATCTCCCCAAATCTTTTAAAATCAAAAAATGATCAAATCAGCGTAATCAGTGTAATAAGTGTAATCCTGAGGAAGACAACATCCAGCTATATCTTCTCGAAGAACAGTGCTTTCAGCTCATCCGCATCCTCGGGTTTCATTTTGCCTCCCAGGATCAGGCGCAGCTGACGGCGGCGTAAAGCGCCTTCATATAACTTTTTTTCTTCTTCTGTGTCGGTCAAGATGCCAGGTACCGGCCGGGAGTTGCCGTTGGGGTCCAGGGCTACAAAGGTCATGAAAGCTTCGTTGGATTTATAGCGGTACTGTTGTACCGGGTCTTCTCCCCAAACTCTCATGTGTACTTCCATGGAAGTATTGAAGGCCCGGCTTACTTTAGATTCAATATGTACCACGTTTCCCAGTTTAATGGGATTTTCGAAAGATATATTATCTACAGAAGCGGTTACTACGGGTGCGCTGCAGTGTTTCATGCAGGCCAGTGCCGCGGCAATGTCCATCCAGTACATCAAACGGCCTCCCATGAGGTTACCGAATGTATTGGTATCATTCGGTAAAACCAGTTCGGTCATCTGTATCAGCGAGTCTTGGGCTCTCTTTGGCGTTAAAGTCATCTTTTATGTATTTCGGACGCAAATTTACTGTTTATATATTTATAGTCGCGTACGCATTTACAGAACAGCGTTGGCAGATAAAGGTTTTTAACAAATAATTTCCGGTACTTGAAAATTCTTTAAAACGCCCTGTAGATAAGTGATGAGAGCTGAATATTATCTCCAAAAAATTAACAAACAAATAAAGCGCTGCCGTAAAAAACTTGGGAGCGACGCAAATTTGTGTAACTTTGCATGACCTTCGGAAGTAGTTTACTTGATCGGTTTTACACCAAACGCAGTCCGGCACTTCCCCGTTTATAGGTCAAGTATTCTTAGCAGAATTTTAGTTTTATGGCAAAATATATCTTCGTTACAGGAGGTGTTACATCTTCTTTGGGTAAAGGAATTATAGCAGCTTCCCTTGCAAAATTATTGCAGGCACGCGGCTTTAGAGTGACTATTCAGAAATTTGATCCATATATCAATGTGGATCCGGGTACATTAAACCCTTATGAACATGGTGAATGTTATGTAACGGAAGATGGCGCAGAAACCGATCTGGATCTCGGGCACTACGAACGTTTTTTGAATACGCCCACGTCTCAGGCCAATAATGTTACCACCGGCCGTATTTACCAGACAGTAATTAATAAGGAAAGGGAAGGAGCTTATCTCGGTAAAACCGTACAGGTAATCCCTCACATTACGGACGAAATCAAACGCCGTATCCTCCTGCTTGGTAAGGATGGCAAATTCGATATCGTTATTACAGAACTTGGTGGTACCGTAGGTGATATTGAATCACTCCCTTACATTGAGGCGGTTCGCCAGTTGCAATGGGAGCTGGGTGAAGAAGATTGCCTGGTAGTGCATCTTACACTGATCCCGTACCTGCGTGCAGCTAAAGAGCTGAAAACCAAACCTACGCAACACTCTGTACGCCTGCTGAGCGAATATGGCGTGCACCCGGATATTATCGTTTGCCGTACAGAAGAACCATTGTACCGCGATCTGAAAAAGAAAATCGCCCTGTTCTGTAATGTACAGGTAGATGCCGTGATCGAAGCAAACGACGTTCCTACCATCTATGAAGTACCGCTGGAAATGATGCGCGAGAAACTCGATGTTTCTGTACTGAAAAGACTGGGATTACCTGTGGAAAAAGAACCTGAACTGGTTAAATGGCGTGAATTCCTGGATAAACTGAAATATCCTAAATCCAAAGTTACCATCGGTTTGATCGGTAAATACGTGGAATTACAGGATGCCTACAAATCTATCCTGGAGTCATTTATACATGCCGGCTCCCTGAACGAATGCAAAGTAGTGGTACAAAATATCCACTCAGAACATATTACACCTGAAAATGTATGTGAAAAGCTGAAGAACCTCGACGGGCTCCTGGTAGCTCCGGGCTTCGGTCATCGCGGCATTGAAGGAAAGATCATCGCCATCCAGTATGCCCGTGAAAATCAGCTGCCTTTCTTTGGTATCTGCCTGGGAATGCAGATGAGCGTAGTGGAATATGCCCGTAACGTACTCGGCTGGAAAGATGCACACTCCGTGGAAATGAATCCTGACACCGCTCACCCGGTGATCAACCTCATGGAAGAGCAGAAGAAAGTGACAGCTAAAGGCGGTACCATGCGTCTGGGCGCTTATGCCTGTGAACTCACACCAGGCAGCAAAGCAGCCGAAATATACGGTGGCACCAACATCAGTGAAAGACACCGCCATCGCTACGAGTTTAATAACGACTTCCTCCAGCAGTTTGAAGACGCCGGCCTCGTTCTTTCCGGTAAAAACCCGGAAAGCGGTCTTGTTGAAATCATCGAACTGCCTACCCATCCGTTCTTCGTGGGCGTACAATTCCACCCGGAACTGAAAAGTACCGTGGAAAGCCCGGCGCCTGTTTTCGTGTCTTTTATTAAGGCCGCCAAACAGTACGCAGAAGCCAAAAACGGCAAAGCCAAAATGGAAGAAACCATCGCGAAGTAACCTGCGCGGAGGTTGTCTTTCCCGCTGATTACGCTGATTATACTGATTAACCGGATTTTTACTTTTGGGATTTTATAAAGGATTAAGGGAGATAG
The DNA here is from genome assembly GCF_050434025.1 of Chitinophaga sp. W3I9. Taxonomy (NCBI): domain Bacteria; kingdom Pseudomonadati; phylum Bacteroidota; class Chitinophagia; order Chitinophagales; family Chitinophagaceae; genus Chitinophaga; species Chitinophaga sp. W3I9. The sequence continues at coordinate 2,221,071 of NZ_JBNPWC010000001.1, forward strand.
AAGCGGATACATCGCTCTTATCTCCCTTATACTTACCGGTAATTGTATAGATTTTGTTGATTTTAAAAGATTTGGGGAGACATAAGCAATTTCCGCTTATATCTCCCCAAATCTTTTAAAATCAAAAGTGTTCAAATCAGGTTAATCAGTATAATCAGCGTAATCAGCGGGAAAGACAAAACCCGCTCTGATCCTCAACATAATACGCATTTCCTTTACTTATTTATTATTTTAACCGCATTTAACAGGGGTTTCACCTAAAAAGCATGGTCAATTCATAAAATCCTGCTTACCTTTGCTGCCTAAATTTTAATTGCATTTCATGGATAGAAATTCGGTCATTGGGTTTTTACTGTTGGGCGTTTTGTTGGTAGGATATATATTCTTCAACCAGAAACAACAGGCAGGAGCCGCAAGGGAAAAAGCCAGGCAAGATTCCATCGCAGAGCTTAACAAGCCTAAAACACCTTTAGCAGATACTGTCAGCCTTGCTGCTGCCGCCGCAGGAGGCCAGCTGGATTCAGCCCACCAGGCGCTGTTAAACGGCGAATTTGGCGTATTTGCCGCTGCTGCCACCGGCAACATGCAGAACACAGTACTGGAAAACGATGTGGTAAAGATCACTTTTTCCAATAAAGGTGGCCAACCGGCAAGTGTACAACTGAAAAAATACAAAACTTATGATGGTGGTCCGCTGATGCTCGTGGAAGGCTCTTTTAACCGCCTTTCGGTTGAAGTGCCTGCCAGCTTAACAAAAATGCTGAACAGCGCGGATCTGTTCTTCACCGCCGGCCAACCCCAGGAAGGCGCAGGTGGCGTAAAAACAATCGCATACCGTCTCAATACCAATAACCCGGCTTCTTACCTGGAATTTATCTATTCCCTGAAACCAGGCAGCTACGTAGTGGATTATACCATTCACGCAGTTGGTATGCAAGGCTTACTGCCAGGCAACCAGAACTACCTGAGCCTCCAGTGGAACAGCCAGGAAGACAAACAGGAACACGATCTTGAAAATGAGCGCCTGAACAACCAGGTGCATTATATGCTGGAAAATGATAAACATGATTACTTCACCCTCAGCCGCACCAGTCATGAAAAACTGGAAAACAAACTGAAATGGGTGAGCGTAAAACAGCAGTTCTTCAATACCACCCTGATCGCTAAAAAGGAACTGTTCACTAACGTGGATGTAAACACGAAAGTGCCGGTAAGCCCTAATATCGTAGGACAAACATTCAGCACTATACAGATTCCGTATAGCCGCACCAATGATTTCTCCTTCCCGGTTGAGATCTATTATGGTCCCAACCACTATAAAACACTGAAATCTTTTGATATCGGCCTGCAGAAGATCATTCCGCTGGGTACCGGTATCTTTGCTTTTGTGAAGTATGTAAACATCTTTATCATTATCCCGGTGTTTAACTTCCTCAGCGGATTTATCAGCAACTACGGTATCATCATTATCCTGCTCACCCTCTTCATTCGCCTGTTGATAGCTCCTTTTACCTACCAGAGCTATGTTTCCCAGGCTAAAATGAAAGTGCTGAAACCTGAAATTGATGAGCTGAAAGCAAAACATGGCGACGACCAGCAGGCATTCGGTGTGGAACAAATGAAACTGTTCAAGAGTGCAGGCGTAAACCCGCTGGGCGGATGTTTACCCGCATTGCTGCAGCTGCCTATCCTGGTGGCGATGTACAGCTTCTTCCCGTCTTCCATTGAGCTGCGCCAGGAAAGCTTCCTATGGGCAAAGGATTTGTCTACTTATGATTCTATCCTGAACCTTGGCTTCAACATACCGTTCTATGGCAACCACGTGAGCTTGTTCACCATCCTCATGACCATCACCAGCTTGATCCTGGCGTTCTACAATCGTGGAATGACCGACCAGAGCAACCCGGTAATGAAATACATGCCTTACGTAATGCCGGTAATGTTGCTGGGTATCTTCAACCGCCTTGCTGCGGCACTTACCTTCTACTACTTCCTGTCTAACGTGATCAGTATTCTGTTACAGTTTGTGATCCAGAAGTTTATCATCAACCATGATAAAATCCACGCACAGATCCAGGAAAATAAAAAGAAACCAAAGAGCAAATCCAAATGGCAGGAGAAACTGGAAGAAGTCCAGAAACGCCAGCAGGACATACAGAAGAAAAAGTAGGATTAATACAATCTGAACATTTCAATAATATTTTTTCGCAGAAGGCTTCCCGTTAAGGAAGCCTTCTCTATTTTTGAACGGATATGACAAAGAGATGGTTTTTATTGATGTGCGCCGCCGGTACAATCACCGCCGCACAGGCACAGGACACTATTCCTGATGCTGCACGCATTCAGGGAATAGTGAACTACCTGGCGTCCGACAAACTGAAAGGCAGGGGCACCGCAGAAAAGGGCGGGAAAACAGCCAGCCACTACGTGGCAAAACAGTTTTAAAAAACTGGGACTGAAGCCGGTAAACGGCAACAGCTTCTTCCAGGATTTTATATTTACCCGGAAAGAACATAAAGATATTCCCAGCAGGAACGTAATCGGGTATCTCGATAACGGCGCCGCACGTACGATTATCATTGGCGCCCATTATGATCACCTCGGAACGGCCGCTTTATTCGATGGAAAGTATCCCATCGGTGAAATCCACAACGGTGCAGATGATAATGCTTCCGGCGTGGCAGGCCTGCTGGAACTGGCGCGGCACTATGTAAAGAACCAGGGCCGCGAGCCCTTTAACTTCCTCTTTATCGCTTTCGGTGGGGAAGAGATGGGGTTGCAGGGTTCAAAATATTACACGTCACATCCGCTGATGCCGCTGGATAAAGTGCATTTCATGCTCAATATGGATATGATTGGCCGCTACAACCCGGAAAGGGGCATCGGGATTGGTGGCTATGGCAGCGCAGAAGAGTGGCCTGCGGTGTTCAAAGATGTACAGCAACCGGACATTAAATACTTTACAGATGCAGCGGGGAAAGGCGCTTCTGATCATCATAATTTCTATATAAGCGGGGTACCGGTGATGTTTTTCCATACCGGTGGTCACGACGATTATCATAAACCTACCGATGATGCGCCTAAGTTACAGGCCAAAGCAGAAGCCGGCATCGTGCAGCTGGAAATTCAGCTGATCAACCGTGCCATGGCTTTCCCGGTATTGCATTATGTAGGGGAGAAGAGTTAGGAAATAAGTTCTACTTCGTATACCGGGCTAAAAAGAAACCATTTATTAGACGCTACCTCTTCACAGCGGTAGCGTTTTCTTATTTTATCCCCTCTGCGGAATACGCGTCCGTCTTTGGTTTTAAACAGTCCGTTTAAGGGAACCTGTTCCACGAAGAAATGGTTTTCTTTCTGCAGGTCGTAGTTTTTCAATACCCGCATCAGGTTTTCATCTGCGCAGGAGCTGGCAGCGGGATTGGCCATGCTCTGGCGCACCGCAGTTTCCACATCGGGTGGCAACAGGCTTTTACCTACAAAGTCGCGCAAAATAAAAGAGAACTCCTGCTTCCATTCCTTGCCATGCGACGCCACGCGGTTGGCGTATTTATTAAAGGTGGTGAGATGTGCAATTTCATGCAGCAGGGTGAGCAGGAAAGCGTATTTATTCAGGGAGCCATTTACACTGATCCGGTGTCCTTTGCCCTGCCCATCGGGATGACGGTAGTCGCCGAGTATACTCGACCGTTCGCGTGTAACCGTCAGGTGTACCTTATAGGTACTCAGAAAATCCATTACCTGTCCGAAAGTTCCTTCCGGTAAGTAGGACGCTAGTGCATTTAAGGGCGCCTCTTTTTTCAAATAGATTATTTTTTTAGCCTTGTCAGCCGGAAAAGGCTGATTGTTTCAAATACAGTATACACCAGGTACAGGAACAACAGCATGAAAATGGTGAGCTTACTCACATTGGGCTTATAAATAAGCACGTAAGCAGCTATACCAATGACGCAAAGAAAAAGTTTGCTGAGCGTAGAGCCATAAACGGCCCTGATAAATGCATTGTGGTTGGAAGAAGCGAGTCCCCGGCGGCTCATAATATAAGACACCAGGGAAATAATAGCCATGATCAGGTTACCGGCCATCAGCACATTCACATGTGTGCCAAGGTCCAGCAACCTGGGTTTGAATATGATAACAAGTCCGTTTAGAATTCCAAAAACTGCGAATAACCGTATAAAAAATCTATCACTCATGCCGTCGGGTGTCTTTTATAATTTGCCACAAAAGTATGGCTAAAGCAATTAAAGAAAAAATGATCAGGAATACCGGGAACCGCCAGCCAATCCATTGGTCTAGTTTATATCCCGCAAATACTCCCAAACCCAGTGTAGCCATCATCTGGAAGGCTAATCCGACATATCGTAAGAGGAGATTTCGGTTATTCGGCTTCCTGGAGGACGGTTTTTCCATGTTTCTGGTTATCAGCCGGCTGCTGATCGTCCATGTAGCAACGGCCATTGAACTTAGCAGAAGGCTCCATTTCAAAATGAGCGGTGTATACATCGCCCTTTACTAATGCATTCCCTTTCAGAAATAATAATTCTTCTACCTTGATAATTCCTGTTACCCTGCCCAGGATGTCAGCACTCTGGCATACCAGGTCACCGGTGATTTCACCCTCAGGTCCTACCACTATCTTAGCTTTGGTAGATACCAGGCCATTCACCTGTCCGTCAATTCTGATATCGCCTTCACATACAATGTCGCCCTGGATAGAAGTGCCATTGCCTATAATATTAACCGTTGATGTTGGCAACATGGACTTGCTGTCACCTTTCGATTTTTGATTGCTATTAAACATAGGGAGTTAGGTTTTTCAAGTTTAGTGTGTAATATAAATAAATATATATAAAATTTTTGTATTTATATACTAATAGGTGCTGTTATCTACGGCAGGCACTTTTAACATCGTGGTGTCCACTTTCCCGGTAAAATCGCCGTTAATTACCTTTTTGATATTGTTCAGATACTGGTCGCGGGCATTGATAGCCGTTTCCAGCGAATCAGCCCTCATTTTCAGATGGATAAACTCTTTTCGTTGTTTCAGATCTCCATAACCTGGGATGTAATAACGCAGCGGCGTAAATACCACCGTAGCTACCGTAATGGCTACCAGTAACACAAAAAGGGTGCTGAAGGCAATGTACACGCTCATCCGGGAGAGTTTGAATGAGGTCACTTCTTCATAGGTATCGTCATTCATAATTACCAGACGGTATTTATGACTTAGTTTTTCCAGGTTTCGTCTGCTGTTTTTATTCCCCTTCTTGGCCATGTTTTGCGGTACTTCTTAAAGAATGCTATTTCTTTTAAGGCGGGCTAAAGTTAATCATTATTGTAAAATAGGAAACAGTGTTTTGAGGATTGCCGGCAGAAAGAAGTCTTTTTATCTGAAAACCAGCCGATTAAAATGTATCTGCTACCGGAAAAAGTCTGCATCACTTCTTCCAGACGCATATTCAATCAACTATTTTATCCTATCTTTAAAATATTTTTTCAAACTGTAAGTTATATATATTTAGCCTATACACCCTGGCATCCATGAATTGCATCATCAAACTGCTACCAAAATATTCGGGAATAATAATTTTGTCATGTTGCCTGGTTTTGCAGGCTGCCCGGGCACAAAATAACCCTCAAAATCAGCCTCCGCAAACAAATTCCCAGGGCCAGGCCCCCGGTAAACAGCAACAGCAGCAAAAGCCTGCCGTCAAGCCCCTTTTTAAACCGCGCGAACAACGCGTGCAGGACCGCCGTCCCCCTTCTGAAGTAATGCTGGAGAAAAAGAAATGGACCTGGAAAAGACAATTCTTCCAGAACATGGCTACCCGCTTCAACTATTACTTTCATGCCAGGGTTAAACTCGACCGGGTAGTGAAAACCGCTAACCGCGACGGCCAGGATAATTATAATATCCTCCTGCCGTTTTATCCCTTCAGTCTTCAGAGCCAGGGCTTCAGCAAAGGTGAACTGGACTCCGTGATCGATAAAACAAACATGGCCATCCAGCTCCATGACCCCCGCGGTAAATGGATCGACGATTGCTTCCTGCTCATGGGACGCGCCTACTTTTATGAAGGCGACCTCGAAAATGCCAATAAAACATTCCAGTACATCAATATTGCCTTCGCACCCAAAACGAAGTCGGAATACAAAACAGTAGTGGGAGCGCATGAAAATGACCAGATCTCCATCGCCACAAAAGAAAAAAGAAAAGGTGTCTTCGGCCGCCTTAAACATACCAAAGCACGTAACGACGCTTTCCTGTGGAGGGCCCGTACCCTGCTGGAACAACAGGAATACGATGAAGTACAGGCGCTGCTCAATATCCTGAACAATGATCCTAACTTCCCCCACCGCCTCGACGGCGACCTGGCGGAAGTACGTGCCTACAGCCACTATATCCAGAAAAGGTACCCCGAAACAATAGAACCGCTGAAAGTGGCCATCGATAAAAGTCATGATAAAGTGGCCAAAGCCAGGATGTCGTACATCCTCGGCCAGCTCTACCTGCAGCAGCAGCACCCGGATTCCGCCCTCGACCAGTTCCGCAACGTGATCAGCATGAAACCCGATCCTATGATGGATTTCCAGGCCCGGTTACAGATTGCCAGAACCAACGCGGAAACCACCGGTAACATAGCAGGCAGCATAGCAGGTCTCCGCCGCATGCTCAAAAAGCAACGGTTCGAACGGTTCCGCGACGGGATCTACTATACCATGGGCGTGCTCGAATATCCCGATCACCCGGAAGCGGCGCTTAACTATATGAAACAATCACTGAAAATACCCAGTGACAACCTCATGCAGCGCACCATCACCTACAAAGGCATGGCGGATATTTACTACGACCAGCGCAATTATACCGATGCAAAAAAATATTACGACAGCACCGCGGGTGTAATGACAAAGGATTTTGCAGACGCCCCTACCGTGGAAACCCGCAAAGAAGTGCTCACGGAAGTGGTGGCACGGCTGGAAACCATTCACCGGGAAGACAGTCTCCAGAAATTAGCCGCCATGTCCCCGTCCGACCGGAACATTGTGTTATCGAAAATGGTGGCCGTCATGGAAAGTGAAGCCGCCGAAAAGAGAAAGAAAGATAAACTGGCCGCCGCCAATCCGCAGGAAAGCGCATCCTCCTTCAGCATGACCGGAGCAGGCACCGCCTATTCACCAAAAGAAGAAAAAGGCGACTGGTATTTTTATAATGCAGGCAGTAAATCAGCCGGCTATTCTGAATTCAAACGCAGATGGGGCAGCCGGCAGCCGGTAGACAACTGGCGCCGCAGCCAGAACGGCGTGGTAAATGCTACCAACAGCGCCGGCCCGATAGAAATTACAGAGGAAACAAAGTCTGTCATCCTGGGCGACGTGCCGGCAGACACGATCAGCACGGCATCCCTTGCCGCAGGCTTGCCGCTGACACCGGAAAAACTGGCCGCCTCACAAAAAGCAGTACACGAAGCCTGGTTCGATCTCGGCAAATTATATCACGATAAACTGGAAAACTATTCACTGGGCATAGAAACCTACGACTCCCTGCTGATCCTCTACCCGGATCATCCAAAGAAACCGGAGGTATTGTATTCCCTGTATGTATGGCATAGCAAACTCAATCATACCGCCCAGGCTAATCACTATAAATCAATGGTGCTGAACCAGTACGGTAATACCAATTTTGCGGACATCATCCGCTCAGGCGGGTTAAGGGATATCGACAGCCAGAAAAAGAAAGAGATCAGCGCCGCTTATGACGCCGCTTATGAAGCCTTCCGCCACGGTAACTATGCGGAATCGATGGCTATGAAAAAACAGGCCGACAGCACCTTCGGCGTTAACTTCCTCCAGTCCAAATTCGATCTGCTGGAAGCAATGCTGATCGTGAAAACAGATACCCTGTACGCCACCGATACTCTGCAGTTGTCGCGTAAAGCAGTACAGGCAGTACTTACCAAGTACGCCGCGGATGAGCCGGTACGCGCTCAGGCACAGGCTCTTATGGATGCCCTGAACCGCCGCGCAGAACTTTCCGACTATCTCGCCAAGCTGGAAGTAAGGAAGAAGGACGCCAACGGCGTATTGCTGGATGAAGATGTTTCTATGCGATACCCCTGGCAAAATCCACAACCGGTACTGGCCGACAGGATCAACGGCGCCAAAACGCCGGTCGATTCGGCTAAAATAGCCGCCGGTATGGCTGGCACACTGCCTGCGCCCATAGTGCCCATCGCACCGCCAAAACCGGTAACGCCCTATAAAATATCGCCCGACAACCCGTTTTTTGTAGTGCTTTCCTTCCAGCGCGTGTCTAAGGAGCTCATGGATGAGGGCCTTAACCAGTTTACACGTTATAACGCTGCCAAACATGCCACTGATAAAATTGAAGTCGGCAGTTTTGTGCTCACCCCTAACGACGTGATGCTGATTTTCCGGCTTTTCCCCAACGAAGACAAAGCCCTGGCCTACTTCGATGAGATCCGAGATGAGGCTGCTGCGAATATCATTCCCCGGATAAGACCCACAGAGTACAATTTCTTTGTGATTTCCAGGGATAATTTCATCTTATTAAACAGCACCAAAGACCTGGCCGGTTACCGTAAGTTTTTTACAGATAATTATGTGACCCAGTAAGTATTTTTGGAATTTTAAATAGCTTTGTCGGTCGGGCTGCCATAAACAGGCTTGTTTATTGCATATAAACTTTATTGAAAAAATTATATATATAGCCAACAGATAGTGATAAATTGTCTTTCATATAAAGAAATCGGGCAAAATCTGGCCATAAAACAAATTAAATAAGCGCATGAAAAAATCGGTGAAAATATTGTGGCGGGTGGCTTTTGGTATCTTAGCATTAATTGTTCTCTTAGTTTTACTCATTAACTTCCGGATCATCGGCAGCATGCCGTCGATGGAAGAACTGGAAAATCCGCGGGCAGCACTGGCCGCAGAGGTAATTGCCGACGACGGTACCATTCTCGGTAAGTACTACCAGGTGGATCGTTCCAGCAGCGACTATAATGAGATCTCCAAAAACGTGATCAACGCGCTGATAGCAACAGAAGAAACCCGTTTTTATGATAACTCCGGTATCGACCCCAAAGGCACACTGGCTATCCCTTTTTACCTGCTCATCGGTAAAAAACGTGGTTCCAGTACCATTACCCAGCAGCTGGCTCTGAACCTGCAAACGGATAATCTGGGAAAACAACGCTCCGGTAACCCGATTGGCAGGGCGTTTCAGAAAGTGCAGGAGTGGATCATTGCCGTAAAACTGGAAAGGAACTTCACCAAACAGGAAATCCTTACCCTCTACCTGAACACCGTTGCCTTCGGCGATAACGTATATGGTATTGAAAACGGGGCCAGAACATTCTTCAGCAAAGATGCCGGCCATTTATCTATCGAAGAAGCTGCTATCCTTGTGGGAATGCTTAAAGGCAACACCCTGTATAACCCGCGCCGGAACCCGCAAAATGCCCTCCAGCGCCGTAACACCGTGATCAGCAATATGCAGGAAGCCGGCTTTATTACGCCAGCGGAGGCCGCATCCGCGAAAAGCAAACCGATTGTACTGCACTATAATAAAATTGATCACAACAAAGGACTGGCCCCTTATTTCAGGGAAGTGCTGCGCGATGAACTGAAGAGCTGGTGCAAAGTGCATAAGAAAGCCGACGGATCAGAGTATAACCTCTACCGCGATGGACTCAAAATATATACGACCATCAACCCGAGAATGCAGTTGTATGCAGAAGAAGCGGTGGCCAAGCACCTTGCGGTGCTGCAAAAATCACTCTCTGCACAAAACGATATCAAAACTGGCAATGTTTGGAAGAAATGGCCCAAATTCCTGGATCAGTATATGAAGGAATCTGACAGGTATAAATCCATGAAAGAGGACGAAGCAGACGATTCTACCATTGCCAGGGCATTCAATACGCCGGTACGCATGAAGGTATTTGGCTGGAGAAGTTCTACCGAACCAGACCTGAATGAAATAGATACCACCATGACCCCGCTGGATTCCATTAAATATATGCGTGCCATTTTACAGGCAGGCTTTATGGCAATGGACCCTGAAAGTGGTGAAGTAAAGGCCTGGGTAGGCGGACCGGATTTCCGCTACTTCAAAAATGATCACGTGGCAAAAACACGCCGCCAGGTGGGTTCTACATTTAAACCCTTCCTGTACTGCTTCGCCATTATGAATGGCATGTCGCCAAATACTATTTTGCCAAACGAACCGATTACCATCAACGGCTGGACGCCGCATAATTCGGAAGGCAGCACCGGTGGCAGCATTACGATGGCGGGCGCACTGGCAAAATCACTGAACCTGGTGGCCGCCTACCTGATCAAACAGATAGGGGCCAAGCCGTTCGCTGATTTCGCTAAAAATAAAGTAGGCTTTACCAGCGATATCCCTGCGTACCCGGCCATTGCGTTGGGCGCCGTGGAGCTGTCGCTGTATGAACTCCTGCAAGGGTACACCATGTTCCCCGCCAGAGGTATTAATACCAAACCTATTTACATCACCCGCATAGAAGACAGGAATGGTAACATCCTGGAAACCTTCGCGCCGGTGAAACGCGAGGTGATCAGCGAAAGGGAATCTTATACCATGGTGAAAATGATGGAAGGCGTGGTAGCACCAGGTGGTACCGGCGCCCGTGTCCGTTCCCGCTTTAACATTCAGGGTGAAATAGCCGGTAAAACCGGTACCACCAACGATAACACCGATGGTTGGTTCATGGGCTATACGCCTAAAATACTGGCCGGCGCATGGGTAGGTTGCGAAAACAACTTTATCCACTTCAGCACCACCGCCATTGGTCAGGGCGCCAATACCGGCTTACCCATCTGGGCGTATTTCATGCAGAAAGTATATGCCGATCCAACCCTGAAAGTAAGCTCCAACGATCATTTCCCGGTACCGCCCAATATGAGCGAAGACGATATTTACATGAATTACGATTCCAATGTAAAACCGGGCGCTGAATCTGAAAACGTAGGCAACGGTTCAGCCGACGATTACGGCTCCGGCGATGCCAGCGATTACGCCACCCCTGGCGCCGACAGCCAGGAACCCGCGCCCGCAAAGCCAAAAGAAGAACACAAAGACAATAAAGAAAACAAGCCGAAAGCTACCATGCCGCCCGCGCCCAAAAAAGGCGAGTGAGCGAAGGTTGTCTTTCTCGCTGATTACGCTGATTATACTGATTCAGGAGATTTGATCACTTTTGATTTTAAAAGATTTGAGGAGATATAAGTGGATGTATTCGCTTATATCTCCTCAAATATTTTAAAATCCTTTATAAAATCCAAAAAGCAAAATCAAGCAAATCATTATAATCAGTGTAATCAGCGAGAAAGACAAAATCCGCACTTATTTATTAGCTTCGCCCCACCAAACCATTAAAAAAACAGTACAATGAAAAATGCAATCAAAGCACTGCTGCTGGCAGGCCTGTTGCCATTGGCATCGGCTGCGCAGGACAGCACCCAGTTTATCAAGGGAAGCTGGAAAGAACTCACCGCCAAAGCAAAAAAGGAACACAAACCCATTTTCATCGACACGTATTTTGAAGGATGCCATGCCTGTAAAGACATGGAAGTAAAAGTATTTCCACGACCGGAAGTAAAGAAGTACATGAACGAGCACTTCATTTGCACCGGTTATGATGTATTTAAAGAGGAGTTTGGGAAGGAACTCTGCGCCAAGTACTTCATGACCGGATTTCCTACTTACCTGATCATTTCCGGGGAAGGAAAGCTGATCAATACCGGTATGGGTTACCAGGAACCACCGCAGTTCCTGCAATTCCTGGAAAATAATATTGCCAGATATAAAGCGGGTGAGTACCTGGGCGGTTTTGGCAACAGCCTGAAAACCGATGACCCGGAATTTTATCGAACCTTCTTTTTTGCAAAAGACAGGAAGTATCCGGATAGCGCCGTGGTAAAGGAATACCTGTTAAAACAAAAAGACCTGTTTAAGGAATCCGTATTCAAGGTAATGCTGGTATGCCGCAACCTGCCAGCTAACTACAGGGAGTTCTATATAAAAAACAGGACTGCTTACCAGGATCGTTTTGGCGTGGAGCTGAATAAGAACATATTAAACGGCCTGCTCAGGCAGGACCTGGCTGCCCTGCCCAAACAACTGGATACGATGGCATTTGAGGCATTCCTGGCAAAACAGCAGCAGGTATACAGTGCGGCCGACTGGCACGAAATAGAGATGTACTACGCAGAGAATTATCTTTTTAAAACCTGCAAAAACGCAAAGGCATTCCTGGAGTTTGCCATCGCCCATAAGGATCTGAACGATAACCGGGTGCGTTACATGCGCTTTTATATGGCGGGGGAGCTGGAAAAACAACCGGAACTGAAAGATTTGTATGTGCGTTGGGCGGCGCCGGCTCTTACAGAAAACTCCAGCCTGGAAGCCATCTCCATGATGGCGTATATGTGCCGGGAAGGGTATAAGGAGCAGGCAAAGAAATACTTCACCTGGGCGGTATCCAAAGCTACTGCTATGGGACAGCCGGCAGACAATTACAGAAAAGAACTGGAAAAGCTGGGAAGCTGATCTCCGGGAGATAACATAAAAAAAGGAGCACAGATGACCTGTGCTCCTTTTTTTATATCTTCTGACAATTATTATCAGCTAACGGCTTTATTTACCAGCGCAGCTGCTTCGCTGAGCAGGATGGCTGACTGTACTTTCAGACCGCTTTCTTCGATCAGTACTTTTGCTTCAGCAGCATTGGTGCCCTGTAAACGTACAATGATAGGCACGGTGATGTTGCCGATAGATTTGTAAGCATCAATAACACCCTGGGCAACCCTGTCGCAACGAACAATACCACCAAAGATATTGATCAGGATAGCTTTTACCTTAGGATCTTTCAGGATGATACGGAAACCTGCTTCCACGGTTTGTGCGTTGGCGGTACCACCTACGTCCAGGAAGTTAGCCGGTTCACCGCCGCTCAGTTTGATCATGTCCATAGTAGCCATGGCCAAACCGGCGCCATTTACCATACAGCCTACGTTACCGTCCAGTTTCACGAAGTTCAGGTTGTATTTGCTGGCTTCTACTTCGGTAGGATCTTCTTCAGAAATATCACGCAGGGCTTCCAGATCCGGATGACGCATCAGGGAGTTGTCGTCCAGGTTTACTTTGGCATCCACGGCAATGATCTTCTCATCACTGGTTTTGAACAGCGGGTTAATTTCCAGCATGCTGCAATCCAGTCCTACGTATGCGTTATAGAGGTTGGTTACAAATTTCACCATGTTTTTGAACGCTTCGCCGCTCAAACCGAAGTTGAAAGCGATGTTACGCGCCTGGAACGGCTGCAGGGTCATATTTGGTTTTACCCACTCTTTGTATATTTTTTCAGGAGTGCTGTGTGCTACCTCTTCGATATCCATACCACCTTCAGTGGAATACATGATAACGTTCTGGCTTTTAGCACGGTCCAGCAGGATGGACAGGTAGAATTCCTTTACAGGGTTAGCGCCCGGATAATAAACATCCTGTGCTACCAGTACTTTATTTACCAGTTTACCAGCATCGCCGGTTTGAATGGTAACCAGGGTGCCTCCCAGGATATTTCCTGCTATATTTTTAATATCTTCTGCATTTTTTCCTACTGCCACACCTCTCTGTTCCGTACCACGGATCTTACCTTTTCCACGTCCGCCCGCATGAATCTGGGCTTTTACAACGGCAAATTCATTACCAAATTGCACTTTCAGCTGCTTGTATGCTTCCGCAGCCGCTTCAGGGGTATCCACCGGGATACCTTCCTGTACCGGTACATTATATTTTTTCAACAGTTCTTTAGCCTGGTACTCGTGTAAGTTCATCGGAATAAAATTTGCCGCTAAAATAGGTCATTATGATTTAAATATAAAACTGCAGTCATTTGTGAATTAAAAAATAACTTTGCGCGGGTTTGTTTTTTAAATCCGGCTTTTTTTAATGTATAAACAGATGAGTGAATTAACAGCAAAGATCACGGCAGCGGGGGAGTATATCAGCAAATTCTGGCAAAACAAGCCAGTGGCGGGCATTATCCTGGGCAGCGGCCTGGGTAACCTGACAGGGGAAATTGAGGATAGCATTGAAATTCCATACAGCGACATACCCCATTTCCCCGAATCTACGGTGGAAGGGCATTCCGGCAAATTGATCCTCGGATTCATGCAGGGGAAGCCGGTAGTGGCTATGGCAGGGCGTTTTCACTTTTATGAAGGATTTTCCATGCAGCAGGTAACTTTTCCTGTGCGGGTCATGAAGGCCCTGGGAATCCATACTTTATTTATTTCCAACGCCGCCGGGGGGATGAACCCATCTTTCCAGGTAGGCGATCTGATGATCATCCGGGATCATATCAACTTGCAGCCGGAACACCCGCTGCGGGGCAAAAATGAGGACACGCTGGGTCCACGTTTCCCGGATATGAGTGAACCCTATGCCAGAACACTGATCGATGCAGCGAATAAAATTGCTGCGGCCAACAATATATCTTTACATAGCGGCGTATATGTAGGCGTTCAGGGGCCTACCTTTGAAACACGGGCAGAGTACAAATATATGCACATCATCGGCGGCGATGCCGTTGGGATGAGTACCGTACCCGAAGTAATTGTAGCGGCACATGCCGGTTTGAAAGTATTTGCCATGAGTGTGATCACCGATATCGGTATCCGTGAAGAAGAAAATGTGATCACCCACGAAGAAGTACTGGCAGCTGCAAAAGCAGCAGAACCTAAGCTTACGCTGATATTTAGTGAATTAATCCGGCAACTATAAACGCTTTTGTTACTTTCGGATGAGGCAAATTTTCATTTTCATAGCCCTGCTGTTATTGTGCGGGAATCAATTAATGGCCCAGTTTAACTCGGGACGCATCAACAATATGGGCGGTGGCGGCGGCGGCACCAGCAAAATGCAGCGGGATACAGGGAAACATGAACACGAGCCGGATACGCTGACATTAACCTACCGTATCCTCGGTGAACCCACCGATTATAAGCTCGACTCCTCCGTGGCCGATTTTCAGACCAATTATCTGAAAGTACCTTCCTCGTACACCACGCTCGGTAACACCGGCAGCGCAGCTTATAACATGATTTATACACCACGCATGAAACCCGGTTTTGACGCCGGCTTTCACGCGTACGACGTATATTCCAATTCCCATAAGGATGCCCGCTTCTACTATACTACACGCCCTTACACAGAGCTGCAGTACCTGGTAGGCAGCAAACAGGAACAGATTATCGGGCTTTCCCATACCCAAAACCGGACGGAGCGCTTCAACTTTGCATTCGACTACCGCAAAATAAACGCCCCCGGCTATTTTCGCTCGCAAAATACCAATCACGATATCTACCGCTTTACGGCCCGGTACCAGAGCAAAAATAAACGCGCCCATACCTACCTGAGCTTTTACTTTAATAAGATCAACGGCGGGGAGAACGGAGGGATCAGGAACGATTCCTTCATGAACATCAGCACTTACAAACAACGCAAAACCATCCCGGTAAACCTGGGTAATGATGCGTCAACAACATATGCTTTCTTTGGAGGCAGCATACCGGTGAAATCCAACTACCGCGAAACAGGGTTCCTGATCCAGCAGCAGTACGACTGGGGCCGCGGCGACAGTATCCACGTAAACGATACCACCGATTATTATAAGTATGATCCGATATTCCGTGTACAATACACGTTCAATTATCAGAGTAATAACTACGAATTCCTGGATAGCAGCCCTGATACCGCTTTTTATTCCGGTCACTATAACTTTTTACCTGGCGATACGGTAGCATCCAAGCACCAGTGGAAAATGATTTCCAACGACCTGTCGCTGATCCAGTTCCCTGTACTCGGTAACCAGGGACACTTTATTAACATTGGCGCTCGTTTCGAAAGTCTCACCGGTACCTTCCTGGACGCAGATATTAATTTTACCAACCTGGCCGTGCATGGAGAATACCGCAATAAAACGCGCAACCAGAAATGGGATTTCTCTGCAAGAGGTGAGTTTTATGTAGTAGGACAGAATATCGGGGATTATGGTTTTTATGGAATGTTAAGGAGACATATTAACGACTTCCTTGGGGATGTCCGCCTGTCGGTCAGCAACGTAAATAAGGAACCCTCTTACGTCTTCAAATATTTTAACAGTACAAATGATGCCTGGTATAATACGGGCCTGTCGAAGGAAAATATTACCCAGCTGCAGTTTGCCACCGAAAACAAAAAGCTGAATTACAGCCTGGCGGCCAATTATTTCTTGTTTACCAATTACACCTATTTTAAAGATTATTATCACAGCGAACAGTATAACTCGCTGTTTAACCTGTTACAAATAACGTTTAGCAAGAAGTTTAACATCAAGCCGTTTGCCTGGTATGTAGATATCGCCTTCCAGCAGCTGCATGGCAACGGCCCGTTGAACGTGCCCACTTTCTGGACCCGTAACCGGTTTGCCTTCGAAAAAAGACTGTATACAAACCTGAACCTCATGACAGGGATCGAACTGCGCTATAACACCGGTTATTATGCAGATGACTATTCCCCGCTCACCGGTCAGTTTATTTACCAGAATGCCACCAAGATCAGCAACGCTTTGCCGGATATTGCAGCATTCGCCAACTTCCGGATCAAATCCTTCTCCGCATATGTGCGTGCAGAAAACCTGAATACTTTCCTGGGTGATAACAATTATGCGGGACCATTATACCCGTATAATAACTTCGCCTTCAGGTTGGGGCTCAGATGGTGGTTTATTAACTAGCTATTACATATAACTATATGATGACCGGTATTGTGGCGACGCAATCCCGGTCATTTTTTTTCTTATCTTTGTAATTCATCATGAAGCAATTTTTCGCCATATTATTTGCAGTACTGTATATCACGCTCACCAGCGGGTTTGCAGTAAACGTGCATTATTGCATGGGCAAACTGGCCTCTGTAGATCTGCAGGAAGCTCCGGCTGACCACTGTGGAAAATGCGGAAAGCCTTCAAAAGGCATGGATTGCTGTAAAGATGAGTTTAAGTTCTGTAAGGTTACTGAATCGCACCAGGCCGCCAAAGCGCTGCAAGCCGGTTTCAGCCCTGCCACAGATATGCAGCTGCCCGTAAGGATTTTACCTGTTTCCGCTTTGCCGGCGCAGGAACTATTTTTCGTGAGCCGCCCCCACGATCCGCCAGACATTCCGTCTGCGCCTATTTTCCTCCGCAATTGTACTTTCCTGATCTGATGCAGTTTTTAATGTAGTGTTGGTTGCTGTAAGGCAGCACCGCTATTGCTTTGACTGTTATTCATCTTATTATTCAATTTATTTCATCAGATCATGAAAATAGTATCCATTATATTGCTCGCACTGGGCATATCTTTCGGCGCAAACGCGCAATTTAAAAAAGCCAGCGTACACGCCACCGGCCTTACCTGCGCTATGTGTTCAAAAGCTACATATGAGGCCCTGGAATCACTTCCTTTTGTTGATAAAATAGATACCGACCTCGATAACACCACTTTCATTCTTACCTTCAAAACCGGTGCACCGGTGAGCATTGATGCCATTAAAGGTAAAGTGGAAGATGCCGGTTTTTCTGTAGGTAAGCTGGTGATGACTGCTAATTTCGATGCTGTAAGCGTGCAAAACGATACGCACGTAGCATTTGCCGGCAGCACTCTCCATTTTATGGATGTAAAGAACCAGGTATTATCCGGGGATAAGGACATCACCGTAATTGACAAAGACTTTATTTCTTCCAAACAATTTAAAAAATTCAGTACTGAAACCACTATGCCCTGTTATAAAACAGGTATGATGGGCGACTGCTGTAAGACTGATGGCGCTGCTGCTTCCAAAAGAATTTATCACGTCACCATTTAATAGCTGGCCGGTATATGAAAAGAATTTTAATAATAGCCACGATCATCATGGCGGGTAACAGCATAGCAGCTGCCCAGGAATTGTATGTAAATACAGAACCGGCGAGCAATATGCCCGCCAACTCACTGGGGATCAGGCTCACCAATAAATTTTTCAACATGAAGCATTCGGGCGATAACGGAATGCGCTTTGAGCCGGAAGTAATGTGGGGCGCTAATAAAAAGCTCATGCTGCATGTGCTGGGATATGCGTCCAATATGATGCAGAACTCTGTAAAACTCGAAGGTGGTGGTGTATACGCCAAATACCGTTTCCTGTCGCTGGACCAGCAGCACGCGCATTTCCGCATGGCTGCCTATGTAAGAGGCGCCGTGATCAACAATCCATATTACCCGGAAATGCCCGATGGCTCACATGCCATGCGACCGTACGACAATAAGGAACTGGATCTGGAAGGAGCTACTTCGGGTGTAAACGGGGGTATTATTGCTACACAACTGTTACATAAACTGGCATTGTCCACAACGTTGGGCTACTCCCGTTATATGAACAATGTGAAGGATGAAATTCCGGACGACTTCTCCCGGAGTTCCGTAAATTATAGTCTCTCTGCAGGGTACCTGGTTTTGCCGGTGAAGTATAAAAGCTTCCAGCAAACCAATTTAAACCTTTACGTGGAACTGTTGGGCAAAACCAATACAGACGCGGTGGGCAGAGGTTCCTACCTGGACATAGCGCCCGCAGTGCAGTTTATTTTTAACAGCACCACCAGGCTGGACTTGTCTTACCGCACCCAGTTAACCGGAGATATGGCTAGGAATACCTCCAACTCTTTTTTAATCAGGGTGGAGCATAACATTTTTAATATCAAAAAGTAACCGATGGCAACAACAGATCTGTTTATAAAGAATATGGTTTGTCCGCGCTGCATCAAAGTGGTTACTACCACCATTGCCGCGCAGCAACTGGACGTTGAGGATATACAACTGGGCAAGGTAACCGTTGCAGGTAATGTTTCAGAGAAACAGCTGCAGCAGTTGTCCGAAGCGCTTCAGCAGGAAGGATTTTTACTGATAGATGATAAAAAACAGCAGCTGATTGCCGGCATAAAAAGTATTATTGTACAGGCGGTGCATCATTCAGAGCTGGATGAAATGAAAGAAAACTTTTCCACCTTACTGGCAGGAAAGTTGCAGAAGGACTATCACTATCTGAGTAATCTTTTCTCTGAAACGGAAGGCACTACCATTGAACAGTATATTATTCAGCAGAAAATAGAACGGGTAAAAGAGTTGCTGGTATACAATGAATTAAGCTTAAGTGAAATTAGTTACAAGCTGGGATACAGCAGCGTGGCCCATCTTTCAGCACAGTTCAAAAAAGTAACGGGTCTCACGCCAAGTAAATTCAAACAATTGAAAGCGCCTGAGCGTATACCATTAGATAAGATATAGAAGTTAGTTGTTTTAGTTTTAGTTTAAAGAGAAGCTGCTGCACATCGTGGCTTCTCTTTTTAAAAAATCCGGACATGAAGAAAGTTGTTATAAGCATATTGAAATTTGTTCAGTCGCTTTTTGTGAAGAAAGATTGTTGCAGATAGATAGCAGGGAGAATGATTTTTAAAGCCGCAGATGTAGTGTCTGCGGCTTTTGTATTTTGGCGCGTTGTTATTTCGCAGATGCCTCAGCCATGCTTCAGACATGCGTATGTTATGGGGAATCCATGGACTCTTCATGCACTCCTCATGGACTCCTGATGCACTCCCCATGCACTCCCAATACACTATGTCCCGTTTCAGATGGCGAATAAATGATATGTGTGTTGTCTGCGTAGGTAAATTAAAGCGGGCATTATGATTTACTGGTAGCGAATGCAAGCAAAATAAAAGGGAGGATAAAGCAAAGTCAGCTAAATATACTAGTAGGATACCAACTCGGTCGCTTTTTGTGAAGCAGGATTGTTGCAGAAAGGGTTTTGTGGGAGACTATCCTCCTGCTTCATCATGCCGTTTAAAGCCAATCATATTACGCGGCTGCTGGGGTGGACTCAGTAATTCCCTGAGATATTCAAAGACAGTTGTATGTCAGCATTGTGGCTACCGGGCTTCTTTTCCAGTTGCTCCAGCTTCAATAAAATATCTTTGTGCGTAGACAACATTTCCCGCATTTTTACGAAGATTTCAATAATACGGATGCTCACCTGTATAGCCCTTTCGCTGCGTAATACATTTGCCAGCATTAACACACCATGTTCAGTAAAAACATATGGAAGATAGTCACCAAGGTGCTTTTTGGATGGTATCGCATTTTGCGATACCATGCTTTCCACTTCCTCCTGTCCCTTGATATAATAGATTTTACTGATTAATACCTCATCATGTAAAACCATTTCTTTTCTTTCTTTACTCATGATTAAAATATAAGATTATAGTGTAAAACTTTGATCCGGATTACCATTTCCGGTAAAAGTTGGTTTTCTCACTTTATGCAGAAGAATACTCATACACCAGCAAACCCTTCAACGTCATATTCCTCACTGCAATTTTTTATGTAACATGCTTCATGATTCATAGTTGTAAACCGGAAAACATTCATTTTCTATAGTGGCAGCCGTAGTAGAAGGCTAACCGCTTCCATTTCCCGTTCTCCAAAAATTTTCAGCACAGTATTTGTAAATTCCTATCTTTACCATAGCGATTTACTGCAGATGAAGAACAAAATTTTTATTATCAGTTTGTTATGCGGATCTGGAATGTGCTTGTTGTTAGCCTGTGTAAATAAAAAAAAGCATACCGCCCCCAAACAAAAACAGATTGTAGCAAACATCAAACAATTGGATGAAGTGATCACGGAGAGTATCACCGAACGATTGTCGGCCCTGAAAGATAATGATGGCGAACTGGAAGACAGTTTGCAATCTTTCCGTGCTTCAGCTATACAGGATTTTTACGGAGCCGATAAACCGTCCAGCCAATGGTCAAAGAACGGGATTACCAATCCCGCAGCCGATTCCATGCTGTATATGATCCAGCACGCGGAAGACGTGGGGCTGTTGCCTGCGCAATATCATGAGCCCGCGCTAACAGCTGCCTGGGAACAGATTACCAACGATGCTACCGCAAAAAAAGATGCCGCCCTGTGGGCAAAAGTCGATGTGCTGATGACAGACGCCTTCATGAAAATGGCGTCCGATCTCCGCTACGGCGTTGCTCCGCGTGACAGCATCACTCTTAAAAAGGATTCAGCGTTTACCGACGAACAACTGATCACACAATTGCGGCAGGCATTGAACGAAAAAAATGTAGCAAACATCCTGCATTCACTGGAGCCTACGCATGAAGGGTATATCGCCCTGAAAGAAGGGATCCAGTCTTTCAAAGCCAAATACGAAAACTATCACTGGGATACCTTACCGCTCAATTATACCGACACGCTTGGATTCCGGCAACTGGTGATCAACCGGCTGGTACAAAGCGGCCATCTCGATACCACGGGCCGGGAGCTGGATTCAGCCTTACTGAAAACCGGTGTAAAAACTTTCCAGAAAGAATTTAATATTTATGCCGATGGCGTAGCAGGAAAGAGAACAGTGATGGCAATGAACCGCTCTATGCACGACTGGATCATGCAGGCCGCTGTAAACCTCGACCGATGGCGTAAGCTGCCGGATACATTGCCGTCCCGGTATATCATGGTAAACTTGCCCGGCTACAATCTGAAGGTAGTGGATAGCGGAGAAGTGGTGCTGGAATCGCGCGTAATTGTGGGTACACCCCGTACCCGCACGCCGTTGCTCAATTCCTATATGACCAACTTCATGATGTTCCCTTACTGGCGGGTACCTTACAGTATTGTATTTAAGGAAATGCTGCCGGCTATTAAAAAGAATGTCGGCTATCTTGCGGCTAAGAACCTGGAAGTAATAGATAGAGATGGCAATACAGTAGATCCTTATACCATCGACTGGTCGAAACTCGGTAAAGGGCATTTTCCTTATGTGTTACGCCAGATGGATGGAATAGATAATTCACTGGGCATCATGAAATTTAACTTCAGGAATAAGTACAGCGTATACCTGCATGATACCAATAACCGCGGACTGTTTAAAAATTCCATGCGCGCCATGAGTCATGGTTGTGTGCGGGTGCAGCAATGGGATAGCCTGGCGCAGTACCTGGTGCGGGCGGATAGCTTACGGCATGTTGGAGACAGTGTTCGCGTATGGCTGGCGAGGGAGGAAAAGAAACAGGTAGATCTGCCTAAACATATTCCTATTTACCTGCGGTATTTTACTGCAGAAGGACAAAATGGTAATCTTGTTTTTTACGATGATATTTATGGAGAAGATAAAATATTAAGAAAGAGGATGAAGTTGTAAGCAACCCATCTGGTTAAAATAAAAAAGCAGCGGATACTTTATCCGCTGCTTTTTTTATTGTCTTTATGAACTTACGCCAGTTTCGCTTTCAGCGCAGTATCCAGTGCTTCCAGGAATTCTTCTGTATACAGGTAGTGTTTACCATGTTCTACTTTGTTACCGTGGATACAAACAGCCAGATCTTTGGTCATTTTACCACTTTCAACGGTTTCAATACAAACCTGTTCCAGTGCCTGGCAGAATTTGATCAGTTGCTCGTTGTTGTCCAGTTTACCACGGAATTCCAGACCGCGGGTCCATGCAAAGATGGAAGCGATGGGATTGGTGGAGGTAGGTTTACCTGCCTGGTGATCGCGGTAGTGACGGGTTACAGTACCATGTGCGGCTTCTGCTTCCATTGTTTTACCATCGGGGGTAATGAGGGTAGAAGTCATCAGGCCGAGAGAGCCAAAGCCTTGTGCAACGGTATCAGACTGTACGTCGCCATCGTAGTTTTTACAGGCCCATACAAAGTTACCATGCCATTTCAGTGCGCTGGCCACCATGTCATCGATTAAACGATGTTCATAAGTTAAGCCGTTTGCCTGGAATTCAGCTTTAAACTCCTGTTGATAGATTTCTTCGAAGATATCTTTGAAACGGCCATCATATTTTTTCAGGATGGTGTTCTTGGTGCTCAGGTATAAAGGCCATTTTTTCATCAGTGCCTGGTTGAAACATGCACGGGCAAAGCCTTTGATAGATTCGTCGGTGTTATACATGGCTAATGCAACGCCATCGCCTTTGAAGTTGTATACTTCGTGTTCGATCACTTCGCCATTTTCGCCTTCAAACTTAATAGTAAGTTTACCCTTTCCTTTTGTAACGAAATCGGTAGCGCGGTACTGATCACCGAAAGCATGACGACCAATACAGATCGGGGCAGTCCAGTTAGGCACCAGGCGGGGAACATTGCTCATTACAATTGGTTCACGGAATACAGTGCCATCCAGGATATTACGGATGGTGCCGTTGGGGGACTTCCACATCTGCTTCAGGTTGAACTCCTTTACGCGATCTTCATCGGGCGTAATGGTAGCGCATTTGATACCTACGCCTACTTCCCTGATAGCATTGGCGGCATCAATGGTAACCTGGTCGTTGGTAGCATCGCGGTGCTCCATGCCAAGGTCGTAATATTTAATTTCAACATCCAGGTATGGAAGTATCAGTTTATCCTTGATGAATTTCCAGATGATTCGTGTCATTTCATCACCATCCAGTTCAACTACCGGATTAGCAACTTTAATTTTTTCTGCCATTTCGGGTTTTTTAAAATTAAATTAAAAGCATTTCACAACAATTATTCAAGCGAGTCCCAATTGGGATAATCACGAAAAATACGAATAGCTGTGAAAAAAACAAAATTTCGCGAATTTTGTCTTTTTCAGGATTACGCTGATCTTACTGATTACCCGGATTTGATCATTTTAGATTTAAAATGATTTGGGGAGATATAAGCGGATATATCCGTTTACATCTCCCCAAAAAAAATATCACTTATATTTTCTCGGAATTATTTTAAATCCACTCGCTGATATCTCCTCAAATCATTTTAAATCTAAAATGATCAAATCCCTAAATCAGTAAAATCAGCGTAATCAGCGGGAAAGACAAAATTCGCGAAAGACAAAATTCGCGCTTAATGCAGCATCTGCTTGATCACTTCATCCGCAAATTCGCTGGTTTTCACCAGGGTGGCATCGTCCATCAGGTTGTAGAAGTCGATGGTAACACGTTTGCGCATGATGGCGGTGCTGAGGCCGTGAACAATGATTTCAGCCGCTTCTTTCCAGCCCATGTATTCCAGCATCATTACGCCGCTCAGGATCACGGAGGATGGGTTCATGGTGTTGGTGTTGGCGAAGCGGGGTGCAGTACCGTGTGTGGCTTCAAATACAGCATAGCCGGTCAGGTAGTTGATGTTGGCGCCTGGGGCAATACCAATACCGCCTACCGCAGCGGCCAGTGCATCAGAAATGTAGTCGCCGTTCAGGTTCAGTGTGGCTACTACAGAATAATCCTGTGGTGCCAGCAGGATCTGTTGCAGGAAGTTATCCGCAATTACATCCTTGATCAGCAGCTTTCCTTTTGCCAGGGCTACTTTCAGTTCTTTGTTGGCTTCTTCTTCGCCAAGGTCTTTCTTGGTTTTTTCCCAATGTTCCCAGGTATATACTTTATCACCGAATTCTCTTTCTGCCAGTGCATAGCCCCAGTTTTTGAAACCACCTTCGGTGAATTTCATGATGTTGCCTTTGTGCACCAGGGTGAGCGACGGACGTTTGTGCTCCAGCGCATAGCTGATAGCGGCGCGTACCAGTCTTTCCGTACCTTCAATAGATACCGGTTTAATACCCAGGGAAGAGGTTTCCGGGAACCGGATCTTTTTAACGCCCATTTCATTTTGCAGGAAATCGAGCAGTTTCTTTGCTTCAGGCGTACCCGTCATATATTCAATGCCGGCATAGATGTCTTCCGTATTTTCGCGGAAAATCACCATGTCCACTTTCTCCGGGTGTTTCACCGGGGAAGGTACTTTGTTGAACCAGCGTACAGGCCTTACACAGGCGTAGAGGTCGAGCTCCTGGCGCATGGCAACGTTCAGGGAGCGGATGCCACCGCCAACGGGAGTAGACAGGGGACCTTTGATAGATACCAGGTATTCTTTCAGCGCATCCAGTGTAGCCTTTGGCAGCCATTCACCTGTTTGCTGGAAGGCTTTCTCACCTGCCAGTACTTCTTTCCATTCAATTTTCCTGTCACCGCCATAAGCCTTTTCTACAGCTGCGTCGAATACACGTACACTGGCTCTCCAGATGTCCGGACCTATTCCGTCGCCTTCTATAAATGGAATGATGGGGTGTGCAGGGACCTGTAACAGGCCATTGTTCATCGATATTTTTTCTGCCGGCATAAAACGGTTTCTTATGCGTTACGTAATTGTTGTAATCGCGGGCAAAGGTAAGGCTTTTCCGTTTACGCAGGGGGAACATTTACCCTTTATTCCCCAAATTTAACACCTACATATAACTTTTTGCTTATGTTAGGATTAATGTTATTTTGCTGGTCATTTTTCGCAGCAACAAAATCTTACATACCATCATGATTCCTGTTACGTACCTCGCCCTCGGCGATAGTTATACTATAGGTGAACAAGTTTCCCCCTCCGAACGTTTTCCTGTGCAGGCGGCCGCTTTGTTGCGGGAACAAGGCTTTGACGTATCAGATCCGCAGATCATCGCCACCACCGGGTGGACCACCGACGAACTGGAAGCCGGCATTGCCGCAGCACATATAAGTAAAACCTACGATATAGTAACACTGTTGATAGGTGTAAATAACCAATACCGTGGCCGTTCCGTGGAAGAGTATGAAACAGCATTTACCGCCCTTTTGCAAAAGGCCATCGTTTTTGCCGGCAACAATCCTTCACATGTGGTAGTGCTGTCTATTCCCGACTGGGGCGTAACGCCATTTGCCACCGGCCGCGACCGGGAACTGATCCGCCGGGAAATTGATGCGTATAACGCGGTCAATAAAGCCATTGCGGAAGAGTGGCTGGTGCCTTACCTGGATATCACGCACTTTACCAGGGAAGCCGCTCAGGATCCCGAACTGCTGGCAGGCGACGGATTGCACCCTTCCGGAAAGGACTACAGCCGCTGGGCCAAAGCCCTGCTGCCTTTGTTGCTACAAGCGTTGCACTGAGAAAAAAAATATCCTACATTCATCTTAAAGAAAACCTGAACCAATGGAAAGCCATATTGTAAAAATCCTGGCCGTTACCCCCGTAACACACAACGTCCGTCAATTCACCGTGGAAAAGCCCGCCGGATATACCTTTGTACCCGGTCAGGCTACAGAAGTAGCCGTTAATAAACCCGGATGGGAAGAAGAAAGACGCCCCTTTACCTTTACCAGTCTCACCGAATGGGATCACCTGGAATTCACGATCAAGAGCTACGACGACCATAACAGCGTTACCCGCGAACTCGGACACCTGAAAGCCGGCGATCAACTTATCCTGCACGATGTATGGGGGACCATTCAGTATAAAGGAGAAGGCACCTTCATCGCCGGCGGCGCAGGCGTTACCCCTTTCATCGCCATCCTGCGTGACCTGCAGCACAAAGGCCAACTGGGCAGCAACCAGCTGATCTGCTCTAATAAAACCCTGTCGGATATTATTCTGAAAGATGAATTTGAAGCCATGCTGAGCAACCGCTTTATTAATACGCTGACAGCACAGGAAGTGCCGGGCTACGACCACCACACCATCGATGAAAGCTACCTGAAAGAGAAGATCAGTGATTTCAACCAGCATTTCTATATCTGTGGCCCCGATCCTATGGTACAGCAGTTGAAAGCCATCCTGGTAAAACTGGCCGGAAACGATGCCCTGGTAACGGTAGAAATATAGCCCGCCGTTTTCACCGGCGATTTCCTGCTTTTTACCGGTAAGGGTACTTTATTAGCCTAAACCCTGTTTCCAATAACAGTGCGCCGTTCTACATTTGTATCATAAATAGTAAAACAAATGAAAAACGAGGATATCGAAGCATCAAAAAGAAAAGGCCGCTTTATAGGCGGTGCAGTTTTCATCATCGTTGGTGCCTGCCTGTTATTGCAACGCCTGGATCTTAATCTGCCCCACTGGCTGTTCTCCTGGCAAATGATCCTGATCGCTATCGGTATCGTTGTAGGGGCAAAACATAAATTCAGGTTCGGGGGATGGATTGTGATGGTCCTGGTAGGCGGAATTTTCATGGCAAACGAAATACTCGAGCTGCCATACGCCACCGCCCAGTTTATATGGCCGGTATTGCTGATCCTGGTAGGTGTGGTGCTGATCTTTAAAAAGAGTTATCACGGTACGGACTGGACATTCAAAAAACACGCCTTCGGCTCCAGCCAGGAATTTGCCAGTGGCGAGGATACGCTGAGTGCCAACGCTATCTTTGGCAGTGTGAATAAAATGGTGATGTCTAAAAACTTTAAAGGAGGCGATGTAAGCGCTGTCTTTGGAGGCGCCGTTATCAACTTCATGAATGCAGATGTCAATGGCACCGCTGTGATGGATGTTTCAGCCATTTTCGGTGGTTGTGAAATCATTGTACCGGCCCACTGGAAAGTTCAGGTGGATATTGATGTTGTGCTCGGCGGGGTGGAAGACAAACGTCACACCGGCATGATGTCTAACGGATCCATTGAGAAACTGCTGGTCCTGAAAGGATCCTGCGTATTCGGTGGTGTAGAAATAAAAAGTTACTGATCATAAAACATCCATATCTCTCAACCTGTATTCTATCTTCTCCAACTTTTAAATTTTAATTTTATGCATTGGTTTGTTGCGAAAGTTGTATACCAGATCATCTGCGGTGAAGGCAATCATACCCCGCAATTTGATGAACAATTAAGATTAATCAGCGCTGTTACCAAGAAAGACGCCTGCGATAAAGCCCGCGAAATTGGTATGCAGGAACAATATGCTTTTAAAAATCAACAACAGGAACTGGTACAATGGAAGTTCATCAACGTACCGGAAGTATATACCCTGGATCAGCTGACAGACGGCATGGAACTGTACTCCCGCATTGAAGAACCGGGAGACCCCAATTCCTACATCGCCTGGTTGCAGATGAAATCTGCCCAGTTACAGGGACAACAATACTTTGAGCTTAACGTATAACTGATAAATCACCTTCTTTGGTAAAACAAATGATTAAAGGTAACGCCTGGTGGGCTTTCCTCGCATCCTTCGCCATCTGGATGTTCCTTTATGGCGGGCTGCTGTGGTACTGGTTCGACCTTCCCATTTGGCTATCGGCCACAGACAGTGCAGTGCACGTTATACTCCTGGGGGCCGCCGGTATTGTAATAAGCCATAACGTGGCTTACTACCGCCCGGCAGACGGCACCATGAAGTTTGGCTACGTAGCCATAGTAAGCTTTGCCCTGTCTGTTTTGTGGGTATGCCTGAGCCGCTGGATACTGGTATCCGCATTTCCCGCTGATCCGCTGTATCTCAATTGGCTGAACAACGCCATCCCCGTTCACGCCATCGTAGGGTGCATGCTGATTGCAGGTATCGGCTTCAGAAGCCAGATGTGGTACGATGCGGAAGAACAACAGGAATACCGCCAGCGCCAGGAAGCTACGGAAAAGATAGTGAGAGAAGCAGAGCTCTTTAAACTGCGGCAGCAACTGCAGCCGCATTTCCTGTTTAACAGCCTCAACTCCATCAACGCACTCATCATGCTGCGGCCAAAAGAAGCTCGCGAGATGGTATTGAAGCTCTCCGATTTTTTAAGAGGGTCATTGAAGCGCGAGGATGATCAATGGATCACACTAGCCGACGAACTAAACTATTTGCAGCTGTACCTGGATATAGAGAAAGTGCGTTTCGGGCATCGTTTAACCACCAACGTTATCCCTTACGAAGAAGCGGATAAAATGATGATGCCGCCAATGCTGCTGCAGCCCGTAGTAGAAAATGCAATTAAATTCGGACTATACGATACCACCGGTGATATCACCATCAGCATAAGGTCATGGTTGCAGGATAACATGTTGTATATCGCCATACAAAATCCGTTCGACAACGAACTGCAACAGCCAAACAAAGGAACCGGTTTCGGCTTAACTTCCATACAACGCAGGCTGTACCTGCTGTTTGCACGGCAAGACCTGCTGGAAACCACCGCCATTGACAATATTTTTACTACCATTATTAAAGTACCACAATCGCATGATAAAAGCAGTATTAATTGATGATGAACCATTGGCCCGTGAAGTGGTGAAGGAATACCTGTTAAGCTTCCCGCAAATAGAAGTGGTGCAGGAATGCAATGATGGGTTTGAAGGACTAAAGGCCATACAACAGCATCAGCCGGATATCATCTTCCTGGATATACAGATGCCAAAGATCACCGGTTTTGAAATGCTGGAACTCGTGGAAAATATGCCCGCAGTGATCTTTACCACGGCCTTTGAAGAACATGCCATCAGGGCCTTTGAAGTACATGCGGTCGACTATCTGCTGAAACCTTTTTCCAGCGATCGCTTTGATAAGGCCGTACAAAAATGGCTGGATCATTTTCAAACACCCGCCGCCACCAACACAGAAGCCCTGCTGGAAACCGCCGCCACCACCCCTTTGCAAAGCAACCGCGTGGTAATAAAGATTAACGGTAAAATTAAAATTATCCCGGTACAGGATATCCACTACCTGGAAGCAGCAGACGACTACGTAAAAATAGTAACTCAGGAAGGCAGCTTCCTGAAAAATAAAACCATGTCGTTCTTCGAAAAAATGCTGGACCCGCAACAATTCACACGGGTACACCGCTCTTACATACTCAACGTAAACCAGGTAACCCGTATAGACCCCTACGAAAAAGAAAACCACCTGGCCATTCTCCGCAGTGGCGCGAGGGTATTGGTGAGCAAAACCGGTTACCCGCGACTGAAGGCGGCGCTGGGATTGTAGCGTAATCAGCGAGAAAGACAAAACTCGCTACAATCCAGCAAACAACCGATCCAGCTTTGCTTTGGGAAGAATTTTCTGCACCTGTATGCCTGTAGCAATCACGCGGCCATTGCAAACGGCCTCGTAGCTGCAGGTGATTTCGTGGTGTTGTATTCCGGTGATCACTGCGGTGAAGTCCACCTGGCTGCCGGCTAAAGCGGGGGAGAAGTGTTCCACGGTAAGGCGGGTGCCAATGCCTTCTTCTTGTGCTTCCTTCATTTCCATCACAAACAGGCGGCAACACCATTCTGCATCCCGCGCCAGTGCGAAGGTGGCGTATACGGGATGAACATGGCCGCTGTCAAAAGAGGCACAGTCTTCCTGCCGCACGGTGCGGCTGAAATGTTTGGTATCACCGGGTTTGAATAACGGAAGCATACTTTTTAAATTTTATTGCACTACCAGTACCGGGATCTTTACCTGGTGTCTTACCTGGTTAGCTGTTTCACCATACAGCCAGTCTTTAAAGCCCCTGTGGCCGTGGCCGCCCAATACCAGGAAGTCTGCTTTTTCTTCGTGTACGATGCGGGCAATTTCACGTGCGCGCCTGCGGAAGCCGAGCACGCCTCTGGCGCTGATGTTGCGGCTTTTCAGCAGCGCAATGTAGGTGTCCAGCTGTTCCTGGTCGCGGCGTGTTTCCAGGTCGTCCGACTCTTTTCCAAAGTATTTGGCGGAAGCGCTTTCCACGATATGAATGAGGATATATTGCGTGTGTTCGTTACCGTGAGCGATAGCGTTGGTTACAATATCTTTATCGCGTTGCGAAAAATCGAGGGCCATGGCAATACACTGATAGGTGGGCTTTTCCATTTCTCCCAGTGTAACCTGGGTAGTATGGATGCCTGCCGCAGCATCTTCGCGGTAACGGCGGCGCAGCGGGTATACAATGGTGATAAGTAGCAACACCACGAAGCCGAGGCAGCCGGCCATAATTAATCCGTCTACAAAAATATTCCCGGTACCAGACATATAATCAAAGGCTTCTGATAATACCATCCGCATATTAAGGTACACCAATAAACTGGTGACCAGCCAGCTGAAAATTTTGGTAACAGGTTTAATGGCAAACGTGCCCATCGTTTTTTTATCGCTTACAAAATGGATAAGGGGGATGATGGCAAAGCCCAGTTGCAGGCTGAGCAATACCTGGCTGAACACCAGGAGCGCACCTACTTCTTCGTCGCCGGCAATAAGGATTACCAGCAGGGCAGGGATGATGGCCAGCAGCCGGGTGATCAATCGCCGCAGCCAGGGGTTGATACGCAGGCGAAGATAGCCTTCCATTACAATTTGCCCGGCCAGGGTGCCGGTTACTGTGGAACTCTGACCGGCCGCAATCAATGCCACGGCAAACAGGATGGGAGCCAGTTTGCTTCCCAGCAGCTGATCCAGCAGGCGGTGTGCATCCTGGATCTCCGCCACATCTGTTCTGCCACTTTTGAAAAATACGGCGGCAGCAAGGATCAGGATAGCAGCATTTACCAGGAACGCCAGGTTCAGTGCAATGGTGCTGTCGATAAAGTTCATTTTAATGGCCTGCCTGATACCCGCATCATCCCTTTTTATTTTCCGTGTTTGTACCAGTGCCGAATGGAGGTACAAGTTGTGCGGCATTACGGTGGCGCCGATAATACCGATGGCAATATACAACGCGGTGTTATCGGGGATGCCGGGGATAAAGCCCCGTATTACTTCATGCATTTGCGGCTTCACGAGGATCAGCTCCACGAGGAAAGAAGCGCCCACAATGGCAACGAGACTGATAATAAATCCTTCCATTTTGCGGATGCCATAACGTTGCAATATGAGGAGCAGAAAAGTGTCGAGTACGGTTAAGCTTACGCCCCATACAAGTGGCAGCCCCGTCAGCAGTTGAATACCAATGGCCATCCCCAGTACTTCTGCCAGGTCGGTAGCTGCTATGGCGATTTCCGCCAGCACATATAAGATGAAATTCACTACCGGCGGATAGGTTTCCCGGTTAGCCTGTGCCAGGTCGCGGCCGCGCACAATGCCCAGCCGGGCACTCAGGCTTTGCAGCAGCAGGGCCATGAGGTTACTCATGAGTAATACCCACAATAATTTGTAGCCGTATTGGCTGCCGCCGGCCAGATCGGTGGCCCAGTTGCCAGGGTCCATATAACCAACGCTTACGAGATAGGCGGGGCCGAAGAAGGCGAAGATCTTTTTCCACCTGGATTTTCCACTCGTTTCTACACTCTGATGTACCTCACTTAACGATGCTGATGAATGTGTATGCTCGATGCTCATAGTATATTGCTGATAATTAAACGGGTCTGACCATAATGTTTTTTGCAACCTGTTCACTGATGGTGATGGCCGGTTGTCCTTTTACTTTTATTTCAATAGAATTGTCGTACTCGTAATGCGCCACTATTTCCAGCTGAGTACCCAGCTTAATCCCTTTGGCGTTGAGAAAGGCCAGCAGCGCGGTAGATTGATCTGATACGGCTGTTACCACCAGCCGTTTGGCGTTGGCCTGATCCAGCGAAGTTTGGGGGCGAGGTTTTGCCAGTTTGCCATTGGCGTCGGGAATCGGGTCGCCGTGCGGGTCTATCACGGGATTGCCCAGGAATTCGCTGAGCCGGTTGGTGAGCTTTTCACTGCGCACATGTTCCAGTTCTTCCGCCAGCTCATGCACTTCTTCCCAGCTGAAGGAGAGCTTATCTACCAGGAAACACTCCCACAGGCGGTGTCGCCGCACAATTTGCAGGGCTGCTTTCCTGCCGTCTGCCGACAGCGTGATGCCTTTGTACTTTTCATATTCAATCAGCTTTTTCTCTTTCAGCTTCTTGGCCATGTCTGTTACCGATGCAGGCTTGGTTTCCAGTTCATAAGCCAGCGCGTTGGTGGTTACAACAGCGTCGCCTTCCTGCAGCTTATATATCGACTTAATATGGTTTTCCTCTGCGATAGATAAATTCATGCTATCTAAAATATTATTTAGACAAATCTAAATAATAATTCTGAACATTTCTCTATCCGGTATGTTTTTTGATTTTTAACGCGCACATATAAAAATTATATCTAACTTTTCGCCCAGAATTAACTTTTCTAATGAAGCGTTTCCTTTTATTATTACTGGCAATCGGAGTTTTAGCGGCCTGCAAATCGAAGAAGAAATCAGGCAGCGGCACTGAGCCCATGACATTTGAAGACTTCCAGGCATTGTTTACACCTGGTACCCTGCCATACCGGCTTACACCGGATACGCTCCAACTGAAACAACCGGATTCACTGCGACTGGATACAGCCGCCATGCGGTTTTTAACAGATACGCTGACGAAAGGTGATTTCGGTAAAAACGAACCGGTGAAATATTTCCCGCTGCAGCGGATTCCCGGCAACACTGTGAACTATATGACTATAAAAGCTGCCGGCAGGTCACAATCGGTAGGTTATCTCTGCTTCCTGGATAAAAAAGGCAAGTATCTCAACCGGATCCGTGTAGCCAACACAGGTAGTGCGGACGGTACGGTTACCTCCCTGCTGATAGACAGTAAAAATGTAGTGAAGATCAGCAGCGAAACAAAATTGTCGGGCAGCCGGAGCGCATTGAAAGAAGATTTTTACATGGTGAATCCTGATGGATCGGTAACACTTATCATGACTAACTCCAACGGACCTACGAACGCCGGCCAGATCTTCAACCCGATTGATACATTACCCCGCAAACACAAATTTTCCGGCGATTATACAGCCGGCGACATGAGCATTGTATCCATCAGGGATGGTGATGATCCAAAATCCTTCCAGTTCTTCATCACCTTCTCAAAAGATAACGGTAACTGCAAGGGAGAACTGAGCGGCCGGGGACATTATATTGGTGGCAACCGGGGCGAATACAAAGACAAGGAATCTTCCTGTGGTATCGCCTTCCAGTTCACCGGCAACCGGGTGAATATCCGCGAAATAGGCGGCTGCGGCGCTTATCGCGGCATCAAATGCTTCTTTGAAGGCGGCTTCGCGAAGAAGGCGGAGAAGAAGAAAAAGAAATAACGCGGATGTTGTCTTTCTCGCTGATTATACTGATTCGTTTGATTTTACTTTTTTGATTTTATAAAGGATTTTTAAAAAGATTTGGGAAGATATAAGCGAATAGATTTGCTTGTATCTTCCCAAATCTTTTTAGGAATCTTTTAAAAAAATCCAAAAAATCCAATGAACAAAAATCAAGCAAATCAGTATAATCGGCGTAATCAGTGCCCAAGACAATTTAAAATCGCCGAAGGCGATCCCCGCGTTTTTTTAAAAAATATTTGGTAGAATAAAAATAGTTTATACCTTTGCGATCCAATCGAACGAAAGGGACGATAGGAAAGAAACAAAAGAGGGAGCTTAGCTCAGCTGGTTCAGAGCATCTGCCTTACAAGCAGAGGGTCACTGGTTCGAATCCAGTAGCTCCCACACAATAGTAATTTGACATATTTCCAAAGATCTTAAAGAGGGAGCTTAGCTCAGCTGGTTCAGAGCATCTGCCTTACAAGCAGAGGGTCACTGGTTCGAATCCAGTAGCTCCCACACTACACCTACCTCCAAAAGATCTTTACGGGAGCTTAGCTCAGCTGGTTCAGAGCATCTGCCTTACAAGCAGAGGGTCACTGGTTCGAATCCAGTAGCTCCCACACTACACACAAATAAAAAGGTCCTGCAGCAATGCGGGACCTTTTTGCGTTTAGCCACTAAGGACTGTAATAGTTATTTCTTAAATATCCGTTTTACCGCTTTACCCAGTTTATTCAGGTTGGCAATTTGTTCCTGTATAGGCGCCAGCGTCAGATCTTCCGATTGAAGGCCCGCTTCCAGTGAATCAAACTCTCTTTGCTCCGGGTACAGCAGGATTACATTATTGTCCTTAAAATGCCGCTCTAATTTAGCAGGAATACCATCCATATATGCATGATAGGAGAGCGTGCTTTTACGCGCGGTAACCACCACTACCAGGTCGTCCCGGGTAATTTCCCTGGAAAGAACCAGAAAGTCCTCGATGGTATCAAACTGGCGGAAACCCAGGTCCACGCTCATCTTCGTTTGCTCTGCAAAAGCGGTGGTGATCGTTTGTGTTTTTTCATTACAGAAAACCAGCAACCTGGCGCCTGCCTGTTTGGCCAGCATAAACATTTTCTGCATGTAATGCAGGAAGCCCAGCTCGTATTCAGCGTTGGGCGGCATCACCAGCACCATTTTTTTGGTGGTATTCAGCGGTGAGTGGAAGTTGCACACATACACGGTTTCCCATACCCGCTGTAACACGTTATCGAGGGTGGTACCAAAGATGTTGCCCAGCCAACGGTCGGTGGTACTTGTTTTATCCGTCCAGCCCAATATCACATCGCTGATCAGCAGTTCCTTAGTGGCACGCGTAATGCCATCGGAAACGTTGAGGTCTATGCGGGTCACCACCTGCACGTCACTTTCCGTGGCAGCGGCATGTATCACCGCTTTTTCCAGCATCTTGTTGGTGAGATGGATCTTCTCTTTCGCCTCTTCATTATCCTGAACTACCGCCAACGGGTAAATAGGAGTAGGGGCGTTACTGTCTTTGATCATTACTGCAAAGTCAAGCAGGGCCTCAATACGGTCGGGGTTGGAAACCGGCACCAGTATGCGCTCTGGCTGATCGTCCACTTCCGGTTTGCCTTCAGCTTCCTGTATGGCCAGCCGGCGGCCGGCATTTTCGGTTACAAAAGAGCCCACCAGGCAGGTAATGAGAATGAGTATCACGGTGCCATTCAGCACATGTTCATCTACGATATGCATGTTGTACCCAATCAGTATTACCGCAATGGTAGCAGCGGCGTGCGCGCTGCTGAGTCCAAAGATCACTTTGCGCTGGTTGGCGCTGTACTTGAAAACCAGTTGTGTAAACAAGGCGGCCAGCCATTTGCTGCTAAGCGCCATCAGGGTAAGCGCGCCGGCAATGATCAGGGCTTCAGGGCCTTTCAGTAATACCCGCAAATCTACCAGCATACCTACGCTGATGAGGAAAAACGGGATGAAAATAGCGTTGCCCACAAACTCAATCCGGTTCATCAGCGGGGAAGTATGTGGGATCAGCTGGTTAAGCGCAAGCCCCGCCAGGAAGGCGCCGATAATACCTTCTACGCCGGCCAGCTCGGCCAGGAATGCGGATGCAAATACCAGCGCCAGCACAAAAATGAAATGTGAAGTTTTATCGTCTTTAATCTTTTTAAAAAACCACCGGCCAAGCATAGGCATCAGCCAGAGGATGATGGCGGCAAAAATGGCCAGTGAAATGCCAAGCCGCACCCAGAAATAAGTATTCAGGTTGCCGGCCTGCGCACCGGTGATCACGGCCAGTATCAGCAACACCGCAGTGTCGGTGATAATGGTACCACCCACGGCTACGGTAACGGCCTCGTTTTTTGTAATACCCAGCCGGCTTGCCAGCGGATATGCCACCAGCGTATGAGTAGCAAACATGCTGGATACCAGCAGGGTAGCCATGAAGTTAAATTGCAGTACATAGGTGCATACCACAAACCCCATTGTAAGAGGAATAAAGAAGGTAAAAGCGCCGAAAACCATGCTGCGGTAGCGGTTCTTACGGAATTCTGTCATGTCCAGCTCCAACCCCGCGAGAAACATAATATACAATAGCCCGGCTTTGGCAAAGAGGTCAATACTGTCTTTCTGTATAATTTTAAAACCATGATCGCCGATCAGCATACCGGCAATAATCAGCCCTATGATACTCGGTATCCGCAGTTTACGTAACAGGATGGGCGCCAGCAATATTATAAACAACACCAGCGAAAAGATAGGCACCGGATCTTTCAGCGGTAAATTTGTATTCATCAATAAAACCAGTCCGTTCATCATAACCATTTTTTAAATTCGGAAGTATCCTGAAATCAACAGATCTCTGCTAAATATGGATAAATTAACGAATAATCCATGTAATTTTGCATAAAGCTTTTATTAAAGATGAGCGATCGTACAAGTACAAAAGGATTACCGGAGGAAGAGGTAGATGTGCTGGTGGCGGAAGATGAACAGTTTCCGTTCAGCCTGGTAGTCTGGAATGATGAGGTGAATACATTCGACTGGGTCATTGCTTCACTGATGGAGGTATGTGGTCACACGCATGAACAGGCAGAGCAGTGCGCGCTGATCATTCATTTTAATGGAAAGTATGCCGTAAAACAGGGAGAATACCTGAAACTGCGTCCCCTGTGTGAAGCCCTGCAGGAGAGAGGACTAAGCGTTACTATTGAAGAAATGGCAGGCAGCTGATTCCTGATATGTCCGTTTTCCGTCTTAACAAACAACTGATTTTCCCCCCTGTTCAGCTTTCGGAGCCGGACGGACTACTCGCCGTGGGCGGTGATCTGTCGGTAGAAAGATTGCTGCTCGCTTACCGTTCCGGGATCTTTCCCTGGTACGATGAACCGCCTATCCAATGGTGGAGCCCTGATCCCCGCTTCGTATTATTTCCGGATGAATTAAAGGTATCCGCCAGCATGAAACAGGTACTGCGCAAAAAACAGTTCCGGATTACCTTCAATGAAGATTTTGCAGGCGTAATTGCCCGGTGCAGCAGCATTCCCAGGGAGGGGCAAACCGGTACCTGGATCACGCCCGAAATGCAGGAAGCCTATATCCGGCTGCACCACGCCGGCTACGCGATGTCGGTGGAGTGCTGGCAAAACGACGAACTGGTGGGCGGTCTTTATGGTGTTAAAACAGGTCCCTTCTTTTTTGGCGAGTCGATGTTTGCCACTGTGAGCAACGCCTCCAAAGCAGCTTTTATCACCTTTGTGCAAACTTATGCACACGAACTGGAAATGATCGACTGCCAGGTGCATACCGACCACCTGGCCTCGCTGGGCGCAGGTTTTATTACCCGCGAGGAATTTCTGGAGATCATTGGTTTTTCGTAACTTACCTATCTTCTTTTTAACTCCTAAATGTAATCCACGATGAAAAAGCTATCGCTGCTGTTTGCTATTGCAGTCTTTTCTGCTGTTACCGCATTCCAGCCTGTAACCAGCGCCAGGGAAGACAGGTCCCTTCTGCTCAATCAACTGCAACAAACAAAGGAACAGCTCCTCAAAGATGTGCAGGGACTTACCGATGCACAGCTGGAATATAAGCCCGCCGCCGATCGCTGGTCAGTGATTGAGTGCGTGGAGCATATTACCCTGATTGAAAAAGCAATTATGGAAGGGGAACAACACCTCATACAACAACCTGCCAATCCTGAAAGAAAAAAGGATATTAAAGCCACCGACGAACAGATTATTAAGAATGTGGAAGACCGCAGCCATAAAGTAAAGGCGCCCGAATATGGTGTTCCAAAACACACTTATTCCTCTAATGCAGAAACCATAAAAGCTTTTACAGACCAGCGGGATAAACTGATTGAATATGTCACCAACACAAAAGATGCGTTGCGGGATCATATTATGGATCACCCGGCACTGGGACCAGTAGATGCTTACCAGTTACTATTGCTGGATGCGGCGCATACTAACCGGCACACACAACAGCTGGAAGAAGTAAAAGCTGATCCCGGTTTTCCGAAGTAATATAGCCATCCCTGCTGTTGGCATGGTATAATCATTGCCGGTGCACATGTATCTGTTTATACTGAAATACAAAAGTATGAA
The DNA here is from genome assembly GCF_050434025.1 of Chitinophaga sp. W3I9. Taxonomy (NCBI): domain Bacteria; kingdom Pseudomonadati; phylum Bacteroidota; class Chitinophagia; order Chitinophagales; family Chitinophagaceae; genus Chitinophaga; species Chitinophaga sp. W3I9. The sequence continues at coordinate 2,259,607 of NZ_JBNPWC010000001.1, forward strand.
TCTGAGACCGCGCACCGACATTACTGAACCCGAAAGGAAAATTGGCATGAGGCTGATCATAGGCGACGGGCTGGCGGCGGAAGCCATGATCACACTCACCGGCGGCGCCTTCCTGATTGCAATGGCACTGCTCATGGGCGCCAATAATCTGCAGATAGGATTGTTGTCTGCCTTACCCACTTTCACCAACGTGTTTCAATTAATATCCATTTGGCTGGTGCGGCGCACCAACAACCGGAGAATGGTAACAGTGCTGTGTTCCCTGCTGGCAAGGATACCGCTGTTACTGATAGGCGCTATTCCTCTGATGTTCCCGCAAACAGGCAATATCAATTTCCTCATCTTCTTTCTTTTCTTTTTCTACTTCTTTGGCTCTATCGCCGGTCCCAGCTGGAACGCCTGGATAAAAGACCTTATCCCGGAACAGATCATGGGCACCTATTTTGCCAAACGAAGCAGCTATACGCAGGGACTAAACGTAGTACTGAGCCTGGCAGCCGCTTTTGGCGTGGATTATATCCGCAGGCATTACCCTGCATATGAACTTACTACCTATTACTGTATGTTTATTGCTGCCGGTGTTGCCGGCATCGCGGGGGCTTTTATATTGGCAGGAGCGCCGGAACCACAGTCGTATATGGACAAGGAAAATTTTTTCAAATTATTGCTGCGCCCGTTGCGCGACAATAATTTTCTCCGGCTGCTCGTTTTCAATTCAGCCTGGGTGTTTGCCCTGAATATTGCCACACCTTTTTTTACGGTATTCATGATGCAGGGGATGCATTTGTCCCTGTCTGTTATCACTATATTGCTGATGGTAAGCCAGCTCACAGGAGTATTTACTTTCCGGATGTGGGGCGTGTTTGCAGACAGGTACAGCAATAAAACCATCCTGGCCATCAGCGGTCCGTTATATATTTTTTGCGTGATCGGGTGGTGTTTTGTTGGAATTTATTCGGAGATGTATGCTAATATAATCCTGCTGGTGCTCATCCATATTTTCACTGGTATTGCCAATGCAGGTATCAATCTCTCGTTAACCAATATCGGGCTTAAACTGGCCCCGGTAAAGGATGCGGTGGTATACTTATCCGCCAGGAACATCATTACCGCCGTTTTTTCCGCCCTGGCGCCGCTGGTTGGTGGTATCCTGGCCGACTTTTTTGAGTCAAGACATATACAGATTGATGCAACATTCACGGGTCCACACAAATCAAAGGTGCTGCACCTGCTGGCCCTGCATCAATGGAATTTCCTGTTCCTCATTAGCGCCATCCTGTCGTTGATATCACTGGAACTGCTGCTGCTGGTGCAGGAAAAGGGAGAAGTGGGCAAAAGTATAGTCGTACGCATTATGCGCAGCAGTATTAAAAATAACCTGAAAGATTATTACCTGATCGGCAACCTGATTTCGTGGCATGACCATTTCCGCGGATTTTTACTCCGCAGAAAATCCGGTTAGCGCAGATCCCAGTCGATCAGCTGATTGTGCCATTCCTGGCGGAAAGGAGTCGTTACTTTGATGTAATTATCGGTGTAACCTTCCATCATACCATCTTTTCCCAGCGATTCAAACAGCACCTTCCTGGTTTGATGCAGGTGTTGCTCATTAAAGTATTGCTGTTTTTTGTGGCTGAGGTTACGCAGCATTTTATTGCGTTCGTTCCGGATATGCACAGGTACTACCGGTTTAATATCCAGCGCACCAGTGTTGGCGCGTTCTGAGTAGGTAAATACGTGCAGATAAGATACATCCAGTTCATGCAGAAAGTCGTACGTTTCACGGAAATGCGCATCGCTTTCAGACGGGAAGCCTACGATCACATCTACACCGATGGCGCAATGTGGCATAAATTGTTTGATCAGCGCTACTTTCTCTGCATACAACTCACGGCGGTAACGGCGGCGCATCAGGCCAAGGATCTCATTACTGCCGCTTTGCAGTGGAATATGGAAATGAGGCATAAACCTGCGGCTGTTGGCCACAAATTCAATGATCTCGTTAGTGAGCAGGTTAGGTTCTATAGAAGAAATGCGATACCGGGAAATACCTTCTACTTTATCCAGCTCCTGTGCCAGTTCAAAAAAGGTTTCTTCCCTTTTCTTGCCGCCTTCAAAGCCTTTTCCAAAATCACCCAGGTTTACACCCGTGAGCACAATTTCCTTTACGCCGGTAGCGGCCAGGTCGTGCGCATGTTTTACTACATTGGCAACACTGTCGCTGCGGCTTTTGCCCCGCGCCATTGGAATGGTGCAAAAGGCACAGGTATAATCACAGCCATCCTGTACTTTCAGGAAGGTGCGGGTACGGTCGTTAAGAGAATAGGAAGCATGAAAACTATTCACCTCTTCAATATCGCAGGAGCAGATTTTAGCGCTGTCGCCTTTGGTGAGCGTTTTCAGGTGTTCGGCGATGTTGAACTTTTCAGCGGCGCCGAGTACCAGGTCCACCCCTTCAATAGAAGCAATTTCCTCAGGTTTCAGCTGGGCATAGCAGCCGGTGATTACTACCATGCTGCCGGGTGCGCGGCGCTGTATGCGGCGCACCAGCATACGGCACTCTTTATCAGCATTATCTGTTACAGAGCAGGTGTTGATTACATACACATCCGCTGTTCCGTCAAAATCCGTTTTTACAAACCCATCCTGTTCCAGCAACCTGCTTATTGAGGAGGTTTCTGAGAAATTCAGCTTACAGCCGAGAGTATGAAATGCTACTGTTTTTACCTGTTCCATAAAGGGAGGCAAAGGTAGGAACTTTTTATGTCATAGTTAGGTAAGGAATTTTTGACTATTTTGCGCGGCGTTCTATTGTTTTATGAAATCAATGCAAAAATACCTGCCCGTCTTCCTGTTATCCATCTTACTGCTTGCCGGCTGGCAGCAGAAGTGGTGGAAAAGCGCGCCCGCAGCTCCTTCCCCAGGCAGCCGCCCTGTAGTGGTTCGCAATAACTCCAGCAGTCCCGCTATCGCCAATGAGGTAATTAACAGGCATGCCCATCTTGAATATACCAAACATGCCATTTGTCGGATGGATTGCCGTCAGGTGACAACCGCAGAAGTGGAGGAGATCCTGGCGGAAGGCAAGATCAATGCGGAAAAGTCTAACCCGGAAGACCGCCCCTGCCCAACGTATGCCCTGGAAGGTTATTCCAGTGAAGGTCAGCACCTGCGGATCGTTTTTGCGCCCTGCGATTCACAGCACGCCAAAGTAATTACCTGCATCGACCTGGATAAGGACTGGGTCTGCCACTGCGATTAAATCGGCCACCGGTTCGGTGTAATTAGTAATTTTCTTCGTAGTTTTCCGCCATATTAAACCTTTCGAGGCGTTTATGAATTTTTTACTGAAACCGTTGCGTGTTATTTATGTGATATACGCCGCCGCTACTTTCCTGGGCATCATGTTCCTGATACTGCCCCCCATTTTCCTGGCCTCTTTACTGGGCCGGCAAAAAGGAGGTAACATCATATTTTATTTCCTGCGCTTCTGGGCACATACCTGGTTTCCGCTGGTAGGCATGTGGGTTACCCGCAAATATTTATGCGAACGCGACAATGAACCCTGCATCTATGTGGTAAACCACCGCTCTTATCTTGATGCAGCCATCGCCGTAAAAGTAATGCGCCTCCCTTTCCGCCCGCTGGGAAAAGTAGAAATGTCTAAAATTCCTTTCTTCGGTTTTATCTATAAAAATTCAGTAGTACCGGTGGACCGTTCCAGCGCAGCCGCCAGGGCCCGCAGCGTACGGGAAATGATGACCGCCCTCAAAGCAGGTATTTCCATCCTCGTGTTCCCGGAAGGCACCACCAACGATACCGATCAGCCATTACGCCCCTTTCATAACGGTGCATTCCGTATGGCCATCGAATTGCAAAAAACAATCAAACCGGTGCTCTACCTCGATGCAGGCCACCGCTTACCACATAAAGGACCTATGCACATCTCCCCCGGCAAATGCCGCGTGGTATTCCTGCCACCAATACCCGTAACAGGAATGACACTCGATGATATCAACACCCTCAAACAACAGGTGTTTGATGCAATGGACACCGAATTACGCAAGTATCACAAATATCCAACCCTGCAGCCAATAGGATGAAGTACGCAGACGTAATATTGCCATTGGCGTTACCAAAAAATTATACTTACGCGGTTCCCGAAAATATGTCCACCCTCAAGGTAGGAAGCCGGGTAGCCGTTCAGCTAGGGAAACAAAAGAAGTACGCCGGTATTGTGAAAGCCATTCACGAACAGGCCCCCCTGTATAAAACCAAGCCGCTGCTGGATATGCTGGATGCAGAACCTATCGTGTATCCCACACAGTTAGCCTTCTGGACATGGGTGGCCGCTTACTATATGTGTACGGAAGGGGAAGTGCTGAATGCCGCCCTGCCAGCCCATCTCAAGCTGTCCAGCGAAACACTCCTGCTCTTCAACGATGCCTTCGGTGACGACTTCACTTCCCTCAACGATGATGAATACCTCATCGCGGAAGCCCTCCTCATCCGCAAGGAACTGCGCATCGAAGAAGTACAGCTGATTCTCGATAAATCAGAAGTTTACTCTGTTATCAAATCCCTGATAGAGAAAAAAGTATTGCTGGTATATGAAGAACTGAAAGAAGTATACCGCGAGAAACAGGAGAATTATGTGCAGCTGCATGCGGACTACCAGGAAGAAGAACAACTGGCCGCATTGTTCAACGATATGGGCCGCGCACCCAAGCAAATGGAGCTGCTGCTCGCTTATCTCCACCTGCTCAAAACACAGGGCGTGGTACTGCAGAAAGAACTGCTGAAAAAATCCGGCGCCACCACCGCCCAGTTAAAAGGACTGGTAGATAAAAATATCCTTTGGATAGAAAAACGCACGGTAGACCGGATTCCTACCGGTAAGGTAGATACACAGATCGATTTTGACCTGAGCCCTGCACAGGAAGCTGCCTTCGCAGAAGTACAAACACACTTCAAAGATAAACAGGTAACCCTGCTTCACGGCGTTACCTCCAGTGGTAAAACACAGGTATACGTGAAGATGATGGAAGAATGCCTGGCTGCGGGCAAACAGGTGCTGTATCTGTTGCCCGAAATAGGACTCACAGCGCAGATCATCCGCCGCCTGCAGAAGCATTTCGGCACCAGCATTGGTATCTATCACTCCCGGTTCAATAACAACGAACGCGTGGAAATATGGAACAAGGTGAAAACAGGGGAGCTGCAAATCATACTGGGCGCCCGTTCCAGCCTGTTGCTGCCCTTCCGCGACCTGGGCCTTATTATCCTCGATGAAGAGCACGATGCCTCCTATAAACAACAGGACCCGGCTCCCCGTTACCATGCAAGGGATGCCGCTATTTATTATGCCGGCCTCTTTAAGGCCAAAGTGCTCCTCGGCTCCGCCACACCTTCCCTGGAATCGTATTTTAACGCCCAACAGGGAAAATATGGGCTTGTTGAACTGAAAGAACGCTTCGGTGGTGTAGAAATGCCGGTGATAGAAATAGTGGATATCAAAAAAGAAATGGCGGAAAAAACAATGGACGGCCATTTTACCTCCGCCCTGAAAGCAGCCATCACACAAACTATCGCCGATGGTAAACAGGTGATCCTGTTCCAGAACCGCCGTGGTTATGCACCTTTCCTGCTATGTACTACCTGCGGATGGATCCCGCATTGCAAACAATGCGATGTTTCCCTCACCTATCATAAAAACCAGGATAAACTGCACTGCCACTATTGCGGCACCAGGTACCCATACGTACATACCTGCGCAGCCTGCGGCTCGCAAACCATTGAACCCAAAAGCTTTGGTACCGAGAAAATAGAAGACGACCTCCAGGTGGCCTTCCCGGAAGCTCGTATCGCCCGTATGGACGTGGATACGGTGAGGAACAAAGACAGCCACAATAAAATCATCCAGCTGCTGGAGGATCGCAGTATAGATATACTCGTAGGCACGCAGATGGTGGTAAAAGGGCTGGACTTTGAAAACGTGAACCTGGTAGGCATCCTCAGCGCCGACAACCTCCTGGGCTTCCCCGATTTCAGGGTGAATGAAAGGGCCTTCCAGATGATGGAACAGGTAAGCGGCCGTGCCGGCCGTAAAAACGGGCTGGGAAAAGTATTGATCCAGGCCAGCAACACCCGGCACCCGGTATTGCACTATGTAATGGCGCACGACTATAAAGGCATGTTTGAAGCAGAAATCGCTGAACGGCAGGTATTTGGTTACCCACCCTTTTTCCGTTTACTGAAGCTTACTATCCGGCATAAAAACCAGCAAACAGCTGAACAGGCGGCGCAGATCCTGGCCAGCTGGCTGCAGCCGCATATCGGTGCACAACTGGTAGGACCAGCAGCTCCGCTGGTAGCAAGGGTACGTAATAATTATTTACAGGAAATGCTGATCAAACTGCCACGTGAAGCCAGGCTGATCACTCATATCAAAAGGGTATTACAGGAATTTATTATTCAGCTGAAAACGGAAAAAAGGTTCCGTTCGGTAGTGATCATACCGGATGTAGACGGCGTATAAAATTATTCTTTCACCAGTATCAGGTCCTGCTGCTGGAGTGTATGGATCCTTTCCAGCAATTGACCGAATACCGCTTTACTGCTTCCGGAGAAATCAGTCTGTTTGTACCACTCCAGTACAAAAATGCGCAGCTGGTTGCCGTCCTGTTCACACCGCATTTTAAAACCCAGCGCAGGATCGGCTCCTTTATCACTTATTTCTGCCGAAAAATCTCCCTTATTCGCTACTTTATAACCCGCCGGCACCGGAACAATCACGCGTTTTTCCTGGTAATAGGGAAATGTGATCTGCACAGGAAGATCGCCCGGCGGAAGCGGGATGTCAACCGGCATATTACCACCCAGTAAAGGACCCACGTGGATAACAATGCTGTTGTTTTTATTTTCTACCGAAGATGTGGTAAGCAACGTACTGTTCAGCAATACAGGTTTATCCAGGGAGCGGTTATTAAACACTTCGTTTTCTGCTTTCACTTCCGTGGGTTTCCTGATACCAGGTTCAAAAGGAAGGATGGCATTGTATACCTGCAGCCTGCCATCCGGCGTACTGCCGGTACCGCCAAAAGCTGTTTTCAGATTGGATGCGGGATAACCACCAAAAGATTGCTTCACCTCCCAGGTAGGATCTGTTACTGACCGGAGCGTGGCCTCGGTGGTAATGTTACTGAGTGTGTATGGCGGCGCCGGCGTTTGAATAAAATCGGTCAGCACCTTGCTCTCCCCCGCCACCAGCGTATCACGGCAGCGCAGCGCAGGAATGCCGGTCCATAACGACGGGTAACACGGAAAGCGTGTATTCATTTCCGTTGGCGCCAGCGCCTGTTGCAATCCCGGGAAATACAGTAGTACATTGGTTGGCAGCTGCCGGTATACCAGCTGGCTGTCCATCAGCAAACTGTCGCGTGAAGTAGTAAATAATATCTGCGTGGGAATATTCAGCATATAATACACCGCATTCAGCAAACGGGTAAAGCCTGCTTTTTCTGCCTGCTTATTACGGATGATGGAAATGATATCCACCGTTTCACCGGTTTCAGAAGGCTCTACCAGCCGGTAATTAGATTTTATAAATTGTTCTACCAGGTAGATCATCTGCGGAACAGGAATCCGTTGTTTCAGGAAAGGCCATTTCTGCAGTTCTTTTTCCAGTTGTTTATATTCTGCTTTTGATACCGCCACAAAAGGGATATAATTATCTTCCCCAAACTTCTGCCACGTCATGTGTACTGTATCTTTTCCTTCTATTGCCTGCTTCAATCCGAAATCAATCCGCTTTAGTTGTGGCAGGTAAAAATACAGGTCGCTGCTGGGCAGGGCCGGCATATTTTGCATATTCAGCTGGTAGTAGTGGTTGGTATCCGTAATACTGTCCTTCAGTGCTGGCAAACCGGTGCTGGGCTTCACTACAAAATCCAAAGTTTTGGGCGCTATCAGTACAAAGCTAAGCTGGTCGCACGGGATACCGGATTGCAGGTAATCGGTGCCTGCATAATCGTACTGCACTTTCAGGCTCAGCTCATATTCAATTTCACAGCCGGCTTCCAGTACGAGGTTGTTGGCTACTATTGCTTTCCGCTCGCGATCCATTTCAATCATCCGTACCTGCTCGTTGAGACTGGTCACGCTGCCGCCCGGATGTATTACGCGGATGCGCAGGCCACGCAACGCTTCGCTGGGCTCCATCGACATTACCAGGCGGGTGAGGCTGTCGGCTGCACGCTGGGTGTTGACTTTTATATTTTTGTAGAGTGTTTTATAGTGGGAAGTGGCTTGTGCTTTATCACGCGGACTAACATTAAAATCCCTGACCATTCTGTAATCCACGATCGTGTAAGGAGCATCGGTAGCTGGAGTGGTATGCAGCTGTGGATTGTCTTTCCATATTTCAGGAAAGTAGCTGTTTACCTGCGCCTGCATAGATAGCGGCAGTATTGCAATAACTGCAACAGCCAGAAGAAGGACCCATTTTTTCATACGGGTTAAAGATAAGACTCAAATTCCGGATTTTCACGACTCGCCCATGCTCTGGATAGCATCTGATTCAAAGATGCTCACACCTTCATCATTCTCTTTTGCTGCTATGATCATGGCATTGGCAACGGTTGCCGCTTTGATGCCCCGGTATTTTTTCCATCTTCCCTGTAATAAAAAATAAAAAAGCTGGATAAGATATCTGCTGATCCATTCGCCTAACCTGAATTCTTTCCGCTGCCCGATCAGTACCGAAGGACGGAAGATATTAACACTGTGGAAACCCACCTGTTGAATGGCTTCTTCGGTTGCTCCTTTGGTACGCAGATAAAAGTTGCGCGAGTGCGGATTGGCGCCAATGGACGACATCAGGAGGAATTGTGTGACGCCTTGTTGTTTGGCGATCCTGGCGCATTTTACAGGAATACCGTAATCCACCGCCCTGAAATTTTCCTGGCTGCCGGCTTTTTTGATGGTGGTACCGATACAGCAAAAAAGAACATCTCCCTGTAGCGCTGCCGCCAGGCTCTCATCCGATTCAAAGTCTGCAATAATGCTTTCCAGTTTCGGCCGGTCATGGGCCCAGGGCTGCCGGACCAGCACCTTTACTTTGCTGAATGCCGGGTCATGCAGCAGGGCCGCCACCAGGTGGGTGCCTGTGAGTCCTGTTGCGCCTATTACAATCGCCGTTTTATTCATGAAACTGGATTTATGATTTCTAAATGATTTGCGGCTATCTTTGCTCACCATAAATTTAAGTTATTATGCAGGTATCAGAAAATGTTCTGCTCAAATCATATAATACTTTTGGTATCAACGCCACTGCACGTTATTTCGCGTCCTTTTCCTCAGCAGAAGAGCTGAAGTCATTCACAGAACAACCGCAGAGCGACGGCCTGCCCCGGATGGTCCTGGGTGGTGGCAGCAACATCCTGTTCACACAGGACTTCAATGGCTGGCTGCTGAAAAACGAGATCAAAGGTATCACCGTTACTGGGGAAGATAACGACTACGTATATGTGAAAGCAGGCGCAGGAGAGAACTGGCACGGGTTTGTGCAGCACTGCATCGCGCAAAATCTCGCCGGCCTGGAAAACCTTTCCCTGATACCGGGTAACGTAGGCGCCAGTCCCATGCAAAATATCGGCGCTTATGGTGTGGAAATAAAAGATGTATTTCATGAGCTGGAAGCGCTCCACCTGAAGGATCACAGCATCGTTACCTTCAACAATGCCGATTGCCATTTTGGTTATCGCGAAAGCATCTTTAAAAAAGAATATAAAAACCAGTTTGCTATTTTATCTGTTACCTACCGGTTAAGCAAGCAGCCACATTTCAATACCAGCTACGGCGCTATCAATGAAGAGCTCCAGCGGATGAATGTGCAGGAGCTGTCTATCCAGGCCATCAGCCAGGCAGTGATAAACATCCGTTCTTCCAAACTGCCCAACCCCGCAGAAATAGGTAATGCAGGCAGCTTCTTTAAAAACCCAACCATCACCAAAGTGGAATACGAAAAGCTGCACGCCGAATTTCCTGCCATGGTAGCCTACCCCGTAGCGGACAACCATTTCAAACTGGCCGCCGGCTGGCTTATCGAGCAATGCGGCTGGAAAGGATACCGTAACGGCGATGCAGGCGTACACGCCCGCCAGGCACTGGTACTCGTAAATTACGGCCACGCCAAAGGCGCCGATATTTACCACCTGTCCCAACAGGTACTGGACAGCGTAAAGGCCAAATTCGGAGTGGAACTGGAGCGCGAGGTGAACATTGTTTGATACGGAGGGAGCGCCTTCGGCGCTTGTAAATTGTCTTGGAGCGCTGATTACGCTGATTATACTGATTGGCTTGATTTTTACTTTTTTGATTTTTATAAGAATGAAGGGAGATATAAGCGGATAGATCCGCATGTATTTCCCTTATCTATTTTTAAATCTTAAATAAAATCAAATAAAAATCAAAAAAGTAAAATCAAACATAATCAAATCAAGCCAATCAGTATAATCAGCGCTCCAAGACAATTTACCAGCGCCGAAGGCGCCCCCCGCTCTACGCATTCGCACGGACATGCGCCATAATCTTCTCCGCATGATCCCGCGAGTTTTCAATGAACCACACGTGGGTATTCATCCCCCCGCAAACCACGCCGGCCAGGTAGATGCGCGGCATATTGGTTTCCATGGTGATAGGGTTATATGTTGGGAGTTTGAGATTGTCATCAGACAGCGCAATGCCTGCCTTTTGCAGCAGGCTGAAATTAGGCTGGTAGCCAGTCATAGCGATCACAAAATCATTGGCAATGGTAACGGGACCGTCAGGCGTTGCGATATCCACTTCCTTATCCCGGATGGCGGTAAGTGAAGAATTAAACCATGCTTTAATAGATCCCTCTTTGATGCGGTTTTCAATATCCGGCCGTACCCAGTATTTTACGCGGGAGCCAATGTCTTCCTGGCGGATCACCATGGTTACGCGGGCGCCTTTGCGGTAAGTTTCCAGGGCGGCATCCACGGCGGAGTTATGAGCGCCTATCACTACTACATCCTGTGTGGCGTAGAAGTGGGGATCTTTATAATAGTGTGTTACTTTAGGAAGATCTTCGCCGGGTATGTTCAGCAGGTTGGGAATGTCGTAAAAGCCGGTAGCAATAACTACGTGCCGTGCATGATATCTACTCTTTTTGGTTATAACCGTATATTCGTTGGCGTTGGGTATTACCTGCTCCGCTTCTTCAAACAGTTTTATGTTCAGTTCATGTGAAGTAGCTACCCTCCTGTAATATTCCAGGGCTTCCGGCCGGGTGGGTTTGGGATTGATGGACACAAAGGGAACGTTGCCAATTTCCAGCCGCTCGGAGGTAGAGAAAAAAGTCATGTACAGCGGGTAGTTATAGAGGGAGTTCACCACACAGCCCTTTTCGAGGATGATGTAACTAAGCCCCGCTTTTTTAGCTTCCAGTCCGCAGGCAAGACCAATAGGTCCTCCGCCGATAATCAATACGTCAAACGCAGCAGTCATACAATCATATTTTATTTACAGCGCTGCCATATAATCCAGCAGGCGGTACATGTTTTCAGTATTTTGTGTCAGCAGGTTCATATGCTGGCGGATTTTATCTTCATTTTGCACAAATGGTCCACCGGCGGCAATGGCGCCGGCGCCGTGCAGGATCATTTCCTGCAAACTTTCTGCCGTTAATTCCATATGGAACTGGAGCCCAATTACGCGGTTGCCGTAAATGAATGCCTGGTGACTGCAGGCTGCGGACGCCGCGAAGCGGGTAGCGCCTTCAGGCACATCAAAGGTGTCGCCGTGAAAATGAAATGTGTTAAAGTGATGTGGCAGCACGGTTTCCAATGGGGCGGCCTGGCCCTGAAAGCTCAGGTCCAGCGGGAACCAGCCGATTTCCGGCTGCGTGTGCGGGTATACGTTAGCACCAAGAGCCGCAGCAATCAGTTGTGATCCCAGGCAGATGCCCAATACTTTTTTATTTTGTTGGATAGCTTCCCGGATAAGGGCTATTTCTGTGGTCATCCACGGATGATGATCCTGTTCATACACGCCCATCGGTCCGCCCATGATAATGAGCCAGTCGGCTGCCGCAACGGCACTGGTATCAGTATTTTCATACCAGCGGGTATAAGTTACCTGGTGTTGATGACGGTTGGCCCAGTCGGCGATGCAGCTTAATCCTTCAAAAGGCACATGTTGAAAGTAGTGAATATGCATATGCAGAACGCTAAAATGATGCACCGAAGATACGGCTGCTATTTCACTTCTGCTCTTACCACCCTTAAATATTCATAACCTTTCATCTGCTTACTCTTTTCTCCGAAATATTTTGCACGGTAATCCCCGCCGCCGCCGTCATAGTGCAGCTTCAGGTGATGTAATTCCAGGAAGGCATACAACTCTTCCGGGCGGATACCAAAGTCCCAGTTCTCACCGGCGCGGCTCAGCAGCTTGTTTATACGCACAAACCCATAGAATGCCGTGGGATTTTCCAGTACTGCTTTTTCTACATAGGTGAAGATGATCTGTGTACCCGGGCTAAAATTTTTCACATGATGGAAAATCGTTTCCGCTTGTTTGGCTTCCTGCTTGGTGGTGATTCCTTCCCATAGGAACAATGTTTTGTAATGTGCTCCGTAGAAGAGTTCCGGGAATACTTCAGAGATCTGCTGCGTGTTTAAATCCAGCTGCACATAATCCACGTGAATGGTTGGTAGTCCTACCAGGTCAGACAGTATTTTCTTTTTTGTATACTGGAGCGATGGATGATCCATTTCCACGTAATGCAGTGGTACTCCTACGTTGAGGCGGTGCGCCCTGGTATCAAAAGTAGCATTGAGGATGATCACCTGGTTAATGCCCTGCGATCTTACGGCATGCAGGATCATGTCGTCAATCAGCCTTGTTCTGGCAACAGCGGCGGTGAAGCTGCCAGGCCAGCGGAACTGGATGCAGGCTGTCACTATTCTCCGGATGAAGGCGATGGCGCAACCTGCCAGCAAGATCTGATAGAATTTTGACAGGAATGCACTGGCAAACGGATCATACAACAAACGCTCTTTTTCAGGTTTCGTACTTTCTATTGCCCGGAATGCAGCCATATAAGTGCCGGATTTTGTGGCTGGGGACCGGCTCATAAATTACGTGTAGTCATCTTGGTTATTATGATAAATGCTGCCAGTATCACAAATGCTCGATGATCAAATATATGTAAAAATGATAATTGGGTTATCACGGGGTTTTCCCCGGTATCAGGCCAGGCAGCAGATGGCCAGTAAGGTACCGGTACTGATCAATACCCATAGTACTACCCCGTGAATCAATGGTTTACGCCCGATTCCCCGCAACGCCTCGCGGCTGAGATTGGTGCCTATCAGGAAAAGGGTGAGCGACAACCCTGTTTTGGCGCTTTTTACCAGGAAGGGGCCCGCGTGCTGGAATAGCGGTACCCAGGTATTCAGCAGCATGGCAGCAATGAACACCGCAATAAACCACGGGATCTTTATGTTACCTGTACCTGTTTTAAACAACAGGGTGGTCATAAATGCTACGGGAACAATCCAGAGGGCGCGCGACAGCTTCACCGTGGTGGCTACCTGCAGTGCTTCTTCGCCGTATTTGCTGGCGGCGCCTATCACGGAGCTGGTATCATGAATGGCGATGGCGCTCCACAGGCCAAACTGTTGCTGGGATAAATGTAACCCGTGGCCTACCGCCGGAAAAATAAAAAGAGCGAGTGCATTCAGCAGGAAAATGATTCCCAGCGCAACAGATATCTGTTTCTCACCGGCTTTCATTACCGGGGCAATGGCGGCAATAGCGCTGCCGCCGCAGATGGCGGTGCCACAGGAAATAAGATGAGCGGTTTTTTTATCGATGCCCAACAGCTTACCCAGCACCGCCCCTGTTAACAGGGTACCTGCAATGGCAGTAACCGTAAAGAGAAAACCTTCACCGCCGGCTTTCAGCGCGCTGTGTACATTCATGCCAAAGCCCATTCCTATAATCGACAGCTGCAACAACCAGTGCGTGATGCGCGGCGTTACCGCAGTGAAAGGGTTCCCGCTGGTTTGCGCCAGTGCAAATCCCAGCAACAGCGCCACCGGTGGAGTTACTACGGGCAACAGCGTAATGGCTGCTGCGGTAAGGAATATAATTTTCTGCGTGTTCTCCGGCAGCCAGGCAGCTATTGTCTTCTCTTGTTGCATACACGAACGTTTGTAATTGGATACAAAGGTCCGTATCGCTGCCGCGGAAGTCAAATGTCTATATGTGATAGGTGATAACCAAAAGTTATGGGATTAATCAACAGAAAGAATGAACTTATTGAACTTCACGGCGAAATCTTCTTTCAGGCTTTTATCGATGCCACTGAGGTAGTTCACTGTAAAGCCACGTTGCAACCTGCGCGGAGTGCCGCCATCCAGTTGAATGGGCCGGGAGTGCAGCACGCCTATCAGCTGTTTTCCCTGGAAAACAAGGGCGAGGCGATACAAGGGGCTGGGATCGTCGATACCGCTTTCATAATTGAAATACAGCAGGTAAGGCTTGAGGGTGGTTTCTTCTTCCAGTTTGAAATTGTGGATAAAGGGCTCCATATCGGCGGTACTGCGACCGGTATGTTGCTTCAGGTAACTGCTTAAAGCAGATTCAATGATAGTGCCGCTGCGGATACTTTTCTTTTGCGTATAGCCGTCAATGGTAGCCCACATCTTTTCCCCGTTGGTGGCTACGGGCAGTTTGATATCGCGTTGCAGCACGCCTGCATCCACGCCGTTTACTTTTATTTTGCGGCCCTTGTGAAAAATGGGTTTGCTGTATTCTTCTTTCGTAATATCAAAATCTACGCTTACAGGGTACCAGTCTTTTTTCACCGGCGCACAACGCAGCGGGATATAATCCACGAGGGTAACCAGTGGTTCTCCGCCTGGATTATTCAGTATGGTAGCAGCGCCGTTGATTCTTTCGCCAACAATGGGAGCCTTGCTGCGTGCTGGTTTGGCGGCAGTGGTAGTAGCAGTTTTCTTATCGTTTTTTGCAGCGTTTTCTTCGTTATCGTATTTACTTGGTTTGTTATTCAGGTTGCACGATACCAGTAATACTGCCAGTGAGAGGCAGGATAAATATTTATTGAGATGCATATGAAAGTTACTGTTTTATGCGGATGGAAGGACTCCGGCTTCCACCCGCATGGCATCTGCACAAAGATTAGGCCTAGAATTCCGTGAATATAACGGTGTCGCCTATCTGCAGCCGGTGAACCTGTTTCATGGTGGAAAACGGGTCCAGCGGCGACCAGTCCTGCGCAGTATAAAGTTGTATGTTTTTACCTGTCAGTTCTTTTTCCAGTGTTTTTAGAGATAGGCTGGTATTAGTTTTACGGGAGATGTAATAGATCCTGGGATCCTGCTTCAGGTGAATAATAATGCCAGGAGGACCCGCTTTGATTTCTTTTACCACCCCGGTGATTGGCGTGCAATTCTTTTTATCAGCCTTACGGGCAGAGGGAATACCGGAAATAAGCAATACCAGTATTAAAGAGGCCACCAGCAATAATGCGGTGGTACCTTTTTTGTTGGCTTGTTTTTTCATGATCCGTTGGCGTAAATCAGGTTATTTATTTTTTATCACCAGCTTCTTCATCCCATTCGTCGTCTTCTTCCCAGTCTTCATCCTCTTCCCAGTCATCGTCTGCATCATCATCGTCAATCAGTAAACTTTGTTCTGAACCAGGTTCTATATGGCTTTCCCGCCAGTGAGCCACAATCTCGTCTGCTTTCTTTTGCACGGGGCTAAAGTCGGCAATAGGCGATCCTTCAAATTCAACTTCTACCTCAGGTAAGGCCTGGAGGGCATTGAAGCAATCCTGCAGTAAAGTGATAGTTGCGGGAGCATTGCGTAATGCGCTGTAAGATAGCCGAATAGCGTCGAACGGACCGCTGTTATGAAATACTTCTTCCCCGTTGATCATGGGGAAAAGCCATATCAGTACGTCGTCGCCTGATTCTTCGCTGTTAAGGATACCAAAAAAATCATCGAGTTGTTCAAAACCCAATGGGGCCAGTTGTGCGAATGCTTTGTTCCTGGCCGGAAATTTAGGATTCTCTTCTCCTGTAATTAAGAATAATTCACCGAACCTGGGCTTCTCTTTTGCAGCGAACCTAAAGTCAATGAGGATATCGTTTTCCATTGATGGCTATTCTGTTTTCTACTGTAATTTAATAGTTTAATCGGAAGGCGTTGAAAAAATATTCTACTGGATAACGGCGGCCGCTATCCGGCGGTAAGCGTGCAGGTATTTGTTCAGGCGGGCAATATCTTTTTCCTGTACATCGGTCATACGCCTGATATCCATGTTATCCGTCAGGTCGTTGAGTTTAACCATACAGGCCAACCGGTTCTGGAGGGTACGGTCTACGAAGTGGTGGTAGTCTTCGTCTTCATCCAGCTTGGTCACACAGTAAAGTGCCGCCAGCAGGTGAGGGGCCAGTCCTTCTTTTTCGAGGGCCTCAAAGGTCCAGTCGGTGTCTTCTACCACATCATGCAGTACACCCACTATCTTTTCATCTTCGGTACGGCCCATTTGCATTACCCGGAATACATGTCCTATATAAGGCTGTCCGTATTTATCCACCTGGTCTTTATGCGCGGTGGTGGCTATTTCTATGGCTCTGCTCAGATTCATATAAAAAAATAAAGGGACTGCGATGGTTATCACAGTCCCCTAAAATTATGATTTATTTACATAAAATGATAACGTACAAATGCTTCCATGGCGGCATACTTCTGTAAGCCCAGGCGGTCGTACAGGTCGGCCGTGTTGGCGTTACGGTCTTCCGCACGCTGCCAGAATTCGCGAAGATCGGTTCCCTGGAAAGGCACCACATCTTTCTGACTCTGGTGAATGAAGATACCCAAACGCTTCTGCATTACCTGGTCAGGACTCATTGGAACAGCCATTTCAATTTCATGTACTTCCCATTCCTGCCATGCGCCTTTATACAGCCATACCCAGCAATCTTTCGCCCAGTCCTCTGTTTTCACAATTTCCAGTGCGGCAAAGATTACATCCAGGCACACCTTATGCGTTCCATGCGGATCGGCAAGGTCACCGGCACAGAAAATCTGTTGCGGCTTCAGTTTACGAAGCAACTCTACGGTCAGCGCCACGTCTTCTGGTCCCATGGGTTTCTTTTCCACCAAACCGGTTTCATAGAAAGGGAGGTTCATGAAGTGGGCGTTTTCTTCCGCAATACCTACATAACGGCAGGTAGCTTTTGCTTCGCAGCGGCGGATCAAACCTTTGATAGCGCGGATCTCAGGAGTATCTTTCTGGCTCGGCTTCTTGGTGCGGATGAAGGCTTTCGCTTCATCCAGGATCAGGGAGCTTTTGCTTTTATCAATATCGAACATACCTTCAAAACCTACGGCAAAGTCGATGAAACGCAGCAGGAACTCATCTGTTACGGCTATGTTGCCGGAAGTCTGGTAAGCTACATGTACATCGTGGCCCTGCTCATGCAGGCGGATGAAAGTACCGCCCATAGAAATGATGTCATCATCGGGATGCGGAGAGAAGATCAGCGCGCGCTTTTTAGCGGGTTCTGAACGCTCGGGGTGATTCGGTAACTGCGGACCGGGCTTGCCGCCAGGCCAGCCGGTAATGGTATCACGAATGGCGTTAAATTCTTCGATATTCAGCTCATAGGCAGAACCATACTGTACGATCAGGTCGTTCAAACCGTTTTCGTTATAGTCCTTGTCGGTGAGCATCAGGATAGGCTTGTTCAGCTTCAGCGCCAGGCTGGTTACTGCTTTGCGGATCAGACCGGGCGTCCATTCGCAATCGCCGGTGAGCCACGGTTCGTTGAAACGGGTCAGCTCTGCAGCTGCCTGTTCGTCGATCACAAACTTGCAGTTTGAATGCTGTTGCAGCAGGGAAGCAGGCACCTGGTCGGTACTGTGTCCTTCTACCGAACGGCGAACGATTTTGGATTTATGGGAACCCCATGCCATCAGTAAGATACGTTTTGCCTTAAAGATGCTGCTGAGACCCATGGTGATAGCCAAACGGGGCACCTGGCTCATATTCGGAAACTCGTACGCATTGGCCAACCGGGTGCTGTTGTCCAGTGTAACGAGACGGGTGTGTGAATTAATATTGGCGCCTGGTTCGTTAAAACCAATGTGGCCGTTGTTGCCAATACCCAGCACCTGGATATCGATACCGCCTAATTCTTCAATACGTTTGTCGTAAGCCTCACAATATTTCTTGATCTGGTCCTTTGGAATAGTACCATCCGGAATGTTGTATTGGCCTTCAGGGATATCAACATGATTGAACAGGTGCTCTTTCATAAAGCGGTTATAGCTCTGTAAAGCATCCGGCTCTATAGGATAATATTCATCCAGGTTAAAGGTGATGACGTTTTTAAAGCTGAGTCCTTCTTCTTTGTGCAGACGTACCAATTCTGCATACAGATATTTAGGAGTAGAGCCGGTGGCCAATCCTAAAATACATTTTTGGCCGGCAGCCTGCCTTTCGCGGATCAGCGCGGCAATTTCCTGTGCTACTGCTTTGGAACCTTCTTTGGCAGAAGGGTGAATTTCCACAGCAATTTGTTCAAAGCTGTCGATCAGTTCGATTTCCTGATGATTAATCGTCATTTGTAAACGTTTTTGATTAGATGCGGTTTAAAAACGAGCCGGAAAATTAAAGAATTTACTGCTAATGCGCATTATTATTTAGCAATATTTAAATTATATTTCTTTTAGCTTGTAATAAACCAATTAATATTTGATCTCGTTAATATGTTTAGCATACAGCGGTTGAAGGCCGTATCATATATTTTGGTGTAGGAGTCATAAAATGAAAACCGTTCCGCATTTGCCGGGACGGTTTTCGATTTTAGTCTATAATAAGTTCATCTGCAAACAACCATGCGCCGTTGCCTGCTCCTGCTGCACCGGCAGGTATCTTACCAAAGTTCTGCATCTGCACCTTCACAAAGCGGCCGCGAACAGCCTGCAAATGGCCCCTGATCTTGTTGATGCCCTGCTGCGCAAAGGTGTTTTGCTTGTATTCTTCTTTAAATGTTTTACCATCGTCAGATACAGAAAACACTACCTGCTTCGGTGGGTAGATCCAGTCGCCCTTTACATTGATCGTATTAATGCCTACCAGGTGAATATCCTGCACACTGTCCAGCTCCACTACTGCTTCCATATCCGTTCCTTTAAAGCCAAACCACTCGTTGTCGTTATAAGCAGCATTGCCTTCCACTCCATTTACCAGCGTAAAGGTCGTCGCAGGACGGTGAGCAGCATCTGCTGCGGAAGCCATGCTTACCTTTTTAGCCAATCCTTTGTGAAACAGGAACGTCTGACTGTATTCGTTACCAAAAGGTTTGCCATCCAGGAATACCTGCGCGCGGAGTGTGCCGCTGCGGGTAATCTGTACAGGCGCTGTATAAGGAGTCGCCTGAGGGGTAGGGGCAGTACTATCGGTGGTGAAAAATATTTTACCGCCATCCAGTTTTGTATTCAGTACTACTGCTACACCGTCTTTGCTATTATCGGTTACTTTACCGGTAACTTCAAAAACATGCTTGGCATAATTTACCTTTTTCAGGTCGAGCCTTTTTACATGTACTTTTAAACGGTCCACGAAGTTGTCGTAGTTGCGTTTATCCTTGGGCGACCACAATACTTCTGATAATGCAGCTGCACGCGGGTATACCATGTATTCCAGGTAGTTGGTATTGTTGATGTATTCTGTCCATACGTTAGCCTGTGCACCTTTAATGTATTTGGCTTCCTCGCTGCTCAGCTCTGCGGGTATGGGTTCGTAGGAATATACCTGGCTTACCGGCAGGAATCCGCCTATTGCCAGTGGTTCATTCGTGCCTTTGGACTGGTAGTGGTCAAAGTAGCAGAATTCGCCCGGCGTCATTATCACATCGTGCTTTTGTTTGGCTGCTGCAATGCCGCCCTCAATGCCTCTCCAGCTCATCACCGTAGCGTTGGGTGCCAAACCGCCTTCCAGGATTTCATCCCAGCCGATGATCTGCCGGCCTTTGCTGTTCAGGTATTTCTCCATCCGTTGGATGAAATAGCTCTGCAACGCATGCTCATCTTTCAAACCTTCCTGCTTCATGCGCGCCTGGCATTTAGGACATTTTTCCCAGCGTACTTTGGGAGATTCATCACCGCCGATGTGGATATACTTGCTGGGGAACAACGCCATCACTTCATCCAGTACATCCTGCAGGAAAAGATAAACGCTGTCGTTGCCGGCGCAGTATACATCGTCGTACACGCCCCATCGGGTGCCTACTTCATACGGGCCGCCGGTGCAGCCCAGGTTGGGATATGCGGTAAGCGCTGCCAGCGAATGACCCGGCATTTCAATTTCAGGAATCACCGTGATGAAATGATCGGTAGCATACTGCACTACTTCTTTCACCTGCTCCTGTGTATAATAGCCGCCATAAGGCTTGCCATCGTATTTATTGTCGGCATAACGGCCGGCCATGGTTTCTTTTCTTTTGGAAGCCACTTCCTGCAGGCGCGGATATTTCTTTATTTCAATACGCCAGCCCTGGTCTTCTGTCAGGTGCCAGTGAAACGTATTCAATTTGTGCATTGCCATCAGGTCGATGTACTTCTTAATAAAATCAACAGAAAAAAAATGGCGACCCACATCCAGGTGCAGCCCGCGGTAAGCGAAACGCGGCGCATCGGTAATATTCACACCCGGTACAAACATGGCGCGCGCTTTTTCTACCGGCAGTAACTGGATCAGCGTCTGTACGCCATAAAAAGTGCCGGCGCTGCTGTTACCTTTAATGGTGATGTTGTTGTGAGTCGCAGCAAGCGTATAGCCTTCTGCGTTAGCACTGTCATTGCCGGTCTGTAACAGGATTGCATTTTTATCTCCCTGGTCTTTTACTGCCAGTTCATACCCGGTCAGTTCTTTGAGCCAGGCATTAAATAAAGCGGCTGTTTTTTTGTCGCTTTCATTATTGGCAACAATCACCGTTTGCTTGTCCAGTAAAAAAGAATCAGCTGTTTCGCTGACACTGGCAGGCATAGGAATGATGCTCACACTGCCTTTGGGCGCGGAGGGCTGCTGAGTGGTACAACTCCACAGTCCTGCTGCTGCCATCAGTAAGCACAGGTGAATTACTCTTTTCATTGTCATATAATGGATTGTTTTTTCTCTTATTTCATTTCAAGTTCGCACAACACCGGGCGATGATCAGATGCTACTGTTTCTTCAATGACACGTGCGCCGGTGATCGTCCACCGTTGTTTGGGAGCAATCATGATATAGTCCAGTTTTATGGTCGGTGAATCGGAAGGAAAGGTTGGTCCCATCAGGCTGCTGGCATCCGTAAATACCTGTTTCAGTACTTTTAGTTCCTTTGAGGCCGGCAGGGCGTTGAAATCGCCGGCAATAATCACCGGAGTAGCCGTGGCCCTGAAATAGTCTGCCAGTGCATTTGCCTGGGCAATACGGTCGGTAGCCTTTCTGCCTGCATCCAGGTGAGTGGTCACAAACTGCAGTGAACTATCTCCCGGCAGCTGAACGGTAACAATACCGGCGGCCCTGGGCTCATTGCCTTTTGCAGAAGGTAACATCATGGTAGTATTACTGCTGATAGGGAAACGGGATAGAATGCCGGTGCCGTAACCGCCGCCATCAAAATCCATTGATTTGGCAAAATAAGTGTACATGCCGGTGATGGAAGCCAGTTCTTTCAGCTGATCGCTCTGGCTGGTACGGCCGGTAACGCTGTCTACTTCCTGCAACGCCACCAGATCGGGATTAGTGGCCAGTATTACATTGGCAATTCCCTGAAGATCCAGTACCTGTTTCATGTTTTCCCCGTGATGAATGTTGTAGGTAAGCACCTTTACTTTTTGTGTTTGCGCAAAAAGGGTGCAACCTGCAAAACATACCACCGTTAAAAGCAGCATTTTTTTCATATCAATATCATTTGAACGCTTCCGTCACTGGCCTTCCGGTCCACACCTGCGGTGTTTTCAACCCAAAGATCCAGGCAAGAGTAGCAGCGGTATCGTAGGTCACCACACTGCTTTTGATCTCTTTATTTTTTGCCACGCCAGGGCCACGGATGATCCAGGGAATCTGCATTTCTTCCATGGTTTTGCCGCCATGTCTTTTCTTGATGCCGCCATGATCGGCCGTCAGCAGGATGATGGTATTATCCCACATCCCTGCATCTTTCACTGCCTGCAGAATTTTTCCCAGCAACACATCATTCTTTGCTACCTGGTCGAAGTAAGGCTGTATATTATGACCAATATTATGCCCGGTTCCATCGGGTTCATCAAAATGGATGAACAGGAAGTCCGGTTTCTTTTCTTTGATATATGCTACAGCCGCCGCAGTAGCGAGGCTGTCGTTGTCGTGTGTGCCAAGCTCTTTGTTGACCGCTGCTTTTGGAAACAAATAACCGATACCCTCCCAGCTGTAAATAACGCCTATCTCTGCCTTTGGTTTTTGTTCACGTAAAATCGTGTATATAGATGGAAACATACCATACTGATCCAGCTCGCGGGAAGGCAGTTCCGGTTTCCGGCTGTCCCATTCTGTATAACCGTGTACTTCAGGACCGGCGCCCATCACCATAGAGGCCCAGTTAACCGCACTTGAGGAAGGCAATACACTGCGGGCCTGTAAGGTCCACGCACCGTCCTGCATCATTTGTTTCATGTTGGGGTTGTCCACTTTCGGAAAACAGTAAGCGCCGAAGCCATCCATGCCTATCAGGATAACATGCTTTACCCCTTTGATCTGTGCCTGCGCGAAGAATCCGCCAAGCAACAAACCTGTTGCAATGATCAGTTTTTTCATTTTCGTTGTTCACTTTTAGGCTGACACACGTCAGCCTGCAATTAATAATGGGTTTTCAATAAATCTTTAGCTAAACAGAGCGACTAAGATAGTAATGTTTTCTCTCCTATTTCACGTATTAATGTTACTTCTTTTTTCTGTGTGGCAGAGATGCCATACTCAGGAACGCCGGGAATGCCGCCCATGCTCACATTGGGATTGCGATAGATCATCCCGCTTTCTTCATAGGCTTTTGCGGAAGTATGATATTCCGTAACACCTGTAGCGGTAATCAGCTGGGCAATATTGCTGGCACGAACACCGGAACCGGCCATAATAGCGATGCGGTCGTTCGCCCTTTCCACCAGCTCTTTCAATAGAGACGCGCCTTCCAGCGCAGTATTGCGCGCACCCGAAGTAAGGATCCGTTCACAACCGATGGAAATGATATCTTCCAGGGCTTCAAACGGGTTGTCTGTCATGTCAAAGGCGCGGTGAAAAGTAACACCCATCGGCCATGCCAGGTCAACAAGTATTTTGCATCGTTGTTTATCTACCCGGCCATCAGGCAGGAGGATACCAATTACCACACCGTTGCAGCCCAGTTGCTTGCTAAGCTCAATATCACGTTTCATTACTTCAAACTCCAGGTCGGAGTAAAGGAAATCGCCACCACGCGGGCGGATAATAGGGTAGAGGTC
The DNA here is from genome assembly GCF_050434025.1 of Chitinophaga sp. W3I9. Classification (NCBI taxonomy): domain Bacteria; kingdom Pseudomonadati; phylum Bacteroidota; class Chitinophagia; order Chitinophagales; family Chitinophagaceae; genus Chitinophaga; species Chitinophaga sp. W3I9. The sequence continues at coordinate 2,283,193 of NZ_JBNPWC010000001.1, forward strand.
TATTTTTACTTTTTCCCTGGCCAGCGCAATGGCACCATAGCTGGGCGTAGTACCGCCTTCCAGCAGGTTGTCACACAGTTCTATCCGGTTTGCGCCGCCTTCTTCCGCTGCAATGCAGGATGCTACTGATCCTGCACATATTTCGAGGGTGAAAGACATAAAAAATAGCTTTTGAAAATGAGGTATCAGTACAGGGATCAGCCACAACGGCTGATCCCTGTCTGCTAAAAATGATGTTTCCCGTCAATTAGCACATTGCTGGTATCACTGGTGCACACCGCATAGCTAAAGCCTTTCTGGAGGCAATAAGCGCCATGCTCTCCTTTTTTATTGAGGGCCAGGAAACCAACCTGGATTTCTTTTGCTTTGGAAGGACTTCTTTTCACAATACGGTCTACCGCTTCTTTACAGGCCTTTTCCGGCGGATATCCCTGACGCATCAGTTCCACCACCAGGTGGCTGCCTACTATTTTGATCACTTCTTCGCCAACACCAGTGCTGGTAGCAGCGCCAATTTCATTGTCTACATACAATCCTGCGCCGATGATGGGAGAATCGCCCAGGCGGCCATGCAGCTTAAAGGCCATGCCGCTGGTAGTGCAGGCGCCGGACAGGTTGCCGTCGGCGTCCATTGCAACCATGCCTATTGTATCGTGGTTGTATGCATTCCCGGGCAGCATCAGCGGATTAAATGCGGTGGCGCCGTTGGTGGGCGTATACGATTTGTTTTCTATGTTGATGACAGGCTTATATTCCGATGTTTTCAACCATTCTTTCCATGCTTTTTCTGATTCAGGCGTCAGCAGGTTTTCCTTCTGGAAGCCATTGGCCAGTGCAAACTGTAAGGCGCCATCGCCTACCAGCATTACGTGCGGTGTTTTTTCCATCACCAGGCGGGCTACAGAAATAGCGTGGGTTACATGTTCCAGCGCGCCTACAGAGCCGCAGTTGCCATGTTCATCCATGATACAGGCATCGAGCGTAACACGGCCGTCGCGGTCGGGGTAACCGGAGAAACCAACGGTGTGGTTGTTGGGATCTGCTTCCGGTATCTTTACGCCTGCTTCCACAGCATCCAGTGCGCGGCCGCCTTTCTTCAGTACCTCCCACGCAGCAGCATTGGCTGCACGGCCAAAGTCCCACGTAGATACCACAATCGGCTTTCCTTTTACCGGTCCGCGTTTCCCCTGTGAACGTGCAGGCGTTCCCGTTACTCCGTCCAAAGAGAAAACAGCGGCGCTAAGGGCCGCTGTTTTCAGGAATGATCTTCTATTACTCATATAAAGCATTTTATACTTTTCTGCTTCCGCTGAAAGCTAGTCTTTCATTTCCCATGCCAGTGCGCTGGCGCCCAGAATAGCTGCATCGCTTTCTTTCAGTTCAGAGAACAGCAATTTAACCTTATTCTGGAAAATAGGAAGCAGGTTCTTCTCCATATGCTCCCGTACCGGTTTCATGATGAGGTCTCCGGCTTTGGTTAAGCCGCCGAACAGCACAATCGCTTCCGGGCTGGAGAACATCACGAAATTGGCGAGGGCTTCACCGAGTATTTTGCCGGTGAACTCGTATACTTCCCTGGCAAGCGGATCGCCTTCCATGGCTGCTTCGTAGATGAGCTTGGAATTGATTTCTTCGTTGGTATGCTCCCGCATGATGCTGGGCGTATCCGGGCGGTTAGCCAGGAATTCTATGGCGGTATTGGTAACGCCGGTGGCAGAAGCATACGCTTCCAGCGAACCATGTGCTCCGGTACCGGCATGCAGCCTGCCGCCAGGGATCACGATACAGTGACCCAGCTCTCCGGCAAAACCATCATGACCATAAATTAGCTGCCCGTTGGCTACAATGCCGCTTCCTACACCTGTACCCAGGGTGATCACGATAAAGTCTTTCATACCCCTGGCAGCACCATAAATCAGTTCTCCCAAAGCTGCCGCATTGGCGTCGTTGGTGAGTACGGTAGGCAAACCGAATTTCTGCTCCAGCAGACTGGCCAGCGGTACTACGCCTTTCCAGCGCAGGTTGGGCGCATATTCTATATTGCCGGTGTAGTAGTTGCCATTAGGAGCGCCTACCCCGATACCTTTCATGTTTTCGATGCCTCCCGCTTGTTCAATAAGCGCGGACAGGTGTTCGTGCAATTCATCCAGGAAGCCGGTTACATCTTCGTGCTGATTGGTTAACATCCGACCATCACATATAATATTACCCCTGCGGTCTACAATACCAAATTTGGTGTTAGTACCCCCGATATCAATGCCCACCGCTAACTGCTGACTCATAATCAATTCCTTGAGATTTTAAAATGGTTTTAACTCTAAATGCGAAGAACGCGAGATAAGCAAAGCACAGCGCCGGAATAACATAAGAGGCGTGGATACCAATGCTTGCAATGTCTGCCAGACCGCCCTGTACAGGAGGAATGAGCGAGCCACCGAGGATCATCATTACCAGGAACGCAGAACCCTGACCGGTATACTTACCCAGGCCTGCGATAGATAACGCGAAAATGCTTGGCCACATCACAGAGCAGAATAATCCGCCGCTGATAAATGCAAATGTAGCCAGCTGACCGGTGGTAAATAATCCGATCAGAACAGAACCAACACCCAGCAAACCAAAGATGGTGAGGGTTTTGGCAGGTTTGTCCTGGCCGGCGAAGAAGCCAATGATCTGTACCACTATACAGATGACATATGGATATAAAACACTGATATCATTGCCCTTGATGCTGTTGGCGCCGAGAATAACACCATAAGCCACAAAGGGAACAATTACACAGAGAATATTACGGGTGGTTTTAGATACATTAAATACGCTGATAGCACCGGTCCAGCGGCCAATCATCATACTTCCCCAGAACAGCGATACATAAGGATCCAGTTCTGATTCTGCCAAACCTTTTACAGTCAGGAAACCAGGATGCTTCAGTAATGCGCCGAGATTACTGGCAATGGATACTTCCACACCCACATATATAAAGATGGCCAGCATGCCCAGGATCAGCTGCGGATATTTCATGGCACCCCAGCCTTCACTGTTGTTGGCAGATGCCATCTTGGTATAGAAGAGGATACCGATAATACCCACAATACCGGCAATGAACATAGGCAATTCAAATTTCAGCACCAGCCCCATGAGGATCAGGATGAACATAAAGGTGATAGCCAGTAATGACTTAGTAGCCTTGGGAGAAGATTCAAAACCTTCTGTATCCTGGCTTTCCGGCATCTTCACAAAAGCAAAAATAGCAGCTGCAATCAGGAACAACGCAATGAGCAGGAAATATAAAGTATTGATCTTGCTGATATCCGTACTTACTTCGCCGCCCTTAATATTACCAAACAGCAACATGCTCACGATGATGGGTCCGATGGTAGTACCGAAGGAGTTGATACCTCCCGCGAGATTCAGGCGGTGTGTACCTTTGGCAGGATCTCCCAGTAAAATAGCAAATGGATTGGCAGCAGTTTGCTGCAGCGAAAATCCTAAGGCCACTATAAATAAAGCCATGAGGATAAGGGCAAAATATCCGAACGTAACCGTTTGTTTATAATCTGTATCCAGTACCGTAACTATCTTTTCCAGGTTGGCTTTTGTGAAGCTGGCAGCATATTGTTTATGCTCCTCATCTTTTGTAAAACCACCGGAAACTGCAGAAATTAACTGTGGATTCGTGGTGTACTTTTCAGCGGATTCATTGCTGCTGATCAGGAGCGAATAAGTGTCAGGGTCTTTCTCACGGCGGATCTTCACCTGCCTGTCGGAAGTCTGTAACTGCTGCTCTACCTGGAAACCGCTGATGTCAGCAATGGTTTCTTTAATAGGAACAATCTTTTCCTTATTCACACATGGAATCATAATCACGGAGCCAAGCACCGAAATCAGCAATCCGTAAATAATACCCTTCTTGTACCCGATCTTGTTGAGGATATCCACTTTTCTAGCAGTGGAAGCCAGGTACAGGATCAGTGAACCTATAAAATAGGCACTGTAAAAAGAGAAGTCGATCAGCTGCGACTCCAGCTGGGTAAGGTTAAAGTGAGATTTGCAAAATGGGATAAAGATACTGTTGGAGGCAGCCAGAAATCCCCAGAAAAAGAAAACCAGAATAAGCACAAAGAACGAAGGATGGGTGCTTTGTGCGTTTTGTTTTGATTGCTCAGTCATAAACGTGTTAAGTTACGGTGAAATTTTGCCGGTTAAATGTATAATTATTTTTTTAAAATTTTTTAAAAAGTCAAAATATTCTTGCAATTTAGTGATTGGGTAAAACGTTTTAGCAAAAATAATTGCGAAATATACAAGAAATATAAGAGAAGTTTAATTATGTTCGTGTTTATCAAAAAAAAATAATTCTGACAGCTTATGTCCAACCAAACAGTAACAATGAAAGTCCCTTCCAAACAGGCCGGGTATGCGCAATCAATGGCCATCATCGGCATATTGTTTTTCGTATTCGGGTTTGTTACCTGGCTCAATGGAACACTGATCCAGTTTTTCCAGATCGTATGTGAACTGAACGTTTCCCAGGCGCTGCTGGTAACCATGGCCTTTTATATGGCCTACTTCTTCCTCTCTATTCCTTCTTCCTTTATCCTGAACAAAACAGGTTTCAAGAATGGGATGGCCTTAGGACTCCTCATCATAGCCATCGGCTCCCTGGTATTTATTCCTGCCGCCAACGCACGCAGCTTTGCCATGTTCCTCACCGGCCTGTTCATCCAGGGCGCGGGATTATCATTGCTGCAAACCGCTTCCAACCCTTACGCCAGCATCATCGGACCAAAGGAAAGCGCTGCCAAACGTATCAGTATCCTCGGTATCTGTAATAAAAGTGCAGGCGCCCTGGCACCACTGATCCTCAGCTCTATTGTACTGAAAGGAGCCGACAAGCTGGAAAAAGATATCGCCGCTGCGGTAGATGCAGTTCAGAAAAATGCTTTACTCGATAGCCTGGCTTCCCGCGTAATCGGACCCTATGTGGCTATCGCTATCATATTAACTATACTGGCGTTTCTCCTGAAACGTTCTTCTTTACCGGAAATAGATACCAATTCGGAAGATGCTGCCACCGCCGCAGCTACCACCGGTAAAACAAGCGTATTCCAGTTCCCTCAGCTGTTGCTGGGCGTACTCTGCATCTTTGTTTATGTAGGCGTGGAAGTAATGGCCGGCGACGTAATCGGTCAGTACGGAAAAGCCCTCGGCATGAGCGTAGACGATACCAAGTACTTCACCACCTTCACCCTCGTAGCCATGCTGGCAGGTTATGTAATAGGTATCGCCACCATCCCGAAATATCTCTCGGGTAAAAAAGGATTGCAGATCTCTGCTATACTGGGCGTACTGTTTACCGTAGCCGCCTATTTCGCTACCGGCTTCTCTGCGGTAACATTCATCGCTTTACTCGGACTGGCAAACGCACTCATGTGGCCGGCCATTTTCCCAATGGCGATCGACGGACTCGGACGCTTTACCAAAATAGGCTCCGCCTTACTGGTAATGGGTATCGCCGGTGGTGGCGTAATCCCGCAGATCTATAGCGGTATGTTCGACCAGCACAGCATGTTCAGCTTCCTTTACAGCAGCAGCATCGATTTCAGACACGCATTCCTGTATTGCATGGTGCCCTGCTACCTGTACATCCTGTTTTATGCCCTGGTAGGCGATAAAGTAGGCAAGAATTAACTACTCCTGATATTTTTTGAAAGGTTGTTCCGATTTTCGGAACAACCTTTTTTTATTCTCAATCATTTTTATATTTTTAGGTGTAAATTTTACGTTTAATAATCTTTTAATGATACAAGAAACCAGGGAGCAGTTTATCCACTTATTTGAAAAAGAGCCACTGATGGTCGTTTCCCCCGGACGAATCAACCTGATCGGTGAACATACAGATTATAATGATGGTTTTGTTTTACCCGCAGCTATCGATAAAAAAATTGTATACGCCATCGCGCTCAACAATACTCAGCAATGTAATGTACACGCCGTTTTTACCAACGAAACCGTGTCGTTCAGCCTGGACGAGGTGAAGCCAACTCCCGGATGGATCAACTATCTCATGGGAGTAGTGTATCAGCTGCAGGAACGCGGACTACCAGTACAGGGTTTCGATTGTGTACTGGCCGGCGATATTCCCGTAGGCGCAGGCATGTCGTCCTCCGCGGCAGTGGAAGGTGGCCTCGTGGCCGCACTGGACCACATCTTCGCATACGGATTGGATCGCATGCAAATGGCCCTCATCGGTCAGAAAGCGGAACATACTTTCCCCGGCGTAAAATGCGGCATCATGGACCAGTTTGCAAACTTGCATGGTAAAAAAGACCAGGTAATGCGCCTCGACTGCCGCAGCCTGGAATTTGAATATTTCCCTTTCAGCTTCCCCGATTACAAAATAGTGCTGTGCAATTCCATGGTACACCACTCACTCGCCTCCTCGGAATATAATGTACGCAGGCAGCAGTGTGAGGAAGGCGTAAAGGCCATCCAGGCAAATCACCCTGCCGTAAAATCCCTGCGCGATGCAGATATGAATATGCTCAACGAAGTACGCGCACAGCTTTCTTCCAAAGTATACGACCGCTGTAATTACGTGATCGCTGAAATACAACGCGTACAGGATGCCACCGCACTGCTCAGGAAAGGCGACCTGCAACAGTTTGGAAAATTGATGTATGCCACCCACGAAGGACTGAGCAAACTCTATGAAGTAAGCTGCCCGGAACTGGACTTCCTCGTATCTCTTGCCAGGGAAAGAAAAGAAGTGGCCGGCGCCCGCGTAATGGGCGGAGGTTTTGGTGGCTGCACCATCAACCTCGTAAAATCCGATCAGGTAGATGAATACGTCTCCTTCATCAAATCCCGGTACCAGGATCAATATGGTAAGGAGCCGGAAGTATATGTAACTATTATAGAGGAAGGGGTTTCCATTATTGACTAGGCGCCTCCGGCGCTTTTAAATTGTCTTGGGGCGCTGATTATACTGATTACTAAGATTTGATCATATTTGATTTTTAAAGATAAAGGGAGATAAAAGCGAATATCCGCTTCTATCTCCCTTTTCTTTTTTAAAATCCCGGAAAATCAAATCAAGGAAATCAGTATAATCAGCGTAATCAGCGCTCCAAGACAATTTAAAAGCGCCGAAGGCGCTCCCTCCGCTTAGTACTGGTCGTCCAGTGCGAAGATCGGCGTTCTGTTCATCCAGCGGCCACGGGTGAAGTCCGGAATGAACTGTACACTGCCGCTTTCTGCCACGGATTGCTCACTCAGTGGAGTGATAGCGTACCAGGTAGCCATGTCGTATACATCCAGCGGGTAAGGTGCGCCACGTTTGATACACTCCAGGAAAGAGTTGAGTACAAACCAGTCCATACCACCATGACCTGCGCCTGCGGCATCGTTGGCATACTTTTTCCACAATGGGTGGTCGTATTTTCCAAAGTAGCTGTTGGCGTCTTTAAAGTCGCCGGTCTTTTCCCACTCGTCGTACTTACTTTTCTTTTCCACGTAAATAGATTCCTGGTCATCCATCCACAGGCCATTGGTACCCTGAACACGGAAGTTCAGTGAGTAAGGACGCGGGGAGTTGGTGTCGTGCGACAACATGATCGTTTCACCATTGTTGGTTTTGATCAGGGTAGACACGATATCGCCCAGTTTGAATTCTACTTTTGCATTTGGATGGTTTTCACCGCCATTGTCTACAATGTATTTATGCAGACCGCGGGATTTGGTAGCCACGGATGTCAGCGACAATAAACGGTTACCACGGTTAATATTGATATAGTTGTTGATAGGACCGAGGCCATGGGAAGGGTACAGGTCACCGTTGCGATGCACAGAGTGGTTAGTTCTCCACTTGGCTTCCGACAGCGCCTTTTCTCCGAATTCCACACCACCGCCGTAATACTGCTTGCCGTTGTTAAACTTAACGCCACGCAGATCATGCTGGTAGCCACCCTGTAAGTGGATAAGCTCACCAAATAAACCCTGGCGTACCATATTCAGTACCGCCATCACATCCCTGCGGTAACATACGTTTTCCATACCAAATACGGGGATGCCGGTTTCTTCACTGGTGTTTACCAGCTCCCAGCATTCCTGGATATCTGATGCGCCGCAAACTTCCACCGCCGGTGTTTTTCCTGCTTTCATACAGGCCACCGCCATGATAGAATGCCATTCCCAGGGAGTAGCAATAATCACTGCGTCGATGTCGTCGCGTTTCAGCATGTTGCGGAAATCTTCCGGACCATTCGTGTATTCAGCTACTTTTCTTTTGCCGCCGTATACCTTTTCGATCATGGCACGTACCTTCGGGAGGGTGTAGGCGGTGTCAGGATCTGCGAAAGCAACTACTTCCGCATCTTCGCGATGGAGACAGAAATTCAGGTGACCGAGTCCGCGGGCGCCAACACCAATCAGACCAATTCTAACCTTTGGTTTCTTTTCGTTGGCAAATAATTTGGCAGAAGAGCCGAGCATAGAAAGTCCTACGCCAGCTGCTACCGTGTTTTTCAGAAAACTTCTGCGATGCAGTGGATTTTTATTCATTGTTCAAAGTTTATCAGCGTATACATTATACGTCTTAGGAGGGACTAAATTTATAAAAATTGATTTATCTAAACCAACCCAATAGGGAATAATCTTACATTTTTGTGATAAACGGCGAAGAATTGTGGCTTATTTCGCGCTACAGACGGGCGAAAGCGGATCAAGTCCACCTCAAAGGCGTATCAAAGGCGTATCAGCCTCGTGTCAAAGGCCGGTTTAAGCTAAAATTGAATTAATAATAGGGAATTTGAGATTGAATGATTCTGATTATCTGCTATATCTTCGCTCACATCGTAATCTGTAACTTTTATTTCCGGCAATGAAGAAAAACACGTTACTCCTCGCGGGGCTGCTAGGCTTTAATATGGCAATGGCCCAGGAAATCAAGCCCTATGGCGCCCTGCCTTCCAAAGCGCAGGTGTCCTGGAATGACATGGAATATTACATGTTCATTCATTTTGGTCCAAACACTTTCACCAACAAGGAATGGGGACATGGAGATGAAGATCCGAAAGTATTCAATCCTACCCACCTGGATGCCCGTCAGTGGGCACGTACCGCCAAAGCGGCCGGTATGAAGGGAATTGTGATCACCGCCAAACACCATGATGGCTTCTGCCTCTGGCCCAGCAAGTACAGCACCCACACTGTCCGCGAAAGCGCATGGAAGGATGGTAAAGGAGACGTGCTGGCAGAATTGTCTGCCGCCTGTAAAGAGTACGGTCTGAAGTTTGGCGTGTACCTCTCTCCGTGGGACCCGCAACCATCCTGAATATGGCAAGCCCGGTTATAACCAGGTGTTCGCCAATACGCTCAATGAAGTGCTTTCCAGCTACGGCCCTGTGTTTGAGCAGTGGTTCGATGGGGCCAATGGCGGTAATATCAAACAGCCGTACGACTGGAACCTGTTCCACAGCGTGGTATATAAGAATCAACCCAATGCTGTCATCTTCAGTGATGTAGGCCCGGGTTGCCGCTGGGTAGGCAATGAGAATGGTATTGCCGGCACCACCAACTGGAGCACACTGAACGTAAAAGGTTTTGCACCAGGCGCCAACGGCCCGGCCACCAAATCACTCAATGAAGGTAATGAGGATGGCGAACAATGGATTCCCGCAGAATGCGATGTATCCATCCGGCCGGGATGGTTTTACAGCCCGGAAACAAACGATAAGGTGAAGTCCGTGTCCTCCCTGCTCGATATTTATTACGGCTCCGTGGGCCGCAACGGTAACCTGATCCTCAATGTGCCGGTTGACCGCGATGGTCTTGTCCACCCCAACGACTCCACCCGCCTGATGGAACTGCGCCGTGTACTGGATGCATCTTTTAAAACCAACCTGGCAAAGCAGGCCGTAGTAACGGCTACTCATACACGCAGCAATAATAAAGCGGTGAAAGTGTCGCACCTGAATGATGGTACCAACAACACCTACTGGGCCACCACCGACGATGCCGCTGCTACCACTATTACGCTTACGTATAAACAGCCGGTTACGTTCAACAGGCTGGTGCTGCAGGAATATATTGCACTGGGGCAGCGTGTGAAAGCCTTCAACGTGGAAGTGCTGGAGCAAGGCGCCTGGAAGCAAATTGCCAATGAAACCACCATCGGCCACAAACGTATATTGCGTTTGAAAGATTACACCACCACCCAGGTGCGTATCAATATCATGGATGCCAAGGCGGCGCCGGTGATCAGCGAAGTGCAGCTCTATAAGGCGCCGGGATTGCTCACCCTGCCACAGATAGGCCGTACCGCCGACGGAAAAGTATGGATACACAGCGAATCCGGCGATACCGATATTCACTATACCCTGGATGGCAGCGAACCTACCGTGAAGTCGCCGAAGTATATCTCTGCAGAAAGTACGGTTATCAACCTGCCCCTGGGCGGTGTGGTACACGCCAAAGCGTTCCTCGACAACGGCAAAACTGCCAGCGAAACCGTTACCGCTACCTTTGATATCGCTTCTGCCAAATGGAAAGTAATTTCCCCGGAAGCGGCCACCAAAGATAATGACCCTGCTAAAGCAATAGACGGCAATACCGCTACTATTTATGTGGCAGGCAATAAAGGATACCCGCATGAGTTGCAGGTGGATCTAGGCGAAACCCTTTCCCTGAAAGGATTTACCTACACTCCGCCCACCGGCGAAGGTATTATTTATGGTTACGGATTTTACACCAGCACCGATGGCAAAAACTGGGGCAGCCCGGTAGCCAGTGGTCAGTTTGCCAATATCAAAAACAACCCGGTACAGCAAACAGTGGCTTTCAAAAAGACTACCGCCCGCTATATCCGCTTTGTGGCCACTTCGCCCGCAGACGAAAAGCAGGCGCAGGCCGCAATTGCCGAGTTGGGCGTAATTACCCGGTAACACCGCGGCGGATTTTGTCTTTCTCGCTGATTACGCTGATTATACTGATTATAAGGATTTGATCATTTGGATTTTAAAGGATTTGGGGAGATAGAATTGGATATTCCATTTTTATCTCCCTATATACATTATCATATAATTAAATATATTTTCTTATTAAAATCAGCACAATCAGCGTAATCCTGGGAAAGACAACCTCCGCTTATATCTCCCCAAATCCTTTAAAATCCAAATGATCAAATCCTTATAATCAGTAGAATCAGCGTAATCCTGAGAAAGACAACCTCCGCTTATATCTCCCCAAATCCTTTAAAATCCAAGTGATCAAATCCTTATAATCAGTATAATCAGCGTAATCAGCGAGAAAGACAACCTCCGCTTATATCTCCCCAAATCCTTTAAAATCCAAGTGATCAAATCCTTATAATCAGTATAATCAGCGTAATCAGCGAGAAAGACAACCTCCGCGTTTGTTAAAATTCTTCTCTACCCAAAAAAAATTCGACTATTTAAAAGGATATTGTTATAACTTTGCGGATAATCTAAAACTAAAGACAATATTTATAACAATTTAACGCTGAACTGAAGTTGGAAAAAACCGCAACTCATACCAACATTTCTGCATATCATCCCGCTTTCATCGAGGGGGTATATTCTGTTGGGTTCAATGTCTTTAGATTTCTTTCCCGACGACCTAGAATTTGATAGCGCTTGTCTGAATATGACCGCTATCGCACCGCGATTCCCCAATCCTCCGGTGAACCTTTCCAGCAATGGAATTTCAAGTTAGTTTATTGATTCACGATTTCAATTTAAAAAGTTGGAAAATCAACATATCATCGTTAGGGTAGCCACTCCTGACGACGTTCACTATTCAAATACCATCACAAACGAGATGGAATCGTCTGCAAAAGCAAGAGGAACAGGCATTGCCAAGCGTTCTCCTGACTATGTAGAACTGAAAATGAAGGAAGGCAAAGCGGTAATTGCTGTTACCGACAAAGACGAATGGGTAGGCTTCTGCTATATAGAAGCCTGGGGTCATGAGAAATTTGTAGCGAATTCAGGTCTGATCGTTAATCCCGCCTTCAGAGGCCACGGTGTGGCTAAATCAATTAAAAAGAGAATATTCGAGCTGTCGAGAGAGAAATACCCAGATGCCAAGATCTTCGGCTTAACCACCGGGCTGGCAGTAATGAAAATCAACTCCGAACTCGGATACGAGCCGGTAACCTATTCCGAACTCACCGATGACGAAGAGTTCTGGAAAGGCTGCAGAAGCTGCGTAAACTTCGATATCCTCACGGCGAAAGACAGGAAAAACTGCCTGTGTACCGCCATGCTGTACAACCCGTTGGAAAAACTGAAGGAAGCAGAAGAGAAAGCAATGTCCGAAAAAGCCACTGCTGCTGCACCACAACCAGAGCCACAATTCTCCGTAAGCGCCAGCGGTCACATACACCACGCCAGACGCCGCCGCAGATTTAAAGGAAACATAAAGCTCTACGAGCGATGGTTACGTTTTAAAAGATTTGTTTTGCTGAAAAGTAAAAAAGAAGGTGGCGCCACCGGATCTAAAAAGAAATTTTTCCTGTTCTGACTACAGGATCGTCAATATTGTTATCTGGATTTATAAAAAAAGATGTCATAATGAAAAAAGTAGTACTGGGATTTAGCGGAGGACTTGATACTTCCTATTGCGTTAAATATCTGACCGAAGAAAAAGGATATGAAGTGCATTCAGTGATTGTAAACACTGGCGGTTTCTCTGAAGAAGAACTGCAGGAAATAGAAAAGCGCGCTTACAGCCTGGGCGTTAAAAGTCATAAAACTGTTAATGCAATACGTTCTTATTATGATGGTGTGATCAAATACCTCATCTTCGGTAATGTACTGAAAAATAATACCTACCCGCTGAGCGTAAGTGCGGAGCGCATGAGCCAGGCATTAGCCATCGCGGAATATGTGAAGGAAGTAGGTGCCGATGCGGTAGCGCACGGCAGCACCGGCGCCGGTAACGACCAGGTACGTTTTGATATGGTGTTCCATATCATGATCCCCGGCGTGGAAATCATTACCCCCATCCGTGACCTGAAACTGAGCCGTGAAGAAGAGATCTCCTACCTCAAATCCAAAGGAGTAGAAGTGAACTTTGAAAAAGCCATGTACTCTATCAACAAAGGTATGTGGGGAACTTCAGTGGGCGGTAAAGAAACACTGACCTCCAACGGTATGCTGCCGGAAGCGGCATGGCCTACCCAGCTCACAAAGCAGGGTGAAGAACAGGTGAAATTAACTTTTGAAAAAGGTGAGCTTACAGGTGTGAACGATAAAACTTTTGGTCATCCATCTGAAGCGATTCAATATTTACAAACCATCGCCGGTCCTTTTGCCATTGGCCGCGATATTCACGTAGGCGATACCATCATCGGTATCAAAGGACGTGTAGGGTTTGAGGCCGCTGCACCAATGGTGATCATCAAAGCGCACCACGCACTGGAAAAACACGTGTTAACAAAATGGCAGCTGAGCTGGAAAGATCAACTGGCGCAGTTCTACGGTAACTACATGCACGAAGGTCAGATCATGGACCCCGTGATGCGTGACATCGAAGCCTTCCTGCAAAACACCCAGGAAAATGTTTCCGGCGAAGTATTTGTTACCCTGATGCCTTACCGTTTCCAGGTTACCGGTATCAGCTCGCCTTACGATCTGATGAGCAGCAAGTTTGGTAAATACGGTGAAATGAACACCGGCTGGAGCGGAGATGATGTAAGAGGATTCAGCAAAATTTTTGGTAACCAGACAATGATCTGGCATCAGGTTAAAAATTCTATCTAAATCAGCAGGCAATGGCAAATGATAAAAAGATAAGAGCAGGAATTGTAGGCGGGGCAGGTTATACAGGCGGTGAAATGATCCGGCTTTTATTGAATCACCCGGATGTTACCATTTCGTTTGTACATAGCCGTAGTAATGCAGGCAATCCTTTGTATGCAGTACATGCAGATCTGCTGGGTGAAACAGAACAACTGTTTACCGGCGATCTCAGCAATGACATCGATGTGATGTTCCTTTGCCTGGGCCATGGCGAATCTAAAAAATTCCTCGAAGCAACCGATGTGGCTGCCCATGTAAAAGTGATTGACCTGAGTCAGGATTTTCGTTTAGGCGAAACCGTGAAGGACCGCACTTTTGTATACGGCCTGCCGGAAATGCAGCGCGATCTCATAAAAACAGCAAAGAACATTGCCAATCCCGGTTGCTTTGCTACCGGTATCCAGCTGGGCCTATTGCCACTGGCAAAAGCAGGTTTGCTCACAGAAGTGCATACCACCGGTATCACCGGTTCCACCGGAGCGGGGCAAAGCTTACAGTCGACCTCCCACTTTACCTGGAGAGCCAATAACATATCTACCTATAAAGTGCTGAATCATCAGCATCTGAAAGAAATACGACGAAGCCTGCAGCTGTTGCAGCCAGGCTTCAATGGTGAGGTGAACTTTGTGCCGGTACGCGGCGATTATCCAAGAGGGATCTGGGTAACCTCGTACCTGCAAACCGACTTATCGCTGGAAGACGCTGTGAAGCTGTACAAGGACTTCTACACCGGTCATCCGTTTACACATGTAAGCGATAAACAGATCGATCTGAAGCAGGTGGTAAATACCAACAAGTGTTTGATTCAACTGGAAAAAACCGGCAACAAACTGGTGATCCATTCCATTGAAGATAACCTGCTGAAAGGCGCCTCTGGTCAGGCAGTGCAAAACATGAACCTGATGTGCGGACTGGATGAAACCTCCGGACTGAAACTGAAGTCCATCGTGTTCTAAGTGTTTTTATCATTTTCAATTTATTGCCGACATGAAACTTTTCGACGTATATCCCGTTAACGATATCATTATAGAAAAAGCCCTGGGCTCCCATGTTTGGGATGACAAGGGCACACAATATCTCGACCTGTATGGCGGGCATGCCGTGATCTCTATTGGTCACACGCATCCACATTATGTAAAACGCCTTACAGATCAGCTGCATAAAGTAGGCTTCTATTCCAATTCTGTAAAGATGCCTTTACAGGAAGAGCTGGCCGCCTTGCTGGGCAAGGTGTCCGGTAAGGAGGACTATCAGCTGTTCCTGTGCAACTCCGGAGCAGAAGCCAATGAAAATGCCCTGAAGCTGGCTTCTTTTTACAACGGCAAAAAGAAAATCATCGCTTTTAAGAAAGCATTTCATGGCAGAACATCCCTGGCAGTAGCAGCTACCGACAATCCCAGGATTGTTGCGCCGGTAAATGAAACAGAGAACGTGGTATTTTTACCCTGGGAAGATGAAGCTGCACTGGAACAGGCTTTCCAGCAGTATGAAGTGTCATCCGTGATCATTGAAGGTATCCAGGGCGTAGGTGGTATCAATGTAGCCAGCGAATCGTTCCTGCGGAAGATCAGGAGCCTGTGTGATGCGCACAACGCGGTGTTCATTGCAGACTCCGTTCAGTGTGGATATGGCCGCAGCGGTAAGTTTTACTCGCACGATTTTGCAGGCGTAAACGCAGATATCTACAGCATGGCGAAAGGAATGGGAAATGGTTTTCCGATCGGGGCTATCATCATTGCACCTAAATTTCAGGCAGTGTATGGTATGCTGGGCACTACTTTCGGTGGTAATCACCTGGCCTGCGCAGCAGCGCTGGCAGTACTGGAAACCATACAGGCCGAAAAACTGATAGAGAACGCAGCTACAGTAGGTAACTATCTCATGGAACAGTTACGCACCTTTGATAAGGTAAAAGAAGTAAGAGGCCGTGGTTTGATGATCGGTATAGATCTCCCGGAAGAATTATCACATGTGAAAAAAGAACTGCTGCATACCCATAAGATCTTCACCGGTGAAGCCAAGCCAAACGTGATCCGTTTGCTTCCTTCCCTGGCGCTTACACAAGCCCATGCAGACCAGTTCCTGGAAGCATTCGGAAAAGCATTAAACAAATAAGTAAACAACCATGTACGGCAGGCAGTGTGCCTTTAACATCTTTCCACTGCCTGTTTAAAGCCTATAAGCGAAATGAAACAATTTATTTCTACAGCAGATGTTCCCAGTGTCCCGCGGTTAGTGGACATTGCGCTGAACTACAAGAAAGATCCTTTCAGGGATAAGGAATTAGGTAAGAACAAAACAGTGGGAATGATATTCCTGAATCCCAGTTTGCGAACACGTTTAAGTACACAGATCGCTGCAAAGAACCTGGGTATGGAAGCAATCGTGTTTAATATCGACAAGGAAGGATGGGCGCTGGAAATGAATGACGGTGTGGTGATGAACGGCAACACCACCGAACACGTGAAGGAAGCGGCGGCAGTAATGGGGCAGTACTTCGACATACTGGCCATCCGTACTTTTCCGGGGTTGAAGAATAAAGAAGAAGATTATACCGAGAAATATATTAACCAGTTCATTAAGTATGCCGGCGTGCCGGTAGTAAGTCTCGAAAGCGCTACGCTGCACCCTTTGCAGAGTTTAACAGACGTAATTACCATTAAGGAAAACTGGCAGCAAACCCGTAAGCCTAAAGTGGTAATGACCTGGGCGCCTCACGTAAAAGCGCTGCCACAGGCTGTTCCCAACTCTTTTGCACAATGGATGAACGCATGGGGAGAAGCCGATTTTGTAATCACCCATCCGGAAGGCTACGAACTGGACGAAAAATTTTCCGGTAACGCACAAATTGAATACGATCAGGATAGAGCCCTGCAGGACGCGGATTTTGTATACGTGAAAAACTGGTCTTCTTACAAAGACTATGGAAAGATCACCTGCACAGATCCTTCCTGGATGTTTACCAACGAAAAACTCAAGCTCACCAATGCTGCCAAGGTAATGCACTGTCTCCCGGTAAGAAGGAATGTAGTGATTGCAGATGAAGTACTGGACGGTCCCCAATCCATCGTTATCCGGGAAGCCGGTAACCGGGTATGGGCTGCCCAGGCAGTTTTGAGTGAAATACTCAAAGGATAATTATGATCGACTTATTCATTATCAAAGTAGGCGGAAACGTAATCGATAACCCGGCATTGCTGCAAACCTTCGTGGAAAAGTTTGCAGCAATTCCCGGTAAGAAAATCCTGATACACGGCGGCGGCAAAATCGCTACCCGTATCGGTGATAAGCTGGGTATCGAATCGAAGTATGTAGACGGCAGGCGGATCACAGATGCAGACACCATCGACGTGGTGACAATGGTATACGGCGGTTTGGTAAACAAACAGCTGGTAGCCAAACTGCAGGCCAGTGGCTGCAATGCCATCGGTTTAACCGGTGCAGACGCCAACATCATCCCCGCTGTAAAAAGACCCGTAAAGGAAATCGACTACGGCTTTGTAGGAGATGTACGCACGGATATCTTGCACACCGGGCCGCTGAAAGCATTACTGGATACAGGCATCACACCGGTGTTTGCCCCGCTTACGCACGATGGTAAAGGCCAGATACTGAATACCAATGCAGATACCATCGCTTCTTCCCTGGCCATTGCTTTATCACAGCACTACAGCGTGCGGCTGATCTACTGCTTTGAAAAGAAAGGCGTATTGCGTGATCCTGCAGATGATGAATCCGTTATAAATCTTATCAACAAAGAAATTTACCAGCAACTGCTGGAAGAAAAAATACTGACAGAAGGGATATTGCCTAAACTGCAAAACGCTTTCGGGGCAATTGACAATGGTGTAAAAGAAGTGCTGATAGGGCATGCAGACGATGTTCTGAGCAATACAACCCCGAAAGTGGCAGGCACTCTAATATGCTAACCTATGTGGAACGAAAAACTATATGATGTGGCGGTGGCCCTGCTCAAACAGATGATCGCCACCCCTTCATTAAGCCGCGAAGAAGACGGCACCGCGCAACTGATCAGTGAATTCCTGACGGCAATGGATATTCCGCATGAGCGGCATCTCAATAATATCTGGGCCCTCAATAAACACTACGATCCCTCCAAACGTAATATACTCCTGAACTCCCATCATGATACCGTAAAACCTAATCCGCAATATACCCGCGATCCTTTTAGTCCGGATGTGGAAGACGGAAAGCTCTACGGACTCGGTAGTAATGATGCCGGCGGTTGCCTGGTGAGCCTGATCGCAACGTTCCTACATTTTTATCATCGTAGTGACCTGGGCTATAACATCATCCTCACGGCTACCGCAGAAGAAGAAATCAGCGGCCCCAACGGGATAGAAAGTATCTTGCCAAAACTGCCCGCTATCGAGTTTGCTATTGTGGGAGAACCTACTTTAACACAACTGGCCATCGCGGAAAAAGGCCTGATGGTACTGGATTGTACCAGCTATGGCAAAGCAGGACACGCTGCAAGGGAGGAAGGTGAGAATGCGCTGTATAAAGCATTGCCTGATCTTAACTGGTTCAAAGATTTCCGGTTCCCGAAAGTATCGGAAACACTGGGCCCGGTGAAGATGAGCGCTACAGTGATCAACACTTCCAATAAAGCACATAACGTAGTACCGGCCGACTGCTCCTTTGTAGTGGATGTACGGGCTAACGATCAATATACACTCGAGGAGCTGCTGGAAATCATCCGGGCCAATGTATCCTGCGAAGTAAAGCCACGGTCCATGAGAATGCGGCCTTCCTTTATTCCAATGGATCATCCGTTTGTACAGGCAGGCATAAGCGTGGGCAAAACCTGCTATGGATCGCCTACTACCTCTGACCAGGCGCTGATCCCGGCTACCTCTGTGAAAATGGGTCCCGGCGATTCCGCCCGTTCACACACCGCAGATGAATATATTCACCTGCATGAAATCAAAGAGGGTATACAGAGTTATATCCAGTTACTTGAAATGATCCAGTAGTATGGAAGGGCAGCGTATCTTTGGTAAATATGATTTTTAATTTCATGCTCCAACACAGCGTGGAAAAACTATAGTATTATGAAATTGTGGCAAAAAGATAAAGCCTCCTTAGCGGCAGTGGAAACATTCACCGTAGGAAAAGACCGTGAGATGGACGCCTTCCTGGCGCCGTTTGATGTGCTGGGTTCTATGGCGCATATCACCATGCTGCAAAGTATAGGATTGCTGGAAGCAGAAGAACTCACTATATTAAAACAAGAACTCAAAAACATCTACCAGGAAATTCAGTCCGGTGATTTTAAACTGGAAGAAGGAGTGGAAGATATCCACTCACAGGTAGAACTGTTGCTGACCCGCCGGTTGGGGGAAGTAGGCAAAAAGATCCACAGCGGCCGTTCCCGCAACGACCAGGTTTTGGTGGATCTGAAGCTGTTCCTGCGTCATGAGCTGCAAACCATGACAGAAGAAGTACTTGCGTTGTTCCACCTATTACAGCAAAAAAGTGAAGAATACAAAGCACACCTGATACCAGGTTACACCCATCTGCAAATTGCCATGCCCTCTTCTTTCGGATTATGGTTTGGCGCTTATGCGGAAAGCCTGGTAGACGACCTCACCATGTTGCAGGGCGCTTATAAAGTAGTGAATAAAAACCCGCTTGGCTCCGCCGCGGGTTACGGATCTTCCTTCCCCCTCGACCGTGAGCTTACCACTGCCTTGCTGGGTTTTGATTCGCTCAACTACAACGTAGTATACGCACAGATGGGACGCGGTAAAACGGAAAAAATAGTGGCTTTTGCACTGGCCGGCATTGCCGCCACCATTGCTAAAATGGCCATGGATGCCTGTTTGTTCATGAACCAGAACTTCGGCTTCATCAGCTTCCCGGACGAACTCACCACCGGCTCCAGCATCATGCCGCATAAAAAGAACCCGGATGTATGGGAACTGATCCGCTCTCATGGCAATAAGCTCCAGGCATTACCAAACGAAATTGCTATGATGATCACCAACCTGCCTTCCGGCTATCACCGCGATCTGCAGCTGCTGAAAGAGAATTTATTCCCCGCCTTCCAAACGTTAAAAGACTGTATCCGCATGAGCCGCCTGATGCTGGAAAATGTGCGCATAAAGGAAAACATACTGGACGATGATAAGTACCAGTATCTCTTCAGCGTGGAAGTGGTAAACAACCTGGTGCTGCAAGGTACTCCGTTCCGCGAAGCTTATAAAAAAGTAGGCATGGACATTGAAAACGGCACCTTCTCCCCTGATAAAGAAGTAAAACATACCCACGCAGGCAGCATCGGTAATTTAGGTACACAGCAAATTGCCGCACAAATGGATGCGGTGATAAAAAGTTTTCCTTTTGAATCGGTAGATAAAGCGTTAGAGAAATTACTGAATAGCTGAGCGGATTTTGTCTTTCTCGCTGATTACGCTGATTTTACTGATTACCTTGATTTTACTTTTTGGATTTTTAAAGGATTTAAAATGATTGGGGAGATATAAGCGAAAATATCCGCTTATATCTCCCCAATCATTTTAAATCCTTTAAAAATCCAAAAAGTAAAATCAAGGTAATCAGTAAAATCAGCGTAATCAGCGAGAAAGACAAAATCCGCTTTGATCAACCGCTTATGCTTTAGAATCCTATCGTCACCCCGGCAAAGAAATTAATCCCCGCCATCGGGTAATAATAATTGTCGTACACCACACGGTTACTAGCCTGATCATAGCTGCTGTAGGTACTTCCGTTGGGCTCATACTTCACGTTGAAGATATTGTTCAGCATGAATTGCAGCCCAAGTTCACGGAATAACGGTTGCGGCACTACGTAGTTGATACGCAGGTTGTTTACAAAGTAAGCATCCAGGCTGCCGGCTACATTGGAGGTGTTATCCATATACTGACGGCTTACATATTTACCCAGCACATCGATGTTCAGGTTTTTAACCGGTTTCACGGTTAACGTTAACCCACCTACGAAAGAAGGGGAGAAAGAAATATCTGTTTTGTTGAACACCTGGGTATGTGATGCATAGTCGGCGTCGTAAGTAACGGCATGATAGTCCAGTACTTTGTTTTGGCTCAAAGCTGCATTGGCGGCCACACTCACGATACTTCCCAGTTTTACATTTCCATTTACTTCAATACCCATGCGGTAGCTTTTAGGAATGTTGGTACGGATGTATGCACCCACATCATTGAGCATACCGGTTTGCACCAGCTGGTTTTTGTAGTTCATGTAATACACGTTGGCCTGGATGGCAGCGATGTTGTTGTTCCATGAATAGCCGGCTTCCACGTCACGGAGCACTTCCGGTTTGGGTGTTGCTGTACCAAAGTTATTTTCAAAGTCTACGCGGTTGGGCTCTTTGTGTGCAATAGCCACAGAAGCGAATATACGGTTGGTAGGGTTGATGTTATAGGAGATACCTGCTTTCGGATTAAAGAAATTATAGTTCACATGTGCAATGTATGCGGGAGCGGCTTCAAAGCCATCCATGTTGTACATGATGTTGCGGTATTGCATATCTGCGAAAATGCTGAGGGCAGAAGTGAGTTTATATTCTCCTTTCCAGTAGATATTGAAGTCGTTTTTAGCAGCAGGATAATTATAATATTCATGGTCTTTATCGATGCCTGTTTGTGCCCAGATGATTTTGCCGTAGTGGTCGCCGGTATAGCGGTTCCAGCCGCCGCCAAGGCTCCAGTTGAACTTGTCACCGGTGCGGTTTACCGAAAATACCGAGCCATAGAAGTAGTTGTCCAGCCACAGCTGACGGACGAGATCAGTGGTATCAACCTGTTTGCCGTTGATCACTGGTCCTTGCAGGCCGTATTCAGAGAAAGGTTGTTGAGCTTTGTACTGTTCGTAGTAGCCGCGTCCGCGGGTGAGGTGGAAGGCCACGTTGAAGTTGAGATGTGAATTTACTTCCTGGTTCAGGAATAGCTGGTAATGATCCTGTTGGTAGTTATCTGTTTCATTATCGTACGGGGTGCCTGGTTTATCGGTGCCTGCAGAATTGTAGGTGCGGTCTGTTTCCAGGAGTGCCTGTGGTACGCCGTTCCATGCCTGGTATGTTTTTTCTTTTCCGGAGAAGACGTTCAGTCGGATGGCTGTTTTGGCAGAAACGTAGGCGGCGGAAGTATAGAAAGAGCGCAGGTCGGAAGTAGCGCGATCGATATATCCATCTGATGAAATTTTGGAAAGGCGTGCGTCGATGGTGAAGTGATCGTTGATGAGGCCGGAACCTGCTTTCACCGTATGTTTCCAGCTATTGAAAGAACCGTAGCTGTTGCTGATTTCGCCGTATGCTTTTTCATTGAATTCGTTGGTGCTGAGGTTCAGCGTGGCG
The DNA here is from genome assembly GCF_050434025.1 of Chitinophaga sp. W3I9. Lineage (NCBI taxonomy): Bacteria > Pseudomonadati > Bacteroidota > Chitinophagia > Chitinophagales > Chitinophagaceae > Chitinophaga > Chitinophaga sp. W3I9. Next base: position 2,305,375 of record NZ_JBNPWC010000001.1, read on the forward strand.
CCAAAAGCAGCAGCGCCGTTGGTAGAGGTACCTACGCCGCGTTGCAGCTGAATGCTGCTCACAGAGGACGCAAAGTCGGGCATATTCACAAAAAATGTTCCCTGCGATTCCGCATCGTTTACCGGGATACCATTTACCGTAACGTTGATGCGGGTGATATCGGAACCACGCACGCGCATGCCCGTATAGCCGATACCGGTACCTGCGTCTGAGTTAGTAACTACGCCTGGTTGCTGATCCAGCAGTATGGGCAGGTCCTGGCCAAGGTTTTCTTTCTTAAGGTCTGCCGCCGTTAAAGTGGTGTTTACGAAAGGCGAATTTTTACCGGCGCGTAAACTGCTGATCTCTACAGGTTTTACAAACAGTGCTGTTGTTTCCAGCGAAATGTCTGCCAGCTGCGTGGTGTTATTCGCGGTAATGGTAGTGGTAAATGTTTTGAAGCCAATGTAGCTGGCAGTTAAGGGATAACTTCCTTTTTTAGGAAGATGAATACTGTAGTGGCCTCTGCTGTCGGTAACAGCGCCGGTTTGGTTGATGGAGATGGTAACACCCTCCAGTGGCTGGCCGCTGGCTTTACTGGTAACGGTACCGGTAACCAGGGATTGTGCATGTAAAGTGCCTGCTACAGATAGCAGCACTAATAACATTAGCTGTTTCATTTTAAATATCCTGTTTTCTGTTAGTTCATTCCTAACCAGCATTACCTGGTCCAGGTTCATTGGGTGTGATCTCAGCCTGAAAGTAAGGCACCCCATGTATTGTGTTAATGCAAAGGTATACTTGTATCTATAATAAATCAGAAATTATTTTTTGGGAGAAGGAAAAATGCGTAATTTTCGGAGATACTTCTCTCAGTCATCTTTTATAAATTTTTAATCATTTAAATCTTTATTTCTGATGATCAAACTTCAGTTTATCGGGCATCTTGGCCGCGATGTAGTGAAAAAAGAAGTCAACGGCGCCACTGTTTTCAATTTTCCGGTAGCGGTAAATGAGCGTTTTAAAAACGCGCAGGGCATACTGGAAGAAAGAACCACCTGGGTGGATTGCTCGCTCTGGGACAAGGCCAATGTAGCTCCTTATTTAACGCAGGGTGTAATGGTGTATGTAGAAGGCGCTCCAAAACTGGAGGCTTATGTAAGTACAGCTACCGGTGCGTTATGCGGGGCTATCCGGCTCCGGGTGTTTTCACTGCAGTTACTCAGCCGTAAGGACGAGGAAAAGCGGAAAATGCCGGTCGCTGAAATGACCGTACCCGAGGCAGAGCCCGTTCAGGAGCAGCCGGCTGACGATCTTCCATTTTAACAATGTATGAAGCATTCCAATATGAAAGCCAACCAGTTACGGTTGGCTTTTTGTTTTTCTTTTAAAAAAGATTTGGAGCGGATTGAAATATTTGTATCTTTGCACCCTCATTGCGAGGTAGAGCAGAGGTAGCTCGTCGGGCTCATAACCCGAAGGTCAGTGGTTCGAATCCGCTCCTCGCTACAAAATAGGTACGTCAGCGTCCATAAAAAAGATTAAGAGCCGAAGAAATTCGGCTTTTTTTATTTCGGTAAGTTTGAGTTGTGAAAGCAACATCACCAGGTTTTAAATGTCATCATGCATAAGGCAGGTTTTGTAAATATTTTTGGTAAGCCCAATGCGGGAAAAAGCACCTTGCTGAACGCCATCATCGGCGAGAAGCTGGCTATTATTTCCCCCAAAGTGCAAACCACGCGGCACCGTATTACAGGCGTATTAACGGACCCTGCGTATCAGATCGTTTTTTCTGACACGCCGGGCATCATTGATCCCAAATACAAGCTGCATGAGAAAATGATGGGTGCGGTTAAATCCGCCCTCGAGGATGCTGATGTGGCTTTGCTGATCATGGATTCGAAAGATTCTATGGAAGAAAACCTGGAATTGTTTGATTCACTGAAATTGAAAGTGCCGATCGTTCTCATCCTTAATAAAATGGATAATATCCTCAAAGAGGATATGGAAGTTCTGGTAGAACGCGCCAAAGCCTGGGGCAAAGCAGCAGCGGTAGTACCGGTGTCTGCAATGCAGAAGAAAGGTATTAAAGAGTTGCTGGCTGAAATTATAAAGCTGTTACCTGACGGCAATCCGTTCTATCCGGATGATACACTAACGGACAAGTCTACACGTTTTTTAGTGGCAGAAATGATCCGTGAAAAAGTATTTCAGTTGTTTGAAGAAGAGATTCCTTATCACACCACGGTAATTGTTACACAATTCCAGGAAAAGGAAACACTGACAAAGATCACCGCTGAAATCATCGTCACCCGCGACACCCAGAAAGGAATTATCCTCGGTGAAAAGGGTAAATCCATCCGCGAGCTGGGAACATTAGCCCGGCAGGAGATAGAGAAATTTATTGAGCGGAAAGTATTCCTGGAACTGTTTGTGAAAGTACGCGGCAAATGGCGCGACAACGACACTTTCCTGAAGGAATACGGATATTAATCATTGCAAAATTCCTGGATGTATTATCCAGGTTAGTACGACAAAATATAATAAAAAAATGGCAGGATTTACAGCAGCTATAGTGGGTCGCCCCAACGTAGGCAAGTCAACGTTGTTCAATCGTTTACTGGAACAACGGAAGGCCATCGTGGATGACCAAAGCGGTGTAACCCGCGATCGACAATACGGTATTGCCGACTGGAACGGCAAAACCTTCAACGTAATCGATACTGGCGGATTTGTAACCAACAGTGATGATGTATTTGAGCGGGAGATTCGCAAGCAGGCAAAAGTGGCTATGGAAGAGGCCAATGTAATCATCTTCATGTGTGATGTAACCACCGGTATTACCGACCTGGATGCAGACGTGGCAAACATTCTGCGTCGCACCTCCAAACCGGTTTTCCTCGTAGTAAATAAAGTAGATAACAGTCAGCGTCAGCTGGAAGCCACTGAATTCTACAGTATGGGCTTCGAACATATCCACTTCCTTTCGTCCATGACCGGTAGCGGTACCGGCGAATTGCTGGATGATGTGGTAAGCTTTATTACCCCGGAAATGGAAGACGCCAGACTGGACACAGATATTCCTAAAATAGCGATCATTGGTCAGCCTAACGTAGGGAAATCATCCCTGCTGAATGCATTGGTAGGCGTAGAGCGTAATATCGTTTCCGAAATTGCCGGTACTACCCGCGATACCATTCACACCCGCTATAATATGTTCCAGAAAGATTTCATGCTGATAGATACCGCTGGTATCCGTCGTAAAACAAAAGTGCATGAAGACCTGGAATTTTATTCCGTGATCCGCGCCATCAAGGCGGTAGATGAATCTGATGTAGTGATGCTGCTGCTGGATGCCGAAAAAGGAATCACTGCACAGGATCTCAGCATTTTTAGTCTCGCTGCCCGTAAAGGTAAAGGCGTAGTGGTGCTGGTGAACAAATGGGACCTCGTGGAAAAAGGTACCAACACCGCCAGGGATTATGAAAAAACACTGAAAGAGCGACTGGCGCCATTCTCCGATGTGCCCATCATCTTCACTTCTGTAACTGAAAAGCAACGTATTTTCAAGGCGATTGAAACAGCCCTGGACGTATACGAAAACCGTAAACGCCGGATCCAGACTTCCGTGTTAAACGATGTACTGCTGAAAGCTATTGAAGCGTATCATCCACCGGTGGTAAGAGGTATTCCTATCCGTATCAAGTACGTAACGCAGATCCCTACGCATACACCTGCATTTGCGTTTTTCTGTAATCTCCCGGATGATGTGAAAACACCATATCGTAACTACCTGGAGAACCAGATCCGCACGAAATTCAACTTTACAGGCGTTCCATTGAAGATCTTCTTCAGAAAAAAATAAATACTTACCGAAAAAGCAGGCAGCAGATTTTGTATTTTATAAATTTTGCATACCTTTGCGGCGGTTTTAAAAATAAAACAACCTAAAAAATGAAAAAATTATTCGTATTCGCTGTTGCCGCTGGCATGTTCTTCGTTGCTTGTAACGGTGGTAGCACTCCTGCTGCTGATTCTGCTGCAACTGCACCAGTAGACACTATGAACGCTGCTCCAGTAGCAACTGCTCCAGTTGATTCTGCTGCTCACGTTGATTCTGCTGCTGTAACTGCTCCAGTTGATTCTGCTGCTGCAACTCCAGCTAAGTAAGAGATTATTATAACAATAATATCTTTTCTTGCAAGAAATTAAGAAGCCCATCGCTTGTGCGGTGGGCTTTTTCGTGTGTGCGCCTTCGCGCCTTCGGCGCTGCGGAAATTGTCTTGGCTCAGGATTACGCTGATTATACTGATTTGTTTGATTTTTACTTTTTTGATTAATAATAACTAAGGGAGATAAGAGCGAATATTCGCTTCTATCTCCCTTAATCCTTTATAAAATCTAAAAGCAAAAATCAAACAAATCAGTATAATCAGCGTAATCCTGAGCCAAGACAATTTCCGCAGCGCCGAAGGCGCGCGCTAATCCTCGAGTATACTCGCCAGGTTGATCAGTTCATCTTGTTTGTAGGCGTCTTTGTCGTCGCGGAAGCATTTGGATAATTCTTCCAGTAAGAATTGTATAATGCGTTTGTTGGATTGTGGTTTGAAGTAAGAAGGCACCGGTGGCACAGAAACCCTTTTCAGATAAGTGTCTACATCCTGCTGGGTATATATCTGGCCCTGTATGGGATCTATAAAGAACAGGATCCGGTGGTCATCAGGTTCTATCGGGGTGGAAAAATCGATGTAGCTGTCGAAATACGCCAGGATAAACTGCCGGGGAATATTCACTGCATACACCGGTAAATCCAGCATTGTGCACAGGCTCTGGTAAATGATTCCATTGGTAACAGGATTACCTTTTTTGGATTCTACTACCTGGTTAATAAAAAACTGATTTTTACGCTGGTAAGAAACTTCTTCTCCTTTAAGGCCAAAGTAGTTATAGATCATGCTGTTCAGTACATTGATCTGTTCCAGCGGTGTAAGATAATTATTGAGTTCCAGCCATATATTACGTTTGATCCGGTCTATTTCCGCAATGATCTGCGCATCCATGAGATCGGGAAACTGGTACCGGGCCGCCAGTATGGCGCCCTGCATCAGGTCCTGTCTTTCTGAAAGCCCCCATACACGCAGCGCCGCCTGCAAATCCTGGTAATGTACCCGGTGAATGAGCAGTTCTATCCTTTCCTGAATAGCCTCGTCAATTGTATTCTCCCACAAATTCTCCAGGTTCGGAATGATATCTTTACCGTACAGTAATATTTTACTGGCAACCGTATCAAATACCTCCAGATCCGGATCATCCAACAGGTGGAACAAAGCGTTTATTTCTCTGTTTTCGTTCATACCATTATTATGATCATGTGGTAATCATTAAATAATGTGATCCTGTCGGCAAATTAAATAATAAGCATACCATTCACACTGCAGTTATTATCATTGCCCCATTTTTCAGCATATTCTTACCACAGCGTTAAGCTTTTTTCTTTCTGGGAGGCGCCTTTTTCTTAGGTGGATTTGCTTTAACGTCTTCAATGATCGCTTTGGCATCTTCCACTGTCAGATCAGCTGCGTTATCTATTTTCTCCTTCGGTATCTTATAGTTCTTCAGGCCTTGCTTAATATAAGGACCATATGGGCCCTTCAGGATCTGAATTTTCTCCTTTTCAAATATCTTGATAGTCCGTTCGTCTTTGGCGGTGCGTTTCTCCGCAATCAGCGGCGCTACTTCATCCAGTTCCACCGTATAAGGGTCCATTTCCTTTTTCAGGGAATAAAACTTCTTATCGTGCTGTGCATAAGGACCAAAACGGCCAATATTTACAATAACCTCGGAGTCCTCGAACTGACCCAGGTTACGCGGCAATTTAAACAATTCCATGGCTTCATCCATGGTGATGGTTTCAATGCTCTGGGTAGATTTCAATTTGGCAAAGCGCGGCTTTTCCTCATCTTCCACACTGCCTATCTGGATCATCGGGCCATAACGGCCCATGCGGGCTACAATGGGTTTACCGGTAGCGGCATCGGTGCCCAGCGGACGTTCTCCTTTTACACGCTCTGCATTTTCCAGGGTGTTTTCCACATCTTTGTGGAAAGGAGAATAAAATTCGCTGATCATCGTGTTCCATACCTTCTTACCGCTGGCAATTTCATCAAACTCCCCTTCAATCTTGGCGGTAAAACCGTAGTCCATTACATTATTAAAATACTGGTTCAGGAAGTCGGTCACAATCATTCCCAGATCGGTCGGGAATAATTTTGATTTTTCTGCACCGGTATTTTCCGCATCGGTTTGTTTTGTAATCTTATCGTCCTTGAGGCTCAGGATACGGAAATCTCTTTTTATTCCTTCTTTATCCCTTTTTTCTACATAGTTACGCTTCTGGATAGTGGTAATGGTAGGTGCATAGGTAGACGGACGGCCAATGCCCAGTTCTTCCAGTTTCTTTACCAGGCTGGCTTCCGTATAACGGGGAGCCGGGCGGGAGAATCTTTCAGTGGCTTTCATCTCTTTCAGATCCAGCGACTGTTTTACTGCCAGTGGCGGTAAAGAGCCTTCCTGTTCTTCTTCTGTTTCATCCTCATCGTCATGGCTCTCCATATATACTTTCAGGAAGCCGTCGAATTTCAATACTTCCCCGCTGGCACTCAGCTCTTCGTGGTTGGTAGAGATATCGATCTTGGCGGTGGTTTTTTCCAGTTCCGCATCTGCCATCTGGCTGGCGATAGTACGTTTCCAGATCAGTTCGTACAGTTTGCGGGTATCGCTGTCATCTACCGTGGTGTTTTCCATGTAGGTAGGACGGATGGCCTCATGCGCTTCCTGTGCGGACTCATTCTTATTTTTAAATTTCCGGTGCTGATGGTATTTATCACCGAAACTGGTTTTGATCGCTTTTTCAATTTCACCGATAGCGGTATCCGACAGGTTTACGGAGTCGGTACGCATATAGGTGATATTACCGCTTTCATACAGCTTCTGGGCCAGCAACATGGTTTTGGAAACGCTGTAGCCTAATTTGCGGCTGGCTTCCTGTTGCAGGGTAGAAGTGGTAAAAGGCGCTGCGGGTGATTTCTTACCTGGTTTAACCTGTATGTCTTTTACGGTATAAGCCGCTCCAACACATTGTTCCAGGAATTTCTCCGCATCTTCCGCGGTTTTGAACTTACCGGGACCATCTGCCTTGAAGGAAATGTTCTTACCATTAATATCCTTGCCGGTGAAATAAGCTTCCACTTTAAAGGTGCTCACCGAATTAAAGGTATTGATCTCTCTTTCCCTTTCTACAATCAGCCGTACCGCTACGGATTGTACGCGTCCGGCCGACAGGGAGTTGCGCATGCTCATTTTGCGCCACAGTACCGGGGAAATTTCAAAACCTACGATGCGATCCAGGATACGGCGGGCCTGCTGTGCATTTACACGGTCCATATCCAGGTGACGCGGATGTTGTACCGCAGCCTCAATAGCAGGCTTGGTGATTTCATGGAAAACGATACGTTTGGTCGTCTTTGGGTCCAGGTTCAACACCTCACACAGATGCCAGGAAATGGCCTCCCCCTCACGGTCCTCATCCGTTGCCAGCCATACCTCATCGGTATCCTTCGCCATCTTCTTCAGCTCTTTCACCACCTTTTCCTTATCTTCCGGGATCACATACTTAGGCTTGAAGTTATTTTCAATGTCTATCCCCATGTCATCCTTCTCCAGGTCACGTATGTGACCGAAGCAGGATCTGACTTCGAAGTCTTTGCCCAATATTTTTTCTATGGTCTTGGCTTTCGCCGGGGACTCAACTATAACTAAATTTTTTGCCATGTATGCTTCTTTATTGTGCTGCTAAATACGCAAATTCTATAAAATAATTACTGCAATGAATTCCGCAATAATATAAAAGTACCATCAAATTAAAAAATAAGGCACTCTTAAACGTTAAAATACGTTGTAATGTAATGAAAAAAACGGGGACCCGCTAAAACCCGTATATTAGAAAGCACGAATCAGACGGATACCGGCGGTTTGTTATTTTAAAATTAATTATAATGGATGTAGTTATCGTTGGCACTGGCAATGTTGCGCATTGTTTCGGACACCTCTTAAAAATTCATGGGCACCAGGTAAAACAGGTGGTGAGCCGGAACAAGGAACACGCCAGGGAACTGGGAGAGATGCTCCACGCAGATTATACAGACGATCTGCAGGATATAAATATGGACGCAGACGTATACCTGCTCGCGGTAAGTGATGCAGCCATCCCCGAACTGAACGACCAGCTCCGCTTAGGGAAGCGTATGGTGGCGCATACCGCAGGGGCTGTACCCCTGGCGGCGATCTCCCGGATATCATCTAATACGGGGGTTGTATACCCGTTACAATCGATCCGCAAGGAAGTGAAGAGCTATCCGCCCATCCCGGTGATGCTGGAAGCCAGCAACGACGAGGTGCTCCGGCGACTGCAATCGCTCGCCCAGAGTATTTCCGGCAGCGTTACCGTTACTTCCTCGGAACAACGGCTGAAATATCACCTCACGGCGGTATTATGTAATAATTTTACCAATCACCTGATCGCACAGGCAAAAGCCTATTGTGAAAAAGAACAGCTGGACTTTAACCTGTTACAACCTATTATAAAGGAGACTTTCGACCGGCTGGAGAAGTTTGCACCAGAGTCGGTACAAACCGGTCCGGCGCTGCGCCAGGACGAAACCACCATGAGCCTCCACCGCGAATTGCTGGCCGGTGACCCCTATCTGCAATTGGTTTACCAGGTGATGTCTGACGCCATTTACCAGTTCCATAATAAATAGAGAATAAGCGATTCTTAATGCGTAATTGGCTATTTTTGGCCCCATGAACGTATTGGCTTTATTTAAATCTATCACCACCTTTGTGCTGGACGTGGATGGTGTACTCACCGATGGCACCCTGCAATTGCTGCCGGGAGGTGAAATGTCCCGCAGGATGAACATCAAGGATGGTTATGCTTTACAGCTGGCGGTAAAAAAAGGTTATCGTGTGGTGATTATCTCCGGGGGAAAATCAGAAAGTGTGGTGAGCAGGTTACAGGGACTGGGTATAAAAGATATCTTCACCGGCATACACGATAAGCAGGAGAAGCTGCAGGATTATGTTTTTGAAAATGATCTTCGCTGGGAAGAGATATTATATATGGGAGATGATATCCCGGATTATCTGCCTATGCAACTGGTGGCTTTGCCCACCTGCCCCGCAGATGCGGCATCCGAAATAAAAAGTATTTCCAGGTATGTGTCCCCATTGCCCGGAGGCCACGGTTGCGTGAGGGAAGTCATGGAAAAAGTATTGAAACTGAATGGACATTGGTTAATGGATGAAGGAATAGCATCGAAATAATAAAAGAAAAACTATGAAGCTCTGGGCTGCATTTTTTAAACTGATCAGGTACCCAAACCTGATATATATTGGCCTAACCCAGTTTTTACTGCAATATTGCGTAGTAGAGCCGGTTTTACGCAGCTCCGGCGAAGAGCCGTCACTGCCGGTTCCCCAATTTATTTTATTAAGCCTGTCTACTATATTGGTAGCAGCTGCGGGTTATATTATCAACGACTATTTTGATATTAACATAGACATTGTCAACAAGCCCGATAAAATGGTGCTGGACAAAATTATCAGCCGCCGCTGGGCCATGGCCTGGCACACCATGCTTAACCTGGCCGGCGTGTCGCTGGGTTTCCTGGTAGCTTGGAAAACAGAGCAGTTTTACCTCGGCTTCACCCAGGTAATCTGTTCCCTGCTGCTCTGGTTTTACTCCACTTCTTTTAAAAGACAGGTACTCATCGGGAATGTGGTCATTTCATTACTAACTGCCCTGGCAGTAGTGGTGGTAGGATTTTACGAAAAACAGATCTATCATAGCTTTGAAGCCATCTTGTCGCCCACCGGCCGGAAGCTGATCCAGATCATCGGGGTGTATGCGTTATTTGCATTCCTCATTTCTATGGTCAGGGAAATTGTGAAGGACCTGGAAGATATGATGGGCGACAGCAAAGACGGGTGCCGCACCCTGCCCATTGCCTGGGGAGTGCTGGCTGCCAAACGCTTTTGCAATGCGCTGTTGCTGGCACTGATCATCATTATTCTCCTGGTGGAAATCCGGGTGTGGATACTTGGCTGGTATATTGCCATCGGCTATCTGTTCCTGTTTGTACAGGTGCCCTGTGCTTATATCTACCTGAGGTTAAAAAAGGCAAGCCTGCCGGAACATTATCACAAGGTGAGTTCCCTGGTGAAAGTAATTATGCTCACCGGTATTTTATCAATGATATTTTTTAAACTTTATTTATAGAGATGTATAACCGCGCGCCCGTTATCCTGGCTTCCCAGTCGCCACGCAGAAAGCAGCTGCTGGAGCAGGCCGGAATCCCTTTCCAGGTGAAGGTGGTAGAAACCGCAGAAACTTTTCCTCCCGGGCTGGCCATACCCGACATCCCGGTTCATATTGCCCGGCAGAAAGCGGCCGCTGTGCAGCACCTGTGTGAGGCCAGCGATATCATTATCGCTGCAGATACAGTGGTGGTGCTGGATAACAACATTATCGGCAAGCCAAAGGACCGTGAAGATGCCATTGATATTTTGTCGCGCCTCAGCGGGCGTGAACATCGTGTAGTCACCGGCGTTATTATTCAACAGGGAGAAAAAGAAGTCGCTTTTTCCAAAACAACGGCCGTGCATTTCAAGCCGTTAACCACCGGGCAGATCACTTATTATGTGGATAAGTATAAACCTTTTGATAAAGCCGGGGCTTATGCGATCCAGGAATGGATCGGCGCTGTGGGCATAGACAGTATAAACGGTTGCTTCTATAATGTAATGGGGCTACCGGTGAGCAGGGTAGTGGAAGAACTGGAAAATTTTTAAACAAGAGGAACGGCGCAGGGAACTGCGCCGTTTTCATGATTGGTTTTTGCTTATTACTATCTTTATTCCAATACGAGAATATTCACATCTTTATTTTTCAGCCAGCCGGCTTCTCTCAGTTTCTGTAAGTTAATAGTACCTACCACATAGCGCCATTCAGTAGATTCATATTTCTCAGAGATATTGAAGAACTCTGCCAGGTCCACCTGGTCCGGTGTTTTGTAGCGCAGGTATACTTTCAGGTTTACGTCGTTGGTAAAGTTGGGCTGATTGTTTTGTTTGATCTTTTTGTATTCGTAGCGGTAGTTGTATAACAGGGCAGAGATATCGGATAATACCGCGCTGCCGGTAGCCGTACCGCCTGCGCCTTTGCCTACAAAAAATTGTTTATCGGTGAATGCGCTTTCCAGCAGGATACCATTGTATTCGTTATACACATCATAAAGCAGGTTGTGTTCCCTGATCAGGTGTGGCAGCACATACGCAAATACGTGACCGTTCTGGCGGCGGCATTGCGCAATCAGTTTGATGGTACAATTTCTTTGTTTGGCAAATTGTATATCAAAATCATTGAGGTGATGGATACCGAAATTGAACACTTCTTCCGGTTTCACAAAGGTGCCGAATGCGTGCAGCAGCAGGATCACTATTTTAAATTTCGGATCATATCCTTCGATATCAAGTGTAGGATCTGTTTCCGCGAAACCCAGGTCCTGTGCCTGTTGCAAGGCAGTGGCAAAGCTGAGGTTCTCTTCAAATATTTTGGTAAGAATATAATTCGTAGATCCGTTACAGATACCTTCTACAGCATTGAGCAGGTCGTTATCATAATATTCTTCCAGGTTGCGGATAATGGGAATACTCGCACAGCTGGACGCTTCATACAGGAATGGCACTTTGTTTTCTGCCTGCAGCTGGTATAGTGCGGGCAGGTTTTCAGCGATCATACGTTTGCTGGCGCTTACTACGGCTTTGCCGTTGCGGAGTGCTTTGCTTACTATTTCGAAGGCTGCTTCGGTGTCGTTGATCAGTTCCACTACTACGTCAATGGTAGGATCTTCGAGGATGTCGTTTTTATCTGTCGTAAAGTAGCTGCTATCGATAGGTCTTGATTTATTGGGGTCTTTAATACAGATTTTTTTGATCCGTGCATTAATACCTTTTGTTCTGTTCAAAACTTCATAGAGTCCTTGTCCTACGACGCCAAATCCGAAAATGCCTAAATTGATGATCTTGTTTTCCATACTTTTTTTTGAGCTTTCCGCCGTAGGGGTCAGTCTTTCGCTGTACAGAGATGATCAGGTTCTGAACATTGAAAGTGGTGTGCTAACCGCTGACGGCTATTGTAAAACAGTAATTTGCTTGCCGGCCGGATGGTTTAATTTATCCAGCGCCTGTTTCAGGTCGTTGATCAGGTCATCAGCATCTTCGATGCCTACTGATAAACGGATGCAGGAGTCCTGCAGACCTGTTTTTCTCCGGAATTCTTCCGGTATGGTACGATGCGTCATGGTGGCCGGATGGGCCAGCATGCTTTTCACGCCGCCAAAGCTTTCTGCCAGCTTAAATAATTTGGTGGCGTTTACGATACGTATAGCGTTTTTGATATTGTCGCTTTTCAGGGAAAAGCTTACCAGTGCGCCGTAATTTTTTTGTTGTTTACGGGCAATGTGATGATTTTTATGAGTAGCCAGTCCGGGATAAAATACTTTATCCACAGCGGGGTGTGTGGCCAGCCAATTGGCGATGGCGTTGGCGTTGCTGCATTGTTTTTCCAGGCGCAGGTATAATGTTTCAATACCGCGTATGGTGAGCCATGCTTCAAACGGGCTGAGGATACTGCCGGAAATATTCTGGTTGTACCGGATCTGGTCTGCCAGTGTTTTTGAGTTTACGACTACGAGGCCGGCAATTACGTCACAGTGTCCTGCGAGGTATTTGGAAGCGCTGTGGATAACGAGGTCGGCGCCCAGTGTCAGCGGCTGTTGCAGTAATGGTGTGCTGAAGGTATTGTCTACCGCCAGCAGGATGTTATGTTGTTTAGCAATTTTGCTGATAGATTTAATATCAGATACGCGCAAAGTAGGATTGGTAGGGGATTCCAGCCAGATGATCCTTGTATTGGGCGTGATGGCGGCCAGTACTTTATCGAGGTTGCTGGTATCTACAAAATTCACTTTGATGCCAAAGCGTTCAAACATGTGATTAAAGATCTGGAAGATGCCACCGTAGGTGTCTTCCACGGCCATGATCTCATCGCCGGTCTTTAACAGCTTCAGCACCGCATCTATGGCCGACATACCGCTGGCAAACGCAAATCCGGCAAATCCTTCTTCCAGGTTGCAGATAAGGTCTTCCAGCACTTTTCTCGTGGGATTGTTTGCCCGCGAAAACTCAAAGCCTTTATTGATGCCGGGTGATTCCTGCACAAAGGTGGACGTTTGATAGATAGGCACAGAAATGGCGCCTGTCAGTTCGTCTACCGGGATGCTATGAATCAGTTGTGTAGCTGTTTTCATGTTATAAATTATTTTTAATGATGTTCAATGTGCACAATTGCCAACTGCAACGATATCATTAAAGATCAACTTAAACAACAACAAATCCATGAAAAGGGTGGGGAAGGGGCATAAAAAAAGCTCTCCCGTTTGTTGGAAGAGCTCCTTTAGAAAGTTATATATCTCTGTGAAGTATTATCTCTGCCAACTTATCTTTCCCCGATTTGCACCGGGGCAGGAATTAGCACCTTTTTCCCGATTATAATAATCAGGAAAGGTTGCTAAGGCATCGCAGGGCCAAGTCCCTCCGCCTTTCTGGATAAGTGATGTGTAAGAACTGGCGCAAAGGTAATATGACTTTGAGCAGATTTCCAAATTGGAGCTGAATTTTATTTATTAATCGATGTTTTATTACCTTTGGATGATATTATTTTGTACCCAACCATATCTCTTATGTTTGTTAACCCGTTGCTCTCAGAAGAGCTGTTCCAGCATATCTGGGCATTCCGGCTATTTAAGCAGGATCATCTAACCACTACCGGCGGAGAATCAGTACAGGTCTTGTTTCCCGGTAGTCACAACCACAATGGCGGGCCGGATTTTTCGGCCGCAAAAATCAGGATCGGGGCTACTTTATGGGTAGGCCAGGTGGAGCTGCACCTGCGTACATCCGACTGGTTCCGGCATGGGCACCAGCATAATCCGCAATACGGGCGAATTATCCTGCATGTGGTGTTTGTACACGATATGCCCGCCGTAGGAATGGGCGAGGCCCCCTGCCTGGAATTGCAGCAGCATATTCCCAAGTTGCTCCTGCAGCGGTATGAGGAGCTGCGGCGGTTGTCGCCTTTTGTTCCCTGTGCCCCGCATGCTGCGCGGGTGCCGCCCCTCATCTGGCTTAGCTGGAAGGAACGCTTGCTGGCAGAGCGCTGGGAACGTAAGATCGGCAGCCTGCGGGCCTGGCTGCAGCATAATCGCTACAACTGGGAAGAGGTGTGTTACTGGGCGGTAGCGCAAAGTTATGGCACGCCCGTAAATACCTTACCGTTCCTGCAGGTGGCACAGTCGCTGCCCTACAAAATGCTGATGCGGTACCGGCACCTGTTGCTTCAGCTGGAGGCCCTGCTGTTTGGCCAGGCAGGTATGCTGGAAGCGCCCCAAACAGACGGATATGCGTTGCAGTTACAGGATGTTTACGGGCACCTGCAACACAAGTTCCGGCTAAGTCCTATGCCCGCTCACCAATGGAACTGGCTGCGGATGCGGCCTGCCGCCTTTCCTACCATGCGGCTGGCGACTTTTGCGGCGCTTTTGCAGCAATCTCCCCACCTGTTTTCCCGCATACTGGAAGCCCCCGACGTAACAGCGCTGGAACAGCTGTTCTTCGTACAGCCGTCGGCGTACTGGCATACGCACTACTGCTTCGGGCAACCCGTGGCCCGCACACAACGGCCGGGAAAACAGGCGGTGCAGGGCATCCTGATCAACACGGTATTGCCATTGCTGTTCCTGTACGGACAGGATAAGAACGGGAAATATTACCAGGAAAAAGCATTGCATTTCCTGCAACAGCTGCCGCCGGAAAAGAACCACATCACCAACAGCTGGAGCCGGCTGGGCGTAACCCAGGAAAGCGCTATGGAATCGCAAGCCCTGTTGCAGCTGAAGCAACACTACTGCGACGAGAAGAAGTGCCTGCATTGCGCCATAGGAGCGAAGATCATCGCGGGGGTGTGAGGAGGGCGCCTCGCCTTCGGCGATGCGGAAATTGTCTTGGGCGCTGATTACGCTGATTATACTGATTGGCTTGATTTTTACTTTTAGATTTTTAAAAGATGAAAGGGAGATAGAAACGGATATACCCGCTTTTATCTCCCTTCATCTTTTTAAAATCCAAAAAAATCCAAAAAGTAAAAATCAAGCCAATCAGTATAATCAGCGTAATCAGCGCCCAAGACAATTTCCGTACCGCCGAAGGCGGTACTACCAGTTAAAGGTTACGTCCTGCACAATATCCGGGTGCACGCTCTTGGCCACCGGGCAGGTGAGGGCGGCTCTTTCCAGGATGGTTCGTTCCTTTTCACCGAAACCGTGGCCGGAGGGGAAGTCGAATACGATGGTTACACCGGTAATGCGGCGGGGATCTGAGCCCATTATTTTCTGAACGCTTACTTTGGTGCCTTCAATAGCCCAGTTATTATCCAGCGCCTTGATACCCATGATGCTGAGCATGCAGGAACCGAGGGCGGTAGCCACCAGGTCGGTCGGGGAAAATCTTTCTCCTTTACCACGGTTATCAACAGGGGCATCTGTTTCGATAACAGTGCCTGATTGCAGGTGGGTGGCGGTTGTACGAAGTTCGCCGGTATAGATAATAGATGCTGTTTGCATGATATCTTTTTAAATGATCAATCCGTAAAATTAAATGTATTTTTATTATAAGTGTATTCCCTGGCAGTGAAGGCCCTGGTAAACTAAAAAAAAATTAGCTACGTTTGTAATATATACATAACAATACCTTTGTTCAAGCGTTTAATTATTATAACAATAGCCCACTGTGAAAAAAATATACTTAATCCTGTTTTTAGCAACAATATCCGGCGGCTTGTTTGCGCAATCCACCTCACGGCAGCAGCAAAGCACTAATAAGAAGAGCGATAAGGAACAGCGTAAGCTGAAGAAGATCTCCATTTTCCGTGAACAGGAGGAAGGGGAAAACGTTTTCCAGCGCGACTTTTCCGCGGGTGCCCGGCTAAATACCGACGGCTGGTCCGGCTTTGCGGAACTGGGATACCGGAAAACCAGGAAAAAGGTGAATTATTTCCAGTTTGAGTTTGGAGAGAAGAAAAGTCACAAGGAAGTAAAGAACAACAGCGGTTATGCCTTTACCCAGCGTCCATTTATATACGGTAAACAGAATAATTTCTACCAGGCTAAGCTGGGCGTGGGTCAGCGGTATCTGATCGGTGGCAAAGCCAATAAAAACGGGGTAGAAGTAGACGCCATCTATTACGGAGGCGTATCCCTGGGGCTGTTGAAACCTTATTACCTGAACGTGCAGGACGAAAACGGCGAGAATGTGGATATCAAATACAGCCCGGAAACGGCAGACCTTTTCCTGCATAAGGAACAGATCAATGGCGCCGGCGGCTTTGGTAAGGGCTGGAATAACCTCAGTGTGGTACCGGGTTTACATGCCAAATTGGGCATGCGGTTCGACTGGGCCCATTTTAACGAGGTGGTGAGCGCCCTGGAAGTAGGGGTAAATGCTGAATATTACACTAAAAAGATTCCTATTATGGTGACAGTGGATGGCGTTGACCCAAATAAACAGTTCTTTTTTAATGCATATATCAGCATCCAATTCGGGAAGCGCTGGAATAAGAGATAAGTATTAACTTTGCTCTTCTAAAGAAAGGAATAAGCGATGCAAGAACTACCCGTAATAGCCGCCGAACCGGCTACAACAAGAGTAAAAAAGCCAGACTGGCTGCGCGTTAAATTACCCATAGGCGAGAATTATAAACAGGTTAGAAACCTGGTAGATACCCATAAATTACATACGATCTGCGAAAGTGGTAACTGCCCTAATATGGGCGAGTGCTGGGGAGCCGGTACCGCTACTTTCATGATCCTGGGAAATATCTGTACCCGTAGCTGCGGTTTTTGCGCCGTAGCCACCGGTCGGCCGGAGGCAGTGGATTTTGATGAACCACAGCGTGTGGCCGAAGCCATTTACCTGATGAAAGTAAAACATGCCGTTATCACCTCTGTGGACAGGGATGAACTGAAAGATGGCGGTTCCATTATCTGGGCCAACACCATCAATGCCGTAAGGGCATTGAACCCGGAAACCACCATGGAAACCCTTATCCCGGACTTCCGCGGCCAATGGGAAAATCTCCAGCGCATTATCGATGTGGCGCCCGAAATTGTATCACATAACCTGGAAACCGTAGAACGTTTAACCAAACAGGTAAGGATACAAGCCAAATATCACCGTAGCCTGGAAGTGATCCGTCGCCTGAAAGAAGGTGGCATGCGCACGAAGAGCGGTATCATGCTCGGTTTGGGCGAAACAAAAGAAGAAGTAGTACAGGCCATGCAGGACCTGTACGACAACGGTTGTGATGTGGTAACGCTGGGCCAGTATCTCCAGCCTACTCCAAAACACCTGCCTGTTGCCCGCTTCGTGCATCCTGATGAATTTGCCGAATTACGCGAGATAGGTTACAATATGGGACTCGACTACGTAGAGTCAGGACCGTTAGTAAGATCATCTTATCACGCAGAGAAACATATTGTCAGCGGTCGTAATAAAGGATGACCGGAACTGATTTTCACTTAATTGTTAAAATCCACCCAAAAGGGTGGATTTTCGTTTTCATAGCGTTATCTTAGCGCCCGAATTCGTTTTACCTAAGCAACAGAATCATTTTGTTGTTCACCTACTTCGCTGTTATACGTTGTATTCAGATACCTGAAACCATCCTGGAAACCGTGCTGATAAAGTTTCAGATGATTTTGAATTCGCAACTCTCTTATCGACCTACCTGTTTGCTGTAATGATTACAGCTTAACATGTTTTTGCGGCAATTAAAAATGTTGGAGTGCGTACAGCGCTGCAACAAATACGGGATGATAATGCCATGCCATGAAAGAAATCAACTGCTTGCTGGTATACATTATTTTCTTTCGATTGGTACAATGATGAACTGAATGTCAAAAGCCTTTTATGAAAAGAGCATTTTATTTGTTAGCTGTGGCGTGCGGACTATTTATATCCCCGCAGGTATTTGCACAGCAATCTACGGACTCTCTGTTAACCAGCGCTACCCTGCAGGAATGTGTGCGGTATGCCCTTTCCCATCAGCCGGTCATCAGGCAATCGCGCATCGATGAAGCGATTACCGACAGAACAGTGAAAAGTAAGCTGGCCGACTGGTATCCACAGATCAACCTGGATTATAATATCCAGCATTACCTGGAACTGCCCACTTCCATTTTTGGTGGTAATCCTACCAAAGTAGGCGTGGCCAATACTTCTACCGCGCAGTTCGGACTGAATCAGAACCTCTTTACCCGCGATCTCTTACTGGCCACCAATACGGCGAGGGATGTACGGAAACAAAGCCATCAGACCACAGCACGCAACCAGATAGACCTGGTGGCAGATGTGAGCAAGGCTTACTACGACGTACTCCTCACTACACAGCAGATCAAGGTATTGAGTGAAGACATTATCCGCCTGGAACGCAGCCTCAGAGACGCGAATAACCAATACGCCAGCGGTATTGTGGATAAAACGGATGCCAAGCGCGCTACCATTTCGCTGAACAATGCCCGCGCACAACAAAAAGCCGCGCGTGAACTGCTCACCTCCAAACAGGCTTACCTGAAGGAACTGATGGGATATCCGCTGAACGGCGGCGATGTGCCACTGACAGCCGATTCCGCTTCCGTAGCAGCAGAGGTAACAGGGGCGGACACCCTGCTGACAGCCGATTATAAAAACCGCATTGAATACCAGTTACTCGAAACACAGCAAAGCTTACTGCAGGCTAACCTGAAATACAATAAATGGAGTTACCTGCCCACCGTATCTGCTTTTATTAACTACTCTTTTGCTTACCAGAATGAGCAATTTGGCAAGTTATACAGTGAGAATTTCCCCAACTCTTTACTTGGATTGAAATTATCCTTACCCATTTTCCAGGGAGGAAAAAGAGTGCATAACATTCGCATGGCAGAACTCCAGATCCAGCGTACACAATGGGATTTCGCGGCTTTAAGAAGCCAAATTAATTCGCAGTACGCACAGGCAATGGCTGCATATAAAAGTAATTATAACGACTATCTCACATTGAAAGAAAATGTACAGATGGCACAGGATGTATACGATATGTTACAACTGCAGTATAAAGAAGGAATTAAAACTTACCTCGATGTACTGGTGTCTGAAACAGAACTGCGCACTGCGCAACTGAATTTTTATAATTCCATGTACCAGGTGCTGTCCAGCCGGATAGACCTGCAAAAAGCATTAGGAACCTTAACCGCTAATTATTAAATGGTAACCGGAACGGATATGAAAAAAATGAACAACATTGTCTTAATCAGCGCTGCCAGTATCCTGGGCTTTACTGCCTGTAAAGGTCCTGCCCAGAAAGGAGCGCCTGCTGTGCCCCCTACACCGGTAAATATTGCGGAGGCATCCGTAGCACCGGCCGTTTATTACGATAAATATCCCGCCACAGTAGTAGCGTTGAACCAGGTGGAACTGCGTTCCCAGGTGTCAGGGTTTATTACCGGGATCTTTTTTAAAGAAGGTGAAGTGGTGCAGAAAGGAAAGACCCTGTATGAAATAGACCGCCGTAAATATGAAGCGGCTTATCTGCAGGCGCAGGCAAATGTGGCCAGCGCAAGAGCCACCTTTGAGAGAGCAAAAAAAGATGACGACCGTTACCAGCGACTGGCAGAGCAGGATGCGGTGGCCCGTCAGATATTGGATAATGCGAAAGCGACGCTGGAAACTTCCCGCAGCCAGCTGGCTGCCGCAGAAGCCAACCTGTCTGCTGTGCGTACTGACCTGGATTATTCCCTGATCAAAGCGCCGTTTACCGGGCGTATCGGTATCTCACAAGTAAAGCTTGGCGCACAGGTAAGCCCTGGTACAACCCTCCTGAATACCATCTCCAGCGAAAACCCGATAGGTGTTGATTTCGTGGTAACAGAAAATGATATCTCCCGTTTTGCCGCCATGCAGGGCAGCAAAGCCAGCGACTCCACCTTCCGTTTGCAGTTGTCCGATGGCACAGAGTTCGTTCATGCCGGTAAGATCCTGGCTATCGACCGCGGCGTGGATAACCAGACCGGTACTATTCGCGTGCGTATCGAATTCAGTAACCCCGACGACCGCCTGAAAGATGGTATGAGCTGCGTATTGCGTGTGTTGAACGAACAATCCGGCGAAAGGCTGATCATTCCTTACAAAGCGATCACCGAGCAGATGGGTGAATACTTTGTATTCATCGCAAAAGATTCTGTGGCAGCCCAGCAAAAAGTACATCTCGGACCAAGAATCGGCGACAGGATCGTGATCATGGACGGTATACAGGCCGGCGATAAAGTGATTACAGAAGGCTTCCAGCGTTTACGTGATGGCGGCAAGATACAGATAGGAATACCAGCCGCAACAACAGGCGCGCCTGCGAAGAAATAGTTTATCAGTAGAATCAACAGCAGAAGATCATGATTGCAGATACTTTTATAAAACGACCCGTAACGGCTATAGTAATATCTATAGTACTGGTGCTGGTGGGGATATTGGCGATGATGAACCTGGCCATTGGCCAGTATCCGGAAATTTCACCCCCCACTGTGCAGGTAACAGGTACCTATACCGGTGCGGATGCGCAAACGGTAGAACAAACAGTGGCCACGCCAGTGGAAGTACAGGTAAATGGTACGCCGGGCATGACCTATATCAACACCAACAACACCAGCAGTGGTCAGATGAGTATGACGGTAAACTTTGAAGTAGGTACCGACATCAACATCGCCGCACTGGATGTGCAAAACCGCGTGGGTATTGCGCAGCCTACCCTGCCACAGGAAGTACAGCGTTTGGGCTTAACCGTTAGAAAGCGTAATCCCAGCATTCTCATGCTGGTAGCTTTGTACTCACCCAAAGGCACACACGATATTACCTTCCTGGATAACTACACCAACGTATATGTAAAAGATGCGTTGCTCAGGGCCAAAGGTGTGGGTGATATCTTTACCCGTGCAGATGATTTCAGTATGCGTATCTGGCTGAAGCCCGATAAGCTCGCAGAAATGGGCGTAACTGCCGAGGATATACGCGCAGCGCTGGCAGAACAGAATGCGCAGATCACCGCAGGTTCCGTGGGTGCGCCGCCGCAACAAACCGGGCAAACCTTTGAATACAACATCTTCACCAAAGGACGTTTATCCACCCCTGAGGAATTTGGAAATGTGATCATTAAAACACGTCCGTCAGACGGAACGCTGGTATACCTGAAAGATGTAGCCCGTGTGCAGTTAGGCAAATTCAACTACGCGGGTAACAACTTTGTGGATGGCAAGCGTGCAGCCTACCTGCTGGTTTACCAGGCGCCGGGAAGCAATGCGATTGAAACAGCGAAGAATGTTACGGCAGCAATGGAAGAACTGAAGAAGCAGTTTCCAAACGATGTGGAATATGTAGTGCCATTTGAATCCGTATCTGTAGTAAAAGTATCCATAGAGGAAGTATTGCACACACTCGTGGAAGCGCTGATACTGGTAGTGATCGTGGTGTTCCTGTTCTTACAGAGCTGGCGCGCTACCCTGATCCCGGTATTGGCTATCCCGGTATCCATTATCGCCACATTTATCTTCTTCATCCCGCTTGGATTTACCATCAACACCCTTACTTTGTTCGGTTTCGTACTGGCCATTGGTATCGTGGTGGATGATGCCATTGTGGTGGTGGAAGCAGTGCAGCATAATATTGACCATGAGAAAATGTCGCCGAGAGACGCTACTGCAATGGCCATGAAGGAAATATCCGGGCCGGTAATTGCGATTGCACTGATCCTCGCGGCGGTATTTGTGCCGGTAGGGTTTATACCTGGTATCGTAGGCCGCCTGTATCAGCAGTTTGCGATCACCATCGCCATCTCGGTAATGATCTCTGCTTTTGTAGCCTTGTCATTAACACCGGCGTTGTGTATCCTGCTGCTGAAACCAATGCACCTGGATAAAGATTCAAAAGGTCTGAACAAGTTCTTCTTTAAATTCAACCGCTGGTTCGGGCATACTACTTCCCGTTATTCGATGGGGGTTAAGAAAAGTATCCGCTACTTCCGCTTTGTAGTTGTCATCCTGATCTGCATTTTTGTGGGAACAATGATGTTATTCAAAGCCAAGCCCACCGGGTTCATTCCTACGGAAGATGACGGACGTATTTACATCACCTTCGATCTGCCCGAATCTTCTTCTACAGAACGTACGCTGGCTGTCATGCAGCAAATGATGAAAGACCTGGACAACACCGAAGGTATTGCCCACTATGCAGCGCTCGGCGGTTTGAACGTGGTAAACTTTGCCACTAAATCAAACAGTGCGACTATCTTTTGTCAGCTGAAGCCCTGGGATGAACGCAAGCCGGATTCCCTGCAGGTTTTCGGACTGGTAGCTGCGCTGCAGAAAAAGCTATCGAAATACAAAGAAGCAAACGTAGTGGTAATTCCGCCTCCGGCCATTCCGGGTCTGGGATCTACCGCAGGGTTCTCATTTATACTGGAGCAAAAAGGAAGCGGCGAAGTGAAAGCGTTTGAAGGGGTATTACAGAACTTCCTGGCCGCCGCCAACAAACGCCCTGAAATAGCCAAGGCATTCTCCTTCTTCACCGCACGCACGCCCGGCTACCAGCTGGACATCGACCGTGAGAAGGCGAAGAAAATGGGGGTGAAGATATCTGATATTGCTACTGCATTGCAAACATACATGGGTAGTGCTTATATCAACGACTTCACCATCTATGGCCGTAACTTCCGCGTGGTAACGCAGGCGGATTCCAGTTATCGTGGAGATATCAAAAACCTGAGCCAGTTATTTGTACGCAATGCAGCCGGTTCTATGGTGCCACTGAGTTCTCTTACTTCTTATAAGGTGATAGAAAGTGCCCCGGTAATTTCACACTATAACCTGTTCCGCTCTGCGGAAATAAATGGTAACCCGGCTCCGGGATACAGTAGTGGTGACGCCATCAATGCGCTGAAAGAAGTGGCGGCGCAAACCCTGCCGGATGGATATGGTTATGAGTTCTCCGGTTTGAGCCGCGAGGAACTCCTGTCGGGTTCCAAAACGGTGTACATCTTTGCGCTGTCTATCATCTTTGTGTTCCTGTTCCTGGCCGCATTGTACGAGAGCTGGTCCGTACCATTCTCGGTACTCCTGGCGGTGCCTATTGGCGCCTTTGGGGCCATTACGGTGCTTACCTTCCTGCCGAAGCTGAGCAACAACGTATACGCACAGATCGGTTTGATCACGCTGATAGGTTTGTCGGCCAAGAATGCGATCCTGATCGTGGAATTTGCGAAGGAGCGAGTGGATAAGGGCATGGACCTGGTAACAGCGGCGGTGGAAGCAGCGAAGCTGCGTTTACGCCCTATTATCATGACTTCCCTGGCCTTCCTGCTGGGTATCCTGCCGCTGGTATTTTCATCCGGCGCAGGTGCGGAAGCGCGTAAAACAATGGGCTGGACCGTATTGGGTGGTATGTTTACCGCCACCTTCCTGGCCATCTTTATAGTGCCGGTGCTGTACGTGGTGATCACCCGTTTGGCTTACGGCAAAGAAAAGCTCCGTAAGATGAAAGAAAATTATCAGTCTGTACCGGAGCACGATGTGCAGGGCAGATTGTAATAAAAAGAGAAGGGTTTATAATTGTACATACACGAAGAGGCGTTGCGAAAGCAGCGCCTTCTTTGTTTTATTCCGGAAGGATACGTTTGCCGTCTTTGTCGAAGTGACGGGTTAATTCCCATTCAGTATCTCCTACCAGGTACATAGTCCCTGCTACTACAGCGCCCACCGTGATATACCAGAACCAATCGGACTGGCGCTGAAAAAGAAGTGCGCATGCAATGCCGCTAACCACCAGTATCACGCCCACACGCCGCGAAATATATGCGGCATATTCATTGGCAGAGCGCCACATTTCAGGCGTTTTGGTAGACAATACGCTGCGGTAACCATACCAGGATTTGGGGCTTTTAGGCGGGAAACGGTGTATGAAATACCCCATGAGATAAAAGATGATGCCCGCAAAAATAGCTGGATTACAATAAGTGGAATGTAAGAAACGTAACCACATGGTCCGGGGTTTTGGTTACCATAAGTTACGTAAAAAAGGCGGATTTTGTCTTTCCCGCTGATTACGCTGATTTTGTTGATTACTTTGATTTTACTTTTTGGATTTTATAAAGGATTTTATAAAGGATTTGGGGAGATATAAGCGAAAATATCCGCTTACATCTCCCCAAATCCTTATAAAATCAAAAAAGTAAAATCAAAGTAATCAGTAAAATCAGCGTAATCAGCGGGAAAGACAACCTCCGCGTCAGTGCTTCGTGGTATCCGCCGCCGGTTTCTTCTTGCCGAACAGGCCGTTCAGCGTGTTTTTCACGGATTCGCCGGCTTGTTTGCCTACGTTGTCCAGTGGTTTGCCCGTGGCGGGTTTGGTAGAATCCTTCTTTCCGCTGAGTTGATCTTTGAGTTGATTTTTCAGGGAATTGACAGCGGTATTTTTGATCTGGTTAAGACTATCCTTTACCGTATTTTTTACGGTGTCGATCTTGTTCTTTACCAGTTCTGTTGCCTGTGATTTGAGGTTGTTAGCCGTTTCACGCAGGTCGGTTTTTACGCTCGGCTTGAGAATGTTTCCGGCCATTAATACCTGCAGGTGAACGCTGTCGCCCAGGTTAATGGGGATGCCTTTGCTTTGTGCCTGCGACGCCAGGTTGTTCACCAGCGTGTTGCCGGCAGTGCCCATCATGCTGCGTGGCAGTGCCAGCTGCAGTGTGTAATCGAGCGACTGGTCAAAGCCGTGCGAACCGGCGATATCCATTCGTATACCATTCACCGTTACTTTGAACGGGTTTACTTTAACACGTCCGTTTTCAAAAGAGAAATAGTTTTTAATGTCACGCAGCGAAAGATCTTTCAGCTGTGTTACATTAAGGGTATTGGCCAGCTGGTCAATTGGGGCAAACTGTTTCAGGAATCCTTGTACAAGCAGCAGGTTGCCATCTCCCGTAAGCGTACTCAGATCGGGCGACATATCCTTTCCCAGTTTACCATGCATCGTTAACTGCGAGGTAATTTTACCGGAAAGGAATTTGCCGATTGGCATTAATTTCTGTACGGTATTGAAGGTGTTGAATGTTTGTTGCACATCCAGGTTTTGCACGTCGTAGGCCAGGTTGATATCGGGATTCGTTTTGCTGGCTTTGGTGCTGTAGCTGCCGTTTATTTCCATAGTACCCTGCAGGGCATTGGCTTTCAGCTGCTGCATGGTTACTGTTTCATCTTTTACCAGCAGCTTGCCGGATACATTGGTAAGATCGGCTTTATCGTAGTGGATCTTATTCACATTGGCCTGCAATCCTAAGTTCAGGTTAGCTGGTACGGCAAATGGGGTAGCGGCAGCGGAATCCTTTTTTGCAGTGGCGGGATCGGTGGAAGTGGTGCTGGTGGTACCCATCCATTTGTCGAGGTTGATTTCATCTGCTTTGAAATTCATTTGTCCGTCCAGCGGCTCGTTTTTAAACGTATAGGCGAGCAGGTTATTCACTTCTCCGTTGGCTTCAAAGTTGGTACCCAGGTATTGACCGTTAAGGTCTTTCACCGTCACGTTTTTAGGGTTGAACTGCAAGAAGAGATTATTCACTTTTACACCATCGGGATAATCTTTGCTTTTGTAGAGCATATTGCTCAGTTGCAGTGTGCCGGCGGCATAGAAGCGATCGTACTGTTGTTTTTCGATAGCGCTCATGTTGCCTTTGGCGCTGATGTCGGCATCCAGCAGGCCGGATAAATTGGTGCCGGCTTCGAGTTTTACAAACTGGGTGATTTTAGAAAGATTCAGTTTGCCTTTGGCAGCTGCGTCTACATACATATCAGATACCGGTGTTTTAATGAGCATGCGCAGATCCAGCGGCGTGTTATCCATTTCCAGGTGGCCGGTGGGCATATCTATCACGGTATGATCCGGTACACCATCGGGATTGCTGATCTTCATGGCAATCTGGATATTTTTTACCGGTTTTGGAAGATCAGGATATTGGAAGAAACCATCTTTTACGGCCAGGTCCAGTCCAAACGCAGGCATTTGCACAGGAGAATAATTGCCTTTTACGAACCCGCCAAAAGCGGCGGTACCACTGGTTTTTATCTTATCGAAATCTGTTTTATAAACAGCAGGTATTAAAGACAACAGGTCTTTAAAATTGGTGGAAGGCGCTTTAAAGCTCATATCCATACCATAGGTAGAATCATTTACCAGCTTAAAGAACCCTTGCAGCGCCAGTTCCAGGTTGTTGAGAGAGGCTTTGCCATCTTTAAACGTATAGGTGTTGGTGTTATTATCCACCTGGATAGCGGCATCCAGGGTGGTTTTTACCTGCGACAAATAAGGAACGAGGCCATACCGGAAGGTAATGCCGCCGGCTGTGGTACTGGTTTGCAGGAGGAACTGGTCTTGTGTAAAATCGCCCTTGCCCTGGTGGTTCAGGCCTGTAACGAGTAATTCCATGTTGCCCTGGCGGTCGTCGTAATTCACCCAGGCATCTTCAATTTTATATTGCTGTAAACTGAGTGAGAAGCTGCTTTTACCGGTGTCGGCAGGACTTACGGCGGCGGTATCAGGCTTCATGATATCCCAGTTGGGTACGCCATCTTTATTAACAATAGCGTGTATGCGTGGCTGTAAGAGTGCAATGTTGTAGATGTCCATTTTATCTCCCTTGATCACACTCATCAGGTTGAGGGCTATGTCTATTTGTTTTACAGAAAGAAGGGTATCGGCAGCAAATTCACCGGTGCCGATCACCTGCAGGTCTTCCAGGCCAACGGCCAGACGGGGGAAGTGGCGGAATAAGCTGATATCCACATCTTTAAAATCTACTTTGGCGGTCAGCTGTTTATTCAGTTCTGTTTTTACTTTCGCTATTATTTTGTCTTTAAAGAAATAGGGGATGGCAATAGCGGCCAGTATCAAGACCACCATTGTGATACCCACAATTTTCAGGATCTTTTTGAGCATAGGTTATCTATATTTTGGGGGTGAAGATAAGCATAATGTGTAAACGAGGAAATGTGGGTGCAGGACCATCTCTGCACTATTTCGTATTTTAGCGGCAATAATCAGCGTATGACACCGGAAAGAAGAGAAAAATTATTATCTGTATTGGGCAAACGGCAGGCTAATTTAACCGTAGTGCTGGAGGATGTACAGGACCCTCATAATGTGTCGGCGGTGATGCGTACATGCGATGCCGTAGGAATACAGGATATTTATATCATCACATCAAAAGCGCCGCGGATAAAGAACTGGGGCCACAGAAGCAGTAGCAGTGCCAAACAGTGGCTCACCATACATGATTTTGATAATGCGGCAGATTGTTTTGCCGTATTGCGCAGCAAATATGACAAAATATTAACGACACATCTCGCCGCAGATGCGGTGAGTCTTTATGATATTGATTTCAGTGGCTCTGTAGCATTGGTTTTTGGGAATGAACAGAACGGCGTGAGTGATGCCGCCAGGGCAATGGCAGACGGAAATTTTATTATTCCCCAGATGGGTATTATCCGTTCCCTGAATATTTCGGTAGCCTGCGCAGTGAGTATTTATGAGGCCATGCGTCAGAAAACCATTGCAGGGCATTATAGCAAACAGGGATTGCCGGAAGAACAGTATCAGACTTTACTGACGGAATGGGGATTCAAGGCACACGATCTGGATGAAGAAAATTAACCGCTCCTTATGGCATTAGCCGGTACACATTTCGAAGTTTCGCCGCCGTTGTCGGATATCGTGAAGCATTTTTACGTGATGCAATCCGGTCGGGATTTCGTTACTACTACCGCGCACCTTTCGCCCAACTATGAAATGATGTGGCTGTTCAATTTTGGCGCCCCTGTCAGGTTCTCTTTTGCCGCCACCCCGCTGGATGATATGCAGATAGATAAAGTGGCTGTTTTGGGCCCTTTAAGGAAGATGTTGAACTACGAATTGCTGCCGGAAACAGACCTGTTGGCCGTGGTATTCAACCTGGATGGTTTTTACCGGCTGTTCCAGGTGCCGGTAGATGCACTGAATAGTGAACAGCTCCATCACCCCGGGGATTTCATGGAGGAGGCATCTGCACATGAATTATGGGAAGTATTGAAAAGAACGCCTTCTTCAGCAGAAAGAGTAGACATTCTAAAGGATTATATCTCCACCGCTACGCATGCGGCGGAGGAAGGGGCGCTGCCGCTTTTAAACGGCGCTGATTATTTTAATGATCCGCTTATCCAGCCGGCGAAAGCCATTGCTGCAGATGCAGACCTCTCCGAACGCACGGTGCAGATGCGGTTTAAGAAATATGTTGGTTATTCCCCCAAAGAAATGCTGCGGTTTCTGCGCTTCAAGCAGGTGATCAGCAGCATAGAACACAATACCGCGGATTCGATCGACTGGTTTGATCTGATCCACGACTTTGGGTATCATGATCAGAGTCACCTGATCAAAGATTTTCAGCATTACCTGGGAACCACGCCTGAAACGTTTATTAAACAGATTGCGCGTAAGGAGTTTTGTACCACGAAGCCGGGAAAACGGTATTAGGTAAAGTTATTGCACAAAAAAATCCCTGGCCATTTGACCAGGGATTCGCATTTATACTTACATAAACCCTTATGCACTGCAGGTAACGCAACCTTCTTCCATGGTGCAAACTGCACCCACCACCATTTCTTCTGCCGCGCTGTCGCCGCCGGTAGCAACTACTGGCTGGATTTGCTGACCGCCTTGTTTCTCTACAGTAAACTGAACGGCCTGGGTGGCTGCCTGAGTACGCAGGTAGTACATACCGGTTTTCAGACCTTTCTTCCAGGCGTAGAAGTGCATGGAGGTAAGTTTACCGGTAGTAGGGGTGTCAACGAACAGGTTCAGTGATTGTGACTGGCAGATGAAAGCTCCGCGGTCAGCCGCCATATCAATGAGGTTACGTTGTTTGATTTCCCAAACTGTTTTGTACAGTTCTTTAATATTTGCAGGTATTTCAGCAATGTTCTGGATAGAACCATTGTGTGAAATAATCTTTGTTTTCATATCATTATCCCACAGTCCCAGTTCTACCAGGTCTTTCAGCAGGTGTTTGTTTACCACCACAAACTCACCGCTCAGTACACGACGGGTGTAGATGTTGGAAGTGTATGGTTCAAAGCACTCGTTGTTGCCGAGGATCTGTGAAGTGGAAGCGGTAGGCATTGGCGCCAGCAGCAGGGAGTTGCGGATACCATCTTTCACGATAGATTTTTTCAGGCTTTCCCAGTCCCAGCGTGCGGAAGGTTTCACATCCCACATATCAAACTGGAGGATACCTTTGGAGGCAGGGGAGCCTTTAAAGGTTTCGTAGGCGCCGTCTACTTTTGCGAGATCGTTGGAAGCGGTTAACCCTGCGAAGTAAATAGTTTCAAATATTTCGCTGTTCAGTTTTTTAGCTTCGTCGCTTTCAAATGGATAACGCATCAGGATAAACGCATCAGCAAGACCTTGTACACCCAGTCCTACAGGGCGGTGGCGCATGTTGCTGCGTCTGGCCTCTTCGATAGGGTAGTAGTTGTTATCGATGATCTTGTTGAGGTTCAGGGTAGCCTGGTAGGTTACCTCGAATAATTTCTGGTGATCAAATTTACCATCAATTACAAAGCGGGGCAGCGCCAGGGAGGCCAGGTTACAAACGGCCACTTCATCTGCATCAGTATACTCGATGATTTCAGTGCAGAGGTTGGAACTCTTGATGGTACCCAGGTTTTGCTGGTTGGATTTGCGGTTGGCAGCATCTTTATACAGCAGGTAGGGGTTACCGGTTTCTATTTGCGCATCGAGGATGGCAAACCAGAGATCCTGTGCTTTTACTGTTTTACGGGCGCGTCCTTCCTGTTCGTATTTGGCGTACAGGGCTTCAAATTCATCACCCCAGCATTCGTGCAGTCCTGGTGCTTCGTGCGGGCAGAACAACGACCAGTCGCCGTTGGATTCCACGCGTTTCATAAACAGGTCTGGCATCCAGAGGGCGTAGAACAGGTCGCGGGCGCGCATTTCTTCTTTACCGTGGTTCTTGCGCAGGTCCAGGAATTCGTAGATGTCGGCGTGCCATGGTTCCAGGTAGATAGCGAAAGCGCCTTTGCGTTTGCCACCACCCTGATCCACGTAGCGTGCTGTATCGTTGAATACGCGCAGCATCGGGATAATACCATTGGAAGTACCGTTGGTACCGCTGATGTAAGATCCTGTAGCGCGGATATTATGAATGCTTAAACCGATACCACCGGCGCTCTGTGAAATTTTGGCCGTTTGTTTCAGGGTATCGTAAATGCCTTCGATGCTGTCGTCCTGCATGGTGAGCAGGAAACAGGAAGACATCTGTGGTTTTGGAGTGCCTGCGTTGAACAGGGTAGGCGTGGCATGTGTAAACCAGCGCTCACTCATCAGGTTGTATGTTTTGATGGCAGACTCGATGTCTTCTTTGTGAATGCCAACAGATACGCGCATCAGCATATGCTGGGGGCGTTCCTGCACTTTACCGTCTGTTTTCAGCAGGTAAGAACGTTCCAGTGTTTTGAACCCGAAATAGTCAAAGGCAAAGTCGCGGTCGTAGATGATGCTGGAATCCAGGATTTCTGCATTTTTCCGGATGATTTCCCAAACGTCGTCAGACAGCAGCGCTGCGTTTTTGCCGGTTTTGGGATCAATATAATCATACAGTTTCTTCATCGTTTTGGAAAACGACTTGATGGTATTCTTATGCAGGTTGCTTACTGCTATGCGGGAAGCCAGCAGTGCATAGTCAGGGTGCTTTGTAGTAAGGGAAGCGGCCGTTTCGGCAGCCAGGTTGTCGAGTTCGCTGGTGGTTACACCATCATACAAACCTTGTATCACTTTTTTCGCTACATCTATGGCATCTACATATTCTGTATTGAAACCATAGCATAGTTTTTCAATACGCGCAGTGATTTTATCGAACTTCACTGCTTCTTTCCTTCCATCTCTTTTGATTACGAACATGGGTTTGCGAATTTAAGAGGTTAGTAATTCAAAATGTTTTAAAAATCTTCTTCCAGGCTGAATGTCTGTGATTCTTTTGTACCACCCATTACGCCGGATTTCTGGTAATCTCCCACACGTTTTTCAAAGAAGTTGGTCTTACCCTGTAAGGAAATCATTTCCATGAAGTCAAAAGGATTAGACGCATTAAATATCTTGTTGTAGCCCAGTTCACCGATCCATCTGTCTGCCACAAATTCGATGTATTGCGACATCAGTTCGGCATTCATGCCGATCAGTCCAACCGGCAGGGCTTCTGTGATAAATTCTTTTTCATAGCTCACTGCATCGCGGATGATGCCGTGTACCTGTTCTTCACTCAGTTTGTTTTCCAGCATGCTGTAAAGCAGGCACGCGAATTCGCAGTGCAGGCCCTCATCGCGGCTGATCAGTTCGTTGGAGAAGGTTAAGCCCGGCATCAGCCCTCTTTTCTTCAACCAGAAAATGGAGCAGAAACTACCGCTGAAGAAGATACCTTCTACAGCAGCAAATGCCACCAGGCGTTCGGCGAAGTTGCCATTTTCAATCCAGCGCAATGCCCATTCCGCTTTTTTCTTTACCGCAGGTACGGTGTCGATAGCGTGGAACAAACGGTCTTTTTCTGTGCCGTCTTTTACGTAGGTGTCTATCAGCAATGCATATGTTTCAGAGTGGATGTTTTCCATCATGATCTGGAAGCCGTAAAAACACCGGGCTTCCGGGATCTGTACTTCACTCATAAAGTTTACTGCCAGGTTCTCATTTACGATCCCGTCACTGGCGGCGAAAAATGCCAGTACGTGAGAGATAAA
This sequence comes from Chitinophaga sp. W3I9, assembly GCF_050434025.1. Lineage (NCBI taxonomy): Bacteria > Pseudomonadati > Bacteroidota > Chitinophagia > Chitinophagales > Chitinophagaceae > Chitinophaga > Chitinophaga sp. W3I9. Next base: position 2,337,441 of record NZ_JBNPWC010000001.1, read on the forward strand.
ATGACGTTCGCCATCATTCAGGCCTGCCCAATCCTTAAGATCACTGCTTAAATCTATTTCTTCTGCTGTCCAGAAACTGGCCTCATGCTTTTTGTATTGCTCCCAGATTTTTGGGTATTTGATCGGCAATAGCACAAAACGGTCCTTGTTCTCTTTTAAAAGAATTTCATTCTCGTTACTCATCTTTAATTATTTTATGGGTACTGTCGAAGGTTTTTGGTTTTTCTTTTGGGGTCAGCATACCGAAATCTTCACTTCTCTTTCCCACAATCCGATTTCAACATCTCTGCTTCCTAAAATCCATACGCTCAGGATTACAAATGTAAGCATCCGGGTAAGGCATGCCCGATATAGTTTTCAACAGGTGTGGAAAAGATATACAACTTTAATGAAAGTATAGTGGCAATGCGTGTTTCACGCGTTTTGCACTTTGTGCATATGTAATATGATTAGCATGTGAAAAGAGCCATGCAAAAATCTGGCTTATATAATTGTTTTTTTAACTGTTACGGCTAAATGAATGATGATCAGTATAAAAATGTACCCGGAAAATTTTTGTTAAAAAGAGGACCTTCCGTAGATATATATGCGATAATTTTTCATATTTACACTTTTAAGTCTTTTCATATGCCCGAACCGGTTATAGCCCTTCATGCGGTTAAGAAGAACTACCAGGATGTACCTGTCCTGGATATTGCCCGGCTGGAGCTGCCCGCCGGCATTTACTGGCTGCAAGGGGAGAATGGCGCCGGCAAAACCACCTGCATGAAGGTCATGGCAGGCTTAATCCCCTTCAAAGGGGAAATACTGCTGCAGGGAAAGGTGAGCAGCCGGGAACACCCGGTACAGTTCCGCCGCCTGATCAACTACGCGGAAGCGGAACCGCTTTACCCTTCTTTTCTCACCGGCCGCGATTTACTGGAGCTTTACCTCAACACCAAAGGAGGGAACACCGGAGACATCCGGGCCATCAGTGAAAAACTGGGTGTGCATATCTTTGTGAATAACCCGGTAAGCAGCTATTCGAGCGGCATGCTGAAGAAATTATCCCTGCTGCTGGCCTTTACCGGTAACCCGGCCCTCATCCTGCTGGATGAACCCCTTATCACCATCGATACCCGCGCATTGGCCGTTTTGTACGACCTGATCCGGGAGTACAGCGCCAAAGGCGTTTCTTTTTGTATCACTTCCCACCAGCCGCTGGATGAGGAAGAATTAACGGTAACGGGCACACTGAAAGTAGCTCATAAAAACATTACGCTCAGCTGATATGCGTACCACCACGGCAATACTTAGCAAAATATTCACACAACGGTTCTATATTCAGAATACGGGCTTTTTCCTGGTACTGTTTTATTTGCTGTTCGGCGTGGTAAACGGCGCCAACCTGCTCGCCTATCACAAAGGATTGATGCTGGGCTTCCTGGGCAATTATACGTTCCTGTTCCTGGTACTCCTGCTATGGACGTCCTACGCGCTCAAATGCGTGGGCTTCATGCTGAAAACATTTCAGCTGCAGGGATATGATTTCCTTTATCCCACCATGGGCAGCATCGATAAACCAACCCGCCGTGTTATCTGGCTGCGGCTCCATACGGCCATTTATATGCCGGTACTCGTATATGTGGCCATTGCACTCGTTATTGCGATCCAACAGGGATATTATGTACAGGCGGTGATCATCACGGTTGTTAATATTGCCAATTGCATATGGCCGTTAACGTTATATGAAAGAAAACTGGAACAACCCGATGTCATATTTTTTACAGGCCACCTGCAACGCTGGATCAACCGGCACTTCACAAAGCCGCCGGTATTATTTTTCCTGTATGAACTGTTTACTAATTTTCCACGCCGGATTGTGAGCACCAAACTGTTTTCCGCAGGAGTGCTGTGGCTCACATTTCTCATTATGACGAGAGGTGATTATTTCGATCTCCGCGGACTACAGCTGGGTGTTATGATCAGCGTGCTTACACACATGCAGCTGATGGTGCATCATCGCGCGTTTGATGATACGTACCTCAATTTCATGGAGAATCTTCCTGTTAATTTATTCAGCCACTATATGCGGCTGGTGGGGGTATATGTGATTACTTTTTTACCGGAGATGATCATCATTACCGTTAATGCATATACGAAAACAACGCCATGGGGACTGATAACGGTATTCTGCACGGCATTATCATTAATGATCCTGTTCCGTACCCTATTGTTTTTCCCTAAAATGAATCCGGAGGTGCATGTACGTTATACCATGCTCACTTCTTTCATTGTGCTGTTCATGGTGCTCGGACATTATGAATGGCCGGCTGTACTGTTGTTACAGACAGCATCGGCCATTATCTTTTTTACAAAATACCGCAGCTATGAACCTTATATAGAAGCAGGATCATGACCCATTTTGTCGCTCAGCCGTGCCAGTGAAAGCAACAACTGAGGGATTTGCTTAATCACCAGTTCATCTGTCAGGTTACCATCGGTATCAAACTTATGCTGGGCATTGCCAATCATGATCTCCGGTTTGTTGATCACAAACGCATTCAGGAATACCATCACCTGCCGTAAATGATACTGCATCCTGGCAGTACCGATCTGGCCCTGCGAGGCGCCCATAATAGCCACTGCCTTTTCGCTGAAGGGTTTATCGGGGTGCCTGGAAACCACGTCTATCGCGTTTTTCAGGGCGCCGGGTATAGAGTAGTTGTATTCCGGTGAAACGATGATCACGCCATCCGATTCCTTAATTTTATGCACCAGCGGCACTACTTCTTCCGGCAATTGCTCGGTATGCAGGTCGGCATTGTACATCGGGATCTTGTCGAAAAATACCTGCTCCACCGTGATGTTTGAAGGACACAGTTTTTGCAGCGCTTTCAGCGCCATCGTGTTGTAAGAGCCTTTCCGTAAACTGCCGGAAATGGCAATGAAATGATACTGTTTGTCAGCAGACATATGCTCGTCGGTTTTATTTAAATGCGTTTTTCCTTATTCACAAATTTCCGGTGAATAACTTCCTGCACCGGTATGCTCTCAATCTTACTTTCCAGCCAGGAAATAATGTCCAGGTAAAGGAAGGAACGGCGTTCGTACGGATCTTCGGAGATCTGTTCCAGCCGGTCTTTCAGGTCTACGAACGCATTACGTAATGCTTTGGGATTGGCATAAATATAACGGCGGAGGAATTTCATGATTTCTTCCATCACCAAACCAAGATCCTTATGTTTTGAAATGAAATGGTAAACAGATTTGATCAGGTATTCCACCAGGCTGTAATTCTCCAGTTCGTAATGTGCAATGAGGTGCAGGATACGGGCAAAACACTGGATATCTGCCCGCAGGTTACCAATTTTTAAATTGATAATTTTATTAAGATAAACAATGGCTTTGTTGTTGTCACCGCTACCAAAATATAAACAGGCAATCTTATAGTAAAATACCAGCACCCGGTGCTGGTCTATTTTCAGGGTATGCCTGGTGATCTCTGTTTCGAGTTCCGGCACCATTTCCAAACCCTGGCTGAACGTGCCTTCCAGGAAATAACGGTTTATTTTGGCGGTATACAGGTATACAAAAGCAGAGGTGCGGGTGTTTTCGTGGAAATTATCCTGGTTGTCCCGGATAAATTCTTCCAGGTCCTGCAGGGCTGTTTTGAACTTTTCAAAATTCGAAGTATAAAAATGCGCGGTCAGTAAATTATGCTGCGCTTTAATATACAGATCCATATCCGTTTGCTGCAGGGACGGGTATTTGCGAAACAGGTCCACCCATTTCTGCGTATATCGGTAATACATCACGAAGTCCTGCAGAATATAGTAGTACCAGCTCGATGCCTGGTACATGTACACTTTTTCGTAAAAGCTCATATGCACATGCTGCAAGGGCGGCAGCTGGCTTTCAAAAAAAGACTTTACCATTTCGGCATCCCGCTCATTGCGCGCGTGGCCCAGCTTGAGGTAAAGGCCATACATCCGCAGGGAAAGGGTAGACAGGCGGCTGATATTGGTGAGCTGCTGTTCTATCTGCCTGGACTCGGCACTCAGCACTTCCGCCCGGTTTTCCAGGCTTCGCGTAATATGCCGCGATTCAATCAGCTTTTCAAACTCCACAATTTCATAGGTCAGCATCACCTCTTCCTGTTCCTGCGCCATCGTTTTGGCTTTGGCCAGTATCTTCAGGCTCTGGTTGTACAGCCCTTTGTTATACAGCACCCGCGCATGATCCAGCTGCTCGCGCAGGTCGATCAACGGGTCCTTTTGTTTATATAGCTGCCGCAAACTGGATAACAGGTGCTTGTAAAGATGTGCTTTTACATTCGATAGCTGCTGCTTTTTAATATCCGTTATTTTCTTCAGTATCTGCTCTTCATCGTACTCTTTCATTTTGTCCAGCGTGGTGAACAATTGGATAAAAAGTACATCTTCCTTGGTGTTGTTTTTGTTAAACGCCAACTGAAAATTGCGTTTTTCGGCTTTTGTTAAGGTTTTTATTAATATGAATAAAGCATCACTTTGACTGTTGGGCATCGTTATTAAAATCTTGTAATTTATTGATAAACAGTATATTAACGTGTATCAGTGGTGTTTAAAGGTTGTAATTAAAGCAAATTTAGCGATATGGCAATTAATTAAGGACCATTAGATTTGAAGGTATAAACAATTATAAAAGGAAGCAAAAGGATGGGAAAAACGTTATTTGATAAAATCTGGGATGGCCATATAGTGGTTAGCAAGCCGGGGCATCCCGATGCGGTGTACATCAACACGCACTTTATTCACGAGGTGACGAGCCCCCAGGCATTTGACGGGCTGCGTAAGCGTGGCATCCCGGTATTCCGCCCGGCTAAAACCAGGGCTACCGCCGATCACAACGTACCTACCTTACACCAGGACCAGCCTATCAAAGAAGCATTGAGCCGCCGCCAGGTGGAAATGTTGACAAAAAATACTACTGAATTCGGTGTAGAGCTTTACGGACTGGGCCACCGGTTCCAGGGCATTGTGCACGTGATAGGACCGGAGCTGGGCATCACCCTGCCTGGCATGACCATCGTTTGCGGCGACAGCCACACCAGCACCCACGGAGCTTTTGGCGCTGTTGCCTTTGGTATCGGCACTTCCGAAGTGGAACAGGTACTGGCCACCCAATGCATTCTGCAATACAAGCCCAAGCGGATGAAGATCGAAGTGAACGGACAACTGGGCAAGGGCGTACTTTCTAAAGACATCATTCTTTATATCATCTCTAAAATATCCGCTTCCGGCGCTACCGGTTACTTCGTGGAATATGCAGGGGAAGCCATCCGCAGTCTCAGTATGGAGGCCCGTATGACCATCTGCAACATGAGCATTGAAATGGGCGCCCGCGGAGGACTCATCGCCCCGGACGATATCACTTTCGATTATATCAAAGGCCGCGAGTTCGCGCCTGAGGGAGCCGACTGGGATAAATCACTGGAATACTGGAAAACGCTGTATTCCGACAGCGACGCCGTATTTGACCAGGTGCTTACCTTTGACGCCGCCGATATAGAACCACAGATTACTTATGGTACCAACCCCGGTATGGGCATGGGCGTTACCCGCCACATCCCTTCACTGGAGCAGCTCGACGAGAAAGAAAGGCCTTCTTTCAAAAAATCGCTTGAGTATATGGACCTCCAACCCGGCGCTGAACTGCTGGGCAAAAAAGTGGATTATGTATTCATTGGCAGTTGCACCAACTCCCGCATTGAAGATTTACGCCTCGTAGCAGATTTTGTGAAAGGCAAACATAAAGCAGACGATGTAGTGGTATGGATCGTTCCCGGCTCCAAACAGGTGGAGGCCCAGGCCATGGAAGAAGGCATCGACAAAATATTTGCCGAAGCCGGTTTCCAGCTGCGTGAACCAGGTTGCTCCGCCTGCCTGGCCATGAATGAAGATAAAGTGCCTGCCGGCATGTACTGCATTTCTACTTCCAACCGTAACTTTGAAGGTCGTCAGGGTCCCAATGCCCGCACCTTCCTGGCCAGTCCGCTCACCGCGGCGGCAGCAGCCATTACGGGCAGGGTAACAGATGTAAGGGAATTGTTGGGCCAATAGTTAACAAAAAGAACAAGTAAAGCCGAAAGCTATGGATCAATGGAACGCTGACTTATACAAAGAAAAACACGCCTTCGTGTTTGAATATGGCAACAGCCTGATCGACTGGCTGCAGCCGCAATCGGGGGAAAATATCCTGGACCTGGGTTGCGGCACCGGTGAACTCACCGCGCAGCTGGCGCAAAAAGGCGCCACCGTAACAGGAATAGATGCTTCCGCCGCTATGATCAGCAGCGCCCGTGAACATTTTCCCGGCATTTCCTTTGAAGTGGGCGACGCTACTACTTTTTCCCTGCCACAACAGTTTGATGGCATCTTTTCCAATGCTACCCTCCACTGGGTGCGGGAGAAGGAAAAAGCCATCAGCCGGATGTACGCCCAACTTAAAAAAGGCGGCCGGCTGGTGATAGAAATGGGTGGCAAAGGCAATGTGCAGCAGATCCTTACTTACCTGGAAAAGGCCATGCAGCAACGGGGTTATACCTACGAACCGTTCTGGTATTTTCCATCTCCGGCAGAATATACTACCCTGCTGGAAAAGGAAGGTTTTAAAATAGACAGGGTGCATTTTTTTGACCGCCCTTCAAAACTGGTGGATCCGGAAACAGGCATCAGCGACTGGCTGGAGATGTTTGGCGCTCACTTTTTTGCCGGTGTGCCGGAACAGGACAAAGGCGCCATCCTGCAGCAGGTGCAATACGAACTGGCGCCACAGCTGATGCGGAACGGCGAATTGTATGCGGATTATGTGCGCCTGAGAGTAGCCGCCACAAAAATTTAAACTGTAAAATCATCATGAGTAAAATATTTCAACACCTCGTTTCATCTGCGGTACCTGTACCCATCGAGAATATAGATACAGACCAGATCATCCCCGCACGCTTCCTGAAAGCTACCACCCGGGAAGGTTTCGGCGAAAACCTGTTCCGCGACTGGCGCTATGAAGCCGATAATACGCCAAAGGCGGATTTTGTGATGAACAATCCCATCTACAGTGGCCAGATCCTCGTAGGCGGTAAAAACTTCGGTTGTGGTTCCTCCCGTGAACACGCTGCCTGGGCGATTGCGGATGCCGGTTTTAAAGTAGTGGTGAGCAGCTTCTTTGCAGACATCTTTAAAAATAACGCCCTCAACACCTTCATTTTACCCATCCAGGTATCAGAAGATTTCCTGGACCGGATCTTTAAAGCCATAGAAGCCGATCCTAAAGCCGAACTGGAAGTAGACCTGGAAAACCAGTTCATAAAAATTGTGAGCACCGGCGAAAAAGAAAACTTCGATATCAACCAGTATAAAAAAACATGCCTGCTCAACGGCTATGATGATATCGATTACCTGCTGAGCCTCCGTAAAGAAATTGAACAATACGAAACCACAAGAACATATAATTTCTAATCATCAAAAAGCTAAATACTAAAAGCTAAACACATATATGGGCGTTGAGAAGAAAATACTAGTTATACCCGGGGATGGGATCGGACAGGAAGTGACCGCATGGGGACAAAAAGTGCTGACAACAATAGCCAAAAATTATCACCACACTTTTACCTTCGAAGAAGGGATCATGGGGCACGTAGCCATTGAAGCTACCGGTGATCCGCTGCCTGAAGAAACGCTGCAGAAAGCACGGAACGCCGATGCTATCCTGTTCGGCGCTATCGGTCATGCTAAATATGACAACGATCCTACCCTGAAAGTAAGACCAGAACAAGGTTTACTGAAGATCAGGAAAGAACTGGGATTGTATGCCAACCTCCGCCCGATAAAGTTGTTTGATGAACTGCTGGAAGCATCCAGCATTAAACCGGAAATTTTACGCGGTTCAGATATCCTCTTTTTCCGTGAGCTGACCGGCGACGTGTATTTCGGTGAAAAGATCCGGACTGCCGACCGCAACACCGCTTCCGACCTCATGATCTACCACCGTTATGAAGTAGAACGCATTGCCCGCAAAGCTTACGAAGCAGCGCGCACCCGCCGCAAAAAGCTGTGCTCTGTGGATAAGGCAAACGTGCTGGAAGCAAGCCGTCTCTGGAGAGAAGTGGTACAGGAAGTAGCAAAAGAATATCCTGATGTGGAAACAGAACATATGTTCATCGACAACGCGGCCATGCAGCTGATCAAAGATCCTAAACGCTTTGATGTAGTGGTTACGGGTAACCTGTTTGGTGATATCCTTACGGATGAAGCCTCACAGATCGCTGGCTCCATGGGTATGCTGGCATCTGCCTCCATCGGTGACAGCACCGGTTTCTTTGAACCGATCCACGGATCTGCACATGATATTGCCGGTAAAGGCATTGCCAATCCGCTGGCTTCTATCTTATCAGCTGCCCTCATGCTGGATATTTCCTTCGGCCTGAAAACAGAATCACAACGGGTGATCAAAGCCGTGGAAGCCACTCTCAGACAAGGTTACAGAACAATGGACATCGCCAACAAACACACCGTGAACGATTTCATTATGGGCACCGATGCGATGGGCGCCAAAGTATTAGAGAATCTGAATTAATCATTCAATAAAATTATTACACTATCATGGATAAAAATCGTGTATACGTCTTTGATACCACCTTGCGTGATGGAGAACAGGTCCCCGGCTGTCAGCTGACAACCGTTGAAAAAATTGAAGTAGCTAAAAAACTCGAAGCACTAGGCGTAGATATCATTGAAGCAGGTTTCCCGATTTCAAGTCCGGGCGACTTCCAGAGCGTGGTGGAAATTTCCAAAGCGGTTACAGAGCCCGTGATCTGCGCACTTACCCGTGCCAATAACAAAGACATTGATGCTGCCGCAGATGCTTTACGCTTCGCAAAACGCAAACGTATCCATACCGGTATCGGTTCTTCCGATATGCACATCAAATATAAATTCAACAGCACCCGCGATGAAATTTTACAACGTGCCGTAGCCGCTGTAACGTATGCCCGCAAGTTTACCGACGATGTGGAATTTTATGCAGAAGATGCCGGCCGCGCAGACAATGAATACCTGGCCCGCATGATCGAAGCCGTGATTGCAGCCGGTGCTACCACCGTTAACATCCCCGATACCAACGGTTACTGCCTGCCCGATCAGTATGGCGCAAAAATCAAGTACCTCGTAGATCACGTTTCCAATATCGATAAAGCGATCATTTCCGTTCACTGTCATAACGACCTCGGTTTGGCTACCGCCAATACCATTGCAGGTATTATCAACGGCGCCCGCCAGGTGGAATGTACTATCAATGGTATCGGTGAACGTGCCGGTAACACTTCGCTGGAAGAAGTAGCCATGATCCTGAAAACGCATCATGCCCTGGGTTATCATACCCAGATCAACTCAAAAGGGATCTATGAAATCAGTAATCTTGTGGAAACCATGATGCACATGCCGGTACAGCCCAACAAAGCCATTGTAGGCCGTAACGCATTTGCGCACAGCTCCGGCATCCACCAGGATGGCGTGCTGAAACACCGCGAGAACTACGAGATCCTGAACCCTGAAGATGTAGGGATCAACTCCAACTCCATTATCCTCACTGCCCGCAGCGGCCGTCATGCGCTGAAGCATCACCTGTCGCGCCTGGGATACAACCTGGAAAGAGTAAACATCGACGAAGTGTACCAACGCTTCCTGCTGATGGCGGATACCAAAAAGGAAATCAATGATGCCGATCTGCTGGAACTGATGGGCGACGGCGACGCTAAAACCTACGGCGACAATGCCATCAAAGTAATCTTACTGCAGGTGGTTTGCGGCGATCCGCTCCGCCCCATGGCTACCGTTAAACTGCGTATCAATGGCGAAGAAAAAGAAGCCAGTGCTGCCGGTAATGGTCCCGTTAATGCTACCATCAATGCGATCCACGATATTATTAAGGACGATATTGAACTAGATGAATTTAATATTCAATCCATGCGCGGCGGCAGCGATGATGTGAGTAAAGTAAACATGCGCGTAAAACATAACGGCCAGTCGTACTACGGTTTCGGTATCTCCACCGATATCGTGAACGCTTCCGTGCACGCCTACGTGGACGCGCTGAACAAGATATACTAGCCGCGGATTTTGTCTTTCCCGCTGATTACGCTGATTATACTGATTACCAGGATTTTTACTTTTTGATTTTATAAAGGATTAAGGGAGATAGAAGCGGATATTCGCTTTTATCTCCCTTAATTATTATTAAAAAATCAAAGAAATCTAAAAAAATCCAAAAGTAAAAATCCGAGTAATCAGTATAATCAGCGTAATCAGCGGGAAAGACAAAATCCGCGTGCTGTAACTTTTCCCGCGCCACCCCGTTCTACGGGTGAAATATTTGCCTGATGAAAACAGTTCCCTTACTCCTTGCCTTTTTACTCTTTGCCGGTTGCAGCAAAGAAGCAGACAATTGCTCCCAGTACGGATGGGTGAATATTGTGGGCGCGAAATACATGGGTAAATCCACCAGCGATGCAAGAGGTCAGAATGGTGCTTTTTATGATGTAAGCTGTACCTTCCCCAATTCCTGTTACGCCATCAACAAAATTGTGGAGATGAGGGACAAGGATACCGTACTGCTAAAGGCGGAATATATATACAATACCTGTACCGTATGTACACAGGCATTTACTACACAAACCAAAACGTATTCTTTTATACCTGCCGATAACGGCACCTATTATTTAAAGTGGGAGGGGATTCCCAACCGGGTGGATACCGTGAAGATTCCATGATCTTAAAAGAAGATATCCATCAGCGGGTATTTTTTATAACCCGGCAGATAGAAGTGCCACCATTCTGTAGAACTTCCTTTAAAGCCATGTTGCATCATGGTATCTCTTAACAATTTGCGGTTGGCCGCCATTGCCGGGTCCGGCGGGGTGTAGTTTTCATGCGCTTTCAGGGTAAAATCATCAAAGTCCGTAGGCATTGCCACGGGCTTATTTGTTTTCAGGCTTACCATACTCAGGTCTATGGCTACGCCGCGGTTGTGCCCCGATCCTTTGCGGGGATCGGCCGCATAGAGATCGTTTGGTACTATTTTAAACATCGTTTCCGTTACATGATAAGGACGGTATGCATCGTAAATAAGCAGGCCGTATCCCTTTTTGCGCAGGGCTTCCTGTACTGCTTTGAGGGCTTTGGCTGCCGGCAGCCGAAGGTAAATATCGGTGCGGGTATAAAGCTTTTGTTTGGTGAAGTTATTGGTGGTGGCATAGCGCACATCTTTTTTGATGCCCGGGATATACTTTTCCAGGTTTACGAGCAGCTGGTTGCTGTCGGCTTTCACCAGCTGATCATATTGCTGCCGGGTGCTCAATACGGCGAGTCCGTATTTATTCACCGGTATTTTCTGGGCGGATAGCTGGCCGGAAATGGTCCACAGGAGCGCCGCTAACAGTATTATTTTCATGTGCTTAAAATTGCAGAAAAAGCCCCGTATTTGGACCTGATTATTGAATTTTGCGAAAATTAGGCAAGAAAGTATGAAATACAGTGAAAATACAATTGCAATCACCTTATATTAATAGGTATTTTAGAACCCTTAAATTTTTTAATGATGGAACTGTTCAGACTAGACAATAAAGTAGCGGTTATCACAGGTGGTGGTAGCGGCATAGGACAGGCGATAGCAAAAGCATTCGGGGCACAGGGTGCGCAGGTGCATATCCTGGAGCTGAATGAAGATGGCGGTAAAGCTACAGCAGAGGAAATCAAGGCAGCAGGTGGCCAGGCAAGTGTGCATGCGTGCAATGTAGCCGACCAGGCAGCCGTGATAGGCGTTATGGACGGTATTGTACAAACGGCCGGTAAACTGGATATCCTGGTGAACTGTGCAGGCATTGCGCATGTGGGTAACCTCGAAAATACGGCGGAACAGGACTTCGACAGGGTGTACCAGGTAAATGTGAAGGGCACCTATAACTGCATGTATGCAGTCATTAAACAAATGAAAGCACAGGGTGGCGGTGTGATCCTCAATGTGGCATCCATTGCTTCCAGTGTAGGTATACCGGACAGGCTGGCCTACTCTATGAGTAAGGGCGCGGTGCTGACTATGACATTATCCGTGGCGAAAGATTACCTCGGCGCTAATATCCGTTGCAACTGCGTGTCGCCCGCAAGAGTACACACGCCGTTTGTGGATGGATTTATTGCCAAGAATTACCCGGGCAGGGAAGCTGAAATGTTTGATAAGCTGAGTAAAACACAACCCATCGGCCGCATGGCTAAACCAGTGGAAGTGGGTAACCTGGCGTTATTCCTGTGTTCCGACGAAGCAGGCTTTATTACCGGAACCGACTATCCCATCGATGGCGGTTTTATCAGGCTTAATAATTAATAATTAATGTGATGTGTGTTTTAAAGTGCGGACGATTACCCGTATCTTTCAAGTTATTCATTCATTAATTTTTAGTTATATCATGCAACATTTTCGAATAGGGCTGGCAATAGCAATAGCCGTATTATCTGCCTGTAATTCCGGTACCAACAAGGAAACTGCCACCGGGGATTCCGCCACAGCGGTTAAACCGGCCACACCAGGTGGTACCGTATCTGTTACTTTTTCTGATAAGGAAAAAGATACTTCGCTGGTCACGATTAAATTTCAGCTGAAAGAGGGAACAAAGGAAAAAACTTTTGAACAAACAATCCTGAAAGACGCACCGGAACAAGACCTTTATAAGGTGTTGTGGAATGAGCCCAACAGCTGTTATATCGGCGTTATGAAAGCGAATCATCAGCCACGTTATTACCACGCTTTTGTAGACAGTAAAAAAGACATGAAAATATTATGGGCTGCCACGCCGCCTGAGCCAATCTGGGCATACATGGAAGGCACGCTGGGTCTTGGTAAGGTATCTGCCGGCGGCGAAATGTTGCAGCAATATAAAAAGAGTATCCAGTCCGGAAACATCCTGGCAGATTTTATTGCAGAGATCAAGCCGGATGCCTCGCCCGACAGCCTGGAGCTGTATGTGGAATTTGGCGGTCTCCGTAAAAGTATGTTCATGCCCGTGCCCAGTGGCAGTAAAGGTGTGATCCAGCCAACAGGACAAAATGATCATGTGTATTTCTCTTTTGTAAAAGATGGTAAAGCAGAACCGGTGATTGACCTGCATGTGGAAAACGGAAGATTACAGATTAAAACACTGAAAGAAATTAAGTAAGACTAATAAATAAATAATATCGATATGAAACTGATCAGGTTTGGTTTACCGGGAGAAGAAAAACCGGGTGTTGCAACCGCAGCGGGAATGTTTGACGTGAGTGCTTTTGGTGAAGATTTTGGAGAGAAATTCTTTGAAACCAACGGGCTGGCGCGCTTATCAGAATGGTATGGCGCACATGCTGCAGAATGCCCGCAGGTGCCTGCCGGTACACGTTTGGGCTCACCTATCCTCCGTCCTTCCAAAATTATCTGCATCGGTCTTAACTACGCAGATCATGCGCGTGAAACCAACGCAGCCATTCCTACAGAACCTATCGTGTTCTTTAAAAGTACCAGCGCACTGGTGGGTCCAAACGACGACCTGGTGATTCCGCGCAACAGTCAGAAAACCGACTGGGAAGTGGAATTGGCAGTAGTAATTGGCAAAAAAGCCACTTATGTGGAAGAAAAAGACGCAATGGACTACGTAGCGGGTTACTGCCTGCATAACGACTACAGCGAAAGAGCTTTCCAGATTGAAAGAAACGGACAGTGGGTAAAAGGAAAGAGCTGCGATACATTCGCTCCGTTAGGCCCATGGCTGGCTACCAAAGATGAAATTGCCGATGTGAATAATCTTCGTTTATGGCTCACCGTTAACGGTCAGAAAATGCAGGATGGCAATACTTCCAACTTTATATTCAACGTAGCTTATGTAGTGGCTTACCTGAGCCAGTTCATGACCCTGCTCCCGGGAGATGTGATTTCCACCGGTACGCCTGCTGGTGTGGGCCTGGGCATGAATCCGCAGGTATACCTCAAAGCAGGGGATGTGATTGAACTGGGTATTGATGGTTTGGGTACTTCCAAACAAACTGCTGTAGCCTGTAAATAAGAATTATGAAAAGATATTGTCTGGCGCTGGATCTGGTAGATGATCCGCAATTGATCAGCGAATATGAAGCGCATCACCGCAACGTATCCGCTGAAATAAAAAAGAGTATCACGGACGCCGGCATTACCGTAATGGATATTTACCGTGCCGGTAACCGCCTGTTTATGATCATGGAAGTAGACGATACTTTCTCCTTTGAACGTAAAGATGCGATGGACGCTGCCAATCCCGCGGTAAAGGTGTGGGAACAGCTGATGTGGAAATACCAGCAGTCATTGCCGGTAGCGAAGGAAGGAGAGAAGTGGGTGATTATGGATCAGATTTTTGCATTGTAAAGTATACCGGCCGCCGGAACTTCCGGCGACCGGTATGCAAAAAATATCTACATGGTTATTGACGCACATCAGCATTTCTGGCAATACGATCCTGTCCGCGACGCATGGATCGATGAATCTATGGAAGTGATCCGCCGCGACTTTTACCCGGAAGACCTGGCCCCCGTATTGGCTGAAAACGGCGTTCACGGCTGTGTGGCGGTACAGGCGGATCAGTCGCCGGATGAAACGGCCTTTTTACTGGCGCTGGCGGATAAGCATGATTTTATTAAAGGCGTGGTGGGCTGGACAGACCTCCGCGCTGAAAATATCAGTGAACAACTGGAACAGTACGCTGCACATCCGAAGCTGAAAGGCTTTCGCCATATTGTACAGGGTGAGGCGGATAACCGGTTTATTCTCGGGGAACATTTCTGCCGTGGTATCAAAGCGCTGGCGAAGCACCGGTTCACGTATGATATTCTCGTATATCCGAAACAGTTACCTGCGGTAGAAGAATTTGTACAGCAGTTCCCTGACCAGCCACTGATCATTGATCACCTGGCCAAGCCCGATATTAAAGCCGGTGAACTGGACGCATGGGCGGCACATATGCGCCGCATTGCACAGTCGCCAAACGTATACTGCAAACTAAGCGGCATGGTTACTGAAGCCGACTGGCAGCAGTGGGAGCCGGCACACTTCCGGCCTTTCCTGGAAGTAGCGCTGGAAGCCTTTGGTGCAAACAGGCTGGTGTATGGCTCCGACTGGCCCGTGTGCCTGGTAGCCGCCAGGTACCACGAAGTGAAAGGCATCGTGACGGATTTCATCAGCACCTTATCAACAAGTGAACAGGAACAGATAATGGGAGGCAATGCCCGCTCATTTTATCATCTATAAAAAATAATATCATACATACTATGGATTTAGGATTACAGGAGAAAGTGATTATCGTTACCGGTGGTGCAAAAGGAATCGGGGAAGCTATCGCAAAACTGATAGCAGCAGAAGGTGGTATTACCGTGATTGCCGGCCGCAGTACTGCCGATAATGAAAAAACCGTAAACGAAATTATCGCGGTGGGTGGTAAGGCGATCGCCGTTACCGCAGAACTGGGTAAAGTGGAAGATTGTAAAAAAGTGATCTCTGAAACGATAGCAAAGTATGGCAGAATAGACGGCCTGGTAAACAATGCCGGCGCCAATGATGGCGTAGGACTGGAAAATGGCAGCCCCGAGCGGTTTACGCAGTCGCTGCAAAATAATTTATCACACTACTACAACCTGGCGCATTTTGCATTGCCGTACCTGAAGGTCACCAAAGGAAATATTGTGAACATCGGATCTAAAGTAGCCGATACCGGCCAGGGGAACACCAGTGGTTATGCTGCCTCCAAAGGCGCAATCAACGCGCTCACCCGCGAGTGGGCAGTGGAATTGCTGCCATACTCCATCCGTGTAAACACGGTTATCCCAGCTGAAGTATGGACGCCGCTGTATGAAACCTGGATTAATTCGTTGCCCAATCCAAAAGAAAAACTGGCGTCTATCACGGCTAACATTCCATTTGAAAAAAGGATGACCACTTCAACAGAAATCGCCAACAGCACCGTATTCCTGCTGTCGCCACGTTCATCTCATACAACCGGACAAATCGTATACGTAGATGGTGGTTACACGCATCTCGACAGATCTATCAGCTAAGGATAAAGAGCCAACACACGTTATCAACATTTAATCACCTGAAACATTAAATTCTTCGTTATGGCCGGAGGCGCAGTAAGTAATTCCACCTATACCACCAGTAAAGATACAGGCGCAAAGCCTGGCAGCTACCTGTTCCCGCTGATCCTGGTTACCAGCCTGTTCTTCCTATGGGGACTGGCATACGGGCTGCTGGATGTATTAAATAAACATTTCCAGGAAGTATTGAGCATTACTACGAAACGTTCTACTTTATTACAGGGCGCTTATTTCGGCGCTTATTTCCTCATGGCATTTCCTGCGGGAATGTTTATGAACAAATTTGGCTACAAGAAGGGGATCATACTGGGTTTGCTGTTGTATGCTACCGGTGCATTTCTTTTTTATCCAGCGGCCAACGCACTCAATTTTGATTTCTTCCTGCTGGCATTGTTTATACTTGCTTGCGGATTGGCCTGCCTGGAAACGGCTGCCAATCCATATGTAACCGTGTTGGGAGATAAAGCTACTTCCGAGCAACGGTTGAATTTATCACAGTGTTTTAACGGGCTGGGGTCTTTCCTGGGACCTATTATTGGTGCCTGGCTATTTCTCGGCACTGGTAAAGGAGATCTCACCACGGTAAAGATTACTTATGTTGCTATTGCTGTTGTAGTATTGCTAATAGCAGCTTTTTTCGTAAGAACTCCCTTGCCAGAAATTGAAGAAGCAAAACAGGAAGGTGAAGAGGTGATGGCGGATACCCGCCCGCTTTTTGCTCACCGGCATTTTGTATTAGGAGTGGTAGCACAATTCTTTTATGTGGCGGCTCAGGTAGGTGTGGGCGCTTTGTTTATTAACTATGTAACTGAATACTGGCATGGCACCTCTGCTAAAAATGCATCTCTTCTGCTCTCTATTGGTATGGCACTGTTCACAGGAGGTCGCTTTGTGGGCACAGCACTTATGCGCAAAATCGCTCCGAATCAATTGCTTGCTGTTTATGCGTTTATAAATGTCCTACTCTGCGCTTTTGTAATGACTGGTAACGGGGCTCCTTCTGTATACGCGCTTATCGCTATCTTCTTCTTCATGTCTATTATGTTCCCTACCATTTTTGCATTGGGCGTAAAAGACCTGGGTGTACATACCAAACGCGGCGCTTCTTTCCAGGTAATGTCTATCGTAGGTGGTGCTTCCGTTCCTTACCTGATGGGGATTGTAACGGAATGGCAGTCGCTGGCTATTTCTTACGGCATTCCTACTTTCTGCTTTGTTGTTGTGTTTTTGTACGGCTGGAAAGGATATAAAAGAGTTTAATCAGCAGATTTCTTTTTAATATTTAATCCGCAAAATCATTGTAACTTTCTTTAACAAAAGAGGATACCATGATTTTGCGGATTTTTGCTTCCTATGCTTGCTGGTTCCTGGTTGTAACCACGTTGTTTGCCGGGGTGCCTGCTGATCCCGGGCCTGTGCCTTCCCTGCAATTGTCTTTCACCCACCTGATGGGGCAGCAGCCACTGGTAAGGAAAGAGATCACTTACACCAATGCTTCCGGAGAGGCTTTTACCATCAGCCGTTTCCGTTATTTCCTCAGCAACTTTTCACTGGAAGCCGTCAATGGCAACATGGTTACTTTACCACCGGCTTATTTTCTGGTAGATGATGCGATCGACAGTTCAAAAAATATCCTGCTGGATAGCATTCCTGCCGGCGAATATAAGAGTATCCGTTTCCTGATCGGGGTAGATAGTATCCGTAATGTGAGCGGGGTGCAATCCGGCGCGCTGGCTGTAGAATCCGGCATGTTCTGGACGTGGAACAGCGGTTATATTATGGCGCAGATAGAAGGTCATTCTGCTGCGGTTAACACGCCTATGCAGGAATTTTTATTTCATTGCGGCGGTTATAAAACAAAAGATGGTGTACTGAAAAATGTGACGCTGCCGCTTCCGCAGCCGGTAACAATTGCAGCAGGTAAACAACCCCGTATTAATCTTACTGCCGATGTGGAAAGGTGGTTTTTACCGGATACCGTAAGTTTTAAAAAGATAACCGTGATCATGGCGCCGGGCGTAAAAGCAAGACAGGTAGCCGGCAATTATCAGCATATGTTTAACATAACAGGTATTTCCAATTAGCCGCTGCGTGAATCATAAGGTCATATACATCATTGGGGCGTTTTGCCTTTTGCTGGCGCTGGTGCAGGCGGGTACCAAGAAGCGCGCGGTAAAAGGGCCGGAGCCTTTTTTACTGCAGCTGCCCGCGCATTTTCCGCGGCCGGTATACGACTTCACCCGTAACCCGCTCACCAAACCAGGTGTGGCATTGGGCCGGTTTATGTTTTATGATTACCGCCTGTCGCAGGACAGCACCGTGTCCTGTGGTTTTTGCCACCAGCAGTTTGCGGCTTTCGGCCATTTTGACCACGCATTGGCGCATGGCGTGGCCGGGCAGCAGGGTATCCGCTCTGTACCGGTACTGTTCAACATGATCTGGCAAAAAGCGTTTATGTGGGATGGCGGTGTGAATCATCTCGAAATACAGGCACTCACCCCCTTAACAGACCACAACGAAATGGCGGTAGACCTGAAGGTGCTGATACAAAAAATGCAGACAGACTCCGAATACAGGAGTATGTTCAAAGCTGCTTTTGGTACGGAAGAAATCACGAGTGAACGCATGTTCAAAGCCTTCACGCAGTTTATTGCCACCATGGTATCGGCCGGTTCCAAATACGACAGCGTAATGCTCAAAGTCCCCGGCGTTGCCTTCACTGCTGAAGAAAACGCAGGATACACCGTTTTCCAGGAGAAGTGCGCGGCCTGTCATAAGGAACCATTGTTCACAGATCTCACCTACCGCAGTAATGGCCTGCCTTATTTACCGGCATTGAATGACATCGGCCGGATGAAGATCACTGGAAGCACAGACGACAATCTTCGTTTTAAGGTGCCTTCCCTGCGCAATATTCTCAAAAGCGCCCCTTATATGCACGATGGGCGGTTCTTCGATATTTTCCAGGTTTTTGACTTCTATGACCATGGTGTAAAGGTCACTCCCACCACCGATCCGCTGGTGAAGCAGGGCATCCCGTTGTCGGACCAGGAAAAGCGGCAGCTGTATTTCTTTCTGAACACGCTCACGGACTACTCCTTTCTCGGCAATGCTTCGCTAAGTGAGGTACGGATCGAGTAGGACCGCCGCGAGTTTTGTCTTGCTCAGGATTACGCTGATTATACTGATTACCGGGATTTTTACTTTTGGATTTTTTGGATTTCTTTGATTTTTTTAATAATAAGTAAGGGAGATAAAAGCGAATATCTCCGCTGCTATCTCCCTTAATCCTTTATAAAATCAAGAAAGTAAAAATCCCGGTAATCAGTATAATCAGCGTAATCCTGAGCAAGACAAAATCCGCATTACCCGCGCTTCTTCCAGCACTCCTCCATGTGGTCGTCTACCATGCCGGTGGCCTGCATGTAGGCGTAGCAGATGGTGGAGCCCACGAATTTGAACCCCCGTTTCAGCAGGTCCTTGCTCATGGCGTCGGAAATGGCTGTTTTGGCGGGAACGCCGGCCATGCCTTTGCGGTAGTGATTAACGATGGGTTTGTGGTTGACAAATGACCAGATGTATTTGTCAAAGCTGCCGAATTCCTTTTGAACTGCGAGGTAGGCTTTTGCGTTGCCGATCACAGATTTTATTTTCAGACGGTTGCGGATGATGCCTTCGTTTTGCATCAGTTCTTCCACTTTTTTCTCGTCGTATTTCGCTATTTTTTTAGCGTCCCAGTTATCAAAGGCTTTACGGTAATTTTCTCTTTTGGTAAGTACGGTATACCAGCTGAGGCCAGCCTGCGCACCTTCCAGGCATAACATTTCAAAGAGATGTTTATCGTCATGACTGGGCGTGCCCCATTCTTCGTCGTGGTAGTCCTGGTAAAGCTTATCTTTCTCCGACCAGTGGCATCTTACTTTTTTTATAGCTCCCATTCGCTGATGGTTTTGTTTACCTGCAATTTATACTTTTCCAGGTCTTCAGCAGTTTGTTTAATGAAACTATTATCTTCCAGGCTGCCAACTACTGCATTCATTTCTTTTTCACTTTCATAGGCGAGCTGGCGGAACGGATTTTTGTAGTCCTTCTCCCTGGAGCGTTTAATTTGTGCGGTGATCCACTCCATCGTTCCAACAGAATCGTTCATCCATTGCGCGAGATCGGCGGTGGTCATATTTTTCAGGGAGCTGTCTTTTATTTCCAGCAGGCAGGCTACGGCATGTTGTAATTTGTCGGCTGCATATTCATTGCCTATTTCTTCATAGGCCGTGTGCAGTTGCGGCCAGCTGCTGATCTTGTTTTTCCGGATCTTTGTTTTGAGCGTAGCTACTGTTTCCGCTTTCATCAGTTGTCCGCCGATGTTTTGCCAGTCGCCGCGTTTAGCGGTGCTCACTGCTGCCTGTAAAGCCAGGGAATGATGGTTTTTCTGCGGCGAGAATATTTTTAACAGCATACAGTACTATCATTTCCACGAACAGTGGGTAAGCTTTGTGTACTTTCAGCAGTTCTACTTCACGCGAGCTGTTTTCAAATCCTTTGGAGAGAATGGTGAGCTTGGCTACTTCTTCCGGACTATTTTTTAACAGGTCCTTTCCTTTTTTACGGAGGTCCTTTTCCGTTAGTTCTTTTTTGGAGGCATTTTCCGGCAGGGCGTACCATGCTTTCCCGGTGGCGGTTTCCATGATCGCCAGCGCCTGGAATATTTCCTCTACAGAATCGGGCGCCAGGTAATCGTATTCAATGAGTTGTTGTTTATCGGTGCGTTTGTCGCGGTCAACATATTTCCAGGAGTTCCTGGCAATGGCGTACATGTTGTAGAGGAACCAGTAGCCGGGCATTATTTTCAGGCGGTTTTCATGTTCATCATTTACCACCAGGCTGAATGGAATGGAGATATTCAGCTCCGACATATAGTTGCCTTTGGAAATAAGGGTGAAGCTGGCGAAGCGGGAATTATGTTTCAGGCTTACGCACAGGCCTGGCCAGAATCCTCTGCCGGCAATGATTTCACCATCAGCGCCGCGTGAGTTGTGATTGGAGCCGATAGTGGCGCCTGCCGCCATGTTGCTTTGACCCATGATCAGCGCTGCACACAGGAACGAGTTGTTATGGTGTTGTTCATGTGCCGGGAAGATGAGTGAGTTCAATACTTCGCAGCAGGAGATAGTGGCGTTGTTGCCGAGATAGGAGTTGATCAGCCTGGCGCCGTATTTCAACTGCGAGTGCGAGGCCATTACAAAACGAACGGCCTTCACGCCGTAGAATACGCGGCAGCCGTAGCCGATGATACCGTTTACCATTTCGCAGCCTTCTCCTATTTGTGAAGAAGCTTCGCTGCTGCTGTTGATGGTAAGGTTTTTCAATTTGTTGGCGCCTTTCAGGTATGCGTCCGTACCAATGGTAACATCTTTGATCATCTTACAGTTTTTGATCACTGTACGATCGCCAACCATACCGTAGTAGCCACGCTTTTTATCGAATTGTTTTTCTGTGAACGATTTGAATTGCTGCTGCAGTTGTTCATCATCGCGGTAGCGTGTCCACAGGTAAGCATCTCCGGGGAGCATACCATCAAAGGGCATTACGCTTCTGCCGCCGTTTTCATTGCACAGTTCCATCCAGATGCGGCCGTTTTCGTTTTCGCCTTCTTTCAGGATACCGTTTCCGAACTTAGCATAATCGGTAGTAGCCATTTCGTTTACGTTGGCTACAATTACCTCGTTGCCGAGGATATAATGCGATAAATAATTTACGTTGTGTACCACTACATTGTCGCCGAAGTCGCAGGCGCAGATGGTACTGTTGTACAATCCCACCGGCATCCGAAGGTTATGGAACTCCAGGTAGTAGGGTTCCAGTTTCCCGATACGTACCATCCCGAAAAAGTGGCAGTGCTGTACCAGTTGCGGATCAAATTCGTTGGAAACAAAAATAATATTCCAGTCGTCGGAGGTGTTATCATTACGTACCAGCGATTCTATTTCGTATGCTGTTAATTTCCTGTACTGGTCCTGCCTGCTCCATTGTTCATTACGGAGATAATATTCGTCTTTGCCTTTCGGTAACGTGGTTTCAATGAAATTATACCCCAGATCGGAAAGGGGTCTTTTTTGGATATTATTCATGAGGATACATCATTTGAGGAGAAATGACTATCTGGTTATTTTATTATGCGTGCAGATAATAAAATAACCAGATGAGTATCTCCATTGTCTTTATTCTACTGTAACTGATTTCGCAAGGTTCCGGGGTTTATCAACGTCCAGACCTTTGAGCACGCCTATATGATAAGCGAGCAGTTGTAACGGTACTACAGAAATGATAGGGGCTACCATTTCATCTGCCGCAGGCACAAAAATTACATCATCCGCCATGGGAGGAATGGTGTTGTCGCCTTCTGTTACTACTGCGATCACTTTACCTTTACGGGCTTTAATTTCCTGAATGTTAGACACTACTTTTTCGTAGTAGCTGTCTTTCGTGGCTACAATTACTACCGGCAGGTTTTCATCTACCAGTGCAATGGGACCGTGTTTCATTTCCGCAGCAGGATAGCCTTCCGCGTGGATGTAGGAAATTTCTTTCAGTTTGAGCGCTCCTTCCAGGGCTACCGGGAAGTTGTATCCGCGGCCCAGGTAGAGAAAATCACGTGCGTCTTTATATTTGGCGGCTACCTGTTTGATCTGGTTATCCAGTTTCAGGGCCGTTGCTACTTTTTCAGGAACCTGCTCCAGTTCATCCAGCAGGTGCTGGAACCTTTGCGGGGTGATGGTGCCTTTATCGGCCGCCAGTTTTAAGCCTACCAGGCAAAGCACTGCCAGCTGGGCAGTAAAGGCTTTGGTGCTGGCCACGCCAATTTCAGGACCGGCATGCGTATAGGCGCCGGCGTGAGATAAGCGTGCAATAGAAGAACCTACCACGTTGCAAACGCCGAGAATGATAGCGCCTTTTTCTTTAGCGCTTTCAATGGCTACGAGGGTATCGGCTGTTTCGCCGGATTGCGATACGGCAATGATGACATCACCGGGACCTACCACCGGGTTGCGGTAGCGGAACTCGGAAGCGTATTCCACTTCCACCGGGATGCGGCATAATTCTTCAATCATGTATTCGGCTACCAGCCCTGCGTGCCAGGAGGTACCGCAGGCTACGATGATGATACGTTTGGCATTGCTCAGCACATCCGCATATTCGCGCATACCACCCATGGTGAGGGTGCCTTTTTTCGCGTCTAAACGGCCACGTAAGCTATCGAAGATCGTTTGCGGCTGTTCAAAGATTTCCTTCAGCATGAAATGATCATAGCCTCCCTTTTCAATGGCGGCCAGTTCGATATCCAGTTTCTGGATGTAAGGCGTTTGCCTTTCATTGGAAATGTTTTTCAGGATCAGTTCATCTGCTTTGATGATGGCAATTTCATAATCATTTACATACACTACTTCTTTCGTGTATTCAATGATGGGAGATGCATCAGAAGCCAGGAAGTGTTCGCCCTTGCCAACGCCTATTACCAGCGGGCTTCCCTTGCGGGCGGCGATGAGGGTATCCGGATTTTCTTCATCAATGAGTACAATCACATAAGCGCCTACCACTCTTTTTAAAGCGATGCGCAGGGCTTCTTCCAGTGAACACTGGTTTTGTTTTTTGATTTCCTCAATAAAATGAAGGAGTACTTCGGTATCGGTATCACTATGAAAAACATGCCCCTGGTTAATGAGCTCCTGTTTCAGCTGTACATAGTTTTCAATGATGCCATTGTGGATCATGGCCAGTTTACCGTCGCCGGATAAATGCGGGTGCGCATTGCGGTCGCAGGGTTCTCCGTGTGTTGCCCAGCGGGTATGCCCGATGGCAATATGACTCCGGAGATCTTTTCCTTCCACGAATGCTTCGAGGGCGGCAACTTTATCTTTTTTCTTGTATACCTGTAACCCGTTATTGATCAGGGCTACTCCCGCGCTGTCGTATCCGCGGTATTCCAGTCTTTTGAGGCCTTTTAATACTACCGGGTAGGCTTCTCTCTGCCCGATGTAAGCTACGATTCCACACATAAGGTTTTTGGATTTGTGCTAGGTTTTATCATTGCAATATCGCATTAAAATGTTAAGATCACATCAGAAAATGTGAATATTGTTTAAGTAAAGATATGGTCAGCATGCATTTTACAACGGTCCTAATGTAAAATGAAAAAGGGAATACCGGGAACGATCCTTGCGAATATTAAGATTCCTTAACATTAGCCTGCATCATTCACTGTATCCCCCTTTTGTAATTTTTTTATATCGACGGAACTAAATAAAAAAATTTAAAATGCAATCATCTCTTCAAGAGCGTACTCTCGAAGAGCAAAAGTATTCTTTTATATTCATCTGTCCAGCTGCTGGGCGTAGTAAATCCGTGGTCTTCCACGGGATACACGGCCAGCTCCCAGTTATTCTTCCCTAATTCAATCAGTCGCTGCGACAGCCGCACGATATCCTGGAAATGCACATTGGTATCCACCATGCCATGACACATCAGCAGTTTGCCTTTCAGCCCATCTGCAAAGTAGATGGGGGAAGACCTGCGGTAAGCAATACTGTCAGTGAATGGTTCATTCAGTATATTGCTGGTGTAGCCATGATTATAATGCGCCCAGTCCGTTACAGACCTCAGCGCAGCGCCGGATGCAAACACATCTGGCTGGGTGAACAGGGCCATCAGCGTCATAAAGCCGCCGTAACTGCCTCCGTAGATACCGATACGATGGGCGTCCACCTGCAATTTTTCTGCCAGATATTTTGCGCCGTCCACTTCATCGTCCAGATCCTTGCCGCCCATATAGCGGTAAATGCCTGTACGCCAGTTGCGGCCGTAGCCGGCACTGCCACGGTAATCCATGTCCAGTACGGTATAGCCTTTATCGGTGAGCAGGTTATGGAACATGTATTCCCTGAAATAGGAGCTCCACCATTTATGTGCATTTTGCAGGTAGCCTGCGCCATGTACGAAAATCACTGCCGCGCCATTATTTTTTGCAGGGTCCGGGGTGTATAAGCGGGCATACACGGGCTGGTTATCCCGCGCGGTAATCGTTATTACCTGCGGATCGCGCCAGTGATATGATTTAAATTCATCGGTCTGCGCCAGGTTGGTGACCTGTACTGCTTTTGCGCCCGGTGTGTTTGGCTGCACATACAATTCCCAGGGTTTGTTGGAATAGGAGTAACGGAACGCAATCCATTTTCCATCCGGAGAAACAGTTACTTCATTGGCGCCGGGCAGGGTAGTGATCCTTTCGGCCTTTCCACCGGCAACGCCTATACGGTAAAATTGTTTTTCACCGGGGTGTACTTCATTGGTGATAATATAAAAGTATTTTTTATCGGGAGATAATTGTGCCTCCTGTACTTCATAGTTGCCGCTGGTGAGGGCTTTAGTGCTACCATCGTTTACATTGGCGGTATACAGATGTGAATAACCGGTGGCTTCCGACTGGAACCAGCAGGTGTTTTCATTTATCCAGCCGATATTGCTGCCACCCATGCTCCAGCCAATGCCGGGGCCGCCTATCCAGGCTTCGTCGCGCTGGCGGTTCAGTGTTTTCACGGTACCGTTTTCAGCGTTGAGGAGTACAATCCAGCGGTCTTTATTATCCTGTGAGCGGATGTCGGCAATGGCATGTGTGCCTTGTTCCGACCAGTAAGGACCGTTCACAATTACTTCCCTTACTTTGGGCGTATCCTTTTTCGTGTAGTCCTTTACGTAATCGGGCTGGTCTTTGATGCCGGGGAGATCAGTGGTTTTGATGGGGAGCACCGTATCACGCTGCCGGTCGTATACAAAGCTTTCGAAGCTGCCTTGCGGCGCGCCTACTTTATCGCGGGCCGCAATATCGGTGGTGAAACCGGTGGCGGTTACAAATTCGGGAACGATGGTATTGCGGGCATCAGTGGGTGCGGTGAAAAGGCTATAGGTAACGAAGCGCCCGTCGGGACTGATCTGCAGATCTCTTAATCTTTTGTTTTGCAGGTACAGGGACCGTAGTGGTTTGGGGTCGTATGCTTTATCAAAAGCTTCGGCGGCGTCTTTCTTTGTTTTTTTATCACGGATCACCTGCAACAGTTCCTCTTGCTGTGCTTTGAGGAACTTTTCTTCTGCGTTGCCGGTTTTACGCTCATCGTTTTCGGCCGGCTTGCTGCCTGCTTCAAAGCTGGTAAGCTGACTGATTAACCCGGACGCTTTGTCCCAGCCATAGAGATCGCGGTTTTGCTGAAACACCACCTGTTTACCGCCGAAACTGAATGCGGGGTTAAACTCCACGGCTTTGGTATTGGTGATGCGGGTGGTTTTCCCGCTTTTTATCTCCAGTAAATAAATATCCCCTTCATAGGAATAAGCCAGTAGCGATTTATCTGCATTCCAGGTACCGGCAGCTTTGGCGTTAATAAGGGAGCGCTCACCTGCGGCCGTAATCCGGGGCGTATTGTTTTTAACACCGGCATAGTAAAGGGAGTCGCTCAGTTGCTTGCCGGGATTCCAGCTGAAATAAACGGTCTGGTTGTCGGCACCCCAGAAAACGTTATCAGGAGAAGTTCCTATCCATTTGGGATCGCGCATGATCTTTTCTACCGTGAGCGGCATTGCCTGTTGGGCACTGATGCGATTGGCTGATAAAAAAATAATGGCGGGTATAACCCATTTTCTCATAGCGGTTCATTATTTTGTTGGGGAATAAATGTAACGGTTTAATCATAAATTGCCGTAAGTTTTGGATGGACGTAATGCGGTCATCTGCTTTAAATCCACGCTATGCGCATATCAATACTTCTTTCCCTCCTGATCTTTACCGCTTGTAAGCCGAAGCAGCCCGTCCGCCAACCGGTACCGGTATCTGAAGACAGTACCTTTTTAACAGGCACTTTTTATGTGATCAGGCATGCAGAAAGAAACCCGGGTCCGGATTCCACTTTAACCCTGGCAGGCCAGGAAAGGGCAGGCGCATTATACCGGCTGCTGAAGGATTCGGGCCTGAATAAAATTTACTTTACGCCTTATAAAAGAGCGGTTGCCACGGCCGATAGTTTGCGCATCCACCTGCACATCGATACTTGTTTTTATGCCGCAGATACCAGCGGGGAATCTTTTATTTACCAGGTTACCCGGCACCAGGACTGGGGAAAGCGCCTGCTGGTGATAGGGCATTCCAATACCCTGATCCCTATCTTGCATAGCCTGAAAGCTAGGCCACATACGGATTCTATAGGAGAAAATGAATACGACCGGTTGTTTATAGTGCGGAAAACAAGAGAAGGAACGGTGCTTAAAGAGATCTGTTATTAGCGGAGGAAAAGCCTTTTCCCCCGCTATAGTTGCGCATTACAGCAAGATGCCTTTCATGAGGGTATAGGCTACTGTAAAGTAAATCAGCAACCCGGTTACATCCACCAGGGTAGCCACGAAAGGTGCCGAGGAGGTAGCAGGATCCGCGCCGCATTTCTTCAGTACCAGCGGCAGCATAGAACCGGAGAGGGTTCCCCACAATACTACGCCTACCAGGGAAATGCCTACTGTAGCGCCTATCAGCACGGTGTGTGCGCCGTAAGTATTGAACAGGGTATTCCAGAGCAGGATACGCAGGAAGCCGATGGCGCCGAGTGCGCCGCCCAGCAGCAGGCCGGAAAGGATTTCCCGGCGCATCACGCGCCACCAGTCGCTCACGCTGATTTCGCCCAGCGCCATTGCCTGTATAATAAGCGTGGAAGCCTGTGAGCCACTGTTACCGCCACTGGAAATGATGAGCGGTACAAATAGCGCCAGTACAACCGCCTTCGCAATTTCATCTTCAAAAAATCCCATGGCGGTGGCGGTCAGCATTTCACCGATAAACAATACTACCAGCCAGCCAACCCGCTTCTTCACCAGTTTGAGCAGGGGCATATCGAGGTAAGGCTCGTCCAGGGCTTCGGTACCACCAATCTTCTGGATATCTTCAGTATGTTCTTCGTTGGCGATCCACAACATATCATCGATGGTCACAATGCCGAGCAGGATGCCCTGGTCGTCTGCCACGGGCAAGGCTACCCTGTTTTCCATCCGGAAAACCTGGATGGCCTCTTCCTGGTCGTCGTTGGCATGGAGCGATACAAAGCGGTCGTCCATGAGGGTATGCACCACCGTTTCCGGTGATACGAGCAGGAACTCACGTATCCGGAAGTCGTCCAGCAGCTGCCCTTTTTCGTCGATTACATAAATTACGTCGATGGTTTCACTGTCCTTTCCATGCTCGCGGATATAATCCAGCACTTCCTTCACGGTCCATTCTTCTCTAACAGCAATGTAATCGGGCGTCATGATACGGCCCACACTGTTCTCCTTGTAACCCAGGAGGGAAAGGGTGATGCGCCGTTCTTCGGGGTCCAGCAGTTTGATCAGCTCTTTTACCGCTTCGCTGGGAAGCTCTTCCAGGAAGGCGGTACGGTCATCCGCTGGCAGCTCGTTCATGAGCTCTGCTATTTTTGCGGGCGATAAAGTACGTATCACATCTTCCTGTAAAGGAAAGTCCAGGATACGGAAAGCCGCTGCCGCTCTGCCGATCGACAGGTGATTGATGATTATTCCGGCATCTTCGGGGACCTCGTGAATCAATTCGGCTATATCCGTAATCAGCTGGTCGTCCAGGTATACTGACAGTTCGCGGTAATTTCTTTCTTTTGTCAGTGTCTGGAATTTTTCCAGTAAAGCTTCATTTTCCATACAATTGCCTCTATCTGCGAAATTAAGTTAAAATAGCACGCTGCCGGGGCAGTCGTTATAATAATTCTGATACATGCAGGCGGATGTTGCTGCAAATGCTATCCAGCGGCAAATCGTTGGCGTCTTTGCCAAAGGGGTCTTCAATTTCTTCTGCGATGAGCTCGAGGCTTGCCAGTACAAAGAATACGAATACAATCATGGGGATAATGAGGTAACCCAGGCTGAACACGTATCCAAAGGGCATGGACATTACATAGAAGAATATAAATTTCTTGATAAATACGCTGTAGGAAAAAGGGATGGGGGTATTTTTGATCCGTTCGCAGGCGCCGCATACATCAGCAAACGACTGCAGCTCGTTGTTCAGCACAATGAGCTGATCCCCGGTGAGCTGCCCGCTGCGGTACAGGTCCATGGTTTTAGTCATGATGAGCTGCGACAACTGGTTAGGCACATGCTTACTGATATCAGTATGAAGTGGCTCCTGTCCCGGTATGGCTTCCATCTCGTCGTGCACATAAGTTTTGCGCAGGTGATTTTTCAGGCCATAGGCGAAGTTCGGGATCATTACTTTGAAGAACTCTCTGTCGGCCTTGTTTTCCAATGGCAGTATGGCCTGGATTTTAATAGCCAGGTTGCGGCTGCTGTTCACCAGGGCGCCCCATTGCCGGCGGCCTTCCCACCAGCGGTCATACGCGGTGTTGGTGCGGAACACCAGTAACAGGGAGATCACAAAGCCCAGCAGGCCATACATCAGCGTGATGTTCTTCAGTTCACTCTTGTCAGACATCTTCCAGACCTCCAGTTCCAGCCAGGCTACAATGGCAGAATAGATGGAGAGGGCAATAAACATGGGGAACAGCTTCCTTACTGTATCCGCTTTATGAAGACGGAAAATGAACGTAAACCACTCCTTTGGATTATAATTGATCATATATGCAGGTTAATGAAAGGCAAAAAAAATATTTTCCGGGCGGCAAACCTAAATTTTTTAAACATGATTTTGATAACTTCCTGCTTTAACTTTACTTTACGTCTTCTTTTATTTGAAATTACGCTATGATAAAGCCGTATTTGTACATTGATAAGTCGAAAGGAAAAGGCCGGGGTGTTTATACCAAAGAAAAAATCCCTGCCGGAACAAGAATTGAGACGTCACCCGTGCTCGTTCTCACTTACGACGATACTGAGATTGTGGATAAAACAAGACTCCACAATTATATTTTTCTCTGGGGTGCAAAAGAAACCCGTTCCTGCGTGGCACTGGGCTTTTGCTCTATCTATAATCACGATTACAACCCCAACTGTGAGTATGAAATGGACTTCAAGGAAGAAACCATGAGTATCATCACCCGTCGTGATATCAAGAAAGGAGAAGAGCTTTTTATCAACTACAATGGTGATGTAACGGACAGCTCCCCCCTTTGGTTTGATACTAAAAAGAAACAGACCGCTAAAAAGTAAGAAGCAGTACGAATAGTACCGTTGCGGGCAGACAGCAGTGAATATTCCTGCCCGGTGACTATATTATTCGTATTTCTTTCGTAATATTGTATAAGCGCTTATATAATATTAACATCAACCTTTTCATATGTCATTCTATCCATCACTTGGCTACCTCGTTTTTGGCAGCCGCCTGCGCAGGCTGAGCGAATACTTTCTCATGGAAGTAAACAAGGTATATGAACAGGCGGGCATACCCTTTGATGCCAGCTGGTTCCCGGTGTTTTACCTCTTATCCAGACAGCAGCCGGTACCCATGATCGATATTGCAGAACAACTGGAAATATCCCACTCCGCCGTAAGCCAGATGGTGACCAACCTGAAAAAGAAAGGACTCCTGAAAACAACGCCGTGTAAGGAAGATGGCCGCCGGCAACTGGTCGCTTTCTCCAAGAAAGGCGAAGACCTGCTGCAACAGATACAACCCGTATGGGAAGCCATCACCGGCGCTATGGAAGCTTTGGCAACGGAAAACAAACAAAGCCAGCAGATATTGGCTGCCATCGCCCAGATTGAACAGTCAGTGCAGCAAAAGTCTTTATCAGAAAGGATCAGACAACAGTTATAATACTTCATACACCAGAAAAATCTAACGACATGAGTGATATTTTTAAGTACGGTATCGACCAGCTCACTGTTGCCCGCGCGATTGATATTGCTGCCGGCAAAGTGAAAGGCATACTGGTACCGGAAGTCATTACGCGTGTACAAACCAGCTTTGGCTATGTACAAACCATTGTGGCGCAACACACCACGGTATATGGTATTAACACTGGTTTCGGCCCGTTGTGCGATACCAAGATTTCGGAAGCAGATACCCGCGCCCTGCAGTACAACATCCTGCAAAGCCACAGTGTAGGCGTAGGAGAAAATATCCCGGAAGAAATTGCCCGCATCATGCTCATCACCAAAGTGCAGGCACTGGCACAGGGTTACTCAGGCGTGGCACTGTCTACCCTCGAAAGAATCATCTGGCATATTGAACACGGGATAACGCCGCTGGTGCCTGAAAAGGGCTCTGTAGGCGCTTCCGGCGACCTCGCACCGTTATCGCACCTGTTCCTGCCATTGATAGGGCTGGGGCATGTGATGTACCGTGGCGCGAAAACAGATACCGCTTCCATGATGCAACAGGAAGGGATCCAACCGGTAGTGCTGGGTCCTAAAGAAGGACTGGCGCTTATCAACGGTACACAGTTCATCCTGTCGTTTGCCGTTAAAGCAGTACAACGCCTGCATAATGCACTCGAAGCCGCGGATATCATCGGGGCGTTGTCGCTCGAAGGACTGATGGGCACCGCCAAACCATTTGATCCCCGCTTACATGCTATCCGCCCGTACCCCGGCAACCAGCTGGTAGCGCACCGTTTGAAAGCATTGCTGGATAACTCGGAGATCATGTCGTCGCATGTAGACTGCGGCCGTGTGCAGGACCCTTATTCCCTGCGTTGTATGCCACAGGTACACGGTGCGTCACGCACTGCCTGGCAACACCTGCAGGAACTCACTACCATAGAGCTGAACGCTGTTACTGATAACCCCATTATTTTCAGTGCAGAAGACACCATCAGCGGTGGTAACTTCCACGGGCAGCCACTGGCATTGCCCCTGGACTACGCTACTGTGGCTGCTGCGGAACTGGGCAACATCTCCGACAGGCGTTGTTATATGATGATTGAAGGAAGATACGGGCTGCCAAAATTATTGATCCAGGATGCCGGACTCAACTCCGGTTTCATGATACCACAATATACCACTGCCGCACTGGTAACAGAAAACAAAACCCTGTGCTTCCCTGCCAGCGCCGACAGCGTACCTACTTCACTGGGTCAGGAAGATCATGTATCAATGGGCTCTATCAGTGGCCGCAAATTGAACCAGGTGATCGGCAATCTCGAATACATTCTTGCTATTGAGCTGTTGTATGCCGCGCAGGCAGTGGATTTTCGCCGGCCAATGAAATCAGGCCCGGTACTGGAAGCCGTACATCAGTATACGCGCAGACATGTAACCTTTGCAGATAAGGACCGGATCTTTGCCAATGATATTGCCGCCCTGCACAAAATTGTTGTCGATCAATCGCTGGTACGTGTAGCCAATGAAGCTGCCGCTAATCATCAACTTAACTTAAACGGACTTTATAATGACCAGTTTGGACTTTATTAAAACATATGCAGCTCACCCGCATTATAAAGCGCCGCGTGGTGCACAGCTGCACGCCAGATCCTGGCAAACCGAAGCGCCCCTGCGCATGCTGCTTAACAACCTGGATGCAGAAGTAGCCGAAAACCCCGATGAGCTGGTGGTGTACGGCGGCATCGGCCAGGCAGCGCGCAACCGCGAATCTCTTCAGAAAATTATCGAAATATTATTAACGCTGGACGACGAGCATTCCCTGCTGGTGCAATCCGGTAAACCGGTAGGTATTGTACGCACGCATCCGCAGGCGCCAAGAGTAATGCTGGCCAACAGCAACCTGGTGCCGAAATGGGCCACCTGGGAGCATTTCAACGAACTGCGTTCCAAGGGTCTGATGATGTACGGACAAATGACGGCCGGCAGCTGGATCTATATCGGTACACAAGGTATATTACAGGGAACCTATGAAACCTTTATGGAATGCGGCCGGCAGCATTTCAATGGCAGCCTGGCCGGTAAGCTGCTGGTAACAGCAGGTATTGGCGGTATGGGCGGCGCACAGCCTCTGGCAGCCACTATGGCCGGAGCCGTGTTCATTGGCGCCGACATTGATCCTACACGTATTCAGAAAAGACTGGATACCCGTTACATTGACCGTATGACTCATTCCTACGAAGAAGCCATTCAATGGGCGAAGGAAGCACAGGCCAACGGAACAGCGTTATCAATCGGGTTGGTAAGCGATGCCGGTGATATGCTGGAAAGAATGCTGAAAGATAATATCATACCGGACATCCTCACTGATCAAACCTCCGCACATGATCCGCTGAACGGGTACGTGCCTAATGGCATTACACTGCAGGCCGCGCTGGAACTGCGTAAAAGCGATGCGGCAAAATACCGGGAGCTGTCGCTGAAAAGCATGGCGCGCCATGTGGGCTTTATGTTGCAGCTGCAGCAGAAAGGCGCCGTTACTTTTGATTATGGTAATAACATCCGCGAATTTGCGCGGGAAGGCGGAGAGCCCAATGCTTTCAACTTCCCCGGATTTACGCCGGCATATATCCGTCCGCTCTTCTGTGAAGGGAAAGGGCCCTTCCGCTGGGTAGCCCTCTCCGGCGATCCGGAAGATATTTATACCACCGACCGCGCGTTGATGGAAGCGTTCCCGGAAAATACCCACCTGATCAACTGGCTGAAACAAGCGCAGGAGAAAGTGGCGTTCCAGGGATTGCCTGCACGCATCTGCTGGCTGGGACTGGGCGAACGCGAAAAAGCGGGGCTTATTTTTAATGAGCTGGTGAGAACAGGAAAAGTGAAAGCGCCGATTGTGATTGGCCGTGATCACCTCGACTGTGGCTCCGTGGCCTCTCCCAATCGTGAAACCGAATCTATGAAAGACGGCTCCGATGCTGTGAGCGACTGGACATTGCTCAATCTCATGGCCAATACCGGCGGCGGCGCTACCTGGGTGTCTTTTCATCATGGCGGCGGCGTAGGGATGGGATATTCACAACATGCCGGCATGGTAGTGCTGGCCGATGGTACCGACCGTGCAGCTGAGTGCTTACGCCGCGTGCTCTTCAATGATCCGGCGCTGGGCATTTTCCGTCATGCGGACGCGGGTTACGAAAAGGCACAGGAATGGGGACAAAAATTTGATATCAGCATTTAATCACAGCGGTTAACCGCTTAATCATTGCCCATGAAAACATTAATCGGTCCTTTTGCCCAGATCCTGCCAATGACGGGCTTATCGCTGAAAGGCGCCCTGCACGATGAACAGTTGACCGTGATAGAGAAGGGCGGGGTAGTGGTGGAAAACGGGGAGATCATTGCGATAGCAGGGTACAAATCACTGTTGCAGAAATACCCGGATTGCGAAATCGCTTTCCAGGATACACCGCTCGTGTTATTGCCGGGATTTATTGATTGTCATACACACATTTGTTACGATGGTAGCCGCAACCGTGATTATGCCATGCGCATAGCCGGTAAAAGTTACCTGGAAATAGCCCGTGCAGGCGGTGGTATATGGGATTCGGTTACCAAAACGCGTATAGCCGATCTTGTTACCCTTACGGAGAACACGGTGGCCCGCGCTAACCGGCATCTGAAAGAAGGCGTTACCACCCTGGAAGTAAAAAGTGGTTACGGCCTGAACCTGGAGAGTGAATTGAAAATGCTGCGCGCCATACAGCAGGCGGGGCTGCACACGCCTGCTACGCTGATTTCCACCTGTTTGGCTGCGCATATGAAACCCCGTGATTATGCAGGCAGTGAAGAAGCCTACCTGGAGTGGATTTTAACGGAACTGTTGCCGGTGGTGCAGCAGGAGCAGCTGAGTAACCGGGTGGATATTTTTATAGAAGAAACTGCTTTTTCTGCAAAGGCTGCTGCCGGTTTCCTGCAACAGGCCATGCAGCAGGGATTTGTGGCAACCGTGCATGCGGATCAGTTCAGCGCCGGCGGCGCTGAAGTTGCCGTGAATGCGCGGGCGTTATCTGCCGATCACCTGGAAGCCAGCACTGAAAAAGAAATTGCTTTACTCGCTAATTCTGATACCGTTGCAGTAGTTTTGCCAGGTGCTTCACTGGGATTAGGTATGTTATATGCGCCGGCGCGCAGGCTGCTGAATGCAGGTGCATGTGTAGCCATTGCGAGCGACTGGAACCCCGGATCGGCCCCCATGGGCGATTTGCTGATACAGGCTGCCGTAATGAGCGCCGCCGAAAAGTTATCCACCGCAGAAGTACTGGCTGCGCTGACCGTAAGAGCAGCGCCTGCGTTGCAACTGAAAGATGCAGGCCAGCTGCTGGCAGGTTACGCCGCTGATATGCAGGCTTATCCCACCGCGGATTATCGCGACATACTTTATTACCAGGGTAAGATGAAGCCGTCACTGGTATGGAAGAAAGGAGTTTTAGTATGATAACAAAAGAAAGCTATCAGCCCACTGCAAGTGGTTCCTGGACCGGTCGTATTGATGGTACAGACCCCGACCTGCTGCGCTGGCACCAGGTAATTACCGTAACCGACCTGTTGCAAACGCCCTTACCGGTTTTGCAGCCGGGTCAGAAAGGTATTGTCCTGCTGGGCTTCGCCTGCGATGAAGGCGTGCGCCGCAACAAAGGCAGGGCAGGTGCTGCAAAAGGACCCGCCGCCATACGGAAGGTGATTGCCAACTTTCCGGTTCACTTCAACGCACAAACGGTGTTGCTGGATGCGGGAGATATCCTTTGTCCCAATGGCGAACTGGAAAATGCACAGCAGGTGCTCAGCGAAACGGTGAACGATATCCTCACGGCAGGTTACCTGCCGCTGTTACTGGGCGGCGGTCATGAAATTACGTAT
Source organism: Chitinophaga sp. W3I9 (assembly GCF_050434025.1). Taxonomy (NCBI): domain Bacteria; kingdom Pseudomonadati; phylum Bacteroidota; class Chitinophagia; order Chitinophagales; family Chitinophagaceae; genus Chitinophaga; species Chitinophaga sp. W3I9. The sequence goes on from NZ_JBNPWC010000001.1 coordinate 2,373,332, forward strand.
GGGCATGCCAGTGGTATCCGCCGGTTTGCAGGAAAGCAATCCGTAGGCTTTATCAACTTTGATGCGCATTTTGATATCCGTGTTCCCGGTGAAGAAGGCGCCAGCTCAGGTACCGGCTTCTGGCAACTGGCGCAGGATGCCAAACAGTCCGGCGTGCCTTTTCATTACCTGGCCCTGGGTATCCAGAAGAACGGGAATACCCGCCAGCTTTTTAATACTGCAGGAGAAGAAGAAGCGACTTATGTAAGCGCAGATGCTTTTCATTTGCAGGATAAAGACACGTTGTTTGCCGCCATACAGCATTTTCTCAGCCAGGTGGATAAAGTATACCTGACCACCTGCCTGGATGTATTTGCAGCACCCTTTGCGCCGGGAGTAAGCGCTACGGCTTATAATGGTATTATGCCGGGAGGTTTGTTCCTGCAATGTTTCCGTAAGATACTGGAAAGCGGGAAAGTGGCAGGAGCCGATATTGCAGAATTAAATCCTTCACTGGATATAGATAACCGCACTGCGAAACTGGCGGCAGCGCTGGTTTTTGAGATAGTGATGGCGTATAGCGGGGAAGAAGCATTTTAGCGTGTAGCCGTTATCTTTAACGGGTATACGTTAAAATACGGCAGCGGCTTTCAGTTCCTTAACCTGCCAGGCGCATTGCGCCAGTTGTTCTTTCATGTCCATTTGCAGCAGCTGTATCAGCTGTTGTGCATTTACCGGCAGGGTAATCTTCTCTTTCTTCAGCTGTGCTGCCGTTGCCTTTACAAACAACAATAATTCGCTGGTATCATGCCATTGGCCAAGGAGCTCACCCGCTTTACGGGTAGGCGTGGCGAGGTTTTCTGTGAAAACAGCAGGGAGTACCTGTTCCAGTATATTGAGCTGATAGTACAATGTTTTTACTTCTTTCCTGACTTCGTGCCATACCGTGTGATGCGCTCTGCTGGCAGGTACGGTGATTTTTTGATGCTGTTGTTCCAGGTAGCTGATCAGCGCGGCAGTAGCAGCATTGGTGTCGGTATTGGCAATAGCCTCTTTAAATCTTTCCGGCAGTGACTCCAGTTTTTTCAGGGAGCAGTATTTCACTGTGGCGGCTAACATTTCACTGGCTGTAGCGGCTTTGTTTTGCAGTAAGAGATGCGCAAATGAAAAGCGCCACGATACTTTTTTTTCATAGCTGCGCAGGTTTTTTTCCTGGAGGTGCGTATCCCTGGAAGCGCCGCCGATCGACTGTATCAGCCTGGCGGTGCGTAGATGTTTACCTGCCCCGAACGAATAATCCGGGAGCTGTTTTACCAGCGAAAAAAAGGCCCGCAGCTTTTTTACGCCTACCCGCATGGCGTGTATGGCATCAGCATCACCGGGAGCCTCCCGCAGGGTGGCATATGCGGTGGTGACCGTATCGCATTCCTTACGGAGATAATGATATAAAGCCGTTTGCAACATGTCTTTTAAAATTAACGAAATCCGCTGAAACCATCAGAACACAATGGTTTTGTTGCCATGCAGGATCACGCGGTTATCAATATGCGCTTTCACTGCACGGGTGAGCACCTGCCGCTCAATGTCGCGGCCCAGCATCACCAGGTCCTCCACGGTGTGCTTGTGGCTTACCCTGGCCACATCCTGCTCAATAATCGGGCCTTCATCCAGTTCGTTGGTAACGTAGTGGGCGGTAGCGCCAATCAGTTTTACGCCTCTCGTATAGGCGTTGAGGTAAGGGCGCGCGCCGGCGAAGGCAGGCAGGAAAGAGTGATGAATATTGATGATCCGTTGCGGATAATGACTTACAAACTGTGGCGACAGGATCTGCATGTACCTGGCCAGCACGGTGAAATCCACCCGGTGCTCTTCCAGCAGCCGCATGGCAACGCGCTCCTGCAATTCCTTGGTGCCGCTGCTTACCGGGAGGTAGTGAAATGGGATCCCCAATGCAGTGCACTCCTTTTCCAGGGAAGCATGATTCGAGATCACGAGCGGGATATCTACCGCCAGCTCACCGCTTTTCCATCTCCATAATAATTCCAGCAAACAATGATCATACGCCGATACCATGATAGCCATACGTTTGCGGCGATCGCTGTAATCTATTTTCCATTCCATTTGCAGCGGGGTAGCTACCTGTTGCTGGAAAGCCGCTTCCAGCGCGAACTTATCAAGCTGTTCCAGCTGGAATTCCATACGCATAAAAAATAATCCTTCCCGTGGATCGGTACTGTGTTGACTTGCATCCAGTATATTTGCACCCAACAGGTAGAGGAACTGTGATACGCCGGCTACGATGCCCGGCCGGTCGGGACAGCAAATAAGCAAACAGGCGGTGATATGAGGGACTTCTTGTTTTAACATATGATTACCAAAATATAAAATTATAATACAATTCTCCGTTGAAAAAGATAGGATTAATGTCGGATACCCACAGCTATTTGCACCCACAGGTATTCAAATATTTTGAAGAAGTAGATGAAATCTGGCATGCCGGCGACATCGGCAATGTGGATCTGGCTGATAAACTGGAAAAATTCAAGCCTTTCAGGGCCGTTTCCGGGAATATCGACGGGGCAGATATCCGTATCCGTTACCCCGAAACCCTGCGTTTCAACCTGGAAGGAGTAGAGGTGATGATGACACATATTGGCGGATATCCGGGGAAATATGCCCCGGGCGTGAAGGAACAACTGAAACAGCATCCTGCCAAACTGTTTATCTGCGGGCATTCACACATCCTGAAAGTAATGCCGGACGCGGCACTTCATTTGTTACATATGAACCCGGGCGCATGCGGTCAACAAGGATGGCACAAGGTAAAAACGCTGCTGCGTTTTCAACTGGAGGCTGGTAATATTCAACAACTCGAGGTGATAGAACTGCCCTGATCAACATCATTGCTTATAACCTACAACGTTTATGAACCTACGAATTTTAGCATGGCTGGTAGTATTGGGACTTGGATCTGCGCAGGCAAAGGCGCAGGGAAGATTCCTGAAATGGCTGAAAACAGAAAATGATACGGCGTATATCGAAGATCATACGGAAGATATTACCTTCCGGCTGTACGGCTCCCGCAAGTACACCAAGTATGACATCGTAGACCGGAAAACGAAAACCGATGTCCTTTACCGTCCCAATACTCCTTTTAATGTGGGGTTTGGCGCCAATTACCGGTTTATAGGCATTAACATCGGGTTTAACCTGCCATTTATCAACAGCAACGACAGGTACGGCAAAACGAAATACATCGATCTGCAGTCGCATGTATACCTGCGTAAAATTGTAGTAGACTTCTACGGTCAATATTATAAAGGCTATTATGTAGCCAACCCGGAGGAAGTATATGGTAAAGCCTATACTGCGCTGCATCCTTATCCGCAGCGGCCTGATATCAGGAACACCGACTTCGGCCTGAATGTGGGATATATCTTCAACGACAAACGTTTCTCTTACCGTGCGCCCAATCTACAGAATGAATACCAGAAGAAAAGTGCGGGTTCGCTGATCATAGGCGGAGAAATGTTCTTTGCCGGCATCAAAGGCGATTCTTCCCTCATCCCCACCAATATGGCAGATACCGCATTTCTGCGGGATGAGCATTATCATAAGACCGGCATTTATTCCCTGGCTGCCAATGTAGGATATGCTTACACCTTTGTGCTGAAGGAGCACTTCTTTTTATCCTTATCGCTTACCGGCGGTTTAGGAGGAAATATCACCACCCTGTTCCTGGAAAACGGGAATGTGAGCCGTAAAGCGGGACTGCAATTCAGTAATACAGTGCGGGCCTCGCTGGGGTATAATTCCAGCCGTTATTTTGCGGGGATACACTACGTGGGCATGAACACCCGCAGCGGCATGTCGATACCACATACTTATCAAACCTTTGGTACGGGCAATTTCAGGGTGAGCCTGGTGCGCCGTTTCACCCTGGAAAAGCCGTTATGGAAATCAAAAACGATTTAGCTTTGCGCCGGTGAAATCCACTTGGACCTGGCCGGTGGCTGGTATTTTTCCATTTGTAATAACAGGTCGCTGATATCATTGCTGCATAACAGCATATCACGGTTCTCTGCCGTGAGGAAGCCTTTCTCAGACATGGTTTGCGACAGGGCCATCAGGGCGTCGTAGAAGCCATTTACATTCAGCAGGCCGATGGGTTTTTTATGCAGGCCCAGTTGTCCCCAGGTGAGCATTTCAAACAATTCCTCCATGGTGCCGAAGCCTCCGGGCAATGCGATAACGCCATCGCACAATTCATTCATCTTCGTTTTGCGTTCGTGCATGGTATCTACCAGGATCAGTTCTGTGAGGCCGGTATGCGCCAGTTCTTTCTGTTGCAGGAAGTGAGGCAGTACGCCAATGGCTTTGCCGCCGGCATTTAAGGCGCCATCTGCCACTGCGCCCATCAGTCCTACGTTAGCGCCGCCATACACCAGTGTAAGGTTGCGTTGGGCCAGTGCGGCGCCCAGCAGGGTGGCCTGTTGCATATAAACGGGATCATGTCCGGCGCTGGAGCCACAGTAAACAACAATTCGATTCATATTCTTGATTATAAAGTGTTCAATTCAGCCCGGATGTTGGTGCGGGCAGCTGTTTCATATTGTTCCCGGAACGCCGGTGTTACATAAATGGCGGGCATTTCCAGGAAATGCTGCAATACTTTTTTACGGCCGGAGTTATACACCTCATCGGGGTAAACCTGGTACTCCTGCCTGATTTGCTGTGCGTAGGCCCGGTATGTTTCCGGTGCGGCGCCGAGTATTTGCAGGTCGAAGTCCAGGAAGTAATCCAGGTCCGGATCCTGACGGGTATTGATATGTGTTTTGGTGGTGATAATGAAATCGCTGATTTGGGCGGTTTTTTCCGCCGGGTAATTAATTTTAAGCAGATGGGCTACTGCGGCTGCAGCGCTGCGTTCTTCATTATCGGGTTGCTGCGGGTTATAAATGATATCATGAAAGAAGATGGCAAAAAGTACGGCTTCCGGATCTGTGAGCTGATGCGCATAGGCCTGTTGCAGGCTTACCAGCTGCTGTATATGCGACCAGTTGTGATAATACCTTCCGGACGATTGGTAGGCATCCAGCAAGGCCGCGTAGGAGCTGTTAACCAGGGCTGCATCCGTATTGGGATGAAGGGAGGACCAGATGACATTTAATGCTGACATACGCAGGGTTCTTTTCGGGGAGTAATTTAAAAAGAAAACGGGCAGAAAAAATTCCTGCCCGTTTCTTTTATGCTGAGTAGCCTGATTAAGCTTTTTTCGCAGCTTCTGCACGGATTACGTTCAGTGCGCCACCGGCTTTAAACCACTCGATCTGTTGTTCGTTGTACGTGTGGTTTACAGGGAATTCGCTGGTGCTGCCATCTTTATGATGAAGCACAACAGTGAGTTGTTTACCTGGAGCGAAGGTCGTAAGACCCAGGATGTCGATGGTATCATCTTCCTGGATCAGGTCATAATCTTCTTTGTTAGCGAAGGTCAGACCCAGCATGCCTTGTTTTTTCAGGTTGGTTTCGTGGATACGGGCGAAAGATTTCACCAGGATGGCACGAACGCCGAGGTGACGGGGTTCCATAGCAGCGTGTTCGCGGCTGGAGCCTTCACCGTAGTTTTCATCACCTACTACCACTGCACCGAAGCCGTGTGCTTTGTAGTCGCGCATGGTAGCAGGTACTGCACCATATTCGCCGGTAATGGAATTTTTAACGGTATCGCTTTTATCGTTGAATGCGTTGATCGCACCAATGAGCATATTGTTGGAGATGTTATCGAGGTGACCGCGGTATTTCAGCCATGGACCAGCCATAGAGATATGATCCGTGGTACATTTACCTTTTGCTTTGATGAGCAGTTTCAATCCTTTCAGATCGGTGCCTTCCCATGCAGCAAATGGCGCCAGGAGTTGTAAACGGTCGGAGGTAGGGGATACTTTCACCTGAACACCGCTACCATCGGCAGCAGGGGCCTGGTAACCGGCATCTTCCACGGCAAAACCTTTTGGAGGCAGTTCAAAACCTACCGGTTCGTCCAGCATTACTTCTTCACCGTTTTTGTTTTTCAGCTTGTCGGTCAGCGGGTTGAAGGTAAGATCACCTGCGATCGCCAGTGCTGTTACGATTTCCGGAGAAGCCACAAATGCGTGGGTAGAAGCGTTACCATCATTTCTCTTCGCGAAGTTACGGTTGAAGGAAGTGATGATAGAGTTTTTACGGGTAGGGTCGTCGATATGACGGGCCCACTGACCGATACACGGACCGCAGGCATTTGCCAGTACCACACCGCCTACCTGGTCAAAGGTATTCAGTAAACCGTCTCTTTCGATGGTGAAACGTACCAGTTCAGAGCCGGGAGTGATGGTGTATTCAGATTTCATTTCCAGGTGCTTGTCGATGGCCTGTTGTGCCAGGGAAGCAGAGCGGGAAATATCTTCGTAGGAAGAGTTGGTGCAGGAACCGATGAGGGCTACTTCCAGTTTTTCAGGCCAGTTGTTTTCTTTTACTGCCTGTGCAAATTTGGAGATAGGCCATGCCAGATCCGGGGTGAACGGACCGTTTACATAAGGTTCCAGTTCGTCCAGGTTGATTTCGATCACCTGGTCGTAGTATTTGGAAGGATCTGCATATACATCTGCATCAGGGCGGAGATGGTCTCTTACTTCATCAGCCAGGGCAGCCACTTCTGAGCGACCGGTGATTTTCAGGTAATCGGCCATTTTGCTGTCGTACGCAAACAGGGAACAGGTAGCGCCGATTTCAGCACCCATGTTACAAATGGTTGCCTTACCGGTAGCGCTGAAGCTATCCGCACCTTCGCCGAAGTATTCCACGATAGCGCCGGTACCACCTTTTACGGTGAGGATACCTGCTACTTTCAGGATAATATCTTTGGCAGAAGTCCAACCGCTCATTTTGCCTGTCAGTTTCACACCGATCAGTTTCGGCATTTTCAGTTCCCATGGTAAGCCGGCCATTACGTCAACCGCGTCAGCACCGCCAACACCAATCGCCACCATGCCTAAACCGCCGGCATTAGGGGTGTGGGAGTCGGTACCGATCATCATACCACCCGGAAACGCATAGTTTTCCAGCACTACCTGGTGAATGATACCAGCGCCTGGTTTCCAGAAACCGATGCCGTATTTATCAGAAATTGAGGAAAGGAAATCGTAAACTTCTTTATTGGTGTCAATAGCCGTTGCCAGATCTTCTGTAGCGCCTACTTTAGCCTGAATGAGGTGATCACAATGAACAGTGGAGGGAACCGCAACTTTATCACGACCGCAGGTCATAAACTGGAGCAATGCCATCTGGGCGGTTGCATCCTGCATAGCTACGCGATCCGGCGCAAATTCAACATAAGATTTGCCTCTTTCGTAGGGCGTGGTAGTCGGTGCATACAAGTGAGCGTACAAAATCTTCTCAGCCAGTGTCAGCGGGCGACCCAGCATTTTACGGGTTGCTTCCACCTTACCCGGGAGTGCCGCATACACTTTTTTAATCATGTCAATATCAAACACCATGGGAAAAAAATTATTTAAGAGCGGTTAAAAATTGCTCGCAAAATTAACTAAAATCAGCAAGTTTTTAAATTAAATACTTAACATCGGGTCAACTACCTGAAAACTTCCTGTACTTTTAAAGTTCCCCTGATATTCAACGCGGTACAGGGAATAGCCCTGCCAGCCGTTTTTTCCTTGTTTTTCCAGCCGGAATTTGATAAATTTGAAGTATGAACCGGATAAAAGACTTTGTGGAATGGAAGGCGTTCGGTGTATGTGCCGCTATAGGAGATAAACTTGGCGTAGCCACGTCCCGTATTCGCATCTTTTTCATTTATGCCACTTTCCTGACAATGGGCTCCCCACTCATTGTATACATGATTCTTGCCTTTTGGGTAAATATGAAGAATTACATTCTAAATGCCCGGAGGAATCCACTGCGTTATTTATAAGTTATTGATATAAAGAAAAGAGGTGGTTCGCGTTATCCGTGAACCACCTCTTTTCTTTTAAATATTTTCCTTATTCCAGGTGAAACAATGTCATCTGTTGATAATGGTTCTGCAATTCATTTAACGTGATCGGCTCTGTGAGATTCCTGGTTTCATCCCGGTAATGCAGCTGCATCAGCGGTTTGCTGCCTTCTTCAAACCAGCGGATAGAGAATGGTCCTCTCACATACAATGTTCCTCCTGCTTTCGACGATGCCGTTTCATCTTTATGAAATTGCAGTTTCAGCAGGGTGGCCTCGGTCAGATGAATAGGTTCCAGGTTATCAAGATCGTACCAGAACTCATTTTCATCCGTAGCCACCAACACTTTCTTGTCCTCATGATCTACCTGCAAAATCTTCCCTTCCTTTTCTGTCCCGCCATAATTTGTGATAATGGTATCACCTGATTTTAATTCGTGGATATTAATCATAGTGAACTGAGTTTTATGTGTTTCATGAATTTACTGAAAAAAGTGCAAAGCTTCATGTAAAGAAAAAAGCTATTACCACCGGAAGATGATAATAGCTTTTTTGCTTTATGTGGTTTGGATTAAAACTTTCTCACTACCTGGCGGAGTTCCACCAGTTGTTCCAGTAATGGTTCCAGTAAATCCAGGCGGAGCATGTTGGCGCCGTCGGATTTTGCGCAGGAAGGATCGGGGTGGGTTTCAATGAACAGGCCATCTGCGCCGGTAGCAATGGCTGCTCTGGCGATGGTGCTGATCATTTGCGGGTTACCACCGGTTACGCCGCTGGTTTGGTTGGGCTGTTGTAAGGAGTGGGTACAATCCATTACCACGGGCTCACCCAGGTGTTTCATGATGGGGATATTGCGGTAGTCCACTACCAGGTCCTGGTAGCCGAAGGTGGTACCACGTTCGGTGAGGATGATATGATCATTACCGGCTCCCTTGATTTTTTCCACGGCAAATTTCATGGATTCGCCGCTGAGGAACTGTCCCTTCTTTACATTTACTACCTTGCCTGTTTCTGCGGCAGCCAGCAGGATGTCCGTTTGGCGGCAGAGGAAGGCAGGGATTTGCAATACATCCACGTAAGCGGCTGCCATAGCAGCTTCTGCGGCGGAGTGAATATCTGAAGTAACCGGAACATTAAAAGTTTTACCAATTTTCTGCAGCAGTTCCAGTCCTTCCACATCACCGATTCCGGTGAAGGAATGCACGCTGGTACGATTTGCTTTACGGTAAGAAGCCTTGAAAATATAAGGGATCGCTAATCTTTTACAGATGGTGGATACTTTTTCCGCCACTTCCATTAAAATGGATTCTTCTTCAATCACACAGGGACCAGCAATCAGGAAGAAATTTTCGGGGTTGTATTGCTCTTTGAATAAAGATTTTAAATGCTTCATATCTTGAAAAAATTGTGTCATTTAATTGAAGGTGCAAAGATAGGCATTCTCTGGCAAAGGGAGGTGATGAAGCCACGCTATTTGGGGTAATTGTCATAACATTGTAATCCGAAAACCATGTGCATAACCTGGCGTTAATTTTATTGTTATAGCATTGTCATGCGCTGAGGCGGGTGAATGGAAATAGCTGGGAACCTGTTAATATTACGGTCCGATTTAAAATAGCTTACAATTATATTTTTGTATGAAGAAAGATAAGATACTGGTTATAGGCGCCTGCGGACAAATTGGCGTGGAGCTCACCCTGGCCTTAAGAAAGATGTATGGGGATGCAAATGTGCTGGCTTCAGATCTGCGTGAAGAGCATGATTTGCTGAAAGGAACCGGTCCGTATGTGTCGCTGGATGTGATGAACAAGGAGATGCTGCATGTGTTGGTGATCCGTCATAATATCACCCAGATCTATCTGCTGGCGGCGATCCTGTCGGCCACCGGTGAAAAGAATCCATTACTGGCGTGGCATATTAACATGCAAAGCCTGTTGAACGTACTGGATATTGCGAAAGAAGAAAACCTCGATAAAATATACTGGCCAAGTTCCATCGCGGTATTTGGTCCTAACTCACCATCGCAGGAAACGCCTCAGCACACGGTAATTGAGCCTACCACCATTTATGGTATCAGCAAATTTGCGGGTGAGCGCTGGTGCGAATACTACAACCACCGCTTTGGTGTGGACGTAAGAAGCTTACGTTACCCTGGCCTGATCAGCTATAAATCGGCGCCCGGCGGCGGTACCACTGATTATGCCATTGAAATTTTCCATGAGGCGAAAGAGCATCAGAAATATACCAGCTTCCTCTCTGAAAACACGTACCTGCCAATGATGTACATGCCGGATGCGATCCGCGCCACCATTGAGCTAATGGAAGCAGACGCCTCTAAAATAGCAGTACGTTCCGCCTATAACCTGGGCGCCATGAGCTTCTCCCCGAAAGAAATAGGCGCAGAAATAAAGAAACACATTCCCGCCTTCACCATGGCCTACGAACCGGATTACCGTCAGCAAATCGCGGATGGCTGGCCCAACAGTATCGACGACAGCCAGGCACGGGCCGATTGGGGCTGGAAGCCAGAGTTCGACCTGGCGGCAATGACGCGGGACATGCTGGAGCATATATAGGAGATTGCCGCGGATTTTGTCTTGGCTCAGGATTACGCTGATTTTACTGATTACCTGGATTTTTACTTTTGGATTTATAAAGGATTAAGGGAGATAGAAGCGGATATCCGCTCTTATCTCCCTTAAATATTATTAATCTAAAAATCCAAAAAAATCCAAAAGTAAAAATCCAGGTAATCAGTAAAATCAGCGTAATCCTGAGCCAAGACAAAATCCGCGCTGCGCTACCCTTCGATGAAGCCTACCGCTACGGTGGTGTTGTTGAATTCATCGATGAGGATGAAGGCGCCGTTGGCCGGATTGCTCTGGTAAGGATCGGCGAATATGGGTGCTGCGGTTTTCAGCGTAATTCTGCCGATGTCGTTTAGTGTCATGGATGTTTTGTCCGTTACCTGTACGTGGTTGGTTACGTCTGTTACGTAGTTGATCTGCTGCACTTTTGCTTTCACGCGGTTAACGCCATGTTGCAACAGGTAGGTTTTGCCGGAAGTAAGCGGCAGCTGGTCCATCCAGCAGATATTGGCGCTTATTTCTTTTAGTTGCGGTGGTATTTCGTTTGTTTTTACGAGCATGTTACCGCGACTGCTGTCTATTTCACCTTCCAGGGTGATCACCACGCTTTCGCGTGCATGCGCTGCCGGTAGTTGTTTTTCAAATTGCTCAATGGTTTTGATGCGGCTCTTTTGCCCGGAGGGCAGGGAGATCACTTCGTCGCCAACAGAGAAATGCCCGCTGGCCACTTTGCCTGCAAAGCCACGGAAATCGTGGTATTCGGTGGTGCGTGGGCGGATCACGCTTTGAATGGGGAAACGGGCAGGGTGGTTACGGTCTTCATGATCGAAAGACACCTGTTCCAGGTATTCCAGCAGGGTGCTGCCGTTGTACCAGTTGATAGCACCCGTGCGGCTGGCTACGTTTTCGCCATACAGGGAGGAGATGGGAATAAACTTCACTTCCTGTCCTTTAAAACCGGCGTTATCGAGCATTTGCTGGAAATCTTCCACTATCTGGTTAAAGCGGGCTTCGCTGTAATCCACGAGGTCCATTTTATTTACGCAAACCACCAGGTACGGGATACGGAGGAGGTTAGCGATAAAGAAGTGGCGGTGTGTTTGTTCCACGATGCCTCTGCGGGCATCGATGAGGATCAGCGACACCTGTGCATTGGAGGCGCCGGTTACCATGTTGCGGGTATATTCAATATGCCCGGGGGTATCGGCAATGATGTATTTACGGGTAGGGGTGGAGAAGTAGATGTGGGCCACATCTATCGTAATTCCCTGCTCACGTTCTGCTACCAGTCCGTCGGTAAGCAACGACAGGTCTGTAAAGTCCAGTCCTTTGCGTTTGCTGGCAGCGTGGAGCGCTTCCATTTTATCTTGCGGAATAGAATTGGTATCGTATAATAAACGGCCTATTAAGGTACTTTTACCATCGTCTACACTACCGGAAGTGGCTATACGTAAAACCTCCATTATTTTTATTTTTTTGCTTTTAGCGGCTGGCGTTAAAAGATGTGTTTAATTAAGTTAAAGTGTGTGTTACAGGGAATGCTGCTAGAAGTATCCTGCCTGTTTTCTCTTTTCCATAGCGGCTTCAGAACGTTTGTCATCTATACGTGCGCCACGTTCGGAGATCTTTGCTTCCATGATTTCGGCAATGATATCTTCCAGTTTATCGGCTTCAGATAACACGGCTGCGGTACAGGTCATGTCGCCTACGGTACGGAAGCGTACTTTCTGGCGGAAGGGTACTTCGTCGGCAGTGGTATTGAGGAAAGAGGAGTAAGGCCAGTAGAGACCGTCGCGTTCTATAATTTCTCTTTCATGGGAGAAATAGATAGAAGGTATTTCCAGTTTTTCACGAACGATATAATTCCACACGTCCAGTTCTGTCCAGTTGGAGATGGGGAATACGCGTACGTTTTCACCGATATTGATTTTACCGTTGAGGATATCGAACAGTTCGGGACGTTGCATTTTGGCGTTCCATTGACCGAATTCGTCTCTTACGGAGAAAATCCTTTCTTTGGCGCGGGCTTTTTCTTCGTCCCTGCGGGCGCCGCCGATGCAGGCGTCAAATTTTCCTTCTTCGATGGCATCCAGGAGGGTAACGGTTTGGAGGGCGTTTCTGCTGGCGTATTTGCCGGTTTCTTCCTGGGCTTTACCCTGGTCGATGCTGTCCTGTACATTTCTAACGATGATGTCCAGTCCGAGTGAATTCACAAGCCAATCGCGGAATTCGATGGTTTCCGGGAAGTTGTGGCCGGTATCCACGTGAAGCAGGGAGAAAGGAATTTTACCGGGATAAAATGCTTTCTGTGCCAGTCGTACGAGTGTAATTGAATCCTTGCCTCCGGAGAACAGGAGCACTGGTTTTTCGAACTGTGCTACTGTTTCGCGGAGTATATAAATGGCTTCATCTTCCAGTGCCTGAGGAAATTCCCAATTTATTTGATTAGTCATGGACTATAATAATTTATTCTAAAAGCAAATGTTGTTTATCCGTGCAGACCGCATTCTTTCTGCGACTGTTCCCACCACCACCGGCCGGCGCGCGGATTTTCTCCCGGCTCAATGGCGCGTGTACAGGGTGCGCAGCCAATGCTGATGAAGCCTTTATCGTGCAGTTTATTGTAGGGCACGTTATGTTGATCCAGGTAGGCCAGTACTTCGTCGTAGCCCCAGTGGATCAGCGGATTAAATTTATAGAGGTGGCGATGTTCATCCCATTCGAGGATTTCCATGCCTTGCCGGTTTTCGGATTGTTCTGCCCGGAGGCCGGTGATCCATACCTTTACGCCTTCCAGGGCCCGGTTGAGCGGTACAATTTTGCGGATGCCGCAGCATTCTTTGCGGTTTTCCACTGATTCGTAAAAGCTGTTGGGTCCTTTGGCGGAAACCAGTTTTTCTACCGCGGCGGTGTCGGGGTAGAAAACTTCTACAGGTTGTTTATAACGGGCCATGGTGAGGTCCATTACATCGTATGTTTCCTGAAAGAGGCGGCCCGTGTCCAGGGTAAAAACTCTAACCGGCAATTGGTTACGCCAGATAATATCTGATATCACCTGGTCTTCCTGGCCAAAAGAGGTGGAGAATGCTACAGCGCCGGGGTATTGTTCCAGCAGATACTGTATGGCCTCCTCAACCGGTTTATTGACCAGCGCGGTGGTAATGTCTGTCATGTAGATCTTCCTTATTGAATTGATATGTCTAGTGCCAGCGGAGCGATTACAGTCACTCCTTCAACAAAAATACATAAAACCTATAAAAAAGATAGACTAATAAGGTAAAAAATTATTTCTTTCGGGTAAAATGGCTGTGGTGGCGGATGGAAATTGGGCGTGGGTAGAGCCTGGGGGCTATTTACTGTGGACGGGGAAAAGGAGTAGCTTATATGTGCTGCAAGCTGGGGGGATATCCGCTGTGGACTGAGATAGGAGTGGCTTTACACTGGGAGTATCCGTGCTGTAAACCCGGAGGTGACCTGGAGGGGAGGTGGACTTGATCCTGGAACCTGCTACTGTAGCGGAAAAGCCGGTGTTTGGGCCGGCTCGGATATTTTACACCCTGATTAGCTGTTCCGGGTCAGAATGTCTTTCAAAGTTTTGTTCTCGAGGATTTTCAGGGCGGAGTCCCTTACCCGTCCCATTACTTCGTTGAGGCCGCAAACGGCTTCATCGCGGCAGTTTTCGCAGCGTTCGTAGTAATTGAGGCTTACGCAGGGAAGCAGCGCAATGGGGCCATCGAGCAGGCGGATGATTTTGGCCAGTGCGATCTCTTTTGGAGGTCGCATGAGGTAATAACCGCCACCTTTTCCTTTTTTACTGCCGAGGATGCCGGCATTCTTCAATTCCAGCAAAATATTTTCCAGGAATTTGATAGAGATATTTTTTTCCTGTGCAATTTCAGATATAAGGATGGGGCCTTTATCTACGTTCTCTGCCAGGTGTACTAATGCGTGAAATGCGTATTGCGTTTTTTTCGATAACATACTGACTTTTTTGCATCCCTCCACGGATGAACTAATAGTGCCGTGCACACTTTATATTCCGGCAAAGATAAGCAGTTTTTAGCTGCCAGCAGTGAGTGGCTGGCTTTTAGCCACCGGAGCGGTATCCGGCGGCTAATGCGTTTAGCTGCTGCTATCCTAAATTCAATACATCCCGCATGGTGAACACGCCGGTTTTACCTTTCAGCCATTCTGCCGCTACTACTGCGCCGGCTGCAAAGCCTTCGCGGGAATGGGCGGTGTGGGTGATGGTAATATCGTCGATGGCGGAGGTGTAATTTACAGTGTGTGTACCCGGCGCCGGATCAATCCTTTTAGAGATGATGGGAAGGGCTTCCGGTTGGTTGCTTTCTTCGTTTACCCAGCCGGTTTTACGGGGCAGGGAGGCCAGCACCTGTTCTGCCAGTGTAATGGCGGTACCGCTTGGCGCATCCTTTTTATGGGTATGATGGATTTCTTCCATCTGTACGTTGTATTGTGGCTGGCTGGCCATGAAGGCTGCCAGTTTCTTATTCAGTTCAAAGAAGATATTAACGCCGATGCTGAAATTGGTGGCGTGGAGGAATGCCTGGTTTTTTTCCAGGCAAAGCGCTTTTATTTCCGGCAGTTTATCGAGCCAGCCGGTGGTACCGGATACTACGGGTACATTTGCCTCGAAGCACTTTACGATGTTGTGGTAAGCTGTTTCAGGGGTGGTAAACTCGATGGCTACATCTGCCTGGCCGAGGTGTTCTTTTTCCAGCAGGTGTTTGCTGTTGACGTCTACCCGGAGTATTATCTCATGTCCTTTGGCAGTGGCAATAGCATCTATTGCCTGTCCCATTTTACCATATCCGATGAGCGCTATTTTCATGACCCTTGCAAGTTGTATTTAAGTGGATGTATTAATGATGATCAGCGGCCGGCAAAGTACCGGCTTTTGGTCTTTTTGCCGCCGATGGAAATGTTGATGCCGATGCCCAGTGTACGGTTGTTGATCAGTGTGGGAGAGACGCGCATACTCAGGTCGTCTGACATATCAAAGTTGCGGAGGTGTGCGAATACCGTAGCGTCTATAATGTTTACACCATAGGCCAGGATGAAGAACAACACGGAATAGTCCACATACTGCCGGAACTGGTCGCGGCCCAGCTTCAGTGATTCCGTATCATAAGGTTTGGTATCCGGGCTGGTGTCGTTTGTATCCGGGTTTCCGTCTACCCGGAGGCGGTAGGCATCGCGGTACAGTTTGTAGGTCTTCATATTATCCACGAAGAAATACACACAGGTGCCGATGGCGGCGTATGCGAGCGGAATTTTCCAGTATTCCCTGTTATATGCCTGTCCCAGACCTGGCACCACGGCGGAGTAAAGGGCTGCTTTACGCGGGCTGTGGGGGAGTTTGGAATCGGGAATATAGGCGCTGTCGGTGAAAATGGCTTTATTGGCTTTCACGGTATCCGTACCTGGAGCAGGGATGGGCCGGATGAGCGTATCCATTGTTTTGGCCACCGGGCGCAGGGTATCCTGCTGCGCGTGCAATGGCGCTGCCATTACAACCGCGATTAAAAACAACAAAGAGTATCGTAGTGAATGAAATATGTAATGCGCCTTATTAGCCACCGTATATATCTATTTTTTCGAGGATACTATCCAGCTCTTCATCCGAATAGAATTCAATTAAGATGCTGCCTTTACCGTTTTTTCCCCTGTCCAGTTTTACTTTGGTAGAGAAGTGAGTGGCCAGTTTGTCCTGTATTTTCTGAAAAGCAGGAGGTAGTTTTACTTTGCCAGCTTTTTGCTGATGATTTTTATCGGCCTGATTGATGGTGCGGGCCAGTTCTTCTGTTTGGCGTACTGACAATCCGTTTTTCAGGATTTCGTTATACAGGAAAAGTTGGTTTTCCACATTTTCCACGCCGGTGAGTACGCGGGCGTGGCCCATGCTGAGCTGGCCGTTGCGAACGGCTACCTGGATATCCGGCGGCAGTTTCAGCAGGCGTATATAGTTGGTAACGGTACTTCTTTCTTTGCCCATGCGGTCGGCCACCTGTTCCTGGGTGAGACTGCATTCATCCATAAGCCTTTTATAGCTGAGTCCAACTTCAATGGCGTTGAGGTTTTCCCGTTGCAGGTTTTCCAGCAGGGCGAGTTCCAGGAGTTCCTGGTCGTTTACCTGGCGGATATAAGCGGGAATATCTTTGAGGCCGGCAAGTTTGCTGGCTCTCAGGCGCCGTTCACCGGCGACCAGCTGGAATTTTTTGGCGCTGATCCTGGATACGGTGATGGGTTGGATAACATCGTGCAGCTTGATCGACTGGCTTAGCTCCTGTAAAGAAACCTCATCAAAGTCACGACGCGGCTGTTTCGGATTGGTGGCAATCAGATCCAGCGATATGCGTTCAATACCGGTAGCAGCAGCTACTACCTTATCACCCAGGGCGCCGGCAGTTTGCTTCAGATCTGTATCCATGTTCTGAAGCAGTGAGCGGATGCCTTTGCCTAACGCCTCTTTCTTACTTGGATTGGTCATCGTTAATAGCTAGGATTTTGTCTTTAGATTTAATTTTGGTGAAATTATGTTTCTGCAGGATTTCCTTGGCCAGGTTGAGATAGTTAATCGCACCTGTGCTGGCTGCATCATACATAATAACGGATTTGCCGAAGCTGGGAGCTTCTCCCAGTTTGGTATTGCGGTGGATGATGGTATTGAACACACTTTCTTCGAAATGTTGTTTTACTTCATCCACTACCTGGTTGCTGAGGCGCAGACGGCCATCGTACATGGTCATCAGGATGCCTTCAATTTCCAGTTCTATATTCAGCCGGCTTTGTACAATTTTGATAGTGTTGAGCAGTTTGCCGAGTCCTTCGAGTGCAAAAAATTCGCACTGCACGGGTATGATCACCGAGTTAGACGCCACGAGGGCATTTACGGTGATAAGGCCGAGGGAAGGGGAGCAGTCAACAATAACGAAGTCGTAGTCCGCTTCCACGGTGTCGATCACCTGTTTCATCACCCTTTCCCTGTTGGGATGGTTGATGAGTTCCAGTTCTGCGCCTACGAGATCTATATGGGAAGGCAATACCTTCAGGTTGGGAGTATCTGATTCCAGGATAACATCTTTGGCCAGCACGTCGTTCACCATACAATCGTACAGGCTCTGCTGCACATTGCGCAGGTCGAAACCCAGCCCTGTGGTGCTGTTTGCCTGCGGGTCGGCGTCAACCAGCAGTGTCTTAAATTCCAGCACAGCCAGGCTGCTTGCCAGGTTTATTGCACTTGTAGTTTTTCCTACGCCACCTTTTTGGTTAGCGATTGCGATTATTCTAGCCATTGTGTAATTTAAAAATTCAAGGTTATTTATAGGATAAAGGATAAATCAGCTATGATCACTTCTTCCTCAAACCTCTATAGTACTGCCTATTTCAGGCAGTAACAGTTCAAGCCCGGCATCAATAAACTGCATCTTTGCTTCGTCTGTGTCAATCTTAACGTAGCCGAAAGTGTTGTAGTGTACCCCTATTATTTTCTCACATTCTATCATTTCAGCGGCCGCAATGGCATCTTCGATGCCCATGGTGAAGTTATCGCCAATTGGCAGTACTGCAAAATCCAGGGAAGTAACAGCTGGTATCAGCTCCATATCCACGGTGAGTGCGGTATCGCCGGCATAATAAAAATTCCCTTCTTCCGTCATAAATATGAAACCCATGGGATTACCGCCGTAGGTTCCATCGGGTAAACTGCTGGAATGTTGTGCCACCACGCATTTTACCGTACCAAAGTCAAACTTCCATTTCCCGCCGGTATTCATGGGATGTACCTTTTCGATTCCCTGTTTACCTGCCCAGGTGGCAATTTCAAAATTGGATACTACTGTTGCATTTGTCCGTTTTGCCAGGTCTACCAGGTCGGCCGTATGATCTTCATGTCCGTGGGAAACAAAAATATAATCCGCCGTTATGGCATGGATATCCACCTTAGCCGCCAGTTCGTTATGGGTGATGAAAGGATCAAAAAGGATCTTTTTCCCCATAATCTCCACCGCAAAACAGGAATGTCCATAGCAAGTATACTTCATAATCAATCCATTTGAATACATCACGACAACTTCGGGGAAATCTGCTCTCCGTCATCCGTGATTAATCTACACCTTATATTTAAAAGTAACTCTATTAAAAGTAGCGTGATCGGACAAAAATACAACGATTACCTAAAATTCGGGCGCTGTAGTATATTTATTTATACACAAAGTGTTCGCAGAACAAGCCCCGTAACCTGTTAACGGTGTAAAAAAAAATAAAACATACAATTCTTCCCGTTGTTATTCGTCTAGTATAATTACAAGCACCGGTTTTAACTTTTCAGACCCGGTTAGTTGTGTTAAATTGCTTCATTATTAGGTATCTATATTAAATTTCTATAATGCGACCCGGACTGAATTCCGTCATACTCATTGTTTTCCTGCTGTTGCTGGATATTTACGTTTTCCAGGCCATCAGGGCCATGGTGTACATGTCTACTCCAAAAGTAAGGAACATCACTTATTCCATTTACTGGTTTATATCTCTCAGCTGTGTGGTGATGATAGCGTTGTTGCCTTATATCAACTGGCATAACTGGTCGCCTACGCTCAAATCCTACCTGATGGCGATTTTCATGGGCCTGGTGCTGGCAAAGCTGCTGGTGACCGTGTTCCTGCTGATAGATGACATCAGAAGAGGGGTATTGTGGCTGATCCGCAAATTCAGCAGTGCACCCGCGGCGACTGCAAGCCCGGCAGCGGGCGGATTATCGCGTTCACAGTTTATTAACCGGCTGGGACTCATCACCGGAGGCGCTTTTTTTGGTACGCTGTTGTACGGCTTCTCCAATAAATACAACTACCGGGTACATAAAATAAAAATGGCCTTTAAGCATTTGCCGGCCTCTTTTAAAGGACTGCGCATTGTGCAGATCTCTGATATCCATTCCGGCAGCTTTGCTAACCGGGAGGCGGTTATGAAGGGGATTAAAATGATCAATGATCAGAAGGCCGACCTGGTGCTGTTTACCGGTGACCTGGTTAATGACCGGGCGGTGGAAATGGCGGAATGGCTGGATGTATTCCGGGAGGTGAAAGCCCCGATGGGCGTGTATTCCACCCTGGGTAACCACGACTATGGCGATTATTACCCCTGGCCGGATAAAAACGCCAATGGCTACAGTGCGTTGCAGCACCAGAACCTGGAGGAATTGAAAGCGGTACATGGCAAGCTGGGCTGGAAGCTGATGATGAACGAGAACGTAGTGCTGGACCGCAACGGTGAGCAGATTGCGCTGATTGGTATTGAAAACTGGAGCGCCATCAAACGTTTTCCCCGTTACGGCGATCTGAAAAGGGCTTACGAAGGAGCAGAACATATACCGTTTAAAATTTTGCTGTCGCACGACCCCACCCACTGGGATGCGCAGGTGCGTACAGAGTATCCCGACATTGCCCTGATGCTGGCGGGCCATACCCACGGTATGCAGTTTGGTGTGGAGATACCCGGTTTGAAATGGAGTCCTGCCCAATATTTTTATAAAGAGTGGGCCGGGTTATATAAGAAGGGCGAGCAGTTCCTGTATGTAAACAGGGGCTTCGGGTTTCTTGGCTATCCAGGAAGAGTGGGTATTTTGCCGGAAATTACGGTGATCGACCTGGTATAAGAAGGTATTGTGCGCATTGACCGACAGAAAAGCATTGTTTAACCACACATTCGTCCTGTTCGCGGATGCCGGGTTAAATGAAAGTGATTTACGCTTATCTTGCAGCGACGTACTTTTTAAAACATGCGCCTATACTTCTTTACCTTCCTGTTGTTATGTAGCCGTGTAGCATCGGGACAAAGCCTGGCAGAGCTGGAGCGACAGCTGGATTCGCTGTTGCAGAAACAGCAGAAAAGCGAAGTAGTGGCCGGTATCGGGTACGGGAACAATCCTGCTTATGGCAGTAAAGTAGCTAACTTTGAATATCCCCTCGTTTTAAAAACATTCATCGCACCTTCTTTAAGTTATTATCACAAAAGCGGGCTGTATGCCGGCGTTAGCGCGTATTATCTTTTTAACTCGGTAAATAAGCCCTGGTTTGAATGGGACTTCACCGCCGGTTACGACTATACGAAAAACAGGGACTTTCTTACTGGTATCTCTTATACAAAATATATTTTCGCCGATTCTTCAGATGTGCCTTCCACCCCGATCAAGAATGAAATTTTTGCCTACTTCTATTACCGAAAGTGGTGGGTGCAACCCGGTTTGAGCCTGGATTACGGCTGGGGAAAGCATGTATCGGAGGGCTTGTATACCAAAGAAACGCTGCATGGCAATGATTTCAATGTGATAGCGTCTGTAAGGCATCCTTTTATTTTTTCCGGCGTGGTGGGTCGGTTTGATGTACTGATGGTGACGCCTTCTGTGAACATGACGCTGGGAACGGCTAACTATTACAGTAATCTCAAAGCATTTCAATATATCAGCCGGTCGCCCCATATGGTGAAGCTCCGCAACCCTCCCGGTGGCGAGCTTAATTTTGAAGATCACACTGAATTTGAACCCCGCGCAATAGATGTTTCCATGAATGTATCCTATTTTATCGGGCGGATAAACCTGGCGCCTTCCTATACGGTTTTTAAGCCCTTAACCGGTACAGATCAGGGTATTATGAGTTACTTCACGGCACGTATTTTATACAGTTTTTGATTTTATTAACAAATAGCACGGAATTTGTAATTACTGGAAATGTAATTACAACATAGGGGTATTTTTTACTCCGGACGTCTATATTTTAACCATTACTAACAATACATAGATTTATGAAAAAACTGTTTTTCGCCGTAGCAGTGCTGATGATAGCTGCTGTTTCAACCGTGTCAACTGTTAATGCACAAACGAAATTCCTTCGCTTTGGTGTGAAGGGGGGTGCTAATCTTGGAAAGCTTGATGGTACCGGTTTTCAGGATGGATTTAAGTTAGGTTATCACATCGGTGGGTTTGCCCAGGTGAATCTGGTGAAAGGATTCGGAGTTCAGGGTGAATTAATCTTCTCTTCTACCAAAACAAAAACTACAGACGATTTCAGTGAAATTTATAATACTGGAAACCTGGAAGATAATGGTAAGAAGATTACTATGAGCTATCTCAGTATTCCTTTGCTGGCCAACATTGACCTGGGAACACCGCGTTTGAAACTACAGGTAGGACCTCAGTTCAGCGCATTAGTGAGCGATAAAAAAGTATTGGGCGCTGCCAATGAAGCATTTAAAGGCGGCGACATTTCCGGTGTAGCCGGTTTGTGGCTGCAACTGCCAATTGTTAATGTGAGTGCACGTTATGTGATTGGCTTTAATGATGTAAACAATTACAAAGATGTAGCTAACACCAGTAACTGGAAAAACCAGAGCATCCAGCTGGGTGTAGGCGTATCCTTCTAGTTTCCCGCGTTCAGCGTTAACTTTTGATGAAGCAGCAAAGATTAAAGTGTATACTTTAACTTTGCTGCTTTTTTGTGATAAAAGGAACGCTGTTGCGCGTTCTTCCGTTCCTGCCAGAGCGTCACTTGGCATCAAACTTGACTATATAGGGATACATAAAAAAACGAGGACTTTTGCCGGGTTGTATGACAGAATGTCCTCATGAGGCTTTAAATATCTCAGATGAACAGATTTTATTTAGGAAATTCGGAAGATGAAATGGAGTTCATGCCTATTATCCCTTTGAATGAAGACGGGGAAGGACAGGAGGATGAAAAGATTCCCGATGAACTGGCATTATTACCATTACGAAATACAGTATTATTTCCGGGTGTTGTGCTGCCGATTACGGTGGGCCGGGATAAATCCATAAAAGCGGTCAATGACGCCTACAAAACAGACAAGTCGATCGGGGTGGTAGCGCAGAAAGACAGTACGATAGAAGATCCGGGTGTGGCAGATCTGAGTGAAGTGGGTACCGTGGCGCGTATTGTAAAGCTCATTAAAATGCCTGATGGTGGCACCACTATCATCATACAGGGCCGCAAGCGCTTTAAGATAGACGAGATAGTGACGGAAGATCCCTATTTCAAAGCCAAGATCAGTGTATTGCACGATGAAGCGGCGGAAGACGATTCAGAATTTGAAGCGTATATATCTTCCATCAAAGACCTGGCAGCACAGATCATCCAGCTTTCTCCCAACCTGCCTTCAGAAGCAAGCATCATTTTAAAGAACATTGAGAATCCTTCTTTCCTGGTGCATTTTGTTTCTTCCAACCTGAACTCAGATCTGAAAGAGAAGCAGCAGTTACTGGAGATCAATAACCTCCGTACCCGTGCGGAATTGCTGATGAAACTGTTGCAAACAGAATTACAGCTGGCAGAGCTCAAGAATAAAATTACCAACAAAACCAAGGCCGACCTGGACAAGCAGCAGCGGGATTATTTCCTGCAGCAGCAGATGAAGTCGATCAAGGAAGAACTGGGTGGAGATGCCAACGACCGGGAGCTGAAGGAAATGAAGCGCAAGGCGGAAGAAAAGAAATGGCCGGCTGCCGCTGCGGAAGCTTTTGCGAAGGGGATTGAGAAACTGGAGCGTATGCATCCGAGCACACCGGATTACAGCGTGGTGTATAATCACCTGGATCTGTTGCTGGACCTGCCCTGGGGCGAGTACACCACGGATAGTTATGATCTGAAGAAGGCGAAGAAGATACTGGACCATGACCATTATGGCATGGAGAAAATAAAGGAGCGCATCCTGGAATACCTGGCAGTGCTGAAACTGAAGGGGGATATGAAGTCACCCATTCTGTGTTTCGTAGGCCCTCCGGGTATTGGTAAAACTTCCCTGGGCCGATCTATTGCCAACGCTGTTGGCCGTAAATATGTTCGCCTGAGCCTGGGTGGTTTGCACGATGAAAGTGAGATCCGCGGGCACCGTAAAACCTATATCGGCGCTATGCCGGGCAGGGTGGTACAGTCGATCCGTAAAATCAAATCGTCGAACCCGGTGATGATCCTCGATGAAATTGATAAGATTGGTAACGATATGCGCGGCGATCCAAGTTCCGCATTGCTGGAGGTACTGGACCCTGAGCAGAATGCTACTTTCTACGACAATTACCTGGAGCTGGAGTACGACCTGAGCAAGGTGTTGTTCATTGCTACCGCCAATAGTATCAGTTCTATTCACCCGGCGCTGCGTGACAGGTTGGAGATTATTGATCTGAGCGGGTATTCCATTGAAGAAAAAGTAGAGATTGCCAAGAGGCACCTGTTGCCCAAGCAAAAGGATGCACATGGTTTGAAGGATACGAAGGTAAAGATCAGCAATACGGTGATAGAGCAATTGATTGCCGATTACACCCGTGAAAGTGGGGTGCGTGAGCTTGACCGGCAGTTTGCCGCTATTATGCGCAACCTGGCGAAGCAGGTGGCGATGGATGAGAAATTACCGGATGCGTTAACCGAAGAGGGGCTTCAGAAGATATTGGGTAAACCCCGTTATTCCAATGAAATCTATAAGGTAGGTAATCCGCCGGGAGTAGCGGTGGGGCTTGCCTGGACCTATGTAGGCGGGGATATCCTGTTTATAGAAAGCAGTTTGAGCGAGGGTAAGGGTGATCTGAAGCTGACGGGTAACCTGGGTAATGTGATGAAGGAGTCGGCTGTTACAGCGCTGACTTATCTGCAATCCCATGCAGAGGAAGCGGGTATTGATCCGAAGAAGTTTACGCAGAAGAGTGTGCATGTGCATGTGCCGGAGGGCGCTGTTCCAAAGGATGGTCCGAGTGCGGGCATCACGATGCTTACAGCGTTGGCTTCTGTATTTACGGGCCGGAGGGTAAAATCATACCTGGCTATGACGGGTGAGATCACGCTTCGCGGACAGGTGTTACCGGTAGGTGGTATTAAGGAAAAGATACTGGCCGCCAAAAGGGCAGGTATCCGTGAGATTATTCTTTGCTGGCAAAATGAAAAAGATATTAAAGAGATCAATCCATCTTATATTAAGGGGATGAAGTTTCATTATGTAAAGCAAATGAACCAAGTGCTGGAAATAGCGTTATTAAAGAAGTAAGTGTGTAACATTGCTGTCAGTCATGACGGCAAACTATATACTGTTCATACCGGTTTTGTTGTGACCCCGTTATGAACTTCATGTTGATTGTTTTAAGGGTTGATAAAGCCATTCCAATAATACGGAATGGCTTTATTGTTTTGTATAAGTTAGTCGGCCAGTTGTCTTTTATACAGCTGGATGGTATTTTCCAGACCGAAGTAGAGTGCATCTGCCACGAGTGCATGGCCAATGGATACTTCTTTCAGCTGTGGTATATGCAGTTTAAAGAAGCGGAGGTTATCGAGGTTGAGGTCGTGGCCGGCGTTAAGGTCCAGGCCAATAGCGGTGGCTTCTCTTGCCGTATTTTTATAGTCGTTGAATAGCTGCAGGTTTTGCGGCTGTGTGCGTGCGTTCGTATATTCTTCTGCGTAAGGGCCGGTATAGAGTTCTATGCGGTCGGCCCCAGCGGTTTTAGCGCCTTCTACTTTTGTAACATCTGCATTGAGGAAGATGGAGACCCTGATCCCTGCTTTTTTGAGGGTGGAGATCACGTCTTTCAGCTGCGACTGGTATGCGATGGTATCCCACCCGGTGTTGGAGGTGATGGCATCCGGCGGATCGGGGACCAGTGTGCATTGGTGAGGTTTAACCGCCAGTACGAGGTCCATAAAGTCCTGGGAAGGGTATCCTTCGATATTGAACTCTGTGGTGACCAATGGTTTCAGGTCTCTTACATCCTGGTAGCGGATATGGCGTTCATCGGGGCGGGGGTGAACGGTGATGCCGTCGGCGCCGAAGCGTTCACAATCCTGGGCCACTTTTAATATATCCGGTAGATTGCCTCCACGTGCGTTGCGCAGGGTAGCAAACTTGTTGATGTTTACACTCAGCTTTGTCATGTGGCAAAATTACGGCTTTTAGCTTTTACAAAAAATGCAGCGAAGAAAAAGTAGTGACTTCTTCTCCGCTGCATTTGTATTTGTTAGTCGTAAAAAACTAGTATCTGTAGTAGTCTGGTTTGAATGGACCTTCTGCAGGAATACCGAGGTATTCAGATTGTGCGGTGGTCAGTACATCCAGTTCCACGCCTACTTTTTTCAGGTGGAGACGGGCAACTTTTTCATCCAGGTGTTTAGGCAGTACGTATACTTTGTTTTCGTAGTTTTCTGAGTGGAGCCACAGTTCCAGCTGAGCCAGTACCTGGTTGGTGAAGGAGTTACTCATTACGAAAGAAGGGTGGCCGGTAGCGCAACCGAGGTTTACCAGGCGGCCTTCTGCCAGCAGGATGATATCTTTACCATCGATGGTGTATTTATCTACCTGTGGTTTGATTTCAACTTTAGTGTTGCCGTAGTTTTTGTTTAACCAGGCTACATCGATTTCGATATCGAAGTGACCGATATTAGAAACGATGCATTTATCTTTCATCAGTTTGAAGTGTTCGCCGGTGATGATATCGCGGCAACCGGTGGTGGTTACGATGATATCGGCTTCTTTAACGGCGTCGTTCATTTTCTTTACTTCATAACCTTCCATTGCAGCCTGTAAAGCGCAGATAGGGTCAATTTCAGTAACGATAACGCGGGCGCCTGCACCTCTCAGTGATTCAGCGGAACCTTTACCTACGTCGCCAAAACCGGCAACAACAGCTACTTTACCGGCAATCATCACATCTGTAGCGCGACGGATCGCATCTACGCAGGATTCGCGGCAACCGTATTTGTTATCGAATTTGGATTTGGTAACGGAGTCGTTGATATTGATCGCAGGCATTGGTAAAGTACCAGCTTTCATGCGGTCGTATAAGCGGTGAACACCGGTAGTGGTTTCTTCGCTCAGTCCTTTGATGTGCTGGATCAGCTCAGGGTATTTGTCGAACACCATGTTAGTCAGGTCACCACCATCGTCCAGGATCATATTCAGCGGACGGTCGGGGCTGCCAAAAAACAGGGTTTGTTCAATACACCAGTCGAAGTCTGCTTCATTCAGACCTTTCCAGGCAAATACGGGTACTCCTGCAGCGGCGATAGCAGCGGCAGCGTGGTCCTGCGTAGAGAAAATATTGCAGGAGCTCCAGCGCACCTCAGCACCGAGAGCTACCAGGGTTTCTATTAATACGGCAGTTTGGATAGTCATATGCAAACAACCAGCAACACGTGCACCTTGCAATGGTTTGCTGTTACCATATTCTTCTCTCAGTGACATCAGTCCGGGCATTTCGGCTTCTGCCAGTTCTATCTCTTTACGACCCCAGGCCGCGAGAGACATGTCTTTTACCTTGTATCCGAGGCTAAAGTCAATGTTTGATTTTGCAATTGTTGACATTCTGAATTGTTTTTTGCAAATCTAGGGTTATTTTAACTTTTAACATAACCGCATCGGATATATAAGGCGTTATCTGCCTTAAAAATTTGTTAATCACTGTTTCCGGCCCCCTCACTTATGGTTAGATAAATTAATTTGATTTAATATAAATATTATTATAGATTTGCTAATTAAAATATATGATTTTATATTTAATTGTTTAGAGATGTGTGACAGATGGAAGAGTATGGCATAATTATAAAAATCATAAAAAACGCCCATTAGCGCGTCTTAGGCACCCACCACTATACGATTATAGAGATTATAAATTGCCGGCGGCTGGTTTTTCAGTTTCATCAGAAGAGAAGAAGGAGCAATATTAGAAGCCTACCGGGAGAGCCAATTACAGAGATTCGCATATAGGGTTTTACAAAGGACTGTTTTTCACATTTTTGACTTAAAATCTATATGTATAAATAGAAATTTACACGCTTATATGTTACTCCTTTCCTATCCTACGAAATTAATTAAGCAAGATATGCCCCATCGTATCCCCGTGTTCCTGTGCCAGGCGTTATTCCTGATAGCCGCTTTTTTCCTGATCAGTACGGGTGTACAGGCGCAGGTAACCATCAACCCCCTTGGAGGAAATACGCTTACCGATGGATTGAGGATAAAGATCAATACCGATGGCACCTACGAGGTAACCAGGAATGGAAGATCTGAATCCAGGAAGGAAAACTCAAGCTCCGTAATGGGGATCCGGTCGAATTTCAAGATGCAAAATACCAGCGGGTTTCAGACCCCGACCCCTATTGACATTAATTTTGAAAAGATATCCGAGGTAATGGGTTCCGGCACCGTTGCGGACCCTTATAAGGTTTGTTTGGTTGACTCCCTCTCGTATTATGAAAATGCAGGAAGAGGGCCATTTGTTGCCACCGTGCTGATGACTATCACCTACGTGGTGCCCAACAGTTACTTTGTACTGGATTATACTTTTTATAACGACAGGCCCTCCACCACTTTTTACCTGTACCTGAGTGAATTTCCCACCATGCAGGATGATCCGGTGGGGCCTATACTGGATAATAACAGAAGCGCTACCGGGTATATGAATCCTCCGGGTGGGGGACCCAATCCGGACATCATAGGTTTTATAAGACCGCCTGGTTTTAATTCCGATTATCCCAACGCGACGGTAGGCGAATTCTCACATACCTATCACGCCTATAGCACCTTTTCTTCCTATGTGGCCAAGTCGGCAGGAGACAGGCAGAACTTTAACAACTTCATGCTGGTAAACGCCATTGATGAAGGCGGCGTAAACACGGCCCCTAAAGGGTTGGCGGCAGGTATCACCCTTGGCGTGAAACCCACCACCAAAGCTATTGGTACCCGTGTGGCAGTTGATTATGGATATGACAATACACCGGTGCATATTAATCTCCAGGGATCGCCCCTTAGTACCGGTACTGATCCTATTTCCGTGTCGTTTGAAAAAGACTCTGCCACCGGCCTGGAAGGAAATAACGGGGATCTCGCCTCACCGGATTTGTACCTGGTGGTGAACAATACCGCTACCGTTACTTCAGAGATGTATGTAAAAGTGGCGTTGGTGCCTCCGTCTGGAGGGTCGCATAATGCGGTGCAGGGAACCGACTTTACTTTTTACGGCGGTTTTATGATTCCTGCGAAAGCATATGTGGCCGGGGATAAAATACGATTGAGCAACATAAAGATCATTGGCAACAATGCCCTGGAATACAGCCGGCATATGACCTTTCAGCTGGTACCCGTTACCGAAAATAAACTGGTGAACATAACCGGGCGAACGACCAGCGTATACACTATCCAGGATGATGAACCCAAACACATTACCTTGTCGGCTCCTGCAAAGATCCGGGAAGGTATTATTGATTCGGTTCGTGTAACACTTCCTCCAGGAGTGCTGGCTTCTGAAAGAACTCAGGTGGATTTATCAGTGGTGGCCGGCACAGAGGCGGTTGCATCAGATTTTACCTATAACAACATTGCTTATATAGAGAAAGATTCCAACGGGGTAAATATCCCGGTAAGACCTGTAAAAGACAGTATCCTGGAAAAAGACGAACTGGTAAATTTCAAAGCGGACGCGGTGGTGATGGGACAACCACAAACTTCTTCCAAATCGCTCCACATTGAGGATGCTACCCGGCTTGATCCTACTTTAACGGTGCTTTCTTTTACAACAGATGCTCCTGCGTTGCTGAAAGAGCCTTACGACGGGCTGGTAACCATATCTTTACCAACCGGTGTTACTACCGATCTGCCGATTGATGTGAGCATCAATAAAAAAAGCACTTCCACTGCTACTGATGGTACGGACTATGAACTTACCGGACCCGTTACTATTCCCCAGGGAGCTGGTCGCATCACGGTTCCGTTCAAGATTAAAAGTGATAACGCCATAGAAGGAACAGAGAAGATAGAGATCGAACTTACTGCATCAGACCCTATACCTTCCACTACTTATACCACAACTGTTACACCGTTTGTAGTAAATATCACCGATGCACAGTTGCCAATGACGGCTCCTGTTATCTTACATATTGCTGCCAACAGCATTAATGAAGGCACGTCTCCGGGCGTATGGGCAGAACTGCCAGCGGGTCTTACCACCGAAATCCCTATCCAGGTTAACTTTACGCCCGGCGGCTCTTCAACAGCGGCAGCGGGCACCTATACTTTCCCATCGGGTACCGTTACCATACCAGCAGCCAGGATACTCTCTGATACGGTAATTGTTGGAACCACCACCAACCAGGTGTTGGATGATACCCGCAAGCTGGTACTAGTGGGAAGCACTGCGGATGCAGGTATCCTGGTAAAGGACAGTCTTACCCTGATCATCAACGACGCGACCTCTCCTGCCCAGAAGAAATTAACCATTGCCCCCCTGACGTATCATCTGCCAGAAGGCGATAGTACCCGTTTTACTATTGCGCTGCCTGCCGGATATACCTCTGCAAAAGACATTGTAATTGCGCTGACAAGAAAAGTGGCCGGCTCCGACGCCGGTGTAACAGACTTTGGCTGGATGACGGAAGATACCCTCCGGTTACCGGCCAATACCCCTTCTCCTTATACTACTACTTATACTATTATCAATGCGGTGGGGGATGATCATATTATTGAAAATGACGAACGACTGGGGCTGGCGGGTAGTGTGTTTGGTTTAACCGGATACACCGTGTTAGATACAGTAGTCATCATTAATGATGCCACCCGCAGGAATACTACCAACACAAAGATCACCTTCACGCTGCCATCGGGTGCGGTGAATGAAAATAGTACCAATAATATTGGTTTCAGTTTACCTGCCGGAGTAACCACCGAGATACCGGTTAAGATTACAATGGGCGGCGCTACCGGAACGGCTATACGTAATACTGATTATTACCTGCCTGCGGATACTACGTTTACCGGTGCCTCCGGTATTGCACAGTTAAAAGTGGCATCAGACATCCTGGTGGAAGATGCAGAAGATATACATATCACTCCTGCGGTAAGTGATGCACTCAGCACCGTGTACACGTTCCTGCCGGCAACAATGGACATGAGTATTAAAGATGCGCAGTATCCTTTCCCTACGGGAGATTCCGTATTGCTGACCAGCACGCCTGACCCGGTAACGGAAGGCAGTTCTGCTATCATTACCGCTACCTTCCCGCATGGCTGGAAAGCCGGTAAAGCCTGGACCATCAACCTGGCGAAAGATGCCCTGCGCTCTACGACGGCTGATACCAGTCATGGTACGATCCCTGCCTCCGTGACCATTGCCACCAACGCCGCATCCGGCACTACCGCGGCTATTACCACTAAAACCAACAACGTATTCGACGACGGCGGCTTCATCAAAGTAGATGGCAATGCCGGTAACACCAATATGCCGGCTACCAGCGCTATCATTAATATTACGGATGGTACTGATCCTGCGCAGAAAAAACTGACTTTAACAGCAGTCACTTCCCCGCTTGCAGAAGGCAGCAGCACTGCTTTCAGGGTGTCGTTACCAGCGGGTTATACAGCCGCCAAAGACGTAACGATTGCATTGGCAACCAATCCAACCGGCACCGATGCAGCAGCGGCCGACTATACCGCATTGCAGACAAGCATTGTGTTCCCGAAGAACAGCAACACCTTCACCACCGCTGCACCGGTTATTAAAGCCGTTGCGGATGAAGTGATAGAAAAGGATAAACAACTGAAGATAAAGGGTACCGCTACCGGCTATACGATTACAGATGCGGCTATCCAGCTTAATGACGCTACCCGCAGGGATGCGGCTAAAACAAAGATCACCTTCACGCTGCCATCTGGTGCGGTGAATGAAAACAGTATCAATAATATTGGTTTCAGTTTACCTGCCGGTGTAACCACCGAAATACCGGTTAAGATTACATTGGGTGGCGCCACTGGAACGGCTACACGTAATACAGATTATTACCTCCCTGCGGATACTACGTTTACCGGTGCTTCGGGTATTGCACAGTTAAAGGTTGCATCAGATATCCTGGTGGAAGATGCAGAAGATATACATATCACTCCTGCGGTAAGTGACGCACTCAGCACCGTGTACACGTTCCTGCCGGCAACAATGGATATGAGTATTAAAGATGCGCAGTATCCTTTCCCTGCGGGAGATTCCGTATTGCTGACCAGCACGCCTGACCCGGTAACGGAAGGCGGTTCTGCTATCATTACCGCTACCTTCCCGCATGGCTGGAAAGCTGGTAAAGCCTGGACCATCAACCTGGCGAAAGATGCCCTGCGCTCTACGACGGCTGATACCAGTCATGGTACGATCCCTGCCTCCGTGACCATTGCCACCAACGCCGCATCCGGCACTACCGCAGCTATTACCACTAAAATCAACAACGTATTCGACGACGGCGGCTTCATCAAAGTAGATGGCAATGCCGGTAACACCAATATGCCGGCTACCAGCGCTATCATTAATATTACGGATGGTACTGATCCTGCGCAGAAAAAACTGACTTTAACAGCAGTCACTTCCCCGCTTGCAGAAGGCAGCAGCACTGCTTTCAGGGTGTCGTTACCAGCGGGTTATACAGCCGCCAAAGACGTAACGATTGCATTGGCAACCAATCCAACCGGCACCGATGCAGCAGCGGCCGACTATACCGCATTGCAGACAAGCATTGTGTTCCCGAAGAACAGCAACACCTTCACCACCGCTGCACCGGTTATTAAAGCCGTTGCGGATGAAGTGATAGAAAAGGATAAACAACTGAAGATAAAGGGTACCGCTACCGGCTATACGATTACAGATGCGGCTATCCAGCTTAATGACGCTACCCGCAGGGATGCGGCTAAAACAAAGATCACCTTCACGCTGCCATCTGGTGCGGTGAATGAAAACAGTATCAATAATATTGGTTTCAGTTTACCTGCCGGTGTAACCACCGAAATACCGGTTAAGATTACATTGGGTGGCGCCACTGGAACGGCTACACGTAATACAGATTATTACCTGCCTGCGGATACTACGTTTACCGGTGCTTCGGGTATTGCACAGTTAAAGGTTGCATCAGATATCCTGGTAGAAGATGCAGAAGACATACATATTACTCCTGCAGTGAGTGATGCACTCAGCACCGTGTACACGTTCCTGCCGGCAACAATGGATATGAGTATTAAAGATGCGCAGTATCCTTTCCCTGCGGGAGATTCCGTATTGCTGACCAGCACGCCTGACCCGGTAACGGAAGGCAGTTCTGCTATCATTACCGCTACCTTCCCGCATGGCTGGAAAGCTGGTAAAGCCTGGACCATCAACCTGGCGAAAGATGCCCTGCGCTCTACGACGGCTGATACCAGTCATGGTACGATCCCTGCCTCCGTGACCATTGCCACCAACGCCGCATCCGGCACTACCGCAGCTATTACCACTAAAATCAACAACGTATTCGACGACGGCGGCTTCATCAAAGTAGATGGCAATGCCGGTAACACCAATATGCCGGCTACCAGCGCTATCATTAATATTACGGATGGTACTGATCCTGCGCAGAAAAAACTGACTTTAACAGCAGTCACTTCCCCGCTTGCAGAAGGCAGCAGTACTGCTTTCAGGGTGTCGTTACCAGCGGGTTATACAGCCGCCAAAGACGTAACGATTGCATTGGCAACCAATCCAACCGGCACCGATGCAGCAGCGGCCGACTATACCGCATTGCAGACAAGCATTGTGTTCCCGAAGAACAGCAACACCTTCACCACCGCTGCACCGGTTATTAAAGCCGTTGCGGATGAAGTGATAGAAAAGGATAAACAACTGAAGATAAAGGGTACCGCTACCGGCTATACGATTACAGATGCGGCTATCCAGCTTAATGACGCTACCCGCAGGGATGCGGCTAAAACAAAGATCACCTTCACGCTGCCATCTGGTGCGGTGAATGAAAACAGTATCAATAATATTGGTTTCAGTTTACCTGCCGGAGTAACCACCGAAATACCGGTTAAGATTACAATGGGTGGCGCTACCGGAACGGCTATACGTAATACTGATTATTACCTGCCTGCGGATACTACGTTTACCGGTGCTTCGGGTATTGCACAGTTAAAGGTTGCATCAGATATCCTGGTAGAAGATGCAGAAGATATACATATCACTCCTGCGGTAAGTGATGCACTCAGCACCGTGTACACGTTCCTGCCGGCAACAATGGATATGAGTATTAAAGATGCGCAGTATCCTTTCCCTGTGGGCGATTCCATTATCCTCACGAGTACGCCCGACAGCATTTACGAAGGAAGCAATGCGGTGATAACGGCCACTTTCCCACATGGCTGGAAAGCCGGTAAAAACTGGGTGATCAACCTGGCGAAGGATGCTGCCGCTTCTACTGTAGCTGATGCCCGTCATACGGCGGTACCAGCCAGTGTGACCATCCTGAACAACACCTCCGCTGCATCTGCTCCGGCCATTACGGCGGGTACCAATGCCATACTGGATGATGAAGGGAAACTGATTATTGAAGGCAACAAGGGTAATACCAACATGCCAGCTACCAGTGCAGGTGTGTATATCAAAGACTACACAGAGAAGCAGCCGAACGCAAGGAAAATGACACTTACCCCGGATGCCACCTTGGTTCCGGAAGGCAATAAAGTGATGGTGACCGTGACGGTGCCTTATGCGTCTACAAAAGATGTAAGCATACAGCTGGCGGTAAATAATGCGCTTACTACCGCTAAAAACATTGATGACTATACGCTGTCGGCCACTTCCTATGTGTTGCCGCACGGACAAACCACTGCTACCTTTGAGCTACTGAAAACAGTGGCTGACAAGGTGCTGGAGAAGAACGAAACACTGGTGGTGAATGCTACCGTTAATGGATATACGGTTAATAACCTGCCGCTGGCGATACAGGACCTTACCCGCAGCGATGCCGCTAATCTGGCATTGAATGTTAGCGCCTGGA
Source organism: Chitinophaga sp. W3I9 (assembly GCF_050434025.1). Taxonomy (NCBI): domain Bacteria; kingdom Pseudomonadati; phylum Bacteroidota; class Chitinophagia; order Chitinophagales; family Chitinophagaceae; genus Chitinophaga; species Chitinophaga sp. W3I9. The sequence goes on from NZ_JBNPWC010000001.1 coordinate 2,407,728, forward strand.
AAACACCACTGACAGAAGGCGATAGCGGCGCGGTAACTATTAGTTTACCTGCCGGCGTTACCACTGATGTACCTGTTCATATATTACTGCCACAATCGGCAGGCAGTGCGGAAGCCGGGCTGGATTACACCCTGGCGCCCGACGTTTACCTGAACAGCGGCAACAGTATCGTTACCGGTTTGAAGATTAAGAAAGATAACTTCACAGAGGGGCCCGAGAATTTTATCATCAATACCAGCGCTACAGATGGCATCAGTATTTATACCATCAGTAAACCGGTATTCACCATTGAGGATGATCCAACGCAGTATCCGCTGCCGGCGCCTGTTGCACTCAACAGCACACTGGCTGCTATTGATGAAAACGGTTCCGGTGCAATGCTGAGTGCGCAGCTGCCCAACAACCTGCTGGCGGGCAAGGACATCACGGTGCATGTAACAAAAGATAAGACGCTGAGTACCGCGGTAAACGCAGATCATAATGCCTTGCCATCTCCTTATGATATTATTATTAAAAAAGGACAAAACAAGGGTACCCACACCTTTGTGCTGAAGGCATTAAAAGACCTGGTACTGGAAGATGATGAAACCGTGGTATTTAAAGGCAGCATTACAGATGCTACTTTTAATACCGCTGTTGTAAGAGATACCACCATTACGATCAAAGACAGAACACATGATGATCCGGTTACCGGGTTCATACATCTTACTTCCGTAACAGCGGGTACCAAAGTACTGGAAGGAAATACTTACCAGATGAAGGTAAGCCTGGCGCCAGGTGTTACTGCCAGCAAGGATATCATTGTTACCCTGAACAGGGATGCAACATCCGTAGCAACAGCAGCAGATATTGATAACCTGCCGGCTACCGTAATCATTCCTGCAGGAATACCTGATGCTACCTTCTCTTTTACTGCCAAAACAGACTTTATACTGGAGAAACCGGAGCTGTTATGGATCGCCGCAACGCCACAGGGTTTTGCAGGTATGAAAGGAGATAAATTATCTGTAACGATTGATGACGCTACGCGGTTGAATCCGGATAACCTGAAGGTAGAAATGCGTATTGACTCCTCCGTTATACACGAAGGCAGCAACAGTGATGTGACCATCGGGTTTGTGAACAGCCAGATCATTTCTTCCGAAGATGTAGTGATCAATATCAGCAGAAACGCCGTATCTACTGCAGATAATGCAGATTACAGTGGTGTGCCTGCACAGGTAACGCTGGCTGCCGGAGCACATAGTAAATTATACCAGCTGAAATTAACAGGCGATAATATCCTGGAAGGAGACGAGCAACTGCAATTTACCGCACAGCTGGCAACAACGGGTTATACACTTTCCCAGCCAGGTATGGTGCTGATCCCTGAAACGGGTGATATGCGCGTAGTATTGCAAAAGAACAAAGACGCCGCAGAACCGGCTACAAACGGGGCATACACGGTGAAACTGCCGGGCAGCAGCATTGCAGCAGCTGATGTGAAAGTAGTATTTTACGTAAGCAGCATTGCCGGCACGACCAACATTGCACCGGTACAAACATCCGCGGTGATTCCTGCCGGTCAGAATAGTATATCCGTTCCCGTGAATGTGATTGACAATAAAGTGATAGAGGGCGATGAACAGGTGAAGCTGGCACCAATGCTGGCACAGATGAAGCGGTTTAATAAGAACATCGCGCTGGATGTAGATGATAAGGATACTGTTACCCTGATAGTGCATGATGATGAAAGCTCTGCTCCGGGCCGGGAGATGATGATTGCGAAAACAGCAGATGCCACCGAGCCGGATGTACCAGGATCTTTCCGTGTACGGTTCTCCGATACACAGTTATCTGCCGTGAAAGATGTGAATGTAACCTATACCGTTAGCGGTACTGCTGTAGCAGACACCCGTTACCGTAAGCTGAGTGGCACGGTGATGATCCCCGCCGGCCAGAATGGTGCAGACATTAAAGTAACACCGATCGATAACAATATTGTAGAGGGAGATGAAGATGTGAAAGTACAGCTGGGCGCAGTGAGCAGCAGTATGGCAGGTATTACCTGGCCGTTATCTGGGAGCGCCGCAGCTGATGTAATCATTCATGATAATGATACGCTGGTGGTGGAAATATCAGCAGAAGCTGTTACTGCGGCTGAAGGAAGCGGTATGAAGTTCACCTTGAAATCGCCCGCATCTGCGGCCTACGATGTGCCGGTACGACTCCGCATTACGCAGGATGCCGCCCGTACGTTTACAGCCGGTGAAGGTACCGTAAGCGGTAACATCTTAACCATCAACATGCCGGCGCTTACAAAGCAACACTCGTTTATTATCACCACTGGTGATAACGATATCAATGACGATGACGGCTTCCTGAAAGCAGCGATACTGCCCTACATTGGCGGCAGCAGTACCCTGGTATATAAAGCCGGGGCTACGGATACTGCAAGGGTTGCGATCACGGATAACGATCCGTTGACCCTCACTTTTGCTGCCGACAAATTCAGCGTGAAAGAAGGCGATACCGGGGAGAATACACCGCTGAGGTTTAATGTACAGTTGAGCAGGCAAAGTTCCCGTCCGATTACGATTAACTATGATTTTGAGGCTTCGGTAGATGGGGTATCTTATCCTTACATGGACTTCAAAGCCACGCCGGGTAATGATTTCGACAACACAGTTACCCAAACGGTGATCCCGGCGTTGCAGACGATCGGGCAGGTAACAGTGAATGTTAAAGGGGATACGACCTTTGAACAGAATGAAACCTTCATCCTGAAGATGACTACGGTATCAGTTCCTTCCGGCCAGCATACGCCAACTTTAGGTGAGCCTTCCAAAGCTACCGGTGTGATCCTGAATGATGATCCGATGTGCAGCAGTTGTGATACAGATGGCGACGGATTAACAGATAAGCAGGAAGACATCAACAGCAATGGTGATCCATTTGACGACGATACAGACGGAGACGGTATCCCTAACTTCCTCGACCTGGATTCTGATGGAGATGGTGTAAACGATGCTGTTGAAAAGTATAGTACGGATGGCCGCCAAATCAATAACAACAGCGGTAAGATCCGCGTACATCCGGCGCTTTCCCCTAACAACGATGGCATGGGAAATGACGTGATGTATATTGAAAATATCGACAAGTATCCAAATAATGAGGTAGTGATATTTAATCGTTGGGGCGGCACCGTATTTAAGTTGCAGCACTACGATAACAAATCGAAGAACTTCCGCGGTAAGGCAAACGCAGGCGGCAGTTCAGGAAATGATGTGCCGGATGGTTCTTACTTCTACAATATTGAAGTAGAGATAGATGGTAAGAAAGAGCGTTACACCGGGTTTATTGTGATAAAACGTTAACGGGCATACGAATTTTAAGCAGGATGCATCTGACAAAAAAATATTTAAGCTGATACCTATGAAAAAGCATCTTATGAAAGCTTTAGGGGTTACTATCTTATGCTGGTGTTGTTGTTTACAGGTTGCTGCGCAGCAGGAACCGTTGTACTCGCAGTATATGTTCAATGGCATGATCATCAATCCGGCTTACCCTTCTATGGATGAATCTTCCAGTCTTACGGCAGTAGGCCGTAACCAGTGGGTAGGTGTGGAAGGGGCTCCTAAAACGGCCACGGCTTCCTTTTATACTCCTATTAAAGCCACCAACACCAGTTTTGGCGTGTCGCTGATGAATGAAAAGATCACGGTGAATTCGCAAACAGCGGTGAACCTGAATATTTCCCAACGGGTGAAGCTTAATGAGAAAATTTACCTGGCCCTGGGACTGAAGGGGGGCATGTCGCACTTCAGGGAAGACAATAGTTCCCTGACTACTACAGATCCGGTGTTTGCACAAAACCAGAGTTACTGGAAAACGGATGTGGGTTTTGGTTTCATGTTGTTTACAGACCGGTTCTTTATCGGGTTGTCGTCGCCTACTTTTAAAAGTTTTGACCTTGGCAACAGCGTGAATAAGGTAGTGGTGGAATCGCACTATTACCTGCAAACGGGTTACCTGATCAATATTAATGATGATGTGAAGTTAAAGCCAAACGTGTTGTTACGCCAGGTGAAGGGAGCGGGTTTTCAGTATGATCTGAATGCCAATATCCTTCTGAAGAACCTGATCTGGCTGGGTGCATCGTGGCGTTCTGAAAAAACGATGACGGGTTTGGTGCAGGTGCAGGCAACGAAGAACTTGCAGATCGGTTATTCGTATGATACGCCTATGCAGTCGAATCTGAAAGGTGCGCAAACGGTGTCGCATGAAGTGATGATTAATTACCGCTTCTCGTGGTCGAAGTGGAAAGTGGTAGCACCGCGTTATTTCTAATTTTAAAAATCAAGAATGGTATGCGAAAATACAGTTTCTCTTCCCTCATACTTTTTCTGAGCATTGTTTCCCTGTTTGTTTCCTGCAGTTTTGTAAAAGACCGAGTGCAAATAGGTGGCTTGGGAAGTATGGCTAAGGTAAAGCGTGCGGAACGGCTTTACAAGAGACAGGAATACGAGAGAGCGATCTCTTTGTGTAATGAAGTAATAAATAATGGCGGCAGTGAAGAAGTTTTACGCCGGGCTAAATTGCAGCTGGCGCGGGTATACTTTGAAACCAGGCAGTTTGAAAAAACGATCAGTTTATACGACGAGCTGTTGTACAAGCCGGAAAAAGACGTGCTGGTAACGGATGTAACCAATTACATTGATTTGCTGAAGCGCACCGGAAGGGTAGTGAAAGCCCAGGAGATCAGCGCAGTGTATGCCAATAACTATAAGAACAATGCGCGGTTTACCAATCTGAAAGAGTCGCTGGTGAATTATTACGGTTTCTTTAACCGTGATTCCATGGAGAATATAAGGGTGGACAGTCTTCGCCTGAATTTGCCCGGGTACCAGTATGGACTTGCCTTATACCGCAATAGCATTGTTTTTCTTTCCAATGATATCCGGAAAAACGAGCAGCAATCTTTCTATACCAATTCCAAATTATACCAGATTTCTGAAGATGGGGTAGAGCCTTTTAACAATAGCCTGCGCGGAGTATTACAGGTAGGACCTGCTTCTTTCTTTGATAACGGGCAAAAGGTGATCTATACTTCCAACCGGTTTACGGATGTAAAGAACGATAAGAATTCCTATATTAATTACAATAACGGCACGCAGTTGTTATCTGCTGTTTACCAGCCCGATCATGATATGTGGAGTAAGCCGCTGCCAGTGAAGCTGGGGAAAAACCTGGAAACATATTCTTTCCTTCATCCATCAGTTGCACCTAATGGTAAACGTTTGTACTTTGCATCCGATATGCCTGGTGGTCAGGGTGGTACCGATCTTTACTACACCGACTGGGACAAGGAAGCCAAACGGTGGAAAGCGCCGGTGAACCTGGGTCCGCAGGTAAATACCAATGGAAATGAACTGTATCCTTTTGTGGTAGGTGATAAGTTGTTCTTTTCTTCCAATGGCCTTCGTGGGTTTGGTGGACTGGACATCTTTATGATAAATATTAAAAAACCGGAAGAAGGAACTGTACATTTGCCGTATCCTGTGAATACGCAGTTTGATGATCTGAATCCCGTACTGGATGAAAGCAAACTGTTATTATATTTTACATCAGACCGTTCAGGCGCGCATGATAACGATCATATCTATGTGTTAAACCTGAAGAAAAGTCCTTTGAAACAGCTGGACCTGCCTTATCCCGGCAAGCCAGTAAAAGAAGACGACCGGGTGCCTTATACCATGAATCAGACGGATGCCCGTCAACAGCTGACTTTAGTTGGAACCAAACAATACGACAATCTCCCTCTGGCAACGCCGGTGATAGATAGCGTTGTGTTAAAACCTGTTCCTGTAGTAGCCGTTGCCGTTAGTCCGGAGCGCAACATGGTGGATTACACCAATACAGCAGCAGACAGTTCTCCCGAAATTATTCCCTGGCAAAATGATCATCCTGGTAACAGCAATGTTCAACCGGTAGTTGCGGCCACCACTACAGTACAACCGGCCTATGCCGGCCAGGCTGCCTACAGCAGCCCGGAAATGGTATCGTGGCAGCAGTCGGTTAGCGGTCCTCATGCCATTGCTAACGGTATGGGTTATACGCTGGTAAAAGACAGTGTTGTGAAAGTGCTGGAAGCATTGTGGAAAGTGCCCGGTGTGATTTACTACGACCTGAATTCTTTTGTGCCGCAGGACCAGGAATGGCGTAAGCTGGATTCTATTTTCCGGATATGGAAGTCGAACCCGCACCGGATCATATTGGTGAACGGGCATACAGATATTATTGGCACCGAGCGGTATAACCTGTCGCTGTCGAAGAACCGGGCAGTATACATCCAGGAGTGCCTGCTGAGCAGGGGAGTAGCGCCTGATAAAATCAGGATCAATTATTTCGGATCTACCCGTCCGGTATGGATGGCGGGGAGCCAGCGGCTCGAGGCTAACAGGGAATACTTTATACAACTGCAGGGTATCAACAGAAGATGTGAGATTAAGATTCAATAAACTATTTATCGGTTATTTTTTAGCGTATATCAAACTAATACAAATGAACAAATTTTCCTCACTAATGCTATTACTGGCGGTAGGCACACAGGCCTTCGCACAGGAGATGCCTGTTGTGTTTAACAAGAGCTTCAGTGCTCCCAAAAACCAGTATAAGAAACTGGCTATTGCGGAGAACAATGCTATTGTTGCCATCGGGGGCGGAACAGATAACGGTTGTATCACCAAGTTATCTGCAACGGGCACTCTTATTTACAATGCCAAACTGAATAAAGGCGGGTTGGTAGCCTACCAGGACCTGCTTTTACTGCCGAAGAATGAACTGGTGGCAGTAGGCGGTGGTACCATTGCATATGGCAATGCCCGTATTACCAAATTATCTGCTACCGGTGAAGTAGTATTTGACAAGAGCATCGGTAACGGTCAGGGTGGTTATTTTACCCGGATCATTACGGATCGTCATGGCAACTATATTACCGTTGGCGTGGATGGTAGTAGGCCTGCGCAGGCCCGCATCACCAAGATGTCGCCCGATGGCAAAGTAGAATTCGACAAAGGTTTTGGTGCGCACAATGTTTTTACCAATGTACTGATAGATGAAGATGACAACATTGTTGCTGTAGGTGGCGACGTGGGTGATGGACAGGGAAAGGCATACATGGTAAAGGTGGATGGAAAGGGAGAAAAACAATTTGAGCTTTCCTTTGGTAAACCAGGAGCTACATTTGAAAAGATGTTGCTGCTGGAAGATGGCGCTGTGCTGGCGATGGGCGGTGGCGCTTATGGTACCGGCAATGCCAGCCGCATTGCGAAAGTAAATGCGGAGGGCCAGGTAGTATTTGATAAAGAGTACAGTACCGCGGATGGCAAGTTCAATGCCATCAAAGTGAACGACCTGGGCCAGATCTTCGCCTGTGCGGAAGAAAAAGATCATGGCCGCATTGTTAAGTTGCGTCCTGATGGCACGGAGTTATTCAACAAAGAAACAGATGCTGCTTTATACGCACTGGAAGTAGGCAAAAACGGCAAAGTAGTGGCGGCAGGTGGCAATGTGAGCAACAACACGGGTAAGATTGTGAAGCTGCTCCCGGACGGTACTGTTTCCATTGATAAAAACCTGGGTTCTGTATTCCAGCACCTGTTACTCACCGAAGACGATGAAATCTGCGTGGTGGCAAAAGAAGGCTATCGCATGATTAAGCTGAGTCCTGATGGTGAAATGATGTTCGACAAGCAGCTGGGCAAGTATGATGCAAAAACCACGCTGGCTTCGCTGCTGATGAGCCCTTCCGGCGAAATCCTGGCAGCAGGCGGTGGTGATGAAGATGGCAACCGTATCATTAAGATCAGTCATGGCGTATCTATCAACGATATAGCTGTTTCCGAGCCATTGAATGGTTTATCCAACGCTACGCTCACCATTACCTTATCCGGGTTTTTAAGAAGCAATGGTGTTCGTACACCCGTTAACGTTCATTATAAAACGATTCCGCATAAAGGCGGCGCCGGTTCAACCGACTTTGATGTTACCGAAGGAACTATTTCCTTTGTGCCTTCTGAGTTTGCTGCCGGAGCTATTATCTCCAAATCTATCCAGATCCCTGTAAAGAGTGATAACCTGCTGGAAGGTAAAGAAGCTTTCCATGTAGAAGTGCTGGATGCGTCGGAGTTATATCTTACCAAGTCAAAAGGAGAGGTAACGATCCTGGATCAGCCGGCTATGGTGAAATTCATTGGTGGTAACAATGGCGCCGAGCCAGCTACCGATGTGGTGTTTTCTGCCGCGGTTTGTTCAAGCGGGATAATACCCCGTTGATCAATGCCACCTCCAAACCAGTGAGGTTGACTTACAAGTTTGGTAACGGCACTGCGCTGCCGGGCGCCGACTTTGTAAGCAGCATCAAAGCGCCTTTTGTAATCGACAGCGGCGCTACTACTGCGAGTTTGAATGTAAAGATAAAAGACGACAACCGCTTTGAGCTGGCGGAGACCGTTGTGTTGGTGTTAAGCGAAATTAAAGCGGAGAATGAGGCGGTGGTAGGTTATAACGGCGATGTAACTTCCATTTCAGCTTCCCAGTACATACAGGACCAGGCGGCTTACATTACCCTGGTGAAACTGACAGATGCCAATGAATCTGCTACGGCGCCTGTGAGCATGTTTAAATGTATCCTGGTGAAAGCTGCGGATCAAACCGTGCAAACGAATTGTACCGGTAGTGATATCAACATCTTCTTTGGTGTGGATTCATCCAGTACAGCGGCTTACGGTAAGGATTATGTGATCATGAACGGCGACATGGTTAAGATTACCGGTGATTGCGCTTTCAGCGAAACCGATATACAGGTAGCGCTGGTAAACGACCGTGTGAAAGAAATAGATGCACTGGTATCTGTGAAACTGCGTGATGCTACTGCTGCTGCCAATGCAGGGGTATTGAAAATTTCGCCTGAGCTGAAACTGAATAAGGCGGTTGCTGTTATCCATGATGATGATAACGATGAAGGCACCGTGCTCACAGCCAAATAATAACGGCTTGGATCAATAACCGATATACGCGCTTCAGGCACACCTGCATTCCCGCATAGTCAGCTATGCGGGAATTTTTTTTAGAAAGATATTAAACTTAAAAGCAGCATCTTTTATATTAGAATATAAAAGATACTGCTTTTTTAATCTATGGATAAATCCGCTTACCGGGCGTTATCGTACATAACCTTAGATTAACATTATTTTTTTTAAAAAAGAGTTGTGTCTTTTAATGGTTAACTTGGGAATAGCCTGGTATCTCCTTACCGGGCTTTTTTTATAGTGGTTTACGCATCACATAATCGTCCATGATGTACCCGTTGCCGATATCGGTTTGCTTTTCTTTATACACGCTGAATCCCTGTTTTTCGTAAAACTGTTTTGCTTTATTGAAGCGGTTTACGTCGAGTTCGAGGGTATTTGCGCCACGGCTTTTTACCTGTCCGGCCACGTGTTCCAGTAGGAATTTGCCGATTCCTTTTCCCTGGTAGTTTCCATCGAGATAGATCTTATGCAGTTTAAAGATGCCGGGGGTATCGGTGGTGCTGTAGGCAGCAAATCCGATGGGGCTGTTATCGTCCTGCAGAATGAGAAACTGGTGTTGCAGCTCCGTGATCTGTTTGTTCAGGGAGGAGGTGCTGTACATCATGTCTATCATGTATTCTATTTGTTCCGGGGTCAGAATAGACTGATAGGTAGGTCTCCATATCTTTTCTGTTAGTTCCTGTATAACAGGAATATCGTTTACGGTAGCTGTTTTGACGTGGTACATAAAGTTATAAGCTGTTATTTTCTCTCAATATATTTTGTATGGTTTCTTCCAGTTTGTCCAGGGGAGTGTATCCCCGTGCGCAGAGATAAAGTTGTTTGCCGGTATCGAGGATGGCCGCGGGGAACCCGGTGATGCCCCAGTTCTGGATCAACTGGAATTCCTGTTGGGTTTCGTAGCGGTAATTTTCATCATGCAGGCGGTTGATGAATTCATCTTCCGGCAGGCTGAATTTTTTTATCAGCGAGCGGTAGGTGCTGTCGTTGTTAAGGCTCTGGCCATTATAGTTGAGCGCTACCTGCATATCATGTGCAAAGGTGATGGCATTTTCCGGCTGGTATTGTTTAAATACCGTGAGGGCGACACTGGGTTTTTCGGAGTCCATAATTTCTTCCGACGGAAGTAATTTCTCCAGGAAGGCAGCGCCGAATTTCACGCCGGTGGCGTTTTCCACGTTGGTATGTTCCCGCTGAATGTAGGCCTTCATGGAAGAGAAGGGATGGCGGTTATCGCCGGTGATCATTCCGCCGGAGAGGATATTGAATTCCATATTCCCGCTGCTGCGTTCCTGCAGTTGCTGTACCACGGGGGTAAAGCCATAGCACCAGCCGCAGAGCGGATCGTAAATGTAAATGAATCTCATAGCAGTCGGCTTTTAGGCCCCTGACAAAGGTAACTAAAAGCTGACTGCCAAAAAGGTGGTATCAGGTGTTCTCTTCTTCAAAAAAGTGTTCCTCAGACAGTTTCTTGGAGAGGGCGCTATCCTTTCGTATAGCCTTGATGGATAGGCGTACCGCAAAGATGAGGGTGATCACGGAGGCTCCCATGAGGAAGATGTTATTACCGAGAAAAAGGAAAAAATCGAATGTTCCGTGAAAGAAAATGGCAACCAGGAGTGCCTGGAATAGCAGCGAACTGCTTTTCTGCGGTACAAATTTAGCCATGCCGGCATAATACCCCATTAGTACTGCAAAGGCACCGTGGGCGGGTACGGAGAGGAACATGCGGGCGATCCCGGTGCCTACGCCGAACCTGCTTACATACGCAATATTCTCCAGCGTAGCGAAGCCCATCCCGATCATTACTGCGTATACAATACCATCCAGGGGTTCGTTGAATGCTTTTTTGGGGTAGGCGAACAGCAGCAGTACGAGGAATTTGGCCAGTTCTTCCGAGAGGCCTACTACGCCGTATGCGAATGCGGCGGTTCCCAGGAGGGTACCATTATTTTCGCGGAGGCCCAGTTCCACAGCGAGACCCTGCACTGCCAGCGGCAGTGCTACGCAGAGCATGCCGAGCAGGAAACTTTTTACCAGGAGGCTGGTAGGTTCCCGGTCGTATTTGTCCACCAGGTAAATGAAAAGACAGATAGCAAAACCCGGCGCCACCGCCAATGCCAATAGCATCATGGGAGGATATTTTTTTGTTGCTTGCGTTGCAGCAGGTAATTATTCAGCATGTCAACAGTGTAACTGCTAAGATTGTTTGTTTTTGTAATGCCTCCTTTTTGTGCGGCGAGGGTGCCGTACCTGATATCCTGGAAGCCCTGGATGCTGTGGGCATCGGGATCTATGGAGATGAGCACCTTTTTTTCCAGTGCATAATGCAGCCAGGTCCAGTCGATATCCAGCCGGCGTGGGTGCGCGTTGAGTTCTACTACCACGTTATTGGCGGCGCATGCATCTATGATGGCTTTATGATCTACGGGGTAGCCGTTGCGGCTCAGGAGCAGGCGGCCGGTCATATGCCCGAGGATAGTAGTGTATGGGTTTTCGATGGCTTTCAGCAAGCGGGCCATTGCTTTGTCTTCTGTCATTTTGAGATTGGAATGCACCGATGCAATTACGAGGTCGAATTTTGCCAGGATTTCATCCGGGTAATCCAATGATCCATCGTTGAGGATATCGGACTCTATGCTTTTAAAAATGCGGAATGGCGCCAGTTTTTTATTCAGTTCATCAATCTCTGCGTGTTGTGCTAAGATCCTTTCTATATGCAGGCCGTTGGCATAGAAAGCGGAGCGGGAGTGATCGCTGATCACGAGGTATTCGAAGCCTTGTGTTTTAGCGGCGATGGCCATTTCTTCCAGGGAGGATTCGCCGTCGCTCCAGTTGCTGTGGGAGTGGATAATACCTTTGATATCTGCGGCGACGATGGGTTCCGGCAGTTGACGGTTGCGGGCCAGCGTTAATTCGTTGATGCCTTCCCGTAGGAAAGGGGGTATATAGTCCATTCCTGCAGCGCTGAAGATAGCTTCTTCCGAGGCGGCGTTGTGAAGGAATGCGGCGCCGCCTGCGGCGTTGAATTTATCGATAAACGCTGGTGAGCCGGTGGTAGTAAATAAGGTAGCCGCGAAGTTATCAGCAGTACAGCTATGTGTTATTACTTTGAGTTTTTCGTTCAGCTGCCATACCAGGTTACCGGCATTGGCGGCGGTGAGTGAAAAACCGGGGAGGGCGGCGAGTTGCTGTTGTACTATCTCCACCGGGGCGGCGATGAGTAGTTCTATTTCATCGATGATGATGCTGTTGCGGCGAAACGCGCCGGTGAGCGAAACCGCGGCGGGGGCCAGGAGCTGTTGCAGTTGTTTTTCCAGTTCGTGCCCGGTGGTAGCCACTTCCGCGAAGAGGAAGCGGTGGCGGTTAGAGAGATAGAATTCGATGTTCTGGCGAACGCTTTCCTGTGTTTTAGCGCCGAAGCCTTTGAGGAGCATGAGGCGGTTTTCGTTGCAGGCATAGAGGAGTTCGCCCATGGATTCTATTTCCAGCTCTTTCCAGATGGTGGCGATTTTTTTAGGTCCCAGGCCTTTGATCTTCATGATTTCGAGGATGCCGGCGGGGGTAATTTCTATGTAGTGGTTCAGGAGGGAGCATTGTTGGGTATCCAGCATTTCGAGGATATTTTTCCCGGTGGATTCTCCGATGCCTTTTATCCGGAATATTTCATCGCGGGGGGTATCTTTCAGTGGACTGGGCAGCTTTTCTATGGTGAATGCTGCGCTGGCGAAGGATTTGGCTTTGAAACTGTTTTCTCCGTGGATGTCCATCAGTTTGGACAGGAGGGAGAAGTTATCTGAGATTGAATAATTATCCATGCCGTAAAAATACGGAGTTACGCGGAAATTGTGGAGGGGGGATATGTTGGGGAATGGGCATAAAAAAAGATCCCGGCATAGATGCCAGGATCCTTATAACTACATTTTGTAATTCCGATCTTAGTTAGCCGGAGCTGGAGGAACTGTTGGTGCAGCAGCAGGTGCTTTTTTAGGAGCAGCTTTCTTCTTTGCAACAGCTTTCTTAGCAGGAGCGGCTTTCTTAGCAGCAGCTTTCTTTTTAGGAGCGGCTTTCTTAGCAGCAGCTTTTTTAGGAGCGGCTTTCTTAGCAGCAGCTTTCTTTTTAGGAGCAGCTTTCTTAGCAGCAGCTTTTTTAGGAGCGGCTTTCTTAGCAGCAGCTTTCTTTTTAGGAGCAGCTTTCTTAGCAGCAGCTTTTTTAGGAGCGGCTTTCTTAGCAGCAGCTTTCTTTTTAGGAGCAGCTTTCTTAGCGGCGGCTTTTTTAGGAGCAGCTTTTTTAGCAGCAGCTTTCTTAGGAGCAGCAGCTTTCTTTTTAGGTGCAGCTTTCTTAGCAGCCGCTTTTTTAATTGTTGCCATTGTTTTTTGAATTTGGGTTAGTAAAAAAATTGGGTATTAAAAAAAACTTTATGGCTAACACTGATTAGGCTTCCGCCTGAGCAGTGGTATCAAATGCTTTAACAGAAACGTAAGTCTTGTTTTCGCGACCTTTTCTGAATTCCACTACACCGTCTGCTACTGCGAAAATGGTAAAATCTTTACCAACGCCTACGTTTTGACCGGGATGATAAACCGTACCTCTCTGACGAACGATAATGTTGCCGGAGATAGCTGGCTGACCACCGAAGATTTTTACTCCCAGCCTTTTGCTGTGGGAGTCACGGCCGTTTTTTACACTACCTTCACCTTTTTTATGTGCCATTGTATTACTACTTTAAACTTGTCTAATAAATAAGTTTAGCTTAACAGGATTAAGCTATTTCATTGATTTTGATTCTTGTAAAGTGGGTACGGTGTCCAACTTTCTTTCTGAAGCCTTTTCTTCTCTTCATCTTGAAAGCGATGACTTTGTCACCCTGAACATGAGCCAGAATCTCTGCTTTTACTACTGATTTTACATCAGTGCCTACGGACAGCGCACCAGCATTATCTGTTAACAGTACATCGGAAAACTCCACCTTGTCTCCAATATTTCCTTGTAACTGCTGTACAAAAATTTCCTGGTCTTTTTGTACTTTAAATTGCTGACCTGCGATTTTTACAACTGCAAACATAATTATCCAAAATATAATTTCCGCAAAAGTAACCTTTTGTTTTCTAATAGACAAAGTTTTTCGGTCTTTTTTAAATCACCATGTATAAACACATATGAAGGACCGCCTAAAGCTTAATCTTTTCAAAGATACATACTTTCTTGAATTTTAAATTATTTTAACAAATAATGATTTCCGGCGCCTGACCGCTATATGCACATTTTTATGCTATTTCGGGATCATTTAAAAACAGCTATCTTGCTGTGCAAACCAACGCAATTTTGTATACTTTTGTCGTTTACACGAATAAAAACAGATAGGATGAGGATATTTATTTACCTGCTTATTTAATTGCCAGAGTGGAGTATTTCTTCCGGAACTCCCTAAAAATCAGTGCAATTAAATCTCCAGATAAATAAATATGCTCAGCTTTAGTCTCTCAATTATAAAACAACAGGCATGAAGTTTAAATCACTGCTGGCCAAACCATTTGCTTCTATCGTACATAATAAGATAAAGAAGGAAATGTTAAGGGCGGTAGAAGATCAGGATAATATCCTGCAGGAGCTCTTGAAGACAGGCAGAAAGACGGAATTCGGAACAGATCACAAGTTTAGCGGGGTACAAACCCACGAAGAATTTAAACAGGCTGTGCCTTTGCGGGATTATGAGCAGTTTAAGCCTTATATTGAAAAAATCAAGGAAGGCAAACAAAATGTACTGTGGAAAGGGCAGCCGATTTACCTGGCTAAGACCTCCGGAACAACCAGTGGCGTTAAATATATCCCCATCTCCAAAGAATCTGTTAACAATCATATAGATACTGCGCGTAATGCGTTACTGAACTATATGGGGGAAACGGGCAGTACGGCCTTTGCCGATGGTAAAATGATTTTTTTATCCGGTTCGCCGGAGCTCGAAAGGGTGGGAGGCATTCCTACCGGCCGGTTGAGCGGTATTGTAAACCATCATATTCCCCGGTACCTGCGTACCAACCAGCTGCCATCGTATGAAACCAATTGTATAGATGACTGGGAAACGAAGCTGGACAAGATTGTGGAAGAAACCATTAACCAGGATATGACGCTGATCAGCGGCATACCGCCATGGGTACAGATGTATTTCGACCGCCTGATGGAGCGCAGCAATGGTAAAAAGATCAGGGAAATATTTAAGAATTTTGACGTGATGGTATACGGCGGGGTGAATTTTGAGCCTTACCGTTCCAAGCTGATGGCATCTATAGGTGCGCCGATTCACACAGTGGAAACGTTTCCTGCCTCTGAAGGCTTTTTTGCTTTCCAGGACTCGCAGGAGCGGGAAGGTTTGCTGCTGAACACCAATTCAGGGATCTTTTATGAGTTTATCCCCGCACAGGAAATTTTTAATGAGCATCCTACGCGACTGTCGCTCAAAGATGTACAAACCGGTGTAAATTACGCGATGGTGATCAACAACAACGCTGGATTATGGGGGTATAACCTCGGAGACACGGTAAAATTTGTTTCCACTAATCCGTATCGTTTGCTGGTAACCGGCCGTATCAAGCATTTTATTTCTGCGTTCGGGGAGCACGTGATAGGAGAAGAAGTGGAACACAGCCTGATGAAGGCGGCAGCGGAGGAAAATGTGCAGATCACAGAGTTTACGGTGGCCCCGATGGTGCAAACCAGTGGTGAACTGCCTTACCACGAATGGTTTGTAGAGTTTGAGAATATGCCGGCCAACATGGAGGCATTTTCCAGAAAAGTAGATGAAAACATGCGTCAGAAGAATATTTATTACGATGATCTGCTGACCGGTAATATTTTGCAACCCCTGAAGATAAGGACTGTACGTAAGCAGGGCTTTATCGATTATATGAAAGCCATTGGAAAACTGGGAGGTCAGAACAAAGTACCTCGTTTGAGTAACGACAGAAAGCTGGCAGATGAGCTGGCAGCGTATTTACAAAAATAACCGGCGATTCAGGGCGGGACGGCTGTCAGGCTATTTTACCGGCAGCTGATTCTTCATTTTTTGTTAACTGTAAAAACGTAAATCACCGTAATGAATAAACGAAAGATTGCCATTTTCGGATCAACCGGATCCATTGGCATACAGGCACTGGAGGTGATCGCTGCGCACCCCGACAGGTTTAGTGTAGAAGTATTGACTGCACAGCAAAATGCTGACCTGCTGATTGAGCAGGCGCTGAAATTCAAGCCTAATGCGGTAGTGATAGGCAGTGAAGCAAAGTACAAACAGGTAAAAGATGTATTATTTGATAAAGGCATCAAAGTATTTGCCGGTCCGAAAGCGATGGTGGAAGTAGCCGCCTGGAGTTCGATTGACATGGTACTGGCCGCCATCATGGGTTTTGCCGGTCTGGCGCCTACATTATCTGCTATTGAACAGGGCACCCCGGTGGCATTGGCCAACAAGGAAACCCTGGTAGTAGCCGGTGATATTGTAATGGCTACCGCCCGCAGGAAAAATGTACCCATCATACCGGTGGATTCTGAACATTCCGCCATTTTCCAATGCTTGCTGGGAGAGCCTTTCAGCAAGGTGGAAAAGGTAATCCTCACCGCTTCCGGCGGACCTTTCCTCGGTAAAAAGCCGAACTTCCTCATCAATGTAAAAAAAGACCATGCCCTGCAGCATCCAAACTGGAGCATGGGCGCTAAAATAACCATTGATTCCGCCACCCTGATGAATAAAGGGCTGGAGATGATTGAAGCACGCTGGCTGTTTGGCCTGGCGCCGGAAAACATTGAAGTGGTGATACACGCGCAATCTATCATTCATTCGATGGTGCAGTTTGTGGATGGTTCCCTGAAAGCACAGATGGGGTTACCGGATATGAAACTGCCTATCCAGTATGCGCTGGGATATCCCGACAGGCTGGCCAATGATTTCCCCCGTTTCTCTTTCCGTAATTATCCTACGCTTACTTTTGAGCAGCCGGACACCAAAACTTTCCGTAACCTGGCCATTGCTATTGAGGCGATGCACAAAGGCGGAAACGCTGCGTGTGTAATGAATGCCGCCAACGAGGAAGTGGTGAATGCTTTCCTGAAAAACAGGATAGGTTTCCTGCAGATGACGGAAGTAATTGAGGAAACGCTGGGTAAAATACCGTTTATTGAAACCCCCACCCTGCACGATTATTATGAATGCGATAATGCCGCACGTGAACACGCTGCATCCCTTATCAATTCTATCGTTATATAAATTGCCAGTAAAAATTAACAAAGAGTTTTGCCGGAATATGTATTAAAACTGATATATTAGGCAGATTAAAGCAGAAACAATTAAATGACTACAGAGGTAATATTGGTGAAAGCCGGACAGTTGTTACTGTCACTTTCTATTTTGGTAGTGTTGCATGAGTTAGGCCATTTTATCCCGGCCAAGTTGTTCAAAACCAGGGTGGAAAAATTCTATTTGTTCTTTGATCCATGGTTTTCCCTCTTCAAGATAAAGAAGGGTGAAACAGAATATGGTATCGGCTGGCTGCCGTTGGGAGGGTATGTAAAGATATCCGGGATGATAGATGAAAGTATGGACAAAGAGCAGCTGGCAAAGCCCCCGCAGCCGTGGGAGTTCCGTGCCAAGCCGGCGTGGCAGCGTTTGATCATTATGATCGGCGGCGTTACCGTTAATATTGTTCTTGCGTTCTTTATTTATGCGATGATCTTATGGCATTGGGGTGAAACCTACCTGCCTACTTCTGCCGCAAAATATGGCGTGGTAACAGATTCCCTGGCCCGCAGCATCGGTATGAAGGACGGTGATAAGATCGTTACCATTGATCACCATCACGTGGAAGCCTTTGAGGCGATCCCCGGAGATGTAATTCTTTCGGAAGCCAAAAGTATCCAGGTAGAACGCGATGGTAAAACCCTTGATCTTCCTATTCCGGCTGGCTTTACCAGGCAGCTGCTGAAGCAGAAAGCGCCTTTTGCCATGCCCCGTCTTCCTTATATCGCCGACAGTACTCTTCCGGGATCTGCGGCCGCAAAGGTAGGTGTGAAGAGCGGCGACCAGCTTATTGCGATCAATGGAGCACCGTATCTGTACTATCATGAGTTTGCAACGGAGATCAGGAAGCACAAGAATGAAAATGTGATTGTGACCCTGGTTCGTGGCAAGGACACGTTGAACCTGGCTGCAAAGCTGAGTGAGAAAGGTACATTTGGTGTTTATCCAAGAGATCCTTTTGAGTATAAAGTAAAGAAGTATACTTTCCTGGAATCTATCCCGGCCGGTTTTCACAAGAGCGTCGACAAACTCGTAAAATACGTGCAGCAGCTTCGCCTGATCTTTGTTTCCAAAGAAGTGAAGGTGAGTGAGTCGCTGGGAGGATTTATGTCTATTGCCAAACTGTTCCCTGATGCCTGGGACTGGCAGATGTTTTGGGAGATGACTGCATTTTTATCCATTATCCTGGCATTCATGAATATCCTGCCTATTCCGGCGCTGGATGGTGGCCATGTGCTTTTCCTGTTGTACGAGATTATTACAGGCCGCAAGCCGAGCGAGAAGTTCCTGGAGTACGCGCAGATTGCAGGTATGCTGATCCTGTTTAGTTTGCTGTTGTTTGCAAACGGGCTGGATGTGTGGAGAAACCTGCTGAGTGGATTATTTTAAAAATATTACTGGCATTTGATTGTGATGAATGATCAAATGCCAGTTTTTTATAGTATCTTTGTAAACTGTTTTACAGGGGGATGCCTGGTTTTGACAGCATAGATCTTTGAGAGTGTAAGCATGCCGTGCGTTGGATAATTAGCACGATAATCTGAATATTCAAACTCTAATTGGCGAATCTAACTACGCCATGGCTGCCTAATTATAAATTAGACACCCATTATAGCCGCTTGAAGTTGTCGCCTTATGCGACTTCCGCCGCCGAATCATAAACCCATAGGGATAGGTATTCATGGTTTCTGTGAGTGAATACTGAAGCTACAACGGATAAGGAGATGGTTGGTTTGTTACGCCCCTGCCAGATCCCGACAAAACAATGCGTAAATAAGCATGTAGAAAGCTTTCGGCGAATATGTTTGGACGCGGGTTCGATTCCCGCCATCTCCACAAATAATTTTAGGCCTCTGGGTAACCAGAGGCTTTTTTTATGTGCCTTTCAATAGTATTCTTATTGATTGCAATAACTAATAGTTTTTTGGTCGTGTTTTTTACAGTAATGGCAGGTTTTGTATCCTGCTTTTTTATTGCCCCTTATAAAATAAGTAATCCAATTTGCTTCATCTGAACCAGCGTCCCGGCGGAGATAAATTAAAAAAATTTCAAGCTACTTGAGCAGGACCTATGTTCACCGATAGAAACAGTTAGTGCGTTCGAACGCATTGAGGATTTTTCAACGCCTTCCGGTCGCTATCAGGCCCAAAGAAGAAGAGGTTGCTCAATCTTGTTGAGACAGCCTCTTCTATTTACATCTGATTAATTTCAACTGGTAACGTTGAAACTATCATCGTATTCCACAGTCCCCTCCGGTATCGCTCCTGTAAATGAATGTATTTGGAAATATTCAGCAGGAGCATGCTTGTACTGCAAACGGGCATCACTCCTGAATCCGAACCGGCCATAATAGGAAGGCTCGCCAAGCACCACACAGCCGGCTGCATCCAACTCCCGCAATGCGTCAATGGCGGCCCTGATCAGGCCGGACCCCACGCCAGATCCTTGCCTGGAAGGGATTACCGATACGGGCCCCAGTCCAAACCAGCCTTCGCTTCCTGAAGAAATGGTTACTGGCGATATAGCAATATGTCCTATCAATACTCCCTCCTCTTCTGCTACCAGAGAAAGGGTCAGCCGGCCATTTGCGCGCAGGGCTTTTATGATGAATGATTCCGTTCCACTGCTATATGCTGCTGAGGCAAACGCAGCCTTCGTTACCTGATCGATAGCTCCGATATCAGAAGGCTCTTCCCTTCTGAAAGTATAATTGTATTTGTGCATTTCTGATAGAATTAAATAAATAGAAGATACTCCCGCTGCCGAAGGCACAGGAGCTATGAATAGATTACCAGCTGAAGATGTAATTACCTGGACGGTAATTACTGTAATACAATATCCAACATACGCTCAGATTAAAGAAAAGTGGAAATCCATGTGAAAATAAAGAAAACTATGATACGTACTTCATAACGGGCATGCATATTTTTATGTTACCCATAAACAGCTGTATGAAAAGGAAATATAGAAAAGAAGATGGTCCCCCTGCACTTACTAATCCAGTATCAAATATACAGGCGCATTTAGTTCGCCTTTAAGATTTACCATCTGCCCCGGTACCCTTTCTCCTAAATATTATCTTTTCATATACAGGTACAAAAACTCGATTTATTTTTATATTCTTGTGTACCATACCAATCACATGACGCAGTACCGGCAACAAACTGATGCAGATTTGATAATGTTCCTGCGCGAGGATAAGGGAGATGCTTTTACTGAAATTTACGACCGCTACTGGAAGAAATTACTGGCCATTGCATATAATCATTGCAGGGATAAAGTAATTGCAGAAGAAATTGTGCAGGAAGTCTTTATCGGCCTCTGGAACAGGCGGAAAGAGCTTTATATCGATAATGTAAATGCCTATCTCGCTACTGCAGTGAGGCTATCTGTGTTTAAACAATATGTGCGGCAGAAACGGAGGGATGAGATAAAAGAACAGGCCGCCGATCCCATAATCACCACCTGGGATGAAGAAAAGATCTACACCAGATTCTTGCAGCAACACATTAATGGAATAGTGGAAGTTTTACCGGAGAAATGCCGCCTGGTGTTTAAACTAAGCAGGGAAGAAGGACTAAGTATACCAGAAGTAGCCCAAAGATTGGGTATTGCCGAGAAAACGGCCGAAGCACATCTTACTAAAGCATTGAAAGTACTGAAAGTTAAATTGAATCGCCCTTATTTATGGGTGATCATAATCGTTAAAATGTTCCTTTCTTAATTTCTTCAAAAAAAATCCTCCGCTCACTAAGGGTAAAGATCAGCCTTATGGTACTTATCTGTATAAGGATAAAATTTATACATTGAAGGACAATATATATTACCTGATCGAAAAATACCTTGCCGGCACGATTACACCGGCAGAAGAAGAGCAGTTAATGGCCTGGTACCAGGATCATAATCAAACCGATGTTGAATGGCCGGCAGAAAATGCGGATGAAGAAGAACAGGTACGTTTGCGTATGCTCCTGCGCCTGAATCAGCAAATCAATAATCCTGCAACCAAACCAGGTACTACCAGGCGGCTTTGGTACTACCTGTCTGCTGCTGCATCTGTACTGCTCATCCTGGGATTGACCACCTATTTTTACTACCCGCAGATCCACCGTTCAACCCACCCTGCTGCTATTGCCGGGGATATTAAAGACATTGGTCCCGGGGGAAACAAAGCAATATTAACATTAGCTAACGGTGATAAGATAGTGCTGGAAGAGGCTAAAAACGGGCTCATATCCCAACAGGGCAATGCCTCAGTAAATAAGACCGGCAGCGGCAGCCTGATTTATAACCAGGAGGCGGCTGGTAGCTCCGCTGCCTCCATCGTTTACAATACCCTGAGTACACCCTATGGCGGCCAGTATCAGATGACATTGCAGGATGGCACCAAAGTGTGGCTCAACGCAGGTTCATCACTGCGTTTCCCCGCGTCATTTCCCGGAAATGAAAGGAATGTAACACTTACCGGCGAGGCATATTTCGAAGTGGCTAAAGACAAAGCCAGGCCATTTTTTGTAACGGTAAATGCAGGATCGGGAGCACCTATGACCGTAAGGGTATTGGGAACACATTTTAATATTAACGCTTACCCTGATGACCAGCACAATATTGTTACGCTGCTTGAAGGTGCCGTAAAAGTAGATTGCGGTGGGGCAAATGCCTTGCTGGCTCCTGGTAAGGAAGCAATATTAAACAGGACTTCCGGCAAGATCAATATAAAAGAGGGAGATACAGAAGGAGCTATTGCATGGAAAAATGGCTACTTCTTATTTGAGAATGAAAAGGTGGAAAGCATCATGCGGCAAATCAGCCGCTGGTATAATGTAGAAATTACCTACCAGGGCGACGTGTCAGGAAAAGCCATTGGCGGTAGTTTATCGCGGTCAAAAAATGTTTCTGAAGTATTAAATATGCTGGAATTAACAGGTACCGTACACTTTAAAATAAACGGAAGGAGGATCACAGTTATGCCATAAAAAAATATCTGCAAACAGGGCGCAATAAAAAACCGGGAGCGTTGGAGCGCCCCCGGATAGTTTGAGCTTACCCTGTGAAAAACAAGTTTCGAAAGCTATTGTAGTCACAGTTTCTGATTATTAAACCCAAACATCCAAATGTAATGAAATTTTACATACCTGACGTGTGCCCAAAAAAAGCCGGCGCCACGTACAAAAAATTCCTGTTGATTATGAAACTCACCTTTGTTTTAATGATCGCAGCGTTAATGGAAGTCAGCGCCTCCGGTTATGCTCAAAAGGTAACATTATCAGCTAAACAAATTACTCTCCGGGAGGTATTCCGCCAGATCCGGAAACAAACGGGTTATAATGTTGTATGGAATGTTGAAATTTTAAAGGATGCTCAACCCGTAGCCATACAGGTAACCAATGCAACAGTAGAAGAAGTATTGCGGAAAAGCTTTGCCAGTCAGCCTTTTACTTACTCAATCCATGAAAACACGATCGTGGTGACGCGCCAAACAGCACCAACGTTGGTTAACATGACCATCAAAGGGCGGGTTACTGATGCCAATAATCATCCATTACCCGGAGTTGCTGTAAGGCTTAAAGACTCCCAGATTGGAACAGCCACACAAGCTGATGGTACTTATACGCTCAGTGTGCCTGATGGAGGCGGCGTGTTATCATTCAAATACCTGGGTTATACCCCCAAAGAAATACCGATCAAAGGGCAAACTGTTATCGACGTACAGCTGGAACAATCCACCTCACAGCTCACCGAGGTGGTAGTCGCTTATGGCCGACAAAATTCGCGTGAAATTGTGGGCTCGGTAGCAAAGCTTTCTGCCACTGATATTAAAGATCAGCCAACCGGCACTTTCGCTGAAAGGTTACAAGGCAAGCTGCCGGGAGCCCAGGTAGCCCAAACTACCGGACGGCCAGGACAGGGGATGGACCTGCGTATACGCGGCGCGGCCTCCTTTACATCCAACGTACGGCCATTGGTAGTAGTAGACGGACAGCCTATGTTGGGCAACCCTGATAACATCAATAATATTAACCCTGATGAAATTGAATCCTTTACCATTCTGAAAGATGCCTCTTCCACCGCTTTATACGGTTCACGCGCCGCCAACGGTGTGGTGATAATCACGACCAAAAGAGGGAAATCCGGCGCCACGCAAATAAATTTTAATTCCTATTACGGGACTGCTTCATTGATGCGTGAATTGATCCCGCCTGTAATGAACGCCACACAACTGGCTACTTACATGAAAGGTTTTTATGAAGATAAGATCAAATACGAAGGCTATACCGGCGGTATACCTGCTGTATATCAGAATCCGGAGCAATATGGAGAGGGTACGGACTGGTTCAGCGTGCTGACCAGGAATGCGCCTGTGCAGAATTATAGCCTGTCTATTAATGCAGGCAACGATAAGGCTGCGTACAGTATCGTGGCTGGTTATTTTAATCAGCAGGGTATCCTTGTAAACACCGGCTACAAGCGTTTTTCATTGCGCGTGAATGGTGATTTTAATCCTGGCAAACGGGTGAAGGTAGGTTTTGGTGTTGCACCGTCTTTACAACTGGAGCATAACAACAGGCAGGGGGACGGTTTTAATGTGGATGGACAGCGTGCCATTTTTGCATCTGCCTCCATGATGCCTACTATGGGCTCTCCTTACAACCCGGATGGCTCACTGGCCCTGGGTATTTCTGGTTTTACCAACCAGTTTGTATGGGCAAACCCGCTGAGGCAATTGCTCGAAGTAAAAGACGATGCTAACCGGTTACGGGTCTTGGCCAATTTATTCGCAGAAGTAAAAATCACGGATCATCTGACCTTCCGTACATCCGGTAGTGCGGACGTTGGCGGCATGACCCGCAACCGGTTTATTCCATCTACTTCAATAGGCGGCTTTAATGCAATACCTATAGAAAATCCGCCGCCAGGCAACAACACTGCTTTGGGTGAATCAGCCGTAAATAATGATTATTCCTGGCTCAATGAAAATACATTGAACTACCGGCGTCAATTTGGGAAAGATCATTCACTGGATTTACTGGGCGGTTTTACAATACAACGATCTACAGGTTTTGCAAGCGATATGGTGGGCCGCGATTTTCCGGACAACAGCGTTTCCTATTTAAGTGCTGCTACCCGTTTTACTACCAACACTTCCAGCTTTAACGCCTGGACAATGGCGTCGCTCCTGGGTCGTTTAAACTACAGTTATAAAGAGCGTTACTTTTTGCAGGCTACCATCAGGAGAGACGGGTCGTCACGTTTCGGGGATAATAACAAATGGGGGACTTTTCCTTCTATCGGTGCAGGCTGGATCGCCAGTGATGAATCCTTTCTTAAAAATGTGCCGAACCTGAGTTTGCTGAAACTAAGAGCGACCTTCGGTTTAACCGGTATGAATGAGATAGGTAACTACACTACCGTGGCAGGTATTGGTAATGCCAATTATTCTTTTTCAGGTGGCCTGGCTCCGGGAAAGGTACAAACCAGTTTGGGTAACCCGAATCTGGCCTGGGAACGCAACCGGCAATTTGATGCCGGCTTTGATCTGGGGCTATTTGACAACCGGATCAATTTCTCTTACGATTATTACAATAAGCTGACGACGGGATTATTATTCGTACTACCTGTTCCGCAATCTTCGGGTTTTTCAAGCGTGCAAGATAACCTGGGTGATATCAGCCAATGGGGACATGAGTTTACTGTCAGCACTAAAAATCTGACCGGAAAACTCAAATGGAATACGGACTTTAATATCTCATTTAACAGAAATCTTGTTAAAAGAATTGGTTTAAACAATATTTCTTTTGCCGACAATCCGACAAGGACATTATCTGAATTCACCGACTACCGGACACTTGTTGGGAAGCCTATCGGCCAGTTTTATGGATATATATTTGACGGCATTTTCAAAAATCAGGCAGAAGCCGATGCCGGTCCTAAATATTATGGAACCGGTACCACTACACTCTCTCAGGCGGGAACAGTGAGATTCAAGGATTTAAACGGCGATGGCAAGATTACTTTCCCGGATGATCAGACGGTGATCGGAGATCCTAATCCCAAATTTATATTTGGTTTCAGTAATACCTTTCAGTACCAAAACTTCGATCTGAATATCGCCATGTCAGGTACTTATGGCAACAAGCTGAAAAATGGCATGCAGGAAAGTACATACAACCTGGACGGTGTATTTAACGGTCCGCCGGAATTGCTTGATCGCTGGCGCTCCGAGGCCAATCCGGGTAATGGAAAGGTGGCGCGTACTTTAGCTAACACCACCGGGGCATACCGTACAGATAATACACTGTTCGTTTATGATGCTTCCCATCTCACTATCAACAATATCACACTTGGATATATGCTGAGAAAATTCAGGACACCTGTTATCAAGAGTTTAAGAGTGTATGCATCAGCACAAAATGTATACATCTTCACCAGTTACCCGGGGAACCCTGAAGTAAGTGCTGGTGGACTCGCATTTGTAACGCAGCAGGGGCAGGATCTGGGTGCTTACCCACTGCAACGAACATTTACGTTTGGCTTGAATCTCGGTCTTTAAAAATCAGTAAAAATGAAAAAGATTTCCTATTTAATATTAGTGATACTGAGTTTGGTGGAGATATCCTGTAAGAAATTTCTCGCCGAAGTCAATCCCAACAATGTAACATTGGGCAGCTACTTCAAAACGCAGAACGATTATGACCTGGCGGTGAACGGCGCTTATAGCCAGTTGCGCGGGCTTTATAATAACAGAAGCGCCTGGGTAATGGGCGAAATGCGTTCAGATAACACGCACTACGATTACAAATCATCTGACCAGGCAGTAGCCACGGTGAACCGTTACGCAGTAGCAGATTTTCTGGATGATAAGTATAATAACCAGACACCTCCAAAGTGGAATTTGGGTTTTAACGCCATATCAGCGGCGAATGTGATCATAGATCATATTGATGATATTAAGTTGTCTGATGCCAATCGCAACGCTATTCTGGGCCAGGCAAAGTTTATCCGTGCCCTGGTGTATTTCGACCTGGTGCGTTATTACGGCGGATTGCCCATTTATAAACACGCACCGCTTAACCGTGAAGAGACTTACATCCCGCGCTCTTCCGCGCAGGAAGTATACGACCTGATCATTGCTGATGCTACTGATGCCGCTGCCAAACTGAGCGCCACCACTTTTCCGCAAACAGGGCGCGCTACAAAGGGCGCGGCGTTGACCCTGCTGGGTGACGTATATCTCACCCTGAAGAAATATGACCTCGCTGAAAATGCGTTAAAACAGGTAACTGCAATGGGCTATGCGTTGTTTCCAGGTTATGGCGATGCATTTCAGCTGGTGAATAAAAATGGTAAGGAGTCTATATTTGAAATCCAGTTCAACACCGGGCTGGCCGTACCACAGGCCAATGTAGAGGCATCTGTTTATAATTTTTTACCACGCATGGTCAACACTACGGTGGTGACTGGCGTAAACTTTAACAGCGTTACCACTGTGGGTGGTTTTAACACCCCTACACAGGACCTGATCAATGCATATGAATCAGGCGATCAACGCCTTGATGCATCGATCGCTATAGCCGAAGGTACATTCAATGCCACCGATGATTTTACGGCTACTGCGGTTAAATCAGCCGTAGATTATACAGCGCCGGCAGGCAAAGTCGGACGGCCGTTTCCAAAGAAATACCTGCATACGCATACGATCGGTAATCAAACCAATGACAACTGGCCGGTTTACCGCTATTCAGAGGTTTTATTGCTGCTGGCGGAAAGCCTGAATCAACAGGGCAAATCAGGTGAAGCATTGCCTTATTTGAACGCAGTAAGAGAACGCGCTTTTGGGGATGCGTTACATAATATCACCAGCACCAATCAGGCAGCATTGCAAACGGTCATTTTAAATGAAAGAAGAGTGGAGCTGGCCTTTGAAAATAAGCGTTGGCTCGATCTGGTACGGACAGGCAATGCCATCGCCGTAATGAATGCCTTTGGTGTTCGACAAAAGGCGAAGTATAGTTATCTGCAGGCAGGAAGTTATAATGTTACCCAGAACCGGCTGTTATTTCCAATACCTAATGCAGAAGTATTACTGAATGATAAACTTACTCAGAATCCAGGTTACTAACTAAAACTCACAGTCATGAAAAAAATTATGATGAAGGCAGGTAATTCCTGCCTGCGATCTACCTGTGTGAATTGGAAAGCAATTGTATTGGCTTTACTCGTAGTTTCCTGCTCCCGGCGGGCAGATCAAATACAAGTTGAAGATCAATCGCCGGCAAAGGTGCAACCCAAAACAGAACTGGCAACCTGTTGCTGGGTGGCTATTACGAATGAGGTCCCAAACGACATTGAGATATATGATCCGGCAGATGCTTCCTGGACTACGCCCAAATGGGTCTGGAAGCCTACCACTGCACTGTCGTACAATGCCACGAGTGAAATACCTCTCTGGAAGGCGCCTACAGATATCAAGGTGAGGAACAATACGGTGTTTGCCGGCACCTCGCAGGTGATCACCGCCACGTCATATAGATTGGCCACCATAGCCCGTTATACCGGTACAGGCACAAAGGGGCAGAAGCTATGGGTAATGGGTTTTAATGATACCACCAGCCTGCATGCGATGGAAATACTGCCTGATGGCAACTGTGTGGTTGCCAGCGCCGGCGAAAAATGGCCGCAGGGATGGATCCGTATCTATTCATCGTCACAGCCATCACCCAATCATGGCGTAAACACACAATACCATTTTGCCTCCGCTCATGCGGTGCTTTGGGATGCCACACACCAGGTGCTCTGGGCGCTGGGAAATGCGCTGAGAAAATACTCTTATAACGCTCCCGGATCCGGAGGCACTATCACAAACCCCAAGTTGCGTTTGGATACTTCTTATGACTCTTTGCCACGTCCCTGGGGGCACGACCTTGCAGCCGATGTGAATAACCCGGACCAGTTGCTGATTACGACCAATGGTGGTGTTCATATTTTTCATATATCCACGGAAACCTTCAGCGACATGCCCGGAGCGGCCTATGGAATCTTTGCGAAATCTATCAGCAGTCAACCCGGACAGAATACGCTTATAGAAACACGACCCAGCACTGGCTGCCCATTGTATCCCGCCAGTAATTGGTGTACCTCCGTGGTTAATTTTTATAATGCCACCACCGGTGCTGCCACCGGTTCCCGTACTGTAAGCGGAGCTGCTATTTATAAAGCGAAAGCATTTGATCCAAACTATTATTGATATGATGAGCAGAATAATACGGATGGGCGCTGCTATCGCTTTGGTTGTTCTTCAGATGGCCTGTAGTAAAAAACCGGGAGCAGATGCTCCCGGTCCGCCAACTGTGCAAACTCCCGAGCCTTATCCGGGACTGCAGCTGGCATTAACTAATGACGCCAGCAAGCAGATAGAGTTGTATGATCCAATGATCACGGACTGGAACACCGCGGATGCAAAAAAGTGGAGATGGTCTCCTACCACTACACTGGGCTTCAGCACAAATGAAATTAAGAGTTTTGGTGGCGGCACCGATTTCAAAGTGCGGAAAATGAAAATCTGGCAGGATGCCAGCTATGCAGTTATCAGCGACAACGGCATGGCGGCATTGATTGGCTATCCATCCGGGCAGCGGGTATGGTCAAAAGTGATCAGCGGGAATCTGCATTCAGCAGAGCTGCTGCCCAATGGTAACATCGCCCTCGCAGCATCTGATGGTAACTGGATCAGGGTGTATGCTTCCTCACAGGGGGCGGATAACAACACCTACGCGGAGTTTACGCTGGGCGCGGCACATGCCGTATTATGGGACCCGGTAATTAATGGATTATGGGTTACCGGTCAGGATTTATCCAATAATGCGCATATCCTCACTGCCCTGGCTGTTGGCGGCAATGCTACCAACCCGGAATTAACGGAACTAACACAGTACCGGGTTACATTACCTACTGCCTGGGGCCATGAAGTAAGCGCGTACTATGGTAATACCAACCTGTTATGGGTCACTACCAACGGAGGAGAATATGTCTTTAATAAAACTACAAAAACCTTTTCCATGTCCCCCACAAACAACCTGACCTTTGTAAAAGGGATAGGGAACCAACCCAGCGGACAGATTGTACTGGTGCGTCCGGACGCCAATAAAAATCCACGTCCTGCCATCAGTTGCCTGCTCAATAACTGGTCTGCCAGCACGGTTGACTTCTATACATCAGGCGGGCAGTGGCAGGGATCAAGAATAGTGAACGGCGCCTGTTTCTACAAAATAAAAATAGTTTACGACAATTATCAGTGATGTACTTTAGCAAAAAGATATATACCTGTTGCCTGGCGTTACTGGGCTTTAGTGCCGGCAGCAGTGTTGCGCAGCAGGCAACACCGGCGCTGGTTCCCATGCCGCGTTCTGTAAAAATGGATACGGGCAACTTTCTCTTCAACGCTAACACGTTGATCCGGACGGACGTTCGGGAGAAGCGCGCCGTTGAGTATTTCACGGATCGTTTGTTCAGTACCTGGAAGTTCAGAAACAAAATAATGACAGGCACTGCACAAGCAGCGGGTCTGCAGCCGGAACTGCTCATCACTGCTACCGGTGCTGAACAACTACCCGAAGAAGGATACCGGCTGTTGGTAACACCAGACCGCATTACCCTCACAGGCCGAAACGCGGGCTTGTTTTATGGTATGCAAACTTTACTGCAGTTGTTGTCCGTGTCAACAAGCGGAGCAGCAGCTATTCCCTGTCTCACCATAGAAGACGCTCCCCGCTTCGGCTACCGCGGACTCATGCTGGATGTTTCCCGGCATTTCTTTACGGTGGAACAGATCAAAGACCTGCTGGACCTGATGGCTTACTATAAACTGAACCGTTTTCACTGGCATCTTACGGACGACCAGGGGTGGCGGCTGGAAATCAAAAGCTGTCCTGAACTAACGAAAGTGGGCGCCTGGCGTGTGCCACGTATCGAGTTCGGCGGCAATACCCTGCCTCCACAACCTGGCGAGCTTGCCACCGATGGTGGCTTTTACACCCAGGAACAAGTGAAAGAAGTGATCCTTTACGCTGCTGAAAGACATATTGAAATACTGCCGGAAATTGATGTGCCAGGTCACTCTATGGCGGCCATAGCAGCATATCCTGAGCTGTGTGTTACGCAGAATTCTGATATTAAAGTGAATCCAGGCAGCAGCTTCGCCAAATGGTTTCCCTCGGGTGATTTTGAAATGTATGTAGACAATTCCCTCAATCCTATTGATGAAAGAGTTTACAAATTCCTCAATAAAGTATTCGGCGAGGTAGCAGCATTGTTCCCTTACCCATACATTCATGTTGGCGGAGATGAATGCTACAAAGGATATTGGAAGAAAGACACAGCCGTGCAGGACTTTATGAAGGAACATCATATCAATGATACCCACGAGCTGCAAAGCTATTTTATTTCAAGGCTGAACAAAATCATTCAGTCCAAACACAAAAAACTGATTGCCTGGGATGAAGTAGCAGCAGGCAATGCAAAAGACAGCATCACGGTGATGAACCGGTTTGGTGAAAAGGGCGCCATTGAGCAAGTTAAGAAAGGGCTGAACATAGTGCTGGCGCCCGGTCATAACGGACTTTATTTTGACTATGCGCAAAGCACTTCAGATCAGGAACCATCCAGTCACGGAGGTAATGAGCCGGTATGGAAAGCTTATCAGTACAACCCGGAATACCCCGCATTGTCCGGAGAAGAACATAAACACATTATGGGCGTGGAAGCCTGCATATGGACGGAAAGCATTCCTGATGTTTCCAAACTCCAATACATGCTGCTGCCACGTATGCTGGCGCTGGCGGAAACAGGATGGTCAGATGAAACGGCCAAAGACTATCCACGTTTCGCCGGCACAGCATTACCATTGCACCTGGAGCGCTTCGACAAAGCCGGTATCAACTACCGCGTACCCACCGTTTTTAACTGCACAGATACAACAATCGTAACCGGTACTTTCAGGTTTGAAGTGCAGCCACCTGTACGGGGAGCCAGGATATTTTACACGCTGAACAACCGGCCGCCGGGCGATTATGATCACGAATACCGCGAACCAATAATTATTACGATTCCCAGGGGAAAAACAATCATTCTTAAAACGGTGGTTGTTACTTCCGCAGGCCACAGAAGCATTATCACGCGTACCGTACTGGATAATAACGATAAACCGAAAACATAACCTATGCCAAGAAGTATCCGCCAATTCTTATGCAGTGCTTTGATCATCGCTGCTGTATTTATTTCTTCCAATGCAAATGCACAACAACCATTGGAACGTTTTGAAGAGGTTGCAGCGGGGTTTAAAAACCCTGGCAGAGACTATGGTACCGTGCCATTCTGGGTATGGAATACGAAAATTACCAAAAGAAATATCGATTCCATGCTGAATGATTACCGGAAGAATGACTTTGGCGGTGTGATCATTCATCCACGCCCCGGTTTAATTACGGAGTACTTATCAAAAGAGTGGTTTGATTTATTTGAATATGCCCTTCAGCAGGGAAAAAAACTGGGACTCAATATCTGGATATACGACGAAAACTCATACCCTACAGGCTTTGCCGGCGGATTGGTGGGAGAGCAAATGCCCGAAGCCTACAACCAGGGTCAAATGTTGTATATGGAAGAAGCAACCCGGTTGCCTGCTGACCTTTCTGCTTTCTTTTTATTTCTTAAAGAAGAAAATGGATCTTATAAAGATGTAACGAATGATTTGAAAGACGAAGAAGGGAAAACCGGACATTATCAGTTATTCAAAAAAGTAAATTATCAACGCTCGAACCGGGGCTCGGTGGCAGGTCCTATAGGCGTGTCTTATGTGGATCTGATGGCCAAAGGCGTTACGGATAAGTTCATAGACATCGCATACAAAAGTTATGAAAAAGTGGTGGGCAAAGAATTTGGCAAAACCATCAAGGGCGTTTTTTCTGACGAACCAACCATCATCAACGAAGGGCATAACTGTGTACGCTGGACTCCTGATCTGTTCGACAGGTTTTATAAAGACTGGCAGTACGATCTGAGGTTACATCTGCCATCTCTGTTTAAAGAAACAGGCGATTGGAAACGGGTACGCCATAATTACTACCAGGTTTTGCTGGAACTTTTTATCGACCGGTGGTCTAAACCCGTGTCCACCTATATGAGTGATCACCAGCTTACCTGGACGGGGCATTATTGGGAACATGGTTGGCCAAGTCCTTATCACGGACCAGATAATATGGCCATGTATGCCTGGCATCAAATGCCGGGTATTGATATGTTGTTCAACCAGTTTAATGAAGATAAACCGGTGCAGTTTGGCAATATCCGCGCCGTCAAAGAGCTGGGGAGTGTAGCTAATCAATTGGGTAAAACACGTACCCTGTCGGAAACCTATGGTGGCGCCGGTTGGGAACTTACTTTTAAGGATATGAAACGCCTTGCCGACTGGGAGTTTGTATAAGGCGTTAACTTTTTGAATCAGCATTTATCGTTTATGACGCTGACGGGAGCACGCAAATACGATTATCCACCCAGCTTCTCTTATCATGAGCCATGGTGGCCCTATTATCGTTTTATGAATCATTACTTCACACGTTTATCTTATTTATTATCCAAAGGACAGCAGTACAACAATATCCTGGTAATTGAACCCACCACTTCGGCCTGGATGTATTATGCCAGAGACGGGGAGAACAAACGTTTCTTCGACATCACCAAAAGTTTTAATGATTTCGTGACAAAGATGCAAAGATCGCATCTGGAATATGATTTAGGGACAGAAAACGTGATCAAAGATCATGGCAGTGTTAAGGGAAGCAGCTTTGTAGTAGGACAACGGGCGTACAAGGTGGTAGTGATTCCGCCAGGTATGGAAAATATAAACAGCAGTACCTTCCGTTTACTGAAAGATTATATTGCAGCGGGAGGAAGGGTGATCTGTTTTGAACAATTACGATTAGTAGATGGAACAGTGAACAATGAGCTTTCCACCATCAGCCAGATCCGGGAGGCATTACCGGACCTGTTCCATCATGAAGGCTTTAGCATATCGGGTGGAACAGGCGACAGCATTGGTGGTAACATTTATCATCAGCGCCGTAAACTGGCTAACGGGGAGTTATTACTGCTGACCAATGCCAGCATGACCGGTATTTCTTCGGGCAGCATCAACATGCAGGGACAGGATGTGTTAAAGATGGATATGAATTCGGGAAACATTTCCCGCATTAACTATTCGCTACATGATCAGGAGGTACATTTCGACTTTAATATTCCGCCAGCCGGAAGCCAGGTACTGTTTATCGCGGATAAGAAATTACCGGGATATAAAATAGAAGCACCGGCTGTAGAATGGGCTACTGTGAAGGCTTCCGCAACTAAAATAAGCAGGCCGTTTGACAACAACCTGACGATTGATTTCTGCGATCTTCATTTACATAAGCCGGATTCAAATTATACCAATATACACGTTGGTGTAGCCTCCAATACAGCTTTCAAACACCACGGATTTACGGATGGCGTAGGCAATCCCTGGAATAACCGTACGCAATTTAAACAGGCGATTGTAAGCCGGGATACTTTTTCCACTGGTACCGGGTACACGGCGGTTTATCATTTCAATGTGGAGGCTGGCGTTGATTCCCGGAATTTCAAAGCGGTAATAGAACAACCTGAACTTTGGCACGATGTAAAAATTAATGGTGAATACATTAAAAATGAACCCGGGCAATGGTGGCTGGACCGCTCCTTTGGCGTATACCAGATCGGCCGCTATTTAAAAACAGGAGATAATGAACTGGCTGTAACCGTTTCTCCTATGAGTGTTTATGCTGAAATTGAACCGGTTTATATTTTGGGAGATTTCAACCTGGAAGCGGCATCACGTGGCTGGAGCATTGTTAAACCGCAACTATTACAATTTGGTTACTGGAACAAACAGGGATTGCCTTTATATGGACACGGTATCACCTATACGAAGATATTTACAGTGGCAGATCCCGGCAAGTCATATGCAGTGGAGTTAGGTAAATGGAAGGGCACTGTGGCAGCGGTGAAGGTAAATGGGATTCTTGCCGGCGTCATCACTGCTGAACCCCACAGGTTGTCTATCGGGGAATTTGTAAAAAAGGGAACTAATAAGATTGAAGTAACCGTAACCGGCAGTTTGAAGAATGTTTTAGGACCATTTTACAACAAGCCGGCTCCGGGCCTGGTTGATCCTGGTAAATGGTACAATGTAAAAACGCAGCCACCAGGGAATGAATATGACGTTTATGATTACGGATTAGCAGAAGATTACGGGATCAAAGTTATGCGCTGAAGTCAATTTGTACCAACAACATAGGCCGTTCCGGATGGGAGCTGGCGGTTTAAAAGTGGAACAATCAGGTAAACGGTTAAGTGAATAAGGGTTATATATTTCCTATGCATTGATAAAATCCCGCCTTCTTATATTCAACTTAGCCATTTTTGATTCGAGGGTAGTAGGTTTAATATTCAATAATTCCGCGGCGCCATTGGCGCCACGAATCCGACCTTTTGTTTTTTTGAGAATGGAAATGATATAGTCTCTTTCTGTTTCCTGATGCAGGTGCTTCATTTCCTCGAGGGTGTTGATACCCGTGCTGACAGGCAGGCTGGAAGCCGGCAATGAAAGCTTTCGTACTAATTGCAATTTCGATTTACCATCATTGAGAACAACGGCTTGTTCCAGGATGTTTTCGAGTTCACGAATATTGCCCGGCCAATTATATGTGTACAGTTCGCCTATCATTGATGCAGCAATGCCATTGAATGGTTTATTGAACGCCCTGCAAAACCTTTCTGCAAAAAATATGGACAGTGCTTCGATGTCAGTTTTTCGTTCCCGTAAAGGGGGCAGCGTAATGGGAAAAACATTTAACCGGTAATACAGATCAAGTCTGAAATTTCCGTTTGCAATTTCCTTTTCGAGGTTTCGGCTTGTAGCAGCCACAACACGGATGTCAACTCTTACAGGTGATCTGCCGCCTACATATTCGATTTCCCTTTCCTGTAAAACGCGTAATAATTTCACCTGCATGGCAAGTGGCAATTCTCCAATCTCATCTAAAAAAATAGTGCCGCCATCAGCCTGCTCAAACCGTCCTTTTCTTTTTTCAAAGGCGCCGGTAAATGCACCCTTTTCATGGCCGAAGAGTTCAGATTCCACTAATGTTGGAGGAATAGCAGCACAATTTACCTTTATGAATGGCCCGTTCTTCCTGGGCGAAGACAGGTGAATGGATTGCGCCACTTTTTCTTTACCGGTACCGCTCTCTCCCAATATTAAAACAGAAGTGCTATACGGCGCTACCTGCGCTGCAAGATCTAATGCAGACAACAAAAGATGATGACTTCCGATGATATTTTTAAACCCGGCATGGTTTAATACTTCATGCGGTGCTTTATTGGCAGAAGAAGACCGGTTCTTTGTTCCGGCCGGTGGAGTTTTATAATAGATTGTTTTTTCAGCCAGTTCTTCCAGGCATAGCTTCAGGCGGCCCAATAAGGCTATATGCTCTTTGGTGTAAATATTAGGCTGCCGGCTGTAGAAAAAATAGTGAACAGATAGGCCATACCCCAACGTGACGGGAAATACAAGATATGACTTCAGCTGGAAATGATCCAGCATTAACCTTTGCAGCGAAGCGCTGGACGTGTTTTTATTGATGTTTTTACTGCTATAAAGAACTGCGTTGCTATCTGTATAACTATTTTCAATAATGGCGGAAAGCTGGTTTTTATTTAAACCTGTAATCGTCATTAATTCTTTTTCGCCAACAAACTGGTATTCGTTAAATCCGATACGCAAATATCCTGTATCACCAAACTGTTCAGCATCAAGCGGCCTGATGCCCGATGTAATAAAATCAAATGGTATAAAAGGCTGTATGGCCAGGGCCACCTTCAATAATTTTTGTGGCGCATCTGAAGTTTCATTGCTTATTGCAGTTAACTGTTTTTGCAAATGTTCTTCCTGCCGCAATTTTGATTCAAGACTATTGGTGTGACGATACCATGCAATATCCAGGGTAACCAGTAAGTCCTGCTCCTTGAATGGCTTAACAAGAAATCCATAAGGTTCGGTTGTTTTTGCTTCTTCCAGTATTTGTTGATTTGCGTAGGCAGACAAGTAAATAAAAGCGATATTTTCAGCTCTTAGTTTCCTGGCAAAGTCAATACCTGATTGATTTCCTTCTAACCGGATATCCAGCATTACAAGACCCGGTTCTTGCTTCAGCAGATGTTCATTCGCCTCTTCAACTGAAGCGGCAATACCTGTTACCTCATAGCCGGCGCGTACTAATATTAACCGCAGATCATTGGCTACAATAAATTCATCTTCAACAATAAGCACTCTTTTACTCATAAAATTTGTTGCTTAAAAGTTACCTGGAGCTTCATCCGGAATTTGTTTGCTGGCAACGGCAAAGCTGATCGTTATGCGCAGACCGTCATCGCTTGTAATATTAAAGCGGCCTTTTAATTGTTTTGCGAGCCCCTGTACCAGATCAAACCCCAGCGAGTTATTTTCCAGTATATCAAGGTCAGCAGGCAGGCCAACGCCATTATCCGATATACTCAGCAATAGCTGATCAGGCCCATTATGTCGCAGGCTGATACTCACCATCCCTTCACGATCACCGGGAAAAGCATACTTAATGGCATTTACAATGCTCTCGTTGATGATCAATCCCAACGGGATTGCCTGCGATACATCAAGGTCCAGCGGTTCAATATCCTGCTCAAAAACTATCCGGTTCCCGGCATCAAAGCTCTCCCGGACATGGTTCACCAGCTCGTTGATATATTCAGGCATGGCAATGGAGGCAATGTTTTCAGACTGGTAAAGCTTTTGATGGATGAGTGACATGGCATACACCCGGCGTTTACTGTCCTGGATGGCCGTAAATGCGGCATCATTATTTATATATATAGCCTGTGAATTGAGCAGGCTCATTACAATTTGCAGATTATTCTTTACACGATGATGTATTTCTTTCAACAGCCATTCCCTGTCAGTAAGCAACTTTTGCAATTGTTCATTTTTGTGCGTGATTATTTTATTATTCTTTTGTTTTAAGCGGTTTTGCCAGTATAATAAACCGGCAATGATTATTACGGCAGCAATGCCTCCAAGCGTTAGATTTTTCACCAGTTTGGCCTGTTTTAAATTGGCTCTTTCCAGTATTGCCTGTTCATGTAGTAATGTGATCTGGTCTTGTTTTTCCTGTGTTTCGTACATTACCCGGAGCTCTTCTGCCTGCCTGATTTTTGTTACCCTGAAACTGGAGTCGAGCAGCTGTGTGTATTTTTCGTAATGAGATGCTTCGGACGCTTTATCACCCAGCGCGGAATCAATACTGATCAGCCAGCGGTATGCAGCCAGGTCGGATGGTAAATCCCGGGCTGCTAATGAAACAGGTGTAAAATGTTTTTCAAATAATTCTCTTGATCTCCGGTACTCGCCCCGCCTAAATAAGATGATGGCATATTGATCATTGATCGAGATTCTCCGGAGTGGCCCCCTGATGCCTTCGGCAATGGTTTCCAGCGAGTCCATCTTTTTTAAGTGTGTCTCCGCCAGATCCAGGTTGCCCGTGTATAGATAACTGTTGGAAAGTGTGTGATAATAAAATATTTGCTCCGAAATATTCGACGGTATACCCATCTTTTTTGACATGTCCAGCGTAAGATTAAGCGCTTCTTTTGCACGCCCATCTGCGTTCAGATAGTTTACTACCTGATTTAACACGTTGTATATCGTTGGATTACGGTCTATGCGGAATCTTTTCATTGCCTTTTGCGCCATATCAAAACTCTCTTTCTGCCTGCCCTCTGCATCGTAAAGGAACGACAGCCGGCTATAAAAATACCCCCAGCCAATACTGTCCCGGCAGCTTTCGGCCACCTTGATTGTTTGAAGGATATATTTTAATGGTTCCCCAAATTTCCCTTGAAACATGGTAACCATAGCAAGTGCCTCCGTATTATAATGGATATATGGATAGTTTATTGCTTCAGCCAGCGCCAGTGCTTTTGAAAACATTTCATTGGCAGTTGGCAATTGCCCGGTTACAACGAGCAGATAGCCTAAATCAGTTAATACGTTGATCTCCGCTTCTGTATTGCCAAGACTGCGATAAAGCTCCGCTGCTTTCTGCAGGTCGGCGACTTTTGTAAGCAGGGTAGCACGCGTGGGGCTTGTATACATGCCGCGGTAGGCAAATGCCCTTGCTTCTGTTTCCCTATCCCCGGCCTTCCGGCTTTCATCTATCAGCCGGTTATAAATGGAATCACCTTTACTGTCATTTACTTGTACATACATTTTTCCAAGCAGGCAAAGTGCTATTCTACCCAGCTTTTCTTCTTTCAAAGATTTACTTTCTTCCACTGCTTTGTTCAGAAAGTATTCAACGCTGTCCTTATAGCCGTAATAGTTAGCGGGTTGAAAAGCATAGTAGGATCCCAGGAGTATCAATAATTGCAGGTGTTCCCGGCCTGTTGCTTTTGAAAGGCGATCAATACCAACGCCTGGTTCCCGCCGGTCAATCCAATGAGATTGCTCAAACAATTTGTTGCCGCCGATTCCTTCCGCCAACACCGGAAAGCGGCTCAGACCCAGGGAACGGCTGGCCATATATAAACAAGTATCATGGCTAATCTGCCCTTCTTTTACAACAACAATATAAGTGGAGCTAAGCAACAAATTCAGCCGCTGCCATGACTCTTTATCCTTCGACGGATGATAGTAAGAATAGCCTGACACTTCTGTTTTGGCAGAACTTTGAGATCGTCCGTCAAAAAACATCAGCACACCGAACAGTATGTACATAAGAGTCAGCCTGGACATGTTATTCTTTTTAAATTAATAACTCTGGGAAGAGTTGGATCTTTAGGGACTTTGACTCAGAAAGCAAATATCATCACAGCATCTTCGGAGCAAATTGGATTTTTAATGCTTATTTCATGGCCATGGGATGGAATACATGGAAAGCATTTTATACAATATATAGCATTTTTTACTGATTAGAATTTTATTCTTCCTGTTTATTGATCAATAGCATTGCAAACTCCGATATTTCCGGAGTTTTGTTATTAAACTCCAATGTTTCGGAGTAACCTGCCTGTATTTTTTTCGCCCCCGCCTGATTGATATTTTTCTAAAAAATTGTTTTTCAATTCATTAATGATCTACACTTTTCTGGTAGGGTTGTTTCTGCTAAATGGCATGTAAGTAGCCATGAAACAACAAAACCATTTGTATGACATATTCAACTCAATGGGACCCAACTACCCCTATCGATCCTAAAAAAGGTTTCAGGATCCACCTAATTGTTTTCCTGCTTGCCACCCCGGCGACCTGGCTGGTATGGTACCTCACCGACCGGACCTATCCCTGGCCGCTGTGGTCCACACCAGCGTGGGCAATAGGTATACTCTTTCATTACCTCGGGGTATTTGTTTTCAAAAAATCAAAAAGCAATTAAAGACCAGGATTATGAATCAGCAACCAAAAACATTCAGGCGTATTGTAACAGGTCATGATGCAAACGGGAAGGCAATCATTATTTCAGATGCTCCTCCAGTACATACACAACTTGTTGGCGGCCCTGGTGGTCCTACTTTTTTTGAAGTATGGCATACGTTGGAAACACCTGCTTTTATTCAGGCTCAACCGGATGAGCGGGATGAACCGGGTTTGGTATTGCCGCCCCCTAAAAGTGGTACCCGCATCCGGGTCATCGAATTTCCACCGGAAGGCGAAGAAATACAGAAACTTACCTCTGCAGATGCTGCCGCGAAATTCAGGATTATGGGTGATGAGAAGGCCTCCACATCAGATGGAGCTGCACCTCATCCCCTGATGCATCGGACAAAAACGGTGGATTATGGGATCGTACTTGAAGGAGAGATAACATTGATCCTTGATCGCGGGGAGACCATCATCCAGGCTGGTGATATTGTTATTCAGAACGGCACCAATCATGCCTGGGCTAACCGGTCCGGTAAGATCTGCCGTATGATGTTTATGCTGATCGATGGGCAGTTTGCCAGTGAAATTATTTAATCCACAAACAAGCGTCATGCGTATAAAACCATTGCCACCAGCTATTCTTAGTCCTGAAGTCCGCAGTGTGCACAACGAGATAGCCAGTCTTGTTGGCCGAAGTCAAAGCCAGGTAAACATGCTTGATGCGCAGGGAGCCTTGTTAGGCCCTTTCGCGCCGATGCTGCACTATCCGCAGTTTGGCATACCAGCCCTGAGTTTTCTGCGGACGCTCGACACGCATGCAACACTTTCTAAAACAGTAAGGGAAGTTGCCATTTTAACGGTAGGTGGCGTTTATGGTGCCCGCTTTGAGCTTTACGCACATGAGATCATGGCAGCAGCTTTTGACATTGCGCCGGGTATTATCGCCACACTTGCCGCTGGCAGCCGTCCATCCGGTTTAAACGAACAGGAGGCCATCGTGCACGACATTGTGCATGCCTTGGTGACTGGTCACATTGTTCCGGATTCAACCTATAATCATGCGGTAAATCTGCTGGGAAAGGATGGTGTGGCAGAACTTTTCTTCCTGATCAGCGGCTACACTTTCATCGCTATGATTCTGAACGGATTTGACATACCGGCGCCTGGCAATAATGAATAAATATACTAATCAGTCAACTGGACAAAACCGGCATCAACAATAAATTCTTACAAAATGAAAAAAATAGTTTTATCGCTGCTAACTGCAGCTTTCACACTTTCGACATTGGCATCATGCAATAATAATGATGATGACAAGATTGCCAAAAACCAGACCTATGTGTTGGTACATGGTGCCTGGCAGGCGCCTTATGTATGGAATGCCGTACGTAGCGATCTGGAACAAAAAGGCAACAAAGTAATTGTCGTAGAACTTCCGGGACATGGTAGCGACCAAACACCGGCTCACACGCTTACTTTAAATGTTTACCGGGATAAAGTGATCGACGCGATCAATAAAGCAGGTGAAAAAGTAATCCTGGTAGGGCACAGCATGGGCGGCGTAGTGGTAACCGCGGTAGCGGAGAAAGTGCCGGCCCAAATCAGTAAGCTGGTTTATATCGGAGCCTTTGTTCCAACATCAGGACAAACGCTTGGCGACCTGGCAAATTCGGACCCTGACTCAAAACTTGGCCCGTTGCTAACGCTGTCTGCTGATAAGCTGACACTTGATGTAGCGCGCGACAGTCTGACCTATTTGTTCATCAACGATGGTACGCCGGCCGCCAAGCAACAGGTAATTGATAACTATCGCGCTGAACCGGCCATTCCATTTGGCGACAAGGTTACCTTAACCGCAGCCGCCTTTGGCACGGTAGAAAAGGTGTATATCAAAACGCTTCGGGACATTGTGATCTCACCGGGTCTGCAGGATCGTATGATCGCCGGAGCCGGTATCAAAACCATTTACAGTGTAAATACCAGCCACTCGCCATTCCTGTCTCAACCGCAGGTAGTTGCAGACCTGTTGCTTAAGATAGCACAATAGCACAGGGTGAAGCAAATTGATGAAAACTAAAAACAAAAAGTAATGGCAACAAAAATGTTTTTATCACTATTCAATAAGGTTTCTGTATTTATAATTATGTGCCTCTTGGTTAGCAGCCCATTTGCAATGGCAGAAAAACGGGATAATATGGAGAAGAATCCATTGGTAGCAGCAGGTCATAGCCAAACGGAAGAAGTAGCCGCGTTAACCAGGTACGAGGTGAAGAAAAGGTACAAAAAGAAGTTCAGCAAAGCGCTTCGTAAGTACGTGAAGTATGCTATCGCTCATAAAAGCAACATTATGGCAGAAGCGTATTATGAGCAGGAAAACCTTTCCGTGTTGTGGCTTATAGAAAGATGGGGTAGCAAAAACGGGTTGGAGAACGTGAGAGGAGGTGTGAAATACAACCCAATAAAGTTATTATCTGAAAAGAGGCTGATACAACCTGCAAAAACGATCTACATAAAAGACCTGGAGCCGATTTCAAAGAACGAATGGCAGCGGAGGCCCCTAAAAGAAGACAAGCCAATCACTATCATGTTGTTTGTGGATAGCCGGGAAGGGACCGAAGGTAATTTTAAAGAAGTGTATCACACTGCCATGCCGCAGTTCCGGAGCGAGCCAGGTGTTATTAATTACCAGCTTTCACAACTGGAAGAAGATAGTACCCGGTTTGTTACTTATGAAAAATTCAGGAGTGAAGATGCCTTCCGGTATCATCTGGATTTTCCTCCTATACAACCTGTGATCGATTATTTGAATACCAGCATCAAAAAGCAGCCTTTTCAAACGGGTCTTCACAGGCTGATAGCCTTTGCCCCTTGAAGGCGGCAATGACTTAAACACAATCATTTATAACAATAAAAATTTAGAAATGAAAGCTATTCATCAAATCGTCATGACAGGCATGGCAGGGGTTCTTACTGTATTCAATGCGGAGGCTCAGGATAAAGTAAGCACTACACGGATCAATGACCATGAGCTGTCTGTATTGAATCAGTTGGCTTCTCCTTCAGTAGTGGTAAACATGCCCGTATCACAATTATTAAATGCTCCCGGAAACGAGGCTTTGCGGGCTTTCTTTTTTACTCCTGTAAAGGATGTAACCGTATTAAAAGGTAAAAAAATAGCTGTAATCGCTGCCGACGGTTTCGAGGAAATTGAATTACTGGGGCCCGTGTGGTATTTCAGGCAACTGGGTGCTACAGTAGATATCGTGGCACCAAAATACGTTCCTGCGCCCGAAAGATATGGCCTTATGTTTCCTGAAATGGCAAAAACACATATCATGGCCATACAATACTTACAGCCTGTGGGCTGGCTAAAATTCGACCGTACTGCGGATCAGATCCAGGTAAGTGATTACGACGCTGTGTTCATTCCAGGTGGTGCATGGAACCCTGATAACTTACGCTACGATAAGGATGTAATAAAATTTATACAGGATTTCAACAGATCGGGAAAACTGATCGCGGCAATCTGTCATGCACCTGTTGTATTAGCATCTGCCGATATTTTGAAAGGTAGAAAATTAACAGGTTATTGGAATATACAGGTAGATTTGAAGAATGCAGGCGGGATTGTATTGGAGCAACCTGTGGTAACAGACGGAAACCTGATTACCAGCAGGCATCCTATTGATGTAGCTGATTTTTCAAGGGCAGTGGAAAGTTGGTTGGTAAAGAAATGATCAAAGGAGGTGTAGTCCGGTTATAAACTAAATTCCAGGTATGAAAGCATTAATCATAGGGGCAACAGGGGCTACCGGCAAAGATCTTGTGCGGGTATTGTTGCAAGACCGTGACTACACAGCCGTTGT
This sequence comes from Chitinophaga sp. W3I9, assembly GCF_050434025.1. Classification (NCBI taxonomy): domain Bacteria; kingdom Pseudomonadati; phylum Bacteroidota; class Chitinophagia; order Chitinophagales; family Chitinophagaceae; genus Chitinophaga; species Chitinophaga sp. W3I9. The sequence continues at coordinate 2,451,474 of NZ_JBNPWC010000001.1, forward strand.
AATATTTGTGCGCCGTTCCACCGGAATTGTTCATCCCAAACTGATAGAGATCGTGATTGATTTCAACAAATTAGAAAATGAATCTGAGGTTATCAAAGGAGATGTATGGTTTTCATGTTTGGGAACCACTATGAAAGTAGCTGGTTCGAAGGAAAAGCAATGGCATATAGATTATGATATTCCTGCAAAATTTGCTGAAATAGCCAAACGAAACGGTGTTACCAAAGCAGTGCTGCTATCCGCCTACGGCGCTTCTGCCAAAAGCAGTGTATTTTATTCCAGGGTAAAGGGCAATCTGGAGGACAGGATAGCCAGCCTGGCATTTGAGCAATACATCATTTTCAGACCGGGATTATTGCTGCGGAAGAATACCAACCGGTTGGGTGAACGAATGACCGCGGGGGCATTAAAAGTGCTGAATTTTTTGGGATTGATCAGGAAGTTCCGTCCATTACCTACGTTTACGCTTGCTGAGAAAATGGCCAAAGCTCCGAAAGTACTCGCGCCCGGAATGCACGTCATAGAGCTGGATAGAATATTCAGGTTTTAGAACAGTGTAAAGATCGTGACGGAAATTATCGAAGATGGAAATTTTCTCCCTATTTCAGCAAATTTTCAATAGCTCCCTTCAATGACGCATCACTGGGTCGTGGCGCATTGTTATTGGATAACTTACCTGTTTTATCAATCAAAACATAATGCGGGATACCATTTACATTATACGCTTTACATACCGGGTGGGCTGTCCATCCTTCCGCCACCAGGTTTACGCCTTCCAGATGATATTTCTTAAGGGCATCTTTCCATTTCACTTCTGTTTCATCCACACAGATATTCAGAAATACCACTTCCTTATGCTCAAAGTCTTTATGCAGCTGCGGCACATGGTTTTGGATATCATAAATGCAGGGCCCGCAGCCTACTCCCCAAAAATCAATGTACACTACTTTTCCTTTATAATCTTTTAGAGAGATATTTTTCCCGGTGGCATCTGTTAAAGTGAAATCAGGCGCCGGGCTTCCCGGTTTTAAATGTGCAATCGTGGTATAATATTGCTGCAGCGTATCCTTCAGGAAAGGCGTGTTGCAGGTATTCATAAACGCATCATATACTTTTTTTACATCGTTAAATTCGTAATATTCAAACCCACTCATGATACTGTTAGTAATAAACCAATCCTTCATAGCCGTGAAAGGAATATTGGCCTCCGCCAGGTGATAATAGTCCATTGTGTAATTAGATTTTGTATTGGGAGCGGTTTGGATACTTGCGCTTATAGTTGCATTAAACGGACGGGCCATGCGCAGATAATTATAAATGAAAGTACGGTATTCCGGTACGTTCCAAAACCAGTTTTCATTTAACGTTTTGTAATGAGTAGTTTGGATGGTGCTATGCTTTTGTGTGTAGTTGCCAACGCTATCCGCTATAAAGCTCAGCCCAAACTTTGGCAGCAGCCGCTGCATAAACAACAGGTTCGAATACTCAAAATACAAGGCACTGATTTGCCTGGTAGAGAATTGGGAAAAAGTATCCGTTACTTCAAATATGCTTTTTGCCTGGCTGTTAAAGAGCAGGTTTATCTTTTTAAATTTTTCTTCTGCAGTGAGGTCTTTCATTTCAGTACTCAACTGTTGATTGAGATTGCTAAATGGTTCCGACAGGACTTTATGCAGTTGTAATTGTTGCGTTATCTCTTTCGTGCGTCCCTCGTTCTGGGCGCGGATAGTAAGGGAGGATACTTCTTCCTTCTGATCCCATTGCAGGTAAATCGTATCCTTGTCTGCCACCGTAAACCAGGGACGATCGTCGTCCAGGTATAAGTATATATGCTGCCGTTGCTGCACCGGCACCGTTTGTTCAAAACTTCCGTCGGCTTTGATCCGGATCGTATCTCCAAAACTGCCAAAAAAGGTGGACATCCCGAATTCGTACACTTTATCTTTATAATGCTTCACTTTTCCCTTAAGAACAAATTGACCCGGATGGCTAAAATCCTGTGCATACAGGAAAACAGGGACCAACAAAAAGGGAAGGAACAGTGGGAAAAGTTTGTGCTTCATAGCGGTATGTGCGTTTTAATGGGATCCGGTGACAAAATTGCTCTGCCATTATCATATAAGATAAGCAGAAAGTTGATATGATCCTATCCTCTTGTATTTTTAAAACAAATGAATAAATTTGCTGTATGAGAATGACTGTGATGTTATAATATAAAATTTTCAAGTCCACTAAGACCAATGTGCCCCGAGGGGCATCAATTCTTTATTGTCTGAACTTTTATAGTATAACATGATGCATAATACCCTGAATCCTCAACAAATACAGTCATTTATTACTGACGGCTTTGTCCGTATCGATAACGCTTTTTCTGCTGATCTTGCGAGCGAAGCAAGAGATATTCTTTGGAAAGATATTCCGGCCGATCCCAACGACAGCAACACCTGGACAAAACCGGTCGTTTGGCTGGGTATGTATACACAGGAGCCATTTATTAAGGCTGCGAATACCACCGTTCTTCATAGTGCATTCGATCAGCTGGCCGGTAAAGAAAAATGGATTCCCTGTATGAGCATGGGGTCCTTTCCCATTCGTTTCCCGTCGGAAGTTGATTCCGGGGATACCGGTTGGCATGTAGATGCAAGTTTTGCCGGTGTAGATCCTAATGACTTTTTCGCAGCCAGAATCAATGTAAACTCTAAAGGCCGTGCCTTGCTGATGCTGTTTCTATTTTCGGATGTGGGCGAGTGGGATGCGCCAACCAGGATTTTAAAGGGCTCACATATGGATGTTGCCCGATTGCTGGCGCCGGAAGGTGAAGACGGACTTTCTTTCATGGAACTGGCAATGAAGTTGCCGGGATTACCTGAGAAAGAGGAAGTCCAGGCTACGGGAAAGGCCGGCACGGTATATCTCTGTCATCCGTTCCTGGTGCATGCTGCCCAGCGGCATCGTGGCCTGGTACCTAAGTTTATGGCCCAGCCACCGCTGTTACTGAGAACCGGGTTTGATATCAGTGGTTTAGGCCCGTGCAGTCCGGTAGAGGAAGCAATAAAAATCGCATTAGGTAAGTAACGTGTGTAATAAAGCAGATGTCCGGATATGCCTGCGGGATATCCGGACAATCTTTTTCCTCTGCAAAAGAAGTATTGTGACCTATTTCGCAAGCAGGGCTTGCCTTTCAAAGATTACTCCGGGCCAGCCGTGAATCATAAATTGCCTGATATTCTGGTGATCTGTGCCATCCGGTGTATTTAATACAGCCTGGTAGTGTTCTGCAAATAACAGCAGTGTATCTTCTTTGTCCAGGTTATTTAGCTGCGCGAAAGCAAACACCTTTGCACTTCCCTGGTTTTGGGTGGCTTCATTATGCACCTCTCCGTTTTTAAAGGCTGCAGGCTGGTGTTGATAGTAAGTTTCTATAAATTCAATCACCTCTTTGAAACTAAGTGAATTGTCTTTTAAATTTTTAATTAACGTAATTAGTTGTTCTTTCATCCAGCGTATGATGTATTTAAAATCAATGTGAGGCGGTGCGAAGTCTTCAGGCCCGGCATACCTCATTTAACAGGTCAAAAATAGAAAAAGATGACATCGTCTTTTTATTATTTTCATGATGGGCGCAACCATTTTTTCAACAGCCGGGTAATTACGGGCATCACTACCCATGTTAACAAGGCTACCATGCAGCCTGCGACAATAAATACCCGTAGTGGTATAGGCAGTTTTTGAAGGTAAGGACCGAGTGTGTATGTTAACAACAGGCTGGTGGGGAAAACACCGCATAAGGTGGTAATGGCCATTTTCCACCTTGGTGGCGGCAAAGGGTAGCGGAACCAGGCTTCCAGCCCGGTTAGCGGCCTGTAAACCGGTTCCTCGGTAAGTTTTGAGGCAAAGTCTTCCCAGTCTCTAAAAAGCTTTGAATTATAAAATGCGTCTCTTTCTGCTTCATCAGCAAAAGTTCGTAAGATGCCAATTTCATTGGAATCTGAACCCGGCAGCGACGTGATCATGGCAGCGCCGTGAACGCCGCCATGAATAAATGATTCACCGAGGAATTGCCTGAGCGCTTCTTTAAATTCCTCTTCTTTTCCGGGAAGCACTTTTCTTGTAATGGCTACATGTATCGACATCTGTTAAATAATATTTAAAGGGAGCAACAAATAAATATACAAAAAATGTGTTCCCGGATGCCGATGGGTTTATAGTCGCTCTACGCTGCTGATTCCACTAAATCCGCGATATAAGCTTTTAATGTGGTTGTACCCCTGACAGGATTGGGATCCTCGTATTTTTCCTTGAGCGTAACATGGGTCATTGCTGCCATTGATTTTGCTGCCGGCTCTGAAAAGCCGGCGTCTTTAAGCGCCTGCATCCAGTTGGTTTCGGGAATTTCCACTGCTTTGACGTCTTTACCCAATGCAGCAGAAAAAGCTTCTGCCACATCGGTTGCCGAGTATTGTTGCGGACCTTCTACATAGTGCAGTCCGGTTTGGGTAACTGGTTCCAGCATGAGCCGGGCAGCTACGCTGCCAATATCCCCTGGACAAACCATTGGCAGTTTAAAATCAACGGGATAAAAGGTATAAACAATACCCGATTCACGCGCTGTTGCCAGCGAAGTGGCCCAGTTGCTCATGTAATAAGCGCCGCGGATAATACTGGCAGGCACATTCATTTCAGCTAATTGCTGTTCCATGTTATATAGCACACCCAGGTCGCCCAGGCCATCCCCGGGTTGTGCACCATAAGTAGACTCCGCTACTACTTTTTTTATCTGTGATTCACCGAGTGCGGTAAGAATAGCGTTCAGGGTTTCTTTTTCCTGTGCTACGGTATCTGTTGACGGATCAGCCGGGGGATTGAGCAGAAATAATTTTTCGCCGGTATTAAATATTTTCTGCAAACGCTTTACATCCAGCGCATCAGCGATGGCCACTTCGGCTCCCTTTTGTTCCCATTGTTGTTTCTTTTTAGGATCGCGGGAGATAATGGTAACCGGCTCCCCCTTTTTAATCAGGGTTTCTGCCAATGCAGACCCTATATGTCCTGTGCCGCCTAAAACAATATGCATACATCAGTAGTTTGGTGTGCGGATGGAACCCACAAATCATACCATGATGCTGCCAATAACAACAGCTTCCCATAAGAGAAGCTGCTGGTGGAATGATAGCAATAAAAGTGGCTGTCAGTAGAATACAGCGATGCTGTCTGCTTTCCAGTTGGTGTCGTTGAGGTCTACTTCTATACCACTGCTGGTTGGCGCAAAGAGATTACCCTTTAAAACGGTGCGTTTGTTAGTTTCAAACTTAACATTGTTAATAACTTTGTTGGCCAGCAAATTGCCCAGTCTGCTCCGGCAGACAATGGTTATCGAAGGCACGATGTAACTGCCCTGCAGGGGAAAATATGCCTGTGTTTTAAAGCCCGGCTTTCCCTGGTTATAGGTGGGTATCTGGAACGTATAGCCCATGTAATTCGAATAAGCGGTACCGTTGGCTGGGTTGCTCACTTCCCCGGTTGGGAAATTAAACACCCGTGGGATGCCCCCAAACTGGATGTCCATCCAGGCAGCATCAGCAGGTAGCGGGTCCTGGATAATAAATTGCAGCCTTGCCACAATACGATCCAGGGAAACTTTGGCGTTAGCCGGTCCGTTTACCACCATTTCAAAGTGAGTGCTGAAGGCATCACTGCCGGGATATTTAAACCCGGCATTGGTGATGTAGGAAAGATACTTGTCGCCCGCAGCCAGCAAAGTAAACTTGTAATTACCCGGCGGCAATGTATCCCTGATTACACCAAAAGAAGGGGTACCAACTTCCTGCATAATTTCATGTTTTATGGCTGCCTGTGCACCCGTACCATACACTTTGTAGTAAAGGTATTTTACATGACCATCCAGGGAATCTTTTGCAGTTGCAGCGTCGCCGGCGATGCGGCCAAAGCTGTCCAGCTGCTGGGTAAAATCATCGATATTAAAGGTGACGGGGAAGACAGGTCCGGCGCTGGCTTCAGCGTTGGCAGGTTGTTCAACGCTTTTGTTACAGGACATGAATAGTATGGCACCGGCAAGCCATACCAGGGGAGCAGTTTTAGACATGGTTGAAGAATTTAGGTAGATTAAGTTAACTTTATTCCGTGCCTTTTTTGTTACTTGTAGTAGTAGAGTTTGGAGGGGATGCCAGCCTTTTAAACGCCAGATGTGATCGGGAATTTTTTCCTGCCTGTAAATTTTATAAAGTTTTATCTTGATCAAAAAAAATTCTGTGGGATAAACTTAATATAATATATTTGACTGTCGCTTAGGCGATTAGTTTGAAGCTTTATACCTATAAAATTAATACCTATAAAATTACCCATACTATGAAAACATCTGATCGAACAGATCTGCCGTGTTGCAGGATTGCCCTTGCTTTTCAACAGGCTCAAGCTGTATTTATTTAGAAGATCATCTGTACATGGATTAATGTCCTGAGAATGTTTATTGTGCCCTGGCCCCAGAGGATTAAACGTCTCTGACGGGCTGAATAATTAAGTTAACCTTTGTATCCCTTTTGAAAAGTATTGCCGCTATATCAATTATGGTACTTCTTATCCTTGCCTGTGACGTTAAGGCGCAGCTCTGCCTGCCCGGTAGCAGTGGAAGGGAGTCTGATACCAGCTTTTTCTTTATTCACACCAGCTGCAAAATGAAATTACCGGTATTGGTAGTGTTGTATGAATCGCCACGCGGAGACACACATTACCAGTCTATCCGCCGTAAACATACTGATACGGTACCAATACCTGTTGAAGTACGCCATTCACCTTTTTTAGTGGTTCACGGTAATGTTACCTACGATGGTTACTATCAGTCCAATACAGATACTCCTTATCTCGAGAAGGATATCTATCAGCATACTGTACAAACAACATTAGATATAACAGTGAAGGACCAGTATCCTTTGCATTTTTCATTCAGCACCAGCAAAAGCAATTCGCAGTTATTCCGCAATATTACCGGTATTAACTTTCAATACACCAACCAGGACTTTAAAAATATGTTGTTGGCCAAAGCGAAGGGGTGGGATGCAGGTAAGTTAAAGCAAAAGGTGGCATTAGAGCAGCTGAAAGCCAGGTTGGATAATGACTGGAATAAACTTAATCAATTAAAGTCGTGGTTCACGGCCCCGGGACAGTTACAGAAAATGGCCGAGTCCAGGGAGCGGGAGTACCGGTTGAAAATACAGGATTCGTTGGCGCAGCTGGCAACACGTTTACATCGTCCTTCCTTAGATAGTTTAGGGAACTTGCCGGAGATAAAGCTTTCCCGCAGGGATAGTTTGTTGCTGGTGTTTCGTCAGGAGTATGAAGCTAAGAAAGTGTTGTTTGATTCCCTGCAGCAGGCATACACTAAAAATGAGCGGTTGTTCCACCAGAAGGAAAAAGCCTATAGTGCGCGGAAAGGCAGTTTGATGGATGCCTTGCAGCATAGCCGGGATGATCTGGATTTGATGAATAACCTGGAAACATTAAATCTTCCGGATTCTTTGTTGCCAAAGGGATATAAAATATTGTTGTCTGTTAAATCATTCGGGGTAGGACGCACTATGGTGGATTATTCGGAGTTGACGGCAAAGAATATTAGCATCATGGGTGTACAAACGGAAGTAAATCCTTCCTGGTATGTGGCATTTGCAACGGGGGCGGTCGATTACCGGTTCCGTGATTTCATTGTGAATGATAACCGTGTCCGCCAATACCTCAATATGATAAGGGTAGGAGCCGGAAGGAAAGAAGGGAATCATGTGATCCTTTCTTATTACACGGGAAAAAAGCAGGTATATAATTTCAATACAAATCCTCCTGCCGGCGGCGTTGTGGAAATACCGGATTATAAGATAATGGGATTGTCGCTGGAAGGCCGGTGGCAACCTGATAAGAACAACTACATAATCGGGGAAGTCGCTAAATCATCACTTCCTTTTTACGCCAGGAGTGCAGCACATCAGGGCCTGGGAAACAGTATGCTCACTTTCGATGATCACAGCAATGAAGCTTATGCGGTAAGCGCTTTTTCATATCTACCGGCTACGTCTACACGTATTAACGGGATGTATAAAAGTATGGGTGCTAATTTCCAGTCGTTCAGCCTGTATGCTTCCGGCTCTTCACAGGATGCCTGGATGGTGCAGTTAACCCAGCCGTTTTTCAGACAGCAGCTTACGCTGACAGGAGGTGTAAGGCAGAATATGTACACCAGTGTATTTGATAATGCCAGTTACAGGAGCAATACCATCTTTAAAAGTATACAGGCTACTTTCCGGCGTAGGAAATGGCCCGTGTTGTCGCTTGGATATTTCCCCTCTTCCCAGTTAATGAAGTTAAGTGATGACAAGTTTGTGGAGAACCTTTATTATACACTGGTGGCAACCGGTAGTTACTATTACCAGTTAAAAGGCGTCACCATGAATACTATTTTCTCCGGGACAAAATTTTATAATCAGCAGTCAGACAGCAACTTTGTGTATTTCAACAGTACTAATCTGATGTTGAATCAAACTGTTTTTCTGGGAAAATTTACCCTGAATGGTGGTGCTTCTTCTGCTACCACTACGGAGTATGCGGTATACGGTGCAGACGGAAGTGTGCAGTACAGGCCGCTGAACTGGCTGGAGCTGGGCGCGGGGCTAAAATATAATTACCAGACAGTGTATGAAATAAAGCAGGTAGGATATCTCGCAAATGCGAGGGTGAGTATCCGGAAATTCGGAGAAGTATCCCTGTCGGGGGATAAAGGATTTGTACCGGGAGTGAACCGGCAGCTGGTATCAAACAAAACAGGAAGATTAACCTATACCAAAATATTTTAAGTATTGAATATGAAGAAATTCCTATGTCTACTGATGCTGACCTGCTATTTTCGTGCAGGCGCCCAGGTTAGTATGACCGTACAGTTGCCGCCGGCCGGCGTGCTTTTAAAGGCACAGCTATGGAATATAGTACTGGTGTCGGCTTCAAATGCTACTGTGAACGTGCGGATCACCATGCGTTTTAACAGATGCCCGTACCAATCAGCCGGTGCTCACCGGTATTACGCGTACGCTGGTAATGAATAAAGGAGCCAAACAGCTGCAGGCAACGGATTTTATGCCTATTCAATATGAGTATCTTTCGGCGTCGGTAGATCGCAGTGTGAACGGATTATTGCCGGCCGGTAATTACCTCGCATGTTACAGTATCATTGTTGAGGGTGATAAATCGGGTTATCAGCCGGGCGAAGATTGTATTCCTTTTACTATTGAGCCGATAAGTCCTCCATTGCTATTGATGCCTGCGAACAAAAGCGAATCACTTACCTTATTGCCGCAGTTTACCTGGCTGCCGCCGGCGCCAATGAATATGTTCAGTGAACTGAAGTACGAGATGATACTGACAGAGATACACGGAAACCAGTCGCCTGAAGAAGCCATTCAACAAAACATACCCGTGCTGCGGGTGCCCGGCCTGCGTAATAATTTTGTTAACTATCCATCCGGCGCCACACCACTGGATACCGCCAACACGTATGCCTGGTCGGTGATAGCGCGCAACGGCAACCTGTTTGCCGCCCAAACTGAGACCTGGACTTTCCGTGTAAAAGGCATTGTGAATGTAGTGGATAATGCTGGTGGGGCATTTGTGCAGTTGAGAAGAGAACTGGATGGATCTATCATCCGGTGTGGAGAAGAAATGCAGATGAGCTATAACAATGAAACCGGAGATACCACTGCGCATTATGAACTGCTGCTGCTCGATAACACGAATAAAATTGTGTATGCAGGGGCTGTTCCGTTAAAGCGTGGAGCCAATCATATAAGTATACCATTGGGAAGGAAGCGGGGACTGGACAGCGACCAGGTGTACCTGTTCCGCTTACTGAACTCCCGGAATGAGTACTGGCAGATGAAGTTTATTTATGTGAGAGACAGGGAAACCCTGTAGAAAAAAACTGAAAGCACCTTATACCTATAAAACGAAGTGAAATGATATTGGCTCTTGCTGCAAAGAGGAAGAAACTGATAGCGGGTTTTATGCTATCCCTGATCTATATGGAAGTGGTAATACCTTCCTATGCTTTGGGTAAGCCTGGCACGCCTCATTATACCCGGCCTGTTGCGGCTGCACCTGTACTTCCGGTGCCAGTCAACAGGAAAGCGGAAGCGCCTGTAAAGGTGGATTCCGTATCAGGAAATTTGTCCGGGGAAGCCGTCAAAGCAGATGGAGGACCTACCCAGCCTGAAACAGAGTCATTCCATTCTGTAAACAGTGACAATATGGTGAACCTTTTCAGCGGGGATTTTTCCTATAGCATTCCTTTGGTGGATGTAGGCGGATATCCTATCTCCATAGGTTATAACAGCGGCATTACTATGGACCAGGAAGCCAGCTGGACAGGGTTAGGGTGGAATATTAACCCTGGTTCCATAACGAGAAATGTAAGAGGGCTGCCGGATGATTTTAATGGCACGGATTACATTTCGAAAGTGATGAGTATTAAAAAGAATAAAACCATAGGTGTTGACGGTAGTTTCGGCGCTAAAATCTTTGGTACCCCCATCAAGTTTACCGCTAACCTGGGAATGTATTATAATAATTATCGGGGCTGGGGAATGGAGCAGGGTATCAATGCGAGTATCCGCAGCGGATCAAAAGCAGATGGGCCACTTACGGCCAGCCTGGGGATTTCGCAGAATACACAGGGAGGACTGAGTATTTCACCTGGCATATCACTTTCCTTATATCAGAAAGGGACGAATGAATATGGTGGTTTCTCCGGTAATGTTTCCACAAGCCTGGCCTTTAATACGAGGAGTGGTATGAAAGCGTTGCAATTTTCCGCTGGTGTTGCCAAGTATCAGCATTTCGACAAGATCACGCACGACGCGAGTGTAAATGGTTATACTTCGCTTGGTTTTTCCAGTTCCATCAGTTTTGCAGCGCCTTCCTATACACCTAGTATCAGCATGCCCTATACCAGCGAAGCTTATACAGGCAGATTTAGTTTAGGTGGAGAATTATTTGGCTTTTATCCAAATTTTGGATTGAGTGGCTATGTGACTACCCAGTACATTGCAGATGAGGATACGATAAAAACTTTACCAGCATACGGGTATCTTAACCTATATAACGGAGGCGTTAAAGAAAATGCGCTGCTGGATTACAACAGGGAGAGGGAAATCCCGGTGCAGTCGAGCAACCGTACCATAGCCCTGCCATACTATACCTACGATGCCTTTTCCATTACCGGTGAAGGAACGGGCGGTATGTTCAGGGGATACCGGAATGACCTGGGTTATGTGTTTGATCATCCGATGCGGACCCGCGATAAATCGCTCAGCGGAGGTTTGGACATAGGAGCAGGGAATGCTATACATATAGGGGCAGATTTTAACCAGACGCATTCCTATTCGGCCAGCGGACCCTGGAAAGATGATAATCCATTGGCAGCAAGTTTACGTTTTACCAATGCTGATAAGGACTATGAACCGGTATATTTTCGTAATCCGGGAGAGATGGCCATCAACAACAGCCAGTTTTATGAAACAATAGGAGGAGACGATGTGGTAATGCCTGAAATTGCCGGCAATCAAACACGGCATATTCATACTACCGGTAACCTCCTTAGATATCGTGGTGGTAACATCATTGGTAAATTGCCTTTATCTGCTGCCAATAACCGTAAAAAGGACCGCGACAAGCGCACGCAGCTGATTACTTATCTCTCCGCAGAAGAGGCCAGTGTCGTGGGAATGGCAAAATTTATCGAGAACTATAAAGTTAACGAATACACGCTTAATAAGTGTGATATGACCATGCCGTCGAGCCTTGAAAACAAGCAGGGATTTTTGGCGGAAATATATGAGGCTGATTGGTTTTTCGACTATGCGCTGAAGCATGTGGTTACCTTCCCTGATATCACGTTTGACTATCTTTGGCAGTTGTGGCCCCGTGCCAGCTCTCCTTTGCCTTATAGAAACGAGGCGCGCGTGTGCATGAGGTTTAAATCGCGTTTAAAGGCGCCTTTAACCGGGAAATATCAGATCAAAACCATCCTCAATGACAGGTTGCGATTATTTATCAATGACAGCCTTTTCATCGACAAATGGCAGCGGGAATATTCGTATGAACCGGGTGAAAGCACGGTAAACCTTGAAGCAGGTAAAATGTATGATATCAAAATTGAGTACTTCAACGGACCAGCCAATGGCGTACTAAAAATGGACTGGTATTGTAATGGCACCAGGGTGCCAAACGAAAACTTCTTTTTACCTGAAACCATTGATACGTTAAATCTAGGGGCTGTTTCACTGGAAAAAAGGGTTAACAATTTCCGTAAACCCCATCATATTTCAGAGGTTGATGTGTTGAATCCGGATGGGCAGAAATATGTATACGGCATACCGGTATATAATCTCCTTCAGAAGGAAGCTACATTTTCCCTAAACCATGAAGATGGAAATACAGCGGAAGGAACTGCAGACTATAACTCCGGCGTAGATAATACTACCCGCAACAACAAGGGCAATGACAACTATATTTCAAAAGAAGTAATGCCGGCATATGCACATACTTTTCTACTGACTGGTATTGTGTCGCCTGATTATGTAGATCTTACCGGCGATGGTATCACCGATGACGATCCTGGAAATGCCATTAAGTTCAACTATTCAAAAACTGCCGGTAGCGCTTATTCTTATAAATGGAGAACTCCTTATAATAATAAGGTGACTTTCAACGAAGGGGTTAAATCTAATTTTAAAGATGATAAAGGCAGTTATGTATACGGGGAAAAAGAACTGTGGTACCTGAACTCCATCATCTCCAAAAATATGGTGGCTACTTTTAAAGTAAGCAACCGGGAAGATTTGCTGCCGATCACAGAAAGCGGACAAAAAATAGCAGGCAGTGAGCTGCCAAAGAAACTGGATGAGATTAATCTGTATACAAAGGCAGACTTTATTAAATATGGCGATAAGGCCAAACCTATAAAGACGGTGCATTTCGATTACACCTATGAGCTTTGTCCTGGTATTAATGCCCCGCTGAATAATGGTGGAAAACTAACATTGAAGAGGATCTGGTTCTCCTACAATGGTAATCAGAGTAAAGATCCTGTGAGGGCAAGGCGAAACAGTTATGTATTTTATTACAACAGTAAGAATCCCGGGTACAATGGAAAATCATTTGACCGTTGGGGTAATTATAAAGATGCTTTGCAGAATCCCAAATCTACCGCACAGAACCTGATTACCAATGCGGAATATCCATATGCATTACAGGATAGTTTGGTAATGGCGGCCAATGTGGCCGCATGGACAATGGATTCTATAAAACTGCCTTCAGGAGGGCGTATAAAGATCAACTATGAAAGTGATGATTACGCTTATGTGCAAAACCGCCGTGCAGCCCAGATGACGTCGATTGCGGGTTTGTCACCTAACAGGCCATCTTCCCTGAGTGATATTTCCAACCGGCTTTATGGCAGCTCAGATTATCTGTATGTATCTTTTAATGTGCCTAAGGCGGTGACTTCGAAGAAGGAGGTATTCACTAACTACCTGGAGGGATTACATGATACGCTGTATTTCCGTATGAATGTGCAGATGCCGTTGGAAACCGATAAGCCGGATAATGGTGCTGAATACATTCCTTGTTATGGTTTTCTTGATGCCGATGATTACGGATTTTATAATGGCGGGAAAACTATTTATGTAAAACTCCGTTCGGTGGAGCTGGATGGCGATGGGGGTGGAAAATTCAGTCCGCTTGCCAACGCCGCTATTCAATACCTGAAAGTGAATTTGCCGTCAAAAGCTTACCCGGGAAGTGAAATAGGTGATGATCTCACCGGAGCCGGCGCCATCAAGATGCTGGCTACTATGATCACTTCCATCCATAGTGAGTTGCAGGGATTCCCGGCTGCAGCAAGAAAACGTGGGGCAGCAAGGGATCTTGATCTTACCCGTTCCTTTGCCAGGTTGAATGAGCCGAATTATAAAAAGTATGGGGGCGGATTGCGGGTAAAGAGCATCCTGATTTATGACCACTGGAATGCTATGACCGGTCAGAAGGAATCCTTGTACGGTACTGTTTATAATTATACTACAACAAAGCTGATCAATGGTAAAGAAGTAGAGATCAGCAGTGGCGTGGCTGCTTACGAGCCAATTCTTGGCGGAGAAGATAATCCATGGCGTACGCCACTTATATACAAAGAGAAATTAGGTAAACTGATTCCGGATGTGGTAAGTTACGTGGAAACGCCATTGGGTGAAACCTTGTTCCCTTCAGCCTCTGTGGGATACAGCAAAGTACAGAGCCGTTCTTTGATGACAAAAAATGTACGTTCTGCCAATGGGTATAATGAATCCTGTTTTTATACTGCCTATGATTTCCCTACTTATGTGAGTTTCTCAGAGTTTGAAGGTGGGACTACCCGAATGGATTACACGCCTGGCCTGGGGGGAATTCTGAAAATAAATACGGCGCGTCACCTCGCAATGACCCAGGGCTTCGTAGTGGAGCTGAATGATATGAACGGGAAGATGAAGTCGCAGTCGGTATACGCGGAAGGCGGAAAGGAACCAATTTCTTCCACTACCAACTACTACCGGGTGGCAGATGAAAACAGTGAATTCAAGCACCTGAACAACCGGGTATTATCAATGAATGCGCAAGGCGTAATAGACTCCGGTGCTGTTATTGGATTGGATGTAGAACTGATGACGGACATGCGGGAGCAGACTTCTAAAACAGAAGGAATGAGTTATAGCGCAGGAACTGATGGTTTTTATGCCGGTTTGTGGTCCAGTACAGGTTTTGGACTGGTATATCCTCAAAGTGAAGAGAAGAAGTTCCGTTCGTCTGCTACAACTAAAGTGATTAACCGTCACGGTATCCTGGATAGTGTGGCTGTAACCGACAAAGGAAGCAGGGTTACCACGCGCAACCTGCTTTTCGATAGTGAAACGGGAAGTGTATTGCTGACCGCCACACAAAACGAGTTCGGGGATTCTATATTCCAGTTCGTTTATCCGGCCGCCTGGGCATACGATGGTATGAGTGGCGCGTACAGGAATATCAATACTTCCCTGCGTGGTATAAATATCAAGGCGGGTAAGCTTTTAAATGATCTTTACCCTGCTACAGTGGGAGATTATTTTGCTTCCGGTGATGAAATCATTATGTACAGCAGGATACAGATAGATACAGCAGAATGTTCAACAGAGCTGGCCAGCTTCCCCGGCAGTGCTAAAATCTGGGCAGTGGATGCCAACGCTATTAAAGGTGGCACACCGGATATTTATTTTATGACTAAAGAAGGCGCACCAGTTACGGGTAATGATGTTACGATGAAGATCATCCGCTCCGGCAGGAAAAATATCGGCGCTAATATGGGTACTGTAACGATGATGAAAAATCCCTTGGAAAAATCCGGTACTGGCTATAAGCTGGTGATCGGTAAGCAAAAGAATATTATTAATGCCTCTATGGTAGAGTATAAGCAGAACTGGCATGTGGAAGATTCCAAGAAATCAACCACCACCTGCGTTTACCAGTAATCGTCATTATTAAAAAGAGAATTATGAAGATCCGGAATATTGTATTTGCGTTGCTGCTGTTATCGGGCATATCCGTTTCCGCCCAGAGAGTGCCTGTACAGGTAGATATAAAGCTGAAAGGAGAATGGCAGGTTAAAAGTGTGACGGTAGAGAGATATCATATGAAGCAGGGCCATTTGCTGGGGAAACAGGAGATTACTGCTTATGATTCTATTACGACCATTGGAGGAGGCTTTCTGAATATAGTATTCAGAGAAGATTATTGCATTATTAAGCAATCCGGTGGCCGTAACGCCTGGGATTATATTCATGCAGACTCCGGACGTTTGGAATTGAAACCAGTAGTGGATAGCCAAGCACCGTCCAAGGAAACACCGGAGCACCACTTACGGTTACAATATTCATTCGGAAGTAACGGGGATCTGTTTATTGGTCCGATGATATCGGGTTATATGGACAGGTCTACCGGTGTACCAGTTAAAATGAAGTATACCTGTCATTATACCAGGATTAAGTAATCCTGAAATATATTATTAAAGCCTATTACCCTATACCAGATGGGACAATTCAATAAATGTAAGAAGAGCGCGGCCGGAATGTTGTTAATGTTGCTGTTGTTTACCGGCAACCAGTTATGGGCGCAATGCAGTAACTGGAATATTGCTACCGTTACAGATAGTTCTGTCTGTGCCGCCAGTGGTAAAATAACGGTATCCGTTAATGGCGCCGATGCCGGGAATCTGAGCAATTTTTTCTATAGCCTGAATCCTTTGACTGCAGGAGGTAATGTGATTTACCAGAGTACAACCCCGGTGCTGGAAAATCTGAAGCCAGGCAGATACCAGGTATTGGTAGAGGCATTGTGTGGGCAGCAGCCTGTTTCCCGGTCGGTGGAAGTAGTGGTAGCGGGGAGTTACCAGGAGCTGACGGTTGGTGTTTTTCCGGTCAGGAATACATTGAATGCGTGTAATACCGGGCGCATGAGAGTTGAGTTGAATAGCGGAAGGAAGCCGTACCGGATTACGCTTACTTCTACTCCGGCCAACTATAGAGGACCGAAAAATTTTGATACCAGTGTTAATATAGTATATATCGATAGTCTTACCGCAGGAACCTATATGGTTTCGGTAACGGATGCCTGTTCTACCACTCCGGCAACCGGAAGTATAACAATAAACGAATTGCCGGTTATCGACAGGATGTATCCGCAGTTTTCGAATAGCGGTAGCTGTAATAGTTTTAATACTTACCCCTATATTTACGAACTTTATATTTCCGGCTATTCCAATACAGATAGTATTGCCACTTATAGTATTTCTTTGGACGGGGGGCCAAAAACGCCGTATAAAGCAGTGGAAAATGCTTATCAGACGATTACGCTCCTGGCAGGAAAGACGCTCAAAGATTATTACGGAAAAATAATTAGTTATTACGTAAATATCCGTTGTCAGGGATGAATTAGTTGCATCGCAGGAAGTGCCGACTCCAAGTTTTACCTATAATATATTGAGGGACTGTGATAACCGGTTTAGTTTTGGCACAACTTTTTATCAATCAGATCTTTTCTGTAACCCACTTACTATCTCTTTACAAGATAAAACGACCAATCAGGTACTTACCCAAACAGCTGATTTTGCCAATGGAACTGTTTCTCAAAAATTTCCATATGGCAATTACAGGTTAACTGTTACCACCGCAGATGGTTTTGTGATGGCAAATGACACCTCCTTCATGGTAGGGCCAACTGATACACTGAATCCTTATTCAGTTCGGATAGAATCGCCATATCAAGCCTATACGGGCGTAAGCGGAATTGCAGGTTTTTCTTTTTATGTTAATACCGGGCATTTTCCCAGCGGAACTACCATTCAACTCATTTATCCGTACACAGGAAGAGTGATTTCCGTACCCGATTCGCGTTCATATATGGATGTTTATTATAAGGAAGATAATTCTTATTGGACACCAGGATATTATGTTTTCAGGATAACTGATCCTTGTATTGGGAAAACTTACGATTTGCCGGCTTTTATAGGGGAGGATGATGTATACAGGTATAACTGGTCGTATACATTGGAACGGACTTGTGTGGGTATGAAAGTAACACCCAAAGGTAGTTACAAATATAGGGGAAGTGAACCCGGAGGGATTTATAAGGTACTATCCGGAACCAGTTCATTCCCAACAGAATCTATTAGTGAAGGAGAGTCTATTATATTACCGTTTGCAGGTAGCTATAGAATTGCCATAAGTTCAACGTCGTTTACGTATGATTGGGGAGCGGAGAATACTAAAACCATCACCTTCGATGACTCCCCCCTGAAAGCTCAGAACGACAGTACTTTAGGTTGGATATGTCCCGGTGACCCGGCTAACAGCGGCCATATTAAAATCCGGGGCGTAGATGGGAACAGCGGCACGCAACACTATTTGTATAAACTCGCAATAGACGGAAAAGGGGAAACCGGTCCTTATCTCGATAGCAATTACACTGGTAATTTCAACAGTAACAGTAATTACCAGTTATCAAGAAATACCAATTACCAGATAAAGATCATCGACGATTGCGGAGCGTCCATTGTACAGCGGGTAACGATTCTCGACTTTGCCAATTACCAGGTAGTGACAACAGACAAACCACTATTCTGTATCAATGATGATGTATACCTGAGAGCATTCAACCTGCCAACAACTGCAAAAACTTATACCTGGACCGGACCTGATAATTTCACCAGCAACGCACAAACAGTGATGTTGCCCCAGGTGAAACCGGCACAAGAAGGGGTGTATCATGTATCCATCAGCTCCGATATGTGCTCGCGTCCTATTGAAGGCAGTGTGGATATCCGGTTGGCGCCTTATATCACTTATTGCTATAGCGCAGTTACAGATACGACTGTGAATCCTTATACATTCGGTATGCTGGGTAACTGGCGTGCTTCACGTACCTACACTTACTACGGCGCCCGTGCGCAATCCAGTACTGCCGTGAAAACAAATATCCGTACAGACGGTGCTTTCAGGGATTTTGAAACCTTCTGGAAACAGCAAACGAAAGGATGGGCAAAGGATAGCAACTACGATTCCACTGCATGGGTATGGAATGCGGAGAGTACTATTTTTAATAAAAAAGGTTTTGAACTGGAGAATAAAGATCCATTAGGCCGCTACAACGCCGGATTATACGGTTATGACAATGCTGTTCCGGTGGCTACGGTGCAAAATAGCCGTTACCGCGATGCTGCATTTGATGGCTTCGAAGATTATTCGTTCATCAGTGGTAAATGTAATGACGATGCCACCTGTAAAGTAGACCGCAGACTGGATTTTAGCAGTTACCTGGCTAATATAGACAGCACCCAGCATCATACCGGGCGCTATAGTATGCGTGCTAATGCACATGATACCATCCAGATGAAAGTGGCAGTGGTTGCTGCAGAAACGGTGCTTGAATCTCCCACTTTTAATAAGGGAAGTAATGCCTGCACGCCCTATGAAGTATTGAAAAATGTAAGAGCCAACAGCACGGTATTATTACCGCCATTTTCACCCGTAGCCGGCAAACGGATGTTATTCAGCGTATGGGTGAAAGAGGAGCAGACCTGTAACTCTACTTCTTATACCAATAACAAGATTACGTTGTTTGTGGCAGGTGAAACCCGTGTTACTGCGGAAGTGCAGCCTACCGGCAGTATTATTGAAGGCTGGCAGCGGTATGAACAGGTCATTGATCTTCCGGCGGGTAGTACTGGTCTCAGTGTAGTAATGGTGGCTACTGGTAATACGAAAGTGTATTTCGATGACCTGAGATTCCATCCTTACAATGCCAATATGAAATCGTTTGTGTACGATCCGCAGAACCTGCGCCTTATGGCGGAGCTGGACGAGAATAATTATGCTTCCTTCTATGAATATGACGATAATGGCACCCTCACCAGGGTGAAAAAGGAAACAGAGCGCGGTATAAAAACAATCAAAGAATCCAGAAACGGCCTTATAAAAACAGATAATGAGTAATAAGCATATCACCCTGACAACTGCTTTGTTCCTGCTGATTTTACTCGCTGCCGGTTCCCGGGTGCTGGCTCAATTGCAGGATACGACCAAGTTGTTTGCTGAATTCACTAAAATACAGCAGGATGCCAGAAAACAGCCGGTATCTTATGATATCCGGATTACCAGTATAAGACCGGGATCTGCCGCTTTAGCAGATTCGATGTCTGGCTATATGCATATCGATGGCAGCCGTTTGCACTACCTGCTGAATGATGTGGAAACAATCGTGAATGAGCGGTATATGATTGTATTGTTTAAGCAAAACAAAAGTATGTATCTCGCCAGGTCATCCGATAGCAAAGACGTGAATGAAGCCGGTTATTTAAATATGCGGAGAATGGCCGATGATATGCAGGATTGGCTGATGAGCGCAAAAGGAAAAGAAAAAGTATTGAAGATCCGGTATAAGGAAGGTGCAAGGTGCAAGAGCGCTGAATTTAAGATAGATCCGCGTACCGGTTACATAACAGATGCGCATATAGTAATGATCTCTCCTCCGGAGAACTTTACTGGTGGAAAAGAAGATAGTGTGCAGGTCCTGGAAGTGGATTCCCACTTTTTTAATCACAAGCCATTGCCTGCTTCCTATCACGGGTTTGATGAAAGTATTTACTTCACCAGAGAAGGAGATACGCTCAAACCAACGCCGGCTTACCGGGAATACCAAATTTTTAAAGCATCGCCGAACCTATAGAAGTATATGAAACCTTATTTGCTGAAAGTGCCCCGTATCCTGATTTTATGTAGTTTTTTCCTGCTGACAGGATTAACAGGTTATGCGCAGCTGAACCGCGGCATCCTGATCAAAAGCGTATTGGACGGCGCTGCCGGACAGCTGACGAAAGATTCAGTAGCTGACGTGCAGGACAAATATTACTTTGATGCCAACAAAAGTAAGCTGGATACGCCCTACCTGGTGCGTAACAGTATTACGCTGCGCATCAACGAGTTTTCAGGTTTATACCTGCCGGCTACTTTCAGCGCTACGGTGAATGTACGTATCTATTATACGGCTCCAAACCTGAGCAAGGATTCCACGGATCAGGTTATTACGGTGGATTATGACACAACTCATCCTTATCAGCTGCGTAACAGCTTTGTGTTCACCCAGGCCCACCAGGTAAAGGTGAAAGTGCTGAGTGTTACCACGAATGCGTCTAAAAATATTATTCCGGCATTGATACTGGAAAATGAGATGACGGTATACCCGGTGTATAAACTGGATTGTATAGCAGATGCCATTAAGCGGATTTCTTCCAATAATCCACCCAATACGGATTCTACTGATGAAATTGTGGTGAGCTGGGATGCAGTTACCGGCGCTGATGTATATGACCTGGAATGGGCTTATGTGGACTCGAGCGCGCTGGAATCCAACCGGTATGGCATACCGCTTAATCCATCGCTGGTATTTGAGAATAATACCACGCGGGTAACGATTGCCGGTAATTCTTATGCTGTTCCTTTGTTGTACGACAAGGTGGGTGTGTTGTATTACCGGGTGAGGGCGGTGCAGGAAAAGAGTAATGATGTAAGAATAGAAACGGCCTGGAGTTCTGATTATACCGAAGGATTGGGGCATTATACTTTTGGTGGTCACCAGAACCGGTTGAACTGGCAATCGAGTATATCTTTTGCAGAAGACGGAAAGCGGAAAGTGGTGGTGCAGTATTATGATGGAAGTTTACGCGGGCGTCAAACTGCTACCAAGGATAATACCACCAATAAAACGGTGGTGGCAGAATCGTTGTATGATTACCAGGGAAGACCTGTTATCCAGTTGCTGCCGGCCCCTACGCTGAATAATGTACTAAAATATACCCGCAATCTTAATTCTGCGATCAATGGCGGGGAGTATGATAAAAGCAAGTATGATCATATAGACCAGCCATCAGAAATTATTACTGCCAGTGCAGCTCAGATGAGCACTGCTGCCGGCGCCAACCAGTATTATTCCCCTGCCAACCCGGAGAAGAATACCGGGGTAAACCAATACCTGCCGGATGCGCAGGGTTATGCTTTTACGGAAACAGTACTCACACCGGATAACACGGGGCGTATCAGTCGCCAGGGTGGTGTAGGACCTGATTTTAAGATAGGCAGCAACCATGAGATAAAGTATTATTATGGCGATGCGGAGCAGGAGAGCCTGGATGCCTTGTTTGGCACGGAGGTAGGCATTAGCAGTCATTATAAGAAGAATGTAGTGGAAGATGCCAACGGACAATTGTCTGTGAGCTATGTGGATATGCATGGCCGCACTATCGCCACCGCGCTGGCGGGAGAGGCGTGGAACAAGAGCCTGGAAGATGTGCCGGAGAAAGAAGTAATCCCTGTTACGGACTCTTTATCAGGCCCTGGCAAAACATTTATCCGTGACCGTTCACTGGTCACTAACCATTCCACTACCGTGTTGATGGATGGTACCTATAAGTTTAATTATGAGCTGGATCCGCCGGTATTAACAAAGGTAGGTTGCGATGAGCACTCCACCAGTTATGTTAGTTTATATGATCTTCAGATCCGTATTACGGATGATGTATGGAACCAGCATATGCCAGGCAAGGTGCCTTTTGATACGGTCCTTCATAACTATACGCCAGCGTTGCAGGTAGCCGGCGACGGGAAGCTGTCGCTGGAATTTTCCCTTTTCCTGGTAAAGGGAACTTATAATATATCAAAGATCCTGTCGGTGAGCCATGTTGCGATGGAGTATTATCGTGACAGCATCTTTCTGAAAAATAATATCTGTACTTCTTATGAAACTATCCGGGAAAATCAGCTGATCAAACAACGTCAATCGCTTTGTGAGCCGGTATGTGGTGATTGCGAAGACCCTCAGCATACGGAAGGAGATGATATCCGCAGTATGATGCTGCAGGACATGAGTCCGCCTTCTGGTCAGTATGCGCTGCTGTCCGACAGTATGAAAACGGATTATTCCATTTTTTACCGTAACAATACCACTCCAGCCTATAAGCGTACAGATATTAAATACCTGGATGCGAACGGGCAGGAAGCAAGAGTATTAAGTGTTGAAACCAATACTTTTGTTATTCCGCAGGATCTGAGTGCACAGCAATTTGCAGATGAGTTCCAGCCTTCGTGGGCAGAGGCTTTATTGCCGCTGCATCCGGAGTACTGCAAACTGGGTTATCTGCAGGCCGACCAGATGAAGCAGGCGCAGCTCTGGGAGAAGGATTTTTCTGCTACTGATACTTATTTTGGAGCGAAGCAAAAAGGTTATCTGTTTCCCACCGCTACTACCAATCCGGATCCATTAATTTCTTACAGACGCGCGGAACTGATTGCCGGGTTAACCAAATATAAAGCGCCCTCCGGTGCCGCTATGACGTTACTGGGTATGGCCGTAGCAGCGAGTAAATGTGGAGAAACGGCTTCGTGTTTTGAAGATTATAAAGCATTAACACCTGAACAGGCAGAAGCCAGCATGTGTGCGGCGGATCTGGATATGGCCTGGCGTAACTTCCGCTCCCTGTACCTGAATATTCACCGGGAGCAGAGCAATAACTATATCAACAGCAGCTGTAATGCAGCACGTGGCGTAGCAGCAAACATTGCAGCGGCAGGCAAGCAACCACAATTTATTACGCCCGACCTGATCATGCGGCAGACGGGTGCAGTTGATATTGCGAATGGCGTTTTAGGACAGACCGGTAATGAGCAGGCTACCCGGGATGCTGCCCAGCAGGCAGTCAACCAGGTCTATTATAACAATATTGATAGTCTTGCCAATACATGGTTAAAGCAACTGGCGCCATGTAAATATACTGACGTGGCACTTGGGGAGATCAAAACCAAGCTGCTCAGTATGTGTAAAGCCAGTGCAGATGCAGACCATCCTTATGGCGCCAGTACGCTGAAGCCAGGCGCTTCCAATGCCTACAGCAGTTTCCAGGCCATCCTGGCAGAATATAATAATAGTCACCAGATCACAGACCCACTGATATGTAATGGGGAACTGATCACTTTCCCTAAGCCTTATAATAATCAACCGGCACTGGCTAGTAACTATAGTTATAAGAAACCGCAGGAATGTGAGTGTAATAACCTGAGTATACTGAATGCCCAATATTTACAAAACAAAAAACCGGGGGATGCTAACTTCTCCGTTTACCTGCAACGCACCCGCGGGGTAAAGATTGCTCAAACAGACCTGGACGATCTGCTGGCAGCATGTAGCAGCAGCAGTTCATCTGGTTGCGATTATCTTCCCCGGCCGGTAAAGATCCCGGCGCTGATCCAGTGTAGTATTGCGCCACCATGCGTGAACTGTGCGGTAACAGATAGTTTGTATCACCAGTTTACTACAGCTTATCCTGGTATTACGCCTGTTGCCGATGAAACGGCTCCCGGGCAGCAACAGAAAAATAAATTGTTTGAAGCCTTTATGAACAACCGTTTGGGCTTCAGTGAAAAAACGGCTACCTACCTGGAATTCCTGGACAGTTGTCATAACTCGGCCAACCAGGGTACCCGGGTTTGTGTGAAAACAGCCAGCACACAGCGCCAGGTGGTTACATATAGTAATGGCGGACAGGATACGATTACCGACATCCGTGCTGTTACAGATGGATTTATTATGGCCGGGGCTACTACCGGTTGCAGTGCCGGAAAGAAAGATGCCTACATTATTAAAACGGATGCCAGTGGTCAGCTACAATGGTCCAAAACCTATGGAGGAGACGAAGATGAGGAATTCCGCAGGTTAATACCAACATCAGACAGTGGTTATATAGCGATTGGTACCACCCGTTCCTATTGCTTCCCGCAGGGAGCGATGATGGTGGTAAGGATAGATGCGAGCGGCGGTGTGATATGGAATAAGACGGTTGATTTTGGGGAAGCCAACGGCGCAAAAGGTTGCGACATTGTGCAAACAGATGACGGTAACTTTGCTATTGCCGGATTACGTACTACAGGGGCTACCAATACAGAATGGGTGACCGGTGTATTGTCTGCCAACGGAGAGTTGGTATGGCTGAAGCAAACAGGCGCCGGTGATGCCAAAGATATGATCAGCCTGGTAGCCAGCAATGATACGCTGGTGGCAGGAACGTCGATGAATAACCAGACAGGCAGGATGCCGGTGTTGTTCAAACAGGACCTGAAAACCGGAGCGCCCTTACTGATGATGCAGTATCAGCCTGCTGGTGCTACGGGTAATTACGTAGTGAATAACCTGATCCGGACTACCACCGGTTATAAGATGGTGGTAACAGGAAGTAATAATACCGAATCGTTCATAGATGTGGATAACAGCGGTGCTATTGTTAGCATGAGACAGCAGAATGGCGTATCAGGGGCTATTGGTCAAACATGGACGGCCTCCGCTACGCTTGATGGTGGCGTTATTTCGGCTTCTTCCAGTCAGGATGTATGGTGGAGCAAATGGAGTGCTGATAATGTATTAAGCTGGGGCAGTCATGTTCAGCTGAGTGGCGATGATAAGGTATATAAAGTAGTGCAGCGGTCAGACAGTTCCTATGGCGGAGCCGGGATGTATAATGGGCGCGCCATGCTGATGCTGGCTAACAAGGAAGGAAAAAGTGGCTGTGATGATAAGCCGGAAACATTAAGTGTAAGCACAAATGTGCCGGGAGTGATCCTGATGGCCGCACAAGCCAGTCAGTATCTTTCCTATAACAATATTAATACCGTTGCTATTACCGACCGGGTATGTACCCCGCTTGTTACAGCGATTACCTGTCCGGGTATCGACAGCTGCTTTATGGTTTACGACGGGTTGCTGTGTGGCAATGCAGTACCTGCTTACCAGGAAGATCCGTTAACACCGGTAACGGCTTGTGCTGACAGCCTGGATATAGCAGATAATAAGGCACGTGAGATTTACAATGCTATCCGTGATTCGGTGATGAATGATTTTGAGAGCACTTATCTTTCTAAATCGATGGCCGCCATATCCGGTGAGCGTTTTGCGGTGAGTTATAATTTGGGTGAGTATCATTATACGCTGTACTACTATGATCAGGCAGGTAACCTGGTAAAAACGGTACCTCCTGCTGGTGTGGTAAGGAACCGCTCACGTCAGTGGCTGGATAGCGTGCAGGAAGCGAGAAAGAATGGTGTTGCATTAACACCGGTTCATAAGCTGGAAACGGAATACAGGTATAATACCCTAAATAATGTAGTAGAGCAGAAAACCCCGGATGCAGGAACATCCCGTTTCTGGTATGACCGTTTGGGAAGAATTGCGATTTCTCAGAACTCAAAACAATTACATCCTGTAACGGGTCCTGTGGCGTATAGCTATACGCTTTATGATTACATCGGTCGTATCACAGAAGTAGGGGAGATCAACAATAGTATGGCGATAACGGATGCCATCAGCCGTGATCCGGTGGCCTTGTCCTTATGGATACAGGGTGGTGGTAGCAGTCGTTCGCAGATTACCCGCACGGTGTATGACCAGCCTTATAATTTTGTGGAGAACATCGGCTGGAAGGCCAAGAACCTGAGAAACAGGGTATCCTGGTCCGGTGTCTATAACAATATTGCAGATACGGTACCAGGCGGACAAGCTGCCGCAACTTATTATAGTTATGACATACATGGCAATGTAAGCACGTTACTGCAAGACTATAATCCGGCTACAGAAGATAACAATGGTAATCGCTGGAAAGAAATCCGTTATACTTATGACCTGGTTAGTGGCAAAGTAAATACGGTGAGCTACCAGCCAGGAAAGGTGGATGCTTATTATCACCGTTATAACTATGATGCAGAAAACAGGATTATCAATGTAGAAACCAGCCGTGACAGTCTTTATTGGGAGAATGATGCGTATTACCAGTACTACAAACATGGAGCACTCGCGCGAAGCGTGATAGGTCAGGCGCAGGTGCAGGGCATGGATTATGCCTATAATCTGCAGGGATGGATGAAGGGAGCTAACAGCACCGGTACTAACGATATGGGGCATGATGGGGCAAGCACTGGCTTAACGGCTAAAGATGTGTTTGGCTACTCGCTGTATTACTACGGAGACAATGATTATACGCCGATATCTACCAGCCGTCCGTTTGCGGTCACCGGCAGTACGCTGAAGCCTTTATTCAACGGCAACATCAGCGGAATATCACTGAACCTGCCTAAGGTTGGAGAACCATTATTGTATGCTTACAAATATGATGTGCTCAACAGGCTGACAGGTATGAATGCTAATCGTGGATTGGATCAGGGCAGTAATACCTGGACACCGGTAACAGTAGAAGATTTTAAAGAGAACATTAGTTACGATCCTAACGGCAATATCCTGACCTATAACCGGAATGGAAATGAAACCTGGGCAAATAAACCCAGGATGATGGACGCACTGACGTATCACTACACGCCGGGCACCAATAAGTTATCTTCCATAGATGATGCTATCGCCCCTGGTCAATATGACAATGATATCGATGCGCAGGAGGCAGGTAATTACAAATATGATTCTATCGGCAACCTGATTGCAGACAAAGAAGGCAAGCTGGATAGCATTGTTTGGAACTTATATGGTAAAATCAGCAGGATCAGGAAATCAGATAATACATTGATTATCTATAAATATGATGTTGCTGGTAACAGGATCAGTAAAATTGCAGGTAACACAGAAACCCGCTACGTACGCGACGCTACCGGCAATGTAATGAGTGTGTATGTAAGTGGGAACACAAACATCAATAATGGCTTACTGAGCCAGATTGAAACACATTTGTATGGAAGCAGCAGGTTAGGCATTGATACCCGTGTGATCGCTTTGCAGAATGATGCGGAGGTTCAAAATACCAGGTTAACAGGTGTTGGAGACGGTAGATTTGTTAACTTTATGCGGGGGTATAAGTTCTTTGAACTGAGTAATCATCTGGGCAATGTGCTGGCTACGGTATCTGATGAGAAGATGGGGGTTTCTACTGATGGCAATAACATTGACCGTTATGAAGCCAGGGTGATATCTGCACAGGATTATGCACCTTTTGGAATGGGATTGACGGGTAGAGGGTTTGATGTGGGGAAATACCGATATGGGTTTAACGGGAAGGAGAATGATAATGAGGTGAAGGGAGCGGGGAATCAGTATGACTATGGGTTTAGGATATATGACCCACGAATAGCTAGGTTTTTGTCAGTGGATCCATTAACTCAAACATATCCATGGTATACTCCTTATCAGTTCGCAGGAAATAAGCCTATAGTCGCTGTAGATCTGGATGGCCTAGAAGAATTAATAGTACACCAATACTTTAATCAAGGTAAGGTGTCGAAGATTGAAATTATGAGATATACAGATGTTAATGGGCAACTACAAAATAATCAAATGACTCGCTTGTCTGATGGATATAAAATAGCAGGGAATGTGTTAACCTTTAACCATAGAGGAAATAATGCTGCACCTGAGGTTGTAGAACAAGATCAACTAACCAAAACACAGCAGGATGTTTTAAATAAGAATTTATCTGTCAGGAGCTTTTCATATAAGAATGGTGGGCATGAGTCTTTTTCTAGTTCTGAATATGACGGGCGCGAGTATGCAGAGGGAAACTTTATTAAATCTTCAGGAACAATTGAATATCCTGTGCCAGCTAAGCCGAAGCCTCGACCTGTTTTATTTGATGATCATCACCCTATTAGACCAGGAGTTACCTTATCTGATTTTAAGGGATCAAATAATTATTATATAGGAGTAAGTAATTTTCCAAGTGCAGGAGATTTAGGGGATGAGATGAAAGGTTCACTTTCAAGATTGGGAAAATCTATTGATCAGGCGGGCAATATTAAAACTATTACAGTTAGCCTAACACAAGTTGTGGGATCGGATATAACAGCTGGTCAATATAACGAGGCTGTAAGGCAGGCCAATGTTGCGCTTGGTAACATAATAAACACATTGGATAAAGATACAAAGAGTAAGGTGAAAATTGTTAATGGGGGAGCCACAGTATTACGATCAAATAATAATGCTAATAAGATTAAAGATGCAGGAACACATATCAAATTGCAGTAAGTTAAATTCTGTATTGGTATTTTTTATTTTGCTCTGCTGTGTGAATACTTTAAAAGCACAGTCTAAAGTAAAATTATGTAAGGCGCCAATTTTTGTTGATGCAATTAAATCAGGATTTCCTCATTTAGAGGAGTCTCCCGATACTATAACAATTAGAGAAGGCGAAACCTATTATTTAAGGATGCTTCTTAAAAGTTGTAAGGGGGCCATGTATCTTGAGCGCCATTTACTGTCCAATGGGATTTTGGTTTTTAGTGGTAACTATTTGGATGCAGTTAAGCTTGATACCGTTCAGGCTTGGGCGGTAGATCCCGTGACAGGGAATCGCACGCCTCGAACAGCTACACATTATAAACCATTAAGAACTGGGACATGGAAATATTATGACGAGAAAGGGGAGTTGTTGAAAGAGGAGAAATATGAGAATGGAAATCTGATTATTGACAACAAGTAGGGAGGAAACAATTAAATATATGAAAGAAAAGGGAGCCGTAACAAAAAAAGAGTAAAAACTTATGAAGTTATTAATTGTATTATTCGGACTTACAATGGCAATTGACTTTTCTTGTAAGTCAGTAAAGGAAAGTAAATCGGGGAAAAAGCTGGTGACCGAAAATTGTATCTCATGTCATAATTATTCAGAAACCAGATCAATGTACACACCATCCATATTAGTATGAATGAAATAGGGACGGCCTTTAAACAGATATATGATAATATGCTAAAAGATACTAATCATTTAAATATATCGAAGGTATTTACGTCTAGAGACAAAGATAGTATTTATAGGTTTATAATGTCTCAGGAATGCAGCGTTGAGGATCTGAGACAATAATAAGCCAGATATCTAAATAATGAAATGTAATCTTCTTAGTTGTTTTAATGGCTGTTGATGATAATGTATTCGAATCTTATGACATATTAAGGAATTAGGGAGTCTAATGACAGAAACGTTAAGCAGAATAGTCCTACACGTGAAATTGTGTCTGGCGGTAAAAGAAGCATGTTTGATCTCAAGGAATGCCGATGACACAGTTCGCGGAACGGGCGCTCAAGTCGCAAGTCCGGAATATCAAGAGAACATAAAAATCGTTTGGCTTTAATAGCCCGCAAATAAACATAATAATTTATCCACCCTTATACCAACATTATATCTAAATGAAAACTGTATTTTTGGCCATTGCCACCCTATTGTTAACTAATTTTTGTTTTGCCCAACACGTATACCAGATAAAGGCAGATAGTGTACGCATCTACAACACCTGTGATACTGCGGAACTGATCCTGGAGAATCGTACCCAGGACACACTAGGCTTTTTATTCAATAAGGGTAAAGGCCGTACCGAGTTCAGAAAGATGCACTTGTCGGCAGTTGGCAGTAATGCTATTGCCATCACAGGGCAGGATACATTGAATTTAAGCACGATCCTGGATAAGTTCCAGTCCCCCCGGGTTACGCAAACAGACGGTAGGGCAATCCGGATAACAAATGTAAACTCCATTACCAAATCTGGCTGGTATTACCTGCCATATACTTCCCGTAATGCGCCAATAGGGCCGATTAGTTATTACCGTAAGAACGTATATTTTTATGCATCCAGGGAGCGCGATTCTGTGCAAATGACAGACGTAATAGTAGGTAATGGGATAAGCTGGTATTTAAATGGCTTAACCCCTCAATACATCACTCCTGTTCATTTTGTTTTTAATCCGTCCCTGGGAGCTTTTGATTCATCTTATTGGAAAACTAATCTTATTACCTTGCAGGCAGTAACCGACGAAGGCAATATTACCACCAAGAACATGTATGCGAGCGGCTTACAGGTAAATGCTAACCAGGAAGTTTCAAGAAGATTTGGTATAGGCGGCCCCCGCTACCTATAATATTCCATATTTTTTAAACAGGTATTCAACTGAGCACCCCCGGGATTTTCCGACATCGATATCTTCAAATGTAGAGTGGGTGTTAAGTGGAACTACGTTTGATGCATATAAAAATACGGGCGATGACAGTAACGAATATAAGTACGGCTTGCTGGCCATTCGTGCAGGTATTTATGACCGGCATGCTGCAACGGTAGGGCAACTGTACAACTTCGGCGCCAGGGCCGGAACTACCTCTAAACCGGTGGCACTGTTTACCCAGGGAGCGTTGCTTACGACTCCCTTGAATGGCGCGTGGGAGTTCAATGGCACTGCATTGTATTTTACAATAAACGGAGTGCGCAGGCAAGTGCAACTGGCATCTACAGGCACCCAGTCATTCAGTGCAACAAGCGATGCTACAAGTACACCATCAGTGCAAAATGTGGATCCAACAATAAGCATGTTAATGGAGGAGATAGCGGCATTGAAGGAACGTGTTAGCCAACTGGAAAACAAGCTGAACGAAAAGTAGTTGGAAAGAAGGATCATTGAATGAAGCTGGCTGCCTTTACAACACTCAACAAAAAAGCAAGAATGATCCATAACAACGTATTCAGGCTGCAAATGCTAACTTTTTGTATTGCAATAGTTTTAAACTTATGCGGTCAGAAAGTAGTGGCCTGTGATTGTGTTATGTATCCGGTCAGGTCATATATTCCTGCCTCTGAGTTTATTTTTACCGTTAAGGTAAGACAGATACATCAGGAGAGTATAAGTTATTATAAAGGATATAGGGCAACTGTCGAAGTGGTTAAAGTGCTGAAGGGGCAGCCGCTTTCAGGTCAGGAGCTGCAATTTGACGCTATAGACAATAGCAATTGCGCGTTCGTTTTTGCTGCCAATGAAACTCACTTACTATTTGCTTTTAAGAAGGATAACAAATTTTATGTTTACCCTTGCTTGTATTCAGGTTTCCGGCTCAATTAAGATTTTTTCCATAAAAAAAGCCGCCTCCCAAAAAAGGAAACGGCTTTTACATCATCACTCAAAAACAATTTCTATTTCTTTTCAGGCAATGCCACAAAACGGATCACATTCTTTCCACTCAGGTAGTTCTTTGACGCAGCCTTAATGGATGCACCGTTAATCCGGCTCAATTGTTTTTCTATATTGGGCAGCTCTTTCAATTCTTCCTTACCTTCTATTTTCCCGGAGATAAATTGTAACCAGAACTCATTGCTTTCGGACTGCAATTCATATTGCTTCTGAAAGCCGGCTTTGAACTTTTGTACTTCATCGGCAGAGGCGCCCTGCTGCTGTAAATTCGCAATATCCTGTTGTACCAGTCCTACCAGGTGTTCCACGTGTTCAGGTGCACATCCGAATGATACATTTACGCCGAAGCGCTGATCGGGTTCTTTCGACATATTTGCATTTACCGAAGGGGTGTATACTTCGCCGGCATTTTCCCGCAGGCTTGTCAGCAGCCGGTATTGCAGGATTTCAGACAACGCCTGCAGCTGCATTTTGTTCTCCGTACTGTAAACACAATCGCCGTTGTAAACCAGTAATACGCTGGCTTTATTGTCTGTTCCTTTGGTGACTGTTTTTACCAGTTGTCCTTTGGGTACAAGTACCGGCAGTTTAACAGCTTTCTCTTTTCTGTTCAGGGAAGGCAGTGCGCCGAGATACTGTTCGAGCAAAGGTTTGATGCTGTCGGTATTGAAATTACCTACAAATACAAAGTTGGCCTGGGAGGCATCTGCAAAGCGGTCGCGGTAAACTTCATAAGCTTTTTCCAAACTGATGCTATCGAGCCTGGCCAAAGTGGCAGGGCTTGTGCGGTAATTGTAGCCGCTCAATACTGCGGTCACGGTATCTTTAAATACATTGCCCGGATCATTGTAACGGGTTTGTACCTGCTCCCTGGATTGAGCCAGTGCATTTTCAAATAACACGGTGTCTTTCCGGGGTGCGGTGAACCGCAGGTATATCAGTTGCAGTGCGGTTTCAAAGTCCTTTACGATGCTGGCGCCGCCGATACCCTGGCTACGTCCGCTGATGAAGGCGCCTACGGAGACTGATTTACCGTTTAATATCTTCGATAATTGAACGGGTGAGAAGTCAGCCAGACCGGAACCACTTATAATACCGTTTGCACTGGACGCGCTGGGGAAATCTTCATTTGAATATTTATTGATACCACCCGGTGCAAATGAAAGGAACTGGATAACATCATTTTTGTAAGTGGTTGGTTTGAGCCATACTTTCACACCATTGCTCAGGGTTAATTGCTGTATGCCTAATGCCGGATAATTTTTTTGCGCTGTTACTTTTCCAGGCGCCGGTATTTTTTTCAACAGCGGCTGGTCGGTAACGTTGTCCTTATACTCGGCCAGCGACGCTGCAGCAACGGTTTTAAACCATCCTGTAACGGTGGCGGAATCAGGAAGATTATTCTTCTCTTTATCGGGAGCTACGATGAAAATATCACGGTTGGTATCTGTGATATATTCGTTGGCGACTGCTTTCAGGTCATCCAGGCTGATACCCGGTAATTCTTTTTTCAGGAAGTTGTATTCCCAGTCGAACCCCGGCGAGGCGGCTCCTTCGAGGAACAGCGTCTGGTATTCTTTCACGTAGCTTTCAGAAACGGTTTTATTCTTTTCTTTTGCTGCTTTTTCCAGGCTTGCCATATACGCTGCTTTGGCCCGGTCCAGTTCTGATTGTGTAAAGCCGAAGCGTTTCACCTGTTCTACTTCCGACCAGCCGGCGGCAAAAGCTTCCGCCAGTTTACCGGGTTTCGCCGTCACGGAGAAGGAAAACTGATCCAGTCCGCCCATTAAGTTGCCGATGCCTGCGTTTACACCCAGGAACGGAGGATTTGGTTTTTGAGATAACTCACCGATCCGGGCGCCGAGTACCTGGTTAAACAACGACCGTTTTACGGTATTGAGATAATCGGTGGTGGTAGTCAATTTACCGGCGGTATGTTTGATGGCCATTTTCCAGGTTGGTGGCAGATACTTCCGGGTCGGTAATAGTCAGGAATTGATTTTTACCGGTGAGGGCAATTTTATAATCGGGTCTGGGTTTTTCGTTGGCGGGGTTTTTCAGGTCTGCAAATTGTTTGCGGATCTGTTGTTCCACCTGGTCAACATCCACATCGCCCACTACGATGAGGGCTTGCAGGTTGGGACGGTACCAGTCGTGGTAAAAGCGGCGGAGCGTGGCTGCCGGGAAGTGCAGGAGTATGCTGTCTGTACCAATAGGAGAGCGGTTGGCATACCTGGCATTATTTAACACCACGGGAAGTGTCTTATCCTGTATGCGTGCAGCTGCTCCTTCGCGCAGGCGTTTTTCTTCAATGATCACACCTCTTTCTTTGTCAATATCATCTGTTTCCAGCAGGGCTTCCTGTGCCCAGTCGCGCATAATATCCAGTCCGCGGCTCACCATCTTTGGGTCGGCAGTAGGGATAGGCAACTGGTAAACGGTTTCATCGAACGATGTAAAGGCGTTCAGGTCGGCGCCAAAGCGTACACCTGCCTTTTGCAGGTAGTCGATCAGTTCATTTTTGGGGAAATGGGTGGTGCCGTTGAAGTTCATGTGCTCCAGGAAATGAGCAAGACCGCGCTGATCCTCATCTTCCAGGATAGAGCCTACTTTGTTGGCCAGGTAGAATAATGCACGTTTGGAAGGCTCATTGTTTTTGCGGATGTAGTAGGTAAAGCCATTGGGTAATTGTCCTGTGCGAACAGCCGTGTCCAGCGGAATGAGCTGGCTCTGACCGGAGCCCTGTGCAAAGCTGCCTGCAGTGGAAAGACATAGCAGTGCTGCTATGGCCAGATAACGATAATGCATAGATGTTTATCTTTTGTTGGTTTTTGTGTGTAACATGTTCCCGTTATAAAGAAGCGGCTTAGAACATTATAACATGTCTAAGATACCTTCATTCTCGATAATTATCATTCCTTGTCTGTCTGTTGTAATACCTTTTTGCAGGGTATAGGTGTATTTGGGTACGGTACCTTCCATAATAGTTGGCAGGAATTCAAACTGTATATGATCGCCTGCTGTTTTTAGCGCGTCTCCCACTTCAAAGATATGTGTGGAAATAATAAAGAAACAATCCCTGAAGGCGGTGAAAGCTTCTGTTACTGCCAGTGTGGCGTCATAGGCATCTTTCACGTTGGTACCTTTAAACAGTTCGTCGAAAATAACGAAGAGGTGTTTGTCAGCATTTACTTCTTCCGCTACTTTTTTTACCCGGAGCACCTCCGCATAAAAATGACTGTATCCACGGTTCAGGTCATCAGGTACATTTACCGAAGAATAAATACCATCCAGCACAGAAAACTCCAGTTCCCGGGCCGCTACAGGAAATCCCATATGTGCCAGGTACATCATGATACCGGTCGCTTTCATCAGGGTGGATTTGCCCGCCATGTTGGCCCCGGTGAGGAACAGTACATTACTGTTGCCATTAAACGAAAGGCTGTTGGGAACCGCTTTATCCAGGCCGGGATGTTTAACCCCTTTGGCTATCAGCGTATTCTTCTCTTTCGGCAATGCCTTTGCATAGGAAAATCCTTTTGCTTTGGCAATGCCGGAAACGGTGAGATACACTTCTATTTCGTAGGTGAGTGCCAACAAGGTTTTTAGCTTATCCTGGAATATGTGTGCGAGCAGATAGTGTAACCTGGCGGTTTGCAGCAGGGATCTTTGGGAATTGATATTTTGCAGCCGCTTATCCCGGAGGATGTTCCGGGCACTTGTGACCCATTTTTCCCAAGGGGTATTTTTATCACGGCCTTCTTTTTCGAGATGATTGAGTAGGGTAGAAAAGCCTTTTAGCAGCTGTACGCAGGTATCTATTCCCTGCAGCTGCAATTCAAATGCATCATCCTTTACCAGAAGGGCCGCTAACTTTTTCCGGCCCATTTGCCAGAGGGCGAGGGGGAAGCTGCTGTTACTTCCTTCATCCAGGAAGGCTTCCGTGTTGCCCAGCAGTTGTTCGTTGAAAGGAAACGGAATGGGCTGTTCTCCAAAATAACGGAAGGCAGTGCTCCTGGCATTGATCTGATCCGCATCGGTTAGTGGATGGAGGAACATGGCATCCAGCAGTTTTTCTGCCCCCCGGGTTTTTACCTGGTTAAAAAGGGAGAAGATGGAATTGGCATTATACTTTCCAAGCAGCGACAGATCGTCCAGTGTTTGTTTATCGGCAATAAAGCTCATGTGGTCTTCTTTATTGATTTTTTCCTGGCCAATAGGTCCAGGATACCTTCATTTTTTATAATTACCATACCATGCCGGTCGGAAGTAATACCGGAGGCCAGTTTATGCGTATAAACGGGCTTATTGCCTTCCATTAACGTTGGCAGGTATACGAAGTTGATATTGTCACATTTTTCTTTGAGCACATCGCCGGCTTCAATGATATGTGTAGATACCACGAACATACAATTCTTCCTGCGTGCGATGGCCGATGTAATGGCGATGGTGGCTTCATATGCATCTTTTACATTGGTGCCGCGGAACAGTTCATCGAAAATGACAAACAGGTATTTGTCGCGGCTTAGCTCCTGTGCAATGGTTTTAACCCGCAGCACTTCCGCATAAAAGTGACTGGCCCCCTGGCTCAGGTTATCCGGCAGGTTGATGGTGGTGAAAATACCATCCCTTACAGAAAATTCCATTTTGGCTGCCGGCACCGGGAATCCCATCTGGCCCAGGAACATAGCAATACCCAGCGCTTTCATAAAGGTGGATTTTCCCGCCATATTGGCTCCTGTCAGGAAAATAATGTTACTGGAAGGAGTGATGGTTAATGTATTCGCCACCGGCCTGGTTAAAGACGGATGGTAAAAATCTTCCAGTATTACTGTTTGCTTTTCCGCATCCAGGGCAACCGGGAAGCAGAACTTCCGTTCCCTGGCAGTACGGGCCACCGACAGGTATACATCGGCCAGGTAAATATGTCCCAGCAATTGGAGGATGATGTTCCGTTGCCGGAAGCGGAGTATTTTATCATACTCCGCTACCTTGGCAAAAGAAAATTTCTGTTTGGTATGTTCCTGCAGGAGGGGCTGCAATTCTGTTGTTTGTAATAACCGGTCGATGGAAGCGAGTTCCCTGTTGTAAGGAATACCTGCTACCTGTTGCCGGATGCTGTCTGCAAACACCCGGGTGGCCTGTAAGATACCGATCAGGCTTACCACGCCTTTTTCAATGGCTTTGTATTCTGTGTCGGCGGCAATCAGGTGATTAAACTTTCTGCCCAGCGTATGTTCCTGGTCATTCAGCTTCGTGCGCTCATCGGTATTTTGCAGGTGTTGTTCTGCGGCATCGAACCATTCACCCTCATACGGAAAGCTTATCTGCTGTTCAGAAAAGGCGCGGATGATGGTGCTGCGCGCATTGATGGCGGCAGCGTCGGAGAGCGGGCTGCGGAACATTTCTTCCAGCAGCTCTGAGCCGCCGCGGGTAAAGGTGCGGTTAAATATCGTGTACACTGAATCGCCTCCACCTTTCCCGAAAATGTTCAGGTCATTCAGCGTTTGTTTATCGGTCATTAGGCTCATACCAGCTGTTTGTTTTACTTTCTTCTTCTCCTGATGAGTAAAATGCTGCTTCCTATCAGCAATAATCCCGGGATCACGCCCATTAATCCGTATTTCACCACCTTCAGGCTTCCTTTGGTAAGAAAGAGGGTGTTATCTTTTGAATGCGGACGGCTTACGTCTACTGGTACAGTGCCGTAAGATAGCCAATGGAACATACCCGGAATCAAAGAAAAGTTGGAAGCGCCGTAATATCTGATAGGCGGTTTCATACCCCCGTTACTGATACAGTCGGCATCTCCTATGATCATGATGCGTTGCTCTTTATTACCTATCTTTCTTGATAAAGCCATTGCCGTAACAAAGCTATCTGCCCTTTCTCCGGCCATTACATCTACGGAAGCAGAATCATTCACAAAATCGATGGTCTGCGTTTCATTCCATGTTTTCATGGTATCGGTCTGAAGAACGGGGGTGGCTTTAAAGCCTTTGTTTTCCGCCATTACCAAACCAGCCGCTTTCACCATGCCCACATACGCATGTTGTTTGATCATGAGATCGAACATAGGTGCGATGCTGATAGCAGCATTTGTGGGCCGGCATATAACGGCATTCGCAACTACATCTATTTTAGGTTGTACCAGTTGGCCGGGTATTGTTTTTACGCCAAATTGGGAAATGAAAGATTCCATGACTGCTGATCCTGGTTTAAGGGTCACCACCAGGTTTCCGCCATTGGCAATATAGGTGTCCAGTTTTCGTTTGGAAACGGAATCCATCTCCTGCTGCATATCGGAAATCACGATAATGTCTACTCCTGCGGGAATCTGGTTATTACCGGAAAGATCCAGCGTTTCCACATCGCAGCCCTGGTTAGTGAGCGCATAACGGAATGTTTTAACAGAAGAGAACAGGGTATAATCTTTTATACGATCCCCTTCTATTTTCCGTTCTCCTTGTCCCTGCAGGAAAGCAATTTTTGGCAGCTTCATTACCATGCGTTTGAAAACGGCTGATACTTCCGCTTCGTCGGGAAATTTCATCATATCTTCATAGATCCTGAGAAATGCCTTTTGCCCGTTTTCTCTTTCTACTAGGCGGACAAAAATATTGCCTTCATCCCGGAGGTTGATCTTCTTCCTTATTTCTTCCGGTGTCAGGAAGAGATCAATATCGAGGTCTTTGATCTCTGCTTCCTTTTGTGCCATTTCCGCGAGTGATTTGTTTTTATAAACAAAATTCAGGCGGGGGTTATTGCTGGCAGAATCGTAGTAATAAACGTATTTCAGCTTTGTTTCCGGTTTGAAGCGGATGTATTGTTTCAGCTGTTGTTTATCTTCATTTACCATTTCGGGCATACCATTATAGCCTTCCCGGTCGAGGAGGTTTACATAGGTGGTGATGGTGAGACCGCCATCCAGTTTAGCCATGATCTGCTGGCTATTGGGGGTGAGGGTATTCCGCTTGGTTTCGGTAGCGTCGTAATAAGCCATGAATATTGGGCGGGAAGTGGTATAACCCAGCGCCATAGCGGCGATCACTACAACTGCATATTTGCTCCATACCGAGGAAAAAGAGGCATGGGTGCGGTTGGACTGCAATTTCAGGATGCTCAGTGCCAGGAACATGGCAACTACGATCACAAAATAAAGCACATCTTCTGTGCAGATCAACCCACTGATCATTTCGTTGCAACGGCCGGAAATAGACAGCCAGTACGTAATGTCACGTACAAAATCGATGCTCTGCCATACTTTGTTCATATAGCTGAGTGTTCCCAGCAGCACCAATGTGCCGAGAGCCGCTACTACCTGGTAAGAGGTGAGGGAAGACATAAACAACCCGATAGCCGCATAGGCGCACATCAGGAGGTAAATGGCAAGGAGACCTGATAGTACAGGCGCCAGTTCAAAGTTATCTACCACAAACATACCCACTATTACATACACCAGTAATACGGCGATGAGTAGTAA
Source organism: Chitinophaga sp. W3I9 (assembly GCF_050434025.1). Lineage (NCBI taxonomy): Bacteria > Pseudomonadati > Bacteroidota > Chitinophagia > Chitinophagales > Chitinophagaceae > Chitinophaga > Chitinophaga sp. W3I9. The sequence continues at coordinate 2,490,547 of NZ_JBNPWC010000001.1, forward strand.
GCTATAGGTCATCATGGCAAGGAACTTACCACGAATGATCTGTGAGGAAGTAACCGGGGATGAATACAGTAATTTGATAGAACCGCTGCTTAACTCCCGGCTCATCAATCCCATTGTAAGCAGGGGCATATAGAGGTACAGGTAATTTTGTACGGAAGCCAGCATTCCCCTTTGTCCGGAGAAAATATTAGCGGTAATAAAGGAGAGGCCCATACCGCTGCTCTGGCCACGCAGCATCTCCTGCAGGGTGTCTGCAAAGCCCATTCCCGTCTGAAAAGTAAATACCACGAGGATCATCCAGGCGATCGGTGAATAAAACAAAGTGAATAACTCTGCTTTGGCGATCTTAAAAATTTGTCTCATTGAATATCTTTTAATGATTTTTTATTTGGTATTTTTTTTAGACAACCTGGCAAATACTGCGTCCAGTGAACTCTTTTCGATAATCAGTTCTGTTAGTCCCCAGCCTTTGCCCACACTTATTTCCGCTAGCCGCTGTGCTGTTTTCTTTTCCCCGTCGTATCCGAGCCTGAAACGGGAGGGGGCCAGTTGTTCGATAGATCTGATACCTTCCAGCTTCAGCAGTTCTTCAGGTGCAGGAGCTGCGTCCAGCATAACTACCAGTGAGTTGGGTTCAATATAATTATCGAACATTTCCAGTGTGCCGGAAAATACCATCTGGCCTTCTTCAATCATTTTGATTTCCTTGCAGGTAGCCTGTACTTCTGTGAGGATGTGCGTGGATAGCAGCACCGAGCGGTCTATCGCAATTTCTTTGATCAGGTTCCGTACTTCCACGATCTGGTTGGGATCCAGGCCGTTGGTGGGTTCATCGAGCACTACAAATTTAGGGTTGTGCACAATGGCCTGGGCGATGCCCACGCGTTGCTGGTATCCACCGGAGAGGTTGCGGAGCAGACGTTCCCTGAAATGTGCCACACCGCATCTTTCCAGGGCCTGGTCGACTGCTTTTTTTAACTGGCTTTTTTCCACCATCCGCAGATCAGCGCAGTAGGTGAGGTATTCTTCCACAGTGAAATCGAGGTACAGCGGCAGTTTTTGCGGCATAAACCCGATGTTGCGCTTGGCGGTTACCGGGTCATCTTTCAGGTTGATCCCGTTGATGAATACCTCTCCCTTCGATTGTTTTAATACTCCACAAATGATGTTCATGGTAGTGGATTTGCCGGCTCCGTTGGAACCCAGCAGTCCCACCACTCCCTGGCTATGGATCTCAAAATTTATGTCCCGAACCGCCCACTGGGAAGCGTAACGGTGAGACAGATTTTCAACTTTTACGATGGCGTTTTCCATTCATTACGGATTGTTTATTAAATAATATAGCAGGCGTAAGCTTTTGCTTACACGGTGATTGCAGTTGAATATTTTTTATGAAGATGTGCTGCTGAAAGATACCTTTCGCCGGGGACGAAGCCCCGGGCGAAAGGAAAGGTTATACATCAGTAGGTGGCGTTGGCGATAGCACGCACATCTATATGATATTTTGTTTTGTAATAATCTACCAGGATATCAAACTTCTGTTTAATGAGCGGATACTGCAGGTAAGGCTGCATTTGTGCATCCGTCCGGGTTGTAATATGCATGATAAATGACGTGATATCATTTGATTTGGCCGTTCCCCAGGAATAGGTGCCATAATACCATTCACCTATTCTGCCGCTGAGGGCATCATAGCTGGTTGGTAAAAAGCCCCTGCTGCGGAAGGCCTCCAGGTTGGCAGGAATGGACAGCGGCGCTGTGGGTGCTGCCTCTGCCGCATAATTGCTGACCGTGTAGAATGCTGCCGGAATATCAAGAATATTATTACTGATATAATAGTTCCAGATAGCGCCTGTCAGGACATTCTTTTTGTCCACCTTTTGAGCCGGGGTCATGGTACGCAGTGATGCGTTCATGCCGGCGAAAGTGATGGACTTACCTACTACCTTGTAATCGAAGTAGAGGTATTCCCTGCCGGGGGGATACCCGGTCCTGTATTGTTTGATGGTATCTGCCATGAGAACGCGGTAAGGAATCCCCTGGTTTTTCTTGAAATCATCCGGCAGGAATTTCAACCACACATCGTTCAGGAAATTCAGCATATCACCGGTATAAGCAGGGTTGCCCAATACCGCTGTATCGATCTTTGATGCGCTGCCGCCGGCTGCCTGCATCCATTCAAAATCCTTTTGTGTAAACACATACAGGAAGTAAGATCCGTAGTTGTTATAGAGCTGTTGAATTTTATCATTTGCCTCTTTTGGGGCGTTGCCCTGCGGTAAAACATAATCAGGTCCGATCGGCGTTGGTGCGCCGATTTCAGTATCCTTCGCACAGGAAAATAGTAATATGCTGGAGATGCAGCCGATTAGAAATATATGCTTCATGTTATGATGTTATTGCTTGTTAAACATTACTGGCCGATCCTGTCGGGCATAGTGCCGGATGGATTTTGTTTCAGTGCCTGGTTTCTCTGCAGTATGCTATTGGGAAGAGGCAGCGTGTACATCGGATCTTTTTCCTTCAGGGTATAATGCAATACCGCTTCCCCCGGCTCATGCTGATAGCGGTGTGTAATGGCAGGCATGCCATAGCGCCGGAGATCAAACCAGCGGAATCCTTCCAGGAAAAATTCCTTACGGCGCTCTACCCGGACTGCCTGCAGCAGTGCTGCCTTGTCGCCAATATTTTCATCTGTGTAACCAATGATGCGTGTACGGCGCAGGTCATTCAGGTCTTTCATGGCAGCAGGCAGTTTTCCGAGCTGCACGTTTGCCTCCGCCCTGTTTAACACTGCTTCTGCTGTACGAATGCATTGGGTCAGTTCTCCGTTTATGATTGTATACTTCGTGATGAGCGGTGTGCCACCTGAATTCGTTATACCATATTTTAGGCGCACATCATTGTTCTGATCAAAAACTGACAGGAGATCCGGAGAAGGAATAAAGGCGGTTTGGTCGCCCCCTTGCGGTTTTGCACCAAACATCCACTCTACTTCAGGGTTGGTATAGGTGAGCCAGTAACCAGTGGTGATGCCGGTCATGTTCATCAGTACTGACGACTGTTCAAAAACTTTACTGGCTTCTGCTACGCACTCTTCCCATTTTTCCATATAGAGATATACCCTGGACAAAAGAATGTGAATGGCTGGTTGATTGATGTGAAAGTCCCTGCGCGCAACAGGCAGCGGATCCATCAGCGTGGCAGCTTCTTTCAGATCGTTAACGATTTGCTCGTACACCCTTGCCACGGTCGACTGCTCCGTGTATTCGGCTGTAACATTGGAGTTCAGCTTTAAAGGAATGGAAAGCGCCTGTGGATTGTTGTTGTAAGGTGCTCCATAGAGATTTACCAACCGGAAATAATAGAACGACCGCATCGCCAGGGCTTCGGCTTTTACCCTGTCTTTATCCTGCTGGCTGCCGATCGCGGTATTGATATTATCCAGTACGGCGTTACATCCCATTATCTTCTCATAAAAATAGTAATAGGCGGTAGACGCGGGATCTTCACTGATAAGATCGCCTAACCCATTCCTGTCGGCCAACTGGGGCTGCCAGGTATAAAACAGGTAATCTGTTTTAACCGTAGCGGTGCCTACGATAGTGTAGGGGGTGCCCGCGCCCCATTCAATGTTCAGGTCCACATCGTCGTCCATGCGGGAAAGAAAATCAGTTGGCTCCTGATTTCCCATATAACCTGATCCCATCAATAGCTCCCGGAAGTCGGTAGCCGTTTTGGGAATAATCTCGCTCTGTGATTGTTCTTCCAGGAATTTGGTGCAGCTGGATGTCAGCACCGTGAAGACAAAGAAAACAGCAAATAACTTATATTTCATGCGCTTCAATATTAGAAAGTCATATTAAAAGATAATGACGTTGTTCTGCGGGCAGGCCATCCGTTTGTTTCCGGATCGTAACCTCTCCATGCGTCGTCAAAAGTTACCAGGAATGGGTTGGTCATGCTGAGGGACGTACTCAGTCGTTTGATGTGTATCTTTTTCAGCAGTTCCTGTGTAAACTCATAGTTCAACGCAATCTGCCGGCAACGGATAAAGTCAGCATCTGCCACCATGTAATCGGATTGATTATACAGGTCATACGGCGTTACTCTGTTTGACGCTATCGTGGGCAGGTAGAACTCTATCCTGCGGGGATTACCGGGTGGAACAGCAGGGATGTTGGTGTGCTGCTCATCGCCAGGTTGTTTCCAGCGGTCATTCAGGATCCTGGGTGCATTCTGTTCAGGAGTAGGCGCCCCGGAAGAATTGTAGAACACCGGCAGCCTTTTTTGATTTCCGAAAGCCATGGCAAACTGCGCGCTTAACGAAAGGTTTTTATATCGCACCATGGTATTGAATCCGCCGGAAAAATCGGGATCCAGCTTACCGGATTTAACGAGGTAATCCAGGTCATTGGCAGTAGGTTTAATATCCATGTTTTTGAAGAGAGGCACGCCATTGGCTGGATTTAAACCGGCATAGGCAAAGGAATAAAAGGTGGAGTAAGCCTCTCCGTTCACAATAGCAGTTCCGTTCAGGTAATCATCTTTTGTATTGATCCTTTCGTTTTGTTTCAGCACGTTCCGGGCAAGACCGGTATTCACAGAAAACTGCCACATGAAGTCTTTCGTACGCACCGGCACTACGCTGATGATCAGGTCGTACCCGGTGTTTTCCATCAGGGAACCAAATACGGTAGCGGAGTTCATCCCATTTTCAATGGGTACGTCCCGTGAAGCCAGGATATTGCTGCTTTTTTTGTACCAGTTGGCGGTGGCGCTCAGGCGGCCGTTAAACATTGCCAGGTCCAGTCCGAAGTTCCATGTTTTTGTTTTCTCCCAACCCAGTTCAGGATAAGGCAGCGATTTGATGTTGAGGACATATTGTTTGAATACATTGCTAAGTCCTCCGTCGGTGGCAATCAGGTAAGGAGATACCGCTTCCACTGCATTTCCCTGGTAGCCGTAAGTGGCAGACAGGTCAAGTGCGTTCAGCCATTTCACGGAGCTCAGGATTTTTTCATTGGCAACGCGCCACTTTCCACCAAACGACCAGGTTGGCTGGAATTTCTTGTTTTTATCCTGGCCAAAACGGTTGGAGGCATCCAATCTCGCATTGAAGTTGAAGATAAATCGCTGATCAAAAGCATATACCGCAGAGAAGTACTCACTCAGGAAATTACTTTTTTGATTGACGATTCCTGAATTTGTGCGCATGAGATCAAGCAGGTTGTCGCCATTGGCAGAAATCATCGCGGGCATTACCGGAACAGGTGCATAGCTTTCCCCGCGATACCGTAGATAACCATAACGGGTATCGGTGTTACCCTGCATTAATGCGGATCTGGCTTCCATTCCAGCCTGAAGGGTCACGGCATGGCGGGTACCAAATAAGTGGTTATATACCAGGCTGTTTCTCCAGGTATAGCCACTGTTGTCGGCGTTCTGCAGTTGTGCGAGTCCTCCGAAAGGCAGGCGGCTGGCCAGTTCCTGCGGAGAGTTGGACAGTACGCTGCCGAACTCATATCCTCTTGTTTGGGTGATAAAGTAAGATAATTCCGTTGCGTAGGATTTTACGCTGGAATTGGTAAGGGTGTAAGATAACAGTCCCTGGTATTGCAGGTCCTTTGTTAACTGCAGGTTTACATCTACAGTAGATGCGAGGTTATTGGTAACATTTTTATTTCCTGTATTATTAATTTCATTCTGAATGTTATACCGGTAGCTGTTGTTGCCGGGGAAAACGGTGCTGGATTCTCCTCTTTTCTCATGGTAAAAAAGGGATCCGTCATCATTATACATAGGAATGGTTCTGGCAGTATTATAAGCATAGTTGAACGGATCTACGCCATACGAAAAACCATTTGTTTCCCGCCGGCTGCCGTTCAGCATCAGGTTTACGGTCAGCCGTTTTCCGAACCGGAGAGTGGTATTGGAGGAAGCGGCGAAAGAAGTAAGGTCATTCCCTTTGGCTTCCCCGTTCTGCTGCTGAAGACTGAAAGAGGTTCTGTTGGAGATCTTCTCGGTACCGCCGGAGATGCTCAGGCTATGATTCTGACTGAACGGGTTGCGGAACAGGAGTGAGAACCAGTCGGTATTCTGGTTTTCCAGCTTCCGGTACCGTTCCATATAAGTGGCATAATCGATTTCTTTTCTCTGTAACTGCTGGATCAATGCGGCGTAGCCGATCGGCAATACTTCAGCGGTATAGCTGTCGCGGGCTTCGTATACTTCTTTCGAAAACTGCATCAGTTCCTGGGAGTTCATCAGGTCGAAGTCGCCGTAGGTAGGTTTCTGACCCACTGTGAGGTTGGAGCTATAAGACACCGATAACTGGCCGGGGCGCGCTTTTTTCGTGGTGAGCACAATTACGCCGTTGGCTGCCTGTGAACCATAAATAGCGGTGGCCGAAGCATCTTTTAAAACGGTGATGGTTTCAATATCGTTTGGATTGAGCCAGGAAATGGCATTGGAGGCGATCAGCCGCAGTTCGCTCATATCTCCTGCCAGTGATCCGCTACCATTGGGCATTGGCAGGGGATCGCGCTGGATTACGCCATCTACTACCCAAACCGGTTCCTGGTTGCCCAGGATGGTGGAGGTACCGCGGATACGGATCTTTGGCGTGGAACCTACCTGTCCTGATTGCGTGATAACAGACATGCCCGGTACAACGCCCTGTAACATCTGATCGATGCTGGTTTCGCCGGCAATCTTGATATCATCTGCCTTTACGGAATAAACGGAACCTACGTAATTCTTTTTATTCACGTTCATATACCCGGTGATCACCACGTCGTTCATTTCGAGGTCTTTCCTGTTCAGCGTAATGTTCAGCAGGAGGTTGGCTCCTTCTTTCACCAGCAGCGACTTCGATTGTGCTTTATCCAGCGTGTTGGCGGTATATCCGTTGTCGCCCTTCAGAACAGCGATTTCCAGGGTTTCATACCCCAGCATGCTGATCACGAATACGGCATCTTCAGGTGGACGGTTAAAGAAGAAGGACCCGTCGGAACCGGTGATGGTACCGTTGACCGTATTTTTTATCCGGACAGATACGCCTGGCAATAGTTCACCAGTGGAAGACCGGATGGTGCCGGTAATCGTATTTGGAGGAGCCAGGATATCGCCGGCTGGTATTGTTTTGCGTGACAGTACAATCGTTTTGTCCTTGATCACGTAGGTAACGGGTAAGTCTTTCAATACTTCATTCAGCAAGTCTTTCAGGGGCATATCCCGTACAGAAAGCGATACATTCCTTGCATCATTGATCGTGTTATTATTACTGAAAACTACGTACCCGGTTTGTTGCTTAATAGCACTAAATACTTGTTTGATAGGGATGGCTTTACCCGACAGGGTAACGGTTTGTGCGTGACCCGAGGCACTTGCCTGAAAGATGGCGGCTGTTAATAGAATGACAGTAAGTCTCATTACCAGAAAGATTTTGGTTAGGCCCGTGTTTTTTCCCCGGCGATCCGGCGGCCAATAGCATTTTTTTTGCATAAATTGCATGAGATTTGGTTGTTAATAAATGTGAATTGCAATAAACCGTTTAGAAACCAACTAAGTCAAATACACCGTCACGGCCGCAATCCGTGACGGTTTTTTAATGGTTGGCTTGTTAAATTACATAGTCAGGCCGGGCCATGCAGGCCCCTTCTGTGATTCCCGGTGCAGTGTAACTGATACTTATTTATTCAGCACAATCAATTTGCGTCCTTCTACTCTAAAGTCTACTTCTGTTCTCCTTAATATTTCCAGCAGGTCTGTTAATGAAATTTGTCTGCTCATTTCTCCCATGAATTGTATATCCGGTATACCATTTTCATAAACTACATCTATATTGTACCAGCGTTCCAGCTGTCGCATTACTTCTTCAAGATTAGCGCCTTCAAAGTTGAACAGGCCGCTTTTCCAGGCCATTATTTTTTCAATGTCCGGTTTGTTTACTATAGCTATTTTTTCCTCCCGGTGTGTTGCTGATCTGTGCCTGCTGGCCAGGTTTGAGGATTACGCTGGCAGGTTCATTGATTACTTTTACGCTTCCATCGAGCAATGTAGTATTGATCGTTTTCTCATTTTCGTAGGCGTTTACGTTGAACAACGTGCCCAGTACTTCTATGGAAGCTTTATTATTTACATTTACCAGGAAAGGTTTATTGGCATCTTTTGCTACTTCAAAACAGGCCTCCCCGTATATTTCCACTTTTCGTTCCTTGCCGGCAAACACCGTAGGGTAGCGGATAGAGCTGGCTGCGTTCAACCACACCTTTGTTCCATCAGGTAAGGTCAGCTGGAATTGCCGCCCCTTGGGCGTGGTCATTTTGTTATATTGAATGTCGGAGACGGCTTCCCCGGAAGGATCATACTTAAGTTTACCATCCGACAGTACGATGGAGCTGCCGTTCTGTTGCGCAACAACCCCGCTGGTCAGGCTATCCAGCACTACCTGCCGTCCGTCGGCGAGGGTAAGTATGGCGCCCTGGCTGCCGGGAGTGATATCCGTTACATTGGATGCGATGGCCGGTGACTGATCTTTTTTATTCATTACCAGCAGGTAGGCACTTCCTGCAAGCAGCAGTGCCGCAGCAGCGGCCCAGCCCCATCTGCGGATAAAATGAACCCGGTGAACCGGCGTCATAATGGGTTGGCCAAATCCGGGAATCTGTTCACTGATCTTCCTGGAAATCCTGTCAGTATCATAGGCATAAAACCGCTGAAGATTCGCCACCAGCTGTTGCTGATCGCTTAATTCCGCAAAAAGACGACGGTTGTCATCGGAGGCGTTGATCCATTCCGTTAACGCCATCTTCTCGTCAGCATTCAGACTATTGTCCAGGTATTTGCCAATCAGGCCGGCTATGTAATGATTGTTCTCAGTCATGTCGATACTACTAAAACAACTAACTCCTCTTTTTATACCGCCCTTTTCAAAAAAAATTACCGCTGCAGCATTAATAGTGCGGAAACGAGGACTGGAAGGGATATCAGCTCATTTTTTAAAAGAGCGGTACGTAATAATCCTACGCCTTTTGCTTTTTGGTTCAGAACGGTCTGGTAGGCCATATTAAGTTCGTCGGCTATTTCCTGCGGCCTTTTCCCGTCGATAACGGAAAGGCGGACTACCTGCCGGCATTGTGGCGGCAGTTTTTCAATTTCAAGAAAAATAGCCTGGGTGACCTCCGTTTTTATATAGGCTTTTTCAACATCTATGGAAAAGCGGTCGGCGTTCCTTTCTATCGACTGGTGAATATCACCATGTCGTTTTTGCGCCTTGAGATAATTGAGGGCGGCATTCCTTGCTGCGGTGAACAGGAAAGCTTTGAGTTGCCCGAGTGTAGGAAAGTCCTCTTTTTTTTGAAATGCCTGGATGAAGCATTCAGAAACAATATCTTCTGCGGCCATGGTATCGGAAGTCAGCTGTTCCGTAAAAAAGCAGAGTGGCCGCTGGTATAGCGCATAAATTTGATGCAGTGCTTTGTGTTCGCCCTGCTGAAAAGAAGATATCAGCTCAATTTCCCCGTATGCTTGCTTACTTGACAATGCTTATTTTATGTTCATGTTTGGAAGCACAAACTAGAGCAAAAATTCTCAAGGAAAAAGGGGTGTGTTTAAGAAGTTGAAAATTAAATTGTTATGAATTTATAATAATTGGTCAGTGATGGGTGTGTTCTCATATAATGGGAAACCAGTTTTACGTACCAAACGGATAAGTTTCCGGTACCATCTTAATCTCGCCCGCCTTCGTACGGACGTTGGTTTCAACCTGCTGCAAAAACCAGACGGCTGGTTGGTGCTCATAAAGAAATAAATACCTGGTTTGACGCACGTGGCATATGTTTTGGGCTTTTTTTTCAAAAAAGGAGGGTATTATGAAAAACTCATTTTTGGTTTATTATACTCTGCCATTGGCATTCCTTTTATGGAGTTGTAACAACAGGTCTGCAGATAGTGAGAAGAAAGCGAAAGAAGCCAATAGTGAGCGGATCGACAGCCAGATTATGAACAACAAGTCCTCGGACTCGGTATCAGTGGTTTTGTCGCAGGCAGATGCTGATTTCGTGGTGGAAGCAGCCAGTGGGGGAATGATGGAAGTGCAACTGGGACAGTTGGCACAAACAAATTCCCGGAACCAACAGGTAAAGGATTTCGGTGCATTGATGGTAAAAGATCACAGCGGCGGGGGAGCGCAAATAAAGGCATTAGCCGCTTCCAAAAAAATAACGTTGCCGGATTCCATCTCAAATTCCCAACAGAAAGAAAAGGATCGGCTTGGAAAAAAGAAGGGAGACGAATTCGACAGGGCTTATGTAAATGCGATGCTCAGCGACCATAAAAAAGACATCCGGGAATTTCAACGGGCAGCAAAGAATGCAACAGACAGTGATATAAAATCATTTGCGGCGGCCAATCTGCCGATGTTATATGCGCATCTTGATTCTGTGCAGCAGTTGCAGAAGCGGTTAGGCATTAAGGAGATACCGGTTGGCCCGCCACCTTACGAATAGAAATAGCCTTGTTATATACTTTTTGGTATGTAAAGGCAAAAAACCGGGAATCCGTGAGTAAATTTCCGGCATGAAAGATTTCCGGCATCAGAACAGGCTGTATTACAGTCCTGTTGAATTTGCGATGAATTATATCGGTGGCACCTGGAAAATTCCTATCCTCGTGGCGTTGCAGGAAGGGCCTGTAAGATATGGTGATCTGAAAAAATCCATACCGCATATCACCGATAAAATGCTGATCACGCAATTGCGCGACCTCGAAGAAAAAAATATGGTCACCAGGAAGGCATACCAGGAGAAGCCTCCACGAGTGGATTATGCACTCACTGAAAGAGCCCGGCAGGCATTGTCTGTTATTGATGCATTGAATGCTTATGGCGTGTTCCTGATGAAGGAGGAGCAGATTATAATATAAGAAAGCAACTGCTTAGGGCAGTTGCTTTCTTATATTTTACCTTTCCAGCTGAAAGCCGGGTTCCATTGCCGGCCGTTCTGCAAGATTGGATACGGTAAAGCCGGTGGCATACATCCACCGGGCTATTTTTGTCAGCTTTTCTATATTGATGGTGGCGGCTTCATCGCCGGGGGTATGATAAAGCGCATGCGGCAATGAGCTGAAGTATAATACCGGGATATTCTTTTTTGCATAAGGATAGTGATCGCTGCGGAAGTACCATACTTCCGGGTGAGAGGCTTTGTCCCATGCTGTATCCAGCTTAAACCGCGGCCCTTTTTGGTTTTCTTCCAGTCCTATTTTTGCCAGCGCGGAAGAACTGAGGTGAGGCGGAATGAGGCCAAGAAGAGCGGCGCTGTCGGGTGCATTATTACCGATCATATCCGCGTTTAATACGGCTACGAGCGATTCGCGGGGCACTGTTGGATGATCGGCAAACCAGGTGGAGCCAAACAGCCCCCGTTCTTCCGAACCATGCCAGATGAACAGCGTAGAGCGCTTACCTGGTTGCTGATGAAAAGCCCGGCCAATGGCCAGCAAGGCAACGCTTACGCTGGCATTATCGTCTGCTCCGTTGTAAATTGAGTCGGCCACTCCCGCTACATTCCTTACCCCGTCATGATCCTGGTGACCGCTAAACACTACATATTCTCCCGCCAGTTTAGGATCGCTGCCTTTTACTTTCGCTACTACATTTACAGACGGATAGGTGAACGACTCGGAAAAGATATGCGCTTTCAGTTGCTGACCTGGTTGCTGTACCAGCGGCAGCGCATCCTGTTGCAGCCAGATAATGGGAACGCCGGTTAACAGCTGCCGGTGAAAAAGACTGCCTTCTATCTGGTAGGAACCGCGGTTGTTATATTGCGTGGCTTTTGACCATCCTTTCTGTGCCAGTTCATCAGCAACAAAGATAATAGCTACTGCACCTTTGGCCGCGAGGTACCGCGCCCAATAGTTCACCACTATGCCTGCGTACCGTGTGGGTATGCGTACACGCGGATCATTGATGCCTTTGGCGGAAAACTGTAACGCCACTACTTTTCCCCGTATGGTGGCCTCAGATACGGTGTCGGCGTCCTTAATAAATACAATGGGGGCATCCACCGCTGCAAAGCTGGGTTCATACACAATGGCATCCTGCCACAAATGAAATGGCCGGTTGCCTACACTGATGGTGCTGTGGTTACTTACCCGTTCCCTTATAAGGGAAAAGAACTGGAGGTAGGTGCCATCATCGCCGGCAGGTTCAAGCCCGGCTTTACGCGCCTGCTCCGCCAGCCATACGGATGCCTTCAGTTCGTCCAATGTGCCGGCTTCCCTGCCCCTGAAATGATCGTCGGCCAGGTAGTACAGATCTTTTTTGATATCGTCCGCTTTAATGGCGTCTATGGGCTTGTTACGCTGTGCCATTAATGCGCTGGTGGTTAACAACAATGCAGCCAATGCTGCGGAGAAACGGTTTGTCATAAGCATATCTTTCTGTAATAAAAATACGGTAATAGGGTCTAATATATTCATCCCGGTGATGACCAGGGAATTTTTTTTGGAAGTTTGAAAACCGGAAATTATATTTGTAGAATAGTATAGTATAGTACAGATGTGAATAGTACAGGTCAACTAAAAAAAGCACGTTATGAATGATGGGATCACAGCGCCGTTCCACGATTCATGTTCCACCATTCGTATTCCATTTACGTTTTAAATTAAAAAAAAATGATTGCCAGACACTTGCTGAAATGCGTCATCGCATTTTTTGCTGCGTTTTGTTTGTGCATACCAGGGTATGCACAGCAAAAAACATTCAAAGGTAAAGTCATCAGTTCCACCGACAAATCACCACTACCATTTATTTCTATAGTCGTAAAAGGCACCACTTCCGGCGCCAAAACAGATGAGGAAGGCAGGTTTGTGCTCGCAATGCCCGCCGGCAACAATACGGTGGTTGTTTCAGGAATTGGTTTCCGCCAGCAGGAGTTGTTACTTACCACCGATTTCACTACGATCGCGCTGGAGCCCTCTGTTGAAAACCTGAACGACGTGGTGGTAGTAGGATATGGCACCACTAAAAAAGCTACGTTAACAGGATCGGTTGCAGCGGTGAAAAGTGCAGAGATCGTAAGGAGCCCGCAACCCAATATTTCCAACTCACTCGTAGGCCGTATGCCGGGCCTCATTGCGCCCAACACCAGCGGGGAACCAGGTTACGATGATGCACGCCTGCTGATCCGTGGTGTGGCCACCACCGGCAACTCTGCACCTTTAATTGTAATTGATGGCGTACCCAATGCGCTCGGCGGATTTTCCCGCTTAAATGCCAGCGATATTGAAAGCATCAGTATCCTGAAAGATGCCTCCGCGGCCATTTATGGCTCGCAGGCCGCAAACGGTGTTATATTGGTTACTACGAAGAAAGGAGAAGCAGGTAAAACAAATTTCAGCTTTAACCTGAACCAGGGACTTATTAAACCCACCCGGCTGCCGGAATTTGTGGATGCGGCTACCTATGCTACTATCGTAAATGAAATAGGCTATTATAACAACCCGTCGCAAGGCCAGCACCAGCGCTATTCTGATGCGGAAATAGAATTGTTCAGAAATGGGAAAGACCCGGTGTCTTACCCGAATACAGACTGGGAAAAGGAACTGATGAAACCATTGGCGCCTCAGACTTCTGCCAATCTTTCCTTCTCCGGTGGCAGCAATAAACTTTCGTATTATATCTCCGGTGGTTATCTGAACCAGGATGGATTGTATCGCAGCAGTCCACTCAATTATAAACAATATAACATCCGCGCAAACTTCGATATTAACTTCTCTTCCAAATTTAAAGCAACGGTGCAGCTATCCGGCCGCCAGGAAGAAAAGACCGCCCTGGCCGGTTTTGGCGCCTCCAACGTATTTGAATTCCTTTACCGCACCTATCCAACACTACCGGCTTACTATCCGAATGGACTCATGGGCGCTGGCGTGGAAATGGGAAAAAATCCACTGGCAATGGCGCAGTTATCCGGTGCGGATAAAAGACCTATCACCACCGGCAGTATCATCGGTAAAGCGAGTTACGAACTGACCAAAGGGTTGTCCGTAGATGGAATGGTATCTATCGATAAACGTTTCGAATTTGATAAACAGCTGGCTCAAAACTGGATCGTGTACCAGTACGATAAAGGTGCACAAACCTATAACCCGGTGAAAGGCGGACCTAATAACCCATCCTTGTCGGAAAGCCAGATCAATTATACACTACTGAACTCTTTTCTCCGTTTGAGCTATGATAAACATTTTGGTAAGCATCAGCTCAGCGCGTTTGCAGCCGTACAGCAATCGAAAACAACCTATGAAACTTTTGGGGCCGCACGTCAGAACTACATTACTACCTTGTTGCCGGAACTGAGCCAGGGTGGCGCGCTGCCAACGGATGCAAGTAACTATGGCAGCAGCTATATTATTACCCGCAGAAGTTACTTCGGGCGTATCAGTTATAATTACGCCGAGAAGTACCTGTTAGATGTACAGCTCCGCGAAGATGGATCCTCTATTTTTGCCCCGGGAAGACAATATGGATTTTTCCCCAGCGCAATGGCAGCATGGCGCATTTCGGAAGAGTCGTGGTTTAATAAAAGTGCTGTCAACAGCTTAAAGATCCGTGCCTCCTACGGCCTGCTGGGAAATGAAAATATTAAACCTGACGATGCGCCCGGCTACCAGTATCTTCAGAACCTGAACCTGCAAACCAACGTGCTGAGCACTTTAACAAACGCAGGGCAACCTTACGGCGCCAATATTCCCACCATTGTATATGCCAAACTCGCGAATCCAAATATCACCTGGGAAACAGCGAAGAAGGCCAACATCGGTATAGACGCATCTTTATTCAACCACTTTAATGTGACCCTGGATGTATTCAGCGAAACCAGAGACAACATCCTGGCACCGAGAAATTTAAGTATTCCGGGGGTAAGCGGTATCAGCAGCAGCCAGATTCCCGATGAAAATATCGGTAAGGTAACCAACAAGGGAGTTGAAGCCTCCGTGATGTATGAAACCCATTTTAATGACGTGAAATTCCATATCGGCGGTAACTTCAGCTTTATCAAAAATAAAGTCATTTTCCTGGATGAAGCCCCCGGTACCCTGTCGTACCAAAAAGTGGAAGGACACCCCATCAACGCTGGCCTGTATTACCGCAGCATCGGCATCTTCAAAGACCAGGCGCAGATCGATGCCACGCCGCATGCACCCGGCACCAGGCCCGGCGACCTGATCCTGGAAGACTATGACGGTGATAAAGAAATCACTGCCGCAGACCGGGTGAGGGTAGACCAGAACAATATTCCGCAAATCGTATATGGGATCACGTTAGGCGCGTCATGGAAAAATTTTGATGTGAATATACTGTTACAGGGACAAGGCGAATCCGCACAATACCTCCTCTGGGAATCCGGCGAATTTGGCTCCTTTCTCAAGGAATGGGCAGATAACCGCTGGTCGCCGGAAAATACCAACGCTTCCTGGCCACGCCCGGTATCCAGACCGAATTCCAGCAACCTCGGTGCATACCCGAGTACTTTCTGGAACTGGAACACTTCTTTCCTACGCCTTAAAAATCTGGAGATTGGCTATAATCTCCCAACTGCCTTGCTATCCAGGGCATCTGTTAAATCCGCCCGCTTTTACGTGAACGGCTTTAACCTGCTCACCTTTACAAGAGTAAAACAAATAGATCCGGAAGGCACCGATGGCAGCGGATATTTTTATCCGCAGCAGAAAGTGTTTAATGTAGGTGTGAATGTGAATTTTTAAGCGGGGAAACAAATCATTTATTATCTCAATTGCAAAGAAATGAAGACTAAAAATATATCACTGATCCTGGTAGCGGCCGGCCTCGCAGCACTAGGAGCATGTAAGAAAGATTTTCTTGATACCACACCAACCAGCATCATCACCGATGCGGCCGTGTGGGGCGATTCCTCGCTGGCAGAAGCCTATGTTACAGGAAGATATATCGGTGTAGGCGGCAATAACGATGGTGGAAAACCAGGCTTTGGCCGCGGTTTTGAAGATGCCTGGATGAGTTCTGTAACGGACGAATCCATGGTGGTATGGGACAACAACACCTGGTTTGTGCAACAGGGCGCCCTTACCCCGGACAGAACCGGCTGGATGAGCGATACCTGGATCAGGAGCTACCGCAGCATCCGCGAAGTAAACTACGCTTTAGCCAATATCGATAAAGTGCCGATGAGTGATTATGGTAAAGAAAAACTGAAAGGGGAACTTCATTTTATCCGCGCTTACCGCTACCAGGACCTGATCCGCAACTTCGGTGATGTGCCGCTGGTAGGCGACCGTGTTTACAACCTGGATGATACCAATTTCGATTCGCTTTTTATCCGTAAACCGGTGCAGGAATGTATTCAGTATGCCGTGAATGAACTGAATACAGCTGCTGCCATGATGCAGAATAAAAGCTACCCCACTGGCCGTGGCTCATACGCCGCCGCGCTGGCGCTGAAAGCGCGCCTGTTGCTGTATGCCGCCAGCCCCTTGTATACCAAAGGAACCAACGATAAAACAAAATGGGCCGCCGCCGCTGCTGCCGCCGCAGATGTAATGGCGCTGAACAAGTTTACATTGTACAACAACTACAAAACTTTATTCACCATCAGCGGCACCAGTGAAGATATCTTTGAACGGGTATATTCTCCTACCAATGAGCACACCAACCTGGAACTGGTCAACGGCCCTAATGGGTATGGCGGATGGGGTGGGAATACCCCGATGCAAAACCTGGTTGACGATTATGAAATGGCTGATGGCTCCCGTTTCGACTGGAACAATCCCGCAGAAAAAGCAAATCCTTACCAGAACAGGGATCCGCGTTTTTATGCCAGCATTCTCTATAACGGCGCGCCTTACAGAACCCGCAACGTGGAAACATTTCTTCCCGGCGGTAAAGACAGTAAAGATGGTAACGGCAACTGGAATACCAGTCCTACCGGCTACTACGTAAGAAAATATATCAATGAAGGCAACCCGGTTGAAAATCCGAATCAAACCGCTTACCAGCCCTGGAAGTATTTAAGATATGCAGAAGTGCTGCTCAACTATGCTGAAGCGCAGAACGAGGCTGCAGGGCCGGATAATACCGTGTATAAAGCCGTAAATGATATCCGCGCAAGGGCAGGCATGCCTGAACTGCCGAAAGGATTATCGGCCGACAGCATGCGTATCCGCATCCGCAACGAACGCCGCATTGAACTGGCTTTTGAAGAACACCGCTATTTCGATGTACGCAGGTGGAAGATCGCCGAGGTGACAGAAAATATTCCGGGCTACGGCATATTACCATCCAAACAATCCAATGGTACAATCGTATATACCAGGATTATTGCGCTGGATAACCGCAAATTTGATAAAACAAAAAATTACTGGGTGCCTGTTCCGCAATCAGAAATAAATTCATCCGGAAGAAAACTCCGTCAGAATGACGGGTACTGATATTCTCCTTAAAATGATACGGATAGCGGGCAACCTGTTATCCGTATTGCGCATAAAGACCTGTAGCTATAAATTTAAAAGATTTTTTTCATGACACGATTCTTCCATTTAAAACAGGGCATCTGGTTATTGGCGATGTGCTGCTGCGGACAAGCATTCGCACAGGATGCCAGGCCATTGACGATACCTGTGGAATCAAAGAACAACGCCGTGGTATTGCAGGTAGATGCAAAAGGACAACTGTCTACCATCTACTTTGGTACTAAGCTATCCAATGCGGCAGAATACCAACAGGCGCCGCTGGCATACAAGCAAAGCGAAGATTATTCAACTGTATCCAATGCCGCTTATACGGCGGCCGGCACAAAAAACCTGATGGAACCCGCCATTGCAGTAACACATGCCGATGGCAACAATGCACTGGACCTGCGTTATGTAAGTCATAAGGTGACTGCCCGCGGAGCCGGTGTGGAAGAAATCAGCATCCTGCTGAAAGACCCGGTATACCCGTTTGAAGTAACGTTGTACTATAAGGTATATAAAGCGGAAGATGTAATAGAGCAATGGTCGGTGATCAGGCACCAGGAAAAGGGAAATGTTACCCTGCAGAAATTTGCATCTGCCAATCTTTATCTCAAAGCTCCCCGTTACTGGCTCCGCCAGTATCATGGCGACTGGGCAAGAGAAATGCAGCCGGAGGAAACACCGCTTACACATGGCATTAAAACGCTGGACTCCAAACTGGGCACCCGCGCCAATTTATTCCAGCCGCCGGTATTTATGGTGTCGCTGGATCAACCGGCTACAGAAGACCAGGGCAGCGTGCTATACGGATCGCTGGAGTGGAGCGGAAATTTCAGGATCGATCTGGAACTTGACAACCTGGATAACTTACGGATCATAGCAGGGATCAACAATTATGCATCTCCCTATGTATTAAAAACAAATACTGCTTTTGAAACACCGCCGTTCCTCTATACCTTTTCCACAAAAGGAAAAGGAGAGGCCAGCCGTAAGCTGCAAAGCTGGGCGAGGAATTATAGAATACCGGATGGAAAAGGAGAACGGCTCACGTTATTAAATAACTGGGAAGCCACTTATTTCAACTTCGATGAATCTGCACTGAAAGGGTTATTAAAAGATACCAAAGACCTGGGCGTGGACCTGTTCCTGCTGGATGATGGCTGGTTTGGGAATAAGTTCCCGCGTAACAGCGATCATGCAGGGCTGGGCGACTGGCAGGAGAACCGCAAAAAACTGCCTAACGGCATCGCTGCACTGGATAGCATGGCACAGCTCAACGGGGTGAAATTTGGTATCTGGATAGAGCCGGAAATGGTGAATCCAAAGAGTGAGCTGAATGCCACACACCCCGATTGGGTGTTAAGACAACCCGGCCGCGAAGAACATTATTTCCGGAACCAGCTGGTGCTGGATTTAAGTAATCCAAAGGTGCAGGATTTTGTGTTTAAGGTGGTGGATTCGTTGTTCATAAAAGCGCCTAAATTATCTTATATTAAGTGGGATTGTAATGCCGTTATTTACAACGCATGGTCGGCTTACCAGCGGCAGCAGCAATCGCAGTTATACGTGGAATATGTGCGGGGCCTGTATAAAGTACTGGCCAGGGTACGCGCTAAATATCCAAAGGTGTCGATGATGCTTTGTTCCGGTGGCGGCGGCCGTGTGGACTATGCCGCGTTGCAGTACTTCACGGAGTACTGGCCCAGCGATAATACAGATCCTTTGGAGCGGATCTACATCCAGTGGGAAAATTCCTATTTCTACCCGGCTATTGCCAGCGCCAACCACGTAACCGACTGGGGAAAACAACCGATTAAGTTCAGGGTGGATGTAGCCATGATGGGCAAGCTGGGTTTTGACATTGTGGTAAAAGATTTAAAAGAGAAAGATCTTGCTTTCTGCAAGGAGGCGATTAACAATTATAGTGCTTTGAAAGAGGTGATCTGGCACGGTGACCAGTACCGGTTGGCAGATCCGCACGAGGGCAGCGTAGCCGCCATAATGTATCTCGATGAAAAGAAAACCACCGGCGTGTTGTTTAACTACCTGGTCAATTACCGCTATGGCGAAGGCAGCAAATTTCCCATCCGGTTAAAGGGCCTGGACCCTGCAAAGAAATACCGCCTGAAAGAAATTAATCTTTATCCCGGCGAAGCAACAACTATCCCGGATAATGCTATATTTACCGGCGAATTTTTAATGAACATCGGGTTTAATCCGCAGCTGAATGTTAAAAGAACCAGCGTGGTTATCCAGATCAACGAAGTATCCTGATTATCTATGAACAATTTCCAGTTAGAAGAACATCCACACCAGCGATTAAACATTTTAACGGGCGAGTGGGTATTAGTATCGCCGCACCGTACCAAAAGGCCATGGCAGGGCAAAGTAGAAAAGGTAAACAAAGATCCGCTGCCGGCGTACGATGCATCCTGTTATTTATGCCCGGGCAACAGCCGGATGGGCGGGGATCTGAACCCGGCCTACACGGAACCTTTCGCATTTACCAATGATTTTGGCGCATTGATGGCAGATACGCCGGCAGGCGTAGCAATAACAGATGACTTACTGCATGCACGGGGCGTGAAAGGCATCTGCCGCGTGATCTGTTTTTCCCCGCGGCACGATCTCACATTGCCCTTGCTGGAAGTAGCAGACATCCGGAAAGTGATCACGTTGTGGCAGGAGGAGTACCAACAGCTCTCCGCGGATCCCGCTATCAGGTATATCCAGATTTTTGAGAACAAAGGCGATATCATGGGATGCAGCAACCCCCATCCACACGGACAGATCTGGGCAACCAGCGATTTGCCGGCGGAACTGATCAAGGAAACATCTCACCAGGAAAAATATTATGAAGCTACCGGCAAAAGCCTGCTGCAAAGTTATGTTGCTCTGGAGTTAAAGAAACAGGAACGGATTGTTTGTGAGAATGATCACTTCGTGGCATTAGTGCCCTTCTGGGCGGTTTGGCCTTTTGAAACCATGATCATCAGCAAACGGGATGTACCGGATCTGATGCATTTTACGGAAGAAGAGCAGCTTGCGCTGGCGGATATTTTAAAAAGATTAACCACAAAATATGATAACCTTTTTGAAACATCTTTCCCTTACTCCGCTGGTATGCACCAGGCGCCCGTAAATTCGGGGGATCATCCGGAATGGCACTGGCACATGCATTTTTACCCACCGCTGTTGCGTTCTGCATCCGTGAAAAAGTTTATGGTAGGATATGAGCTGCTGGCCAGTCCGCAGCGCGATATTACGCCGGAATGGGCCGCCAGGAAGTTACAATCCCTGTCTGAAACCCATTATTCACTGCAAAAAGTTGCAAGTGTTGAAAAAACGCAATAGCTTAGTAGGATAGTGTAGTACAGTTAATTCCAGATTAATTTTCCTTACATGCAGGACGTATACGAACAGATACATGAACTGGAAGGAATTCCCGGTCTTTCTAAACATGAACAATTTGTTCAGGGAATTATCAATGCTATCAATTCAAGATTGTTGTCGAGGGGCGACCCATTGCCTTCTGTGAATAACCTGATCGGAGAGCTGGGATTTGCAAGGGAAACTATTGCCAAAGGTTATAAAGAGCTGGTGGAAAGAGGTATTGTGGCATCGCAAAACCGGAAGGGCTTTTTTGTAAGCAGCGATGATACCGGCCAGCAGTTGAAAGTAGCGTTGTTATTATTTGCGTTTGATACTTTCCAGGAAACATTTTATAAAACTTTCCGGGCACATCTCGGGGAGAACATACAGCTGGATGTTTTCTTTCATCATAATAACATCGAGGTATTTGAGAGCATTGTGGCATCTGTAAAGGGCCGCTATGGCATGTACGTGGTGGCGCCTATTCCGCATCCCAAAACCGCGGAGATCCTGCGGGGGCTGCCGGTGGATAAGTTCCTGATGATTGACCGCTACGAACCGTTGAACATGGATTGTTCTTACATTGTGCAGGAGTTCGGGGAATCTTCCTACAGGGCATTCACTGCGTTAACAGCTACCATAAAGCAGTTTGATGAAATGATCTTTTATTACCGGCCCTCTACGGATACGCCGATAGAAATACTCAAGGCTTTTAAGCGTTTTATAAAAGATCATAAGATCAACGGTGTTATTAAAACGGAATACGTACCTGGTACGGTGGCAAAGGGAAAAGTATATTACACCATCAATAATACGGAGTTGTGGGCTATCCTGAAAGACTGTGTGGAAAAGAAAATGACGCTTGGAAAGGATGTAGGCATTTTATCTCACAATGATGATGTGGTAAAGGAAATTATCTGCAATGGAATTACCACTTATTCCACGGACTTTAAATTAATGGCGGAGAAGGCAGCAGTTTTTGTACTGAACCGGGAAAAGATCCAGGAAGTACTGCCTACCGTGCTGATAAGAAGAAAATCTTTGTAACAGTAATTATTAATGCCACTTTCTACTATTATAAGCTTTGCTTTTTTCGTGGTGCTCATGACGGTATTGTCGTGGTACATTACAAGGAGGCACCAGTTGAAAACAGCCGCCGACGTATTCCTTGGCAGCCGCAGTTTAAACTGGCTGGTAATAGGCGGTGCGCTCATCATGACCAACATCAGCGCCAACCAGTTTATTGGTGAAAACGAGTCTGTTTTCATCAATAACATGTCTATTATGTCGTGGGGTGTTACTTCTGTATTTGCGATGTTGCTGGTAGGCGAGTTCCTGATGCCCATCTACCTGCGTATAGGCGCTGTTACCACACCGGATTTCCTGGAAGTACGGTATGACCGGGGCACCAAGAAAATTGTTTCCGTTATTTTCCTGCTCAGCTACCTGGTAAACCTGATTCCCGCGGTATTGTACGGCGGTGCGGTGGCTTTTAACGGGATCTTTCACCTGAATGAGCTGCTGCATATCAGCTATTGGTCTACCATCTGGCTGCTGGCCTGCCTGATAGGCATCATGGGCTTTTTCTACAATGTACTGGGCGGATTAAAAGTGATCAGTATCTCCGATACTTTGCTGGGCGGCGGTATGATCATCGGCGGATTGCTGCTGCCGTATTTCGGGTTTAAATACCTGGGGCATGGCGATGCGGAAACCGGTTTGCTAACCGTACTCGGCACCCATACCAGCCATTTAAATGCTATCGGTGGTGCACACGATGCAGTTCCCTTCAGCACTATTTTTACTGGTATGCTCCTGGTGAATATTTATTACTGGGGCATGGAACAGTTTATTGTGCAGCAGGCGCTGGGTTCCGTGAACCTGGAGCAAAGCCAGAAGGGAATTGCGCTGGCATGTTTGTGTAAATTGTTGTCGCCGCTCATGCTCAACATTCCCGGCCTTATTGCCGTGCACCTGTATATCCATCCACAGGCAACGGCGGAAGTGTTTCCCAGGATGGCGGCGGATGTGCTGCCGCCGGTATACACCGGTTTAATTGCGGCCATTGTTTTTGGTGCAGCGCTCAGCACTTTTAACGCAGGGTTGAACAGCGTGGGTACACTGTTCACTATGAATTTGTATAAACCTTTTATGATAGCCCGCAAAGGCAGCATCACGGATAAAGAACTGATCAGCAGAACCCGCCTGTTCCAGGTACTGGTATTGCTCACGGGTATTGTGATTGCACCCTTTATCATGTTGTTCAAGGGAGGTTTTTATAATTATATCCAGATGCTGGCGGGGTTTTTCAGTCTCCCGATTTTTACCATCATGGTGGTGGGCATGGCTACCCGGCATGTTCCGCCGGTGGCGGCCAAAGCGGGATTGGTATTTTTCCTGGCTGTAAATGTATTACTGCAATGGGTATTCGACACCGGTATCCATTACCTGCATTTGTTGGCGATGACGTTTGTAATAACGGCAGTGCTGATGCTGATCATCGGTAAAATAAAACCGATGGCCGTACCTTATCAGCCGGCGGTGATCCCGGTGGTATCGGTAGAACCCTGGAAGAACCGGCACTGGTACAGCGCTGCTTTACTGATATTAATGGTGTTGCTATTTATCATCTTTTCACCACTAGGACTTGCAAAATGAATAACGCTCTGATCTGGTGCAGATACCTTTTATCTGTCACGGGAATGCTTTGCCTGTTAACGCCGTTGCATGCGCAGCAGGCCGCTCATGTCAAACATATTTCCTTCGGGAAAAACAATTACATCGCCTACGATTTACGGAAAGGTACCTACTCCGTGTGGACCGGCGGAAAAGAAATCATCCGGCATGCATTTGCGTTTTATGAAGATGCCGGCCGGCCGGATACCCTTCCTGTTAACCGCACTTTTACCAGTGTACCCGTGAAAGATGGTATGGGAGAAGGAACCCGGTATGTGATTACATCTGCCGGTAACGGCGTAAAAAAACAGCAAATATTTTATGTATATAAAGGGAAAGATGGTTTTTATACTTCGTTAACTCTGCAGGGAAAGGGCGCCCGTTCCCGGGCGATGAGCCCTTTAACAGGGGAAGCGGCTATTTATACCAGCGGGGTAGTCGTTCCTTTTGATAATGATGCATGGATCAGGTACCGTGTAGCGGATCAGCGCGGCCCGGCATTTACCAGTTCAGAGGTAACTGCGTTGTACGACAGTCTTACCAACGCTGGACTGATACTCGGCTCGGTAGAGCATAACAATTGGAAAACAGGGGTAAAGGTGGAAGATTCACACGTTTCTGTAGTGGCGGGGTGGACTGATAGTCTTGTTACCCGCGACAAAATACCCCATGGCATAGTTACGCAGGGCGATACCCTGTGCAGTTCCCCGAAAATCCTGGTACTGCCGGCCGCCAACTGGCGCAAAGGCATGGAGCAATATGGCAGTGCTAACCGCCTCGCAGAGCCCCGCTATATTTTTGAATGGACGGGGGCAAAGCCGCTGGGCTGGAACAGCTGGGGAAGTATGCAAACGAAGTTGAACCTGGTGAAAGCCAAACAGGTGGTCGATTTTTTTGCAGACTCCTGTAAAACGTTCCGTGCTAAAGATGGCAGCCTTTACATAGACCTCGACTCTTATTGGGATAACATGACCAAAGGCGGCATGACCGGCGATTTCAGCCAGTTGAAAGAATTTGTGGCTTATTGCAGACAACGGGGATGTAAACCCGGTATTTACTGGGCGCCGTTCGTAGACTGGTCCAAATCGTCCCGCGTAGTAGAAGGAAGCCGTTATAATTACGAGGAAACCTGGACCAAAGTAAACGGGCAATACCACGATTTTGATGGCGCCCGTGCCATGGACCCCACTCATCCCGCTACCCGCGACCGCATCGCCTATCTCATCAAACGGTTCAGGGAAACCGGCTTTGAAATGATTAAGATCGACTTCATTGGCCATGCGGCCATAGAGGCAGATCGCTGGTATGATCCTTCCGTGCATACGGGCATGCAGGCGTTCAGGAAAGGCATGGAATTCCTGGTAGATCAGCTGGATAGCAAGATGCTGGTATACGCCGCTATTTCGCCCGGTATGGCCACTGGCAGATATGTGCATATGCGCCGTATCGCCTGCGATGCGTTTAAAAACATTGACGAAACAGCCTATACCCTTAATGCTACCAGTTTGGGTTGGTGGCAGAATGAAGTATACGATTTTACCGATGCAGATCACGTAGTGTTTGCGGGCGCCAGTCCCGGTGAGAACAGGGCCCGCCTTGCCTCTGCCATCGTTACCGGCACCGTTGTTACCGGCGACGATTATGCTGAGCACAGCAGCGCTTCCGGCGTGGCACAGCAGCTGTTGCAAAACCGCGAGGTGCTGGAAGCCGCACAGTTGCCTAATGGTTTTGTTCCGGTAGATCACCATACCGGCGAAACCCCCTCCAGCCTCTTTGTACACAACAGCGGCCGGTTTACATACCTGGCCGTGGTGAACTATAACAGGAAAGCCACCGCTTTCGAAGCTGATTTTGATAAGCTGGGACTCAGCCCCGGGGAATATCTCTGTAAAGAATTATTCTCCGGTAAAACATCCAGGGAGAAAGGGAAGATCCATGTAACGGTAGACGCTGCGGACGCCATGATCTTCCGGTTGGAGAAGAAATAAGGACCGGTATACCCGGAAGCGCAGCTATATGCCGTTTTTATTATTTTTATCTCTAACTTTAATAAAAAAAATGGAAAATAGAGGGCTGCTTTTTATTCCGGATATAAGTGGCTTTACCCGTTTTGTGAATGAAATAGAGATTGAGCACAGCCGCCATATTATCCAGCAACTGTTGGAACTGCTGATAAACGCTAATCAGTCGGGCCTGGAAGTGTCTGAAGTGGAAGGCGACGCCATCCTGTTCTATAAGTTTGGATCCCCGCCGGAGCTGGAAGTACTGTATAAGCAGGTGGAAAAGATGTTCTGCGAATTTCACCGGTACCTGGTCAATTACAATCACCGCAAAATTTGCCAGTGTAAAGCATGTGTATCCGCTATTGACCTTACCCTGAAGGTAATTACCCACTATGGCGAGTTTACCACCTACCAGGTAAAGAATTTCAGTAAGCTGATAGGGAAAGATGTGATAGTGGCGCACCAGTTGTTGAAAAATGATATAGAACAGCATGAATACTGGCTGGTAACAGATAACCTGTTGCATGATGAGCCGCCGGAAGGACTGGCGCAATGGATGACATGGGATGCCAGCATCAAACAAACAGAAACCGGTAATATTTCTTTTCACTACACGCATTTAAGTGAACTGCGCAATACCTTACCACCTGATCCCGATCCACAGATAGAGCTTAAAAATAAAACGAAAATGATTTCTGTGTCGAAGGAATTTGACCGGGATATAAAAACGCTCATTTATAGCGTCGTGCATTTTGAGTTCAGGCACCTGTGGCAACCCGGTGTGGTGGCAATAGACGAAGTAGAACATTTTCTGCCCGGCGTAGGTAGCCGTCACCGGCATGTGATGGATAATGGCGAACATGTGATAATGTTCACCAGCAGTTTTTCGTACGATCCGGAACAAAAGGCGTTGTTCAGTGAAACAGATGAGAAGCGGCATAACGCTTTCTACTATACGGTGGAAAAGGTAACAGACCAGAGAAGCCGGTTGACTATTGATTATTATCTCCCTAAAAATTTTATACGGCAATGGCTTTTCCGGCTCACGGAAAAAGATAAGGTAGAAGCGGGTTTATGGAGGTCGCTCGAAAAGCTGGAGCCTGTGGTAATGAATATGAAGTTGCCGCTGGATTTTTAAGAAAAGAGGCGACTCCTGCGAGTCGCCTCTTTTTATTTCTTCCTCTACTCATGAAATACAGGCATGGCGGGGAAATACCATCCGTTGTAAGTAATCGTTTTTTTCAATGTGGCCGTAGTGGCATCATACATCAGCACCCTGTTCACATCCCCGGTGAAGGAACCGTTCAGCGTAGTCATCACCAGTTCATTTTTATCCTTGTTATACGCTGCGCCGGCGCCATAGAAATACTGACCGGAAGGCAGTGTAATAAAAGGAGATGCAAGAGATGCCGTGTTACCAATGATATAGCGATACAGTTGGGTGCCACCGGCAAAGCCGTTGTTACGCACAATGTAAACGGCATTTTCCGTTGTAGAGGCAGTGATGGCAGCATGACGCCATGCGCCCCATGGGGAAGGTACCGTGAAAGGCAATTTCACTGCGGTTCGCGCCAGTGTAACCGGATCTATGCGGATCAGGGAATCTGCGTTGGTGGCATATACGCCGCCATCTTTACCTGCTGCAAAGGCCAGGTTGGCTGCGCCGAATTTTTTTACTACGGCATAGGTACTGCTGTTTAAAGCAACGATACCATCTGTTTGGGATAACACAAAAATATAGCTGCCGGCTTTTAACATATCACCGGTATAACCCGCTACACCAGTTACTTTAGCACCTACAGCAAGGGAAGGTAACGTGATGGGATATACGCCGTCCTTTGCACTCAGCAATCCGCGGGTGGCATCCACACCGATAAAAGCATGACCATCATTACCCGGCAGGGTGGTAATACGGCCGGTTTCCACGAGGCTGCCGGCATCTGTCACTACCAGCGGGCCGCCTGCTTTTACAACAATATACATTTTACCGTTGAAGATAGTAGCATACTGCAGCGTGTTGGATGGGCCACCCAATGCGCCTGCGGGGTTCTCTGCATGATAAATGTTAGGGACAAGACTATCGCCGCTGTAGGAGTAGAAATGCAGGTCACCGGTGCCGTGACCAAACCACCCTTCGTTGGCGATAAAAAATCCATTGCCGTATTTGCCGGCGATTAATGAAGCCGTAACACCGCCGGTACCCGTTTCGCTTGTGCGTTGGCGTTCGAGCGGCTGTAACGCATCATCTTTTTGGCAGGAAGCAACAAACAGCATCAGTGCTGCAGACAGAAAGGATAATAACTGTTTTTTCATATTTATTGTTTTATTAAGAAAATACAACGCACGTTTCTCCCGGGGCAAAACCCTGGAGAAATGATCATAATACCGGCTATCCTCCGGAATTACGCCTAAGGCTAAACGAAAAAAAATAACAGCGCATAAAATGGCTGGCAGGCCCACATTCACAGCATTTCACCCGAAAGCGTTGAATGATTAATTACAAGAGGCAGGTCTTCTGGCTTACCTGCTTTTCCGGGACCTTCCCATCTGCCGGACAGGCAGACAGTGGTATGGAGTTCATCCGGAAAAACAATTTATCTGACGATAAATGCAGGATTACAGCTACGGGGATAGCTCCGGTTTTACACCGGATTCCCTTTTAATCCGCCACGGGGCGGAACCAAATGCGGAAGCAAACCTACGGTAATTAGGTATAATTGCCAAAATGATGTGGTAGGAGGAATTTCAGTGGATGGGTTGCCTTTGTAACCTGTTAACTCATAAAAAAAGCGTGATGCAATTCAACATTGCACCACGCTTTACAAACAATATTTCTATAAAACTTATCCCTTCATCTGCCACGCCTTCGTTTTGGTAAACGCTCTCAATCCCTGGTGCGATAACGTTGCGCCAAAGCCGGAGTGCTTCCTGCCCGCCCACGGCAATCCTGCTGTAACCCGGTCGCAACAGTTCCAGTAGCCGGTACCCGCATTTACCTGCGAAAGGATTTCCTGCGCCCTTTCACCATTGGAAGAGTATACCGATGCAGTAAGACCATACTCCGTATCGTTCATTAGTTGAATAGCTTCTTTATCACTGGTTACTTTCATGATGCCTATCACCGGGCCAAAGCTTTCTTCCTGCATAATTTTCATGTTGTGATCTACATCCGTGAGAACGGTGGGCTCAAAGAAGTTGCCATCATGTACAATGATATGACCGCCGAGTTTCAGCGTGGCGCCTTTTGCACGGGCTTCCAGTACCTGGTTTTCGAGTACTTTTAACTGTTCCTTTCTCGTGATGGCGCCAAAGTACACGCCGTCGTCTGTAGGTAGTCCCAGTTTCCACGACTTCACTGCTTTTACAAATTCAGCTACATATTCATCGTATACTTTTTCATGTACATAAATGCGTTCTACTGCGCAGCAGCTCTGACCGTTGTTATAAAAGGCGCCGTCGGCTGTAGCTGATGCCACTGCTGCGATATCTTCGATGTCGTCTGTTACATACAGCGGATCTTTTCCACCCAGTTCGAGTTGACAGGGCAGCATCCTGGAAGCAACTTTTTCATAAATGTATTTACCGGTTTTATAAGAGCCGGTAAAGAAGTAGCCGTCTACCCGCAGATCCATGAGGCTTTCGCCGGTGGCTTTCCCGCCAATGGCTACCTTGAAAGCATTTTGCTCAAGACCGGCATAGTAAAAAAGTTTCTCTATTTCCATACCCGTTAGAGTAGCATATTCGGAAGGTTTATACAACACAGTATTGCCCGCCAGCAGGGCCGGAATAAAAACATTTACACCTACCAGGTAGGGATAATTCCAGGCGGAGATATTGCAGATAACGCCCAGTGGTTCGTAGGAGATTTTTTCTTTTAAGCTATCTGTATTCGTTACCCATTCGTCCGACAGGTACTTCTCTGCGTTCTCCAGCATCCAGTTAATCCTGGCTACGGCGCCGTTGATTTCATTGCGTGATTGCTGCAATGGTTTTCCGGTTTCAGCTGTAAGCACGCCCGCCAGTTTTTCCACTCTCTTTTCCAGCTGCTGGTTGAACCGGGTAATTACTTTGATGCGTTCTGCCAGTGGCTTGGCCGACCAGCGGTCGAATGCCAGCCGCAGCAACGCGGTTTTTTCAACTACCCTTGCCAGTGAATCTTCTCTGAGAACGGCGAGGGTTTGTGCGGTGGCAGGATTAAAGATTCTCATTTCGTATGGTTTCTAACTGCTTGAAGAAATTGTGTTTTGATTTGCTGGGAAAGCGGGTTGCTTTCTTTCTCCGGCATTCTTTCCGGATGCCATTGCACGCAAAGCATAAAGCCTTTACCGGTTTTATCTTTGAACTCAATACCCTCAATCATTTCATCGCTGGTGTCGGAGGTGGCGCTTACCATAATATTATTTCCCAGCCTGGCCGGGTGGATGCCCTGGTGATGCGCGCTGTTCACCTGTCCTTTTTCCTGGCCGGTAATGCTGTACAGCAATGAGTCTTTCCGGATATTTACGCCGTGTATTTTATCGCTGGTATCTTTTTTATGAATTTTGTTGGCGGCTTCGCCGATGTCTTCATATACTTTCCCGCCTTCCAGGATGTTGATGTACTGTAATCCGCGGCAGATGCCTAATACAGGCAGCTGTTGCTGTTGGGAATACTCATAGATGCGTTTTTCAAAAGCATCCCTTTCCGGCAGAAATTCCTGCGGCTGATGCGGATAGTTTTCGGCGCCGCCATACAGCGAGGGAATCACATCCACGCCACCGGTAAGCACCAGGCCATCGCAGGTATAAATATCTTCCACGTTATTACGCAGGAAGGAAAGGATCACCACTTCGAGGTCATCGCCGAGGTCTTCGGGTGTAAACCAGTTTTCATAATTGACAAAACTGGCTTCCGTATAGCTGATCCCTATCTTTTTCTTCATGATCTAAAGCGCGTTTAGGTACAACTGTTTGAAATCTTCCCGGGTAACCGGTTTAGGGTTATTGGGATGGGCGAAATCGGCAAGTGCCAGGTCTGCCAGTGTGTCCACATGTGCGTTGGTAACACCGATATCGCGGAGGTGATGCGGGATATTTATCTTTGCATTAAGACCGAAAAGATATTGTACCACTGCTTCGCCTGTTTCTTCTTTTAACTCCAGTGTTCTGGCGATGCGCCGGAATTTTTCTTCAAAGCCTGCAATATTGAATTGCATGCCATAAGGAATATTTACGGCATTAGCGAGACCGTGATGCGTGTCCAGCAGGGAGGAGAGAGGATGTGCAAGGGAATGCACCACGCCCAGTCCTTTCTGAAAAGCGATAGCGCCCATCATGGAAGCCATGAGCATGTTGCTCCTGCTTTCTATGTCCGGTTTGTTAGTAGCTTTTTCCAGTGAGTTTTTAATGAGATAGATACCTTCCAGGGCAATGCCATCACACAGGGGATGTGGATTCTTTGCCAGGAATGCTTCCATGTTGTGGGTCAATGCATCCATGCCCGTGGCGGCGGTGATAAACGGCGGCAGGTCCATGGTAAGAGCCGGATCAGCAAATACAATCTTCGCCATCAGTTTGGGTGAGAACAGTATTTTTTTCTGATGGGTGTCGTCGTCGGCAATGATGGCGCTTCTGCCCACTTCGCTACCCGTGCCGGCGGTAGTAGGTACGGTGATAAAATGAGGTACGTCGTTGGTCACATAAATATCGCCGCCTATCAGGTCGTCGTATTTAAACAGGTCTTCCCGGTGGTTAACCCGCAGCACAATGGCGCGTGCCACATCCAGCGCGGCGCCCCCGCCAATACCGATGATACTGTCGCGTTGTGTATGATCCCAGAGATCCGTGCCCTTATACACATCGCTCTTCACCGGGTTTTTGTGGATATCACTGAATACTTCCACGGAGATGTGATGTGCCTGCAGGTCACTCACGATCGATTTAAAAAATGATAATCCAGCTATCGTTGGATCGGTAACGATCATGGGCCGTGATAATCCGTTTTTCTGTAAATAGGCTGGCAGCTCGCTGATGACGCCTGCGCCGAAACGGATAGTAGTAGGAAAATTATACTGAAATGCCATATGCTGATGCTTAGATGATTTCGAAATATCTTTTAAGTTCCCAATCGGTCACTGCTTTGGCATATTGCCGCCACTCCCATTCCCTGGTTAACGTAAAATGTTCCACAAAAGGTTCACCAAACAGTTCTTTTGCAAGGGCCGATTCCTTCATTTGTTGGGTAGCCACATGAAGGTTCTGTGGTAATACACCATTCGAGGTGTCTTTGTACCCATTGCCGGTGGTCAATTTTTTTTCAAGCACCATTTTATTTTTCACGCCATACAACCCGGCAGCCAGGCAGGCGGCCAGTGCGAGGTAGGGGTTGGTATCCGAGCCAACTACCCTCGTTTCCAGGCGGGTGGCCTTTTTATCGCCCGGCAAGGCCCGTAATGCCACCGTTCTGTTGTCTATGCCCCAGGTGAGCGTAGTAGGAGCCCAGGCGCCTTCTACCAGCCGTTTATAGCTGTTGATGGTAGGCGCTATCATGGGTAATATGAAAGGTAAACAGTGCAGCTGCCCGGCGATGTAACTTTTCATGATGGCACTGATTTTATGTTCGTCGTGTTCGTCGTAAAATAAATTCTGTTGACTGCCCGCATCCCAGAGGCTCTGGTGCACATGCCCGCTGCAGCCTGGCAGGCTTTCATGGATCTTAGCCATGAAGGTGGCCATTACGCCATGTTTGTACGCGATCTCTTTTACAGCGGTTTTAAACAGTATGGCCTGGTCGGCGGCCTGTAAAACCCTGCCATACTTAATAGCTGCTTCATAAACGCCGGGCCCTGTTTCTGTATGTAATCCTTCTACCGGGATATCAAATTTTACCAGTTGTTCAAACAGGCTGCTCATGTACTCATTCTTTAACGCGCTGCGCAGGATAGAATATCCAAACATGCCGGGCGATAAAGGCGTAAGGTCGCGGAACTGTTTCTGGTGAACGGTATCAGGCGTTTCTGTAAAGTTAAACCATTCAAATTCCTGTGAGAAATACGGCAGGAAGCCACTGTTTTCGGCATCTGCCAGCACTTTTTTCAGGAGCTGCCGCGGACAGGTGTACACCGGTGCATTGTCGGCCTGTACAAAATCCCCGAGGAAAAAAGGCACATCGTTTTCCCAGGGAATTTTCCGGAAAGTGCTGAGGTCAATTTTTACCTGTGCATCGGGATAACCGGTATGCCAGCCGGTATATTTCACGTTGTCGTACACCACATCGCTCATGTCCCAGCCAAAGGTAACATCGCAGAATCCCAGCCTGCTCTCTGTTACAGACGCAAATTTTTCTGCTGCAATATATTTCCCTCTCAGTACACCGTCGATGTCCGCTACCGCTACTTTTACCTTACCCGATGGATGGTTTTTTACGTACGTTAATATTTCGGAAGTTGTCATGTGTGAGCAGGTTTAAAAATTTTGTACAACAAAAAGGAAATGGCCAACAGGGAGAAATAGATCAGTCCAAGTTGCAGGTTGAAGAAAAACATCGCAACAATGGAAATGCTGGCGATCACCAGTGCAATTACCGGGAAGGCAGGGTAGAAGGCTACCCGGAAAGGCCGTGGCAGATCAGGCTCCTGTCTTCTCAAAATAATAATAGACACCATGGAAATGATATACAAGGTGAGCGCGCCGAAAACGGATACGATAATGATTTCGGAAGTTTTGCCCGAAAGCAGTGCCAGTATCCCGATCACCATGTTGCCAAGAAGCGCGTTGGCGGGCGTATGGAACCGCGATGAAATTTTACCGAGGGCAGCAGGAAGGTTGTGTACCCTGCCCATCTCATAAGTAGAGCGCCCGGCGGCGAGGATAAGTCCGTGAAAGGAAGCCACCAGCCCGAATAATCCTACGGTGATCAGCAGGTGATACATCAGGTGACTGCTCCCGGTAATTTTTGCCAGCGCCAGCGGGAGAGGAGAGTCGGAGGTTTCCCCGCTGATCCCGTTCTTATATACAATTGCCTCCCATCCGGCAATGCCGGTGGCGGAAATAAATATAAGGACACAGAGAATGGCCAGCGTGAGGATGGCCCATCCAAAACCTTTGCTGATATCGCGCTGCGGGTTTTTGGTTTCTTCGGCTACATTGGCAATGCCTTCGATACCAAGGAAAAACCAGATGGCAAAAGGGATGGCGGCAAAGGCGCCGCCCCATCCGTTGGGAAGTGCGTTGTTGGTAAGGTGGACCGCCTGGAATTTCGGCAACGACAAACCGGCGAAGAGCAACAGTTCTCCCACAGCAAAAACGGTAACGATCACCTCAAAAGAAGCAGCAGCTTTTACACCATAAACATTCAGCCCGGTGAACACAAAATAAATGGCAATGGCACTGGTGAGGATGGGTACCTGCGGAAAAAAAGCGTTGAAATAAGCGCCGATGGCGAATGCAATGGCAGGCGGCGCCAGGATAAATTCAATGACCTGGGCTATACCGGCAATAAAGCCGATATTCTTTCCCATTGCCCTGTTTGCGTAGTCAAAAACTCCTCCTGCTTTGGGGATGGCGCAGGCCAGTTCAGCATAGCTGAAAGTAAACGTTACATACATCACCATGATCACAAGTGTGGCAATGGCCATACCTCCTGTACCGCCTTTTTCAAGGCCAAGATTCCAACCAAAATACATTCCTGAAATAACGTATCCTACTCCAAGTCCCCACAACATAAAGGGAGTCAGTGTTTTCTTTAAGCCCTTGTTTTGTGTCATTTGAAAGATCTCTATTGCGTGTATGTGTAATATAATATAAATTAAAATATTATTTTACTACAGGGAAGAAGACCTTTCCAGCCGGGCCTATTCTTTTGCAAATCGTATGGTCATAGTGGTTACTTCCCGTACCCAACGCGCCGGCTTCTTTTCGCCGGGCACTACTATTCTGAATGGCCCTATGCCGGCCGGCAGCGGCTGCCCGTCCACCTGGTCGGCCAGTATCACTACCCGGTTGGTGAAGGCGGTATCCAGTTCTGCAAGGGCAAATACTGCTTCATATCCATCGCTGGCTTTCACCAGCAGGTATTTGGACATATTTTTTCCCCTCAGCTGAGCGCCTTGTGTTACGCCTGCC
Source organism: Chitinophaga sp. W3I9 (assembly GCF_050434025.1). NCBI lineage: Bacteria > Pseudomonadati > Bacteroidota > Chitinophagia > Chitinophagales > Chitinophagaceae > Chitinophaga > Chitinophaga sp. W3I9. Next base: position 2,525,192 of record NZ_JBNPWC010000001.1, read on the forward strand.
TGCTGCAAAAGATCCGCTACAGGTACACCGGAATAACGATGCGGTTTCCCGTCATGATCAGTAGCCGTGACTTCCGTTTTTTTCATCCTGCTGATATCATCGGCATTGAGTTTCAGCGGGTGGGTAACTTCCCCTTGTACAATGATGGTGGCAGAAGACGTTTGTGCGGATACGACGGATGTTGCCAGTATAGCGAGAAATAACCCGGTTAATTTGAAAAGCATGATCGTTTTTAAATTAAAAGAATGGAAGACAATAATATCACTTTGCAGACAAAAAACGTAACTCCATCTGACATTAATATGCATTATTAGGCTAATGTTTAATCCGGGTCAAATGCGGTTTAAATTCTTTCCCACCCGTTTAACGCCGCTATTCTTACCTTTGACGCAAGTTAATCGCTTTATGAGTATCCGTATGCCAAAAATAGCGGGTGTAGTGATGATCACTATATTCTCCCTGCTTATTCTTTTTCACCTGCTGATCGTGGCGAAAGTTTTACCTTATTCCCTTGTATGGGGAGGAAGACTGAGGTCACCAATGGAAATGTACCGGTTAGAGGCTATCTCTGTTCTGGTGAATGTATTTTTCCTGCTGGTGGTGCTGGGGAAAAGGAAGCTATTGAAGCTGCCTGCCAATGGCAAGGTTTTAAGCCTGGTACTGTGGCTGATGTGTCTTTTATTTTTTGTAAACACCCTGGGTAACCTCATCTCCATCAATAAATGGGAGCAGCTGATCTTCACGCCAATGACGTGTATCCTGGCCGTTTGCGCCGCCATACTGGCCCGCAACCGGTAATCTTTTGAATCCACCGGCATCCAAAAATGGATGAAAAGATTACAGGAATGATGCTTAAATTACAGGGGAATAAACCGATGCTTAGATGAAAACTGGAAAAACACTCCCCGCCGCCATTACCATCTTCGGCGCCAAAGGGGATCTGACTAAAAGAAAACTGATTCCTGCGCTTTATAATCTGTACACCGATAAACACCTTCCGCCTGTATTCACCATTTATTGCGTGGATTTCCTGCCCGAAGATGAAACTGCCTTTAAACTCGACCTGCTGGCAGGGATCAATGAGTTTAGCCGCAACGGCAAAGCAGATCCGAAAGAATGGGAAGGATTTGCTAAAAATATCTCTTACCTCCAGGGCGATTTCCTGAAAACAGAAACCTATACCGGCCTGAAAGAGAAGCTGGATGCGTTTGGAAAGAAACAGAAACAAAACGGTTCCCGCATCTTTTACTTTGCAGTGGCGCCACGTTTTATCGAAATCATTGCGGAAGGCTTATACAAGCACACCATTTGCAACCGCGATGGCCTGGACCGTATCGTAGTGGAAAAACCTTTCGGCACCGACCTTGATACGGCTAAAAAACTCAACCGCTTCCTGACAAAACGTTTTGCTGAAAAACAGATCTACCGAATTGATCACTACCTCGGTAAGGAAGCCGTGCAGAACATTATGGCGTTCCGCTTTGCCAACTATGTATTTGAACCGCTGTGGAATAAAAAATATATTGATCATGTGCAGATCAGCGTGGCAGAAGAAGTAGGCGTAGGAAAACGCGGCGGCTACTACGAAGGCAGCGGCGCCCTGCGCGATATGGTGCAGAATCACCTGCTGCAGCTGTTGTGTATTGTTGCGATGGATTCACCGGAGTTTTACCAGTCGGAACTGATCCGCGATGCGAAAGTAAAAGTACTCAAAGACATCAGGCCGTATACACCGGCACAGGTGCTGAAAAACGTTATCCGTGGCCAGTATACGGCCGGTAATGTACACGGTGTGCCACGTTTGCCCTACCGTAAGGAAGAACATGTGCTGTCCGCTTCCAATACAGAAACCTTTGTGGCTGCAAGATTGTTTATTGACAACGACCGGTGGAAAGGCGTGCCTTTCTTTTTACGCACGGGAAAATCCATGCCGGTGCAATCGTCTGTAATTGTGGTGCAGTTTAAAGATTCTCCCCATAAAATTTTTAAAGACGATATCACGCCCAACAGGCTGATCATCAGTATTCAGCCGGAGCTGGAAATAAGTTTGTTGTTTGAGAGTAAAGTGCCTGGTTTGAAGATGAAATTAAAACCGGTGGAGATGGATTTCACTTACCAGGAATCTTATACAGAAACGATTCCCGAAGCATACGAAGCATTGTTGCTGGATGTGCTGGATGGTAACCCTACTTTGTTCATGCGTGCAGACCAGGTGGAAGCTGCCTGGAAAGTAGTAATGCCCATCCTGGATACCTGGAAAAAATACCCGGCAAAAGAACTGCATTTGTATAAGGCCGGCACCTGGGGGCCCACCGCGGCTACCCGCCTTGTTAAAGCCTTACGCAAAGGACTGGTTCCGTTTATCGGCAAGGGAAGACAGTATTAAATAGAAGAGTATCGAATAAAAAGAAAGGAGTCGTTTTTATAAACGACTCCTTTCTTTTTATTAGGGCGTGTAGGTAACATTACTGCCGTAGAGGATATTGGATACACCGGAGAAGTACACATGTTTATCGGTGCTGGTAAGATTGTACCAGAGATAAATACCATAACCGTTGTTCTTCGTTTGCGTGGCCAGTGAATTGGCAGTGCTCTGGCTGGTACTCTGAATGTCCACCGCCGCAGGGCCTAACTGTGCCTTTGTAAGGCCGGCTACGTTAGGTACGGAATAAGAGCCATAAATAGCATTCCAGCTGTAGTTAACAAAGTCGCCCACTTTTTTCCCACCCCACGATAACCTGGATGCTGCCGGGCCATAGTAGTAGAAGGAGATAATTTTTGTGGGCATCAGCTTACGCAGTTCATCTACCAGCATCACAAAGGAGCTGTCGTTTGGCTGCGTGGTGCCGTTGTTGCCGTAGTCGGCATACTCATCATCAAAGTCAATTCCATCCAGTCCGTAGTACGTAACGGTGTCGCTGAGCTGTTGGGCAAAGGCGCGTGCAGCGGTTCTGCTGGTGAAGTTACAGAAGCCCGCGCCCTGGTGATTGCCGAGAATAGACAGCAATACTTTCATCCCTTTATTTTGCAGGGGCACAATTTGCGTAGCCTTGTTGGCCAGCACGTTGGATACGTTGGGATTGTTGTACAGCACGGCTTTCTGGGTACTGGTGTTGTAGTTGATATTGGCGGCAAAAATAATGGCAATATCAAACAGCTGTTGCCCGCCGGTGGTTAATGTGTACTTGCCGGTATTGAGTAAACTGTTGCTGTTTACTTCTACATAACAAACAGACATGCCTCCGGCTTTGCTAACGGTTTCTACATGCGCGCCGGTGGCGCTTTTGCCGGGATCGGTTGAAATGCTGGTGTTGCTTTCTTTTTTACAGGCGGTGAAAAACAGGGCGGCGCACGCCATTCCTACGGCCAATAGCCGTAACGGGTGAAATTGTTTTTTCATAATGGAATGAATGTTTAAATGATCAGGAAATCTGGGTTCAAATTTTGGTTACGGGTTTTCCGGTCTGGTGGCTCTTATAACAAACGTATGCTCAGGTTAACTTAAAGATATTAATAGAAGAGATGGCCGGCCATTTACCGGCCATCTCCTTAAATGCTCTTTATTTTTATTTATCCCACCAGAGACGGGTACCCCCGTTATCTGCCGGTGTACTTAGCAGTTGCACGGCAGCCGCCACTGCAGCAGGATTGGTGTTATATTCATTTTGCGGGAATGGCAGTCTGCGGATCTGTATGGCCGCGTCAATGGTATTACCGCTATTGTTGTTCACTACCGGGAACAATTTAGGATAGCCGGTACGGCGGAATTCTGTCCAGGCTTCCTGTCCTTCTGGGAACATGGCCAGCCATTTCTGGGTAATGATGCGTTCCATTTTCTTAGCCACATCATCGCCTTCATTCCATTTAATAGTAATGGAAGATGGACTGCCTATATTATTCGCTGCATTCTTAGGATCGGTGTAAGCATCGGCATGACTTGAATCATTGGCAAGATAGCCGGGAGCGCTTACCTGCCACTGCGCCATAGACGTAGTAACTCCTTGCTCATACAATTGTTGCGCACTACCGCCTGCATTGCTCCAGCCTCTTACAGCTGCTTCTGCGCGCAGGAAATACACTTCTGCGGCAGTCATTACCTGCATTGGCGTTTTCAGGGTAAAAGCAGGAGAAGCGCCATCTTCTGTATTTAAGGAAGAATAGGTCTGGTACTTCGGTTTATCTACCAGGCTACCGATACGGATGCCTTTGTATACGCCTTTAAGCCCGGTGGCAGGATCAGTGGCTTTGTCCATGTACCTTGAAACCCGTGGGTCTTTAAAACCGGTGAGGTAGCACTGCAAAGAGGCGCCGATGCGGATGTCCGCCCAGTTTTTCGCAATGAAAACAAGTGGGTTGGTAAAGTCGCCGGTCACTTTTACGGTCATGTTATCGGCATTGTCAGTGATGATGCCGCCGCTGGCAGGGTTCAGCGCTTTCTCTGCTTCCGTTTTTGCGCTTGCCGGATCAGCTTTTACGATGTGCATGGCCAGGCGTAACCGCAGCGAGTTAGCGAAACGCAGCCACTGCGCAAAATTGCCGTTGTAAACGACATCAAAATTGGAAAAGTCGAAAGGCAGCTGCGTGCCGCTGTTAACCTGGGCGCGCAAACTTTCTGTTGCGGTGTCCAGCTGGGCAAAGAAACGCTTGTATACATCCTGCTGGCTGTCGTATGGAACAGATGACAGGCCTTCACCTACACGGCTATACGGAATAGGGCCGTAAATATCGGTTACACGGCTCATGGCGGTTACCTGTATTATCTGCGCCACTGCCCATACTGCCGGGAAGTTTTTATCTATGCCGCTTGCCCTCAGCTTCACTACCGGCGACATCACATTGAGATAACCCACTTTATACGCTTCCCCATTCCAGCCCGGCACCAGGCCGTAATTGGTATTATTAGAGCTGCTGAATGGATTGGGTGTCATAAAGTAACCGGAAAAACAGTCGGCATTGAGGTTCTGTTGTACCTGGTAAGAGTTGGGATCCCCGCCGCCGGAAAAGTTCAGGATCGACATCTGCGCGGATTTCAGGTACAGCCCCAGTGAATTAAAATCGGGTCCCAGCTGACCATCCGTTACGCCGGTATTGTCGGTATTATAACGTTCAAAGTTTTTAGTACATGCACTCATCCCGGTTACCAGGGCTGCAGTGGCCACCAGTAAACCAGATCTGTAACGCTTCATTTTATTATACAGTTTCATCGTTTTCAGTTTTGCGGTAAATGATTAGAAAGTGGCATTTACAGTAACGCCATAGCTGCGGGAAGCAGGTAACATAAATACATCCACACCACTCAGGCCATTAGAGGTAGACATGGTTTGCTCAGGATCGAATGGAGCTTTCTTAGAGAAGTAAAACAGGTTACGGCCGTTGGCAGATACCTTCAGTGCCTTCACTGCATTGCTTTTCAACGGGATGGTGTATCCCAGCGATGCTTCTCTCAGTCTTACAGTAGTGGCGCTGTACATATATTCCCCGGAAGCACCCGTTCTGCCGCCTACCACATTGTACCATTTCTCTGCATCTACAGAGGTAACCGGGTTGCCATTGGCATCTGCCCCGTTTACTTTTACGCCACCGGCATCCCTTGCCTGGCCGGAAGTAGCAGAAACGCCGTATCCGTCCATCATTGCCTGGGTTACAGACATTACCTGTCCGCCGAACTTACCATCTATCAGGAAGGATAAGGTAAAGTTGTTGTATGCAAAATTATTGTTCCAGCCTAATTGCCATTTGGTATTGGCATTACCAAGATATTGCATCTGGCCGCCTGCGAGAGAAGGAGCGCCATTGTTAATGATCACACGTCCCTGTGCATCACGGTTTAACACCGTACCGTAAATATCGCCAAACGAACCGCCTACCTTAAATTGTGAAGCGTAGTTGGCGCCGGTGCCGTCGCCGGTCAGGCTGAAACGGTCTACAAACGGCGACAGGGAAATGATCCTGTTGTCATTTACTGCATAGTTTAAAGCAGTATTCCACTTCAGTTTTGTATCGCGCAACACATCATACCGTATCATGGCTTCTACACCCTGGTTCTGGATATCACCTGCATTAATAAAGTAGGTGTTATACAAGGTTGCATTAGGTGCGGCAATTTCCATGGTCTGGTTAGTGGTATTGGTTTTATAGTAAGTGAGATCCACGCTCAAACGGCTGTCGAAAAAGCGCCATTCTGTACCCAGTTCCAGTGACTTTGTTTTTTCCGGTTTCAGATCCCTGAATGGAGCTGTGGTATTCACTTTTACGTTACCGCCGGTATTGATCAGGTTATCCGGTGTATTACTCTGGTAGGCCAGCGGAGAATTGCCTACAATAGCATAGGAACCACGGATCTTACCGTAGGTAATAGCCTCTGGCATTTTAAGCAGTTGGGTGAGGATTACATTCAATCCCACTGATGGATAGAAGTAAGATAACTGGTTGGTAAACGCCAGGTTGGAGGCCCAGTCATTCCTTGCCGTCAGATCCATGTATGCCCAGTCTTTGTAAGAAATATTCACACTTCCGAAAACAGATTGCCACTGGCTGTGTTTCTCCTGTGAGCTACCGGAGTTCGCTGCGTTGATCGTTTTCATGTTCTGGATGGTGAATATATTCGGGAGATATAAACCTTCCTGACCTGCTGCGAAATAGATACCGTTTGTTTTAACATCGCGGATACTACCACCAACGATACCCGTAAAATGAAAATCATTTGCCGGGATATTAAAATTGGCGATCAGGTCTCCGTATTGTTGCGTAGTGGTATTGTTGGTATAGTTATAACCGCCGTTTTTGGAGGCCAGCGTGGTTTGGGTGCCGGCATATATCTTTTGCTCATACACATCATTCATACGGTCAATACTTCCTCTTCCCTGTACATTCAACCAGGAGTTGATGTCATATTTCAGGCTGGCATTGGCGAGTATCCTGTTGCGCGAAAGCGAATTGGTGTTGCGGTTGAGGATCCACCAGGGATTCTGCTGCACATCTTCTGAAAAGGGCCAGTTCTGCACCATGAGGTTATTCCGGGAAGGATCAGGAATTTCATACTGGTCCCGGTAAGGGCTGATATCAACTCCGCGCGGGAAAAGATATAAACCGGTGAGGGGGTTGAAGTAAAACCCGGACAAAGGCGTGTTGTCAATTTTCTGGGTCATGTAATTCACATCTGCAGAAGCGGTGAGTTTATCATTCAGAAAGTGACCAGTTTCTTTGAAGCTCAGGTTGTGACGACCGAGTTTATTGCCTGCCTCTAAACCTCGTGCGGAGGTATTGGCATAAGAAAAATAAGTTTGCGCTTTTTCAGAACCACCGGCCAGGCTGATGGCGTTGGTGAAGTTGCGTCCTGTTTGAAGGAAGTCGGATACATTGTCGGTTGCGCCGCTGATTTTGCTGCCCCAGCTTTTGGTGGTAGGGTCGGCCGACTGGCCATAGTTGTTCTGGAACTTTGGCTTATAGGCAGCCTGGCTAACATTGAATCCGGATGATATATTGATAGTAGTGCGCCCCACTTTACCACTTTTGGTAGTAACAATGATTACGCCGTTGGCGCCCTGGCTGCCGTAAAGAGCGGCTGCGGATGCGCCTTTCAGTACGGAGATACTTTCAATGTCTTCCGGATTGAGGTTGGAGATAGGGTCGCCGCCATCATAAGAGGAGCTGCCACCATAAATACTTCCCGGCTGGTTTGTGATGGTGTTGTTCATCGGCACACCGTCAATTACATACAAAGCCTGGTTGCTGCCCAATCCTGATTTGCTGCCGCGCAGGATTACTTTGGCAGAACCGCCTACACCGGAAGCGCTGGAAGAAATAGTTAACCCTGCCACTTTGCCGTTCAGCGTATTTACAAGATTCGCATCTTTCGCTTTGGTAAGTTCCAGTCCATCCAGTTGCTGGGCGGAATAGGTAATGGATTTCTCGGATCTTTTGATACCGAGGGCCGTTACCACTACAGCGCCTAACTGGCTGTCCTGTACAGCCAGCGTTACCTGGATGTTGGGATCATTCCCTACGGTTACCTGTTTGCTTTCATATCCTATGATGCTGATGATCAGCACATCGCCGGGATTGGCGGCCAGGGTAAAGGTGCCCTGGGTGTTGGTAACAGTGCCTTTGCTGGTGCCTTTTACCTGGATAGATGCGCCTACAAGTGGCAGACCTTTGGTGTCGGTCACCTTGCCCTGTATGTCGATGGCAGCTATCACCGCGGCGGCGGGCACCATTGCTTTAGCCTTCGGGCTGATTACAATTGTTTTATCTACAATGTTGTAGTTAAACAGTTTGTTATTCAAACAGGCATTCAGCACCTCTGTGAGGGAGGCCTGGTTCATATTCAGATTTACCGGCGGCGCTTTCTCCAGCAGCTTCTCATCATAAATGAATTCATAACCTGTCTGGCGGCTGATGCTGTTGAAAACATCGTAAAGGGGAAGACGTTTCCCTTTGATGGTAACAGACTGAGAGAAGGTTTTGGCGCTCAGATTAAGGGTGAATACCAGTGTCAGTATTGCAGTTAATCGCATAATCAACAGTAATTTTCTTTGCATACGTCCTCCTTTCCCGGGGACTTTGCAGGTACCAAGTAGTTCCATACTTTTGTGTTGTTGGCTTAATAATTCAATTTTCTAAATGATTCAGGGAGTTGGGTTGCCTTCTATAGCCGGGAGCATTGCACTGCTTCCGGTTTTTTTTTACAACCGGCAGTGGAATTATTTACGTCTTCATAACCTAAATAAATTTAAAAATGATCAATTCATAAGTGGACAAATAGCGTCTATTGCTCAGGATCGTATGGTGCTACCACGACCCGGTTGTCATTAATATCAAAGTGAACCCGTTTTGTTGTTGACAGAATCTTTAATAAAGAAGCTGCATTTTCCCGCCGGGAAATGATCCCTGTTAAGCGGATATCCGACAGATCACCCTCATAGGTAACCTCTATATTATACCATCTGGCAATTTGGCGCATGATGGTTTGTATGCTGGTATTACGGAACCTGAATTTGCCTTCTTTCCAGGCCAGTGCCTGTTCCAGGTCCGCTTTTTCGATGGTGAATGCGGCATCGCCGGTGTTCAGGCTGCCGCCGTAGCCGGGTTGCAGCACGCTCCGGATGTTGCCATGCACCAGTTGAACAGCGCCGCTTTCCAGGGTAGTGGTAATGTTTTTCTCATCGGTATAGGCCATGATATTGAAGCTGGTGCCGAGCACATTTACTTCCATATCAGGATTGCCTTTTACTTTCACCCGGAACGGTTGCTGCGCATTGGCGGCTACCTGGAAATAACCTTCCCCGGAAATCTCCACCAGCCGTTCTTTCCCGCTGAATGCAGTAGGGAAGCGAATGCTGCTGGCGGCGTTTAGCCATACTTTAGTGCCGTCTGCCAGGGTAAGCTGGTATTGCCCGCCACGGGGAGTTACTACGGTGTTATACACCACTTCCGTGGTGGCACCTTCTGCTTTATAGGCAAGGCCCTGCACTGAATTTACGATGCTGCTGTTGCCCTGTTTGGCCAGTGCGCCGGTGTTGGCACTATCCAGCGGAATGGTTTTACCATCTGCCAGTACCAGTACGGCGGTGTTGGTGCCGGGCGCCAGGGGATTGGCTTTCGGAGCAGCCACTATAACGGGCTGTTGCTGCCGTTTCATATAAAGTGCGCCTGTGACAAGCGTGGCTCCCAGCAAGGTTGCTGCGGCTGCATACCAGATTATTCTGCGGGTATTGCCGGCAGCGCGGGGCGGCGTTGTTTGCAGGATGTTTTGTAAAATGGCTTCACCATCTTCCGCAGACAGACCGCTTTGCGGCGTCCCGCTGTTGTACAGTGCCGACAGGATATCTGCTTTGATTTCCGGCTCGTAGTCGTTTCCGGCTACCATCGCTTTCAGGCGCAGCAGTTCTTCCTGGCTGATCCGGCCATTCTTATATTTTTCAAGCAATAACTGTACTTCCGTTATGGACATTATCAGCGATTTTGGAAGGGTGATATGGGGTAAAGACGATCAACCGGTAAAAAAGGAGTATCCGGGATGAAATTTTTTTCGGGGAAGATGTTATTTGCGGAAGAGGATTAAAAACAGGAGGAGGGGAACGATATCATTTTGCAGCCTGGACTTTACAAAAGCCCGTACAGCGTGCATAGCAAGGCTCATTTGCTTTTTAACGGTATGTACTGATATATTGAGCTGTTGGGAAATTTCCTCGTTGCTCCAGCCCTGTTTACGGGCGAGGTACACCTTTTTTCGCTCCGGAGGCAGACCGGACACGGCTTTGTCCAGGATGGCGTCGTATTCCCGTTGCAGCAACAGGTGATCGGTATCATTCTGTGCTTCCGGCTGGTTTTTCAGATGGAAATCGTAGGCTTTCAGCCTTACCAGCTGCTTTTTGAAGCCGTCGTAAATATGGTTGCGGGTAAGGATAAACAGGTAATCTTTAAATTGTTTTATGTGGGACATATCGGCTTTTTTCAGCCATACCTTCATAAAAACTTCCTGTACAATTTCCCTGGCCAGGCTGCTGTCTCTCAGGTAAAGCATGGCCACATCATACACCTGCCCGCTGTAATGCCTGAACAGGATGGTATATGCATCCCCGTCACCCATGGCAACTTTCTGCAGTAAATCATGTTCGTCATTCAGGGAAATGTCTGGCAAAGCTGGAAGTTTTGTACCCTCACAAAAACAATAACCCGGTAAATTTAGGGGACAGGGAATTAATAATAAAATAATTTATACAGGAGGAAGGTTTTAGCAGATGGGTAGAAAAGAAAGAAAATTATTGTGTATTTTCAAGGGATACCGGATCACTGACCGCTTTTTTTACTACGCATTTACACTGCGTTTCCTATGTATATCTTACAGTTAATTCTTAATGATCATTAATTGCTACTCTTATGAATGAATTTAAATTCTGGCAGATTATTGAAGAAGCGTGGGCTGCATCCCCGGCATTACGGGATATGCGCAATACAGCATTGAAAACCAATGATGCGGTATTGATCGAAGACCTGACCGGGGAAGTATACGGCGTTATTACCAATAATATCCGGGATATCCTGCTCCAATTGGATAAGGAAGAGCTGACAGGGTTTAATCACATCATGGAAGAAAAATTATTTCAGATTGACCGGGAAGATATCCATGCATATACCGATGGATCAGATGACGGTTTCCTTTATTGCAGGTGTTTTATTGTAGGAATGGGGAAAACGTACTATGAAATGATCGACGAAAATCCTTCAAAAGCCACCTGCGATGCAGAAGCAGAAATTGTAGGATTTATCGGGTATATGGTATACCAGGAATTATTTGGAGAAGAATTTGAGCGGTATACAAGGCATGGCATCGAAACCTGCTCAAATGCCGATGGGTGGGGTAAAGCGTAATTTAAAACAACATATCTTATGAAGGACGAAATCTATGGCATAGATAAAGATCATGCACATGCACGAGCTATTGCCCTGATACCTGAAGACTTTTTCTGGGATCCCGCTGATGAACTGGCCCCTTTCGGATCAGATGAAGGAGACACCGGGCTTGCCTCATTCCGGGAATGGCGCCGGGAATATCCTTCCACGCCTACCATTGAATGCTTAAAATGGACCATCGAATCGGTAGGGGAAATGGCCTTTGAAGAGTATAACGAAACGCTGCTGGACCGGGATCTGATCATACGTATGAAAGAAGATCCTGCTTTTGATGACCAGCACTTTATTTTCACATTGGATGCTTCAGTAATTGCCGCCGGCTTTGGCCAGCTGGCAGACGAAGGTGTAATCGAAGAAGCCAATAAGCCGGTGATCAATATCGCCCTTGAACGGCAAATTGCCTGGGCACAGCTCTCCGAAAGCAGTTCCTATGCGGAACAGCATATCGGGTACCTGAATATCCTGAAGCGCGTACTGGAAGAAGCATAGCGAAACCACTTTACACGGTTGATGATGATCACACTGAACAATAAAACATACACCTGCCCGGTAGATGTAACACTCGGATTTATTGGAGGGAAATGGAAACTGTTAATCCTCTTCCACCTGCATTACTTTACTAAAAAAAGTTACGCTGAAATAAGAGATAACCTGCCGGGCATCTCAGAAAAGATGCTTAGCCAGCAGCTTAAAGAACTGGAACGCGATAAGTTGATTGAAAAGAATGTGATTACCCAAAAGCCATACCGCGTGGAATACTACTTATCCACCGAAGGAAAATCACTGGCTCCTCTGTACGAATTTGTCAGCGAATGGGGAATCGCTTATCTCAAAAAACAAGGTGTTGATTATATACAGGACCAGCATCTGTATAAATAAAACGTGTTCATACCACAGAGAGAAACCGCTTAGTTACTGCGTTTGTTTGCTTATCTTAAGTACACAAATGCTATGTTATGAAAAAACTACTCCTGTTATTTACGTTATGCTGTTCCTGCCTGGGTATACTCAGCGCACAAGACTCACCCTTAGGCGCCTGGAAATCAGCGACCGGCGATGTAACCAGCGTGTTGCTGATTACGCCCAACTGGTTTACAGTCACCGATTACAATAACCAGCGTTTCATTACTTCATATGGAGGAACCTGGAAACAGGCGGGTGACACGCAGGTGGATGTAGCCATTCTTTTTAACACGGCCAATGCCTCGCAGGTAGGGCAAAAAACAACCGTGCCGGTAGGCATGGAAAACGGGCAGCTGATCACCAGCAGTCCCGGTGGTGGAAAACAGGAGTGGACGCGTATCGACGATGGTACCGGCCCGTTGGCCGGCAGCTGGCAAATTACTTCACGGGAAAGAGAAGGTAAGATGACACCCATTCCCAACAGTGCGAGGCGCACCATGAAAATAATGACGGGCACCCGCTTTCAATGGGTAGCCATCAACCAGGAAACAGGCGAGTTCTTTGGTTCCGGTGGAGGTACCTATACTTTTGATAACGGTACCTACACCGAAAAAATCGAGTTCTTTTCCCGCGATAGCTCCCGTATTGGGGCTGAACTGTCTTTTAAAGGCAGCGTAAACGGCAACAACTGGGACCATAGCGGCAAAAGCTCAAAAGGAGATCCTATTCATGAAGTATGGACCCGGGAGTAATTTACTTACCACCCTATTCCATAATCTTCTCCATGATTACTGCTGCCACCCCATAAACTGCCGTGTACACGATCTATGTAAATGGCGTTTATAGGGCCGCTGGTACGCTCTCCGAAAGTGAGGTGATAACCCATTTGCTCCAGGGCTTTGCGTGTTTTTTCGGAGGTATTATTATTGAGGAGAATACTTCCCGGCCGCGGCTCCCTGTCTTTGATGGTAGTACCGCCTAACGACAACCACAACTGGTTGGTATTGATATTCGCGGCTTCTGTAGCCTGCTGCACGGTCATCCCAAATTCCACCACGTTCAGGAAAAACTGCAAGAGGTTCTGGTCCTGCGTATCGCCACCTTGCACACCAAAAGCCAGGAAAGGCTTGCCGTCTTTCAACGCCATCGAAGGAGTAAGCGTTACCCGCGGACGTTTACCGGGCGCAATTACATTAAAAGGGCAAATGGCAGAATCCAATACAAAACTCTGCGCCCGCTGGCTCATTCCTATACCCGTTTTACCGGCAATACAGGCAGGCAGCCAACCGCCGCTGGGCGTGATAGATACTACCCAGCCGTCTTTATCTGCTGCTTCCACGCTGGTGGTGCCGCGCCACAGCCGGTCCATATAGGCGCTGTCGGGTGTATTGCCGGCATACAGCTGATTTAGATCTCCCTCTGTTGACAAGGCATTGGCAGCATATTGCTGGTCCGCATTTCCATGCTGCAGCATAGTGGCGTCATGTTTGGGAACAAATCCGCCGGGCTTGCGGCCGTTGCTGGTATCTGTCAGCTGCTTGCGCTCCTCCAGGAAATGCAGGTAAGGATTGGTTTTGCCCATGAAAGGATAGGGATCGCCCGGTCCTGCATTGGCGTCATTTTGCGCAAGATTCATCTGTTTCGCTCTCGCCTTGCCGTATTCTTTGCTCAGCAATCCTTTGATAGCAGGATTGGTATTGAACGCAGGATCGCCGTAATAAAAATCACGGTCCGCAAAAGTGAGGTTCATGGTTTGATACAACGTATGAATATATTCAATGGAATTATACCCCATCGATTTCAGGTCAAAATTTTCCAGGATGTTCAGGCTTTGCAGCAGCATAGGTCCCTGCGTCCATTCCTGCAGTTTGTACACTTCTATGCCTTTGTAATTAATATGCAGCGGTTCTTCTTCCACCGGCTTCCAGCGGGCCAGGTCTTCCAGGGTGATCAGGCCGCCCTGCTCCTGGCAGCCACGTACAAATTCCTTCGCAATGTCGCCTTTGTAGAAGCGGTCGTATGCCGCCATAATGGCTTCTTTCCGGCTTTTGTGCTTACGCAGTGCTTCCTGCTCGGCTTCAACCATTTTGGAGAGGGTAGCGAGGAGGTCTTTCTGCACAAAAATTTCTCCTGCCTCCGGGGCTTCTCTTTTTTCGCCGGGATGTGTCAGGAAAACAGCTTTGCTGTAAGGCCATTCGTTGATATATTTTTTCCCGCGTTCAATACTATTGGCGGTTTGTGCTTCTATCGGGTAGCCGGCGGCCATTTCCATGGCGGGCGCTAATACCTGTTTTAAACTGAGAGTGCCATATTCTGCCAGCATGTAGCACAACCCACCTGCAGTTCCCGGTGTTACTGCTGCCAGGGGACCGTATTCAGGTGGGAAGTCGTATCCTTTTCCTTTATAAAAGGTGGGAGTAGCGCCTGTAGGCGCCACGCCCAGGGCATTGATGGCAATTACTTTTCCTGTTTTCGGATTGTATATGAGTGCCTGTGTTTCTCCGCCCCAGCTGAGCACATCCCACATGGTACAGGTAGCGGCAAGCATAGCGCAGGCGGCATCCACGGCGTTGCCGTGTTGCTGGAAGATCATGGCGCCGGCTGTTGCAGCCAGTGGCTTGCCGGTTACGGCCATCCAGTTTTTGCCGTGTAAAGGTGGTTTCTGCGTTTGCTGTGCCTGCATGCCGGTATAACAACCCAACACGAGGGAAAGGAGGAATAAGCGTTTCATAGGGCTAATTTATAGTTTTACGGATAAAAACAATCCGGATTTACATGAAGGGTAATGCTTCTCTGCTTTCAACGGGCATGCATTTCCAGCAGTACTTTTACCGTAACCAGCAGTTGCCCGGTATGCCGCATGGTGTGTTCCGCAGCATGAAATAGTAATCCCAATACGGTGGAGGGGAGTTGTTTTCTGCCCACGCCCCGGAAATCGGTGAGGGTGTTTTCCGGGGTGGCCGACAATTGCATCAGCGATTGATGTACCTGTGCATTGAAATGATCCAGCAAATCGTGGAGGGTGGCGCCTGGGTTACCTTCACCGGCCAGGGCGGCAAATTGCTGCTGACTGAGCGCTTCCGCCCTGGCGTAGGTAAACAGCCGGTCGAGCACACCGCTCACATGCTGAAGATGATATCCCGGCGAGGCCAGTCCCGCCGGTTTTTCCCATAAAAGTGTTTCCGGGAAATCCTGCATCAGGGTATTTATTTCCTGGTTGGCCTGCAATAACGCATGCGCCACGGGTTGCAATAATGCCGGTATGTTTTCTACCGGCCCGCTCATCCAGTATTCCGTTGCCATGATATTTTTTTATACCTCTACGGCATCATAAACGATTACTTTCTCCCATAAATGACTGCAGTTTTTAATAAACTCCAGGTGTATGGGGTGGGTTTGATAGGTGGCTTGTCCGGCGAGATCACTGAAAAAGATCAGCTCTGATACGCCCCAGCTGTTATCCACAACATCGCGTTTTTCGGTACTCGCTACCACGCCTACACGCAGGTCACGAACGGTTTCAATTTTCGACAGGGTTTTTACACCGGCCACCAGTTTGTCGCGGTCTTCTTTGGAATCCGGGTTCTTCAGCCAGAAGAACACATGATGCACAATCGGGTATTTCTTTTCCATATTTGTTGAGGGGATTGCTGCGGCAGCGGCAGTACCAGCGGCAAGCGCTGCTGCGGTTCCTAAAAATTTACGTCTGTTGGAAGTGCTCATATCGGGCTTGTTGAGGCGATGAAAATAATAAAGATTACCGATTTATTATAATTCTTACTGTCAAAGCCCATTTCATACCGGATTACACTACTTTCATCCCATTTTGCCCCTGCTGCATGGCAACAAATGCTATTATTGCCCTAAATACATCAACCTTATGAATCAATTTAAGAAAATTGAATTTGGCATCGTAACCGCCATTTTTGTGTTGCTGATGTTTTCGATCCTATATCCCAGCATTGTGTATAACGTATTTGAATTGCAGGACATCTATGGTAGAAAATTCGACACTTACCACCAGGTATTCGATTATTACATTCATTACCTGCTGCCCTCAATGGGACGGGTTACACTGGTATATGTAAGTTTCCTGCTGGTGAACTTTGTCATTGTACCGGAGTTCCTGGAGAAGGGAAAATGGCTGGGTGGCATATTGCTGCTGATCCCGGTAGGGTTGTTTTATTTCGCCATGATGATGGTCGCCAATTCTTATTACAACGGCTACCTGCTGGGCGTATATGACACGGTGCGGGGTGCGCATATGTATTTTGCTAAAACAGCTTTCATTACTACGGTCTTTTCCGGTGTGCTGTATGTAGCATATTATTATTTCCGGAAAGCGCTGGTGAGTATGCTGTATCCGCGCATTGCAACAGATATGGCTTTCAGGCAGATGCTCACAGAAATTTGCTGGGCTGCCGGCGTATTTATGGTATTGTTTTGTTTGTCGTTCTCCGATTCCAGGGATATGGCGCTGATGATCTTTTTCTTTGGTCCTTCGCAGATTGCCGTGTTCTTTATTCTCCGGTACCAGGTATTCCCCGCCTTCGAGGACACTCACCGGAATAAAAGTCTCCTGATCCGGGATATCGTTTTCACCATCCTGGGAAGCAATGTGTTGCTGGCATTGATATGCCGCGCACTGGTGCACCGCAACGGAGGCTGGTTTGTAGCACTGGCTTTTATCGGCATTGCGGTATCGGCAGGTATTGTACTGCCTGTTTGCTGGCTGTTGTTTAAAAGCCGCCGGAAGCAGGTGAACACGGTGGTAACGCTGAAAAAGGCGCTGGGGCATTCCACTGCCAACCTCGACTTCCTCCGTTCCCAGATCAATCCGCACTTTTTATTCAATGCCCTTAACACGCTGTATGGAACCGCCCTGCAGGAAGAGGCTGCCCGCACCAGCGAAGGCATCCAGAAACTGGGTGATATGATGCGGTTTATGCTACATGATAACCACCTGGAAAAAATTCCACTGGATAAGGAAGTGGCTTACCTGCAAAATTATATCGCCCTGCAACGCCTGCGTGTATTGTCATCGCCCGATATCCTGATAGAGGTAAATATCGATGAAAGTCAATGCCAGCATGAAATTGCGCCGATGTTGCTGATCCCTTTCGTGGAAAATGCGTTTAAGCACGGGATCAGCCTGCGGCATCGCTCCCGCATCGTGATTTCCCTGAGCTGTACGACTGATCAGATCTTCTTTGATGTGTATAACAGCGTGCATCCCCGCCCGGAAAATGATCCGGAAAGGGAGGGAATGGGCATTGGTTTGAATAATGTAAAAGAAAGACTAAATTTATTGTATCCGCACCGGCACGAGCTGAGTATCCGTCACACGGCTACTGAGTTTTTTATCCATCTGACTATTGATGTTAATAAATAAGTAAATGAAAAAAGAAGAAGAAGTGGTACCCGGGCCTGATGGCATGACGCGCTTTTTGTGGTGGCTGGCCGCTGCTGATGCCGATGTTTTGCAGGAGTGTAAAACCGAGAAAGAGCGGTACCGGATCATTGGTGTATCAGTATTGGTTACGTGGATGTTTGCCACGCTGTCATGGGGCTATTTCTTTTCCACCATCGTAAACGATGACATGGTGGTGGCCGGATTGGCGCTGTTTTTTGGCTTCGCTATTTTATCGGTCGACCGTACCCTCATCGCTGCCATGTCCCGTACCAACGGCAGCATAAAAGTAATGCCGGTAATATTTCGTTTAGTCCTCGCCGTTACCATAGGTTTGTTTATTTCCCAGCCGGTGGTATTAATGTTATTTAAGAAAGATATTGATACGCAGCTGGAACTTGGCAAGCAGGCAAAGCTCGATGCCTACCGGGCGCAGCTGGTAAAGCTCAACGCCGGCCAGATGGCCACCCTGCAGCAATCCCTTGACCAGGGCAAGCAGCAGCTGGCGCAAAAAACCGCGGAGCTGAAAGTATATAAAGATGGTTATATCAAAGAAACCGATGGCACCGGTGGCTCCGGCAGAATAGGAGAGTCAGACATTGCCCGCGTAAAAAAATCGGCTTACCTCAAATCAGAAGAGGAGCTGCAGGCCATGCAAAGAGCCTGGGAGCCGCAGCAGCAACAGCTGCAGGCACAAATGGCCCGTATGCACAGCGTCGACAGCGTGAAAGAATCTGTATATGTCGGTACCCTCACCAACGGATTCCTGGCACAGATAGAAGCCCTGAATGAGCTCACCGAAACGCATCCGCCGGTAAAACAACGTTATCGCCTCATTGTATTTATCATTACCCTCATTGAAGTAATGCCGTTGCTCAGCAAAATACTGATGCCCAAAGGAGAATACGATGAAAAGCTGGCTGCCGCCACTGCCCAGGGCGTAGCCTCCGCAAGGCTGCAAACAGATACCAGCCAGGAATTAATGGAACACTACCAGGCCGCCGCACTGGCAGCCGACAAGGAAACGGTGGATCACCTGTTTGAATCTACCCGCGACCTGCGCCGCGAACAAGCCGACGCCCTCGTAAAAGAGTGGCAAAGCCGCGAAAACGGCCAGTACCAGAATCTCTGGCAGCAAGCCCGGAGATTATTGCTCGGCAAAATTAGTTAGATCCCTGTATTGCTTACCCGTAAAATAGCCAAAGATGACTGCTATTGCGATAGATGATGAACCGGTGGCGCTGGCTGTTATCAAAAATCACGCTGCCAAGGTTCCCTTCCTGGAAATGAAGGGTTTTTTTACCAATGCTTTTGAAGCCATCGACTTTCTCAGCAAAGAAAAAGTAGACCTGCTCTTCCTGGATATCAAAATGCCGGATATATCCGGACTGGATTTTTTATCCAGTCTCCCTCATCCGCCCATGACGGTTTTTACGACCGCCTATTCAGAACATGCGGTGAAAAGCTTTGAGCTCGACGCGATTGATTACCTGCTCAAACCCTTTTCCCTGATACGTTTCATGAAAGCCTGCAACAAAGCCAATAACCTGCTGCAACTGAAGCAACAAAATGGCCCCGCCCCAGGCAAGGAACAAACAGACTACATCTTCGTGAAAAGCGGCTACGAACAATTCCGTATTGTACTCGATGATATCCTTTACCTTGAAAGCGCCGGCAACTACGTGAACTTCATCCTCACCGACCGCAAGCTCATCTCCCGCCTTTCCATGCAGGAAGCGGTAGACCTGCTGCCCATCGGCTCCTTCACCCGTGTGCACCGCTCCTACATTGTAGCCAATAAAAAAATTGAACGCGCCGACCGCAACTCCCTTTACATCAAAAACATTCCCATCCCCATCGGGGCGGCCTATGCGCCTGCGATTGAACGCATCTTCAATTTCTAACGCGGATGTTGTCTTTCTCGCTGATTACGCTGATTTTACTGATTACTCGGATTTTTACTTTTGGATTTTATAAAGGATTAAGGGAGATAGAAGCGGATATTCGCTTTTATCTCCCTTAATTATTATTAAAAAATCAAAGAAATCTAAAAAAATCCAAAAGTAAAAATCCGAGTAATCAGTAAAATCAGCGTAATCAGCGAGAAAGACAAAATCCGCGCGCGAGAAATATTTGTTGGAATGGACCAATTGGTCTAATTTAGTCCTCGCATGGGTAAAGCAGAAAAGACGCGCCAGTTCATCATAGAAAAAGCCGCTCCTATTTTCAATAAAAAGGGGGTGGCCGGTACTTCTATCAGTGACATCCTCAAAGCCACCAGGTTGGCGAAGGGCGGCGTGTACGGGAACTTTTCCTCCAAAGAGGAAATAGTGATGGAGGTGTTCGATTATATCGCTGAAGAGGAGAAGCTGAACCTGCGGCAGGTGACGGCCACGGCTAATACTTCGGCCGGGAAATTTGAGGCGCTGTTTCAGTATTATGCCCGCTACCCGGAAGAACAAAAGATCGCCGGCGGTTGCCCGATGCTCAACTTCGGCGTGGAAGCAGATGATACTAATCCGGGGCTGAAAAGAAAGGTGAGTGAGCTGGTGCTCTATTACCAGTCGCGCATCGCTAAAATGGTGCAGTATGGCAAGGAGCATGGCGAGTTTGAAAAAGACTGGGACGAACGGAAATTTGCTATCCGGATGTTTACCATGCTGGAAGGTGCTATACTCGTAAGCAGCGTGCTCGGACATAACAAACAAATGCTCGTGGTATTGGAAGCGTTAAGAGAAGAAATCAGGCAGCATTCTCTTTAACTTTTTTTTGTTCTAAAAATAAACCAATCGGTCTATAATGCAACACCAGGTTTTACCATTGTCACTGCGGATGACCGGCGTGATATTATCCGCCATGAGCCGCCCGTTCCCGGTTACCACGGCCAAACTGTTTTACCGGCTGTACTGCACACCGCCCGCATTGAAGCTCCGGCCGGTACATCAGCAGTTCCGCGATCAGGCGGTATTGCAACATTTGCAGGTAACCAGCTATCCGTTTGATAACGCTCCCCTGAAAGTAACCACCTACCGATGGGGAACCACAGGCCCCAAAGTATTACTGCTCCACGGCTGGGGTGGCAGCCCCCTCCATTTTTAAACAACTGATCAGCTCACTGGTGCAACAGGGCTACCAGGTGGTATCCTACGATGGGCCGGCACACGGCCTCTCCGGTGGCAAACGCACCAACCTGGTACAATGGATGCATGTACTGGAACAGGTGATGCAAGAGGAAGAACCTCTGCACGCTATCGTTGGCCATTCGTTCGGCGGACTCAATGCCGCACTCACACTCTCCCGCAAAAATGTACACGTGCCCCGTCTGCTGATGCTCAGCACGGCATTGAGCGCTCCCGTGTTTTTTAATGAAGCACTCCGCCTGTTCCGTATCCACCCGGTGGTAATGCCCGTGCTGCGGCAACTGATCCGGCAAAGACTGAAAGAAGATCTTGCTGAAATGGACCTGCACCGCTATATCAATCATATCAAAGCCGATAAAATATGGATGGCTTACGATACAACTGATACCCTCGCAAAAGCCACGGAAATAGATGACTACCTGCAGCAATACCCGGCCATACAATCGCTCCGCATCACCGGTGATGGCCATTTCCGCATCATGCGGCACGAAGCGGTGTTGCAGGGAGTCCTGGCTGTATTGGCGGATGACATAAAATAAAAAGGTATTCAACAAGAAACCGGAATTAAAAATAGGCAGGAGTAACTGTCACGGTTATACGCTGATTTCTATCAGCGTGGCGAGCTATCTGTATTTATATCTCCCGCTAAGGCAGTCTGCCTATAGCAGCGGCCTGTGATCATCTTCCCTTTTCAACTGCTCTTTTTTTTTCTCTTAAAATTTATACGTTTTAACTTGCTTTCCCCCGTGTAAATGAATATTTTAGGAGAATGAACTTTAAAACCCACGTATATGAGTAATGTTAACAACCGCAGGCAGTTCCTGCGTCAAATGGGCGTGTACACCATGGGAATGGGAATGTTGCCCGCTATACTGGCCGCCTGTAATGAGGGGAAATCCACTAAAAGTGAAGGCGACAGCGCCGCAGCTGCCAAACCCGGTGAAGCCACTGCCCGCGAACTTTTCTTTAAGATCTCATTGGCGGAATGGTCGTTCCATAAAGCGTTGTTTGCCGGTAAAATGAATCACCTCGATTTTGCTTCCCGCGCAAAGAATGAATTTGGCATTGAAGGCATTGAATACGTGAACCAGTTCTTCAAAGACAAAGCAAAGGATCAGGCCTACCTCACAGAAATGAAGAAACGCGCCGACGACCTGGGCGTTCGCAGCGTACTCATTATGTGCGACGGGGAAGGCGAAATGGGCGACCTGGATGTGAAGAAGAGAATGAAGGCAGTTGAAAATCATTACAAGTGGGTAGAAGCAGCGAAGTTCCTGGGTTGTCATGCTATCCGTGTAAACGCAGCGGGAGAAGGCGCCCCGGAAGAAGTAGCCAAAGCGGCAGCGGATGGCCTCACTAAACTGGCCACCTTTGGAAAGGAACACGACATCAGCGTGATCGTGGAAAACCACGGCGGCATGTCTTCCAACGGCGAATGGCTGAGCGGCGTAATGAAAACCGTGAACATGCCTAATTGCGGTACCCTGCCGGATCTGGGTAACTTCTGCATTAAACGTAGTAAGCCGGAGAGCAATACACCGGAAGCCTGGGCTAAAACCACCTGCCTCGAAGAATACGACCGGTATAAAGGAGTGGCAGAGCTCATGCCCTTTGCAAAGGGCGTGAGCGCAAAAACATACGACTTCGATGCCAACGGCAATGAAGTAACCATCGACTATACCCGTATCCTCAAAACAGTGAAGGACGCCGGCTTTAATGGCTTCATGGGTATTGAGTACGAAGGCGAAAAATTATCCGAAGAAGAAGGTATCAGGAAAACAAAAGAATTGCTGCTGAGGCTCGGCGGCAAATAAAAATAGTTAAGCGGAGGGAACATTCCCTCCGCTTAACACTTACAATGAAAATATTTTCTTCAGGAATGGCACCACATGACTATATGCATCCGCGGTAGCGGCGCTGTCGAAAATGGGATTGCTCGGATTGGCAAAGCCATGCGCCGCATCATAACGTTTAACCGTGAGCGTTTTACCTGCTTCCTGCATGTTTTTCTCAAATTCATCCACCACCTGCGGGTTAATGCCTTTGTCTTTATTACCGAAAAATCCCAGTACAGGTCCCTGCAGGGTTTTTAGTTTATTCACATCTTTTTCAGGCATGCCATAATACATCACTACGCCTGCGTTTTGAGGCCCAGCCAGTAAACCCGATTGCAAAGAGAGTCCGCCGCCGAAGCACCAGCCAATAGAAGCTATTTTAGCCGTTTTCCCGGCGTAGTTAATGGCGCCCTGCATAATGGCCTGTAATCTTTCCCTGGAAGCTCCCTGCATTAATTTAGCAGCATCTTCGCGGTTGGTAGCTATTTTCTGATCATACATATCCACTGCCAGCACATTTACTTTGCCTCCGAGGTCGTTGTACAGCTGTTCCGATTGCTTTTTGATGTAGTCGTTAACGCCATACCATTCCTGGTACACCAGCAGGTATTTACCGGAGGTTTCTTTGGCTTTGAACAGAAAGCCGTGCGCAGGTGTTCCATCTGTAGCAGGAAAGGTGATGGCAGCGCCCGTAGTTCCCTGGTAGGTAAATGGCAGCGGATCTTTGTGCGCCATGCGGAATTCTTCCTGGTTGGCCAGTGCAGCAAATTCAGTGATGGCATCTGTATGGCAGCAGGGCGCCGTTTGGGAAAAAGCACTCACAGCCATCAGTAAACAACCGGTTGAGAAAGTTAGTGTTTTCATGACAGTTAATTTTGCTGACAGAAGATACGAATTTCTGGTGCAGCTTTTGTAAAATCAATAAATATGGATCTTCAGTCAGGTTACCCTTATTCATTGATCCGTAACGGCCTCCCATACAATTATCCCTGGCTGGAACGGGATATTCGTACGCACGTGGCCGTGATAGGCGGGGGCATCTCCGGCGCCTTAACGGCCTATGCCCTAACAAACGCAGGTATTCCCTGCGTGGTAGCCGATGCCCGGACCATTGGGCTTGGCAGCACAGCGGCCAGTTCCTCGCTGTTACAGTATGAAATTGATACGCCTTTATCGGTACTACGGGATAAAGTGGGTACTTACCATGCCAACAGGGCATATGAACTGTCTGTGGCTGCTATCCTCGAGCTGGAGCAGATTTGCAAAGCCCTGCATTTCCCGCATTTTGAACGAAAACATAGCCTGTACCTTGCTTCATACCTCAAAGACGTAAAAAAACTATCGGAAGAACTGGAAGCCCGCCGGGAGCTGGGGCTGAAAATAGAGTGGTGGGATGCCGCAAAAGTAAAAGCAAAGATGGGCTTTGATGCGCCGGCTGCCATCTATTCCCATACCGCCGCGCAAACAGATGCATATATGCTTACCCATGCCTTGCATCAGCACAATATCAAACATGGTGCGCAGGTATTTGACCGTACCGCCGTGGTGGATATTGATTTCCGTCCTCGCAGCGTAGTGTTAAAAACTTCACAGGGGTACCAGGTTACGGCGCGTTACCTCGTGATTGCCACAGGATATGAGGTGCTGCAATATATCAAAACGCCGCTGCTGAAATTAAACTCCACTTATGCCATCGCAAGTGAACCCAATCACGCAGAAGAACAGTGGTATCAGGATTGCCTGATATGGGAAACAAAATCCCCTTACCTCTACATGCGTACTACCAGCGATCACCGTATAATGGTAGGGGGGCGTGATGAGCCCTTTTATAACCCCGGCCGCCGGGATAAGCTAATCCACCAAAAAGCAAAGGCCCTCGAAAAAGACCTTCAGAAGAAATTCCCCGAGCTGCGCTTCCACCCCGAGTTTAAATGGACCGGCACCTTTGGCGCTACAGAAGACGGACTCCCGTTTATCGGCCCTTTCGCACCTATGCCGCATACCTTTTTTGCACTGGGCTTCGGCGGCAACGGGATCACTTTCAGCCAGATGGCCGCCAATATCATCACTGACCTCATACAGGGAAAGAAAAATCCCGATGCCACCATCTTTTCCTTCAACAGGAAAATCCATTTCTAAACCAACCCCAAACCCGCTCCCATCTCCCCAAATCATTATAAAACCAAATCCTGCTCCGCTTCCATCTCCCCAAATCCTTATAAAATCAAAAAAGTAAAATCAAGGTAATCAGCATAATCAGTGTAATCAGTGCTCAAGACAACCTCCGCGAAAGACAACCTCCGCGAAAAGCATCTAACGTTAAAGCCTATACTAAAAAGTAATCACCACTTTATTATCACGGATCTTATATTTGAAATGCTGTTGTTCACCAAGGTTATTCAGCACCTCCTCCAATGAAGCATGAAAAAACGCGGCATCTGTAATCGCCGGTGCTTTGGAAGCATCCCCCTTCATTTCCACTTCTACGCCAAACCATTCTTCCAGTGTGCGGGAAAGTGCCATAGGATTGGCATTATTGATCCGCAGTGTATCAGATAACCAGGTTTCCAGTTCTTCGGGATGATAGGTTTCTTTTTCCATCAGGTCGATGTCATTATTGGCCAGGATCATTTGTCCCCGTTCCAGTATTTCCGGCTGGTTATCGGTGGCAGAATGATAGGATTTTCCCACGCGGATTTTCCCGTTGAGAAGGTATACGGTAGCGCCATGCTGACTGGCAAAGGAACGCATTTTGAATTCGGTGCCCAGCACGGTAGCCCTTAATTTATCGCTGGTAACCGTAAAAGTATCGGTAGATGGAACTACGGCAAAGAATGCGTCGCCGTCGAGGATCACGGCACGGTTGCCCTGTAAATAATTGGCGGGCACCTCCAGTACAGAAGCGGAGTTGAGTATTACCCGGGAGCTGTCGGGCAGCGTAATAGCAGTACGCCGGCCGGTGGCGCCTTTATAGGTCTGGTATTCAATGCCCGGCGTTTTCAGGTTCACAGGTGCGTTTTCCGGTGCTTTTGTCTGGCAGCCGGTGATCACTATTCCGCCCGTTAGTAACCATGCCAGCGAACAGCGGCTGAAAAAACAACGGGAAATAGTATCAGGTTTAAATAGCATATTCCGGGAATTTTGTATGTATCTTAAAAGACCTAAAAGTAATAAAATAAACAGCGGCATAAGGGTATGCTTAAACAATTTCTGAGAAGCAATAGACAATATCTGTTAACGCTGTTAAAAAGATATACTGATATTATAATGATTTTTGTTTAGAAGCCGGACGCACCCTAACTTTGCGGCCCATGGAAAAGCAGCTACCTTTATCATTTGATAATACCGCTATCGCATTTGAGGCAAAGACCGACAAGGCACTGAAAAAAGCCAACTTTCTCTTTAGTAATATCGGGAAGCCCTGGCTGGTAAAATTAGGCGCCGTGATGACTCCCATCGCCTTTAAACTGGGATTACCCATAAAAGGAATTATTAAAAGCACTATTTTCTCACAGTTCTGCGGCGGCGAAACCCTGGAAGAAGCAGCTACCACTGCACTGCAACTGGGTAACTATCATGTAGGGGTGGCACTCGACTATGGCGTGGAAGCCATGGAAGGGGAAGAAAGCTATGATGCCGCTGTTCCTGAGTTCATCCGTGCCATTCAGTATGCTGCCTCCAGACCCGATATTCCTTTTATCGCTATAAAAGTTACCGGTTTTGCCCGGTTCGATCTGCTGGAAAAAGTACACCGCAAGGAAACATTAACGCCCGCCGAGCAACAGGAATATACCCGTGTACGCAACCGTGTGCACGCCATCGCTGAAGCAGGCGCCCGTCATAACGTAGCCATCCTCGTGGATGCAGAAGAATCCTGGATCCAGGACCCGGTAGACGCGCTCACGGATGAAATGATGTCGTTATTCAACGAAGGAAAGGTAATCGTGTACAATACCTTCCAGATGTATTGCCACGACCGTTACCCTTTCCTGCAGGTATCCCTGGAAAAAGCAGTAAAGAACGGCTACCTGCTGGGCGCCAAACTGGTGCGCGGCGCCTACATGGAAAAAGAAAACAAACGCGCTGCAGAGAATAATTATCCAACGCCTATCCAGCCAAGCAAAGAGGCTACGGATAAGGACTATGATGCTGCCGTAAAATTCTGCATCGATAACCTCGATAAACTCGCGGTTTTCATTGGCACGCATAACGAAAACAGCTGCATGTTTGCCGCCAGGCTGCTCCACGAAAAAGGACTGCCGCATAACCATCCGCATGTAAGTTTTTCACAACTGCTGGGCATGAGCGATAACATCACTTTTAACCTGGCGCATGCCGGTTATAATGTTAGCAAATACCTGCCCTATGGTCCCGTAAAAGAAGTAATGCCTTACCTGATCCGCAGGGCGCAGGAGAACACCTCCATCGCCGGGCAAATGGGCCGCGAACTGGCACTTATCAGGAAGGAAATGAAGAGAAGAGCCATGGCATAAGTCATAAAAAAGCGAAGCGCATCCAGGATGCGCTTCGCTTTTTTATGGATAATACTATCAGTTTTAAATATTGCTTTCACTCTGCGGCAACGGATACCTAGGCCACACATCATCATCAGGCCTGTCTTTAGGCAATGTTCCCAACAGGTTATATCTCCTTACATCTATCCAGCGATGCCCTTCCATAAACAGGGAATAGCGCCTGTTATACAACAGTTCAGTAATTAATGCATTTAAAACAGCGCCACCGGCATATGGCGCAAGGTTATGCGCTGTGCGTATGCGGTTGAGCGCCACAATGGCGTCGGGGAATGCATTTGTCTGAATCTTGGCTTCCGCGTATATCAATATCAGCTCCTCGTTCCGGATAATGCTGATGGGTGCGTTCAGGGAGGTCCATACAATCACATCGCGGTTGCCGGTTAAACCACTCTGACTGGCGGAAGAAGTCCGCAACGATGTTTTGGAGATGCGGTCATCGCCCGGCAGAATATTGGTAGCAAAAGAAGGATGCGCTACTCTTATTTCCCCGTTGCCATTTGGCGGGAGATACATGGTATTAGCAAGATCGCCGCCATTGGTGGAAAAAGCATGATAAACGCCCCTGTTTAAAGCGCCGTTCAGGTCGAAGAAGGATTCATTGAGTGCGGTTAGTGCGTTACTCCATTTCTGTTGATAGGTATACACCCTGGCGGCAATGGCGCGGTTAAATCTAATCAGCCCAACGGCATCTTTAAATCCCAGGAACCCATCCGACAAAGGAAAAATAACCTCCGATCCGGTAAGATCGGCTTTTCCTTCATCCAGGAATTTCAATATAGAATCCATCACTACCGAAGGGTTGGTAATCACAGGTCCCAGGGTAGCGCCATTGGGAACGGGAATACGTACGCCATTGGTATTTGTCATGTTGAGATTCAGCAGCAACTGGTAGCCGATCAGCGTTTTGGCAAATCCTGTAAAGGCTTTCTTTTGCACATCAGACGCTACTTCCGTGCGGGTATTGCTGATGGCATCGAGTAAAATGAAACACTGCCTGGCTACCTGGTAGCGGCCCGACCAGGGGTTGGTAAGGTAAAAGGTGTTATTGTCCAGCTGTTTGGAACCGCCACCCAGCAAATCGGTGGTGTACCGGGGTTCTGCACCGGAGAAACGGTAAATTTCCCGGCCAATAATACCGGTACCATCGAGGTAAGCAGAGAGGCTGTTACGCATGCCGGATTCGGCGCCGGTTACCAGGTTAAACAGGTCGCTCCTGGAAGGATCGGTAGTGATGCCGCTTACCACGGGTGTATTCAAACTGTTGATCTCTCCTTTCTGGCAGGCGTTCATCACCAGCAGTAAAAGAGCGATCGCTGTTATTGAAAGATACTTTTTCATATGTAATGTTTTTAAGCAGATGGAAAATGATCAGAAATCGACGCCAACATGAAAGCTGGCCCTTTTAGATGCAGGGAACGGCATAACATCTACTCCGGTTGATAACCCGTTACTGCCACGGGTTTGAGCGGTAGTAATGGTGTTACTTCCGAAGTTGGATACTTCCGGATCATACCCCACGTACTTTGTCCATGTAAAGAAATTATTGGCAGATACACCTACACGGATTGCTTTCAGCACGGATGTATTTTTCATGGGAATATTGTAATAAAGGCCGATCTCACGGATACGCACATACGAAGCATCCTGCACATAAATGGAAGCATCGCCTGCGCCAGGGCGGTAAAGCCCTGCCTTGGTGCCTTTCATCTCATCGTCATAATCAAAAGAGGTGGCTCCTGCGTCGGTGAGCAGCTGTGTAAGATTAATGTTGTCGCCGCCTTTTTTCCAGTGGATGAGGAAACGCAGGGAGAAGTTTTTGAACACGGTTAATTCATTGAAGAAACTCATCTGGAAATCCGGTTCAGCATTTCCGATCAGCTTCAGGTCGCCGTTTACAATGCCTTTGAGCTGTGTGGCGGGTTGTCCTTCTTCCAGGTAAAAAGTGCCGAGGGAGTTACCAAAGGCGCCAATGGCATAGGGAGGAATGATCAGCTTGGTGACTTTGGAACGGTTTTGCCACCAGTTAATGCTGCTGTTCCACCGCACATTGGGCTGGTTCACGGGTATCAGGTTTAATCCCAGCTCTATTCCTTTATTTCTCAGGTCACCACTGTTTTTCCATTCAGTAGCATAACCGGAAGAACCGGGAAGCGCATGACGCAGTAATACGTCATAAATCTTTTTGTTATAGTAAGTTGCTTCCAGGCTGATGCGGCCATTCAGTACGCTTACATCCAGCCCGGTTTCAAATTCTGTTTGCCGTTCCGGTTTAATATCGGGGTTGCCCTGCTGGTTTTCTACCAGCACGCCGGGGAAGCCGCCGATATTGCTGCCGAGCATCTGGGTAAATTTACTGCCATAAGGAGGTACGTTGCCGGATTGGCCATAAGCTGCGCGCAGCTTGAGATTATCCACACCGGCTACCTTCCAGAAATCCATTTTGGCAATATTCCAGGAAACAGATCCTTTGGGGAAAACGTAATATTTCTGGTATTCGCCGTTGTTGGTGGACCGGTCGAAACGTACGCCGGCACTGAAAGTAATGGCGTCTATCAGGGAAAGGTCTTCCTGGATAAAAATACCGTTATCGCGGTATTTCTGGCGGAATTGCCGGGTAGTGGTGTTGGCGCTGGCATCCAGGTTACTCTGGCCGGATACCAGGTTGGTAGCTACGGTAACAATATTGTCGAGATAACCGGTTTCCAGGGTGGCGCCGGCAGTACTGGTTAAACTGAGCTTGTCGCTTGGCGTAAACGTATTCACTATAAATCCGCCGATGTTGGTATTGGTGTTGTTGGTATTGCCCTGGATGGAATGTCCCTGTTGTCCGTTCTCTTCAAACTGGAGGTTACGTGGAAACAAGGCGGTGGTTTTGAAATTGAAGTAATCGATACCACCGCGCCCTACCAGCCTGGTGGTGGAACGGTCGCTTTGCTGCAGCCGTATCTCAATATTACCACCACCAACAAAGCGGTTGGTTTGTTCGTTGTTGATCATATTGTCGCGCGTTTCCAGCGGGTTGGAACTGGCGAAGCTATTGCGCGGATACTCACCGAGCGCGTTGGGAAACAGGTTCACAAAATCGGGTGTGGACGACAACGCCACACCGAGGGAAACGCCGTTGTTATCGTTATTGGTGAGCCCCCTGTCGGCGGAAGAGTTGATATAGTTGGTAGTAACGCCTATGGATATACGATCGCTCACCTTATGATCCACATTCAGCCGGATGGAGTTGTTGAAATAGCCGGTGCCTTTCACAATACCGTTTTCCTGCCGCCGGTTGCCGGAAAGATAGAAGGTAGTTTTTTCACCGCCGCCACTGAGAGACACGCCGGTGTTCAGCACCAGTCCGGTTTGCCCGAAGAGCTCTTTTTCATAGTCAAAGATCTTCCCGGCATTCTTTGCCTCGGTGAACTGCGCCTTGTAAGCAGCACGCTTCGCCTGTACGTCAGGATCAGGGTTATCGGCAGTACCTGCAAGATCAG
The DNA here is from genome assembly GCF_050434025.1 of Chitinophaga sp. W3I9. Taxonomy (NCBI): domain Bacteria; kingdom Pseudomonadati; phylum Bacteroidota; class Chitinophagia; order Chitinophagales; family Chitinophagaceae; genus Chitinophaga; species Chitinophaga sp. W3I9. Next base: position 2,555,915 of record NZ_JBNPWC010000001.1, read on the forward strand.
CAGCTGTTTCTGGGGTAAAGGTGCGGACGCCCATCAGGTGCCGTACTTTGGTAAAACCGGTTTCCTGGTTGAGGGACACTTTCGTTTTGCCTGATTTACCTTTTTTGGTGGTGATGATGATTACGCCGGCAGCAGCTTTGGCGCCATACATAGCGGCGGCGGAAGCGCCTTTCAGGATTTCAATATTTTCAATGTCTTCCGGGTTGAGGTCTGCAATGCGGCTGGAAGGGTTGTCCTGGTTGTTGGGACTGCCCGAGGTAGCGGCGCCGGTTACATCGTTCAATCCGGCGGGAATACTGCTGTTATTGAAGAAAATACCATCTACAACATACAGTGGCTGCGAGTTGCCAAATACAGAAGTGATACCGCGCATTTTTACAGAGATGCCGCCGCCGGGGGCGCCGGAATTGGCGGTTATCAGTGCGCCGGGCACCTTACCGCTGATGGCTGCGTCAAATGTTTGCGCAGGCGCCACCCCGTTTAATTCCGTGCCGGAAATAGTAGCTACCGCATTGGCAAGATTACTTCGCTTTACATTGGTGGCCAACCCGGTTACCACAATTTCATCCAGCCGGGCGAAATCTTCTTCCAGGCTCAGGTTTATTACGTTGTTACCCGGTGTAAGATTGATTGTTTTGGTTTTATAACCGGTATAGCTCACCATTAAACTGGTAGTGCCGGCCGTGATGGCCAGCGTATAGTTGCCATCGGCATCAGTAATGGTCCCTTTATTGGTGTTGGGAATGCGTACGGTGACGCCCGGAATGGGTTTGCCGCTGACGGCATCCCGGATTTTTCCGGTAATGTTTTGCTGCGCAAATAGTGCCAGGGTACTGCATAGGCATAGCAGTACCAGCAAGCTGGATTTTGGTAGAAGCATAGCTTGAAATGGTTTAGATAATGAATGATGATTAAAACGAGGTTACAATATCATGTTGCTGATTATTTTTCTGGTTTATAGATAGTACAGATCCTGATTTGATTTTGGTTGTTTAATAGCGTTAATTTGTTGCGATCCTTGCACAAGGGGTACTACAGGTTTTTCATCATCATCTCTGATGGCAAGGACTTCTCATTAAGCCGATCTTATTGTAACGTAAAATGATATAGCAGATTACGAAATTTTAAGGGTACTTCCGCTTTTTTTCTTTGACTTAAATATGTTATATTTTTTCAACTGGAAAACTTCGTAAATTGCGACCTTATGGAGCAGTATTTATCTTTATTACAACATATTATCCGGGAAGGCGCGGTAAAAACAGACCGCACCGGCACCGGCACTACCAGCTGTTTTGGCTACCAGATGAGATTCAACCTGCAGGATGGTTTCCCCGTGGTGACCACCAAAAAGCTGCATCTCAAATCGATTATATATGAACTGCTCTGGTTTTTAAGAGGAGATACCAACACCGCCTGGCTGAAAGAACATGGCGTAAGCATCTGGGATGAGTGGGCCGATGAAAATGGCGACCTCGGACCCGTGTACGGAAAGCAATGGCGCAGCTGGGAAACCCGCAGCGGCAAGGTAATAGACCAGATCACCGAAGCGGTAAATACCATCAAAAATAATCCTGATTCCCGCCGTATTATTGTGAACGCGTGGAATGTGGGCGAACTGCCGGAAATGGCACTCAGCCCCTGTCATTGCCTGTTCCAGTTTTATGTAACCCCTGCAGATCCCGCAAAAGGGCAAACCCGTGGTAAACTGAGCTGCCAGCTATACCAGCGCAGCGCAGATGTATTCCTCGGTGTACCTTTCAATATCGCCTCCTACGCCTTGTTAACCATGATGATGGCGCAGGTGTGCGACCTGGAAGCCGGCGACTTTATCCATACTTTCGGAGACGTGCATTTGTACAGCAATCATATAGAACAGGCCAACCTGCAATTAGGCAGGCAACCATTCCCGCTTCCGGTGATGAAGATCAACCCGGACGTAAAAGATATTTTCTCCTTTAAGTATGAAGATTTTGAACTGGTGAATTACCAGTTTCACCCGGCCATTAAAGCACCGGTAGCCATATAACTTTCCATATGCGTATATCCATTATCGTAGCCGCTTCGGAAAATAACGTAATCGGTATCAACAATATGTTACCCTGGCGTTTACCGCTGGATCTTAAATATTTTAAATCCACCACATTGGGAAAACCCATTGTAATGGGACGTAAAACATTTGACTCCCTGGGCAAACCATTGCCCGGCAGACCTAATATCGTGATTACCCGTCAAACGGATTTTCAGCCGGAAGGTGCATATGTAGTGCGTTCTATAGAGGAAGGTGTTGAGAAAGCCAGGTCATTCGGCGGTGATGAATTGTTTATCACCGGCGGCTCGCAAATTTTCGAACAGGCGTGGGCGTTAGTAGACCGGATCTATCTCACCCGCGTATATGCGGTTGTTCATGGGGATGCCTTTTTCCCCCAACTGGATGGCGCAGAGTTTGAACTGGTAAGTGATGAGCGCCATGAGGCGGATGAAAAAAATCAGTACCCGTTCTCCTTCCAGGTATGGGAGCGGATTTGAGATACTAACGTTAACGGTTACTTGAAAATAACGGTGCCCATGCCGTTCGTGAGTTCCTTTTCCAGGGAGTTGAGGTGCTTCTGCATTTCAAGGCAGTTCAGGATCTGGTCCATGTCTGTCGCCTTTTTAGCCTCTTCCTGGTTTTCGTGGATCAGCTTCTTGATCTTACGCAGAATAAGATAGTTGGTAGTGGAGATGGTATCTCTCAGATAGGCATTATCACCGTATACGGTATCAATCTCGAAACGGTCTTTCCAGTTAATACTCAAATCGGCTTCTTTATCTTCCAGTATATTGGCAATCTGTTTTGACAGCTGCTGATCTTCATGATACAGGAACCACCGTTTGTCCTGCAGGTTCCCTGCATCGTACAATGCTTTGTATTCCCTTAAAATCCTTTTCACCAGCTCACTTTCTGCCAATGCCTCGAAATCGTAGGGGAGATGGAACACATAGTCGGCTACGGTGTTGTTTTCTTCTTCGCTGAAGGGTTTATCGCCAAAACGCAGCAGGATTTTCACCAGTTCTTTTTCCTGCTTTTCATGCCCGTTGATGAGCGAGTCTACTGAAATGCCTGTTTCAGCAGCCTCCATAGCGGCAATAGCTTCTTCGCTGAGGCCATCATCGCTGGGAGCGGGATTGTTACGCGCATAGGCCTGCTCCCGTTTAACGAGGCGGTCGCGGATAAATTTATTGACCAGCTGGATCAATCCCTGTTCATCGATATGGAGTAGCTGGCTGCACTGACGGATATAATCCTGCTGCCGGGTAAAATCTTCCGCCTTATCAATTTTTGAAATGGTTTCAGCGATTTCATTTACCAGCTGTGATTTTTTATTACTGTCGGCGCCGGCTTCCTGCATGCTCAGCTGCAGCTTGAACAGTACAAAGTCCTGCTTGTTATCTTTAATGAATTCACGGAAGGCTTCCGCACCGATCTTTTGCACATAGCTGTCCGGGTCTTCTTTGTCCGGCAGCAATACCAGCTTCACGTTCAATCCTTCTTCAATGGCCATGTCCAGCCCGCGGAGCGCTGCTTTCACCCCGGCGCTGTCGCCATCGTAAAGGATGGTGAGGTTATTGGTATATTTCTTAATCAGCCGCAGCTGATCCTGCGTAAGGGAGGTACCGCTGGAGGCCACCACGTTTTCCACACCTGCCTGGTGCAGGGAAATTACGTCGGTATAACCTTCTACGAGCAGGCACTCATTGAGTTTATCGATGGCGTGCCGTGCAAAGTAGGTACCATACAGTACCCGGCTTTTTACATAAATTTCGTTTTCGGGAGAATTGATGTATTTGGGCGCCCGGTCTGATTTTACCAGGATACGCGCCCCGAAGCCCAGTATTTTTCCGGACTGGTTATGGATCGGGAATATGACCCTGCCGCGGTAATTATCGGCAGGTTGATCGTTCCGGATGGTAACCAATCCTGTTTTTTGAAGGTATTCCAGGTTGTAGCCTTTGTCCAGTGCCGATTTGGCAAAAGAGTCAAAGGTATTCAGACAGTAGCCTAGCTGGAACTTTTTGATGGTTTCTTCCGTAAATCCTCTTTCTTCAAAATAACTCAGACCCACATTCTGGCCTTCATCTTTATTAAAAAGGGTATCGGTGAAGTACTCCCGGGCGTAGTTGTTGATGATAAACAAACTATCCGCCATCAGCTGGTGCTGCTTCAGTTCGGGGCTTACTTCCGTTTCCTCCAGCTCTACCTGGTACCGTTGTGCCAGCCACCGGAGCGCTTCTACATAGGAGTACTTTTCATGCTCCATGATAAAGCTGATGGAATTGCCGCTGGCGCCGCAACCAAAGCATTTATAGATTTCTTTTCCGGGAGATACGGTGAAAGAAGGGGACTTTTCGTTATGAAATGGACACAAGCCTAAGTAGTTGGCGCCTCTTTTTTTCAGTTTAACGAAGGAACCCACAATTTCCACAATATCAATGCGGCTGAGGATCTGTTGTATGGAGTTCTGAGATATCACGGTTTCGTAAATGCAACTGCAAACATACGGGAAAATTAGGATTTGGAGAGAAGGGGATCAGCATGTAGGCGTGGTTGCTGTTCCCGGCAACTTTTCCTTATATTTGGTAGATTATAAACTAGCCAAATCAATCTTATTTATCAGATGAAAGAAGTATTTATAGTAGCCGTGGCCCGTACGCCTATCGGTTCGTTCAATGGCGCACTGGCAGGCATTCCGGCCACACAGCTTGGCGCTCACGTTATTAAAGCGGCACTGGAAAGGGCGGGTATCGCCCCGGCAGAAGTAAATGAAGTATATATGGGCAATGTGCTGAGCGCCAACCTCGGCCAGGCGCCCGCTAATCAGGCCAGTCTCGCTGCAGGCGTGCCTAACAATGTTCCCTGTACTACGGTAAACAAAGTATGCGCTTCCGGTATGAAAGCCATTATGCTGGGCGCCCAAAGTATTATGCTGGGCGACAACGACGTAGTAGTGGCCGGCGGCATGGAAAACATGAGCGCAACCCCTTACTACCTGGATAAAGCCCGTACCGGTTATAAACTCGGACATGGCGCCATTACCGACGGCATCATCCGCGACGGCCTCTGGGACCCTTACAAGGATTTTCATATGGGCAACGCAGCAGAGCTGTGCGCCACCGAATACAAAATTACCCGGGAAGACCAGGACGCGTACGCTATCGAAAGCTATAAACGCGCAGCCGCAGCCTGGGAGAAAGGATATTTTAAAGATGAAGTAGTGCCGGTACAGGTACCCGGAAAACAGGTGGTAACGGTGTCTGAGGATGAAGACTATAAGAAAGTGATTTTTGAAAAAGTGCCTTCCCTGAAACCAAGTTTTCAGAAAAACGGCACCATCACCGCTGCCAATGCCTCCAACATCAACGATGGTGCGGCAGTAGTAGTGCTGGTGAGCGGTGAAAAACTGAAAGCGCTCGGATTAAAGCCACTGGCAAAGATCATCAGCTTTGCCGATGCTTCGCAGGCGCCGGAATGGTTTACCACTACCCCGGTAAAAGCTATCAACAACGCACTGAATAAAGCTGGCCTGAAAATCAGCGACATGGATGTGGCGGAAGTGAATGAAGCATTTTCCTGCGTGCCTATTGCCAATGCGAAAGACCTGGGGCTGTCGCTCGATAAAGTGAATGTATGGGGTGGGGCCGTAGCCATGGGACATCCTATTGGTTGCAGTGGTGCGCGGATTGTGGTAACATTGAATGCAATTCTGCATCAGCAGCAGGCGCGTTACGGCGTTGCAGGAATCTGCAATGGTGGTGGCGGCGCCAGCGCGATTATTATAGAAAGAGTTTAATTACAGGCCGTCAGCTGCTGTTTTTTTCGAAACCAGCAGCTGACGACTGATTTATTTAATCTTACAGCGGCAGGGGCCGTTATGGCATTGCCGGTAAGCGGGTTAATACTCTTTGGATACTTCTCGGATACTTCTCCGATACACTCATGATACACTCCTCATACACTTCCACCCCGGTTTTGTCCTGAAAAAACTTTACACCTGGAGAAATAAACCTGAAACAGGTTTACACTTCATCAATAAATAGCAATCACGGTATCTATGTTATTTACCTGTATTCTCAAGCTGTCTTCCCCTTTTTTGACCATCTTCAGCGAATGCAATGCAGCCTTTGGTTTTACCACGTCAGGCACTATTTTCTCAAAAAACAGGTATTTATCTTCCACCAGGCTGTAAACCGGGTAGCTGGATAATATGCCGGTAGTTTTCGTTTGCAGGGCGTAATCGTCGTCAATAGTATAGCGCTGAAACTCGCTGTCCGACAATAAGGTGATAGCGGCTACCAGGGTAAGGGTACGCAGCGGCGGCAGCAGCAGCCCAATCAGCAATACAAACGGGAAGCCAAAAAAAACTGTCAGGTAGGCGTACCTGGCGTCGTTATCCGGTTTGGTAAGGCCGTAAATCAGCATACCGGTACCTGCGTAGAGGGTAAAGAACACCCGTTCGGTTTGTGTGCCCTTGAAGCCGTAGTCGTTCAGCATCAATAACACGCACAGGAGCGCTAAGCAGCCAAAAACCAGGTGAAGGTACCACAGGAGCGCCTGTATTTCCGGTACTTTCACCTTTTTTATTTTACAGGACAGGGCAGCTAAAAAGCATAAGGTTAGGATAATAATGGTAATCATGACAGCGGGTAAAGTTGTTGGCCGGGTGTACTATAGTCTAAAATATAAATATATGTATTTATTTTAATTAATAGTATACAGACTGCATGTGGGGGGTATAATAATTATTAATCGGGCGTTTGCTTTGCTTTTTCGCTAACAAACAATATTTTTGCCCTGCCTTTCAATAAGGCATTTAAACTTTCAATTAAGAATAGCATGCGTCAGATAGCTTTCAGACAAGCCTTAAGAGAAGCCCTGCAGGAGGAATTTCGCCGTGATGAACGGGTATTCCTTATGGGGGAGGAAGTAGCCGAATACAATGGTGCTTATAAAGTGAGCCAGGGAATGCTGGATGAGTTTGGTCCAAAACGTGTTATTGACACGCCGATTGCTGAACTTGGATTTGCTGCAATCGGAGTAGGTGCTGCACAGAACGGCCTGCGTCCGGTAGTTGAATTCATGACCTGGAACTTCGCTGTACTGGCGCTGGATCAGATCCTCAATACCGCTTCTAAAATGCTGGCAATGAGTGGCGGCCAGGTGGGTTGCCCGATCGTTTTCCGCGGACCAAACGGTTCTGCCGGTCAATTGGGTGCGCAGCACTCCACTGCATTCGAAAGTTACTACGCCAATATCCCGGGCCTGAAAGTAATCTCCGTTTCCAATCCATATGATGCAAAAGGTTTGCTCAAAGCGGCTATCCGCGATGATGATCCGGTTGTTTTCATGGAAAGTGAAGTGATGTATGGGGATATGGGTGAAGTTCCTGAAGAAGAATATATCATCCCGATTGGTAAAGCAGATATCAAACGTGCCGGTAAAGATGTAACCATCGTATCTTTCAATAAAATGATGAAAGTAGCGCTGGGTGCAGCTGAAGAACTGGCAAAAGAAGGTATCGAAGCAGAAGTAATCGATCTCCGTACCATTCGTCCGCTGGACTGGTTCACCATCCTGGAATCAGTGAAGAAAACAAACCGCCTGGTAATTGTTGAAGAACAATGGCCATTCGCAAGTATTTCTTCCGAAATTACTTACCGTATCCAGAAAGAAGGTTTCGACTACCTGGATGCACCGATCCGCCGTATCACCGCACAGGATGCTCCTATGCACTATGCTCCTAACCTGGTTAAGCAATACCTGCCGGATGTGGAACGTACCGTGAAACTGGTGAAAGAAGTAATGTACATGAAAAAATAGCACCTGCTATCGATATAAAAGAAACGGAGCGAAGATTTTCTTCGCTCCGTTTCTTTTTATCTTTAAAAATATTTTCAGGAAAACAGATCGCTGGAAAGGTAACGGTCGCCGCGATCACAGATGATACTAACGATCACGCCACTACGTAATTCCTTTGATACCCGTACAGCCGCTGCCACAGCGCCGCCGCTGCTCATACCACAAAATACCGCTTCTTCCTTTGCCAGTCTTTTGGTCATGATCCTCGCTTCTTCTTCTGAAATATCCATGATACGGTCTACCCTCGGTTTTTCAAATATTTTAGGGAGATAAGCTTCCGGCCATTTGCGGATGCCCGGGATTTTTGACCCTTCGGTAGGCTGGCATCCTACAATCTGTACTGCCGGGTTCTGCTCCTTTAAATAGCGGGATACACCCATAATAGTACCAGTAGTCCCCATCGCACTTACAAAGTGCGTCACTTCCCCGTTGGTATCTTTCCAGATTTCAGGTCCGGTAGTTTTATAGTGCATGCCGTAGTTATCGGGATTGGCAAACTGGTTCAGCATATAGTAACCGCCTTTCTCCACCTGGGCGTTGGCATAGTCGATAGAGCCTTCCATGGACAATTCCTTTGGCGTGAGCGTTACTTTGGCGCCATATACTTCCATAGTGAGCACCCGCTCGCGGGTAGCATCTGCAGGCATTACCAGCTCTATTTCAATGCCGAAAAGACTGGCAATCATGGCCAGTGCAATACCCGTATTGCCGCTGGTAGCTTCTATCAGTTTCATGCCCGGCTTAATATCGCCCCTGTCGAGCGCGCCTTTGATCATGCCATAGGCGGCCCTGTCTTTCACGCTGCCGGCAGGATTGTTTCCTTCCAGTTTGGCAAAAATTTTAACGGCCGGGTTAACGGATATCTTCTTTAATTCTACCATCGGCGTGTTGCCGATCAGATCTATGATGGAAGCCATTGTACTAGTCCTGGTTTGTATCTGAAAATTTATGTTCTGCTTTATAATAGATCCGGGAGAAAGGTTCCACACTTTTAATCAGCCACACATTCCCGCCTATTACGCTATGATGGCCTATCACCGTATCACCGCCAAGAATGGTGGCGCCGGCGTAAATCACTACATGTTCCTCAATAGTAGGATGCCGCTTGCTGCGCGCCATACTTTTTTCAATGCTCAGTGCACCCAGCGTTACGCCCTGGTACAGCTTTACATGCGGTCCTATTACAGTGGTTTCCCCGATCACAATGCCGGTACCATGATCTATGCAACACCAGGGCGCTATCACCGCACCCGGATGAATATCCACTCCTGTACGGGAATGCGCCAGTTCTGTAATCATCCGGGGTAATACCGGTATTTTCAGCTGGTACAGGGCATGCGCAATGCGGTAAAAGGCAATGGCATAAAACCCCGGATAGGCACGGATTACTTCGTATAAACAGGATGCTGCCGGATCGCCCTGGTAAATGGCCGTGGCATCTTTTGTCAGTTCATCATATATCACCGGTACTTTGTTCATAAAGTCGCGGCTCAGCCCCGCGGCATCCGCAGGCAGCTGATTTTCCATTGATTGCAGCAATTGCTGCAACTGGGCTTCCAGTTCATGGCCAAAACGTTCCAGCGCCACCGGATCGGGGATTACCTGGCCGGTATGTTCAGGAAATAACCAATTCAACAGGTGGCTCACAAATTCATCTACTGCACCCGTGGCAGGATAGGCGTTCGCCGCTGCCAGCTGGTGCCGCCGCTTCAACTCTTCCAGAAAATCATTCATATGCGGATCGAATTACAGGTATTGGCACTTTAATCGTTACTGAAATTACGCATTAATCCTGTAAAGGTAGTAGACTGTCTGCTAATATTCAAGCGTTCCTGGCTGCCGGGAGGATATGGTAATCTCTCAATTGTTTCTGACATGTTAAATGATCCCTGATATAATGCAATTTTAAGGGATTAATCTTTATTTTTGCCCGTTGTATAAAAGGCAGGTATTGCCGGTCGTACAAAATAAAACTGATTATGGCTAACATTTTAATAATAGACGACGAAAAAAGTATTCGTAAAACACTCACGGAAATTTTAACCTATGAAGGTTATAAGGTAGATGAGGCCGCGGATGGTATGGAAGGATTTAAAATGTTCCAGGCAAAGTCATATGATGCCGTTCTTTGCGATATCAAAATGCCTAAAATGGACGGACTGGAGTTTCTCGAGAAAGCACGTGAGGTGAACGGGGATATTCCTATTATCATGGTGTCTGGCCACGGTAATATTGATACGGCAGTAGATGCGGTGAAAAAAGGCGCCTATGATTATATTTCAAAGCCGCCGGATCTGAACCGCTTACTCATTACCCTGCGTAATGCAATGGATAGAACCAACCTGGTTACCGAAACCAAAACCCTGCGCCGCAAGGTGAATAAGGTGTCGGATATGATTGGTCAATCCACCCCGATACTGAAAATTAAAGAAACGATAGAAAAAGTAGCGCCCACGGATGCCAGGGTATTGATTACCGGCGATAACGGGGTGGGTAAGGAACTGGTGGCCAGATGGCTGCATGAACGCAGTAACCGCGCCGGCGGCCCTATGGTGGAAGTAAACTGCGCAGCCATCCCCGGAGAGCTCATTGAAAGTGAACTGTTTGGCCACGAAAAAGGCTCCTTTACATCCGCTGTAAAACAACGGATCGGGAAGTTTGAACAGGCAAGTGGCGGTACCCTCTTCCTGGATGAAATTGGCGATATGAGCCTCAGCGCACAGGCAAAGGTATTGCGCGCCCTGCAGGAAGGAAAAATTACCCGCGTAGGCGGAGATAAGGAAATCAGCGTGGACGTGAGGGTAGTAGCCGCTACCAACAAGGACCTGCTGCAGGAAGTGGAAAACAAAAACTTCCGCCTGGATCTTTATCACCGTTTAAGCGTGATCCTGATTCACGTTCCTTCCCTGAACGACCGCCGGGATGATGTGCCGTTACTGGTAGACAGCTTCCTCGACAGCGTTTGCAGCGAATATGGTATCTCCCGCAAAGTAGCGGATAAAGATGCCATGAAAGCTTTACAAAATCACAACTGGACCGGTAATATCCGTGAGCTCAGGAACGTAGTGGAAAGGCTCGTTATCCTTTCCGGTAAAACCATCACTGCGGAAGACGTGGAAGATTTCGTGGTGCCAAGCCGCGATAAAAGAAAGGTAAGCTCTTAACCAGCAACAACATGCAAAAACACCTGTATCTGATCAGTGGACTGGGTGCGGATGAACGCATTTTCAACAACCTGCGTTTTCCCACCGGCTACCAGGTGCATCACCTGCAATGGATCCCTCCATTGCAGGAGGAACCCATCAGCCGCTATGCGGCCCGTATGGCCCAAAACATTGCGGCTGATGGGAGAGTAACCCTAATAGGCGTGTCTTTCGGCGGCATCATGAGCCTGGAAATAGCCCGGCATATTCCCGTAGAAAAGAACATCCTCCTGTCGAGCATTAAACGTAGCTCGGAAAAGCCTCCCTATTATAACTGGGTAAAGAAACTCGGACTGCACAAATTGCCCGACAACCTGCTGTACCAACGGAGAAGCGTGGTTGTCAGGAAGTTCCTCAATATCGAAACACCGGAAGAACGCAAACTGGTGAATGAATACCTTGCAAAGCGCGACTATACCTTTACGCGTTGGGCGGTAAACGCGATCCTGCACTGGGAAAATGAGCAGGTGCCGGAAGGACTGGTGCATATCCACGGCGCACGGGACCTGCCTTTTCCGGTTAAATATCTTCAGCCTACACACCTCATTCCCGATGGCGGGCATTTTATGGTGCTGAACCGCTCAGCAGCCATCAATCGTATCCTGGAGGAAGTGCTTTGATACAGATCAGTTAAACGCCAATAACTCATCCAGGCTTTTCAATACGAATACATTTTCCGGCAATGGGCCGGTCAGCTGCCATACCTGCGGTCCTGACATCAGGATCTTAATACCCGGGAACTGTTGCGCCAGTGCGGCGACAAACTGGGTTACTGCCTGTTTTGTTACATTGGTAAGCAGGTGGGTATACATATGGGTTACCGGCCGCACCGGGGTAAATGTTTTCAGATCATCAAATGGAACGTTGGCGCCGAAGCTGGTAACCAGTTTCCCGTTTTTTTTCAGTAGGTATTGCACATACAACAATGGTATTTCATGAAATTCTCCCTCCGGGAGAAATAACAGGTAATGGGTAGTAGCCTGTTGGTTCATCTGCTGGCCGTCGATCGCCGTCATTATTTTGGTGCGGATAATATTGGCGCAGAAGTGCTCCTGTGCCGGGATCACATTGCCAGTAAGCCATAGCACGCCTATCTTTTCAAGGAAAGGGTAAATGATCTTTGTAATACAGTGCTCAAATCCCAGGTGTAATACCTGGCTGTAAAAAATGCGCTCAAAGCGGAAGTAATCATAATCGAGCGTGGCGGCAATCAGCTCATTTACCTGGAGACCTGCAGCCGATCCTTCGGCGGCCAGCTGCAACGACAGTTTATTCTGTTCTTCCTCCGACAACGCAGCTATGCGCGAGATCTTGATCCCGTGATGATATAAATAGGCTATACGCAATAAGGCTTTCAGATCCTCCCCATCATAGATCCTGTGATTGGTATCCTTCCGCCTGGCGGAGAATAACTGGAACCGCTGCTCCCATATCCTGATGGTATGCGCCTTTATACCGGTAAAGTTTTCAATATCCTTGATCGTAAATGTATTCAACGGAGGTATAGTAAAACGTCAAATTTAGGCAATTCATTGGTGGATACACCATATACTTAAAAACTATAATAAACAATATTTTAATCTATTTTTAAGAAAACTTTTGTAAAGTAATAGCGACAGGCTAGCAACAGAATATTATATTTGCCTTTTTAAGCATCTAATAAGCGTAACTGAATGAACCTGGCATTTTGGAAAAAAAACAAAGACAGTCAGCCTAAGAAAAAGAAATCTGCGGTTAGAGAATGGTTAGACGCTGCGATCTTCGCTATTATAGCAGCCACGCTTATCCGCACCTTTATTTTTGAGGCCTATACGATCCCGACACCTTCAATGGAAAAAACCTTACTTGTGAACGACTTCCTGTTTGTGAGCAAGATCAGTTACGGACCACGTATCCCAATGACGCCGCTGGCAGTACCCTTTGTACATCATACCCTGCCCTTTACCAAATCAGCCAAAGCCTATTCAGAGGCGGTGAAGTGGAAATACAGACGTTTACCCGGTTTCTCAGATATCAAACGGTACGATGTAGTGGTTTTTAACTTCCCGGAAGGAGATACCGTAGCCATTGACTCGCCCGATCCCAGCTATTATGGCATGGTGCGGCAGTTTGGCTGGCAGTCGGTGCAGAACTCTTATAAGATCATCCAGCGCCCGGTAGATAAAAGGGAGAATTATATCAAACGTTGCATGGCCCAGGCCGGCGATACCATCCGGATCATCAAAGGTGCGGTATATGTCAACGGGCAGGCAGCACCGGTTCCTCCCGGCAGCCAGCATAAATATGTAGTGGAAACTACCGGCGACCAGCTTAACAGCAGCCGCCTGGAAGATCTGGGCATTGCTACTTCCGGCCCGGACTTTTACCAGCTTGATGCCAGCAAGTTCATTTACAACCTCACACCGGCCAACGTAGCAGCGCTCGAGCAGTTTAAGCCAATCGTGAAAGACATTAAAATATACCAGGAGTCTGATTTTACGGATTTCAATTACAATAACGTTTTCCCGCACGATACCGCGCATTTCAAATGGACAGAAGAAAACTTTGGTCCGCTGTATATTCCTAAAAAAGGCGCTACCGTTAAGCTGGACGAAAGCAACATCGCTTTATACGACCGCGTGATCCGTGTTTATGAAGGCAATACGCTGGAGCGGAAAGATGGTAAGTTCATCATCAACGGTCAACCCGCTGATAGCTATACATTTAAGATGAACTATTACTGGATGATGGGGGATAACCGTAACAACTCCCTCGACTCCCGTTTCTGGGGCTTTGTGCCGGAAGATCACGTAGTGGGTAAAGCCTGGTTGATCTGGATGAGCTATGGAGAAGGCGGTATCCGCTGGAGCCGTATCTTCAGAAATATTAAGTAAGCAACCGCCCGAAATATAATTTGAAGTAAATTACGGACCGGCAGTATGCCGGTCCGTTGTTGTCTTACCCCGACAACGACTATACGAAGAACCCTTTTCAACTGTTGTTATGGAGAAACAATTGCTGCATATTGAATACGAGGTATATGATGATCTTACCGGTCTTTCCGATGCTGACGCGTGGCTGCTGAAAGAAGCCAGGGAAGTAACGGCATATGCTTATGCACCTTATTCCCGTTTCCAGGTGGGAGCGGTGATCCGGCTGGCCAATGGGGAAATCATTGCGGGCTCTAACCAGGAAAACGCTTCTTATCCGATCGGGTTATGTGCGGAGAGAGTGGCCCTGGCTTCCGCTGCTTCTGTATATCCCAATATTGATATTGATACCATTGCCATCAGTTATAATAACCTCAGCGGCGACAGTACCCATCCCATTTCTCCCTGTGGCATATGCCGGCAAACATTGTCGGAGTACGAACGGAAACAGGAAAGCCCTATCCGGGTGATCATGGCGGGGTTAAGCGGTAAAATATATGTGATCAGTCGTGCCAACGATTTACTGCCCCTTTCCTTTAGCGGTGAGGAGCTGGGGGTGTGATTATTACATATATGTAAGTTTTCATTTACGATTTATTATGTATATATTTGTCCGGCGCCCCATAAGCGCCGCGACCTATGAAATCCTGTCAGCTATCCGTTAGTATCTGTTGTATTGTATTACTTACTGCAGTGTATAGTGAACCGGCAGCCTGTTACTTTGATAAAAAAGAGGCAGACTACCGTCCTGGGCTATACGTTGTTAAGGATACCCTGAAAAGCGTTAACCGTTATCAGCATCTGGCACACGACTTGTACGAAAGGAAACTTTTTAAACGGGCAATAGTGCAATGGAAAAAAGTTTTACACTTGCAACCTATCAATGCTTTTGCTATGTTTATGCTCGGAAAATCGTATATGGGTGTGGGTGAGCAGGAGAAGGGAGAACGCTTATGCGATGAAGCTCTCATACTCGGAGAACAACCCGGTAAAAATATTTGCCACAGTGTAGAGGGATTTTAAACAGCGCATAAAGGATAGGCAAGCTCCTTTTTCGCTGCGCTGCTTACTGTGGTATTTTCTTCGGCAACTTCGGCCACGGCGGCTGCAAGTTGCTAACGCTGCAACCCGTAAGGGCTGCAGCGTTTTAATAAGCGAATTTTGTCTTTCTCACTGATTACGCTGATTTTACTGATTACAAGGATTTGATCATATGTGATTTTAAAAGGATTAGGGGAGATATAAGCGGGTATATTCGCTTATATCTCCCCTAATCCTTTTAAAAATCCAAAAAGTAAAATCAAGGTAATCAATAAAATCAGCGTAATCAGTGAGAAAGACAACCTCCTCGTTATTACATTCTTTCCGGTACACGGATGCCAAGTAATTTCATACTCTGAGCAATGGTATGCGCAGTGAGCATGATAATCTGTAAACGCAGTTTCTTCTTTTCTTCACTGGTAGCACGGATAATGGAATAGGTAGGTACGCCTTCCACTTTCTCGGCATAAAAGGAATTGAATAACTGGGCCAACTGGAACGCGTAGTTGGCGATCACAGAAGGACTCAGCTCACGGTATGCGTCTGCCAGTATACCCGGAAACTGTTCGTTCAGAATAATCAGTTCCTTTTCCAGCGGCAGCAATTCTCCTTCGTAGGTATATGATTCAAGTTCTGCTGTTGTGCCGGCGTCCCGCAGGATGGATTTGATACGCGCATACGCATACTGGATGAACGGAGCGGTGAACCCATGCAAATCGATTGATTCTTCCGGATTAAAGATCATTTTCTTTTTAGGATCTACGCGGAGCAGGAAAAATTTCATGGCGCCCATACCCACCGTGTCATACAGTTCGTTGAGTTGCTCACCGGAAAACGCATCCAGGTTTTTACCGGATTGCTGTGTTTTCTCTGCGGCTGTTTTCACCATTTCAGTGATCATATCATCTGCATCCACTACCGTACCTTCCCGGCTTTTCATCCGGCCATGCGGCAGCTCCACCATGCCATAGCTGAGGTGGTGAATACCTTTGGCAGAAGGTTCTCCCAGTTTCTCCATAATCAGCTGGAGTACTTTGAAGTGATAGTTTTGTTCATCTGCCACCACATATACGCTTTGATCCATCTGGTACTGCTCATATTTCAACCGCGCCGTACCCATGTCCTGGGTCATGTATACAGAGGTGCCGTCTCCGCGGAGCAGCAGTTTTTGATCCAGTCCGTCGGCGGTCAGATCTATCCATACGGAGTTATCTTCTTTTTTAAACAGCACGCCTTTCTCCAATCCTTCTGCTACAAGGTTTTTACCTAACAGGTAGGTTTCACTTTCGTAGTACATCTGGTCGAAGTCAATGCCAAGGCGTTTATAGGTTTGATCAAAGCCTTCATACACCCAGCTGTTCATGGTGGCCCACAGTTCCCTTACTTCGGGGTTGCCGGCTTCCCACTGCTGCAACATGATCTTCGCCTGCTGCATGATCTCTGTTTTATTACGCGACATCTCTTTGATGTCGTCCATGATCTTGGCAGTTTTTTCTTTATCGTCTTTCACTTCGGGCTTATGGAGGGCGGTTACCAGCTTTTCCAGCTTTTCGGTTTCGGCGCTGTCGAAGTCACGGAAGTCATTTTCCAGTACGCGGTCGATGATAATTTCTGCCTGTTCTTTTACCACCGATTCAAACTTCACGTAGTAGTCGCCCACCAGGTGATCGCCTTTTATACCGGTCGATTGCGGGGTGTCGCCATGTGCAAACATTTGCCATGCCAGCATGGATTTGCAGATATGGATACCGCGGTCATTTACCAGGTTGGCTTTGATCACCTCGTAGCCATTGGCTTTCATAATTTCGGCGATAGCATATCCCAGGAAATTATTACGCAGGTGACCGAGGTGTAAAGGTTTGTTGGTATTGGGAGATGAATACTCCACCATGATCTTTTTACCATTGGCAGGCTGTAATCCGATGTTTACGTCGCTGTAATGTTGCTGGAGGAATTTTGTCCAGTAGGCATCGTTGATGCTCAGGTTCAGGAACCCTTTTACTACATTGAATCGCGCAATCAGTTCCGGGTAGTGGGCAGTCAGGTATTCCCCGATACGTTGTGCTGTTTCTTCGGGTTTCTGCCGGCTGAATTTTGTAAAAGAGAAAACGACAATGGTATACTCACCTTCGAATTCAGGCTTGGTGGTATTAATAGCAATTTCTGCTGCTGTTAACTGCTGATCGTAAAGTGAATTAATGGCGGCCACGGCGGCCGTTCTGATGGATTGTACAACACTCATGCTGAAAATGATTAATGCGAGGGGCAAAGATAGTTAATTAGCCGAAAGCAGCGAAGGTTGTCTGATAAAGACAACCTTCGCTTATCTGCAATATTTTATGCCTGCATTAAAAAGTGTAGAACACGCCGATCTGTGCTACAGAGTTTTTGCTGTCTACTTTGTCGGAATCATATACGTTGGTCAGGCCAAAATTATACCTGCCGCTGATACCAAGACCCATATCGAATTTATAACCAAAACCAAAGCCCAGTCCGAAGTCAACGGATTGCATATCGTCCTTGATATCTACTGTTACATCGCCGGATTTAACTTTGGCGGCTGTGAGAAAGCCTACCTGCGGACCTGCTTCCAAATAAAATTCAGGTACAATAGAATACTGTACCATTACCGGTACATTAATATAATTAACCTTCACCGTGTTGGAAGTGGTTAACCATAATACACTCTTTTCTGCTTTGGTGCCCTGGGCAGAATACAATACTTCCGGTTGGATTGCCCAGCTTTCATTCAGCCCGATGTTAACAAGACCGCCGGCGTGGAAGCCTGCGAGTGTTTTGGAGCCGTCGGTATCTGTTAGTTTGGAGATGTTCAAACCACCTTTAACGCCGAATTTTACATTTTGTGCTTGTACTGCCAGCATAGTTCCAATGGCTAATACACCAGACAAAATAAATTTTTTCATGATATGTTATTTTGTAAGCCCCAGTTGACAAGAAGTGTGCCGGTTTACAATGAGGAATAAAAATCCACCTGTTGCGGAAACTACAAATCCTTGAGCATCCAGCTGTCACAGCCAAAATGACCGGTATCACCCATCGGGCCTGTCAGGTACCTGAATCCGAACTGTTCATATACTTTTCTGGCCCTGGCAAGTTCTGGCGCTGTTTCCAGGTAGCATTGCGTGTAGCCGTTTTGTTTAGCGAAATCCAGGCACAGGGTGATCAGCTTGCCTGCCAGTCCTTTCCCGCGGGCTTCGGGCAGCAGGTACATTTTCTGTAGTTCGCACACATGCGCTTCGCCGCCATCCAGCGGATGAATGCCGGCCCCGCCAATTATTCTGTCATCTGCCAGCGCTACATAATACACTGCACGGGGAATATCAAACAACCGGGAGAGGTGCTCGGTGGTAGGATCTGAAAACGCGGTACCGGCTTTGTTCATGCCGAATTCTGTCAACGTGGTTTTTACTATATGGGCAATTGCCGGATCGTCTGCAGGAGCTATTGTTCTGATGATGTAAGGTTCCATAAAATGAAAATAGGGATTTTTTGATTTCACATCAAAAAATCCCTATGATCTTATTGTCAGTCAGTTAGAATATTGTAAACTCTACTCTTCTGTTTTTTTGCCGGCCTGCCGCGGTTTTATTGGAGGCGATAGGTTGTGACATGCCATAACCCACTGCTTCAATTTTAGAAGCATTCACACCTTTATCAACAAAGTATGCTTTAACGGATTCCGCTCTTTCCTTTGACAGGGCGAGGTTCCGCGACTTGCTGCCTACATTGTCGGTATGGCCGCTCAGCTTCAGGTTGAGGTTTTTGCGTTTCAGCAGTTCTGCCACCCGGTCGAGCGCAGGATAGGAGCTGGGCTTGATGCTTGCCTTCGCAAATTCAAATTCCAGGTTCTGAATGGCTTCCCTTACGATACGGTTATCTTCTTCTGTAATCACTACTTTTTCTTCTTTTTTCACTACTTCCGGTACCGGCAGCGGACAACCGGAGCCATCTACTTTGGTATTGGCAGGGGTGCCCGGGCATTTATCGAAGAAGTCGGAAACGCCATCCGCGTCACTGTCTTTTGTCAGTTTATCCACATCAGCGGTCAACCTGGCATTGTTCTGATTGGCAGCATCCAGCGAAGCTGCCAGGGTGGTTTTCTGGGCTTCCAGCTCATCATACATCACTTTGGCCGGGTTAGACCACTGCAGTTGTTTTTTGCCTTTCTTGCCAAGGGCAAATTCCAGTCCCGCATAGCCATAGGAGTACTTATCCTTGTTGGGTCCGTAGTTGTAGCCGTCCAGGTTATCCGCGTCGGTGTAATACATGGTATAGCCCAGGTCCAGGTTAATGAACTCAGACAGCCTGAATTTGAGGCCGGCGCCCACCGGGATAATCAGTTCCTTGATGGCTTTGTCTTCCGCTTTATAGGGGAAACTGGTGTTGTCGTTTCTGGTTACAGTAGGTTTATATCCGGCCAATCCTCCGCCTACAGAGGCATACAGCTGAACAAAGTTTTCCCGGAATAACCAATTGACGGTGGTGATATTGAATACGGCATTTAAAGTTCCTGACCAGTTTAATTTGGTTTCGTACGACTTATACGGTCTGACAGGAAGGGAGCCGTTACCGAGTTCTTTACTGTTATCTGCCTGGAGTTTACCGCCTACATAATCTGCCCGCAGGGCAAAGAAATGCAGTACCTGGTACTTAACATAGGCGCCATAACCGAAGGATCCTTTCCATTTGGTAAAGTCGTTACTGCCACCGGTGGCAGCCACTGGCGCCAAAACGCCGCCATTTACGCCAATTGACCATGTTTTATAGTCACTGGGGCCACTGAATAATTTTGCTGTGGGTACGGCAGAAGTAGTGGTAGGTTGATCCTGAGCCTGGCTCATCATTGGGGTGGTTGCTAACAACAAGCACGCAGCCCTCCATAAAATGGATGTATTCATAAGAAATAACGGTTAGGTTACACAATTTGTATCATTATAAAAACAGGAGGTCAGGAATAAAATAGCTGAAGAAAGGCGAGGTTATGAACAAATTAAACGACTCAGTTATTTAGTAAAAAGGTGTTTGCCAACGGAATAACTGTGATCTGTGATCAAATATAGGGTACCTGACTGACATAATTTCATATTTTTTTGCTTGGCATAATCATTGACAAACCAACGACAAACACGGAAATACTTACAACTAAAGGATAATCTTTAATACTATGGGAAAAATAATAGGCATTGACTTAGGAACTACCAATTCATGCGTTGCCGTAATGGAAGGTAACGAACCGGTAGTGATTGCCAATGATGAGGGCAGGAGAACAACCCCATCTGTAGTGGCTTTTTTAAAGAACGGAGAAAGGAAAGTAGGCGACCCCGCAAAGCGTCAGGCTATTACCAACCCCGTAAACACTATTATGTCAGTGAAGCGTTTCATGGGCCGTCATTTTGACGAAGTTGCCAGTGAAGTGAGCCACGTTACATATAAAGTGGTAAAAGGAGACAACAATACCACAAGAGTTGATATAGACGGCAGATTATATACTCCGCAGGAAATTTCAGCAATGATCCTGCAGAAAATGAAGAAAACAGCCGAAGACTACCTGGGTCAGGAAGTAACAGAAGCAGTAATCACTGTACCTGCGTACTTTAATGACGCACAACGTCAGGCTACCAAAGAAGCCGGTGAAATTGCCGGTTTAAATGTTCGCCGTATTATCAACGAGCCTACTGCTGCGGCACTGGCTTATGGTATGGATAAAAAACACCAGGACAGCAAAATCGCTGTATTTGACCTCGGTGGTGGTACCTTCGATATCTCTATCCTGGAATTAGGTGATGGCGTATTTGAAGTAAAATCAACCAATGGTGATACACACCTCGGTGGTGATGACTTCGATAAAGTGATCATGGATTGGCTGGCAGATGAATTCAAAAAAGATGAAGCAGTAGATTTACACAAGGATCCAATGTCATGGCAGCGTTTAAAAGAAGCTGCTGAAAAAGCAAAGATCGAATTATCTTCTTCTCAGGAAACTGAAATCAATCTTCCTTATATCACCGCAGTGGATGGCGTTCCCAAACACCTGGTGAAAAAATTAACCCGCGCTAAATTCGAACAGCTGAGCGACAGCCTGGTGGAAAGAACACTGGAACCTTGCCGCAAAGCATTGAAAGATGCCGGTATGAACACTTCCGAAATTGACGAAATTATACTGGTAGGTGGTTCTACCCGTATTCCTAAAATCCAGGAAGTAGTAGAAAAATTCTTCGGTAAAAAGCCTAATAAAGGTGTAAACCCGGATGAAGTAGTAGCCGTAGGTGCTGCAATCCAGGGTGGTGTACTGACAGGTGAAGTGAAAGATGTACTGTTACTGGACGTTACACCGCTGTCACTGGGTATCGAAACAATGGGTGGTGTAATGACCAAACTGATCGAATCCAATACCACTATCCCTACCAAGAAATCTGAAACCTTCTCAACTGCAGCAGATAGCCAGCCTAGCGTGGAAATCAATGTACTGCAGGGTGAAAGGCCAATGGCTAACCAGAACAGAACACTGGGCCGCTTTATCCTGGGTGATATTCCTCCTGCTCCGCGTGGCGTTCCTCAGATCGAAGTAACTTTCGATATTGATGCCAACGGTATCCTGCACGTAACTGCAAAGGATAAAGGCACCGGAAAAACACAGAACATTAAGATTGAAGCAGGTAGTGGTTTGAGCAAGGAAGAAATCGAAAAGATGAAAGCCGAAGCAAAAGCCAACGAATCTTCAGATAAAGAACAACGCGAAAAGATCGAAAAGCTCAATAAAGCAGACAGCCTGATATTCCAGACCGAAAAACAGGTGAAAGAATACGGCGACAAACTGCCTGCTGATAAGAAAGCAACTATCGAAGCAGCACTTGAAAAGCTGAGAGAAGCACACAAATCACAGGACAGCGCGCAACTGGATACTGCTACTGCAGAACTGGAAGCTGCCTGGACTGCTGCTTCAGAAGAGCTGTACAAAGCATCTCAGGGTCAACCCGAAGGCGGCCAGCCAAACGGCGGTCAGCAACAGGGCCAGCCTCAGGGTGGTGCCAACGATGGCGTTACCGACGCAGAATTCGAAGAAGTAAAATAATGCCGCGGATGTTGTCTTTCTCAGGATTAACCTGATTAGACTGATTCAGGGGATTTGATCACTTTGGATTTTAAAGGATTTTGGGAGATATAAGCGGATAAACCTGCTTATATCTCCCTTTTTTTTAATCAAAAATGATTATATTCTCTTTCATCTCCCCCAATCCTTTAAAATCCAAAGTGATCAAATCCCCTGAATCAGTATAATCAGCGTAATCAGCGGGAAAGACAACATCCGCGAAAATCCGCGCGTTTTTTCCTACTTTGTTCCGGCTTAGCCGGGATCCGATGAATTACAGTGTACGTTTTTATATCCGTTACCATACTCATTACGGGCAGGATCTATACCTGCTTGGTAATTTACCTGCGTTGGGTAATGATGTGCCACAACATGCCCGCCTTATGCAATGGGGAAACGAAGAATGGTGGTACACCGATATCCGGCTGGCTCCCGGGAAACCTTTTACCCTGCGATACCAGTACTTGTTAAGAGAAGGGGAAGAGGTGATATACGAAGGCGCAGTACGTGAATTTGTTTTTATACCGGGAGAACATCCTGATATCGTTTTCCTGGATACCTGGAATGATGCGCATCGCCCGGAAAATGCCTGGCTAACGGCTCCTTTCTCCCGCGTTTTTTATAAAAGATCCCCTGCTGCAATTACAGCACCCCTAACGGCAACGCATATATTCCGTGTGCAGGCGCCACTGCTGGATAGCAGTAAAACCGTTTGTTTGCTGGGCAGCAGTCTGTCAACAGGTAACTGGGATACCAGTAACCCACTGTTGCTGCAATACGATGAACAAGGCTGGTTTTCCATAGCGCTGAACCTTTCCGGTGAAGCGGCGCCCATGTATTATAAATACGGCATTTACGACCAGGACAGGCAACAATTTGTTCAGTATGAAACCGGCAGCAACCGTGAATTGCATACCACCGCAACAACAGGGCGGCAGGTAATTTTACACGACGGATTTTTGCGTATTGCACCTGCTCCCTGGAAAGGCGCCGGCGTGGCCGTACCCGTGTTCAGTTTGCGCAGTCCCGAAGGATTTGGTACCGGCGAATTTGCAGACCTGCCGGCATTTGCCCAATGGGCGCAGCAGAAAGGGCTGCAGCTGATACAGCTGCTCCCGGTGAATGATACCATACAAACCGGTACCTGGAAAGATTCCTATCCATATGCCGCTATTTCTTCTTTCGCGCTGCACCCACAATATATCCGCTTGCAGTACGTAGGCAGTTTGCCTGCATCCCATCCGTTGCAACGGCAGTTTGATCGGCTACGGCAATGGCTCAACGAAAAAGAAACGGTGGACTATGAAGAAGTAATGTCGTTCAAACTGGCTTATCTGCGGGCGCTGTTTAAAGCGGAAGGGCACCGGTTACAAACACCGGAATACCGGCAATGGCTGGCTGCCAATGAGCATTGGCTGCTGCCTTACGCCGTATACTGCTTTCTGCGCGATCGTTACGGGACCGGTGATTTCGCTCAATGGCCCGGCTATAATGTATATGACGCTACGGCAGTGAAACAACTGGCAGTAGCAGATGAAGATGCTGCTGCGGCAGTACAGTATCATTTCTTTGTGCAATACCACCTGCACCGGCAGCTGGCCGCTGCCAGCGCCGCAGTACACGATTGTAACGTAGTCCTGAAAGGCGACATCGCCATTGGTGTGGCCCGCCACAGCGCAGACACCTGGATGAACCCCGGTCATTATTACCTGGATATGCAGGCAGGAGCGCCACCAGACAGCTTTACCAGCGAAGGACAAAACTGGGGATTTCCCACCTATAACTGGAAACACATGAGGGAAAACGGATTGGAGTGGTGGCAGCAGCGCCTTCGTCACCTGTCTGTTTATTTTGACGCATTCCGGATTGATCATATCCTTGGCTTCTTCCGCATCTGGCAGATACCCCGCGATGCTATACAAGGCATACTGGGATATTTTCATCCAGCCGTTCCCGTTACACCGGAGGAAATGAGTCGCCGTGGCATTCAGTTTGAAGAAAGCAGGTACTGCCTGCCTTATATAACCGACGCCATCCTGGAAGAACTGTTTGGCAACTATGCGGGTATGATGAAAGAGCAACTAATGCATCCCTTGCCGGATGGGCGTTACCAGCTGTTGCCGGCATACAGTATGCAACAAAAGGTGGCGGCATCAGCGTTGCCGGAAACCATAAAAACGATACTCTATAACCTGATAGCTGATGTATTATTTATAAAAGTAAGTGGAGACAGTAAAACGTTGTACCATCCCCGTTATGATATGGCGGCCACCAGGTCGTTTGCGGCATTGGATGCCGGGAGCAGGGAAGCTTTGCAGGCATTGTACCACGACTACTTCTACCTGCGGCAGGAAAGCTGCTGGCGCCGGGAAGCGCTTGATAAACTCCCCCTGATAAAAAGGGCTACCCGTATGCTCATCTGCGGGGAAGATCTGGGCATGGTGCCCGCATGTGTGCCTGGCGTAATGCAGGCACAAGGCATTTTAAGCCTGGAAATTGAGCGTATGCCAAAATCCGGGAACGCACTCTTTGCAGACATATCAAAGGCGCCCTACCTGTCTGTTTTAACGCCTTCCACGCACGACATGAGCACCCTGAGAGGGTGGTGGAAGGAAAATACATCCATCTCCCGGAAATATTATCAGCAACAGCTGCAACATACCGGACCAGCACCTGCCACTGCTACGCCGGAACTGATCCGCGAAATTATCAGCCGGCATATGGCGTCTCCTGCTATGTGGCGCATCTTCCAGGTGCAGGACCTGTTGGCGGCGGAAGCCCCCGAAAGTACCCGGAATCCTGATACGGAAAGGATCAATATTCCCGCAGTGGCATCGCATTACTGGTGTTACCGCATTCCGCGGAACCTTCCGGAGATGATGCCCGTTCGATGATTAGCTGCGGTTAACAATATCACAAATGCATTGTATTTTCACAGAAAGAACCCGTTAGTAAAATGAAGCTCACCCTTTTCCCTTTTGAACTGAAATTCAGGCACACGTTTACGATTTCCCGTAAGTCCAAAGATCTGCAACCCTTACTGGTGGTAAAGCTGGAACAGGAGGGAGAAAGCGGGTTGGGTGAAACCGCCGACAATGCCTATTACCAGATGACCGTGCCGCGGCTGATGGCAGACCTTGAGCAGCACCGTTCTTTTATTGAAAACTATACCCTGCATACACCAGAGCTTTTCTGGCAGGACATGTACCCGCTGCTGAAGGATAATATGTTTGCCCTATGCGCCCTGGATATTGCTGCGTGGGACCTGTACGCAAAACAGCAGCAAAAGAAACTCTACGAGGTATGGGGACTCGATATTTCGCATAATCCGCTTACAGACTATACCATCGGTATTGACACCATTGAAAATATGGTGCGGAAACTACAGGAATTTCCGTGGCCCATTTATAAAATCAAACTTGGTACAAAGGAAGATATTGCGATTATTAAAGAGCTGAGAAAGCATACCACGGCTATTTTCCGGGTAGATGCCAATTGTGCCTGGGGAGTAGAGGAAACCCTGCGTAATGCCATTGCGTTAAAGGAGCTGGGCGTGGAATTTATCGAACAGCCGATGGCAGCAGCAGACAAGGAAGGAATGAAACAGGTATATGAAAAAGTGGTGTTACCGGTTATAGCCGATGAAAGTTGTATTGTGGAACAGGATGTAGCCCAATGCCACGGCTATTTTCATGGCATCAACATCAAGCTCACCAAATGTGGCGGCGTTACACCAGCGCTGCGGATGATTACGGAGGCAAAGCGTTTAGGCATGAAAGTAATGACCGGCAGTATGAACGAAAGCACGGTAGGCACTTCTGCAGTGGCGCATCTGCTGCCGCTGCTGGATTATGTGGATATGGATGGTCCGCTGTTGCTGGCGGAAGATAGCGCAGACGGTATTAAAATGGAAAACGGCCGTATTATTTACGCCGACAGGTGGGGGAACTGGTGCGGAGTTATTGAAGGCAGCTCACTCTTCTTCTTTCCAGGTTTGAGCAAGGAAAACATAGTCTTCAATGCAACCCGTGGCCACTATAGTTTTGCCGGCCAGTGGCATCAGCGGGTTGGGCATAAAGGGATTTGCTCCTGAAGGGCGAATCAGGTAATCTCCCTGGTCTGTTACCAGGAATACGCCGAGGTGTTCACTTTTGCTGTGTTTACCA
Organism: Chitinophaga sp. W3I9; assembly: GCF_050434025.1. NCBI lineage: Bacteria > Pseudomonadati > Bacteroidota > Chitinophagia > Chitinophagales > Chitinophagaceae > Chitinophaga > Chitinophaga sp. W3I9. The sequence continues at coordinate 2,582,239 of NZ_JBNPWC010000001.1, forward strand.
AATGTGCGGAGCACCAAACGCCCGGTAAGTGTAATAAAGGGACTGTTTTTGTCCCTGTTGCTGTTATCTGCTGACATATTCACGATACCCCAGTATTTGATTATTCTTTTCTTTCACCACTATCACCTTTGTTGAAGGGGAGTCCCCAGTGGTGGCAGATTCCGAAAATACGTGAAATTTTACAGATGGCATGGAGCCGCTCACATCTTCTTTAACCACAGGGTTATTTTTTTTGTTGACAAATACCTTCGGATCTCTTTTTTCGGCAAAGTTCTTTTCATCCAGCAACTTGTGCATCGCCTGGTGCAGTGCGGGATCTGTGGCGTGCGAGCCATCAGACGGATGGGGCACTGCGATGAAGTCGTCCAGCATTTTACCCCGTGCTTCGAGGTTATCGCGGCGGTTTTGCAGGGTATTTACAAAAAGCTGCGTATCGCCCGTGCTGCTGGGATCTTTGTCGTTGATCACCGGTTGCCATGATGGGTCGCCCAGGAGATAAAACTGTGCGGCCGTTTTCAGTTCATAGGGATCCAGCATGGGGCCCATTTCATTGAGGAACCGTTGCCTGGCTTCCAGCAAGGCTCTCCCGGTAGAAGCGCCGTTCAGCACATTGATCACAAAATACTGCGTGAGCAGGTCAGCCAGTCCCTGCCCGGTAGGCGGGCCATAGGCAATATTGGAGCTGCCTACAAAAGCCAGTGCATGATTCAGCAGGTAGCTGTTGGCCATGCTGATGCGCTTACCGCTGTTTTTCTTCGGGTCAAACAGCTGGCCGCCATAGCAGCATTCGGCTGCCACAATGGTGCCGTGGGTGATCTTATCTTTCAGAATATCTGATCTCATCGCCAGCGGAAACTCGGTGGACTTCTGCCCGTAAAACCCTGGATTATAGATGGCTCCGTGGCAGTTGATGAAATGCGTTTTAGCCTGCAGTTGCGCAGCGGTCCAGTTGGTACCGTTCAGCGTTTCATCGCTGCCGGGGAATATGAGCAGGTTGCTGGTACTGCCAAAAATGTTCTGAAGGGTATTTTGTGTAGAGTTCTGCCAGTCGAAAGTACTCATGGAAAAATAGGGGAGGTAGTCGCCCTGTTTGGAAGGCACTGCTGCCAGTATGTTCGTAATCAGCGTGTGCAGGTAAGAAGGGTCCCCCACGCCTGGAATATCCGGCAAACGCCCTACCACCCGCGTGGGTGAAATAAATTTACCTGGGTCTGTATCATACGGCGTGTCGCACGCATAGGGCAGGTCACTGGGTATAAAGGTATCGGGGTCGTTATCTCCCGGTAACAAATTCTTCAGCCGCTGGAACGGAATAATATCCTGCGACCCCAGCAAGAGTATATATCCGGGCGAAAAGAAGCGGTACAGTTCATCAATCGCTTTTTTGTTCTGGGCATCGTCCGTGGCTGCTGTTACTGCGGTTGACTGGCAGCCCAGCATCTGGGCAGCATCATCCAGGAAAATAATGTGGGCATCCAGGTGCCTGTTGTTATCAAATGCCTGCAATGCGTTTATATCATCCAGAATCTGCTGGTGAGCATCGCCGTATTTCTGTTGAAGGGCGGATTTATTGGTTATAATGAGTTTTGTTGTCAGCATGTTACTGAGAGGGGCTGCCATAATTAACCTTTAAGCGTTCAAAAATATTGAATTAAAGGATAATATGGTGCCGGTCTCCAAACAATATTAATATTTCCCTGCGCAAGGTATTTGCATACTGAAAAAGTAAACCGTATTTTTCAGGGAATCTACCGGAGATGAATATGAAAAAATTCCACCTGTTACCGTTACTATTTGTTTTCTTTTATATGGACACCCATGCGCAGGTAATTGCACACTTTACTGTGAAGGCAGGAAAGCTGAACCGCTACAACAGCATTGTATATACCGGCGTTCTGTCATCCGCCGGTGATCCGGTGATACTGGAAGAAGTAACCGGTAATAAGCGTGTACCCGTAGCCGTTAGCCGGCAGGCAGGTCAGCTTTGCTGGATCCTTACGGGAACTACTGCAGCAGGTACAGAAAGAAAATATGAACTGCGCAAAGGCAAGGGCGCAACTGATACCCTGATGAAGGCGCTCCGCCAGGATGGCCATGTACTGTTGGAACAATCCGCGCAACCTATTTTGCAGTATAATTTTATAACGGTGCCCGCACCCGCCGGCACAGATACCGTGTATAACCGCAGTGCATTTATCCATCCGCTCTGGGCGCCTAATGGCGTAGTGCTCACGAATATCTTCCCAAATGCCGGTCACCGGCATCATATGGGCATCTGGAATCCCTGGACCCATACGCTGTTTGAAGGACGCGAAACTGATTTCTGGAATGTGCAGAAGAAAGAAGGCAAGGTGCGCTTTGCGGGTAAAATGGAAACATTTTCCGGAAACGTATGGTGCGGATTCAGTGCCAGCCAGGATCATATAGCATTTCTGAAAGATGGTACAGAAAAAACCGCCATTCATGAAACATGGCTGGTACAGGCGTATCCCGCCACCAACAACGGCAACCGCCGCCTGTGGGATTTTACTTCCACCTTTACACCAGCTACCCCCACTGGCATTACCCTGTTGCAATACCGCTATGGTGGCGGGTTTGGTTTAAGAACCACCGCCGACTTTACAGATAAAACCAGCCAGGTGCTTACGTCTGAGGGCAAAACACGCCGGGATGCCGACAGTACCCGTGCCCGCTGGGTGAAAATATCCGGCGCTACGCCACAGGGAAAGGCAGGATTGCTGATCATGAACTATCCTGATAATTTTGATTCTCCTGAACCCCTGCGTGTATGGCCCGAAAATGCGGAAGGTGGTGAACTGATGTTCAATTATACTCCCACCCGTATGAAACCGTGGCAGCTGTATCCGGATGCCCGCTACCAGCTGAAATACCGGGTAATGGTGTATAGCGGCGATATCACTGCAGAAGAAGCAGAGGCAGCCTGGCAGGACTATGCGTATCCACCGGAAGTGATCACCGCACCATAATGTGTTTGTGAGTGATGTCTTTTTCATTTATTTTCGTACAGTGAATGATTCGGTTTCAATTCGGTTAACCTCGGAGAAGCCCTGTGAACGGAAATATTGATAGCAGCCTTGTATTTAGTAACCCTTAACCATCATCCGGATGAGTAATGCAAATGAACCTGGTAAAGACGTGCGTCCGCGTAATCCTGAAGAAGAAGACGATGATCCGCCTTCCTGGGGTGGCGTTATTGTTGGTGTATTACTTGGCATAGCGGGTATCGCGCTGATCTTCTACCGTTACAAACAATTTCACGCCGTCAGCGATGTCAGTATCAGTATTACCAAAATTGAAATGCTGATCTATAAGGTAACCGGTGAAAGCATCTGGGCACTGATGGCAGCCTATGGGCTCGTGGCGTTGGCAGGATTCTATCTCGCTATCAGCAATTACAGCAAACTGCGGGCAAAATAAATTTACAAAACCATATCCGATGAAGAATTTTTCTGAGCTGAAAACCAAGCTGCTGGAAATCCATGAAAAAGATAAAAAGCAGACCATCACCGCCCTGATCACCGCAGAAGTATTGGCTGTACTGGTGTTTGGACTTATCGGCTACAGCATCTTTGCGGGCAGAAGTACTGAAACACCTGCTGCTGTTCTTTTTATACTGCTGTTCATGCCCGTGGGAGTACTGATCCCATATCTTTTTATGTTTGCACAGATCAGAAAACGGCCGGGAAAAATTAATGACTTTGTGAGCCGTCTGGAAAGAGGTGAATCAGTAAATAACGTGGACACCTATACGGACTATAAACTCATTTTGCCGCTGCGGATCATCAGGGTACGCCTGTTTCCTATGGAATATGCGTATGTACAACTCGGACAAAGCCGGTCGTTTTTCAAGCTGCCTTTATCTGCTGAAAATGTGCAACCATTTAAAGCGCTTATCAGCCAGCCATTTTCAGGCGGGGTGGTAAGCAGCATCGGTGGCACTGCTGCACATTGGTCTTCTAACTGATAACAATTTTGTGATGAAAACACTGGAAGAATTTAATGCCTTCCTGGATCGGCAACTCAATGATGAACTGGAGTCGCTGGAAAAACAACGTATTGCCGGCCGTAACTGGGTACGCCGGATGTGGGTGGTGTCACTGCTACCGTTTGCTGCCTTTGTTTTCTTTATCGTGCGTTTTTCTCTGCAGCCCGCTTCGGGAAATGAAGGGAACAGGACCGTCGTAATTGCCGGTCTGGTACTGCTTGTAACGCTGACAGGCTATGCAATGCGCCGTTTTATGATGAAACAGGGAGGCGTAAACGAAGCAACAGATTACCGGCACGATTTTAAGCAACGGATTGTAAAACCATTAATCAGCTTCATCCATCCGGATTATCAATACCAGCCCCTTAATCATGCCAGCTATGAAGAATTTACAGAAAGCGGGCTGTTTGAAAAGAAAGCATACCAGATAACGGGTAATGACCAGGTGTATGGTAAACTTGGGGAGATGAATTTTCAGTTCTGCGACCTCACGGTGATGCATATGCCGTTGGTAACCGTACGCGGACAGGGACCCGACACCGTTTTCTGTGGCAGCTATTTTATCGGCCAGTTTCCCCGGTACTTCAGTACGCCTGTGTATGTGCTGTCACGCAATAACAGCGCGGCCGGCGAGGGATACATTCAAACCTGGCATCTTGGAAAGAAGGTATTGCCGGCTGATGCCGCTTTTAATAAATTATTTATGGTGTACGCTCCTGATGAGGTGGCAGCGCAGCAGCTGCTTACTCCGGCGCTGATGGAGAGGATGGTGGCATTGCACGAACGCACCGGGGCGAGATTGTTTATTTCTTTTTATAATAACCGGGTTTACATCGGCATCGATCATGGAACCGATTATTTTGAAACCACTTTGAACAAGTCGTTACATAACCGGCAGCTGCTGAATAACTTTTTCCTGGATTTCATGTCAATGTTACAATTGGCGGAAGACCTGAAAAGCAATCTGCCTATCTGGACTTCCCGCGCATTTTCTCCGTCCTAAAAAAAAACGGATGAGTATGCCAGGTAATTTTTTTTCCGGAGATATAAAGACCGCACGTTCCTGTTTAATTGATAGACATCCTCCCTATATCCGCTGTTATTTTTTAATGATTACTTATATTATAAAAAAGATAAATAATATTGTTTGATTTTTGACACCCTTTGGAACCCTTTGCTGTAGCGCGTTTCATGGCTTTTATGAATCGCGGGGGATAAGATATATATCCGGTGGTGGTGGGCTTAAAAAAAGACTGCATTTTTTTCCGGAATGAATTCTACGTATATGTTTTCGCTGTATCTTTACTTTGCTTCCAAAAGAGGCAACCCGAAAAATTGTAATTGTTAACTGAATTCTGAAAAACCTGGAATCATCCAAATGACCCTGTCAACCTTGACCATATTCGGCCCTGCATTGCAATCTGCTATCAGAATTGCAACGGCCATTGCAAAGGAGTATCATCATCCGCAGTTTACACCTGCGCACTTACTGCGCGCCTGTTTGCATAAGGAAACGGGTCTCGCCCCTGCATTGCATCAAATGGACATCGATGTATACTACCTGGAAGAATGGGCAGAAGTCCGGCTGGATGAGATGCCCAGGGCATCGCGTATTCCCGATGAACCGGAACCGGATGAAGCTGCGGCAGCAGTATTGAATGAAGCCATCAGTATAGCACAGGATAGCGACAGTGAACCGGATGCATGGAGCCTGCTTATTGCTTTATGCACGCCGGGTGTAGGTTTTTCCTATGAACAACTCAAAACATTTCCATTCACCCGCGACCAGCTCCTGGGCGCCGGCAAAAAAGGAAAAGAAACCAGTACCAATACCACAGTGCCCGGCGCTATTAAGCCCGGCGCATTGAAATATGTATACCGTATTACCGATCCGCAACTGCTGAAAACCTTTCACCCGGTGATTGGCCGCGACGGGGAAATCAGGGCAGTAACGGAAGTGCTTACACGTAAAGACCGCGCCAGCGTACTGATCATTGGTGAGGGAGGTGTAGGGAAAACAGCGCTGGCAGAAGGATTGGCCCGCGCCATTGTGCAGAAGCAGGTACCACTGCAATTGCAGGCATCCGATATTTATGCGCTGGACTACGGTGCATTTATAGCAGGCGCCGCCTATAAAAGTGAACTGGAAGACCGTCTCCTCCAGATCATTCAGCAACTTAAACAAACAGGGAGGCATATCCTCTTTATAGATAATCTTCATAGCCTGCTGGATAAACAAACCGGTACAGGCATGGCCAATGTGCTGAAAGCCGCATTGGGCAAAGGGGAGATCATCCTTATCGGAACTACCACACCGGAAGGTTTCCGTAAACTCATTGAGCCGGATGCTATCCTGCGGCACCGTTTTGAAACGATCAACCTGGCAGCGCCCGACGAAGCACTGGCCGGAAAAATGGTAAGTGCTGTGGTGCCGGTGTATGAAAACTTTTACCAGCTCACCGTCTCACCCGAAGGGATAAACGAAGCCATCCGTTTGTCGAAACGTTACCTGAAGGAAAGAAGCCTCCCGGATAGCGCCGTGAACCTGCTGGACCGCACCATGGCCGCGGTAAGGGCAACGGAAGACACCAGCCAGCCGCTGTTACAAACTTTACAACAGGAATTTGCTGATCTTAATAGTAAGGAATCCTTACAGATAGCGGATCTTCATTGGTTTTACCGGCAAATGAAAGAAAGGCTGGGCGTATTACTATCATCTCGTTTACATACGGAAACCGATCCTGATAAGATTACGTCTGTGCAGGAACTGCAATCCTCCTTGCAGCAATTGCTGGAGCAACTGGAAACAATCGCTTCTTCCCGGCAGGAAGCGGTAACACCGGTGGATCTGGCTACCATGATTGCGGCCATTACAGGTATTCCCCTGGGAAAGGTGCAATCGCAGGAAAGGGAACGGCTGATCAACATGGAAGCGCAACTGCGCAAGCGGGTGGTAGGGCAGGACCATGCCCTCAAAGCCGTAGCAGATGCGATACTGGAATCCCGTTCAGGCCTGAGCCGCCCGGGACAACCAATTGGTTCCTTCTTTTTCCTGGGGCCAACGGGAACGGGTAAAACAGAACTGGCAAAATCACTGGCGGATTTTCTCTTCCAGGACGAACGCTCCATGATCCGCTTCGATATGTCGGAATTCAAAGAGGAACATGCTGCCGCACTTTTATACGGCGCCCCTCCCGGATACGTGGGATACGAGGAAGGTGGACTGCTGGTGAATAAAATACGGCAACAACCCTACGCCGTAGTATTATTCGATGAAATAGAAAAAGCACATCCCTCTGTATTTGATATTTTTCTGCAGATCATGGATGAAGGGAAACTGCACGACAGGCTGGGGAAAACAGGCGACTTTTCCAATGCACTGGTGTTGTTTACTTCCAACATAGGCAGCGAAGCCATATCGCGGTCCTTCCAGGAAGGCGTGATTCCCGCTTCCCAACAATTGATGGAGCTAATGGCCCGTCACTTCCGGCCTGAGTTCCTGGGAAGACTTACCGAGATCGTTCCCTTCGGGCCTATTCAATCAGCCAACGTAGAAAAGATCTTCGATATTCATTTGCAACATTTACTGCAACTGCTGGAGCAGCAGCACATCAGTTTTACCGTAACAACAGCTGCCCGCAGGCACCTGGCGCTGATGGGATATTCTCCTCAGTATGGCGCACGGCCGCTGCGGGAGGTGATACGGGGACAACTACGGAAGCCCTTGTCGAGAATGATTATCGACGGCAGCCTCCGGAAAGATATGACGGTAACACTGGATATAAAAAATGATCAGTTAGACTGGACAATAATTTGATGATTGTCAGATTCCCAAAATTCTAAATTTATCTCAAATGAATGACAACTACGGAATTGGCGGCACAGAAGTGAAGCTGGACGCCAACGAAGCCATCGCGGAAATCTCGCATAACCGTACCTTGTTTGCTGAAAAGTTAACCCAGCAGGCGCCTGTTAAACCCGAAATAGTGGAAGGGCTTACTTCCGTAGAAAGTGTGTTTGAACACTTCAAGCCGGCAGTGAATGTAAGTTTCCATGATGCAGAAGGCCGCCCTGTACCGGAAAAATTACAATTCCACCACCTGGGCGATTTTGGCATAAAAGGTATCACGGCGCAAAGCGCGTTTCTCAACGACCTGGCTACCGAAAAGGAGCAGTACCTGAAAATTATGAAGCAGCTGAAAACGAATAAGATCCTGAAGTCAGCCCTGGCGGATCCGGACGCCCGTAAAGCCATGCTGAACGCCATTCGTGGAATGATGAAAGACCTTAATACCAAATAATTAACCGTTGCCTATACGGGAACATAACCTCAATGATTATGGCAGAATTACAGAAAAACCAGGAACTGCAGAATGAGAACCTGTCTTCACAGCAATCTGAAGTAAACCTCGCCGGAAGTATTGAAGATCTGGCAAAATATGGTGGCTTCGACCTGCTGGAAGCAGCGGTGGAAGGTGCGCAAAACCTGAACCCCGATCGTAAGGCGCGCCGCAATATCTTTTTGACAGAAGCCGGCAAAAAAACAGAAAGAGATAAATTAAAGAAGATACTGTCGCTCTGGGAAAAAGTATTGTCCGAAACAAACGAACTGCCTGAAATGGTGGACTACTGTACTTCCCATGCAGAGCAAGCGGAAAAGGTGCTGTCCACTAATCTCGGGGAAGCAGTAGAGTCTACCCGTGAACTGGAACAGTCGTACCGCAATGTGGCACTCTTCTTCAAGAACACAGAGTCTGATAAAGTAAAGAATGTGTCGTTCATCAATGTGGAACTGGAGCAGCTCAAAGACCTGGATAACACCCGGTTCATTGACGCCATCAGTACAGAACTGGTGAATAACTACGATCGACTGGATCTTCGTACCAACTACAGCCTGCTGGTGATTCCCGGTTACCTGGGCTCCAATAAGGTAATAGAAAAATGGGCAAAGATCGCGCATGAAAACAAAGCCATGCTGGTAACCGATTTCGCGCATCTCGATGCACCGGATGATGTAATGGAGATGTTTGAACTGGCGAATCTGACCGGTGGAGAAATTCATCGTTCCAATGTAATCATGTCCTGCAACTGGCTGGTTGGCCGTGGAAAATTTGATGAAGTAGGAGAACAGGATCACTTGTATGTACCACCTTCCGGCGCACTGGCAGGTAAGATCTATAAAACCCTGATGTCGCAGGTTACCGCCGGTAAGAAATTCGGTGGTATGAACGAAGTAGACGGGGTGAAATTTGAACTGAAGAAAAGTGAAATCGCCAGCCTGGAAAAAATGGGACTGGTACCGATGGTGAAAGAATACGGAAAAGTAATGGCATTCAGTGCGAAAACACTGTTCAACGGGGATAACCTGGGCCTGCAAACTTATTCCGTAGTGCGTGTGTTCGACTTTGTTACCAAAGTGCTGATGGACTTCCTGAACCGCAGGGCCTTCGAGAACTTTAACGCCAACACCCGCAAGGACCTGATGAAACAGATCATCCGCTTCCTTGATGGGATCACCGGGCCGGACAAGCTGATCGAAGATTTTAATATCCGCCGTTTCGAGCAGGATCCGGTACAGAAAGACCGTATCCACCTGGATATTCATCTGAAGCCATATTTCCCTGCCAAAAACTTCCTGATCAAAATGGAGGGGCAAAGGGGCGATGATGCGGCAGATTGGGATACTACTTACGAACAGGATGGTAAATAGCCGTCAGCGGTCAGCTTTGGGGCTTAAATGCGTATGTGGGAGTAACCTTCCATCCCGGAGCTGATTGCTTTAACCCCGTATATAAAATATCATAAGCATTAAAGCCAATTGAAAAGATGAAACATGTGCTGTGCAGTTTGCTGCTTTGTTTGTTAATCACAGGCGCCTTGTCAACGGTAAGTGCCCAAACGGTCACAGATAGTATTCTGACCACCAAAGGGGCAGTGACGCTGATCACATCCGGTGCGCCTATCAGTACCTTTCAGATCGGCGACGGGAAAAACACCGACTACGATTACCGCATTGTGGATGGTAACATGGTTTTTCTGCGCCCGATAACTCCCACTCCCCGGCCTACCAACCTGATAGTGAGGGAAGGAGAAAACATTCATTACATGATTATTGCCTTCCGCGATAAAGTGGACCTGGCCCGCCTGAAATACACACTATCCGGTAAAGCCAAAACAACAGGCGCATTTACTACTCCGGAAGCAACACCGCAGGCGCCCCGCGCCGGCTATGGCGAAAGGGACGGGCAAATTTCCCTGGCAGAAGTTCCGGAAGAAACCGGACACCTGATCAGTGTTGATACGGTAACAGTAGGTAAAATAGCGGAGGACTTCGGGAAAGACCGTAAAGTAAACCGCCAGTATGAAGTGAAGGTGGAAGACGTGAGCGTAGGATATGCGCAGGCCATGACACTGAACAACATGAACTACTTTTGTTTCCGTATCCGCAATAAAGGAAAGGTACCTTTCGAAATAGTGAAGGCAAGCCTGTTGCACAAGGAAAAGAAAGATACCGCCCTGCTGCATGCGATGCCCATCCTTTATAAAAAAGGACCGGAAACCATAGCGCCAAAAGAAGAGGCCAATGAAGTATTTGTGGTTCCCTCCAAGCAATTCCGGAAAGAGGATGAAGTGATCATTGTGCTGCAAACAACCGAAGGAAAACAACAACTGGTATTGTATGTGCCGGTAACTGTATTCCCCCGGTACATGCTGGCGAAGCAATAGAGAAACCAAATGAAGAAACAGGTTGTTCTGATAGGAATACTGCTGATGCTGTTGCCGGGTTATACCACGGCGCAGCAGGTGGATTTCTGCGGGGAGGTGGTGCCAATGGAAAGGGATTTTGTTTCGTACCGCCTCATGGATGTTATTAAACGCAACCTGCGCTATCAGGGCTATCTGCCGGCACTCCGGTTGAAGGCGGAGCAATATTTCCCGATAATAGAACCCATCCTGCAACAATATCAGGTGCCGCTGGATTTCAAATACCTGCCTATTGTGGAAAGCGGTTTAAGCAATGCTACCTCACCGGTGGGCGCACAAGGCGTGTGGCAGATAATGCCCGGCACTGCTGCTGAACTTGGACTAACTGTGAGCGGGGGCTACGATGAAAGGAATCATCTTATCAAGGCTACCCATGCGGCCTGTAAACTGATACGGCTGTTGCACCAGCAGCTGAACTCCTGGACATTGGCCGCAGCAGCCTATAACGCCGGTTCGGGTAACATCTCCCGGAACATAAAACGCCAGGGGAGCAGTGATTACTACCAGCTACTGCTGAATAACGAAACCGCCCAGTATATCTACAAGATCATCGCTATAAAACAGCTTTTTGAAAGCCCCGAATTATACCTGCCAGGTTTTGGATACAATGTGTTCAGTAAAAACTCCGCCAATGGTTCCGTTTTCTCTACTCCTGCACCGGTAAGCAAAGCGGGCGACAAAGATTTTAATTCCATCCGTATCTCTGTAGGTAAACAGCCGGTTAGCCGGCCGGCAATGATGATATATGCTGCGCGGCTGAAAATCAGCAACGCCTTTGAAGACGGCCAGTTGGTGAGCATTCAGTTGCTGGACGACCTGCAGGCAAATGGCGTGTATATCCGTAAAAATGCAAGCCTCTCCGGCAAAGGCTGGGTGGTGGGTAGCCGGATTTACGTGGACCTTGGTTTTGAGAATGCAGTGGTATTATACGCCGCAGATGGTAAAAAAGGAGTGCCCGCCGATTTGCTGAAAACCGGCGGAGATGTGCAGTTGCGTGGAAGAACCGATAACCGGAGCGCTATTTCTGCATTACCCGCACCGGTTGATGCACTTACATCAACACTTCATTAATAAACACGCGGAACGGGAACGTATTGCTGGATTTTTCTTCCAGTTGCAAAAGCAATTCCTCTTTCATGTATTGCAAATTGGCGGCGGGATAACGTTCGGTTTGATGGAGCAATGAAATACGGATATCCAGCGTACGGCTGTAACCCGCATTCATACCGGGTTGCAGGGCCATCCCCTTAACAACAGCGACCGATTTCATTTCCTTTCCAAAAATAGTACGGCAAAGCGCTTTGATATCTTCGGGGGTAACCACACGGTTATGCGACAATAAATGGGACCGGTACAGGTTAATTTTCTCATCGATATTCAGCCTGTCTTTTCCTCCCTGGGTATTACTCAGCAGTGTGATGCTGTTGGGGCGGGTGTTGATACTGCCATATTCCAGCATTCGCGTACCCATGCGGATATTATTAGCAGCGGTGCCGTTCGTTGAGTAAAATTCCAGGAAAATATATTCTGCATTTTCTTTGGGCTTTACCATCACATAAGGAATATTTCCTTTGTTGTTGCCGGGTTGCAGCTGTTCTTCCAGTGAGGCAATCAACTGATGCAGTTCCCTCATGCGGTTGGTAACAAAATCATTTTTTACTTCTTCGAATAAAGAGCTTTCGTCGCGGATTACTTCCACGAGATAAGCGATCACTTCTTTGGCTTCGCGGGTATCAAAACGCCCGATGCCACTGCTGCGGATCACCAGTTCGCCTTCCTGCATTTGTCCGGCTGTAGAGAAGTTACGCACATAGTAATCGGTTCCTTCGAGGTCGTAAACACGTTTGATATCAAAAAAAATATCTGGTGTTTGCAGGGGAATGATATTCAGATAACGATTCAGTTTCATAGACTGCTCGTTATTTTTTTTGTTGATAACCGGGAAGCAGTTAATGCTGCAATACAGGTCTTCCAGCAGGGTGTGATGCAGCGCTTCGGGAAACTCGATGCGCAACCAGTGTACTTCTTTATTTAAGCGGGCGGTATCTTGCCCGAAAATCCTGGTGAGGGCTTCCGGTGTGCGGGAAGCGAGGGGTGGCTGCGTATCCGTGATGGTAAGGAAGTGGCGGCGGAAACGTTGCAGGATATGCTGGCTATAACGGGAGTTGTTATTTACTGCTACCTGGATCATATTATCTCTTTCTTCTTCAGCTACAGTCCTGCTATGGTGATAGCCTCCTTTTATCATCAGCTCCCGGTTGCCGCTAAATACTTTTGCCAGCGGGAGATAATGATAAAACATTTCCTGCTGATGGATATTACGCAGGTCAAAGAAGAAGGACATACCTTCCCAGGAGTGCGGTACATCTTCGAGTGAAATGCCTATCCATAAATGATTCGGGGCCATATCAGGGAATGTTTGCCCCTGTAATATCTGCTCCTTGAACCAGTGATCGCGGGTTTCATACAGCTTGTTGCCAATAACCATGTATTGCACCTGTCCGCGGAACAGGCGGTGACTGGTCACCGGCGCAAAGAACAGGTCGCGGTTATGCATGCCTGATTTGGTATGATGATAAAACTGGTGATCGGCATGAATATCGGCTACCGGTTCTGTGGCAATGGCATGGAGAATGCCATAGGCCGGCTGGCTGCTGGTAATGGGTTCCGGCATCATGATCTGCGCCAGACGTTCCACCAGCCGGGCGTGTGAAACATCCACTTCTCCTGAAATTTTCTCCAGCTCACTGGCGCATGCTTCCAGCAGCAGCTGCACTACCGGGTCAAACGAAGTTTCCACTTCAGCATCCGGGTATCCCCAGAGCCGTGCAGCTGTTTTCAGCATGCGGTCTTTTATTCTTTCTTTTTTTTCTTTCATGAGAGCGGTTAATAAACAAGTAATCAATCGTACGACAACGGGCTGATATAAAAGAAGCTGCTGTACTGAAACGGATGATTGTTTTTGGTAACGTTTCCTGAAACGGTCACCCGGATTTTCTTTTTCATTTTACGGGTAGATGACAGCAACAATTCTTCCTGGTTTACAGCGGCCACTACCCTTATTTGGGAAATCCTTTTTTCATACCGGGTAATGGATGCTTTAACCGCATTTTCTATCTGCTCCTTTACTTCGTTATTGGAAGCTTTGATGTCAAAGTCGCTGTCCCACCACTGGCAGCCATATTGGGCATCATCCTTGTTTTCGCCCAGTACGGTAGTGATGAGCAGGTGAATATGCTGCGCGATAGAGTCTTCCAGCGAAATGGCCGGCATGTCTTTTTTCTGCAGCAGCAGTGAAAAATCGATGGGTAATTGATAATATTTTCCTTTCATGATATCAGCTTAAAATATGCCCAGCACTTTTTTGCGGTCGTACATGATGAGAATTTCCTTTACGCATCCTTTCTCGTCTTTTGCCAGGTTTACTCTTTCGATCTTGAATTTCTTCTTGCCATAGATCCGCTGACAGAAATGCGTGAAGTTATCCACATCGCTGGTATTGAGCACCACCCTTGCATTAAGATTATTGCAGAGGTATTGCGCAAAATCGGAGGCCGTTTTTTGTTTCAGGGTCACCTGGGTGAGCATGTATTTAAATTCGTCATCGGAGATGGTGGGTCGTGGCTCTTCTTTCTTTACCGGTACCTCCGGTGTTGGTGCAGGCAGTGGCGCCGGGTTAAAGGCCGGTTCCGGCTGCTCCTGGTGTTCGGGGGCCCTTGCAGGGAATACCGTGATATGTTTTAGCACCATATGGCTGCTGTCGCCGTTGATGATCAGCGACAGGGTTCTTTCACCAGGGGAAGAGAAGGTATATGTAACAGATGAACCGCCATGTGGTTCCGCATTATCCTGCAACAGCCGCCAGGTCCAGTTTTTGGCGGTTGGCGTGGAGTTGGTGAAGGTCACCGGCCTGCCTGCAAATGCTTCAGCGGGGCCATCAATAACGGGGAAGATATCGGGCTGACTGTTGGCTGCTGCCGGTGTGTTCATGATCACCAGTACTTCTTTCCGCCAGGTGCATTTGCCGGAAGTGAGTGTGATCATATAGCTGCCGGCCTTGTTGAAAGAGTGGTATACCTGCCTGCCAGTGGCCCTGGCGCTGGAGTCGCCGAACTCCCAGGAATAGTCTGCATTTTTTTTATCAGCGTTTTCGGCATTAAAAGTAATCACTTCTCCAACGGCGTATGCTTTACTGTTACTATTCTGAATATGACTGAGTTTTATATCTGTATTACTGCAATCTTCCCGGCCATCGAGTTGGAAAGCCAGCAGTACTATGCTTATGAGGAACAGGCCCAGGAAGGTCCACAGCACCATGGGGTCAACATGACTGGCAATTTTTCCAAAGGGTCTGAATGAATTTACCTTGCGTTCATTTTCGGGTTTACGGGGGGCCATCGGTTTTTCAGGTTTTTACAATTTTAGTGTTTTTTTTAGATAAATTGCCAAAGATAATGGCCGTAGAAAAAATTTTTTCCCGGTTCAAAATTTAAGCCGTAATATTCATAATAATAAAATCAAACCGCTATTTTTGTTACTGAGTTGTTAGCCCGGAACCATAGACGAAAGATAGTTATGCTAACAGTTTGCCGCTAATAGCAGAATCCGAGAAACCTAAATATAACCTCATGGTAAATAATGCGCAGAAGGCTGCCGTGCTGGAAGAAGTGATTGACCACGTCAATGCTTTACCATACGACATCAGAGCCGAAGTAGTGGTGGGGGAATTACTCGATAATCATGTGCGGGAAGAAGAAATAGTGGTGCAGTTGCAAAATGTATTTACCCGTTCTTTTGCAACAGATATTACCGGGGTGAAGCTGGACGACAGTCAGCCGTATCAGCCGTTTATTAGTTTTTCCCTTTCGCGCGATGGTATTTACGACCGGCTGCCGCAGGGCATGTTTCATGAATTCAAGCAGGAGCCCTCTTCCAGGCAGAATGCCGTTGCCGAAATGGTGGTGCGGTATAAAAAGCAGCAGCAACAGCAACAGCAGGCACGCCGCTTTTTTCAACCCCTGGAAAATGAGTTTTTCCTGCAACGTGTATACCTGGAACAACGGGAAAAGCACCTGTTGTTTGACGTATTCGGAAAGGACACAGACCAGTTATTTCATGAATTCTGGGAGTTGCCTCCCGGGCTTCCTGATGCTGCCGTGAACAGGTTAGTAAAACTGTTACCATATGTTCATCGGATAGCAGGCAATATGACCCTGGTGAAGCTTTGCCTGGAACAGGTACTGGAAGAAACGGTAACGATTACCTGGCAACGTCAGCCGCAAATGGTTAATACCGGAAGCAGTGTTCCCCTGGGCGAATGCATGCTTGGGGTAGACGCTATGGTAGGAACATCATGTTATACGGACATGCCGGTGGTAACGGTGAGCATTGGCCCGGTAAAACGCCAACGGATATACGATTACCTGCCCTGGCAACCTTATGGCAAGCTGCTGGAAACCTGCTATGGATACCTGTTTCCTGCAGATGTGGAAATTAATACCTTGCTGGTGCCGTCTTCAGGAGAGAAAAAAGTAATCCTGTCTGACAAGCAACCTGAGCAGGGGCTGATGGGGTATAATTTTTTTCTCTGAAAAACAGCTGGCAGAAGCTTACATGGAATCATTTTTGCTATTAACGACCATCTGAAAAACTGAAATGTTAGTACCCAAACCCGAAAAACCTTGACATACCAACAGAACTATGAGATACACCGCTAAGTTTTATATCATGCTGGCCGGCGCCCTGGCAATAGGGTCCTTTATAGTGGCTCTGCTCAGCAGATACATCAAAAATTTCAGTCTTTATAAAAAGAAAGCACTGCTGTATTTAGTGTGTATGACGCTGGTATTTGCTGTAATCAGTTCCATTCCCTTCCTGTTTACCCATCAGAACCTGATGAACCAATATCTTTTTTACGAAGTGTGGTTCCTGGGATTAGGCGTAGTGCATTGCCACTTTATGTATACCCGCTTTTGGGCCAATGAAACCACCCTGGTATCTGAACTGGCTTTCATACTGGCCATCTGGTTATTTGGCGGCGCCGGATTTGTACTGGTAAACCGGTTCCTGGACAAGGACACGTTTCTTTATTACCCGATGCTCACCAGCATGTTTTCCTTTGTACTGCCCACCTTTGTTTATAAAACTTTTGAAAAGATGATGGCCATTCCTGTGAAGGTACACAAGTGGTGGCAGTATCCTATCTATAAAGAGGTACCGGAAGTGAATGAGGATGAAATGAAAGACCTGATTGTCATTGGACTGGAAATGGAAAAAGGTCCGCTTGACAACAGCCGTACTTATTTCCGGGCACGTACACCTATCAAGATGGATCTGGGCGACCTGTTCTATCATTTTATCAATGATTATAATGATCGCTATCCCAATACCCCGATTGATTTTGTGGATCACACCGGGCAGCCATATGGATGGGTATTCCACCTGAAACCACGTTGGTTTGGCAGCGCTAAAACACTGGACCCCGACAAGGCCGTGTTTATGAATGGCATTAAAGAAAATAGTGTGATTATTTGCAACAGAATTATGTTATCGTAAAAGAGCAGAACTATGGCAGAACCGCTAAAGCATTTTCCCGTTAACTGGGTTGATGGTATGAAGATAAAAAAGCAGCATTTTATAGATACGGAAAATGCTTTGCTGGACCAGATCAGGGATGCATTGGCATGCGGTATCCATGCGCTTAACTATGGACTGTTGCCCCCCAAAGCAGAAAATAAGGAATCGCTGCGTTGCTGGTTTGTGACCGATAATCAGCAGTTGTGGCGGATCAAATTAACCGAATGCCGTGCGGTAACTCCCGGTGGCGGCCGTATTGAGATCCCTGAACATACCGTGCATTCGCTGAAGTATGCTACTACCTTCCCCGAAGCAACTTATACCTGGGACCCGCAACATACAGAAACTACTTATTACGTCATCATACAGGTAAATCCCTTTGACCGGCAGCCCAGCGGAGAGCCTTTGCTGGATGAAGATCCACCAAGATTGCCTTATGCCACACCGGAATATAGTTTATACGTAGCGCCGGCGTCGCAGCTGCCTTCCGGCCAGCTAGGCAGCTACCAGATGGTGCTGGGCCGCATCAGTGTGTCCGATGGCCGTCCGGAGATGGATGATGACTATATCCCTCCCTGCAGCATCGTCAGCGCACATCCTGCATTGATAGATCTCTTTCATGAACTGGACCAGTTCCTGGGGCAAATGGAATTATACGGCGTACACATCGTGCAAAAGATCTACGGCAGGAACCAGCAAAATGACCTGGCACTTGTCGTATTGTATATCACGGAGAGAATGGTGCAGTATCTCGGCACCAGGATCACGCAATTCCGGTGGTTAGGATTACAGCAACCACCGGCCCAGATGCTGGAAATTATTGCAGGCCTTGCCCGCACCATGAAAAACGCTATTGATCAACGTGCCGGCGCAGGTAAAGAGGAGCTGCTGAACTACTTATCTGAGTGGTGCGAACTGCGACAGGGAGAACTTGAAACGCTCATGATCAACTGCGCCAATATCAAATATAAGCACCTGGATGTAAGAGAGTGCCTGCAGCCCATGATTCCTTTTGTAAGGGCCGTGAATAAACTGTTTGAAAGCCTGAGCAGATTGGATTATATCGGACGCAAGCAGGACAGCAATATTTTCGTAAAAGAAGAATCACAGGAAGACGCGGAATACCTGCGGAAGCATAAAACCAAGCGCTGGTTCTTTACCGACTAGTATCATGCGGTTATGGCAGCAATATAACAGCCATTACCCAACGCTTCTGACGTTTGTGATGCGTACAAACCAGGTGCAATAACACTAAATGTTTCAACAGGAATTTATTCCGCTTAACTGATCATTCAACAAGATAATTTCCCTAAAAAAAACGATCCGCAATATGCAAGTATTAAACAGGCAGGAAAGAAATGTATCCTTTATTTGGTTCCTGTTATTTTTCATTATAACGGTCGCCTTATTTGTATTGGCTGTATTCTTTAATTACCAGGTACCTGCCAGGGAAAACGCATCCCTGCGGAAAGAATTGACTTCATTCAGGGAAGAGCAGGCGTTCCAATCAGAGTTCCTGCAAAAGCTGGATAAGGTAAAACATAACCTCGATTCTATTAACCTTCCTAACCAGAACGCCAATTACATGGATCAGGTGATTGCCGCATCCCTGGCGGATATGCGCAACTCTATTCCAAAAAATGCAGTGACGCATTACGGGCTGTATGATAATATTGTGCAGAACTGTTTGTCGTTGCAACAAACCAAACAGCAGCTCCGCGAACTGCAAAATGCACAACAAAATATTGCAGGTCTGAAAGAACAGGTCGCCGACCTGAATGCGAAACTGGAAAGCAAGAGCAGGGACCTCGATAACTGCCGGCAAATGATGTTGCTAAACAGCCGCGCTCACTAACTTTCAGAAGGGTATTAATCCGGTAAATATTGGAATAATAATTATTTGTTAGGACTCTTGACTATTGAAATTTTCATCCTATATTTGGTACTTATAATTCATAAATAAATACTAATTATTTTTTCTTTATTGTAACCTTAAAAATTAACCCAACATGTCATTCAAAGCCAAATTTGAAGCAGGCGGCAACGAGTACAATGTACAGCATGTCGCTTATGACCTCACACAAGAAGTAGATGCAACCGGTCGCCCTTCAGCCATCACCCGTGGCGGACGCATTAAGCTGACCGTTGAATCTACCGGAAAAACAGATCTCTTTGAGTGGATGGTAAACAACTTTGAAAGAAAAGATGGTACCATTACTTTTTACAAAAGAGACACTGATTCCAAACTGAAAACCCTGGAATTTAAAGAAGGGTATTTAGTAAAGTTTGAAGAGTCTTTTGACTACGAAAACAAAAATCCAATGGTAATTTCCTTTACCATTTCGGCCCGTGAAGTTAGCATGGGTAATGCAAAACATGTTAATGAGTGGGTATAAAAAAACTCCTTACATTATGCAGAAAGGGCTGTTACCGGAAGGTAACAGCCCCTTTTTTTTGTGTGTACAAAAGATCTTTTTATGAAAGATTAATCCATTCGCCTTGTTCAGGAATAATGGCGGACAGCTGTTCGGCAGCAACAGCCGCTCTTAACGCTTCCCTGCTGAGAAAACAGTGATTTATAGCGCCCATGTGCACTGCTATTACCTTGGGCTGCGAAGCGTGCCGGATGGTCTTAATAACGTCTGCTGCGGTCATGGTGATGGGATCTCCCTGCAGGAATTGTGCAGCGCCTGCATTCACCACCACATAATCCGGGCGGAAAGTATCCAGCGCAGCTGTTACTTCTTCACACCAGATAGTATCGCCGGCGATGTATAATGTAGTGTTCCCTTCTTTCAGCACAAAGCCGGAAACAGGCGCCATCATTTTGCCTATTTCGCCGGTGCCATGTTGTCCACCAGTACGTGTAATGACTATATTTTCCCAGGTAACCGACGTAACAACAGGAATCACCTGTGTAAATGCCTGTTCCCTGATAGTGGCTTCATCTTCCGGCTGACAAAATAAAGGAATGCTTTTAGGCAGTATGGCCTGTGCAGTTACATCCCAGTGGTCGCGGTGCAGGTGGGTGACGAGAATGGCATCCAGGGACGACAGCAACTGCTTTAAATCGTCGTCGTTAAGCGGAAGATCGGTCATGGGATTCCGGATGCTGTTGGCTGCGTTGGGAACGGGGTCCAGGCTGTCTTTAACGCCGAGCATGGGATCAACCAGTATGTTCTTATTATTCCATTCTATGAGCAATGTGGCATTGCGTAAATAATGTATGCGCATGGTTAAATTTTTTATAGCATGGCATAAAGTTATCAATTAATTGATGGCCCACCATATCCATAAAATATAAACAGGTTGAAATAATAAGCGGCTCCAGATGTACCAGGGTTTGGAGGGTAATCCGCCAGGCGCCGGCAGGTTCAGCACCGCTACGCGGATATTGGCAGGAAACATAGCCACCAGGAGTATCATTAATCCCCATCCCGCATAATACTGTGTGGCAGAAAACAGCAAACCCGCTCCCAGTAATACTTCCAGCGCCCCGGTAAACAACACCATGAATAAAGGATATGGGATCATTCCTTCAATCATATAGGTAAGTTTGCGCGGCTTAACCAAATGTGTACCCCCTATCAGGAGAAACATAACGGCAGCGGATATACGGGCATCTGCAGGAAGTTGTTGTAAAAGAGGGATCTGGAAGATATAGCCAATCGCCAGTAGTAAGAGGGCAATGCTGCATAAGCCGGAAAAGAAAGCCATTTGTATATTTTTTAGGACTCAAAGATCCACATCTTCCGGAGGAATAAAATTGACAAATGTTAGTTAATGGGTAAGAAGAACAAGTTATGTACTTCTTTTCTTCCTGATCCGGCTTAAACTTTCCGGTTCAATTCCCAGGTAAGAAGCAATTTGTTTGACAGGAATATGCTGCACCACTTCAGGATATTCCTGTAGCAACTGCGCATACCGCTCCTGTGCGGAGTATTGCAGGAAGGAGAGTTCCCGGTTGTATTTCCGCAGGTATTGCTGTTCAGCTACCAGCCGGCCTATCTTCTCCGACTGGTGCGAGGTGCGATATAATTGTTGCAGATCGGTATAATAACAGGCGTACCCACGTACCGGCGTTACTGCCTGCAAACTTACTACCGCGGGTTTTTGTGTAATGAAAGAGGCGTAGGAAGTAGTAAAGTTATGCGGAAAGGCAAAGTCCATGCTGATGTCTTTACCATCGTGGATGGTATATACCCGCACAATTCCTTCTTCGATATAATAAATAGCATTGGCGGTTTTACCCGCTTCCGACAGGTGATCGCCTGCGGGGAAAGTTACCGGCTGCAGGATGTCTTCAAACAGTTCCCAGTGAACCATGGGTTCTTTCAGCAGTGCCTGCAGCTGTTGACGGATAATTTGTGTGCCTTGCATTCAGGTCTTTCTCAGTTGAATGGATTGAACGAAATGATGATGACCTTTTTTCCAAAATCAGGCTGGCGCGGTAGCGGGTAGGTGCAATATTTTGTTCCAGGTTAGGTTTGTTGATATCATCCCAGATCTGTGTGGCTAACTCGATAGTGGCCGCATCAGAAAGATGTGCATAACGGTGGAAAAAAGACTCAGGACTCTGAAAGGCAGTTCTGCGCAGGGTTTCAAAGCGTGCGATGTACCATTTGCGGATATCTTTTTCCGCAGCGTCTACATAAATGCTGAAGTCGAAGAAATCGGATACGAATACGGCTGGATCTTTTTGTTGCTGCCGGTGACGAACCTGCAACACATTCACGCCTTCTACAATCACAATGTCCGGTTGCTCTATCCACTGCAGCTGGCCGGGTAAGATATCGTATTCCAGGTGGGAATAAAGTGGCGCCGCCACCTTTTCCTTACCGGATTTTACATCCGCCAGGAAGTGGATCAGTCTTTTAATATCATAGCTTTCCGGGAAGCCTTTTCTGTTCATGATATTATTGGCCTCCAGCACTTTATTGGGATAGAGGAAACCATCCGTTGTTACCAGGTCTACCCGCGGATGATTGGGCCATGCCTGTAATAATTTTTGTAACACCCTGGCGGTCGTACTTTTCCCAACGGCTACGCTTCCGGCGATGCCAATAATATAAGGCACTTTATGTACCTGGCTGCTGAGGAAATTACTGGTAGCAGTATGCAGTTGTTGCGACGCGGTTACATATAAGTTGAGCAGATGTGCCAGCGGAAGATATACCTGTGTTATTTCTTCCTGTGTGAGTGGTTCATTCATGCCGTGCAGCGCTTCCAGGTCGTAATCCTGTAATTGCAGCATGGCATCATTGCTTCTTTCTGCCCATTCTTTACGGGAGAAACTGATATAGGGAGTATAGCGGTCGCGTTTCAGAGAGGTGGTCATTCCAGTGCTTTATTGTTGTATATAGACAGTCTTTACATTCAGAAATTCGTGTGTGCCTTCCAGTGATAGTTCCCTTCCATAGCCGGATTGCTTTACGCCGCCGAAAGGTAAGCGTGCATCAGAGCGAACCATCGCATTAATAAATACATTGCCACTTTCTATCTGTGTGGCCAGTTTGGCGGCTTTGTCGAGATCGCTGGTCCACAGGGCTGCGCCCAGGCCAAATTCTGTTTCATTGGCCAGTGCGATAGCATCCGTTTCGTCGGCTGCTTCTATGATCACGGCGAGCGGACCAAAAGTTTCTTCTTTGAAAGCCGTCATTTTATTGGTTACCCCGGTAAGCAGGGTAGGCGCAAAGTTACAGCCTTCATGCGTGCCACCCAACTCCAGCTTAGCCCCCTGGCGAATAGAGTCCTGTAATTGTTTGGCCAGCTCCTCTGCCAGGTCGGGGCGGGCCATTGGGCCCATTTGTGTGCTTTCCTGCGTGGGATCTCCCTGTTTGAGGTCCTGCAGGATCCGTTTTACAGCTGCGGTAAACGCGGGAACAATATCTTTTTCTACGATCCAGCGTTTTGCGGCAATGCACGACTGACCGGCGTTTTGCATACGACCTTGTACCGCTGTTTTAGCGGCGGCTTCCAGGTCGGCATCTTTCAATACAATAAAAGGATCACTGCCACCCAGTTCCAGCACGGTTTTCTTGATATATTTCCCGGCAAGCGCCGCTACACTTTTACCTGCGGGGGTACTGCCGGTGAGTGTAACGCCCTGTACGCGGTGATCTGCGATAACTGGTTCTATATCTTTGGAAGAGATGAGTAACGACTGGAAAGTACCGGCGGGAAAATTACTTTCAGTGAATATTTTTTCGATGGCCAGTGCACAACCGCTTACATTGCTGGCATGTTTCAGGATGCCGGTGTTGCCGGCAAGTATATTGGGAATAGCAAAGCGGAATACCTGCCAGTAGGGGAAGTTCCAGGGCATGATTGCCAGTATAATTCCTTTTGGTTCGTACGATACGTAACTTTTATACGCATCGGAACCGATCGGTTTATGTGCCAGCATTTCCACGATGTTTTCTGCATAATATTCTGCCGAGGTGGCGCATTTCAGCACTTCGGCCCGTGCTTCTTTCAGCGTTTTTCCCATTTCCCGCGTGATCAGCGCGGCATGTTCATCTGCATTGTCTTTCATGGATTGTGCAACCTGCATCATCCACTGCCGGCGTTGTTCCAGGGAAACTTGTAATAATTCCCGGTATGCTTTATGGCCCAGCTGTAATTTCTGCTCTATTTGTTCCGGTGTATGTGCTGCATATTCAGCAATGGTTTCCTGCGTAAACGGATTAATGCTTGTAAACATACGGGTAGCTTTTAGCGGTTAGCATTTAGCTGTTAGTGAATAGTCCGACAAATTTACCTTTTTCCGTTAAAAGCCCGTCTTAAAAGCTAAAGGGCAACTACTAAACACGAAAAGGCTATCTTTGCATCTCCCGGAAAAAACAGTACAATTTTATGGCGCTTAGTAGGTGGAATATCATGATAATGGCCCTTTGCACGGGGTTGATCGTTGCCAATATTTATTACAGCCAGCCTTTGCTGGTGTTGATGAGCAACGAATTTGGCGTATCGGAAAGTAATGCCGGACAGGTCACATTTTTTACGCAGGTGGGCTACGCGCTGGGCCTGTTATTTTGTGTGCCGCTGGGTGACAAACTGGAGCGCAAGCGGCAGATAGTGGTGATGACACTGGCTGCGGTAGTGGCCCTGGTGGCGGCTGCAGAGTCGGTGAATATCACTATGCTGAAAATTACGGGTTTGCTGATTGGTTTTACTTCGGTAGTGCCGCAGCTGATATTGCCACTGGCAGCAGGCCTTTCTGATCCTGCAAGCCGGGGGAAAGTGATTGGTACTATTATGAGTGGCTTACTCGTCGGCATCTTATTATCCCGCACCCTCAGCGGTGTAGTAGGACATCATTTCGGATGGCGTGCCATGTTCTGGATAGCCGCGTGTATCAGCGCTTTGCTGGCGGTGATCATGATTACATCTTTTCCATCCAGTAAACCAAATTTCAAAGGAAGCTACGGCGACCTGATGAAATCATTGCTTACGCTGATCAAAGAACAGCCTTTATTAAGAGAAGCTTCGGCTATCAATGCCTGTTGTTTCGCTATGTTTGGCATGTTCTGGACAACCGTGGTATTTTTATTGTCTGATGCGCCTTTTAAATATACCAGTGAACAAATCGGGTTGATGGGACTTGCTGCGGCTGCCGGCGCTTTAGGCGCCCCACTGGTGGGACGCATTGCAGATAAAAAGAATCCGCGCATTGCCATTGGTTATGGTATCATCTTTTTGTTCCTCGGTTATTTTCTCTTCTATGTTTTTAAAGCCAATATTATAGGTATCATCGTTGGGATCATCGCTATTGATCTTGGTTTACAGGGTATCCATGTATCCAACCAAACCCGCATCTACACATTATTGCCGGAAGCAAGGAACCGTTTGAATACGGTGTTTATGACTACCAGTTTTATTGGCACTTCACTTGGCTCCGGCATCGGGCTATGGGTATGGTCTTTTGCACAATGGAATGGTATATGCGTGGCCGGTACTGCACTGATCACCATTGCCCTGATTATTTACCTGGGTACTTATAAGAAAACAAAAGGAGCAGTTACCGCTTAACCCGGTTTAGCACGATCATCACTATTACTAAATAACCCATCATGCAGAACAACGCAATTTTATAAGCGAGATAAAAATTGCCGGAGTGGCGTGCAAGGTAGAGAAAAATGCCTCCAAGCATGCTTACGCCCAGCGCAGAGGCAAACTGCTGTACCGTAGAATACACGCCGCTGGCGGCTCCTGCTTTAGCCGGCGGCATATCCCACATCGCCACTTTTAATAATGATGGCATCAGCAAACCAGATCCGCTGCCATAAATAATTAAACACGGCATGATATCGTAAGGTGTTACTACATCTCCCTGAAATAAAACTAATTGTAAGATAAAAGAGAGGATCATTAGTATACACGCAAACTGTAGCAGGCGGATACCGTATCGTGCAGCATTTTTAATTGACCACAAAGAAGCCAGCAGGAAAGGAATGGTTTGCATGACGAAATAATTCCCCGCTGTAAAAGGCGACATATGAAATCCATTCTGAAAGTAGATGGCTACAATAAAAATATAAGCGGTGTTTACACCAAAGAAGAATAATACGCTGATGACACCGGTGTTGAAACTCCTGATACGAAAGAGTTCCAGCGGTACTAACGGATCGCGTTGCCGTTTTCCCAGCCAGTGTTGATACCACACGAATACGCCTAATAATATGAATGCACCTGCCAGCATGGTGATAGTCCAGGCAGGCCAGCCAAGTTCTGCACCCTGTATAACAGGATATATCAGGAGAGATAAGGCTAAGGTGAGCAGGATGATGCCTGGTATATCAAACCGGGTGCTTTTGTTTTGACCGGATTCCTGCACAAAGAACCAGGCCAGCAACATTGCTACAATACCAAACGGGAGATTGACGAGGAAGATCAGCCGCCAGCTGTCGGTGATCAGGTGCGAGGTAATGAAGTAGCCGCCGAGGAACTGCCCCAGGGTAGCGCCGGTGCCGAGGGCCATACCATAGAGGCCATAGGCTTTGTCGCGGTCTGCGGGCGATTGGAAGCTTAGTTGTATCAGCGTGATGGTTTGCGGTACGGTGAAAGCTGCAGCCACGCCTTGCAGCAGCCTGGACACAATCAGCATTTCCATGGAAGTGGCAAAGCCGCACATGGCTGAGGTGAGGGTGAATGCAGCCAGCCCGGTTATAAATACTTTCTTCTTGCCCAGGTAATCGCCTGTGCGGCTGCCGGTGATGAGGAACACGGCGTAACCCAGGAGATAGCTGGCAATCACCAGTTCCAGCGCTGCGTCCGAACTATGGAAATACGCTTTAATGGCCGGTGTGCTGATGTTTACAATAAATACATCGATCACAGTGATAAGTGGCGCCAGCAGGATAATTGCCAGCGATATCCATGGATTGACAGTGGTTGGTTTAATATATACAGACTGGTCTGTTTTCATGAGAGTAAATTTTTTATAATAGATAACGTTATTGGATGCACTAAATAATTGATGGAAATACGCCGCGAAAACTTTAATGTTTTACGGCGCTTTTTACCAGCCTTGCTGGTGATATTCCGGCAGTGTTGCTGGTATTTAGTTTTGTTTATCCGGCATTCGCGGGTATTTATAAAGATGTGTTTCCCTTTGGTTGCAATTCCTCAATCTATCAGCTTCAAAGTGTATCCAGCAACCTGGCAACCACTTTCTTCGTGTCTTCTACCGGTTTTGCGGACCGTTGGATATAGCCCTGAAGCCCCGCGCCTTCATACAGATTCAACAGCATGCCGGTCATTTCTTCAAGTTCCGCTGCGGGGTAAGGTTGTTTTATGATTTGTAATTGTTCGGTGATAAATGTTTTCAGCGTTTGGGTATGCGTCCGTACCTGTAAAAGTGCGTCCTCATTCAATCCTGGCAGTTCATAGGCGATGCGGATAAAGGCGCAACCCCTGAAATTGTTTTTTTCCATGTGGCGGCGGCGGTATTCGAACAGGCCCATGAGCTTTTCCCTGCCAGGCGCAAGCTGGTCAATATAAGCCATCCGCTCGGCGTGGTTGTTGGTCCGGGTTCGCAGTAGATATTCCGTCAGCAAAGCTTCCTTGGATGGAAAGTGCTGGTACAGGCTTGCTTTGGCAATCCCCGCTTCTTCTATGATCTGGTTAATACCGGTTGCCTGGTAGCCTTGCTTGTAAAACAATTCGCTGGCTGTGT
Organism: Chitinophaga sp. W3I9; assembly: GCF_050434025.1. Taxonomy (NCBI): domain Bacteria; kingdom Pseudomonadati; phylum Bacteroidota; class Chitinophagia; order Chitinophagales; family Chitinophagaceae; genus Chitinophaga; species Chitinophaga sp. W3I9. The sequence continues at coordinate 2,609,763 of NZ_JBNPWC010000001.1, forward strand.
TTAAGATTCTTTCTTTTGCGCCTTGTTCTTTCATAAGGCAATATTAGGCTAAATTTACAAAACAGACAAGTCTGTATATATTATTGACAAAAAAGCGGCGAAAAGGAACTTCCTCTCCGCCGCTTACTAAATCCTTATAGCAATTAGTCCACTTTCGTGATCTTCAGCATGTTTGTGGGCAGGTGTTCTTTGACAGGGGTGCTACCGGTGTTAACGGCTACATCTCCTGATTTGATGAATCCTCTTTCTTTCAGGATATTGATCTGATCGAATACGATATCATCCAGGCTTTCTTCTTCTTCGTAGTAGAAGGCGCGTACACCCCAGCTCAGGCTCAGCTGGTTTACCAGCGACCTTTCTTTGGTGAAGATGTAGAGCGGGCTGCGTGGGCGGTAGCTACTCAGCATAAAGCCGGTGTAACCGCTCTGGGTCATACCAATGAGGGCATCAGCGTCCAGGTCTTCCGCAATTTTACAGGCGTTGTAGCACAGTGCATCGCTGAGGAAGGTAGGAGAGTGGCGGTGAGGGATCAGGTTGCGGTTGTAAATGATCGCTTCTTTTTCCACTTCCTGGATAATTTTATTCATGGTTTGGATAACCAGTTCCGGGAACATACCGGTAGCAGTTTCGCCGCTCAGCATTACCGCATCAGCACCTTCCAGTACGGCGTTGGCTACGTCGGTGATTTCACTACGGTTCGGACGGGTGCGGTCCATCATGCTTTCCATCATTTGTGTAGCCACAATAACGGGCTTTGCACGGTGAATGCACTTGCGGATGATATCTTTCTGGATCATCGGGATCTGCTCTACTGGCAGTTCCACACCGAGATCACCACGGGCAATCATCACGCCATCACTTTCCCAGATAATTTCTTTCAGGTTCTGTATCGCTTCAGGCTTCTCAATTTTAGAGATCACCTTCATTTTAGAATTACGTGCTTCCAGGCGTTTGCGTAATACGGCCAGGTCTTTTACGCTTCTTACAAAGGAGAGCGCTACCCAGTCGCATTCGTGGTCGATGATGAATTCCAGGTCAATAATATCTTTATCTGTCAGCGCAGGGAGGGAGATTTTGGTATCCGGGAGGTTAAAGCCCTTTTTGGAAGACAGTACACCTGGCAGGGATACTTCCGCTTTGATTTCACCGCTGGCAGTAATTTCTTTTACAATTGTCTCGATTTTGCCATCGTCCAGCAGAATTTTCTGGCCAACTCTAAGATCTTTGTACAGGTCAGGGTAGGAAACGTAAATTTTTTCCATGTTGCCCACCAGCTTTTCGTTTACGAAAGTGAGGATATCACCTTTCTTCAGCGGGAGTGCATTGTTTTCGATTTCACCCACACGAAGTTTTGGTCCCTGCAAATCGGCCAGTATGGCTACGGTGTAAGGTTCTGTTTTATTGATCTGGCGGATGTATTCAATAATCCGCAGTTTATCTTCGTGCGAGCCGTGTGAAAAGTTGAGGCGGAAAACGTTAACGCCGGCCTTTACCAGTGTCAGCAGGCCTTCATAGGTATCGCATGCCGGGCCTACGGTAGCCACGATTTTTGTTTTGTGCGAAGAGTGTTCTCTACCCGCAGCGTTATCCATCTGCTTGTGATAGTATTTCGAAAGATCCTTTGTACTCATAAGTCTAATTTTTTAACTCGCAAGAATTTTAACAATCTTAAACCATTCGGGGTCAATTTCCTGTTTGGCTTTTACAGCTTTATCAAGAGGAGTGTAATGGATCTTGTCGTTGACAACACCGACCATTACATTGTGGATGCCTTCGAGAAGGGCATCTACGGCTGCATAGCCCAGACGGCTGGCCAGAATACGATCTGTGCAGGTGGGAGCGCCGCCACGCTGGATGTGTCCGAGGATACTAACCCGGGTATCCAGTTGTGGGCACCTTTCTTTAATGATACGACCAACTTCAGTAGCGCCGCCGGTTTCATCGCCTTCGGCTACTACGATCAGGTTAACCAGTTTTCTGCGGCGTTCGTTCGCCTGCAGTTCTTCAATAATGTCATTTACTTCGGTTTTGCGCTCAGGCAGCAATATGTGCTCCGCACCAGTGGAAATGCCGCTGTGTAACGCAATATAACCGGCATCACGGCCCATTACCTCGATTACAAACAAACGGTCATGCGCATCGGCAGTGTCCCTGATTTTGTCGATAGCTTCCACCGCTGTATTCACAGCTGTATCAAATCCAATCGTAGAATCAGTTCCTGCAATGTCCTTGTCAATAGTACCAGGCAAGCCTATACACGGAATATCAAATTCCTGGCTGAACTTTTGCGCACCATTAAACGAGCCGTCTCCACCAATTACTACCAGCCCGTCAATGTTGTGTTTTTTCAGATTTTCATAAGCCATTTTTCGCCCTTCATATTCATAGAACTCTTTGCACCGGGCGGTCTTCAATATGGTGCCTCCGCGCTGAATAATGTTGGCAACGGATTTTGACTCCATTGGGAAGATCTCGTTCTTCAACATTCCCCTATAGCCGTACATAATGCCATACACATTCAGCTGATGATAAATGCCCGTTCTTACAACGGCACGAACGGCGGCGTTCATCCCGGGAGCATCTCCCCCCGATGTAAGGACTGCAATGTTGTTCAGTTTTTTCATATAAATTGCTAAAAAAATATCTTAAAGGCGCACAAAAATAACATTTTGCAATTGTTTTCTAACTGTTATCTGATGAAATAACCTAAATTTTTAATTTCCATCAAACAAAGTAGATAAATTTTTTAAAAAATATTACGCATGTCGAAAAAAAATAATAGGAGGTGGATCTTTATGAGCGTAAGTTTAATCGCCGGGCAGGCAATAGCGCAGCAGCAGCAAACGATTACTTATCCCGAATCCAAAAAAGTGGATACCATAGATAACTATCACGGTACCCCGATCGCAGATCCTTACCGGTGGCTGGAAGACGATCACAGCCCCGAAACAAAAGCATGGGTGGACGCCCAGAATAAGGTAACAGAAAACTATCTCTCCCACATCCCTTTCCGCGCAGAAATCCGCAAAAGACTGGAAGAATTGTGGAATTACCCCAAAAACGGCGCCCCCGCTAAACACGGTAACTATTATTACTTCTTTAAAAATGATGGTCTGCAGAACCAGTCCGTTCTTTACCGTTCTGCCACTTTAGGCGGTACCCTGGAAGTTTTCCTGGATCCCAACAAACTGTCAGCAGCCGGTACTACCGCACTGGGCAGCATGTCGTTTTCAAAAGACGGGAAATATTTTGCCTACCTGCTTTCCAAAGCAGGATCCGACTGGCAGGAAGGTTATGTGATAAACGTGGAAACACGGCAACTCCTGCCGGATAAACTGGAATGGGTAAAGTTCAGTGGCCTGTCGTGGAAAGGTGATGGCTTCTATTACAGCCGCTACGACAAACCCGATGAACAAAACAAACTATCCCAAAAGAATGAATTCCAGAAAGTATACTACCACCGCCTGGGCGATCCGCAGGAGAAGGATGAATTGATCTATGTGGATAAAGAACACCCGCTGCGCAACGCCGGCGTAGACGTAACAGAAGATGAGCGTTTCCTGATCCTCTCTACCTCGGAAGGTACTTCCGGCCGGGAACTCTGGTACCGCGACCTGCAAAACCCCGCACAAAAAGAATTCACCCTGCTGGTAAAAGGCTTCGCTAACGAACCAGACGTAATAGATAACGATGGGGATAAATTGCTGGTGCGCACCAATCATAACGCACCCAACTATAAAATTGTGCTGATAGACCCCGCCAATCCTGCGGAAGCCAACTGGAAAGTAATTGTTCCGGAAAAGAAAGAAGCCCTCCAGGGAGTGGGCCTTGCCGGCGGCAAATTATTCCTTTCCTATCTGAAAGACGCTTCTACCAGGGTTTACCAGTATGATTATAAAGGTAAGCTAGAACATGAAGTGAAACTGCCTGGCCTCGGAACCGCTGGTGGATTTGGCAGCAAGAAAGAAGACAAGGAATTCTTTTATACTTATACTTCCTTTGTTACGCCGCCTGCTGTATATAAATATGATGTGGCCACCGGCGTTTCTACCTTATATAATAAGGCAGAAGTAAAATTCAACCCTGCGGAATACGAAACCAAACAGGTATTCTTTAAAAGTGCCGATGGCGAAAGTGTTCCCATATTCCTTTCCTACAAGAAAGGGATCCGGCTGAATGGTAATAACCCCGTGTTGCTCTACGGCTACGGCGGATTTAATATTGCCATGACGCCCTCTTTCAGCGTTTCCAACCTATACTTCATGGAACAGGGAGGCATATACGCCGTAGTATCACTGAGAGGTGGCAGCGAATACGGTGAAGCCTGGCACAAAGCGGGTATGATGGAAAAGAAACAGAATGTATTCAACGATTTTATCGGTGCAGCTGAATACCTGGTGAAAGCGAAATACACCAATCCCGGCAAGATAGCGATCCGCGGCGGTTCCAACGGTGGTTTACTGGTAGGCGCCTGTATGACGCAGCGTCCGGAATTGTTTAAGGTGGCACTGCCCGCTGTAGGCGTAATGGACATGCTGCGCTTTCAGAAATTTACCATCGGTTGGGCCTGGGCAGTGGAATACGGTAGCAGCGATCATGCAGAACAGTTTAAATACCTGCTGAAATATTCACCGTTGCATAACCTGAAGCCAGGTACCGCTTACCCGGCTACACTGATCACCACTGCGGATCACGACGACCGTGTGGTACCGGCGCATTCGTTTAAGTTTGCAGCTACACTGCAGGCAGATAACGCCGGGCCAAACCCGGCCCTGATCCGTATTGAAACACAGGCAGGTCACGGAGCCGGCAAACCCACTTCCAAGATGATTGATGAAGCCGCTGATATCTGGGCGTTCACCATGTATAACCTGGGCATGCACAAGTAAAGTTGCAGGTGATCAGCTTTTAGCTGTTATCGAAATGCCTCATTTTGGTGAACAGCTAAAAGCTTTTTTTTCTTATCTTTAGAAATAGCGTATTGAACATGGCTTTATGAAGGTACTTATAACTGGTAGTAACGGATTATTGGGACAACATCTGATCCCGCTTTTTCTGCAAGATGGAAAATATGATGTGATAGCCACAGGCAGAGGCCCTAATCGTTTCCCCCTGCGGGATAAATACACTTATGAGGCGGTGAACCTCCGCGATGCCGGCAGCGTAAAGCAGCTGGTGGAAAAACATCAGCCGGATATCATTATTCATGGCGGCGCCATGTCGCAGGTAGATGACTGCGAAAAAAATAAAGATGCGTGCTGGGATACCAATGTAGGAGCTACCCGTTACCTGGTACACGCGGCAGAAAGTTGCAACGCCTTCTTCATTTTCCTGTCTACCGATTTTGTATTCGATGGCTTACAGGGACCTTACAGTGAAGACGCTACCGTAAATCCTATTAATTATTATGGTACCAGTAAAGTAGCTGCAGAGCGACTGGTGATCAATAGCAAACTGAAGTGGGCCATTGTCCGCACTGTACTGGTGTATGGCGTGGTAGCAGATCCGCATCGCAATAATATGATTACCTGGGTAAAAAATAATTTGCAGCAGGGTAAAAAAGTGAAAGTGGTGGATGACCAATGGCGTACGCCTACCTTATGCCACGACCTGGCGAAGGGTTGTTTGCTGATTGCAGATAAGAAAGCAAACGGTTTCTTCAACATCTCCGGAAATGAAATTCTCACTCCCTATGATATGGCCATTCAAACGGCTGAATACTTTAAACTGGATACTTCCCTCGTAGAAAAAATCAGTGCCAAAACACTGGCACAACCGGCGGCCCGTCCTGCCAAAACCGGGCTGATAATAGATAAGGCGGCCAAAGAACTGGGTTATCAGCCCCGTACTTTTGCGGAGGGGCTGGAAATTGTAGCCGCTGAAATCAAAGCTTAACAGCTAAAATTCAAGAAATACTTTATTGCCAAATATTTTGCGGATGCTATCCCTTTGCACGGTTGTATCTGCTGCCAGTGAGCGCAATTCCACCGCAGTTCTGTACATGCTGTCCCTTTTATAAAGAACCAGCGTTTTTCCCCAGGCGAGTTGTTGCTTTTGTTTTTTTACAGCGATGCTGCTGTCTTTGTATCTTTCCACCACTGCATAATAGGTAATGGGCGTAATCGCAGCTTTTGCTGTGGAGTCGGCCAGGACCTTTTGTATGGAATCTGCAGCAGCGGCGGCGAGCTGTTGCGCGTTGACTTCCGTATCAGCGGGAGTTTCGGATTCAGCTATTGGTTTTGAAACACCCGATAAATACCACCAGGCGGCTAATCCAATTACAATAGCCGCAATGGGAATAGCTGCCCACCACCATTTAAAACCACTTTCTTCTGTTACGGCTTCCAATGTATCTTCTACCTCTTCTGTCATAACAGGCTCCAGCGCCTCCAAAGGCGGCGGTGGAACAAATGCTGGCGCAGAGCGGCTATCTGTTGTGCGTTCTATCGGCTTAATATCCAGTGTTTCTTTTTCTACCGGCAGCTCCTCTGCATGGAAGTGAATGTTGCCGGTAAAGTCGCCCTGCAACTGACCAATACCCGGTAATACCAGTGGCTTCCCGGATTGAAGTTCTGCTTTCAGCTCTTCCAGGTATTTTTCCAGCTTCCGCTGTGCTACTGCCGGCACCAGGTTTTCCTTAAGGGCTATCCATTCCACACAGGAACCATCGTCCTGCCATTGTTGGGTAAACATCACCTGCTCACGTGGCGCCGTAAGCGTTTGGGCGTGGTCGTTATAATGCGCCGGAAAATGTTGTACAGAAAATGTTCCCAGCTGTGGTACTACACAAATCCGCTGTTTAAACAGCACTTCCTGGATATATTGCTGAAGTATCAAGTGGAGCAATTTTTAGTGAATAATGCTGCGGATTTTGTCTTTCTCACTGATTACGCTGATTATACTGATTACCAGGATTTGAACTTTTGTGATTTTATAAAGGATTTTCGAAGATATAAGTGGATATACTCGCATATATTCCCCCAAAATCAAAAAAATCAAAAAAAGATCAAATCCTGGTAATCAGTATAATCAGCGAGAAAGACAAAATCCGCGTATAAAGTTAAAACTTAATCATCACACCACCCACAATATTGAACCCATAAGTAGGGTAAAGATAATACCGCTGGTAGTGCGTATTGAACAGGTTATTTGCATTCACCCACAGTCCGAAATTTTTGCTGATATCATAGGATGCGCCTGCATTCAGGTCCCATGCGCCTTTGGTTTTGCCAAAGTCTTTGTTGGGGAGCAGGTAATAGCTGCCGCTCAGTGCAAAGAGGTCGGCATTCAGGTGTAATTTTTTGGCGATGGTGTATTGTGCAAACAAATCGCCCTGGAAAGCGGGCAGGTGCCATGGTTGCACTTCCGTTTCCTGTTTGTTATAATTATACCAGTCGAAGCTTACGCGGGCCTGGAATTTTTCTTCTTCAATATAGCCTACTTCACCATGCAGCTGGAAAGCGCGCAGCTGGGCTTCGTTACGGGTGGTGAATTTCTTGGTATCGGCGCTGTCGTTTACAAACAGCGGCATATTGTACCAGGTAACAGAAGCGAATTTGGTGTTATAGTTGAAATGGCTGCCCAGCGTACCTTTGATACCGGTATATTTTTCTTCTACGCGGGTATTCATCATTTCTCCCGGTAAGCCGGCGAGGAACGGATTTTTATTGGCGAGGTTGCGATAGGAATTCTTTTCAAAATAGGAAATCCATCCACTGCTCAGGATCAGTTTTTTACGGATCAGGTGCGACTCATTCACGATGTCGGGCAGCAGGTAAAATTCGCCGTTGCTCCACGTTGGATTTACGCCGGCATGCAGCACAAACCCCGGTTTCATGATATCCACTGCAGGGTGGATAGAAGCGATGTTGTTGTTGATGGCGCGGTTGTTATCTTCTTTATAGGTAGAAAGATCAAACACACCTTCTACTTTTATGTAGATATCTTCAAACACCTGCTTACGTACCGGTACATTCAGTTGGAAGGTATTTTCTGTGCGCTTGTAGGAATCGTTGAAAAGAATAAACTTCACTTTTGGCTGGAAGGTAAATGCCCAGTCGTTTTGCGGCCTGTTCTGCATGCCTACCGAAGCGGTGATCTGGTTAAACGTTTGCTCGATATCCTTCTTTTTATAGCTGGCCGTATCGTGGCCATAGCCATAGTAGTGAACGGTATTACGGTCGTACCCGACGCTTCCGTCGAACCGGAACTTTGGCAACAGGTAGGTGCCCGCGGCCAGTACATTGAGGTTACTATAATCCTGGTCAGGAATTTCCTTGCCTTTGGAACCGGTGTAGTTTACGTACAAACCGTAGTTGTACATATCCTGCCGGCCGCTGCCGAACCCAGCCTGCACATAGGGTGTTTTATAATTACCATATCCGAGTTTCACGAAGTTGTTCTGCAGGTACGACAATGAATCTTTACCCAGTGCCAACGGTTTGAGCGGCATGGCCTGGTACATAAAGTTCAGGTTCAGCGCCGGTATCTCGTACTTCATGGAAGGACGGGTGGTATCGATACCCGGCAAAGAAGCTGTGAGATTGAGTTTGTAGGCGTCGCGCAGTTTGGGTTGGTTGGTGGAAATGATATCAATCGTTTCCTGTTTCAATACCTCCTGAGCGGCTGCTTTCTGTGAAAACAGCATTCCCGTCAGCCCCAGTGCTGATATGATAAAAGTTCGTTTGTTATATATTGCTTGAATGTTCATGCTTTGTTGCGCTTAATGTCAGATTCCAGAATCCGGGTGATTATTTCTTCGGTTTTTTACCGGCTGTTTTTTCTTCTGCTTCCGCTTTGGCCAGTTTATCTTTCGCTTCCTGTTTCAGCTCAGGAATAGAGCTGTTGGTAACGATGCTCTGGTAAGTAGCTTTTGCATTGAAATAATCCTGTTGGCGGGCGTATACATCTCCCAGCAGGATATATGATTTAGCCACCCAGTATTCATAGGACGGCGTATTTTTAATCACATCAAAACCAGCTTTTTCAGCAGCATCCAGTTCATTCTGTTGCAGGTAGCAATCCGCAATGTTGTAGCGGGCTTCGGCGCCTGTTTCAGATTTGGTCATGCCGGCAACTGTTTTGAACTCCGACAGGGCGGCGGCATAATCTTTTGCCTGCTGCAATGCTTTACCATGATAGAAGTGAGCGATGATCTGATCATCCGTGCTGATATTGGCGGCAGCCAGTAACATTTCTGAATAGTTGGTTACTTCGTCCCAACGTTTCAGCTGGTAGTTGCTGCGAAGTAATCCCCTGGTGGCAGTAAGACTGTTTTCTTTGCTGGTAGCGAGGTCCTGCAGTTGCAGGTAGTAGCCTCTTGCCTTATCGTAATTTTTTACCTGGTAGAAATTGATGTTAGCCGCCTGTAGCGCAGATCTTTCTGCATATAAACTGTTGTTGCGGGATAATACAAATTCGTAGGCGGGCAATGCGCTCGTATAGTCTTTGCTGTTATAAGCGCATTCTGCTTTATAGAAGTAGGCCGGCAGGATAAATTGTCCGTTCGGATATTTCTGGATATAGTTGTTGAAGCCGCTGGTGGCGCCTGTACAATCGTTGCTGGTGAAGCGGGCTTCAGCAGCAGCATAGGCCAGGGAGTCTTCAGCAGAAGCGGTAACGGTTCTGCCGCTGGCTTTCAGGAAGGCGAGGTAGTCGTCGGTTTTGCCCTGGCTAACATAAATCGACTTCATACTTTGCAGGGCTTCATTGGATTCCGGCGAGTTAGGGAATTTCTCCACTACCTGGCGGTAATAGGCCAGCGCTTTACTGTCGTTATCTTTATTGTAGTAGCTCAAACCCAGTTTCAGGAGTGCGCGTGGTGCATTCGGTCCGTTGGGTTGTTTCTGTAAAACATTTTCCAGGAAAGGAATGGCTTCTGTATATTTTTCTTCCGAGAGATAGGTATTGGCTATCTCAATATCTGTTTCGTTATTAAAGCCGGACGATGGAAACTTGTTACCCAGTTGTTTGAGCAGTGCAAGTTTCTCGCCTTGCTTGCCCTGTAAGCCGAGGATCACGGCTTTCTGGTAGGTGGCGTAATCAGCGCCGGGAGCGTTGTTGCTGATGATGCGGTCGTACAGCGCCAGTGCCTTCGGGAACTGGCGGAGCATATAATAACAATCGGCGCTGCGTAGGGCGGCGTCGGTGGCAATGCGTTCTGCGTTAGGGCCGCTGGTGCGCTGGGCGGATTCAAAGTAAGGCAGTGCTTCCGTGAATTTGTCCTGTTTCAGGAGGCTGTATCCCAGGTTGTAGCTGGCGGTTTGTGCGTTAGCTTCACCGGACACCGGGGCCGTATTATTCAGATAGGCGTTCAGGTTAGTAACCGCCTGGTCTGTTTTATTCTGACGAAGGGCAATTTCTGCTTTCCAGAAATGGGCGAGTTGTTTGATCTGTGGATCGTAGGGGTTGCTGATGGCCACATCCAGCAGGCGGTCGGCTTCTGCCAGTTGCTGGTCGTTGATCAGCTGGGTGGCGCGGCCGTAGGCTACTTTCTGGTAAGCTTTCAGCACCGTCGGGTTTTTATCGCGAATCGATTCAATGGTCGCTAAACCGTCTTTGTAGTTATTGCTGTTCATGAAAAGATTAACGAGTATTTCCCGGGCTTCTTTGTTATAAGCAGATTGCGGGTATGTTTTTACAAACTGTGTGAGTTCGCTGAGCGCCGCATCGGGGTAGCCCAGTTCGTACGATAATTTACCGTAGTTGAACCTGGAAATTTCCTGTTGCTGCGCGTTGGAGCTGTTGTTGGCGCAAAAGGCAAAAGCATTGCGTGCATTGGCTTTCTGACCGGTGCGGAGGTAGCAGTCGCCCAGGAGGTACATGGAATTTTGTCCAAGTGAGTCTTTGGAGCTGCTCAGTTGTTTAAATCCGGCGATCGCTTTTGAGAGGTTATTCGTCTGGTAATAAGCGTATGATAACTGGTAGATATCTTCGTTTCTCACGTCATCTGCATTATCCTGGAAATCCTGCAGGTAGGGCAATGCTTTCGGATAGTTCTTTTTTTCGAAGTAGGCTTTACCGAGTAATTGTTTCAGCTCTGCTTCGTAGTATTGTCCGCCTTGTCTCAGCAGTGGCTCGGTGTAGGCGATCAGCTGATCTGTTTTTCCCTGGAAGTAATAAATTTCAGCGATGTAATAAGGCACTACGTTGCTGTATTTCGGTTCGTTCACTACTTTCTGGAAACTATTGAGTGCTTCTGCATACTGGTGGTTATAGTAGCTGATGAAACCATAGTAATAATTAGCAGGAATGCTGTATTTGCCCGGTACTTCTTTGATGGAGGCAAACAGGGGCTGTGCCTTTTTAAAATCTTTTAAATTAAAATAGCAATAGGCCAGTTCAAATTTTGCTTCTGCAATTTCTGCGTTGGAGAGGTTTTCGATATTGGCTTTCTCGTAGAGGGGAATGGCCTCTTTGAGTTTATTCTGACGGAAATAATATTTTGCCAGTTGATAGCTCACCAGTTCTTCCCGGGCATTGTTATTGGCCAGTTTCAGGAATTCCTGCGCCTGTTTTTCCGCATTGTCCTGTTGCAGTTTCAGTGCGCAGATGGTATAATAGTAGTACGCATCTGTTTTAACCAGGTCTCGGTTGGTTTCGTGGAAATAGTCGATGTTATCAAGGGTTTGCTTGAAAAGCTGCATGGACACGGCATATTTTTCCTGCTGGAAATATTGCTGGGCGTCCTTGAACACTTTTTCCGGATCTGTATAAATGCGTGTTTGCTGCGCCTGTGCGGCAGGCAGCCCTATCAAACCTGTACCCGTAAAGGCCAGGAGTGATATGTACAGATGTCCGGGAACAAAAACTCTTCTTATAAATTGCATGCTATAGCTGTTATTTCTTGAATATGCGTTTAAAACGAATCCCGGGAGGAAATATTTTCCAGCCGGGGAAGTACTCTGTCGTGGCCTGACCCTGGTAGTCCGTTTCTTTGATGCCTGAGTGCCGCCGGCGTTCATGATGAGAAACGAACCAGGTGGTATCAGCAAATATAAAAGTTATATCTTTTCCTTTCCGATTGTGTTTCTAACAATGTGGATAACTCCGGTAGCAAGGCAAAAGCTATTCATTTATCTTGCGGAAAATAATTTTAAGAACAAAAACCTTACCTACTATGAGAAAACTGTTCTCTGCCGGCTACTCGAATGGCGCTGTAAGTTTCTCCATGCTGGTGCTCCGGGTGATATCCGGTGGTCTGATACTCCTGCATGGCTGGCCCAAGCTGATCAATTTTACTGCCAAAATGAATTCTTTTCCTGATCCATTGGGAGTAGGACATAAAATTTCTTTGGGAATGGTGGTTTTTGCAGAAGTGTTCTGCGCGGTGTTGCTGATCATGGGACTGTTAACCAGACTGGCTTCTGTGCCATTGGTCATTTGTATGGGAGTGATCATTTTTATGATTCACGGCCACGACCCGGTATCAGAAAAAGAAATGCCGATTCTTTTCCTGGCAGCATTTGTAACGCTGCTTTTCACTGGACCGGGCAGGTTTTCACTGGATGGCGCATTAGGCAAATAAAATTTTCAAGTAAACGTTTAGGATAAAAATAGCGGGGAACCATGTTTATCAGTACAACAACAATCAGGGTGCGTTATGGGGAAACAGACCAGATGGGATACCTGTATTATGGCAATTACGGGCTGTATTACGAAGTAGGCAGGGCAGAAGCCATACGTGAACTGGGTTTCAGCTATAGGCAGCTGGAAGAACAGGGCGTGATTATGCCGGTAGCCGAACTGAATGTGAAATACCTGCGGCCCGCCTATTACGACGACCTGATAACGGTGAAGACTATACTAAAGGAGATGCCGAAGGGTTCTAAGATACAGTTTCACAGTGAGTTGTATAACGAAAAGAATGAATTGCTGAATGTTGGAGTGACCACACTGGTATTCATTGATGTGAAAACGAAGCAGAAAGCTGGCTTGCCGGAAGAGCTGCAGAAAATACTGGCACCGTTTTTTGAATAGCAGTATAAACAACGCATTATGGATAAAATCACCACCAGCATCATCACCATCGGAGATGAACTGTTGATAGGCCAAACGATTGATACCAATTCTGCCTGGATGGCGCAGCAACTGAATGCAATGGGCATATGGGTACACCGGCGTGTAGCCATTGGCGATATCAGGGATGATATCCTGGACGCCCTGGCAAAAGAATCGGCGGTGTCGGATATTGTGCTGATCACCGGCGGGCTGGGACCCACGGCCGATGATATCACCAAGCCCACCTTGTGTGAATACTTCAATACCCGGCTGGTACAGCACCAGGAAACGCTGGATAACGTACTGCATATTTTTGAAAGCAGGGGGCTGCCCATCCTGCAAAGGAACCTGGACCAGAGCCTGGTACCGGAAACGGCCACGGTTATTGAAAATAAGAGAGGCACCGCGCCGGGAATGTGGTTTGAGAAAGAAGGCAAGATCTATGTATCCATGCCCGGGGTGCCGCATGAAATGAAGGGGATCATGGAAGATTACGTGCTGCCCCGGCTGGCCAGCCATTTCAAAACCCCGGCAGTAGTACATCAAACGCTGGTTACCTCCGGCATGGGCGAATCTTTTATTGCCGAACGGCTGGTTGCTTTTGAAGCAAAGCTCCCTGCCCACATCAAACTGGCTTACCTGCCCAGTTACAGCCTCTTGAAACTCCGGTTAACCGGTTTTGGGAAAGATAAATTATCAGTGGCGGCAGAAGTGAGCATCCTGTTTCACCAGCTGAAAGACCTGCTGGCAGATATCACGGTAACAGACCAGGATATTTCTATAGGCGAAGTACTCGGTAACCTGTTAAAGGAGAAAGGGAAAACCATGGGTACCGCGGAAAGCTGTACCGGCGGACTGATTGCCAGCTGGATCACCGCTGTTCCTGGTAGTTCCGCTTATTTCAAAGGCAGTGCGGTAACGTATGCGAATGAAATGAAAGTAAAGATGTTAGGCGTGAATCCAGCAACCCTGCAGGCGCATGGCGCCGTGAGTGAGGCCACTGTGCTTGAAATGCTGACCGGCGCTTTGGCACTGCTGCAAACTGATTATGCCATTGCCGTATCCGGGATCATGGGACCTGATGGCGGTACGCCGGAAAAACCGGTGGGCACCGTTTGGATAGCGGTAGGAAATGAAAAGAGAAAAGTCACCATAAAACACCAGCTGCGTTACGACCGGGAACGGAATACGCAAATGACAGCTGTCTACGCCATGAATGAGTTGCGCAAACTCATTCTGGAATAGGGATATTCACGTATTTTGAATTGGTACAATTCCCTTATTTTTGTTGCGCACTAAAGCAAAAATCAATCTTATGGCCATTGTAGAATTGGTAATGCCAAAAATGGGGGAGAGCATCATGGAAGCCACCATTTTGCGTTGGCATAAAAAGGCGGGCGATCACGTAACAGTAGATGAAACCGTACTTGAAATTGCCACCGACAAGGTGGACAGCGAAGTTCCTTCCACCGCGGAAGGCGAAATCACAGAACTGCTCTTCAATGAAAATGATGTGGTGCCGGTAGGTACAGTCATTGCCCGCATTAATACCAATGCCGATGCAGCAGCGGTTTCCACACCTGTTACGCCTGCTGCACCTGCAGCCACTGAACCAAAATTCACTACAGCGCCGGCATATACACCTGCTGCCGAAGCGCCTGTTTCCGGTGGCGGAGCCAAATTCTACTCCCCGCTGGTACTTACCATTGCACAACAGGAAGGCATCAGCTTTTCCGACCTGGAAAAAATCCCCGGTTCCGGCAACGATGGCCGCGTAACCAAAAGAGATATCCTTCAATACGTAGCCGACCGCCGCGAAGGAAAGGTGATTCCGGATGTAACGCCGGAACCGGCAACCTCAACAGCAGCGGCCACTACCCGTCAGCCGGTGGTGACCACTACCGTGGCTTCCCCAACCTATAGCGGTAATGTGGAAATTATTGAAATGGATCGCATGCGTAAACTGATTGCCAACCACATGGTAATGAGCAAACAAACCAGTCCGCATGTGACCAGCTTTGCCGAGGCCGATGTGACCAACATGGTGAAATGGCGCGATCGTGTAAAAGGGGATTTCGAAAAACGTGAAGGTGAAAAACTGACTTTCACGCCGCTGTTTATAGAAGCCATTGTGAAGTGTATCAAGCGTTTCCCGCTGATCAACTGCTCGCTCGACGGCGATAAGATTATTATCAAGAAAGACATCAACATAGGTATGGCTACCGCATTGCCAAGTGGTAACCTGATTGTTCCGGTGATCAAGAATGCAGATATGCTGAACCTCACCGGGTTAACCAAACAGGTAAACTATATGGCCAATTCTGCCCGCCAGAATAAGCTGAAGCCGGAAGATACCCAGAGCGGTACTTTCACGCTTACCAATGTAGGCACCTTTGGCAGCCTGATGGGTACGCCCATTATCAATCAGCCGCAGGTGGCCATCCTGGCAGTGGGCGCCATCAAGAAACGCCCGGTGGTTATTGAAACGGAAGACGGTGATACCATTGGCATCAGGCACATGATGTACCTGTCGATGTCTTACGACCATCGCATTGTAGACGGCTCCCTGGGTTCTACTTTCCTGAGCGCAGTAGCGAAGGAACTGGAGAATTTTGATCCGAAGAGAGGAATTTAAGATAGCTATTGTATTAGCAGGAATGCAGCAGGAATCTTTTTCTGCTGCATTTTTTGTCTTTTAACAGCCACAAAAAAAGAGACGCCCGAAAAAGCGTCTCTTTTTAGTTCCTTAGTGCCGAATAAAGGGGATTATTAATAACGACGGTCGCGGGAACCATATCCTCCGCCGCCACGGTTATTACCACCGCCACCTTTGAAATTATTATTCGGTTGTTTAGGTCTTGCTTCGTTTACCATCAATTGCTTACCTTCGATTTCGCTGCCGTTCAAACTATCCATAGCCTTTGCTCCTTCTTCTTGATTAGGCATTTCCACAAAGCCAAAACCACGTGAGCGGCCTGTTTCGTGGTCTTTGATAACCTTAGCGGAGGTAACCTCTCCAAAATCGCTGAAAATCTGATGGAGATCCTCATCGTTCAACCTATAGTGCAGGTTGGCTACGTAAATGTTCATGATAACTGAAATTAAAAAAATGAAAAATAATATACTGAAGTTATGAAAATTACGCTAATAAAAAAGTTAGCGTTAAAATATTTTTGTAATTACCTTCTTTTTTACTACCACTTGACATAGCCAGATCCTTTGCAGTACTTTGTTTGACTGGCATGGAAATATTATTTAAAATAGTGCTCTGACCCTTATAAACGCTCCTTTTTACGGTTTTTTTTTCGTAAATTCAGTACATGATCCATTAAATTAAATTCATATGGGAGCGTTAAGTGAAACATGGTTTGCCGATGGTTACATAGACTTTGAGCTCAAAAAGTACACGCTATTGGCTTATTTACAGGACATTAATCAACACTTTACCCAGAGCAGGCTGTACCCGCAGTTGTCAGACATTATCTTTCATTACAACAACCTGATAGCGTTCCGGGACAACAAACAGTTTTTACAGCAGCAGTTTCCAAAAAGGCTTACCGCAGTGAACATCCAGAAGCTGGAGCTATTGTACGAGCAATTGATTGCAGATGATGAACTGATGGAAGAACTGGAGTCCATCATCCATTATTCCCTGCCACAGTTAAACAGCACTATTAAGGAAGGAACGGAGATTTACGAATACGTGGCGGAACATCTCAGTATTTTCCCGGTGGGGCTTGTGCCGCTGGAAACAGCCGAAGGGTATCTGCTGTTGTGCGACGGTCGTGGCCGGCAAACGCTGGTATACACTTACCGGCTTACTATTTTTGAAAGACATGACGAGAAATACCGGGGTATTCATACCCAATACCTTCAGGCCTATAAAAAAGACCTGGTGCATACCATCAATCATATTAAAGGCATGCTGATACGGGAACGGAATAATTTACCCAACCCTGCGGTGTATTGCGTGGAAACGCCATTGGTGGTGCCGGTAGATGAAACCTTGCTGCCCATCGCCAAAAGAAGCCTGGTAAAATATATTGCGCAGGAAGCGGCGTAGCGGTTAGTTTAAAGCCGGTGCACTGGTTTCGCCGTCGTACCGGATTTCCAGGGTGTGGTCCTTCAGGAATGGAGCATAGTACTGCTCCATTACCTTCTGTATTTTCTCTTTGGATTGCTGGATGTAAGTGGGGTTATTTTCCAGCTGGGCACGGGAGGTACGATAGAGACTTTTCTGAACATCGGTATAGGTTTCGTCATCCTGGAACTGGAGCCAGCCTTTACGGTTCGAGGTTTCCATCCGGTCCATTTTCAGTTCATAGCTGAGCAAACGGGGCGCCGGTAAACTGATAATGATCTTCTTATCAGTCATTTGCACTTTAAACAACTTATCGTCGATGTTTACGCCGTATTTGGCCTGGTACGGAATAGTTACCCATACTGTATTTTCAAGGAATGCTTTCTTCAGGTTATCAGTCCAGTCGCCGCTGTTTTCAATATTACTCCTTTTGATACTGGCGCTTCCCTGTACATCCAGGCTGGCCAGTTCTGCAATTTCTTTTACAATAGTGCTGTTGGAAATTACCTGCTGGCTCACATTGGTACTGCCAAAACGCTTGCCCAGCCAAAAGATCAGGAGCGCGAATAATATAAATACAACGAGATAAAGGGCTTTTTTCATACCTAAATTTAGTGAAAAGTAAGGAGCCTGCAGCGGATAGCCGTTACCGTTACCTGGTAAGACTGTCGATCAGTGCCGCATGTTCCGGGTAAGCCGCCTGCAACGGCGCTTTTTCAGCCAGTTCAAAATCTGCAAAATCAAAGCCGGGCGCTACGGTGCAGCCGGCAAGGGCGTATCCGCCGGGCACTTCCACGCGGGAAGCAAACCAGTTGCCCGCGGTGATGATCACCTGCAGGCTTTCATTGTTTTGAATATCGCGTCCAAGCTTATGTATCAGCAGTTCTCCACCGGGAACGATCTCGTAGATAGTCAATGTGCTGCCATCATAAAAATGCCAGATTTCATCGGCTGCGATACGATGGAATGCAGAAAACTCTCCTTCTTCCAGTAAGAAATAAATGCAGGTAGATGCATTGCGGTTACCACTCATGCCGGCAGGCAGGGTTTTCATGTCGAGTACCCACTCCGACCGGTAAGTTTCGCGGAATGCGCCGCCTTCAACATGAGATTGCAGTTTTAGTTGTTCACGCCAATGGGCTGCAGAATATTGCATAGTAATGCCTGTTAGAAAAAGTAAGTTAAATAAAAAGTATGGTATTGTACTTTTTCGTGTATTGGTGAGGGTTATATCGAGCATGGTTTTTCCGGGAACAGGCTTGCCTGCTCCCGGAAGTTTGTTTTTTTATATTGCTGCAAAAGCAGCTTTTTCTTAACTGGCTACTGCCACCTGCTGCAGGTTATCTACCTGCATATGTGCAATAGTTCCTGTTGACGGAGTAAAGTAAGAAGGCGTTTCATGATTAAACAGCAGGTAGTCTTTTATAAACATGGCCTGGTTGTACCAGGATGTTGCTTCCACCTGTGTTTGCCATTGTGGTAAGTTTAGCTGGCGGAGCGCACTCAGCGCGGTTTTATAGCGGATCATCCGCGCATATAATTGCGGCGGAATACCTACTATTTTGCTGAAGAGTCTTTCAAGCGTGGGACGGGAAAGTCCGTAGCGGGTGGTGAGTTCGTCCATGCTTACATTTCCCTGCATGATCACCAGGTAATCCGCCATGTCGTCTACTTCACGGAGATTGCCCGGTTGCTGTGAAAGCGCCTGCAGACAAGCACCATCCAGCAATGACTCTATGCGTTGCGGCTCCTTTTCCTGTTGGAGGGCCGTGATCAGTTCCTGCCACACAGGTTGTCCGGCGGCCAACAGGTTGCGGTAGTAATTGGTGAAATTAGCGGCATCCATACCTAAAAGCCGGTAGCATCCATAAGCGTTCAGCTGTATTACTGCTGCCTTTACCGGCCCCTGCACCTGTAACTGGCAGGCGCAGGTAAGATGCCCCAGCACAGAGCCCGCAGGCAAGGTGAATGCCTTGTGATTCACTGGTTTAACTTCAGCCTTCCCTTCGAGAATGAATACCATGTACTGATCGCCCAGGGCAAACAGGTTTTGTGGTAGTTGAATAATACCACGGGTATCGTCTTCCCAATAATAATATTGCTTTACAAACGGACGTAATGCATCCGCGGGATGATGGATATGGAAGTTCATAGGTACAATAATGTGGTGTTAAGGATATCGCTATCGCTGCAGATCACACCATACGCTGAAGTGGCGATGTTATTGTAAATATATGTTAAATAATTTATATTAAGAAAAATATATTTAGAGAGCAACGGAATCACCTGGCAGTGAGCGGGATATCCCTGGCAGGAATGCTTAGGATGTTACCCTGTTTATCGCCGATAATGAGCTCCCGGCCAAGACCAGCATTCGTTTCCACCAGTTTACACATAGCTGTTTCAACGCCCTGCATTATTCTCCCGGAGAGTATTTTAAATTCATATTGGCCGGCTGCTTCCGGTTCCTCCCTGCCACAGTGGAGGGGGAATACATCCCATATACAAAAAGATTCCGAAGGGATGTTAGTGCCTGAACTGATTTCTAATGGTGTTGTACTGGTGTTGTCTATCATCAGCCAGTTGTCGCAGACAGGGATATATAGGTTCATGAGGTTACTAAGACCTCTGTGATATCTTCTTCTGATGATTTCGGGGGGAATATGATGGCCGCCTTCTTTCACCCTTTTCTGTACCCGTCTCTCGGCCATTTCGGGGGAATTCAGCCAAAAGAAAAGCAGGGTAACGGTGTAACCGGTTTCTTTTGCTTTTTCAATCAGCGATACACAACTCCTGGTGGCCAGGGTTGTTTCAAAAGCAAAGTCTGTTTTTGCCAGCACCAGTTCCCTGATCCGGTGCAACATTTGCCTGCCTGCAGGTAAAGCAACGCTTTCCGGATGGAAAGGACACATGTCTGCAGCAATGATGTCTGCATTCACAAACTCTTTGCAGTCCAGTATTTCAGGTAATAGTGTGAAACTGGCGGTCGTTTTCCCGGCGCCGTTGCAACCGGCTATGATATATAGATTCGGCATTTCTCAAAAATCGGTCATCTATCAGCATTAGCTGTTAATAGCATTATCTCCGGTCCCGTATTAACAAAAAACGCTGCAGGTTCCTTAACAGGCGCCTGCAGCGTTTTTATTATTGCCGTTAGTTTACTGTTGCAGATCCCAGCCCCAGTTGATCCCTTTTTCTGTTGCGGGCACACCGCTTTCCAGCCATTGCGGCGCCGGTGCGCCTTTCAGGAAGTGATCAAAGAACTGTTGTTCCCTGCGCTGAATATCTTTCCGGTTCTGGCGTTGTATGAGGTTATGCGCTTCGTTGTTATAGTTCAGCAACCATACGGGTTTGCCTAAACGACGCAGGCCGGTAAACAGCTCAATGCCCTGGTACCAGGGAACGGCGCCGTCGGCATCATTGGCCATGATTGCCACCGGCGTGTTTACGCGCGGCAGGTTGAACAAGGGTGAGTTTTCAATATACAGCTCGGGTTTTTCCCATAAGGTAGCGCCGATACGGCTTTGCGAATGTTCATACTGGAACTGCCTGTTCATACCACTTTCCCAACGGATACCGCCATAAGCGCTGGTCATATTGGCTACGGGAGCGCCCGCCCACGCTGCTTTAAAGAGATTGGTTTGTGTAACGAGATAAGCTACCTGGTAACCACCCCAGCTCTGCCCCTGGATACCCATATTTTTTCCGTCGACCCAGGCTTTTTTAGCCAGGTCTTCTGCGGCACTCACAATATAATCGTAAGCGCTTTTTCCGGGATAACCATTTTCATAGCTGATATCCGGCGCTACCACCAGGTAACCGCGGCTTACAAAAAACGAAATGTTCAGCCGGGACGGCGTTGGCGCGGGCGCCTGGTAACTGTATAATCCATCTGTTAATTTCTCGTAGAAATAAAAGATGACCGGGTACTGTTTGGTGCTATCGAAATTTTCAGGTTTGTAAAGAATACCTTCTGCCGGTTTGCCGCTGAAAGTTGTCCATTTATACAACGATGCGGTGCCCCAGTTATATCCTTGTTGCTGGGGATTGGTATGACTGATCTGTGTCGCTTTTGCGATATCATCTCCGGTAAAAACATCCGGGGAAAGCTCATACCGGCTACGGGTATACGAAAACACGTTGGCATCTTTTGCTTTCAGCAGATCGGTGTATGAATAAGGCCCAAGTACCACGGGTTGAAGGTTAGCAGCCTTACCGCTTTTACGCGGCAGTTCCAGCGAATAGAAACCATTGTATTTGGTGCTGTCCTGGAAAGCAGATAAGGTCAGGCGGTCGCCGGGAAGGAAAAATTTCTTATCCGGATCCAGGCGCAGGTACCGGAAACGTATTTTGTTGGTACGGCCCAGGCCTTTGGTGATATTCAGCGGCGCTGCCTTACCGGAAGGATCCACCTGCCAAATATCGTAGCGATCGTAAATGTATACGTAGTTGTCACCGGTCATCCAGCCAGCGATGCCGTATGCATCCGGTACATCGGGATGGTCATCTTCCTCATCATATACTTTGGTGGGAATGCCTTTGCTTATATTTACCGCGGCGCCGGTAGCATTATCATAACTGAACCACTCCCGGTTTGCCAGGTCGTACCAGATAATATATTTTCCTTTAGGGGAGATGAAAAAGTTACCGTCCAGCTTTTCTTTGATCTTTTTTCTCGTACCGTCATTTATGTTTACGAGGTAAGCTGTTTTCAGTGTGCGGCCCACCCATTGCATAGGGATGCGCGCGCCTTTATCCGTATAGCCGAGGGCGTTAGCACTGTTGCCTTCCGCAGCGGTGACAACTGTTTCCAGGTCTTTATCGCTTAACTGGATCACCCGTTTGCTGCCTGGATAATATACGGCGGCATAACTTCTTTTCAGTTCCTTATCCACATTTTTTAACTGCATGGGTTGCAGGTAATCATCTTTATAATTCCAGATATCCACTTTAGCTACTTCGAAGTCCACGATGGTGGTATCTTTCACGGGCAGCACGGGAGCGGTGCCAAAAAACAGGCGCTGTCCATCTTTACTGAAATAAATGAGGCTGTTGGGACTGATACTCCAGTTGGCCGGCAGGCCGCTGCTGTTTTTATCGGCTACTTCGTAGGCGCTGTCCTGCCCGGGTTTGAAATAATATAATTTATAGAATTGCTGTAATGATTTGGCAGAATCACGCGTGCCGAAATACGCCGCCTGTTCTCCTTTTTCATCGAAAGCAAATTGTTTATAATCGTTGTTACCGTTGCTCAATGCCACCGCTTTCCTGTTGGCGGCACGCCACAGCAGTACACCGTTGCGCGACAGCGAATCTTTTTTATCTGCCTTTGTTTCTATGAGCAGCTGGTTACCAGGTTTGCTGAATGTAAATTCCGTTACATTCTTAATGGTATCCTGTGTACCACTCTGCAGCTGACGGATCACCAGCGTGCCGCTTTCAGTGCCGGCAGCGGGCATTTTGTCGTCGTCTGCACGATCGGTATCATCCAGCGATTTAGGGGCTTTGCCTCCTTTGGCTTTGGCACTATCTGCTGCTGGTTTTTCCAAAAGATAGGCGAGCAGACCACTGCCTTTTTCCGGTGTTTTAAAAGACTTTACGCCAGGAAATTTCAGGATGCCGGGCTGGCCCAATGCAATGATGGCCAGGGAATCTTTGGGCATTTCTGAAGCTTTTTTCTTTTTGATCTTTGCTTCGCGGGTATCTTTAAAAAACGGTTTGATGCTGCAGATCACGTAGCGGGAATCTTCCGTGATCACCGGGCTGCCGCCACGGTCAATGGTGGTGGACTGACCTGTTTTGCGGTCATAAATCACGAGGCTGGCATCGCCTTCCTGCGGTACTACAGTATACACTACCCACTGTCCGTTATTACTGATCAGTTTAGTGCCGATGCTTTGCCAACTGTCGTAAACACTGTGGTCCAGCGGCTTTTTTGCAGGTTGCTGTGCATAGGTAAAAAGGGAGGAGCCCAGGAGAGACACCCCTAATAAAACTTTTCTCATAAGCGCAAAGTAATAATTACGGCGCTCAAGTTACAAATAAATGAGGATGAACGGAGGGGATTACGACGCCGTTTTACCCTTTACCACCCGCAGCATTTGCAGTCCTACGGAAAGGATGATGCAGCCCAGTCCGGCATAAAAAGCGTTATTCAGGAATTTGTTTTCATGAAACAATACAAACGCCATCACAATGCTGTAAACCGGTTCCAGGTTGAAACAAAGGTTGACGGTAAACGGGGAGATTTTTTTTAATGCGCTCATGCTCAGCAGGTACATCAGCACCGTGCAGAACCAGGCCAGTACAAGGAGGTAGAGTGTATCCATAGACGAGGGCAGCAGGGTAGGGGCCGGAAACAGGTAGAGATATAGAGGCATGGCGAGGGTGAGCACAATGAAGCCTGTCGACAGCTCATAAAAAGTAATGGTATAGGTATCGAACCGTTTGATCAGTCTTTTATTAAATACGGTAAACAGCGCGGCGAACATGGCAGAAATAATTCCGAGGATAATGCCGGTACGGTATTGCGTATCAAAATGGAAGATAAGCAGGATGCCGAGGAGGGTGAGCATGCTTAGCAGCATTTCGGCCACGTCGAAGCGGCGCCTGTTGATGAGTGGATCAAATATAGCGGTGAACAGGCTGGTGAGTGAAAAGCAGATTACCCCGATAGATACGTTGGAATATTTGATACTACCATAAAAGAAGAGCCAGTGCAGGGCTACCACTACGCCGGTGCTGCCAATGGGCAGGATGTCTTTCCAGGGGAGTTTTTTAAAGGTACCCTGGAAGCGGAATAGAACATACAAAGTAACGGACGTGATCAGTAACCGGTACCATACCAGTAGTCCTTCGTTGAGGGAAATGAGTTTGCCCAATATCCCGGTAAATCCAGCCAGAAATACGGAGAGGTGTAGCTGGAGAAATGCTTTCTTCATGGTCCGTTAAAATGTATTTAGGGACCTGGTCATTTTTTTAAATGAACAGATCCCTAAATGCTATGCGATTGATGTAAATTATTAATTCTGAACCCGTCTTTTATAATTGCGGAAAAGGCTTTGCCACTGTATTTTGAGTACGCCGAGGATGCCTTCTTTTACGATGCCTTTGCTCATCTTGGAATAGCCTTCTTTCCGGTCTTTAAAGGTAATAGCCACTTCCTTTATTTTAAAGCCCAGCTTCCATGCGGTGAATTTCATTTCAATCTGGAAAGCGTAGCCTACAAACTGTATCTGGTCCAGGTTAATGGATTCCAATACGGTATTGCGGTAACATACAAATCCTGCGGTGGGATCTTTTACCGGCATCCAGGTGATCATGCCTACATAAATGGAAGCGCCATAAGATAGTACGGCGCGGTCCCACGGCCAGTTTTCGGTTTTGCCGCCTTTTACGTAGCGGGAGCCTACGGATACATCTGCTCCATCTTTGGCGCAGGCGTCATACAGGCGCGGCAGATCTTTGGGATTGTGTGAAAAATCCGCGTCCATTTCTATGATGTACTGATAGCCCCGGGCCAGCGCCCATTTGAAACCGTGGATATAAGCTGTACCCAAACCTAGTTTGCCGGACCTTTCTTCCAGGAATAATTCGTTGGGATGTTGCTGTTGTAATGATTTTACAATAGCGCCGGTGCCGTCGGGCGATCCGTCATCCACAATGAGGACATGAAAATTCTGCTGTAAGGAAAATACAGCGTCAATGATGTTACGGATATTATCCTTTTCATTGTACGTAGGAATGATGACAAGCTTTTCCAATTCAGCAGATGATATTTTTGGACTGCGAAAATAATTCAATTCCGGCGCAAGATATGACGTTCCCGAATAACATTACATTTTTTTTAACATCATATTATGGAAGATTTCAGTCAGTTTCTGTTTGGTATTAAGCGGAAAATCCGCTTTCATCATCCAATCGTAGTACTGAGGTTCTGCCTTTAGTACGTCCCTGACAGGACGGCCTTTGTATTTACCAAAGTTAAACACTTCCTGTCCACCCTGCATCACGAGGCGGCGGGCAAAGTCGATATAATCTTCCTCTTTTGTGAAATCGGCGAGTGAATCGATATCCTGTTGCAATTGTTCGTAGCGGCCGAGCTGGGCTTCCAGGATCTCGTAGGTGGCCAATGCGTCTGCTTCAGCGCTGTGAGCGTTTTCCAGCAATTTATCGCAATAGAATTTGTAGGCGGCGCCCAGGGTACGTTTTTCCATCAGGTGGAAGATCCGCTGTACATCTACAAATTTGCGTTTGGATACGTCAAATTCGATGTCGGCCCGCAGGAATTCCTCTACCAGCAGGGGAATATCGAAGCGATTGGAGTTATACCCGGCCAGGTCGCAGTTATCCATGAACTGTTTGAGTTCATGAGCGGCCTGTTTAAAGGTAGGTGCGTCTTTTACATCCTCGTCTTTAATACCATGAATTGCTGTAGATCCTGCTGGGATCGGCATTCCGGGGTTAATGCGTTTCACTTTGGACTGGGTGGTTTTGTCCGGAAACACTTTGATGATAGCAATTTCAATGATACGATCGGAAGCCACGTTGGTACCGGTGGTTTCCAGATCGATTACGGCCAGCGGCCTTTTGAGGAGCAAAGAAGGCATTATGAATAATTTATAATTTGTTTAATGTATTTATTTGTCTGACGGCAATAATGCTTTCAGTTTGCTAAAATCGAGACCATCATATGTTCCGGAGCTCATCAGCAGCAGGTTGGTGTCCTGGTATTGTTGTGCGGCGAGGAAAGCTTCCAGTTTTTCCCTGTTATGGAAAACGTGGAGGTCATCCCGGCCAAACCGCTGTGCAATGAGTTCCGGCGCCAGATCCGGCATTCTTTTTATTTCCAGTGCATGTTTGCTGTAAAACACAACGGCGGTATCTGCTGTATCGAGGGCGCCGTGGTATTGTTCCAGGAAATCTGCATTTAAACTGCTATAGGTGTGTAATTCCAGCACGGCTATCAGTTTCCTGTCGGGAAACTGGTGTTTAGTGGCTTCCATAGTGGCTTTCACTTTAGAAGGCGCGTGTGCAAAATCACGGTAAATAACGCAATGATCGTTTTTAGCTACGAGTTCCAGTCTTTTTGCGGCGCCCTTAAAGGTAGCAATTGCTGCCAGGAATTCCGCATCAGAGAGGCCCAGTTCGTTACAAACGAGCTTGGCAGCGTGGAGGTTCAGCAGGTTATGATCGCCAAAAACTTCCAGGCTGGCCTGCTGGTCGCCAAAAACAACCCGGGTAACGCCGTTGGTAATGGTATGTTCGGGCAGGCCGTATGGCACCAGTTTAAGGTGGTTGCCGGTAGCGGTTACCAGGCTAACGAGTTCAGGATCTGTATTGTTGTAGATCAATACCTGACCGGCTTCCATCTGCCTGATAAAAATAGCAAACTGTTCTTTATATATTTCGTAGGTAGGAAATACGTTGATGTGATCCCAGGCGATGCCGGTTAATACCGCGATCTGCGGATGCAGAAAGTGGAACTTGGGCCGTTTTTCAATGGCCGAGGCCGGGTACTCGTCAGCTTCGCACACAATTACGGGTGCGTCTGTGATATTTACAGATTGGGCAAAACCTTCCAGCCGGGCGCCTACCAGGTAGTCGAACGACTGATGATTAAGCTGCAAGGCGTGCATTACCATGGCGGTAGTGGTAGTTTTACCATGACTTCCCCCGATGGCTACCCGCGTTTTATTTTTACTTTCCTGGTAGATATATTCCGGGAAAGAATAAATTTTCAGCTGCAGTTCCCGGGCTTTTATCAGCTCGGGGTTGTCGTCCCGGGCATGCATGCCGAGGATGACTGCGTCGAGATCCGGCGTTATCCGGGCAGGGTTCCAACCGGTACTGGCTGGTAAAATGCCCGCCTGTTGGAGGTTTGACAATGCCGGTTCGAAAATCTCATCGTCACTGCCGGTTACCTGGTAACCTTTATTTTTGAGCGCAATGGCCAACTGATGCATTACGCTGCCGCCTATGGCAATAAAATGTACTTTTGTCATAACGCTGGATATTTTCGGCTGGCCGAAAATTACATTGTTGTTTTTTTTAATGTATTTTCTATATTTGCAAAATAACGTTACAAAAGACGATTAAAAAAGTGGTCGTATCATATTTCCTGTGAAAATTCGTTTTAGTCATAAATTATTTAAAACTGCCAGTATGCAATCTTATGTAAGAATTTTGGGCTACACCGCTATGGTTTGTATCTTTGCCGCTTTCTTAACGTCCTGCGCAAGCCATCAGAAATTAGGCTGTCCCATGAAGGGCATGGCCAAGTCGCCTGCGATAGAACATAACAAAGCATGTTAAATGAATTGGAAAACGTTAACCAGCGAGGAACAATTGGCTGAAATCAATGCAGTATCAGCGCATCAGCCGGTAGTTATTTACAAACACAGCACGCGATGCTCTATCAGCTCGATGGCCAAGGCCAGGTTGGAACGGTCGGCTGTACCAGAAGGGTTAACGTTTTATTACCTGGATCTGATCGCCCATCGTCCGGTATCCAATAAAATTGCGGAAGTCTATAATGTTCAGCATGAGTCTCCCCAGGTACTGGTCATCCGCAACGGCCAATGTGTTTACAATGAAAGTCATGGCGGCATTGCCATGGATGAAATAGTTGCACAGGCTGGCGTATAACCACCCAAATAGGCTAGCTTTGTAAATTCAACAGCATAGCCAATGAAACATCGTATAGTAGTAGCAGTTACCGGGGCAAGTGGTTCTATCTATGCCCGTCAGTTGTTACAGAAGCTGCAGGCAGCACATGAACAGCTGGACCAGGTAGCTGTAGTGATGACAGAAAACGCAAAAACGGTATGGGAAACAGAGCTCAGAGACGAAGATTATAAACAATTGCCTTTCCGTTTTTATTCCCAACAGGATTTCCACGCGCCGTTCGCTTCGGGATCCGGACGGTTTAACACCATGATTATCTGCCCTTGTTCCATGGGTACGCTGGGACGCATTGCCACCGGCATTTCCAACGATCTTATTACCCGCGCGGCAGATGTAGTGCTGAAAGAGAGAAGAAAGCTCATCTGCGTGGTACGGGAAACCCCTTATAATCTTATTCACATCAAAAATATGGAAGCAGTTACCCTGGCCGGCGGCATTATCTGCCCTGCCACTCCTTCCTTTTACAGCGTTCCCGCCAATCTCGAAGAAATGGCCGCCACAGTGGTGGACCGGATCATAGACCTCGCAGGCCTGGAACAGCAAACTTACCGCTGGGGAAGCGATAGTAATAATAAACAGGATTAATTATCTTAGTCCCTCATTCTTCATTCTATAACCATTATCATGCAAATAGCTATTATAAACGGACCTAACCTTAACCTGCTCGGTAAGCGTGAAACGGGAATCTATGGCAGCGAATCTTTCGAACAGTATTTCAAACATCTGCAAAAACAATTTCCGGCGGTAACTTTCAGCTACCATCAAAGTAACATAGAAGGGGAAATCGTGAACTATCTGCATGAAGTAGGATTTTCATATGATGGCGTGCTGCTCAATGCAGGCGCTTATACACATACCTCCATTGCCATCCGTGACGCTATTGCGGGCATCAAAACACCGGTGATGGAAATTCATATCAGCAACGTATATGCAAGGGAAGAATTCAGGCACACCTCACTGATAGCGCCCAAATGCATCGGCTGCATCTGCGGACTCGGACTCAAAGGATATCAATTGGGAGTGGAGTACTTCGGGATGAACGACTTGTAGCGCTGCGGAGGTTGTCTTGAGCGCTGATTACGCTGATTATAATGATTTTTTGGATTTTATATAATTGATTAGGGAGATATATGCGGACTTATCCGCTTATATCTCCCTTAATCTTATAAAATCAAAACTGATCAAATCCAAAAAATCAGTATAATCAGCGTAATCAGCGCTCCAAGACAATTTCCGGCGCCGAAGGCGCCACCGCTTCCTGTGCTTTGAAAGCTTCTCTGGGCTTCAGTCCCAGCAGCTCAAACATCATGTGGTCTTCTTCAAAGGAAGGATTGCCTGTAGTTAATAATTTTTCGCCGGTAAAGATAGAGTTGGCGCCCGCCATAAAGCACAGGGCCTGGTCGGACATACTCATTTCCGCACGGCCTGCGCTCAAACGCACCATTGCCTTTGGCATCAGGATGCGGGTGGTGGCAATCATGCGTACCATATCCCAGAACTCTACTTTAGGTAAATGCTCCAGCGGTGTACCTTTTACGCGGGTGAGCGCATTGATGGGCACGGAATCCGGATGCGACGGTAAGCTGCTGAGTGTCCACAGCATGGCGATACGGTCTTCATGCGATTCTCCCAAGCCTATAATACCGCCACAGCATACGCTTACACCTGCTTTTCTGACATTATCCAGCGTTTGTAAACGATCGTCGTAAGTGCGGGTGGTGATAATTTCTTCGTAGTGGTCACGGGAAGTATCCAGGTTGTGGTTGTAGGCGAACAGGCCGGCATCGGCTAATTTCTTTGCCTGGTCTTCGTTCAGCATGCCCAATGTGCAGCATACTTCCATACCAAGTTCATTTACGCCTTTTACCATATCCAGTACACGGTCGAAATCGCGGTTGTCGCGCACTTCACGCCATGCTGCGCCCATACAGAAACGGGTGGACCCCGCCTCTTTTGCTTTCTGCGCGTAACTCATCACGTCCTCTTTTTTCAGAAGGCCATGCACATTGATGTCAGTGTTGTATCTGGCAGCCTGCGGGCAGTAAGCGCAATCTTCAGGGCATCCGCCTGTTTTAATGGACAAGAGGGTGCAAACCTGCACCTCTGCTGTATCCTGGTATTCACGGTGAATAGTGGCAGCACGGTATACCAGTTCCAGTAAAGGAGTATTGTAAATAGCTTTGATTTCTTCTAACGTCCAGTCATGACGGATCATAGATCTGATTTTGTTTGAATAGCAAACGTAGCAAATTATTACGAAATACAAATTACCAATTAGTAGGAGTGAAAATGAAGGAAATTTGATTATTCTGTTGAAATACACTTAATTGCGGGACTCAATTTAAATAACCAGCATCCAGAAAACCACTTCTATGAAACATTTCCCTAAGGGCAGTAAGCTGTCCGTACTCGCTCTATTTGCCGCTATGGCATTTTCCAGTTGCAGTAAAAATGATGATGACCCAATTTTGCCTCCGCCGCCGGTGTACACCCTGGATCAGCTCTACAGCCAGGCCGTAGATGATGCCATGATTGCCGACAGCAGCGAAATTACCGATGCACTGTGGCCCATCACACCAGACAACCCTGACCTGCAATGGAAAACCATTAATGGTCAGCAGTATGTGTTGATGGCTACCTTCATGCGTTTCCCCGGAAGTTACCCGGCCGGCGATTCCATCAACACCGTATGGGGCGAATCCTGGCTGTTCATCCCTAAACAGATGAAGACCAGGATAGGACCATCCCTTACGCCTACTTCAGATACCATTCAGCGTATCTGCCAGTTACTGGGACTACCGCCCGTTAACTCAAAAACAAATACCCATATCGCTACCATGTGGGTAAGTGCCTCCAGGTTGTACCGTCCCGCCGGCAATCCTGCCATTACTACCAAAACCACCGGTGCAGTCCCCATCAGCGGTGTATCGCCGGACTTCACCACCTGGTTTAACAACTACATCATCTTCGCTTACTACCGCCCGCTGACATCAGCCACAGATATGCACTATCCGTGGACAAGGCTAGGCTACACCTACGACTGGGCCCCGGGCGCCAGCAGGGTAGGAATGAGCGAATATGTAATGCAGGCTGGTTCCGGCGCATGGGTGGAGAAGGTGAACCGGGCAGCGGACTTCTTTAAAAACTAGGAGATCGCCTTCGGCGCGGATTTTGTCTTTCTCAGGATTACGCTGATTTTACTGATTTTACTTTTTGGATTTTTTTTGATTTTATAACTGATTAAAGTATTCATGGAGATAGGAGCGAATATATTCCGCTCCTATCTCCATGATCTTATAAAATCAAAAATTTACTTTTTGATTTTATAACTGATTAAAGTATTCAGGGAGATAGGAGCGAATATGTCCGCTTATATCTCCCTGATCTTTTAAAATCAAAAAAAATCCAAAAAGTAAAATCAGTAAAATCAGCGTAATCCTGAGAAAGACAAAATCCGCGCCGATCTCCTATATATACTGGAAATTCGTTTTAGGCGTAATATTCAGCAACGTCTGGTAAATCAGCTGGATCGTATTTTCAATATCATCTTTCTTCACCATTTCCACGGTAGTATGCATATAGCGTAGTGGTAAGCTGATCAGCGCAGAAGGCGTGCCGTCATTGCTGTAGGCAAATGCATCTGTATCAGTACCGGTACTGCGGCTTACCGCATGTAGCTGGTGAGGAATGTCGTTCTTTTTGGCGGTTTTGATGATGAGGTCACGGAGGATGTTATGTACTGCCGGACCATAAGTAATGCTGGGACCACTGCCGCATTTTATTTCTCCCTCAATATTTTTGTTGATCATGGGAGTAGTGGTATCATGCGTTACATCGGTGATGATGGCCACATTTGGCTTAATACGTTTGGCGATCATTTCTGCGCCGCGCAAACCTACTTCTTCCTGTACAGCATTCACGATATAAAGACCAAAAGGAAGCTGCTGCTTCTTTTCTTTCAGCAAACGGGCAACTTCTGCAATCATGAAACCACCGATACGGTTGTCGATAGCGCGGCAGATGTAGTAGTCGTAGTTCAGTTCCTCGAAACCATCTTCAAATGTGCATACACAACCTACGTGTATACCCAGTTCTTCTACTTCTTTGCGGGAGCGTGCGCCGCAATCGAGGAAAATGTTTTCCACTTTTGGTTGCGGTTCTTTGCCATCGCCGCTGCGGATACGGGTATGGATCGCCGGCCAGCCGAAAACGGCTTTTACGGTACCTTTCTCAGTATGGATATTCACACGCTTGGAAGGAGCAATCTGCTGGTCGGAGCCGCCATTGCGGATGACATAGATCAGTCCTTCCGGGGAGATGTAATTTACAAACCAGGAGATTTCGTCCGCATGGGCTTCAATCACCACTTTGAATTCCGCTTTAGGATTGATAATACCTACTGCAGATCCGTAGGAGTCTACAAAATATTCATCGATATAAGGCGTCAGGTATTTCAGCCAGAGCTTTTGTCCTTCTTTCTCAAAACCGGTAGGAGACGGGTTATTCAGGTACGTTTCCAGGAATGTCAGTGATTCCTTGTTGAATATTGATTTCTGTTTTTTAGACATAATATTTGCAGATTGTGACGCGACAAATGTAAGGAAAACGCCGGATTGTGCTCATCCGGATTAAACGATCATGAGATATAATACGGCCGACAAGGCCATGAATCCATCCAGTACGAAGTAGAACAGGTAATCGGAATCGGTGTGCTGCGCTTTCCGGGTGACGATGGCCGTGGCGATGACCGGTACCAGGAGGGTAACCACAGCGGGCAGCGTGGTATAGGGCCACATTAAACCGGCGCTTATGGCGGCTATCAGCAGGGAAGCGTAATAAAGTCGCATCAGGTTTTTCTCATCCAGGGTAGTGATCAGGCTGCGGATGCCTTCTTTTTTATCTGATTCCAGGTCGCGGTAATCAAATAAGATACAGATCGCATAGATAAGACCAAAACGGTGTATGGTGAGATATACCAATGGCTGGGTGACCACGTTGTCCGCTATCAACGCAGGAAGCACAGTGGTTACATAGGTCCATACAAAGGTGAGGAATAGTGTTTTCCCGATGGCTATTTTGCTGAGCCACCTGAATGCCTTGTGCGGTACTTTGGGTGCAGAATACAAAAAAGTGAGTACTGCGCTGCCACTGAGTACCAGCCAGTGCTCGCGCAGCTGCCAGAAAAACCATAGAGAGCCTGCCAGGCCTATGCCGCATAAAGTGAGCATAAGGGTACGGTGACGGTTACCCCAAAGGATTCTTTCTGAGGCCGA
Organism: Chitinophaga sp. W3I9; assembly: GCF_050434025.1. Lineage (NCBI taxonomy): Bacteria > Pseudomonadati > Bacteroidota > Chitinophagia > Chitinophagales > Chitinophagaceae > Chitinophaga > Chitinophaga sp. W3I9. The sequence continues at coordinate 2,642,802 of NZ_JBNPWC010000001.1, forward strand.
GTAGGCGCCGGGTGTAAGGTACCAGTGAAAATTGTAACTGCAGATGGTGGAAAAGAAAACAAAAAGGTAAAAGGTATTATGCGGGTAATCGAGTGCCAGCAACTGGTTGGTTTGCCATACCATCAGGATGGCACACCCTGAAATATAAACGGAGGTGAAGAGAATAAGGTTGAAAAGACTGCGGAGCATATGTTTAGCTTTTAGCACCCCGCTTTTTTAGTATGAAAAAGCGGGGCGCCATTTGCTACAAAGGTATATTGCCATGTTTTTTTCGCGGCATGTTTACCACTTTATTTTCGAGCATTTTGAAAGCCTTGATCAGTTTGATACGGGTCATTTCAGGTTTGATCACTTCGTCGATGTACCCTTTTTCTGCTGCCAGGTAAGGGTTTGCGAACCTTTCCGTGTAATCGGCCACGAGTTCGTTCATGCGTGCTTCCGGATCCGGCGCCGCATCGATTTCTCTTTTGAAGATGATTTCCACCGCTCCTTTGGCGCCCATTACAGCAATTTCGGCCTGTGGAAAAGCGAAGTTGAGGTCTGCGCCGATGTGTTTGGAATTCATTACACAGTAGGCACCGCCATAGGCTTTGCGGGTGGTAACGGTAAGTTTGGGTACCGTTGCTTCACTGAGTGCGTACAGCAGTTTAGCGCCGTTGGTGATAATGCCGTTCCATTCCTGGTCGGTGCCGGGCAGGAAGCCGGGCACGTCTACCAGCACCAGCAATGGGACGTTAAAAGCATCGCAGAAGCGGGTAAACCGGGCGCCTTTTACGGAGGCATGAATGTCGAGTACTCCTGCGAGGTGGGCCGGCTGATTGGCCACTATACCGATGCTCCTGCCGGCAATGCGGGCGAAGCCAACGATCATGTTCTCTGCAAAGTTTTTATGCACCTCAAAGAAGCTGCCGGCATCCGTAATCTGCTCGATGGCTTCTTTCATGTCATACGGCTGGTTCGGATGCTCCGGGATCAGCGTGTTGAGGGCATCGCGTATTTCGTTCCCTGGTTCGTAAGGGTATACCGGTGCGGTTTCTTCACAGTTCTGCGGCACATAGCTCAGGAGCTGTTTGATATATTGAATACATTCTATTTCATTAGCGCAGGCGAAATGGGTTACACCGCTTTTAGCGGCGTGCGTTTGCGCGCCACCCAGTTCTTCTGAAGTTACTTCCTCGTGGGTAACGGTTTTTACCACGTTGGGGCCTGTCACAAACATATAAGACGTTTGTTCCACCATCATGATGAAGTCGGTGATAGCGGGGGAGTATACGGCGCCGCCGGCGCAGGGTCCCATGATGGCGGAGATCTGCGGGATCACGCCGGAAGCCCTGGTATTGCGGTAAAAGATATCGGCATAGCCACCAAGGCTCACCACACCTTCCTGGATGCGTGCGCCGCCGCTGTCATTTAAACCGATGAGAGGAGCGCCGTTCTGCATGGCCAGGTCCATGATCTTGCAGATCTTGCGGGCATGTGGTTCGGACAAACTACCGCCATATACGGTGAAGTCCTGTGAAAAAACATAAGTCAAGCGGCCGTGGATGGTCCCGTAGCCGGTTACCACGCCGTCGCCGAGAAACTGTTCCTGGTCGGCGGTGAGTCCGCGGTTGCGGTTAGTGACCAGCATATCCAGCTCTTCGAAAGAACCTTCATCCATCAGCAACTGTATCCTTTCTCTGGCGGTCAGCTTACCTTTTTTATGCTGGGAAGCAATACGTACATCTCCTCCGCCAAGCATTGCTTCGGCGATCTTTGCCTGTAGTTCTTCTATTTTATCCATATGCTAAAAATCAAAAGTAAAGCTAAAAATAAAAGGATTCCTTTGATAAAAGGAATCCTTAAATGTATGATATTTTAGAATGTAACGTTTGTCAGGGAATGTTGTAAGGTATTTTCGGGGTAGCGATGGTGTCGCTGATATTCCCGGCATTATCACGGATAAATACGAGGAAATGAATGCTGTCGCTCGGGCTTTGGTAGGTTCTGAAATCCACGGGATCGAGCCGGATAGCTACTTCTGCTTTTACGCTGTTTCCCCGGTTGGCGCCAATTTCAGGCATCCGTCTCACAATATAGAAGGTGTCCTGTAGTTTGGTATCATAGATAGGGGCTATCTGCAAAGTGTCTTCTATGTCCCCGTCTCCATCCTGGACATCGAGCGTTACAAACATTACCTGGGTACTGGTTACCACGCTGTCGAGCGAATATCCTTTGAAGCTGAGAATGGGTTTGGTGCCTATTTTATCCTTTTTACAGGCGTAAAATAACCCGGCCAGCAGGAACAAAAACAGAATTTTCTTCATAAAACAAACCTACATTAATTTAGGAAATATACAAATATTCAGTTATCGCTATCCATCTATACCAAAACGTTTTTTTGTGACAATTGTTACTTACTGCGGATAGATTTATTCTTCTCCCTAACTTTGTGCGATTTTAAATTCAGCTTTACATGACCGCCGTATCACCGGAATATATATTTTCATTAACCCAAAACGGGCTGGAAGCCGCTGCACTGGAGCTGTTTCAGTACCAGTACCGGGAAAATGACCTGTACAGGGCCTATACAGATGCCCTGCGCATCCCGCCTGCTTCGGTGAAAAGCATTCTTGAAATTCCCTATCTCCCCATACAATTTTTCAAATCACATACCGTCGTATGCGGTCAGTTTGTGCCTGAGCTGATCTTTGAAAGCAGCGGCACCACCCAAACGGTGAACAGCCGGCACCTGGTGAAGGAGTCTGGGATCTACACCCGGAGCTTCATGACAGCGTTTGAACAATTTTATGGCCCGGTGAGCGATTACGTGGTAGTGGGACTGTTGCCTTCCTACCTGGAACGCCAGCATTCTTCACTGGTGCGCATGGTGCAGGAAATGACCCTCCGCAGCGGACACGCGGAAAGCGGCTTTTACCTGTATGAACATGATAAGTTGTTTCAACAGCTGCAGGCGCTGGAAGCACGCGGACAAAAGGTATTACTGATAGGCGTGACCTTCGGATTACTGGATTTTGCAGAGCAGTATACCCTTTCCCTGAAAAATACCATCGTCATGGAAACTGGTGGCATGAAGGGCAGAAGAGAGGAATGGACCCGGGAAGAAGTACATGCTTTCCTCAAAGAACGGCTGGGAACGGCCTGTATCCATGCGGAATATGGCATGACGGAGCTGTTATCACAGGCTTATTCCAAATGTGATGGCTTGTTTGAAACTCCCCCCTGGATGAAAGTACTCCTGCGTGATGAAAACGATCCTTTCCAGCTTACTGCCGGCAAAGGCGCGGGCGTAATGAACATAATTGACCTGGCTAATATTTACTCCTGTGCATTCATTGCCACGGAAGACATTGGCCGTATCCATGCTGATGGCCGGTTTGAAGTACTGGGCCGGCTGGACAACTCTGCGTTAAGAGGCTGCAGCCTGATGGTTAGTTAGTATGTTAAATTTATATGATGTGTTTATTCGTCCATGGCGGCGAGGTGTAAAAGCGCAGGTAATTTGGCGGGATCGTGCATAATGGCGGAAAGGGACGACATATAGGGAAAAGAATGATGGTCCATACCAAATTTATGAAGCAGGTATACATCCAGTTGCTCCGGCGAAGTATGTCCCTGTATGTAATCACTGAGATAAAAGAGAAACCGTTGTCTTTCTTTTTCAGATAACAACACCAGCGCCACCTTGTCTTTCAGGCTGTTATGCTGGCCCGACCGGAAAATCCTCAGTGCCTGTTTGTAGTGCGCCAACGTTAATTCACCGGCAGAAGCAGGCAATAGCTGGGTACAAAAATAATCTACCGCGATATCATCAAAGAAACCCGCTCCATCGTCGGTACCGGGCTCGTTGTGCCAGGTGGCCCACTGGATCAGCTGTTCCTTGGTGATATAGCCGGTCAGCATCGCTTCCAGCTGGTGAATAACCCCTTCGCGGGTGGGAGTGGTATCGGAAGCATGCGAAATAGCAGTGACTATATCCTGGTAATAATCCTCATTGATTTCACTGGCAGTCTGGAACAGTAACCTGCTCACTTCAGTGTCTGATTCTTCTCCGGCCTTCTGTTGCAGCGGGGATACGCTGCGCAATTCATCTATTACTTCCTGTCTTGTTTTAGTACCACGTAAATATGCCTTCAATAATGTTACAAAGTAAACGGACGTTACAGGCGACATTTCATTTTTCATGGGCCGAGTTTAATTCATATTTCATTGGGTACAGGCCAAAAATAGGATAAAATGCTGAATAGTGATGCCGGTTATCACACCATTTGCCATACTCTCTTTACCGGTTATCCGCCTTTAACATTTTTTTTGGTTGCCGGGAAAACTAAAACAGGTAATTTTCCGTAAGCTTTCCACTACGAAACATAAACAACGATCATCACGTCTGTCTGTCAGAAACATATATTTTCTCACCAGTTTCTTAAATTTTCAAGAAGATGAAAAACAACAATCCTATCAGCAAAAAAGTACTGTTTTCCGGCTCTCTTGTTGCCGGTGCTATCCTCGGTATGGCTGCATTGCAGGTAACTGCAACCCCCGGCAGTTATACTAACCTGGGTTCCGGCGCAGCCGTAAGAAGTACATTAACCGGCGCATCCGGCAATACAGCCAATGCGATTGAACTGTCATGCGGCGCAAAAAAAGACAGCGCTGCTGCAGGTAAAACAAAAGAGGGTAAATGCGGTCAGGGTAAATGTGGTGAAGGAAAATGCGGCGATAAAAAAGGTAAGAAAGGAGATAAGCATAAAAAAGACAGTACAAAATCCGGCAGCTGATTTCCCGGATAAGGTAAAGACCGGTATCATATGCAGGCCGGTCTTTACTCGTATTTTAACCTCCTAAAATGTACGACCATGGTAGGTATAGGTTTTCGCAGGGAATTTGCGGAAGAGATGATCAGCGGTGAACATATCCGCCCCGACTTTATTGAGTTTGCCCCTGAAAACTGGATGAACATTGGCGGATACTGGAAGAAGGTATTGCACCGCGTGGTAGAAAAATACCCTGTGCTTTGTCATGGGCTTTCCCTTTCTATCGGCAGCCCCGAAGCGCTGGATAAATCGTTTCTCCGGTACATAAAAGCATTTCTCCGGGAATACAACGTACAGATCTACTCAGAGCATCTCAGCTATTCCAAGTGTGATAACGCGCATATGTACGACCTGTTGCCCATTCCCTTCCGGATGGATGCGGTAAAGCATATTGCCAGCCGTATACAGCAGGTGCAGGATTATTTGCAACGCCCGCTGGTAATGGAAATTGTATCTTATTACACACCGGTAGCGGCAGAAATGAGTGAAGTGGATTTTATTAATGAAGTGGTAAAACAATCCGGCTGCCAGCTGCTCCTGGATGTGAACAACATTTATGTAAATGCTTTCAACCACCAGTATGATGCCAAAGCATTTATACAACAACTGCCCCTTAGTAAAGTTGCTTACATACATATGGCAGGTCATGAACAGGTAGCTCCTGATCTGATCATTGACACGCACGGGGAACCAATTATAGACCTGGTGTACGACCTTTTTGAATGGACCATTCAGCACCTGCAACCCGTACCGGTTTTACTGGAAAGGGATTTTAATATCCCGGAAATGGCGGAACTGCAGGGAGAGTTAACCAGGTTGAAAAATATTTGTCACAAACAATGGACACGGAAAGATGAGCTTGTTGCCTGACACTTATCATATCCAGCAAACTTTTTCCACCTATTGCAGAACCGGTGAAAAAGTGAAGCTGCCCGGCGTAGCGCCGCACCGGCTGAAACACTATCGCCAGCTGGTATTTAACATGATCCAGGATACTATGGAGCATGCATTCCCCATTGCATTTAAACATATTCCCACCACCAGGTGGAATAAAATGGTGAAGGAATTTTTTTCAAGGCATGCATGTCAGTCGTACCAGGTATGGAAACTCCCCCTGGAGTTTTATACTTACGCGGTAGAGCATAACTGGGAAGATACTTATGGTATTCCCTTCCTCAACGATCTCCTCGCTTTTGAGTGGGCCGAAATGGAGGTGTATAACATGGAAGATATACCTGCACCTGCGTATTCCCTTTCCGGCAACTGGCTGGATACCCTGCTGGTACTCAACCCTGAGCACCGGCTGTTATCTTTTAACTACCCCGTTCACCTGGTAGCGAAGCCGAAAGAACTGCTGAAAAATAAAGGCGTTTATTTTGTGCTGCTGTTCCGTCACCCGGAAACAGGGCATGTAGAGTTCACGGATCTGTCGCCCTGGCTGGCCTTCCTTACTGAGCAGTTAACACTCGGCATCACGGTAAAGGATATACTGGAATACGCGCCGCAGCTGAATATAACGGACACGGGTACACTGGAGCAGGATACGCTGGCTTTTTTAAAACACATGCAGCAATTACATTTTGTGCTGGGCTTCCGGCAATAAAGAAAGTCAGGTCCCAGGTCATACTTTCCCACAGAAGTCGTAATTTCGGCCCCGTTCATAGTGATGATCATATGCAATTAGCCCGGGAAACGATTGGTAGCGAATTACAGCGGTTTGAGGAAATTTTTCATGATGCCATGCGAAGTGATGTACTGTTGCTGAACAGGATCATGGCGGATATTGCTGCCCACAAGGGGAAGCAGATGCGTCCGATGTTTGTGTTGCTGTGCGCCCGGTTGTGTGGCGCCATCAATGATGCCAGCTACCGCGCCGCGCTCCTGGTGGAGATGCTGCATACCGCTTCCCTTGTGCACGACGACATGGTGGATGACGCTATGAAACGCCGCAGCGCATTTTCTGTAAACGCCCTTTGGAAAAATCGTGTATCCGTAATGGTGGGCGACCAGCTCTTTACCAAAGGTGTACTGCTGGCCCTCGATAACAACGACCCCGGCCTGCTTAAAATATACGCCGCCGCTATTCAGCAAATGATAGAAGGAGAATTGCTCCAGATGACAAAAGCCAATAAACTCAGCTTTGAGGAAAAGGACTATTATGATCTCATCAATGCTAAAACTGCCTCCTTCCTGGCCGCTGCCTGCGCCGCCGGCGCCACATCCGCCTGCGATAACCCGGAAACTATCCAGCGGTTGCACAACTTCGGACAAAAAGTAGGCATGGCCTTTCAACTGAAAGACGACCTGTTTGATTATGGAAATACCGACATCGGCAAACCTACCGGTAATGATATCAAAGAAAAGAAAGTAACCCTTCCCCTTATTTATGCCGTTCAGCATGCCGGCCCGGCGTTGCGGAAAAAGATCCTTCATATAGTAAAGCACCAGCATACCGACAAGGATAAAGTAAACTTTGTAGTGGAAACGGTGAACCAGTCGGGTGGACTTGATTACGCCATCCAAAAAATGATGGAATACCGCGATGAAGCATTCCGGATACTCTTTACTTTTCCGCCCTCACCCACGCGGGCCGCATTAGAGGAATTGGTGCGCTATACCACCGACAGGGCATATTGATCTGGACCCGCATGGGGATGTATGATAACGATAACGTCCTGCATTATTAACACCTGTGAAGACTACCCCGGTCATTGTGAATGAAGAATTTGAAAAAAGGCTCACGAAGATGAAGGCGGTGTTACCTCCCGGATTAAATTTTAAAAAATAATTCACAAAAAACTATGAAAAATCCTTTTAGCTAATTACATTTGGTACAGTAGCGTTAAAAAAACAACCAGAATTTAAAGAGCATTGATAGTACTGATGACCAGTAAGACCCTGTGTTTGCTGTAGTTTCCCCACTGTGCATTAGTACTGCCATTACTGAAAACCAGAATTACAGACCGATTGAAAATTTCACGTTAATTAATCTTGTTTCCATGACTCAACGTTCATTACATCCTGATAGGGTCACCCGCTGTCCCTAACTACCCACGGGCGTTATGTTTCCACAGTTGACATTATTTTCGCATCCTGCTTATGCTGACGAGGCATTTTGCATGGCAGATATTGTGCTGTAGTAGCCATGGCGAACGCTGATCTCTAAATCACAGACATTCCCCTAAAGGGAACAGGGCAACCTATGCCCGTTCATGTCAAAAAATAGTTAATCTGGTGTAAAGCTTCTTTTACGCCCTGGGATTCTCATTCCTAAATATTGCATGTATGAAATACTTTTACTTTTTCCTGCACAGAGGTATTTATTTTTTTGCAGCAATGTGCCTGGTGAGTACATCATCGGAAGCACAGAATGTGTTGTTCAAAAATAACAAAGATACCTCCGGTGTGAATGCAGATTCACTTGCCTTTTCCAAAGTGACATCTACCAGGCGGGACACATTGGGATATTTTCCCAACAATGAACTCTTCCTGAAACGTAGTGCCAGTGGGGCTATTTCTTCAGTAGACATTGGCGAGGTTAAAAAACTTCCCTACAACAGTATCGACCAGATGCTGATAGGAAGGGTAACGGGAGTGGATGTACGAATTCCTTCAGCAGAACCCGGAAAACGCAACAGCGTATTTGTAAGAGGTACCTCTTCCCTGCTCCTGAGCAACCGCGATTTGTTTTATGCGCAACCCACTTATGTGGTCGACGGTGTGCCCTTGATCATGGAGCATGCTTTCGCCTATGACATTCAGCGGTTCGATTTTAACAGGATGGGAACGGAAACCAACCTGCTTGGCTTCCTCGATATCAATGATATTGAAAGTATCGAAGTGCTGAAAGATTTTGCTGCCAGCGCAAAATACGGTCCCAATGCTGCCAACGGGATTATCAACATCACCACCAAAGCACCCCGCGTGGGACAGATGCGGGTGTCGGTAAATGCTTACGCCGGTGTATCATTAAAACCTGCGGTAGATGCAGTGAATGGCAGATACGAAAGTGATTTCCGCCTGCCCTTCTACCAGAAATATGCTGATGAAACACAGTGGCGTAACTTTCCCCGCTACCTGGCAGATTCTTCCCAGGCCCGCTACTATGGCCCAGCCAACTGGGATGATCTTTTTTTGAGAAACGCATTCACGGAAGGTATCCAGGCTGCCGTAAGCGGCGGAACGCCATATGCCAACTTCCGGTTCAGCATCGGGCAATCCTCGCAGCAGGGCGTATATGACAAAACAGGCATCAAACGCTACGATGTAAACTTCGGGATCAACATCCAGCCCGTAAGGAACCTGATTTTTACAACAGATATTTCTGTAGCTAACCAAAACCGGAAACGGAATGAGTTTATCCGCGACCGCGCCGGAGACGAAGACTATCTCTTTAACTACGATGCACCTTTATCTCCCAACAAAGCCTATCTCCAACAGTATTATACGGCGCTGGAAAATACCATTAACCGGAACAAGAATAATTCTGCCCGTATCATTGCCAATGCGAAGTATAGCTTCTTATCGCACTTCACCTGGAACACCCGTTTTGCTATTGACTACGGGCAAAATTTCCGCGACTTCTTTGTACCTACGGCACTCGGCGAAGGCAACAGTTATGTATCCAATTATGATGGACTGAACAGGCGGATGATCCTGGACAATTCCCTTCAGTTTGAAAAAACTTTCCCGGGAAAACATCATCTTGAAATAACACTTGGTCAGTATGGCCAATGGGACAAATGGCGCTATGATTACGGCCGCGCCTACAAAGGCTCCAGCGATTATGTGAAGATCTATCAGCCGGGTACAGATCAGCAGAAAGAAGGCCGCTTCGGCAACTTCCGCCTGATGTTTAACACTAAAGATTTTACGCAGTCGCGGCTGGCATCTTTCTACACCAATGTCGGATATAACTTCAATGAAAAATATTTTGTTTCCCTGTATGTGAGAAGAGATGGCAGCTCCTACCTCGATGCAGATAACCGCTGGCTGATATCGCCTACTTTATCTGCTTCCTGGAAAGTGCATAAGGAAGATTTCCTGAAAGAATCTTCCTGGCTGAGCAACCTGAATGTCCGCGCCAGCTGGGGCCGTGTAGGCCGTTTGCTGATGGATGAAATGTATACCGGCGGACCGGTATATAACGTAGATGCAGGTTGGAATGGGGTGCCTAACATGTCTACCTACAACGGTTTCCCTGTTATTAACGCCGGCTACACCACCGGCTATGTAGTGCCGGGTACTTCGTGGCCGGTAGTAGAGCAACTGAATGGCGGCATTGATATCGGTCTTTTTCACGACCGGTTACGCGCCTCGCTGGATGTATATGCCAAAACAGATCGTAACCTGGTACTGAAGGTGCCTACATTGGAAGAGGAAGGATATACCGGTATCGTAAAAAATGGCATGGACATCCGGAACTACGGCTATGAGTTGTCTATCGATGCAGACGTAGTGAAAGGAAAGAAATTCCAGTGGACCACCGGTATCAATATCTATACAAACCAGAATAAGCTGATGGCTTTGCCCGACGGGATTACCGACCTGGTGATCAATAACCGCCGTTTCCTCGTAGGAAAACCGGTAGACCGTTACTGGCTGCTGCTCAACGAAGGTATTTATAACTCCGATGATGAAGTACCTGTGAATCCAAAAACAGGCAGGAAGATGACTTACCAGGGTGTAACCCTGAAAAAAGGAGATCCTAAATGGACAGATTTAACCGGCGATTTTAATATCAATGATGCGGACCGTGTAATGAAAGGCCGCCTGTCACCCGCTGCTACCGGAGGTTTTACCAACACCTTCCATTATGGCGCGTGGGACGTGAACATCCTGCTGAACTATTCTTTTGGCCGTAAAGTGATTAACCAGGCATTGGCCGATCGTTTTGACTTTGCCAACAGGGAAGCCATTGATGATCCAAAGGCGATAAAGGAAATCAGCTGGTGGTCGAAAGTAGAAGGCGACTATAGCAAAATACCGCAATACAATCCCTGGAGCGCAGTATATGCCTACCAGCCCAACCAGACCCTGTTCCTCGAAGACGCCTCTTTTGTAAAGCTCCGCGCATTAACGGTGGCCTACAATATGCAAACAGACTGGATGAAACGTTCGGGTGTTGAGCACCTGCGTATTTATGCCACCGGTAACAACCTGCTTACCTGGACAAAGTACAAGGGCGGCGATCCGGAAGCCGTGAGCTATTTCGGATATGACGAAGGATATTATAACTGGGCGGCTCCGCGCACGTTTACACTGGGCTTTAATTTTCAATTCTGATGTTAAAAAACAAGATCATGAGAAATATCGCTGTTGTTGGGGTGATACTATTACTGGCTGGCGGGATGCAGTCCTGCAAGAAAATGCTGGATGTGCCTTCACATCGCGCCCTGACAGAAGAAAATATGTGGCAGACTAAAAATGATGCACGCGCAGGATTATCTGCCTGCTATGCTTTAATGCGCGCTGCCATGTCAAACGAAAATGCACACTGGGTGTACGGAGATTTGCGTGGTGGCGACTTTCAGTCGACCAAGCGCGGCGATCTGCGCGCAGTAGTGGAAAGTAACCTGAACGCCAGTTATTCTACAATGGAGGAATGGCGCGACTGGCGAAGATTTTATACGGCTATAGCACAATGCAATCTTACGATAGAAAAATTACCACAGGTAACCGCTACCGATTACCGTTACTCGCAAAACGATATGAAGCTGGACCGGGCGCAGGCGATTTACATCCGCGCATTTCTCTACTATTATATTGTAAGGATCTGGGGAGATGTGCCACTGGTAATTGCTCCGTCGGATGGAGTAGCAAAAACGATCTCCCGTGAAAAATGGGATAAAGTACTGGATTATGCTGCCGCCGAAGCAAAAGCCTGTATTGATGGCTTACCCTGGAAATACAATGGTAAGTCGCCGGAACAACAGGGCGATTACCGTGGTCAGGGTGAATCACATCATATCTCTATCACCATCACCAAAGGAATGGCCTATACATTGCTCGCACATATCTATAACTGGAAAGGCGAATACGATAAGTCGCTCGAGTATGCCAACACCGTCATCAACAACCAGTCGAACACCGGTTACGGTTTTGTGAGCCTGAACGATCTTACCAGGCTGGATGGCGCATTCCGCGGACGTATCGGGGCCAACATTTTCCAGATAGATATGAACTTTGACCACGCGGAAATATCGTCTACCGGTCAGTTGGAAGACTGGACCCTCCGTGAACCTTATATTCCAAAAAGGGAATCTGAAATTTATGTGCCGAAAGACAGTGTGCTAAAGATCTATAGCGAATCGCGGGAACAACGCCCTACCTATTTCTTTACAAAAATGGAAGAGGCTTATCCCATCTTTTACAAGATGAAACAAATCAACGGCGCGGTGAAAGATCCCGTACTGAAAATGTATTCGTCTTGTATAATCGTATTCCGTTATGAGGAATTGTACCTGCTGCGCGCAGAAGCTAAAGCCCGGTTAGGACAAACCGCGGAAGCACAAAAAGACCTGAACCAGATCCGTAACTCCCGCGCACTCAAAAATGTAAACGTAGCTACTGCCGGCCAGGAGCTGCTGGATGCTATTTTGCTGGAACGCAGAAGAGAGTTGATCGGAGAAGGATGGTACTGGTACGACCTCATACATTTCAAAAAGATCCCGCAGTATACCAAGCTTACACAGGCTGACGTAGACAGGGGCGCCGCTTTGTGGCCACTATCGCAGGAAGCGCTGGCCAACAATGGCGCGCTGGTTCAAAATTCTTTCTGGAAATAATAAATCACTGCCATGAAAAAATATTTAATACTACTGGCTGTAACGGCTTGTTTTGCATGCGAAAAAGGAATGCAGGACTACCGGAATGCAAAGCCCGTATCGGAAGTGAAGGTAAGTACTTATGATTTTCTCAAGCAACAGGGAGGATTATATGACACCCTGCTATTACTGATAGACCGCGTAAAGCTTACGGATACGCTTAAAAATCAACAGGTCACTTTTTTTGTTCCACAGGACAACAGTATTTCCACAGCCATCAGGAACGTGAATTTTTCCCGGGAACGCCTCGGTGATAAAGGCAACTGGACACTGGATAGTATTCCGCTGACGGTATGGGATAGTCTTTTGCGACGCTATATCGTGCGTGGACTGGTAACCGCCGATTCGCTGAGATATGCGGATGGCAGTGACCTCGAATCTTTGTACGGTCATGAAATGAATGGTAAAACCGCCAGCACCAATGCTTCCGGCGCAGTGGGCGCAGGCACCGCGGTGTTGCAGTACAGCGATAAAAATGATTCCAGGTTTACAAAAGACTGGTCCGTTGCGCTTACGCAAAACGTGGACATCAAATCTACCAACGGATTGATGCACATTTTAGAAACCCGGCATGTATTCGGCTTTACATCCTTTGTTGGAAAAGCCTATCCCAGGTCACTGGAGCCGGCGCAGGGGCCATACCTCGGCTACCCGATTGAAATACCCGGTATTGTGAATGCAGCCGATTATGACGAAGGCCCCAAGGGAGTAGCCTACGACTATCGTAATCCCAATGGCGGTCATACTTACCGTCCCGATGATCCGGGCACAGAAAACTGCTCGCAGGGGGATGGCGCCACAAGTCCCGGCGGTAACTATAATATCGGCTGGACCAGCGACGGCGACTGGGTACGGTATACGGTTGACATTAAAGAAGCAGGAAAATATAAAGTAGAACTGAGGATAGCCGGGAATGGCGGTGGCCTTATTTATCTTTTGATAGATGAAGTAAGGGTATGTGAAGATATCCCGATTCAAGGTACCGGCGGCTGGCAATCCTGGCAGGGCGCCTTTGGAACGGCAGATCTGCCCGCAGGAAAACACCTGATGAAAGTGATGATCAAGAAAGCCAACCTGAACCTGCACCGTCTCATCTTCACCAAAATAAACCCATAGCAATGAAAAGGCAAGTATATACTTTATTAATAGCCGGCACACTGGCCATTACGGTAACAGGCTGCTACAAGCAGTTGTTGCCGGATGAGAAAGAGCATTTCAGTAATAACGCCAACTTTGACGGCGATACGTACCAGGCCAATTTTGGACGTACCAATGTGTTCTACGGAAAATTTAATGCAGACAATTCAACGCAGCCACTCACTTTTGAAATGCAGAACATTGCACGGCCCGATGGCACGCCTGCGCCGGAATTGCTGGAGCAGGTGAATACCTGGCAGTGGAAAGAGTATTATAGCGGTACGGAAAAAACCGTAGCGGAAATTGAAGCCAAACGTATCCAGGTGAAAAGGCCGGTACTTGACATGCGCTCTACTTCAGGCGATCTTGTTTTCTGGGCCACCGATACCTCCAAAATAAAACAGGGCATTTATACTTTTGATATCCTGGTGAAGAACAAAGGTGGGCAGAAAACTTTCCAGAAAAGAAAGCTGGACCTCCGCCGCCCGCGACCATATGAGCCTTACGAGTTTGATGACATCACCGGCCTGCAAAAGAAAGTGCCTAATACCGATAATCTTCTTTACAATCATCCTACCGTAATAGGCGTGCAAGATATGCAGAACAATGAGATTAACAGCGAGCAGGTAAATGTGTATTTCGTTAAAACAGGTACTGCTAAGAATACACTGACATTTAAATTTTATGATCAGGATTCCTTACCAATTAAAATGTCGAAGTTTAATGTTACCAAATGGGACAGCCTGAGATATTACAGCAACACCGTTGGTACGACTGTGAATTTTGGCTTTAACCGCAAGTTTTCATCAGACAGCGCCACTGTTACCTGGGATGTAACCAGCCCTTACCCGGTACTGGCGGACGTGGGGATTAATGAAAAAGCCAGCGTCATGTTCATCTATGAGCGCATTTCCTATGGTGTGCGCCGGCAGGCAGGTATCGGCTACGGCTTTGCCGTATTTGAACCAGGCAGCTGGGACGTGATCTTCAAGTTTAAAGTAAATCCCAAGTTTACCAACGATTAAACCGGTAACTGTATTCTGAATCATTAAAATATTAGTGCCATGAAAAAACGGTACATACATACGTTGGTTGTTCTTCTCCTGTTACTTACAGGAGCAGGCAACAGGGTATATGCCCAACAGGCTGTTACCATTAAGGGTAGGGTGACGGATGCCGGTTCCAAAGAGGGAATCCCGGGCGTAACCATCATTGATGTAAAAAATAATAAAGGTCTTGGTGTTACAGACCCCACCGGTCGTTTTACCATTTCAGTAGAACCCGATAAAACCATCCAGTTCCGGTACATCGGCTATCGCCTGGAAACGGTTAAAACGGGAAGTGTAACGACGCTTAACGTTACCCTGAGCCCGGAGAATAAGTCGCTGAAAGAAACGGTGATCATAGGTTACCAGAAGCGTACCAAGGAAACATCTTCCGGGTCGGCAGGCGTGATCGACGGAAAGGCGCTGCAGGATGTGCCGGTATCCAATATCCAGGAACTCCTGCAGGGAAAGATTGCGGGCCTCAATATCCAGAACAATTCCGGCGCGCCGGGTTTTCGTGGTACCATGTCCGTTAGAGGGGTTTCCCAGCTGGATGTAAGTGGCAGCGGTGATAATGCCTATCTTACCAGTAACAACCCATTGCTGGTAATTGATAACGTTCCGGTAGATTTCGACGGCGGTATTTCCCAGTCGATGTTGCAACCAGGCGCCGCAACAGGTCCGCTCGCCTTAATTCCGCCGGAAGACGTAGAGTCCATCGTGGTAATGAAAGATGCGCAGGCTACTGCTTTGTATGGTTCGCGTGGCGCCAACGGCGTAATTGTGGTAACCACCAAACGTGGTAATTCACCTACACCGATCATCGACATCAACAGCAGTTTGTTTGTGAACCTGCCGCCGAATTTGCGCCCTACTATTGGTGGTAATGCCGAGCGCCGGTATCGTATCAACTCCATCATGAAAAATGCGAGGGATTTGCAGGACGCACGCAGCATACTGAGCGATCCCAATTCCCAGTTCCTGACAGACAGCCTGAATGCTTTCTATAATAATTCAACCGACTGGCAGGGGTTATTTTACCAAACCACTTTAAATACCAATAATAACGTACAGATCAGCGGAGGTAACCTGAAAATGAACTACAAGGCCAACTTTGCTTACCAGATGAACCAGGGCGTATTGAAAAATACCGGTTTTAATAAGTATAGCCTGAACATGCAACTGAATATGCAACCAAGCAAGAAGCTGCGTATTGGTGCACAGTTGTTCAGTGCGCTGGGTCAAAAGCAACGTGGTAATGGCGGCGGATTGACTAACAATGGTGCAGGAAATTCCTTTACCTCTTCCCTGATGCCCGGCCCTTCTACCTTTGTTGGTAACCCCCAGCTGAGTGGATATGAAAATAATATAGATGATAACAACACCCTCAATATCCGTGGTTTCGTGGATGTGGACTATGAAATTATCAACGGGCTGCGTATCAACTCTACTACTTCTTATGACTACTACACCGATACCAGGGACCGGTTTAATCAATCGTTTTCCAATAACAACCAAACCGGTTTATATGGTTTCGTAGGCCGGCACGATGAGCTTAATACCAGGAATGGCGTGAACTACAGCTACAGCAGCAGACCTGCCGACCTGGAAAAAAGCCATAACATATATGCCAGCGTATTCAGCGAAGTGAACATCAAATCAGATGACCAGCATGTGAAAGATATACGCAATGGTCCGAACGATTACTACTGGGGACCCCGTGGTTATTCTCCGCGGTTCTATCCCGGTAACCCCTGGAATAATGCCAACGAAATAAATGTAAACGGTACGCCGGTATCTTATGTATATCATGCTGCATCGTGGGCAGGGTTCTTCTCCTATAACTACCGTACGAAGTATGTATTGGACCTGGCCTACCGGTTGGATGGAAACTCGTCTGCAGGTATCAATAACCCCTATACGAAAAATCCATCTGTGGGTGTACGCTGGAACTTTAATAAAGAAAACCTGATGCGGCGCTGGAACTGGCTGGATTATGGATCGGTGCGTGTAACCTATGGCGTTAACAGCCGCCCTACCGCTACTATCCTCAATTCACTGGGTGCATATGAAAGTGTGAAAAACTACAACAACGCGGTTTCCATCAATCCTAACTACGGCGTGCTCGCCAACCCTTACATGGAACCGGAGAAGTCTTCCCAATTTAACTTCGGGGTAGACCTGGGCCTGTTTAAAGGTCGTGTAGAAGTTATCTACGATACTTATTACAAGAACAATTACAACCTGGTGCGCGATATCCCGTTGCCTAATTCCACGGGGTACGGTAAAATGCAGGTCAACGGCGGCGCTATTGTGAACTACGGCCATGAGCTGTCCATCACCACGCGGCCTATTATGAACCGCGATCCCAAAGGTTTCCAGTGGATCTTCTCCATAAACGGTGCGTACAACAAAGGCGTGCTCACGGAATTGCCCGGAGGTTCGCAGCTCTTTATAGCAGTGGATCAGAACACTTACCAGAGCATTGCATTGAAAGTAGGAAGAAATCCGCAGAGCAATTATATGTACCAGACAGACGGTGTATACAGCAATACTTCAGATGTACCGGTAGATCCCATCAGGGGCGTACGTTACAAAGCGTTTAAAGGTCCCGGTACCCAGTACTTCCAGGCAGGAGATCCTATCTGGAGAGATCTGAACGGCGACTACGCATTGGATGGTGCCGACTACATGATCATGGGTAACCCGGAACCAATGTTCACCGGTGGTTTGAACAATACGTTGAGCTACCGGAACCTGTCGCTCAATATCAACTGTACTTTCCTGGCAGACCGCAGCATCCTGAATAACGCTATCGCTGCGAGGATCTACCGCCTGCAGTATCCCAACCTGTTGAGTAAGAACGACGGTACCGCCGCCGGTCCTATCAACCTGTATGATATCAATCAGATTGACTACTGGAAAAATCCGGGCGACAAAGCATCGCATCCTGCCATCGTAGGTTCTTTTGATCACGATGCACAGGTAGCGCCCAACAGGCTGGATCAGAGCTTGTATATGGAAGATGGTTCCTACTTCAAAATCAACCAGATCACACTGGCTTACCAGTTCCGTGACTTTGATTTTATGAAGCGGCTGAAGCTGCGGGTATTGCGTGCTTATCTCACTGCATACAACGTAGGCATCTTCTCAAAGTATACCGGGCCTAATCCTGAAACCGTTACCTCACTCGGAAGGGACGATATCAACGGGTATCCAAATGCCACCAGTTTGACATTTGGTATTGGCGCTCAATTTTAATGACACTTAAATTATTTTCAGATGAAACATTGGTTTAAAATAGGAATGCTTTTCTGCCTTTTGCTGGGTGTGGGCTCCTGTAAGAAATTTCTGGAAGTAAAGCCACTGGATACCCTTTCCGGAAAGGATTTCTGGAAAACAAGAGGCGATGCACAGAAGGCGGTTAGTGGTATATATTCAAAGCTGCTGCAAAAATTTACCAACGGCGTTATATATAATGTAGGCGATTTCAGGGCCGGCAACTGGAACTGGTTTGATAAGAACGGTTTCCGCAACCTCGCTGCCAACCGCCTGCTGCAGGCCGGTGGCGACGGCATAGAAGATATCCCGGACTGGGGATTGTTTTACCAGGCGATTGCTACCGCCAATCTTTGTATCGACAGGATACCAGGTATTGAAGATCCGGCTTTCAGCTCAAGGGAGAAAAAAGCCCTGGTGGCAGAAGCCCGCTTTGTACGCGCGTTCATCTACTTCTATATGTCACGGCTATACGGAGATGTGCCCCTGCAAACAGACCCTTATGATATTACGCTGAGGCCGCGCGAGAAAATGCTGACGGTATTGGACTTCTGTCTGAAAGACCTCGAAGGATGTAAAGACGATATGGTAATTTCCTACGACGATCCTACCAACAGGGCGGTACGCGGCACCAAAGGCGCTGCGCTGGCACTGATGGCGCATATCAATATGTGGAGCGCTGGTTTTGACCCCGCCAATCAGCAGAAATACTGGACACAAACCGCCGATCTGATCAAAGAACTGATGGCGCTGAACGAATACAAACTGTTGCCTTACACCAAAGAAACATTCCAGACCATTTTCAAAGGCCGCTCAGAAGAAGGCATCTTTGAACTGTCGCTGGATGCTAACTATGGTGGCGCTTTCCATTTCCTTATCTGCCAGTGGACCCTGCACGATCCCATTATCAGGGATGGACTGAACGGGAACAGTGAAATCACTCCCATGGTAAGGCACCTCGACAGGGTTTATCCCCGCGGTGAATCCGACAAACGGATAGACCTGTGGTTCGATGATCCGTATGCTTCCAAAGGAGAAAAGAAACCAATGTTCCTGAAATTTTCTGCGATCACCAATCCAATTACCAGGGATTATGACGCCAACTTTATCCTGTTCCGCTATGCAGATGTAATCCTGCTGAGGGCGGAAGCATTGGCCAACCTGGGAAACAGAAATGCCGAAGCGATAGAGATGCTGAACCTGGTACGCGACAGGGCAGGCGCAAAGCTGTATGCCGGCGGCGGTGGAGAACCGCTGAAAACGGCTATTTTCTATGAAAGGGAAAAGGAACTGATGGGAGAAGGACATCTGTGGTATGACCTCATCCGCACCGGAAGGATCGGCGACAGAATACTGACGGAGAATCCCCTCACACCGGATCTCATGGAAAAAGGCGCATGGACCTGGCCGATATCATCAT
Source organism: Chitinophaga sp. W3I9 (assembly GCF_050434025.1). Classification (NCBI taxonomy): domain Bacteria; kingdom Pseudomonadati; phylum Bacteroidota; class Chitinophagia; order Chitinophagales; family Chitinophagaceae; genus Chitinophaga; species Chitinophaga sp. W3I9. The sequence goes on from NZ_JBNPWC010000001.1 coordinate 2,662,324, forward strand.
CGGCAGTAAACAACAATCCGCTGGTCACCAGAAATCAATACTGGATACAATAACTGTAAAAAATATTCACTATGCGAAAGCTATTGCCCATAGCCGGCATCCTGTTAATAACAGGCCTGTTGTTATCTTCCTGTAAAAAAGATTATTATATCGACAGCGGTGTTGCGGATCCGCATTATAAAGGAACTATTTATGAGTACCTGGTTCAAAACCCGGACCTCTTTGACACCGTGGCATATGTGGTGGAAAAAGCCGGATTGAAAGAAATGTTGCAGAACGATTCTGTTACTTTCTTTACACCAACAGACCAAAGCATCGTGGATGCTATTGATGACCTGAACGAGTACCGTTACCGGATGGTAGAAGACAGCGTGAAACTAGCTGATATTCCTGCTAAAGTATGGAAGAAATTCCTGGGCATGTACATGCTCAAAGGGAAGTATACGGCCAATAAGTTTGCACGTATTGATCCGGTGAATGTATACGCTTACCCGGGCATTAACTACGTTATGAACAGCGGCTATATTCTCAACATCGGGTTAATTTACCAGAACTATAATGGTGTAGAAGCGGTAGGCGCGCGTGTGCTGTTGCTCACAGATATTACCTATGATCCGGTGACTTTTGCCAATAACCAGAAAGTGCAGGTGATGACCTCCGACATTCAGCCAACAAACGGTGTATTGCATGTGCTGAATTTCCGGCACAACTTCGGTTTCCGGCCGGGAGAATTTGTCAGGATAGCAGAACAGGAACTGCAGAATCAATAACTCATTAATGCATTCAGTATGAAAAAATATACGTATTTAATAGTGCTCCTGGCAGTGTTAGGCGCCTGTACAAAAGATAAGATCAGCTCCAAGGGGGATGATCCTTATAAAGAACAGGTGCAGCCGGCGATCTATATCAATAAAGACGGTATCACTCCCACCAGCGCACACATAGGAGAGGAGGTGCTGATCAGCGGGAAAGGATTCCTGAAGAACAAAGATAAACTGGCCATTCTTTTTAATGGCATAAGTACGCCCATCCTGGCGCTTACAGATACGACCGTGCGCGTAAAGGTGCCTGCACAGGCAGCTACCGGTAATGTGGCTGCACAGGTGGACCAGGAGTACTTCTTCGGACCCTTCTTCCGGGTAATAGGTGTTTTTCAGATGGATACCCTTTTCCCCAGTAAAGTAGCCGCTAATGGCGGTATCTCGGATATTATACCTGTGGAAGACGGGAAGTATCTAATCGTCGGTGATTTCACAGACTTCGATAACTCCGGTAAGGAAGGAAAGCTTAACCGCGTGGCGAGGATTAATCATGATGGTAAAGTAGACGGCTCTTTTGGCCCGGACAAGAAAAATGGTACCAATACCTTTGTGGCTACAGCCGCTGCACTTCCAGGCGCCGACCGTAAATACCTGGTGGCAGGGGCTTTTAATAACTATGAAGGGGTGAACTTCGTCAACAGTATTGCCCTGCTGAACAACAACGGCTCGCTGGCAGCAGATAAGATTTTCAGTCCTACCGGGAAGGAAATCACTGTGTCTTCCCTGAAAGGCGGTATTTCCGGACAGGTGGCCAATATGCATGTGCAGGCGGATGGTAAGATCCTGCTCACCGGCTTCTTCCGGTTTTATGTACAACCTAACTACAACCTCGTGGGTGCTGCCGGTCAGGATTCCGTACATCTCGATTCCGTACAGATCAATGGATTGGTTCGCTTAATGCCCGACGGAAGCCTGGATAGTACCTACAACTACGACCTGGCAAAGCACATGGGTAAAGAGGGGCCCAATGGTTATATCAACCGCTCTATCCTCCTACCCGATGGAAAAATGCTGATTGCAGGTACTTTCACCAAATACAACGGACAATCCGTGAACCGCATTGCCAGGTTAAACCCCGATGGTTCTATTGATCCCTCCTTTTCAGCAGGCGCCGGTCCCGATCAGAATATCCTGAACATGACCCGTCAACCAGATGGAAAGCTGATCATTGTAGGCCGCTTCAATACTTTCGGCGGACTAAAACTGGCTAATGTAGCCCGTATCAATGAAAACGGGGTGATAGATCCCACGTTTAACGTGGGTGTGGGGTCCAATGGTTACCTGTTCAATGCGCATGTAATGCCCGGAGGAGAAGTAATTGTGAGCGGTATCTTCACAGAGTTCAGCGGATTGGTGCGCAATAATATGATTGTGCTCACCGACAAAGGCGCGGTTCATCCTACGTATAACACTATTGGCGGCGTAACACTCGACCAGAACGCCAACAGTGGCGGTATTACACAGATCCTGCCGCAGGTGGGAGAGAAGTCGCTGCTGGTAGTAGGCACCTTTACAAAGTTTGATTACCGTGATGCCAACAGGTTTGTACGGATTACTTACCCGTGATCACCTGAAAGCAGCGTACCTTTGAGGCATGTATGTTTTACCGGAGATAATAAAAAGTATTTCGTCACAACATGATCATCATAAAGAACTGAATCTTTTTTATGGCGGGAAAAGCGCCGCACTGGCGTGGACGCCTTATACCAGGTTCCTGCTGGCCACCTATCCGCGTGAAATTTTACAATTGAACGCGGATGGGTTGACAGCAGGGCTGGTTAATTACCTCACCACCCAGGCCCAGCTTACTTTTTGTGCCGCCAACCAGTATATGAATGTTTCCGGCGTTGCCGGGGAGTCCTTAAAGGCCGTATATGTTACTTTAATGGAAGATATTGTTACCCGCCTTAAAAGAAAACAAACCAATTTCGATGACCTGGAACAGTTGCATGGACAACGCTTAACAAAATGGTTACTACACACCAACCCATTTGTAAAAGAATTGAACAGTGAGCAGGAACCTCATGTTAAACAGGTAGTGTGTGCAGAATATACACCCGCCACGCAACTGTCTGTGCTGCGGTTAAACCCCGCTGCCATCAAAGGTCCCGTACTGGATATCGGTTGCGGGCAACATGCTTACCTGGTAAGATACCTGCGTAAACAGGGCATCAAAGCATATGGAATAGACCGCTTTATTGAACAACCGGAAAGTTATCTCGGATCTGCCGATTGGCTGGAATACCGCCTGGAGCCCAACAGCTGGGGCACCATCATCTCCAATCTTTCTTTCTCCAATCATTTTCTGCATCACCATCAGCGCAGCAATAGTGCTTATATGAGCTATGCAAAAAAGTACATGGAAATACTGGCATCGCTGCAAACCGGTGGTAGTTACCATTATGCGCCCGCCTTACCTATGATCGAATCTTATTTACCTATGGAACAGTATGTGATCAGTCATGATAAAGTAGGCGATCACTTCAGTAGCACAGTGATCACCAGAAGATAGTTATCCGTACCTTCACCGCTATGGTATACAGTCCGGAACAGGCAGCAGCGGTCATTACACAAACTCAGAACTGGGTCAGGGAACTTGTGATCGGTTGTAACTTCTGCCCTTTTGCCAACAGGGAAGTGAAGAAGAACAGCATCCGGTACCAGGTGAGCGGCGCCATATCGCTGCAGGCGGCCAGTGATGAGCTGTTGCAGGAGTGTTTGTTGCTGGACAGTGAACCGGCGGTATCTACTACGTTGTTAATTTTCCCTGCCGGCTTTCCCGTGTTTCGTGACTATCTCGACCTGGTATCGGTGGTGGAGAAAATGATCTATAAAAAGAAGTACACCGGTATCTACCAGCTGGCGAGTTTTCATCCGCTGTACCAGTTTGCCGGCACGGATCTGCAGGATGCGGCCAATTATACCAACAGGTCCATCTATCCCATGCTGCATTTGTTACGGGAAGCGGAAATAGAGAAGGCATTGCAGCAATATCCCCACCCGGAAAACATCCCCGAACGCAATATCAGCTTTGCCCGTGAAAAAGGCACTGCGTATATGAAAATGCTGCGGGATAGTTGTTTATAGCCCTGACTTGGTAGAGTTTCTTATAATCAGTGAAGAAGGAATCACCTGTTGCTGCTCCTGCAATGGGAAGCTGCTGCTTTTGAGCGCTTTGAACAGTACAGTGGCGGCGGCGTGTCCCATGTCAAAGGCGGGTTGCGAAACAGTGGTAAGCGATGGCTGCAGGAAGCGTGCAGTGCTCAGGTTGGAGAAGCCGATCACCTGTACATCGCCGGGAATAGTGAGAGATAGCTCCTCACAGGCCTGGTATACTGCTGTGGCGAGTTTTTCCGTGGTGGCAATCAGGCCATCGTAATGATTTTGCTGTAATGCTGTTTGCAGCAGTTGCTGGGTAGCGGCAGGATCATTGGAGCAATAGAGAATACTGTTGTCAGTAAGCGGAAGCTGATGATCGGCCAGTGCCTGCCGGAAACCATCTGCCCGCCTGTTGCTGATAGAAAGCTGCCGTGAAGCTGATAAAAGGCCCATATTACGGCATCCTCCGGCGATCAGGTGCGCGGTGGCGTTATAAGCGGCATTGGCGTCATCGGTGGTGATCCTGGCGGCTGTTACTTCTTCACAAACCCTGTCGAAAAATACGACGGGTATTTCTTTCACCAGCTGCGCCAATCCATGCGCTTTCGACGATGTTTCGGTTGTAACAGAAATAAGTACCCCATCTACCCGTCCGCTCTGGAAATCTTTCAAAATAGCCTCTTCTTTCCCAAAACTTTCATGCGTAAGATAAATGAGTACGTGGTAGCCTTTCTCCTGTGCCACAGATTCGATACCATTGATGGCTTCTGCAAAAAAGCTGTCGGCAACCTCGGGAATTACTACCGCAATGGTATGGCTCGACTTTTTCCGTAAACTGCTGGCATATGGATTGGGCACATAATTCAGCTCTGCGGCGAGCGCCAGCACCCGCTGCTTTGTTTCTTCACTTATTTCATGACTGTTACTCAGCGCTTTTGAAATGGTGGCAGTAGATAACTGCAATCTTTCCGCAAGCATCCTGATGGTGACGTTTTCCATATAATGGCCGGTGTTACTTAATCGGTTAAGTAAATAAAGTTATTCTATTATGCGGAAGATTTTTAAAAAGATCGCATATTTAGAGCAGGATATTTTTCTGCATTTCCACGAACTTTTAAAATCTGATATTATGGATAACGTTAACGGGCAGCCAAATCCTGCACCACTTACTTCACTGGATCAATGGGAAGATGATTTACTTGAGCGATATCCAGATCCCGCCAATATCAACAAAGAAAAAAGCACTGCTGAATTCCGGAATTACGAAGCGCCTCCACGCGATACGGTGCGGGAGTTTTACCGGTTAAATCATACTTACCAGTCTTATGCATTTGTAAAAGAAAAAGAAAAGGAATTTCTTTCTTTCAATAAAAGGGAAATGTCGGTATGGGATGCCTTCGATTTTCTTAACCAACTGGTAGATGATTCCGATCCGGATACAGACCTGGATCAGTTCCAGCACCTGCTGCAAACATCGGAAGCCATCCGTGCTGATGGTCACCCGGACTGGATGGTGCTCACCGGCTTGTTTCACGACATGGGCAAAGTATTGTGCCTGTTCGGCGAACCGCAATGGGCAGTGGTAGGGGATACTTTCCCTGTTGGCTGCGCCTTCTCTGATAAAATCGTTTTCCCGGAGTTCTTCAAAAATAATCCGGATATCAATAACCCGGATTATAACACCAAGTATGGTGTATATGAACCTAACTGCGGTTTGGAAAATGTACACCTGAGCTGGGGACACGACGAATATATTTACCAGATCATGAAAAATCATTTGCCGGAACCGGCCCTGTACATGCTGCGTTATCACTCCTTTTATCCGCAGCACAGGGAACATGCTTATGGTCACCTGATGAATGCACATGATGTGGAAATGTTTAAATGGGTGGATCTGTTTAATCCGTACGACCTGTACTCCAAGAGTCCAACTCCGCCAGATTGGAAAGTATTAAGACCATATTACGAAGATCTGGTAGCCAAGTACTTACCATCCACCTTAAAGTTTTGAACAGTGATATTATGGATTACCGGTGCAGATGCAACTTTCTGATGTGTCGCCGGTAATCCTTTTTTTTGCATGCCGGAAAGTGTTAAATTATATCCAGGTATTTCTACCCACGTTAAAAAAAACTGCTGATCAACCGCTCCACTTATGAGTAATCAACTTGTCTTCAAAGACTACCTGGTATTTGCGTTGTATTTTGTGATTGTTGCTACCTACGGATATTGGATTTATAAAAGAAAGAAGAAAGGAGCTGTTAGCGCTTCCAAGAATTTTTTCCTTGCAGAAGGATCTCTTACCTGGTGGGCCATTGGGGCTTCTATTATCGCTTCCAATATTTCAGCGGAACAGTTTATCGGGATGAGCGGAGATGGCTTTTTTGTGGGCATCGCAGTATCCGTGTATGAATGGGTGGGCGCAGCTGCGCTGATCATTGTGGCGGTATTCCTGATGCCGGTGTATATCAAAAATAAGATCTACACCATGCCACAGTTTCTGAAAACGCGCTACAATGAAACGGTAGCGTTGATAATGTCTGTATTCTGGTTGTTTTTATATGTATTTGTTAACCTCACTTCTATTTTGTATCTGGGCGCTCTCGCTATCAACGGACTACTAGGGGGCGCCTATTTTCATGAAGTGATGGTGGCTTTGGCTATCTTCTCCGTGGTGATCACCCTGGGTGGTATGAAAGTAATTGGCTACACGGATGTAATACAGGTCGGGGTGCTGATTATCGGCGGACTGGCCACTACCTGGATGGCATTAACCGTGGTGAGTGAAAAATTCGGCATGGGAAAAGATGTGCTGGCCGGCTTTAATATCCTGGTACAGGAGGCGCCCGATCATTTCCATATGATGCTGAAGAAGCCCGCTGTTGGCGCGCCACAGGATTACGTGAACAAATACCTGATCCTGCCGGGCTTTGGTATGTACATTGCCGGACAGTGGATCAGTAACCTTAACTACTGGGGTTGTAACCAGTACATCACCCAACGGGCGCTGGGTGCAGATCTGCAAACAGCCCGCACCGGTATTTTATTTGCCGGCCTGCTTAAAATACTGATGCCGGTAATTGTGATGCTGCCGGGTATTGTAGCGTATGTGTTGTACCAGCACGGGCACCTGCCTCAGCTGGAAGGAGGACAAAAAGATGGCGCCTATGCCGCCATTTTAACCCTGCTGCCGGCCGGGTTGAAAGGTCTCGCTATTGCCGCGCTTACCGCTGCTATCGTAGCTTCGCTGGCGGGTAAATCCAACAGTATTTCCACCATTTTTACTTTAGATGTTTACAAGAAATATATCAATACGAAAGCAGATGAAAAACAGCTGGTATGGACCGGCCGGCTCACTATTGTAGCTGCTATCGTGATAGGCGTATTATTCACCTGGAACGATGTGCTGGATATCGGCGGCGCCGGCGGTTATACTTTTGTACAAAAGTATTCCAGCTTTATCAGCCCCGGTGTATTTGCTACTTTTATCCTCGGCATGTTCTGGAAAAGAACCAGCGGCGCGGCTGCCATAGCGGGTATCATCACCGGTTTTGCAGCCTCCCTGTTCTTCAACCAGGTAGCTGTAAAGATTTTTGGTCCTGAAACGGTATTATATTCCGCTTTCCACAATGCAAAGGGCGAATACGAAATACCTTTCTTTATCAGCCTGGGATGGTCTTTCCTTACCACGGTGCTGGTAATGGTGGCTATCAGCCTGGCGGGACCAAAGGTAAGTGCCAAAGCTTTTGAACTGGATTATGAGATGTTTAAGCTGAAGCCTTCTTCCGTGATTTTAATTGTAACGATATTATTGTTGCTGTCGGTTATTTATGTGAGGTTCTGGTAATATTTGCTGTTTGCTTGTTATTTTCAGTTAAACGACTGCCTGTACTCCAACGGCGTCACTTTCATTTTATTTTTAAACAGCTTGCTGAACGACTGCGGGTGTTCAAAGCCCAGCTCGTATGCAATTTCACTGACGGATAAACCGGTGGTAGATAGTTTCTCTTTGGCCTTCTCCATTAATTTGTCCTGGATGTGTTGTTGAGTGCTTTGCCCTGTCAGTATTTTAAGCAATGCACTTAGATAGCCAGGCGATATATTAAGTGCGCCGGCAATGTATTGAACGGTGGGCAAGCCTTTTGATGCCAGGGAATCGCTGTTAAACCACTCGGTGAGGATACTTTCCATACGATCGAGGATAGTGTGGTTGGTTATTTTCCTGGTTATAAACTGGCGATGATAGAATCTTTCAGCATAGGTTAGCAATAGCTCGAGTTGCGCTATCATTACATCCTGGCTGAATTTGTCAATGCTGTTATGATATTCCTGTTCCATATTCTGCACAATGCCTGTAATCGTTACTTCTTCTTTTTCTGACATGTGCAGGGCCTCATTCACTGAATAGTCGAAGTATTCATATTGCTTTATCTTTTTCGCCAGCGGCGTATTCCAGAGAAAATCGGGATGGATGAGTATAATCCATCCCGAATGTTGAAAATCTTTCTGCGTTTCAATGGAATACACTTGTCCGGGAGCAACAAAGAAAAGTATTCCCCCGTCGAAGTCGTATTCCTGCTGGCCGTATTTCATCCTCGTATTCACGGCCCTTTTCAGCGCAATAGAATAGAAATCCTGTACCTGGCTTTTGGGCTCGTCGTCCGGTATGCGTTTAATCGTTTCAAAATTGATCACGCTGATTAGCGGATGCTGGGGCCTGGGCAAATTCCTGAGCTGGTGAAATTCGCTGATCGTTTTTATCTTACGAGGTTGCATGTTCGCCATTGTTATTTTTTGAAAGCAGTAGCAAATTCTTTTGCAAAATCTTCCAGTTTTACTTTTCCCATTACCGTTGGTTTGTGCAGATAGTAATCTTCTGCTAACGTACCGTTATGAATGCACGCATACATTTCCAGGAGCCCTGTTGCCAGCACTGCGGGTACGCCGTGTGATTCCAGGCTGCTTCGCATTTCCTCATTGGTGATAACGGTCCACTTTAAGTCCGGCTTCCCGATGGCAGCCCCCAGAACGCCGGCAATTTCGTTGGCAGTTCGTTCGTCACTTGCCACATAGCGTACTTTATGGCCGGTAGCAGTGGGCGTTTCTATTTCATCGGCAATGGCAGCAGCAATATCCATTGGCGATACCAATTGAATCATATCGTCACCGCCATAACTGGCCGTCATCACGCCCGCGCTTTTTATCATTGCTATAAAGCTAAATAAATTGTAGTAGAAATAGGTAGGCCGCATATGCGTAACAGCGATACCAGGCAATCCGTTCAGCGTCACCTCTGCCTTATGGGCGCCAAGAATAATGCCGGTGCCCTTATCCAGGTGAGCGCCATAGCTGCTGAGTAAGATGACCCGCTTTACCCCCGACCGTTGAATCGCCTTTGCATAGTTGCCGGCAATCCGGCTGTAGTAAGTTAACCGGTCGGGTTCAGAGAGGCCGGGTGGTATCATACAATACACCGCGTCTGCACCGGTAAATGTGGCGGCCAGGAAATCCACGTCTTCCAATGTGCCGATGGCGGCGGCAGCACCGAGTGCTTCAATGTCTTTCTGCCTTTCCGGGCTGCTGCTGATTACCACCACGGTATGGCCTTTTTGTACTAACTCCGTTGTCAGCGGTTGACTGATATTCCCTAAAGAACCTGTAACAATGATTTTCATTTTGCTGTTTTTTTGCTGCTACGAAGTTCCGTAGCGGCAAAGAAACAGCTGTAGCCCGATCTGCTATTGTTGTAGTCAAATCGCAGGCTATATCTTCACCACCACTTTTCCCTGTGTTTTCCCTGTCGCTACCTGCTCATGCGCTTTGGCTATTTCCTCAAAAGGATACACATGTGCTATTTCAGAGTGCAGGGCGCCCTGTTCCAGTAAGGTTGCAATGGATTTGATATCATCACCGCTGGAAACCACGGACACGCGGTGTATATACACATTTTTAGCCGCTGCTTGTTGTTTTTGCTCATCATTGAAAAATGCGAGTATGCTGATCAGGCGGGCACCATTTTTTACGGCAGCAAGGGAGCGGTTGAGGTGACCTGGGGTGCCGAGGGAATCCAGTACGATGTCAGCATCATTCACTACTTCCTCAAATTGCCGGCTGTTATAATCGATATGCTCATCTGCACCAAAACGGAGCACAGCCTCTTTTTTAGCGGCGGAAGACGTACCGATCACGTAAGCGCCAAAATGTTTGGCAATTTGTACCGCGTAGTGTCCCACACCGCCTGCGGCTGCGTGGATCAGCACTTTATCGCCTTTTTTTATGTTGCCATAAGTTACCAGCGCCTGCCATGCAGTGAGGGCCGCCAGGGAAGCGGCAGCTGCGGCTTCGTAGGAGGTGTTGGCCGGTTTCAGCGCCAGGTGGCTTTCCGGGGCGGCCACGTATTCCGCATAGGCTTTACCATGACCGGTAAAATTCACCATGCCAAATACAGCATCACCTGGTTTAAACTGCTTCACATTTTTGCCTACTGCGGTTACTTCTCCCGCAATATCCCACCCAATGATAATATCCTCGCCCTCCTGTGGTTGCAGGTATCCTTTCAGCGCACCCTCATTGGCTCTTACAAAAACATCTACCGGGTTGATGCCTGCTGCATGGTTGCGCACCAGCACTTCATTATCGTTAATAACGGGAACAGGAATATCCCTGATTTCCAGGTTTTCTGTACCGCCTACCTGCTTTAATACGATTGCTTTCATATCCTTATTTTGTTTTTTTTGTGATTTGATGAGTCAAAATTCCAATAAATTTGCAGGTATACCCTTGTACGAATCAGGGTACATTTTGTACAATCATAGGTTATGGAAGTAATTAATCTTTTTAAGCCGTTTGACATCATATACATTGAGGAAGATGTATGCCCGATGGGCCAGCATCGCAATAATTTCTTTGAACTGGTATATATCCTGAAGGGTACCGGCACCTTCCACAACAACCAGCATGCTTTTCCCTATGAGGAGGAGAACCTGTTCCTGCTTATGCCGCAGGATGTACAGTATACCCGCATAAAAAGCCGGACCGGCTTCCTGTTCATCCGTTTTAACGGCATCTACCTGGAAGCGCAGCGTACGGGCAATACCCATAGTAACCTGGGCGACTGGGCAAAGAAACTGGAATTTATCTTCCATAATAATTACCATTTCCCCGGCTGTATTTTACATAATACGGAAGATAAACCAATTGTACGGGCGCTTGTTAACGCACTGATGCTGGAATACCCGCGCGAGCAATCCCTGCGCAACGAAGTGGTGCAGCAGCTGGTAAATACCATTATCACCATAGTGGCACGTAATGTATCGTTGCTTACACCAGAAATAGCAGCGGTAAACAGCGAAGCTTCCAACGATATTATCGGTTATATCCACCAGAATATTTACTACCCGGAAAACCTGCGTACAGAAAAACTGGCGGCACGGTTTAATATCTCTCCAAATTATATCAGTGAATATGTGAAGAAGTTAACGGGAGAAAGCATCCAGCGGTACGTAACCAATTATAAGCTGAAGCTGGTAGAAACCCGCCTGCAATACAGCGATATGCGGATGAGCGAAATTGTGGATGAACTGGGCTTTACAGACGAAAGCCATCTAAACAGGACGTTCAAGAAATACACCGGTATTAACCCCACCGACTACCGGAAAAAAATGTGGGCAGAGCGAAATTATCAACCGGGACTGAGCGGCTGATAACTTCCCTGGTTTTACATGGCCATCAATACCGCCACATAATGACAAATAGCCGCCGCCAGCACCAGCAAGTGCCACACGGCATGTGTATAAGTATATTTATCCCAGATATAGAAAATAACCCCTATCGTGTATAAACCGCCGCCAATGGCCAGCATAATGATCACCGGCAGGGGGAGGTTATCGAAAAAGCGGCGGCCGCCAAATACCATGATCCAGCCCATCAACAGATAAATGATAGTGGACACAATATCGTATTTTCCCGTAAACCAGGTTTTAAATAAGACGCCTACCAGCGTAAGTCCCCATAAAATCGACAATAGCGTGATCCCAAAGGCATTATTCATATACACCAGCAGGAAAGGCGTATAGGTACCAGCTATTAAAAAGTAAATACTGATATGGTCAAATATCAGGAACAGCTTTTTTACGGCCAACTCCTGCGATAAATGGTAAATAGTGGAGTTCGTAAACAACAATATAAAACAGAAAGTGTAAATACAGGCGCCTACAATGCCGGGCGTATTATTATGCGTGGCGGCAATACCTGCCAGCATGGGCAATGCGCTTACCCCAAAAATAACGCCCACTCCATGTATCAGCCCGTTCACGATTTCCTGTTTACGGCTATACCCCTTTTCGTTCATTATAACTGCCATTCCTTCCTTTTTTCAAGGCAAAAGTAAGGTATATTAGCGAGGAGGGAGATCGAGTTTATCTATACGCAAATTTTGTCTTTCTCGCTGATTACGCTGATTATACTGATTTTGAGGATTGATCATTTTGGATTTTTTATGATTTGGGGAGATATAAGCGGGTTTTATAAAATGATTCGGGGAGACATAAGCGGATATATTCGCCTATATCTCCCCGAATCATAAAAAGAATCTATACAAACGGATATATCCGCTTATGTCTCCCAAAATCATAAAAAAATCCAAAATGATCAATCCCCAAAATCAGTATAATCAGCGTAATCAGCGGGAAAGACAAAATCCGCGGCATTAGTAAATCGGCTTCAACCCCTTCGCCTTCCAGTAGTCGATAATCGGTTGGTAGGGGCCGAATTTGTGTTGTGCTACGGAGAAGGTATCCACAAAGGGACCGTGATCGTAGTCAATTGCTTTTTCCGCAATATGCGGGTAGTCAAAGCTTTTGGGATTGGGCCTGCTATGGATCTTGTCGTTGTTTACAAATGCGGCGATGTCCATTGCTTCTTTGTCGGAGAGGAATGGCTTGCCGGGTGTTACCTTATCGTAAGGCATATTATTTTTCAGCCATTCCGCCTGTTTGATTACACGATGCATACTGGAGCCGGGTTGATAGGCGGTGTTGCCCCACAGCGGCGGATATACATAAGTGCTTTTGTCTGCAGTCCATTGTCCTTCCCCGTTTTGACCATGACAACGTGCACAGTTGGTTTGATAAAGTACCTGTCCGTTTTCAGGATTGGCGGCGATATCCGGAAAGGTGACATGCAGATTTTTAGCGCCTTTGAAAGGTTTGTTTTTGGGGACAAAAGTGCTGATCCATTTAAAATAAGAAAGAAATGCCACCATCTCTTTGCTGTCCAGCGGCAGTGGTTTGCCGTTGTGCGGACGCATGACGCAGTTATTCACCCTTTCCGCCAGCGTAAGTACTTTGCCCTCCCGGCCCCGGTATTGCGGGTAGTTATCGTGCGATGACATCAGGTTGAAGGAAAAAGCTTTGGTGCCCGCATCCTGGTGACAATTAGTACAATTCATTTTATTACCAAGATACTTGCCGGCACTGCCATCAGGCCCGATATAACGGGCCGTATTGAGCATCAGCTCCCGGCCGTATTTCACGGACTCGCCGAATTGGTCATTTGGTATCAGGGTGGTGTCGATATTGATGTATGTTTCTTTTTCAGGTAGGGTAGCTGCTGTTGCTTTTGTTTCTCCTGTTACCTGCGATCCACAGGAAGATATGATGGCTATTATCCCCCAGCAACCGATCACACCAATCACAATTAAGCTTCTCATGATATTTTTTTTGTAGTGCACAATGATTGTTAATAGCCTGGCTGAACAATATAAGGCGCCAGTCTTTCCGCCGGGATAAAAGAGGCCCGGTAAGACGACATGCCTGTTCTCAGCAGCCAGAGAAATCTTCCGTCGAAGTTGGTTAGTATAACGGTATTTCTTTTCGTAGCGCATTGCAGCAGGGTAGTGTCGCCTACTAAATAGCTGCTTCCCATTCTCTCATTATAATTTTCCCGTGGCAGTTGGGTATTGATACGAAGCTGCGCCTTTTTTCCGTTTTCATCCAGTTTAAAGGAAAGCGTTCTTGATGTTTTTTTGCTCACTCCATTGTCGAAGAACATCAGCTCACCATGCTCGTTGATATGCAGTCCATGCGCCTGGTCAAACAGGGCCGTGGCTGGCAGGTCAAAGTCGCCGTTTTTTCCAAATGTCCAGAGACGCTTACCAGTGCGGGCATCTATCTTCCATATCTGCCCGTTATTATAAAAAGAGATGAGGTAGTTACCATCTTTATCAAATGCGATGCAGTTGGCGTGCATCCAGTCTTGTTTTTCTTTTAAGATGTTTTTATCGTCCAGCGGATTCAGTGCATCAAACACGGTCCATTTCCACACCTGTTTGCCTTGCCGGTTCAGCACCAGGATGCCATCGCCTTTTACTGTATCCTGTTTGCCGCCGCCTTTACTGCTCAGGTCACAGATCCTTTCTTCCACGCAAAGCGTTACAAACTCATTGTTGGGGTTCAACAGTATTTCATGGTGAATGGTTTGTTTGAAATCCTGTTGTCCTTTTTTGAGATTGGCCAATGTATCGCCGGAAACAGAAAGTTCCAGGATCTGGTCGCCGTAGCTGGTTTCATAACCGGGACCGCCCAGCAGGGTGAGGAACGTGTTGTTGTCTGTAAACCTGGCTACTTTAAAACCGGTGCCGCTTACCTGGTGGTACCAGGTAACATTTCCTTTTGCATTGAGGAGGAAAAGCACACCGGGATCTTCCCGGCGGGTAAGCATTACATAGCCTTTCCTGAAGGTTGCCGGTAATACGGAGCTATCGGGGCATACCACGCTGAACATATCTTTCATCCATACCGGGAAACCGGAAGTGTTGAAAGTATAAGTTTTGCTGGGATAAAGATCTTTGCCATGACCGGTTAAGATACGGTACTCGTACGCTTTTTCCGGCAGCAGGTTGGTGAGGACAATGGTATGACTGATCCGGTGCGCGGACAATGGCGTGGTAGTGCGTTGTTGTTCCTGTCCTTTTGGCCAGTATTCTACTGCTGCGTCTACTGTGTCGGTACACAGGATATCTGTTTTTACCTTGATGGCATTTTGTCCCTGCGGGTTGAGCGTAATGGAAACAATATCGTTGCCGCCACTATTCATACAACCGGGTGCAAACAGCAACAACGCTGCTGCCATTGATAACAATGGCAGCAGGCGTTGTATTTTATTCAATTTAATCATTTGCAATATTGAATAATTCAGAAAGATAGCAAGCCGTTATTGACGGCGGCCACTGTTGCTGAGATTTTTGTTAAGATCTGTTTGCGCCTGTGGATAAGAGAAATATTTATCTCTTGCCAGGTTAATGGTCGGTGTTTTTCCTACCGCGGTCAGGTAGGTGTTTACCACGCTTTCGTATTTACCCATACGGATCAGATCCTGCCTGCGTTTACATTCAAAGAAGAATTCCCATCCGCGTTCCTGCAGGATAGCATTACGCAGGGTTTCTTTAGTGAAGCTACCGGCAGCGCCCAGGTTGGTAGCATGGGAGCGGTCTTTTACCTGGTTGATCAACGTGATGGATTCACTGTTTGGACCATTCAGCTCATTCAGGGCCTCTGCCCTGCACAGCAGGATGTCTGCATAGCGGAGTATCGGGAATACGTGACCATCGTAATAAGTGGTAGAGCCGTTAGGATCGGCAAATTTGGTAGTGGCTACGTCTGGCATGTAGTAGTAACCATCCGGTGGATTGGTTTGTCCCGGAGGCGCCTGCATGTAATGTAAGCCATCGGTGCCGATATAATCGGAATAGAACATCTTTTTACGGTCGTCGTTAGCCGCAAAAGTATTCCAGAAGTACCAGGTTAAAGCGAAATACTGCCACCGGTCAGTTACCTGCGGATTGTTGATAGGGCCGAAGTGGTTCATGATTTCCACGGCATCTACCAATGGATCGGCGAGGGCGCTGAAAATACTTTCCTGGCACCACTTGTTTTTCTCTGCAAATAGTCCTGCATAGGTTGGATACAGTCCGTAACCCAGCTTCATGATTTCGGTAGTGAGGTCCAGTGCCTTCTGCCATTCATGTTCACGCATGTACAGTTTGCAGAGTAAAGACATGGCGGCGCCCTTGGTAGCACGGCCTATATCGTTGGAGCTGTAGATAGGGTTGCTTAAATAGTTGACAGGAAGATGGGTGGCCGCAAATTCCAGGTCGCTGATGATCAATTGATTGATCTCTGCTACCGGTGTGGTTGGCAGTGCTGCCTCATAATCCGGTGCTTCAATATTTTTGGCTACGGTTTCTTCTGTGACCACTGGCACCGGCCCGAAAGCATCTGTCAGATCTACATATCCCAATGCGCGCAGGAAACGGAGTTCCGCGGTGAACTGGTCTTTTTGTGCATCTGTGATGCTGGTCATTTTAGGAATATAGTATAAAGAGATGTTGGCATCTGCTACCAGCTTGTATTGATGCTGCCAGGCAAAGGCAAGATAGGTATTGACAGGGGCCCACTGGCAATCAGACATCAGTCCTACGTCTCCGCCGGAGCTGGCGTGCCCTACATCAGTGGTCAGATCTGAAATGGTAACCTGGAAGCCTGCATAATACATCCATGCATCCGATCTGCCGCTGGGTTGTTTGAGCCTTGAATAAACGCCGTTCACTGCAGCTTTGGCATCACTCAGGGAGAGGAAGGCATTCATATCAGTGAGATAACTGTATACTTTAGGTTCCACCTCTTTTTTGCACGAACTGGCGCCGAGCAGCAAGGTGGCTAATGCGATATATGCGTATTTCATTTGTTCCGGAATTTACAGGTTAAAAATTCAATTTAAGACCCGCGGTAAAGGTGCGGTACGCAGGGAAAGCTGTATAATCCAATCCTGATGAAAGGTTGGCGTTGCTGCCGCTGCTATTGAGATTGCTGTTTACCTCAGGGTCCGATCCTGTATATTTAGTAATGGTGAATAAGTTTTGTACGGAGCCATATACTTTAATGCCTCTCAGGCTTTTCAGAAAAGTTTTGGCCACCGGGATATTATAACCGAGCATCAGCATTTTACAGCGCAGGTAAGAGGCGTTTTCCACAAAGCGGGAGTTCATCATACCGCCGTAAGCAATCGCGTATCCATCTCTCGGAATATCGGTGTTTTCGTTGTTGGTAGTCCACCTGTTCAGTGCCGCTTTACCCGGCCCGGATTCCAGTACAAGACCGGTTCCGTTATACAGGCTGTAATCCAGTGCGCCCTGCAGGAAAATGTTCAGTTCAAAACCTTTATAGGCAAAGTTGTTATTGATGCCATAGATATAGTGCGGGTTCGCATGACCAAGATACGTGCGGTCGTTGGCATCAATAACACCGTCCGGTTTTCCGCCGGGACCACTGATATCCTTGAATTTAGGATCACCTGCTTTTGAATTCGGTTGTGCGGGATGTGCTTCACCGGTTTTTATCACGCCATCATAAACATAACCATAAAAAGTACTCAGTTCCCTTCCCGGTTCCAGTTTGGTGAAGTCCATACCACGACCGCCATACAGGTTAGCTGTTTGTGTAATGATATAAGGACGGCCGCCCAGGTCCAGGCAGTTTTGTTTGTTGTAGGCAACGTTCACGGTAGTATTCCAGGTGAATGCATGATTGATAATATTCTCTGTAGTAACGGATAATTCAACGCCCTTATTTTCAATACTGCCGGCATTCACGGTTTGCACCGCAAAACCATTCCAGTCGCCTATAGGCATATCGAAGATCAGCCTGTTGGTTTTTTTGCGATAGTAATCAATAGTAGCAGAAACGCGGTTGTTGAAAAAGCCCATGTCTATTCCAAGATCCAGCTGAGCTGTGCTTTCCCATTGCAGGTCTGCATTAGCTAAACGGGTGGCAACAATTCCTCCATAACTGTCGCTGCCTTGTCCGAGCGACACGTTGGTAGGCCCGAATGTGGGCATGTAAATATAATCACCGATCCTGTCGTTACCGGTAACGCCATAACCACCTCTTACTTTCAGGTTGGAAAAGATGTTCAGGTCTTTAATGAATTCTTCTTCACCTGCTCTCCAGGCGAGGGAACCGGAAGGGAAGATACCAAAACGGGTGTTGCCACCAAACCGGGAAGATCCATCCCGGCGCACTGTGAAGGTAGCGAGATATTTATCTTTCAGGGAATAGTTGATCCTTCCATAGGCAGAAGCCATCTTGGATGGAATCAGGTTGCTGGTACTGGATAGCCGCTCTGTACCTGCTTCCAGGTTCTTGTACAGAAATGCATCCGTACTGAATTTCTGCACCAGCGAATAATGTTTTTCGGTTTTGTCAGACTGATAAGATACCCCTGCTACAACGTTGAAGGAGTGGATGGCATTAAACACTTTCCTGTAAGTGAAGTAGGCCTCCACCAGGTTTCGCGTAACAGCGATGTCATTTAAGCTGGCTTTACCCTGTACTTTTTCACCGTCTACCAGGTCGCGTGGAAGATAGGTGCCTTCCTTGGTAGTCATATACTCGCTACCGCCGTTCACACGGAAATTAAGTCCGTCCAGGATCTGGTAATCAGCATAGACGTTAATATTTACCTTGTTTTCAAACCGGTCGTTGGTAGGCGCCATTAACCACGCCAGCGGGTTGTCCCTTCCTTTGAAGCGGGCATAAGTACCATCTTCATTGTATACGGGAATAGCCGGAGAAGCGGTGAGTACGCCATACATCACGTTGGAGGGTACAATGTTTCCATCGTAGGTTTTAAAATTGGTATAAGCATGTGAGGCGTATACGCTGGCTCCTGTTTTAAATCGTGCTGCGAACTGCTTATCGTAGTTGAGTCTTACCGAATACCTTTCAAAAGAAGTATTTTTTAATGCACCATCCTGTTTGAAGTAACTGCCGGATAAGGCAACCCTGTCTTCCGCGGTACCGCCGCTTACGCTCAGGTTATGGCTTTGCACCATTCCGGGGCGTGTGGTTAATTTAAACCAGTCGTTGTCCCGGCCACTGGCCAGCTCGGCAGCGGTATAAAAAGCAGGTTGCCCTTTTTCAATAGCTTTTGCATTGGTGACCTGCATATTTTCCAGGCCATTCATTTTATCGTATTCCTTAATGATCCTTTGCGTACCGTAGTAGCCATCATATTGAATAGATGCCCTGCCGCTTTTACCTCTTTTGGTGGTGATCATTACCACGCCGTTGGCGCCGCGGGCACCATAAATAGCGGTGGAAGAGGCATCCTTGAGGATCTGTATATCATCGATATCATTCGGGTTGATGTCTTTCCCGGTTTCGGAAGGGAAGCCATCTACCACGTACAATGGTTCGTTGGTGGATTTGATGGAATTGCCGCCGCGGATACGCACAATGGTTTGTCCGCCTGGCGCCGCGTTCGACTGGCTCACCTGCACCCCTGCGGCCCGGCCCTGGATGGCCTGCGCAGCGTTGCTGGTTACACCGCCGAGGTTCATCTGGTCGCTGGATATGGAGCTGATAGAACCGGTGAGGTCTTTCTTTTTGGTGGTACCATAACCCACTACCACTACATCGGTGAGGTTAGATACTTCTTCAGAAAGCGTTACTTTAAAGCTGGTGTTTTTGCCATCAAACTTCACAGACCAGGTTTTAAAACCCACCATAGAAATTTCCAGTGTTTCTCCTGGGTTGGCATTGATCTTAAAGCTGCCGTCGGTGTTGGTAACAGTTCCCAGTTTGGTACCTTTTACGGTAACGGTGGCACCGGGTAAAGGCTGTCCTTTATCGGTGGTCACCACGCCATGTACTTCAATAGGTGGCGGCGGCGTAGTGACCGGCTGTATCACCGGTTTTGTTTTTACAATGATAGCACCTCCTTCGATGCTGTAGGTGAGCGGCTGATTACGCATGAAAATATTCAGCGCATCACTTACAGGCATATTGTTCACCGTGATATTGGCCCTGCCGCTTTTTTCCAGCAAGGCTTCATCGGCCAGGATATTGAGGCCGGTTTGTTTATTGATTTCCCGGAAAACCTCTTTGGCGGTAGCGTTTTTCAATGATAAACTTACTACCTGGTTCTGGCTTCTGGCTGCGCTCACCTGTGCCGTGGTGGCGAAACATAGCAGGGCCAGGAACTGACTGACCTTTAGATGCTTGGTTGGACGCCGGTTGTTTTTACACCGGGAACTGGCAATAGTACGTAATTGCATACTTGTGCTGAGTTTTGATTGAGAGAATGGTTTGGTTGTGCTATCTGCTTTAATAAATCCTTGTTACCATGACATCTCCGTCATGCTGGTTGATATAATTGTTCACCTGCGGGCGTTAATCGCCCCGTACAATCAGTTTTTTTCCTTCTAACCGATAATTAACATCATTGGCATTCAACATTTTCAGCACATTTACCAGGCTGCTGCGACGGCTGATCATCCCGAAAAATTTCCTGGGTTTGATATTGCCTTCGTATACAATCTCCACGTCATACCAGTGGGAGAATTGCCGTAATACAGTGGTCAGATCTGTGCTCTCGAACTGGAAGTATCCTTCTTTCCAGGCTATTATTTCAGCGGTATTTACGCCGGTTACTCTTTTTACATTCCCATTAGGGCTTACCTGCGATTGTTCGCCCGGCGCCAGTTGTATGCTGCCCTTTTTACTGTTTATTTTTACTGCTCCCTCCAGGAGGGTAGTGTTGATCGTGGCTTCGTCGGCGTAGGAATTGATATTGAAATTTGTGCCCAGTACATCCACGGTCATCTGGTTTACCTGGATACGGAAGGGCCGGTGCGCATCATGTGCAATTTCAAAGTAAGCTTCGCCGGTAAGCTCAATCCGGCGTTCATCGCCTGAAAAAGTAGCCGGGAAGCGGATCGAGGAGGCTGCATTCAGCCAAATCCTGCTGCCATCGGCCAATACCAGCGGATAGGTTTCACCTGCCGCCGTGGTAAGCGTATTATAGATAGGAGCGCTGCTGGCTCCCTTTGTTTTTACATATACCAGTTGTCCGCCCTGGTTGCGGATGGCGCTATTGCCCTGTTGTGCCAGTTGTTGGATACCGGCGCTGTCCAGCACTATCTTTTCCCCGTTGGCCAGGGTGAGTACCGCTTTATGCTGACCGGGCGCCACATCTGCCGGCGTCTTTTTCGCTGTAGTGGCCATCGGGCTAACCACTGGCTGCCTGAAAAAATAAATGGCCGGAAGAGCGAGTCCGATTATCACGGCTGCCGCGGCGGCGAGTTTAAACGGACCATAATTCCTCCGGGAGCGGGACATGGATATTACCGGGGCGCCCTGGATATGCTGTAACAGCCCTTTCCGGACCCTTTCGCCGGGTTCGCCGGAGTGGGAGCCGTTATCCGGCTTCACCTGCCGGAATGCGGCCTGCATTTCGTTCAGGAGCGTCCTGTCGGAATCCTTGTCCCGCAGGTAATCCATCAGTTCAAGGGCTTCCTGCGGACTACAAGTCCGTTGTTGCCAGCGTTGCAGCAATAATTGGTAATATTCATTGTTCCTTTCCGTGGGCATATATATACTATCCCAAAAAAAGCAGGTAGGGTGGTCCGGGAGAAAAAAAATTATTTGGAGGAGTTGAGGAGAACCCCGGAAACCAGTAACAGGGGAAGAATACCGTCGGTATTAGTATAGAAGAAAAATTTAATACTTTTCATGGCCAGCACCATATGTTCCTTTACTGTATTGCGGGAGATGCCCAGTTCTACGGCTACTTCTTCGTAGCTTTTGCTTTCTTCCCGGCATAGCCTGAACACTTTTTGCCGCTGAGGGGGCAATTGCGCAATGGCCTTATGTAATAAAGATTCGTATTGTTTCCACAATAACCGGGTGTCCGCATCTTCCGTCTGATGCTGCAGTTCCTGCATTACCTGTAAACGGAGCGCTGCGTCGGCGCTGATCTTCTTCATTAACTTAAATACATGATTCCGGGTAATACGGTACAGATAACCACTGAATGACAATTCAGGGTTGATCCGCTCCCTAATCTCCCAGATCTTTATAAACACTTCCTGCAGTGCATCTTCGGCCAGTTCCGGGATATTGATGAAGTGGAGAATATAAGTGTAAAGTGAGGGGTAATACTGATCATATAAGGTGATATACGCTTCAGTATCCCCTTGCTGTAGCCGTTGCAGCAAAACCGCTTCTTCATTGCTCACTGGTTGCTCGATTTGATAACTAAAGTAAGCAATTGGCGGGAAATTCGTGTAAAATTTTGCAGCGGATTTTGTCTTTCTCGCTGATTACGCTGATTATACTGATTATACTGATTTTACTTTTGGATTTTTAGATTGATAATAATTAAGGGAGATAAAAGCAAATATTTCCATTTCTATCTCTCTTAATCCTTTATAAATCCAAAAAGTAAAATCAGTATAATCAGCGTAATCAGCGAGAAAGACAAAATCCGCTTCTATCTCCCCAAATCCTTTAAAAATCCCAAAGAACAAAATCCAATTAATCAGTATAATCAGCGTAATCCTGAGAAAGACAAAATCCGCTCAGGTAAACGCCGGTGCATACTCGCCGGCGAAGGCGGCGAAGTCGCGCGCCGGCCTGCCGGTTATATCCATTACAGCGGAGGAAACGGCCGCCGCTTCGCCGCGTGCGTAGTGGGCATAGTCTTCGATGAGGCCCTCTGCCTGCCAGGCGGGGAATCCGGCGTGGAGAAGGGCGGGCAGTAACTCTGCTGCGGTAACGTTGATGTAGCGGATAGTGCGCCCCAGTGCATTGGATAGCGTTTCTGCGAGTGCGGCATGGGTGAGTGATTGCGGGCCGGTGATATCGTAGGTGTTGCCTTCATGCCCATTGCCGGTGAGGGCAGCCGCAGCTATGGCGGCAATGTCGCGGGTGTCTACTACGCTGATGGGAGCGTCGCCGGCGGTAGCAAAGAATTTGTTCTGGCTGGCAATTGTTTCACGGAAACCCAATAGCCCCTGCATAAATAAATTGGGCCGCAGAAAAGTATATGCCATACCGGATACACGGATCTTTTCTTCTACAGCGGCATGATACCGTAAAAAACGTACGGGCGATTGTGCGTCCGCATGGAGTTGCGAGAGCTTTACGATATGCGGTAACCCGCTTTTAACGGCGGCCGTTACAAAATTGCTTTGCAGTTTTTCCGCTGCTTCAGAAGAGTTGGTAAGCAGGAAAGCCCGCTCTATTCCTTTAAGTGCAAGGGCTAAGCTGTTGGCATCGTTGAAATCGCCGGTTACTATTTCAGCGCCGGGTAAGGCGGCAAGGGCATTTACGTTATTGTCTGTTGTGCGCACCATGGCGCGGAAGGGAATGCCTTGTGCCGATAACTGTTTAGCCAATGTAGTACCAATGTGTCCGGTGGCGCCGGTGATCAGTATGTTTGCCTGTTTCATAGCTGTTTGTTTTTATGATGTAAAACTCCGCTTTTCGCCCGGCCCGAAATTGTAAGAAAACGAAACGGATTTGATAGTTGCGGGGATTTACTATCTTCGCGCCGGTTCTTTATGTATTACTAATCGAAGCAAATAATGGTTCCCGCTGAAAAGCGGGATTAAAAGGGAACTGTGTGCAAATCACAGGCTGTCCCGCAACTGTAAGCTTCCGGCAGCGCACATGCACTGCAACTGGTAAATAATATGCCACTGTTCCGGCCAGGAATGGGAAGGTGTTTACCAGCGGAACAAGCCAGGAGACCTGCCTTTATTTCACTTTGACAATGCTTTCGGGGATTGAAGCGTGTCAGGTTTCGGTATCGGTAATTATCAGAACAGGCGTATGCATGATGGAATCATGTATACTATATGCTTGTTCTTGTATCTGCCATACCTTCTCCTTCCGTATTATTTTCTCAAAAACATTGCTGTACTATATAAAAGAGCGTGAACGTCATGTATCACCTTTTAAACAATCAGTAATGATTATCCACAACTTAGGCTATCCGAGGATAGGTAGCCAGCGTGAATTGAAGAAAGCCTGCGAAAGCTACTGGGCAGGCAAAATTACTCTTGATGAATTACAGGCAACCGCCCGTAATATCCGTTTACACAACTGGGAGCTGCAGCAACAGAAAGGGATCGACTGGATTCCCTGCAATGATTTTTCCTTTTACGACCAGGTGCTCGACACTTCCCTGATGGTGGGCGCTGTGCCACAACGCTACCGCACCTTGCAGGAGAAGAAACTTCCTGAAACAGACCTGCTCTTCGCCATGGCGCGCGGCTACCAGCGCGATGGCGACGATATCACCGCCATGGAAATGACAAAGTGGTTTGATACCAATTATCATTATATCGTTCCGGAATTTACGGCAGACCAAACATTTCATTTCTTCTCCCGCAAAGTAACAGCGCAGTTTCTCGAGGCAAAAAAAGAAAACTATGCTGCTAAACCCGTGATCCTTGGCCCGGTATCTTTCCTGTTACTCGGAAAAGAGAAAACGGCCGGCTTCAACCGTTTATCGCTGATAGATAAACTGCTGCCGGTATACCTGGAGGTGCTGTCGCAGCTCACACAAGCCGGCGCAGAAGTTGTGCAGCTCGATGAGCCCTGCCTGTCGCTCGACCTGGATGAAGCAGCCCTGCAGGTGTTTACGAATACCTACACGAAAATTCATGCAGCCTTTCCCCAACTGCATATTCTCCTGGCTTCTTATTTTGAATGCTATGGAAAGAATCTGCCGGTGGCTTTGGCATTGCCGGTGCAAACATTGCACCTCGATCTCGTGCGTTGCCCGTTGCAACTGGAAGATATCCTCGATACAGCTATTGCCCATACTTCTTTGCACCTCTCGCTGGGTGTAGTGGATGGCAGGAATATCTGGAAAAATGATTATGAAAAATCTTTACAGCAGATACAAAAGGCAGTAAACGTGTTAGGAAAAGACCGTATCGCCATTGCTCCTTCCTGCTCATTGCTGCATGTGCCGTGCGACCTGGATAACGAAACAGCCCTGTCTCCCGAAATTAAAAACTGGATGGCCTTTGCCAAACAGAAATTGCAGGAACTGAATGAGCTGCGTGATATTGTGAACGGCAATACGGCGCTGCTGGAAGCCAATAAAGCAGCTATCCATAACAGGGCCACCTCGCCGCTGATTCATAGGAAAGAAGTGAAAGAGAGGATAGCGGCATTTACCGCCGCAGATGCACGCAGGAACAGTACGTTCCCGGTGCGTCAAAACATCCAGCAGCAGCAGTTTGGACTGCCACTGTTTCCTACAACTACGATCGGCTCTTTCCCGCAAACAGATGATATCCGTCAGTTAAGGGCGCGCCTGAAAAAAGGAGAGCTGACCACCGAACAATATGAAGCCGCCATTGAAAAAGCGACCATAGAGGTGATCCGCTGGCAGGAGGAGATTGGCCTGGATGTACTGGTACATGGTGAGTTTGAACGGAATGATATGGTAGAATATTTTGGTGAGCAACTGCAGGGATTCCTGTTTACAAAAAATGGCTGGGTACAGAGCTATGGCAGCCGTTGTGTAAAACCACCGGTTATTTTTGGAGATGTAAGCCGTCCGGCAAACATGACCGTGCGTTGGAGCAGTTTTGCGCAGGCGCATACCGATAAACTGATGAAAGGCATGCTCAC
This sequence comes from Chitinophaga sp. W3I9, assembly GCF_050434025.1. NCBI lineage: Bacteria > Pseudomonadati > Bacteroidota > Chitinophagia > Chitinophagales > Chitinophagaceae > Chitinophaga > Chitinophaga sp. W3I9. The sequence continues at coordinate 2,687,735 of NZ_JBNPWC010000001.1, forward strand.
CGGTCCGGTTACCATTTTGCAATGGTCCTTTGTACGGGACGACCAGCCCCGTTCCACCACGGCCAACCAGATCGCGTGGGCTATCCGCGATGAAGTAGTGGCATTGGAGCAGGCAGGCATTAAGGTGATCCAGATAGACGAACCTGCTATCCGGGAAGGCTTACCTTTGCGTAAAGAAAACCGCGCAGCTTACCTGGAATGGGCGGTACAGGCGTTCCGCATTTCCGCCAGCGGCGTAAAGGATGAAACGCAGATCCATACACACATGTGCTACAGTGAATTTAACGATATCATTGAGCATATTGCAGCGATGGATGCAGATGTAATCACCATCGAAACCTCGCGTTCGCAGATGGAGTTACTGGATGCCTTTGCTGATTTTAAATACCCTAACGAGATAGGCCCCGGCGTATACGATATCCATTCTCCCCGCCAGCCATCTGCGGAAGAAATGATTTCGCTGCTGGAGAAAGCCGCCATCACACTTCCTGCCAGGAACCTGTGGGTAAACCCGGATTGTGGGTTGAAAACCCGTAAATGGCCGGAAACAAAAGTGGCATTGTCGAATATGGTCCGAGCAGCGGAAGTGATGCGGGGAAAAGCATCTTTGTAAAAAAGAAAAACAGTACAATCATGACTATAGAAGAAAAAATTCTTCATTCGGAAACCCGGATCTTTAAAGCCGTATTTCCCAGCACTACCAACCACTATGATACCTTGTTCGGCGGCACGGCCATGTCGCTCATGGATGAAGTAGCGTTTATTACTGCTACCCGTTTTGCACGTAAAAAAATGGTAACGGTATCTTCCGGGAAAATAGATTTTAACCGGCCCATTCCGGCAGGCACCATCGTGGAACTGATCGGGAAAATCATCGAAGTAGGAAATACCAGTGTTAAAGTATTGGTGGAAATATACATTGAGGAAATGTATTCCTATTCACGGGAAAAAGCCATCACCGGCACTTTTAGCCTGGTGGCCATTGGCGACGATAAGCACCCGGTAAGCGTGAAATAGTCGAAAAAGAAAGAGGGCCGTTTGTAAACAAACGCCCCCTTCTTTTAGATTATTCATGGATATTATTCGAGGTTCAGATCTTTTACGCCCAGCACTTCTGTAGAAATTTCCCCTAACCATCCAGCTTCTGCACGGATAGCCGTATGCACTTTAATAAAGTTGATCCCTGTCAGCTTCACCGGCTTGCCGGTTTTATCTACTGCCCAATCCAGTTTTATTTTCGCATCGGTATCTTCATTCGCATGGTTATCTGCATAACCCCACGAGAAAGCGGGTGAAACATAGAAGGGAGAGAAAGGATCGCTGGAAGTATTTTTAATGTTGATGTCTGTTAACTTAGTACCGGTGAAAGTGATGCTGTCGCCTTTCCACTGCGGGTAATACGACTGATCATGAAATACATTTTTAGCAAGGTAACCGGTGTTGCCCTGGTTGTCTTTCCAGCGGATATACTCCGTGTCGCTGGTATAGGGATCATCCGGATTGGTCACCCTTTCTTTTGTTTCGTTGGGCTTGTAGTATGTGACCTGGTAGTTCTTTACGGTTTTGGAACTGTTGTATTCTGAGCCGGCAATTTCATACCATTCATCATCGGGGAGGCCATTTTTATTGGCATCCACGGATACGGAGATCACGCCGGGTTCTGCAAACTGGTTGAAAGCATTGCCCAATACCACGAAGGAGTATTCGCCGGGTACATTTTTGATGGTATGATCAAAGCCCATTACTACATATCCGCCGAATCCGCCGAGGGAAATCATATCTTCTTTTCCTAAAGCCGCCAGTGCGTAATCCGCCATTTGTTTTGCTGAATCGCCCTGCTTCCACATGGGAAGTTCATTGGTGAACTGTCCGGGTGCGGGGAAGTACTCAAAAACTTTGGTCACCTTATTCAGGAAAGGACCGGTAGGCTCAGGGTCCTCAATGGGCGGGGTTACGTCTTTATCCTTTGAACAGCTGCTTACCATAGCAGCGATGAACGTGGCAGCAAGTAGAAGTTTACTTTTCATTTGTATACATTTAGTTGGTTATGATTATTTAGTTGCGGAAACAAATGCAATGTGTGCGGGTATCTCGCCGGTGGTGACCGACCATTTCTTTTTACCTGTTTTATCAAAGCAGTAAAGGGTTCCGGAAGAAACGTAGTCCTTTGCATCCGTCACAAAAATTTCTTTGGTGATGGGGTTTACTGCAACGCCGTAAGGCATACGGATGGATTTGTCGGTACCATCAGCGATAAAATTGGTGTTTAACACAGTCTCCGTTTTTACATTTACCATATTATAGGTGATGGTCCATTTGCCGGTGTTATAGCTGAAGACAGAACCATACACATAAGCGGTGTCGCCGGAAATACACAGGTTGCTCACGGGAATATCAAATTGTTTTTTTACCGCATCCGTTTTTGTATCTATCACAAAAAGGCGGGATGGTGTATTATAATAATCGCCGCGGGAAGTCACGTAGACATCGCCATCATTGTCTGCCTTGAGGCGGTCGAGGTTAATCGCCACATCAATCTTTTTTATCTCTTTAAAAGTATTCAAATCTATTACCGACACGGTGCGGTCGTAATTTGGTGCGCGGTAGCCGCCGGAATTGGCTACATAAAGTTTGTTGCCCACTACAGCCATTTCTTCCGGTTGGTAACCCACAATCACTTTACGGGTAATTTCCAGGGTAGTGGTGTCTATCTCTGCTACAAAACCAATGGGTGCATTGGGTTCTATCAGTACGGGGCCTGCATAGGAGCTTACGTATGCCTTGCCGTTGGCAAAAGTTATATAGCGGCAGTTGAGGATATCAATTTGTTTGATACGTTTGGTGCTGGCTGCATTCATCACTTCCACCTTGTTGGAAATGTTGATCACGGCATACAACTTCGTACCATATACTTCAATATCGTTGCCTACATCGCCCAGTTCCTTTACAGTAGTGGGATTGGCAGTAGCATAGATATTACTTTTGTAGATGCCTGTGGTATAGTCGTAATAATCCAGAGAGGCTTTATTACTGCCCATATTGCCTTCATTCAGCAGGTAAAATCCATTGAGCAGGGATCCTGGTGTGGCGGTATCCACGGGTGTTACTTCCGGCGGAACAATTTTTTCTCCTTTCCGGCAACCGGTGATGGCCAGTCCTGCCAGGGCGGCCACCAATACTGTATTCCTTAGCTGTTTCATCATGACGATTAAATATTCACGGTTAAAATGAAGCGGTAATTTCTCCCCGGCATGGGGTAGCTGATCACCACTTCATAGAACTGGTTGGCGAGATTATTTACCTGTGCCGTTACATGGAACCGGGTATGTTTGTAACTGAATTGTTTGCCCAGTGAAATATCGCTGGTATACCAGGGCTCCACGTAGTTCTTTAACTTATTTTCTTTGCTGTTGTACCGTTCTCCCGTATAAATGAAGCTGTAGTTGGCTTCCCATTGTTTATAGTCGGCGCTCAGTATCACCGAGCCGCTGTGACGGGGAATGTAAACGATCTGGTCGCCGTAAAAACTGCCGGAGGGATCGGTGAAATCCTGTGCGCGTTGGTACGTATACGTGAGCCGTGTGCTGAACTGCACCTGTTTTTTTATAAGCCATAGCGCTTTTGCTTTTACATCCACGCCTTTTATCTTTACAAACCCCAGGTTCTCCATTTGCCAGCTGAGCATGCTGGCGCCGGGAACGGCTACGATCTTATCCTTTACTTCATTGTAATAGACGTCTGCCTCGATACCTGCCTGAGTGAGCCAGCTGCTGGCAAAGGTTTTATTCCAGGTGAATCCTGCATCATATTGTGTGGCGAATTCGGGTTCCAGGAAGCGGTTGCCGATCTCGGTATAATAGAGGTCATTAAATGTAGGCATGCGGAAGATCTGTTTGTAAAACCCACGAAGCCGGAAATCCGGTGAGCGCATGGGCTGCCAGGAAACAAATACTGCCGGTGTAAATTTCTGCTGGTAGGGCGCCGAAGCATTTTTCTTTACAGTTTCATTCACGAAGGTGCCCAGCAGGCTGGCCTGTGCGCTGAAACGGTTGAAGCTGATGTTTGTGGCGGCAGCAGCCAGTGTGGTATAACGGGTAGGGTAGCTGAAGTTGGTCAGGTCCGCATCCAGGCGGTTCCATTGAAAGTCGCCCGAAGCCGCAATGGTCCACCAGTTGGTAAGGGTATACTGGTGTGCCAAGGAGAAATACATTTCATATTGGCGGTAGTGGTTATCTATATAAAGCCGGGCAGTATCCGGCGCCAGGAACCGCGTGTAGTCGTAGGCGTATTTCCCGTTCAGCAGGATGCTGTAACGTTTGGTAATATCTTTGCGGAAGCTGGATTGCACAAAGATGTTCTGATCCCATTGACGGTCCACATGCCCGAACACACCGTTTACAATGAACCCGGGCAGACCGCGCTGCGATTGGTAATAATACACTTTGGTGCTCCACTCCCCGCCATTCAGCAGGCCATTGAAACTGCCTTCCATGCGAACGGCATTGATGTCGCCGTTTTTCCGGTAAGCGCTGGTATCATATACCAGGTGCCCGTTTTCATCCCGTTTCTGGTAGGAGAATTTATACCTGCCGGTAGCATTGATCCATTCGGTGCTGAAGGAGGCGGATACTTTGCTGCTGATCTTCTGCTGCCATAGCAAAGAGGGATTGAACAGGCCAAAGGAGCCGGTTTTGATAGTACCCCTGAGATGTGTTTTTTCTCCCGGTGCAAATTTAGGTTTGAGAGAAGTAAGATAGATGGCCCCTGCAGATCCAAAGTCTTTCGCCGGCTGAAAGATGTTGCTTTTCTGCCCGTTGTACAGGGCGATTTCCTCCATATTATCCAGCGAAAACCGGCCCAGGTCCACCTGTCCGTTCTGGGCATTGCCCAGTTGAATGCCATCATAAAATACGCCCACCTGGTTGGTGCCCATGCTGCGTATATCAACGGTTTTGAGACCGCCAATACCGCCGTAGTCCTTTACCTGCAACCCGGCAAAAAAACGGATAGCATCCGCCACGGAGTGGCTGCCCAGCCGCTCCAGTTCTTTCGCCTGCATTTTCTGCCCCGGGCTTACTTCCCTGGCCGTACGCGGGGCTGTAACGGACACCTCCCGGAGGTCCTTGGATTTTACACTGTCGGCCTGTTGTGCAAAAGCACTCAGCGCCCCACAGAGCAATACCAGCAACATCCCGGCGGTTTTCGCCGGTGTTTTAAAACGCATCATTCCCAAGCCTGTTAATGTTCCATCAACAGCTTTCGCAATAAGAAAAATAATCAGGAAAGAGACAAGATACGGGGGATACCCGCAGATTGAATTTATTCCCAAGCTTCATTCCACGAAAGCTTAAAAAAGTAGTTGTATGGCAGGTATTCTGACTTATCTCTGCTTCAGGCGACCTTCCCATTGAATGTTCAACAGTGGTCTGATTGGCGATGCCTTAGCATTGTATGAGACTTACAGCAGCGGGACTGTCCGGGATTTTCACCCGAGTTCCCTTTTAATCAGGTATATCCGGAGTGGACATGCCTGAACCATAGCGGGGCAAAAGTAGGTTATTATTTGATCGATTCAAAACGGGAGCGGTATCCATGTGGGCATATCCACCCTGAAAGCTGACCGAAACCCTGGTTTTTGACAGGGATAGTGCATTGATAGTGCATTGATAGTGCATGGGAGTGCATCATGAGTGCATGAGTAGTGCATGAGTAGTGCATGCGGACTGTATGCATAGTGCATGGGTTACGCAACGAATACGCTGGTTTCACGCATCTGTGAAGCATGCGCGAGGTAATACCGGGTCAGGGCGGGTGCAGGTATTATTTTGCCATGGCTGATTCTTCACAATTGTCTTTGCGCCTGGTGTCGATGAGATATTGGATTTTCCACCCATCCGGGAGCTTCACCAGTTGGAAGGAGTCTACCCCACAGTGGGAAAACTGTCCTTTGAAGAAGAAGCGGTAGGGTGTCCATACAGCAGCCAGCCGGCCATCTATCAGGACGGAGCCAAATACAATACGCTCGTCCGCCGCCTGGGCCGGGAGTCTGCCTATAAAAGAGGAAAATTCATTGACCGGCGTGGTGTGGATAGTTTGCTTGCCTGCTTTGTCTTCCATCACCGACTGCAATATCGCTCCCGGCGCGAAACAGGCGGCCACCGCTACACTATCTGAATTATTCATGGCAGTAAACAGCTGGTTAATAGCAGCTTTCACTGCTTCCTCCGGTGCCTGGGCGTAGAGAGAGGCACCCATGATGATAAGTACGAAGCTGAGTATAATACGGCGCATTTTTTTTCTTACAATATACTGATTTTGTATTTGTACCAGCGCCTAGCTGATGATGCCTTTCTCTTTTAAAACATCTTCCTCGTTTTCATGACTGATATACATGATTATTTTGAGTGCATCATTAAGATGGTGTAAAATGTAAGTAATCTCAAATTCAATGACTTCCTCCGGATTTTTTGAGAAAACAGCGCCCCATCTCACCAGCGCCCTGGTATAGTATTTCCCCATCGGCGACGTTTCTACTTTAATGACTTTCATTTCCTGCATGCCGACCTTGTGGTTAAATTTAAACATCTCTTCCAGCCATTGCGTGAACTTTTCATCATTTTTAAAAGTCATGCTTCCCGATGGCCCGGCGGCCATGAAGTTTTCTGCATAACAACTGGCGATGATACTTGTATCGTTGCCTAAGGAGGCCCGGCCATAAGTGGTGAAGAAGTCGGTGAATGATGTCATAACGGATAGTTTTTAGGGGAAGCGGATTTACGGTTTCTATACAAAAAGTATTCCTGGCTATTACCATCCCCACTGGTTAGATTTTTGCTTTACCCCTTGCATGGCAAAAAAAACCAAAGGCATCTATAAATCGGGCACAAGCGGACTCGTACTACCCGTGCCTAACAAGCTGGCCTATCCTCCCGCTTTCCGGGATAAAAGCCGGCTCACTTACTATGGCTCCCTGTTTAACAGCATTGAAATCAACAGCTCCTTCTACAAAGTACCCCAGGCCGCAACGGTAAAAAAGTGGGCGGACTCAGTACCGGATGATTTTGTTTTCACCTTCAAGTTATGGCGCGACATCACCCATGTGAAGCAGCTGGCATTCCAGGAAGCGGATGTGATTCGTTTTATGGAAGTGATCAATGAGGCCGGAGCGAAGAAAGGATGCCTGTTAATACAGTTTCCACCCGGTGTAACGGTGGAGCAATATGGCCAGGTAGAACAACTGCTGGATATAGTACAGGGCATTAATCCCGCGGATGGCTGGAAAGTAGCGCTGGAGTTCAGGCACAGCTCCTGGTACATCGGGGAAGTGTATGAGCTGGCAGATGAATATGAATGCAGCATCGTGCTGCATGACATTCCAAAATCAAGGAATGAACGACTTAATGCAAAGGCTGATTTTGTATACCTGCGGTTTCATGGGCCCGCCGGCGATTATAAGGGTGGGTATACAGATGATTACCTGGCGCAACGGGCAAAGGAGATCCGCGCGTGGATCAAAGAAGGAAAGGAAGTGTATGTTTATTTTAATAACACTATCGGGGACGCCATTAAAAACCTGGTGACGTTAAACGGGATGCTGCATGTTAACCGCGAATAATAGGGGCCGCACAAATCCTGCGACTTGTGCGGCTCTATTATACTATTTGATAACAATTTCCGCTATCACCGGTAAATGATCCGAGGGATACGGCTCATTTACTACACTGCTGCTTTTTACCGTAAAGCCCGGGGCGTTTGTCCACATAATGTGGTCAATCACCCTGTTGGGGTTGTTCACCGGGATGGTGAACCCGCAACCGGTACAGGAAGGGGTAAATTTTTTCAGCAGTAGCTGGTAAGATGCACTTTCCGGTACGCAGTTAAGATCGCCGGCAAGCAGGAAAGGAATGGCTTTGGCGGCAGCAATTTTATTGATCTCACCTGCCTGTTCATCTCTTACCGCTGCATTGCTGACATCCATATGTGTACAGGCAAAAATTAATTTTTTGCCGCTGCGTAAAGTAATACCGGCCAATGCCACTACACGGTCTTCACTGGCAGGATTCGCGGTTTCCGGCAGGTGTATGGTTTCCGTACCGGTTAAGGGAAATTTAGATAATATAGCCACGCCATATTCACCGCCATCATGATCAATGGCTTTGGCAAAGTATACCTGCATACCGGTTTTGGCAGCCAGTTGTGCAGCCTGGTCAATACTGCCGGAACGTTTTGTGTTTACATCCACTTCCTGTAACGCCACCAGGTCGGGGTGCCGGCTGTTGATAACACTGGCAATGGCATCGACTTCAATTTCCCCTGTTTTACTTTTTGTTGGAGGATTACAGTGATGAATATTGTAAGTCATTACACGCAAGGTGTCGCTTGCTGATGCTTTATTGAAGCAGGCACACAGCAGGAGCGCAGATAATATTTTCAGAGATATTTTCATGATGTTGATCTTTTTTAGCATTATTCCCAACCTGGATTTTGTGGACCAAGAGCAGGGTTACGTTGTATTTGCGTCAGCGGAACAGGGAAGAGGTAGTGTTTCGGATCTACAAATTGCCTGCCGGTCATTACAATAATATAACCGTTGGCGTCTGCCGCAATATTGCTTACCTGTGATGGCACTGCTGCCAGTGATTTCTTCATACCCTTCACATCAGCACCCAGCAGGCTACCTTGTTTCCAGCGGATAATATCATACCAGCGTTGTCCTTCGCGCGCCAGTTCAATCCTGCGTTCCCTCCGGATCTCCGTGCGCAGGTCCTGCCCGTTGGCGGCCAGCTCTGTGAGGATCATCCTTTTCATGCCAACCCGGTCGCGGAGTTTATTAATGGTCAGATCTATATCGCCCTGTGTAAGCGTACCCTGTTCCATCTTCGCCTCTGCATAGGTTAACAGCACCTCCGCCAGGCGCATCACGTGTATATCGTTCTGGTCTTTGCTTACCTGTGATACGGTGCTTACTTCCACGTATTTGGTATAGTAATAACCGGTGATGGTAACGCATCCCAGTTTATCAGACACAAATTTCGGCGCCGTAAAAATAGCGGGATTGGTATTGGCGGGGTTGCCATCTTTTCTACCACCCCAGGTAGCACCCGGTGCAAGAATGGTTTGCTTCATGCGCGGATCGCGGTTCTCAAAAATGTTAGCATAGGTATCTTCCTTGTACAGCGGCGATTTATCGATGGTTAAACCATCACTGCAAAGATACGCATCCACCAATGCTTTGGTGGGATTGTAACGGGAGGCCTGGTCAGGCACCTGCGATTCACGGCTGATGTTATGCATGCTTACATCCGTAAGATTGAGACGGGCGGCAATGGTTTCTTTATTCACGCCGGCACTGAGCTTACCTTTGTAGGTGAACAGGTCGTAATAGTCCTGTGCAGGCTTACCCGTGCTGTAAAGAGAATATACGTTGAGATCCATTACATCTTTGGCGGCTTTTTCTGCTACATCCCAGCGACTGTCGTACAACGCCATACGGGCTTTGAACGCCAGCGCAGTGCCTTTGCTGAAGCGTCCCAGTGTGGGACCAACCTGCCGCTCTTTTTTCATCAGGCTGGCAGCTTCTTCAAGTTCAGATAATATAAAGTCGATGATCTCTTTACGTTTATTACGCGGACCATACAGTTCATCAATATTCAGCGGTTTGGTCACCAGCGGAAGATCGCCAAAGTAAGATACCAGGTTCATGTACATGTATGCCCGGATAGTTTTGGCTTCGCCGGCCATCTGGTTTTTTATTTCCTGTGATACACTGGTAGCACGCTCGTAATTGGCAAGAAATACATTACACTGGCGGATACCGGTGTACTGACTGCGCCATTCTGCATCTACCGCCGACAGGTCAGGACCGAAGTTGCCGCTGCCAAAAATACGGTAGGTATCTCCGGTGGAAGAATTAATACTGTTGTCTCCCATCTGGTCCATCGCCACCGTGTTATTATTTTTCACATTGGCATAAAGCCCGTTCAACGCTAATGTCAGCTGCTCTTCTGTTGTCCAGTACGTTTCATCAGATATGGCATCCAACGGAGTCCGGTCAAGGAATCCTTTCCGGCAACCCGTAGATGTTACCGCTAATAACACGCAGGTATATAGCAATATCTTTTTCATAATTATTTAAAGTTGATGTTTAAACCAAATACAAATGTTTTCACCTGTGGATAAAAACCACCACTGCTCACTGGTGTTTCCGGATCATATCCATAAAAGAAGTCGGAAGCAGTAAACAGGTTGTCGGCAGAGAAATAAAGCCGGAAGCGGTCTATCCGCAGCTTCTCGGTAATGTGCGCCGGAAGCGTATATCCTACCTGGATATTTTTTAACCGGAGATAGGAAGCATCTTCGAGCCAGAAGGTTGATAAGCGCTGGTTATATGAGTAACCATAGGCAAGCCGTGGGTAGCTGGCGCCGGGATTCTGAGGCGTCCACCGGTCCAGGTGAATCGGTTGCGGATTGGAACCATCGTTAATAAAAGCATGACGGGCGGCACTGGTAATCCATCCATCTGCTTTACCTACTCCCTGTAAAAAGAAGCTGAAATCAACACCTTTATAGGCAACATTTCCTTTAAAGCCATACGTATACCTGGGGATAGCGCTGCCTATCACCTGGCGGTCGTCTGCGGCGGTGATCTTTTTATCGTTGTTTAAATCTTTGTAGATGATATCGCCGGGCATCATAGGATAACTGGCATCATAAGGGAACAGCGGCGTGTATTTGTTGGTAGCGGCATCATAAGAGTAATCGGAGATCTGCGAAATACGGTCGGCCACAAAACCATAGAAGGCATCAATCGGCTGACCTACTGTTCTGATCTGGTCGGCGATAGTGGCCGGCGCATTACCTAAACTCATTACTTCATTTTTTACATCAGACAAGTTGCCGCTCACACCATAGCTCACATCACCGATCCTGTCCTGCCAGCCTACCATCAGCTCCCATCCTTTATTGCGCACTTTACCGGCATTCTGGTACGGATAGCTTCCATTCATGCCAAGTACATCCGGCAACGGTACTCTCAGCAAAATATCGTTGGTGTTGTTGATGTAGTAATCCGCCGTGAGGCTTAACCGGTTGTTCAGGAAGGTGAGATCCAGGCCGATATCCTGTTTGGTCATGGACTCCCAGGTAAGCAACGGGTTGGGAATACCGGTTTGCCTGTAACCAAGGGTTAGCACATTTCCGATTGGCATCGTCGCGACAGAACTGATGGAAGAAAGATATCCGAAATCATCCTGCACTTTATCATTACCCTGCGTACCATAGGAGGCCCTGATCTTACCAAAATTGATAATGCCTTCCAGTGATTTGAAGAAGGACTCTTTTGAAAACACCCATCCTGCAGATCCGGAGAAAAACCAGTTCCAGCGGAGGTCTGCGGCAAACCGGGTAGACCCGTCGTAACGGAAGTTACCTTCCAGCAGGTATTTGTCGCTGTAAGCGTAGTTCACGCGGCCAAAGATAGATTGCAATGCATTCTGGCTGCCGTCTGAACCGTTAAGCGGATTAAGTGTACCGAGATTGATGCTGCCCAAATCCTGCGTAGGCAGGTTGGTTCTGCTAGCCGTGAAATTGCGGCTCACCGTTTCTTCAGAAGAAGCCGCAGCAAGCGCTTTCACGTAATGCTTTCCTGCAAACGTCTTTTCATATTCCGCCATCCCGATCACGGTCTGGTACAAAGAAGTATAATCGCGGTTGTCAATCTTGTTGGGATTATTGGTCTGGTAAATCAGTGAATTATCTTCCGGGCTGTAATAGTTAATGGTTTTTGTAAAGATCTGTCTGAAAGAATTACTTTTCACCAGGCCATACTGTCCCCTTAAACGAAAGTCTTTTGTAATATTCAGCGTCGCCTGGATGTTACCGGTAATTTCCTGTGAGGAGAAGTCATTGGTACCGCCATCGGTTACAAGTGCAACGGGATTCACGGATCCGCCGAGATATCCCCATCCGCCGGTGGTAAATCTTACCGGTACCAGCGGAGAGATCTGGTGGGCAGATTGAATAGGCCCGCCTGAACCGCTTACATCAGCACTGGAACCGGTCTGGTTCCGGTCGATATACCCAATGTTGGCATCCAGTTGAAGAATGTCGAACAACGTGGTATTAAGTCTTAAACGCACATTGTGTCTTTTGGCGTTGTAGTTATCGCCGGTGATAAGGCCGCCCTGTTTCAGGAAGCCGTAAGACAGGTAGTAGTTAATATTATTAGCGCCGCCGGAAAGGTTCAGCATATGATTTTGCTGTGGTGCGCCCGACTTGTACATTTCTTTCAGCCAGTTGGTATTGGCGTAATAATTCAGGTCGCTGCCGTTTTTGGCGATATCAATCTGTTCCTGTGTATAAGTAGGATTGTTGCCGGCGTTTACCTTGGCTTCATTTAGCAGCGTCATATAATCCGCAGAACCCAGGAAAGTAGGTAAGGCAGTAGGCGTTTGTACGCCAAAGTAATTGGCATACGTTAAAGACGGCTTGCCGCTTTTACCTTTTTTTGTGGTCACAAGAATAACGCCGTTGGCGCCACGTACCCCGTAAATAGAAGAGGAGGCTGCATCTTTAAGCACAGACACCGTTTCTATATCGTCGGGGTTCAGGATATTAAGGTTGCCGCCGGGAATACCGTCTACCACCACCAGCGGACCGGCATCATTAAGCGTACCTATACCACGGATGCGGATCGTATTTTCATCGGAGCCGCCGGGAATAGCCGTGGCATTGATCACGGTAACACCTGTCATTTGACCTTGCAGCGCTGAAACAGCGGAGGTAGCCGGCCGGCCTTTGAAGTCGTCGCTGCTCACCATACTCACCGCACCGGTAAGGTTGGCTTTTTTCTGTGTGCCATAGCCTACCACCACTACCGCATCCAGGCCCACCGTAGATGGCTTCAGGCGGATGTGGTAGTCTTGTTTACTATCTGCCGTAATAATAATTTCTTCATATCCCAGCATTTTTATGGATAGCTTTTCACCAGGATTCACCGCGATCCTGAACTCCCCCTTATCGTTGGTGATAGCGCCTTTATTGGTGGATTGATTCAGGATCCTGGCGCCGGGAACCGGAACACCTTTTTCATCGGTAACAGTACCGGTTATTTCCTGGGCCGCCACAACCGGCATGGCCTTTCTTTTTACAACAATGGTGTTGTTGTTAATGGTGTAGGTGAAAGGCTGCCCTTCGAAGCACTTGTTCAATGCTTCTTCCAGCGTGGCATTCACCAGGGTAAGGGTTACCGGCCGGGCGTCTGCCAGCATTTCCGTATTGAGCAGGAAATTATAACCGGTTTGTTTTTTTATTTCTTTAAACACTTCCCTTAACGGGGTTTGTTTCTCAGAAAGATTCACCCTTTGCGCATAGGTAACAGCGCTTACCTGCAGCGAAAGGAAAATAACAAGAGAGAAGGAGAGCTTGACTAACCTGAGTGTCTCCCATGACAGTAGACCTGCCTTTTTCAAGGCATGAGCATTACGCTTCATAAATAAAGTTTAGTTTACGAATTATTGACCTGGCCGATATGTTGTGGACGATAGGTTAATTAATGACAGTGATTTTTCCTGCTTCTATTTTAAATTGTACTGTTCCTGTTAATGCCAGCATATTTAATACTTCTGTAACATTTTTAAAGCGCGAGATGCTACCCGCAAAAGATAATTTTTTTGTGCCACTGCTATATTCAATATCCACGTTGTACCAACGTGAAATTTTACGCATGATGGATGTCAGGTCTTCATCATTAAAAATAAAATAGCCATTCTTCCACGACATTACCTGTTCTATATCTGCTTTGTTCACCTTAAAACCTTTGCTCCCGGTAAATATCCCTTCCTGCCCGGGATTCAGTATGACCGCCGCTGTTCCTTCGTTGCGTAACCTTACTTTTCCTTCCAGTAACGTGGTGTTTATACTAGCTTCATCTGCATATGCCATTACGTTAAAATGAGTACCCAATACTTCTACCTGCATGCCTTTAACTTTCACCACAAAGGGTTGCTGCTGGTTATGCGCTACTTCAAAATAGGCTTCTCCCTCCAGCTCCACCATTCTTTCCTTTCCTGTAAACTGGGTAGGGAAGCGCAGTTTACTGGCGGCATTCAGCCATATTTTGCTGCCATCCGGCAATGTCAGGTTGTATTGCCCGCCACGTGGGATGGCCAGGGTATTAAATACCGCCAGCGAAGTTGTTGGCGGTTTATCGGTCAGCTGGTAAACCAGTTGCCCGTTACCGGATTTATTCACCGTGGTATTGCCTTGCGCTGCTATTTGCCCTTCTGTGGCCTTGTTCAGCTCTACCTCCCTGCCATCGCTTAGAATAAGCACGGCCTTATTGGTAGCAGGTGTAATATCTCGTTTTATTACAGGTGTTTTTTCAGCCACCACTGCCAACGGCTTATTCCGCTGGCGCAGGCCGCTGTTAAAATAAAGGAAGCCCGATGCAACCACCGCCAATACTGCTGCTGCCGCTGCTACTGCTTTCCAGGGGAATAGCCGCTTTACGTTCTCTTCCCGCGAAATACTTGCAGAGAGCCTGTTGTATATCTTTTCTTTTAATACTTCGTCGGAATCAGCGTCATCGGAAAAACAAAAGTCATCCTCATACTGCTGCAGCCGGATCAGCTCTTCAGGGCTGCAATCCCCGTTCAGGGACCTTTCGTACAGATCAAGGTATTCTTCTTTTGTCAGCACAGGCGATTCATTTATTCTATAGAGACAATTATTTTCCCTTACACACCTACTTTTTAAAAAAAAGAGTATTTTGTCGGGGAAGGAAGCGCCAACAGGTGTTACACAGACAATCAACCAGGATCAATTCCTATATAGTTCATCTTAATTTAACATGCAGGTAATTTTATTTTGTCAATTTTTGTGACATGATTAGGTGGGATGCTAACACAGCAGATGCTGATTTATGGCTTGCAGTCAGAGACGGTGAAAAAACAGCCTATAACCTGTTATTTAACCGCTATTGGGGAAAGATGTATCAAACCGCCAATAACCTGTTAAACGATCCGGAAGCGAGCGAAACAATTGTGCATGATATATTTCTCACCTTATGGCTTAAAAGAGAAGAACTGCATATCGTTCATTTCCGTAACTATATTATTTCCGCCACCCGCTATCATGTATACCGGGTGCTGAAAACACGGAAAGCGTTCCAGGTAGTGGAAGCAGAAGAACATATGGCGGCTATCGGGAATACCGCAGAAGAAAAAATCCAGGAACAGTCTTTCCGCCAGCAACTGCACGCGTCCCTCAGCAATTTACCGAAACGCAGTAAAGAAATATTCCTGTTAAGCAGGGAAGAACAACTCAGCAACCAGGAAATCGCAGAACGGTTAAATATCTCCAAAAGAAGCGTGGAAAACCAGATCACCCACGCGCTACAACACCTGAGGCTTTATCTTAAACATTTATTGATGTTGTAAATAGTGATGATTCCGGCAAATTGTCGCAATTCACCCTTCATAAAGTCGTATTTACACAGCCCCGGCCATTCTTACTGAAAGTATCTTTGAATCAAATAACAAAGATTACTATGAGAAAGATTATCGTCATCACTTTTATGTCTATGGACGGCGTTATGCAGGCGCCCGGAGCCCCCGAAGAGGACCGCAGTAATGGCTTCAGATGGGGCGGCTGGATGACGCCTTATTCCGACGACTTCACAAATGGGATCATGAATGCGCTCATGTCTCAATCTTTTGATCTGTTGTTAGGAAGACGAACATATGAGATATTTGCGGCTTACTGGCCTTTTATACAGGATCATAGTATCGCCGACAAGTTTAATAGTATCCATAAGTATGCAGCGTCCGGCAAACCAATGGATCTGAGCTGGGAAAACTCCACGCTGATCACCGGCGATGTAGTGGAAGGCCTCCGGCAACTCAAACAACAGGACGGTCCCGACCTGCTGGTGCACGGCAGCAGCAAACTGGTACAAACCTTACTGGCGAATGGTTTGGTGGACACACTCACCATATGGACCCTCCCGTTAACCATCGGTGAAGGCAAACGGTTATTCCGGGAAGGGACCCAACCGGTGGACTGGAAATTAGTGGACGTAAAAAGCTCCCCGAAAGGCGTGATCATTGCCAGCTATGAACCGGGAGGAGAAATTAAACCGGGCTCGTTTGTAGGGGATAACCCCAGCGAAGCGGAGCTGGCAAGACGCAAACGGGTAGCGGAAGGCGGATGACCGGTTACATCGTCCCGTACAGCTGTATTTCTTTTACCGCTATCCTGCTGCTTTCTGGCTGGATACCGGTAATAAGATAACGGACATATCTTACCGCTGTGCGATGGAAAAGCACCGGCTGATAATTTTGCCCGGATACCCGTTCCGTGCTCTTTACACTTGTCCAGTCGCTGCCATTGGCAGATACCGCGATACTGTAAGTGTACCAGTCGCTGTCTTTCCCCCATACTACGCGGCTGCCGCTCAGCTGGTATTCATTTTTCAGATCCAGGGTAATGCTAACAGGAACACTTCCTGCGCCGGATATCCATCCTGTGGCGGTGTTGCCGTCAATAACCGCGTTAAGACTTTCATCCGCAGGCTGAACAAAACTGGCCTTGCCGGCGAGTTTAATTTCCCGGAGCTGTTTGGCGGCAATGGTATCCGTATAATAGGCAGTCATTGTTTTTTTATCTTCGTGTATCCATGGCCGGTGGATACCGTCTTTTACATATTCATAGGGTGTTGCGGTGGTTTTAATCACCTTACTGCCTGGAGCCATGCCGGCGCTCTTTACGTTGATATATATGTTTCCTGCTGTAGCAGTGTGGCGGATAACACCATAGGCAATGCCGCCTTCCGTTTTCTGCAAGGCAATACCCGCAGCCGGAATATTTCCGCCTATGAGGGTGCCTTGTCCTGATACACTGATCTGAACAGTATAGGATTGCCCGGCGGTTTGATTAGATACAAGTGTGCCGTTCCGGTCGCATACCTTCACATAAAACGGCGTCATAGAAAATCCGTCGGCGGTGGAAGTGGCAGCGCCGGCAGGAATTTCAATTTCCAGGTGATGAGGCGCGCCGGGTGTTTTTACAATATGCGTGCAGATGGCTTTTCCATTCAGGATACCGATGGCTTTCAACTCTCCAGGCTCGTATTTCCCGGTGTGGAAAACAAAATAAGGACTACCGCCTTTGGCCGCTACAAAAGGAGCGGTACGGGCATTTTGCGTCCTTGTTATTTCGCCGCAGAATTTGTTGTTCCGGTAAAGTTGTACGGCATCACAGTTAGAGAATACCATGATGGAACTATCCAGTGCTGGCTGGTTATTATAGCTGCCAATGTATACCATTGGGCCATATGCCGGATTGCGGGCATCCTGCATCGCCTGTAGCTGGTAGTAACTGAATTTTTCATAGCGGTCAAGATCGGTAACGCCGCTGAAAGCGGTGATGGGATCGGAGCCACGCGTGTAATCATTGTAGCTCCATACAAAGTAACCGCCAATTCTTGGATTGGCATCCAGTCCGCCATGATCCCAATAGCCGCCCAACGCTTCGGATGTTTCTCCGTTCAACGCATTTTGCCGTAAAATACATTGGTTGATCAATCCTTTCTCTGTGTACATCCTGCTGGCGCGCAGGCTGTTTTCTTTTTCAGCATCGGCCATCCAGCTATCTCCCCACTCACGGGTAATAAACGGGCGTGATGGCATAGGGTCGGTGCCATCTTCATTTACCACTTTGTAGGAAACGTTGTAATGGTCTTTGCTGCGTGCGTTAAAATCATCGGCTACAAACAGTTGGTTGCCGGGCATTTCAGCCCGTGCGGTTTGTACGGCCTTTTCCATCCATGCTTCGCTGGTGGGTGATTCATTCAGGGAAGTTTCCCACAGGAAAACAGATGGGTGGTTGCGGTCGCGGCGGATCATCTCCCGGATGTCGCGGTAAGTGTTTTCAACGAAGAGGGAATCTTTGGAAAAAAATTGCCATCCCGGCTCACACTCAATCACCAGTAAACCTGTTTTGTCGCATGCCTCCAGGAATGTGGGCGATGCAGGATAATGTGCGGCCCGCACGGCATTGAACCCGCCCATTTTCAGTTGAAGAGCATCCCGGTATTGCAGGTTGTCTGTGGCGGCATCACCGGTGTATTCGTACGCCTGGTGCCTGTTGGCGCCGCGCAGGTATAATTTCGTTCCATTGATATAAAAACCGTCGGCAGCGAAAGCGATGTTTCGTATACCCGTATAGGTGATCAGGCTATCCACTGGTGCATTGTCTTCATAAACAACAGATACCAGGCGATACAGGTAAGGATGATCCGGATGCCATAAATGAGGAGCGGTCACCGTCAGCGATTGCCGGATATCTGTATCTGCCTGTGCAGGAATGGGCTGTTCAATGGCTGCTGTTGCTACCGGCATGCCACTGGTATCAATCAATGTCGTTTTCAGCGTGGTATGTACCGGTTTACCGGAAGCATTCACGATATTGGTTTTTACCGCAACAGCTGCAGCGTTTTTGCCAACGGAAGGATAGGTGATAAATATGCCGCCACCGGCTACCTTGTTAGCTTCCAGTGGATGGGAGATAAATACTTTGCCGGTAACCGTCAGTGACACATTTCTATAGATGCCGCCAAAGTAATTGAAGTCGAGCTTCGACTGCGGCTTTCCGGGTGGGATCTGCGGGTTATCTTTATTGGATACCCTCACTGCCAGCACATTGTCTTTTTCAAAATCCACATACGTGCTGATATCCACTACAAAGCCCATGTAACCACCTGTATGGGTCGCTATTTTTTTACCATTGAGATACACATCCGCAGTGGTTTGCACGCCTTCAAAACAAACAGTGATCCTTTTATTGCGGAAAGAGGAAGGTACTTTAAAATATCTCCTGTACCAGCCGATGCCCTGGTACACGGCATTGCCGCCGTTGTGCTTTTTTTCAATACGCATTACGTGCGGAATGCTGATGCCCACCCAATTCTTGTCATTAAATGTTGCCTGCTCCGCCCCGGTGATATCGCCTCTTTGAAAGGCCCAGTGGGTATTGAAGTTAAGAACGGTTCTGCTTTGCTGGGCGCATAAGGTAAAAGGACAAATAAAATAAACCAGCAGGCCGGTAATGAAACGATACATGTGAATACTTTTTAAGCATAAAAAAATCCCGCTCATCTTTCAACTCGCGGGATTTTTTTTGATTGTTACAGTTGTATTAGTAACCTGGGTTTTGTGTCAGGTTTTTGTTGATATCTCTTTCTGTCTGAGGCACCGGCCAGAGGTAATCCCTGTTTTCCACAAAGGTGCGCTGCTCAACGGTGACGTGGTCTCCGCTGAGGGTAAGCTTGCCGTTGGCAGGATCTACAGTACCCAGTCGTGCGCCGTATACGGTGCCGGATCTAACGGCAGTGCCTATCTTCCAGCGTTGAATATCGTACCAGCGTAAGCCTTCCAGTGCCAGTTCCACCCTGCGTTCGCGTCTTACGAGCGTACGCATTTTATCAACGGTGTTATACACGGTTCTGTCTATCACTGGCATGCCAGCGCGCTTTCTGATGGCATCTATTGCATCATACACGGTATTGTCAATAATGCCTGATTCAATTTGTGCTTCGGCATAAGTGAGCAGTATTTCTGCGTAGCGGATTACGATCATATTCAGCCCGGTGTTCCACATATCCGTATAGTCGGACAGGTTAGACGTGAATTTTTTCGGGATATAAGCTGTTTTAGAATTGTTATCCCCATTATAATAATCACCGGAGGTATTTTGAATAGAGTTGTAGTATTTACCTTCATACAACTGGCCGGGACATACGATCGTAGCTGTTAAGCGTGGATCCCTGTTATTGTACGGATCATTTTCGGAATAGCCGGATGTTGGATCAGTAATAAGTTTGCCGTTTTTCATTTCGTAAGCGTCTACCAGCGCCTGAGTGGGATCCAGCGAGCCCCAGCCACCAAAGGAGGAAGAAGGCATTACGCCGATGTCGGCATTGGAATAGTCATTCTCTTTATACTGCACATCGAGGATCACTTCTTTATTGTTTTCGTTCTGTATACGAAACAGGTTCTGATAGTTTGGAAAGAGTTCATAACCCAGGGCCATGATCTTTTTACAATCAACGATACAGGCGGCGTAGTTTTTATCATACAATTCCAGCCTGGCCTTCAGGGAAATAGCCGCGCCCTGAGTAATACGTCCAACGTCGCTACCACTGTAGTTTCCCGGGAGGGTAGGCGCAATCGCTTCCAATTCGTCCAGTACAAATTTGCGTACTTCGGTAGCGGCTGTGCGGGAAATGGTATTAGCTTCTTCACTGGTAATAGTGTTTTTGACCAGCGGTACATCACCATAAAGCTGTGACAGCGTGAAGTACTGATAAGCTCTCAGAAAACGGGCTTCACTTTTAAACTGCGTTTTTAAGGTTTCGTCGATCGGTGTTTTGTCGATGTTTTCCAGGAACCAGTTGCATTTCTGAATGGTGGTATAACTCCAGCGCTTGGAGGCACTGGTATTGGCAGGCGTAATGTTGCCATTGCCATAATCCGTATAGCCTTCCCAGTAATACTGGCTGTACATATTATCGCTCACAGCGTCCATATAAAGGATGGTATAGTCAATTTCCCATTCTTTATAACAGCCATTGAGTGCAGCGGTTGCATCGTTCTGCGTTTTCCAGAGAACGTCGTTATTATAGGCATCCAGTGGCTGCCTGTCGAGGAAATCTTTATTGCACGCAGATAGCAGTGCAGCAGAGAAAAATATTATATAGAGAATGTTCCTTTTCATGATGTTGATTGCTTTTCGTTAAAAACTAACATTTACGCCAAACGTGTGCACTTTCACCTGCGGGTAGTAATAGATACTGCTCGTAATAGATGCTTCCGGATCTATCCAGTTATACAGGCCGTCGAAGGTGAGGATGTTTTGCCCGCTGTAGTAGAAACGTACTTTGTTGATGCCTATCCGTTTTACTATTCTTTCCGGCAGTGTATAACCTACCTGCAGGTTTTTAAGGCGCAGGTAAGATCCGTCTTTCACCCAGAAGGAAGACGGCGTGCCGCCGGGATCATTCTGCGTATAGCCGTTCCAGATGCGTGGTAGCGCGGCTGAAGTGTTTTCCGGTGTCCAGGTATCCAGTAAAGCGGAAGTAGGTTTACCAGCAGAAGAACTTACACTGCCCAGTTTACCGGCGTCGATGTATGTTTTTACGCCAGCAGCACCCTGCAGGAAGATATTCAGGTCTATATTTTTCCAGGTACCGCCCAGGTTCAGGCCAAAGGTTACTTTCGGGAAGTAGTTGCCGAGGTATACTTTATCGGCGCTGTTAATAGTATCATTGCCGTCCTTGTCTTTGTATCTCAGATCACCGGCAGCCGTTCTGTTGGATTGATAAGGCGCTTTGGTCACTTCATCGGCCGATTGAAAAATGCCATCTGCTTCATATCCATACAGGGAGTTGATCGGATAACCCACCTGTTTAAAGGTATAGCCGTCGATAATCGGCCCTGTTCCGTGGAGATCGGTTACTTCGTTGTTGATAAAGGCCGCGTTTACGGCAGCATTGTACTTGAAATCACCTGCGTTGCTGGCATAGCTCAGTGCAAACTCCCAACCTTTGTTGATGACAGAACCTGCGTTTTGAACCGGCGCATTCAGGCCGTATACGGCGCCAACCGGTACTGATAACAGGATGTCGGAAGTGCGTTTATGAAAATAGTCGGCAGTGAAATTCAGTTTCCCGTCCAGGAATCCCGCATCAATACCCACGCCTGTGGCGGTGGTGCTTTCCCATTTGATGTTTTCGTTGGCACCATTAACCGGCGCTACACCTGCGGCAATAGCAGCCGCGGTACCACCAAAAGTATAGTTCTGGCTTCCGTTGATAGTGGCAATATACGGGTAGTACGGATAGCTTGGGTAATTGACATCATCTTTACCGGTAATGTACTGGTTACCCAGCTGTCCCCATGAACCTCTTATTTTAAGATTGGAAACATATTTCTTCAGTGGTGTGAAAAAATCTTCCCTGTCTAAGTTCCAGCCGGCGGAAAAGGAAGGGAATAAACCCCAACGGTTGCCGGGAGCAAAGCGGGAGGAACCATCATACCGCAGGTTTGCTTCAAACAGGTACTTACCGTCGTAGTCGTAGTTTAACCGGCCAAAATAAGACTGAAGCGCCAGTTCGTAAGAGTAGCCGGTGGTTTTTTGTCCGTCGGTAGAACCAAGGTTAATATCGGTTAACTGGTTATTCAGGAAGCCTTTCCGGTAGCCATCATCAAAGCTGAATTTGGTCAGCTCCTGGGAATAGCCACCCAGTATTTTGAAGTTGTGTTTACTGAAGGATTTGGTATAGTCCAGCAATGCCTGCTGTGTAACCGTATTGCCGAAGGTGTTTTCGTCGGTTACATAGCTGGGTCCCTGGTAAAAAGTTTCATTACCGGCAGCATCATAATATTGCTGGTCAGCAATGAACTTCTTGTTATGAGCGATCTTCATCACATAAGCAAGAGAGGGCTTGAAATGCAGGCCTTTTACAATTTCCCAGTCGGCGCCTACATTACCTATCAGGTCGTAGTTGTTATATTTATTCAGGCTGTTTCCTTCCAGCCACGCCATCGGGCTGCCATCTGAAATATAGCCGTAGTGGCCATTTTCATATTTATAAGGAATGGTAGGGGAGATACGGTTGATCTGTCTTACCAGCTGCGTAAAATCGCCGGTGTAAGGATTGCTGGGCTCATTTCTGCCGGAAGAAGTAAAGGCGATATTGCCGATTACTTTTATTTTATCGTTGATCTCAGATGTAATATTCAATCTGCTGGTGTAACGTTTGGCATTTGTTTTTTCCATGAGGCCATTCTGATCAAATACACCTAAAGAGAAAGCATATTGTGTATGGTCGCTGCCGCCGGAAACACCTACATAGTGGTTCTGTTGTAAACCGCTGCCCTGGTAAAACAGGTCGAGCCAGTCGGTGTTAGGATAGTTAAAAGGATCAGAGCCATTTTTGAATTTCTGGATTTCTGCATCGGTCCAGCGTGCTGCTTTTCCTTCATTGCTCAGCGCCTGGTTATATAACGTAGCTGCCTGCCAGGAAGGTAAAAAGTCCGGTAAGCCGGTGGCTTGTTGTTTGCCCACATACCCGGTATAGGTAACCTGTGGGGGGCCTTTCCTGCCTTGTTTGGTAGTGATGAGAATAACGCCGTTAGCTGCACGGGAACCGTAGATGGCAGCAGATGCCGCATCTTTCAGTACCGATAAGGTGGCAATATCGTCGGGGTTAATATTATTAAGACTACTCAGGTTGGTAACTACTCCGTCTACCACAATTACCGGGTCGGCATTGTTTAGCGTACCAATACCCCGGATACGGATTTGTCCTGCATCACTGCCCGGTTGTCCGCTCTTGGCGGCGGTAACGGTGATACCTGGCATCGTACCTTGCAATGCGTTACCCAGGCTTGTTACCGGCCTGTTAGTCAGTTGCTCTGTGGTGATAGAAGTAACGGCCCCGGTGAGGTTCGCCTTTTTCTGCGTGCCATAACCTACTACCACAAATTGTTTCAGCGCACTTACATCCGGCGCCATTGAAATATTGATCTGTGTTTTTCCGGCTACCTTGATTTCCTGGGTGATGTACCCGATGCTGGTTACCACCAGTACCGCGTTGTCCGGTACGTTGGCCAGCTGGAAGGTACCATCCGGTCCGGATACAACGCCTTTCTGGGTGCCCTTTATCACGATGGAAACACCTGGAAGTGGCGCCCCGGTATCATCTATTACCCTTCCTGTGATGTTGGCGGCAGGTGGGGCCGTTACCGGTGTTGCTGCCGGTTTTTCATTTTTTGTAATGAAGATGGTATTGCCCTGGATTTCGAAGCTCAATGGCTGCTGGCGCAATACTGCTTCCATCGCTGCTTGCGGCGATGCGTTTTTTATGTCTACCGAAACAGGATTACTGTTTTTCAGATCCTCTTTATCGTAAAAGAAAACATACCCCGTTTGTGCTTTAATAACGTTCAGCGCTTTCTGGAGACTCACCGCTTTGGCGGAATAAGTCACCGTTTGGGCGCTGCCCTTAGCGCTTACCTGCAAAGCAGCAAGGAGCAGCATAAAAGAAGTTAGCTTCATAACTAACAGTGTTTTGGTTGAGAGCCCCGCAAATTTCCAATATCTGCGGGTACCGGAATTACAAATAGCCTTAAGTTGCATACTTTTGCAATGTTTGGTTGAATTAATAAATAATGTTTACCGACTTGTTTGTTGATTAAATTGAACGACGGCCGGGGTAGGACGCCAATCTCAGCCCCGGTTTTTATTCAATGCGCATGGAATGCCAATGGCGATAGCCTGGTGTTTTTCATTGTTCCCAATTTTCATTGTTCATTGTTCATAACTATGGTTGGATAACGATCCGGTTACCATTCTCAATTCTATATTTAATTCTTGTTTTTGTAAGTCCTTTTAACACCTGCGATAAGGTGAGGTTCCGGCCTATTTCCCCGGTGAATACACGCTGAGGAATCTTGCCTTCATATGTTACTTCTACATTGTACCAGCGCGACAGCTGCCGCATTACAGCCGGAAGATCCGCATCATTAAAGGAGAAGAACCCTGCTTTCCAGGCCAGCACCTCGGATAGATCCGCATGGTCCAGCACCTGGATAGACTCCCCCTTTGCCGCCACCCTGGCCTGCTGCCCGGGTTTCAGCATTTGCTGTTGCTGTTGTACACTTACCCGCACAGATCCCTGCACTAAGGTAGTATTGATGCTGGCTTCGTCTTTATATGCGTTAATATTAAAATGCGTACCCAGTACGTCGATGGTCGTATTGCCTGCCTTTACACGGAAAGGCATCTTTTCATTTTTCACCACTTCAAAGTACACTTCACCGGTAACGGTTACACTTCTTTCGTTGCCGGTAAAGGCAGTGGGATAACTGATGGAAGAGGCGGCATTCAGCCATACGCCGGTACCATCGGGCAAAATAAGCTGGTATTGTCCACCCAAGGGGGTACTCATGGTATTATATAATACTTTATCCTCCGAACTGCCGGAGCCATTGTAAGCCAGTCGCCCGTTATTCAGCTTGGTGATCCGGGTATTGCCCTGTTGCGCCAATACGCCATTGCCTGCACTGTCGAGGGGGATTTGGGTACCATCTGAAAGCGTAAGTACCGCCCTGTTGCCGCCCGGTGCAATATCCTTTACGGGGGAAGTAGCCACTACAGCCGTGGGAGGGGCTTGCTTTGAAAGATAATAAGCGCCCGTTGCCAGCACAACGATACAGGCAGCAGCCCACCAGTAGCGTTGCAGGAAATAGACCCGGTTCGGGGTTGAGGACAGCATTTCCGGCTGCTGCGCAAGCTTATCTGCGGCCAGTATTTCTTTGACGGCCTGCTGCCAGTAGTCGCGGTCGTGATCCGCATGGGCAGCAGCTTCCATTAGCCAGTTCGCATGAAACGCATCCAGCTGGCGGATTATTTCCCCCGACTCATCTTCACTGATCAGTTGTAACAGTTCCCTGTACTCCCCGGTGGTGGCACGACGCAGCCGTACCTGTTCCAATAAGTATGTTAGTCTTTCTGATGTGGACAACGGCCTCGTTTTAAAGCATTCGGAATTCAGTTGACATATACGGGGACTACCCAATTACAGAAAGCCCCCTGCATATACGTACCGTCAGCAGCCAAAGAGTACCTATGTCTTTCAAAAAAAAGTTAAGAAAAATATAAAACACCCCACCCAAGCAGGAATAGCGGGAGGGTGATGCCCTGGCTGGTCAGGTATTCCCGGATAGATTTGAGGGAACGGACCAGGGAATTTTTAATGGTTTGGGGGGAGAGCTGTAATTCACTGGCAATTTCGGCGACTTTAAGATCCTTCTCCCGGCTGAGCAGGTAGATCTTTTGTGCCTGCGGCGGCAATTGCAGGATAGCCTGCTTTACCAGCAGCGCGGTTTCAGAAAAAGCAATATTTTCTTCGGTAAGATTGGAGTGGTCAGTGCTTTCGCGGGTAATGATCTGGCTGGCCTTATTCCGCACGCCCTGCTTCTGCAACCAGCTGTAGCAGCGGTGATACACCATTTTGAAGATCCAGTTATGGGGAACCACTACCTCTGTCAGCTTCTCCCGGCTCAGCCATATGCCCAGGAATATTTCCTGTATGATGTCTTTCTCCGGCCCTTCTACCTGTATAATACGGGCAATTACCGGCCTGATCTTCGGCACATAGAGGTGGAATAATGCTTCAAATGCAGATTCATCCCCCCCGGCAATTTGGTGGAAAAGTGCAGTTTCATGTACAGTGTCATTATTCATCCGTTAGATCCAGTTCCCCTTAAAATTAAATATCACCCTATCGCTGTTAATCCGGCCAAAAAATAGACGAATCAGGTGGTGTGACCGATAAAGATGCAGATCGCAAAGTACAAAAAAATCACGGTACCGGCCGGCGGCGCCTTCAACGCGGAAATTGTCTTGGAGCAGGATTAGGCTGATCAGGCAGATTTTTCTGATTTATTTTTTGGGTTTTTTCAGTCAGTTTATTAAAACAGCTGGCCTGTATCAGTGATCCATCACAATTACATGGGCTGTTTTCTTTTTAGTGGAAGCCATTAACAGCAAAGGAAGCGCTGCCAGGAATATAATACCTACCAGTAAAAAGGCGTCGCTGAAACTCAGCAGGGTGCTTTGTTTTACTACGGAACTATCCAGGAGCTTCAGGGCTCTATGATGGGCATCTGTTGCGGTAGCGCCTTTGCTGAGAAAGAAGTGCGCGTAACTGCTTAACCGGTTGGCCACCGCGGGGTTATCGGTAGTGAGGTTGCTCACGAGATCCGACCGGTGCTGGGCGTTCCGGTTGGCGAGGTAGGTGTTCACCATGGCGATGCCGAAGGAGCCGCCCAGTTGCCGCATCATATTATTTAAAGCAGCGCCCTGCGGAATATCTGCCGGCGTCAGTGAGGATACGGCCAGGGTGGTAAGGGGAACCGTTACCAGTGCCAGTCCTACGCCCCGCCAGATGAGAGAGGTAGTAATAGTGGCGGCGCCGGCGTCCTGGTTCAATGCCGACATCTGCCAGCTGAATAGAATAAATAATCCCATTCCCGCTACAATAAGAAACACCGGCGAAACACCGCGCTGTAGCAGCCTCGCAGAAATAATGAGTCCACCTATGGCTAAACAGGCGCCGGGCAGCAGGAGCATACCTGTTTGCAGTGGTGTGAAATTAAGCAGTCGCTGTGCAAATACCGGCGTAAGAAAAACAGAGCTGAAAATGCCCATGCCGGAAACAAATGTCAATATCGCGGCAATGCTCAGGTTCCTGCTTTTCAGCACCCGCAGGTTTACCACCGGGTCTTTGATCCGCAGTTCCCACCACACAAATACCAGGATGGCGAAAGTGGCGATCACGGAAAGCCAGGTGATATAGGGCGCTTCAAACCAGTCGTCGGTTTCCCCTCTTTCCAGTACGGTTTGCAATGCGCTCACGCCAACGGCCAGCAGGAGGATACCGGTCCAGTCGATCCGCTTGGCCGCAGGCACATTAGCGGGTTCTTTGAGGAGTATATAGCAGAGTGTTGCCACTGTAATACCTATGGGTACGTTGATATAAAAGATCCAGGGCCAGGAATAAAATTCGGTGATATAACCGCCGAGGGTGGGGCCTATCGTGGGACCAATAAACACGCCTACGCCAAAAAGTGCGCTGGCCACATTTTGTTTTTCTTTGGGAAACAGTTCAAAGATGATCACCTGCGATACGGATAGCAGCGCGCCGCCGCCGATGCCCTGCAGGAAACGGAATACTACCAGCATCCAGATGTTGGTGGCCTGCCCGCACATCAGTGAAAAGAAGGTGAAGGCGATGATGGAGCCGATATAATAATTACGCCGGCCCAGTTTCGCGGCGAGGAAGCCCGTAATGGGTATGATGATCACGTTGGCAATGGCGTAGGCAGTAATGACCCAGGAAGTGTCTTCCAGCGTGGCGCCGAGGTTGCCACTCATATGCGATAAGGCTACGTTTACGATAGAGGTGTCTATCAACTCCATGATGGCCGCTGTAATCACCACCAGGATCAGTACTGTCCGTTTCATTGCTGCTATTTAATATACCGGTTGGTATATTATTATATAAATTTTTTTATTCGCCACCGCCGTTTACAGCGGCTAGTGCGGCTGCAGGATTGCTGAGTGATAACTGGTAGATCAATTCGGTATTGCCCACACGGATTTCATATTCATTTTTTCCGAGTGCAGTTACAAGATCAGCAGCCACCTGTGAAGGAGGAATCCCGTTAATGCCGCCTATCTCCTGTGAAAAATCGGTATTTACCAGGGGAGGCATCAGTTCAAAGATGTGCAGCTTAGGAAAGGTGACCCGCATGGATTGGGTATAGGACCGGAGCGCAGCTTTGGTAGCGGAATAAGTGGGTACCCGTACGCCCGGTGCAAAGGCAACAATGGAGGTTACATTTACAATGGCGGCTTCCGGCTGCTGACTCAGTAATGGCAGCAATTTTTCGGTGAGGCGGATCACCGAAAAGAAATTAGTGTCCATTTCTTCCGCTGCTTTTCCGGCGGCATCCGCGTTGTCCGACAACTCATAGGCAAATGCACGGCCTGCATTGTTGACCAGGATATTTAACGACGGATATTCCTTGTGCAGGGTGGCTGCCAGCTGGGTCACTGCTTCATCGCTGGTTACATCGCTCACGATGCCCTTCACGCCCGGCAGTTGCTGCGTGGCCTTTTCCAGGCGGGCGGCGTCCCTGCCGGTGATGATTACCTGGTTGCCCTGTTGTGATAATTGCCTGGCTATTTCCAGTCCGATACCTGCGCTGCCGCCGGTAATAAGTACAGTATTTCCTGTTGTTTTCATGTGTTTGTTTTTTATACCAATCGGTATATTTATAAAGAAAAAAAAGCGTTATAGTGTGTCTATCATTTTTCCAACCGACTGCATAATAGTATTACGGTAGTTTATCTTACCGGTTAATTTGGCAATCATAATGCAACCCTCAATGGTAGCGATCATGGTGAGTGCAGTTTGTTCGGCATTTACTGCTTCTCTGAACTCCCCTTCGGCTTTTCCTTTTTCGATCAACCCCGTAATAACGCCCTTCCAGGAAAGGATGGCATCTGCGGCTTTTTGTTTCAATAAAGGATGCGTGTCGTCTGCTTCCACTGCTGTATTGAGAATAGGGCATCCGCCGGCAGGGAACGGGTGTTTCAGGAAGTTCTCATATATATGCACATACACCATCAGTTTATCCCTGCAGGTTGTTTTCTTATCCATTTCCTGCCGGATAATGGTGTTTACTTTTTTCAGGTTGTAGTCGAAGCATGCCAGGGCCACTTCATCTTTGTTAGCGAAATTGCCGTAAATACTTCCTTTTGTCAGCCCTGTAGCATTCGTCATATCATTCAAAGAAGTGCCGGTGTAGCCCTTCTCATTAAAAACAGGGGCCGTCATCTCCACAATAAACTGTTTTGTTTTCTCTGCCTTGTTCATATCCCTCTTTCTTTTGACAAAGCAAAAATATACCATTTGGTATAAAATAAAAAATATATTTTGTGGAGAAGGGAAACGGTTCATGGCTCAGTTCCTATTCTTGTCCATCTCGCAGCTTATTATAACGTGAAATTTATCCAAAGGATGGGGAGTTGTGTCGACAGGTGTGTCTGCTCCGGTAAATGAACGGACGATTTTTATGGCATTTCTTCCGGTGGCCTGGTTGTTGTTGCGGACCATACAGCAACAAAATGGCCTTTTGGCTGTTTTAACAACACAGATAAAAGGTCATATTATGAAACATATCGTTATCATTGGTGGTGGATTTGCAGGCGTTAACCTGGTCAGGAAACTGGCCCGCAAAGAGGAATATACCGTTACACTGGTAGACCGTAACAACTATAACTATTTTCCCCCGCTGGTTTACCAGGTGTCAATGGGCTTTTTAGATCCTACTGATATCAGTTATCCGTTCAGGAAACTGTTGCGCAAAAACAAAAACGCACGTTTTGTGATCGGTGAATTTCAGAAAGTAATACCGGAAGAAAAAAAAGTAATACTCTCTACCACTGAATTGAAATACGATTACCTGGTACTGGCTTTTGGCACGTCTACCAATTATTTTGGCATGGAAAGCGTACAGCGGCATGCGAAGCCGGTGAAAACAGTGAACGATGCCCTCGAACTGCGCAACCATTTCCTGCAGGTAATGGAAAAAGCAGCGCTTACCACCGATCCGGAAGAAAGAACCAGGCTGCTCACCATCGTTGTAGTAGGTGGCGGCCCTACCGGAGTGGAAGTATCCGGCCTGCTGGCGGAATTGAAAAAGGAAGTGGTGCCGAAAGACTATCCCGAAATAGCGGGGAAAGGATTTGAATCGCATATTTACCTGGTAGACGGTATCTCCAAAGTACTGGCCGCCATGAGTGACCAGTCGCAGCGGGACGCCTACGATGCCCTGGTTAAAATGGGTGTGGAAATAAAACTGGGTATGCAGGTAAAAGATTATGTGGATGATACCGTGATCTTTTCCAACGGAGAAACCATTGCCACCAAAACGGTAGTATGGGCGGCAGGAGTAACGGCAACTGTAACGGAAGGCATCCCGGCGGAATGTTATGGTCGCGGAAAAAGACTGATGGTAGACGAGTTCAATGAGATAAAGGGCATGAAGGATATTTTTGCAATAGGCGATATGTGTATACAAACCACCGACCCTGCTTTTCCCAACGGGCATCCGCAGCTGGCGCAGGTGGCTATACAGCAGGGTAGCCACCTCGCAGAGAATTTCCTGGCGCTCGCAAAGCAGGAGAACCGTAAGCCGTTCCGTTATTACGATAAAGGTAATATGGCTATCATCGGCCGGAATAAGGCCGTGGCAGACATCCCCAAACCCAAACTCCACTTCAAAGGTTTTATTGCCTGGTTTATCTGGCTTTTCATTCACCTCACCTTTCTGATCAGTTACGGCAACCGTGTGAAAACACTTTATAACTGGCTGATCGCTTACTTTACAAAAGATCAGTCGCTCCGGTTAATATTGAGGCCGCTGAAAAAGGAAGAGATCCGTTAAATGTCAGTTACGGCTATAATTTATAATAGTTTTATTTACATTCGGCTATCAGAAGATCCGAACTGCTGCAGAGGATATATTTTATCGAAGAAAAATGTAAAGGAGATGAAATCTGATCCGGATGAAAAAAGGATAATACTGGATGCAATAACTTCAGCATTTAAAGATGTTCCGGGCATAGTGGCTATTGTGCTGGGAGGCTCACAGGCGGTAGGACAAGCTCATGAAAAATCAGACCTGGATATCGGGCTGTACTACTTTGGGAAACATCCTTTTGATACAGAAAGTATCAGAAGAATCGCCAATAGTTTTTCCATACAGGGTTTGCCACTGGTTACCGATTTTTATGAATGGGGGCCCTGGGTGAATGGCGGGGCATGGATCACAACAGCTGCCGGAAAGGTAGATCTGCTCTATCGCAATATCGACCAGGTACAACAAACCATTACGGATGCCGCCAATGGTATCTGGCATCATAACTTTGATCAGCAACCGCCTTACGGATTCAGATCAGTGATTTACTTAGGT
The DNA here is from genome assembly GCF_050434025.1 of Chitinophaga sp. W3I9. Classification (NCBI taxonomy): domain Bacteria; kingdom Pseudomonadati; phylum Bacteroidota; class Chitinophagia; order Chitinophagales; family Chitinophagaceae; genus Chitinophaga; species Chitinophaga sp. W3I9. The sequence continues at coordinate 2,719,342 of NZ_JBNPWC010000001.1, forward strand.
GAAACACAGGTTTGTAAGCCTTTATTTGATCCAGAAAATATTATCCGGAAGCTTAAAGATCAGGTTACTACTTATCCCGCTAAGCTGAAACAAACCATTCTATCCGACTGTCTCTGGCTGGCGGAGTTTACATTAATACAATGTTATGCTTTTGCGGCTGCAGCGGATACTTATAATACCGTTGGTTGTTTTACAAGAATTGCCAATTATCTTACCCACGCCTTGTTCGCAATAAATGAAACGTATCCGCTGGGCGACAAAAGAGCCATGCGGCTAATAACAGCTTTTAACCGGTCGCCTTTTAATGTAGAAGAAACACTCAGTAAAATATTGGGGCATGCTGGTACAGGGGCACAGGAGTTAATGGCAAGCACCGATCTGTTAAAAGCGCTATGGATGGAAACCGTAGCTTTGACGGAAGGACAATATCAGCCAAGATTTCAGGTTGATACTGCGTAAATTTAAAATAATGTAATTATGCATAAGCCGGTTCAGTATGAAAAAGGGATGTACGTTGGCGCAAAAATAAAGGAACGGACATTCGGTGCTATTATTACCAGTGAAACCGCTTTTGTGCCTGATATGAGTTCCGCATATCACTATCACGCCAATCCGCATTTTTCTCATATACTGGCAGGTGGAAGCAAAGAGATCCGGAACGGTAATTCCGATATACAGTACGCCGGTAAGGGACTGTATTATTATCCGGGCATAGTACACCAGAATGTTGACTACCGCCCCGGCACACGCATATTTAATCTTGAACTGGATGCCGCATTTTTCAACACCTTCGGATTATCACTTCCAGCAGCGTCCCTGATGTTTGAAGATAGCAACCAGCTTAATACCACCGGGCTTATCAGGATTATGAAAGAACATTACCTGGATGATGCAGACTCGCCGATGGCGATAGACCAGCTATGCATTAACCTGGTGCATCCCGGTAAAGAAGGGGAGGCATATTTTCCGGAATGGACAAAGAAGATAAAAACAGTCATGAATGATTATTGGAATCAGCCACTGTCGCTTTCCCTGCTGGCAACCCACCTGGAACTTCATCCGGTTACCATTTCAAAATATTTCCCCAGGTATTTCGGCTGCTCAGCAGGGGAATACCTGCGGCGCATTAAAATAGAACGGGCATTTCCTTTAATAAAACAAGGCAATTATTCGCTTACGGAAATCGCCTATGAGTGTGGTTTTACAGACCAGGCGCATTTTACCAAAACTTTCTGGCACGTAACGGGTTTGCTTCCCAAGCAATACAGGAGCATCTGACAAAAGGCTAATTTTATACAATTTTTTACTACCCGTGCTTACTAGCTTTGCCCGGTAAACAAAGCAGTCATGTCTGAAAAAAGAAAAGTAAGGTGGTTCCTCCTGGTAATAGTGAGCATACTAAATGTTTCTGTCGCCGGCGCCCAACAGCGCAATGAAAAGCTGCACCAGCTATTTGATAACTACTACAATGAACGCCAGCAACTGTTCCCCACAGAAGCCACATCAGCAGGTGACCATCGGTACGACGCCCTACTGCCGGAGTATGGCGCCGGTCCACAGGTGGCTGTTGCCGGAAAGTTCTACGGGAAATACCTCGAGGCATTGAAACAGGTTAACCGCACCGCATTAAGTACCCCGGACAGGATCTCCTATGACATCCTGAAATATATCCTCAACACCGGCCAGGAATCATTGCAGCTGCACCTGGAATATATGCCGATGAACCAGTTTATATCTACACCACTGGAACTGGCACAATTCGGATCGGGAGGCGGCGCACAACCTTTTAACACGGTAAAGGATTATGAGAACTGGTCAAAACGCATGACGGCGTTCATGGCCTGGACAGACACCGCCATCGCAAACTTTAATAAAGGCATCCGCGCAGGTATCGTACTCCCTAAAGCGCTTGTAGTAAAAATGATCCCGCAGATGGAAGAACTGGCGAAAACTGATACCGCTAAAAGTATTTTTTATAAACCCCTGTCGCAGTTTCCGGCTTCATTTACAGCAACGGAACAACAACGGATCACCACATTATATCACCAGGTGATTACCGCCAGCATGATCCCCGCTTACCGGAAACTGGCCACCTACCTGAAACACACCTATCTACCCGCCGCGCAGGATCATGCAGGCTTGTCTTCCCTTCCGGGCGGAAACAGGATATACCAGTATTATCTGCGCATGTATACCACCTCTCCAGGTCTTACCCCGGAAAAGGTGTACCAGACCGGATTGGAAGAAGTAGCGCGTATTACCGGGGAAATGGAAGTCATAAAAACAAAGGTGGGATTTAAAGGTTCTTTAGCTGATTTTTTTCATTACCTGAGAACGGATGCGCGCTTCATGCCTTTCAAAACACCGGAACAGGTACTGGATGCATACCGTCATATCAATGAAAAAGTGCAGCCAAGGTTGACTGCATTGTTTGGTCATCAGCCTAAAACTCCTTTTGTGATCAAAAGAGTAGAAGCTTACCGCGAAGCCTCACAGGGCGGCCCCTTTTATATCAAGGGCAACCTGCAGGAAAATATACCAGCCGTTTTTTATGTGCCGGTTCCCGATGCTACAAAAATCAATGTTACCTTCCAGGGCATGGAAGCCACCTTTATCCATGAAGCAGTACCCGGTCATCATTTTCAGATATCATCCCAGCAGGAAAATAATGATATACCGGCATTCCGCAGGCAACCGGCTTTCTATGCCTACTTTGAGGGATGGGCATTATACTGTGAATCACTCGGAGAACAATTGGGTTGCTACACAGATCCTTACCAGAAGATGGGCGCATTGAATATGGAGATTCACCGGGCCGTGAGGCTGGTAACAGATGTGGCTATTCATACCGGTAAAATGACCCGCAAGGAAGCTATCGCCTATATGATGCAGCATGAATCTATCAGTGAACCGGTTGCCACCGCCGAAGTGGAACGCTATATGGCTATGCCGGGACAGGCACTGTCTTACAAGACCGGGGAACTAAAGATCAAAGCACTAAGAAATAGATTTGCCGCAAAGCTGGGCAGTAAATTCAGCCTGAAGGATTTCCATGATGCCCTGCTCGGATATGGAGATATGCCGTTGAATGTGCTCGAAGATTATATGAACAGCTGGGCGCAAAGCTATAGTGAAAAATAGCAGGTTATTGGAAGAAAACTGGCCAGACAGTGTTTAAACCGTTTGGCCAGTGTATTTAAACTAAAAGCTGACCGTTACTTCGTTTATCAGCAACCGGTTTCCCTCTTTACTTACTTTTCCGCCGGGTGGTGTAAACACCAATACTGCAGGGCTAAGCCCCGGTATCACCAGGTTGTAAGCCTGTTTCACTTTGCGGGCAATAAACTGCCGGGTAATCGTATTATAAATATCCACTGGCTGATCACCTACATTTACGGTGACTGTTTTTTCTTCCATGTAGGGATTATAGTAGAGATAGGACGGGTAAGCTTTCTCTCTGAAAAAATCTGTGGCCAGCAAATTCAGTTGTAATATACCAGGTACCGTGGTGGTGCGGATAATACTGCCGAAGATCCCTGCATGCCCGCTGCCATATACGCTGAATTGCGATACATCGGGATTTCCTTTGGCCCATTGCGGGCCATCGCCCTGTGCTACCGGCGCTTTAAGGTGTGCATATTCAGGATAAGAGGAAGTATGGATAATGCCTTCATAGCCAATCACGCCTTTTGTGATAGAAGCTTTTTCCGGGATGGTTTCATGGTCATCGGGCATGTACTGGGTGTAGAAGAAGCGGGCGGCGTTGCTGGCATTCAGCATCCATTTGCCTACGGCAGCGGCATAGGAAGGATCATAGCGTACCATGGCTACGAGTGGCCACGCGGCATCAAAAGTATTCATGAGAAAGCCGTAACCGCCCCTGTCTGTTGTGCTGCCTACAATACCTGATATGTCAATGCCATTCCAGTTACCTGCCAGCACGCCCCATCCCTGGCGGCATTGAGGGTCGCCGTTAAATGTCCATTCCATAAATTTTTGCACATTGAAGTGTTGGCCCTGTTCTGCATTTAGTCTTGCTGCCATATAAGCGCCAAAAGGCATCAGCACTTCATAGTTGGTATTATGTGGCTGCTGCTCCAGCGTTTGCAGGGCCTTTATGGCATGCTGCAGGTAGCGCGGATCGCCAAACTTTTTGTAGGCGGCATATAATACATAAGCATGACCGGCAGCGGCGTCCTGTTGTTTACAGATCTGGTTATCTTTTGGCTGCATTTGTGCATAGTCGAAAAACGAGTGATCATAGTTGCCGTTCAGCACCGAATCAGCTGCGCAGAATTTTTCCGCAATACGATGCGCCAGCGTATCAAATCCCGGCATGTTGGGATAATGATCATAGATGCCATAAAAAAGAACGTTCGGATATACATCATACCACCAATCGCGCCCATAACCACCGCCGAGCAGGGCTACTTCCGGGCAGGTGTTATTCATCATAATATCCCAGCCTGTTTCGCGGTTGAAATAATTTTTCAGCATGGCCACATAGTTAATACCCTGTTGCCGGCTTTTGTCAATACCCACCAATGTAGCGCCCAGCGTGGCGCCCATGGTAGCAAGCGCTTCATGGAATATTCCCTTGTGATGCAGGGGCCCCTGGCGCTGATCGTCCATCGCGGTATAAAGCCCTACTACCGGCTGATCAAAATTGTGCCGGCTGCTATCCCACCACACCAGTGGCCAATGGGGATCCGTGGTGTTAAAGTTGTAAGCGGTGCTGTCGAACTGCCGGGCCAGGGCATACCAGTCTATGATCTGTAGGGGCTGCGGCATATCGGCCATGGAGTCCAGGCGGGGCAGGTGTTGCTGCACCACCGGCGACGGCGTAGTTGTTTTACAGGCCATCCATAGCAGGCAGAGTACGAACCCCGTTGTTGTTAATTTTACCATGCTTATAAAATTTATACCACTACAGTGGTTTTTTCAGTAGTTTCTTTGATCAGCGCTTTTCCTTCTTTGATAATACTTTTGCCTACCGCAATGGAAAGTAGTTGCAGTATGGCAATGATAATGATGGCATACCGCAGCGCCACTTCGGTGGAGAAGTAGTAAGCCAGGAAAATAAAGGTACCGGCGCCCAGGAAGCGCCCGGCATACAGGCCCACTTCATGATTGAGGATATAGGCGTATACGTTACGTTTTTCTTTTTTGGAAAGAATATCAATCACGTTGAATTGAATAGGAAAATAGGCCATGTCGAGCAGCGGTTTTGCCAGCAAAAGGAATAGCATGAAGATTACCACGCCCGTGGCGTTATAAAAGGCGCCGTTGAAAATAGCCGCCAGCGCAAAACATATGAGTCCTCCTGAAAAAATGGTGATCCGGTGTTCCGGTTTCGCCGCCCTGCCAATAATATACATCAGCACCGCGGCAATGATGGCACCCACCGATTGGGCGGTGCCTAATGCCCCTTCTTTTCCCAGCAGTAACATGATCAGCATAGCGGGCGCCGTTACCAGGTAACCCTGTGCTAACCCCTTCAAAGATGCCAGCATCAGCAATTTGCGCCAGTAAGGGTGGAAGCGCAGGTACAGGAACGTTTTTTCATCCGGGTTGTGGAACTGCCCCCTGAAGCATACTACCGAAGCAAGGATGGTGATGATAAATACCAGCCCGGTAATAATGCGGTAGGCATTGTTGACATTGATTTCACCGCCGGACTCTATAAACCAGCCGATACAGATAGGCACTACTACGGCGATGATAGTATAAAAGAACGTTTCAAGACCATAGTAATAATTGCGGTTTTGATCATTGGTGATGGATAACGCCAGGTAGTCACGGTTGGCCCAATAGAAGCCAAACGACATGCCCATAATAATACCCGCTATCCCAATGCCGGTGAGGTCCAGCGTTTTGAGCGACATCATCACGATCATGGATACGCCGCTCAGCAGCATACCGGCCGAATACAATGTTTTAATGTTGAAACGGCTCAGCAAAAAACCATTTAATAAGAAAGTAAGTGGGATACCGGTGTAAATGGTGAGCTGATAGATCACCACTTTCGTAGGGTCGTTAGAGTTACGCATCACATAAGCCGCCACAAATATGTCGATCACCGGCAGTACGAGTGCATAAATCATATTGGTGAGCACCAGTATACGGAAGTTTTGCGGCTGCTGGTTGAAATGTTTTATTTCTGCAGAAAGGTTTTTGAGCATAAGTTGTTATCTTTTTAAGGATGAAAGTATTTCCCCGATAGAAAACCTTGCAGCGCATACTACTTCGTCGGCAGCGCCGTAATAGATGGTGACTTCATTGCCTTTCACAATATGCCCGTTTGTAAAAACCACCTGCCCGAAAAAGCCGGTAAGCTCGTAAGGGGCTTCGGGTATCATAATAGGATCATCGCTGCGTGCCAGCACTTTGGATGGATCGTTAAGGTCCAGCAAAACGGCGCCCAGCCCGTACTGGTGCTTTTCATTGGCGCCGTGATAAATTTCCAGCCATCCGTCTGTTGTTTTAATGGGAGACGCACCGGCGCCTACCCTTGCACTGTCCCAGTAACCCGGGCGGGTCCTTATTAAGCATTGGTGCTTTCCCCAATGCACCCCATCCGGCGATTGTGCCAGCCAGATGTAGTTGCCGCCAAGGTCCACGCTGCTGGGCCGGTGCAGGGCATAGTACCTGCCGTTTATTTTTTCATCAAATAATGCACAGTCCTTATTATGCGGAGGTATGATCATGCATTGATCTGAAAATGTTTTCCAATCGCGGGTAGTGCGCATGCCTACTCCCACACCATTTGATGATACCGCGGTGAAGGTGAGATAATAGGTGTCTTCTATTTTTGTTACCCTGCAGTCTTCCACACCAAATGCTTCCAGCGGTCCTTCTCCATGCAGCTGTGGATAGCCTTCAGGCTCGTGGAAGTGAATGCCGTCTTCGCTGCAAAACAGCCGCAAATGGGAAAGCGTGGTGAGGTAGTCGTCGCCTTTATAACGCAGTATCCGCGGGTCGGTAGCATCCAGGTGCGGATCATTTTTAAAGATTTCCCTGATTTCTATTCCGCCATTGAGCAGTACAGGGAATGAAATGATATCATGCTGTTGTTGCGGCCTTTCTGCTACGCGGATGATCAGCCATATTTTATTATCGTACTCAAAAACGCCCGGGTTCAGCAAACAGGCTACTTCCAGACCTGGCCTGCTGGGCCGTACATCCGACGGTTTCAGCAATGGATTTTCGATAAAGCGGTTAGCGGTAACCTGGTTCATATTAGTAGCCGGTGTTTTGATTAAGTTTCAGCAGGTCTGCTTCTCTTTGCGGGATAGGCAACAGCTTATTAAAAGATTGCCAGCCATTGCCGTAGTCCTTGTATCCTTTCAGGGGATCGGCATCCGGGGCTTTGGCCAGTATGGTCTGTGCCAGGTTCCATCTCACCAGGTCATAATAACGATGGCCTTCCATGGCAAGTTCCACGCGTCTTTCATGTTGGATGGCGGTAAGGAGCGCTGTTTTATCATTGGCGGTAACAGGCGGCAGGGCAGTAGCCGGGTTGGCTGCATACTTGCGTGCCCGCGCCCTTATTCTTTCCAGGTCGGCGCGTGCATCGGTGAATGCACCGAGGTTAGCATGACATTCGGCTTTCCACAGTATTACATCACCCAAACGGATATACGCAAAGTCTACTCCGCCATCATCGATGGGGTTTACATTGCTCATAAACTTGCGCACATTGAAACCGGTTACCGGCGACCAGGCCGGATCGTAGTTGCTGCCATCGAGGTATTTATCGCCTGCCTGGAAAAGGGTGGCCGCCCTGCGGGGATCACCGGTTTCAAAAGCATTTACAAGGTCTTTGGTAGGAATTTCAAAGCCCCAGCCTTTGCCCTGTGGTGCGAATACAGCATTTAGTACAGATCCCTGGGAAGGTGTTTTGCCTGCATCATGACGGGCAGCAAAGATGATCTCACCTGCCTTTTCTCCAACACCGTTAAAATTATCTTCATAATGATCCAGCAACTGGTAATTACCTTTTTCCACTTCCGCAATCTGGTTTAAGCAATCCTGCCAGCGCTGCCGGTACAGGTAAGTTTTGGCCAGCAGGGCGTGCGCGGCGCCGGTAGTAGCCCGTTGGTAGTTATCAGCATCATAGGTGGCGGGTAACATACTGAAGGCTTGTGCCAGATCACTTTCTATCTGTTCATACACCTGTGCCACGGGTGTACGCACGGTATTATCGGTCATATTTTTTTCAGGCACCAGCAAAGGGATATCGCCAAAGTTGATCACCAGCCGGAAGTAATAAAAAGCGCGCAAAAAATATGCTTCGCCTTTCATCCGTTTCAGCAATGCCGGATCCAGGCCGGGAACGCCGGCGCCGTCCTGCGCCAGCAGCGTGTTACAGGCGTCCACCCCTTTATAGTTAAAACGCCAGATGCCCAGCACATTATTATTTTCCGGGAAGATGCCAAAGGTCTGCATCCGCCGCATGTCTTCCTGGTCGCCCAAACTACCGCCGCCTTTCACCGCATCATCGCTCATCAGATCGCCTATTACCCAATCGCGCGGTATGCTGCTACCATCATCCCAGCCCCAGTCACCGCGGAAACGGTTGGTAATGGGCAGATATGCAGCATCAGTAGCCATCACAAAATCATTGGCTTCTGTAAAAACATTGCCTCCTGTGAGCTTTCCCTGCGGGAACTTTTCCAGCTGCTTGGTGCAGCTCATTATGCTAACAGCAATTGATATAATAACAACTAATTTTTTCATGGTGTGTTGATTTTAATAAAATGGCATTCCTAGAAACCGAATTGCAAACCAAAAGTGTAGGTGCGGGAAGGCGGATAAGTACCCATGTCAATACCCACCGCCATATCAGCATAATTGGCGAGGTTCTCGTTGGTATACAACTCCGGATCCATGCCGCCATACTTGGTAATGGTAAACAGGTTTTGGGCGCTTACATAGATGCGTGCATTGGTAAAACCGATGCGTTGCAGCAGGGAAGGCGACAAGGTATAACCCAGCATCGCGTTTTTAAGCCGCAGGTAGCTGCCATTTTCCACATAGCGGTCGGAGGTGCGGCGGTTGTTGTTAGGGTCAAGGAAGGTGGCCCTGGGTGTTTTGTTGCTGGTGCCTTCTCCATGCCAGCGCTCATTGTAGAAATCTTCCTTGTTATTAAATCCCCGTCCGTCGAAACTGTTGATGATGTTATCTACTTCATTATAGATCTGGTTGCCCTGTACCCCGTTAAAGAACAGGGTGAGGTCAAACTGTTTGTAATTGATACCGGCATTCAGGCTGTACAGCAGCTTGGGATTAGGATTGCCGATAATAGTACGGTCTGCATCATCAATTTTTCCGTCGTTATTGTAATCAACAAAACGGATATCACCGGGTTTGGCATTGGGCTGATACAGTTCGCCTTTGCTGTTTGTATACTGCGCTACGTCCTGGTCGTTCTGGAATAAACCATTTGTTTTGTAACCATAGAAAGAGCTGATAGGCTGGCCTTCCCTCAGGATTACGCGACCGGAGCCGGCGGAAAATATCTGTTCACGGCCTTTGTATAACGACACTACCTTGTTGCGCAGGGTAGTAACGTTGGCGGCTATATTAAGAGAGAGGTCTTTCTGCAGGGATTGTTTATAGACGGCGGTAATTTCCAGTCCTTTGTTACTCATTTTAGCGCCGTTTACATATGGTGGTGTGGCATCGCCGTTGGTGTAGGAAGAGGGCAGCTGTATGAGAATATCTGAAGATTGTTTGTTGAAATAATCCACGCTGAGGGTCAGTGCGCCTTTCAGGAAACCTGCGTCCACACCGATGTTGGATTGGGTAGTGGTTTCCCATTTCACATCGGGGTTACCACGGCTGATTACCTGTAAAATATTATTGCTGGTGGAGTAAATGGTGGCAAATGGATAAAGGCCGATATCCTGGTTGCCCAGCTGTCCCCATCCTCCGCGGATTTTGAGGTCATTCAGCCAGGTCACATCTTTCATGAAATTTTCATGGGCAATGTTCCAGCCGGCAGAGAAAGAGGGGAAATAGCCCCAGCGGTTGTCGGCGCCAAACCGGGAGGAAGCATCCGTCCGCATGTTTACATTCAGCATGTATTTGTTATCATATGCGTAGGTAACCCTGCCGAAGTAAGACATCAGCGCCCATTCTTCCAGGTTGCCGCTGTTAAATTGCTGACCGGAACCGTAGTCCAGGTAACGCAGGCTGGCGGAAGCATCGGCGCGGTTATCGTAGCCATTACGGGATGCTGCGAGGTAGTCTACCTTGGAAGAAATATATTCGGAACCCAGTGTTACGCCCACATTGTGTTTTTCATTGAACAGGTGATTGTAGCTGAGTACATTGGTCCAGTTATACGTAGTATAGCGGTTACGGAATTTATCGAGCCCTTTGTCTTTATCCTGCATCAGCGTACGGTCGCCGGGTATTTGCCCGCTGTACTGCTGTTGTTCCGCCACATAAAAATCGGTACCCAGATCACTGCGGAGTTTAAAATCATTCAGAAAGCGGGCTTCTGCAAACACGTTACCCAACAGGCGGTATTTGCTCATGGTGCGGGTACGGTAATCAGCAATGGCCAGTGGATTTTTTCCATCACCATAGAGCAAAGGATTTTTATAGAGATCCGCCGGCGGCAGGTCGGTATAAAAACCGGTCTTATCATCATAGAGCGGAAGCGCATTGGGCCTGATAAGCGCATAGCGTACCACGCCTGGTAAGCTGCCTGGCCGTGCGCCATCGCCGGAAGCGCCTATTTCCTGGGTACGGTCGTAGGTAAGGTTCAGGTTTTCACCTACCCGCAGCCAGCTTTTTACTTCGCTGCTTACATTGGAGCGGAGCCCGTACCGTTTGAAATTGGAGTTTACAATCGTACCATCCTGGTTTACTACGTTGCCGGCCAGGTAATAGCGGGTTTTATCCGAGCCGCCGGAGAAAGCCAGGTTATAACGCTGGGTGAGCGCCTGCCGGAAAATGGCGTTCAGCCAGTTGGTATTGGGCAATTTGGCGGCATCGTCCTGGTTGCGCGTGGAAGAGCCGTCGTTGGCAAAAGCCTCGTTTTGTAATTCTATAAACTGGCTGGTACTCAGCATATCGGGTAACCCGCTGGCATTGGCAATGCCATAGGCGATGTCGAGATTAATTTCGTTTTTACCGGCTTGTCCTGTTTTGGTGGTTACGAGTATTACGCCATTGGCTGCGCGCGAACCATAAATGGCTGCCGCTGCCGCATCTTTCAGCACTTCAATGGAGGCAATGTCGTTGGGTGAAATGGTGTTCAGCCCGCTGTTCATAGGCACTCCGTCAATAATATAAAGCGGGTTGCTGCTCTGGCTGAGGGAGCCAATACCCCTGATGCGTACGACGGCTTCGGTACCGGGTGCGCCGGTAGGCGAGGTAACGGAAACACCGGAGGCCTGTCCCTGCAACGCAGTGCTGAGATCGACCGCCTGCGTTTTAGCAAGGCTTTTTCCATCTATGGAGGAGATGGCGCCGGTCACCTGGCTTCGCCGTTGCGTACCATAACCGATTACCACCACATCTTTCAAGGCCACTTCATCTTTTTGCAGGGTTACATCGAGGGCGCCGCTGCCGGAGTACGGGATTGTTTTGGTCAAAAATCCCATAAAGGAAAATTGCAGCGTAGCAGGACCGCCGCCGCTGATGGTAATGGTATAGCTGCCATCCACCCCTGAAACAGCGCCGTTTTTGGTATTGGGCTGTACTACGGTGACGCCGGGGAGGGCGCCACCCTGCTCGTCGCTAACACGACCGCTTACTTTCACCTGGGCATAAGTTGCCCCGCCAAGCAGCAGCAGTATCATAGCTGACATTAATTGTGTCCAGTTTTTCATTCGTAAGAATTTAATGGTTCCGTCCCCCTGGAAGAACCGGTTTGAGAAATGTATTTAACGTTGGATTTGAATGGAATTTACAGGCCGTGCATCACCTGTTTTTTCATACGCCGGAATATTTTTTTTGATTGATTTGGATGAGCTAAAGATAGGTGTAAGGAGCGGGAAGCGACTGTACTATAGTTACAAATAACTGTACAATTGGGAGAATTTATAATTGGTATATATTGATAATCAAGTGGTTGTATGTTTACTTGTCTTGTGCGCCAAACTATACCATGGTTTGTTGTTCGCGATATTCATTGGGGGAGCAGTGGTACATCTTTTTAAACTCACGGAAGAAATAAGACTGGTTGTTAAAACCTGTTTTGTAGAATATTTCGGCCACGGTAAAACGGGTTTTTACCAGGAGTTGGGCAGCTTGTTTTAACCGGATGTAACGGATAAATTCTGCCGGTGTCATATTGGTAAGTGTTTTCAGCTTCCGGTATAATTGCATTTTGCTGAGGAGCAAATGCTTTTCCAATGCTTCAGCATTTAATCCTTCTTCATCCATCCGGTTTTCTATTATCTGTACCAGTTCCTGCAGGAACTGTTTGTCGGTATCCGGCATATCGGTTTCTTCCAGTTGGCCGAATGGATGATCCCTCCGGAAGATTTCGTGCAGGCGTTGGCGGTATTCCAGCAGCTTACGTACTCTCACCTGTAAGTGATCAGCGTAGAAGGGTTTGGGAAGATAGGCATCTGCACCTGCTTCGTAGCCTTCTGTTTGCTGGTCGATGGCGCTGCGGGCCGACAGGATAATAAAAGGAATATGACAGGTACTGGCGGTATTCTTTACTTTGTCGCAGAGTTCCAGGCCGTTCATATCGGGCATCATGATATCGCTGATGATCAGGTCGGGCAGGGTTTGCCGGATCAGCTCCAGTGCTTCATTCCCATTACCGGCTTCATATATAATATACTGACCGGCAAGCAGGTCTTTTAATAGCTGCCGGATGGCGTATTCATCTTCCACTAACAAAATACTTTTTTTACCCACCTCCTGTACGCTTCGGATGCGGGACAGTTTGTTGGGATCAATCACCGGCGCCGCCTGGGGTAACAGGTCGGCAGTAATGGATTGCAACAGGTAGGAGGGAACAGGATTGGCAGGCGCCTCCTGTTGCTGCAGGTAAGTGTTGCCCGTTTCTGAAAGCGGGAGCTGTACATAAAAGGCCACGCCGTTATTTTCATTTGCCGCACGGATGCTGCCATTGAGCAGGTGTACCATTTGCTGGGTAAAAGCCAGCCCGATGCCCGTTCCGAATGTGCCATGTGTGGCAGTAGCGGTACTGAAAAAACGGATAAACAAGTTATCCAGTTGTTCGTTGGAGATGTGGCTACCGGAATTATACACATAGAGGTGCAGGCAGTCGTTCGTTTGTTGGGCGCGAAGCAGGATGGATTCTTCCCGGTTGGTATATTTACAGGCATTGCTCAGCAGGTTAAACAGGATTTTTTCCAGTTTATCTTTATCCATCGCTGCAATCATAGCCGGTGCAATATGGATGTCAAAACGCAGGGCTTTTTGCTGGCACATAGGTTTAAACAAGGCCGCAATATTTTCCAGGAGCGCGGAAATATTAAGCGCGGAATAATAGTTTTTCAGAAAACCGGCTTCGGCCCTGCGGAATTCGAGCAACTGTTGCACCAGGTAGGTAAGCCTGGAGGCATGCTGATGTACAAGCGCCTGGTGATACGTGTCGCCGGGTTGTTCCCGGCTGCGTTCTGCCGCACCAACGATCAGCGTGAGCGGTGTTTGCAGTTCGTGGGCGATGTTGGTAAAAAAGCGAAGTTGTTCTTCGTGTACTTCTTCTTCTTTTTTACGCAGCAGGTGTTCCATTTCCAGCTGATGCTTCATGGCCAGTTTATTTTTCCGGTACAGCCAGAAAGCAGTACCCGCGCTGCTCAACAGTACCAGGTACAATAGGAACGCAGGCCACGTAAGCCAGAAATATTGTTGAATGGTAAGGGTGAACAGTACGCTGGGCGGCGTCCATACGCCTTCCCCGTTACTCCATTTTACTTTCAGCACATACCGGCCGGGAGGTACATTGCTGTAAGCGATTCTGCCGTTACCACCGGTGTACTGCCAGGTTTTATCGTAGCCTTCCAACAGCCAGGCGTATTCACATTTTTCTGCGTGAAGAAAACTGACGGCTTTTCCCTGCAATTCAAAAAAGTTATCCCGCCTTGCCAGCGTATAGGCGGCGGTATTATGTTCCCCGGGTTGCAGTACCTCCAGGCCGGTTTCATTTGTTTTGCCGGCCAGTTGTAATCCTGATACCAGCAGGTTAGGATATACACGGCGTTCCTGTATATTAGCCGGTATGAAATAATTGAAGCCATATACGCCACCAAAGTAAAGCCGTCCTGCGGGATCTTTCCAAACGGCCCCATCGCTAAACTCGTTGCTTTGCAATCCATCGGCCTCCTGGAAATGAGATATTTCCGCAGTAGCGGGATTGATGCGCGCCAGCCCTTTATTGGTGCTCACCCAGATCAGGCTGTCGTTATCCTGCGTAATGGCATGAATGGTATTATTGGGCAGGCCGTTGCCGGTATTATAGCGGGTAAATGCTGGTCGCGGTTTATTGATATCTGCTTCTGCAATATAGTTCAACCCATAGCTGGTACCTATCCATAACCGCTGTTTGGTATCGCGGTAAAGTGCCAGCACATCGTTATGTGATAAGCTGCCTTCGTAACTAAAGGCCTTAAATACCTGGAATTGTTGAAGCTTTTTATTGAACAGGTTAAGTCCGCCGTAGCGGCAGCCTATCCATAACGAGTTGGCAGGGCCGGGAGCCAGTGAATAAATGATATCATTGGCAGGGCCACTATTGCTGCCATTAAAAGTATATTGTTGGAATGCCGTTACGGCGATATCGCCACCCTGCCGCTGAATACGCAGATGTACCAGCCCGTACCCGCTGGTGCCCAGCCATAGGGAGCTGTCGGCATCCGGCAGTATGGCATATACAGAGCCAAACACGGGTAATTTGTTGCTGCCGCGTACCTGTTGCCAGTTGATGAAGCGTTTATGCAGCTGGTCATAAATAGCAAGACCTTTGCCATCGGTGCCAATAAAGATGATACTATCCATGCCACGGCAAAGCGCAAAAACGGAATTATCTTCCAGTTCTGCCGAAAATAGCTGTTGGTGCGTAGCGGCGGGTTGCCGGGTGAAGTTGGACAAACAGATGATGCCGCTGCCTTTGGTGCCCACCCAAAGATCGTTGCCATTGGCACAGAAGGCGCGTATCGGTTTATTAAAAGCGGCGCCCGCCGGTAATTTTGTTTACGGTGCCGAAGTATTTTGTTTGCGGGTATATTTTGATGATGCCATTGCCATCTGTTCCGCACCATAACACCTGTTCGTTGCTGCCGCTGGCCCAGGATATGATTTTCATGTCCTGCAGCTGCCGCGTGGCTTCGGGCAGCAGGTGCGTGGGCCGGAACTGCGCATCATACTCTCCAAAGCCTTGTGTTACCCATGCCAGCAGGTAATGCTGGTTGTAGATAGTCATGGCGTTTACGGCATGCGGAAGCAGCGCCTGCAGTTGTGCCTGGTGGGTACCGCCCGATACTGCCATCAGCTCGTGTGCGGCGGTGGTGAAAAAGATCCTGCCGTTAACGGAGAACAAGGCCTGCACATTGGTATAGCGCTGTAATAAAGGCCATTGTGCCTGCCAGTCGGCATATATCTCCAGGCTGCCATCGCCGCGGAGTACCCACAGGTGGTTAGCGCTGTCAAATACTGCTTTGCTGATACGGTTATTACCAGCCGGGAGCGGGCATACCACAAAAGAATCGGTGGCGGCATTGTAACGGGTAAGTCCCTCCTGCCGGCTCAGGCAGTAAAGCTGTCCGGCGGTATCGGCGATCAGCCGGTATTCCTGCTCGCTGATGCGGCTGCGTTGTTGGCGGCCGTAAAAGTAATTATAAAATTTCCCGGTTTGTTTATCGTATCGCGATACCCCTTCGATGGTGCTGAGCCAGATGCGCCGCTGGCCGTCTTCCGTTACCTGCAGCACCACGTTATTGCCGATGCTGTGCAGGGGGTTGTCTTTGCTGTAATTAAATACATGAAAGGCGGTGCCATCGTACATATTCAGCCCGTCCCAGGTGGCGGCCCACAGCAGCTTATCGGAATCCAGGAACAGGGAATTAACTGCGCTGTTGGAAAGACCGTTGCGGTTATCAAGTTGTTGGGTATAGTAAGACGCTGTGTCACCCGCGAAAACAGCTGGTGCACAGGTGAATATACAGATCAGCAGGAAACAGACCAGAGACAATCGCTTCATAACGTGCCGGTTTACGGTGGCATTACCGTTGACATCTGTTAAGGTACTAAATTTCTGGTTGTGAGGAACGTAGGGAATGCCTAAACATTTCAACGATGATTTTTCATATACGCCTTTGCCGGAATAATACCCATTTCCTCCGGATAGCATACCTTATGAAGTTTTTGATAGCTTTTATTCCATTAATAAATTATATAGCTTCGCAGCATGTTAACTGTGGAAAAAATCGGTGGCACGTCAATGAGTGCCCTGAAAGATGTAATCGACAATATCATTTATTATGGCCGTACCGGCGATAGGTTATACAATCGTGTCTTTATTGTTTCTGCTTTTTCTGGCGTTACAAACCTGCTGCTGGAGAATAAAAAAACAAAAGCGCCTGGAGCCTATCATCAATTCGCCACTGGAAATGATTACCATCAGGCACTTGAATCTGTAAGACTTCACCTTAAAGAGTTGAATGCCTATTACCAACCGCTTGGGCTGAACATAGCAGAAGCCAACGAAGTGACGGACGGCATTATTAACCGGGTGCTGACATATCTCGACAGCGCAAACACCATGTTGGCCTCGGGGTACCTTAATGAAGGCATCCTGCTGGCTGTTCGTGAGATCCTGGCTTCCGTAGGAGAAAGTCACTCGGCTTTTGTGCTGACAAATATCCTGCGGAACAAAGGGCTTAACGTAGCGCTGGCGGACCTGAGCGGCCTGGGGGATGGACGTTCACTAACCATTGATGAACGCATCAGGGAAGAATTTGAGCGTCTCGATCTTAAAAGCTGCCTGTGTATTGCAACGGGGTATGTGAAAGGAACAGAAGGGATCATGAGAGAATTTGACCGCGGTTATTCTGAGGTAACTTTCAGCAGAATAGCAGAACTACTCCGGCCTGAGGAAGCTATTATCCACAAAGAGTACCACCTGTCAACCGCGGATCCCGGATTGGTAGGCATAGAAAACGTAAAACCGGTTGGCTATACCAATTACGATATTGCAGATCAACTGGCCGATGTCGGGATGGAAGCTATTCATCCTAAAGCTGCAAAGCCACTGGAGATATCGCGTATTAACCTGCGGATCAAAAACACCTTTGAACCTGAACATCCGGGCACGCTGATCACTAAAAATTATATTTCTGAACATAAGAGGGTAGAAGTCATCACCGGCTCAGACCAGCAATTGCTCATCGACATCTATGATCCGCTAATGGTAGGCGCCGTAGGCAGCGATCTCGATATCATGCAGGTATTTGCCCGTTACGGTGTCAGCTATACTTTTAAGGCTACCAGCGCCAACAGCATTAGTATCGTTATTTGGGAAAGTGATTTGAAACAGCAGCTGCTGAAGGAACTGAAGGAAAAATATGAACATGTGACTTTGGAACCTATTGCAATGGTATGTTTGCTGGGTTCTAATATGGATCAGCCGGGATTGTTAGCCAAAGCTACTGCTGCACTGGCCAATGCAGATATCAATATATTAAGCGTTGGAGTAGCATTGAGAAAGGTTAATTTCCAGTTCGTGATTACAAGGGAACACTTCAAAGCAGCGATCATTGCACTGAATAAAGCGGTAGGATAATTTTATTTTCCTTCTTATTTTTTCGCTTCAGGAAAATCGACATTGATACAAATAAAGTAGGGTTGTAAGTCTCAAAGTTTCTCCCGTATTGACTCCTCAATTGTGTCGACAGCGTCGACACAATCTGTTTGGCATACGCCGCCCGTTTATTTTTAAGGATTTCATTGTTGATGCGCTGGCCAATCTGCCAGAAAAGTATTGTAAGAGTACTGTTAGCATGTGAAAATACTTGTCGTTGACTTTGCTCAATAAGCTGCGAGAGCTCGTTGAATAAGGACTCTTCGATTGACGTTACGCTTCTTCCTTTTGCCATTGTGCTTAATTTATTAGCAATCCAGTATTGAGGAATGCCAGATTCTCACGTTAGATGAATAACCTGAAAATTAGATAACGAAAGAATTATAAGCGTTAATTGGAAGTTAATGCGACAGGAGAATAATTCAATTGTAAAAGGAAGTGTGGTTCGATTTCCCTCTAAAACTCATTTTTGATGGAAGCCATTATCGAACCGCCCGACTGAATGAAGCAGTAAAGCTAATATACGCGCTGGACACGGGTCTTCCTAAAATAAAAATGGACAAACCAAGAGTAATCTCGATTTGTCCACCTTCGTGCCCAGAACTGGATTCGAACCAGCACACCCTTGCAGGCGCTGCGACCTGAACACAGTGCGTCTACCAATTTCGCCATCTGGGCAACTGATATTGTGTCAGGGGTTGCAAAGATAAGCAGCTAAAACTTTTTACCAAATATTTTTGCAAAAAAATAGTGGAGTCTATTTGTAACACCCATAGGCAACCTCCAAACGGGAAAGATCGCATTCCAGTGCTGCGCGGTCCCAATGCCCCGTGTTGGCCGCTGCCTCATAGGTCGACTGCATGAACGCGAGCAGCGTCTCCTCCGGATCTGCTGCCTGTTGTACTACTTCATAAGGCAACATAAATTCCCCCATCTCCTGGCTGTAAAAAGCGCCGGCAGGTTGAACAGGTTGTTCGCTGAAAGCAGGGGGAACCGGGTAGCAGTAAGCGTAAAAAACAGCATGCGGATACTGTTCACTGCCAGGCCAGAATCCACAGGAACTCACTTCTTTGGAGTAGGCCTCCCGCATTACCGCTGCCGGCATATTGGGTGCTTCCCCCTGGTGAGGCGGCGCATCCCTCCCGGAGAACCGGGTTACTGCCAGGTCAAAGGCGCCCCAGAAGAAGTGGACGGGGCTGCATTTGCCGGTAAAACGTGTCCTGAATCGGGTGAAGATGTTGTGGATTTTCACCAGGGCCTGCCAGAAGTCCTCCATTTTTTGGCGGTCGTACGACTGGTGAACCTCATCTTTTTCGAACGGAATCGCCTCTGCTATTTCACTGGGCACTGTGTAAATAGTTACATCAATATCCAGTTCCTTTAGTTTTTCAAATAACGCATGGTAAAAGTCGGCCACCGTTCTGGGCCGCAGTTCCACTATTTCTTTTTTGCCGGTACTGGTGATGATGACCAGCTGGTGCTGCATGAAGTTAAAGTCGATCTGGAATATGCCGTGTTGGTACGGCACGCTCCCGGTGCTGAGTCCATCCGGACTCACATACAGTGTTACATGCCACGAGTGGTTTAACCACGGCATTTTCCGGAGTCGGATTTTTCCCACGATCTGCGTCCACAGGTGTACGGTAGCTAAGGTATCTTTCCAGTCGTTATAGGTCAGCACAGGCCATTGATCCTGTTTGGAATTGGCATTTTGCATGGGTGAATGATTGAAGATGAGCAATTCAGTACCCGGATTAACAAATGGGGTGGGGGTAATGTTCCGGGTAAAAGTGACTTTTTGCAATCATTATCTTGAAAAATATCAGTTAAACGGAATCCACCTGCCAGTAACTTTGTTGGTTGCAGGGGAAGAACCATGGTGTCTTCCTCAAAAATTACCGGAGATAATAAATGCTACGCCATATTGGAAGAAAGAGAAATTATAAACACAACCTGCAATTGGCAGTGTTGCTTTGTTTTACAGCGGTATCGTAAATGCGGCTGGTTTTTTTGCCTTCGCTGTGCTAACCACTAATGTTACCGGGCACGCCGCATTGCTGGCTCACAAACTGGCAACCGGCGATCTGCGCGCCGCAAGGATGGTAGGCTTATGGTTGATCCTTTTTCTTGCCGGGGCTTTTTTCTCAAGCTTCTTAACCGGGAAAGCCGGTAAAAACAAACGATGGGGTAACGTAGCGTGTATCGTGATTGAGATCATTATTCTCCTGCAGGTGGGAAGCTTCGGAAGCTCATTTGATCAGTCTATTATCAAAACAGAACTCTTCGCCGGCAGTTTGCTTTTCGCAATGGGAATGCAAAATGCGCTGGTATCCACCATCTCCGGTTATGTTGTCAGAACTACACATCTTACAGGCATGTTCACCGACCTGGGAATCGACCTGTATACACTGGCAGCTGCTCATGGTAAAAATGTGGATCATGTAAAAAAGAAGGTCACACTGCGGCTTGTCATTATCGCCTTTTTCCTGGCTGGAGGAATAGCAGGAGGATACGTGTTCCTCAGATACCAGTACTTCACCTTTTATTTACCGGCTGCCATCCTCGCTATTGCTGTATTTTACGACGTTTTCCGGATCCGCTTGTTTAAATGGATGCGTCGCATAAGAACAATGCCGCATCCGCGAACGGGAATTAGTTGACATTTTCATACCATAAGGGTACCTTTGATGATATTTGCTTTCCCGGATAAATCAGAGGTCGTTTTTATGAGTTTAGCTGGCCTGTTTCCTATTGATAAATGGAATTTCAAATCTCAATCCATTTTAACTGATCTGCCGGAAGATGAGTACGCGGAACTCTGTTCCCACATGGAGGAACAACGATACCGTAAAGGGGATGTGATATTCAGGGAAGGAACAGTAGCGTCAGGTATTTTCTTTATAAAAAAGGGAAAGATTAAAAAGTATCACGTAGACCATAAAGGAAAAGAACAGATAATATACGTCGCCAATAAAGGAGAATTAATCGGATACCATGCAATTTTAGCAGGAGAGCGTTACCCTGATGCTGCGGCTGCCCTGGAAGAATGCCTCCTTTCTTTTATTCCCAAAGAAGATTTTATGGCTACCTTAAACCGGTCGGATGTTTTGCCACGCAGGTTACTGAAAACGCTCAGTCATGAATATACCGTGCTGGCAAACAGCATTTCCGTATTTGCACAGCGGTCTGTTAAAGAACGACTGGCTATAGTATTAATCATTTTACGGGAGAAATTCAAAGAAGAAACTCCTTCCGGAAACGATATCCTGATCAATCTTTCCCGTAGTGACCTGGCCAACATGGTAGGTACCGGCAACGAAAACATCACCAGGTTTTTATCCGAATTTAAAGCCACCGGTATTTTAACGACGCAGGGGAAAAATATTTGTATTAAAGATGTGAAGCAACTGATTAAATTGTCAGGTTATGGAAATATATGATAGCCTGAAACAGGCGCTTATAAAAAAGGGTTGCAGATCGAAAGACTTACAACCCTTCTTTATAACCAGCTGGTTAAATTATTCCACCCAGTAGGTTAACGGCACAACAATATAGCCATCAGATCCAACAGCATCGCTGCTGAGTGTAACAGTAGAGGAAACAGCCCCTTCCCAGTTGCCCGGGTACGCACCAAAGGTATATGTGCCGGCCGGCAGGTTTTCAAATTTATCCTCGTCTTCCTGGCCGCCGGGATAATAGTACACACCAGTGGCTACATTTTTTGCCCAGTAACCGCGTAACCCGGTGCCGCCTGTAACCGGCGCGCCATAAATGTCTACCAGCGTTATACGGACACTAAATTCCGTCAGGATTTTGCTGGATTTTCCGGGAACAATACAATGGGCGCTGCTGATGTCATCATTTCTGCCGGAAGTGGGAGTTGCATTGCTCTGTAATAAAAAGAGTACGGACAGAAAGCTAAGGAAGATTGCTTTTCTCATGGGTTAAAATTTAATATTAGGTTTTCAAATGAGTATTTAAGTTAGAATTTTATTGCTGGATTTTGTAAGATTTTATTGTTAAATCAAGGGATGATAATGTAGCTAAAACAGTCACCTGGCTAAGGGCGTTTATACGCTGGAGATCAGCAATAGAAAAGGAGTAAACAAATTAACACTACATCAAAGGAGGCTTGAACATCCAGTATTTTCAAGCCTCCTTTGATATGGTTCAGCTTTTTTTGCTTTCTTCATAAGTAGGGCCGTATAAACCCGGTACCTTGTTTCCTGTGGCACGCAGGTAAACAATCATTTCACCACGATGATGATAGATATGATTAAAAAGAAATCCCCGTGCTACGATTCCCCTCGGCACCGGACCCAGAATTACCCGTTCTCCTGCTTTCATGGTCCAGTTGTCCTGCAATTTTTCTTCGGTAAGCGATTTTATTGCAGTCCTGGCTTTCTCAACATTACTTTCAAAAAACGCCAGGGTAGCTTTGATATCGTTCGTGTCGCCCCGTTCCGGGCGATCCTTGGCCAAATCATACACGTCCTGCGTGAATGTGCCGGAGTACCAGTGGTAAATGGTGGCAATGTGCTGTGCCAGCTCACCCATCGTCCAGGAAGTTTCAGAGGGTTTGTAACCGAGGTCATCTTCTGGAATGGCTTGTAATAATTTACGTGTGTTATTTACTTCATGTTCGAATTCCTGTGTTAAATATTGCAGTATCATGTCTCATGAATTTTTAATAAAGATAACAAAGAGGATTGATACTAAAATCGATAAGGCACTAAAGAGGACATGCCTCTCCAGTGCCTTACCGGTGTAATCAACTATCCGATATTAATATCCTTTGGTAGGTACCAGGTTGGGGTTATTTCTTAACTCCGTACTTGGTATCGGGAATAACAGTTCTCTTTCCGTTAAAACCGGTCCGTATGAAAATTTATGTCCCACATAGTTATCAAAGCCTTTAGTAGTGAGGTTGAATGCTTTGCGGAGGCGTACCATATCAAACCAGGTAATGTTTTCAAAGCACAACTCGTACCAGCGTTCCCGCCAGATGGCTTCCCGTAGTTGATCTTTAGACAATCCTGCCAACGCCGGTAAGGTAGCCCTTGACCTTACCTGGTTAACCGCATCGTACACTTTTGCACCCGGACCGCTTACTTCGTTGGCAGCTTCAGCATACACAAGCAGGATATCGGCGTAGCGGATCAACGACCAGTTAAGATCACTGTTGGCGGTAGTTGTTTGCGCCGTCACGTCAAAAAGCTTGTAGATAAAATATCCGCCAAGGTCTACCTTCAGGTTCCGGTTGTCCTGGTTGGTGAATTCGGTAAAAAAGAACTGACCTTCCTTGGCGCGCAGATCAGCGGCATCATAGGATCTTACAAAGTCGGCCGTTGCATAAATACCGCCTGTTTCAGCAGAATAGGGCAGAAATATTCTTGTTGTAAGGAATAATGAGCGGTTGCCAGGATCCGGGAATGACCTGTGTTTTATACTGGATCATAAAAATATTTTCCTCTGTATTTTTCTTTGCCGGGTTATGCAAATCACCATAAGTGTCAAATAGTTTAAATTGTTTTGAATCCAATACCTCTGCTGCTTTTTTGGCTGCCAGGTCAAAGTAGGTAGCTCCTTTTTGTAAAGGGTAACCGGCCATTGTCAGATACACCTTTGCCAGCAATGATTTTACGGCTCCCAGCGATACTTTTCCGCTGGCGTCCTTCCAGGGTAGCCCGGCATTTTCCGCCGTTGTTAAATCATCTACAATTAATTTATAAACATCTTCCGGTGCTGCCTGCATGGGTCTTAACTGATCCGACTTCAAATCAACGGGCTCCGTAATTAAAGGAATATTGCCAAACATTTGCACCAGGTTGAAATAATACCAGGCCCGTAAAAAGTGAGCTTGGCCCAGCAGGCTTTTGGCTTCTGCGGCATCCATAGAAATACCTGGTATTTTGCCGATAGATAAATTAGCATTGCTGATGCCTTTGTAATAGTTTCTCCAGTAATTCTCTCCATAAGCATTATCGGCGGTATTGTGGAGGTCTTTTACAAAGTAGCTGTTAACAGCCTGCCCGAGATCAGTACCCGCCTGCCCGGTAGCAAATTCTGTCATGGTCCAGGGGCCGCCGCCAAACTCACCGGACATAGGCTCCCGCAAACTGGCGTAAATGGCATTTACAGAACTCCTTGCGTGTTCTGGCTTTGTAAAATAAGTATCTTCTGTATAGTTGCTGGGATCCGTTTCATCTAAAAATTTCCGGCAACCGCTTATCCATAGTGCGCCGGTTGTTAATACCAGCAGTCCGTATCTTATTGTTGTTGCTTTCATAATTTTTCGTTTAAAGTTTATTCTGTATTATAATCCCACATTAAGACCCAGCATAAATACCCGTGGCTTCGGATAATCGTACAAGTTCAAACCCTGATCGAAAGGAGAGCTGGAGTTGGAAACTTCAGGATCGTATCCTTTGTATTTCGTGACCAGGAAAAAGTTCTGCACGGAAGCATATACTCTCAGGCGACTAAGCTTTAAAGCAGAAACGGTGTTTGCCGGAAATACATAAGCCAGTAACAAATTACGGCCACGGATAAACGATCCGTCGGTTACCTTATGGCTATCGTTATTGGTGGTGTAATAGGCGTTAATAGGGCGTATCTGCGCAATAGGAGTGTTTTGATTGGTTTCCGTCCATGCATTAAGCACGGTTTTATAACTATTGGCAATACCTTGCCGGTCTTCAGCTGAATGTATGCTCCTGTCTAATACATCGTTGCCATACATAAACTGCAGGTCTACGGTCAGCGACCATGATTTATACTGAAAGGTGTTCAGGAAGGTACCATACCCGTCTGGTATACCTTTCCCGATGATGGTCCTGTCTAAATCATTGATGATACCGTCATTATTAATATCCTTATATTTTTACGTCGCCGGGCAGCATATTATATTTCTTTGCCTCGTCAGCTTCCTTGCTGCCCCAGGTGCCGAGATGCATTCTTCCAAAGAAAGAACCAACCGGTTCGCCCACCCTGATGATCCCGTTGCCGGAAGATATATCACCATTGGCCAAAGCAAGTACCCTGTTTTTATTGACAGAAATGTTGAAAGTGGTATTCCAGGAAAAATTATCGTTTTGAATATTAATAGAATTGATGGCAAACTCAACACCCTTGTTTTCCATACTGCCAACATTGGAGAAAATTTTATCACGCCCGCTGGTATAGGGTAACGGCGCATCCAGCAACATACCATCTACTTTTCTGCGGTATAAGTCCAGTTCGAGATTCAGCCTGTTGGAAAATAAACCGAGTTCAAGACCGAAGTCGACCTGCTTTGTTTTTTCCCACTGTAAACCAGGATTGGCGATACGGTCAATACCCACGCCGGAATTACGTGCCCCATTGAAAATTACGCTATAATTTCCCATGCCCGCAAGCGCCCGGTAGGCAGGGATTTCAGAGTTGCCGGTGGCTCCGTAACTAGCACGTACTTTCAAATTGGATATAGCAGCAATACTCTTCATGAAATCTTCTTCTGTTACCCTCCAGGCGAGAGCGGCAGAAGGAAAGAATGCAAACTGGTTATCACTTCCGAATTTGGAAGATCCATCCAAGCGGCCGGTGAAAGTGACTAAATACTTATTGCGGAAACCATAATTTACACGGCCAAAATAAGAATTCAGCCCATTGGCAGTTCCTACTGAAGAAGGAGGCTGAGGGCTGGATCCTGCACCAAGATTGTAATACCGGTAGTACGAATCGGTGAAGCCCTCTGTACTTGCCTGATTTTCGAAACGGTCGATATGCTGCCAGGACACTCCTGCCATCGCATTTAAAGCATGTACTTTTGCAAACTGCCTGTTGTAGGTAAGGTAGTTCTCAAACTGCCAGGAGTTGTACCTGTTGTTATTGATGAAAGCATTTCCGTTGTCTGAAATGTATTGCATTCCCTTGGCGGCGAAATAATCTTCCCGTTGGTTAATGATGTTGACACCAATCGTCGATTTCAATTCCAGCCCTTCCGCCAGGTGAATGTTTGTATACATATTGCCAAGAAGCGTTTGGGTATGCAGTATGGAGATCCTGTCGGCGGATACCCTTAAAGGATTATCGCCGCCCTCCATGCCCGGATAGTCCCTGTTGCTCGCCCACGACCCGTCTGCATATTTTACCGGGATAATAGGCAGCGCTTCCAATACCTGGCGCATCATGGTAATACCGCCTCCATCGAGTTGATCCACCTGTTTTTCCCGCTGATCCGTATAGCTCATGGTACCACCGATCTTTAACCAGTCTTTTATCTGGCTGTCGTATACCACACGGCCGGCATACCGGTCCTGCCAGGAACCCCGCGCCAATCCATCCTGGCTGCGATAGTTCAGGAAAGCGCCTATGCTTCTTTTTTCATCACCATCAGTAAATCCAAGTTGATGATTCTGCGTAAAAGCTTTTTGAAATGCTTCGCCCTGCCAGTCGGTGTCGTACAGCGGGTTTCCCTGTGAATCAAATAATTTGGGATTGGTGCGTTTGGTTTTGGGATCGGTGTATTTTGTTCCCGTTGCCCATCCAACCGGATCATATTTTTGCGCGTTGGCATAAGCCAGATCCTCCACCGCCAGGAACTCTTTTGCATTGAGCAGTTCCAGTTTTTTAGGCAGCACACCAATACTGAAATCCGGATCATACGTGATTCTTCCACCGGCGGAAGTGCCTCTTTTCGTGGTAACAAGGATAACGCCATTGGCTCCCCTGGCCCCATAGATCGCGGTGGAAGAAGCATCCTTCAGTACTTCAATAGAAGCAATATCGTTAGGATTGATATAGTCAATCGGCGTACTGCCATTCCTCAAGCCTACCGGGTTCAGTATCACACCATCTATTACATACAATGGGTTATTGGAAACGCTCAGGGAGCTTGATCCGCGGATGCGAACGTTGGTTCTCCCACCAGGTCTACCGGAGTTGGAAGAAACATTCACCCCGGATACACGGCCGGATAAGCTTTGGTTTAACGAGGAGGCCGGACGTTCCTGTAACGTTTCGGCTTTAACAGTACCAACCGCCCCGGTCAGATCTGATTTTTTGGTCGTTCCATAACCTACCACCACTACCTCATCTATCTTTTTAACCTGCGGAACAAGCTTAATCACCATGTCCGCAGTAACCTTCACTTCCTGGGTAACATAGCCGATATAAGAAACAATCAACACTGCATCTTCATTAACGCCTTTAATGCTGAAGTTCCCGTCGCCGTCGGTAGTCGTGGCCTTATTAACATTCTTTACTTTAATACTTACTCCCGGCACACCAACGCCATTCTCTTCCAAAACCTTACCACGCACATCCATGAGGAATGCAGGTGAATAGTTACCTGTTACCGGATCTTTCGCATGGAGCTGCGGGACTACTCCCGTGAATAAAACAAAAGCGGCATAAATGATTTTTTGGCGTAACGCTGGCATGTTGAAAGTCACCGTGGAAAACTGTTTCATAGTTAAAAAGTTATCAGGTTAATTTGATCGTATCCGTTGTTCCGGATACATTTTTTTTAAGTAGCAGAATTTAAGGGCAGCGTAAAGCTTTCGCAGAAAATGCGTTGTGTTTTTGGTTGAATGATCTATTAGTGTTTTTCAGGCAAATGAGTATGGCTTGTCGGTGATTGTTCTATACTGAATGGTTTTTCATATTCGTGAAAAGGATTAATAGTTGATGCCAGTAGGCGCTACAGTCCATTTCGGGTATCTTTCACTGTTAAAAAAGTAAATGGCGTAATTGGTTTTTAAATCGTGTAACAAATTATATTGATAGTAATCCTAACAATATTAAGTATACGAAATGATACTTCCTTGTGATATTTTCACTAAGTGACGTAGTAAATTAACACCAGCGCCTAAACGCTGAGATGTGGTGAACGGACAGGTGTTTTTATTATCTCTTTTCCATTGGATGTTCTTTAAGCAGTTGCTCTGAAGAATAAAAATCCTTTTTACTTTCTATGCGCTTCCTTACCTGTTTTACTTTTTCCGGAGAAACAGCTGATCCTTTGTTGCCGAACGAATTCCTGACATAGGTTAGCACGGCAGCAACCTCATCGTCTTTTAGTAAGCCGCCGAAAGGCGTCATGGGAACCTGGCCGGAATATATTTTATTGTTTACTTCTATCGGACCTAAGAGTCCTTTCATCACCAGCTTGATGAGTCGCTCATCACTTCCCGTTACCCACCTGGAACCGGCAAGAGGAGGGAAGCCGGAATCAGGAAGACCTTTGCCGTCTGACTGATGACATGTTTTACAGTACCCTTCTATGGAATAAATTTTCTTACCCTGGTTAAACAGTGCCAGCTCAGCACCTTTCAGAGTTGTATTAACATCTTCCTCTTTTCCCTTTTTCACATTTTCCTCATTTAAGTGTGCTACTGCGGTTTCATAAGCATGGATCATCCATTCGTCTAATGGCATTTTTTTAGCTGCTGCTAAAATGGGAAGCCCTTTTTCTTTACCGATCCAGGAAGCGGCCACAATCGCCATCAGGCGTACACGGCTATTTTCGTCGCTTGCCGCCTGCATCAGCAAATCTGCCTGGTCAGGAACCTGGTGTCCTGTATAACGCAGTACCTGCACGGCTGCGGCTCTTGCATGATAATCGCGGGCTTTTAATACCTGTTTTAAAAGCTGCTGATTCACTTTATCCATACCCCAACTCACCCAAAGTCCTTCGAGCAAATGATGCTCATATCGCGGATCGTTTTTATCCAGTTGGGAAACCCAGGTTTGCAGTTTGGACAGTACGGCGGAAACATCCCGTCCTCTCAGTTCGCGGCGGGTTCTGTAGCGGGTCCTGTACTCCGGTAGTTTCAGGTTGTCCAGCAATTCTTCTATGGAGGCTCCCGCTATATTTGCCGGTTTCACCAGGGGCCTCGACGGATAAGTAATGCGGTATACTCTCCCATGGGAGTGATCCCGTAAAGGGTCCCGTGCATTATGCTGCATGTGCCCGATCAGGATGTTGTGCCAGTCGATTACGTACAATGATCCGTCGGGAGCAAACTCCAGATCTACCGGCCGGAAATTGGGGTCTCCGCTCACCAGCAGATCAGCGCGATGACGGCTTTTGTAGCCTGTTCCATCGTCCTGCAGCGTATGTTCTTTTGTTCCGAGGAATCCTATGGTATTGTTGATGAGGAAGTCGCCCTGCACCTCGTCCGGAAAATGGCGGCTGGATACAAATTCAAGGCCGGATGTTGGCCGTACTTTATGTTTATCTTCTATCAGCTGGATCGATTTATGTGTAGCCTGGCCGTACCTGGGCAGTACGGTGCCTGGCAGCATCCAGCGTACATCCGGACTGGAGGTTTCTGCAAAGAAGGGCTGTCCCCAGTCGTCGAAGGCAATACCCCAGGGGTTTGGAATGGAAAGTTGTGCAGTACGTTCCAGTTTCCTGCGACGCGGGTCATACCTGTAAAAGCCGCCGTTAGACGCACGAATAGTCCCGTAGGAAGTTTCTATATGTGTATGAAGAAACACGCCTTCTCCCGAATAGATCGCTCCTGAAGGATCTGCAGTAAACGCATGACTGCTGTGATGTGTATCGTGATCATCAAATCCGCTGAGCAGGATTTCTGTTTTATCCGCTTTATCGTCACCATCCGTATCTGTAAGCAATTTAAGATTAGTTCCCTGGGCAACATATACGCCTTCTGCTGCAATCTCAAAACCGATGGGCAGGTGCAGGCTGTCTGCAAATACCGTTTCTTTATCGGCTTTGCCGTCGTTGTTGGTATCTTCAAGGATAATAATTTTATCATTGGGTTTGGCATCCCCCGGCTTATAGTGGGGATAGCTCGGCATCACGGCTACCCACAGCCTGCCCTTATTGTCAAATGACATCTGCATTGGCTTGGCAAGGTCTTTAAACTGCTCTTCTGAGGCAAATAGCTCAATCTTATATCCTGGTGGCACTTTCAGCTTTGCTACCGCTTCCTCCCCGCTGAGATACCGGAGACTGCCATTTTTAGCGGGGTTATAGTTAGTTTTAACGGGTGGCAGTACTTTGGTATTTTTATCGGCAGCTGCAATATCCATTTTCGTTCCTTTAGCAGCAGCCAGCCAAACCGCGGTGTCCCTGATCGCTGTCATCTCGCGGATCTTTTCTATTTCTGCAGGATAATTATCCGGACCGTAGGGATCATACCGGCGACCATATACATGTACGCCATTGGGAATTTTGTAGTCGTTCAGCCACATCCAGTTTTTTTCCATTACGGCGTCGTGTACCAGCTGCCTGTTAGCTCCTGCGCCCGGGGATGCATTTCCAAAAATCTGGTCTGCCAGCAAAAGCCCCAGCTTTTTATAACCTTCTTCATTCAGTTGAGAACCGTCGATGGTCAAAGGTTCCTTTGCATCCTTATACCATTTTTGGGAAGGGGTGAACGCATCAACAAATAATACGTTATTGCGGGCAGCCACTTCCTTCATAGCCTGGGTATACAAGGCAAGGTTTTCATTTTCTTTCCGGCCGTCCGGCAGGTCATATTTGCCGGAAAGGTTTTCGAAAGCAATGGGTGAAACAATGGCCAGTTGCGGCGCCGAGACGCCATTGTATTTTTGCTTCAACGTCCATTTTATAAATGCATCCAGCTCGGCTTTGTTACTGTCCAGCCCTTCTTTTCCATCAAATGATTCATTATAACCAAAGAAGGCAATGATCACATCTGTTTTGAGCCGGGTAAGCCATTGATCGGGAGTGTCAAAGCGTCCTTCGCTCGGGCCTTCTATTGTTTGAACCTGGCTGGCCAGTTCAGGATGGAATTTCTCTGCACCGGGAAATGCCCAAGGGGAATTCCTGCCGGCATGTGGCCGGAATCCGGGTGTTTCCCCACCATCGCACATGTTGCGGATGTGCAGTTTATATTCCGGGTAACGGAGATACAGTTCCGTTTCAAAATTATCATAATTGATCATCCTCGATCCCAGGTTGTTACCGATCAGGGATATATGGGAGGTATCGGAAATAGTGAGCGGAGCAGGCCCCTGGGATTTGCAGGCATGCAGTATCATTATCGCCAATACTATGGGAATAAAAGGCGCGTAAATGCCAATTTTTAATAGTTTGGACATCTTATTAAACAAGTTTAGCAGCATCAGGAAACGTGAAATACTATTTCGCCTCGCGGTAGGGTACCTGGATATTCATTTTACCTTTCCATTTTCGTGGAATTTTAAGGCCCAGCTCATAGTGAATGGCGTTGATCACCAGGCGCTGAAAGGACTCCTGGCTGAAATCTTCAGGGTGGCCCAGGGTTGTCATAAAAACACGTCCGCCAAAAGCGTTGGTGCCAGTCCAGGCAACCGGGTTTTCAATCGCTTCTTTATCAGGATTTACGGCCTTTCCCATCAGCAACCAGGTAGACCCTTTCACAGGATAATCCGGTAAAACACGGTACAGCCATGAACGCACATGAAAATTCTTTGCAACGCCTGTCAGGATAGGATTGCCGGCCTGCTCAGGAATGATGCGTACATCCGTGCTGCTCTCATGTCCATAATGGGTATGTTTGGCGGCGCCGCCCCATCCGGGAGGTGCATTTAATGCAAATTCTCCAAAGGCGTTCCATTTCTCACTGGCATGCCCCTCCGGAAAATGGAATGCATGCGTGGTGGTACGGAAACCCATAACAGGTTTGCCGGATTTCAGGTAAGCGTCGATATAGGCAAGTTGCTCAGGCGGAAGCCTGCGCCAGCGCAAAAAGAAAACGGCCAGATCTGCATGTTTCAATGCCTCGAGGCCCGGAATATTTTCTTCACTGTTATAATCGGGAGATGCTTTGAGAACGATCGTTTTCATGCCGTAATCTTTCTCCAGCACGGCGGCGATCAAAGGCATGGTTTCTTCGCTGCTGTACTCATGATCACCGGTCACGAAAACAACCAGCGGCTTTTTTATCTCTTTGGAAGATTGTGCAAAGAGCCATCCGGCAGATGTTATACCAGTGCTTACTATGAATAATAAACAAACGCAAAATTTTTTCATTTGAACAGAGATTATGATGACCGTTTGAATACGATATATTTCAAAACAACGCCTTGCGGTTATATATGCTGTCTGGCTCCGGCTCCCCACCGGTAAGCACGGCTACTACATTATTGATGGTAAGCAGGCATATCTGCCGGTAGGTGGCCGATGTAAGACTGCCGGTATGCGGCGTGATAATGGCCCGCGGGTGACGCACTATATCAACGCTCTCAACTGGTGGCTCATCCGGTAATACATCCGCAGCAAACCCCGAAATCACCCCGGAATTTAATGCCTGCAATAACGCCGGATGGTCGATAAGCGCGCCTCTTGCTGTATTGATCAGTAAAGAACCCCGTTTCATTAAACGCAATTGCTTTTCTCCTATGATCTTACCTGTTTCGTTATTGAGTGGAAGATGAAAGCTAACAACATCTGACTGCCGTAATACATCTTCCATGGCCAGGTATTTATAAGGCAGATCCTGAACAGATTTACTCCAGTACACAACCTCCATCCCGAAAGCTTCTCCAAGCCGGGCAACACGTTTTCCTATGTTCCCCATTCCCAGCACCCCCAGGGTTTTGCCGTTCAACTCATCTCCTGCATATGAATTGCGCCAGCTCCAGTTGTTTTGTTTCACCTGGGAAACCGATTCATACATATTACGCATCAGCATCAGCATCAGGCTCAGGGTATGCTCCGCAATAGTGGCGGCATTACTGCCCGGTGCATTAATTACCTTGATCTTTTTTACTGTTGCTGCAGCTACATCTACATTATCCAACCCAACGCCACACCTGGCCACTACCTGTAAATGCGGGAAGGCATCCATGAGTGGTTGAGTGATCAGGCCTTTCCCCCTTGTAATGATGGCATGAATGTCCTCTTTGTTCAAAACCTCCTGTAAGCTAGGTTCGTCGTATCCTGTGAATACATTCACATTTTTCTGAAGAACGGCTAACGCTTCCTCTGCAATGGTTTCAAGCAACAGTACGTTTTTTCTCATTTGTTGTGATATAAGGTGGCATCATCAGACCGGTATCCCCTGAAGTCATTTCTGTTTGAAACATACAACCCTTCTTCATAAAGTTCATCAGTGAATATCCGCGAGTCCACTTCAGCTCCTGGTATGGAAGATATTTCCACCAGGTTGCCGGCAGGATCGCGCACAAACATCTGCATAGCCCCGTCAGGCAGCTTTCTTACCTTTCCCCACGGATGAACATCAATTATATTCAGTGCTTTCATGCGGAAAAAAAGACTGCTGAAATCATCTACCTGCAGACATACATGTCCACGGAAAGAGGTTTTGTCTTCCCATTCGGAGATATGCAATTGCTGCTCATCATTGAATTTGAAAAACATAACAGGGTAATCAAACCGGAAGGCGGCAAGTGGCTCCAGGCCCAATTCATGCTGATAGAAATGACCTGCTTTTTCCAGGTTGTCCACAATCAGTGTTACGTGATTAATTTTAAGTGCTTTGGCCATAAATAAATATTTACAAATACCACTTCTAAACTTTTTGTTTATACTGCCGTACAAAATCCCAGTCTGGCGTTACTCCTAATCCAGGTGCGGTGGGCGCCTGGATGGAGCCATTTGTAACGGTAATCTGTTCCTTCACCAGGTCATACATCATCGGGTTTCCTCCAACGGAGAACTCAATGATGGTTGCGGAAGGCGATGCAAATGCTACATTCAGTCCTGCCATAAAAGAAAAGGCAGAACCCCAGCAATGCGGCGCCAGCTCCAGTTGATGCACACTGGCGAGGTGCGATACCCGCACCGCTTCCGAAATGCCGCCAATGATGGCCGCATCCGGCTGTATTACATCAATGGCCCTTATTTCCAAAAGTGCCTGTATGTCAAAACTGGTATATTCACTTTCACCTGCTGCGATAGGAATATGCGTGGAAGCCCTTACTTCTGCAGTCCCTTTTTTGTTATCAGGACTGATAGGTTCTTCAAACCAGTACAAGTTACAATCTGCTACTCCCCGGCAAAATTGTTTCGCTTCGGGAACACTGAAGGTACCGTGTGCGTCAGCCATCAGTTTAATATCAGGACCGATAGCGGCTCTCGCAGCTTTTACCCTTTCAATGCTGTTTTGTACGGTCTGATCCATCACGCCAACACGCATCTTAACACTCTTAAAGCCTTTATCTATATATCCTTTCAACTGTTTGCCAATATTGTCTGCATCTGCCCAGCCACCACTTGCATATGCCGGCATCTGATCCCTGCAGGCGCCACCGAGCAAATCCATTACCGGAACATGCAACATTTTGCCTTTCAAATCCCACAAGGCGGTATCAATGCCGCTCATGGCTGATATAGTAAGGCCCCTTCTCCCAAGGATAGGAAACTTCCGTCCTCTCAGCAATGCATAATGATCCCGTGTGCCATTATACATCTCCTCCCATAACCTGGAAATGTCTTTAACATCCTTACCCAGTAAAGCTGGCTTCAACTCATTTTCAATACAATTCACGATGGAGGCACACACGCCTGAAGATCCAACCGCTGCTTTGGCTTCTCCAAATCCCTGAAGACCGTCCTCTGTAGTTATCACAACAAGCGTCATGTCAAAATTGGCCAGTAATCCATAGTCTGAAGTATGTTGTTTTTCTTTAGGAACAGGACAGCGCAACCAAAATGCCTCTACATTAGCTATTTTCATCTGTTAGCAGTTGACTTCTTTAAATAAGTTTTGATAAAGTATTAAATGATTGGGTAGTCAGCATGGTATAAAACGCTTCTGTAACAGAAGCACTGCCGTGGTCCACCAGGAATTTCGCCTGCTCAGCAGATAAGTTTTCAGGATTTTCATCAATAGAATCCGGGTAAGGATTGGCCGGCGTGCGATCCAGCGAAGCGCAAAATTCCACGGAAAGCACCTCATCATAATTTATTTCCCTCAACGTATCTATGATCTTCTTCCAGTTGAGGTGCCCCATTCCCGGCGCCATCCTGTTGTTGTCCGCCACATGAAAACCAACCAGTTTCCCCTTCGCCCTTCTGATGGCCTCAAACATATCCGCTTCCTCGATATTCATGTGGAAGGTATCCAGGCAAACACCGCAATTAGGCCCTACGGAGGCTGCTAAAGCCAATGCCTGATCGGCCCTGTTGATGAAATAGGTTTCAAACCTGTTGATAGGCTCAATGCCTATCCGGATTCCTGCAGCCTCGCTATAGTCGTAAATTTCCTTTAGCGCACCAACGGCCCATTTCCATTCTTCATCAGGCCTTCCGTCCGGTACAATTTTTCCAACGGTGCAAGGTACAACAGCCACCATGTGACCATCCAGTTCCTTTACCATGGTGATTACATCCTTTACATACTGCACTGATTTTGCGCGTTGCGCCTCATCCCTGGCAAGCAGGTTGCGGTCACCCAGCATCAGCGTTACAGCTCCCCAGCAAGACAAACCATGCGTCTTCATCAGTTCTCTTAAACTTTTCGTATCATAATGTTCGGGGGTGCCGGCAATTTCAAGCCTGGTATATCCCAGCGCAGAAACTCTCCTGATGGTAGTTTCTATCGTTTCAGACCGCATCCAGTTGTGTATCCCTAATTCCATAACGCATTGATATATAAAAGTGGATTAATGTATGCTGCAGATAATAGCTACGTCGAATCATGTGGCATCTGTAAGGCATAAGCCTGCTGGTTTCATAACCGGAACGTTTTTTAAGAATTCATTGTTTCACAAACTTATTCAGACTTCCATTGAAATAAAAGTACTTCATTTGCAAGATATCAATACTATATTTACCATATTTCTGTTTTTTTTGCTTTAGAAAATAAATAGTGTA
This sequence comes from Chitinophaga sp. W3I9, assembly GCF_050434025.1. NCBI lineage: Bacteria > Pseudomonadati > Bacteroidota > Chitinophagia > Chitinophagales > Chitinophagaceae > Chitinophaga > Chitinophaga sp. W3I9. The sequence continues at coordinate 2,754,933 of NZ_JBNPWC010000001.1, forward strand.
CTAAAGATAAAGACATTATGAAAGTTTCTTATCGACACATATCTACTCCGGAGGATGCCAGTTTTGTAATAAAAGAATTCTGTCAGCCCCGGTTCACCAATACATTTCATTTTCATCATGGGCACGAGCTGATCCTGATTGTAAAAAGTGCGGGCAGAATGTATGCGGGAAACAAAGTGATGAATTACAATGAAGGAGAAATTTATATGTTCGGTCCGGGTTTGGTCCATTGCTTTTGCAATAATAGCTCTGCTGTTGGGGCCGACGAAATAGCGCACGCTATTATAGTGCAGTTTACAGAAGATTTTATCGGGAAGGATTTTTTTGAAAAACTGGAATTGAGAAAGATAAAAGAACTGATGCAGTTATCTGAATACGGCATAAAATTTAATAAAATATCGCCTGTTGTGAATACCCTGTTTTTCCAGTTTCAGGCAAATCAGCAGATGAAAAACCTGATCATCCTTTTACAGATCCTGGACGAATTATCATTGCAGGGCAGGGAAAGTGTTCAACTATTAACAGATGATCCGGGAAAGACACGCTATAAGGATGCAGATTCAAAAAAGCTGGAACCGATATTTAAATATGTACTGGAAAATTATGCTGATCATGTAGATAGCAAATCTGCCGCCTCTCTCGCCTGTATGAACGAAGCTGCATTTTGCCGCTACTTTAAAAAAAGAACCACGAAAACATTCTCACAGTTTGTAAACGAGATAAGGATCAGTCATGCTACAAAGCTGCTGATAGGCACAGGAAATGGCATATCTGAAATATGCTATGCCTGTGGGTTTGATAATATCTCTTACTTTAACAGGCAGTTTAAAATTTACCAGGGAAAATCGCCCAGGGAATACCGTAAGGCATTTATAGAAAGTAATGTAAGCACCCCCAGCTTCCGGCCTACGGGGAACTAAATTGTTCTACACGTAACTATCATAATTAATTATCAGGTATGAAATGGATCACCCGCGAGCGCCCGAAAATAGACAGACTGGCTTGTCCCTGGCTTATAAAAAGATTTGTGGACCAGGCGGCTGAATTTATATACGTGCCGTTCAATGAAGTATTGTCAAAGGCCGCTGAGCTGAACGCCATTCCTTTTGATATAGCCGGTGTGGAATACACACACTATGACGACTTATGTACATTTGACTACATCATAAAAAAACACCACCTTGAAGATCCGGCCATTCACGCGCTGGCGCCAATTGTTCGCGGTGCTGATACCGACCGCCACAACCTGGCGCCGCAAGCTGCCGGTTTATGGGCTATCTCCGCTGGTATGGCGCATGATGAACCAGACGACTATCAGTTGCTGGAAAAAGGAATGTTGTTATACGATTCGCTATACAGCTGGGCAAAATACCTGCAACATGTAAAGCACACGCAGCAACCATTTGAAAGTCAGCTGCTGGACATCTTTAAAAATTTCCTGCAACATGAAAAAGACAGTAAAAAGGTACCTCACTGGGCAAAGGAACTGAAAGAGATCATCCAGGACCAGATAGATACCAACCTGAATCTGAGTCTGAAGGGAATTTCAGAAACTTTACAGGTACATCCCGCCTATTTATCACGGGAATTTTCAAAATATTTTGATGACCTTTCCTTTGGTGATTATATCAGAAAACTCCGGATAGACAAAGCGATACAGCTGCTTTCCACCACGTCGCATTCACTTACGGAAATAGCATATCTCACCGGGTTTTCGGACCAGAGCCATTTCACGCGGGTTTTTAAAGTGCATACAGGCAAAAGCCCTTCTGTCTATAAAAAAAATTTATTGAAGAAGTAAACACCATCAATCTTCAGCAACTTATTCATCTGCCGTATTCTTCATTTTCATTAAAAGAGAATAAGCGCCTTTTATTACATATTCACTGTTGACTGCGGGTGTATTGCCATTCAATATTATTTCCACATATCCATTCTCGCTGTTGCCTGTTTTTACAGGTATCATTTCAAATACATTTTTATCCTTCCGGCAAAAAACATACTCTTTGTTTTCAAAACGTACCACCGCATCCGCCGGCAGCGACCAGGTACTATCATTGGCTGACTCTATATCAGCATTCATAAAAGTTCCCGGGATCAGTGATTTGTCGTATTGCTCAAAGTGGCAATGTACCTGCACACTCCTGTCTGCCGTAAGATCCTGGCCTATCAGTATGATCTTACAATCGTACTTTTTTTCGGGATTGCTGTTGGTAAAAGCCACCACCGTTTGACCGATAGCCAGTTTATTGATGTCTTTCTCAAAAACGGTCAACGCAAGGTGAATATCCGCCGGATTTACTATTTCAAATAAAACATCTGAAGGATTTACATACTTGCCTATGTTCACATTTACCTTCGACACAAAACCATTGATGGGAGAGTGGATATTAACACTTCTGGAAATGCCGTTCTCATCAAGCCTGGAGGCATTAATACCAATCAGTTGCAATTTTTCTGCAACAGATCTGTTCAGTACACGCTGGCTTTTATACTCCGCTTCGGTTTGCTCAAATAATTTATCGCTGGTAGCTTTGCTCTGGTTAAGTTCACGCTGACGGGCATATTCTTTTTCCAGGTACGCCAATTTCGCTTTTGAAGTGAGATAATCCTGCTGCAGCTGAATAAACTGTTGATCCTCCATAACGCCGATTACTTCTCCTTTGGTAACATGCATACCGGGAAGTAACGTGGTGGATTTTAAAAAGCCCCCTAACGGGAAACTGATGCTGACCATATTCTGCGGGGGGACATCAATCTGCCCGTTTACCCGGATTGCAGCAGCAATACGCCTTTTCTCCAGGTGCCCGGTTTCTATGCCCGCATTTTTTTGCTGGGCATCCGTCAGTTCAATGAGATTTCCTTTATCGCCGGCCGGTGCTTTTTCTTCCTCCTTCGGTTTGTTGTTACATGCCGCCAGTAAACAGGATGTAGCTAATATGATGATGTATTGTTTCATGAATTTTATATTTACCTGTTCAATAAAGAATTGGATTCAATGATAGACTGGTTAAGGTTATTTACGGCATCGAGGTATTCATTCCGGAGACTGAAAGCCTGGTTGTTCAGCATCACCCATTCCAGGTAATTGATTTCCCCGTTTACGAATTGCAGATTTGCGGTAGCAATGATGGTATCCGCATTCTTTAGCCCACTTTGTTCATAGTAGGAAACCGCCTGCATCATTTTACTATACTGCTTTTCAGCTTCGGTATATCTTAATTGTAATTCCTGTAATCCTGCCTGGTAAGTGCTTTTTGCCAGTTCCTGGTTTATTTTCTGAGCGCCGATCTTTGCTTTCTGCGCACCAAAGAATAGCGGAATACCAACACCTATCTGGGCCGACTGGAACCGGGTGTCTCCCGAATATTCTTTATCATCCGCCCCCATACCACGCATGGTCATATTATTGTATCCCAGCAGTAAGTCGGGTAACAGTCTGGATTTTTCCAGTTTGTACCTGGAAAGACTTGTTTGCTCCTGTTGCTCCAGTAATTGGAGGTAGGGATGCTTTTTAAGCTCCGTGCTATCAATATCACCGGGAAGCGGCATTTTAAGCGGTGTATCATCAGGTTCTACATCAGTAGTCGTGTTGAGCAGCACTTTCAGCCGCGCTTGCAGGATGGCGTAGTCCTGCTGTAACTGGCCCGCCTGCAAAGCGATTTGTCCACGCTGGGTTTCGGCGGTCATTTTTTCGAGTATGTTACTTTCCCCCGTTTTAAAACGTATTGCCGCCTTTTCCAGGAAAAGCGCATAGATACTATCCGTATACTGAAGCAGTTCTTTTTTATTGCGCAGGAACAGGAGCTGGTAGTACACCGAAGTGACCTGCTTTTTTAATTCAGATTGTTTAACGGAAACATTCAGCAGTCCTTCTTTCCATTCTTCATTCAGCAACAGTTTTTGCCTGCTGTATATGGTTGGGAATTTGATGGTCTGTGAAATGGTAAACCGGTTATCATTGTAAGCGCTGTTGATTTTACCATATTCACCGGTAATAACCGCCTGGTTGGCATCCCATCCCGCTCCTTTTAATTTTTTCAGATAGTCTGCATTCAGCTGTTGGTTCCGGACAGACAGGTTATTCTTCATAGCGGTATCCAGCGCTGCATTAAGGGAGATCGGTTGTTGTGCCCGTGCGTTAGGTGCTGCCAGCAAAAGGAATGGTAATAATAAGAGTGCAGCGCCCGGTAAATGCTTGGGTTGCTTCATCAGATGCTTCTTTTCAAAAATGATGTAAAGAATTGGAAGTACAAACAGGGTCAGGAACGTTGCCAGGATCAGTCCCCCGATAACCACAGTAGCCAATGGCCGTTGCACCTCGGCGCCGGCGCCATTGCTCAGTGCCATCGGCAGGAAACCCAAAGAGGCTACGGATGCGGTCATCAACACGGGCCGTAAACGTACCCTCGTTCCTTTTAATACAATTTCCCGGACATCGTTCAGTCCTTCTTTATGTAACCGGTTAAATTCTGCAATGAGCACAATACCATTCAGTACAGCCACACCGAATAATGCAATGAAACCAATGCCGGCTGAAATACTGAACGGCATTCCCCGCAATGCAAGGGCAAAAATGCCTCCTATGGCAGATAAAGGAATAGCCGAATAAATCAGCAACCCTTGCCTGATACTGTTGAAAGCAAAATATAACATCAGCAGGATAAGCAGCAGGGAAACGGGTACGGCAATGCCTAAACGCTTTTTCGCAGCTTCCAGGTTTTCAAATGCGCCACCATAGGTAACGTAGTAACCCGGTGGTAATTTTATTTTACCGGATACCTTTTGCTGCAGTTCTTCTACTACAGTCTGCACATCACGGCCACGCACATTGAATCCTACAATGATCCGGCGCTGGGCATCTTCGCGCTGTATCTGATTGGGCCCTTCTTCTATAGCTACTTTTGCCACCAGGTATAAGGGTATCTGTGAACCCTGTTGGGTAGGAATTAGTAAATGCTGCACATCAGTAAGGTTTTGCCGCTGCTGACCGCTCAGCCTGACTACCAGGTCGAAACGCTTTTCTCCTTCATAAACAAGACCACTGCTTTGCCCCGCGAAGGCGGTATTTACTATTCTGTTTATATCATTGATGTTAAGGCCATATTGCGCAATGGCATCCCTGTTATATTTAATAACAATCTGCGGCATCCCGGTGATGGCTTCCACATACAGATCGGTAGCACCTTTCACGGTATTGACCACTGCCCCGAGGCGGGTGGCATATGTAGCCAGGCTGTCCAGGTCCTCGCCATAAATTTTACAGACAACATCCTGACGGGCGCCTGTCATTAATTCATTAAAGCGCATCTGTACAGGATATTGGAATCCGAAAGTAACGCCGGGTATGGCTTCCAGTTCCTTTGACATTTTCTCTGTTAATTCATCGAAGGTTTTTGCAGAAGTCCATTCCCTTTTGTCTTTCAAAATTACCATCAGGTCACTCGCATCAATCGGCATAGGGTCAGTAGGAATCTCGCTGCTACCGGTTTTTCCAACCACCTTCTCCACTTCAGGAAATTTCTCCAGCAGGATTTTCGCACCCTGCGACACCACAGTAGTAGAGGTTTTCAGGCTGCTGCCGGTAAGTACGCGGGTTTCTACCGCAAAATCCCCCTCTTCCAGTCGGGGTATAAATTCGCCTCCCAGCTGCGAAAGAACAAATAAAGCAATGGCTAATAAACCTGCTGCTGTTCCAATTACTGTTTTGGGTATGTTCAGTACTTTGTTTAATAGACGCTGGTAGCGGACTTCCAGTTTTTCCATCATCCTGTCGGACCAGGAAAGTTTAGCGGGAATTTTTTTACTTAAAACCAGTGCGCTCATCATGGGTACATAGGTCAGGGAAAGCAGGAAAGCGCCAAACAACGCGAAGGCTACTGTCTGCGCCATGGGCTTAAACATCTTACCCTCCACGCCTGCGAGGGCAAATATGGGAAGATATACGATCAGGATGATCAGCTCTCCGAAAACCGCTGCATTTCGCATCCTGCCTGATGTTTCCAACACCAGGTCGTCCATTTCCGTTTGCGTGATAAAGGGTTTGTTGTAATGATGCAGTCTGAACATACAGGCTTCTACTATAATCAGGGTGCCGTCTACAATCAACCCGAAATCCAGCGCACCGAGGCTCATCAGGTTACCGCTTACGCCAAAGGTATTCATCATAATTACCGCTATCAGCATCGCCAGCGGAATAACAGAAGCAACAAGTAATCCGGCCCTGAAGTTACCCAGGAACAACACCAGTACAAATACTACGATCAATGCGCCTTCCAGGAGATTTTTCTCAACAGTGCCAATGGCGTTATTGACCATTTTTGTTCTATCCAGGAAGGGGTCGATCATCACTCCTTCCGGAAGTGTTTTTTGGATCTGGTCTACACGCGCTTTGATCTTTTTGATCACCTCATTACTGTTGGCTCCTTTCAGCATCATTACTACCGCACCTGATACCTCACGTTCGCCATTATAGGTCAAAGCGCCGTACCGGGTGGCATAGCCTAACCGCACTTCACCAATATCCCTTACCAGCAACGGCGTGCCGTTACCGGTATTTTTAACGACAATTTTCCTGATATCTTCTTCTGAGCCGACCAGGCCCTCACTGCGAATAAAAAGTACCGTTGGCTCTTTTTCAATGTAAGCACCACCGGTGTTCTGGTTATTTGTTTCGAGTGCTTTGAATACATCATTGATGGAAAGTCCGTAAGACTTCAGTTTGGCCGGTTCTACCGCTATTTCGTATTGTTTCAGGTAGCCGCCAAAGCTGCTCACATCCGCAACGCCGGTAACGCCCAACAGTTGCCGGCGAACAATCCAGTCCTGGATAGTGCGGAGCTCCATTGCCGTATACCGGTCTTCATAGCCCTTTTTAGGCCGTACCGTATACTGGTAAATCTCTCCTAAACCAGTTGTAACCGGCGCCAGCTTGGGAACACCTATTCCGCCGGGTATCTGGCTTTGCACTTCCTGCAGCCGTTCGGTAACCTGTTGTCTTGCCCAGTAAACATCCACGTCCTCATTAAAAACAAGGGTCACTACAGATAACCCAAACCGGGAAAAGCTCCTGATCTTTGCCAGTCCAGGTATACTGCGGTTTGCCTGTTCTATAGGAAACGATATCAGCCGCTCAACATCCGGCGCACCTAATGAAGGCGTTACGGTTATTACCTGTACCTGGTTGTCTGTAATATCAGGTACCGCATCTATCGGCAGCCGGGTGACTTCATAAATACCATAGCCGATAAGACCGAGTATAAATAAGCCTACAATCAATTTGTTCCGGATTGAAAATTCAATGATCTTATTCAGCATATCGAATAATTGGCATACTCATTCCGCCCCGTTGAGCGGGCATAAGTACTAAAAATAAAATGCAGGGAAGGTCGGAAAGCAGCCACCGGTGCTGGTATTCCCAGTAGACAGATTTATCAGATTGAATGCATTAAACGCAATAGCATTAATACAACCGTCTTATAAACAAAATTCCGGTGAAGTTATGCAAGGAAAATAGGGGGTGCTCTTAATGCCGAAAATGAAAGGCTTTGCAGCGGAGGTGGAAATTCCTGCTTTTGCTGATAGCTGGTTTTCGATATCAGAAAGCAGATAACTTCCGGAAGAGAAACCAGGTCAGGTGCAGGCGCCAGCGTTAAAACGGGCACTTCGTGTTGCAGGTGGCTGGAAGAGGGAGAAGTGAAGCTGTGATCAATCAGGTTCAGCGCCAGCGAATGCTGCATATCATGATCGTGGTCATCATCATCATCGTGGACGGAGTGTCCGGACGATGAAATGATATGCTGATGGTCATGAAACATAACGTTGTGCGCAGTAATAACCATTACTGCCAGCATCAACGATATCTTTGTGATCCATGAACGCATGGCGCAAATATAGTTTATTCTTTAAAACAAAGCATACTAACAGGTATGCTATGCTTCAACCGCCTTGCTCACTTTACGGTATACAAATTCGTGGTAAATATGCCTGCGGCAGAACCTGCCCGGCGTATCAGAGTTGATCAGCTTTATATATAATGTTTTCGGAACGTCGAGGTATTCATAACTGCTGCCATCTTCAAAGTGAAGCTGAAGCGTTTGTTTCTGATAGGAGAAATCCACCAGGGTAGAAGCAGAAATGGTGGCTGTGTACTGTGGTAAAGCAGCAGCAATTGTTTCAGGTGCTATACTTACTAAAAAGTGATAAGCCTCAATCAATTCTTTACTCTTTGCTTCTGCTTCCAGTTTCTGTTCTTCTGCCAGGCCTTCAAATTTATCGGGATGCCACTCCTTCATTAAATTCCTGTAGATCGTTTTCAATTCTTTTACTTCAGTAGTTTTGGTAACACCCAGTAACTTCCTGTAATCAACTATTTTACTCATAATGTATTTATTCAAAAAATAAACAGGCTGATCATTATGAGCAGGCTACCATTTATCTTATCCCGAAAAACGGGCAAAGTTACGGTTTTTCAGGCTTCCGGCAAGGATTTATTTGTCCTTTACAGCAGCGGCTTTCAGGGGAACAGGCGCATTATATGCCTGAAATCACCTATTTTAATGGAGAAAAACCGTCTTATGAAACTGTTGTTATTGTTAACCACGTTGCTGTATTGCCTGCCTATCCATGCACAGCAACTGGACTCACTGAAATACCCCAACGGCTGGCTTTATTATCATACTTATGGGAAGGGAAGCCCTGTTATAGTGTTGTCTGGCGGCCCTGGCAACTCCTGTTTGCAGCAGGAAGAAGTGGCGATTGAGCTGGGAAAGCATTACAGGGCCATCTTATTGGAACAGCGGGGCACCGGCTTATCCATCCCCGTACCGTTCGATTCCACCACTATTAACCTCAAAGCCGCCGTGGAAGACATTCAGCGGTTGCTGCAGAAAGAAGGGATCAGCAAAACCGTTATTTACGGCCACTCCTGGGGCGCGATGCTGGCCATGAGTTACGCAGCTGCCCACCCGGAAAAGGTGCGCGCCCTGGTGCTGGCAAATCCTGGCTACTATAAGTTCTCCGCCGATTTCATGACCACGCACATGAACAACCTGCGGGCACGCCTGGGTGTATCCGACCTGGCGCTGATGGATTCCCTGGGCAAAAAGATAGAAGGAGGGAGGGCAACTGGCGCAGACAGTGCGCTGTATAACCGCACCATACGGTTGGCATACATTTACAACAAAGCGGACATCGACAGCCTCATGGGGAAGATTTATGTGGCAAAACCCAATGTCCGTATGCAGGGGTTAATGGTATCAGACCTGCAACGGACCCATTTTGATCTCAGTAAAAACCTGCCGCAATATAAAGGGCCGGTAACCGTGATCGGCAGCCGCCAGGATCCCCTGGCTTTCTATACCTACGAACTGAAGATCATCCGCCCGGATATCGTACTGCATTGGATCCAGGCTTCGGGTCACTTCCCGATGTTTGAACAGCAACCCGCTTTTTTTGAGGTATTGGAAAAGGTAATGACAACCAGCGTTACACATCCATAAACTCCCATGCGCTCTGGTAGGCGTTTTTGTGCTCCGCATAAGTGATGAAGTCCGCATAAAACCCAAGCTGGGAAAGGGTGCCGCTGTCGCCTATCACCACCAGCTTCTTGCGGGCCCTGGTCATCGCTACATTCATCCGCCGGATGTCTGATAAGAAGCCTATTTTATTTTCGGTGTTGCTGCGCGTCATGCTGATATACACAATATCGCGCTCCTGTCCCTGGAAACTATCGATGGTGTTCACAGATATTTTGTCTGCATAGGGCTGCAACAACGGGGAGTGATGCAGCTGCTCTTTTAATAATTGTATTTGTTGTTTATAGGGAGATATAACCGCCACCGTGGGAAAGTCTTTCGGCTGGTAATGTTCCCCCAGCGCAGTTACCAGCCGGGTAAGATGTTTAAATAAAAAAACAGCTTCTTCCGGGTTGGTGGTACTGGTGCCATCCAGCTTTTCATCAAAACCGCAACCGGCAGTGTCTACAAAGCTGAGCGGGTTATCTTCGGAAAACAGCAGGTGTCCGGCAACAGAGGCATGGGCCCTTAATTTATCTTCATAAAAGATACTGGAAGAATATCCCATGATAGTGGCATGCATACGGTACTGTTCTTCCAGCAGCGTTACGCTTTCGGGGTGCAGGGCGGTGCATTTTTCCAGCAGGGTAGTGCTGAGACCTTTACGGGCGGCTTCCTCCGATTTTACGGTGGGCGATAGCTGGCAATGGTCTCCGGCAAGGATTACCTTTTGCGCTTTCAGGATGGGGATCCAGCAGGCAGGTTCCAGTGCCTGCCCGGCTTCATCTATTACAACCGTATGGTACTTTAAATTTTTCACGGTATAATGATTGGCGCCCACCAGGGTGGCCGTAATCACCTGTGCCTTGGAGATCAGGTCGTCAATAATATATTGCTCTGTATTGCCTACTTCTTTCATGATCTTGCGGGCCTCGTCAAACAAGGCTTTCCGCTGATCCCTTTCTGCTTTGCCAAAGTTACGCTTGTATTTGTGGGCCATGTCGCGGAACTCATTCGCCTGCTTTTTCAGGCGCTTGATTTCTTTGATACTGGCATGCTCAGATATTTTGCTGTCGAGCGTGAGCGACATCAGCCGCTCTGATACGCGCGCCGGGTTGCCCACCCGCAACACATTCAGTCCTTCATCCGATAGCTTTTCGCTGAGCAGATCCACTGCGGTATTACTAGGCGCCACCACAAGTATCTGTTGTTGCTCCTGTTTGATCAGCGCTTTAATGGCCTGTACCAGGGTAGTGGTTTTGCCAGTGCCGGGCGGACCGTGTACAATGGCCAGGTCGCCGGCGGAAAGTATTTTATTAACGGCCGATTGCTGGGAGGCATTCAGCGCGGGATTTACATAAGGAGTAATATCCGGATGAAACACGGGTTTCTTTTCCCCGGTCAGTATTTTTATCAGCCGTCCTTCGGGTACTTTATCCTGCAATGCATCCGCCTGTTTCAGGGCGTTTTGCATTTCGTCATAACTGTTATCATCAAAAAGTACGTCGATGCCCAGTTTACCATCACTGGCCCATTCCGGCAGCTCGTCGGTGCGCAGGGTGATCTTCAGCCTGTTCCCGCCCTGGTAAGTGATGGTGCCTTCAAGATGATCCTGCTTTGGATCATGATTGGAAAATAATAAGGCAGAAGCGCCAAAACGCAGCTGATGCGGCAGGTCCTGGTGAGTGGTACGCTCCACTTCCACCGTCAGGTAATCTCCCCGGCTCATCTCTGATCCCCTGATAGCAATAGGGTACCAGGTAAGTCCGTTTGCCCTGCGATCTGCTACAGATGTGGATTCCGTCATTTGTTTGTATGATTTCCTGTCTTCTTCCCGCTCTGTTTTTAATAAATCAAGCTGCTTTTTGAAATAATCCATGACGCAAAGGTAAGATGTTCCTGAATTGTCGCAATCAACCAGTAAGAATGTCGTATTTCCCCAGCAGGAATGCGCACAAATGCCGGTAAGTTTGTATTGTCAATCAAATCAAACAAAAACAAAAAAACAACTTATATGGAAGCGCAAACAATTTATCTGAATAAGAAAGCTCCTTCTAAAGCAGCTAATGTTACCGGTTGGGTAATCACCGTTCTTTGTGTACTCTTTCTCCTGGTAGACGCCATCATGAAAGTAATTAAGAACATCACTTCCATGGAAGGCAGCGTAAAGCTGGGCTGGCCGGCAGAACAGGTACAGGGTATCGGCATTATATTGCTCATCGCCACTATTTTGTATGCCATTCCCCGTACGGCTATACTGGGTGCGATACTGGTCACCGCTTACCTCGGCGGCGCTGTAGCCATCATGTCCAGGATCAACGAACCCTATTATTTCCCGGTGGTGTTCGGTATCCTGGTATGGGTAAGCCTCTTTTTACGTATTCCCGCGCTGCGCACGCTTTTTCCGGTGCAAAACAACCAGGCGTAATTTATCTCTATAAAAATAAAGAGCCTTTGTATTGCCCTGCAGTACAAAGGCTCTTTATTTTGCCGGAAAAAAAATACCCCGCGCATAGGGGAACGGCGAATTCCATGCGTCCTGAATACAGGAGGACTATTACCATGCTACTACCAGATCAATTGAAAAGTTATTTCCGGGCAATCATGCTCACCGCCGGTTTGACCGTGGGCGTTACTTTAACCGCACCTGCGCAGGACAGCAGCGCGATCACCGGCAAGAAAGAAATGTTGCCGCTGCCGGCCCCGAAAACCAATTCCTTTGGGCAGACTGCCAACCATAAACAGTGGTCATGGCAGCAATACCTGCCCGCTGTCAAGGACAGCAGCAACAGCAGTAGCTTGATATACGAGGCCTATCCATCTCACCATCATTTAAACAACTATCGCCAGACATCCCCTTTCCGTTGGAATGATGTAGCAGGTATCACTGCCATGGCGCTGGTAGCTTATATGCTTTCCCGTTAATAAAATACGTCCGTCAGCACATTTCCCCGGGTGCTATGGAATTTTACATTATTATTCTACCTTGCCGTCACATTTGTTATTTCACGCAAGCAAGGTTGTCAATGAGCGAGGGCCATTCTATTGATGCTCCTGACCTTTATAAGCGGATAGCGGCCGGCGACGAATCTGCGTTCAGGAGTCTTTTTGAAATTTATGCACCACGCCTGCAGGCGATGGCAGCACGTATTACCGGATCAGTGACAGTGGCAGACGACCTGGTACAGGATACCTTTCTCAAAATATGGGTAGCCCGCGACCAACTCACGGAAGTGGCACAACCAGGCGCCTGGATTAAAAAAATTTGTTTTTTCCTGGCCGTGAACTATGTCCGTCGCCAAACCATCCGCGATAAAGTAATGCATACCGTTGGCTATGAAAAAGACAGCTCGGGTAAGGACCTGCCGGTGGCAGACATGATTGAATTCCGGCAGTTGCTGGGCCTGGTGAACAAGGCTGTGCAGCAATTACCGGAGAAGCAGCAACAAATCTACCGCCTTAGCCGTGAACAGGGACTCTCCAGCAGTGAAATCGCACAACATATGGATCTCGCCATCAGCACGGTGAAAAACCTGCTGGTAATGGCGTTGAAAAATATCCGCTCCTCCCTGCAAAAGGCCGGCTACCCGCTGCTCCTGGCCATATTGATAGATATACTCATCTGAATAAACAGTCCCTCTGAAAAAAAACTTCACTTTTTTTCGGTACCAATTCCCCGCTCAATTGTCTGGTATAGATAAGGGGACATACATCACTTTCATTTACCTGTATCACCTTCATAAATGGAACATCACCACCGACTGGCATATTTACTCGATCGTCTGGCAACACACACTGCCACAGAGGAAGAACTGGACGAATTAACCGGTTGGGTTGACCGGGACGAAACCGGCGCTTCTATCGACGACGTGGAAGGCTGGCTGCAGGAACATCATTCAACCGCCTTGCCGGCTTACAACCAGCAACACTGGATGCAGGTGGCTGACCAGATCCTGTCATCGGATAAACTATCAAACGACCCGGTTACCAAACCGCTTCACCGTGTACATTTCCTCCACAAATGGGGATGGGCGGCCGCTGTAGTGTTACTGTTTGGGGCAGCTGCCTGGTTTATCAGCCACTATCATCGCCGGCAACCGGTTGCTGTTATCGCCGGAAACACGCTGCAGGACATAGCTCCCGGGAAAAATGGCGCCATCCTTACGCTGGCGGATGGCTCACAGATGGTGCTCGACAGCATGGGAAACGGTATCATCACCCATCAGAACGGAACTACCCTAGTCCTGAAAAGTAACGGCCTCCAATACACGCAGGAAGCCCCGGGTGCAGGCGAAATGGAATACAATACCATCACCACACCCAAAGGACGGCAATTCCAGGTGGTACTGCCGGATGGCACCAAAGTATGGCTCAATGCCGCCAGCTCCCTGCAGTTTCCTGTAGCCTTCAAAGGAAAGGAAAGGAGAGTGGAACTCTCCGGGGAAGCCTATTTCGAAGTTGCCGGCAACGCAGCACAACCCTTTAGGGTGAATGTGCTCCGGAAAATGGACATCCAGGTACTCGGTACCGGTTTTAACGTAAACGCATACACGAATGAAAAGAATAGCTATACTACGCTGGTGGAAGGAGCGGTCAGTATATCCCTTACCAATCAAACCGCTGGCAGCGTGGTGTTAAAACCAGGAGATCAGCTACAGGCAGGTGATACAGGTATAAAAGTAACGCGGAACGCAAATGTGGAAAAGGCCATCGCCTGGAAAAACGGCCTGTTTAACCTCGAAGGAGTGGGCCTGCGGGAAATGATGCGGCAGCTGGAACGCTGGTACAACCTGGAAGTAGTGTATGAAGGAAATGTGCCCGATGTTCATTTTTTTGGTGAGATGAGCAGAACCCTGCAACTCTCTGATGTGCTCGCGGGGCTGGAACGGTCGGATGTGCATTTCCGGCTGGAAGAGGGCCGGCGGCTGATCGTAATGCCTTAACGTATATTATTTATCCCGGATACCGTAAAACTGAAACACTATGCCAGTAATGAATATCAACTAAAACAGGTTGACCGGCAAAAAAAACCGGAAGTGCGACCAACACTTCCGGAAAGTTGCTGGCTGACTTAAATCAGGTTTCGAGACCTCCATTTTTAACAACCAAACGTTGCAAATCTATGCAAAAAACTGCTTATTGGAGCCGTTGGGACTTGCCGTGCCGGCTCCCAACCAAAATGCTCCGGATTATGAGATTTACCAGTGTTCTCCTTCTTACCATTTGCTTACATGTATCAGCCAACACATTTTCGCAATCTGTCACCTTTTCCGGACGAGCCGTCCCAATGGAAAAACTTTTTGCCGCCATCAAAAAACAAACAGGTTTCGTGGTGTGGGGTAAATCTGAACTCCTGAAACAGGCCGGCACCGTATCAGTATCAGTGCAGAATATGCCCCTGATCAGCTTCCTGGAACTGGTGATGAAGGACCAGCCATTCAACTATAAAATAGCAGGCAACACCATCATGCTGTACAGCAAGCCTCCTGCTGCTGCGAATAGCGCCACACCAGAGAAAGAATCACCGGTAACAGGGCATGTTACCGACAGCACCGGCATTCCCCTCATCGGGGCTACGGTGCAGGTGCCTGGCGCCAGTCAACCCGCTATTACCAACTCAGAAGGCAACTTCACCTTGCCGGTATCTGCCGGGGATGTACTTCGCATCAGCTTTATAGGATATAAAACAAAAGAGGTGACAGTGACTTCCGGTATGTTGCGAACCGGGAATATCGGTAACATCGTTTTGTCTGTCATCTCGGCTACCTTATCAGCATTAAATGTTACGGCCAATACCGGCTATCAATCAATTCCAAAAGAACGTGCCACCGGATCATTCAGCGTGATTACAGAAAAAACACTCGGCGCCAGGATGGAAACCAATATTATGGACCGCCTGGAAGGCACTGTGCCCGGCCTCTTTATGCAGAACGGCGCCGTTAATATCCGCGGACTTTCCACCTTATACGGCAACCAAAACCCGCTATATGTGGTGGACGGTTTTCCATTCGAAGGAGACCTTAACTATATCAACCCCGCTGATGTAGTGAATGTAACAGTAATGAAAGACGCCGCCGCCGCCTCGATCTACGGAACCAGGGCAGCCAATGGCGTGATCTCTATTACCACCAGGTATGGCAGCAACAGGAAACTCACGGTCAACTTCAACAGCACCGCGTTTATAACAGGCACCCCCGACGCAGGTTATATGCACCTGCTCAATTCCTCCCAGATGGTGGATCTGCAACAGGAACTGTTCAATAGCTGGCATCCTGGTTATAACGATGTCATCAAACGTGCAGGCCAGCCAAAAGCAATGGAAGCACTTTATAATTATGAGCAAAATCTCATCAGCAAAACTGATCTCGACAATACCCTCAATAATTTAAGGAACGCTAACGGGCAAAGCCAGCTGGAAAACCTGTTCATGCGTAACCGTGTCAAACAACGCCACAGCTTCTCCGCCAGCGGTGGAAACGAAATTCACCAGTATAATATCATGATGAATTATACAGGTAACAGGGACTACGGTTTCCGTACCGGCAATGAAGATATTAACGTGGGCATGAAAGATAAAGTGAAAGTGTTTAAATGGCTGGACGCAGAAGTAGGCGCCAATACCAATATCCGCAACGGGAAGTATCTCCGCGAAAGCCCCGAATCCTTTTACCGGAATATGCCTTACGAAGTGCTGAAAAATCCCGATGGCAGCTCCGCCCCGTTCACTAAATTAAAGTCACCCTATGAAATAGACCGCCTGAAAAACCTCGGGCTGTATGATGAAACATTTAATCCGCTGGATGAGCTGTATAAATCAGATCTTTCCTATTGGTCAAATTACTTCAGGCTGCAGGGTGGCTTCACCGTTAAAATTATCAGCGGCCTTACACTGGATCTGAAATACCAGACAGAACGCGGCAGCAGTTACAATAAATCATATTATTCTCCCGACTCCTACTACACCAAAAATATGATCAACGACGCAGCGCAGGTCATCGACGGGGAGTTGGTGAAGAATGTACCTGACGGTGGACAACTATACGAAACACGTGGCAATTCAAAATCCTATACCGCCCGCGCACAACTGAACTTCGACAAAAATATCAGCACAAAACATCACGTGTCGGCATTAGCCGGTGTGGAACGCAGGGCAGTATCACAAACGTCGACCTCCGTGTTTAAAATGGGCTATAACGATAATAACCTGCAATACCTGCCGGTAAATGAAATTGCCCTCGGCAATCTGAAAGGAACAGAATCCCTGGGCAGCACCTTCTCCATGAGGTATAACGAAAATAATAACTTTTATTATGGAGAAGACAGATACATCTCTGCCTATGGTAATGCCGGCTATACCTACAACGGGAAGTATAACGTTACCGGAAGCGTACGGGTAGATAACTCCAACCTCTTTGGTACCGACCCCCGCTACCGCTACCTGCCGCTCTGGTCTGTTGGCGCCAGCTGGAGAATGTCTGAAGAAGATTTCATGAAAGATATCAGCTGGTTAAACAGCCTGAGCATCCGCTCTACTTACGGCCTCGGCGGAAACGTGGCCAGAACGGTAGGACCCTACCTCCAGGCAAGATCTACCTTCTTTTCTGAAGCCAATGCCACCGCAACGGATATCATCTATCCGCCAAATAAATCATTAAGATGGGAAAAAACAGCTACTACCAATATTGGTGTCGACTTCGCCGTATTAAATAACCGGGTGTCAGGATCAATAGATTACTACATCCGAAAAACCACCGACCTGCTGGGAGAAAAGGCCATCGATCCCACCAACGCATTTCCCAGCGCATTGATTAACTACGGCAGCTTAAATAATAAAGGTATTGAGCTGGCACTCAACACCCTCAATATAAACAAGAAATATTTCACCTGGAGCAGCACCCTGGCACTGAGCTTCAATAAAAACAAGATGACAGAAATAAATACCAGGGATGAAAATGTATACGGCCTTACCGGTGGCTACGGCGTAAATCGCATTGGCTACCCGATGGATGCCGTTTTCAGTTTCAGATCGGCAGGTCTTGATCCGGCTAACGGTTCCATGATGGTGTACGATGCCGCAGGAAAAGTGGTAAAGAATTATGACCAGTCCGGTACCATTGTGGCCAACATGACGGATATAAACGGCCTTGTATACAGCGGCACATTAAGACCGAAATACACAACTGGTTTTACCAACACCTTCACTTATCAGCAACTCACGCTAAGTATCATGATCATTGCCAATGGAGGAAATGTGATGAGAGATGTGGTGCCTGTTATCGATTATGGTTTCCCTCGCAGCAATGTAGACAGCAGGGTGATGAACTTCTGGCGCAAACCCGGCGATGAAAATAAACCCGGCATGTTACCGGCGCCCGATCTCAAAGGTAATGGCGGCAACTATTATACGCTCATCTGGTACGCCTCAGATCAAAATGTACTCAAGGCAGATTATATCAAAGTAAGGGATATTGCCCTCTCTTATAATTTTGCGCCCGTATTGTCCCGTGTCAAAAAATTATCTTCCGCCAAATTAACACTGCAGGTACAAAATCCTTTCCATTGGTACAACAACTCCGTTGGAATTGATCCTGAAGCTTATGAAATCGCCAGCCAGTACGCTAACAGAACATTACCGGTAATGTCCACTTACATGGCAGGAATAGATATCACCTTTTAAAACCAGG
The DNA here is from genome assembly GCF_050434025.1 of Chitinophaga sp. W3I9. Lineage (NCBI taxonomy): Bacteria > Pseudomonadati > Bacteroidota > Chitinophagia > Chitinophagales > Chitinophagaceae > Chitinophaga > Chitinophaga sp. W3I9. The sequence goes on from NZ_JBNPWC010000001.1 coordinate 2,773,132, forward strand.
AAACATGAAAAAATTACATCTTTATATCATCTACGGCATACTGATCTTATCCGGTTGCACAAAGTTCCTGGATATAAAACCAAAGGATAAATTTATCCCGGTAACAGTAGCCGATTACGAGAATATGCTTAACTCCGGCACCGTAGTGAACTTCGGTGATTACTTCTGGGACCTGCTCTCAGACGATGCTTTCCTGCCGGAAGGAAATCCCGGCAACCTCTTCACGAAGCAACAACTGCCCGGCCGGAAAATTTATACCTTCAACCCCGCGCCGTATGAACAAGGTACCAACGATTTCCTTTGGAGTGAAGGCTATAAAAGGATCTTTTATTACAACAGCATCATCAACAATATCATGGATGCAACGGAAGGTACAGAAGCCAACAAAAAAAGTGTTCGCGCGGAAGCCCTGCTGGGCCGCGCAATGGAACACCTACAGCTGGTAAATGTATACGCACAGCATTATGATGCCGCCACCGCCGCCACGCAGGACGGTATTCCCATTGCACTGATTGCAGACATCAACGCAAAATTCAAAAGGAACACGGTAAAAGAAGTATACGACCAGGTACTCAGCGATGCCAACGCCGCCATCACAGATTTGCCGCTAAATCATAAGCTCACAAAGTTCAGGGCAGGTAAAGCAGGCGGATACGCCTTACTGGCCAGAACCTATCTCTTTATGGGCGATTACGTCAATGCCCGCAAAAATGCGGACCTGGCGTTGTCGCTGCAAAGTGAGCTGGCCAACATGAATGATTATAAGATCACGATCCCCGGGCCGTTTCCAAATGTTCCCGGTGCGCCGCTCGGATGGACCAACATCCCCGACGCACAGCTTAATACAGAAACCATCGTGGCCCGGCACTTCCTGCGACCATTCGGACTGGCCATGGATGTTTGCGCCTCCCCGGAATTAAGTGCACTCTTTACCAACGACGATAAACGCTGGACATTATACTATGCCGATGGCTGGCCTCCCGCGCCACCGTTTAATTACATGTCCAGGTACCAGGTGAAGATCTTCCTCCGCGGAGATTTCTATAGCAACTATCTCAATGTGCCGGAAATGTACCTGACCCGCGCAGAATGCTTTGCCCGTGAAAACAATTTAACAGCTGCCCTCGCAGATATCAATAAATTAAGACTCAACCGGATTACACCCGCTGCCTATAAAGCCTTTACCCCGGCAGACTTCAGTAATGATGGTGAGAAGGTATTACGGTTTGTTTTGGAAGAAAGAAGAAGGGAAATGGCATTCACCGGGATGCGGGTCATCGACCTGAAACGCCTGAACAAAGAAACCCGTTTTCAGAAAATAATAAAGCATACCGCAGAAGGCAAAACGTATGAGTTGCTGCCCGGTAGTAATAATTACCTGCGCCAGCTGTGGCCCAATGCTACTGTATTCAACCCGGACTGGCCGCTGAATCCATAAGTCATTCCTGTCCTCCCTGTTCCATTTGTGACGCCGGTAACCTGCCGGCGTCATTAACCTCCTATTGACTAATTAAATCACACATGCAAGACAACATCGTTAAAATTGAAGGACTATCACACCGTTACAGTAAAGACTGGGCAGTGAAAGATGTCAGTTTCGAAATCAACAAGAAAGGCATTGTAGGGTTGCTTGGCTCCAATGGCGCCGGCAAATCCACTACTATGAACATTCTTTGCGGAGTGTTAAGTCAAACCCGCGGCCAGGTGCTCATTGAAGGCATCGATATGAGGGCCGACCCGGAAGAAGCAAAGAAAAGGATTGGCTTCCTGCCGCAAAATGCACCGCTCTACCTCGAACAAACAGTAGATGAATACCTTACCTTTTGCGCCCACCTCCGCCTGATAGATAAACGCCGTATAAAAGCAGCGGTAGATACCGTGAAGGAAAGATGCGGTGTGGCACATTTCAGCAAAAGGCTCATCGGCAACCTCTCCGGTGGCTACCGCCAGCGGGTAGGCATCGCGCAGGCACTCATTCACACGCCACTGCTGGTAGTGCTGGATGAACCCACCAATGGCCTGGATCCCAACCAGATCCTGGAAGTACGCCAGCTGATCAAAGAAATAGCCACAGATCGCGCCGTAATCTTCTCTTCACATATTCTCTCGGAAATACAGGCTACCTGCCAGGATATTATTATGATAGAAGGCGGCAGAATGGTGTTTAAAGACACCATGGAATCTTTCAACAATTATATAGAACCGGACAGCCTCATCACCACCCTCGAAAACCCTCCGGAAGAAAAGGAACTGAGAGCCATCAAAGGCATTAAAGACGTGGAGTTCCTGACAGAAAAAACGATCCGCGTAAGATTTGAGCCCGCCACCGATATCGCTGAAAATATCGTGGAAATGAGCGTGCAAAAAAAATGGCGCCTCAAAGAAATAACACTGGAGAAAAGCTCCCTGGACGCCATTTTCGCACAGTTATCCAATAAAAAATCTAAACCTGCCATACAGTAATGAAAATAATTATCAGAATAGCCCGCCAGGAGCTGAGCCTCCTGTTCCATTCGCCGGTAGCCTGGCTTATCTTAATTGTATTCCCGGTACAAATAGGAATCGACTTCCTTCACTATATCCAGATGATAGGACGCGCACAACGTATGGGACATCACTTCACCGATGTTACTTCCATGATCTTCACTGGTCAGCAGGAAGGATTTTACCCCGGCGTGAAAAATACCCTGTACTTCTATATTCCACTGTTAACGATGGGCCTCATCAGCCGGGAAACACACAGCGGTTCCATTAAATTATTATTGTCGTCTCCCATTAAAGTAAGGGACATCGTACTGGGAAAGTATGTAGCCATGATGGGATACGGCGCACTATTGCTGGTTATCATTTGCCTCTATGGAATTTCCGGTTCGTTTTTTATTGAGCATATCGACTGGAAACTGCTGGCCTCGGGCGCACTGGGATTGTACCTGCTCATCTGCGCCTATGCCGCTATCGGGCTGTTCATGTCCTCGCTTACTACCTACCAGGTGGTGGCAGCTATCAGCACATTGGCAGTGCTGGCCGGTCTCAACTTTATCGGCGGCCTGTTCCAGGGCAATGATGCAGTGCGGCATATTACCTATTTTATGTCTATTTCAGGTAGAACCGAACAATTTATTTATGGACTGATCAGCACAGAAGACGCCTTTTACTTCTTCCTTGTAATCGGCTTTTTCCTGGCCATTACCGGCATGCGGCTGCAAGACCAGCGGGAGGCAAAGTCACCGTGGATACGTACCGCAAGGTACCTCGGACTGATAGCGCTTTGCTTCCTCACCGGGTATATCAGCTCCCGCCCGTCCTTTACAGGGTATGTGGATATGACGGCTACCAAAACCCATACACTCGGCCTGCAAAGCCGCGAATTGGTAAAGGCGATGGACAAGCCGCTGAAAATTACCACCTATGTGAATATCCTCGACGATAATTACTACCTCGGCGCACCGGAGAAGAAAAGCGCGGATGAAAGAATACTCACACCCTACCGCCGGTTTATGCCCAACCTGCAAATGGAATATGTGTATTACTACGACTTCGCCAACAACAAAAATCTCTATAAAAATTACCCCGGAGAAAGCGATGCCGCCATCGCAAAAAAAGTAGCAGATATCCAGGACCTGGATTACAAGAAAGTAATTCCACCTGCACAGATCCGGAAAATGGTGGATCTCGGGCCTGAAGAAAACCGGCTGGTAAGGCTCCTGCAATATGGTGATAAGAAAACTTTTCTCCGGTATTACAACGATATCATGATATATCCCGGCGAACAGGAATTTACCGCTGCGCTGAAACGTATCGTAACACCTGTTGAAATACCCTTGGTTACGTTTGTTGCCGGCAACGGCGAAAGAAGCATCACAAAAGCAGGTGATGCCGCATTCAGGATGTTTGTAAATGAACTCACCTTCAGGGGGGCGTTGATTAACCAGGGATTTAATGTAGATACCGTAAATCTTACCAGTGAAGAAATTCCTGCCGCCACTTCAGTGCTGGTAATTGCTGATCCGAAAACAGCCCTCCCGCCGGCAGCACAGGCAAAACTGGACCAATATATTGCCAGCGGCAGAAACCTGTTCGTGATCACAGAACCAGGATCACAGGAAATATTGCAACCTTTACTGCAACAACTGGGCGTGCAACCCGGCGCAGCGCCGGTACAGGAGGAAAGCAGGGACTATGCACCCGACTTTATCCTCGCCCGTTTTTCAGACGATGCCGGGAAAATTTCACCAAAGCTCGCCGCATTCAAGGGTGATAGTGCGGTGGTATCCATGCCGGGCGCTGTGAATCTTCAGTATGCACAACAGCACGGTTTCCACACGGTACCGCTGCTGCTGGCAAAAAATAACCAGGCACTGGCCATTGCCGCCGAAAGAGAAGTGGCGGGCAAAACCCAACGCATCATTGTTACCGGCGATGCCGATTTTATGAGCACCGGCGAGCTGGCGCGGCGCAAACCTTCCGTATGGAACCAGTCGCTGATCACAGAATTATTCCGCTGGTTTACCTACGGCGATTTCCCCGTAAATACCGGCGCCATCAGATCAAAAGATGTAATCGACAGCGATGATCAGGGGATCCTGACCATGCGAATACTTTTCTTTGGCGTAATACCCGTATCACTGCTGATTTTTGCTACTACACTACTACTTTACAGGAAGAGAAGATAATATTTAACCAACCACTCATAGGCAGGAAAGGTCGTCCCGTAACAAGGCGGCCTTTTCTTTTTTATTCCAGGCCATTTTATCATGTTACTTAACACGTTACCTATAAAAAATCAATTTATTTAAGTGTTCCAACATAAATTATCATCCTATTATTATGATAATTGGTATTTTTTTCGTTTGTTTATGTTTATAACATCTGAATAAACGAAAATATTGAACATTATAAAAAAATATAATCAATCAGATGAATCTCACATATTAGCCTTACTGAAGGAAGGTGATATGGGTGCATATGAGGCTATCTACAACGAATACTGGCCCCGTTTATACGGATATGTTTACAACAGGCTGAAAAGTAAAGAAATAGCAGAAGAAATTATCCAGGAAGTATTTTTTTCCCTCTGGAAAAAACATGAAGAACTGCAACTCACACACACGCTCTCCGCGTATCTATTTACCGCGGTAAAGTACCAGCTACTCAACTATCTCAAATCAGACCGTATCCGCAAAACCTATATCCACCAGTTTGCGCAATTACCTGAACAGCGATCCGATAATTCCAACGAGGAAAATATCGCGGCTACCGATCTGAAAAATACCATGGAGAAAGAAGTATCACGGCTCCCGGAAAAATGCCAGCAGGTATTCAGGATGAGCCGCCATCAACATCTTTCTGTTACCGACATCGCCAATACACTGAACATCTCTCACAAAACAGTGGAAAACCATCTTACCAAAGCGCTCCGGCAGCTTAGAATGGTGCTGGGGCATCACCTGTGCCTCATCATCCTGGTGCTGAATACAGCCCTGCAACAGTAATATGGCCTACCCGGTCTTTCTATTTTTAAATTTTTTTTTTAAAGACGTAGGTGTTACGCTTTTCAAAGTGTACTTATCTATAGGTGACACTATTAACTGCCTGATTAAATACAAGTGTGAAAAACTGATGAACAACCAGGATCTTAAAAATTTAATCGAGAAATATCTAAATGGCACGCTGGAAGCTGCGGAAGCGCAACAGCTGGAGCAGTGGCTGGATGCAACAGGCGAGGAACACGCATTTGATGCGATGCCCGAAGCAGAAAAGGAAGCAGCCAGAATAGCAGGATACCATCACCTGGTAAAGCGCATCAATCAACACCGGCAACCCGGCATGATAACATCGCTGTTCCGCTACTGGAAAGCGGCTGCCTGCATCGCGGGTATCATTATCGCCGGCGCTATATTCAAAAAGGAAATGTTGAACATAGTAGCGCCGCATCGCCTGGTGTCGCTGCAAAGTACTCCCGGCAAAACTAAAAAACATATCCTGTCCGATGGCTCTATCGTTTGGCTCAAAGGAAATAGTAAATTAATTTACCCGGCAGGTTTTGGCGCCGGTAACCGCGAAGTAACATTGCAGGGCGAAGCCCTCTTTGAAATTGCGAAAGACCCGCGGCATCCGTTCCTGGTGAAGTGCGGCACACTCACCACCACGGTGCTGGGTACCAGTTTCAATATCCGGGAAACAGGCAAAGAAACACAGGTGACCCTGCTGACGGGAAAAATTGCACTCAGCGCGCCGCAATCGGCTCCTGTCGTATTGTACCCGGAACAACAGGCAATATATGCCACAACAGGAACGGCTATACGGAAAGAGGAAGAAGGAACGCCGCCCATCAGCGATATCACAAAAGGCACAGAATATAACATGGCATTCAACGATGCCACCATGCAACAGGTTTTACAACGGATAGAAAATAAATTTGAGATAAACATACAACTGCAGGACGCAGTAATCAACACAAATCTAATCACGGCAGATTTTACTGACCAGTCTTTACAACACACAATGGAGATGATCAGCCAGGCACTCAACCTGGACTTCGGGATCAACGGCAAAACTATTTTACTCAAACAAAAAAAGTGAAAAATGAACCTGTTATCAACCACAATCAAACCGAGTCAAACACAAAAATCTAACATCATGGCTAACATCATTTCCAACTAAAAAAGCCGGAGGGGTGACAGCCCCGCCAGCTTATGATAAATAGCCCTGTTTATCACCACGTGACAGCGCGGTAAGGGAATTCCTTTGTCAAATTCTTTCCGAAATCTAACAAAGTACAAGGTCTATGCTCATAAATTTAAAGACAAATGCCTTCCTGTCCAAATGCAAGAAAGTAACGGCGGCCAACCTGATGGCAGGCGTATTACTCTATGGTATTACGCATCCCGCTGCGGCATACGCCCAGGGAGTTCTCGACAGGAAAATATCGCTGCAGGCAGATGATATGAGCCTGAAAGGTGTGCTGAACCAGATCCACAGCAAAGCAGAAGTGAAATTTGTATATAGCTCCAGCCACATCGCGCTCGACAGGAAAGTATCCGCAAGGGCCGACCAGGAAGCACTCGGTAAGGTGCTCGACCGGCTCCTCGGCCGCCTCGAAATAGGTTTTGTAGTGAACGATGACTATATCATTCTTACAGATAATGACGCCGCCGCTAAACGTACCGCCAGCCCGGATATGATGACCTCCATCGCACTGGCGGATATTGTAGTGAAAGGAAAAATACTGAATGAAACAGGCGATCCCTTCCCCGGCGCTACCGTCATGGAAAAAGGTACCGGCAATGGCGTCACGTCGGCAGGCGACGGCACCTTCACCCTGAAAGTCAAAGAAGGCGCCACCCTCGTAGTTACCGCCATCGGCTACAGCATCACCGAAGTAAAAGCCGCTGATGCCGGTATCGTACGACTGAAAGCCGCCGTAAAACAATTGCAGGACTTCGTGGTTACAGCCGCCGGAATTGCCCGCCAGAAAAACAGTCTAGGCTACTCCGTAAGCACCATTACCTCGGATAAACTGGCACAGAAATCAGAACCGGACCCCGTAAGAGCCCTTACCGGGAAAGTAGCCGGTGTGAATGTACAATCTGCCGGCGGCGTAGCCGGAGGTGGTACCAATATCACCATCCGCGGTAACTCCTCACTCAATGGCAACAACCAGCCGCTGTTTGTGGTAGACGGCGTTCCCTTCGATAACTCCAGCTTCGCCAACGTGGGCGCGACCACCGTAGGCGGCGCAGGCGTTACCAACCGCGCATTCGACCTCGATCCGAATAATATCCAGACCATGACGGTGCTGAAAGGCGCTGCCGCCGCCGCATTGTATGGATCAAGAGCCGCTAACGGCGCTATCATCATCACCACGAAAGCAGGTAAAAAGAAAAGCAGGAAAGGCACAGAAATTACTTACAACACCGGCTATTCCGTGGAACAGGTGTCCGGCCTGCCCGATTATCAAACCAAATACGGACAAGGTACCAACAACGACTACCGGCAAGGGGTATACGCTTCCTGGGGCCAGCCCTTTGAAGGAGTGGAAAGCATCCTGCCCACACGCGCTACCGTTCCGCATCAGCTCACGCGGCAGTTCTCTTCCGCCGTGTTCCCGCAGTTCTACGAAGCAGATGGCGTAACGCCCATCCAGGTGCCCTACAAATCGTATGCGAAGGACAATGCGAAAAATTTCTTCCGCCAGGGTAGCGTATACGAAAATGCCATCACCATCTCTTCCGGTAGCGAAAAAGGAAACTTCAACGCAGGCTTCTCCAACACAAAAAATAAAGGCGTAGTACCCGGCAATGAAATAACCCGTTCCTCTGTCAACATCGGCGGAAATATCCGGCTGGAAAATAAATTCTATGCCAGCGGCGCTATCAACTACGTCACCACCAGGCAAAAAACACCACCGGTAGGCGGCCTCACAGGCTCTATCATGTCTACCCTCATGTACGTACCAACCAGCTACGATCTCACTAACTACCCTTACGAGAACCCGCTGGATGGTAGTAACGTATACGACTATACGGGAATTGATAATCCCTACTGGTCAGTGAAACACAGTCCTTCTACCAGCGACGTGGACAGGTACTACGGTAACCTCGTACTGGGCTTCGATCCGCTGCCCTGGCTGAATGTGCAGAATACCATCGGCTTTAACGCATACACCGACAGGCGAATGAGCGTACGCGGTAAAGGCAGCTCTTCCTATCCCAACGGAAGCATCACATCAGATAATATTTACCGCCAGGAACTGGATAACACCCTGCTGGTAACCGCCACCAAACCTCTTACATCAGATATATCGCTGCGGGCAATCGTTGGTAACAATGTGAACCAGCGGCTTACAGACAGGAAAGCATTTTACGGGGATAATATCATCGTGGCCGACCTGATAGACATGAACAACACCAGCTCGGTAACACCGATACAGCTGATCAATAACAGGAACATCCTGAAACAACGCTACTACGCCTTCTTTACAGACATCACCTTTGATTATAAAAACTTTGCCTCCCTTAACTTTGTAGGACGCAACGATATTTCCTCTACACTGCCCGCCAATAACAAAAGCTATTTCTACGGCGGTGTAAACGGATCACTGGTATTCACAGAAGCGCTGCATCTGCCCAAAGGAGTACTGAACTTTGGTAAAATAAGAGCAGGCTATACCAAAGTAGGTAACGAAGCCTCTCCTTATCAAACACAAAACTTTTACCAGATCAACCCGATCCTCGGCGCCAGCACTACGCCGGCAAACGTAGGACTGCCCTTTACGCCGGCAGGTGGCAGCGTATATAACGTCGTTACACAGGCCAACCTGCTCACCAACGCTAACCTGAAACCGGAATTTATCACGGAACTGGAACTGGGAACAGAACTGCAGTTCTTTCATAATCGTATAGGCATTGACTTTACCTGGTATAATAAGAAAAGTACTTCGCAGATCTTCGAGGTTACTGCTGCACCCTCTTCCGGCTATACTACCCAGATCCTTAACCTGGGTGAAGCCACCAACAAAGGCGTGGAGTTGGGTTTAACGGTAGTGCCCTTGCAATCCAATAATGGCCTCAACTGGGATATCTCGGCCAACTTCACCCGTAACAGGAACATCATCCGCGACCTGGGAGGATATGAACGCTTCAGCTATGGCGGCACCAACGGTACCAGCAGTGTGCATGTAGTAGGACAACCATACGGCCTTATCCAGGGAACAGCCTATGCACGCGACGAGGAAGGCAATGTGCTCATAGATCCCAACACAGGTAAACCACTGATCTCCGGCGCACTCAAAGCAATCGGTAATCCCAATCCCGATTTCATGGTAGGCATTACCAATACTTTCCGCTTCCGCAGCTTCTCATTGAATATCCTGTTCGATTGGAAACAAGGCGGACAACTGTACTCCCGCACCGTAGCGGAAATGCTGTCGCGCGGCGTTACCCGTGATATGGAAAACCGCGAGTTTACCATTGTATCGCCGGGCGTGCTGGGCGATATCAATACACAAACGCCGCTGCTGGACGACAAAGGCAATAAGATCCCGAATAACGTGGCGCTGTCTTTTGAAGATCATTTCTTCAGCAGCAGTATGGGCCCCGGCAACGGCGGTATTAATGAAGGATCAGTATTCGATGCTACCGTATTTCGCCTGCGGGAAGTGGCACTGGGATATGAACTTCCCAAAAGCTTTTTAGGTAAAACACCTTTCGGGTCTGCCTTCATTTCTGTTACCGGCAGAAACCTCTGGTACAGCGCTCCCAACTTCCCGAAGTATACCAACTTCGACCCGGAAGTCAGTTCGCTCGGCGTTGGTAACTCGCAGGGATACGATAACCTGGCAGTACCCACCACCCGTCGCTTTGGTATAAACCTGAAATGTTCTTTCTGATCATAAAACCTGATATGATGATGGCACTTAAATATATTGCATATACAATAGCACTGGCAGGTGTTTTCACAGTTACCGGTTGTAAAAAATTTGTAGATATCAATACAGATCCAAACAATCCCACCACTGCCCAGTTATCGTTATTGCTGCCGGCGACAGAAGTATCAATGGCAGCCAATATGTACCAGCTGAACAGCGGCACCGCCACTTTTATGCAGTACACCGTTTTCTCCTCCGGCCTGAGCAGGCTGCAGCAACAGGGCACCAGCTTCAACGACTCATGGGACGGGTTTTACACACAAACGCTGAACGACCTGGAGGCTATTATAAAAACGGGCACGGCACAGGAACAATGGGGCTACGTGGCCATCGCCAAACTGGAGAAGGCATACCTCGTAAGCCTGATGGTGGATATGTGGGGAGATATTCCTTATTCACAATCACAAAAAGGCCAGGAAACGGTGAGCCCGCCGTTTGAAAAAGGTGCGGATATTTATGAAGATCTTTTGAAGATGATCGACGAAGCAGCTGTTGATGCCGGGAAAATTTCTGCCACCACACTGGTTCCCGCTACATCCGATCTCCTGTACAGCGGGCTTAAAAGCTCCTGGCTCATGATGGCCAACTCGCTCAAGCTAAAGCTGTATAACCAGATCCGCCTGGTGAATCCTGCACGATCCGCTACCGCTATACAGGCGCTGATCGCCGATCCGGCCACGCTGATTGGTGGCGCCACCAATACCAACGCATCGGACTTTACCTTCCGCTTCGGGCCCGGGCAAAATCCCAACAACAGGCATCCCTGGCACCGGTCGGAATACCAGGGCAGCAAAACGTTTTATATGAGCCAGTCGCTGATCGACCTGCTCTTTAACAACGACGATCCCCGGTTGCGCTACTACATCATTCGCCAGAACGCCACGGCAGGATTAAATAATTCGGCCAACAGCAACGGCTACTATGGCCGCAACCCCGGCGATGGTACCGCCGCACCGGCCGATCTGAACCGGCGCTCTACCTTCGGTATCTATCCCGCCGGCGGTTTGTACGACAATGCACCGGTAAATAATATGCCCGTCACCAATCAATTCCTTACCAATACCAATGCCACCGGCGTCCTCAAAGTAGTGGGCCCTACAGATGGTACCGGCGCAGGCATCATGCCTATGATCACCAACGCCATGGTGAAGTTCATCCGTGCAGAAGCAGCCCTTACGCTCAACACCGGCGACGATGCCCGGCAGGCGTTTAAAGACGGTATCACCGCACATCTCAACAGCGTGAGCACCTATGCCGCCGCGAATGGCGGCGTTGCATTAACCACCACCACCATCGCCGACTTTGCCGCAGGCCTGCTGGTGAAATATGACGCCGCCAGCAATGCCGGTAAACTGGAACTGGTGATGACACAGAAATACATCGCGGAATACGGCAATGGCATGGAAGCGTATAACGACTATCGCCGTACCGGTTTGCCAACGCTGCGCACACCGCTGTCGCCGCTCAACACCTTCCCGTTGCGCCTGTATTATTCAGAAACAGAGCTTACCGCCAATACCAGTTTAGGGGATGACGCCGGCCGCTTGCAGGTAGCGCAACAAACAACACCGGTTTTCTGGGATAAATAGGTAAAAAATTTTACGGGACTAAAATTATAATTATGAAACATTTTATAGTTGCTATAGTGCTTATTTCATCGGTTGCATTTTCCTGTAAAAAGGTGAAGTACGAATGGGAGGGATATACCTATACCGCCGTGCCGGTAGTTACGATAGATACTACCAAAACAGCCCTGCCAACGCGGCAGGCAGGCAAAGTAGCTTTCTTTAACCTGAAAGATCCGGACGTGGCCAGTCAGCAGTTTGCCTTTGCCCTCAGCTGGGAAGGATTCGGGAAAGAAACCGTTACTTCTATTGAAGTGTATACCAGCTATAATAAAGCCGAAACCAGCGTACCTGCTTATCCGTTAGTGATCTCTTCTCCCGGTAACCAATATACGAACATCGCACAGTTTCCGCTGCCCAGCATAGTAGGCACCAACGATCATTTATATGAAACCGTGACCACCTTCCCGAAAACGTATTCCTTTACAGCAGCGCAATTGGCAACACTGAATCATGTAAGTCTTTCAAATGTGAGCGTAAACGATTACTTTTTGTTCAAATTTATCCTCAACCTGGCCGATGGCCGCAGGATCGTCACCTTCTTCAACAATATCTGCGATGAAGCAAGAGGCGAACCCGGCGACTGCCGCGTAGGTGTGAGGTTTAAAAAACAATAGAGAACCCGTTTTGATCAACTGAAACTGATAACCCGTATGAATAGGAAATTTTACGGCCTGCTACTCCTGTTGCTGACTGTCGCAGCCGGCGCATGGGCACAACAGGTGCCATCTCCCAAAGAACACTTTGGTTTTAATATAGGGGATGATTATAAACTGGCCAACTATACACAAACGGCCGCCTACTTTAAAAAGCTGTCGGCTTCTCCCCGTACAAAACTGGAGGATATCGGGCTTACAGAAGAAGGTCGTCATCAGTATATGCTCATCGTTTCTTCCCCGGAAAATATAAAGCGGCTGGAACGGTATAAAGCCATCTCACAGCAACTGGCACACGCGGAAGGTCTTACCGACCAGCAAGCCCGCGAACTGGCCGCAGAAGGGAAGTCCATCATCTGGATCGACGGCGGATTGCATGCCACCGAAGTAGTAGGCACCCACCAGCTTATAGAAACCATGTGGCAGCTGGTAAGCCGTACAGATCCGGAAACCATGAATATCCTGGACAACGATATCATCCTCTTAACACATGCCAACCCCGACGGACAGGAACTGGTGTCCGACTGGTACATGCGCGAACCCGATACCAGCAAAAGAGCTACTAACATACCACGGCTATACGAAAAGTATGTAGGACACGATAATAACCGCGACTTCTACATGATGAACATGAAAGAGAGCCAGAACATCAGCCGCCAGCTGTTTGTGGAGTGGCTCCCGCAAATCATGTATAATCATCACCAGCGCGGCCCCGCGGGCTCCGTGCTGGCCGGTCCGCCATACCGCGATCCCTTCAACCATGTGTTCGATCCGCTGATCGTAACCAGTATAGACGCCGTAGGCGCCGCTATGAACAACCGGCTCAACGTGGAAGGAAAACCCGGCTATACCCAGCGCGCCGGCTCACAGTTCTCCACCTGGTGGAACGGCGGCTTGCGCACTACGCCCTACTTTCATAATATGGTAGGAATCCTGACGGAAATAATAGGCAGTCCCACACCGGAAAATGTACCCCTGGTACCCGAACGGCTCATCCCGAACGGCGCTACACCCAACCCGGTAACGCCACAGCGGTGGCACTTCCGGCAGTCGATTGACTACTCCGTATCGCTCAACTATGCCGTACTCGACTACGCCTCCCGCTATCGCAGCGAACTGTTGTTCAATATCTACCGCATGGGCGCCAACGCTATTGCGAGAGGAAACCGTGACAACTGGACGTTCTACCCGAGCTATATCGACAGCATAAAAATTGCCAATAAGAACAATAAAAAATCCGAACCCGGTACAGAAGGAGAAGGTGGTGGCGAATTCTCCTTCGGCCGGGAGGATACTGTGGCGGTGAAATACTACGATGCTGTGCTGAAAGACCCCGGACGCAGGGATGCCCGCGGCTACATCATCCCGGCAGATCAGCCGGATTTCCCCACCGCCGTGAAGTTTATCAATGCCCTCATTCAATCAGGCATAGCGGTGCAGAAAGCCACGGCTGGTTTTACAGTGGGAGGAAAACAATATCCTGCCGGCTCATACATTGTAAAAACCAACCAGGCTTTTCGCCCGCATGTAATAGACATGTTCGAACCACAGGACCATCCCAACGATTTTCAATATGAAGGTGGTCCGCCTATCCGGCCCTACGATGCCGCCGGATGGACGCTGGCCTTCCAGATGGGTGTACAGTTTGATCGTATTCCCGAAGCCTTCAGTGGTCCGTTTGAAAAACTGCCATACGGCAGCCTGCAATCCCCGCCAAAGCAGGAAGTGGCCATGGGCAAAGGTTACCTCATTGATGCCCGCATCAACAATGCTTTCATCGTAGTGAACGATCTGCTGAAAGCAGGCGTGAAAGTATTTCGTGTGCCCGTTGGCGTTAAAGAGGCAGGTAGCTTCTACATCCCTTCCTCTGCTAAAGCGCATGAACTGCTCGCAAGAGATGCGGCCTCATTTGGTATACCCGTTACCGTTAGTGACAGCAAACCTGCCGGCTTGAAAGCAGTAGCGCCCATGCGCATCGGCATCTGGAACAACTACGGCGGATCTATTCCCGCCGGCTGGATCAGCTGGCTGATGGAACAGTATCACTTCTCTTATGAATTCGTTTATACCTCCGCTATTGACAGTGGAAAGCTCCGCAGCAAATACGACATGATCATTTTTGCTACCGGCGCCATACCCGATACCGGCAAACCTAAAAAGACACGCAACGGATTTGAAACCAAACCACCTAAACCAGCTGAACTGCCAACGCAATACCGCGGCTGGCTGGGGAAAATTACCGCGGATACCTCCATTCCCCGGCTGAAGAAATTCCTGGAAGACGGCGGCCGTATTGTTACCATTGGCAGCAGTACCAACCTGGCCTATCACCTGCAACTGCCGGTACAGAATGCACTGGTGGAAAAGAACAGCAAAAATGAATGGAAATCACTCAGCGGTACCAAATACTATATTCCGGGCAGTCTCCTGCTGGCGGATATAGATACTACCGTTGCGGAAACTTTCGGCATGGCGGCAAGAAATGATGTGTATTTTGAGCGCAGCCCCGTTTTTAAACTGAGTGCCACCGGTGATACCGCCAGCATTAAAAAACTGATGTGGTTTTCAGACGATAAACCATTACACAGCGGATGGGCCTGGGGCCAGCAGTACCTCAAAAATGGCATTGCAGCATTTGTGGCGCCGGTAGGCAAAGGCAAACTGTATGCCTTTGGTCCGGAAATCACGTTCCGGGGTCAATCTCACAGTACCTTCAAATTACTGTTTAACCAATTGTATAAATAATTTTATGAGGCAGCAAATCATTTTGAGCAGCATAATGTGTGGTTTCGCATTTTCCGCGGCAGCGCAACAACAGAAAGATAAAGCAGCCATGATCACGTATCTTGATCAGCATACCGCCAGTTACGATTCCATTGCAAAAAAGATCTGGAGCTATGCGGAACCGGGTTACCTGGAAGAAAAAAGTGCGGCACTGCTGCAAACAGCTTTACAGCAACAGGGCTTCACCGTAAAAGCGGGTATCGCCGGTATTCCTACTGCTTTTGAAGCCAGCTATGGCAGCGGCGAACCAATAATCGCCATACTGGCAGAATACGACGCGTTACCCGGCTTGTCACAGGAAGCAGTTCCTGAAAAACACCCGGTGAAAGACGGCGGTCCCGGACATGGCTGCGGTCATAATCTTTTTGGAACCGCCTCCGTGGCGGCGGCCATCAGTGTGAAAAACTGGCTGCAATCCAGCGGTGCAAAAGGAACGATCCGGTTATATGGTTGCCCTGCGGAAGAAGGCGGCTCCGGGAAAGTATACATGGTAAGGGAAGGATTATTTAAAGATGTAAATGCAGTGCTGCACTGGCATCCGGGTAACCAGAATTCTGCGGCAGTGTCGCCCTGGCTGGCCAATAAGAACGCAAAGTTCAGGTTTTATGGCACGGCGGCTCATGCGGCGGCCTCTCCTGAAAAAGGCCGTTCCGCCCTCGATGGCGTGGAAGCAATGGATTATATGGTGAACATGATGCGGGAGCATATTCCTTCTACCACCCGCATTCACTATGTGATCACCAAAGGTGGCGACGCTCCCAACGTAGTACCTGCATTTGCAGAAGTATATTACTATGTAAGGCACCCGGAAATGAAAGTGGTGAAAAGCGTGTGGGAACGGCTGGTAAAGTGCGCGGAAGGCGCTGCGCTGGGAACCGGTACCCGCATGGATTACGAGGTAATAGGAGGGGTGTATAACATGTTGCCCAATATTACCCTGTCGCAAATAATGGATATAAATCTCCACCAGGTGGGCGGTTTCAGCTACACCCCGGAAGAAAAGGAGTTTGCAAAAAAGATCCAGGCCAGCTTCGTGGAAAAAGATAACACTCCCGATCCTGATACGGTCACTTCCCGCGTGAGTCCTTTTGCAATGATCCGCGAAGGCGGCAGCGCCTCTTCCGATGTGGCGGATGTAAGCTGGGTGGCTCCTACAGCCGGCATTGTAACGGCCACCTTTGTGCCCGGATCTTCCGGTCACAGCTGGCAGAACGTAGCCGCTGCCGGCAGCAGCATCGGCATAAAAGGCATGATGGTGGCCGCCAAAACCATGGCGCTCACCGCATACGATTTATTCAAAAGCCCGGAAACCCTGAAAGTGGCAAAAGAAGAACTGGATAAAAGACAGGGAACCGGGTTCAAATATGAAGCAATGCTGGGCGACAGAAAACCCGCACTGGATTATCGTAAATAACTCAATCAGTAAATGTTATGAGAAATAAACTGCTTGTCACGCTTACCGCTGTTGGATTGTATTGCACAACGGCGATGGCGCAAAATATTCCTTCCCCGAAAGATCATTTTGGTTTTAACATCGGGGACGATTATCAGCTGGCTAACTACACGCAAACAGCCGCGTATTTTAAGAAACTGGCTGCCACGTCGAACCGCGTACAGCTGGTGGACATCGGTAAAACAGAAGAAGGCCGCGATCAGTACATGCTGATCATCTCTTCTCCCGCAAACCTTAAACTGCTGGAAAAATATAAAAAGATATCACAACAGCTGGCACGCGCAGAAGGCATCTCCACTGAACAGGCACGGGAACTGGCCGCAGAAGGAAAAGCAGTGGTATGGATAGATGGCGGCTTGCACGCCACGGAAGTAGTAGGCACTCACCAGCTCATTGAAACCGCCTGGGAACTGAGTAGCCGGAAAGACCCGGAAACCATGCGCATTCTCGACAATGTGATCATTCTCATGACACACGCCAACCCCGACGGCCAGGAGCTGGTGTCCAACTGGTACATGCGGAATCCAGATACACTGAAACGTACGGTTGATCAACTGCCCGTACTATACCAGAAGTACATCGGGCACGATAATAACCGCGATTTCTACATCATGAATATGAAGGAAAGCGTGAACATGGGGCGCCAGCTGTTCCTGGAATGGATGCCGCAAATTATGTACAATCACCACCAGCGCGGGCCGGAAGGATCCGTACTCGCAGGCCCTCCTTACCGCGACCCTTTCAATTATTTCTTTGACCCGCTGATGATCACTGGCATCGATGCACTCGGCGCAGCGATGTATAACCGCCTCAATGCGGAAGATAAACCCGGCTACACCCGCCTCAATGGCTCCAGCTTCTCTACCTGGTACAATGGCGGCTTACGCACAACCACGCAGTATCATAACATGATCGGGCTGCTTACGGAAATTATCGGCAACCCTACACCGGAAAAAATTCCGGTAGTGCCGCAACGACTGATCCCCAACGGCGCTACCCCGAACCCGGTAACACCGCAAAACGACTGGCGCTTCAAACGCTCGATTGATTACTCGGTATCGCTCAACTACGCGGTGCTCGATTACGCAGCAAGACAACGTGATGAAGTGCTTTTCAATATTTACAAAATGGGGAAGAATGCTATCGATAAAGGCAACCAGGATTCGTGGACATTATCACCCAAACGCTCCGAAGCCATTACCGCTGCTTTTAAAAAGGATAACGTGGACTCCACCGACAAAAACGATGGCAGCGATCCGTATGGATGGATGCGCAGGGGAAGCAATATCCCGATGAAGTATTATGATGCGGTGTTTAAAGATCCTGCCGGAAGGGATCCCCGCGGATACATCCTCCCCGCCGACCAGGCCGATTTCCCCACCGCCGTGAAATTTATCAATGCCCTCATTAAAGCCGGCATACAGGTACAGAAGGCAGATGCACCGTTCACAGTAGCCGGTAAACAATACCCTGCCGGCTCCTACATCGTAAAAACAAACCAGGCCTTCCGCCCGCATGTATTGGATATGTTTGAACCACAGGATCATCCAAACGATTTTCAGTATCCTGGTGGTCCTCCCATCCGGCCTTATGATGCTGCCGGATGGACACTGGCGTTTCAAATGGGCGTGCAGTTCGACAGGATCCTGGATAGCTTCGACGGACCCTTTATAAAATTGCCCTATGGCGCTTTACAATCACCTCCCAAAGCAGCGCTGGCTACTGCCGGCGGCTACCTCCTGAGTGCGCGGGAAAACAACGCCTTCATCGCGGTAAATGACCTTATGAAAGCAGGCGTGAAAGTATACCGTCTTACCAAAGGAGTAGCCGGCAACGATAAAGCCGTTGCGGGTAGCTTTTATGTGCCTGCAGATGGCAAAGCAAAAGAGATCCTGCAACAATCCGCCAATACCCTCGGACTTAAAACCACCGGTATCAGCAAACGCCCGGCCGGAACAGTGAGTATGGCGCCCATGCGCATTGCATTATGGGACACCTACGGCGGCTCTATGCCCTCCGGCTGGATGCGGTGGATCATGGAGCAGTATCATTTCCCTTTCGAGGTAATATACCCGCAGGATATCGATACCGGTAATCTCCGCAGTAAATACGATGCCATCATCTTCGCTACCCGTGCTATTCCACCGGTATCAGGAGCAGAACCCAACAGGTATGGCTATGCCCCCAAAGATCCTTCGCCCGCAGATATCCCGGAACAATACCGGCATTTGTTAGGGAAGATCACGAAAGAGAAATCTATTCCGCAGATAAAAACATTCCTGGAAGAAGGCGGCACCGTGATCACGATCGGCAGCAGCACCAACCTGGCCTATCATCTCGGCCTGCCGGTGCACAATGCCTTGGTCGAAACAGATAAAGCCGGCAAGGAAAAACCATTACCCGGTACAAAGTATTTTGTACCCGGAAGCATCCTGCAGGTGTCTTTCGATAGCACACACCCCGCCGCATGGGGCCTTCCCGCTGTTGGAGATGTGAACTTCGATAACAGTCCCGTGTTCCGCCTGGACCCAGATGCAGCTGATAAAGGAATTAAGCCCATTGCCTGGTTTTCCACAGATAAACCGCTGCATAGCGGCTGGGCATGGGGACAAACATACCTGAAAGATGGCGTGGCCGCATTTTCTGCCCCCGTGGGCGCCGGCATGCTCTATGCCTTTGGCCCTGAAATTACTTTCCGCGCCCAGTCGTTAGGCACCTTCAAATTGTTGTTCAATGACCTCTATGGAATGGACACCAAAGAAGCAAAGCTGGTGAGAAAGAAGGGATAAGAGATACTGTTTATGCATATGTCAACAGAACGGCCAGGCAATTTGCCTGGCCGTTCTGTTGACAGGAAAACGCTCATCCACCGGTGTGTCCGTTTTCCGGTACAGTTTTTGTTTTCCGGGGAGTATACTTACAACTCAAACACGAAAATCTGTCACTATCTGTTGTCAACTTTATCAACTCAAATTCAAATTTTAACCGAAAACTGTTATTCAATTCAATTCTTGAATCATGAAAAACCAATTCTTCGCCACGTTAATGGTGGTTTCCGCATCCATGCTATTCTTTAGTGCGTGCAGCAAAGACGAGTCTTCCTCCAACAGTGGAAAGTCGAAGCTCACAGTGTACCTGACAGATGATCCGGCTATTTACGATGAAGTGAACATCGATATCCAGGACATCCAGGTAAATGCATCAGCTGATGCAGCAGAAACAGGTGCAGGTTGGGTATCTGTTCCCCTGGCACGTCCCGGCGTGTATAACCTGCTTGATTTCAGAAATGGATTAGACACCTTACTGGCGTCAAAAGAATTACCCGCCGGTAAAATTTCACAGATCCGGTTGGTATTGGGCACCAACAACAGCGTAGTATTGAATGGGGTATCCCACCCGCTGGAAACGCCTTCTGCTCAGCAATCAGGTTTAAAACTGAATGTGCATGCCGACCTGGTAGCCGACATCGAATACCGCCTCTGGATCGATTTTGATGCCGGTCGCTCTATCGTTACCACCGGAAGCAATAAGTACATCCTGAAACCAGTGATCCGTACTTATACAGCAGCAACCAGCGGTACTATTAAAGGAATTGCGTTACCATTACTGCAGGTGAAAGGCGTATATGCTATTCAGAACACTGATACCGTGGCTTCCGCATTACCGGACGCATTAACCGGCGCCTATGTAATTTCAGGCTTAAGCGCAGGTACCTATAATGTGGCTATTGCCGGTAATGGTATTTTAAAAGATACTACTGTTGCTGCCGTAGCAGTAAAAACAGGGGAAGTATCTACCGTAAGCACGATCACATTGAAGTAATCATCAAAATAGCATTGAAAAAATCGGCCAACCAGATTGACTGATTGGCCGATTTTTTTTATCGTAATAACGAAGGTATCAGGTGCTTAACCCTGCTTCCCCGTAAAATAATAGTTGCGCACAATGATGATAACAGGTATGGCCAGCGCTATCCAGGAAAATACATCCCAGTAACCGTCGCCCATCAGCGCTGTAATTAATCCAGCTATCGACAGCAATGCCATCAGCAGCGGTTTTCCCCATAATCTGAAAAAAGCACTATTCTTCATCCTGGTATACAGTTTTTTCGGTTAGCCTGCTCCATTGCAGGTTGGCAGCCTTTCTGCGTGCAAACCACAGGTAAAGGCCGGTAATTAATACAATGATGGTAGCCAGGTCAAATAATGCCCAGATGACTTTTAGAGGCATCCCGCCATAATCGCCGAAATGCAGGGGCTCCGATAAAAACAGGGTGTTTACAAACCAGGGCATGCGCCGGGCATCGGTAAGCGCGCCGGTTTTGGCATCTATCAGTGCAGGCATCAGTAACCTTGAGGTGAGGGCGGTATTGCCCCGCATAAATACAGCGTAGTGATGTTTGCTGGAAAACAAGGTACCGGGATAGGTGACGATGCGCGGTTCCATATGCGGTGCTGCTTTTCGCGCTACCTCCATTGCACCGTCCAGTGAACTCAGCTTGCCGGTAAGCGGTTGCTGTTGGGCGTAGGGTGCCACCATCTCTTTTAACTGCCCCTGTTGCCACAGGCCAAGGATTACATCCGACAACGTGTTGATCACACCGGTAAGCCCTACCACGCTGGCCCAGGTGAGCGTAACAATTCCAATCAGGTTATGAGTATCCAGCCATTTCAGGCGGTTCGATTTATATTTCCGGACCATCCCGAAATCGTACTTTTTCATGATACGCCCATAAAGTACTATGCCGGAAACAATGGCAATAATGAATAAGATGCCCATCAGGCCCAAAAATAATTTCCCGCCAATACCAAGAAACATATTGATGTGGATCTTTAATATAACGTCCATTAATCCATCAGTAGTTGGCTTGCCCAGCACGGCGCCGGTATACATGTTGAGCGCTACATACCTGCTTCCTTCAGGAGGAGCATCGGGTTGGGGCCGCGAGGTCAAATAAGATCTTGTTTTCATCTTTCTCGTCCCAGAAAATATACCGTATTTTTTCTGCCGGGTATTGCTGGCCGGCAAGTACGGCGAGAGAGTCCAGGCTTAGTTTACGCGTGCCCTCCGGTATTTCAGCTGCTACCTGTTTCTCCAGCAGTCCATCCAGCTCCTCATGAAAGATCAGCGGGAGACCAGTTAAACACAGCATCAGTAAAAAAACAGTGCAAACGAGGCTGGTCCATTTATGCCACAGAAACCAACGCTTTGCGGTTCTTATATTCATTATTTAACAGGTATAATTCAACCCCAAAGATTGATCGCTTCCCTTAATTTTCGTTTACGGAATCCGGAATTACTTTTTACAAATCCGGAATTTTATCGGGTACCGGTCATTTAAAGTCAGCCTCTTCTTTAATAATTCTGAATAACTTTGTTGTCATAATCTGCATCTTATGAAAATAGCACTGGCTGCTCCACCACCTCCAACATCTATCAGCGACGGTTTGTTATGGGCTGAAAAACTGATAGGAGAGGCAGCAAAACAACACGCGGAAATTATCTGTTTCCCGGAGTCCTATATTCCCGGTTATCCGGGTATGGGTTTTCCGGAAGAAGAACGTTCTCCCCGGAACCTGCAGGAGGCGCTGGAAAAAGTGGGTAAACTCGCCGCTGAAAATTCCATCGCCGTTATTATGCCCATGGACTGGCATCAGGGAGATGCATTGCTGAATGTGGCCTTTGTGATTGCAGCCACCGGTGAAGTATTGGGATACCAAACTAAAAACCAGTTAGATCCCACAGAAGATAATATCTGGATACCCGGTACCGCACGCAGCATCTTTGAAGTGAATGGTGTGAAGTTTGGTATCACGATCTGTCATGAGGGATTCCGCTATCCCGAATCCGTCCGGTGGGCAGCGCGGCACGATGCTAAAATAGTATTTCACCCGCATTGCACCGGCAGCAATACTACCGGTGAACTACTCACCGAATGGGGCCATATCAATAATCCCTACTACGAGAAAGCCATGATGATGCGCGCATTGGAAAATACCATCTACTTCGCCAGCGCTAATTATGCATTTACATATCCCGATTCAGCCAGCTCCATCATTGGCCCCGATGGTACCTGCATAGCACACGGGGAATATGGTAAACCGGGCGTAATAGTAGCTGCAATCGATCCGGCGCTGGCTACAGGTTTGCTGGCGAAGAGATACAGGTCGGCGTTATATGAAAATCGCAATAAGGAAGCCGCTGAATGACGGACTGAGCAAACCACATGAAAAATTAATACGTAAATATTGGATAAAGAATCAGCTCGGAGTAAACGGTTCTAAATATTTGTATTATCTTCATAGTGGAAATTGTCGTGATTATAATGACTGGATTATGAAAGCCTTAGCCCTGTTTGACATCTGTAGCTTGTGATCGGTACGTTAGTCATTTTACTGTTCTGTATCCTAAAACAATCTTCAAATACATTCCCTCATCATTAAAACAGCCGAGAATGAAAAGAACTAGTCTTATTTCCGCCGTTACGCTCGTATTTGCAGCCCTTACAACCAACGCATTCGCGCAGGAAACCGCTTCCGCTACTGCTACCGCTACTATTGTGACACCCATCAGCATTGTGAAAGATGTGGATATGAATTTTGGTAACGTTGCAGTACAGTCAACCACTGGAGGAACGGTTGTGCTTACTCCCGCAGGCGTTCGCAGCGCTACGGGCGGTGTTACACTGCCCACCACTGCTACAGGAACTATTACAGCCGCTTCCTTTACTGTAACAGGTACCGGCAGTTATTCCTACAGCATTACATTGCCGTCTACTGCGCTTACTATCACCAGCGGATCCAATACGATGACGGTTACAAATTTCACCAGCGACCCTTCAGGAGTTGGTACACTTACTGCCGGTACGCAAACACTTAATGTGGGTGCTACCCTGAATGTAAGTGCCGCACAGGCTGCCGGAACATATGTTTCAGCTACCCCCTTTGATGTAACTGTTAATTACAACTGATCAACCGGTTATAACACATAACTGCCCACGCTTTACAACAACCTTAATCATATCCTGTGTAGCTGCGAAGCGCGCAGCTACACGCTTATTCCAAAGCATGAACCCATGAATGTATCGGTACCACCGAATAATTACGTCGTTAGATATCCTTACTATTTTGTAATCATATGTATGATATGTTTTTGCATGGCAATACAGGAAACATGCGCACAGGGCAACCTGCTCGTAACCCCTGTACGGGTCGTTTTTGAAGGCACGAAACGTGCAGAAGAACTGAATCTTGCGAACTCAGGAAAAGATACCGCCAGGTATCTTATTTCATTTGTTGAAATCAGGATGAATAAGAACGGCACCTTTCAACAGATCAACGAACCTGATTCAGGGCAACAGTTCGCCAGTAAATACCTGCGCTTCTTTCCCCGGAGCGTGGTACTAGGCCCCAATGAAGCACAGGCAATAAAACTGCAGTTAACCGCGGCCAGTCAGCTGGAACCCGGTGAATACCGTTCGCATCTTTATTTCCGGGCGGTACCGGATGAAAAACCCATCGGTGAAGATGATCCGCCTAAAGACAGCACCGGCATCAATGTAAAGCTCACCCCGGTTTTTGGTATCACCATCCCGGTAATTATACCGGTGGGGGAAACCGCCGCCAGCGTGCAGTTGTCAGACCTCTCTGTTGACCTCGCAAAAGACCCGGGCCTGAATGTATTATTCAACCGGCTGGGTAACTCTTCCGTGTACGGTGATCTCACAGTGGATTATGTGTCGCCACAGGGAAAAACAACACAGGTAGGAGTCGCCAGGGGGCTGGCTGTATACACACCAAACACACAGCGTTATCTTCATCTTCCACTTGAAAACAAACCCGGTATTAATTACCATACCGGCAAATTACGGGTAGCATATATCACCAAATCAAAAGCTTCAACAGAACAACTGGCCCAGGCCGAGTTGCAGTTACGGTAGCCGGGAGAAAGTCTCCATCAAATAACGCTCCTATGGAAGTGATTGTACATTGGTTCGTTCATCAGTTTTACATCAGGATAATCAGGGCTCTTCTTTCCGGCGTCCCCCGTATACCCATGTCCGCCTGCGGCAGAGGCCTGCTGATACTGTTACTGCTCTTCCCGGTTATGTTATCGGCGCAAACAAGATGGAAAGGAACATTTAGCAGCTCCTGGTCTAACAGCGCCAACTGGACCGCCGGTGTACCCAATGCCAATGTGGACGCTATCATTGGCGATGCCGCTTTTACCGGGATATTTTACCCCGTGATCAGCTACAGCGCCAGTTGTAAATCACTTACCGTAGGCGCAGGCACTAATGCGGTATTAACCATTTCCCAAAGCCTCACCGTGGCGGGCGACCTGGTAATTGGTTCCGGCAGCACTATTTCCCAACGCGGCGTTACCCTTACTTTAAAAGGTAACTGGACCAACTCAGGCACTTACAGCACTTCGAGTACCAATGCCAAAGTAACCTTTGCAGGAACCACCCAGTCTATAGGCGGCGCCTCGGTTACCACTTTCAGGAAACTCACCATCGGCGTGGGTAGTACCACTACGCAAAATGTGAACATGACCGTTTCCGGTACCTTTGCAGTGAACGGCACATTCGTTCCGGCAGATGTAGCCACTCCCGTGCTTATTTCCGGGGCTGCCACCACCTCCGTAGCCGCCGGTGGCATCTTACACGTAAAAGCGGCAGCTATCGGAGGGAACTACGGCCTCACAGGTACAGTAACCCTCGCCGCCGGCAGTATTGTAGATTATAGCGGTACCCTGGTAAATCAAACCGTCCGGAACACCCTTACCTATTCCACCCTCCGCATCAGCGGCACTGGTATAAAAACACTGGGCGGAAATTTAAACGCGCTGAATGCAACTACGGCAACAGCCGGGAAAATAGAAGTGCTCGCCGGCACACTCGACCTGTCCACCTTTACCGCCAACAGAGGTACTACAGTGCCCGGTGGCGGTTTAACCGTAGTCAACAATGCTATCCTGAAGATCGGTGGTGTGAACACCTTCCCGGTTAACTATGCTACCGTTTCACTTGGCCTTACCAGTACCGTGGAATACAATGGTACCAATCAGTCGGTAGCGGTACAGCCCTATGGAAATCTTACCCTGTCTGCCGGCAGCGGGGCAGCTATTAAAACCATGCCTGCTACGGCACTTACCATATCAGGAAACCTTACCTCGACCATTGGCAGCGGTACCTCCGTGAGCTTTACCGCTGCTTCCAACATCACGGTGAGCGGTAATGTAAATATTGGCGCAGCTACTACCTTCAACGGAGGAAGCTTCACCACCACCACCACTTCCAATTGGGTAAATAATGGTGTTTTCAGCGGCGGTACAGGAACGGTGGTATTGGCGGGAGGAGGTGCTTCTATCAGCGGAACAGGCACACATAATTTCAATAATCTCACCGTCGCTGCCACCAATATTACCGCGGCTGCCGGGTACTGCCATTACAGTCTCCGGAAATTTTAGCAGCACAGCCCCGGGCACCTTCACGCATCTTACAGGTGGTACCGTTACAATGACCGGCGCAACTAAAACAATCAGTGGTACGGGCCTTACGTTTGAAAACCTTACCATCTCCGGTTCCGTAAGCTCAGCAGATGCGATCACTATCGCCGGTAACCTGTCTGTAAGCGGCAGCCTGAATAACACTACCGGCAGCATAACCATGAGTGGTGCGGGAAAAACATTGTCAGGCGCAGGTACCATCACTTTGGGAACATTGGCAATAACAGGAAGTATCACCTCCTCCTCCAGTTTTTCCATCGGCAACGTCCTGGATGTTTCCGGCACTTTCACCGCCAGTGCCGGCACCGCTACTTTTACAGGCAGCAGTTTCCTGAACGGTACTGCCAACCTCTTCAACGTTACCCTCAACGGAACAGCATTGCAGCTATCGGCCAACGCGGTGCTGGGAATAGCCAATGTATACACCATTACGGCAGGAACGCTCAACGTAACCTCCACTGTTCCCAATACGGTAAACTTTAATGGAACCGGCGCCCAAACACTGGCTGCCGGTACTTATAATAAGCTCATCGTAAGTAATGGCAACACCAAAACGCTGGGTGGCGCCGTGGTGGTCAACAGCGATTTTACCATCGCATCGGCTACAACCTTCAATGCCTCCAGTCAGTCCATCACTGTCCTGGGAAACTGGATCAACAACGGTACTTTCACGCCCGCCACCAGTACCGTAACACTGAGCGGCGCTGCCAATACTTCCTTGAGCGGCGCCACTACTTTTAATATCCTTACCCTCAATAAAACCAGCGCCGTTAACCAGGTAACCCTGTTAAATAATATTTCAGTAACCACGCTGAACATGACCAGCGGAACAATGATCACCGGCGCCAATACAGTTACCATTACAGGCAACAGAACAGGCAACGGTATCATACTGGGCAGCATCCAGCATTCCCATACTTTTGTATTGGGTACCGCCTATGCTTTTGAAAGCCCTAATAATACATTCACACTTACAGGTGTTACTACATCCGCGTCTGTTACGATGACCGTCACCCCGCAGGGAGTAGCCGATTTCCCTTCCGGCGCGGCCATAAACCGGGAGTATAACGTTACGGCCAGCGGTATCACGCTGGCAGCTACGCTCCTGCGTTTTCACTATGAAGATGCAGAACTGAACGGTAACGCGGAAGCCAGTCTCAGTATCTGGCGCAACACTGGCTCGGGCTGGTCTTTATACGGAAATTCAGGCAGCAACACCACCAGCAATTATGTGGAGCAAACAAGCGTGCTGGCGGCCTTTACAGGCCGTTACACACTGGCAGCTGCGTCTAATGTGGTAAGATGGAACGGCTCGGTGAGCAGCGACTGGAACACTGCCGCCAACTGGACTATAGCACAGGGCAGCCCTTCCCGGCCACCCGGCGTGAATGATATCGCTGAAATAGGCACCATCGCTTTCACTAACCAACCAGTCATCAGCAACAGCGCCAGTGTGAAAAGCATTTCCTTCGGCAGCGCACAGGCAGCCACGCTTACATTGGCCGCCGGTGGATCGCTGGTAACACAGGGTAATATCACTGGCTTATGGTCGGCTAATGCTACCCACACTATTAATGTGAATGATCAAAATCTCACGGTAAATGGGAACATTATCCTGAGCGATGGCACTGCCGGTCATAACATACAATTAAACATCGGGAATGGTAACGTTACCACTACCGGGTCTGTTACCCAATCCGGTGGTGCAGGCATTGCCTTCTCTGGTACTGGCGCATTGAATATAGGCAACAGCTTTAACTACAGCAGTGGTACGTTTACTGCCGGCAGCGGTACTGTAGTTTATAATGGCTCCTCCATTCAGTCGGTAGCCGGACTAACCTATAATCATCTCAGTATAGCAAAAACGGCCGGTAGTGCGCAAATCAACAGCGCCGCCACGGTAAACGGCAACCTCACCGTTACCAGCGGTGACCTGAGCATCAACGCAGCCACCACCATCACAGGAAATGTGGCCATCAGTGCCGGCGCTACTATGAACGGAGGAGCTGCCACAGTCACCTTAAACGGCAACTGGAGTAACAGCGGCACGTTTACTCCCGGAACCGGCACCGTTAATTTCACCGGTGGCAACGCACAAAATATTTCTGCTACGGCCTTTAATAACTTTGTGATTAATAAATCAGGAGGAACTGCCACGCTCACCGGTAATGTAACTACCAACGGTAACCTGTCGGTGACCGGCGGTACACTGGATCTGGCAACGTTTACGGCTAACCGTAGTTCTCCGGGAGGATCGTTAACCATCGCAAACGGCGCCACCGTGAATGTCGGCGGCGCAGGTAATTTTCCGGCAAACTACTCTCAGTACCTGCCCGGCATCACCAGCACCGTTAACTACTACAGGGCAGGAGCGCAAACTGTGGCAGGAAATATTGCCTACGGACATCTTACCCTCAGCGGCAGCGGCACTAAAACCCTCGCCGCCAATACCACCATAAACGGCGATTTGCTGATCGGCAGCGGCGCCACCTTCAGCGCCGGCACATTTACTGTCAACCTCTATGGCAACTGGACCAACAGCGGCACTTTTAATGGCGGTACAGGTACCGTAACACTTAACGGCAGCGGCAAAATAATTACCGGAAATACTACGTTCAGCAGGCTTACTGTTTATGGCAGCTACGCAGTAGCCGGCAGCGATATCACTTACAATGATTTATTGCAGATAGTTGCCGGCGGTTCGTACGACGGTGGTAGTGGCTCTGCCACCATAAACGGCGACCTCACCAACAGCGGATCACTGATCAGCAACGGCGTGACCACGTTTACAGGCACCGCCCTGCAAACCATCCGCTTCTTAAATGCCATTGTTTCCAATTCAAGCGGCGTGATCAACTTTAATGGTAACGTTTCACCGGTATTAAATTCTACCAGTGCCCCTACCTTCGCCACCCTGAATGTGAACAACCACCGCCGGCATCAATCCAAGCGTGGGATGGACCGTACTGGTGGCCTTTAATATCAGCAACGGCGCCACTTTCAACGGCGGAATTCCCACGCATACTATCCGTGGCAGCTTTACCAACAACGGTACCGTAACCAGCACCGGTACGCTTTATTTTAATCCTTTTGCAGCCCAGAACATTACCCTCAGAGGCACCGCATTTTCCAGTACCGGCTCCGTCATATTCGGCGGCAGCGCAGCGCTCACCGTTTCAGGCTCGCCCACCACACTTACAGATGTGACCATCGCCAATACAGCCGGTGTTACGCCTGCTACCAGCTGGAATATCAGCGGGGACCTTCACATTAATGGCAACGCCATTTTTAATGCGGGCAGTAACAACTTCACGGTTGCAGGCGATCTCGAAAGTAATGGCACCCTGAACGGTGGCACTTCTACTTTTACCATGACTTCCCCCGCCGGCGTATTAACCGGCAGCGAAGGAACTACCTTTTATAACCTCGTGATCAATGGCGCCGTTACCTCGGATGCCGATTTTAATATAGAGCACAACTTTACCATCAACGGATCGCTGGATGCATCCACAGGCATGCCCGCCATGACCGGCACTGGACCATCTGTTATCGGCGGTACCGGCAGCCCCTTTGACCTCGCACAGTTGCAGGTACATAAAGATGCTGCCGCCACCACCACACTTGCCAGAAGTCTCAGGAATATGACCACACTGGACATCACCGGCGGCACCCTCGATACCGGCGACTCCACCATTACCCAGGATGCCACCAACGGCGGCAAAATGTCGATCGATGACAGCGCACGCCTCATCGTAAGAGGCATTTACAGCCTCCCGGCGTTTGATATTTACCAGCTGGATACACTCAGCACCGTGGAATATGCAGGCAGCACGCAAACTGTTGCTGCGGTTACACCATATGGTAACCTCACCATCTCAGCCACAGGTACCAAAACCGCCACTGCACCATTAACCATCCTGAATGATTTTACACTCAGCAACGGCACATTTGTGCCGGGAAGTTTTACGGATACACTCAGGGGAAACTGGAGCATGACCGGCGGAACATTTACCAACACCGGTTCTACTATTTATTTTAATGGCGCCGCCAACCAGAACATTTCTTCTACCGGTGCTTTTAATCATGTTAAAGTAAATAAAGCCACCGGGCTGGTGACCCTGTCCACAAATGCTACCATAAACGGTGCGCTTACATTTATGGCAGGAAAGATCCGTACCGGCACCACCAACGCCGTAATTGTTACCGCTACCGGAACGGTCAGCGGCGCCGCACAAAATACAGGATGGGTATACGGCCGCCTGCAAAAAAATGTTGCTGCCGGTACCAATATTACCCGCACTTATGAACTGGGCGACAGCCTTAACTATACACCGGCAACAACGTTATACGCCAACGTAAGCGCCGCCGGCGATGTACTGGCGGGTGTATTCGCTGCCAGCCATCCCAACCTGCTGACCTCCGGCTTAAATGTAAGCCGGAAAGTAAACAGGTACTGGGCTTTTACCAACAGCGGCGCCACCTTTACCACCGTTTCTGTAACACTCAACTGGGTAGCGGCGGATGTAGACGCAGGTGCTGTTACCACCAATTTTAAAGTAGCAAGGTATAACGGAACTTCCTGGTCGCTGGCCGCCGTGAGTTCCCCGCAACCGGCTTCCATACAGGCAACCGGGTTAACCGCATTGGGCGACCTGGTAGTAGGAGAGCTGGCCACCGGCGCTATATGGACCGGCGCAGTGAGCACCAACTGGTATATTACCGGCAACTGGTCCTCCGCCGCCATACCGGTGAGCACTACTAATGTTACTATCCCAACCGGCCTGGTGAACTATCCGCTTATCAACTCCGGTGTAGCCGTGGCCAATAATGTAACGATACAAACGGGCGCCTCGGTAACCGTAAGCGGCGCCACACTCCAGATAGGAGGTGTTATTTCTAACAGCGGCGCCTTCACGGCTACTGCCGGTACCATAGAATTAAATGGGGCCGCTGCACAGGTAATTCCTGCAGCCGCCTTTACTTCGAATACATTGCTGCACCTGACCATCAATAACACACCCGGTGTAACGCTGAATGGTACACTGAATATCAGCGGCATCCTCAAAGTAACCAGCGGACAACTGAACACCGGCGGCTTTCTTACACTGCTGTCTACCGCCACGCAAACAGCGCTGATCGATGGCAGTGGCGCCGGACAGGTAACCGGTAATGTTACCATCCAAAGATACCTGCCCACCGCATTCGGATATAAATACATCAGCTCTCCTTTCCAGGCGGCCACCGTAAATGAACTGGCAGATGATATTAATCTTAACGCTGCCTTCCCATCGTTTTACCGCTATGTGGAAAACCGTACCTCCTCCGGATGGGTGGCGTACACCAGCCCCGCCGGTGTGCTTACACCTATGCAGGGATATACCGCGCAAATGGGGACTTCCAATACGCCGGCAACCCTGGATATCACCGGCGTAGTGAATAGCCAAACCGTTACCGCGCCCACGCTGACCAATAACAATCAACCCTATACGCAGGGGTTCAACCTGGTAGGAAATCCGTATCCTTCTCCGGTCGACTGGGACATTGCCGCGGGATGGAGCCGTACCAATATTGACAATGCCGTGTACTATTTTAACGGAGGTACTGCCGATCAGTATACCGGCACCTACAGCTCTTATATCAACGGCGTATCCAGCGATGGCATCGCCACCAACATGATCGCTTCCATGCAGGGATTTTTTGTGCACGTGACCAATGGCACTTTCCCGGTCACAGGTACCTTGTCGGTAAACAATAATGCAAGAACCAATAACCTCTCACCGGTGTATCACCGGGTTTCACTTACAACACCAATACTCAGGTTGGACGCAGCCTTCGCCGACGATGGGCTGACAGCTGATCCCGTAGTGGTTTATTTTGATGCCGATGCATCTGCATCTTTCGAAAAAACAATGGATGCATTAAAACTGATGAATACAGATCCGGCAGTGCCTAACATTTACGCATTGTCGGCCGACAGCGCCCGGCTCTCTATTAACGCATGGCCGCAGTTCCCCGACAGTACCGATGTAATACCACTGGGCCTCAAAACAGAAAGGGCAGGATGGATAACATTCAATACAGCGGAAATTGCACGCATGCCGCAGCACCTGCATATTTACCTGCAGGATGCCGTAACCGGCAAAACCGAGGAATTGCAGCAGTACGCAAAGTACAGGGTATACCTGGATGCAGGTACTTATGAAAACCGCTTTTCGCTCGTATTCCGGCACAACGGAACTACCACCTCGCCTTCATCAGAACCCGTGTTCAGGGCTTATAGCATTGGCAGGATACTGTATGGCTACTTCGATAAAGTACCCGGTGAAAAATGCCGCATCACCATCTCTAATCTGCTCGGGCAGGTGTTGTGGCGGCAGGATGTTACCGGCAACGGGCAACATGTAATAGGGAAGCAGTATAGCAGCGGAATGTACATTGTTTCATTTTATACAGATGATAAAGTAGTGTCTAAAAAAGTATTTATAAGTAATCAGTAATAATTTTTTTGAGATGTTTTTCACCAGGATGATAAAAGATATGGATCTTCTCAGGCAGTTCGGCTACCGGTTATTAGTAGCAGGTATCCTGGTGCTGTGGGGATATGCGGCCGCATCTGCGCAGGAGCCGCCTCCGCGCCCTATTGCGGTATATGTAAACCCCGCGCAGGGTCTCATCTTCGGTGCCTTCTTCCAGGGATTATCCGGCGGAACAGTGATCATCTATCCTGATGGCTCGCGCGCCGTAACTGGCAGCGTAGTGCAGGCCAACCTGGGGTATCCGTTTTCACCCGCCATTTTTGAAATAGAAGCAAACAGGGGTACACTCATTTCCATATTAAACGGACCCGATGTCATCCTCACCGGGAGCAACGGTGGTACCATCACTTTACATGTGGGCGCCGCCAGCACAGGAAGCTCATTTATTACAACTGCTACACCACCGGCAAGGAACCTGGTGAGGATCGGCGGAACGCTCACCGTGGGCAGTCCGCCATCCAATCCATCGGGCTCGTACAGCGGCGTATTTAACGTCACGTTTATCCAGGAATAACGGATATGACAACAGGAAGCAAAAATATCATCCTCCGCTGCCTGCGCAGCATATTCCGGGTAACGCCGGTGTGGATGATCTTTTGCGCTATACTGTTTGCAGCTCCGTTGAAAGCCACAGCTATAGAGCCGGAACCTGTTTTTTATGAAACCTCTGTTTTCGTGGTGGTGCAGGGAATAGGAGGGGCCGAAATTCCCGCCGTTATCAACAATGATTCTGCCTACTTATCTATCACCGATATTTTTAATTTTCTGAAGATAAGAAACACGGCCTCACCCCATATGGATTCTATATATGGTTTCTTTATCAATGAAAACGCCCCGTTCCTGGTAGATAAAAAAAACAATGTGATTCACTACCAGGATAAAATCGTGCCGTTTGAATAAAGATGATATGGTGAGCACAGAAACCGCGCTTTACCTGAAAACCGGCATGTTTGCAAGCGTGTTCGGACTACAGTGTAAATTTAGTTTCCGCTCGCTCTCTGTTAAACTGGAAACCAGGCAGGAGCTGCCTGCTATCAGGGAAATGCGGCAGGAAATGATGCGCCGGAATATCAGCCGGCTAAAAGGAGAACTGAAAGCAGATACCATCATCGGCCCCCGCAGGCAGATGTTCAGTATCGGGATGGCCGATTGGTCGGTGGTAGCTACACAACGCCCTGAAGGCGGCGCCGGTAATACCTGGTTAAACCTTGCTATGGGGGGCGTTGTTCTGGGCGGTGAAACCAGCGTATCACTTAATTACAATAACTACGCAGAACAGCAACTTCCTTATAGCCACGACAGCGCCCTGATCAAGCCGTTTGATCAACGGCAGCAATACTACCGGTGGCGCTATGTGAATAATGATCACAGCGCCCTTCGGCAGATCATTGCAGGTAAAATATTCACACCATCCACGGCATCTATCTTTGATCCGGTGGTAGGCGTGCAGTTTACAAATACCCCCACTTCCTACAGGCGCTCTTATGGTTCCTATACCCTGAGCGATTTTACGGATCCCGGATGGACCGTGGAGTTATATGTGAACAATGCCCTGGTAGATTATACAACTGCAGATGCAGCCGGCTTCTTTACTTTCCAGGTACCGCTTGTATATGGTAACTCTGTGGTGCGGCTCCGCTTTTATGGCCCCTGGGGAGAGGAACGGTCGAGAGAAGAAAATATCAGCATCCCTTTCAACTTCCTGCCATTGCATGAATTTGAATATACTGCCAGCGCCGGTATGGTGGAAGATGGACACCGGAGTATCTTTTCAAGGGTGCAAATGAACTATGGCCTCAGCCGGAATGTAACAGTGGGCGGAGGCATGGAGTACCTGTCGTCCATACCCACTGGAAAGGCCATGCCTTTTGTGATGGCTTCTGCCCGTGTGGCGTCCAATCTTCTGCTGGCGGGCGATTATACCTACGGAGTACGGGGACGCGGTATACTCACGTATCGAATGCCCTCCAACTTACAGTTCGAACTGTTTTATACGAGGTATAAGAAAGGTCAGCAGGCCATTATTTATAATTTTGTGGAAGAAAGAAAGCTGATTATCTCAAAGCCCTTCCTGGCAAAAAAATTCTCTTTCTTCAACCGCGTCACACTCAACCAGATCATC
Source organism: Chitinophaga sp. W3I9 (assembly GCF_050434025.1). Classification (NCBI taxonomy): domain Bacteria; kingdom Pseudomonadati; phylum Bacteroidota; class Chitinophagia; order Chitinophagales; family Chitinophagaceae; genus Chitinophaga; species Chitinophaga sp. W3I9. The sequence goes on from NZ_JBNPWC010000001.1 coordinate 2,808,247, forward strand.
TTACCGGAAACAAAATATACGACCGCTGAATGGCTGGTGTCCGGGGCAGTTTTCCGTGTAGGCGTTAACGTGAATACCTATGCCATCTTTATAAAACCTGAACCGCCGTTTGTATATACCAACCTCGCGCTCACCTACCGGTTGCCGGGAGAAATTTTAATTACTCCCCAGGTACAATATGAATACAACAGCAACAGCCTGATGGCGGTAAGATGCGAGCTGGGTAAATATCTTTTCAGACATGGTTACATGAACGTATCCTATGAACGTAACTATAAAAGTAATATCACAAATGTGGGCATCGGTTTGCGTTATGATTTCGCTTTCTCACAAATCGGGTTTTCTGCCTGGAAAGGAACTAACATGACTACCCTGGTGGAATCTGCACGCGGCAGCCTGGTATACGATGATAAAACCAAATTCGCAGGATTCAGCAACCGCACCAGCGTGGGAACAGGAGGCGTAGTACTGCTGCCCTTCCTGGATCTCAACGCTAATGACCGCCGCGATCCCGGTGAGCCCAAAGCCTACGGCCTCAAAACAAATTGTAACGGCGGCCGGATTCTCCAGAATCAACACGACACCACCATCCGCATCGTTAATATGGAGCCCTACGAATACTATTTTATCGAACTGGGAAAGAACAGTTTTGAGAATGTTGCCTGGCAGATAAAGAAACCCGCTATCAGTGTAGCAATAGATCCCAACCAGATGAAACTGGTGGAAGTGCCGGTGGTGATTATGGGCGAAGTATCCGGTAAAGTGATCCTGGAAGAACAAAATGTAACAAAGGGAATAGGCCGCCTGTCCATCGGTTTTTACAGAAATGATTCCACATTGGTGGCCCGTACCCAAACGGAAGCAGATGGCTATTTCAATTATATGGGATTGCCGCCCGGAACCTATACGGTAAGAATAGACCCGCTGCAGTTGCAAAAACTCGGCATGACCGCCACTCCTGCGAAGCTGCCGCTTACCATCAGGCTGCGCATGGAAGGAGACGTGGTAGACGGACTGGAATTCAGGCTCCGGAGAGAAAAGGTCGAATAACATCAATTGTTTTTTCCTAAATTAGCCTATATCTTTCCCGGGAATGAAAGTACAAACACTTACGCCTCCTCCTGCTATAGCTGATTATGTAAGCAACATCGTGGTGCTTGAAAATAACAGTATGTTCTATGAAGCGGTTCTTCCCCTCATCGCCAACGGGTATCCCAGTATTACTTTTCAGTTAACAGACCCGGCAAGGATGCTGAGCACCACAAAAAAAAGTCATCACCTGGTATTGTACGGTCAGAATACCCGCCCCATCCGGCTTCACACGGCAGGTGAAATAACCGTGATTGCCTATTTCCTGTATCCCTTTATGTTGCCCTCCCTTTTTGGATACAATGCCAAAGAACTCACAGATCAGGGTATAGACCTGAGCTATGATGATCCCGCCAGGGAAATGAGCCTGAAAGAACAGCTGCTCAATACGCCCTCTTTAAACGGCCGCCTGGAACTGATGAATAATTATGTACTCACATTGGTGCGGTCAAAAAAGATCCGGGTAAATGAAACCATTTCTTTTGCCACCCGCCTTATTCAGAAAAATAAGGGTACCCTGTTAATGAACGATCTTCAGAAAGAAGTATATACCACAGAACGCACACTGCAACGGTTGTTTGAACAACATATTGGTCTTACGCCGAAAATGTACAGCAGGATCTGCCAGTTCAACGCCGCCTTCCGGCAGCTCAGTCAGAATAATTTTTCAGACATGATCGACGTGGCACTGGAAAACGGCTATGCAGATCAAAGTCACCTGATCCGCGCGTTTAAAGACTTTACCCATTACTCTCCCCTGGAGTATGTAAAACAGGCGAACAACTTCCCCGGTTAATCCATCCTTTTCATTTTGTCGGGTTTCTTCTATCATAAGGAGGAAAGGTGCTGTTGTTTTGTACCTGTAAACAATCATCTCAAAAAACAAAAACAAAATAACATGAGAAAGTTAGTCATTTCCGAATGGATCACACTCGACGGTATCTTCGATGCAGAAACAATGGGAGAATGGTTTATGCCCTACGACAGCCCCGCCCGGCAGGAGCTGATCAGCGAAGGTATTCACGCCTGCGATGCCATCCTCTTTGGCCGTAAAACATATGAAATGCTGGCGCCTTATTGGTCGCAGATGAAGAACAACGAAATGGGCATCTCCGCAAAACTAAACAGTGTAGCCAAATACGTAGTATCTGAAACGCTGGAAACAGCCGCATGGGAAAATACCACGATCATAAAAAACAATGTCATAGAAGAAATTACCCGGCTGAAACAACAACCCGGAAAGGAAATCCAGGTAGAAGGAAGCGCCATCCTGGTAGACGCGCTTATCAAAGCCGATCTGATTGATGAATACAAATTCTTTGTACATCCCGTCATCATGGGAAGTGGGAAACGTTTCTTTAAAGATGGAAAACTTCCCGGTGGCCTGCATCTTTCTGACACAAAAATACTGGATGGCGGGGTAGTAGTGCTTACTTATCAGCGGGAGAAGAAGTAACGGTTTGTGGGGAAAAAAAATTAATTTTAATTAATTTAAAATAACCCCCATGCATCAGTTTAAGGAACAAATAGAACGGATCAGCACCAAATTAAAAGCAGCAAAACAAAAAGATAAACAGCTGAAAGTATTCGGCGCCAGCTACCATAAATACACCATCCATCCACCGCTGGAGGAAGCTCAACTTTCGGGTTTTGAAAAAGAACACAACATTTCTTTACCCGGAAGTTTCAGGGCATTCCTGCTTTATGTGGGGCATGGAGGAATATCCCAGGCCGGTTCAGCTGCAGGTCCGTACTATGGCATTTACCCGCTGAGGAAAGGTGCGAACGACCTGACAAGTAATCCTGAGAAATATTTAAGTGAACCCGTAAAAATTTATCCCGGTATATCAGACGACGAATGGAATAATCTCATAAAGGAAACCGAAAGGGAGGATCTTTCAGATGAAGCATACGATGCCGCCATACAAAATATTTACACCGGGATTTTACCGATAGGATCACAGGGATGCGCCTTTATTCACGGCCTGGTGTTAAACGGGGAACATGCCGGCAAGGTAGTAAACATTGACATAGACAGGCAAAAGCCAAGATTCACTTTTGAAAGTAATTTCCTCGATTGGTATGAACGCTGGTTAGATGAAATAATTTCTGAAGACCTGCTGGCAGATGGTGTTTCGTGGTTTGGCTATGCCATGGGAGGAAGTGTAACGTCTCTGCTTGAAAAATACCATGCTGCTTCGGATAAAACAACCCGGCTGAACTGCATCACCGGCATAGTGTGCAAACGAAGTATTGAACCGGCGGTTGCGGCAATATTGGAAAAGGAATATCGGAGGGCAGAAGAAGAGTACAAACGCGGCTGGCTGCAGGCGCTCACAAAGTTCAGCTACCCGCTGGCAAAGCCTCTCCTGGTGGCCTACAGCGATATAGATCTCTTATCCGTTGCTAAATTTATCTGGTGGTACGCAAAAGATAAAAGTAGGGAATGGCAGGAAGTCATCGAAAAAAATATCCTGAACATCCATGATGAGGAAATATTCCGGTTTTGCACCTACCTGCTGGAGGAAATGAAAGTGGACTACGCGCATTTAATTGTTCCGATGACAACCCACAGCAATGAAGATATCCGGAAAACAGCTTTTTATACTTTAGGGAAAGTTAAAAAGAAGGCTGCCTACCTGGATGTTTTTATCAATGGGTTAAATGATCCTTCAAATGATGTGGTGCATGCTGCATTGCAGGCACTATCCGGAGTGAAGGATAACAGATTATTGCCGGAGTATAAAAAGATAGCAGAGAGATTTCCAACGGAGCAAGACCATATCCTGTCCAACCTTGGCCACAGGCTGGCTGAAATGGGATTGACCATTGAGAAGTTAAAAAAGTGATGGTTTTGCCGCTGATTTCATTGAAAATAATTTCGTATTTTCAGTAAAAATGTTAACCCCTTATGGCAAAACAAACTGGGTTGCTCCAATTCACCGGTAAATTGGGCAACGTCATAGGATACCGGAGAAATGGAACCTACTTCCTCCGCAGCATGCCGGATGCAGTACGGCAAACTACCGCTACAAGGAGAGCATCACGTGACTTTGGTGTTGCCAGCAGGAAAGGAAAACTGATCCGGCAGGCCATCGTTCCTCGCCTGGAAATAAATCCCTGCGGCACGCTGGTGAACCGCTTAAACAAAGCGCTGATCACCGCAACAAAGGATCGCCTCACGGAGCTGAAAGGCTTCCGGTTTAACCCATATGCCGGCGTGGACCAGTTCTTTTCGCACCAACCAGTTGAAAACCGCCGGAGCAAGGCCGCTGACATCATAGCGGTAATGGCGCCTGCTGCCACAAAGAAGCAGCCGGTTAAAGTAAACAAGATACCTCATGTAAAAAGAGTGCTGCCTTATCACCCGCTGCCTGCCATAAAAAAAACAACGTTGCCGGTATCTGCGCGGCAACGGGAATGAGTTACGCCATAGTCATGGCATTAAGTATGCTGTAGACTACGCAGCGCGGTAATTATCATCACCACTTCCATCAGCATATATTTCCCTGCAAAGGAAACTGCCTTTCTGTGCGTTGTTATGCCCGTAAGTGTGCGTCCGGCCGCTTTGGGTGAGTAAGAAGGTCATCGTATCAGTAAAAATCACATCATCATCTTTCCTGAAACACCTTTCGCGAAGATCAAATTCACCCCAATCACATCTCCTGATCAAGTCCACCTTTCCTGCACGGCTTCTGTAAGTAAACGCCTGTTGCTATTGCAGTTCTATCCGGTTTCAGAGGGATTGCGCTGTATTTGAGAGCAAAGTCAGGTATAGGATACAGGATTCGCAGGTCGGCTACAGATTCAATAATTCCTCTACCAGCTGCCATACCATTGTACAAGGATTATGATTCGCATAATCTTCTCGTTTTGCATAACTTTCTGTCAACCGTTTAGCGTTCCTTGTTGCGGCTTCTAAACTTCCATGTTCTTTCAAGAGATCATACATATCCCTGCTATTCTTTTGATAACTATATCCTCCTCCCAGTATAGGTTTTAAATTATCTTCAATAGCATTCTGGTAGTCTTTTCTGCTCATACTGTGATTATAGTAATGAAAATGCAGCAGATACCATAGTTCAAAAGCCTCGTTAGTCCAGGCACATCCTATTACAGGTTTTGTGTTCTGACATCGTTGAACAGCATTATTGAAATCATTTGCAGAAAAGCTGTCCCTGTCAAAAAACAACCCAAAGTTTATCAATAGGTCTGTTATACTCCTGCTCATACCACTTTTTTAGGCGCAGTGCTTCATCAACGAGCGACTGGGTATTTCTGCCAGTACCTTCAATATCTATTTGACACCAGGTTAGTACACCTTTAGGCAAATCCTCTTTAAGGCCCTGAAAATAATTAGGTTCAGTTTTTTCACCTTCGCAAACTATCAGGTAATATCTGCGTTTATTTCTTACATTAATTTTGCGCTTTTGTTCCTCTCTTTTGAAACGCTTTAAATGTTCATTTGGAATCTTTATTTTTCTTGCCATTCCGTAATTACATTTGAAAGGTTGCCAATAAACGGAATAGCACCATACCGGCCCTCTATATAATCCTTCTCAAAGGAGCGGTCTTTACGAATGGTTTTTCCTTCTTCTTTATATTCCACGAGTGAATACATTTCAGAAGCTCCGTATTTATTTTTTTCTACAAAATAAATCTGATCTCTACGGTAGTTACCATAATTCAGCAGATTGGTATCATGTGTAGCAAATATCAGCTGTGCGTTGTTCTTGTTAAATTCGGCGGAGTTAAAAAGTCTGGTAATTGCCAGCGTTAATAAAGGGTGCAAGCTGGCATCTAACTCGTCCACTACAAGTGTTCCACCATCATTTAGTACATCAAAGATGGGGCCTGAGATATTGAACAGTTTATTGCTACCAGAAGACTCCTGGCTACGCATATCAAATTCAACATTGCCGACCACCTTATTTTTTGCATTGTATTTTTTGTGAACGGTTTTAATATCTATTCTGTAAGACTCTTCAAGATCGGTAATTAATTGTTTCAGAAGGTTTTCAGGCAGGTCATTGGGCAGTTCTCTCGGATCAAAAGGGGCTTTGGAAATGGTAATGTCATCAAATCCCAGGTCAACTTTTTTATAGAAATCAAGTAAAAGATGCTGGGTGTGTTTGTTTTCAAGCAAATCAAATGTTACGCCTTTATATCGCTCATGACTTAATCCGGAAATGGTGATAAAATCATGAAACCAACGCATTATTTGCTTGGCAATCTTGCCATTAAACTGATCTACCACTGATAGGAATAGTGCATTGTCCCTTGTTCTTTCTTCCAGATCTCTCCCTTCCGGGAAAACCCTTGGCATTACTTCAATACCATCTTTTTCCCTGATAAACAAAGGCCTTTCGGCTTGTTTCGGGGCATCAAAAAGCCATTCAGATAATACACTGCGGTTATCCACCTCAAAGCCATAACGATATTTACTTTCGCCAATAAGAAATACAACTTCAAAAGAGGAGGGAGCATTTTCTGTTTCAGTGTTTAACAGGAAAGGCGTAATATCCAACTCATCTGTAGAAGATTGTTCAAATGATTGTAATACAAGTCGCCTCATAGTAGACATGGCTTTTACAAAATTACTTTTGCCACTGGCATTAGCACCATAGATAACAGCCCCTTTAAGCAAGTTATGGCGTCCGGAGGTGAAAATATTTGACGCAACATGTTCCTTAATAGCTGTAGCTGAAAGGTTTAATGTAGTCTTTTCTTTAAAGGAAAGATAATTAGTAACGGAAAACTCTAATAACATAGAATTGTCTATTTATGAGAAATTATCTCAAATATAGTAAAATAAATTCATTGTATAGCATAAAAATGAGAAAAATTCGAATTATTGACTATAATTACTATAAGAAAGGCGCTCAGTTAGTAGAGCGCCTTTGATAGCACCCATCGCAGGCCCTTTCAGAACTTCTTCTCCTATCTTCCAGCGGCGTATGTCAAACAGGCGGGTACCTTCAAATGCCAGCTCCACTTTTCTTTCCCGGCGGTATAATTCACGCATTTTTTCAGCGGTGTTATACACCGCCGTATTTACATTTGGCATTCCTGCGCGGTTGCGGATCTTGTTGAGATACAGCAATACATCCAGGTTTTGCCAGTCGCCCGATTCTACTAAGGCTTCTACATAACTCAGTAAGATCCCTGCGTAACGGATGATCATAAAATTTAAGGTGCTGGCATATTGCGGGACACATCTTCGGCATCGAGATATTTCTTCACCCAGAAGCCGGTTTGCGTGGATTGCGCAGCCCCGATCTGATCTACCGATCCCACCGTGAATGGGTCCAGCAAACGGTTTACAAATGTTTGCCCCGGGAAAAGAACGCTGGCTGTCAGCCTTGGATCACGGTTGTTTTTGTGCAGTGGATTTTTCCAGTAATAGGCCAGGCTGTCCGCGCGAAATGGAACAGGTTTTTGTAGATTCGCCCCTGATATCTTAAAAACCAAATGAGAAAAGTACTGTTTTTGCTACTGCTGGTGCACCAGGGATGGGCACAATCAACCAAACATCTATCCAGGGCCAACCAATCTATCGACAGCCTCTCCATCTACAACCGGCAGCTCAACCCCGGTGAAATGAAGCAGGACCTGCAGGTGTTTCTCGATATCCGTAAAAAAGCCAACTCTGGTTTGTATCGCTACCGCACCCCGAAGCAAGTCGACAGCATCTACCAATGGGCCTTCCGCCAGGTGCGTCAATCTATGTCCACTGTGGCTTTTTATAAGATCATTTTGCAGCTCACCGATTTTGAGGGAAGCTGTCATAATTATACAGAGCCGGATGCCGCCCTGGTCGGGTATTTCAACCGGCAGCGTGGCTTCTTTCCTTTTGCCCTGAAGTATATTGACGGCAATATGATCTTCAATAGCAAAACGCCCCATATTCCGGTAGGATCAAGGATAATGAGTATCAACGGCGTTGCAGACAAAGACCTGATGCAATCCTTTTACAAGTACATGACCTCCGATGGATTTATCCAGACACAAAAGCAATCAGGCAGCGTGAACAGGAGCTATGGTTTGCGTTACCTGTATGAGTATGGCATTAATGATAGCTTCGCCATCCGGTTTACAGCTCCGGGCACTACCCGGCAGCAAACCGTTACAGTACCGGCGGTATCGCTGGAAGAACAAAAAGCAAACTTAATACGGCGTCATAGCGCGCCGGTCGACAGCCTGATCGATTATAACGTGCAGCCCAAATACAGTTTTAAGATGGTAAACCCTTCAACAGGTTTACTGAGCCTGCGGATATTCTCCATGGCCAGCGACGCGGCTGATCCGGCTTTCCCGGTATATGTGGCGTTTCTCGACAGCGTATTCCAGGCGCTTAGCCACAACAGTATCCCGCACCTCATCCTGGATATCCGCGGTAATCCCGGCGGCAGTGATCCTACTTTTGAACAACCGATGATGTACCTCACGGATACAAGCTTCAAAGAGAATACGTTGGCATATACCATCTTTGATAATGGAATTCCGTATGAAGAATACTTTTGGGGCGTGTCCACCGCGGAAAGACTGGATTCGGCGGGCAAAGTTGCCGGAAAAGCGTTTCTGAAAGATTATTTCCCGGCACTGCACAACGGCAGGAATATGCAAAACCCGAAGTACAACCCGGTATACCACCCTAAGAGTCCTGGTTTCAAAGGAAAGTTATATTTACTGATTGATGAAAACGTGGCATCGGCGGCCTCCCACCTGGCTTCTCTCGTAAAAGCCTATGCCCGCAATGTGACCATTGTGGGGGTGGAAACTGTTGGTGGTTATTATGTCCACAACGGCCATGCATCCATGATATACGAACTGCCGCACTCAAAAATAAAAACGAAATTCTCTATTGTTTATGTGGAGCAGGACGCACCTGTAAAACCGGATCAGCCGGAAGGTAGAGGGATTATTCCCGATTATACCGTGTGGCCTTCCTTCAGCGATTTTATGCAAAACCGCGATACACAGATGGAATATGTGTTGAAGCTGACAGAGGGGAAATAGCATCGCATTCAACAGCACCTGGTGCCGTTCGCCAAATAATTCCGGCCTGAAAGTTTATTTTTTCTATATTGACCTTTGCTTTTGGCAAAGCACTGAACAATACTATCTTATTAATACAGCGAACACAAATGACGAAAATTTCTCTCGGCCTGATCTATTCTCTTGCAGTATTTATTGGCTCAAATCAATTTATTGGAGACGCTCAAACCACTGCTCCCAATCCCCCTGAATTAACTATTACAAGATTTTCCGGTCCGGATATAACGCCCAGCCCCGCCTGCCTTGCAGTGGCGCCAACCGGCGAAGTGTTTGTAGGAGTGGATATGATCGGTTCATTAGGAAAGGACCCGGGCAAAGGCCGGATTCTTAAGCTTATTGATAAGGACAACGACGGTAAAATGGACCAGCATATTGAATTTGCAACGGTGGATAACCCGCGTGGCATCATTGTGCAGGGCAACCGGGTTTTTGTATTGCATACCACATTTTCCAAAGAAACTGGTAAAGCGTCAGGAATGGCGCTGGTTGTTTTTGAAGATAAAGACGGTGACGGAAAAGCAGACGGACCTCCCCAGCCACTGATCGAAAACCTCAGTAATACCAAATACATACAGGAGCGGGGAACGGATCATGCCACTAATGGTATCCGGATGGGTATTGATGGCTGGATCTATATTGCGGTAGGTGATTTTGGATTTCATGATGCAACAGACCGTTCCGGTAAGAAACTGACCATGCTTGGGGGTGGTATCGTACGTGTACGCCCCGACGGTGCGGAAATGGAGATATTTACCCATGGTACACGCAATGTGTATGACGTGGCCATTGACCCCTACATGAATATTTTTACAAGAGAAAATACCAATGACGGCGGTGGATGGAATGTGCGGTTTTCCCACCATATCCAATCCGGGGAATATGGATACCCGGTATTGTTTCAGCATTTTACAGACGAAATATTACCGGCACTTGCAGACCTTGGCGGTGGCTCAGGTACAGGCGCTTTATACATGGCGGAACCAAGCTGGCCGGAGAAATACAATAACGTTCCCATGATGGCAGATTGGGGCCGGAGCATGCTGTATATTCACCGTGTAACGCCTGATGGCCCAACCTTCACCCAAAAAGAAGAGGAGTTTATAGGATTGCCACAGATTACAGATCTGGATGTTGACGGCTCCGGCCGGCTTTACCTTTCCGCATGGGATGGCGCAGGCTATTCCGGCAGTCCGGAGAAAGGCTATGTAATCCGCGCGGTACCAAACAACTGGACTTACCAGCCATTCCCTGACGTGGCCAAAGCCTCTGTTGAAGAATTGGCCCGGTTGCTTAAATCGGCCAGCGCGGTAGCCCGTTTGAATGCCTCCCAGGAATTAATCGCACGCGCCGGTAAAGACGCTATTGCCGCAGCGCTGGGAATCGCTTCAGATGTGCAGTTGCCGTTATTTGCACGTGTGGCCGGTCTTTATACATACGCACAAATTGCCGGTGCAGAAGGCATCCCCGCTTTAACAGCCTTAACAAAAGATGCCACCATGAGGGAACATGCATTGCGCGCTTTGGCCGACCGGAAAGGTCTCCTGAAAGATGTTGCCACTGAACCTTTCCTGGAAGGACTTAAAGATCCGTCTCCGCGCGTGCAGGCTGCTGCAATAATAGGACTTGGACGTTTAGGTCGCATTGAAACTGCCAGCGCTTTGCTGCAAACCAAAGTGCCTGCCTCATTTGTTGCACCTGTTAAAGATATCGAAGGACCGCATGCTACGCCTAATGCAGCTATCGTACTGCCTCACCTGGCAGTTCGGGCCCTTGTAAATCTGCACGCCGTAGATGCCACCGTAGCAGCCATCAACACCGAAAACGCCACGCTTGCCTTGTGGGCGCTACGATACATGCATGATCCGAAGGCAGTGGACGGCCTGATAAATGCTTACGAGCTGTCGAAAGATGCGAAACTAAAACGGCAGATCATCACCACCTTAGCACGCCTCTACAAAAAAGAAGATACCTATGATGCATCATGGTGGTGGGGAACCAGGCCCGATTCGCATGGCCCCTACTACAAAGCAGTAACCTGGGAAGCATCACCGGCTATCGAAAAATTCCTTAAAAAAGAATCGCTGAAAACAAGCCCCACCGGCAAAGCGTTTTTCAGGGATCTCGATGCGCGCAACAGGATGGATATTCCTGCTTTCGCAGCAGAGAAAAAAGTGATAGCGGCTCCGGTGAAAGAACCTAAAGTAGACCTGGAAAAGATAAAAAGTAAAAAAGGTCAGGTAGGTAAGTCATCTATCGAAGATGTGTTGCTGGCCATCAATAAATTAAAAGGAGATCCGGCCAGGGGAAAGCAATTGTTTACCATCCAGGGTTGTGTGGCCTGCCACAGTATCAATAAAGGAGAAACAATGAAAGGTCCTTTTATGGGACAGATCGGATCCATCATGAACCGGGAGCAGATCACGGAATCCATTCTCAAACCTAACGCATCTATTTCACAGGGATTTGCCACGGTGATGATCACGGCGAAAGGCAACAAGTCTTATATGGGATTTGTTACGGAAGAAACTTCCGCCAGGGTAGTCATGAGAGATATCACCGGCCAGGTATTCACCGTTAAAACGGCCGATATCCTGACCCGTAAGGAAATGAAAACATCGATGATGCCAACCGGCCTTGCCAACGCATTATCATACGAGGAACTTGCATCGCTCGTTAGTTATCTTGCGCAGCAGAAAAAATAACTGGTTAGCATAATATTGACTTTATATTAAAAGCCCGCTCATTGAGCGGGCTTTTTGTTTTAAATGAGAACGATTAACTTTTACTTAATAGCATATATGCGGTAAACTATCTATTGCCTTTTATTTTATCTTTTGACGATTTAGCGGCGCAAAACGATCGGGGTTTTCTGAAATAATTTCAGGTAGCCATTCACATATTGTGATTATGTTAGCATTTTAGTAAAAAAGGATGCTTATCTTTATTGGTATGTTACGGACACTTCTTTTTGCGGTTATTTTTATGTCAGGTATGACGGTAAATGCACAGATAGACTCCTCTTTCGGGGCTATAAATGGCATGGAACCGGCTTTCAGACACCGTCAACAGGTAGGTGATACTGCCAATATCCATAAGAAATGGTTTGTTACAAAGTATGCCGGCCTTTCTACCGGCTTCATAGGATTTAAAGGAGGTAGCAGTTCCTTCCTGTCGGTACCTTTGGCATTGCAGGTTAACCGCCAGTTAACCAATAACCTGTACGCCTTCGGCGGGGTATCGGTAACGCCTTACGTTTTCCGTTATAACAGCGTGCCTTATCAGCCTGCGGTTAACAAGAACCAGAGCTGGATACAAACGAATAACTTTGCCGCCTGGTCTGATGCCAAAATTGGGGTAATGTATATTAGCAACGACAAAACATTCTCCATTTCCGGTAGCGTTGGCGTAAGCAGAGGCAGCTACAATGGTAATTCTCCCTTTTATTCCCCCATATACTCTCCTGTGCGGGGCCATAGCCAATGGTAATTAAGTTATCGCTGGAATCGCGCGATGCCCTGACTGATAAATATTCCACTAAATATTCCACCGGTTATGATATGGAAGATTATACCGTGAGTGTGCTGGCAAATGATGGAGAAGAAATACAACATTATAGAGTGCCAAGACGTCATTTACGTGCAGAGATGCTTAGATCTCCTATGTTTTACAATGCATATAACGCCTTCGAAATGTCGTATAAACAGCCTTCTCCGCTGGAAGCATTTAACTACCTGAGTGCAGGGGGTACTAATTACCTGTTCCTGAATGATGATGCAGATAATATTGAAAGGGTACAGGCAGGAAAAGATCCCCGTAAAGTAAAATCACTGGACGATTGTGATGCGTTTTGCTATAAACTGAGTGGTAATAAGGAAATACCTGCAGTGGATTATTTTTTTGCTAAACCATCTGAGAAAAGGGATCATGACCAGGGATTGTTTAAAGCGTATGATTATAATGCAGAGAGTAAGACCTATGTAGTTGTAAAAGCGGAACAACGGGGCAGGGATTTAAACTGGAAGTTGGTTTGGATGAAGCCATAAATAATAAAGAGGTGGTCAAAAGTAATGGAGACCACCTCTTTATCGTTTGCTTCAACAGATCAGTAACAACCTGCTCTCTCCGGGTTTTTCTGTTGGTGCACGGTGAATACAGGGAGGCACCTGGCTTTCAGGGTGATCAACCGCCAGCCTCCATAGGTGACCAAGCCCTAAGCTTATTGGCCGTGCATCAGGCGTAGCCTGGTAATGCAGATCAAAGAAATGGTCGCTTAAGAATGATTCAAAGCCTTCCGCTGCTCCATGATATAGTTTTTTGAGTTCATCACGTATCGCGGGAATAAGTACTTTCTTTTTGCCTTGTGAATTTGGTAATATTTCACTCGACTCACCATAGTAAGTGCATAAAAAGGTATCGGTTGGTATAGGAGAGCGATCTACATGAAAAGAATAAACATCGGTTGGAAAAAAAGGGAAGGTATCATCCCGGTCGTAGTAGCTGATCACATTGAGGATGGGCGATGCACCGTGAGCTTTCAATACCTCCAGGTCATGTAAAAGAATTTCACGGGCAAGTTGCCCTTGTTCACTCAGCTGAAGTTCATGAAGTTCCTCTTGTTCAATGGTCGTAATATTTCCACTTAGCGCTACCTTTTTTACAATCTCAGAAAAATTACCTGTTAGTTGACGGGGCCAGCAAATCGCATTCATTTCTCCACTGAATGGCGTAGCAACAAGGTCCTGAAAATTCGTGACACGGTGAATTTGATGCTCTGCAGGAGATAAATCTGTCATGATAGTTAATATAAAGCAGCCGGTCAAGCCAGCTTTGATGAAGATAACAACAAAAAGCTAACCTCCAGCCATGTACAATAGGGGGGGAATTTACAAAAAAGAAAGAGCCTGCTCATTGAGCGGGCTTTTTATGTATGCCCGGTAGCAGTAAGTTTTCGAACCAAAACAAGCGTAATAACCATCCGCCCTGGTGCTTTCGTCTGACGGGCAGGAGCTTTCTTCTAACAAACACAATGTCAAGATATTATTTACAAAGTTTACACTTCTATTTACAATACAGATTCCTTAGGCTGAAATAAATCAAAGTATTTTTGTTGCACCAACTTGAAAGGATACGAAAAATAAAAAGGAATGCCTTAAACGGATCTGATTTATCAGAAGATAGATTTATGTTAATTAAACCTAAAAAATATGAAAAAAGTTATTTATGCGCTGATCTTACCGCTGGTGGTGGTAGGCGGACTAGTATTTGCCAATCGCGAAATCAAAAATGAAACGGCTAAAAAATCAGCCCCAAAGCCACTCTCTGCTGCTGAAATGAAAGCCGAATTAAAAAAATGGGAAGCTACCCCTGAGGGTATAAGGTTCAAAAAATGGAAAGCGTCTCCTGAAGGTCAAAAGGTGCTTGCCGGTGCGGCTAAAATAAAGAAGCAAACAAGTGCTTCTACCAATATGGAAGCTGTTGTAACCTCTCTTTCTCTTCCGCCAGGCTCACGATTAGGTTTCGGAGTGATGGTCAGGATTAATGGTGACGATTATATTCTTAGTTTTGGGCTGGAAAACGCTAATGAATTTCAGCAAATGCATAGCCTGAAGGTTAACGACAAAATAATTATAAGAAGTCATTTTGTATCGTACGCGCCCAAGTATTCATATCCAATTGTATCGGGCGACTATGTAGAACAAGATGGTAGAATAATTTATAAACGTGCTCCTCGCAAAGGTGGCTGCTGAGTAAAGTTATGATGGAAAGATCTTTACGGAATTTAAAGGTAAGAGAGGTATTCTTCAGCATCCCAAAAGAACAAAACTGATTCGAACAAAAAAGGCCTCAAGTCTAATGACTTAAAGCCTTTTTTAATTTCGTGCCCAGAACTGGATTCGAACCAGCACATCCTTGCGAACGCTGCGACCTGAACACAGTGCGTCTACCAATTTCGCCATCTGGGCATCGCTTGTCCCCATAAAAGGGATTGCAAAAGTAAACACTTTTTTAAACTAACCAAATTTTTTTTCAGGACATAAAAAAACGGCGCCTATAACAGGCGCCGTTCATCAATATATAAAGATTTATACCGCTACATTAAACTCACGCAAGGTGTCGTTCAGGCTGGTCTTCAGGTCTGTAGAGGCTTTGCGCTGACCAATGATCAGTGCGCAGGATACCTGGTATTCGCCAGCAGGGAATTTCTTAGTGTAAGTTCCAGGAATTACCACGCTGCGGGCAGGTACACGGCCTTTGTATTCTATCGGCTCGCTGCCGCTTACGTCAATGATCTTGGTAGATTGCGTCAGCACTACATTGGCGCCTAATACCGCTTCTTTTTCCACAATAACACCTTCTACCACAATGCAACGGGAGCCAATAAAGCAACCATCTTCAATGATTACAGGGCTGGCCTGTAACGGTTCCAGTACGCCGCCAATACCAACGCCACCGCTCAGGTGCACGTGTTTACCGATTTGTGCGCAGGAGCCTACTGTTGCCCAGGTATCTACCATCGTTCCTTCATCTACAAAAGCGCCGATGTTAACATAGGAAGGCATCAGGATACAGCCCTTGGCAATGAATGCGCCATAACGCGCTACTGCATGGGGAACTACTCTTACGCCGAGTTCTTTATAGTTCGACTTCAATCTCATTTTATCATAGAACTCAAATGGAGGCACCTCCATTGTTTCCATTGGCTGAACGGAGAAATACAGTAAAATAGCCTGTTTCACCCACTCATTCACCTGCCAGCCGTTTTCTGTTGGCGTCGCAACTCTCAGATGTCCTTTGTCTACCGCTTCTATCACCGCCTTAACTGCATCTGTGTACTGTGTCTCCTGTAAGAGGCTGCGATCAGCCCAGGCAGCCAGTATTTGTTGTTGTAAATCCATTTTTTTTATTTTTTGCAAACATAATACGTAGAAAATAAAATTACGAATTACAAAGAGGTATTTCCGGAAATCTTATCAGATATACGTAATTCGCCATCCGTAATCCGTAATTTTGCCTTTTGTGGAAGAAAGAACTTTATGAAAATAGGATTCGACGCCAAACGTGCATTCCAGAACGACACTGGTCTTGGGAATTATAGTCGTACCCTGATATCATCTCTGGTAAAGGATTTCCCGGAAGATGAATATTACCTGTTTGCCCCCAGGCAAACCGGTATGTACGATCTCAGTGCCCTGCCGGATCTTAAAGTAGTGGTGCCGGAAAACCCGTTGTACCGCTGGTTTAAGTCGGCCTGGCGCAGCCGTTTTGTGGTAAAGGACCTGTTGCGTTACCAGATCGGTATTTACCACGGCCTCAGTCATGAACTGCCTTTTGGTATTCATAAAAGCGGTATCAGGTCGGTAGTTACCATGCACGATCTTATTTTTGAAAGATACCCGGAGCAGTATAATCCTATTGATGTTATCACTTATCGCCGCAAGGCCCGCTACGCCTGCCAGCAGGCAGACAGGGTAGTGGCCATCAGCGAGCAGACAAAGCAGGACCTGATCACTTACTATCACACGCCTGCCGGTAAAATTGATGTGGTATACCAAAGCTGCGATCCCTCTTTTGCCATTACATACCCCGATGATGATATCGCCGCAATGGGCGCCAGGTACCGTTTGCCGTCCCAGTATTTTCTGTACGTGGGGTCGATTATTGAACGGAAAAACCTGTTAGGCATCGTAACGGCCATGAATACACTAAAAGGAACACTGGATTTTCCATTGGTGGTATTGGGCAATGGCAGTGGCTATAAAAAGAAAGTAAAAGCATACCTGGAAGCCAACGGGCTCACACAACAGGTGATTTTCCTCAATGAACAGGTACGGCTTAAAAACAGTGAGTTGCCTCTCCTGTACCAGGGCGCGGTAGCGCTTATCTATCCGTCTTTCTTTGAAGGATTCGGCATTCCCATACTGGAAGCCCTCTGGAGCCGTACACCGGTAATTACCTCCCACGGGTCCTGTTTTGCAGAAACAGCGGGAGATGCAGCCCTGTACGTAGATCCACGGGAGCCTGGCTCCATAGCTGACGCGATGAGGCAAATCATGGGAAATCCTTCCCTGGTAAGGCAAATGCAGGAAAAAGGATGGCAGCATGCACAGCGTTTTACCCCGGAAAAATGCGCCGCCGCCATGATGAAAGTATATAAACAATTAAATAAGGAAATATAAAATGTTTGAAGATGATATCAGTGCAGCCATGCCGGTGCTGCGTACCGGCGGACTTATCCTTTATCCTACAGACACCATCTGGGGTATCGGCTGCGATGCCACCGATGAAAAGGCCGTACAGAAAATTTATACCCTGAAAAAAAGGAGTGAAAGCAAAAGCCTGGTAGTATTGCTGGCCGATGTGAAAGACCTGCTGCATTATGTGGCAAATCCACGCCCCGATATGGCCGACATCATTGCCGGCTTTACCCGCCCTACCACTGTTATTTATGAAGGCGCACTCGGCCTGGCCCCCAACGTGATCAGCGAAGATGGCAGCATCGCCATCCGCATTGTAAAAGATCCTTTTTGCCGCCACCTGATCAAAAGATTACGCAAACCACTGGTGTCCACCTCCGCCAATGTCAGCGGGGAACCCTCGCCGGCCAGCTTCCGCGACGTGTCCGCCAGCATCCGGAATGGCGTGGATTATGTGGTGAACTACCGGCAAAACGATGAAACCCCCAGCGCCGCATCCAGGATAATCAGGATAAACAAAGATGGTTCAATCGTGATAATCCGGGATTAAAATCGTTTATTTATTACATTTGCGCCCTGGTTTCAGAGAAAGGAATAAAAATTAACAGGAATATTTAAATATGATCAGCAGCAAGCCGTTGGACATACCCTGCTCCCTGCAGGAAAGAAAAGTGCTGGAAAAGATAGCATTGGCCGCCCAGGAACTGGGCGTTCCCGCCTATCTGATCGGGGGCTTTGTGCGGGATAAACTGTTGGGAAGGAAAACAAAAGATATGGACATTGTTTGCGTAGGCGATGGCATCGCACTCGCACACAAAGTCGCAGCAAATTTAGGTGACAACATTCCCGTTAACTTCTTCAAAACCTATGGTACCGCCCAGGTTAAACTGAATGACCTGGAAATTGAATTCGTTGGCGCCCGCAAAGAAAGCTACCGCGAAGAATCCCGCAACCCCGAAGTGTCTGCCGGAACCCTGCAGGATGACCAGAACCGCCGCGATTTCACCATCAACGCAATGGCCATCAGCCTCCGGGATATCGATTATGGCTCCCTGCTCGACCCATTCGACGGCCTCGTGGACCTCGATAAGAAAATCATCCGGACGCCCCTGGCGCCCGCTCAAACATTCAGCGATGATCCCCTGCGCATGATGCGTGGCATCCGGTTTGCTTCCCAGCTGCAGTTTACCATCGAAGAAAGCACCTTTACCGCCATACAGGAAAATGCTGAACGGATCAGGATCATTTCCCAGGAAAGGATCTCCGATGAGTTCAATAAAATAATGCTCTCAACAAAACCCTCGGTAGGACTGGACCTCTTATATCAATCCGGCCTGCTCAAAATTATTTTCCCCCAAATGATAGATATGGTGGGAGTAGAGATGTACGAGGGAAAAGGGCACAAAGATAATTTTTATCATACCTTGCAGGTAGTAGACAATATATCGGAAAATACACGGGATCTTTGGCTTCGGTGGGCCGCATTGCTACACGATATCGGGAAACCCGCCACCAAAAAATTTGAACCCGGTCATGGCTGGACTTTTCACGGTCACGATGCGGTAGGTGGTAAAATGGTTCCCCGTATCTTCAGCAGGATGAAACTGCCAATGAGCGAAAAAATGAGATTGGTAAAGAAATTGGTAGAACTACACCTGCGTCCCATCAGTCTCACAAAAGAGAACATAACAGACTCGGCTATCCGGAGATTACTCTTCGATGCCGGAGACGATATAGAAGGACTGATGATGCTGTGCGAAGCGGATATTACCTCAAAAAATAAAACCAAGGTTAAGCGCTACCTCGAAAATTTTGAATTGGTCCGCAGACGCTTAAAAGAAGTGGAAGAGAGCGACCGGATCCGCAACTGGCAACCTCCTATAACCGGGGAGATGATTATGGAAACATTTGGGCTGAAACCTGGCAGGATCGTAGGCGATCTGAAAAGCGCCATCAGGGAAGCCATCCTGGATGGCGAAATCCCAAATACTTACGAGGCAGCATACGCTTTTTTATTGGAAAAAGCCGGCGCATTGAATCTAAGCCCGGTTAAATAAAATTGGTAATTTTACAATACCATAATAAAATACACTAGCATTCAGGATCCACCGCTCATTGCGGAGTGTTTAATCATTAAATAACTTATAACCTTTTTGTCATGCCGGTTTTGAAATTCAGAGTTTACTGGGAAGAAGATGAAAGTGTCTACAGGGACATTGCCATTAAGCCGAATCAGACGTTTTTATTATTTCACCAAGCAATTTTGCAGGCATTCGAATTTGATTCAAAACACAAAGCCACCTTTTTCCGCAGCAATGATAACTGGCAACGTGGCCGGGAAATCATCCTGGAAGCAGATAATCAACCCCGTAAAGCAGAACCCCTGCTCATGGCGGATACCATGATTGCTGCCGCAGTGAAAGATCCTAATCAGAAATTTATCTATCTCTACGATTTCGCCAAAAACTGGTCGTTCCTCGTAGAACTCATCGGCGTTTCCAAAGATGAAAACAGCAAAATGGTTTACCCTGCCTGCGTTCGCAAAGAAGGCCTGGCCCCCAGTCAATATGGCACCAAAGGCCTGGTAGGTGATAAACTCGTGGAAATGGAAGAAAAATATGACCTCAATAAAGAAGGTATGGACGCCGACGGCTTCGGCGAAGAAGGGGAAGAAAGCGACGCCTTAGGCGGCGATAGCACAGAAGAATTTGGCGGAGAAGAAGAAAATAACTTTTAAATAGAACTGTCAGTCATTTTAGGGATCTGTTTATTTTTTGCAGAGATTACCCGTTTCATCCACTTAGCTGAAATGGCCCGTCTCCCGGAAAAAATAAACAGATCCCTAAATATTTAGCGCAATACTTATGCAAAAAACCGTCATCATTATCGCAGGTCCCACCGCTTCTGGCAAAACAGCGTTGTCTGTTCAAATGGCACAACTGTTTAATACAGCAGTGATCTCTGCAGATTCCAGGCAATGCTACCGCGAAATCAGCATCGGTACAGCAAAGCCCTCCGCGGAAGAATTGTCGGCGGTTCCCCACTACTTCATCAATTCCCACAGCATCCGGGAAGACGTAAACGCAGGCGTTTACGAGAAACTGGCGCTGGGCTACGCCCGCGAAATCTTTGAGAAAAACGACGTAGCCATAATGTGCGGCGGCACCGGTCTTTATATCAGGGCCTTCGCGGAAGGAATCGACGATATGCCTGTCATTGCCCCGGGCATCCGCACTCACCTCAATGAACAGTATGCACAACACGGCCTCGCCTGGCTGCAGCAACAATTGCAGGAACGCGATCCCGGCTTCTATGCCACCGCCGAAACCCAAAACCCCCAACGCCTTATCCGCGCGCTGGAAGTGCTCGACGCCACCGGCCAATCTATCACCACCTTCCGCAGTGCTACCCGCTCCCCCCGCGATTTCCGGGTAATTAAAATAGGCATCACCCTGCCCAAAGAACAACTCCACCACAATATCCACCACCGCGTAGATACAATGATACACGCCGGCCTGGTGGAAGAAGTCCGCTCCGTTTTACCTTACCGCGAACACAATGCCCTCCGCACCGTAGGATACCAGGAAATATTCAGCTTCCTCGACGGCCACATCTCCCTCGATCAGGCCATCGACGATATTAAAACACATACCCGCCAGTACGCAAAACGGCAACTCACCTGGTTCAGGAAGGACCCGGCATTCACCTGGTTTGATCCGCGCAATACGGCAGATATCATGAACTACGTGCAGCAACAAGGCTAGTACGCATGCTCCGCGCAGGATTTTTCCACCAGTTGTAACGCCGCGGTATACATCTCCCGGAAAATAATTACGGACAACCACTGTACTGAAACCGAACATTTGCGATAAATATAAAATATATAAATCTCTTGTATTTAAAAGCCTGGTAACATGGCATTTTCTTGGCGGCACCGTGTCTGCACAGCTCACGAAAACAGTTGCTTATGTTTAAAAATTACCTGAAAACGGCCTGGCGCCACCTGCTGAAAAACAGGCGTTTTACGATCCTCAATCTCATTGGCCTGTCTACCGGTCTCGCCTGTACGTTGCTGATTTGTTTGTGGGTATACGATGAACTCAGCATTGATCACTTCCATAAAAACGACCACCACCTTTTCCAGGTAATGGAAAATCAGCCACACGAAAAAGGCATTACCACCTCCAACGGAACACCCGCACTGCTGGCGGATGCGTTGAAAGCAAATATGCCTGAAGTGGAAAATGCTACCGTGAGCACACCGCCATCCTGGTTCCCTAAAATAGCGCTGACCACCGGCAACAAAAGCACGAAATCCGCCGGCATATTTGCAGGTCAGGATTATCTCCAGGTATTCTCCTATCCATTGCTGCAGGGAAACAGCCGGCAGGTACTACAAGACAAAAACAGCATCGTCATCTCTTCTAAGCTTGCACAAACACTGTTTGGTACAACCGATGCACTGGGTAAAACCATCACCTGGCAGGTAGACCGGTTCAAAAAAGTCAGCACTGTTTCCGGCGTGTTAGATGAGCTCCCCGCCAATACTTCCACCCAATTCGATTGCCTGCTGCCATTCGATGCATTCCGGGAAATCATGAACATCACGGCGCTGGACCCGCAGGGACCGTTCAATACCTTTCTTGTTATGAAAGAAGGCGCCGATATCCCCGCGTTTAATGCAAAGCTGAGCAGCTTCATGACTGGTCTTACCAAGGGAAGCACTACACCCCGCAACCTGTTCCTGCAGCGCTACAGCGATCATTACCTGCATGGCAATTATGAAAACGGTGTGGCTGCCGGTGGCAGGATCAGCTACGTGAAATTATTCTCCCTCATCGCACTTTTTATCCTGGTAATTGCCTGCATTAACTTTGTAAACCTCTCCACCGCACAGGCTTCCGGCAGAATGAAAGAGATGGGGATCCGCAAAACAATAGGCGCCAACCGCCTGGCGCTGGTACTGCAATACCTCGGTGAATCCATGCTGATGACTATTCTCGCGCTGGGCATCGCATTACTACTGGTGGCACTGCTGCTGCCGGAATTCAATCGTATCACCGGCAAAGCATTGTCTTTCTCGCTAAGTGGCACAATGGTGGGTATCATTACTGGTATCGCGCTGCTGACGGGCATCCTGGCGGGTGGCTACCCGGCGTTGTATTTGTCCGGATTTAATCCTCTGCCTGTGCTAAAAGGAAAAGTGCCGGGATCACCGGGGCAATTGATGGCACGCAAAGGCCTGGTGGTATTCCAGTTTACACTCTCAGTTTTATTTATGGTGGGCGTAATTACAGTATACCGGCAAATAGCTTATGTGCAGGATAAAAATCCTGGTTACGACAAAGACAACGTCGTATACTTCGATGTGGAAGGTAAAGTGCCGGAACATATACCTGAATTCCTGTCAGCGTTGAAAAGAATACCAGGCGTGGTGAATGCCTCTGCTATGGTAGGGAATGTGCTGGGCGCGCCTTCCACAGGGTGCACCTGGAAGGGCAGGGGCACCACGGAAACTATTATGTGCCGTCCGTTTATGGTGAACTACGATATGATAGAAACCTTGGGCATCGAAATGGCAGCTGGAAGGTCCTTTTCCCGCGACTACGGTGCAGATGATTCCAGGATCATTTTTAATGAAGCTGCTATCAAGGCAATGGGAATTGATAATCCTGTAGGCAAGGTGATAGAATTTAACGGGATGAAAACGGAGATAGCAGGCGTAGTGAAGAACTTTCATTTTCAATCTATGCACGAAGTTATCAGCCCGTTGTTTTTCCGGCTGGATTCTCTAAACAGCACGGTAATGGTAAAAGTAAAAGCCGGGCAAACAAAAGCAGTGTTGGATGCACTGGCTGCCTTCTACCAGCACTATAACCCCGGGTTTGCGTTCGATTATAAGTTTCTCGATGAAGATTACCAGGCGCAATATACAGCGGAGAAAAGAGTGGCCGCCTTATCAAAATATTTTACTGCACTGGCTATCCTGATATCCTGTCTGGGCCTGTTTGGACTGGCCACCTTTACCGCCGAAAGCAGGCGTAAGGAAATCAGCATCCGCAAAGTATTGGGTGCTACCGCTACCCATGTAATGATGATGTTGTCGGGGGAATTTCTGCGGTCGGTACTGATAGCCGTGCTGATTGGTTTGCCGCTGGCATGGTATTGCATGGACCGGTGGTTGCATAGCTTTGCTTATCACATCGAGGTGGGAGCCGGCGTGTCGCTGCTGGTAGGGATTACGATTGTTGGAATCACTTTACTCACAGTGAGCTTCCAGGCGATCCGGGCAGCGTTGGAAAACCCGGTGAAGAATCTGAAGGCGGAGTAATAGACGATACATAAAAAAAAGCCGTGGTGAATTACACCACGGCTTTTTTTATGTATCGTAAAATGAGGTTGCTTAAAATTTAAATCCTACTGTCAGTACAATGTTGCTTCTGGTAAAATCCAGTGTTGCCGCCGCAGGACTCAGCTGTGCGTCGTACACAGTGTAAGGCTGGTACCTGTCTTTGCCCTGGGTGTAGCTGTAGGTAGCATCTGCATAAAGACCTTTATTGCGGAAGCCAATACCACCGCTGTACACTTTGCGGGAAGCGTTTACGCCTGCGTTGTATTTATCATCGCTGTATGGATTGCCATAGGAAGCAAAACCCGCCCTTACCGCGTATATCGCCATAAATTTAACCTCGGCGCCTACACGAATATTGGAAGTAGATTTATACACCGCGCTGATGTTATCGTTCAGGTTTTTTTCCCCGGCCCTGTCGTCACTCATCCTGAATTTACCGGAAGGGGTGTTCACGAATTCGTAATCAGCTGTAATAAAGCCCTGAGGGCTTTGTGGTTCCTGCAGGTTACCAAAAAAGTAAGAGGCGCCCGCTGCCGCGCGTAAAGGCGCAGTGTAGTTGTAGTCGTATTCTACAGGATAACCTTCTGTTTGATCAAAGGAAGTAGAACCCTGTTCACCACGACCATCTTCTATATCTGAGTACAGTTCCGAACTGTAGCTGTCATGAAGGGAATACCAGGTAGGGGTAGCGAAAGTACCACCAAGTCTGAAATGATCAGACACTTTATACAGGATACCAATTTTACCGCCAACGCCTAAGCCGGTACGTTTCAGGTCCTTGTAATAATCGAAGTAGCCAAAGTCGTTGCCTTTGTTACTGCTGGCGTCATCTTCTGACCAGGCGAGTGATTCTTTATAATTAATGCTCGGCAGGTTTAAGCTGGCGCCGATATACAGGCGATCGCCGTAGTTACCGCCGATAGCAAAAGTGTATTCATTTAAACCACCTTCTGTTTTCAGGGTACCTCTTTGCTGGATGCCTTCCGTAAGACCGCCTATTTGCCTGGAAGGAGAGGCCAGTGTCATAGGCTCTTTGTTACCGCCGGTAGGCTGGTAATCAGCCAGTAACCCGGTACTGAATCCCAGATCTGTACCCAGTGCCTGTGTGGAGGTACTACCATCGAATATATCATCTACAAAACGATCAGAATAAGAAGACAAGGTATTGTGACCTGCAATGGCAATTTCGTTGTTGTAATTGGCCAGTCGTTCCATACCCAGTGAAAAGGTAATGTTGTTCCAGGTACTGCTGCCGCTATTCTTATTGGTAGCCATAATGAGCCCGATGGATGGCAGCTGGAAATTGCTGCGGTTCCCTTTATTATCAAGCTGGCTGTTGCCCAGGTAATTGGAGGTATTTTGAGAGATGCCTACGCCACCCGAAATATGAAATTCGCCGGTCTTAAAAATGGCAATACCTGCCGGGTTAATATGAGCAGATGAATAATCTCCTCCAAGGCCCACACCTGCACCGCCCAGCGCCTGGGTCCTGGCTGTACCGTGAGGCTGCAGGGGGGAGTAAAGTAATGCGTCGTTGGAACTCTGGCCCATGGCTGTTACAGATATAAACAAGCCACCTAAAAGAGGATAAAGTCTTTTAATCATAATCTGTATTCTTAAAATGAGATTTGCTTGCAGGTTAATTTAACGGTTACTAACGCTTGCCGCGATAAGTATAACGTGCTGAACTGGCAAAACGTGTGCGAGATAAAAAATAAGCGTAGGTTTTTAGGCTACGCTTATCTTGTAAATGATTTTATTTATTAACGGCCTCCTCTGGATGGACGGCTGTAGCCACCACCACCGCCGCCACCGGAATTACCACCACCTACGCGACCACCGCCGGAACTAGGAGTGTAACTTGGAGCCGGAGTAGGAGCAGGTCTGCTGTACTCTGTTCTCTGCGGACGGGAATAACCGCCGCCATTGTTGCTGCTGCCGCTGTTGTTCTGGTAAGAAGGCCTGGTTACAGGTCTTTCAGAACTGGACTGCTGGAATACACGGCGTGGTCTTTCACCATTGGATGTACCGCCATTGGCAGGTTGGAAAGTACCGGTTCTGGAAGGACGGGTGTAACCGCCGCCGCCTGTGCCGCCACTGTTGGTATAATCTGCCCTGCGAACTCTTTCGTTACCGCCTCTTACGGAACCATAGGAGTTGGAAGGACGTGTGGTATAATGTCCGTAATAACCGCCACCACCGTAGTAACCACCGTGGCCATAGTAGCCGCCGTAGTACGGGTAGTAGTAAGAAGGCCAGTAGCTGCCTACGTATGGATAACCCCATCCGCCATAGAAGCCGGTGCTCCAGGGGCTGTAGTAACCACCCATTCCCCAGCCGAATCCAAGGCCCAAACCAAAGGAAGGACCATAAAAGCTGCTGTATGGGCTGTAACCTAAACCAAAGCCGCTACCGTATCCCATACCAAAGCCACTGCTCATGTAAAGGTTGGAGGCTGCATTGTAACCATCCCAGTAATCACCGGAATAGTTGCTGCCACTGCCAAATCTGTTCAGGCGACGTTGATAGTCACCCTGGTCATCGTCCTGGTAAGTTACATAGGTACCGCCATCATCCTGCGTTCCTTCAACATAGTTGGCATCGTTTTCATCCTGGCGGCTGTTGCCGTTCGAACCGTTGCTGGAGGCATAGGTACGCTGCTGCTGACGCGGAGAATAGTATACATCATCCGGAGTCTGAGCCGTTTTATAGGTACTGGAACACGCTCCCAGTGCGAGCGATGCGGCCAGTCCAATGTATAATATAGGCTTCATTTGAAATATGTTTTAAGCGTGATTCGTGTAGTAAATTTACTTCTTTTAAACGGAATTAACAGGAAGAAAGTTACAATAACACAGACTATGTTATATTATTTTATGATAAGTGTTTGCAACGTTATGTTTTTCATCTATGTTTGTGGAATTTTCTTCTTAATATAAATGGACAAAAACTAAGCCAATCCAGCCTTTGGCACCCGGCGGATAGGTTTAATTTTGTCTCGACAAATTGAACCGGAACTAGCTTAAAAATAACGGTATATAAATAAGGTAAATTTTTTATGAGTAAAGAGATAACGGCCCGCTCGGAAGACTATTCAAAGTGGTATAACGACCTGGTATTGAAAGGCGGACTGGCAGATTATTCTGCAGTAAAAGGATGTATGGTCATCAAACCATACGGATTTGCTTTGTGGGAAGCCATGCGCGATGTGCTGGACCGCAAATTCAAAGAAACCGGTCACCAGAACGCCTATTTCCCGCTGTTCATCCCCAAAAGCTTTTTAAGTAAAGAAGCTGCGCACGTGGAAGGATTCGCCAAAGAATGCGCCGTAGTAACCCACTACCGCCTCAAAAACGATCCCAACGGCGGCGGCGTAATCGTAGATCCCGATGCCAAACTGGCGGAAGAACTGATCGTTCGCCCCACTTCTGAAACTATTATCTGGAATACTTATAAAGACTGGATACAGTCGTACCGCGACTTACCCCTCCTGATCAACCAGTGGGCAAATGTTGTGCGCTGGGAAATGCGTACCCGCCTGTTTCTCCGTACCACGGAGTTCCTCTGGCAGGAAGGCCATACCGCCCACGCCACTGCACAGGAAGCCATCGAGGAAACAGAACAGATGCTGAATATCTATGCTGATTTCGCAGAAAACTATATGGCCGTGCCTGTTGTACGCGGACTGAAATCGCCGAGCGAAAGATTTGCAGGCGCCGTGGAAACCTACTGCGTGGAAGCCATGATGCAGGATGGTAAAGCCTTACAGGCCGGTACCTCTCACTTCCTGGGACAAAATTTTGCCAAAGCATTCGACGTACAGTTCTCTAATAAAGAAAATAAACTGGAACATGTGTGGGCCACCTCCTGGGGCGTGTCTACCCGCCTGATCGGCGCACTCATCATGGTGCACAGCGATGATGAAGGCCTCGTAATGCCGCCAAAAATTGCACCTGTACAGGTAGTGATTGTGCCTATTTACAAAGGACCTGATCAGAAAGCAGGACTCGATGAAAAAGTAAATGTCATCGTTAAGGAACTGAGAAGCGCCGGTATCAGCGTGAAATACGATGATTCCGATAACAACCGCCCGGGCTGGAAGTTTGCCGAATACGAAATGAAAGGCGTACCGGTTCGTATAGCCATTGGCGCGAGAGATCTCGAAAACAATGTGGCCGAAGTAACCCGCCGCGACACCAGGGAAAAAATGAGCTTGTCGCTCGATGGTTTATCAACCCGCATCACGGAATTGCTCGACGAAATACAACTCAACCTGTTCAACAAAGCAAAAGCTTACCGCGATAGTCATATCACCCGTGTAGATACTTTTGAAGAATTTGAGAAAGTGCTGGACGAAAAAGGCGGCTTCGTATCTGCTCACTGGGATGGTACCGCCGAAACAGAAGAACAGATCAAAGATCGCACAAAAGCTACGATACGCTGTATTCCGCTCAACAACCCGCAGGAAGCCGGCACGTGTATCCTGACCGGGAAGCCATCTAAAGAAAGGGTGCTTTTCGCAAGAGCGTACTAGGAAAGAAGTTTCATATTAAGTATTACGGGGCCGGATTTTTGCGGGGTGTTTTCCGGAAAAATCCGTAACTCGTAATACTTACAGGTAATACTCCTGCAATAAACCATTAAACTCCGATGCCCTTGAGCCGTTTTATAATGTTATGGGGGTTGGTCTTCTTTTGCACTGTTACAACAACCCTCGCGCAGGGGCTGATGATCCGTAACTATAATGTAAAGGACGGACTGGCCAACGCTACTGTTTATGCTGCTACGCAGGATAAAGACGGTTTCATATGGTTTGCAACTCCTACCGGCGTCAGTAAATTTGATGGTAAAAGATTCCGTAACTACGCCAAAAAAGACGGTCTCACAGACAACGAGGTAGTGAAACTCGCCGCCGACTCCAGGGGAAGGGTATGGTTTTTCACCCTCAACGGAAAACCTTCGTTCTATAAGAAATCAGTGATTCATAACGAAGAAAATGATTCCTCCCTCATTTTTAACAGCCGTAGTCACTATATGCAGTATGCATTTGAAGGCAAAGGCGGTTATATCTGGTTCCTCAACAGCAACAACAGGATTGTTCAATACAACGGTAAAGAAATAATCTATGATAAACTGGGCGCCTCGGGATCAGACCTGTACTTCCTGATGCGGAACGACAGCATCTTCCACCCGCTGCAGGCCTCCTTTCACCTCGAAAGCCTGCGCGACCCCAGTAATTCCAAACAAGAGATTTATAACGCATCGCCGTACCCGCTGGATGATTCCGCGTTTCACAACCGTATAAATGGAAGCGCCATTGTAATTATCCGGAACACGCTTTACTCCTACACCGCAAAGGATGCCGTGTGTTTTTTTAACGGCGCAGAATGGGGTATTAAAGATGATATCAGCCACATATGTATTGATAACGATAACCTGTGGATTGGCACCCAGCGCGCCTTGTATTACCTGAAAGATTATTTTAAAGGAGAACGGCAGATCACCCGGCTGCTGGATAATCACTTCATTACCTCCCTGCTGAAGGATAGGGACGGCAACATCTGGATCACCACTTTTGGAGACGGCGTGTATAACATCCCCTACAAAAACTTTTACTTCAGCTATCTCGATAATACCAACGGACTTTATTCACATTCCATTTTCAGCATCAGCAAAGACAAGAAAAGCGACCTGCTGCTGATCGGGCAGAATGCCGGCGTTCTCAATACAATGGATGCGGAAAACAGTATCCGGCAATACACAGTGGATACCACTTCCGGCCGTAACAGCGTACTTTCCATTACCCCGTATACCAACGATAATGTACTCATTGGCACCGATAACGGATTGTACAAGTTTAATACCCTGTCCCGGAAAACAACACTGTTAAAATCCGTGAGAATGCTGAAAGATGTGGATGTGTCGCCTTCCGGGAAGATAAGGATTGCTGCAAAAAACCAGGTAGTAGCACTGGATGATTATGCCATCAGCGACCTAGATATGCTGGTTACTTCGCTGGCAAGCATCAACGACTCCGCTTATTACGTTGGAACCAACGCAGGCCTGTTTTTTTGTACAGACGGCAGGCGGCAACTGTTGCCAGCCGGTGCAGATACCCTGCGGAAGGTAAGTATCAAGGATCTTAAATGGATTGATGGCTCCCTCTGGATTGGTACCAGCGACCAGGGGATTTACGTGATGCAAAATGACAACGTCATCAAACACCTGTCCACCGCCAACAACCTGGCCAGCGATATCTGTCAGCAGCTTTACTACGATGGCGTGGGCCGGCTGTATGTGGCCACCAACCGCGGAGTGTCCGTGATTGATGTAAAAACGCAGACGATTACACGTAATATCACCTCCAGCGACGGCCTGATGTCGGACGATATCCGCGGCGTATATGCCGATAATGATACCCTCTTCATCGCTACCTCCAATGGCCTGTGTTCTTTTAATGCGGATCATATCCCGGTGGATACCGTGCCGCCGGTGATTTACCTGAATAACATCCGCTATGGCGACAGCACCTTCCTCGCCTCCAATAGCTTTGTACACCTGTATCAGCGCAAAGCGTCATTTGAAGCGGAATTCGGTACCATCGTTTTTGACCTGCCGGAGCTGGTGGAATACCAGTATAATTTTTCCGGAGATACCACCAGCGGCTGGGTAACCACCATGTCTAACATCATTCCGTTCCCCGACCTGCAGCCAGGGAATTACACCCTTATGATAAGGGCAAGAAAATATAAGAGCGACTGGTCAAAGCCGGTGAGCATAGATGTGAACATACTACCCAGGTGGTACCAGCAATGGTGGGCAAGAGGCATCCTGCTGCTGGCTGGTTTGCTGGTGGTGCTGATCGGTTTACGGTATATTATCAGGCGGATTAAACAGGCGGAAAAGCGTAAAACAGAGTACAACCGGCGCATTGCGGAGTTGGAAGCCAAGGCGCTGACCAACCAGATGAACCCACATTTTATTTTTAATTCGCTGAACTCCGTTCAACACCTTATATTGGAGAAGGAAGAGAAACAAGCGCTGAATTTCCTGGCAGACTTTGCTACGCTCATGAGGCAGATGCTCAACAACTCCAGGAAATCGTATATATCACTGGAAGAAGAAATCGCTTTCCTGACCCGTTACCTGGAGTTGGAAAAGATCCGGTTTGCACATTCCTTTACCTATCACTTTATCATGGAGGATGCTTTGAAGGAGTATACCATCTACATCCCACCCATGATTATTCAGCCGATAGTGGAAAATGCCATTAAACACGGATTGGCGCCCAAAAATATCAGCGGTTACCTGGAAATCCGCCTGGAAATGGTGGACGACCTGTTATATTGTTCGGTAGATGATGACGGAATAGGTTGGGATAAGTCAAATAGCATTAAAAGTTCAAGGCTCATTAAACACGAGTCTACTGCACTTAGCGTGATTAAAGAGCGGTTGCAGATTATAAAATCTTTTAATGGAAGTGTTGGAAAGTTAGAAATTATTGATAAATTTAAATCTGGTTTCGGCAATAAGGAAGGTACCTTAGTTGAAATACTGATTCCCATTGTTAAGATGTTATGAGTAATATAAAAGCTGCCATTGTAGACGATGAAGTCCGCAACATTCATATTTTACGCAATATACTCGAGAACTACTGCAAAGATGTGACAGTTGTCGGTGAGGCGCAGAATATCAATGAGGCGGCAGAAATGATAAAAAATAACCCCATTGATGTTCTGTTTCTTGACATTGAGATGCCACCACACAATGGATTTCAGCTACTGGAAATGTTTCCGGTACTGAATTTTGAAGTTATTTTTATCACCGCTTTCCAGGAATATGCACTGCAGGCAATTAAATTTGCTGCGCTGGATTACCTGTTGAAACCAATCAAGGTCAGTGAAGTGGAAGATGCACTTGAAAAAGTGAAGAAAAGCAAGAAGGGGCGACTCAACGAGCTGGCATCCATACTGAAAGACTACGTAAAGAACAACGATAACGCCTTCTCAAAGATCGTTATACCGGTGAACGACGGGTATAATGTAATCGATCTGAAGGATATTATTTATTGTGAAGCCTTTGACAGCTATACTAAAATTCAGCTGATCAACAACGTATCTCACCTGATCTCCAAATCATTGAAGGAATATGAGGAAATGCTGTCCGATAAAGGTTTTTACCGGGTGCATAAGTCCTTCCTCATTAATATTCATCACATCGTGAAAATCATCAAAGGGCTGGGAACAGCCGTGGTGATGAGCGATCAGAAGAATATTCCTATCTCTTCCCGTAAAAAGGACGAGTTCTTTACCCAGCTGAAAGGGGTAATTAATCTCTGATATTCTTAATTTACTTTAATTATTAAAGCCGGTGAGCCATCGCTTAACCGGCTTTTTTATGCGTTGCCTAAGCCAATTCTCCTGTTTACGGATTACCCCGCCAACTTATCAGATACTTATATTATTTTCCTAATAGGTTTTCATAGAATGACTGATTGCACGGTCTGCTTTTCCAGGCGAGGCCTGTATGACTTAAAAAGAAAAAGTCCCGCTCCGGCTTGCCGGAAACGGGACTTTTTCTTAAGACCTAAAACCCAATTACTTTAAGGGGATCAGAGGTTTTCGGCCTCAGTGCCGGTAGCAATATTATAGTAATAGATATTTCCGCCTCTTTCAGGATAGAAACCTATCAGCTTGAGGTTCTTTTGCTTTTCCACTATCTGGCTGAGTTCATCCACGGAGGTGACCTGCGTATTACCAGCTTTGAGGATCACAAATCCCGGGGCCATAGTGGTCTGTTTTTTCAGGATACCGTTGCCGATATCGTTTACAATTACCCCACCATTCACACCCAAACGGGCGGCCTGGTCTTTATCAAGTTCGGAGAGGTCTGCACCCAAACGATCCAGCGCAGTTACCTTTACCAGGTCTGTATTGCCTTTCAGGTTCTTCATCACCACATTGTTCACGGTAACTTCTTTACCGTCACGCAGGTAGCTTAAACTGATTTTATCGCCTGGTTTATAGCGTGCCACCTGTTCGCTCAACTGCGAAGTGGTAGGAATTTTTACGCCATTCACAGCGGTGATCACGTCACCGGTACGGAGGCCTGCGGCCGCAGCAGAGCTGTTAGGCAATACATCTGTTACCTGTACGCCGTTTACATCCCTTTTAATACCGGCATCCTTTAACTGCTCATCGCTCATATTGGCAATGAGAGAGGAAGGCGCATATCTTACACCGAGGTACGCCCGCTGTACATTACCATATTTCAGGATATCGTTCACCACTTTTTTGATGAGGTTTACCGGGATAGCGTAAGAGTAGCCGGCATAAGAGCCTGTTGGAGAGGCAATCGCAGAGTTGATACCTACCAGTTCGCCGGCGGTATTTACCAATGCGCCACCACTATTACCCTGGTTCACAGCAGCATCTGTTTGAATAAAGGATTCAATAGCGCTGTTCACTTTGCCACCGCTTCTGTTGATACCAATAGAGCGTGATTTGGCGCTTACAATACCCGCAGTCACCGTAGCATCCAGGTTCAGCGGATAACCTACCGCCAGTACCCATTGTCCTATTTCTACATTGTCGGAGTTGCCATACAGCAGATAAGGAAGGTCTTTCGCATCAATTTTAATAACGGCCAGGTCGGTGCTGGGGTCCGTGCCTATCATCTTTGCTTTGAATACTTTGTTTTCGTTGCTGAGGGAAACGCTGATTTCATCGGCATCTGCAACTACGTGGTTATTGGTTACAATGTAACCGTCTGCAGAGATCAGTACGCCGGAACCGGAAGCCATCTGGCCTGGAACGTAGTACCTGCGGCCATCTCCGCCACCGTTAAATTCATCTCCGAAAAAATCATCTCCAAAAAGGTCCTGCAGGATGCTGCGTCTTCTTTGCAGGTTATTACCATTGGTTACCTGCCTGGGGTTGATCTTTGTTTTGATATGCACTACACCCGGCACTGCTGCCTTGGCCGCGGTGGTGAAGTCGGAAGGTGGGGTGGCATTCGCATTCCCTTCCGTACCCGGCATGTAGCGGGCATAGTTTACGGGAATTTCAGTACCATTCTGGAAAACAATCGGCTGCTTCGGCTGAATATATTTGCCATACACAAATATGGAGGCAGCTGCCGTTACAGCACTGATAAGAACAGTCGTAACAATTTGCTTGAATTTCATATTATAGTGTGTTTGCGTGATAGTTAATAATAACGCCGGGATATGATCAATTTACATGCCCTTACTACAAATTTAATTCGCCCTGTGAATCAAACGCAACAGGGGTGATTCACTTTAACACATTTTTATATCAATCGTTAAACACGGCTTAATACCGTACTGACAGGAATGACAGCCTGCCTGTCAAGATAACAAGTAATTGCGACAAATTGTTAGGGAGGCGGCGCCTTCGGCGCCTTTAAATTGTCTTGGAGCAGGATTACGCTGATTATGTTGATTACGCTGATTTTCCCACGTCTTGTTGTTTTTATATTTCGGGGAGATAAAATAAAAAAGAGATAAAATGGGTCTTATCACACTTTATCTTTTCTAATCTCCCCATTACCATTACAACAAAAAATGGAAAAATCTTCATAATAAAAGGTGGGAAAATCAGCGTAATCAACATAATCAGCGTAATCCTGCTCCAAGACAATTTCCGTGGCAAGCGCCGAAGGCGCGCGCCGCGCTACAACTCCAGCAGGAACTTCAGCGTATCTATCCCGTCTGCATAATCAGCAAGCGACGGCTGCTGGGCATAACCGAACGGCGTGAACTGTTGTCCTACCAGGCACTGCAGGGCATCTTCACCGGAAAGCTCCTGTTGCAGCTGCGCCATATCTACATAATAACTATAGTGTAAAACGCTGATGGGTGAAAACAGGCCGGTGTTTTCCTGCAGCAGGATACTGCCATTAGTCATATAAGGACTGCTATTCAGCAGCAGCAGGGCCAGGTTATAGTCGTAGTTGTTTTTGTATTTGTGATGGTCAGCCAGGTGGCTGTATTTCTCCAGTGCTTTGAGGAGGGGGGCAAAGTCGTAGTTCAGTGGCACATAAATTTTAGTAACATTCCGGCATCCAAGGCCGAAGTACAGCATCACATCATCAGCCAGGGCAAGCAGTTCCTCCGGGGTTTCCTTACCGGTAAGGATGGCGGCGGAGGTGCGGTTGTGGCGGATAATATGTGGGTATTTGGCAAAATAGTAGTGGAAGTACCGGGCTGAGTTGTTGCTGCCGGTGGCAATATAGGCGTCGCAGTTTTTCAGCATGTCCTGTATTTCCGTTTGACCGGCCTGGTCCGGATACCATTCACCGATCTTTTCCAGGATATGTTTCATCAGGATCTCATCTTTACCTGAAAGTTTCATTTTTACCCGGTGTCCGCTGATAAACCCGCAAAGCCAGTCGTGGAAGCCTACCAGCGGGATATTCCCGGCAGAAACGATTCCAACAGTTTTAGGGGTGCGTGCCTCCGCAGCTTTGGGATATCCCTGCAACCACTGCTGTAAAGGGGCAGGGGAGAGGAAATAACGGGAGATATTGTCCAGCGCATTGTCGATAAAGGAGGGGATAAACCAACCATTGGCAATATATGCACGCTCTTTTACTGCTTCCAATTCCGGGCTTTTATCCGCCAGATACTGCCCCAGGCGCACCAATGCGGCTTCTTTTTCTGCTATGTTCATGAAACTATATAAATAATGACCTAATTAAACCGGGAAAATTTTATTTTTGTCACACAAAATTAATGGCTTACTACTTAACCAAAAAGTTTACACTATGGCAATTAAGATAACAGACGAATGTATAAACTGTGGCGCCTGCGAACCGGAATGCCCCAATAATGCGATATACGAGGGTGGTGTTGAATGGGCGCTAGCCGACGGTACCACCGTAAAAGGCTCCTATACATTAATGGATGGTAGTGTACTGGATGCTGACCAGCGAAATGCGCCTATCAGTGTAGATACCTACTATATTGTGCCCAACAAATGTACAGAATGCCAGGGATTTCATGAAGAACCGCAATGTGCGGCGGTTTGCCCGGTAGATTGCTGCGTTCCTGACGAAATGTACCAGGAAACCGTCGATGAACTGATGGATAAGAAGGCAAAACTGCACATTTAAGATATTCTCCAGGAAGCTTGATAACCGTTCCCGCGCTGGCTGGAACGGTTTTTTTATGTAATTTGAACAGCCACCGCCCACAGGCGCTGCGGCTCTTGACAATTAACAAATAACCTTTAACTTTACCCGCTTATAGTAAAATCTCTTATGAAGAAGAATATAGCTTTGGTCGCCGGTGGATATTCCGGAGAATATGTGATATCCGTACAAAGTGCCGTAACTATTGAAAATAACCTGGATAGCAGTAAGTATAACGTATACAAGATTATTATCACCAAAGAGAGCTGGAGCCATACAGGCGCTGATGGCCAGGTGACTGAAGTAGATAAAAATGATTTTTCCTTAACCATCAACGGAAAGAAGGTCATTTTCGATTCCGTATTTATTGGTATTCATGGTACGCCTGGAGAAGATGGCCGCCTGCAGGGATATTTCGAAATGCTTGGTATTCCTTTTACCAGCTGTGGTATGGTCACCTCCGCACTCACATTCAACAAAAGCTATTGCAATAAGGTGGTGGATGCACTGAATATAGTAAATGTGTCTAAATCAGTACATATTTTCCGTCATCAGCCCTATAATACAGCAGAAATCCTGCAGCAATTGCGTTTACCCGTGTTCGTGAAGCCGGCAGAAGGGGGCAGCAGCATTGGTATGTCGAAAGTGAAAACCGCTGAAGAGCTGCAGCCAGCTATCGATAAGGCCTTTAATGAAGACTCCCAGATCCTGATCGAAGAGTTTATCAAAGGCCGGGAACTTACCATGGGATTGTACCGTGCAAACGGCGCTATTACCGTGCTGCCTATCACAGAAGTAGTGAGCAGCAAGGAGTTCTTCGACTACGAAGCCAAATACACCCCGGGCGTTTCCAACGAAATTACCCCTGCACCCATAACGGACGATATTGCCCGCCAGGTACAGGAAACCGCTACTGTTATTTACAACAAACTGAATTGCAAAGGCATTGTGCGGGTGGACTTTATATATGAAGAAGGTACCGGGAAATTATATTTCCTGGAGATAAATACAATGCCCGGGCAGTCTGAAAATAGCCTGGTTCCCCAACAGGTAAGGGCTGCAGGAAAAACGCTGACAGAATTTTATGGCCTGCTTTTGGAAGAAAGCCTGAAGTAAGGATTATCACACTTAATATAATTATCGTGTTCGACTTTATTACCAAACGCTCTTTTTTATTTAATCTGCTGGCGGTTATTGTAGTGTTTTTTGCCCTGGCCCTGTTGTTTTTCTCCATGCTGGGCTTCATCACCAAACACGGACAACAGCAAACCGTACCGGATGTGCATGGAAAAAATATAAAAGAAGCTATTGCGTTGCTGGAGAAAGCCGGCTTTGAAGCAGATGTAAGGGATTCTATTTATATTGATTCTATTCCTCCACTGGCAGTGTATGCGCAAACGCCCGACAAGGGAGCACAGGTAAAGGTGGGCAGAACTATTTACCTGACCGTAAATAAAACAGTGGCGCCTATGGTGAAAATGCCGGACCTCGAAGGACTTACCTTCCGCAGCGCCGAAATGATGCTGAAAAGCATGCGCCTCAACGTAGGAGATACCATTTATAAACCCGACTTTGCCACCAACACCGTATTACAACAACTGCTGAATGGCAGGAAGGTAAAGCCCGGCACCGAAGTAGCGGAAGGCAGCAATATCACCCTGATCCTGAGCAGCGGAACCGGCAGCGTGGAAAACCCGGTGCCCAACTTCGTGGGACTTACCTATGCAGAAGCCCGCGAAATGCTCAGCGCCAGCAATCTTAATTCAGGTACCGTGATCATTGATCCCAGCGTATCCGATACAGCAAACGCCTACGTGATCAAACAGGTGCCTACCCGCAAAAATGAGATCGGCGATTTTAATATGGTAAGGGCCGGTGAAAGCGTGGACTTCTGGTTATCAGCTACCAAACCGGTAACCGACAGTACCGCTGCTCCTAAACCAGTTGAAGAGGATAATTGAAAATGATGTAATTTGATTTTAAATACTTAATAACATGCAAAACATTACGGCAGAAGAACTGAAACAACGCATAGACAACGGTGAAGAACTTTATATATTAGATGTAAGAGAACCACATGAACGCGCAGAGTTCAACATTGGCGGTACGCATATTCCTTTGGGCTTTGTACAGCAGATGCAGGTGGACGAAATTGAGGACTGGAAAGACAAGGAAATCATCGTGTATTGCCGCAGCGGTAACCGCAGCGGACAGGCTTGTATGTTACTCGACTCTATGGGCTTTACCAATACCAAAAACCTGGTAGGTGGTATGCTGAAATGGACAGAGCTGTATAAATAACATTTAGTGCCTTCTGCGCCTGCTTTGCCCGGTTTGTACCGGAAAAATAAGCGCAGAAGGATTCCCTCCATCAGGCTTTCTGCTCTACAATAGCAGTCGCTTCTATCTCCACCAGGTAACGGGGATCAATCAGTTTACTTACTTCTACCATGGTGGTAGCTGGTTTGATGCTTTTAAAGAACTCCCCGTGTGCCCTTCCATACTCTTCCCACCTGGAGATATCTGTTACAAACATCCGGGTACGTACCACATCATGCAGCGTGGCGCCGGCATTGATTAAGGCGGACTCTATTTTTGCCAGGGCAAATTTCGTTTGCTCATAAGCGTTACCTTCCGCTACCACTTTGTCGTTATCCGATGCCACGGTGCCGGATACTTCAATTACATTGCCCACCCTTACTGCCCGGGAGTAACCTACTTTTCCTTCCCAGAGTGCCCCGGAGGAATAATTGGTGCGTTTCATAGCTGTTTTTTAGAAAGATGAGGAGATATGCAAATCTACAACATCTTCTTTAGTGTGTGCCCGCGGTGTTGGTCCTGGAGGTATCTGCCGGGGGCGGCGCGTTCCTGAATTTCACCACCTTTCCCAGCAAATCAAACCAGAAGGGCGCTCCCAGCGATATGGCCAGTGCGGTAATGCACCAGCCGGCAAAGATCAGCCAGCCGTTTTGCTGGAAAGGATGGGTGTAACCGCAGCGCAGGGTAATATGCCCGCCGGTACTGTCGGCTACGCAGGCGCGTTTGATGCCCAGCACGTTTGCTGCATCGCCGGCATCGCTGCGCAGCATGCCATACACGCCCAGCAGGGAAGTATCGCTGACGAGTATACGAACAGAAGTATCGGCCCGGAAAAAGGCACTGTCCTTATGCAGTACGTTTTTACGTATAAGCGTATCAGTGATGGCCGTATAACCCGGTGCCCGGCTGGATGCCAGCTGCACCAGCTGTGATCTTACATTTTTGTCTTTCATGAGGATCCGCGCAATAGCAATGGAATCCACGTTGAACAACGCCGCAATGGCCATTCCCATACATAGCAGCCAGGTTTGCGTTTGCTTCCGGTACCAGCCACTGGCGCGGGTCATGGTTTCATTGAACCATGTTTCCATGTTGACACGGAAGGCTGCCATATTGTGCCCGGCATCTTCAAATAATTGTAACAGGTGCTCCCTGGTACCCGGTACCAGCTGCAGGTAATTATGCGTCAGCGCCGCTTTGATTGCCAGGGCATCTGTTGCCTTGTGTTCCGGCACACTGCTGCGCAACAGGTGCACCATCGCCTGGGAAAAGATTTGCGGACTGATATAGGCCGGGCGCGAAGTGGCGCTGTTCTCACCCAGGTTCCGGATAGAGGACGTGCTGTAAAACTTTTTAAGGAAAGGACTTTTCCGGAAAGGCTCGAAAAAATAAACCACGCTCCACCCCAGTTCATAAAACCAGTTGAAGAAAGTAAACTTCCCAAACCAGCCCAGGTCTTTACTGTGATCATCGTCCTCCAGCATCCGGCGTAAGCCTTTCGTTAACAGCCGCGCCCTGGAATTGAAGATTCTGGCAACCAGCTCCTGCACCACCGAGGCCAGCAAACTGTATAGCAGGTAAATGAAAATAAGGCCGAGGGCCACATCTATGGCCAGGTTACTAAACATAAGGATAGGTATTAAGTTGACATATTTACATAAAAGTAAATATTTATACCAAAGATAAAAGGGCACTACGCAATGTATTTGCAAACTCTCCGTTATGTTTTTTAACAAATTGCTGTGTCAGCCGCAGCATGGAAACAATATATCTTTGCCAATATTTTAGTGTATATGAAATTGAAACATTTAGCCTTGTGTTTGGGAATGGCCGCTACCTTCAGCGCTTCCGCCCAAATTAAATACAGGGATACCGAGAAGAAGCCGACTTTAGTTCCTTACGACAGCAGCATTGCCTTTCAGCATCTTACACCGGATATTGCCCAGTTAACGCTGGTAGGACAGGAAATCACTTTCCTGAAACTGAATCCCAGGCGTTCGGTGAGAAATAAGGAAGATACCCTGCTGGATAATCTTAAAATGAAAGCCGTAGTGGAAGTGCCTTATAAAAGTGTACTCAAAGGCGGACATTTTTATACGCCCTAC
Source organism: Chitinophaga sp. W3I9 (assembly GCF_050434025.1). Lineage (NCBI taxonomy): Bacteria > Pseudomonadati > Bacteroidota > Chitinophagia > Chitinophagales > Chitinophagaceae > Chitinophaga > Chitinophaga sp. W3I9. The sequence continues at coordinate 2,848,518 of NZ_JBNPWC010000001.1, forward strand.
AAGGCGATAGAAAATAAGACATTCAGGATCGTTGACTACGACCGCAGAAACCTGGAAGGTACTTCCACACTTATTTTCACGCTGCGTGATGAGGAGCGGAAACTATTGCTTTTCCAGGTGCCGGAAGACAATCTTTCTAACACACCGGTTATTATTAACGGCAACTACGAATGGTTGAAGCGGCAGTATGTAGGAAGAAAATTACATCTCCGGAAAGAAAATAAAAAGACGGAAAATGTGCTGGACGATAACAAGGAAATTACGCTCACCAACGAAGACGTTTATTCCTGCACAGACATTGCCGTTATTTTTGCCGGTAAGCAGAAATATGGTCAGCCCTTCCTGATCGTTAAAAACAGCGAGAACCAGGAATTGGCTATCGGGGTGGGAAAAAGAAGTGAATACACCACCGGACCGCTGATTGAAGAATTTGCATTTTAGTCTTAACGGGAAAGCAGCCATACCAAATGCTTTCCCGTTATTTATTTTGTATCGCCGGATTCAAAAAAGCAACAGCTGCCACCAACCCAGGTATCTTTGCTGTTGAATCCTACGCCTATCATTTTACCCTTGCTGATCCGGGCCAGGTTATGCACCAGCATCGGCCGCGCAGCGCCATCCTGCCAGATATAGATCATGCGTATTTCACAGATAGCCGGACCCGTAGGCGTTTCTATGGCAGGTACATATTTCACCTTATGTTGTAATATCCAGTTCTCAGGATCTTTGATCCGGTCAATATCTTCCGCAGTCACATCTATTAATACTCCCTGCCCTGCAAAAGAAAAAAGCGGCTTCAGTACATAATTTTCCAGGTCGGCAGGCACCACCGGTAATTCATGCAGGAACCAGCTTTTGGGAACATACTCGCTGTGAATAAAAGGCATGATATACTTACTGATGCGGTAAAACCAGTTGGGGTGCGTGATCCACTCCACATCCAGTTCCTGGAAAAGATTGACATGAGCGCCAATACTTTCGGCCTGGCGTTGCAGGTCGTCGAAAATAATCCGGTTATAAATACGGTGTACACGGGTTTTTATACCATCTTTCAGGTAAAATAATTGCTTGCCTTCCTGTATGAGGGCCGTTAAGCAAATGGTGGGGATATCCAGGTTTTTTCCTGTGCTGTAAAAATCAATGCGGGTCTTCTGTTCTTCCGGCTTCACTTCCAGCAGTATCACTTCTTCCGGCGCATAAGGCCCGATGATCATTTCACGCAACAGCTGGTAATAGGCTGCTTCATCCAGTCCGTTGAAAAAATTACTGAAGGTATCCGGTATGTTGAAATGCGTTTTAAAGCGGCGGGCCATCACTTCCTGGAAAGCCATCATGGTGGGGAATCCCTGCAATTCAATGAGCTGCGGCGCCAATGAACCATCTGCGGCTTTGCAAACGGCAAAATCAATGACAATAAAATGCGGATGCTCATTTTCATTGGGTACCTTTAGTGAAGGTGGAATAGCGTCGCGGGTAATGGTTTTAAAATCGGGGCGCAGCAGCACATCCACTATTTCTTCGCAGGCCTGAACCAGCTTATTACGAAGGGCTGCCGGCACAAATACAGGAGTTTCAGCCACCCGGAAAGCAGGCGCTACACCGGTATCTGCCGCAATACCTGCTAAAAAAGCCTGGTATTGCGCTGGTGTGAATTGTTGATTATATGCCTTTCTTACTGCAGGGATCATAAGTTTTTAATTAGAAGAACGAGTGCTCGTTATCATTATGCGCCGCTACCTGCACCAGCCGTTCAATGGCCGCCAGCCTGTCGGACAGCCGGCCATAAATAGCATAGTCGAGGAACGCGGTAATAAAGCGATCGTGTGTAAGCATAATCCTGTTGGGATCAGTGAGCTGACGGATCATGCTGTTATATTTTTCCAGGCCGTGATGCTTCACTACCTGTTTTTTCTTTTCTTCCTGGAGGAGGTACATGTGCATACCGGCAGCATCGGCTTCCGGATGAAACTGGGTACCAATGAAGTGTTCATTGAACCGAATGGCCATGGTAGCACGTTCCAGCGGAACATGCGGCCGTTCTTTTTCCAGTGCAATCACATATCCGCCCATTGCCTGGAGATTTTCATAATCCAGTTCAATCACCTGCCAGTCGCGGCTATCCACAATGTAAAAAGGATCGGGGAGTGCGCTGAATACTTTTTCCTGCATGCCTGCAGCGGTTTTATGCACGGGGAATACCCCGAATGCAGACGATTTGCGTTTGCATACATTTCCCAGTTTATAATAGCGGCACATGAGCTGGTAAGAGTGGCAGATAAAAAAGACGGGCTTTTTTTCTTCGTGGGTACGGTTCCATTCCAGGAGGCTTTCTACCAGGGAGAAGTAAGCGGTTTCCCAGTCGCTGCCTTCACTGGCCACGGGGCTGCCGGGGCCGCCCGTGGAAATATATATATCATAGGAAGTATCAGGAACCTGTATTTGCTGCCTTACTTCAAACTCATCAAATTGCAGGTCCAGTGCATGCATGCTGGCGTATTTCGCCAATATTTCACGGATACAGCGCATCCCTTCGTTGGGAACACCCTCATACATGTCCAGCACAGCCACCTTCCAGCTATTTTTAATTGGATGCATGCCACAAAATTACGCGAAATTTATTTTATGGGAATGTACTAACAGCCCTGGAGGAATTGACCCTGGATAAAATCCGTTACTGCCACAAGGTCATTGGTATCCGCATATACCTGCAATTGCTTATCTGCACCGGTGCCGGTTTCCAGTAACCGGGTAGTAGCGCTGATAATATCGCGGCTGCCGAGGTCATCTACTACGTCGTCAATAAAGTCGAGCAGTTCCGAGATAAGCGCGCGGGTATTTATTTCCATCTCTTTACCAAAATCAATCAGGTAGCCATCGATCCCATAGCGGGAAGCTCTCCATTTATTTTCATTGATCAGGGAGCGGTTATAGATAATGAAATTGAGATTCTGCATCCGCAGCTTATAGATCTTTGCACATACCGCCTGGAAAAGCCCGGCTATCATGATGGTATCATCGAGGGTGAGCGGCACATCACAAACGCGGAATTCCACGGTGTTAAAGAAGGGATGTACCCTTAAATCCCACCATACCTTTTTGGCGTTATCAATACAATTGGTTTTCACCAGCAGCTTGATATAATTATCATATTCTTCTATGCTGGCGAAATAATCGGGAATACCGGTGCGGGGAAATTTATCAAAAACCTTTGTGCGGAATGATTTGAAGCCGGTGTTACGTCCTTCCCAGAAAGGGGAGTTGGTGCTCAACGCAAAAATATGCGGGAGGAAATACCGGACAGAGTTAGCGATATGAAGGGCCATCTCCCTGTTTTCCATTCCTACGTGCACATGCAAACCAAAGATGAGGTTGGAGCGGGCGGCGTCCTGCATTTCATTCACTATTTCAAAATAGCGGGGATGATCAGTGATGAGTTGTTTTTCCCATTTGCTGAAAGGGTGGGTACCGGAAGCGCCTATGCTGAATCCCAGGTCGCCGGCTATTTGCGCAATGGTGCGGCGCAGGTAAGCTACATCTTTCCGCGCTTCATGTATGTCCGCACAAATCTGTGTGCCCACTTCCACTACGGCCTGGTGAAACTCTGCTTTTACCTGGTCGTTGATCACTTTATGCGCCTGTTCTACTATTTTTTGTTCATGTGATCTCAGTTCCCGGGTAACGGGGTCCATTACCATATACTCTTCCTCGATCCCCAGCGTGAACGCCTTAAACATGTTGTTAGCTTTTAGCTTTTAGCTGCGGCGTATAGCCAGCAGCGGTAATTACAGCGATTCATTTCAGTGTAGTGCTTTCCGCAAATCGAAAGACTAAAAAACATGAACGCTGTCTGCAAATGTAGGGCAGTAAAACGGTTTCACTTTTCTTTTTGTTGTTTTTTAGCAGGGCTTTTTTTAGCGGCCACCTTTTTCTCCTTTTCAGGAGCGGTTTTCTTTGCTTTGGGAACTGTTGGTTTCTTTTTCTCAACCGTCGTTGCTGCCTTTGCTTTTGCCCGGCCGGGTTGCACAAATTTGCCCCAGGTAAGATTGTCTTTTCCTGGTTTCTGTGCAATGGCCCTTTCAATGGCATACCTGGCGCTGGTTTCCACTACCCATTCAAAATGTTCGGCGCCAATGGAGTGAATATCGGCGTCCGGTGCCGGGTTGCAGAAATCAATGGCATAAGGGACATCACTGCGCACCGCTATTTCCACGGTATTGAAATCGTATCCCAGGTGCTGGTGCAGGGTAAGCACCTGCTCCGTGATCCGGGCCGCGAGTTCCGGGCCGGGTTCATAATCTGCCTGGTAACGCAGGTGCGGCGCATGTTTTGGATTGTATGGCATAATCCGTACTTCTTTACCGCCTATACAAAAGCAGCGGTAATACTGGCTGAAGTCGATCTCTTCCTGCAGCATCATCACCAGCTGTCCGGTTTCGCTGTGTTTATGGAAGAAATCGTCCTTATCCTCTACGCGGTATACGTTTTTCCACCCGCCACCGGCATAGGGTTTCATGTACGCTGGGAAACTGACGTATTCAAAAATACTGTTCCAGTCGAACGGGTAGATCAGGTTACGGAACGACTTATCGGTAGTATCATCCGGCAGTTTATTAGAAGGCAGTAACACGGTGCGTGGCACATTTACGCCGATCTTTTCTGCCAGGGCGTTATTGAAAAACTTATCGTCGGCGCTCCACCAGAAAGGATTATTAATCACCGCAGTACCGGCAGCAGCGGCATTTTTCAGGAACGACCGGTAAAAGGGCACATCCTGCGAAATACGGTCTACAATAACTGCATAGCCCGGATCGGCGCCCTGCATCACTTTGTCGATGGTCACAAATTCGGCAAAGATGCCGGGAGGGTTAATACGGTTTACACGGTCTACAAATGCCTGGGGAAAAGTGTTTTCCTGCCCGAATAGAATCCCGATTTTTTTCATGATACTTACTTGATAAGTGAAACATAATGCGGCAGCATTTCCCGCCATACCGGCCAGTCGTGGGTGGTTTGCGGGCGGATATCCAGCCAGTGGGCTATTTTTTTGCCGGCTAATATGCCGGACAACAATTCGTTTTGCGGCCGGGTTACATCCCTGTCGGCCACGCCCAATACAATACCCATGCGCCAGAGGTCTTCATGCTGGTTTTCCGGCACATAATCGGCCGGATTATTATAGTATACGTTGTCGTCGTAATGTCCATCCATGCGGAATTTAATATCAAAGATCCCGCTGAGGCTGAATAAATAAGAAACCCGGTCCGGATGCCGGAAGGCAAAGTTGGCAGCGTGATAACCGCCGAAGCTGCAGCCGGCAACCACTATCCGCTGATGTCCTGTTTCCGTAACAATGCGGGGTAATATTTCTTCCATGAGTAGCTTGTCGTAACAGGTATGATTATACGCTCTTTGTTCCGGGGAAATATTTTTATTATACCAGCTGAGTGCATCAATACTATCGGGACAATACACTTTAATTCTTCCTTCTTCAATAAACCAGCGGAGGGCTTCAATCAGGCCGAAGTCCTTGCTTTCATAATAACGTCCCATAGAGGTAGGAAACAGGAGCAAAGGGTAGCCGCTGTCGCCATATACCAACATCTCAAATTCCTTTCCCAGGTTGGGAGAATGCCATTTTAAATAGTTTTCGGTCACGGGAAAGTGTTTAGATAAATTTAAAGAAGATTATTGGTTTATTGGTAAATTGTTCCGGTGCAAATACGTCAACATTATATCGATTCTGTGTACCTGGCGCGCAGTGTGCAGCTGGATACCTGCTTCACCGGTACATCTCCCCATATACTTTTACTGGTAAATGATGGTCAGGAACTTTCCCGGTTATTACCGGAGCTGCCAGCCACTGTGCTGGTGGCAGGCATTTATGCGGACGCCGACCGGAAAGCGGTTTACGGCACCGCCGGTGTGCCGGATTACCTGGGGCAGGGCCAGCTGTCCGGAAGCTATACCCGCTTTATCATAGAAGAATTGCTGCCATTCCTGCAACAGCAGTATCCGGATATGCGGATTGTAAAACGCGCCTTTGCAGGCTTCTCCCTGGGAGGCTTATCTGCATTGGATATTGTATGGCGCCACCCGGACATCTTCCAGCTGACCGGCGTTTTTTCGGGTTCATTATGGTGGCGTAGTAAAGCGCTGGGACCTGGCTACCAGGATGATACCGATCGAATTATGCACCAACTGATCCGTGCTGGCAGCTATCATCCGGGGCAACAGTTCTTCTTTGAGTGTGGTACTGCTGATGAAACGGCCGACAGGAATAACAACGGGGTGATTGATAGTATGGATGATACCCGGGACCTGATAAAGGAGTTATTACAGAAGGGCTACAAACCGGACAAGGATATTTTTTACCTGGAGATTCCAGGTGGCCGGCATGATATGGCCACCTGGAAAACTGCTATGGATCTCTTTTTACAATTACCTTTCTTTTATTAATAATTAACGGCAATGCCTACATTAAAAGAGGCGCCTTTCCCTTTGGAATAAAACCCGGGCTGCATAAACCACTGAGCGCGTGCGGGGAAATAGTCTTCGTTGAAAAGGTTATCAATACCCAGCGTAAGCAGGGTACGGGGAGCTACTTTATAGCTGGCATTGAAATTCACCAGGTTGTAGGCAGACACCTTTCCTTCGTTGCCATTGTAAACACCTTTGGCATTTTTCTCAAAGCGGTTGCGGCCATTTACGCCCATGTACTGCAGTCTTACTTCCAGCGTTGGCAGGGGGCGATAGGCGATGCTGCCGGTTACTTTTGGAGGAGCAATCCTTCTGCCGTTCAGGTATACATTATAGCTGCCGCCTGTTTTAGCGGTATCGGCTTTCCCTTCCAGGTAGCTGTAGCTGGCGCTGATATCGAGGTTATGCAGTACCTGGTACTGAAGCGATGCTTCAAAACCGTATATGCGTTCGGGTGTTCTGCTTACATTGAACAGGTCGGTGTTGGGATCAAAGATCATATCTGCACCCAGCTTGGAAGTGCTGATGAACCCGCTCAGTTCAAAGCGGAGCTTTTTATATTCACTTACAAAGCCCAGTTCATAGTTATTCACCAATACTGCTTCTGTATTGATCTTTTTAATATCGTTTACTTTAGCATCGCGCAGCGCCAAACCTATGTCAGACACGGAGAACCCCTGTGAGAAACTAAAGTAGGGCATGAATGCCGGCAGCCTGTTGTAACGGATGCCTGCGTTAAATAAAGTAGCTGTATAATCCAGGTCGCCGCCTTTTACCGCAATACTCGGCGCGCTCGTAGTGCCGTTGGCGTTAGTGAGCTGAAGGGTGGTGTAATCATCCACACTTACCCGGACCCTTTCCACGCGCACACCCGCTTTCAGGATCAGATTCTGCCAGAGCGACCATTGTGTTTCCGCAAAGGGGGCATAGTTCAGCATGTTCATCTCCGGAACCCATACCCTGCCATCTACCAGCGGCTGCGAGGTCACATTGTTCAACAGGTCAGCGCCATAGGAAAGCGTACCGTTAAAGGCGGATTTGTTCGACAACGGGGAGTTAAACATCAACCGCAATCCTTTTTTCTTGTCGATGGTATGCGATTGTCCGTCGCCGCCTTCAAAGCGGCCAAACGATACATAAAAGATATCATCCCTTGATTCATAATAGGCATCTGCCGTGAGGGAAGTCCCGCCAATCAGGCTATCAGCCTGGTACAGGAGGTGGAGGGTTTGATTTCCTCTCGGCCCGGTGGCTACGCCGGTGGGTGTACCCAATACACCGGAGGCAGGGATGCCTTTGGCGATGTCGCCATTCACGAGGTTATAGTGGGAGTTCTGCTGGCTGCGGTAGTAGTTGTACATCAGCTGTATACGCTGACGGCTGTTTACCTGGTAGCCAACTTTCGCAAAGGCGTTGTAGCTGTCTGTTTCGCCCAGGCTGTAGTTGGGGCCTACCAACTTGCCTTTGGCGTCTTTGAATTCGCCGGTTTGCTCTGCCACACCGCTCACGATGTAGTCGAACTTTTTATATTTCCCTTGCAATACCTGGTTTAAACGGCCACCCACACTATTTTTGATGCTGGTGAGCGAACCGGTGGCATTGATCATTGTTTTACCGGACAGAATTTTATCTTCTTTAGGCGTAACGGTGATATAGTTGATCAGCCCGCCGGTAGCGCCATTGCCGTAAATGGCAGTAGCGCCTTTCAGTACATCCACCCTTTCCAGGACGGATGGGTCAATAGAGCGCATATCCACTTCCCCGTTACGGAGCGGGGTGGATTGCGGAACGCCATCGATCATAATGAGTACGGCGCGGCCGCGGAGGGATTGACCAACGTTGCTGTTGGTTTGTGTGCCGGGCGCCAGGCCGGGTACTTCCCGGGCGAGGATATCCGTTACATCTGTATTAACAGTCATGTCGTTTTCCAGTGTTTTCCGGGTGATCACCGTCACCGAGGAAGGAACATTATCCAGTGTTACCGGCTTGCGGCTGGCAGAAACTACAATTTCGCCCAGTGCTCTTGGTTCACCGAGGGTATCTTTTTTATGGTTGATGGTATTTTGCTGTTGTGCCATCAAAGGTGCGGTAAATCCGCAGCCGGAGAGTAACAGGAGGCATAATTTTTTGTGTAGCATGTGGTGTATGGCAGTAGTGTTGCCGTTTAAAATGTACAGATTTGCGTATTGGCCGAATTTATTACGGGGGCGAAATTAGGTAAAAGGCGGGCGATTGATTTACGCAATCGGGAAAATTTTGAGGATGGTTTTAAGCTTCCTGGAGAAAGAATAATCACCTGGAAAGACAAAAGGCTAAATAAGAGAGGGCTGACCATCCGGCCAGCCCTCTCTTTATAAATTAATCCCTGCTTTCTTAGAAGCTGTAACGAAGACCAAGTTGTCCTCTCCAGCGTGCAGTGAAGTTGTTGATATAGTAAGGTTTTTCATCGCCAAAACCATTGATTTCTCTTCTTCTGTCATACTGGAAAACTGCTGCACCTGAGGTAGCATCATATTTTCTGAAGGTGAGTGGAGTAGAAGCGTTGTTGGCGATAAAGTAAGTTCTGCCCCAATCCTGGTTCAGCAGGTTGCCTACGTTCAGGATGTCGAAAGTGATTTCCACTTTATGACCTTTGTAAATAGGCAGTACCTGTGCCACTTTAAAGTCGAAGATATTTTCGAACGGCGTGCGGCTTGCATTTTTCTTTGCATTTTCACCACGGTGTTTGCTCAGGTAACTGTCGTTGCTGATCAGGCGTTCCAGGTCGGCTCTTTGTTCATCGGGTGTGCGGGTATAGGTCACATTACCTTTAGAATCTTTCTGAGAGATCAGGTCGAAGCTCATTGTAGCAACTTCTGTAGCCTTTGGAATGTAGATCAGGTCGTTGTTACCGCTGGAGTTCAGGTCATCACCGGTAGGATCAACCGTGTTGAAATAAACCCATGAGTAAGGAATACCGGATTGACCGTTATAGAACAGGGTTACGGTAGTACGGAACTTATCTTCTTTACCATATTTAAAGGTTTTGGAAGCTACTGCCAGTACGCGGCTGCCCATGCTATAGTTAGAGCGGGCCATTTCCAGGTTATTCAAACCGTTGATGTTTGGTCCGAAACGCCAGTTGGAGCCGGCAGTAGAAGAGGTACCATCATTTACTGAGTAGGAGTCTCCGTAAGAATAACCCACTTTCAGGAACAGACCATTGCTTGTTTGTTTGGTCAGTTCACCGGAGATGTTATAGGTATAACCTTCGCTGGTATTTTTCAGCAGGAGGATCTGGTTACCCCAGTTAGTGGTTTTCTTTTTCCAGGTAGGTCTTTTAACACCACCACCTAAAGAAACGCTGTCGCCGGTAGGAACAACGTTCAGGTTTTCCCAGATGGCATTGTTAAGCGTTTTGGTAAAGTTACCTTCTATAGTAGCACTCATTCCCCATGGCAGTCTTCTTTCTACAGCCAGGTTGGTTTTAAACATCTGCGGGAATTTGAAATCCTTGTCAGACAGGTTAATGTTGGAAGGGCTGCTTCCTACGTTAGCACCCATCGCCGACAGGTTGGCGGCAGAATACTGTCCGTAGAAAGGACTGTTACCGTCGTAGTTGAAGCGGAAACTATTTGGTAAACCGGAACCGCTCAAACTTACGTTGGTATATACGTTACCGGTATTGCCGTACTGGTTGGAAATCCATACAAACGGAACACGTCCTGTAAAAATACCCACACCACCACGGATGGTAGTCAGTCCATCGTTAGTTACATCCCAGTTAAAACCAATACGCGGAGCAATCAATGGTCTTGATTTTGGAATGGTGGTAGTGGAATAGCCTGCAAAGTTCGGGTCTTTAGAAAATGCTACGTTATCCGGAGGGGTGGTTGGGAAGATAGGAATGTCTATTCTCACGCCATAAGTCAGGGTGAAGTTTTTCCTGATGTTCCACTCATCCTGTGCATAAATACCGATCTGTGCTGCTTTAAAGCCAATACCATCCCGGAGGGTAGAATCAGCGGTGTTGTAGTTGATCTGGTATTGTCTTGGTTTCAGGTTATTGATAAATCCGCTGATGGAATCATAAGTGTAAGAACCGAAAGCACCCTGGATAAAGGTATTTTTGATCTTATAGATTTCAGCATTCGCACCTATTGTAATGGTATGTTTACCTTTATACATGGTCAGGTTGTCTGTGATCGTCCAGATACTCTGATCCAATGCATTGGCAGTAGAAGAAAACTCACTGCCCAGGTTGATAGTACGCCCGTTATCATTAATGGTAACAGTTGGGAAAGGTTGACCGAGGGAAGTTCTTCTGTCTTTTACATTATTATAACCGATCCTCAGTTCATTACTCAGCCTGTTAGAGAAGTTGGAGTTCAGCTCAATCACACTGGAATTACTTTTAGAAGGGAATTTATAATAGTTATTTGCAAAAGCAGCAGAGCTATTGGTCCGGCTGTAGATCAAATCACTTGCATTCAGGTAATTATGACGTACAGTCAGTTTATGAACGGAGTTGATGTTCCAGTCGATACGTCCAAAGAGGGTGGTAGCTGGTTTATCACGTTCCTGGTCTGTATAGCTTCCCAGGTCTACTTTATATTTATTGGAAACAAAGTCGTAGATGCTTTTCAGTTCATCGGTGGTTACGTTGGAAGCTCCGGTGGCAGGGTTATAATCTATCGGGTTATTCCTGACAGATCTCTCCGCGTTTACAAAGAAGAACAATTTGTTTTTGATAATCGGTCCGCCGAGTGATGCGCCGAATATTTTATTGGTGAAACTGCCGTAGTCTGCACGGGTAGAATCCGGGGCTTTACCTACGAGGGATTGACCCTGGTAGAAGAAGTAAGCGGCACCATGAAAATCGTTTGTTCCGCTTTTGGTAATAGCATTGATACCACCACCTGTGAAACCGCTTTGTTTAACGTCGTAAGGATTCAGTACAATTTGTAGCTGATCAATAGTTTCTATGGAGATAGGGTTGGCTCCTGCCTGGCCACCATTGGTACCGGAAGCGGATAAGCCGAATACGTCGTTGGTTACAGCGCCGTCAACCGCGAATTGGTTGTACTTGTTGCTCTGCCCGCCAAAAGAGATACCCATAGGTGACCCATCTTTACCATTGGTAGATACAGATGCCTGTGGGCTCAGTCTTACGAAATCCTGTACGCTTCTGTTAACCGTAGGCAGGTTATCGAGTTGGGTACGGGAAACGTTCAGTGCGGTACCGCCATTACCTTTAGCAATCGCCCTGCTGGCTGTAATGCTTACTTCTTTCAGGCTGGTAGAGCCTTCAGAAAGCGTAACATTTAACTTCAGCGGTTCTCCGAGTTTAAGGAAAATGTCGTTGTAAGTTTCAGTGCCATAGCTGATAAATGAAACTTCCACCTTGTAAGGTCCGCCAACACGAACGTTAGGGATGGTAAATTCACCACTGCCGCGGGTAGTGGTGCCATAAATTGTTCCAGTAGGTGTGTGGGTGGCTTTTACAGTGGCCCCAATCAGGCCCTGGCCTTTTGAATCGGTTACAACACCGGTGATGCTGCTGGTAGTTACCTGCGCATAGGTTACAAACACGGTGAGCAACAATGAAAATGTAAAGAGTAGTTTTTTAAACCCCATAAAGCAAAGAAGTTGTTGTTTCAGACGCAAAGTTGAACAATTTTCCCGTGAAAATTTTAACGCGGAATTAACAAATTGTTAAGTACACTGTGGATATCTCAAGCGGCACAATAAAATTTGAATGACATCTAGCTATAGCCCTCTTAATAAATAGTTTTTCCAAGAATTTCCCTGAAAATTACGATTTCTCAAATATGAGATAATAATAATGAGAGAAATCTGCCACCACAGTGAACCTTATAAGGTTTCAGGTGTATAATTCCGTTATCAAATTGACAATCATTATTATATGTTAAAATTCAGCTGTATAATTAACATCTTCCCAATACTTTTCGGGTAGAATCACACTTACTTCCCCCGGCAACTTTTCATAAGTATATGTCGTAACTTTGCGCAATTCAACATTACTGACCCGGAGGGAATAATATATGTTAGATACAATAGAAGCAGCAATAGAAGATATAAAAAACGGTAAGCTGGTGATCGTGGTAGATGACGAGGACCGTGAAAATGAAGGTGATTTTATCACGGCAGCACGCAATGTAACTCCTGAAATCATCAACTTTATGAGCACCCACGGCCGTGGGCTCATCTGCGCACCGCTGGTGGAAGAGCGTTGCGAGGAACTGGGACTGGACCTCATGGTCCGCGATAATACCGCCCTGCACCAAACCCCTTTCACCGTTTCGGTAGACTTGCTCGGGCACGGTTGCACTACCGGCATCTCCGCACACGACAGGGCCAAAACAGTGCAGGCGCTGATTGACCCCACTACCAAACCTGAACATTTGGGTAAACCAGGCCATATATTTCCACTAAAAGCCAAAAGCGGCGGCGTTTTACGCCGTTCCGGCCACACGGAGGCCACCATCGACCTGGCCCGACTCGCAGGATTTGAGCCTGCCGGCGTACTGGTGGAAATTATGAATGAAGACGGCTCCATGGCCCGCCTGCCGGAACTCCGCGAAATAGCCACCAAATTCAACCTTAAACTCATTTCCATAAAAGACCTGATCGCCTACCTCCTCAGCACAGAAACGCTGATCGAAGAAGGCGTGAAAGTACAGATGCCCACCAAGTACGGCAACTTTGAACTCATCGCCTTTAAACAAATCAACTCCGGTGAAATTCACATGGCACTGAAAAAAGGCGACTGGAAAAAAGATGAACCGGTACTGGTAAGGGTCCACTCATCCTGCGTGACAGGGGATATCCTCCATTCACTGCGTTGCGACTGTGGCGAACAACTGCACGCCGCTATGCAAATGGTGGAGAAAGAAGGGAAAGGCCTTATATTATATATGAACCAGGAAGGAAGAGGTATCGGGCTCATGAACAAACTGAAAGCCTATAAGCTGCAGGAGGAAGGCATGGACACCGTGGAAGCTAACCTGGAGCTGGGCTTTAAAATGGATGAACGCGACTATGGCGTAGGCGCACAGATCCTCCGCCATCTGGGTATCTGCAAACTCCGTCTTATTACCAACAACCCGCGTAAACGCGCCGGTTTAAGTGGTTATGGCCTGGAAGTTGTTGAAAATGTACCCATAGAAATTCATCCAAACCCACACAACGAGAATTATCTTAAAACCAAACGCGATAAATTAGGGCATGATATCCTCAGGGGATAAGTGACGGTCACCATTGAGAACGCGTATAGTAAGGAATGAATCCATTCCTGCAAAGTAAACCACACAGGGGAGTAATACTGTTTAACAGCAGGTTGCTCCCTTTGTTGTTTTATTCAATGTTGGTAGTATCTGCTTTAACCCGGGAAGAATCTTCCTGTTCCTGTTTCAGCATCGCCGCGCGGCGGAGGGAATCCAGCAACGGCGTGCGCCTGCGCCGCCTGTCGTTAAACAACTCGCTGAAGCGGTTGTATTCCCTGATATAGGAAATACCCACCCCGGATTTCGTACGGTTGTTGAGGTTATATACATCATAATCCGTTTTGCTGAAGGCGTTGATACGGAAACGGCCATCCGGCGTAAGCAGGTACTCAATGCGGAAGTCGCCGGCAAAACGGTTGGTATTGGCGGAAGTAGCCGTTTTACCCCAATCGTAATCCCCACCGGCATATAAACGGAAACGGTTATTAAACAAATTGCTCGTAATACCTGCGCTCACCTGGTTACGGTCTACGGACGAGTTGTCCTGTGGCCCGCCCACATTGTACGCGCGGTAATTCACATTCACCCCGATGCCACTTCCTTTCAGCAGCACACCGGTAATATTGTTGAGAATGGCCTGCGCCTGGGCCGATAACGCCTGCCCCACGCTGTTTTTCCCGGTAATGCCCACGTTGGCAGCGGCGGTAGTAGTAGCGTCATCCGGCAGGAACTGGTTGGAAAACAGCAACCCCCACACCTGGAACAATGCCTTGTTCTGGTCATTGTTAATCTCTTTCAGGTGCGCGGCTACACCACTTTCATAAGCCAGGCTGCCAACTTCCGGCAATTCAATGGAGTACGTAATATCCGGCTTCAGCAGGGCGCCACGCAGATTGATCCGCACATCCACTTTTTCGGTGCGCGTGGCCAGCTTATCTGTGCTCACATTGGTACCCTGACCTACCAGGTTATACAAGCTTACCTTTGGCAGGGAATATTTCGCCATAATGTTTACCCTGGCTTCCGACGGATCGCCGTTCCAGGTAATGGTACTGTTCTTTTCTATGTCGAACTTCCAGCTGGTGAGCCGCTGGAAATTGAAGTTGTAGGAACCGTTATTGATTTCGTAGTTGCCAAACATGGTGAAGTCGCCTTCTGTATTCACCGTGATCTGCAGGTTACCGGTACCGTTGGCGGAAATAATATCGCCGGTGGTGGCGTCCAGGATAACATCGATCTGCGCATCAGGGTTGGCGGCAATGTCCAGCTTGACGGTCAGTTTCGTATTGTCTTTTTTCTTCTTCTTTTCAACAATCTCGGTGCCATAGCTTTTGAACGTGATGTAGTCGTATTTCCCGATATCCTTGCTGTCGGACATAGGGAGATAGAAGTGGGTGCCTTTAATCGGGCGGGCCAGGATGTGCATCTGCATATCATTCAGCGGACCGGAGAAATATACCTTTCCGTCGGCCAGCACATCTCCGTAAAACAGGTCGTTATCGGAAGCGCTGGTATTCAGGAACAGGAATCCGCGGCCGGTGACATCAAAGTCGAAATTGAGCTTGTCGAAATGGTCATGACTGATATACCCGCTGGCAGTGCCTTTGGTATTGTATTTATCTACCAGCGTAAAGTTGCCGAATTCAATCAGGTTGTCATCTATGTTCACATTCAGCTTCGGAATGCGGTAGTGAGTGCCCAGGTAATCTACGGTAACACCCACGGTATCGAGGGTGAGCGCGCCTTTTACAGATGGCACGCGCGTGGTGCCGCTTACATTTAAAGTACCGGTTACCGCACCGGTGAGATTGGATACATAGCCCGCGAGGTATTTATTCAACAGGCTGATAGAAGTACCGTTGAGCTTCACGCTGGCATCAATCCCATTGTTGGACGCCGTTAATCCTACTTTACCACGGGCCAGGAAAGCTTTTCCTTCGTTATCCGATTGTATGTTAAAGGTGGCGTCACCGGTAAGGTGATGATAGGTGCCATCTATGTTTAAAATACCGATGGAGTCATTGTCGATGCGCAGTTCCCTTGTTCTCAGCGCTGTATTGATATCCAGGTTCTGCGTGGGATCTGCAATATTAATAGTGCCGTCCGTAATTCCCTCCACCCTGGTGGAAATCAGCTGGGCAGGAATTACATCAGCCAGGTTCAGATTTTTGAGGGTAACGATGAATTTGGATTCATCAGGATTAAACTCATTGGTTTCTACGGTAATGCTTTGGTCGTTGCGGGTTACCCGCAGGTTTTTTACCGTCAGGAAATGTTTGCTCCAGTATATTTCATTGCCGGGGGTAACATTCCATTGCCGTTCATTTACGGTGAAGGCGCTGTTGAGGAAATTGATCTTCAACCCGTCCGATACGGTAATGATCCGGGCGTAGAAGCCATCCAGGGAGGAAGTGTCTTCCGCAGCCAGGTCCACTTTTACAAAAGAGGTGTCATGCCCTGAACTGGCCAGTATCACCGGGTTTTCGAGGATCACATTTTTACCGGATAATACTTTGCCGATGCTCGCACTGATGTTAACCTTATTAAAGTTACCATCTCCCTTAATCTGTAATTCCTGTACATGATATCCCAGGTAACCGGCTTCGGGTACCTGGATGTTCAACGCCAGGTTGCCGCCATTCATGGTATTGAGGGCACCGGTTACGGTCGCATGGTCAAACCCCGAAAACTGGTTGGTAAAGCCACTCAGCAGTTTATCCACTTCACCGAGATTAATGGCGTAGGTGAAGTTCTGATTGATGACCGCATTTTGCGGGGCACTGAAATAGCTGGGATAATATTTATACAGCAGCAGGTGAAAAGCATCCGGCAGCTGGAGGAAACTGTACTGTCCTTTTACAAAGCCGTCGATTTCACTGCCGGTAAATTCGAGCAGCTTTTGGTTATCCACCATATGCGACGATACATACAGGGAATCAAATTCGAGGCGGCGGTTGTCCTTAAACGCAGATACATCGTACATCCGCGCGGTACCATCGAAGTTATCGATGTTGCTGCCCACAAAGTTCAGCTCCAGTTTGGCCTGCAGGGTAACGGAATCTTCTGTAATATGCAGCGCTTTCAGGTCTGCTTTACGGATTTCTGAATTGAATTTGAATTCCGGCAGGGCGGCATTAAAATCAATGGTCCCGGCAAAGTCCATGTCCAGGTTAGGATCAGTGGCCGTGAGCGCACCATTAAAAAATTTGCGGCTCATTTCCCCCTTTGTTTTGATATTCCGGTAATTGTATCCCAGCAGGGATATTTCCTGGATATCTGCATCCACGGTAGCTTTCAGCGTTTTAAAATTGAAGCCCGCGCCGTCTACTTTGGCATCGAGGGAGATGGTAGAAAGATTAGCGTTATTAAAAAGGGTGCCGATATCAAAGTTGGTAGCTTTTAAACTCCCGGAGTAAACAGGGACATCGCGGCTGGTTTTAAAGTTCAGATCGGAGTTTACCTTACCAAGGTTGGTCTGGAACTGGCCATAGGCCACAAAGTCGTTGATGAACCCGGTATAGCTTCCCTGGAAGCGGATAGAAGACAGCTTGTCGATGCGCACGGTGCTCACAATGTCCTTTACAATGGGCATGATCTGCATCACATCATTACCGGTGGTGATGAGTTCTTCTGTATGAAAATCGATAAATGTTTCAAAGATATCCGGCAGTCCGCGCATTTCCAGGCTCCCTTTAAGACGGGTGGTGCTACCTGCGGTCAGATCTATTTCAGATGCTTTCAGGTTGCTCACCGGGCCCCTGGCTTTACCGCTCAGCGTAATTTCCTTTTTCCAGGAGGAAAGGGGCGGTGCAAAAAAGGCGATGTCGTCTGACGATAGTTTGCAATTTTTAAACCGGGCCTGCATAAACACATCATTGATATAATCACTCATATCACTGATGTCGCTGTATTGCATGGTGTAATAGTCGCCGATATGACTGCGGTTGGTTTCCAGGTCGAGCTGTGAAAATTCCATTTCCACGGGCGACATTTTAAACCGGCTGGTTAATTTTTTCACCTCAAAGCCGCTGCGTTCTTTGGTGCTCAGGGTAAGATCCCCGATCACACTGTCTTTTACCAGGCTGGTATTGCTGAGGGAGAGATTGATGTCATTGAAGCGGATATGATTGGGTGCAAAATAGCCGGGTTCAATTTTCGTGCTGTCGTCGGGGTTATCCACCCCGAAGATGCCGTCTTTGATATTGAGTTCTTTCACCACCAGCTTCCAGTTGGCATTATTCCAGCGCAGCTGCTGCAGTTGCCCTGTATCTGGTACCGGGTGGTCCGGACTGGGTTTCCGCCGGCGCCGCAGGGGAGAGGCGGCATAACTGCTGATAATGAAGTCTGGATTGGTAAGCGTCAATTCCTGTATATCGATGTTATGTTTCTGGAGGTCCAGGTTCTTCGCATCGAGATAAATGCGTTTGGCAGATGCCCGCATATCTTCACCCACCCAGGCGTCCACCTGGTTGAGCCGGATGTTTTTAAGATCAATTTTTTTCAGGTCAAGGGAGATGCCGCCGGAGGGTTGACTACTGGTATCGGTTTTGGATGAGCCAAATGCTTCTTCGAGGAAATGATAGTTCCAGACGGAATCTTTGCGGGTACGCAACAGGTTTACCTGGGCGTTTTCCAACCCGATGAATTTGATCACGGGCTTGTCCTGGAAAAAGAACCAGTCGGTAATGCGCACCTGCAGCTTGCCTGCATACAACAGCGTGTCTCTGTGCTGATCTTCAATGAGCGCACCTTCCAGCTGCATGCTGTTGAACAGCCGGAAAGTCACGTGGTCTATTTCCACGCGCGTTTTAAGCTGCTGCGACAAGCGGCTGGTCACTTCATGCACGAGGAAGTTCTGCACTACGGGGATGTTTACCAGTATTCCGATCAGAATGACAAGGCCTAACAAACACAGTAACACGACAGATAATATTTTCCGTACTTTTTTCAGGCGGCAAAGTTTATCCGGCAAAAATAATTAATAGTTGGCAGCCAATGCCATTTAGCAAATAAATAAGATGTATTTCCGGTTTAAGTATGCTGACGGACGATTTCGTATATAGGTGCCAGTGAGTATGTGCAGGTCCGTTATACGTCCGGAAAATCCTCTGGTGATAAGTTTATCACGAAATTGTCGGACCTGTCTTTTTATTGTGATGTTATATTCGTATTTAATAATAGTATTTTGTCTTTAAAAGACAGGTGCTTAAATGGGTCTCTCTTGTTTATATCTGATTGTCAATAATTTACAAGAAGATATAAGCGTTTTCTGCCGCGTGAAAATCTCCGTCACGGTAGTGTCACTAATTCTTTCCGGCCTATTAGGAAAACTTTAACATTTCTAAATTTCCTTCCAGAACAATGAAGTACAAGTGAGCAATCGATGAACAAAGTAGCATTTCAGTGAACAAAACATTTTAGCAACCGGAATTATTCAAGCCAAACTATAGCATACCAGCAACAGTTGTAATTCACCCGTTTCAATAACAGTAACAAGGATTAATTCACCAGTGAACAAATTTCAGTGAGCATTCAGTCAACCAGTCTGATAATTCCAGAATAATTCAATAAACCAGAATCTATGCACAAAAAGTTGCTACTACTAGCGCTAATGGGATTCCTATGCCTGCACGCATGGGCCCAGGAGCGAAAAATTTCAGGTACTGTTACAGATGATAAAGGAGCGGCATTGCCCGGCGTATCTGTAAAAGAAGTCGGTACCAATAATGGGGCAGCCACAAGCCCCGACGGCCAGTTTACGCTTACCCTGAAAGGCAATTCCAACAAACTTTCCATTTCATTTATAGGTTTTGAAACGCAAACAGTGGTGTTGTCGGGGAAAACATCGATTACTGTTTCCCTGAAGCCGGATGCTAAAAGTCTGAAAGACGTGGTGGTTATCGGCTACCAGGAAGTACGACGTAAAACCGTATCAGCGGCGGTTTCCAGCGTGAAAGGCAAGGATATCGAAAACCTGCCTTCTCCCAGTTTCGACCAGCTCCTGCAAGGCCGCGCAGCCGGGTTGAACGTACAAAACTTCACCGGTGAACCAGGCGTAAGAGGCTCTTTCGTGGTAAGGGGAAATACCTCCATCAGCCGAGATGCCAGCGCCGCCCGTACCCTCAGCTCCCCGCTGTTCGTGATCGACGACATCCCTGTTTCACTGGACGATGCCGCCGCATTTGACAACACCGGTACCAACTACATCGCCGGGCTGAATCCCAACGACATTGAATCGATAGATATCCTGAAAGACGCATCCGCTGCCGCCATTTATGGCTCCCGCGGCGCCAACGGCGTGGTGATCGTGAAAACCAAACGCGGTAAACAGGGCAAACCACAGGTGAACTTTTCCACCTATGCCGGTATGATCCAGAAACCAAAGTTTGAAACCGTATATGGCGGCGCAGAAGAAAGATGGTTCAAAATGGACTACCTGCAGAAGTATCTTACTGATCAGCAGAAAGTGAATGGTATTCCCATGATGCTGACAGATAGCCTGAATCCTGCCTTCAGTGGAGCGGTCGACTGGCAGGACCTCTTCTACCAGAATGGTATTATCCAGAACTACGACCTGTCTATCTCCGGCGCTTCAGAAAATACCAACTACCGCGTGAGTGGTAACTACTACGATGAAGATGGAACCATCCGTGGTACCGGCTTTAAACGGTACACTATTTCAGCCGCCATGGGCGTAAAAATGTCGTCCCGCCTAAATGTGGCCTCCCTGTTCCGTTTGAGCCGCGGCGACAGATCCCGCGGTCGCGGCGTGTTCCCCGGAGAAAATGTGATCCCGTTAATAGATGGCCAGTATCTTTCTTCCCTGTTCAATATCTCGGATATCGACCGTAAGAACTTTACCGGCGACCTGGAATCCGGTCGTGATAAAAATATCAATGATGATATCACCGCCAGTCTTACCGTGAACTACGATATCTCTAAAAAGCTGCGCTTTGCTTCCATCGGGTCTATCCAGTCCAGCATCAATACCCGCGATATTTTCCGTCCCGGAGAGTTGAACACCGCCGGGTTATCTTACGCACAAAGTGGTAAGTCGCGTTTTGAAAATGCCAACCTCGACAACACCCTGAGCTATACTTCTGATATCATCAATAAAGATCATCATCTGAACGTGCTGCTGGGTAACACTATCAACAATATCAGGAATGAATTTACCGGTATTGGCAGCGGCGCGCTGAGTAATGATAACGTGAAAGTGGTACAGGGCTACAACCTCAGCTACCTGATGTACAGGGATGCATATGGCAACCTCGTTTCAGGTTCCGATTACCAGTCTTCCGGTATGCTGTCCTTTTTCTCCCGTGTGAATTATAACTATAAAGAAAAATACCTGTTGTCATTTGCCTATCGTGCTGATGCTTCTTCCCGTTTTGGCCGTAACAGCAGATGGGGTTACTTCCCCTCTGTATCCGGTGGCTGGAATATTTCCGACGAACCATTTATGGCCCCGCTTAAAAAGTGGGTGGAATATTTCAAGATCCGCGGAAGCTATGGTGTAACCGGAAGTTTACCAAAACAATATTACCTCCAGTATAATAATTACAGCATCAACCAGGGTACCTACGGCGGATCTACCGGCGGCACCTACAACGGCGTGAATGCCGTAACGCCTAACTTCTCAGATGGTGTGGCACAGGACGGACTCACCTGGGAACAGGCCATCCAGTCCAACATTGGTGTGGATGCAAGCTTCTTTGCCGGCAGATTAAATGTAACTGCCGACGCATTTAACAGGGGTACTTCCAAGCTGCTGTTTAACCTGCTGCTGCCTTCCACTGCGGGGTATGATAAAGTAAATACCAACGCGGTAGATGTACGCAACACTGGCGTGGAATTCACGGTGCAGGGCCGTATCACGCCGCCCACCAGCAAATTCCAGTGGAGTTCTACCCTGATATTATCTTTCATCAAAAACCAGATTGTTAAATTACCCAATGGTAACCGTGACCTGATGGTACCGGATAACAATACCGGTATGACGTATGTGCTCACTAAGGGCCGCGCTATCAACGAGTTTTACCTGATGAAGAGCAAAGGCGTATATGCCAGCGAAAAAGATATTCCGTTTAACCCTTACACCGGTGAAAAGCTCACCTACTGGAATGGCAACCATACCGTGCAGGCGGGCGACTTTATCTGGGAAGACCAGAACGGCGACTACGACGTGTGGGACTGGAATGACAAGGTGCGCAGCGGTAATCCCAACCCGGCATGTACCGGCGGTTTTACCAACGTATTTTCTTACGGCCCCTGGAGCATGCAGGTGTATATGACGTTTACCCTTAAACGTGATATCTACAACAAATACATGTCCGACAGGCTCACCGGCTTAACCAACAGCTACGCTACTATTGCGGGCATAGATCCTTCTTCGATCAACAGCTGGCATAAAGAAGGCGATAACGCCCAATATTCAGAAGTAATTCCTTACAGCCAGCAGTATTACTACCAGTTCCTTCCATTTTCGTCAGCCTTTGTAGAAAATGGTTCTTACCTGCGTATCAAATACCTGAACCTGGCTTACCAGTTCAGTCCTAAGTTCCTGGAACGTGCAAAGCTGAGCAAACTCCAGATCTATGGTGTGGTAGACAATGTAAAGATGTTCCAGAAATCAAGCGTTCCGGATGCGGAAGCAGTGGATGAAAAAGGTACTTACACCGGTGGCGGCTACCCGATACCACGTAAGTTCACCCTCGGTGTAAATGTTGGTTTTTAATTTTTAAAAAGAAGAAGATATGAATTGTCTGAAAAATATATTCACGGTAATAGCTGCAGGACTGCTGTTGTCGCCTTTCGTGTCCTGTAAGAAGCTGCTGGATCAGGAGCCGATCAATTCTCCCTATAATTCCGTTTTCTGGAAAAACCAGCGGGATGCAGAACAGGGTGTGGCCGGCGGCTATGCGTTATTGCGCAGGGCATTAACTACCAATACGGACTGGGACCAGAACATGTCGCATTTTGCATATGGCTCCTTACCCGCGTATGAATTTAACGACTACGACGTGTATGATGTGAGGTTCCTGGTGAAAGGTGGAGATGGGATGAATACCGCCGATTTCCTGGGATCTTACCTGGATAAATATCACGACTGGTCTCCCTACTATAAAGTGATCACACAAGCGAATATTATGTTGCATAATATTCCCAATATCCCCGATGCACAGTTTACGGATCAGCCTACCCGTACCCGTAACCGTTTCGTCGGAGAAGCTTACTTCCTGCGCGCGTTCAGTTATTTCTATATGGTGCGCCTTTGGGGCGATGTGCCGCTGGTAACGAAGTATGATCCTAATCCTGTGGGAGCAGAAAATATTCCGAGAACCAATGAGAAGATCATCCTGGATACTTGTATAGCTGATCTGAAGAAAGCTATCAGCCTGTTGCCGTGGGAATACAAAAACGGCACTGAAAGAGCGGTAAGAGCTAACAGGGGCGCCGCATTTGGCTTACTGGCGCACGCATACATGTGGAGAAACTTCCTGAACAAAGGACAGGTAGTATCCGACGTAACCAATGCGATTGCCGCCATCGATTCGGTTGAGCAAAGCGGTCAATACCAGTTACTCGCCGCCGAAATGTATCCAAAGATCTTCCACGGAAAATCAATGGAAGGCATATTCGAAATCAATATGCAGGTAGCGGATGGAGAACAGCAGGTAGAAAAAGGATTTTATTATAGCATCCTGAAAACACCTTTTATCAGTAATAAAGATGGAAAGGTAGACGCGCCGAATATTGACCTGATCAATTTACTGTATGATGAAGCCGGTACCGATGTGCGCCGTCATTATTACTTCACCAACCTGGATGCGTTTGGGCAGTATGATGTGATGATCTGCAAGTTTGCAGGCCCTAACCGGGAAAACATTAACTACCGTAATCCGGGCAACTTTACAGATGGTGCTGTAGACGCCAACATCATCCTGATGCGGTATGCAGATCTGCTGTTGTTACGTGCAGAAGCCCGTGCCGACCAGGGCAATGTAGGCGCCGCCTTGCAGGATATCAACAGGGTAAGGGCACGCTCGCATGCGGAACCTATTTTAGCAGAAGATGTGGCCGACATTAAAGAAGAAGCATTCCTGGAACGCTCCCGTGAATTATATGCAGAAGGACAACGTTGGTACGACCTGGTTCGCACCGGCATGCTCATGAATGGTAATGTGAACGCTGCTCCAGGTTTCCCGCAGGACCGCTTTGATGCCGGTGGCTGGAAATGGCCGGTAGGACGCTCGTTGTTCCTCAATAACAGCGTGCTTATACAAAATACATACTGGCTGGGTAAAGTGAAATAGCATCTTGAAATTTTAAACGTACTGACATGAACAAACTAAAAATATTTACCACAAAAGCAGGATGGGGCATCTTAATGATCACCCTGTTGTTCGCTGCCTGTAAGAAAGATGATCATTTCCTGGGAGGCAGTCCTACCAACGATCACACCGATCTTACTACCTACGATTACCTGAAAGCAAATCCTAATTTCGATACGCTGATCCTCCTGATCGACAAGGCCGGTTTAAAAGAAACCATCAACAGCGATATTACTTTTGTTGCGCCTACAGATTATTCTATCAAACAATTCCTGGCGGTGAGGACCAAGCTGTTGCAGATTGAGCTGAACGATGAAAACGTTAAGTATACGATTGATAGCCTGAAAACGCCTGAACTGCGCGACTCCCTGCTGGCCTATGCTTTTGCAGGTAAAATTGTACGTGCAGACCTTTCACTGGAATCGCAGGTATATAAAAATAAAGTGAACGAAGACTTCGCTTTCAAGCTTACTAAAACCGACGCATTTGGCAATATTTTTTCCGGGGGTGTGCGGTATATGGCGCTTACAAAAGTGATTAATGGTCTCGATCCGGATCCCCGTCCGGATGACTATCCGGAGGAAGACAGGGATATGCAGTATACCTTGCAAACAACCGGTATCATTACCAAAACAGGTGTATTGCATGTACTGCAAAACAACCACGTGTTTTATTGGAAATAGTCATCACCACTAAACTTAAAAGTATGTTGTATAAATATAAAGGGATAAAATTCGTTACATCCGTTGTTCTGCTGGGACTATTGATCGCCGGATGTAAAAAAATTGAGGAAGGCTTTCTGAGCGAAGGACTCTACGTACCGGACACCCCCATAAAAGTGCAGCGGGGTAACGCTTTCCAGAAAACAAGCGCCATCCTTGCAGATGGTACCACCCAGCCCATGACCGTGAAGCTGCTCGACATCAGGAGGGCAGATAACAAAAAACATGCGGATGAATTTTATAAAGAATACCCTGTTTACGTATATACGGCAGCGGTAGATCCCGCGAAAGACACCACCATTGAACTGGTGAACAAAAAGCGTGAACTGAAAAAGATGCAGCCTTATGTATTCCTGACCAGTGGCCAGTTTGTGTTTAACGGTGCCACCGACAGCTTACCGCTGGATGTTACCTACGAATATGATGTGGAAGTATCCAACGTGGCCGGTTCCAAAGTGTATAAGAATATCGGAACGCTCACTACTATGGATCCGCCATTGGTTACGGAAACAACGGCCAACTGTAACTTCTTCCCGGATGATGCTTCTCCCACCGTGCCAATGGGCGCACCGGTAATGACGATTACCAGGGTTAGTGAAAGCGGCGCTTCCGTGATCCTGAAAATAACGGATAAAGATGGCAAGCCTTTCAATCCTAAAAAGGGAGAGATCATTAAGCGTGGCGACCGTCCTATTTTTGAAAACTACGCCAGGTTCCATCCCATTGAGTATACAGATACCGCCATGATCTGCAACTTTGAGATTGCACCATTCCCATTGAGCCGCTATTCCAATGGCGGTACCAACTGGAACTACCTGATGTACTATCGTATTCCTTCTGCCTTTGTATCGGTAGATAAAAATGTATCCAGCAAAATAGGCAGCGTAAACCCGCTGTTTGCTTTCCGCCTGATGAAAGCGGGAACCTATGTTGTGGAGCTGAGGATGCCTAAAACGGTAAAGGTAACGCCATAAGAAAGCGGTAAAACATAAATAAAAAAGAGGTTGTATTCAACGTAATACAATCTCTTTTTTTTGATATTCCCGCTGATCAGGTGTATCTCCAAAGCATGTCAAAAGCAACTGTAAAGTATGGGCTATCTCCTGTTCAGGCATTTATGCTTTTGTGACACCAAACTCTTGGAGGAACCGGTGCAGCGTTGCCATATCTTCCTGGAGATGTAACGCAGAAACTACCGCCCGGTTGATTACCGGGCTATGTGGCTGCGGATATGCAAAGCTGGAAATGATCACGTCCCTTTCCTGCAGGTATTGTACCAATGCTTCACCGGGTGGAAGAATAAACATGGGCAGGCCATGCGGATTATGCACAGCGGTGTTGGCGGTAAGATGAAGAAGAAAGGCGATGTTTTGCTGTAACGACCGGTGCATTTTGACAATCAGTTCACCGGACTGCAGCCACGCATAAGCATAGGCCGGCATCATAGGCGTGCTGGCGGAAAACACGGGCAGTTTTTTGATGGCCATGATATCGGCTGCATGACCGGCAACAACGCCGCCGGGAATACTGTAGGCCTTTGCCAATGAGGCGGTGAGCAGGTATCTTACAAAAGGTGTTTGCGGCAGAAAATGAATGGCGCCCTGCCCGGCCGGGCCTAATATACCGATGCCATGGGAATCATCTGCCAGCACCAATACTTTGCGCTGCAATTCCTGCAACCAGTGAAAAGAATGAATAGTGCCGGTAAGCGGGTTCACCGTATCCGTGATGATCACAAAGTGATGATCCGGGTGAGTGTTTACTTTTTCAGTGGTTTGGGTAATCCATTCTTCGCGGCTCATAGCCGGCAACTCCGGTTGCTGCTGCCACAGCGAAGGATGCGCATCCGGTGCATACAGGGGCTGCTTGTTACTGACAGCGTATTGTGCAGCGGCTTGCGATGCCTGGTACCCGGAGGAAAAAACAACGGCCGACTGCTGCTGCAAATGAACAGCCAGGGCATGTTCTATTTCTTCGTATATGGATAAACGTAAGTTTGCCGACCTGGAAGAAGGAAACAGGGCGCCATACCTTTCAATCCCCTGTATAAGCAGGTGTTTGAAGGCTGGCAGCTGATGCAGCCCCAGGTAGGCAAACCCCGAAAAGAACAGGCAGCTGCGGCCGTCCTGTGTCACTGTTCTGCCGGGCGTGTGATCCGTATACAACATAGCCGTTAATCTTTCTTAGTACATAAGATAAACTGGAAATCGGTAGAAGTTACCTGCATGTCGAAATAATCTTCTGTAAGCCGGGTAACGGTAACCAGGTTCTCCACCTTACGGTCGCCGTTCTTCGCGGTAACAGAGATCATGGCGCCATTGCTGAGGATAAAGTACTTACCGGTATCCGACCTGCCTGCAATAGTGGCCACGAAAACGTTGTTATCGAGGAACTGATAATAAGCATCCCGGTAGTAACCTTTTTTAAGGTCCTGCGCCTGTATGTATTGTGTGTTGCTGATGGGCGACTCCGGTGGAATTTTTACATCGTATACCCGCCACTTTTTATTCATCAGCAGTTCATTGTTCTTTTTACCCTGGCAGGCGGTGATCACAGATAGCACCGCGATAACGGTAAGTAGATGACGTATTTTCATGGATGGTCAGTTCCCTGTTTTTTCTTTATTGAAGGCTGCCGATCCGCCTTTGGGGATGGACAGGCTTTCCCAATTACTTTTCAGGATCATTTTCCCGATGTATACGATTTGTCCCACGTGGTAGGGCACATGAGCCAGTTGCCGGTTAATGGCATCTATCACAATGTGAGGCTCATTACGGATAAACACGGTCCTGTCCAGGTCCGTTTCCTGCAGGCTACGGATAGCCAGGAGCATACAGTTCCAGCCTTCGTCCCAAAGCTGGAGGATTTGTTCCGG
The DNA here is from genome assembly GCF_050434025.1 of Chitinophaga sp. W3I9. Classification (NCBI taxonomy): domain Bacteria; kingdom Pseudomonadati; phylum Bacteroidota; class Chitinophagia; order Chitinophagales; family Chitinophagaceae; genus Chitinophaga; species Chitinophaga sp. W3I9. The sequence goes on from NZ_JBNPWC010000001.1 coordinate 2,876,152, forward strand.
GGAAAGATCGCTTTCTTCAAATTCCCCGTCGCGGTTACGGCCGGGCTTCTCTCCGTCGGTGGTGAGGAAGTCGGTCCAGCGTGATAACATATTGCCATGCAGGTGTTTTATAATCATGGCAATGCTGTTCGGCGCTCCCTCCGGTTGCCAGTTCAGCTGCGCTTTGTTGAGCCGCAGCATGGTTTTAAGGCCCAGCTCCCGGTGTATTTCAAGCCGTTTTAGTACACTTTGTAAATAGATAGACTGAATAGACATGTCAATGTTTTTAAGTTAATATCCTGCTGCGCTGTCGTCGCCGCGTTTATCCCCGGAAGCTTCCAGGTAGCGGCTTTCAGGCGCCCGTTTAATAATTTCTGTACGGCCAATGCCGCCGCGTTTCACTACTTTATAGCCCATCCCTTCCAGCGCCTGGATGGTGGTGTCGGGAAAATCGTTCTCCACGGCAATTTCATCCGGCAGCCATTGGTGATGGAATTTAGGTTTGTTGATAGCTTCTGATGGGGTAAGCCCGAATTCCAGTGTATTCATCAGCGTTTGAAAAACGGAGGTGATGATAGTCGCGCCGCCGGGTGTACCCAGTGAATATAACACTTCGTTCTTTCGTAAAACGAGGGTAGGCGTCATGGAGCTGAGCATGCGTTTGGCCGGTGCAATGGCATTGGCTTCGGTGCCTACCAGTCCGTACATATTGGGCACGCCGGGTTTTACGCTGAAGTCGTCCATTTCATTGTTGAGTAGAAAGCCTGCTTTGCCTACCACTGTTCTGCTGCCGAAGTGGCCGTTGAGGGTGGTGGTTACCGCCACTGCATTGCCATCGGCATCGATGATGCTGAGGTGCGTGGTTTCCTCGCTTTCCGGCAGCACGCCCGCTTTGGTTTGTTCACTGGAACCTGCTTTACCGGGTGTAAAGTCCTGCATGCGGGCGGCCAGGTATTTTTTATCAGTAAGTTGTGAGATGGGCACTTTCACAAAATCGGGGTCGCCGAGAAACTGGGCGCGGTCGGCATACGCGCGCCTTTCCGCTTCCACCATCAGTTGAACCGCCTGTGGCGACTGGAATCCCCATTGCGAGATGGGATAGTTTTCCACCATGCCCATCAGCTGTTGCAGGCAAATGCCGCCGCTGGAAGGCAGGGGCATGGTTATAATCGTATAGCCTTTATAGTTAAAAGCTACCGCTGTCCTTTCCTTTGCTTTATAGCTTTTAAGATCCTGCAGCGTCATGATACCGTTGCCGCGTTTCATTTCTGCCACGATGCTGGCGGCGGTTTCTCCCTGGTAAAATCCTGCGGCTCCTTTATTTCGTATAAGCGTGAGCGTATGTGCCAGTTCTTTTTGTATCAGTGTGTCGCCGGCCTTCCAGGGTTGTTCTTTTACAAAGGCGGTTTTGCTGGTATTCAGTCTTTCGAAATCAGCCCTGGCGTTGTTCAGGCCACTGGCTTCTGCTTCAGTGATCACAAACCCTTTCTCTGCCAGGCGGATAGCCGGATCTATGAGTTTTGCAAAAGGCAGCCTGGCGTACTTCATCGCGGCAAATAACCCCGCAACGGTGCCAGGCACGCCTGCGGCCAGCTGGCCATCAAGACTCAGCTGGGTAACCGGGTTGCCAAGAGAATCGAGGTACATATCCCGGTGCGCTTTTGCCGGGGCTGTTTCCCTGTAATCAATGGCGATATTCCGGCCGCTTTTGAGGTGACCTACCAGGAACCCTCCTCCGCCAAGATTGCCGGCGCCCGGGTATACCACGGCCAGCGCCAGCTGCGTGGCTATGGCCGCATCCACCGCGTTGCCGCCCTGTTGCAGTACGATGGCGCCTACACGGCTGGCCAGCGGATGCGCAGATACTACTGCTCCATGCAGCACTTTGATATCTTTTTCTACACTATAATCGTAAGGATGTAGTTCATCTGTTGTTTGCTGGGCACAGGCGGTATGTAAAGTGCATACCGTCATCCCCAGCATGATAAGGAAACGCATGGGTATCTGTTTGGATCGAAATTAAGGATATGCGGGGAATTATAGGAAATTTAATAATTTAAGCAGTGTTAATAATTATCACCCGAAAACAATTCCTAACTTACAGTATCCAATAATAGCAGGCTTTCTATGCGCAGATTTATACTAATGACCGTTGTTATGCTGGGCGTTCTTTTTGCAAATGCCCAGGTGCCAACCCCTGATCAGTTTCTCGGTTATCCCCTGGGAACACAGTTTACGCCACATTATAAAGTGGTAGACTATTTCAAACAGGTAGCCGCTACAGCGAAAAATGTAAAGCTGGAACAGTATGGCACTACCTATGAAGGCAGGCCGCTGGTGCTGGCAATTGTTGCTTCTCCTGAAAATGCCGGCCGGCTTGAGGAGATCCGGCAGCACAGCCTGGACATGTCCAACGCGAAAGGCAACAGCGCCGGCAATCAGCCGGTGATTGTCTGGTTAAGCTATAACGTGCACGGTAATGAAGCGGTTTCCACGGAAGCATCGATGAAGGCCCTCTACGAACTGGTGAATAACGCGAATGCACAAACGCAGCAGTGGCTGAAGAATACCGTGGTGGTAATTGACCCCTGCCTGAACCCCGATGGACGTGAAAGATATGTGAACTTCTATAACAACACCCGCGGCGCTACACCAAATGTAAACCGCTGGTCGAGGGAGCACAATGAACCCTGGCCAGGCGGAAGGGCTAACCATTACTACTTCGATCTGAACCGCGACTGGGCCTGGCAAACACAAAAGGAATCGCAGCAGCGGGTGGCGAAGTACAACCAGTGGATGCCACAGCTGCATGTGGATTTTCATGAGCAGGAAATAGAAGCGCCTTATTATTTTGCGCCTGCAGCAGAACCTTTTCATGACGCTATTACACCCTGGCAGCGCCAGTTGCAGGTGCTCATTGGTAAAAACAATGCGAAGTACTTTGATCAGCAGGGCTGGTTGTATTTCACAAAGGAACGTTTCGATCTGTTCTATCCCAGCTATGGCGATACCTATCCCATGTACAACGGCGCCATTGGCATGACGTACGAGCAGGGGGGCAGCGGAAGGGCAGGCGTGGCAGTACTGAAAAAAGACGGCGATACGCTTACACTGACCGACCGTATTGCGCATCATTTCACCACCAGCATGTCTACCATAGAAGTGGCGTCCCAACAGGCAGACAAGATTATCCAGGAGTATACCCAATACTTTGAAGCGGCGCAGAAAGCGCCACAGGGCGGGTATAAATCATATGTGGTGAAGGCCGGCGGCAACACCGAAAAGCTTAACACGATGGCAGAACTGCTGCGTAAAAATAATATCGCATTCGGCTTTGGCGCCAACACCGGCAGCGCCAGCGGCTTCAATTACTTTACCGGCAAAACAGAAACGTTTACCATCGATAAAGAAGACCTGGTGATCAATGCCTATCAGCCACATTCCAATATGCTGCGGGTATTGTTTGAACCGGTCTCTCATTTAACAGATTCCATTACCTACGATATTACTGCATGGGCGTTGCCGTATGCTTACGGGTTAACTTCCTATGCGGTGAAGCTGCCGTTAACACCAGCGGCAGACGCGCCGGCGGCACGTAACAACGCGCCGTTGTCGATACAGCAACCCTATGCTTACCTGGCTAAATGGAACAGCGTGCGCGATGTGAAATTCCTGTCGGCGTTATTGCAAAACGATATTAAAGTACGGTTTACAGAAACACCGTTTACTGCCGGCGGTAAGGATTTCCCCGCAGGTACGCTTATTATTACCCGTTCGGGCAATACTGCCAAAGGAGATCAGTTCGACCGGTTCATCACCATGCAGGCCAATCATTTTAAGATTTCACTGGAAGCAGTGGCTACTGGGTTCGTAGATAAAGGAATGGACTTTGGCTCAGACAAGATCCGGTTTATCCGCAAGCCGGAAGTAACCCTGCTGGCAGGAAGAGGCATCTCTTCACTGGGCATGGGGGAGATATGGCATTTCTTTGAGCAGCAGCTGGATTTCCCTGTAACGGTAGTGGATGAACGAAATGTGGATGATATTAACTGGGACCGGACCGATGTGCTGATTTTAGCAGATGGGGATTATAAGATGTTTGAAGATAAAGCGGCTACCGACAAACTGAAAGAATGGGTGAATAACGGGGGAAAACTGATTGCACTGGAAAGTGCGGCGGTACAGGTAGCGGGCGCCGACTGGGGCATTAAACTGAAAAAGGAAGAAGAGAAAGATAAAGACGCCAAAGAGAAAGCCGCAGCAGCGCATCCGTATGATGCCGTGAAACCTTATGCCAACAGGGAGCGGGAAAGCATTAAACAGTTTATACCCGGCGCCATTTATAAAGTGCAGCTGGATACCACGCATCCGCTGGCTTTTGGTTACCCTGCTTTGTATTATACATTGAAGCAGGATGCGCATTTGTATGAGTTTATTGAAAGCAGCGGCTGGAATGTGGGCGTGTTAAAGAAAGACAGCTACCTCACCGGCTTTGTGGGGGCATCTACCCGGCAGCAGTTGAAAGACGGGCTGCTGTTTGGTGTGAAAGAAATAGGTAACGGATCAGTGATTATTCTTGCAGATAATCCCCTGTTCAGAAGTTTCTGGGAAAATGGCAAGCTCTTGTTTAGCAATGCAGTTTTCCTGGTGGGACAATAGTTTTACAGGTTCCTTTTTATATTACATCCCAGGGTATGGGAAGTGTTTACGCTGACAGGTTTGCCAGCCAGCATTTCGTTGATGGCATTCTGTAAGAGGCGTGTTTTTACAGCGTCTGCATTACCCGGACTGTCGTCAATTCCGCCCTTATAAGCGAGCAGGCTGTTTTTATCAAACAGGAAGCATTCGGGTGTATGATTGGCGTCGAAGGCATTGGCCAGTACCGCATTTTTATCTATCACATAATACCAGGTGAAATGCTGCGAGGTGGCATACTGCTTCATGGCGGCAAAGGATTCATTGCCGGTACGCGCAGCTTCGTTGGAGTTCACCATAATGATGCCGATCCGGTTTTTTGAAGCATACATGCAGATGTTACGCAGCCGTTCCTGGTTGCGCAGCATGTACGGGCATTGATTACTTCCAAAGATGACCAGCAATCCGTTGGCGCCTTTTGCTGCGCCCAATGAAATCTCTTTTCCGGAAATATCGGTACAGGCAATTTCTGACTTTGGTAAAGGAGATCCCGGTTCCAGGGGAACTTCCCGGTTTGGTTGAAAGGAAGAAAGTAAAATAGTACAGCAGGATAAATAAAAGGTGGCCTTTATCATAGCGTATGGTTTTCAGGTCCTGATTAAATATAGTAAAATGCTACAGGATATTCCTGTCTTTTTTCAAAGACAAATAATCGTTTAAGATATAATAAAAAAGAATAAGATAAAAATATTTGTCAGGGAATAAAAGAAGAAGTTGACGAGGTTTGTTATGCGGGCAGGGAAGTTTTTTTTGCTTCTTTTCTTGCGTCGCTGATGGTTCTGATGCTGGCATTCAGTTCAAACCCTACGAGGAGGATAAAGGAGTTGAAGAACACCCACAGCATGAGTACGAGAATGGTGCCGATAGATCCGTAAATCTTATTATAGTTGCCAAAATTATTCACAAACCAGGAGAACCCTATGGTCACCAGGATCATGCATATAGTGGCTACGGCGGCGCCGGCGGTAATGAATTTCCAGCGGGTGGTGGTAGCGGCGCCAATGCGGTACAGCACCGCATTCACCGAGTAAAAAAGCATAATGATCAGTACCCACCGGGCGATATCGATCACGTTCCGTAATAAGGTGCTGTGGATGCCGATGATGTTAAACAGCCAGCGGAGGGTAGCGCCTTGAGCAATGATGAGGGCAACGGTAATGAGCAGCAGGAAAACCAGTATGGCGGTGAGTTGCAGTGCTATCAGCCTGTTTTGCCACCATTTTCTTTTCCGGAAGCCGGCGCCCTGTATTTTACTGAAGGAACGAAGAATACCCATTACGCCGTTGGAGGAATAGAAGAATCCCATCAGGAAGGCGATAGAGAGCAATCCGTTGCGGTGTGTGTAGAGGAAGTCGTGGATCATTCCCCGCACAATCATATAGGTGTTGTAGTTGGGTGTCAGGTCTTCCGCCAGGTCGTAGAGGGTGGGCTCTATGTTTTGCACCGGGATGTATGGTACCAGTGTGAACAGGAAGATGAAAAATGGTGGAATGGCCAGGAGGAAGTTAAAGGAAATGGCCCTGGCGCGGTCTCCCAGTCCCCGGCTTTTGGTTTCCTGTCCGAAGTGTTTCAGTACGTCGTATAGTGGGATGCCTTCAAACCCGGGAAGGATCAGTGTTTTAGTCCTTGCCACCAGCCGGCGGTAGGGTTTTGAACGGAAGATGATGTTTTCGGGTCTGAAGGCCAAATTTGTTATTTTATTTAGAATCCTCTTTTATTCAGTTCTGCCTGGTATTTTCTTGCGTTTATCAGGTGCTCGGCATAGGTGGCTGCGAAAGCATGATAGCCGGAGAAGTCGGCTCTGGCACAAAAATAAAGGTAATCTGTTTCAGGAGTATTCAATACGGCATTTAAAGTTTTTTCCGAGGGCGTGCAAATGGGTCCCGGGGGCAGGCCGGCATAACGGTAAGTGTTATACGGCGAATCGAAGAGGGTATGATTTTCCCGGATCCTTTTCAGCCCGAAGTCCTGCAGTGCGAACTTCACGGTAGGATCTGCCTGGAGGCGCATGCCTTTGCGGTAGCGGTTGAGGTATACGCTGGCAACCATTGGCTTTTCATCGTTTTTATTGGTTTCTTCTTCCACGATGGAGCCAAGAATGGTTACTTCATTGGCGGTGAGGCCCAGTTTAGCGGCTTTTTCTTTTCTTTCCGCCGTCCAGAATTCTTCCCTTTCTTTTTCCAGTTTTTTAAATACGGCTTCTGCGCCGGTATTCCAGTAGAATTCGAATGTATTGGGGATGATGGCGCACATGACGGTATTGGTATCCAGGCCAAACTGGCGGAGGTATACCGGGTCATTTATCAGGGAGCGCATTACATTGGAATCTGCTTCCAGGTTGTTGGAGATCTTCCTGACGAAATCGTTTTTGGTGCGTAGTTTATTGATCACGAGTACCACCGGTGTTTGTTTTCCGGAGCGGAGCATGCGGGCAATGTCGAAGTTGCTCATGCCGTGGGTAATTTTATAGCGTCCTGCTTTTACGCGGTTGGGATAGTCGAGTTTTTCCGCCACCCAGTTAAAACTGTTGCGGTTGCGGATAATGCCCTGTTCTTCCAGTCCGTCGAGTACCGCTGAGTAGGTGCTGTTGGTGCGCACATAAAAGTATTTGCTGTCGCCAAATGGTTTGGTATTGGGGCCAAATACGCGGTAGGAGGTATATACCAGTGCACCGGCCGCCAAACAGCCGGCAATGACCAGTATCCGTCTTATCCAGACTGATTTTGCGCTGGATTGTTTGCTTTTCTTCGCCATAGATCGTGTTGGAAGTTACAAGTGGGCAAAGGCGTGATCAGCCAGGTTTTTCAATATACGCCGCCGGTTGCCATTAAAAAAAACCTCGCTTTTAACGGCGAGGTTTCAAATATTATTATGCTGATAGTGTTAATTACTTGTTGGGAGCAGGAGCCGGTGCCGGAGCAGGGGTGCCTGGTAACGGAGTTGATGGTGCCGGAGGCGCAATTGGCTGGCCAGCGGATGCTTTTTCTACTGCACTTGGTGCAACCTGCTGCACTTTGCTGCCTTTACCAATAAAGAAAGGAGCAGTGAGGCACAAGATGGCAATCAGTGCCGCCAGTATCCAGGTACCTTTTTCCAATACGTCAGTTGTCTGACGCACCCCAATCACCTGATTACCAACACCACCGAGGCTGCCGGAGAGTCCGCCACCTTTTGGGTTCTGGATCAGCACGAAGAAGCCCAACAACACACAGGCTAATATGATCAGGATACCAAAAATTATCAACATAGAAATTACTGTTTATTTTTATCTGTTTTTGACTTTAAGTCTAATATCTTTTGCGCAAAATAAGCGTTTTTGTCGGGATTAAGCAAACTTAATTTTTGATATATCTTAATCGCGTTGCCATACTGCTGCTGGCGTACCCAGATTTCGGCCAGGGTTTCTGAAACGATATCATTGTTGAATACAATGGAGTCCATCGCCATTTTTTCCACGGTTTCAGAAACTTCCGGTTCTTCCTCTTCTTCATACATCCGGTGTAACTGCTGGTGATACCAGTCTTTGCTGGTTTTCCCGGCAAAATTGTCTTTCATTTGCCGTAACCAGGAAGTAAAACTCTTCATTTCTGCCGCTCCTTGTTCGTTTAAATCATCTGCTTCATCGGGATTTTTAAGTCTCTTGTAAGCAAAATAATCATCTGTGTATAAAGGTTGAAAGATCAGTTCCGTTTCTTCTTCGGCCGCTGCCATCGGGAATATCTTAATAGGGCCGGAGGAAGTTGATTCTTCTTCATCCACGGCCTCTGCATGATCCTGCCCGTTGGTAGCCGCCGGCATTACTACCGGTGGTGGGAGTATTTCCGCGGTGGCGGTATGACTGGCGTTACCTGGTTCAAAATCCGCGACGGCGATGGGCGCCTCCGGTTCTTCCATTACCTCCGGGAGTGCATCTTCCGGAATAATGGCAGCTACGCGGTTTTCTACAACCTGTAACACCTCTTCTGCTGTAATCAGCTGATAAGCATAGTGATGCTGATCTGAATACAGGAGCGCTTTTTTTACGGCGGGGTGATGAAGGTTGCCGGTTTCCTGGTATACTTTTTTTGCCAGCAGGAGGCGGGCTGCGGAAAAATACGGGTGATCCGCTACCAGTTGCTCCATTGCCGCTTCATTCACCAACTCCAGGGAGGGTTGTAGAAACACATGTGCTATAATCCTGTTTGCCGTCATAGGTTGCTAATGTAATAAATTAATGATTACACACTACCAGTTTGCAAAAGCCCTGTTAAAGATATCATCTGTGATACCGGGAATAATATTGCTTTCCAGCAGATTGTTTTCCACGGAGCTGGGCAATTGCGTGGCCGGGAACTCTGCTGAGCGGGAAAAGGATTGGGTGAAGCCTTTTTTATCGCCTATCCTTTTAATGAAAGTAACGTTTACAGTAACATTGAGCCTGGAAGTAGCCGCCTGGTCCACATTGGTTACCGCCGCATTGGAAAAGGAGTAGCCGGTAATAGTGGCTTTGAACTCGTAATCGGCGCGGGGTTCTGTTTCGTTCACCTGTGTGAGACGGGTTTGTGAAGTAATCTTATCACGCAGTTTCATTGTCAGCTTCTGGCTCAGGGTCGGGTTATTGATGGGCGCCCTGTTTTCGATGAAGCGTACATTCACGGTGGTGGCTCCCTGTTCGATACTGGCGCCGGTGGTAGAGTACTTCACGCTACAACCTGCCAATATTGCCATTACGCCGATGGCTATAAATACTTTGATATTGCTGATCATTGTGGTGCTAAGATTAAGATTCGTTTATTCGGCGATATTATATTCTTTGAGTTTGCGGTAAAGCGTTCTTTCGGAAATACCGAGGTCCAGCGCGGCATCCTTACGTTTGCCTTTGTGTTTTTTCAGCGCTTTCACAATGAGTTCCTTCTCTTTGTCGGCAATAGATAATGTTTCTTCTACTTCTTCGTGATGATCAATTTTATTATCCGACAGGATAATGGGCTGTTGCGCTGGTCCCAGGCCGGCGCCGGGAGGCGTATTCATTTCTGCAGCGCCGGGATAAGTGTGCAGCACATGATTATCAGGATGATACTCAGCTGCATGTGGCATATTCGGATTTTGCAGGATGTCGAAGAACATTTTCTTTACTTCTGTTACATCTTTCTTCATATCGAAGAAAAGTTTGTACAGGATATCCCTCTCACTGTTAAAATCGCTGTTCTGCTGTGGCGCCGCCAACATGGGCAGGCGGTTCACTTCCGGTTGATCAGGGAGGAACCTTTTCAGATCATTGGCAGTTACCAGCTTATCTGAAGACAGAACGGAAATTTGTTCTGCAATATTTTTCAGCTCGCGGATATTACCTCTCCACGGGTAGTTCACCAGGATATTACGGGCTTCTTCATCCAGTTGTATCGAAGGTGTTTTATATTTTTCGGAGAAGTCGACCGAGAATTTTCTGAACAGCAAAGGAATATCTTCTTTACGGTCGCGGAGCGCAGGCACCCGGATGGGGACTGTGTTGAGCCTGTAGTAAAGATCCTCGCGGAACTTGCCCTGTTGGGTACGTTCCAGCAAATCGCGGTTGGTAGCGGCTACTACCCGCACGTCTGTTTTCTGTACTTTGGAGGAACCCACGCGGATATATTCACCGGTTTCCAGTACACGGAGCAGCCTTGCCTGTGTTCCCATTGGCATTTCGCCAATTTCATCGAGGAAAATAGTACCGCCGTTAACGGTTTCAAAGTAACCTTTACGGCTGTCGACCGCGCCGGTAAAGGATCCTTTCTCGTGACCGAAAAGCTCGGAGTCGATGGTACCTTCGGGGATAGCGCCGCAGTTAACGGCAATAAACGGATTATGTTTACGTGCGCTCAGGGCGTGAATGATCTGTGAAAAAACCTCTTTACCAACACCACTTTCACCGTTAATGAGTACCGTGAGATCGGTATTGGCTACCTGAACAGCCACCTGCAATGCGTAATTGAGCGCAGGACTACTACCAATAATGCCAAACCTGTTTTTTATAGCCTGTATGTCCATAAGCGGTTATTCATATGTTTGATGGTTTAAAATAGCTTCAGCTTCCGTTTTTAAAATGGGAAGATGATTATTGACGATATCCCACAGAATCCTGTAATTGATCCCATCATAGTCATGAACAATAATGTTCCTTGTTGCTTTTATTTTTTGCACCTCACTGATATTCAGATCGGGCTTTATTTTTAGCGCACAAATGACGGCTTCACCTATTATTTGTAATCCTGGCTGCAGAGCCTATCAGAAAGAGATATTTTACATGATGTTTATTGCAAGTATCTTTTATCTCTTCCAGGTGACGGGAAATAATCGGATTTATCATACTATCAATTATTTATTGCTAAACTACAGCTTTCCCGATCAAAGTACCTGATGTGCAGCTTTCCACTTTAACCATCACATAATCGCCTTTTTTAAAGTTTTCCTTTGGAAACACGATTACCTTGTTCTGATCGTTGCGGCCAAACAGCTGCTCATCGGAGCGTTTGGAAGTGCCTTCTACCAATACTTTGAACGTTTTGCCTACTTCTTTCAGCATGTTTTCCTGCGAAATATCGCGGTGCAGCGCCACCACTTCGGCCAGTCTACTTTTCTTTACTTCTTCCGGAATATCATCTGTATACCGGCGTTCTGCCAGTGTACCCGGACGTTCGGAGTAGAAGTACATATAAGACAGGTCGTAGCGGGCATAGCGCATCAGACTGAGCGTATCCTGGTGATCTTCTTCAGTTTCCGTGCAGAAGCCGGTGATCACGTCGGTAGACAGGCCGCAGTCGGGGATCAGTTCACGGATGCGGTCTACCTTTTTGATATACCATTCGCGGGTATACGTACGGTTCATGAGCTGCAAGATGCGTGAACTGCCGCTTTGTACGGGCAGGTGAATATAATTGCAGATGTTATCGTACTTCAGCATGGTGAATAGTACTTCATCTGTAATGTCTTTCGGATGGGAAGTGCTGAAACGTACGCGCAGCAAAGGATTGATGAGCGCTACTCTTTCCAGCAGCATGGCGAATGTAATGGTTTCGCTGCCGTCGTTGCTGGTCCAGTAGTAGGAGTCAACATTCTGGCCCAGGAGCGTTACTTCGCGGTAGCCATTGGCGAAAAGCTCTTCAGCTTCCTTCACAATGGAATAGGCGTCGCGGCTGCGTTCACGGCCACGGGTAAACGGCACCACGCAGAAGGAACACATATTATTACAGCCCCGCATAATGGACACAAAAGAAGTAACCCCGTTGTTATCCAGTCGTACCGGGCTGATATCCCCATAGGTTTCCTCGCGGCTTAGCAATACATTCACCGACTTCTGACCGGTTCCTGCTTCTGCAATCAGCGCCGGGAGACTGCGGTAAGCGTCGGGGCCTACTACCAGGTCTACCAGTTTCTCTTCTTCCAGCAGTTTACCTTTGATGCGTTCGGCCATGCAGCCTAAAACACCCACCAGCATGCCGGGGGTTTGCTGTTTTATTTTTTTGAATTCAGTAAGACGTTTACGTACGGTTTGTTCCGCTTTTTCGCGGATAGAGCAGGTATTGAGGAGTATGAGGCTGGCTTCTTCCGCATTGCGGGTAGGGCCATAGCCTTCCTCGCCCAGGATGGAGGCAACAATTTCACTGTCGTTGAAATTCATTGCACAACCATAACTTTCAATGTAAAATTTTTTAGTATATGTTTGGGTGCCAGTCGTTGCAGGAGCAAAAGCTTCTCCCTGGCGACTTTCATCATGCACTTTGGTATCCAGATCAAGCATCCTGACAAAAATTTTGGAAGGCAAAAATAGGTAATAAAAATAACAAAATGACAGAATGGCAGAAAATAGTATTTCCGGATGATTAATGTGCTCTATAAAAGGACATTAATGATCCGGAAACAGATAATATGGTTTTTACGCTGTATACCCGGTGTATCCACGGAGTATGCCCGGAGGAAAGGTGGACTTGAAGCGCTAACGCCCTGCCAGTTTAAAGTTACGCGGTTTTTAACTTCAGCTTTGTGGCTATCCAGCTGTTTTTCAGCGGCTGAAGCCAGCGGGTATCCAGTTCCTGCCTGGTAAGTACGGTATTGTTCAGGTAGATGGTATTTTCATCGATATAACCTTTCTCCAGTGCATAGCTGACCTGGGCCATAGGCAATAACTCCACTTTATCTTTTACGATGAAGCCGAGCAGGAGGCGGTCGAACATATTAACACTGTACTGTTGTTCTATACTTTTGATAATGCGAACGGAACTATCTGTGCTGCAGCCACTTACGGCGGTCTGCGATTCATCTGCCATCAATACGATCACCTGGTTCAGCACCACCCGTCCCCAGCCTTTTACGGGAGCGCCGTGGGCGTTCCACTGGGCGGTGAACTGGTGCAACTGCTCGTTAATTTCCAGTATCTCCTGTTCATTGAATGGTCTGTTGCTCTGGTATATCCAAACCCTGGAGGCGGGAGAAAAGCCTGAAGGGAAGATGTTGCTGGTATTCATAACACAAATTTAGGTAAATGGATTCATTTCATGCTCTCTGCGATCAGTTCTGCTATATCCAGCACCTTTACGGATTCTTCCTTGCCGGCGTCTTTTACGCCATCGGTAAGCATGGTCATACAAAAAGGACAATTGGAGGCGATCACGGCCGCCCCGGTAGCTACGGCCTCACGTCCGCGTTCAAAGTTAATGCGGGTGGCGCCTTTTTTCTTCTTCCTTGAACATTTGTGCGCCGCCGGCGCCGCAGCAAAGGCCATTGCTTTTGCAGCGTTTCATTTCCACGAGTTCGGCGTCCAGGGTTTCCAATACCTTGCGGGGCGCTTCATATATATTATTGGCGCGGCCCAGGTAGCAGGAATCATGATAAGTTATTTTTTTGCCTTTGAAGGTGCCGCCTTCCTGCATCTTTATTTTTCCTTCGTCGATCAGCGACTGGAGGAAGGTGGTATGATGTATTACTTCGTAGTTACCTCCCAGTGCGGGATATTCATTTTTCAGCGTATTAAAACAATGCGGGCAGGCAGTAACGATCTTCTTTACTTCATACATATTCAGCAACTGGATATTATTCTGCGCCATCATCTGGAAAATAAACTCGTTACCTGCTCTTCTTGCCGGATCCCCGGTGCAGCTTTCTTCTTTTCCCAAAATGGCAAAACGGACGCCCACTTTTTCAAGGATGGTAGCAAATGCCCGGGTTATTTTCTGGGCACGCTGATCAAAACTCCCTGCACATCCCACCCAGAACAGTACTTCTGGGGTTTCTCCGTTTGCGGCATATTCTGCCATTGTCTTAATATGCATTCTTGTTATTTTAAATTAATACCGAAAATGATTGCATGCAATCAAATGAAAAGCCGAAAAGTCATGCAACTGTCTAAAATTTGGGTGTATCCTTTAAATTCCGACACTTGCTTACTATTATTACTGTTTATATCTTTAAGACGAATTGAATATAAAGATAAAAAACAGAACCGCACAAATTTTAAATCTAACTGAATTGTACGCCAGCCTGAATGATAAGGAGCTATGGATCAAGGTAGTGGAAGGCGATAAGGATGCATTGTCTTTTATTTATACACAGCATTTCCCCGCACTGTTCAACTATGGAATGAAGATTCATCCCGATGAAACCATCGTGAAGGATTGTATACACGATCTTTTTGTGACACTCTGGTTCAGCCGGGAGCGTTTATCCATTACTGATACCATTCGTTTTTACCTGCTGACCAGTCTTAAAAGGAATATCATCCGCAGTCTGAAGCCCCTGTATGTTCCCAGTATGTTTGATCATTCGATGGATAAAGCTGATTTCAGCACCAACCCGGAACAGATCATCATGGGGCGGGAGTCGGAGAGGGAGCAGCAGCAGAAACTGGTAAAAGTGATCAACCAGTTGCCACGCCGGCAGCAGGAGGTATTGCACCTGCGTTATTTCCAGGGCCTGGATACAAAGGAAGCCGCCGCGTTGATGTCGCTCAGCGTGAATGCCACGTATGTGCTGCTGTCGCAGGCATTGCGCTTTCTCAAAAAGCACAGCGACAAACTGGTTACCCTCTTTTTATTATGGCCATTTTAATGAGTGTTTAACAGACAATTGAAAGGCGGCAAAAAAAAATAAAAAAAAGTGGCGCCGGAACGCTAAGATTTTAACACCGGTTTACTTTACACTATAAGTATTGAAGATGAGATTCAGGGAATTCACTATTTCAGATTTTTTGCAGGAACCTTCTTTCCGGAGCTGGGTGCTGGATAACAATGCCACCGCCACCGCTTTCTGGGAGGAATGGATGGGCAATAATCCGGATAAGCGTGAAACCGTAATGCAGGCCAGGCAATGGCTGCAGGTAATAGGTTCCCCTTCCTGGGTACCTGATGCTGCCGCAGAAGCGGATACCTGGAACCGTATTGAACAAACCATCGACAAAACAGAAAAATCAGGCAAACCGGGCATTTTTGCTCTGCAGCCGGTAATGAATACCATTAAAAACAGGAGATGGCTGCCTTATGCAGCTGTATTGGCCGGTATTGCAGTTTTATATGCCGCTGCTTTTTTCCTGTTCTCCGGCGGGGAAGTACATCAGGCTACCCAAATGGGAGAACTGAAAACCATCCTGCTGCCCGACAGCTCCGAGATCCGGCTGAACGTGAATTCTTCCGTGAGATATGCGGAGAAATGGAATGCAAAGGATGCCCGCGAAGTATGGATTGAAGGAGAAGCATTTTTTACGGTAACGCATAAACACAATAACCAGCGTTTTGTAGTGCATACGCGCGACATGGACGTACAGGTAACAGGCACCGCTTTTAATGTTAACACCCGGCGGGTGCAAACACAGGTAGTACTGAACAACGGCGTGGTGAAACTGGCGCTGCGTCCCCGCGGAAGCGATACGGCAGCATCTATCATCATGAAGCCCGGCGACATGATCACTTACTCAGCCACCACCAATGAGCTGACCAATAAAAAAGTAGACCCGGAAGTATATTCTTCCTGGCAAAGTAAAAAGCTATTATTTACAGATACGCCCATTACAGAAGTCATTAAATCCCTGCAGGATAACCTGGGCATCACTATTGAGCTCCAGGAAGAAAGCCTCGGCAGGCAAACATTTACAGGAACAGTACCTACAGATAATGTAGAAGTATTTTTCAGAACATTATCCAGATCGTTACAGGTAACCGTTACAAAAACGGGCGCCCGGACATACAGGATCAACCAACAATAGTATTTGAACTGACATAATAAACAATGCCCTGCCCGCCGTATCCGGGAAGGGGAAACTTATGCACCGATGAAATTATAATCAGCCATAATAACGAGGTAACAATTATTCAACCAACCTAATCTATTGCTATGATAGAATTTTACGCCAGGCGTGTTGGCGGAAGCATGGCTATGGCCCTGCTGATACAGCTTTGTGTGTCGCCGGCTACAGCGGCGCCTTTGCACCGTCAACATGATGTATTGTATGCCACTGCCCGCCCGGTTACACAGCAGCAGCCACTTCCCCTGAAGGAGGTTATTGCGATACTGGAAGACCGGTATAAGATACGTATCAACTATACGGGCAACACCATCAAAGACCTGAAAGCAACGGTTCCTTCGCCAAAAACAGCATCGGTTAAAATGCAGGCTTACCTGCAACGCCTGATGCAGCCACTAAACCTGGAGGTAGAAGAAGCCGGCGCGGATAATTATATCATCTTCCGGAAAGATGCGCCTGCTCCGCCTGCTTCCGCACCGAAGCAACAGGCGCCGGTTGCGACCCCGGCAGCAGCTGTAGTAACCACCGCCCCTGCACCGGTGCAGGAGGTACCCATGCATCCGCCGGTGAAAGGACAGGTAACGCAGGAAGACGGTGTGCCTATCCCCGGCGTCACTATCGTGGTGAAAGGTACCCGCAATGGCGTACAAACCAACGCAGATGGCCGCTTTGAACTGAGAGACGTTCCCGATAACGCTGTACTGGTTTTTAGCTACATCGGCTTTAAAACACAGGAAATAAAAGCAGGAAAACGTACTTCCATTTCCGTTACCCTGCTCACCGATATGCAGTCGCTGAAAGATGTGGTGGTAAACGGTTATCAGAATATCAAGAAAGATAATTTCACCGGATCGGCTATTACTATTACGGGAGAAGAGCTAAAACGATTCAACCCCCAGAATATCCTGGCCAGTATCCAATCTTTCGACCCTTCTTTTAAACTCGTAGAGAATAATTTCTCCGGTTCCAACCCCAATGCGCTGCCCAACATCAATGTAAGAGGTACTACCGCATTGCCTACCGGCAAAACCACGGAACTCACCCGCAACCAGATCAACAGCACACCCAACCTGCCGTTGTTTGTAATTGATGGTTACCCGGTTCCGGTGCAGTCGGTATACGACCTTGATCCCAACAGGATCGCGGCAGTAACCCTGCTGAAAGATGCAGCAGCCACCGCAGTTTACGGCTCCCGTGCCGCCAACGGCGTACTCGTGATCACTACCCGCCCTCCGAAAGAAGGCAAGTTGTCGCTCACCTATGGCTATGAACTGAATGTTACCACACCAGACCTCACGGCATACAACCTGCTCAACGGCGAACAGAAACTGGAATATGAGCGACTGTCGGGGGTATACGAAAATGCATTAGGACAAGGGCAGGACGAACTGCAGATGCAGTACTACGCCAAACGGAGGAATGTACTGGCGGGTGTAAATACCTACTGGCTGTCGCAGCCACTTGCCACCGATTTTGGTCATAAACATTCCGTGACGCTGGAAGGCGGATCACAGTCGCTAAAATATATTATCGACGGCCGTTACCAAACCAATGCAGGAGCGATGAAAGGCTCGGGACGCGACCGTTACAGTCTCGCTACCAACCTGCAATACAACCTGAAAGATAATAAGGTACTGTTCCGCAACCAGTTTACCATCTCGCAGGTAAACGGCCGTGAATCGCCTTACGGGGAGTTTTCCACCTATGCGCGCATGAATCCTTATTTCCCTAAAACCGATTCTACCGGCAAGCTGCTGCGGGAACTGGATAAATGGAATGTGCCGGATTACGCAACCAATGGCATGAAGCTCAACACCGTGCTGAACCCCATGTATGAAGCTACCCTTGCCAGCTTCAACAAATCAGAATACCTGGAGTTTACCGACGCCTTTTCTGCTGAATATAATATCACCAATACTTTGAGACTCCGCGGAGACTTCAGCTTAACCAAACGCCGCTCTACCGCCGATCAGTTCATTTCTCCCTATAGCAACGACTTTTTTGATAAAACCGGCGACGACCTGAAAGACCGTGGCAGCTATACTTTCGGCGTTCGTGATGAGATACAGTACAATGGTAACCTGGTATTGAATTACAACAAAGGAATAGGCGATCACTTCTTCAACACTTCGCTCGGGTTAAACATGCAAGACGCTAAAAGCTCCCTGAAAACCTTTAAGGCGCAAGGGTTTACCAACGACCGGTTTACCGATATCACCTTTGCCAGAACCTACGAAAAAGATAAAGCGCCTACCGGCGAAACGTATGAAGAAAGACTGATTGGCGCGCTTGCAAGTATTAACTATTCTTATCAGAACCGCCTGCTGATGGACGCCACGCTACGGGTTGACGGATCTTCCAAGTTCGGGGTAGATGCACGCATGGCGCCTTTCTGGTCGTATGGCCTCGGATGGAACCTGCACAACGAAAAGTTTTTGCGTAACACGATTGTATCGCAGCTGAAACTGAGAGCCACCACCGGTTTAACAGGGGAAGTATCTTTCCCTGCTTATTTGTCCAATACTACTTATGAGTATTATACTGGCGACTGGTACTCTACCGGCGTAGGAGCGCATTTTAAAGCGTATGGCAACTCCAACCTGAAATGGCAGCGCACACAAAACTACGACCTGGGTGCAGAACTCGGCCTGTTCCACGACCGGTTGTATGTAGCGCCCCGCTATTATTATAAACGCACCAAGGATCTGCTGGCAGATATCAATGTAGCGCCTTCCACCGGTTTTTACCAGTATAAAGAGAACCTGGGAGAAATGGTGAATAAAGGATATGAGTTTAACATCCGTGGAAACGTATACCGTAACCGCGATATGTCTGTAAACCTCTGGGTCAACATGGTGCATAATACCAACGTTATCACCAAAATATCCAATGCGCTCAAAGCCTATAACGATGATATCGACAAGCAACAAAATGAAAAAGATGAATTGAAATCTTTATCGCTGCTGCGCTATAAAGAAGGCCAATCCATGAATACCATTTACGCAGTACGGTCGCTGGGCATTGATCCTGAAAACGGTAAAGAAATTTTCCTGAACCAGGATGGCTCCAAAACGTATATCTATGATGTAAAAAATACGGTGCCGGTAGGGGACCAAACACCCAAGCTGGAAGGCTTCTTTGGCGGCAACGTGGTGTATAAGAGCTGGATGCTGGAAGTGAGCTTCTATACCAAGTTTGGCGGCGACTACTACAACCAGACGTTGCTGGACCGTGTGGAAAATGCAGATCCCAGATTTAACGTAGACTCCCGCGTGCTAACTGACCGGTGGAAGCAACCGGGAGATGTTACTTTCTACAAAGACATTGCAGATCAGTCGCTGACCAGGGCTTCTTCCCGGTTTGTACAAAAAGAAAACAGGCTGGAATTTAAATCGCTGTACCTCTCTTACGAAGCGCCTGCAGCCTTCTACAACCGTTTGAAGATGAGAAGCCTCCGGCTTTCCCTCAATATGAATGATATCGGCTACTGGTCTACCGTAGCGGCAGAAAGAGGTATTGACTATCCGTTTGCCAGGAGCTTCACTTTCTCACTTCAAACAAGGTTCTAAAATCATTATATATGAAGAAGTATTTAGTCCTCATTTTATTATTTACCACTTCCTGCAGCAAATGGCTGGATATTAAACCGATTTCGGAAGTATCCGGTGATGAGCTGTTCAAAAGCGAAGATGGCTTTAAAGATGCGGTGAATGGCCTTTACAGCCTGTGTTTGAATGAAGATATCTATGGCAAGGAATTGATGGGTGGTTTGCCGGATGTACTGGCGCAGAACTATGCGATCCCTGTTCTCGACGGAGCAGGTTACAGGCAGGCATCCCTGTATAACTATAAAGATAAAAGTCTGATCGACAGGAAAGGCAGGATCTGGCAAAGATTGTATGAAGTGATTGCCAACAGCAATTTAATTCTTGCTAAAGTAGATCAGCAAAAAAGTATCCTGTCGGGCGTTAACTACGGCCTGATAAAGGGAGAGTCGCTGGCTATGCGGGCCTGGTGCCATTTTGATGCGCTCCGCCTTTTTGCTCCTTCCTTTGCCAGCATGCCGGCCGCCAGAGGCGTGCCTTATGCAACAGCGTTTTCCAAGAACGCTGCCGCGATGCAAACCGTAACTGCGCTGCTGGATTCTGTGATCAAAGATCTCACTGCAGCAAAAGAAATACTGCGTGGAGTAGACCCTATCTTAAATGCGGGTTATAAAGTAGGATATATGATCGCGGATTCCAGTACCGAAGCCAATGGGGAAATGTTTGCGCAGCAGCGCCGGCACCGTTTAAATTATTACGCGGTATGCGGCGAACTGGCCAGGGTATATCTCTATAAAAAAGACCCGGTACACGCATTACAGAATGCCCTGGAAATCATTAATGCCAATAAATTTCCGTGGACCCGGCAGGAAGATTTCATGAATGGCAATGATGCAAAGAAAGACAGGATCCTGTATAAGGAACTGATCTTCGGCTTTTATATGCCTAACCGGAAAGATGCCATGAATGACCTGTTCCGGAAAGGCACCGGGGAAGGATTATTTATTTCCAGTACAGAAGGTAAAAACATCTATGAAGTAGCAGGCGTAGGCGGGGAGGATTTCCGCTTTAAACAGTGGTTCAGCGAACAATCCGTTAACAGCACTACTTATCTGCAACTGGAAAAATACAAGCGCACAGATGACAATCTTCATTACCTGATGGGGCCTGCGTTACGGCTCAGTGAAATTTATTACATCGCCGCGGAATGCACTTTTGCTACTGATCCGGATAAGGCATGGGCATATTTCAATGAAGTACGGTTACACCGCGGTATCGGGCCATATAGCGGCCCGGCAGATACCAACAGTTTTTATGCCGAACTGCTGAAAGAAGCGCGCAAGGAATTGTATGGGGAAGGACAGCTATTCTACATGTACAAACGCCTGAACAGGTCGATAGTGGGATTAGGCGGTAAGCCGGTGCCACCCTCCGATGGCGTGTTTGTACTGCCGCTTCCTGATGATGAAATCGCATACGGTAACCGATAAAATATCACACATGAAAAAGATAATAGCGACAGGCATGTTCAGCTGGATACTGCTGATGGCATGCAAAAAGCAGGATGATCTGGTGTTCCGTGAGAACAATAATGTTTATTTTGATTTTACAGATTATATAAAGAATACCAGGATAGACAGCTTCTTTTATTCCTTTGCGCTTTTTCCTGAAAAATCAATAGACACGCTTTTACTGCCGGTAAGGATTTCGGGGGAACGGGCATCGTACGACAGGTGGTTCAAAGCAATGGTAATAGCTGAGGGTACTACCGCCCTCGTGGGATTACATTACAAAATGCTGGACTCGGCCTATAAGATCCCGGCAGATTCAGGCAGGACTTTTTTGCCGCTGATCATTTCCGGCAGCGATCCGCTGTTGCTCGACACCTCTGTGGTGATTAAACTAAAGATCATGGCTTCCAGTGCATTTGGCAATGACTTCCCTTCCTACGACACTGCTAAGGTTACTTTTTCAAACCGGCTGGAACAGCCGCTGTGGTGGGTGGTATGGGAAAGCGACCTTGGTGTTTATTCCCGTGTGAAGCATGAACTGTTTATCCGTACATCCGGTACCACTGAATTACAGCTGGATAATTCCGACTGGCAGTCTACTCCCAAAACATTGTTTTACCTGCGGCAGTTCCGCGCGTTTATGATGGATCCTATTGCCCGTGCGGCCGACTATAAGGATAAGGGATATGCTATCGGGCAGGAACCGGACGGTACTTATTATTTCTACAATACCGGTAATCTTAATAAAAAATACCCGCTGGAACATAGTACTGCAGACGGCAGGTATTATTTCCATGATGAAAACGGGAACAGGATTGTACCACAATAACCAAAAATCTATACGCATGAAACATGTATTTCTATATATCATTGGCATCCTGGTATTATTTACCGCCTGCTATAAAGACAAAGGCAATTACGATTATCACCCAATCCCGGAGCCGGTGATCACAAAGCTGGATACCGCTTACATGGCGGTTGTAGGGGATAGCTTTATCATATCGCCGAAAGTGGTGCTGGCCTCCGGTAATACAAAGTACCAGGGATTGTGGAAGATATCCGTTCCGGGCCAGATGGGAACGCAGGATTATACCGGCCAGGAGCTGCGCATTGTATTTGGTTTGGGCGCATCGCGTTACCCCGCAGTATACATTGTGTACGATAGCATTACCGGCATGAAGTACTATTATAAATTTGTGATCAATGGTACCGCTACTTTTACACGTGGTACGGTGGTGTTGAGTGATGATGTAACGTCTTCCAAAATATCTTTTATTAAAGAAGATGGGACAGTACAAGCCGACGTATATACCAATATTAATCACGATACCCTTCCTGGCGGCGCATTGCAGCTAACCATGATGAAGAATGTTAATTATGGCAATCTCATTACCGGCTACTGGGCTACTTTTAAAACAGGCGGCGTTTATATTGATCCCAATAACCTTGGAAAGATAAGAACCCTGGCGAAGAATTTTTATTCTGATCCGGGGCCGCTGGAGGTATCTACTTTTATCCCTTCGAGTCTTGGTGTACCCGTGGGCATTATCAATAAACAATTATACCGCGGCGCTACAGAAACAGCTCCTTTTGCCACCTATTACGGCTTTATGGGCATCCCGCTTTCCGGTACCTATAGCCTGTCGCCGTCTATTATTGCCAGTGATCCTGATAACCGCGGGTATTTTGTGGGTTTTGAAGAAACGAAGCGGAAGATGGTGCGGATGGATTGGGGCAATTATCTTGATACCAATTACATTGTAAAAGATTCCGCTTTTACACCGAAGAACCTGAAGATGGATATGTTGCACCTGGGTCGTTTTTCAGATAACGTATGTTATGCGTTCTGCGACAGTGCGGGGCAGATCAGGGAACTGCGTTTTGGCGTGGAGTTCAGAACAGGCAGCGATCCTGTTTTTCATGCGCTGGAAAAAAGGAAGCCGGTGATTGCGGATAAGATCAGTGCGGCCACGCTTTGGGCAGAGTCGCCGGTGGGTGTATTTTATTTTACACAGGCAGATAAGGTGTACCGGTATAACCCGTTGAATAAAGATGTAAAGGAAATGGCTTCTTCATTCGGCGGGCAAACGATCACTATGCTGAAGTTGCTGGAAAATGGCAACCAGCTGCTGGTGGGAGTAAGAGGCAGTATTTTTTACCTGAATGTAGGCACGGGGCATAATGGTGAAACCACAAAGAGGGTGGATGGTATTCCGGGAGCGCCGAAAGATGTGATTGTGAGAACGAATTAATTTGCATAAAAAAAGGAAGGTTTTAAACCTTCCTTTTTTTATGCAGATTATTCCCCGGTCCATTTATCCCGGTCGTCCATACTGAATTTCCAGGGGGCCATATTATTTTCGATATTGCTGAACATGCCGGTCCATTCTGCCGGGGCGCTGGATTCTTCCATTACCAGGTGGCGGCGCAGCTGGAGGATAATATCCAGGGGGTTGATGCTCACGGGACATTCCTGTACGCAGGCGTTGCAGGTGGTGCAGGCGCGCAGTTCTTCTTCTAAAATATAATCGCGTAAGAGGGCTTTGTTATCATCTTTAAAGGTGCCGCCGTTGGCTTTGATGTTGTGGCCTACTTCTTCCAGGCGGTCGCGGGTATCCATCATGATTTTGCGGGGCGACAGCAGTTTACCGGTGATATTGGCCGGGCAGGCAGCCGTGCAGCGGCCGCATTCTGTGCAACTATAGGCATCCAGCAAATTTTTCCAGGTAAGGTCCATTACATCTTTGGCGCCGAACTTAGGCATGGTATCGGAGGCGGGCGCGTTGGCAGCCAGCTCCGGTTGCAGCATCAGCTGTACTTCATGCTGTACGGAGGGCATGTTTTCCATTTCACCTTTTGGTTCCAGGCTGGCGTAATATGCGTTGGGGAATGCCAGGATAATATGCAGGTGCTTGGAGTAAGGAAGATAGTTCAGGAAAGCGAGTACGCCGGCAATGTGCAGCCACCAGCAGCTGCGTTCCAGTACTTCCAGCGAGCCCTCAGACATGCCGCTGAGCAGGGGCGCAAACATCCCTGAAATCCAGAAGTTGCCGGTAGC
Source organism: Chitinophaga sp. W3I9 (assembly GCF_050434025.1). Lineage (NCBI taxonomy): Bacteria > Pseudomonadati > Bacteroidota > Chitinophagia > Chitinophagales > Chitinophagaceae > Chitinophaga > Chitinophaga sp. W3I9. The sequence goes on from NZ_JBNPWC010000001.1 coordinate 2,900,191, forward strand.
TACATAATGTGAGGCGCCTTTGGCCTGTAAAGCCTGATCTGCAGCGTTCATAGTAAGGAACAGCAGCATCAGCACAATTTCCGTGATCAGGATATAGTTGGCATCTGAGCGCGGCCACCCTTTGAGTTCGCGGGCCATAAAGCGTTTCAGCTTCAATATATTCCTGCGTATGAGGAAGATGGCGCAGCCGGCAATCACCAGCACAGCCAGTATTTCAAATAAACCGATCAGCACCGGGTAAACCGGGCCTAATACGGGAACGAATAAACGATGTGTGCCCAGGATACCATCCAGGATGATTTCCAGGATTTCAATGTTGATGATCAGGAATCCGGCATATACGAAGAAGTGGAGTACAGCTACCAGCGGGTTTCGGAACATTTTTTTCTGACCAAAAGCCAGCAACAGCAGGTTTTTCCAGCGTTGATCCGGATGGTCGCTCAGGTCTTTATCACGTCCCAGTAGTATGTTTTTTCTTATCCGGATTGCTTTTTGGGCAAAAAGATATACCGCTGTTCCGAACAGGATCACAAATAATAATTCTTGTACAATTCGCATTAGCTCAGATTTGACTCCCTAATTTATGTCTTTTTTAGCTATCAGCCGTTAGGGGTTAAGGTTTAGTGTATTTGATTTTTTTGCTAAGTGCTAACTGCTAATGGCTAATTGCTTATTTTTGCAACCATGGAAAGCAGGAACATCATTCTAACGCAGGATATCATTCAAAAGAAAATTGAGCGTATCGCATATGAAATCTATGAGCATAACAGCGATGGCACGGATATCATATTAGCGGGTATCTGGGACCGTGGCGTGATCATAGCCCATAAGCTGGCTGCTATCCTCGGACAGATATCCCCCCTGAACATCCATATTATTGAATTACGTCTGGATAAGCAGCATCCCGGTGAAGTAGTGGTATCTGAAGAAATTGACTTCAATAACAAAGTGATAGTGGTGGTGGATGATGTGGCCAACTCCGGCCGCACCATGCTGTACGCCCTGAAACCATTGCTGAAATATCTCCCCAAAAAGATCCAGACGGCCGTGCTGGTAGACCGTAAGCATAAGTCCTTTCCTTTATCCGTTGACTTCGTAGGATATTCACTGGCTACCACCCTGCAGGACATGGTGCTGGTGGAAATGAACGGCGAAGAGATCATCTCCGCTTATTTCGAATAAGGCGTTAAAAATAAACCGCGTGTAATTTCATATTCCCCTTTGAGTTGATTTCAAAGGTGGGGGCGGGAAACTTCAGCATATTCAATACCTGGAATATTACTTTAACACCCTTTTTCCGTGTGGGTATTTTCGTGAAATCCACATCAGGGGAAAGATAAAACTGCCGTACACGCTGTAGTTGACTGTAATCGTGACCGATGCCGCGTTCGTCTGTCCAGGTGTTATCGCGGCCACCCATCATACCCTGTGAGCCATATCCCACGGCAATATTCAGCCATTTGGGGAGCCGGCTTTCTTTCCGGAAGGAGTAGAGGTTTACTGACAGCCAGTAGGTTTGACCGTTATAATCTTTCAGGGTTCTTTCCCAGAAGGTGGTGCCAAAGAGTTGATCTGCCTTGTGCTGTAGTACCGGGTCATCGTAATGTTGCGGATGTGCTGAGAACTTCAGCTGGATGCGTTGTTCATTCCAGGCCAGTTCCTGGCTGATGAGCAGGGCGGAGCCGATGGCATTGGCGCCCATATCACCCCAGGAAAATCCCCATTCAGCCGAGTAGCCATCCAGTGCCTCCACAACGGACTGGTAAGCAAATCCGCTCAGGCCCCCGATCCAGATCTGTTTTTTTCGTGGAAGCCCCGACCAGCGCCACATTTCGCGGCTATATTTACCGATGAAGTAAGCGCTGAAAATATGCCCGGCTTTATCCACCTGGTTCCATTCTCCCATATCATTAAAAAAATGGAATCCCGACCTGGGGTAACCTTTGTACCAGGCGGTATTGAGTGCTGCCAGCCCCGCGCCGTAAAGGGCTGCGGTGGTGCCGCTCAGGATCCATACGCGTGATGGGATGGTGGTATCAGGAATAGTGGAAAAAGGCACCTTTTTTTGTGCCATGCTGCTGAAAAACGGCAGTAACAGGATCAGGATAAGCAGTGGCTTTTTCATGCGGGTGGCTAAACAATACCGGGAATGCTGAAAGGGGGAAATTCCGGAGGAGTCCTTTCTTTCAACATTCCCGGCTTTTATCATCTTTTCAGATGACGGGCTTTATTTCAGTTTCAGATCCTGAATAATGCCATTTATTTTCTGATTCAGTTCAGCGGTCACTTTGTCGTAGTCTCCTGCACTGGCCAGTGGTGCGTTTACGCTGAAGTAGAACTTGATTTTTGGTTCGGTACCGGAGGGACGGGCAGATATTTTGCTGCCATCTTCCAATACAAACTGCAGTACATTGGATTTCGGGAGATCCAGCGCTTTGGTGTCGCCGGTTTTAATATCCCTGATCTGTTGCAGCTGGTAGTCGTACAGCGTTGCTACCGGTGATCCGTTGATGGTAACCGGTGGATTTTCGCGGTATCCGCGCATCATTTCGGCGATTTCTTCCGCGCCTCTCATTCCCTTTTTGGTAATGGAAATCAAACTTTCCATGTAATAGCCATAGCGTACATAGATGTCGATCAGCTGTTCAAACAGGGATTTGCCCTGACTGCGGGCATAGGCCGCCATTTCACAGATCATGGCTACAGAGGCGATGGCATCTTTATCGCGCACATTCTGACCAATCATATAGCCATAGGACTCTTCACCTCCGCAGATGAAGTTTTCCTCCGGCTCTTTACGGCGGATCAGGTCAGCGATCCATTTGAAGCCGGTGAGTACGTTATAGCAGGTAATATTGTTTTTGGCAGCGAATACATCGATCAGGTCGGATGTTACTACTGTTTTGGCAATATAGTCGTTTGCTTTGGCGAGTCCTTTGCTTTTGCGGCTTTCCACGATGTAGTTAAACAGCAGTACGCCGGTTTGGTTACCGTTAAGCAGGATCCACTCTCCTTTGAGGTCTTTCACGGCAATGCCTACACGATCGGCATCGGGGTCGGTACCCAGGAGAATATCGGCATCGAGTTCTTTGGCTTTTTTGAGGCCGAGGCTCATGGCTTCGGATTCTTCCGGGTTAGGGTACACTACGGTGGGGAAATTTCCATCCGGCGTGGCCTGTTCCTGTACAATGGTTACATTGGTAAAGCCGTATTGTTCCAGCAGCTGGGGCACCTGGGTGATACCGGTACCGTGAATAGGTGTGTATACTATTTTAAGGTCGTGCTGTTGTTTGTTGATATCGGGATTGATGGACAGGCTGAGCAGTTCCTTGCGGTAAGCTTCGTCTATTTCCTGGCCGATGAGGGTGATATTGGCTTCACCACCGGTCCATTTTACCTCATCCGGGGAGGCGATGTTCTCTACTTCACGGATCACGTTGTTATCGTGGGGCGGCACCAGCTGTGCGCCGTCGTTCCAGTAGGCTTTGTAGCCGTTGTATTCCTTCGGGTTGTGGGAGGCGGTGAGTACCACACCACCCTGGCAACGCAGGTGACGGATGGTAAAAGACAGTTCCGGTGTGGGACGCAGGCTTTCAAAAAGAAATACCTTAATGTCGTTGGCGGCAAAAACGTTGGCAACGGTTTCTGCGAAAAAGCGGGCATTGTTGCGGCTGTCGTGTGCAATGGCTACCTTAATTTCGCCGGTAAAGGTTTTTTTGAGGTAATTGGCGAAGCCCTGGGTGGCCATTCCAAGAGTATATTTATTCATGCGGTTGGTGCCAACGCCCATGATGCCCCTGAGGCCACCGGTACCAAATTCGAGGTTACGGTAAAAGGCGTCGTTGAGGTCATCAAGGTTTCCTTCCTGCATTTTCTTCAGTGTGGCAACGGTTTCAGCGTCGTAATTACCGTTGAGCCATTGCGCTACTTTGTTTTGAATATTTATATCCATGGTCTTTTTTTTGTGAGCCGTAAATGCTAAAATGGATTGTAAAGTAAAAATAAAAAAATGAATGTTGGAAATTACGGATTTCAAAATACATTGAAAATCCCTTGTATTGGTTAATTTTGCGGCCATGAGGCGGTATGAAGATACTTATAAACAAAAAGGATTACGTAAACAGTTAGTCGATAGTATCCGTCAGAAAGGTATTACAGATGAAAACGTACTGGCAGCTATTGGCAATATTCCCAGGCATTTTTTCCTGGATACGGCTTTTGAGAGTATAGCCTACGACGACCGGGCCTTCCCTATCGGGGAGGGGCAAACCATTTCACAGCCGTATACGGTAGCCTATCAAACGCAGCTACTGGAGGTAAAACCTTATGAAAAAGTACTGGAGATAGGGACTGGCAGCGCCTACCAGGCCTGCGTACTGGCCGAGCTGAAAGCCAATGTATATACGATAGAACGGCAACGGAAGCTGTTTGACCAGGTGAAAAGTTTTCCTTTCAAAGCCCAATATCGCAATCTTCGTTTCTTTTACGGGGATGGTTATGAGGGATTGTCGACCTATGCGCCCTTTGATAAGGTGCTGGTAACAGCGGCCGCTCCGCATATCCCTGAAAAATTACTGCAACAGATGAAGATCGGCGGCAAAATGGTGATTCCCGTGGGCGGACAGGATGTACAACGTATGCTGCGGATCACCAGGATCAGCGAAACGGAGACTGAACAAGAGCTGTTTGACAACTTCTCTTTTGTTCCCATGCTGGCCGGAAAAAAATAATGCAGGGGTGATGATACCCCTGCACTGATATGATCCTGCCTGATTTTATTAAAGCCGTCCGGCGCCCTCCCTGGGCTTTTCTTCTTCCTGTTTTTCTTCTTCTTCCTGTGGTTTCTTTTTCTTAAAGAGGTTCGGGTCCATTTTGCCAAAGCGGTAACGCACATTCAGCCGGATGAAGCGGGTAGCCCTTTTACGGTCGTAGTCCTGGATGAAGGTATTTGTTTCGTAATGTGAGCTGAACTGCTGTGTATTCAACAGATCCGAGATATTGAGGGCCACTACCAGCGATTTGTTCAGCAATTCCTTGCGGATTCCCAAATCAATGCCATTCATGGCCTTGAAGGTTCCCTGGGGCTGAATGCGGGGAGAGCGGAAATGACCGCCGAGTTCCACACTAAACTTACCGGGTAAACGAAATTGTGTATTTCCATTTAACCCGTAGCTGAAGTTTTCGTTATTGACGGCGATGCTGGTAAGCTTGCTGTACTCCACATTCAGGTTGGCCCATACTTTCCACCATTTGGTAAGATTCAGGCTGTAAGAAACATTACCGCCCATATTCTGCTGGGTGGCCAGGTTCATGGGTTTGGTAGTGGTAACGCCGGAAATAGTGTCCAGTGTGCTGATACGGTCGATATTATCGTTTGTTTGCGCGAAATACGTACTGGTGCTCAGGTAATTATTGGACGACGGGTAGTATACCGAGTAGCTGACCTCAAACTTATGCGACAGTGCCGGCTGCAGCTCCGGGTTGCCGGTACGGATATTCTGCGGGTCGGAGTTGTTGATATAGGGCAGCAACTGATCAAAGTTGGGCCGGTCTATCCGGGTGGAATAGTTGAATACCAGGCTTTGGTTCTGGTTCTTCGGCATATTATATTTCAGGAATATACTTGGAAACAGGTTAAAGAAGCGGTTATTCACCGTGGTATCTTTTGTAAACGAGTATCCTTTGAGCTGCGATTGTTCTGCGCGCACGCCTATCTGGTAACCGAGGTTGCCGATGGCATTGGCGAAGTTGAGATAGCCTGCATAAATGTCTTCTTCATAATCATATTTATTCGACAGGGTAGGGCTGATCACATAATCCTTGTCGTCCCAGTCGAACAGCGTAGCCACGTAATTATTGTCGATATGCCGCATAGTAGCTTTCACGCCTGCTTCCAGCTTACCTTTCTTTCCAAGTGGGGAAGTGTAGTCTGATTGCAGGTTCCAGAAGCGGTTACCATTTTTCCCTTTATTGCTTTGTTTGTCGGCGTTGGGAAGTGTATCTACTGATGCAATGTGATATTGGGTATTGTAGTTACTGCCGCTGCTGCTGTTATTACCGCTGTAGCTGATGTAAGCCGTGAGTTCCTGGTTGGGCTTTTCAAAGGTGTGTTTATAACTGAGATTGGTATTTTTATTATTGCTGCGGTTGTAGCTGTTGTTGGCGCGCTCTCCGTTACGCAGGGATTCCATTTTCTGGTCCATGTAGTTCAGGAGGATATTATCTTCATTTTGGCTGTGGCCAAAGTTAAGTCCCTGCGACAGTGTGAAGGTATTGTGATCATCCATGAAGTAATCGAATCCGAAGCGGCCGCCGTTATTGGTGTTCCTGTTTTCATTTTTACTGTTCTGGGAGAAGAACCAGGTATTGCTGCTGTCTGCTACCAGGTTTTGGCGGAAGCTTTTCCCGCTGCCGTTTACCTGTTCGTAGCGACCGTTGTAGTTGCCGAAGAAATTGAACCGTTTCATGCGCAGGCTTGCATTGGCGCTTCCGAAGCCTTCCCCGCGGGTGGCGCCGCCCACGTTGAACATTACGTTATAGCCGATTGCTTTATCTTTTTTCAGTACGATGTTGATAATACCGCCGCTGCCGTTGGCTTCAAATTTCGCAGAGGGATTGTTGATGACTTCCACGTGATCGATGCTTTCCGCGGGAATCATTTGCAGGGCTGTTTTAGCATCCCCGAAAGGAGAGGGTTTACCATCTACATAAATAGTAACACTTTTACCACGGAGCGTAATATTATCATCGATGTCCACATCCACGCTGGGAATGTTTTTTAGTATATCCGTTCCCGTTCCCCCTTCTGCGTTGATCATGTTACCGGCATCAAATACCTGCCGGTCTATTTGCATGGAGAACGCTGGTTTTTCTGCTTTGATTTCCACCGCATTCAGCACTTTACCGGCGGATTGCAGGCGAAGTGTGCCGGCCAGTGTATTTTTTCCTGCTGTTACCCGCACTGCCTTTTCCAGTTTTTCGTATCCCATAAAGGTGATGCGGACAACATAGATGCCGGGTGTGACATTATTGAGTGAAAATGTACCGGCGGGTGTGGTGTAAGCGCCGGTAACCATGGAAGAATCGGCTTGATTTAGCAGTACCACGGAAGCGTATTCAATGGGTTTCCCGGTAACAATATCTACTACCTTTCCTGTTACCTTCAGGCTGGCAGGGATGGGCGTTTGTGCGTTAACGTTATACGACACAACAAACAGCACGACCATGAGTGAAAAAAGATTTCGCATGCGTGGACTTAGCAACTTTAATAATGATACAACAACAGCGTAAAAGTAATAGGCGTATGTGTAAACATTCACGAAATATGATGAGTGGTAGCTAAAAAAACATGGCCGGCAGAGTGTTGTAACACTACTAACCGGCCTGTGGTTTGCATTCACCTTCTTTAATATGTTTTTTAGAAACTCTGCATGGGATCGCCCATCTGCGTATCGTTTCCGGAGTCTTTTCTTTTCTTTTTAAACAGCGATGCATCAAATTTACCGAAGCGGTAGCTGAAGTTGAGTTTCAGTATCCTGGATTCACGTTTGCGGATATAATCCTGTGCAAACTCCGGTGATGCCTGGTTCAGCTCATACTGACGGGTATTGAAAATATCGGATAAGCTGAGTGTTAAAGAAGCTGCTTTATTTTTCAGGAAATCTTTTTTCACTGCCAGGTCTACTGTGCTGAAGCCTTTGATGGTGCCTTGTGCGGAGCTGGGGATCTGGTTAAATCCACCGCCTCCGCCACCACGGCCGCCTCCGCCACCACCGCCGGATGAGGGCAGCGCAATGGTGGGCGCCTGGTAAGTGGCATTTACCTGCACCGTGAAGTTGGCCGGTAATTTTGTTTCAGAGTTTATTTTGGCAAACCAGCTGAAGCCGTTATTATCATAGTTCTGGCCATTGGCGTTTACCTTCATATCTGTTTGATAGAAGTTCACGTTACTGGTGAGATCCCATCCTTTCAGGATTTGATTCTTCATGGTCAGCTCAGCACCATAGGAATTGCTCCTGTTGGCATTGATGTATTGTGTGAGCAGCGTATCCGCACCGATGGGCGTGCTGATGGTGGAAATCATGTCGTTGGTATTCCTGAAATACACGCTGCCGAGGAAGTTGCTGTTAGCCCAGTTTTTTACATATGAAAATTCAAAGCTGTTGGTATATTCCGGTTTCAGGTTGGGATTACCTTCCCGCTGATTCTGCGGATCGCTGTAATCGCGGTAAGGAATCAGCTGGAAGAAATTGGGCCTGTTTACACGGCGGGAATAATTCAGCTGCAGTTCCTGATCGTTCTTTAATTTTTCGGAGAGGAAGAGGCTGGGAAATAATCCTGGTACCGCTTTGGTGGGTTTATACTTAGTGCCTTCATTTTCGCCTGCATACACATATTGTTCCACACGTAAGCCTGCCTGGTAGCCGAAGTTGCCAATGGTGTTGGCGAAGTTGGCGTAACCGGCATAGATCTCTTCGTTGTATTTATAATTGTTGGAGAGCTGCGGATTGTTGATAAACTCGCCGGTAGTGGTATCCCTGTCGTATACGTTGTATAGACTGGTATAATCGCGTAAAGTAGCTTTGGCGCCTACTTCCAGCTTACCGTTCTTTCCGATGGGATTGGTGTAATCTGTTTGGAAAGTAACAAAAGTGGTTTTACCGTTGGTGGTGTTATTTTGCAGCAATGCCTGTCCGAGCGGTGATCCATCGGCGTTTTGCGCCTGTGTGAGATAGTCGCCGTTGCGGTTGTTTTTGCTGTTGTTATAATTGATATCAGCGGTCCATTCTTTATTCGGCTGTGCAAAGGTATGTTTGAAACTCAGTGCAGTGGTGTAGTTGCGGAAGCTGAAGTTATTATTGTTCAGGCGGTCGCTGATCCCGGTTACCACGTGATTCTTGTCGGAGAAGGTGCTTCGCAGGTCTTCATTGTTTTTAAAATCGCCGGCTACAATATTTTGTGAGATAGAGATGGTGTTCCTGTTATCGAGCATATAGTCCAGTCCGAACCGTCCGAATTGAAATGTTGGTTTGCTGGTGCTGTTGCTGTTCTGGAAGAGGAAGTTGGTGTCTGCCTTTTGACCGTTGCTGTAGTTGCTGCGGCTGGTAGTACCATCTGCCCAGTTCTGATTGGCATTGATATTATAGTTGGCGAACACATTGAATTTGCCTTGCCGGATATTAATATTGCCACCGCCGTTATATTTGTTACCGGTACCAATACCTGCGTTCACAGCGCCATTGAAGCCGGCTTTGCGGTTTTTCTTCAGTACAATATTCAGTATGCCGGACATACCTTCCGCATCATATTTTGCAGAGGGGTTGGTAACAAGTTCAATACTTTCTATAGCATCTGCGGGTATCTGATCGAGGGTAAGTGTAGAAGGTTTACCATCTACAAAGATGTTGGGAGAAGCATTACGCACGGTAACATTTCCATCGAGGTCTACATTCACGGAAGGTACGCTTTTGAGTACATCCTGTGCTGTTCCGCCAACGGAGGTGAGATTCCTGTCTACATTAAATATTTTTTTATCGATACCCATGGCGAAGGCACTTTTTTGCCCGGTAACTTCCACGCTTTGCAGTGTTTTTACATTCTGTTGCATTTTGATATTGCCGAGATCCTGTTCTGTAGCCTGCGGGGTGATGATTACTTTTTTCTGCATGCTGGTGTAGCCCATGAAGTTGACGCGCAGTATCATGGGGCCGAATGGCAGGCTTTCGAGGCTGAAGTCGCCATTGGGTTTGGTGAGCATACCTGTCACCAGTGAGGAATCTTTCTGCCTTAATAAAGTAACAGAAGCATATTCTATTGGTTTCCCTGTTTTTGCATCCACCAGTTTGCCATAAAGATGGCCAATCTGGGGCATGTTAGGTCTTCCCTGTTGTCCCTGTCCTTGTCCCTGCCGCGGGGCTGTGGCTCCAGGCGCCTGTGCAAAGGTGTGCGCCTGCAACAAAAGTATACCAGCAAGAACTGCGTAGCATTTTTTCATCCTTATCGTTTTTTATCCGGACTTTCTTCTCAGATAAGGACAAATGTATCGGGGTACAGGTATGAATGGTTTAAGATTGTGATGAGTGGAATTATTATGCGCAGGAAATTGCAAATATAAGCGCTAAGAGGTCTTAACAGTAGTTAACAGAGCTGTGTTTCAGCGGATTACCAAAGGGTGATGACCATACAAATTAACCCGGTAATCAGTCCGCTGATGGCGCCGAGGAGTTTGAAACTTTTTAGTTCCCTGCTGAGGAGGTTATGTGTAATGGTTTCCAGTTGTGCTGCAGAGATACCTGCAATTTTCTGTGATATCATTTTTTCCAGGTTCAAGTCCTGTTCCACGTTATCGAGGTATTGGCGGATCAGCACGGGAAAGAGGGTGTCCAGTTCTGCTACCAGGTGGGTTTTTATCTGGTTAACAATACTATCGCCAATGAACATGGACAGTACGGGCATTGCTTTGGGGAGCCGTTCCCGCAGGAAGCTGTCCAGGTGCGCTTCTACCAGTGGAATAATTTTTTTGATCTTTTCCGGATCTGTCATTTTTGTTTTGATATCCTCAAAGGAAAACTGTTGCGCTACCAGTGTTCCGATGCTGTTGGCGAGGTGTGTTTGTCGTTTTGGAAACAATCCCTGCAGGGTGATAAAGCCGATTTTAACGGGTTTATACGGGCGGAAAAGCAGGGTAAGCGCCAGGCTATTGAGTAACCAACCGATGACAGCAGCGATGAGGGGAAGGAAAAAGATCATTGAATGAATTGATTTTCAGCTATTACAAATGTAAAAAATTGGGAGTCAATAAGTAAATGATTTTTTTGTTTTAGACAAAAGAGCCTTGTTGGAATAGGTTGAGGAGACCGTTGCGGAACCATAACGGCATTTCGTCAGGGGGGATGTGAAAAGTTATGAGATCGTCCTTTTTGGTAGCCAGATGCAGGGCTAATTCTTCAGAAGAGTCGAGAACGATAAGGTCGTCCATTAGGTTAAAGTGTTGGTTTAATTTATAGAGATTACCATAATAATTCTTTTCAATTTCATAAACAGGGACATTGTGACCGCCATTCATAGCGCGTTTAAATACTCTATCCAGTGATATTTCAAGTGTTGCTAATCCCATGAAGAGCATGTTAATCCGGTATTTCTCTTTTTTAAAGGTACGTATCAATGACCAGCTATCTTCCTCCGTAAAATGCCCTTCATATACAAAATCTTCATTGTGCTCAAGTGCGGAGTTATACTGCCACTCGAAGGTTTGATCGACATATTCATCTGCTAGCCTGCCAGCTTCTTTGTATGAACAGCCCCAGTTGTTTCCGAAATTCTAATTGTTTTAGGGACTTTAGCTTGTCGCCATCAAAAGGGGAATGCTTTTTTATTAATTCTGTGGGTAACAAATCAGGGCCCGGCCGAAGATTTGCCGGCGCCATTGGAGCCTGCAATAATATACAATGTTGGCACTAGTTATGTTTGGAATTAAGCCTTTTCCTGATCTGATCTGCCTGTTGTTGCGACAATTCGCTCTCAATAATAAAGTCGTTCAGTTTACGGGAGACTGAAACGATTTTCATTTTGCCATCCGGGTATTCCATATAGTATTTACCTTTTGGCAGGCTTTTATGATAGATCATGAACGGGTTGCCTTGTAATAAGGTTTCATCCCGTAGTTTTTTAACTGCAGTCTGTGCTCTTTTCTCTATTTCTGTCAATGGCCTTATCATATGATTAATTTCACGTCAACGAATTTAAAATAAAAAAATTAAAGACGAAGAATCCGAAGGATATACAAATAAAAAAAGGCTTCTTTTTACAGAAGCCTTTTTCGTTTTTTGGGTGATTGAAGGGTTTCGAACCCTCGACCCTCAGAACCACAATCTGATGCTCTAACCAACTGAGCTACAACCACCGTTTTATCTTTAGTTTCGTATTATTTCGTTGTTGGGAGTGCAAAGATAAGTGAAACTATTTTTAAATTCCAAATACTTCAGAAAAAAAATTTTCAAGGGATTATATATTGATCATATTCTGCAGATGAAACCCAATATTACAATCGTTTTCATTTGTTAAAAAGGGGCGGTCTTAACATTAACAAGCGGCACTATTGGAACTTACAGAAAAGGTGTATCTTTGCGCACTTTCCCATTCCATTCCCATTTTTATAAGTGATTAATAATCAGTAGGATGTTATTTTACGGCATCAAAGAAATCCCTGATTTCAGGCAATTTAGTGTCCTTAGTCCGGATAAGTTAACCAAGACAGGAAATATTTAACAAAATCCCTTTTACTACTGACTAAAAACAAAACAAGTATTTAATATTTAACTGTATATACATATGGATCAGCTTAAACTGAAGTTGCAGGAGTACTATCAGCGTTACCAGCAAATGGACCAACGGGTGAAGCCTGGAAAGGAGGAGCCTGGTTTTGAGGACGTGCTGGACATGGAAAACGATATTCTTTCACAATTTGGATTGCCTACATCCCGGCGTTTTGTGCAGATACTGCATGATTTCGTGCATCATGGTCATGTGAGTGACCAGTTACTGGATTATGTGAGTAAAAAACTACGTACGGCCGCACGTAAGTATCTGTTGGCGCCTGTTATGTCGGACATTGATTTACTGGAAAGCGCCCGCGAACAAAAACGCAGCGCATATGATGTGTTGCCCGAACTGGGCTACCCGGCACACGAATACGCCTTATTCCTCATCGGAGAGCTTTTTTACCGCCGCAATATGGCTGCCGGTGATATCCTCGATGAATTGAAAAAGATGCAGCATTTTGATAGCTGGAACGACCTGATGCTGCTGAGTAAAATACATAATCATACTACCCACGAACTGTACACCAAACTGAAGAAACATGAACTGCGCTTTATTGATGAGTTCATTCAGTTTACCCGCCGCCAGGAACCGTCCAGGCTGGTGAATAAACGTGCTACGCCGTTGGAAGATGGTTATACGCCCAACTATAAAACCATTACCAAAGTACAGGTAGAAGATATCATCTTTGATGAACAAACTACGCCAAGCCTGTTTGGTAAAATAAAGAGTGGCAGGGGATATGCCCGCATCACTATCAGCCTGGAATTTTCAGAGCTGAACCAGATCCTTATGAGCAGTGATGAACTGGGTGTTGAAATCAGCAATCATATTAAAAAGCGCCTGGCCAATCCGGCTGCAGAGAAACCAACGGTAATAGATATACGTGCCGAATTCGGCGATGTGCTGAAACTGGATAACTGCTACCTGGAAGTGTATAAACCCCAGCACAGGGAAGGCAATAAATGGGTAGAAGATAAAGACCACTTCTACTTCGTGGATAAAATTCTTACTAAAAAAGAATTTGAAAAGAGAACCAAAGAAGCAGAAGTAAAACGTAAAATACAGGAATGCCTGGAACTGATCGGCGGCTCTTATGTATATTACCAGCGCCTTCGCCGTTTGGGCATCACCGACGAGGAAGCCAAACTGCGCGCAGGTTTGCAGGACGAGCTGTTGTTCAAGTTATCGTACTTCCTTAACAAGGTAAAAGAATAAAGCGAATTTTGTCTTTCCCGCTGATTACGCTGATTATGCTGATTTTTGGGATTTGACCACTTGGGATTTTAACTGATTTGGGGAGATATAAGCGGATATTTTTGCTTATATCTCCCCAGTTTTTTTAATCCTTTATAAAATCAAAAAAGTAAAATCAAGGGAATCAGCATAATCAGCGTAATCAGTGGGAAAGACAAACTCCGCGAAAGACAAACTCCGCGGAATTATTTATGTTTACGTAAAAAAGAGATGGAAGAACTTACTCTCGGCGTTGGCTCCCGGGTACAGCACGCACATTTTGGTCCCGGTGTTATTGTTGCCGTTAAATATGCCCAGTATCGTGTTACGTTTATGGATCATGGTATTAAGATGATTGATAAAACGGACCCGTTGTTTGAAGTGCTGGTGGCGGAAAATGCGACCCCGGAAGTGGAAACCACTTCAGATGTGGAAACATCGCTGCTGAAGATCCTACGCCTCTGGGGCGGTATTGCGGAAGTGGTGCCACTGGGCGACCGCTGGAAGGGCGGCAACCTCATTCTTCAGCCTGGTGATACTACCTTGAAAGCAAAGGAGTTGCCCATCGATACCTTCTTCCATAAAATAGTGATGCTGCGCGACCGCCTCCGTGTACTGGAGCAAAACATTAACAGCCACAAAGTACTCACCGACGAAGAGAAGGTGAACATGCAGCAATATATTACCCGTATCTATGGGTCGCTTACCACTTTTAATGTTTTGTTCAGGGATAAGGAACATTGGTTTACCGGCGAAAAAAGCGGCAACGATTAGTGGGCGTCTATATGATAGATCTGCTCCAGTTCCCAGCGGTAAGCCTCCGGGAGATGATTGATAAAGATATTTTTTCCATCAAACGGGAACTTCTCATCGTAGCCTTTTACGGGATATAAGATCACCGGTGTACCTGCCGGGGTATAGTTGTGACTGGCCACAAAATCCGGTTGCTGATACTCCGGCAGTATTTTTTTTACCCGCTTGTACGCCAGGTTTCCCAATACCCGCTGCATGCGCCTGGAAGCCCTTTTGGAGGGTCGGTTCAGCCGGCCGTACATATAATTCAATGCACCCCGCACCGGCCATTTCTGCTTCTTTAATGCGCCTTTGATATCGGTGAATGGATTCACGGTATTGAAGTCGTGGGTTGTTTGCAAGGAGAAGGGGGTTTCCGGCACCCAGTCGCGGGCATTCACTACACGCAATCCCCAGCCATCGCGGCAAATAAAATCGAAGTCGTATGCGTAATACAGGTTGCCTGGTTTAGGCGCTGCACTGGCGTATGTTTTAAAAACAATATCCTTCGGCAGGCCGGTAGTATATTGAAAATAAGAACGCATTAAAAAAGAAATGGCGCCTCCCTGGCTATGTCCGAAGATGATAAATTCGTGTATGCCTTGCTGGTAGTATTCGTTGATCTTCTGTTTTATTTCCGGTCCCATAGCGGCTACTGCCAGCATCCACCCGGCATGTACATATGCTTTGGGATCTTCCGCCACTTTATAGGGGACGGCCGTGCTGTCGTTTAATTGCACGGTGCCTTGTGCCGGTATCATGCCGGCATAGAAATTTTCCAGCCAGGAAGGCGCGGTGCCATTGGTGCCACGGATTACGATGATGCCAACATTGTCTTTTCTTTTCCACAGATCCCAGCGGTTTACCAATCCTGATTCGGGAGCACGGTATACCAGCTCACAATCAACAGGCGGGGTACTTTTTATTTTGGTCCACGGTGTATCCCTGGTGCGTTCCGCCAGCTTCAGCAACTCACTGTATTCAGCGGCATTGAAATTGGGTAACAGGCGCTGGGCAAAACAATTACTTCTTACGGAAAATAAAATTAGAAAAGAGAACAGCGAAATACGAAACCCCATAGAAAATAACAAATTATAAATGACCAATGACAGACGAACAGTAACAAAAGTGCTGCACTTTAAGATAAAATAAAACAATTGAAATGCTTTCATTGTTCTAAATCCGTTTAACTTTCCGACCTAAATTACTTTAAATATGGCAAAGAGAATTGAGCACGATTTCCTGGGAGAAAAAGAAATACCGCAGGATGTGTACTATGGTATTCAAACCCTTCGTGCAATAGAAAACTTTCATATTACCGGTATTCCCCTCAAAGTGGAACCCATGTTTGTACAGGCGCTGGGTTATGTGAAGAAAGGCGCTGCCATGGCCAACCGCGACCTCGGCGTACTTGATAAAAACATTGCTGAATACATCATCAAAGCATCCGACCGCGTAATTGCCGGTGAATTTAACGACCAGTTCCTCAGCGATCTGATACAAGGTGGTGCAGGTACTTCGGTAAACATGAATGCCAACGAGGTAATTGCCAATGTAGCGCTTGAAATGATGGGCAAAGAAAAAGGACAGTATGAATTCTGTCATCCCAATAATCATGTGAACTGCTCACAGTCTACCAACGACGCCTATCCTACGGCATTCCGTATTGCGCTGATCAACAAACTTACCGGCTATAAATTAACCCTGGGTGAACTGGGCGATGCTTTCCAGGCGAAAGGAGAGGAGTTTAAGAACGTGCTGAAAATGGGACGCACCCAGTTGCAGGATGCGGTGCCCATGAGTATGGGCGATGAGTTCAAAGCTTTTGCCACGAATATCAACGAGGAGTTGTCGAGGGTGGAAGACAGCAAGCGTCTCATCTCTGAAATCAATATGGGCGCCACTGCCATTGGCACCGGTGTAAATGCTCCCAAGGGATATTCAGAGCTGGTGACCAAACACCTCGCCGCTATCACCGGCCTGGACCTGGTGCTGGCCGCCGACCTCATTGAAGCCACCGTGGATACTGGCGCCTATGTACAGTTATCCGGTGTGCTGAAACGTACCGCGGTAAAGATCTCCAAAATATGTAACGACCTCCGGCTGCTTTCTTCCGGCCCACGGACAGGGCTGAACGAAATTAACCTGCCGCCCATGCAGCCGGGCTCGTCTATCATGCCGGGAAAAGTAAACCCCGTAATACCGGAAGTGGTGAACCAAACTGCTTTCTATGTAATTGGCGCCGATCTGATGGTAACAATGGCCGCAGAAGCAGGGCAGCTGCAGCTGAACGTAATGGAACCTACCATCGCTTTCGCGCTGTTCACCGCCATTACTTATATGAACAACGCCTGCAGGGCGCTGAAAGACAAATGCGTGGTGGGCATCACCGCGAATGCAGACCGCACCAGGGATATGGTCATGCAAAGCATTGGGATTGTCACCCAACTCAACCCCATCATCGGGTACGAAAAATGCTCAGCGATCGCAAGGGAAGCACTGGAAACGGGCAAGTCGGTGCACGACCTCGCCGTAAAAGAAAAGAAGTGGGTGACCCAGGAGAAGTGGGACGAAATTTTCACTTTCGATAATCTTATCAGGCCGCGGTTTATAAACGCGTAGGTTGTCTTTCTCACTGATTACGCTGATTATAATGATTTTTTTGATTTGATCACTTTGGATTTTAAATGATTTGGGGAGATATAAGCGGATATAGATTTTAAATGATTTGGGGAGATATGAGCGAATGTAACCGCTTATATCTCCCCAAATCATTTAAAATCCAAAGTGATCAAATCAAAAAAATCATTATAATCAGCGTAATCAGCGGGAAAGACAAACTCCGCACTAGAACTCCTGTTCGAGACGGCCAACGCTGCCATCTTCGCCTATACCTTCCACGACTAAACGAAAACGTTTGGTGTAGTCATTGTTGTAGAATTCTACCCTGGCGGTGTGCGTGAGGGTGTCTATTGCTACGTTCGGATTCCAGTAAAGGGTGAGGCGTTTATCCGGTAAGGCGTGTACTTCTTTTTTCACGGAGTAATCCGGTGAATAGAATTGTTTCACGATCTGGTAACCGGCTTTTTTATACAGTTTAAAGCCCCGGATGCTGGGGTCATTTTTCGGTGAATTGTCGCCGCCTTTTTTGGTGTATACCGCGATAGCGCCATTGGCGCCGCCGAAGCCACCCATAAATGGAGGACGGAATACTTTAATGAGCGCGATATCCTGGATAGAGAGGGTGCTCAGCATGCTCACATCCGACTGCATTTCATTAAGGTATAATCCCGGTGCACCGCCGCGCCAGGAAAGGGTGGGATTATTATAATCGCCTGTAATCTGCAAGCCTGCTACTTTGGATTGCAGGTACTGGAATACGTTGAGTGCAATCGGTGTTTCTTTGGTTAAGTCGAAGGAGTAACCGTCGCCACCGGAGAACATACCGGATGCATAACGTTTTTCAGTAGTTTCTTCCGGCTTCACTTTTTTCGCATTTACGTTTACTTCCTGCAGGTATACCGTTTTATTATTGATAGAGCGGTTTACTTTGTTGCCTTCTGCTGCATTGGCGAGGAATTGTTTCAGTGCGTTATTATCCACCGCCGGTGGTACGCGCAGCGGGTAAGGAATTTTAATTTGTGTAGGACGTTCAAAGAAGTGGTTATCGAATTTCACATTTACATCCACGCCTTTTTTTACGAGGTCGTTGCCCTGGTAGTAAATGTAAGCGGTATCGGGGAATACCATGTTGGCCATTTCAAACTGTCCTTTATCGTTGATGGGAGTAGAAGCAAACATGGAGGAGCTGTCTATCGGCAGGCGGATGATCATATCCAGCTTACCGGTAGGCATGGGGCGACCGTTGAGCATGGTGGCAACGCCTTTCATGAGCAAGCCCTGTTCGTAAGGGAATCTTACTTCAGGGAATTCGTTATTGACGATCTTTTCCCAGCTGAAACGTCTCCATCCGTTGGTCATCATTACCAGGTCCAGGCCTTTCAGGGTGGAGTCGGCGTCATTGCGGAAATACCACGATGGGTTGTAGATATAACCTTTGATGTCGGAGGTGAGCAGGAAAGTAGAGATGATGTTATTGGAATTTTTATCTACCGGTACCGCGTCTGCATCTGTGATAGCTACAGAGATATTTGTTTGCATGGTATCGGGTAGTCTCAGTTCAATGGCATTTTTTGTTCTTGGTTCCTTGTGGGTATCTGCATCCAGTACATCTATCTGCATCAGGTCATTTTTGCGGACGAAGGCAAGCCGTTCTGCGAGCGGCATGCCTGATTTGGCAAAAAGGGTAATTTGAATAATGCCTGACGGCAGATGATCGGCGGGGATAAATCCGCTGATGCGGCCTTCTCCTATGTCCAGGTTGGCTTTGTACACCAGTTGGCTGCCCATCTGGGCAATGATCACAAGGTCATTCACGGAGGTATCGGCTACGTTGCCGGGTACGGCCTGGTAAAAGATGCGGCTGCCTTTATTGAATACTTTCAGGGAGGCGCCGGCCGCTACTGCTGCGGGCAGGGCCACTGTTTTGGTTTGGCCTTTATTGTTTTTTACGGTTGCCTGGAAGATGTCCTGTGCATTGGCGGGGGTGATCTCGAAAGATCCCATGCCATCGTGCAGGGTTTTGATCACTGCGCTGTTGGCGCCTTTAGCGTCTTTTACAGCGCCGGAAACTTCTACCGGGTAACCATTGTTATCGATGGCTTTAAACGCTACTACGTTCGGCTGGCCTGCGATGAGGTTTCCGCCTTCGGGGAAGAACTGTACGGCAAAGTCGGGTGTGGTGGCGCTATCTGCTTCCGGTGATGTTTTCTTTGAAGGATCAAAGATTTCTATGGTCCGGGTATAACTGAATGCAGGATCGAAGTTGAGCATCCAGGCGGTATAAGCCCTTAGCTGGTATACGCCTGCTTTTTGTGTTTCGGGCAGGTCGAAGTTACCGGGTGCGCCGGCGTTGCCAACGGCGAACAGTTTCTTCTGCACGATGTTATTGTTTTTATCCAGCAGCTCCACATACAGATTGGTGGCGGTGGTGGCGGGCATGCCCTGCAGGGTGAGATAGGCTTTGAACCAGATGGTTTCACCGGCTGCGTAGTAGTCCTTATCAAGATGCAGATATACTTTTTCGGCCGGGTAACGGCTGCCGAAGGTTTGTAATGCCTTTATAATGCGGTCGGACCAGTCAGTTGGGCGCGTTTGTATAGCCAGTGCACTCATTACGCCGCTTAACATTACGGCTGGTATTATCCATTTCAGATGTTGTCGCTTTTTCTTCAGGTTCGATTGCATGCAATATAGTTTGAGCGGGTATAATATATGTCAAAAATATAAACTTTGGAAGATTAATCAGTAAGATTACGGCAGGTTTGTTATTATTGCGTGTTCAACCTACGGTTTTAACAAGATTTTAATGAGTTCAGGAAAGAAACGTTTAGTGATAGCTGGTGGCGGTGCTGCCGGTTTTTTTTGTGCGGTGAATGCGGCCCGCCTATGTCCGCAGCTGGAAGTGGTGTTGCTGGAAAAAACAGGCAAGCTGTTGTCGAAGGTAAAAGTGAGTGGCGGCGGGCGGTGTAATGTTACCCACAATGCCCCTGATATTACGTATATGGCTAAACGCTATCCCCGTGGCCAGAACTTTGTAAAAAAGTCGTTTTCCCGGTTCTTTGTTCCCGATACCATCTCCTGGTTTGGGGAAAGAGGCGTACAGCTGAAGGCGGAAGATGATGGCAGGATGTTCCCGGTAACAGATAACTCCCAAACGATCATCGACTGCCTCCTCCGCGAGGCCGACAAATACCACCTTAACATCCGTACCAATACAGAAGTTACCTCTTTTAAAAAAGGCAGCAACGGGCGCTGGCAGCTGGAACTGCAGCAAGGTCCTGCGCTCACCGCCGATTATTTATGCATCGCTGCGGGGGGCTATGCGCAGGCAGGTAAGTTTGCCTGGCTGGAACAAACAGGTCACAGCATTGTGCCACCGGCGCCGTCCCTGTTTACCTTTAACATGCCCGGTAATCCTATCACCGGCCTGATGGGAGTAGCTACCCATGCACAGGTGAAAGTGGCCGGTACCAAACTGCTGGAGCAGGGTCCCTTGCTGATCACTCATTGGGGAATGAGCGGCCCGGCCATATTGCGGTTGTCGGCCTGGGGCGCCCGGGAACTGCAGCAGCTGCAATATACTTTTACCGCCATCGTTAACTGGATTCCGGATTACAACGAAAATACCCTGCGGGAACACTGGCAGGACCTGCGTTTTGAATCAGGGAAGCAAAAAATATATAATAAAAATCCTTTTGGTTTACCACAGCGTTTATGGCAGTTCCTGCTGCAACAGACAGGAATTACTGAAGAGATGAGATGGGCGGACATCCCCGCGAAAGACCAGAACCGTTTAATGAAGTTGCTGGTAGGCATGGAGTTTCCGGTGAAAGGTAAAACCACTTTTAAAGAAGAATTTGTTACCTGCGGCGGTATTACACTCAGTGAAATAGAGCCGGCTACCATGGAAAGCCGGCTGGTACCTAACCTGTTCTTCGCCGGCGAAGTAATGGACGTGGATGGCATCACCGGCGGCTTCAACTTCCAACATGCCTGGACGAGCGGCTTTGTTGCCGCTACCGCCATAGCGCAGCGCGAAGGTTGTCTTTCTCACTGATTACGCTGATTATACTGATTACCGTGATTTTATTTTTGGATTTTATAAAGGATTTTAAATGATTTTATTTTTGGGGAGATATAAGCGGATATATTCGCTTATGTCTCCCCAAATCATTTAAAATCCAAAGTGATCAAATTCCTAAATCAGTATAATCAACGTAATCAGCGAGAAAGACAAAATTCGCGCGCGATTATAATTTGAGGTAATGCACCCCCGGTTCGTACTCTTTTTCCAGCGCCAGCAGCAGGTGGTCGAAGTCTTCCGGCTGCCGCAGGAAATCTACTTTGGTGGTGTCTACCACGAGTGTGCGTACGGGGTGCTGCTTGATGTATTGCATGTACATATCGTGTACATTCAGCAGGTATTCGTCGGGTATTTGCTGCTCGTAGGAGCGGTTGCGGTGACGGATATTTTCCTGCAGTTTGGTAACCGGTGCGTTCAGGAAAATAAGCAGTTCGGGCTGTACCAGCTGGGGATTGATGATGTCAAAAAGTTTCTGGTAAAGGGAGTATTCTTCTTCCGGTAAATTGATCTTGGCAAACAGCAGGCTTTTGATGAAGAGGTAATCAGAAATGATCACATCGCTGAAAAGGTCCTGCGACTGCAACATTTCCTTGAGTTGTTTATACCGTTCCGCCATAAAGAATAACTCCAGCGGGAAGGCGTATTGTTGCGGGCGTTCATAAAAAAGTGGGAGAAAAGGATTGTCTGCAAACTCTTCCAATATCAGTTTTGCAGAGAAATGGGTAGCGAGCATGTTGGCCAGCGTAGTTTTGCCGGCGCCAATATTTCCTTCTACCGTAATAAATCTATAGTGCATGAAAACGGGTTTAAAATTAATCCTGGTAACGGTTTGCAGCTAATGTATCCGGACAGCTGGCTGCCAGCTCCCGCACGGTTTTATGCAACACAGGGTGCATATAATCCGGGATGATTTCCATCAAAGGCGCCAGCACAAACCGCCGGAGATGCATCCGCGGATGCGGTACCTTCAGATCCGGCAGCGAATGAATGCTGTCGTTGTAAAAGATCAGGTCGATATCAATAACCCTCGACCCCCATTTCTCCTGGCGGATACGGCCGATCTTTCTTTCTATTTCTAACAGTGTATGCAATAACGTTAGTGCATCCAATGATGTGCGGATCTCCACTCCCTGGTTCAGGTAGTCGGGTTGATCCACGGCTCCCCAGGGAGCTGTTTGGTATAAGGCCGAGGTTTGTACCACCTCTCCGGCTGTTTCAGCAATCAATTGTACCGCCTTTTGCAGGTTCCCGGTACGATCACCTAAATTGCCACCTATAAGTAATATTGCTGTATTCATGTATATTTCAGGACTCAAAAGTAGCCATATTCCTTATTTTTGAAAAAATGTATCTTTCCATCTCAGTTTCATCTTAACAAAAAAGTATGCGTTTCTTCAAAGTTTTCCTGGCCGCATTCCTTGCATTCGTAGCATTCACGGCAATATGCTTCTTTATATTGCTGATCATGATAGGAAGGGCCGTTACCCCTGAAAAGGTAACAATTTCCCCCAATGGCGTACTGGTACTCGAAACAGGGCAGTCGTACAACGAACAGAATATAATTAACCCACTCGGCAGACTGATGAACGACGACGCCGCAGTTACCCCCGGATTGTATCAGACCGTAAGACTGATAGAACACGCTGCTGACGATGACAACATCAAAGGCATTTACCTGAAAGTAAACGGTAACCCTAATGGCTTTGCCAGCACAGAGGAATTCCGCAATGCGCTCCTCCGTTTCCGGAAGTCAAAGAAATTTGTGTACGCCTACGGAGAGGTAATGGACCAGAACGCCTACTACCTGGCCAGTGCTGCCGATAAAGTATACCTGAACCCTAAAGGTGGAGTTGATTTTACCGGCTTTGCCAGCCAGGTGATGTTCCTGAAAGGAACCCTGGATAGACTGGAAATCAAACCGGAAATTTTTTACTGCGGTAAATTTAAAAGCGCTACCGAGCCGCTGCGCGAAACACAGATGACAGATGCCAATCGCATACAAACCACCCAGTTCCTGGGAGAACTGTATGGCACCTTCCTGAAAGGAATAGGCTCTGCGCGCAACATCGACACGGCCACTTTACATGGCTATGCCAATGAAAACCTCATCCAGCAACCCGCAGATGCGCTGAAGTATAAGCTGGTAGATGGTTTGAAGTATGACGATGAAGTAGTAGCGGAACTGAAAAGCAAAACGGGCGTTAAACAGGGCGACGAGGTAAACCTGGTGACGCTAAAAAAATATAACAGTGGCACCGACCTTTCTTCCGGTGGCGGAGATGGACAGTTGGCGCTGATCTACGCAGAGGGCGATATCATAGGCGGGGAATCAGACCGCGATAAAACCATTGCAAGCGACGACTATATCCGTGAAATCCGCAAAGCCCGCGAAGATAAAGATGTAAAGGCAATCGTGTTCCGGGTGAACTCCGGTGGCGGCAGCGCGCTGGCATCTGAAGTAATCTGGCGCGAACTGTCGCTGGCAAAGAAAGTGAAACCGGTGGTGGTATCCATGGGCGACTATGCAGCATCCGGCGGGTACTATATTTCCTGCATGGCTGACAGCATTTTTGCAGAACCCAATACTTTAACCGGTTCTATCGGCGTATTCGGCGTGATGTTTAATATGCAGGACTTCTTCAAAAATAAAGTGGGCGTTACCTTCGATGGCGTTAAAACCGCACCTTATGCGGATCTTGGTTCCGTTGGCCGCCCGCTCACCGAAGCGGAGAGACGCTTTATACAGAACGGCGTTGACAGCACCTACGCCTCTTTCAAATCACGCGTGGTGGCCGGCAGGAAGCTGAACCCCGCTATCGTGGACAGCATCGCCCAGGGGCATGTATGGAGTGGTTTACAGGCAAAGGAACTCGGACTGGTAGACCGCATCGGTGGTATCAACGAAGCACTGGCCTGTGCCGCGCGGCTGGCCAAACTGCCGGACTACCGCCTGAGAGAGTTCCCGGAAGAGAAAAACCCGTTGAACAAATTCTTCAAAACCTTCGCCGGCAACGTGCGCATGCAGCTGGTGAAGCAGGAACTCGGCGCCAACTACGACATTTACCAGCAGGTGAAGGACGTACAACAGTTGCATGGCGATGTTCAGGCGAGAATGCCGTTTAAGTACAGTTTCTAGCGAATTTTGTCTTGGCTCAGGATTACGCTGATTTTGCTGATTAGCTGGATTTTTACTTTTGGATTTTATAAAGGATTAAGGGAGATAGAAGCGGATATATTCGTTTTTATCTCCCTTAGTTATATTAATCATTAAGAAAATCTAAAAAAATCCAAAGTAAAAATCCAGCTAATCAGCAAAATCAGCGTAATCAGCGAGAAAGACAAAATCCCCGCCCCTGCATTTTTTACTAAAAGCTGGAAAAACGTCGTAGTTTTACCGCCGGTTTTTAAATAGCAGAATCAGATGAATGGAGCGAAGTACAGTCAGTTGAGGGCCATGCTGGCCATTACAAAAGGAAGTTTAAGAGGTATTTTCCGTAGTCCTTCCGCCGTAGTGTTCAGTTTGGGGTTCCCGCTGGTATTTATCCTGGTGTTTGGGTTTATTGGTAAAAGTACTGTTTCCGTTAAAGTGGGGGTGGACCGCCGGACTGATATTACCAGCAGGTATTACCAGGAATTGTCGCATGCCGGGACGCTGAAACTGGTTACCGATCAGCCTGAAGCGGAAATGGAGGATGATCTGAAGAAAGGCCGTTTGGTGGCTATTCTGAACATTGTGCCCAAAGCGGGAGTTAACCATGTAACTGCTTACGATATTAATATCCGGACCTCTACGGCTTCCGATGCCGCGAAGAAAGTAACCCTGTTATCGGTGCTGAAAAGCATCGCCGGCAAACTGGATGATGAAACCTATAAACGCCCTACGGTAGCCACTTTTACACAAACAGAGGTGCCGGGTCGTGAATTTAAGACCATCGACTTTATTTTACCGGGACAGCTGGGCTTTGCCCTGATGAGTGCCGCCGTTTTTGGTACGGCCTTCCTGTTTTATAATATGCGTCAAACGCTGGTACTCAAGCGTTTTTTCGCCACGCCCATCAAACGCACCTATATTGTACTGGCAGAAGCGCTGAGCCGGATGATCTTCCAGCTCATCAGCTCTGTGGTGATCATTGCGCTTGGGCATTTCGCCTTTGGCTTTACGCTGGTACATGGTTTTGCCACCTTCCTGGAAATGCTGGTATTGTCGGTATTCGGGCTACTGGTATTCATGGGTTTTGGTTTTGTGGTGAGCAGCCTGGCAAAAAACGAGAGCACTATTCCGCCCCTGGCCAATATCGTTACCCTGCCACAGTTCCTGCTGGCGGGTACCTTTTTCCCGATAGATTCCTTTCCTGGCTGGCTGCAGCCAATCTGTAAGATCATGCCGCTTACCTACCTGATAGACGCCCTGAGAAAAGTGGCCTTTGAAGGGCTGCATCTCTGGCATGTGGGCTGGGATATCGCCATTCTTACCTTATGGGGTGTTGTCGTATATGCGGTAGCCGTGAAAGTATTCAAGTGGGAATAAGGCGATTTCGTTAGCTTTGTGGGACCTAAATCCAGTCACATGCAAGCCTTTTTCATTATCCTGGGTGCGTTCATTGTCCTTGTGCTGGGGCTTTTCATTTTCAGTTTATTCCTCTCATCTGCCATTAAGGTGGAGCGTTCGCTGGTAATACCGGCTGCGCCGGGAGTTATTTTCCCGCTGATGAACGTAGTGCGTAACTGGGAGCTATGGTCGCCCTGGAAAGAACAGGATCCCAACGTTAAAATTACTTACGGGGAAAAGGAAAGTGGCGTGGGCGCCGGTTACAGCTGGGAAAGCCGCAACCGGAACGTGGGCAAAGGGCATATGACGATCACGGAGTCCAAACCTGATCAGCAGGTGGCCACCCACATCGATTTTATGGGCATGGGCGCTACTAAAGGCTATTTCCGGCTGGACCCGGTAAATGGCGGCACCCTGGTTACCTGGGGAATGGTGTGCGATATGGGGCAACATCCTATCCGGAAAGTAATGGGGCTGATGATGGACAAATGGGTAGGAAAGGATTTTGAGAAAGGACTGGAGAACATGAAACGGCTCCTTAAAGGATAATATATTTTTTCTATGCGGTTTATTAAGTTGTTACTGATCAGTGTGATCATTTTAGGCGTGGTGATTTTCGGGTTGTCGCTGGCATTTCCTTCTACGGCGGTGGTGGAGCGTACCGGTGTTATCCGGGCGCCTATTGATACTGTTTATGCACATATCAGTAACCTGAAAGCCTGGGATGCCTGGAATCCCTGGACCCGCCCCGATACTACTGCTACGCTGGTATACTCCGATCCGCCTTCCGGACCCGGCGCCTGGTACAGCTGGGACGGCCAGCTCAACAGCGGTAAGCTAACGGTGCTGGACAGTGATCCGGCCAAAGGAATGCATTACCTGCTGGATATTAAAAGTGTGCGTCCTGTACAAGGAGGCATAGAACTGAAGCCTACGGCAGATGGCAAAGCCACTGCGATCTTCTGGCATATGGAAATTAAGCTGGGCATGCTGCCATGGTGGAAGCTGAGGGGATTTGTGGCCGACAGGGTATACGGCCCCGCTATGAACGACGGGTTGACAAAGTTGAGCCGGATCTGTGAAGGAAAATAGTATGGAGTTATTTTACCATTGATCCAATAGTTTTGTTTACGATGGTTTTTATGATTTAAATTGTTATCGTATCTCAACAACTTCTTACAGAAAAAACTAAAAAAAATGAAACATTTCTTTTTGGCAACCTTATTTCTGGCCTTTACCAGCCTCGTTTTTGCTCAGGAGAAGGCACGTAAAAGCCCCCACGTTACAGTAGAAGCCAACGGTATTAAAGTAGTGTACGGCCAGCCTTCCAAGAAAGGCCGCGAAATTTTTGGCAAACTGGAACCATTTGGTAAAGTATGGCGTACAGGCGCTGATGAAGCCACCCAGATCACTTTCAGCAAAGACGTGTCTTTTGGCGGCAAACCTGTAAAAGCAGGTACTTACACTTTATTCTCTATTCCTGATCCTAAAACCTGGACCGTTATCCTGAATGGTAAACTGGGCCAATGGGGTGCTTATGATTACGACAAGAATAAAGGTGAAGACGTAGTATCCGTGAAAGTACCACGCGAAAAACTGTCTACACCAGCAGAAAAACTCACGTTCACTTTACCCGGTAACGCCGTGGTATTTGAGTGGGATGACACTAAAGTATCCGTACCGGTTAAATAACACGACCGGGAAAAATATCAGGGGCACAGACACCGCGTCTGTGCCCTTTTTTTATGATAAGGTGGCTACCAGTTCCCGGATACTGCCATACACTTCATCCAGCTGTTCGTTGGTGATGCAGTAAGGCGGCAGTATATAAAGAGTATTCCCCAGCGGGCGCAGCATCACTCTTTTTGCCCGGAAGAAGCGGTGCAGTTCATCGGCCAACGCATTCGTGTAACCATCGGCGTTAGCGGTTACTATTTCAAACGCCAGGATAGTGCCCAGCAATCTTGGATTTTTTATGACCGTGTAAGTAAACAATTCTTTCAGAAAGACGGTATGCTTTTCGTGTATGCGTTCCCGGCTAGCCGCGCAGGCTGGGTCGGTGAAGAGGTCGAGACTGGCCAGTGCAGCTGTACAGGCCAGCGGGTTGGCCGTGAAAGAATGCCCGTGGAATAATGTTTTTAGCTTATCATTGGAAAGAAAGGCTTCATACACCGCCGCAGTGCTGGTAGTTACACCGAGCGCCATGGTGCCGCCGGTGAGTCCTTTAGAAAGACAAACAATATCCGGTGGTGTTTGGAGGTATTCCATAGCAAAATTTTTCCCGGTTCTGCCGAAGCCGGTCATCACTTCATCTGCAATCAGCAGGATATTTTGGGAGGAGCAAAACTGCAGGAGCTGTTCAAAGGCGGCAGCGTCATACATCACCATGCCACCGGAGCCCTGGAGCAGCGGTTCAAACACAAAGGCAGCAATATCTTCCGGTTGCAGTGCAATAATGTTGTTTATAATTTGGGAGATGTTTTCCGCAGTGGGCACTTCTATGAACTGAACATCAAACAGGCGGTCATCAAAAACGCGGGTGAACACACTTCTGCCGCTCACGCTCATGGCGCCGAAGGTATCGCCGTGATAGGCGTTGTGGAAGGCCAGTATTTTATGTTTCGGCGTGCCTTTGTTATCCCAGTACTGGATGGCCATTTTCAGGGCTACTTCTATGGCCGTAGAGCCATTGTCGGAATAAAAAACGCGACGTTGGTTGGCGGGAAGAAGCGGTAATAACCGTTCCGCAAGATGAACGGCCGGGGGATGGGTGTACCCGGCGAAAATACAGTGTTCCAGTTGCAGCGCCTGTGCTGCCAGTTGCTGCGCAATGTGCGGGTGTGCGTGACCGTGAATATTCACCCACCAGCTGGAGGTAGCGTCTATATAGCTGTTATTATTTTCGTCGAAAAGTAAAGCGCCTTCGCCGCGTACAATGCCTATGGGCGCAGGTGCAGTTTGCATTTGGGTGTAAGGATGCCAGATCACGTCCAGATCACGGGCCGACAAAGAAGATGTTTGCATAATTGCTGGCTGTTGGTGCAGGCGCGAAGGTACTATAAAAGCGGGTTATGTTTTCCTGTGCCGTTCCAGTATCTCCAGCAGATCCGCTGCTGCATAGGGTTTGGGCAGCATATGTTTTACCTGCAGGCGGGCCAGCCGTTCGGTTACTTCCGGCATTATGTCTGCCGTTAACACAATGATAAAAGCATCCGGCTGCAGTTGCCGGATGTGCGGAATGGTTTCATAACCATTCATCTCCGGCATATGCAGGTCAAGGATAATACCATCGAAAGATTGTTCCTGTATTTTCTGTAGTGCCAGTCTGCCATTGCTGGCTGTTTCAATCTGCGCACCGGAGTTTTTCAGCTGTAATTGCAGGATGCGGATATTAATGGCATTGTCTTCTACTACCAGCAGCTTCATATTTTCCAGATGGCCTTCCTGTTGTTTATTTTTCTGGGGCACAGGACCGGGTGCAGTTTCAGGTATTGTAAAACTGATATCAAAACGGAAGGTAGTGCCTTCATTTTTTTTGCTTTCCAGTATGATGCTGCTGTTGTGGAGCGCCACCAGTTTTTGGGTGATGGCGAGTCCAAGCCCTGTACCGCCGTGATGGCGGTTGGTAGCCGAATCTTCCTGTACAAAAGTATCAAATACTTTTGCCTGCATTTCCGGAACAATGCCCACACCGGTATCCTTTACGGCAAAGGAAAGCGTACAGTCGCCGGCGGAAGTGTTTGCCCGGCGTACTTCCAGGGTAACCGATCCTGCACTGGTAAATTTGATGGCGTTGTGCAACAGGTTATTGAGTACCTGGGATAATCTTACGGGATCTCCTTTCAGTGTTCCCGGTAAATGATCAAACCGGGAAATGAGTTCAATACCCTTGCTGGTAGCCAGTGGCTGGCAGTTACGTACGATACCCGTTAGCAGTGCCTCCGGATCAAATGGAATATTTTCCAGTTCAATTTTTCCAGCCTCCATTTTGCTGAAGTCGAGGATATCATTGATCAGTCCGAGCAAATGATGGGCGGAGAACTCCAGGTTATGCATCAGTTCCGCCTGTTCGGGTGCGGGATTTTCCCCCAGGATACCGGCGATGCCGATGATGGCATTGAGGGGCGTACGGATTTCGTGGCTCATTACAGACAGGAAATCACTTCTCGACTGGGCGGCTTTCTGTGCATTATCCCGGGCAGCAGTAAGCGCCAGTTCTGTATCTTTCTTATCAGTAATATCCATGATAATGCCCCTGAAATGCGTGAGCTGGCCCTGGCTGTTAAATACCGCCCTGCCGATGGTGCGCATCCAGGTATGTTTACCTTTAGCGGAAATGTGCCGTAATTCCAGGTCGAACGGGGTTTTATGGGTAATCAGTGCTTCCCTGGCAGCAACGAAAACAGGCTGGTCATCCGGGTGATAAAATGCAACGGACGAATGAAAAGTAAGCGGGAAGTCGTGCGGCACCTCCCTCAATTCATACACTTCGCGTGTCCAGTAGGTTTCGCCGGTGGCTACATTGAATTCCCATCCCCCCATTTTGCCCATCTGCTGGCAGATGCCCAGCAGCTGGTTACTGCGGCGTAGTTCAGACTGTGCCTGGAGGTAGCTGTTGTTCTTTTTTTCTATTTCAGAGATATTACGGATCATCAGCAGGATGCGCCGGGGTGCGGGCAACTTATCTTTAATCAGCCGTACCTTCAGCTGGTACCAGTTTTGAGGACCCTGCCTGATATCAGGATACACGTATTCCTGGTTTTCTCCGGTTTCCAGCAGTTTGTCGACCAGCCGGTTAAAAGTGCCGGCATGCTCGCCAAGGGCTTCTGAGATGGTTTTGCCGATCACCTCTTCCCGGGGCCGGAATAACAGGTTGTCGTTGCTGCACCATACCCCGGTAAAGACCTTCTGCTCGTTCATCTCAAATAAAATATCATCCAGGGTAAGCATCAGCGAATCCCACTCGTATTTTAACCGGGTAAAAGCGGATTGCAGCTGCCTGGTTTCCTTTTCCCTGGTACCGTGAAAATGCAGATGCCCCAATATTTGCAGTAGTGGGTGGAGGAAAGTTACTGCATCTGCCGAATAGCCGTCCATGCAGCCTGCGAGCCCTATTACGGCCAGCACCTGCTGCTGGTATGTTACCGGCAGCCCGATAAATGCAGTGGTAGCATCCCCTGCCGGCAGGATCAGCGGTTGCCCGTTGCCAGCCACTTCCTGCAGGGCAGGCGTGAAGTTCCAGCCGTGTTCCGGCGCATGATTGATGATAGTAATGGTATGCAGTTGGGAAGGTGCATCGCTTTTCTTCAATTCCCCTACAAAACCGTAAGAGCTGCCTGTCAGGTCCATTAGTTGTCCTAACAGTTGCTGGACGGCATTAACCGGGTGTTCCTGCAAACTGTAGTCTGCGGGAATACTGCCAATGATATCCAGTAATTTTTGTTGACGCAGCGCTGCAGTAGCCAGCATGAGCGATGTTGGTTTTAATATTCGGTGTTAAAAAGAGGCCAGATTATGAAACCGGTGTAGTTATATTGTTATCGTCAGGATTATACCGGGGGAATAAATTTAGGGAATTAACCGGAGAAACGAACAAGGAATTATTATCATAAGCTGAGGGAACGGTTTTCGACGATTCCCTCAGCTCGGAGAGGATTGTTATTTTGCCATGCCGCCGTTTTTAAACAGGGCATAAGCAGTTTGATAGTTGGCAATACTGTTTTTGAGAAGTGCGCTGTCCATTGCCGTGGCCCGTTGTTCATTGCGCTCTTTGTTCCAGCTGAAGCATTGCGCTTTTTGCTGCGGGCTGAGGATCAGCAGTTTACCCGGCTCCAGGTAACCCAGTTTTTGATAGGTACTTACCATGGCACGGGGCTGGTATCCCGGTTCCAGTACGTTTTCGCCGTAAAACTTACTGTTATAAGACCAGTGCAGCATGCCCAGGAGGGTAGGGTAAATATCTATCTGGGAGCACATGGCACTGATTTCCTGTGGCGCTACGCCCGGAACATTGTACAGGATACAGGGAATATGATATTTACTGATCTCTATTTCATTTTTACCGGCGCTGCTGGCGCAGTGGTCAGCCACAAAAATGATCACGGTATTTTTAAACCAGGGCTTGGTGCGGATCTTTTTCAGGAACTGCCCGATGGCGTAGTCGGTATACTTTACCGCGCCTTCACGGCTGCTGCCGGAAGGGATGTCTATTTTGCCGGAAGGATAGGTGAAAGGCCGGTGGTTGGAGGTGGTCATCACGAAATCGTAGAACGGCTTGCCGGCCGCATATTTCTGATCGGCGCTTTTAATCGCTGCGGCATAAATGTCCTCGTCGCATACGCCCCAGGCATTTTCGAACTGTACGGCGGTGTCGGGAATATTTGTGCGGGTGGTGGTGATATGATCATCCACCAGTTTATGACGGAGCCGGTCGGTAATATCATAGCCGTTGTTCCCAAAGTACTTGTTCATGTTATCGAAGTAGCCGTCGCCGCCATAAAAGAAGGTGCTTTCATAACCCTGCTGCTCAAATAACTGGCCTACGGAAAAGAGTTGTTCATTCTTTTTCCGGCGAACAATACTTTGCCCGGGAGTGGGTGGCACGGCGAGTGTAAGCGCTTCCATCCCTCTTACCGTACGGGTGCCGGTCGCATACATATTGGTAAAGAGAATACCTTCTTTGGCAATACTGTCCAGCACAGGCGTAATATGACCGGTGTTACCAAAGCGGTCCATGAAATCGGCGCTGAAGCTTTCAATGGTGACCATGATCACATTGGGCGTAACACGTGTACCCGTATCCGTTATACTCCTGTAAATATTGTTACCGGCAGTCAGGTAATGGCTGTCGGGCGATTGCAGCAAGGTGCGCATCCGGCTGAAGGCAGTGTTATCATCTTCCAGCAAATAATATTTATCGTAAGCCAGTTCATTATTCAGGTAGGCGGAAATAAATGAATACACACCTGCTTTGGATAACTCCTGTGCATACCGGTTTTTGCTTTTTTCGGCCCAGGTGTTATTGATGAAGAAAATGTGCAGGAGCATTAGCCCCGCCAGCCCGGCAAAGATGAGCAGCCGTTTCCCGAAAGGTGTGTGCGATTGGAAACTGTTGCGGAAAATACCCCTGCGAGCCAGCACCCAGGTGATGAGGGCGGTGAATAATAATACGCCGCCAATCAGCAATGGTAAAGGGTACGACTGGTTAATATTACTGATTACTTCATAGGTATAAATGAGGTAGTCTACTGCAATAAAATCAAAGCGCCCGGAGTATTCGCCCCAGAAGGTTAATTCTGCAAAAAAGGAAAATACAAGGATTACCAACGCCAGGAAAAAGCCGGTGTAAGTGAATATCCGGTTAAACAGCGTGTTATTGAGCCGTTGCGGCAGCAGCAGCAGGTAAAGGGCATAACCAATGGTAAAAAACAAAGCTACCCCGGTATCATATATCAGCCCTTTGCCATAAATGGCTGGTAAATGGGATAAGCGCAGCCCGGATTGAGGGAAAGCCCATACCAGCAATACAGTTCTAACGAGGAACGACAGGATCAGGAGTACGGCGCCAAAGCCCAGGAGCACCGCGTACCTGTTTTTGATGAATTTCATAGTGTACAGAAAATTAAAGACCGCGAAGTTACACTCTTCCTCATAAATTTAACTATAAATTAACTTTCAATGACATATTGATGATTCTTCCATCTACAGGCCCCCATAGTTGGGCAAATTCCGGATGCGTAATGGTGCCGGTATATAAGGGGGTGTTCTTGCCTTGCCTTGCGTCAAAAATGTTCTCCCCGTTGAGTACCAGGGTAACGTGTTCCCCCAACTGCCGGGAAACCATCGCAGCCCAGAACCAGTAGTCGGGTGTTTTTTGATTGTGATCGTCGTACTGATGGCCTATCCGGCTGTTTTCAATGCCGAAGCGCCATTTGCCTTTGATGCTGTAGGCCAGTGTACCGGCAAATTTGTCCTGTGGCGCAAACGCGACGTTGGTATGGGCAGCATCGTTGTAACGGGACACCGTGTGGTTGTATCCCAGGTACAGTTCCAGGTGATCCAGTTCAAAGCGGAGGTAGGTATCTGTACCAACACTGTTTACAGCGTAAGGCATATTCTGCAGCAGGTACATCCCCTGGCTGCCGGGTTGCAGCACCGGCAGGATAGGATCTTTGATATGTGTGTAATAGAGCGCCTGGTTCAGGGTCATGTCTACCTTACCTAAACTGGTATGGTAGTTCCCGTCAAAGTTAATACCCTGGCTGCTTTCCGACTTTATACCCGCGCTGAGCGGCAGCAGGTAGCGGTAGCCAATGGTTTGAGTCTGCGTGGTGAAAACAGCCGGTGATTTATAACCCGTGCCTGCACTCAGGCGGATGGACAGGTCATCTAGTGGTTTGTATACAAACGCCAGCCTTGGTAAAATGTACCATCCGAATTCATTGTGATGGTCTGCGCGCAGCCCGGCTTCTGCCATCAACTGGTCCGTGATCCGGAAACCATCCTGTATAAAGGCGCCTGCCGTGTTATACTGGTAGTTGCCGAGTAATGTGCTATCGCCTTTGGCGCGGTGGTATATTTCGCCGGTATTATTGATGCCGGCTACCCAGTTGTGCCGGCCGCTTGTTTTATGGTAGGCCGCTTCTGCATAAGTGCTGGTTTGATTTCCGAGCAGCGTAAAAGTTTCCACGTTATTTTGCAGGTGGAAGAAGCTGCCTGCTCCTTTTATTGTTAAAGTGCCGCCGCCGAGGTTTTTCCGGGTGAATTGCAGCTCTGCGCTGTGTCTTTCGCTGTTATTGGTTTCTGTATACTGGTGGATGCCGGCCGGGGCATGATCCAGTACCTGCATATCGCCGCCTTCGCGTTTTTCGATGGTACCGGTATAGCCGGCCACCAATGTGGTTTGCGGATTGAGGTACCAGAAGAAGCGGGGGTGGAGCAGGTATTGACGCAGGCGCGGCACATCGCTGAAGCCGTCTTTATTTACGTCGCTGGCGTTTTGTGTGGTAACGCCGGCAAAGAGGGTGATACCGGTTTTGCCGTATTTTTCCGCATAGTAAGCGTTCACGTTGGTTTCTTTCAGTGTACTACGATTAACCAGTACTGTTAGTTCAGGTTTACTGCCGGGCGTTTTGGCAATGAAGTTGATGATCCCGGCAATAGCGCCGCCACCATAGAGAGTGGAAACAGATCCTTTTATAATTTCTACCTGTTTAAGATCTAATGGCGGAATGGACAGTACACCGAAATTGCCGCTCAATCCTTCGTACACCGGCACACCGTCACGCAGCAGCTGGGTGTATTTACCGTCCAGTCCCTGCATGCGGATGGCATTGTTACCACTCACTGCAGAGGTATTCTGAATATGGATTACAGACAGGTCGCCGAGGATACTGGCCACGTTACCCGGTTTTATGCCGCTTTCTTCCATCATATCTTCTCTTCCCAGTACTTCTACTTTCATGGGCAGGTCTTCAATACGGCGGTTATCCCGGGTAGAAGAAATCACTACTTCTTCCAGGTCGGATACTTTGCTGATGGTGGTATCTTTCGCCGGTGGCTGTGTGGTGTCTTTAACGGGAACGGGCACACGATTTTGTGCGGTTACAATGCCTGTTGCGCTCAATAAAATGATAGCCAGTATTACATGTTTCATATGCTCCTTTGTACTGCAAAGAAAAACATGGAATCTGGAGCAAATCTGAACGGTGGGTTATAGGCTTACACGGAAAGTATGCTGACCATTTGCATAATAATAGGTAAGATGGAAATGATAAGAGTCTGCCATTTTTTTAACAATGGCAAGTCCCAGTCCGTTGGAATTAGAGTAGCCGTTGTTGTGTTTTTTGAAGCGCTGGAACAACACGTTGGCGGGTATTTCAGGCAGATGGCTGGTGTTGGCAATAGTGAACGCCTCGGGTGTTAACTGAATAGTGATGCTGCCTTGCGGATAATTATATTTGATGGCATTCCCGAGCAGGTTGCTGACCAGTATATCGGTGAGTGCGGGATGCAGCGGCCATGGTGCGGTAGCGGTTATTTCTTTATGAATGTGCAGATCTTTCTCTTTGATAAGTTCTTCAAAAAGCAGCAGGTATTTTTCAACGACGGTGCAAAGGTCCGGCTGTTCTGTTAGCGGGTATTGCTGGTTTTCTATTTTGGCCAGCAGCAACAGGTTGTGATTGAGGCGCGACAGGCGTTGCAGCTCATCATAGCTGGTGAGGATGCTGTTTAGTTGTATTTCAGAGAGGGTATCGTCCTGCAGCAATAATTCCAGTTTGCTTTGGGCGATAGCAAGGGGTGTTTGCATTTCATGGGCTGCATCTTCCGTTAACTCTTTTATACTGGTGTAATCGTTGTGAATACGGCTGGTCATGGCGCTGAGGGCGGTATTCAGCCGGTTAAATTCATGGGTGGCAGCTGGTTCAAAAACGGTGGCGTCCAGTTTGTTCAGTTGCAGCTTTTGTATTTTGTCGAGCGACCGGTAAAACGGTTTCCATATGCTTTTACTGATCAGCCAGTTGGAGAGCAATGCAAACAAGAGTAAACCACCAAAAGCCGCCAGCATTACATGAATGATGTTTTTTACCAGGTCATCTTTTTCTATCAGTGATTTACGGAGTACCAGTTCATAATTTTTGTTATGCAAACTGATTACCTGCGATAGTTGCCGGAAGGGCGCGTAGGTATTTTCCGGTTCCTGGTAAATGTTTACGCCTTTCAGGTGATGTGTTGGCTGCGCCGCGTCGTTCGTAGGATGCAGGTTAAATTCCGGTGTTTTGATACTAAAAACCGGGTTGTTCACACTGGCGGTATCAAGATACCGCATCCACTGGAGTTTGTCATTCACCAGTTCCTCATCTGTTTCATATTTTATCTCCTGATTGAATTCTGTGTACAGGTAAAAAGCGCCTGCAGTAAACACCGGGAGCATGATCAGTAAAAAGTATAGGGTTGTTTTTGTCAGCAGTTTCATGTGCGCAATCTTTTAAGGGATGTTATCCGAAGCGGTAACCGGTTCCGTATACTGTTTTGATATAATCTTCGCCGCCTGCTTCCAGCATTTTTTTCCGGAGATTTTTAATATGGGTATAAATAAAATCATAGGAGCCGGCCTGGTCATATTCATCGCCCCAAAGATGTCCTGCCAGGGCGGATTTGGTGACTACCCGGTGTTGATTGGCAATAAAATACAGCAGCAGCTGGTATTCTTTCCCGGTGAGGGTAAGGGATTTATGATGAACCAGCACTGTTTTGGAGGCGGGTTTTATGGTGATTTCCTGGAAGTTGACGGTGGTATTGCCGTCAAAGTTTTTCCGGCGTAAGATGGCATTTACCCGTGCATTGAGTTCTGAGAGATGAAATGGTTTGGTGAGATAGTCATCTGCACCGAGTTCTAGGCCGTTAAGTTTATCTTCCAGGGAGTCTTTGGCAGAAATGATAATGATGCCGGCTTTGGACTCCAGCAGTTTCAGTTCCTTTACCACGTCCAGGCCGCTGCCTTTTGGCAGGCCGATGTCTGCCACTATGCAGTCGTAGTCAAATTCATTGACCTTATCAATGGCCTGTGGAAAATCTGCTGCCAGTTCACAGATATATCCCTGGTGTTCCAGGTATTCCTGTATACTGGCCCTGAGAGCCGGTTCATCTTCTATAATCAGCACTTTCATAGGCTAAAAGTAGGTATAATTCCTAAAGGAATTCTGTAGCAGCATTCTGCAATCCCATACGGGTTTTTCATCATTTTTTGGCAGGAATGAAAACTATGTACTCCTGTATTTCGTAAATACAATACCGATATCAAACCATTCATTCAGGCATTCTTATGAGTACTTATTTTAAAATGGTGGCAGATAGGCTATTACTGAAAAAGTTGCCGGAAGCAGCCATCACACAACGAAAGGTTTCAGATGATGACACGAGGGAGTTGTGTGCCCTGATGGACCATATTCCCAATGCGAAATCAGTGGCAGCAATGTACCGTCAGATGATGAGAACGGGCCGGCTCACAGAGCGTTATACCAGCGGGGATCCTGGCAGGAGGTGGCTCGAAGTGGAGCAAATTGTGCTGAACCGGAACGAGAGAAAGAAAGAAAACAAACGCCGGCTCATATGGATGATGGTGGTTTTCATCACGGTTGGTATTGCTTCCTATTTCGGAGGCGTTTATTTGCTCGCAAAAGGAAAGCACCTGGCTGTCCAGGTATGGGGATAAAATATATATTTTATACACTTATAATATGGCTGAATAAAAACGTCCCGGCAGTACATTACTGCCGGGACGTTTTTATTCAGCCCATTTCCGGTATTATTTTCTTTCAGGCATCTTTACACTCAATGGCTTTTCATTGCGCAACATGCTGGCGGCTTCGCCGGTTAGCCAGAGATAATGATCTGAAGGCTTCCCATCTAAGTTGATAAACGGCGTGGTGCTGCTTACGGGAGGCTGATCGCTTCCTTTAAATATCGCAGTGGCTTCATTTACTTCATCAAACATGGCCACATACAGCATGCTGGCGCCGGCAGTTAAGGCGGTAGAAATTTGCTGCCAGTAAAAACGTCCGCCCTGGCGGGGAATAGAGCCCACGGGTTTTATATCGTCCGGGAATTCATAACGACTGAGGTTGTGCCAGCTAAAGCCGGGATATACGCAGGGCACATATTCCAGGTGGTTGGCGCGGCACCAGGCCAGGTCGTCGATGAGGTTATCGCGGTAGCGGTCCATATCATTGTGAAGCAGCGGGGAATACCGTTGTACCGTCCAGGGCAGCACCAGGTCGGCTTGTTTGATGATGGTATGCAGGTAAGGATCAGGGAGGCAGTCGGCGTTCAAAGTGCGCCAGGCGGTGGGTACGCCCAGCATAATGGCACAGCCGCCATACACCGGGTCATTTTTCAGGAAATCGATGAGCCTTTCGAGGCCAATATTACGGAGATTATACGGGCGGTCAGGAAAGCCAATTCCCCAGATGGCTACTACCGGTTTGCCGTTTTGCTGCAAATAAGTTTTGGCGCCGGGCTGGTTGGTTACTTTCAGCTGATCCACCAGGTACTTCCAGTCTTCAATAATAGCGGAACAATCCTCCCCTGTGGCACTTAACCCGGAAAGGTCATACATCACGGCGATGGCCCTTTTATATTTCGAAGCTGCTGCGAAGGCATTTTTCAGGACAACGGAAGAGACGCTGTCGCGGCGTTTGGCATTATTAAAAAAGCGTTGCATGAAAACGCCGTCAACCCCATACTGCTGCATCCACTTGAAGTGAATGTCTACGGTGCTTTTGTCGTAAGAACTGAAGAAACGTGCGGGCTGGCCGTTGGCGAGCTTAAAAGGTGTGGCGTATGTTTTTTCATATTCGCTTACATCGGGCCACATGTCTATTCCGCTGCGGGTTTCATCGCCATAGGAAAAGCGCCGGGCGCCGGAGCCATCACCTTCGGCCCGGAACCATCCCTGGTAGCCGGCCATCACCAGTCCATGATAAGTTGGGTACTGTGATTCCCTGCTGTGTTTCAATTGTGCCTGGGCGGGTATGCTCAGCAGGAGGAGGAAAGCTAGTAAGATACGCTTCATATATATACTGTTTGTTATTAACGTGGAACCTGCTTTTAAAAAGAGGAGAACCCGGCTTGCCCGGATTCTCCAAAGGTTTTGCATTCACCTTAGTTGTGTATCCCGGTGATATTCCCCGGAATAAGATGCAAGTAAAGCGGGAAGGACTAACAGGAGCGTTAACAAAGCATTAATTGCGGGCATTAATGGCCTATTTACCGGATTAATTTCCGAAAACGGCAAATTGACGAAGGGGAATCGCGGTATTTAGCAGTATCTTTTATTTGTCGTGCGAACAGCATGGCGGAATAATATTTATCTTTCTGTATACGCAACCCAATGTTTTATGCCCGTAAAAACAAACAGATTACTATTCCGCGTTGTTACTGTATGGCTGTTGATGATTTTTGCAAATGATGCAAGCAGTGCCCGGGATATTTGCGGTGGAATAGCCACGCGCGAATGCCGCAGCACTTCAGATACCAACCGCAGCAAGCCTGCCTTTGCAGCGTTGGTGCTGTATGAAGGCGGCGGCCACCATGTGGCGTTTTCAAAAGCAGCCAGGGTATGGCTGGACAGCCTCGCAGCGAAGAAACAATTTACCCTTACCTATATCAACAACACTGATGCGATTAATGATGACTATTTAAAGCAGTTCCGGCTTTTTATCCAGCTCGACTATCCGCCTTATGGATGGAAGCCTGCAGCTGCAGCAGCATTTGAGCGATATATTCAAGAGGGCCGCGGCGGCTGGATCGGGTTACATCACGCCACTCTGCTCGGTGAATTCGACGGCTTTCCTATGTGGGATTGGTTTTCGGCATTTATGGGCGGCATCCGGTTCACGAACTATATTCCTGAGTTTGCCAACGGGAAGGTAGTAGTGGAAGATAAAAAGCACCCGGTGATGAAGGGCATTACATCTCCCTTTATTATTAATAAAGAAGAATGGTATACCTACAATAAAAGCCCCCGCCCGCAGGTGCATGTGCTGGCCAGTGTGGATGAAAGCTCCTATGTGCCTGCTTCTGACAGGAAGATGGGCGATCATCCGGTGGTATGGACCAATGAACATTATAAAGCCAGGAATATCTATATTTTCATGGGGCATGGCCCCGGGTTGCTGGATAACCCGGCATACCTGCAATTGTTACAGAACGCTATTTTCTGGGCAGCCGGTAAATAACAGGATGTGGAAGTTTTAGTAACTTTAGCTGCTGCGTAGGAAGAGCCTTTCTTTGGGTGGGTTATAAGAAAAAATAAACCATATAAAATGGAGAAAAAATTTCTTATCAGCGGTATGCTGTATTGTTTGCTCCTGCTGCCGTTGCTTTTAAACGCACAGCCACTTCCCATTGGCGCGGCTGCACCGGATTTTACGCTGCCGGCTACAGACGGGAAAAATTATTCATTGTCTTCCTTTTCCAGGGCGAAGGTACTGGCAGTGGTTTTTACCTGTAATCATTGTCCTACTGCGCAGGCGTATGAAGACAGGATAAAACAACTCACCTCAGACTATGCCGGCAAAGGTGTGGAGCTGGTGGCGATTATGCCTAACAACGCGGAGGGGTTGCGGTATGATGAGCTGGGATACACGGATCTTGGGGATTCTTTCGATGATATGAAACAGCGCGCAAAAGACAAGCAGTTCAACTTTCCTTATTTGTATGATGGTGACAGCGAGATAGTTTCACGGGGCTATGGTCCTATTGCAACGCCGCACATTTTCATTTTTGATAAAGACAGGAAGCTGCGTTACCAGGGAAGGATTGATGATATGGAGAATCCTGCAAAGAAGCCAGGGTCGATGGATGCACGGAATGCTATTGATGCCTTGTTGCAGCAGCGGGAGGTGCCGGTAGCGGTCACCAAAGTATTTGGTTGTTCTGTGAAGTGGAAAGATAAAAGTGGCAGCGTGGAAAAAGCAACGCAGGCCTGGGCGAAAGAACCGGTGAACCTGGATACGGTGTCGGTGGACGGTATTAAGGAGCTGCTGAAAAATACTTCTTCCAATCTGCGGCTTATTAATATCTGGGCTACGTGGTGTGTGCCTTGCGTGGCGGAGTTCCCGGAGTTTATTATCCTGGCCAAAACGTTTAGTGAGCGTGATTTTGAGTTTGTAAGTGTTAGTGCAGATGAACCGGAGAAGAAAGATAAGGTATTACAGTTTTTACAGAAGAAGCATTCTTCCGGGAAAAATTATCTTTTCAGCGGGAAAAGTAAATATGAATTGATTGAAGCTGTTGACCCCAAATGGCAGGGCGCATTGCCGTATACTATTTTAGTGGAGCCCGGTGGAAAGATCGTATATGCGCAACAGGGAGAAATTGATCCTGTGGCGCTTCGAAAGTTAATTTTTCATAACCGCATGATCGGCCCCATGTTTAAATAGATCGGTGTCCGGCCATTTTGTGGCGGGATCGTTCACTGCCTTCCACAGCAATCCATCCAGGTCGTTGAAGAAGCTGCTGTCGGTACGCGTGTTGCAAAGCATCACCCAGTTGAATCCTTTTTGTGCGCGTATTACTTCGCTGGCAGTGCCGGGCAGGGAGCCGGAGTGCCACCAGTTGTGATAAGGATTTACAGCCCATCCCAGGGCGTAACCGGGGTTGGCTTCCGAGCCGGTAGTCATAGCAGTGACAGACTTTGCAGTGAGTATGTCCGGAGGTAATGCGAAGCCATCTACATGAACGAGCAGGCGTGCAAGGTCGGCAGCGCTGGCTATCCATCCTCCATGCGCATCCATGCGGGTAATGTTATAGATGTATGGTTGTTCGCCATGCTGGCCGTAGTATACTACCTCATTTGGTTTCCGCTCTGCCAGGGTATTGCCGCCTGTTTGCATGGCTGTGATGCCACAGGGTAGCAGCACTGCTTTTTTTACATACGCTTCATACGGCATACCGGATACTTTTTCAATTATACGGCCGAGGATACAGTACCCGAAATTGGAATAGGCGTATACTGTTCCGGGAATATTGTCCAGTGGCTGATGATCAATAGTCCACGAAATCAGCTGGGCGGCGCTCATGTGCGGATGGCTGAACATGGGATCGGTACCGTTGTTGGTCCAGCCGCCGGAGGTATGTTCAAGCAACTGCCGTACCGTGATATTTTTCAGGTCTTCCCGGTAGGGCGGTGTGCCGTAAGCCGTGCCCAATAAAGCATTGGGGCCAAATACATGGTCGTTCAGCGACAGCTTTTTTGCTTCTGCCAATTTTAATATAGCCGTGGCCGTTATACATTTCGATACGCTGGCAATGCGGAACAGGTGTTGGGAATTTACGGGGATATGTTGTGTGGTATCTGCATAACCGTAGTTGCCGGTATATACCAGTTTGCCTTTGTAAGTTACTGCAACCGCCATTCCCGGCACGTGGTAGCGATTCATGAAAGCATGTACGGTGCTGTCTATCTGCGGGAGGGGTTGTGCGGCAGCGGTATTCACTGCCAGCAGGCATAACAGCAGTATACGGGTATATCTCATAAAATTAAGGTACAAAAATATTTCCTTCCAGGTAAGTCTTGCAGGTACCGCCTATCAATACGCGTTCGCCGGCATCCACGCAGTAAAGCTTTCCTGTTCTGGGGGATACCTGCAGGGCGATCATTTCTTTCTTATCCAGCTGCCGGCTCCAGAAGGGGATGAGCGAGCAATGTGCAGAGCCGGTAACAGGATCTTCAAAGATGCTGGCCTGTGGGGTGAAGAAACGTGATACAAAGTCCACTTGCTTTCCTTTTGCCGTAACAATAATGCCGCCGGGGTCGAGGTTGATCTGGTCGAGGATGGCCTTATCCGGATGCAGGTTGCGTACAATTTCTTCATCGTGATACACGAGGATATAATCCCTTGCTTTCAGCACTTCCATGGGGTATACGCCCATTCCTTTGAGTATTTCCGGAGGAAGGGATGCGGGTACTGGGGGCCTTGACGGGAAGTTAAGGGTGAGCAGATCGTTGTGTTTGGAAACGGTAAGCGGTCCGCTTTGCGTATGAAAAGTGAGTTGGTGCATATCCCATCCGAGGTGATTGAACAGCACATGTGCGCTGGCCAGTGTGGCATGTCCGCAGAGGTCCATTTCTATTTCGGGCGTGAACCACCGGAGCTCATAGTGTCCCTGTTGACCGGTGGGAATAAAGAACGCGGTTTCGGGCAGAAAATTTTCCGCCGCAATTTTCTGCAAGGTATCTGTTGGCAGCCATGCTTCCAGGAGACATACTGCTGCGGGGTTTCCGCCGAACAGTTCATTGGTGAAAGCATCTACCTGGTAAATGGGTATATGCGGCATGGAAATCAGTTTTGGTGTTGTACCGTAAAGGTATTGCTTTTTTGAGCGTGTATCTTCCGGGGGAGGGTGCATGCCCAGAAGAGCAGTCCTGTGGCGCTGATAGCGGCGCCGAGTATGCATACGGCTATCCATCCGGCGAAGGCATATATAGTAGTGGCGGCAATGCTTCCCACGCCGCTGCCGATGGAATAAAAAAGCATGTAGCCCGCTACCATGCGGTTGCGTGATTCCGGTCTGATGTTGTACAGCATACTCTGGTTGGTAACGTGCACCGCCTGGATGGCCAGGTCCAACAGGATGATACCGGCAATAAGTGCTGTCAGCGAATAGGTGGCAAAGCCGAGCGGGAGCCATGAAACCAGCAGTAACAACAAGGCGGCGCCGGTGGTGCGCTGGCCGTGGCCACGGTCCGCCAGTTTACCTGCACGGGCGGCTCCTAATGCACCTGCCACCCCGATTAAACCAAACATGCCAATCGCGGTAGCCGGAAAGGAATACGGTGGCGCACTAAGTGGTAATACCAGCGACGACCACAACACGCTGAAGGCTGCGAAGATGAAGAAGGCAAGAATAGCGCGTACCCTAAGAATGGGTTCTTCCAGGAATAACCGGAATACAGACAGCAGCAATTGCGGGTAGCTGGTATTGGCTTTCTGCGGGTCGTGAACGGGCAATACGCGGTAAAGGACACCGGCGGTGAGAAGCATTAATGCAGCGGAAAAAAAGTATACCG
The DNA here is from genome assembly GCF_050434025.1 of Chitinophaga sp. W3I9. NCBI lineage: Bacteria > Pseudomonadati > Bacteroidota > Chitinophagia > Chitinophagales > Chitinophagaceae > Chitinophaga > Chitinophaga sp. W3I9. The sequence continues at coordinate 2,944,366 of NZ_JBNPWC010000001.1, forward strand.
AGCGCCAGCCGGCGATGTCTGCAAGGGCGCCGGAAACGGTGCGGGCGAGCAGGATACCCAATACTACGCCGCTGGTCACCAAGCCCACAATACGCCCCCGTTCTGCCGGGGCGGCCAGTGTGGCGGCATAGGCCACCAGTGTTTGCGTAACTACCGCCAGCAATCCTACGGCTGCAATGCCACCGAGGAAAGGCAGTTTGGCCGGCGACCACGCTACGGTAAGCAATGCAGCCACTGCCAGTAGCAGTTGGGTTACAATCAGTTTGCGGCGGTTGAACAGATCGCCCAACGGTAATAGTAGGAGAAGCCCGAGCGCATACCCTGTTTGCGTAATGGTAACAATGATGCCCAGTGAGCGTGACGGAATATGAAGATCGTTTCCCATTGTGTTCAGCAAGGGCTGGGCATAATAAACATTGGCAACGGCGAGGCCGCAGGCCACCGCAAAAAGCAGCGCGGTAAACCGGGTGAATTTTTCCATGAGTGAATTATGTGTTTTGTACTGTATGGTACAAAATAGATCATAAAAAAGGGGATACGATGTCCCCCTGGTTAACCGAGTATTTTTAATTGTGTTTCTATCAGTTCGGAGAGAGCTTCGTTATCCGGGTAAATCCGCCGGGTAATACCAAGTCCGTTCCAGTTATTGAGGAGCAGGCGGGCCAGCAGTGGGGGCGGCAGTTTGGAGTGCAGGGTGCCTTTTTGTTTTCCGCGCAGCAGTGCATCCAGGAATAATGCTTCCAGTCCCTGCAGGTGAGTGGCGGCCCTTTTCATCATAGGGTTTTCCACGTTGGAAAGCTCTGCTACTGCGTTGCCGAAGATGCAACCTTTCTGGTGCCTGGTTTTGGTGCTTTGCGCTACCCTGCGGAAAAATTCCCGGATGTAATCCACCGGATCCACGGCGGCGTCCAGTTCTCTTCTGAACTGTGCAATCGCCTGATCACTATGTTGCGCCAGCGCCTTTTCATACAGCTCTTTTTTACCCCCTTTAAAAGCCAGGTAAAAGCTGCCCTTACCTATGCCCATAGCAGCGAGCAGGTCTTCCGTGGAAGTAGCCTCATATCCCTGGCGCCAGAAGATTTCAGCCGCTTTGCTGAGCACTTCCCCGTCGTCAAATATTTTCGGTCTGCCTGACATATCTCTCTCTTTTACATGACAAAGATATATTCTTTACCAAATAGTACAAAATTTTTCCGGCATAAAAAAACCTGCGGAATACGCAGGTTAATCTTTTGTGTGGAAAATATACCGGTTAGTGATGCGGAGTTTGTGGGTGAAGCAGCTGAAACAATTCTCTTTGCAGATCATCATTATGAAGATTGTTTAACTGCTCCGTTGAAATTTCGTAAAAGGCAGTTTTCTTGCCTAATACGCCTATCACAAACGTGTGTCCGGCCTGCACCGGTTCTGCGGTCTGGGGGTGTTTTTTTGATAGTGTTACCACTACATCTTTGAATTTTGACATGTAGTGAATATAACAAAAATTCCGGATTTTGGGTAAAATCACGGATCAGCTCATTCTTACCCCATGCAGTAATTTTTCCATCGCGTTTTGTAAAGACCCTGCCCTGGTTACTTCTCCCGAATTCACAAAAAAGATCTCATCGGCATTTTCAATGGTATTCAACCGGTGCGCAATGATTACCCGCGTAGTATTTTCCGGCAGCTTTTCCAGGATTTCTCCCAGCAACTGTTCGGTAACGGTGTCAATATTGGCGGTGGCCTCATCCAGGATAAGGAGATCGGGTTTACGCAATACTGCCCTCATAAAAGCAATCAGTTGTTTTTGTCCCAGGCTCACACCATCTCCGCCGGAAAGCACTTTTGTTTCCAGCCCGTTTTCAAAAATGGCCAGCAGTTTTTCCAGGTTAGCTTCCCTGATCACTTCTGTAAGCTGTTCGTTGGAAAAATCTTTATATGCCGGGTTGCCGTACAGGATGTTTTCTTTCACGGTGCCGGTAAACAGGAAAGGTTCCTGCAAAATGAAACCTATTTTCCGGGAACGTTCATCGGCATCATAACTGCGGATATCCCTTCCATTCAGTAATACCATCCCCTGCGTAGGATCATACAAACGCGCAATGAGTGATGCCGTGGTGGTTTTGCCGCCGCCGGTTGGTCCTACTAAAGCATAGGTTTTCCCTTTCTCCAGCGACAGGCTGATGTTATGTAATATTTCCCTGCCTTCGGGGTAGCCAAAATGTACATTCCGGAACTCCAGTAATGCTGATGAGTCGCTGTAATCCTTGCCGGCATTCACTGTAACAAGATCCGTTTCCAGTCCGAGTATTTCGGAGATCCGGTCCCAGCCAGCCATCGCCACCTGGAAGTTGGCCCACAATGTAGCCAGTTGCCTTAACGGATTATAGAAATAAGTGGCATATGCCAGGTAACTAACGAGCAGGCCTATACTAAATTCTCCCTGGGTGATCAGGTAGATACCGCCGGTTAATACCAGCAATTGTGCAATACTGGCGCACATGGCATAAAAAGGGAGGAACACATTGTTGGCAAGCCCGGTGCCAATGGCGCTCTGGTAGTTTTTTTCATTGGCATCCTGGAAGCGTTGGCGGAAATAATCGCGGCGGTTAAAGGCTACAATTACTTTGAAGTTGCTGAGACTTTCCTGAATTTCTGCACTCATATTACCCACCGTTTTCAGGTTGGCTGCATTTTTTCTTTTTACCCAGGGAGATAATACCCTTGTAAAGAGGAGTATCAGCAAACCAGGCGCCAGTGCGGCAATGCCGATCTTGTAATTGATGATCAGCAGGAAGATACCGGCGCCGATCATAGTAGAAATGTTACCAATAAACTGCATCAGCGATTGTGAAAAAAACTGGTTGAGTTTATCCGTATCATTATTTACGCGGGAAATAAGGTCTCCTGCTTTATTCTGGTTAAAGAAGGCTACGGGCAGTTGCTGTATCTTACTAAAAATAGCATTCCGGAGGGTAAATAAGGTACGCTGACCAACGCCGCCCATGAGCTTTGTCTGGAAGTAACTGGTGAACAGCGCCATCAGGTAAATGCCCAGCAGGATGCCTGAAAAGATCAGTACGCCGTGGTATTGCTTATGCTGCACATAGTGATCGATGGTATAACCGATTAAGAAGGGCCCGAGCAGGTTGAGTATAGAATTCAGCAGGATGGCGGTTAAAGCCACTGCCAGGTTTCTTCTTTCGTGGGAAATCAGCTTCAGCAAATTCCTGAATGCGGAGTAGTTGGATATCTTCTGCTCCTTCTCCGTAAACTTATTAAGATTGTAATTCATAGTTGCTGGTGCTTTGTTGGGAATTAAAGATCTGCACGTACTCGGGGCTGGTATGGAGAAGTTCTTCATGTCCGCCGGTGGCGATAATTTCGCCCTGCATGAGCAGGATGATCTGATCGTAATGCGTTACTGAAGAAATTTTCTGTGTTACAGACAGGAGTGTGATGCCCGGGTATTCCACCTGTACGTTTGCCAGGATCTTTTTTTCTGTATTGGTATCTACACGGGCGGTGAAATCATCCAGCAGGAGGATCTTCGGGTTAATGGCCAGCGCGCGCGCCAGCATGATACGTTGTTTTTGTCCGCCGGAAAGACTGGCACCTCTTTCTGAAACAATGGTATCCAGTTTTTCGGGGAGCGCTTCGGTAAATTCCTTTAGTTCGGCGGTGTGCAATGCCTTTTCCATGGCTGCTTCCGTAACGGTTTCGTTGAACGCAATATTTTCCCGGACGCTCATATTAAAAATGATACTGTCCTGGAATACAAAGCCAACCTGGCTGTGAAAGGATTCGCTGTTATAATCTGCTACCGGGCGCCCATCTACCAGCACCGCGCCGGAGGTAGGTTTGATTAACCCTGTGAGCAGGTAAAGCAGCTGCGTTTTACCTGCAGCAGTAGGCCCGATGATGGCTACTTTTGATCCGGCTTTTATGGAGAAGGAAATATCTTTGAGCACTGGTTTCTGACCGTAGTTAACATTCACCTGCTGAAATTCAATATCTCCCTTAACAGGTGCCGTCAGAGAACCTGCGGGCATAATGTCGGGCATATTGATCACGGCACTGATCCTTTGATAGGAGGCAGTGGCCTGTGCAATAATATTGCTCATAAAACCGATGACCAGTATCGGAAAGATCAGAAGGGCGAGATAACTGCTGAACGCCGCAAAATCGCCCAGGCTCATACTGCCGGTGATAACGAAATGTCCGCCCAGCGCCAGGATGATCAGGTTGGCAATGCCGGCGGTAAACGTAATCACCGGGATCAGTCCTGCGAAAAGTTTTATGATGGATAACCCGAAGTCCATCGCTTTACCGTTGGCGTCCAGGAATTTCTGGTATTCCAGTTGCTGCGAGTTGATCACGCGGATCAGCGCTGCGCCGAGTATACTTTCGTTGATCACTTTATTCAGCCAGTCCATTACTTCCCGGCTCTTGATGAACAGGGATCTCACTTTACGCAGTACCAGGAAAAAGGTAACGCCTATTACCGGCAGCGTGGCAATCACAGCCAATGCCAGTTCCCAGTTGATGGTCAGCAGCAGGATGCTGGCGCCTATAATAATAAATAAGGAAGATACCAGTGAAACGATGGCCTGGGAAACAAACAGCTTGATAGAATCCACATCGGCAATCAGGTTGGTGAGCAGCCGCGAGGGGTTGGCTTGTTCCACCCATGCGTAACTCTGACCGGATATTTTATCTGATATTTTAGTGCGCAGGTTACGCGCCACTTTTTCAGATACATAGGTTTGTATGATGTTCTGCAGATAGGTAAACACCAGGATGATGATGACCGCCACCATAAATTTTATGACCAGCGTATTCAGCTGGAAGGTGCCATGTTCGTAGCTGTCGATGCCGTTTCCGATAATTTTGGGCAACCACAGGTTGAGGCCATTGCTCACCAGTGTAAACAGGATCAGCAGGCTAACCATACCCATATATGGTTGCAGGAGACTGAATACACCGGCTTCTTTCTTTTTACTACCCTCTTCTTGTTTCATTTTTAACTGGTATGTTTAGCAGGACGCGGCTTTTAAAGGTTTCCACATGAGGACGGATCCGCTCCGCAAATATTGTATAAATATCTCAACAAGATATTGTTTTTTTAGCGGTTTAGGGAACGCATTCCGGTGAGGTATCCGGAGAAGGAGTGGGGTGGAGAAGGAAAGAAGAACCAGCGCACGTCCCTGCCCGTTGGGAGATGCGCTGGCTTTTGATTTAAATAGTGACAGCCGCCTTCTTTTTTTCGTAGATGGCGCTGGCCAGCCAATAAAATTCATCCATAAACCTGGCTGCTGATTTGAGCGTATGCTCGCTGGTTAGGTCGTGTGTATCATTGAATGCGCCGTACACTTCCGGCACCAGCAGTTTTACCGGCAGTGCGTAAGCGCCTACGCTGAGGATCACCTGTTGCAGTTGTGTAGCTGCGTTGATGCCGCCCAGTTTTCCTGCACTCACTGTAACAATACCGATGGCTTTCCTGGAAAATTCGCTGTAAAAATAATCCAGGGCGTTTTTCAGTACGCCGGAAAAACTGCCGTGGTATTCCGGTGTAACAAATATCAGGGCGTCTGCGGCGTGCAGGCGCTGGCTCAGTTCTTTTACAACCTGTGGCAGCTGGGGATGTACGCCTACCCGTTCTTCCAGCATGGGCAGCGGGTTTTCGGCCAGGTCTATGAGATCGGTTTCCAATCCCTTGCCCTCTAATTGCTTTTGCAGGTAATGGGCAATTTTCTGTGATTGCCTGCCCTGCCGGATGCTTCCGATTAATATGGCTATTCTCATTGTTTTTATTTTTTGTGAAGACATGCAGCTACCTGTACTGAAAATGATGTTTCAGCAGTAACCGGTTATTGCATTGTTTGGTTGTTACCAGCCGGAGGGCCCTGCCGGCTGGTATATGGGAGCGCAGTATGCCGCTTTTTCATACCTGTGTTTGCGCACCGCACAGGTATAAACCCGCGGAAGTCTATGCCCGCGTTGCGTATCCAACTAGTCGTTTTCTTTATGGAACAAAGATAGTATCTTTGCTGAATAAACCAAATAAACACTTTGTTTATTATGAATAATAACTTTGCCGATAATGAGCGGGCGGTATGGATACTGAAAACACAAGGGCCACAACCCCTGTGTAAGTTGGCAGAGGAGCTGAAAGTAACGATGGAGGGCGCGCGGTTTCAGTTGCTCAAACTGGCAAATGAAGGATTGGTGCAGGCCACCACCGAAGCCAAAGGCAGGGGCAGACCCAAACAGATCTGGTCGCTCACGGAGGCGGGCAACGCGCGTTTCCCCGACCGGCACCAGGACCTGGCATTGCGGCTCCTGTGTAATATGAATAAAACACTTCCCTCTGGTGTGATGGACGAAGTGCTCGACGCCACAGCCCAAAGCACCCTCGAAAAATACCAGGAAGAGCTGAAAGGCATCACCAGCCTGGAAAGCCGTGTAAGTATATTAGCGGATATCCGTAACCGTGAAGGATACATGGCCGAATATATCAACGAAGGAAACAGTTATCTCCTCGTGGAAAATCATTGTCCCATTCAGGCCGCGGCCAGCTGCTGCAGCCGCTTCTGCCAGTCGGAACACGAGATGTTTACACGGATACTTGGAAAGCATGCGAAAGTGGAGCGGCTGGAACATATACTGGGAGGGCAGCGGAGATGTGTATACAGGATCACGGGGAAATGATGCTGATCTTTACTATATTTTCCCCCTATCTATAAATAAATCAGCTTTTATCGGTATTTTTATACCGATAAATCATCGTTTATATTGCCAGGAGGGTGTTTCCAGGGATGATAGAGGAGTATTCAAACAAGGAGCATATTTTACTGCAAAAGTTCGCTGGTGGAGAACAATCCGCTTTCCAATTCATTTTTAACCAGCATTACAAAGCATTATGTTATTTTGCCTTTACCATTGTTGCGGACGCACAGGAGGCGGAAGACCTCGTGCAGGAAACCTTTTCAAAGCTCTGGGATAAACGCGGCGACTTCAAATCTGCCGCCAACATAAAAGCCTTTCTTTTTATCGCCACCAAAAATGCCTGCCTCAATTTTTTGAAAAGCAGGGAGCGGCTTAATGTAAAGGAAAAAGAATTTTCTTATTTACAGGAAGAACAGGTCACCACGGAAATAGCCGGATTTGATCCGGTACTCACCGAAACGGAAATCATTCAGCAGTTGTACCGGGAAATAGAACATCTGCCCACCCAATGCCGGCGGATTTTTAAGATGAGCTATCTTGAAGGAAGAAAGAATGAAGAAATAGCCACCTCCCTGCAAATCTCCTACAATACGGTGAGGGCGCAAAAGCTCCGGGCGCTTAAACTTATCAGGAGCAGTCTCATTAAAAAGAACATACTGCCCTTACTGGGCATCTATATTACCCTTCTCAAATATTATTATAATTATTACTGATCCTGTTAGCCCGTAAAATTTTTTTCAGATTTATTTAATCGAAAGTAGTTTCTTATTGTTTCTATAGTAAAAGAGGTGAGTTGGAAATAGATCAAAACAGTGAAACAAATCCATTATTGCAGCGGATAGCCTGGCTGATAGGCCGTTATCAGCAGGGTATACTGACAGCCGCCGAAGCCGAAGAGCTGCGGACCTGGTGTGATGCCTCCGCGGAGAACCGTCTTTTTTTTGAACAGATGACCGACCCGGATATACTCCGTGATAAATTGTTGCAATACGAGAAATTTGATGTTACTGCCGGCTGGAACACTTTCAGTGCAAAGCATTTCCCGGTAAAAGATAATGTGCCGGTACGCCCGTTGTATCGCTGGTGGACCGCTGCTGCGGCTGTTTTGCTGTTATTGGGTGCAGGCTTATATTTTCTTCGCCCTTCCGCCCCGCCTGCCCCGGTAACGGCCCTTTCCACCACGTCTATTATGCCGGGTACCAGCAAAGCCACGTTAACACTGGCAGATGGTTCGGTAATACCGCTGGATAGCAACGGTAACCGCGTGATCACACAACAGGGTGCCCTTATTCACCTGAATAATGGTCAGCTGCAATACAACGCGCAGGATTATTCTGCACAAACTACGCTGAACACACTGGCTACGCCAAGAGGCGGACAGTTCCGCCTCACGCTGCCGGATGGTACCAGGGTATGGCTGAATGCAGCTTCCTCAATTACTTTCCCCACTGCATTCCAGCAGGGGAAAAGGGAAGTGGAGATAAAAGGAGAAGTTTATTTTGAAGTGGCTGCCATGGCGAAAATGCCTTTTCAGGTAAAAGTGGGCCACCAAACCAACATAGAAGTATTAGGCACCAGTTTTAATATCAACGCCTATACAGATGAACCAGGCATCAAAACGACCCTTATACAAGGAGCCGTAAAAGTAAATGCAGGCAACAATTCCAGGGTATTATTACCCGGTCAGCAGGCATTGGTAAAAAGTCCTGGAAATATCGATATCGTAGCGCATGCAGATACAGCTGCGATACTCGCCTGGAAAAAGGAAGAATTTAATTTCCGCGATGCAGACATCCCCACCGTGATGCGTCAGCTGGCCAGATGGTATGATGTAACAATTGTTTATGCAGGTAATATCCCTGCCCGCCGGTTCCAAGGGGAAATTCAACGTAATCTGCCACTGTCGGATGTTTTGGAAGGACTGCAAAGTACCGGTATCCATTTCCGCCTGCAGGGACGCAGCATTATCGTGGAACCATAATGGGTTTATTTTTTAGCTATTGTCAACTGAACATTTATGCACCACCAACTTCAGAGATTGTAATGCCGCTATACGGATAAAAAAACCGGAGGTGATTGGACCCACCCCCGGCGAATATGTCCGGATGATAGTAGCACTAAGCTTGTACATACTTGAATACTGATTATCCATCCTAACAAATGCAAATCTATGCAATTGAATTATTATGGTAAAGTCCTTTCTATGCCTGGACTTTCCCCAACCAAAATTGCACTTACTATGAGATTAACGATTGTTCTCATGATTGTGGCGACATTGAAAGTATCTGCGGGTGCCTTCGGTCAAACAGTGTCTGTATCGGTGAAAAACGCGCCGATGGAAGAGGTGTTTACCTCCGTAAAACAGCAAACCGGCTACCTGTTCTTTTACGACCGGGACTTGCTGCGCACCGTGAAACCGGTTACCATCAAGGCGGAAAACACCAGGCTGGCAGACTTCCTTACGGAAATCTTTAAAGGCCAGCCACTGGATTATACGATCAAAGACAAAACAATTTTCATCAAAAAGAAAGCGCTGCCCGCAGGCAGCAACAACATCAGCACCGCACCGGAAGCCACTCAGCAACCGGTGACGGGTGTGGTGAAAGATGCCGCAGGTAACCTGCTTATCGGGGTAACCATCAAGGTGAAAGGCTCTAATATTGGTACCATCACGGATGAAAACGGACATTTCTCTCTCGCAGCAGGTCCCGGCGATGAACTGGTGTTAACCTACGTCGGCTACGAACCATATACTGTTCGTATCGGGAACTATGGCCCATTACAGCTGTTCCTTCGCCAACGCGCCAGCAGCCTGGACGAAACCGTGGTGATTGGCTACGGCACCACCAGCAAACGCAATAACACCGGATCGGTATCCAGCTTAAAGGCGGAAGACATCGCTTCACAGCCGGTAATGGACCCGCTGGCCGCGATGCAGGGCCGGATGGCCGGTATGTTGATATCATCTTCTAATGGGTTACCCGGATCCAGCTTTAAAGTAGTGATAAGAGGACAAAGTTCTGTTGGCCGCCCAAACGATCCGCTGTACATCATTGATGGTGTACCCTTTTATTCTGATCCGCTGAACCAGTTTACTTCTGCCAACGGTAATCAAAGCCCGCTGGCTACCATCAATCCTTCAGATATTGAACGTATCGATGTGCTGAAAGATGCAGATGCTACTGCCATCTACGGTTCCAGAGGTGCTAACGGCGTGGTGCTCATCACCACCAAAAGAGGTAAATCAGGCAGAACACAGGCTAACTTCAACGTATATACGGGCGCCAATAAAGTAGTTAATACCGTAAAAATGCTGAATACGCCGGAGTACATTGCCATGCGTAAAGAAGCCTATAAAAATGATAATAAACCATACGACGAGGATATTGCACCAGACCTCACCCTTTGGGATCAGCATCAAACCACCGACTGGCAAAAGTTCATGATCGGCGGTACCGGTCACACTACGGAAGCACAAGGCTCTGTGTCCGGCGGCAGTGAACAAACACAGTTTATGTTAAGCGGCACTTATCATAAGGAATCAACAGTAATGCCCGGAAGCCTCGGCTACCAGAGAGGCGCAGGCCATTTTAATTTAAATCATAACAGCACCGATGGAAAGTTTAACATCAGCACCTCTGTGAATTATTCGGCCAATAAAGATAATTCGCTGGCAAGTGATCTCACTACCTTCTTCAACATGTCTCCCAATTATCCGCTGTATGATTCTACCGGTAAATACTATTGGTTTGGAAATGCGCAAAATCCACAGGCATACCTGTTGCGCCGGTCTGAAATAAATACCAATAACCTGGTGGCTAACAGTACCATCAGGTATACCATCCTCCCGGGATTGAATCTGAAAACCAGCCTGGGTTACAACAAATCCAATATGAGGCAGGTGCAGGTATATCCGGATGCCACCTTTAACCCGATTACTTCCACCGGGAGCATGTCATATTTTGGTACTTCCGACATTGGATCTTACATCATTGAACCACAGATAGATTATAACAAAACCATCGCAAAAGGTGAACTGCAGGTAATGGTGGGCGGCACCTGGCAACAAACCATTACCCAGGGACAGTCCGTAAAAGCAACCGGCTTTTCCAGTGATGCGCTGCTGGAAGATCAACAGGCGGCCAGTCTCGTCATCCCTAATCCATCACAGTACGCCTTTTACCGTTACACATCCGTTTTCGGCAGGATCAATTACAACTGGGAAGGAAAATATTTAGTGAATGCCACCTATCGCCGTGATGGCTCCACCCGCTTTGGCCCCGGCAACCGCTTCGGTAACTTCGGCGCCATAGGAGCCGCCTGGATATTTACCAAAGAAGGTTTTATGAAAGATGTGGGTTTCCTCAGCTTTGGTAAACTTCGTGCAAGCATCGGCGTTACTGGCAACGATAACATAGGAAATTACAAGTACCTCGACAGCTGGACCTCCAATCCTTATCCTTATGATGGGGTATCCGGACTAACACCTTCCCGCTTAGCCAATCCATTGTATAAATGGGAGGAAAACCGCAAAAAGGAAATTGGACTGGAACTGGGATTCCTGAAAGACAGGATTCTGTTTAATACCAACTATTATCATAACATATCCGGTAATCAACTGGTGGAGGATCAGCTACCACCACAGGTAGGCTTTCCGTCTATCACCGCCAACTTCCCGGCATCCGTGCTTAACAGCGGATGGGAATTTGAAGTGAATACTATTAATATTCAGCGACCCGGCTTTACCTGGAAATCATCCTTAAACCTGACGGTAAGTAAAAATGAATTGAAATCGTATCCGGGTATTGAAGGCTCTATTTACAAAGATATATATGTGGTAGGACAATCATTAACTATTGTAAGAGGATATAAGTTCATGGGAATCGATCCTGAAACAGGATTGGCGCAGTTCTACAGCAACAGCGGCACTACTACGGATCCGGCAGAGTATGACGACTATGTAACACTGGGTAAAACAATGCCGGCCTACTACGGCGGGTTACAAAACAGCGTTACCTATAAAGGTTTCAGCCTTGATTTCCTGCTGCAGTTTGTAAAACAGGAAGGCCCGCAAATCGGCTATGGATACAGTAGTCCTGCCATCGGCTCGTTCGCCAACCAGGACCTGCGTGCGCTGGACCGCTGGAAGAATAAAGGCGATAACACGAATGTACCCGGCGCTACTACTTCCGCAGGAACGGCTAACTACAGGAACTACAGCCTCTCTACCGCCAGTTGGGGCGACGCTTCTTATATCCGCCTGAAAAATGTTTCGGTGAGATATGACCTGTCGAAATATACCAAACGTTGGAAAGTCAATAACATCAGCGTTTATGCGTTAGCGCAAAACCTGCTCACCTTTACCAACTATAAAGGTCTTGATCCTGAAACCCAGGGCATGGTAATGCCGCCATTAAAAGCGTATACCATCGGGTTACAATTTGCTTTATAAAGAAATATTCCTGTTTTGCAGATAATAAAAAGATTTACCATGAAACGAATTCATATATTTTTAATCGGTGTTCTCCTTTTCAGCAGCAGCTCCTGCAGCAAGTATGTGGATACGCCGTTACCAAAGAACGAGCTGGTATCCGGACTGGTATTTACAGATGATAAAACTGCTACGGCCGCTGTTACCGGTTTATATGGCAGTATGTACTCGTTCAACTACCAGTTTGCAAATGTGCTCATTAACTACCTCACCGCAATGCAGGCAGATGATATGGCCTATTACTCTTCCTTCGCCAATTATGATGTTTTTAAAGAGAACAGGTTATTGCCCAGCAGCCAGTACGTACAGAGTATGTTTGCGGATCTTTACAGTTATATCTACCAGACAAATGCTTGCGTAGAAGGACTTTCCACCGCATCCGCATTAACGCCTGCCGTAAAGAACCAGTTAATGGGAGAGTCCCTGTTCATGCGCGCTTTCTGTTATTTTTACCTGGTAAATATGTATGGAGATGTGCCCCTGATCACCGGCACAGACTATAAAGTTAACGGTGTAAAACCACGCGCACCACGTGCGGAAGTATATAATGGGATTATCACGGATCTTAAAGCAGCAGTGGCATTAATGGGAGATGATTATCCTACGGGGCAGCATATACGCCCGGATAAATCCGTAGCCAACGCATTACTGGCAAGGGTGTACCTGTATAACCAAAACTGGGCACTGGCAGAAACTACTGCATCGTTGGTCATCGATAATGGTCGTTATTCATTGGTAACTGATCTGAACAAAGTGTTCCTGGCTAATAGCAATGAAGCGATCTGGCAGCTGCAGCCACTTAATGTAGTGGGTGGCCGCAACACCTGGGAAGGATTTACTTCTACCCCGGCTATTAACCCCACCACGGGCCTCTTTGGTACAGCGGTATTCCGGCTGGATACCATCAACCTGATCAGAAAATACGAACCGAATGATCAGCGGTTTACCAAATGGATCGTTTACTACAAAACCACTGCGGGTACCAGTGTTTACTTCCCTTATAAATACAAAATAAGAACGAGTACCAGCGGCGTTACCGAATACTCCATGGTAATGCGTCTTGCAGAACAGTATCTCATCCGCGCGGAAGCCCGCATCCAGCAAGGAAAACTGGACGATGGCCGCGCCGACCTGGATGCTATCCGTCAACGCGCAGGTTTACCCGGTTTGTCTGCTTCCCTCGCACAACCCGCCCTGCTGCTGGCAGTGGAGCAGGAACGAAAAGTGGAATTGTTTGCAGAGTGGGGCCACCGTTGGTTTGACCTGAAACGTACCAAAAGGTCGGATGCGGTGCTGGGACCGATTAAAGGCGCCAACTGGCAATCTACCGATACCCTTTACCCGATTCCTTCTGATGCCATCAGAACCAATGTTAACCTTACCCAGAACGAAGGGTACAAATAACCATTGCTGATATGAAGAAATTAGTTATCATATTTTTACTGGCTGCCCTGGCAGCCGGTAAAATATATGCCCAACAAAGGGTAGTGATCAGCCCGGAATACCCGGAACGTGGTCAAACCGTTACGGTCACTTACGATCCCGCTGCGCCGGGGGCAGGGATTCCGGTCACCGCTGCGCCGGTCACCCTCGTGTTTTCCTATTCCAACTTTTACAACCTTGCATGGCGCATGAACATGCAGCGTACCGGGAATAAATGGACCACCTCTTTTGTACTGGCCGACTACACCACCTTCGCTACCTTTTACCTGGAAAGCGGCGATGCTGTGGATAAGCCGGCAAAAGACCGGCACTACGAAGTAGCGGTGTATAAAAACAAAGTGCCGGTAAAAGATATGGCGCTGTACAAGGCTTACAGTCTTAGTGCGCAAATGGGCAAGTCCCCTCTACTGGCCGATAAACAGGCCGCGCTTTATAAAGAAGAACTGAAACGTTACCCGGACAACTACGAAGCAAAACTGCGCCTGCTTACCTACGAAATGAACAAGGCCACCAACGCCAAAGAAAAAGAAAAGTTCAGGGCACAGGCACACCAGGTGATTGCAGACAAATTTAACAGCGCGCCCACAACTCCCGGCAACATGAATAAGGTAACCATGGGCTACCTGATCATCGGCGAAAACTCCCGGCTGGATTCTATCCGGCGCGTAGTGATGGGACGCTACCCGGAATCCGCACTGGGCCGGGATATCATGACCGGCATCGTGGCGAAAGGAAAAGACACAGCCCGGCAGATCACCTTCTTTGAAAACGAACTGAAAAAGGAAACCCCGGAAAACAGGGAATCTTTCACAGAAATGCACGATGTCCTGCTTCAATATTATGCTGTAAGAAAAGACAGTAACAAAGCATTATATCATGCCCGTTTTATGACCACCGAAAAGGAAAATCCTTACAAGGTGATCACCTGGCAACAGATTGCGCAAACACTGCTGGATAATAACCTCTCGCTGGATACCGCACGCCGGTACGCACAACTGGCGTTAGACAGCGTACGCAGCTACCCGGTAGGCGTGATCCGTCATTTCCCGGAAACGGGATACATCTATCCGTATGCAGACGATAGTACGCGTAATGCGGTGTATAATAAAGCCAGCCGGCATCTGGCATCTGTACTGGGCCTCATCGATATGAAACAGGGACGCCTGGCAGCGGCAGACAAACACATGGAACAAGCCGTGGATTATTATGCAGATAAAGAAACACTCGACAACGCGGAAACATATTACCAGCAAACCAATAATACCGCTCAACTGAACCAGCTGCAGGAGTTCCGGAAAAAAATACTGATAGAAAAAGTAAAGAAACAACGGATCAACCGTCCCGCCCCGCCACTCAGCTCCTTTGTGGATATGAAAGGTCAGCCGGTATCTGCCGCTTCACTGAAAGGCAAGATCATACTGATCGACTTTTGGGCCACCTGGTGTGTACCCTGCATGCAGGAAATGCCCTACCTGCAGAAATTGTACGATCAATATAAACAACACCCCGATGTGGTTTTTATGATTGCCAACAGCGGCGCCCGCAACACCTTAGCCGACGCGCAGGGCTGGAGCGGTAATAAAAAATATTCCTTCCCGGTGTATTATAATACCGACCCGGCCATAGGAGATAAGTTCCGGTTTAACATCATTCCCGCTTCCTATCTCATCAACAAAGAAGGGAACATCATTTTCAGCAACATCGGCTTTGAAGGACCGGAAGTGGAAGAAAAGCTGAAGCAACAGCTGGAGATCCTGTTAAACGACTAAATACTTAAACGGGTACCATTAAATACTTAAGTAGTCACCATAACCAGCCGGAAAGATTCCCGGAAATTTGTCTTATCAAAAAAAATAAAACAAAATGGCAACAAAAAACAAAATAGCCCTGGTTACTGGTGGCAGTCGCGGATTAGGTAAGAATATGTCTTTACAACTCGCTAAAAGCGGGCACGATATCATCCTCACTTACAGAAGCAACCAGGCGGAGGCCGACAAAGTAGTAGCAGAAATCCAGGCTATCGGGCAAAAAGCTATCGCCTACCAGCTGGATACCGGCGACACAAAATCGTTCGATGGATTCCTGGCAACAGTTGCGGCGCACCTGCAGGAAAACACCGGCGAAGGCAAATTCGATTTCCTGGTAAACAATGCGGGCATCGACAGAAGCTCCCTCATCCCCGATACTACGGAAGAAGATTTTGATGAGCTGTATCAGGTGCACTTAAAGGGCGTATACTTCCTCACACAGAAAGCATTACCTTTTATTAATAACAATGGTCGTATCATTAATTTGTCGACCGGCCTGGCGCGGTTTGCCACACCCGGATATGCCGCCTACGCTTCCATGAAAGGCGCCATAGAAGTGTTTACCAGGTACCTGGCCAAAGAAGTGGGCACACGCGGCATTACTGCCAACGTAGTGGCCCCCGGCATCATTGAAACAGATTTTACAAAATCCGTTTTTGAACATGCGCCACAGGCAATTGAATACATTTCGGCCCATACCGCCCTTGGTCGCACCGGCGTACCGGACGATATTGGGGGCGTGGTAGCCTTCCTGTGTACCGAAGAAGCCCGATGGATCACCGCACAACGTATTGAAGCTTCCGGAGGCATGTTCCTGTAATAGAGTAAAACAAATTATGCAGCACGGCGGGTTTCCTGCCGTGCTTTTTTTATATCGGGCGATTAAAATAGGTTTATTTTTGGCTGTTGCCACTTAATAAACCATGACCGTAATCGGACACCTGCTGTATTGAAACCGGGCATCCGGTAGTCGTGTATTGATGTTAAAGTGCTGATTATCATGTCTCCTGATTTCCGGCATCCAATTAGAACGCCCTGCATATTATGTTTAAGAATTACTTCAGCATTGCACTCAGGAACCTTTGGAGAAACAAAGGTTTTTCAGCCATCACTATATTCGGGCTGGCTATTGGCATGACCACCTGTTTACTTATCACGTTGTTCGTAACAGATGAGCTGAGCTACGACCGGTTCAATAAAAAAGCCGACAGGATCTATCGTATCAATGCTGATTTTTTTGTAAACGGCAATGCCTTTAAAGAAAGATTCAGCCCCAGCCAGCTGGGCCCGGTGCTGCTGCAGGAATATCCCAACGTGGAAAACTATGTACGGTTTATCCGCCAGGGAAGTATCCTGGTAAAAAAAGGGAACACCACACTGGTAGAAAAAAATGCCTGCTTTGCAGATTCCACCCTGTTCGATGTATTCAGCTTGCAGATGATCAGCGGCGACCCTAAAACCGCGCTCACCCAACCTAATACCATGGTCATCTCCGAACGGATGGCACTCAAATACTTTAATAGCACCGATGTAGTGGGTAAAACACTGCAAACAGATAATGTGGCCACTTACCAGATCAGCGGTGTAATAAAAGATGTGCCGGATCAGTCGCACCTGCACTTCGATTTTGTGCGCGCCATGTCCGAATTACCCGAAAGCCGGGAAAACGGCGGATGGATGTCAGACAACTACGCCACCTATGTATTAATGCGGGAAGGCGCCACCGGCGCGCAACTGCAAAGCTATGTGGATGCCGTTACCAAAAAATATATGGAGGGGCCGCTGAAGAAAATGACCGGCAGTACCTTTGCAGATCTCCAAAAATCAGGGGGGCATTTTGGATATAACCTGCTGCCGCTCACAAGCATTCATTTATATTCCCCGCTGGCCGATGAAGCAGAACCTTCCGGCAATATTCAATACGTGTACATCTTCATTGCGGTGGCGATCATCATTCTGCTGATTGCCTGCGTTAACTTCATGAACCTTTCCACCGCCCGCTCTGCCGGGCGCGCTAAAGAAGTAGGAGTGCGGAAGGTGCTGGGTTCCCAACGGTCTTCCCTGATTTTCCAATTCCTTACGGAGTCTATGCTGACCAGCTTCTTTGCCCTGTTACTGGCAGTGGCATTCGCCATTTTACTGCTCCCGTATCTCAACCAGCTGTCAGGAAAAAACATTACGCTGGAGGCGGGGTATTTTTTATGGCTGCTGCCTTTCCTGCTGGTAACTGCTGGTGTGATCGGGTTGCTGGCTGGCAGTTATCCCGCCTTTTTCCTGTCGGGCTTTGAGCCTATCAAAGTGCTGAAAGGCCGGTTGAACAGCGGTTTCAGGAACGGATGGCTGCGGAACAGCCTCGTGGTTTTCCAGTTTGCTTCTGCTATCCTGTTGATTGTTGGTACGCTGGTGATCAACAGTCAGCTGAATTATATACGGAATAAAAAGCTTGGTTATAACCGCGAACAGGTGCTCATCCTGGGCAATACCCAGTCGTTGTGGACACATGCCCGCAACTTTAAAAATGAAGTGCTGAACATACCAGGTGTGGAATCGGGTACTATGACAGGCTCTTTGCCTACCGATATAAGACAGAACACCAATATCTATTCAAAAGATGCCGCCCGCAGCACCGGGCAGGTAACCGGCGTACCGGAATGGTATGTGGATGCGGATTACATCCACACAATGGGCATGCAAATGGCCAGTGGCCGGAATTTCTCACCAGACATGCCTTCCGATACTTTTGCTGTATTGCTCAATGAAACGGCAGCCCGGTTATTTGATTTCAGGGATCTGAATGAAAAGTATCTCTATGCCGATGGAGACAGGCCGCTGAAAGTAATAGGCGTGGTAAAAGATTTCAATGCCGGTAGCTTAAGGAATAAAATACCGCCAATGGTGTTCCGGCTACGGGAAAATTTCCAGTCAATGGCATTCCGCATCCAGACCAGTAATATCCAGGAACTCATTGCAAAGATAAAAACCGCCTATGAAGCGCAGCCGGGTATGGGTGGGCAGCCATTCGTCTATTCTTTTCTTGATGACGATTTTAACCGCCTCTATATTGCAGAACAGCGTACAGGCAGGATCTTCATTTCCTTTGCCATATTGGCCGTATTAATTGCGTCCCTGGGAGTATTCGGGCTGATCACTTATGCAGCGGAACAACGTACCCGGGAAATAGGCATCCGCAAGGTGCTGGGCGCGTCAGTAACGGGTATTGTGGCCATGCTGTCGAAAGACTTCCTGAAACTGGTATTGGTGGCTGTTGTTATTGCCAGTCCGCTTGCCTGGTATGTGATGAGCCGGTGGCTGCAGAATTTTGCCTACCAGGTAAAAATGAGCTGGACAACCTTTGTATTGGCCGCGTTTATTGCGATCGCCATCACCATTTTAACTGTCAGCTACCGGGCTATCAGGGCTGCTACGGCCAACCCGGTGAACAGCCTCAAAGCAGAATAATCAGTTGACCAGCGGAAGTTCCAGGTAAAAGGAGCTTCCGCCTTCGCGGTTGTTTTCAAACCAGATCTGTCCCTCCTGCGCGGTGGTATATTCCTTACAGAGAAATAACCCCAGTCCAATCCCCTTTTCATTATCTGTTCCGAAAGTGGAACGTACTTTCAGGGAGAAAATATCCGGTTGCCTGGACAGGTCAATACCCACACCGCTGTCTCTCACTTCAATTAAGCATTTATTGCCGGCCCTGCTGGTTTTGATGAAGATGGTTCCACCGGAAGGGGTGAACTTGGCGGCATTGCCAAGCAGGTTACGCACAATCAGCTGCAGCATATTGATGTCGGCCATCACTTTTATAGACGCGTCTATATTGGTATCCAGGCTGATCTTTTTTTTGGATACCGCCATTTTGTTGATTTTAAGAATGGGATGTATGGCCGATGCGACGTCTACAGGAGTAAGATTTACATTGAGCCCGTCCATTTGCGTTTTAGACCATACAAGGATATTATATAGCATCTCCTGTGTGCTGTTGACCACGTACAGCAGTTCCGTTTCTATCTGGGTTTTATTTTCGGGGTCCAGTTCTATTTCCCGCATCAGCTGGAGGTACGATTGTATCGCTGCCAATGGGTTACGCAGGTCGTGCGAGATCAGCGAAAAGAGTTTGCTCTTTTCCGTGTTCATGATTTCAAGTGCGCGCGTTTTTTCTTCTCCCTGCTGCTTTTCTTTGTTATAGGCATTTTTCAGGTAAACCGTTCCTACGAAAATTACGCACACGCAGATAATATAGGTAGGGGTCATATCTGCAAAAATGTCTTTCCTCGTTTTATAAACCGCATCTACCACCGCCGGGTGATAATATTCCCACATGATCAGCCCGAGTACGGTGAGCAGGTTCAGCGCCAGCCACCAGTAATATTGTTTCCGGGAGGAAATCAGCATAACCAGGAAGAACGCCAGGGTAAAGGACAACAGGGAGGCGCCCTGTATTCCCCCGCTGTAGAAATAGTTAATAGCGAAGCTCACGTTAATAACGATCGCGGCAATGGCTATACTGATATTTACCTTCTTCCGGTATCTCGACAAAAAATAAATAAAGGAGAATGCAGGCACCAGTAAAGCAAAGATGAGCGAGGTAACCGTAAGGCCGGTAATATAATTATATGGTACGTTAATGGCAATAATAAAGAGGGAAATAGCACATATCGCATTGAATATGCGGTTTTCCAGCGAGAACTGTCTGGGGTCTCCTATCAGGAAGTGTGAGAATTGTTTCAATCGTTGGGATATCGTTATGGTTCCGGGTGTTGACATGTTACTAATTTAAGCAAAAACAACTGCTGTTGGCAGTGAAAATGCCGGGCTCAGGATAATCATATTATTGTAATGTCACAATTTTTTCGCGGTTTTCTTTATACTACCTGATTAATTTTTAAAAAAAATGCGGCGTGGCCAAAGAAAATCTGACCGCCATCAAAAGCAATATCCGCGCCATTATCTGTAAGCGAAGATAATATTGTCCCAAACGCGAAGGGGTATACGTAAAGACCATCCGTTTCCGTTACATTTTGCTAAATGCATTTTACAAAAGCGGGAAAGCTAAAATAATTATCATTAATTTTCGGCCGCGGGAGAGATGATGAGGTATTCACCCACTTTTAATATGCGCGAAAAATGATGAGTGATGGAGACTTATTACAGCTTATAAAAAGAGATGATACAGCTGCTTTTGAATCTATCTATGATAAATATTGGCAGGCCCTTTATTTAAAGGCTTGTCAGCGTGTGGATAAAGATGAGGCGAAAGACATGGTGCAGGAGGTGATGATTACGTTATGGAGAAGAAGGAACGATATCCGGGTAACGCAGGAGGGAGACCTGGGCCGGTACCTGTTCACCGCCATCCGGTACCGCGTGATCAGCCATTATGCCTTTAGTGCCGCAGAAATTAAAAAGGCGGATTTTTTTGATACTTTCGACGATTACATTGCGACTGATACATTAGAAACCAAAGAACTAAAAGCCAAAATCGAAACCGAGATCGGCAGGTTGCCTGCGCGCATGCAGCAGATCTTCCGCCTGAGCAGGGAGGATGATTATACCATCGCCGATATTGCAAAAACACTTAATATTTCAGAACAAACCGTAAAGAATCAGCTGACAGATGCCTTAAAACGCCTCCGTACTTCATTGAAAGCCTCTTCCACCGGCGACTGGACACTGGTATTAATCTACCTCTTCTCCCAGTTACATCAGCAACAGTAGTCCGCCGGATAAAGTTTTTCCCGGCGTGCAGGATTGGCCCGATGGTCTAACCTTTTCCCTTTGTTACCGGCAGGCTCCCCGCAGGGGAGAGGCGGTACTGTGTCATCCATTGCCCGGGGCGCATCATTCATTCATGCAGACGACGGGGCGTTCCCGGAATGGCTGTCCCCGGGAAGGCCATATCATTGGTGGTAAAGGGCTATCTCCCGGAGATGATCCGCTGCCAGGCATCCTTCTCCCGGAGGGGAAATATTTTTTAAACCGGACTAGTACCGGATATTATTTTTTCAGATAAGTAATAAAATCGCGCGCTTTGGAAGTCAGTAAAATCAGACAGCTTTTTAAAAAGTATATGCTGGGGCATAGCTCCGGACCGGAAAACCAACTCATAGAACAATGGTACCAGTCGTTCGATGCAGCAGCTTTACCAGAAATGGATGAGGCGGAGCAACAGCATATAAAACGCGAAATGTGGCTAAATATCCAGCCGCAAATTGAAGTCGCTAAAACGTTTTATCTTACCCGTGGCTGGAAAAGAGCTGCAGCGGCTGTATTGCTGCTGGCAGGCGCCGGGGCGGCCTGGTACCTGCTGCATCCACACCCACAGGCTACCTGGACCACCTACGCCACCCGCACCGGTGAAAGAAAAACCATTCACCTCAACGACGGATCAATAGTGATGTTAAACGCCGGCACCACGATCCGGATACCCGACAACCTCTCCAAAGAAAGAAAACTCGACCTGGTTGACGGGGAAGCCTTCTTTGATGTGAAAACAAATCCCGGTGTACCGTTCATTGTAGAAAGCGGTCCGCTCCAGACCACCGTACTGGGAACGTCCTTCAACATCGCCGCCTATAAAGAAATACACACCCTCAGCATAGGAGTGGTATCCGGCAAAGTAAGCATCTCTGGAAAAGCCTCACCCGCACACATCCTCGGGCAAAACCAGGAACTGGTGTACAACCGGAACAACGGGCAGATAAAAGTTTCACCGGTAGACGAACAACTGCCCGGATGGAAGGATGGCAAACTCGTTTTCAATGATGTTACTTTCCACGACATGGTGATACTGATGGAAAAAAACTTCGGCATCACCATCACCACCACACAGGAACATGTAAGAACCACCAGATATACCACGGAATTGCCAACAGATATGGCGCCCGAAAAAGCAGCACAGGTGCTGGCGGCGATCCATCATCTGAAAGTACGCACGATCAATCAGCACACCGTTATTTACGAATAATAAACAATGTATCACCAAAGCTAATCGCTTAAAACAACTACGTATTAATGCCACGTAAATGGAACCTTTTGTTAATGCTAACAATTAATGCCTAACCACGTATGAAGAAAATTGTAAAAAATTTCAGAAAACGAATGCTTGCAGTCGTTTTGGCCCTGACGTGTGTCCCAGCCATACTGCCGGTATACGCCGGCCAGGGACAAATCCTGCAGGAAACCAGCGTCACTATTGCATTGAAAGGAGGTAGCCTGGAATCTGCCATCAGGGACCTGCACCGCCATACAAAAATTAATTTTGCCTACGACAGGCAACTGCTCAGCGGCTACAAAGTAGAAGGGTACTCGTTTTCCAACGAGCGACTGGACTACGTTCTCGAAAAATTACTGCAACACAAATCCCTCGGATATGCAGAAGTAAATGATATTGTAGTCATCAGTAAACTCACTGCCCCCAAAGCGGCCATGACCCGCCAGGAAGTAGTGGTGTCCGGTGTGATCAAAGATGAAAACGGTAAACCACTTCCCGGCGTAAGCGTAGCTGTAAGGGGCGTAAGCACCATGACCACCACCGACGCCAACGGACGTTACAAGATCATCGTAAACGCTGCTACCGATGTACTGGCATTCAGCTTCATTGGTTATGAAACGGCAGAAATAGTAGCTGGCAGTCAAACTACCATCAACGTACAACTGAAAGTAGCCAGCAAATCACTCGGCGAAGTAGCCGTAGTGGGTTTCGGTACCCAGCGTAAAGTAAGCCTGGTAGGCGCCCAGTCCACTATCCGCCCGGCGGAATTTAAACAGCCGGCATCAGACATCTCTTCCATGCTGGCAGGCCGCATCGCCGGCGTAATAGGCGTGCAGCGTACCGGCGAACCCGGTAAAGGCAGCGCCGATATCTGGATCCGCGGTATCTCCACCTTCGGAGGCGGTAATAAAGCAACGCCCCTCATCCTCGTGGATGGTGTGGAAAGATCTATCAATAACATTTCCCCGGAAGACATTGAGTCGTTCACCATCCTGAAAGATGCCGCCGGTACCGCCGTATATGGCGTGCGCGGCGCCAATGGTGTTATTCTCCTGAAAACAAAAACAGGGAAAGTAGGTAAACCACAGATCTACTTCGATTATAATGAAGGCGTAAACTCCTTTACCAAACGACCGGAAATGCTCGATGGCGTTACTTATATGAACCTCGCCAACGAAGCCTCTACCACCCGCAACCACAACCCGGTGTTCTCCGAAGAAACTATCGAAAAAACAAAAAGTAACGTGGACCCGCTGTTATACCCGAACGTAAACTGGATGGATGCTGTATTCAATAAATACGGTCATACCCGCAGCGCTAACCTCAACGCCAGCGGCGGTGTGGAAAATGCACAGTACTACGTATCACTCGGCTACTATAACGAAAGCGGCTTCCTGAAAACAGACGACCTGGAGAAGTACAATTCTTCCTTAAAATATAACCGCTATAACTTTACGTCTAACCTGAACCTGAAAGTTACAAAGTCCACCAAGCTTGATGTAGGCCTGCAGGGATACTTCTCCAATGGTAACTACCCCGGCATTAACACCCACGATATTTTCCAGAGCGCGATGGACGCCTCCCCGGTGGTGTATCCTGTAATGTACCCTGGTGGCTTCGTTCCCGGTCGCTCGGCCAACGGCGGCTTCAGGAATCCTTATGCCGACCTTACCCGCAGAGGCTATCGCAACGAATTCAGGAACCAGTTGTACTCCAATATCCGGGCTACGCAAGACCTGAAATCCATTACGGAAGGGTTGTCGGCCACCGCGATGTTTGCCTTCGACGTTTTTAACCAGAACTATATTACCCGCTCCAAACGCGAGGACACCTGGTTCCCGGATATGAACAATCCGTACAAACCGGATGGTACGCTTAACCTGTTGAAAACATTCACCGGTAATCAATACCTCGGCTTCGATAAAAACGATGGCGACCGGCAGACCACCCGCCAGTTTTATACAGAGGCCGCCATCAACTACGACCGTGGTTTTGGTAAACACCGCGTAACCGGTTTAGGATTGTTTTATACCAGCGATAAAACCAATACCCTCGCCGGCGACTTTATCAACTCCATCCCGGAAAGATACCTCGGCCTGGCAGGTAAAGCAGCCTATTCTTACGACGACCGTTACTTTATGGAATTCAATTTCGGCTACAACGGCTCGGAATTGTTTGCACCGGAAAACCGCTACGGATTTTTCCCCGCTATCGGTTTAGCCTGGGTACCTTCCAATGAACGTTTTTTTGAGCCGTTTAAAAACGCCATCTCCTTCCTGAAGTTCCGCTACTCCAACGGTAATACCGGTCTCGGTAGCGCAGAAGAGCGTTTCCTGTATATCACCAAACTGAATGATAACGATCACGGCTATACGTTTGGAAAAGGTTTTAACGGCGGCAGTGGTATCAGCATCACCCGTTATGCATCGGATGTGCGCTGGTCTGTTTCCAATAAACAGGACCTGGGTATAGAACTGCGTACACTGAACGACCGTCTCCTTGTAAATGTGGATGTGTTCAAGGAACACCGTACCGGTATCTTCCTGCAACGCGCTTCCAACGTGGATTTCATGGGCCTTGATAATCAGCAGTATGGTAACCTCGGCGCCGTGGAAAACAAAGGTTTGGATGCCAACCTGGAATACAATGCACGTATCGGGAATGTAGAAGTATCCGTGCGAGGTAACATTACCTGGAACCAGGATAAAGTATTGGAAGATGACCGCCCGCCGCAGCTGTACCCATGGATGGAACACCGCGGCAATAATATCCTGGCGCGGTATGGTTATATCGCAGAAGGCTTGTTCATTGACCAGGCAGACATCGACAAAAGCGCCGTTCCGGGTTCCCGCTCACAGGTGAAACCGGGCGACATCAAATACAAGGATCTTAACGGAGACGGTAAGATCAACTCCTCCGATGAAACAAAGATCGGCCGCGGCGATGTACCCGCAATGGTGTATGGCTTCGGGTTAAATCTTGCCTACAAAGGATTTAATATTGGTTTCCTGTTCCAGGGAATCTCCGATGCCGATCGTATGCTGCAGGGCAGCGCCATCATTCCATTCAATGGCGGTGGCGGGGAAAGCAACGCCTATAGCATTGCTACCGACAGATGGACCCCTGAAAACCCACGCCAGGACGCGTTTTACCCACGTCTCGCCTATGGCGAAGCAGAGAATGTAAACAACACCCAGCCAAGCAGCTGGTGGGTAAAAGATGTGAGCTTCATCCGCCTGAAATCTGCGCAGATCGCCTACAACCTGCCCGCCAGTTTGCTGCAGCGCATAGGCGTCCGGAATTCATCTGTTTACTTACAGGGTATCAACCTGCTTACTTTCAGCAAGTTCAAATTGTGGGATCCTGAATTAAATACCGACAACGGTTCTACTTATCCAAATGTGAGAACCATTTCGCTGGGAGTAAACCTGAAATTTTAATCACGTAAGCAACTGATCATGAAAAAGCTATTATATATTTTACTGGGCATCGTGTTATTGACATCGTGCAAAAAATACCTGGACCAGGTGCCGGACGACCGGCTAACCATCGAGGAAACTTTCCGTACCTGGGCTACCGCACAGAAATTCCTGAACAACGTGTATGTCCGCATACCGGATGAATTCGGACAACGCAACCCCGGCGATTACAACAACCGCGGCTTATGGACCGGTGGCTGCGATGAAGCAGATTATGTGTGGGGATTTGTACAATCCAACAGCGTAAACATCGGCAGCTGGGATGCCAAATCCGGTTTTGTGGGCGACTACTGGACCAATTTTTACCGGGGTATCCGCGCAGCCAGCGTATTTATTGATAACGCCGATAAAATAACAGATCTCTCACCGGATCTCATCACCCAATACAAAGCAGAGGCCCGGGCACTGCGCGCCATGTACTATTTTTACCTGATGCGTATATACGGTCCCGTTGTACTCATGGGCGAAAAACCAGTAGAAGTGGATGCCAGTCTCCAGATGCCCCGCAACTCCTTTGATGAGTGCGTGGCCTATGTAACTTCAGAACTGGAAACAGCTGCGGCTAACTTACCGGTAATACCCAACAACGATCAGGACTACGGCCGGATCAGTAAAGGCATTGCACTGGCCTTCCGCGCCAATGCACTGATGTACAGCGCCAGCCCGTTGTTTAATGGAAACACCGATATGGCTGCCCTGAAAAACACGGATGGCAAACAGCTGATCAGCCAGTCGTACGATGCCAATAAATGGAAACTGGCGGCAGAGGCCTATAAATCTTTCCTCGACCAGTTTGTGCCTTCTACCTACAGTTTATTTAAGAAGAATAATGCAAAGGGAGAATTTGATCCTTATCTTTCCTGCAGGGATGTATTCCTGACCGACTGGAACCCGGAAGTGATCTTTGCCCGTCCTGCCAATTCGCTGAATTCCCGTCAGTACGAAATGACGCCGTTCCACAGCGGCGCACCTTCCAGCGATGTACGGGGAAGCGGCGGTTTAGGTGCTACCCAGAATATGGTAGACGCATTTTTTATGAAGAATGGCAGAAGCATCGATGACCCGTTATCGCAGTATGTAAAAACAGGCTACTCAGATTTTACCGGTCCTAATGAAACGGCGCCCAGCAATATCTATAACCAATGGGTAAACCGCGAGCCCCGTTTTTATGTAAACATCACTTACGATGGAAGCACCTGGCTGAATAAATCTTTTGGGAATATCGTTACCCGCATCTATAATCACGGCAACTCCGGTAAGGCCACAGGCAACAACGATTACAGTCCTACCGGCTATATTGTACGCAAGGCGCAGGGCCTCGGCAAATGGGATGTAGGTGGCCGTACGCTGATGCTCATCCGCCTGGCGGAGATCTATCTCAGCTACGCAGAATGTGTGAATGAAGCCAATCCTGCCAGCCCGGAAGCACTGAAATATGTGAACCTCATCAGGGAAAGGGCAGGGATTCCGCAATACGGATCGGCAGAATTGCCGGCACCCGCCGGGCAAGCCGCCATCCGTGAAGCGATCCGCAAAGAACGCCGCGTGGAACTGGCTTTTGAAAATAACCGTTTCTTTGATGTACGCCGCTGGAAAATAGCAGAACAAACAGAAAACGGTCCTGTCTATGGTTTGAACATCGGATCTGATATGCCCGACTTCCTGCAGGTAGTGCCTTTTGAAACCCGCGTATTTGAAAGAAAACATTACCTGTTCCCACTGCCGGCAGATGATGTGGATAATGATAAACAACTGGTGCAAAATCCAGGCTGGTAAGTATATTTAAAGAACCACCGGAAGCCGGACTGTAGTACCGGCTCCCGGTTTTAACCCGATCATATGTATAAAATAACCTGTTTACTTTTTGCAGCATTGCTGCTGCACAGCAACTGTTCCAAAAGCAACGCAAAAGAAGATCCTGTTACGCCGGGACCAACGCCCACGGTATCTTTTACTACCAAAGATGCGGCTACTGCCTACGCCAGTTTTAACCAGTATTTCTACAGTACGGCCGACAAGCTCTATTACAGCAATACCGAAAAGAAAGGCATCGGCGCCATCTGGGTCCAGGCAATTTACTGGGATATGGCCATGAACGTATACACACGCACAAAAGATCCGGCCGATCTTCAACGCATCACCGATATCTTCCAGGGTGGTTATAACCGCTATGATAAATACAACTGGAACAATACCAAGGAATGGTTTATTTACGATGATATTATGTGGTGGGTCATTTCACTTGCCCGTGCCAGCCAGGTTATCGGCAACAAGGCATATCTCGACCTCTCCGTTTCGGGTTTCAAAAGGGTATGGGATGGATCTTATGATCCGGATAAAGGCGGCATGTTCTGGGATTTTAACCATAGCGGTAAAAACGCCTGTATTAACTTCCCCACTGTGATCGCCGCCATGACCCTGTATAAGATCACCGGCGAAGCCGCTTATCTTCAAAAAGCAAAAGACGTGTACAACTGGGGCGTAAATAATCTTTATGATCCCGCTACCGGCAGGGTGGCAGATAATAATGTAAATGGTAACAAAGGCTGGTCCGATTACACCTACAACCAGGGAACGTTCATTGGAGCAGCCGTGATGTTGTACAAAGAAACCGGTACCGCGACTTATCTTGATCAGGCGAAGCTCGCCGCTACCTATACGCAGAAAACCATGAGCGATGTAAATGGTATTATGCCCGCCGAAGGCGACTGGAACGAGCAGGGCATATTAAAGGCCATCTTCGGACAATATGTGATGACGCTGATCAACGATGCCGGCCAAACGCAGTTCCTGCCCTGGATCCAGAAAAATATCAACGCCGCCTGGGGGAACCGCGACGTTACCCGTGGGTTAACCTACCGTAACTATAAAGTGCCTTGTGTAACCGGCGTGCTGCAATCCTATGAGGCCAGCAGCGCAGTATACATGATGCAGATATGCCCTCCGGCAAATTAATGGCAACGCATCGTTTTCAGGAGGTAAAACGCTATTTTTGCGCTTTAATCAATATACCTCATGAAAACGATGTTGTTTTTTACGCTGACTTGTTTGTTCGCCTGTTTTGCTACCCCTCTTTTTGCCCAGGAACAGGAATTTATCTTCAATACCTGGTCGTTAAACAAAGATGATAGCCGGTATATTTTTGCAGATACCGCACTGGTACGTATGAGCCCGGATACCAAACAAGCCGCCATCGACACCCTGCTGGCCGGCGACGATATTACTACGGTGGAGGTATTGCCCGGCAAAATGCTCACACTCAAAGGTCTCACCCTTCCCTGGGTACAGATTAAATACAAAAAGGATGGTGTGGAAAAACAAGGCTACGTGTGGGAAGGACTGATCTCTTTTCCTCCTATGCGCAGAGGCGACATGAAATTTGTATTTGCCTACGACCGCCGCGTGGATACACTGATCGGCAATGAAAAATACCCGCAGTATATTGTGAAATTAAAAGCCGTACAAGCCCGTAAAATCCTTGCTGCCACCACATTCCGGATAATGGATGATGAATCCGCTGGTTTTTCCTATGCGAAGGTAATGGCCGGTCTCGGTCTTACCAACGTGCAAAATATCGTATCTGTTGGCTTTGGTGGAGCAGCCTGTGGTGTCTCGACAAACTATTATTATTTCGCCTGGATGAAGGATGGACGGATCGCCGCACTGCCGGAAAGAATGGATGTGGGTGATGCCGGTGTATATTATCATGAGGAGTCTTTCATTTTCCCCGGCGAGAAAAACGGTCTACCAGATACCATCATCCTGAAAATGCATGAAGAAGAAGAAACAGATAAGCTGGATAAGAACGGGGAACCGGTTATGTCAGTAAAAGAAGAGCTTACCAAATACAGCTGGGATGGCGTAAACGGCACCTTCAAAAAACTGGGGAAGTAGAAGACCGCCGGTGATAACATGATTTGTGTTTCTTTGTATCTTACATAGATGTTAGCTGTAATAGTAAAATGGGTGCTGAAAACAACAGGCGTGCTGCTCCTCCTGTATGCAGCGGTTTGTGTCCTCGTTTATTTCATCCAGGAGCGCTTGCTTTTTTTTCCGGAGAGATTACCGCCGGCGTATGTTTTCCAGTTCCCCGAGCCCTTCGAAGAACGCACTATTACCACTGCTGATGGCACACAGTTAAACGGGCTGCTATTTAAATCCCGTGGCGACAAAGGCCTTATCTTTTATCTCCATGGTAACGCCGGCTCCCTCCGGTCGTGGGGAGAAGCCGCCAGGGTATATACACACCTTGGTTATGATGTATTTATGTTTGATTACCGCGGTTACGGAAAAAGTAGCGGAAAGATCCACAGTGAACGGCAGTTTTATGCCGATGCACAAACTGCCTATGACAGCCTGAAAACAGCTTACCCGGAAAATACGATTGTTATTCTCGGTTATTCCATGGGCACAGGTACCGCCGCACGCCTCGCAGCAGACAATCATCCCAGGCAACTCATCCTGCAGGCGCCCTACTTCAGCATGAAAGATATGGCCAGGTATTATTATCCCATGCTGCCTTCATTTTTATTGAAGTATACATTTCCAACTTACAGGAATATACAACGTGTTACCGTTCCCGTTACCATCTTTCATGGTGATAACGACGAAGTGATTTACTACGGCTCTTCCGAAAAACTGAAAGCATATTTTAAACCGGGAGATACACTGATCACACTGAAAGGGCAGCGGCATAACGGTATGACGGATAACCCCGAATACCAGAGAGCGGCTGAAGGAGATATTGGAATAACTCATGCGCTTATCACCTTTACTCCCTTCTTCTTACAATACTTCAATGCGGCCGGATCGCCATCCGTAATAATTGCATCTACCAACTCCAGTCCTGCAAAATTCAGGTAGGAGGTTTTCCCTATTTTCCCTGCATCGCATAACAGGTACGTATAGTCACTTTGTGTAGCCAGCGCAGTGGCAATAGCTGCTTCTTTTTCGCTGTGTGCAAACAATCCCTGCACCGAGAGGCCATCTACACCAATAAATGCCTTGCCTGCTTTATACCGTTGAATATGCTCTGTGGCCATTGTACCATGTATGGCCTGCCGGGCCGCATCGTATTCGCCGCCGATAATGTTAAGGGATACTGCGGAATGTTGCAGCTCAAATATCACCGGGAGGGAGTTGGTGATTACTTTAATCTTTTTGTTTTTTATAAACTGGCATAAGCGGAAAACAGTGCTGCCGCAATCCATGAAAATAATATCGCCATCGTTGATTTCCGCTGCTGCTTTTCTGCAGATCTTATCTTTTGCTGCTTGGTTGGCTGCTGCTTTGTTCACAAATTCAAAGGGGGAATCCTGCCCGGTCACCGGGATAGCGCCGCCGTGGGTACGGTACAGCAGCCCGTCGTCCGACAACTGATTGAGATCCCGCCGGATGGTGATCTCTGAAATTCCCAATGTCTGCGCCAGTTCACCGGTGGCTACTTCTCCTTTCGCATGCAGCAGCGCCAGTATTTTTTGTTTTCTTAGCTGGAAATTCATTTTAAATAATTAACTTGATCAAAAATAATCAAAAACGATCATAATCGATCATTTAATATGAAAACAATTAATATTCTGGAAACAGCCATCCTGTCGGACAATTGGTACACACTCAAGAAAATCACCTATGAAATGACCGACAGCGATGGGGCAGTAGTGAAGCAGGAGCGGGAGGCGTATGATCGCGGCAATGGAGCTACTATATTGCTGTATAATAAAGAACATGGCACCGTAGTGCTAACCCGGCAATTCCGCATGCCTACCTATATCAATGGCAACGAAACGGGGTTGCTGATAGAATGCTGCGCCGGTTTACTGGATGAAGATAATGCGGAAGAATGCATCCGCCGGGAAACGATGGAGGAAACCGGTTACCAGGTAACCGCGGTGGAGAAAGTATTTGAAGCGTATATGTCGCCGGGCTCTGTTACCGAGATCCTGTATTTTTTTGTGGCCGCATACACGAAAGAGCTGAAAGTTCACGATGGCGGCGGACTGGAAGCCGAACAGGAAAATATAGAAGTGCTGGAACTGCCGTTTACGCAGGCAATGGACATGATCCGCACCGGGGAAATCAGGGATGGGAAAACAATCATGCTGCTGCAATATGCGGCGCTTCATCACCTGTGCGGCTAAACGAAAAAGCAGAGCAGGTATCAGTTATCCGCCAATACCGCTTTGTTTTCATCTTTCGTTAGTAAGGCCTGGTTCTTTTTGCCCCATTGATCCATGGCCTTTATCAGAGGTAAGGTGCTTAGTCCAACTTCTGTCAGGTAATATTCTACTTTCAACGGGATACCGGCATATACTTTTTTGTACAGTATGCCAAGATCTTCCAGCTCCTTCAGGTGCATGGTGATCACGCGCATGCTGGCGCCATTTACTTCCATCTCGCGGTGAATTTCACTTGGCCGTCTGATATCATCATGAATACACTCAATGATCCAGGCTTTCCATTTACCGCCCAATACCTTCATGAAAATGCTGATGCCACAGTGCAGTTCGGGGATTTTTTTCTCGTACATGGTGTTTCATTTGCAGGAAAGATAAACATTTTACACTACTTCATAAAAGCGCATCGTCGTAACGCAACAGGGGAGTATACCGAAAAATTTTTCCATGGGTGAAACTTTTTTCGGTTATTGTCCGTCACCGCCGTAGTCAAGACATTTGAGGCCTAAAAAAAGAGACGATGACAACAAATAAAAGTGTTGCTGTAATTGGGTTAGGCCCTATGGGATTTGTATTGGCGCGTACCCTGCTGGATAATGGTTACCGCGTAACCGTATGGAACCGCAGCACAGAAAAAGCATCGCCGCTGGTAACGGATGGCGCTGTATTGGCAGCAGATCCTGCCGCAGCGGTATTGGCAAGCCCGGTGATCATTACCTGCCTCAATAATTACGAAACCACCCGCAGCATTCTTTCCACGCCGGAAGCAGCAACGGCGCTGAATGGCCGCCTTCTGCTGGAACTCACTACCGGCACCCCGCAGGATGCAAGAACAGCAGCAACCTGGGCACAGTCCCTTGGGGCGCACTACCTGGATGGCGCACTGCTGGCCACCCCCCGGCAGATAGGAAAACCGGATACGCCTATTTTTTTATCCGGGCAACAGGCCGCTTTTGAAAAAGGGGAATCCGTGTTAAAAGTACTGGGTGGCAACCTGATGTATATGGGAGCCGCCACCGGCGCCGCCGCTGCGTGGGATCTCGCCATACTTTCCAGCCTGTTCGGTTTGATCACCGGCTTCCTGCAGGGCGCCAGGATCTTTGAATCAGAAAAGCTGGATGTAAACGCATTAGGCGATATGATCCATAACATTGCACCGGTACTTGGGGAAATGGTGCGGCATGAAGGCGCTGTGATCAGCACCAACAATTTTTCCCAACCGGAAAGCAGCCTCAAAACCTGCGCGGTATCTATGACTTTAATGATGAAACAGGCCGCTGAATCCGGCATTCCCGGCGACGTGCCCGCCTTCATCCTCAACCTTATGAATAAAGGCATCAAGGCCGGTTATGGAGAAGAGCAGGTGGGAGCATTGATAAAAGCCATGCGGTAAGCAGGAGGTTAGTGTTTAGTCCGCCGGACTAAACACTAATTATCCGTATCTTTATAAGCACTCAAATAGCTGCCGCATGAACATGGAAAGTTATCTTCCCTCAGCCCTTCTCTCTCCTTATGTCAGCGCTTATCTGATCATCGAAAGCAAAGACGGCATGGAGAACCGCGTAATGCCGGATACTGCTGTGGTGATGTCTTTCCGGTTTGGTGGTAAAGTAATAAGCGGGGAATCCGGTGAGGCGTTCAACCTGCCGGTAACAGCGCTGGCAGGTTTGCGCAGAACTTCCCGGTTGTTACACTATGCGCCCGGCACCGGCAATGTGTTGGTGAAGTTTAGGGAAGGTGGCGCCGCCGCCTTTTTCAAAACACCCCTGCATGAATTGTTCGATACCCATGAATCGCTCGATCAACTGGTACAGCGCCATAAAATAAGGGAAGTGGAAGAACAGTTGTATGAGGCAAAAAACAACCTGCAGCGGATCGCGATTGTGGAGCAATTCCTGATGGCGGCACTCAGCAGCCGGCAACCGGATTTACTCATCCGCCATGCGGTACAACAAATTAAAACAGCCGCCGGCGATGTGAAGATCAAATCACTGGCAGCAGACCTGTACATCAGTCAGGATGCATTTGAAAAACGATTCAGGCGAAGCGTAGGAACTACGCCCAAGCAATTCTCCGCCATCGTAAGATTACGGCACCTGCTGGATCATTTTCCGGAAGCCGGCAGCCTCACAGAAGCAGCCTATGATGCCGGCTATTATGACCAGGCGCATTTTATAAAAGACTTCCGGGCTTTCACCGGTCAAACACCACAGGCATTTTTGCAGCAAACCTCCTGGTGGTAATCTTATACGGCCACTGGTTCTGTTTTCTTTTTCATTAATGTCTCAAATTCACCCTGGTAGTCTTCCCCCCATTTATCCATCGCATCCACCACCGGCAATAACGACTCGCCGAAATCGGTGAGATAGTACTCTACTTTCGGCGGCAGCTCATGATAAATAACCCGTTTTATGATGCCGTGGAATTCCAGTTCCCGCAACTGCAGATCCAGCACCCGCCGGCTGGCGGAAGGCATCGCTCTTTGCAGCTCACTGGGTCTTCTTACCCCTTTGTTGATCAGGTATACCATATAGGATTTCCATTTACCACCTATGATTTCCATGATGATCGCCATCCCGCACGCAAAACTTTTTGGAATCTTTTTTTCATACATAACCGGTCACTTTTCTGATACGGACAAATTTATCCCTAATAGCCGGATTCCAGGCATACGGATAAAATTTTCCGTATAGGAACATAATGTCCGTTATTGTTCTGTTCACCCGATCTGCGTCACTTTGCAGCATTGATCATCAAAATAAAAATAACATGACCAGCACAATGAATAATTACAATGGAAAGACAGCGGTAGTCACCGGCGGTACACATGGTATGGGATTGGCAGTGGTTAAAATGCTGATCGCAGGCGGTGCAGAAGTATTGCTCACCGGGAAAAATCCAAAGAACCTGGAAGCCGCCAAAGAGGAGTTGGGTAACAGCGTACACATCATAGCTTCCGATACATCATCCATGAGCGACATTGAAACCCTGCGCAACACCGTGGCTGCCACCCTGGGGCAAATTGATTTCCTGTTTATAAATGCCGGCTTCTCGTTGCTGGAACCCTTCGACAAAGTAACGGAAGCCACTTACGATAAAACCTTTGCCATCAATACCAAAGGAGCCTATTTCACCGTACAGCAGCTATCGCCGTTAATAAAAGATTATGGCGCCATTGTATTCACTACGTCCATCGCCAATGATTCCGGCTATGCAGGCATGAGCGTGTACGCCGGTGCAAAAGCGGCGCTGGCCTCCTTTGTAAAAGGTTTTGCGGCTGAACTGCTGCCCAGGAGCATCCGCGTAAATGCCGTGAGTCCGGGTTTTATTCACACACCCACTATGGGCGTGTCCGGCGCATCGAAGGAAGAATTGCTGGCCTTCGAAAAAATCGGGGAGGAGGTAACGCCGTTGAAACGCAATGGTAATACGGATGAAGTGGCGAAGGCCGTATTGTTCCTGGCCTTCGATGCTACATTTACTACTGGTGAGGAACTAACCGTAGATGGAGGTCTTTCTAAAAATCTCACCCCGCCCGATCTTTCACACTAATTTTAAAGGGCTGGCTATAAATCTATAGTCAGCCCCTCTCAAAATCCCCAGTCTCAAAAAAATATTTTAAAATGAGCAATCGCTCACTTATCTTTGTGCGGCATGAGATACAGAGACGAAAATAAAATACAGGCCATTCGCGAGGCAGCTATTGAGATGGTGGTGAAAGATGGGCTGGAAAATTTTGGCATCAACCGGCTGGCAAAAGCAGCGGGAGTATCTCCGGCAACTATTTATATTTATTATAAAGATAAAGAAGACCTGCTGACCAGCATCAGTACAGAAGAAGCACTGAAAATGACGCGGGCCACCCTGAAAGA
Source organism: Chitinophaga sp. W3I9 (assembly GCF_050434025.1). Lineage (NCBI taxonomy): Bacteria > Pseudomonadati > Bacteroidota > Chitinophagia > Chitinophagales > Chitinophagaceae > Chitinophaga > Chitinophaga sp. W3I9. Next base: position 2,980,337 of record NZ_JBNPWC010000001.1, read on the forward strand.
TTTTAACCCGGAAATGGGCTTTGAGGAAGGGCTGTGGATCCAATGGAAAAACAGGGCCGCTTTTTCACTGGATAACCACCAATCTGTCAATTTCTTTGAACAGCTGCGGAATTCTATGTATAAAGAAAAAATGCTGGAAACGATCTCACATGAATTCCATAGCGCAATGGGGAGCTATGTACATAATGCTGTAAAGCGCGGAGAGATCAAAGAAATGCCCCTCGAAGTATACTGGTCTGTTGCTTTTGCGCCCTTATACTCACTGATAAAATTCCATAACGAAGGACGAAGTCTCGATGGCCGCAAGTTTAAGTTTTCAGAGAAGATCATGAAAGAAACATTCGACTGTGTGATAAAAGGAATAATGAAATAGCCCTTTTTTTTGTCAAATTAATAAATGAACGCTCGCTCACAAAAACAAATTAGTCATGCAACACGTTCTCATTTTCAAAACAAACATTGCCACTGTGCAAGCCCGCTCCAAAGTAGCGTCGTTACTGGATCAGCAGTCCTTTATTGAAAAATGGACAGTAGACATGGAAGACGTAGATTGCGTGCTGAGAGTAGTAACTGCCGAACCGGTGCCGGATCGCATTATTGCATTAATCAATGCCAGCGAGTACGAATGTGCAGAGCTGGAAGACTAACAAATAGATAAGCTCAAAATCTCCCTAATGAAACAAGCATCCACCGCATTTTCGGGTCACCAGAAAATGATAGTAGCCCTGTTGGCACTCACACAATTCACGGTCATCCTCGATTTTATGGTCATGTCGCCACTCGGTGATATGCTCATGAAATCGATGAACATAAAGCCTAACCAGTTCGGGCTCATCGTATCGGCCTACGCTTTCAGCGCCGGTATCTCTGGTCTGCTCACTGCCGGCTTTGCCGATCGCTTCGACCGTAAAAAACTGCTGATATTTTTTTATGCGGGCTTTATCCTCGGCACACTGTGCTGCGGCCTGGCCAACACGTATTACACGATGGTGGCGGCCCGCATCGTTACTGGTTTATTTGGCGGCGTAATAGGATCTATTTCCCTGGCGATCGTCACCGATCTTTTTGATATCTCACAACGCGGCCGCGTGATGGGGTTTGTGCAAATGGCATTCGGCGCCAGCCAGGTACTCGGTATTCCTATTGGGTTATACCTCGCCAACGCCTGGGGATGGGAAGCGCCCTTTTTCCTTGTAGCCGGTGTAGCCGCTATCGTGATGCTACTGATCATCCTTCAGCTGCAACCGGTAATTGCACACCTGGCGGTGCAACGCGATAAAAGCGCATTCACGCACCTGTGGCATACCGTAAGAAGCCGCGATTACCGCATCGGTTTCACCGCCACCGCACTCATGTCTGTAGGCGGTTTTATGATGATGCCTTTCGGTAGCGCATTTGCCGTGAATAACCTGCACGTTACACATGAACAGTTACCGCTGTTGTTCATGGTCACCGGTGTTGGTTCCCTGTTCATTATGCCGGTGCTGGGAAAGTTAAGTGATAAAAAAGACAGGTTTACGCTCTTTACCATTGCTTCCATTTATGCACTGGTGATCATCATTATTTATACACACTTAACACCGCAACCGCTCTGGATCATCATGTGCCTGAACGTACTGATGATGGCAGGTATCATGGGCCGTATGATCCCATTCACCGCCTTAACTACCGGTATCCCCGATCTGTCGGACCGCGGCGCCTTTATGAGCGTGAACTCCTCCCTGCAACAAATTGCCGGCGGAATAGCGGCGGTCATTGCAGGGATGATCGTATCCCAGAAAGATAAATTCAGTCCGCTGGAACACTATGATACACTCGGATGGGTAATTGTAGGCTTAACCCTTCCCTGTATTTACCTGGTACACCGCGTAAGCGTAATCGTAAAAAGAAAACTGGCCAAAGGCGCGGTGGTGAATACCACCAGCGTAGCGGCGGAAGTGTAATGTTTTTTGGGGAGCCGGGCTGACCGGCTTCCCAAAAAAGTATTTAGTAAGATAAGGTACGCGCACCAGCTGTTTAGGGTTGATTCAGCGAAACTTTTATCTTAGATTTGAATTATGAAACAAATATCCATTCTCGTTCCCAAAGGCGCCGTTGCGCTCAGTAGTATTGAAGGTCCCTTTGTACTGTTTACCAAAGCCAACGACTTCCTCGAAAGCGTTGGAAAGGATCCGCTATTCAACGTGCAGCTGGTGGGGCTCTCCAAAGAAGCACACGAATACGACCGGTTTTTTAAAGTAACACCGGACGTTATGATCACAGAAAAACATAAAGCAGATCTCATCATTATTCCCGCAGTGAACGGGGAGCGTGAAGTGGTTATAGAACAGAATAAGGATTTCTATCCCTGGATTGTACAACAGCACCACCACGGATCAGAAGTGGCCAGCCTTTGTGTAGGCGCCTTTTTACTGGCATCCACTGGCTTGCTCAATGGAAAGCGTTGCTCCACGCACTGGCTGGCAGCCAATGAATTCAGGAACATGTTCCCCGATGTGGAACTGGTGTCTGAAAAGATCATTACAGATGAAAAGGGTATTTATTCCAGCGGTGGTGCCAACTCCTTCTGGAACCTGCTCATTTACCTGATAGAAAAGTATACAGACAGGGACATGGCCATTCTTGCGTCCAAGTATTTTGAAATTGAAATAGACCGCACTAACCAGGCCACCTTCACCATTTTCAAAGGTCAGCGCGAACACCAGGATGAATCAGTAAAACAGGCGCAGGAATTTATTGAGCAGAACTGGCAGGAAAAAATCACGGTGGAACAGTTGTCATCCATGTTTGCCGTAGGCCGCAGAAGCCTGGAAAGAAGATTTAAGAAAGCAACCAGCAACACTGTATCGGAATATATCCAACGGGTAAAGGTAGAAGTGGCCAAAAAAAGCTTTGAAAGCAGCCGTAAAAATATCAATGAAATTATGTGGGAAGTGGGTTATTCGGATACAAAGGCGTTTAGGACAATCTTTAAGAAAACAACCGGGTTATCGCCACTCGAGTATAGGAACAAATACAATAAAGGTGCAACTGCCAAATAACCTTTATTTTTCTGTGGAGAAGATCTTATGCCATCTGCCTTCCAATACCCCTTTCAGCATAGTGCATAATTCCTGGAAAGTATTGGGCTTGGTCAGGAATAATTTTGCACCCAGCCGCATGGCATCTTCCATATCTTCCTTCATATCAGAAGTACTCAGTATGATGATGTTCGTTAACTGATGCTGAAGGATCTTTTTCAGTTCTACCAGGCATTCGCGCCCGTTCATCAGCGGCATGTTGAAATCAAGGAAAATGTAATCAGGAGCCGGAATTTTATTTTCCTGGAACATCGCTATTGCCTGTATTCCACTATCGCATACATGTGTTTCTATAACCGGAGAGATATTGTGAATGGCTTCCTGGAAAAAAATTCTATCATCGGCATCATCATCAATAATCATTATTTGTTGTGGTCTCGTCATGGCTAAAATTTTAAGCATTAAGGTCTTCACGTTCGTTTGGATCTTCGGCGGGAAATATGAAGATAAACAAAAATGCAAAAGCGTTCAAATTTAAGATTTTACCATACATACGGTCGCGCTCCTTTTGTGGCATCCGGTGGCGCAAATATTGTAAGAGAGATGGTATCACCCTAAAAGCATCTTCTCATGAAAAAATATTTGTTGTCACTTTTAATGTTGCCCGCAACTTATCAGCTGTGTGCACAAGACAGTGCCCGCCTGCCGCCACCCCATGCCACAAAATCATATATGAACTATAGCCAGGTAGTTGGCTGGGGTCCTGGTGAAACACCCGTTGCACCAGCGGGTTTTCACGTGTCTTTATATGCGGATGACCTGGTAAATCCACGCTGGATGTATGCGCTCCCAAACGGCGATGTGCTGGTGGCGGAATCAAACAGTAATTTCCCGCTGGTGATTAAAATAGGGGCGGTGTTTGTAGGCGCCCAGAAGTCAAAGAGTATGCGGCACAGTGCAGATCGCATTACACTGCTGCGGGATGCTAACCACGACGGTATACCGGAGTTCCGCAGCACCTTTCTTTCCAATCTGAATCAGCCCTTTGGCATGCTGCTGATAGGCAACCATTTTTATGTAGCCAATACCAATGCGTTAGTCCGCTATCCTTACAAAACCGGCGATACGGTGATCACCGCGGCGCCGGAGAAAATAACAGACCTGCCTGTCGGCAAAAAAAATCAACACTGGACACGAAATATCATCGCCAATAAAGATCAATCCAAAATTTATATCGCTATTGGCTCAGCCACCGATCATGCAGAGAAAGGTATTGAAAATGAACAATCGAGGGCAGCCATCGTGGAAATCAATCCCGATGGTACCGGTCGCCGCATTTACGCCGCAGGTTTAAGAAACCCTGTTGGCATGGACTGGGCCCCCGGTACTTCTACCTTATGGGTGGCTGTTAATGAAAGGGATAAATTAGGCAACGACCTGGTACCCGATTACATGACAGGCGTAAAAGAAGGCGGCTTCTACGGATGGCCCTGGAAGTATTACGGTCAGCGTACTGATACACGCGTGAAAGATCCCGCGCCACCGGAAGCAAACAATACCATTATCCCCGATGTGCAATTAGGCCCTCATACCGCCTCCCTGGGCCTGGTATTTTACCGGGGAGATAAATTTCCGGAAAGATACCACCAGGGTGCATTCATCGCCCAGCATGGCTCCTGGAACCGCAAGCCTATTTCTGGTTACAAAGTATTGTTTATCCCTTTTGCTAATGGGAAACCCGCCGGTAAACCAACAGATTTTCTCACCGGATTTGTGAAAGATTCCACCACGGCAGATGTAAGAGGCCGGCCGGTAGGACTCCTTGTATTGAAAAACGGCGCAATGCTGGTAACAGACGATAAAACCAACCGCATCTGGAAGGTGGTATACGGACAATAATGAAATGTTTAACTTGCACGGCATGAAAATATTCCAGCAGGCATTACAGCTACAGCAAAGAAGAAGGGGATTTCACATTATCACCACGGAAATCGTACAGGCATTTCCGCAACTCTCCGAAATAAAAACGGGAATGCTGCAGGTATTCATCCAGCATACCTCGGCGTCGCTTACGCTGAATGAAAATGCAGATCCCACCGTGCGGAAAGATTTCGAAATGTATTTCAATAAAACCGTCCCTGAAAACGATCCGGAATACCTGCACGATGATGAAGGATCCGACGATATGCCGGCGCACCTGAAAGCCGCGTTGTTAGGCAGTTCTGTTATGATCCCCATCCGCAACGGCCGGCTTGCAGTAGGTACCTGGCAGGGCATATACCTGTGTGAACACCGCAATCACGGCGGTCCGCGGAACCTGCTGCTTACCGCATGGGGAGAATAACAATCAGCTCAACGCATCGTGAAAAATAATACCCAGCGTGTGCCGGTTCCCGTTATGCACCGGGCTTACGCCATGTTTCATGTTCACACGGTAATATCCCTTGCTGCCTTTTACAGGCCGGAAATTAGTGGTAAAAATCAGCATATCCCCCCGCTGCGGCCGCAGCACATTGGCTTTGGATTGCGCCCTGGGGATCTGTTCCGTTAATACAAACTCGCCCCCGGTATAATCCTCTTCCGGCTCATTCAGGAATACTACCAGCTGCATTGGAAAATAAATATCGCCGTACAGGTCCTGGTGCAGGGTGTTAAATCCATCCTGCCCATATTTAAGGATCAGGATGGTGGGTTTCGTTTGTCCGTTAACGTGACAATGCGCTTTTAATGCAGCATGTGTATCGGGATACCGCTGCGCAATGTGCAATACTTCCATCCATTTGTTGGCTACCGGCGCAATAAACGGGTACACTGTTTCCCGGATAGTGGTGACCAGCTCCGGCAGGGGATACTGAAAATATTTATATTCCCCTTTCCCAAAACGGTAACGCTCCATCACAATTGTTTTCCGGTAGGTGTCGTCGGCCTGGTAATCATTGATCAGCGCATCACATTCCGCTTTGCCCAGTACACCTTTCAGTAACGTATAGCCGCGGTCGTTCAATTGGGTGGCTGCCTGTTGCCAGTCGTGCGCCAGCAGCCGCTGTTTAATATCTTTCATCTGGTATTTTTTTTATGGAGATACAAAAATAACTGCCCGGGCCACCACGGAAAACCCGGTTCTTGCGGTGTTGGGGTAATGGTATTATTCAACGGAATAATAGTATTTTCATAGTTTATTATTGCCTGAAATATGCAGTGCATGAATTAAATAGTAACGTTGCAAATATCAAAATGAACAAATGAAATGTTGAAGCTGGCCATCATCAGCGATATTCACGCAAACCTGCCTGCGTTGATATCCGTACTGGAAGACATAGAACAGTTTGGTGCCCACCAGGTATACTGCCTGGGTGATCTCACGGATGCCGCGCCGTGGCACAATGAAGTAATAGACCTGATCCGGCAAAAGAACATCCCGGTAATTATGGGCAATCATGATGAACGCATCGCCTTTGACCACCCTGTATACCCGCTTAGTAAACACACGCCGGAAGAGCAAACAGCCAGGCTACAGGCCATCAACTATACAAAAGATACCATTAGGCCGCAACACGCAGCCTTCCTCGCAGAACTGCCACCCCATATACAGATGGATGTTGCCGGCGTAAAAGTATTACTGGTACATGGCAGCACCCGGAGTAACGATGAATACCTCTACCAGGATCATGATGAAAATGACCTGTTGGGAATGATGGAAGAATATCATGCAGATATAATGGTGACCGGGCATACGCATCTCTCTTATATACGCCCGCTGAAAGCGGCGGGAAAAATGGTGATCAACACCGGATCAGTAGGCAGGTCGAAAGAAAGAGACCGCCTGGCGGCCTATCTGCAACTAACGGTTACCGGCAGTAAAATTACACCGGCCATCCGGAAGATACCTTACCCGGTGGAAGAAACCATAGCCGGCATCCGGAACAGTCCCATTCCCGATTTTTACGCACATTTTTTAGCAGGTAACGATAACGCTTAGTGCGTATCTTTATCCGTAAATTAACGGGTATGGAAACTGCTCACCGGGATTACAGCACCATCAGTCCTACTGCCAAATCATTGTTGCTGCTGAAAGGCGTTACCGCTATTCCTTACGCAAAGGAAGCTGCACAACTCATGCTGGCGCCGCTGCCCTATCAAATGAATACGGATAGTAAGGATCTTTCATTCTGGCTAAGGGTGGTGCATTTCGAAGACCGTTACTGGAGTATCAATCAATTACTGGATGAATTGCCGGCGAAAAATGTCCTTGAACTATCTTCCGGGTTTTCTTTCCGTGGACTGGAAACTGTGAAACAACCGGGGTATCACTATATTGATACGGACCTGCCGGAAGTAATAGCACTAAAGAAGGAATTTGTTGCGGCGTTGAAGAAACAACCACCGGCCGGTGTGCTGGAAGTATTACCGTTAAACGCATTGGATGAAGCGCAGTTTATGGAAACGGTGAACCGTTTCCCGGAAGGCCCGCTTGTAGTGGTGAATGAAGGATTGCTGATGTACCTTGATGATACTGAAAAGGAAAAACTATGTAATATTATCCGCCGCGTGTTGCAACAACGTAGAGGATACTGGATCACCGCAGATATTTATGTGAAGCGGGATGCCGCCACCAACGAAATAAAACGGGATGAACAGTGGAAAGCATTTTATGCCCAGCATCAGATTCATGAAAAAATGTTCGACAGCTTTGAAGCCGCTGAAATATTTTTCCGGAAGATGGGATTCGAAATAGAGAAGGTGGCTGCCCGTGATCATGCGCGCCTTACCGGGCTGCCACACGTGGTCGAAAACGCTACAGAAGAGCAGCTGCATAAAATGAGGGCGGCGGGAAGGATCAGGGCTACCTGGCGACTGAAACCGGTGGAGTAGCATCTGCCATTACTACCAGGTCTTTCAATATCGTATACAGTTGTTCAATATTTACCGGTTTACTCAAAAATCCATCCGCGCCGGAAGCAATTATTTCTTCCTTTACTTCACTGTAGGCATTGCCGGATACCAGTATGAAAGGGATCTGCCGCAACTGGCGGTCGGCCCTGAACTGCGACAACATTTCCACACCGCTGATATGCGGCATGATCATGTCCATTAGTATAGCATCCGGTTGATGCAGCCGGGCTTTGGCAAGGCCCTGCGGACCTGAGTCGGCCACTATTACTTCTATGCCCATGCGTTTGAGCGCCAGTGAAAATGCGAGGTGGTTCAGGTGGTCATCGTCTACCACCAACACTTTTAAGCCTTTTAAGATAGAATAGTCCATCATTTGATGGATAGCAGCAGGTGGAGTAGTAATTTCCACCGGCATGCGCAAGGTAAAAATGCTGCCCCCGCCATCAGGATTATCTGTTACCGTAAGATCGCCTCCCATCATGCGGGCCATATGCCGGGCAATGGGTAGTCCCAGCCCGCTGGATTCTGTATGCTGCCCTGGTTCAGTCACATACGGATCAAAAATGTGCTCCTTCCGGTCGGCGCTAATGCCCACCCCCTGATCAGTTACGGAAACTACCAGCTGGTTGTTTTTCATGCCGGCCCTTACTGTAATGATTGACCGGAAAGTAGTGAACTTGATAGCGTTGCTGAGAAGGTTTACAATAATGGTGCGAAGCTTCGACTTATCTGCCAGGATATACTCCGGCAGGTTGTCGTTCAGTGAAATATTGATATGCACGGATCTTCTTTTGGCCAGGTATTCATACGTATCGCATAAGTGCTGCACCCAGTCGCTGAAGTGAAACGGTGATTTGCTGATCTCATCTTTTCCTTCCTCAATTTTCGACCATCCCAGTGCATTGCTCATTACCAGCTGCATATCCTGGCAGGCAAAATGTACGGCTTCCAGGTGGGCAATGCCTACCTGTACCGTTCTTTTCCCCTGGTCGGCCGTTTCAATATAATTTTGCAGGATGCTGTTTACCACATTCAATGGCGACCGGATTTCGTGGGTGGTTTCACGCACATAGATGCGCATGGCCTGGTTGGCTTTGTCCAGCTGGTTTACCAGCGATTTCAGCTGTTTATTCTGGAACCTGCTTTCCTTGGCAAAATAATACAGGGCGGTGCCGTTCAGAAAAGTAGCAGAGATGATCACCAGCCAGTGTAAGTATAATTCGGTGTCCTTATTAAGCGGAAGCGAAGCAATCACCGGGTACCTGAAATTAATCAGTACCAGTATCATTACCACTGCACTGGCAACAAGGGTTATGACCTGCGACCAGGGCTTTTCAAACACCAGGAATACACAAAAAGCAAGGAAGGGGGCAAACAGGTAAATCTGGGAAGCAGGTCCCAGCAACACGCCAAAAAACCAGATAGAAACACTGTGTAACAAGAACATCAACTGTTTCCCGTAAACCGGTTTGCTGTAACGGGTAATCAGCAGCGTGGAGAGAAAAAGGGCGCTTTCCAGCAGGGCAGGGTAAAAAATAATGCCGTAGCCCGTCATATAATATAACAGGCATCCAAGCGTAAATGCCAGCAGGCTGGCGCTTACCGCCAGGGAATTGACAATCTTTATAATCCGTTCCTTTGCTTCATTTTCCTCCGCATTGCGGCCATTTATCCTGGTCAGGGTAAGGTTGTTTTTCATAAAATCCAGGTTTTCATGTTAAGGGGTTGCAGGTCTTTCTTTTCCTGATGCATTCAAGGTAGAAGAATGCAGATTATCAAGTGTAAATTCTTTGTTAACAACAGATATCTTTTGCCAGCGGTTTAAAGTTACCGTGTGAAGATTTGAACAATTAACGCACATTTTTTTGTCAGTTATAAACACTACTTTCATATTGAAATTATCATATACATGAGTATACGTTTATTTTACCTGGTCATCTGGCTGTTTATCATACCGGTGACTGGCAAAGGCGCTATCATCATTGAAGGGCAACTGTCCGGAAATCCGCACAGCCTCATTACCCTGTATGGCTATGCCGATTATATCAGTAAGGCGCCCGTGGAAATACTGAAGGTACATACAAATGGTGCCGGAAATTTCCGGGTAACCGTATCGGATTCCTGCGGACCATTGGTAAAACTGCTCGTGGAAAACAGGTCACTGTCCTTTTTCACGCTGCCGGGCGGCGCCTATATTATTCAGGATACGACGGGCCAACTCACCGTAACCGATGCTGCCGGCACTCCCGTGAACCAACTCCTGCATAGCATGGAACAAGAGCTCCTGAAAAACTGGTATCCCTTATTTGTAGATACCACCGGCCGTTTCCGGCTAACCCTACCGGCAGATACTGTTTTTCAACGCTTCCACGAAATAGTATTAAAATATACGAACGATACCACATCAACAGCTTACCCGCTGCTGCGCTATGATGCGGCGATCTATTACCTGGCATTTGTGCAACAGCTGCCTGATACCACAGGCTTGATGGATTATTTTGAGAATGATTATTTCAATAACGCGCCCATTCAGGAAAAAAATCCCTTTTATACGAAGCTGTTGGAAGATGATTTGTTTGTAAGAATGATGTTTCTTGCCCAACAACGATATAAAGGAAGTGCAGGTAACCTCATCGACAAGGTAACCCACGAAGCTGCTTATTTTAAATCGCCACAGCTGCAGCAACTGGCGCTGGCAGCAGGGTGTAACCAGGCATACCGGGTCAATCGTGAGCCGGAGCAGAAAGATGAACTGTCCCGCCGCATCCGCGCCACCATCCTGGATAGCCTTACCCATCCAGGGATCAGGACGATGATTGCCCACGTCATTACAGAAAATACCCGCGCCCGCGTCGGGAATAAATTTCCGCTGCTGACACTGAAAAATGAAAAAAATGAAACCGTAAATTTTGCAGATATAAAATCTGATCTTATCCTGGTCGACTTCTGGGCCACCTGGTGCTGGGGCTGCGTGGAAGGAATGAAAAACTTTCCCTCCTGGATCAGTCAGTGCAACGGGCAGCTAACCATCGTTTCCATTTCCGTTGACAATAACCTCCAGCAAATGAAAGCATTCCTGGATAAACGCGAAAAGCTCCCCGGCGTATTATCGCTGTACAACGGCCGTACCGGTGGCTATCTTGATAAATTGCAGATCAGCGGCTACCCCACCTATATTCTTCTTAATAAAAACCGCGAAATAATTGCCATGCCAGGCTACACCTCTGCGGTGGCTGAGCAGCTAAAAATCAACATAAAATAAAAATCAAAAATCGAATCAAAAAAATTAACCTAATCAGTGTAATCCTGAGAAAGACAACCTCCCCGCAATCCGGAAAAATAAATCTCCCGAAAAATTCCCGATATCGAAAATCCTTTGAAAGATATACACCTACTTTTACAGCAGATTTAAATACCTATAAGTACGCTGTATGCTGAATACCTGGATACCATGCTGCAGGATTCGCTACGGAATATCCTTGCCTCATGTCATTTAAATAAAGCTGTTTAAAATGTGATGGCGGAAGAATTACGGCACCAAAGCAGCATATTGATATCACTTTTATGCAGAAAAATATGAATGCAAATTCAAAGAAAACGGCCGGGAAAAAAGCAAATTCCCGGTCGCTGTTCTATCGCATCTCCGCCTGGCTGCATTTGTGGCTGGGCATTGCTTCGGGTATTGTAGTAGTCATCGTGTGCGTAACCGGATGCATCTACGTGTTCAACGAGGAAATCACCGGCTGGATGGAACCGGAAGCAAATGTCCCGGTACAATCGCAGCCACTCATTGCTCCTTCAAAGATCCTGGAAGTAGCCGCGAAAGAATATCCCGGCAAAACCGTAGGCTATGTGCTGTATAAAGAAGGCAAAGCCGTAGAAGCCAATATCGGCGCAAGGAGAGGCGGTTCCACCCTGAAGCTGAACCCCTATACCGGCGCGGTAATCAATAAAGTAAACCGTAAAGAAGGGGAACTGAACTTTTTCAGATGGGTACTCAACGGACACCGTTTCCTCTGGCTGCCGGTTAAGATCGGCCGCCCTATCGTCAACTACAGCACTTTGATCTGCGTAATCACCCTGATCAGCGGCCTGGTGTTATGGTGGCCGAAAAGATGGAATAAAAGTACCCGTAACCAGAGCTTTAAAATAAAATGGGGCGCCAGCTTCAAACGCATTAACTACGACCTGCACAATGTACTGGGCTTTTACGCACTGCTGGTACTTTTTGCTATATGCGTTACCGGTATGGTATACGGACTGGAATGGTGGAGCAAAGGCCTCTACTGGGCTACCTCCGGTGGAAAAACATTGCCGGAATTCCGGGAATTGAAATCAGATTCCCTGCAGGCGGGCAAAAAACAGGATATTAACCTCGGCCAGAAAATGGATATTGCCTGGAAAACAGCGATAGGCAAACACCCGGAGGCATCCGGTTTTTACATGGCCTTCCCGGATACTTCCAAAGCCACCGCGTCTATTACTGTTATTGTATATCCTGAAAAAGGACAGTATTATAATAACCAGCGCTACGTATTTGATCAGCATACACTGGAACCGCTTACCGGTAATAAATTATATGAGCAATCCTTTGCAGAAGCCGAATTTGGCGCTAAACTCAGGCGCATGAACTACGATATCCACGTAGGCAGCATCCTGGGATTACCGGGCAAGTTCATGGCATTCTTCGCCAGCCTGATCGGCGCTACACTACCTATCACGGGGTTTATTATCTGGTGGGGTAAAGGCCGGAAAAAGAAAACGCCGGCGCCGGTGAAAAGAAAGGCGCAAACAGCAGCAGTATAAAATAACTATTTCCCAATTACATAGATTCAGAGAAGAAAGGGCGTCATTCAGTTGATGTCCTTTTTTTATCGGGTGTACATACACCGGCTTTCTTTTAAATGTACAGAATTAAAGGAATAATGTACAAGTGAATAAAGAGATTATCGGTATAAATTTGCGCTTATAAAACAACGGACCATGAAAGCAATTGTTTTAAATAGTGCAGGAAGCGTAGATAACTTAGTACTCACAGACTTGCCGGTGCCGGTACCGGGAGAGGCCGAAGTACTGGTAAAAGTAAAGGCCATCAGCATTAACCCGGTGGATGTTAAAACCCGTGCCGGCAAAGGCAGGTACAACCTCCTGAAAGAGGAAAACCCGCTGATCCTTGGCTGGGATATTTCCGGCGTGGTAGTCGCTTCCAACTCACCGTTGTTCAAAGAAAACGATGACGTATTCGGAATGGTCAACTTCCCTGGTCACGGCCGCGCATACGCGGAGTATGTAGCCGCGCCGGCCGCGCACCTGGCGTTGAAGCCGGCAAATATCTCTCACGATGAAGCGGCTGCAGCCACCCTGGCGGCGCTCACCGCCTGGCAGGCGCTGATAGATCACGCCAGCATAAGACCCGGGCATAAAGTGCTGATCCATGCAGCGGCAGGCGGCGTAGGACACTATGCAGTGCAACTGGCCAAACATCTCGGCGCGTATGTCATCGGTACTTCTTCGGCGGCTAACAGGGAGGTGATCCTCGGATTGGGAGCGGATGAGCATATCGATTATCACACCCAGCCCTTAATAGATCATGTATCAGATGTCGATTTCGTTCTTGACACCATCGGCGGCGATACCATTGATCAGTCGCTCGAAGTAATGAAGCGCGGCGCTACTATCATCAGCATTCCTTCCGGTTTCCGGGAAGCGGTAACCGCCAAGGCGGAAGCAAAAGGCCTCACCGGTTTCTTCATCCTGGTGGCTTCCAACGGGGCAGAAATGGCTAGTATCGCTGCTTTGATGGAACAGGGCCTGCTCAGGTCCATCGTCTCCAAAACTTTCTCTTTGGAGGAAATGAAGCAGGCGCATCTCCAGATAGAAACCGGCAGAACAGTAGGTAAAATTATCGTACGGGTTTAACCGTTAGTAACGATTCCATAATAACAGCAGCGCAGTTTAAACAGGCGGTAGCCCGGCCGCCGGCGCTGCTGATTTTTTTTAGAGAGATGTAAAGAAATATTTCTATCTTGTTACCCATAATCAAGCACAAATGCACCGTATTTATTCAAGCACACCTCCGCCAGCTGTTGTTGTTTTGTCCGCAAAATAACCAGCACTACTACGGCTTTTAGCTATTCCTGTTACAGGAATCAGTTCGTCATTTATATGCACTAAGTCTGTTTATTGACCTGGTTATTTTCGTGTACCCATATTCTCCCTTTTTTATTACACAACCGAAAATAATGACCAGGTATATATTAATGGTTTTTGCCGGCGCATGCAGCTTCGGCATCCTTTCTACTTTTGTAAAATTAGCCTACCGCGAAGGCTATACAGCCGCGGAAATATCCGTTACACAGGCCTGCACAGGCATGATCGTTTTGTGGATCCTGTATCTCCTTACCCGGCGGCAACGCCACCGGGTGAAGCCAGGTGATTGGGCCTGGCTGCTGTTGACAGGCGGCGGTATTGGCCTTACCAGTTTCGTATATTATGTGTCGGTAGCCTATATACCGGCATCGGTAGCTATCGTAATCCTGATGCAATTTACCTGGATAGGTTTGTTGATGGAAGCATTGCTGTTTAAAAAGATACCTTCCTTATTACAGCTTATCACCACCATACTGATCCTGGTGGGCACCTGGCTGGGCAGTGGGTTGGCCGGTGGCAGCCTTTCCGGCTTGTCTGTAAAAGGATTGTTGTATGCCGGCGCATCTGCTTTTTTATATGCCGTGTATATCATTGCCAACAGCCGCGTAGGCAAATCGCTGGATACCGGTAAGAAAAGTGCGGTCATCATCACTGGCTCCACGCTATGTATTTTCCTGGTAAACGCACCGCAACTGTTGGCCAGTACCCACTTCGATACGGGTCTGCTGAAATGGGCGCTGTTCCTGTCGCTTTTTGGAACCATTATTCCGCCGTTGCTGTTTGCCAAAGGAATCCCCAAGGTAGGGGCAGGGATCAGCGCGGTGATCATGACCGCCGAGTTGCCGGTGGCCATTGTGTGCTCGCATTTCATCCTGCTGGAACCGGTGAACGGCCTGCAATGGGCAGGAGTTGCGCTCATGTTGTTATCAATGCTGCTGCTGAATGCGCGTTATTTCCGCAAATAGAAGAGGAGACCGGGCATCTTGCCCGGTTCTTTTTTTACTGGTAGAAGATCGCTGAAAGCACTATTACCAGGCCATAGTCTTTAAACTCCCCGCGCATTACCTGCAACGATTTTCCCATGTGCTTTTCCACTGCCTTAACAGAGATGCCCAAACGCAGCGCGATTTCTTTATTGGACAAATGATCCCGGCGGCTCAGCAGGAATATTTCCCGGCTGCGCTCCGTTAATTTATCCAGCGCCAGCGCAAACCGCTGTTCCAGTAATTTCAGATCGTAGGTATTATCTGTTTCGGCGGTAGTAGTTACGGGAAGTTGTTGGTGGTGCTGCTCATGCAGCAGCGAATTCCGCAGTTCATTCAGGATTCTGTTGCGCAGTGCGCCATGCAGGTATGCTTTGGCGTTTTTAATGCCGGTAAGGGTAGCGCGTTTTTTATACAGGGAGATAAAAATTTCCTGGATCATATCTTCCAGCAGATGAGGCGCCGGGAATTTCTTGTATGCATGTTGATACAGTTCCGCTGCATGGCGCTGGTATAAGACTTCAAAAGCCTTATTATCATTGTTCGCCAGTAGTGCCAGTAAAGCTTCATCCTGTAATGCAATATACTCCGTCATGCTTACCACTTAAGCCGGATCACATGATTGCCGGCTGCCCTTAAAAAGCATAAGATATAAAAAAAAGGACGCACCACATAAAACGCCCCGAAAAAATAAATTTCTACCAGGGGGTAGGGTAGCCTTTCACTGCTGTGTCTATACTGCAGACAACCAAAATAATGAGTGATCAACAACTGATAGGATTACTGGAAAAATACCTGCAGGGCAGGGGTACTGAAGAGGAACGGAATGCCCTGGAAGCCTGGTATGAAACATACCAGTCCGCAAAAGCGCCTGGCAGCGATCCGCAGCCCGATCTGCTGCAGATGTACCACGACATTACCGGCAGGCTGAAACAGGAAGGGGAATGGGTGGAGCCGCCACGCGCAAAAATCCACCCGCTCAAACAACGGGGATGGCGTATCGCCGCAGCCATACTGTTCCTGGTGGCCGGCGCCGGCATCTGGACGCTGCTTCCCCGCGTTAACAGGCAGCTGTCGGCAGATACAAAAGACGGCATCCGCAAAAAAATACAACTGGAAGATGGCACGCAGGTATGGCTCAATGTAAGCAGTCACCTTACCTATCCGGCTAACATCGGCAACAGCAGCAGGGAAGTATACCTGAAAGGAGAGGCCTTTTTTGAAGTAAAGCCAAAGGAAACACGCCCCTTCACCATTCATACGTCGGGCGTGGACGTGCAGGTACTGGGCACCCGCTTTAACGTAAAAGCCTACCAAACCGATGAAAGCATGGAAACCACGCTGGTAGACGGCCGCGTGGCAGTAAGCCTTAGCGGGCATCCGGATAAAAAGCTGGTACTGGCGCCCGGTGAAAAACTCACCATCAGGAAGAAGGGTAAAACGACGCCGGTAACAAATGGCCGTATTCTCGACTGGGGCAGCGTACTGGCCATTTTGGAAACAATAACGCCAAATGTGACCAGCAAAAAGGTAAGCGAACTGGTATGGATGGACGACCGCCTGGAATTCAAAGACAAATCCTTCCCGGAACTGGCCATCTTAATGAGCCGCTGGTACAACCGTAAAATTATCTTAACAGATACCTTCCCGGCAGACTACCGCTTCAAAGGCACGTTCAAGAAAGAATCCGTTACAGAAGCGCTCAAAGCATTACAGGTCACTGCCGATTTTAATTTCACTATAAAGGGAGATACCATCTTTATACATCATTAATCAACCAGATCATAAAACAAACAGTAACACGATGAGAAAAATATTCCCGGTTCCCACCGAACCTGTATAACCACTCCTTCCGCCCATAAAAAAAAGGGAAGTGCGGCAACACTTCCCCTAAAGCCAAACATGGTACGAAACAACGTAATCCGTGCGGGATGCCCGTTGTTTCTAATGTCTAACGTTCAATTTCAAATGTATGAAAAAAAAGCTGTGTTCAAAAACAGCCCTTTCCAACTATTCAGTGAGAAAAATATTCTTGTGTATGAAGCTTTGTCTCATCCTTATTACTGCTTCAATTTTACAGGTGCGCGCCGAAGTGTATTCGCAAAGCAAATTCACGCTCAACAGCCGGCAAATTGCCCTGCATAAGCTGCTGGAGTGGGTGGAAACGAAAAGTGACTACCGGTTTCTGTACAACTACAAAACTTTTCCGAAAGATGAAAAGGTAGATGTCAACTTCAAAGAAGCCACCCTGCCGGAGATCCTGGATAAAGTGCTGGCGAAAAATTTACGGTATAAAATGCTGGAAGGCGGACTGGTAGCCATCTCGGAAAGTACGGCCGATATCACGGTAACCGGTAAGGTAACGGCGGAAAATGGCCCCGAGCTGCCCGGCGTAAGCATCCAGCTGAAAGGGACCAGTCGTGGTACCACCACCGATGTTGACGGCAACTTTAAAATAACCGTCCCGGAAAACGGCGTCCTCATCATCTCCTACCTGGGATTTGAAACAAGGGAAATCGCCGTGAAAGGCAACGCGCAGCTGGCCGTCATAACACTGAAATCTTCCGATGCAGGTTTGAATGAAGTAGTGGTACTGGGATACGGACAAAAACAAACACGGCAAAGCATCACCGGCGCTGTGTCCAGCATACAAACAAAAGAACTGAAACAAAGCCCGGTAGCCAACCTATCGAACGCACTGGCCGGAAGATTACCCGGCCTCATCACGGCGCAGCACTCCGGCCGCCCCGGCAGCGACGACTCACAGCTGTTTATCCGTGGGATCAGCACCACCGGCGCCACCAACCCGCTCGTGGTAATAGATGGCCTGCCCCGCGGCGATGCCAATATCGGTCAGCTGGACCCCAACGAAATAGAATCCGTTTCTATCCTGAAAGACGCTTCCTCTACTGCATTATACGGTATACAGGGCGCCAACGGTATCGTGCTGGTGACCACCAAACGCGGTAAAGACGGCCCGCCCAACATCCAGGTGAACATGCAGTATGCCTTGCAGCAGCCTACCAATTTTCCCCGCTTCCTCGATTCTTACCAATCCGGCCTGCTGGAAAATGAAGCCGCCAAAAATGATGGCATGCCGGCGGTATTCACCGACCAGGAACTGGAATATTATAAAACAGGACTGAAACCTTATGACTATCCAAATACCGACTGGTACAAGGAAATCATCCGGGACTATTCCCCGCAGAAAACAGTGAACATCAATATCGGTGGTGGTTCCAAATTTGTGAAATATTTTGTATCGGGTTCTTACCTGCGCCAGGAGCCGGTATACAACCACGCCAATGAAAATATCTACGGCATCAAATACAAATACGACCGCTTTAATTTCCGCTCCAACGTGGATATCACCCTCGATAAAAATACCGACCTGCAGGTAGACCTGGCCTCCCGCCTGGAAAACCGTACCAGTCCTTCTGCGGACCGTGGCAATAATGAATTTTTCTGGGTACTGCTGTCGCAGATGACCAACCGCCTTACACCGGTGTTTAACCCCGATGGCTCTATCGCCTCCGGTACCATGCGGGAAGATTTCTACAACCTGTATGGCGTACTTACCCGCAACGGTTATATCGATGCCTATTGGCATAGCACCAACGGCAGTGTGGCACTCACCCGAAAACTGGACTTTATCACACCCGGACTGAAAGTAAAAGGACTCTTTACTTTCGAGAACTATGGCGATATCAACTTTGCACTGGACCAGGACTTTGATTCCTACCGTTACAAATCAGTGCCCGGTGCAGATGGTACGTATACCCAGCACCGTAAGGCCACCAGTTTACAGCGCTCCGGTTATTCCAGCGGCGAAAGATATTACTACTACGATCTGAAAGTGATGTACGACCGCGATTTTGGTAAACACTCACTCGGAGGCTTGCTCCTGTTCAACCGCAATTACCGCTCCCAGTCGGGCAACCTCCCACGGGTATACGAAGGCTTTGTAGGCAGGATTGCTTACAATTACGCTACCCGCTACTACCTCGAATTCAACGCCGGTTACAATGGCTCCGAGAACTTTCCTCCCGGTAAACGGTACGGATTTTTCCCGGCGCTTTCTGCAGCCTGGGTGCTGAGTAATGAACAATTCATGAGCGGCCAGTCGTTGTTCAGTTACCTGAAAATGCGTTTCTCACACGGTTATGTGGGTAACGACCAGGTAGGCGGCGACCGCTGGTTATATGTATCTGATTACGCCCGCGGCGATGGCTTTACTTTTGGCAGCGTGGGCACCGGCGCCGGCGGCTATTATGAAAACAGGGTGGGCAACACCGCCATCACCTGGGAGAAAGCAGCCAAAACAAACCTCGGTATTGAAACAGGATTTCTGAAAGATAAAGTGAAGTTTTCGGTAGATATTTTTAATGAACTGCGTAAAGATATCCTTACCTACGCCGGCACCATCCCTGCTTATCTCGGTATCACCGCATCACTGAACCGTAATATGGGCCGTATCCGCAATAAAGGTGTGGAAGCAGAACTGAATGTAAATTCCAACATCGGCGCAGTAGGCGTCTTTTCAAAATTGAATTACCAGTATGTAAAAAATAAAATACTGGAGATGGATGAACCCAAACTGGCATATCCTTACCAGAGCGCAGTAGGCCATCCTATCGGGTACGATCTCGGCTACGTGGCAGAAGGACTGTTCCGCAACCAGGATGAAATCAATAAAAGCCCGCAGCAAACTTTTTCACCACTCATCCCCGGCGACATCAAGTACACCGACATCAATAAAGATGGCGTGATCAATGAAGCCGACAGGATCATGCTGCCCATGATGAATGTACCCACCAGTTATTTCGGGGCCACCTTCGGCATCGACTATAAAGGCCTGGATGTAAGTGTGCTGTTCCAGGGCGCAGGCGGCGGACGCCAGATCTACTCTTCGCAGCTCACCGGCAACTTCCGCGAAAGCTACCGGCCCATGCACCTGAACAGGTGGACGCCGGAAAACGCCGACAAAGCCACCTATCCTGTTTTACACTTATCGGAAAGTAATATGGCCAATAACTCGGTCAGTTCTACTTACTGGATCAGGAACACCGACTATGTTAAATTAAAGAATGCTGAGATAGGATACCGCCTGCCGGCGCACCTCCTGAAAAAGGTAAAAATTAAAAGCGCACGCATCTATGTGAATGGTATGAACCTCATCAGCTGGGATAATGTGAAGGAACTGGGGATAGATCCGGAATCCAATACCGGCGGCCGCTGGGGCTGGCAGCCTTATCCGATTATGCGCGTATATAATGCCGGCATCACCATCAATCTTTAATCACCTGTGATAAATTAAAATCATGAATACGTTCTTCGTTAAAACAGGGATAGCAGCAGTACTGATCATGTGTGTTACTGCCTGCGGTAAGAATTACCTGGACAGGAAGCCCAGTGATCTGATCACTGAAAAAGAAGTGTTTTCAAATATTGAAAACGCCGAAAAGTTTGTGAATACTATCTACCAAAGCTTACCCAATATTTTTAAGCCCGGGTCGGCATGGCCGCTCAGCAGTGCCACCGACGAAACCAACCAGGCCAGCGATAATTCCGCTTCTTATCCCGATGCCGGCAATTTCAACACCGGCTCCATGAGCCCTGCCAACTTCCCGATGCAGAGCTCCTGGGCCGACTATTATGGCAAGATCCGTTCGTGTAATAAGTTCCTTGCGCAGTACGACCTCGTGCCCCAGGATCCTAACTATCCGCAACGCCGTAGCCGCCTTAAAGGAGAAGTGCTCACCCTGCGCGCCTTCTACTATTTTGAACTGATGCGCGCCTGGGGCGGCGTACCACTGCTGCTGTCGGAAAAAAATCCGTTTGATGATCCAACAGGCATTTACTACAAACGCAACAGCATCGATGAAGTAACTGCCAGCATCCTCAACGACCTGCAGGAAGCCGGCACTTTGTTGCCGGTGGCTTACAACGATCGCCCTTCCAACTGGGGCCGTGCCTCCAAAATGATTGCACTGGCGCTGGAAGGCCGCGTACGGCTGTTTTACGCCAGCCCGCTCTACAATGCAGGCAACAATGCCGCCCGCTGGCAGGCTGCCGCAACCGCCTGCAAGGCCGCACTGGACACTGCTATCGCCAACGGTTACACGCTGTACGACAGCTACGGCGATATCTTCACCCAATACTTCAACCGTGAAGTGATCTGGAGCCGCCCCGCGCCCGGCGCTTTCGGCGATGGTGGTATTGACCGGGAAATGAATCCCCGCAGCGCCAACGGCTACGGCAACATTACGCCGCTGCAGGAACTGGTAGATGATTACGAAATGAAAACCACCGGCCTTTCCATTAAAGATCCCGCTTCCGGCTACAGCGCGCAACGTCCTTACGATGGGAGGGATCCCCGCTTTTATGCTACCATCCTGTATCCCGGCTGTTCCTGGAAAGGAAAGGTGCTGGATCCGAACGGGGCCGATGCACCGCGTTCCGGCCAGATTGCCACCAACTACTGGCCACGGAAATATCTCCTCCCTTCGGTCGACCTGTTCGCAGGCACCGGTGGCAGCGACCGCAAATGGGTACTCATCAGAACCGCGGAACTTTATCTCAACTACGCGGAGGCACAAAATGAAGCCGCAGGCCCCGCAACAGAAGTATACAATGCCCTCAATGCAATCCGCACCAGGGCCGGTATGCCGGGTGTCAGCGGTGGAACCAAAGAAACGCTGCGCGAAAAGATCCGGCATGAAAGAAGAATAGAACTGGCATTGGAAGATCATCGCTTCTGGGATGTGCGCCGCTGGAAAACCGCTGAACAGGTGGATAATAAAGAAGTACACGGCGTAGCCGTTAGCGGCACCGGCAATGTTTCCTACCGCTACCCCATAATAGAAAAAAGGGTGTTCGATCCGGGTAAAAATTACTGGCTTCCCATTCCGCAAAGTGAAATGGATAAGGTAAGCAGCCAGAATCCTGAGTTTACGCAGAATAAAGGCTGGTAAAGCGTTCTACATCTCCCTAAATTTAAAAGAATGAAAACGATAATATACCGCTTACTGGCAGTATGGCTGTTGTTTACAGCCGCTGCCTGTAACAAAGACAACGATTTCGAACACGATAACAACGCACCGGTGGTAGTGGATAAATTTACACCGGAAACCGGCGCCGCCGGCACGGAAGTGCTGATCTATGGAACCAATTTCAGTAAAGATACCAATGGGGTGACCGTTACGGTGAATGGCAAAAAAGCCCTTATCACCGGCATTATCAGCGATCATATCCTGGTAGTAATCCCGGAAAAAGCTGGCAGCGGTAAAGTAGTCGTAACCATTAACGGCAAAGCAGGCACCGCTCCCAAAGACTTCCAGTATTTATCTTCCTATAAAGTAACCACCCTGGCAGGCAACGGCGCGGCAGGCTACTCCGATGGCAAAGGCACAAACGCCGCTTTTAATTTTGATAAACGCTGCGGCCTCGATGTAGACGATAACGGAAACGTATATGTAGCCGATGCAGGCAACTTACGCGTGAGAAAAATTGCACCCGATGGCGCCGTCACCACACTCGCCGGCAGCGGCACTTCCGGCTATGTGGAAGGCAAAGGCCCCGCCGCACAGTTCTATCTTCCCTTTGATATTGTAACCGATAACAGCGGGAATGTATTCGTATCCGATCCTTCCGCATGGACCATCCGCAAAATCACACCCGATGGTACCACCTCCCGCATTTGCTGGGGCGAAGCCTGGGGAATTGGCATCGATAAACGCAACGGCACCCTGTACTACGCCAACAACGGCAGCCCTGGCAGCATTTATCAGGTAACGCCTGATGGCAGCAGCGTTACACCCATCATCACCGGGCTAAACAGACCCGCTGATGTAGCGGTAGATGACAAAGGGAATTTATTTGTAACAGAGAATGGAAACTCCGTGATCAAAAAGTTTGCTGCAGGTAACTGGGCGCCCACTATCATCGCCGGCGCGGAAAATCAAACCGGCCTGGTAAATGGTACCGGTACCGCTGCACGTTTTGAAAATCCCTGGAGTATTATCGTGGACAAAGCCAACAACCTGTTCGTAGCCGGTAACGGCAGTGCCGACGGATCTTCTGTTAACAGCAACCAATGCATCCGCTTCATCACTGCTAACGCCTGGGAAGTAAGCACCTATATAGGCGGCAGCACCGCAGGATTTGCGGATGGCGCCGGCGCAGCAGCGCTGTTCAACGCACCTACCGGCGTGGCAGTTGACAAAGACGGCGTAGTGTATGTGCTCGACCGCAACAATAACCGTATCCGCAAAGTAACGGCAGAATAAGTAGCAGTGGCGGCCCGTTTTCGGGCCGCCACTTTTCTCAGATAATTAAATGTTCAGTAATGTTCAAACAAGTCCTGTTTTATATAGCCCTATGGCTGTTGCCTGCAACTGCCATGTCGCAAACACCAAAAGATTTCAAATGGAACGTATTGCCTGTAAAAGGGCTGCTGCTCAGCGTGCCAGCTCCCCAGGATGTGCCGCTGCTGTGCCGCTTTATCAAAGAAGCCTTGAAGGCAGAAGGGGTAAACACACTGGCGTTACGGATTGAATATGCATACCAGTTTAAATCGCATCCCGAACTCGCCGAGCGCAACGCGATTTCGGAAACAGACCTCAAACAGATTGTAGCCGCCTGCAAGGAAGCCGGTATCCGCTTTATCCCTACCATGAACCTGCTGGCCCACCAGTCGGAACAAACAGAAATGGGACCGTTGCTGAAAAATTACCCGCAGCTCGACGAATCACCGGACTATAATCCGCCGGTGCCCTGGAAAAACGGCGGTATGTTCGACTTCTACAGCAAAAGCCTATGCCCGCTGCACCCCGACCTGTTCAAGATCATTTTCCCCCTGATGGATGAACTCATCGATGTATGCGGCGCCGATGCGCTTCACGTGGGACTTGATGAGGTGTGGATCCTAGGCTATGATAAGTGCCCCCGCTGCGGGGGCCGCGACAAAGCCGAACTGTTTGCAGGCTATGTAAACGCCTTGCATCAGCATCTCAAAGAAAAAAATTGCCAGCTGTGGATGTGGAGCGACCGCCTGATAGACGGAAAAGAAACCAACCTGCTCGGATGGCAGGCCAGTATGAACAATACCGCCAGGGCTATAGACCTGATCCCGAAAGATATCATGATCTGCGACTGGAAATATGAAGATGCACCGCCCACCCCGGCTTACTTTGCCATCAAAGGATTTCATGTATTGCCTTCCGCCTGCGGAAAAAAAGACGTGGCGCTGGCACAACTGGAACAGGTATATGCCGCCCGGAAAAATGCGCTGCGGGCAGATTTTTCCTATACGTTATCTGAACGGATGCCCGGCGTATTCGAAACCATGTGGGTAAATACAAAAGAATTTATTGATGCCTACTACAACCGAAAAGGTGTGCGCAAACCAACACAGGATAATGCAGATACCTTTAAAGCATTGTTTGCAGAGATCCGGAAAAAAGAAAAGATGTAGCATACTGCTATTTCACGCAATCGTTTGTGCTGGAAAAGCCGGGTGAAATCGCCTAACATTATCCTCCGTTCAACAGCACAAGCCATGAAAAGAAGATCCGTTTTTATTGCCATCTTATTGCTATCCCGGCTGGCGTTATCTGCCCAGGTATATTACGCTGGCAAAACGCCCGCCGTGGCAGTGGTGCAACCCGCTGCCAATACACTGGGGAATAATATACTGGAAGTAAAAATAAACGTGTTGAAGAACCACCTGCAACAGGTAACGTTTACGGATAAGCTGCGTGCTAAAGCATTCTCTTTTCCGCAACATAGTTTGTTTGAATTAAAATTGAAAGATGGAACCGTATTAACCGCCGCTGATTTCCAGGTAAGCACAAAAGACGCCGGTAACATCACTGCTTCACCAACCGCAGTACGGTTGATAGCGCGCCTGCCCGGTAAGCAGCTCAGCTTTACATTGGTAAATACTGTAAAGAATATTCAGGTGATCTGGCGGATCACGTTGCACAACGACTGTAACTTCATTCAGCAGCATTTCCATATCACCGATCCTTCGTCGGCTGTGGACGATCTGTTACTGGTAAATGTTCCATCGGCCTATCAGCCGCAGCTTTCCGGCACTGTGGACGGTTCGCCCGTTATAGCCGGCAACAGTTTCTTTGCGCTGGAACACCCGATGGCACAGGGACGTGTAACAGATAAAGGTATTCAAAGCAGCGTGGCGGCATCTGCCACGCTGCGCTCCGGCAACGGGTTTGAGGTGAGCACAGCCTGGGGCGTTACCCCGGAAACACAGCTCCGTCGCGGTTTCCTTTACTACCTGGAAAAAGTGCGCGCGGTACCTTATCGTCCTTTTCCACATTACAACTCCTGGTACGATGCAGGTTACGACGGCCGGGAAATTACCGAAGCCAACGCAATGGACCGTATCCGCATGTTTGGCGACAGCCTCGTCGTAAAACGCAAAGCAAAGATCAGCGCTTTCCTTTGGGATAGCGGCTGGGATGATTACAATAAACTCTGGTATTTCAGCAGGCACCTGCCCAACGGGTTTAAGAATATGGAAGCACTGGCGGCTAAATATCATGCTGCCATGGGCGTATGGGTGTCTCCCTGGGGCGGCTACGACCAGGAAAAGATCAGTCGCCTTGCCAGCATTAAAACGCTCGGCCTTCCCTTTACGCCCAATGAAAATGGCCTTAGCCTGGCGGATAAAAATTACTTCCGCTACTTTAAAAAACTAACCACCGGTTTTGTGAAAGACCAGGGTGTGGTGAGCTTTAAATTCGACGGCGTAGGCGCTGGTAATGGCGCCAGCGGGGCAGGAGAGAAGTACGCTAAAGATGTGGAAGCATTTTTACGCGTCATCACCGATCTGCGCAAAATAAAACCCGACCTCTTCTTTAATTTAACGGTAGGCACCTGGCCCTCTCCTTACTGGCTCAATTATGGCGACGCCATCTGGCGCGCCGGCGGCGATATGGATGTACTGGGCGCCGGCACCAAAAGGCAGCAATGGATCAACTACCGCGATGCGGAAGTATATAAAAATGTAGTACAACGCGCAAAATTATATCCGCTCAACGCTATGATGTATCACGGCGTGGTAATCAATAATGAAAATGGCGTGGGCGCAGGTTTTACCAACGACGATAAAGGCATTGCGGAAGATATCTGGGAGTTTTTTGGCACCGGCACCGGCATGCAGGAACTGTATATCAATCCGCACCTGATGAGCGGCAACAGCTGGAATGTATTGGCCAAAGCCATGCGCTGGTCCGAAAAGCACCGGGATGTATTATCCGATGCACACTGGATGGGCGGTGACCCCGGCAAACAGGAGGTGTATGGCTTTGCCGCATGGAACCAACAGGAAGGCATCTTAACATGGAGGAACCCATCTCCCGGAACAAAAAGAATTACTTTCAATCTAAAAGAAGTGCTGGAATTGCCGGTTGGCTATCATACCAGGTTTGCTGTTTTGAATGTTACAGAAGATGTAAAAGAAGAAGAGATGGATAGTGAGAAAACGATTATACTTGAACTGGCGCCATTCCAGGTGAAAGTGCTGGAGCTGAAGCCGGGGAAGTGATTCCAGGTTATTTATAGCGGGCGGTTTTTATGACAGCGTTTAATTCTGCGAGAAATAAATCAGCTTCCTTTTTATTTCTGATAGACATGGAAAGGCTATCGTTGCTTAAACGTTGCGTGGACGTATCCTCAACCGGCCTGACAGCCTTGCCGGAGCTTGCTGCAAACTGAATGATTTTATCTAATTTTTGTTGGATATTCTTCGTCATATGTCGAAATTATGGTTTTTTATTGAATAATCAGTTGTTTAAATGAATCCTACATACCAATCTACTCCAATTGTTATAATAACGTCGCAGAGATAATTTTTATTGGTTAGAAACATCCTGTGATACAAATATGCACGTATATCATTAGATCCATCTACGCCAATGGTCGATGAATTATTTTTCCGCAGAAAGCTTAAGGCAAACAATAAGACCGTCGAGAACATTTGCCGATATTTGAGTGATTAACCTTAATCTCGTCGTTAATTTTTCCTTCTTCATTTAAAGGACCAAAGGCCAGGTTGAAAACATTTGGCAATAACGGATCGGTCAGAGGTCTGATTTCTATTTTTAGTAAAATCAATTTTCCGTTCTTTAGTCTGGAATAGAATTTTATATCCGTTAAATCAGTGGCAACTTCTATCGCTCAAATGTATCTTCAAAGTTTATTCTGATCATTAGTCAAACGTATAGATTTTTTAGAAGGAGAATAACATTAATTGTACACTACAAAGACATAAATAGTAATATAGGTTTAACATATTTTTTAAAAAAAAAGGCGTTTCACACTCAATGAAACGCCCTCTCCATCTCATTTAAACGGGTCCGCATACTTCGGCTCCGTTACCAGCGACTGATCAGTCAGTGTTTTAAGAAAAGCAATAATATCGTTTTTGTCTTTCGCGGAAAACACCAAACCCCCGCTTTGTATTCCCGAAAACTGTATACCGATATTTGGATTTTGTTTGATCCCGGTAGAATAGTGTTCTATCGCATCTTCGAGTGTGGCAAAGCGGCCATCGTGCATGTACGGGGCAGTCAGCTCCACATTCCGCAGGCTTGGAATTTTAAAGGTACCCTGATCGGCGGGTTTGTGGGTAATCTCACCAATACCTTTGTCGGTGTAGTTACTTTCCAGCCCGTTGTTGGAGCCAAACCCGGTATTCACCCCGGTGTTGTCCACAATGAGATACGAGGCGTTTTTTCCCACCCCGGCGGTGGAGAAGTCGCTATGACATTCGGTGCAGAAATCCGCCTGCATCAGCCGCATGCCATTTTTTTCTGAGGCGCTGAAGTTGCTGAATTGCATGGCTACTCCCTGATCATACCTGGAATTGAAGGATACAATGCTCCGCAGGAACTGCGATATTGCTTTGGCTATTTTATCGGAGGTAACCACTTCGCTTCCGAAAGCAGCTTTAAATAGTGCCGGGTAGTAACTTATCCCTGTTAATTTCGTTTCAAGAGCAGCGAGGGAAGGTATTCCCATTTCTATATGATCCAGGACAGGCATCAGCGTTTGCGTTTCAATATCTTTGGCCCGCATGTCCCAGAACATGGTGGCCGACCGGAAGAAGCGGAGATTCACCACCGGCATGCTGTTACGCCGGGTTAAATTCCCTTCAAATCCTTCGGATGTGGCTACGCCGTCGGTAAAGGCTTTGTCCTGGTGGTGACAGGAACCACACGACCGGGTATTATTCACCGACAGCGACTTGTCATAAAATAATACCCTGCCCAGGGTAGCTCCTGCATTGGTAATAGGATTGCCAACAGGTGTATTGTCCAGGGTAGGATTGGCATTCATAAATGCCTGCATGTAAGGAGGCATATTGTTGCGGGTGCTCACATAGTCGTAAAGTGTACCGGGCAGGTTAGGAGCGCCAGGATCATTTCCGCCAGGCTCCGGGTTCGGCTCATTGGGTATGGGAGCGGGGTTGGCGCCGTTGTTCTCCTTTTTACAGGAAACCGAATTTAAAATAACAAGGGCTGTCCCGGCTATCAGGCAGATGAGATTTCTTTTGCTGATGGTTTTCGTCATGGTACAGATATTTGGGCTAATACACTTTAATTCATTTTTACCCTTACCTGGAACCATTAAAAAATTATTTTTTGAAACAGATAGGGGGATTTGAAAGCTGAAGTGTATTACCAGGGAACGATCACTTCAATCACGGTAACCGGTTTTGTATTGAACGCACATATTGGCAAGGCAGATGACCTGTACAGGCAGATAGAAACATACTTTCAAACGTATTTTGAAGGTTTGCACCGCTATGCCTTCACTATACTAAAAGATAATGATGAGGCCAAAGATGCAGTACAGGTGGTTTTCCTGAAGTTATGGGAGAAAAGGACAACAATAGACGGGCAGCAGTCGGTGAAATCCTATTTGTATACGGCCATCTACCATTATTGTCTTAATATAAAAAGACATAAAAAAATAAAAGATCATTACGCAACAACCAACAATCATCCTGCCGGCGAATTCAGGAATGCCCTGGTCAGCAAGGAAACGCAGCAACGGATCATGGCATGCATCGGAAAATTACCGCCACAATGTAAGCTGATCTTCACCAAAAGCAGGTTTGAAGGAAAGAAGTATGCAGATATTGCGGCAGAAATGGACCTTTCTGTAAAAACCGTAGAAGCCCAGATAGGAAAGGCTTTACGGATCCTTCGAGCGGAACTGTCGGACATCACGATCGCTGTATTTATTTTACTTTTATTACAACCATAATGAGCAACGGGGAGCTGTTATACGGGTTATTAGGGAAATACTTTTCCGGGGAAGCCTCCCCGGAAGAGGCGATGGCCGTGGATGACTGGATCACGCAGCACCCGGATCACCGCAAATTATACAACGAAGCAGCAGCAGCCTGGGACGCAGCCGGGAACAACCCGCATCACCAGCTGCCGGATAAAGCGCTCCTGCTGCATGAAATCAAACAAAAGGCAGTGGGGCATAAACTGCAAAGGAACGCCTGGCGTATGGCAGCAGTCATATTGGTGCTGATAGGCGCCGCTACCCTTTACTTTATATGGCGGCCATCACCTGCAGTTGCTCCTTTGGTGATCAGGCAAACCACCACCGGCATTTACCGCGATACCCTGCCGGACCACTCCCTGGCAGTAGTGAACAGCCATTCGGTTATCAAGTATAACCCGGGCCTCGCAGATAAAACAAGGTTCATTCAATTAACCGGGGAAGCCTGGTTCAATGTAACTTCTGATCCGTTAAAACCGTTTATAGTATCAGTGGGGGACCTGCGCATTAAAGTATTAGGCACTGCCTTTAATGTCCGTGAACTGGCAGCCGTGATTGAAGTAGCGGTTACCAGCGGCGCTGTACTGGTCAGCAAGGGAGATACCGCTATAATAGCAAAAGCAGCACAACAGCTGGAGTACAACACCATCTCCCAGCGTTTCAGCATCACAGGCGCCTTTAATCCCAATAAAACGGGATATGCCACCAGGATCTTTAATTTTGAAAATGCGTCGTTGAAAGAAATTGTCACTCAACTGGAAAAGGCATACAACATTAAAGTGATCCTGGAAGATAAACGCCTGGAGAACTGCACCATGAGCAGTGCCTTTGAGAATAAACCAATACAATACGTATTTGAAGTGATTTCAGTTACGTTGAATGTACAATGTAGATTTGAGCATGACAGGATATATATCAGTGGGGCAGGATGTAATTAGTCTGCTATCGAAATTTTTTATAGCGGCAGGGTTAACCCTCTTAACAGCCACCGTTTTTGCTCAGGAAGCCACCGTGAAGTTACAGGAAGAAGTAACCATTCCCGTTGCAGATATGCGCCTGGATGCTTTGCTGACCCTCGTCAGCAAACAGGTAGGCATCCGGTTTTCCGTGAACACACGGAAGTTTCCAACCTCCAGGACCGTGCATGTAAAAAAAGGAACGCAATCTTTGTTAAGGTTGCTCACAGAGCTGCGTGAACATACCGGTATTGATTACCGTGTGCTGGGAGGTCATATTATTTTTGTAGATGCACCACCGCTTATTGTTACAAAAAAAGCTCCTGTAGTGATAAAACGGGAACGCGTAATACCACCTGCCCGTTTTGTCATCATCCCTGTTTCCCCGGTGACTACCAAACAGGCAGGTGTTATATTTCCCGCGCCGGACACCATAAAAAAGAATACCGGCTATTTCAGGCCACTGATAACTGCACCACCTGCCGGCGCTAAAAGAAGC
Source organism: Chitinophaga sp. W3I9 (assembly GCF_050434025.1). Taxonomy (NCBI): domain Bacteria; kingdom Pseudomonadati; phylum Bacteroidota; class Chitinophagia; order Chitinophagales; family Chitinophagaceae; genus Chitinophaga; species Chitinophaga sp. W3I9. Next base: position 3,011,160 of record NZ_JBNPWC010000001.1, read on the forward strand.
GAATCGGCATTCGCATTAAAACCCTATGCCGCCGCAGGGATGGTAGCAGACGAATCTTTTTATGTAAATCCAACCATCCATGTAGGAGTACCATTCCTTTACCTCGTCGGTTCCTGGAGCACTAACTTTTCTTTCTCTATGCTCCGGTATGGCGCAGGTACTTCTATACGTTTATCAGACAACTGGCGTTTACATCTGCAGGGTACTACAGGAAGGATGGAAGCGAACTATGACTCGCTGGCATTCCTGCAAAAAACAGTGAAAGCACAGCTACGTAAGTTATCCCTGGCAGGGGAAAAACAAATAGGCGATCATTGGCGGCTTCAGTTTGGGGTGGCGCTGAATAGCCTGCAAACAACCTATTACACAGAAGGAAAACCACGTGCCCTGGGAAAGCAGGAGAGTGAGGCACTCGCTAATGTAAAGTATTTTAAACCACCTTATACCATCAGCAATAATTTCTCTCCGGATGCAAGCCGCAGTAATAAATTATGGATCGGTTTCCGGGTAGGCATTTTCTACAGTTTCTTAAGATGATTGCATTAAACATAAAAAAGAAGCCGGCTCCATGTAATAAGCCGGCTTCCTTCCTCAATTACCTAACACCGCTTTCAACTTTTGATCCAATTCATCCCCGCCGCTTCCAACAAGTTTGAATAATACTTTCCCGTCCTTATCCAGCAGTATTTTAGTGGGAAACCCGGTGATACCGTATGCCATCGCTAAATCGGCAGACGCCTTTTCGTAGTTGTTAAGTACCTGTATCCAGCCGATGCCATCATCACTGATAGCTTTTAACCATGCCTTTTTTGCATCTTCCAGGTTGTTGGCTTTTTCATCTGCAACGCCCACTATTTCTAATCCTTTATCTTTATACTTTGCGTATACTTCCTTCAGGTGCGGGTGACTCGCCCGGCAGGGACCACACCAGCTTCCCCAGAAATCAAGTAATACATATTTCCCTTTAAGGGAGGATAACGTAAACGGCTGACCGTAATTATCTTTTTTGGTGAAGTTAATAGCCGCGGCGCCCTCGCTGGTAGCTTTGGCGCCGGATATCCGGGAGCCCAGGTACCTGCCTAAATAAGTATTTTTATAAGTGTCGCTTAACTTGTTGTACGCCTGCTCATAGGCTACTGCATCGTAGTCGCCCTGCAACCTTACCAGCAGCATAACGCTTACGAAAGACTTGGGATGCATTGCCACAAACTGTTTACGCATAACCGTGAGCTGTTCATTGGCGGCGGCCATTTCTGTTGTCATGGCTTTCCTGGCGGTGCTGTCTTCCGGTTTGCGCATGGCGGCCGACTTCTTCCTCAGCTCCCATACTTTTGATACCAGCGGCATTTCTCTTTGCCGGAGCGCATTCAGTTCTTCATTGGCTTTGTCGCCCTTCACTACTGCTTTGTAAAGTTCGGTGGCATCACCGGTAATGGTTACATCCGTATTTTCCGTGAGAAGGATTTCCAGGTTAGGCGCGGGCATAAACATACCGCCTTTCACCATTTCAAATTTTGAAGCAGGGTGGCGCGACAAAAAAGTACCCACTACAGGCTCCTGTACCTGCCCTGAAAAGATGAACTGGTCGCCATTGCGGGCAATTACCGTATCTGCCATATGCCCGCTGGCGGTTACATACGACAGGCTCAGACGATAGTCGTCCTGGCCTTTGATATGGGCAGTTATCTTGTATTTCTTTTGTGCGGTTGCCGGGAGAAAAGCGGCCAGCAGCATGCTGCCGGCCATTATCAATGTGTTTTTATTCATGGTTGGTGTATGATGTTTAGAAACTGGACATTGGAACAGAGGCCGCCTGTTTTGCAGGAACGGCTTTGGTGCCTTTTGCCAGGCTCTCCTTTATTTTCTTTTCTGCGTCTTCACTGTAGCCGGTGAAACGCTCCATAATTTTTCCTTCGGTATCCACCAGGTACATAGTAGGGATGCCGGAAAACTGGAATTGTTCCATGGTCTTATCCTTGTTATCACTCAGCAATTGTTCCCATGGCATAGCTTCCTCTTTCATTGCCTTTTCCCAGGCATTTTTATCAGTGTCGATGGAAATGCTTACTACCTCAAAGCCTTTTGCCTTGTAACTTTCATACAGCTCTTTTACCTTTGGGATGGCCTGCCTGCAAGGGCCGCACCAGCTTGCCCAGAAGTCAACCAACAGGTATTTACCCTTGTATTTTTCCAGTCCGGCCAGCGACCCATTGGCATCAGGGTACTTCACAGATGGCATAGGCTGCCCTGCTTTCAACCGCATGGCCTGTGCTTTGTTGGTGATAATCGTTTCCTTCAGCAGCTTTGCTTCTGTTAACCACGGATAACGCGCTATCAGCACCTCCAGCATTTTCATGGCATTGTCGTATTGTGCACCTGCCTGTGTGCCCGCCATACCACGGATGGCATATACCATCACCGGGCGGTCGGCATACGCTTTGGTAAGCACCTCTTCGCGGATTTTATAATCCTCGCCCATCGGGTTATATTTCTGATGGTCCCTCATATAGGCGTACCAGGTAGTATCGGTGGCTTTCTTGGCATAATACTCCATGTTGTATTCATCTATCATCCTGCGGTAATTCAGCTCGTTGTTCAGCTCGCGGAGGTTCACAAAGTTATTGTCGTAAGATCCTGCCACATAATTGTAGTGCGGAATCTTCACCTTATACCTGGCAGTATCATACCCTCTCATATGTACCGTTACATCGGCATCGCTCCAGAAGGTGGCACGGTCCCAGTTCATCGCATTGATAATATAAATGCCCTGGTGGTCCTGTTTAATTTTAAAAGAAAAGGAATTGTCTTTGCCTACTTCACAGGAATCTACTACCACAGGTTTTCCTTTGAAGTTATCTTTCGACAAAAATACTTTATTGACCGCCTGTTTGGGATCGGTAAATTCAACGGTGCCTTTTACCGTAACCGATTTAACTAACTTGTTCTGTTGCGCCTGTAATGCTGCGGGTATGGCCAGCACCGCTACACAAATCTTGAAAATTGCTTTCTTCATCATTGTTTGTTTAATTTATTATTTTAATATTTTATTTACTGTAATCTGCATTCTGCGCCAGGTCAGGATTGATGAAAAATTCCCTGGAAGGCAGCGGCATCAAAGCATGCGTTATGGGTTGCCCGAACGACTGCAGCCAGCTATCCATTTTACCAAAACGGCGCATATCACTCCACCTTAAACGTTCGCCAATGAATTCTCTGCGGCGTTCCTGTTCTATCACCGCAAGGAATGCGGCCGGACTGCTGAAATCGCTGCTGCTAACAGTGCTGGCTTTACGGGCCGTACGCAGCTGGTTATACATGCTTACATCTGTTACGCCTTTCCGTGCATTGGCTTCTGCTACAATCAATAATGCTTCGCTATAACGGCAAACCACATACGAAGGCGTAATTTCTGCAGGAAACTTGGTGAGAAAGTATACAGAGTCTATGATAGCGGCGCCTTTGGTACGCAGGAAACAAGTTCTGCGCACATCTGCCGGCTCATAGGATTTAACAAGGTTACTGTCGACCCAGGTGTTGCCGGAACCAGACATATTCACGCCGTTGTAAGTACCGGGACCAAACACTGCAGGCAATCCATAGAAGGTATTGGTGCTGGTTTCATTGATTTTATACACGGCTTCTGCACTGTTCACCTGCGATTTGAAGATATCGGTATAGTTAGATTGCAGGCTGAACTTCCCGGAGCTGATCACCGCTGTTGCCAGGGTCAGCGCGTCATCATTACGCCCCTGCTTCAGGTATAACCTCGACAGGAGCAGCTGCGCAGCCTGTTTGGAACCGGCTGCCGGGCTGGTGTAGTCTGCCAGCAGCGTAACAGCTGCTTTCAGGTCTGCTTCAATCAGCTGGTTGACTGCTGTGAGCGGGCTGCGCGCCGGCCGGCTTTTGGGATCTTCCCCGCCTTTTATGATAGCAGCGTCACCAAAGCATTCAGAGAGCAGCATATAGGAGAAGGCACGTAACAGGTACGCTTCTCCCAGCGCAGCACTGATGGTACTGTCGCCAGGAAACCCGCTGGCGTATTGAATTACCATGTTGGCATTGGCAATACACTGGTAAGGCTGCCGGTACGCTACAGGCAACGAATTATCATTGGGCGCGATGTTATTGTTGTCGTATGTGGGGAAGGTGAGCGATTGAAAGTCGTCGCTCATAATATCCTGGAACGCATAATAAAGATAAAAGGAACCGTTGTTGGTGAGCGCCAGCTTGGCGCCGTTGATCACCAGCGGCAGGTTGTTTTTACTGAGTTGTGAAAAGCCGATCTTCGTATCAGGCGTAACCTCGTCCAGTTGCTTACTGCAGGCAGAAAAACTGATGGCGGCTATAGCGGTAAAATATAATAAAATATGTTTTTTCATGTGATGCCAGATTAGAATGAAAGATCTATACCTACAACGGCTGCGCGCGGATTGGGCAGGTTGGAACTTACAATACCGTTATTAGCGGCTGCTTCAGGATCAAACCCAATATATTTCGTGATGGTAAATACATTTTGGGCAGATGCGTAGATGCGTGCCCGTGAGATCTTTACCTTGCTTAAAACTGCCGTTGGAATATTATAACTCAGGGAAATATTGCGCAAACGCACATAAGACGCATTGTAGATAAATTGTGTGGAAGGACGATAGTTCCAGTCCGCCGTTTGTCCGGCGCCATGTGGCCCTGTAATGGCCCTTGGCACATCCGTGATATCGCCCTTTTGCTTCCAGCGCTTATTGATGATATCAAATTTGTTAGGCATTACACCGTAAAAATCGGGGCTGTAGTTGCGTAATGTTTGCTCATAGAAATCATATACCTTGTTGCCCACCACATAGTTGAACAGCGCATCTATTGTAAAGTTTTTGTAAGACAAGGTAATGTTGGTGCCACCGGTAAATTTAGGCAGCGCCAAGGGTACTGTGATCATATCATTGTTATCCCATTTGCCATCCTTGTTCTGATCCTTATACAACATATCACCTGTTTGAGGATCCACGCCCAGCGACTCATATACCTGCACGGAGCCCAGCGATTGCCCCACTTTAGCTTTTGTCATAGGCCCGCCAAATACATAGGCGCCATAAGTAGTAAGGGAGTCTTTCAATGACAGCAACTGGTTCCTGTTGATATTCATATTGGTTTCCACTTCCCACGAAAACGTTGCCCCGGCACGGCTGCTGAGCGCCAGTTCCAAGTCAGCGCCATAGTTACGGATACTGCCTATGTTATCCGGGATGCTGCTGGCGCCATAAATCCAGGAGATATCATTGTTGCTCATTAAACCATCGGTGGTCTTATTGTAATAGTCGGCCGTTAATGTGAGCCTGTTGCCCAGCAGCGACACATCTATACCGGCATCTACCTGTTTGGTGCGCTCCCAGCGGATATTCGGATTGCCTATAACGGTGGTCAGCATCAACGCCGGGTTGTTTACGTAAGAAGTAGCGTTAAGCAGATTCTGCGCATCAAAATATCCCAGCGGACGGATATTGCCACTGATGCCATAGCTGCTGCGGATTTTTAGCTGGTTCACCAACCTGCTGCCGGCAAGGAAATTTTCACGCGCTATATCCCACCCTGCCGATACCGCAGGAAACCAGCTGTACCGGTTACCCGCATTTAGTTTGGAAGAACCATCGCGGCGGATGGAGGCATTGAGGAGGTATTTGCCTTCCCAATCGAGCCCCGTGCGCAGAAAGTAGGCGTCAGATACTTCTTTGTTACTGCTATTATTACTGCCAATGGCAAATGCGCTGCCATAAGCGCTGCCAGCGCCTCCGCCGGTAATACCATCTATTTTAGGAAAACCATTCAGCTCATATCCAAAGTAATTAAGCTGGTTGTTATAAAACGTGTAACCCAGGGTGGCATTGATTCCCAAACGGCTTACCTTTTTCGTATAGGTGAAATAGTTATCGAAATTATAAGAGAAATTATCCACGCCCGTGTTTTTCAATACGCCCTTGTTAAAAGCGCCCAGGTAGCCGGTAGGAGGATAGAACACCGTGTTCAGGTCATTGAACTTGGTGGCATTGAAAGAGGAGCGGAACGACAGGTCCTGCAATAATTTAATATCTGCAGATAAACCTCCCAGGTATACATTGTTCCTGTCTTTGTTGTCGTTGTCCATCATTACACCCAGCGGATGCTGCTGCTGACCAACATAATAACCCAGCGAGCCATCGGGGTTCAGTACCGGATCTTCCGGGGTGTCTGGCCTCGCATTGAATGCGGCCACCAACGGGTTATTGAAATTCTTCCTGACCGATTGCGTAATGTTGATGTTGCCATTTATCTTTAACCAGTTGTTTACCTGCTGGGTTACGTCCAGGCGGCCTGTATATCTTTCAAAATTGCCGGTACCAATGGTGGCTTCTTCTGCATAACGGCCCAGTGACATATAATAATTATTCTTGTCGCCGCCACCACTCATACTGGCCAGGATATTATTCACCGACGCATTTTTATTTTTAACCCGGTCTATCCAGTCGGTGCTGCGGTCAACCATATGCAGCCCATTCACCTGGCTTTGCAGGGTTTGTTTTTCGTTGGTCAACTGGCTGATCTTGCCGGGCGTGAGATTGCCGGGATCCGACAGCAACGTATTGATATCGCCAATACGGTTATTGCGGGCATCCAGGAAAGCGGAACTGTATTCTTCCGTATTCAGCATATGCCGGGAAGTAGGCACATTGTTCACTCCCGTGTACATATTGATGCTGAAAGCAGGCTTACTGTTCATCCTGCCCTTCTTGGTGGTAACAATGATCACACCGGTAGAGCCCCTGGCGCCATAAATGGCCGCTGATGCAGCATCTTTCAATACCTCAATGGATTCAATATCCTGCGGATTAATATTGTTGATAGAGATGGTACTTCCCTCTACGATCAAACCATCTATTACAATCAGCGGATTGGTGCTGGCCGCATTCACCGACTGCGCCCCGCGGATGAGGATATTGGGCGTGCCACCCGGACTTCCGTCTTTAGATGCAACAAATACGCCCGCTACACGGCCGGTCAGCGCTTTCCCGAAATCGCTGGCAATGTTTTTTTCAGGAGATAAAGCATCGCTTTTGACGGTGGAAATAGCGTTGGTTACTTTGCCTCTTTGCTGGGTGCCGTAACCTACTACCACGGCATCCGTGAGATTAATAGCCCTGATTTTCAGCCATACCGGCGAAGCCTGGATAATACTGGCAGCAACAATTACATTTTCAAAACCTACAGAGGAGATCTGCAGTTGCGCATTGGCGGGAACATTCAGTTCAAATTCCCCTTTTTCATTGGTGGTAGCGCCTTTAGACGAACCAATTACTTTTACGGTGGCGCCGGGAACCGGTTGGCGGGAAACCGCATCCTTCACGGTTCCTTTTAGTACCTGCTGTGCATATACCGACGCCCCGGACATGCACAACAACAGGAATAAAAATGACTTTCTCATACAAATGGTTGGTTGATTTTTGCGATATACGGACTGTCTCAGAAAAATGAAAATCCAAGATACTTATCCTGTTTTCAGCTGCACCGGATAATGGACATACCGGATGCGGAACAGTACATTCCCTCTTTTTACATGGATGAAACATTTTCCCCGCCACAAAAGCACGAATCACCGGAAAGTGCCGGCAGCAGGTACTTTCCGGTAATAATAAAGTACCAACAGGCATATAACAGGGACGAAAAAAATAAATATCGTTTTATGCCAAAACCGTTATTTCAAATGCTATCTTCAATGTTGTAAGTGTATATGCAACACATTAAACCATACCGTTATTTTGTTCACCTGGCCGTTTGCATGGCCTTGATACTGCTGTATAGTTTTCCGCAGCTGAAAGGAGGCTGGCCCTATCCCATTGCCATGAAATGGACATTGGTGCGGCTGGTACTGTACGGATGCATTAATTTCCACCTGTTTTACCTGCTGGTTTTCGGTTTACTTCCCCGCCCGGTACAATATAAACAGCACTGGAAAGTGATCATTTATGTCCTTGCAGCGATCTTTATTTTTGCTGTTATTAAGTACATGGTAGGTTATTTCTTTTTCCCCGACCAGGTATTGCTCCGCGGGATCCCTTTTATTGGCCGCCCCAAAATATATATGACCTTCGTCGAGTATGCACCGGAAACCATCAAAACAGGAATGGGAGTAGCCCTGCTGGCCTACGGTTACCGGTTGCTGTTGCAATGGCGCAATACCGCACCCGGCGACCGGTTGCTCGCTACCGCCGCCACACAAGCCGCCATCCGTTATGAGCGTATGCAGGATGGATCCAGGCAGCTGCTGCACTATCTCCAGCAACTCACACCGGTACTGGAAAATGAACAAACCCGCGAAAAAGACGGAACCAAAGCGATCCTGCTGTTGTCTGATTTGCTGAGATATATGCTGTATGATAAAGCGCTGGAAAAAGATAAAGTGAGTTTTAAGAAAGAACTGCTCAACTATGAACGCTACCTGGATTTGCGCAGGATCTGTCATCCCCATCAGCCGCTGACCCTCCGCATCACCGGGGAGCCCGGCGGTATGATCGAGGCATTACGGCTGCAGAACACCACAGAAAAATACCTGCAGCAACTGGGTGATACGCCGGGCGGAATTATGATAGCACTGCATATAGTTGAACAATCGGTGGCGCTGTCTGTATCGCCGGTGCTCACAGCCGTTCACATCTCTCAACATAAAATAAAATTGTACCCGGAATATGCATAGTACCCGCAAAAATATACAGGAGCTGTTGCTCTTATTGCTGGTATGGATGCTGGCGGTATACGGTGTTAATGTGGTATTGGCAAGGCCGCTCACACCGGAGAAATTACATCATTTAAACATCAAATCCGGCCTGTTCGGGTTGTTTAATTTCCTGCCGTTTTATATTTATATACGCTGGATAGTTCCTGCCTTTCTACAAAAAACAAATTGGATAAAACTGTTGCTGTCTGTAGTACCGGTCGTCCTGGGAAGCATTGCATTGAAATATTTTATCGCGGATCATTTTTTCAGACAGGAAATATTATACGCAGGTTACCGGTATGTGAATATGCAAAAAGTACAACTGTATATTTCCGCAGGGAATTACTTCCTCAGCAACCTGTGGAGCGGCGCCATGATTGTGTTAGCCGCTTTCTCGTACCGGTTTTTTATTTTGTGGTTACAGGAAGATAAACGCAGGGCCATTTTACAGCAACAGCAGTTGCAGGCAGAATCAGGTTTTCTGAAGATGCAGCTCAACTCGCACTTTTTAATCAACAGCCTGAACAGCATTTATTCACTGGCGCTGATGAACTCACCGGAAGTAGTAAGCGCCCATAAAACGCTTACCCACCTGCTGGCCTATATGGTAGAACAGCCTTCAGATATCGCTTACCGCGCCGCTATAGCGGAAGAAATACGCTATTTGCAGGACTTCGTAACACTCCAGCGCATACGTACCGGCTGCAACGAAAGCGTTATTTTTTCCCTGCCGGAACAATTGCCCGGCAAGGAAATAGCACCGCTGCTGCTGGTACCTTTCGTGGAAAATGCCTTTAAACACGGCGTGAGTAATCGCCCGGAAAAGCCGGTCACTATTACCATGATGTGTAATGAACAGCGACTGGTATTCCGCGTACACAACTATATATCCGGCCAGCAACGGGATAAAACCGGTGGCATAGGACTGGATAATGTACGGAAGCGTTTACAACTGATCTATCCTGGCCGGCATCACCTGGAAATTCAGGACTTGAAAGAAGAATATTTCAGTAACTTAACGATCAACTGGTAATAATATGGCGGTAAAGTGTATAGTAGTAGACGATGAGCCATTGGCCGCACAGGTGTTGGTAGCCTTCATCAACAAAACGCCGGACCTGCAGTTACTGAAAACATTTCACAACCCGCAGGAAGCACTGGTATTTGTGAAAAAAGAACCGGTAGACCTGGTATTCCTGGATATACAAATGCAGGAACTCAGCGGTATAGAATTTATGCAGCTCGCACCCCGCGGTATACAGGTAGTAATTGTTTCTGCCTACGATGAATATGCAGTAGAAGGCTTCGACCGCGAAGCGGTGGACTATCTCCTGAAACCCGTATCGTTTGAGCGCTTCGCGCGGACCGTACAACGGGTGCTCGCGAAAAATGCGCCCGCTATATCGCAGCCTGCAGGCACCGATTATATATTTGTGCGCACCGATAAACGCATTGTACGGGTGGATGTAAAAGATATCCTTTTTGTAGAAGCGCTCCGCAACTACGTAGCCATACAAACTAACAAGCAAAAGATCCTGACGTTACAAAACCTCCGCAGCTTTGAAGACATCCTGGCGCCCTTCCGCTTTTTCCGGGTACATAAATCGTTTATCATCTCCCTGGATAAAATAGACAGCATAGAACGGCAACGGATATTCACAGGAGAACATCATGTACCGATTGGAGATGCTTACCTGAAACAGTTTATGGAAGCGATTAATATGCAGCGGTAACACTATCTCATTTAATAAAAACGGCCCGCCAACCGGCAGGCCATCTTTAAATTGAACCCCGGACCCGGACTACTCAGGCACCAGTGGGTACTTCTTTTCTAATCCTCTCCGCCTCATGAATCGCCATCACCGTTTTTATGATTGCATCTGGTGTAACTGAAATACTATCTATGCCCAGCTGAACAAGGAACCTGGTGAAGTCCGGAAAGTCGGACGGTCCCTGCCCGCAGATCCCTACCTTTACATTCTGTTGCTTAGCCACCTTGATCAGATGCGCAATCAGCCGTTGCACTGCGGGGTTACGCTCGTTATAAAGGTTGGCCACCAGGGAAGAATCCCTGTCGAGACCAAGTGTGAGCTGTGTCAGATCATTGGATCCGATCGAGAATCCGTCTATGTATGCAGAAAATTCTTCGGCCATCATAATGTTGGAAGGCAGTTCCGCCATCAGGTATACTTCCAGTCCATGCTCGCCGCGGCGCAGCCCGAATTCCTCCATCGTAGCCAGCACCAGCTGAAGCTCTTCCACGGTCCGGCAGAAAGGGATCATCACCACCACATTCTTTAATCCCATCGTTTCCCTTACTTTAAGGATCGCTTTACACTCCAGCTCAAAGGCCGGTTTGTATTCAGGGGAATAGTAGCGGGAAGCGCCTCTCCAGCCTATCATCGGGTTTTCTTCTGTTGGCTCAAAGTATTTACCGCCTAATAAATTGAAGTATTCATTACTCTTAAAATCAGAGAAACGGACAATCACTTTTTCCGGGTAAAAAGCCGCGGCAATTTTTCCTACACCATACGCCAGTTTATCAACGAAGTAATCTGTTTCGCTGGCATGTCCCTGGATGAGTTGCGCAATCTTTGCAGACAGCTCAGGGTCATTCAGTTCCTTGTGCTTCAGCAATGCCATCGGGTGCGCCTTGATGTAGTTGTTGATGATAAATTCTTCGCGGGCCAGTCCCACGCCTTTGTTAGGCAGGTGTGTAAACTGGAACGCCATGGCGGGAGAGCCTACATTCAGCATCAGCGGTGTGCGGATGGAAGGCAGGGTGCTCAGGTCCAGTTTATCTTCCCGGAACGGCAGGATCCCTTCGTATACAATACCATCGCTGCCTTCTGCGCAACTCACGGTGATGTCCTGCCCGGCGTTTAATTTTTCGGTAGCATCGCCGCAGCCAACAATGGCGGGGATACCCATTTCACGGGCTACTATCGCAGCATGACAGGTACGTCCGCCTTTATTGGTAACAATCGCAGAAGCCATTTTCATGATGGGTTCCCAGTCGGGATCAGTCATGTCGGTAACCAGTACGTCGCCCGGTTTGAATTCACTGCCCGTAATAAGGCGGTTATCGAGGGAGAAGAGGATGTTTACTTTGCCGGCGGCAATTTTATCACCCACCGCGATGCCTTTCAGCAATTGCCGGGGATGCGTGCCGTTATGGTTGATCGCATAAGTGGTGATGAGGTTATGATCTTTGCGTGAATGAATGGTTTCCGGCCTTGCCTGCACAATGTATAAATCATTGGTAAGCCCGTCTACCGCCCATTCCACATCCATCGGGCACCAGCGGCCTTTTTTCTCAGAATAATAGGTTTCAATACAACGCACCCAGGTAGCCAGCTGCATGATCTGGGCATCGCTTAAACAAAAATGTTGCTGCTGCTTTTTTTCTACCGGGATGATCTTTGTTCTTTCATCACTGCTTTCGCCATACACCATTTTCTTATCCTTTACACCCAGTTTCTTTTCAATGATAGGGATGTAGCCATCCTTCATGCATGGTTTGAATACAATAAATTCATCCGGCGATACGGCGCCCTGTACGACCATTTCTCCCAATCCAAAAGAACCGTTGATCACTACCACTTCTTTGAATCCGGATTCTGTGTCGAGCGAAAAAGCGACCCCCGAGGCGCCAAGATCGGCCCGCACCATTTTTTGCACACATACGGATAAGCCTATACTAAAATGGTCATAGCCGAAGTTCTGGCGATAGCTGATGGCGCGATCAGTAAACAGGGAGGCAAAACAGTTTCTTACCGAATCAATCAGGGCTGCGGGGCCTCTTACGTTGAGAAAGGTTTCCTGCTGACCGGCAAAGGAGGCATCAGGAAGGTCTTCCGCGGTGGCAGACGACCGCACGGCTACATCGGTTTGTTCCTGCCCGTATTGCTGCGATAAAGCATAATAGGCCGCAATGATTTCCTCGCTTAGTTCATGCGGAAACCGGGTGCTGCTGATGGCCTGCCGTATCTTCTGACCGGCCCTGCGCAGGGTGATGATGTCGCTGTAGTCTACCGTGGCTACCTGCTCGGCAATAAATTGTTCGAGCCCGCTTTGCTTCATAAATTCATAGTATGCTTTGGTCGTGATAGCAAAACCGGAAGGAACTGCTACGCCTGCTTCTGAAAGATTGGCAATCATCTCACCCAGCGAAGCAGATTTACCGCCCACTAAGGCAATAGCATCCATGCCCACCGCGTGGAGCGGCAGTACAATACTCTCTCTCATGTAAAAATGAGTTTAGTGAATAATAATGAGGAAGGACATTTTTTTGTCTTCCAAACGTGGTTAGATTTCTATGACAGCAAATTAGATCATGCAGAAATGGAATAGCGGCAACCCGGATAAAAGCGAAAACAAAACTAAAAAAAGGGGATGTCACCGATTTTTTTTCATCAAATCAGTAGCAGTATCATTATTTTTGATGAAAAATCGGCCCATGAATTTTATACCTGACCAGATTGATATGTGTATAATGGACATATTGCAGGAGGACGCCAGGACCACGAATAAAGAGATTGCTGCGAGGTTGGGTAAGTCGGTTACTTCTATATTTGAAAGAGTGAAGCGCCTCGAAGCAGAGGGGTATATTTTACGCTATATCGCTGTACTGAATAAAAATAAACTGGGCAAAAATCTCGTGGCCTGGACCAGCATCACCCTCAAAGAGCACGGCCAGGACAAGTTTCCGGAGTTTGAACAAAAGATCAATACCTTCCCCGAAGTAATGGAGTGCTATAAAATGAACGGGCAGTTCGACTACCTCCTCAAAGTACTCATCGCGGATATGGAAGCCTATGAAGTATTTAATTTTACCAAATTATCCAAACTGGATAATATCTACAAGATCCGCAGCCTGTTTGTTTTAGCAGAAACAAAACAGGAAGTGGAACTCAACCTCAAAACAGGACTGCAAACAAAACTGCAACAGAAAAATAAATAATTTTAAAAAGTAGGGGAGAAGGTTTTTCCCCCACTATTGCCCGGACTATCAACGGCCATTCACCACCGGGAATTGTGAAATCCTCAACTTAGTACACCCAAAAGGTATCAAGGTTATCTCTTCTTCTTCCCCTGTTTCCATACCATAGGTAATGCTATAAGGAATGGGGCCGGTCATCTCATTGTATAACTTCCAGGAAGGAATCCTTTTGGCGGTTGTTTTAAGGGAGATGGGTACCTGCCCGGGATTCCACGGCCAGGCAGTCTTACTGCCATGTTGCTCTACCCGGTAACGCGCTGCCAGCTGATCATCCGGAGTGGCTATCAGTGCATAGTTCCATGGGGTAGTGGGGCGCACTTCCAGGTAACCGGCGCCATAGTCCAGGGGATCCTTATCATTTTTTACCGCCCTCACTTCCTCGCCTATCTGCAGCGCATAGGTAACCGGGCCGCGTTCAACCGACAATGAATTTTCAAACCAGTGCTGCTGGTAGACATGCATCGGCAACGACAGTTCCACTACATCGCCCTGCTGCCAGGTTCTTTCCACCTTCACTACCTGGTTACCCGCAGCTTCCTGCCATACTTTACCATTGATTTTTATAACCCCTTTCTTACACCAGGCAGGTATCCGCAGGTGAAAAGGAAAGTTTATTTTTTTAGACGTATTCACGGTAAAAGTAACCGCTTCTTCAAACGGGTAATTAGTGACTTCCTTTACCGTAACAGGCGTTTGACCGGCCACATTTATCTTCACTTCGCTGGGGGCATACACCAATGCTGCCACGCCACTGTCGGCGGTAGCATACCAGAGGTTTTGTGCAAACTTAGGCCAGCCCTGGTGCATATTGGAGGTGCAGCAGGGATAACCGGACAACAACCCGTAACAAAGATCCGTACCGCTGTGGTTTACATCAAAGTTGCGGATATGCCGTGTAGCCATCACCTGGTTGGCCTGCTGGAAATACTGCCGGCTCATAAAGTCTTCGGCAATCTGTGAAGGCAGTACATTAAACGCAATCTTCTCCAGCTGATCGGCATACCTTACATCGCCGCTTATCTCCAGGATACTTTCAAGCGAAAACATCATCTCTACAGCGCTGCATAACTCCGATCCCTGCGTGGGATTATTGCCATGCAGGGCTTCATCCCCGCCATAAAGGCCATTCGCCATCCCATTGAAGGTACGGAGGTCATCAAACCCTTTGGCCGTGGCCTGCGGGTATAACGTGTCTGGCTGCTGCTGGAAATAGATCATGGGCTCTTTTATACCCTGCGCCAGGTTTACGCCATGAATACTCCCTGTGGTGGACAACAGGTTGGTATGCATAAAGGCGCCGGCGTAGTCGAAGGTCTGTTTGTGGATCAGGGCTGCAAGGTCCAGCAGGAACGCATCTCCCGTAATATTATATAACCAGTACACCACCATCAGGTTATCACCGGCACGGTACTTCGCCCAGAAGGTCCAGTGGTCCAGCGGCTTTTGCGGTAACTCTTTCAGCTGGTACCGGAAGTAGTTGGTCATGAGTGTAATGATCCGCGGATCAGCGGTAGCATCATAATATTGCTTCAATACTTTCAGCATTACCATCTTGGGCCACCAATCGCGGCTGTTATCCCTTTGAATCCCCGGTTCAGCGGGATAGTCTTTAGCCGGACCAAAATAACCGTCGGGTTGCTGGCTTTTAATAGACCATTCCACCCAGGGCTTCACCTTTGCAATCAGTGCTTCATCTTTCAGGAGATACGCCAGCGGCAGCAATCCGTCGATCCAGTAAGGACCGCGTTCCCACTGGTCGCCATCCCCGCCCAGCCATCCGTTCCGCTGGTCCATGACCAGCGGGTACAATTTATCCAGCTGACCGGTAGCGCCGTTCTTCTGCTGCACCAGCACGGTACGCAGCCATCCCTGTGGCGTAATAGCGCCCAAAGGGAGCAGGGAGTACGGTTTAGGATGGAGCGGCGCCCGGTTGCCATAATACTGTGGTACAGGCGCTGTATTCTTTTTTCCCTGCGCCGCTGCCTGTAAAGTAAGACCCAGCAATATCGAGGAAGCAATAGCAAAGTATTTCATAAATGAGTGGTGACGTGGCATAATGAGGTGCTAATATATCCTTATTTTATACGGGTTGTTATCCCGGTTGCCTCATTCTTTCTATAAAATGTCTCTCTATATTTTCTTATGTTTGAAAGAAAAAGATGCAACGTATACTGGCTATCCTGTTACTTGGAATTGTAGGGATCAACACATCAACGGCACAAACTACCTCTTTTACCTTAGGTGAAACGCACCAGCTGCCTTCCGCTGTATTGAATGAAACACGCACGCTGAATATATACCTTCCCGACGGATACGGGCAGGCTGTAAACGCCCGTTATCCGGTGGCGTATCTGCTGGATGGATCTGCAAACGAAGACTTTATCCATATCGCCGGCGTAATGCAGTTCCTGACTATGATTCAGCACATGCCGCCCACCATCCTGGTAGGCATTGCCAACAAAGACCGGAAGCACGATTTCACCTTTCCCACCACCGTGAAAAAAGACAAAGCCGATTTTCCCACTACCGGCGGTTCTGAAAAGTTTATCCGCTTTCTGGATATAGAACTGAAACCATACATACAACAACACTTCCGCACCAACGATACCACCACCCTCATAGGACAATCCCTCGGAGGATTACTGGCTACCGAAATATTACTCAAACATCCGGCAATGTTTAACAACTATATGATCGTAAGTCCCAGCTTATGGTGGGACCAGGAGTCATTGTTGAAACAAGCCGGTAAACTATTGACTACCGCAGGCAGCATACCTGCTAATGTTTTTCTTACGGTAGGCAAAGAAGGAAAAGAGATGGAAGAACCTGCCCGTCAGCTGGGAGACATGCTGAAAGCCACGCCCGGGTTACATGTTCACTACGTGCCGCTACCGGATGAAACGCATCTCACTATTTTACACAATGGGGCGTACAAAGCTTTTCAGTTATTAAACAGGACAAAATAATCTACTCATAACGTATCTGGCAGTTGTTGCAGAAAAAGCTCCGCCGGTTGGTTTTACCCAGGTAGGCTTTGATGAGCGGGATCTCACAACGCGGACAAATCTTTTTCGTATGTGCGAGCCAGTGCTTCTTCAGCACAAAAGCTTTCTTCCATTCAAGAAAGTCGTAGCTGTATTGTACTGCCTCCTTTACCAGCTCCTTCTTCTTTTTCAACGGCAGCTTTCCCACTAAACTTTGCGGATGCACGCGGATACGGAACAACACTTCATTTTTGATAATATTCCCTACGCCGGCAAAAATATCCTGGTTTAGCAGGGCATCACAAACCAGGGCATCAGGTATCTTTTTAAGTTTAGCCATTGCCTTTGATGCATCCCAGCTTTCATTCAGCACATCGGCGCTCCAGTCGTATACTTCATCCAATGGCTCTTCTATGATCCGGATGGAAGAGGTATAAAAATTTAGTTCCCCTTTGGCAAACTGCAGGTGCAAACGGGCAGGCATATCCTTGGTTTCATTGATCCGGTAAGTGCCAAACATCAGGAAATGAATGCGGACTGCAAAGCCCGGAAAACAAATCAGGAAATGTTTGCCCCAGCTTTTAAAAGCGATGATCTTTTTCCCTGTCATCCGGCTGAAATCAATTGTTTTGGAGTTGCCGGAGGCCATAAGCACCTTCTTCCCGGTAAAGCGGGCTGCCTCTTCTTTCAATATAACTATGGAAGGTCCTTCTGGCATAAAAATGATGTAAATTTATCTACCGTTAACCGTACTAAATTATGTGCCGTATATGTCGCAGTTAAGTTTTTTTGATGACAACGAAAGCCTGCGCTTCCCGGAGAACCTGCTGGAATATTACCCGCATTTCCTGGAGACAGGGCCCGCACTGGCACTGATGAATGAGTTGATAGCCACCGCGCCATGGAAACAAACCACGCTCACCATCAAAGATAAAGTACTGCTTACCCCGCGGCTCACCGCCTGGTACGGTGATGCACAGAAAAGTTACCGGTTGTCGGAAAAACAACTGCACCCATTTCCCTGGACACCTGCGCTGAGTGCGTTACGGGAAAAGGTGGAAGCCTTTACCCACATGCACTTCAACAGCGTATTACTGAATTATTACCGGGATGGAAATGATTCGGTAGCCTGGCACAGCGATAATGAGAAGGAACTGGGGCAACATCCCAATATTGCTTCCCTGAGCCTTGGACAGGCCAGGAGCTTTGATTTCAGGAATAAGAAAGATCATCAGCAGAAGTATTCACTTAAATTGGGCAATGGCTCCCTGTTAATTATGAAAGGAGACCTGCAGCATCATTGGGAACACAGAATCCCGAAATCAGCCCGGCCCCTGCAACCAAGAATAAACCTCACCTTCCGGATTATTTATTAGTTGGTATTATTACACAGTTGAGGAATAATGTCACACCCGTTTATGGCATCTTGTTACAAATGCCTACTTTCGCAGTACGTTAAACACCTGTTTTATGAATCTATACACGGCAGTAGCATTACCGTTATTCCTTTTGACCCTGCATCCCCGGGATGTACACAGCAAAGACAAAGCTAACACGGAATTTTCGGCTCCAAAGCCCCAGTCACGGATCTCTATCGGCAAGGGTATTGATCTTATTGTAAAAGGACTCGGACTGAACATCGATAACGTCCGTTTTATTAAAGCGCCCAAAGCCACCGATTATTTTAAGAAGGCCAATGATAAAGCATCGTATGCACCTTCGCTCATTATTGCGGCTGTCAACGGACTGGAGTCGCTGCGCGACGTAAACCCGGAATCACCGGCTACCCGCGAACAGTTTGCCCTGGCGCTGTATGAAGCGATCCAGTCAACCGGCCAGTATCCCGTGAACATGATGTTTATCAACATCAAAGATGAAAAGTCTTTTGTAAGCGGAGGTATGAATGCCGTGCAAACATTGATCAAGTTTAATGTAGTGGCACTGGAAAATGGCAACTACCGTCCAAAGGCATATATCACCAAAACAGAAGCTTCCGGAATGGTGAAGAAGGCCGCTGCATTTATTCAATCGCATAAAAGCGCTGCAGCAGAACATAACGGAAAAGAAACGGCGAGCTTTACTTCCACACCGGTGAACGATAAAGTGAACAGCATCGTTATTACCGCGGAAAACCAGCCTACATCCGGCTATTCGGTTAAAGTAACCAGCATTGTTTTTACAGAAGCAGGCGAAGCAGAGATCCATTATAAACTCACAGCCCCGGCTTCCGGCAGCATCAACCTGCAGGTAATCACCTCACCAACAGCAGAAACATTTGTACCTGCCGGGTATAAAGTAGTATTGAAACAAGACTGATAAAATATCACTATAAAAAAAGCGGGCATTTCATATCTGAGATGCCCGCTTTTTTATGATATTTTTTTTATTCAGATGCTGTCCTTGCCTATCACGGTCCAGTCGTTATTGCCATGTCCCTTCTCAATCCACCGGTCCATTTCAGCGGCAATAGCCGGCAACACCGCCAGTTTAACATCGCTTTTCTTTGCCGCATCTATAAACAGCTGCGTGTCTTTCCGCGCCATGCTCAGTTCCCAGGAAGGACTGTTATAGTTACCGGAAGTCATACGCTGTAAGCGTGCGGGCAACGCCGCTCCGGGGTTCCATGAATCAAATAACGTACTTACATCGCCCAAAGGAATGTTCAGTGCTTTGGCAAGCGACAGGGTATCAGCAAGACCGGCAGTGAGTCCTACCAGGAAGCTGTTTCCGATGAGTTTCATGGCCGCAGCTTTACCGGCCGTATCGCCGAAATTGATCACCTTCCCCGTCATTTTGGAGAGTGCAGGCTCCCATGTGCTGATCACTGCCTGATCGCCGGAAACCAGCATGTAACCGGTGCCGTCCAGCGCATTTGCCGGACCCATAAATACCGGTGCATGCAGGTAAGTAAAACCGCGTTCCTTCCATTCTTTTGTTCTGGCAGCTGCGCCTTCGGCAGAAGTGGTGGTATGATCAATGATCACCGCTCCCGGTTTAAGTGCAGTGGCTGCTGCCGCCAATACTTCATTTACAGTATGATCATCTTTTAAGGTAAGATGAATGCGGTCTGCGCCGTGCACCGCAGCGGTTACCTCCGGAAATACTTTGGCGCCGTATGCTTCCAGCGCTGTCGCTTTCGACGCGGTACGGTTCCATACCTGTACCTGTTCACCCTTGCCGATCAATGCCCTTACGAAATTTGACCCCAGGAGGCCCATGCCTAAGAATGCTATCATAACCTTTTTTTTCCGAAGGTAGCAAAAAGTTAAAAAGTGTTACCTGCATATACGGCCGGTTTACGTCCGCTCCACGGCGCCGCGGCTTCCAGCTGTGCTGCCAGCCGGAGCAGCAACGCATCGTTACCTGTTTTTGCCGAAAAGGTAATGCCAACAGGCAGGCCATTATCTCCCATACCCAATGGCAAGCTGATGGCCGGCACGCCCGCGATATTGAATACCTGCCCAAAGGGAGCAACGGCACAAACTTCCTGCACCCAGCTATGCCAGTCGATGTCCGCGGCATTACCATTCATGCTGCCGGCTAACGGCGCCTGTATAGCGGTGGAAGGGGTGATCATAATATCGTACTCTTCGTAGAAGTTACCTGCTGCCCGTGATACGGTATTGCTGTATTCTACCGCCCTGATGAGGTCTGCGGCAGACAATGCCTGCCCTGCCTGATAGCCGCTCAGCGTGCTGGTTTCCAGCGTTTGTGGGGAGATGTTGCGTTGCATGGCATGGGAAACCTGTGTGATGCCGTAAAACGTATAGGCGCCCCAGATAGTCTTGATGCAATCGAGAAGCTGCGTCGCTTCCAGGTCAAAGCGTTGCTCTTCCACCCGGTGCCCCAGCGAGGCGCATAGCGCTGCTGCGGCTTTTACGGCATTCACTATAACCGGGTCAACGCTTCCGGGCAGCCATGGCTGCAGGTTGAAAGCGATGTTCAATACAGGCAGGGGCTGTGTTAACGCAGCTACATACGAGGCTGCCGGCGGTGTGTAGTAGAATTCGCCGGGCGCGGGGCCGGCAGTGGCATCCAGGGCCGCAGCGGAATCACGCACACTGCGCGTGAGCACATGCTGCACCGCCAACCCAAAAAAGGATTGTCCCCGGTCAGGCCCTACTGGGGTGAGATTACGGCTGGGCTTTAGTCCTACCAGCCCGTTAAATGCAGCCGGTATGCGGATAGATCCCGCCAGGTCCGTAGCGTGCGCCATGGGAACCATACCAGCCGCCACCGCTGCCGCGGAGCCACCGGACGATCCGCCGGGGGAATAGTCCGTATGCCAGGGATTGCGGGTAATGCCGGATGCCAGCGATGCCGTGTCGGTAGACCCGCCAAATTCAGGTGTGGTGGTACGACCCATAATGAGCAAGCCGGCCGCCTTGTACCGCTTTACCAGTTCGGTATCATGCGGCGCCCTCATACCTTTGGCAATGCGGCTCCCCATTTCGTAATATTGACCCGATTCAAAGGCTGCCAGGTCTTTCAGTAAAAAGGGGACGCCTGCAAATGGGCCGCTATCCGTATTTTCCGGTAAATGTGCTGCCCGGTCGGGGTAAACTTCCACCACGGCATTTAATACCGGGTTCAACTGTTGAATGGCGGCCAGCGCGCATTCCGCCACCTCTTTCCGGCTCACTTGTTTTTCTTTGATCAGCGCCGCCAATCCCGTGGCATCATAGCCGGCGTATTCAGATAAATGCATATTTCCTGTTTTTTGTTATAGCAAAATTATACCCGGTAAAGGGGTTGTTTTAGGTATGATTTTGCCATTATTAGGTATATTTGCACTTATGAAAGAGAATCTGCATTATCCGTTTGAAATCATTTATAAAGAGCTGGAAGTAGGTGAAGAGAAGCGGCGGACGAGCAATTTTTTTGAGCTCATTTATATCATGGAAGGTACGGGGCAAGAGACCATCAATCAGCAAACATTTAATTACGTGCCGGGACGCCTGCTGCTTATCACACCTGAAGACCTGACCACCTTTCATATCACTACGCCCACGAAGATGTTGTTGATCTGCTTTAATGATATTTATATCAGGTCGGCCGCTTTTTCCGGCAATGAGCGGGAGCGGGAAGCGTGGATTAAACGGCTGGAATTTATCCTGCAACACGCCAACCACGAACCCGGTTGTGTCCTGCCAAGCCAGCCACATAAAATGCTGGCAAAAACAATGGTGGAAACGCTGGTAACCGAATACCAGCACTGTGATCTGTACAGCAAGGAATTGATTCAGCAGATGGTGAACAGTCTTATCATTCTCGTGGCCCGGTCCATTGCGCAAAGGCTCCCCGATAAATTTACCCCGGTAGCCGATAAAAAAACGCTCGACATCTTCCAATATGTCCACGAGCATATCTATGAGCCGGAACAACTAAAGGTGAGCGCCATCTGTCAGTATTTTAATATCTCCCCCAATTATCTCGGTAAATTCTTTAAAAAACAGGCCGACGAAACGCTGCAGCAATATATCCAGCATTATAAAATAAAAATGATGGAAACACGATTACTCCACAGCGATATGCGGATCAATGAAATTGTAAATGAATTAGGGTTTACAGATGAAAGCCATTTAAACAGGCTTTTTAAAAGATATAAAGGGATGAGTGCTTCCATGTACCGGAAAACAATGTGGAATGCAGATATCAGTGCGTTTACAAAAAACAAAACCATAGTGACGACACAGCAGCGTGGCGCTTAATTTTTCAGATCTCCCTGAAGGATCGCTTCTTTCAATACTTCTTCATGTGCATCTGCCCATTCTCCCAAAATTTTTATTACTGGAATGAGGGATGCGCCCAGCTTAGTAAGGCTATACTCCACTTTCGGCGGGGCCTGTGCAAACACTACCTTCGACACCAGGCCATGCTTTTCCATTTCGTTGAGCTGGATGTTCAATACCCGGCGCGTAGCATCCGGAATCTTCCGCTGCAGCTCACTTGGGCGCTTATGCCCTTCATGGATGAAATACAGCAGGCGCACTTTCCATTTACCGTAGAGCACTTCGCCCACGAGGTCGAGACCGCAATTCAGCGTAATGGGTAGTTTTTTTACATACATGATTCAAAAGTACTTTATTGTTCTTAAACGGGCTATAGGGATAAATTCCACCCAATGCGAATCGTTTTTCCGTTATTGTCCGGCATAAATGATTGACGGAATTTTGCTGAAAATAATAATAACAGATGGAACCAAGATTAAGTTTTGATAACGAACTATCCGGTAAAACAGCCCTGGTAACAGGTGGTACAAAGGGAGCAGGAAAAGCCATTGCAGCACGACTGGCCAATGCCGGTGCAAAAGTGATCATCACTGCCAGAACAAAGCCGGCAGACACGAACCCGGCATTTCATTTTATAGGCGCTGATCTGAGCACTCCTGCAGGCATTACGAGCGTAGCAAACGAAATAAAGGAAAACTACGGCGGCGTAAACATCCTGGTTAATAACATGGGCGGTTCTGAAACCCCTGGTGGCGGCTTTGAGGTATTAACGGATCATCATTGGGATGCCACCCTCCAGGCCAACCTGCTGGCGCCGGTACGGCTGGACAGAGCGCTGTTGCCTTACATGCTGGCACAAGGCACTGGTGTAATTATTCATATTGCTTCCATACAAGGCACTATGCCGCTGTATGATTCCACGCTGCCCTACGCAGCCGCCAAGGCTGCATTGATTAATTACAGCAAGGGCTTGTCCAACGAAGTGGCGCCGAAAGGAGTGAGGGTACTCACTGTATCGCCCGGCTTTATCCAAACCACCGCCGCCGATAAAATGATTCAGGAAATGGCCGACCGTGCCGGCAGCAGCTTTAATGATGCCTTACAGCAACTCATGCAGTTCCTGGGCGGCATTCCCATGGGACGCCCCGCCAAGCCGGAAGAAGTTGCGGACCTTGTTGGCTTCCTCGTTTCCCCGCGTGCAGGATATTTAACCGGCACACAATACATCATAGATGGCGGCACCATCCCCACTATATAAATAAAAAAATGGGAAGATGAAAATGCCACCATTTCCATCTTCCCAAATAAAAAATAAAAAATCCACCTCACCCCAATCAAATCAAATCAAAATCAAACCACCACACCAAATCAAAAAAACTAATCAGCAAAATCAGCGTAATCAGCGGGAAAGACAACCTCCGCTGCATTAAGTCCGCGCCTTGTCGGCCCCCCCGCTCTCCGCACCCGCATTACCCGTTTGCAGCAGGAGTACAAAAGGCGCCGCCCGCGGTGCATTCCCCACCTGGATGAAGTACTCACTCCGCCCGATCAGCTCCGGCGTTATCCGCGCTTCGGGCTGCCCTACAGGGGAGACGTTCAGCAGGGTAACCCGCGGAGGCAGTTTCACCCGCAGGTTGCCGGATACCGGTACGTTGCACACTACCATATAAACGCTGTCGGATCCGTTTTTGCGGATATAATAGCCCCAGTCCTGTTTGTCAAAACCGGCATAGCCGCCGCCATAAACAGCGGCGCCGTTTACTTTCATCCAGTTGCCGATTTCCTGCATACGCTGTGTTTCTTCAGGGCGGAAGGTGCCATCTGCTTTGGGGCCGAAATTGATGACGAAGTTGCCGCCAAGAGATGTGGATTTTACCAGCATTTCAATCAGCTCGTCCGAAGATTTAATATGCCCTGTCCATTTGGTGCAGTATCCCCACTGGTTCTCGGGGATGGTCATCACACCTTCCCAGTCGTTGCCATGGATGTCTGCATATTTTTCGGGCAGCTTGCGTTCCCATCCCTGTTCGTAATCGCCCATGAGGCGGTTGTTGGCATCAAAATGCCTTGCGCCTTTTTCGTCGGCGCGGAGGCGGCTGCCAATGATCAGCCCGGGATGCAGTTGCTGGAGGTATTGTTCCAGCTCATCGGAGAAGGCGCCGTCATTTTTCCAGGAGTCGTCCCAGGTGCCATCAAACCAGAAACCTTTTACGGTGGGATATTTCACCAGTAGTTCCTTCAGCTGGTTTTTCACAAATACTTTGAAGCGGCTGTAGGCAAGGCTGTCGGCCGGCGTTTTGAGCGAGGCGCGCCAGTCGGGATGGTTCCAGTCGATAATAGAAAAGTAGAGATATACGTCGATTCCTTTTTTATTATATGCATCTACCATGGGGCCGATGATATCTTTTTTATAAGGCGAGGCGGCTACCGTATAGCGGGTATACTTACTGGGCCACAGGCAAAAACCATCGTGATGTTTGGTGGTGATGATCATATAGGCTGCGCCCATATCCTTTGCATATTGCGCCCATTGTTCCGGGTGGTAGTTTACGGGATTAAACTGTTTGTATAAGTTGTCATAGTCGCCGCGCGGCATTTCTTTCCAGGAGCGGATCCACTCTGCGGCGCCGTTGTATGTTTTCCCGTTCCATTCACCGCCGGGAATGGCATACAGGCCCCAGTGGATGAATTGTCCCAGGCGAAGGGACCGCCAGCGGGCCATATCGGCATCAGTTCTGTTGCCGGTGCGGTGGGCGCCGTGTTGCAGGGTGATGGTGTCTTTAACAGGATTGCTTTGTGCGCTGCTGTGCAGTTGTGCGAGGAGCAGTGCGGCAGCGATACAGTATTTTTTCATGTTGTTCTTTTAATGGGTCCAGGTAATGGTGTCCGTGTATACTTTACCGTTAGATACGCCGGAAGCGGTGAGGGTGTTCACACCTGTCTTCAGCGTAAGGTTATCAAAAATAAAGTCTTTACTATTGGCGCCTGTGCGACCGGTAACAGGCGCTCCGTTGTTCAGTGTGAGCGTTACCTTTTCCAGGTTGCTGAACACTTCTGCGTGTACCCGTTCGGGTTGTCGCACATGGTTCCGTCGCTCTGCAATGTAGATCATGGGAGCGGGGTTCCAGTTGGCTTTGTACCAGTAGAAGGCGTCCTTTTTCTGTTTGCGGTCGTAGGTGATGAGTCCTTTCAGGTTGCGTGCATTTACGCCTCCGCGGTTCCACATGGGCACTGCAAATTCAAACATATTCCATAAATAGGAGGCCGCAATATAAGGATGCTTTTCTATCACTGCCCATTGTTGCACGTGTGTGGCAGTTTGATAGGTTTCCGGAAAAAACTGCCCGCTTACCGGATCGAAGTTGGTACTGAGACTATCGGTATGCTGATCAATATTTCCATCTGCGCCGTATTCTGTGAGCATCAGTTTATAGTCGGGGTAGTTTTTCTCCAGGCCGGACACCCATTTTTCAATGTCGCCGATCCTGCCTTCATACCAGCCGAAGTAGCGGTTCATGCCTTGTATATCGGCAGCCAGGTTGGCCGGGCGTGTCATTTCACCATAACCGCTTACCGCAACGGTATACCTGCGCGGATCTTCTGTTTTGGCAAGGTCGTTCAACTGCCGGGTGAGCACGGCCACATGTTCGTCAGGTGTTTTGGAATACACTTCATTGTGCATGCCCCACACGTAAATCGAAGGATGATTGAAGTTTTGCCGGATCAGCTCCGTCAGTTGCTGCCTGGCATTTTCACTTTCCTTGCCGGAGAAGTTATTTACAAAAGGGATCTCTGCCCAGATCACAAAACCCATGCTGTCGCATTGCGAATACAGGTATTCAGACTGCTGGTAGTGTGCAAAGCGGATCGTGGTAGCGCCTATTTCCCGGATCAGGTCCAGGTCTGCTTTATGCTGCGCATTGGTGAGCGCATTGCCGCAGTCCTGCCATTCCTGGTGACGGGTAACGCCGTGCATTGCATAAGGCTGTCCGTTCAGGAAGCAGCCCTTGCCGGCGGTTACTTCAAAGCGGCGTAAGCCCAGCGGCTGTGTAACCGCATCGGTAATGCGCCCGTTGATAAGAATGGAAGTGGTGAGGGAATAGAGATACGGATCTTTTAACCCGTTCCACAAATGCGGCCTTATCACCGGTAGCTCCTGGCGGATGATATTAATGCCCTGCGGGCTCAGGTTTGTCTCTTTAACCGTAACGGCTACACGTTTTCCGTGCTGGTCGCGGATCTCTGTTTGTAGCTGTACGTTAGTATGATGTGGTTGTTTGTTCTCAATTTTTGCAGTAACACCCACTATCGCTTTTTTATCACTCACTTCATTCTGGGTAATATAGATGCCGGGAGAAGCGTAGTCGGTAGTGGTGATGTTGATGTCATTGGTGATGAGCAAATTTACCGGCCGGTAAATTCCCCCGAAAATACCAAACAGGAAATTGTTGATGGGCAGTACATCTTCGCGTGCCGTGTTGTTGGCTTTTACTACAATGGTATTCTCCGCTCCATACGTTACCGAATGGGTGATTTCAAAGCAGAAGGCCGCGTAAGAGCCTTTGTGCTCGCCAATGAAGCGGTTGTTCACATACAGTTGCGCTACCGAGCCCACGCCTTCGAATCGCAGGAATAATCTTTTTCCTTTCAGGCCGGCGGCTACCGGGAAAGTTTTCTGATAACATGCTTCACCTGCATAAAAATTCTTTCCTTCCTGCATGTCTTTGTTGTTCCAGGTATGCGGAATGGTAATTGCTTCCCACGTGGTATCAGTGCTGGCATTTAATGGTCCTTTCCTGAAAGTCCAGCCATCATTGAAGGGAATTACTTTTCGTCCTTCCTGCGCGTACCCCTGTAAAAACAGGAGTACGTGGAGGAAAGTGATAATACAATATTTAGTCATGTGCCGGATTATTTCGTATAGCCTGTGTTCTGTGTCAGCACGGCGTCTTTGTTCACATCAATTTCAGATTGCGGGATGGGCAGGTGAATGTTATAGTCGCTGATGGTAGGCGCTACTTTAGGGTTGTATTTCTTCACGCGTTCCACCAGTTTCTTTGTTCTTACCAGGGTAAGCCTGCGGAGTTCTTCTGCGGTGAGTTCGCGGGCTCTTTCATCGAGGAGGTAGTCGAGGTTTACTTCGCCGGCCAGTACTTCTTTGGCGTGGGCGCGGTTGCGGATTACGTTGATGCTGGCGGCGGCATCGCCGGGGCGGCCCTGTTGCAGCTGTGCTTCTGCGAGCAGGAGGTAGGTTTCCCCGAGGCGCATCTGGATGCGGTCTTTGTACGACTGTGCTCCCTGCAGATCCTGCGGCTGGAACTCATACCACTTGGTGGTATGGGCATAGATATTCTGTATGGTATCAAACCCGCTCACAATTACCGGCTGACCATATTTCGGGGAAGCCGGATCGTTGTAATAGTAGTTGCGACGGATGTTGTACGGGGAATTACGCATATCGTCTTTATCATACAGTTCATAAGTCCACCAGTTGGTAGGCCTGATCCTGCCGATACCGCGGCCTCCCAGCGAATCACAGATCTTCATGCCGGCTACGTTTACATAGAAAGGCCCCCACTCGCGCCGGCGCTGATCAAAGTCGGATCCGCCGCCGGTTACATTGTAGTTCTGCTCTATTACCCAGATGGCTTCTGTATTGCCCTGGCTGCGGCGCATGTTGCCATAGGTGAACATGTCGGCAAACGGATCGCCGGGTTGCAATGCTTTGGCGCCGTAGCGTGCGGTGATGAGCGTAAAGAATTTACTGTCGATGATCCTTTTGGCAGCAGCTTCTGCATCCGCGGGTTTGTTGGCGCGCAGCAACGCTTCTGTAAGTAATTGAGCTGCCGCAAATTTATTGATCCTGCCCTGTTTGATCACATGCGCAGGGTCTGGCAGGTTGGCTTCTGCAAAAGTAAGATCCGCGATGATCTGGTTGATCACATCAGCTTCTTTTGCCCGCGTGTAATCCGTGCGTGGCACGGTTACAGGGGCAACGATCAGTGGCACATCTCCAAAAAGTATAGAAAGATGGTTGTAAGCATAAGCACGGAAAAAACTGGCTTCTGCCTTGTAAAATTTCCTTTGTTCATCGGTGAGCTGTGCGGAAGGGTTATCCGATGCCGCAATGATCACGTTGGCGCTGTTGATCAGCTTATATCCCCAGTTCCAGATCGAGCTCAGGGAGCCGGTTTGTGAATTGAGGTTCTGGTAATTTTCATACGGCGCCTGCACGGTGTTGGGCTGACCGGTAATAGCCATATCAGTGCCCACGTAAAAGGTGGCAAGTAAGCCCTGCGTGTTGCCGTAATCGTTACGCATAATGCTCAGCATACCGGTGCTGGCGGCTTCAAAGCCCAGCTGGTCCACCAGCGTGTTATCCGGTGCATAACTGGATTTCAGCTCCTCGTCAAGAAAGCTTTTGCTGCAGGAAGATACGGTTAGCAGCGACATCCCCGCCAGCACAAATCTGTATATATATTTAGCGTGTTTCATTGTTTATCTCTTTAAAATTATAAACTGATATTTACACCCATGATCACCGTGGTATTCAACGGATAGAAGTCCGAGCTCTGCTGCCCTGCGCCCTGTCCGTTGTTCAAACGGGTAGGGTTGGACGTAACGGAAGATGGCGAGGTTTCCGGATCATAGCCCTGCCATTTGGTAAACGTGCCAAGATTTCTTCCGCTGACATATACCGTGAGGTTGGAAATCTTATACCGCTGCAAAGTGCTCTTATCGAAATTGTAGCTGAGCGTTACGTCTTTTATACGGATAAAGGACGCATCCTGCGCATATTTATACCCTTTCGGATTGGTGTAAAACAACGCCGGGTTGGTATTGATCTTGTTTTCAGAGGTCCAGTAGGGAATTTCTGCGGGCAGGTTAATAATCCCTGCCTGGTCCCTGTTATCGAGGATGTTGTTGGCACGAAGGGAGCCATGCACATCCTGGATGAAAATATTCAGGATGAAATTTTTGTAGGTAAAGGTGTTGGTAAGTCCTGCAATATATTTTGGTAATTGTGTACCAAGATAGGAGCGGTCTGCCGCATCAATCTTTCCACTGTTATCTAGGTCAGCAAATTTGATATACCCTGGTTTGGCGCCCGGGTCTATTTTGGCATCTTCTCCTTCCTGCCAGATACCGGTCATGGTGTAATCGTAAATGCCCAGCATGGGTTTACCGATGAACAGGTTGTTCCCAATATCATCTTTATTATCGCCATAAAGGGCTACCACTTTATTTTTATTAAAAGAGATATTAAAACCGGTATTCCAGCTAAAGTCGCCCGACTGGATATTGCGGCTGTTCAGCATCACTTCCAGCCCTTTATTGGCGGTTTCCCCGATGTTATCGTATACGGAAGTATAACCATTGATGGACGGAATTTTCCTGCTGAGCAACAGGTCGGAGGTGCGGGTGCTGTATCCCTCGATACTGCCGCTGAGGCGATTGTTCCAGAGGGCAAAATCGATACCTACGTTTAATCCCGCGGTGGTTTCCCATTTCAGGCGGCTGTTGCCCAGTGTATCCGGGATCACGCCAATGGAAGTAACGCCGTCATAAATATAGTTGACGGTGCTGAGCCTCGACAGCGTACGGTAGGCGCCTATCGCCTGGTTGCCCGATTTGCCATAGGACGCCCGTAACTTCAGCTGGGAGATCACCGGTGCTGCCGCCATGAACTTTTCGTTGTGGATATTCCATCCTGCAGCCACGGAAGGGAATACCGCGTATTTATTACTGGCGCC
Organism: Chitinophaga sp. W3I9; assembly: GCF_050434025.1. Lineage (NCBI taxonomy): Bacteria > Pseudomonadati > Bacteroidota > Chitinophagia > Chitinophagales > Chitinophagaceae > Chitinophaga > Chitinophaga sp. W3I9. Next base: position 3,041,369 of record NZ_JBNPWC010000001.1, read on the forward strand.
AAACCCCGAGTAGCCATCGCGGCGGATGGTGGCGGTGAGCAGGTAGCGGCTATCGTAGTTGTAGTTGGCGCGGAACATCTGCGACAACAGCGTACTGGCGCTGTAGCCGGTGGTAGTTTGCTGTACCTGTGCAGCCTTCATGTTATTGAAGTCCAGGTTATCATTGATAAAGGTATTGGCATCCAGTTGTGAAAAGAACTGTTCATCCTGCTGCGCGCTATAAAGTGCGGCAAAGTCCAGTGCATGCTTATTCCGTGTGATGGCATAGGAGAGCAGGTTTTCCACGATCCATTGTTTACTTTCCGTATTGTCTACGCTGGCAGTTCCTTTCAGATCACCCATTTTCCGGCCGGTGTAGTCGCCCGTGCGGGAAGGCCGGAATGCATAAGATGCATTAACCCGGTATTTTAGTCCTTTCAGAAAGGTGGGGGCTACTTCTGCATAACCGCTGGCAGTCATGTTTTTGCCGCGGTTTATTCCCGGGTTGTACAGGTTGATCAGCGGATTCAGATACAGTGTTTGCGGCGCAATGGGATATACTTCATAGTCGCCGGCTGCATTGTATAATGAGCCATATGGACTGAGGGCGTTGGCTTCAAACATGGTTACTTTGCCACCGTCCTGGTTATTATTTACAAGGAACAGGTTTACGCCTGTTTTCAGCCAGGAGGTTACATTGGCATCGAGGTTGGCCCGGATGCTGGAACGGTTGTACTGGAAGCCTTTCAGGTTCCCCTGTTCTTTCAGGTAAGTACCGGAGATATAGTATTTCACATGATCGGTACCACCGGAAATGCTTAGTTCATGGCTGTGGATATAACCCTGTTGGGCGATTTCTTTGAGCCAGTCTGTTTCCGGTGCGCCGTTGGCATAATTCGTTTGTTCTGTGAGGTAAGGCAGATCCGGCGCATCGGGGCGGCCTGCCTGGATATTGTACCAGTGATTTTTGGTGCGGTATTCTTCCCCGTTCATTTGTTTTACGGTATTGCTCTGGTATTCCGGTCCGGCGTAGCCGTTGTAGGAAATCACCGGCTTGCCCGTTTTACCTTTCTTGGTAGTGATCATGATGACGCCGTTAGCGCCCCTGGCGCCGTAGATGGCAGAGGCAGATACATCTTTCAGAATATCAACAGACTCCACATCATTGGGATTGATGTCGTTGTAACTGCCGCTGAAAGGAATGCCATCCAATACAATGAGCGGTGCATTGCTGGCGTTGATGGACTTAAGCCCGCGCAGGTAAAAAGCAGGCGAGCTTCCTGGCTTGCTGCTGTTACTGATAATGTTCACGCCGGGAGTGGTCCCCTGGATGGATTGCAATACATTGGTGACGGGCAGGTTTTTCAACCGTTCCTTTGGCACGGAGGATACCGAACCGGTGACATCACTTCTTTTTTGCGTACCGTATCCCACCACCACTACTTCGTTTTGTTGTTCTACAGAAGCTTTCAGCACAATATTAAAAATGCCGCTGCCGGTTACGCTTATTTCCTGCGGGATCATACCGAGGTAGGAGAATTGCAGCACCAGCGGTCCCTCTGTAGTGATATGAAGGGAATAACTGCCATCGGCGCCGGTGCTTACGCCCTGCGTGGCGCCTTTTACCCTTACCGATACACCGGGTAAGGGATTGCCCGCTTCGTCGGTTACTTTACCTTTCACATCTGTGGCCGGAGCCGCGCTGGTATTGTTTTCATAGCCACCGGCAGATTTGGGTGAAATGAAAATGGATTTATTTTCAATCACGTATTTCAGTGGCTGATCTTTCAGCATGAGGTCGAGGAATTCCCGGATGGATACATTTTCCACCTTCATGGTTACCGGGTTGGCTTTGTCCAGCACGTCTTTGCTGGCCACTACGGTGTAGCCCGACTGGACGCGGATCACGGAAAATATTTTTTCCACGCGCACATTTTTCCCTGACCAGGTGATCAGCTGCGCATATCCGGTAGCGCTTACATTCAGAAAAACGACGGTAAGTAATAAAAACGTCAGTTTCATAACTAACAGCATTTTGGTTGGAAACCAGCTCCGGGTATGCGCTTTTCCTGATTTTGGCGCATAGGGGAACCGGTTACAAAGAGCATTTTTTTGCATAGCTTTGTAATGATTAGGCTTGTAAATAGATAGATGTACGGAATTACTCAATTGTTTTGCATAGCTGTAATCTTGTTGCCGGGGGTGGGTCGAATCACCTCCGGTTTTTTATTACGCTAACTTCATTGGCTGATCGCTGAAATTTTGTTCACTGTTTTCCTATAACTGTTTCTGTTTTGATGATTAGCTTATTTATTTTCCTATAATTAAAGTCCTGTTTTCGAGGCGGAAGTGTACGCCTGATTCCTTCAGGAAGTTCAGTACACTTGAAAGATTTACATCACTACCAATTTCCCCTACAAAAGTGATATCGGGAGGAGTCGTTTCATATACTACTTCAATGTCGTACCAGCGCGCAATCATACTGATAACGGTGGTGAGCTTTTTATCCTGGAAATTCAGGATATCATTTTTCCAGGCAATGATGGCGAGGGTATCTGCCTGGTTATTGAGGGCGGTAGCGCCGGATTTTTTATTGATCTCCAGTTGCTGACCGGGCTTCAGTAAACTCGTTTGCTGCTGCACATGTACCCTCACAGCGCCTTCCAGGAGGGTAGTGCTGATATTATTTTCGTCGGGGTATGCATGGATATTGAAATGAGTGCCCAGCACCCGGACGCTGGTTTCGTTATTGAGTTGTACAATGAAGGGTTGATCTTTATTCGCGGTTACTTCAAAGTAGGCTTCCCCCGTAAGGGTTACGCTGCGGGTGTTGCCGGTAAAGGCGGTGGGGTAGCTGATAGCGCTGGCGGCGTTGAGCCATACGTTGGTGCCATCGGGAAGGCGCAGCCTGAATTTGCGGCCACGGGGCGTGGTCATGGTATTCTGACTTACTTCGCCGGTGCCGGCGGCATCATAGGAGAGCTGGCCGTTGCTGAGTATTACGCGTGTGCCCTGTTGTGTGGTTACGGTGCCGTTGCCCAGGCTGTCCAGTACTACTTCGCTGCCGTCGGCCAGCGTGAGCACTGCGCCGTTTTTGCCGGGTTTTACATCGGCGGTGGCAACTATGGGAACGGTGCTTTTACGGGATGTCCGCTGCCAGGTAAAGTAGCCGGCGGCGACTACCAGTAAAGCAACAGCGGCTGCCGCAGCATAACGCATGATTACCGGGCGCCTGCTTCTTACAGGTGAGTCTTGTTGCAGGATACTGTTCACCTGTTGTTCATACAAAACGGGATTATATGCCGGATCGGCGGGGGCCGCCGCATGCAGTTCACTGATCATGACAGTCCACTCCTCTTCATCCGTGCCGGTACGAAGTGCGGCAAACAATTCTTCCTCTTCCGCCGCAGTGGCAGAACCGTTGTAGTAACGCTCCAATAAAAACCTGTAGTACTCTTTTGCTTCCACGGTACAAACCCTTCTTTTGCTGATAGACGCTGAAATATTGTTACTGTACTATGCGTCTTAAAAAAAATTAAAAAAACTTCGACAGGAGTATAATCAACAGGATAGGAAGTCGTGTGCCGGTATGTTTTTCCAGGTATTCCCGGATGAATCTGCGGGCTGTTACCAGCTGGTTTTTGACCGTATTTTCAGAGATGTCCAGGGCATCGGCTATTTCTTTGCGCGATTTGCCTTCCTGGGTATTCATCATAAAGACTTCCCTGCGGGAGGCAGGTAATTTTTCTATAGCATGCCGGATCAGTACCTGTAATTCTTTTGCATAAATATCTGCAGGTACATCTGCATTATCCGGCATATCATCGGCGATATCATCCTGCCGGTGCTTTTCACGGGCATGTTTTCTAAGCGCGGAAAGGGAGTAGTTGGCCGCCAGGGTATACATCCACCCACCCGGATTTTCGATGCTTTCCAGGGTATGACGCACCATCCAAACTTTAAGGAATACTTCCTGTAATACTTCCTCCGATGCCATGCCGGACCTGAGCAACTTCTTTACAGACCCCGCTAGTACTGCATTATAGCGGTGGTATAATAAACGGAAAGCGGCTTCATCTCCACCTGCAATTCTCGAAAAAAGTATCCTGTCCTCAGATAAACTCACAGCGTGATCCGGATTTTGTGGCAAAATGATAAGCTATGGTCAATATTATACTATTTAGGGGTTTCCTGCAAGCGCTTTCTTTGCTGCCTACCTATTTTCTTCCCCGGAAATCATAAATTTACAGCATGAGTCAACATCCGCGTTTTACAGAAATGGCCTCAGCGGCTATCCATGCAGCCCAATCCGATATGGCCGAACATGCCCACCTGGTACCGGTTTTCGCTACCGCTACCTTTACATTCGATAATGCACAGCAGGGCATGGACCGTTTTAAAGGTACCGCCCCCGGCTATATTTATTCCCGGTTTGGCAATCCCACTGTAACAGTAGCAGAAAAGCTGATCGCCGCCCTGGAAGCTTTTGGCGTTACTACGGCAGATGGTGAGCCCCTGCAATTGAAAGCATTGCTGCACGCCAGCGGACAATCCGCTATGGCCAGCATGTTCCTGTCAAATGTAGTAGCAGGAAATACCATACTCACGCATTACTCGCTCTATGGCGGCACACACGAGTTCTTATTCGACTTCCTCCCGCAATTCGGTGTAAAAGCGCTCATTGCCGATCTGCATGACACAGCCGCCATAGCTGCCCTGCTGCAACAGGACCCGTCTATAAAAATGATCCATATTGAATCGCCCGCCAATCCATCCATGCGCTGTGTGGATATTGCAGCCATCTGCAAAATAGCCGGCACGCACGGCGTAAAAGTAAGTGTGGATAATACCTTTGCTACGCCTTATCTTCAGCAGCCATTCCGGTATGGGGCCGACTTTGTTTTTCATTCCACCACCAAATTCCTGAACGGTCATGGTACCGCTATTGGCGGTGTGCTCATCGGAAAAGATATTCCCCTGATGCAAACGAAAGTCAATAAAACAGCGAAATTGCTCGGTGGCTGCGCCAATCCGTTCGATACTTTTTTACTGATCCAGGGCATCAAAACACTGGAATTGCGCATGAAGCAACATTGCAGCAATGCGCAAACGGTAGCGGAATTTCTCCACGCGCATCCTGCCGTAGCGCAGGTCAATTACAACGGGCTTCCTTCGCATCCGGATTATGTGTTGTCGGCCAAACAAATGCGTCATCCCGGTGCGGTGATGAGCTTTGAACTGAAAGATGGATTTGACGCCGCCGTACGTTTCATTGACCGGCTGCAGATGTGTTTGCGCGCCGTATCACTGGGCGCCGTGGATACATTGGTATCTCACCCGGCGTCTATGACGCATTCAGGAATGAAAAAAGAAGATCGCGGGAAAGCGGGGATTTCTGATGGTTTGATCCGTATCAGTGTGGGGCTGGAAAGTGTAGGGGATATTGTGGCGGATCTGAAGCAGGCATTGGAAGGGTAATAACGTTTTTATTAAAATTTATAGCGAGGGGAGACAGAGGTTGGAGCCTTTTTTTGTAAATTTGTGAATGTCCCGACAATCAAAATATTACATAGGGATCGAAGTCGATAAACTGACCAACAGTATCTTAAATACTATTTCCGGAGCCAATTTTGAGACTGTTGTGAATCCGCTTGCAAAGGAGGACTTAAAAAGGGATATCATTGAAAAATGGATGGAAATTTGATTGGAAAAAGAGTTTAAACTGACCGATAGAAAGTTTATAAACTTACTATCGAAGGAAATAGTCACATATTGCAGAGATTAGCAAGTTTTGAGCGATTATACCGATCATTTTTTATCTCCGTCTTATTGAAAGTGCGCCTTTTAATTTAGGAAGTGCAAAGTTATACGAAGGAGTTCCGGGTAACCTATTTGCTTTTTCCTGTCAATTATCTATAGACCGTGGATATGAAGGATTTATATCCTTCACATCCAAAACAAAACTCATTTCGCATTACGAAAAAACGTTGGGTGCAGTGCATATTGGTAATCATAAAATGATTATCCTTCCAGACGGAGCTTTAAAGCTGGTTATTAAATATTTTAACAATAAATAACATGGGATACATTAAGGAACCGAAGGGTATTAATTTTGTTGTGGATCCTAAGCCTGTTACAGAAAATGATAAGAAATTGATCAGTGAAGTAATTTCTCATTATAAGGCAACAGGAAAGAAGAAACGGGTAGTATCAGGCAAGCCTGCGAGCAAACAAAAGGATAGTAAAAAGCTATCCCATTAGGAGTTTTTTGTCATCTACACCGCCAGCACCAGCGACAACAAATACACCAACCCCACAGACACCAGCCCCATTACCACCGTACCCGTGCTATACACCCGCAGCATATCTTTTATTTCCAGTCCTGAAAATTTAGAGATCACCCAGAAGTAAGCGTCATTGGTGTGTGAAATCATCATGGACCCTGCACCCATTGCCAGCACACAAAAGATGCGGCCATTAGCGGAATCCAACCCCATTACCGGCAGCAGCGGTTGCACAATGGCGGCTGCGGCAATCACGGCTACGGTAGACGACCCCTGCGCGGTTTTCAGGAGCGCAGTGATGAGGAACGGAAGAAATAATCCCAGCGCAGCGATGGATTGGTTCTGCGCAATATGGCTGCCAATATCTGCTTTTGCGAGGATGGCGCCAAAGGCGCCGCCACCGCCAATAATCACCAGTATGCCTGCTGCTTTTTCAGCGCCTTCCTGCAGGATAGCGCCCATATTATTTTTCAGTTGGGATAACGCCAGCAGGATACCTGCGCTGATCGCCACTTCAGGAATACCAAGAATAGAGATCGCCTTTAGTGCCGGGGAAGGATGTGTTAATTCCAGGCCGCTCAGGGAACGGACGGCAATGAGCAGTACCGGAACAGCGATAGGCAGCACAGACATGAGCACAGAAGGACCACGGGGCGTTTCGGTAGCAATGTCTTCTTCATTACTAACGCCAACGGCTATCCGCCGGCCGGCGAATACCGACCATAAATAACCTGCCGCCGATACCGGGATGGCAATGAGTAATCCAAACAGCATTACCCTGCCCGTTTCCGCCTGTATAGTGCCGGTGGCGGCAGTGATACCGGGGTGCGGCGGCATCAGGCAATGAACGGCATACAGGCCGGTGGCCAGTGAAGATGCCATCACAATCATCGGAATTCCCGAACGTTTGGCCAGCGCTTTATTTAATCCGCTTAATACTATAAATCCCGAGTCGCAGAAAATAGGCATGCCCACCAGGTAGCCGATGATATTCATCGCCAGCGCAGAGCGGCCGGTGCCGGTGCGGCGTAACACATAGTTGGCCAGCACAGTAGTGCTGCCGGTATGTTCCAGGATCAAACCCAACGTAGTGCCGAGCACAATGAGCAATCCCAGTGAGCCAATAATATTACCCATGCCGCTTTTAATACTGCCAAGGATATCCGTTACGGGCAACTGTAAAATCACGCCGGTGAGAACACTGGCCAGCAGCAATGCAAAAAAAGCATGCACCCGGAAGCGCGCGGTGAGCAATACAATGAGCGCAATGCCCGCCAGCAATCCCAGCATGCTTTGTATCAAAGGAATGGTATTCATATCTCTCCAAGATAAAAAGAATTACGCAATACCCCGTATAGGTGTTACCGTGGCAGCACCAGCAGGTTATAACATTAACGCATATATGTTTTTGCAAATATTACAGATTATTTATGCAACAGCTTGATAATGGCTATTTTACCTACCTTTGCACCTTAATACAGCGGATATGAAAAGAATGTTATTGACCTCACGTTATTGCCTGCTGGCAATAATGACCATTGTTTTAATGGCTTCGTGTGCATCTTCCCGGAAAAGCAGCAGCCAGCATGCCTATATGAACAAGCAGTATGAAGAGCTGAAAAACACGTTGAATGATGCGGAAGTAAGTATCATCAAAGACAGCCTGAAAGTGATCTTCCCCAACAACGTACTGTTTTCATCGTCTTCCGACCAGGTGAACGAAAGCGTAAAGCCTACCTTCAAACATTTTGCAGAAGTACTAAACAAATACAATAAAACAAAGATCCTGATCACCGGTCATACGGATAATACCGGCGCGGCGGAATACAACCGTGATTTGTCTGAACGCCGTGCAACAGGCGCCAAACAATTACTCAATAGTTTTGAAGTGAGCAACGACCGTATGTTCACCTGGGGATTGTCTGACCGCGATCCTGTTGCCACCAACGATACAGAAGCCGGAAAGGCAAGAAACAGGAGAGTGGAGTTTGTAATTTTGTATGATGTAAAGAATTGATTTTTTTATAAAGATAGTCAGCCGCTCCGGGCAACGGAGCGGCTTTTTTTTTGATATGATTTCCTGGATAAATTTTGTATTATTAAGGAATCAATGAAACCCAAATCTCCCGTCATGAATACTCGTCGTGATTTTATACAGAAAATTGCCGCCTCCGCTATGGTACTGCCCCTGATGCCGCTTGCCGGCTGGGCAAAAGATCTCCAACACTATGATGGCCCGGTATTACGTGTAGCCATTATGGGATTGGGCAGCTATGGCAACCGGGTGGCAGAAGCCATGCAGGCATGCGTAAAGGCAAAACTGGTAGGCGTGGTCAGCGGCACCCCCGCTAAAATAAAAGACTGGCAGAGCCGGTTTTCCATACCTGACAAGAACTGTTATAATTACGAAAACTTCGACCGCATAAAAGATAACAAAGACATTGATGCGGTATATATCACCACCCCCAATGCCCTGCATCACGACCAGGCCATCCGCCTGGCCGCAGCAGGTAAACATGTGATCTGCGAAAAGCCAATGGCGCTGAATGCCAAACAGGGCCAGGAAATGATCGCCGCCTGTAAAAAAGCAAACGTAAAGCTGCTGGTGGGATACCGCATGCATTTTGAAGCCAAAACACTGGAAGTTATCCGCATGCGTAAAAACGGCGACTTCGGAAAAATCATGTTCTTCCAGGGGCAATGCGGTTTCCGTATTGGCGACCCCACGCAGTGGCGCCTTAATAAAGATCTGGCCGGCGGCGGTTCCTTAATGGATATAGGCATCTATGCTATCAACGGCTCCCGCTATATGACTGGCGAAGACCCTATATGGGTAACAGCCCAGGAAACCAAAACCGACCCGGTGAAATTTAAAGAAGGCGTGGACGAAACCATCCAGTTCCAGCTGGGCTTCCCCAGTGGCGCCGTGGCGTCGTGCCTGTCTACTTACAACATGAACTACCTCGACCGCTTTTACCTCACCGGCGAAAAAGGATTTGCAGAGATGCAGCCTTCCACCGGCTACGGCCCCATCCGCGGGCGCACCAATAAAGGAGAACTTACCCAGCCACACGTTACCCATCAAACCGTGCAAATGGAAGAAATGGCAGGGATCATCCTGGAAGGAAAACAACCGGTGGTAGCTGTGGATGGAGAAGAGGCCCTGAAAGACCTGAAAATTATTGACGCCATCTATCACGCCGTTAAAACCGGACAGAAAGTAGACCTTAAACTGTCATAACCCCAAACGATCTGCCGAGGAAATATCCCGCGTGATAGTGAAAAACAGCAGGATCATCTATTAGTGGTCCGGGCGCAGCAATTCGCATCTGATCAATTCGTTTCTTTATGCTAAAATCATCAGCTATGAAAAAACGATTACTGTCAGTATTGTTGCTGGTTTGCCTTGCTGCCACGGCCAGCGCACAAGGACTGCATTACGGCATCAAGGCAGACCTGAACATGTTTAAACTGGATGGGGCAGGCATTAAATCAAATTATACACTGGGCGGAAGATTAGGCGTATATGCCGAATATGATTTTACAAAAAAATGGGGGCTGCAACCGGAACTCCTGTTCTCGCAGGTGGGACCCAAACGTGACGATGATTTCGGTGCAAAATATATTTCTGCCGGCAACGACAACGCCAATAAAAGCATTAAACTCAGCTATATTACCCTGCCCCTGTTATTGCGTTACAACGTGAATAAGTTAATTACTATCAACGCCGGACCGCAATACAGCTACCTGTTTTATGCCAATGAAAACCTCCTTAACTACAACCGTAATGCTTTTAAACGCAGTGATCTGGGAGTGGCTGCCGGCGCCACATTGAACTTCGACATACTGCACGTATACGCACGCTATGTACTCGGCCTTATGAATGTAAACGACATTGATGACCGCTACCAGTGGAAAACACGCCAGGTACAAATCGGCATTGGCGTGAATATTAAGTAAACAGCCTTACGCCTTTACTACGGTATCGTATATACGTTGTAACTGGTGTATATGTCTTTGCGTATGAATATTGATGAACTGTATCCACTCCAGCCGGGTAAAAGGTCCGAAGCCAGGCACTTCAAAGTCGGTGCATTCTTCTGTAAGGTTAACGGTATTGGCGGCAGTGGTTAATTTATGCCAGGCGGCAGCGATATCTTCCAGTACAGCTTCTTTCGGCATATAACCTTCTTCCGGTACAATCATGTCTGGCGACTTCATTTTAATATCGAAGTTCAGGAACAGTGATTTTACGGCGGGTATTTTTTCATCCGGTTGACGGTCGGTAGGTACCGCCTCGCCATACAAGATGCCACAGTCGCCGGCTTTGCAAATATGCGATGCCACCTGCGCGGCTGTCCAGCTGCCTTCAAAAGGTACCTTGTTCAGTTGTTCGTCATCAAAGGACGTAAGCAGTTGTTGCAGGATATCGCCGGTGTTGGTTACTTCGCGGAGCAGTTCTTGTCTCATGATTTTCTTTTTCACAAACTTAGGTGGATATATCGGTATATAACGGGTGTGAAAACGACAATCAGGCGGGCAAAAAAGGACAATAACAGCTGCAGTTATTTCACTACCTGCAGCTGTTCCCTGCATTATATTTTTTGGAACTTAAATATTATTTCCTGGAAGATCCCAGTTTTCTTTCAGCAGATTCCACTGTTTGGGCAATCAGTTTTGCGATAGTCATAGGTCCAACGCCACCCGGTACCGGTGTGTAGGCGGCCACCCGGTTTGCTAATGGCCCAAGTTCTATATCGCCGATGCCGCCTTTGTGATAACCGGCATCTATTACAACGGCATCATCTTTTATCCATTCCGCTTTTATAAATTCAGGTTTGCCCACTGCGCCTACTATAATGTCTGCCTGTTGGATAAGCTCCCGTAAATTATTGGTCCGCGAATGACAAATAGTTACCGTGGCATTTTCATTCAGCAGCATCATAGCTACCGGTTTGCCGAGGATAGGACTCCGGCCCACTACTACTGCATGCTTACCGGCAACAGGTACCTGGTAATGCTTCAGCAACTCCATAATTCCCGCAGGGGTGGCACTGCCATAAGCGGGTTCGTTCATCGACATACGGCCAAAGCCCAGGCAGGTAACCCCATCTACATCTTTATCAATATGTATTTTATCGAAACACGCCCGCTCATCGATCTGTGACGGAACCGGGTGTTGCAACAGGATACCGCAGATCTGGTCGTCGTTATTCAGCTTTTTGATGGTATCCAGCAATTCCTTGGTAGTGGTTTCTTTAGGCAGGTGTACTTTTACAGAGGTCATGCCCACCCGCTCACACGCATTCCCTTTCATTTTCACATATACTTCCGAAGAAGGATCATCGCCCACCAGGATGGTAGCCAGAACAGGCACCACGCCCGTTTTTTCAATGATGCGCTGCACCCTGATCTTTAATTCTGCTTCCATTTGTTTGGATAAAGCTTTTCCGTCGAGTAGTATTGTTGTTGCTGTCATATTTTGGTGTTTATTTCCGTGTGTTGAGCCAGATGTATGTAGAAGACAGCAAAGATACTAACCACCTGCGACATAATTTTTTTTCGTAAGACACATTCCTGTTACCTTTTTTTCCGTCTTTATAAACATAACGGTCTTTTAAAGGGCTGTTATTGATTCACGTATGAAAATAAAACTCTTTTCTATCCTCCTTGTAGCTACAGGGTATCTCCTTCCGCTTAACAGTTCCGGGTTTACAGCGCCTCCCAGGGAGGTGGACATTTGCGTATATGGCGGCACCTCTGCAGGTGTAATAGCTGCTTATACGGCAAAGCAGTTGCATAAAACAGTACTGCTCGTATCACCGGACAAACACCTGGGCGGCCTTACCTCCGGCGGTTTGGGATATACCGACATCGGTAATAAGTATGCTATCACCGGGTTATCGCGCGACTTCTACCGCCGGATCGGCAACCACTACGGAAAACTGGAACAGTGGATCTTTGAACCCCATGTGGCGGAAGCTACTTTCCAGCAGTATATCGATGCCGCCAAAGTGGAAGTGCTGTACGGATACACCATCAGCAACGCAGTAAAGAAAAACGGGTATGTTACGGAAATAACCGTGAACGGACTCGCGGAACAGGTGGTTAAAGCCAAAATGTTCATCGATTGCTCCTATGAAGGCGATCTGATGGCCAAAGCCGGCATCTCTTATACCGTTGGCCGGGAATCCAATGCACAATACCACGAAACCTACAACGGCGTTCAGCTCCTCGACAAACACCAGTTCCCCGACGGCATTGATCCGTACAAGATCCCCGGCAAACCCGAAAGCGGCCTGCTGTGGGGCATTAGTCCCGATTCGCTGGCCGCCCATGGCGAGGGCGACAAAAAGGTACAGGCCTATAATTTCAGGATCTGCCTGAGCAACCGCCCGGAAAACCGTATTCCGATCACCAAACCGGAAGATTATGATCCGTCGCGTTATGAGCTGCTGATACGCCTCCTGAATGCTACCAAACCTGAAGCCCTGAAGCCCAACCTCAAGATAGATCTCATGCCCAACGGGAAAACGGATATCAATAATTACGGCGCTTTTTCCACGGATATGATCGGGATGAACTATAACTACCCGGAGGCCGATCCGGCTACCCGGAAAAAGATCATCCGCGATCATGAGCTTTATACCAAAGGACTGTTATATTTTATAGGACACGATGAACGGATCGCTTCCCATCTCCGGGAACAAATGTTACAATGGGGGTACCCGAAAGATGAGTATACGGATAACGGCCATTGGTCGCCCCAGCTGTATATACGCGAGGCCAGGCGCATGATCGGCGGATATGTGATGACACAGGCCAATTGTGAAGGCCGGGAAAAAGTAACGGATGCCGTTGGTATGGCGGCCTACAATATGGATTCCCATAACTGCCAGCGTATCGTAGTAAATGGTATGGTAAAAAATGAGGGAGATGTACAGATTGGCGGTCTTGGCCCTTACCCGGTTTCTTACAGGTCCATCACACCTAAACCGGAGGACGCGAAAAATGTACTGGTGCCGGTTTGTTTATCAGCGTCGCACATCGCCTATGGCTCCATCCGCATGGAACCGGTATTTATGGTACTGGGGCAATCTGCTGCCACCGCAGCGGCGGTAGCCATCGATCAGCGCAGCTCCATACAGGACGCAGACGTAAAAAAGATCCAAACCATGCTGCGTACCAACCCGCTGGTGGATAACAGCCCGGCGGAAATACTGGTGGACGACAATGACGAGCAACACGTAACCATTACCGGCGAATGGAAAAAGGTGATCCATGGCTGCTATGGCCCTTCCATGCTCACAGACGACAGCAAGGGAGCTGTGCGCAAATCGGTACGTTTTTCACCGGCTATCGGGAAAACGGGTAAATATGAGGTATTTACCTATGTGCCGCGCCTACCCGGATTGGATGGAAATGCACGGGTAAAGGTATACGATGGCCGTACGGTAAAGGAAGTGGAAATTGCAGCGGCAAGTATAAAAGTAGAGGGACAAACCAGTGGCGAATGGGTGAGCCTGGGTAGTTACCAGCTGAAAGCCGGAACCGGCGCCTATGTGGAAATAGACAACCACAAAACGGACGGGATAATAGCTGCGGATGCAGTATTATTTATCCCGAGATAATTATTTTGGAAAAAATAGAACAGGAAGGATTCGGTTTACATTTTTTATCGTCTTTATAATTACAGGTAGTTCCGCGAAATGATTATTTTGTAATAAATTCCATGACCTTCCTTGCCGAAAGATAGTCCACATAATGAAAAAGAGCTGTTGCTGCGTGTGGCAGCGGGGGATCAGCCCGCCTTCCAGCGGTTATTTGACCGGTACTGGGGGAAGATGTATGCCAACACCCTGCAATTTGTTAAGTCGCCTGCCGTGGCAGAAGACCTGACACAGGAAATTTTTATAAAAATATGGATGAACCGGGAACGCCTGCTGGCAGTACAGCGTTTCGATGCCTTCCTGTATACGATGGCAAAAAACCTGATCCTGGATGAGTTCAGGAAAAGGGTATTGCCCACGGTGCAGGAAGAAGGACACCATGTGTACATGGCATCGGACCAGCCGTCTGCCCAGGATAAACTGGAACTGAAGGATTTTGAAGGCCAGTTGCATGCTGCCATCAACCAGCTGCCGGCGCAAATGCAACTGGCCTTCCGCCTGAGCCGCTTCCAGGGATTGTCGCACGATGAAATAGCCCGGCAGATGAATATTTCCAGGGTCACTTCCAAAAATTATATTGCACGGTCCATTGCCGCCATCCGGAAGTATATGGGTGGGAGAGCGGAGCATGTTACATGAGCATGGAAACAGGTGATAACGTTGCCGGTTAAACGAAGTGAAATATTTTCCGGTAACAGAAGGATTCCCGTTCGTTCTTTTTTCGTCTTTATTATACAACCCTTCATGAGAGTGTTGTGCTTGCATCCGGTTTTATGTTACACGATGAGTTAAAAGATTTATTGGAGAAATACCTGGACAACCGGATCACACCGGAAGAAACCAGGCGCCTGCAGGTATTGATGCAGGCAGAACGTAACGGGCCGGCAATGGAAGAAATGATTGAAGCCATACTGGCGGAAGACAGGTATGCGGCTAACGCTCATCCTGATCTGCAACAGGCTTTTAACAAGGTAATGGAAACTGCTGCCTTGCGGCAGGCGCTGACGCGGAGAGATGATGACGCGGAAACAGGCAACGATGCGCAGCCACCAATAAAGGAGGAAGATAACCGCTATCATATCTCCCGGAAAAGTATCCGCACTTTTTATAAAACAATGGCCGCGGCAGCAGCAGTAGCATTTATACTGGCAGCGGGTTACACCTGGCGCTATTATTACGCAGGCCCGGCACCGTTGGTATCAAGTAAAACAGCTTCGCCCATACCGGCAGGTAACAAAGCTGAGCTGATCCTGGCAGATGGCAGCACCATTGTGCTGGACGATGCAGGAACAGGAACAGTAGGCAAACAGGGAAACACCCGTATCATTAAACTGGACAGTGGCCGGCTCGCCTATCGTGGCATGAGCAGTAGCAGTGGCGCCGCCCCCGAATATAATACCATCCGCACGCCTAAAGGAGGACAGTACCAGGTAGTATTGCCCGATGGCAGCCAGGTATGGCTGAACGCCGCCTCTTCACTGAAATTCCCTGTAGTGTTTACAGGCAGCAACAGAACAGTACTCCTCACCGGGGAAGCGTATTTTGAAATCGCACAAAATGTGGCGAAGCCTTTTGTGGTTCAAACATCCGGTATACAGGTGAAAGTACTGGGCACTCACTTTAACGTAATGGCTTACACCGACGAAGCCCGTGTAAAAACAACCCTGCTGGAAGGCGCTGTCAGCGTAACACAAGGCGCTGCTACCGCAATGATGAAACCTGGTCAGCAGGCAAGCATCGCTGAAAAAGAAAACCAGTTTTTAATTACCCGCCCGGAAATAGAAGAGGTAATGGCCTGGAAAGAAGGACAGTTCAAATTCCGCAAAACAGATATCACCGTTATCATGCGACAGATAGCCAGGTGGTATGATGTGGACATCGAATACAAGGGCGATCTTTCCGGTATTCAGCTGTATGGCAGCATGACCCGCAAGGAAAGTGTAACACAGCTCCTTGAGCTGCTGGAGCAAACCGGAAGGGTGCATTTCACCATCAATGGAAGCCGTATCACCGTAATGCCCGCCACTATGAAGTAAATCAGGAGAGTACTCCACGTATGAATTATTTAAACTCAACCAGAAGATAGTATGGAACTGTTTACCATTGTCCACTCCCACGGGAGCAGGAGCCGTATGCCGGCTAAACAACGAACATGGCGGGTATTTAAATTTACCGCCTGGCTGCTGCTGGCAGCCTCACTTACCGCCAGCGCTCAAACCGTAAAGCTCTCCGTGAGTAAAATGCCGCTGGATAAGGTATTTGATCTTATCAGCAAGCAAACCGGCTACCAGTTTATCTGCGATGAAAAACTGCTGGAAGATGCGCCGCCGCTCAGTGTGAATATTGCCAACAAATCGCTGGAAGAAGCCCTGAAGATCTGCCTGAAAGATCTTCCGCTTACCTACACGATTAAATATGGCACCGTAGTTATCAAAAAAAACACACCGCCCGGCGGAACGCTTTCCCCACAGGACGGCAGCTCACCGGCAAAAACCATTACCGGCATCGTTACGGATAGCGCCGGTGTAGGCTTACCCGGCGTAACGGTAGGCATCAAAGGCACTACAAAAGGCGTGCTCACAGATGAAAATGGCAAGTTTTCACTGCCCAATGTAACAGACCAGGACGTACTTAGTATTTCCAGTATCGGGTATCTTACAAAACAACAACCTGTTAAAGGGGAAAAGTTTTTTCGTATACCTTTATCCGTTACTCCCGCGGCATTAACGGAAGTAGTGGTAGTAGGATATAGTACCCAGAAAAAAGTAAACCTCACGGGAGCCGTAGCCACCGTATCCGGCGAGGTGCTGGCCGCGCGGCCGGTAGGACAAACCGCTGCGGGGTTGCAAGGTACCATGCCCGGCGTTACTATTACGCAAGGCAACGGTAAACCCGGCGGCGATGGTGGTACCGTACGCGTGCGCGGCTGGGGTACCCTTAAAAACCCCGATCCGCTGGTGCTTATCGATGGCGTGGAAGGCTCTATCAACAACATCGATCCTAATGTGATCGCCTCCGTTAGTGTGCTGAAAGACGCGGCATCGGCGGCTATATATGGTTCGCGTGCGGCTAACGGCGTAATACTCGTAACCACCAAGAGAGGCAAAAGCAACAAGCTGTCCATTAACTATAACAACTACGTTGGCTGGCAGAAACCTACCAATCTGCCTGCACTCACCAACGCACTAGATTATATGTTGCTGGCGAATGAGGCGTATAAAAATTCCGGCCGCTCTCCGTTGTACTCCGATGCATTGCTGGAAAAATACCGGCAGCAGGGAAACGGCAGCTCGGATTCGCTGCCCAATACCGATTGGCAAAAGGCCGTGTTAACCGGTTCCGGTTTTCAGCAAAGCCATTTCCTGACAGTGAACGGTGGTACAGATAAAGTAAAGATGCTGGTATCACTGGGGTATTTTGACCAGAAAGGGCTGATGGATAACAACGAATTTAAACGCCTTACCATCCGCAGTAATACCGATATCATTTTTTCGAAGAAGTTAAACATGCAGTTTGACCTGCAGTATATCAGCCCGGTAACCACAGAGCCGGCAACAGGCGCTGATGTGATCTTTGCCTACATGAATAATATTTCCCCCAATCAGCTGGCGGTAAATGCCAACGGTACCCGCGGGGAAGGATGGGTAGGCATCAACCCGGCGGCAGCAGCCAGCGAAGGTGGTCTGAACCGCGTAAGTGCGCCCTGGGGCAGTCTCAACACGTCCATCAACTACCAGCCGGTAGAATGGCTTACTGCTTCCTTTAACATCGCCCCCAAATACGTGCAAACCTATACGAACAAGTTTAATAAAGTGGTGCAAACCTATCATCCTGATGGCACTCCCAGCTATAAGTTCCCACCGGTAAGCACCCTGGACGTTTCCAGTCAGCGGCAGTTTTACAACAATATGCGCGGTACGCTCACATTCCAGAAAAAATACGGCGTACACGACCTGAAAGTATTGGGCGGCGTGGAACAAAACAGCTACCGCCAGGACAGATTCACCGCGTACCGCGACAACTACGTTTTACCCGACTATCCCATACTGAATGCCGGAGCGGCTACCAATATGAATAACGGCGGCGCCGGTGAAGAGTGGGCGCTGCGTTCCTTTTTCGGCAGGATTAACTATAACTACAAAGAAAAGTACCTGCTCGAAGTTAATACCCGCTACGATGGATCTTCCCGTTTTGCAGAAGGCCGCAAATGGGGGGTATTCCCTTCTGCATCAGCCGGATGGCGCATTTCAGAAGAAGCATTTATGGCATCGCTGAAACCGGTGGTGAATGAATTAAAGCTCCGCGCATCGTGGGGCCGGCTGGGTAACCAGAACATTGGAACCTACCCGTCTGCCACTGTAGTGAATCTCAGCTCTTATACAATGGGCGGACAAATCATAGGCGCCGCCGCCCTGGATTCTCTCGCGAACAAAAATATTACCTGGGAAAGTACCGAGATGAGCGATATTGGATTTGATGTAACCCTGTTTTCCCATCTCTCCATAACAGGAGATTATTATGTCAGCAAAACAAAAGATATCCTGCTGCTGCTCAATATCCCGCTCATCACCGGGCTGACAGCCCCTTACCAGAACGCAGGAAAAGTAAGTAACAAAGGCTGGGAGCTTGGCATCAACTACGATGGCAGGATCCGCGACTTTAAATACAATATCGGTGTGAATGTATCCGACGTGAAAAATAAAGTAGTGGATATGCACGGTATTAATCAATCGGCTGTAACCGTGAGCAGGGAAGGATACCCGGTGAATTCTATTTTCGGGTTAGAGGCAGAGGGATTTTTCCAGAATGCCGATGAAGTAGCCAAACATGCTACACAATTCGGCACTGTTGCACCGGGCGATATCAAATACAAAGATCAGAACGGCGATGGCATCATCAACGAAAATGATAAGGTAATTATTGGCAACACCATTCCCCGTTATACTTATGGCGTTAGTTTAAACGCATCGTGGAAAGGCTTCGACCTCAGCGCATTTCTGCAGGGTGTAGGTAAAGTAGACGGCCTGATTTACGGCGCCGGTATCATGCCTTTTTATGTAAGCTCTGTAGGCGGTACCGCCCAGGAGCGCTTCAAAGATTACTGGACGCCGGAGCATAAAGATGCCGCATTTCCGCGGCTGGTATTTGGTGGCACCAACAACCAGCAGATCTCCAGTTTCTGGATGAAGAGCGCCGCTTATCTGCGCCTGAAAAACTTACAACTGGGATATACGCTGCCGGCCAACCTGGTGAAATCCATGCGGATCAACAGCCTGCGGGTGTTTGTAAATGGTTCCAACCTGTTTACGTCCAGTAAGTTCTGGCCGGGCTATGATGTGGAAACAGCTGTGGGCGTGGCCGACAACTATGCCATTGTAAAGGTCTACAGTTTTGGTGTTAATGTAAATTTCTAAAAACCGAAATCATGAGGAAGCGTTTTACCTGTTGGATGATTGTGGCTGTTACCCTGCTGGGGATACAGGCCTGTAATAAAGATTACCTGGATAAAGATCCTTTAACCGGCCCTTCCGACGCCGCTTATTTCAATAACCAGGACGAACTGCTGCTGGCAGTGAACGGACTGTATAAAGGGCTGAATAAGCCTATGGACAAAGCCTCCGACCCGGCCCAGCTGGACGGGTTTCCCTCAGTGCTCCTGTTTGATGCCATCAGTGATATTGGCTATGAGCGAAACAACAGTGACCTGCAAAAAATAGGGCTGGGTAACCACGATGCCAACAATACCTTTACACAAGGCATCTGGACGGATTACTACAAGGTGATAGGACGGTGTAATTATATTCTGGATAATGCGGAAAGAGTACGGGCCGTAACTGATCCCTTGCTGTACCAGCGCAGTATGGGCGAAACCCGTTTTGTAAGGGCATTTATGTATCAGCAGCTGCTGTCGATGTTTGGCGGGGTGCCGTTGGTAACGCATACCCTTTCATTGGAAAACTCGCAGGTGCCACGCAGCGAGAAAGCAGCCGTACTTAAATTCGTATTCGATGAGCTGGACAGTGCGGCAGCATTACTGCCGGTTACCTATCCGGCTACCGATAATGGCCGTGCTACCAAAGGCGCAGCGCTCACTATAAAAGCAAGGGCGGCGCTGTATAACGAACAATGGAAAACTGCTGCTGATGCCGCCAAAGCAGTGATGGATCTTAACGTGTACAAGCTGGATGACAGCTACCCGCGGTTATTTAGCTATGATGGAAAAAATTCGCCGGAAGTGATCCTGTCCCTGCAGTATCAGTTACCGGTTATCAACTGGGTAGGACCGTACCCGCTCCTGTGCAGGAATGCCGGTGGTGCTTCCAATAAAATTCCTTCACAGTCGCTGGTCGACAGCTATGAGTGTACCGACGGACTAACCATTGATCAATCACCGTTGTTCAACCCGCAGAAGCCTTTTGAACACCGCGATCCGCGGCTTGGCTTCACGATTGCACTCCCGGGATCCATCTTTTTTAATTACCAGTTTGAAACGCATAAGGACAGTCTCACGTGCTGGAACTATAATACCAACCCGGCTACCCGGATCGTAAACCAGGATGCCGTTAACGCTTACGCTTCATTCAGTGGTTATTGCTGGCGTAAGTATGTGGATCTGAAAGATAAAGACAATACGCGCCAGTCGACCATGAGCGTGATCCTCGCACGGTATGCGGAAATATTGCTCATGTATGCGGAGGCAAAAATAGAAGCCAATGAGCTGGATGCCACCGTATACCAGGCGATTAACGCGGTAAGGAAACGGCCGGGAGTAAACATGCCGGACATTCCCGCCGGCAGCACACAGGAAGCGCTTCGTTCTGCAGTAAGGAAAGAGCGGATGCACGAATTGTCGATGGAAGGATTCCGTTTGTTTGATATCCGCCGCTGGAAGATTGCCAATAAAGTGATGAAAGGGCCATTTTATGGCCGTGTTCCGAGAGGCTGGCTTGCTGCCGCCCCGAAGATAGATGCCAATGGGATCGCCGATTACAGTGCGGTGCCCAATAAAGGGGAAATGCGGGTGATAGAAGTGCGCACCTTTAATGCTGCACGGGATTACCTGTGGCCGATCCCTTATATAGAAACACAAACAGATCCGTTGATCGTACAAAATCCCGGTTATTAATTCCGGGAGATAAATATCTGGTCACCCATGCTGCTGCCCGTTGTGTTTACAGCGGGCAGCTTAGTTTTTGAGATCTTTCGGAAGCAGGCCGAATTTCTTCCGGAAGGCAGCTGTGAAGTGCTGGGGATATTTATAACCCATCCTGTCGGCCACCTCGTTTACATACATTTTTTCCTCCAGCAGCAATCGCCTGGCTTCCTGCATTTTCAATCCTGAGATGTAGCCAAATACGGTGGTGTTAAACAGGGCTTTAAAGCCGTTTTTCAGCTTCATCTGGTTAATACCGGCAGTGCGGGCCAGTTCCAGTATGGAAAGCGGTTGTTCATAGTGCTGATCGATGTAGTATTTAATGCTGTGAAGCCGCTCTGTATCGCCGGGTGTTAATCCTGCGGGAGCGGGCGATGGCTGGTCCAGTTGCAGCACCTGCATCAGGAATAATTCCGTGGCTTTGGTTTCCAGGTAGGTAGCCTTTAGCGCGCCGCTGTATGGGCTATGCTGCATATCGTTGATGACGCTGTGCATGGCCGGCAGCATTTGTGCGGTAAATTCCGGCGCAGGTATATTAAAAGTGTTGTACCGGCGGAAACGTTCCATAAAACGGCTTTCTTCCGTGAAAATATGATCAAAGAAATCATCCGTAACGATCAGTTCAAAGAAGGAGCGTATTTTATTATTGGTGGGAGGAATGAACAGATCGTGCGACTCCGGTGATTCGCGGTATACCACGAACTGTTTTTCGCGGATGGCGTGTGTACTGGCGGCGCCGGCATCCTGTATCCTGAAGTGTGATACAATGGCCTTTTTTTCCGGATGAAAAGACAACACTTTGGCGTCGTGGTTGATGTAGCTTCCCCAGCGTAGATCTACGCCGTTAAAAGTGATCTCTTCCAGTTGAATGCGAAACCCGGAGGCATCTCCAATACTCAGCTGTTTTTCCTGCACGGGAGGTTTATCTGCGCTATGGGTTACCTGGCATCTGCGGATCATAATACTTCTTTTTGCGTTGATGAGAGTTCCTTCTGCGTTATCAGCCGGAATTTACGGGCGGTAACTTTGGGTCTGCTAAATTAAATCATTAAAATGGAAAACACACCGTACCGCACCGTGTTTGGTGCAACAGGAAAAATAGGCAGGGCATTGCTCGGTTTCTTATCAGAGGCACAGCTGCCCACTATTGCAGTAACCCGCGACCTGGGCAGGGCTGAAAGCCTGCCTTTTGTAGAATGGGTGGCCGCGGATATGAGCCGGCCGGAAACGCTTCCTGCCACCATGGAAAACAGTGTGGCGGCTTTCCTGGTATCCGGCATGGGGGCCAACTTCATAGCGGAACAACACAATGTAATCACCGCGGCGAAGGCTGCGGGGGTGAAAAGCTTTGTAAAATTATCCTCTGCGGCAGCCGGTAAAAGCTGGCCTGCACACATTGCGCCATCGGCCATCGGGCAGTCGCACAGGAAAGTGGAAGACTTGCTGAAAGCCTCCGGCCTGGACTGGACCATCCTGCAGCCGACCGGTTTTATGCAGAACTGGCTGGGCGAGTTTTCAAAACGGGTAAAAGAAGAGCGCAGTATTTATGAAGCTACCGGCGATGGCGGGCGGGCATACATCGACCTGCGGGATATTGCGGAAGTGGCATTTACCGTGCTCAAAGACCCGGCAAAACATGCCGGGCAAACGTATATCCTCACCGGCGACGAAGTCCTTAATTACTGGCAGCTCGCCGATATCATAGGAACGGTGATCCATCAGAAAGTGACCTATGTGCCACTCACCCTGGAGGAAGCCCGGGAACGGATGGAAAAGACGGGCATGCCGCAATGGACCATTCAAACCCTGATAACGTATGCTGAAGTACAGCGGAATGGCGACGCCACTTATGTGAGCAATGATGTGCAGCAGGTGTTGGGCAAGCCGGCGCGTACCACCGCCGCTTTTATAGCAGACCATATAGAATGGTTCAGATAAAACCAGCGGCGCCCTTTAAATAATACCCGTTAAAGGACATCGTTTACATTTTTTACCCCCGTTCCCCGGAAGTGTTCTTCCGGGGAATGTATTTCGTGTAAAAATGACAATTAATATAAAATAACAATTGAACAGTGGTTTGTTTCCTGTAAACCCTTATCCATCAAATCTTCTGTAATAATTAAAAAAAATCCGGAAAAAAAATAACGGGTCAATAGTTATTAATTGTATATTAGACAATTAATAATTCTCACGTTCCGAAGGAACAGAAGGCCGTAGGTAAAGAGAGGTTTCACGTTTATGTTAATTTTCCACTTATGAATAGTGTGCATCTTCAACAATATGCAGACGATATTCTTTTAAATTTGCTGAAAGAGGATAGCAAGGAAGCCTTTGATGTGATCTATATGCGTTATTGGGAACGGCTGTACTTTTATCTGGTAAAGGCAATCAAGGATACCACGGAAGCGGAAGATATCCTGCAGGAAGTATTTGTGTCCCTGTGGAAACGCCGCAGTAACCTGCACAATGTAGAATCACTGTATACCTATCTTCATTCCTGCGTACGATATGGCGGCTTCCGGTACATCCGCCAGGAAATCAAAAGAAACCATTTCCGTAAATCCTGGGGCATACTCTTCGCGGAGGCCGACGACCTTTTTGAACGGCAACTGGCCGCCAATGAGCTTTCCCTGCTGGTAAACCGTGAAATAGATAAGCTGCCCCTGAAAATGCGGGAAGTATTTCTCCTCAGCAGAACAGAAGATCTCTCTCATAAAGAAATTGCACATAAGCTGAATATCTCCGATAAAACAGTAAAGAAACAGATCAGCAATGCATTGAAATACCTGCACCTCAAACTGAATGTATAATTTTTTCAACTTTTTTTTAAGTCATCTACTACCATCCCTTCTTTTTATACACTTCTATATTAACCACGTGTTCCATACAAAGAAAAACAGCCGTTATGAATGAAACTGACTTTAACACGCTGCTGGAACTTTACCTGGAAGGGAAATGCACGCCGGAACAAAAAGAGTGGATGGAGCAGTGGTTCGACCGCCTTTCAGAAGAAGGAAGCGGGGAGGAGTTGCCTGCAGATAAAGAATTGGTAATGCAGCGGCTGAAAGAACGCATCGACAGACAAATCAAAAGACAAAATTTTTTTAAGCTCCCGGTATTGCTGCGTGTAGCCGCTTCTGTTATTGTTATTTTATCATTGGGCACATGGGCATACCTGCATTATCACAACACAGGCACCGTTGCAGTACAGTATGTTACAAGATCCACCGCCAGGGGGCAACAGCTGAAAATACCGCTTCCGGATGGGTCAATAGTAACACTGAATGCAGGCTCCGGTATCCGTTACCCGGAAAACTTCCGGGAGAACAGAATGGTAACGCTGCTGGAAGGAGAAGCTTGTTTTGACGTAACAACTGATCCTATGCATCCCTTTACTGTTTCAAGTGCAGGCGTACAAACAGAAGTACTGGGCACCGCATTCAATGTACAGGCATACAAAGCATTGGGAGAGGTAATAGTTACGGTTATACGTGGTAAGGTAGCAGTGGAAACATCTTCGCAGGAAGCGCCTTTGATGGTGCTGCCGGATGAACAGGCTATCATCCATACTGCCAACGGGTCACCACAGAAAAGGAAAGTGGACGCGGCGGCCACCACCGGGTGGCTCACAGGAAAATTAATCTTTCGTAATGAAACTTTGCAGCACGTGGCCATCCTGCTGGAGAATATTTATGATGTCAAAATAGTTTTTAAAGATGAAGCTACGAAGGGAATACGTTTTACAGCAAATTTCAGTTCCACCGATTCATTGGAAAAAATTCTTTTCGCTATTGCTAAAGCCAACAAACTTAACTGGTCAGCCCGGAATAAAGTAGTACAATTCTAAATCTTTTCTTAACCAAAATTCTCACTCGTTATGAAGCAATTCATTTGGTGTCATCTCTATGCCATCCGGAAAACGATGCGCACCGGCTGTAGCATATTCCTGCTCATTTCACTCGGCACACAACTTTTGTTTGCAGGCGCCTTAACAGGGCAAACAGCCAGGGAGATAAAAATAGATGTGCAGCTGGAGAACCGCTCCCTGCATGATATCCTGACAGAGATAGAAAAGAAAAGCGGGCTTTCATTTGTGTATAATGATAAACTGGTAGCGGAATACAGGCAGTTGTCCGTATCTGCAAACAGGCAACCGCTCTCTGTTGTACTGGACAAAGTACTGAAGAATACGAAGCTTAGTTACCTGCAGAAAGATAACCTGATCATTATCGTGGAAAAAGAAACTCCGCACCAGGAAATCATCAATGATATACCCATTCAGCAAATAACGATACAGGGAAAGGTAACCGATGATAAGAATGAGGCACTGCCCGGTGTAAGCGTGAAAGTGAAGAACGGGCAAACAGGCACTTCTACAGATGTGGACGGAAAATACCGCATCGCTGTGGACCCCGGCGCCGTACTGGTGTTTTCCTATGTGGGCTACCAGGATGAAGAAGCGCAGGTGGGCAACAGGACTTTGATAAATGTAGTTATGCAGGGATCGATAGCAAGTCTCCGCGAAGCCGTGGTTATTGGTTATGGCACACAGCGCAGGGGCGATGTAACCAGCGCCATAGCCACCGTGAAGGCGGCCAACTTCGTGAAAGGCCCGGTACTGGATGCGGGACAGCTGTTGCAGGGAAAAGTAGCAGGTTTAACCATCGCTACGCCCAGCGGTAATCCCACCGATGGATCACAAATATTACTGCGCGGTAACACCACCTTATTCGGCGCCAACGCCAACCCCCTCGTTATCGTTGATGGTATCCCCGGCGATCTGAAAACAGTAGCACCCGAAGATATTGAATCGGTTGATGTGCTGAAGGATGGCTCCTCTGCGGCTATTTACGGTGTAAGAGGCTCTAATGGCGTTATCATCATTACCACAAAAAGAGCCAAAGGTACCATCGCTAACTCCGTGGACTACAGCGGCTATGGTACCACGCAAATGATTTCCAGGAAACTGGACATGCTCACGGCACAGGATTACCGCGACCAGATCAAAGCCGGCACCAGGCTGGCTTCATGGGATGCAGGCAGCTCTACCGACTGGCTGAAGGAAGCCACCCGTACGCCGTTTTCACAGGTACATAACCTCACCATCCGCGGCGGAAACGCTACCACCAACTACCTTGCATCCGCCAACTACCGCGCGTTACAGGGTATCTTTAAAAAGAGTGATAACAATACTTTCTCCGGCAGGATCGATGTAAACCACAGTATGCTGGATGATAAACTGAAACTGAATATCGGCATCCTGAACCAAACCAATAATTACAATCGTAATAATAACGGTGATAACAGCTTCAACGGATGGATTTACCGCCAAACAGTCATCAGGAATCCTACTGAACCGGTGCGTAAAGAAAACGGCGACTTCTATGAACAAACCGGCAACTTTGATTATGAAAATCCAATGGCCTTATTATATGAAAGCGACGGGGAAGCCAAGAATGTAAATTCGCGCATGAATGCTACGCTTACCTACCGCCCCATTAATAATTTGAAGCTGTCGGCCTTATTCTCCTACGCGCGTTTTAACTCCAACAAAGGTTATGCAGAAACGAAGAAGCATATCTCCAATATCAAAAGCGGCGTGAATGGCTTTGCATCGGTGGCTTCGGATTTATCTATCGATCGCCTCACAGAATGGACGGCCGAGTATTCCCGGTCATTCAATGCGCATCACTTTACATTATTAGGCGGATATGGCTACCAGGAGAATGAGTCTTCCGGTAACTATGCCGATAACCAGGATTTTCCGACTGATCTTTTTGGGTATAATAATATTGGTTTGGGAGAAGGCATCAAGAACCAGCTGGCGAATATCAGCAGTTATAAAAGAGAAACAAACCTGATCAGTTTTTTTGGACGACTGAACTATAGCTACGAAGACCGTTACCTGCTGATGGCCAGCCTGAGAAGGGAAGGAGCCAGCCAGTTGTTTGGTGCTAAGAACCCCTGGGGTAATTTCTGGGCAGCATCCGGTGGCTGGAGAATTTCAAATGAAAACTTTATGAAACAGCAACGGCTGTTTGATGACCTGAAACTACGTGTTGGATATGGTATTACCGGTAACCCGCCATTGGATGGGTTTTTAAGCCAGCCATTAATTGGCTATGGCGACTATGTATATACCAACGGCAAATGGTCGCGCATCCTGGTGCCTTCTACCAATGCGAATCCGTTTATCCGCTGGGAAGAGAAAGCAGAAGCTAATATAGGATTAGACTTTAGTATGCTGAAAGGCCGCATCAGCGGTAATGTGGATGTATATAACCGGCGGATCAAAGGATTGCTGTATAATTATGAAGTACCCAGTCCGCCTAATCTTTACCGCACCACTACTGCGAACGTAGGTAAAATGGAAAACAAAGGCATTGAGGTAATGCTAAACTTCATCCCGGTGAAAGCAAAGGACTTTACGTGGAATACAAGCGTCAACTTTTCTACCAATAGCAATAAATTAATCAGCCTCTCCAACGAATTATACCAGACCACTACGCCTTACTTCACCACTGGTGCGGCGGGGATTCCCATCCAGACATTTACCAACATTGTAACCATCGGCAAAGGTATCGGCGATTTTTACGGATATAAAGTGATTGATGTGGATGATAACGGTAAATGGATATACGAAGGAAGAGACGGTAAACCGGTCGCCTATGATAATTTTGCCCATGCTTTTGAGGACAAAAAAGTAATCGGTAATGGTTTGCCGAAATACTATGCCGGCTGGAATAATAATTTCTCCTACAAACAATTTGATCTCAGTATCACTATGCGCGGCGCTTTCGGGTATCAGATCATTAATTCGCAGCGGATGTATATGGAGAATCCATCTATACAAAATTATAATATCCTGAAATCGGCTTATGATCCTGTTTTTGGAAAGAAAGTACTGAATGTAAATGCACTGGAATTCAACAGCTATTATGTGGAAAACGGCGATTTCTGGAAGATAGATAACATTACATTGGGCTACACTTTATCACAGGTGAAAAGCAAGTATCTCAAAGGTGCGCGTTTCTATGTTTCCTCGCTGAATACTTTCGTTATCACAAAGTACAAGGGCCTGGACCCTGAAGTAAACAGGTTGGGACTGAACCCCGGTATGGACGACCGCGACAAATACCCGTCTACCCGTTCCTTTACCGTTGGTGTGAACCTGAATTTCTAATCTTCCAAAAACACGCATATGAAAATGCTTCGTAAAATAAATCTGCTGATGGTTATTGTTTTACTGTCGGCGTGCACCAAGTTAAAAGATAAGCCATACACCACCATCATCTCCACGGAGTTCAATCCTACTAAAGATGATATTGCCGCGCTGGTGGGCGCAGGATACTCGCAATGGCGGTTTATATTGCTGGACTGGAATGGCCTTTGGCGGGCACAGGAAGTAACTGGCGATCAGCTGGTGATTCCAAAGCGCCCGTGGGGATGGTTTGATGACGGGGTATACCAGCGTTTGCACAAGCACACCTGGACTACCGATGACGATGTGGTAAACCAAACCTGGTCCCGGACCTACGCAGGTATCACCAATTGTAACAGGATCATCTACCAGATTGAATCCGGCCTGATACCCATCACAGATGAAAAAGAAGCCACCCTCGCGGAACTGAAGGTGCTCCGCGCGTCGTACTATGCCATTCTTTGCGATTTTTACGGGAATGTTCCCGTGGTAACACAGTTTGATCTGCCTGCAGGATTTCTGCCTCAACAAAGCACGCGTAAGGAAGTGTATGACTTCATTGTAAAAGACCTCACCGATAATATTCCCTTGCTGAGCAAGGATAACACGGTGGCTACCTACGGCAAGTTCAACAAATGGGCGGCCTTTACGCTGCTGGCTAAAATGTACCTGAACGCAGGTGTGTATACCGGTACACCGCAGTGGGAAAAATGTATCAGTGCCTGCGACAGCGTTATGAATTCAGGCGCCGGGTATATCCTGGAACCGGCACAGAAAAATGTGTTTGTAACAGAGAACCAGAGTTCAAAAGAAATCATATTGGCAATTCCGATGGATGAGGATTATACCAATAACTGGAATGCCTTTGACCTGCACATGCAAACATTGCAGCAGGAAAACCAGTCGACCTATAACCTGAAGAATACTCCCTGGGGTGGCATCTGCGCTATTCCGCAATTCATCAGCACCTTTGATGCTGCTGATGCCCGCTATCAGAATAACTGGATCAAAGGCCAGCAGTACACCGCCGGCGGCCAGATGCTGTTTGTGGCGCAGGGCGATTTCGCCGGGAAGCCGCTGAGTTTCGTGAATGAATTACCGGGGTTGGAAAAGGGAGAGTCGGTGCATGGTTTCCGTTTAGGAAAGTTTGAAATAAAGATGGGCGCCACCAACCGGTTGAGTAACGACTATCCGCTGTTCCGCTACGCAGAAGTGTTGATGATGAAAGCGGAAAGCCTGCTCCGTACGGGTAAGGCCGACGAGGCTGCAGCCATTGTTACCCAGGTAAGGCAACGTGATTTTGTGGGTAATCCCGCGAAGGCAGTGGTGACTGGTGCGCAGCTGAAAGGCGGCAGTTCCTATCAATATGGTATGAAAGACGCCGTGAATAATCAGTTCAGCAATGAAGGCGGTGCAGATCTTTCATTCGGCCGCTTTTTGGATGAGCTGGGCTGGGAGTTTGACCAGGAAGGCCATCGCCGCACGGATATGATCCGGTTTGGCGCGTTTACGAAAAAGTCGTGGTTGTCGCATGCCGCCACCAATAATATTAACCGTACGCTATTCCCGATACCCAGAACGGAGATACAGAAGAATAATAATCTGAAACAGAATCCGGGGTATTGAGGTCTATTTTGGTTGTATAAAGATCGCGGGGATGATTAGTCATCCCCGTTTTTTTTTGGCAGCAACTAATAATCCTTCCTTCAAAATAAAATTTCCACAAACGTTAGGATACTATCATAAATTATTTTAGTTTCAATCTTGTTATTTTGCTTAAACGTGTAAGCAGAATTAATGGTCCACGGAGAAACGATGAAAAACGACACATTTAACCAGCAGAGCCATAGTTGATTTTATTGTAAAGTGCAGCAGCGGTACCGCTTACCGGCTGTTTAAAATTTTGAACCCACATGAAAAAAAGTAACAACCGGCGTTTCTTTCTGAAAAACATTGCTGTTGCCTACCTAGGCGCCACCACTATTCCTGCCATAGCGCTGGCGGCAAAGGAAGAAACACCTCCACCGGGAGAAAAAAAGGCGCCCGGTGGCCGTCGTTTTAATGAAACGTACAGCGGAAAATACAATAACCGTATAGCCTTTCCTGTTGGAGGAATAGGCGCCGGCATGTTTTGCCTGGAAGGTACCGGCGCTATTTCACATATGTCGGTACACCATAATCCCGAAATGTTTTATGAACCGGCCATGTTTGCCGCCATTAGTATAAAGGGCATTCCAGATGGAGCGAGGGTACTTGAAGGGAATGTGCCCGACTGGAAAAAATTCGGGCAGCGCGATGCCGGGTTGGGCGGCACCGGCGGCGCCACCTGGGGGCTGCCACGTTTCAACGAATCCACTTTTAACGCACGCTTCCCGTTTGCGGATATCCGTCTCCGTGATAACGCATTGCCGCTTCAGGTATCCATAAAAGGCTGGAGCCCTTTTACCCCGGGCGATGAAGATCATGCCAGCATGCCTTTTGGCGCTCTGGAATACCAGTTTACCAACACCGGCGCCAAACCGGAAGAATATATCTTTTCCTATCATGCCCGCAACTTTATGCGGCAGGGGGACACAGGGAATAGTGTAAAGGCTATGCCGCAAGGGTTTGTTTTATCGCAGGAGGCAATTCCGGATGCGCCCGAAAAGAAAGGCCAATTTGCCATCTTTACTACGGAGCCCTCCACTATTGTGGATCATTGCTGGTTCCGGGGCGGTTGGTTCGATCCCTTAACAATGTCATGGAATACCGTAAAAGCAGGCGAAACACGTAACACCGCACCTGTAGAGAAAGACGCACCCGGAGGATCTTTGTATGTGCCTTTCCGTTTGCAACCCGGTGAGAAAAAAGTGATCCGTTTGATGATGACCTGGTATGTGCCGGATTCAAAACTGCATATAGGTGATAGTCCGGGTGGCGGCACTCCCGCTACCGGCAAATATTACCGGCCCTGGTACAGCAGCAGGTTTAAAGATGTGGCGGAAGCAGCCGATTACTGGTCCGGCCACTATGATGAACTGTACAGGCAAACATCTCTTTTTACAAATACCTTTTATAAAAGCACTTTACCGCCCGAAGTGCTGGAAGCAGTAGCCGCCAACCTCACCATCCTGAAATCCGCTACCGTGATGCGGCAGTATGATGGCCGCTTCTGGTGCTGGGAAGGCTCCGGCGACAGTTGGGGAAGTTGCCACGGCACGTGCACGCATGTATGGAATTATGCACAGGCAGTACCACACCTGTTTCCAGCATTGGAAAGAAGTTTACGCCATACCGAGTTTCATGAAAATCAAAATACGGAAGGACACCAGGGCTTCCGCGCAAATATCCCCATTTCGCCATTGGTGCATAACTTCCATTCAGCTGCCGATGGCCAGCTGGGAGGAATTATGAAAATGTACCGCGACTGGCGTGTCAGCGGGGATAACGACTGGCTGAGGAAAATGTTCCCGCTGGTGAAAGTGAGCATGGATTATTGTATCCGCACCTGGGATCCGAAAAGAAAAGGTATTGTGGAAGAACCGCATCATAATACTTATGACATTGAATTCTGGGGCCCTACCGGCATGTGTACGAGTTTCTATCTGGGGGCACTCACGGCGTTCACTGCAATGGGCGCCTTTCTTGGCGAAGATGTTAGCGCCTACAAAACGCTTTATGCAAAAGGGAAGCAATACCTGGAAACGGAGTTATACAACGGCGAATATTTTATACAGCAAATAAAATGGACCGACCTGCAGGCGCCCGATCCGGTAAAAGCGCAGTCGTTTAGCACCCAGTACTCGCCGGAAGCATTGGCCCTGCTGAAAAAGGAAGGACCCAAATATCAATATGGTACAGGATGCCTCTCAGATGGCGTGCTGGGTTCCTGGATTGCACGCGTATGCGGCCTGCCGGAACCCGTTGATCCTGCCAAAACAAAAAACCACTTACTGGCCGTACATAAATACAATCTTAAAAAAGACCTGCAACAACATGAAAACCCGCAACGCTCTACTTATGCACTGGGGCATGAAGGCGGACTGCTGCTATGCTCCTGGCCAAAGGGCGGCATGTTGTCGCTGCCGTTTGTGTACAGCAATGAAGTATGGACCGGCATCGAATACCAGGTGGCTTCCCACCTGATGTTCCAGGGTGAAGTGGAAAAGGGACTTGATATTGTACGTGCCTGCCGTCAACGGTATGATGGTACCGTCAGGAATCCTTTCAATGAATATGAATGCGGGCACTGGTACGCCCGGGCAATGTCGAGCTACGGCTTACTGCAGGGACTTACCGGCGTACGGTACGACGCGGTGGATAAAGCCATCCATATCGATTCAAAGATCGGCGACTTCAGCAGCTTCCTGGCCACCGACAAAGGTTTTGGCACTGTGAGCTGGAAGAAAGGTGTACCTTCCTTAACTGTGGCCTATGGTACTATTCCGGCCATACACGCGATAGTTGGGGGAAAAACGATCCCGCTGCAACAATCCGCCGTTTAAATAATAACAGATGAACATTTACCGCTGCCTGGTTTTTAGTATAATCGTTGCCGTTAGCACTGCATCTGCGCAGCAACCAGCGTCGGAACCGCAATGGATCAGACCTGATAATGCCGCCAGTCCACCGGTGTGGGGGATACGCAATGGTATTGTAATCGGGCTTTGGCCAGCTGCGATAGAAGGCGCGCGGCCCGGCAATGATGGCGGCCCCCGGGGACTGCTGCGCATCGGGTATGAATGGAAAGGCATCGTGTACCATCTTAACTACATCGCTATAGAGCCGGTGGTGAATGGTAAAATTGAGTTCAGTGAAATCTCCCCTTCACGGGTAGACGGGAAGTGGGGCAAGTTGATGTGGACCGGCGAAACCAACGATCCAGGCCGGTTTACGGCTGCTGCCGGTACCCGTGGCGTGCTTTCACATCCTGATCCGCAGCATCCGGAATATACTACCCTCAGCTTATATGTTTTCATGGAAGCATTTGAAAACGGCGCCCGGCCTTACCTCCGTTTGAGCATCAGCAGCAACCGGCCGGAAGAACTATGTATAGAAGTATTCCACCAGCCAGGTGGCACGCCCATGGAGCGATGTGGCATCACCGCTACCATGGGCAATTATGCACGATTGAGGAAATTACACCTGAAGGATAAAGTCGTGTATGCGAAAACGTTATATGACGGGTATGATGGCACCGGGTTCGTGGAAAAAGCACCGTACCCCGTACAGCAGCTGTTGCGTAATAAAAGCGGGGACTACCTGGTAATGGCGCAACCCGACGAATCATTAAAGGAGCTGGCCGCCTGGCCGGAGGATGAACAACACGCCGCCCGCTGGGGCTGGCGGTACCGCCCTTTTTATACACTTACCCAATACTGGCGCAAAGAAGCCAGTGAGGCCGATAGTTCTCTACAGGTAAGGGTAAACGGGCGGGCGAAATATTGGAGCGGTGGAAGCACCGATCCGAACGCATACATCAATATCCCCGGTGGTCCATCTTTCGAAAACTTTGAATTACGGGAAAAATATAATGCCGGTCAGAAAGTATATTTTGGACTGACCCGTAAACCCATTAGTGAATTGCTGGAACAGTAACCGGCGCCGCTCGTCTTAACGCATAATAACCCACCACCGCAAAACAAATCAACGGTATAGTATATGCCAGCTGCACGTTGCTGTAAAAACTCACTGCGCCCAAGGCCAGTGGTATCAACGCTCCACCTACGATAGACATTACCAGGAAAGCAGACGCTGATTTCGTTTCGTTACCAAGATCTTTAATCGCCAGTGAAAAAATAGTAGGAAACATAATAGACATAAAGAATTCCACCGCCAGCAAAAAGTAAACGCCCGTTCTACCGCCAACGGCTACACTGTAACACAACAATAATACGCACGCAATGCTGTATAGCAGCAATAATCGTTGCGGTGCTATTTTCCGCATGAATAATGTACCCGCATACCTGCCCGTCATAAAGCAAAGCAATAATAATCCCAAATAGGTAGTCGCCTCTTTCTCCTGCATATGACCACTATAACCTGCATAGCGGATAAAGAAACTGGAGATACAAACCTGCGCACCTACATATGCGAACTGTGCGATCACCCCCCACCGGAAATGAACATGCCTGAATACACGCAGGTTAATACTCAAGCCGCCACTATGCTCTTCATGTATTTTTGGGAATCGTACTAACCGGAACAATAGCGCTGTAAACAGCAACACGCCTGCAATTGCCAGGTAGGGAACCTGAACGGAACGTGCTTCGGTAAGCAGGTATTGATTCAATGCTTCGGGCGACATGCTGCTGCTTTGCGCAGCCGTGAGCTCCTTTCCCGAAAGGATCACTTTACTCAGGAAAAAAGCCGCTACAAAAGCGCCCAGGCCATTAAAAGCCTGCGCAAAATTGAGTCGCTGCACCGCTGTTTCGGGTGTGCCCATAATGGTGATATACGGATTGGCAGCGGTTTCCAGGAAGGTCATGCCAGCGGCTACCAGGAACAGGGCAAAGAGGAATAAACCAAATGAACGCAGTTCTGCGGCGGGGAAAAACAGCACAGCCCCCGCAGCGGCAATGAGCAAACCCGTGATGATACCGGTTTTGTAACTCCATTTGCGCATCACCCAGGCCGCCGGCAAAGCAAAAAAGAAATAGCTGATCCAATAGGCAGCGTCAATAAAAGCCGACTGGAAATCATTCAGCTGGCAGGCTTTCCGGAGATGTGGTATTAATACAGGAATGAGATTGCCCGTGAGCGCCCATAAAAAGAAGAGGCTGATAATAAGTACAGTAGCAAGTTTCAGCTGACGCGAAGCAGGAGAAGCGGTGGACGCCTCTTGTTGGATGGCTGCAGTGGAATTCATAAAGATGTTTTTTAATTATAAGCGGTAAGTCTGTACTTCGTTCACCAGCTGTCCTATATGATCGATGCTGATCTCTACCCGGTCGTTGTCCTGTAACGTAAAACTATTGTCCGGTACCAGGCAGGTGCCGGTCATCAGGAAACAACCATCAGGGAAAGCGCAGCCACGGTATAAGAAATCCACCAGCTCCTGGTGACTGCGTTTCATCTGGCTGATCGGCACGCTGTCGGAATATTGCACTTCGTTGTTCCGGTAAATAGACATGCGGATGATAGTGTCCGGGGGAACCGGTTTATCAGGCACCATCAGGCAAGGGCCAAGCCCGGCGCATTTCTCGTATACTTTTGCCTGCGGCAGATACAAAGGATTTTCCCCTTCTATGCTGCGCGAACTCATGTCGTTGCCGATGGTATAGCCTTCAATAGTACCTTTGCTGCTGATAAATAAGGTCAGTTCCGGCTCGGGTACATCCCAGGAAGAGTCTTCACGGATATACACGGTTTGCCCATGACCGGCTACACGGTGTGGCGTAGCCTTGAAAAATAATTCAGGACGTTCGGCTACATATACTTTATCATAAAAAGTGGCGCCGCCTGATATCTCTGATTCTTCCATACGCGCGGTGCGGCTCCGGTAATAGGTAACGCCAGCGGCCCATACTTCCTGTGAACCAATAGGTGGCTGCAGCGCTGTTGCCAGTATTTTTTCAGCCACGGATTTTTCAACAGGCGACAATCCTTTCAGATCTTCTACCACGCGCTGGTATAATCCTTCCCTGTTTACGAATTCATTCCAGCCGGCAATAACAGTGTAGTACTGCTCCTGGTAGGCGATGAGTAAAGTAGTAGTGGTTTTATAAATGCGGATGCTATTCATTTGGAATTATTTGTTGGTAAGAAAATGTTGAACGTCTTCCAGTGGGAGTTGCCATAACTGCATAGCCAGCGCCTGCAATGCTTTACGGTCGCCTTCAAAGTGCAGGGTCGTTTGCCGGTAACGGAGCGATTCGCCTGCCTTTAGGGCCCGCGCATCGGAGGAGGACTCTACTTCATAGAAGGGGCCCATTTGTGTGCCGTCGGCAAGGGGACCATCATTGTAGCAATTCACTGCATCACCTTTGAATGGTTCTTTCTGCAATTCCCATTTTGAATTTACATAACGGCCCTGTGGTACTACATCATAAAGCAATACCGTGAGCGTGTTGTTTTCAAGGTCAATACTGCCTGCGCCTCTTTTAGCCACGAGGGGAGAAAGGCCCAGTTTGCCACGCGACTTTCCATCTGCGCGGAATAGCAGCAGGCTGTCTTTTACCTGTAAATTCTGTGGTGGTATCTTACCGAAATAATCATCCGTAATATGTTGCCTGGCATCCCGACCTGGTCTGAAAGGCGCCACAATGGCGGTTTGATCGGATGGTTTAAACATGCCCAGCAGCCAGATGCTCAGCAATCCGTTTTCTTCCTGCCAGCTGCTGTCGCCTTTATTGGTGATGGTATTGTCGGTTTCATAGGCTACGCTGCTAATACCTGCAGGTAATGCAAATCCAATACTGGAAACGATGTCGGCGTTGTTCAGCAACCGGATGGTTCTGTTGATCTGCAATTGAAAGGTACTGCCTTTATAATTTTGAATCGTTCCTTCCTGTTGATAGGTAATACTATTCTCCGATTGCGCAGTTACCGTATAATGTGCCGTATCTATCAGGCCGGGCGTTTGCCAGTTGGGAAAGTCGAAAGGTTTTCCCGGGGGAAAGAAGAGTGCATATTGTCCGCCTTCAGGGCCCAGCCAGAAGCGTTCTTCGCCGCCAAAGGCATTGATGTGCGGCGCGTATTGCTGCGATGACACCAGGTTGTAGTTGATCCAGCCAAAGCTCTTTCCTTTGTCGCCGCCGGTAGTGCTGGTCATTACGCGGGCCTGGTAGTCGCCTGTAACCACCAGCCGGCCGCTGTCGCTGCCATTTTTCAATACCACAACATTCTTCAGATGTTGTTGTAAAAAGGATACGTCTTCACCAAAATTTACGGGCTTCATATGATCGGGTGCTTTCGTTGGTCCGGCGCCGTTACAGCTAAAAAGCGCTGCAGCAATACAACCGGAGAGAAGGATAGATTTCATAACGATGGCATTTTTAGCTTGATAAAATATGAACTATAGTGATACCCCTCTTTTCCAGGGAATAAAATCATCCTGGCCGAGTACCTGTGCTTTTGTCTGGTAGTTGCCGCTGGCGGTATTGATCACCATGTCCATAATGCGGACGGCCACTTCATCGATGGTTTCTTCTCCGCTGATGATGGTGCCGGTATCAAGATCAATGATATCATGCATTTTGCGGGAAAGTATACTGTTGGTAGATAATTTAACGACTGGTGTAACAGGGTTGCCGGTAGGCGTACCGAGGCCGGTGGTGAACAGTACGATGTTGGCGCCTGCGCCTACTTCCGCTGTAGTGGATTCTACATCGCTACCGGGAGTACAGAGCAGGGCAAGACCGGGATGTTGTGCCCAACCGGGATAATCTATTACATCGGTTACAGGAGAGGAGCCTCCTTTCTTCGCCGCCCCTGCAGATTTGATGGCGTCTGTAATCAGGCCGTCGCGGATATTACCGGATGAAGGATTGGAGTCGAAGCCGGAGCCTACGGCTTCCGCTCTGCTGGCATAGTCGCGCATCAGTTGCACATAGCGTGCAGCCATATCCGTGGTAACACACCGATCGCTCAGTTCCTGCTCCACACCGCACAGTTCCGGGAATTCTGAAAGTATTACCGAACCACCCAGCGCTACCACTATATCAGCCACTTTGCCAACAGCGGGGTTGGCAGAGATACCGGAAAATCCATCGGAGCCGCCGCATTCCATGCCAATGCATAATTTGCTGAGTGGGGCCGGTTGCCGCTGCCAGCTGTTGGCCTGCGTTAACCCTTCAAAAGTTTGTTGCAATGCCTGTGTCATCAGTTCTTTTTCCGAACCTACCTGTTGTTGTTCGAGATAGATCACCGGTCTGTCGAAGCCGGGCGAACGTTTTTCAATTTCTTCTTTGAGGATACTGATCTGAGCATTCTGGCATCCGAGGCTTAACACCGTAGCACCGGCCACATTGGGATGGGTGATATAGCCCGCCAGTAATCCGCAGAGCGTGCGTGCATCATCTTTAGTGCCGCCGCAGCCCATGGTGTGCGTGAGTAATTTAATACCATCTATATTGGGAAAGGTCCGGGTGGGCAGCGTAAGCGTGGCCGCAGCGGTGGAACGACCTGGTTGTACGCCCTGCCGGAAATCCTGCAGCAATTGTTGCAGCATGGATTCATAGGGAGAGGGTTCCCGGTAGCCCAGCTCTTTCACCAGCATTTCATGCAGCAGTTGTACGTTGCGGTTTTCGCAGAACACCAGCGGAATAATTACCCAGTAGTTACCGGTGCCTACGCGGCCGTCATTACGGTAGTAGCCCATAAAGGTGCGGTTTTCCCAGGGAGATGTATCCGGCGGTGTCCATTCGGCATGCCGCTCACCGCTCACGCTGAACTGACCGGAGGCATGGCGTATGTTCCCGGTGGTGATGAGTTCCCCGGCAGGAAGATCTTCATTGGCCAGTCCTACCAGTACGCCGTACATAATGATGGGCGCATCTTTCGGGATATTGCCCGCCGTTATTTTATGTTTGGCGGCAACATCACGTATAGCCGTTACAGTTTGCCCGCCATTGCTCACCGCGGTGCCGGCAGGAATGTTTTGCAAGGCTACCCAAACATTGTCACCAGGATGGATTTGTAATATGCTTTGTTTCATTATTGCTTGAATAAAATAATTTATACCAGTGCCCTGTCGAGGTGTACATAGCCGCCATCCACATGAATAAGTTGCCCGGTGGTATGGCTCGATTTTCCCGACAGGAGGAAGGCGGTCATTTGTGCAATTTCTTCTGGGGTGGTCATGCGTTTTTCGAGGGGAATACGTTCCACGATGCTGGCCAGTTTTGCTTCTTTGTCGGGGAAGGTATTGATCCAGTTTTCGTATAAAGGCGTCCACGACTCAGCTACCACGATGGCGTTTACACGGATGCTAAAAGGCAACAGTTCCACGGCCCATTCACGGGTAAGCGCATTGCGGCCACCGTTGGCGGCAGCGTAAGCGGAAGTATTACCCTGACCGGTTTCTGCGGTTTTTGAAGTGATATTTACAATGGCGCCTTTTGATATTTTGAGGTAGGGAAGTGCATGATGCGCCATCAGGTAATAGTGTACGAGGTTGCGGTGCAGTGATTGCATAAACGCTTCGTAGTTTCCTTTCTCCAGCCCAATGCCATCGTTGATACCTGCATTGTTCACCAGCCCGTCGATGCGCCCGAATTCCGCGGCAACTGCGGCCACGGCTTTTTCGCAGGCCTGCGGATCGGTGAGTTCCGCTACTGCCTGTGCGCCCTGGCCACCTGCTTCACGGATACGTTCCAGTTGCAGGAGATTATCGGCTTCACTTCTGCCGATAATGACAGGGATGGCGCCTTCCTGTGCCAGCACTGCGCTGATAGCGGCGCCAATGCCTTTGGCGCCGCCGGTTACGATGATGATCTTATCTTTTAAACCCAGGTCCATACGTACTATTTAGAGGGATTTTTTTGAAATATCGCCATTCACCTGTCGCCATATATTCGTTGGATTTTCATCCTGAAGTTCCGGTGGCAGCAGGTAAGCGGGGAAGTCCTGGTAACATACGGGGCGGCAGAAGCGATAGATCGCTGCGGTGCCTACGGATGTGCCTGCGGCCGGCGTAGTAGCCGGCCAGGGGCCGCCATGTACCATCGCATGACTAACGGCTACGCCTGTAGGAAATCCATTGATGATGATCCTGCCGGCTTTCTCCCGTAAGATATCGATCAAAGCAGCGTGTTGCTGCAGTTCTTCTTCGGTACCGTGAACGGTAGCGGTGAGCTGACCTTCCAGCTTCCTGGCTACCGTGTATATTTCTTCGATGCTGCCGGCATGAATATGCAGGGAAGAGGGGCCAAATACCTCATGACAAAGAGCCGGGTTTTCCAATGCCTGCGCTGCGGTAACCTGCAGCAGGCTGGGGGCTGCCTGTTGATCGGCAGGAGTGGCTTCGCCCAGTATTTGTACGCCCTGCTCACGCAGGGTGGCAATACCGTTGTTATACGCCGCCAGGATCCCCGGTGTGAGCATATAACCATTGGGCAGTGTGCCTATGCCTTGCTGCAGGGCGCTGATAAAGGTATCGGTGGACCCGCCGGCTGCGGTGATGAACAAACCGGGATTGGTACAAAACTGCCCGGTGCCAAGGGTAACAGATTGCAGGAATTGTGTGGCCAGGGCAGCGCCTTTCTCCCGGAGTATCCCCGGAAGAAAAAATACCGGGTTTACGCTGCCCATTTCCGCAAATACCGGGATAGGTACTGCTCTTCGTGTAGCCGTATCATATAGTGCTTTTCCTCCTTTGAAGGAGCCGGTAAAGGCGATGGCAGATACCAGCGGATGAGCGGCCAGGTATTGCCCTGTTTCATGGGAGGTGCCATGCACCAGCGAGAATACGCCATCGGGCATATTGGTACGGAGTACTGCTTTACGTATAGCCGTAGCAGTTAAATGCGAAGTATGCGGATGTGCAGGATGTGCTTTGAACACCACGGTACAGCCGGCCGCCAGTGCGGCGGTGGTATCCCCTCCCGCCACGGAAAATGCCAGCGGAAAATTGCTGGCGCCAAAGATACCGGTAACGCCTATGGGAATCTGCATTTGCCGCAGGTCCGGAGCAGGCGTGGTGATCCGCGCATTTACCCACGAGCCTTCCATGATGGTAGCGGCAAACAGCCGCAGCTGACCGGTGGTGCGGTCTCTTTCGCCCTGCAGCCTCGGCAGTGGCAGCCCGCTCTCTGCCGACGCAACGTTGATTAATTCATCTCCCAGGGAAATTATTTCCTCTGCAATCGCCTCAAGGAAAGCGGCCCTTTGCAGCGATGTTGTTTTTTTATAAACGGTGAAAGCCTGTGCGGCTAAGTTTAAAGCCGAATCAATTTCACCGGTAGTAGCTTCCCTGAATTCCTGCGGCAGCCATTGCTGCTGCGCAGGCGCGAATGCCCGGAAGGTTTGGTCGCCTTCACCGGAAAAGTTATTGCCTATCATCTGCAATCCTGTCAACGAGGTTCTGTTCATCTTCCTGTATTTTTATGATTAATTTACTTCCAGGTCGTTCATTGCCGGCAGTTTCGGAAACGGTGCGTGTGGTTCACGCTGGTACCAGTACACTACGCTGCTGATATCCGATTGTTGCGGAAGATAACGTCCGCCGCTGCGCCAGCCCAGATCCTGGATGGTGATCTTCAGTTCTTTTTCAAAACGTACCGGGTCCATAATGTGCCAGCGGTACAATCCAAACCGTTGCTGTGATTTATACAATCCATCGGGGCGTATTACCTGCGATAATCCGGAATAAGGTGTGCAGAATTCCTGGTAGCGGCCTTTCGTGTCGAAGTTGTAGGAGCCGCAGAAATAATCTTCCGTGCCGGTGCCGCAAATAGTAGGATATTGTTTATCGCCATCCATAAAGAATTTTATTTCTCCTTCGCCCCACCAGCCGTTGTTATTAACGCCCCAGGCGATGTAGGTGCCTACGTACTGGCCTTTTCCCTTCACACCATCGATCATGGTAAAGCTCGCGTCTTTCACGGGATTATTGCGGCGGAACTGTGCATGGAAATAGCCGGCGTCTTCAGGCACGTTAGTAAGCGTGTAGTCTACCTGATAGTACAAGGTCATTCTTTCAGTGTTGATATTTTCCATGGTGATGCGGCACTTCTTGCGGAAGGGCATAGCCCAGTAACAGTTGAAGGCGCTGCCTGGATTTACGCATACGGCCAGTGAATTGAGGGGTGCATATTCGCCCCAGCCCATCCCAAAGAAATCGCCTACCGGCACTTCTACAGAAGGCGTGGTTTCATCGTCCCAGTAAAAACGGAGGATAGAGTAGCGCCAGTTGCCGGTGGGTGTCATCCATATGTGCTGGATGGCGCCGGGGCCGCTAATTTCCGCGAGGGTAACGGTTTTCCCCGGCTCAATATGAATATAAGGATTTACTTTCCATCCCTGGCCCAGCTCTTTTGCTGCGCCGCGGGCATTACCCTGATCAAGTGTGGCCATGCCGCCTTTACCGGGTTCGCCGGTAAAGTTTTCCGGGCTGATAGAACGGGTTTTGGCATCAGACAAACGGTACAGATTTCCCATGTTCATCTCCAGGCCATTAAAGGGTTGCTGGGCGCTGGTGGCCGTCCATGTGAGGAGCGCAATAAAAGAAAGAAGCAATAACTTTTTCATCATACGTGAATATTAAAAGATTAGGTTTTACGGGTTTCTGCTGAATATAGCTTTATCGTTTAAGCAATCGGGTAAATTTTTAAAGATCACTTTCGTACGTGGTCGCGTGTTACCGGCTGCCACAGGATTTTCTTACCACCAGCGTCGTATCAATACAAATCGCGGTGGTGGCAGTAGTATGGTCCAGGATCTGTTCCAGCAGCACGCGCACTGCGGCCTTTCCTATTTCAAGGATCGGTTGTCTCACAAATGTTACGGGTGCGTAAAACAAATCCAGCGCTTCTCCTTCATCAAATGTAATCACCGCCAGGTCATCGGGTATGCGTATACCCAGTGTATTAATGTATTTCAGGCCCTCTATAGCCAGGCTGTTGGTGGCAAAGAAGATCGCATCTGCCGGCTGTTTTCCTTTCAGCAGCTGATCAATTGCCAGCCTGATATCTTCTTTCAAATGCGAGTACCTTGCCTTCTTCAGTAAACTATTACTTGCTTTTATATCATGTTGCTGCAACGCATCCTGGTAGCCGCCTATCCTTTCGCTGATATGGTGCAGCGTGGTTTTATAAGCCACCATGCCAATCCGTTTGCTGCCCATTTTAATAAGATGCGATACTGCTGTTGCGGCGGACTCGCGGTTATTAACGGCAATATAACTGGCCGGAATCTCCGGAAAGAACCGGTCGATCAGCACAAAAGGGATCTTCTGCTCTTTCAGTTGCAGGATCTGTTGCTCCGATCCTTCGGTAGGGGTGATAATAAGGCCATCTACCTGCCGGTTTACGAGCACATTGATCAGGTCCTGCGACTTGTCCACGTTTTCGTCCGAGCTGCCAAAAATCACGTTGTAATTGTGCTTTTTGGCCTCGTCTTCAATAGTCCGCGCAATATTGGCAAAGAAAGGATTGGAGATATCCGCCACGATCAGGCCAATGGTAAAAGACCGGCCGCTTTTAAGGCTGCGTGCAATATGATTGGGCTGGTAATTCAGCTTCCGCGCAATTTCACGGATCTTCTTCGCCATCTCTTCCCCGATCCGGGCCTTCTTGTCTTTGTTGGTCAGCACATAAGATACCAGCGCAGTGGACACACCTGCTTCGGTAGCGATATCTTTCAGCGAGACTTTCTTCATCTTTTAAAAATATGCTTAAACGTTTAAGTTTGCAAGCTTTTGGGTAATTTTTTTTTGAGAGAAGAACTTTTGACCAACTCCAGGTATTTGTGTTTTTACCCGCAATGGTCTATTTTTAAGTGCATGATACAACTGGAAATATTTACTGCTGCGGACTTTGACCGTTTTATATCTTGGATCGACAATGAAGAAGCATTGGTACAGTTTGCAGGCCCGTTGTTTACTTACCCGTTAACCCACGGGCAACTAACCGCCTACCTGGAACAAACCCAAAAGAAACCTTTTAAGATCCGGTTACTGGAAACCGGTGAGGTGATTGGCCATTGTGAGCTGAATTTTGAAAAGGAAATGCCCCGCTTGTCCCGCATCCTGATAGGCGACAAGAACATGCGTAATAAAGGATTGGGAAAACAGGTGGTGAAGGAAATGGTGAACAGGTTATTCAGTACTACCGAACATACAGCGGTTGACCTGAATGTGTTCGACTGGAACCACAACGCTATTGCGTGTTACACGCAGCTGGGCTTCCGGATTAACCCGGAGATGGCCGGTACCACGGAGGTAGGCGGGAAAATATGGCACACACATAATATGGTATTACAAAAAGC
The DNA here is from genome assembly GCF_050434025.1 of Chitinophaga sp. W3I9. NCBI lineage: Bacteria > Pseudomonadati > Bacteroidota > Chitinophagia > Chitinophagales > Chitinophagaceae > Chitinophaga > Chitinophaga sp. W3I9. Next base: position 3,085,562 of record NZ_JBNPWC010000001.1, read on the forward strand.
CGACTGGCAGATGCTGTAATATTTCCCTACTTTAGCAGTTGGGCCGGCATTTGCCGGCAGTAATAAACTGAAGCCGATCAGCATGGAGAAACCAGACCATACTTCACCCCCTTTGGTGAATGAAAATCTTGAAAAGCTTGCCGCCCTTTTTCCGGATTGTGTGGTGGAAGGTGCCAATGGTAAAGTGGTCGATTTTGATTTGCTGAAGCAGGAAATCAGCCATGCGGTTGTAGAAGGTCCCAGGGAAAGATACCGCCTGGACTGGCCCGGGAAGCGCGCTGCCATCGTTTCCGCCGGTAAGCCGGCTACACAGGCACTGCACCCGGTAAGAACAGACTCTCTGCACTTTGATGAAACGGCAAATATCTATATCGAAGGGGATAATCTCGAAGTACTGAAATTGTTGCAGCCGCACTATCTCGCTAAAGTAAAAATGATCTACATTGATCCGCCCTACAATACCGGTAGAAATTTTGTATACAGTGACAATTTTACACAAGGCGACGGAAACCATTACCCATTGAACAGTTCACCGGATGAATACCCGGAGGCGGGCAGCAGATACCACGCTAACTGGCTTTCCATGATGTATCCCCGGCTGAAACTGGCCGCTGCTTTGTTGCACGAAGACGGGATCATTTTTATTTCCATTGACGACAGGGAATTGCCTAATCTCCGCAGGATCTGTGATGAGATTTTTGGAGAGATAAATTTTGTGAGCTGCCTGCCACGCCTCACAAAAAAAGCCGGTAAATCCACCAGCATGATCGCCAGGAATAACGATTATGTGTTGTGCTACCGCAGGTCGCCTTACGCGCGCTTTAATACTGCTACATTTGAAGCGCAGGGATACACCCACGCTGATGAATATGAACCGGAAAGAGGCAGGTATAAATTAAATCAAACGCTGGACTACAGCTCTATCCAGTACTCTGCGTCCCTTGATTATGAAATTGAAATAGACGGGCAGGTACTAAGACCTGGAAATGTAACCCGGGAAGAAATGCTGAAAAGACAACAGCGTAATCCCCAAAGCGATTTTTGCTGGAGATGGAGCAAAGGGCTGTATGAATTTGGTTTAAAGCATGGGTTTGTGGTGCTGAAGCAATCGAGGCACGGCTACCGCATTTATACAAAAACATACGAAAAGGCCACTATTTCCAAAGCAGGCAGCGGGTATGCGGTAGAAATGAAAGAAAGAACCAAAGCCTTTACCAGCCTCGATTTTATTGATAACCGGTTTTCAAACGATAATGCCAGGAAAGATATGGGCAAATTGTTTGAAGGGAAGATATTTGAGTATTCAAAACCGGTATCTCTCATCAGTGAGCTCATTGCACTGTCAACCTCCGCAGGCGATATTGTGCTGGATTTCTTTTCCGGGTCAGCGACCACTGCGCATGCGGTATATTCACTGGCAGCGCACACCGGGCAGCAGCGGAAATTTATCCTGGTGCAGGAGCCGCAGCTTACAGCTGAAGAGAGCGACGCTTATCATGCCGGGTATAAAAATATTTGTGAGATAGGGAAAGAGCGGATACGCAGAGCCGGCAAGTCAATAAAAGAGGAGACCGGCGCCGTGTTCGACGATGGCTTCCGCGTATACCGGTTAGGCCCCCTCTGAGCTATAATTGTATTGCTGCGGAACAATCCGCTGCCACTTAACCACCAGCGGCCATCCCTGCCGTTTGATTTTTTATTCCATTATATTTGATCCGGTATGTCCAATTGCTGCCATTCCATTTGTTATAAGGTATATTATCACACTTAAAACTTTAAAAAGATGGAAGAATTTATGTTGATTTTCAGACACGAAGATGGCAACAAAGTAGCCTCCCCGGAGCAAATCCAGGTTTGGATGAAACAAACGATGGACTGGATCGGCGGCATTGCCGCACAAAACAAATTTGTAGAAGGAAATGGTTTACCTTTTGCCGACAGCAGGGTAGTGCATCATAATAACGTGGTGACTAACGGGCCTTTCGGCGAAATTAAAGAAACCATCGGCGGCTACATTATTGTAAAAGCGGCATCCGTAGAAGAAGCGGTGGAGTTCGCAAAAGGCAGCCCGGTATTACAGGGAGACGGTAATACGGTGGAAGTAAGGAAGGTGGATCGTCACTAAAAAGTATAAGCCCCTGTGCAACAGGGGCTGTTTTAATGTATGGCACAATCCGAATTAATACCACATTTGTTCCGTACAGAGTTCCGGAAAATAACGGCTGTGCTCTGTAAGGTTTTTGGCATCGAACACCTGCAGGCGGCTGAAGACATTGCCAGTGAAACGTTTTTGTCGGCAATGGAAACCTGGACCTATAAAGGAATTCCGGAGAATCCAACGGCATGGCTATACCTCGTGGCAAAAAATAAGGCGAAGAATTATTTTCAGCGGAATCACCTGTTTGCGGCAAAAATCGCCAGCCAGATCAAGTATACTTCCCCTGGCAGTGAAGAACCCGACATCGATCTGTCTGATAAAAATATTACCGATAGCCAGTTGCAGATGATATTCGCTATTTGTCATCCCGGTATTTCAAAGGAAGCGCAGATTGGCCTTGCACTCCGCGTGCTCTGTGGGTTTGGGATTACAGAAATTGCCAACGCCTTTTTAACCAATAAGGAAATTATCAATAAACGTTTGTTCCGGGCGAAAGAAAAACTGCGCGAAGAAAAAGTGCAGATGGAGTTCCCGGGGGAAACGGAGATCAAAAAACGCCTGGATACCGTACTCACCACGCTGTACCTGCTTTTCAATGAAGGCTATTATTCTGAAAGCCAGGATGCAGTGTTGCGGGAAGATTTCTGCCTGGAGGCCATGCGGCTCACTTACCTCTTGCTGGAAAATACCGCTACCAATACGCCGGAGGTAAATGCATTGTTTGCCCTGATGTGTTTTCACGCATCGCGGTTTGAAGCGCGGAAAAATGAAAACGGTGAGATTATCCTGTACCAGGACCAGGACGAGTCACGCTGGAATGAAGCGCTGATCGCCAAAGGCGCGTGGTTCCTGCATGAAGCCTCCGGTGGTAAAAAGCTTTCCCGTTATCATCTTGAAGCGACTATTGCTTACTGGAATACAAAAAAGCAGGATACACCGGAAAAATGGGAGAGTATCCTGCAACTGTATAACCGCTTGCTGCAGATCTGCTATTCGCCGGTGGCGGCATTGAACAGAACATATGCATTGTCGAAAGCCAATGGAAAGGAAGCGGCCATCGCAGAAGCTGAAAAACTGCAGCTTACGGATAATCACTATTATTTTGTGCTGCTGGGAGAATTGTATACAGATATTGATAACAACCGTGCCGTTACCCATCTTCAAAAAGCTTTATCACTGGCTAAAACGGAAGCCGATAAACAAACCATTCAAAAGAAGCTGGCCCGGTTGGCAGCGATGTAAGCCGGTTCAGGAAAAAAGTATGACTACCTGGTTTGCCAGCCTGAAATAGAACATACAACAATCAGCTGCTGATACGCAGCGCAGATGAAAATGCAGTGGTAATAGCAGCATTGTCCCTTCTCAGGATGGTCGGGTTCACCATCATACGCGAAGCGCCATAAGCCTGCGGCTGACCCACAATAATTCCTTTCTCTTCCCGGAGCCATTTGGCTGCTTTTACGGTATCGATCTGTTTATCAAAATGCAGGTCAAAGATATTGGTTCCCCTTTCCCTTGCCGTTATTTTTATACCGCTGATGTTGTTCAGCTCTTTAAACAAGGCCTGTGCTTTTTTGATAGATGCCTGTAATACGCCGTCGATGTCCTGCAGGTGATGCAAGGCCATGGCTGCATTTCCCCAGTTGGTGAAAATGCCGCCGCCATGTACTTTCAGCAGGTGCGGCATTTTGTCGATCACTTTCTTTTCACCGCACAGGATAGCGCCGCCCTGTGCACCGAGGTATTTATAAAGGCAGAGATATACCGTGTCGAAGTTTTTCGTATAGTCGATTACTTTATTCCCGGTAAACGCGGCCGATATATGCAGCCGCGCGCCATCCAGGTGTGTTTTTATACCCTGTTCCCGGCAATAGGCAGTGATGGCGGTGATATCTTCCAAAGGAAAAAAAGTATTGCTGAACCTTCTCACCGGCGTTTCTATGGAGAGAGCGCCCACCGGGGCTTCAAACGCTTCTTCTGTTTTATGCCAGCTGATGGCCTGCTTCAGTTCCTCCAGCGTAAAAGCAGCCTGGTCTTTTCCCAGCGGGATCAGCCTTTTATTAAACACCGTTTGCGCGGCATCGGCTTCATCACGGTAAACGTGGCTGCTTTCCTGCACCATTACTTTGGGATGATCGCCGGAAAGCACCTGTAAGGCCAGCTGGTTGGCCAGTGTACCGGATGGCATGTATATCGCCGCCTCTTTGCCGGTGATTTCACAGCATTTGTCCAGCAACTCTTTCAGTGTGCCATCTGTACCATAAAAATCCCTGGTGATAGGATGCTGTTGCTGGATAAGTTGAAGCTGTTGTATATAATCTGCCGGCCTGTAAAAGATACCGTCGTTGATAAAATATATCCTTTCGCTGTCTTTGTCAGGATCCATGTTATCAAAATGGGGTGCTGCTTTGGATACCAATGGCAAAGCGCCCGCCAATGCGCTGAGGGAGGCTGCTTTAAGGAAATGTCTGCGCGGAATATAGGTCATAAACAGTTGTTTTTACAGGAAGACATAAACCTGTTCATCCGGTAAATATAACAAACGCAGCACGTTACTTTTCATTGTGAGTAATACTTTTTTATATGCCTTCGGCAGGAATGTCTGCTGTATGCATGTCCATATTTTCAGGCAGTAGCCAAAGCATCCATCCTACTATTGCCAGGCAGCAGATCCCCGTGAGTATACCCCAGTCGAGCGCTTTGCTATAATCCGGAAAATGCGGACTGCTGTTGATCACGTAATAAAATACACCGCCCACGATGCTGATGCCCAGTGCAGAAGCAGTTTGCTGGAAAGTAGAGAAAACGCCTGCCGCTGCCCCTGCAAATTTTACCGGGACGCTTTTTAAAACAATGTTTAACAGGAAAGGCAATACCAGACCGTTGCCCAGGCCGTATAATCCTATCAGTAGTATTACATTCATGGTGCTGACGTGTGGCCTGAAAAGCAGGAGTTGCAGTATGAAGGAAATAAGAATGATAAGTAGTCCTGCCTGCAATACTTTTTTCCCGGACCGTACTATCAGCTTAGAAGCGAGCACAGATGAGATCATAAACAACACTGCATGCGGAAGAAAGAACATGCCGCAGTCCAACGCCGTATAGCCGAGCCCGTTCTGTAGATATACGGCGCTCATCAGCAGGAAAGCGGTGTGCATCATAAAGTGAAACAGTACCGCCAGCAAGCCGATATTAAACTCCCTGATCTTAAAGAGTGCTGTATCAATTAAACTGCCTTTCTGTAAAAGTGTTTTTGTTTGCTGGTCGCGGATAAAAAAGGCAAATATGAAAACCGCCAGCAGCATCAACCCGATTGCCCACGGCGGCCATCCCATTTCCCTTCCTTTTGTGAGTGGATAGATGAGGCAAACCAGTCCTGCTGTGAGGATAGCGGCGCCGGAGTAATCAAACTGCTGCCCCGTGTCCCTCGGTGTTTCATCGAGATATTTCCGGATAGCCCACAGGGATACGATCCCAACGGGGAGGTTGATGAAAAAAATAAGCCGCCAGCCGGCGATGAGAAAATGGGTATCTACCAGATAACCGCCCAGGATCTGGCCAATGATAGCAGCAATGCTTAGCGTGATACCATACCACCCAATGGCTTTTGCCCTTTCCTGCGGGTCGGTAAACAACACCTGTATGAACGCGATGGATTGCGGCACCATCAGGGAAGAGCTCACCCCTTGCAGAAAGCGCATGATATTTAACTCCAGCGGGGTTTGCGCTAACCCGCATCCGCATGAGGTGAGGGTAAAGAGCAGCATGCCCAGGAAGAAGATCTTTTTTCTGCCAAGATAATCGCCGGCCCTGCCACCGGTAATCAGGAAAGAAGCGCTGCCCAGCAGGTACCCGGCTATCACTAGCTGTACTTCCCCATCGGTGGCTTGTACGCCTTTCTGAATACCGGGAATCGCCATGTTGATAATGAAGATATCAATGACATAGAGCAGCGGGGCCGTTAAAATAACGGCCAGGGCAATCCATTTGGAATGCCTGGGTTGTTTTGGGTTCATAACCTTGTTTGTGTGAATGTTTACCGGTTACCCTGTTCCAGGTCGAGTAACCATTGTTTCCGCCAGATGCCGCCACCATAGCCGGTTAAACTGCCGTCTTCTCCAATTACGCGGTGGCAGGGAATGAGGATGGAGATGCGGTTCATGCCATTGGCATTTGCGATGGCACGGATGGCTTCCGGCTTTTGCAGAGCGATGGCCTGTTGCTTGTAAGACCTGGTGCTGCCATACGGAATGGTTTGAAGCAGGCGCCACACCGATTGCTGAAAGTCTGTGCCTGGCATAAACAAAGGCACCGTGAATGTTTTTCTTCTTCCGGAAAAATACGCTTCCAGCTGCTGTTCTAATACATCAAAATGCGGGTTGGCGCCCTGGATGATATTGGCGTTGAGTTTTTGTGAAAGTTGTTTTAATTCCGTTTCCAGCATCTTCCTGTCGGTGAATTCCAATAAGCAAACACCTGCTTCTACCGCGCCTGCAAACATAGTTCCCAGCGGCGTTTCCAGGCGTGTGATATTCATTACCTGCTTTTGTTTGCTATTGGATGGCGATACCCCGAATACTGATCTGAATGAATCGGCAAAGCCGCTCAGGGACTCGTATCCGGCGTCAAATGCTGCTGCCGTTACGGGTTCGCCATGCTGAATTTTTTTGAAAGCAGCATTAATGCGGAACATGCGCTGGTAAGCCTGGAAGGTAATGCCATGATGTTTCAGGAACCACCGCCTGATGGCGCTGGGTGCTATACCTTTTACAGCCAGGTCTGCGTCTTTGAATTTCCTGGAGGGGTTTTCATTCAGCTCCTGCAGGATCGCCCTGATAGCCGGAGGTGTTTCATCCAGTTTTTCCAGCGGACTGCACACCTTACAGGGCCGGTATCCCTTTGTAATAGCGTCTTTCGTGGTTTTAAAGAATTCTACATTTTCCCTTTTGGGTTTCCTGGCCGTACAGGTAGGACGGCAGAATATCCCGGTGGTTTTAACCCCTGTTATGAAGCTGCCTTCATAAGCCACATTTTTATCAAGTATCGCCTGGTACATGATTTCGTCCGTCAGCATGTATATCTTTTTTTCAAAAGTACGCCAGCTGAACTTGGGTAACAACCGGAAATTGAACAAGTATTTTTTTTAGCGTACCTCGTAGTTGTGTAACTTTAAATACGGAGATAAAAACCATGCTATATGCAGGAAGAAAAAGCAACCGGCTGGGACTTCAGCTATTTAACCAACACAGGCAGAATGATGGAAAGCCCTTTGCCCTGGAACTATTTTGTAATGGTGTGCCGCCACCTGAAGCCGGGCTGTACCCTTCTCGACCTGGGGACCGGTGGGGGAGAGTTTTTAAGCCTGCTGCCCGGTAAAGAACAATTTCGTATATACGCCACCGAAGGATACATCCCCAATGTGGTACTCGCCCAAAAACGGCTGCATTCGTTTGGCGGAACGCTTGTTCATGAGTATACAGATGATAACCTGCCTTTTGAAGATAATTATTTTGACATGGTAATAGACCGGCATGAGAGTTATGATCTGAAAGAAGTATATCGTATCCTGAAGCCCGGCGGGCACTTCATTACCCAACAAGTGGATGGAAGAAGTGATCTTTCCATCGCAGAGGTGCTGGGAGTGAAACCTAATGAAGAATTTTTGCACTGGAACATCGATTATGCGCTGCAGCAGTTTGCACCAACCGCTTTCAGCATCCTTCACCAGCAGGATGATTATGGCTTTATGCGTTTTTATGATGTGGAAGCATTGCTGTTTTATATCCGCTCTATGCCTTACTTATTTGAGGAATACGACAGCTTTGATTTTGAGCAGCTGTCGGCCCGGCTGTCGGATTATTTTGCCCTGCATACTTTCCTGGATGTGCAGAAAGACAGGTTCATCATTGTGGCGCAAAAGTAAGCGCAGGCAACAATATTCCTCGGCTGGTTGTTAGAAGAAAAGAGAAACATCATATGATCATGAAAAATATCTTGCTTTTTCTGTTGGGTTTACCGCTTTTTACTTTTGCCCAGCGGGAGAAATTGCTGTATGGTTACGCTTATGGAATGATCCACGACGGTAATGGCGGCGGTGGCGTGACTGCCAGCGTGGAGTTGCTGAATCATATTATTAGTGTGGGGCCGGGTGTGGAGCTCACTTCTTACAATGATCATTCCTTGATCCCGGTATTTGCAGATGTGAAAATCAAACACCGCTTCGGGCATATAGATCCGTATATCACCGGGCAGTTCGGCAGGAATGGCTATAATGTAACCCGTACTGCGGAAGTGCCCTCAGGAACAGGGCAGGAGTCTGTTACTTTCAATGAATCCGGGAAGTATTTTTATGGAGCAGGTGCTGGTGTTGCCTGGCATTTCAATAAGATAGGCGTGTTCGCTTCTTATATTTACCGCGGCTATAAATACCGGTATCCCGACAGAATATCGGAAGAGGATCACAGTGTTGTGTTCGGCGAAAAATCCGTCAATGCTAATGTGTTTGTTGTAGGAATTGTATTTTGAAGCAGGTGCCGGCTGCCCCAGTTAAAGATCTGGTCGATCAGCTGCCGCAATGATGCACCGCTTTCTGTTAGCCTGTAAATAACTACCTGCGGATGTTTGCTGACCTTTACCTCGCGGCTTATCAGCCCATTATTTTCCAGGTCCCTCAAATGTTCGGTGAGTATCTTCCTGCTGATCTTCGGCATTTTTTCATGCAGCAAGCCAAAACGATTGATATCATGCTCTATTAAATAGAGGATGACAGGCTTCCACTTACCGCTGATCAGTTCTATTGTTTTACTGACCGGGCAAATGCCTGCGTCATATTCGGTATGTGTAATTGACATGCGTATATCTTTTTAAAAAAAAGTTGATGGTTACCATCCTGTAACTACTTGTCTGCGCCGCTTTACAAATCTAGTTTTGCTTGTATAAAAATACGAATCATGTACAAGCTACCGAAAAATGAGCAAACGAATGTAAGTCTGTATAGCAACGCACTCATGCTCCTCACTTCTGTTCATCACGTATACGGCGCCATCCGGTACCACACGCCCTGGCGGATGCATGTGCTGCTGCTGAGTGTGCCCGTACTGATCATTACCATTATCCTGGACCGGGTAATCAAACAAAAAGGAATGACCGTTAAGAGTGTGTGGTCCTGGATATACTGTTCCATCATATTCCTTGCCGCTATTGTAATGATTGGGAGCTATGAAGGGCTTTATAATCATCTCCTTAAAAATATCCTTTACTTTGGCGGATTATCAGCAGCACACATGTCCATGCTTTTCCCGCCCGCTATGTATGAAATGCCGGATGATATATTTTTTGAAGTGACGGGAGTGCTGCAGGGCATTGTGGTAATTCCCCTTGGTATTTATTTCGTCCGGATGATCCGGCAGGGGATGATGAAATTACCGGCTTAAAATATCATGAAGCTGTTGTTGTTTAATCCTCTCAATCTGGCGCCTGTGCCGGAGTACATGCACAATAGCGTGTTCGGCCATTTGTTCTATATCGTATACCTGTCCCCAGCCGGCTTTTATTTTTAACGCATCGTCCATTTGTTCCAGTTCATCATCTTTAAATGCTGCGAATATTTTTTCTGTGAAGATAAATACCTGGGTCAGGTCTTCCAGGTAAGCGTTTACAGTAAGATGAAATGTTTTGGCAGGACGTGTTAGCTGCGGGCCCCGCAGGTTGTGAATACTGGTGGCATAGCCAAAGCCGGAGCTGACTACATGAGATAAAATGGTTTGAACCGACCGGCAGTTTTCGTCCGCCGTATGCGGATCGGTGATAACAGTAAGTGCGTGATCGGGAATGGTCCTGATCACTTCTTTCAATGCCGAAATGGCTCTTTCATATTCATCAAGCAATGCGCCGATGGCGCCCTGTCTGAAAGTTTGGGTCATATGTTTTATGATGGTCCCGTCAAAAGTAGGACATTCACCTGATAAGAAGACGTTAATAATCCGACCGCTTTTTAGCTTCCTTCGTTGCCAGGTCCAGCAGGGAATTTTTGATCACCTTTGTATATGCATCCCTGGTTTTGTCGCTATAGGTAAAAGACTGCAGGTATTGTTCATAATCCTTTCCTTCGTAGGTCATTTTCTTTGCCAGCAGGAGCCATGTCTCCTGGCCGGCTTCTTTCCCGAAAATATGGATAATGGTAAGGGTGTTGTGCTTCAGCAATGCATCGAGATAATTCTTATGTTCCTTTGAGGTATCTTCTTTTGCAATGAGGTCTTTCATCACCACTGCGCCCAGGTCAACGCTGTTCGCATCATATACCGGCTGAGGAGTATCGTCCGCTTCCCGCAGGCTGTCCACTCTTTTATAGTAAATTTCCTGCGTTGCCTTCATGGTGGCTGCTGCTTTCTTTAGCTTTTTTTCGTCGGCCTTTTCATTTTTCAGTGTGATGGCAGCTTTCTTTACCAATGCTAAGAATTGCGCCTGCTTAACAGTGTCTGTTTGCTGTGCGAAACTATTCCCGGTAATAAAAAGTAACAATAAAGCAGCTGCAAAAGCAAAGTGTATATGCGGTTTCATAAGGTCAGGGTATTTTTTAAAGCAGACAAATATATAATATATTATCAATATAGTGATCCGGTATAAAAAAATAACCTTTCGGCAGATTTTATTAATAAATTTACTTCCGCAACCAAAGTAGTTTCCAATTTACTAATCAAGGAATTCATCCTGATTTCATTGATTCATTATATGAGGGGTTTCGGAATTCATGAGGATCTGCCAGGAGAGCAGGAGTTGCTCCATCGCGTAGCTGACGGTGACAGCATGGCGTTTGCCATATTGTTTAAAACGCACAAGGAAAATTTGTATACCACTGTTTTACAGGTAACCGGCAGTCGGGAGATGGCGGAAGATGTATTACAGGAAGTATTTATCAAGGTATGGATGCACCGGGAGCGATTGCCGGGTATTATTAATTTCGCCGGATGGCTGTACAAAGTAGCCGAATATGCCGGCTTTAAAGTGATCCGCAGTAACCGCCGTATTGCCGGTGGGCTGCAGGCTTTATCCAATGATCCGTTAACGCCGCCGGAGAAAGATCCCGTTGATATTTTTATTGAAAAAGAGTATGACCAGCTGTTGGAGGCTGCCATTGCGCAGTTACCGGAAAAACAACAGCTCACCTACCGGCTCATTAAGCAGCAGGGACTGAAAAGGAAAGAGGTGGCAGAACGATTGTCGGTGTCGCCTGAAACGGTTAAATGGAACCTCGATCAGGCCAACCAGTCCGTCCGTAAGTACTGCATGGCGCACCTGGGACTTACCCTGGCTTTCATGCTGCTGAACGGTTTGCAATAATTTTTTTCGTCCTTACCCCCCAATTGTTATTCCCGTGGCTCTTATATATATGATTCACAGGAAAGGCCGTAAAAATCATACTGTTTATCTGCCTGATGAAGCAGGGTTACTCGGGAGAATTGCCAACGGAGATACCGCTGCCTTTGCCACGGTATTTGCGCATTACAGGAAGCAACTGTATACAACCATTTATCACCTTACGGGAAGCCGGGAGTTGGCGGAAGATGTGTTGCAGGAAGTGTTTATGAAGGTGTGGTTGCACCGGGAACGGTTGCCGGTAATCACACATTTCGGCGGCTGGATATACCGGGTAACGGAACATGCGGGTTTTAAAGTGATCCGTGAGTTGCGCAGAACCGTCAGCAATCCGCAGTCACCACCGGAAACGGATAAAAAAGATCCGCTGGACCTCTACATCGAAAAAGAGCTGGATACCTTGCTGGACGAGGCTGTAGCACGACTGCCGGATAAACAGCAACAAACGTATAAGCTGATAAAAGAGGAAGGCCTAAAAAGAAATGAAGTGGCCGATCAGCTCCTGGTGTCACCGGAAACGGTGAAATGGAACCTGGACCAGGCGATGCGATCGATACGGCGGTTTTGCCTGGCAAAGCTTTCCCATTAAAAACATACACCTAAGAAAATGAATGATGGAACTACCAGATAATATAGCTGCTTTATATCACCGTTGTATACAGGGCGCCGCTACTGCAGAGGAGCAGGCTGCATTCCTGCAGTATCTGCAGGAACCAGGTCATGAAGATATCCTGCGGGAAGTACTGCGCCGTGGTTTGCGGGAACCCAAACCGCTGACAGATCTTCCGCCAGAGCGGGAAGAAGTGGTATGGCAGACTATTATGGCCTCCACCGGGGCAACGCCGGCTGTAACGCCGGTATACCGGATGGCCTGGTTCCGTATGGCAGCTGCGGCCTCTATAGCAGTATTGGTGGCCATAGGTGGCTATACTTATTACCGTTCGCATGAAAGCAGGCCGTTGGCCGTACAAACACCACTGGCGCCGGGTGGCAATAAAGCCATACTTACGCTGGGCAATGGTAAGGTGATCACACTGGATAGTATTGGAAACGGGCAAATTGCCGGTGAAAACGGGGTGGTTAAACAAAGCAACGGCAAACTCGCTTATGCAGCTGATCCTGCCGGAGCTGTTACCATGCACGTGCTTACCATACCGCGCGGCGGGCAATATCAGCTGGAGCTGTCTGATGGTACAGAGGTGTGGCTCAACAGTGCTTCTTATATCAGGTATCCCAACCGTTTTGGTGATAAAGAAAGGAGCGTGGAAATTTCGGGAGAAGCATACATCAGTGTGGCAAAGAACGCCACGAAACCTTTTATCGTTGTTTCCAAAGGGCAGCGCATTGAAGTATTGGGAACAGCATTTAACCTGATGGCCTATCCTGATGAAGCAGCCATAAAAACTACGTTGATAAACGGCGCCATCAAAGTGATCCAGCAGGGAACACAAAAGATACTAAAACCTGGTCAACAGGCCGCCGTAGCAAACAACACTCCCGGTATTACCATTACCACACCAGACCTGGAAGAAGTGCTGGCCTGGAAGGAAGGGAAGTTCCGGTTCTATAATACAGACATCGCCACCATTATGCGGCAGGTAGCCAGGTGGTATGATGTGGAGGTAATATACCAGGGGCAATTACCGGAAGAAGAATTTTACGGCGCCATTCCAAAAAGTGAAAATGCCCGGCAGATCCTGGATGTGCTGGAACTGACACGCAAAGTACATTTTGAAATAAAAGGGAAGCAGATCATTGTTATTCCCGGTCCGAGATAAATTTAAATCAACCAGTCATTGTGAATGAAAATAAATAAATAGGAATACATCAACCAAAAAGAAATCCGGATATGGGAGAACATTTTCCGGATAGCAGCAGGAATTAGACGTAAAACCAACATCGCTTTTCAGCATTACTTTAACATCCAAACCGGTACATAGATATGAACTCAATTGTACATGGCAGTCCCGTGCCTGATTGTATGCCACCTAAACTGACCAGATTTATAAAGGTGTGTTTCTTTGTTTTTACAGCAGCATTGCTTTTTAGCGCAAATACCTACGCACAAAAGATTACGATCACAGGACGGAATTTATCCCTGGAGAAGATCTTCAGGGAAGTAGAAAAACAAACAGGATATTCTTTTCTCGTCAGCAAAGAAACACTGAAGAAATCCAAACCTGTAAACCTGAACGTAAAAGATGCCTCCCTGAAGGATGTATTGGATCAATGTCTTTCAGAACAACATCTCACCTGGGAAATAAAAAATAAGGTGATTGTGATTACACCCGAACAACCTGCTGTAATGGCGCAACCGGTAATGGCCCAGCCGGAGCCTTCCAACGCGGGCAGGGTTTTCAGCGGACGTGTGGTAGATGAACGCAAAAGACCTGTTGTCGGCGCCACCATCCGCGCCGATGTATCTGCCGACCGGCTGCAGATGTCCTTTACAGATGAAAAAGGCGTCTTCATTTTATCTGAAGTAGAACTTCCGGTGGTGAAGGCCCAGATTACCAGTGTAAATATAGAACCATGGAGCGGCGAGCTGAACATGGATGAACAGCAACATACCATTGTCGTAAAAAGTAAAGTGTACCAGCTCTCCGATGTAAAGGTGATCGTTAATACCGGCTATCAGAAACTAGATAAAGAAAGGGCCACTGGCTCTTTTGGTAAACCGGATATGGAGATTGTTGCCAAACGCACCGGCAGCATGGATATCATGCAAAGGCTCGATGGACTGATCCCCGGATTAACCCTGGCAGTGGGTGCCGATTATGATGTGGATTCACGCAACTCCAATGGAAATGGCGTTACCACCCGGAGAAGTGTGATCAGGGGAAAAGGTACCGTTCAGCTGAACACAGATCCGCTGTATGTGATCAATGGCATGATCGTAAACGATTTCAGTACGCTGAACCCCGATGATATCGAGAATATCACGGTATTGAAAGACGCCGCTGCCGCCGCCATTTATGGCGCCAGGGCAGCCAATGGCGTAATAGTACTCACCACTAAGTCAGGAAAGAATAATCAACGGCTCACGGTTAGCTATAACGGCTTTATTAACTTCCAGGGTAAACCCAACTACAGTTATATCCCGGTGATGAACAGCCAGCAGTTCATTGCCACCGTAAAAGAACTATTCGACCCCATACAGTTTCCGTGGAACACCTTGTACGATCAGACCATTCCGCCGCACGACCAGCTGATGTATGATCATTACCGCGGACTGATTTCTGACGCGCAGTACAACAAAGGAATGGACAGCCTGGCGTCTATCAACAACCGGCAGCAGATCCTTGATCTGATGGTTCGCCCGGCGTTTACCACCAATCATACCGTTTCCGTGAGCGGTGGAAATAACGTGTATTCATTTTATGGATCATTGGGTTATACCATGTCGCAGGATAATATGCCGGGGAATAAAGACAATAGTTACAAAATAAACCTGACGCAAAATCTTCAGCCGAATAAAAATATCAGGATCTCTGTCAACGCCTCTCTCATCAACAGCGTACAAAGCGGAAAGAACCAGGTGGCAGCTAGTCCTAATGTGTTGCCCTACCTGCTGCCCAGGGATGCCTCCGGGAAAAACGTGGCAATGCCTTTTATGTCCGGCTGGTCAGATTCCCTACGGCTCGATTACCAGGCGCGCAGCAGGATCAATATGGATTATGTACCGCTCGATGAAACAGATTACGCGCATAGTGAAAGGAATACTATTTTCATTAATCTCACCGCTAACGCAAATATTAAGATCTGGAAAGGATTGAGTTTTGATGGTACCTATGGTTATGTAAAATCTCCGGGAACTAACAACTATTTTAATGATAACAGGGCGTTTTCTCAGCGGCAGCAGCTCCTGGGTTTTACCATAGCGCCTACTGTCAATTCCACGCCTAAATACCTGGTACCCACTACCGGCGGCACTTTCATAGAAGGTCACAACGATCAGCGCAACTGGACGGTGAGGAATCAGCTGGTATATACCGCAGAACCTGCACAAGGCCGGGATCACTTGATGGTACAGGTAGGACAGGAGGCACAGGAACAATTCAATTTTTCCACTACCAGTACTTTTTTAGGGTATGATGAGAAACTGGGTACCTACGGGATGGTAGACTATGCCACGCTGAGCCAGGGTGTAACAGGTGCGGTTAGCGGTTACGGCTACCTGCAGCGCCCATACTTCATTAACCAAACGCTCTCCCGTTTTACTTCAAAATTTGCACTGGCCAGTTATACTTTTAACGGGAAATATAGTGTAGATGGAAGCTGGCGGCAAGACCACAGTAATCTTTTTGGCAGCGATGTTTCTTCGCAGAATAAACCGATATGGAGCTTTGGCGCTAAGTGGCAACTGGCAAAGGAGCATTTTTTTAAACCCATTACATGGGTCGATAACCTCAGCATCAGAACCACCTATGGCATCACCGGTAATTCGCCCTACGTGGGGTCTGCATCAAGGAATGATATCCTGAATGCGATCCCGCAG
The DNA here is from genome assembly GCF_050434025.1 of Chitinophaga sp. W3I9. Taxonomy (NCBI): domain Bacteria; kingdom Pseudomonadati; phylum Bacteroidota; class Chitinophagia; order Chitinophagales; family Chitinophagaceae; genus Chitinophaga; species Chitinophaga sp. W3I9. The sequence goes on from NZ_JBNPWC010000001.1 coordinate 3,101,593, forward strand.
GCTAATAGCGGTGGAATAGCCGGTGATGCATTAGGCATTCAAACTACTGCTAATAACAAACTTGCCTGGGAACATACTGAAACCATTAATATCGGTATAGATTATTCCCTGCTGAAAGGAAGGATCAGCGGAAGTATTGATATGTACCGCAAAACTACCTCCGACATGTTGGGCAGCGTTTTCCTGAATCCATTTACCGGGTATAGAAGTAGCCTGGGCAATATCGGCAAATATTCCAATAAAGGCATTGAATTGAATATTACTTCGCAGAATATCCAGGGAAATGGTTTGAACTGGTCCACCACATTTATATTCAGCTATAACAAAAATAAGCTGTTGGATTTTGAAACGTTATCCGCCTATGCCAATACCGGGGATTATAAAATACAATCGTTCTATTATATCGGTTATCCTGCCGGACCTGTTTTCGCTTACACCTGGGGCGGACTGGATAATATGGGCGACCCGCAGATAAAACTCAGCGATAAATCCATTATCAAAGACCCCTACTACCAAACAAAGAATGAGGATATCAAATATATGGGCACCACCATTCCCATTTTCAATGGTGGGTTCTCCAATACCTTCCGTTACAAAGGCATTTCACTGTCGGTGAACATGATTTATAACCTGGGCAATGTGATGCGCACCGAGACAAACGTCATCACCTCCGACCGGATAGGAGTATATGCGTCAGGATTTACGTCCGGAAATCTACCCAGCTATTTCCTGCACCGCTGGAAAAAGCCGGGAGATGAAGCCATTACCAATGTGCCTTCCTACGTAGCCAATCCATCTGAAGGCTATACCCGCCGCAACATGAACTATTATAACAGGGCCGATATCAATGTAGTGAGCGCCTCCTATATCAAGATCAGGGATCTTACGCTTAATTATGAACTGCCTGCTTCCTGGCTGAAACCTTTGAAAGTACAGCAACTGAGCGTATACGGGCAAGCCACCAATTTCATGGTGTGGAAAGCCAATGATTATGGTATTGATCCGGAATACCACGATATGCGGCAGGGGTACAGGTCCACGCCTCCTTTTCTGCATAGCTACAGCCTGGGCGTAAACCTTACTTTATAAGTGAACTAAAATGAACAGATCATGGTAAAGAAAATAATTTGTCCTTTCTTATATATAACGCTGCTCTTTTCTTTTGTTGCCTGCAAAAAGGATTTCCTGGAAGTAGTGCCACAGGGTAGCCAGGTAGCTACCACCACCGACGATTATGATAAGCTGATGAACAACCCCTGGTTTTATATGAATGACATTTCAGGGTGGCAGGAGGCCGTATCAATGGGCGATGAAACAGGTGCAGAAGCAGCTTTTCTGAACAGGGGTTCGGTATGGATGCCGCGGCTTTTTCAATGGGCCGACAGCATCTATAAGCCCGGCGATGAATTGTCGTACCCTTTCATGCTACGGGAAGGACTGGAAAAGATGTACCTGCTCAACAAGATCATCGGGGAAGTGATGGAATCTTCCGGTGGATCAGATGCGCAAAAGAAGCAACTCCTCGCCGAAGCAAAAGCTACCCGCGCCTGGATAAATTTCCAGTTTATCAATTTTTACGCAAAACCTTACGACGCAACTACTGCCGCTACAGATCCTGGCTTTCCGGTTATTGACAAAGCGGATATTACCGTGTCGGAGTTTAGCCGCGGCAACGTACAGGGTAGCTATGATTTTATTATTAAAGACCTTACGGAAGCACTGGCGGATGTACCTGTGCGCCCCAGCATTGTTACGCGAATGTCCAAACCCGCGGTGGCCGGGCTGTTAGGCAAAGTGTGTGTATTTATGGGGCGCTATGCGGATGCATTGCCATTGCTGAATAATGTGTTCACCGATATTGCAGCCAACGGCGCACCGGTGCTGTATAATTACAACGTGGAGTTTGCACCGGGGGGCGCATTCCTGCCCATCGATCCAACTTTCGGCCCGCAGGGGCCGGGCGTTAACCGCAATGATACCAGGGAAGCAATTCTTTCTAAAGTTTATTACAATGGTCCGTTCCGGGGGAATATGTTTGGCACCGACGGACTGGTACTGATGCCGGCTACCGCAGCCCTGTATGGGCCTCACGATCAGCGCCTGCTGTTGTATACCAACAGGGACCTGGATGGTAACTTAAACCCCGGAGGAAGGTTGCGCAAGTATGGTATTACCTGGTCGCGCTATGGCCTGCAATTGCCCGAACTGTACCTGCTACGGGCAGAATGCAGGGCCAGAACAAACGACCTGGGCGGTGCAGTTTCAGACCTGGAAACATTGAGAAGGAACCGCATGCCATCGGCTGATGCGCCGGTACCAGCTGCCATTGCAGGCAACCAGGTAGCGCTGATAAAATACATCATCGATGAGCGTATCCGTGAGTTTGCACAGGAGGGATATCGCTGGTTTGATATGCGCAGATTATCGGTAGATCCCATTTTCAGCGGTAAGCCGATCACGCATACCTTGTACAACACCAATGGAACAACTACGGTCATTACACTGAAGCAGCCCAACCGCCTGGTGATGAAAATACCGCCCTACTTTATACAGAATAACCCGGGCATGCCCGATAATCCATAATTCAATAAAAAACAGACCAACACGATATGACCAGCATTGTAAAGCTTGAGCACCTGTCTCATAAGTATAGCAGCTCATGGGCGATCCGTGATATCAATATAGAGATCAGCAAAACCGGTATCGTCGGACTGCTGGGTTCTAATGGTGCGGGCAAGTCCACCACCATGAACATCCTCTGCGGCGCCCTGAACCAAACAGAGGGGAATGTATATATCAACGGAATCAACATGCGCGAAGATCCGCAGCTCGCAAAAAGAGAAATCGGATTTTTGCCACAGAACCCGCCGCTGTACATGGATCTGACGGTAGATGAATACCTGGGTTATTGCGCCGGATTAAGACAGTTGCCAAAAGACAAAATGAAGCCAGCCATAAAAGAAGCCAAGGAACGTTGCGGCATCGACCATTTCAGCAGCCGGTTGATCCGCAATCTTTCCGGCGGCTACCGGCAGCGTGTAGGCATTGCACAAGCCATCGTTCACCGTCCCCGCCTGGTAGTGCTGGACGAGCCTACCAATGGCCTCGATCCCAACCAGATCACCGAAGTACGCTCACTGATCAAAGAAATTGCACAGGACCGGGCAGTTATCTTTTCTTCTCACATTCTCTCTGAAATACAATTGCTCTGCAAAGAAATCAAGATGATTGAAAACGGAAGGATCGTATTCTCTGATAGCATGGACGCATTCAACAACTATGTGGAACCACACAGTGTAATGATGCACCTGGAAAATCCGCCGGCTGCTGCCGAGCTGTTAAAAATAGATGGGGTTACCAAAGCGGATTTTCTTACAGAACGGCAAGTGCGCCTGTATTTCAACGGCAGCCAGGATATCACCGAAAAGCTGATCATTGCCAGTGTGCAGAACGGATGGCGGTTACGCGAAATCAATCTTGATAAAACAGCACTCGATGAGATCTTCAAACAATTATCCAGTCAATCATCTCAATAAAAATATTTAATGAAGACAATATTCAGAATTGCAAAAACAGAACTGCGGGTACTGTTCTATTCTCCCATTGCCTGGTTTTTACTGGTTGCCTTTTTTATTCAATGCGGTATCGCCTATTTCCTTCAGCTGAAAGGATACGCCGGCATGCAGGAAATGGGCGGCGAACAGTTACGGTATATGGATCATCTGACCCTAAAGATCTTTTCTTCAGATAGCAGCGTTTTCAGCAACGTGATGCAGAAACTGTATCTCTACATTCCCTTGCTTACAATGGGATTGATCAGCCGGGAAACCAGCAGTGGTACCATTAAACTGCTGTATTCTTCCCCGATAAAAGTACGGGACATTGTGCTGGGTAAGTACCTGGCCATGCTCATTTACAGCGTACTGATGGTAGCGGCCATGAGTGTTTTTATTGTTGCGGGTATGTGGCAGATCAAATCGATGGACAGCGGTATTATGATGTCCGCTGTACTGGGACTTTTCCTGTTGCTGTGTACCTATGCTGCCATCGGGTTATTTATGTCCAGTTTAACTACCTACCAGGTAGTGGCAGCGGTGTGTACTTTTGTGATGATCGGCATCCTCAGCTTTGTAGGCACCATGTGGCAAAGCATCGATTTTGTGCGGGATCTTACTTATTTCCTGTCCATTCAGGGACGTACGCAGAAAATGTTGTTTGGTTTAATCAGCAGTAAAGACGTATTATATTTCCTCGTCATCATCTTTATGTTTATCGGCTTCACCTACTTCAAGCTGAAATCTGGTATGGAATCCAGGCCATTTATGGTGAAAGCAATGAGATATGTGATCGTGGTGGTTATTGGCCTGGCTGTGGGGTATATCAGTTCCCGGCCTGCCTTTACAACCTATGCGGATACCACGGTTCACCAGGAACGAACCCTCACACCCAATGCCCAACGAATTATTAAAGAGCTGGGAGATGAACCACTGGAAGTGATCACTTATAACAATGCTTTGAGCAGATATTCTTGGCTGGGCGTACCCGAGCAACGTAACAGGCTGCTGGACAACTGGGATCTGTATACCCGTTTCAAGCCGGATATCAGTTTCCGGTTTGTACAGTACTATGCGGAACCGCTGGATAATCCGCAATTCCCGTTTTCTAAAATGTATCCCAACAAAACCGTTAAAGAGGCGGCGGAACAAACCATACGTGGGATGGGGATGAAGGTATCCGCGTTTAAAACACCCGAAGAGATCAAAAAAATAATTGACCTGGAGCCTGAATTGAACCGGTTTGTAATGCAGTTAAAGTACAAAGGCCGCTCTACTTTTCTGCGGGTATTTGATGATCAGATGGTATGGCCTGGTGAAACAGAAGTTTCCGCTGCCTTCAAACGTTTACTGCAGGCTAAATTGCCAAAGATCCTGTTTGTAACCGGTAACCTGGAAAGGGATATTCATAAAGTGGGCGCCAGGGAATATATGACCATCACCAATACTAAACCATTCCGGTATTCCCTCATTAACCAGGGCTTCGATTCAGACACCATCTCCCTCGATGCGCGCGATATCCCGGAAGGCATCACCGCCCTGGTACTGGCAGATCCGAAAACGGCTCTCAGCGCGGCTACGCTGGCCAAACTGGAACAGTATATCGATAAAGGAGGAAACCTGCTCATTGCCGGGGAACCAGGTAAGCAAACGGTGCTCAACCCTATCCTGCAAAAACTGGGGGTGCAAATGACGGATGGCGTGGTAGCCCAACCCAGCAAGGAGCTTACACCAGATATTGTATTGCCGCAGTTAACGCCGCTGGCGGCATCTTTATCAGCTGATGTAGCCAAAACAGTGAAAGACAGCCTGAAAGTGGCAATGCCGGGCGTTACCGGTCTTACCTACAGCGGTAGTTCCTTCACCATTGAGCCGTTGCTGGTTACCGATACCAAAAAGAGCTGGCTCAGGAAAGCCTCGCTGGTGCTGGATTCTGCACAGGTTGTATACGATGCGGCTGCCGGAGATGAGAGAAAAGCATTGCCGGTGATGATCAGCATGACCCGCAAAGTGAACGGTAAAGAACAACGTATCATTGTAGCCGGCGATGCCGATTTTATGAGCAACACCAACCTGAACAGGTTTGATGTGGAAACCGCTAACTTCCCTTTCATCACCGCATTATTCAGCTGGCTGGATTACAAAGAATTCCCGATTGATACGCACCGCCCGGAATCGGAAGATAACCGGGTAAAAGTATCGCTTGATGATGTGGACCTGCTGAAGATAGTATACCTCTGGGTAATGCCTGGAATCTTGATTGCCTTTGGCGCTATATTACTGATCAGACGTAAGCGGAAATAAAACTTTATGTTATTTACTACAGATAAACAAACACTGGAAGATCTTAACATCTTTGGCAAACATGGCGGAGATTCCATCTTCAATATCTTTAACCGCTGCATCACCAGGGGTGGTGCGGCGGTACTGGATGAGATGTTCCAGTACCCGCTGTCAGATGAGAAATTGATTAACCGTCGCAGTGGTATCATCCAGCATTTCGCGGCAAAAGAAACCATGTTCCCGTTTGAGAACACCCTCTTTGATGCGGCGGAACCTTATCTCGGTAATACGGATGAACGGACCAGGCTCACTACGGAAGATCATGCGGTTACCAAAAAACTCAGCAGTTTTATTGCACCGGATGCCGACGCTGTTCAGATCCGGAAAGGAGTGATCGCGCTTACCCGGCTGATAAAAGGACTGAACGATTTTATTCATTCACCGGCAGTAACCGGAATGCCTTATTATAACACGGAGAAAGCCGCTATAGATGCGCTGCTGACTGATCATGCACTGAACCCGGTGATCCTGCACGAAGGGAAAGACAAGCTGCCTGCTGCTACAATGGCTGCTTTTGACGGTGTTTTCCGTTTCCGCCACCGGGACATTATTTTGAAACTGCTGCGGCATATCTATTATCTCGATGTGTATATAGCGATAGCAAAGGTGGCAAAGGAAAGGGGATTTGTGTTCCCGGCAGCCCTGCCTCCAAGCCGGTTAACGGTGACGCTGGAAGGCGTATATCATCCGCAGGTGCCCAATGCCGTTGCCAATACCATAGGGATAACACCGGAAGGCAATGTTATTTTCCTGACAGGCGCTAATATGGCCGGCAAGTCTACTTTTATGAAATCATTGAGTATTGCGCTGTTCCTGGCGCATATGGGTTTCCCGGTGCCGGCCACCCGGATGGAATTTTCAGTGTTGGATGGCATCTATACTACTATAAACCTTCCGGATAATCTGGGAATGGGCGCCAGTCATTTCTATGCGGAGGTATTGCGTGTGAAAAAGATAGCGCATGAACTTAGTCAGGGTAAAAATCTGCTGATCGTTTTTGATGAAATGTTCCGTGGCACCAACGTAAAAAGACGCTTACGAAGCCACTATTGCCATTACCAAAGCCTTTGCTACCAAACGCAACAGCCTGTTCGTGATTTCCACTCATATCATTGAGGCGGGAGAGATATTAAAGCAAGCCTGCGACAATGTTCATTTTATTTACCTGCCTACACGAATGGATGGGAACAAACCCGTGTATACGTATAAGCTGGAAAATGGTATTACAGACGACCGCCATGGTATGATCATCATAAATAATGAGGGCATCCTCGATATGCTGCGGGCAGGTATCTCAACATGAATTAAAAGACAATAACATGAGCTTCATTGCTGATAAACAAACATTAGATGACCTGAACCTGCTGGGTAAATATAAATCACATTCCGTTTACAGTATTTTTAATAAAGTGCGCACCGCGGGCGGGGAACGGTTACTGGAATCCATGTTCCAGCATCCGCTCACCGCGCCGGAAGAAATCAACCACCGCAGCGGTACGTTCCGGTACTTCCAGGAAAAGCAGCTGGAATTTCCTTTTCAGAACGGCTCCTTCCGGGCAGCGGAAAACTACCTGGGCATGGAAACCGCCGGCAACAGTGTGTCAGCGATTATTATTACTGTGAGAAAGAAGATCTGGCAGTCGTTGTTGCGGGACGACCAGTTTGACATCCTGCACAACGGGCTGCTCGCCTGCATTGCCGCATTAAGCGCATTGAAAGAATTGTTGGGCCGTATGAATGATAACCAGCATCCTTTTCAAGAACAGGTAAAAATGTTGCTGGGTATTTTTTCCGGCCCCCGGTTAAAGTGGCTTGCAGCAGAAAAAGGCGTAACACAGCTGCCGCTGATGAAAGTGGCCCGGTACGATTTCCTGCTGCGTAACACCCTGCGAAAGGAAATGGACATCATCCTGGAAAATATTTACCTGCTGGACGTTTACATCGCGGTAAGCCAGGTGGCAAGGGAAAAGAATTTCTCCTATGCAACGGCGTTGCCGGCAGCGGATCATTTAATGCAGGTAGAAGGGCTCCGGCATCCGGGGCTGGACCATGGCGTGCCTAATACCGTGTCCCTTCACCGCGACCGGAACGTGATGTTCCTCACCGGCGCCAATATGGCCGGCAAGTCCACCCTGATGAAATCCTTTGGTATTGCGGTGTACCTGGCGCATATGGGATTCCCGGTTGCCGCCACTGCTATGAGGTTTGCGGTAAGGGATGGATTGTATACCTCTATCAACGTACCGGATAGTTTGAGTTTGGGGTACAGTCATTTTTATGCGGAGGTAATGCGTGTTAAAAATGTGGCAGCAGAAGTGAGCCAGAAAAAGAACCTGGTAGTCATCTTCGACGAATTGTTTAAAGGCACCAATGTAAAAGATGCGTACGATGCCACCCTGGCGGTAACAGAAGCCTTTTCGCAATACGGGAATTCTTTCTTTATTATCTCCACTCATATTATTGAGGTAGGGGAAACCTTAAAACAGCGATGTGATAACCTGCAGTTTGCTTACCTGCCAACCGTGATGGAAGGAACTGTTCCCAGGTATACCTACCAGCTGGAAGCCGGTATTACTACTGATCGTCATGGTATGATGATCATAGAAAATGAAGGGATCCTGGAAATTATTATGTCTTAATAAAATAAATATCACTCATTGCGTAGGCTTCATCTTATTATAAATATCGTTGTAAGTATCAAAGTTCCGGAATACCTGGCTGGTAGGTAAATTTAATTGCTGCGCGATCGTGGAAATGCTATCCGCTCTTGTCAGCAGCTTGATGGCTTCCTTTATCTGGTTGGTGGCAATGAGGCGGGTAACGGCCTGGATCAGCCGTTCCTGGTAGGTATTCCCTTTAACATTAATGATGTAAGGATGGGTAATAAAGCTTCTCGTAAGCTCGTCCAAACGGTTCATGAAGCCGGTGAGGTTGCTGTAAGGTGCATCTATCTGCGAAAAATTATTCCAGTAAAGATCATATTTAACGTAATCGATCACCATATCCACCAGTAGTTCCTGCTCAAAATTAATCCCGCCATTATTTTCATTAACGGCAAACCGGGTCATCACGGCGGAAAGTACCGGCAAAAGATTATTTAGTTCAAAGAGCTGTTTGTTGCCCGTCAGCAGTTCAAGATCCGGGAGTAGCAGAAATGCGCAATCTGTAAAGTCCGTACTTTCCCCGGTAGCCAGTATTTGCAGGGCGCGGACCAGTGATACCAGGAAAGGATGCTCCCGGATGAGAAGGTGATCGCTGTCGGTGAGTTGCTGGAAATTTTTATAGTCTTTGAAAGCATACATGATTTTGTCCAGCACCAGGTATTCTTCTGCATCCCTGCTGAATGATTGTTTATTGGAATAGAAGAAGAAGCAATTCTCCATATCCGCTTTATTGTGATAGCGGATAAAGAACTGCGTTTGATAATGATCATATATGTAAAATGGAAAGATCCTGGGATCTTCCGTACCATTGGCTTTCAGGAAGTACAGTCCATTCTCCAGTTTGCCGGAAAAGATGAACCAGCCTTCTTCATTATTGAAGCGGGTGTTATCGGCGTTGAATTCAATCAGTGTATCATTGGTGCTGCTGAGGATGGAGTAGCTGGTAAGCAGGTTAACAGGAACCAGTTCGGGGAAAGTGTTTTTATCGTATTTGGCGCCAAAGAACAGGAAGCTGGGCCGGTGCGGCGTATCCGGGTTGGTGGATTGCAGGCTGGATGCTTCGAGGTTTTTGCATAAGTAATCATGCGTGGCTTTAAAAGATAAGATGGGCGCAACGGAGGGATAGTCAAAGTCGAAGTGAAATGTTTTATCGGCATCTACAATGAGGAGATATTCCTGGTAGTAGTCGATGAGGTTCACTTTCAGGCGGTAAATGCCTTTGTCCACAAACATATCCAGTTCAGCAGTATACCCGGCGTAAATGATCTGCAGATCCCCGTTTACGAGTATGAGGTGCAATCCCTCCACAGGTTGATTGAAAGCTACGGTAATATGGAATTTTACATCAGAATTGTTCATAACCCACAGTGTTTTCAGAAAAGTTGATGATCGTTTTTTGTTCACCACTTACATTGTCCAGTAAAACATAATTTCCTTTTTCCAGTTTGTAGTGCCATTTCTCGCCGGTAACTACATCGGCTGTACGCAGTTTGTCGGCGTTTTTATTATAGAGGGTTACATTGGAATTGCGGTTGAAGGTTATCTCGAAGTTGTAGGCTTCTTCCAGTTTTTTTACTTCGCAGATCACGATGTTATCGCCGCCATTGTCGGTGGAGGCGCTGCCGTTCTGGATTTTGTTATATTTCAGGGCATACGTTGGGAAATTGGTTTCTATATGCTGTTTCAGGTCCAGCGCGGTAATTTTGCCACTGTTGTTGATATCGGCATCTCCTTTCAGGCTTTCGATGAGAAAAGAGGTAAAGGCGCCCCTTTTCTGGTTGGAGTCGATAGACACTTCATAGCTTAGTTTCCCATAGATGGTAGAATTGCAAACCAGTACCCTGGGTACCCGTTCGCCCACTTTATTCTGCCAGTCGCCGATAGGAGGCAAACCTTTTATCATGGTGTCGTTTTCCCGGCAGCAGTCGAGGAACAACAGCACTTCATCAAAGATTCCCTTGTTGATTAGCCCGGTGAGGTAATCCAGGCTGGAGATACAGTGATTAATCATTTTGGGCCAGAACCGCATGCACAGTGCGGTGTTGTTAAAGGTATTGCCGATGCCGTGACCAGAAAAATAGAAATAGATGCGATTGGTTTCGTTCCTGTGTGCTTTCGCATTTTCTGTGATCGCTTCTATGGCACTATCAATTTCATAGCCAATGACAATCTGGTTGCTGGCATCGGATTTCAGTAGTTTGATATTATCGGGGTTAGAAACAAGTTGCATGTCGGTCAGGAATTTTGCAAATGCCTCTGCATCGGCTACCGCCCCGGAGAGTGCCCTTTTATCATAATGGTCAATACCTATTATAATTGCATATTCCATGGTTTATATGCTTTTTAGAATAGCGGTTAAAGTGAGTGTGTCGTTATCAAAATCGCCGTGTTTAAGAGAGCTGCATCGCAGGCTTTCGTCTGCATTTTCGAGATCGGTGGAGAGGATCAGTTTATTATTGCCGATATATTGATTCAGTTTTTTCAGTTCATCGAAGTCTTCATAACGGCCGGTTGCTTTCAGTTGTTCATGCAGCCCCATGATTTTTGCATCCACTTCTTCTTCAAACAGGCCAGACACCATGTATAGCAGGGAGTGGGTGTAAGCGAAAGGAATGCAATGATCCTTTTTTTCGTTGCTTTCATCCATGGTAAACATCTTAAAATGTTTAAACACGCCTTTTTCCTGCGCGGGGCTTCCTTTCTGCAGGAAGAAGTCTGTTCTGCAGGCAGGGGCCAGGAAGAAGACGTTATTATAGGTTACGGCATTGAAATGATTGGCAGTGGCTTCCAGTAAATTGCATACGGCAATAGCGCCGGCACTGTGGCCTATGAGTTCTATATCCAGCTTTTTCCCGGCGGCCTTTCTTTTTTGCAGGTGCGTATCCAGCAAGGAGAGGAAGTGCGTACCGGCGTGCAGGTTGTTGCCGGTTACCCCGCTGTTGCTGTTGAACATATTGCCGGATTTATCTTTGATTTGTTTCCAGCCCCATCCGCCGATTTTATCGAGGTACAATTTCCTGAAGGCTTCTTCCATGATGGTGGGGTAGAAGTCGTGGTGCGTTTTTTTGAAGTAGCGTTTTAACACGGCAAAGGCTATCTGCGCTACCACTTTGGCCACAAACAGCATTCCGCCCCTGGCCACTTCATCGCCTTCGGCCTTTTCATATTTGAGTTCTTCCGATCCTTCGGCACTGACCAGCCCCTTGGCTTCTGTTTCCAGTTTGGCGTAGTAGGTGCTGTAGTTTTCGTCCTCCTCATCTATTTCAAGCGGGGTGCCGCCGCGGGCGTCCAGGGATCTGTCGAGGTCTTCAAAAGGGGCGATCTTTTGTTTTTCTACGGCAATAGTTTCATCGCTAAGGTAGGTGCCCCCGCCTTTGGCATCATCCAGACCGAGTTTCTTGGCAACCAGTTTGGTGACGAATTTCACGATTTCATCGAACACGCCTTTCCCGGTAAGTTCCTTCAGGTTTTTGAGGTTTTGCATCACTACCTCAGCAGGACCGGTTTCCCATACAAAGGCCACGGTGTGCCTTTTTGCAGCCGCGTCGGCGAAGTGTTCTTTCATGACAGCAGCGGCTTTCAGCCCGCTTTTTTCGCTGACTAATCCCCCGTGAAAATAGATCAGCAGTTTTTCGATATCTTTTTCTTCGAGGAAGCTAAAGATCTGTTCTACATCAGCCGGGGTAGTGGAGAGGTGACCTGAATCGGCAAAGGTGCCATCAGCGCCTACGTTTACAAAGAAGATTTTTTCAAGTGCTTCCATGATCTTTTTTTGGGGTTGATTTGAATACACGGAGAGCCCCGTCTTTAATTGAGGTTATTGGGGTACTGATTTGGAGTTACTCGTCTTTTGGGGCTTCTTTTCCTGATATCTAATATCGGTCATTTTTACAGAAATTCAAATTTATTGTACCGGGAAATGCCTGTGGCGGTTAATAGCAGTCCCTGGGTGGGCGGCTTCAGGCACCGGTGCATTAAGGCAGCCGGGCTACCAGTCTTTCCGGCATATACTTCAGCACCTGGTAAATAATTTTCCATTTGGCGCCCGGCACAATGGCAAAACGGTTACCGGCATGCACGATAGTTTTTGCAATAAAAGAAGGCTCCATCAGTAAATATTCGGGAAGGTTAAGTCCTGCTGTCATTTTACTGCGGATGTACCCTGCTATAATTACATTAACAATAATTTTCCTGGAGAACAGGTATTGCCGCAGTCCTGCAAGATATTGTGTGAAGGCAGCCTTGGTGCTGCCGTATACAAAGTTGCTCTTGCGCCCGCGTACGCCGGATAGCGACGATAGCCCGATAATCCTTTCCAGGTGATCGTTTTCGGGATCCGAAATAATGAGATTAAGAATAGACAGGGCGCCGGCATAATGCACGTTGATCATCCGGTAACTGCCTTCCCAATCCACCAGCGCCTGTTCATTGGTAACCTGGAAGCCTGCGGCATATACCACGATGTTGGGTTTAGCCGGCAGACTGGCATAGAACCCGGCGTGATCGTTAAAAGCGGTGGCGTCAAAGTAACAGATGGTCAGTTGCTCAGCGGCTGCCTTCCTGGCTTTCATAAACGATGCGATGTCGGCGGTGCTGCGTGAAGCGGCTATAACATGATAGCCTTTTTCCAGGTATAATAATATCGCTTCTTTGGCCACATCGGAATTTGCGCCAAGAACAAGGACCGTTTTGATAGCAGGAAGAGTCATAGATCATAAAAATAGTCATTGTCGGGAGATTCGTTGCAGGCGTTTGTTAAATCCGGTTATTTACTGTAATCTTATACGGTAATAAAGTAACCCGATGACAGTACCTAGAATTAACAGGTGGATCTCCTGCCTGTGTTGTTTAATTTTTGCAGCAGTGGCCACTGCTCAAACTCCCGCCAAAAATAATAAACTTGAAAAGATAGACGCCGCGCTGACGGATATCCTGCAGGATGCGCAGGGCGCCGGCTTTGCCGTGGCTGTGGTGGAAAAAGATAAGGTGATATTTTCAAAAGGCTTTGGTTACCGGGATATGACCCGAAAATTACCAGTGACAGAACATACCCGTTTTGCCATCGGCTCCTGTACCAAAGCATTTACCAGCACTTTGCTGGGCGATTTGCGGAAAGAGGGAAAGGTTGATTTTGATAAACCGGCTACCACTTACCTGCCTGCACTGGATTTTTCGGATAGCTATCTCAATACCCAGGTTACTTTACGTGATATGATGTGCCACCGTACCGGCTTTTCGCGCTACGACCTTGCATGGTATCTTTTTGAAACGGATTCGCGTGACTCGCTGCTGAAACGCATCCATTATATGAAGCCCAATGCGCCTTTGCGCGCCCGCTGGCAATACAACAACTTTATGTTTATGGTACAGGGAATGGTGGTAGAGCGGTTAACGGGGCAATCGTGGGAACAAAACATTGCCAGCCGGGTTTTTCAACCGCTGGGCATGAGTGAATCTTCTATCGGCACTATTGCCCTCGCCGCTGCAGAAGAGCGCTCACACGGATATGAGTTCAGCAGGGAGAAAGGCATTAATGAAATGAAGTATCACCCGATAGTAGCAATGGGCCCCGCCGGAGCTATCAACAGCACGGTAACGGATATGTCGAAGTGGCTGATCACCTGGATCCATGGCGGGAAGTATAACGGGAAGGAAATCATCCCGGCAGACTATGTGAAAGAAGCCATTTCTTCCCAGATGGTCATTCCTGGCGGAGAACCGGATACAAAAACACCGTATATCCAGTTTGCCAATTACGGACTTGGGTGGATGCTGCTTTCTTATCGTGGTCATTACCGCGTGGAACACGGCGGGAATATAGATGGCTTCACGGCATTGACTACCTTTTACCCAACAGATAGTATTGGCATCGTGGTGCTGAGCAATCAGAATAATTCCGCTATTCCCACTAAGGTGACCAACCTGATCACCGACCGGTTGCTGGGCATTGCAGCCGCGACCAGTCCTAAAGCTAAACCCGGCAAAAAGGAGGAAGACCCCGCGCCTCACCGGGATTCTGCCTCCAGGCCGCATCCTCCTACACACCCGGTAGCGGCATTCGCGGGAGTGTTTAAGAATGATGCTTATGGTAACTTTGATATTGCTGTAAAGAGAGATTCCCTGTTTGCCACATTCCCCGATGTGACCTGGTACCTCAACCAGGAAGACTATAATATTTTCTCTCCTTACGATGCTGCAGATACGGCGATTGACGTAAAGTACAAGTCGAACATGAGAGTACAATTCCTGATGAATAACAGCGGGGATATCGATCGGCTGAGTTTTGCCTATGACCCGTCCGGCGACCCGGTTATATTTGAGCGCGTACCGCAACAGGTGGTATTATCCGCAGCCTCGCTGGCGCCGTTTGTGGGCGCTTATAAAATGGCCTCCATGCCGATCCAGATCAAACTGTCGGATAAGCAGGTACTTACCATGGTAGTGCCTGGGCAACCGGTGTATACGCTGGAAGCAATCGACAGCAGTACCTTCCGTATTCAGGGGCTGAAAGAGTACAAGGTGAAGTTTATCAGGGATGATAAAGACAAGGTGGTGGCGTTAACATCCATCCAGCCTAATGGCTCCTTCCGGGCGGAGAAGGAATAATGCGCTTTAAAACTTATGTTTGCTCACGGAGTGTTTATAACACGCCGGATTACCTATATTTTTGATAAAAAACAGATCTCTTACCGTATGAAAAGAATTTTCACCCTGCTGCTGTTAGTGGCAGCTATGACCACAACAACCCAATTAAAAGCACAAGACCTGGTAAAAGGAAAGCTTGATTTCCTGAAGGATGTTACAGAATTGGGCGTATCCTTCGACTACAATAAAGTAACCGTAGGAACAGAAGGAAAAGAAGCGAACTATCTCAAAAGAAAAAAAGCGGAAAAGGATGCTAAAGAGCCTGGAACCGGCGACAAGTGGGAGGAGAGCTGGTTTGCCGACAGGAAAAAACATTATGAACCCGAGTTCTCAGAGCTTTTTACCAAGTATTCCGATATTAAACTTACCGAGGATTCCGCCAGTAAATATTTAATGGTGGTGCGGACAAAATTTATTGAGGTGGGCTATAACGTGGCTGTTTCTTCGCAGAGGGCGGCGGTGAACCTGGAGGTTGAAATATACGACCGGGCCAACCTGAAAAAATCTATCTGTAAAATTATGATGAATGATATGAAAGGTGGAAAGGGACAGTTCGCTACCGGTATGCGGATTGGTGATGCATATGCCAAAGCGGGAAAAGAACTGGGACGGATGGTGAGTAAAAAAGTAAAATAATAACTGATATCTCAAAACAGAAAAAACCGGTGCAGTTCTGTATTACTGCACCGGTCTGGGGAACATTGTATTTATTGAATGGGGCCGGGTTACCAACAATGACGTTAAGACACACTTGTTAAAAACTAATATTGGGGTGTTACCGAGATACCATCATTATACAAACCGTTGCCAGGTCTGCTTTTGATGGGATCTCCGGATAAAAGGCCATCAGCTATTCTTCTTGTTAATCCTTAAAGGATTGTATTACAGGGGCAAAAGTATAGCGCAGCAGCCAGTGAATCAACTGCGAAAATTCGCAGGTTATGCTATTCTTTATTATTTTTACGATCAAAAAGATGCATCCTGATAAGTTGGGGTTTGGAAGTTACTCGAAAGGATTTATAACTGATGTTCCGGCTGATCTGACCAGCCCGGAAGCTTTGCATTTTAAAAATACGATCCGCCGGTTTGCGGATGAAGCCATCTATATTTATTCGTTTAAAGAAAATAAGATGTTGTATGCTGACGGCTGGGAGGAATTGCTCGGCTATGCAGATAACGAGATCAGCATGCTCACCATTGTAAATATTACCGCACCCGAATATGCCCCTTTTTCCAATGAGCTGAACGATAAAGCCCTGATGTTCCTGCACAATAAATCTATTGGCGACGAACAATACAGCTTTACCATCGAATTGAAGAAGATCCACAAAAACGGTACGCCCATACCCCTCATCAGTAAAGTGGGCGTATTTACCACCGAACAGGGAAAGGTGACCAGCATCATTGGCCACTCCCAGAAAAATGAGAGCATTAAATTCGGAAACGTGATGCGCTATGCGGCATACGGGCCTGAAAAATCCGAGTTTGAGGAAGAGTTGAACAAGCAGTTGTTCCGGTATTATGCCATCTCAGAAAAAGAGAAAGACGCCCTTTCCCTGGTGGCGGAAGGTTATTCCTTCAAGGAAATTGCCGCCCGGTTCGGGGTATCGCAGTCAGCTATTGAGAAAAGGATCTTACCGATGTATAAACGTTTCGGGGTAAAAAGCCTGACCCATCTCATCAGCTTTGCATTTGCAAATCATATTCTGCCTTAGCCGCTTTATTTTTCCGTACATACCGCTCCAGGTTGAGGGAAAGCATTTTTTCCCGTTCCACACCTATGCTGTGCAGCATGTTTTGCCAGGTGGCAGACAGCTTACGGTCCTGGTCGTCGTTGCCCAGCACCCAGATAACATTGGTATCCTTTAACGCGGTTCTGTTAATGTCATTGGTAGAGGAGCCATCCACAAAGCTGAGGAAGCGGTCGGACGTGATCAGGTCTTCTTTCACCGGGTTGCCCGGATTGATATCGTCTATCACCAGGATGGAGGCTTTGCGCCAGGTCCACAGCACATCGGCGGTGGAGTCATCGTCGTGTTCATAAAACATGCAGTAAAGCTTCATGGCGGAAGTATACACCGCCGAATAGTGGCGGATGGATAGTTCCGTGGCGATGGCCACGCTCAAACTCGTTTTGCCGCTGTTCTTCGGCCCAAACAGGAACAGATGCATCCCCTGTGTTTTACTGTCCAGGAAACGCCTGATCAGGTCGATATCTTCGGGGGCAATCTGTTCTGTGCTCCATTGGCTCAGCCGGAACTGAAACGGATAGCCCGGCGTTTGCAGGTACATTTTGGTAAGATACCAGTAATAGGTAGGGTAGAGCAGCAACGCCGCAGTTACTATTACGATGGCCCTGGCCACCATGGTATCTTTACATAAAAGGGAGCAGAAAAACGCACCCAGCCAGAAAAACAGCAGATCCGTGATGGTATCAAAAGCCACATTGCCCCAGGCAGGCTGAAATACGTATGACTTTACGCCGCCTTTTTTGCCAAAGGTTAAAGGCCACAGGAAGTTGATGGCCTCAAATACCAGCCAAACGGCGCTGATACTCCAGGCGGCCGTAAGTGCAGCGCGCGTTTCTTCCATACGATGCCTCAGCACCAGGTATAAAATGAATGCAGGAATAAACCCCAGTGAAAAGTGACCAAACTGGTTGGCCAGCCACGTATAGGTAAGCGTAACCCCCCGGTAAGAGTCCTTACCTCCGAGGTCAGCCTTCAGCTGACGGAACATGTTGCTGTGAGTAATCGTTTTTTTCATGAGCAGTTCGGGATAGCAGCGGTTGGATAATTGAGGGTAAATATAATAAGTTGGCAGAAATAATAGACCCGCGGCCTGAAAAAAGCCTTGTTACCAGGGTACCATGACTGCGAAAAACGAATCGTTGCATGTATATTTAAGATTGATCCGTCATTTATGAAGAAACTATTTATTCTTATTTTTTTAGCAGGACTCCTGCATAACGCCACCGCACAGGATGCGGTATACCTGTTTGCCTATTTTAAAGACAACGGGCAGGATGGACTGCACCTGGCGTATAGCCGGGATGGTTATAAGTGGCTGGCACTGAACAACGACCAATCCGTGCTCACACCCGCCGCCGGAGTGGATAAGCTGATGCGGGACCCCTGTATTATCCGTGGCGCCGATGGCCGGTTTCATATGGTATGGACCGTGAGCTGGAAGGAAAAAAGCATCGGCTATGCTTCATCGGCCGACCTGGTGCATTGGTCCGCGCAAAAAGATATTCCCGTGATGGCGCATGAACCGGGAGCCTTAAATTGCTGGGCGCCTGAAATTACTTACGATGCCCGGCGTAAAGAATATATGATCTATTGGGCCACCACGATCCCCGGCCGGTTCACCGCCGGCGATTCTACCGGCGACGAAAAATATAACCACCGGCTGTATTATGTTACCACAAAAGATTTCCAGCATTTCAGCCCGGCGAAATTATTATACGACCAGGGCTTTAACGTGATAGATGCGAGCATTGTACCTGACCAGGGCCGGTTTATTATGTTCCTGAAAGATGAAACCAAAACACCGCCACAGAAAAATATCCGCACAGCAGTCAGCAACACTTTAACAGGGGGCTATGGGAAGCCTTCTGCGCCTATTACCGGGCCTTACTGGGCGGAAGGTCCTACGGCATTGCATACCGCCGGTAAGTGGATCGTGTATTTCGATAAGTATACCCAGCACCGTTATGGCGCAGTGGAATCTACTGATCTGAAAACGTGGACGGACGTATCCGGCAAATTATCTATGCCGCAAGGCATCCGGCATGGTGCGGTGCTGACCATTACCAGTAAGGAGTTTGAATTGCTGAAGTAAGAAGAAAGTATCGCGGTGTCGGTTTTGTTCTATTTTCCGGGTAACCGCCATAGTAGATTTGAGAAAAAATAGATCATGAAAACAGCAAATACTACCAAACAAACAGTACTCGTATTAGGCGGCACCGGTAAAACCGGCAGCAGGGTGGCAGCACAACTCACAGAAAGGGGATGGCCCGTACGTATCGGATCACGTTCTGCCAATCCGGCTTTCGACTGGGAAGATACATCCACCTGGGAACCTGCTTTACAGGGTATTGACGCCGTATATCTCAGCTATCACCCGGATCTGGCGATACCCGGAGCAGTGGATACGGTACGTTCATTTACCCAAACAGCGGTGAAAAACGGCATTAAGAAAATAGTATTGTTGTCGGGCCGCGGAGAAAAAGAAGCGCAGGCATGCGAGCAGATCATTATGAACAGCGGGATCAGCTGGACCATTCTCAGATGCGCCTGGTTTAGCCAGAATTTTAGTGAGGGTTATCTGTTAGATCCGCTGCTGGCCGGCCATGTAGCGCTTCCGGCCGGAAACGTTGCGGAGCCGTTTGTGGATGTGGATGATATTGCAGACGTAGCCATTGCGGCGCTTACCACGGAAAACCATAACGGCCAGCTATATGAACTTACCGGTCCCCGCCTGATGACCTTTGAAGAAGCGGTGAGGGAAATAGCCGAAGCCGCAGGCAGGCCAATTCAATACCAGGCAATACCCATGGAAGCATACAAAGCCATGCTCGTTGAATATAACATCCCCGATGATTTCATCTGGCTGGTCACCTATTTGTTTGCCGAAGTACTGGATGGCCGGAATGCCCATCTCACTGATGGAGTGCAACGCGCCCTGGGCCGTGCGCCGCGGGACTTCTCAGACTATGCCCGGAAAACCGCTGCTGAAGGCGTATGGAATGCATAGGAAGATGAGCAACAGCAGGGAAAAGCACGCCAATGCTTTTCCCTGCCTGGGTTATAGCGTATAAACAATGAGCACGCCTATACTGAATAATACATGCGACAGGCCAACCGCCATCACATACGACATCACCGGGATGGCAGGCGGCCGCGGGTGGAGACGGATAAAAGTAAACCAGAACCCCATCGCGAAAATACCGTTCAGTAACCCAAATACGATACTCCAGGACAAGGTAGGACGTCCTATGCCGGCCTGCCACAGGTAAAAGTAAATAATGGCGAAAAACACACCTATGAGGTAATGCAGCATGATGCCGGTTAAGAGGTCTGCCGGCTTCCGGGTTAAACCCTTATCCGGTGTTGTATGATTAGTAACCATAGTAGCAAGCACTCCCACCACTTTATAATTTTTACCGGTAATGGCGGTGAGAAGATATAATGCGCCTGTCATTAATAAAGTACCAAATAGGCCCGCAGCGATCGCTTTCATAAAACCTGGTTTGTATAGCAGCCTTTTATCAAATAATAATCCTATTAATGCGAACACGTTGCAGCCTTCTTTGAAACCGGTTTTACGATGTACGGCCGCTACATTTTGGGGAGCAGTTTCTGCAATTCCGCACCGCTTTTCTGTCCCACACCTGTTATCGGTCAGGGCATATAATTTGCGGCAACTGAAAAGGAAAAGTAATTAGTTCTTCACCTAAATTTCATTGTTATGGCAGACGATAAAAAAAACGTTGGCAAGCAGGATGATATCCGGGTAGATAGCCAGGACCCTTCAGAAGTGGAATACCTGCATCAGCAGTTTCCATCTAAAACCCACCAGGAAATTAAAGACGCCATCAAAAAAGCAGGGCCGATGAGAAGCGATGTGATCAAATATCTGAATGGTCATTAATAACCCGTTGCATGGCGGATAAAATTTCCCATAAGAGCTTATTGGAACAGGCGAGGCAACTGGAGGCGGAAGACGACCTGCCAGGCGCTATTGCCTTGTATAACGAAGCGCTTTCCAATGATCCGCTGACCATTGCTGCCTATAACCGGTTAATGATCATTTACCGGAAGCAGAAAGCGTATAAAAAAGAATTAGAAACAATTAACAAAGGGATAAAATCTTTGGAAGATAA
The DNA here is from genome assembly GCF_050434025.1 of Chitinophaga sp. W3I9. Lineage (NCBI taxonomy): Bacteria > Pseudomonadati > Bacteroidota > Chitinophagia > Chitinophagales > Chitinophagaceae > Chitinophaga > Chitinophaga sp. W3I9. Next base: position 3,122,685 of record NZ_JBNPWC010000001.1, read on the forward strand.
TGTGCATCAAACCAGGACTACCTGGATGAAAGCGCACCGGAAGGCGGCGAAGCTAAGCCAGGCACTGGCAAAAAGCCTGGGACAAATAGATGCCAAAGGGAAATTAACAAATGAAGACCCGGTGATTACCGGCTGGAAGCGAAGAAAGGCAATCGTTTTAAAACGGATGAAGACCCCATAAGTTTGCCGTATAAAACAAGCGTCTTACAGTTATATTGTAAGACGCTTTTGTATTTTAAATACTTTTTTTACCGAAGAATTTCTTTTTGGCGCTATGCACCGGAACCAATGGCAGGATGGCCGCTGCGGCTTCTATGGAGCGGTCGGCTTCAATAAGACTGGCGCCATCGCGGATAATCGCCTGGTAAGCGGCACTGCGATCGGCGGAAGAAGGAAGCTTATCGTAGGTGGGCGCCGTGGATATCATACACATCACACCACGCTTGTTTAATTGCTGGTAAAGTTCCTTCAGCGCCGGTTTGTTATCCGGACCTACATACGCCATGATATGCGACCACGGAATTTTAGCGGCCTCGTATTCTTCCAACGCCTGCTGTGTTTTTACAAATGCTTCGAATACAATATCCTTATTGCGGCTGTGGTACCAGCGGGCTTCTTCCGCGGTATGTACCGTTACCATTACGTTTCCTTCGGCATGATTGTCTTTAATGATTTTTGCGGTCATCTCAAAAGGCACATCTTTTTTATCCAGGATGAGCACTGTTTTCCCCTTGCTCCACACAATTGCCTCCTGCAGGGTGGGAATGCGGAAATTGGTGATATTTCCTTCCACATCTTTTAGCTGGAACTGTTTAAGTTCCGCCAGTGTATAATCGGAAATTTTTCCTTTGCCGGTGGTGGTGCGGTCCAGTGTTGCATCGTGCATGAGTACAATGGCGCTGTCTTTTGTAAGCCGGGGATCAATTTCAAAAGTGGCGGGCGTATGCCGCAGGGTATTTTCAAACGCTTCGATACTGTTTTCCGGGAAGCCTTTGTTTACACCGCCACGATGCCCGCTGATAAAGGGAATATCTTTCCCGGTATACTTAAAGAATGCCTGCAGATCCTGGCTGTTGCGGATGTTCAGCACATTCAGTTCAGGTGATTGAGCCTGTGTGTTAAGCTGGCAGGTAAGATACGCGCCTGTCAGCAGTAAGGTTCTGGCAATAACTTTTATCATGATCAGAATTTTGCATTGAGGTGTTGTAATGTAAAAGGTTCGTGAGCCGACAGGTTAAATACTGTAACAGAGGCATTGTCCTGCACCAGCATCCGGTAATTTTTCAGCGGCATGCCCAGCTTATACGCCAGGTACAGGCGGTTTACACCATTATGCGCTGCTACAAGAATGTTTCCATGGTCATGTTGCTGTAGCAGGTCATGGAAAAATTCATCCACACGGGCAACGATTTCGCTGCCGGTTTCGCCGGTGCCACCGGCGCGGTGCTGACCTGGGTCGTCCATCCAGTTATGCCACAGCTGCGGATCTTCGGCAATAAATTCTTCCTTTGTTTTCTTTTCCCAGTTACCAAAATCAGCTTCAATAAGACGGTTATCTTTAATAACATCCATTCCGCCGGCGATGCGCGCGGTCTGATATGCCCGCTCTAACGGGGAAGAATATACGCCGGCAAAGTTAATTCCTTTCAGTTGTTCCCGCACGGCTTCTGCCTGGCCGATGCCTTTTGCCGTAAGGGCAATGTCGGACCTGCCGCAGTAGCGGTTATTATCGGCGTTCCAGGCGGTTTGTCCGTGTCTTAACAGGTAAATATTAAGCATGTTCATAAGTTGAAATATATCCTTTTTCTTTCAGCAGTTGTATAAATTTCAGGTAGCTGGCATCGTAGGTTTTTACGGGAGATGGCGAAGGCAGTATCTCTTCCGCTACCTGGGTCATTGCAGCTGTTGCCTCCATAACGGTGTGGTACCATGTTTTGGACGCCGCCAGGATAGCCGCACCGGCAGCGCCGCTTACGTGTTTCATTTTAATGATGGGCAGGTTGAGCACATTGCTGCGGATGGTGAGCCATGCGCGGCTGTTGCTGGCGCCGCCTGCGGTATAAATCTTTTCCACCGCTTCACCGCTTAACTGCCGGATCATCTGGTAGGCGTAGCGTTCTATATAAGCCACACCTTCCATGCCGGCGGCATAGCTTTCAACGGCAGAAAGCTCCGCGGCTTCAAACCCGCGTGCCTGCGGCGCCACGAACGGAAACCTTTCTCCGTGTTGCAGCAGCGGCCAGGAGAGGTGGCCGGTGGGTATGATCCGCAACGCCTGCTCATTCAGCATCGTAAGATCACCAGGGAATTTTTGAGATACCCAGTCCGCCCCGGTATTGCTGGCGCCCCCCGGCATCCAGTATCCTTCCGGGTGCCGGTGACAATACAATGCACCGGAAGGATCATCGATATACCGGGTAGTTACTCCTTTCACCACCAGGGTGGTACCAATGGTGGTGTTCCAGTCGCCGGGGCAAACGGCGCCCGCCGCAATCTGCGAGGCACAGCCATCTGTCATACCAGCTACAATGGTCACGTCTTCCGGCAGGTGGAGGAGGGCTGCCACACCGGGTTGTATCTTTCCCAACGGAGTACCCGCAGGCACTACTTCTGGCAGCCACGATTGTTGCAGGGGCAGGTGCTCCCAGAGATAGGAAGGCCACTCCTGCGCCTGCACATCATATCCCGATTTCAGTGCGTTGGTGGCGTCGGTTATATCAAAGCGGCCGCTGAGCTGCCCGGTGATATAGTCGGCCGCATGAATGAACTTATAAAGTTGTTGGGCTGCTTCCGGATATTGTTGTACAAACCAGCACATTTTCGATAGTCCACTGGAAGTATTAAACGACGTATAGCCATGCGGGTGATACCGGAGAGCGGTCTCCCGGCAAAGCTTCCCGGTCTCCACCTGCCTGCCGTCGCTGTACATCAGGGCGTTATGCAGTGGCCGGTGCCGGCGGTCAACGGGTACGATGGTACCGGACGTAGAAGTAACGGCTATGGCCCTGATAAGTGGCCGGTGCGGCTGCACGGAGGCGTCCTGCAGGAGTTGATGCAAACACGCAAGGCAGGCATCCCACCAGCCGGTGGGCGACTGCTCCTCCCGCATTTTTTCATGCAACGGGAAATGTTCCTCCCGGCTGCCCAGCAGGTTGCCGGTGGCATCCATTAATACCACCCTGGCGCCTTGTGTACCTACGTCGATGCCTATGAAACAAGCTGTTGCCATAATCGAATTTTAAGTAGTTAGTTCATGCCCCGGAAATAATGCCGGGTTTTTTCCCATTCAGCATACAATGTGCTGTAATAGGCAGTATCAACAGGATGGATTACTTCGGTAGCATCCTCCATTACTGCATTTACCTGCAGCGCTTCATTGCAGATCAACGCGCCGCCAACGGCAGATGATTGCTGGTATTCTTTCCTGATCTGTACCTTTTTCCCCGTGAGATTGGCGATGAGTTGCCGCAGCACCCGGCTTTGCAGTCCGCCGCCACAGGCCCAGATATAATCTGGATCATGACCGGCAGTAGCAGCCAGTATCCGGTAGTTTTTAACGATGGAGCAGGCAATGTCCAGGATGGTAGCCCATACAAAGGAGCCGCGGGTGAGCAGGTGCGATACCGGCGCGGGAAAAATAAAGCCACCGCGGGTAAGGGACACTTCTTCATCAGCCAGCAACGATCCCAGGGAGGCCATGCAAAACGTATGGGTGTTTTCTTCCAGCTCTTTTTCAATCACTTCATAATCTTCATTAGGATAAAAAATTTCTTTCAGCCGCTGATAGTTTAGCCCGGTTACACCGGCATTGGCTTCAAATACAAAGCGTCCCGGTTCTATATCACGGCTTGTCCAGGTCCTTTCTTCCGCATCCAGTGTATAGGTGCCTGTTATCTTCACAATAGGAGTGGTAGTGCCTGAAACAATCACTACATCGTCTACCGCCGGTCGCGTGCTTTTGATGGCAAGTTGCGTATCGCCGCCACCGGCTACTATTTTCACGGTGGCAGACAGCCCCAGTTCCTGTGCTACTCCAGGAAGGATATTTCCCAGTATAGTCGCGGAGTCTGCGAGCGGCGGCAGCAATGCGGCATCCAGTGCAAAAACTTCGCATAACTCAGCCGACCATTGTTTTTGCGCTACATCATACAACAATGTTTCCGATGCCTGTGAATGCTCATACCGCGCTACACCGCTGAACATAAATTCTATCCAGTTGCTGATGCTGAGGAACGTGCTGCATTGCTGCCACAGTTCCGGCCTGCGCTCACGGATGCCCACCAGTTTCAGGGCAGAAAACAGGGAGGTAGGATAACGCCCTGTCAGCTGGTACACCCTGCTTTTATCGGCAATGGTGTTTTCCCATTCCCGGCCACGGTGGTCGATATTGGGCAACCCGGTCAGCGATTCGCCGGTGGCGGATAACAGCACAATACCTTCGCGCTGACTGGTAGCCGTAATGGCTTTTACCACCGTGCCGGGGATACCGGAGAGTACCTGCACGGCTAAACGCTTTACCTGAAGCCATAGCTGAGTAGGCTCAAAATACAGGGCATCCGGGTACAACGGATCTTTGATGTAATGTATGTCTTCCCGGGCAACGCTTAATACCTGTCCCTGCGGGGAAGCTGCTGCCACCCTTACGTTTCCGGTGCCTATGTCCACAATGATGTAGGTGTTCTGTGTTGTCATTGGAAATGAACTTTAAGTATGTCTTTGTTGGCTAATTCGGCTATGTGCCTGTTGGCATGTGCATACCACTGCAGCAAGGCCCTGTTCATAATTTCAACGTGGTGATCTTCCACTTCAAAGGTGGCGCCCGCAATGTGCGGGGTGGCAATTACCTGTGGAAGGTCAATGATCCTGTAATCCAGTTCGTCCGGTGGTTCATGATCGAAAACATCTAAGATAGCCCCCCGGATCGATTTTTTTTCCAGTACTTCCAGCAGGTCTTCCCGTTGCACGACCGAAGCCCTGGCGGTATTGATAAATATGGCCTCTTTTTTCATCATTTTCAGGAGCCGGCCGTTGATCATCCCTTTTGTTTCTGCGGTAACCGGCAGGTGGATGGATACGATATCGCTGGTAGCAAACAAATCTTCCAGGCTGGTTTTCCGGTAATCACTGTTGTATTCGGCCACATACGGATCGAAGAACTGGATGGGGCAGGGATATTCTTTTACCAGCTTTGCAATCAGCTGGCCGATAGCGCCAAAGCCAACCATGCCAATAGTTTTGCCTGCCAGCTCATTGCCTTTGAAGTGCAGGTAGGAGTCGTGCGCGCCTGCCTGCCAGTTGCGGCCTTTCAGCCAGTTGATGCCGGGGATGGTATTACGCAACAGCATGATCACATTGGAAATAAACAGTTCTGCTACTGCCTGCGCATTACGGGCAGGTGTGAAGAATACCGGAATTCCCATTTCAGTGGCTTTGCTCACTGCCACGTTGGACGGTGTGCCGCGGCATACGCCGATAAACTGCAGCTGGGGATTGGCGGCTATTACTTTTGCAGTAACGTGATCGTGCTCTGTTATCAGCGCTTCGGCCTGCGTGTCTGAAAGCATGGCCAGCAGCTCGTCTTCATTGTATGCCCTTCCATGAGGCTTCCACGACCGGTAAATAATTTCTCCGAACTGCCGCTGTAATGTTTCCAGCCCCTGCTCATGATAAGGGGCAGTGATTAAGATTTTCATGTGTATTATAATTGTATGGTTTCCGTTGTATTGCTGTAATGATGAGATGTTTTTGCATTGTCCGGCAGGGTGATAAACCGGGTGATGACGGCGCTTACCAGGTAAAGGGCCGCCAGGATCCAGATAACGCCTGCATCGCCTGCGCTGCCGATAAATAATCCTACAATTGCAGGGCCCACGAAAACAGGTAAGCCGGCGCCGAGGTTCAGAATAGCCATTGCCGCACCTTTGTCTTTTTTCACCAGGGAAGGTACTAACGCCGACAGGGGTACGTAGCCCGCCAGGCAGGCGCCCCAAAGTATGCCGGCCGTCATGACCATCCAGAAATTGCCTTCCCATATCTGTGGTGCGTAATAAAACAGCAGGGTAGTGGCTGCACATCCTACGCCGCCGAACCACATGATAGTATTACGCCATCCCATGCGATCGCCCACAAAGCCAAAGATGAGGTTGAAGATGATATTGGCGGTAAAGATGGTTCCCCAGATCTGCAGCCATTGCGTGGTTTCGTAGCCATGTTTCGCCATATACATCGGCAGGAATACCGGGAAGGCAAATTGCGCCGTGGTATTAATGATGCGCACAATACCGCCCAATAATACTTTGGGTTCTTCTTTCACAATGGTGAGCCCCTTGATCAGTTCTTTTACCTGCGAGCCGCCGGCAGTTTCTTTCTTAATACTTCCTTTATTCAGTACCAGTGCAAACAGTGCGCCCAGCAGCGCCCAGAAAACTGAGGTCCATAAAGTATTGAGGTGCCCGAAGCGGGTAATGGCCCAGCTGGAATAGTACGCGCCGAGTACATTGAGTCCGCCGGTGAATACAAACCAGAACCAGCCTACAGCGCGACCCAGTTGCTGCCGCGGACTGCTGTAGGCGATCCATACCAGGAAGGAGTAGGCGAACAAAGGATAACCAAATCCACGTAATGCGTAGAAGAGCAGCATCAGCGGGTAGTTGAGCCCCGGCATGCCGTATCCGACGAACCCGATGGTGCCGAGAATGTAGAGGATCAAACCTGTGAACATGGTGCGCTTTACGCCGTAGCCTTCTGCCAGTACGCCGGAAAACCAGGCGGAGATGGCGATGGTGATGCCATAGACCGTAAACAGGGTGGCCGACTGCTGCACCGACATGCCATGTGATACCAGGTATGGGCTTAGCCATCCCTGTTCAATACCATCACCCATCATGAATATCATGATGCCGATGTAGCCAAAGAACAGCTGCCGGGGCAGTCCGGCCTTTTCGAAGAATGTTTTGTTTACTGTGGAATTGTTACCTGATAACATACGGTTGCTTATTTAAGGTTTTTCGTTTTATTTAATTTGCCCACTCCGGGTCCTGGATTAAGTTGCCGTTTAAGATGATTTCGTTGTATGGAATGGGATAGAAGTATTTGCGGTCTTCGTATTTGCGCACCAGGTTATCAAACAGTTGCAGATTGCCGCTGGTACCGTTGCTGAGCTTGAACTGTACTTTGTCTATCAGGAAATAATATACGCCCGGTACTTTTGTCGCCGGGATTTTCTCTACAAAACAAACATCCATTTTCCCATCTTCATTCAGATCCATCAATGTGTTGAGGGAGGGTACATACATGCCATCATAGGGCATGGTGAGCAGGTTGCCGAGATGCCAGCGCTTCAGATCATCGTAGCGGAATCCTTCCAGGGCCAGCTCAATGCCTCTCTCCCGGCGTATTTCCAGCAGTACGGGATCATTTATACCAGGAAAATAATGTTGCTGAAGATATGTATCTGCTGTAACCGGCGGCGTGGTAACGGTGATGCCCGCACGCTGCCGCAGCGGAGCAATGGTGAGGTTCCAGTCTTCCGTAGTAAAGTTGCCACGCTCTGCTTTTGCTTCCGCATAGTTCAGCAATACTTCTGCATACCGGATCAGTGGCAGGGAGTTAAAGTTTTCTGCCACACCATCGGTCGCTTTCGCATCCACCGCCAGTTTGATAGGCATATAACCCGTATAGGTATACGTAAAGTCGGGCGGCGTTACCACACCATCGCGGGAATAGTTACCCATGCGGATGCTTTGTTTCAGGCGGAGGTCGCGGTTCTTTACTTCCTGTGCAAAAGGGATTTTATCATAATCCGCTTGCGTGGTGAAAGGCGTGCCATCTGTATTTAAATAGGTGTTGATAAAAGTTTTGATGAAGCTGTACCGGCCGCCGTAAGTGGCGCTGGTCCAGTACCAGTTGGCATCGTTGAATACCCGGAGACTTTTATTGTTAACAGCCGCCAGCAGTACTTCTGTGCTGTTGGGTGTTTCATTGATAAACAGGTTGCGGTAATTTTGATCGGTGGAGCCGGTAGTCAGCAGTTTATACTGGTTTCCTTTGATCACCTGGTTGGCGGCGTCAATGGCTTTGTCGAGCCAGTCGTTCGCCGTGCCGGCAAGCTTCAGTTTCGGATGATATTTGCGGATGGTGCCTTCAAAAAGACATACCCTTGATTTAAAGGCAAGGGCTACCCATCTTGTTACCTGTGATGCGCCGTTATCTTTGGTATTACGGATATGGCTACACGCATAGTCGAGATCGGCGAGCACGTTGTCCATTACAAGCGTGCGTGGATCGCGGCCTTTGTAAAGATCCGGATCGTCCGCAGCGAGGCTTTTATCGTACCAGGGCACATCGCCGAATTGTTTTACTTTATTGAAATAAAACCAGGCGCGGAAAAAGCGGGCGAGACCTATGTAATGTTCTTTGGCTTCGTCTGTAATTTTTGCGTTGCCGGCGTGTTCCAGGAAGTAGTTGATTTTGCGCAGTGCGCTCCAGCTCCAGCCAGTGGCTTCGGTGGGGCCAAAGGCGCCGTAAATGTAGTTGGACAGGGTTCTGCCCACCAGGTAATCGCTCAGGGCATCTCCCCTCACAATATCACTGCCATCGGGCAAATCCAGGTAAAAGGAGTTGGCGTATAACTGCAGGTCCTTTTCGGTATTAAAAGCATTTTCAGGCGACAGCTTATCAAATGGTTTCAGGTTCAGATCACGGTTACATGCACTCATGATCATCATTCCGGCAACCAGGAAGAGAATATTTTTCATGATCATTTTATTTGAATGTTACATTGATCCCTATAGTGTAGGTTTTCAGCATAGGATAACTCATCCCGTTTCCGGAGCCATCGTTCAGCTCAGGATCTGAGCCTTCAATAACTTCCGGGTCCATTGTTTTCACGTACTTGTACATCGGGCTCCAGGTCCACAGGTTCTGGCCGGTTACGTAAATGCGCGCATTGGCCATACCGGCTTTGTTCACCAGTGATGCGGGGAGGTTATATCCCAGTGTAATATTTTTGAGACGCAGGTAAGCTGCGTTCTGTAAGTATTTGGATTGTGTTACCTGTAGTTCGGCGCGGGAGTTTAGCGCGGTGTAGCCACGCATGCGCGGGAAGTAGGCGTCGGGCTTTTCTTCCGACCATACATTGTTCACCACATCCACCGGCTGCCAGCTGTAAGGGCGGTTATAAGCGCCCCAGAACAGGGAGTTATCGGCTCCCGGCCAGAAGTCTCTTTTACCAATACCTTGCAGGAAAAAGGAGAAGAAGATATTATTCCATTCCATGTTGCCGGTAAAGCCATACATGTAACGCGGGGAGCTGTTGCCGATAACTGTTTTATCGCCCGGATCAGCGAGTGAGCCGGCACCTTCATTGATCTTTTTATCGTTGTTAAGATCTTTAAATTTGATATCGCCAGGTAATATTTTGTTGGCGGCGGATACGCGGATAAAGCTCTGGTCGATGCCACGGGTATCTATTTCATTTTGATCTTTAAAGTAACCGTCGTTTACAAATCCCCAGATATCGCCGATCTGCATGCCTTCATAGTAGGTGTTGATGAGGCCGAGTGGATTATTGAAGCGGGTGATCACACTTTTATTATCAGACAGTACCAGTCGGGCATCGTAGCTGAATGGTTTGCTGCCATTGGTTTTATTCCTCCACCCGATAGATATTTCCCAGCCTTTTGTTTCCAGGTCGGCATAGTTGCCTTTGGGTTCGGTAGCGCCGAATACGCCGGGGAGCGGCAATCCGTCGGTGAACATATCTTTCGTTTTGCGGGTGTACCAGTCGGCCGTGAGCGTGAGGCGGTTGTTGAGCAATGCGAGATCAGTGCCGACATTCAGCGTAGTGGCCTTTTCCCAGGTAAGTCCGTTGGGGATTACATTGGGTTGCTGCGTATAGTCGGGCCGGATACCGTTCAGAATACGGGCCATTTGCGTTACGCTCATGGTTTCGAGGAACTTGTAAGGAGCGATATTGCCGTTGCCGAGGGTGCCATATGATGCCCGCAACTTCATGTCGGATACCACTTTATAAGGGATGTTCCAGAACTTTTCTTTGGAGATCCTCCATCCTGCGGAAGCGGATGGGAAGAAGCCCCATTGCTGCGTTTGCGGGAATTTGGAGGTGCCGTCGTACCGGCCGTTTACTTCCAGGAGGTAGCGTTCATCGAAGTTATAGTTGATGCGGAAGAAGCCGCCGAGTGTGCGCCATTCATTACCGCCGCCTCTCATGGTGAAGTTGAGCCCGTTGGTAAGGGAGAAGTCAGGCAGTTCATTGTTGATGATGCCATCCCGCTGGATGTACCTGCTTTTCAGCAGGGAATTTTCATAGTTATAGCCGGCCATTACCTTGAAGTAATGTTTACGGTAGGTATGTTCATAATCGGCATAGACGTTGGCGGCGAGATAGTTTGTTTTATCGTCGTTTTCGTTGATCTTACTTTCGCCGCGTTCCAGTGCCACGCCTGGTTTTTTGCTGTAGGGCACGGGCGTGTATATACGCGTTTCCACATCGTTGAGCCGCCAGAAGGTGAGATCGCCGTTTACATGTACTTTATTTTTAAAGAAGGTAGCGGTAAAGCGGGAGGTGTTACGGATCTGCGCGCGACTCAGTTCTGACTGGTTATTACCGGAGATAAAGCTGCCAAAGACGATGGAAGCATTTTCGGTGAGTGTGCCATCCGGGTTGCGGAGCATGGCGATGGGGAAGGCTTCATCGGAAATTCTTCTCCACACGGGTGTGTTACTGGGATGGTTTAATATTGGGTAGAAATAATTTGTTTGTGTGAAGTTGAGATCATTTTCCACTTTGAGCCACGGTAACGCCTGTACGGAGCCGCGTGCCCGGAGGTTATAGGTTTTGAAGTTGTCCGGGTTGTAACGGAAGATCCCATCCTGTGCCATGTACCGGCCGGAGAGATAGTAGCTCACGTTTTTGCTGCTGCCGGAAAGACTGAGATTATGTTCCATAGATGGATTGTTATCTGCATAGAGTTCTTTCAGCCAGTCGGTGTTGCCGTAGTAAACATATTCGCCGGTAGTGGGATTGATATCTGTTTTAGGCAGGGACGGATCGTCGTTTCTGCGTTTCAGTTCATCGAGGTAATCTAACGAGAACGGGAACACGGAGTTTGCTTTTTGCGGGTGCGAGGCATAGTCGTTCCACGAGGTAAATGCGTCGTCGAAGTTTTTGGCCCATTCGTAACCGTTAGTTACCATTTTGGGTTTGATGGTTCGTTCGTTAATGGAGTAGCTGCCGGCGTAGTTGAGGGTGGTTTTATCTTTCGCCGGGCTTTTGGTGGTGATAAGGATAACGCCGAACGATCCCCGTGACCCGTATATAGCTGCAGCAGCTGCATCTTTCAGCACGGTGACGCTTTCTATATCGTTGGGGTTGAGGAGCGAGGGTTCTCCTGGTACGCCATCAATGAGTATGAGGGCGCTGCCGCCGGCGCCGATGGAGGTGGTGCCGCGTACATTATAGGTAGCGCTGCGGGTAGGCTTGCCATCGGTCATACGGATATTGAGATTGGGAATTACGCCCTGTAAACCACGGGTAACGCTGGTGAGCGGCCGGTTTTGAAATACCTCGCTACCTACCTGGTCCACCGCACCGGTGAGGTTTACTTTCTTTTGTGTTCCATAACCTACTACTACCAGGTCCTGCAATTGTTTGGCGGAGGAGGTGAGTTGGAGGTCGATGGTGTTGCGGTTGCCAACGGGGAGTTCCTGCGGGGTGTAACCCACAAAAGAGAACTGGAGAATAGATTCGTTACCGGGTACGGCCAGCTGGTAGCGCCCTTCTGTGTTGGTGGTAACGCCGGTAGTACTGCCTTTCACTCTTACATTCACACCAATCAGTATTTCTCCTTTGTCGTTGGTAACCTGCCCCTGTACTTTCCGGGACGTTTGGCCGGATAATGCACACGGCCATGCAAGCAGCAGGAAACAGAGCATGTACATTTTGTACATAGCTGTGCAGCTTAAGTGATTCATAACTGGATTGTTTTGTTTTGGTTGACCCTTTTTTCTATAACATGAAATTGTTTGTTGATATCCGTTACCCGTTGATTCGTCTGACCTTTTCCGGACTGATGGTGGAATTCATGAACGTTGGAACATACGGTTGCGCAATCGATGTTACCTTTAAAATTAAACAAAATTTAATTAAATTAAAGTAAATGTAAGTAAACTATTTAATCTTTTTAAATATTTTTTAAGTGTGGGGAAGCGGGATGATTTCCAGGCTAACAGGGAGTTATAACTATAATGGTGGCTGTTGTATAGAAAAGGACAGTAGAGTCTTGATTAATAATTTTATATTTGATGAAAGAAATTTAAACATAAAGAAGAAATTCAACTTTCCATGAATATTACAGACAGACATCAGCTCATCCTGCAGAAATTGCAGGAAAACGGGAAAGTGGATATCCAGGAACTGAGTGATGCCTTGCAGGTATCAGGAGTAACCATCCGGAAAGATCTCAAACTACTGGAAGAGAAAAAGTTATTATACCGTACCAAAGGAGGCGGATCAACGCAGAATCCTTATACGGTGGAGCGGCCGATCAACGAGAAAGAGTTTATCAAAACGGAAGAGAAGAAAAAGATAGCCAAAGCAGCGGAAGCGCTTATCGGGATGAATGATTCCATCATTATTGGCTCCGGCACCACCGCCTTTGAGCTGACCCGTTACCTGCATCCGTCGAAACATATCACGGTAATTACCCCTGCGCTGAAAGTGGCGCTGGAACTATGTAACCGGCCCTTTGTAGATGTGTTGCAGATTGGCGGCCTCATTCATCAAACCTCTTCTTCGGCTGCGGGTTCCTTTGCAGAGCGGCTGCTGGATGATATTTCCTGCGGGGTATTATTTATCGGGGTAGATGGGATTGATATGGAATTTGGTCTTTCTATTACAAACCTGGCAGAGGCGAGCCTCAATATGAAAATGATTAACCTGGCGCAAACGGTGGTCATCATGGCCGACAGCTCCAAATTTAACCGCCGTGGCATAGGCCGCATCTGCAGCCTTGAACAGGTGGATTATATTATTACCGATAACCTGGTATCTGCAGACACCGTGAAAACGCTGAAGGAGCACGGCGTGAAAGTAATTATAGCAGAATAATTCCGTTAACACCACCACAGATCAATCCGTATGGAAACAAATCACACCACTACTTTACTCCGGCATTTCAATGAAACCATTGAAGTATGGATTACTTACCTCAACGACTATACGTTAGAGATGCTTTGCCGCAAACCCCGGGAAGACGCCTGGTCGCTGGGACAGGTGTACCTGCACATTATTGCCGATACCACCTTTTTTTATGAGCAGATGAAAGCTGCACTGGTGGACAATGTGAACCATGATAAAGCCATGCATAAACATGCCAAAGTCATGTTTGCAAAGAACGACTTCCCGGATATGTTGGTCGAAAACCCGTCCAACGACCCTTATTCAAGACAACCACAAAATAAAGAGGAGCTGTTGCAGGGCCTGTTGCGCGTAAAACAAGCCGTGAATACCTTATACGCTGCAAATCCCTCACCGGCAGGCGGAAAAACCGAACATCCGGGTTTGCTTTTTTTTAGTTCATTGGAATGGCTTCAGTTTGCAGAGATGCATATGAGACATCATCTCCGGCAAAAAAAGCGGATTGACGAACAACTGTTCCCCGGATAAAACAAACGGGGAACAAAACAGCTATCATTCGCCTGAACCGGGAAGAAGCTCTACTTCTTCAGGGATCACGAAGAACAGGACACAGCCGGTTCTGCTGGTAACGGAGTGCCGGAAGCCTGGCGGTGTGTACAGATAGTCGCCTGCCAGCAGTGTTGCATGTTCGAGCACCGCATCTCCACTCAGCACAAAGATCTCTTCACCTCCTGGATGGTTATGATAAGGATAATGCGCACCGGGTTCAAATTTGAGCAGGATGGTTTTTGAGCGCCCGGCGGCTTCATCGTACCGGAGCGACTTCACGAATATTCCTTTGTAGTGAACATTTTTTTCCACGAGAGGCTGCCATTCAGCCTGGTTACTTTTAGTGATGTAGTGATGGATGTCTGTATTCATGATCTTGTTTTTATTTGGTGAAGTATTGATCCATGCTCCATTTGCTTGGAGGCATCGTTGCTAAAAGGAAAGCGGCTGCGCTGAAGGTGAAAACGGAATAGTCCAGGGGTTCTTTCAGCCCAAAGGAATAGGTCATGGTGAGCGCAAACAGCAGGGTGAGTATCATGGCGCTGATGGCTGCCAGCGATGTTTTGAACCCCAGCAACAGTAAAATACCCAATAATGTTTCCAGGATGGTACTGGCTACTGCGAGGGCAGTGACCAGTTTTTGCGGTGCAAATGAATTTACCTGTGCTGTATACTGCAGGAATTTTCCCCACCCGGATGACTGTTGCCCCCATAACCCCAGCCTGCTTGCTACCGCGGATAAGAAGCCTGTTGCCAGTGCAAGGCGGAGTAGCAGGGAAGCGATGTGCTGATAAGATTTCATGTACCAGTTGTTTAATTGTTAACCTGATACAAAGGTGCGGTTTATAGGGACCCCAGGGAATAGAGAATCCTGCAAAAAGCATGTAATATTTAAAGGGAGAATTGTTCTTTATACAGTTTTGGGGAGATTTCTGTTTGTTTTTTGAAGAAGTTAGAAAAGTAGAAGGGATCGTTGAAGCCGAGCTTATAAGCGACTTCTTTTACGGACAGGTCGCCATAGGTAAGCAGCCGTTTTGCTTCAGAGGTAACGAGGCCATAAATCACGTTCTGGGCTGTTTTGCCGGCATGGAGTTTTGCCAGTTCATTGAGCTTTGCTTCGGTAGTGCCAAGCAGTTTGGCAAATTGCGCGAGGGGATAGTTATGCTCAAAGTTATCCCTTACTGCTTCCAGGAATCTCAGGAAGAGGGCTTCCGGTTTCCAGATTTCATCGCCACGTTTCACCTTTGCCCGGTTGATAGATACCAGTATCAGCTCCACGCGGCTATGCACAGAAATAAGGTATTGGTAAGGCTGCTCCTGTAATTCATCCCGGATGAGGGTGAGTTGTGTTTCGACGATCTCTTTATCCACGGGGATTACTTCATTCATGGCGAAGTGGCAGAAAAGCCCGTTATGAAAAATCAGCTCAATATCTTTATCATCTTTGCAGAAAAAGTCCAGTGTAAATTCCAGTACAAATCCTTGGGCATTCTGAAGCGGCTGAATGCAGTGTATCTGTCCGGAGGTGATAGTGATCACATCGCCCGGATTCAGGTCAAATGCGGTATGATCTACCTGTACCTGGAGCTTTCCTGATGTACAGTACACCAATACATACTTCATGATGCGCCTTGGCTTGTCGGGAAGCGGGCTATGGTCCAGGTTTTTTATTTCAATCATCCTGCGTTTGGGTGGTTGTGATACCGAAGATAGGGTTTTAAACGGTAATAGGAATCTGCGTATTTCTTTTTTGAAAAGCTTCTGGTGGTAAATATTTTTATACGCATTTACAATGCGTATGGGAAGTGGATTTTTATAAAGACAATTTCTTTATTGAAAACCCACAAATAAATTAGAAATGACGTTTCAAAATGTAAATGAATTGAAGGCAACTGCCGGCACAACGAATGGAGAACTTAGCCATCTGTTAGGATATCTTGAACCGGCCGATGGAGGAGGAGGGGTATTTTATTGGAATAGCACTTTCATTAACTGCCAACCTGGGTACTATATTTGAGGTGACGGGCAGTCCAGGCAGATGGATCAGGAATATTGATGGCAATATCATAAATGTCCTGTGGTTTGGCGCTTTAGGAAATCCTGCTGTTGATTCAACCAATGCACTGAAGGATGCCGTCAAGGTAGTAAATGCCTACTCCGTCACTTCGCCAGATCCGGGTACCAGCTATTATGGGAATAAGCCTACATTGTATTTTCCCAGGGGCGACCGGTATACGTGTAGCGCTACCCTGAATATCGGCGCAGGTGTGAATGTGGAAATGGAGGCACCGGTGAGTTTTGTCGACCCCACTGATTCACTGCCAGGCATGGTAATAGGAAGTGACGGTGCAAGTAATGCATCCGTGAAACTCAGCATCCGGATCGTGAAAGAAACCATATCGGGCTGGACGAATGAAAGCTGTATCGGCGTAAAGCTTATTAACCTTTTATCATCAAGATTAAACCTGGAATTTGTAAGTTCCTTTACCATTAACGCGCAGCTCATGGGTAGTGTGCAATGCGCCTACAACCGGGCGGGGATAGGGACATTGAAAGATGGCAAAATACAGCTGGATCTCCAGGCGTCGGGAACAGAGGGGTTTTGTAATGAAAATGTTTTTACCGGCGGCCGGTTTGCCGTAAACTCACTAAGCGGCCTGGCGAACAAAGCAAGATATGGTGTCAGGATTGGCATGTCGGGAACAACAGCGCATATTCCCAACAACAATGTATTTTACAAACCCAGTTTTGAGTTGAGCGCATCAACCGGGTGGCTAACTATCCGAACTATTATAATGACGCTGTCAATAACAGCAATTGCTGGCAATCACTTTTCCTGCCCCTGCATATCAACAGGTATAACGCTACCAGTTACTTTTTCAGAGGATTGCACTGCGCCGATAAAGCCAGCAGCGCTGTGTTACCATCAAGGCTCATTGCAGGGGTAACCAGCAGTTACGTGGAGATATCCGGGAACACCGGCATAGGCGTTTTTATCAATACATCGTCTGCGAAAAAGTTTATTGTAAGAAAGAATGTGGATACCGGCTTCGGAGGAAGGGTATCGGTGGTTTGCTACGACAGTGCAGGCAATGTATTGACGCCTGTAATCGGCGCCAACCTCTTTTCACCACATTTGACAATAGTTAATACAGGGCAATTTGGAGGGTGTTACCTGAACAACTCAGATGTTGAATACCCAACCAGCTTTAATGTAGCGGATAATGTAGCGTTTGTAAGAGTAATATTAACATCCGGGACAGCGAACCTGAGAATAAGATCATTTTCCGTGGCTACACTTGACTTTAAACAGGTAACAGCTTATACCGGCCTGGAGGCAGCGGGCATAGATCATCATTTATCTTATGCAGCAGTGGTGCCAACAGAAGTGAAACCCAAAGGAACCATCATATATAACGACTGGAGTATAACAACCGGTCATCTTTGCTGGAGAAATGCAGACGGAGGTACTACCTGGATGGAGCTATAAGCAGGTAGCGGTATTTCAACGCCCGTATGCAGCGGGCGTTGAAATACCGGCTCTATTCCGGGCAGGCGGGAAAGGCAGTTGTTTGCAGCGTAAAAAAGTGAGGCATTGTTTTTTATCACACTATTTTAGGGCTACTAAATAATTATTATTAATTTTCAGTATAAAATATTACGATGCGCCATCTATTCAAACTATGCCTGTTACTCGCCGTTTATTTGCCAGCCATGGCTCAGAAACCCGCCAATGAACTACATTTTACCAGCAGTCAGCAGCAGCTGATCACGGTGTACAAAGGAACTATTTTTGTGAACGGCAATAAAGCTTTTGTGCTTCATGAAGATATTATCAACTACAAAAGTAAACGCAACCGCCTGGTGGAAAACGGTAAATCCGTTTTTCTCTTCCTGGAGGTAAACGGCAGCCCGAACAAGAACAGGCTGTATGTGTTTAATATCGACCACTCCCTGGCAGATTCCCTGTTGAGTGCAGTGAGCTCGGATGTGAAAGACTGGGACCGCGATGGTGACCTCGAATTCGGCGGCAGTGATGTTACAAAGGTTTACCCCGCTGCCGATTCAATGTATTACGTTCCCTCGAAGTTCTATGAAATAAAACGTGGTAAAATTACTTATGACGCCGAGCTTACGGAAACCACCGACAAAAAAGTCAATGGTATTTTCCTGGCCTCGCCTTTGAACAATACGGTAATACCTAAACCGAAGAAACGGTACTAGCCGGAATTAGATTTCGGGGTCGTTATTTTTTTCCCGTTGCTCGGCTTTCCAGATAAGGAGGTCGATTCCCGACAACCCGGAAGGGTGGGAGGAAGCGTCTTCCTTATCTGTTTTTTCTTTCTTTACAACCGGCGCTACCGGTGTCAGCGTTTTGAAATCATTTGTAAAATCAGTGGTTGCGGGCCGGTTATTTTCCCAGAACTTCGACAGGAAGTTTAACGCCTGCTGAGGTGTATCTATCTTCTCTTCCTCCTTCAGCAATTCCAGTAGCTTTAAATCGAATCTCACCGGTACCGGTTTGTTTTTTTCTTTTGCCATAGTGCTAAAGGTACTACCTTACCCGCACACCAGGAAAATATATCCGCCTGGCGGCAGCACCTAATCACTTCCTCAATAGATCTTCTTGCCGAAATTATAGATGGCCGCACCGGACAACAGTGAAATGAGCACTGCCAGTGAAAGCACACCTGGCCAGATGGCGCCGGTGCCGTTTTCATTATAGCGCTTTAACTTAAACTGGCTCCAATCAATATTTTTAACCGGCTGTTCCTGGAAAATGGCCGGATAAAAATACAGGCGTAGCTGTTCATGATAATTCCTGATAGCCTGCTGGAAATCCAGGTGCTGCTGAAGATCGGATCCGGCGATTCCATTAAGCGTAAGCTGGGTTTGAATACCAGGAAGAATAAGCGCCACTGCAGTTGTAAAATCGTTCCTTTGTGCCAGCTTTTGTTTCATAGACCTGGCGCCCGGTGCGGCCTGGTCATCGCCGTTTTGCTGCATGGCGAAATACCAATACCAGCTGAACGCCAGTTCTTCCGGGAACGGGTATTTTTTAAACTGCGGATAATGCCGGTAAAATGAGGTGAGAGCAACGCGCTTATCCATATCCCATTTTTCGTGGTATCCTTCCCGTTGCATCACCACGGTTTCCAACGCTTCAGGAACGGGATATTTCCGGGTAAGCCAAACATTTACCAAAGCAGGTGCGAGTATGTTCAGCACCACCCAGCATGAAATGAGCGTCACCGCATTAACGCTGGAGGACTTTCCCCGTGAGATGACCCAAAAGGAGAGGGCAAACCAGAACAGCAGGTACAGGCTTAATACCACGATTACCGCCAGCAAACGGAGATCTGCTGCAAGCCGGAGGTAAACAATCGCCGCAGCTATTAATACCAACGCTGTCAGGTAAACGGTACTCATCCTCACCAGGAACTTCCGCCATAGTATTTTTAAAGGAACAGCCGATTGGGAACGCAGCAGCCCCCAAATACCGGACTCCTGTTCTCCTGAAAGTAAATTATAGCTGAATGCAATGATGATGAGAGGAAATATGAAGATAAATACAAAAGCAAGATCCATATTGCCGAGTAACAGCGTGGAAGGATTGTTAAGATCGGTATCATAGAGCTGTCCTTCCAGGCCCAGGGTGGTAACCCCGATGAGATAAGGATTGATGTCGCGCTGGCCATTGGAAAATGCCGCCCAGTTGCGTGGCATGTTGGCCATCGAAAATTTGGTGTGATATAACATTAATCCCAGTTCTTTGCCGAAGTATTTAACATTCCTGGCCGTATTTTCTGCCTGTAGTTTTTCGGCTTTGACAATCACTTCCTGCTGCCTGTCTGTAAAATTCTTTCCAAAATATAACCCGGCCAACCCGCTGATAAAAAGGATCAGTATCCCTGTCAATACCGTTTTATTCCTGAAAAAGATCTTGTATTCCAATTGATATATATGCTGATTCATATTTGCTGTTATAAAGTTCTAACCCATTTTGATGACAGCAGCAGGCATCCCAACAAGGCCGCCAGCCAGCAGAGTAAGGAAATGATGGTGCTGATGTGATGTGACATTACCTGGTCAACCGGTTTAAACACGTACTTAAAATCGGCCTGTTCTGCCCAGTGCGCCCGGCTGATGGTTAAAGGTTTATCTTTTTCTCCCGGTGTGGTGTTGCTGATTTTATCTTTCTGTAATTTGTTCATACGCTGGGCAAGCCCGTAGCGGTAAACTTCTGCCTGATCCTGGAAATCAGCAAAGGTGTTGAAGTCGGAGGCGGTCAGCGCCATGGAAAGGTTCTTTATAGCGAGGAACGGGTTCAGGTAGCCGACTGCCACCTGGAAGCTGTTCTGCTGCTCAAATGTTTTCGTCAGCGCTTTCTGATGGCGGGTATAAATGCCGGCGGAAATTCTTTCTCCTTCGGCCATCACATAGCCGCCGTAGTTAAAGGGCAATTGTTTCACATCACTTACGCCATACTGTTTTAAAACATCTGCTCTGAATTTCGCATAGTGCGGATCGTCCGGGTTATGGCTGTCGCCTTGCTGGTGCAGGTCTGATTCAACGGCAGCCGCAAATTCAATTTTCGATGGAGAGGGGTACACTTTAACGCCGATCGCCTGGGTAATCCGCGGCATCACAATAGTGAAAAACACCCAACAGGCCAGCAGCGTAGTAAGCGCGGCCCTCGATGTTTTGTGCACCGCGGATACCACTACGGCAATGCCGGCGCAGATGATAAAGTATACCGCGTAAGCCAGTACCAGTAATAAAAGACGGATGGTTGCATCGGCCGTTACCTGCCAGTGACTTAGCATTGCCCACAGGAAAATGGTGAGCAAAATAACCGGGATGAAAAGTGTAAAGCTGACGGCAATAATCCCTGCAATTTTTCCCGTTAGTAATGCCGGCCAGCTAACCCCCTGGCAAAGCAGTATTTTTAAAGTACCGTTTTCGCGCTCCGCGGAAATACTGTTATATCCCAGGAAAAAGATCAGCAATGGAACGAGCAGCTGTAACACCATGGCCACACTCATTTCTCCGAAACGGAGCATGCCATTGGAGAAGCCGGCTTCGCTGAAGTTGACGGTATTTTGTTTGTGCGCCTCCAGGAAAATGGATACGCCCGCAAAGCTTTCAATGCCAAAATCAAAAAAGCTCAGTTCATGTTTATCACGGAACGCGAGATAGCCGTAGTGGGCCATCCGGTGTGGGTGCTTATCCGGTTTTGCCAGCCATTGCTGGCGGACGATTTGTTTATATTTCAGCCGCTGGCCATTCTGGATGTTGAAGTTCTGCCACCCGATGTACATGGCCAGGCACAATGCCAATCCGAGGATCAATGTGAGTACCAGCGTGGCTTTATTCCGGAATGATGCTTTCCAGGTGCTGCCTGCAATCAAAAAAATTGTTCTCATGCGATCAGAATTTATAGGTAGCGTTGAACATCATGTTTCTGGGAGAGCCGGGGAACAGGCGGAGATAATTCTGCGCGCCTATCCAATAGGTTTTGTTCAGGATATTGCCCACATTCAATGCCAGTTGTATCCTTGTTTTAGCCGGACTGTAATACAAAGCGGCATCCAGTAATGTATACGCCGGCAGTGTGAAATCGCGGATATACCAGGGTAGTTTGTTACCACTGTATTGAATGCCGGCGCCAAAGCCAATTCCTTGCAGCAGCGGGTGATCGTCCAGGTCGTACCGGGTCCATAGGCTGCCGCTGTGTTTGGGCGTGTTTTGTACGCGTTCTCCTATGAGTTTGGGGTTTAAGTCTTGCAGGATGATGGCATCCACGAAGCTATAGCCTGCATTAAATTGCCAGTTGGGCATGATGAACCCGGAGGCTTCGAGTTCTATTCCGCGGCTGCGTTGTGCGCCGCGTTCCGCCAGCCGGTTCACATCTTCCGGATCGTTGGCATTCATCAGCAAATTCTTCTGGTTGATTTCAAAAAAGGAAATGTTCACCATCAGCAGATCATTCAGCCATTCAGATTTTGCCCCGATTTCTTTAAGATCGCTTTCCAGCGGTTTGTAGTTGACGCCTGCCGGCGGAGGTACAATTACCAGCGTGGAGGTATTGCCCTGTGGCTGGTAACCGCGGAGATAAGTACTGTACAAATTAATATTCGGAGAGATGGCATAGATAAGGCCTATCCTTGGCAGCAGTTGCTGTTGGGAGATCTTTTTTTCACCGGGAAGTTTATAGTTGCTGAAATCTTCATACCATTCCTGCCGCAGGCCCAGCGTGAGGGTGAGCTGTTGATAATTCACCTGGTCCTGGATGTATACGCCGTTAACGAGATAATAGGCAGGCGGGATCTCTGTTTTGTTGAAAATATAATCGCCCAGGTTCCGGATGGTATAAACGGGGCTGGCGAGGTTAAAGAAGTCGACATTAGGAACCGGTGCATTTACGCCGTTAATTGTTTTAAAGAGATAGGCATCTTTCTTTGCCGGATCGTACCGTGCAGCAATGGTACCGTCTTTCAGCCGGTAGCCCAGGGCGGAATTTTCGCCGCCGCCACGGTACTTCTGTGTGTTAATACGATCGTATCCCGTCACGATCTTATGATGTACAGCGCCGGTGCTGGCGTTGATACTGAAGTAAGCGCTCAGGTTATCTGTATTCCATTTCTGTTGCCGTTGTACAGCGCGCATAGCAGCGAGGGTAGGGATAGGGAGATTGTTTTCATCCACGCCAAATGCATTGGTGGTGCGGTGTTCGAGCAGGTCTTCATTCCAGGTTTGCTTCATATAGGCAACGTTGAAAACCACTTTTGATGTAAAGGCATGGGAGCCGCTGATCATCAGCATCAGGTCCTGTGTATTGAAGTAATCGTTGCTGGCGCCCATATTAAAACTGATGGGGGTGCTGTTGAGGTTTGTTTGCCCCGCGATAGCTCCGAATATTGCCTGTCCGCGATCCAGCCTGGAGTTGCTGTTGTTCATCACCAGCTCCGCATTCAGACTGGTACTTTGATTAGGCACATAGGAAAAGGACGGTGAAACCAGGTAGGCCTTTTTGTATTGCAGGTCGCGGAAGCTCTTGCTGTTTTCGTATCCTATATTCAGGCGGTACAGCAATGTTTTTTCCTTATTCAGCGGGCCGGTGAAATCGAGGGCAGCCCTTATGGTGCTGAAGCTGCCGGTGGAGATGCTGACCTGCTTCCTGTTTTCCGTGAGTGGTTTTTTGGTCACCATATTGATGCTGCCTCCGGGGTCTACACTGGAGAAAGTAGCGCTGGCCGGTCCTTTTATCACTTCAATGCGTTCCAGGTTATTGGTCAGCGGTTGATTAAAAAAGTACTGGCGTGTACGCATGCCATTGATAATAGCGCCTTCTTCGTTCTGGCTGATGCCGCGTATGGCAAACTGGTTGTAGTAGCTGCTTTGGGAAACGCCTGTTACATTTTTCACGGCGTCGGCCAGCGTGAATGCCTGCCGGTCGGAGATCAGTTCTTTAGATACCGAAGAAATAGCCTGCGGGATATCTTTGTTGGCAGACGCGATCTTTGTGGCAGAGAAGGAGTAGTCGCCATAATATTTTTGTGCGTTGGTACCGGTGATTTCCACTGTTTGCAGTTCTACCTTTTTCCTGGAGGAATCGGTGACCGCATGCAGCCGGGTGGTGTCGCCGGCCTTTGTCTGGGCTGTTGCCGCCGTTGATAAATATATAAAGCCTGCTGCCAAAAACAGGTTTTTGGCCATTGGCTGAGAATAAGGAAATTTCATGAAGTGTATAACTAGATGGTTTGTAAGTATAGTTCCTGTAGATCGCGGGCATTGATATCGCCGGCATTTAAGGTATGCACCAGCTGACCTTTGCGCATGATCCCAATACGGGCGCCTACATTAACGGCGTTGAATATATCATGAGTGGCCATTAGCACGGATTTGCGCTGCCTGCCGAGTTCCCTCACCAACCCCGTGAATTCATCGGTGGCTTTGGGATCCAGCCCGCTGGTGGGTTCATCCATCAGGATCACGTCTGCATTTTTTGCCAGCGCGATGGCAATGCCTACCTTTTGCCGCATGCCTTTACTGAATCCGGAGAGATGTTTATGATGCGCTTCCTGTTGTAAGCCGCAATCGGAGAGGAAGGTGGTGAGCCTGTTTTTATCATACTTAAAACCGGCCAGCCGGCTGAAGTAGTCCAGGTTTTCGGTGGCTGTTAAGCTGCCGTACAGCATTACCACTTCGGGGATATACGCCAGGTGTTTGCGTGTTTCGGCGTCACCGGGGCGCACTTCCTGCTGGTGGATCATTACCTTCCCTGATGTGGGCGCCGTAAAGCCCAGGAACAGGTTGATGGTAGTGGTTTTGCCGGCGCCGTTCTGGCCAAGCAGACAAAAAATTTCACCTGGCTTAACTTCCAGGTTGAGATTGTCCAGCGCAACGTGCGACTGGTAATGTTTTGATAAAGATATTGCCTGAAGCATAAAAAAGAATATAAGCAGCGATACACCCCCCGGATAGCGGGGGCGGAGAAATCAGGAACCGGATGTTACATCCGGTAGGAGTAAATGATTTAACAGAAAGCGGGAGGTCCTTTATTTGTACAGGAGAGCAGATAGCCTGAATAGGCCTGTACGCGGAAAAGTGAAACGGTTGTTTTAGTAACCGGGGAAATGAATACAAGGTGAGGTAGTTGTGTTGGCAGGAAATGATGCGACTGGTGTTTTATCAGATCGCACAGCTTACACTTTACATGGACAGTATGGAATTGCTCATCGCCGGTAGGGCTATGTTTTTTTACGATCAGTTCTGTTCCGGCCGTGCAATGATGATGATGGAAAGCCTCTATCAGCGGGGCACTCAGGAATATAAGCAATAGAAATACGGCCCCAATCCTGGAGAGTAGCTGAAGGCGGTATTTTTGTTGCGTATTCAAAATATGCAACGAAGTTACAATTTTCATTAAAAAGGCGAAAGGTTTATTTTTTTAAGAGCGTAACAGAGCGGGCGTATAATTAAGTGATGGTGTATTTGAAGATGGCCTGAGCAAGAGATAGCGCATACTTTGCAATTGCCTTTGACATGCTTTGGGGATACTTGGGAGATGCCTTTGCTATGGAGTTGACGTGGGGTTGATGTGGAGGTGACGTGGACTTGATCGGTAAGATGTTGAGGATCAAGATGTTGCAGGGGGGGCGTTGTGTTTAGACAAACAGAAAAGAGAAAAATATTGGATGTCAATGTTTTATACTTGTTTCAAAGATAAACCTGATCAGCGAAAATATCAAAAAAAAGAGGTTGTACTTTTGGTACAACCCCCTGCAAATAAAATTCTTTTCTTCTCTTTTATCAGTTCTTAAGATCAAAGCTGATAAAAATATTACTCAGCGTTGCGAGCAACGAATTAGCGCTTGTTGGCGGTGTAGTACCTGGTGTGCCGGTGTTTCCTGACGCGTTAAAAGAGAAGCTATTGATAGTGCTGAGGGTGGCCAGTTCGCCGGTAGCCGGAAAGTTTGTTAATGAAGAGGCGCCTGGTATCAGCACATCATTTACCCACAGGTTATAGGTTTGTGCTGGTAATGCATAGGTGGAAGCGCCTTTTGTATAATTCTCTCCTGCACTGCTGTTATTGCAGTATAATTCAATTTTATAATTTCCTGTTTTATTGAATACCGTATTGTTGATGGTAGTATAGCCGTAGGTAGCATTGCGGTAGGAGAGGGTGGCAAAGTTGCCGCCGTAAAAGTCGAGGCGGATAGCAGCGAAAACGCCGGGTGTGCTAACAGAAGTCAGCTGGTTGGTGTTATTAAACGTACTGCTGCTGGTGGTGCTGTAGCCAAATGGAATGATCAGCTGGCCGTTTGTTAATGCAGCATTGAGGTTGAGATTAAAAGTAAGGGCAGCCAGCGGTTTCGCCTCATCGATATTATACCAGGAAAGTTTTGCCGGGGTATTGGTAGAACTTGCGGCGACTTTTAAACTGGGAGGACTGGCGCCGGGCTGCAATTGAAAGTACCCTCCGCAGGTGGCCGGCAGAAATACCCGTCCGTAGCCATACGGTGGAGCGGGGAGGAAGCCGGGTGTTCCTTTTACGGAAACAGACGCTTTAGCGGCGGTAGAATCAGCGAAGGTAGCGGAAGCAGGGGCGCTCAGATCAAATTTCCAGGTGATGTAGGGATGCTCCCAACCTGTGCTGCTGTTTATTTTATCGTGAATCGCATTCAGCAGGGAGAGGGATCCGGTGGCGTCCTGGAGCACCTGCCAAAACATGATGCCGCCGGCTTCCTGTTGGGCATACGCCGTTTTATTCTGAATGGTGGGTATGCCGTTGTAGTTAACTATGGCGCCGTCTGGCCGCCGCACGGTGTCTTTGTTTTCAGCACCGGGGTATTGCGCGGTGATCTCGCTGTACTTCATGGATTGTAAATTACCAGACAGGGTGTATAGCCCGTAAAAAGGCACGCCCACTACTATTTTAGCGGCCGCTAATCCTCTTTGTCCTTTCCAGTATTCCACGTGCTGTTTGGCGTAGCTGTAGGGCGAATGTTCGTCGCCCGCTTTGTCGTATGCCATCACGTTGATAAAGTCAAAGACAGCGAGACAGGAATCTGTTACACGGTCGCGCGTCCACCAGGCAACAGCTGCGGTCAGTAATTTTCCGTTGGGTTTGAGTTGAGCGGACAGGCCGGTAATAAATGCTTCGTAGTTTTCATCGATGTTATCTCCTTCAAGGTCTACATCGATGCCATCTACATTGTATTGTGATACGAGGTTTACCACTTTGGTGATGAAAGCTGCCCTGTTGGCGGAGGTGAGCAGGTTGGCATACTGACTCTGATTGGAGCCGCCACCGAGCGACAACAACACTTTAACGTTATTGAGATGCGCTTTTGATACAATGGTATCCAGCCCGGTGCCTTGTGATGCAGGGAAGTTACCATTTACATCCGGGTTAAAGAAAGCGATATTGAGGTGGGTAACTTTGGAGAAGTCAAAGGCATTGATATGATCTGCGAGTGTGGAAGTATATTTAGGCAGATAGGCGACTATCTTAAACCCGGTTTCTTCCAGTTGCAATGTGGACATATGCGCCGTTTTGCCGGCGTTAAGCATATACCGGATTTTTGTGCAGCCGGAAATAAGCAATACAAGAAGGGCGGATACGACTAGTTTTTGTTTCATTTTTTTTGGTTTAAATGAACGGTAAATAATAAGCGGAAATATTTGAATAGCTGTTCCTGTCCCGGTGCAGCAATACCGGGAAAGAGTGATCTGGTTGATGTTTTACATTAGCATGCCATCATTGTTATGCCACTAAAGAAGTGATATAATGATGCAGCAGGGAAGCTGTTTTTAAAACATGCTTCAGTAATGATGGGAGATGTATTTTTTGGGCGAACGGTTTTTTACCTATATTTCGTGTACGTACACAAAAATAGTGTTTATTTCTTCATATCCAAGTTTTGGGATAAAAAATATCAGGATATTGTTGTGGCGGGCAACGCTTATATATGAATAGATGAAAACAGGATTAAATTAGTATTTTTGATGTATTACCGGCTGGTATAGCAGGTTTTGCTGCAACAGGCATAACTTCGCAGCTGTAAGCCGAATAATTGAATGTTCAATAAACCAGTTAATGAAAGATACAAAAGAAGCAGCATTGGTGGGCGTGAAGGAAATTGCCAGGCGGGCGAATGTTTCCATAGGCACGGTTGACAGGGTATTGAATAACCGTACCGGTGTGGCGGAGAAAACGAGGGAAAAGGTACTGGAGATTATTAAAGACCTGGATTACCAGCCAAACATTATGGCAAGGCGACTGGCATCCAAGAGGCTTCTTCACCTGGCGGTGCTGATCCCGGCGGCTTCCGGTGAAACAGGATACTGGAATGCGCCGCTGAATGGAATCAGGCAGGCGGCTGCCGCGATCAGGGACTTCGGGGTGACTGTGGAAATATACTTCTTTGATCAGAACGATAAAACTACGTTTACTGCCAGGGCCAATGAAATTTTAAAGAAAGAATACCAGGGCATTCTGCTGGCGCCTATGTTTGAAGAGGAATCGCTGAGCTTCACAAAAAAATGCCGGGCTAAGAAGATCCCTTTTGTATTTATTAACTCAGATATTGAAACAGCCGGAAGTCTAAGTTACATTGGTCCGGACCTTTACCAGAGCGGTTACCTGGCGGCGCATCTCATCAGCTACCTGGTGAGGGAGGGGCAGCAGGTGCTGATTGTGAATATCTCCAGGGAAATGGACCTGCATCACCATTTGTTGAGAAAGGAAGAAGGTTTCCGTGCATACTATAAGGCACATCCTGCGGATATACAGATCAGGAAAACCGATATCCGGCAAACCGATTACAAGTCCGTAAAAAGCAAGTTGCACAAGGCGCTGGGCAAAACGCCGGTGGATATAATTTTTGTTACCAATTCGAGGGTGGCTACTGTAGGCCGTTACCTGGAGGAAGCCGGCCTGGCGCACATCAAACTGATAGGCTATGATTTCCTCGCAGAAAATATCGACTATCTCAAAAAGTCGGTGATCGATTTCCTGATCTGCCAGAAACCACAGGAGCAGGGGAATAAGGGCATCATGGCCTTATATGATCATCTTACACATGCCGCTGTAATTGAACGGCAGCAGTATATGCCCATTGATATCATTACCAGGGAAAACTATCTCAATTACAGGAACTAACCCTGTTTTTACTTCTCCAGAAAAAAAATATTTTACGATAGATAGCATTTTCTGAATTTTATTTCTATATTCGTGTACGTTAACGAAATGACGGATTTGTAATTCCTTTATCGCTTCGTTAACGTACATGGAATTGTGCTTTTGGGGCGATTCCTCTTTTTTACCTTTTTTTCGTGTACGTTAACGGTCTTATTTTCAGCCATCGTTTTTTAACAGCCTGTATCATTTCATCGTTGTTGCCAGGGAGTATTCAGTCAACCAAAATGCGCTACGCTTTATTCCGGATAAAGTGAAGCCGGGCGGGTATTTATTGATCACTGCTGTGTACCTATCGAATTAGGCCAGAACCAAAATCACTACCACCATGAATGCAATTGTCAAGTTTAAACATCTGTACTTATGTATAACGATGTTGGCGGCTTCCCGGCACTATGCCGCTGCGCAGGCGCCTGCTGTTATAAAAGGCATCATCACGGATGAAAATGGCGCTGTGATTCCCGGCGCCAGTATCTTCAACAAAAACAGTAAGGAAACCGCCATCTCAGCGGGCGATGGGGCCTATTCCATTAAAGCCGCCGGCGGCGACAGCATCATCATCCAGATGATTGGTTACGAGCGTGCTGGTTTCCTCACCCGAACACAACGCCTCATGAATGTGAAGCTGCTGTCGCGTTCAGAAACATTGAAAGATGTGGTGGTTACCGCACTCGGCATCCGCCGGGAAGAACGGGAACTGGGCTACGCATTTTCCGAAGTAAAGGGAGAGGATATCAATAAAGCAAAAGAAACCAATGTGATCAACTCCCTGGCAGGAAAAGTGCCGGGCCTGATCATCAACAGCACCGCGGGAGGTCCGTCCGGTTCTTCCAGGGTTATCATCCGCGGAAATACCAGTATCACCGGCAACAACCAGCCGTTATATGTTATCGACGGTATCCCGATGGATAATTCCAATTACGGCCAGGTGGGCGATACCAAGTTCGCAGAAGGCGTGGACATGGGCGATGCCATCTCGGCGATTAATCCGGATGATATCGATAAGATCAGTGTTTTGAAAGGCCCCTCCGCCGCTGCATTGTACGGCAGCAGCGCCGCCAACGGGGTGATACTCATCACTACCAAAAGAGGCGCGAAGTCGAAAGAACTGGGCGTGGAACTGAGCAGTACCGCTACTATTGAAAACCAGCTTACAAAAGTTGATGGCAACCAATACCTGTACGGGCAAGGCCGCTCCGGGCAACTGCCACTGGATCAATCGCAGGCGCAAAGCACTATGTTCACCAACTTTGGTCCCCGGTTGGATCCCAGTCTCCATTCCATTGGATTCGACGGCGTAACCAGGCCCTATGCCCTTGCAAAAGATAATTTCGGCAGCTTCTTCAGAACAGGATCTTCCTTGAATAATACCTTGTCGCTCACTAATGCCACCGACAGGTCCAATTTCCGCTTTTCTGTTTCAGACCTGCGGTATAAAGACATCCTGCCGAACAGTGATATCCGCCGCAATAATTTTACGTTCAGCGGCCGGTCGAAATTCGGAAGTAAACTCGATGTGGATGTAAGAGCCACTTATCTGAATGAAAGGGTTAACAACAGGGCCGGCCTGGGAGATGCACCCACCAACATCGGGCAAAACTTTAACGGCCTGGCTAATAACATCGATCAATCCGTTTTTTCCGATACCTATAAATCTGCGCAGGGAGAGTACGTGGAATGGGGCGGTGGCGCTTACCGCCTGAATCCTTACTGGATACTTTATGAAATGTCGAACGTTACGCTGAAAGACAGGCTCACCGGTGCTTTCAATGCCACCTATACGGTTAACAACTGGCTCAGTTTCCTGGCAAGGGCCTCCACCGATATCACTTTCCTGAACTACCGGAAATACAGTCCGCGTACCACGCCGCTGGCGCTTTCAGGTATGATGAATGTACTGGACCAGAAGTACTCCACTACCCAGGCCGATTTCATGGCTACCATCACTAAAAAGATCACACCCGATCTCAATTTTTCTGCACGCCTGGGCGCCAGCTTTAACCAGCGTATCAGGAAAGGCACTACCGCTACCTATTCCAATATGACGGTAACAGATGTGATCAGCATCAACAGCTACCAGGATAAAAGCATTGAAGAAAATAACGTGCGCAGGGAGATTAGATCGGCGTATGGACTGTTCACCTTTGGCTATAAGAATTACCTGTACCTCGACGCTACGGTGAGAACAGATGCTTCGTCGACCCTGCCTGAAAATAACAACGTATATACTTATCCCTCTGTATCTGCCAGTTTCATTTTTACCGATGCGTTTAAAATGAAGAGCGATGTATTATCGTTCGGTAAACTCAGGGCCTCCTGGGCGGAAGTAGGAAACGACACCGACCCTTATATGCTGGATGTGTATTACAGTCTTTACCCACTCGCATTCAATGGGGTGCAGCCGGCTAACCTGGCCACGAAAATATTACCAAACATTAACCTGAAACCCACCAGGACGCGCTCATTTGAGGCAGGCACTAACCTGAAGTTCTTTAACGGCCGGCTGAATTTCGACGCCACCTATTATACTTCCCATTCCAGGGACCAGATCAATATTGTGCCGGCGCCTATCTCTTCCGGGTTCCCAAAGCAGATCATCAATGCCGGTATGATCACCAATAAGGGAATAGAATTCTTACTGTCCGGCACACCGGTATCTAAAAAGAACTTCTCCTGGGATCTTACATTAAATTTTGCCCGCAATGTTAATAAAGTTGAATCGCTTGCAGACGATGTACCGTTTATTGCTTTATCAGAAGCAAGATGGCTTGGCCTGCTGGTAGCCGCTATGCCCGGTCAGCAATACGGCGCTATCCTTGGATACGACTACCAGCGCGATCCGGACGGAAACATTATCCTTAACCCATCTTCCCTGAATCCCATGCCTACGGCCAACAGAAGAGTATTGGGCAAGGGCGTGTTCGACTGGACCGGTGGTGTGATGAGCAGGGTTACCTATAAAAATTTCAGTCTTAATGCGGCATTCGATATCAAATACGGCGCTGATATTTTCTCGATGACCGACCTGTTCTCCGTGGTAAGGGGCAGCAGCGCGAAAACCTTGCCCGGCCGCGAAGAATGGATTCTTTCCGAACAGGAAAGGCTTGCTGCGAAGAAGACCCCGGCCGAATGGCAGGCCGCAGGAAACGTAAAAGGATATGTGCCTGAAGGTGTAGTGCAAACCGGCACGGACGCCGGGGGCAAACCGGTGTACACTAAAAACACGCGGGCAGTGGATCCTTCTGTTTACTGGGGCGGCTTTTACTCCGATGGTAATGGTATTGCGGTACCGTTTATTTACAAGGCCACCTATGTGAAGGTGCGGGAAATCACGTTGTCTTACCGCGTGCCGGGAACCTTCAACAGGAGGTTGGGCATCAAAGATGCTTCGGTTGGTTTAGTAGCGAGAAATCCTTTTATCATCTATAAAGATATTCCCAACGTAGATCCGGATTCAAATTATAACAACGGTAACGGCCAGGGGCTGGAATATGGATCACTTCCATCAAGACGGGGCTGGGGAATTAACCTGAATGTCAAGTTCTAATCAATCAAAACATGACAGACATGCACACTAAAAGCAATCATTCAATGAGATATATACTACTGGCGCTGTTGCTGCTGATATCCGCCTGCAGCAAGTTCGGTGATCTGAATACCGATCCCACCAAGTCCAGCAAAATAAACCCCGAGAACCAGCTGATCTTTGCGCAATTGTGGTTCTCCGGAGACCTTTCCACGCAGGAACGTACCAACAGCATTGTGCTGATGCCGATGATGCAACAGCTGGGAGCCGCTTATTATGCAAGGGTGGGAGGCATGTACATAAAAGACATTACGCGGATGTGGGTAATGTGGGAAAACAGTTATCAGAATGATGTGGTGAATATAGTAGATGCCGTGGAACGCACCAACGGGGTAGCATCAAAAACCAATCTGAATGCGATCTGCCGGATCATGAAAGTATATACTTTCGCCAGGTTAACAGATCTCTATGGAGATATCCCCTATTCCCAGGCAGGCAGCGCATTTTACACCCAGGTGAAACGCCCGGTGTATGATCTGCAGCAGGACATTTATAATAATTTTCTTGAAGAACTGAAAGCGGCATCTGCACAACTGGATCCGGCTAAGGACAAAGTATCCAATGAAATTTTTTACAAGGGGGATATTGTTGCCTGGAAGAAATTTGCCAATTCACTGCGGATCAGGCTGGCCCTGCGCCTGGTGAAGCGCGATGCTGAAAAGGCAAAGAAAGAAGTCCAGGAAGCCTTTAATGCCGATGGCGGCGTGATGATCAGCAACGCTGATAACTGCATGACGAAGCACATGGATATCCAGAATAATTATTCAGACCTGCGGGGTAATTCTGTGTCAGCCGCCATCAATCAGCAGAGTGCCATGCCGAAGCTGGTGACGACCTTCCTGGATCAGCTGAAAAATACCAACGACCCGCGGGTGAATTACATTCCGCGTTGTTACAAGCAGAACGTGCCGCTGAAGCCCTTTGAAAGGGAAGATATTACCGCGCAGGTAAAAGCCAGTGTGCTGGGGCTGGTGGGGTCGAAGCCCGGGAAATATGTGTATGACGACTGGGTAGGTCCGGTTACCGTAAAACTCGCCAATGGCGCTAATTATAACGCAGTGAACGGTGATTTGAAATGTGAGATGAATACTTGTTTTATGCGCAATAACGCTCCCTTCCTGCATTTGACCTATGCAGAAGTGGAGTTGTTATTGGCAGATGCGTCCGTGCGCCTGGGGCTCACACTGGGAGCGGATGCGGCTACACATTATCAGAAGGGGGTAGAGGCAGCCATGAAACAGCTGAGCCTTTACCCCGGCGGGCCGGTGATCCCCGATGCGGAAATAGCGGATTTCTTAACGAATAACCCGCTGCAGCCGGGCACGGAATTAAAGCAGATCAATAACCAGTTGTGGATCGCTTTGATGCTGAACGGGCCAGAGCTGTTTGCCAACTGGCGTAGGACCGGCTATCCCGAACTGGTAGCCACTCCCAACAATGAATCCACCTCGCTGACGATACCGCGGCGGTTTCAGTATCCGTTATCAGAAAAAGAGCAGAACACCGTGAATGTGCAGGCTGCCATTGAGCGGATAAACGAAGATGACTGGCTGAAGAGGGTATGGTGGGACAAAGAATAAACATCCAAACACAGGAATAAAAATATTAACTGATGAAACGATCCATTTATTTATTGCTGGCGGTTTGCTGCTATTGCATAGCAGGATGTAAAAAAGAAGAAGCGGATGAACAGTCCGACGGACGGCCGTTTACACCGCGCGTATTCAATGAAGCGGCCCTGTTCCCGGAAAGCCGCGATAGTGTAAGGGTGTTGATGATGGGAGAGCAACTGCCCTTCACCGGCATGCAATTTTCTCCCGGCGGCAAAGTGGCTATTTCCTGGAAGGTGAATGATAAAGAAGTGTCCACTGCCGATACCTTTGCCTTCAAGGCCACCACCGGCGGTGCTTTCCGTATAAAGCTCGATGTGTCTTATGAAGGCATGACCACCAGCCGGTACCGCGACGTTTTTGTAGTGCCGGACACCTATCAGAAAAAGGCGGCTGCCGGCGTTGTGCTGGCCTACCTGAATGATACGGCCGGTTATAAGTATATCGACTGGAACACGATCACGCACCTGGCTTATAAAGTAGCCACTATATCGGCTGCCGGCGTGATGGATATCTCAAAAGGGGAGCCTTACCGGAAAGCCGAAGAGCTGACAGGCAGGGCGCATCTCAACGGCGTGCCGGTGCTGCTGAGTGTAAGCGGCGCATTGTCGGGCGACGGATGGAGCGTAAGTCAGAGTAATAATTTTGGCGCCGTGATCACCGATGCGGCAAAAAGAGCGGCACTGGTGAAGGCCATTGCAAGTTATATTGCCGCAAAGAAAATGGATGGCGTAGATATCATGATGACCGACATCAACGCTTCTTCCGCTATTATTAATGCCAACATTGCGGCAACGGGTTTGTTATTGAATGAGCTGCGGGCAGCACTGGGTGCAGGCGCTATTATTTCAGTAACGGTGCCAACCAATCAATACCACAACCGTTACCCGGATCTCTCCGCCGCCACCTGGCTGAATGTGCATGCCTTTGAAGATGGCGTGCATGTAGGGCCGGGTAAAATTCCGGGCCAGCCTTCAGGATATGATTATTTTGTGACGGGGGCGTTGCTGTGGAAAGCGAAATACCCTGCTTCAAAACTGGTAATCGGCATACCGGCGTTCGGGCTGAGGTATAACCAGCTCGATGCAAACGGGAATAACCTGGGCTGGTCGTCGTACAACTATATTCCTTACAAAGATATCCTGGCAGCAGTGCCCTCAGCATCAGACAAGGAATACGCGGAGATCTCCAAAGGGGTGTATTTTAATGGCCTGCCATTGGTAACGCAGAAAGCCACTTACCTGAAACAGAACGGCTTCCTGGGAGCTTATATCTGGACAGGCGATTATGACGTACAAGGCGCGAATTCTTTAACAGGTGCTGTATTCAATTTACTGAAATGAACACACGTAAATAATAAAAACCAGTAGTATTATGATGGCAAAGCGGGTATTAACAGCAGTGTTTATATTGGTCATGTATCTTTCGGTGAATGGCCAGGCGGATACTTTCCGTGTGAAAGGTTTTCATCTCGACCTGCGCATACAGGTGATGAAAATGCCGGCGTTGAAAGCATTTGCACGGCAGCTGAGCGAGCATGGCATCAACACGCTGGTGATGGAGTGGGAGGCCACTTATCCTTATCAGCAACACGCTGTTATTTCCAACCGCTACGCCTATACGCGAACGGAGATTGTTGATTTTGTAAAGTATTGTAACGGGTTGGGGATAGATGTGATTCCCCTCCAGCAAAGCTTTGGGCATGTTGAATATATTCTGCGGCACTGGCGCTACCGGGAGCTCCGGGAAGACCAGAAAGATTACTCCCAGGTAAATCCTACCAAAGAAGCGGCCTGCAAAGCCCTTTTTAGCGAGCTGTATAAGGATCTTATCTCCACACATACCTCCCGGTATATTCATATTGGTGGGGATGAAACTTACCTGCTTGGTCACTCAGAAGCGTCGAAACAGAAAGTGGCGAAAGTGGGCAAAGGGCGTTTGTATGGCGATTACATAAAAATGCTGTGCGAGGTAGTGGTGAGCCTGGGCAAAATACCGGTGGTATGGGCAGATATTGCGTTGAAATACCCGGATGCATTACAGGGGTTGCCGAAGCAAACTGTTTTTATTGACTGGAACTATGGCTGGGCCCTCAATCGTTTTGGCGATCATGAAAAGCTTATGCACAGCGGGTTTGAAATATGGGGTTCCCCGGCTATCCGGAGTGGGCCGGATAATTATTTCCTGACCGACTGGGAGAAGCATTTTAATAATATCCGTGACTTTATTCCGCAGGCGCGGAAGTTAGGTTACCGTGGTATGGTCATGACTTCCTGGTCCACCTCCGGGTTGTATTCCCCGGTGTTTGAATCGGGCAGTGATATTACAGATCTCTATGCGATCCGCCGGGTGTATCCCATTGCGGGGTTTGATATGCTGATAGCCGCGTATTTTGAAAGTTTACGTACCACCCGCCCGCTGGAAGTAACGAAATTCATTACCCGGTATTGCAAAGATACCTATGGCTTTAATGAAACGCAGGCCCTTGCCTGCTGGAACGCGCTGAAGAAAGCGCCTTATGAGGTGTCGCAGGGCGCGGTGGTAAAGCCGGGTGTTTCGCTCGCCGCTTTGCTGGACAGTGCGCGGGAAACAGCCAGGGTTTTATATTCCCTTCAACCGTCTGCTAATAAAGCCAGCTTTGGTCATTTCCTGTTAATGAGTGATATCAGGATCTATTACCTGTCTTGTTTAATGATAGAAGCAAAAATGAATAGTGTGAATTATACCCGGGATCAGGCGGCCGGTTTGCTGCAACAGCTGGATGCGCTGAAGCCGGAGCAGCTGAACAAACGTTTCTCGCTGATGAATGAGGAGATAATGTTTCCGGCGGAGATTGAAACAGAGAACACGTTGCGTAATGAAAGATGGAATCAGTTAAGAAATAAGCTGGAGGCCAACAAATGACACATATGAATATACAGGGGGTATTGTACAAACGGAGGGAGGACACGATATCTATTGTGATCATCGGGTTGATGTTTTTTATTTTTGGGATGGTCACCTGGATCAATGCTATCCTGATCCCTTATTTTAAGATAGGCTGTGAGCTGAATAATTTTCAATCCTACCTGGTAGCTTTTGCTTTTTATATTGCCTACCTGGTGATGTCGTTGCCAGCCGGTTACCTGCTGAAGAAAACCGGCTTCCGCAAGGGGATGATGATTGGTTTCTGGATCATGGCTTCCGGTACACTGCTTTTTGTACCTGCAGGTTTTACGAGGGCTTATCCTGTTTTCCTGGCGGGACTTTTTACAATTGGTCTGGGGCTGGCCGTTTTGCAAACTGCCGCCAACCCGTACATCACTATACTGGGCGATAAAGAGCGCGCCGCGCAGCGGTTCAGCATCATGGGCATATGCAACAAAGCTGCGGGGATACTGGCGCCGCTTTTATTTGCGGTGGCCATCATCCGGCCTGGTGATCAAACGCTTTTCAAGGCGCTCCCCGCGATGCAGGGACCGGAAAAAGAATTGATACTGGACCAGCTGATCCAACGGGTGATTGTTCCTTATGCAGTGGTATCTGTTGTTTTATTTTTGTTGGGATTATTGATAAGATTTTCTCCTTTACCGGAAATTGATACTGATACCGGGCATGGCGACACGGCTGCTTTACATGAAAACCGGAAAAGTGTACTGGAATTTCCGCACCTGGTTTTGGGAGCAGTGGCCATTTTTTTCCATGTAGGTTCGCAGGTGATTGCGGTAGACAGTATCATTAATTACGCCTCCGGTATGGGGATGCCATTCCTTGAAGCAAAGGTATTTCCGTCGTATACTTTAGCGGCTACCATCACCGGTTATATACTGGGTATATTATTGATACCGCGGTTTCTTTCGCAGCTGGTGGCGTTGCGTATCTGCACCGTATTGGGACTGTTGTTCAGCTGTATGATTCCTTTTATACAGGGAAACGTAACGCTGCTGGGACACCAAACGGACATTTCCGTATGGTGCATTGTGCTGCTGGGATTTGCCAATTCCATGATATGGGCGGGAATATGGCCGCTGGCACTCGATAGCCTGGGGAGCTTTATAAAAACGGGCGCCTCCCTACTGGTAATGGGGTTATGCGGCAATGCCATTTTGCCGCTGCTGTATGGATACTGGGCCGATAAATATGGTTTGCGGTTAGCTTACCTGGTGTTGTTGCCCTGCTATGGCTACCTGATCTTTTACGCATTTTATGCATTTGGCTTGAGAAGCTGGAACCGGAAAACTATTAATAAATGATAAACTATCTGAAGATATATAACGGAACGGTGCTTACACCGCAACGCACTATTCCCGGTGGTTGCGTGATTATCGCTGATGGCGTTATCGCTGAGGTAAGCGATCAGCAGATAGACGTGCCCGGCGCCATAGAGATAGATGCCCGCGGGCAATACATTGCGCCTGGTTTTATAGACATGCATGTGCATGGCGGCGGCGGCCACGACTTTATGGATAATACCATCGAAGCCTTCCATCAGATTGCCATTACGCATGCGCGCTTTGGCACCACCGCCATGATGCCCACTACGCTGAGCTGTGGTAAGCAGGATTTGCTGGATACGCTGGCTATTTACGAACAGGCGGATAAGGGGAATGATAAAGGCGCGGCATTTGTTGGCCTGCATATCGAAGGGCCTTATTTTTCCATGCAGCAGAGAGGGGCGCAGGACCCGCGCTATATCCGTAACCCCGACCCGGCTGAATACATGGAAATACTTTCCCGTTCCCCGGCCATCAAAAGATGGAGCGCCGCTCCTGAGCTACCTGGAGCGCCGGAGTTTGGAAGATACTTAACCAGCAGGAATATCCTGGCGGCACTGGCGCATACCGATGCTATTTATGAAGAAGTGGTAAAAGGCTATGAAGCGGGCTTTACACATGCCACGCATTTTTACTCCTGTATGTCCGGCGTGTCCCGGCGCAACGCATACCGCTATGCGGGGGTGATAGAAAGCGCTTATTTGATTGATGGCATGACCGTAGAGATTATTGCCGATGGTGTTCATTTGCCCGCGCCGTTGCTGAAACTGGTGTATAAAATTAAAGGGCCCGAACACACGGCGTTGATCACCGATGCCATGCGCGCAGCGGCTATGCCGGAAGGCCTCTCGGTGTTGGGCAGCCTTAAAGATGGGTTGAACGTGCTGGTGGAAGATGGCGTGGCCAAGCTGCCCGACCGCAGCGCTTTTGCCGGAAGCGTGGCTACCGCCGACCGGTTAGTACTGAACATGGTGGAACTGGCCGCCATTCCCCTGCGGGATGCCGTAAGGATGATGAGTGAAACACCTGCATCTATTCTCCGCATACAGGACCGGAAAGGAACCCTGGAAAAAGGGAAGGACGCGGATGTTGTCATCTTCGACGACAAGATAAATATTCACACCACTATCGTGAACGGGAAAATAGTGTACACGTCGAAAGAAATTTCTCCGGGTATCTTATCTAAATAAAAAAACATGATAAAGGAATTTAAAGCAGGAAAATTAACCGTGAGGATTTATCCCAACCGGCAGGAAATGGGCAGGGCAGCTGCGGAGATGGCGGCGGTTACCCTCCGGCATTTATTGGAAAATAAAAAAGAAGTGAATATCATTTTTGCGGCAGCCCCTTCCCAGAACGAGTTCCTGGAAGCGCTGCAGCAGGAGAAAGGCATTGAATGGAACCGCATAAATGCCTTTCATATGGATGAATATATTGGCCTGCCGGCAGATGCGCCACAGGGATTTGGCAACTTCCTGAAGCACCGGATCTTTGATGCGTTGCCCTTTCATTCCGTTCATTATATCGATGGCAGCGGAACAGCAGCTGCCTGTGAGCAATATGCCGGCCTGCTGCAAACACATGCGGCAGATATCGTATGCATGGGCATAGGCGAGAATGGCCACCTTGCCTTCAATGATCCGCCGGTGGCCGATTTTAAAGATCCGCTGCAAGTGAAAACAGTAGCGCTGGATGAAGTATGCAGGCAGCAACAGGTGAATGATGGATGTTTCGCCACATTGGAAGAAGTACCCACGCATGCCGTTACCTTAACCATTCCCACGTTGCTGGCAGCGCCCTATATCTTTTGCGTGGTGCCCGGTTCCCGGAAAGCAGCAGCGGTATACGATACTGTTCACCGGGATATACAGCAGCAATATCCCGCTACCATCCTGCGTACCCATCCGGGTGCGGTGCTTTTCCTGGATGCTGACAGCGGTGCGCAGCTAAGCCATCAAAAGGTATAAGGATGCGGAAACTGGAGGTACCCTTTATTCCGTTGTATGGCAGGCCGGCACCGGCGGAAGTGAGCCGGTTGCTGGACAGGCTGCAGGTGATCCCGATCAGCTGTAACCCCTGGCCGCAGTATGCGCATGCGGTAACCGCAGCGTTTTCCATTGCGCATAGCGAAGAGGCTATTTTGCTCAAGTATTATGTAAAAGAGAGCCATTTGCTGGCAGCGGCTTCTACTAACGGGGATATTCATAAAGACAGCTGCGTGGAATTTTTTGTTGCCTGCGACGATGGCGGCAATTATTATAACCTGGAGTTTAACTGTATAGGCTGGTGTAAAGCAGGATTTGGATCCAGCCGTGAAAACAGGGCACCGCTGCCTGTTACGGCTACAGACCTGATCACCACGGCTACCCATATCACATCGGCAGTGGAGCATGGGAGGAGATCATTTGTTTGGGAACTGACGGTGATTATACCTGCAGTAGTATTCAGCTATCACAATATCACTACCCTAACCGCCATGAAGGTGAAAGGCAATTTTTACAAATGCGGGGATGAAATGCCGGCGCCGCATTTTTTAACCTGGAATGACGTAAAAGCCGCTATGCCGGATTTCCACCGGCGGGAAGATTTTGCGGATATCTGTTTTCTCTGATATTCATTAACCTATAAAAAGTACAAAATATGAAAAGCACTTTTGCATGGCTGCTGGCAGCCATCCCTGTTTGTTTTGCAAATTGTACCTCCTCCAAGCTGGATGGGCCGGTTCAAACAAAAACAAGTATTCAGAACAGCAAAGCCAATACGGTGGCCGTGAACGCGCTGAACCAAACCACTATCCAGTTTTCGGGTTATACCTGGATCGTAAAGGAACCGGCTGGTCAGCAGGGACCACATAATAACTACTGGAGTGGTGACAATGTGTGGGTAGACAGCAACGGACGGTTACACCTGGTGCTCAAGAAACACAATGATACCGGCCGGTGGGAGTGTGCAGAGGTAAGAAGCACACAGCTGTTTGGTTATGGCACTTACCAATGGAAGATTGAAGGAGCCGTAAATGCCCTGGATAAAAATATTGTATTGGGTCTTTTTAACTACTCCGGCAACAGCCGTTTTGATGAAATGGATATCGAGTTTTCACGATGGGGATATCCCAATGCGCCGATATTAAACTATACCGTTTGGCCGGCTACCGGCGATACGGGTATCAGCAATGTAACCTATGCAAAGGATTTTGTGATGAACGGCACCTATACCACGCACCGTTTCCGGCGGGATGCCACCTCCATTCATTTTCAGAGTTTGCACGGCTTTCAGAATGGAAACGTGAACCAGTTTGAAACAAAAACGTGGACTGCACCCACTTCTATCAGCACGCTGCAAATGCCGGTACACATGAACCTCTGGCTTTTTAAAGCGGTGCCGCCTTCTAATGGCAAAGCAGTGGAAATCATTATACACGAATTCAAATTTACCCCTTTATCTTAGTGGCGTATGAAATCTGTACCGGAAAGATACCCTGCGTTGGATGTGCTGAGAGGCATGACCGTTGCTTTCATGATAGTGGTGAATACACCCGGCAGCTGGAATGCGATCTATGCACCTTTTAAACACTCCGACTGGCACGGATTTACGGTTACCGACCTGGTGTTTCCGTCCTTCCTGTTTGTGGTGGGAAACGCTCTTAGCTTCAGTATGAGGAAGATGAAAAGTCTTTCTCATACTGCATTTATGGGTAAGGTATTCAAACGTACAGCGATCATTTTTATGATTGGGATATTACTCGGCGTTTTTCCTTTTGTGCAGGTGGAAGAGGGACATTACCTGTGGAAGGACCTGGCTGATACCCGGATCTGGGGCGTTTTACAACGTATCGCGGTTTGTTACTGTATCGCAGCTTTTATGATCCGTTACAGCAGCCACCGCATGCTTGTTGTTATGAGCGTGCTGATATTATTGTTGTATTGGTATGTGTTGTATTATTTTGGGACGCAACCAGGACCTTACAGCCTTGAAGGAAATGCTGTTGGCAGATTGGACGCGCTTTATTTATCTCCCCGGAACATGTACCGGCATTATGGATTTCCATTTGATCCGCTGGGGTTATTGAGTACGTTCCCGGCTGTTATTAATGTGGTGGCAGGTTTTCTTACGGGTAGTTTTATCCAGGAGAACGGGAAGCGCATAGGCGGTATCGTGAAGTTGCTGGTAGCCGGGATATTGCTGGTGGTGGCCGGCACGTTATGGGACAGGTGGTTGCCGATTAACAAGCCGCTGTGGACCAGCTCCTATGTTGTGTATGCCACTGGCTTTGATTTGCTGATCCTCGCCGCATTGATCATCATCATTGATGTATGGTCGTTCCGGAAATGGACTTATTTCTTTGAAGTGTTTGGTAAAAATCCCTTGTTCATTTACATCGTTGCCTGGGTGGTGATTGTATTGCTGGGAATGATACGCATAGACGGGGGATCCGTGAGAGGTATTATTTACAGGGATGCTTTTACCAGTTGGCTATCTGACAAAAATGCTTCCCTGTTGTTTGCTGTTTTTTATATGCTGCTGATGTGGCTTGTTGGATATGTGATGGACCGGCGGAAGATATATGTTAAAGTGTAATTATCTTACCAACACGGATTTTGTCAGTAAGATAATTAACACCGATGCCTATCTTATTTGAGATATTCTTTCAGATATCCGCTCCTGGTTAAAAACGCTTTATAGTCTTTGATGTCAAGAATTTCCCTGACAGCCTCTTTTTTATCGGTTGCCTTCACAAAATATTGTTGTGTAATCTTATAACCCATCCAATAACCGAGATCATTTGGGCGGTTGTCTTTCCCGGAAACACCATATAGCCAGTCGATATAGTTGGTACTATCCATTCTTGTAACAAATTCCCTGCATAATTTTTCCTCGTTTTTATTCCCGTAATCTATCGCAATTTTATTGGTAGTTGCCCCGGATATCAGTTCTCCTAAAAAATCCGCGCTGCCTTCGATAATACTTTGCTGCAATAAAGTGGGATTTTCCATCCAGTTCTTTTGCTGAAAATGAATCAGCTCATGCGCTACAATAAATGGAATGTTGCTGACATCAGTTTGCTTTTCAGCGCCGATGAACAAACCCTGCTCATTGAAGGTTCCTCCTGAATTATATGCGCCGATCACAAAATAAACAGGTGGATACTGCGCGGGAGGGTACCAGTATTTTAAAGCGTAGAACGCGCTGCGGCATTGTTTTTCTTTCTCCTTCATTTGCAAGGTGGTGGCCCTTACTTTTTCATAGTCGCTGCGACGTTTCCTGACTACCAGGAATAAATTTTCGGCGCTTTTAATCCTGCCTGGTATAAACCCCTTTACACCGGCGCTGCCAATGTCGAGATAGGCGCTGCCAAACGGGTTAACGGTCGTGTCTTTTTTAAAGAGGTCAAACGCTTTCCAGAAAACATCAATGTCTTTTGTGAGAAAAACAGCGCTGTCGGGGTTATTTGAAAAAGCTGTTTGGGAATAAGTAACCGTGCATGTAAATACAACTATTAATAATGTCAG
Organism: Chitinophaga sp. W3I9; assembly: GCF_050434025.1. Lineage (NCBI taxonomy): Bacteria > Pseudomonadati > Bacteroidota > Chitinophagia > Chitinophagales > Chitinophagaceae > Chitinophaga > Chitinophaga sp. W3I9. The sequence continues at coordinate 3,166,059 of NZ_JBNPWC010000001.1, forward strand.
GCAATATTTAAACATAGCAACATTGGTTGAAAATGGCTTCATAATATTGCAAAGTAATTTTTTTGACGCAAAATTCTTTTTTTAAGCCGCTTTTCGTATAATTATGCCATGTGCCGGTAACCCGGTTAACCCAAATTCGGAAACCATATCAAAAGAACGGGCTTATGGAAATTCATGCTTTTGTACCACCAGCGGATGGTAAAAACCACTTTCAGATAGGAGATTTTAATTTTGAGATAGATGAAGCACAATCGGGACAGGGTTTCGATTACTCAGGGGCTTTACTCATCACAGTGGTTGCCAGGACCGGCGATGTAGAAAGGGCTGTGGCGGTGGAATTACTGGACGACTACGAGCCCACGGGCGAGGTGAAAATTACGATTCCCGCATTGGGTATTTATAAAAGCGATGCACCGGAAGGCGTGCTGCATTTTACGGAAGACAAACACGAGGCGCCTTATCTTTCTATTAACCGGGAAAGGTTCCATTATACGTTAAAATTTTCAGGGGATGTTATTTTTAAAGATGGCTGGGTAGCGCTGCTGGGGCAGTTGAAACCTTCGTGGAGTGATCAACCCGTGTTTGCGGTGACTGTTTACCGGAAGATAGATACCGCACAGTTAAACTGGGAAGAGTACTGTTTCACTTCCGTGGCAGAAGCAGCAGGCGCTCCCGTGGAACTGGTGAAAAAACTGGTGCTCACCAACCCTGCATTCGACTGGCTGCCGAATGAATTTTATCGCCTGAAAGCATTGCGGCATGTGGAAATCATAGCCAAATGGCCGGTGAAAAAAATCCCCCTGGAACGACTGGATGATAAGTTGCTTCATCTCCGTGAACTGGAGCACCTGGTGATTGTTGATTCAAACCTGTGCCGTATCCCTGAGTATATGAACCAGCTTACGAAGTTGAAGCATTGTTCGTTTGCAGGTGGAAATTTATCGCGTGTACCCGCTCACCTGATGGATATGCCGCGGCTGGAATATCTTAACCTCAACGGCAACCAGCTCAGCGAAATAGCCGTATTCGAATTGCCGGAGCTGAAATACCTGCACCTGGCGAAGAACCAGTTAAAAACCCTGCCCGAAAATCTATTGGCGTTGCCAAAAATTATAAAGATCAACGCTGCCAATAACCCGTTTTCATTCCTGCCGGCAGCTTTTTCAGATTTTGCCGGACTGGAACTGGATATAAAAAGTAAGCAGCAGTTGCTGGATAATACTTACAAAGATGCAGATGGCAACGGACCGGTGAACTGGAACGATGAAAGTTTCTTTGCGCAGTATGATGAAGCATTAATTAAACCAGTGGATGAGATCCTGCAGAAAGAGGGGTTATTACAACAGCGCGAAGCGTTACGTGCGCTGGTAAAAAAGACCATCAGTTTTAAATATTCCGGCGAAGAAGATTACGCTGCCACTGGCAACCACCGGTTTGGCGGCATGCCTGATTTGCCCGCGGATGTTGATTATCCTGTGTACCACGATGATTACCGCAAGGAGTATTATAAGTATGAATTCATCGCCCAGGTTAATTGTGAAGCGCTGGCGCCGTTACAGGAATATTTACCGGAAAAGGGAATGCTTTTCTTTTTCCTGGAAACCATGCACAATCTCGGCGCCCGGGACGGGCACCTGCCTTGTAAGGTATTGTATGTGGCCGATAATTCCACCCTGCAATCCGGTAAGCGGTTTTCCTTCGGGGAGCAGGATTTTTATGAATTGACAGATGGGCAATACGCCCCGTATAAAGCCGATGCTACGGTTAAAAATTCGGTACCGGGTTTTTATTCCTGGCATGTTAATCAGTATCTTTTCCGGGGTATATCGAAGTCGTTGTTGCAGGATGAGGCGCTGCTCAGCAATTTGTATGATATCTTTGAAGAGCCGGTTAATCGCCTGCTGGAAAGCGATCATGAAATGAATAACTATGGTTTTACACAGCATCATTCCCCGGAGTTGCAGGCGGCGCTGGCCTGCAAAGGAAACCCCGAGGACTGGACCATTCTGCTTACCGTAAAATCGCGCGGGGATTTTAGTTGGGGAGATGCCGGCGACCTGTTTTTTGTTATACATAAAAGCGACCTGGCGCGGAAAGATTTCCGCAGGGTGTATGTAACTATGGAGAGCAGCTAAAGAAAGAATTGGCATGTTTGACATTCGGCATATCTAACAAAAGTATATTGTTATGAAAAGAAAACTGGTTTTGTTCTGGCAGCGTTACGGCCCTCCTATAGAAGTTGCGGGGCTTATACTTTTAATTATCGGGAGTACGTATATGAAAAACTCCGTTACCTTTAAAAGCTTCGCGATCGCTTTCTGGATTGTGTGCCTGGTGCTTTATGTAATAGGGGAACCAACGTACCGGACAACCCGGTTCTGGCTGTTTCTTATACTTGGCTTAATTTTGGCCACCAGCCAGGTATTGCAGTTGATCGGCACATTTAATTAATTATTGGGGGAGATTTATAAATTATGAATGCAGGAATGTTTATCGCCAGCACATCGCTTTTGGAGGATACCTTTTTTGAAAAGGCCGTCCTGTTCATTACGGAATATAATGAGAACGGGGCGATGGGATTTGTGGTGAACCAGGAGTATCCCCGTAAGTTTAACGAGTTGGAGGAGTTCAGGTATAGTCCCCCGTTTCCGTTGTATGATGGCGGTCCGGTAGACCGGGAGCATCTTTACTTTATACACCGTTGTCCTGAGCTGATAGAAGAAGGTATACAGGTAGTGGATAACATCTATATGGGCGGGGATTTTAAGGCAGCGGTGATGCATATGAATAAGGGAACGATATCTGAGCAGGACATCCGGATATTCATCGGGTATTGCGGCTGGAATGCGCAGGAACTCGAAGGAGAAATAGCAGAAGGCAGTTGGGAGATACTGAAAGAAGGGAAGATGTTTTAGTGATGGACAGGGGGGATTTTTAAAAAAGAAGTTATTTTGCACGTTGATTTTGCAAAGTAAATTGATAAATAGTATTAATATGTCTACAGGTGAAAATGTAAATGCCAGCTTAGGCGGAGATCCGTATGAAAATTTTCGTTCATTGTTGCAGCAATCAATAGTATTCCCCAGTGAGTATACTTTTAAGTTTATCATTAAGGCGGACGAGGACAAGATAGCGGAGCTGAAGTCGATGTTTGCGGATGTAAGTGCAAAAATTACAGAGACCAATTCTTCCGGCGGGAAGTATAAATCCTTTACCGTGCAGGTGCCTGTTCAGAATGAGGAAGAAGTGATTTCGTATTATAAGGAGGTGTCAAAGATTGATTCGGTGATTATGCTGTAGGAGCTTTATCATGCAAAAAGTTATACAGGGATTGTTATAATATTGACATTTTTCGATATGTTGCATCATGATTAAGGCCGATTGCCTATATTCGGGAACTTATATATAATTCTAATTTAAATTTATGAAGCAAACAGTACCTGCCTTTGCCCTGCTGCTTACACTTGCAGCATGTGGTGGTGCTTCGACTGATCAGGCGAAGACCGAAGAAAAGAAAGAAGCAGCTGTGACCGGTGGCGCAGCTTATACCATTGACACTGCCACTACCACTGTACAGTGGCGTGCTACTCACAAAGGTGGCTTTGCGCCCCGTTTTGGTACCATCAAAGTAGCGGATGGCAGTCTTAACGTTGAAAACGGCGCTGTTACCGGCGGTAGTTTTGATGTAAACCTGACTACATTGGTTGCAGACCCGGCTTCTGTTACTGAACCGGACAAAAAAGCATCCGACCTGGAAGGGCACCTGAAAAGCCCCGATTTCTTCGATGTGGCAAAGTATCCTTCCGCCAAATTCGTTATCACGTCTGTAGCTCCTTTCGACAGCAGCAAGCAGAAAAGTCTGCTTCCTGGCGCTACCAATCTTATCAGCGGTAACCTGACCCTGAAAGACAGCACCCTGAACATCACTTTCCCTGCGCAAATCGTTGTTGCTGAAAGCGGCGTTACTGCTAATGCAAAGTTCGTGATCGACAGGTCTTCATGGGGTATTAACTACAAAACAGAAGGTAGCCCAGAAAACTGGATGATCAGCAAAGATGTTGAAATTGGTTTCAGCCTGAAGGCAGCAAAGAAATAATTTCTTTACCGGCTAAGGTCCTGATAACTTAATATCAAATGAAAACAGCCTGGCACATGATCGTGCCAGGCTGTTTTATTTCAGGTAGTCGCTACCAAAAATTCTTCTCCGCTGGAAGGGTGGAAATTATCTGTTCTGCCGGTAAAGTAACGTTTGTCAAGATCGTCTGCCGATATTATCTCCAACGTTTTAAAACCAGCTTCACGTGCCAGCGTTCGCATTTCCTCCGGTGTAAAAAAACTGATGAAAGGAGTACCGGCCGCCTGGGCGCCTTTCTCTGCTATTTGTTGCAGGGGTTTATCTTCTTCCTTAAGAAGGTCAAATGGCAGGTAAAACGTCATGGCAATCCGGGAGCCGGGTGCAAGGGTGGCAAGCTGGCGCAGGGTAGCAACGATCGCGTCCCTGGTAAGATAAAGGCTAACGCCCGTGCAAGCCACCACCGCAGGTTGGCTGGTATCAAAGCCAGCACTTATCAATTGCTCCCACCAGGAGGAGGTTTCAAAATCAACGCCAACAAAATGCAGCCACTCCGGCATACCAAAGCCAAGTTCAGTTAACCGTTGTTGTTTCCAGGATTGGGTATCAGGCTGGTCAATTTCAAATACCTGTAATTGGGATGCAATGTCCGGTCTGCGTTGCGCAAAGGTATCCAGTCCTGCACCCAGTATCACGTATTGATGAATGCCCTGTTCCTGCTGCGCTATCACCAGGTCTTCAATGAAGCGGGCACGGGCCACCATGGATGCCCGGAGGCGTTTGGTAAAATCCGGGCTCATGTCCGGCCGTTGCTGCCATCCATTATCGGGCGCTATTAGTTGAAGCCCGGTTTCATCTTCAATAATATGAGGCATCGGATCGATCTGAACGTGCAGGGCTCTCCATAAAGCTGTGCGTACCGCTGTATTGTCTGGTGCAGCCTTTCTTTTATCCTGTTCCATGTGTGATGGTTTGGGTGATCAATGTGACAAAATTAGCTGCTATGCCCCGGGTAAAATTGTAAAAAACCGACAGGCCCTTTTATGATTCCCATTCGGGAAATCCAGGCATCCGTTCAATGGATTTGCGCAGGTAAATGCCCGGGCTCACGCCGGCAAAAAGTTTGAAATCGCGGATAAAATGGGATTGGTCGAAGTAGCCAAGCGAATGTGCAATGCCTGTGAGTGAACAAAGATTGCCTTTCCGCAAAAGCGCTACCGAAGCCTGGAAGCGGCAGATACGGGCATAAAAGATTGGTGTAATGCCGATGTGGGTAAGAAAGAGACGTTCCAGCGAACGTTCTGATAAATTGAGGTCATGTAATACATGCGACAGCCTTTTCCCCTGTTGCAGCGCTGTTACGGCATAATCTACTTTTTTATTGCTGTTTTCGTAAAGGTGTGCCTGTTTTTCCAGGAAGTTAAAAAGACAAGCAGCCTGTTGTTGTGCAGAACTGCAATTAAGCAGTTGTTCGCTTAAAGCTGTTTTTGTAAGGTGACTGATGCAGGTATTTTGGTCGGTTAGTTCATTAGCATTCAAACCAAACACCGATTTAAGTGCTGCGGGGTGAAAGTTTATACCAACCGTGCGAAAACTACCACCGCCATGCAATTGGCCATATTTCCTTGCCTGCCCGAAAACAAACAATTGTGGCAGCTGTTCACCTTCAAAACCGGTAAACACTGCGGGGTTCTCCTGGAAAATAAGCCCCGGAGCACCATTGCACATGGCCGTGAAAGTTTTTTGTGATACATCGTCAGTTTGGTGCTCCAGGGTCCAGAAACATTGAACATAATTTTTCAGCGACGGAGGGGGAGCAATTACCTGGTAATTCATTTTTTATTTTCTAACACGCAGATACCGAAGATAACCCATTTCCCGGTTTCGGGAAGTCGGTGGGCTATTGTTAAATTTATATTTAAATGGCTGAGCATGATATATATGCAACAACAGACCTCTGATACATATACTTAAACAACATATTTATCTGTTATGGAAAATAAGCCTAATTTATATGAGGTTCAGGTATCTAAAGCTGTCAGATGATTATCAGATCAAGTAAACCAGCTCTTTGGAAAGGAGCTTTAATTCCGTTGGCATATTTTATATTGACTTTCTTTATTGCGCAACATCATACTTTGTTCGAGGAGTGGGATGGCGCCATGCAATACCTGGCTGGTGTGGACTTATTTGAGGGAAAAGGATATCGGGGTGTGAGTTCACATTTCTGGCCTCCTCTTTTTACGCTATTAACAGGCTTGTTCACCTGGATTTTTCAGGATGGTTTTGCGGCGGCGAAATTTATATCTGTGCTTTCCTCGTCTGTGCTGCTCTTGGTTATTTACCGTTTTGTGATGAAGTTTACCGGCAGCCAGGTGCCTGCCTTTTTAGCGCAATTACTTGTTGCCGCTAATCCCACCTATTTTCTTTACAGTATCCAGGCGCAAAACGTCATGCTGGATACCATGTTTTATGTAAGCGCTATTTGCTTTTTTTTCCAAGCACTGCAGTCAGCTTCTTATAAATATCTTTTTATAACAGGAATTATGGCCGGATTAGCGGGGTTGACACGGTATACCAGTTACGCGTTGCTGCCCTCCTTTATAATACTGCTATTTTTCTATTACCGGCCACGGGCCGCCTCTTCAAATGTGTTCACCTTGTTCGTGGGGTTTGCAATAGTTTCCCTGCCCTGGTGGATCATTAATACGCTTAACAGCGGCGGTCCTTTTAATAGCTGGCATTATCTGAACGTTGGTTATGGCTTGTCGTACCAGTCAGCTCCGGTTAATCCGAAATGGTGGTGGCATGACCAGGCATCCTACAATTCTGTCTGGCAAATTATGCGGCAATCACCATTAGATTATGGGAAACATTTTTTATATAATGTAATGGAGGTTTTCTCCACGCTCACTATAAAAACACTGTTATCGTTTATTGGGTGTATTATTTTATTTTTTGTACAGTTTTTATCTACCCGGAAATGCAGGTCCTTTTTGGCGGATAATAAATTTTTCCTGGTGATTGCAACCTGCTTAATAATGTATACAGGCTTGATTTCACAGGCGTTTATCATAGACCGTTTGCTTTTAAGCTGGTTTGCCATAACCGGTATGGCTATAGCTGTGTTGTTGTATACAATAGGCATGTCTGATCCGGGGTGGATAAAATTAAAACCGCTTGTTGCCGGCGCACTGCTCTTCTTTTTATTGATAAACGTAATAGTGACTATCAGGAAAATGGATATTTACCTGGATGACAAAAACGATAGTGGACAGCTGGCGGACATGGAAAAAATAACACAGCTTTTAAAAGCGCAGGATCCTGATTTATCCCAAAAAACGATCATGGCCATACATCCGGCCAGCGCATATTATCTCGGATGCCGGTTTGTGATGATACCACTCTATTACGATAGCAATAATATCAATGATTGGATCGCATACGGTCATCTTGCCCCCAAGGTCATTAACTATGTTCCCCGCTTTCCGGGAGACCTGGATATCACAAAATCCCCTGTGAATTACCTTATTTTTAACCGGCTTAGCAGCACATATCTTCCCCAGTTTTCCTTTTTGCTGGATGAACATACAGATAAGATTCCTGCTAATTTCGAACGCCTGTTACTGACAAAGGACGTGGCGCTTTACAGGATCACGGGGATCAGGTAATCATCTTCAAATCAATGATTCGTTAAGACAGCCAACCGCCGGTGAAAAATAAATTTGTGTAGTTAAATAACTACATGTACATTTGTAGTCAAATAGCTACACAATGAATTTACGACGAGATGTATTTCAAGCCATAGCGGACCCGACAAGACGGGCTATATTGCTGTTGGTAGCTTCACAGGGCATGACAGCAGGGGCAATAGCCGCTAACTTTGACACCGCCAGACCAACAGTTTCCAAACACCTGCAAATACTCACGGAATGCGAACTACTGGAACAGAAACAAAACGGCAGGGAAATTTATTACCACATCAACGCAAAAAAAATGAAAGCAGTAGCAGACTTTATTGAACCATTCCGCCAAATGTGGGATGACAGATTTAATAAATTAGAATCCATTATGAAAAAGTACAAACCAAAAAAATAGCAGCCTTATGGAACGAAAAACAAAAATCAATGCCGAAGATGGCAAACAGGAATTAGTGATAACGAGGGAATTTGATTTGCCGGTGGAATTACTTTTTACGGCATACACAGAACCCGAAATTGTGGAGCAATGGATGGGAACCAAAGTGCTGAAACTTGAAAACAGGAAGCACGGCGGCTGGCAGTTTGAAACCAGCGATGCTAAAGGCAACGTGCTATTTAAAGCCAATGGAACCGTTCATGAGTTTATTCCGAACCAGAAAATTACCCGGACTTTTGAAATGGAGAATGCACCTTTTGCCGCCCAGCTCGAGTTCCTGGAATTTGAACCACTTACAGCCGATACCAGCAAACTCAATATGCATATTGTATATAAATCAGTTGAACTCAGGGACCAGATGATGCAAATGGGTTTTGCTCCCGGCCTGAATATGGCACATAACCGGTTACAAAGCATCGTAGGCAAATTAAAATAACACATCATGTCAAAGAGAAATAAAATTATTTATTGGATTGCTACGCTCTGGCTTGCATTAGGAATGGTATCAACCGGATTAGTACAGTTATTTAAAGAACAGGATGAAACAGATTTTACGGCGCATCTGGGCTATCCCACTTATTTTCTGACCATACTGGGCATTTGGAAATTGTTGGGAGCCATAGCAGTACTGATTCCTAAATTTCCTTTGGTAAAGGAATGGGCGTATGCAGGCTTTTTCTTTGTCATGTCGGGAGCCGCACTTTCACATATGGCAACTGGTACCATGAACAATATTTTTCCTTCGTTGTTATTGCTGGCGTTGACAATTACATCCTGGTACTTCAGGCCTGCAGACAGGAAAACTATTTCAGTTAATCAATAAAACAAGATAATATGAATCCCAAGGTTGATTTCTATTTTAGTAAAGCTGACAAGTGGAAGAAAGAAATAGAGAAATTGAGAACGATTGTTCTCGACTGTCACCTGAATGAAGAATTGAAATGGGGGTGTCCCTGTTACATGTTTGAAAAGAGTAACATCGTTTTAATACATGTTTTTAAAGAGTACTGTGCGCTTTTGTTTTTTAAAGGAGCCCTGTTAAAGGACCCTAAAGGAATCCTGATCCAGCAAACAGAAAATGTGCAGGCGGCGCGCCAGGTCCGCTTTACCAGTCTTCAGGAAATAGTGAAGCTGGCGCCTACCCTGAAAGCATATATTTATGAGGCGGTTGAACTGGAAGAAGCAGGTGCGAAAGTGGCGCTTAAAAAGACGAAAGAATACGCCATCCCCGAAGAATTTCAGCAGCAGTTAGATAAAAAGCCGGCCTTGAAAAAAGCTTTTTATGAATTAACACCGGGGCGGCAAAGAGGCTACCTGCTTTATTTTTCTGCTCCCAAACAATCTAAAACGCGGGAGTCGAGGGTGGAGAAATATATGTCGCAGATTCTCGACGGGAAGGGATTGGATGATTAAGGGATTTTCATCTGATGTTATTGCATTATTCTGAAGAAGCATGTATCTTTAGCTGGTATGAAAACACTATTTGCATCTGTTATATAATCCCAATAACATGACCAGCTTAAAACCCTTATGGTCGGGTGTTACTATCTGTATTATGGCGCTGCTGAGTCAATTTCCGGCAAATGCGCAATTCCGTCAGTTTTCGGTATCCGGTGGCGGTGCATTTAACACGAATGATTTCGACTGGTCGATTGCAGGTAATCCGCAGGGACAATCCCCCAACGTTTTATCAGAATTGCACTTTAATGGTATCACGTCCCTGGGCTTTTACCTGGATGGCGCCTATCGCCCGTTGAAATGCCTCCGGTTCAACGCATACTATCAAAGAAATGGTGTAGTTAGCGGCAGTGGTGTGGATACCGACTATAAGGGTGATAACCGCACAGATCCTACCTTTCAGCAATCTTTTTCCAGCGACAGGGGCTACCTGGAGATATTCAGGGCAGGCGCCATGGCTACCTTTCTGCAACGTGCCAATTTCAGTTTGGGAGCTGGGGTATCCTATAAAAATACCCGGCAAAACTTTGTTATACTTAGTCCTGAATTAACGGACCTGCAGAGTAGTTATACAGCAAAGTGGCGTGGACCCGAGTGTTCTCTGGAGGGTAATTACAAGATCAACCGCTCTTTATCAGTGGGCGCTGATATCGCTTATACCTGGATCAGTTACCGGGGAGAGGCGAACTGGAACCTGATCGATCTGTTCATGCATCCGTTAAGCTTTGCGCAAACGTCGAAGGGACATGGTATGGACTATGGTTTGAATGTCAGATATGCTGTTAACAGCTTTCTCGCCTTTTCACTTAACGGCATGCTGGGGAATGCGAGGATTTCGGAAGGAACTGATATCTCTTATTTGAGTAACGGCACGCAGATTTCCACACAGTTTAATGGCTCCGCGAATAATTATTACGGCGCCAGGTTGGGCGCTATCATTCAGTTCTGATGGGTTGCCTGTTTGATGAACCAGGCACAAACAAATAAGACCAGTTTTAATAACCGGCATTTATAAATATCCTGAACAATACAGGGAACGTCCTATTTTTCCAACCGGTATTTTATTGTAATCGCTGGTGACACAGCCGTGTTGATTACGACTAATGAAGTATCCGGTGAATAGGTAACTTTTCCTTTCAGATCTGTTCTTTGCCGGCCATCTCCATCCAGAAAATAGATGCTGTCTGCAGTTAGCTTGAGTGCAAATACCGAATCTTTCTGGATAGTATATACAAAATTCGCTTTGATATTTGTCCGGAGACCATAGGCCGCGAAACTGGTGCTTTGCAGCGTGTTTTCTCTTGCCAGCCAGGAAAATATGTTGCCGTTCCCGATCTTTGTCCAGCTTCCTTCCTGCTGCGTCTTGATAGAGTCTTCCCGCCAATCGAATTTAGCGCCATAGGTAAAAGGATCTATCTGTAAATCACCATCGTTATCATCCTTCCCGCAGGATTGTAATAACAGCAGCGCTACAATTGGGTACAAAAAAATGAAAAAGGATTTCATCTGTGGATATTTTATCTATTTTGAAAAGTAAATTACATTTTTATCTTTTAAAACCAGGAAGAAGCCTGTCATTTTTTAACAGGCTTCTTCCTGGTGTCCTTACATTAAGGACAGGTAAATTTTCCTAAATCATTGTTCAGTGTACAACAATTAGGAGGGTATGGATTACCGTTGTTCAAAGCCGCCTGCAGGTCAAGTCTTTCACTCGGCGTCATGATGGTGTTATCTGACTTATACACTGTTGGCGCCAATTCAGCATACACATCTGATCTTGCTATATACGGAATGTAGAAATAATTTATCCAGGATCTGTCGCTGTTGGAAAGAAAGCTGCCCTGGTAAATATAACTGCCATCTGTTTTAGTGTACATTGGTAAACTGGTGTTATGTACTATGGATGTACTGCTTGTCAGCGAGCTGTATCCCATTACAGAAGTGTAATCGTATGTACCTGTCTGATAGTAATTGGTGGAGGGGATATTAAATTGCGCGAGCCCGGAAGAGGTAAGGTTAGACGTATTAACGGTAACAAACGAATTCCTGTCGAGGCGCGTATGCTCATGTCTTAAACCCAGCGCATGGCAGATTTCATGGATGATCACACTGTTGTCCCATGAATCAAAGGCGAAATCAGCGAGGTTGATGCGTTGTACCCCGCCTGTTCTTCCGAGGTTTGATTCGCTGACATCAGCACCATCTGTGGACCAGAACTCGATGTTGGGGTAAGTAAATCCATAAGTGGGGTCAACCAGCGGCTCACAGGTAGCGTTGTAGAACCTTACATTGGTATTGGATTCCATTTCAAGCAGTGCTGAACGGACTTTCTGTTTCTCCGCCAGGGTTAAATTTGACCCGTATATAATCCTCACCATGGCCCATAAATTATAGGCAGTAGGGTATATACTGAATGCTCTGGGGATGGTGCGGCCCTGGGCGGTGTTTTGAAAGGGCACATTATACACCGGGTGCGCATTTTTTTCGGCGCCTACATAGTCTGGTTTCTTGGGCAGTAGCTGGCCATAGAGATCCAGGTTTTTGTATTGTTCCTTAGTGAGACGGATATCTCCTTCCCAAAAATAATCAGCTCCTTTTTTTTCGACCATCGCACCGGATTTTAAAGTGATCGGGCCATCTTTCTGGTTATCTGATTGATTGGATTGGTTATCCTTGCTACAGGACAGGAAAAACAATACGGCTAACAACGGGAATGCTTTCAAATAGTGGTTACGTTTCATGGGTAATGTTTATTGGTTGAAGGAATACTTTGGGTTACATATTATCAGACTATATAGCAAAAATGAGAATAGGTTAAACAAATGTGATACCTGAGGGTAAGCATCACGATTATAATACTATCTAAAATAAAGAATAATTTTAATTCCCCGGGAATTTATTTTTCAAATTTTTAATTCGTAGTCCTGATAATGTGGGGGGGTATGCCCGGGGCATTTTTATATATTTCTGATAATCAGTTATTTTTTTGTTGTAATTTTTCAAGTGCCCGGTTTGAATAATTGTAATATTGACAGTACTAATTTATCAAGCGGGTAAATTTATACCGGTGCAGCAAATTCCCTGGGAGATGTTTACCATTTATCTGTTAGCCCGATCTATTTCTTATACCTGAACTTTTTCAGCAGCTCTTCTTTTTTTCGCCGCGATACTGTTACATACACACCATTTTCCAGTTCTATCTGCCCGCCTTCTCCCCGGATATAGCGTTTGATGTACTGCAGATTGATAATATGCGAGTGATGGGTACGGAAGAATAAATCTGGCAGTACCTGGAGCTTTTCTTCTGCCGTCACTCCTTCGCTTTTGAGCTTGAAGGGGGGAGGCATTATTGATGGCATCGTACAGGGCTTTACCGGAAAGTCCGCCGGGATCGGGGGAGCCTCTTCATCGACCTGTGTACCATTAAAATTCCGAGATAAGCGGGAATGGCAGAAGCCCCGTTTAGCAGATGGAGTAAGTGGGTGAGCCGGCGGGGAGTTAAAGGGGCTGGACTAACTCCTGCCAGATGGGTTCCTGCCTGGTTAAAAGCGGGATAACAAAACAAATTTGACCGGTTTATAGAAATAATTTAATATTAGTGTATGTATCTTACCAGTGTGCCCGATCATATGGAGCCAGGATTTGATGAGGCATTGTATTTCAGCAAATTCCAAAAGCATAACATTATTATTAATGCGGAGAGCAATGGGAGTCATTGTGACGATCATGCCGGGTGTCTTTCTATCAAAACAATACTCAGTGGCGAGGAATGGTATGGGATTGATCGTCACAGGCTGGTGGTAAGGCCCGGCCAGTTCCTGGTTTTAAACGATGATCAGCGTTATTCGTGTCGTACCAGCCGGGGCGAAAAAGTGAGAGGGTTGTCGGTGTTTTTTAAAAAGGAATTTGCGTCGGCTGTGTTTAGTGATATGCTTAACAGCGAAGGAGCGCTGTTGGATAATTCTTCTTATAATAACAGTACAATACCTGAATTTTTCCAGACCCTTAATAATATCTCCCCTGATTTACAGGCGCAGTTATCCCGGCTTGTAACCACTATTGAAAGCAGGGGATATGATGCAACTATGGTAGATGAACACCTGGTTTTTCTGTTGCGGCACCTGATTGGGGTTTACAAATCTGACGTGGTTCGCGGAGCTGGTATCCGGGCGGTTAAGGCAACTACCAGGATTGAAATTTACAAACGGCTATGCATAGCCAGGGATATCCTGCATTCTTCTTATACCGAACATCTTGATCTGTCAAAGATAAGTAGCCTGGCCTGCTTATCCATGCCTCAACTAATCAGGCAGTTCAAAGCGGCTTTTCATTGTACGCCGTATCAATACCTCATACGCATCAGGCTCAGGCATGCTGCTCAATTGTTGCAAGACACGGATAAGCCTGTGCAGGAAATTACCTGGATATGCGGTTTTGAAAATACGAGTGCTTTTTGCCGGGCTTTCAAATCTGTTTATGGCATCCAACCGGTGCTCTTCAGGAAAAAATAAAATTGAGCATTTTTGCACATCATATCTTGCAGCGTAGGCGTAATATTGAGTATCCATGCATTTTATGTTTACAAAATGAAGAGAATTATATCAGTATTGGCTTTTTTGTCATTTTTACAGTTGGCGCATGCGCAGGAAACAATGATACCGCTGTATGAAAAAAATATTCCGAATTCCAGGAGCATACCCCCGGATTATATAGAAGAAACGGATACTTCAGGTTTGATAAGAAAAGTAACACAACCTGCCCTGATACCTTTTTTTCCGAAGAAGGGAACTGCAACCGGCACGGCTATACTTATTTTTCCCGGAGGCGGTTATTTTGTTTTGGCGCCAGCCGCCTGTTATGAAATGGCCAGGGCGCTCAATGAAGCAGGTATCACCGCTTTTGTAGTAAAATACCGTTTGCCGCATGATACCATCATGATTGATAAAACAATTGGTCCGTTACAGGATGCCCAGGCAGCCATTCAGCTGGTACGCAAAAGAGCTGCAGAGTGGGGCATCAATCCCCACAAGGTAGGCGCAATGGGCCTTTCAGCAGGTGGTCACCTGGTATCAACAGCGGGTACGCAGTTGAACAGGGTGGTGATTGAAAATAGAGAGCGGATCAATCTCCGGGCAGATTTTATGGCGCTATTGTATCCTGTAACGATCTATGATCCTGCTATTCCCAGAACCCGCGAAAACCTGATTGGTAAAAATCCATCTGCTGCATTGCTGGATCTTTATAGTACCGATAAGCAGGTCACGGAAAATACGCCACCGACTTTTTTGGTGCATGCGGCTGATGACGATGTGATACCGGTTAAAAATACCCTCCTGTTTTTTAACGCTTTACTGAAAGCGAATGTAAAGGCGGAAATGCATATCCTGCAATCTGGTGGTCATGGTTTTGGTTTAACAGATCTTCACAGCAAGGATAACTGGTTTAATTTATTTAAAAGCTGGCTGGCAGAAAATGGATTTTAGTGGGTCAGCCGCAGTATGCCTACTGTATCAGTGCTCCAGGAAGGCATCCATCGCCTTCGTGGGTTTCCCGTCATCTCCCCAGGCACTTAATCCATAATGGCTCCAGCTTTTTGCTCCCTGCGGCTCCCAATAAATTACACCTAAACCCTTTCCATCCGGCACGGCCTTTACCTTTTTCTGTACGGCAACCAGCATATCATAGGTGTTCTGCGCTTTCGTGTCTTCTCCGCCCACTTCTACTACCATCACCTCCTTTCCGTACCTGGCGGCCATCTCTTTCAGGTTATTGCCCAGGTCATCAATAGAAAGGGTATAATCGGGTTTGCCGGTAAGCCAGTAGGGATAGTATGACAGCCCGATTACATCATATTTTGCACCATGGGTCCTGGCGCTGTCGAACCACGTAACAAAGCGTGTTCGGTTATTACCCTGATCCACATGAAGAATCACTTTAGACGCAGGGCTCACCGCTTTAATGGCATCATAGCCTTTGTTGATTAATTGCGCCAGTTGATGCCAGTTTGAAGTGCTTCCTTCAGGATAGATCATACCTCCGGCTGTTTCATTGCCCACCTGCACCCATTCAGGGGTGATGCCGCTGTTCTTCAAAGCAGACATTACATCGAAAGTATAATCATATACATCTTTCAGCAGCTGCGGGAAGTCGTGGCCTTCCCAGGCCGCCGGTTTTTTTTGCTTACCCGGATCTGCCCAGCTATCGCTGTAATGAAAATCTATCATTATCCGCATCTGCCATTTCTTTGCCCGTAGGGCCATTGCCACCGTTTCTTCTTTGCTGCAATGACCGCTGGCTTTATCGTTAGATGGATTTACCCATGTTCTTAACCTGATCGTATTGATACCGTGATCTTTCAGGATCTGGAAACAATCCTGCTCCACGCCATTATCATTATAAAATTTGAACCCCGAGGCTTCCATCTGCGGTAGCCAGCTGATATCAGCTCCTTTTGCAAATTCGTTGCGGGATGGGCCAACGGATGTTTTTGATGTGGTACATCCTGTCGATAGTATAACCGCGAGCAGTATAAAGAAGATAGTGATTATTGATATTTTCATCTGGCTGAAATTTAAGTGTTATTTGATGGTCACTTTTATCGTTCCTTCTTTCAGATTTTCCGAAGAGGCAGTAACAACAACTTTTCCGGTAAGATCTCCTGCTTTCAGCAGGATAGTGGCAATGCCTGCTTCCGCCTTTACCGGATTGCTGCCAATTAATACTGCATTACCAGTAACCGTGAATTGAATGACATTTTTTGCATCGGGCACCAGTACGCCATTTTCATCCGTAATACGCGCGTAAAGGAAAACGATATCCGATTGGCCGGATTGAAGCGGCTTCCCGGTCGTATCAACATCCATACTGATGCTGCTGGCTTTTGCCGGCGTTCTTTGTGTGGTGCTGATCACTTCTTTTTCGTTGTTGTATCCGATCGCTGTTAATGTTCCGGGTTCAAATTTGTTTACCAGGAAGGTGAACGGCGGATGGGGCAATTTTCCCGAGAAGGAGTTCTGATCGGGCTTTTGACGCGCTATCAGCTTCCCGTTCAGCAAAAGAGCCGCTTCATCGCAGTTACTGAAAACCCTGACTGTTGTTACGGAGGGATTATTCCAATAGCTGGCAATAAAGATCATCGGCTTGCCAAAATCGCTGTTCGTGTTTTCCGGTGTCCGGTACTGGCTTTGATAAAAATAATAAGAGAATTTCGGTAAACGGAAGATATCGGAGATCCCGGACGATTCTATGTCCGGCGCGTATCCGCGTTTGTAGTCGAACAAAAGCCAGTTAGCATCGCCTACGGCTGTTCCGGCAAGATTGTCGTTATGGGCTTCCTGGAAATTGAGTGCCTGTTGCAGCAATGCCTTTTCACCAGCTTCCCGCAGTTGCCGGGAAGTTCTTTCTCCTTCTTTCAGATCTTTATATTCTTTTTGATTAAACCCCGCATTTTGTGCATAGTATTCCCAATCGCCATACTCAGCAATCAGTATTGGCTTCCGGGTGTATTTTTTCCAGTAGTCCGGCGCCCTGGCATGTTGCCTTGCAGGAATAAACACATCGTACACATCGTCCATCCATCCGCAGGTATACACGTCTGTGAAAGGCAGTTCCTTATGTACAATATCGTGGGACTGCTGCATGTACTCCATACTCATATTGGTTTCATTCAGGGACGCTTCCCATAGAATGATGGAGGCATGGTTTCTGTCGCGGTGAATGAGATCCCTGATATTCTGATAGCTGTTTTGCTGAAATTCCTCATTACCAAAAAATTGCCAGCCGGGAATTGAGTTCATCACCAGTATTCCTAATCTGTCACAGGCATCTAAAAAAGCGGGGGAAGGAGGGTAGTGGGAGCAACGCACAAAATTAAATCCGGCTGCCCTGATTTTATAGGCATCGCGGAATTGCGCATTATCCGGAAGTGCATAGCCGATATAAGGATACTCCTGGTGGCGGTTAGTGCCACGAAGGAAAAATGGCTGCCCGTTCAAGGTAAAACTACCTGCTTCAAACCGGAAGGTTTTAACACCGGTACTGATTTGCTCTTCGTCCACAACTTTGCCCTGCTGCAATACCTGCACAGTAAGCTGGTATAGCGAAGGATGTTCTGGTGACCATAGCGCGGGATTTTTGATAGCCACCTGCCCGTTAAAAGAAACATATCCTTTACTGATTACATTTTTTACACCAGATAAAACGCGACCAACTTCCACTCCTTTTTCATCTGTTAAAATTAAATTCACCTGTGCATTTTGTGGCCGGCGGTAATCGTTCCGCAATTCTGTTTTTATCATTAATGTTGCCCGGCTGTTGCTAACGTTTTCGTAATGCAACATCACGCCGCCGCCGGATTCCCTGTTCGCTTCCACCGCATCGGCAATGTGCAGTTTATCTTTGATGATCAGCCAGGCATTGCGGTAAATGCCGCCATAGTAATTAAAATCAAGGTCTTTAATTGATTTTCCCGGCGGAATAGCGGGATTGTTTTGATTATTTAATTTAACGACTACGATATTCTCTCCCTCAAACCTGACGTTATCAGAAATATCAATATAGATAGGAAGATATCCTCCTGCATGGCGATATACATGCGTTCCATTCAGATAAATATCTGCTTCGTGCATGGCTGCATCAAATTGCAATGCGATATGTTTTCCCCTGACGGCAGCAGCCACCCGGAAGTTTTTCCGGTAATAACAGGTGCCCTGCCATTGCTCCTCTTTCTTCTCCACAGGTTCAATCCGTGGTGTATGGGGCAGTGAAACTTTCTCCCATAAAATTTTATGACCAGTATTACCGGAAAGGGATGCAGCTATTTCCATACTATCCACATTCTTCACAAACTCCCATTTTCCGTTGAAATTAATTTTATTCGCAGGGTGTGTGTTTTGTGCTTGTAAACTGTTAATAATAATTAGTAAGATGAAAAGAAAGATGAACCGGTTTTGCATAAATGTAGTCATGGGTTAGATGGTTATTGCGGATACCCGTCGTTTTGTTTAATGATTCCCTTTCCTTCGATGATCACGGCAGATGGGATGGGAAATAACACCTGGTATGGCCTGGCGTTTGTTTTTCCTCTTGCCAGTGCGTTAGTTATCAGGGAGCCGTTTCGTACCAGGTCCTGGCGTCTCACGCCTTCGCCATAGAGTTCCCTGCCACGTTCATCCAGCAGGGCGGTACGCATACCTGCCTGTGTTAAGCCTGTAAAATTGGGAACGCCTGCCCTGGCCCGCACCTGGTTTACATATTGGTATGCTTCGCCTGGTCCTCTTTGTTCATTGATGGCTTCGGCTATGGCCAGCAGTACTTCTGCATATCTGAACACTACCACATCAATGGCATAACCAGGTCCGTCGCCCTGGATGCTGGTATATTTCAGCGGAATGGCTCCTCTTAATCCATTACTTTTGTTGGCTTCCGTACCATCGCTTTTAGTATAGTGGTCTATGATCGTTGTTTTCCTGGTGTCGTTGGTTTCATATTTATTGTAAAAGCTCCAGGGCATATAATATCCTCCCCAGCCCGGGGCTCTCTGGATGCTTCCTGCCTGTTTGAAGTCGCCGGGAAGTACTTCCTGGATCCAGTAGTTAGGAGAGGCATCATTGGTAGGCACAGCATAAATGAGTTCCTTGCCTGCTTTCTTTTTGAATATATCTGCATAATTATCTTCCAGCGAATAATTCATGGTCATTATTTCTTTGGCGGTTGCTTCCGCCTTGTTCCATTCTTTATTGTGCATATATAATTTCAGCAGCAGCATGCGTGCAACGCCTTTGGAAACCCTTCCCCAGTTGGTGGCATCACTGTTGTATTTGTCGGCCAGGTCGGGCAGGGCGGCAGTCAGATCCGCTTCAATCTGAGCGGAATAAGTTGTGGCGTCCGGCCTGGGTGTGATGGTATTATCTGCC
This sequence comes from Chitinophaga sp. W3I9, assembly GCF_050434025.1. Taxonomy (NCBI): domain Bacteria; kingdom Pseudomonadati; phylum Bacteroidota; class Chitinophagia; order Chitinophagales; family Chitinophagaceae; genus Chitinophaga; species Chitinophaga sp. W3I9. The sequence goes on from NZ_JBNPWC010000001.1 coordinate 3,185,640, forward strand.
AGTGTTGCCGGATCAGTTTTGGCATTTACAGGGCCGTAAAAATCATATAGCACATACATCAGCCAGGCTCTCAGCACTTTTGCTTCTGCGATATATTTTCTTTTAATGCCTGCGTCAAGCGTTGATTTTTCTATATTATTAATTACGTCGGTAGCTTTGGCTACGTACCTGATCTTGGGATAGGTGGGATCGTTGGCATCCACCCAGGTGGAGGGTCCGAAGGTAAAGTTGGTTAAATTGGCATCCCAATCGGTTTGTAATTCATCTGTTGTCATCAGGCTGCGGATGAAGTAAGATTTGATATCAGCGTTATACAGCGCACCATACCAGTTGCCGGCGCCGGGATCAGCGTTGCCCCAGTTGGAGGTGAAGGGATTGTAAAGCGTAATGAGCGCAACATTCGCATCTCCTTCTGTTTGAAAGAAATTTTCCGGCGCCAGCTGGGAATAGATGTCTGATTCCAGCATTTTTTTACACCCGGAGAGCGGTAAAAGTATGATCAGGCCTATCAGTGCCAGTTGATGCAGCGAAAGTTTGCGGCAGTTTGAAATGAATATTTTCATGATGTGGATATTAAAAGGTCAGGTTTACGCCAAAAGTGGCAGATAATGCTTGCGGATAAGGATTCACTTCTGTAACCTCGGGATCATATCCCTTGTAGTTGGTGAGTACCGCAATATTCTGCATGTCGAAGAACAACCGGGCATTCCGTATCAACCGGGTGGACCGGGTAAGGTTATCAGGCAGCTTGTAACCTAATGTGATATTCCTTAACCGAAGGAAATTCACCTTTTGCAGGTAGAAATCATTTGTGGTGGTGGGATTATTGCCACTGTAGGGATTACTGGCATAACCGGGATATACCCCGTGGGTATTGTCGGCAGACCAAACTCCTTTGATACCGGTAAGTGTATTGTGTGCGTTGCTGCCGTTTATTTGTGCGGGATCATAAAACCCCGAATAGCTGTTGAAAAGATATCCTCCGAAGTTGCCGTAAACAAATACATTCAGGTCAAAATTTTTATAGGAAAAAGTGTTACCCAGTCCGATAGAAAATTTCGGATCCCTGTTGCCGAGTTTCACCACGTCATTAATATCCAGGTTACCATCGTTGTTTACATCTGTATACCTGATATTTCCTGGCCGTGCATTGGGCATATAGACAGGAGCATCAGCGGCGCTTTTGATAATACCATCCGTTTTCCAGCCGTATATTTCGCGGATCGGATCTTTGGCGCCGATGAAAGGAGAAAGCGCAATAACAGGATTTCTTTCTATCCAGTAATTTTTATATTGGGAGATATTAAAAGAAGTATTCCATTTAAATGCACCGGTAGTATTACGGGAGTTCAACGATAGCTCGATGCCGTCGCTGCGGGTGGATCCTACATTTGCCGCCACCTGGCTTACGGCATTGTTGGATGGCAGCGGGTTGTAATCCAGCAGATCCTTTGCTTCCTTCCGGAACACGTCGAGCGCTCCTGTAAGCCGGTCGTTGAAAAATCCAAAATCAAGACCGAGATTGATTGTTTTGTCTGTTTCCCAGGTGAGATCGGGATTGGCAATCTGTGTAATGGCAATGCCTGTGTAATAAGTGGAGCCTATTAAAAATGGGGAGCCCGTTCCATACAGTGATAAGGCATTGGTGCCAAGGATGCTTTCATTACCGGAGGTACCATATCCCGCGCGAAGCTTGAGGTTGGAAATAAAGCCCGAGTTTTTGAGGAAAGGCTCTTCACTGATGCGCCATGCGGCTGAAAGTCCGGGGAAGAAACCGAATTTATGATTGTCGGCAAAGTAGCTGGATCCGTCGTTACGCCCTGTTAAAGTAAGAATATACTTATTATCGTAACTGTAATTTACCCGGAAGAACTGGGAAACTTTGATGCGGTCAGGCGCCCTGAAAGAGTTCTGGAAACTCTTTTCTTTATTGCTGGCAACGCCTACATTATTAAAACTAAAAGCATCTGTGAAAAAACCTACTGCCTGGAGACCAAAGTTATCTGACATACTTTTGTAGTATCCGGCTCCTGCCACTACCGCGAGATCGCTTTTCTTAAATGACTTGTTGAAAGTTAAATAAGATTCTGCGGTATAGTTACCAATATTATTAGTGGCCAGTTGCGCCATTCCTTCTGGCAATTGCGCGTTCTGAGCTTTTCGTGGCAGGTAAAATTTCAGATCGGAGCTTTGTTTATCGATACCTGCTACTGCAGTCAGTTTTAAATTATCCAGGATCTTTATTTCCAGGGTTGGGGCAGCCAACAGCCGTTTGAGGCTGGTCTGGTTCCGGATAATGGAAAATGCAGCGGGATTGGTAATGAGGCGGTCGTAGCTTTTGGTATAATTTCCCGATTCATCATAAATACCAATATTAGGCGCAAAAGTGTAGGCGGCTTGCAGTTGGTTGTATTTTTCGGGGCCTCCTGCATTAGATCCTGTTGCTGCATTGTCGCTGTTAACCTGGCTTAGCGTTAAATTCAGGTTGAATTTTACCCGGCTGCTGATTTGCTGTTCGAGGTTTACCCTCCCGGTGTACCGCTTGTAGCGGGAGTTTTCCAGCAGCGCTTTATTATCATACAGGTTAAAAGAGGCGTATACCTTCGTTTTTTCGGTACCGCCGGACACGGAAATATTATGTTCATTAATACTGCCCTGTCTCATTAACAGGTCCAGCCAGTCTGTGCCTGCGCCGGCTTTGCTGATGTCTGCATCCGAAAACATGGGATTGAATGCCGGAACGGAGGAGGGGTCTGTGTTGCCATAAGGGGCCAGGTTGTTATCATATAAATACTTATCCCGGGCCAAACGGACCTGTTGTTGCATAAAGTTACCCGCGTCTAAAAAATCGAGGTAGGGTTTGGGCGACTGTATCGTGTAGCTGCCCCGGTATTCCGTTATCGCCTGTCCGGCTTTTGCCTTTTTGGTGGTAATAAGTATAACGCCATTGGCAGCAGCAGAACCATAAATGGCCGTAGCGCTGGCGTCTTTCAATACGTCTACGGATTCAATATCTGAAGGGTTGATGCTGCTTAACGGGTCCTGGTCCACTCCGCCGTAAAAACCAAGATCGCCATCGGCGATGGAAGGAACGGGCGAGGCGTTATTTAATATAGGCACTCCGTCGATTACATACAACGGGGCGTTGCTACCTCTCGGAGAAATGGCGCCCCGGATGTTCACAGAAAGGCCACCACCCGGCTGGGCGCTCCGCACACTTAAATTAAGGCCGGCTGCTTGCCCCTGCAACAGGTTATTAATAGAAGTGTTGGCCACCTGTGGCAGGTCTTTAGTTTTTATAGATACCACTGATCCTGTAATATCCTTTTTGCTGGTGGTTCCGTAACCTACCACTACTACTTCGCCTAATGCGGTGGCGGGGTTTTCCAGGGCAATACGAAGGGTATTCCTGTTATTTACCGGCACTTCCATAGTGGTATAACCAATATAGCTGATAACCAGCGTTCCGTTTTCCGGTGCATTTAAAGAAAAGTTCCCGTTGGCATCTGTTACCGCCCCAGCGCTGCTTCCCTTCACTTTTACTGAAACGCCGGGCAGGGCATCTCCGTTGGCTTTGTCTGTGATCTTTCCCTTTACCGGGATGTCGGCTTTTATCCGGTAGGTGATCCGGATGTTGTTACCGCTGTAAGCAGCCATCGCAGGCATGGATGAAACGATGGCGAAGGCTAAGGGCGCCGCGGTCTGGCAAAATAGTCTTACATAACTAACTCTCCACGCGGAACGATACGTTTGTCGTAGTTTATTCATATGCTGGGAATTTATAAAGTGACTCTAAGCTTCAAGTCGTACATAATTAGCTGGGAAGCAATTTATTGCAATTCGCTTCCGGAGGCTTGTTCAAATCATCTAACATTTGTTTCAATCTGTCTTTTGTTAATATCAGCAGGTATTCAGGAGGGGGAGGCAGCTATATTTCCCGATTTTATCTAAATTGGTTGATGATTCGTTTAAGGATTTTTTAAAAAGCGCCTGGTGTCTCTAAAAAAATATATCTCCCATTTTTTATTATTCCACGTGGCTGCCATGACACTTTCATTGGTTCCGCTGTTTTCTTTTGCGCAACAACCAAGACTCTCCTTCAAACATATTACCCAGGAGGAAGGGCTTTCAAACAGCACCATTGAAACAATATTCCAGGATAGCCGGGGATTTATATGGTTTGGTACGCGCGACGGATTAAACCGGTACGACGGCTATGAAATGGTGGTATACCGGAACGACCGCAGTGATGCCAGCAGCATCAGCGACAGCTATATCCGTTATATATGTGAAGACAGTGACCACAAACTGTGGGTGGCTACGAATAATGGGTTAAATCTTTTTGATCCGGTTAAAAATACCTTCAGGAGATTTACCCATCGTGCCCAGGAGGCCGGCGGCCTCAGTAACAATATGGTGAACTGTGTATTGGAACAACGCGACGGCGTGATCCTGGTAGCCACTACCGAAGGGCTTAACCTGTATAACCGGGCTTCAAATACCTTCAGTCATATTTTACATTCCGGCCAGCCGGGTAGCATCAGCGATAACCGGGTCAATTATCTTTACCGGGATAAAAAAGATAATATATGGATTGGTACTGATAATGGGTTGAACCGGTTCAATCCGGAGAACAAAACATTTGAAATTTTCTATCCATCCGGAAGCAGGGACGGCAACGCAGGCGAAAATACTGTGAAGGTTATCCAGGAAGATACTGCCGGAAATCTTTGGCTGGGTACACAGGACAAGGGACTTTATCTTTTTGATCCCTCCCGGAAAACCTTTAAGGGATACCGGCACAGTGAAACAAACAGCCTGAGTTTGTCGAACGACCAGATAAAAATAATACTGAGCACTCCCACCGGGAATCTATGGGTAGGCAGCATTAATGGGGGACTGGATCTGTTCAACCCGGCCAATGGCTCTTTTTATCATTACCAGAATGAACCCGATAATCCGAACAGCTTGTCGCAACGAACCGTTTCCGCGCTTTTTGAAGACAACCAGGGCAATTTATGGGTGGGTACCCATCGGGGCGGTGTTAACCTGTACACCCCCGGTACGGATAAGTTCAAATTATACCGGCAGGAAAACAACGCTTCTTCTTTAAGTTATAATGATGTAAAAGCATTTTATGAAGACAAAGAAGGTTATATATGGATAGGTACCGATGGCGGTGGCTTAAACCGGTTTAACCCCCGGACAAATACGTTTACCCGTTACCGGTATAATCCGTATATGCCGGCAAGCATAGGTTCTGATGCCGTCTTACATATTACGGAAGATAGCAAAGGGAATTTATGGGTGGGCACCTGGGGCGGCGGCTTAAACCTGATGGACCGGAAAAGCGGCACCTTCAGGAGGTATGTAAATGATCCGGACAACAGGCAATCCATCAGTTCTAACTATGTGCAAAAAACATTTGAGGACAGCAATGGCAATTTATGGGTCGCCACTTATTACGGCGGATTGAATTTATTTGACCGGGCCACCGGGAAATTCCGCAGGATAACAACAGCTCCCGGAGGAAAAAATAGCTTATCCGGCAATAATATTGTATCCATCGATGAAGACATTCACCATAATATCTGGATTGGTACGGACGATGGCGGATTGAACTGCTATCATATTAAAAACCGGAAATTTACCTGTTATTTTAAAAGTGAGGAAAAGGTGCCCGACCTTCGGGTGATATTCAATGACAGCAAAGGACGGTTATGGATAGGGCAGGCGGGGTTATATCTTTTTGATGAGAAGAATGACACCTTTAAAATTTTTACCGGTAAGGCTGGTCTTTCGCGGGAGTTTATCAAAGGAATAACGGAAGATAATAAAGGTAATTTCTGGATTTCCACATCTAACGGACTGTTGAAGTTTAACCCGGAAACGGGTCAACATAAAAGATATAATATAGGAGATAACCTGCAGGGCGGCGAATTTGAGGCGAATGCTTACCTGAAAGCCAGTGACAACAAAATGTATTTCGGTGGTATTAATGGATTTAATTCATTCTATCCTGATAGTATCAAAGTAAATACATTCGTTCCCAAAGTATACATTACCGGTTTCCAGATATCCAACAGAAAGGTGGCCGCCGGGCAGAAAGGCACTCCGCTGCTAAATGACATCACCGCCACCCGGGAGATTACCCTTTCTTATAAGCAGGCGGATTTTTCCTTCAGTTTTGCTGCGTTAAATTATACCGCCGCACAGAATAACCAGTACGCCTACAAGCTCGAAGGACTGGATAACGACTGGAACCTGGTAGGCACTGAAAGGAAAGCATCTTATACCAATTTGGATCCGGGTGAGTATACTTTCAGGGTGAAAGCCTCCAACAATGATGGCAAGTGGAACGAAGCAGGTACCGCGATAACGATTATTATCACTCCTCCATTCTGGAAAACATGGTGGTTTTTACTCCTGCTGGGATGCCTGGTGATGTACCTCGTTTATTTTGCCCTGAAACAGCGGCGAAAGTTTGAACTCAATAAATTAGAAGAGAAAAAGAAGGAAGAAATGCACCAGGTGCAGCTGCAGCTTTTCACCAACATCTCCCATGAGCTGCGTACACCTTTATCATTGATCCTGGGGCCTGTAGAGAAATTAAGACAAAGCCATTCCCATCCCGAATTTTCCCATTACTATCGTTCCATACATAGAAATGCGCTTCGTATGATAGGCCTGATAAATGAACTGATGGACTTTAGAAAAGTGGAAGCGGGCGTGCTGAAATTAAAAGTTTCTCCGCATAACCTGAGTGGATTTGTACAAACCGTGGCAGAAGAATTTGAAGACCTGGCGCTGCAGAAGCAGATTGAATTTACTTTTCCAACTACAGATACGCATTTAACTCCCTCGTTTGATAAACAAATATTGGAAAAGATTATTTTAAACCTGCTGAACAACTCCTTTAAGTATACAGAAGAACGGGGGAAGATAACGATCGATATATTTACCTCCCTCAGCGGATTTCAACCTTCCTTCAGCAATGAGCTGATCCTCAAAAATGAGTTCCGGGCAAAAGATTACTTCTATATAAGGGTAAAGGATAACGGCATTGGTATCTCAAAAGAATCTATCAAACATCTTTTTGAAAGATATTACCGCATCACGCAATCACATCTCGGATCGGGTGTTGGATTGGCTTTTGTAAAAAGTTTAACCACTCTCCATAAAGGAGATGTGTATGTATATAGTGAACGGAACCAGGGAACAGAAATTATCATAGCGTTGCCATCAGCAGCAGAAAATTATTCCAGCGGGGAGAAGACAGAGGGGAATGTGCCGGAAGGCGTAATTGCCCTGGAAAGCGTTCAGCAAAAATTCGAACCACAGTTATTGCTGGACGACCGCCCCGAGCACTTACCTGTACCAGCCTTGCAAGGCGAACATATTTTATTGGTAGAAGATAATAATGAATTAAGGAAGTTCCTGAAAGATTCACTGCACCCATTTTATAAGGTATCTGAAGCTATTGACGGCGCTTCAGGCCTTGAGCTGGCAAAGGAGATATTTCCTTCATTGATTATAAGTGATGTAATGATGCCCCGTCTGAACGGGATTGAATTTTGTAAATTGATAAAGGAAGATGTTGAAACCAGCCATATTCCGTTTATCATGCTTACTGCCAAAGATGCGATCGAATCTAGAATAGAAGGCGTTGGCTCCGGGGCGGATTTTTATTTTTCAAAGCCGGTTAGTATCGACCTGTTACTACTTACTGTCCGTAATATTTTTGTTCAGAAGCAGAAGCTGAAAGAACGCTATATACAGGATTATCATATAGAAGCAAAAGAACTGGTGCATTCTACCCAGGACAAGGAGTTTATGGATAAGCTGCTTGGTATTATTGAATCCCAGATGATCAATCCCGAGTTTGATGTAGACGTTCTATGCGCTGAAATAGGCATGAGCAGGACAAAACTTTATGAGAAAATAAAGCACATTACGAGTCAGAATATTGTGGAATTTATACGGACTACCCGCTTGAGAAGGGCCGTTTATATTATGACACACGAGGATGTACCGCTCTCGGACGTAATGTACCGCGTGGGTATTCAAACGCAGTCGTATTTTACGAAGGCGTTTAAGAAGGAATTCGGGAAAACGCCCACCCAGTTTTTGCAGGAGATTAAGAAGTAGTGTTTGCACCAGACCGGTCGCATCAGTGGTGGATCCAGGAAAGCATCTGACGTAAAATTCCTTCCTCAAAAGAAATCAATACGCGGTAAATTCTCTACATCTCTTTTTCATCTTCCCTTTTGCCGGCTTCATGGAAATGCAGGAGTATGACTGGTATGCCGTTCCTTTACGCAGCGTACCGGTATAACCGGTGTTATTGCAGGGGCCGGCGACAGAGATTATTGGTACAGTTGCTGTGGATGAAAAATAGCATGTGAGCAGTCATTGTTGAACTTTGTAAAAAATAATTTTATGGGAAAAGATAGAAACGGAACTTTCCATCCCGGCAAGGGGAAACCCTCCGGCGCAAACAAAGAAGAGGGACTTGGAGCACAGGCTACGCCTCCCGAAAGAATGGATGAATACGAGGAAATAACAGATAAATACACTGACGGCCCGGATGAGCTGTCGGATAATGTACATGTATTACATTCGAACAGGAATACTTCAAAAGCAAATACATCCAGGGGATATGGTACCCGGACAAGCGGTAAGCCTGACCATGAAAAGGAACAGGAAGATAACGTACGTAACCGTTTCCCTGCGGCACAGGTGGAAGCGAGTCCTCCGGAAGAGCTGCCTGGTGTATTCACGAAGGAAGCCTTCAATCATCTGGCTGCTATCTCCGGAAAATATTGTGTATCAGTTTATATTCCCACACATGAATATGGGGCTGCAGTGAATGATTTATCAGATGCGGTTCTTTTTAAAAATAAGTTGCAGGAGACACAGAAAATATTACAGGAGAAAGGTCTGAAACAGCCAGAAACGGACAAGCTGCTCGGCCCCGGGTATACACTGATGTATGATGAGGACTTCTGGCGAAGCCAGTCAGCCGGACTGGCCATGTTCTTTGCACCCGGCTTCTCAGGGTATGTTAAAATGTCTGTATCACCGGCAGAACAATTAGTGGTAAATACTTCTTTCCAGCTATCTCCTCTGGTACAGGTGATGCCGGCAACAGAAGATTTTTATGTACTTGTGATCAGTAAACATACCGCCCGGCTTTTCAAAGCAGATGCAACGGGCATGAATACGATACCTGTAACCGGGCTCCCGGACAGCACGGCCACCAACCTTCCCGTGGACCCGGATACTACCAATGGTGATACCAATTATCAGGGTATTGGCGGCGCCAGCGATACAAATATCACAGCGTATCTGAAAGCAATAGACGACATTCTTTTCAGGGAAGTATTACATGATCAGCATATACCGCTTTTGCTGGCAGGCGCAGAGGAGCTGATTACAGTATACCGTTCTGTTTCGCGATATACATATGTGTATCCTGAAGCGCTCACCGGTAATCATGAATACGATGATACCCCTGCTTTGTACAAACAGGCACGCACTGTATTGCAACCATACTTTAACCAGGAACTGCAGAAAGTAAAGGACCGGTACGCCAATCAATCCGCTACAGGCCGCACTTCTTCTATCATTGCAGATATAGTTCCTGCTGCTTATTATGGGCAGATAGATACACTGTTTGTGGCGAATAACACGCAGGCATGGGGAGCATTTGATGAAATGAAAAATGAACTGCATGTTGATGACAGCATGACTGGCAACAATGAAGACCTGCTCAATATGGCGGTAATTAAAACCATCGCCAATGGCGGCCAGGTATTCCTGCTCGAAAAAGACGAGATGCCGGCTGAAAGCCCTGTTGCAGCATTGATGAGGTATTAGTAAATAAAAATCTTTTTTATGGAAAGCAAGAACACAGAAAACAAAAACACTTCAAAGGGAGTTCCGGGAAAAGATACCGGGGATAAAACCTCACTGGGAGGTAACTTCAATTCCGGTGTTACATCGGATGACCCGGAGATAAAGAAAGCCATCGAGAAAAAGGCGACGTTGCTGGAAGACCAGCCGCCATCTGAAAAAGACAGCAATAGCAAGCAAAAGAAGGTTTAACAAAAGAGGACCTGCCAGTATGAGGCTACCGTTCAGCAGGCAGGACTTAAATCAGGTGGTAAAAAGCCTCATAGAGCTATGGCTCTATGAGGCTTTTTAGTAAGTTCGCCTGCTTTTGCTTCGCAAAGCAGGATATAATAATGAGTATCACCCGTTTTATCGCCACATTTCCCCGGCATGTCGACTCCCCATAAGTGGCTACAGGATGGCGGGCTACTTTTGTGTAACAAGCATTTTTTATGAAAGCAGCCACAGAACGTAAAATAATCCGCTGGTTACATATTATACTCAGCATTCCCATCCTGGGATATATTTATGGACCGGTAGCCGCCAACCCACCCGCCGCAAACGCGGTGCGATGGGTGTTTCTGCCAGTAGTTGCATTAAGTGGCCTTTGGATGTGGAAAGGGCATCTGCTGAAAAAGAAATTAAACAGGCAGCGAAAACCGTAAGTACCTGGTTGTAATAATTGATTAAGCAAGGGAAATCCTATCCTCTTTATTTTGTTGTATTTTTACCGCGTAAAAACCCAGGCAAATTGACTGTTAAACAAACACCCCGGATATGCTATCTTTCAAAATGCAGCACCAGGAATTTGATCCTCCTGAAGAGCTGCAACACGCTATAAAGTGCTTTTGGTATACCAGGGTAGACTTCGGGGAATTGCCATCGGATTTCGAGATACTACCGGATGGTTACGCTGAAATTGTTTTTCATTTCGGAGGCGACTGTCACATTTCCCACCATGGTGGTTTGCAACCATTGCCATCGCCCATTTATAATGGGGTTGCTTAACCAGCCTGTTATTTTAAACGCGAAAAACTGCCTGGAAGTTATCGGTGTCAGGTGCTTTCCCTGGACCGTATTCGATTTGCTCGGACTGCCGTCCGATAAGAAAGGCGCGAACATCTTTGAGCATCCGATCGCGCGCCTTCAATCCACATTGAGTAAATGTATGGAGGGGGAGAAGATGGATGAAGCGCTGGCTCATGTAAAACAGTATTTCCTGGATGCAGGGTCGCAGGTTGCTGCAGACAGTATGCTATTCAAAGCGGGAGTAGCTATGAGAGAGGCAAATGGTGCTATACCGGTAAGCGGGATAGCGGAGGCGGCTCATGCTACAGTTCGTACATTGGAACGAAAGTTCAAGCAATCTTCTGGTCATACTGTGAAAGACGTGTCTGGTGTGATGCGCTTCGAGCAAGTACGAAACCAGTTATGGCTTTACCCGGATACCAACCTTGCCGGTCTGGCTCATGAGGTTGGCTATACAGACCAGGCTCATCTAAGCAGGGAGTTCAAGCGCTGCAGCGGCACTACACCGGCGGCATTTGCACGGAGAACAAAGAAAAGAAAGCTGGCTGTTGCCGGCGATTTTGTCGCGTTTATACAAGCCTGACGAGCAGGCATTCCGGAATTTTGTGCTTCAATTATGCTATATGAACGCTACACTTGTAAGCCAGGAACCCGCACAAAATCATACTATTTACGATGTAATCATTTCCGGCGCAGGGCCTGTGGGCCTGTTCCTCGCCTGTGAACTGGCCCTGGCCAAATGTTCTGTCCTGGTACTGGAAAAGGCGGAGACTCCGGATTCTTTATTGAAGCAACTTCCTTTCGGGATACGCGGGCTATCGGCGCCTACTATTGAAGCGCTTTACCGTCGTGGGTTACTGAAAGAATTTGAAATACATAAACGGCTTAAAAGTCCTCATTCAAACGCGGTACAGGGGCCACGCCGTCAGGCCGGGCACTTCGCCGGCATTCCATTCCACGATGGTGATATTGACAGGTCCCAATGGAAATATCGCCTGCCAGGTTCGACGGAGACCAGTTTAATTTCTGAAATGTACGAACTTGAAACAGTGCTGACCCGCCGCGCGGTATCCCTGGGGGTAATCATCAGGCGGGGGCTAGGCGTTACTGGCTTTCATCAAACTAACGATGACGTAATAGTGCTGGCAGGTGACCGGTCGTTTCAATGCAAATGGCTGGTGGGCTGCGATGGAAGCCGCAGTGTTGTCCGCAAGGCGGGCGGTTTTGAATTCGCAGGTACGGAGCCGGAATTTACCGGCTACTCTGCCAAAGTGGATATTGCCGATCCCCAGCAACTCAATCCGGGCCGTAACATGACCGCAAAAGGCATGTACCTCCAATCGCAGCCTGGCTACCTGATGATCCAGGATTTTGATGGCGGAGCATTTCATGATGCGGGGAAACCAATTACGCTGGAGCACATTCAGGAGGTGTTGCGCCGCATCTCTGATACCGATGTTACCATCAGCGCGCTGCATTTCGCCACCACCTGGACTGACAGGGCGCGGCAAGCCACTGCCTACCGCAACGGACGGGTACTTTTGGCCGGTGATGCCGCGCATATTCACTCGCCATTGGGAGGCCAGGGACTAAATCTCGGGCTGGGAGATGCCATGAACCTTGGATGGAAGCTCGCCGCTACCATCCAGGATAAAGCGCCGGAAGGCTTGCTGGACAGCTATTATACGGAAAGGCATCCCATTGGTGCACAGGTGCTGGACTGGTCACGTGCCCAGGTGGCCATTATGCGGCCAGATCCTCATGCTCGCGCACTGTATGCAATTTTCCGTGACTTGATAAATACACGCGATGGCGCCACCTATATTGCGGGAAGGGTATGGGGCATTTTTACCCGCTATAATCTCGGTGGAGCGCATCCGCTGACAGGCTACAGCGTTCCCAACTTTGCATTCGGAGACGGCACAGGAATAGGGGACCTGATGCATGATGGCCAGGGGATATTGCTTGATTTTGATAGGAGTGATGCACTCAAAGCCTGGACAGAAAAGTACAGCAACCGGATCAGGTATGTTGCAGGCAAAGCAAAAGACCAGTTAGGCGTAAGCGCCATACTGATACGCCCCGATGGTATTGTTGCCTGGGCTTCGGACAACGAACCGGATTATAACGAACTACAAAAGGCTGCCGCCCACTGGTTTTTGTAATGCAGGAAAAAGTTGACGAATGACGGAAAGTTTGCCGGATATACGCTTATTTTTACCAGATCACTTCCTGTTAAAAAAATCTATATGGCGGATGTACACATCGTCTCCTCCCTGAGCGGGGGCGGCATACTTAGCTGGGCGGTCAAAAAGCGTACGCTGACAGGAGAAGTATTTGCTTTCAATGAGATTCCCGGCACCGGCCCGCTGGATGATGGAAAAAAGCGAATGGCATTTCTGCGCAACCTGGACTTTAATAAAGAAAACAGCAACTTTTGGGGCGGTGACAGCGATGCGTTTGCCCGCTGGCGGGAATTACAGGCCCGTTTGCTGGCGCAGCCGGCAGACAGGCTGGTCATATGGGCAGGCAGTGACGGTAACGATTATGTGTTTATAAGAATGGCTTGCCATTGGCTGGAGCGTATACCTGTAAACGTTATGCTGGTGCAGGCGCCTCCCATAGTGGGCTACCACAGTATGGCAGTATATTCCTTTGAGGAGCTGGCGCCGCTGATCAATCAGGCGGTACTGTTGCCTGCTGCAGCACGCAGCAAACTGGCCCGTGAATTTGAGGATATCGCATCCCGTCCTGAATTGTTGAGGGAATGCGATGAAAATGGCGTGTTGCAGTTCCGGGAACTTTCCGCACATGATAACCTGCTATTGTCACATTGTGATAAACGCTGGAAGCCCGCCGTCCGGGTAATAGGGCAAACGATAGGGTTTAGTGATCCCCGCAATAGCCTTGGAGACGGGTTTGTCAGCTCAAGGCTGGAACACTTAATTGTAAATGGTCAAATCGAAGCGGACGGAGTACGCACCTCTATGAGAACGTTCCGGGTAAGGCTTGCCAAAAAGTGATCACAGGCGCCACTAACGAAAATAATTCAGGATAATTTTGCTGATTGTATCCGCCTGATTAAAAACCATGAGATGTCCGCCGCCTTTGATACGATAGTCGGGATGCACAAACCTGCTGGCGATTACCCTGTCGGCTGTGCCATGTATTTGAATGGTTCTTTCAGGTGTTTCTTTATTATTCCAATAAGCAATGCCTCTCAGTGCCCAGCGAAAAAACAACACATTTGTATCCTGCAATAATTTTGTCAGTTCCTTTTTATCATTTGGGGACCGGGCGCCAAAATAACGATAGGTAAGAAAATTGGTCCACCTGATTAATACACCTGGAATAAGCCGGTATAAACCCAGCTTCATGAAAAAGAACTGTATTTTATTCAACTCATCTTTTGTCTCGACAGAAGAGATGAGTACCATTTTTTTCACTGATATTTGTTTGGATACTTCCACCGCTACAATGCCTCCAAAAGAAAGCCCGATGATATACGGATTTTCAACCGTGATCTGGCTCTTTATCCTGCCTGCGTACTGCGTTATCGATTCTTTGGGTAACGCGGGGATCCAGTTGATGTAAACTTTATGGTATCCCGGAAGTTTCAGATTCATGAATATACTTGAATCGGCACCTATACCACTAAAAAGATAAACGGTCTTTTGTTCTTTTTTAGCTGTATCCTTCAGGGTTTGCGCGGCCCCCGGGAAGCTACAGAACAACCATAAAATAAAAAGACTCACTTTCACACTTTGCACCATAAATTTCCTTGCTTCTTGCCAGCGATAAACGTTCATTGTTAACGTTGCAGTGTGCGATATTACCAAAAAAATTTTAAACAGAGGATTGCACTTTCATTACATCGTACGCATATCAATGCCTATGCAATCTCTGCCGGTAATACCTTTGCTGTTACTGCGAAGCCGTTTTTCTCCTGATTTCCAGGTATTTTTTGATTACCGGCAAAGAAGTAATAGGCAATCCGGATTTTTCTCCTGATATTTAAATTTGGTTTAAACCCACGCTGGCTGATGATATACCGGCTGGTAACAAATCTTTTTTTAATAAAAATACTATTATGAGAATTCGTGTATTGTTCTTCGGCATTTCTTATTTGGCTTTTGTGTGCGCTTGCAATAATAAGGGCAAGCAACAGGCAGGCACCGCTGATTCTATCCCAAAGACCGATGTTATTGCAACGACGGAGAATAAATCGGCCACCGCACCCGCCACCTTTAACGTTGATGCCATACCGGTATCAGAAAAAGAATTAGGTGCTTTCCCCTTTTTTACTTTGCCGGAAGGTTTAGAGACCATGAACAAACCTGTTGAGCGTAAGTTTGACCGTCTCTTCTTCGCCATAGACGGTAAAATGGTACCGCTGGAAGGTCGCATATGGAAAAGTAATGTTAGCGAAATAAAACAGGGTGAGTGGTCCCTTCCTTTTTTTTGAAAAGAGTTATGATGAAGCCATCAAAGCTGCCGGCGGCGTGAAGATATTTGACGGATCAATTTCGAAAGAAGAATATGACCGCTACAGCCCGGGCGCTTCTTACTTAGGGGAGGACGGTTCTATCGGTTATACGGAGGACCAAATCAAAACTTATATCATTCGCAGAACCAATGGAAGCAATATTTATATCCAGCTGTCCGGCACCTCCGCCCAGGGCAAGCTGAATATATTGCAGCAGGAAGGGTTTAAGCAAACTATCACCATGCTGAAAGCGGATGAAATAACTAAAGACCTGAACGAAAAAGGGAAAGCAATTCTATATATCAACTTCGATACAGATAAATCCACCCTGAAGCCCGAAGGGAATGATGCGGTGGCGGAAATTACAAAGGCATTAAAAGCAACCCCCGGATTGAAAGTGGCCATCAATGGTTATACAGACAACACCGGTAATGATGCACATAACCTGCAGTTGTCGAAAGACAGGGCCAAGGCGGTGCTGGAGGCGTTAAGTTCATCCGGTATAGACAAGTCACGCTTAAGTTCTGAAGGATTTGGTTCAGCGCAGCCAATTGCTGACAATGGTTCAGAGGAGGGTAAAGCGAAAAACAGGAGAGTGGAGCTTATAAAGAAATAGTTCCCGAAGGTGGCGTTGAATAAGGCCGCAAGGCTATATTTGCAGCCCGATAAATAAACATTAACATGAAAAGATTATTGCTTTGCCTTGCGTTCAATATGTTTTCCCTTTCCATGTACGCGCAGCAAACTGGCTGCAACTGCGCAGTGACGTTGGAAAAACTGATGAAGAAAGTGGAAGCCGAATACCCGGGTTTTGGGGTAAAGACTAAGGACGGATCATCCTACGAAGAATTAAAACAGCATCTGACCAGGGAGGCAAAAAACGCAGATAGCAGCGCCTGCGAAAAAATACTAAAAAAGTATACCGATTTCTTTAAAGATCCCCATTTATGGGTAGGTTCAAATGGTTCTCCCTTTTCCTCCGGCAGCAGTGGTTTAGCAGCATCCCTCGTGATCGATATTCCGGATTTCCGGGAAAAAATTAAGCTTACGCGGGATACGCTGGAGGGGGTGTGGTCCACAGAGGGGTATAAGATTGGGATTAAAAAGGGGAGTAGAAATGAATACACCGGGTTTATTATCGCCGCAGCATCCACGCAGTGGAAAGCCGGAGATATAAAGTTCAGGTTGTTTCCGGATGGTTCTTTTGAATACCTGATGCTTGACCGGTCCAAAAAAACAGGGCACTACCACATGCATAAGAAAAGCATCCTGTTTCTGGATGCAATAAGTATGGCGTTGGTCAGAGAAGTACCCTCACCATCGGTAAGTGCGGCCCAGCTGGAAGAAAAACTGACGGAGCTGACCGGCTTTTATTTCAAAAAATTATCTGCGAGAACATCGATTCTTAAATTACCAAGTTTTGAATACCGGCATCTCCAAAAAATTGAGGAGCTGATTTCGCAGCACCGCATGCAGATTGAGGGCAGCGAAAACCTGATCATCGACCTTCGCGGCAATCCGGGAGGCACAACAGATGCTTATCAGCAACTTCTCCCGTACATCTCCGGAAAATCAATACGGAACACCGGGACAGAATTTCTATCTACCCAAACTTATATCGGGAACCTTCAAACCTATAAAAAAAGCCTGGATAAGAATACCCCAACAGATCAAATAGACAAACAAATAGATAAATTAAAAGAAAACCTGGGTAAATTCGTGAACTTTAGCGGTACAGATAAACCTGCCTATATAGAAAAGGTTGAGCTGGCAGCGAAAAGCCCGCGGCAGATTGTTATCCTTGCAGATAAAGGAACAGGGAGTTCGGCAGAATATTTTTTGTTTATCGCAAAGCAGAGCAAAAAGGTCAAGTTATTGGGCACGCCCAGTTCTGGCGCATTGGATTACGGCAACGCATATCAGGTAGATTTCGGATGCCCGGGTTACGAGGCATTTATTCCCACCTACCGTGCCATGCGTTTGCCAGACTACCCGATAGACAATATCGGTATCCAGCCGGATATTTATATGGACAGTTCTGTGGAAGACTGGGTGGAATTTGCGGTGCGGTATGTTGAGGAGTGAGATAGGTAATCCAACGAAAATTGTAACGATATGATAAAATACGTAACCTGCTTCACTATTGCTTTTGTCTTCCTGTTGTTGTCTCACTCTATAAAAAGCCTGGCACAGCAACCAAAAATCGCCAAAGGTACTGTGGAGCGGATAAAAGTGCACAGCACATTGCTGGAAGGAAATCTCAGTGGCGACAGTGCAGACCGCTACGTTTCTGTTTATTTACCCGCCGGCTACAAGTCCGGTACTAAAAAACACTATCCTGTAGTGTACTTCCTGCATGGCTACACGGATAATGATGCAAAATTTTACGGCTTCCAGAAGCACTGGATGACACTGCCTCCTATATTAGATACTGCGTTTTCCCAAAAGCCGGATCAGGAAATGATCGTGGTTACTCCTGATGCTTATACCCTTTTCCAGGGAAGTATGTATTCCAATTCAGTTACAACCGGAAATTGGGAAGACTTTGTTGCCCGGGAACTGGTGAATTATATCGATAGCCACTACCGTACCCTTGCACAGAAGGAGAGCAGGGGTTTATGCGGCCACTCCATGGGCGGCTACGGAGCATTACGGATCGGGGAAAAGAACCCTGATGTATTTTCAACGGTATACCTGCTGAGTCCCTGTTGCCTGAACTCTCCGGCAACGGCCGCGGAAACGCAGTTCCTCCGGGCAGACAGCATCAAGACGATTGAACAACTGCAAAAAGCAGATTTTTTCACGAAAGCACTTTTTGCATCCGCGGCGGCCTGGTCACCCAACCCGGCAAATCCTCCATTCTATCTTGATCTTCCAATAAAAAATGGAAATATACAACCGGAAATATTGAATAAATGGGACGCGAACCGCCCGTTAAATAATTTGGATCAATACATCTATAACATCAGGAAACTGAAGTCCATTGGTTTTGATGCAGGCGATAAAGACAGATCCATCGCAGAAAGTATCAGAACACTGGATGAAGTACTCAGCAAATACAACATTGCACATTCCTTCGAAATTTATGATGGCGACCATATCAATCATGTTGCTGACAGGATTGAAGGAAAAATGCTGCAATTCTTTGAGAAAAGTTTGTCGTTTAAACAAAATCCGAAGTAGGGTTGAGGACCAATTGTTTAATTCATTAATATTGCGGGATAATCACTTATCGCTCACCCCGACTTCATATATGCGTCAACGTATCCTTCAAAAATTAATACCTGTTATCCTGTGCTCCTGCATGAGCAACTATGTACTGGCTCAGAAAGTGATAGAACCTACTAATCACAGTGAAGAGTGGACCAGGGCATACCAGCCTTTCCGTATTGTGGGTAACCTTTATTATGTAGGTACCTATGATCTTGCCAGCTACCTGATCACTACGCCTTCAGGGCATATACTGGTTAATACCGGCCTGGCTTCTTCCGCAGCTGTTATTAAAAAGAACATAGAGGCGCTCGGCTTCAGGTTTAGTGATATCAAAATCCTGCTCACCAACCAGGCTCACTTTGATCACCTGGGCGCCATGGCCGCCGTTCAGGAAGCGACTGGCGCCAGATTTATGGTAGATGCTGCGGATGAATCGGTGGTGAAGTCCGGCGGCAAAACGGATTATGCCCTGGGCGGCGAGTTCAGTGCTTTCAGGCCGGTTAAAATCTCCAGGCTGCTGCATGATAAGGATGTAGTTAGTTTGGGAGATGCTAAATTGCTGGTACTCCACCACCCCGGCCACACGAAAGGCTCCTGCAGCTTTTTAATGGAGGTGAAAGATAGCAGTAAGACTTACAAAGTACTGCTGGCAAATATGCCTACTATTGTAACGGAAAAGAAATTCTCACAGGTGACTGCCTACCCGCAGATCGCCGCTGACTATAAATACACCCTGGATACCATGCCCAAAATTCAATTTGACATATGGGTAGCTGCCCATGCGAGTCAGTTTGATTTGCATGAGATACGTGAGGAAAATGCTCCTTATAACCCGGCGTTGTTTGCAAACAGGGAGGCGTATGACAGGGCATTGGAAGAGAGTAGAAGGGAGTACCAGGAGAAGATTAAGTAGTGGAGCGCCAGGCTTTCCGGACGTTTTTATTAGAGGCTTTATTTGTATATTTTTTCTACCGTCTATCTTTAATTTCATATAGTGTATACCCAAGTCCTGAAACTGAAATTGTATAAATAGTTATTTTGTATTTCAGTTTCAGCTTTTTTTCTTTACCATATACCTCTAAAATGTTTGTGATAGTTTCATTAGACAAGAAATTTCCATCTTTTAAAAGAGCATTATTTATTCTATTAGTTATAGCAATTCCATCATGGTACGTCAAATAAAAGTTGGCGGAGGGGCTGTTTGTAAAAATATCTGCGTTACATGATAAATAAATAATACTACGTTTTGCTGCATTAGCAAGACTGTCCATATGTTCAAACTTTTTCCTGCTTCCATCCGGTAAACGAAATTCCCCATCTTCGTTGTGGCCAATTAAGATTATTGGCATGTCATCCGGTGAATTGATAATTCCATTTGTCAATAAATCTGAACTGGTTACAAAATGGACATTTATATTCTTTTCGTTACAGATTCTTTTTTTAATGCCTATACAGTCGTTCAATTGTTGGTTATCCGGTGTATCGAAAATATTTTTAAATTCATCTGGTGATTCAGGGATGCTTATATAAACCTGTGATTTTTTAACGTTTATAAGACTATTTCTTTCTCTGGAAAGAGATAACGCTTTATTTGAGGTTTTTTTTGGGGGTAGTCCAGGTGAAAGTAATCCGGCTTTAGGAAAAGCATTGCCGGCGTGAATGTCGTCAACGCCGCCCTTTGGGCCACTGGCCAAAATCTCTATCGCTTTTTTTCTTGAGTCACCCCCTATTGCGTTATAGTTTAGATCTAAAAATTCTTTTCTTGTTTTAAAGATTCCCGGGATGGCGATCTCTGTTTTCCGTTCTTCCTTCAACTTTTTTTTGTAGTCATTAAAAGCTTTTTCATCTTCAATATGCGCTATTTCTTTTCCGTCTCCATATTCTTTTTCAATTAAAATGATATACTTTTTATCATTTGATTCGAAAAGTTTTAAGAAGTACCGGATTTGACCAAATGCATTGCTTTTAAAAGAAATAAAGAACAAAAGAATAAAAAAGAATTTATTTGAGGTATTCATTTGAAATAGATTTTAGAGACATCTTCAAAGCTGTATTCAACTTTTGCCTTAGCGGTTTTAAGATCTCCCAAATGTCTTGGCTGCAAAGCCGCTACAATTTTCTTAAAAACCAATGGGAAAGCGGCGCCTAGAACAAAAGGTATTTTGTTTGGGAAATCTACTTCCTTATCGTAAAAGATAAGCCATGTTCCAATACCGGAAACAACAATCATAACGAAAGTGATAACCCAATAAGGCTTCGAATGAAGCAATTTTTTGTTCTCTTTCGCATCAAGTTTGTTTCTTATTTCATACCAATAGAGCAGCTCCTGGCAAATGGAACCAAAAATTGCAATTAGAATAAAAATTAATTGAGGTTGAGTATTCATTTTTCTTTTGTTTTAGAAGCCAAACAATGCTTTTTAGAATATAATATGAGTTCATTAAGGTAACTTCCTACCTCCAATTTCTGCTATGGGATTACATCTGGTAATGGGATAATTTATGGGGTGGCCCTATATCAGCAGTCTTATATCAGTCGTGAGTAACTAAATATCGATTGGAAAGATAGGTGTTATCTGGGAGAATAATAGTGATAAATCGTCTGACTTAAAAGAGATTTGACTGAATGTATGTGATTTACCTTTCTAAATATAACCAAACTATACAAATTGAATAAATTTTAAATGAGATGTATTGCAGAAGATATTGGAATTACTGGCGGACGAATAAAGTGCGAAGAAAAAGTATCTCATTTCGTTCGTTGCCTAATTGTTTTTCTATGAATATATTCCGCCAATTATTCTGTGATGATTGGCTGCATGGTTGCAAATTACTGATTCTTCAAATCAATGTATCAACTTGTCGGAGCACTTATTTATCCAGGCTGCTTTATCCAGGCTGCTCATAAATTTTTCAGGATACCTCGTACCGGAAACGCTTCCCGCAGGCATGATTTTTTCAATGCTTTGCAGATCTTCAGCAGTAAGACTTACCTTTTCAGATGCGATGTTTTCTTCCAGATTTTTGATTCGTTTGGTACCGGGAATTGTAATGATGTCTTCACCTGTGCAAGCACCCAGGCAATCGCTAATTGCGACGGCGTACAACCTTTTGCATCAGCCAGTGATTTAATCTTCGCTACCATCTCCAGATCTTTATAAAAGTTCTCACCCTGGAAGCTGGCATATGAACAGGTACGGCTGGATCTATGCGAGCCAGTGTATAGAGGTCAATGTAGTCGGTTTTAAGTCGCTTTAAGCTATACATCACTGCGTTTTGGATGTATTCGGGGCGGCCGGTTACAGCACCCGGGCCCATAGCGCCGTTAGGGCCGGGAGCAACCAGTTGGCCGGTCTTGACAGAGAGAAAAGCTTTGTCACGCTTATGCTGAATGGCCTGGCTGATCAGCGATTCGTTATGGCCGGCGAGATAATAATCAGCGGTGTCTAAAAAGTTGTGCCCGAGTTCCAGGGCTCTTTCAATGGTCGATATGGATTGTTTGTCGTCAGATGGTCCGTAAGCGCCCGACATCCCCATGCAGCCTAAACCAACCGGTGATACCAGCGGTCCGTTTTTTCCAAGTTGTCTGTTCATAGTCTTGTGATTAGTTTCATGAACAATATTCGTGGAAACAGCGGGAAGAAGGCTGGACAAAATCCGTGAATATCAGGACAGATCCCTGAAGAATGCCGAAATGGTTTTACCAGTCACTTTTTTAAATAACCGGGAGAAGTAATCAGGGTTGTTAAAACCCAATCCGAAAGCCAGCTCCTTTACAGAAGCGCGCTCGCCATGGGATATCCGGCGTCTTGCTTCGAGTATAAGGCGATTAATAATAAACTCTTTAGGCGAAAGTCCGGAATGCTGTTTCACGATCTGGTATAAGCTATCTGTACTTAATGCCAGTTTACCGGCTATATCCTTAATCGTAGGATGATCGGTCAGGTTGTCTTCAACAAATATTTGAAAATCTATCCACTTTGAGATATGATCGTTCACCGGCGCCTTATCCGTATCAAAATACGCCAGGTTGATTTCGGTTAACAGGCTATTGAGGTGCGCCAGGATAAGCTCCGGATCAGTATCTGGCGTGCTTAATAAACCGATGAGCATTTCGAAGATGGCTTTGAGCCTGACGGCAGTTGCTGAGGTAACGCTTATCTTTTGTTGGTTTAAAGGGTTAATCAGAAAGGGATATGGTTTTGGCAACCGGGAAAGACAATTTTCATCAAAGCCTAGTTTAAAATAATCGCTACCATGCCCAGAAGTTGGTAGGCGATGGATCTGGTGCGGACGCACCATCAGCAATTGATTGCTTTCAATATCGAATTCTTCGAGGTCAACGCCATGCCGCGTACAACCGCTTACTATAAACAGTATAAAGAAATAAGGTGAACGATGCGTCAGCTCAATCTGATCCGCGATCTCCGCGGAAAGATGCCCGAAATTCGGAGAAACGATTCTGATGGGCAGTTGATCATTTTGCTTATGATCGTTAAGCAGTGATTTAATAGTTTGCATCAGCAAAAACTTGTTCTCCAAAAGTACTGACAATATCCGGATGAACGATGCTTGCAGGGAGCCGGCAAACAATCCGAAACATAAATGTCTTCTGGAAGATTTCCTTCTTCAAAACTGCCTGGATATTATCGTGTGATTTTTTTCTATTAAAAAGCAATCTTTTTTTGCAGATTTCAAAACTAATCGTAATATTGCGATATGTTAAAGAGGTAACATTTATGGGAGCTACCAAATCGGATTTATTCACCAAAGAACAAAATGATATAGCCAATATGGCTAAAGCGCTGGCACATCCGGCCCGGATAGCTATTTTGCAGTATCTCGTTAAAAAGAACGCTTGCGTGTGCGGCGATCTCGTAGACGAGATTGGCCTGGCACAGGCAACCACTTCGCAACATCTCAAGGAGTTGAAAACAGCAGGTCTTATTCAGGGAACTATTGAAGGAGCCAGTGTTTGCTACTGTATAAATCCAAAGGTCTGGAACCAATACCATAGCATTCTTGGAGCATTCTTCAAAGAGGCGGCGGAGATTAAATCCTGCTGTTAAAAAAATTTGCTTATATATATCGCAATATTGCAATTATACGATGGGGGGTTTATTGTTAAGCACCTCGTTGCGGCACGTTTCATATAATCACGAAGTCATACTTAATACTGAAAAAGCATCTTTCTATGACTATCCTTCCAATGACAGCAACACATGGTCCACAAGTATTGGCCATTTATGAAGCAGGTATTTCCACTGGCAACGCTACCTTTCAAACAGCAGCGCCCTCCTGGGAAGAATGGGACCAGTCACATTTAAAAAATTGCCGCCTGGTAGCGACAGAGGACAACAGGGTTCTTGGCTGGGCGGCGTTAACACCGGTCTCCAGCAGATGCGTTTACGCAGGCGTTGCAGAAGTAAGTGTGTACGTAGCGCCGGACGCACAAGGCAAAGGAATCGGAAAAGCATTGCTGCAAACATTAATTGAGCAAAGCGAAGAAAATAAACTCTGGACCTTACAGGCAGGCATCTTTCCTGAAAACACCGGCAGCATTAAAATACATGAAGCCTGCGGCTTCCGTATAGTAGGGCGACGGGAACGCATCGGCAAAATGGGTGATACCTGGCGGGATACGCTTTTACTGGAACGAAGAAGCAAAAAAGTTGGCGTCTAATAATATCCTGATAAAAATACTATGCAAAATTGTAATCCTGCTCAACGTAAGAAACTGGGCTTTTTAGATCGTTATCTGACATTGTGGATCTTCCTGGCGATGGCTATTGGAATAGGCATCGGGTATTTTTTTCCGTCCTCTTCAGGGGTCATCAATTCCTTTTCCTCGGGAACGACTAATATTCCCCTGGCAATCGGGTTAATATTAATGATGTACCCACCGCTGGCGAAAGTAAAGTATGACAAGATGGGCGAAGTGTTCCGCAATACCAAAGTATTGTCCTTATCCTTGCTGCTTAACTGGATCATTGGCCCTATCCTGATGTTCGGCCTGGCAGTACTTTTTTTGCATGGATATCCTGAATACATGACCGGCTTAATTCTTATTGGCCTTGCCAGGTGCATAGCAATGGTAATCGTCTGGAACGAGCTGGCAGACGGAAGCCGCGAGTATGCTGCCGGACTGGTAGCACTCAACAGTATCTTCCAGGTATTACTTTACAGCGTGTATGCTTATGTATTTATCACCTGGCTTCCAACCATTTTTGGAATGAAGGGGATCACAGTGGAGGTTTCTATCAGTGAAATCGCGAAAAGCGTGGGTATCTACCTGGGCATTCCATTCGCAGCGGGCATCATCAGCAGATATTCCCTGATCGCATGGAAAGGGAAAGAGTGGTTCCAGGAAAAGTTTGTACCATTTATATCTCCCATTACATTAATAGCATTGCTGTTTACCATTATTGTTATGTTCAGCCTGAAAGGGGAGCTGATCGTACAAATTCCTATGGATGTAGTAAGAATCGCTATACCACTGGTAATTTATTTCGCTATCATGTTCCTCGTTAGTTTCGCTTTAGGTAAAGCTGCAGGGGCAGATTATTCCAAAAATGCTTCCATCGCTTTTACCGCAGCCGGTAATAACTTCGAATTAGCCATAGCGGTGGCGATTGGTGTATTTGGAATCAATTCCGGTCAGGCATTTGTAGGCGTAATCGGGCCATTGGTAGAAGTACCTGCATTGATTGCACTGGTAAACGTCGCCTTCTGGCTTCGTAAACGCTGGTACAGCAAAATCGTGGAAGCGCCGGTAACCGCTGTTAAAGCATAATTAAAAACTTTTAAATTTTTAATAAGATGAGTAATTCAAAAATGAACTGGCAGAGTTTTAAAGACCAGTTGCAAAAACATCCGGAACAAATCCTCCAATTTCAATATGCTGAGGACAAACTGGTAGCACCTTCTTATCATATAACAGAAATCAAACAGGCTCCTATAACTTCCGTAGACTGCGGCGGCAAAGTAAACGCCTGGACAGAAATTATTGTGCAATTATGGGAACCGGTTGAAGTACAAACAGATCGCGCTATGGCAGTCAACAAAGCATTGAAGATAGTAGACCTGGTGGAACGCAGCATCGACTTAAATCCCAAAGCCACCGTGAAAATTGAATTTGGCAATGCTGAATTTGATACCCGGCAGATGTATCCAAAGGAATTCCTTTTGGATGGAGATAACCTGGTAGTAAACCTGCAGCCGGATGCTACCCAATGTAAAGCAACAGATCGTGGTATGACCTGTGGTACACCAAAAACGGAAACATTGGCAGTTCCGGCAGGATTGGAAGCTGCCCAATGTTGCACACCTGGAGGCGGTTGCTGCTGATCGTTAATATTTCTAAGAACATCTAATCCAATCTTCAATTATTCTATTTATGAAAATAGCTTTGTTCAGCGATATTCATGCAAATTTACCGGCTCTGGAAGCATTCTTTAAAGATGTTGATGAAAGAAAACCCGATGCCATTTACTGCCTGGGCGACTTTGTAGGATATAATATCTGGCCCAACGAGGTAATCAATGAAATCAGAAAACGTCGTATTCCTGCGATTGCCGGCAACTACGATTTTGGAATTGGCAGAACAAGCAACGACTGTGGCTGTGCTTACAAAACAGAGATGGAGAAAGCTAACGGCAGTATTTCGATTTCTTACACCAACCAGATTGTAAACGAAGACGAACGTACATACCTTCGTACACTGCCTGCCCACATCAAAGTGGAATTTCAATTAAATAATGATAAGCTGAACCTGCTTCTTGTACATGGCAGTCCCCGTAAAATCAATGAATATTTATTTGAAGACCGGGAGGAAAAAAGCATGCTGAGAATTATGGCTGATGCAGATGCCGACATTATGTGTTTTGGCCATACACACAAGCCCTATCATAGGATCTTGTCGGCTGAAGCGGAGGGGAATCCACACTACAGGCACGCCATTAACATTGGATCCGTAGGGAAGCCTAAAGACGGCGACCCCCGCGGAGGCTATGTGATGCTGCATATCAATGACCATAGCTGTATTCATGATAAAAACAGCATCCAGGTGGAATTTATTCGCTTTGAATATGATGTGGAGAAGGCCGCTAAAGCGGTAGAAGACAGCCCCCTGCCTGATGCCTATGCCGAAAGTTTGAGAACCGGTATTTAAGCTGTTGTTTATGCAACCTACACATATTTCGATCTGGGAAGAATTTAGTACGGAATTGAAAAGATTCATCTGCCAGAAGGTGAATCAAGGCGATCATTGTAACGATATTCTACAGGATGTTTATCTTAAAATATTTATAAATATTGGAAAGATAGAAAAGGCGCAGCACATCCGGGCATATTTGTACCGGGTAGCCAATAATGCCGTAACAGACTACTATCGCCGCACTCGTGAAAATATAGCCATTGATGCCGCACCTGTAATGGCGGAGGATCATGAAGTTTTTGCTGAAGAGCATGAGTATCGCCTTGCGGATTGCCTCCGGCCAATGATTGAATCGTTGCCACAAATCTACCGGGAGGCGCTTGTATTTACAGAACTGGAAGGATTGACGCAGCAACAGTTTGCCGGGAAGATGGGCATTTCTTTATCAGGAGCGAAGTCCAGAGTACAAAGAGCCAGGGAAAAACTGAAAGAAGAAATTATACGTTGCTGTGAATATGAGTTTGATAAATATGGGAATATCCTTGCCTGTTGTAAGAACTCACCTCCGGGTAAAAATTATTGTGCCAGCGATACCGTCATTTAAGTGTTAAGCTACAGGTCCGTGAAGGGCACTGTAGCTTTTTAGTAATTACTTAGTATCGTACATCCCCTTTTTCCTGGCCCATTCTATTTTGGCCATTTCCATATCTGCTACAAATGCGGGGGATTTATACCAACTGGTAAGCAGGTGCCATGCTAAATTCCGCGATGCCTCATTGTCGCTGGGGTAGTGGATTCCCATTAGTTCCCTTGACCAACGGACTTCTTCTGCCATCTTTATAAATTACGCTCTTTTCTCCGGTATTATTTCACTGAATATTAACGCCTCTGTAAAAGACCATAGGGTATGTCCGCTGGGAAAAGACGGGGAACTAATCCGTGCCAGTGGGTATAGCCGGGGCTCCAGGTGATAGGGGCGTGGGCGTTTAAAATATCTTTTTAACCTGAATTCAGTTACTCTGATATCCTGGATACAATGTAACATCAGCTGGGTGATGGCGGGAAAATT
Organism: Chitinophaga sp. W3I9; assembly: GCF_050434025.1. NCBI lineage: Bacteria > Pseudomonadati > Bacteroidota > Chitinophagia > Chitinophagales > Chitinophagaceae > Chitinophaga > Chitinophaga sp. W3I9. Next base: position 3,213,485 of record NZ_JBNPWC010000001.1, read on the forward strand.
CTGATCATTGAACCAATCACCAACCGGGCCGGCAATATAAAACAGTTGTTTGCGGTTTTCGGCATAGTCAGCGTCCAAAGGGTTTATTATGTTTGGCCACGACCCGATGTTGGCTATATATTCTGCCCTGTGGATTTCTTCAGACGTTCTTTTTGCCTGCAACTGTAGCATATAATCCAATTCAGCCCTGGTCTGTAAGGAACTATTGGCTGGATATTTAATATAACCAGGCAGCTTTTCTTCATCTTCTTTACTAAGATAGTAGGTCCGCATGAGTGAATTCGCGAGCGCTCCTTTACTATATTCACTCCATGGGAACGTAATGGTATCCAGCCTTGCATTTGCAGGGTCCGCAGCCGGATTCATTGCCGCCAACGATTTGTAATGATTGGATATTGGTTCTAAAGGATGTACGGATTGCGCGGATAGCGATGCATTGATCATTGTACTTGCGACTACAACAAGCGGCAAACTCCTAAAACATAGCATCAGACCTTTTTTCTTTTCCATTAACAGGTAATTTTTGTGTTGAAGAATAATGTACAACAGTAAGACGCAGGAAATTGAAAAAGGACGCAGCAACAGGGAAAACAAGCCGTCCATTATTTACCAGCTAATGATATTGGCTGTTTTTCGGAAATTTTCCTGGATTGGAAGCTGGACGCCATCGACTACCTGCTTAAACCTATGGAAAAATCCAGGTTGGAGAAAGCGATTAACAAAGCGGAGGTATACCGGAAGCTGCTTTCAGATAATACGGAGAAAAGCATTTTCCTAAAGGTAAGCAATACATACCTTCGCGCAATGCCTGCGATAAAAACGCTGGATTTTAAGCATCCGGTAAATACTTCTGGGACAGGTAAATATTATACACTTTAAAACCGGTAATAAATGACATCAAAAGAAATAATTGAATGCTACTTTAAAGCGCTTGAAAATGGAGGCGTTCCTAAAGCGTTTTCGGTTTTTGCACCGGATGCCAGGTGGCATCAACCAGGGAACAATAAATTTTCGGGGGTTAAAAATGGGCTGGAAGAAATAGGTAATATGCTTGGAGCAATGATGGCGCAGGTAGCAGGAAGTTTGATTGTTAAACCGAGTGGCGCATTAATGGAAAGCGACAATTTGATAGATTGCCCGGTTCGATTCACCGCCACAAAAGGAACCAAAGCATAGACATGAATGGGGTCGATTTATTTGAAGTAAAAGACGGGAAAATTTCGCAGGTCTGGCTATTTTCAGACGATCAGCAGCAGGAAGATATGTTCTGGCAGGACTGAGTGAATAGAGCCTGGTTTGACTGGAAACCCGCTATCATAGCGGACTTTTTGTTTTTCTGATGTCCTTTTAACAAATTAATTGGACTGATGTTTTGGATACTTGAAGAAATAGAAGTAAGTTGGAAATCCGTTTATCCTGGCGAGTTTATTGCCTGGGCGCGCTTGTATCTATAAATAATAATAAAAGAAAGAATTATGGTAATTGTAAACAGTTTCGCAGAATATCAAGCGTATGAGGGTAAAGAGATAGGTAGCTCTGAGTGGCATAAAATAGACCAGGAACAGATCAACAAATTTGCGGATGCAACACTGGATCATCAATGGATCCATTGCAATGAGGAAAGAGCAAAAAATGAGGGGCCTTTCAAAACGACTATTGCCCATGGTTATCTGACGTTGGCGTTAATTCCTTACTTATGGAAGCAAATTGCAGACATCCGGAACGTTAAAATGGAAATTAACTACGGTATAGAACGGTTTAAGTTTGGTCAGGCAGTGTTTGTAAACGACGAAGTACAATTGAAAGCGAAACTCAATTCCATAGTTGATTTAAGAGGAGTTACCAAAGTAGTAATTGGTGCTACGCTTAGTATTAAAGGCAAGGCGAAGCCGGCTTACACAGGTGATGTGGTATTTTTATACCATTTTTAATGGTAGTTTCAATACTCCATTTATTCGAATCGCCATAAAGGGCTTGATAGTAATCAAAATAAAATAACGCAATGGGACAGTGCCGGGAGCGGCACCAAAAGATAATAATAGCGTAATATTCAGCTGTTATATTTGCATTTATGCAAATGGATGACTGGAATGATCAGGACTTATGGCAACGCATCCAGCAGGATGACAAGACGGCGTTTGAATCCGTGTACCGTTGTTTTGTTGAAGTAATCTTTGCCCTGGTATTTAAGCATATAGATAACCGCAATGATGCAGAAGATGTGACCCAGGACGTTTTTTTAAGCGTATGAGAACAACGGAAACAAATTGTATTGCAGAAAAAGATTTTCTCCTACCTGTATAGTGTAGCCCGTTATATATGCAGGTATACCTGGCGCCCTATGACGTGAAGATCGGTAACTTCACCGGCGGCAGCATCAACGCCGTTAGCCGCTCCGGCAGCAATGAAGTGCATGGTTCCGTATACGCTTATGGCAGGAATGCCACGCTGGTAGGACCAGACCATACCGGCTCTGAACTGAATACAAAAATGCCATCAGATTTTCATGATTACCAGGCAGGGTTCAGGGTAGGTTTCCCCATCATTAAAAACAAACTGTTCTTTTTTACCAATGAAGAAATTACCCGCCGGCAGGACCCCATACAACAGGTAGCCGGCAGCCCGTCTGCTAACGGCATTCTCAGTGTGGCGGATGCACAAAGCATTATCGACTATAGTGTTCATCACTATAACTTTGATCCCGGTACGGCAGGCGTTTATAATGCCTACGCCAACTCGGAGAAGTACTTTAACCGCCTGGACTGGAACATTAATGACCGGAACCAGCTGGCGATCCGCAACAATACCATACGCTCCAAAGCCATTAATATGGAACGTGACCAGTTTGATTTTCGTTTTGGCAGTATTGCGTATGAGCAGTTCAATAACCAGACCTCTACGGTAGCGGAGCTGAAAACGCGGTTTAATAACAATTTCTCCAACAATGCCATCGTAGGATTTACCAGTATTCATGACTATCGTACACCGCTAAGTGATGCTTCGTTTCCGCAGGTACAGATCGTGGGCCGTACACCGGGAACCACTATTTTCTTTGGCACAGACAGGGAAGCTTCTATATTCAACCAGCGCCAGCGCACCATAGAGATCACAGACAACCTGGTATGGAACCTGGGTAAACATACCCTTACCATCGGTACGCACAATGAATTGTACCGGATCAATTATGGTTTTGTAAACTCATGGAATGGCAGGGTCACCTACCAAAGCATAGACGATTTTTTGAATAACAACCCTGAACGCGTACAAGGCAGCTACAACTATGTAAATAACAGCCGCGATTATATAATGGCAAACCCGGTCGCAGTGTTTAACGTTAATTTCTACAGCGCATATATCCAGGATGAAGTACAGCTTACAGACCGTTTTACTTTGACCAAGGGCCTGCGCTTTGACCTGGCAAACGTGCCCACCAAACAAATATTAAGCGATAAGACCCGCAATGCTTTCACGGATCCCTCGTTTGGCACCACCTATACATATACGCCGCTGAACCAGATAACCGGTGGCTACCTGGGCAAGATACAGATCTCTCCCAGGATTGGTTTCCGTTTTGACGCCTATGGCGACCAGTCGCTGGTGCTGAGAGGCGTGTGGGTATGTTCACTTCGCGGATCCCGTTTGCCTGGTTAGGCTATGCCTTTTACAATAATGGCGACACCTATGGCGCCTACGATCAGAAAACGGATGGCAACCCGCCTTATATTTTCCAGGGAGATCCCATGCAACACCAACCAGGCCACGGCATTGGTGATTTTGCGGCTAATAACGGGCAGGTGATAACGGATAAAAATGCCGGCAAAACACAGGTGGATGTGATAGATAACAGCTTTGTAATGCCAAAGGTATTGCGCGGAAGCCTGGCAGTTGATTTTAAGGATAAAAACGGTTTTAAATATACCCTTGAAGCGATTTATACGAAAACGATCAAGGATGTAATGTTCCAGCAAATTAACCTCACAGACCGTCCCACTTATGCCGTTTTTGATTCGGCCGTGAATCATCAGTATCAACCGGTATTCCCCGGGCAGAACAACCTGAACCCACAGTTTGCCAATGCGTATGAAATGTCCAATACTTCTAAGGGATACCGTTACAGTATTACCGGGCAGGTGGCCCGTGCTTTTCAATCCGGCTTCGGTTTTTCACTGGCTTATACCTATGGGCAATCCAAGGACGTGGCCAATGGCATCCGTAACTCTTTCGAATCGAACTGGCAGCTGAACCAGGCACTGAATCCCAATGATCCGCAGCTGGCTTATTCCAACTTTGATATCCGCCACCGGATAGTAGGTAATATCAACTACCGCAAGGCCTGGAATAAAACATGGGTAAGCTCTTTTTCCCTGTTTGTATCTGCACAATCAGGATCGCCATTTACTTATGGCTTCGTGAATTATACACCGCAGAATACGCCACAGCAGGTCTCACTGGCCTATATACCCGCCAAAGAGGAGACTATTAATTTCTTTGCGCCCACTGAAACGCAAACCGCGGCGGAGCAGGCGGCTGCCTTTGATGCGTTTATTGATGGCAATAAATATCTGCGCTCCCGGAGAGGATCGTTCACCGAGCGAAATGCAGGCAGAACACCTTGGAATGCCAGTGCCGACTTTCACTTTGCGCAGGACCTTCATTTGAATACAACCGCAGATGATCCATCTAAAGTAAAGACCATTACCCTTAGCCTGGACATATGAACGTTACCAACCTGCTGAATGCAAACTGGGGCAAAGCTTATTTTTCTCCCAATACCTATAACTCCACTTCAAGCGTAGGATTATTGCCTTATATACCAGCCAAATCCTCTCAGAGTTACCCGCTTTACTAGTTTGTAAATCCCGGTAAGCCTTATTCTGTGGATCCATTTGCGTCGAGGTGGCAAATGCAGGTAGGCGCGCGGTATTCATTTTGATAAGCGGTATGTAATCGAAGATCAGCAGGCAAAAATGATTCGTTTGCCTGACACCAGCCCGCCGGTTCTCCACTGGCAGGATGGTGTCAGGACGGTTGACGATGACTCCCGTCTATTTTGTTTGTATCTAATGATTGGTTAAGATGGTTGTGCAAATCTCCGTTGCTAAATATTTTATTTAAAAAAATATAAAAATTACTTATATCCAATAAAATAGGAAGTGTAATTTATTTTTTTGAAAAATCCCGATCATTTAGCCGGGTTAACCGTCAAAAGATAAATTGAAACAAAATGCAAAATCTAAAAGACAAAGTTGCCGTAGTATTTGCGGCATCCGGTGAGATTGCGGGAGCAGTGGCGCGATCATTTTCCCGGCACGGCGCAAAAGTGTATGTCACTGCCCGGAATCTCGATGCTGTAAAAACACTGGCACAGGAAATCAAAGCGAATGGTGGAAGTGCGGAAGCCGCCAGAGTGGATGCCTTGGATGAGGCTGGAATAGACAACTTCTTAAAAAAAGTCGTCGCAGACAACGGTAAATTGGATGTTGTCTTCAATGGTATCGGGGCAAACTATGACGAGATGGGTGGGCGTCCACCAACAACGGAGGCCACCTTTGCTCAATTTATGGCTCCTATGGAGAAGATTTGCGGTTCACAATTCCTCACTTCAAGGGTAGCAGCCAGGTATATGATGCAAAGCCGGTCCGAAGGGACTATCTTACTACTTACGGCTGCATTGTCCCGGTCCAAGCTTTCTAATGTGGCGGGTATTACGGCCGCCAGTGCCGCCATTGAAGGATTGACGCGGGTGATGGCTGCCGAATGGGGAGGAGATGGTATAAAAGTAATGTGTATTTGTCCCGGCGCCCTGATGGAAACCAGGCGGATCTCCGGGTGGATAAATGCTGCGGCACAACAATATGGAATGCCCGTGGAACAGCTGGTAGCGCAATACAAGTCCCTGGACATATTAAAAACAAGTCCGACCTTGAAACAAGTGGGTGAAACGGCCGCCTTCCTGGCCTCTGAAACGGGGGTAGCCTTTAACAGTCATATTGTAGATGTGGATTGCGGCAAGCTGAACATTTTATAGTATCCTTTTTGTGGTACATTAGTAGTTGTGGCCCTTTGGCGGGGCCGCAACTATCTCGTTATTGATTAATTATATTAATGGAAAAAGAGGAGCTTCTTCTGTCGGCAATAGCCGGCGATATCAATGCCTTCCAGGCACTGTTTGCCGGATTTCAAAATCAATTGAAATCCTACCTGTACCGTTTAGTTACCGACCGGAACGACGTAGATGACCTGACCCATGATACCTTTGTCAGGGCGTTTACTAAAATCGGAACGTTTAACCGCAGATCATCGCTAAAAACCTGGGTATTCAGAATAGCCACCAACCTCGCCTACGATCACTTACGGAAATTAAAAAGATGGCAGGCTGATGCCCAGGACCGGGCGGCAGATCTGGCCATCAGTTCGGAGGAGATCCGGGAGGTTTTTTGGATGACGCATGATACGTCACCTGCAGGGGCTTATGAAATGAAAGAACATATAGACTATTGTTTCACCTGTATTTCAAAAACCTTGCCCATAGAAAACCAGGTGGCGCTGATCTTAAAGGACATTTACGATTTTCAGGTAAAGGAAATCTGCCTTATTCTTGGCAAAACCGAAGGGGTCATCAAACACCTGTTGAACGATGCGAGGAATACGATGACAAATATTTTTGAGCACCGGTGTGCGTTAATCAACAAGAATGGTATTTGCCACCAATGCAGCCATATCAACGAAATATTTAACCCCAAACAAAATCAGCAGGAAGAGCTGATGAAGCTGGAATTGGTAAAGGCTTCAAAGAAGTATAACCGGGAGCAGCTTTTTGAACTGCGCACTTTGCTGGTAAAGGCTATTGATCCTCTTAACGCGGCAGGCACGGACTTTCACGAGGAAATTATGAACTGTCTCAAAACAGCCATTGGCGAAAAGAGCGATTTTTTTGAGAGACGACGGAATAAAACAGAGTAATCCGTTTCCACGTAAAAATGCCGGTAATCATCTCCCTGTTTCGCATTTGAGCACTTTTTCCTTAGCAGATAATTCTGAAATATGGAGCTTTCTGACGATGCGTTGCAACGGTAATTTATTCATTACTGATGATCAGGGAACGCTACATGTTTTCAGGCGGGATTGAAAATTTTTCATGCATCACGAAATGCGCCCGATTGGCTTTCACCGGTACTTCATGAAGTTCAGATTGGCTGCGAAGCCACAATAGCTGCCAGTTCTTTTTCGAGGTTGTTACGATTTGCAAGGCTGTTGGTAAGTATTACGAAACCGGCGTTAAGCCGGGGAAAACATTCCAGCGAGCTGCGTGAGCCACCGGTTCCTCCGCTGTGTTCAAGAATTTTATATCCTTGAGGCGAACTATGGATAAACCAATTGAGGCCCATACCTTCCTTTTCGGTGCCAAATGTTACGCTGTGCGACAGCGCTATCGCCGGGCTTATCTCATGGTTGTTGGCGTTGATAAATTTAACCATGTCGGCCGTAGAGGACCGTAGCGCGCCCATAGCAGGGAGTTTAGAAATATCCCATAAGGGCACCACTTGTCGCAGCTCATTATGGGGCCAGGCGATGCGGCCGGCCGATAGTGATGCTATGTCGATGCGGGTATCTTTCATCTGCAAAGGCATAAGAATGGTATTGGATAAGATTGTAAAATAATCCTGTTTGTAAGTGTCCTCTAAAATGGTACCGAGCAACGCCACTGCCATGTTGGAGTAGGAGTATATTTTGCCGGGCAGTGTATCCATCTTCATCTGATGGAGTCCTTCATAGAGCAGTTGGCGATTATAGCCACGAAGCGGATTAAGGGAATGATAATCCGGCCTTTGCCACATATTAGGGAAAATGCGCGTTATTCTTGAGGTATGGTTGGCCAGATCGTTGATTGGGATTTATCTATGCTTGTCAATTAAAATAGTGAATGCACTAATTTCGTGAGAATTTAATAGAATCCAGAATATTTTGGGTGCTTAATTATCAAGTGTGATGTAGGTACTTTTACGCTTTTTCAAATACATGTAAGGTCTGTTCTGAATCCAGCACATACATGCGGTTATCAAATACATAAAATACATCTTCGGCTGCAGGGATCATCATACCTCTGCGGCCTGTTTTATTGCTATCGTGTATCCGGTAATGCCATAACAGGTCGCCGGTTTGTATATTCCATTCACTGATAATGGTGTCCAGGATACCTGCCAGGTACATTTTATTATTCCTGAATATTACGTTGGAATAAGGATCGATACCTGCAGACTTAATGCGCGATGACAGGTCCGCGCTATGAAGGCGTGTGCCGTCCGAGGCATTGACCTGCCATATTTCCGTATTCACAAAACACAGTATAGTCTGATCCGTAGCCTGGAATCTCATACCTGCACCTTGCGCCTGCCAGCATAACTGGCCGTTACTGGTATCGAGGCAAAGTAAATAGTCTGTTTGGCCGTTGGTGACGCCCGCGTATATTTGTCCTCCTTCCAACTGCGGACGTCCGATGATCTCATAACTACCTGCAGGCAGCCCCAGTTCATTTATGTTTACTTCCCACAGAAGGTGACCGTTTGTTGCGCTCAAACAGGAGAGCAACTGCTTTTTCTCAGTATGCGTAGCCACCAACTGATCTCCGTTGCCGGTAAAAAGGTGGGTATAGGCGCCATCAGCTTCCCAGATAAGGTTGGAATCCCGGAAATTATATTTGCTCAGCTTCCAGCCGTCAGCCGTTTTATTGCGGATGATCATGTTATCATCATACAGCAGCTTGATCTGCAGGCTGCCTGTATAATTGAATGGATATTCCTTTTTGACGTTGCTATCTGTATCCCAGGCAATGATCTTGTCCTTTGTCCGGATGATCACTTCCCGGTTCACCATTGCTGCAAGCACAAAAGGCGCTGTATCTGGTTCACTTTTGGTAACTGAAAGATGGTTGTCTATCCGGATAATAGCATTATCGCTGTTTTTATAAACAACGCCTGCTGCTGTAATGAGCGGTTCCGTTACCTGGTTTATCTGGCGGACTAATTGCATCATATTATTATGGAACTAAAATTTTCTGCTATCCTTTGTATTTGGAAATCGGGTGCCAGGGAAACCGGGCCCGGGTCCCTGAAATTATTTTTTATCGGTTATGGTCATCAGGTAGCTCGTCAGCTTTTTTATCAACCCGTTTTCCATTTCAAAAACATCACAAAATACAAGGTTGACAATAATTCCATTTTTCGTTTTGGCTTGAACGGTACCTTCTGCGATGACTACATCTTCCTCTTCTGTCATCCTGGATACGTTGATAACGGGCTTGCCTGTAAACCCTTCGTTTTCAATTTCCTTATCAAAAGCAGCTTTCCCTTTGTGCAGATAAACGCCGGGAAGCACCCAGGTTATATCGTCGGTTAAGCAGGCAAGTATTTTAGCATGGTCTTGCTGGTTGAAAGCTTCCATGTATTTGGTAACCGTTTCTTTATTTTTACTCACGTGGTTTGATTTTGAAACATAAATGAAGCTGCTGAGCAGACATATTATAAGAAACAGCCAGGCAGACTTTAAGCAGTGCATCATTTTGATATTATTTACCGGTTGATAATAGCGCATTCAAACGGTCAAACATGCTGAACCAGCTTTGGTAGGCGCCGGTTTTCCTGGCTTCTGCTTCTGCAACAGTTTGATGCAGGGTAAGTTTTGTTTGCCCGCCGGACGACTCGAAGGTCACCGTGGTAATAGTTACCGCTGGCCAGTCTTTTGACTTTCCGGCGTCGGCTGCGCTGAGTAGCGTGCCTTGCTCATTACTCAGCTCCATTGTGAAAACGAGTTTTTCCGGAAAAGTTATTTCCTGGTATACTCCTGTGATCCAGCACTCTCCATGCACAGGATCGTGAATAACAGAATGAAATGTACCACCAACTTTAACATCTATCGACTTAAATACTATGGTACATCCGTCTGGTGCATACCAGTGTTGCAGATGTCCGGGATCTGTCCACGCCTCAAAAACAAGTTCGCGCGGTGCATTAAACAGATGTGTAATAAAAAGATCTTCTTTATTGGTCTTCATTTACCTTTGGATTTTTGTTGTTGTAAGTATTTATCTAATTTTTCAAACCTCCTGGTCCATAATTTCCTGGATTGATCTATCCAGGTTACTACCTCATCAAGTTGATCCAGCTGTACCTCGCAGAATCTTTCTCTTCCGCTTTGTTTGATAACCAGCAGCCCACATTCTTCCAGTATTTTCACGTGCAGGGATATGGCCTGCCTGGTCATATCAAACTTTTCTGCGATGGCGTTTACGTTGTACGACTGTGCTGCAATGAGGTTAATGATTTCCCTCCTGGTGGGATCGGCGATGGCCTGATAAACATCTCTCCTGACTTTCATAAATGCAAGTATGTGCTTGCAAATATAAATGCAAGTATTTACTTGCCAAAATGTTTTTTTAGAATATCGATTTTATCTTGCAAAAGCAAGGCGCTCCTTTTTAGCAAGCGCCTTGTTTTTTGGTAAGTATCGTGTATTCTCCTAAGCGTTCATGATTTTTGTCCAACCTCATGTTTAAGTGGTTAATCCTGGTTGGGCGTTTTGGTGGGGTCCATAAAAAATATTTCCCAGGTGTGTCCATCAAGGTCCTCTATTCGCCGTAGTTGCATAAACCCGTAATCTATCATAGGCGTTGGCTCTGTTCCTCCCGCTTTTAATCCATGCGCAACAACTTCATTCATTTTATCAACACTTTCAACTGATAAGGCAAATAGGCCTGCAATATTGCTTTTTGTGTCAGCTATTGGTTTTTTCGTAAATGTCTGGAACCTTTCATGGCTCATAATCATAACGAAAATTGCATCGCTCCACACCATGCATTTTGCCTGGTCGTCGGAAAACTGGGGGTTGATTACAAACCCAAGTTGGGTATAAAACTCCAGTGATTTTTGAATGTCTTTTACCGCAAGATTGATAAATACCTGTTTCATTTTTTAAAATTTTATTGTTGTTATTGATGCAAAGATGAAAAGACAAAAATGAAAAAGCCTTCACAAATGTTGAGAAAGTAAAAATTTATTTGCTATGACTAAAAATCAGGCTTAATGGAGTAGGCTAACTGACCTTATTTTCTTTTATCCCTGCAAAAATAAGCCATAAACAAACCGCAGCCTCTCCAATGAAGGATGGGAACAGAATATAAGGGAACAAGGGATTAGCAAAGCCGCGTGAAAGGAACATTATAAAGCTGTTAAGGATATAACATAACCCCGCAACGGCATACAATATGCCCAATACCTTTGGGATATGCCATGATTTAAAGATAAGCCAACCGATTATGATGCAGTAAAATCCAAAAAACACCAGCCCGATGGCATATCCTTGTGATTGAAAGTCCAGGGCCATGGCAGATCACGCTGCTAATTGATCAGGTTGAAAAATACCCGGGTACTCTTTACCGCCCAGAATTATCAATGGATATAACTGGTATAAAATATTCATCGCAAATATTGCATTTGAGATGATCACAAAAAAGATCGCAAGGATGGTGCTCCCTTTGTAGATCGGGCTAAATAAAAGGTAAAAGAATAATATCACCGGCAACCCGCAAATAAAGTTTAGCAGGTCGGCGAAAAAGCCCAAACGATAAAATAACTCATGGGATTGTATGTTCCTGGCCGTTGCCATTGCATCATTGGGAACAGCTAATGCCTGGCGGACAAACACCTGTGCGAACAGCCCGGCGGCAATAACTACCAAATAAAGAAAACCAGCAATTCGCGCATTGCTTTTTAAGGAAGGGAAGGAGCTGTCCTGCATTGGGATAAATTAATATGGCCTGTTGAATGAGACATAAAGCTATTCATTTACAATGATTATTTCAGGAAAAGCGTCATATTTACAATTAACTTACATTCCAAATTATATGAAATCCGGTTTCCTATTTTTTATTATACCGTTATTTTTTTCATTTAAGGCAATTGCCCAAACGGTAGAACCAATTAAGTCCGGTCAGGGAGAAGTGGTGACGATACATTCCGGCATCCTTAAAGAAGATCGAAAGATAATGATATACACACCAAAGGATGCTGACAATCGGGAGAAAAAATATCCGGTAGTCTATATACTGGATGCCGACAATCATTTTACCCAAATGGTAGAATATTCTAAATACCTCAGCCGGCAGGATGTGTATGTTATTCCGCCACTGATTATTGTAGGAATAACAAATACAGACCGTAACCGTGACCTCACTCCATCTCACAGCAATATTGATTATTATGGAAAACCGGATACCACTGCTAATTCCCCGTATAGGAACAGCGGAGGGAATGAGCATCTTTTTCAATTCATTCAGAAAGAACTTATACCTTATATCGATTCAAATTACAAAACTCAACCTTACCGCATTTTTGCGGGACACTCATTCGGGGCGCTGACAGCCATCAATTGCCTCCTTAATTATCCGGATATGTTTGACGCATACATTGCCGTGAGCCCATCCTTCTGGTGGGATCAGAAATTCCTGCTGAAGCTCGCGGATAAAAAAATGAAAACAGGATCAACTTTATCGAAAACACTTTTTTTTAGTGATGGCAATGAAGGTTCTTCACCTGGATCAACATTTCATACCGATGTTTTAAAGTTTGATTCCCTGCTCAAAAAGCGGAACATCAAAGGATTGGATTTTGAATATATGAGCTATCCGGTTGAGAGTCATATGACCGTTACTATCAAATCATATTATGATGGACTTCGGTTTATCTATCACCAGTGGCCACTACCTGCGGTAAGTGATGAGGAGATCAATCCCGAGATCATTATGAGACACTATAAAGAATTATCACAAAAGTTTGGTTATCCGATTTTGCCTGACGAAGCATATGTCAATGGCTGGGCACAATGGATAGTAAAAAATCCGGCAACCCTGAATAATGGCATTAAGCTACTGGAGATGAATACAATTAACTATCCGTCTTCTTCAAAAGCCTTTGCGGCTTTGGGCGCAGCATATGCTTTGAAAGGAGAAAAGCAGAACGCTATCGCTTCGTACAAAAAGGCCAGCGAATTGAATCCTGCATCAAATGAAATTAAATCGCGCTTGTTGGAGTTGCAGAAATAACATAGATATGCCTTCTACCAATCAGGTTTTTCAAATCCGCTAATATAGACAACTAAGTAACCTTCACATGTAAGCCTGTTGGACTTACATGGTTCCTTTTTGCAAACTCCGATGGTGCAATTCCAAAATGTTTCTTAAATGCAAAAGAAAAGTGCGACAATGCTTCAAAGCCTAACTCAAGATAAATGTCGGAGGGTTTTGCAGCCTCTTTTTCCAGGAGAAAACGGGCTTCGCCCAAACGTTTTTGCACTAACCAGCGATTAGGCGTGTCGTTAAAGATCGCTTTGAAATCCCGCTTGAAGGCAGATAAGCTACGCCCGGTTAAGTAGGCGAACCGGGCAACACTTACATTGAATTTGTAATTTCGGTTCATAAATTCTTCGAGATCTATTTTCCCGGGAATACCGTAATCAAAGAATAGTCCCGATAATTCTGGCTGCAGTTGCAACAGTATTAGGAGCAGTTCTTCCCGCTTTACATCAAAAAATGCTTTGTCCATTTCTCCACGACTATTGTAGTAAGGAGTTAAAGATCGAATAAACGCAGGAATCAGCTCATTGCTTGCCGGGCGTATAAAGTTTTCAGCAGATCGGAACTTTACGGCATTTATCCGGTGTTTGTCCTGGAATTGTTTTAAGAACGGTTCATCGAAAACAAAAATGATTTTCTCAATCACATACTGCTTTTTGGTAGCGGTCTGCCTGCCCAAGCGGTTTTTACGGGCAATGCCATATTCGCCCGACTTCAAGGTGTAATTTTTATCGCCGTAATAACCGTTCACACACCCTTTCACAACATAGAAAAAGAGATGCTCGCCAATGAATTGTTCCCTTGCTATTGCAGGACCAACGAGAGTCGTTTTGTTGACAGAAGCTTTCATCTTGATCTCCCTAAGTTAATCATACTTATCTTAACAATAATAATTAAACCCTTGACAATAGGGCGCGCGTTTCCGCAACAACGAGCTCCTGAAATTTTGGATCCTGCACCAACATGGAGCCGAGCATGGGCAGTCCTTTTTCGTCGTAATAAATGCCTGTTTTACCAGACTCGCTGGTTAGAACTGCTGTCTCCAGGCGTGCCGCCCGCTTTGGGGTGCTCCAGTATTTAATATATGGAGCGACCAGCGGGAGCAAATAATTTCCTATAAAACGAAGGAAGCCATTGGCGTCCCTGCCTAGTCCCGTGTTCGGAATGAAGCCCGGTTCGATGGCATTGATGTGCAACCGTGGCGTTTCACGGGATAGAGCCAGGGCCGCGGCAAGGATACATTGCTTAGATGTTGCGTATGCGTCTGCCCCCGGCATTTTAGAGCCGCCGGGCTCCCATTCACCGCGGGCGCCCGCCTCTACAGAAATAAAGCGGCCACCGCGGAAGCCGGCGGCGTTCGCAGGTTTCCGCCCGGGATCCTCTACTCCGGAGGCAACAAAAGCGATATTTGCGCCATCAGGCAGATATGGTATAAGTTCCTCGGTCAACGCAAATGGCCCCAGGTGGTTCGTAGCGAAGGTCGTGTCCCAATCCTGCGCACTCCTTGTGGCACGCATTTGCATGATACCTGCGTTATTAAGTAGCCCGGTAATCGGGATATCGAGCGAGATGATTGCTGCAGCAGCACGCCGGACACTAATAATATCAGACAGATCGCAAACGACAGGGACCGCATCCTGCCCCTTTTCTTTAATAAGCCGCTGCATTTGTTCCAGCTTTTTAAGGTCCCGGCCCATCAATACCACGGTACCATACTTTGCAAGCTCAAGTGCCGTAAGGCGACCAATACCGGAGGTCGGACCCGTAATAATGAACGCCTTCTTATTCTTCAAAACAGTCTTTGACATGATTTTATCTTTCTTTTAAATGATACTACAAAACTCGCCATTAATATGCGCGGCAGTTTTCTTCAAAAGCCCAAAGTTGTTGTATTGAAAAGTCCAATTTGGGGGAGACCGTAATCATTTTGGTAGCCGGTTAGTTTTTGAAAGACTGTCTGAATGCAAGGGGAGATAGTTGTGTTTGGGCTTTAAACAACCTGCTAAAAGATTGCAAATGTTCAAATCCCAGTTCATAAGCGATTTCGCTTATGGACAGGTCGGTGGTGGAGATTCTTTCTTTGGCCCTTTCTATCAGCTTTCATGGATGTAATGCTGTGTGTTTTGCCCTGTATGCATACGTAACAAGCTGCTTAAGTATTTGGGAGAGATATTGAGCAGGGCATTATTACTCAGTTTTATGCAAACGTCAGCCGCCGGATGGTGTTAAATTCAACCGGAATGCGCTTTGTTTTAACTGAAGTGACGACTTTGAGTAGAATCTATTTTACAACACAATGTTACTGAGTTACACCGATGTTACTGTTATTTTTCAGTACTAAGTTACTTTAGATAACTTAGGTGGTCTACCTTTGTTGCTCAATCTTTAAAAAAGGAAATAATGAGCAGATTAACGAACAAAGTAGCAGTTATTACAGGTGGTAATAGTGGCATTGGATTTGGCATTGCCCGGGAATTTAAAATTGAAGGTGCTAAAGGAGCTATTGTTGGGAGAAATAAGGAAACTTTAGATAGTTCCGTAGCTCAACTTGGAGATAATTTTATAGCCATAAATGCTGATGTAACCAGCATTACCGACCTGGAAAGAGTCTTTAAGGAAACATCTGAAAAATTTGGTAAAATAGACGTGATTGTAGCCAATGCAGGTGGTGCCGTTACTGGGGCAACATTTGGTTCTGTGGCAGATATCGGCGAAGCCGACTATGACAAGACAATGGATTTAAACCTGAAAAGTGTTTACCTCACTGTTCATAAAGCACTGCCCTATATGAATGATGGGGGTTCGATTATTCTTATCGCCTCAAATGCGGCGCATCGGGCATATCCGTCTTTTACGCTTTATGGTGCTGCGAAAGCCGCTGTAATCCATTTTGCAAAAGGATTTTCAAATGACCTTTTAGCTAGAAAGATCAGGGCAAATGTAATATCACCAGGTACAACAGATACACCGGTATTTGACAGGTTTGTTCCGGTAGAACAACTTGAAGCGGTGAAAAAGTACTGGGCAGATGTAATGCCGATAGGGCGAATCGGGCAGCCATCTGACATTGGTAAAACAGCGGTTTTCCTGGCTTCTGATGATTCTTCGTTCATGCTTGGTGCTGAACTTCTTGTTGATGGTGGCCTTAGCTATTTATCTAAATAATTGACCCACGCGGGTTTGCAACCCGTATCAATAAATAATTTTCAAAATGAGTAAATTAAAAAAAGAAGTGGCGAGCTACGCAATTATCGGCTTCGGCAATATTGGCCAGGCCCTGGCCAAGGCGTTTGCCCGCAACGGCATCGAAGTATCTGTTGCAACCACGCGCAACCCGGAAAGCTTTGCAGCCGCCGCGGCAGCGATCGGGCCGGAGATCCTTCCCACAACATTGGCGGAAGCTGTGAAGGCGGACGTCATCTTTTTAGCTGTCCGTTTTGAGTCGCACCCGGATGTCGCGAAGGCGCTGCCCAACTGGCAGGGGAAGATCATCGTTGATGTGACCAATGCCTACGGTGTGCCCCCTGAGAAACTTGGAGGACAGCCTTCTTCCAGGTTCGTGGCCCAGGCATTCACTGGTGGAAAACTCGTTAAGGGCTTCAACCATTTGATTGCTGCCATTCTTGATCAGGATCCCACCGTACATGGTGGCAGGAGAGTTGTGTTCCTGGCGGGCGACGATGAGGGCGCAGTAGCGGAGATTGGTGCGCTCGCTGAGAATCTCGGTTTTTCACCCATCAAACTTGGAGGGCTTTCGGAAGGAGGACTGCTTGTGCAGGCGCGCGGAAATAGCTGGGGTCAACTGATATTTAAGGACCTGGTCAAGTTCGGCTAATGAATCTTGATGGCAAATTTTGATGCGATCATTCCCCATGGACAAATAGAATCACAGTTTGATTGAAGGAGGTCGACGCCCCGATCTGGCGTACGCTCATTTATAGGTCTGCTTGACGCCTTCCAGCCCGGGGGGCGTTTCGCTTGCCCGGGATACAATAGCTAAGCAGGCGGCAAATGGTCTTGACCTGCTTTTTTTTCTAGAAAATCGTTTGTTTTTATAGGGGCTTTTAATAAATTTATTTAGCCCAATAGTACGCCAAACCTATTTTAAAAAGGAAAAAATAGCCCCTGTTACAAAATCTCAATGCAGGAATTTAAACTTGAGTAGACACTGCCTTAGAGAATGTGTCAAAGAATTGCGGCACAGTTCCAAATAAAGCAACAATTGAGGATGGTGCCGGAAATCAGCGGATAGTCATTTGGGTCACATCACATTTTCTTGTTCACAAAAAAGTTGCCGGCTCAAGGTTATGGTTTAATGAAATATGTTCCTTCCCAATTGCATCAGAGATAGAAAGTGGCGGCATTCTTGTTGTGTACCTCGTCATAATTTGTGCTTATGCAACCACGTAATAAAGACATGATCATCATTAAAGGCGCCCGCGAAAACAATCTCCGGAATATCAATGTAGATATACCCAAGAAAAAGATCACTGTGCTCACTGGTGTTTCCGGTTCAGGAAAATCGTCACTGGTATTCGATACCATTGCTGCAGAAGCACAACGGCAGCTGAATGAAACCTTCAGCAGCTTTATCCGGCATCGCCTGCCGCACTATGGTCAGCCGGATGCCGACCTGATGCAGAACCTGAGCCCTGCCATTATTGTTGACCAGAAACAGATCAGGGGAAATGCCCGCTCTACCGTTGGCACCATTACTGATATTTATTCGTTGCTCCGTTTATTGTACTCCAGGATAGGAAAACCTTTTGTGGGCTATTCTAATGTTTTTTCTTTCAATCACCCGGAAGGCATGTGCCCGGTGTGTGACGGTATCGGTACCACAACAACCATTGACGTGGAAAAATTGTTCGACCGCAGCAAATCCCTGAACGAAGGCGCTATCCTGTTTCCTTCTTTTGCACCGGGAACAGCTTTGTGGAAACGCTTTGTGATGTCGGGATTTTTTGACAACGATAAAAAGCTGAAAGACTATTCTGAAGAAGAATGGCAATTACTTTTATACCAGGAAGAAATTAAACCCAAACACCCTGCGCCGGGATGGTGGCCTTCTGCGAAGTATGAAGGCGTAATGCCACGGTTCACCAAAAGGTTCCTGGCTAAAGAACCGGAAGATAGCCAGAAGTCGTGGCAACAGCCGCTGCGGCGGGTGGTAACCAAAGGCCCCTGCCCGGAATGCAAGGGAGCCCGCCTCAACGCCAAAATACTCAGTTGTAAGATTCATGGAAAGAACATTGCGGAAAATGCGGCACTGCAGGTAAGCGATCTTATAAAAGAAATAGCGCGCATCAAAGAACCGCAGGCGGCTACTATGGTGGCCGCCATCATCGAAAGACTTTCACACCTGGATGGTATCGGGTTGGGATATCTGAGCCTGAACCGTGAAACCTCCACACTTTCCGGCGGCGAATCCCAACGGGTAAAAATGGTGCGGCACCTTGGCAGCAGTTTGTGTGATATGATGTACATCTTTGATGAACCCAGCACTGGTCTTCATGCGCGTGACGTGCATCAGCTCAATTTGCTGATGAAGGGTTTGCGCGATAAAGGAAATACCGTATTGATAGTGGAACATGATCCCGATGTAATCAGCATCGGCGACCATATCATAGATATGGGGCCGGGAGCCGGAAAGCATGGCGGGCAAATAGTATTTGAAGGCACGGTAAAAGGTTTGCTGAAATCGGGTACATTAACGGGTACGGCCCTCCGCAAACAACCACAGCTCCGGGAAAAGGTGAGAACTGCTACCGGCAGCTTGCGTGTACGCAATGCCACATTACATAACCTGCAAAAGGTAAGCGTAGATATTCCCAAAGGCGTGTTAACGGTGGTTACCGGCGTAGCCGGATCGGGAAAAAGCAGCCTGATCAACGGTGTGCTGCCCCGCTTGTACCCAGGCATTGTTTGTATCAACCAGCACGCATTGGCGGGATCTGTGCGATCGAACCCGGCCACCTACACCGGGATATCAGATATTATCCGGCAGCTGTTTGCCCGGGCCAATAAAGTAAGCGCCGGCCTGTTCACTTTTAACGGAGAGGGCGCATGCCCGGCGTGTAAAGGACTCGGCGTAACCTCCCTCGACCTGGCCTTTATGGATGCCGTGGTAACCACCTGCGAAGTATGCCAGGGCAAACGTTTTACAGATAACGTGCTGGGCTATACGCTGCGTGGCAAAAATATTGATGAAGTATTGAAGCTGAATGTAGAGGAAGCGATACAGTTTTTTACAGAAGAAGAGGTTGTGCGCGTGTTGCATCGTTTACACGAAGTAGGGCTGGACTACCTCACCCTGGGGCAGCCACTGGACTCCCTCTCCGGCGGCGAAAGGCAGCGGATCAAACTGGCTGCCGAGCTGGAAAATACCGGCAATATTTATATTTTGGATGAACCCACCACCGGGCTCCATTTGTCGGATGCGGCTAATTTAACAGGACTCTTGAACCGGTTGGTCGACAACGGCAGCACCGTAATAGCTATTGAGCATAACCTGGACGTGATCAGCCAGGCGGACTGGATTGTTGACATGGGTCCCGGCGCCGGCCGCCAGGGAGGTAAAGTGATCTTTGAAGGCACACCCGCTGATCTCATTAAAGACAAGTCTTCACAAACAGGCATCTTCCTGAAAAAATATATTCATCCCCGTTAGTCCCCGCAAAAAAAACATTATCGCGCGGTTATTTCTTCCTGAATATTAAACTACACCAGGAAAGAACTGTTTCAGGCAACTCCGCCTGAGGAGCGATAACCGGTGAGCACACCTGCTGCTTGTGAGGTTGCCTTTTTTGACACCACATAACCAGCCATCTTTATTTTATTTATCAGGAGCATTTATGGCTCCCGTGTGTGCGTTGGACCTGCGACTGTATACAAATCTCACGAAAAAAAGTGTCCTGTTATTATGTGAATTTTTAATTAAGTTTGATGTAAACATCGCCATTGATAATTTGTGAATTACACGGCTTTCATTATCTGAACTATCGTTATCCTTTATATAAAAATCTTCCTTTTTATATGTTTAAATTCAAACAACTTTTAATTCTTTTTCTGCTAACCGGCACTGCAACAATTGCCCAGGTGAAACCTGAGGAAATAGCCGATAGTCTTTATAAAGCCAAAAATTTCAAAGAAGCCGGTAAGTATTACTTAAAAGCGACGGAGAACGTCGATTTTATGGTCCTGAAATCAAGTAATTACTATAACGCAGCATGTTGTTATGCCTTAAACGGTCAAAAAGATAGTGCCCTGGTTTTACTCACGAGTGCGGTTAATGGCGGTTATAAAAATGCCGATCAAATAAAAAAGGACACTGATCTTGAATCTTTGCATTCCTTGCCGGGCTGGTCGGAACTTCTCAATAGCATAAAGACAGTTAAGAACAGCACAACAGATCCTTATAAGGCTAAACTGATCACCAGCGATGTAAAGAACTTTTGGAAGGCATACGAGCTGGCTAAGAAAGATACGGCTCACGCCCTTGATCTTTATAAGAAATACTATGTGGAACCCGCTTCAAATGGACTTGAGGATTATCTGGGTTATAAAGTCAAAAACCTGAAGAATTTTGTAAAATCCGTAAACACCAAGCCTCAGTTTTACGCTGCTGTACGTAAAAATACTTTTGCCGTTGATCAGCAAAAACCCCGAATGATCCAAAGCTTTGTCAAGTTCAAACAAATTTACAGCAAAGCTCAGTTTCCTGATATTTACTTCGTGATAGGCGCATTTAACTCAGGCGGAACCAGTACTGACGCTGGCTTATTAATTGGCGTGGACCAATCCGCCCGGACTGCAGAAGTTCCTGTTAAAGAACTGAACTTATGGCAGCAGAATAACTTCGCAGACCTGGAGGCTTTACCACACCTGATAGCACATGAGCTCATTCATTTTAACCAGGCCGGACGTGGGGGCGACACCACCCTTCTTGCCGGGGCGCTCATCGAAGGTATGGCCGATTTTATTGGGGAGCTGATATCAGGTCACACGGCTAATGAACGCCTGTTTGTTTGGGCTAAAGGCAAAGAAAAGCAGATCTGGGCAGATTTCCAGAAGGAAATGTATTTGAACAGGTCCCGCAACTGGATAGCTAATTCCGATCAGGAAACTCCAGACAAACCTGCCGACCTGGGATATTGGGTGGGATATCAGATCTGTAAAGCTTACTACGACAAAAGCACCGATAAAAACAAAGCCGTAAACGACATCCTTAACATAAAAAATTATAAAGAGTTTTATATCAAAAGTGGCGCGGAGCAGATGTTTAGGTAATCGTTTTGTTGCACGCCGTCTTTGCCGTAGCCAAGGGCCGGGCGCTCAAAAAGCGGCAACGCTCAATCTTTCCCGTATTCTGATGTTAAGCAGGCACTTAATGATTTTAAGAAGTGTCCGCCGTACGAAGCTCGATTGCCACCTCTTTGCTCCCGGGCGATGATCTTTTTTATCCGCATCGCTATATGTGTGATAGCTACTACTTAACCATATAAAAAAACCTGTACTGTCAGATTAAGTAGTAGCTATTACAATTAAAAATGTTCAGCAATAGGTATTGTGGATATGACTGGGCCACTTCCTTCTGGATCTGAAGAAACTGGGACATTTGGTCCCGTCCGTCTTTCATAAGCGATCGTATTTGATCACATTTATTACTTTTTGATCATTTTGTCGGGATGACTGGATTCGAACCAGCGGCCTCTTCGTCCCGAACGATAGTTTATAAATAGTCTAAGTTCTTTAAAACTATTTACTGTAGAGGGTTTTCCCCTTTTTTCTCTTCGAGCCTTTATCTCCTAATGCAGTAACGGAACCAGAATGTGGCCCAAAGTGAATAATAATTGTTTAATAGTAGAATAGCCCCTATGGAGGAAAGCTATTTAATGGACAAATTATCCATAAAGGCGTTAATTTCAGCAACCGCTATCTCAGCCATCCTATGAATGGCTTCTTTCTCTGCATTACTCAGCGCTGGTATAATTTTTCCTTTGCTGTTAGGATCAGGTTTATCCCTGCATCTCATTTTTCTGTAAAACGTAGGTGTACTAAAGCTGCATTCCTCAGATACCATCTCCCTAAATTTGACGGGTAGTTTAGAAAAAGCGGTATGAATGTCCAGCAGCATATTTACTGGTAGTTTACTTGTCATTTGTTTCAGTTTAAAATGTTATCAGATTTATCTATTTCCTCAATTAGTTCCAGCAAGACAGCATCTTTGCTGCAATGATGTTCAAGAAGGGAGGTAACGCCATACCAGCTACAGCCATAGGCTCTAAATACCACCTCGCCCATGCTTATTAACTCAGTACCTAACCAATGAGGGATTAAAAGCCATTGATAAATGCTTCTCTTTCTGGCTTTCATCTCCTTTAGTTTTCGCAGATCAGCCACTTGATCTTCCATTGCCTTTCCTATTCTTCTACAGTCTACAATAGAGTTGTTTTCTATCTCGGTGGTAAGGTCATCAATGGCTTGGGTAGCTTCTTCGATTCTTTTTTTAACGATTTCGTCTGTACCCCAAAAATCCCCATCTGATAATTTTCCCTTGTATTCAAGTTGGTTAAATATCTGACCTTGTTGGTCCAATATATTCCTATCCAGCAAGTCAGTGAGTAAAGGCGTTTGATCTATCAGGATGGCTTTATTTATAAATTCCTGATATTTGACAATTGGATTATGCTCCATAAAAAAATGATTTTGCGTATAATATCCTTCACAGAGGATTTTCGTTACCTGATTCAGAACTGGATTAAAATGTGAAAATGTCTGTGGGCAAATGGCTTACCGTTGATGATGTATATTAACAGGTCTTGAATAGTCCCGTGTACTTCCTGCACCATCATTTTGGTAAGCGGAGGTATATTTCCTATCTGTGTTATCGTTAAAACACCAAAGGGGCAATATACCCGCCGAATATACCCTTGTTTATTAATTACGAGTATGCTGCTTTCTAACCGCATGTATAATAGTTTGATGGCAAAATAAATATGGGCGGTCTGGAAAAACCACCCCATCAATATGCCGATCCTCGAAAGAAAGATTGGATTAGCCAACCGACCCGGCTTCTTTCCCAGTGGTTGCTAAATCAATTCAAGAACCAGTTGCTTTCTCCACTATCCAAACCAGCTTTGATCTGATTTACAAACTGGAAAGCATTAACTGATCTATCTAAGAAATTGTCGATATAGGTGCTTTTATTGGCCCCTGTGAGGAGATTATACAGTCTCCATAAATTAATACTTCCATTGTTCATCCGGCAGAAACTATCATCCTTACAATAATCCTTTACAACCGCTCCGATTTGGCTGTCTCCGAAAAGTAATGGCGGTATCTGTAATTTGATTTCTGCTGGTAGATGGCTATACATTCTGGCTTTCCCTATCAACTTTGCAAACTGTTGTTCAGTCAAAAAGTAATTAGCTAAATCCTTCATGATGGATAGGTGATTAACAGACTGGTAACTGTTGAACAGATTGTAAATAGCAGTATACAGCTGATGCTGATTCTTCACCTTGAGGTCACCTACATAGCCATCGCTCCATACACAAAGATTCGTACATACCTTGTTCTGGAAGCCTATAAACACTTTAAAATGTTCATCCGTCCCTTTTCTGGCAGATAGATTATCCAGGTTGTAAGCCTTAACGCCCCCAATGGCTAAAGAAAGTCGGTTACCATCAATGAATTCACAGATAGATGGTATCTCGATTACAAAAGCCATCCTTTCATAATACAGGGTCTTTTCATGCTCTAATAGATGATTTACGGGCTTATCTCTGGCTGATGGAACTCTTCCTTTGATTGGATGCGATAACCTGATACAGGGCTTTAAAATCAATTCATTGCTGAATAGTTCATTTGCCACTTTTACAGTGGTTTCAATAAAATTTGCATGACTGATAACCTGCTCATTGTCCTTGGTAAAAACAGGAATAATATGTGATTCTTTAATTTCCTGCAAACTAGCTGGTACTGTGTTAGCTTCAATAAAGGGTTTACTGTCTGAAATAGATTCATTTTCATCTGACTCAATAGTCAGGTATTCACGTACTAGTTCCATGATAAAGAAATTTTAGTGCCTGTTTAATTGTGTTTGATTGCTTAACCGCTGCCTTTGAGCAGTAAATTCCTGTAGATGCGATTGCTGATATTCTGGCCTTTTCATGTAGAGGTCAAGTAGCTCATCAATGGACTTACAGTTATTAATAACCCCTGTGAAATCAGGAAGAGAGTTGTTTTGTTCAATCGCTCCCAGATTACACCAATCCAGTATTTGCACACCTATTGCAGGGGTGATTCTCACTGGCGGATTATTCATAAACAGCCCCGTTCTGTCTTTACTTGATGTAGCCTGATTTTTCATATCCAGATCAAATACCAGCGTAAATTCATAGTCCATTCCATCTCTGGTAATGGCTTTCATACCTACTTTTTCAGGAACCATTTTTCCATTCTTTTCAGAAAGGATATAATCCTGTTTAGTTCTGATTGTAGATATTATGTGAATAGGGGATTGAAGGATGGCCTGCACAAAGGAATTATGAGCGGGGTTTACTTTATGCCAATTGGTATAGCTATTACCAGCCATGTTACCATGCAATTCAAGAATATACTCCCATTCATGTGTAATTGAGTCGATGATAGTAACCTCCATTCCCTTCTGCTGGCAGATTACAATAGCATTGATGTATTTCTCAGGAGTAAACGGAGGTGATAATGTTAATACCTGATAAGGCCTAAATGAGCATATAAATCTGCTGAATTGTTCTCTGTGTCAATTATGGCTACCTTATTCCAGTCACCACATAGACCATAAGCAATAAACAGGCTGCTCTTTGTTTTACCTGATCCTGCCGGACCTGCTAAAGCCATCTTTATTTTGGCTTTATTTCTCTGTGCTTGTCTTAGTTCCATTTTTAGCGGTTTGTTTTCAGGGAATAAAAAAAGGCAAGATGAAATTCACCTTGCCCGTTAAATCGCGAATCTTACACCATCAACTTTCCTGTAGCTGTGATACTCCTGTTTTAATAGAAAGAGTTGATTCAGGTTGATACAAATAGGTATGTGCAAGGCTTATAACTTCCCCTGTCTGTTGTACAGTATAATCATAAGGGCTGCACTCTACACGTTCTATTGTACCTGGCATTTGGGTACCTACTATCATTTTAGCGGTGGATTCGTCAAAAGTTGAAGGAATACTGCACTTCTTTGCGGTGGCGTAGAACTTACCTGTTTGCTGACTTTGAATCATTTCAATACCGCCTTGAATTTCCAGCGTGATAAATGTCTTTCCAGTAGTGCTTTTGCGCACATGGTAATTTGTGATGGTAACCATTGAAGTAGTTTTTTGTGTGAATTAATTAGCGTGAGGTCAAAATACCCGGGGGGTAAGTCGGAAGCTCAGAGTAAGGCGGGGGTTGCAAGGAAGAAGGACGTAGTATCCGCTTATACTATGTGGGGCGTGGTCCGAGGATCATTAGTACATTAATAAATAATTGCTATATTTAGGTACATTCTTCTTTATTATCTCAAGTTGATAATATGACATTGAATCAAATAATGCGTCGAATTCCCTATACTGAGTTTGAACACGTAGAGGTACTTTTTAATGAGTTGGCGGATATAAAAAAAATAGGGTATTTAACAAAAAGCCAGTTGATTAGTATTTTGAGGCTAAAAAGTGATAGACCATTGAATCATTATCAACGAAATACAGACTACAATACAAGATTAACTACGGCACTTTCTTTTTCGACAAATAATGATAGGTTGAAAATACATATATTGACTTCATTATACGGAGTTGGGTACCCTGCTGCATCGACAATTTTAATGTTCTATGACAAAAAGCGTTTTCCTATAATTGATATCAGGGCTTGGCGGCAATTGCATCGATTGAAATTAGTTACAACTAATCCCAATGGGGTGAATTTTAAACTTCACGAGTGTGAGGAGTATTTTAGTAGAATCAGATCAATTGCACAGAAGTATGCTTGTACAGCAAGGGCAGTGGAGAAGAGACTCTATGACTACGATATCTCTACGCAAGAAAATACACTTTACAACTGACGATATAACTAGTCACCGCCTATTTTGTTCCCCAGCTATTCAAGCCTTGTAAAGGTGAAGAAAGACAATTCCGAAACTTCAGCAATGTATCTCATTTCGACTTTGTATACCCGATCCCTGATATATGACTTCCAGTCAGTATTGGATATAGGCACGCAAGTTTTGTTTAAATTCTGAACGTATATATTCAGGGATTCTTGTGTTTTAGGAAATACTATTAAAACTTTGGATATTCTTCTCTCATTAAAAAGTATGCTCCACTCATAATCTTGCGTATTCCAGGTTAGCGTGTAAGTATTGCCTGCCCTGACGGCTTGTTTCATCTCAATTCCTTTACCAAAAGCCGTTTTCACCTCTTCTCTAACTCCGGATTCAGTAAGATTCAAAAAATACTGCGGATAAGCAACATGATGCAATAGCATGAGTAACACTAATAATAGCAATCGATTTATGACATTCATTTGATACAGATTTAGGGAGCGAAAATTACGCACAATGTTCAGATTTTGTTCAAAAATCATCAAGGCTCTAAAATGATAATTTAAGAATCAAAAGTAGATTCACAGTTACAGTATATGCATGACATTTTATTTGGAATTGTCATTTTATTGTCGTAACTCTGCATTAAATTTAAATGCATGATTTATACTCTCAATATGCTCGTAACGTGCATATATCTTGGCTAAAACACTTCTCCTACAACACAGTACTGATCAGCTTCTTATAGATTATCCACCAAAAATAAAAGGCTTCAACGCAGATCATTTAAAATTCATTCTTCATCAGATAACTGCTCGGTCATTTGTTAATTTTGACAATCCGTATTGAGATGTCGTTGCATACATCAACGCAAAAGAGCTTCAACCAGTAGTTCACAACTACGAAGCCTACACTAAGTATCTGCGAGATTGCGGAGTTATTACCAGAAGTGCATATCTAGCTGGTGTGAATCCGTTTGGATATTGCATTTCCACCCCCTATGGAGATAAGCCACTGGTCGAGGAGGAGATAAGAGATCCCCGTCTGATAAAGAAACTGGATAATTATTCTTTCCGAAGTGAAAAATATAAGAGGGCTAATCAGAAGTATGGCTACCTCACCCAATTCCTGAAAAGTCCTAAGCTTAAAATCAATGAAGCGGGAGCATATGGATGGTTGAATGACAAGTATACGGCTGATAGCAGCGCTTATAAAAGAAACCAAATTCTGATTCACCGAATAAAGAATAGCGACTACCATTTCTCCCTAGCAGATCATGGTGATAGATTCTATTCGTCTGTGGGGATGATGAATAAAGAGTTACGTCCCTTTCTCAGTTGGGAGCAAAAACGATTTGTGGAAGTCGATATCAGTAGTTGTTTGTTCTCCACTGGGGGCTGTTTATTCAATGAAAATTTCTGGGATACCGATGGGTCCAAGGTAGATTTCACGTTCAAAAATGTGTGTCCTGAAGTATACAGAATTTTTGATGAGGCATCTATGTGTTCTGATTATCCATGTAATACTGATTCTATTTACAGTTATATCTCTACTTATTCTATTATGGTCGGGAAATCAATGGAATCCGAATACAGTAGAGTGTTTAAGGATATGAGGCTGTATTTTGACCTTGTTTCAGGAGGCCAATTTTATGACTATATGCGGCATTTATTTTCTAGCGAATGTCATCCAAAATACCGAGATAGGAGAGAGGTGAAAAGGGAGCTATTAATAGTGGTGAATTGTAAAAATAACCGTATTAACGTCAAGTCGGATGATTGGGTAATCAATCCTTCTAAAATTTTCCAGCAAGAATTCCCCTCTGTTTATTGGTTGTTCCATTGTTTGAAAATGATAGACAATGCACATGCAGCTTGGCTGTTTCATAGTATTGAGAGCTGGTTGGTGCTAAAGGTTATATCTAAACGGTTCATCAAGAAAAAGCCAGGAGTGCCCATTATAACGATTCATGATTGCATTGCTACCACAGAAGGAAATGAAGATCACCTACACGAAATAATGAGGGATGAGCTGAAACGGTATATTGGATTTGAGCCTACCCTCAAAATAAAGCACTGGTAGCATTGGCTAAAATGTGATAATTGATGATGATTGTTTAAACATAAAGAATACAGAGGATATGGTAAATATGAAACGACAGGATGAGATTTAGAATTTTTTCGCTGTATATTCGGATTAGTCGATTTTATACGGCAACACTTTATCCGTTGATGCACAAAATCAGCATGTTCCTCTTTCGCTTCTTTTCCTAAGATGACTGAATGCTAAAGGCTAAACATTTTTAATTGAGGGTAAACCTGTAAGGTTTTAGACATTTATTAAATATGGGGCGTACACTTTCTAAGTTTTATTCCATAGAAGTGATATGCCCTTTCTGTGTACCTAATATCCATTCGTGATCGTCATTCTTTCCCTTACAGGAGACGGGTTGACTCTTTTTTCGCATTTTGCGATAACTTTTGCAAGAAAATTACATACCCATCATAGATATATACTCAAGAGGCGTTACTACCTTCGCAGGGATCTTCAGTTTATTGTAAACTAATTTGGCCTTGTTCGCACAACGCAAATCCAAAGTGACAAAACATTCGCAATGTGCGGCGTAAAAACAATGTAGTGCATCATCAAGCAGATTTGCAAATCTCTCGTCTTGATTATAACCTTTCAAGTCTGTTGTTGTAAATAGGTGGATGATTTTGTCATAGAATACATTAGAACTTGGTTTAAAGTCAGGAGTTGCTAAATCCCATATGTCATCCCATGCTATGCTTTTGGGGGTGCCGATTATTTTATTATGCATAACTTGATAGAGATTCTTATATGAGGGGAATTTTTGCTGACATTCAGTAAGAAATTTTCGGTAATTTTTATATAAAGCGTAGTCGGTCTTTATTTTACGAGCAAAGTCGTAAAGATCTTCGCAGAGAGCTAATTGATTCATTTCGACCTTTGTCCTTGGGAAAATAATGCTGAAAATCGGATTAACTGAATAAATTGTTCGGAAACTTTCGTCTATAGACTGAAATCTCATCATCGTCCTTTGCATTCCAAAGACACCTTGCATTAATGGGTCATCTATACTATTAAATAAACTGGAAAAAGTGGCTGCTGTATTTTCAAATTCCTCAGCTGTTGATTCGAGGAATTCCGATGGTTGTCGGTAATGAATTCGTATTTTAGGCTCGCCCCAGTATTGTACTATGCACAAATTTTTTGTCATATCTGTTATGTGACGAAGGTGCGCTGGTGTATAAATGGGATTTTTGACATATCCTCTATACAGATCGCTAATATGAGCATTGGAATAAGGAGTGCTTATTTTGTTTTCTTGTATTATCTGTAGCATTTTCTTATACACAAGAGCGACGTCATCAGGTAATTCGGAGATTTTTTCAAGTTGATTAAAAACATTCCAATCAAGATAAATCATAGTTATTCTGCTTTATGACGAGTGACTTAAATCCTGGGAGCTATTCCTTTATGGGTTTTTCCGCGTTCGCTCTTAAAAAATCTAGAACAATAGAAGGATAGATAGTTTCGATGTCATCCATTATTCTCGTGAGAAGTGGGAATATTGCATCTCCTTTTTCTGTTCTACTCAGTGAAATCCATATTGAGGGGAAGTACCTGCAAAGCATTCCAAGGAAAAAGGATAGGCTATAGTACTGACCCAGTAGGCTTAAATTTGTTCCTGGATTCACTTGCCTAGTAATAACAACATCTCCCATGCCCGTATTAAAGGGATCTGCAAAGCTCTGGCTAAACTGAGGTACCTTGTTGCCGGCAACTATCAGTTTGAGATAAGATTTTTCTTCTGAGATGGAGTAATCACCAAATTGTTCTTTACTGAAAATATCCGCAATGTCTTCTTCGTTGATCTTTTTCTTATAAATGGTGTATTCATAATGAGATTCTCCGTGATGCATAAACTGCTGTAATCTCAGGAAAGGTAATCTCCTCTCCGTCCATCTCTCATATTGTTCTTTTAAATCGGGAATTGTTTGCACTAATTGAGCAAAATTTATTATAGTACCAATTGGAGGAATCGGAAAGTCAACGTTCCAGTTTATTGCATTTGTATTATGCCTAAAATTAGATTTATTCTTTGTATTTACTAAGAGATCGTTGAATGTCCCTTGAGTTATTGAAACGGATAAAGATTGAAAATCTTTTCTTGATAGGACCTCCTGCCAGTTATTTGTTGACAAGCCATGTGATGGCTTCAATGAAGATTCGGAAATATGAGGTGAGCATGCGAGAATTAATCCTCTACTAAGTGCAGAAACGCCATAATACAATAATAATGGCTTAACTGAAATATTAGCGTCAGCAGCATTTCTAAAGTATTCTTTTCCTTGAATGAAGTTGGATGTTATCTCTATAATTTGCCTTGCAGAGGCTTTTCTGTCATAAGTTTTTCCAATATATCTTTCAACTAGATCTCTTGTTTCAAATTCCTGTAAATTATTCCAGATCTTTTTTATCATTATGGATGGGGATATGAGGTAACTAAATAAATATAATGGATTTTTGCGAAAAAATTAGTTATGTACTATACAATTAAGGAAGTATTTCTCTTGCTTGTTTGTTATGGCAGTATGTGCTATCTTTCAATATAGCAGTCATTGGTGAATATATTACTTTCAGATATTGGACATTCAGGAATGTTTAGAATTTTTTTCTTTAGAAATATCATCCTCGCCAGGGAGCTTCGGAAATGGCATCCAATAATCAGGCGTATTGTTTCCTTCATTTGGGGCTTTAAAAGGGTCTGATATTAAATGATCGTCAAAATTTAGTAACTGTAGGGAAAAGTTCTTACCTATAATAATGGTGATTAATTCAAGGACTGGGTTATAGGCCTCGATAGCCGTGTTCCTCGGGGGATGTTTCCCATCATGGACAAGTTTATTCCTGATTTTTCTTGCATTAGAAAGCCATTTCACTATTGATGCTGTAAGTATTCCTGTTTGGTAAAGAAGTTCGATGCGATTGGCCATACCCCATGTCCTCGTATCTGATAGTTGTTCCTTCTGCCCATCAATTTTATCTGATCCCGTAGGGATGTTTTTGAGGATTTTTTCCTGCCAGAGATAACTAATCAACTGCTCTATGATAATCCACAAATTTGATAATGCCACACCCCAGTCTAAACGAGCTATTCCTGTAGTACCCTTCAATAAGAATTCAGAACTTAAATTTGGTATTTTATTAATAATTTCCATACCTTCATCCATGGCCTTGTACAGGCTATAGTAGCTAATAACATGAGGATTGAGTAACGATATGCCTGTAAGGGGAGGAAGCATTTTTAATCTTGCTAGATGATGGAAAATACTAGATGCGGATTTGCCGGGTTTAATAATGCGTATATATTTCCAATCGAGTATAACACCTGTTTCAATACTATCTAGATTTATAGCTTCGCAATACACTCCTCCTAATAGGAGTGCTGCTAAACATTTGTTATAAAATTCTACAACTCTTTGAGGGTCTCGGAGTTCTGGTATAGGTGGTAATGCTAGGGCACCATCAAACCCGATGACAAGATGATATGGAGTGTTTAGACCAACATCTAAGCCACCAACAATTTCGTGAAGTTGTACGTAATTCCAGGCCCGATTATTTATTTGGTCAATATCGGTTTCCCATTTTCCACTTTCTTGAGATTCTACGATTCGAAATGGATGCATGTAGGCTACGATAGTAGAAATACGTCTAGGGATGTTTTCCTTATGATTCATTAGGCTTTTTTATGATTAATATACACAAATGCAAGGAAAGTGGCAACTGAGCACACTCCCAATTATTGTACATTAGAAGCTTTAGTATGAAATTTGGTGTAAGTCATGGGAAGTTCTAATTTATAGTGATTTGGAGGTTCGGATAGTTCTTAATATTACATAAAATCAAAAAGCGATTTGCGTTCCGCAGGATTGTGTAAGAGGAAATTACCATAATGAATGGGCTGTTTGGTTACCGCAGTTGTGTAGAACATACTGAATATTTTGTCAGTTGTGTCTAATTCAAATACAACGGAATTGATATCTAACTCATAACATTCAGCATATTAACTATGGTTAGAATTAGGAAATGAGTCTTTATATTCTTTATTATACTGAGGTTGGAAGTATTTGATTAGGGCCGCTTCTGTAAATGTTACTCTTTGCTGTGGATTAATCCCTTCATAGTTTAATTTGTTGTGGATTTTGATCATTCTCTGTTCGTCTGCAGCTAGTTCATCTTCTGTGAAATCTTCCTGTCCATCCAAAGTCATAATATTTAATTGGTCGAAATTTGCTAAGCCAATATAAATTTCTGAATCAGGATTTCTCTTTATTGATTCAAAGTAAATCTTTTGTAAAGTGGAATGACTGGGCAGCCTATCTAGGGCCGTTCGAGTTCCATCCCCATATGCTTGCCCAATGTATAGCACTTCAAAGTCGAGAAAATCAGGGTTTTCTAAGTAGAAGTAGAATTGATTGAGAAATAGTGATACATCTCCTCGGCTAAGTTCGATCCTTGATGTATTGTCTATTATTGCAAATTCTGTATAAGGGTACTCAGATCGAATTGAAATATCACTAGTGTCTAATCCATTTGGGATTTTGAGATGACGAGTTTCAAATTTGTCCTTAATTTGGATTTTGTAGTCGATTTCAATAAATTCGGTACCGGCTGCAAAAGTTTGGGGGTCAAAAGATATCCTGGGCCGGCGCAAAATGAAATAGATGTTTGGCCCACCTCTTTTAAATAGATTGAGAGTTTCGGGCGAATTTAAATATTCTTGAGTTAGAATTCCAAGAATTGAACAGTACATATTAATTGCGAACTCAGAGGGCTTCATTTTTGCCATAGGGATGACTTTTAGATGATAGAATGAATAAAAGTAGGAGCTTAGATTCAGATTGTCAAAAAAAGTTAGTTTTAAATCTATGGTATCAAAATTCACCATAAAAGGGATTACTTTATCACCCCTTTTACAGTAAATTGTCTTCGGTTATTTTTTGCGTAATTTATGAATCATGGACAGAAATATGTAATCTTTTTGATCCTCAAATGAGAATTATATCCTATGCTTTGCTAAGGCAGCTATTATTGTAGCAGGTCTAACAACATCAACATAATTACGTATCACCGTTTCAGCAGTAGCATGTCCCATTGCATATGCAGTACTGGTAGCTGAAATACCCTGTTCTATTGACCTTGTACCATAGCTATGTCTCGCTACATAAAGGTCCTTATCGCCTAATCCTAACGCTTTTGTTACCGGTTTAAAGACTCTCCTTTGAAGCATATGGTCATCAATAGAAAGCCCAGTAGGGGATGGAAATACAAAGTCATCTGGTTTTTTACCTTGTATCTGCACCTGTAACACATCTATAAGTTCATCGCCCAATGGAAGATACCTGGCGTTTTCTGTCTTTGTTCCCTTACGTACCCTTGCTGCGTGGTTAGAGCCTCTCTTTGTACGAGCAAAGGTTTCTGATATTTCTACTGTTTTAAGGCTGATATTAACGTGCTTTACCCGCAATCCGATAGCTTCTGCATTTCGTACACCTGTATGGAAAATGAAGTACAGAAAAGGGTAATAGAAGGAGTGTTTGAATTGAGAAGCAGGAGGGCAGTACGTATCCTGTTTAATCGCATCAAGTACTAGCAGGATATCATCCTCCGATAATGGTCGCCTTTTATCATTCAGCTGCTTCCTTTTTTTCTTCCTGCTGACTTCTTCCAATGGATTATCGCTTATTTTCCGTTTTTTGAGTAGCCATGCAAGGAAGCCACGGATGCAGGTTAGCCGATCATTGTACGTGGTAGGTGCTACCTTTAAGCTATTCAGCTTTTCCGGTATGTCGTCAATGGTTAATGTATCCCATCTCTCCAACAGCTTTTTCGCGTTAAAGTAGTAGGATGTATTCTCCAAATTAACGCTTTTGATGTTGATAGCCCAGTATACGAATAAAGGTAGCAGGTCTTTTATATTGACAAGATGATTATCATCTTGAATATTCCCATCTACCGGGGACCCATTTTGCTGGATTGATGGAACCTTAGGCTTTGCAGATTTCTGAGTATTTGACGAATGGGCAGGTGCTTCTTTATACTTTTCTAATGTCGTATCAAAGCAGCCTTTTAATATATCCAGCTTTATCTCCGCAATCTTAACTGTGGCATGGTGCATATTCTCAGCGGTATAGGCATGTGGTAAGTTCAAAGGATACCTTACACCATTATACCTCCATCTGAGCCGGATTTTACCTCTGTGATCTTCAATACTGATTTCTCCTTTAATAGACTTTTTTGTGGGACCCATATTGTAACCCAAAAGGTGTTTACTGGGCCATATAATGGGCTGGTTACTCCAAAGGGGGAGGAAAGAGAGGAACAATAAAAAACCTTGAAATCCCGTATTGCTACGCAACTTCAAGGTTTATCTATTTGTCGGGATGACTGGATTCGAACCAGCGGCCTCTTCGTCCCGAACGAAGCGCGCTACCGGGCTGCGCTACATCCCGATGGGAATGTCTAAATTAAAAATATTTCCCTATCCAACAAATTTTCACACAAAAATTCTCCGGAACATCGCGGCATACATATGCCCGGATCCATACAGGGAAGGTCTTTCGTTTAACTTCACTGCAGATCTAAATCCCGCCTTATGAAACAATGCTTTTAAAGCATGAAATGGTACGGGATAAGGTACCCACGGATTGGCTTTTGTCGTTTCATATTCCACTATCAGAAAAACACCGTCTCCCTGCAGGTGCGCACTTACCTTATCAATAAAGGCCGGTTTCCCGGATACATAGTGCAGGGAATTGGCCATTAGGATGCCGTCCAGCCCTGATACGGGTAAATCATCTTTCAAAAAATCCAGTTGCCCCGGTTGGATGGTAACATGTTGTGGATTGGGCTGGCCGGATAAGGATGGGAAGGTTTTATCCCAGGCATAAATAGTACTGCCTGTTTCCAGCAGGTTGGCCAGGGCATAGGTAAATAAGCCTGACCCGCATCCGAGATCCGCCCAAACCGTTTGAGCCCCGGCAATAACCGGGGGATGTTTTATCAGCGCGATAGCATCTCTTATATCCATAATTTATAAAGGTACAAGGAAGGGACCAGGTTAGTAAATTCTGTACTAAACTCACAACCTCTCATACCAGTTACCTTTTTTCTAAACTATTGTCCCGTTCATTTTATCCCTCCCTTTACTTTAATCCCTATTTTTGCGGCTGATAATGAAAAATAAAACAGGCATGAAGGCTTATATAGGATTATTTTTAATAGCTGCACTTGCCGCCTGCGGTGGCAATGCCGGCCATGAAAGCCAGCATCAGGGCGACTCTTCAATGGCAGTGGCCCCGGAGGAAGTGCAGTACGACACCGCGCTGGTGGCTAACCGGAGAGACCCCGTGTGCAGAATGCCCATCAAGGCAGGGATTTACGACACCGTCCATTACCAAGGTGCTGTTCTCGGATTTTGCTCCTCCGCCTGCAAAGACAGCTTCCTGTTAAAGCCCGCAGCTTACACCCTTGTCATGAAATAATGAAGAAGATACTCCTGATCACTTTACTGGTAGCCGGATGTGCATCGCCGGCGAAAAAGCTGCCCATACTGGGTGAGCCGGGGGTAACAGCGCGTCAGGATAACGGGAAAACAGTATACGACACCACGTACCCCGTTGTCCCGCCTTTTTCGTTTAGGGACCAGGACAGCCTCCCGGTAAATGAACAGTCATTTGAAGGGAAGATCTATGTGGCGGATTTTATCTTTTTATCCTGCCCGAACATATGCCCGAAGATGACCGTGGAGATGAAGAAGGTGTATAACACCTTTAAAGCAAACGACGGCATTTTTTTCCTGTCACACACCATTGACCCGGAAGACGATTCCATTCCCCGGCTGAAAGCATATGCCGCCAGCCTGGAAGTAACCAGCCCCAAATGGCGGTTTGTTACCGGTAGCCAGGATACCATTTACCGCCTCGCTGAAAAAGGATATTTTTCTACGGCGTATAAAGACAGCTCTGCCCCCGGGGGCTATGTGCACAGCGGCGGACTGCTGCTGGTGGATAAAGTCCGGCACATACGCGGGGTATATAACGGTACAGACCCACGGGAAACAACCCGGTTGATAAACGATATTAACATCTTACTAAAAGAAAATTGAAGAAAATACTATCCATATGGCTTCTGTGTATCGTGCTTTTACAAAGCACCGGTAACTGCTGGATAGTAGCCGCATTTTATCTTAACAGGAACTATATCGCCTCCGAACTTTGTATTAACCGGTTCGACCTCATCCCGGTTTGTAAAGGCGCCTGCTTCCTGGACAGGAAAATAAAAGAAAACGATAAACCCGAAAATACGGTCAATACACGACTGAAAGAAATTACCCTGTTTTGCCAGCAGTATGATTCTGCCCCGGCAAAACCTGTTTCTACTGAAAGCCTTATTACCTTTCGCGGCTATAAGTCGCCGTATTCCCCGCAAAGCCTCATCAGGCAGGTATTCCGGCCTCCCGCTGCTACAGCGTAATTTCTCCTGTTACGTTCACATCATTAAGCTACTACATGAGTATGAAATCCAGCGAAATAGCTGTGTTATCTGCTGACATGTTTGACACCGGTAATGATTTTTTCTGGATAGGCAGCCTTGGATGTATACCCGATAAGTACCCTTTGCTGGAACAGCCCCACAGGCAAATGTTCTACATGCTGCTGTGCATTGAAAGCGCACAGGGCACGGCGGTAATTGATGGCGCTGT
Source organism: Chitinophaga sp. W3I9 (assembly GCF_050434025.1). Lineage (NCBI taxonomy): Bacteria > Pseudomonadati > Bacteroidota > Chitinophagia > Chitinophagales > Chitinophagaceae > Chitinophaga > Chitinophaga sp. W3I9. Next base: position 3,250,462 of record NZ_JBNPWC010000001.1, read on the forward strand.
TATCCGGCTGGATCATCCGAAAATCATTTGTGTAAAACCTGGCAGCATATGCAGCATACATATCAACCGTGCCGCCCGCGGTAACGTTATTTGCTTTACAGAAAGTTTTTTCTCCCTGAGATATAACAATAATGTACTGCTCAACTTTTCTTTCCTGAATAAGGAAAGCATTCACGAAATATGCCTGGAAGAAAACAAAACAGCAGAGTGGAACCAGATCACCCGGTTTATGCACCAGGAATTTTACGGCCGGCATAAAGGCGCCGATAATGTGCTGCGGTCGTATCTGAATATCCTGCTTTGTAACCTCGACCGCCACTTCAATCCCCCCACGGGGATAGAGCGGAAGCACAACAAAGAAGAAAAAATGCGTCAGTTCAAGCTGCTGCTCGAAGAGCATTTCGTGCAACATAAAACGCCTTCTTTTTATGCGGGGCAATTAAATATCACGACCAACTACCTGAATAAACTGTGCCGGGAATATAACGGGCTGTCCAGCGGAGAGCTGATCCGCAAAAGGATCACGCTGGAAGCCCAGCGCCTGTTGCATTACACCGGGTTGTCGGTGGCCGAAGTAGCCAAGGAACTTGCATTTGAAAGCGCTTCTTATTTCGTGACCTTCTTTGGTAAAAATGCCGGCATGACGCCCGAAAGCTTCAGGAAAAGTCACCGGTAATTTATTGGAGCTCCTCCGGCAACCATGAAGGATAACTGCTGACAGCCTTCTTGGCTGCTTCCGTAACCGGCACCTGCCACTTGTCAAAAAAGAGGGAAAGATCTTTTTGCGTGGCGGTGCTGATACACGTAAACCAGTAATCCCTTTTATCGGCCTCTGATACCGGGTATTGCGCGGCAGGTAAAGCGCGGTATTTTTTGAAGACGTCAGCAATAGGCTGCCACCCGAAATGTTCAATTATTTCGATGTACATTTTTAAAGCGAGAAACGGATCTTCGCGGAATTTATCAAAACCGGGCTGCCCTTTCATATAGCTCTTTACGGCATCGATAACCGCCTGCCTGCTGGCTATGTTTTCGTGATTATAAAGCCCTTTATGCAGCACCTGGTCATATACATACATGGTGTACAGGTTTACGGTTACCTCACCAAGGCCATCGAAATCAATGCCCCAGAACTGGTGACGGTGGCCCAGTTCATGAAAATGCCCCCAGGAGCCTTTTGCCCGCAGCTGCGCTTCATCCAGCATCAGGGCGCAACTTTCATCATCAGGCGCCATAATTTTATGTGGCGCCGTATACATATAACCAAAGGCTACCTGTTGATCGATGATAATCCTTTCCGGGTGAACCCTGTCGGCCGAAATAGCTGCCAGCTGCGCATCGGCATCCATCACTTCATCCCAGAACTTCATCAGCTTTTCAGGGTCGTCCAGCTTACGGATGCGATACGAAGGAACGGTGAGTACAATTTTATCAGTAGCCAGTTCCGCCCACGGTCCCGGGCAGTTGCGGATGGTATGTTGCCAGTCGGCTAAACTGGTAACGCCCAATTTGAAGTACGGACTTTTAACCGCCCCGTTTACCTGTATCTGAAGTGTTTTTAGCGAAGTCGTGTCGGGCACTTTGATCATCAACAGCCCGCCAAACGGAGAAAAGATGGTGGTCGCCGGTTTGTCGAGTTCAAAAGTTTTTGTGAGGTCATCAGTATGACGCACATAATAATCCATATGGCTTAGGTTGTCCTCATGCACGCCTATCTGTGCTTTCAGCTGTTGTGGAATGCAGTCCGGGGAAATGGTGATCGTCACCGTATCGCCTGCTGCCACATATAAACCGGTGCTGTGCCACCTGTAAAAAACACCATCGGGTTCCAACAGGCCCTGGGCGCCTGCCTTTATAGATATAACTACCGGCTCATTCACCCTCGGGGCTGTTTTACTCACTTCCCCGGGAAACAGGCTGCTGGCAGGGTGGATGTACCCTGTATCGGTATGCCGTTGCTGGTGTTGTGTGGCCAGGTAATTTTGAACATTGTAGATGAACCGGTTTTTTACATCAGTTTTCCAGAGCGGGTGTGTGGGAGATGGGATGACGGGCGCCTGCCGGTTTGCAAACGTTGACCTGATTTTATTTGATATAGCAGTGGTATCGGGATTATTAAATAAATAGTTGGCTATGGTGCTGGCGTAGCTGTCGGCGTCAGCAGCGGCGGGTATAAACAGCGTATCCTTAAATGCCGCCATTAACGAAGAAATGTGCACATAGGGAGGAATGGAGCGGATCGTTAATCCCTCTTTTCTATCTTCCGGTTTTAGTGTGGCGGTTACGTGATACATCCCGGCTTTCCTGAAAAGCTGGTTTAAGTCCATTTCAAAATAACTGGTTTTTTGCTGGCTTAAAATGCCAGTAGCGGGAGAACCAAATATCAAGGCGCCTCCTTTTCTTACAAATGCTTCCAGGTGATTTCTTTTAACAGTATCGGTAACATCCTGGGTAAGGATAATAATGCCGGCGGCAGGTGCAATGTTAACGGTATCGGTGATGGTGTTGTAATTTTTCAGAAGATGTAAGAACGGTGGAAGATCGCTGTTGTGGCCCCATACCTGTATGCTGCCGCTTTTGTTGCCTGCCCATGCGATAGCATTGCGCAGCAGTTGCTGTACGTTCCTGTCATCTAACAGGGGCTTTTTAAAATATTTGTCGGACCCTAAAATCAGTATCCTGCCTTTATCCAGCCGGGAGGCCATGATAACAGGCAGGTGCTGCTTTGTATCTTTTTCGGTTGCGGTAGCAATAATGGTGGGTTTTTCGTTTAAGGGGAGGGTGAAAGTGGCATTATCCGGTGCCGGCGGCATCGCTATCTGTTGAACATGATCCAGCAGGCGTTGCTGGTCGCCCGATTGTGCGGATAACGAATGATGGGAGAAAAGAATGCCGGTAAAAATCAGGCAGATAGCAATCTTTCCGGCAATAGTGTTGATTGATGTCATGAACTAACAGGGATGTGTTTAATAATAAACGGATACGCTGGTCTGCTAATTTAATAAGAATAAAAACAGCCGCAGAGATCTTCCTTTGCTTGATAGGATTAACCTTATTCCGGCGCAATGTGTATGATTATTGCAGTCCTGTACTCAAACAACCCTATTATGAGAAGAGCTTACAAAAAAGCAGATCTCCCGGTAGCGGAGATCCGCAGATTCCTGGAACCCGGTCCGATTGTGCTGGTCAGTTCCCGCTGGAAAAACAACACGAACATCATGACCATGGGGTGGCATACGGTGATGGAGTTTTCCCCTTCGCTGGTGGGATGCATGATCACGGCGGAGAACCACAGTTATGAGATGATCCGGAAAAGCGGGGAGTGCGTGATCAATATTCCTACGGTGAACCTGGTAGAGGAGATCGTTGGGATCGGAAATAGTACCGGCGCCCATTTGGACAAGTTCCGGAAATTCGGTCTCACGGAGGAAACGGGAAACATCGTGAAAGCGCCGCTGATAAAGGAATGTTATGCCAACTACGAATGTAAGGTAGCCGATACCCAACTGCTGAAAGGATACAATTTCTTTATCCTGGAAGTGGTGAGCGCCCGCGCGGCTGTTTATCCCAAATACCCGAAAACGGTACATTACAGGGGAGAGGGCATCTTTATGGTGTCAGGAAAACACATTAACTTGAGAGCGAAATTTAAGAACCAGAATCTATAGTATGCTCACTGCCGTTATCCAACACATTTTACTGATCTTTTTTATTTTGTTGCTGGTGATGATTGCGCAGAAGTTGAAAATTGCGTACCCGATCATCCTTGTGGTGGGTGGACTGTGCCTCAGCATGCTGCGGCTTTTCCCTTCCATTGAAATTAACCCGGAGCTGATCCTGCTCATTTTCCTGCCGCCACTGTTATATGAAGCGGCGTGGTATACTTCGTGGAAGGAGCTTTGGCGATGGCGGCGGGTGATCTCTATTTTTGCATTTTTAATCGTGATTGTTACTTCCGGTGTGGTCGCCGTAGTATCCCATGCGTTGATCCCGGGATTTTCACTGGCACTGGGATTTGTGCTGGGCGGCATTGTATCCCCGCCAGACGCGGTATCTGCCACTACCATCCTGAAATATGTGAAGGTGCCCAAAAGGATCTCTGCGATCCTGGAAGGGGAAAGCTTGATGAACGATGCGTCCAGTTTGATTGTATTCAGCTTTGCCAAAACCGCTGTGATCAGCGGGGTGTTTGTGTTGCATGAAGCGGCAGCGAGCTTTGTGGTGGCCATTGTGATGGGTATTGCCATTGGTTTGCTGGTGGCGTTGATATATTATGCCATTCACCGCTGGCTGCCTACCGGTACGGAAATGGATGTGATCCTGACCCTGACGGCGCCCTATGTAATGTACATCACAGCGGAATATTTCCACGGGTCAGGTGTACTGGCGGTGGTGAGCGGCGGATTGTTCCTCTCTTCCCGGAGCCAGCATATACTAAGTTACCGGAGCCGGTTGCATGGCGCCAATGTATGGGCTACGATTGGATTTATGCTGAACGGGTTGGTGTTTATGCTGATCGGGCTGGAATTGCCGGTGATCATTAAGGAACTGGGTACGGTAAGTCTTTGGGATGCCATAAAATACGGTGTAATTATCACCGGCGTGCTGGTGGTAACCCGCCTGCTTTGTACGATGGGCGCCTCCGTGTTCACGGTATTTATCAGTAGGTATATCACCACGGCCGACAGCCGGCCGGGTTGGAAAGGTCCGGTTATTATCGGCTGGGCGGGCATGAGGGGAGTGGTATCACTCGCCGCGGCGTTGTCGATCCCGGTGTATATGGATAATGGCGCGCTTTTCCCTCAGCGCAACCTGATCCTGTTTATCACTTTTACGGTGATCCTGCTTACGCTGGTGGCGCAGGGGCTCACCCTGCCGCTGGTGATCAGATGGGTAAATATGGAAGATCCCGATAAACAAATCCCTGCAGAAGAGCAGGAGCGGATTATCCGCGACCGGCTACTGGAAGGAAGCATCCGCTTCCTGGATACCCAATACCCGGAAGAGGTAAAGACAAATCCGGCGCTGAAGCAGCTGCGGGAAGACCTGGAGCTTCGCAAAACCGTGTCCATGCACAATAAGATTGAAGGAGTGGACCACCTGTTATATAAGAAAGTTTATGTGAAGATGCTGGATCACCAGCGCCAGGTATTGCACGAACTAAACAAGGACCCGGCTACAGCGCATGAGCTGATCCGGAAATATCATGAGCTGGTGGATATTGAAGAGGAGATCCTGAGAATGAAATATGAACCTGCTTCCTGAACCTGACGGGCATAAAATAACAACAGGGTGCTTCCGGTATTGCTCCGGAGGCGCCCTCTCATTGCCGGTTAACGTTATATTGCCCGGTATTTACTTCACATGAACGCTGATCACTTTGGCCAGGTCAAACATGGAGATCTGCTTCTTCCCGCCAAATAATTTATTCAGTTTATCATCTGCGTTGATCATGCGTTTGTTGGCAGTATCCTGCAGATTGTGCTTCTTAATATAATCCCATACTTTTTTTACGATCTCCGTTCTTGGCAATGGGGTGGTACCAATAACAGCGGCCAGTTCTGCAGAGGGTGCGAGTGGTTTTTTAAGCCCGGAACCGGCAGATGCGCCTGCTGCTTTTTTGGCGGCAGCTGGTTTGGTGGCGGCTGGCTTGGCTGCAGCAGCCTTTTTAGCAGGCGCTTTTGCTGCAGGTGCTTTTGCCGCAGGTGCCTTTGTTGCTGCTTTCTTTGCCGGTGCTTTTGCAGCAGCCGCTTTCTTGCCGGTAGTACTTTTGTTTGCCATTTTTCTGGTTTTAAGATGATATGATGCAGTCCCTGGAGGACATACGCCCCCTAACATCAACACATATGCCAGTTTGCCTGGAAAACGCATTATTCACCATATCAATTTCCCGCCAGCATTGGATCCGGAGCAGCGGGTTATGAGGCAATTGCAGGTCTTTAGCAATACAGGCCTGCTTTTATAGCACTTAATTGTATCTTTCCACCATGAAAAGGAGTGATTACCTGCGGCAGGGAAAATCTGAAAATTACCAGGATGCCGAAGAGAAAGGGTTATTAAAGGCGGGCGAAGTGGCCGCCTTGCTGTCGAAGAAATTCAACACCAAAATATCCGCAAAGGAACTGAGCGTATTTTCCACAGAATGGCACCACGCCGGTGTTTTCAAGGGCGCACGGAATGGCAGGTTGATCGGGCGCAAAGTTTATTTCTTTTCGGCCACCGATATCAGCCACATCTCCCTGGATGCTATACTCGCCAACCGGAATAAGGCGGCTGAAAAACCGCAGTCGGACAATAGCCCCGTTCAGGGCTGGTATCCGCAGTTTTTTCGTATGACCGACCCCGTTACCCGCCGGACTTTCCCCAAGCCGTTTATCGGCATTTACAAAGGGCCGGCCTCCAAAGCGCCAAAGGGTTTCAGGGCGTTGCCCGATGACGCATTTGCAGCAGCCGAAAAGCAGCGGGGAAAAGAACTGAAGCCAGGAGAGGAGCCCCGGTTTTAACCGCCACTGCATACAGATTCCGGCTTTTTTACTTAACTTAATTAAAGTAAATCATCCACTACATGAAAAGCTTGACCACTTTGCCACTTATTTCCCGGTATACCGCAGAGCAACCCCGCTTTACCTTACTGGATTCCGTTGCCAACAGGATTTCCCTGATCGTGTTCTGCAGCGTTTTCAGCTTCCTGTTCATGTATATCTTCCTGCCTTTTAATATCAATATGTGGTACGAAGGACAACCGCTATCCCTCATGGCATTGTTCCTTATTTTCACCTTATGCGGGGTAGTAGTGCTGACCATCACGCAGTTTGGCCTGGCCAGGCTAAAATGGCGGCGTAAGCTCACCAATGCCACCTACCTCTGCTGGTTCCTGGGCGAAATTGTGGGCGTAGCCGTTATGGTTACCATAGTGGATGTAACCCTTACGGATACATTTTTCCTTACCTGGGCCGAATTTATCAATACCCTTCGTTATATCGCCCTTATTTTACCGCTGCCTTACTGCATTTCGCTGCTCTGGTTTTTTACCAGGGAGAAAATAGCCCAACTCAAAAGCCTGGAAAAAGAACAGGTGGTCAAAGCCGGTGATCCCTGTATCCTGATCCGTGACGAACATGACAAACCCGTGCTCACCCTGCACCCTGGCAAGTTACTGCTCATGAAAGCAGAAGATAATTATGTGCAGGTATTTTACCTCTCCGGAAATACCATCAGCAAGGAACTCGTCAGAACATCCCTGAAAAAACTGGAGTCGTACCTGTCGCCCGATAATTTTGTGCGTGCACATCGCTCTTACCTGGTGAATATCTCCAAAGTGGTTCTTTTTAAGAAAAACACAAAAGGACATTACCTGGAACTGGAGGGTCTCAGTGATATCAGTGTACCGGTATCGGCTACCTGTTTAACGGCTTTCCAGGAAAGATTCGCCCCCGTGCCCTGATTTTTACCCCCAATAGCCCCGGTTTCGCCCCAAAGTCAATGGTACCAATGCGTTCCGTCCGCGTATTTTGGTAATATCGCTATGCCACAAGGCGATAAATTAAACAACCAAGCCATCTAAATCCCACCTGCCGATGTTAAGATCCATTATTATAAGTATGGTTTGCCTGTTCGGGGTGCGCCTTACGGTTAATGCACAGATTGTGATTTCGGGCAACGTTCGCAACAGCGTTACCCAGGAAGTAGTGCCTGTTGTTTCCGTGACCATGAAGGAAGCACAGAACGGGGACTATACCAACGACCAGGGAAACTTTAAATTCTCTACCCGGAAAAATTATCCTGTTACCCTTATACTGTCATCGGTAGGCTTTGAAACAAAAGAAATCATCATTTCCGGTCCCGGATTTCAGCGCATTGAGCTGTCGCCCGCATCGGTACTGGGCAAAGAAGTGGTGGTTTCTGCCAGCCGGTTTGTACAAAAGAAAATAGAATCCCCGGTTACCATTGAAAGGATCAGCAGCAAAGATATCATCAACTCCCCGCAGCCCAGCTACTATAACATGCTGCAGGGCCTCAAAGGAGTAGACGTTACCACCTCCAGCCTCCTGTTCACCACCGTTACCACCCGCGGCTTCAATACCAGCGGCAATACCAACTTCACCCAGATAGTAGACGGTATGGATAACCAGGCCCCCGGCCTCAACTTCCCCATCGGCGCTATTATTGGTCTTACGGAGCTGGACGTGGACAACCTCGAAGTGCTGTCCGGCGCCTCGTCTGCATTGTACGGCTCCCGCGGCCTCAATGGCACCATGGTAATGACCGGCAAAGACCCGTTCAAATACCAGGGACTCAGCGCACAAATCACACAGGGCGTGAACCATGTGAAAAAAGGAAAGGCCAATGATCCGCTGGGGCCATCGCCTTACTACGACTGGACCGTGCGCTGGGGCAAAAAAGTAAACGACAAGTTCGCGTTTAAAATAAATGTGCAATACACCCAGGCGAAAGACTGGATGGCCAACGATACCACTAATACCAACGGTCCCGGTGGCCCGCAGCAGGATCCTAACTATAACGGCGTAAATATTTACGGGAGCAAAACATCCGTAGACATTAACCCCTTCCTGGAAGGAGCCCTGGCGCAGGTGCCGGAACTGGAACCTATCATTTCGCCCATGCTGGCGGAAGGCAGGCATATGGTAGCCCGCACCGGCTACCCGGAATACGGCTACCTGAGCAGCGATGCCAAAATGTTCAAAGCCAATGTGGAACTGCGCTATAAGATCAAACCGAAGCTGGAGGCCATTCTTTCGGGTACCTTCGGACAAGGCAACGCGGTATACAGCAATGATACCCGCTACGCACTCACCAACTTCCACCTGGGACAATACCGCGCCGAATTAAAAGCGGAGCACTGGTTTGTGAGAGCCTACACTTCCCGCGAAAATTCTGGTCGTACCATTATTGCCATGCCCACGGCGCAGCTGATCAACGAAGCCTGGAAGCCCAGCTACGACGGTAATACCGGCGATGGCTGGTACCCGCAATATACCAGCGCATTGCTGGAAGCTATGTCGCAGGGTAAAAGTTATATTGATGCCAGCAACCTGGCCAGGGCATTCGCCGACCAGGGCCGGCCCGACGCCGGCAGCACACAGTTCCTGCACCTGAAAGATAGTATCTCCAACATTCCCACCTCCAAAGGTGGTACGCTGTTTACCGATAAAAGCCGCCTCTTTAATGCAGAAACCCAGTATAATTTTACACACCTGGTAAAATTTGCGGAGCTGATTGCCGGGTTAAACTACCGCCTGTACCGGCTCGACTCCAAAGGCACGCTGTTCCCGGATAACGAGGGGCCTATTGATGTAGCGGAATACAGTGCTTACGCCCATCTTACCAAAAAAGTGATCCGCGAAAAACTGAGCCTGGCTGCTGCTTTCCGGTATGATAAAAATACGTTGTTCGCCAAACCGCGTATCACCACCCGGGTATCTGCGGTACTGGAAGTGAACAAGGAAAGTTTCATCCGCTTTTCTTACCAGAATGCGTATAGCTTCCCTTCCAATATCCAGTCGCTCCAAAGCACCCCGATCGATTACAACAGCTTCGCCTCCGGCGGGTCCGACAGGCTGCTCAACGGCGTATACCAGTTTAATAAATACCCGGCCTATACACTGGAAAGCGTGGATTCATTCCAGCGCACAAAGAATCCCGCAGACCTGAAACAGTTTGCTTTGAATGATATCAAACCGCAGTCCGTAGATGCGTTCGAGTTAGGTTACTCGTCCCTCATCGCCGGCAGGGTGCTGATAGACGTGCTGGGTTATTATTCTACCTGGAAAAATTTCATTGGCTATGTAAATGTGGCCAATACCCCCGGTACGGCAGATCCCAACGCCTTCCTGGATCACAGCACTTATATCCAGTATAATATTGCCTATAACGGCGCGGAAAAAGTGAATACCTATGGCTACGCCGCCAGTGTGAGCGTGGATTTGTCGCATCACTTCCTGGCAAAGGTCAATTTCTCGTCCGATTTCCTGAAAAACAGGAACAACAGCCAGGTGAATAATTTCAACACGCCCAACTATAAATTCAACATCGATTTTGGAAATACCGGCTTTGGTAAGAAGGAAAAATTCTCATTTAATACTACCTTCCGTTACAGACCGGCCTATTTCTACCAGATTGGTTTTGGCAGCGGTACGGTACCCGCCTCGGCAGTCATTGATGCACAGGTGAGTTACCGGCTCCTGCAGGCGCATTCCACGATTAAACTGGGTGGGGTAAATCTCACCAATACCTATTACAGAAATGGCTTCGGCAGCCCGGCCATCGGTGGTATGTACTACGTCACCTTCGCTTACAATGTTTTCTGATTTATTTAAAATAAATATTTCCAAGTATGAAACGATATCCTATCTGTTTGTTATTGATTGCCCTGCTGGCAGCCTGCCAGGGTCCGGAAGTTCAGGAGAAGAGCGGTTATAAAACCCGGCTTCAGTTTGGTCCCGGTGAGGAAACAAAAATTGCGGAAGCCTTTCTGTCGCTGACGGACAGCAGCAGTATCACCTTAAAAGAAGGGACTTATAAGTTTGATAACCTCAGTATCGCCCAGGTAAATCATATCCTGATCCAGGGCGCCGGTCCGGATAAAACGATCTTCGACTTTTCGGCCCAAAGCCAGGGCGGGGAAGGCATCCGGGTAACCGATGTAAAAGGATTTACCATCGACGGCCTTACCCTGCGCGACTCCAAAGGAGACCTGATCAAGATCAATAAAAGCGAGAAAGTGGTAGTCACCAATGTGCATGCGATCTGGTCGGTATCCGATTCCACCAGCGGCGGGTATGCCATTTACCCAGTGATGTGTAAAAATGTGCTGGTGGAAAACTGCTATGCCCAGGGCGCTTCCGACGCCGGCATCTACGTAGGACAAACCGACAGCGCCATCGTGCGTAAATGCAAAGCCTTTAAAAATGTGGCTGGGTGCGAAATAGAAAATACTTCCAATGCGCAGGTGTATGATAATGAGTTTTGGGGTAACACCGCCGGCTTCCTCATTTTTGACCTGCCCGACCTGTCGAAACGCGGTGGCTTCGTAAGGGCATACAACAATTACATGCACGACAACAACGAAAAGAATTTTGCCAAATCCGGCAGCTTCGGTTCCACCTGGGGCGTAGGCAATGCTGCTCCCGGCAGTGGCGTGGTGATCCTCGCCGCATCGGATATAGAGTTGTACAACAACCGCATCATCAATAATAATTCCAGCGCTATTTCAGTGGTATCAGGATTTTTCATTGATGAAAAGGCCGGTTCAAAAATCAACGATCATTATTTCCCGATCCCCCGCAATGTGCATATACATGATAATATTATGGAAGTGGGCGCCGCTTTTCCGCCGGCAGTATATGAGCATCATACCGGAAAAATTTTAGTGGGTATAGAACAGAAATTAAATGCAGATGACCCGGCGCGTAAAAATGCCCGCCTGCCTTTCATTACCTACGATGGTATTACCACCAACATCCTCACAAAAGGTACAGCGGTGAATCCCGATTCGCTTTGTATACAGCAAAAGGGTCCCAACTTATTTGTAAATGTGGATGCCATGAACATGATGTCGAAAAACTGGAAGCCCAGTACCGATGTTACGCCTTATGTATGTAAATAGTGTTTTTATTAAATTTTTTAAGGGAGATGAGGAAGTCTTGTTTATTTGTGATGTGTTTAATTTTATGGATCGCCGCCACGCAGAGTTGTCAGCAACGGCCGTCGCCTGCTGCAACAGCCGGTCCGTTCCAGTTTAAACAAAAATTATCTGACTATGGATTTTTTACCGGCGCGCTCAAAACATTACAGCCGCGTAAAGGCATCGTGAACTATGAACTGGCTACGCCGCTGTTCACCGACTACGCCGTAAAAGACCGCTTTATTGTACTACCGGAAGGAAAAACGATGGGCTACACCGGTCACGGTTCCCTCGATTTTCCGGATTCCACTTTTATCATTAAAAACTTTGCATACACCAATCCGGCGCATGAAAAAGTCATGATAGAAACGCGCCTGCTGTTCAAAGACCCGGCAGACCGGCAATGGAAAGTGATGAACTACCTGTGGAATAAGGATCAGCAGGATGCAGAGAAATGGATACTGGGAAAAAAGATCCCCATCACCTTCCTGGACGACAACGGGCGTGAGCAGTCCACCCTATACCAGATGCCCAACACCAATGACTGTAAACGCTGTCATATTAATAACAGCGTGCTTACGCCTATTGGTCCCAAAGCGCGCAATCTTAATTTTGTGCGTCACGGGCAAGTGCAGAACCAGTTACAGCAATGGGCCAGCAATGGCTTGTTGATGGGAATGCCTTCCCTGGAAAAAGTGCCGCGGCTGCCCGATTGGAAAGACAGTATTCACTACACTGTGAATGAACGCGCGCGTGCTTATCTTGATGTCAACTGCGCGCACTGCCACACCAAAGGCGGCGATGCATTTAATACCGGCCTATTCCTGGAATACGAACAAACCACCCCTGACCATCTCGGTATAATGAAGTCGCCCGTTTCGGCTGGTGGTGGCGCCGGCGGACTGGATTACGACGTGATCCCCGGCGACCCGCTGCACTCCATCCTGGCTTACCGTATGAACAGTGTGGAACCGGGTACGGCTATGCCGGAGCTGGCGCGCACGGTGGTGCATACAGAGGGCGTGGCGTTGATCCGGCAGTGGATTGCGGCAATGAAATAACGCGCGCGGATGTTGTCTTACTCAGGATTACGCTGATTTTACTGATTAGTTTGATTTTTACTTTTGGATTTTATAAAGGATTAGGGGAGATAGAAGCGTATTTTGTCTTTCTCGCTGATTACGCTGATTATACTGATTTTATTTTTGAAAAATATTGGGGAGATAGAAGCGGAATATGTTCGCTTATATCTCCCCAAAATCATTATAAAAATCCCAAAAAGTAAAATCAGTATAATCAGCGTAATCAGCGAGAAAGACAAAATTCGCGAAGGCCGAAGGCCTTTTATTTGCACGCTCCTTCCACCAGTGGGATGTTGTCGAATTTCAGCGCTTCGTTCTGGCTGTTGAACACGGGGAGGCCCTGGTGGTCGATGCTGTCGGGTAGTGCTTCATATGCTTCGTGGTCGGAGATTTTGAAGATCACCTGGCGGGAGCTTTCCACGCCTTCGCTAAAGAAAACGTATTTTCCACGGACGATGCCATTGCTGATAAGGCCGTTGAAGTCGCCGGTATTTTTATCTTTTTCAAAGTAATTATATACCAGGGTGCCGGTAGCTACGCTGTCGTGCATGGTTAACCGGAGCTGGATGGTATCCCTGCCGAGTACTTTTTCGAAGCAATGGTTGGATTTTTCTTTTTCCACCACGGGTGGCAATGAATCTTTGGTAGCGTTGGTTTGCTGCTGCTGGCCTTGTTGTTGGCAGGATGCAAAGATGCCTGCGCCAAGCGCCAGTAATATGTAAGGTGTTTTCATATATTGAAAGTAAGAAAAATGAGGCAAATGAAGGAAAGAGGGGTCTTTTAATTCCACGGAAAAAATTGTAATTATGTGGCGCCATAGCCAAATGTGGCGATATATCTTACTAACAATGAAAAAAAGAGAATCCTTTCTGGCCGCTATAATTTGTTTGCTGGCCGTTGTCACTTCCTGTAAAAGCGGTGTTGCCCTGGCGGGGAATCATCCCGATACCGCTGTTACAGTAGCGGCCTGTAATCAATGTATGGTGATAGCGGAGCAGTCGCAGCACCGGATTATAATCGCAGCAATGCCTTCCGGTGAGGTGATCTGGGAATGGAAGCCGGAAAACTCCAATGTGCGGCCGGCGCATGTAAAATGGTTCAGCAATCCCAGCGACGCCAAAATGGTGTACAACAATGAATATGTGTTAATGAATGCCTCTGGTGGCGGTGTGGCGCTGATCAGGGTGGCGGATAAGAAAACGGTTTTTTATGCCTATGCAGGCGGTAATACCCATTCTGCCGAGTTGTTGCCCGATGGCAATATTGTGAGCGCTTCCAGTACCGGCAACTACCTGATGGTGTTTAAAACAGATACCGTTCATTTCCCCGATAACGTATATACGAAAAGGATACCCATTGATTTCGGGCATAATGTGGTGTGGGATGCCGGCCAGCAAAGATTGTGGTCGGCCGCCAGGGCTCATATGCATTCATTCAGGTATAACTTCAACTGCAACGCGCCGGATTTGGTGCAGGATACCGTTTTTTCCCTGCCGGGAACAGAGGCACATGATCTCTTTCCGGTATATGGTGAAAATAATCTATGGCTGACGAATACCACCAACGTATATAAATTTGATGTTATTACACAAAAGCTGACGAAGGCCGATGTGTTGCAGGACAATATTAAAAGCGTTTCTTCCGCCGGGAAGGGCCTTCCCACCATTGTGATCCGGCCAAAGGAATCGTGGTGGACGGATGAGTTGCTCGACGCCAAAGGGAAGCGGCTGTTTATCCATAAAGGCTGGAAGATCTACAAAGCCAGGTGGGTAGTACGCAATGCATTCAGCTATCCGGCGGGCGATCCGATGCATTTGTGCAGGTAAAACCCGTTAATCTTCGTACTTTTGCGGCAATGCAAAAAGAAAAATACTCATTAGGTAATATTCTTACCAATTTAAAGATCGATTCACTCAATGAAATGCAGCAGGCATCAGTGGACGCAAACAAGCATCACAATGATGTTATCCTGTTATCGGCTACCGGTTCCGGTAAAACGCTGGCATTCCTGCTGCCCATCCTGGAAAATCTCGATCCTGCCAATAAAAACACCCAGGCCCTGATCGTGGTGCCGTCCCGTGAGCTGGCCTTACAGATAGAGAAAGTGTTCAAGCTGATGGGCACCGGTTATAAGATCACCGCCTGCTATGGCGGACACCTGAGGGAAACAGAAGAGAACAACCTGATACAGCCACCAGCAGTGATAGTCGGTACCCCCGGCCGCCTGGGAGACCACATCCGCAGGGAAAATATCACTACGGCAGCTATTGAAACGCTGGTACTCGACGAATTTGATAAAACCCTGGAACTGGGATTCCAGGAGGAAGTGTCTTTCATTATTGAATCGCTTCCCAATATCAAAAAACGGATACTGACCTCCGCTACAGAATCAGTGGACATCCCTGATTTCCTGGCGTTGGACAAACCGGAAAAGCTGGATTTCCTCCCGGAAGAAGGCACGCCTGCTGCCCGTTTAACGATCAAGGAAGTGCTGTCGCCGGAAAATGACAAGGTAGAAACCCTTTTCCGTCTTATCTGCTACCTGGGCAACCGCTCTACCATTGTGTTCTGCAATCACCGCGAAGCGGTGGAGCGCACCAGTAAAATGCTGTCTGAAAAAAGTATTATCAATACCTTCTATCATGGCGCTATGGAGCAGCAGGAGCGGGATGCCGCCCTCTGCAAGTTCCGCAATGGGTCTGTAAATGTGTTGGTAACCACCGATCTCGCAGCCCGCGGTCTTGATATTCCGAATATCCGTTATATCGTGCATTTCCATCTGCCACATACGGAAGACAGCTGGACGCACCGCAACGGCCGTACTGCCAGAATGGAAGCCAGTGGTACCGCTATCCTCATCCTGTCACCCGATGAAAAACGGATGCCTTACCTCGCGGATGAAGTGGTAGAAGACATTGAACTGCCCGCTACCTCCACCATCCCGGACAAACCGAAATGGACGACTATTTTTATTGCCGCAGGCAAAAAACATAAAGTGAATAAAGTGGATATCGTGGGATTCCTGTCTAAACAGGCGCATTTGAAGAAAGAAGATATCGGTTTAATTGAAGTGAAAGACTTCTTCTCCTTTGTAGCAGTGGTGAAATCGAAAGTGCAGAATACGCTGGAGATGATTAAAAATGAGAAGATCAAGAATAAGAAAGTGAAGATTGATATAGCGAGATAGGGATATAAGTAATTTAAAGAGGGCGTCTCAATTATTGAGACGCCCTCTTTGTTTTCAGGCAATTTTTTTCAATTAAAGCGCTTCTTTCAATACCGGCACACTTGTTCCGTTAAAAGCCAGCACGGCAAATTTGCCGTCATTCGCCGTTGTTACCGCCGCAATAGAAGCCGTGGCAAACTGTTTCTGATATACCTGTTCCCCTTCCGTAAAGCCGGTTGGCAGCGGTACCGCTGCGGAATTGGTATTTGCAAATTGCACGCTGAACAGGCGGTCTATTTCCCGCTTATATGATGCCGCCTCCGGTTCCTGATCGATATTAAATATTTTATGGGCAATTGCATCAATAAATGCAAGGTCATGGCGTTTGTTGCCCGTAGTATAAATGCAATAGTAAATGCCGTTGGAATCGTTGCCATATACTTTCTTTGCTACGCACACCGGTACGGAAGCAATATTATTTATCACCTGTTGCTTTGCGCTTTTTTGTATGAGGGCAATGGCTACGATGGAAAGTAATACCAGCGCGCCACAAACCATTGTATAGGTGGAATAACTGTTATCGGTTTTAGAAAGGTCGTAGAAAAAATAAAGCGCAAATGCACTAAAAATCAGCACCACCACGGGAAGGAATACTATTTTATGCTGTCCCCAGCTGCCTGCTGCTGCGTAATTTTTTTTCACTGCCGGATCCTGTTCAAGATCGCGTAACATTTGGGCGGTTATCATAATTGAATCATTTACATGGGTTAGAAGCTGGTATTCCAATGTACATCAGGGATGTTGTTACCTTTTGCATTGGCTAACATTCGCTCAAATATAACAGTAGCCGGTTACAAAAACAATGGTCGGGACGAACTGGATAAATTCATGAGGATAGCAACCCGATTGCCGCTAACATTATAAGTGTAATTTTATTTAACCTTGATGACAACCTTGCCTTTTGCGCGCCCGCTTTCAACATAGGCCAGGGCTTCTGCTGTTTTCTCAAATGGAAATACCTTGTCGATAACAGGGCTAATAACACCTGCGTCAATAAGTGCAGCGATCTTGCCTAACTGGTTACCTTCCGCCCGCATAAAAAGAAATGAATAATTGACATGCCGGCGTTTGGCTTTGCCGCGTACGCCAAAGCTGAGCAGTCCCATCACTATTTTCAGCGGCCAGCCCAATCGGAATTCTTTTGCAAAAGCAGGGTCCGGGGGGCCGGATATGGAGATGAGCTTTCCGCCTGGCTTTAGCACCTGGAGAGATTTTTCGAGTGTTTTAGCATCTTGGCTGTTCAACACTACATCATAATCATGCAGGATGCTTTCAAAATCTTCCTTTTTATAATCAATCACCACGTCTGCGCCAAGCGCTTTTACCCATTCAACATTTGAGGTGCCGGTTGTAGTGGCTACAGTAGCGCCGAGGTGTTTGGCCAATTGAATGGCAATGGTGCCTACGCCACCGGAGCCCGCCTGGATGAAAACTTTTTGTCCTTTTTTCAAGCCGGCTTTCTCAACAAGTGCCTGCCAGGCTGTTAGCGCCACCAGGGGGACAGATGCCGCTTCTTCCATGGTTAGTTTTTGGGGTTTGAGCGCTACATCGGCTTCATTGATGGCAATCAGCTCCGCGAAAGTACCAATATGATGATCTGCCGGTCGGGCGTACACTTCATCGCCTACCTTGAAGCGGCTCACTTTAGCGCCGGTTTTTGTGATCACACCTGCTACATCGTGTCCCAAAGTAAGGGGCATTTTGTAGGGGAGAATGAGTTTGAACTCACCATTCTTGATTTTTGAATCCAATAAGTTTACACTGGCAGCATGTACCTGCACCAATACTTCATGTTCCTTTATGATCGGCTCCGCGATTTCACGCAGCTGCAAATTTTCTTTCCTGCCGTAGCGATTTATAATAAATGCTTTCATGTGCGAAGTTTGTGCTATGCTGTTAGAGACCGATACGTCTTTTTAGAATTAATTAAGCCAAAAGCTATTTTCGGGAAAAGCCGGTTGAGTATATAGATCAATTTTGTGTCACCCGCGCGGATAGTATATTGGTTCTTTTTGAGTCCGGCTATCAGTCCTTTTACCAGTTCTTCTGTGGTCATTTTCTTATCGTTCCGGGCCGCAGTCATTTCTGTTGCTACCAGTGGTGGCAGCAGTTCAAATATCTTCACCCGGCTGTTTAAAATGCGCAGATGTTCCCTGAGCGACCGGGTGTAAAAAGCCAAAGCCGTTTTAGAAGCGGAGTAAGTAGCTTCGATCAATGATGGTA
Source organism: Chitinophaga sp. W3I9 (assembly GCF_050434025.1). NCBI lineage: Bacteria > Pseudomonadati > Bacteroidota > Chitinophagia > Chitinophagales > Chitinophagaceae > Chitinophaga > Chitinophaga sp. W3I9. The sequence continues at coordinate 3,268,637 of NZ_JBNPWC010000001.1, forward strand.
CATAACTAAGTATGGAGGTGGTGTTGATAATGGCTGCTTCCTTTCTTGACTTCAACATATCCATGAACAGATTGTTCAACCGGATTACTCCCACGTAGTTCACATTCATTTCGTAGGCTGCTCCTTCCCAGTGCTGATCATTGGTAAGCCCCAGGTTTAATGGCGGCACGCCAACACCTGCATTATTGTACAGTATATCTATACCGCCAAGATCTTTTATCCGGCTGAATAGCGCAGCTGCGTCACCAGCATTGGCCACGTCGCTGTTGATGGTAATCAGCGCCGGATGTGTTTTTTGGGCAATGTCCAGTTTCTCCTGGTTTCTGCCGGTAATAATGACCTTTGCGCCATTGGCCAGGAATTGCCTGGCTGCTTCCAGGCCGATCGCCAGACGCGCCGCCGGTTATCAATACCGTCTTTCCTGCTATGATCATGAGCTTAATTTTTTAGTGTATACCATTTTCGTGAAGCTTGCGGGATTAAGCCCTGTCGCTAAAATTGTTTGTTTCATTTTAGGTTGTTTTGTACCTTTACTTGCATTTTGCAAGTGTAAAGGTAGTATTTACTTGCAAAATGCAAGTGTTTTTTAAAATATTTTTATGGCTAAAGCAAAAAAAAGGTCGGATTGCCCGGTGAGTTGTTCCCTGGATGTATGGGGGGATAAGTGGTCGCTGTTGATTGTCAGGGATTTATTGATTGCAAAAGAGTGCTCTTACGGCGACTTTTTAAAATCGGCAGAAGGGATTGCGACTAATATTTTAGCCGCCAGGCTGGTGGCGCTGGAGGAAAATAAGATCATTGAAAAATTGGCGCACCCGGATAGTAAAGTCAAAGGGTTGTACAGGTTAACCCGTAAAGGAATTGATTTGCTGCCCGTAATGATTGAAATAAATCTATGGGCGGAAAAGTATTATGCTATACCGGAAGACAGGAAAGCGCAGTTGAAAGCAGTGAAAAAGGATAAGGCCGGATTTATTAAAGCGATGACAAAAAAGTTGGAGAGTTGAGGGGATGAAGTTTTCTTTTTCAAAAAATATTTGCGGTTTCACAAATGGGGCGAGGTAAACGTTGACTTTCATTGTGTGTCCTTATAATACCGCTGCGTCACCTCAATCGTTCCCACAATATTATCATTAAACTCCTCCAACTCTTCCGCCGGTACCCATAACTCGTTATGTATTTCCCCGCCTACATTTTCAACGTTATATCTTTTCAGGAAATCGCTGCTCAAAGAAAATTTGGTAACGAAGCCGGATCCATATGCCGGAACATTCCATTCCACTGATATCTGGATGGCATACGCTTCATTCATGACCGGGTAAAAAATAGGTTGATCCGGTCGCCTGGGTGGGAACCGTTTCCAGCCGGATTGCTCAATCAAAACAAGTTCATCTGGTCCTACAGGGCGATAAAGGGTGGTTAACTCCATTGGTAATATTTATCTACTTTTAAAGAACGAATATAGGCAAATGGCAATGAAAACCAAGCTCAACAAACCGGAAATACCGCAATACGTATTAAACGATTTCCGTCACCTTCACCGGCAGGAGGCAGATACTTCCAGCTTTGGCTATAGTAACCTGGCGCCGGAGAAAAAGATTACCGGCCTGGAAATCTATTCCAGTGAAGGATTGCGGCCGGCGGTTGGACCTTTAAAATCAGATTTCTACCGGATCAGTATTACGCTCAGGGGCAGCGTGGATGTACAGCTGGGACTGGAACAATTTAAACACCGCCCCGGTACTTTGAGCTTTACTTTTCCGGGACAGGTGTTTAGTAAAAGCAATATCAGCGCAGATACTTTCGGCTATTATATTTTGTTTAATGCAGATTTTCTGCAGGAAATTATCCCGGCAGATAAGGTTTCGGAGGAGTTTCCGTTCTTCGATTATGCAGGCGTGCCCTTTATACAATTAGCGGAAACGGAGATCACAGCCGTAGCGGATTTTTGTGCTAAGATCAATGAAGAGCTGCAGCATCACCGGCCGGGATGCGGGAAAGCAATCCGTATGTATCTTTATTTATTACTGCTGGAAGTAAAAAGAAGTTATGTAGCACAGCAGCTCCATTTAACGGCTACGGATACACGAACTACTTACCTGGTGCCCCGGTTTAAGAAACTGGTCAGCCAGCATTTTCTTTCAAAAAAAAGGGTAGCAGATTATGCCGCTTTGCTGGGCGTAACGCCTAATCATCTTAACCGTACCGTAAAAGATGTAACGGGCCGTACGGCCTCAGATGCTATTGCAGATATGCTGGTACAGGAAGCAAAGGCGGTATTGCGGTATACCGATACCTCGGTGGCGGAAATCTCTTACCAGCTTAATTTCAGTGATCCCGCGGGATTTAACCGCTTCTTCCGGGAGCAGACCGGGCAAACGCCGCTGGCATTCCGTAAAAATGCATGATCCGGTTAATACGATGCATGATTCCGGTAACAAGGACCAGTGTTTTATATCTCAACTTTGTGGGTATAAAACAGCAACAATATGTCAGGTACATTTGAAAGTAAAAAAGTAATTATTGCCGGTGGCTCTTCTGGAATAGGTTTAGCTACTGCTGCAATGCTGGTCAAAGAAAAAGCGAATGTAACAGTTACGGGCCGTTCAGCAGCCAAGCTTGCAGCGGCGGCAGAAGAGAACCCCGGTATCCAGGCCGTGGCGCTGGACAGCAACAACCGGGATGAGCTGGATGAGTTTTTCCGGACACAAGGAAATTTTGATCACCTGGTAATTGCGCTGAGTGGGGCCAAAGGTGCAGGTGCGTTTGCAGAGCTGTCGCTGCAAGACCTGCGGGATGGCTTCGAAGGCAAATTCTGGCCGCAGCTGAATACCCTGCAGGCGGCGTTGCCTTATGTGAATAAAGGCGGGAGCATTACATTGATCACCGCTATTTCGGCAGTCAGCAAGGCGCCGGGCGTATCCGGACTGGCGGCTATCAATGGCGCCCTGGAGCTGATGATTCCTTCTATAGCGAAAGAAATACAACCCTTACGCATAAACGCTGTTTCACCAGGCGTGGTAAATACCGCCTGGTGGGACTTCCTGCCGGCAGATACCAAAGCGGATACCTTTCAGCAGTATGCGTCACAGCTGCCCGTTGGCAGGGTAGGAGAACCCGGAGAGGTAGCGGATACGATTCTTTTCCTGATGCGTAATGGTAATATAACGGGAACGGTGATACGTTGCGATGGTGGCTTGAGCTTATAATTTCCTTACACCCGCAGTGCCCTCATGGTCCGCTGAAAGGTTAGCTGCAGCAGTTCATCACTCAGGAAAAAGGGAACGCCGGACATCGTGGAGTTATCGAGATGGAATTTAACAAGGGTATAGAATGGGCCGTAGGCAATGGCCCAGAACACTTCCGGCGGGAGGTCCACTATTTCGCCTTTCTCTGTCGCATTAGCTACAAACCGCCGCATGGCGTTTTTGAAAACAATTTCCGGTGCGTCATCCTGTCTTTTGATCAGCGGGGAGTTCCGGAACTGTTCTGAGAAATGGTAATGCAGCGGGTTGCGTAGTACAAATTCATACCTGTTTTTCCATTGCAGCCATAAACCCGATTCAAAGTTCATGTCGGGGTCAAATCCCCTCATGCTATGCTGTACAAAAGTGGCCACTACTGCTGTATATAACTGGTTCAGCAGGTCCTCGCGGTTGCGGAAATAGATATAGATGGTAGATACCGAAATCCTGGCTGCCCTGGCAAGTTTATGCATGCTCAGGCCATCAAAGCCTTCATGAACAATCATTTCTATGGCTCTTTCCCGGATGATCCACTCTTTATTTTCGTCTTTTGCACGCATGAGGCAAAGATAAAAGAATGGTTGTTCTTTTAAGGGGTCATCCTGATTTTTATTTCAGGTGGACGAGAGAGCTGCCTGCGGGCAGTTCATAAGGATCTTTGCCAGCTTCAAAGATCCTGGCGCTCAGCGTGCCTTTAAGGGTTAAAGTATCGCCATGGGCGTAGATCCAGCTGCCTTCCCTCAGCCCCAGTACCGGCGTGGTATTTTGGGTATGGTATTCTTTGATGCGTGTTTCCCGGGTTTCGCCCATATGCTGGGAGCCGGGCAGTGGGTCCAGGTAGTGCGGGTTAAGGTTGAAAGGGATCAGTCCCATTGTTTCAAAACTGGGTGGGTACACAATGGGCATGTCGTTGGTGTTTTGCATGGTTACGCCCCCGATGTTGCTGCCGGCGCTGCATCCCAGGTAAGGAGCGCCGTTGTTCACTGCATCGCGGAGTACCTGCATCAGTCCCAGCTCATTTAATTGCTTCACCAGCAGGAAGGTGTTGCCGCCCCCCGTAAAGAAACCCTTCGCATTTTTGATGGCTGCAGCGGGATCCTCAAAGGTGTGGAGCCCGCGCACGCGTATACCGGGTTCTTCAAAGGCCGCCGCCGCCCTGCTGGTGTAATCGTCGTGGGAAATGCCACCCGGACGGGCAAACGGAACAAAAACAATTTCCGCTACGCCTGCATACAACGCTTTGATGGCAGGTTGCAGATAAGCCAGGTAGTTTTCCCCAAACAACGTGGAGGTACTCGCCAGTATAAAATGCCTCATAATAAAAAAATTAAACAAAGGTAATTCTTCCGGCTAAATTCTCCTGGTTACCGTATTGGTGGCTGCAGGTGTACGTGTCACCGCGCCGGCGGGTACAACCGTACTGTCTTCCTCAATGTCCACCGGCAGGGAATCTGCCGGCATTATCATATGTTGTTCTGTTGGCAGGGCAACAGTATCTGCCGTTACCTTTTTTTCGGGAGATGGAGCTGGCACACAGCCCGCAAATAATAACAAACAAAGGGACAACTGTTCCAGGTTGGTGAATGGCATAAGAATGGTTTGTACAGTATTTTACGCAAATATCGAAATTCCGCTGTGAATTGAAAAGCTGCTGCGGTAAATTAATAGCCCGAATATGACAGCCGGCAAAAAACACCCATTTCGCTGCCATGCCCGTGGTAAATCCGCACTATCCTGATGATTTCTATCTTTCCTGAAAAAAATATTTACTGGAAATAAGCCATAGAATGGCCTCCTGCTGCCTTTAAAATGTTTTTTTTACTGTTTTAATTGTAAATGTGACAATTATTTTGTTCTTTTGAATTGTCGCAGCAAAACAGTGCTGCCGGTCCTGATTTTTAAAACCTCGTTATGAAAAAACAATATCGTTATATCCGTACTGGTATCCTGGGCCTTTTGCTTTCCACGCAAGCAACGCAGGCACAAAATACAGTTACCTTTCGTCCGGATGCGCCAACTCAAACTATCAACCGCAATATCTATGGTCATTTCGCAGAGCATCTGGGAAATTGTATCTACGGCGGGTTTTATGTGGGAGACAGTTCCCACATCCCCAATACCAACGGGGTACGTAAAGATGTGATTGCCGCATTGCGTAAAATGAAAATTCCCAATCTACGCTGGCCGGGTGGCTGCTTCGCAGATACCTACCATTGGAAAGACGGGATAGGTCCGAAAGATAAACGGCCCACTATCGTAAATACCTGGTGGGGAAACGTAACGGAAGATAACAGTTTTGGTACGCACGACTTCCTCAACATGTGTGAGGAGCTGGGTGCAGAACCTTACCTGTCCGGCAACGTGGGCAGCGGCACTGCGCAGGAGCTCTCCGACTGGGTGCAGTATACCAACTTCGCAGGTAAAAGTCCCATGTCTGACCTTCGTCAGCAAAACGGCCGTAAAGAGCCCTGGAAGGTACGTTACTGGGGAGTAGGCAATGAAGCCTGGGGTTGCGGTGGTAATATGCGGCCGGAATACTACGCCGACCTTTACCGCAAGTTTGCCACCTTCATGCAAAGCGACTGGAAAAACGCGCCTCTCTTCCGTATTGCATCCGGCGCCAGTGATGGCGATTACAACTGGACAGAAGTGCTCATGAAAAACATCCCCGCGGGTTTACTCGATGGTGTTGCCCTCCATCATTACTCTTCCGTGGATTGGAACAATAAAGGAGATGCGGTTGATTTCACAGAGAAACAGTATTTCGCTACCATGAAATCAGCCCTGCTGATGGATACGCTGATCAGCAAACATACCGCGATCATGGATAAATATGATCCGAAGAAAAAGATAGCGCTGCTGGTAGACGAATGGGGCGGATGGTATAACGTAGAAGGGGGAACGAATCCTGGCTTCCTCTTCCAGCAGAACACCATGCGCGATGCCATGATTGCCGGCGCCACCCTGAACATCTTTAATAACCACTCCGACCGCGTGCGCATGGCCAACCTCGCGCAGGCTATCAATGTACTGCAATCCGTTATCCTTACCAAAGGCGACAAGATGGTACTTACACCCACTTACTATGTAATGGAGATGTATAACATACACCAGGATGCTACTTTAATCCCGGTGGATATTCACTCCAACGACTATACGTTCAATAACGAGAAACTGCCTGCAGTGTCTGCTTCTGCTTCCAAAGATAAAAACGGCGTCACGCACATTTCCCTCGTAAACATTGATGCCCATAAAACGCAGGAAGTAACGCTGGATACCCGCAGCCAGGCTTATAAATCTATCAGTGGCAGACTGCTGGCCTCCGCCAAATTGCAGGACTATAACAGTTTTACAAAGCCGGATAATATTAAACCGGTAGACTTTAAAGGCGCCTCACTGAAAAATAATACTGTCAGCGTAAAGCTGCCTCCTTTCTCAGTAGTAGTGTTGGAGTTAAAGTAACGGATAACGGCGCGGTGGGATATTGGCTGAACTGGAATCCAGCCGGTATCATTTCTACCCGCCGTCATTCGTAATTTTTTACCTTTTTTTATAAGTGTCAATATAACGTTCAATATGAATTCATCCTGGGTAATAGGGGTAGACTACGGTACTGATTCGGTACGTTCTATCATCGTAGATGTGCATAACGGGAATGAAATCGCCTCGGCAGTATTTTATTACCCGCGCTGGAAAGACGGCCTGTACTGCAATGCAGCCCAGAGCCGGTTCCGCCAGCACCCGTTGGATTATGTGGAAGGACTGGAAACTACCATCCGGCAATGCCTGCAACAGGCCGGCCCCGGAGCTGCCGCCAATATTAAAGCTATTTCGGTAGATACCACTGGTTCCACACCGGTAGCGGTTGACGAAACCGGTACGCCACTGGCGCTTACACCAGCCTTCCAGGATAACCCAAACGCCATGTTTGTGTTATGGAAGGATCATACCGCCCTGAAGGAAGCAGCGGCGATCAACGCCACTGCCGCTACATTTGAAGAAAATTACCTCCGCTTTGTGGGCGGCATTTATTCATCGGAATGGTTTTGGGCAAAACTGCTGCATATTCTTCGTGCAGACGAAGCCGTTAGAAACGCCACTTACTCCTGGGTGGAACATTGCGACTGGATACCATTCCTGCTTTCCGGAGGAAAACATGTCAGCCAGCTGAAACGCGGCGTTTGCAGCGCAGGGCACAAAGCGCTGTTTGCAGCAGAATTCGGCGGCCTTCCGCCGGATGCATTCTTCTCCGCCATTGACCCGTTATTACAGGGATTCACACAACGGCTCTTTACAAAAACATACACCTCCGGCGAAGCCGCAGGTCATCTTTGCCCCGAATGGGCAGAGCGGCTGGGGCTTCCTACCAGCGTAGTAATAGGCATCGGTGCGTTTGATGCGCACATGGGTGCGGTAGGCGGACAAATAGAGCCCTACCACCTCAGCAAGGTAATGGGCACCTCCACCTGCGATATGCTGGTGGCGCCTATGGACGAAATGAAACATACACTGGTAAAAGGTATCTGCGGACAGGTACCGGGTTCTGTAATCCCCGGTATGATGGGCATGGAAGCAGGGCAATCGGCCTTTGGTGATGCGTACGCCTGGTTCAGTAACGTACTGGCATGGCCGTTACAGCACCTCCTGCCGTCGTCTTCCCTGATTGATGCAGAAACTGCCGCTAAACTGGCGCAGGAAACTTCCGCCAGGATGATCGTTGAACTGGCAAAACAGGCAGCACAGATCCCGCCGGAAGAACACAGTGAACTGGGTATCGACTGGCTTAACGGCCGCCGTACACCAGACGCGGATCAGTCGCTCAAAGGTACCCTCACCGGTCTGAACCTCGCTACAGACGCGCCTCGCATTTTCCGCACCGTGGCGGAATCTACCTGCTTTGGCGCCAAAGCCATTGTAGAAAGATTTGAAAGGGAAGGCGTTCCTGTAAAAGGATTGATAGGAATTGGCGGCGTAGCCAAAAAGTCGGCTTTCATCATGCAGATGATGGCCGATGTAATGAATATGCCGATCCGTATTCACCGCTCCGAACAAACCTGCGCCCTCGGCGCCGCCATGTTTGCCGCCACCGCAGCAGGATTGTTCAACAGGGTGGAAGATGCGATGGAAGCAATGGGACAGGGATTTGAAGTTACCTATCACCCGGATAGCCAACGCGCTGGCATATACGAAAACAGGTACCAGAAGTATAAAGCATTAGGCGCATTTACTGCCGCCATCACCATTGACTAATTTTGTATGCAACAGTATCAACATATCCGGCAGGCAGCATACGAAGCCAATATGCAACTGCCCGCATTGGGACTGGTCCTCTTCACCTTTGGGAATGTAAGTGCAGCAGACCGGCAGCTGGGCGTGTTTGCCATCAAACCCAGTGGTGTTCCCTACCCGGAACTATCTCCCGAAAAAATGGTGATAGTGGACTTCGATGGTAAAACAGTAGACGGGCAATTGCGGCCTTCTTCTGATACCCTCACCCACGCGGTATTATATAAGCACTGGGAACACATTGGAGGTATCGTGCATACGCACTCCACTTATGCTACCGCATGGGCGCAGAGTCTGCGCGATATTCCCATTTATGGCACTACGCACGCCGACCATAACACCGTGGATATTCCCTGCGCCCCGCCGATGTCTGATGAAATGATTGCCGGTGACTATGAATACCAGACCGGCTTCCAGATCATGAATGCATTGACGGAACGAGGACTTAGCTACGAAGATATTGAAATGATCCTGGTAGGAAACCATGCGCCCTTCACCTGGGGCAAAACTCCCGCCAAAGCAGTTTACAACAGCGCCGTACTGGAATCAGTGGCACAAATGGCGTATCTCACGGAGTCGATTAACGGGAATGCACCACGACTGAAAGATGCGCTGATCCGGAAACATTTTGAACGTAAACACGGCCCCAATTCCTATTACGGGCAATAAACCAAGCAACATGATTAATCTGAAGAATTTCGAAATCTGGTTTGTAACCGGCAGTCAGCACCTGTACGGAGAAGAAACATTGAAACAGGTAGCCGCACACAGCCAGGAAATTGCCGCCTCCCTGCACAAGGATACACGCATACCCGTTACGGTGGTTTACAAACCCACTGTAAAAACACCGGACGAAATTTACGCCGTATGTATGGAAGCCAATGCTGCTCCTAACTGTATCGGGGTAATCACCTGGATGCATACTTTCTCCCCGGCTAAAATGTGGATCCGTGGCCTGAAAGCATTATCCAAACCTATCTGCCACCTGCATACTCAATTCAACCGCGATATCCCCTGGAGTGAAATAGATATGGACTTCATGAACCTGAACCAGAGCGCTCATGGCGACCGGGAGTTCGGATTTATGATGAGCCGCATGCGGATGAGCCGCAAGGTGATCACCGGCCACTGGCAGGATCCGGAAGTACTGGAGGAACTGGGCGCCTGGGCAAGGGTAGCCGCCGGTTGGCACGACTGGCAGGGAGCACGGTTTGTTCGTTTCGGCGACAACATGCGCTTCGTGGCGGTAACCGATGGCGATAAAGTAGAAGCAGAATCCAAACTGGGCTTCTCCTGCAACACGCATGGCATTGGTGATCTCGTAAGTGTGATCAATGGCATTTCCGATGGAGCAGTGGCCTCCCTGGTAAAGGAATACGGAGATGCATATACGATATCTTCCGCACTGCTGCAGGACCCTGCGCTGAAAGATGCGGCCCGCATAGAACTCGGATTAAAAGCATTCCTGGAAGACGGGAACTTCAAAGGGTTCTCCGATACCTTTGAAGACCTGCATGGTATGATACAACTGCCGGGCATTGCAGTGCAACGCCTGATGAAAGCCGGTTACGGTTTTGCCGGTGAAGGCGACTGGAAAACAGCCGCATTGGTGCGGGCCATGAAAGTAATGGGCAGCGGTTTAAAAGGTGGTAACTCTTTCATGGAAGATTATACCTATCATTTTGACCCGTCTAATCCAATGGTGCTCGGTTCCCATATGCTGGAGATCTGCGAATCCATCGCCAGCGGAAAACCATCCTGTGAGAAGCATCCGCTGGGCATAGGAGGGAAGGCAGACCCGGTAAGACTGGTATTCAATTCCGCGGCAGGACCAGCGATCAACGCTTCACTGGTGGACATGGGCAACCGTTTCCGCCTGCTCGTAAATGAGGTAGAAGCAGTGGAACCGCCGAAGGATCTGCCAAAGCTGCCGGTAGCCCGCGTGTTATGGAAACCTTATCCCGATATGAAAAAAGGCTGCACCGCCTGGATACTGGCTGGTGGCGCGCATCATACCTGTTACAGCCAAAACCTCACCTCCGTACATATGCAGGACTTTGCAGAAATGGCGGGTATTGAACTGGCACTGATAGGGAAGAACACCGACCTGCGTGAGTTCAAGAATGAACTGCGCTGGAACGATGTATCCTATAAATAATTCCACCTGCCGGCGGGAGGCGCTTAAGCACCACCGCCGGCTGCTTTATAACTTGCCAACTTCTTAAAGCAAAAGCTAATAAACTGCCCGTTATGCAAAACATCCTTTCCACCGGCGATATACTCGTCTTCATTACTTATTTCATTATTGTTTCCGTATACGGTTACTGGATATACAAACGAAAAAAGAAAACCGAAACGAATACAAAAGACTTCTTCCTCGCTGAAGGAACCCTTACCTGGTGGGCAATCGGGGCATCCCTGATTGCATCAAATATTTCTGCAGAGCAGTTTATCGGCATGAGCGGTGATGGTTATTTTGTAGGTATTGCAGTAGCAGCCTATGAATGGGTGGCTGCAATAGCCCTTATCATCATTGCCGTCTGGTTTATTCCCATCTACCTGAAGAATAAAATTTATACCATGCCGCAGTTCCTGAAAACGCGGTATAATGAAACGGTAGCGTTGATCATGGCTATCTTCTGGTTATTTCTCTATGTGTTCGTTAACCTCACCTCCATTTTATACCTCGGCGCACTGGCCATCAATGGCCTGCTGGGAGGCGAATACCTGCATGTGGTGATGATTGCGCTCTCCATATTTGCCATCATTATTACACTCGGCGGTATGAAGGTAATCGGTTATACAGATGTGATCCAGGTGGCGGTATTGATTATCGGCGGACTGGCCACCACTTATATGGCCCTCACGTTGGTGAGTGAAAAGTTTGGCCTGGGACACAATGCCCTGGCTGGCTTCAATGCCCTCATGAAGGATGCGCCGGATCACTTTCATATGATCCTGGCAAAACCGGATGCCAACTCTTCGCAGGACTATATCAACAAATACCTGGTGCTTCCGGGGATCCTGATGTATGCCGCCGGTCAGTGGATCGTGAACCTCAACTACTGGGGTTGCAACCAGTATATCACGCAACGCGCACTGGGAGCCAATCTGCAAACTGCCCGTAACGGTATCCTCTTCGCGGGCTTACTGAAGATCATGATGCCCATCATCGTCATGTTGCCGGGTATTGCGGCATATGTGCTGCAGAAAAACGGACACCTCCCTGGCCTGGCCAGTAAAGATGGCGCTTACGCAGCGATCCTCGGCTTTTTACCTTCCGGGTTGAAAGGCTTATCCATAGCGGCATTAACTGCTGCTATTGTAGCTTCCCTGGCGGGTAAGGCCAATAGTATCTCTACTATTTTTACCCTGGATATATACCGTAAATATATTAAGAAGGATGCCTCTGAAGCAAAACTGGTATGGACTGGTCGCATCACCGTAGTAGCTGCCATGTTGCTGGGCATCCTCTTTACCTGGAACGATTTGCTGGGTATTGGCGGTGAGGGCGGATTTACCTTTATCCAGAAATATACCGGCTTTATCAGTCCGGGCGTATTTGCCATGTTCCTGTTGGGTATGTTCTGGAAACGCACTACCGGCGCCGCTGCTGTAGCAGGGATTATCACCGGGTTTACGCTGTGTGTGTTCTTTAACCAGTTTGCACCTGCCGTACTTGGACATGAAACAATTTTCTATACAGCCTATCCAAATGGTAAAGGCGGTTACGAAATTCCTTTCCTCATCTGTATGGGACTGGCCTTTATGTTTACCATGATCGTGATGATCGTTATCAGCTTCGCAGGACCAAAAGTAAATCCGAAAGCCTTTGTACTTGATAAGGCTATGTTCAAAATTACCCCGGCAACCACTGTGCTGATCGTAATAACATTGTTGTTATTATCCGCGCTGTACATCCGCTTCTGGTAAGCGAAGGTTGTCTTTCTCGCTGATTACGCTGATTATAATGATTTTTTTGATTTTATTCTTTTTGATTTTACACGATTTTTAGATAGGTTTTACCGGAACTATAGAAAAAATAAAAATCAAGAAAATCATTATAATCAGCGTAATCAGCGAGAAAGACAAAATCCGCGTTGTACTTTTACCGCCTAATTTATTGTTATGAAAAGATATTCGCAGCAGACCCGGTTATTATTCGCCGTTGATTGTATCATTTTTGGCTTCGATGGCCAGGAAATGAAACTGCTGCTGATACAAAGGGGTTTTGAGCCCTGTAAAGGGCAATGGAGCCTGGTAGGCGGTTTTATACAGGAGCACGAAAGCGCTGAAGATGCCGCCAGCAGGGTGTTAAAAAATCTCAGCGGACTGGATGGCATTTATATGGAGCAGCTCCATACCTTCAGTTCCCCTTCCCGTGATACGGTAGAACGCACTGTATCGGTGGCTTACACCGCACTGATCGATATTCAGAAATACAAACAGCAGCTGAATGAGGATTTTCACGCGGTATGGTTTCCTATTAACCACCATCCGGACCTCATCTTCGATCATAAAGCGATGGTAGACCTGGCAAAGGAGAAGCTGCGTTATAAGGCTGCATTGCACCCGCTGCTGCTTGAACTGCTGCCGGCTAAATTCACCATCCCGCAACTACAACACCTATACGAATCTGTTTATAACATCTCTTTCGATAAAGGTAATTTCAGCCGCAAGATCCTTTCTACCAAACTGCTGGTAAAGCTCGCGGACAAAGACAAGCTAAGCTCCAAGAAGGGCGCCTTTTATTACAGGATCGACCGGAAAAAGTATAACGCCAATTTCCACGCCTTCCTGAACTTTGTTCCCGATCCGCACATGCTGCAACATAACGACGGGGTATAAACGAAAAGGTAAAGTGGATAAATTATTAGTGCTCACCGGGTTTGAACAATCCGGGGCAAGAAAAAACTGGAATAATTATATGAAACCACAACGTATTATTACGGCATTATCACTGCTCATGGGCGTTTATACCACGCCGTTGGCAGCCCAGCAACCGTTGAATTTTACTGTAAAGGCCGGCGAAATAAAAACGCCGGTATCGCCCAATATGTGGGGTATCTTCTTTGAGGACATTAACCTCAGCGCTGATGGCGGTATTTATGCGGAGCTGGTAAAGAACCGGTCCTTTGAGTTCAGCACGCCGCTTATGGGCTGGAGCGTCCCAAGGAACGCGGTAGCTAGTGGGCAGATAGTGGTCGTCAACCGGCAGGAAGACCACCCATCCAATCCACGCTTTGCCAGGATAACAATGCCGGCTATACGTAGTTTTGAAATAGTGAATGAAGGTTTCCGCGGCATGGGTATTAAGAGTGGCGAACAGTACAATTTCTCTTTGTATGCCCGGCAACAGGAAGGCGCTGCGGTAAAGCTCACCGTTACCTTACTCGATGATGCGGGTAAAGAAATAGGCAGCACCACTGTATCACCTGCCGGCAGCAGCTGGCAGCAATATAAAGCCAGTTTCACCGCTGCTGCCACCGCGTCCAAAGGCAAACTGAAAGTAACTTTCAGCGGCAATGGGGTGATAGATGTTGACATGATCTCCCTGTTCCCGCAACATACCTGGAAGGAGCGGAGCAACGGGCTTCGTACCGATCTCGTACAATTGCTGGCCGACCTGCATCCCGGCTTTCTCCGGTTCCCCGGCGGCTGCATCGTGGAAGGACGCGAGCTGGTAAACCGCTACCAGTGGAAGAAAACAGTAGGCGATGTGAATGACCGTGAACTGATCATCAACCGCTGGAACAACGAATTTCCACATCGCGCCACACCGGATTACTTCCAGTCGTTCGGACTTGGCTTCTTTGAATATTTTCAGTTGTCGGAAGACATAGGCGCGTCGCCTTTACCGATCCTCAACTGCGGCATGGCCTGTCAGTTTAACAGCGGAGAAGTGGTAGCCGTGAATGAACTGGACCCTTACATCCAGGACGCACTGGACCTGATTGAATTTGCCAATGGCGACGTAACTTCCAAATGGGGCGCGCTGCGCGCAAAAATGGGCCACCCGGCGCCGTTTAACCTGAAAATGATGGGCGTAGGCAATGAGCAGTGGGGACCGCAATACGTAGAACGTTACACTATTTTTGCAAAAGCCATTAAAAGCAAGTATCCGGATATCAAGCTGATAAACAGTCTTGGCCCGGGCCCTGACGGTGATAGATTTACTTTCCTCAACGACACGCTGCGTAAACTGAATGCAGATATCCTCGACGAGCACTATTACAGCTCTCCCGAATGGTTCCTCAGCAACGCAGCACGCTATGATTCCTACGACCGTAAAGGGCCTAAGATCTTTGCCGGTGAATATGCTGCACACAGTAAAGGAGTAGGCAACGGGGATAATAAAAACAACTGGCAGTCGGCATTGGCAGAAGCCGCCTTCATGACCGGACTGGAACGCAATACCGACGTAGTGGTAATGGCTTCCTATGCGCCGCTGCTGGCACATGTGGATGGATGGCAGTGGACGCCCGACCTTATCTGGTTTGATAACCTGCGTTCCTATGGTACCCCTAACTACTATGTGCAAAAACTGTATGCCAATAACAAAGGCACTGCAGTGGTACCCATGCTGAAAGGTAACCAGGTAATCAGCGGACAGGATAGCGTATATGCATCCACGGTAGTAGATGACGCCACGGGTGAATTGGTCATCAAACTGGTGAACACGTCCGCTACTGTTAAGCCGGTAGCAGTAGCAGTGCAGGGTGTAAAAAGCATTGCTGCCAATGGGAAGTTAACTGCGCTTCGTAGCAATGATCTTCAGGGTCTTAATTCGCTGGACCGTCCCACCGGCATCTCCCCGGAAGAAAAAGATATAAACATCAAAGGAAAAACAATCCGTACGGATATTGCACCGTGGTCCTTTTACGTGATCCGTGCGAAGATAAATAAATAGCCATCTGGCAAGTATATACGGCGGCAGGAAAGTTTTTTCTGCCGCCTTTTTTTGTTATAAAAAGAATGATCATGAAACGGGGATTAATTTGGATACTACTTTTTTACGCATGGCATAGCCAGGCGCAGTTTGTTCATGATCCGGTAATGATCCGCCAGGATAGTACCTGGTATTTGTTTTGTACGGGAAACGGGATTACGGTGTATTCATCTCCCGATATGAAAAACTGGAACCGGCAACCACCAGTATTTACTGCGCCACCTGCCTGGACAAAGGCTGCTGTGCCAGGCTTTAAAGGGCATACATGGGCGCCGGATATCAGTTACTATAACGGATGGTATTATTTGTATTATGCAGTTTCCGCGTTTGGGAAAAATACTTCTGCCATTGGTGTGGCGGTTAACAAAACACTGGATCCGCAATCGCCCGGTTTTCAATGGATTGATAAAGGCATGGTGATACAATCTGTTCCCGGCAGGGATAACTGGAATGCCATTGATCCCAATTTTATTACGGACAGCCTGGGTACGGCATGGCTGAGTTTCGGCTCTTTCTGGGGTGGCATCAAAATGTTTAAACTGGATAGTACGGCTACACGCCCGGCTGTGCCACAGGTGTGGTACACGTTGGCCGCGCGTCACCGCGATGAAGGGATTGCGGATGCTTTACTCGGAAATGCTGCAATAGAAGCGCCTTTTATTTATAAGAAAGCGCATTACTATTATCTTTTTGTTTCGTTCGATTATTGTTGCCGCGGTGAAAAGAGTACCTACAAAATGATGGTGGGCAGATCTGCACAATTACTGGGACCTTATACTGATAAAGAAAACCGGCGAATGACCGATGGCGGCGGCTCGCTGCTATTAGCGGGAGATGCCCGTTGGCATGGCGTTGGGCATAATGCCGTAGTGGCATTTGATGGAAATGATTATCTCGTTTTTCATGGTTATGATGCCGGCGACGGGGGAAAACCAACATTGAGAGTGGAGTTATTGCAATGGGAAAACGGGTGGCCGGTAGTAAAACAGCGTTAGCGGATCCACTCCGCTAACGCCTGTTTTTTTATTCTTTCACCATTCTGCAGCCATACAGTGGGCCTGCGCTGTTATTGGCTTTTGGTACGAAACGGATATTCACGCTTTGCTTTCCTTTTGTAAGATGTTCAGGGATGGGATAAGAGATAGGATAGAACCTGCTCTCCTTGAATTTGTTGATATCTTCAGTGGCAATAGTAGTGCCGTCTACGATGATATCAAATGTACGGCCCCGGTTATCCATGCCCCAATAAGTACATTGCAGCGAATGACGGGAGTTGGGATCTACTTTCATATTAAAGGAGAAATATCCTCCGGGCCAGGCAATGCGCCATTTGCGTCCATGTTCTTCTTCGGTGCTGGTTTTCTCGCCGGTGAATTCATGATCACGTTCCGGTTGCATTTCACCCGGGCGAAGAATGTCGGTAGTACGCGCATCCAGCTCCTGCTGCGCTTTTTTAGCCGCTGCATATTTCCCCTGCTGTTCCTGCCAGCTTTGCGGCGTAAACACATCCCAGTATACGGTGTAATACTCATTACGGGTTTGGTAAAAGGGCGTAAGTGTAATGTCCATTGGCTTTGCGGTGCCGGCAGTGCGGAACACCAGTGTGCCGGGGTCGTTGCTGCGATTGATCCAGGTGCTGGGTTGCCCGTTAGGCGCTACCAGCACCGGAACGCCGCTTACCGGATCGGGTTCTTTCTCGCCGAGTATACCGGATAATAACACCGGGCCATAAAACAATGCCTGCCTGTTAGGATTGTCGGGAAGCGCCTCTGTATACACATCGGCTGGCAGGGTAAGCGTTACCTGGTCGCTGTTTTTCCAGCTCCGGGTAACCACGAAGTATCCGCTTTCATCTGTTTGCAGGGATTGCTCCGCACCATTTACTTTCAGTGTAATGCCTGGTCGCGCCCATGCCGGTTTACGGATGCGAAGGGTAAATGACGTTGTTTTCTTAGTGCTAACGGTGAGGGCTATACGATTATCTGCCGGGAGGTTATTTTCCTGCTTTACTGTAATACCTTTGTCTTTCCATTCAAGTACGGAAGGAATAAACAAGTTCACAAACAGGCTGCCATCGGCGCCGCGGTAATAAATGCTTTCACCGTATTTCACATGATTCTCCATTCCGGAGCCTACGCAGCAGGTAAAGGTTTCAAACTCATCGCTGTATTCTTTGTGGCCGCCCATGCGGAGGGGAATGAAGTAGCACATCATACCGGTTTCGTGATGCTGCGATGCCAGGATATGATTGTATAATGCTTTTTCGTAGTAGTCCATGAAACGCGCCTGTGGCTCCAATGCAAACAAGTGCCTGGTGAGCTTGAGCATGTTATAGGTGTTACATGTTTCGGTGGTATTGTCTGTGAGCGATTCATTGAGCTGTCTTGCTGGTCCGAAGTATTCATAGTTGCTGTTACCGCCATTGGCATAGGAGTGATCCCTGGTTACCACTTCCCAGAAATACCTGGCAATGGCGGCATCTTTGGGATCTTTGTTCAGCTCATACCTGCGGATGCTGGCAATGGCTTTAGGGATCTGGGTATTGGAGTGCTTGCCTGGTAATATATCTTTCCCGATAGCCAGTGAATCAAGGATACGTTTATCATAAAAGCGATAGGAGAGGTCCAGGTATTTTTTATCGCCGCTCAGGGCGTAGGTATTCACCAGTGTTTCCGCCATCCCGCCGTATTCGCAGATCAGCATTTTCTGCATCTGTTCTTCCGACAGGTTTTTGATGACGTCACCGGTCCAGTCCGCGATCCCTTTGTTTACCTTCAATGCTTCCGCGTTATTACAGTAGAGCCATGCATCCAGTAACCCTGCCATAATTTTGTGTACGGTGTACCAGGGCGACCAGCCACCGTTAAGATCGAAGCCCCTGGAGCGGATATCGCCGGCAGCGACTTCAGACCAGAGCTTATTATCGTTGGGGAAGGCCCCGATATAGCCATTGCGGCGGTTTTGCTGGCACAGTGCCAGCTCGCTTACCAGGTAGGCCACCCGGTTAAGATAGGCGGTATCTTTGGTGGCGGCGTATTGCATGGCGCAGGCCGACAAATAATGACCCATGGTGTGGCCTGCCAGTCCGCCGGTTTCCCAGCCGCCATATTGCTTCCCTTTTGCGGGCAATCCCGCATTGGTGCGGAAAGCCGACAGCAGGCGATCGGGATCTATTTTTAAAAGGTATCGCGCATCCGCCTGCATAGCCGTTTTAAAGGGGCCGTCCAGGAGGGTGACGTCCGTTATCGGGAACGGGTATGCTTTTATAGTGGCTGTAGGCAACACTTTCATCTTGCTTTCTTTCCACCCTGGTACATAAGATTGGGCACAGGCGCTATAGTACAGCGGAACGCTGCCGGCCAGCAACAATCCCGTAAGGAGCAGTCTTTTCATTTCATCAGAATTTAACAGGCTAAAGCTAGTTAGCCCGGTGTATACTTACTTTCCAATTATTGACAGAAAGTACACGTATTTTAATCAATCGCGTTTTAATTGTTCTTGTGACAATAAATTTTAAATAAAAATATTTGACTTTAGCCGGATTATCCCGATATTTAGTGACTCTTTTTCACTTAACATCAAAATACGTTATGGACATGAACTTTAAGGCGCTAACCGCCCTCGTGATCTCCGGTGGCACCATGCTGGCTTCCTGCAACAACAATGCTGCGAAGACGGAAGAAAGTAAGGATTCCACAGCAACGGCTGTAACAGCTGGCCCACAAAGCTTTGGCCAGGCAGATGGCCAGGAAGTTTTGCAGTATACCCTGAAGAATGCAAACGGAATGGAAGTAAAGATCCTGAATTACGGCGGTACTATCACAGATATCATTACTGCCGACAAACAAGGACAGAAAGGCAATGTGGTATTGTCTTACGACTCACTTTCAGGCTACCAGCAAAAAGGCCAGCCCTATTTCGGCGCACTGGTAGGCCGTTATGCCAACCGTATTGCCAATGCTAAGTTTACACTGGATGGCAAGGAATACAAACTCGCCGCTAATAATAACGGCAACACGCTTCACGGCGGACTGAAAGGATTTGATAAGGTAGTATGGGCAGCCACTCCTGCCGGCGACAGCAGCCTGCAACTGGTATATAACAGCAAAGACGGAGAAGAAGGATATCCCGGTAACCTCCAGGCTACGGTGGTATACACGCTTACACCGGACAACGCCCTGCAGATCACCTACAAGGCAACCACCGATAAAGCGACCCCGATAAACCTTACTAACCACGCTTACTTTAATCTTTCTGCGGGAAAAGACAGCACCATCCTCGGACATGAGTTGTCGCTGAAGGCAAGCCGTTATACCCCGGTAAATGATAAGCTGATTCCTACCGGTAAACTGGACCCGGTAAAAGGTACCCCAATGGATTTTACCACTGCCAAAAAGATCGGTGCTGATATCGGCAAAGTAAAAGGCGGATATGATCATAACTGGGTACTGGACAAACAGGAAGGGGTGCTGGAAACCATTGCTACCCTGTACGACCCAACCAGCGGCCGTTATATGGAGGTAGCTACCACCCAACCCGGTATTCAGTTCTATACCGGCAACTTCCTGGATGGCACGCTCACGAATACACGTAACGGGCAAAAGTATGTGCAGAACGCGGCGCTTTGCCTGGAAACACAACACTTCCCCGATTCTCCTAATCAACCTTCTTTCCCGAACGTAATCCTGAAACCGGGTGAAACGTTTTCACAAACAACGGTGTATAAGTTTTCGGTGAAGTAAGCGGAGGACCGACTTCGGCGGTTTTTAAATTGTCTTGGAGCAGGATTACACTGATTTTGCTGATTATAAGGATTTGAACTTTTGGATTTTATAAATGATTTCGGGGAGATGTAAGCGAGTATATCCGCTTATATCTCCCCGAAGTCTTTTAAATATTCGCTTCTATCTTCCTTAATCTTATAAAAATCCAAAAGATCAAATCCTTATAATCAGCAAAATCAGCGTAATCCTGCTCCAAGACAATTTCCACCGCCGAAGGCGGTTCCTTCGCTAATAATTCGGATTCTGCACCAGTGTGCCTTTACTTCTGTCGATTTCCTGTTGCGGCATCGGGAAGAAGTAGTTTTTAGGCTTCGTGAAAATACGTGGGGCTCCCCCTCTTGTAATCACGGTACCATCATACGCCAGCTTTGGTTTCTTGTACAACGCCACAATGTCTACGAGGTTGGCTTTATCCCAGCGCAGGAGGTCCTGGTGGCGTTCATTTTCCCCGCATAGTTCCACCCTGCGTTCATGCATCAGTGCTGCCATGCCGGCATTGGTAACTGCCGGTAAACTGGCGGAAGCGCGCTTGCGAACGGCATTGAGTTCCGAGTCGCCGGCGCCCGGGCCGTTTAAACGGATCTTTGCTTCTGCCACCAGCAGGTAAATATCCGCGGCGCGCATCAGCGGTGTTTTGAGGGAGTAGTCGAGTCCGCCGGAAGGTTTCCAGCTACAGAACTTTTTATAGTGATAACCGCTCCAGGAAGCCGATGCTTCATAAGTGGCAATACCGGTACCGATATTTACTTTATCACCGGGTTGCATGATGCAGATATTCTTGCGGGGATCGCCTGCTTCAAATTCATCTACCAGTCCTTTGGTAGGGTAGAAGAAGCTCCATCCGTTCCAGTTGCGTGGAGCATGATAGGTGATGAAATCGGAGTAGCCGTTTCCGTCTACTGTTTGAACGGCGAGCAGCATTTCTGAATTGTTGCCGGTGGCTACACTGAAGTTATCAGCATAGTTTGTTGCCAGTTTATAGTTAGTATTGCTAACTACTTTGCTGCCGTATTCGATGGCTTTGTCCAGTTTCGACCAGTTCATATACAGTTTACACAACAATCCCCATGCGGTACCTTTGTTTACACGGCCTTTATTGGCGTCGTCGTAGGATTCAGGAAGCTGGTCGGCGGCGGCCAGGAGATCGCTTTCTATCTGGGCCCGCAGTTCATCGGCCGTTACTTTTGGTTTGTTATAGAAAGATTTGAGCACATCATCTTCTGTGATGATAGGGGCTTCGCCATAGATCAGCAGCAGGCGCCAGTAGGCGAATGCGCGGAAGAAGTGTGCTTCACCGAGACAACGGTTCTTGATGCCCGGATCAATGTCTGTAATTTTAGGAACATAGATCAGCACGTTGTTGGAGCGGTTAATCGTTTCATATTTCCATCTCCATCCTACCCGTACGCTGTAGGTGGAAGCATCGTAGGTGAAGTCTTCTATCACGGCGTCATAATCATGGTCGCCGCCGCGTACCTGGTCGTCTGAGCAGTTATCGAATACAAACTCATTAAAGCCGGTATAATCTTCTTCCAGTAAAACATTATAGATACCGGTTACCCCGTCAAGGGCATCGCTTTGGTTGCGCCAGTAGTTGCCGGTGCTGTACACTCCTTTGGGAGATACATCGAGTACGCTTTTACAGCCGGCAAAGAGTAATGCCGTGAGTACTAATATATATTTGATCCGTTGCATGGTAGTTAATTTAAGGTTGCCGTGAATTAAAAGTTGAGGGTAGCGCCAAAAGTAAAGGTCCTGGCCTGCGGATAGGCGGCTACGTCTACTCCTCTCTGCCTGTTGCCATCGCCGGTACCGTAGTTATAACCCAGCTGGGGGGTTAAACCGGAGTAGTTGGTGAGGATAAACAGGTTTTGCGCGGCCACGTATACATGGATATCTGAAATGCCGCTGCGGCCCCATACTTTGGAAGGAATGGTATATCCCAGCGATGTGTTCTTCAGGGAGAAGTAATCGCCGTTTTCCACAAAGCGGTCGGAGGTGCGGTTATTCTGATTGGCATTGCCCAGGGTCATCCTTGGTACGGAATTGCTGGTGCCGGCGCCATGCCAGCGGTTCAGGGCATCTGCATACAGGTTATATGGATAGTTGGGATCCATGCCCTGCATTTTATCGGCGTTGTAAAGTTTTACGCCACTCACACCCGCAAAGGAAAGGCTCAGGTCAAACCCTTTGTAACCCGCGCTGGCCTGGATGCCGTATACCATTTTAGGATTGGGGCTGCCCAGGTTTACGCGGTCTTTATCATTTACGATATTGTCACCGTTGGTATCGAGAAAACGCACATCACCCGGTTTGATATTGGCTTTGTTTGGATCTTTGCTGATGTTGGGATCGTTGTTGATCTCATCAGCGGTCTGGTAGATTCCACCTGTTTTCCAGCCATAATAAGAGGCAAGTGGCTGACCTACATAGGTGCGGGAAATTTCCTGTCCCTGCCGGCCATAGGGAGTGGAACCGATATAGGAAGAAGGGTCGTATAGTTTGGTTACTTCATTTTTAATAAAAGAAGCGTTGGCGCTTACATTGTAATGGAACTTGTCGTTGCCGCCCTGGTAGCCTACTTCCACTTCCCAGCCTTTGTTGCTCAGCTGGCCGAGGTTACGGTCGGGGATGGCAGAAGTGCCGTGGAGGTCCATTTCAGGAGCGGGTACCAGCATGTCTTTGGTGTTTTTGTTGAACCAGGTGATGGTGGTATTGAGTTTATCGTGGAAGAAGCCGGCTTCCAGGCTGATGTTGGTCATTTCGGCCTTTTCCCAGGTGATATCAGGGTTGGCGAGCCTTGAGTTCCATACGCCGGTGTAGGCTGTTTCGCCGAAGTTATAGCGGCGGTCTTTATCAATCTGTGCGAGGTACTGGAATTCAGTAACGTTTTGATTACCCAGCTGTCCCCAGCCGCCTGTGATTTTCAGGTTGCTCACGACTTTTACGTTGTCTTTGAAGAAGGTTTCATCTGAAATACGCCAGCCTGCGGAGAAAGCGGGGAAGTAGCCCCAGCGTTGATCCGGTGAGAACCTGGACGAGCCATCGGCACGGAAGGTAACGGTGAGCAGGTATTTATCCTTAAAGCCATAGAAGCCCCTGATAAACCCGGATGCGATAGCGTTGGCATTAAAGTAATTGCCTTTTGCATCGTGAATATCGTTGCCGTTACTCAGTACCAGTTGGTCTTTCGATTCATCGTTAAAGCCCCATCTTTCCGCCTGGTTCCAGGAGCCGTTATAGGTTTGCTGGGAGTAACCGCCGGTAACGGTGAGGTGATGTACGTTTGCCAGCACTTTATTGTAGGTAAGGAAAATTTCGCTCAGCTGGTTGTTATAGCTTTCGCTGCGATTGAAAAGTTCTGCATGATCGCGTGCCCTGGTTTGATCCAGTACTTTAGGCGCGAAGTTGAACTGGTTCATCAGGCTGCCGTCAAAGCCATAGTTGGCGCGCAGGGTGAGGCCATCCATGATTTCCAGTTCAGCGTATACGCTGGCCAGCATGCGATAGTTTTTGGTCCAGGTGTCGGTGGTTTCCGCGGTGTATACGGGGTTGTTGATATCACCGAGTTCATTGCTGGCTTTGGAAGTGCCCCAGCTGCCATCGGGGTTGTGAACGGGGATGGCGGGGTTAAAGCGCAGGGCGCTGAAAATAAGACCTGTCTGGGAAGAGTAGGTATCCGGGCCGCTGTTTTGTTTATAGGTGAGCTGCAGATTTTCACCTACTTTCAAACGCTTACCCAGCTTGTGTTCTGAGTTAATGCGCACCGAGTATCTTTTGAAATAGGAATTGGTGATGATACCATTTTCGTTATAATAACCGGCACTGAGCATATAATTGGAGGTGTTGTTGCCGCCGCGCAGGCTCACATCTGCATTGGTAATATCACCGGAGCCGAACAATGCTTTTTGCCAGTCGGTGCGTTGAGTGGCGTAGTAAGGATCCTGCCAGATGGGCTCTATTGCCACGCCATCGTTGGTATAGCGTTCCTGTTTCAGTTTTACCAGGTCGGGTGCGGTGAGCAGCGGGATATAGCGGATGGTATTGGTAACGCCGCGATAGAAGTTGACCGATGCTTTCAGTTTTTCTCCATAGTTTCCTCTTTTGGTGGTAATGATCACCACGCCGTTGGCGGCGCGGGTACCATATATTGCGGAGGAAGACGCATCTTTAAGTATTTCCATGGAGGCGATGTCGTTAGGGTTTACATCTGCGAGTCCGCCTGCCGGTACGCCATCTATAATGATCAATGGGTCGGCATTATTGATGGTGCCTGTACCGCGGATACGGATGGCAGGCGTGCTGCCGGGGGCAGCATCCGACCGTACAATATCCACGCCTGTTACGCGGCCCTGGATGGCTTGCGCGGCGTCTGATACAGGAAGGTTTTTGATGTCGGCTCCTTTAACGGAAGCGATGGTACCGGTAACGTCGCGGCGACTTTGCACACCGTAACCTACTACCACTACTTCGCCTAATCCCTTGGTGGCTGCGGCCAGTGATACGTTGATAACGGTTTGTTCACCGATGGTAACCGTTTGTGGTTCGTAGCCGATGAACGAGAACAAAACCGATTTAGCACCCGGCGGTAGAGAAAGGGTGTAGTTCCCTTTTGCATCAGTACTGGCGCCGCTGGTGGTGCCGGTTATGATTACGTTTACACCAGGCAGACCTGCACCGTCTGCCGCGCCGGTAACTTTTCCGGTAAGGGTCTTTTGAGCAAATACTGCGCTGGTGGCAGCGCATAGAAAGACCATCAGAAAGCATAATTTTCCAGTGAATGAGTACCTCATAATTAATGAATAAGACGTGAACTTGAATAGAAACGTGAATGGAACAGATATACGGCCTGTCTCTCGTGTTGTCGTTTAGTTTTTTGGTTGTTATAAAATAAAAGTTGCTAAATCGTTATTGCACATTTGCCCGCTGGAGGCAGTTTTTTTATATAATTCACTGGATCCCCAAAAGAGATGAAAAAAGTTGGTCTTTCACATGATCAATATGGCACGTCGTAATGCTTCGTCAGAAAAGGAATTACATGTCTACATAACATCGCATCAGTTTCTGTCAGAAAGGTAACGAATTTTGTAAATGTACATGTATAGTTTTTTGCCTGGTTATAATACTGGATTAATTATATATTAATACTTCGAAAAGGCGTAGAGGATACGCTTATAGGGGAAGGCACCAAAAAAGAGGGGGACTATTTTTTGATAGTCCCCCTGGTTGACAGATAATTTAGTAAGAAGAATCAGCGGTGGTTATATTTTCTTTTTTGATAGATGCGTTATCGCGGGTGTTGTTTCTGTTGGCAAAATAATACACGGGTATACCGGACAGCGTTATAAATAGTCCCGGCCAGGTAAATCGTGGTTTATAAACAAACAGCAGTCCGCAGAAAGCAATACCCATTAAAATATACAGCACCGGCAACACCGGGTATCCAAACGCTTTGTAAGGCCGGTCGGCGTCCGGGCGCTTCTTCCGCAGGATAAAGATGCCTGCAATGGTAAGCATATAAAAGGCCACCACCACAAAAGAGATCATATCCAGTAAGTCGCCATAACGGCCGCTGAGACACCATAAGCATGCCACGAGGCATTGTATCCACAGTGCGAAGGAAGGCACCGCAGAACGGTTTAAATCCCCCGCTTTTTTGAAAAACAAACCATCTTTGGCCATGGTATGGTACACCCGCGCACCTGCAAGTATAAGCCCGTTGTTACAACCAAAAGTGGATATCATGATCATTACTGCAATAAGTACTGTGCCTGTATTTCCCAGCACCGCCTGTGATACGGAAACGGCTACACGATCTTTTGGTGCATTTGCAATTTCTGACAAAGGCAATACAGCGAGATAGGTAATATTGGTTAGCACATAAATGATGGTGACGATCGCGGTTCCTAAAAAAAGACTTAACCCGATATTCCTCCGGGGGTTTTTTATTTCCCCGCCAACAAAAGCTACATTATGCCAGGAGTCACTGCTGAACACCGATCCTACCATGGCGGAAGCAATAGCGCCAAAAGCGGCAATGGTACTGTATGACGATATACTGCCACCTGTTGTCAGGGGATGCAGGTTCCACGCATGCTGCCAGTTGGCCTGCCATATTTCGGGTTTAATCGCCAGCAGTCCGAATATGATCAGCGCAGCCAGGCTTACCAGTTTGGTAAGTGTAAAAGTTGTCTGAATAATTTTACCTCCTTCAATACCCCGTGTATTCATATAGGTCAGTAACACAATTACCCCGATGGAAAGCAGCTGCGCAGCAGTGATATGCAGCGTTCCTGCCGACAATAACACGTTTTCTTCACTGAAAGCCGGCAGGAGATAGGCGGTAAATTTGGCGAAGGCTACGCCCACCGCGGCAATGGTAGCCGTTTGTATCACGGTAAAAAAACTCCAGCCATACAGGAAGGCTGTCATAGGATTATAGGCTTCTTTCAGGTAGATGTACTGGCCGCCTGCCCGTGGAAACATACCACTCAGTTCTCCGTAGCTCAATGCAGCCGTAAGGGTCATAAAACCGGTGATCAGCCATACCAGCAACAGCCATCCGGCGCTCCCGGTATGACGGGTAATATCTGCACTGACAATAAAAATTCCGGAGCCGATCATGCTGCCGGCTACAATCATAGTAGCATCCAGCAACTTAATGGACGGCTTAAAGGTAGGAGCGTCTGACATAGTAGCGAATCGTAGTTTGGTTGATATTACAGGTTTATCTCCCCTAAAACTACAGTTACTTTGCTGGCAATTCTATTCGCTTTTTGATCAATACTATGCAGATTTTGTTGCAGTGCCCGGTGGCGGGTTTTCCAGCTGCTCATATTCCCGCAGGTAACTGCGGGGCGATTTGCGGGTAATACTCTTAAATACCCGGTTAAAATTCGCTATGCTGTTGAAACCACAATTGTAGGCAACAGTGGCAATACTATCATACGACCCGCCTGCCAGCTTTTTGCAGGCCTCATTGATGCGTACTTCATTCAGGAATGATACAAACGTTAATCGCGTATGTTTTTTGAAATACCGGCAAAAAGCCTGCGGCGTCATATGCGCTTCCCTGGCGATATCTTCCAGCTTTATTTCCGCATCATAATGCTGCATGATATAATTGTAGATGTACCCGATGCGGATTCCTTCCTGTTCATTTACAGCAGATAACCTTGACCCGGTGATCAGTGGCTCCAGGTCCTTAATAGTAAGGAAGAAATTGATCAGCTCCACAAATGCCAGGAACTGTGCAATGCCCTGCGACTGGTGGATTTTCAGCAACCGGCTGGATATTTCCACTACATGGGCCTCCGGTATCTTAAACCCGTTTTGCGACTGATCTATAAAAGACTTTATCTTTTTAAACTCCGGCAAGCCAAACAAGGGTCCCAGCTTGCCTTCCGGGTTGAAGAAAAGGGTAAGGGCCTGCACGTTCTTTTTATTCTTGCTGCCAAAAGGCAATTCCTCGCTCTTTAATACATGCGGCTGGTTACTGCCTATCCAGTATATTTCATTCGACCAGAAGGCATGCATATTATTTTCTACTATCAAAGTACCATGCCCATGCTGGATCCACGTAAGCTGGATTTCCTCATGACGATGGAGATGCGGGTAAAAAGCCGGCAGCCAGTCCTTTTGTGTGATAATGGTTTTATCATGCGCCACAGGTATCGTAAACTGTAATACTTTCATGCACTTACATTATTCTTTTTTTAACACCTTTGAAGAGATTGCAACCAAATTTAGGTGAAGATATGAGAACAAGTTATTAAAAAACGTTTAAAATCTAATCAATGCCTGATGTACTTTTAAAAAATAATCGGACAGGGAGTAAATATTAACTGTCCAGTATACATTTAATTATAGCGGATCAACACAACTTATGAAATACCAACGATTTCTTTACCTGGTGATTTTATGGAGCCTGCCAACCGGGCTGTTGCTCGCACAGCAAAATAAGCCAACACCTTACCTGCCTTCACATGCAGAGATATTGCAGCGATATAAAAAAGTACAGCTGCTGGACAGTATTACCCGGAAAACCATCTTCCGGCACAACGTGGAGGCCAACTGGCTGCCCGACGGGAAGTCGTTCTGGTATGTGGTTACAGGAAAAGACAGCAGTAAAACAGGTTATCTTGTGACGGCTGCCACCGGTAAAAAAGAGGTGATCACCGACACCGCAAAAATTGCGCAACTGGCTAAAGACTACCCCGCTACCCGTCCGGTGAGGCGACATGAACCCAGCCGCTGGGAGAGTTTTGCAACAGATAGCGTATCCCCGGATAAACAATGGGTCGCCACCACGATAGATGGTAACGTGTATGTACGCTCGGTAGCCACCGGCGCCCTTACACCGTTTACAACAGACGGAAAAGCCTCCGGCGACTACTATGGCGCCCTGGCCTGGTCGCCCGACAGCAAATACCTGGTCGGTTACCGCATTCACCCCGTGGAAGATTCCTCCGTGTACTACATACTCACCGACGTACCCGGTACCACCCGCGGACAACTGCGCTCGCAACCCTATAAGCAACCGGGCGATCCGTTTACCACCTTCGATATGTACCTGTTTACCCTGGCCGGAAAAACCACCGCTAAAGTAAAAACAGAACAGATCGATTTTTTTGAAGCACCGGAACTGCACTGGCGGCATAAAGACCCGCGCTACTTCCTTTATGAAAAAGTAGACCGCGGCCATCAGCGCTTCCGCGTGATAGAAGTAGACGCCACCAACGGCAATACCCGCACCATACTGGATGAAAAAACACCCTCCTTCATCTACGAATCGCGCCTTTATACCCATTACCTGCCGGAAACCAATGAACTCCTCTGGACGTCCGAAAAAGACGGCTGGCGGCATATTTATCTGGTGAATACCCTCACCGGCGAAATTAAAAACCAGGTAACAAAAGGTGATTGGGTAGTCCGGGATATAGACAGCGTAGATGCAAAGAAAAGAGAGATCTGGTTCAGGGCAGGTGGCAGGAACGCGGGGGAAGATCCTTACTTTCTCCATTACTACCGTACAGACTTCAGCGGTCAGCACCTGCTGGACCTTACCCCGGCCACCGGTAACCACCAGGCAATCTTTTCTCCCGATAAAAAATATTTTATAGATAAATACTCACAGGTAAACGTGCCACCGGTAAATGAACTGCGCCGCACGTCCGACGGGAAACTGATCACCGTGTTGGAAAAAACAGACGTGAGCGGCTGGGAGGCTACCGGCGTGCCTTTCCCCGTACCTTTTACGGCGAAGGGCCGCGATGGCAAAACAGATATCTGGGGGGTAATGTGCCGGCCAACGGATTACGACTCCACGAAAATGTACCCGGTAGTGGAAAATATCTATGCAGGTCCGCAGGATGCGTTTGTACCCAAGAGTTTTATGAGTTATTATATCGATATGCAAAGCCTGGCTGATCTTGGATTTATTGTAGTGCAGATCGATGGCATGGGCACCGCCAACCGATCAAAGGCATTCCACGATGTATGCTGGAAGAACCTGGTTGATGCAGGTTTCCCGGACCGCATTCTCTGGATCAAGGCACTGGCCCAAAAGTATCCTTTTGTGGATACCTCACGGGTAGGGCTATACGGAACTTCCGCCGGCGGGCAAAACGCACTGGGCGGGCTGCTCTTTCATCCCGAATTTTATAAGGCAGCAGTGGCTTCCTGTGGCTGTCATGATAACCGGGTGGATAAGCAATGGTGGAATGAACAATGGATGGGATACCCTGTAGGCAAAGAATATGAAGAACAATCCAACGTAACCAATGCCGGGAAATTGCAGGGGCGCCTGCTGTTGATAGTGGGAGAGGCCGACACAAACGTGCCGCCGGAATCTACTTACCGCGTGATCAACGCATTGATTAAAAAAGGAAAGTCCTTCGAATTCCTGCCGGTACCGGGTATGGGGCACAGCGACGGAGGCCCCTACGGACGAATTAAACGCCGCGATTTCTTTGTAAAAAGCCTGTTGAATATTAATCCGCCTGACAGAAACATAAACGAGTAAAATATGCCTCTTTTGAAGAAATTATACATGCTCCTCGCCTGCGTGCTGCTGCAGCAGGCAACAGCCTCCGCTCAATCTGCGGATAATGACCTGTATCTCCAGACCAGCGAAGTGAATAACATCATGGTGCAATATGATGCGGATGCCGGTAACCTGCGCCGGTTTTACTTTGTAGACAGCTCGCCGGAAGGGTTCACCCGCATGACCACCCTGGTAAAAAGCTACCAGCAACGGCTGGAGCAACTGAACTATGCGGGGCTTAATGTAGGCGCCCAGGTAGATTACACCCTGTTTAAACGCCGGCTTTCACAAACAATGGAGGAACTGTTACTTGCACAACAGGAAAGCGCACAGGTAAAAAAATGGTTTCCCTTTGCCGATAAAATTTACAACGTAGAGCAGCATCGCCGCCGGGGGGAGAAACCCGATGCAGCGGCACTGGCCGCCCAGCTGAGCGAAACAGCCAGGGAGATCATCAAAAAAAGACAGCAGCTGGAAGGCGACAGCTCGCTCACGCTGCCGCAGATCCGTCGCGGTATCTCTACTCTGAGAGGCTTACGGGAAGCTTTGGGAAATGTTTTTGCTTTTTATAACGGTTATGATCCGCTGTTTTCCTGGTGGGTGCCTGCTCCCTATAAACAGGTGGACAGTCTCCTGAAAACATATAGCACTACTTTCTCCAATAAAGAAAAAAGTACCGCCCGTATGCCCGACGATGGCAGTGGTATTGCCGGTCACCCTATCGGAAGAACCGCGCTGATCAAAGGACTGCAGGAAGAAATGATTCCTTATACACCAGAGGAACTGCTGGCCATTGCCAATAAAGAGTTTGCCTGGTGCGATGCGGAAATGGAAAAAGCCACCCGAGAAATGGGATTGGGAACAGACTGGAAAGCAGCCATGGAGAAAGTAAAGAACAGTTACGTGCCCCCGGCAGATCAACCTGCTGAGATGGTGAAGCTTTACAATGAATCCGTGGATTTTATAAAGCAACACGACCTGATCACCCTGCCACCGCTCGCGGAAGAAACCTGGCGCATGATTATGATGACACCGGAGCGGCAGCTGGTGAACCCGTTCTTCACCGGTGGAGAAGAGTTTAGTGTATCCTATCCCGTTAGCAGCATGAGCCAGGAAGACAAAATGATGAGTATGCGTGGTAACAACCCGCACTTTTCCCGCGCCACCGTTCACCATGAACTGTTGGCAGGGCACGCCCTCCAGGAGTTTATGCAGAACCGCTATAAAACATACCGCCATTTTGAAACGCCTTTCTGGATCGAAGGATGGGCCCTGTACTGGGAACGGTTGCTATGGGACCAGGGATTTGCAAAGTCGCCGGAGGACCGCGTTGGTATGTTGTTCTGGCGTAAGCACCGTTGCGCGCGCATTATCTTCTCTATTAACTATCACACCGGTAAGTGGACGCCGCAGCAATGTATTGATTTCCTGGTAGACCGCGTAGGCCACGAGCGGGCAAACGCAGAAGGAGAAGTACGCCGTTCTTTTGTTGGCGGTTACAGCCCGCTGTACCAGATCGCCTATATGATTGGCGGATTGCAGTTTGAAGCGCTGAAGAAAGAACTGGTAGACAGTGGTAAGATGTCGTTCAAACAATATCATGACGCGGTGCTCCGGGAGAATATGATGCCTGTTGAAATGCTCCGGGCCATCCTGTTGAATAAGCCTGTGCCAAAGGATTTTACCTCCAGCTGGCGTTTTTACAAATTATAATCCTGCGGGGAACGTCTCCGTTGAGAGATGTTCCCCTTTTCCCTCCTTACCAGTTAAAATCAGCAACCTATCAGTTAATTTCCGGGAAGTAATATCCGGTCCTTTTAGATAGATTTGTAATAACAATTGTCAACAATACAATTAAAATAAATCAACCGGAATAAAATCTTATATCTAGTCTACGCACTGTGTGCGGACCTGTAACATCGTATATCAACCAGAATTTTTTCAACACTGCTTAAACCTAATCCCATGCAAAAAATTGTCATGGCCTTTATCGCCTTATTGGCGGTCTTACCATCTGTTGCCCAGAACGTAAAAGTCAGCGGCAAAATTACAGATGAAAGAAGTGGGCCACTGCCCGGCGCCTCGGTCAAAATTAAGGGGAACTCCCAGGGGGTAGTTACGGACGACAAGGGGGAATTTTCCCTGGCAGCGCCACCTGATGCTACTTTAGAGTTCAGTTTTATCGGCTATCTTAAACAGGAACAGAAATTAAAAGGCCGCACACATCTCAGCGTAGTGCTCACCGCTCAGAGCGGCGCACTGGGAGATGTAGTGGTGATCGGCTATCAGACGGTGAACCGGCGTAAAGCTACTGCTGCCGTTTCCAGCATCAAAGGAAAAGACATTGAAAACATTCCTGCCGGTAGTTTTGAACAACTGCTGCAGGGACGCATGGCCGGCGTAAATGTGCAGAACTTCACCGGGGAACCCGGCGCGGCACCCACCATCTCCGTGAGGGGTAATACCGCTATCGGTACTTCTTACCAAAGCAATCAGTATAAAATATTAAACAAGCCACTGTATGTAATTGATGACGTACCGCAGTTCAACGATGATATGGTGGGACCGGACATTGGTACCGGTACCAACAATATCGCCGGTTTGAACCCCAACGAAATAGAATCGGTTGATGTGCTGAAAGATGCGGCTGCCGCGGCTGTGTATGGCTCCCGTGGCGCCAACGGCGTAATCATTATCAAAACAAAACGTGCCCGTACCGGTGCGCCGCGCTTCAGCGTGTCGGCCTATGGCGGTTTAACGCAGATCCCTAAACTCCGCCAGATATTGGTGGGCGCGGCAGAACGCCGCGAAAAGATCCGCCTGTATGATGATGCGTTTGAAAATAACTACGACAGGCTGACGCATAAAAATCTCATCATGACAGACAGCCTGAACCCGGATCTGAATAAGTCGACCGACTGGCAACGCTTGTTTTACCGCAACGGATTTGTGCGGAACGTGGACTTTAACGTATACGGGGGAACGGAGTACAATACTTATCGCCTGTCGGCCGGTATGTACATGGAAGATGGCATTGTGAAAGCCTCGGGATTTAAACGCTATACGCTCAACTACTCCTCTTCTATACGTACCAAAAACGGTGCGCTGGAAGTCGTACCCAATATCCGGCTGGCCCGCATGGAAAGAGGACGCGGTTCCGGCAGTGCAGATCTTTTTGGAGCAGTAGGACAAAGCATGCCCTCCTCCCTGTTTGCACCGGATGAAAACAGCTTGCAGCGCGTATTAGGACGCTATTCCAGTAATATGGATATCAACACGGATAACCAGGTAAATGGCGATATCTCTGTGCAGTTACGGTTATCCAGCCAGTTGTCGTTCCGCTCGCGTAACTCAGTGTCGATGGTAATGAGCCGCCGCGATGTGTCGGTGCCGGGTGAACTGAATTCAGACCTTGGTAACTCTGCTTCCTCTAGCAGCGGGTTGCAGCAAAGTTATACCACCTCTAATGACCTGAACTGGAACGCTGTATTTGGAAAAGGAAAGGAACACACCATCAACGCCATTGTAGGGCAGGAAGTACAGTACAGCACTTACCAGAACACGTATGCGCGCGGCGATCGCGGCGCCAGTGACCAAATCCAGGTAGTGAATGGTTTCCCGCAGGGACCTTATCTGTACGGCAGTTCGTCCTACGCGGCCTTTGGTATTCTCTCCCTGTTTTCAAGGGTGAACTATGATTATAAAAGTACCTATCTCTTTTCCGCATCCCTGCGTGGTGATGCTGCTTCCAGCTTCGGACCGGATAATAAATGGGGGTATTTTCCCGCTATCTCAGCAGGCTGGATGATTAGTAATGAACCTTTTATGCGGCGTTATTCCAGCTGGTTGTCCATGCTGAAACTGCGCGGTAGTTATGGCGTGCTGGGTAACCTGCCTGGCGATTATTATTTGCAGTATAGTCTTTATAACGTAGGCGCCGCCGGGTATAACGGCAGCGGATTGAGCCCCAATACATACAACGGTGCGGTAACTATTACCCCGCAATTCGGTTCTGGTGGCGTAGCGCAGAAAGATATCAGCTGGGAAAAAACCGCCAGCTGGAACGGTGGGATAGAGGCAGAACTGATGAATGGCAAATATTATTTCAGTGCCGATGTATATGTGAAGAATAGCAAAGCGGGACTCATTGATATGAACCTGCAAAGTACTACCGGTATTGCCACCGCCAAAACCAACGGTGCACAATTACGCAATTCCGGTATTGATATCAATTTCCAGTTCAGGAATGTGATGCCGGAGAAGAGTGCATTGCGTTGGGAAATCATGTGGAATGTAAGTATGAATCAAAACCTGGTGGTAAGTATGCCTAACAACAATCGTGATCTTACCTTTGGCAATTTGTTTAATACCACGCATATCCTCACCCGCGGAAAAGCAGTGAATACTTTCTACCTGCTGAAAACACTGGGCGTATACGCTACCGATGATGATGTGCCGACTGACAAATACACCGGTAAGAAATTCCAGGTGGGGGCAGTGAATGATCCTGCTGCCAATAATCCTTTCAGAGCCGGAGAATTTATTTTTGCGGACCTGGATGGCGATGGTATTATCGATGCCTTTAACGGAGGTATCACAGGAGATAAAATTCCGTATGGCAATCCTAATCCTTTCCTCACGGGTGGTATTACACAAAATTTTTACTGGAAGAATTTCACCTTCGGGTTCCTTTGCACTTTCACGTTTAAGAGAGATGTGCTGAACCTGTATGAGTCGGATACCTATGGCCGCTACGGCTGGGATGGTTCCGGTAACGAGTTCTCCAAATATGCGGTGTCAGATCTTTCTTCTATGAATATCTGGCGTAAGCCCGGTGATAAGGCCCAGTATGCAAGAATGGATATCGGTACTTACCGCTATTACTATCGTGCCGATCAAACTTTCTTCCTGGAGAAAGGTGATTATTTCAGGATCAAAAATGTATCATTTGGCTATACCCTCAAAGAAAAGGCCCTGAAGCCGCTGCATTTGAACCGCCTGCGGTTTTATGGCCTGATGGACAATGTGTATATGTTCCAGGCTTCCAAAAGATTACCGGATGCAGAAAATGTGAACCCTTACGGCGAGTATAACGGTGTCGGCTATCCGAGCCCGCATAAATATACACTGGGCATTGATGTAGGATTTTAAAAACAGCTAAACACTTTTTATGAAACGGACTTTTATTATCATCATTATAGTGGCAGCATTTTTATCGGGGTGTAAGAAAATGCTGAACCAGGAGCCAAAGGATACTACTTACGAGGAGAAATTCTGGAAGTCGGAAAATGATATGAAGAAGGCATTGGCAGGCGCATACGCTTCGCTGCGCGCCAATATGCTTGAGCAGGATTACTTTCATAACCTGGGCGACATGACGCTGGGTGATCAGTTTATCATCATCAGGAGCGGACCCTATTTTTCCAACTCCGACTGGAACATACAGGTGGGTAAATTTGAAATGAACTACCTGGATGTTTTCCGGAACTGGTCGAGGTTTTACAGCACTATTCTTCAAACAAACCTGATACTGGAAAAACTGCCACTGGTACCGGACGATACCTTCCTCGATGATCCGGAAAAAGGCCGGAAAAACATCGCCGGACAAACTCTTTTTATCCGCTCCTATGTTTATTTCCAACTGCTCCGCACCTTTGGCGATGTACCACTGGTGTTAACACCGGATCCTGATCCTATTGCCAACAAACCACTGGCACGTACAGACAAGAACCTGGTGGTGCAGCAAATCCTGAATGACCTGGATTCGGCCGCCAACTGCCTGGATATGGCATATGAAGTGGAGTCCAACAGGGGCACAGTGCCTAATAAAGCTGCGGTGATGGCGCTGCAATCCCAGGTATACCTG
This sequence comes from Chitinophaga sp. W3I9, assembly GCF_050434025.1. NCBI lineage: Bacteria > Pseudomonadati > Bacteroidota > Chitinophagia > Chitinophagales > Chitinophagaceae > Chitinophaga > Chitinophaga sp. W3I9. Next base: position 3,304,812 of record NZ_JBNPWC010000001.1, read on the forward strand.
TGGCGCGCCTGCGTGATCAAAAAGCCGGTGTTTGAGGCCACTCCCGATATGGCCGATGTAGCCAAAGCTTCCGCACTGGTGGAAACTATTATTGGCAGTGGGTTATACGGCTTACCGGCTCCCAACGGGAAGATAGACAGCATCCAGTATGCAAAGGCATTTACCGGTAACACCCGCGAAAGTATCTTTGAATTATATACACGGTATGCTTATAACGAAGGTTCCAACAACCTGATGCCCATGAAGTTTTTAAGGATTCCCGTCCTGGCAAAAGCAGACTGGAGCGACCTGCTGCTGGGCAACAGCTTCGTTGGTAACCTGTATCCCCGCATTATTCAAACGGGACCTAATCCGGAGGATACACTACCTAATACGGATATACGCAGAAGCTTGTTTCTATATGATGCAGACGGCGCCCAACCCATCTTTACAAAATACAGTAACATTATCTATAACAATCCTAATCAACAGGCGGAACCTTACCTGGATAACAATGTTTCCCTGATCCGTTATGCAGATGTGCTACTGAACCGCATGGAAATTGCCGTGTATAAAGGACAACTGGGAGAAGCCTATTCGCAGCTGCGGAGTTTCCGCCGCTCGCGCAACCTGCCACAGATGGACTCTGCAATGTATGTGAGCGAGTCGCCGCTGAGTTACAACAGCCTGCTGGATGAAATCATAACGGAGCGCTCACGCGAGTTGTTTATGGAAGGCCAGCTGTATTTTGATGATGTGAGAATGAAGCGGTCGATGGTTCCCTGGCTTACGCCCTCCAGGTACAACCAGGAAGGCTTCCTGCTGCCGCTGGATCCCGCGTTGTTCAATAACAACAGGTTGCTGGTACAGAATAAATACTGGGCAGGTAAAATTTAATTTTTATCCAAATTATTCATCATGAAGATCATTCATCTGTTACTCGGATCACTGCTGATCCTGGCAGCATGTAAAAAAGATAACTACCTCGTTAATGAAGGTAATACTGACGTGGAGAGGATCAGGAAGATGTCGACCTACGATTTCCTGAAGGAAAGTAAAGTGCTGGATACCGTGGTAATGCTGATTGACCGCGCCGGTATGAAAGACGAGATCAACGGCGACATCACCTTCTTTTCGCCCACTAATTTGGGGGTGACCAGTTTCCTGGCGCAGCAAACACGCGCTATCCAAAGGAAGTATAATAATGAGAACATCAAATTCACATTGGATAGTTTGACGACAGACAGTATTAAGTTCTTCCTGCGACGGCATATATTCAAAGGCGTACTTGATAAAAAAGCTATGAGCTATACGAAGAAGAGCTTCACCAACATCAACAGTGAGGGTAATTATTTCCTGCTGCTGGAGAAGTATTATATCGATGTAAGCGGTATCCGTTCAACTACTAACAGGATACAGATACGGCGGGTATTCGGACTGGCAGATGAAGACGTACCGGATGGTACCGAGAACACAGAACCTGATTTTTACGCGTATGTGCAAACTTCTGAAGTGCGTACTGCTACGGGTATGGTGCATGTATTAGAGGCCAACGCCAACATGGGATTTTACATTTACAGGGAAAACTAAAATAAGATGACTATGAAATATATCTTATTCGCCATCATCGCATTTGTATTGATGAATACGGCATGTAGCAAAGTGGAAGAAGGTTTTCTGAGCGATGGTATCCGTTACAAAAGCCCGGAGATATTCATTCCGAAGGGGATTACCGCCCGCTATCCCGGTATTTTATTTGATGGATCCACACCACCGGTAAAATTTGAAATGCTGGATATACGGCCGGTGGGCGGTGGCAAATTGCCGGCGGCATTTAACACCAGGTACCCGGTATGGGTATTTAAAGATAAAATGTCTTTTGACCCGGATACCGATACTACCATTGCTCTTTTACGCGCAAAACAGGACAGTTTGCAGGAGTTGCCTTTTGAGTTTAACCCGGTAAACGGCGGATTCCTGTTTAAATCGCCTTCCGCCTTTATTCCCAATGGGGTGTATGAGTTTGATGTGAAGGCAACGAATGTAAACGGGAGCAGGGTATACCAGAATCTGGCCCGGCTGCACATTGAAGATCCGGAGTATATCCGTATGACGGAAGTACCGGTGATCCCCGGTTTCGACTCTGTTACCAATACTTTCCCGGGTGAGATGAAAGGAACGATGGAATTAAAACGTGTATCCGCTACCGGTACCAAAGTGATGTTGAAGATCATGGATAAGAACGGCAAACTGTTTAATCCGAAGAACGGAGAAGTGATTACCCGTGGTGATCGTCCCTCTTTTGCTTCCTATGCGAGGTTTAACCCGGTGATTGTAACAGATACTGCACTGATCACAGACTATGCCATCGCTCCTTATCCGTCCAAGCTGATCCCGGGTTATGTAAATTACCTGATCTATTACCGCATCCCGGCGTGGTTTATTAAGATGGATGGCGCCGCTGCCAAAGCCTGGGCAGCCAATCCACGGTTTGGTTTCCAGATACTATTTGAAGGCAGCTATGAAGTGACGATAAGAATGCCTAACGTGACGAAGTTATAAGTAACTAAAGAAAGACACAATGACCGGGTGTAAGAAACATGGATGGTTTATAGTATTAATGATCTGTTTTGCTTTGCCTGCCATAGCCCAGCATCCTGATGCCCTGATGTTGAAAGGAGCGGCGTTTGCAACAGGCGACTCCCTGCAGTGGGCTGCACCAGGCTACAACGACCGTCACTGGAAGCGGATAAAAACCGGTGAAGTGTGGCAGTCGCAGGGATTCCCGGACTATCACGGATATGGCTGGTACCGTATGAAGGTGATGATTTCCCGCAGCCTGAAGCAGCAGGCTGCCTGGAAAGATTCATTGAGGATTTATCTTGCGCATGTAAATGATGTAGATGAAACCTGGCTGAATGGCGTGCGGGTAGGGCAAACCGGTAGCTTCCCGCACGACGTGGGTGGTTATGTCAGCAAGTGGCCATACATCCGGGAGTATCATATTCCGGCTTCAGACAGCGCTATCCGCTGGGACGCGGAAAACGTGATAGCTGTAAGAGTGTTTGATGGCGGTGGTACAGGAGGGATCTTTATGGGCATACCTTACGTGGATCTGCTCCGGAAAATTGATGGTATCCGGCTAACGCTGCCGGAAGACCAGATTGTGTTCCGTGATAAGAAAACATCGCTGCCAGTGAAATTGACGAATGTGTTCAATACTACGGTAAAGGGTACACTCCGCAGCGATATATTTGATATAGCGGCCGGAAAAAAGATTGCGAGCCATGTGGAGGCCATGACACTTACACCCGGCTCAAAAAGCGCGTTTATCATGGAGGCGCCTCACAGAGCGGGTATCCGTTTACGTTATTGCTTCACAGAAACGGCTACCGGGCATCAGCTAAAAGGAGAACTGGACGTGCCTTACCTCCAGACCCCGGCGCCTGCGCCTGAACCGCGGATTAACAGTGCCCCGGTGTACGGTGTTAGTCCGGGTGCGCCCGTCATTTTCAAAGTGGCGGCCACCGGAACAACACCGCTTCATTTCAGTGTATCGGGGCTGCCGGAAGGGTTAACGATCGACAGCGTCCATGGCGTGATTACCGGCGTGGTAAAAGAGGCTGGCAATTATCGTATAGTTGTTACTGTGAGTAATGCATTGGGAGTTGCTACACAATCGCTGCTGCTCAAGGCAGGCGCTGTTATTGCATTAACGCCGCCAATGGGATGGAACAGCTGGAATTGCTGGGGACTCAGCGTGAGTGAGGAAAAAGTAAAAAGCTCTGCCCAGGCGCTGCTGGACAAGGGCCTGGCCGATCACGGCTGGAATTATATCAATGTTGATGACGGCTGGCAGCAATCCCGGCGTGCTGCCGACAGCAGCATCCTTCCTAACGGAAAGTTTCCCGATATGAAAGGGCTGGGCGATTGGCTGCATAACAGAGGATTGAAATTTGGAATGTATTCTTCTCCTGGCCCGCTTACCTGTGGCGGATTCCTGGGCTCTTACCGGAATGAGGAGAAGGACGCCGCCACCTATGCCGGCTGGGGAATTGACTACCTTAAATACGACTGGTGCAGTTACGACCAGGTGATGCCCGCCGATACCAGCCGGGAAACGTTCATTCATCCGTTCCGTGTGATGCAGCGGGCCATCCGGAAGTATCCGCGTGATATTGTGTATAACCTGTGCCAGTACGGACTGAGGGAAGTGTGGAAATGGGGTTCCCAGGTGGATGCACAAACCTGGCGCACGACAGAAGATATTGATGATACCTGGGAAAGCATGGCTGGCATCGGCTTCGGACAATATCCACTTGAAAAGTATGCCCGCCCCGGTAACTGGAACGATCCGGACATGATGATCGTAGGGCAGGTGGGCTGGGGTGAAAACCTGCATCCCTCCCGGCTTACACCGGACGAGCAATATACGCATGTTAGTTTATGGAGCTTGCTGGCCGCACCGTTGCTTATCGGGTGTGATATCAGCAGGATAGATACTTTTACGCTTAACCTGCTTACCAATGATGAAGTGCTGGCTATCGACCAGGACACGCTGGGTATGGCTGCGGGGCGACGTATAGCCACTGCGCACTATGAAGTATGGGTGAAACCGCTGGCTGATGGGAGTAAGGCGATAGGTATTTTTAATAAAGACCGGCAATACCGCCGCGTCACCGTGCCGTGGAAAGATATCGGTATGCCTGCACGGCCACAGGCAAGGAATGTATGGACCCAGCGGAACCTGGGAGCTATTCCCGTTGCCTACACCGCAGATATCCCCCCGCATGGGGTAGTGCTGCTTCGCTGCAGCGACTAATAATCGGTAAATTGATAGCATAGTTATCCTGGCGGAGGTAGTAATCGATTGCAGGAAACTTCGTGACAGACAGGATTTCAGGGATTGACAAAATGTTGGGAATACTCGTTAATATCTACGCAGTATTCCTCTTTTTTTATCAATACTTTTAAATGTCATTGTGACAATTATATTTGATGGATATATTTTGCCGACCGTGAATCCATTCATGTTATGAATAACTATCTATTTTCCTATTGTCAGGAGCAAAATCAGTAAAATCCCGTGCTGGATCAGCATCTGCGGTATGACAAATAATTGTTATTTAGACAGTTATAAAACATTATATTCGAAGACTATAAAGACAAAAGGTATGAGATCATTTTGGGGAAAGGCGGCGCTGGCCGGCGCCGGTATGCTGATGGCCAACACTATAGTGCAGGCGCAGTTGCAGAAAGATTATCCGATTAAACCGGTGGCCTTTACGCAGGTAAGGGTGAATGACAATTTCTGGGCGCCGAAAATAAGAACCAACGCCAGTGTAACGATTCCGTATACGCTGGAGCAATGTAAAAAGACAGGTCGCATCGATAACTTTTTACGCGCGGCAGGTAAAATCCCTGGGGATAAGCTCACCGAATACACCTTTGATGATACCGATCTGTATAAAGTAATAGAAGGCGCTTCCTACGGGTTGCAGATGCAGCCTAATCCCGGTCTGGAAAAGTACCTGGATACACTGATCAGTATTATCGGCGCCGCCCAGGAGAAAGATGGATATCTCTATACCTTCCGCACGGTGAAAGCGGCAAAACCACATGAATGGATTGGCAGCAAGAGATGGGAGAAGGAAGAGGACCTGAGCCATGAATTATATAATTCAGGTCACCTGTTTGAGGCGGCGGTAGCACATTACCAGGCTACCGGTAAAAAAAACGCTGCTTAATATTGCGATCCGCAATGCCGACCTGCTGGTACGTGACTTCGGCTGGGGAAAGGAGGAAAAATTCCCAGGCCACCAGATCGTGGAAACAGGGCTCACCCGCCTGTACAGGGTAACCGGCAATAAGTCGTATCTCGACCTGGCAAAATTTTTCCTGGACGTTCGCGGACCAGGTAGCAAATACAGCCAGGAATACAGTCAATCGAACAAGAAAGTAACAGATCAGCACGAAGCAGTAGGACATGCCGTACGTGCTACCTATATGTACACCGGTATGGCCGATGTAGCCGCCTTAACAGGTGATCGCAAATACCTGGAAGCCATTGATGATATCTGGGATGATGTGGTGGACCGGAAACTGTATATCACCGGCGGTATTGGCGCCACCGGCGCAGGAGAGGCCTTTGGTGCTGCATATGAATTGCCGAACATGTCGGCTTACGCGGAAACCTGTGCCGCCATTGCCAACGTATACTGGAACAGCCGCATGTTCCTCCTGCACGGCGATTCGAAATATATTGATGTGCTGGAACGTACACTGTACAACGGTTTGCTCTCCGGGGTATCCATCAGCGGCGACCGTTTCTTTTATCCCAACCCGCTGGCCTCTATGGGACAGCATCAGCGAAGCGCCTGGTTTGGATGCGCCTGCTGCATTTCCAATATGACCCGCTTCCTGCCTTCTATGCCGGGGTATGTGTATGCACAGAAAGACAATGACCTGTACGTAAATCTTTTTGTGGGCGACTCCGCTACTATTCAATTGAAAGCCGGTAAAGTAAATATCGTACAGCAAACGGATTATCCCTGGAATGGAAAAGATGACATCACTATCAATACTGCCAAACCTACCACATTCTCGCTCCGGGTGCGTATTCCGGGCTGGGCGGAAAACAGGCCGGTACCAGGCAACCTGTATTTTGAAGACGACAGTTCAGCCGTAAAAATCCCCATCCTGCTCAATGGCAGCCCTATCGACTACAAGACAGAAAAAGGTTATGCGGTGATCAGCCGCTCCTGGAAGAAAGGAGATAAGGTGACACTAGAGTTCCCGATGGAAGTAAGAAAGATCCTGGCTGCCGATGCAGTAAAGGACGACCACTCCCGCTTTGCACTGGAACGCGGCCCTATTATGTATTGCCTGGAAGGACCGGATAATAAAGATGCTACCGTACAGAATATTGTAGTGGATAAACAGGCATTGGTTTCTCCCGTGTATCGCCCGGATCTGCTCAGTGGGGTAATGACCCTCCAAATGCCTGGCAATTCCGCCAGCCGGCAACTGCATTCCGATTCGCTGATTAACAGCAGTCAAACGGTAACGGCTATACCCTATTTTTCCTGGGCTAACCGCGGTCCTGCTGAAATGACCGTATGGATTCCATTTGAAGCTTCGGCTGCCCGTCCAAAACCTGCACCCACCATTGCTTCCAAAAGTAAGGTAACAGCGTCTGTAAAAAATCAGCGCATGTATATGGCCCTGAACGATCAGTACGAGCCAAAAGATTCCAAGGATAACAGCGCTCTTTACCTGCATTGGTGGCCCGCCAAAGGCACTACAGAATGGGTGCAGTATACGTTCGACAGCACTCATACCGTAAGCAGTTCCAAAGTGTATTGGTACGACGACGGTCCTTTTGGTGGATGCAGGGTGCCTGCTGCCTGGAAGCTGTATTACAAGCAGGGAGCCGAATGGAAACCGGTAAATGCCAAAACGCCCTACACGGTGGAAAAGGATAAGTATAATGTGATCACTTTTGAGCCGGTAACTACTACCGCCTTAAAACTGGAAATACAATTACCGGCAGATAATGCCACCGGAATACACGAATGGATCGTTGAGTAATATATGAATCGCATGAAACAAGGCTTTCTGGCCGTTATCTGCCTGCTTGCAGGAAGTAGCCCCGCCATTGCCCAGAACAGGGCTGCAATCACTGTAAATGCCACGGAAAAGGGCGCCGCTATCCCGGCTACCCTGCACGGCGTTTTCTTTGAAGAGATCAGTCATGCCGGCGAAGGAGGACTATATGCTGAAATGGTGCAAAACCGCGGCTTTGAAGATCACCGCATTCCCGCCGGCACAAAGCTGGAAAATGGCTGGTTGGTGCCTTTCCCGCAAAAGCCGCATTTTATGCTGCATGGCCAGGTATCGGACTGGAAAATGGAATGGCCGCTGCAAAGCCGGTGGCCGGCCTGGCATGCGGAAAGCAATGCACAGCTGTCGCTGGTAACGGATCATCCGCTGAATGCCGCAACGCCGCATGCGATGCAGGTGAAGATAACCGGGAGAGGTGCAGCCCTGGTGAATGAAGGCTTCTGGGGCATGAACGTGGAAAAGGGAGCCGCCTACCGGTTGTCCTTCTTCGCAAATACCGTTAAAGGCTATACGGGAAAAGTAACTGCTTCGCTGCAATCCGCATCAGGACAAGTCCTGGCAGATACCGTGTTGCAGATCAGCAGTTCCTCTTCCTGGAAAAAATATAACGCTACTTTTACGGCGAAGGGAAGTGATCCTGCCTGCCGGCTGGTACTCACTTTTCATCAAAACGGCACCCTGCTGCTGGATATGGTATCCCTGTTCCCGGTGCATACCTTCCGTGACCGCCCCAACGGCATGCGGGCGGATATCGCCACGCTCATCCAAAAAATGAAGCCTGCCTTTGTACGGTGGCCGGGCGGTTGTTACGTGGAAGGTATCACCGTGGAAAGTGCCCCCAATTGGAAAACTACGATTGGCCCGGTGGAGCAGCGCACGGCTTCGTATAGCCCATGGGGTTATTGGAGCAGTAATGGCTTCGGATATCATGAATACCTGCAATTCTGTGAAGATATCAACGCCGCCGCATTGTATGTTTTTAATGTGGGCATTTCCTGTGAATACCGCAGCGGCACCTTTGTGCCAGATGATAGCGTAGCGCCCTATATTCAAAGTGCATTGGATGCAATTGAATATGCGGTTGGTCCGGTTACTTCCCGCTGGGGAAAACAACGTGCCGCCAATGGCCGCCCGGCGCCGTTTCCGCTCAGGTACGTAGAGGTGGGGAATGAGCAACATGGCCCTGATTATGCAAAGCGGTATAACCTTTTTTATGACGCCATCCACAAGAAATACCCGCAAATAGAAATTATTGCCAGCATGGGCATCGGTGATGTAAACCGCCATACCCTCGATAGTATGCAGCATACAGATATCGTGGACGAACATGCCTATAAAGATACCGGCTGGAGCCTGCGCAACTTTGATCACTTCGATAAATACAAACGTGGCAGCTGGCAGATGTATGTAGGGGAGTATGCCACCAACGCCGGTGTGGGCAACGGTAACATGCAGGCGGCCCTCAGCGATGCCGTGTATGTAATGAGCATGGAGAAAAATGCCGACCTGGTAAAGATGAGTAGCTATGCACCTTTACTGGTCAATGAACATGATGTGGACTGGCCGGTGAACCTCATTCACTTCAACGCAGGCGCCAGCTTCGCAAGGATCTCCTATTACACGCTCAACATGCTCAATGATCATAAAGCCACTTTCAACTACCCGGTAACAACCACCCTGCTGCCGGAAAAGAATGTAACACCGAAATTTTCAGGAAGTATTGGTCTCGCTACCTGGGATACAGAAGCAGAATATAAAGATATCACCGTCGTACAACAGGGAGATACGGTGTATAACAGTCGCCTTGATCCGCAGCTAACCGGCTGGCTCCCGGTAAGGGGCAAGTGGGAAAAACAATCCGGCCTGCTGGCGCAAACAGCTGCCGGTGCACAACAACTGGCTATCTTGAAAGGTCGCCACTTTAACGCCTATACGTTGTCGCTCAAAGCCCGTAAAACCGGCGGGGTCAATGCCTTTATTATTCCTTTCGCAGTAAAGGATACCAATACCTGCTTACGCGCACATATAGGCTCCTGGCTGAATTCCAATGCCATGTTCGAAAGTCTTACCAACGGATACGACGTGGCCGGTATCAGTAATCCGGTGCGCCTGAAAGCCCCGTTAGAATCCGGCCGCTGGTATGATATCCGCCTCGAGGTAAGCAATGATGAAGTGAAATGTTTTGTAGATAATTCACTGCTCATGACCTACCGCGAGCCGCAAAAATTATTTTCCATTGCAGGCCGGGATGAAAAGAACGGCGATATCATCCTCAAGATCGTGAATGCCGGTGAAAGTGTCGTAGATGCAGATATCCGGCTGGAGGGAGCTTCTGTGAGTCCCGTTGCACAAGTGATTACATTGACGGCAGATAAACCGGATGCAGAGAATTCATTTGCATCGCCGGAAGCGTATACGCCGCATACTTCTACTATTCAAAACGCGGCGGCACAGTTCAGCTGGAGCGTACCCGCATTGTCGGTGAATATTATCCGCCTGAAATCACCGCGCATTGCGTTCAATGTGCGCATGCCCGAGCCGGCTGCCGGTATATACGAAGTGGAAATGAACTATAAAACCGACAGCACCACCCGCACCACGGTGAAGCTCCCGGTGTGGACACCCGGTTACTATCAACTGATGGACTATGCCGGGCAGGTAAAAGATTTTCATGTATATAACACTGCTAATGATACATTGCGGTGGCACAAAACAAACGCCAACAGCTGGGAGATCGTTCATACACCCGGCGCTGAAATAAAGATCACTTATAAGATAGGCGCCCACCGCAATTTTGTAGCGACCAGCTACCTGGATAAAGATCACGGCTATATTACACCGGCGGGTGTTTTTATGCATCCGGAGGGGAAAACAGGGAGCCCCATTGTGCTCACCGTACAGCCATATGGCAACTGGCAGGTGGCAACGGGAATGGATACACTTAGTAAGCATACTTATACAGCTGCCAGCTATGATGTGCTGTACGATAGTCCTTTGCTGATAGGGGAGCTGGAATCTTTTCCCGCTTTTAAAGTAAAAGGGATCCCTCATTATTTTACGGCCTTTCAGCCAGGTAACTTCAACCGCGCCCAGTTCATGGACGACCTGGAAAAGATAGTCAGCACAGCAGCCGGAATCATCGGGGATATTCCCTACAACCACTACACATTCCTGGGAATCGGGCCAGGCCAGGGTGGGATAGAGCATTTGAATTCAACGGCAGTATCTTTTACCGGCGACGAATTAAATGATCAGGCAGCGCGTCAGCGGACCTATAGTTTCCTGGCACATGAATATTTTCATCACTATAATGTAAAGCGGATCCGCCCGGTGGAACTGGGACCTTTTAATTATGATGCCGCTAATCGTACAAAACTGTTGTGGGTGTCGGAAGGGTTCACTGTCTACTATGAGTACCTGGTGCTGCAAAGGGCTGGATTAATGTCAGGCGCCAACCTGCTGCAGGCGTTGCACGGGCATATACAGTCGTGTGAGCAACGTCCGGGCAACAGGGTACAATCTGTTACCGCTGCCAGCTATGAAACCTGGGATGATGGTCCTTTTGGCGGTGATCCGGCCAAAACTATTTCCTGCTATGAAAAAGGACCGGTGCTTGCCTTCCTGCTGGATCTGCGGATCCGTCACACTACGCACAATCAGCAATCGCTGGATGATGTGATGCGGGCTTTATACCGGCAATATTACCTGCAACTGCAACGTGGATTTACACCGGAAGAGTTCCGGGAGACATGTGAAACCATTGCCGGCCAATCCCTGGCCGACTTCTTCATATATGTGGAAACGCCCGCTCCTGTTAACTATCAGCAATACCTGTCTTACGCTGGATTAACGATGAATAAGGCCGGCATACATGCACTTCCTGCTGCCAACACCCTCCAACTGGATATCCGTAAAGCATACGGTATAACGGATTAATTCTCCCTGCGTCTTCTGATCTAGTGAATCTTTTATTTATGCTTTGTAATGCAAAGTACTTTTTGTTTCATACATTTGAGGCGTATTCAAATCATCTATAATGGAAGCCACTACCTCCAGAACCTTGCCGGCGCCTTATGTGTTCGGCCTGACACTGTTATGTTTTGCCCTTTTCGCGAAGTGCTATTCCTGCTTTTTACCGGAAGGCACAGAAGCTTCATTCATCATTACACACCTGCTAACGTTACTTTATTTCTTCAGCTGCTGGATCGGCGGCTTTCTTAAACCATGGGAGGGGAGAAGGAAAGTGATGTCTGTATTCGTGGTGCTGTTGCTCACTGATGCCTATACAGTAAATGACAGTATCCGTCTGTTTGAGTCGTCAGCCACCTGGTTAGTGGTCATGCTGATTTTTATTTGTGTCAATATACTGGCATTTGCATTTTTTGAAAGATGGCCGGAATGGATGAAATACCTGCAATGCGCGGTGCTTGGATTTACAATGCTTTTGCCTTTCTACCTCGCCGTTTACCTGGTACCGGTGTATCTTGTCAGCATGATTGCCCTGATTGCTATCGGGCTTTCCATCGTTACATTTTCTCCGGTTTTCGTACTATGGTTTAACTTCCGGATGGTGAGAAAGCTCATATGGCCGGTGTACCGTTACCGGCTCATTTATTTATGGTCGGGCGCACTGGCATTCATGATGCTGGTGCTGTATTCCGTAATATATATAGCAGACAAAAGTAGAATGGAGCAGGCCTACAACAACAGCCATGTTGCAGTAAGGGAAGAGTTGCCGCCCTGGATCAGGGCCGCGCAGAAAGCACGGATTGATTTTATAACAGCACAGCTGCTGAAAACAGGTATTGTTTATACCAGCCCGGGTATCCGGTCGGGTTTCAATCTTTGGAGTACGCCTACCAGGGAGTTCGGTGAAAAGCTGACGCATGATCCCCTGTTTATGACCGCGGGCGCCCTGTTTGGCACTATTGCTATCCCTGAAGAAGACCGGCTGAAGATGCTGAATGTAATGTTTGATAAAAGACATTATGCAGTAGACCGCTACTGGAGCGGGAAAGACCTGGTAACTACCAGTGTGGGCACAACCGCCGACATCTGGCCACAGTATCACCTGGCATACACGGAAAATACCTACACGGTTAAAAATATTCCGAAACAGCGATGGAGTAACAGCCAGGAGGCGATCTATACCTTGCATTTGCCGGAAGGCGCAATGGTTACTTCCCTCTCGTTATGGATCAATAACCATGAAGAAAAAGCCATCCTCACTACCCAGGCAAAAGCTGCAGAAGCCTATTCGGAAATCGTTGGCAGGCAACGCCGTGATCCGTCGGTGGTACACTGGCAGGAAGGCAACCGCGTAGTAGTGCGTGTATTTCCGGTGCCACAAAATGAAGAACGGAAATTTAAGATCGGGGTTACCTCTCCGCTGAAAGTACAACAGGGTAAACTGGTGTATCAACCGGTATGGTTTGAAGGGCCGGCATATGAGGGGGCGCGTTATGAAGTAAAACTGAATATGGATAAATGGCCCGGAGGACTGAATTATCCGGCCGGGTTTTATAGGGATAAAGGGAAGACGGTTGGCAAAATCGGGAAGTATAATGCGGACTGGGAGTTAACAATGCCTGATGAGGCAATAAACAATGCTGCCTTCAGCTTTAACGGTGAGCGATATACGTTGTTACCTTACAAGCCATCTTATGAATTTTTTGCACCGGAGAACTATTACCTGGATGTAAATCATAGCTGGAATTATGATAATTACCGGGAGATCCTTACCCAACTGAAAGGTAAGAAAGTATGGATGTTTCATCCCCGGAACGGAATGATAGCAGTGAACGAAGAAAACAGGAAGGATCTTTTTAACGAATTGCACGACCAGCGTTTTTCCCTCTTTCCGTTTTATAAAATAATAAATCCTCCAACAGCACTGGTGATCAGCAGTTCAGACAATATTTCGCCTCAGCTCAGCGACCTGGAAAGTTCCGTTTTCAGGAGTAATCTGCGCAGTTTTTTATCTCACGGGAAAGTAAGATTATATCATATAGGTAACATCCTGAGCCCTTACCTGGCTACGTTGAAAGAATCACGGTCACTGGTATACGAAAATGGATCCACGAATCAGTTGCTGTCACAATTACGCAACAACAGCTTCCTGCAGCAAGAGGAGGATAGCAAGCAGCTGATCATGGAAGATGCGCGTATCCGCATTGCCCGGAGCACGGGCAGTATGCAAACACAGGGACCCGACCACCTGGCGCGCCTCTTTGCCTATAATTCCATTCTGAAGGATCTGGGACCAAAAGTTACAGGAGAGGATCTGTCTTCAGAAACAGCGCTGATCAATACTGCAAAAGCTGCTTACGTGGTAACACCATTGTCGAGTTTGATTGTACTCGAAGCGCAGGCCGACTATGATAAATTTGAGATAAGCGATGATGTAAACAGCCTGAAGAACGCCTCTCTTAAGGGACATGGGGCCGTACCCGAACCGCATGAATGGGCACTCTTCATAATAGCGATAGGTATACTCGCCTATGTGCGGTTCGAAAAATTATTTAATCGGAAAAGAAGCGTATGCTAACGTTACCGCATATACGGTTATTAATGGGAAGAACAAAACTGCCGGTATTGATACTGCCGGTGGTTTATGCGATAACCGGTGTATTGCAGTTGCAACATTATTTTTCCTGGAAGAGTACTTTCTTTATGTTGTGTGTAATAGCGATGGGAGTGGTGTTTCAGCCCGACCGGTCACGCCCCGGGAGTACCCGTTGCGGCTGGATAGCATTACTCTTTTTGTTACTGTTGTGGCAGATCCCCGTATTAACTATCCGGTATGCCACGATTATCACCGCCTTATTTTTTGTAACAGAATATTTCTTCGGGAGATTACAAACGCTCACTTTCATCACGGCTGCGCTCATTGCGCCGGCAATTGATTTTATGGTCAATGTATTCACCTTCCCGATCAGGCTATGGCTCACGGGTGTAGCTGGTAACATATTGGCGGGCATAAACCCCGCTGTTACCACCGCAGGTAATATGATCCTGCTGGGAAGTAATGAGTTCAGTGTAGACCCTGCCTGTATGGGTTTACAGATGATGCTCACCTCGCTGCTCTGCGGCGTGATGCTGATAGCCCTTTATCAACGCCGTTATCAGAAAGTGCTGCCGTTTACCGGAGTCCTGGTGGTATTACTGGCTATTGCCGAGTTAAATATAACTGCTAACCTGTTCCGTATTATACTGCTGGTGCAGTTTGCTTTGCCACCGGAAGCAATGGCGCATGATGCTATGGGGATTGCCACACTGCTGATCTATGTAATCCTTCCCTTGCTACCGGGTGTTAAATGGATGCTGCAACGCTATGGAAAGGCAAAGCCAGTACATACCGGCGTACACCCGCCACCGTTATATGGTTGGTTGTTACACGGAGTGCTGGCCGCAGGCATTATCGGTGGGCACTTTTTTATACCGGGAAAACGCGCTGCTTCCGGCGAAATGGACCAGCAGGTAAAACATTTGCCCGGCTACAGCTACGCTGTATTGGACGATCATGTTATCAAACAAACCAGGGCCAACGCATTATTGTATGTAAAAGGAATTCCGGGCTTTTATTTTACAGATCACCAACCGATGATTTGCTGGAAAGGAAGTGGCTTTGGGTTTTATAAAATAGCGGAAGTAACGATAGCGGACACGAAAGTATATACTGCCGAATTACAAAAAGAGAACACTACGTTATACACTGCCTGGTGGTACGAAAGCCGTACCCGCCACAGCAACAGCCAGCTCGAATGGAGATGGGATGCACTCTGCAGCGGGAATAATTATTACCTGGTAAATATTACGGTGGAAAAGAAATCACTATTGGAACCGGAAATACAAACCTTGTTGCATACACGCCTTATTCAGTGATCACTTCTGCTTCTTCTTTATGCCTGGGTTGATAATACAGGTAGAAATAGGCCAGTATAAGAATCCCGGTTACAAAAGGAATCAGCGCCAGGTGTTTAAAGGTAATATCGCCTGTAATTACCTGTGTGTCGAAATGAAAAAATTCACTGATCATCCAGTAAGAGTTGGCCGCAATCCACACAGAGATCGCCACATTATGACACAGCTCCGACATGAACTGGCGGGTACGCCAGGCGATCACGATAGAAATGATCAGGGTGGGAAAGATCATCGCTACGCCCAGGGGCTTCCATATCATGCACCAGCTGATATCTTTCAATAGCCAGAAAACAATATGCAGGTTTTCCATCTTACGGTAACTTAAAGGAATGCTGTATACCGGCGAAGTGGTGGCTTGTTTGCTCATGTGTGTTATTCAGTTAATTTTATCTGGTTGAAATAGGGCGTAAAGATATTCTTTATCTTCGTTTCTGCACCAGCATCTCCGGCTATGAATGAATTTCACTGGTTTTATCAGCGTACCAGGTTTCACGGTATCATCTGGAGCCCAGAAAACTCCGGGCGGGTTATGATCATTGTACATGGCATCGGAGAGCATATTGGCCGCTACGACCAGGTAGCCTCTTTTTTCATGAAGGAAGGATATACAGTGATCGGCATCGACCATTATGGCCACGGTAAAAGTGATGGCGCCAAAGGCGCTTCCAAAGGCTTTGATTTTATGTTCGATTATTTGCAAAGTTTCGTGCGTTACGTAGCGAATACCTACCACAAACCGGTGGTGATGTACGGCCATAGTATGGGCGGCGGCGTGCTCACGGGCTTTTTACTCCGGCGGCAGCCCGATATACTGGCGGCGGTGATCTCCGCGCCGGCTTTGATCATTGGCATGCGCCCCGGCGGTTTCCTGAAAGGAGTACTGAAAGTGGCCAGTGCCATCGCCCCCAATATCCGGATCAAACAGGGGCTGGACATCAACAAAATTTCACATGATAAGGCGGAAGTAGAAAAATTCAGGGCAGATCCCCTGCGGCATGATAAACTGAGCCTGCGACTGGCCAATGATATGATCCAAAACGGCGCCTGGTGCCTGTTGCATGCGGCTGAACTATGCGTGCCTTCCCTGCTTATCCACGGTAATGCCGACGAATTTACCGCTGTGGAAGGCTCCCGCTTATTTGCTGAAAGGGCGCCATCGGCCTTGCTTACCTACCGCGAGTGGGAGGGCATGTACCATGAAATGCATAACGAACCCACCAGCCGTGAGGTATTATTGTTTGTAGCAGGTTGGCTGAGTAATGTGAGATAAGTGTTAAATTCGATATACAATCTATTTACTATGAAACACTATCGCTCTTACAAATGGCTCCTGCCTGCCCTCTTGCTATTTTTCGGTTTACAGGCAAAGGCGCAGGTCGATCTCGGTGTCCGCGGAGGCATCAGTATTCCGAATCTTACTGCCGGCGGTAGTGAGAGCAACCCACTCAACACCGGTTACAGCTCCCGCCAGGGGCCGGATTTCGGTATCCTCGGTGAATACCACGTCAGCAAACTGTTTTCTATTGAAGCTATGATTTCTTACTCTTCGCAGGGTGGTAAAAAAGAAGGGCTTCAGGCATTCCCGTTCCCGCCTGAAATGGCAGCCGCATTGCCTCCCGGTATGCCTGCGCCAACCTACCTGTATGCCAATTTCGAAAGCCAGGCAAAACTGAACTACCTGATGGTCCCCATCCTGGCCAAATTTGGCTGGAACCTGGGACCTACCTCACCGTTACGCCTCTACGTGGATGCCGGCCCGTTTTTCGGCTTCCTCCTGAGCGCTAAACAGGTTACCAGCGGCAGCAGCATCCTTTACCTCGATGAAGAAGGGAAACAGCCGATTACGCAGCAGCCTCAGTCTTTCGACAGAACAACAGACATCAAAGACCAGTTACATACTTTCAATCTTGGGGTAAGTGGAAACGTAGGACTGGCCTATATTTTTGGCCGTCACCAGGTATTTGTGGAAGGGGGTGGAAACTATGGCTTCCTCAATATCCAGGAAGGCAGTGCTAATGGTAAAAATAATACCGGCGCCGCTACTGCCTCTATCGGATACGCCTATCGTATTTGTAATAAATAAGCGGATTATCTTGTTTCAGCAGAACAGCGCCTGCTGAAACAAGGATCCCCGCGTTTATGGATTGGTAGACCATAACCCCGCTGATTTCACCAGCACCCTTCTGTTCAGCTTCAGCTGCGCCACTACAAACTCCGCCAGGTCTTCCGGCTGCAATACTTTGTCCGGGTTCCCATCCGTTAAGTTCAGGTCTTTTGCCATATCCGTCGCAATAGTGCTCGGCGTTAAGGCGCTTACCCGGATATTATGTTTCCTTACTTCCAGCATCAGCGATTCTGTTAAGCCCAGCAGGCCGAACTTGGAGGCACTGTAAGCGCTGGTAAGTGGTGCGCCCCGTTGTCCCGCAGTAGAAGATATATTGATAATGTCGCCGGTTTTTCTTTCTATCATACCCGGTAATACCGCCCGGGTTACATAATACACGCCCAGCAGGTTTACCCGGATGATCTGCTCCCATTGAGCAGGTTCCAGTTCCATGAAATTGCCAAAAGCAGCAATGCCGGCATTGTTGATCAGGATATCAGGTTCCCCCAGCTCTTTTGTCAGCTGGGCCACTGCCTCATTTACCGCCAGCAGATCGCTCACATCTGCAGTTGCGTAAGCTGCTTTTACGCCTATACTACTGATTTCTTTTGCCACGGCCTCCAGTGAACCGGCACTACGCCCCAACAGGGCTATATCCACGCCTTCCTGTGCCAGCGCCACTGCCAGCGCCCGGCCTATACCTTTGCCCCCACCGGTGATCAGGGCTTTTTTTCCTTTTAATGATTCCATAATGCCTTCGCTTTGTAAGGTTAAAAAATACCTGGCAAAGGTACAAAGCTTTGTTCCATTTACAGCCTATCTTCGCATGGATCCATTATAACAGCTTCAGACTATGATACAGATTTCCAACGAAAAACTCACCGTACTGGTGAACCCCCAGGGAGCAGAACTGCAGAGCATTGTGAGGAAAGATACCGGCCTCGAATATTTATGGAGTGGCGACCCCGCCTTCTGGGGTAAAAAAAGCCCCGTGTTATTCCCCATCGTCGGCGGCCTGAAAGAGAATACCTATCAATACCGCGGAGAGCTCTACACGCTCGGCCGCCATGGTTTTGCCAGGGAACAATTGTTTACGGTGTCAGAACAGGGAGCGGAATACATCAGTCTCCGTCTTTCGGATAATGAAACTACCCGTAAAGTATATCCTTTCCGTTTCGACTTTACCATCCAGTACCTCCTGCAGGACGATCAGTTACAGGTAACCTACCAGGTGCTCAACCGCGATGATAAAACCCTGTTCTTCTCGGTAGGCGCCCACCCGGCCTTTAAATTGCCACTGGTGCCGGATACAACGTATGAAGATTATTACCTGTATTTTAATAAAGAAGAAGAAGCGGGGATCTGGCCATTGTCGGCCGGCGGACAGGTAGAAACCGCACCTGTTCCGTATCTTCAGCATACGCATGAACTGCCGCTTAAGAAATCCCTGTTTTATAATGATGCCCTGGTATTTAAAAACCTGGCCTCCACGGCCATCAGCATTAAAAGCAACCGTACACCACACGGCTTAACACTGGCCTTTGAAGGTTTTCCGTACATGGGCATATGGGCGGCTAAAGATGCGGACTTTGTTTGTATTGAACCCTGGTGCGGCATTGCCGATAGCGTAAATGCGACCGGGGAACTGGAAGAGAAAGAGGGGATCAACCGGCTGGCGCCGGATGGACTGTTTGAAAGAACATGGACAGCAACGATATTCTAAAGAGATAAAAAAAGCTGGCAGTTGTAACTACCAGCTTTTTTTATCTTTAAAAATTATATCCGGCTTTCAGGCCAAAGAAACTTCTGGTGCCATCTTTAAACCATGCTTCATACTTGGCTTCCACATCCAAACCCAGTACGCGGATACCAACACCGGGAGCTACCAGTCCGCCTACGCCGCTGTAGTTTTTACCGGTATACTGAACAGTACCGCCTTCTAACTTCACATAAAGAATAGAGATCAGGTTGTACCGCAATCCCAAACGGATAGGTACTACGTTGTAGTCCGGATAGTCGCCGGTTACAGTGCCTGTGTTAAAGCTCTTACCGCCAAAATGAAAGTAGCTTACGGAACCCACAGCAGTTAAACCTGCTATCAGCTTTACATCAGCGCCCAAACCAACACCATAACCGGTATTGTGGGTATCACCGAAGTCGCCTACCGGGAAGCCTGCTTCAACAAAAGGACCGATACTGAATCGTTTCAATTGTGCCTGTGACGACTGTGAACTGATACAGATCATCAGGAGCATGGTTGCAAATGCCAGGAAGATTTTTTTCATAAGAACTAATTTTCAGAGGATTGGTGACTGCAAATTAGCCATAAAAGTAAGGAACTAATTGCTAATTACGAATTGTGAATTATAGCATGCGGCGCTAATATCACTTCCTCCTCTTCCAGGTCCTGCCGTTTTTGTGAACTATGTCCGTTGTTGTTGATAGCTTTAATCCTTGGGGGAATCAGTTTATACACCACCGGTGTAACGATACGCGACAACAAAGTAGAGCTGATCAAACCACCGATCAATACAATGGCCAGCGGCGCAATCAGTGGATTGGTGGATATCGCCACGGGAATTAATCCACCAATAGCCGTGAGGGAAGTGAGCACAATAGGAAGGAACCGTACCTCGCCGGCTTCCCTGATAGCGGCTTCCAGGGGCTTGCCCTGCATCCGCAACTGGTTGGTGAAGTCTACCAGCAAAATGGTGTTCTTCACTTCAATACCCGCCAGTGCTATCAGCCCGATGATCGCTACAAACGACAGCGAGTTGCCGGTGAGCCATAACCCCATGGCAGCACCCACAATACCCAAAGGTATCACTGATAAAACAATGAGCATACTCTTAAACGTTTTGAACTGCAGGATCAGTACCGCCACAAAAAGGAAGATCGTCACAATGATCACACTCATAAATCCACCAAAGGAATTTTTCCGGCTTTCTACTTCTCCTCCCATCTCGTAAGTATATCCCGCAGGCAGTTTCAGCGCATCCATTTGTTTTACCACATCTTCTATCACCCGGTCGGTCAGGAAGCCCTTCTTTATAAAGGCGCTTACTGCTACTACCCGGTTCTTCTCCTGGTGTTTAATAGTTAAAGGAGATGTTTCCAGCTGCAGCTGTGCCACCTGTGAAAGCGGAATCGCAGTTCCCTGGCTGTTGTTCACGTACAGATCCCTGAATACATCCAGTGTGGGTTGGGCCGTTTTCTGCTTGGTAAGCAGGATGTCGTAGTCATTATCATTCTGGTCATTATATTGGCCCAGGTTAATACCGGCCACGGCTAAACGTACTACCCTGTCAATATTGGCGGTGGGAATACCCAACTGCTGCGCCTTTTCACGGTCTATCCGCACCCGGATATCCGATTTCAGATTACTTACCGGGTTGTTGATATAGATAGTGCCCTGGGTTTTCTCCAGCATCTTTTCCACATTACCGGCTAAAGATCGTAAGGTGTCCAGATTATCTCCGAATAACCGCACCTCTACCGGCGCCACCATCGGCGGACCCTGTTCAAAGTTTTTTACTTCTACTTTGGCGCCGGGATAGGGCGTCCACTTTTTACGGAGCGATTCAATCAGCTTGTTTTTGTCAGCCGGACTGGTATGGGGGGCCAGTTGCACAAAGAGCTGTGCATAGTCACTTTTTTCATTTTCCTGTAATTCGTTGTAATAGATGCGGGGATTGCCCTTGCCGATATTACTGGCATAAGAGCTTACCATCTTTTCCTGCTTCAGCTCTTTTTCTATCTGCTGTACAATACTGTTGGTATAGTGCAGGTTCGACTGTGGCGGTGCAAAAATATTGATCAGAAACTGTGGCTTTTCTGACGCAGGGAACAGGCTGAAACCAATCACCTTAAACAACCCGATAGAGGCGCCAAAAATTACCAGTGATACCACAATCGTGATCACCGGGCGATGCAGTGCTTTGTCGAGCAGCTTTGCATAACTGCCATGGATCAGCTTTTTGAGCAAACGCATAAACAGGTTGCCTTCAGGATTACCGGTATGCTCCTTCAGCAAACGGCTGGAAAGGAATGGGATAATAGTCAGTGACACAGCCATAGATGCCAGTACACTGAAGATCACCGCCAGCGGCAGACTGCGGATGAAATCACCGCTGCCTTCCGGCATAAATACCAGCGGCATAAACGAAATCACCAATGCCGCCGTACAACCTATTACCGCCAGCCCTATCTGTGAGGTGGCCTTCAGTGTGGCGTCCATACGGCTATGCCCTTCCAGCATCCATCTTTCTATATTCTCCACTACCACAATGCTATCATCTACCAGCAATCCCAATGCTACTACCAGTCCTACGATACTCAGCTGGTTCAGGCTATAGCCAAACAGCTGCAGCAATACAATACCGATCGACAGTGACAGTGGAATAGAGATCATCACAATGAGTGCAGGCCGCTGACCCAGCGGGAGCAGGGTAAAGGCTACCAGCAGGATAGCAATGATAAAATCTTTTCCCAGGCCACTTAAACGGCTGTTTACGGCGTCGGCCTGGTCGAAGTACTGCACCATATCGATATTGGCAGGTAAGGTTTTCTTGAACTTTTCGATCACCGGTTTGTAGGCGATCTGTGTTTTGGTAATATTTTCACCGGATTTCTGAGCAGCAGATACTACCACGCACCGGTGCCCATTCAGCCGTACAAAGTACTTCTCATCTTCAAAACCATAGTATACACGTGCGATATCTTTCAGGAAAACATTTTTCCCATTACCGGCAGATACAATCGTGTTGCTGATTTCATCGAGGTGCTGATAATTACCGCTGGTTTTGATATTGAAGCTTTTATCACCTGCATCGATACTGCCGCCGGGTATATTGGCCATTTCACTTTGCATAGCTGCCATTACGGTATTCACCGGCAGGTGGAGCTGCGCCATTTTATCTAATTGCAGTTCTACCCTTACCTGTTGTTCCGGTAAGCCATGCAGCTTTACGTTTTTCAGGGAAGGCACTTTTTCCAGTTCGTCCTGCAGCTTATCAGCGTAGTAGCGGAGTTTGTCCCTGGAGGTATTTTCAGAGATTAACGCTATCTGCAGGATATTTACATCAGAGGGTTCCTGTTTCTGCACTTCAATACTGTAAATATCTGCCGGCAGTTCCTGCCGTTTGTTGTTTACCTCTCTCACCAGCTCCTGGTATTTCTGGTCTACGTTGGAGCTGTATTTATATTCCACGTGCATAACGGCCACACCGTCGCTGATGGAGGTACGAACACGTTTCATATCGTCCAGTCCGTAGATTTCTTTTTCCATTGGATCTACCACCAGGTCTTCCATATCTTTAGGACTTGTACCTGGATACACTACAACGATATTAAATTGTGGGGATCTCAGTTCCGGATCTTCCGAGCGGGGCATATTGAGGATGGTGGTGATGCCCAGCACAATGATCATTATGAATATTACCAGCGTGAATTGGTAATTTTTGACGGCATATCTGGCTATTTTCATGATCGTAATAGTTATTGGATGATACGGATAGGTGATTGATCCTTCAGGTAGGCACTGCCGGAAATGATGAGTGCCTTTGCCTGTTCCATGCCGGTGCTGATGAGTACATTTTCTTTTTCCATCCCTGCAATGGTAACGGGTATCTTCTGTGCGGTTTTATTGTCGTTGGTTACAAATACAAAACCACTGCTGCCGTTTCCATCCAGGAGGGAGGCGTATGGAATGCTCCATGCAGTGCTGCCGGAAGCTGCGCCGGCCTGAATATGACAGCGGCCAAACATGCCGGCCGCGATAGCGGGGGGCTTGCTGCCGGTGAGTTGTACATCAATGAGGAAGGTGCCGCTTTGTGCATCAATGCCTTCAGATTTACGTGTAACCATGCCAGTGAGGCTGTCGCCGGGGATACCGGATATTTCGATACTGGCTTTATCACCGTTTTTCACCTGCGCCCATTCCCTATCGCTCACGCCTACACGAAGTAACCAGTGGGAGCTGCTGGCGCCGTTGGTTTCTAATACCGGCGTACCTGCATTTACCATTTGGCCGCTGCTAACCAGCTTATGCAGTACATAACCATCCTGGGTGGCGTGGATAGCGGAGAAGCTGCGATTAAACTGGGTGGTGCTCAGTTGCTGTCTTGCCTGGTCCATAGTGGTTTTGCTGTTTTCCAGCTGTTCCTGTGTAGCCACGCTGTCGTTATGTAACCGCACAATGCGCTGATAATCGCGCTGGGCTTTCTCAAATGCCAGCTGATCTTTTTGCACCTGTGCATTTATTTCCGTGAGATTAAGCGTCGCCAGTAGTTGTCCCTTATGTACTTTATCACCTTCCTTTACCAGGATGCTGCTGATGATACCGTTGGTTTTGAAAGAAAGATATACTTCATCGTCGGTGGTAAACTGACCGGAAGCATTGATCGTAACGGCGGTTCCCTGTTTTTCCAGCGGCATGATCTTTACCGGGATGGTATCGGAAACAGTGGTGGTTGCTGCCGGTTTGCTGCCGCAGGAAAACAGCAACAGGGAAAAGGGCAGCAGGAGCAATGTATTTTTCATGGGTGTGTTTTTATTGGTTGTTGTGATTGTTGTTAATATCATAAGATGCCTGTGCGCGTTCTACCGACGCATAGGCCGTTTGCACGGAAGCCTGTGCTACGGCCGTTTGCAGCTGGGCCTGGGTAAGCTGGTTTTGTGCGTCGAGCAGTTCTATATACAGTAGTTGTCCTTCTTTATACACTTTCATCTGGTCGCGATAGTACCTTTCGGCAAAGGACAGCTGGCTTTGTGCTGTTTTAAAATTTAGAATTGCTGTCTGGTAATTGTTTACTGCTTCGTATAGTTGTAACCGTAGCTGGTCACTTGTTTGATCGGCGGCATTGGTGATGGTGGCTACCTCGTTGGCGGCCTGTTTGATTTTGTATTTGTATTTGTGAGAGGCAAACAGGTTCCATTCCAGGTTTACGCCAAACATATAGTAGCGGGTATCTTTATCGAAACGCGCGCCGGTACCTTGTGAGCCGAGATCGATGAATGTGCTGAGCTTGGGTACCAGGTAGGAGCGTTGAAGTTGTTCGTTTAAGCGGTATACGTTAGTAGCGCTTTTATATTGGGCCAGTTCTTCACGGCCGTTGATATCTTTGCCAGGCAGCTGTGCCGGCATCTGAAGAAGGGTGCTGTCGAGCGTAATATTTTCATCCAGTCCACGGTTCAGCAGGAAATTAAAATAGGCTTTGGAATTCTGCCGGGCGTTAATGGCTTTGTTGATATCGGCATCTGTTTTTTGTTTTTCCGTTTGTGCGCGGTACAGGGCGGTGTTGTTACGTATGCCGTTACGCACCATGCTCTCGTTGATCCGGATGTTTTCATTGATAAGCGACAAGGCGTTGTTGTAAATAGCCACCGCCTGTGCGGCCTGGTAGTATTGGTAGTAGGCCGTTTTAATATCGCGTACCAGTTCCCGTTTGTATACGTTCAGGGCGGCCTGTTGTTGTGTAATCTGTTCTCTCCGGATTTTCTGGTTGTAATAAATCTCTGCATTGATCAGCGGCAAACTCGCCCTTACTTTGGCATCATAAAAGTTATCGGGGTTTAGCTGCACCGATACGTTGTCGATGTTTTTGAAATCATGGCTGTTGGTCAGCTGATTCAGGCTATTGTACACCGGGTTCATAATATCCCCGATGGGAAAATCGATGGTACGGCCGCCTGCTGATTTGGTGTAGCTGCCCAGTACCGATACATTCGGTCCAAAAAGGCTTTTTGCTTCCTGTAAGGCGAGCATTGATTTGGTTAGCTGGAAGTTTTGATCTTTTAATCCTTTATTGTTGCTGAAAGCGGATTGTATGTATTGATCCAGCACAGAACTTTGTGCAAAGGAGCTGAAGCCCGCTGTGATCAGGCCTATTAACAATGCTCCTTTTGTGATTGATGTGTACATAATGAACGGTGTTTATTGATGCCGAAAAAAATAAAGCCGGCTGGCTTTCTGTTAATCGTTGTTGATATAATGAACAGTGTTTAATGATGTTCTTAAAAAAAAGCCGTCAAGGCTTTTAAGTAAATTTTGGTTTCACTTCATCTTCACAAAGCAGTACTTATGCTTTAATCATTCGCAGGTATTCTTTAATGGCTTCGTCTACCACTCCCGGCATATCTTCATCTGAAACCCTGGACACTTTGGAACATCTTCCCCGCAGGTGCAGGCTCACAAGGCCATGCGCAAAGCCCCACACAGAAAGAGTGCCTATAGTAGCATCTTTAAACTTCACTAATTTTTTGTCGATACATTCCTGCATGAGGTGATATAAAGCATCATAGGCAGGATCTCCGTTCATCCACTTTTCTTCTTTCATCACCGCATTCATCGGCGCTTTTATGATAAACATCAGGTCATACAGCTCCGGATGATTTCTTGAAAACTCTATATATGCATGCGTAAGCTGCTCCAATCTTCTGAACGGTTCGTTACTATTCACTTTTTGCTGGAACTCGGTTGCCAGGGTCGCGAATGCTTCTGTTTGCACATCATACAACAGCTGATCTTTATCCTTGTAATAAAGATAAATCGTTGCGGGACTGTATTCTATTTTATCAGCAATATTGCGGATAGATACTTTTTCATATCCGTCCTCCACGAACATTTGAATAGCTACGTCTACAATACGCCTGCGCATTTCCGCCTTTTCACGTTCTTTTCTTTCTATTATGCCCACGTTGAATTGTTTACAGTGCAAATATACTGAACAGTGTTTATTTTCCAAATTTATTTTTAGGAAGAGCGATTCTGGGCCTCCGGGAAGGGGGAGACCAGGTGTCAGGTCCTTGATTTGCATACAACTTTCAGGGCTTTGCATACAGCTATTAAAGTGTTCTTAGCGAACTTTGACCTATTAAAATTAACAGTATGGTAATGAAGAAAATAAATTTGGGAAGCGAAGGTTTGACTGTACCAATTATAGGTTTGGGCTGTATGGGTATGACGGGTTTTGAAGAAGGAAATATATATGGAGAGGCAGATGAGCAGGAAGCTATTGCTACCATTCACCGATCGCTCGAATTAGGTGGCAATTTTTTAGATACTGCCGATTTGTACGGTCCTTTCAAAAATGAGCAGTTGATTGCTAAAGCAATAGCTGGTAATAGGAATAAGTATATTATCGCGACAAAATTCGGTTGGGAAATAGATGATAACAACAAAGTGACCTGGGCTATTAATGGCAAAAAAGAATATGTGAAAAAAGCGGTGGAACGTTCTCTTAAAAATCTTAACACGGAGTACATTGATTTGTACTACATGCACCGACTCGATAAAAACACGCCTATCGAAGAAACCATTGAGGCGATGAGTGAGCTGGTGAAGGAAGGAAAAGTGGGTTATCTCGGACTATCAGAAGTATCTTCAGAAACTATAAGAAGAGCTCACGCCGTTCATCCGATTACGGCGGTACAAAGTGAATATTCTTTATTTGAGCGTACAACAGAAGAACGTGGCATACTGAATACTTTGAATGAACTTGGGATAGGTTTTGTTGCCTATTCCCCATTAGGACGTGGTTTTTTATCCGGGCAGATCCGGACCATGGATGACTTACCGGAAAGTGATTTTCGCCGGGCAATTCCCCGTTTTCAGGAAGCTCATTTTTACAAGAATATTGAGTTGGTTAAAGCCATTGAGGCAATGGCCGGAGAGAAAAAAATAACCACATCACAGTTGGCACTGGCCTGGATTATAAATAAGGGCATCTTACCTATTCCGGGTACCAAACGAAGAAAATATTTAGAGCAAAACATAGCGGCCACCGGAATTGAATTAAACGAAGCTGATCTGTCGAAACTCGAAAGCATTGTGCCGTTGGGTACTGATACCGGTAATCCATACGATGAGTTTAGTATGGGGCTTATTGACTAGCGTATTGTACGGTTGCATTTTTAAGAATGCAACCGCTATTCTACACCTTAAAATGTTTAAATTAGTATGATGAATGCCATCAGATCAGTCTCAGAATTTCACCGGTTGCTCTCTTTGCCCGAGCCACGTCATCCATTGGTAAGTGTGATTAACCTCGCCGAAAGTACTTTCCTGGAAGATGATGTATGGAAAGGTTTTGTGAATAGATTTTATTGTGTTGCCCTCAAAAGGGAAGTCAAGGGTAAAATACGATATGGTCAGCAACATTATGATTACAATAAGGGTGTTCTGAGCTTTACTGCACCTAATCAGGTTCAATACCTGGATCTGAAAAACGTAGAATGCGGATCCGGTTACCTGCTTGTTTTCCATCCTGACTTTTTGCTGACCCATCCTCTGGCAAGCAACATCAACGGTTATAACTTCTTCTCCTACGCTGTAAATGAGGCGCTGCATCTTTCTGCTGAAGAAGAAGATGATCTTATTACAATATTGAACAAGATCGACAAGGAATGCCTGCATATTGATAAATATACCCAGGGAATTATCCTATCGCAAATTGAGTTGTTGCTCAATTATTCCAATCGATTTTACGAGCGGCAGTTTATCACCCGGAAAAACCACCATCATCAACTGCTTGCCAAATTTGAACGCCTTGTTGATGAGTATTTTGACAGCACCAGTACGACAACGCAACCGGAACTATTAACGGTACAACGCATGGCCGAACTCATGAACCTGTCTCCAAACTACCTGAGCGATCTATTGCGCATGCATACAGGGCAAAATACACAACAACATATACATCAGCGATTGATTGAAAAGGCGAAGGAAAAACTCTCGACTACAAATTTATCGGTAAGCGAAATTGCTTATGCTTTGGGCTTTGAACATGCACAATCGTTCAGTACGCTGTTTAAGAAGAAAACTAGTTTGTCACCTCTTGAATTCCGGCAGGCATTTAACTGATAATTAAGATACACCGTATTAAGTCCGCCTTTGCGTAAGGGTTATTCCACGGTAATCTCGTCGCAGCAAAGCGAGGGCTTCTTTCCCTCCACCAGGCGCCAATCGGGAAGTGTAGCCGGACATTTGGCAGTGATCCGGATATACCTGGCCGAAACGCCCGGGATGGAGAAACTATAGTGATGAATACGTACTGCGTATTCTTCCTCCGGAACAGGAATATCCTTTACGCCGGCAGATGTAAAGTGAGTACCATCTGCAGATGTTTCCACCAACACTTGTGCAGGATTGAAAATATAATGCCGTGCATCCTGTAAAAAATTCATTTGGACCTGGCGGATAGTTTTACTGCTGCCCATGTCAATAGTAGCTACCATATCCTTACCATAAGTAAAGAGCCAGTTGTAACTGAAGTCGTTGCCACCGGTTAATCCATCGGTAAGCGTACGCTCCTTTTTAGGCGTATACTCCGGCGTGTACGGATTTACAAGGGTAACCGCCGCACCTAACGCAAGACTCTTCACCCATTTACGGGAAAACAACTCCTGCCACTCCTGCGCATAGGCATCAGGGGATAACCCGCCTTCTGCCAGTTCCTGCACACCGGCTGTTTTGCATTGCGCCACAAATTTCTGTACACGTTGCGGCCACCGCGGGTTTACCGTGCCATCAGGCTGGAGATAGCCATATTTGTCGGTGCCATAAAAACGCGATTGCTGCAACACCGCATATTCCAGGAATAACCGGGTATTATATACACGCTGGAGATAAAGCGGGTTGTTACCTACTGCCGCTTCGGCCTTATCGAGAAAACCGGAATACTGGTCTGTTTGCACCGGCGATAAATAATCGCGCGATGAGTAGATGGGGTTACCGTAGATATCCAGCACCGCACGGGTGCTTTTAACAGCATTCGTGAGCGCGTCGAGGTATTGCCCCATCGCAGGCGCGGCAGCACCGTAATAGCCCTTTAAAAAGTCACTGTTGACCTTTTTCATATCAGCAGCCGGTTGCCATAACAAGGCCGCCTGTACGTAGCTGTTGTATTCTGCCATATCACCATAGGTTTCGCCGCTGCCCTGGGAAAGCACGCCTTTTACATGATGAGCCGCAAAAAATTGGAGGTTGGATGACAGGTTGCTGTAATCGGGGAACGGATTCAGGTAATTGGTAAACTGCGTGGTATAATCCCAGATGAAAAGGTTGCCGGTAGTGGCTTCCCAGTCTTCCAGGTTTTTGCGGAACCCGGCTGCAGAAGATGCCTGGGCGAGTGGTTGCTGCCGGAATGCGTCAATAGTGCTCAGCATAATGTACACATTGGCCGCCGGTTTTGTTTTTAACGGGGCTTTGGCCGTATAGCCATAAGCCAGCGTGGTAAAGCGTTGGTCCGGGAATTGTTTGGCTACCCGGTTTACAAAACGGATCAATGAACCCTGTGGACCGCCCTCTTCTGCATCTGCCTTGCGGCATAGATCGCAGGTACAGCCGCCGCCGCCATCCTGCGGGGCAACAGACCAGTACATGGCATCCGGGTTGTTTGCCATCGCTTTTTTAAACCAGTCTACCGTTAAAGTATATACGTTTTCATTACTTAAACAAAGCTGCAACGGCTGCCTTTTACCATTTACCATTGAATAGTATTCCGGGTGATCCCTGAAGTAAGTATCCGGTGGAAGAATCTTGAAAAAGGAATGTCCCCATACGCCCCAAAGGTCTTCAAACCGGTGTAACCCATGCCAGGCAAGGTATTCGGCATCCATGGAAGGAGGGTAGTAGCTTTCCCGGTAAATAAATGCAGGCTCCTGCAAATCGGAGATAGCGCCGTTTAGTCGTATATCCTTCATCGTAGGTATTACTGCCGGACCCGCAGCATCCTTACGGCAACCCATATACGTTTGTAACACATAATATACCCCATACACCACTCCCTGGCCACTGCCACCACGGATAAAGAGCTGCCTGCTTTTGCTGCCGGTGAAAAAACCTTCTCCATGAATTTCAGCCGGGCCTGCACTATGGGTGGTATTGCCAATAAACACCGCCGGCTGGTCCTTGTATTGAGGTTCTGATATCACGGGTAGCGCAGCTCCGGAAATACGTTGGATATAATCCCGGAGAATACCTGCCGCTTTGCTTTCTGCTTTGGTAGCCTGTTCCGGCAGCACAATCACGTATTCGCTGCGTCCCTGCCGTACCAGTGTAATCTCTTCTGCCGGAGGCCGACAGGCACTGTATAACAACGTAGTGATCATTAACAAAAGGCTGTTCATAATTCTGCACATTGTAATTCCGTTAAAATTTACGCTGAAGCGTTACATAAATATCGTACTGGTTCTGGTACCCGGTATCACTGATCTTCTGGTTAATCCAGGTGCCGAAAAGTCCGAGTGTGGTCCGGTACCGGATCATTTTCTGGTAGCCTGCACCAATGCTATGTGTCAGTAAACCGGTAAGATTGGGAAAGTTAATCAGCCGGCTCCTGTCGTCCGGAGAGGTACCTAATCCTGCTACTACCTGCAGATAGTCCTGCCGCCGGTTCATAAAATAACGGGTGGTGAGATTAAAGGACGTGTAAAAATCAGAAGATTCGCTGATGGCATATCCCCGCAGGTTTACCCAGAAATCGCCGAAAGGCTTTGCCACAGAAACCACACCGGAAATGCTATTGGTACTGTCCAGGTTCAGGTAACGGCCTCCCAGTTCCACTTCTATATCTTTTTTAAAGGTCTTGAATATCGAGTAGGCTGCCCGTAATTGTGGGAACACCGTTTTGTTGGAGTAAGCCAGCATACCATAAGAATACAGTTTAGGCGTGTGGGTGTAATACATTTCTGCCAGTCCCTGTAAGCCATTGCCGGTTTTTCTGCCGGCATAGTTCAACTGCACCGCGTAAGAGCCCCGTTTGATGTAGCGCCGGTATTCAATAGTGGCAATGTTATATTTGTCGGACATGTAATCATAGCTGGAGTTGAGGTAATACAATCCGAACTGGTTCTTCAGTGTTTTACTCGCCAGGTAATCATGGTAGTCGGTATTCACGGCAGTGGGTTGCAGCTTTACGATCGAATCAGCTACCAGTGCGGCGGCCGTGAAATCTTTTTTATTCTCCAGGGTGATGGCCCGTTTCATTAAAAAGGTTTCATTGTCCGGGTAATATTTTATTCCCTGCGCGGTGTAGGCGAGGGCGCTGTCGTAGCGTTGCTGCCCGTTGAGGATATTGATACTGTACAACAGCGCCATTGAATCTTTCGGGCGCAAGGCCAGTACCTGGTTAAACGCGGCCAGCGCGCTGTCGGGTTGCTGATTACGCTGGTAATCAGTACCGGCCGACATCAGGCTGGTAAGGTATGCATTTTTGTATTTGAGTGTGTAGGGATAGCGGTTCACCAGGTCGGCGGTAATGGCAGCAGATTCGTTATACGCATGCATGTCCTGAAGCACGGATGCTTTTTTCAGCAGGAAATCACGGTTGCCGGGATACAAGGTCAGCGCTTTATCTGCAAAGTACAGGGCGCTGTCGGGCTTACCG
Source organism: Chitinophaga sp. W3I9 (assembly GCF_050434025.1). Taxonomy (NCBI): domain Bacteria; kingdom Pseudomonadati; phylum Bacteroidota; class Chitinophagia; order Chitinophagales; family Chitinophagaceae; genus Chitinophaga; species Chitinophaga sp. W3I9. The sequence continues at coordinate 3,336,828 of NZ_JBNPWC010000001.1, forward strand.
GTGGCGCTTTGCATGTTGATCATATAATCGAGCGCCTCCTGGTTGGAAGGCACTATGGCCAGTACCTGTTCAAACTGTTGCTTGGCCAGGTCATATTCTTCTGCCTTCATTAAATTACGGCCTGCTGTTAAACGCATATCAACAAAGTTGTTGCTGAAGCGCTCATCGGAAGGATAGCGGGTTGCCAGTTCACCGGCAATGGCGGCAGCTTCTTCATACCTGCCGGCATCTGCCAGCACACCGGATTTTTTCAGGAGAAAAGATTCATTGGCCGGGTAATAAGTGAGTGCCTGGTCCAGTACTTTTAATGCAGCGGAGGTGTTTTTTTGAGAGATATAGGTATTGGCGAGCAGGTGCAGCACCGCAGAGTCGCCAGGACTTACCTTCAGGGCCGACTCAAAGGAGGCAAGTGCCAGGTCGTACTGCTGCTGTGCAAGGTATTCGCGCCCGGTGACGGTTTGCAGCTGTACCAGTCTTTCTTTGAGCACCGGATTGGGTGAGCGCTGATACAGTATCATTGCCAGTGCCGCGGCGCTGCCATACTTACGGTCACCTTCCAATACATCCATCTTCAATGCCAGCAGGTGGCTGTCGTTGGGATTGGCTTTCAGGCCCCTGTTAATCCATGCCAGGGCTTCCTGGTAAGCGCCACGGGCCATACTGTAACCAATGAGTTTATCGAGCGCTTCGCGGTTGCCGGGATTTTTTTCCAGCACACTGCCATAAAGCGTATAGGGGTCCATGTTAGCATAGTAAGTAGCGGCTTCCATGCGCAGGGAAGTTTCCATAGTGCGTGCTTTGGGATCTCCCGGGTACCGCCGTTGTATTTCCTGTAAGGTACTCAGCGCTTCTACATACGCGTGCATGTCTTCCAGGATGCTGAGCTTCCGCATGAGGAGGTCGTAACTGCCGGGATGAGCGGCAAGTTCATCATTCACCTGCTCCAGCGCCGACTGGTAATTTCCGCCCTTTAATGCCACGCCCAGGTTGGCTTCCCGCGCATCACGATTATGAGGATCAGCCAATAGTACCCGGTCGTAACTCTGACGTGCCATGCCGCTGTTGCCTAATTGCTGGTAGTACTTACCGCTTTGCAGGTAGTGTTCAATATAGGCATTGCGCACGGTGGTGTCTTCAGGATATTTGCTCATGATGGTTTCGGCCAGTTCATTGCCACGATATACTTTGTGCTGCAAATCCAGTATGCCCAGCTTCTTCAGCATAAATTCCCGGCTGCCGGGAAAATACGCCAGGGCTTCATCTGCATAACATTCCGCTTCTGCATATTTTCCCGTGGTAAGTTCTACATTGATCGCATAATAATAGGCATCGCGGTAACGCGGATTTTTGGCAAGTACTGCTTTGGTATATTTCCTGGACAGGTCATATTGTTTGGTGAGCATATACAGGCGCGCCAGTAACAGCTGCTGATCAATAAAATCAGGTTGTGCCTTCAGCGCTTCGTGCGATAAGCTGATGGCTTTATCATAGTGCTGCAGTTTTGTTTCCTGGACGGCCTGGTTATACAGTGCTTCTGCATTATTCTTCTGTTTTAAAATCTGCGCCTGCGTTTGCATCGCCCAACACACCAGTATTCCGGTTAACAGATGTTTTAATACAGCCATTTGCTTGTCATTTATAAGTTTATTTTTTCTTTCCAAATCCCTGTCTTTGCATATTTCCCCACGATGATTTTTTTCCCCGTCACGAAGAACCAGTATCCTCGCAGTGCAAAAAATACAATCAGCGGATGGTAGATCAGCGGTTCAAAAAGGGCCATCAGCGACAGTGAAATCACTTCCCGCCAGGTTTTGTAATAGCCGTAGGTAAGCTGGTCCCAACAGATGGCCAGCGTACTGATCATCACGGAGAACAGGTATACAAAGAGTAATAATATAAGTGCATAAGGCCAGTTTACCTGGTGCGTAATAATCAGGTAGATATAATAAAGGATACCGGTAAACTCTATGATGGGCGCCAGAAACTCGAAGAACAGGTTATAAGGCAACACAATCAGTCCGAGTTTCTTGTAACGCGGATTGAAAATGAGTTTCCGGTGCAGGGTGATGATCTCCGCCAATCCGCGACCCCAGCGGGTCCTCTGCCGGCTGAAAACTTTCATGTTCGGAGGGCCTTCGGTCCAGCATTGCGTGGTGGGAATATAACGTATGGCGTATTTCAGTTTGTTATCGATCATAAATGCGCACATGCGGGTTACAATATCCATATCCTCCGCAAAAGAGCTGTGATCATAGCCACCGGCTTTGATAGCCACTTCTTTATCAAATAAGCCCAGCCCGCCGGAAACATTGGGTACACTGTTCATCACGCTCCATCCCATTTTCCCCAGCACGTAAGACCGTATATATTCCATTTCCTGGAAACGGGGCAGCACTTTTTCGGGGGGGCGTACCCGTATGATCACGCCTTCATCAATTTCCGTGGAGTTAGCTATGCGTAACGTAGCGCCGGTGGCTATCACCTGTCGGCTGTCTTCCATCACATGCACATATCCGCACTGCGGACAAGGTTCCCCGATCTCTTTGGTTTTCTTATGCTCTTCATCCATGAATGGTTTGATCATACGGAGCAGCGTATCTTTTTCAATGATACAGTCCACATCTGTGTTCAGGAAATAGTCGAAGGCGGCCGCATTGATCCCTGCATTGGCAGCATCGGCTTTACTTTTACCATTTACTTTATCGACCACCAGCAATTTATCGTAGGCGGTGTTGGTAGATTTAAACAGTTGCCGCACGGGTTGTGTTACTATCCTTTCGTTGTAGGCGAAATCCACGGGCACCAGTTCAAATTCCATAATCAGCTTTTCCAGCGTATCGTCTGTACTGCCATCGTTTACAATGATCACTTCATAACGTGTATAGTTCAGCGTCAGGAGCGAACGTACATTCATGATAATGGTAACGCTTTCATTGTAGGCAGGCGCAATCACGGATATGCCCGGCGTGAGCGGGGAATCGAGCAGGTGATTATAGTCGGTGAAACTGCTTTTTTTACGGAAACGGATAATACCACGGTAAGACAAATACGCCAGCAAGGCGTACATGCACAACAGTACGCAACCATATATAAATACGCCTCCTTCAAAAATTGTTCTGAGCATAGCACACTGTTTTCTTTATTTCTTCTTTTTTCCAAAGCCTTGCCGCTGCATATTTCCCCACGTACTTTTTTTGCCCGTCAGGAAATAATAATATCCCCGCAGGGAAAAAAATACAATGAGCGGATGATATAGTAAAAACTCCATAAAAGGTGTCAGGCACAAATAGGCTACCTCCCACCACTTCTTATAATAACCAAAAGAAAGCTGATCCCATAGGATAGCGATAGTGGTGATCATAACGGCGTATGTATATACGAAAAGCAGCAGCAACGATGCATAAGGCCAGTTTACCTGGCCGGTTACGGCGAGGTATATATAAATAATGACACCACTGAACTCTACCAAAGGCGCCAGTAATTCAAAGAAGAAGTTAAAAGGAAATACGATCAGTCCCATTTTTCCATAGCGGGGATTCAGGAACATACTGAAATGGGCATACATTAGTTGAGCCAGTCCGCGCGCCCAGCGGGTGCGCTGCCGGCTGAATATTTTTACAGAAGCCGGTCCTTCCGTCCAGCAGAGGGTTTTGGGAATATACTTCACTGCATAGTCAATCTGATTGTCGTGTGCATAGCGGCACATCCTGGTAAGCAATTCCATATCTTCCCCGAAAGAGCTGTGGTCATAGCCTCCGCAGCGGGTGGCTACTTCTTTATCAAATAAACCCAGTCCGCCGGAAACGTTGGGTACACAATTAATATAGCTCCAGCCCATTTTCCCCAATACGAAGGAACGGATATATTCCACCTCCTGGAAGCGGGGGAGCAGCTGCCGGGGAGGCCGCATACGGATCAGCACTCCTTCGTCAAAGTCGGATGAGTTGGCGATGCGCAAAGTGGCGCCAACGGCAATCACCTTTCTTTTTTCTTCCTGCATTACCGGCAGCGCCAGTTCCAGCAAGGTATCTTTATGAAGGATACAGTCAACATCGGTGCAAACAAAATACTTAAACGTGGCGATGTTGATCCCCGCATTCACGGCATCAGCTTTACTTTTACCATTCACTTTATCAATCACCATCAGGGCAGAATAAGCGGGGTCAGTGGATTTATAGATCTTCCGCACAGGTTGCGTCAGTATCCTGGGGTTATAGGCAAAGTCCACCGCCACCATCCTGAATTCCGAGACCAGCTGTTCCATGGTATTATCGGTGCTGCCATCGTTGATGATAATGATTTCATAGCGTGGATAGTTGAGCGTAAGGAGCGACCGCACATTGGAAATAATGGTGAGGCCTTCATTAAAGGCAGGTGCAAGGATAGTAAGACCAGGCGCCATCGGCGAGCTGGCCAGTATGTCGAGCTGATGTTGGGTGCTTTTCCGGGTGTAATGGCGGATAGCCAGCATCGACAGCAGGGCCAGTAAGGCGTATACCAGTAGTAAAACCAACCCATATACGAAAAGTGTATTTTCGTAGGCCCTGCCCAGCCATGATAAAATGCCCTCCATCAGTATTTAATTAAAGGGTTCATACAATGCTTCAGTATCAGCAGGTTTTCGCGATTAGCGGTTTCCAGCAGTTCCTGTATTACGTTGCCGGCTAGCTGGTTGTTTCGTACCAGGGATTTGGCGGCAGCTTTGCGCAGATCGAAGTTGGTAGAATGCAGGAATTCCTGCTTCAGGAAGTCGATCTGACGTCCGCTGCTGATGCGGCCTATGGCCTTCAGTATTTCGATCTGGCATTGCAGTGGCTGGCTGCTGTACATGGATACCAGCCTGTCTTCCACGTCGGGGACCTTTAGTTTACCAAGACAATTAATGGCGTCTGCGCGCAGGTAATGATCTTTCGTGTCCAGCAGCTGGGTTACTGCAGGTACAGCGGGCAGCTGGTTATAATGAACGATCAGTTTCAGGCAAAAAGAAACCACGCTTTTATTGGAAGAGTAGGTGACCCACCTGGCGAAGTTGGGAATGGAGATATCTTCCGTAGTGGTAATGATCCGGAATAATTCCACCTGGTCCCACATCAGCAGGGGATCGGTTACCACATCAAAGAATTTAAAGGGCTCATTTTTACTGAGCTTGATATACGCATGCCGCGCGGCGGCACGTAACTCACGGTTACGGCTATTCGTTAATGGTAGAATGGTTACATCTGCCACGGGGATATCCATGTCGATGAACTCTGTCAGTGCCCGTACTTTCCGGGCCCATTTGGGCGACTTCATCTGCTTCATGGTATCCTTGCTCAGTTCCAGCTGGATGTACAGGTTGCGCAGCAGGTGGCCGGCATTGCCTCCTACATTGCGGCGGAAATGTATAATGCGGTCCGTGGTAGCCTGCCTGGCCCATTTCTTATGTAAAGGCAGTTCCTGGAATCCATCCAGGTTCAGCTGTATCTGGCTGGCCGGTGTGCCTGCGGCTACTTCGGGATTAGCCATGATCTCATCAATGATCAGGTTATCGATCTTTGGGAGCAGGTAATCCAGTCTTTTTCTCCGCTGATGCCCCAGGAACCGGCTTCTTAATATAGAAAGATAAGCCAGCAGGGTAACCAGGACAGCCACTATAATAAATATCATTGCCAGCCTGATGGCCAATGGCGCTTCCCTGAATGTGCTGAGCGCGGGATCCAGGAAAGCAGGAATGGGTATATCGAACATGCAGCTATTTATTCTTCATTAACAATCTTTTGACCCTGATCAGTAATTCTGCAGGTATGATCGGCTTCTTCAGGAAATCATCTGCTCCCAGTTTAAAGCCCTCCATGATCATGTCTTCGTTACCGGCATTGGAAACAATAATCACCGGGATCGGCCTGGGCTGGCTCTTTACCCGGCTCAGAATTTCAAACCCGTTGGCATACGGCATCATAATATCCGTAATGATCAGGTCATAACCGTAATTGGTGGCTTCCAGTTTTTCAAATGCTTCTTTTCCGTTTGATACGTGGTCCAGCTCATACTCTGCAGAAGGGAGAATCCTTGCCACTATTTTGGGCATTATCTCATCATCTTCTACTAACAAAATTTTACTCATCGTGGCTGAATTTAATCCGCTAAACAAAACTGATATTTAATTGTTCGGCAGGGTGATACTTTTATTGTGTTTTCTAAAGATGCGCTTCGTGGTATTTGAAATGGCTGATGTTATATGGATATATACTTTAAAAATAAATGAATAGTTTTCCATTGATAAAAACAAATGGTTACATTACTGTTTAAACAGATTTATTGCTCCCCCCAAAGGTATTGAATGTGAGTGCATTTAGGTATTTTTATGCTATATTAAGGAATTAATATTATATGAAGATTTCATTAGTTAACAGACTGTACCTCGGATTTGCCGTTATTGTATTGCTTGTTTTACTCGGCGGATTTTTAACGTGGCAAACGTTTACCGAGCAAACAGAAGAGGCGGGATGGGTACAGCACACTTATCGCGTACTCAATGGTTCCGAAAGGGTACAGCGTTTATTATTTGATATGGAAGCTTCCCGCAGGGGTTTCCGGGGCACTTTTAATAAAAAATTCCTGCAACCCTATGAGCTGGCGCTTCCCAAAGTGCCGCCCGCCGTAAACGATCTGCGTACCATGGTAGCGGACAACCCGAACCAGCTAAAAAATATAGACTCCCTGGAAGATAATATCAATGCCCTGCTCAGCTACTGGAATGTACTGGATCATACCTTAGTACAGCAACGCTTCGAACAGAATGGGGACATTACAGAAAAAGAAACGCTGTTGATGGACAGGGTGCGGGCACAGGTAGGCAAGGTAAATGGAGAGGAACGCCGTTTGCTGGCTGTTCGCGAGAACGTAAAAAGCAGTTCTTTTACCAAAGCTGTCAGAACCCTGTTGATCAACAATGCATTCATCCTGCTGGTAGGTTCTATCCTCATGAGAGTCACCTACGCAGAGTTTAAACGCCGTCTGCGCGTGCAACAGGCGCTGAACCGCAAACTGGATGAAGTGGTGGAAATCAACGCCGCTGCCAATGAAAAGAACTGGATGCTGACTGGCGTCAATAATATGAACGACAGCCTCCAGGGCGTGAATAACCGCGATGAGCTGGTACGGAAATGCCTGCATACCCTTACTGCATTCGCGGATTTTACGGCAGGCGCCTTCTATTGCTACGACGATAAATACCAGGATCTTCGTTTGTACGCTGCTGTTAGCATGCCTGCTGCTATTCCACAGGCGGTGTCACTGAACGACGGTTTCCTGGGAACAGCCGTCTCCGGAAAGGAGATCCTCGTTATCAGCGACGTGCCGGCTAACTATTGGCAACTGAACTCTTCCAGCGGACACCTTCAGCCAGGCTCCCTGGTAATGATGCCACTGTGGATAGAAAATGAATTGCTGGGCGTTATTGAACTCGCCTCTTTCCGGAAAGTAACGCCTTTACAATTGCGGTTGCTGGAAGTATTGTCAAAAGATATAGCCGTTGCCGTTAATGCAGCCAATGCCCGTGAAAAGATCCTGCATCTGCTTCAACAGGTACAGGAACAAAGGGAAATCCTGATCAGCCAGCAGGAAGAACTGCGGCAGTCGAATGAGGAACTGAGCAGGCAGTCGGAAGTATTACAGGCATCTGAAGAAGAACTAAAGGTGCAGGAAGAAGAACTGCGGCAGGTAAACGCAGAAATAACAGAAAGAAATAAAGACCTGGAAATGGCCAGGGGAGCGCTTTCCCTCAAGGCTACTGAACTGGAAGCCAGCAACCGTTATAAATCAGAGTTCCTCGCCAACATGTCCCACGAACTGAGAACCCCACTGAACAGTGTGCTCATCCTGGCGAAAATGTTGCAGGAAAACAAAGATAAAAACCTCACAGGAAAACAAGTGGAGTATGCCGGTATCATCTATAAATCCGGTTCCGACCTGCTGCACCTGATCAACGATGTACTGGACCTGTCTAAAATAGAAGCCGGTAAAGTAGAGATGGAATTTGAAAATGTGCCGGTGCAGAGCATTGTGGACGACCTTTCCGACCTGTTCGATGTGGTGTCGCACGAGAAGCAGATTTCCTTCGCCAAAAATTTAGCGCCGGATGTTCCTGCAGCTATCCATACCGATAAACTCCGGCTGTTACAGGTAGTCCGCAACCTGCTGTCAAACGCATTTAAATTTACACCAGCAGGAGGCGTGGTCAGTCTTTCCCTCTATGTAAGCACTCCCGGCACACTCTGTATCAGCGTTACAGATACCGGTCCGGGTATACCGGCAGACAAGCAGGAGCTGATATTCAACGCCTTTCACCAGGGAGATGGCAGTACCAGCCGTAAGTACGGTGGCACCGGCCTTGGCCTGAGCATCAGCCGGGAACTGACGCAGCTGCTGCATGGAGCGCTCCGCCTCGATCACAGCGGCCCTACCGGCAGCACTTTCACCATTGTATTACCGGTAAACGCTACCATACCGGGCGCAGTGCCGGTAACACCGGTAAAGGACATTGCCCCGCAGATACAATCTCCCGTTGCTGTGAACGACGACCGCGATAACCTCACCAAACAGGATAAACTGATCCTGATTATTGAAGACGACGTTCATTTTGCGGATATCCTGCGCGACTTTGCCCGTAACAAGGGATTTAAAACCATCGTGGCGCATAACGGGCAGGACGGACTGGCCTATGCCCGCAAATTTTTGCCGGTAGCCATTATCCTGGATATGAACCTGCCGGTAATTGACGGCAGCAGCATTCTCAAAATCCTCAAAAGCAGTGAGGAATTGAGTAAAATCCTTGTACACGTTGTAACCGGCGCAGATATACAGGCTATTAAGGAAGATAACATACATGGCTATACGAGGAAGCCGCTTGAACTGAGCGACCTTGAAGCAGTATTCACCAGCATCAGCGCACAACTGCAAGCACGGCTGAAAAAAGTACTGCTGGTGTCGGTAGGACCGCTGAGCGCAGGCGCCACACTTGAAACCATGAGTGCCGAAAGGAATCTTGGCAGCAGGTATGATATTGCCGCAGGCATTCCGGAGGCGCAGGCGTTGCTCGCCGGAACAAAGTATGATGCAGTAATAGTGGAAATTGGTAAGGACCTCCAGGCCGGTTTACAACAACTGGAAGCGCTGACGCAGATCCCCGAATCAGGTGATACGCCGCTCCTTGTGTACCTCGACCAGGATATTACCGGCAGCGAAGAGCAACAGCTGAAAAAGTATGCTTCTGCTATTGTGCGCAACTCCACGCATGCCACCGACCGGCTGATGGATGAACTCGAGCTTTTCCTTTACAAACTGCAGAAGAAAACAAACATAGAAGATACGGCCACTACCTGGACGGAAGGCAATCTTTCCGGCAAAACCGTGCTGCTGGCAGATGATGATATGCGTAATGTTTTTTCCATCAGCGCACTGATGGAAGAACAGGGTATTTCGGTGCTCACCGCCGCCGATGGCCGGGAAGCACTGGAAGTATTGCAACAGCATCCAACACTCGACCTGGTACTGATGGATATCATGATGCCGGAAATGGATGGTTATGAGGCTATGAGACATATCCGCGCTGACGCCCGGTTTCAGCAATTGCCGGTAATTGCCCTCACTGCCAAGGCAATGGCTGGCGACCGGCAGAAATGCCTGGAGGCAGGTGCATCCGACTATATCGCCAAACCCGTAGATAATATAAAGCTGCTTTCCCTGTTACGGGTATGGTTGTCATAAAAATTATATGGTAGAGGAAATCAGTCATGGAGATTTTACAGAACTGGTGAAGATCATTCAACAGCGCTACGGGTATGACTTTTCAGACTATGCCAGCGCTTCATTGAAGCGCCGCTTCAGCCGCTTTACCGGCATGGCGGGAATCGACAGCGTCTTTGAACTGAAACACCGCCTGGTGAATGAAGAAAACTTCTTCAGGGAAATGCTGCAGTATATCACGGTGAATGTAACCGAAATGTTCCGGGACCCCTCGTTTTATAAGGTATTGAGGGAGCAGGTACTACCACGACTGGCGTCTTACCCGATCATTAAAGTATGGCATGCCGGCTGCGCTACAGGCGAAGAAGTGTATTCCATGGCGATATTGCTGGAAGAAGCCGGCTTGCTCGACCGCTGCAGGATATACGCCACAGATATCAATGAAGCCAACCTGGACAAAGCAGAAAGCGGGATTATTGCCCTGAAAGACATGAAAGAGTATACCGCTAATTATATGCGGTCCGGCGGTATCAACGACTTTTCCAACTACTATACGGCACGTTATGATAATGCGATCATCCACCCGGCCCTGCGGCGCAACATTATTTTTTTTCAGCACAACCTCGTGACAGACCAGGTGTTCAATGAATTTCAACTTATCTGTTGCCGGAACGTTTTTATTTATTTTAACAGAACACTGCAGAACCGGGTAGTAAAATTATTTTATGAAAGCTTAACTTCGTTAGGTTACCTGGCATTAGGGATTAAAGAATCACTATTATATAATGAAGAAAGGACAAAATTTGAAACAATAAACCAGGCTAATAAAATTTTCAGGCGTAAAATGTAAGAAAGCTGACAACGCCCCATTCATACAGGATCCTTGTTATTGGCGGTTCTGCCGGCAGTATGACAGTGCTCACCAAATTGATCAAAGAGCTGCCAGCAACATTTCCTATGCCAGTGATGATCGTTATCCACCGTTTGAAAAATGTACAAAGTGAATTGGGTACCTTACTATCCGGGAAACAAAAAATTACAGAACCGGATGATAAAGAACTATTATTGCCGGGGCATATTTACCTGGCCCCGCAAAATTATCATTTTCTGATAGAAGCCGATGGAACTATTTCGCTGGACTATTCCGAACTGGTAAATTTCAGCCGGCCTGCTATAGATCTGAGCTTCGAGAGTGCGGCCCTTGTCTTTGGCAACGCCGCCGTGGGAATACTGCTTAGTGGCGCCAATAAAGACGGTGCAGCAGGACTTTGCCATATCGCCGCGTCCGGTGGCACGGCGATTGTACAGGATCCGCAGACCGCCGAGTTTAACACGATGCCCCAGGCTGCCCTGGATCTTTGCTCCGGTATTCAGACCATGTCCGTTAATGATATCATTCGTTACTTAAGAAATATTAGCACGAAAATAAACGTCGATAAATGAAGCAGCGTAAACCAAAAACATTCACCATACTGCTGGTAGATGATAAAGCAGAAAACCTCGTATCCCTGGAACATATGCTGGAAGGCGATAACAGAGAGATCTTAAAGGCTGATTCGGGTAATGAAGCATTGAAAACAGTACTCCGGCATGATGACATAGGTCTTATTATGCTGGACGTACAAATGCCGGATATGGATGGTTATGAAGTAGCCCGTCTCTTACAAACAAATCCTAAAACAAAAGACATCTCTATCATTTTTGTAACTGCCATCAATAAAGAGGAGCAATACGTAATGCGGGGCTTTGAAGAAGGAGCGGTAGATTACCTGTCGAAGCCCCTCGACGTAAATGTTACCCGCGCAAAAGTGAGTGTATTTGAAAAATTATACCGCTACCAATATGAGCTGAAAGAAGCCATGGCCGCAAAGGAAAAGATCAATAAACAGCTGGAGCGGTTTATGTATGTGGTGGCGCATGATCTGAAATCCCCGCTGTCGGGCGCTATTGGCTTGCTGGCGCTGATCAACGAAGATGAACGCATTCAGAATGCGCCCGACCTGAGTGAGTATATGAAAATAGTGCTGGGCGCTACCAATCACCTCACAGAAATGATTACGTCTATGCTGGATTATACCCGGCAAAGCGATATGGAGCAAACCATTGAAGAGGTGAACGTCCACGAACTGGTAACACAGTTATCAAAGCTGTTATTTCCACCTGCCAATATCCATATTGAAACGGTGGGCACCCTGCCGGTACTGGAAACCAATAAACTCAAGTTGCAGCAGGTATTTCAGAACCTGGTTTCCAACGCTATCAAGTATAACGACAAGAAGGACGGCGTCATTACCATTGGAGGAGCTGACAAAGGAGAGTTCTATGAGTTTTATGTAAAAGACAATGGTCCGGGGGTAGCTAAACGTGACACCGACCGTATCTTCAAACTATTTGAGCGGCTGGACAACGAAGGAAAAGAAGAAGGCACCGGTATCGGTCTTAATATTTTCAAATTGCTGGTAGAAGAACAGGGAGGTAAAGTATGGGTAGATTCCCAGCCGGGTGAAGGCAGCACTTTTTATTTTCTCTGGCGCCAGCGTTATTGATCACCGTTTTCAAAAATCCATAATCTTCCGCTGATCTGTTGCGTGGTAACCGGTAAACAGGATACCAGCAGTACCTTATTTTCCATTTGCCACCGCCAGTTGCTGATGGAATTTTCGGGGGAAGAAAACAGGTGCATCGCTTCCCTGTCAATAGCTTCCAGGTTCAATGTTTTGTTCCGCAGTTGCATCATGGCATCTGAAAGTACGGCGGGCAGTTGCTCTCCCGGGCCTGACAGGCCCAGCAGGGCAGCGCCTTCCTGGTTTACCCACCCGGAAAATCCGTCGTTGTTGATGAACACCAGCGCATGCGGAATAGTATGAAGGATAGCGGCAAACCGCACGGCTATACGTTGGAAATAGATCTGTTGCTGGGATTGCACCAGTATTTCTTTCAACCGTAACCGGATTGTTTCTATACACTCCAGGAAACCGGGTTCAAAGGAAGGTGGCTCACTCCATCCAAGAATAAGCAGGCTGTTATTGGGACTGGTATTTACCGGGATGATAATGGCAGATGACAGGGCCAGTAGTATTTCTTTAAATACATTCTCTTTTGGAGGCGGTATCTCGCGCCAGTAAATGGTTTTAAAGCCCTGTGTATACAGTAGTTTTTTGATGGGTTCAGGGTTCAGTACCATATCGTTCAGGTGAAGGGGAGAGGCACATTTCACCTTGGCTGTTTCTTCATCTTCAAATTCCAGTTGCAGCGCAATGTCTGCTTCCGTCAGGTTTTTTACCAGGGAGATGCTGAATGCGAGAAAGGAGGAGATATGTTTATCCTTATCCCATCTGCCGGTTTGATTAATAAAGTTTAAAGCTTTGTGCTCCCAGGTGCTCACAATATGAAATTGAAAAGATGAACTAAAGAAACGATTGTATGGCGGCTACTACTTCCATTGGCGCCGATATTTGGGGGAAATGCCCTTCTGTTTCCACTTTGGTCAGGCGGCTGTTGGGAATATTGGCTTCCAGGTACTCACTCACTACGGCCGGTACGGCAATATCGTTGGCGGTTTGCACTACCAGCACAGGCAGTGTTACTTTGGGTAGCTCCCCGCGGTAGTCCAGGTAAAAAATGGCTTTGGCTACCTGGATCGCAATATCCGGACGGATGTCATTCAGGGTTTTGGCAAAGGCGGCCGCTAATTCCGGTCTGTCTTCATTTCGCATAGCTACTTTTGAAAAGCCGGCAGCCCAGGCGTGATAGTTTGCTTCCATTGCTTCAAATAAACTCGTCAGCGTTGCATGATCAAACCCGCCGGTATAGCCGTCTTTCGGATCATTAAGATAGCGTGGACTGGAACCCAGCAGTACCAGCTTATCAATCATGCCGGGATAGTGGATGCTGGTGAGCATACCTGTCATACCACTTACCGAATGTCCCACAAAAGTCACCTGCCGCAAATCCAGTGCCTGGATAATACCGGCAACATCAGTAGCGTAGCCATTGATAGCCTCATAACGTTTGGGACTGTACGCTTTTATATCGGCCTTTCCGCCACCCACATTATCAAACAGCACAATTTTGTAATCATGTTCAAATGAGGGAATTACTTTTGAAAAAGAAGTTTGATCAATGCCAAATCCGTGAGCGAAAACCAGCGTCTGAGGGCTTTCCAGGTTACCGGTAACATGGATGTTGTTTCTTAGAATAATGTCCATACTACAATAATATTTGAAAATGATAACTATAGCTGCTGAAAAGACAGGTTATTTTGAGATGCCGGATTTGTCTGTTGGTGTATCAAATATAGGTAATTCCGCGGATTTTGTCTTTCTCGCTGATTACGCTGATTATACTGATTTTTGGATTTTACTTTTTGATTTTATAAAGGATTAAGGGATTTAAGCGGATATATTCGCTTTTATCTCCCTTAATTATTAAATCATAAAAAAATCAAAAAAGTAAAATCCAAAAATCAGTATAATCAGCGTAATCAGCGAGAAAGACAAAATTCGCCTGTATCTTTGCGCCTTACAAAAAAAGGCATTATGACACAGCAGCAAAAAGCATTTCTGTTTGACCTTAACGGTACCATGATCAATGACATGGAGTATCACCTGGAAGGCTGGTACAACATGTTGAATAAGCTGGGCGCCAATCTTCCCCGGGAGATTGTAAGAAGCCACATGTACGGGAAGAATGAGGAACTGTTGGTGCGTGTTTTTGGGAAAGACCATTTTACAGCACAACAGATGGAGGAAATTGCCCATGAAAAAGAAGTATTGTACCAGGAAGCATTCAGGCCTCACCTTGAGCTGATTGCTGGCCTCCCGGCTTTCCTGGAAAAGGCTGCCGCTGCCGGTATCCCGATGGCAATAGGTTCTGCTGCCAATACTTTTAACATTAACTATGTGCTCGATAACCTGCATCTCCGGCATTACCTGAAGGCAATTGTCAGTGCAGATGACGTGGCTACCAGCAAGCCCAACCCGGAAGTATTCCTGAAATGTGCGCAGTTACTGGACGTGACACCGGCCGGTTGTATTGTGTTTGAGGATGCGCCCAAAGGTGTGGAGGCTGCTTTGAACGCCGGTATGGAGGCCATTGTGTTAACGACCATGCATACACGTGAAGAGTTTGCCGCTTACAATAATATCAGGGCTTTTGTGGCGGATTATACCGATCCTGTGTTGCAACAGCTGTTTAGATAAACAAGGAAAATTGTAATATAATTTCCTAATGTCAGCAGGGAACCATAAATTGCCGGGTTATATAAATAATTGCTGGTATGACACGTTATTCAGGGCAATCAAGGATGCTGGTGGCAGTCGATTGCATCATTTTCGGTTTTGACGGGGAGGCGCTGAAGCTGCTGCTGATCAAGCGCGGATTTGAACCGCAAAAGAATAAATGGAGCCTGATGGGCGGATTTGTGCAGGCCGACGAAAGCTTTGAAGCCGCCGCTGCAAGGATTTTGAAGAAGCTCACCGGCCTGGAAGGGGTATACATGGAACAGCTGTTTGCCTTCGGTGACCCGGCCCGTGACCCGGTAGAACGCACGGTTTCTATCACCTACTTTGCCCTCATTGATATCAATCAATACAAACTGCAGATCAATGACGAGTACCATGCAGAATGGATTTCGCTTGATAAGCTGCCCGATCTCATCTTCGACCATACCGGAATGGTGAAGATGGCCCAGGAGAAACTCCGCTATAAGGCCGCCATACACCCCATCCTTTTTGAACTGCTGCCACTGAAGTTTACCATTCCCCAGTTACAGCTGCTGTATGAAGCGGTGTATGACGTTACTTTCGATAAACGTAACTTCAGCCGTAAGGTCTTGTCTACCGGCCTGCTGATCAAACAAAAAGATAAAGACCGGCTCAGCTCCAAGCGGGGCGCCTTCTATTTCAAGCTGGATAAACGTAAGTACAACGCCAAGTTCAATGCTTTCCTCAATTTTGTAACAGATCCCGGCAACTTACGGTAAGCCGATCCAGATAGTGCCTTTCACCGGCGTATAGTTCAGCATCATATTATCCTGGCTTTCAGGTCCCATCTGTGCGGCATCCTGGAATTTGGTGCCTATGGGCGCAATGGCGCTCAGGAAACCGATATCCCCGTCGGGGAACGCCGGCGTAGTATTGTTGTTAGCGGCTCCCTTTGGCGCCTGCGGATGAAATACCTGTAAAAACGTACCCTCGTTACCGGTATAAAAGGTAAATGGCTGCTCCTTCGTATGAAAGGTGGCCTGGTACACATTGGCATGGTAGCCTTTGAATTCGGGATACTCCCAGCTTTCCCCCGTCACCGTGTTATTATAGGCTTTATACCAGCTACCGAACAGCTGTCCCTGCAGCCTGTTTTTCCATACCCGGTATGGCCCTTCACCTGTCCACGACAGTCCCGTTACTTTTTCCTCCGGGTACCGGAACGTAATACCGCTGAAAGGCGTAGCGCCTTTGATACTGTAGCTGTAATCCAGTTGTACCGGGATGCCGGGTTTGAAAGTCCACTTTACCTGGAGGTAGCCATTGCCTTCATAACGGGCGATGATAAAATAACCACTGGAATCGGTACCCGGCCTGAACTCCTTCAGTTCCTGTGAAACGCCTGCCAGCACAGGCCCTCCACTTAATGAAATCCTGCCTTTGGCAGTAACAATCTGCAGCAGTTGACCAGTTGTCCGGCTGAAATAATAAGTGCCGGTACCGTTATCTACGGCCAGTGTATCATGATCGGTTACAATATTCAGGCGGCCGTTTACCCCGGGAAACTGCCGTACAATGCGGGAAGGCGGTTGTAGTGGCCAGCTGCGGGTGAGGATATTGCGGCCGTAACCATCTTCTACGCTGACATATAATGCGTCTGCATCCTGCCAGCCGTTTGGAAGTGACAGCTGCAGGAAGCCTTTGGCATGGGGCGCCAGATCCGGTGCTGCAATTGTGCCCGCGGCAATGGTGTCTGTTTGGTTATTTTTTCCGGGAGATGGAAACCGCAGCAGCTGCCACCTGAACCGGCACCTGGACAAAGGCGTATAGTCATAACGGTTCTCCACCGGTATACGGCCATCGAAGGCGGATGTAATAACGGGCAGGGATATATGTACAGGCGACCACAACTGCCGGATGGCATAGAAGCTGCCTTCCTTTTCGCGGTGGGGGCCTACTATGCCGTCGGGGGCGTGGTTACCGTCTGTATCGATGATGCCGTTTTTATCGGTGCGTACCAGTCCTTCGTCGCTGAATGCCCACAGGAAACCGCCGGCGCCACGGGGATGTTGTAGTATACGATCCCAGAAATCGTTCAGGCCCGCACCCATGCCGCCATCGTAAAGGCCATGCATAAATTCGGTAGGCAGGTAAATGTCCTGGTCGTACAGGCTGGAGTTAACGAGGTAGTTGAAGTTGGGGTAATGTTTGGTGTCCACGCCATTGTATCTTTCCCACGGATGCAGTACGGGACGGAGCTGTGGATCGTACAGGTGATAGTCGCCATCCAGCGCGCGGTTAAACCCGCCTTCATTGCCATTGTCCCATGCAATAATAGAAGGATGGTTAACATCCCGCTCCACCAGTTCTCTTACAAGTTTGTGTCCTACTACGGTGTCGTAGGCGGCCTGCCAGCCGGTAAGTTCATCCAGTACAAATAAACCCAGCGAATCGCATACATCCAGGAAGTGTTCATCCGGCGGGTAGTGCGACATCCGCACGGCGTTCATGTTCATGTCTTTCATGAGGTTCACGTCCAGTATGCTGATCTCTTTACTGAGCGTGCGTCCTGTTTCCGGCCAGGCGCTGTGGCGGTTTACGCCTTTCAGTATTACTTTGGTATCATTTACGTATATGCCATCCCGTGGTCTTATTTCAATGGTTCTGAAACCAAAGGGCTGGGTGATACGGTGTATGGTCCGGTTATCTTTTTTAATTGCTACTACTGCCAGGTAGCGTTGGGGAAACTCTGCACTCCAGGTAGCGGGATGGTCGAGTTGTTGCTGCAACGTATAGGCGGCAGGGTGGGTGGCTGCGGCAGGTATGGTCACTGCCTGCTGAACGGCCTGGCCAGCCAGGGTGGTCACCTGCGCGCTGAGAGAGTATCCTTCCGGCAATGGGGTAGTGAAAGCCTGCACGGAGAAATGGCCTTTGGCGGTGGCATCAATGGCCACGTGATCAATATGGATCAATGGCTTCACTTCCAGGAAAACAGGCCGGTAAATACCGCCCAGCACCCAGAAATCGCCATTCCGTTCTGCCCGGTTTACGCCTGCATTCGCCGACATTTTGCTCACCTTTACTTCCAGAAGATTGCTGCCGTTACGCAGCAGTTTACTGATATCATACCGGAACCGGTAAAAGCCGCCCTGGTGAATTTCACCGGCCAGGCGCCCGTTGATTTTTACTTCGGCATCGGTCATCACGCCATCAAATACAATATTCACCTGCCGTTCGCGCCAGTTGTCCGGTGCGGAGAAACGGTAGCGGTAAAGCCCTTCTTCACTGGCTTTTTCTTTATCATGGCCATAGTTATAGCTGCCAAACCCCTGCTGTTCCCAGTTGGATGGAACGGGAATCGTTGTCCATTTGCCACGGCGTTGTCCGCCGGAACAATGAAAGTCCCAGTTAACAGTATGATCTTTATCGGTGCCTGAAAGATAGATGTACCGGGTTTCCTGGGCAAACGCTGCATGCAGGCACAACACACCTGTAAGCAGCAATAGGATTCTTGCTAACATGTCGGGAATTTTAAAATGCCTTTAAATGTACAAAAAAGAAACGCAGAGTTGGAGCGGTTTTTTCGCGGTGCGCCTTTGGCGCTTTTAAATTGTCTTGGAGCAGGATTACGCTGATTAACCGTGATTACGCTGATTTTGATTCTGTTTTGATTTTATATCTGATTTTATATTTGATTTTTATAAAAGATTAGAGAAGATATAAGCGGATATATTCGCTTATATCTTCTCTAATCCTTTATAAAATCAAAAAAATAAAATCAAAACAGAATCAAAATCAGCGTAATCACGGTTAATCAGCGTAATCCTGCTCCAAGACAATTTAAAAGCGCCAAAGGCGCTCCTCCGCTGCATTATTTACCGAAGCATCTGAGCATCTTGTGAAAGATCTCGTTGTTTTCGTAAACGCCGCGGAACAGGTTGGAGTTGGGTCCGTAGGCGAATACCATTACCGGGATACCGGTGTGGTCGTTGGTGGCAAAATGACCGCGTAAGGAGCCTTTGGCGATATCGCCATCCATCAGGGCGAGGCCGCCGGTTTCATGGTCAGCGGTAACAATTACGGTGGTTTGCTTGTCCTGGTCAGCAAAGCGGAGGGCTTCTCCTACTGTTTCATCGAAGTCGAGCATTTCACGGACCAGGTAGTCCAGGTCGTTGAGGTGCCCGCCTTGATCTATCCGGGAACCTTCTACCATCAGGAAAAATCCTTTGCCGGAAGCATTCAGTTGCTGTAAGGCCTTTTTCAGTGCAGTTTTCAGGTAGTTGCCCCGCCCGTTGCGCATAGAGGTAACTACTTTACTGCTCAGGATCACGAGCGTACGGTTTTTCGTAGTGGCGTCCCAGTTATCCAGGTTGTCGTAGATGCGGATGCCGGAGGAGGCCAGCTGCCGGCCGAAGTTTTTTTCCAGTTCTTCCCTTCCGCCGCCAACGGCCAGTTGCAGTTTGCTGCTGAGCAGTTGTTTTTCCAGCGTATAGGTGCTATCCCGGTCCGCGGTATGACCATAGAAAGAAGCAGGCGTGGCGCCGGTAATTTCTTCGGTGACGATAACACCACTCTGAATGCCTTTAGGCGCCAGTATTTCAGGGATTAGGGGTATAGATACGTAGGTATTGTCGAGCCCGATAGCGCGGTTATGTGTTTTAGTGCCGGCGCCCATGGCGGAGCCACCAGCAGCGGAGTCGGTGTGGTAGTTGTCGGTCGATTGGGTTTTGGATAAGCCGAGTTGCCTCATCTGGAATATGTTCAGTGCGCCTTTGTTGGCAGTATAGCCGGAAAACATTTCCGCCAGGCCGGTGCCATCGCCAATCAGCAGGATCACGTTTTTAGACCGCACCTGTGTGGCATCAGATGCAAAGGAAGGGATATACACTTCATGTACCGGCATATTGGAAGCGGTGGTACGGGTTGTGTTGTGCATTACATCATACAATTCCTCCGGGTGGTCTGTTCCGATCCAGTCGGCGCCGAGGTCCATTAGTTTGTAATAGGTGGACCGGGTGGAGGGCGCGCCCCAGAAGCGGAAGGCATATCCCTGCTGATGCGCTTTATTGATGACGGCGGTTACTTTCTGCATTTCCGCCGGTACCAGTGTCCCTTTGCCGTTCCAGGTGCTGTAAGCGTGAAAATCCACGCTCAGCATGGCAATGCGTGGCTGTAACGCTGCCGGATATACGCTATCTGGCCGGCCGTCAAAAAAGAAGATAGGATCATATTTGTCCCATTCTGTCATCGGCGGCAGGTTGCCGGATATCACCAGTTTTACGGCAGCAGGGTTTGTGTTGCGATCAAAATACTTGCGGTAGGGAAGGAGCAGTTCCTGTAATGCCTGTAAGGTAGGCGTGCCTGCTGTTTTCAGGTCTATCAGCAGCTGCATGGGGGCGTTGCCGGCATAGGGTTTACCGTTGTAAAGAGAAAACTGCCGGAGCACAGGCTGCAGGTACATTTCCTTAAAGGTGCGGAACGGTTCTATGGCGCTGGCATTATGTGCCACGTATAAAATACCGTCCTTCAGGTGTATATCTGCTTCAATAGAACCAAACTGCAGGGAAGCCGCTGCGTAAAAAGGAGTGGCCCGCTCATAATCATTATGAGAGTGCGCCTGCGCCATTGTATACTGCTTTATTTGTGCGGATGCCCCGGTAACCATCATTACACCGGATAAAATGAACAGTGCTTTTTTCATTGTATAGTAAAAGGTAGTTTTAAAGATTCAGCGGGCAAAGGTGGTATAATCCTGTTAGCCGGCGGCGCTGCCGTGTTTATCTTTATGTTAATTATCTATTTAAAAAAATCGATTTAGTTAAGACTTCCGGCAACAACATATCCTATTCAGATCTCAAAAAAAAGGTGGAAAAGTGGAATGAAAAGTGAAATTACAGGTTAAGCGTTGCGGCAGTGAATAGCGTAATACCGGCGGTAACAACATTAAAGGGTTGGCCAGTTCTGTACCAGTTCCTTCAGCTGGTTCTGTCCTTCGGGCCATTCTCCCAGCCCGGATTCGCTGTTAATATGGCCTTTGGCGCCTGCGTTTACAAAGCGGCTTCCCCAGTGACGGGCAAAAAATGCAGCTCTTTCCAGGGAACAGAATGGATCATTGGTGCTGGCCACAATAATAGTTTCAAACGGCAACTTCACCAATGGAATAGGAGAGAAGCCGGTTGCCTCAGCAGGGAATCCCGGTCGTTCTGCATCTGCCGGCGCCACCAGCAATGCGCCCCGGATCTTCCTGTTTGTTTGCCCCGCCCAGTGCGCCAGTGCAATACAAGCCAGGCTGTGCGCAGCGATGACTACCTGCGGCCCGGCCTCTGCTACGGCCTTCTCTATCTGCGCTACCCAATTGGCACAAACCGGCGCATTCCAATCTGTTTGCTCAATCCGCTTTGTTCCGGGTATAGATTGTTCCCATAATGTTTGCCAGTGTAATTTTCCGGAGCTACCCAGCCCCGGCGCGGTCAGAACTTTTATTTCCATGACATAGAGGCGTTGTGTCTTGAAAGATAGTAAAAAGAATCACCAAATACGAATTAAGTGATCCGCAGAAAAGTAGTATATACCCAAAAAAATAGCCGGGGCTGAAAAGCACCGGCAACAGGTAACAACCAAAACAGCATTGATTAATACTGAGTATTTTAATTATTTGTGATATATGTGATACGCTTTTATCATCTCCATAAAATAATTGTTAAAAAAGCCCGGCGGGGAAATTCCCGCCGGGGGCCATAATGTGGATTTTTAAAATACAAAACCCTTGCGCTTGAACATCCAGATATTACGCCAGCCATCACCTTGCTGTACCAGCGTCATTTCATTAGCGTTCAGCTTAATAATATTGTAGGCCACGTTGTTTCCCCAACTGATATCAGCGCCATTGATCTTGATCTTCTGCGCTAAAGTATCCAGCGTAAACGACCCTTTAGTGGTAACACCTTTATGCGTGATGGAAAAATTTGCGTTCTTATTGAGATCAAATGTCATCTCATCATCCAGCACACCCTGGGTTTGCAGCCCTGCTTTTCCTACAGTCCACCATGCCGGCCTTTCGGTATCACCAGGACCATTACCAAAACAATAACCACCCGGAACATCGATGGCCCATACCCAGGTTTTACCGTCGGCGCTATTGGTGAGTAAATTATACAGCTTGCTGGCAAAGAACTTCGGATCGTTTGCACTCACGGTAACTTTTACAGAATCTGTTTTAGGACCACCTGTGCCATAAGCCGAATATTTAACAAAGAAGTCGCCCGCAAAAGGCAGGATCACTACCGCCTTCGCTTCTTTGGTAGTACCAAAACCATAGTCCCAGAATGGAATCACATCTTTCGTTTTGCTTTCCAGCGTTACCTGGTTATCGTAATCCGGGTTTTGTGTGACAGAAAAATCCAGTTTAATACCGGCAGGATCTGCCGGGGTGATCCTGTCTTCGTAAGGACTGCACGCATAAAATAATGCAGTAATTAATCCGAGAAAATATATATGCAGACGTTTCATTTTTGTAGTTTTTAAAGTGGACAATATCACCAGCCGGTGTTTTGTTTGAGCGTGCCGTTTGATAAATTGATCTGTGTTTCAGGAATAGAAAACAAACCATTTGTTTCCGGACGGAAGCTTACGTTGAAAGCCGCCTGGGAAGAAGCATTGTCTATTGCCTGTTTAGCTGCAGGCATTCCCTGCCTCAGCAGGTCCCAGTAGCGGTGCCCTTCCAAAGCCAGTTCCAGCTTGCGTTCCTGCATGATCTGTGCTTTACTGCTCAGTGTAATGCGATGCGTTTGATCACCAAATGCACGGTCGCGCACCCGGTCGATATAACCCTGTGCCTTGCCTGCATTCGCCGTGAGATTTAACTCTGCCCCCATCAGCAACACATCTGCAAAACGGATCACCATATAGTTATCGAAATTGTCCCACTGGAAACTACCACCCAGGTCATCTGCATTTTTATCTTTCAGCGGCGTATATTTTTTTATGAAGAAGCCGGTGTATTGCGCCTGGTCATCCAGCTTATAACTATCTGCAAATCCTTCTCCGGCAATAGAAATAATGGAAGCTGTTTGCCTGCTGTCGCCCGGAGCATAGGAATGAAAGAGCGCTTCATTCACAGTAGCACCGCCCCATCCTTTGTAGTAAGGTCCCAGCACCTGCGAGCGGATGCCGATCATCACCTGCATACGGTTTCCGTTCTGCTGGTTCTGGTCGCCCATACCGAGGTAAGTATATTGAATGGTAAACACGCCTTCTGCGTTATTCTGCCCGGCATAGTCAGTGGTGCTTTCAGCGGAAGCACGGAACAGGTTCCGGTATTTTGGAACAAGACTGTACCCGCTGTTGTTGATCACATCTTCAATGGCGGCAATAGCATCTGCCTGTGAAAATACGCCGGCAATATCAGGTTTGCTGTAGTAGCCGGTATAATACAGGAATACCCTGCCCAGCAAGGCTTCAGCAGCCCATTTGGTAACCCTGCCATATTCGCCCGAAGGGATGCTGGCAAAAGGCGTAGCCGGAATATTCGCTGCGGCTACTTTCAGATCATTGGCAATCAGCATGTATACACTGTCCGGATTGGCCTGCGGGATGCTGTAATTACCAGGTTCCAGTGGCGTTGTGATCAATGGCACATGACCAAACATCCGCACCAGGTCGAAGTAAAAGTAAGCCCGAAGAAAATGAGCTTCACCTATGTAACGGTTTTTTGTAGCATCATCTCCTTTAAAGTCTACCGTTTCAATTTTCTGGATCAGTTTATTGGCGCGGTAAATACCAGTGTAGTATTTCTTCCAGGCAGCGCTGTTGAGATCATTCATTTTAATGCTCTTGTCCCACTGGTTCCATCCGTTGTCGGAAGCGCCACCGCCGCCAAAGCAATCGTCGGATGCAATTTCTGACGTCAGCGCAATATTGCCGTAACCATCCCAGTTTAACACACTGTACGCGGAAACCAGTCCCTGGTAAGCATCTCCCGGTGTTTTATAAAAATCTTCCTCTGTAATGGTATTGATGGGCAATGTTTCCAGGAAACTTTTGGAACAGGAACTCATTAACCCCGTTATGATGATAGCTGCTATTATTTTCTTCATGATTGCCGGAGTTTAAAATTTAACATTAAGACCGAATAAAACAGTTCTTGGCTGTGGAAAATAACCGAGGTCAGTACCAGACGACCAGCTGTCGATTCCATAACCTACTTCAGGATCTAACCCACGGTAATGGGTAAACGTAAATACATTCAATCCGGATACATACAACCGGAGCTGCTGAACCGGTAAACGTTTCAGTAAAGTTTTCTTAAGATCGTATCCAAAGTTGATGCTCTTTACACGCATGAAAGCGCCATTGTGTACATACAGGTCAGAGAAACGGGTGTAGTTCTGGTTGGCCTCATTACCCAGTGTTACACGGGGCGTGCTGTTGGACGTTCCTTCACCATGCCAGCGGTCGAAAACAGCCGTGGTATAGTTGTTATAAAAACGGTCGTAAGCCCTGGTACCATCCACAATGTCATTGCCACCCACACCGCTGAGTAATACACTCAGGTCAAATCCTCTCCAGCCTGCCGACAGAGAGATACCATACGTTTGTGTAGGATTGGGATCACCCACCTTTGTTTTATCATCACCATTGATGACGCCGTCGCCGTTCAGATCTACGAAACGGGCATCGCCGGGTTGTGCGCCTGGCTGTATTTTCTGGCCGCTTTTGCTGGTGTAACCATCAATTTCTGCCTGGTTCTGGAAGATACCGGCTGTTTTCAGGCCATAGAAATAGCCGATAGGCATTCCGTTCTGTGCACGGAAGTATTCATCCATGTTGGACGACAGTACGCCGTTGTAAGAAGGATGCAATACACCTTCCTGGTTTGGAATATCTATCACGGTATTTTTATTGAAAGCAATGTTGCCGCCGATACCAATGTTTACTTCTCCAAATGTGTGGTTATAATTAATACCAAGTTCAATACCCTTGTTCTGAATATTACCGCCGTTGATGGTAGGTGCGCCGGTACCCACCAAATCGGGGATAGGAGCGGTTACCAGCCAGTCGCGGGTATTTTTCTGATACCAGTCGAATGTAACGGTTACGTCTTTGAACAATGTTGCGTCAAATCCGAGATCAATTTGTTCGGATGCTTCCCAATGCAAATCAGGATTGGGTATTTTATCAGGAGACGCGCCGATCGCTTTTTGTCCGTTGAAATAATAATCGCGGTAGGTGGAGTTGATGGTGGCCAGGTACCTGAAGTCATCAATCCTGTCACTACCATTTTGTCCCCATCCGCCGCGGATCTTCAGGAAGTTAATCCAGCTGCTGTTTTTGAGGAACGATTCGTTGGTAACGATCCATCCTGCAGAGAAAGCGGGGAAGTAGCCATAGCGGTTGTTGGAGCCAAACTTCGTGGAACCATCCCGGCGAAGCGTGGCGGTAAGCAGGTACTTATCGTCGTAGCTGTAAAACACCCTGCCAAAGTAAGATTGCAGTGCATTCATGCTTCTTGTGCCGAATACTTTACGGGTGGAATCATTCCTGCCGTTATCAATAATAGCGTGATCAAAGTCGGCGATGATCAGGTCTGTTTTACTGCCGCTTACATTATAGCCTTCGTATTTTTTGGCGGTAGTACCCACCATTACGTTCAGGTTATGTTTGCCGGCAGTGAGTTGGTAGGTGAGGGTGTTATCCCAGTTCCAGGTAAGGTTGCGGTACATACCCTGACTGGCAAAAGAATGTTCGTTGCTGTTATTGGTTCCCAGGTTATATACGGGAATAAAAGCATTGTTGTAGTTATAAGAGATATCCGCGCCAAAATCCGTACGGAAGGTCAATCCTTTAGCCAGGATAGCTTCCGCATAGATGTTACCGATGATCCTGTCGGTAATGGTTTGATTATTTTGTGTATAATCAATGGAACCGATCGGATTGGGTTCATCCGCATAAGGCGATTTGCCATAGCTGCCATCCGCATTATACACCGGGTAAATGGGAGTGGCGTTTAATAAACCACGGATAGAGTTATTGTAGATATTACCTGTACCGATACCCCGCTGGCGTGTATGCGCGAAGGTGAGGTTTTCTCCTGTTTTGATCAGGTCTTTGTACAGTTTGTGTTCTGAATTGATCCTGAAAGAAGTTCTTTCAAAATTAGACCTGCCGGGAAGCCCCATCACGCCTTGCTGTCCCTGGAAGGAAAAGGACGAAGAGAAAACGGACTTTTCATTACCGCCGGAAAGACTCAGGCTATAATTTTGTATGGGTGCATTTTTATTGGTAGCTGCTTTCTGCCAGTCGGGGCCTGTACCCAGTTTCGCAATGGAGTCTGGTGTATAGATAGGCACAGAGCCGGAGTTGATGGATGCCTCATTCATAATGTTGGCATACTGCTGCGCATTGAGGAGGTCCAGCTTGCGGGCAGGATTCTGCAATCCGTAGGAGGCGTCGAAGCTGACATTCATTTTACCGGCGCGGCCCTTTTTGGTGGTGATCATTACGATACCATTCGCTGCGCGGGTTCCATAAATGGCAGTGGAGGCGGCATCTTTCAGCACATCTACGCTGGCAATGTCATTTGGATTGAGGAAGCTGATATCATCCGCCGGAAAACCGTCAATGATGAAAAGCGGGCGGGAATCGCCATTGGTGCCGATACCACGGATGGTGAATTTCAGCGCGTCACCGGGTTGACCGGAGTTGGAAGTTACCTGCACACCGGGGGCCTGTCCCTGTAAAGATTGCTCCACGCTGATGGCGTGGGTTTTTTATCAGGTCATCATTATTTAAATGCACAGTAGCGCCGGTCACCACTTTTTTCTTTTGCACGCCATAACCTACTACCACCAGTTCATCCAGTCCTGTAGCCGCCGATTCCAGGCGTATCGTCATCGGGCTGCCCGTTTGAACGGGTACTTCCAGTTTGTTATAGCCTACCAGCGACACTACGAGTATTTCTCCCGCATCTGCCTGCAGGGTGAAAGTGCCGTTTACATTTGTTACGGTGCCCCGGTTAGTTCCTTTTACAATGATATTAACGCCGGGCAGGGGGGCGCCATCTTTGGTGTCGGTTACCTTGCCCGTGATTGCTTGTTTTACAGGTTGCGTATATGCCTTCCCGTTATTGGCAGCTGCATGCAGTGCCGGAGGCGCTGCTGTAGCCAAACTGCATACAGCAAACGTCTTTAGAACGGTTTGCCGCGGAAAATAATTGCTGATTGTGTACCAGATTTTCATGTTTAACGTGTTTTATTTAGGCAAAGGAGGTTGAATAATGTTTAAATGTTTTTAGAAGAAGTGGTCCAGGTCAGATGGCCCGGACCGTTTTTGCTATTCCATTATATGTTATCATTTTACCTGTCTTATTGCTGATATCCGGTCCTGCGGCGGTTTGTTTACCTACAAACGTTACCAGGAAGTGCCTTTGCTGCAGCATACCCGGAAAACGGCCTTCCCGTTGTCCTATCGTCAGTGTTTGCGCTGCTTCATTCCATTTAAAGGAAATGTTGCTGAAAACGCCTTTCTCATATTGATAGTTATTATTTTCATCTTCATACAAAGTAAATTCCCCGTCTTTCCCGGTATACACATACAGGTGTATGGTATCTGCCTTGCGCTCATTGGTGTATTGCAGTGCAGGGCCTACCGGCAGGATAGCGCCTTCTTTTACATACAAAGGCATCCGCTGCAAAGGCGCTGCTGCGGTAATATGCTGACCACCTGTTTCATATTTTCCTGTGTAGAAATCATACCAGCCGTTGCCTGCAGGCAGGTACAGTTCCCGGCTGCGGGCATGGTACTCGGTTACAGGGTTTACCAGCAGTGAAGGACCAAACATATACTGGTCGCGGATATTCAGCACTGCTGTATCCTGGCCGTAGTCCATCACCAGGCCACGCATCATCGTATAGTCGTGGTGGTAAGTATTGCCAGCTACGGAGTAGATGTAAGGCAGCAGGCGGTAACGCAGCTGGTCGTAGTATAACATCGACTGGTACGCTATACTGCTGTCGGGCGCGATGTTGAACATTTCGCGGTAAGGATATTGGCCGTGTGAACGGAACAGCGGGCAGAAAGCGCCATATTGGAACCACCTGGTATTGAGTTCTCTCCATTCTTCCAGTGCAGGACCCTGTGGGTTGGGCTGATCGTATTTATCTTCCACAAAGAAACCGCCGATATCTGTAGTCCAGTAAGGTAAACCGGAAAGGCTGAAGTTTAGTCCGCCGGGGATTTGTCTTTTGAACTCTTCAAAGGTGGCGGCGATATCCCCACTCCAGGTGGCAGCAGCATAGCGTTGCAACCCTGCATAGGCGGAGCGGGTAAGGATAAATACACGTTGACCCGGCTTGGCCGCACGTTGCCCTTCATAAATACCTTGCGCATTTACCAGTGCATAGGTGTTGAAGTATTGGGTGGCTGATCCCAATGCGGTAGGATCCATCAGCTTTTTGCGTTCTTCAATAGAGGCATTGGACAGGATATCCGGCTCTGTGGCATCAAGCCACCATGCATCCACACCCTTGGTGAGCAGATTCTTCTGCAACAGGCTCCAGAACAGTTTACGCGCTTCGGGGTTAAAGGCATCATAAAACGTAGATACATAACCGTTACCTATCCAGTCGCGTTGCTTATTTTTAATATTCTGTTTGTATAACCAGCCTTTGCTGTCGAAAAGTTTATAGTTGTCGATCCCTTCATAAAACTTCGGCCATACGGAGATCATGAAATTGGTATGGTATTGTTTGTGCAGGCGGCTGATCATGCCCACAGGATCAGGAAAACGGGCAGGATCAAACTGCTGGCTGCCCCATTCATCCTGTTTCCAGTAGCTCCAGTCCAGCACGATATTGTCCAGCGGGATTTTCCTTTTGCGGAACTCTGCTACGGTATTTTCAATCTCGTCCTGTGTTTTATACCGTTCCCGGCTTTGCCAGAAGCCCAGCGCCCAGCGCGGGATCATGGTGGCTTTGCCGGTTACCTGCCGGTAGCCGCTGATCACTTCATCCATATGCTGACCATACATGAAGTAGTAGTCAATTTTTTCACCTGCTTCTGAAGTCAGTTGCATTTTATCCGCACCTTCAACGGGAGTGGGAGGGAGGAATTTAAGAGAGATAAAGGACTGGGTTGTTTCCGGGATCCATTCTACTTTTACGGTAGTGGGTTGTCCCTTCTGAAGCAGATGCCGGAAAACGGAAGCGCCGGGGTTCCAGCTTTCCCGCCACCGGTCCAGTTTCAGCTGACCATTGATCCATACTTTGGTGTAACCGGAGGTGGTCATGAAGAATTTATACTCGCCGGTTTCATCTGCATTCACGGTGCCTTCCCAGGTTACTTTTCCTTTTACCATTGGAAAAGCTGCAGGCAGCGACGACAGGCGATCCAGGAACTCATAGTCAATTTTATCTTCCACCGCTTTTACATACACCGTATTATTATACCGGTCGCCATAGGTTGCACTGAATCCGGGTTTACCGTCGGCCGACGTTAAGTGTAATTCGGACATTTGTTTATAAGGACGGTTGTCGCCAAAACGGGTAACGGAATAATTATCCCATAAAATGCCATAGTTACGGTTAGATACTACAAAAGGTACGGCTGCTACGGAGTTATACTGTGTGAGATCCACGTCCTGGTTTTTGTAGTTCATTAAACCGGTCTGGTGTTGCCCCAGTCCATAGAACGCTTCATTGGCGGGCGATTCAAACACCTGCTGGATCCGGTATAATGATTTGTTGCCAATGGTAACCGGGGTAAAGCTTTTTACCGCCACCGGGTTGTTCCTGTAATATAATGTTGCCGGCTTTATCGCGGAATACTACTTCTCCTGTATTCAGCGCCACTGTGGTGGTGATGCTGGCTGTTTTTAAAGTCACGGTTTCATTTCGTTCTTCCGAATCCCATTTAATACTATTACCCTGTGCATCTACCGCCATGAGACTGGGAGAGCCGGTGAAATGGTCGTCGGGGGTAGCGGTTACGTGGATCACCTTATCGGAAACCACTTGCAGCTTCACCTGCCGGGCGCCATTCGGGGCAGGATTTTTTAAATGAATCAACAGGCCATCAGACAGTTTTTCCACCTGCCCGGCATAACACCAGGAAGTGAGGAACGTCATAAGTACGATCGGTATCGCCCTCTTTATGTGCATATTTGAATGGATTTTTTTCGTCGGTTGAACGTGGTTGTTACAATTACGGATGTGGTATCCGCGAGCTATTTTTCAAAACGTGTTACTTCAAAACGTGTAAAAACAAATGTAAAGGGAGCTCCGGAATCAGAGGGGATGGGTATGTTTTAGATGTAGGGCGATTATGTTAACCGTTTGTAGCAGCGAGGTAATTAATTGATTCCGGTTAGGGCATTAAATGTTAACGTATAGAGAAGGAACAGGCTGGTTTTAAGGCTGTTATAAGAAGAAGAGGCCAATGAGCAAACCGGTGATCACGCAGTACAGCAGGATTTCAATCAGCAGATACAGGCGGTTGCTTCGTTTAAAGTTTTGCTTGAACATAGTCAGGTTTAATAGTCAGTCCACAAAATTATCCATTGCATCCCGTAGGCAGGGGGCGCATTTCGTTATTTAATAGGGCAAATTTGTTGTTTAGGCGAATGATGTAGGATTGTAGTAGTGGTATTATTTCTTCTTCCCATAAACGGAGGGGAGTACATTGTATTCCATCTTGAAATACTTTGTAAAGTATTTTGGGTTGTTGAATCCTACTTCATAAGCTACTTCGGCTACAGTAAGCTGGCTTTTTTCGAGCAGCTGGGCGGCCCGCTTTAAGCGGATGCCCCGGATAAATTCAATGGGCGACCGGCCGGTAAGGGCCAGGATCTTTTTATACACAGATACCCGGCTCATGAAAAGCGCCCTGCTCAGTTCTTCCACCGAGAAGTCGGGATTGGAGATATTCTTCTCTACAATTTGTAAAGCCTGCTGGATAAATTGTTCATCGGCAGATGAAATAGCTATTTCCCCCGGGTTGGCTTCTATATATTGCTGGAATGTTTTTCTGAGAGATGATTGCTGGGAGATAATGTTTTTGATCCGCGAAAGCAGCACCTCGAAGTTAAAAGGCTTAGTGATGTAATCGGATGCCCCGGTTTCCAGCGCTTCCAGTTGCTGGGCTTCTTCGGCCCTGGCCGTAAGCAATACAATGGGTAAGTGTGCCGTGCGTTGTTGTGCGCGCACCTTTTTACACAATTCCAATCCATCCATTTCCGGCATCGAAATATCGCTTACAATCAGGTGCGGGAGTGTTTGCTGCAGCAGTTTCCAGGCTGCAAGCCCGTTTTCGGCTTCTATGATCTGGAAGTACTGGGTAAGGTTATCTTTCAGGTAAAAACGGAAATCCTCGTTATCCTCTACCAGTAAAACCACCGGTTTTTTAGAGTTACTGTTCACGGTAGCGGCCGGTGTAACGGCGGTGGTAGTACGAATTGTTTCCTGTACAGCGCCGGGAACAGCAACAGCAGCCGTTTTAACCGGCAGGTATACAGTGAAGCAGCTGCCCATTTCAGGGGCGCTGTCTACCGTAATGCTGCCACCATGCAATTTCACAAACTCTTTAGTGATGGATAGCCCGATCCCGCTGCCCTGGTTTACCATAGATGCCGGTACTTCATGTTGAAAGAACCTTTCAAAGATATACTCCTGCTTCTCCGGTGGAATGCCAATACCATTATCTTTTACCGCAATTTCCAATTGCGCGGTTGTTTCCTGGTAGCTAACGTGAACGGATATACTGCCATTTTCAGGCGTAAACTTAAAGGCATTGGAAAGCAGGTTAAAGATGATCTTCTCTATTTTATCTGCGTCGTACAACATCTTCAGCTCCTGTACATTGCTCTGAAAGTTAAGCTGGATATGCTTTTTATCAGACAAGTCTGAAAATGACGAGGTGAGGTCTTTTACAAAACCGATGATATCGCCTTCCGCGGTATGGAGTTTTATTTCCTGGACTTCCATTTTACGGAAGTCGAGTAACTGGTTCACCAGGTTGAGTAAACGTCGTGCATTCCGCTGCATCAGTTCCAGCTGCACTTTTAAGGTACTTTCAGATGTTTGCCGGATAATCTTTTCCAGCGGGGTGATGATTAAGCTGAGCGGTGTTCTGAACTCATGGCTTACGTTGGTAAAGAAACGGATTTTCAGTGCATCCAGCTCATGCATGCGCGCGGCTTCCTGTGTTTGCTGCTCCATCCTGAACTTCAGTCTTTCCCGTTCCAGTATGATGCGGCGGGCCAGTAACAGGGCGCCCAGTATCAGCAACACATAACCCAGGAAGGCAGGCCAGGTTTTCCAGAAGGGGGGTAGTACTTTTATTTTCAGCGTAATCCCTTTTTCATTCCATACGCCGTCGTTATTGGAAGCCTTTACCCGGAAGGTATAATCCCCAGGGTCCAGGTTGGTAAAGGTGGCTTTCCTTTCCATACCGTCGGTATAGAGCCAGTCTTTATTAAATCCTTCCAGCATATAGGCATACCTGTTTTTCTCCGGGTGGAAATAATTCAGAGAGGCAAATTCAATGGAAAACACGTTTTCACCCGGTTTCAGGGTAATGCTTTGTGTTTCCGGGATAGCCGCTTTCAGCAATACCCGCCCGTTGATCTTTTCGCCCGGCAGTATACTTTTGTTAAATATCTGCAGATCCGTGAGCACTACCGGCGGAATATTGTTGTTCAGGGCAATGGCGTTGGGATAAAACAGGTTAAACCCGTTGCCGCCGCCAAAGATCAGTTCCCCGCGACTGGTTTTCAACGCGGCGTTTTCGTTGAAGTCTTTTCCCTGCAGGCCGTCGGATTCGTCATAATTTTTAAAGGTAAAGGCGTCCGGCCCGATCTTCATATTAGACAAACCATTGGGAGTACTCATCCACAAGCTGTGATCGTTGGCTTCAAGGATATTCAGGACAGAATTGTCCGGCAGACCGTCTTCTTTGCGAAGGGTGCGGAAGTTATTGTTTTTTGGACTGAACAGGTTCAGTCCTTCGCGGGTGCCTATCCATACGCGTTGCTGGCTGTCCTGGAAAATGCATACTACGTTATTATGACTCAGGCTGCCGTTTACACCGGGAACGTTGTTGTAATGTTTGAAAACGCCGGTGGCCAGGTGCAGCACATCGATACCATCGGAAGTGCCTATCCAGAGGTTTCCCTGGCGGTCTTCCAGCAGGGCGGAAACATACTTGGATTTTACCTGCGGGAAACGCTGGAACCGGCCGGTGGCAGGGTCCATCCGGTTAAGTCCCGCACCGAGGGTGCCGATCCACAGCTGGTGGCGGCTGTCTTCCAGTATTTCCCAGATGCTGTTATCGCTCACGCTGGTGCTGTCTGCCGGGTCATGTTTATAATGGATAAACCGGCTGCCGTCGAACCGGTCCAGGCCTCCAAAGTAGGTGCCTACCCATAGTTGTTTGTTGTGATCTATGCAGAGGCTTACAATTACATTGCCGGCGATGCTGTTGTTGTTACCGGCTTCGTGCCGGTATTGGGTAAATGTGTTGCGGCTGCGATCAAAGTAAATCAGGCCGCCGCCATTGGTGCCTATCCATAAATTGCCGGCCGCGTCTTCCACAAACCTGTTTACATCGTTATAGGGCAAACTGTTACGGCTATACGCCTGGTATTGATAGAGCGGGAATTTTACCATGTTCTCATGGTAGTAATTCAATCCTTTTTTGAAGGTCCCGATCCATATAATGCCGGTATTATCTTTATAAAGAGCATTAATACTGTTCTGGCTCAGGCTGCGTTCATCTTCGTTGATATTCTCAATATAACGGATGCTTTGTGCTTTCTTATTAATGATATTAATGCCGCCATGATCGGTACCTATCCATATTAACCCGTTATTGTCCGCAACCACGCCTCTTACAATGTTGTTGTTCAGCGCCAGGCCGGGGGTATTCTGATCAATATGCCGGAACTGTTGGGAGCGGATATCGAAAAAGTAAACGCCGTTGTCTTCATTGGTGCTGAACAACCACAGGTCGCCATCGGCATCCGCCACCATCGACCAGGTGGCGCCGGCAATATCTGGCCTGACGAGCGTGTTGTTGCGGTAGCCGATGCGGTGGCTGCGGGCGTCCATCCTTTCCAGCAGGCCATTGCTATGCAGCAGCCAGTAATGACCTGCTTCGCCGGGTAGCAGTGCCGATACGCTGTTGGTGCCAATGCTGCCGCCATCACTGGTATGTGTAAACTGTTGCGCCCTGTTGCCGTTATCTACCAGGAAAATGCCTGCTGAAGGATGCAGGAACCAATATCCGCCGGACGGGTCTTTCACAATATCGGTAACCACGTTTCCGGAAAAGCCCCATTGACGCAGAATGTTTTCGGGGCGCCGGTTAAAACGGGTCGTTACAGGATCATAGATATTCATCCCCGAGCGGGTCCGGATCCAGAGCTGCTGCCCCGGGCCGGCCATGATTTTATTGATGTTATTGTCGGAAACAGAAGTGGTGTCGCGCAGATCATGCTGGTATACGGTGAAGTGATACCCGTCGAACCGGTTCAGTCCAGATACGGTACCAATCCACATGAAACCCATACTATCCCTGAAAACGCAGTTAACCTGGTTGTTGGACAGCCCCTGGTTGATATCAATCCGGTTGAATTGATAGGGCAGAGTTTGTCCCCGCATTACCGAAGTATGGAGGAATAACAAGATGAATATTAAGACCCGCTTCCGCATGTACACACGCCTTACCTGGTTGAAAAATTGTTGGTCTGACAATTAATAGAATTGCCCGGCAATATAACATAAAACGGATATAAAAAAAGAAAGGTCGAAAGAATTCGACCTTTATTGCTAAAATTCCACGTTATGGCACTCAGGTCCATAAAAAGTTAATCAGCTAAAATCCGGCATAGCCGGTATATGATAAATGATATTTTGCGGTTTGTTATGGGGTTTTGCGTTCACTTTACTACAAAAGTAGGTTAAGGTAAAACGATTGTCAAGAAATTAGCAAACATTATTTAAAAAAAAGTAAAAAACACCACAGGGCGATATTTTTTTCGCTGGCTGGATAATTTCACGCTTTGAGGGTTATAATCTTTGGAGATTATTGAGTACTTTTTTGCCAATATGAAAACCATGAAACGTATTACTTTATGTATGATGCTGCTGGGAGGAACGGGGTTGACCGCCTTCGCGCAGCAGTCGCCTGCAAAGGAACTCACCGTGACGCTGGATTATTATTACAATAATGAATTCAAAAAGGACAATGCCGGTAATCCGGTTAGGTGGCATTACATCTGGGGCGAAACAGACAACGGCGGCGTGTCGCTCTGGGGGCATATTTTCGACTCCCTCGGGGTGAAAAGGGATAGCCTGCTGCAGGCGCCCACGGCCGCCAACCTGAAACACACGGATATTTATATGATCATTGATCCGGACACGGACAAGGAATCGCCCACGCCCAACTATATGAACGAAAAGGACGCCCGTAGTATTTATAACTGGGTAAAGGCTGGCGGGGTGCTGGTATTGCTGGAGAACGATTCTGCCAACGCGGAATTTTCGCACTTTAACAAGCTGAGTGAAAAATTCGGGATCCATTTTAATGGCGACAGTCGCAACCGTGTAAAAGGCAAAAACTGGGAGCAGGGTACTTTCCGGATCCCGGCCGGACATGAAATATTCCAGGCTGGCCGGCAGGTGTATATCAAGGAATTATCCACTTTGACCTTGAAAGCCCCTGCGCGAGCGGTTTACAAGGATGGTGAATATGTTGTTATGGCAGTAGCTGAAGTGGGAAAAGGCAAGGTTTTCGCCGTTGGCGACCCCTGGTTTTATAACGAATATGTGGACGGAAAGAAGCTGCCGGCATCTTTCCAAAACTATGAAGCAGCAACAGACCTGACCCAATGGCTGATTAAAGCCACCAGTCGCTAGGTGTTCAGGAAGTTGATATTTCTCCTGATACCGGCAAACTTACTGCGTTTGAGAGGAGAATGACGGAAGATGTCTTTAAAAGCTTCTTCTGTCAGCTCCTCCCAATCGCGGGTAGAAAAGTTCAGGATCGCCGGCACAGGTGTAAACGCCGCTTCCTGGTTGGCTTTGGAGAAGCGGTTCCAGGGACAAACGTCCTGGCAGGTATCGCAGCCAAACATCCAGTTATCAAATTGTCCCTTCATTTTATCGGGGATCAGTTGTTCTTTCAGCTCTATGGTAAAGTAAGAAATACATTTACTGCCATCCACTACACCCGGCGCTACCAGCGCTTCCGTAGGACAGGCATCCAGGCAGCGGGTACACGAGCCGCAGTAATCGGCCACCGGACCGTCGTATTCCAGTTCGATGTCGGTAATCAGGGTCGCTATAAAAAAGAAGGAACCGGCCTGTTTATGGATCAGGTTCCCGTTTTTGCCGATCCAGCCTAATCCGCTGCGGGTGGCCCAGGCGCGTTCCAGCACGGGGGCGGAGTCCACAAATCCCCGGCCCTGAACGGGACCTATCCGCTCCTGCATCCGCAGCAACATCGTTTTGAGCCGCGCCCGGATCACCTCATGATAATCCTGGCCGTAAGCATATTTGGAGATGCGCGGGGCGTCGGCACGCTGCTGTTCGGAAGGGAAGTAGTTAAACAACAGGGTGATCACCGACTGCGCGCCGTCGACCAGCTTACGGGGATCTATCCTTTTGTCGAAATGATGCTCCATATACTGCATGTTACCATGCATGCCTTTATTCAGCCAGGTTTCCAGCCGGCGGGCATCGTCGTCCAGCTGCACTGCCTTCGCAATGCCGCAATGGTCAAATCCTAACTCTTTTGCCAGCTCTTTTATGAATAAAGTGTGGGTCATCCGGGCAAAATTAGCATATTATTTATATCTTCGACCCGCATATATATCCCATATGCCTGTTAACTGATGCGCTATACCTTTGTTATGTTGGCTCCCATTGCCAGCTGTTTGTTCGCCCTGTCCACCTTTGCCCAGGACGGAAGTAAAATGAAATTTGGAAAAGTGTCCAAAGAAGAATTTGCTATTAATAGATCAGAGAAAGATACCGGCGCCCACGCCATTATCCTGTCTGAGATAGGCTCCTCCATTTTTGAGTCGGATGGAAACGACCTTCGCCTGGTGTACAAAGTACACCGGCGCATTAAGATCGTTGATAAAAACGGCTATGATGAGGCCACCGTTCACGTACCGATATATAAATCAGAAACATCGGAAGAGAAATTACTGAACCTGAAAGCGGCTGCCTACAACCTCGAAAACGGGGAAGTGGTAGAAACCAGGATGGAAAGCAAAAACGTATTCAACGACAAGCAGGATAAATCCCTGCTGGTAAAGAAATTCACCCTGCCCGCTGTAAAGGAAGGGTCTATTATTGAATACACCTTTTCTATCGCCTCTCCCTTTTACCGGCATTTACGCGCCTGGGATTTCCAGGGAAAATATCCCTGCCTCTGGAGCGAATACAGCGTAGCCATCCCGGAATACTTCGACTATATGCTCATTCCACAGGGATATGAGCCCTATGTGGTAAAAACGAAAACCTATTCCCGTTCTACCTTTACTTTCCGGAATGAGTCGCAGGGGTCTACCGGGCCTTCCAACCTGGTAACGGTAACGCCTTCTATCACCACCTATAAATGGGCGCTGAAAGATGTGCCGCCGATTTATAACGAGAGCTATATCACTACTACCGATAACTATGTTAACAGGGTGGAATTCCAGTTATCTGCCTACAACTGGCCGGGAGAGCCGCGTAAGCCGGTGCAGAGTACCTGGGAAGAGCTGATGAAAGACCTGATGAAGGAAGAAGAGCTGGGCAAAGTGCTGACCACAAACAACGGTTTTCTTTCCGATAAAGTAGAAGAGCTGGTCAAAGACGCTAAAACCGATAAGAAGAAAGTACAGAAAATTTATACCTGGGTCCGCGATAATTTTACCTGCACGGATCACAGCGCCCTGTGGATGGGCAAGTCGCTCAAAAACGTTTTTAATTCAAAGAACGGCAACGTATCCGACATCAACATGTTGCTGGTGGCGATGCTGAAGAAAGCAAACCTTTTTGCTACCCCACTGCTGCTGAGTACCCGCAGCAATGGATATGTATACCAGTTCTATCCTTTATATACCCACTTTAACTACGTGATTGCCGGCGTGAACCTGGGAGAAGAATACCTGAAACTGGATGCCTCAAAACCTTTGCTGGGCTTCGGAAAGCTCCCGGCAGAATGCTACAATGGCGCCGCCCGTTCATTGGATGACTTTGCCACCCCTGTGATCCTGGGAGCGGATTCCCTGAAAGAACAGCGGTTTACCAGTGTAATTCTGGGGAAGATAGAAAACGGCATAGTGTCAGGCACGTTTATGCAACGGCCCACCTACTTTGAGTCTTACAGAATAAGGACAGCCGTAAAAGATGAAGACCCCGAAGAATTTTTTAAACGGATAGCAAAATCCTATACCGGTGAAATAGAACTGGAGAATAAGGCGGTAGAGGATCTGAAAGAACTGGAGTCACCCGTGATGGTAAAGTACGATTTTAAAATGCAGGTAGGCGACGGCGAAGTAATATACATCAACCCGCTGTTGTCGGAAGCCCATAAAAGCAATCCTTTTAAAGCGATGGAGCGTAAGTTCCCCGTAGAAATGAACAGCGTGTCTGATGAAGTATATTCCTTTAATATGGAAGTGCCCGAAGGATATATAGTAGATGAAATGCCTAAATCTGCTGCAGCGAATTATAATGGAGATGAGGGCCTGTTTCAATACCTTATCCAGCAAACAGAAAACCACATACAGCTGCGCTGCCGGGTGAAATTAAACAAAGCGAACTTTGGGCCGGAAGAATACCCGACCCTGCGCGATTTTTATGACCTGGTGGTAAAGAAAGAAGCAGAACAAATTGTGTTAAAAAAGAAAAAATAAAATATGCGCAAGCAATTGTCGATAGCCATCCTGTTTTTCCTGTTTACCGTGTCGCATACAGTGCTGGCAGGAGATCCGTTTTATCCGGTGAGCGCTATTCCTGATTCATTGAGGGCCAATGCGCACCTGGTAAAAAGGTTAAATGAGGCTACTTTGAAAATAAACGATCTCACAGATGCCCGTTTTGTTTCTCATTACGTGGTTACTGTACTGGATGAGACAGGAGCTGAACATATGAAAATGGGGATGTATTATGATAAGCTGTCAGAGATCCGCTCTATTAGTGGCGCGTTATATGATGCTGAAGGCAAGCAGTTGAAACGTTTGAAACAAAGCGATATCCGCGATATAAGTGCGGTAGGGGATGGCAGCCTGATGTCTGATACCCGTGCGAAGCTTCACCAGTTCTACTATAACGTATACCCCTATACGGTGGAATATACTATTGAGCTGCGCCTCAATACAATATACGGGATACCTGGTTTGCAGGCGCAGGCAAGTATTTACACGGCTGTTGAAAAAAGCAGGCTGACGGTTATTTACCCGGAGAACTATGAATTGCGTTACCGCAGTTATCTCTATGAAGGTAAACCGGTCATCACCACGGAGAAAGGCAACAAAACGATCACGTGGGAAGTCAACCAGTTGCCTGCCAGGAAATATGAAGTTTACCCGGTTGAATTGTACCAGCGGACTCCGTGCGTTTTCCTGGCTCCAACGGATTTTGAGTTGGGAAGCTATAAGGGCAAAATGACCACCTGGAAAGATTTCGGAAACTTTGCATACCAGCTCAATGCAGGCCGGGATGTGTTGCCCGGCAATATCAAAGCCAAAGTACATGAACTGGTTGATGGTATCAGCAGCCGCCAGGAAAAGATCAGGGTACTGTATAAATTTCTTCAGCAAAATAACCGTTATATCAGTATTCAGTTAGGCATAGGCGGATGGCAAACCTTTGATGCGGCATCTGTGGCTGCTAATGGCTATGGCGATTGCAAGGCCTTATCTAATTATATGATGGCGTTATTGAAAGAAGCTGGCATTAAATCAAATTGTGTACTGGTAAAAGCAGGAGACGATGAGCATACCCTGCGTGAAGATTTCCCGTCTTCCCAGTTTAATCACGAGATACTCTGTGTACCGGGTGAGAAAGATACCACCTGGCTGGAATGTACCAGTAACACGAACCCCGCCGGCTACCTCGGCTCCTTTACCGACAACCGGCCGGTACTCCTGGTAGATGCAACCGACAGCAAATTAATACGTACCCCCGCTTACGGAATGGATTGCAATGAACAGATCCGCCATGTGGATGCCGTTATTGATCCTACGGGTAACATCGATATTAAAGCAAGAACCGTCTACAGTGGGCTTCAGCAGGATGATTTACGTGACAAGCTGCATTCTCTGAGTAGGGAGAAGCAACTGGAAGAGCTACGTGAAGAACTGAGTCTTTCCAGTTATGATATCAATAATTATCACTGCACAGAGTTGGAAACACCTATTCCTTCCATTGAAGAGAAATTAGGCATCAAAGGAAACAACTACGCAACGGTAACGGGTAAACGAATGTTCCTTGTTCCCAATATTCTCACACGCGATGGGGTGAAGCTGGAACCTGACACCAGCCGCAAATCGGATATCCAGTTTGATTTTGCTTACCGGGATGTGGATAGCGTGACGATCACTTTACCAGCGGGATATAAACCGGAATCGCTCCCGGCGCCGGTATCTGTAACCGCTAAATTTGGCAGTTATAATGCGGCGGTTTCTATCAAAGGGAATACGCTGAACTATATACGAAAAGTGGAAAGAAAAGCGGGGATTTTCCCGTCGGCAGACTACCCCGAGCTGGTGAAGTTCTATGCTACTATGCTAAAATCAGACAGAAGCCGGCTGGTGCTGGTAAAAGAATAAAAAAAGGGAAGGCTGAATGGCCTTCCCTTTTTGCTTATAGGATTTTATTTTTCGCGAACACTTACAGAAATGTGCCGGTCTCTTTTCTTTTCTTCTTCAGAAGCATCAGCTGCTGCCTTTGCAAACTGTGAACCATAGCCTTCTGCGCCGAGTAACTGTGCAGGATTGGTGTTACTTTTCTTTAATGCCGCAACTACAGACTCCGCGCGTTCTTTAGACAGCCGCAGATTACTGGTGCTGTCGCCCGTGCGATCAGTATAACCACCAATCTTTATTTTAGCTTTGGGAAACGCTTTCATAATAGCGGCAATATTGCCCACCTGTTTCATACTTTCTTCTGTTAGTTCAGCCTTGCCGGTTTTGAAGTTGAGATTATCGAAGTCAAACCATACATCTTTGCCGGCCGGACGGCTGTTATCCTTCAGGAACACCACCAGCTGATCTTCTATACCCCCTTTATAGGCATCCAATACAACGCCATCGGGAAGGGTAACCTTAATGCTTTCACGGGTAATAACCGGACCGCCTTCTGTAACCGCCATGGTAGCTGAATCTGCAATCTGGCTGGTAGTAACGCTGTCCGTAACAGGAACGCCGTCGTGTTTATTGGCACCGCAACCGCGCATCAGGTACCACAACAGGATGATGGCAATGAGAATGAGCAGCAGTGACCATATCCAGCGGCTGCTGCCGGGTTTTGCATCCGGTTTGATATTTACAGCGCCGCCGGTGGTAGTAGCGGTGTCCATATGCAGCAGGCTGCCGAGCTTTTTACCGAGGTCGCCGATATTCGCCAAACCAAGTACGCCGGCAATGTTCAGTCCTCCGGGTATAGCGCCCAGTATTTTATCTTTTTGTGAGTCCAGCAGGGAAAGAAAGGAATTGGGAGATAGATTGTTTTGGGCGGCGTATTGTCCTACTGTACCAA
Organism: Chitinophaga sp. W3I9; assembly: GCF_050434025.1. Classification (NCBI taxonomy): domain Bacteria; kingdom Pseudomonadati; phylum Bacteroidota; class Chitinophagia; order Chitinophagales; family Chitinophagaceae; genus Chitinophaga; species Chitinophaga sp. W3I9. Next base: position 3,378,505 of record NZ_JBNPWC010000001.1, read on the forward strand.
GCGTAGCAGGAGTAGCGGATTGCAGCAGGGTACTGGCAGACGATTCCTTGATACCGGCATAGGAAGATAACATACCGATAATGGAATTCACTTTATTGCCGAACAGGCTGCGTAACAAATCGGCGCCTTTGCTGAGCAGGCCCCCTGCACCACCCTGCAGCGCACCCGTAATGGCGGAAGGGTTGGCATCACCCGCTGCCCCTTTCACGAGGTCGAGCAAACCGCCGGCGTTTCCGGAGGACCCCGCCTTATTGAGAAGGCCGGTTAAAACAACCGGTATGATACCGCTGATGGCTTTCTGAATGCCGCCTTCACTTTCTCCAAGTTGTGAGGAGGCCTGACTAACGACATTGCTGTTGAAAATACTTTTAGCGCTTTCCAGTAAATCGAAAGACATAATTGTAGGGTTTAGTGATGAAGAATGTGGTGACCAGTTTTTTAGGCTGAATCATCCGGCCGTAAGCAGGAATGTACAGTTTGTGTTTCAAGGACTTTTATAACAACGGAGGCCGCCGTGTTGTTTGATTACCTCAATAATAAACATCCGGATATAAGTTCTAACATCTAAATGATTGTCCGCAAGATGTTGATTTATAACAAGATGTATATTTTCCGGTAATTCCGGCGAGGCATAATTAAACAAAGCTGCAGAAGAGGTAAAAACCAGGAGCTGGCTAAAGGACGGGAATAAAAGAAAGGTTGTTCCTTTGAGCGCTCAAAGGAACAACCCCCTATGTCAATTGACAGTAACCCGCTGTTGATTTCTGAATACTACCAGCGGTACTTTTTTATCTGTATAGAAAGTGCTTGCTTTTAGCAGGTCATCCACGTTATTCACGCTTCGTTCTCCAAGCTGTAAAATCACATCGCCTGTTTTTACGGCATATTTAAAACTTCCGGGTACGGCCACCAGGAACACGCCTTTATTATCAGGTAAACCCGCTGCCGAGCGTTCGCCCAGTGTTTCTATGTTCTTCACCTGCGCGCCCAGCCAGTTGCTGATGGTGGATGAAGCATCAGTGGCTGCTTTTAGTACCGGCAGCGGTGCTTTTTTAGCCAGCACTTTTAAGTTAGCCGATACCACGCCAAACTGGTTCATTGGGAAATTTTTGAACCCGGCTTTCAACGCCGGTGATCCTGGTTTTACCCGGTAGTCGCCCGTTGCAGGGGACACAAACAAGGGGTCACCTGCCTGTGAATGTTTATCCGTAGGAGTATTGATGGCCGCTGCATCCGGGAATACGTTAAAGTCGATGATATCTCCCCAATACCTGATGCCAATCGGTTTATAACTGCTGCCTACAATATTATAGCGGAAAATATCGTGGCTGTTTTCAAACCACACATGCGGATGAAAAGAGTTGTTGAGAATCACATTATTTTCTACAGTACGGAAAAATCCTTCCCTTAGTTTAAGCCCGCCGTTTAAGCAAACATTATTATAAATGTGATAATTGGAAGAGCCATCGTCCAGGTCAATATCCCAGCCGTGATCACAACGGAAGCGGTTGTTGCGGAGTATATTTGTTTTCACAGCATCCTGTTTCACCAGCCATGGATGCAATGCAGCCATGCTGTCCATCACCTGCCGGTCGGGATACCACCAGCGGTCGCGGCCCCAGGAGTTGAACGCCCCGTGGTCGCCGGTTTCCAGCACAGTATTGAATACATCATTGTATTCGATGAGGTGCCCGCCCCAGGTACCTTCACTAACGTTAATGCCTGCACGCGGCACATCGTATATGGTATTATGTGAAACAGTGATGTCCATTGCCATAGAGATCTGCACGCCGGCGCTTTGTTTTTCTATGCGGCCGGTACGGTAAATAAGATTATCGTATGCCAGGCAGGAATCGGGATAGTTGAGGCTTTGCGGACCTGCTGCTGTATCCATGCCGGCAAATACGGGGGATTGCTGGTATTCAAATAAGGGCGCTCTTACGGCATCGGGGTTGCCCGTAAAACAGATACCGCTGCCACCGGCATCATGGATGTTACAATGACTGATATCAGCATGGCGGTTGTAATTGCTGACAAATACAGCATTGCCCCCGTTATAGTCAAATTCACAACCGTTGATAACGCAGTTTTCCGTACCGTCCAACAACACCGCTCCACCTCTGTAAATGGCCCAGTCGCTCCGCAGCAGCGGTTCCCGTGTATCCATAAACGTGGCATTGGTATGCGCAAAACGTATATTCTTAAACGTGATATCTTTAACCGGATGCGCTGCATCTCCTTTCAGAACGACGATTTCAGAGAACCTGGAAACCACTACGCCAGCCGTTTTCAGGTTAATGTCCGCTGCCGGTTTATAGTAAAGCGTTTTAGTGGCTTTATCATAGAACCACTCTTTTTCTGCGTCCAGTTCTTCAAAAATATTTTCTACAAAGCGATGCTGTTCATGCATACCCATCTGGCGATTGTTCTGGTAGCCGCCTTCCAGTTGGAGCGTACCATCTGTGTTCACGCCGGTGATGCGGTAATGATAACCACCCCATTCTGAGCGGTGGAGGGCATGTACATAGCCGCCTTCGGGATGTTGCCAGGTCTTTATCCTGGCAGGACTCAACGCATCTGCAGCGGTACCGTTATAATGTTTTGCGCTGCTGTCGTAGTTGGGATAACGTGCCCGGATCTGTTGTTTATTGTTAATATAAAGGTGGCTGAACTCAAAAGGAATGTCCACGGAGGCTTTGTATATGCCATTCTTCCAGGGTGTCCATTGCAACTGCAATGGCTTTCCTCCACTGAAAGTTACCGTGCCTGGTTTTCCGGCCGGCCGGAACGTAATGTTACCATTATAATAGCCCGCGGTTATCAGCAGGGTGCTATCCAGGAAATAGGTACCGGGCTGGAATTGTATTTCAATACTTCTTCCGGGTTGCTGTTGCTGGTAAGTATGCGCCAACCCCATGGCGGTCTTTAAACTCATAGGCGGTTTGCCATCCTTTGCAGAGGGATGGGCAGATACCAGCAGTGGCATGGCCGGCTTCTTTTGCGCCAGCAGCACAGGGGAAAGCAGGAATAACGGTACTGTACATACGATACAGGCAAATATATTTTTCATAACATCTGAGGTAAACCATAAATATACCCGGAATAAACGGGTGGTTGTAATGAAAAATTAGCAGTTACTAGGCTAATTTTCTGCTAAAAATGCAGTAATCCTTTCCCTTATATGTCATAATTTCCGGAGTTGCAACATTGGATCATGGTTTGTTGTTACCAGAAGACGTTTGATAACATCAAAAAAGGAGAAAAAACAACAGATATGAACTTGAATAATTTCACTATAAAATCGCAGGAAATACTGCAACAGGCCCAGCAACTGGCCTTTAATAATCAGAATCAGTCGATTGAAACCGGGCACCTGCTCAAAGCTTTGTTAAATGATGAAGATAGCCCGATTGAATACTTATTGAAAAAGAATGATGTAAACACCTCATTTGTAAACAATAAGCTAAATGAGCAGATCAATAAATACCCCCGCATGGTAGGAGGTGAAGGCGGCCAGTCGCTCAGTCGCGACGCCAATAACGTGATCCTCCGTGCAGGAGCGGCCATCAAAGAATTTAAAGATGAATTTGTAAGCGTGGAGCACCTGCTCCTGGGCATCCTCGGCGGTAACGATGATACGGCCAAATTACTGAAAGATGCCGGTCTTACTGAAAAAGGTCTCAAAGCCGCTATCCGGGAACTCCGTAAAGGAGATACCGTTAATTCCCAAAGCGGTGGAACCCAGTATAACACGCTTCAGAAATACGCCAAGAACCTGAATGAAATGGCCCGGGAAGGAAAGCTCGACCCGGTGATCGGCCGTGATGAGGAGATCCGCAGAACCCTGCATATCCTCTCCCGCAGGTCTAAAAACAACCCCATCCTGGTAGGTGAACCAGGTGTCGGTAAAACCGCTATCGTAGAAGGATTGGGCCACCGGATCATTAATGGCGACGTACCCGAAAACCTGAAATCAAAGATCATCTATGCCCTCGACATGGGCGCTTTGATGGCAGGCGCTAAATACCGTGGTGAGTTTGAAGAAAGATTGAAAGGCGTGGTAAAGGAAGTAGCCGAAAGTAACGGGGAAATCATCCTCTTTATAGATGAAATCCACACACTGATAGGCGCAGGCGCTATGGAAGGCGCAATGGATGCGGCCAACATCCTGAAACCGGCCCTGGCAAGAGGAGAACTCCGGGCCATTGGTGCTACCACCCTGAACGAATACCAGAAATATTTTGAGAAAGATAAAGCCCTGGAACGCCGCTTCCAGAAGGTGTTGGTAGATGAACCTTCCGTGGAAGATGCCATCTCCATTTTGCGTGGACTGAAAGAGAAATACGAAAGTCACCACCACGTACTCATCAAAGACGAAGCAATTATTGCTGCGGTAGAATTATCGCAGCGCTATATAACAGACCGCTTTTTACCGGACAAGGCTATTGACCTGATCGATGAAAGCGCGGCTAAACTGAGGCTGGAAATGAATTCCATGCCGGAAGAACTGGATGAACTGGAAAGAAGGATCCGTCAGCTGGAAATTGAAAGAGAAGCGATTAAGAGAGAAAACGACGAAGATAAATTACGTGAGCTGGGTGAAGAAATAGCACGGCTTGGAGAAGAAAGGAATACATTCAAAGCAAAATGGCAGGCAGAGAAGGAAGTGGTTGACCAGATCCAGAGTGCCAAATCAGCGATTGAAAACCTGCGGCTGGAAGCAGAACAGGCAGAGCGTAACGGCGATTTCGGCCGGGTGGCAGAAATCCGCTATGGTAAAATAAAGGAACAGGAAAAACTGGTAACAGATCTTACAGAAGAACTAAATAAAATATCTGCTAATCATAAACGTCTTCTTAAAGAAGAAGTAGACGCGGAAGATATCGCGGAAAACGTGGCAAAGGCAACGGGTATCCCGGTATCAAAAATGATGCAGAGTGAAAAGGATAAATTACTGCACCTGGAAGAAGAACTGCATCAGCGTGTAGTAGGACAGGACGAAGCTATCATCGCGGTGTCTGATGCTATCCGCCGCAGCCGCGCAGGATTGCAGGATCCGCGCAGACCTATCGGTTCATTCATCTTCCTTGGTACTACCGGTGTTGGTAAAACAGAACTGGCCAAAGCATTGGCGGAGTACCTGTTTGACGATGAAAACATGATGACCCGGATAGACATGAGTGAATACCAGGAAAAACACTCCGTAAGCCGCCTGGTAGGAGCGCCTCCGGGATATGTGGGATATGATGAAGGTGGCCAGCTGACAGAAGCGGTACGCCGTAAACCATACTCTGTGATACTGCTCGATGAAATTGAGAAAGCACACCCGGATACCTTTAACATTTTGTTACAGGTATTGGACGATGGCCGGTTAACGGATAACAAGGGCCGTGTGGTGAATTTCAAGAATACGATCATCATCATGACCAGTAACATGGGTAGCCATATTATCCAGGAAAATTTTGAGAACATTAACGATACCAACCGGGAAGAGATAGTAGATAAAACGAAAGATGAAGTGATGACATTGCTGAAACAAACCATCCGTCCGGAGTTCCTGAACAGGGTAGATGAGGTGATTATGTTCCAGCCGTTGCTGAGAAGTGAAATTAAGGGAATAATTAACATTCAGTTACAGCAACTGAAGGATATGGTAGCAAAGAATGGCATGATATTGGACTTTTCAGACTATGCGCTTGAGTATCTTTCTGTACAGGGTTACGACCCGCAGTTTGGAGCAAGACCGCTGAAACGCCTCATCCAGAAGGAAATCATTAACCTGTTAAGTAAGAAGATACTGGCAGGCGATATTGATAAATCCAAACCAGTGTTAATTGATGTGTTTGATGGCGTAGTAGTAATCAGAAACAAGTAATTCTAAATACGACGATACATAGTTAACGATAAGCCCCGCGATTCTTCGCGGGGCTTTTTTATGTGTGGCCAGCTTTCGTTAAATTTGAGTGAATCAAAAAGTAACTGTATGCCGGGAGAAAGAGAAAGAAGATTTATGCAGCATGCCATTGCCTTGTCGCGTAAGGGAATGGATAATGGTGACGGCGGTCCTTTTGGTGCAATAGTGGTGCAGGGAGATGAGATTGTAGGAGAGGGCTGGAACCAGGTGCTGGCAAACACAGACCCTACTGCCCATGCAGAAGTGGTAGCGATCCGCGAAGCATGTAAGAAGCTGGGCACTTTCCAATTGCACGACTGTGAAATATATACTTCCTGTGAACCCTGCCCGATGTGCCTGGGTGCTATTTACTGGGCGAGGCCACAACGTGTTTACTACGCCAATACAAAGGAAGATGCGGCTGCCATTGATTTTGATGATTCATTTATTTACCGGGAAATAGAGAAGGATCATGCGGATAAAAAAATTCCGCTGATTGCTTTACCTGATCAGGAGGCGCTGAATGTTTTCCGGAGATGGAAAGAAAAGGGGGATAAAAAGTTGTATTAGCAGCTAAATGTGGCGGAGGAAAAAATACTTCCCCCCGCTAATGTTTTACAGAGAAATGGTATGCCCAGAACAATGCAAGCAGTAAAAAAAGGATGCAGAGAATAATAACGGCCAGGGATATATAATTTTCTGATTTTCTCCTGGTCCTGTAGCGTTTGTGTATTTTTTTAAGAAGACTCCATCTCATCTGGATAATCCATCCGGGAATCTTCTCCTTATCTTTTATAGCCGCCAGCCCTTCCAATGCATCGCTGCAAAGCTCACAGTCAGACAGGTGCATTTCTACTTCATGTTGTTCTTCCGCAGACAGCTTACCCTGAACATAGTCAAGCAGCTGCTGTTGCGTAGGACAGCTTGTAGTTACAAAGATATCGTTGAAATGCTCGTTCATATCACTATTGATGCAAATTAACTTTTGTTTGCGCGTTGTTGTTTTTCCAATAAAAGTTTCAGGTTCCTCTTTCCATTCTGAATATAGCTTTTAACCTGAAGGAGGCTATACCCGGTTTGATCAGCAATTTCCTGGTAGGATTTCTTTTGCAGGTAAAACAATTCAACACAGATTTTTTGTTCATGGTTTAGCTGGCTCATAGCCTGCCCCATATTTTCCAGCAAGATATCCTTTTCCTGGTACACCTGCTTATCTTCGGGATCAGCGGCAATACCACCCATATGTTTGTCGGAGATTTCTTCCTTGTATTTCATATGTTTCTGCCGCAGTTGCATCAGGCAGTAGTTTTTGGTCACCTGGTAAATCCAGGCCCGGAAATACTGGATTTCATGCCTGTTGATGTCGGATAACATCTTGAGAAAGATTTGCTGCACGGCGTCGCGTGCATCTTCTTCGTTCTTCAGGTATTTCATGCACATACCCAGCAAAAGCAGGGCATAGCGGTCAAACAGCACACCTATCCAATCACTGTTATTATCAGCTTTGAACCGTTGCAATAGCTCCTGGTCTGTTAGTTGTTGTATATCTGGATTATTCACAGGCTAATAAATGGAATGCTGCATCTAAGATGCAGCATTTGCAAAAATCCATAATTATTTGATATTTTATTTTTTACATACCATCCAATGCCTGTTGGGCAGCGGCTTTCATGGAACCATCCATCCTGATCACTTCTTTAAACATGCGGCGGGCCTTGCCGGCCTGTCCTTTGCTGCGGTAGCAGATAGCGAGTTGGTAGCGGGCCATTTCCACGTATTTGCCTGAGCTCACGGACTCTATTCTTTTGTACCTGTTGATGGCTTCATTAAGGTTTCCCTGTTGCTGGTATACCATGGCTGCTTTGTACAGGTATTCATCGCTGTTAACAGCTGTGGAGGGTGTTTCTTTTTTTGGAGGGTCCGGTGGTGGCGCCAGTTCTTTCTGTTTTTCTTTGGGCGCCGCAGGTTTTTGTTCTGATCGTTGTTCCGGTTTCTTTTCTTCTGCTTTGGCGGGTACTTTATCGGCGGTTTCCTTTTTAAGGGAGTCTGCCTGTTTTTGCAATAGTGTATGTTTTTTGATGCTGTCTGCCGCGGCTTTCTTTTGCAGCGCTTTTAAAGCGGCTGCTTTTTTCAGCGCGGCGGAGTCAACCAGGGCTGCCGCTGGTTTTGCTGATGTTTGAATGGCAGGCGTAGCAGCAGGGGCCGGCGTAGTTGTTCCGGGATTATTTTCTGCAGCTGTTACCAGTGGAACGCCGGTAGCCACCTCTTCACGCACAGAGTCTTTCTGCGGCAGTGACGACGCCATGATACGCACCGGTGGCTGATTACGCATATGTCCGCGTAACACATACACGCTGCCCACACCAAGGCCGATGAAGGCAATGATCCAGAAATAGGCCAGCATGTGTTCCTTATTCTTTTCCTTACGGGTGTATTGCGCTACTTTTTGTACGTGCGAAACAGGCTGTATGCTGTTTTGTACATAGCGTTGCAGCTTATTGGTGAGGTCCTGGTATCTTTCGGTATTCTCTTCCTGCTCCAGTGCGGTTAATGCATCATAGCAGAGATCGCAGTCGGTGAGGTGTTGTTCTACCAGGTGCCGTTCCACATCGGTCAGCCTGCCTTCCATATAACGGGGCAGCTGGTCCCTGCTGAGGCACCGGATGGCAGAAAAGATCTTCAGTACTTTCTCATTATTCGGTTTGTTACTTAGCATATCCCTGATTCATAAATAACTTGGCAAGTTTCGCTTTGGCGGCTTTGAGTTGCGATCTTAACTTCTCTCTTGGAAGTCCGGTAGCAGCTGTAAGGTCGGCAAAGGATTTATTTTCAAGATAGAATTGCGTGATCAGTGCATTGTCATCTGCACTCAGCCGTTGAAGCGCCTGTTCCAGCCGCACAATGAGGTCCTGTCGGTCGATGATATGGGTAGCGGCTTTGTCTACCGTATTTTCGATATGCAGCAGGTCTCTTCCGTCGCGGGATGGATAGAAGGGGGTGTTCTTTTCAGGCTTCCCGAGGTATCCTTTTTGTATATGCAGGATCCATTCGTTGGCTTTATAGATGGTTTGTGTTTTAAGACTGGCATTTAATCTTTGCAGAAGGGCCGGGAAAACAATGTTGGGGTCGAGATTCGGTTGGCTACTCAAATGAGGAATGGTAACAGCCACCAGTAAATGACTGTACCTGTCTATCAATACGCTTTCCGCCTCCCGGTCAAGCTGTTTCCTGGCGCGGGATATTAACTCCTTGTCCGATAAATTGGTTAACTGTTGTTGCATAAACTTATTACTTTATATTTACGTACAAAAGCGGAAAAAGTTCATTTAGCGCATAAGATTATTGAATAGTAAAAGGGATTTATACAATTAATATGCCATACGCCATTGTCATTGTGCCAGTTGCGCCATTAAGGAGTGCTACCTCACATAAAAGCGAAATGATTTCCCAGCTCTTATGGGGAGCAGGGGTGGAAATCACCGAAACGGCTCCCGACGGCTGGGTGAAAGTTATAAACCAGTACGACGGTTATGCCGGCTGGGCCACAGCGGCCCACCTGGAAACGATAGATGAATCGCTGTACCTGGCTCCGGCGAAATACTATTTCCCGGCCTGGGTAAACCGGGTTACCATGAATAACCGTCCCATGCTGGTACCTTTTGGCTGCCTTGTAAAGAGCGATAGCGATATTTCCACGCAGTGGGGAACTATTGCTGTAAAATTTGAGGATAAACCGCTTCCGCTTACCCATCATAGCCCTGTAGATATTACTGCCTTAAAAAGCGCCGCAGAGCAGTTTTTGAACACCGGTTACCTTTGGGGAGGTTCCAGCGTTTTTGGTGTGGACTGCTCCGGTTTTACGCAGCAGGTGTTTAAGCTGTCCGGTATTCCGCTTTTGCGGGATGCTTACCAGCAGGCCACCCAGGGGGAAATTGTTGGCTTTTTACAGGAAGCGCGCCTGGGGGATCTCGCCTTTTTTGACAACGAAGAGGGGAGGATTACGCATGTTGGTATTTTGCTGAACGATCATGAAATTATCCATTCCTCCGGAAAGGTACGGATTGATCCGATAGATAACGAAGGAATTATAAACGCAGATACGGGGTTGCGTACGCATCACCTGCGGATCATAAAGAGATACTTTTAAGAGCGCGGATTTTGTTTCCCACTGATTACGCTGATTATATTGATTAGCTTGATTTTATTCTTTTGGATTTTATAAAGGATTAAGGGAGATAGAAGCGGATATATTCGCTCTTATCTCCCTTAATTATTATTCAAATCAAAAAAAATCAAAAAAGTAAAATCAAGCTAATCAATATAATCAGCGTAATCAGTGGGAAAGACAAAATCCGCTAGCTCTGTCTGAAGATCTTCTTATAATCTTCAAAGCTTTGGAGAATGATCTGTTTTGCTTTCTCTTTATTCTGGAATTCTTCCACCACAACGGTTTTCTTTTCCAGCTTTTTATATTCTTCGAAGAAATGGCGCATTTCGTCGATGAAGTGAGGCGGCAGTTCGGTAATATCGTTGATGTAGTTTACACTCATATCGTTGGCTGCTACTGCGATGATTTTGTCATCTGCTTCGCCGCCGTCTATCATTTGCATTACACCGATTATTTTCGCATCGATGATACACATGGGAACACATTCGATCTGGGAGATAACGAGGATATCCAGCGGATCATGGTCATCGCAGTAAGACTGTGGAATAAAACCGTAGTTGGCAGGATAGTATACAGAAGAATATAAAACCCGGTCCAGTTTCAGCAAACCGCTTTCTTTATCCAGTTCATATTTAGCTCGGCATCCCTTTGGAATCTCTATAATTGCATTTACAACATTAGGCACTTCAGAGCCGGGACTCACACTGTGCCAGGGATTTGTCATCATAATAATCTACTTTACTTTAAGGTTTATTGTTCAATATTGGATTAATGTTGAAAAGTGAATAAAGTATTCACCTCACTTTTCATGGAGATATGGTCAGGTTTCCGGTAAGTAAAACAGGAATAAGCCACACATCTGATCATTAATGCGTGGCAAAATTAAGGGAACTAGCCGTTAATAGCTAAAAATTATCCTTTCCTTTTATGTAAAATATAAAAGAGAGGGTAGTTATTTAGTTTCCCGGCGCCGTTAAACCGTTGACAGGTGCGCTGTCTGCCGGTAACGCGGTAGAGTCGAAGGCTGCATTACCACCGGTTTGCGGTGTGTAATTGGGAATGATGCTGTCGAACGTCAGGGATATTTTCCATTGGCCGTTTTCTTTCACCATCTGCAAAACTTCTTTCTGATGAGCGGAGGAATTCAGTATTGTAACAGCCGCTTTATCGCCGTTTTCTTCGATATTAACTACCTCGATGCGGGCGTTTTTAATTTTTTCTCTTTCAGCGCCACTGCGGCGGCCGTCAAAGATGGCATAGATCTGTAATACCTGTTGGGATTCTTTTGTGGCATAATCCCTGGCCTGGTCGTAGTTCGAATCCTGAATCGCATGCATAAACGCCAGCGCCACCTCTTCAGGGGAAGCCCTTTTCTTACAACTGCCTAACAGCAAGGTTGTAATCAATGCCAGTGTCATGATTCGAAAAAAATTGGTCATGCGGTCGATAAATTATAATATATCACAACAAAAATAGGGGTAAACTTCAATACTGCAAAGTCATCGGCTATAGCTCAGCACATTCACAGGCTTCCGGACTGAATGTCTCCCTTGGATAAAAACAGGTGAACTTACGGCAATCGCCGTTAATAAAGAGTTAAATATTTAGATAATTGTTATTTTGATAGCTGATTGCTTGTCTGGTGGCGGTTGTGCCGTCCAAACAAATAACCAGCTATCAGATAACAGGATATCAACTGTCTTATTTTTCCTTATTGGCTTCGTAAGCCTTGATGATGGCTTTAACAAGCCGGTGTCTTACCACATCTTCCTCATCAAGTTCCACATGACCGATACCATCGATGTTACGAAGGATGCGGGTAGCCCTTTCCAGACCGGATTGCTGATTTTTGGGTAAATCTATCTGTGTAAGGTCACCTGTGATGATGGCCTGTGCAGATGCACCGATACGGGTTAGAAACATCTTGATCTGCAGGTCGGTGGCATTTTGCGCTTCATCCAGGATAATAAAGGAGTTATCCAGGGTACGTCCACGCATATACGCCAATGGTGCAATTTCAATCACGCGGTTGGTCATGTAGTAACTCAGCTTTTCCGCAGGGATCATATCATCCAGCGCATCGTACAATGGCCGCAGATACGGATCGATCTTTTCTTTCAGATCTCCCGGCAGGAAACCGAGGCTTTCTCCTGCTTCTACCGCAGGACGGGTGAGAATGATCTTTTTAACCGCTTTGTTTTTGAGAGCACGAACCGCCAAAGCAACGGCAGTATAGGTTTTACCGGTACCGGCAGGACCTATCGCAAAAATGATGTCGTTCTTTTCCGCCAGCGCTACCATCTTTTTCTGGTTGGCTGTACGGGCCCTTACGGTTCTGCCGTTGGGCCCAAATACCAGTACTTCGTTGGGATTGCGCTCACTGAAATTGTCGATTTTAGTGCCTTCCTCATCTCCAAGAATCTGTTCAAAATAGTTCTCTGTCAGGTTACCGTTCCGCTCCAGGTATTTAACGATCTGACCGATTTTTTCCTCCGCTGTAGCCACTTCTTCCGGTGCCCCACTCAATTTTAACTGGGTGCCCCTGGACAGGATCTTAAGCAATGGGAATTTCTTTTTCAGCAGATCAAGCTTTCCGTTGTTAACGCCGAAAAACTCAATGGGATTAATACTGTCTAAATTGATAATGGATTCAGTCAATGATTCTAAGGTTTAATTGTCCAGGAAATGATCGGTATTTTTCAATCCGAATATATTTAAATCTAGTATAACCTGGAGAACGCAATTGTTAAGCTATCACTAAATTCTGTACCCGTTCTGTTTGAAGCCTTCTACTTTAGCGGCGATATCTTTATTTCCCAAAGCCAGGATACGTGCAGCCAGTATAGCCGCATTACGCGCACCCGCTTTTCCAACCGCCAATGTACCTACCGGTAATCCCGCAGGCATCTGTACAATTGAATACAAGGCATCGATTCCGCCCGGTAAACCACCATCTAAAGGAACTCCAAGAACAGGCAGCGAAGTGTAAGCTGATACAACTCCCGGTAAGGCTGCTGCCATGCCCGCTGCGGCAATAATTACGCCAAAACCCTTTTCCTGAGCGGTTATACACAATTCTCTTACTTTATCAGGATTGCGGTGAGCAGAAGCCACTATCATCTCATTTTCAATTCCAAAATACTGTAAATGCTTCTGTGATTCTTCCATTACAGGCTTGTCACTCTCGGAACCCATGATAATCAAAACTTTCATCTGATAATATTTTAAAAATAATAATGTAATAAGATACCCCAAAGATATTGATCGTTTAACAATTTCGGAAAACTCAAAATCCACAACAGGTGGATAAATGATTGAACCAATCCACTCTTTCCCTTGTTAATTCTGCGTTTATAGGGAATTGACCAATATCTAACAATTTATTACTTTTACCTGTCCAATAGTGTTTTTTATTATATAATGCCTACTTTAGGCGTTTCCTGACACAACGATTTTAGATTCTGCTATCATATGAATGTAGTTATGCTGCAACAGCATTACAGCCACTTACAGCATCTTGAAACCGCTATTAATGCCTTTGCACTCTCTGTCACCATAGATGCGGCAGGTACGGTGACTGCGGTTAATACGCAGGTGATAGCGGCATTGCAGCCATCAGAAGGCCCCCTTACCGGCCGCCCTTTTACCGCCCTCTTCCGGCCTGATAACCCGGAACACTGGCAGGATCTCTGGATTACCCTGATGAAAGGGGAACCGGTACAGGAACAGCTCTGCTTTCTTATCAATTCCGAAAATAAACCACTGTGGCTGGAAGCCGGCATTACCCCGTTTTTCAGTGAAGCCGGCGCCCTTACGCATTGTATGCTCATCGGCATCGATATCACAGAGCGGAAACTCACCGAAATAAAACGCGCCCGTAATGAAGTGTACTATGGCCAGGTGCTGGAAAATCTTCCGCTCGGACTGCAACAGTTCTCGCCCGATGGTGATAGTATGGACATGAACACCCGCCAGCGGCAGATCTGGGGCAAACACCACGCCTTCTTTACCCAACCGGATTATAAATGGCTGAAAGACCCTTTCTACCGGCTTAATGGTCTCGCCGTTATGTTCGAGGAAGCCCGCAAAACAGGGAAAACGATCAAGCGGGAAATCCTCCTCAGCTACCGCGAGAAACACCACGAAAACATCACCAGGCTTTATCCCGTATATTTCGAAGCGACCATATTCCCCCTCACAGACCAGCAAAGGAATATGGATAATATCTTCCTGATACTGGATGATATCACCGAGAAAAAATTATCGGAACTCAGCCTCCAGAAAAGCGAACGACTCCTCGACAATATCATCGAAAACCTGCCCATCGGTTATATCCAGTTTGATAATTTTGGCTTTATCCGCCGGATCAATCAAACACAACGCTTCTTCTTTAATTCGCCGCATCCCATGAGCCGCCAGCCTTTCAACGTGATGAACGATGAACTGGCCACCATGTTTGAACTGGACAAACTGTTTGTACAGGCGCTGGAACAGAATAAATCACTCCGCGTGGAAAAGCGGATCGACTTCTCCCAGGACAAGCGATGGACGACCGTAGGCCGGGAAGTATACCTCGACCTGACCGTGTTCCCGGTGATTGAACCGGTGGACAAGGAAATGATTGTGGTAGCGCTGGTAAATGATATCACCGACAAAAAACTGCAGGAGCTGGAGATTAAGAAGAACCAGGAATTCCTGCAGCAAACAGGTACCATCGGTAAGATAGGCGGATGGGAACTGGATGTAGACAGCGGCCAGGTGCGGTGGACGGACCAGTCGTATCACATCCACGACTGCCCCGTAGATACCCCCGTCGATCTTGAAAAAGCACTGGGCTATTACACACCAGAGGCCCGTGAAAGCCTCGAAGCGCTGATGCAGCAATGTATGGAAACAGGCAGGCCGTTCGATGCCCAGCTCACCATCATTTCTTCCAAACAACAGGTAAAAAGGGTCCGGTCTATTGGACAACCCGGTTATGTAAACGGCCGGCTGGTACGCATGTACGGGGTAGTGCAGGATATCACCGAACAACTGGAAATCAGGGACGCACTCACCCGGAACACAGAGCTGATGCGTCTTTTCTTTGATACCATCGATATGGGATATGCCGCTATGGAGAAATCAGGGAACCTCAACTTCCTGAACCGGAAGGCCGAGAAAATGATTGGTCACCCTGTGGCCATGGGCAGCAATATCTTCAAGGAATTTCCGCGCTTAAGCGGCACCGTGTTTTATGCACGGCTGCAGGAATGCATCCAGCAGCAGGCATCACAGTCGTTCGGCATCTACTTCCCGGGGGCAGACAAATGGTACGATTTCCTGCTTACCCCGATGCAGGACGGCGGGATCTCCGTGTTTATGCGCGATATCACGGACAGCCGGAAATTGCAGAAAGAGCTCCGGAAGGCCAACGAGCAGTTATCTAACCTGAACAAAAACCTGCTGAACCAGAACAAGCAGCTGGAAGATTTTGCCCACATCACTTCCCATAACCTCCGGGCGCCTATTGCCAACCTGAAGGCGCTGATGCAGATGCACAATGAAGCTGCCGCCCAGCAGGAAAAGGATCTTTACCTGGGCATGGTACACGAGGTGATAAAGAAGATTGATGAAACACTGAACGACCTGGTGGAGGTAGTGCAGATCCGGAAAGATGTGAATGTGGAAAAAGAAAAACTGTCGTTTGCCGAAAGATTACAGAAGGTAAAAGATATTTTGCTGGTAGATATAGAAACCAGCAATATCCAGATCACCTATGATTTTGAGGAGGAGCCGGTGATTGAATATCCCCGGGTGTACCTCGACAGTATCCTGCTGAATTTTATTACCAACGCTATCCGCTACCGTTCTTCAGAACGTACGCCTGCACTGCATCTGCGGAGCTGGAAAGAAAATGATAACATCATTCTGAGTGTGGAAGACAACGGTGTGGGGATAGATATGGAGCGGTTTGGCAACAAGCTTTTTGGCTTCCGCAAAACCTTTCATAAAAATAAAGATGCGAAGGGAATAGGCTTATTTATCACGAAAACGCAGGTAGAAGCGATGGGTGGTAATATAAGAGCAGAAAGTCATCCCGGAGAGGGAACCAAATTTATTATTACTTTTAGATCAGAATAAACCCCCTTTATGAGTTTAATCAATACGATTTTTATTGTAGATGATGACCCGATTCACCAGCAGATTGCCAAAATCATGATCGAACGTCAGGCTATCAGCAGTAATATCCGTGTATTTTCCGACGCACAGGATGTATTGGACCTTCTCCGGGAAAATGCAGGAGAAGCACAGGCCTTGCCGGATCTTATATTGCTGGATCTCAATATGCCTGTGATGGATGGCTGGGAGTTCCTGGAAGAATATGCCGTTTTCCAGGCGGAGTTGCCGAAGCAAATCAGGATCTTTGTACTGACTTCCTCCATTGATGAAAAGGACAGGGAGCGTGTGAATGCTTACAATTTTGTAACAGGATATCTCACCAAGCCACTATCAAAGGAAATTATTTCACACTTGTCTTGAGCGTGTGAATGGTTTTTTCAGGATCGGCAGAGGAGAAGATGGCACTGCCTGCCACTAATACATTTGCGCCCGCCTGGATGAGTTGTCCGGCGTTATCTGTGCCTATGCCGCCATCTACTTCAATGAGCGCATGTGCGTGATTGTCTGTGATCAGTTGTCTCAGTTGCCTTATTTTCTGGTAGGTTTGTTCGATGAATGTTTGTCCGCCGAAGCCCGGATTCACGCTCATGATCAGCACTACGTCAATATCCCGGATCACATTTTCGAGCAACCCTACCGGTGTGTGCGGATTCAGTGCCACGCCGGCTTTCATGCCCAGTCCTTTGATCTGCTGGATGTTCCGGTGCAGGTGGATACAGGCTTCGAAGTGTACGGTAAGTATGTCGGCGCCGGCTTTTTTGAAGTCGGCTGCGTATTTCTCCGGTTCTTCGATCATCAGGTGCACATCACAGGGTTTCTGCGCTTTCTTTTTGATCTGTGCAATCACGGGCAAGCCATAGCTGATATTAGGTACAAACCGTCCATCCATTACATCGAGATGGAACCAGTCGGCTTCGCTGCGGTTCACCATATCCACTTCTTTTCCCAGCTCCAGGAAATTTGCTGCCAGTAAAGATGGCGCCACTAAAACAGGATGTTTTTCCAAGTGCTCTATTTTTGAATGATGTAAATTTAAGTAATTACGGGTTCAATCTTCTCAGGGCTTCCTTTGCTTCGCTGAAATCTTTTTTAAAGGAAGTAGCTTTGGTATAGTCTTCTATAGCCAGTGCTTTGTTGCCTAGTTGTTCCTGTGCCATAGCCCTGTAGTAATAGGCCCATGCGTCTGTTGGCGCTGATTTGGCGGCCAGGTTGTAATAGGTGTACGCCGTTTTCCAGTCCTTTTTATTGCTGTAAATTTTCCCCAGTGCCAGGTAGGCTTGTTCAAAGCCGGGATCTGTTACAATGCATTTCCGGTACGCGCCGAGCGCGGCGGGCAGGTCGCCCAGTTCTTCCTGGAATTGAGCGGCTTCAAATAAAGGATACGCGTTGGTAGTATCCAGTTGCCATGCCTGCTGGTAATAGTTGAGGGCGGCAGTGGCTTTGCGGCTGCGGAGCAGGTCGCCCAGTTCCATGACCGCCTCAAATTCAGGCTGTTTCCCGGCGGCATGAATGGCGGAGGTAAGGTGACGGATAGCCGAGGTGGTATCCTGTTTATCTTCTGCCATGCGGGCTTTCAGGTAGAATGCCTTATCGCGGGCATCTGTCGTTTGTGCGAGCACGTTAGCGATGCTGTCTGCCTGGGCATATTGTTTATTTTCTATCAGTGCAGTGGCCAGGCGGTATTCCAGGTACGTATAGCCGGGAGCGGTAGCCAGCGCTTTCTGAAAATTTGCGGCTGCCTTTTTATAATCATTTACGATCAGGGCGGCTTCGCCTGCCCCTGCCCAGTAGTCGGTATTTTCCGGCATCAGGGAGGCGGCCTTTTCAAAATCGGCCTGCGCCAGTGCAGGGTTGGTATTAAACAACAGCAGTGCGCGGTGATAGTACAGATCGGGATGGTCGGGAAACTGTGAAATAGAATCTGTTACCGGCCGGATGATATCGCTGTACAACACGGAGTCCGGGCGGCTGGCAGTATTTTGCTGCCGGGTGCCGGCATTATTACATGCCTGCGCACCCATTAATAACAGGAGGATAGGTAAATACTTCATACTGGCGCCAAAACTACAGAATCATTATTGCATTAACCAGTTTTTGAAAGCAGGATAATCGGCGGCCAGCAGGGTAGCCTGTTTTTCTTTACCATATAAAGACATCACTTTCGCCGGAGTATATATTTCCTCCCGGATAGATTTAGGGGCTGTGTCTTCAAATTTCACCGGGTGGGCTGTTTCCAGGAAAACGCCTGTCAGCTCCGGGGAATGTTCCAGGTAACGTTGCAGTCCCATGAAGCCTACGGCGCCGTGAGGGTCCAGCATATAATGGTTTTCTTTCCATACCTGTTCCATGGTGCGGGCGGTATCTTTATCATTAAAGCTGTAGGCGGTGAGTTTTTCAGCAAGGGAAGGGAGGCTGTTGCCGAATAGTTCCAGGATACGTACAAAGTTGCTGGGATCTGCCACATCCATAGCGTTAGACATGGTAGGCGATGCTTTGCCTGGTTCATATTTACCACTGTCCATAAAGCGGGGCACGGTGTCATTGATATTCGTGGCGGCTACAAAATGTGATACCGGCAATCCCATGGCAGCGGCCATCATGCCTGCGCAGATATTGCCGAAATTGCCGCTGGGTACGGAGAACACGAGCCTGGGATGTGCTGCCTTCATTTGTTTGTATGCCAGGAAATAATAGAACATCTGGGGCAGCCAGCGGGCTACATTGATGGAGTTGGCGCTGGTAAGCGGCCGGCGTGCCTGCAGTTCCTGGTCCAGGAAAGCAGTTTTTACCAGCTGCTGGCAGTCATCGAAGGTGCCTTCTATTTCCAGTGCATGAATATTATTGCCGAGTGTGGTGAGTTGTTTTTCCTGCAATACACTCACCTTTTTGGAAGGGTAGAGGATCACCACTTCCACGCCGGGCACATTATAAAAACCACTGGCTACGGCGCCGCCGGTATCGCCGGAAGTGGCTACCAGTACGGTTACAGGAGTGGTGCTGTTGCGGCGGAAATAGCCGAGGCAGCCGGCCATAAAGCGGGCGCCCACATCTTTAAATGCAAGGGTAGGGCCGTGGAACAGTTCCAGGGCGTAGGTATGACCGGTCACTTTCTGCACCGGGAAAGGAAAATGTAGTGTATCGGTTACTATCTTTTTTAAAGCCTCTTCGGGTATTTCATTGCCAACAAACAGGCGGATAACTTGTAGTCCGATCTCGTGGTCCGTATAATTATGCAGGTTATTGATGAAGTCTTTATCCAGTGCTGGTATCTGTTCCGGAAAATAGAGTCCCCTGTCTGGCGCCAATCCCTGTACTACTGCTGTTTCGAAATTTACCTGGTGCTGCTTGTTCTGTAAGCTGAAATACTGCATGAATAAAACGTTGTTAATTAGTTAGTCAATCACTTTTACACCGGCGGTGTTAATCTGGGAAACGTAGATTTTATAATCCACGCCAAGTGGTGCGTAAACGCTATCCATCGTAGCCGCTACTTTGCGGGCATTTTCTTCTCCTTTGCTGAGCATGAATACAGAGGGGCCGGAGCCGGAGATACCGCCGCCGAGGGCGCCGGCTTCCTTACATTTCAGTTTCAGCTCGTGGAAGGCCGGGATGAGGATGGAACGGATCGGTTCCACGATCACATCTTCCAGCGACCGGCTGATCAGTTCATAATCGTTTTGGTAAAGTCCCGCCACCAATGCGCCCACGTTGCCCCATTGCCGGATGGCATCTGTCATGAGCACTTTTTGTTTCAGTATTTCGCGGGCGTCAGACGTTTTTACTTCTATCTGAGGATGTATAACGGTCACCCACAGATGCTCCGGTGTATGGAGGGTGGTAATATCCAATGGACGGTAACTTCTTACCAGGGTGAAGCCGCCGAGGATGGCCGGGGCTACGTTATCTGCATGCGCTGATCCGCAGGCCAGCCGTTCTCCTTCCATGGCAAACCTTACCAGTTGTTTTTTGGTGAAGGGTTCCCCGAGTAAATGATTAACGCCTACTACCGCGCCGGCGCTGCTGGCGGCGCTGGAGCCGATGCCGCTGCCGGGGTGGATCTTTTTAAAGATCTCTATTTCAATGCCGATATCCGGCTGGTCGTATTTCTGTAATAATGCCTGAACGGCTACGCCGGCCACATTACGTGATGTTTCCAGGGGCAGGTCTGCGCCATGGATGGCAGTAATGCGGATGCCTGGTTCACTGCTCCTGCGAAGGATCATTTCATCTCCCGGCGCGTCCAGCGCCAGGCCGATCACGTCAAACCCACAAGCTACATTGGCCACTGTTCCCGGCGCAAATACTTTTATACTGTCCATATCACCTTTAAGTTAGTTTAATTTAATAATTGATTGTCAGGATTGCAACTCATTTCATGGAAAGTTTACAATCTGGCGCTCCGGATGATGTCTGCAAAGATGCCGGAGGCGGTAACATCTGCTCCTGCGCCCGCGCCCTTTACGATCAGTGGCTGGTCTTTATACCTGCTGGTAGTGTACAGCACAATATTGTCCTTCCCTTCCAGTTTAAAGAACGGATGATCGGGGGCTACGCTTTGCAGGCCCACGGAGGCTTTCCCATCTTCATAGCGGGCCACGAACTTCAGGCGTTTACCTTCAGCCTCTGCGGTTTCGCGCAGTCCCTGGAAGTGAGCGGCGTGTACATCCAGCTCTTCGTAGAAGGCGGGTACAGAAGGGGCGTCGAGGCATTCGGCGGGCAGGAATGAGTAGTTGGTGATTTCATCCATTTCAATGGCGGCGCCGCTTTCACGGGCCAGGATGAGGATCTTTCTCATAACGTCCTTACCACTGAGATCGATGCGCGGATCTGGTTCGGTGTAGCCTTCGTCCTGCGCGGCTTTTACTACTTCACGGAAACTGGTGCCATTTAAGAAATGGTTGAATACGAAGTTGAGGCTGCCGGACAGCACGGCTTCGATGCTGTGTACTTTGTCGCCGCTGCGGATCAGGTCATTCAGTGTATTGATGACCGGTAGTCCTGCTCCCACGTTGGTTTCAAACAGGAAGGAGGCGTTGTATTTGCGGGCGAGGTCCTTCAGTTGTTTATAATAAGCATAGTCTGATGAGCAGGCAATTTTATTGCAGGTAACTACGGAGATACCGTGTTGCAGGAACTCGTGGTATACAGCTGCAATGTCGCTGCTGGCAGTATTATCCACGAATACGCTGTTGCGGAGGTTCAGGTTTTTTATCTGCTGCACGAAATCGGCGGTGCTGATATGTTTGGCCTGCTCCAGTTGTTCGCGCCACTCACGTAAGGTGATGCCGGTTTCGCTGATGAGGGTGTGGCGGCTGTTGGCCAGGCCGGTTACCCGGATCTGCAAACCCAGCTCGTGCTGGAGGTAATATTGCTGTTGTTCCAGTTGTTCCAGCAGTTTGCTGCCCACATTTCCTGCGCCGGCGATAAAGAGGTTCACCTGTTTGAGGGGTGTTTCAAAAAAGGTTTCGTGCATAACGTTCAGCGCTTTTTTGATATCGGCTTTGTTGATCACCGCGGAGATATTTTTCTCGGTAGATCCCTGTGCGATGGCCCTTACGTTCACCCCGTTCCTGCCCAGGGTGCCAAAGAGCTTACCGCTGGTGCCGTGATGGTTTTTCATTTTATCTCCCACTACAGCCACAATGCAGAGGTCTTTTTCCACCAGGAGGGGTTCAATGCGTTTTTCGCTTATCTCCTGTGCAAACTCACTGTCCACCGCAGTTTTGGCTTTCAGCATGTCTGTTTCATGAATACCTACAGTGATAGAGTGTTCAGATGAGCTTTGGGTAATAAGAATTACGTTGATGCGTTCCCGTAAGAGGGACTCAAATAACCGTTTGGAGAAGCCGGGGATGCCCACCATGCCACTTCCTTCGAGGGTGAGCAGGGCGATGTTGGGAATGCCGGAGATGCCTGTTACCGGGAAGCTGCGGTCGGCGCTGTCCTGTATGAGGGTGCCATGATCTTCGGGGGCAAAAGTATTTTTGATCCAGATGGGTATGCGTTTACTCATCACCGGCTGAATAGTAGGGGGATAAATGACTTTGGCGCCAAAATGCGACAGCTCCATTGCTTCCACATAAGAAATGTGTGAGATGGGAATAGCCTGTGACACCATGCGCGGGTCGGCGGTCATCATGCCGCTCACATCTGTCCAGATATCAAGTACGGTGGCGTTAACGGCGGCCGCCACGATGGCGGCGGTGTAGTCGGAGCCGCCGCGTCCGAGGGTGGTGGTTTCGCCATCGGGGGTAGCGGCTACAAAGCCTGGCAGTACTACATAATCGGCGGGCGACTGTGCAAAGAACTGCGTAATATGGTGATTGGTGGCAACAAAGTTAACGGTGGCGTGGCCGAAGTGATTATCTGTTACAATGAGTTCGCGGCTGTCTTTGCAGGTAGCGGAGAATCCCTGCTGTTTTAGCTTTTCAGCGACGATAACACAGGACATCAGTTCGCCGTAGCTCATGATTTTATCCAGGGTACGCGGACTGAGTTCTGCAACCTGGAAGATGCCGTCGCAGAGGTTTTCGAGGGTGTTGAGTTTTTTCTTCAGCTGGCTGATTTGCCCGCTTTGTGCGGTGATAGGGAATAATTCACGGATGGTATCGAGATGCCGTGCTTCAATTTCCTGTAATATACTTTTATAGTCTTCGTTGCCTTGCTCCGCGAGTTGTCCGCAGCGTATAAGCTTATCCGTTACCCCGCCGAGAGCTGATACGACGATGGCATATTTACCGGCCGGTTTATATTGTTTGAGGATGTTGCAAACCTGTTCTATTGCTTTGGCGCTTCCCACTGAAGTGCCGCCAAATTTTAATACTTGCATATGGAAAATTTATACGTAGATAAGTCCGGGTCCTCCCGGTTATGTACCACCCTTGTGGTCGTTGGATAATATGTGAAAACTAACCCCGCAGTGGGGTTGTAATAATGGTGGTCGTTGTCGCCATAGTGTCCGCTATCCGCCTGGAGGCAGAAACCGAAGAGAACTGGTATGTGTAGAACGGTATCACTATTGGAATATGACGATTGTGTAACAAAAGTCTACAATTACACTGGTAAATAAAAGTGCAGTGGCGATTTTTAGAAATGTTTTAAATTTAGGGTCGTTTGTTGATTTTTGATACTTATTATGGTTATTTTTTAGAATTATATTCAAAATATAAATAAGATAGTTGCGATTTTATAATTCCTGACATTGGACAAAATGGTTGTTTTGTGACAATTGTGTGACTGATAATTGCCCGTGACAAAAATCATTTTGGAATCACAGTTTTTCCTTACCTTAGTCGCCTAAACAATTGCCACTTGTCCATTTCACTGAAATATACAAGCAATAGTCAGCTTAACTACTACTTTCTCATGGCCACGCTTGCCATGGATTCGACTTTGGCATAACCTTTCCCAACGGCCGCTACCGGCCATCCTTCGTATTTATATACCGTAACTTTGTAATAGTATTCAGTTGCTATTCCTGCGCATGTGTATCATAATTTTTTGCTGCCATCAGCAGGTTGCACTGTATCATATAAATTCAGCAGGTTGCACTGTATCATATAAATATGGATCGTACACCAGTACAATGAATCATACACCTATTCAATCTTTTAATTGTACACCAGAACAATTTTTTCAAACCACCTGTCATGCCACATTATTATAAACTAGGACAAATACCGCATAAGCGCCATACCCAGTTCCGCAAACCGGACGGCCAGCTGTATTCGGAGCAGTTGTTTTCTACAGAAGGATTCTCTTCCCACTCCAGCCTGTTGTATCACTGTCACCCCCCTACGGAGATTGTAAAAGTAGATGAACCCTATTCCGTTGCACCAAAGGTGGCGGAAGAAAAGATGCTGAAGCACCGGAGCTTCATGGGGTTTAATATTAAACCGGAAGACGACTTCTTGGAAAGCCGCAAAGCAGTATTGGTAAACAGTGATCTTCATATTGTACTGGCATCGCCCCGCAAAAGCATGGAAGGATATTTTTACAAGAATGCGGATGCGGATGAAATGATCTTCGTGCATGAAGGAAGCGGTGTATTGAAAACACAATACGGCCAGCTGGAATTTGGCTATGGCGATTACCTGGTGGTTCCCCGCGGTACTATTTACCAGATCACTTTTAATACGGAAGATAACCGCCTGTTTATAGTGGAATCGTTTAGTCCTATCCGTTATCCAAAAAGATACCTGAGCAAATATGGACAATTACTGGAGCATTCCCCTTACTGCGAGCGGGATATCCGGCAGCCGCAGCACCTGGAAACCATTGATGAGGAAGGCGATTTCCTCATTCGTATAAAAAAGAAAGGGGTGATCTATCCCATTCATTATAAACATCATCCCTTCGACGTAATCGGCTGGGATGGATGTGAATACCCGTTTGCCTTTTCCATCCACGACTTTGAACCGATCACCGGGCGGGTACACCAGCCGCCACCAGTGCATCAGACCTTTGAAGGGAACAACTTTGTAGTATGTTCCTTTTGTCCGCGGTTATTTGATTATCACCCGCAGTCAATCCCTGCGCCGTATAATCATAGTAACATCGACAGTGATGAGGTATTATATTATGTAGACGGCGATTTTATGAGCCGTAAGCATGTGGTGCGGGGGATGATCACTTTACATCCTGCGGGCATCCCGCATGGGCCTCACCCCGGAGCCGTGGAAAAAAGTATCGGCGCAAAAGAAACAAAAGAGCTGGCAGTGATGGTAGATACCTTTCACCCTTTGCAGATCACCGAAGCAGCATTGGGTATTGAAGATGGCAGCTACGTCATGAGCTGGGCAGAATAAATGATTCACAAAAACCAACCAACTTATAAAACCAAAACAATTGAATGTTATGGAAACAGCATTAGTGAATGCGGACAACTTAACCGGTCAGCAGGACTTTTTACCACTCAATGGTACCGACTACGTAGAGTTTTATGTAGGCAACGCCAAGCAGGCGGCACATTATTACAAAACTGCTTTCGGCTTTCAGTCGGTGGCTTATGCCGGTCCTGAAACCGGTGTAAAAGACAGGGTTTCCTATGTGCTGGTGCAAAACAAACTGCGCTTTGTACTCACCACCTCCCTGTTGCCCGATACCGAAATTGCCCGTCACGTTGCCAAACATGGCGATGGTGTGAAAGTACTGGCCCTGTGGGTAGACGACGCCCGGTCGGCTTACGAAGAAACCGTGAAACGGGGCGCCACGCCTTACCTGGAGCCGGTTACAGAGAAGGATGAATTTGGCACAGTAGTGCGGAGTGGTATCCATACCTACGGCGACACCGTGCATCTTTTTATAGAACGTAAAAACTATAAAGGATTGTTTATGCCGGGTTACAAGGAATGGAAAACGAATTACAATCCAACAGATACCGGCCTGTTATATGTAGATCATTGCGTGGGTAATGTGGGCTGGAATGAGATGAATACCTGGGTTGGATTTTACGAGCGCGTGATGGGTTTCAGGAACCTGATCTCTTTCGACGACAGCGATATTTCCACCGAATATTCTGCCTTGATGAGCAAGGTAATGAGTAACGGCAACGGCCGTGTGAAATTCCCCATCAACGAACCCGCCGAAGGAAAGAAGAAATCACAAATTGAAGAATACCTTGATTTCTACGGCGGACCCGGTGTTCAGCACGTGGCCATTGCCACCAACGACATCGTGAACACGGTGACTGAACTGCAAAACAGGGGCGTGGAATTCCTCACGGTGCCACCGGTTTACTATGAAACCCTGCTGGACAGGGTGGGTAAGATTGATGAGGACATTGCGCCGTTACAAAAGCTGGGCATCCTGGTAGACCGCGATGATGAAGGCTACCTGTTGCAGATCTTCACCAAGCCTATCCAGGACCGGCCAACGGTATTCTTCGAAATTATTCAGCGCAAGGGTGCGCAATCTTTTGGTAAAGGCAACTTCAAGGCTTTGTTTGAATCTATAGAAAGAGAACAGGCACTGCGCGGCAATTTATAATGCGCCGCGTAGGTTGTCTTACTCAGGATTAAACGCGTAGGTTGTCTTACTCAGGATTAAACTTATTACACTGATTACGCTGATTTGATCACTTTTTGATTTTAAAAGATTTGGGGAGATGTTAGCGTAGGTTGTCTTACTCAGGATTAAACTTATTACACTGATTACGCTGATTTGATCACTTTTTGATTTTAAAAGATTTGGGGAGATATAAGCGTAAGTTGATTTTATTTTTTTGAGTTTTTTAGATTAAAAGATCAGGGAAGATAGAAGCGGAATATGCGCTTTCATCTTCCCTGATTTTTTAAATCTAAAAAAATGCAGGTGTTGTCTTTTTGCCTGATTATGTTTATCTTTATAATATGCCTAAAGCGTTGATATCCAGGTTCTTTTTCTGAGGAACCTGTCTAAAGAATATCTTAAAACCCGCTCTGGCGCATTGATGCACAATACGTTACCGATCAAGTCCACGTCACCTCCACATTAACAGCAAATCAAAAGCACATATAAAGCAAATGCAAAGCATGTGCAAAGCATATACAAAGCAGATGTAAGGCATGGGCTATTCCGTCTTCACGTCAGCTTTTTTAAATACCCATCTCCCAAAGAAAAAAGTAAAATCGCAATCAGGCAGAAAGACAAGCTACGCTTATATCTTCCCGAATCCTTTAAAAAATCCCAAAAGTAAAATCCAGGTAATCAGTAAAATCAGCGTAATCCTGAGAAAGACAACCTACGCTAACATCTCCCCAAATCCTTTAAAAATCAAAAGTGATCAAATCAGCGTAATCAGTGTAATAAGTTTAATCCTGAGTAAGACAACCTACGCATGTGAATGTTAACGATATGTAAATAACTTGTTATTTTAAACCAACTTGTCAAAATGCGCGTATATATTGCGTCTTTTCCCACATTAGCCACACTTTAGTTATTTTTATACAGTATATTTATATTTAATATTTGTAACCTATGCACACAACTTCCATAGCCCGCAGGGCTATCTATGCCGCTTTGGTGACATCGTTCACCATCCTTACTGCTTTCCGTAGCGAAGGCAACCATATCAGCTTCCGTAATGGTGGCGATCAGCAAACTTACCTGCACAAGGTGGTATCGCCCGCAGGACAAACAACGGTGGAATATAACCCCGACAAATCCATTCGCCGGATCATACAGCTGCGGAAATCGGAAAATGCTACCTACAGCGATGTCCAGCTGCCGGTATATGAAAATGGCCGCCTGGTGAAGTGCCTGTCGGCTGCCGATGAAAAAGCCGTTACCGGCGATCCTTACCTGTCGTTTGAGTACAGCAGCGACAAGGTGTCCAGGATCAGTTATTACCGCGACAACGCCGTGTATTCCTATGATTCCCTGGCGTATGATGCCAGTGGCAAAATAGCCCGGCGCTACCAGTTTGGCCATAATGGCGCCAAAGCAGCGTGGGAAAACAGCGGATACCTGGAGTATACCTGGAACCAGGAAGGAGACGTGGAACGGATGGATACCTATGGCAAACAGCCGGGATACAGCAAGTTTGTGTATACCTCTTCTGTTAGCTACACCTACGACCGCATGCGGAACCCGCAGCAGCTGCAACCAGAGCTGGGTATCCTGCTGGATGGCGGTGGCGGAAGCCTCTCGGCCCACAACGTGCTCACCGAAAACATTAGCAGTCCCAACACTTCCAGGGTGATCACCAACACCTATACCTACGCCTATAACGGGAAGTACCCGGTGCGCGCCACTTTCAGCTCCGGCATGGACGAGACTACCATAAAACTGGAATGGATAAAGCTACAGTAAAGCAATAAACTTGTAACTTTACAATATTAAAATAAGAGTTCCGTTTTTATGAGGATGCAAACGCTGTTCGGTGTATTGTTTTTGTTAGGTGGGATTTTCCAGGCCTTTACGGCGATATTGATCTATCAGGGGCACAAACACTATATTTTAAAGATAGCCAACAGGAAAGTGAGTATGGTGATATATTTTATTTTTACCCTGTTATTGTTTTATCTTGCTTATATAAACCTGGTATAAATATTAAAATTTTGTTGAATAATATTATGAAGCGACTTGTTGTAATCGTCCTGATTTTGTTGGGTGCAGGTAAAATTTTTGCCCAGCAATCTTTCCTCGACAACCAGAAAATGTTTCCCAAAGTAGGGGAGGCATACCGTGAAAAAGAGGAGTTGCTGAAAAAAGAATTCGAAAAGAAGGGCCTTGCCTACCCTGCAAGATATATGTTTGTCCGTTCCTTCAAACTGGACAGCGAAATGGAGATCTGGGTGAAAAATAACCCCCAGGACACTTTCCGTTTGTTCAAATCTTACCGGGTGTGTACACTTTCCGGTAAAATGGGACCCAAGCGTAAGGAAGGGGACCGCCAGGTGCCGGAAGGATTCTATTATATCAACGATTTTAACCCGAACAGCAACTATCACCTGTCGCTGGGTATCAACTACCCGAATTTCTCCGACCGCATCCTGAGCGATCCGAAGAACCCCGGTGGTGAAATCTATATCCACGGCAACTGCATCACCGTAGGTTGTATTCCCTTAACCGATGAATTCATTGATGAGGTATACATTTTGGCGGTAAATGCAAAGAACGCAGGACAGGATTTCATACCGGTGCATGTATTCCCCGTGAAGTTCGGCAACCCCGGTTCCATGAACTACCTGGGCACTTTTACCATGACCGACAGCTCTTCCAAACAATTCTGGGCGGAACTCCGGTCGGCTTATGATTATTTCGAAAAACACCACCGCCTGCCGGTTGTACTGGTAGACGACAAAGGAAAATATATCCTGTAACAGTTGCCACACTGTACAGGCCGATGGGTAGATGGAAGTCGCATTACAGACTTACGTCTACCCATCTTCTTTTTTACTTCTTCCTATTTTTAGCCGCTCATGCATATTTCACCCCTGTTTATTTGGTTTTTAGAAGAATTTTTTCCAACTTGTTCGAAGGTCAAATCAACTTACTATTTATGCACAGAAGAGACGCAATAAGGAATGTGGCGATTTTGTTGGGTACTGCCATTTCCGCTTCCACGTTATCAGCTTTAGAAAGCTGCACAGGTTCTGGTCCTAAGAACTACGATCTTCATAAGCCGGAAACCAAAGCTTTGCTGGCGGAGATAGCGGAAACCATCATACCCAGAACCAGCACTCCTGGAGCAAAAGATGCCAAAGTAGAAGACTTTATCATTGTAATGATGAACGATTGTTACAAGAAAGAAGATCAGCAGGCATTCCTCGATGGGTTGTCAAAAATCAATGAGGCAAGTGAGAAGCAATTCAAAAAAGGCTTCATGGACATTACACCGGAACAGCGCACCGAGCTCCTCACAGGGATTGAAAAAGAGCGCGTAGACTACAACAAGCGTAAAGATAAAAAAGAAGGAGATCCTACCCATTATTTCCAGTACCTGAAAGAATTAACCCTGCTGGGTTATTTCACTTCCGAACCGGGTGCCACCAAAGCGTTGCGCTATGTTCCCGTTCCGGGCAAGTACGAAGGTTGTACTCCTTACACCAAAGGAGAAAAGGCCTGGGCAGTGTAATCTTCTCTTTACTTTTTAAAACTGAATTAAATGAACCTGAATATAAAAGCACAGGCTGAAAATACTTATGATGCCATCGTAATTGGCTCAGGTGTGAGTGGTGGATGGGCAGCCAAAGAACTGACAGAAAAAGGCCTGAAAGTACTCATGCTGGATCGTGGTAAACCACTGGAACATGTGAAAGACTATGAAACGGCCACCAAAGATCCGTGGGAATTTAAACACCGCGGCCGTATCACGGTAGATCAGCGCGAAACACATCCTAAACTGAGTCGCGACTATCCCTACAGTGAACACAACGAAAAATACTGGATCAACGATTCCGAAAGTCCATATAATGAAGTAAAACGTTTCGACTGGTACCGCCCGGATATCGTGGGTGGCAAATCCATTATGTGGGGCCGTCAGTCGTACCGCCTGAGCGATATTGATTTTGAAGCCAACCTGAAAGATGGCATTGCGGTGGACTGGCCTATCCGTTATAAAGACATTGCACCCTGGTACGACTACGTAGAGAAATTTGCCGGTATCAGCGGTACCCGCGAAGGTCTCCCACAACTGCCTGATGGCCAGTTTATGCCCGCCATGGAAATGAACTGCGTGGAAAAAGATCTGAAGGCCAGCGTAGAAGGAAAATTCAAAGGCCGTAACATTACGATGGGTCGCGTAGCCAACATCACCCAACCGCTTCCTGGTCGTGAGAAATGCCAGTACCGCAATCTCTGCAGCCGCGGATGCCCGTTTGGCGCTTACTTCAGCACACAATCCTCCACGCTGCCGGCAGCAAGAGCTACCGGTAACCTCACACTTCGTCCTGATTCCATTGTAAATTCCATCATCTATGATGAAAAGCAAGGCAAGGCAACAGGTGTAAAAGTGATAGATAAGCACACCAAAGAAATGGTGGAATACTATGCGAAGGTCATCTTCATCAATGGTTCTACCCTCGGTTCTACCTTTGTGATGATGAACTCCACTTCTTCCCGCTTCCCGAACGGACTGGGTAACGACAGTGGCGTACTGGGCAAATACCTGATGGATCACCATTTCCGTACAGGCGCTTCCGGTACTGCAGAAGGATATGAAGATAAATACTATTTCGGCCGCCGTGCCAACGGGATTTATGTTCCCCGTTACCGCAACATCGGCGACGATAAACGTGATTATATCCGCGGATTTGGTTACCAGGGTGGCGCCAGCCGCTCAGGATGGAGCCGCGGTATTGCCGAAATGGGCGTGGGTAAAGACTTCAAGGAAATGATCACCGAACCCGGTCAGTGGAGCATTGGCTTAGGTGGTTTCGGTGAATGTTTGCCTTATGAAGCCAACCAGGTAACCCTGGATACCTCCGTGAAAGATGCATGGGGCCAGCCTGTACTGAAATTCGATGCAGAGTTCAAGGAGAACGAAAAGAAAATGCGCGTAGACATGATGAATGATGCCGCAGAAATGCTGGAAGCAGCAGGTATTAAAAACGTGAAAACATACGACAACGGATCTTATCCGGGTATGGCCATTCACGAAATGGGTACCGCACGTATGGGCCGCGATCCTAAAACATCTGTGCTCAACGGCTTTAACCAGATGCATGCGGTGAAGAACGTTTTTGTAACAGATGGTGCGGCTATGACCTCCGCCTCCTGTGTAAATCCTTCTCTCACCTATATGGCGTTAACTGCCCGCGCAGTAGATTATGCCGTGAAAGAACTGAAGAAAGGCAATATTTAAAAATACAATAGGTGCGTAGCGGTCAGGGATAGCTTTTCAGAAGCTCATTCCTGGCCGCTTGCGGCTTTAAACACAACGATATGAACCTGAATATAAAGGCAGAGAAGGAAAATACGTATGATGCCATCGTAGTGGGCTCCGGTATCAGCGGCGGATGGGCTGCCAAAGAACTCAGTGAAAAAGGACTGAAAACGCTGGTATTGGAAAGAGGCCGCAATGTAGAGCACATCAAGGACTACACTACCGCGATGAAAGCGCCGTGGGAATTTGCTCATCATCTCAATACCTCCAATGAAATGCGGGAGAAGCATCCCATCCAGAGCCGTTGCTATGCTTTTGATGAAGGCACGCAGCAGTTTTGGGTAAATGATATTGAGAACCCCTATAACGAAATAAAGCCCTTCAACTGGCTGCGTGGATACCAGGTAGGCGGCCGATCCCTCATGTGGGGCCGGCAGGTGTACCGCTGGAGCGACCTGGACTTTGAAGCCAACGCGAAAGATGGTCATGGTGTTGACTGGCCTATCCGCTACAAAGATATTGCCCCCTGGTACAAATATGTGGAAGAATATATCGGCGTAAGCGGCCAGGCGGAAGGCCTGCCACAGCTGCCCGACGGCGTTTTCCTGCCGCCAATGGAAATGAACTGCCTGGAAAAGCATGTTGCGGCACGCGTCAAAGAGAAGTATAACGACCGTATCCTGACCATAGGCCGCGTGGCACATCTCACAAAAGGATTAAAGGACCGTGGTCCGTGCCAGTACCGTAACCTGTGCGCCCGCGGATGTCCGTTTACCGGTTACTTCAGCAGCAACGGCGTTACCCTGCCTGCTGCCGCCAAAACAGGTAATATGACCCTGCGCCCGGATTCCATTGTACTGGAAGTATTATATGATAAAGATAAAAGTAAAGCTACCGGTGTAAGAGTGATGGATTCCCATACCCTGAAAACGGTAGAATACTATGCTGATATTATTTTCCTGAACGGTTCCACATTAGGTACCAGCTGGATCATGCTCAATTCGGTGTCAGACCGGTTCCCGGATGGATTTGGCAACGACAGCGGACAACTGGGGCATAACCTCATGGATCATCATTATGGCGTAGGCGCCGGCGGCGATTATGAAGGTTTTGAAGACCAGTATTACAGTAGCGGCCGCAGACCCAACGGCATTTATATTCCCCGTTTCCGTAACACCAACGCCAACACCATGCAAAAAGACTATGTGCGTGGCTTTGGCTACCAGGGCGGCGCAGGAAGGGGCCGTGGCACCAGCATGGAGGGTATCGGCGTTCAGTTGAAAGAAGCCCAGGGTGAACCTGGCAAATGGAGCATGGGCATAGGTTCCTGGGGTGAGCACCTGCCTTATTTTGAAAATAAGGTAGTGCTGAATAAAAATAAGAAAGACAAATACGGATTGCCTACACTTGATATCGACTGCGAATTTAAAGGCAATGAGATGGCCATGCGCAAGGATATGCAGGCCAGTGCAATAGAAATGCTGGAAGCAGCAGGATTGAAAAATGTGCATGGCTACGACGGTGCGCCTCCTCCGGGACATTGCATTCATGAAATGGGAACCGCCCGCATGGGTAAAGATCCCAAAACATCTGTACTGAATGGTTTTAACCAGGTACACGCCGCTAAAAATGTATATGTAACAGATGGCGCCTGCATGACGTCTTCCTCCTGTGTGAATCCTTCCATTACTTATATGGCGCTTACTGCGCGGGCATGTGATCATGCCGTTAAGGAACTGAAGAAAGGAAATATTTAAACAGCGCAAAAGGGAAACCAGCTTACCGGTTTCCCTTTTGTTTTTAGCAGGCATACTGCAAAGATTACCGTTGACCCCGAACAATCCCCGGAGTAGTAATTAGCAACCGGCCACTGACCTGTATATTTTAATAAAAGAGATCACCGGAATTTCTTTCTCCACAAGATTATTTTTATTAATATTGATGGACGTAAAATTCCACCAGACGAACAATGAAAATTATAGACTGCACGCTGTTAATCATATCATAACCTTACGTTAACAATGGCTTATTAATTTTGTCTCCTGCATGGACAATACAACTATTCTTATTTCACCTTTCCTGTTGCGCCGTTTCCGTGAAGGCGACGAAGAAGCACTGCGTTCTTTACTGGATCTGCTGGGCCCGCGCGTTTTAGGCTATTGCAGGAAAAAGGTGGGTATTGAGGAAGATGCAGAAGAATTACTGCTGGACATTTTCCTCAAACTCTGGCATTTCCGCGCAAAGCTGGATGAGACTGCTGATATACAGGTATTACTATTCACGATCGCAAGAAATCATATCCTGAATTTTATCCGCAATAAAGTCAGCCGCCGGCTAATGACTACGGATCCTGAGAATGCCTTATTGCAGCCGGCCGACAGTATTTTACACCGGCTGGATTATAATGAGCTGTACAAGCAATACCAGGGCGTGCTGGACTCGCTGGGCGACAAGCAGCGGGCTGTGTTCCGTATGAGCAGGGAAGAAGGATTATCGCACCGCGAAATTGCCGATAAACTGGGTATCTCCATACGTACTGTAGAAGCGCACATCCACAGCAGTCTGAAAGTAATAAAAGCTGAGCTGAAAGATTCCTATATTTTGCTGCTGATATTATTCTTCCTGAAATAATTTTTTTCTTCCACTAAGTAGCCTCCTTTTTTTTAGTGTATATATAGGTAGAAGTGAACTGTATATGATGAAACCTGATGCCGGCCTGTTACAGGAGCTGATAGAAAAAGTACAACATAACACTGCCAGCCGGGAGGAGCTCCGGTTGCTTTTACAGTTGCTCGAAGAAAACAACCAGGGCGACCTGATGCCGGCTGAAGAATGGTTTCAAAGCGAGCCGCAACCACTATCTGCCGGATTGAAAAATAAAGTAGTGAACATGGCGCTGCAAAGAAATATCCGCGGCGGTCAATTCCGCCGCTGGTTGCCCTATGCCGCCATGCTGCTGGTGTTGCTGGGCCTGATGTTACTATGGCCCCGTCATCAGCCGTCATATACCACCATTGCTGCAGGCGACGGAGAAATAAAACGTATAGTGCTTCCCGATAGTTCTACGGTAATATTAAACGCCCGGTCGGTGATCCGTTACAGCGAAGCATATACCGGCACATCCAGGGAGGTAATGCTGGATGGCGAGGCTTTTTTTGAGATACATCCCGACCGCCAGGCCCCTTTTATCGTACACACCGGGCATGTACAAACGCAGGTATTGGGAACCTCTTTTAATGTGAAGCATTATCCCGGCGAAAAGCTGGTAGTGGGCGTTGCCACGGGAAAAGTAAAAGTAATGGCGGCTGAAGGTCAACAGGCCATATTGGAACAAGGCAGCAAAGTAAGTTACGACAGCGCCAGCAACGGTTTCACCAGGTTCAGGGAAGAACCGCATAAAATGAACTCCTGGCAGCAGGGTATTATCACGATGGACAATCTTACATTGAAGGAAGTTACTACCGTGCTGGAAAGATGGTACAGTGTTAGTATTGTGCTGGGCACACCGGAAATGGGGCGGCATGTATTGTCCGGGCAACAGGCTAACACTTCGCTGGACTCTGTGCTGGAATCCATCTGTTTTATTTATCATCTGCAATATCATCGCCAGGGAAATATAATCCGTATAGATAAAAAATAAACCGCTTAATCCTGTTTTAATACATACTACGCTAACAAAACCTAACGTATGATCCTAATTTTATTATCCGCTTCACGCGGCCTGAAAAAGGCCGTGAGGGTCGTTCTGTGCTCATTCCTGGCGGCAGCCGTTTATATGGCGCCGCTGCACGCACAGGAACAGGACCCCCAAACAAAAACAGTCACCATCCAGCTGAAAGATGCCACGGTGACCACCCTCTTTCGCGCCATTGAAAAACAAACCACTTTCCGTTTCCTGTATGATAAGTCACTGGAAGCTTTTGGAAAGAAGTTAACCGTGAACTATAAAAATATGGCAGTTGCCAAACTGTTACAGGACCTGGAAGGCCGTACCGGTTTGCAGTTCAGAACTTCGGGTCAGAATATTTCAGTAGCGACAAAAGAAGTGCCTCCTGCCATTAATCTTTCTCCGGGAGGCAAAAGGGAAATCACCGGCGTAGTGGTGGATTCTACGGGTCAGCCGATGGTAGGCGTAACCGTTGCCATCAAAGGCACCCGCCTGGGCACCGGTACCGACGGCAACGGAAAATTTATTTTATCGGTAGATGATAACGCAGTGCTGGTGTTTAGTTTGATGGGATTCCGTAAACAGGAAATTCCGGTACAGCGGAAAAACAAAATAGACGTAGTGTTGGAGGAAGCGTCTTCCGCGCTGGAAGAAGTAGTGGTAGTGGGTTTTGGTGAGCAGAAAAAAATCAGCCTGGTAGGTGCGCAGGCTACTATCACCCCCAAGGAACTGAAACAGCCGGTATCCAATCTTACACAGTCGCTCGGAGGCCGCGTAGCAGGAATGGTATCCGTACAACGCAGCGGGGAATTAGGTTACAACGATGCCAATATTTACATCCGCGGCATTTCCACTTTTACGCAGGGCTTCAGCGCACCGCTCACATTGGTGGACGGTGTGCCCAGGAGTATTTCCAATGTAGACCCTGAAGACATTGAAAGTTTTTCTGTACTCAAAGATGCTTCCGCTACCGCAGTATACGGCGTGCGCGGCGCCAACGGCGTTATATTGATCACCACCAAAGGAGGTAAGCCCGGTAAGCCCGCCTATAACCTGCGTTATACAGAAGGCATCACCCAGTTTACCAAATTGCCTTCGTTTGCAGACGGCCCTACCTATATGAAATTATCAAACGAAGCGCTGACCACCCGTGGCAGCGCGCCGGTGTATTCTGACGAGGCTATCCGGAAAACCGCCGATGGCAGTGATCCTTACCTGTATCCTAATGTGGACTGGTTTAAAGAACTTTTCCGCAACAATGGAAAAGTACGAAATGCGAACGCCAATATCAGCGGCGGTTCAGAAAAAGCGGTATACTATATCGGTCTTGGTTACTACGATGAGCTGGGAATGTATAAAACAGATGAACTCACCAAATACAATTCCTCTATTTTCCTGAAACGGTATAACGTTACTTCCAATATCACCCTGAAGCCTTCCGCCACTACTACTGTTAAGCTAGGCATACAAGGTTACCTGAGTAATGTAAACCTGCCCACTACCGGCGTATCCGATATTTTTACGGACGCATATTTTATGACGCCGGTGCAGATTCCAACCCGTTACCCGGATGGTAAAGTGGCAGACGTGCGTTCCGGCGGTTTGTCCAATCCCTGGGCAAGCCTCACCCAGGGCGGTTATGCCAACCAGTGGAGAAGCCAGGTATACTCTAATCTGCGCCTCACGCAGGAGCTGCCCTTCCTCACTAAAGGATTATCTGTAACGGGTATGTTTTCATTCGACGCCTATAACTATACCAGCAACCGCTATACGAAAATACCGGACACCTGGCTGGCCACCGGCCGGGATGCCGATGGTAACCTGGTGTTTGACCAGGTGGCCATTGGTACAGAGTTTCTCCAGTATACAAAAAGTAACCAGGGCGAACGCACCTTCTATTCTGAATTTGGACTCAACTATAACAGGAGTTTTGGTAAGCACGATGTATCCGGCATGTTGCTCTACAACCGCAGCGACAAAGCCAACACCTATGCGGCCGACCTGGAAACATCATTGCCTTACCGGTTCCAGGGATTGGCGGGGCGTTTCACCTACGGTTTCCGCAGCCGGTATTTTGCAGAAATAAATTTTGGATATAACGGATCGGAAAACTTTTACCCCGATCAGCGTTATGGCCTTTTTCCTTCCGCAGGCCTGGGCTGGGTAGTATCTGAAGAGAATTTCTTCTCCGGTATTAAAAATACAGTATCACTTTTTAAGATCCGCTTTTCGCATGGTATCGTAGGCAATAGCAACATCGACGGCAGAAGATTTGCCTACCTGGCAACCGTAGCCAATACCAGCGATTATTATTTTGGAAAGAACATCAACCAGAAATTTACCGGTAAGGAAATCGGTGAATATGCCGTGGATGTACAATGGGAAACCTCCCGCAAAACCAACCTAGGCTTTGATATCGGGCTACTGCATGATAATCTCACGTTGCAGGTGGATCTTTTCCGGGAATACCGCAGCGGCATTTTCCTGCGCCGGAAATCGTTACCGGGTTATATAGGGATGATCAACGCGCCGTTTGGTAATGTGGGTATTATTGACAACAAAGGAATAGATGCATCCGTCACCTATAACCGCCGCTTCGGCGACTTCTCCCTGCAGCTGCTGGGCAATTTTACTTATAACAGGAATAAAGTAGTGGAGAATGATGATCCCAGCTGGAAGTATCCCTGGCTGGACCGCAAAGGGCTGCGCGTAGGACAGCGGTTCGGGTACATCGCACTCGGACTTTTTGAAAGCGATAAGGAAGTACAGAACTCACCCAGGCAAACAGGCGATGTGCGGGCCGGCGATATTAAATACAAAGACATCAACGGCGACGGCGTGATCGATTCCTATGATCAGGCGCCTATCGGATATGGCGATGTTCCTGAAATGGTATATGGCTTCGGTTTTACACTCGGCTACAAAGCGTTTGGGCTGTCGGCCCTTTTCCAGGGCGCCGCTCATGTGGATGTACTGCTGAACGGTGAAGGCACCATGCCTTTCCAGCAGGGACTGAGCCGCGGAAATTTATTCAGCAATATCAACGACCGGTGGACCGAAGAAAATCCACGCCAGGACGTTTTTTATCCCCGCCTGATGGCAGGTTCACTGAATGATAACTACGCCGCCAGCACCTGGTGGATAAAGAACAGCGACTATATCCGGTTAAAGACTTTACAGCTAAGTTATAACCTGCCCGCTGCCTGGATGAAACGCGCGAAACTTAAATCCGCTAACATCTTCCTGCAAGGGGTAAACATCCTCACTTTCTCACCGTTTAAGCTCTGGGATGTAGAGGTAGGCAATGGAAGAGGCGCCTCTTATTCAAGTACTAAATCATATTCTGCCGGCGTTGCCGTCAACTTCTGATAACAACGATCATTCCTAAACATTATAATTCTCTCCGGATGAAAATAAAAAAGATGGTTCACATTTTACTGGTCGGCGTTTCTTTACAAACGGCTTCCTGTAACAGTAACTTCCTTGACCAGGTTCCCAGCGACCGTATCACTATTGAGCAGGTATTTAACCGAAGAAGATATTCTGAAGAATACCTTGCTAATATTTACGTTACCATTCCCAATGAAGCCTACCGCAATACCTGCGCCTGGGAAGGATGTTCAGATGATGCAGATATTACCTACGACCGGCCCGGTTCCGGTTATAACACCTATCCCATGAACCTGGGTAACTGGAGTGCGGCATCCGATTACATGAACAACTGGACTAAATTCTACCAGGGTGTCCGTTCGGCTACTTATTTTATGCAGCATATTGATGGGAATAAAGAGATACTGGCGCTGCCTAACGGCCAGGATCTTATTGACCAATATAAAGCCGAGGCGCGTTTCCTGCGGGCGTTCTTTTATTACGGTATTATCCGTCAATATGGCCCCGCTATTATTCTGGGGGATATCCCGATTGCGGGCGACCTGGCGCCTACCGATGAAGAGATGCAAAAGCCACGGAATTCGTACGACGAATGTGTTAACTACATTGTATCAGAGCTGGACCTCGCCGCGCAGAAACTTCCCAAACATTTTACCGCACAGGGCGAAAATGATTATGGCCGCGCCACACAGGCCGCATGCAAAGCTTTTAAAAGCAGGGTGCTGTTACTGGCGGCAAGTCCGCAGTTCAACGGTAACCCCGACTACGCCGGCTTCCGCAACCTGGATGGCAAACAGCTGGTAAGCGCGCAATATGATCGTGAAAAATGGAAACGTGCCGCCGATGCCGCCAAAGATGTAATGACCGGTTTCAGTTTCTCCCTGTACCGTAAGAATGATACCAGCGGAAACTTTGATCCTTATCTCTCTACCCGCGATGTATTCCTGGATCCCTGGAATTCGGAAGTGATTTTCACCAGGACTTCTAACGGGCTGAAAGACTGGGAACGTTCCGTAACACCCCGTTTAGCCAGCGGATACGCCGCGGTGGCTGTTACGCAGCAACTGGTAGATGAATTTGAAATGGAAAATGGAAAAGGGATCTATGAATCCGGATCGGGTTATAAAGAAACCGGTTTTTCTTCTACTGCTACTAAATATACAACTGCCGGTACCTATAACATGTATGTAAACAGAGAACCCCGGTTTTATGTAAATGTTAGTTACAATGGCAGTCTCTGGATCAATAAAAGCGAAGGCAATAAAGTGATTGAAACTTTCTTCACCGGCAATACCGGTAAGAAAGGATCGTGGGACTTTCCGCGTACCGGCTACATCGCCCGGAAAAACGTGCATCCCGACAGTAATCCCAGGATCACCCAGTATGTGGCCAGGCCTTTTATACTGATTCGTTATGCGGAAATATTACTGAACTATATCGAAGCATTGAACGAGTACGAGCCTGGTAACCCGGATATCCTTAAATACCTGAACGAAATCCGTAACAGGGCCGGCGTACCTGATGTTGCAGGTGGGCTGGGGCAGGCCGCCATGCGCGCAAAGATCAGGCATGAAAGGAGAGTGGAACTGGCATTGGAAAGCCTCCGTTACTTCGATACCCGCCGCTGGAAGATCGCTGAACAAACCGATGGCGGAAACTTCTACGGCATGAACGTAGACGCAGGTACCAAACTTACCGACCAGGTTTTTTATCAAAGAACCATATTTGAGCGGAGGGTTTTCCTGAAGAATTATTACCTGTTCCCTATTCCTCAATCGGAAATAGACCGTGACAGAAAGCTGGTACAAAATCCAGGCTGGTAAATTATTTCCTGATGATCAATATTAGAAAAATGAAGATAAAATTATTGATATTATCGCTTGCTGCGGCCACTGCCTGGAGCGGTTGCCGGAACAACAGTGCCGAACTGGAAAATATATCCGACAGCACCGCTGTTGTGTACATGCCACAGGCAGTTATTGCTCCCGCAGTGTATTCATTTGAAATATCCGGAAAGGGCGACAGTATTGTTTATGGCGCCTGTTATGGCGGGCCGCATTCACCGGCATCTGATATAAATGTAAAATTCAAAGTAGATGCTTCGCTGACAGATCATTTCAACACTAACAACTTTACCAGTTACCCGGTATTACCCGAGGGAAGCTATGAGCTGGAACAGTCTTCCGCCACAATCCCGGCAGGGAGATTCAGCACGGCGCCGTTAAACCTGGTAGTGCATATGGATAAACTGGATGGCGTAGGCAGCTACCTGCTGCCGGTGACTATTGAAACCAGCATGAAAGTAAATGAGAAGCTACGCACTGCTTACTTCCTGATCAGCGGGCGTTATGCTGCCAATCCGTTTCCTATGCTGGATCGCAGCAACTGGAATATTACCGGCTTCTCATCGGAGGAAACCACCGGCGAAGGGGCAACCAACGGCCATGCTATCCACGCGCTGGATGGCGATACAGCCACCTTCTGGAGCACCCGGTGGAAAGCGTCGAAGCCCGGCCCTCCGCATTATATTACCATTGATACACAGGTAGAACAAAAGATACACGGTATCAGTATTACTGGCCGGACAGATAAAAATACCGGGGAGGTAAAGGCTACCGGCAACCCCAAAAATATTATCGTGGAGTTGAGCCGCGACGGCGCCACCTGGAACTATGCCGAATCCTTTACGCTGGCCAATGATAAAGTAAGCACCGTTTACCTGGCGTATGCGCAGCAGGCCAGGTTTGTGAAACTGACCGTGAACACCAGCCAGGGAGATATCTACCTGACGCATATTGCGGAGATCAACGCCTTTTGATGATGAGAAAGATATTTTGGTTGATAGGCTTAGCCAGCTGCCTGTTGTCCTGTGGCAAGCGGAAAACAGTAAATACTTCACCGGAAGAACCGGCGCGTCCGAAAATAATGGTAAGAGTGATGACTTATAACATTTACGGCGCCCGGGCTTCTTCCGGTCCGCCGGCCAACCTGGAGGCCCTGGCCAAAGTGATCAACCAGGAAAAGCCGGACCTGGTGGCATTGCAGGAAGTAGATGTGTATACCCGTCGTACCGGTGTGAACGTTCACCAGGCAGCAGAACTGGCAAAGCTTACAGGAATGGACTGGTACTTTACAAAAGCAATGGATGTAACCGGAGGAGAGTATGGCGATGCCGTGCTTTCGCGGTTACCCATTCTTGAACGGAAACGCTATGCCTTGCCGGTGGCGCCGGATATAGGTGGCGAGTTCCGGACAATGGCTATGATCCGCGTGAAAAAAGACGGCCGGGAATTTTATTTTGCATCCACTCATCTCGACCACCTGGCGCAGGAAGACAGCCGTTTATTACAGGCAGCGGAATTAAAAAAGGCAGTAACGGAACTGGGGAAGCCATTGATATTGGGCGGGGATTTTAATGCTATTCCCGCATCGCAGACCATAGGCATTATGCGGAGTTTCATGAACCTGGGCTGCCTCCAGCAATGTCCGCTTACTTTTCCTTCAGATAAGCCGGATCGCACCATTGATTACATCATGACCACCCCGGTAAACCGCTTCTCAGTAACCCGGTATAATAATATCAGCGGTTATGACGAGGTGTTGAAAGTGTATGTATCAGACCACCGGGCCATAGTAGCGGATATCAGTGTTCAGGAGTAAAGCCAGGCGTCTTATAAAAAATATTTCCAATCAAATATTTTGGTGTATTTTGTACGCTTATCTGCAACTTATTTGAACAATGAAGAAAGTAATCCTAAGCGGCATGCTGGCGCTATCCTGTTGGATGGGGCAGGCAGTGCAGGCGCAAAACAAACATTCTTTTGCATTAAGTAAAACTGATTTTATGCTGGATGGCAAACCCTTCCAGATGATCAGCGGAGAGATGCACCCGGCCCGTATACCACACGAATACTGGCGTCACCGCATTCAGATGGCGAAGGCAATGGGTTGTAATACCATTGCGGCATATGTGTTCTGGAACTATCACGAACCGGTGAAAGGCCAGTTTGATTTCAGTACCGGTAATCACAACATTGCGGAATTTATTAAAATAGCCCAGGAAGAAGGCATGTGGGTATTACTGCGCCCCGGTCCCTATGTGTGTGCAGAATGGGAATTTGGTGGTTTGCCTCCTTACCTCCTGCAAACACCGGATATAAAGGTGCGCTGTATGGATCCGCGCTATATAGCCGCGGTATCCACCTACGTAGATCGTTTGGCGGCAGAAATAAAGCCGTTGCTGGTAACTAACGGCGGACCGGTAGTAATGGTGCAGATTGAAAATGAATACGGCAGTTACGGTAACGATAAAGAATATTTAAATACGCTGAAAGATATGTGGGTAAAGAATGGCATCAATGTTCCATTCTACACGGCCGATGGCGCTACCGCCTATATGCTGGAAGCAGGAGGCGTGGAAGGCGCTGCCATCGGGCTGGACTCCGGCGGATCGGAAGCTGATTTCGCCGCCGCCAAAAAACAAAACCCCAATGTACCCGCCTTCAGCAGCGAATCTTACCCGGGTTGGTTAACCCACTGGGGCGAACAATGGCAACGGCCGGGCATAGACGGCATTTCGAAGGAAGTGAAATTCCTGATGGATACCAAACGTTCATTCAACCTGTATGTGATTCATGGCGGTACCAACTTCGGCTATACTGCCGGCGCAAATTCCGGCGGAAAGGGCTATGAACCCGATGTAACCAGCTACGACTATGATGCGCCTATCAATGAGCAGGGAAATGCGACGCCTAAATACCAGGCATTGCGTCAGCTGATCGGTTCCTATCTCCCGAAGGGCAAAAAATTACCTGCCATACCAAAGCCTGTTCCGGCCATTACAATTCCTGAATTTAATCTTACCCCATTCACTTCGGTATGGGATCATTTACCACAGCCGGTTAAATCCCCGCAGCCAAAGCCATTTGAAGCCTATGGGCAGGACTATGGCTTTATGGTGTATAAAACCACGCTGATAGGACATAAAAGCGGCAAGCTGAGTGTAAAAGACCTGCACGACTATGCAACCGTGTTTCTCAATGGCAAGTACATCGGGAAAATTGACCGCCGGCTTGGGGAGAAAACAATTGATCTGCCGGTAAGCGATGTGAAAGATCCCGTACTGGAAATCCTCGTTGAGGGCATGGGCCGCATCAACTTTGCAGAAGCGCTGATTGACCGTAAAGGAATCACAGATCGTGTAGTCCTGAACGGTATGACGCTGATGAACTGGGAAGTGTACAGCCTGCCTATGACGGAAAAATTCGTACAGGAACTGAGCGCTTCTTCCGGTAACGCTGCTAAACCCGGCCAGTTTTTTAAAGCCACTTTTAACCTGGATAAACCCGGTGATACCTACATCGATATGTCGGGATATAAGAAAGGAATTGTTTGGGTAAACGGTCACAATCTTGGCCGCTACTGGGAAATAGGACCGCAGAAAAATCTGTACTGTCCTGCTCCATGGCTAAAGAAAGGCGCCAATGAAATTGTAGTGTTTGATTTGCACCAGGAAACAGCTGCACCGGTAAAGGGAGTAGTGAGTTTATAATATTTTTTTTGAGAAGGAAACGCAGCGGGATCATCTCCCGCTGCGTTTTTTTATTTAACGGCTGATGGCTAACTCTTCGTCCCTGATGGGCATAAATTCAATCGCGGTTGCCATGAAACTCATTTTCCTGTGCTGCATTTCCAGTACCACGCCTTTGTCGGTGAACATGCCAATAGGACTGCCTGCATGTAACGGCAGGGCAGTGGTGTACCATATTGTGGTGGAATCTTTTTTATTAACGAGGATAAGCTGCTGGCAGGGATAACCGAGGATTTCCTTTGTTGCGCCGGTGGCAATGCTTTCGCCTTTACGTATGTCTAACGGCGCTTCTTTCAGTTTGCCATTTTTCTTTGCCCATTGTTTTTTACTGTCGAGATCCACATACAATTCATCCCCGTTATCAGACTGAATGTTTACGTTTACTTCCACGTCGTCTCCTTCCTTTTTCTGGTTAGCGTTATAGAATGTTTTGAAACGCTGTTTGTTAAACCACAATGACGCGTCCTGCGTAGCAGTTTCGGGAATCATGTCTTTGTATTGCATTTGTTCCGGCTTCAGGTTAGCGTGCAGGTTCATGGTAAGCGTATAGCTTATTTTTCCGCTGCTTTTGTCCTGCGCAGCCGCTGGCATATAAGCAGCGGCC
Source organism: Chitinophaga sp. W3I9 (assembly GCF_050434025.1). Taxonomy (NCBI): domain Bacteria; kingdom Pseudomonadati; phylum Bacteroidota; class Chitinophagia; order Chitinophagales; family Chitinophagaceae; genus Chitinophaga; species Chitinophaga sp. W3I9. The sequence goes on from NZ_JBNPWC010000001.1 coordinate 3,423,286, forward strand.
AGTAATACAAATGTTAAGATGAAAGTTGTTTTCATGATAATATATATTTAGTGAGATGAATTACTTTTTTTTGAAAGAGCGGAGCTGGTAAACAAGGCTTGCCATGAAATACTGCCCCAGCATGTTGTTCCGCTGATCTTCCGTATATCCGCCCCGCACCATCCGCATCACATTTTTGTTTTGCCGCAGCAAATCGGTGGCGGCTACTTTCAGTGTATACTTTTTGCCTATGTTTTTGCTGAGGGAAGCATTCCATAACAGGGCGGTGGTGTTATAGTTGTTACTGAGGCCGGAGGTGGTGTAACCTGTCCATTCGCTTTCTGCCTGCATGTTCCAGGGAAGCGTAGCGACAGCGGACAGATCGTAGTTAAACAACCAGTAGGGTTTTTGCAGCATTGTGGTGTTGTTCCAGGCAGTGTTGAGGTGCGCTGAAATATTCAGGAATGCCGCAGGATAGTAATTAAAGCTGATATCGGGCGCCACGCTGTATTGCCGGTTGTTGCGTTGTATGCTGTTGAATAGCGATGGATAGGCATTGTAAGCCAGCTGCAGACCATAGGTGATACCTGATCCTTCGTCGTCTGTTTTAAAAAAGTGCTGGAATGATACATTCGTGTTGGCGTATCCGTTAGCATTAATAGTGGTGATCAGTTGTTTACCGCTGCTGTCTGTAACGGCATAGTCAGTAAACTGGCGGGCTACTATGCTGCCATTCGCCATAATATTGGTATAACTGCCGTTATCTGCGTTTGTGAAAAGATAAGATGCACGTATACTGCGCCTGATAGCCGGTTTCAGGGCAGGGTTTCCCTGGCGCACATACATCGGATCACTGATATCGGGGAGGGACTGTAGCTGCGAAATGGCAGGTAGCTGAACGCTGGTCTGGTAATCGACGCTGATTTTGCGTGCCGGAGAAAACTGGTACCGGGCGTTGATACGGGGCAGCAGGTTATGATAGGTGTTATTCACCTGGTAGTGCTGTACCCGCGAATTACTTTGCTGCCAGTTGATTTGCAGTGCTGCTTCCGCGGTGTAACTAAAACGCTTATACTTTGCGGACACCGCCACAGCGGGTGTGCTGCGGGTGTTGGTTGTGGAGAAGTCGTCGTGGTAGCGTTCATCGGGCAATGTGTATTGTTGTTGCACCGGATCAAAGCTGAATGCGGTTTGTTGTTGCCGGGTATTGCTGTAGAAGAAGTTTTCACTGATCAGCAACGTATGTGTGCGTGATAACGGCAGGGTATATACGAATTGATTATTTACCGAAAAGCCATGGCCCTGTATCCAGAGCTGTTGATTAATAGTATCTGTGCGGGGTATTTTAATGTTATAGATATTGTTGAGGGAGATATTTCGTACCTGGTTATTGTTTTTCAGCCAGGCGGGAGTTACGGTGAGTGATAAGGTGTGCCGTTCTTGCCGGAATTTGTGCCGGAAAAGAATATCGGTGGCCGACTGCCAGCTGCTGGCATTGCTTTCATGGTATTGGGTGCCGTTGTTCAGCAATTGTGTTTGCGCTTCATTCAGGGAGCGATAGGAGAGTTGATTGACACCGGAAGACTGGATGCTGTTGAATACCGGGGAGATTTTAATACTGTTCTGTGCATTTACAGGTATATCGATGCTGGCATTTACGCGGTGGTTATTATTGATATCTGTTTGATGGCCTTGCTGGTAGTAGTGATAACTGGTGTCGGGGAGTTGATAAAACCGGTGGTTATCATAATTATTCCGTGATGCGAACCGGTTAAAGAAATAGCTGCTGCGCAGAGCGGTGTTGTTGCTAAAGTCGTTGTTAAAGTTCACGCCGCCGTATTGGGTATTGTTTAATCCTGTGGGATTAGAGAGCTGCGCCAGTTCCTCCGGGTTATCTGCTGTTGCCTGTACGCCTTTCATTTTAAGGATTTCGGCCATTGCGTAGGAAGGAAGCTGGTCAAATATTTCGGGGTTGCTGCCGGCGAGGCGAAGCAGTTCGCCTGCGCTGAAGCCCGACTTATTTACGTTGTTGGCTTTGAATAAAAGAGAGAGCTGTTTATCACCGGCGAAGCTGTTAACGTTTACCCCGGCCTCATAGCGTTCATGGGTGCCACCGCCCGCTGAAGCATTGCCAAAGTATCCTTTTTTCATTTCTTTTTTGGTAACGATGTTGATGGTTTTGGTGCTGTTACCATCGTCGATGCCGGTAAAGGCGGCCTGGTCGCTTTTCTTATCCAGCACCTGGATTTTGGCGACCATGTTGGCCGGGAGATTACGGGTGGCGATGGCGGGGTCGTTGCCAAAGAATTCTTTTCCGTCTACCAATACTTTTAGTACAGTTTCACCCTGGGCGATGATGTTGCCGGCGCGGTCTACCCGGACACCGGGCAGCTTGCGCAGCAGTTCTTCCACTACGGCATTGTCTTTTGTTTTGTAGCGCGCGGCATCATATTCCAGGGTATCTCCTTTCGCGCGGATGTCTGCTTTACCTTTTATAACTACTTCCTTCAGTTGTTTGGTGGCCTGTGCATGGCTGCTGACAGCCGCTGCCAGCAGGGTACAAAGAAGGATCGCTGCTTTTTGTATCATCGTTTGTAATTGAACGATACGAAAGTAGGATCATCGTGTACACGTAACCGTTAACGAACCTGAGTATAGTGTGAATGATTGTTAAAAGACGAGCTTATATCCCTGTCCTCTTACATTGATAAGTTGCACGGTGGCGTCGTGTTGCAGGTATCTCCGGAGTTTGCTGATATATACATCCATGTTACGGGCATTGAAAAAATTATCATCGCCCCATAATTCCAGCAGCATGCTTTTCCGGTGGGTGGTGGTGTTGGGGCGTTCTGCCAGCATGCGCAGCATATCTGCTTCCCGGAGGGAGAGCCGGATGGTAGCTGCTTCATGTTTCAGTTCCTGGCGGTTATGATCAAAAACATATTGGCCGATGCGGTAAATACCTTTGGGGGCATTGAGGGATGGGTTGCTGTGTGCGCGTTTGATGAGTGCTTTAACGCGAAGGATCAGTTCCTCCATGCTGAAGGGTTTCTTGATATAGTCGTCGGCCCCGCTTTGTAATCCGCGCAACACGTCGGAGGTTTCGCTTTTGGCAGTGAGAAAGATGATCGGCGTATGTTCGTCTACGTTACGGATATCTTTTACGAGGGAGATGCCATCTTTTTTTGGCATCATAATATCTACCACGCAGGCATGGGGCCGGAAGGAGAGATAGGCATCCCAGCCCTGCTGGCCATTTGCGGCATGCATAATATGAAATCCGTTCAACTCCAGCGTTTCCTTTACAACGCCTGCCAGGGTAAGTTCATCTTCTACCAGCAGTAGTTTAATTTTTTGCATAGCGTGGAAATTGAAGGGTGAACGTAGTGCCTGTGCCGGGAGTGCTGTTTACTTCAACGGTGGCCTGCAGTTGTTGTGCCAGTGCTTTAACGTGACTGAGCCCAAGTCCGTGGCCTTTGGTATCCTGTGTATCACCACTGGTAACACGATAAAATTTATCAAAGATAAAGGGCAGATGGCTGTTGGAAATACCTTCGCCGTTATCGGTTACCGTAATAAAGATGCGGTCCCTGTTATCTTTTATTGTTAATGTAATCAGCTTCTGTGGTTTGTTGTTGTATTTAATGGCATTGTCGAGCAGGTTACTGAAGATGATTTCAAACGCCTGTTTATCGGTTTCTATACTGTTGTGTCCTGATCGGTTATCTATGTGAATTTGCACACTATCCTGGTAGGCGAATCGCTGAATAATTCCGTTGAGGCTCTCTTCCAGCGGCATGGCGGTTGTTTGCCGTTGATGCAGTTGTTGTTCCAGCCGGGTGATGGTCATGATCTGATCGATGAGTCCCTGGAGTTTGTCGAGTTCTGTTTTATTGAGATGGAGATACCGTGTTGTCATTTCCGGGCTGTTGCTGCCGCCGAAGTTGAGCAGCGCTTCGTTGGTGGCCTGCAGTACGGCTACCGGTGTTTTCAGTTCGTGGGTAACATGACTGATAAAGTCCTGTTTCATTTGCTCCAGTTTCTTTTGTTTTACGATGATGCGCCAGAGTGTCCATATGCAGCCCACGATCAGCAGTCCTATAAAGAAAGAAACGATGATAGCCGGGAATATTTGTTGCAGTAGATAGATGGTTTCGCCGGAAAACAGTACGCCGATGGTATTGGTTTGGGTATTCAATGCGGGATGAATGAGCAGCAGCCGTGGATTACTCTTTACCGCGGTCAGGGTGGTGTCGGTGTACAGGCGGAAAGGCAGGTCGATATTTTTTTCATGCAGTAACAACCGGTATTCGTGCCGGAGGCTGTCGATATGCACCAGCTGTAAGCCAAAAGATGAAAACATGCGGGAAAGAATATTGGACATTTGGGCATATTCCACATTGGGTACCGGTATGCTGTGGGATTTACCGGTGTCAAGATGCAGCCGGGCGGCGAGTGTATTGATCATGCTGTCGCGTTTCGCGGCCTGCTCCACAGTTTCATTTTCATCATCTTCCAGTTCTTCAAAGTTAATGGAAGAGGATATATTCATTTGTTGAAGGGAGTCGTTGGTACGGCCTATGTGGCCCAGGTTGCTCATCATGGCTGCATCATAGGCCTTTTGCAGGCACTCCGTCGCAGTACTACGGAACGACTGCCGGGCAGTAAGCCAGGTTTGTCTCAGCCAATACAGCTGAAAGAGCAATGCTACAGTGGCGGCGGGCACTGCCAGCTGACCAATTCTTTTAACCGAAAGTTTCATACCGGGGCAAATATAAATGGCCGCGTATTTATATCCCGTTTTTTTTAACAATCATTAACAAACGCGGATTTTGTCTTTCTCAGGATTAAACTTATTTCACTGATTACGCTGATTTGATCACTTTGGATTTTAAAGGATTCGGGGAGATATAAGCGAAGAACGTGGATTTTGTCTTACTCAGGATTACGCTGATTTAACTGATTATATTTTTTTAAAAGATTTTGGGAGATATAAGCGAGTATATCCGCTTTAATCTCCCCAAATCTTTTAAAATCCAAAGTGATCAAATCAGCGTAATCAGTGAAATAAGTTTAATCCTGAGTAAGACAAAATCCGCGTTCTTCGCTTATATCTCCCCGAATCCTTTAAAATCCAAAGTGATCAAATCAGCGTAATCAGTGAAATAAGTTTAATCCTGAGAAAGACAACCTCCGCGTTTTCGCTTATATCTCCCCCGAATCCCTTAAAATCCAAAGTGATCAAATCAGCGTAATCAGTGAAATAAGTTTAATCCTGAGTAAGACAACCTCCGCGTGGAGCTTTGTGTACAATTTACACAAACGATTTATTTTCACTGCCTTGCTTTTAACAATGAAAATTGGTAACTTAGAAATGGTGGTTTTTCATTTATTTACTATTCTAAATATCTTGCCATGGGAAAGGTACGTAATATCCTGCAGGTAAAGGGTCATGCAGTATACTCCATAAATCCCGACAACACTGTTTTTGAAGCGCTTCAACTCCTTGTGGATCACAACGTGGGAGCATTGACAGTAGTTGATGAAGACGAACATTTTATGGGAATTTTCTCCGAACGTGATTATGCCCGCCGGGTTATCCTGAAGGGGCGTGCATCAAAGGAAACCCTGATCCGGGAAATCATGACGGAACGCCCTATTACGGTTACTGAAGATGATTCCATTGAAGATTGTATGGGATTGATGACAGATAAAAGGATCCGTCACCTCCCGGTTGTTGACCAGCAGAACAGACTGATGGGTTTGATATCTATTGGTGACGTGGTAAAGTTTATTATTGACGACCAACAGCATATCATTACCAGTCTCGAATGCTATATTACGGGTACGCATACCTGAGTATCGCATTTTAATCTTTTGTTTTATCATTGTATTTTTTGTAACTTCAGTTTCATATAGTCTTTACCGTATAGCAGCACTTGAAACGTTATGAAACCGGATCCGTATCCGGTCTTCCCTCTTGATTTGGCGGTTTACAGACTAGCATTACCAATAATAGACATGTTCAGTAGATTGGAAAGCATACTACTGGTTTTAACTGATAGACAGGCATGACGGACTTTTAAGTAAATCGCTCGGGAGGGCGAACACTTTGAAAAGCGCTGTTTCTGACATCACCCCCATCTGGCCGTTTTTAGCATATGGTGCTATCGTTGTGATACTTATCAGTATCATACTGGGGCTCTCTTATGTACTGGGGCAGCGGCATAAAGACCGCGCCACCGGAGAGGCCTATGAGTCCGGCATCATCTCCACCGGCTCCGCACGATTACGGTTCCCTTCCCAGTTTTACCTGGTAGCGATGCTCTTCGTTATTTTCGACATTGAAACGGTATTAATCATATCCTGGGCAATTGCCTATGAAGAAGTTGGCTGGACCGGCTTCCTCGGCGTTGCCGTTTTTATCTTCATATTACTGGCTGTACTTATTTACGAATGGCGTAACGGCGCATTGGACTTCGGGCCCGATGGGAAAAAGATTTTACGCGCGTATAAAAAAATGCAGAAGAAAACCTCCGCTCACGTTAACGGATACACGGACATTAAGACTCCAACACCACAGGCACTGACGTAGCAACAGCATGTTGATTTTATGATTTCATGGTAAATCAACTTTTATATGAAATGGTGGCTGACCAACGCAAATGATGTAACCGGTAAGATATCCGGCAATACCTCTATGGAAGAAGTGATCCAGCAAAGTGTAATGCTCACTTCCGTGGAAAGCCTGCTGGCATGGGGACGGAAAAATTCGCTATGGCCCTTCCATTTCGGCCTTTCCTGTTGTTTTGTAGAAATGGCTACCGCTATGACCCCTAAGTATGATATGGCCCGGTTTGGTGCGGAAGTAATCAGAGGTACTCCCCGCGAAGCAGACGTCATGATCATCGCAGGCACCGTATTTATAAAAATGGCGCCCGTCATTCAACGTTTGTATGAGCAGATGATGGAGCCCCGCTGGGTAATATCCATGGGCTCCTGTGCTAATTCCGGCGGTATGTACGACATCTACAGCGTAGTACAGGGAGTAGATAAATTCCTGCCTGTAGATGTTTACGTACCCGGTTGTCCGCCACGCCCGGACGCATTTATGTCGGGACTCGTTATGCTGCGCGACAGCGTAGGCAAAGAAAAACGGCCGCTCAGCTGGGTGATCGGCGAACAAGGCGTTATCCGGCCGGAAAAGATTTCCATGAAAGATACCCTCCGTGAGAAACGGCAACAAATGACAAATTTTAAAACACCCGATGAAATATAAAATACTTACTAACATCAACGGATATATGAAAGATTAAACCGGAAAAGACCACAATTTTATCTTACCCCCATCTAAACTTAATACGCCATGCCAGAGCGCATTGCAGCGGAATTAAGCTCCCGTTTTGGTGATATCACCTTCGAACCTCAGGTTACACGGGATGGGACGCCCACCTTCTGGACGCCACAGGAGCATATTGTGGCCGTACTACAGTTTCTTAAATCTGAAATACAAATGCCTTATCGCATGCTCTATGACCTCACGGCCATCGACGAGCGTGCGTATAAACGGCAACAGAACGGGCATAAACCCTATGACTTTACCGTTGTTTACACACTTTTTTCCTTCGACAGAAACGAATTCCTGCGATTAAAAGCCGGTCTGCACGGCGAATACCCAACGCTGGAAAGCATCACCCCCATCTGGACGGCCGCCAACTGGTACGAACGCGAGGTATACGATATGTTCGGCATCCGGTTCAATGGTCACCCCTTACTCAAACGCATCCTCATGCCTTCCACCTGGGAGGGGCATCCGCTCCGGAAGGAGCACCCCGCACGCGCTACTGAAATGGGGCCTTTTAAGCTCTATGACGAGAAGCAGGACAGGGAGCAGGAGGCCCTGCGGTTTAAACCCGAAGAATGGGGCTTAAAAAGCCATAGCGAAGACGCTGACTTTATGTTCCTCAACATCGGTCCGCAACACCCGGGTACCCACGGCGTGTTGCGTATCATCCTCCAGCTGAACGGCGAAGATATTGTGGACGCCGTACCCGATATTGGCTTCCATCACCGCGGCGCGGAAAAGATGGGAGAACGGCAATCCTGGCATACCTACATTCCTTACACAGATCGTATCGACTATCTCGGCGGGGTGAATAATAACCTGGCTTACCTGTTATCGGTGGAGCAGCTGGGCGGCATTGATGTGCCGCTACGTGCGCAGGTGATCCGCATTATGCTCTGCGAACTGTTCCGCATTGCCAGTCACCTGGTGTGGTATGGAACCTTTGCACAGGATCTGGGGCAGCTGTCACCCGTGTTCTATATGTTCACCGACCGTGAACGCATCTTTGAAATCATTGAAGCCATTTGCGGTGGCCGTATGCATCCCAACTGGTTCCGTATTGGCGGTGTTGCCCAGGACCTGCCCAACGGCTGGGAGCCGCTGGTGAAAAACTTTATCAGCTATTTTCCCAAACAGCTGAAAGAGTACGACAGCATGGTCATGAAAAATTATCTCTTTAAAGCCCGTACTAAAGGTATCGGTATCTATACACTGGAAGAAGCCATTGAATGGGGCGTAACCGGCCCCGGACTCCGCGCCTGCGGCCTGGAGTGGGATATGCGCAAGAAGCGGCCATATGGTGGTTATGAGAATTTTGCTTTCGAGGTCCCGGTCGCACACAACGGAGATTGTTACGACCGCGCGGTAGTACGGGTGGAAGAAATGCGACAAAGCCTCCGCATTATTGAACAATGCGTGGCCTACATGCCGTCCGGCGATTACAAGTCGCACCACCCGCTGGCTACCCCTCCTGTAAAAGCGCGCACCATGCAGGATATTGAAACGCTTATCCATCACTTTCTCAACGTAAGCTGGGGACCGGTAATACCCGCCGGGGAGGCGGCTGTTTGCACGGAAGCCACCAAAGGATGGAACAGCTATTACCTGATCAGCGATGGCAACACCGCTTCTTACCGCACCAGGGTGCGAACGCCTTCTTTCCCGCACATGCAGATGATTCCGTTGATCAGCCGCGGATATACCGTGGCCGACCTGTTATCGATACTCGGAGGAATGGATTATGTACTCGCAGATATTGACAGATAATACAACAACATATGCTTTCTGCTATTGAAATAGAACAGATCACACATGAAATGCAGCACGTGCCGGTAAAAAAGGCCGCCTGTATAGAAGCATTAAAAATTGTACAGGGGCAACGCCGCTGGGTATCTGATGAAAGCGTGGGCGGATATCGCCGCTATCCTGGAAATGAGCACCGCGGAAGTAGACAGCGTAGCCACTTTCTACAACCTCATCTTCCGGCGGCCGGTAGGCAGGCACGTCATCTTGTTGTGCGACAGTATCAGCTGCTACGTGATGGGCTATACGGAGATTAAACAACAACTGATGGACCTGCTGCAGATCAGGTACGGACAAACCACACCCGATGAACGTTTTACGCTGCTGCCCAATGCCTGTCTTGGTACCTGCGACCATGCGCCGGCCATGATGATAGACAACGACCTGTACAGGGATCTGACAACAGCTTCCCTTTTACAAATACTGGATCAATATTTATAAAGATGGAAAAACCGCTCACACAACATATACCCGCTTCCGGAGCGCCTCTTCACCTGAAGGAGTACGAAGCAGTGGGCGGCTATGCCGCATTACGCAAAGTGTTGCAGGAGCTCACTCCGGCGGAAGTAACAGGCAGGGTGAAAGACGCCAACCTCAAAGGCCGTGGCGGCGCGGGTTTCAGCACCGGTATGAAGTGGAGCTTTGTTCCCGCGGAAGTAACCGGTCCGCGCTACCTGATCTGTAACGCCGATGAAATGGAACCCGGCACCTTCAAAGACCGCTGGCTGCTGGAAGGGAACCCGCACCAGTTGCTCGAAGGAATGATCATTTCCGCTTATGCTATCCAGGCCACACAGGGTTTTGTGTTTATGCGCTGGGCATATAAGGAAGCCGCGACGATCATGAACCAGGCAATTGCAGATGCCTATGCCGCGGGATATCTCGGTAAAAATATACTCGGTAAAAATTATAGTTTGGAAATGCAACTGCATACCGGTGTAGGCAGGTATATGTGCGGGGAAGAAACGGCATTGCTCAATTCGCTGGAAGGGAAACGCGCTGTACCCCGCGCCAAACCGCCCTTTCCACAGGTAAGCGGATTGTTTGGTAAACCAACCATTGTAAATAACGTGGAAACGTTGTCTTATATACCGCATATCATCAGCAAGGGAGGCGACTGGTTCAAGTCATTGAGCTATACCGCCGACGGGGGTACGAAAATATACGGTGTAAGTGGAAGAGTAAACAAGCCCGGTGCCTGGGAACTACCTATGGGCGTTACTATGCGGGAATTACTGGAGGAACATGCAGGTGGCATGAAAGCGGGATTCCGTTTTCGCGGTGTCTTGCCTGGTGGCGCTTCCACTGATTTCTTAACCGATGCCCACCTCGATGTGAAAATGGATTTCGCAGGAGTAGCTGCCGCGGGAAGCCGCCTGGGTACCGGCACTATGGTGATACTCGACGACCGCACCTGCCCGGTGGGGTTTGTACATAACCTGGAGCATTTCTTCGCACAGGAATCGTGTGGCTTCTGCACGCCCTGCCGCGAAGGACTGCCCTGGACGGAGAAGATATTATACGCACTGGAGCAGGGACAAGGAACTTACGCAGACCTGGAGCAACTGGAAATGCATACGAAGCTGTTAGGACCCGGTAACACTTTCTGCGCGCTGGCGCCCGGTGCCATGGAACCGTTGCAAAGTGCGCTGAAATATTTCCGGGAAGATTTTGAACAACACATCAAAGAAAAAAAATGTCCATATGCCGATCATACACATTGATAATAAACCTTACGAAGTAAAGGAGGGAAAAAACCTGCTTGAAGCTTGCCTGTCGCTGGGTTTGAACCTTCCTTACTTTTGCTGGCACCCCGCCCTGGGTGCGGTAGGCGCCTGCCGTCAATGCGCTGTTAAGGTGTTTAAGGATGAAGATGATAAGAAGGGAAAGATCATTATGTCGTGTATGGAGCCGGTAAAAGACCAGCTTCGTTTATCCATTGACGATACCGATGCCCGCAACTTCCGCGAGCATGTGATCGGCTGGCTGATGACCAATCACCCGCACGACTGCGCCGTATGTGATGAAGGCGGTTCCTGCCATTTGCAGGATATGACTGTGATGACAGGCCACTCTTACCGTGATTACCATTTTACAAAACGAACTTACAACAACCAATATCTCGGACCATTCCTGAATCATGAAATGAACCGTTGCATCCAGTGCTACCGTTGTGTGAGGTTTTATAAAGACTTTGCCGGTGGTAAGGACCTGGATGTTTTCGCCGCGCATAACCATGTGTATTTTGGCCGGCAGGAAGAGGGTACACTGGAAAGCGAGTTTAGCGGCAATCTTGCCGAAATATGCCCTACCGGTGTGTTTACGGATAAAACCCTCAAGCAGCATTATACCCGTAAATGGGATCTGACCTCTGCTGCTTCTGTATGCCAGGGCTGCGGACTGGGCTGTAATATCATCGCCGGCGAGCGTTATGGCGCCGTGCGACAGATCACTAACCGGTTTAACGGTGCGGTAAATGGTTATTTCCTTTGCGACCGTGGCCGCTATGGCTACGAATTTGTGAACAGCGGACAACGGATCAAAACACCGATGGTGCATCACGGCCCTGCAGATAAGGCCAATGGCATCCCGGTGTTGCAGCATGTGCATCAACGGATGAAACCAGGGAAGACCATCGGCATAGGATCGCCGAGAGCTTCCCTGGAATCCAATGCTGTGCTGAAAGAACTGGTTGGGGAAGACAACTTCTACCTGGGTGTGTCGGCAGCAGATCACGACCTGGTATCCCTTTCCCTCAAAATACTGCAACAGGGACCGGTGCGCAGCGCCTCCCTGCAGGAAGCGGCAGCAGCGGATGTAGTGCTTATCCTCGGTGAAGATGTAACCAATACGGCGCCGATGCTGGCCTTGTCGGTGCGGCAGGCGGTACGCCGTATCCCGGTCGAAGATGTCATCAATCATATTCACATGCCCGCATGGCAAGATGCCGCCGTACGGGAAGCCGTGCAGGACAGCAAAGGCCCCCTCTATATTTTAAATGTCCAGGAAACCAAACTCGATGAACTTGCAAAGGGTGCTTATCACACGGCGCCGGACAATATCGCACGTATAGGCTTTGGCGTTAGTCACCTGCTGAGCAGTAGAATGCCCGAAGTAAAAGGAATGTCGGAGCAGGGGAAGGCCATTGCTGCAGAAATAGCAGCGGTGCTGAAAACCGCTAAGAACCCGCTTATCATTGCAGGCTATGGCGGTGGCAGTGAAGCCATCATCAAAGCCGCCGCCAATGTGGCCTGGTCCCTGCGGGATCTTGGTATCGACGCCATGCTTACCTACACGGTGCCGGAATGCAACAGCGTAGGACTTGAAATGCTGGGTGGCCACCGCCTGGATTCGGCGGTAGACCGTGCCTTGAATAGCGAAGTGGATACCGTGATCGTTTTGGAAAATGACCTGTACCGCCGGCTGAACCAACACCGGGCAGAACAGTTTTTTGGAAAGGTGAAAGATGTGATCCTGCTGGATCATCTTTATAATCCCACAGCGGAGAAAGCCACCATCATTTTACCGGCTGGCACCTTTGCTGAATCGGACGGTACGCTGGTGAATAATGAAGGCCGCGCCCAGCGCTTTTTCCAGGTGTTTGCACCCGACTCCGCAGTGCAGGAAAGCTGGCGCTGGCTGTTGCAGATCGCCAGCATTAACGGGCATGCTACACTCTCCGGTTTGCAACACTTCGATGAAGTAGTGAATCACCTTGCACACGCATACGAAAAATTTGAAAGTATAGATCATCTCGCGCCGCATGCTGATTTCCGGATTGCCGGTCAGAAGGTACCGCGGGAACCACATCGCTTTAGCGGCCGTACCGCTATGCAGGCAAATGTAGATGTAAGCGAGCCCCGTCCGCCACAGGACACAGATACCGCGCTGTCCTTTACCATGGAAGGGTACCGGGGAGAGCCGCCTTCTTCCATGATTCCCTTTTTCTGGTCGCCCGGATGGAATTCTGTGCAATCAGTAAACAAATTCCAGGTGGAAACAGGCGGACCGCTGCACGATGGCAACTCCGGCAAGAGATTGATAGAACCTCACGCTAACGGGCAAACGCCTTTTTATACGGAAGTACCGGAGCCTTTTCTGCCGCTCAAAGAACACCTGTTACTGGTACCCCTCTATCATATTTTCGGATCAGAAGAACTAAGTGTGCATACACCGGGCATTGCAGAACGCATTCCGGCCCCCTACATTATGCTGCACAGTGAAGACGCAAAACGGTTGCAGGTAACCGCGGGATACCTGCTGCATTTCACAGATAACGGTCATCACTATACGTTGCCGGTGATCATTAACGATACATTACAGGAAGGTGTTGCCGGAATACCTGTAGGCCTTCCCGGCATGCAGATTTCAGAGGCGCCGCAACTGATAAAAGTATAATGCTATGATAAACATTTGGTGGGTAATAGGCGGGGTGCTTTTTGCACTGTTAAATACGGCGGCCGGTCTCATTTGGGTGGAGCGCCGGATGCTGGCGCTGTGGCAGGACCGTTACGGTCCCAACAGGGCAGGGCCTTTCGGGCTGTTGGTGGTGTTGGCAGATACTATCAAGTTGTTTTTTAAAGAAGACTGGATTCCGCCATTTGCCGATAAAGTAGTGTTTGTATTTGCGCCCGGCGTAGTGATGCTGAGTGTGCTCATGAGCTTTGTGGTGATACCTTTTGCACCAGGAATTGTGGTGGCGGATTTGAATATCGGCCTGTTGTTTTTCCTGGCCATGTCTTCACTGGGCGTATACAGTGTAGTGTTGGGCGGCTGGGCTTCCAATAACAAGTATGCGTTGCTGGGCGCTATGCGCGGGGCTTCGCAGATGATCAGCTATGAGGTGTTTATGGGATTGGCGCTGATGGGCGTGGTGGTACTGAGTGGTTCTTTTAATCTGGGCGAAATAGTGGAGGCACAGCGGAAGGTCTGGTTTATTATCCCGCAGTTTATCGGCTTCCTCATTTTCCTGGTGGCAGGCGTAGCGGAAACACACCGTTTACCTTTCGATATCCCGGAGGCGGAGAGTGAGCTGGTAGCAGGCTTTCACTCGGAATATTCCGGGATGAAGTTCGGTATGTTCTTCATCGGTGAATACCTGGGCGTAACGCTGATCTCCGGCATGCTGGTAACGCTTTATTTTGGCGGCTGGCTTGGACCGGCTTTTCTGCCGCCGGTATTATGGTTTGTAATAAAAACGTTTGCCTTTATCATGTTGTTCATCCTGTTCCGGGCATCTATGCCGCGGCCGCGGTATGATCAGTTGATGGAGTATGGATGGAAGGTATTGTTTCCGTTATCGATTTTAAACCTGATGGTAACAGCTGCCATTAAGCTGTGGTTAAATACTTAAAACAAAAAACATGTTTAGTCTGGTAAGAAGTATGTGGCTGATATTCCTGCACATGTTCCACAAGCGGGAAACCTTTCAGTACCCTGAACAGCGGGCGCCGTTGCCGGCCCGCTGGCGGGGCCGCATTGCGTTAACCCGCGATCCGGATGGAGGCGAACGATGTGTAGGTTGCTACCTGTGTGCCGCGGCCTGCCCGGTAGACTGCATCTCCCTTCTGGCAACGGAAGATGAATCGGGCAGAAGATATCCGGAGTTTTTCCGGATCAATTTCTCCCGCTGTATTTTCTGTGGTTTCTGCGAAGAGGCTTGTCCTACCTACGCGATACAGTTATTGCCCGATTTTGAAATGGCAGAATATAACCGTCAGAACCTGGTATATGAAAAAGAGGACCTGCTCATCAACAGTGAAGGCAAATATCCAGGTTATAATTATTACAATATAGCCGGTATGGCCATTCGCGGAAAAGACAAAGGCGATGCACAACACGAAGAACCACCGGTAGATATTAAAAGCCTGATACCATGATAGGAACTGCATTTTATATTGCTGCATTGATTGCAGTGTTATCTACCGTGATGGTGATCACCCGGTACAATATTATGCATGCCTTGTTATATCTCGTAGTGTCTTTACTGGCGGTGGCAGTGGTGTTGTATCTCTATGGCGCGCCTTTTATGGCGGCATTGGAAGTGATTGTGTATGCGGGCGCCATTATGGTATTGCTGATCTTTTTTGTGATGATGCTGAACCTGGGAAAAGAGTCGGCCGCGCAGGAGCGGCTATGGCTGAAGCCGCGCATCTGGATCTTTCCATCGCTGCTTTGTATCATCCTGCTTGGAGAGCTTGTTTTCCTGGTGTTGCAGAACCGTCAGCCCGTATCAGGTATTCAGATCGTGAATCCGAAGGAGGTGGGCATTGCTTTGTTCGGCCCTTATATCCTGGCGGTGGAGCTTACCGGGATGTTGCTGATGGCGGGCATTGTAGGGGCTTACCACTTAGGGCGTCAGAAAGAGAAAACATTGCACCGGTTCCTTGAAAATAATCAATCATGATAGTACATCCTACCACAGCGGGCATGCTGCTTGCCGGCGTTTTATTTGTGCTGGGGCTGATCAGTATACTGGTTCGCCGCGACATTATTTTTATGTTGCTGTCGGTGGAAATAATGCTGAACGCAGCAGGACTGGCCTTTGTTGTGGCTTCTTCTCACTGGGGTACAGCAGACGGGCAGGTGATGTTCATCTTTATCCTGGCGATGGCGGCGGCAGAAGTATCGGTAGGACTGGCATTGATCTTACAGTTATATCATCAGCTCAAAACACTGGACAGCGACGAAGCAGCAAAAATGAACGGATAAAATATTCAATTGTATGTTTCCTGCACTCATACCGCTCATTCCTTTTATCAGCGCCTTCCTGCTCATGCTGGGCTGGAAGCGTATCGACCGTATAGGCGTTACCGTAATCGGATGCGGCAGTATCGGACTGGCTGCAATAGTGGCTATTATCATCGCTATGCAATTTGCCGCAAATGGTGAACAGGCGATTGTTCAGCATGTCGGCAACTGGCTGGAAGCCGGTGGGTTTAAAACAGGTTTCGATTTCCGGATGGATGCGCTGTCGGTGGTATTTGTGCTGGTGATCACCATTGTGGGCTTCCTGATCCATGTATATGCATCCGGTTATATGCACGACGATCCGGACTACGCCCGCTTTTTTGCCTGCATGAATTTATTTGTAGGCGCCATGCTTACGCTGGTGATGGCAGATAATTTATTGTTGTTATACTTTGGCTGGGAAGGTGTGGGCCTTTGCAGTTACCTGCTGATCGGCTTCTGGTATAAAGATCCTGCCAACGGGTATGCAGCGAGGAAAGCTTTTATTGTAACACGCATAGGCGATACCGCGATGGCCATTGCTTTGTTTATGTTATTTCAGTATACCGGTACACTGAGTATTCCCGGCATATTGGAAAACAGTATACAAATCTGGTCTGTGAACGATGGAGTGGTAACCATCATCGCTTTGCTGTTGTTGGGCGGCGCGGTGGGCAAGTCGGCCCAGCTGCCGTTGCAGACCTGGCTGCCGGATGCCATGGCGGGCCCTACGCCGGTGAGTGCGTTGATACATGCCGCCACCATGGTTACGGCAGGGGTTTATATCATTGCGCGTACGCATACTTTATTTGAACTGGCGCCGGCGGCGCAAACCACTACTGCCGTGATAGGCGCTATCACTTTGGTGCTGGCAGGTTTCAGCGCGCTGGTGCAAACGGATATTAAAAGGGTGCTGGCTTATTCCACGGTGAGCCAGATCGGGTATATGTTCCTGGCATTGGGCTGCGGCGCATGGTCGGCGGCGGTATTTCATTTTGTTACGCATGCTTTTTTCAAGGCGTTGCTGTTCATGGCCGCAGGCGCTATCATTGTAGCGCTGCATCACGAGCAGGATATGTTTAAGATGGGAGGATTGAAAAAGCAGTTGCGCGGCGTTTACTGGGTATTCCTGGTTGGCTGTGCTTCCCTTGCGGCTATTCCTTTTATAACAGCCGGCTTTTACAGCAAGGACCAGATCATTTGGTTGTCGTGGTCCGCTGCCGGTGGTCATATTGGCTTCTGGCTGGCGGCGCTGCTGGGTGCGTTACTCACGGGTATGTATACTTTCCGCATGTTTTTCCTGGTATTTTATGGAGAAGAGAAAACAAAGGTGCATCACCGGCCGGGGAGCAGTATGATGATCCCGCTGTATATCCTGGCGGTATTATCTACGGTTGCCGGGTTTATAGAATTGCCCCATACGATGGGGCATGTAACGTTGTTCAGCAACTGGCTGCAACCGGTATTGCCGGCGGTGACGGTACTGCATGAAAGTCTTTCTATGGAATGGACTTCACAGGCCTTATCGGCCTTGCTGGCGTTGGGCGGCATCGGGCTGGCGTATGCCTGGGTAGTGAAGCATCCCAAAGGCATGTCTGATTTCCTGGAAATGCCTGCTATTATGTGGCTGCGTGGCTACTGGAGCAGGGGATGGGACTTTGATGAATTGTACAATGTGCTGCTGGTACGCCCCTTTGTGTACCTGTCGCGTATCAACAGAAGGGATCTGATAGACACGTTTTATACCGGGCTGGCGGCGTTTATGGAATGGTGTCATAACGTGCTCGCACGTACGCAGAGTGGTTTGCTGAGATGGTATATACTTGGCGTAGTGCTGGGTGCGGTGGCGATATTGTCAGTGCTGATCTGGCGGATATACATATAACCCGAACGATTAAACGAACAATTATGATATTGCTGGTATTGATATTGATCCTTTTTGGCGCGGCGTTATTGTCGTGGGTGGCTGGCGTGAAAAGCCACGCTGCCAGCCGGTGGATAGCCCTATGCAGCCTGCTGGTGAACCTCGGCATTATCGCAGGGGTATGGATGGAGCATACGGGTAGCAGCAGCCGTTGGTGGTACCAGTTCCGGATGGATTGGGTACCTCATTTCGGTATCAGCCTGCACCTGGCGATGGATGGTTTAAGTATGCTGATGCTGGCGCTGACATTTTTCCTGGGGGCGCTGGCGGTATTAATTTCCTGGAAGGAAATCCAAACGAGGGTGGGGTTCTTTCACTTTAACCTGTTGTTTGTGCTTTGTGGTATCACAGGCGTTTTCCTGACGATGGATCTTTTCCTGTTTTATTTTTTCTGGGAGATGATGCTGATCCCCATGTACTTCCTGATTGGTATCTGGGGACATGAACACCGGGAGTATGCGGCCAACAAGTTTTTCCTGTTCACACAGGCGGGAGGCTTGCTGATGCTGCTGGCAATACTCGGTCTTTACTTTGTGCATAAAGCTAACACTAATGTATATACGTTTAATTATTTTGAGCTGTTGAATACGCCTATGACGCCTTCTATGGAGCGATGGCTGATGCTGGGTTTCCTGATCGCCTTCCTGGTAAAGCTGCCGGCAGTACCTTTTCACACCTGGTTGCCGGATGCGCATACGGAAGCGCCTACTGCAGGCAGCGTGGTGCTGGCGGGGCTGCTGCTAAAAACGGGCGCTTACGGTATCCTCCGGTTTGTGTTGCCGCTGTTTCCCACTGCTGCAGCAGACATAGCACCGGTGGCCATGTTGCTGGGGGTAATTGGTATCCTGTATGGGGGCATGCTGGCCTATGCGCAAACGGATTTTAAAAGGCTGATTGCCTACACCAGCGTAAGCCATATGGGCTTTGTACTGCTGGGCGCCTTTGCCCTGAATGAAATTGCTTACCAGGGCGTAGTGATGCAAATGATCACACATGGCATTAGTACAGGTGCGTTATTTATTATTGCGGGCGCGTTGTATGAGCGCATACATACCCGCAACCTCCGGCAAATGGGTGGGCTTTGGCTGCGGCTTCCCATGATGGGCAGCGCTGCCATGATTTTTGTGATGGCCTCTCTCGGGTTACCGGGATTAGGCAATTTCGTAGCGGAATTCCTGGTGCTGCTGGGTAGCTGGCAGGCCAATCATGTGCTCACTATCCTGGCTACTATTGGCCTGGTGGTAGCAACGGCGTATTCGCTGCGTATTATGCAGAAAGTTTTCTTCGGTCCGTGCGACCGGCAATATGCCATGCCCGATCTGAACGGGCGTGAGCTGGTGATCATAATAGCATTGGTAATAGTGATATGCTGGCTGGGCTTCCATCCGCAACCGGTATTGAATACTTCCCAAAACATTGACTATGTCGTTCGCTGATTTTTTAAGTCTGGGGCCGCTGATCACCCTATGTGCTGCGGCAGTGATAGCCATGTTGCTGGTTGCAGCCTGGCGTAATCACCGCATCGTGTACAGCTTTTCCCTTCTTGCTTTTGGTATGGCGATGGCGGCGGTGATTCCTGCCATTAAGTATATTCCTCATCCCGTGCCACCGCTGTTGGTGATCGATGAGTTTTCACTCTTTAATTCCGGGTTGATCCTCGTGTCGGGGTTTATTATCCTGTTGTTGTCATTTAATTATTTTGAAGAAAGGGAAGAGCGGAAGGAAGAATACTACATTCTCCTGATCCTGGCTACTATCGGTGCTTTGGTGCTGGTGGTAAGCCGTCATTTTATGTCGCTGTTCCTGGGACTGGAAATACTAAGCATCAGTTTATACGGATTAATTGCGTACCTGCGTGCCCGTGAGCGGTCTGATGAAGCGGGGATTAAATACCTGATGCTGGCGGCGTTGTCGTCTGCTTTCCTGCTGTTTGGAATGGCGCTGGTGTATGCCTTTACAGGCCATATGGATTTCCCGGGAATAGGGGCAGCCTTACGTGAGGCAGGTTATTTGCCGGTGAGCGTGATGGCGGGTTTTGGTTTGATGCTGATAGGCGTGGGTTTTAAACTGGGCATTGTTCCTTTTCATATGTGGGCGCCGGATATTTATGAGGGCGCGCCGTTGCCGGTGGCGGCGTTTATTGCCACGGTTTCCAAGGGAGCCATGCTGGTGTTGCTGATCCGCTTTTACCAGGACATTCACGGGAACGACTACCCGATGTTGTGGTGGATAGTAGCTATTATTGCGGTAGCGTCAATGTTTGCGGGCAACTGGCTGGCACTCACACAACAGAATATTAAACGTATCCTCGCCTATTCTTCTATTGCGCATATGGGCTACATCCTGGTTGCTTTTTTATCGGGTGTGCAAACCGGGCTGGAGGCGCTGGCATTTTATCTGGTAGCTTATTTTATTACAAGCATCGGCGCTTTTGGGGTGGTGATTGTAATGTCTAGCAGTTCGCAGGATGCGGAAACGATTGCTGATTACAGGGGGCTGTTCTGGCGGTACCCCTGGGTAGCCACCGTATTTACGGCGATGCTGTTATCGCTGGCGGGCATTCCGCTTACCGCCGGTTTTATCGGTAAGTTTTATGTGGTGCTGGCGGGCGTGGACGGGCACCAGTGGTTCCTGTTGTTTATGCTGGTGATTAACAGTGTGATCGGGTTGTATTACTATATCCGGCTGGTGGCGGCTATGTTTGCGGTGCCTGCAAAAGGGCAACAAACAACGGTGATACCGGCCCTGCCCATGGCCGGTAATATTACCCTGGTGATTTTAACCATACTGTTAATAGGGCTGGGTGTATATCCTACTGCTATGATGGCGCTGATTCAGCAAATGATGCGTATCCTGGTTTAACCTGCGCGATTCTGTTCATCACTGGTACCGGTTTTTCTTTCACGGGCCGCTTTAATGGTGGCACTGCCAAATTTATAGCTGAAAGAAAGGTTCACCGTGCGGAACTGCCAGGTATTGAAGATGCTCATGTTCAGGTTGGCAAATTCTGCGGCCCCGCGATAGCTTTCATTCCGCAGGATATTGTTATAGCTCAGTTTTACGGTGGCATTTTTATTCAGGAACATTTTCTGAACGCCCAGGTTCAGGTTATACTGTGCATAGCCCCTGAAAATCCCAAAAATAAAAGGCGAGTTATAGTAGCCCATTACTTCTACCTTAAAATCTTTCGGAAGAGTAATAGTATTTGTGCTGCTGATATAATAATTGAAGTTATAGCGGTAATAAGGATCATTCGTTACGGGATCTTCAAAACGGTATTTGTTATAGGAGAAATCTGCGTTGTTGTCGCTGGTCCACCATTTTGTAAACTGGAAAGGCAGCGTAAACAGGATGCTGTAAATATCTGTTTTATCATAGTTGCGTTCCGTGCTGATGGAGGCTTTGGTACTGTCGTCCTGTGTAATGAATTCTTCCATCATATCTTTAATCCGGCTATAGCGGAAAGTGGCGATGTATTTGTCTTTGAACGTATAGGCAACTTCTGCGATGTTGCTGTATTGCGGCCGCAGGTAAGGATTCCCCCGGAAGTAGGTATACTTGTCCAGGTAAAACATAAATGGATTCAGCTGACCGTACTGCGGTCTTTCTATCCTGCGCGACATGGCCAGGCTCAGCTTATTTTTATCATTCAGCTTTTGCTCCACGTTGATGTTTGGAAAGAAGTCGACATAAGAGCGTTTCACATTTGTTCCGGTCGTAAAAGAAGTCCCGGTAGATTCGGTGTTCTCTACCCTCAGCCCCAGCTGCAGATTCGTTTTATGTATTTGTTTTTTGTAAGTGGCGTATGCGGCATAAATATTTTCCTGGTAGTTAAAGCGGTCACTTAATCCGGGAGAAGGTTTATAGCCACCATGAAACAAAGAGTCGAATTGCAATACGTTGGTGGTGGTAACGAAGCTGGTTTTAGCGCCGGCTTCCAGTTTACCTTCCTTGCCGAGCGGCCAGCTTACATCTGCTTTCAGGCTTTTGATAATTACCTGTGTACCTCCGGTGGTGCGGATGCTGTTGGGGTTGCGGTTCAACTGTGTTTTGGCGTCATACAGGCTGTCATTCAGCTGCATAAAGCGGTGGTTGTTGAACTGTGCATAGTCCCCATCAAAACTGATTTCCCTTCCGCCTGCAGTATCCAGGATCAGTTTGTAGTTGAGGTTAAGTGCAATGTTATCGAACTTGTTATTGTTGGTGGTAAGGGAGTTCACGGTGGAATCTGCCGGCATATTAACCCGGCCAAGGTCGGCATTGCTGTAGATCTGGTTACTAAAGGCGTTTTTATAGCCGTTGGCCAGTACGCCGATGGTTTGTTTATCAGTGATAAAGTAATCCATTCCTATTTTCAGGTAGTTATTTTTAAAGCGGTTACGCTGAAATATATTCTGCTGAAGATAGGTGGAGCTGCCATCGTTTTCCTTTACGTTCCGGCTGTATACGCGGGTAACCTGGCGGGGATAGTCGCCCTGGTCGAAATTACCGAACAGGTTGAATTTTTCCGTTCTCCAGTTAACATTACCGGAAATACCATAGCGGCCGTATCTCGACTGGGTAAGGGTAGCATTCACGTTACCATTTATCCCGGTCATTTTTCCTTTTTTAGTTTTTATGTTGATGATACCGCCGTTACCGGAGGCATCGTATTTGGCAGAAGGACTGGTTAATATTTCAATGGAAGCAATGCTTTCTCCGGGTGTTGTTTTCAGGAGATTGGTTAATTGTTCGCCACTGAGGTAGGTCAGTTTGCCATCGATCATTACCGTAACGCTTTGCCCCTTCAGGGTTACGTTTTCGTTGTTATCCACCTGTACTCCCGGTGCGCGGCGGAGCAGGTCCAGCGCGGTATTGCCGGCGGCACTCACGCTGTTCTCGATGTTCATGACTGTTTTCCCGGCAGAACTTTCAATAAAAGGTTTCTGGGCGGTTACATTCACGGCCTGGAGGTTTTTGCCTAAAGTGTTCAGGCGGATGGTATCCAGGGTAATGTTTTTATGAGCGGCGTTGAGTTGAAATGTTTTGCTGTAGGTGGTGTTGTATCCCATCTGGGAGGCCTGGATGAAATAATGGCCAAAGGCTATTTTTTCAAAGGCACAACTGCCGTTGGTAGTGGTCAGTTCTCCTTTTACGAGGGAAGAATCTTTGATATTCCTCACCATTACGCTGGTAAAGGGGAGCGGCTTGCCTTCATGGTCTGTAATTGTCAGTGTTATTTTTCCTGTGGAATTGGATTGTTGTGCCAGGGTATCGTGCACACCAATAAAAAGCATTCCCAGGGCTACGATGATTGTTCTCATACTATCGTTTCCGTTGTAAATTTTCTCAAAAGCTAGTACCAAAAAAGGGGGTCTGTTATTTCCTGCTGCAGTTTTCCTGGTAGTATTGAAGCGCCGATCTTAAAACATCCTGTATTTTGCCGAGGGGCATCTCTGTTGTTTTATTCATCATACACGACGATGGGGTAGTGGGACAAGCAGGTGTTTCCCTGAAATATCCCAGGGTGATCAGGTAAATAGGCAATTCATCCGGGTTGCTGGCGGAAAGGTAGCCACGGTTGACCATTTTCCCTCCGCATGCTATGATCAGCATCACCACGGTACTCAGGCTTAAAACGATAGCAACTTTTTTCATACCACATTTTTACTAAAGACGAACGGGTACGAAAAAAGTTGCACGAAGGGTGATAATATTTTTACTGGATAAATTTATCTTTTCCAGAGACGCTGTATGGTGGCGGTTGAACGTTGTTCTAATAATATTGTGTGACCGTCGCTGAGTTCTTCGAGTAGGCCGGTTTGGTAATAACGAACGGTAAGCAGCTCCAGTCCTTCGTTGTAAACGATTTTAAACTGCTCGTGGAGCGTTTTGATCAGGAGTTCTATCTTCTCCGGGTTATTATCTATACAGCAGGAGAAATTGATGGCTCCGTTCTGCATCAGGTTAATTTTCACCTTTAGCCCGTGGAAGATCTCATAGATGTCGCTGATCTTATCTTCTGTGATAAAAGAGTAGTCTTTAGAGGTAATATTCAGCAACACCTGGTTCTTTTTCAGCACAATGATAGGGGGCAGCTGTTTTACATCTGCGGTTTCCCTGATGATGGTGCCGGGCAGGTTTTTATCCAGGAAACATTTCACCAGCAGGGGGATCTGTTTGTTCTGCAGTGGTTTAATGGTTTTCGGGTGGATCACCTGGGCGCCATAGTAGGCCATTTCTATCACTTCGCTGTAGCTGATCTCCGGTATATTCACGGTGTTGGGGAACAGTTTTGGATCGGCATTTTTCAATCCTTCCACATCTTTCCAGATGGTTTGGCTTTCGGCATCGAGCATATTGGCGAAAACGGCGGCGGAGTAATCGCTGCCTTCCCGGCCCAGCGTAACGCTTTCGTTCTGGTCGGTGCTGCCAATGAAGCCTTGTGTAATTACTATATTGGTGTTGCTGAACAGGGGAACCACCTTTTCGGTTACCTGCCGCTGGGTATAGATCCAGTCGATATTGGCGTCGCGGAAGTTGTCGTCTGTACGGAAAATATCTCTCACATCCAGCCAGGTATTGTGGATACCCACGTTGTTAAAGAAGGCGCTTACAATAGAGGTGCTGAGCAGTTCACCCAGGCTCACCAGCTGATCGTAATAGTAATCATAGGTGCGTAGGGGTTTTTCGCCCAGTGTCCATTCAGCTTCGGTGAAAAACTGCTGCAGTTGGATAAATAATGGATGATCCTTTGTTCCCAGCAAGGCTTCGGCTACATTCACATGTTGCTCCTCGATGTTAAAGAGAAGCTGCGCGGCAATTTCCCGTTTGCGCAGGAAAAAGTTTTGTGCTACTTTCTCCAGCTCATTGGTTGTTTTAGCCATGGCAGAAATAACAATGAGGAGTTTTTCGTCCGGAAATGACTGTACAATCTGAGCCACCTGCCGGATACGTTCAACACTTTCTAAACTTGCGCCACCAAACTTGAAAACCTTCATATGATAGTTTATCTTCTTTTAAAAAATTATTCGGCAAAGTAAGACAAGTTTAGAATTGTTTTAAAATCTGTTTGCAGATAAATGACAGTTCCGTTAAAATAGTTTCAATTGACTAAATTCGCCCATACAACCTAACGTTATGAATCTTAAGCAAAAAGTAATGACACTGGATGAATTTACTATCCAGGAGTTACGGAATTACCCGGGAGCCACCGGTCAGTTATCCGGTTTACTGCGTGATATCGGCCTCGCTGCTAAAAGGGTAAATGTGGAAGTAAACAAAGCCGGTATTGCCGACATCCTGGGAGAAGCCGGCCGGACCAACGTGCAGGGCGAATCAGTAAAGAAGCTGGATGAATTTGCCAATGAGCAGTTCATTGATTCACTGGAAACCAGTATTTACTGCTGTGGCGTGGCTTCAGAAGAAAATGAAAACTTTATTCCTTTTCATGATGAGCATTCCAAAAAATCGAAATACGTGGTGTTACTGGATCCCCTGGATGGTTCCAGCAATATAGATGTGAATGTATCTATCGGTACCATTTTCTCGGTGTACCGCCGGCTTACGCCGGAGGGCTCTGAATGTGAACTGGAGGATTTCCTGCAGCCGGGCACCAAGCAGATTGCCGCCGGGTATATTATTTATGGTTCATCTACCATGATGGTATATGCTACCCGCCGCAGTGTGCAGGGGTTCACCCTGGACCCGTCTATCGGGGAGTTTTGCCTGTCGCATCCCAACCTGAAATGTCCGCCCGACAGCGATATTTTCTCTGTTAATGTGGGTTATTACCACTTATACGAGCAGAAAATCCGTAAATCGATCGATCATTTTATGGCGAGGAATGAAAATGACCGTATTTACCGCCACCGGTTTGTGGGCTGTATGGTGGCCGAAATACACCGTACCCTTATCCAGGGTGGTATTTTCATGTACCCGGCTTTTGGTAAGTACCCGGCAGGCCGGTTAAGGCTTTGTTATGAGTGCAATCCTATGTCGTTTATCATGGAAAAGGCGGGCGGCGTGGCCATGGCCAACGGTAAACAGCGGCTCCTGGAGTTGAAACCGGTACAGCTGCACCAGCGGATGGCCATCTTTATAGGGTCCAAAACAATGATGGATACCTGGCAGCGGATCATGAACGAGTAGGCTTAAAAAAATATTACAAAAAACGGTGTATAGCGGATACAAAATGTCCATTATACACCGTTTTTAATTTCTGGCACCCGGCTTGCTAAACCTGGCCTGGTTTTAATAGTCATATTAGTACTCTTTATTCATTTTTAATTATTAACCATTTTATTTCTATGTCGATTTTGAAGAACCAGCGGATCATTGCATTATTAGTCGCCCTGTTGGCCGTTTTCCAGGTTAGCGCGTGTTCACGTGCCACTCATGCGGCAGACAGCAGTAATGCAGGTGCCAGCATGGATGACCAGATTCTTTACTACACCAACAAGTTCCGTCAGTCCAAAGGGCTGAAGCCTTTACAGCTGGATGCGACCATCAGTCAGCAGGCCCGCCGCCACAGCCGGGATATGGCCAACGGCAGCACAGGTTTTGGTCATGAGGGATTTGAGGAACGCGTAGCCAACGTATCCAAAAAGATGGGCCGCGTAGCCAGCGCCGCTGAAAACGTAGCTTATGGCACCCTCGACGCCGAAGCCGTGGTAAATGGATGGATCAAGAGCCCGGGGCACCGCAAAAATATGCTGGGCGATTATACGCTCATTGGTATCGGCACCGCCGATAAGGGGAGGATTACCTTCTTTACGCAGGTGTTTATCAAGCAATAATTGAAACGAAGGGGGACAGCCACCGGCCGTCCCCTTCGTTCAGAGGCTCTTTTTTTTCGCATTCTTTCTGTAATTTGGCCCCATGGAAAAGAAAAAGATCATTGAGGTAAGCAACCTGGTAAAAAAATACGGGGAGTTTACCGCGGTAAAAGGAATCAGCTTTGAGGTGTTTGAAGGAGAGATCTTTGGCCTGCTGGGCCCCAACGGCGCCGGTAAATCCACTACCCTGGAAATTATTGAAACCCTCCGGGAAAAAACAGCCGGCAAAGTGATGGTGGGAGGTTATGACCTCGACAAAGACCCCAACGATATTAAAAAGATCATCGGCGTACAGCTCCAGAGTTCCGGCTATTACCCCGGACTAAATCTCACAGAACTCATAGAAATGTTTGGCGGCCTTTATAACCAGCCCGTGGAGCCCATGAAGCTCCTGGGGATGTTTAACCTGGAAGATAAAGCCAAAGCAAAATTCAAAGAACTTTCCGGTGGCCAGAAACAACGGTTTTCCATTGCCACTACGCTCATCAATAAACCACAGATCATTTTCCTGGATGAACCCACTACCGGCCTGGATCCACAGGCCCGCCGCAACTTGTGGGAGCTGATCCAGCAGGTGCGGAGCCAGGGTACCACCGTGGTAATCACCACCCATTATATGGATGAAGCAGAATTTCTCTGCGACCGTTGCGCTATCGTCGACAGCGGTCTTATTATTGCTATCGACTCGCCCGATGCATTGATTGATAAACTGGTATCTTCCGGCTTTGAAAGAAAGAAAGAAGTGAAGAAAGCGAACCTGGAAGATGTATTCATTCATCTCACGGGGAAAGACTTACGCGAAGAATAAACCAACACCTAACGGATGGAATCACTGAAATATCCTATTGGCCGCTTTGAAGCATTGCCGGACTACACACCGGAAATGTTGCGGGGATTTATTAACGACATCCGCTATTTGCCCCAGCTGGTGGAAATCGCCGTGCAGCAACTGGACGAATACCAGCTGCAAACGCCTTACCGCCCGGATGGGTGGACAGTAGCGCAGGTGGTACACCACCTGGCCGACAGCCATATGAACGGATACACCCGCATGAAGCTGGCCCTCACAGAAGAACAGCCGGTTATAAAACCTTACGAGGAACAACTATGGGCGGAACTTCCTGATGTGAAGTTTACACCCATAAACGTATCTATCACCCTGCTGCATGCCCTGCATAACCGCTGGGTAAGTTTGATGGAGCACTTATCGGATGCCGACTGGGAACGTACTTTTGTACATCCTGCCAATGGCACCAGTCATCATTTAAAAACCCATGCCGCCAATTACGCCTGGCATGGTAAACATCACCTGGAGCATATCCTGCGCCTGAAAGAACGAATGGATTGGTAAAGCATTGTTATTATGAATATGGACTGGAAATTACTGTCATCGGAATACCTTTTTAAAGATGCCTGGCTTACGGCGCGTATCGATACCTGCGAAACGCCCGCAGGTAAAATTGTGGCGCCTTATTACGTACTGGAGTATAACAACTGGGTAAACGGTGTGGCGCTTCGTGAAGACGGGCAGGTGATCATGATCCGGCAGTTCCGGCAGGGAGTAGGCAAAACGTTGCTGGAAATTCCTGGCGGCACGATGGACCCCACAGATCCGGATCCTTTATTTGCAATGAAACGCGAGATGCTGGAAGAAACCGGGTATGCATTTAAGGAATGGGTGTCGCTTGGCACCATTGCGCCTAATACGGCTTCCAGCAACAACTACACGCATATGTTCCTGGCAACGGGAGGAGTAAAGGTACAGGAACAGGAATTGGATCACAACGAAGATATTGAAGTGGTGATTATGCCGCTGGAAGAACTACAGCAACTGTTACTGGATAACAAAATAGTACACAGTTTGCACACCACCTGTATCTTTTACGCGTTGCTGTATCTCGGTAAAATGACGATGAAATAACTTACATCACTTCTGCTACAATAAAAAAGCTGCCACAAACGAGGATCATATCATCCGGCTGGGCATGTTGCCTGGCCGCCTGCAGCGCCGCCTGAACAGTTGGGTAAGCATGGCCCTGTAACCCGCTGGCCGCCGCCATTTCAGCCAGTGCTACTTCGTCCAATGCACGGGGGATCTGTGCTTTGCAGAAATAATAATGCGCAGTAGGCGGGAATAATGGCAGCACTTTTTCTACTTCCTTATCTTTCACAAATCCTACTACAATATGTAACTGCTGGAAGTTAACATGTCCGAGCTGCTGCATCACTTCGCGGATGCCGGCTTCGTTGTGGCCTACATCCAGTACAGTGAGCGGATGCCGCTGTATTACTTCCCAGCGGCCTCTCAGGCCGGTCAGTTTCTTTACGTGGGAAAGGGCGTGGCTGATGTGATCCCAGGTGATATGCCAGCCTTTTTGCTGTAATATTTTTACGGCCGACAATACGCCCATTACATTTTTTTCCTGGTACTGACCGGTCAGATCCAGTTGTAAACGGCGCATCTGCTGTTGTCGTGTATCCAGTAACGTTATAGTAAAGTGATTGCTTTCAATGGCGCCGGAAGCTTCCATCCATTCCTGGTCTGCGAAGTGAATGGGGGCATTCAGCGCGTTGGCGGTATTAATAAACACGTCCTGTACTTCAGACTGTGTTTCGCTGATCACTACCGGTACATGGGCTTTGATGATGCCTGCTTTTTCACTGGCAATCTGCGGGAGTGTATCGCCGAGAATATTTTTATGATCGTAGCTGATATTGGTGATCAGCGACAGTTCGGGCGTAATGACGTTGGTGCTGTCCAGCCGGCCGCCGAGGCCCACTTCAATGATGGCAATGTCTACTGCTTCCTGCTGGAAGTAGCGGAATGCCATGGCAACGGTGAGTTCAAAAAAAGAGGGTTGGATGTCGGCAATATGCCCGCGCATCTGTTCTGTGAAATTAACTACAAAATCTTCCGGAACCATTTGCCCGTTGATGCGGATACGCTCCCTGAAATCCAGGAGGTGGGGGGAAGTATAAAGTCCTGTTTTGTAGCCGGCCTGTTGGAAAATGGCTGCCAGCATATGGCTGGAAGAGCCTTTGCCGTTGGTCCCGGCTACGTGTATGGTTTTAAAGCTGTGTTGCGGTTGGTCC
The DNA here is from genome assembly GCF_050434025.1 of Chitinophaga sp. W3I9. Taxonomy (NCBI): domain Bacteria; kingdom Pseudomonadati; phylum Bacteroidota; class Chitinophagia; order Chitinophagales; family Chitinophagaceae; genus Chitinophaga; species Chitinophaga sp. W3I9. The sequence goes on from NZ_JBNPWC010000001.1 coordinate 3,452,975, forward strand.
AGCTGATCCAGTAATGCAATGGTATTATGCAGGTCTGTTTTAAACGCACTGGCGCCCACTCTGGTAAACATGGGCAGCTGTGCATAGAGATAGTCCAGCGTTTCTTTGTAAGAGGCCATATTAATAATTATTAACCACCGGGCAATCCAACTGGCGGTTACGCTTCTTAAAGAGCCCACCGCCCTCACCCCGTTCGAACATGCTTGAATTTAAGCGCAAAGCTACAAAAGCATTTGCACGATCGACATGTTTTTGAAAGAGGTTGGTGAAAATTGTGCTGGAGCCAATCAGCAGGGGACCTATGCGGATACCCGCTCCCACATCGGCCTGGCCGTTACGGTTAATAGTGAATGGCATATAGGCGCCAAAAAGGTAGGTTTCATACCGTGGCGTAATATTAAACTGTGTTAGTGCATATGTTTTGGAGATATCGCGGTTGCCGGCGGTTAATGCAATAACCGCATGTGCGCTGATAAAAAAGCGGCTGTCGATATTATAATCACCCATCAGGTTGAGCGCCGTGGGCAGCATCATATTGAAAGTAGAATCGGTGCCCAGTGGCGTAAAATAATTGTTGAGCCGGCGGGCGTATTGCTGCAGACTTTCATTTTTCTTATACTGCACATCCTTTGGTACTACATTGTCTTTTACCAGGCTGAGGTCCGTGTTAATAGGCGCTTTGGTATATTTTATCCTGCCGATGTCGGTAATGGAAGCGCCTATACGAAATTTATAGTCATCTGCATCAGAGCCTTCAGAGGCGCCAAAGCCGCCGTTGTCGGGGCGGTATTCGTAGATCACGCCGATGTCTGCACCGATACCGTTGTTATGGAATAACTGGAGGTTTTTTTGTGCGGGCGACTGCCAGTCGTCCATTTCTTTGTTATAGCCATAATAGAGGGTACCACTGGTAATAGTGGCACTTTTTGATGAGTTTAGCCTGAAGTCAACGCCCTTAACAGCAGCGTAACCCGCAGCCACGCCACTGAGCAGTTTCAGTGTAACGCCGGCTTTCCACCGGCCGCTGTAAGTTTCTTTGATGGTGCGTGCATAACTGAAGCCCAGTTCATGCCATACATGCGAGGAAACGCCTGCACGCGGAATGCTTAAATTGGTGTTGATATAACCTGGATTTGGGAAATCCACCCCAAAGAAATTGGCGATGGGGGTCGTGAAATTACCGCCGCTGCTGCTGCTGCGCATACGCCATACAAAGGAAACAGACTGTTTTTCATCAATAGCATATAATACAGAAGGTAGTGCAATTTCCGCCATTTGCCAGCCCATTTGTTTCCTGTTGGCGCCTTCATCGAGGAAATAATCCTGGTTGCGTTTCAGCGTATCAGGAATATTAAACAGCAATGATTTCGGAACGCTCACATAAGTGTTGCCGGCATTTACATCCGCACCTATAATATTTACATCCCATTTATAGCGATAGCCGGCAGCGCTGGCCGGGTTGGAGAATACACCATAAATACCCGCGTAGTTACTGTTATTGTAACCCGGGAAAGTTTGAGCCACAGCGGCCTGCATCAGCACGAGCAATATTGCGGTGCCGGAAAAGATACGGTTAAGTTTTACAATCATCGTTGGCGATAAAAAATAGGTTCCTCGAAATGACACAAAAAAATTGCTCTTGTCAGTTGTTGCAATCATAGGTAAAGATGATGTAGGAACGACAGATTTCAGGATGAAGCTATGCTGTTCCGGATCAGTTCCTGGTCCGGTAAATAAAACAGCCTCTTTTAAAATCTGTATATATTACGCTGCTTATTCTGCTTTGAAAAAGAAGCGGATCACTCCGAACTGTTCTTCTGGTGCATCCGGGTTGGCATTGTATTTCAGTTGTCCGCTGGAGGCAGCCTTTTTGGCAATCTCAATCAGGCGGGGGTTACTGATAGTAGATCCTTTCATACTAAAAGTGGCAGATGTCACATTTCCCTTTTGATCTACTTTTATATTGATGGCTACATAGCCTGTTTCAGTGCCGTCGTAAGTAACCTGTGGCCTGCCGATAAGGCTTCTTCCATTGAGGTGGAAATCGGAGCGTCCGCCGCCGAGTCCACCCCCCGTATATCCGCCGCCGTTAGGGTTACCCCCCAGTTGACCGCGATCGCCGGGTTTGCCGGTATTACCTTCTCCTGTGGCATTATTGGAGCCATTGGCGCTGTTACCGCTATTGGCACTGTTGCCGGTACCGCCTGAAAACACCGCCTTTGGTTTTGGTGCGGGTGGTGTGGGCGCCGGTGGCGTTTCTGCAGGTTTCTTTGTTGGCTTAACAGGTTTTGGTTCTAATTTCTTTGGAATCTCTTTAGGTTTCTCAACAGGCTTTTCCGGTTTTTTTATTTCCGGGGCCTCTTCTTCATCCTGGGTAGCAATATCCTGCTGAGGTTCAGTGTTGGCCGGAGCGGTAGCAGCCGGACTTTCAGCTGCTGCTGGTTCTGGCGCCGCAGCACTGGGCGGATTAGGGTTCAATGGTTGTTCGTCGCCCATGCCATCATCAGATGTGCCAAGGTTTACTTCCATGCCAAGATCCTGATCCGGTAAGGGCGGAGGTGCAGAAAAACCGGTAAATACCAGCGCTACTAACAGCAATGCATGCACGCCGATAGTGATTCCTAAAGCCTGTATATTTTTTTTACCGTTTTTTTCCTCCATGATAACCTTATTGAGTGCCTGTTCAGACCAAAGTTAATGTTTTGATCCAGAAAAAATAATCGCTCATCAAAAGATGAATTCCGGATCTTTGCAAAAACTGTGCTGTTAATCCAATTATCGTAAATTATTTTTCACCGATTTTATGAACCTGGCCAGACAAACGATCCGTCTTTACCAAAATGCCTATACTGGTCTTGCTCCTGCTACCTGGTGGCTCTCGCTTGTATTGCTGATCAACAGGAGCGGAACGATGGTCATTCCCTTTATGACCGTATATCTTACACAACATCTTCATTTCAGTATTGCCCAGGCAGGCCTGGTTATGGCCTGTTTTGGTACCGGTGCCATTGTTGGCGCCCTGCTGGGCGGATGGCTGTCTGATAAGATCGGTTTCTACCAGGTACAGTTCTGGAGTCTTTTCTCTAACGGATTATTATTCATTTTATTGGGTCAGATGCGCACCTTTGAGCAAATATGTATCTGCGTATTTGTAATGAGTTCTGTGGGAGATGCCTTCCGGCCGGCTAACAGCATTGCTATTGCCGCCTACAGTTCGCCGGAAAACCGGACCCGGTCGTACGCCCTGAACCGGCTGGCGGTGAACCTGGGTTGGTCAGTAGGTCCCGCTATCGGCGGGATTCTTGCCAGTTTCAGTTACCAGCTGCTTTTCTGGGTAGACGGGTTCACCTGTATGCTGGCGGCCATCCTGATGCGGATTTTCCTGCCGCCGGTACCTGCGCCGCCAAAGGCTGCCAAGGCAGCCGTAAAAGCAGAAGAGAAGGTATGGAGGGATCATATTTACCTCTGGTTCCTGCTTTTTGCCACCGTAAATGCCATCTGCCTGTTCCAGTTTTCCAGCATTGTGCCGTTATATTTTAAAGAAGTGATGCACCTGGAAGAGTGGGCTATTGGTCTGAATATGTCTGTTAACGGGATCCTGATTGCGCTGGTGGAAATGGTAATGGTGTACCGCCTCGACGGGAAAATGCCTAACCTGTCCTTTGTGGCCCGCGGCGCCATGATGGTTTGCTTGTCTTATATGTTACTTTGTTTCCTGCCGCCGGTATGGGCATTGGCAGTAGTATTTATGGTGGTGATCACCTTCGGCGAAATGTTTTGCCTTCCCTTTATGAACAGTTTCTGGATCGGCAGGAGCCTGGACCATAACCGCGGACAGTATGCCGCGTTGTATACCATTTCGTATTCGCTGGCCAATATTGTATCGCCCACAACGGGGGCGTTTGTGGTGCAGCATCTTGGGTTTAGGCCGTGGTGGGGGATTACAGCGCTGGGGTGCATATTGTCGGGCGGCGGGTTTTTGTGGTTGCAGCAAAAAATAGGGACGGGCAGAAAAGAAATCAATGGATGATATTGTCCAACACTTTACCATTATTGCCACATAATTGCTAATTTTGCAGGTAAATTAGTAATATTGGTTAATGAAAGTAATTCAATTTACTGTCCCCGTTGCCGATGAAGGTGCTGTAGTCATACAGGAAGATATCCTCCCTTACTTTTATAATTACCTGCATCGTCACAAAGAGGCGCAGGTAACACTTATTATAAAGGGGGAAGGCACCCTGATTGCCGGAAACTATACCCAACCTTTCAAGGCTGGAGATATTTATGTGATTGGCGCCAACCAGCCCCATATGTTTAAAGGGGATGCGCGGTATTTCGAAAATTTACAGGAGAAGAATATCCACGCCATCCATATCTTTTTCGATCATGAACATGCATTACAGGGCTTATTTTCCCTGAAAGAAATGGAGGCGGTAAGAAAGTTCCTGCAACTCAGCGCCAACAGCTTGCAACTGCCGGCCGAATACGCAGAAAAAACAGCTGCCGATATATTAAAGATCTCCCGGCTCAGCGGCGCCGAAAGGTTGCTGGCGTTTGTGGGCATGCTGGTATATTTCTCTAAACAGGTGAAGGATTGGAAGTCGTTATCCACGGGATTTTCCAGGCAATCTTACAGCGAGTCGGAAGGACTGCGGATGAATGATATTTATCAATACACGCTGGAGCATTATGCGGAGAATATTTCGCTGGGACAAATTGCCGGCGTGGCGCATCTTACTACCTATGCTTTTTGCAAATACTTTAAAAAACATACCCGCAAAACCTACCTCGAATTTCTGAATGAGATCAGGATCAATGTGGCGTGCAAGAATATTATTAACGGTGACTTCGACAGTATTGCAGCAGTGGCCTATGCTACCGGGTATAACAACCCGATTACTTTTAACCGGGTATTCCGGAAGGTAACGGGAATGTCGCCTTCGGCGTATGCAAGGCAATACCGCTTTGCGGAAGAACTAAAGTAAGTTAAACGAAAAAGGCTGACCATCGCGGTCAGCCTTTTTTAATATAAAGAGTTCTATTCTCAGTGAGCGAAGTCGCTCATATAATCGCCCGTAATACGCTCCATCGGAGGATTAAAGTAACCGAACTTCAGATCCGGGAATTCCTCATGGATCAGTTCCTGCAGCTGTTTTACCCCTAAGCATTCGCCCGTTTCCGTTACACCCAGTTTACCGAGGTACCAGTCGGGATCAATATTGAAATTACGCCACTGGATCATATTCAACCCTGTTTCCCTGATCAGTTTACGCAGCGCTTCATATTCATCTGCGCTATCGGTCATGCCCGGAAATACGAAGTAGTTGATCGAGGTCCAGCCGCCGAATTCACGCACTACTTTCAGGCTTTCGATGATATCTTCAAAAACGTAGTTGTTAGGGCGGTAATACGGGGTGTAATATTTTTCCTGTGCGGAGTTCAGGCTTACGCGGATACTGTTCAGGCCTGCTTCACACAGGGCTCTTACCGCATCCGGTTTACTGCCGTTGGTATTGATATTGATGCTGCCTTTAGGCGTGTGTTTGCGTATTTCCAGGATGGATTCGCGGATGGTTTCCCACATCAGCAGTGGTTCGCCTTCACAGCCCTGTCCGAAGCTTACGATAGGGAAGGGGGCCGATTCCAGGTGAGGTACGGTGTACTCCACAATTTCTTCCGCGGTTGGTTTAAAGCGGAGGCGGTCCTGCGTGGAAACAATGCTTTCTTCTTCCGGCTGGAATGAAATGCAGCCCACGCAATTGGCATTACATGCAGGAGAGGAAGGAATAGGGCACTCCCATCTTCCCATAAAATAATTACGGGCAGCAGGACACTCATAGGTGAGCGCGCAATTTTCCGCGAGGTGTTGTACCAGCCTGTTATGCGGGTATGCTTCCACCAGGGTTTTTACGCCCTGTTTCACTTTTTTATCGTCAAAACCCGCGCATTCCTGGCGGATATCTGCTTCAATGCGGGTGGCGGGCACATAAAACTTACCATCCAGCCAGCCTACTGCGGTGTAGCAAAACAGCGGCAGGGTAGGTGCATCCGGCATGGTTTCGTAGGCAGCCAGGTAAAAACCGGTATGCGCCGGCGGTATAAATGCGGCTACGGCCCATCCTTTATCACAAAGCTGCATATCGCCGGTGGCGGCGTTGATGCCAATACCACGGCGGCCGGGCAACTCATACAAATTACCTCCTTCCGGTAATTCAATCCATTCGTCTGCTTCTACCGGCCATGCATCCCAGCCGCTGCGGCCGGTTACATACAGGGTGGTATCTTCAAAAATATTACCGTTACCGTCTGAGTATAATATGTAAGGTGTTTGTTTTAGCATTTTCTGTTTTTATATACTGTTATTGCACCCTGCTCCGGAAGAAGTTATTCAGTGCTTCCCTTTGTTCGTTGCCTGGTTCATCCAGTATTTCGAGTTGCAGGATCTTGTTGTTCTTAAAGTCTATTGTGAGCAGATCGTTCCGCAAAATTACGTTATTCAGTTCGTTCCAGCCAACCAGCCTTTTTGAAAAGGTGGTAGGAAGGGTAATTCCGGTGGTATCCATCTTTACATACGATGGCTGGAAAATACGGTGTTCCATCCAGCCTACGTAGGCGAGCCCGGCGCCTACCAGGAACAGCAGTAATGCGGTAACCGGGTTGAGGTGCGACAGGAAATACAAACTGCCGGTAAAGCAGATGAGCGCTTCTATCATCCGTGCGACGGTATTGGCTTCGGTGAATTTCTTAAACCTTCTCATGGTAAAAGGAAAGCCGATGCACAATACACCTACTACCAGGAAAAAAAACGCCAGGAACCAGTTCGGCTGCGGACTGCGGTAAATACCGATCGCATTAAACAGGAACAGTATGCCCGTAAGCCCATGCATAACCGGTAATAACCGGATTCTGCTGGAGGTATTCGGATGCAGGATGCGCAAACTATGCATGAACAGGAATGTGAGATTAAGAATTGGAACTGATCAACAGGTTACAAAGTTTGAACAACACACGGGCGCCTACGTTGGCATCCCATTCGTCGTGTGAAGTGCTTACTTCGTTCAAATCAAAACCGATCAGTTTCCGGCCGCTGTCCAGCACCCGTTTGAAGAGATAATATATTTGCTCCGCCTCAAACCCACCGGGTACTGGGGTACCGGTATGCGGGCATAATTTCGGATCCAGTCCGTCGATATCAAAACTGATGTATACCTGTTGGGGTAAGTTGTCTACAATGCTGTCGCAGATAGCTTTCCAGGATTCTCCCTCAAATTGTCTTTCCTTGATCTGTTTATCGAAGAAGGTTACTACGCGGCCTTCACTATTATTTACGTAATCCACTTCTTCTTCGCAATAGTCGCGGATACCTACCTGTACCAGTTTAGAGAGCTGCGGCACTTCTGCCAGGGCATTAAACATGATAGAGGCGTGGGAGTATTTGAATCCTTCATATGCATCGCGGAGATCGCAGTGTGCATCGATCTGGAGGATACCAAACTCGCCCTTGTGTTCACCAATGGCTTTGAAGAAGCCGAGTGGCGTACTGTGGTCGCCGCCTACCAAACCTACCAGCTTGCCTTTTTCCAGGAGCGATTTGGTTTGGATGTACACCCACTCATTCATGGCCCTGGTACCGTTACTTACATCTACCAGTGTTTTTTTCAGGAATTCATTTTCAGAAATATCTCCCCCTTCGGTCAGGAATTTCAGGTACAGTTCTGCTTCCTTGCGCAGGTAATCGCTGCGGAGCAGGAGGTGCTTGTCTGGTTCCCGCATGTAGAAACCCTGTTTCCAGCCGTCTTTTACATCTGCGTCGTACAGGTCTACCTGGAAGGAAGCCCTGAAGATACGTTCCGGGCCACGGGCCGTACCATTGTTATAGGAAACGGTCACTTCCCAGGGAACAGGTAATAATACCAGCCTTGCCTCTTCTTCGGAAAAAGGTAAACCAAAAACGTTGTTGGACAGCAGGCCAACCGAGTTAGGGTCAAATTGAGATAAATCTGCCATGATAAAGTCGTACTTTTCTAAATTCCGCGCAAAGATAGGATTCTGTTTACTTACAGCCGTCCTTCTCCTAAAAAGAATTACCTTTTATATAAAATTTGTCGGAAGAAGGTCATTTTCACTTAATTTTGCCGATTAATCGGAAACAAATAAAGTACGGCAAAAGGAGAGGAGTTGTTGAAGTCGCGCTGGTAAAGGGTTTTTGCAGCTTGTGTCTAATCAATAGGGAAGATAATTTTCATATGAAAAAAACAAATATTATTCTGCTGGTGGTAATTGCGGTGGCAATTGGAGTGATAGTGACTATGGTGGGTGATTTCAGCACCTATGAAACTTTTGCAACAGCCCGCGAGAAAGAAGGGAAAGAGTTCCATGTTATTGGTAAACTCGATACCTTAAAAGCGATGAACTACGATCCAACTAAAGATGCCAACCTGTTCAGCTTCTACGTCCACGATAAAACGGGGGAATCCCATAAAGTAGTTTTCTACGGCGCAAAACCTACCGACTTTGAAAAGGCCGAATCCATTGTACTGACCGGTAAAATGGAAGGCACTGAGTTTCACTGCAGCAAAATACTGATGAAATGTCCTTCCAAGTATAAGGACGACCAGGTTGCAGTGAGCAACAAACAGATATAATTAGCTATATGTATATGATTGTCGCCGTCGGATGATCAATGCCACAATATTCACATCTCTCAGAGGAATTTTATGAAGTTTGTAGGGGAACATTTACTGCCGGGCCAACTAGGCCACTTCTTTGCCATACTGGCATTTGTAGCATCTATGGTAGCCACCGTGGCTTATTATAATGTAGTTAAAGGAAAAGAACCGCTGATCAGGGATTCGTGGAAACGACTGGCGCGCTGGTCTTTCGTTATACAGTCGGCTGCCGTAATCGGCGTATTCAGCTGCCTCTACTTTATCCTGTATAATCACTATTTCGAATATAAATACGCATGGCGCAATACTTCCCGCGACCTGCCTATCCAATACCTGTTATCCAGCCTCTGGTCCGACCAGGAAGGCAGCTTCCTGCTGTGGAGCATCTGGAACAGCATCCTGGGGATTTTCCTGATCCGCACTTCCAAAAACTGGGAAGCGCCGGTAATGACCATCTTCTCCCTTGCACAGCTGATCATGGCCAGCATGTTGCTGGGTATTTTCATCCTGGGCTATAAAGTGGGCAGCAATCCTTTCATGCTGTTGAGGGAAGCGCCTGAAAACCAACTGGCGCCTATCTTCCAGACAGCAGACTATATGCAGCATATCCACGACGGAAACGGTTTGAATGTGACGTTGCAGAACTACTGGATGGTGATTCACCCGCCGGTATTGTTCCTGGGCTTTGCTTCTATGATCATTCCGTTTGCTTTTGCATTTGCCGGGTTATGGACAAAAGATTATACCGGTTGGGTAAAACCGGTACAGCCCTGGGGTTTATTTGCCATAATGATGCTGGGAACCGGTATAATGATGGGCGCTGCCTGGGCTTATGAATCGCTCAACTTTGGTGGTTACTGGGCATGGGACCCGGTAGAAAATGCATCGCTGGTGCCGTGGCTTACCATGGTGGCAGGCGTGCACACACTTCTGGCGTATAAAGCCACCGGGCACTCGCTGAAATCTACCTTCTTCTTCTTCTTTATTTCCTACGTGCTGATCCTGTACTCCTCTTTCTTAACAAAGAGCGGCGTACTAGGCGATACTTCCGTACACTCCTTTACCGATATGGGCATGAGCGCACAGCTGCTGATTTCCATGCTGGTGTTCACGGTTCCGGCCATCGCCCTGCTGATTGTACGCAGAAAAGAAATCCCTTCCGTAAAGAAAGAAGAGAACAGCTACTCGCGTGAGTTCTGGCTGTTTGTAGGTTCCCTGATCCTGCTGATTGCAGCCATCCAGATTACCTTCACTACTTCTATTCCGGTATGGAATAAATTACTGAGCCTCACCGGGCTGAAGTCTGCGTTCAACATGAACGATATTGCGCCGCCGTCTGACAGTATATTCCACTACAACAAAATCCAGATCTGGATTGCGATTGTACTGGGTGTATTAACGGCGATTGTGCAGTTTATGCGGTACAAGGATACTCCCCGCGGCGAAATCACGAAGAAACTGCTGGTACCTACTATCGTAGCGCTCTTATTAACCGGGCTGGTGGCCTGGAAAGGCACTATTACCTACGATACTTACGGCGCCGGTTTCCTTACTGCTATTTACCTGATGTTGTTTGCCAGCATTTATGCGATTGTGGGCAACTTCTTTTATATTTTCTCCGGCCTGAAAGGCAAAATCAAAAATGCAGGCGCTTCTGTTGCGCATATCGGTTTTGGGATGGTGTTGCTGGGCGTGCTGATTTCCTCCGCCAAAATGGAAGTGATTTCCCTGGACCGCATGAAGATGCTGGGCGATGGTATTTTTACAAAGGAAAGCAAACAGAATCCGCGGGAAAATATTATGCTGCCAAAGGATGTGCCGGTGGAAATGGGCGACTATCATGTTACCTATACCGGCGATTCCGTAGCGCAGGGAGATCCCAAAACGTATTATGTAGTGCATTATGAGAAAAAGGATAAACAAACCGGCAAGGCGCTGGAGCGTTTCACCCTTTACCCGGATGCGTTTGTGAATAAAAAGGAAAATGCGCTGTCGTCCAACCCGGCTTCCAGGCATTACCTCACGAAGGACATTTTCACCTATGTATCTGCCGCACCTAACCGCGAAGAAGCCGCCAAAGAAGATACCACACCTTATGTTACCCATGAAATGAAACAGGGCGATTCGGTGTTCTTCTCCAAAGGATTTATTGTGCTGAAAGGATTAAACACCAAACCGGAAAGCCGCAATTACATTCCGCAGAATGGCGACCTGGCCGTAGGAGCAGAGCTGGAGGTATATACGCAAACAGATGATCATTTTAAACTGCAGCCGATCTATTTTATCCGCGACAGCAGCTACCAGTACAGCGTGGAAGACACCCTGGCGCCACTGGGACTGAATGTACGGTTCTCGAAGATTATGCCGGCGGAGAATAAAATAGAGCTGAAGGTAAAAGAAGCGTCGGGCTTCAGCGATTACATCGTGATGAAAGCGCTGATATTCCCTTATATCAACGTGTTATGGCTGGGAATCATTATTACGGTGATTGGTACCGCCATGAGTATTTATCAGAAAGTAAGAAGAAGATAACCTCCGGATATTTTTTTGAAAGAATCCTTCAATGGCGTTGCTGTTGAAGGATTTTTTCTTGGTTAAATCACCAGCCGGGCAGCGCCATTTCAGAATTCTTATCTACATTTAGCTGGAATAAATATCCTTATGATGCCTAAGTGGTTACGTATATCCCTGATCGTTATAGCCACAGCAGCTGTGGTGTATCTTCTTGGCCCCAAACCGGCCGAACCGGTTTACGAACACAAACTGCCCGCAGTACCGGTTGCCGGCCCGGCCCTGGAAGCCTACATACAGCATAAAGAAGCCGGGCACCGGCTCAAACCGGATAATGAAGCCCGTATAGTATGGCAGGACTCCGGACATCATAAAACGCCTTATTCCGTGGTGTACCTGCACGGCTTTTCCGCCAGCCAGGAAGAGGGGAACCCGGTGCATCGCAACTTTGCGGCACGTTACGGATGTAATTTGTACCTGTCGCGGCTCGACGGGCATGGGATCGATACCAGCGATCCATTGCTGCATATGACTGCGGCGGGTTTGTGGAAAGATGCAGAAGAAGCGCTGAGCATAGGCAAGGCGCTGGGCGATAAAGTGATCCTGATGACCACCTCCACGGGCGGCACACTGGGGCTGAAGCTGGCAGCGGCCTACCCGGGTGATGTTTATGCGCTGATCAATATGTCGCCCAATGTTGCGATCAACGACAACCTGGCCTTCCTGGCCAATAACCCCTGGGGATTGCAGCTGGCCAGAACGGTGAGCAAAGGTGATTTCAGGCGGAGCGATGATAAAGACCCCGAAATAGCAAAGTACTGGTACAACAATTACCGCCTGGAAGCAGTGGTGCAGTTGCAAAACCTGCTGGAATCCAGTATGGTGGAGGAGACCTTTAAAAAGGTGCATCAGCCGGTGATCAATTTATATTATTATAAAGATGAAACGCACCAGGATAAAACGGTGCGGGTAGCCGCCATCCTGGAGATGGAAAAGCAGCTGGGAACGCCCGATTCCCTGAAGGAAGCGGTGCCTATACCCGGCGCCGGCAGCCATGTGATGGGCTGTGCGCTCACCGGGCATGATATCCCCGCAGTAGAGAAAGCCATAGATGATTTCGTAGTAAATAAGTTACATATGAGGCCGGTACAGTAACACTTTTTAGTTAAACCGGATTTTCAAATCTTTTTATAACTTGTGGTAACATTCCGTACATAAGCAACGTTAAGTTAACTATGCGCATCCGTTTTAAACAGATCATCGTTTCATTATTCCTGGTACTGGTCATATCCCTCTGTCACACGGATGCGATGGCCCAGGAGGCGCATGGTGCTGATGTGATACCGTTGCATGCCATGATAGTAGGACGTGATACCGTTCCGGTAATCACGCTGGCAATATTTGACGTAGTAGCTAAAATGCCAAGGGCGCTGCGTAAAGAACGCGAGCGCTGGAGCCGTTTACGCAACGCGGTATATGTAACCTATCCTTTTGCCAGATCGGCGGCAAAAGTGCTGAAAGATGTGAACAGCCGCATGGCTACCATGAATAAAAGGGAACGTAAAGCCTTCCTGGCCTCTAAAGAGAAAGAACTCAAGGCCCAGTTTGGCGATAAACTGGAAAACCTCTCTGTTTACCAGGGAAAAGTATTGATGAAACTGATCGACCGTGAAACGGGTCAGAACTGCTTTGAAATCATCAAGGAACTCAAAGGCGGCTTTAATGCCCGTGTTTGGCAAACCGTTGCTTTCTTTTTTGGAGGTAACCTGAAAAGTGATTACGACAAGCAGGAAGACCGCGACATCGAGGTGATTGTGCAGGAGCTGGAAATGTACCAGCAATTCCGCGCCTACAATTAATTGGGCTATCTTCGTAATATTCGCCTGTCATGAAAAAGGGCTTATTATGAAAGCAAGGATCTTACTTATCAGCTTATTATTTATTTCTGTTGGAGCGATGGCACAGGTAGCCAGTGACGATCCCGTGTACGTGCTGGACAGCGTGATCGTGACGCCGTCGGCCATGGGGCAGGTGTCGCCCGACCGTATTGGCGTGATTACCATTGCCAAAGGCGCCAAGGCTGTGCTGAAATATGGCAACCAGGCGGAGAACGGCGTGATATATATAGAAACGAAACCCTTTGCCCGTAAAAGGGTGAATGTGTTATTGAGCAATGAATCCCCCGCATATGACAGTTTGTTGCGGAAATACGGGAACGACAGCAGCTTTTACTTCATCGTAAACGGCAAACCGGTTACGCCTACCAATGAAACCGGTTTGATGACCTTAGACCCGAAAACCTTCCGTTCTGTACGGGTTATTTCTGAGAAAGAGGTACAGGATAAGTACCAGGTGATGGACCGGAAAGCCGGGATCGTTATCACCAGTTCAGATAACTAAATATTTTCCCATCTTTGCACCTCAATTTACAGCATATGAAACTAGATATACTGGCTATAGCCGTGCACCCCGACGATGTGGAGCTGGGGTGTGCAGGCACACTGATGGTGCATGCGCGTCAGGGAATGAAGGTGGGCGTGGTGGATCTCACCCGGGGGGAACTGGGCACCCGTGGTACCCCGGAGCTGCGGGAACAGGAAGCGCAGGCGGCTGCAAAGATCATGGGACTGGAAATAAGGGAGAACCTGGGACTTGCTGACGGCTTTTTCAGAAACGATACGATGGAGCAAATGGCGATCATTACGGCGATCCGTAAGTACTGCCCGGACATCGTGCTGGCCAATGCAATGGACGACCGTCATCCTGACCACGGAAGGGCCGGCAAACTGATTGCCGACAGTTGTTTCCTGGCAGGGTTAAGAAAGATAGAAACTATGGCAGACGGGCAGACGCAGGACGCGTGGCGTCCGAAGCAGGTTTTTCATTTCCTGCAGGACCGTTATCATGAGCCTGATTTTGTAATAGATATCAGTGCCGTAATGGAGCAGAAGCTGGATGCGATTAAAAGCTTCAGTTCACAGTTCCTGGCGCCGAAAGATCATGAACCGCAAACCTACATTTCGGGTTCGGGCTTTTTCGACAGTGTTATTTACCGTGCAAAAATGCTGGGTAAGATGGTGGGAGTGGAGTATGCCGAGGGATATACGTCTGCCAAGATGATCGGTATCCGAAATTTTGCGGATATGATTAGCGAAACGACGTGACGCGGATTTTGTCTTTCTCACTGATTACGCTGATTTTACTGATTAGCTGGATTTTTACTTTTGGATTTTTTTCTGATTTCTTAATAATTATGTAATTAAGGGAGATATAAGCGAATATAACCGCTTATATCTCCCTTAATCCTTTATAAAATCCAAAGAATAAAAATCCAGGTAATCAGTAAAATCAGCGTAATCAGTGAGAAAGACAACATCCGCGGGGGACTGCGCTGGAGAATGGCTCTAACACGCCTGGGACATGCTTAGGAGTAGCCTTTGACATGCAGTAAAGATGGAGGTCACCTGGAGGTGATGTGGACTTGATCTGGAAACCATTGCCTGGTTTGGGTTAGCGGGGAATTTGATAGGGCTGTTTATGCATTTGGAAGAGATGGGAAGACAACGGCGGGGATATCCGCTATGGTCTGCCCATCTCTTTTTAATGATAAAGTGACGATATGTTTGGCGGCAGTTCAGCCGCTGAGTAAGGTTGTGAAAAGTTGAGGGGGCAGGAGTGCAGGCCGGTCGCATCAGTACTTACCGGCGTATAAAAGTCCGACCCCGCTTTGGGGCGTTTTCAGGAACGGTCAATGGGACCCGCTAAACACTAAATGAACAGATCTCGGGTAGCGTCGAATTCATCGTGTTTGATGATGCTGTTTTTAATAAACGGGATCAAAGCAAGTCCAATCGTGATAACCACCAGTAAAAAGTATTTTTTCTTCATTTCCATGCTAAATTGATTAAAAAAAGTCCACTTATATAACTAAATAACGTGCCAAAATGTTACAGAAATAGCATAAAAATGTTAAGTCCGGAACATTTTTTTTCCTTATAGTTGCCATGTTTGTTGTTGCCCGCCCTGCCGCAGGGGAAAGGCATATATATAGAGAAACTCAATACCACATTTTTAAAATCTATTTGATTAATAATGAATGTAATGTGATCTTTGCGCCGTCAAAGCATAAAATCATTAGTCTGTAAATCAAAAAGAGAATTAGTAATTATGAAAAATGTTATCTTATCCGTAGGGTCAGAGTTTCCCGAATTCAAAAAAACGGCTGTAGTATCAATTGAAAAAGGTAAAGAATTTTATGAATTGTCTTCTGAAGAACTGAAGAACTCCGGCAAATGGATGGTGATGTTCTGGTGGCCTAAAGACTTTACTTTTGTATGTCCTACTGAAATAGCTGAATTTAACAAACATGCGCAGGATTTTGCTGATCGTGATGCGGTGTTAATCGGAGCATCTACTGACAGTGAGTTTGTGCATGCTGCATGGAGAAGAGATCATGATGATCTGCGTGGCCTGCAGTTCCCTATGCTGGCGGATACTTCCAAATCCCTTGCTACTGAGCTGGGTATCTTGGAAGCCAATGAAAAAGTGGCTTACCGTGCTACCTACATTGTAGATCCTCAGGGTATTGTACGCTGGGTTTCTTTGTACGACCTGTCTGTAGGCCGTAGCGTGAAAGAAGTACTGCGTGTACTGGACGCGCTGCAAACAGATGAGCTGTGCCCTTGCAACTGGACGAAGGGTGAAGCTACGCTGACAGCTTAATGAATCAAGTCATTTACGGTTTTATTAAGAAAGAGGGTTGTCCTGCCGGGATAAGCGTGGCGGGACAACTTCTTCCGGTAATAAAATTATTAAATAAAAAAATTAGATATTATGTTTGCAACTACAAATCAGGATACGGCTGTTCAATTGCTGGAAGCAGTGGGTTTAACGGCGGATTCGGTTTCAGGAAAGCTGCAGTCGCTTGTAAACGTGGATGCGCGTTACCTGAAGGATCTGAAGATCAATGTATCCAATTCCCTGGCGGCGGCTACATTGTCGAAGAAAGAGGCGTATATGATCGGGCTGGCCGTGGCGGTAAATGAGAAGCATACGGATCTGCAGGCGTCTTTTGAGAAGCTGGCGGTGCAGGAAGGCGCAACCGACAAGGAGATTGCAGAGGTAATCAGTTGTACTTCCCTCATGAGTGCCAATAACGTATTTTACCGTTTCAGGCATTTTGTGAACAAGGAGTTTTACACGACTACTCCTGCGGGTATCCGGATGAGCATTATGGCGAACCCGGTTTTGGGGAAAGAGTTTTTTGAGTTGCTGAGCCTGGTGGTGTCTGCGCTGAATGGTTGTGAAATGTGTGTAACTTCGCACGAAGAAGCGTTGTTGAAACATGGAACCGATCAGCAAAGAGTGCTGGAATCGGTAAGATTGGGAGCCGTTTTACGTAGCCTGATCGTTCTGTTGTAAAAAATATTTTCGGCAAAAGACAGATGTAAATTTGCCTGATAACTGGATGGTTATCAATATTTTGCATTGTGTTCACATTTTAAGAAGCCGCTTTTCACGCGTGTCTTTTAAGCATATGTGAATAAATTCATTTAATAATATTTGCAAAATCCATAAATAAATTGGACTTTTGCATTCCTAAATTTTTAGATCATGGCAAGAGTATGTCAGGTGACAGGAAAGAAGCCGATTACAGGTCACCATGTTTCCTTCTCCAACATTAAGACGAACAGAAGGTTTCTTCCTAACCTGCAAAAGAAACGTTTTTTCCTGGCAGAAGAGGACAAATGGATATCATTGAAAGTTTCTGCTGACGGTTTAAGAACCATCAACAAGAGAGGTTTGTATGCAGTTGTGAAGGAATTGCGTGCAGCTGGTCAGGCAATCTAATTCTAAGACTCACTTAATTTGTAATACACAATGGCAAAAAAAGGTAATAGAGTACAGGTAATTCTGGAGTGCACAGAGCACAAAGCTTCTGGCAAACCCGGAACTTCCCGTTACATCTCTAACAAGAATAAGAAAAATACTCCTGAGCGTCTGGAGTTGAAAAAGTACAATCCTATTTTAAGGAAAGTGACTGTACACAAAGAAATTAAATAAGTAATTGTTGATGGTGAATGGCTGTATTAGCATACTGCCAATTAGCCATTGGACCATAAAAACAATAGAATACCATGGCAAAAGTAGCTTCAAAGAACGCGAAAGTAAAAGATACTAAAGCAGCAGCTGAATCAAAGGTATGGACTAAGGTTATCAGAGCCATCCGCTCTCCTAAAACCGGTGCTTATACTTTTAAGGAAGCAATCGTGCACAAGGATAAGATCCAGGAGTACATGACCCAAAAGTAATTCGGCTTTACTAATAATACTGAAAGGCTGTCCTGTTAAGGGACAGCTTTTTGCGTTATGCGGAGTTTGTCTTTCTCAGGATTACGCTGATTATACTGATTACCTTGATTTTTACTTTTTGGATTTTATAAAGGATTTAAAGAGATTTTGGAAGATATAAGCGGGTATATCCGTATACCCGCTTATATCTTCCAAAATCTTTTAAAATCCAAAGTGATCAAATCCCCTAAATCAGTATAATCAGCGTAATCCTGAGAAAGACAAAATCCGCGTAATCAGTGAGAAAGACAAAATCCGCGAATTTTCGCGTATTTTAGCACCCAAAAAACCGGGATGTACCGGACCCAATTAATCTAAACTATGAGCTTTTTCAATAAACTATTTTCCAGGGAGAAGAAGGAAAATCTGGATCAGGGTTTACAAAAAACCAAAGAGAGCTTCCTGAGTAAAATAGGACGCGCCATTGCAGGGAAGTCCAGTGTAGACACTGAAGTATTGGATAACCTGGAAGACGCCCTTATTTCTGCGGACGTTGGCGTAGACACGACTGTGAAGATCATTGACCGGATCGAACAGCGGGTAGCTAAAGATAAGTATTTGGGAACCAGTGAGTTGAACAGAATGTTGCAGGAAGAGATTGCAGCGTTGCTGGTAGATGCCCCTGATAGTGGTTTCCGTGATTTCGATATACCGGCCGGTAAGAAGCCTTATGTGATCATGGTGGTAGGCGTAAATGGAGTGGGCAAAACCACCACCATTGGTAAGCTGGCCTATAATTTCAAGAAAGCGGGTAAGTCGGTGATGCTGGGTGCTGCGGATACTTTCCGTGCAGCCGCAGTGGATCAGCTGACTATCTGGAGTGAAAGAGTAGGGGTACCGATTGTAAAGCAGCAAATGGGATCTGACCCGGGCGCGGTGGCTTTTGATACGGTACAGAGCGGGGCCGCTAAAGATGTGGATGTAATTATTATAGATACCGCCGGCCGTTTGCACAACAAACTCCACCTGATGGATGAACTGGGAAAAATTAAACGGGTGATGAAAAAGGTGATCCCGGACGCACCGCATGAAGTGTTGTTGGTATTGGATGGTTCTACCGGGCAGAATGCGCTGGAGCAGGCTAAACAGTTTACAGCTACCACAGAGGTAACAGCCCTGGCTATTACCAAACTGGATGGTACTGCGAAGGGTGGTGTGGTACTGGCCATTGCCAACCAGTTTAAAATACCGGTAAAATACATTGGTATCGGTGAGAAAATGGAGGATTTACAGGTGTTTAATAAAGAGTCTTTCGTAGATTCGCTATTCAGTGTAAATGCCTGATTTTCTGTTTATTGTGAATGTTAATTAACAACTGGCACAAATCTTATTTAATATTTTACTTTAGGTGAAACAATCGGGCTCCCAACAGGAGCCCGGCTCGTTATTTGATTAACATTAAAGCGCTTCGTTTGTAATTATAAATAGCACTGCATTTATTAAATTTGAATACTTGTTCCCTTTTTGTACCCTTTTTAACAATTCGTAAGTATGATAGTACAGCACATAGATCGAGTTGAAGATATTACACCAGCGGAATTCAAGAAGAACTATTACCAGCCACGTAAACCTGTAATTATACCGGCGGCGGCGCTTAGCCAGCACTGGCCGGCCTACAACAAGTGGACATGGGATTATTTCAAATCGATAGTCGGAGACAAGACGGTTGGGGTATATAATAATGAGCGCGCCAACGAGAATACGCTTGTCAACGGAGCAGATGATTATATTACTTTCGGAGCATACCTCGATATGATACAACAGGGACCGGTAGCGCTCCGGATCTTCCTGTTCAACATTTTTCAGCATGCTCCCCAGCTGGTGGAAGATTTTACTTTCCCGGATGAATTTGCCTCCGGGTTTCTGAAGAAATACCCGATGTTATTTGTGGGCGGCGCCGGTTCGGTGGCGCATATGCATTACGACATCGACCTTTCACACATTTTCCATACACAGTTTATTGGCCGTAAGCGGGTATTGTTGCTGGAGAATAATCAGTCGCCGCTTATTTACCGGATGCCTTTTACCGTAGAGAGCGCTGCGAACTTCGTCAACTGGCATGAGCAGCTGGACCAGGACCAGTTTCCGGCGCTGAAACATGCGCGGGGATATACTACTATCCTGAACCACGGGGACACGATGTTTATGCCGGCGGGCTACTGGCATCATATGGAGTACCTGGATGGCGGTTTCGCCATGAGTCTCCGGGCGCTGGATCCTTCTTTCGTCAATAAACTAAACGGGCTTTATCACCTGGTGGGCCTGCGGGGAATGAATAACCTGATGATCAGGATGGCCCCCAAGTGGTGGTACCATTATAAACGGCAGAAGGCCCGCGAACGTGCCGACAAGGCCATACAAACGCTGAGCTGACCTGGGTTTCAACGTTATGCTAAGTAGCTAGTCAACAGTTACTTAGCATTAATTTCCAATTGTCAATTCTTTTTACTACCTTTGCACCTTCCTTAACCCCCACTAAGACTCAAGTCACATACAGTAAGTCTGCTGTTACATTCAATCAGTGTCTGTGTGTCTTCGTGGCGGTAGCGGCTCAACAAATGATTGACCGCTTGTTTAAAAACATTCGCGCTTGAAGACAAAAACTTTAAAGAAAGACAAGGTTAATATTATTACGCTTGGTTGTTCCAAGAACATGGTGGATTCAGAAGTACTGAGCGGTCAGCTCATGGCTAATGAAATCGATGTGGTGCATGAAAGTGCAAAACGCGATCATAACATTGTGGTGGTGAACACCTGCGGATTTATTGACAAGGCCAAAGAAGAATCGATTAACACCATCCTGGAGCAGGTAGAGCTGAAACAACGTGGTAAACTGGATAAAGTATACGTAACGGGTTGTTTGAGTGAACGCTACAGGGGTGACCTGGAATCAGAGATCGGCGGAGTGGATGCCTGGTTCGGAACCATGGAATTGCCATTGCTGCTGAAAAAATTTGATGCAGATTATAAAGCAGAACTGATTGGAGAAAGATTACTGAGTACCCCGTCTCATTATGCTTACCTGAAAATAGCAGAAGGTTGTAACCGTACCTGTTCTTTTTGTGCTATTCCGCTGATGCGGGGTGGCCATGTTTCCAAACCTATTGAGGAGTTGGTAACCGAAGCACAGAAACTGGTGAAATCCGGTGTAAAGGAAATCATGCTCATTGCGCAGGAGCTTACCTATTATGGTTTGGACCTGTATAAGCAACGCCGTTTGGGAGACCTGATGCGTGCGTTGGCCGGAGTGGAAGGACTGCAATGGATTCGTCTCCATTATGCTTATCCCACCAAATTCCCGATGGAGATCCTGGATGTGATGAACGAGTTCCCAAATATCTGCAAGTATATTGACATGCCGCTGCAACATGCTTCCAATGCCATGTTGAAGGCCATGAAGCGTCAGATTACCAGGGAGGAAATTGAGCAGCTGGTGCATGACATCAGGGCCAAAGTACCGGGTATCTGTTTACGTACCACCCTGATTGCCGGTTTCCCCGGTGAAACGGAAGCGGACGTGGAAGAACTGAAAGGTTTCCTGGAAAGAATGCGTTTTGACCGTGTAGGGGTGTTTACCTACAGTCATGAAGAAGGAACCAGCGCCTATGAACTGGAAGATAATATTCCAGCAGAAGAAAAGGAGAGCAGGGCGCAGGAAATAATGGAAGTACAGCAGGAAATCTCCCTGGAAAAAAACCAGGAGAAAATAGGGAAGATCTTTAAAGTAGTAGTAGATAAAAAAGAGGCAGGCAGATACCTTGCCCGTACCGAGTTTGATTCGGTGGAAGTAGACAACGAAGTGATCATTGACACTACCAAACGCCTGAAACCGGGCGACTTTGTAGAAGTACGTATCACCAAGGCGTTTGATTACGACCTCGAAGGAGAACTGGTAACCAACAGCTAATCACTGAAGGTAACCAACAGCCGATAGCTAACCGCTGGAAGCTGAAATAATATTTTTAACAGCTGACAGCGCACTGCTGGAAGCTATATACACAGCTCCCGACGGAGCTTGATTAATGCAAATATGACTACATTTGAATCACTGGGCTTACAAGAGCCTATCTTAAAGGGAATTACGGACCTGGGCTTCGTTTCCCCAACTCCCATCCAGGAACAGGCAATACCAGTATTGTTAGGAGGTGACCGCGATTTCGTAGGTCTTGCCCAGACGGGCACCGGTAAAACTGCTGCATTTGGCCTGCCATTGCTGCAGCAACTGGATCTGAAAATAAATAAACCACAGGGACTGATCTTATGCCCTACGCGTGAACTCTGTTTACAGATCACCAATGATCTGAAAAACTTCAGCAAATACCTTGGCGATGTGAGCATCGTAGCGGTATATGGCGGTTCCAGCATTGTTCAGCAGCTGCGTGAACTGAAAAGAGGAGTACACATTGTAGTGGCTACTCCCGGCCGTTTACTGGATATCATTGACCGTGGTGCGGTTAATTTCGACAATGTGCGTTATGCTATCCTGGATGAAGCAGATGAAATGCTGAACATGGGATTCCAGGAAGACATCAACAGCATCCTGTCTAACACCCCTGAAGGTAAAACTACCTGGTTGTTTTCGGCTACAATGCCAACGGAAGTTCGCCGTATCGCCAAGAAATACATGGAGGATCCGTTTGAACTGACTGTAGGTAACAAAAACAGCGGTAACGTTAATATAGAACACGAATACTACGTAGTGCGCCCGCGTGAAAAATATGCGGCCCTCAAACGTATCGTGGATTTCAACCCTGAAATTTTTGGTATCGTTTTTACCCGTACCAAAATTGAATCACAGGAAATTGCAGAATCGCTGATCAAGGACGGTTACAATGCAGATGCCCTGCATGGCGACTTAACCCAACAGCAGCGTGATAAGGTGATGAAACGCTTCCGCGAAAGAGCGCTGCAGGTATTAGTAGCTACAGATGTGGCTGCCCGTGGTATCGACGTGGATAACGTAACACACGTAATCAACTACGATTTACCGGATGACGTGGAAAACTACACACACAGAAGTGGCCGTACCGGCCGTGCTGGTAAATCAGGTATCTCTATTGCTATCATCAGCAGCCGTGATACCGGAAAGATCCGCCAGATTGAACGTGTGATCCAGAAAAAATTTGTAAAGTCTGAAGTACCGGATGGTTTCGCAGTATGTGAAAAACAGCTGTTTGGCCTGGTGCATAAAGTACATAACGTAGTAGTAAACGAAGAGCAGATTGAACCTTACATGGAACGCATCAACGAAGAGTTTGCCTCCATGAGCAAGGAAGACCTGATCAAACGTTTTGCTTCCCTCGAATTCAACCAGTTCCTTGAATATTACCAGGATGCGCCTGATCTGAATGCAAAAGACGACAGACGTGCCGGTACACTGGGAGATGACAGAGGTCCGCGCAGAAGCGATGGCAAATTCACCCGTTTATTCATCAACCTGGGTTCAGTAGATGATTTCAACCGCGGCGATATGCTCCGTTACCTGTGCGACAATACCGGTCTGCGTGGCAATAAAATCGGCCGTATCGATCTGAAGGGTGTTTATTCCTTCTTTGAAGTAGAGAACGAAGAACTGCCTAAAGTAACCGAAGCTTTCAAGAAAGTGGAATATAACGGCCGCAGCGTGAGGATAGAAATGTCCCAGGATGGCGACAGACGTCCCCGCACCGGTGCCGGCGCAGGCGATCGTGGCCCGCGTCGTGAAGATGGTCCGCGTAAAAGAAGCTGGAGTGCAGAAGGTGGCAGCCGCACAGGTGGTAGCCGCAGCGGTGGCGACAGACGTGAGTCTTTCGGCAGCGGTGGCAAACCTCCATACAAGAAAAAATACTAATCCGCAAAACGGAATAGCAATATAAAAAGAGAAAAGGTGTCCATCGGGCACCTTTTTCTTTTTATGTAAATATCTGTTTCATTGTATAGGTCATTTTCCCAAATTTAAACTATCTTGTTAATCAAGACACCCAATTCACACGTTATTATGACCGGAGATACAAATCGCGCTTTACAGTACGTAGAACCATTTACTCTTTTTTCTTCCAGTGATATAACGCTTTTCCAGGCAGGCTCACATTACCGGCTATACGAAAAGTTTGGCGCCCATGCGATGGAGGTGGAAGGCGCCCATGGAACGTACTTTGCCGTTTGGGCACCGGACGCGGCATTTGTAGCAGTAATGGGGGATTTTAACGGATGGGATCATTACACCCATACGCTTTACCCCCGGTGGGATAGCTCCGGCATCTGGGAAGGTTTTGCACCCGGTGTAAAGCCTGGCTCCCTCTATAAATACTTTATCCGTTCCAACAGCGGGGAAGAGCTGATCAAGGGAGATCCATACGCCAATCACTGGGAGGTACGTCCTAAAACAGCATCGGTGGTATACCCGCTTGATTATGAATGGGATGACAAGAAGTGGATGGATCATCGCCGGAAAAACAATGCACTCGACAGTCCTTTTGCCGTATACGAGGTACACCTCGGTTCCTGGCGCCGCCCCGATCCCTCTGATCCGGAGCGCGTATATTCCTACCAGGAAATAGCCGATATGCTGGTGCCGTATGTAAAGGAAATGGGATTTACCCATGTGGAATTAATGCCCGTTATGGAGCATCCTTTTGATGGTTCCTGGGGATACCAGATCACTGGTTACTTTGCACCTACTTCCAGGTATGGCACGCCACAGGATTTTATGGAGATGGTGGAAGCCTTCCACCTGGCCGGTATTGGTGTGATACTTGACTGGGTGCCCTCACATTTCCCATATGATGCGCATGGACTGTTCCGCTTCGACGGATCGCATGTGTATGAATATGCGGATATGCGTAAGGGTTATCACCCTGACTGGAACAGTTATATATTCAACTATGCACGGAACGAGGTGCGATCGTTTTTACTGAGTAATGCCGTTTTCTGGTTCGACCGGTTCCATGTAGATGCCATCCGTGTAGATGCAGTAGCATCGATGATCCACCTGGATTATTCCAGGGAGAGAGGCGCATGGGAACCGAATGAAGTGGGTGGTAATGAGAACCTGGAAGCCATCAGTTTTCTGAAGAAGCTGAACGAAACGATATATGCGCTGTTCCCCGATGTGCAAACCATTGCGGAAGATTCTACCTCCCACTATGGCGTATCCAGACCTACTTTTATGGGTGGGCTGGGCTTTGGTATGAAATGGATGATGGGGTGGATGAATGATACGATCGATTATTTTAAAAAGGACCCTATCCACCGGAAGTGGTACCAGAACGATCTGACTTTCAGCCTGGTGTATGCGTTCGGAGAGAACTTTATGCTGCCGCTGAGTCATGATGAAGTGGTACACGGGAAGTCGCCCATGCTGTATAAAATGCCTGGTGACGACTGGCAGCAATTTGCCAATCTCCGGTTGCTATATAGTTATATGTATACCCATCCCGGCACCAAGTTGCTGTTTATGGGTGATGAATTCGGGCAAACATCCGAGTGGAACTACCGCGGGGAGCTCGACTGGCACCTGATGAAACATCCTACCCATCAGGGTTTAAAGGCTTTTGTAAAAGATATCAACGAATTTTACGCCGCTTCTACCGCTTTATATGAGCAGCAGTTTGATGCCGCAGGATTTGAATGGATCACGGTAAACGATTATGATAACTGTGTGCTGGCCTATGTGCGGAAAGGAAAAGCAGCCGGCGATATTTTGCTGGTGGTATTGAACATGACGCCGGTAGTCCGGGAAAACTACCTGGTAGGACTTCCCGTAGGGGGAGAGTGGGAAGAAGTAATGAACAGCGATGCCCCGAAATATTACGGCAGTGGTGTGTTGAACACCGGTGTTATCCGCACCGTTAAGCAGACGTATAACGGCAGGGACTATACGATTTCTTTGCGCTTGCCTCCTTTGGGTGCGACTATATTGAAGCTGCGATAGCAGCGGGGGTTGTCTTTCTCGCTGATTACGCTGATTATACTGATTACTTTGATTTTACTTTTTTGGATTTTATAAAGGATTTGTGGAGATGTAAGCGGAGGTTGTCTTTCTCGCTGATTATACTGATTACTTTGATTTTACTTTTTTGGATTTTATAAAGGATTTGGGGAGATGTAAGCGGAGGTTGTCTTTCTCGCTGATTACGCTGATTATATTGATTACTTTGATTTTACTTTTTGGATTTTATAAAGGATTTGGGAAGATACAAGCGGATATACCTGCTTTATCTTCCCAAAATCTTTTTAATCCGTGTGATCAAATCGCCTAAATCAGTATAATCAGCGTAATCAGCGAGAAAGACAACCTCCGCTTACATCTCCACAAATCCTTAAAAATCCAACGTGATCAAATCGCCTAAATCAGTATAATCAGCGTAATCAGCGAGAAAGACAACCTCCGCTTACATCTCCACAAATCCTTAAAAATCCAACGTGATCAAATCCCCTAAATCAGTATAATCAGCGTAATCAGCGAGAAAGACAACCTCCGCTTACATCTCCACAAATTCTTTATAAAATCCAAAAAAGTAAAATCAAAGTAATCAGTATAATCAGCGTAATCAGCGAGAAAGAAAAAATCCGCCCCAAATTAAACCTTCTCTTATTTCCATCGTCTATTAGCAATCTGATCCCTGTTGCAATAAGCGGTGATGGTGGTACGTTTTATGTGGTATCAGTGTTTCAACCAGATCAATTCGTCCATATTTTTATTTAGTTACATAAAACCGTTCTTTTTATGAAAAACTTTCTCCGCAAACCGGGGCATGGTTTGGTGATGGCAGTGTTGGCTGCTGTTACATTAGCGGGAGCCTGTAAAAAGGATAACTCCGCTTCCACCACGCCTATTCCGGACAATAAACAAAAGGTAAGTCTTTATTTATCAGATGATCCGGGTTACTTCGACAAAGTATTACTGGATATCCGCAGTGTAGAAGTACTGGTGGACACCTGCGGTAAAACGGATGACGACAACTGGTCCGACCGGGACCGTTGCTGGTGGGATGAGGACCGTGACCACGACCGGAACAGTGGGCGGGATACCTGCCAGTTGTGGGATTCATTGGATATTAACCCTGGTGTTTATGACCTGCTAACTTTAAGAAACGGAGCTGATACCCTGCTGGCTGGCGGCGTGGTAGCGAAAGGAACAATGGAACGTATCCGTATTACTATTGGCGACCAGAATTCGCTGGTGAAGGACGGTGTTACTTACCCGGTGAAATCGATCTCCGGTCAATCGAAGATCATTGTGAGAGTGCGTCACAACGAGTGGGATGAGCTGAGCGCGGATAACCTGCAGTTGTGGCTGGACTTTGATGTACAACGCTCTATTATCAGAACATGGAACGGAAAATTCATCCTCAAACCCTACATTAATGTATTCACCATTCTTAAAATGGGCAGTATTTCCGGTAAGGTAACCCCATGGGATGCCTACCCGGTGATTTCTATTTATAACAGCAGCAGCGACACTTTATATGCACTGCCATGGAGAAGCGGTGAGTATAAGGTACGTGGTTTGAAAGTGGGCGACGACTGGAACGTTTTTGTAAATGCCTCCAACGGTTATAAGGACACCACCGTTACCGGCGTAAAGGTAGAGCGCGGGAAAGACACGCGGATCGGGAATATCCAGCTGCATAAATAGTAGCAGCGTAGGTTGTCTTACTCAGGATTAAACTGATTACACTGATTACGCTGATTTGATCACTTTTTGATTTTAAAAGATTCGGGGAGATGTAAGCGAAGATAACCGCTTATGTCTCTCCGAATTTTTATTAAAATCATTTATAAAATCTAAAAAAATAAAATCCTTAAAATCAGTATAATCAGCGTAATCAGCGAGAAAGACAAAATTCGCTTATATCTTCCCGGACTTTTCATTTAATCCTTTATAAAATCCAAAAGTAAAATCAAAGTAATCAGTATAATCAGCGTAATTAGCGAGAAAGACAAAATTCGCGCGCGTAAAATATTTAACTTGTGACAAAGTAATATCTATGAAGAAACTGTTGTTTTTATACCTGTTATTATTGAGTGTTTGCAGTATGGCGATTGCCCAGGTGAAGGTGAACCAGCGTGATGCGCAAAACCGTAAGCAAGGGCGTTGGGTGGAGGAAGTGGGAGAAATGAGGGGAGAGCCAGGGTATACCTGGGAAGGCGTTTACCAAAACGGCCGGAAGGAAGGCGTTTGGAAAAAGACTTCTGCCATTGGTAATTTACTGGCGGAAGAAACTTATAAAAACAATGTGCTGGATGGTTACTGCAAGTATTATTTTCCTAACGGGAAGCTCAGTGAGGAAGGGGCTTTCCTGGCTACTGAAATTGAAGGACAGCGGGATACGATCATGATCATAGATCCGGTGACGAATGCCGAAACGCCGACAGAGATTGTAAGGTTGGGTAATTCCGTTCGTAACGGGGTATGGAAGCTATATGATGAAGAAACCGGGAAGATGGTGAAAGAGTATTACAAGCGGGGCGAAACCGTTAGTGCTGATGAGTTGGGCGATAGTACCGAGGTGGCCGCGCCTGCGGTAAAGAAAGCCCCGTTGCAGTTACCGCATGAAAATACCGGCAAGCACAAAAAGAAGGGCTGACAAAAGTGAACAGCTTGGAAGCTAAAATGAACAAAAAGATTTGTCCGTTTTAGCTTTTTTTTATGTAATTTCATCAAACAGGATGTGATCTTATAGAACCCGTAAGTCACCAATAATTTTTTTATTGAGAATCCTTTTAATTTGTTTGTATGAAAAGCCTTACTATCAACCACACGGAGAATCCTCAGGAATTACACGGAATAGAATATGCTACTGACAGGATGGAAATCCTTTTCAGGGCTGTTTTTATCTTTTTAGTGTTTTGTGCATTGACTTCTATTTTCTTTTTGTCTATTTTTTATTAAGCATAAACAATGATCATCAACGTAAGAAAGGCTCAAAGATGATTTATCATCCTTGAGCCTTTACGATTTTTGTAAGCATTGCTAAATTGATTTTTTAAGCTGTAATCCTTATTCAGATTAGATCTATAAGCTATTTACTTTTATTTCTGATTCGGGAACTCTTAATTCAACGTTAACAACTTATTCATTTTGTTCATTGTGCGTTTATCGCCGCTGAACATTTTGTACAATGATATTTAGCATCTACTTTTATAGTTCTAAAGTTGGCATAGGTTATGAAACCGGCGCGAGATCTCTATCTGAAGTGCCTTTCTTTTTTTCTTACCACTTTAGATATCTTTCTACTTCATTGATATTTCTTCAAAGCTTCTTGGTACAACAAATGACACGGTGTTATCTGCCAGTATATTTTCCGGGCGTAAGGCAATGGCTTGTCCGTCTACCAGCAATGTAGTGGGTTTGAAGGGAAGGCCATGCACAATGATCCGGTGATTTTTATAGGTTGTTTCGTAATTGATATAAAATTGCTTTTTAAGATAGAATTGTTGCGCGGTAGAACGTTGCTTGAAGCGGATCACGTTATATTGTCCGTTTTTATAGCCATAGTGATCACCGGCATCTTCGTACAATACGCTTTTTACTTCTGTATCTCCGAAATAAACATGTAGCAGCATTTCCGTAACCGGTGTTTGCTGGGTGTACTGCATTTCCGGGAATTCCGGTAATACAGCGCCTGCTTTTACAAACAGGGGTATTTCATCGAGGGGAGTTTTTACCTTAATTTCTTTTGCGCCTGCATATTTCTGATCGTTCCAGAAATAATACCAGTTTCCGGCGGGGAGGTATACTGCTTTTTCCTGCATACCTTTTTCGCTTACATGGCTGATGAGCAGGGAGTCGCCGAACATAAACTCGTGAGAACAGTTGTGTGTGGCGGCATCTGTTTGCGCCACAAAAGCCAGCGGGCGCAGCATCGGCGTACCGTGGGTAGCGTATTGCCAGAAGGTAGTGTACAGGTAGGGGAGCAGTTTATATCTTAATGTAATAAACTTAGTCACCACTTTTTCGTATTCCGGCCCAAAGCTCCAGGGTTCCTGGTTAAAGCCTGTTTCATTGCTGGCGGAGTGGGTTCGCATGAGCGGGTGGAAAACAGCCAGCTGAATCCAGCGGGTGTACAGTTCGCCATCGGGTTCACCGATGAAGCCACCGATATCGCTGCCGGTAAATGAAATACCGGAAACGGCTAAACGCTGGCATTGCACGCTGGCCAGCCACAGGTGTTCCCAGCTGGATACGTTATCGCCGGTCCATACGGAAGACCAGCGTTGTGCGCCTGCATAACAGGAGCGGGTAATGAGGAAGGAGCGGTTGGGCATCAGGTATTTTTTCATACCGGCTGCGGTGGCTTTGCTCATCAGGTGGCCATATACGTTATGCGCCTTGCGGTGACTCACCTCTTCGCCGTCGTAGTCGTGGCGGACATCTTCCGGGAAAGAGCCCATTTCAAATACGGCGGGTTCGTTCATATCGTTCCATACGCCGCGGACGCCGGTTTCGGCCAGGCTTTTGAACAAGCTGCTCCACCACTCCCGTACTTCGGGGTTGGTGTAGTCGGGGAACACGCATTTGCCCGGCCAAACGTCTCCTTCCATCAGGGCGCCATCGGCGCGTTTGCAGAAGTAGTTGTTTTTGATGCCTTCCTGGTATACGGCGTAATCGGCATCTACCTTAATGCCGGGATCGATGATCACTACTACTTTAAAACCTTCAGCGGCCAGTTCTTTGATCAACCCAGCGGGGTCTGGGAACCATTCCTTATTCCAGGTAAAGCAGCGGAAGCCGTCCATATAATCGATATCGAGGTAAATAACATCGCAGGGGATCTTCCGTTTCCGGAATTCCTTCGCAATTTCTTTTACGCGGGTATCGGGGTAGTAGCTCCAGCGGCACTGGTGATATCCCAACGCCCATAGTGGCGGGAGTTCGGGGGTACCGGTGATTTTTGTATAAGATTCGGCCACTTCCAGCAGGTCGGGACCATAAATGAAATAGTAGTTCATTTCACCGCCGCGAGCCCAGAAACTGCAGGCATCTTCCCTTTCTTTACCAAAATCAAAGATGGTGCGGAAGGTATTATCGAAGAAAATGCCGTAGCCGATGCCATGATGCAGGCCATAATAGAAAGGAATGTTCCGGTACAGCGGGTCGGTATCTTTCTGATAGCCGTAGGCATCTGTTCCGTAGTTTTCCAGGCGTTTGCCCCGGAGATTCAATTCAGTAGGCTTGTCGCCTAGTCCGTAGAAGCATTCCCCTTCCTGCACTAACTTGCTGCAATACTGGATTTTACCTCCTTTGAGCAGGTAGTGTTGCCAGTGATAACCCATTTCATCCTGGTTGATCACTCTTCCTTCCTTATCTGAAATGGTGATACGGAGGTTATCCCGTGCAATAAATACCTTTAATTCATCTGTATAGATCTCAAAAGTTTCTTCCCATTCTTTTATACCAAAAGCGATTGGTGATTCTTCCAGCGTATCGCTGGTGGCGTAGGAGAAGTCCCGTTGAAAAGAGCCTTCCGCAGCATATCTGAAGCGGAGGATCTTGTCGGCAATTACCCTTACTTCGAGAATTGTTTCGGTAGTATAAAAACAAAAATAATTTCCTTCTTTTTTCCAATCCCTGATACCATCGGGATAGTGTTTGGCGCCGTATTTACTTGACGAGGTTTCAACTTGCATAATCTCTTTTTCTGGATGCGCGGTAATGCGTTACCGAGGTCTTAAATTACATAAAAAAATCAGAGTAGTGATAGTCCTTTTGCGTTAGATGCTCCTTTTTGGGCGTTTACCCTCTAAATTGGCAGCTTCGCAAAAAATCCTAACAAGTAAATAAATTACTTATTAACTTCATATCAATAAATTTACTTTTTGCTTTAACCTATTTTAGTGGGTGCACCTTTCCAGGAGCACCTTTTTATTGGCGGTGGCCCTGATCAACGTTTTGCCAGTACACCGATATCTTTTCCTGCTACATATACGGTTGTTCCTTTTCTTGCTTTGGCTGCCACATTAAAGCCTTTCCCGATTTTTTTCCAGTGCTGACCGCCATCTTCTGAAATATCCGTGCCGGAAGTGCCGGTAGCGATAAGCAGCCGGGGACTGATCCAGGCTACGCAGGAGCGGTATCCGCCGGGAGGTACTGTGGGTGCTTCCCAGCTCAGGCCGCCGTTGGTGGTGAGCATGCAGTTTCCTTTCCGCGCAGTGTCCTGCTTATAGTCGCCACCCACAGCGATCCCGGTGGCCGCGTCGCGGAAGGCGATGGAAAACACGCCGGTGGTACTGCTGCCCTGTATCAGCGGAATCGTGTAGGCTTTTCCGTTATCCACGCTTTTAAAAAGCCGGGCTACCTGGCCGCCGGTGGCAAAGTAAACGTTCTTCCCCGGCAACAGCACCATGCTGGTGCCGCTGGCAGCAAAGATGGCTTCCCCTTCTGCAGCGGCCGGCAAAGCGGGCATGGGATCAGCTTTCCAGCTGCGGCCGCCGTTATGTGTCCGTATGACAGTAAATTTCCCGTCGATCGGATCGCCGATAGCGATGCCCTCCTGTTCATTAAAAAACTGCATGGCATCAAAGAAAATGCCCGGCCTGTTATCGTAGAATACCTGCTTCCAGGAATTGCCGCCATCTTCCGTTAAAAAAATCAACGCCGGTGCACCGGCATTCAATACAATGGCTTTACGGGCATCAAAGGCATACAGTGAACGCCAGTCGCAGCTATCGCAGCCGGTAACCGTGGTCCATTTCCAATGCTCACCGCCATCGGTGCTGTTACCAACCTTACCGCCGGTGCCGGAGGCCCAAACCACTTTGTCTGTTACCACGCTCAGTCCGCGGATACTTTGAACCGGAGTAGCTGTTAGTATGTTTATATGGTAACCGGCTGCCGTGTCCTGGGAGGCAGCCGGGCGAAAAGCAAATATTAAAGTATAACATCCCAGCAGCAACAGGCGGCGGAGCACCCTTTGTTTACAGGTGATAAATGGCCACTGTACTGTATTTAAGCCTGGCAGGCCGGCTGCTGTGTTGACTGTATTCATAAGAGTATTTCGTTTATTCCCAATCTGTTAACGGGAAGAAAATTACAAAATTGCTACAAAGTGTGACACAGATTTATATATTTGCAGATTACCTAACCTGCTTACACATTAACAATATTCCAGTGCATCAACCGCATCGCTTAAAAATGTTCATCCTATGCTGTATATGGGGACTCTTCTCCGAGATGCTGCATGCGCAGGACAAACCATACATTTTTGACAGCTATAGCGTTAATGAAGGCCTTTCTCAGAGCACGGTATTCGATATCACCCGGGATGACCAGGGATTTATGTGGATTGCCACCCGCGACGGCATCAACCGTTTTGACGGGTATACCTTTAATGAATACCGGTATAAACCCAGTTCCCTTTACAAGGCAGGCGAAGGCAGGGGAGAGCTGGTAGCCCGCGGATCTACCGGCAACCGCGCGGTAATCAACCGTTTTGATCTGAAAGGATATAAAGGATTTTCTTTTTATAAAGACAGCCGTTCCCAGTTATTGCTGGCCCATAACAACGGGATCAGCGTGTACGATAAATATAAGAACAACTTCAGTAAGCTGCTGGAAGATACTACTATCGTAAATGCCGCAGAACGTGATAATAATGTGAAATTTGTGATCCTGGGAGAAGATACAGCCACCAACACCTTGTGGGTATGGCGTCCGATGAAAGGCATCTATGTGCTGGATAATACGACTTACGCCACGCGCCGCATCATTTTGTATCCGCCGCAGTTTGTACAAAGAGGGATATTGCCTTCTGTAGTGATGAAAGACGGGAATACCATCTGGATGAACGGCGACCAGGGAGAGCTTTTTTCCCTGAACATCAAAAATCTCCGCATCTCCACCTATTGCCTGCCCGGTGTGGGCGATAAGCCGTTGCTGCGCAATCTGAATAAAGACTCCATGATCATCATCAGTGCAGGTCATATTACGCTCTTTAACAAGCAGCGTAATAAATTCAGCGACCTGGTTTTTGATGTGAAGAATGAAAAAGGGGAACCGTTTATTCCTGCGGTATCTGAGCTGGATCAGTACGGCAATGTATGGATAGGCGGAAGCGATGGTGTGCTGATTTACAGTATTGCGCGTAATGAAATTGTGCGGCATATTGTAAGCTTTAATACTTTTGAAACGCGGTCGTTCAACGATGTGTCGTGGCTTTACCGGGATGTTGCTGATAACATGTGGGTAGGCACCGATGGCGATGGATTGAAGAAGTATTCCCCGCATAAAAAAGTATTTAACCTTTACCGTTCGCCTTATATCACACATAACATGGTGCAGGCCGTGTACAAGCACGATGATGGAAAATTGTACGTGGGGCTGATGAGGGACGGATTGAATATTTATGAAGATGGTGGAAAATTCCTGGAGCGCATTTCCAATGAATTATATCCCGGAAAATTTCCCGGCAACGACCTGGGCGCTATTTGCCGGGAGAATGCAGAGCAGCTCTGGCTGCACTTTGCGGGGATGCACATCGGCCTGTTCAATGTAGAAACCAAGTCTTTCCTGGATCTTACCGGAAAAGTAACGGCGTTGGGTTTACCGACGCAGCTGGCGCCATTCCCTTTCCTGTTTAAGCGTACCAACGGACAATTGTATTTCAATTATGGCGGCTATCTGCTGATGTTTGATAATACCGAGAAAGGATACGAAGTAGCGGTAGTGCATAATTTTTCGGATGAAGTACTAACCGCTTTTTATGAAGATTACCTGGGTAACCAGTACGTGGGTACGAAATCGGCGTTATATATAAAGCGAGTAGCTGATTCCCGCTGGAAAAACGTATTCCTTGCGCCCGGCACTACGGTGAAATCCATCAATAAAAATGCGCATAAAGAGTTGCTGGTGGCTACCAACAAAGGATTATTCATTCTGGATGATACAGGGCGCATTAAGCAGCATTACAACAGTTATGATAATCCCAAGTTGATCAATGATTACATGTATGGTGTGTTGCTGGATGATAAAGACAGGATCTGGGTGAGCCATAATAAAGGGTTATCACAGATTAACCCGCTGACAGGTGAAATCACTACTTATAATTATGAAGATGGGTTGCAGTCGAATGAGTTCAATACCGGTGCGTTTTATAAGTCCATCGACGGCCAATTATTTTTTGGCGGCATCCGTGGGGTGAATGGATTTTACCCGAAGAATTTCCGGGACAATTTATCCAATGCCAAAGTGATCATCCGCCGGATGGAGGTGCTGGACAAGCCTTATGAATCTGACACGGCCATTTCATTGCTGAAGAAAATAGAATTGCCGTATAATCAGAATACTATTGCTATCGAATTTGTGCCGCTGGAGTATACCAATCCATTAAAGAACAAGGTACAGTATAAGCTGGAAGGAGCGGATGAGGATTGGGTGCAGGCGGGTACTTTCAGGATGGCGCGTTACACCAACCTGCATCCCGGCAGTTATGTTTTTAAGTTGAGGGCTTCCAATAATGATGATATCTGGAGTACGGTTCCTACCACGCTGGAAATTGTAATCAAAATTCCTTTCTGGCAGTCGCTGTGGTTCCGGTTTTTACTGTTGTTATTACTGCTGGGAATTGCTTATTATTTCTCTACGCTATATCTTGATTATAAGATACGGCATGAGAAACTGAAGCTGGAGAAAGAGCAGGCGGTAGACCAGGAGCGGGCGCGTATTTCCAGCGATATGCATGATGATCTTGGTTCGGGGTTATCTACTATCCGGTTGCTGAGTGAAGTGGCGAAGCGGAAAATCCAGGATCCTTCGCAGACGCGGGAAGTAGAGCGGATTTCTGAAACGGCGGGAGAGATGGTGGATAAGATGAGTGAGATCATCTGGGCGATGAGCTCCTCCAATGATTCGCTGGCTAACCTGATTGCTTATATGAGAAGTTTTGCGGCCGAGTTTTTGGAGCATGCACATATCACGCACCAGTTTTATATTCCGGAAACTATTCCAAATATTAAGCTGAGTGGTGGCACGCGAAGGAATATTTACCTGGCAGTGAAAGAGTCGTTGCATAATGTAGTGAAACATGCGAAGGCAACGGAGGTAATTGTGGAAGTGAAGATGCATAAAAACATGACGATCATGATTAAGGACAATGGAAAAGGGTTTGACCAGGAGAAGGTAAGATTGTTTGGAAACGGATTAAAAAATATCCAGAAAAGGATGATATCGGTTGGCGGAAATGCGGATATCAGTTCGAATAATGGAACAATAGTTTTTCTCGATATCCCACTAAATTAACATACATTTGTTTTTAATAACATTTAAGTGTTATAATTCCTTTTAAACATGACGGTATACTCAAAAAAGAAGTCCCAGGATAACATGGACACTATCACTATTGCGATAGTAGAAGATAATCATGATATCCGCACGGCTATGGAATTGCTGATTAATGGTTCTGACGGTTATGCCTGTGTAGGGACATTCAATAATGCGGAAACTGCCGTGGAGCAAATCCCTCAGCTGATGCCTAATGTGGTGTTGATGGATTTTAACCTGCCGGGTGGCATGAATGGTATTGAATGTATTGCGCAGTTAAAGCGCGAGCATCCTGATATGCAGTTTATGATGCTGACGGTGTATGAAGATGATGATAAAATTTTTATGGCGCTGGAGGCGGGTGCGAGTGGTTATATTCTTAAGAAAACATCTCCGGGTGAATTACTCGAAGCCATCCGTGATTTGTATGATGGTGGTTCCCCGATGAGTTCGCAGATAGCGAGGAGAGTGGTAGCATTTTTCCAGAAGCAGGCTAAACCTAATCCCGCACTGGAAGCATTGACTACGCGTGAAAAAGAAATCCTGGATCAGTTGTCGAAAGGCTATTTGTACAAGGAAATTGCCAGCAACTTATTTATCAGTATTGAAACGGTAAGACGGCATGTACATAATATTTATGAGAAGTTGCACGTGCGCAGCCGTACGGATGCTGTAAATAAATATTATAACAGATAATCAGTAATTCAGGGATTTTATTGCTTCCAAGAGAAACAATAAAATCCCTGAATTTTTTTCACCGGTGTCCGGCTTTAGGTTTGAACACCAGGTGAACAGATAATACCACAGCAGCAATCAACAGACAGGCGAGTTTAAATAACAGACCGGTTTTCATGGGATAGGGATTTACGGTTAATAGGTAATATAATAGTTAAGACATAATACTCCCTGATGGCTATTGCCAGGCTGATGTGACGAGTTGTGAATATTGTATGAAAGCCATTGTTGGTAAAAGCAGGTAAAACTGATCATCGCATCATTTGCCATGAATCAAATTTCCGGATAAGGCGAAGGAATTTATTTCCGATGCTGTTATCCTCTTCTTTTTTAATGAAGTAGGTAGCTACAAGCGCTACCAGAAAAACTGCAGTAAGCAGGATTAGAAATAGTATTTTCATAGGGACATAGGTTAGGATATCTTAAAATTGTTGACTTATGTAAATATAAGAAATATCTGATATAAGGATCCATTCACATTAGTTTTTTTTATACCATTTTCATGTGATACTTCCCGAAAACCCCCAAAACTGTTCATTATCTCCCGGAAATATAAAATTTAACAGTCTTAATACATTGGTAATAAATAATGTAAGCATAGTGTATAACTTATACTTGGGATGATTCCCTGAATCCTTTATTTTTGCCAGCAATCAGATTTTGCTAAAAGATTTAGTATCCTTGCAAAATAGGGTGCGACCTACGAAACAATAGTATTTAGGAAATTATAATATATTATGGCAAACACGGACAAAACGGATAACAAAGATCTATTTGCTTCCTATACGGAAGACTCCATACGGTCGCTGGACTGGCGGGAGCATATCCGCCTCCGGCCTGGTATGTATATCGGTAAACTGGGAGATGGGTCGAGTATGGATGATGGTATTTACATCCTGCTTAAAGAGGTAACGGATAACTGTATTGACGAGCATACCATGGGCTTTGGTAAACAGGTCGATATCAAGGTAACGGAGCATCATGTCACCATCCGCGATTTTGGCCGGGGTATTCCTTTGGGAAAGGTAGTGGATGTAGTAAGTAAGATTAATACCGGCGCGAAGTACGACAGTAAAGCCTTTCAGAAATCAGTAGGTTTGAATGGGGTGGGTACAAAGGCAGTGAATGCTTTATCCAGCTATTTCAAGGTGCAATCGATCCGTGACGGACGTATGAAAACCGCTGAGTTTGAGAGAGGAGTTTTAATAAAAGAGCATAAAGAAACGGCGACAACGGAGCCCAATGGTACGCTGGTGACGTTTACACCGGATGAGACGGTATTTAAAAACTACCGTTTTATACCAGAATTCCTGGAGAACCAGATCTGGAACTATTGCTTTTTGAATGCGGGTCTTACCATCAGCTTCAACGGCAAGAAATACATTTCAAAGAATGGTTTGCTGGATTTGCTGCAGCGTAAAACGAATGAAGAAGACCTGCGTTACCCGATCATTCACCTGAAGGGAGAAGATATTGAAGTAGCGATTACTCATGAAAGCCAATACGGGGAAGAGTATTACTCTTTCGTGAATGGTCAGCATACCACCCAGGGTGGTACGCACCTGGCAGCTTTCCGGGAGGCGTTTGTAAAAACGGTACGCGACTTCTATAAGAAAGATTACGAGGCTACTGATATCAGGGCTTCTATTTGTGCAGCGGTATCCATCCGTGTGCAGGAGCCGGTATTTGAATCGCAAACGAAAACCAAGCTGGGGTCACAGGTTGTTTTTGAAAACGGGCCGTCCGTAAAGGCGTTTGTACTGGAGTTCCTTTCCAAGCACCTGGATGATTACCTGCACCGTAACCCGGCGATTGCAGATGCGTTGAAGAAACGTATTGAGCAAAGTGAGCGTGAGCGTAAGGAGCTGGCCGGTATCAAGAAACTGGCGAACGAAAGAGCGAAGAAAGCGAACCTTCACAACAAGAAGCTGCGCGATTGCCGTTTGCACCTGAATGATGAGCTTACCGGGAAAGATAAGGCAGAACAGGAAGCCCGCCGGCTGGATTCCACCATCTTTATTACAGAGGGAGATTCTGCCAGTGGTTCTATCACCAAATCGCGCAACGTGGAAACGCAGGCGGTATTTAGTTTGCGTGGTAAACCGCTGAACAGTTTTGGTCTTACCAAAAAGGTAGTATATGAGAACGAGGAGTTCAACCTGTTGCAGCATGCATTGAATATTGAGGACGGGCTGGAAGGATTGCGCTACAATAACATTGTGGTGGCTACAGATGCCGATGTGGACGGGATGCACATCCGTTTGCTGCTGTTGACTTTCTTCCTGCAATTTTTCCCTGACCTGGTAAAGAATGGTCACGTATATATCCTGGAAACGCCGTTGTTCCGGGTGCGAAACAAGCAGCAAACTATTTACTGCTATAATGAAGATGAAAAACAGAAGGCGGTAAAGAAGCTGGGCAACAAACCGGAGATCACCCGCTTTAAAGGATTGGGAGAAATCTCTCCGGATGAATTTGGCCGTTTTATCGGGGAAGATATCCGTATTGAGCCGATCATTTTATCGAAAGATATTCATGTCCAGAAGTTACTGGAATATTATATGGGTAAAAATACCCAGACCCGCCAGGAGTTTATCATCAACAACCTGCGGTATGAAAAGGATTTAGTAGAAGAAACAGTATAGAAAGGCATATGGGCTTAATACACATTGTTTTTGGTCAGTCTTCGGTTCCGGTGTTGGGAGAGGCGATTGCGATGGATGAGAAAATGAGCGGAGAGATCCGCTGTTTTGAAGATGACTTGTCCGTTGGACCATTATTTATCCTGGACACCAAAGAGGGCCGTGCCGGCCGTCGCCAGTTCTGGCAGCAGCTGGCGGGTATTGAACCGGTAGCTCCGGCAGCCGGGGAAGAACCGGCGGCAGAAGAAGTGACCGGCGATCCCGATCTTTTTAAATCCCTGAAAGCGCAATTAAAGGAAGACCCCGAACAGGAAGTATGGATATGGGCCGGGCAAAACGCCCGCGATGTATGCGGGTACTATTGGCTGGTAAGCCAGCTGTATGATTTTGCAGGACGCATCCATATTATTTACCTCAACAACCTGCCTTTCCTTAATGAAAAGGGAGCGGTGTTTTATCCTACCCATCTGCACCAGATACTGCCAAAGGAATTCCTGAAGGCAAAGAAGCTGGCGCGTCCTATTTCACTGGCAGAATATGAGCTGGATGGCGATGAGTGGCATCGCCTGATGAATGAGAACGCAGGTATCCGTTTACTGGAAGGCGGAAAGAAGATCAAAGGAGAGCCTACCCTGTTTTACGACAAGGAGTTACTGGCGCAGAGTGGAAAAGAGTTTGTGAAAGCATGGCGGGTAGTGCAGCAGGTAACCGGTAAACTGAAATACCCTGTGATGGACCAGTTCCTGGGCTGGCGGCTGAAAGAGCTGATCCGCGAAGGCAAACTGGAAAGCAGGGGCGATCTGAAAACGATCCGTGATTTTGAAGTGAAACAGCCGGGAGAAACTACTGAAAATCCAACAACTACTGTATGATAACCGTAACGCCACTGGAATTGATGGGAGCTGATGACCGCGGCAGCGGTTATTTCTGGAACTGCAACCGTACGGGTGATTTCCTGGTTTGCTACCGGAATGCGGGCAGCAGCAGCGGGCAGCATTATCACGAAGGTAAAAGTGACCATAAGAACCCGGAGGTGCTATACCTGTTCACCGGCAAGGCAGCCATTCACTGGTGTGCGCTGGGAGGCCATGAAATAGTAACTACGGAGATAACGGCGCCGGCAAGGGTAGAAGTACCTGTGAATGTATGGCATCAGCTGGTGGCCATTACAGATTGTTGCTTTATAGAACTGAACTCCCTGGAGGATGTACAAAAAGACAGTGTACGTATCTGGCGGGAGGATTTTGAAAAAATGATTAACGTAAAACCGTAAGTGTATTATACATGGACATGGAAAATAAAACATCAGACGAATCTCTGCACAATGTCATCCACGTTGGAGGCATGTATGAGAGCTGGTTCCTGGATTACGCCTCTTATGTAATCCTGGAGCGGGCGGTGCCCAGCATGGAAGATGGGCTGAAGCCCGTACAGCGTCGTATCCTGCACGCCATGAGAGAAATGGACGATGGCCGTTATAATAAGGTGGCCAACGTGATCGGGCAAACGATGCAGTATCACCCGCACGGGGATGCTTCTATCAGTGATGCCATTGTTAACCTCGGACAGAAAGACCTGCTGATTGATACCCAGGGTAACTGGGGTGATGTAAGAACCGGTGATGATGCAGCAGCAGCCAGGTATATTGAGGCGCGCCTGTCGAAGTTTGCGCTGGACGTAGCATTTAATCCTAAAACTACTTCCTGGCAGCTTAGCTACGACGGCCGTAAAAATGAGCCACTGGCATTACCGATGAAGTTCCCGCTGCTGTTGGCACAGGGAGCGGAAGGTATCGCGGTTGGTTTATCTACCAAAATATTACCACACAATTTCATTGAGCTTATAGACGCTTCGATCAAATACCTCCGTGGTAAAAAGTTTGAACTGTTCCCCGATTTCATTACCGGTGGCATGGTGGATATTGCCAGTTACAATGATGGCAAACGCGGTGGTAAAGTAAGAGTACGCGCACATATTGAAGAGAAGGACAAAAAGACGCTGCTGATCAAGGATGTACCTTATGGTATTACTACCACGCAGCTGATGGAGTCTATTGTAAAGGCGAACGACAATGGCAAGATCAAGATCAAGAAAGTAGTGGATAACACGGCTGCGGAAGTGGAAATTGAAGTGCAGCTGGCGCCGGGTATTTCACCGGATATTACGATCGATGCATTGTATGCATTCACCGATTGTGAAATTTCTATTTCGCCGAATGCCTGCGTGATCGTAAATGATAAGCCACAGTTCCTCACTGCTTCCGATCTGCTGAAATCCTCCGCGGATTATACCAAAGACCTGCTGAAGCAGGAGCTGGAAATCAAACTGGCGGAACTGCAGGAGAAATGGCACTATACCTCTCTGGAAAAACTCTTCTTTGAAAAAGGAATTTACAAGGAGCTGGAACAAAAGCATAAGGACTGGGAAACCGTACTGAATGCTATTGATAAAGGATTTACACCGTATAAGAAGCAACTGAAACGCGAAATCACCCGCGAGGATATTGTGAAATTAACGGAAAAGCCTGTACGCCGTATTTACCGTTTGGATATCAATGAACTGAATGAACAGATCAAGGGTATTGAAGCGGAAATCAAAGAGGTAAAGAACAACCTGGCGAACCTCACCGATTATACCGTTGCTTACTACGACAACCTGCTGAAGAAGTATGGTAAAGGCCGGGAACGTAAAACGGTGATTAAAACGTTCGACAACATCCAGGTAGCGCAGGTGGCTATTGCCAACACTAAAATATATGTGAACCGGGCGGATGGTTTCATTGGTACTTCCCTGAAAAAAGATGAGTTTGTGGCAGATTGTTCTGACCTGGACAGCATCATCGTATTCCGCCGGGATGGTAAAATGCTGGTGACCAAAGTAGCGGATAAAACCTTTGTGGGCAAGGATATCATTCATGTGGACATTTTCCGTAAGAATGACGAGCGTACTACTTACAATATGATCTATGTAGAAGGTAAGACGGGAGTTAGCTATGCCAAACGTTTCAATGTAACGGGTGTTACCCGCGATAAGGAATACGACCTGGCGCATAAAGGGGAGAAGAATTCCAAAGTGCATTATTTCTCTTCGAATCCCAACGGGGAAGCAGAAGTGGTGACCATTAAGCTGAGCCCGAACTGCAGCGCGCGTAACAAGGAGTTCGACTTATTCTTTGAAACCATTGCAATCAAAGGGCGTAACTCCATGGGGAACGTGGTAACCAAATACCCGATCCGTGGCGTGAAGTTCAAGGAGAAAGGGGTTTCTACACTGGCCGGACAAAAGATCTGGTATGATACAGAAACCGGTCGTTTGAATACGGAAGAACGTGGCGTGTATATTGGTGCTTTTGAAGGGGAAGACAAGATCTTTGTCGCCTTTAAAAACGGTACCTATGAGCTCACGAACTACGATCTCACCAACCGTTACGAGTCGAATGATGTCGTGTACATTGAGAAGTTCAACCCGGAGAAAACGGTAACGGCTATTTACTTTGATGCTGATAAGAAGCAGTTTAATGTGAAACGTTTCCGGATTGAAACGCAGACGCTGAACAATAAATTCAATTTCATTAAGGAGGGAGCGAATAATTACCTGGAAATGGTGACAACGCATACCCAGCCAATTGTGTTGTTGAAAACAGGCAAGAAGCGCAGTCCGG
This sequence comes from Chitinophaga sp. W3I9, assembly GCF_050434025.1. Taxonomy (NCBI): domain Bacteria; kingdom Pseudomonadati; phylum Bacteroidota; class Chitinophagia; order Chitinophagales; family Chitinophagaceae; genus Chitinophaga; species Chitinophaga sp. W3I9. The sequence continues at coordinate 3,495,787 of NZ_JBNPWC010000001.1, forward strand.
AAGAAGAGGAAATTGATTTGTCCGAATTTGTGGAGGTTACCGGCTGGAAAGCAGTGGGAACAAGGATTGCAGGGGATGACCTGATCAGTGCGGAGTTGTTGTCTGAAGATGAGGATCCTGATCCGAATGAAGAAGGACCGGCAGGCGGACAGGGAGAATTATTCTAACCCACCTGTTGCAGAAAATATAGAAGCGGATAGCATTTTATTGCTATCCGCTTTTTTGTTTTTGTAAGATGATTATATTTTGCCGCCCAGGTTTTTGATCATCTTTTCCAGGAAGTTGATCGCCGTAAGATGTTCTTCCGGCGTGATGCCTTCCATTACTTTTTCCCTGTTTTTCATTTGGAGCGCGTCGATGGCAGCGTACTCCTGTTTGCCGGTATCGGTAAAGGAATAAAGATCATCGGCATGTTGGATCCAGTTGCGCGAGAGCAGTGTTTCCAGTATTTCGTCCAGCTCTGCAACGGTGAGGAAGCGGCTTACCTGGTGGTAATACAGGTCTTTGGAGATCTTTCCGTGCGTATTTATATTTTTCAATACCTGCCAGTGAAACCTGTTGATGCCAAAGGATTCAAAGGCGGCATTGGTGAAATTAGTGATGAGACAATCGGCTTCTTTCAGGTACCAGCCGATGGGCAGCTTTTGGTCTATTTCGGATTGCATAAAATTGTTTTTAATCTTTGATGGGGGTGGTTACTTCGATCATGAAGGTGTCGAAAGTAAAGTAAAAGCCAAAGTTCTTACGCATGATCTGCGGAACCTGGTCCAGTACGATACCTCCGCTTTGCAGTCGCTCCCAGGTGGCAGTTACTGCGGCTTTATCTTCCAGATAAAATCCTATGTGAAAAGTATCCGGGTAGGTGTTATTTCCTTTCTCATTCATGCGTTGGTTCATCAATACCAGGATAAATCCGTCGGGGCCATTTAAAACAGACAGGGTATCGTTTAGTTTTGGGTCGGCGCAGATAAAATCAAAGTAGGTTTCAAATAATGCCCGGGTTGCCGGTACATCTTTGACGCTGAGGTTTAAGTGATTAAGTTGCATTGCAGTGTAGATGATAAATGAATGTTCGCTCTTTTAAATGCAAATATAAGAGAATGATTGTTCTTTTAAAGAAAAAAAGCGCATTTTTTTTAAGACAGTATTAGCTGGGATCGGCGAGGAAGCCAGTATTGCTTTCCCCGTCCACAGGGATGTAGATCCGTTCCCATTCGTTGCCGTCGGTTACCTCCCAGGTATGGCCGGGGCCGTTAATGTCTTCAGCTATGAGGATAATGCCGGGTTCAAGGATAAAGGTATCGCCGTTGGTGACGGTAAATTGGAGCCTGCCTTTCAGTGTGATCACAAATTGCCGCCGCGGGGCGGGATGGGGAATATGTTCCAGCTCACCGGTTCCTGTCTGGCAAAAGAAATAGTTCGCGTCAATTTTGTTCCGGGTCGGGATCTTACCGGTTTCAAAGGAACAATCTGTTTCATTGGTATTGAATAACCTGATAGCCCTGATATATGTTGATTCGTTGTCCGTTGCTGCCATGTGATTGTTTTATTGTTTCTTCTTTGATGCGGGTTTCTTAGGTGATTCCTGCTGGAAATCTTCTGCCGACTTAGGCTGGGTCATACTTTTCTTTTTCTGATCCAGTGGTTGCGGGGTAGGAGCGCCTTTTCCGAGCGGGATGGCGTCATGAAAGATCTTGTTAACGTGCATCCATTTGCCGGCCTGCCATTTGAAGCCTTCGTAGTCCATATCGGTTACGTAAGTGAATTTCTTCATGGGCTCATTGGTTTCGGATATGAGGTGGTCGAATACGATCATGTCCAGTTCCTTGTTATAGTTGAGCGTGGCGGTGCTTTCTTTTTTATATTCAATGATAAAGCGGTTGCGTGTGGGTTTGGGTGTGCTATCTTCCGCAAAACTAAAAAACGGGCCGCCCAATACAGGTGTACCATTCTGGAAGGTGAGCATTTCCACTATTTTCTTCTGGCTGCGGGGATTGTTGGCATCCCAGCCAAAGAGGGTATAATATTCTTTGTTGAAATAATGGCGGTGCACAATATTGTAATAGAGGCAGCCATACCAGGATTTATTATCGCCGATGGTATCGGTGTTGGTCATATAATCCGAGGCATCAAACAGGGGGAAGAGCTTTAGCTGTCCATCGGGAGTATTCATCTGGATGGCCCCGAAATGCCGGTAGAAGCCATTTTCGCGTTCCAGTGCCCAGGTGAAAATACGGAAGGCGCTATCCTGCGGATATTGAATAGAGATGGTTTTCAGGGAATCGAACGGAAAACGGAAGGAGTATTTTGTTTTCAATGTTCTTACCAGCAACGGAATGAAGGCTTCTGTAGCCCGTTGCCGGCCTTCGTCGCCTTTTCCGTTGAAGATATCCTGACTGAGCACCTGCAGGGTATCCTGGTTATGCATTAACTGTTTCAGCCCTGCGGCATCCGGCCGCTGCGCCAGGGTGAGCAGCGAAGTAAAGACGAAGAGCAGTGACAGTAGTGTTTTTTTTGCCATATCTATTATACGGTTACGGCTTAGAATTATTGTACCGCCAGTGCAAACTGCAGCAGGTTTTGATATCGCTGATCGATCAGCGGGTGAGGAAAGGGTGTTTCCGGACGGGTAGACGGGATAAAGATGGTTTGCATGCCCAGGCTTTTCCCGAACTGCATATCACTGAGGGTGTTGCCTACCATGACGGAGGAGCTGAAATCAATATCCGGGAAGTCCTGTTTTGCCTGAATACCCATGCCGGTGGCGGGTTTACGGCATGGACTGCTGCTGTCTACATCCGGGCAGAAATAGATACCATCGATTTTACCGCCGTGCAGCTCAATCTGTTGCTGCATTTGCGTATGAATTTCTTGTAAGCCTGCTGTAGTGAGCAGTCCGCGGCCGATACAGCGTTGGTTGGTGATTACAATGATGCGTTTGAAACGGCTGGCGAGGATGGGCATTGCAGCCAGCACACCTTCACTGAAGTGAAACATATCCGGCCGGAGCACGTATCCATCGTGGATTTCATCGTTGATTACACCGTCTCTGTCGAGGAATAGGGTCATGATACCAATACTTTTTTTGCTGCTTCGTAATCATCCGGGATACCGATATCAATGAAATAGGTGTCGCTGATGAAGCCATATAATTTTCCTGCCTGTGCGCCGGGCTCCAGTACTTTTTTCTCAAAAGAAAATTTCTCCGGCAGGGCCAGGCTTTGCAGGAAACCGGCAGAGGTGCGGTAGATGCCACCATTGATCACTCCTTCTTCACAATATTTTTTTTCATGGAACCTGGTGATCTGCTGATGTTCATCCAGCTGGATACTGCCGTAGCGGTCGAACTGTTTCATTGGTTTCAGCGCCAGTGACAGCGGGCTTTGATGCGCCTGGTGAAAATTATTAAACGCTGCGAGGTCCACATCAAAATAGGTATCGCCGTTAACGATGAAGATCTCATTGCCTTTCACGGCAGACAGGGCATTGATGATGCCACCGCCGGTTCCCAGCGGCTCCGTTTCTACGGTAAAGGATACACGCAGCGGGAGTGTTATGCTGTTGCACCAGTTTATGACCTGTTCAGACAAGTAGCCGAGCGACAGTACCGCGTGGTTAATGCCCTGTTTGTGCAGGTATTGCAGCAGGTAATATAAAAAAGGGCGTTCACCGAGGGGGGCCATGCATTTAGGCTTATCGGCCACTACGCTTCTGAGGCGGGTGCCGAGTCCCCCGGCGAGTACGATACATTCTCTCGTCATGCGCCAAACAGGTTGTTTTCCACTATTTCGCAAATAATATGTCCCACGGTGATATGTGCCTCCTGGATGCGGGGGGTATCGCCGGAGGGGATGTTGATCAGGTAGTCGCTGCCTTCTTTCATTTTGCCGCCGGTGGCGCCGGTCATGCTTACTACAATCATACCCTGTTCCTTTGCCACCTTTATGGCTTCAAGGATATTAGCGGAGTTACCGGAGGTAGAAATGCCTACCAGTATATCTCCGGGGCGGCCTATGCCTTTCAGGATGCGGGCATATACCTGGTCGTAGCCGTAGTCGTTGCCTACCGCAGTGATGTAAGAAGTATTGCAATGCAGTGCCTCTGCATACAGCGGCATGCGATCTTTATAAAACCGGCCGGAGAATTCTGCGGCCAGGTGTTGCGCGTCTGCGGCGCTGCCGCCGTTTCCGCAGAAAAGGATTTTATGATCGGTTTGCAGGCTGTGGGTAATGGCTTCTGCTACCAGTTTGATGGTATTTAACAACGGTTCATCCTGGCAAATGGCTTCTTTTACAGCGATGCTTTCCCGGATCTTATTGGCAATGAATTGTTTCATCAGCAGATATTTTTGATTTGTTGTGCCCTTAAATGCTCCACGTTTGAATACCGTGATTGGTAAAGGTATAGCGTTTTACATCTCCGCCAAAACCGCTTAGTGCGTCTACTACGGCAAAGCGGGTATTTTTCGGACAATAGAAGATCATGAATCCGCCGCCACCGGCGCCGGAAATTTTACCACCGCTGGCGCCGGCTTTGCGGGCAGCTTCGTAAATTTCATCGAGCTGGGGATTGGTGATGCCATGGGCCATCTTCTTTTTATTTTCAAAACCGTAGTTCAGGATTTCACCGATTTTATCGATGGTTCCCCGCAGTAATGCTTCCTTCATCATCACCGCCTGTTCTTTCAGTTGGTGCATGGCTTCAATGGAAGCATCTTTTTTATCGGTTACATTTTTTTGTTGTTCGGAGATGATAGTGGAAGATAAGCGGCTGGTAGATGTATAGAACAATACCAGGTTATTTTCCAGTTCGTGAAGATTTACTTCTTTAATACGCAGCGGGTTTACAATTACTTTGTCGCCCTGGTAAAACTCCATGAAGTTTACGCCGCCAAAGGTAGCCGCGTATTGGTCTTGTTTACCGCCGGCCTGGTTCAGGTCCTCGCGTTCAATAGAATAAGCGAGGTGCGCCATGTCATATTCCCCCAGCGGTAATTTCATCCATTCCGCGAATGCGCCCAGTACGGCCACCACGAGGGTGGAGGAGGTACCGAGGCCGGAGCCGGCCGGTGCATCTACAAAGGTGGTGAGTTTAAAACCGGCAGATGGTAAGGTGCCATAATCTTTTTGCACGCGGTTAATAACGCCTTTCAGGATATCCAGTTTCCCGTCTAACGGTAAAGGGTATACGGCATCATAAGTAGCGGTTTCCCTTCTGTCGGCGCAATCAAAAACCACTTGTCCGTTCTGGAGGGGTTCTATGGATGCGCGCGCATATAAGGAGATGGTAGCATTGAGAATGGCGCCACCGTATAAGTCCGAATACGGACTTACATCTGTGCCACCACCGGCAAGGCCTATACGTAAAGGTGCTTTACTTCTGTAAATCATGCTAGTTGTCAGGTTTAGTTTGCTGGCCATGTAGTCAACAATTATGATGCCGCTGTGTCTACCACCGGCATATTCATCAGCGATCTGTTGCCAGCGCATGAATTTCTTTTGCCAGCCGTGCCCACGAATATTGCAGTTTCTCTTTGCGGAGGGCTTCCACCATATCAGCTTCGCGGTTTTCCACGAAATATTTTTCGATGGCAGCTGCAATAGAGGCTGGTTCCGGTTCGGCCTGGAATCCTACTAGGCCATCCGGCACCATTTCCACGAGTCCGCCTACATTTGTTACCACCATCGGTTTTTCGAAGTGATAGGCGATCTGTGAAATGCCGCTCTGGGTAGCGCTTTTATAGGGTTGTACCACCAGGTCGGCGGCGCAGAAATAGTTTTTAACGGCTTCGTTCGGAATGAAATCGGTGTGCATCATCACGCGGTCGCCCAGTTGCAATTTATTCAGCAGTTCCAGGTAGGGGGCTGCATCTTCATAATATTCGCCGGCAACGATGGCGTGAACATCCAGTTTTTTCAGTCTTTCATCCGCCATTGCCTGCAACAGCAGATCGAGTCCTTTGTACTGGCGGATGAAGCCAAAGAAGAGGATATATTTTTTGCCCGGGTTCAGTTTCAGCTGGGTGCGCGCATCTTCTTTCGATATCAGGGCGCCGTAGTTGTCGTAGATAGGATGCGGAATGAGCGAGGCTTTTTTCACGGGCTCAAATACCCGCAGGTCGTTGAGTACCGATTGGCTCATGGCTACAAAGGCATCTACCGGTTTCAGGAAATATTTTGTAAAAGCTACGTCACCGGGTCTTTTTTCGTGCGGCACTACGTTATCCAGTACGGCAATAACTTTGGTGTGTTTTCTTTTGCCTAACCGCAGGAGGGAGCCTAATGCCGGGCCCATGATGGGTAGCCAGTATTTGGTGATGATGATGTCCGGGTTCATTTTCCGGATCTTGCGGCCTGTTATTAACCAGTTCAAAGGATTAACGGAGTTGATCAATCTTTTGATGCGCAGATGCGCCGGAGCGGGGTCGGTAGAGAACTGGCTTTTTCCAGGGAAAAAGAATTTGGGGTACTGTATGGTAAAGGTCCATATTTCCACCTCATCCGTTTGCTGGAGTTCTTCTGCGAGTCGCTCGTTATAAGCAGCCAGCCCACCCCGGAAGGGGTAGGCTGTACCTAAAATAAGTATTTTCTTTTTGTCAGCCATAGATTCAGATAACGATAATGAATGAGCGGATCAGCGTCTGCGGTTGTGTTGGTGTGCTAACTGCAACTCTTCATCCGTAACATTACTGGTATGGTCCATCCGCTCTTCCACGAGGTATGAATTACGTTCTGTGGCGTTGCGTGTTACCAGTTCCCCGATAAAACCGGTGAGGAATAGCTGGGAACCGATGATCATACAAAGCAGCCCGAAATAGAACAGGGGCCTGTCTGTCATGTTTACTTTATCAAAGAATATTTTTGCCAGTGCGAGGTAGGCAGCTATCACAAACCCTACGAAGAAGGAGAGGGAGCCCAGTGCGCCGAAGAGGTGCATGGGGCGTTTGCCGAATTTGCCGATAAACATGATGGTGGCCAGGTCCAGGAAGCCGTTGATAAAACGTTCCAGTCCGAATTTGGTGACGCCATATTTGCGGGCGCGGTGTTCCACTACTTTTTCACCTATTTTGCGGAAGCCGTTCCATTTGGCGATAACCGGAATATAGCGGTGCATTTCCCCGTATACTTCTATAGACTTCACTACTTTTTTGCGATAGGCTTTCAGACCGCAGTTCATGTCGTGCAGTTTCACGCCGCTCATGCGGGTAGTGGTGTAGTTGTATAATTTTGAAGGAAGGTTTTTGGTAAAAGCATTATCGTAACGTTTCTTTTTCCAGCCGCTCACGAGGTCGAAGCCTTCTTCCACGATCATGCGGTAGAGTTCTGGTATTTCATCAGGGCTATCCTGGAGATCGGCATCCATGGTGATCACCACATCGCCCTGTGCCGCGCTGAAGCCTTCATTGAGGGCTGCGGACTTGCCGTAGTTGCGCTGGAACTTGATCCCTTTTATGAGGGGGTTCTGCGCGGCCAGTTGTTGTATAACGGCCCAGGAGTCGTCTGTGCTGCCATCGTCTACCATCCATACCTCGTAGGTGAAATGGTGTGTGTCCATCACTCTTTCAATCCATGCCGCGAGTTCCGGCAAGGATTCTTCTTCGTTTTTTAAAGGAACGATTACGGATATGTTCATCTTAATAGAATAGTATTATTACTTCACCAATAAAGGCGCTTAGTTACGGATTCTTACGCCTGATTTCGTTGACCTTCAAAAGCCTGTTTCTTACGGATTATCACTGCAAGTATCGCAGATACCACGAAAAATTTTATCAGGTTTCTCAGGTAATCGATAAATGCAGAAGAAATAGTTACACGGTAATCTGCATTTTTCAGATCTTTCAACTGCTTATCGATTTCTTCCTGTGGCGCCCTGAATTTACGCAATAACCATGCAGTATCTTCCATCAGGTGTTTTTTGGACAGCTCCATCAGGTTGTTATCGTACATATAGGTAAATACGACATAATTATAAGCGGCTATCATCAGCGAGCTGATAACAAAGGTGGTAAAGATGGGTTTAATCGCATCTTTGAAACCAATATATCCGCCAAGTTGTTTTTTTCTTTCCAATCCCGCAAATATGCCAAGTACGGCCCATACTACAAACTGGATGAATTTTAATTTAAGGGAAAAAAGATAATCAGGGCCGGCTACCCAGATTAAAACGTTCCAGGCAATCATGGCCAATCCCACTAAAAGACCCCATTTTATACCGGGATTCGAATTTTGTTGCATACGCACAGGCTCTAATTATTTATATGAAATACGGGTCCATTCACTGTGGCATGTACTTTCCCCTTCAGTTGTTCGCCAATATACGCTGAATTTTTGGACCGGGAAGCGATATGGGCTTTGGTAAACTGCCAGCTGGCTTCCGGATCAAAGATCGTGAGGTTGGCGGCGGCGCCTTCCTGCAGGGCCGGCTGTGGCAAGCCGAATATTTTCCGCGGTTGGATGGTGAGCATGTTAATCAGCTGTTCCAGCGGCAGCTGAGGCAGGTATTGCCTTATTACGCCGAAGGCGCTTTCCAGGCCGATCATGCCGTTTTTGGCATATTCAAACTCTACCTGTTTGGCATCCCAGTCCTGCGGCGTGTGATGAGTAGCAATGCAATCTATGGTGCCATGTAAAACGGCTTCCTGCAGGGCTTTCACATCGTCTGCGCTGCGCAGCGGCGGATTTACCTTCAGGTGGGTATCGTAGTTGATGAGTTGAGCATCGGTTAAAGACAGGTGGTAAGGTGTTACCGAGCAGGTAACTTTGATTCCTGCTGCTTTGGCGGCGGCGATCAGCTCCACTGATTTACGGGTGCTGATACCGGTAAAGTGGATGCGGGAGTCGGCATATTTCGCCAGCTCCAGGTCGCGTTGAATGATGAGTTCTTCTGCCAGTGCGGGCTTTCCGGGCATTCCCAGCTGGGTGGAGTAAATGCCTTCGTGCATGAGTCCATGCGAAGAAATGCTCTGGTCATCTGGCAGCTGTATAAGGGTGCCGTCGAATGCTTTGATGTATTGCAGCGCTTTGAGCATGAGGCCGGGCGACTGCAATGGCTTGAGGCCATCGGAGAAGGCTACAGCGCCTGCCTGCTGCATTTCGTACATTTCCGCGAGGCCGGTACCCTCAAGGTTTTTCGTAGCAGCGCCAATTGGCAACACCGTGGCGGCCGAATGACGGGTTCTGCTCAGTACGTATTCGATTTGCGGTTTGGTATGCAGGGCGGGCTGGGTGTTGGGTACCACCATTACGGTTGTGTACCCGCCGGTGGCGGCAGCTTTGATACCGCTTTGCAGATCCTCTTTGTGTTCCTGTCCGGGGTCGCAGAAATGTGCGAAAACATCCATCCAGCCAGCGGAAACGTGCAGGTTATCACCTGAAATGACCGTTGCCCGGGCATCTTCGAGGTTGTTACCAACCTGCTGAATGATGCCGTTCTGAATAGAAATGTCTTTTTGCTGCCCGTGTAAGGATGAGGAAGGCGCTATGATCTTTACGTTCTTGAGTAGTATGTGCATGCTTTACGTTCTATAACCGGTCCGAAAATACAGGGGCAAATGTAACATAAAACTGTTAATTGTTGAAGGGGAGCGGCCCCTACTTTTCGGACGGCTGTTCAGGTTGGTATGATAATTGAAAATGCAGGGGTAGCAGATCAAAATAACTACTGATGATTGACTATCTTTCTAACCTCGTAGCACGGATATGCGACCGCTCAGAACAATTGCATAATGGCCAGACGACCAGCTGGCAGGCCCTCCGCGAAGCAGAACAACTCGCTAATCACGCTTATATACCCCTACTTTATCAATACATTGAGCAGGAGCCCGACAAAGATAAGCGCCGCGCCGCCTGTTTTATTATCACCCAGCTTTCCAGGAATACCAACGACCCCGAAGTGATCCGTTTTCTTTTGGACCGGCTTAAAATGGAACAGGATGCCGATATGATCACAGCGATGCAGCAGGACCTGGAACGGGGACTCGCCATACCAGGCTATATTAACCTGGAACCGTTGTTTAATAACACGCTTTCACTCAATAATAATATCCGCCGCTCTGCGCTGCTGGCGCTCAGAGGTACCCGCCACCCTTCGGTGGAAGACTGGGCCCTGAACCTGCTGAAGCGCACCGTAAACGAATACGATATCTATTATATCACGCTGCTGCTGCATAAAGTGGGTACGCAGAAAAGTGTGCCTGCACTGCGCAGGCTCCTGGAATATCACCGCCAGGATGTAAAAAGCCTGGCTTTCGCCGCTATCGCTGACATTGAAAAAGAGAAGGAAGCCATGTTCTATACACGCTGCCTTATGCGTGGACAACTCAAATTTGAAGCGATGGAAGCCATTTATAAGTATGCCGATGAGAATGCGATCCAGGCGGTGACCGCCCGCATTACCGAGTTGTTATCAAAAAGACGCAGCAGCGCCCGGATGACGATAGAAACGGTGAAGAACGGCTTTACAGACCTGATGCTGGGCATGGAATTCCTGTTCCGCTTCAGAACTGCAAAGACAGATGTGAAGAAAACATTTTCCTGGATTACAGAGAAACGGGCCGACTACCTGTTGCCCGAAGAAAGGGAATGGGTTAAAAAACATCTTGTGAGCGCGTAACGGGTAAAACCTTAATTTAGCTCCCCAAAAAGAAGGATGAAGAAAGCTTTCCTATTGCTTTTGACAGGATGGATGACGGGTGGGCTGCAATATACCTATGGCCAGCAACGTCAGTATACCATGGCGGAAGCCACCAACGGGCTTCGGCAGCAACTGGCGCCCGAGCGCTTAAAACAGTTTGAATGGGTGCCCGGTGAAAACGCCTACACCAGGGTACTATCGGAAAAAGATAATTACGCCTGGATCAAGGTAGCACTACCCGCCGGCAAAACAGATACCCTGCTGACACTTTCACGGCTCAATGAACAGTTATTTTCTTCCAAACCTTTACGCGGTGTGCCACCGCTGCACTGGATGTCTTCTACCAGTGCCTGGTTTTCTATCGGTAACACGCTGTATAAAGGTCAACTGCAAAATGGCATCATGCAATTCAGCCAGTGGTGTGAATTACCCAAAGAAGCAGAGAATGTGACGGTGAACAACCAAAGCGGCCAGGTTGCCTGGACCGAAAACAATAACCTGTTTATCCGTACCGCCGATGGCCATGTACAGGCAGTTACCAACGACGCCGATATCAATATTGTGAATGGAAAAAGCGTTCACCGTGAGGAATTTGGCATCGACAAAGGTATTTTCTTCTCTCCCAAAGGCGATCAGCTGGCATTTTACCGCATGGATCAGCGCATGGTAAATGATTACCCGGTTATCGACTGGTCGGTAACGCCCGCGCATAATACCAATATCAAATACCCGATGGCGGGTGGTAAATCACATGAAGTAACGCTGGGTATTTATCGGCCATCTACCCAAAAAACAATTTTCCTGAAAACCGGCGGGCCTGCAGATCATTATCTCACATGTGTTACCTGGGCGCCTGACCAGCAATCTGTTTATGTAGCGCTGCTGAACCGCGAACAGAATCATTTATGGCTGAACCAATACAGTGCGGCTACCGGGGAACTGGTAAAAACACTGTTTGAAGAAACAGACGCTAAATATGTACATCCTACCCATCCGTTAACTTTTGTTCCCGGCACAACCGATCAGTTTATCTGGTGGAGCGAAAAAAGTGGCTATAACCATTTATATCTCTATAATACCAAAGGAGAACAACTGCGGGAAATTACCACCGGTGATTGGGTGGTGAATGAACTAACGGGTTTTATTCCGAAGAAAAATGAAATCATCTTCACGGCTTCCAAAGAAAGCCCGATGGAGAAACATTTGTATAAGATTAATTACAAGCAGCAAACAGCAACGCTTTCCCCACTGGATAAAGCTGCGGGATGGCACGATGCACAGGCCAGCGCCGATGGCAGCTATGTGCTGGATGCTTACAGTTCCGGTACCACTCCGTATGTAGCGGGGGTAACTGCCACCGCCGGTAAATTTGAACAAATTATTATCACCGCCACCGATCCGCTGAAAGTCTTTCAGCGTCCGCAAATCAGGCAGGTGACACTGAAAGCGGATGACGGCACGCCTTTATACGGTAAACTGATCCTGCCGGTGAACTTTGATTCTACCAAAACCTACCCGGTAATTGTGTACCTGTATAATGGGCCCAATGTGCAGTTGATCCGTAACACTTATCCCTACAGCGGTAACCTTTGGTATGAATACATGGCGCAACATGGCTATGTAATTTTTACCATGGATGGCCGCGGCAGTGATAACCGTGGAAAGGCTTTTGAGCAGGCCACTTTCCGGCAGCTTGGTACTGTGGAAATGAATGATCAGTTACAGGGCGTGGCTTACCTGAGGTCGCTGCCGTATATTAATCAGCAGAAGATGGGTGTACATGGCTGGAGCTTTGGTGGTTTTATGACCACATCGCTGATGCTGCGTCATCCGGGCGTGTTCCAGGCAGGAGTAGCCGGCGGGCCGGTGATCGACTGGAGCATGTATGAAATTATGTATACCGAGCGCTATATGGATACGCCGCAGGAAAACCCGGAAGGTTATGCCAATTCCAACCTGCTTACCAAAACAAAAAACCTGCAGGGTAAACTGATGCTGATCCACGGCACCAACGATGATGTGGTAGTTTGGCAGCATTCGCTGGATTTCCTGAAAGCCTGTGTAGATAATGAAGTACAGGTAGATTATTTCGTATATCCGGGGCATTTACATAATGTATTGGGAAAAGACAGGGTTCACCTGATGCAGAAGATCACCGACTATTTTGACGTCCATCTGAAATAGTTTTTTAGATTTCTTTTTAAAGCGAAGATCATAGCGAAAAATTAATATTCGCTGTTATCTTCGCTTTATTATTTTATGCTAATTGCGATCAGCTAATCTTAAACAGTCAACGATGAAGTATTTATTCCTCGCTATGAGCCTCCTGACAGCTACCACGTTAGCGGCACAGCAGAAGAAACACAAAGTGTTATTTATTATTGCGGATGGTATTCCGGCAGATGTGATTGAGTCGCAGCCCACTCCAAACCTGAAGCGTATAGCAAAGGAAGGCGGGTATTGCCGTGCTTACGTGGGAGGAGAGAAGAATGGTTATTCCCAGACGCCTACTATTTCAGCGGTGGGTTACAACAGTTTACTTACCAGTACCTGGGTGAATAAACATAATGTATGGGATAATGATATTGCCGCGCAGAATTATGCTTATCCCAGCATTTTCCGGTTTTTTAAATCGGCTTATCCTGAAAAGAAGACGGCTATTTTTTCCACGTGGCTGGATAACCGTACCAAACTGGTGGGAGATGGATTAGCGCAAACGGGCAACCTGCATATTGATCACGCGGTGGATGGATTGGAGCTTGATACCGTGCGGTTTCCGCATGATAAAGACAGCTGGTATATTCATCTTATTGATGAAACGGTGGTGAATAAGGCGGCAGATTTTGTAAGAAGCGATGCGCCTGATATGACTTGGGTATACCTGGAATACAGCGATGACATGGGGCATCGTTATGGTACCGGTGAGCGGCTGGATACTGCCGTGCGGATGACGGATGACATGGTGGGTAAGATCTGGGATGCGATGGAATACAGGCGTGCAAATTTCAACGAAGACTGGCAGATCTATATTACCACGGATCACGGTCGTGATGCGCATGGCGGACATGGCCACGGCGGGCAATCGGATCGTGAGCGGACTACCTGGATTGTTACCAATGCAAAAGGATTGAATCCTTACTTTAAAACGGCGCAACCGGGTATTGTAGATATCCTGCCTTCCATTGCGCGGTTTATGAATATCTCTATTCCTAAGGAGAATGCGCGTGAACTGGATGGTGTGCCGCTGACAGGCGCTATTTCACTGGCGCAGCCTACTGCCAGCTTAGTGAAGGATCAGTTGCAACTGGGATGGAAAGCTTATGATAAAAAGGGAAGCGTAAAAATATGGGTTACGACAACTAATCATTATAAAACCGGCGGGCACGATGAATATAAGCTGCTGGGAGAGGTGCCTGTATCAAAAGAAGGCGCCAGCATCAGCGTAAAATCGCTTCCATCCTCATTTTACAAGATTGTATTGGAAGGGCCGTTAAACACGGTGAACAGGTGGGTGGTGCAACAATAGCTAAAACAAGCGAAAACAGGCTTTACGCAAACGCTTGCGCGGATAACGCAAGCGTTTGCGTACATGGAATGCCAAAAAAATCATGTAGAATCGTTGTAGCAATTAATCAGAAAGTGAACTAAGCTGGAAAAGCAGCAATTATAGACAGCGAACAATGAAGTCGAATAACCTGCCACGGTCAACTACTGTGGCAAGGTTATCGATAAGATAATGCCTCAGCGGTGATGTATCACCAGTTGCGACTCCATGACAGTGCGTTGAAAATCATTCAAGGCATGTTCCCCGTTCAGGAGTGATAATAACATATTAGTAGCCGCCTGGCCCTGTTCATAAGGGAACTGCTCCACAGATGCAGCAGGGGGAAAGGCTGTATACCCGCTTACCGGTGTATTGGCGTAAGATACAAAAGTTATATCCTTATTTATTTCCAATTTTTGTTTCAGGGCATACTGTACGGCATCCATGGCTACATAGTCATTGAAAGTAACGACGGCCGTTACTTTTCTTTTGAGCGACAGGAGGTACTGCATGGCTTGTTCTGTGCCTGCGGCGGTGAGGTCGGCGTTGACGATCATTTTGGGATCGTATTTAAGGCGGTGTTTCTGCAGTGCCCTGATGTAGCCGGTAGCACGTTCCTTGCTGGCCACCATTGTTTCGGGGCCGTTGATCATACCAATTACGCGGTGGCCCTGTTTCAGCAGGAAATCCACTGCCTGTACGGTGCCGGATTCCAGGTTGCAGGAAACCGCGTGCATATCAGGAAGGTTGGGAATGCGGTCGAAGAAAACCACCGGAATCCTTGCCTGCTGCAGCATTTCAAAGTGTTCGTAATTGCTGGTATTTTTTCCGATAGAAACAATGCAGCCGTCCACCCGGTGCTGTTTCATGCTCTGGATGATCTGTTTTTCACGGGCTTCATCATCGTGTGATTGTCCCAGCAGTACCGTGTAGTTATTGCTGTATGCCGTGTCTTCGATACCGCTGATAGCGCTGGCAAAGAATGCCTCCGACAGCTCGGGTAAAAGGATACCGATTGTAAATGTTTTACCCTGCTGGAAATAGATAGCTGTCTGGTTGCGTTCATAATTCAGTTCGGCCGCCAGTTCTTTTACCCTGGTTTTAGTTCTTAAACCTATACTGTGATGATCATGTAACGCCCTTGATACCGTGGATACAGAGATGTTCAGCCTTTTTGCAATTTCCTTTATTGTTGGTTGACCCGAAGAAACCACCTTTCTCATACATTTCAGCAATTAATAGAAAATAGATACAGCGTATACTCTGCCGGACAAGTTACTTAGATATTGGAAAACATTAGCTTTTTTTTATGAATAAAGCTTGTTTAGGATGACGGCTTTATTTTTTTTATGCGTGTCAACATCTAATACCACGCTGGATTCTAACCGGGTTCTAACGGGCTGAAGGGGGCTTCGGCCTGCTATTTGCTATACAGGGGTTGCTTTCCATTGTATACCCCACTATTTATATATACTTATTCTTTAGATTATTAAAAAGTGTAATTTTATGAAAATAGCACAACTAGCCTTGCCGGTAGCTTTAGTAACCATTTTTGCATCCTGTTCCGCCCCTCGTAAATTAAGGGAATCACAGGCCAGGAATGCGCAACTTGATAGTCTTTACCGCGCTACTTACGGTAAGCTGAGAACCTGCGAAGAAGATGCCGCCCGTGCCGCTGCATCGTACAAAGAAAAAGTGACAAATTTAACGGAGCAACAACAGCAACTGAAAACCAACAATACCCAGATGCTGGATCACCTGAAGGAGTTGTCCGTAATTTCCGGCGCCCAGGCAGAAAGCATCAAGAAATCCCTGGATAATATTGGCGCCAAGGATGCTTATATTAAAGATCTCCAATCAGCTATTGCCCGTAAAGACTCGTTGAACATGCAGCTGGTGATGAACCTGAAAGGCGCCATTGGAAATATGGATGATAAAGACATCAATATTAAAGTGGACAAAGGGGTGGTATATATAGATATCTCCGATAAGCTGCTGTTTAAAAGCGGTAGTTACGAAATCAATGAAAGAGCCAAGGAAGTACTGGGTAAAGTGGCCAAAGTGCTGATTGCCCAGCCGGATATTGAATTCATGGTAGAAGGTCATACTGATAACGTGCCTTACCGTCCGAATGTATTGCTGGACAACTGGGATCTGAGTGTGAAGAGAGCTACTTCCGTAGTACGTATTCTGCAGAACCAGTATAACATTCCGCCAGCACGCATGACCGCTGCGGGCAGAAGCGAATACCTGCCTATCGCTTCCAACGACACCGCTGAAGGCAAAGCAGCCAACCGCAGAACGAGGATCGTAATACTGCCACAGCTGGATCAGTTCTTCAAATTACTGGAAAAACCAGCGAATTAAGCGAAGGTTGTCTTGGAACACTGATTACGCTGATTATACTGATTAGCTGGATTTTACTTTTGGATTTTATAAAGGATTAAGGGAGATAGAAGCGGATATTCGCTTTTATCTCCCTTAATTATTATTAAGAAAATCAGAAAAATCCAAAAAATAAAATCAAACTAATCAGTAAAATCAGCGTAATCCTGCTCCAAGACAATTTCCATCGCCGAAGGCGATGCTTACACCGCAGGCTTCGCCGCTGGTTTTTTGCCGAAGAACCAGGAGAGGCTTAGCATGAAGTATTGGGTGAGAACGGTGTTCCGCTGCTGTTCTATGTAGGTGGGGGATTGCATGGTGAGCAGCGATTGATTTTGTTTTGTGAGATCGTAGGCATAGAGTTTTGCCTGGAAGCTTTTGTCTTTTCCAAAGGCTTTGGCAACCCAGCTGTTGAGGACTACAAATTGCTGATGCTGACTGGTATTATTGAAATACAGGGCTGCGCTGCCGATGCTGAGGTTGGCAGGGAGAAAAACGTTAGCGGTGAGTGATACATTGTACATGAGGTAGTCGGAATGTTTGTTGTTCTGGATGGAGTAAACGCTGCTGATATACAGCATGCTTACAAATCCTTCCAGTTCCAGCGTTTTTTTGTACATCCAGGAGCCGTTCAGCATTTGTGTGATACTCAGATCAGTAGTGCGGCTTTTGACCTGGTTGATAAACGAATTATTCCGGCTGAAATAATAGGACAATGAATAGTTAAGTGTTAAGGCGGGCTTACTGAATCTTTTACCTATTGAAAAGTCCTGGTTAAAACTAAAATTTCCATCCACATTTACTGGTTTATTGATTTGCCGGCCGGCAGAGTCGGAGTAGATGGATTGTGTCATGGCATTATTTGGCAAATCAGCGCCAAGGTTGGTACTGAACGTAAGGCCTTTCACGCTGAAGGAACGGTAGCCGATGGCGGCAGAGTTATAAATAGACGGTTTCAGATCCGGGTTGCCGAGCTGCACATACAGCGGGTTCCGGGTAGATACTACCGGCAAGTATACGTTGGGAGGCGGGATGCGGGTTTCCCTGTTTACCCTCAGGTCCAGGCTTTTGTAGTTATCTATTTTATAGAAAAGGGACAGGTTGGGAGACAGGTAATGAATCCTTTGCAGGAACTCATTGCCGGCGGTGGTGTTATTGCTTTTTGAATTTGTGAAGTTGTAGGCAATATTTAACTGGCCCTGTATTTTTGTTTTATTAAGAAAGAGTCCTGCGCCGACCGACTGCTCATTGATATTGTTTTTAAACCGGTAGGTCAGGTCCTGGTTAACCAGATCATATCCTTTCTTTTCATTGTCGAAATCGAAAGCGTCCTGGTTATTTTTTGTGAAGTTGTTGGTTATTTTATAGGATACGTTCAGGTACATGGAAGTGAGCAGCGGATATTGGTAGTTAAGCCTGGCCATCAGTTTCCGGACATTTATTTTTGCATTTACCTGCTGGTTGATGGTGTCTGCCAGGTTTGCAGCGGCGAAGGTGTTCAGGGTCGTATTCTGCTGTTCGTCTTTTGTATTATTCTGATCAATATTGAAGGATATGCTTACGCTGCCGGCTGCGGGACTGAACTGGTGGTTATATTGGGTGGTGAGGTTGATATTATTATTCCTTCTTGTTTCCAGGTTATTGGTGTTGCCAAAGTTGATGGTGTCATTATTTTCCCCGCCTGTTGAAACGTATTGACTGAAGGAGCGGAAAGTGTTATGTTGTGTGTTGGCCGACATATCTATGGAGACAAGATTTTTTTCATCGACCTGGATGCTCAGGTTGGTAAAGAGGATATTCATGTTGGCAGTGCTTCCCGAGGTATTGTTGTTGTTGTAGCGGAAGTTACTGTCCGGAAGTACGTTGTCGCGCTGTTGCTGCTGGCTGTTATTGACGTTTTGGCTTTGATGGAGGAAGTTGGCGTTGAGTTTTATTTTTTTGGAGATGTCGGTACCGAGATTCGCGCTGACATTATTTTTCCTGGAGAGGCCGCCCATCATACTTTCTCCCCTGCTCAGGTTTTCATCGGTGGAAGCGGGGCCGCGGGAAGAATTGACATTATTGATATATCCCATCACCACCGCCTGCCTGGTATCCCTGAACATATTAACGTTGGCGGCGGCGTTATACCGTTTGTCAGTTCCATAGCCTGCGCCGGCAGCGCCATTGAGTCCTTTCTTATATTCTTTTTTAACGGTGATGTTGATGACCTTTTCATTTTTACCACCTTCCACCATACCATCTATTCTTTTTCTGTCGATGACCTGTATTTTATCGACAATATCCGCCAGCAGGTTCTGCGTTATTTTTTTGGTGTCGCCTGTTGCACTATTGCCATCCTGGAAAAGCGGTCTGCCATTTACCAGGATGGTTTTGATAGCGGTGCCCTGGAAAGACAGGTTCCCATCGGCATCGATGGTGATGCCGGGAAGTTTATTGAGCAGGCTTCTTACAGAAGCATTTTCGGTTGTCTGGAAATCGCCTGCAGAAAATTCAACGGTATCTTTCCGGATGGTGAATGCCGATTTATTTACTTTTACGTTAACGCTGTTTAGTTTGATCGGGTTACGCTGAAGACCGGAAAAGCGAAGGTCTACCTGAAATACCTTGGCTGATTTTTCTGATATCATGATGAGTGAGGTAGCGGCATCGTATCCCATGAAACTGATCGTGATCACATAATTTCCCTGTGGTATTTTTTTGAGGATAAAGTCGCCGGATTCATTCGTGATGCCCTGTGCTTTAAGAATGGATCTTTCTGCGGTGAAGAGCAGTACATTTGCTCCTGTCAGTGGTTTACGGGTATCTTTGTCATACGCATGGCCTTTTATTTCTCTTTGTGCGGAAAGCGTGAAATGCATTCCTATCAGCAGTACGGTTAACGATAATGCGTAGTATTTTGCCATGCGAGGATTTTGGTTATTTCAATACAATGATAGTATGGAAGCATCCTCATCCCGTTAATCAATACCAAATGTTGTCAGAATGGTTAAAGAATTATTAATAAGATAACGAGATTAACAATTGATTCACAAATGCCGGGGCCATGATTATTGGAGTATTTTTTGATGAGATGTCTTTCTTTTTTGATCTTTGAACCCCGACAAATAAAATTACTATTTTATGAATACTGCTACGTTAGTTAAATCGCTGAAGGACATGTTGCTTAAACCCAATGCACACGTCACTTTCAGCGATTCGGTAAAAAAGCTGCCAGCTGATCTGAGGGGTGTGGTACCTGCCGGTATGCCTTACAGCATCTGGCAATTGTTGGAGCATATCAGGATTACGCAATATGATATCCTCGATTTCTCCAGGAACCCGGACTATAAGGAAATTGAGTGGCCAAAGGCCTATTGGCCGGAGGAAACTGCTCCGAAGGACGATGCCACATGGAAGCACAGCGTGGAGCAGGTGGATAAGGACCTGCATGCCTTTATTGATCTGCTGGAACAGAGCGATGATCTGTTTGCGCCTTTTTCACATGGCACCGGGCAGCACTTATTCCGGGAAGCCGTATTGTTGCTGGATCACACCAGTTATCACACCGGTGAGATTGTAGCTGTCAGAAGAATGCTAAATGCCTGGCATTAAATACATTTCCATAAACAATCGGTGAACCAGTGTTTGCGGTCGAAGAAGCGGGCCACCGGCCTGAAGCCTGCATAGGCTGCCAGCTGGTCTGTTTCTTCCAGGCTGTACTTCTGTGAGATCTCCATATAAATGGATTCATTTTCTGCAAAATTTACTGTCGTATCCTCCCCGATGTGTACCTGTTGGTTTTCCAGGCTGATGAGATAACTTTTGCAGGCGCCGGTAACCGGATCATAAGTGGGGAAGTGTTCAAATTTTGAGGTGTCAAAATCTGCATACAGCTCCCTGTTGATACGGTGTAAGAGGTTGAAGTTAAACGCGCGGGTGATGCCGGCGGAGTCGTTATATGCATTCAGGATTACCTGCGGATGTTTTTTGAGATCGAAGCCGGTCAGCAGCAGATCGCCGGGCTGCATATATTGCCGCAGCTGCTGGCAGAAGCTACGGGCAGCGCTCACGCTGAAGTTGCCGATGTTGGCGCCCATGAAAAGCAATACTTTCTTTTTGGCAGTCACCTTATTGGCCTGCTGCAGCATATGGAAATATTCCCCGTTTAAGCCATGCAATTGAAGGCCTGCGACCTGCGCGGGCAGGTTCTTTTCCAGTTGC
Organism: Chitinophaga sp. W3I9; assembly: GCF_050434025.1. Classification (NCBI taxonomy): domain Bacteria; kingdom Pseudomonadati; phylum Bacteroidota; class Chitinophagia; order Chitinophagales; family Chitinophagaceae; genus Chitinophaga; species Chitinophaga sp. W3I9. The sequence goes on from NZ_JBNPWC010000001.1 coordinate 3,516,551, forward strand.
GTGATCACGTTGGCGGAAATGTCGATGGGGAAATACGTATAATCGACGCCGTTATTGATCAGCTGTTGCAGCAAGTGAACGGATTTGGTAGCGTCGCCTGCACCCAGTTCCACCACATCAAAATCGCCGGCGTATAACTGTAACGCCTGTACTATTTGCGCAGACTGTTCGCGGAGAATTTCCATCTCGCATCCGGTCAGGTAATATTCATGGCACTGCATGATCTGCTGAAAGAGGGCATCTCCTGCCGCATCATAGAAATATTTCGGGTCCAGGTATTTCTGGGGTGCAGTGAGGCCCTGCACCACGTCGTGATAAAATATATCGGTGGCCGGTTTGCGCTTGCATGGCGCAAGTACATTAGGAATTACAGTCATAATTATTTTTTGATGTTCTGAACTTGGATTCACGGAAAGCAGCGAAGCTATTTTCCGGAGATCCGGATCATTTCACAACGTTGTCTCAATCATCCTGCCAATCTTATCCCGGTAAATTGCCATCTCAGTGAAGGATGGAAAAAGTTACGGTAAGTGATACGGCTATGGTTGGGCGAAGTTACTTCAGAGCCACCACGCAGTACCATCTGATTGATCATGAATTTTCCATTATATTCACCGATGGCGCCGGGCGCCTTTGCAAAGCCGGGGTAGGGGAGATAAGCGCTTTCGCACCATTCCCACCGTTGGCCCCATGCCAGTTGCGGTGCGGCCACCTCCCACTCAAACTCTGTTGGTAGCCGTTGTCCTTTCCAGGCGGCATATGCAGCCGCTTCGTAGTAGCTGATATGCGTAACAGGTGCATCCGGCATGATTGGCTGAAGCCCCTGCCAGGTATAATGCATCCATTTCCCGTCGATGTTGTACCAATACATCGGAGTGGTTACCTGGTTATTTTTTACCCAGTCCCATCCTTCCGCGTGCCAGTAGCGGAAATCCTGGTAGCCACCGGCCTGGATAAAGTCCAGGTATTCCGTGTTGGTGACCAGCGTGGTACTGATTTTATAATCCTGCAAATATACGGTATGCCTGCCCAGTTCATTATCAAAACAGAATCCGTCCCCTGCAAAGCCGATATCATATACGCCGGCACGTATATTTAACCAGGTATCGCCGGGATTGTTCACTATGGGTATATCTTTATGATGAATATCATAGGCAGGGAACAGGGGATTATGCCCGAGGATGTATTTAATATCCGTGTACAGTAATTCCTGGTGCTGCTCCTCGTGGTTCAGTCCGAGAATAAACAGCTCCTGCAGCTCCGGGGACAGTTCTTCTTTCAAAAAATCTGTCATGGCTTCATCCACATACTTCCGGTAGCGCATGATATCTTCCACTGCCGGGCGGCTCAGGTTACCCCGGTTGGTGCGGATCACCCGTGCGCCAACGGATTCATAGTAGCTGTTGAAAACATAATTATATTGAGGATCAAAAACCGTGTAACCTTTGGCGTTAGGAAGCAGGATAAATGTTTCAAAAAACCAGGTGGTGTGGCCCAGGTGCCATTTAGGCGGACTTACATCCACAATAGGTTGCACTACATAGTCTTCCGTTTTTAGCGGGGCGCAAATTTTTTCGCTTCTCCGCCGTACTGTTTCATATTGTTCTTTCAGTAACATAATTACAGGTGCTTACTGTTGATTCACATATTTTGTAAAATCAGAAATGCTGCGGATGTGCCGTTCTTTTGCTGCGGCTCTCCGCATCATTAATGCGTAGGTATTATTAAATCCGATGGGTTGCAGCCATTTGATACGATATTGTTTTTCAAATGCTGCGCTTACATAGTCGTAAACTTTCTGGCTGTCGCCGATAATGCTGTCTGTGACCTGTTGCGGCGCCTGGAGTAATACGAGCAAACCGGTGCCGGTGTATTCCGGGTACATATCTATCTGGTCGTTTACCAATGCGTCGAACACAATCTTTGTACCGCCGAGTCCTGTTTTGGTGACTGCAGCAAGACCGGTATGACCTTCGATCAGCATCTTGTACATGGCGGCGAGGATATAACCGTCGCCAAAAATTTTCGAGCCGATGCGGATAGTGCCTTTAGCGCCGTTGCCGGCTGGTTTCCAGAGTTGCCTGGCAACAAGAAAATCCTTTGCCACCTTTTCCGGATTTTGTTTAAGATAGTCCACCCGGTAGTTCAATTCCGTCATGATACTATCATTAATTGTACCAACCAGCAGGTTGAGTGCCGGTTCCAGTTCCGGGTATTGTTGCAGGGTTTCTTCCCGTACAATGGGGGCTGCATAATAGGGCGGAAAAATATGTTTATCATCTTCCAGTACAACCAGGTCAAAAGCCTTTACCCTACCGTCTGTGCTGCTTCCGCTTATAACGTCCAGCTTTTTTTCGTAGGCGGCTTTATACATGATCATGTCGCTGATGACGAGGGTACGGATATGCAGGCCGTATACGGATTTTAGCCCGAGGTTACCGTCTTTTCTGCCCATAAATTCAGGGGTGAATCCGGCCAGCATTTTACCGCTGTAGGTATCGGGCAAAAGATAGAAGGAGGAGAGAAGCAGGAAGATAAAAGGCAGTGCGTATAATGTTTTACGTGCTTTCCGGATATTGATGTGCTGGAGCAGCGACAAGAGCCAGTCGAACAACAATGCCAGTAAAGCTGCGGGTATGGCTCCCGCCAGCATCATATTGGTGTTGTTGAGTGCGATGCCGCCGAAGATAAATTCCCCGAGTCCGCCTGCGGCGATGTAGGCAGCCAGTGTAGCTACGCCTACGTTGATCACTGTTGCGGTGCGGATACCGGCCAGTATAACGGGCATGGCCAGTGGCAATTGTACTTTCATCAGCATTTGCCTGCGGCTCATTCCCATACCGGTAGCCGCTTCTGTTACATTGGGATCTACGCCGCTGATACCGGTGTAGGTATTACGGATAATGGGCAGCAGTGCATAAAGAAACAGGGCTACTATAGCGGGTTTGGGGCCAATGCCCAACAGCGGGATCATGAACCCCAGCAGGGCGATGCTTGGAATGGTTTGCATTACGCCGGCGAAGCCCAGCACAGGTGCTGCCAGTCTTTTTTTACGGGTGATGAAAATGCCGGCGGGTACGCCTATGGCTACGGCCAGCAGCACAGATATAAAGGTAAGCCCGGTGTGCGTGAGGGTTTGCTCCAGCAGTTTACCGGATTGTTGTTGTACAAATTCAAATAAGGTTTCGGTTGCTTCCATGCCGTTGCGTTAATTTTTGTAGGCAGCTATTGCCGCCATAAGTCCATTCCCGTCAATTATCTTTTGTTCCTGTTCGTATGTTACGGCTACCGGCTGTTGCGTAATGGCTTCCAGGGCGTCCCAGCAGGTGCTGGAGGCGGTTAATTGCCCGTTTGCAGCAACAGTGGAAGATGGCAACCATTGCCACAGGTCTTTTATCTGCAGGGACTTCAGCTCCAGCTGCAGTCGCTGCGGATCGAGGAAGGACCTTACAAAATCGTTGGCCGGATGGAAGATCAGTTCCGCAGGTGTGCCGAGTTGCTGGATACGTCCTTCGTTCATGAGACAGATCCGGTGGCCCAGTTCAAAGGCTTCCTCCACATCATGTGTTACCAGGATAATGGTTCTGTGGCTGATCTCATCGAGCGATTTAAATTCCTTCCGGACACTGATGCGTGTAAGCGGATCCAGTGCGCCAAAGGGTTCATCCATGAGGAGTACCGGCGGATCTGCCGCCAGTGCGCGGGCCAGGCCAACGCGTTGTTGTTGTCCGCCGCTGAGCTGCTGCGGATATACTTCCGCGTAGGTGGCGGCAGGTAAACGGAGTTTATCCATCAGCGTGGTGGTGCGATCGTGAATGCGTTTTTTATCCCACTTCAGCAGGGAGGGTACGAGGCCGATGTTGTCGCTCACGGTGTAATGCGGGAACAACCCGGTGTTCTGTAATACATAGCCGATGTTACGCCGGAGTATTTCAGGAGACAGCTCCTGTATTTCTTTCCCGTTAATAAATATCTGGCCGCTGTCGGCTTCCAGTAAGCGGTTGATCATGCGGAGGGTAGTGGTTTTGCCGCAGCCGCTGGTGCCCAGCAGTACCAGTGTTTCCCCTTCCTTTACTTCAAAGGAAATATCATCGACTGCTTTTTTCCCAGGACCAAAATATTTGGAAACATTCGACAGTTTGATCATTCGGTATATATCAGATTGTGGAAAAAATTGCTCATTATGGAGCAGGTTTCTCCAGGGTCATAAAGAGATTGTTTAATGATTCTGCATAGAGCGGATGGGCAAACACCATTTCACGTATCTGCGTGGCAGTGACACCGCCAAGCATGGCCATCTGCAGGATGGACATGATTTCGCCGCCTTCGGTGCCTATTACAGCGGCTCCCAGGATTTTACCGGTGTGTTCATGTACCAGTGCTTTCATAAAACCTCTTGTTTGCCCTGTTTCTATGGCCCTGGCAACTTTGTCCATACTCAGGCATGCTGTTTTAAACGGGATACCTTCTTTCCGCGCTTCATTTTCAGTGATGCCAATACGTCCCAATTGCGGATCGGTGAACATACAGTAAGGTATCTGCCGGTCTTTTATACTGATGTTTGCATTTTCAAAAATGTTCTTATAAATAATGAGATGATCGTTGTAGGAGATATGTGTAAATGCAGGGCCTCCCTTTACATCGCCGAGGGCATAGATGCCCGGTTGGGAAGTTTCCAGGCGGTCGTTTACCTGTATAAACCCTTTTTCATCTGTAAGTACATTTGTTTGTTGGAGCTGCAGTGCCGCGGTTTGTGGCGTGCGCCCGGTTGCAATCAGTATATGCGTGCCCGTTATAGTATCTTTATCATTACCGGTGGTAATGTCTATGCTGATCCTTTTCCCATTGAGGGATACGTGCGTTACCTGTGTGCCGGTATGGATCTGCATGTTTTCCGATTCCAGCATTTTTTTTATTACCGCCGCCACGTCGGCGTCTTCTTTTGATACCAGTTGAGAAGCGGATTCTATTATAGTAACGTGACTGCCTAAACGCTGATAGAGTTGTCCCATTTCCAGGGCGATGTAGCTGCCGCCGAGAATGATCAGTTCTTTCGGAACCGTTACTTCATCGAGCAGGGTGGTGGAGGTAAGATAGGGTACGTCAGCCAGGCCCGGTATAGGGGGAATAAACGGCTTGGTGCCGGTATTGATGAAAATGTGATCGGCAGTTAGTATATCTTCTTCTCCTTTGTGGCCGGTCACCGTAATTGTTTTATGCCCGGTGAAGGCGGCTGTTCCCATGAAGATGTTTACATTATCTGATTGTAATCCTTTGGCTGTTCCTCCGCGGAATTCCGTTACGATATTGTTTTTCCGCGCTACAATAAACGGCAGATCCACCATGAATCCGTGGCTGTGAATGCCCCAGTCTTTACTATGAAAAACGGTATGTGCTACTTTTGCGCAGGCGATCATTGCTTTGGTAGGTGTGCAGCCATCGTTGATGCAGGTGCCACCGAGATAGCGTTGTTCAATGAGCGCGGTTTTCCAGCCTTTTTCTTCCATTTTTTTTGCCAGCGGATTTCCCCCCTGACCTGATCCGATTACTATGGCGTCAAATTTTTGCATACGGAAAGATTTAGGATGCGGGGCCAAAGATTATACCAACGAAAAGTAAGTAAATTTAGCGAATTAAAGCGGATGTTGTCTTTCTCGCTGATTAGGCTGATTATACTGATTACCTGGATTTTATTTGGGGATTTTAAAGGATTTCGGGAGATAGAAGCGGAATATATCGCTTATATCTCCCGAAATCCTTTAAAATCCAAAGTGATCAAATCAAAGTAATCAGTATAATCAGCGTAATCAGCGAGAAAGACAAAATCCGCGTAATTATTCTTTATCTTTGCGGCTTCTGCAAAAAGATATAGATTTTGGTAAAGATTGATAACATAACGCTTCCTGATTTTCCTTTGCTGCTGGCTCCTATGGAGGATGTGAGTGATCCTCCTTTCCGGGCGGTGTGCAAGGATGCGGGCGCTGACCTGATGTACACGGAATTTATTTCCAGTGAAGGGTTGATCCGTGATGCTATGAAGTGCAGGAAGAAGCTCGATATTTTTGAATATGAACGCCCGGTGGGGATACAGATCTTTGGCGGGGATGAGGATAGCCTGGCGATGGCTGCCAGGATCGTGGATGTTACCAACCCGGATCTGCTGGATATCAATTTTGGGTGTCCGGTGAAGAAGGTAGCCGGAAGAGGCGCCGGCGCCGGTGTACTAAAGGACCTGGACCTGATGGTACGGCTCACTGAAGCCTGCGTAAAGGCCACTAAGCTGCCGGTTACGGTGAAAACCCGGCTGGGATGGGACGACGACTCAAAGAATATTGAAGAGGTAGCAGAGCGGCTGCAGGACGTGGGCATCAAAGCCCTGGCTATCCACGGCCGTACCCGTTGCCAGATGTATAAGGGCGAAGCCGACTGGACCCTCATCGGTAAAGTAAAAAATAACCCCCGTATACATATTCCTATTTTTGGTAATGGAGATATTAATAGCCCGCAGAAAGCGCTGGAATATAAAAACCGTTACGGTGTAGATGGTATTATGATCGGCCGTGCAGTAATTGGCTATCCGTGGTTGTTCCGGGAGATCAAACATTATGTGAATACCGGCGAGATTATGGCTGGCCCCACCCTGGAAGAACGTATTGCCGTAAGTAAGAAACACCTCCGCCTGTCGGTGGAATGGAAAGGCCCTGTGCAGGGAATCAACGAAATGCGCGGCTGCTACGCCAATTACCTGAAAGGGTTACCTGATATCAAACAGTTCCGCACCAGGCTGGTGACCATGAAAACCGTGGAAGAAGTGGAAGCCGTATTAGATGAGATTGAAGCCCATTATAAAGGCATTGAACTGGCCAACACGCCGATTGAATTAATTGATTATCACCAGAAGTGTCCGTTATAGACAGGAAATTTTATGATATAATAAAACTAATTATGCGTTTGTTTTGTTATATCATAAAATTTCTCAGATGTCCAGATTTTTCCCGTTTGCCACTGCGCTTGTTCTTAGCACCATAGGCCTCTTTTCCTGCCACACATCTCCCGAAGAAAAAATTACCGCCGACAGCACCGCTGCCGTTACTCCGGACGTTGACCATATCCGCGACCTGGGATACCGGGAACAACAACAGATTGAAAAAGTGATTTATGGCTTCTGTGAGCATTTCGACAACGGTCACCTGGATAAATGTGTGGAGTTTATGGACGATAACATCCGCGGGGAAATTGATGGGGTAAAGCTAAAAGGAAAACAAAACTGGACCGCTAAGATGGATTCCCTGGTGCTGAGTATCCGGAACACGCATTACCAGTCGAGGCACCTTATCTCTAATATGCAGTTTTACCCCGGCACAAATGATACGGTGCGGGTAACGATGTATGCCAGTAACCTCTGGACAGACCTTACCACCGGGCAGATCCAGCTGATGTCGGTCGGTTATTATAAGGGCAAGGTGGTGAAGAAAGACGGCAAATGGTTTATCGCTGTGTTGAACTCCCTGCCAGATAGCCGGCTGGTAAAGAAATTTTACCAGGATGTTCACAGCGATCGTGAGGTGTTGCAATAGGAAATGGTTTTCTCGCATAAAAAAATGGTGAAGGATTGTCCTTCACCATTTTCATTTATTTCACCAGCAGATGGCTGGTAATATTACCAGGAACGGTCTGGTAGCTGTCGAATGTCAGCGATGCCGCGGCCCTTCCCGAAGAGAGTGTACGCAGTACCGTTATATAACCGAATAATTCGGACAGCGGTACCATGGCGGTGATGGTTTGCACGGCTCCATTCATCTCCATTTGTTTGATCACACCGCGGCGTCTGTTCAGATCGCCGGTGAGGGTGCCGGTAAATTCTTCCGGCATGGTTACTTCTACTTTCATCCAGGGTTCCAATAAGCGGGGAACTGCTTTGGCAGCTACGTTTTTGAAACCGGTGATGGCTGCATGTTCAAAATCCAGGGCGTGGGAGTCGTTGCTATGGATGGACCCATCGAGCAATCTCACGCGCATGGACTTCACCGGGTAGCCCGCCAGGGCGCCGTTGTTCATGGCGGACTCGAACCCTTTACTGATCGCAGGAATGAATTCTTTTGGAATAGCACCGCCTTTGATTTCGTTGATAAATTCCAGTCCGGTTGCCTGTTCATCGCCGGGTGATAGTTCAAACTGGATGTCCGCAAAGTTGCCGGAGCCACCATTTTGTTTCTTATACACTTCACGATGGGTAACGGCCTGCGTAAATATTTCCTTATACGCAATCTGCGGTTGTCCTTTGTTGATGTCGAGATGATATTGCGTTGCCAGCTTTTCCAGCACTACTTCGAGGTGCAGTTCGCCCATGCCTTTCAAAATCGTTTGGCCGGTAGCGTTATCCACTGTTACGGTGAGCGTAGGATCTTCCTCCAGCAACCTGTTTAAGGCATCGCCGAGTTTGTCGTTGTCCTTGGCAGATTTCGCCTCAATCGCATAGCCGATCATGGGTTCCGGGAAGCTGATCTTTTCCAGCAATACCGGGTGATCCGGATGCGAAAGGGAGTCGCCTGTTTTTACATCTTTCAGTCCTACTACCGCACCGATATCGCCGGCGCCTATTTCTTCCACTGTTTCATATTTATCGGACATGATACGCATGAGACGGCTGATCCTGACCTTGCGGCTGGTGCGGCTGTTCCAGAGTGTATCGCCACTGTGTAATACGCCTGCATATACCCGCACTAACGTTAACTTCCCTACGTAATCGTCTGTTATGATCTTAAACGCAAGGGCAGCGAGCGGCGCGTTTTCACTAACCGGGATCATCACCGTTGCTTCCGTTTCCGGATCGGCGGCTTTTACATCGCCGATGTCTGACGGAGCAGGGAGGTAGGTAGCCACTGCATCGAGCAGGGGTTGAATACCTTTGTTTTTATAAGCGGCACCGGCCAATACGGGTACCGCCTCCAGGCGGATGGTAGCGCCGCGCAGTGCGGCGTAAATATCTTCCGGAAGGATACTGTTGGGAGCAGTGGTATATTTATTCAGTAAAGATTCATCCAGCAGGGATAATTCTTCCAGTAAATAATTACGTGCTTCCAGCGCTTCGTTCAGCAGGGCCGACGGGATATCCAGCGTTTCATATGTTTTACCGTCTGCGGTGTTCCATACGAGCGCTTTCATGGTGATAAGGTCTATTACCCCGGAGAAGTCATCTTCCGCACCAATGGGCAGCTGTACGGGCAGTGCATTGGCGTTTAGCCGTTGGCGTATGTCGCTTACTACGCGCCGGAAATCGGCGCCCTGCCTGTCCATTTTATTGATGAACGCAATACGGGGAATATTATAATGATTCGCCTGATGCCATACTGTTTCCGACTGTGGCTGCACACCGGAGCGGGCGCAGAACACGGCTACGGCGCCATCCAATACCCGTAAGGACCGTTCCACTTCAGCGGTGAAGTCGACGTGGCCGGGCGTATCAATAATATTGATCTGCCAGGTATGATCCTGGTGTTGCCAATAGGTGGTGATCGCTGCAGAGGAAATGGTAATACCTCTCTTTTCTTCCTGCGGATCACTATCCATCACAGTGTTGCCTTCGTCTACGTTGCCAAGTTTATGTGTGAAGCCGGTGAAGTAAAGCATGCGTTCAGTGAGCGTTGTTTTACCTGCATCGACATGTGCCATGATACCTATATTTCTAAAATCCGCTAAGCGTTTCATATATTCTTATTTAAAAAGGAATTAAAAAAGGCCGTTCATCTGGTAATGAGCGGCCTTTGCTTTATGCAACAGGAAGTCTGCATTACCGGACTAGCCGCGTCAATGACATTGATGCTTTAATAATAAATTTCCTGTTGGTGTTCATATTGATTTATTGTTTACTAAAGAAACTGTTGAAGACATTGGGGAAGCAAATAAAAAGGCCTCTTCGGATGAAGAGGCCCTTGAAAAAGATTTCAGGAGTTATATATTAACCTCTCATATCCGGGATGGATTTGCCTCCCCGTCTTGAATTAAGACAATGCGGGTACTTGCAATTACCGCTCTGATAACGGTAGTTGCGTAACTGCATGCCTGATATGTGAGATAGTTGTTCATATACTTTTAAAATTGCACCGCAAAGATAGGTGGTTTTTATTGAAAAAACTAATCTGAGGAAAGAGCGCCGGCAGGTCCTTTTTCTCTTATTTGTACAAAAATATCTCTCATATATACTGGTGGTACGATGTTGTTTCGTCGTAATTTTGCTTCTCCGGCCTTCCGGTGTTTTAACCAGTAAAATAAAATCTTCATTATATGAATATTACAGACATTAACGGTACGGTACAATTATCGAATGGCGTACAAATGCCTTATTTCGGATTGGGTGTTTTTAAAACAAAGGAAGGACAGGAAGTGATCGATTCAGTGACTTATGCACTGGATGCCGGCTACCGGCATATAGATACTGCTGCTATTTATGGTAATGAAGAAGGAGTGGGTATTGCCATTGAAAAAAATGCCACCGATAGAAAGGATATCTTCCTGACCACAAAAGTATGGAATGCGGATCAGGGCTACGACAGTACCCTGAAAGCATTTGATACCTCCCTTGGAAAACTGAAAACAGACTATCTTGATCTGTACCTGATACACTGGCCGGTGAAAGGTAAGTATAAGGAAACCTGGCGTGCACTGGAAAAGCTATATGCAGATGGCCGCGTAAAAGCCATTGGCGTCAGTAATTTCCTGCAACACCAACTGGAAGATCTCTTCCAAAGCGCAAAGGTAATACCTATGGTGGATCAGCTGGAATTTCATCCTTACCTGGTACAGCCGTCCCTGCTGGATTTCTGTCAGAAAAACAACGTGCAGTTTGAAGCCTGGAGCCCATTGATGCAGGGTAAAGCATTTGACGTGCCATTGCTGAAAGAACTCGCGGAGAAATATAAAGTGTCGGTAGCACAATTGGTATTAAGATGGGACCTGCAAAAGGATGTGGTAACCATTCCTAAAAGCATCCGCCAGGACAGGGTGATTTCCAACGCGCAGCTGTTCAATTTCGAGATCAGTAAAGAAGATGCGCTGAAGATTGATGCACTGGACCGTGGCGAAAGGGTAGGACCAGACCCGGATAATTTCAATTTCTAACGCGGAAATTGTCTTGGCTCAGGATTACGCTGATTATACTGATTACCTGGATTTTTACTTTTGGATTTTATAAAGGATTAACGGAGATAGAAGCGGATATATTCGCTGTTATCTCCCTTAGTTATATCTTAAAAAAATCAAAAAAATCCAAAAGTAAAAATCCAGGTAATCAGTATAATCAGCGTAATCCTGAGCCAAGACAAAATTCGCTCTAAGCCCCGGCCAGCGCGGCAAATAATTTGTCGATATCGGCTTTGTTGTTGTAGAAGTTAAGGGCTACCGTCAGGATGTTATTTTTATATCGCGCCTGGATATTATTCTTTTCAACTTTTTCATTTTGCGCCGGCGTAATTTCCAGCAGTTGTATGGCAGAAAGGTGTTCCGGCGGATAGTCAGACAGCAGCCGGATACCGTGTGCCGAAGCCTGTTGCGCCAGGTAGGCAATTAACTCTCCGACATACGCCTCTATATCGCGAATGCCTATACGATGAAGGTATTTTAGCGCTTCTCCCAATAGTAATATATTTACAAACGGCGGCGTGCCGGGTTCAAATGCGGTGGCGGTTTTTTTAGGAGTGAAGTTCGTGTAGTCCTTTACCGACTGGAAATCTGCTATTTCATACTCTACATTATACCAGCTCATCACCTGTGGAGGGTATTGATCCAGTATTTTCCGTGATACATACATAGCGCCGGTACCATAGCCGGCAGTTACCCATTTGTAGGCGTGGAAGATGAGGATATCGATATTACATTCCTGTACATCAATATCGTTTACGCCGAATGATTGCGTGGCGTCCACGATGTGGATCAGCTGATGCTGTTTGCATAATTCGCCGATGGCTTTCAGGTGTTGACGGAAGCCGGTTCTGAACATCACGTGGCTGGTGATGAGGATACGGGTGTCCGGTGTGATTTTAGCCGCAATATCTGCTATGGAGATCTGGTTACGATCATCACTGTCTACTAAATGAACGGTATGACCGTTATGCATCCAGCCCACAAAGCTGCTGGGAAATTCATCCCGCATGGTGATGATTTCATAGTGTTTGGGAAACATCCCGTACAGGAGGATCATGGCCTGTGAGGTGCTGGTGATGAAAGCAATTTCACTGGCCTTTGCGCGGATCATTTCACCGATGAGGCCTTTGGCTTCGTCGGCCTGTTGATCCCAGCCGGGCATTACCCCGCGGCCTTTTTCACTGAGTTCCGTGAAAAGCGCCGTTGCCTTTTGTACAAAGGGGATACTTACCGGGCCGCCGCCGTTGGTAAAAAAATAAGTACAGTTATCGCATACCGGGTAATCGGCCCTGATATTCTCCCATTTAGTCATACTATTTTATTAATTTCTTCACGATAATAAACAAAATAAACCATTGGTGGCGTGGCGGCATGCGATTATGTTTTTTATATGATAACTTGCGCAGAGGTGGATCATCTTATAGAAAAAAATCAGGTTTAGCATGTGGAGAAAACAGTTTTTCATTTTTGGTTCTTTCATACTTTTATTTACATCAAACGCAGTTGCACAGCAGCCGGCATTGTTCAAACGGGCGGATGCGCCGTTGAATGACCGGGTGAACGACCTGCTGCATACCCTTACCTTGCCTGAAAAGATATCGTTGCTGGGATATAACAGCCCGGCGATAGACCGGTTGCAAATCCCCGCGTATAACTGGTGGAATGAGGCGTTGCACGGTATTGCCAGGGGAGGAGAAGCCACCGTATTTCCGCAGGCGATAGGGTTGTCGGCTACCTTTAATGCGCCACTGGCAAAGGAAGTAGCCAGTACCATTTCTACAGAAGCCCGTGCTAAGTATAACCTGGCCGTGCAGCAACACCGGCATGTGCAATATATGGGGCTTAATTTCTGGACGCCTAACATCAATATCTTCCGTGATCCCCGCTGGGGCCGCGGTCAGGAAACATATGGAGAAGATCCTTATCTCACTGCTACCATGGCGGGCGCCTTTGTGCAGGGATTACAGGGAGATGTGCCCGGCATGCTGAAAACGGCGGCCTGTGCCAAACATTTCGCCGTTCATAGCGGACCGGAAGCTGACCGGCATAGCTTTAATGCCATCATCGACGAAAAAGACCTGCGGGAAACCTATCTCTATGCGTTTAAAAAACTGGTGGACGGCAAAGTAGAATCGATCATGTGCGCTTATAACCGCGTAAACAGCGAGCCTTGCTGCACCGGTAATACGCTGTTGCAGGATATCCTGCGGCATGAATGGAAATTTGGCGGACAGGTTGTTACCGATTGCTGGGCACTGGACGATATCTGGCTGCGTCATAAAGCCATTCCCACCCGTGAGGAAGTGGCGGCAGCCGCCGTGAAAGCAGGCGTAAATCTCGATTGCGCCAATATTTTACAGGACGATGTGATGAAAGCCATTGATAAGGGCTGGTTAACCAGCGCGAATGTAGACAGTGCCCTGAGTGCCACACTGCGTACGCGCATAAAGCTGGGATTACTGGATGCGCCCGCGGAAAGTCCTTATAACGGATATGGCGCAGATAGTGTAAATAACGGCTATCACGCCCAACTGGCCCGTGAAGCGGCCAGGGAAAGCATGATATTGCTTAAAAATGATGGTGTATTACCCTTAAGTCCGGATAAATATGCTTCCATGCTGGTGACCGGCTCCAATTCTGCATCATTGGAAGCACTGATGGGCAACTATCACGGTGTATCGGGTAACATGGTCACTTTTGCCGCTGGCCTGGCCAGGGCTGCAGGTCCGGGTATGGCCATGCAATACGACCAGGGATGCGACTTTACAGATACCCTGCATTTTGGTGGTATCTGGGCTTCGCAGAACTGCGATGTAACGGTAGCGGTGATCGGCTTAACGCCTCTGCTGGAAGGAGAAGAAGGTGACGCTTTCCTGTCCTCGTCCGGCGGCGATAAAAATACGCTGAGCCTGCCCCGCTCCCAGATTCTGTTCATGAAAAAATTAAGGGAAGCGCATAAGAAGCCCATCATTGCGGTAATTACTGCCGGCAGTGCGGTAGACGTATCTGCCATTGCTCCCTATGCAGATGCAGTGATCCTGGCGTGGTACCCGGGAGAACAGGGTGGTAATGCCCTCGCAGATATCATCTTTGGAAAATATTCGCCCGCAGGGCGGTTGCCTGTTACATTTTATCAATCCCTGCAGGACTTGCCCGACTATAAGGACTACAGCATGAAGAACCGTACTTACCGTTATTTTAAAGGTAAATCAGCATATCCTTTTGGCTACGGCCTCAGCTATACGAAATTTGATTATACCTGGCGTGCAACGCCTGCAAAAGAATACCGCAGCAAAGATACCATCCGTGTATCCGTAGCCGTTAAAAATACCGGCGCCTTTGATGGCGACGAAGTAGTGCAGGCCTACATCACCTATCCGGATATGGAACGCATGCCGGTAAAGGAATTGAAAGCATTTAAACGTGTTCGTGTAAACAAAGGCGGAGAAGAAATCGTGGAACTGGCACTGCCAGCAGCAGAGTTGCAGAAATGGGATTTGCAGCAACACGCGTGGAAGCTATACAAAGGCACGTATACGATCAATATAGGAAAGAGTTCAGACAACTTCGTGTTGTCGCAGCAGTTCCGCGTGAGATAACGCGGATTTTGTCTTTCTCGCTGATTACGCTGATTTTACTGATTACCCGGATTTTTACTTTTGATTTTATAAAGGATTAAGGGAGATAGCAGCGGATATATTCGCTTTTATCTCCCTTAATTATTACTTTAAGAAAATCTAAAAATCTGAAAAAAATCCAAAAGTAAAAATCCGGGTAATCAGTAAAATCAGCGTAATCAGCGGGAAAGACAACATCCGCTCTACGCCATTCGGTCGACTACTTTCTTTAGCGTGAGTCCCTGCACTATGATAGAGAAAAGTACCACAAAGTAGCTGGCAGAGAGGATAATTTCCTTATAGGGAGATTCCGGCAACGATAGCGCCAGTGCAACGGAGATGCCCCCACGCAGTCCGGCCCAAACCAATATGGTAATGCTTTTATAATTTGTTTTCAGGGAGCGCTTTAATACAATGGCGGGGATGGTAATACTCAGCGCCCGCGCAATCAGTACAAATACGGTGGCCATTAAACCGGTGAACCAATAGTTTTGCAGGAAGGGCATGATCACAATCTGCAACCCGATCATCACAAAGAGGATGGTGTTCAGCAGTTCATCGATGAGACTCCATATGTTGTGAAAATAGTGTTGTATTTCTTCTGCATTTTTTGTTCCCAGGGAAGTATTACCCAATATCAATCCGGCGGAAACGGCCGCCAGTGGAATAGATACGTGCAGTATAGCGCCTACCACAGAAATTACCATTACCATGGATAAGGATACCATTACAATGATATTGAAGTCGTCTACACGCTTCATGGTCCTGTAAGCCACAATAGCGGAAACAACACCCAGCAGGATGCCGCCGAATACTTCCTGCGAAAACAGGGCGGCAGCATGTGATAGAGAAACATGACTATCTGTTTGCCCGGCTACTTCTTTCAGGATCACAAATAACAGGATGCCAGTACCATCATTCAGTAAAGACTCGCCCCCAATAATGGTTTCAAGGGCGGGCGGGACTTTTGATTTTTTTAAGATCGATAATACGGCTACCGGATCGGTAGGTGAAATGAGTGCGCCAAACAACAGGCAGTATACCAGCGGGATGTCGATGTGCAGCAGTTCAGTGGCCCAGTACAACAGGAATCCGAATATAAAAGTGGAGCCGATAACCCCTACGGTACTCAATACCAGCACGGGATACCGCTGTGCTTTTAGTTTATTGAAATCGAAATGCAATGCGCTGGCGAAAAGCAGGAAGCCTAACATTACGTCCAGCAGCGTACCGGTGAAATCAATACCGTTGGTGACATCTTTAATAAAAGTGAATGCGCCGGGGAAAATTTTACCCGTCAGGGAAATCAGTAAAGATAATAACAGCGAAACCACGATCACACCTATGGTTCCGGGAAGTTTAATGAATCGGTTGTTGATGTAGGAAATTAATGCACTAATGGTAACTAAAGCCGTTATCAGCGTAAATGTGTTCATAAGTAATCGAATAATGCCGGTTAAAAAATCAGGTTCCTATTGTTGCTACAGTAGTTTTAAAGGTAGAAAAAAATGTAGCAAATCAAAGTCCCACGGCATTATAGGATTATTTTTTCCTGGAAGACTTAGCATTTACGTTAAATTCTAATGCCATTTTAATCCAGTATTGTAATTGTTTTTTTGTGTGCAGCTCACCTTCATCTACAAAAATAAATCCTTTCATTTCTTTGCCCCCATGAATCATTGCTTCGGCGCCGGAAGAGGATTCGACTGCCTCGTCTGATTTAGCAGGATCAATTCTTACCATCATTTTATCGGGCCGTACGCCTACGCACATTTTATCGTTTACCATGAAACACAGGCCACCAAACATTTTCTTTTCCGTGATGTTATCGGTGGAAGCATAAAGAATTTCGCGTACGCGATCAGCGAGTTTTTCATTGAATGCCATTGAGCTATTTTTTGGGAGATATAAAGGTACGACTTCCTTTAATTACCATAATATTGTAATGAAATTTATAACTATGGCAGGATTGGATACTTTTTACCGCTTCCTGAAGCAGCTGCATCCGGTGTCTGATGACGACTGGCAGCTGTTATCCGAAGGGTTATTTGTGCAACAGGTGAAGGAAGGAGCGGTGTTATTGCCGGAGGGCAAAGTGCCACGGGAGCTGTTCTTCATTTGTGAAGGTATATTGCGCCTGGTAAAGTATACGGATGACGGAGAGGATATTACCATATTTTTTCTGAAAGAAAATAAGTGTGCCACCATACTGGGCAGTTACCTCGAAGAAACGCCCTCGCCTTACGTACTGGAGGCGGTATGTGATGCGGCTGTAATTGTATTGCATAAGGAATACCTCATGAGGCTATACGAAAAAATCCCTTACCTCAGATCCCTGATAGATCAGATTACCCGGCAAGGCTTGCTGGAAAAGGTGCTGGCCCGGAACGAATACCTGGGACTGGATGCCTCGGAGCGTTACCGGTATTTCCTGCAAAAGGAACCGGATATTGTTTCCCGTGTACCATTGAGTACTATTGCGTCTTTCCTGGGTATTACGCAGCAGTCGCTCAGCCGGATCAGGAAAAATGGCCGCCTTTAATGCTTTTTACCATTTGTTAAATGACGCCTGCTGCCGGCTGCCGAATTTTGTGTTCATAAAAAATTATAATTATGAATACGGATCTGACAGGAAAAAAAGTATTGGTATTGGGCGGTTCGGCCGGCATTGGTTTGGCAACGGCACAGGCGGCAGCGGTGGCGGGTGCAACGGTGATCATTGTTTCCAGTAATCTTGAAAGAGTAAATAAAGCATTGGCGACGTTACCCGGAACTGCGCAGGGCTTTGCGCTGGATCTGGGGAGTGAAGCAGCGGTGCGTGACTTCTTTCGCACATCAGGCGCCTTTGATCATCTGGTATTTACAGCAGGTGGCGCCTTCCCGTTCGGGCAGGTGGAAAGCCTTACAGCCGCGGAATTGCAGGAAGCATTTCAATTACGTTTTTTCGGTGCATTCAATGCCGTAAAGTATGGCAGTAAAAATATATTGCCAGGGGGATCAGTGGTGTTGACTACCGGCATCGCCAATTTAAGGCCACAGCAGGGATGGGCCGCCGGTGCCTGCATTTGTGGCGCTATGGAGGGCTTCACCCGCATGCTGGCCATCGAACTGGCGCCTATACGTGTAAACGCGGTGTCGCCTGGTATTGTGAAAACAGCACTCTGGGCAGGAATGCCGGAGGCCGATCGCGAAGCCATGTATCAACAGGCTGCCGGCATGCTTCCGGCAGGCCGCGTGGGGCAGCCGGAAGATATTGCGCAAACTTATTTATACCTGATGCAGAATGGATTCAGCACGGGGCAGATAGTAGTGGCAGATGGCGGCGCCGTACTGGTTTAATGCGCAATGGTAGCGGCGCCAGGCGCCGCTGCCACAGCCGTTTTGATATTCCGGCGGCATACCAGTAATATAAACAGTGCCAGCAGGGAAGTGCCGCACATGGTGATCGCCATCGGCGTAGCCGTGTGCGTGTTATACAGGCTTACCACCGTGGAGGCAAGCGCACCTATTCCCATTTGTGTGGCGCCCATCAGGGAAGATGCGCTGCCCGCATTTTTACTGAACGGGGCGAGCGATAATGCTGTCGTGTTGGGATTGATAAAGCCCAGGCAGCAAAGGTAGATGAACAACAATACGATGATACCGGGTAATGATAAAAAATTATTCCAGGCGCAGACAATGAAAACAAGCCCGGTGATGGTTTGACAAAGCAGCGCCACCGGTACTATCTGCTGACTGCTGAACCGTTTCAACAACAGGCTGTTCACCTGGCTGGAACCGATCAGTCCTACCGAAAGGCCTGCAAAGATCCAACCATACGCTTTGTCACTGAGCTTATAAATATCCATAAACACCTGGGGGGAAGCTGATACATAAGCGAACAGTCCTGAGAAAGAAACTGCGCCTGCAAAAGTGTAGGTATAAAACTGTGGTTCACTCACCACCGACAGGAAGTTGCTGATAATGGGACCAGGCTTCAGTGACATCGACGTGTCCGGCTTATAACTTTCCGGCAGCCAGAGGATGGTGGCTATCAGGATCAGTGCGCCCATAACGCCCAGTACCAGGAATACTGCGTGCCAGCTAAAGGCGCTGGTTACATAACTGCCCACGGTAGGGGCAATCATGGGGGACGTTCCCACTACGAGCATCAGCAGTGCAAATACTTTGGCATTGTCTTTCACGGGGAAGAGGTCACGCACCATCGCAACAGAAGCTACTGCCGCGGCGCAGCTGCCTATAGCCTGGATAAAGCGGAGGATAATAAGCCCGTTCAGGGAAGACACATACATACAGCTGATAGAAGAAATCACATACAGCACGAGTCCTATGAATAGCGGCTTCTTCCTGCCAAACCGGTCGAGCAACGGACCATATAGTAATTGTCCTGCTGAAATCCCAATAAAAAAGCTCGAAAGCGATAAGGCCACCCTGGTAGGATCTACTCCCAGATCCTTTCCTATAGCCGGAAAGCCGGGAAGATACATGTCGATCGAGAAAGGGCCTAGTGCTGTGAGCGTACCGAGAATCAGGATAAGAAAGAAATATTTCGATTTTGAAAGTTCGTTGGTCAAAATAATATGGCTTTAAAAAATTTCCCTGCAAAAGTAAGAAGAAATACGCCCCTTCGGGTGATGTGACTGTTATCTTCTTTGATTTTACCGTGGGGAGACAAGCATTCGCGTATTTATTCCTGTGTAATATTGATCAGGAAATCATACAGTCCTGTTTCGCCGGGGATGTTCAGTTTCTTGCGAAGCCGGTACCGGCTGGTTTCCACGCCGCGTACGGAAATACCCATCGACTGGGCTATTTCTTTGGTGGTAAGATTAATGCGCAGGTAGGCACAAAGTTTAAGATCAGTGGTGGTCAAATCCGGGTATTGTTTTTTAAGGGTGCGCAGGAAGTTGTTATGCACTTCATCAAAGTGTTGGGAGAACTGCGCCCAGTCTTCCTCGTTATTCTCTGCTTCTTCAAATAACCGCATCACTTTTTTGAAAGAAGGAAGCGCTTCGGGGTCATTGGTTTTCTTTACGCTTTGTATCAGCTCTTCACGGATATTGGATATTAGTTTGCCTTTCTGTACCAGGTGCATCGTGGCGGTGGCCAGCTCTTTATTTTTATGTTGTACGTCTGATTCCAGTTTTTCATTGCGCAGCCGGATCAGCTGTTTCTCGTTTCTTTCCAGCTCCAGCTGGTGTTGAAAAATGAGATGTTGTTGTTCCTGCAGATGTTTGTCTTTCTGTGCAGCAAATTTTTTCTTCTGACGCCGGTACAGGTACCAGATCAGCCCCGCGAGCAGCAGTATATACACCGTCTTCGCTATATAGGTTTGATACCAGGCGGGTAAAATGGTAAAAGAATAACTGGCGGGAGCGGAGATATTGCCGAGGTTATCTTTTGCCTTTACCCAAAAAGTATATTTTCCGTAAGGGAGATTGGTATATTCTTTTTCTGTTTTGGCGGTCCATTCGCCGGGTTGTTTATCGAAGCCGGCCAGCTGATAGCTGTAAGTAATATGATTGCCTTGTTCTGCCGGGGGAACCGTATATTCAAAATGAAAACTGTTGAACGCATTCGGGAGTACCACTGGCGGCTGCGTACCGGCCGTTTGGTAGCCGCCATACAGCAGAGTGTCTTTCCGGTTGGTGGCTTTTATTTGTCCGAGTAATACCGACAGGCCGGCATCATGACGGGAGTATTTTTTATAGTTGAGATGATAAATGCCTTTGTCGCCGCCAAAAAAGATATTCTCCTCATTAAAAGGATAAATGAACTCAAAGCCGCCAACGATCTTCCCGGTGAGTTCGGGGAACCAGGTAATTGTTTGCTGCCGTGGTTTCAATACTCCCGGCTTTTTATCTGCCACCAGCCAGATGTTGCCGCTGCTGTCTTCCGAAAGATATTGCACCGCTGCATTTTTCAGCGGGGCAAACAATCCCTGCGACGGAACAAATTGCTGCCGGGCTTCATCAAATTCATAAATGCCTTTCATGGTGGCGGCTACCATCCGTTGTTGAATACGGAAAACGTAATTATTGTAGGTGGACGGCAGCCCGTCTTTTTGCGTGAACAAGCGGTAGCTCAGGGCGGTGTCATTTTTTAGGGTGAGCAGGTATACACCGCGGTAGGGGTGGGAGGACCAGATACGTTGCTGTGGGTCCATCGCCAGGAAGCGGAGGGATTCGTATAAACCGGAGACGTGCCGGTTGACACGCACCTGTGGGCCGTTATAGCGGATAATAGCCAGGCCATTATAACAGCCGGTAAGTATGTTGTTGGAAAGCGGCAGGTAGGCCCAGCAGCCCAGGTCTTTCAGCACTGCAGCAGCCTTGTTGCCGGTGATTTCAAACGTTCCTTCCTGGTGGGCCATCAGCAGGTGGGAGCCGATAGCAGAAAGGTTCCATACCTGGCCACGGGTGTTGGCCACCGGCTGAAAGTTGCCTTTGGAATAGCTGAGGTCTGCAACGGTGTCCAGTGGTGTGCTGTATAGTCCATCGGAAGTGCCGATGTAAAGGCGCTGATTAAACACCTTTGCCGCATAAGTGGTAAGCGAATTATGTTTGGCGGGCAGTATCTGTTTAATGGCGGTATTGTAACGCAGCTGATCGATACCGTTGTCCAGCGCGAGCCAGATATTATGGCGGGGATCAGCAAACAGGCGGAGCACATTATTATTCTGAAGGCCCTCGTCCATGCTGAATTGCTGGATCACGCTGCCATTATTGGCATTGATGATAAAGCATCCTTTGGAGAAGGTGCCCACCGCCAGCTGGCCGTTACCCAGCGGGATGGCGCAATAAATACGGCTGCTCCGGAAAACACTATCTGCTGCTGTTTGCAGCGGGAGTAACTGTTGCCCGGTGATACGGAAAAGGCCATCCTTGAGGGTGGCAACCAGCAGGGTATCACTTTTTTCTTCCAGGAAAGCGGTGACCAGGAGAGATTTGCCCTGGAAGCCGGTGCAAACAGGTTGCCATTTACCGTTTAATAATTTCAGCAGTCCCTGTTTCAGGTCCTGCGCGTAAAGGCCATGGGCCGTGCTGCCCATTATTTTCCATTCTACGGGGGCATCGTACACGTCTATCTGCCGGTTACGCCAGCCGAATATTTTATTGTTGCTTTTGAAGTAAACGCCATTGTTGAATAATGCAATATTCCAGATGTCTGCAAATTCTGTTTGCCCGGCGGGGATATACTTTTTGAGAGAAGTATATTCCAGGATACCATTTTTATTGGGCAGATAATACCCGAAGTCGTCCTGTGCGCCAACATAAATCTTCCCGTCCGGCGCCACTTTTACTGCTCGCAGGCGGGTGTTGTTGGGTACGGGGTAAAGCTTCCAGTAATTGCCGTTGAAGGTAAGAAGCCCTTCATTATTGGCGAAATACAGGATGCCATTATGGTCAACATCAATGTCCCAGGTTTGCCCATTTCCCTGGTATTGGGCTTTGCTGAAATTCACCACAGCGGGTAGTCCGATTGTATTCTGGGCTAATAATATTTTTCCGTGGAATAAAAGGGCCAGCAACAACAAATGCTTCATCTAAAAAGCGTTTTACTAAATGTAAAATTTTTTTGCTGATGTAGGTAAGATGTAATGAAGATAGATTAGCTATCAATGTTTTAATGTCCTTTGAAGTAGAAATGACGTAGTGCCGGAAATGATTTTATGCTTTTAAATAGGGATCTTGGATATTCTTATTTTTCTTTTTAAAGAGACACTGTACATGCTGAAATTCCACGTTATAGCACTCACGTTATTGCTGGCTTCTGTGCTGCCTGGTAACGGGCAGGGATATCTGAAAACCCGCGGCCACATTATTGTTAATGAAAAAAACGAGCAGGTGATCCTCCGGGGAATGGGCCTCGGAGGCTGGATGTTGCAGGAGGGCTATATGTTCCGCCTGGGTAATATCGGCCAGCAATACAGGATCCGCGAAAAGATCCGGGAACTGATAGGGCCTGAAAAAACACAGGCATTTTATGATGCGTGGCTTACCAATCATACCACCAGGAGGGATATTGACTCGATGGCGGCATGGGGGTTCAATTCCGTTCGCCTGCCCATGCACTTCAACCTGTACACGCTGCCGGCAGATGAGGAGCCGGTTGCCGGTCAAAATACCTGGCTGGAAAAAGGGTTTGCACTGACCGACTCCCTACTGAACTGGTGTAAGGCCAATCATATGTACCTGATCCTTGATCTGCATGCTGCACCTGGTGGGCAGGGGAACGATCTGCCTATTTCCGACAGGCACCCCGAAAAGCCATCTCTCTGGGAAAGCCAGGCTAACCGGGATAAAACCATTGCCTTATGGCGCAAGTTGGCAGCGCGTTACGCCAACGAACCCTGGATAGGCGGTTATGATATTATCAATGAACCTAACTGGGGATTTGAAGACGCCGGGGATAAAAGGGGCACCAAAGAAACAAAGAACATTCCCCTGAAACAGCTGATGACAGCCATCACCAAAGCCATCCGGGAAGTAGATCAACAGCATATCATCATTATAGAAGGAAATGGTTTCGGGAATAATTACAAGGGCATACTGCCTGCGTGGGATAATAACATGGTGATCAGCTTTCACAAATACGGCAACTTCACCAATACCGCTTCTATCCAGAATTTCCTGGATTTACGGGCGCAATATAACCTCCCGTTGTGGCTGGGGGAATCGGGGGAAAACTCCAATAACTGGTTCACCCATACTATCAGTATGGCAGAAAGCAATGATATCGGCTGGGCATGGTGGCAGCTGAAAAAGATGGGGGTCAACAATCCCCTGGAAATAAAGCTCACGTCCGGTTACCAGGCGCTCCTGGATTACTGGAACGGCAAAGGGCCCGCACCTGCGGCGGATGAAGCCTATCGCGCGCTCATGGAATTTGCAGGCAATACCGGGATCGAAAATAATATTTACCATAAAGATGTGACAGATGCTATGTTCCGCCAGGTGGCTTCCGGTAAGGCCATTCCTTTCCGGGAACATATCATCAAAGACAAGGCTGTGATCCGCGCGGTGGACTATGATCTGGGACGAAACCTTTCAGCGTATAACGACCTGGATACCGCGAGCTACCATTATACGCCGGGTGTTAATACACAGGGGAACCGCGGACACGCTTACCGCAACGATGGCGTGGATATAAAAAAGGAGGAGGATGAGTTTGTGGTATTTCATATTGAAAGCGGCGAATGGCTGCAGTACACTACCCGGGTTGCCGTTGCCGGGAACTACACCCTTACCGTAAAAATAAAAGCAGATACCGATAGTGTTGCCCCCAGGTTTAAGATCAGCAGCGATGACAACGTGCTGGCGGCTGATATTGCCGTGCCATCTGCGGGGCAGCAGGTGGTGGTGAAAAATATCCGCCTCACAAAAGGGGAACACCGGATCCGGATAGCCTTTGTGCAGGGTGGCGGTGTGTTTACCGGGATGACCTTTGAAAGAAAGTAAGAACGCATAAAATTAACTCCACGTTTGATCCATTAGCCTTATTTGTTCACCTTTTCTTTAATTGTAAATTCCATGAAAGAAAAACTGATCTCCATTAGCGTAGGTTCCTTCCTGTTAGTGGTAATGATGAGCGCCTGCAAAAAAGAGGCGAAAACAACCAATAATCTGCAGCCTTTGGATGCCCGGCCTGCTGCAGTGGCAGTGCAGGCGGCAGCCGCAGCGTACACGCTGATCTGGTCTGACGAATTTGACGGCACCAGTGTCAACACTTCCAAATGGTCTTTTGAAACCGGTCCGGGTGTGAATAATGAAAAGCAGTATTACCAGTCGTCCAATGCCAGTGTGAGCAACGGCAACCTGGTGATTACCGCGAAGAAGCAGTCCGTGAACGGCTGGCCCTATACCTCTGCGCGAATGAACACCGCCGGGCATTTTACCACGCAGTACGGCCGCATTGAAGCGCGGATTAAACTGGCCTCCGGGCAGGGGCTATGGCCTGCCTTCTGGATGCTGGGCAATAACATTGGCTCCGTGGGTTGGCCGAAATGCGGTGAAATAGATATCATGGAGCAGGTAAATACCAGCAACACTGTTTATGGCACTATTCACTGGGATGCCAACGGTCATGTTTCCTATGGCGGCACTTCCAGTACCACTATTACTGATTACCACGTATATGCGGTGGAGTGGGATGCCAATGCAATCCGCTGGTACCTGGATGGTAACCAGTTTGCAACGGCCAATATACAGAACAGTATCAACAGCACCGAAGAATTCCACAACCAGTTTTTTATCATCATGAACATGGCTGTGGGAGGCGATTTCCCCGGACAAACGATTGATGAAAGTAAACTGCCTGCCAATATGTACGTGGATTACGTGCGGGTATACTCCATTTCCAACAGCGGTGGCAATGCGCCTATTGGCAGCACCATTACGCTCAAAGGATTTAATAATGCTTTTGTGAGCAGTGAAAACGGCACACAGGCCATGACCTGCAACCGCACTACTGCACAGGGATGGGAACAGTTTACCGTGGAAGATGCCGGCGGTGGTAAGGTGGCATTGAAAAGCCAGGGTAAGTATGTTTCTTCAGAAAACGGCGTTAATCCCATTACGTGTAACCGTACCAGTGTGGGCGACTGGGAAAAATTTGACTGGATAGTAAATACAGACGGCAGCATCGCCCTCCGCGGAAATAATGGGCGATATGTGTCGTGCGAAAACGGCACGCAGGCTATGACCTGCAACCGTACCACTATTTCCGGCTGGGAGTCGTTCCGGTATTAATTGATATAGGTTGATGGATCGGGCCGGCCGTGTTAACGGCCGGCTTTCCTATGCTGTAGATCAACTGTTCCATGATACTTCCTTTACGCCGGTATCTGCCTGTATATCTGCGATCAGCTTGCCTACAATGGTTTTATCCATGCTTCTGAAACGTACCGTGATAAAGAAGAAACTGTCTGTTTGCTCGATGTTGCAGGAAGTAATATTGAGCGCGGTGTTTTGAAATAATTTATCTGCTACCTCAATGGATTTGCTCCGTTCAAAAGTGATGATGCGGATAGTTTTTTGTTCAAAGCGGCTGAGGAATCTTTTTTCTACCGGCTGCAGCAGCCACAGGATGATGATTGCAATAGCGGTGGCAATAAATGCGGCGAAATACATGCCGCCGCCGGTGGCGAGCCCGATAGCTGCTACCGTCCATAATCCCGCGGCGGTAGTGAGCCCGCGAACCACGCCTTCTTTCAGAAAAAGAATGGTGCCGGCGCCGATAAATCCAATACCGCTGATCACCTGTGCGGCCACCCTGGAGGGGTCCAGTACAATGTTAGGCTGCCCCAGGATATCGGAAAATCCGTAAGCGGAAACCATCATGGTTAACGCCGCACCTACAGACACCATCATGTGGGTTCTAAGACCGGCAGCCCAGTCCTTCCGTTCTCTTTCCAAACCTATTATACCGCCAAAAACCGCTGCCAGCGATAATCTTATCAATATTTCCATCCAGGGTATCATACTACTAATTTACGCAATAAATTTTCTTTCATCCTGCGGAGGTTGTCTTCTGCCTGATTACGGTGATTATTCCGATATAGCCGGGCTTTTAAAGAAGCTCAAAATTTGTATCTTGACATCAATTCATTTATATTTTTCGCATGCTTCCAATCAAACTACGTTTACTCATTGCCACTGCGCTTCTTTTTTCCGTTACAACCCGGGCGCAGGTAAAGTTCCGGACAATAGCACCCAACGTCACCCAGCCGGGATTAAAGACAGTGCATTCGCCGCATCTTGCCGCAGAACCCGCTGCGGGAAACAACCGCCATCAGCTGATAGTGATGATTCCTGGTACCGGCGGCACGGCCACTGATTTCCGTACATTCGACAGCTCTTTCGCGGCCATGGGCTATTATGTGATCACCCCGGATTATATGAACACGGTGATCACCACGGCGTGTTCCAAAAGTGAAGACAGTACCTGTTTTGATCATTTCCGCCAGGAAATTATGTTTGGTACGCCGGTGAGTGATAAGGTAGATGTAGATTCTGCCAACAGCCTGGTGAACCGTTTTACAAAACTGGTGGTGTACCTGGCTGCGCAGGATCGTGGCTGGAGTGAGTTTGTACGTAATGGACAAGTGCGCTGGGATAAAGTTATTGCTGCAGGTCATTCGCAGGGAGCGGGGCATGCAGCATATTTTGGGAAGCAGTTCCGTTTGCGTGGAGTGCTGATGTTTTCGGGCCCGCAGGATTACCTGCAATATTTTAATGCGCCGGCGCATTGGCAGCAGGAGCGTGGCCGCACGCCGGTGAACAGGTATTATGCGTTTCTGCATGTTGCTGACCCGTTTAATTACCAGTACCAGGTGCAGGATGTAAGCGCGGTGAGCCACCAGGCGATAACCGATACCACGATGGTGCAGCCGGGAATGCCCGTTCACTCCAGGAATAGTATCCTTGTTACGGATGTGGATCGTAAAGATAAACACGGATCTACGCTGGGAACAGACTTCATAGCCGTGTGGAAATATATGATCAGCGGGGCTACCCGGAATTAATAAGGAACTGGCTAACGGTCTCGTGTAAACGATGAACTTTGTCCTCCTGTTTTTTATTCTTTATCTTCGCGGGGCGTTCGTTACCATTCTATGTCAAAGAAGAAGAGAAGAAAAAAGAAGAAGCACCAGGGAAGCAGCAGTTTAGCCGTTATCGTTATATTGATCATCGCTGCATTTACGGTGACTACCTGTTCCCGGAAAATTACCGGGGACAATGAAAAATCTCCTCCAAAGAAATCATCTCACAAAAAAAATACTACTTCCGGCACCAGTATATTTTTACTGGCAGAAGATTTTGAAACGGGATCCAAAACAAATTATAACAGCGGGGACGTGGCATTATCCAGTGGTGCCTGGAAGTTTAAGGATGCCGTCACCGGCAACCTGGAGGAAGATCATAAAACAGGTACACAGGCGTTGCGTATCCGGGACAATGGTATGGCCGGAATGAAATTCGATATCCTTGTAAAAGGAACGGTAACGGTTACACTAAAATTTGCCGGGTACGGGGACGATAAAATGGGCACATGGGAGTTGTGGGCATCAGTGAACCGCGGGCAAAGCTATTTTCGTGTGGGGGATCCCGTTAGTGTTACGTCCGGTGTGCTGAAAACGGCCACTTTTACCGCGAAAAGTACGGGCACTATCCGTTTTGATATCCGGAAAACAGATCCCGGCAGCAGCAGGATCAATTTTGATCGGTTCCGGGTCACTGCCGGCGGAAAGGACACACCGGTTAAGCCGGTGGAGAAACCGGCAGGGAGCGACGACGACAACCTGTTACTGGGCAATCCCAGCGATGCCAGTGGATCGTTGGTGATGGCGAATAATTACCTGATGGATAAGGAATATTACAAGCTGTCGTATAACCGTGACAGGGGAACGCCCAATTGGGTGGCCTGGCATGTATCGCGGAAGGACCTGGGCAAAATGTCGAGGGCCAATGATTTCAGGCCGGACGCCGATATTCCTGGGAACTGGTACCAGGTATCCCAAACTAGTTATATGGGCAGCGGATTCGACAGGGGGCATAATTGTCCGTCGGGCGACCGGACCGCCACCCGTGCCGCCAATGAATCCACTTTCCTGATGACCAATATGATCCCGCAGGCGCCTAACCACAACCAGCATTTATGGAAGAACCTGGAAGAATATACCCGGGAGCTGGTGATGAAAGGGAACGAAGTATATGTGATCATGGGCAGCTATGGCAGCGGGGGAGCCGGCAGCAAGGGACTGGCCAAAACAATAGACGGGCGTAAGGTTACCGTGCCGGACCATATCTGGAAGGTCCTCGTAATTTTACCGGAAGGAAACAATGATTTGCAGCGAATCAATAAGAACACCCGTATTATTGCAGTGAACACACCAAATAAAAACGATGTAAATGCGAGGTGGAGCGCTTACCTGACATCTATTGACGAGATAGAAAAGGCTACCAGGTATAAGTTGCTTGACAAGGTACCGCCGGTGGTAAGACAGGAATTAGTAAAGAAAATAGATGCAGGACAGGAGAGAATGTATCGTTAAAAAAAATATTATGTTGTTCTGATAATTAAATTATAAATTGCATAAAATTATTATGTTTTTGTAGTTTGTAAACTAATATCCAAAAAATAAATCATGATAAGTTCCTATAAAAACCAGATTGGCATAATTTTATTGAAAGTACTGTAGCTACATGTAACTTATTGAAGCCTTAGATCGTTATTATAATTAGAAGCTAACTTAAAGTATAACTGGCCGATTATTAATGGAAATAAACCTACACTTTTCTTGATTATATGTACATATAACAAGACAAATACTGTGTACACAACGAAAGAAATGGCGTAAAATAATTAGGGGTAAAATGGCGTTATACTAGAGAAGCTTAACAATATGAGCTTTTTAAACATTAATTTTATATCTAACTAATATGGGTGAAAGAGTGTCGGTGGCCTTACTTGTTACTACATACAACTGGCCGGAAGCATTAAAGCTTGTGCTGGATAGTGTACTGGTGCAAACCGTTCTCCCCGACGAAGTCATTATAGCTGATGATGGCTCCGGAGAGGCTACCAGGGATGTTGTAGAGGCATTCAGACGAAAAACCAATATTCCGGTGAAGCATTTCTGGCATCCGGACGAAGGTTTCCGTAAAACTATCATCATTAACCAGGCAATTACCGGTACTTCTTCCGACTATATTATCCAGATTGATGGCGATATTGTAATGCATGAGCTTTTCATCAGGGACCATATCAGTGAAGCGGAAAAAGGATATTTTATCCGTGGCAGCAGGGTGTTGTTACAGGAAGAGATTACCAGGAAATACCTGAACAATGGTCAATTTGAGCGGGTATCTTCTTTCAGCAGAGACGTGAGAAACCGGATTAATTCACTTCGCATTCCTTTCCTGGCTCCATTGCTGATTAAAAAGAGTCAGCGTTCCCGTAACTGGATCGGTTGTAACTGTGCTTTCTGGAGAGAAGATTTTCTGAAAGTGAATGGTTATAATAACGAATTGAAAGGGTGGGGGCACGAGGATATTGAACTGGCAGCACGTTTCATCAACTCAGGTTTATACCAGAAAAAGGTAAAATTAAAAGCGGTATGTTATCACCTGCATCATCCTTTTAATTCCCGTGTACACGAAAACATCAACTACAGGGTTTACCTGGATACCTTAAACCACGGGATTGCCTATTGTTCCAACGGCTACAGGCACCATTTAACGACGGAGTAAATAATCAAAAAAGATATTTCATAAAAAAGGCCACCGATCGGTGGCCTTTTTTTATTTAGTTACTAAACGTTTGCATTTCAATGAGCCGTTTATAAATACCGTTGTTGCTGAGTAGTTCCTGGTGGGTGCCTTGCTCGGCCACCTGGCCGTTATCCAGTACAATGATCAGGTCCGCGTTCTGAATAGTGCTCAGGCGGTGGGCAATCACCAGGGATGTGCGGTTCTTCATCAGGTTATTCAGCGCATCCTGCACCATTTTCTCGGATTCGGTATCCAGGGCGGAAGTGGCCTCGTCCAGCAGCATCAGCGGTGGATTGGAGAGCACGGCGCGTGCAATGCAGATACGCTGCCGTTGTCCGCCGGAGAGCTTGGACCCTTTATCCCCGATATTGGTGTTGTAGCCGTCTTCGGTTTTGCTGATAAAATCGTGTGCGTTGGCAATCCTGGCTGCGGCCTCTACCTCTTCCATGGTGGCGTCAGGTTTGGCAAAAGCAATATTGTTAAAGATGGTGTCATTAAAGAGGATGGACTCCTGGTTTACAACGCCCATGAGTGCCCGTAAAGATTCCATTGTAACAGACTTCAGGTTTTTGCCGTCTATCAGGACGCTGCCTGACTGCGGGTCCATGAAACGGGGGATCAGGTCCATCAAGGTGGATTTTCCGCCGCCGGAAGGGCCCACCAGCGCCACCGTGGAGCCTTTGGGTATGCTGAGGTGAATGTTATTCAGTACTTTCTTCTCGCCGTAGGCGAAAGAAACGCCATCAAAACGGATCTCATTGGTAAAGCCGTTTAAGGTAACAGCATCGGGTGCGTTGGTGATAGCCGATTGCTGATCGATCAGCTCCAGCACCCTGTCGCCCGCCGCAACGCCTGAATGGATATTGCTGAACGCAGTGGAAATAGCTTTTGCCGGGCGCATAATCTGGGAGAAGAGGGCAATATATACCACAAAGGTAGATCCGTCCATATCCCCCTGGTTATTGATAATAAGCGAACCGCCATAAAACACGATACCGGCCACCATTAAGACCCCTAAAGTTTCAGAAACGGGCGACGCCAGTTGCTGTCTTTTAGCCATTGAGCGGGATATCTTGGAATACTTGCGGTTTTGTTCATCAAAGCGGTTGGTAATAAATCCAACGGCATTAAATGCCTTTACGATCCTGATGCCGTTCAGCGCCTCATCGAGGTAGCTGATCATCATGCCGTAAGTTTGATGGGAAGCGGTAGCCTGTTCTTTCAGTCGTTTTACGATCCGGGATATAATCAGACCGGCTACCGGAATCACCAGCATCGATACCAGCGTTAATTTATACGAGATAAGGAACAGGATGACCAGGAAAGAGATCAATTGGGCCGGTTCTTTAAATAACACCTGCAGGGTACCGGTTACCGTATACTGTACTACCTGGACATCTGATGCAATCTTAGAAATGATATCTCCCTTTCTTTCATTGCTAAAATAACCCAGGTGAAGGTTCATTACATTGTTGAATACTGATTTACGCAGGTTCAGCAAGGTTTGTATGCGCAGGCTTTCCATGGTACGATCTGCGAAATAGCGGAACAGGTTGCCTACTAATACTGAGGCGGCAATACAGGCGCAAACAAATTCCAGGCTTTTGATTTTACCATATTCACTGGCAATAGTGGTGGTGTAATGTTTAAATACTTTGAAAATATCAAAATAATTGTCCGGCATGGGAACAATTTTCTGATTGAGGTCCTTGTTGAACAACGTTTCCAGCAAAGGCGCCAGCAATGCAAGGTTCAGCGTGCTGAATATTACAGACAACAGTACACAGATGATATAGGGGATCGCAAATTTATTAATAGGTTTAGCAAATGATAATAATCGGAAGTATGTCTTCATATTTTAATAATAATCGTATAATGATTAAGACGGTGCATAAAAAAAACCGCATCGTTGCTGATGCGGTTCCTTAAGTTTTTAATTTCCTTTTATCAATAACTTAAAGAATATTTTTCAGTCGCACATTCAAGCCAGCAGATCACCAGTAAAAACTGCAATCAGGGCTCAAAAATAGCCCTTTTGGCTTAATTGTCAAAAGATTTGATCGCCATCGGCTGGCGGCAGTTATGGCTGCGTGAGGATTTTTAGCGCCCCGGTGTCTTTATATTGAACCATCAGTTGTTTCAGGTGCTCTTTTAAGGTGGCGGTGAGTTTCTCCGTGCCTTTCCGGCCGTAAAGATTGTTTACTTCGTGCGGGTCCTGCTTCAGATCATACAGTTCCCAGCTGTTGGACTCCCCGTAAAAGCGTACCAGCGTGTATTGCTCCGTGCGGATACCGAAGTGCGGGTATACATGGTGGGGCTCCGGAAATTCGTAATAGTGGTAATAGGCTTCTTTTCTCCAGGGAACATTTCCGGCATTTGCTTTCAGCAGCGGTAAAAAGGAGGTGCCTTGTATATCAGCGGGTACTTTTACGCCGGCGATGTTCAGGAAAGTGGGGGCCCAGTCGATGTTCAGCATCAGCTGATTGATGGAGGTACCAGGCTTTATTACGCCGGGGTATCTGATCACAAAAGGTGTACGTAATGATTCTTCATAAATAAAGCGTTTATCAAACCAGCCATGTTCTCCCATATAGAAGCCCTGATCGGAGGCATACACAACGACTGTATTTTTTGAGAGACCTGATTTATCGAGATAGTCCAGCAGCTGGCCGATGTTCCTGTCGAGCGATTTTGCCGTGGCCAGGTAATCTTTCAGGTAGCGCT
Organism: Chitinophaga sp. W3I9; assembly: GCF_050434025.1. Taxonomy (NCBI): domain Bacteria; kingdom Pseudomonadati; phylum Bacteroidota; class Chitinophagia; order Chitinophagales; family Chitinophagaceae; genus Chitinophaga; species Chitinophaga sp. W3I9. The sequence continues at coordinate 3,549,306 of NZ_JBNPWC010000001.1, forward strand.
GGTATTTCCATTCTACGAGGGCATCACCTGTTAGTTTTTGTTCATCAAATTCTTTGCTGATCTTATTTTCATAGTAATCAATAAATGCCTTTTTTTGTTCCGGCGTAAAGCGGCCGTAGATCCCTTTTTCGTAATTGGCATGCACTTTCAGGTCTTCTTTCAGGCGCATGGTTTTATCGATGGTCATGTCCTGGTTTTGTGCTGCCAGGCGGTTTTTGTAATCATCTTTGAAAGTGGCCGGGAGGGGAAATGTTTTATCGTCGTATGCACCGAGGTCCTGGACATCCGGCAGCCATTCGCGGTGGGTGGCTTTTTCGCCTACTACCAGGAAGAAGGGTTTGGAAGTATCGCGTTTGTTGAGCCAGTTAACAGAAAGGTTGGTAATAATATTGGTTACATAGCCTTCCATGCGGGTGGTGTCGTTTGGACCGATGATATCAGGGTTGTAGTATTGGCCCTGGCTGTTGAGGATACGCCAGTAGTCGAACCCCTTTGGCAAACTGCCTAAATGCCATTTACCTATCCAGGCAGTCTGGTAGCCGTTTTCCTGCAGCAGGGCAGGGAATAGTTGCTGTTCTACATTAAACCTTTTCTCATTGAGCGTGTAGCCGTTGATGTGACTATACTTACCGGTAAGCAGGGTAGCCCTGCTGGGGCCGCAAATGGAATTGGTGACCAGGGCATTTTTGAAAATGGCCCCCTGGCTGGCAATCCGGTCGATGTTAGGCGTTTGTACCAGTTTGCTGCCATAGGCGCTGATAGCCTGGTAGGCATGGTCATCGGAGAAAATGAAAATAATATTAGGGTGTTGTTGCTGCGCATAGCTGCTGGCAGTGAAGAGGAGTAATAATCCCCAGGTTTTTTTAAGATAGTTTGCGGAGAAGAATTTCATGTTCAAAGTTTTATCTTTTGACGGGTTATGTTCCGTGGTTTTATCAAAGATATTTTAGCGGCCACCCTCCGGCGACCGCATCTCAAAAAAATCATTTCTCCGCCACCACCTTAAACTCCTCAAACACCACATCAAACGGCAACTTCCCCGGTGCAGCGGCCACAGGGCCTATCTGCACTTTACCACCGGGAGGAAAATAGGCCAGTCGCAGCATATCAAATTTCTTATTATCAAAGGAATATTCAATCTGTACATAGTCGCCTTTACGCAGTAACTTCAGCCACATGCTTTTGGGGCTGTCGTGACGCGGAACTACCGACCAGTCGGATACTTCACGGGTTACCACGGCGCTTACGTTCTGTACGCCGTCTACATATTCGATACCGGTTTTAATCCAGTTTTTGGCGTCCTTGCGGATCATCAGGCCGGCCTGGTGGAACAACTCTTTATAGTGTCCGGTAATTTTTACCGTGGCGGTAAAATCGCCTTCCTGTTCCTGGAAATAAAAAGGGCCGTTATCGCGGATGAAGCCGTAGTGGGTTACCTGCCAGTAGTCGGTACCGGGGTCAACGGTCACGTTTATCTTGTTGTGGTCTGCTGACCATTTCTGAGGAGTGTTATACCATTGCATTGTTTGTGCTTTTAGTCCCATACTCATCGCTATGAAAGCGGATAATGCTACCAGTTTTTTCATGATGTTTCCGTAAAAATTTTCTGTAAGATGATAAATATTCTCCGGAATGGGTAATTTTTAGTAATGGGTAGCTGCTCCGGATTTGTTAACTTTAAGAACCCTCTTTAACCCGCCTGTTAAATGTTATGAATATGCGCGAAGAAAACCCTCAAGTAACAAAAAGAAAGTCCGTTGCCATTATTGTAGCCCATCCCGATGATGAAACGCTGTGGGCCGGAGGTACCATCCTGTTTCATCCGCAGTGGAACTGGACCATCATCAGCCTGTGCCGCGCCAGTGATACAGACAGAGCCCCTAAATTTTTTAAGGCATTACAATTGTACGGAGCACAAGGTGTTATGGGAGATATGGACGATGGTCCCGAACAAACGCCATTGCCGGAAGAGGTGGTGGAAAACCAGGTGCTGGCATTATTACCGGTGCAGCATTACGACCTGGTCATCACCCATCATCCGCGCGGGGAATATACGCGGCACCTCCGCCATGAAGAAGTAAGCAGCGCCGTGATCCGGCTGTGGCAACAAGGCAGGATCACAGCAGATGAGCTCTGGGCGTTTGCTTATGAAGACGGATTAAAGTCCTATTTCCCGGAAGCTATTCCTGAAGCAACTATTTATCATGTGCTGGATAAAGATCTCTGGCAACGGAAATACGAGGTGATCACTCAAACGTACGGATTTAAGGTCGATAGCTGGGAAGCAGCCACCACGCCACTGGCGGAATCATTCTGGTGTTTTAATAACAGCATGGAAGCCCATCAGTGGCTCAACAGTTTACCGTTTGAATTATGAAAGCACTTTTGTTATTTGATTATCCGCCGGCTCCCGGGGGACTGGCAACACAAGGAAATTTATTGTACCATGGCCTGCTGGAAATAGGTGTAACTGCGCTGGCGGTGCACTACGACTCACCACTGGAAAAGGAATGGTACTACAACTCGTTTAAGCCGGATGTGGTGGTGGGCGTAGGTTACTGGGGATATTGCCCGCAGTTGATCCTGCATCCGCAGCAATTTGGTGTGCAGCCGGTTCCATGGCTGGTGGCCGATGGATATATCGCCAACTACCAGGAGGTGCTGAATAAACTGCCGCTGATCCTCGTTACCTCGCAGTGGGTAAAGGAAATGTATATACGCGACGGCATCAACGGCGATAAAATAGCCGTACTGCCGGTTGGTTGCAATACCAACAGGTTCGCGCCGCTGCCTAAAGATCATCCGCGGGTGAAAGCCGTGCGGGAATCAATGGGCGTGGCGCCGGATGAGCTGATGCTGCTCACCGTAGGCGGCGATGCCTGTTCAAAAGGAGCCAGGGAAGTCATGCAGGCGCTGTCGCAACTCAGCAGTGAAGTGCCGGGCAACTGGAAGTATATCTGTAAAGTATGGCCGCAGCCGCGCACCAGCATACAAAATAAAGCCGACCTGGCACTGGCGGAAGAACTGGGGCTGGGCGGCAAGGTGCAATATATTACCAGCATTGTTTCAAGGGAGGAGATGCCTTATCTCATCAACGCCTGCGATATTTATGTGGCCCCATCGCGGCTGGAAGGCTTCGGGATGCCACAGGTAGAAGCTGGCGCCTGCGAAAAGCCGGTGATCGGCATCCGCGCAATGGGCATGCTGGATACGCTGGTAGATGGCGAAACCGCACTGCTGGCCGGTGTGGCAGAAGAAATTGTGCTGAATGAAGTGATGGTTGGTAAAGAGTCGGGTTTCGAGACGGAAAAGAAGGTCGTATTTTCTACGCCCCGTACAGTGGACTACCGGGCAGATATCAACGATATCAGGCAGCATTTGCAACGGTTAATGACAGATGCCGCCTACAGGGAACAGTTAGGAAAAGCTGCAAGGAAAAGAGTAGTAGCAAATTTTGATTACCGGTTGATAGCAAGGCAGTTTGTGCAGCTGATGCATGAAAAACTTAATATCCGCTGAACATGGAAGCTTCTTCCTGGTTAACCATCAACGCAGCCAGGGATGCCGCCCTGAAGGTATTGCTGCATAATGTAAACGGACCGTTTCACGGCCTCCCCCGCACCGCGGGATGGGGATATCCTGAGCCATATACAAGGGATCTGCTGCTGTCCTTTTTAGGCGTAGGCGTTACCGGCAACCCCGTGCTGATCAACAGCATCCGGAAGGTGCTTGAAACACTGGCGAAAAATCAAACGCCACACGGACATATCCCTTCTCTCGTACACGACAAACAAGACCTGGGCGCGAGCGACACCACGCCGCTCTTCCTGCTGGCAGCAGGCATGTATCGCAAGCTGTCGGGTAATGAGCAGTTCCTCGAAGAAGCGGTGAACAGTTCATTGCAGTGGATGGAATACCAAAGTCCTTCAGATCGTTACCTGGTGGCCCAACAGCCTACCAGCGACTGGCGCGATGAACAATGGGTGCTTGGTTACGGCCTCTTTGTAAACACGCTCGTGTATAGTTATCTCCGCATCCTCGGGCATCATGAACGCGCAGAGAAAGTACGGCAGGCAATGGGCAGATTTACCATCACCGGTGGGGTGCAGCACCGGCATGTACACGAAGGACTGGTCGTAAAACACAAACCCTATTACGCCATGTGGTCTTATAAGGTATTGAGCAGCGAACGGTTCGACCTGCTGGGCAACAGCCTGGCCATCCTCTCCGGCATTGCTGCTCCCACCAGGGCAGCGGAAATGGTATCGTGGATCGAAGACGAGTGCGCGGAACTGATAAAAAATAACCAGCTGGCCGTAAAACTGCCGCCTAACTTCTTCCCCTATACGAAACCGGGAGACAACGACTGGCACGAACGGTATGCTTCTTTTAATCTTCCAGGGGAATATCATAACGGCGGCATCTGGCCTTTTATCTGTGGCTTTTATGTAGCTGCACTGGTAGCGGCAAAAAAATACCGGCTGGCGGAAGAAAAACTGCTGGAGCTCACCCGGATTATAACTATTTCCAACAGCGGCACGGTGGATTATGGTTTCAACGAATGGCTGAAAGCCCAGGATGGTACCGCAAAAGGGCAGGAATGGCAAACCTGGAGCGCAGCACTGTACCTGTATGCCGCGAAATGCGTGGAAGAAAGACGTACCCCGTTTTTTGAAGAAATGAGAATGCGGTAACCTGTTTCATGATAACTTGATGAAAGATTAGTGAAACTCGTTCGTCAATTGATGGTAACTTTACGCGCATTATCCCTTGTTTAAACTTATGAAGATGAATACTTACAGATCCCTGCTGCTGGTGGCAGTTCTGAGCACTACACTCGCTGCCTGCGGAAGCCTTGAAATGGCCGGACCGGATAACGTTACCCCGGTAATACCACCGCCTACCACACCACCTGTAACAGGCAATAATAAAATTGAAGGTACCTGGAACTTTGCAGGAGTCCGTGTAAACAGCATCGCCACCATATCGGAATCCGGCGCTAAAGCCACGCTCTACAACGACTATACCACCTTCAATAATAAAGGGGTAATGGTGATTGATGGAAGTACTTTCAAAATTACAGGCCTGAGCTATTCCATTGATGCGGTGATCAGGAATGTCCTTTACATGGATGGCGTACTGGTAAGCGATATGCAAATGCCTTTCCAGATGGATATGGATCCCTATAATGCTTCTAACCCTTATAAACTGGTGGGAGCAGATTCCATTTATTTCAGCGCAGGTGTAATGGAAACCCCTTCCTATGGAGGCGGCACTACAGAAGTACAGGCGGCAGGCGGAAAAATTTCCTGGAGCGGAGATACGCTGTTGCTGACAATCAATCTTAACCAGGTACAATCTGCCGCTGTTATGTCAGGTTTTGAAGTGATGAAGCTGGTAAAACAAAAATAAAACAGTCACCGGTTATTTTCCGGAAGAAAGATAACCGGTGATGATCCTTATTTTTTGCGGGCATCAGCTGCCTGCCAGATGGATTTGATCGTTGCTTCATCATCCATCCCGTCCGGACACTGCGCGGAGCGTGTATTGGCGCGGTATTTCAATCTTGGCTTCCTGCGTCCCAACGTAACTACACGGGTAACCGGCATCTGCAAATGACCATTGGCATCATGCGCTGCTACCCATTGATGTGCATATTGCAACCAGTTGTGCCGGTATTGTTCCGGTTGCTGATAAAACCAGCTGATTTCATCAAAGCCCCACGGGTAAATGGTAGTGGTATCCGGCACACCCGGGTGATCGCTGATACCAAAATTATCCAACTCCACCAGGTAAGGCATTGACGCGGCTTTCCAGCCACTGGGTGTAATACCGCCTTTGCTTCTCCCGAAAAGGGCATCTGTAAAACCCATTTCCAGGATACCTTCCTGCGGATGCGCAGGCACCGATTTAATACGCAACGGAAACGAGTTAAAATCCAGTAAGCTTTTGCCATTTACCACCATACCGCCCGATGGCGTGTGTGCATCGAGTAATACCCAGTGATGGCGGGTGTGATCTTTTGCATAGGCCCGTAATTTTTCCAGGAAGGCCGCCCATTCTGTCAGCTGCGGATCTTCCATGCCTATCAGGGCAATTTGCCCGAGGTGCAGCGCTTCGCAGCCCACTTCCATATAGGTGCCGGCCAGGAACATAAACCAGAGCTGCGTTTCCACCCGCGTAATATCGGGTACGCTGTTGCCTTTACTCCAGTGATTGACCAGTTTCCCTTTTGTATTCAGCATGCTGTCGTAACGGAAACGCCGGTCTTCCGACGGTAATCCCAGCGCTTTGAATGCCCATGCCGGAACGGGAATGGTGTTTACCTGTTCACTGATCTGCTCAAACAGGGCGGCCTGGAAAATTACTTCCGGGTCATTTTTCTGTACTTCCTGCACCATCCGTTTGGCCTGGTGAAGAAAATCTTTGTTGTTGAGCACCGATTCCCCGCCCCAGCGGTAAATGGCCCTGCCTATGAACTTTGCGCCGATGTTCCTGATCAGGCGGATATCATCTTCCTTGTTGGGATAGGGCGCATCGGAGGCGTAAGGATCTACTGAAAGAAATTCAGTCATGGTAACCGCATGATCCAGGTAATATTCCAGAGCGGGGCGGGTAATGCCTTTTCCGGTGAAGGAGGGTGGTTGTGAGCGGGCGGTCATGGCCCACAAACTAATGCCTGCAGCCAGCAATGCTGCTGCCGGACGCTGAGTGAATGCTAACATGTCGTGGAATAAATTTTGAAAACAAGATACTTTTTTTCGTTTTCCGGGAATAACATTTTTGGTTGTGTGGTACAATTGTTTTTATATTGGGGTCATTAAAACGAGCCAGCCAGCATATGAGTTTACTGCCGGATACTTTCCCCGTCCTGTCTACGCCCCGCCTTCACCTGATTGAAATTGAACATTCGCATCAGCCGGATCTGTTTTACCTGCTCACGGATAAACGGGTGACCCGGTATTATCATGTAATCCCGTTGAGTGAAGTGGCCAGTGTTCGCCCGGTTATTGATCTCTTTAAAAAGCGCTTTTCCGATAAGCAGGGCATCCGCTGGGGTATTGCCCTTGAAGAAAAAACATCGTTGATCGGTTTCATCGGTTTCAATAATTATGAAACTGAAGATACGGTTCCGCTGGTGTTTGCGCTGGTACAGGAATACTGGGGCAAAGGCTACATGGCCGAAGCCATTGAGGCCGTGGTGCAGTATTGCTTCTCCAAACTGGGTCTGAAAAAAATCGTTGCAGATGTATTACCCGGCAACGAAGCCTCGGAAAGGGTGCTGACTAAAGCAGGATTCCATCATGAGGCCCTGGTGGTGAAGGGGATGATCTGGGACGACAAAGGATATGATGTTAACCGCTATGTAAGGGATTACAAAGCGCCCGACCTGTAAGCATCTTTATTGTCCGCGGTTCAGGACGCAGCAATACGGGTTCCTGTAAACAGGAACAATAAAGACACTCACAGGAATTACAGATGTAGGATTAAGCTTTTTTAGCGGCAGTTTTCTTGGGAGCAGCTTTCTTAGGCGTCACCTTTTTATCGGCGGCTTTGGGAGTGTTGGCTTGAGCTTTGGGTGCAGCAGCTTTTTCGGCAGCAGCTTTCTTCTTCGGCTTGGCAGGTCCTTTTGGCTTATCTGTCAGTCCTGCTAACATCGCTTTAGTGGCCTTTTTTACGTTCCGGAGAAACTTTTTCTCTCCCAGCTTCTCTTTTAGTTCGCTTAATGCGGTTAATACTTCGGCTACTTTTACACCAGCTTCTTTTTTAAGATGCTTGCCGGTCGGTTTACTCGAATCAGTCATGGAGCATTATTTATTTACAAAAACAATTATATTCGAAATTAACAATTAAATAATATTGGCAATGTTAAGTTTTATAATGCCGTGATTTATAAAGAATATTCTGATCTTAGCGAAACGGAAATCAGCTATAAATTCATTATATTGGGGTAGGCTACCTTCCTTGTGTCGGAGCTTGTTATTGTTTTAACCATAGGGGTATGGGTTCAAGAGATGTTATTATTATAGGTGGGGGCTTATCGGGTCTCACCAGTGCTATTCATTTATCGAAAGCAGGATTACAGGTAACCGTAATCGAAAAAAGTAAATATCCTTCGCACAAAGTATGCGGGGAATATGTTTCCAATGAAGTATTACCATATCTGCAGTCACTCGGGGCAGATCCCTCGGTATTACATCCTTCCCGGATCAACCGGTTAATCATTTCAGATCATTATGGTAAAACGCTGGAAACGACGCTTCCATTGGGAGGTTTCGGGGTAAGCCGGTATGCGTTCGACCAGTTCCTGATGCAGAAGATGACCGAAAACGGGGTGGAGTTAATTGAAGATACCGTCACCAACGTGGTATTTGAAAACGACCGCTTCTTCATTGATACCAACAGCTATGGCGTTTTTTCCGCGCCGGTGGTGTTGGGCGCTTATGGCAAAAGAGCCGCACTCGATGGTAAGCTTGCCCGTCCGTTCTTTAATGAGAAATCGCCCTGGCTGGCCGTGAAATCCCATTACCGTGGCAGCTTTCCGGCCGATACTGTAGGACTCCATAATTTCGACGGCGGCTATTGCGGCGTATCAAAAGTGGAGGATGATATCCTGAATATCTGTTACCTGGTGAGTTACGAGAGTTTTAAGAATTTCAAGCAGATAGAATCACACCGGGAGCAGGTGCTATACCGTAATCAGCACCTGAAGGATATTTTTGAAAACAGCACTGCGTTGTTCGACAAACCTTTAACCATCAGCCAGGTGTCTTTCACAGATAAAGAAAAGGTACTGAATCATATATTGATGATCGGCGATACCGCTGGTCTTATTCACCCGCTTTGCGGCAACGGCATGGCTATGGCCATACAAAGCGCACAGATAGCATCCGATAAGGTGCTGGAATATTTTTCAGCTCCCACCCGGAACCGTTTATTGATGGAACAGAACTATACGAAAGCCTGGAACAAAATGTTCAGCGGCCGTATGCGCACCGGTCGTGTACTATCCCGGTTGTTCCGCAATGAAAAGCTTTCTGCTACCATGATGAAAGGACTGATCCTCTTCCCCGGCCTGCTGCCGGGAATCATCCGTCGCACTCATGGGAAACCGTTAAATGCCGTACCGGAATGCGTGTAAACACCCGGCACCGGAGCCAGGCTACCGAAATCATGGACGATTTCAGTATGGAAGGCGATCTGCTGAAGGCTACGTTGGATAAAATCGCACAAATCAACGCTTTACTGGGCGGCAACCGCGTCACCCTTGAAGGCGTTGCGGCCCTCCTGAAAGATATTCCTGCCAACCAGAAAGTTACCATCGTGGATATCGGCTGTGGTAACGGTGATATGCTGCGGCAACTGTCGGATACCTTTTGTTCCCATAGAAAAATAAAACTAACCGGCATCGATGCCAACCAGGCCACGGTAACGCATGCACGGAATTTATCAAAAGATTATCCGCACATTGAGTATTATTGTCAGGATATTACACAGTTATCCTTCCGGGAGCAACACTATGATATTGTTTTATGTACGCTTACACTGCATCACTTTAAAGAGGCTGAAATCAGGGAGCTGATGAAAATCTTTTACCGGCAGGCCCGGAAAGGAGTAGTGATCAATGATCTGCACAGGAGCGCATTGGCATACCGCCTGTTTCAACTGGTATGCTTTGTGTTCAATTTAAACAGGATGGTCAGGGAAGATGGACTGGTATCCATTCTCCGGGGATTTAAAAAAAGAGAATTACAACATTTATCGGCAGAACTTAATATTGATCAGTATTCCCTTAAATGGAAATGGGCGTTCCGGTATCAATGGATAATCAATAAATTATGAGCGTTAAAATTCAGACTGTCACAAAAGCACTACCGCCTTACTCAAGAACCACCGCCGAAATTATTCCCTTCCTATCATTATGGCTCCAGGGCCAGGAAGAAAGATTTATCCGCAAGGTGATCAAGATCTTTGAGAGCGCCGGCGTGGATAAACGCTATTCTATTATGGGACCTGAAGAAGTATTTACCAATACTTCTTTTGAAGATAAAAATAATATCTACCAGCGGGAGATGATTACCCTGGGCCGGACCTGCCTGCAAAGCGCGCTGGATAAAGCCGGTTTGAAGGGAACTGACCTCGACTATATCATCACCGTGAGCTGCACCGGCATCATGATCCCTTCTTTAGATGCATACCTGATCAACGAACTGCAGCTGCGTCAGGATATTATACGCCTGCCTGTTACTGAAATGGGCTGCGCAGCCGGTGTGTCGGGGATCATCTACGCAAAGAAAATGCTGGAAGCAAACCCCGGTAAAAGAGCCGCAGTAATAGCAGTGGAATCGCCTACCGCCACGTTCCAGCTGGACGATTATTCGATGGCCAATATCGTTAGTGCAGCCATCTTCGGCGATGGCGCCGCCTGTGCGATCCTTTCTTCTCATGAACAGGATACCGGTCCGGAAATTATCGCAGAAGAAATGTATCACTTCTATGACGCGGAATACCTGATGGGATTCCATCTCTCCAACACCGGTTTAAAAATGGTGCTGGATATAGAAGTACCCGAAAAAATAGAAGCACACTTTGGAGATATCGTACACCCTTTCCTGGCAAAAAATAATCTTACGATCGAAGATATCGACCACCTCATTTTTCATCCCGGCGGGAAGAAGATCATTACCCTCGTGGAAGAATTGTTCCGCAGTATGGGAAAGAAACTGGACGACACCAAGGAAATTCTGCGGTTGTATGGCAACATGTCCAGCGCTACGGTGTTATATGTATTGGAAAGATTTATGGAGCAGTCGTTGCCCGCAGGCGACAAAGGACTGATGCTGAGTTTTGGTCCGGGCTTTTCGGCACAAAGAATATTATTACAATGGTAACAGAGTTTGCATCTTACTGGGCATTAATATTGGGAGGCAGCAGCGGGCTTGGACTGGCATCCGCGCGTAAGCTGGCGGCACATGGCATGAACATCTGCATTGTGCACCGCAACACCCGCGTGGAATTAACGGATATCCAGCAGCAGTTTGAGGAGATCAGGTCGTTAGGCGTGCAGCTGCTGACGTTTAATAGCGATGTGCTCAACATTGAAAAACGCGCAGAAATTTTGCAGCAGTTGCAGGAAGCTATGGATACGGGGCGTATCCGTTGCCTGCTGCACAGCATCGCACGGGGCAACCTCAAAGCGTTGCCGGACCTGCAGGCGGATGATTTCAATACCACCATCGGGCATATGGCGGTGAGCTTGTATGAATGGTCGGCAGATATATTGAACAGGCAACTGTTTGCTGCAGATGCACGTATCCTTTCTTTTACAAGCGATGGTAGTTACAAAGCAATGGCGCACTATGCGGCGGTATCTGCGGCGAAGGCGGCACTGGAATCCATTACCCGTAGCATAGCGCTGGAATTTGCGTCGCACGGGGTCAGGGCCAACTGCATCCGTGCGGGGGTGACTGACACCGCATCATTGCGGAAAATTCCGGGCAGTGAGGCATTGCTGGATTACAGCAGGAAGAGAAACCCTTTCGGGCAGCTCACCACACCGGAGGATGTAGCGAATGTAGTATACCTGATGTGCCGGGACGAAGCCGCCTGGATCAATGGCGCCATTATACCGGTCGACGGAGGAACACATATTCATTAGCGTATGACAAAAGAAGAGATCCTGCAGCACTTACCATATGCACCGCCTTTCCTGTTTGTAGATGAACTGGCATACATCGATGAAGAAAAGGTAACAGGTATATATACTTTTCACGCAGATATGCCTTGCTATAAGGGCCACTTTAAAGGGTTGCCTGTTACGCCGGGTGTATTGCTAACGGAAGTAATGGCACAAACGGGGCTGGCTTGTTTAGGTATTTATCTTTTGAGAGAAGAGATCCATAAGCAATTGCCCACGGTAGCTATGACCTCCACTCACATCGACTTTTATTTGCCTGTGCCACCCGGTGAAACGGTGAGGGCGGAGGCAACGAAAATATACTTCAGGTTTAACAAATTGAAATGCCGCGTAGCGTTGTATAATGCTGCAGGCGCATTAGTCTGCGACGGAACGATGGCAGGCATGATCATCAATAACAAAAATGAATAACAGGGTTGTCATAACAGGCTTAGGAGTGGTAGCGCCAAACGGCACCGGCATCGCCGCTTTCCGCGAAGCGATCAAAAAAGGTATATCCGGTATCCGTTATGATGAACAACTGGCTGCCCTGAAATTTTCCTGCCAGATTGCAGGTAAGCCAGAGGTTTCCGAAAGCTTGCGGCAACAATATTTTGAAGAACTGGAATTAAGGCAGCTGGGCAGTTCCGGTATTATTTACGGCGTAATAGCCGGTATGCAGGCCTGGGCAGATGCGGGTTTGCCAATATCACAGGAAACGCCTGACTGGGACAGCGGTACTATTTTTGGCGCCGGTAGTTCCGGTGTGGAAAAATTCCGCGAAGCCGTTTATAAGGTAGATGATTTACAGGTTCGCCGTTTAGGCAGCACTGCGGTTACGCAAGCCATGGCCAGTGGCATCAGCGCTTTCCTCGGTGGAAAACTGGGACTTGGCAACCAGGTAACCACCAACTCTTCTGCCTGTACTACCGGTGCAGAAAGTGTATTGCTCGCCTGCGAACGGATTAAGTACGGTCATGCCAAACGCGTACTGGCCGGCAGTACCAGCGACAGCGGTCCCTATATCTGGGGCGGCTTTGATGCCATGAAAGTAAGCACCTTTAAATATAACGAACGCCCGGAAGCCGGTTCCAGGCCCATGAGCGCTACTGCGAGTGGTATTGTTCCCGGTAGTGGGGCAGGAGCGCTGGTACTGGAGTCGCTGGACAGCGCGCTGGAACGCGGCGCTACCATCTATGCGGAAGTACTGGGCGGTCATATTAACTCCGGCGGTCAACGGAACGGTGGCAGTATGACGGCCCCCAATCCTGCTGCGGTGCAACGTTGCATTACCGCGGCGCTTCAACAGGCCGGTGTACAGGGCGCTGATATTGACCTGATAAACGGTCACCTTACCGCCACCGGAAAAGACGCGGAAGAAATAGCCAACTGGTGTAGTGCCCTGCAGCGCAGCGGGAAAAACTTTCCCTACATCAATGCACTGAAATCGATGGTGGGACATTGCCTGAGCGCTTCGGGGAGTATTGAACTGGTAGCGGCGGCACTGCAGCTGAAGGAAGGTTTTATATCTCCCAATATCAACTGCGAAGACCTGCACCCCGATATTCAGGCGCTGGTAGACCGGGAAAGAATTCCGGAACAGCTATTGTATAAAGACATAAATTTAGTGGCGAAAGCGAGTTTTGGTTTTGGAGATGTAAACGCTTGTATTATTCTGCAAAAATACCCGCAACCTTAAACGAAATAACATGGACAAAGAAACATTCATTGAGCAGTTAAGAGAAATAGTAAGGCCCTATGCTAAAAATCAGGAAGCACTGGCCACCATCAGCACTTCCACCGATTTTATCAACGATCTCAAAATTAATTCTGCCAACCTGGTAGATGTGGTACTGGATGTAGAAGAGAAATACGATATCGTGATCCAGAACGAAGAAATGGAGCGCATGCTGAACGTGCAGGCGGCCCTCGATATCGTGGAAGCCAAGCTCAAAGAAAAATGATCGGCAACGACATTATAGATCTCCGGGCAGCCGCCATGGAAAGCCGTATTCACCGGAAAGGTTTCCTGGAAAAATTGTTCCTGCCCGCGGAAATCAGGATGATCCGTAATGCTGCCGCACCGGCAGTGCTCACCTGGTTGTTGTGGAGTTGCAAGGAAGCCGCGTATAAAATAGTGAACCGTAATACCTGCGAAAGACGATACGCTCCACAGCGATTTATGTGCCAGGTGGAACAGGATGTTACATCCGATATGATTGCCGGCAACTATACCGGCACGGTGGTATATGAACAGCATACCTATTATTACCAGAGTTTTATCACAGATCATTACATCCATACCTGTGCGGCCACAAATCCCCGGCCGGTGCAGGATGCAGCTGTGTTTATAAAGCAGGTTGCCGGCGAAGACTATCTGAATTTTATGCAGGAAGTACTTTCCCCGCAGGAGTTTTTTTATAAAGACGATCATGGAATACCGTATATCCTTCACCGTGAAAATGGCAGGCGCTCTCCTGTTTCTGTAAGTCATCACGGGCAATATTGCGGAATCCTAAAGGTGGATTTTAGCCTACCGGTAACAAGATAACGCCCGGCCTCCTCCCTAACAAACAATACGCGGAACCAGTCATTAAATTAGGTCTCCATCCCTCACCATGATCAATTTGTAGGTATGTATATACATAATGCTAAGAAAGCACCATTATGGAGCAAAATAGCATCAAAATGGCATGTTATTATAGCCGATATTTACCATTATTAAACAACCAGACAGCTATAGTAAAAATTCACGGGCCTCCCCGTTGTATAAGTACAGTGTACAATTAATTGCAGAAAATTATGTTCCAACGTTGTGTCAGACTCACCATCTGCTCTCTTGCATTTTTATACGCGTGTAATAATGGCGATACACCCGGTAAACAGCAGGAAAAATTGCCTGAAATTGTAGATTACAATTTTGATATACGGCCTATCTTATCGGATAAGTGCTATGCCTGTCATGGTCCGGATGCCAATAAACGGGAAGCCGGTCTGCGCCTGGATATTGCCGACAGCGCTTATAAAGCGCTCCGTGAAACACCCGGCGCACATGCGCTCGTACCCGGTAATCCCATGGCTTCTGTATTGTACCAGCGCATCAGCACCACGGATACTTCTATGCGCATGCCTCCGCCATCCTCCAATATGTCGCTTAGCAACTATGAAGTAAAGCTGATTGAAAAATGGATCAAACAAGGCGCAAAGTATAAACCACACTGGGCCTTTGTGGCGCCGGTAACACCGCCGCTGCCCAAAGTAAACAAAGAGAAATGGGCACGTAATGAAATAGACCATTTTGTATTGGCCCGCATGGAAGAGAAAGGGTTGGAACCCAATCCCGCTGCGGATCATGAGAGATTGCTCAAACGCCTTTGCCTCGATCTTACCGGCCTGCCGCCATCACCCGAAAGAATGGAGCGCTTTGCCAAAGATACCAGCGACGCCGGATACGAACGTATGGTAGATGAACTGCTGCAGGACAGCGCCTATGGCGAAAAGATGGCAGTGCACTGGATGGATGTGGCCCGTTATGCTGATTCGCACGGCTACCAGGACGATAACTACCGCAGCATGTGGCCCTGGCGGGATTGGGTGATCCACGCATTCAATGAAAACCTGTCTTACAAAGACTTTATTACCTGGCAGATCGCAGGAGACATGATCCCCGGCGCTACCCGGGAACAACTGCTGGCCTCCGGCTTTAACCGCAACCACAAAATTACGGAAGAAGGAGGAGTAATAGACGAAGAATACCGCATAGAATATGTTTCTGACCGCACCAATACATTTGGTAAAAGCATGCTCGGCATCACCATCGAATGCGCTCACTGCCACGATCACAAATATGATCCGTTCTCACAAAAAGAATATTATGAACTCTTTGCCTTCTTTAATAACGTGAAGGAAGTAGGACTGGAATCCGCGGTGGGCGGCCCGGAAACCTACGCCAAAACGCCCTATATGGAGATCACGAAAGAAGATCTCAAAGGAGTGCTGAAATTTATTAATAAACAGGACAGCAACAGGCTGATCGTATCTGTAATGGGAGAGAAAGACACTACCCGGAAAACGTATATCCTTGGCCGTGGTAACTATGACAACCCTACGCTGGAAGTGCAACCTGAAACGCCACATGCGGTGCTGCCGTTTGATGTGAAACAATATCCGGCCAATCGCCTCGGACTGGCCAACTGGCTGTTCGATAAGCGAAACCCACTCACTGCAAGAGTGTTCGTGAACCAGCAATGGCAGGAAATATTCGGTAGGGGCATCGTTAAAAGTACCGGCGATTTCGGTATGCAGGGCGATCTGCCTACCAACCCGCAACTGCTCGATTGGCTCGCGGTGGACTTTATGCAGCACGGCTGGAATATTAAACGTCTCATGAAACAAATGGTCATGACCACCACCTACCGGCAATCGACCGCCATTTCCAAAGACAAACTAAAAGCAGATCCCGAAAATATTTACCTCTCCCGAGGACCGCGGTTCCGTTTACCCGCAGAAGGAGTGCGCGACCTGGTGCTGAAAAGCAGCGGGCTACTGGTACCGGTGATCGGTGGTCCCAGCGTAAAACCTTATCAGCCTAAAGGCTTATGGGAAATGGCTACATCTGGCAGGGGAATCCTGGCCAGCTACAAACAGGACCATGGTGAAAGCCTGTACCGCAGAGGGTTGTATACCTTTATCAAACGTACAGTGCCACCGCCTTCCATGATGATCTTTGACGCCAGCAACCGCGACCAGTGCGAAGTGAAACGCGCAAACACCAACACGCCCTTGCAGGCGCTTATCATGCTCAATGATCCTACCGTGCTGGAAGCTTCCAGGGTACTGGCATCCAGGCTGCTGCAAAAAGATAATAACAGCTCCAGGAATATCCGGCAGGCCTTCCGTTTAATTGTTTGCCGTACACCGCAACCACAGGAACTAACCTTGCTGGAGAAGTATTATGACCAGCAACAGCAGCTGTATAAACAACAGCCGGCCAGCGCAGTAAAGTTGCTGCAACATGGAGAATACCCGATGGCGCAACACCTCGACAATGCCTCATGGGCTGCCATGATGCAGGTGATCACCACCATCTATAACCTGGAGGAAACACTTTCAAAAACATAACGATCGTATAGTCACGCATAATAAAGGACGATGAAAAACGAATTCATAGAACACCACCTGAATATGAACCGCCGCAAGTTCTTGTCGCGCCTGAGCCTTGGCGTAGGCAGCCTTGCCCTGGGTTCATTACTGGTACCTGACCTCTTTGGTAAAAACAGCGGGGAAGAAGCGCCTTTCATTCCCGGCATGCCGCACTTTGCACCCAAAGCCAAAAGGGTAATTTACCTGTTTCAGAATGGCGCGCCCTCACAACTGGAGAGCTTCGATTACAAACCGAAGCTGCGGGAAATGATGGGACAGGAACTGCCGGCTTCCATCCGTATGGGGCAGCGCTTAACAGGCATGACATCGGGACAGTCGTCTTTTCCGCTGGTAGGTTCGCACTACGATTTTCACCAGTATGGCGAAGCGCGCGCCTGGATCAGTGACCTGTTTCCGCATACCGCCAAAATAGTGGACGACATCTGTATTGTCCGTTCCATGTTTACGGAAGCGATCAACCATGATCCGGCCCTTACCTTTTTCCAGACCGGGGCACAACAAGGTAACCGCGCCAGCTTTGGCTCCTGGATGAGCTACGGCCTCGGCAGCGAAAATAAAAACCTCCCCGCATTTTGCGTGCTGCTGTCGAGAGGTAAAGGAAACGGACAAGGCGTATATTCCAAGTTATGGTCCAATGGATTTTTAGACAGCATCCACCAGGGCGTTCAGTTCAGCAGTGGTGAAAGTCCTGTGCTGTACCTGAATAATCCTGAAGGCATTGACATGGCTAATCGCCGCCAGATGCTGGACCAGCTCGCCGCATTGAATGACCAGTCGTATAAAGAATTTGGCGACCCGGAAATCAATACGAAGATCCAGCAGTACGAAATGGCTTACCGCATGCAAACGGCGGTACCGGAGCTGACGGACCTCTCCAAAGAATCGGACGATATCATTAAACTATATGGACCGGATTGCCTGGTGCCCGGCACCTTCGCTGCCAACTGCCTGTTGTCCAGGAAGCTCTCTGAAAGCGGCGTGCGGTTCATCCAGCTGTACCACCAGGGCTGGGATCAGCATGGCAACCTGCCCAATGAAATGGCCGGACAGGCAAAAGATGTAGACCGTGCTTCCGCGGCATTGATCACTGATCTGAAACAACGTGGCCTGCTCGATGAAACGCTGGTAATATGGGGCGGTGAATTTGGCAGAACCAACTACTGCCAGGGTAAAATGACTGCCGATAATTATGGCCGCGATCACCATCCCCGTTGCTTCTCCATCTGGATGGCCGGCGGTGGCGTAAAACCCGGCATCGTATACGGTGAAACCGATGAATTCGGATATAATATTATAAAGGATCCGGTACACGTGCACGACTTCCATGCCACCATCTTACACCTGATGGGACTGGATCACGAAAAATTAACTTTTAAACACCAGGGACGCCGCTACCGCCTCACAGATGTGGCTGGCAAGGTAATCCCCGGATTGATGGCCTGATAAATACTGTTATAATGGAAAGAAGAAAATTCATACAGACGTCGGCGTTAGTAACCGCCTCCTTTTATATTTCCCGCGATCTTTTTGCCAAACCAAAAGGACCGGTATACGGCCACAATAATATGCGCTATGCGCTGGACACCAAATGGGGAACGCTCGACAGCAGCCGGTACCCGGTGAAAGATTGCCATGAAATGGTGCAGGACAAAAAAGGCCGCATCATCCTGCTGACCAACGAAACAAAAAATAATATTCTTATCTATAATAAATCCGGCAAACTGCTGGAAAACTGGGGCCATGAATTCCCCGGCGCACACGGACTTACACTCAGCAATGAAAATGGTACCGAATACCTGTTCATTACGGATACCGAGAAACACCAGGTATACAAAACAACGATGGAAGGTAAAATTCTGCTGACTATCGACTATCCCGCTGAAACAGGCGTGTATAAGAAGAAAGAGGAATTTGTACCTACAGAAACAACCGTGGCAGACAACGGCGACTTTTATATTGCCGACGGCTATGGTGCGCAATATGTAATGCGGTATGACCGCAATGGTAAACTGCTGGGTTATTTTGGCGGAAGGGGTCAGGGAGATGAACACCTGGACAATGCCCACGGTATCGTGGTAGATCACCGCAAAGGCACGCCTACGCTCATTGTTACCGACAGAACACGGAATTGCTTTAAACGCTTCAGCCTCGACGGACAGCTACAGGAAGTAATTGCGCTGCCCGGCGCCTGCGTATGCCGCGCGGTTATAAAAGGCGATCACCTGTATGCAGCCGTATTACGCTCGCCTAATATGGATAAGGAAGGCAGTGGTTTTGTAACGATATTGGATAAAGACAACAAGGTAGTTTCCAATATCGGTGGCACCGCACCGGTATATACCGATGGAAAACTGCAGCCCATGCAGCAGGCAGAGAAAATATTTGTACATCCGCATGACGTATGTGTGGATAACGACGGGAACCTCTATGTGGCACAATGGGCCTCGGGGAAGGTGTATCCTTATAAACTCAGGAGGGTATAATGACCGCGAAACAGCCATCCAGATGGCAAAGCGCAGGCAGCAGCCTGTTATTTGCCGGAAATATTTTTATCCTTTTCCTCGTGATCTTTGGCAACAGGGTGGTGTTACCTCCCTGGTTGCAGGTGCTGGGGCGCATGCATCCTTTGCTGCTGCATTTTCCAATTGTACTGATTCTTGTGGCAGGCATTTTAACGTTTATCCGTTTGCGTGAGCCTGCTGCTGAAGCGTGGAAACAACAGCTGGCATCTGTGTTACTGCTTACCGGCGCACTCAGTGCAGTCGTTACCGTTATCATGGGCCTGTTTTTATCAGGTGAAGAAGGATACAACGGCAGTGGCACTTTACAGTGGCACAAATGGAGCGGCGTGACAATGTGCTGGCTGGCCTCTTTCTTATACTGGTTTGGACAATCGGAGAAAAGCCGGCCGCTGTTACAGAAGGGCGGTGTGCTCATCACCGCGGCATTGCTGGTGATCACCGGTCACCTGGGAGCTGATATCACGCACGGCGAAAACTTTGTGCTGGCGCCGGTAAACCCCGCGGGTAAAAGGCCACAGGTGCCCTTCGACCAGGCGCTGGTATATGAACACCTGGTGAAACCGGTGTTGCAGGAAAAATGTATGAACTGTCATAATACAGGCAAGGCAAAAGGGGAGCTGGCAATGGAGCTGCCGCAACAACTGCTGAAAGGTGGAAAGAGCGGTAAACTGTTTGTTGCCGGTAAACCGGACATGAGCCTGCTGATGGAAAGACTACACCTGCCACTGGATGCCAAAAAACATATGCCGCCGGCAGGAAAGCCGCAGCTTACACCAGAAGAAGCGGACCTGTTGTATTACTGGATCAAAGGCGGCGCTGATTTTAAAACAAAGGTAGCCGCATTACCTGCAAAGGATAGCCTGCGGTTGCTGGCCGCAGCCATGTTAGAGCCAGCCGCATCAACAACCCCGGTATACAACTTTGCCGCAGCAGATGAAAAGCTGGTACAAAAGCTGAATAACAATTACCGTGTTATTTACCCGGTAGCGTTAAATGCAGCCCCACTTGTTGTTAACTGCTATAATAAAGATCAGTTCAACAGTAAATCCATCGAAGAACTGCTCCCGCTGAAAAAGCAGATCATAGAAATGCACCTGCAGAAGATGCCGGTGCAGGATGCCGATCTGAATATCATTGCACAGTTTCCGGAGCTGCGGGTGCTGAACCTGAGCTTTACTAACGTAAAGGGACAAACGCTGTCGGCCCTGGCAAAGCTGCCGCACCTGGAAAGCCTTTCGCTGTCCGGCACCCCCGTTACCTTACAGCAGCTACAGGTACTGAAAACAGCACCTGCGTTGAAGGAGTTATACCTCTGGAATACGGGACTCACTGCTGCTGAACTGGACAAGCTCCCTGCTGCATTTAAACAGGTAGCCATCATCAAAGGATTTATAGACGATGGTAAACAACTATTAAAACTGAATCAGCCTTTATTACTGAATACCGCTTCTGTTTTCCACAGTACGGCACAACTGCTGCTGAAGCATCCCATAAAAGGGGTGGAGATCCGCTACACTACTGATGGATCGGTACCAGACAGCATCAACTCGCCGCTGTTTAAAGACAGCCTGTTGCTGCAAAACAATACCACCATCCGTGCCATTGCCTGCAAAAAAGGCTGGTACGCCAGCGACCCGGTGCAGTTCAGTTTTTATAAATCTACGTATATCCCTGACAGTGTGGTATTGCTCACGCAGCCGGATGGAACCTATGCCGGCAGTGGCGCCAAAACCTTATGCGATGGGCAGAAAGGCGGTATGGATCAGGGCAACGGAAAATGGCTGGGCTATGTGAAAGAACCTATGTCTGCCATGCTGCTTTTCAAGCAGGCCATACCCTTGCAGTCAGTATCGGTAGGCATCTTACGAAATATTAACGGGTATATTTTTCCACCCGCCAAAATAGAAATATGGGGTGGGGCAGATGCACAACACCTGAAGCTATTGAAACGGATTATTCCGGCAGCAGGAAAAAAAGACGACCCCGCCGCCGCTATGGAAATAGCAGCAGCTTTCCCCGTTACCAACGTTTCCTGTGTAAAAGTAGTGATGGAACCCCTGCTGAAAATACCGGGCTGGCATCCTGGTAAAGGAAACCGCGGATGGGCATTTGCGGATGAGCTGTTGTTGAATTAGCTGTTGAAATTCGCCTACCTTTACCGGGTCATCGTAGCCGGTAAAGAAATGAAACAATATAAATACGAAGAAATAGCAGCGAACATTGAAAGTAAGATCACCGGTGGCCAGTATTTACCTGGTCACCGGTTACCTTCAGTAAGAACATTGAAGGCACATTACAGCACCAGTTTGAGTACCATCCAGAGCGCCTATGACGATCTCCTGTTAAGGGGCCTGGTGGAAAGCGTTCCCCGTTCCGGCTACTATGTAAGCGCCCGGCCGGCAGCTACCGGTAAAGTAACTGAAACCATGGTAGTAAGGGATCCTGTTTTCAGGAATAACCTGGCGGCGATTTCTTCCGAAAACCGGCAACGCAGCGCACTATCTGAATTCAACGTGGCGGCTCCCGGCGATTTGTTGCTGCCGCAGCAGTTGTTGCTGAAAACCATGCAGCAGGTGATCCGCGAAAAAGGAGCGGCGCTCTTAAAATATTATCCTGCCAATGGTTTGGCCACATTGCGTGAAAGCATTACCAAACGCGCAGCACATCACAATACCCGTTTACAATCTGATGAATTGCTTATCACAGACGGCGCTTTACAGGCAGTATATATTGCGCTGGCAGCGGTGTGTGAGCCAGGAGATGTAATTGCTATTGAAAGTCCCTGTATTTTTTCCGTATTGGAAGTGATCCGCGTACTGCGGCTGAAAGTGGTGGAAATTCCTGTGCGTCCGCAAACAGGATTTGATCTGGATGTGCTGAAGGAAGCCTGTGCCATACATGCTTTTAAAGCCATTGTCGTTACACCGAATTTTCATAATCCTACCGGCACACTGCTAACGGATGATCAAAAGCAGCAACTGCTGAAAGTAGCGCAAGCCCACAACATTGCGCTGATAGAAAACGATATTTACGGTGAGCTGCCGTTCAACGGCCAGCGTCCTTCCACCATCCGCTCCTTCGATAGTAGTGGATTGGTAATGACCTGTTCCTCTTTTGCAAAATCGCTGGCGCCGGGTATCCGGTTGGGATGGCTGTCGGCCGGCCGCTTTTTCCGGCAGGCAGAACAGATCCGGTTTGCCGTGGGCAGCAGCGTATCGCCTGTGTACCAGGAAACGATGAATAAAATACTGGAAGGCAGTGCTTATGAAAAACACCTGCGCGTTTTCCGGAAGCAGCTGGCCGCACAGTGTGAGCAGAGTTTGAAACTGATCAGGGAATGTTTCCCCGCGGGGACCAAAGTAAGTCGTCCGGGCGGCGGTTATCACCTGTGGGTGCAGTTGCCGGAAATGCTGGATATGACTGATTTTTACCGCTTTTGTGAAGATACCGGGGTGAGATTTACACCGGGATCGGCCTTCTCTTTTACAGGTGCTTATGACCATTACTTCCGGCTGGTATTTGCCGATAAATATACACCGGCAAAGGTGGCGGCTATACGAAAAGTGGGAAGCTACGCGGTAGCCCACAGCTGAGGGTTCCTGTACCGGTTATATTTCGGCTCCCTGTATCCTGCTGCGCAGCGGTGGACTGCTACTTTCGTGGTTCATTCTTTTCAAACAACCGGACATGAGTACTATCATTACAAAGTTTGCAGTGGCATCAGACAAGATGATTGATGAGCTGTTATACCTTACCCGCACCTGGCTGGCAGAGCATCCCGAAATAAAGATGGAAGGGCAATACACCAAAAAAATCCTGGTGAACAGTATGAATAGTTTTTCAAGTCAGTGGTTCATCGTATATGCGGAGGAGGAACCGGCGGGCTTCGCCTTTCTTACCGATGGCGGCGTGCGGCCTCCATTCCTGGAAGGGAAGCGGATCGTACACCTGTCGGCTTTCGCGATATTGCAGGCGCATGCCGGCGGAACAGCAGCAGCCTCGTTGCTGGAAAAATGCCTGGCGGTATATAAGGGCCGGGATGCCATGTGGGCAGAGCTTTCCGTAGCGCCGGGCTACCTGGAAGCAAATGGCTTTGTGAAAACAGCAGGCTATCTTGTAAAAGAGATGCAGTAAGGGATACGTGGAATGATAAAAGTAAATATTATCTTAACAACCCATTATTCCACGTATAATTTTTACACATGAGGTCCAGGTGTTTTATTTTATTATTGATCCTGCTGTATCAGGTCCCATTATTTGCACAGCGGGTAAAGATTGCCTGTTTGGGCGCAAGCATCTGTGCCGGCGCCCGGCTGCAGCATCCTGAAACCGAATCCTATCCCGCGCAGCTGGGAAAGCTCCTGGGGCCGGACTTTGAGGTGACCAACTACGGCGTAAGCAGTACCACTTTACTGAAAAAGGGCGATCATCCCTATTGGAATACTTCCGGGTATAAAGCTGCATTGGCAAGTGAACCAAATATTGTGCTGATCGACCTCGGCGGCAACGACAGCAAGCTGATTAACCGCGTATATCTGGATGAATACGAGCGGGATTGTCACGACATGATCCGTGCATTCCGGGCATTGCCTTCACACCCGCGTATCCTGTTGCTGCTGCCTATTGTTTCTTTTGTGAAAGACACTACCCAGATCTGGGACCCGGTGATTACAAAGCAGATTTTACCAAAGGTAAGACAGGTGGCTTATGAGGAAAACCTGGAGTTGGTAAACCTGAACGCACTGCTGATGGGTAAACCTGGACTCATGCTGGATGGAATTCATCCTGAACTGGAGGGCACTACTTTGATAGCGAAAACACTTTTTGAGGTACTGCACCCGGTGCGGGATACGGCCTTTAACGCCATTAGCCGGCTACCCGGCGATAAAAAGATCACCTCATTTTATGGCTACCGCTGCACGGATTTTGATTTCAGGGGCCGCGCCTGTAAAGTGGTGGCGCCTAAGTTTGCGGCTGCCGGTCATCCGTGGATCTGGCGCGCCCGTTTCTGGGGGCATGAACCGCAAACGGATATCGCCCTGCTGGAACGGGGTTATCATGTGGTATACTGTGATGTGGCTGAATTGTTTGGCAATAAGGAGGCTATACAATTATGGAACGGGTATTATTCGTTGTTGCGCAAAGCCGGACTGGCACATAAAGCAGTGATGGAAGGCATGAGCAGGGGAGCGGTATACGTGTACAACTGGGCGGCTGAAAATCCGGATAAAGTAGCGGCTGTATATGTAGATAATCCCGTGATAGACCTGTGCAGCTGGCCGGGAAGCCAGTTTAAAAAACAGGTCGCGCAACCTAACGAGTGGGAAGCTTTCAAAAAGGATTACGGTTTTACTTCCGATAGCGCTGCTATGCTGTTTAAGGGAAGCCCGCTCTATAAAATAAGGGAAATAGTAAAAGGAAAGTACCCGATGCTGCATGTGCTGGCAGATGCGGATACGGATGTACCGCCTGAAGAAAATACGCTGCCGTTTGAAGAGAAAATAAAAGCGCTCGGAGGAGATATAACGGTGATGCATAAACCGGGATTCGCCCATCATCCTCACAGCTTCCCGGACCCTACACCTATTGTAGATTTTATTTTAAAAGCGGCAAAGTAGTTAAACAGTTAGCTTTCCGCTTTAGGCAGAAAGCTAACTGTCATGCGTTTATTTTACCAGCCATTCCAGCTTATACATCCCGCGGAACCTGTCGTAAGTCAGCAGTTCTGCATCCCGTTTAAACAGGGCATCCATCTGATCGGCCAGGGTTTCATGCGCAGGGAAGGCCTGTTTTACATTCCAGGCAGTCAGCGTTTGTATTTTACCGTTAGGAGCGGAGAAGTACATTTTGTACTGATCTTCCGGACCGGCTTTGGGAGAAGTGGGTATTTTTCTCTTATACAGCAACAATTGCGGGTTTTTATTCAGGATCTGGTAACTATGATTGCCCTCTACCCGGTAAACATCACCGTTGGTGAGCTGATAAGCAAATATTTCATTTTTGTTGATATGAATATTTTTGCCATTATGCTCCAGGGTGACATAACTTTTAGGCGCAAGTGTATGCAGATGAATCCTGGGTGTTTTGTTGCTGTTATCCTTGGTATAACTCAACCCGCCGGACAGGTAATCATCCATGCTGCGATAAATGCCGGTAATTTTCTTTTGCGCGTCTGCTGCTACATTGATACACATCAACAAGCAGATCAGGTAAAAAATTCTGCTACAGTATTGCATATGTCTATCGGTTTGTTTTGGTGCTACTATTAATTTAGCAAAATTAGCCGATAATTTATTACCAGGACATGATAAAAATCATTAAAAATTTCCTAAAAATTGATTTGGTAAGATGGTTATTTTATTTCATCCGGCACTTACAAAACCGGCAGGTATACATAAAACGTACAACCTTCATTCAACTGTGATTCAGGGTAAATATATCCTCCGTGATTTAATACCACTTTCCGGCAAATGGTTAACCCAATACCTGAACCGGGATAGTCGGAAACCCTCACCAAACGCTTGAAAATAGTGAATACCTGATCCGCGTATTTTTGCTCAAAGCCAATACCGTTGTCGCGGAATACCAGTTTATAGTAACGTTTGTCAGTTTCCAGCTTTGGAACGGTAGCCTGTTTTTCCGGTGATAGTATGCTCACACTTACCCGGATCACCGGTTCCTGGTCATTAAATTTCAGGGAATTATCAAGCAGGTTATGAAAGAGCTGATTCATCTGTAACGGAACAGCTTTTATTCGTGGAAGCGGTGATATTTCAATATGGGCTTTTCTTTTCTTCAGATCGGGTTCAAGATCACGCAATACGTTTTTCATAACAACGTTCAGATCTGTTTCAATAAACAGATCTTCATTTTTATTCAGTTTGGAGTAAGTCAGCAGGTCTTTGATCAGCCCGGACATACGCGAAGCGGAAGCAATCATTTTTTCCAGGTATTCTCTTACCGGTTGCCGTGCCGCTTCTGCGCTCATAGCAAGGTTACCAAAGGTTTGAATTTTGCGTAGCGGTTCCTGCAGGTCATGGCTTGACATAAATACAAAATCTTCCAGTTCCCTGTTTGTCCGTTTCAATTCTTCATTGGCTACTTTCAATGCTGTGGTGCGGTCTTCCACATGTTGTTCCAGCTTATCTGAATAGTTCCTGGCAGCTTCACGCGCTGCCACAAAAAAGGTAATGTCATTAGTAACGCACATAATGCCGGAAACATGACCATTTTCTTCATACAGTGGTTCAAATGTAATTCTGACAATAATATCTTCTGGTTTGCCAAAGCGGATAATCTTTAATGGCAGTTCACCGGTAATATATCTTTTACCGCTGGTGTATGCCTTCTCTATCATGCCTTCCATTCCCTGTGATTTCAGCTCTGGTAAGGCTTCCAGTAGTGGTTTTTGCATTACTTCTTCGGCCGCTCTGCCCCAGTATTGCAATTGTATTTCATTGGCTACCTCGATATTCATTAACAGTCCTTTCAATAAGCAGATGGCTACCGGCGCCTGTTCAAATAAATTTTTCAGTTGTTGTTCTGCATGGTTGCGCAACTTTAAAATTCTAATATGCGATTTTACTTTCGTAAGCAGTTCTACGGCTGAAAAGGGTTTCACCAGGTAATCGTCTGCACCGGCTTCCAATCCATCGATACGTGCTTCGCCACCGGTGCGTGCAGAAAGGAAGATAACAGGTATCTGCGCTGTAGCCAGGTTACCACGTAAACGTTCCAGCAGATCTTTTCCATTCATGACCGGCATCATGATATCGCTGAGAATGAGATCCGGCTTATTGCGCTCCACTTGCTCCAGTGCTTCCAGTCCGTTTTTGGCAGTCGTGATATAATAATATTTTTCGAGTAGCCTTGCCAGGTGGTTACGCATATCTGCGTTATTGTCTACGATGAGCACGTGTGCCCGTTCAGGGCTGTTGGCGGCTGTTTGGGCTTTATCAATAGCCGCTAATGCGTCGTTGCGTTGTTGTGCCTGTTCATATGCATGTACATTCGAAAAAGCGATGCTGAAAGCGTTACCCAGTAATTCGTAAAAATTCAAATAAGTTTCGTCCAGCGTTCGTCTGGCACTCACGCCGGCAACAACAAATCCCCATGGCCGCTGCTCGCCGGCGATATTTACCGGCAGCACAACAGCGCTGTGTGGCGCTTCCGGGTAGGGACCAAAGGGAATATGGCCAAGGTGGCTGCCCAGGTCAGTTATCACTCCCGGTTGCAGGGATTGTAACGCTTCGTCGAAAGACCAGTTAACTCCTGCAGTATCCGCATCAATCCCCGCGGCGGCTATCACACAATGGTTATTTACTTTGCTATCCAGCTGGTATAACAGCAGGAAAGGGATATCGCAGCTGAAGTCAATCGTCTTTCCCAATATTGCTTCGCATATCTTTTCAGTAGTTTCTGCTTTGCCTATCAGGGTCGACAAATCATGCAACACCTGCGTCCGGCGCGCAGCCAGCACTTTATCTGTTGTTTCGGTAACCGTGTGAAAAATGCCTCCCACTTCGCCGGCTTCATTCCGTATGGGCGCAAACGAGAAAGTCATGAACGCTTCTTCGAGGTAGCCGTTACGGTCCAGGAACATCCGCTGGTCTTTGATATAGGTTCCTTCTCCTGACTGTCCGCGGGTGAAAGCATCGCCTACCACGGGCAGTGCTGTTTCCCAGCATACCCGGAAGCTCTGACCCATAGACATGGGATGTTTATCACCACAGACAAGCCGGTAGCTATCATTGTAGATCTGTATAGTATCGGGACCCCAGGCGATTAAAACGGGAAATGTGGAAGCAAGACACAGACTGACCGTTGTTTTCAAACTTTGGGGCCAGCATTCAATAGGTCCTAAGGATGTTGCCGACCAGTCCATGCTTTTAATCAGCCTGCCCATTTCTCCACCACGAGCTAAAAATTGATCCCGATGTTTCATAGGCGTTTGGTAATAGGGCACATATAGTTTTGTTTGAATGAGTCAAAAGCGGAGATTATCTTTATCCTTTCCATACTCAATTTAAACAAACTACCTTGAATAGCAAGATTCTGCCTCTGATCGCTGCAATAATAGTACTCACGCAGCACCCGTTGAAAGCCCAAACCAACCGTTTACCCGATTGGGCAATGGGCGGCTTTGTAAGGCCCGCCGGCGTAAATCCCGTGATCCGCACAGATTCCACAGCGCATTTTTATGATTCGCTCCTGCAAAGGGAGGTCGACTGGGAGTCGAACGACACCTTTAACCCTGCTGCTGTGGTGAAGGCCGGGAAAATAGTAGTGCTCTACCGCGCAGAAGATAAATCCGGTATCAAGATAGGTACGCGTACATCCAGGATCGGCTATGCAGAAAGTAAAAACGGGGCTTCTTTCAAAAGAAAAAAAATACCGGTATTATATCCGCGTAACGATGATCAGCAAACCTATGAATGGCCGGGTGGCTGTGAAGACCCCCGTGTAGCTGTTACCGTTGATGGCACCTATGTGATTTTCTATACACAGTGGAACCGGCAGGTACCCCGCCTGGGAGTGGCTACCAGTAAAGACCTGGTCAACTGGACCAAGCACGGGCCCATTTTCCGGAAAGCCGGCAGCCGTTTCGTGGATCAGCCGCATAAATCGGCGTCCATCGTTACCATGCTGAAAGGAAAGAAGCAGGTGATTGCAAAAGTAAATGGAAAGTACTGGATGTATTGGGGCGAAGCCGGCGTATTTGCCGCTACCTCTGATAACCTGGTGGACTGGCAACCCGTTACCGATAGCAGCGGTGCATTAAAAGCGCTTATAAGGCCCAGGAAGGGCTATTTCGACAGCGGGCTGACGGAGTGCGGTCCGCCGGCTATTATGACCGATAAAGGCATCCTGTTGATGTATAACGGGAAGAATCAGCCGGGTGAAAGAGGCGACCGGCGCTTTACCGCAAACAGCTACAGCGCAGGGCAAGTACTTTTTGATAAACAGGAGCCCGAAAAAGCCATTGCCCGCCTGGATGTTCCGTTCCTCCGTCCAATGGAAGCATTTGAGAAAAGCGGGCAGTATGCCGCAGGCACCGTGTTTATAGAAGGGCTGGTATATTTTAAGAAGAAATGGTTTTTATACTACGGCTGCGCCGACAGCAGGGTAGGGATGGCTGTATTTGATCCAAAGCACCCGGCGCCCGGAGATCCCCTGCCATAACCGTTCACCATTAAATTTCCGCTATCATGCGTAACCGTTTTTTTTCGTTGCTTGTAATGGCTGCTTTTTTTACAGCATCATCCGCAAACGCGCAGTATATCGAAAAAGTAGTTTTTGATATAAAAGACAGTACCGGCAATTTTTATCTCGCGGTACCGCCGCTGTCCCATCAGATAAAAGGCGTGGTGGTGGTGCTGTCTAACTTCTACCAGCTGGATAACCTGGTACCGGAAACAAAGCTACACAATGTAGCCTGTGCCAACGACCTGCTCACTGTTTTTGTTTCTATGCAGGAACAACTGTTTGCCGATACCGCCGTGGTAAACCGCATCAGCACCGTGATACAGCATGTGGCCAATAAATACAAAGCGGATACGTCGAAATTTGTATTGGCCGGATACGAGTATGCCAGCAACATCGCGCTGCGCTATACGGAATTAACCCGGCAGTTCCCCGCCGCCTATGCCGTACATCCCAAAGCCGTTTTTACTGTCAGCGGCCCGGTGGATCTGAATGGATTGTGGCAGTGGTGCCAACAGGTAATCCGGAAAAAAACAACCGACGGACAAATGGGCGACGCAGGTTATATTCTTGATAAAATGACCCGCGAAATTGGTACGCCAACGGCGCGCCCGGAACGCTACCGCGCCCTTTCACCGTTCAACCGGGAAGACACGGCTGCCGGCAATGAGCAATACCTGCAACGTGTACCCGTGCGCGTGTATTATGATACGGACATCGCGTGGCTGCTGAAGGAACGCCGCAACAGCTTGTATGATACCTATATTCCCGATGCCACCGAACTGATAAGCAGGCTACTGCTGGCCGGCAACGGAGAAGCGGAGTTCATCGCTTCACCGCAACCCGGTAAACGCATCAACGGCGCCCGTTACGCAGAGGCATTTTCTATTGTAGATGAAACGGAATGTATCCAATGGATCAAACGTACACTGGATATTTTTGACCCGGTAAACTGGAAACCACCTTATAAGCTGAACAAGCCGAAGGGCTGGGGAACAGAACATTTCCAGGTGCCGGTGGACTTTGCCCCGGAGATCCGCTATAAAGGTGTGGAAGATATCCGCTTTGCACCAGGATGGGGCGACAGCACCAGCGCGGAACACTGGTCGTATGCTTTCCTCTGGTGGCTGAAAGATAAGCCCGTGGTAAACGCGGCTACGCTGAATACCTATCTCACCGCTTATTACAATGGCCTGGTAAAACGTAACGTTATCGGCCGCCGGATATCCGCGGAAAAACAGGTTCCTACGGTCGTCGATATCAAAAAAGTAAAAACATTGGAAGGAGATGTGGAAACCTACGGCGGCACTATCCGGATGTTAAACTATATGGTACAGCGCCCCATTGTGCTGCACTGTACCATACATGTAAGCAATTGCGAATCGCAACAGCGTACCGCCCTCTTCTTTGAAATTTCCCCGCAGCAGGCGTCCCATGCGATCTGGAAGCAGATGGACGGGCTATGGAGTAGTTTCCGCTGCGAGTAAGGATTATTGCCCGCCGGGGATTGAGTAAATATCAAATACGCCGCCTTTCATCAGGTCGGTGTGCAACAGGCGCGTGGTACTGTATGGCTTTCCATCCTTTTTTATGGCGCCAATGGATACAGGCGTGCCTTTAGCCTCCACACGGATGGTGGTAGTGGTATGCGCACCGGTATGAATGACAATACGCTCAAAAGTGGGAATGGTGACGGCATATTCCGGCGCCACGGGGTTCACCGGGTAAAATCCCATCGCGGCAAATACATACCAGGCACTGATCTGGCCGGCATCGTCATTGCCGCATAACCCTCCCGGACCTACGCCGTATTCCATGGCCCTGATTTCACGGGTATGCGCAATGGTTTTCGTTTGCGCGTTTACGTAGTTATACAGGAAAGGGATCTGGTGACCGGGTTCATTGCCATGCCAGTATTGCTGGTTTAAAAAAAGACTATCCAGCGCCTGTTCAAATTTTTTATTTCCACCGGTTAATTTAATAAGACCGGGAATATCATGCGGTACATAAAACCCATACTGCCGTGGCGTTCCCTCGGTAATAAAAAACATTTTCTTGTCCCGGTCGGGATGCTCATACCATTTGCCGGAGGCGTACCGGCCGTTTACATCTCCCAGCTGCGGATCAAATACATTGGCATAATTGCCGGCCCTTTTTGTTAAGGCAGCATAATCTTTTTGCTTATGCAGTGCCTTCGCGATGGTAGATAGCGCGTAGTCATCAAACGCATATTCAAGTGTGCGCGATACCTGCTCACGGCTGTGAAAAGCATACGGCACGTTATCTTCCAAAGGTACATATCCGTATTTCAGGTAAGAAGATAAAGCCCTGCGGCCCTTGCCTTCTTTATAATCAGCTATGGCAGCGGTGTCAAAAGCATTTTGCCGCATGAGGCGATACGCTTCTTCCACATCATAATTACGGATGCCTTTGTTATAGGCAGATGCAATAAATGGAATGGCATGATCACCCACCATAGCGGCAGTGTAATTATTCCAGCAGGGGAAGATTGGCAGCCAGCCACCCTGTTGCCCTTTCAGGATCAGCGATCGTACCAGGTCGTTAATCAATGTGGTGTCCAGTATTTCATACAGCGGGAGTTGCGCACGGTATATATCCCACATGGAAAAGTCGTCGTAGTAATTGCCGGAAGCCAGTTGTTTCACCTGGTAAGATTGCGCAAAAGCAGGGTAGGTGCCTTTTACATCATTGAAGAGGCGCGGGTGCTGCATGGTATGATACAATGCCGTATAAAAGATTGTTTTATCTTTTTCGGAAGAACCGGTTACTTCAATTTTCCCCAGCGCTTTATTCCATATATCGGCGCCAGTTTTTGTTTGTGCGGTAAAATCCCAGTGACTGATTTCTGATGCAAGATTTTCCCTGGCCGCGTCAATACTGGTAAAGGAAGTGCCTACACGTAACCTTATCACGCTGCCTTTATGCACATTGAATTTTACAGCAGCGCCGATACCTGCATAGTCTTTGATACTGTCTTCCGCCAGAACGGTGTTGTCGCGGAATACTTTTGCATCACTAAATACTTCTTCAAACTGCACCACGAAGTAGCCGCTGAATCCTGCTGGCTGTCCCTGTCCCTGGTAAATGCGGAACGCGGGGTTATAGCCGGAGATCTCCTGCCGCCGGCGGTCGATATACACGGCGCCTTTGCCCCGGTCGCTGTTGGGCCTGATCACTATATAGCAGTCGTCCTCTTTGGTGAAGCTGAACTGCATCATGCTGCAACGCGCGGTGGCAGTGATGGCTGCGTGTATCTTGTCTTTGCCCAGTAATGTGCTGTAGCAGGCGGGCGAGGCTGTTTCACCGGTGTTTGAAAACGTTGAGGCGTAACCGTCAGGTGTGGTTTTGAGTTCGCCGCAAACGGGCATAACGGTCATACTGCCGTAGTCCTGTGTACAGGAACCGCTGAGCCAGTGTGTGCCGCGGAAGCCACTGAAAAGAGAGTCCGTGTAATAATACGGCGCCACACATTTCTGTTCGGTGAGCCTGGTTTGCGGGGTCCACTGCGTCATGCCAAAAGGTGTGCCCACCGCGGGAATCGTATTGGCCAGCTGCTCGGTGCCGGCGCCATGCGCCAGGGCGGTGAGGGTGGTGCTTTTGGAAGTGCCGGTGAACGGGTCTACATAAGCCAACAGCTGGCTGGTTTGTGCCAAAGCACTTGCCATACCAGCTGTTAACCATAAAAAAGTACAAACGGTTTTACGTACCATCAATATCCTTTATTTTGTTTGATCTTATCCTTGTTAATATCTATCTGGCTTTGTGGTACTGGTATTACGAGGTTGTCGCTGGTAAGGTCCGCTACTAACCTGATCTGTGCTTTTTTACTGTTGAGTACCGGAATCGCCCTGCCGGTGCGCACCAGGTCGTACCAACGGTGACCTTCAAACGCGAATTCCACCCGTCTTTCATTTTCTATTGCCAGCCGGAACGATGCCTGGTCAGGCACGTTGGCGGCCGTTTTTTCTGCGAGTCCTGCTCTTTTGCGGATCATGTTCAGGTAAGTGAATGCTTCACCACCGCCCTGGTAGCCTATTTCATTAAGGGCTTCCGCATACATCAATAATACATCTGCATAACGAATCACCGGGAAGTTATTACCATTATCGTTCTTGGTGGCAGGTACATCAAAGTACTTCTTTACAAAATAATAATTTACGGTAGCTCCGCTGGCATTTACATAAGAAGTAGCCATAGAAAAGCCTTTCCTGGTGTCGCCGGTTTCGTAGGCGCTTTCCATATCAGGAGTAACCTGGTTATTGCCATCGCCGCCAAACTTCACTACCGCATCACCGGAGTTTTCAGGAGCAAAAGAGTTAGGCAGCGGATTGCCTTCTTTTACGCCACCTGATTTATATTGTACGTCAAAAACAGATTCCTTGTTATTTTTCTTGCTTACATCAAAAACGTCGGCATATTTATCCAATATGGCGTAAGTGCCGGAGTTGATCACTTCTTTCAGCTTTGCAGCAGCATCGGGGTATTTATGTTGCGTGAGCAATACCTTTCCCAGCAAGGCTTTAGCCGCGCCACGGGTAGCCCTGCCTATATCGGCGCCGGTATAACTCACCGGCAATGCGGCTTCAGCGGCTTTCAGGTCGGCTTCAATTTGTGCGTATATGCTGGCTGCTGGATCACGGGTATATTCATATGCCTGGTCGGCATTGGTGATTTCTGTTACCACCAAAGGCACATCACCAAAGGAACGCACCAGGTTGAAGTACACTAGCGCACGGAGAAACTGCGCTTCTGCGGAGAAGCGCTTCTTCAATGAATCACTCATGGCTATCGGCGCAATCCTCGACAGGATGGTGTTGCTGCGGGAAATGGCTTTGTAGCTGTCGTTCCAGCGGGCGGCCACAAAAGGATTGGTAGTTTTGATATAGAAGCGGTCAAATTCATCCTGGTCTGTTACAGAGCCGGAAGGCACCGGGAAGTTATTGTCGGATGGGATATCACCATAAATATAAGCGTTGCCAAATACGCCGCCCGACTGCAAGGAGCCATAGTTGGCATTGAGTGCATTTTTAAAATCGTCTGCTGTTTTGTAGAAGTTTTCCGTAGTGGCCGTGGAGGGCGGGACCTGCTCCAGGAAGCTCTTTTTGCAGGCCGTAAATGAAACAGCTGCTGCGAGGAATATGTATATATAATTTGTGCGCATGTTCTTTAATTTTTTAGCAAGATCAGAATCCAATATTTACCCCAACTACAAATGTTCTGGCCAGCGGATACCGGCCATAGTCTACGCCGCTGGTTAAAGCGCCTTCGTAATTACTTACTTCCGGGTTATAGTTCAGGTAGTCGGTAAACGTGTAGAGGTTTTGAGCCGAGAGATAGATCCTGGCCTGTTGCAGGCGGATGTGCTGTAATATTTTTTCCGGCAGCTGGTAACCGATACTCACGTTTTGGATACGCAGGTAGGTAGCATCTTCCACCCAGCGGCTGGAGATGGCGTTGTTGTTGCCGGTGGTGCGCTGATTGGCGCGGGGAATGATGCCGTTGCCTGGTTTGTCGGCCGACTGCCAACGGTTCAACACCGTGGTGAGCTGGTTAGCGCTGCCTTCCACGTTTTCAAAGAAGCGGCGGCTGAGGTTCAGGATTTCTCCGCCTTGCTGGCCTTGTATGGCCACCATCAGGTCGAAGTTTTTATACCGGAAGGTGTTGGTGAGGCCGTAAATAAAATCAGGCTGACTGTTACCAATGATGGTGCGGTCGTCAGCTGTGATCTTTCCATCTTTATTTACATCTTCATACTTAACATCACCAGGTCTGGAAGTGATGTCGTGTGGAAATTTGTCGAGGTCGGCCTGGTTCTGGAAGATGCCTATCTGTTTGTATCCATAAATATTACCGATCGGTTTGCCGATTATCGTGATATTGGTTTCATTTACACCGGAATTACTGCGGATGGGATCTCCCGTAGGACCCAGTGCCACCACGGTATTGCGGTTAAAGGAAAGCGTTGCGTTGGTATTCCAGGTAAAGGCGCCGGTAAGATTCCGGGTGGCGAGGGAAAACTCCCAGCCTTTATTCTCAATAGCGCCAATATTTTTAACAGCGGTGCTGAAGCCCGTGATGGTAGGCACATTTACTGCCAGCAGCAGGTCGTTGGTATTTCGTTTATAGTAGTCGATGCCAATACCGATCCTTTCATGGAAGAAGCCGAGGTCAATGCCGGCGTCGAACTGTTTGCTTTTTTCCCAGCCCAGTTCAGGATTGCCAAGCGAGGCTGCGCCCAAACCATTTACGAGCGAGTTGTTGAAACTGTAGTTATCTGCTTCCAGTGTAGCGAGGTAAGGATAGTCACCGGAGAACTGGTTATTACCTGCCAGCCCGTAACTCACACGCAGTTTGGCGTTGGAGATCACCGGGATGTTTTTCATAAATGGTTCTTCTGTCAACACCCATCCCACGGAACCCGCGGGGAATACGCCCCACCTGTTTTGGCTGCCGAAGATGGAAGATCCATCTGCACGCAGGGATACATTGGCGATGTACTTTTCTTTGTAATTATAGGTAGCACGGCCAAAGTAGGAGGTGGAAGTATTGGCAGTTCTGAAAGAAGTGACGGTACTCGGCAACCCTGCAGCATTCAGTGTAGGCACTACGTCGTTGGCGTAAGAGGTACCAATCGCCTGGCTTTTCTGGTACTGGTATTTATAGGCCTCCATACCCAGCAACACATCGATCTTATGCGGGCCGGTGGCTTTAGTATAGTTTACGGTTTGGTTAAACAGCCAACTGGTGGTTTGATCAGAAGACGCTTCACCCACGGCCTGTGTAGGCGGCAAGATCTGGTTCAGCGGCATGCGGGATGTTTTATAGGCATTTCTCCTGGTGGAGCCTACGTTGAAGTTACCGGTAGCGCGGTAACTGAAATCTTTCAGGAACTGGTACGATGCATACACGTTGGTAAGCAAATTGGTGGTGATCAGCTCATTCGGATTTTCCGTGATATTGGCTACGGCGTTGGTGATGCCAGGCCAGCCATAAGGCACGGCCAGTGCGGTTTGCGAGGTGTAAGCGCTATGGTCGGCGTTCCAGACAGGTGTCATTGGTACTGCAGATAAGGCCGCATTGATAATACCGTTGTTAGCCCAGTGACCATCACTGTTTACATCGTTCTGGATTTTATATACCGGGTTGATATTGGCGCCCAGCTTGAAACGGTCGGTCACGTTGATATCTACGTTCGCACGGATGGAGTACCGGTCGAGTGTGGATTTTTCAATGATGCCATCCTGTTTCAGGTAGGCACCGGTTACCAGGTATTGCGCGTTATCATTGCCGCCGCTGGCGGTTACCTGGTAGTTGTTGATCATTCCCTTGCGAAAAATCATATCCTGGTAATCATACGTAGGCATGGCGGCTACCTTCTGCGGATCGTCGAAGTTGAACCACTCAAACAGATCGCCGCGTGGATAACGGTAACGCAAATACGAAGACGGGCGCGCACTGTTGGGGTCTGATATATTGGCGCCGGGTACGTTATCGAGGTAAGCATTATTGGAGGCTTCTTTGGAGAACTCTGCAAACTGCTGCGAGTTGAGCACATCTATCTTTTTAGAGAGCTCCTGGAATCCCGTATATACGTCGGCGTTAAACCTTGTTTTGCCGGATTTACCGCGTTTGGTGGTTACGATCAGCACACCGTTGGAGCCTTTGGAGCCATAGATCGCAGTGGAGGACGCATCTTTCAGCACATCAATGCTTTGCACATCGTTGCTGTTGAAATTGCTGAACACACTGGCGTCCACAATATTGCCATCCACTACAATCAGCGGGTTGGTACCTGCGCTGATAGAGCCGAAGCCACGTACTTTTATGGCGGGGGTAGCACCCGGGGCGCCGCCTGTTTGCTGCACGATCACGCCGGGAATTTTTCCCTGCATACCGGTGGCCACATTGGAAATAGGCATGTCACGCATTTCGGCCATAGGCACGGAGGCGATGGCGGCGGTAACATTCCGTTTCTTTTGGGTGCCGTATCCCACTACCACCACATTATTGAGCGAGCGGGTTTCTTCCTTCAGGATGATGTTCAGCGGGGTAGCGCTGCCGGCGGCAATTTCCACGGAAGTATACCCGATCATACTAAAAACAAGAACGGTTTTTTCATCCGGTACCCGGACGGTAAAATGCCCGTTAACATCGGTAATAGCCCCGCCACCACCGTTTTTGATGGTGATGGTAACATTGGGAAGCCCGCTGCCTTTTTCATCGGTCACTTTTCCACTAACGGTGATCACGCGCGCAGAGGATAGCGTAGGATCTGCCACCCGCTTCTCGGTGATCACAATGGTATTGGCATTCAGCGACCAGGTAAGGGCGGTGTTTTCCAGCAGCAGGTTGAGTGTTTGCAGCACGGATCTTCGTTCCGCGGGCAAAGTAATATCATCATAGGGAGAGAGCTGTGCGGCAACATAAGCAAACTTAAAGGCGCTTTGCTGCTGGATTTGCTTAATACCTTCCTTCAGGGATTGCCGTTTCAGGTTTACGGTAACGTCTACTTCTTCCAATCGCTGCGCTTTGCCGGGAGCAGCAATCAGCATATTGATGCCGAAAAGAAAAGCAGAGGCGAGTAAGCAACTTAGTTTCATATAATACGCAAACGTTCGCTTTGGGAAAAGGCGTAGCCTTCCCCTGATAAGAAATTTCATACCTTTGGGTAGTTTTTAAATGTTTACCGAAATGTTTAAGACAACCGGCTATACTAACTAGTCCTTAGTATAGCCTTTTTTTAAAATCGTTTATCCAGCCAGATTATACTGTCTTGTCCTTTTTCCCATTGAGCGTGTGTTAGCTCGCAAATCACATCCAGCGCCTGTTTCATGGGATCGTTGATAAAATTACCGGTGAATTTTTTAACGCGCAGGGATTCATCCCTGAACCGGATATCAATACCATAATATTTGTTGATAAGTGGAATCGCTGCTTCAAAGGAAATATCTTCAAATACCGGCTCGTCTTTTTTCCAGACCAGCACTTCTTTCATATTGGCTTTGGTCACCAAAGGGGCAATGGCGGCCTTGTCCAGTATTAACTGATCACCGGGCAGCAGTTCTGCTACCACGGCGTTATTAGCTTTTTGCACCTGTACTTTGCCGGTAGTAACGGTAACGGCTATTGGCGAGGCATCCCCCGCAGCCCTGATATTAAAGGAGGTTCCCAGCACCCGCGTCACTATGGCGCCGGTATGCACCAGGAACGGTTTGTTTTTATCGTGCGCTACTTCAAAAAAAGCTTCTCCTCTCAGGTATACTTCCCTGCTACCTCCATCAAAGGCGGCAGGATAATCCAGCTGGCTGTTTTCATTGAGCGTCACCACGCTGCCATCAGGGAGGGTAATTATTTTATTGGACGACTGCTGCGTTTTGGGAAGTGCCGCGGTTAGTGTAGGAACGGGCTTTGTAACCGGCAGCAGCCACCAGGCGCTGAGCACCGCCAGTAGTACAGCGGCGGCAACGGCCATCCTTTTGTAGAAGGGATTGCGCCTTACCGTCATTACCTTGAGCATATCAACCTCCCCCTCCCGGATCTTTCCCTGCAGCTTTGTATACAATTGTTCCCACGCAGGCTCCTGCGCCGGCCGGGGCGTACGCTCCCAGAGCGCTGCCAGCTCCTGCGAAACAAGGTCGTTTTCCGACAGCTCCGCCATCAATGCCCAGAACTCTTCCAGCTCCTGCGGACTACAGTCGCCGGACAGGTATTTTTGCAGTAATAGTTTTAATCTTAACGGATTAGACGACATATGCCAGTTATATAACTGCAATGACGACAAAAAGGAGGGGGTAGTACTAATCAGTCAGAAAATAAATCTGACAGCAGCAGGAGGTACACAAAAGGGGTAATATGGTTATTCAGCAGGTATTGCTTAATGATCTTCAGGCTGTCGGTGATGGTATTTTTAACGGTGTTACGGGATAAATTCAGTTCTGTGGCTATTTCTTCATGCGTCATGCCCTTTTCCCGGCTCAGGGTGATCATGAGGCGGCGCTGGGGCGACAATTGTTTATAGGCGTTGTTCAATATCTCCCGGCATTCGTTGTTCAACAGGCTGTAGTCGGCGCTTTGTTCCTGGTGGGCCTCCATTTGTTCGCTCACCAGTTTCTGCAGCCTGGCATTTTTAGCGGCCAGCTTGAAGAAGTCCATCGCTTTATTGTAAGCCACCTTGAACAGGAACGCGTCCATATTTTGGATATGGGTGATCAGCTCCCTGCCCGTCCACAACTTCAGGAATACGTCAATCACAATTTCCTCCGCTACCTCCCTTGATTTGGTAACAGCCAGCACATAGTGATAGAGCTTCTTTCTATGGTGTTCGAAAAGTTGTTTGAAGGCAGCTTCATCTCCTGCCGCGATGTTGGTCAGTAATTCAGTTTCATTATACATGGAATTCTTCTCTTAGTTGATATCCGGAACGTGGTTCGACAAATATATTTTTTTTCCGGAGAATAATTCTTAAAATCTCGGGGAGATGGCCGCGTCGCCTTCGGCGACTTTAAATTGTCTTGGAGCAGGATTACACTGATTATGCTGATTTTTCGGATTTGATCATTTGGATTTTATAAATGATTTTGGGAGATATCAGCGAAAATATCCGCTTATACCTCCCAAAATCATTTATAAAATCCAAAAAGTAAAATCAACGTAATCAGTAAAATCAGTGTAATCCTGCTCCAAGACAATTTAATATCGCCGAAGGCGATATCAGGAGAATCCGCTTAATTTGCAAGCCAATGAACAATACTTATATGACACAACCGATAAAACTGCTGGCTATCTGTGGAAGCACCCGGCAATCTTCTTCCAATCACCATCTTATAAAAGCGATCACGGAACTGGGCAGGGACACCTTTACGGTACAACTGGTGGAAAGTCTCACCACCATCCCGCATTTTAATCCCGACCAGGACATGGACGTCAACAGCGCACCGGAGGAAGTGCAACATTTCCGGGCACAACTCGCCGCCGCCGATGCCGTGCTGATATGCACCCCGGAATATGCTATTGGTGTGCCGGGAACACTTAAAAATGCCATCGACTGGACCGTCTCCTCCATGCACTTCTCCAAAAAGCCCGTCGCCCTGATCACCGCCGGCACTTCCGGCCATAAAGCGCACCAGTCGCTGCTCGGCACCTTACTGATCATCGAGTCAAAGATCGCTGAGGCAGCGCAACTCGTTATCTCCTCGGTAAGAACAAAAATCAACGGCCAGGGCGTGATCACCGACCTACCCACGGAAATGCAGGTACGAAAACTGATCCAAACCCTGGCCGATGTGGCAACCGGCAAAGCAACAGACCTGCTGCCGGCGCCGTCGCTGCTCTGAATCACGTTCGGCGCGTAGGTTGTCTTACTCAGGATTAAACTTATTTCACTGATTACGCTGATTTGATCACTTTTTGATTTTAAAAGATTCGGGGAGATAGAAGCGGAAACGCGGATTTTGTCTTTCTCACTGATTACGCTGATTTTACTGATTATATCTTTTAAAAGATTTTGGGAGATATAAGCGAAAATATCCGCTTATATCTCCCAAAATCCATTAAAATCAAAAAGTGATCAAATCAGCGTAATCAGTGAAATAAGTTTAATCCTGAGTAAGACAACCTACGCTGCATTATTTCACGCTGTACTTCACTTCTTCGGTCACGCCTTTCCAGGTGTCAGTGCGGAAAGGTGCTGCCGGGAAGCCTTCTTTATTAAAGAGGTTGTCTTCCAGGTTATCATCTGCCCAGCCGTAACGTACTGCTACCGGCGTGCTTACTTCGTCTGCATACACTACTACTTTATCGTCGTCAACGAATGCTTTGGCGTAGTGGAATTGCTTGTCGGCGCCGGCTACTTCAAATCCGCGGATATAGCCATATTTATCTTTCACCATAAGGCCGCTGCCGGTGCTGGTAAAGCTGAGGGTTGCCTTGTTGCCGTTTACCTGTATGGACTGGTATATGGGGCCGCTGAAAACGTTGTTTTGTCCGTAGGTGTCATGTAATGCTACGGCTGCCAGCCTTTTGCCTACATCCTGTTTGTTTTTTGGATGGATATCTTTGGATTCGCCGATGTCGGTAGTAACGGCCATGCCGGTATTAGGTACCTGCAGGGTGAGGGTTTGGGCTTCTCTCAGCTCCGCCCACTTGCTGCCTTTCTGGCTGGTGCCGTTGCTGGAGTTGAAGCTGGCCAGCTGTACAAAGTAAAAGGGAAAGTCGCCCTGGTGCCACAGCCGGCGCCAGTCGCTGATCATCAGCGGGAAGGCTTTGCGGTACTGGTAGGCGCGGTCGGCATTGCTTTCGCCCTGGTACCAGATGGCGCCTTTAATGGCAAAAGGCAGTACCGGGTTAATCATGGCGTTAAACAGCAACGATGGGTAGCTGTTGGGGCCAACGGCGGTGCCGGGGTTCAGCGCCTTTTGGATGCGGAAGGACCAGTCGCCCGTAAGGGATTGCTTCTGGCCGGCTGTTTGCAGAAAAATATTCTCTGCATCTCCATAAAAACCACCTCCGCCGGTATTATCTTCTATGCTTACTGCAATTACATTAGTACCGGCTTTTAAAACACCGGCCGGGATGTGGTAGGTACGGGCGGCATCATAGCCTTTGGTGCTGCCTACCTGTGTACCGTTGATGTACGTAATATCGTTGTCGTCGATGGTGCCCAGGCTGAGTTCCGCTGGTTTGCCGGCATCTGCTGCAGATACCTGGAAGCTTTTACGGAACCATACGATACCGTCGAAGTCGGGGAGCAGCTGCTCTTCCCAGAGGCCGGGGACTTTCATTTTTTTCCAGGACTGGTCATCCGTATTAGCGGCAGACCAGGTGGCCACGGTGGCGGCATTGGGCAGGCCGCCCTGTAAATTCTGGATAAGCTGTTGCTGCCTGTTTTTGGCGGCGATGGCAGAGGAGTCCATGTTCAGCGTGGGAATGCGTTGCATCATGTCGCCGAACTCGTCGCTGCTGGTCAGCCCCTCTTTGCTGATCCAGGTTTCCACGATGGTGCCGCCCCAGGAAGTATGTATTAACCCGATAGGTACGTGTGTTTGTTCATTCAATGCTTTGGCAAAGAAGTAGCCTACTGCCGTGAAATCGGCCGTGTTTTCCGGTGAGGCCGGTAACCAGGCGCTTTTATTCACATCATCCAGCGGCGTCACCGACATCGCTTTGGGCAGGTAAAAATGCCGGATGGCAGGGTTGGCGGATTGGGCAATTTCCTTATTGGCATTGGTTACGCCGTTTACATGGAATTCCATGTTCGATTGCCCGCTGCAGATCCATACGTCGCCCATCAGGATGTCGTGAAAACTGATATCATTTTTGCCTTTTACGGACAGGGTATAGGGGCCGCCTGCTTTTTCCGGCTGCAGGAATACCTTCCATTTACCGTTCTTATCGGCCTTTACCGTTTTTTCCTGTTGATTGAACCGGATAGTGACCTTTTCATTTTTATCGGCCCAGCCCCATACCGGGATTGGCTTGTCGCGCTGTAACACCATGTTGTCGCCGAAAACGTTGGGTAAACGGACATCGGCAAAACTGAGGGAACTTATCATGGTTGCCGCCAGTAATAAAACGTTTTTTTTCATAATTGTGGTATTGTCTGTATTGTGGGGTACGCCCCTGTTGAATCATGTGCGTATAAATGTAAGGAAGACAGGCATTATTTTATAATTTTTCAGGAGAAGCCGGTAAAAATGACGCATGTACCCCTAAAAAGAGGCCCAGCCACGGCCATAAGAATTATGTAAAAGATAGCATGAATTGTATAACAGTCCCGCCTCCCGGGCATCGTAATTTTACATCATCAAATTAATTATTCATCACCAGATAAAAGAATCAACATGAACGCAACACAATTCAAAACCAACATCAAATGCTCCGGATGTATTGCAACGGTAACGCCTGTATTAAATAAACTGGTGGGCGCAGATAACTGGGAAGTAGACCTGGCCAGCCCCGACAAAATACTCACCGTTACAAAAGAAAACCTGGATAAAAGCGAAATCAGGGTGGCGATAGAAAAAGCCGGTTATAAGGCAGACGCCTTATCGTAATAACAGGCAGCATGGAGTATATTATCCACAAGTAAAAACTAACAGACATGAAAAAAATATTAATGGCAGGCATCGTATTGGTGGCTGCATTTATGCAACAGGGTATGGCACAGGATAAAACTGTTTCCACACAGTTATCTCCCTTACTTTCTTTATACTACAATATTAAAGATGCACTCGTGAGCAGCAATGCGGAAGTGGCAGCCGCCAAAGCAGATGAGTTTGTAAAAGCCGCCGCCCAGGTTGATATGTCATCCATGCCGCCTGCTGTTCACAATGCCTACATGCCGCTGGCAGCAAAGCTCACGGCGGATGCAAAAGCAATAGCTGAAGCAAAAGATATCAGTAAACAACGCGAACATTTCAAAACATTCTCTGATAATTTCTATCAGCTCGCAAAAGCTACACCGCTTTCCGCACAGCCGGTATACCAGGAATACTGCCCTATGAAAAAGGCTTACTGGTTAAGCAGCAGCAATGCTGTTAAAAATCCTTACTACGGCAACCAGATGCTTACCTGTGGTAAGGTAAGCGATACCATTAAATAGTCTTTAATCATTCGTATGAAAGCAGTATTCCTGTATATAACATTGATGAGCCTGTGTAGTATGGTTGCTGCACAGGCTTCTTTAAACACTGCGCCAAAGGTAGTCCGCTACGATTTATACGTAGGCGACAGCATGGTACACT
Source organism: Chitinophaga sp. W3I9 (assembly GCF_050434025.1). Taxonomy (NCBI): domain Bacteria; kingdom Pseudomonadati; phylum Bacteroidota; class Chitinophagia; order Chitinophagales; family Chitinophagaceae; genus Chitinophaga; species Chitinophaga sp. W3I9. The sequence goes on from NZ_JBNPWC010000001.1 coordinate 3,593,633, forward strand.
ACTCCGGTAAAATGAGCCATGCACTTACTATCAACGGCACCATCCCCGGACCCGTCCTGCACTTTACAGAAGGAGACACTGCAGAGATTTATGTACACAACACATTGAAAGAAGAAACGTCTATACACTGGCATGGGCTCATCTTACCCAATCAGTACGACGGCGTTTCCTATCTGACCACGCGGCCTGTTAAAGCCGGTGAAACACACCTCTACCGCTTTCCCGTGGTACAACACGGCACCTATTGGTACCATAGCCATACGATGTTCCAGGAACAAAGCGGTATGTATGGCGCAATTGTTTTCCATGAACGGAAAGAAACTACCGCTAAAGAATATACGTTATTGCTGAGCGACTGGACCGATATGCATCCGCATACCGTAAACCGGTACCTGCACAACGCCAACGACTGGTTCGCCATCAAAAAAGGATCGGTGCAGAGCTACGCCGAAGCCATACAGCATAAGCATTTCAAAACAAAAGTGACCAATGAATGGAAACGCATGAATGCAATGGATGTGAGCGATGTATATTACGAACGCTTCCTGTCGAACGGTAAAGAAACAGATGAACAGCCGCAATTTAAAGCCGGTGATAAAGTAAGGTTACGCATCATAAACGGCAGCTCCTCCACTTATTTCTGGCTGAACTATGCCGGCGGGAAACTCACCGTAGTGGCCAATGACGGCGCCGATGTGGAACCCGTGGAAGTAGACAGGCTCCTCGTGGGCGTATCTGAAACCTACGACGTAATAGTGACCATCCCGGATAATATGCAGTATCAGTTCCTTGCCACTGCGGAAGACCGTACCCGCTCCACTTCGCTGTGGCTGGGCCAGGGCATGAAGATGCCGGCAAAGCCCTTACCCCGCCTGAAGTATTTCGAAGGCATGAAGATGATGAATGATATGATGAAAATGGATGGCAACCTCGATACCAGCACTGGTATGCAAATGAGTAACCAGGTAATGGATATGAACACGGTCATGTATCCTGAAATCACCGGTGATGATAAGCGGGTGAAACACGCAGGTCATGATATGCAAAACATGCAAATGGATAGCACTGCCGGAGATATCGTAACCCTGAACTACGGTATGCTGCGGGCGCCGGAAAAAACAACGCTGCCGCCCGGCCCCGTTAAACTCCTGCATTTTGAACTAACGGGGAACATGAACCGTTATGTATGGAGTATCAACAACAAAGTAGTATCTGAAACAGACAAGATCTTAATAAAAAAAGGCGAAATTGTACGGATCGTGTTGTACAACAACACCATGATGCGGCATCCCATGCACCTGCACGGGCATTTCTTCCGGGTGCTGAACGGACAGGGCGAATACTCGCCGCTGAAAACCGTACTGGACATTATGCCAATGGAAGTGGATACGATTGAGTTTGCCGCTACCGAAAGCGGTGACTGGTTCTTCCACTGTCACATTTTGTATCACATGATGAGTGGCATGGGACGGGTGTTTAGTTACGAAAATTCACCACCAAACCCGGAAGTGCCGGACCCTGCCAGGGCATACCGTATGTTGAAGAAAGACGACCGCATGTTGTACCCGATGGCGCGCGTAGGGCTGGAAAGCACCGGTAGTGATGGTGAAATCGTAGTTGCGAATAGCCGTTACCGTTTGTCTACCGAATGGCGTGTAGGGTTAAACGACCGGGATGGTTATGAAAGTGAAAGCCATTTCGGAAGATATCTCGGTAAGAACCAATGGCTGTTCCCTTACATCGGTTGGGACGTGCGTTACCACAAAATGGATGAACCGGAGAAAAATCTCTTCGGCCAGAAAAATACAAAGGATTTCAGGCAGGTATTTCATGTGGGCGTGGAATACACTTTACCCATGCTGATCGTGGCAGATGCTTCTGTAGACACAGATGGTAAAATAAGGGTGCAGTTAACAAGAGAGGATGTGCCACTTACAAGAAGGTTACGTTTTGGTTTTATGGTGAACACCGATAAAGAATACATGGCGGGGTTCCGGTACATTGTTACAAAGAACTTTGCATTTTCCACGCACTACGACAGTGACATGGGACTCGGCGCAGGTATTACATTAAGCTATTAAAACAAGCAGCAATGGAACATCAGCATCAGCACAACACCATGAAAATGGAGCATGCGCATGCATCCATGAATCACGGTGCACATCACGATCATCATGCCATGATGATCGCCGATTTCAGGAAACGTTTTTATGTAGTGCTGGTGCTGACGGTACCGGTAATGTTACTATCGGAAATGATTCAGCACTGGCTGGGCATTTCTTTTACATTTCCGGGAGATGGATATGTTTTGCTGGTATTATCTTCTGTTGTGTTTCTTTATGGCGGATGGCCTTTCCTGAAGGGGTGGTGGGAGGAAATGAAAAGCCGGGAACCGGGCATGATGACGCTCATCGGCTTTGCCATTACGGTAGCCTACGTGTACAGCGTGGCTACCGTATTCGGTTTGCCCGGCATGGATTTTTTCTGGGAGCTTACCACCCTGATCCTAATCATGCTGCTGGGACACTGGATTGAAATGAAATCGGTGATGGGCGCCTCGCGGGAGCTGGAGCTGCTGGTGCAGCTGATGCCGGATGAAGCGCACCTGGTACATGGCAATCATGTGATGGATGTAAAAACCGCGGAACTGAAAGCGGGAGATGTTATCCTGGTAAAGCCCGGGGAGAAAGTGGCTGCAGATGGTGCCATCCTGGAAGGCAACACGTCGTTGAATGAAAGTATGCTTACCGGCGAATCCAAACCGGTGGAAAAGCAGGCGAACGATAAAGTAATTGCCGGTTCTATCAACGGCAATGGCGCTATCAGGGTCACTGTTACGCATGGTGTGGCCGACTCCTATCTTTCGCAGGTAGTGAAGCTGGTGCAGGATGCGCAGCAATCCCGTTCGAAAACCCAGCTGCTGGCCGACAAAGCCGCGCGCTGGCTTACAGTAATTGCCATTTTATCCGGTATTGCCACTTTCTTATACTGGTGGTTGAGCGGCCGGGAGTTGTCGTTTGCCATAGAGCGCATGGTAACGGTGATCGTGATCTGTTGCCCGCATGCGCTGGGCCTGGCGGTGCCGCTGGTAATTGCGAAATCCACCGCTTTATCCGCAAGGCATGGGTTGCTCATAAAAAACCGCACCGACTTTGAGAATTCGAGGAAGATTACCACTATTGTTTTTGATAAGACAGGTACCCTCACCGTAGGCCGTTTTGAAGTGGTGAGGTTTGATTCATTGCAGCAGGGTATTTCCAAAGAAGAGATCCTGGAAATGGCGGCTGCGCTGGAAGGCAGTTCCGAACATCCCATTGCTACGGGGATTACAAGTAAAGCAAAAGAAATGCAGCTTACCCCGCCGGCGGCGGAAAATGTAACGGCCATCACCGGGAAAGGTATCACCGGCAATATTGCCGGGAAAGAAGTGCAGGTGGTGAGTCCGGGTTATGTGGCCGAAGAGTTCAGGGATGCCGCTACCGCCAACATTGAGCCGGGAGAAACCCTGGTATATGTGATAAAGGACAACAAGGTAGCGGGCTTTATTGCGCTGGCGGACCAGATCCGGCCGGAATCGGCAGGCGCCATTGCCACGCTGAAGGAAAACCGGATCAAAACGGTGCTGCTCACCGGCGATAACAAAGTGGTAGCAGAAAGCGTAAGTAAGACGCTTGGTATGGACAGCTATATTGCTGAAGTGCTGCCGCACCAGAAACTGGATAAGATTAAAGCATTGCAGCAACAGGGCGAGTTTGTAGCCATGACCGGCGACGGTATCAACGACGCCCCCGCGCTGGCGCAGGCCAACGTGGGTATTGCCATCGGCAGCGGAAGCGATGTGGCGGCAGAAACGGCCGGCATCGTACTGGTGAACAGCAACCCGCAAGACGTAGTAAACCTGATTTTATTTGGTAAGGCCACTTTCGGGAAAATGATCCAGAACCTCGCCTGGGCAACGGGTTATAATATTGTGGCGCTGCCATTGGCCGCCGGCGTGCTTTATAAAGAGGGAATTATGCTGAGCCCCGCTGCAGGAGCGGTGTTGATGACAGTAAGCACCGTGGTGGTAGCCATTAATGCCAGCCTGTTGAAAGTGAAAGGTTCCGGGAAATAAATAATCACTAAATTGCAATAGGATTATGAATGTGATATAACTGATTTTACAACTGTATTGCTTTGTCAGCTATCCCGCGAATGCCTCTCAAAATATAGCCATATGAACATCGGTCAACTTTTTCACCGTGTTGTAAATACCGGAACCTTCCGCCAGGAGGAATCGCTGGCAAAGGTGACCAGGATGGTTAATACTTTTTCTGTTGTTACCACCACGCTTTGCCTTTTATTCGGCATCCTTGCTTACATGGGCACCGGGAAATTTGACCTGCTGATCCCTGCTTATATAGAAGCCGGACTTTTCCTCGGCGTATTTTTCCTTAACGCTGTAAATAAACCCGTTTTAGCCAGCATCGCCTTCATTGCCATTAACAATATCGCCATCGTTTATTTCAGCGCCGTAATGGGCATGTTAACGGAAGTACACCTGTTATTCCTGTTCCTGCTCGGGGCGTCGCTCATGATTTTCAGAACACGCGCGCTGGTGGTAGCCAGTATCGTGGTGGCGGTGGTGTCGGTAACGGCCTGCGAAATCAATTATTACTACACACTGATCACTCCCATGGAAATGGGGCATAGCCAGCAATTTATCATCCGCTGGATAACGCTACCGGCTATACTTTTGCTGGATGTAGCTACTATCTTCCTGTATGTAAGAAAACTAAAAACGCTCAATATAAAACTGGCAAAAGCAACGGATGAGAAAACGATCTTTGTCAGGGAAACCAGCCATGAAATCAGGAACCCGCTGAATGCCATTTACGGTATCAGCCAGGATCTGATGATGAAAGCGCAGAAAGAGGAACGTTATAGTGATATCCGCCCGGAAATAGAGCACCTGTATTCCGCTACGCATAATGTTTTACAGATCATCAATAATGTGCTGGCCATTTCTAAAATAGAAGACGGCGCAGCCCATGCCATTCATCCCGAATCATTTAATATCCGCGAACTGATTTCCGACAAGATCATCGTATACCAATACATTGCTGATCTGCGGGGAATAAAGATCAGGGCAGATATTGCAGAAGATATGCCCTGCTATATACTGGCAGATAAAAACAAACTGGCACAGGTACTGAATAACCTGCTGTTTAACGCCATCAAATTTACCCGCACCAACAGCCTGATTTCAGTTGGCGTTTTGTGCGAAGAAGCACATTGGCAGTTCATGGTAAAGGACCAGGGCCAGGGTATTCCTGCAGCGGACCTGGTGACCCTGTTCACACCGTTTAAATCAGGTAAAAGCGATTTTGAAGGAACGGGTCTTGGATTACCGATCACAAAAAAATATGTGGAAATGATGAGTGGAAAGATTACTGTTACCAGTATACCGGAAGAAGGAGCCACCTTTATTGTGCGGTTGCCATTAACGGTGAGTTCGGCGCCGTCGCCTGCCCAGGGAGGCTGGATGGAGTTAACGCTCCATAAAGGGCTGAAAAGCCTGGTAATTGATGATAATGAGATGAGCCAGCTGGTATTGTCCAGCTTTCTGCGCAGGCTCGGCTTCACTACCATAGTGGCCGGCAGCGGGGCAGAAGGTATTAACAAAGCAATGGATGAAAAACCGGATCTTATTTTCATAGATAGTTATATGCCGGGACTTAGCGGGAAAGATACCCTTCAACTGCTCGGTGATATACCTGCTTTAAAAAATATTCCGGTGATCGCCGTATCGGGCGATGCATTCCAGGAGTCGATCGATGATATGCTCGGCGCGGGCGCCAGGGAATATATCTCTAAACCTATTGATCTTAAACTGTTGAACAGCACCGTAAATAAAGTGTTGTTCCAATAGTTACGCATATACGTACTGATAGCGGGTAGTATCTTTACCACTCCAGTCGATGTTGCCTTTCATCATTTGTCCCAACGTTAAAATATACTTTTCCAGTACCGGCCGCACGCCAGCTGCGCATACAGCGGTGAGCACATCGGCGGTGTTGTTGAACAATGCAACTTCGGAGTTGTGGATCTTCACGGCCTGTTCTACCGCCTGGTCCAGCGTAAGCTGCTGGTGATGTTTCAGCAGCATAACCAGGTTCAGTTCATCGCCGAGTTCTGATTCTTTCGAGAAGGAGTAGAGATCGTTGGCCCAGCAAATGGTACGGCTGCAATATAATCCCATGTTTTTTACCTGCGGGTTGGCGCGCAGATCGGCGGGCAGATGGATGGCGCTCATCAGGGTAGCCAGTTCCAGGAAAAAGTTAGCGCCGCCGATCTGGGGGCGAAAGCGCATATAATCTTTCAGGGAAATATTGCGGGCATGATCCACGTGTTGCATACGCCACAAATTGGCAGTAAAGGCATCTTTCAGGCTGCGGGCGAAACGCGCCTGCCAGGCCCGGTTGCTGATCCGGCACATCCGCTGCCAGATATCGCTCATGGCAGCCAGCAGGGGACCGCCGCTGTCCAGCGTAAACGTCCGGCCGGTCTGCAGGATCTGCATCATGTGATGCGCCATACGCTCAAAGCCGGTGTTGAATTCATTAGGCGCCAGCGCATCGAGATGATCATCCCACAAAAAAAGAAGCGTGTTAAAATCGCTCGCAATACATAGCGAAAAAAACGGTGCATCCGGGAACATCCTGGCTACCATCCAGGTGAACTTCTGATCATGATAAGCATTCCAGGAGCTTTCGTCTGTAGCAAGATGAAAAGTATGCACCCAACCGGTGGTATGTGCATCCGCTTCATGTACCTGCGGATGCAGGCGCTGAGGATATGGACAATAAAGGTCCGGACGGGAAATGGTTGTAAACATGACACATTGTATTTAAAAGTGAATAGATAAAAGTTGACGTTGATAGTTGGCTTTAGATTACTTTTACAAAAATCTCAATGTACCTGGCGACGTGTGAAAAAATAGCAGGAACACTTCTGCAACAATGAACAATTGACCAATTCAGCCGTTATAGTTATAAGCAAATTATCAACCGTTACTGTAATCAACCATCATAAGCAAGTGAACAAATCGCGCAATTCAAATCAGTCAATAGCATAAGTATTATCAACCTTAAAACTCACATGTATGTGGACTTGTTTACGTTCCTGCAAACGCGGAACATTTTCTTTATACCTGATGCTCTGCTGTACTGCTGCAGCCTTTGCCCAAAACATTAAAGTCACCGGAACAATTACTTCCACCAAAAAGGAAGTCATACCTGGCGTTTCTGTATTACTGAAAGGTACTAAAACAGGCAGCGTTTCCGATGCAGCCGGTAACTATTCCATCAGCGCACCGGCCAATGGCGTACTGGTCTTTAATGCCATCGGCTACCTGCGCCAGGAAATTCCCATTAACAACCAAACCACTATCAACGTCACCGTAGTGGAAGACAACAAACAGCTGGGAGAAGTAGTAGTCACCGCTTTGGGTATCACCAAAGCTAAAAAGAGCCTGGGCTTTTCGGCAACTGAAATTAAAGGCGGCGACCTGGCCATGACCAATGAAGTAAACCCGGTGAATGCCCTGCAGGGAAAAGTAGCCGGCGTGCAGATCGACCAGGGCGCAGGCGGACTTTTTGGAAGCACCAAGATAGTGATCCGCGGTAACTCCACCCTCCGTAGTAACAACCAGCCCATTTTTGTGATAGATGGCGTAATCGTCGATAATGGCACGTTCAGCGGTACGGGCCGCGACTTTGGTAATGACCTGAAGAACCTGAACATGGAAGACTTTGAGTCTGTTACCGTGCTCAAAGGATCATCCGCTGCCGCGTTATACGGTTCCCGCGCTATCAACGGGGTCATCCTCATCACTACCAAAAAAGGACATGAAAGAAAAGGTTTAGGCATTAACGTTAGTCAGACGTTTAATGTATTCAAACCTTACTCCGGCCCCGACTTCCAGAATGAATTCGGCGGTGGCACCGTAGGCAATTTTTTTACTGATAACCGCGATCCCAATTACAAACCGAACGAACAATGGAGAACAAAGGTGTTCCCCACAGACCCGGCCACCGGTAAGCCGTATATCGACCGGCAGATAGGACGGGAACTGGAGAACTGGGGACCCCGCTTTGCCGGCCAGGACGTTATCAACTACGACGGCACCCCCACAAAATATGTAGCGCAACCCAATAATTTCCTCGACGCATTTCAAACCGGTCATGGTTCCGCTACCAACGTGTCGCTAGATGGCGGTAACGACCGCTCCACCTTCCGCGTGTCCTACACCCGCGACCAGAGCGAAGGTATTGTAGCTAAAAACAGCCTGCTCAAAAACAGCGTGGAAGCACGCGTTACCCATGTGATCAATAAATTCCTGAGCGCTGATGTAAGCACCAACTACACCTACTTCACCGGAAGGAACCCGCCACGGCTGGGTGGCCTGGATGCCTTTGCTTCCTATAACTTCGGTAAACTGTTTACCTGGATCCTGCCACGTAACTATGATACGCGTTACTGGATGCAAAAAGCACATTACACCAGCGCACTCGGCGGCGCTCCCAACCCGGCAGATCCTAATGAAACGAACAAGTCGCCGGAATCCCGCTTCTGGTTTAATTTATATGAAAACGATTATTTCCAGAATGAGCAAACCATCCGCGGGCGTGTAGCCATTACCGCTAAGCTCACCCCCTGGGCTAACCTGGTACTGGAAGGCAACGTAAATAACCTGTACACCAAAAATGAAAACAAAGAACTGGGACAGGGACAGAATTTCACCGGTGGCTTATACGGTCTTGGACATACGAGCAAAGAAAGTTATTTCTTTAAATGGATGGGAACCATTAATAAAACCCTCACGAAAGATCTTGACCTCAGCGGTTACATAGGCGGTGAAACCCAACGTTTCCAAACTACCTACAATTACAGCGAAACAGTAGGCGGACTCAGTTACCCCGGCAATTACTTCCTGGCAAACTCTGTAGAGAAGCCAAGAGCAGAAGGCGGGCTGAAAAGTAAGAAAGCCTTTAACTCTATTTATGCAAGCGTGGACCTGGCCTGGAAAAACCAGCTGTTTGTACAGGGTACCTTCCGCGGCGACTGGTCATCCGCGCTCACCTATACAGATGGCAGCGGTAATTTCTTTTACCAGTACCCGGCTGTCAGCGTTTCCTGGCTGTTCTCCGAAACCTTTAAACTGCCTGCATGGATTTCCTATGGTAAGTTAAGAGGTAATATCGCCGGACTGGGTAATGATACCGATCCTTTTAATATTAACCCCGGATTTGCGTTTAACGGTTACACTTCTTCCGGCGGTCTGGACCTGCCCATCTCTACTTACAGCCGGTACCCTGATCCGCTTACCGGTAAATTTATTGCACTGGTACCCGATCTGAAACCCGAAAGAAAAGTAGCTAAGGAACTGGGTATGGAAATGCGTTTCTTCAAAAGCCGGGTAGGCTTTGATGTATCTGTTTACCAGGATAATACCAAAAACCAGATCCTCGATATTGGCACTCCGCCGGAATCCGGACTGGAAGGCATTATCATCAACGCCGGAAATATCCAGAACAGGGGCCTGGAAGTGATGATCGATGGAACACCAGTGAAAACAAACAGCTTTGAATGGAACACCAGCGTGAACTACTCTCTCAACAGGAACCTCATTAAATCGCTGTACCCCGGCAGAACAGAGTACGACCTGAAAGCTAATGTAGGAGAAATCAGTACCTGGGCTATTGTAGGTAAATCCTACGGTACCCTCCGTACTACCATCCATTCAAAAGCATACCAGGCCACCGACGCCAACGGCAACCCGGTAGCCGATCCCAATAACGGCAAACCTGAACTGGCCTGGCGCTCCGATGCACGCGCCGGATTTCCTGCCCGCAGCAACACCCTGCAGGATGTAGGTGATATCAATGCAAAGTTCCGAGCAGGATGGAGCAATACTTTCCGGTTTAAAAATCTTTCGCTGAACGTATTACTGGATGGCAAATTTGGCGGTGACTTTGTACTGCTTACCTATCGCTATGGCACACATACCGGCGTATTGCCCAACACGCTCCAGGGAAGGGATGCAGAACATGGCGGCATCACCTGGACCAGCAAGTATGATCAGCAAACCTACGACGACGGACTTATTCCCGACGGCGTATTTGCCAAAGGCCAGATGGTGACCATGCCCGATGGCTCACAGGTAAATGTAGGCGGCATGACCTATCAGCAGGCTTATGAAAAAGGTTTTGTGGAACCTACGCATGCCCCGCAGTTTTATTATCGCTATGGTTCTTCTTCTACCGGTGTTTCCGATTACTGGATCAAAAAGAATTCCTGGATTTCTTTGAGACAGGTGTCTTTGGCGTACCAGTTTTCACCGGCACTCTGCAAGAAGCTGATGCTGAATAATCTCAGCGTGGCGATTATTGGCCGCGACTTACTATACCTGTACAATTCATTGCCTTTTAATTACAATCCTGCTTCCAACAACTCCAATAACACGGCCTTCTCCGGTGAAGAAGGATTTCTGCCGATGGTACGCTCCATTGCAGGCACTATCAGGGTTGGGTTCTAAAGGAAATTAAATTGTACAAACAAAAAATCAAGATCATGAAAAATACATTTCAATATATAAGAACCGGTTTGTTGCTGGCACTGCTGGGCGTTAGTTCGTGCTCTAAAAATTTCGGAGATATCAATACCAACCCCAGTCTCGTTTCCAAACCGGATGTGAAGTTCCTTTTAAGTTATTCGCAGGATAAGATCATTACCTACCAGGGTACAGAATGGGTGTGGGAAAGCATGGAACAGCTGATGCGTTTTACGCAGCATGTTACTTCCAGTCCGTACGAAATCACCAACAATGTAAATACCCGCTATAATAACTACTACCTGCAAATCTTACCTAATCTTTTTGAGATAAGAAAGCAGGTAGAGGCGATGCCGAATAAAGATGCGTACCAGAAGATTGCGATGGCCACCTACGTATTACAGGTGCTCCACGGGATTAAAGTAACGGATATGAATGGCTCCATTCCTTATTCACAAGCCATTGAAGGCCGTTACCAGGCGCAATACGGACCGGTATACGATGAGCAGCCCGCCCTGTTCAATAACTGGCTTTCACAACTCGATGCGGCCATTGCGGTGCTGTCCAATAATTCACTGCCTGCGCAGGTAGGCTACGGTCAATCGGATATTTTTTACCAGAGCGACTGGACTAAATGGGTGAAGCTGGCCAACACGCTTAAACTTCGTATAGCCGCCAGGTTAGAGAACGCTGATAAAGCAAAATGCCAGGCCATTTTTCAGCAGGTATTAAAAGATGCTACCGGGCCTATTGATGGCGACGATTCACAGGTGAAGTATCTCAACAGCACCTATACGCCCTTTGGCAACGGGGGAGATATCGATTACCGCAGCCGCCGTTATGCCACCACGTCCATCATGGCGTTCCTGAAAAAGAGCCAGGACCCGCGTTTACCGGTATATTTTGAAAAGAACGACCTGGTAGGCGGTTATAAAGATTCGCTGGCAAAATACAACGTTACATTGCCTGCTTTCATTAATCCCAACGATCCGCTGATCATGTACCAGGGCGGTCCGGCCGACTGGACCACCAATCCTACGGTGGCAGCGTATATCGGGAATGGGTTTATTGTGAGCCAGTATACCAAATACAACCTGATATCGCCCATTAACCGCAGGTTCTTTTCTCCCAAACTGAACTCGGCTACGGGCAATTTCCTCGATGTACCGGTTACCTACGCCGAAACCTGTTTTTATATAGCAGAGTTTATACAGAAAGGATATGCCGGTGGAGCGGATACCAAAGGAACGGCGGAAGACTGGTATAAGAAAGGTATTACATCTTCCATTCAAACCATGAATGCGATTGCGGTAGCAGCCGGTTCTACTACCGCTTACACGGGCACGGGGTTAACTGAAATCAATGCCTATCTGAATAATGCGCAGGTGAAATTCAATGGTGTTAATAACCTCGAACGGATCTACATACAGGCTTACCTGAGCATGTACCGGCAGGCTAATGAAGCGTATGTATTTTGCAGGCGCACAGGGTATCCGAAAACGGGTTCTGCTTACTATGGCAGGGAAACTTTTAATGAGCTGATACCGCGCCGGTTCTGGTTAACAGATCCAGGCGAAGTAAACAGGGCCAACTGGAATACGGCGATGCAGCAGCAGGGCTTTACGCCCAATGCACAGGATTTGCCTACACTGAGTTCGCAAAGGATCTGGTATGATAAACAGGCGCCGGATTTTGGAAAGGGATTGTAGAGAAGTGGTGTTACTCAAAGAAGACTGCCTCATTTATAATGAGGCAGTTTTTTTATTTTCCGGTTGAATGAGAATTAATATGGTAAATTTGAATTTCAGTGGCCGATTAATAAGTCTCTTTATTACTTCTCCAATACTTCTCGGATACATCTCCAATACTTCTCAGATACTTAGGACTCGTCTATGTGTCGTATTCCCCATACAGTCCCCATACAGTCCCGATACAGTTCCCATACTCTCACAATACTCTCATGATACACTTCCCATACACTGTGACTATTTCTGGCCGCAACAGATTCCGGCATAATCCGGCAAAAAGCGGCAAAACCGGCAGGTTTATTTTTATGCATTTATGCAGAAGAGTAACTTCGAATCTCAAACTTTCGGCAGGGTACTATAACGTGGCGGCTATCCTGTTAACGGTTTCTTTCAGCGCTGTTAAAGAAGAGGTACTCGTCACCTTATTGACTTTCATCCGGATAATTTTATCCTTCTTTCTTACCATGATCAGCTGGAAGTTATCGCTGTCGGTTTGAAAGAAGCCTTCATCGCCGGTGTTATCGAGTAGCTGGATGTTGCCATTGTGGCGGTTGTCGTCCAATATACCGGTGTAGGTTTTTTGTGCAGCAGCTACTGAACGGTACTTTTCATAGTTGTAGTACACATTACCGGTTTTCCCGGAAACGGGGTCCGATTCCACGGCTGTAAAAGCGCAGCGGTACTTCAGTGCATCGCGTTCCTGTTTTTCTGATTTCAGGGTGAGTAATGCAGGCTGGCCCAGTATTTTTGCGGCGTCTGCGGGAGTGAGGTAGAAGTAGGGAACGGTATCTGTGGCAAAGCCTGATGAAATCAGGGGAAGCAGCAGGAATAGAAAGAGCAGTGTTTTCATAACAGTATCAGTTAAGAGGAATTTACACGGTTGCTACTTTTCTTGTATCACAATGTCTTATTGCTAAAGCGTCTTTTTGTATTGTTAATGAAGTTACAACTTCCTGTTTGATAAGACTAATAAGTTTCCCGGTAAGTCAGAAGCCGGATACATCAATCCGGCACGGCGTGAAAATTCTTAATGCTTTCTTTTTTTGCTGGACGCTTCGGTGTTGATTTTTTCTTTCTGCCCCACCAGATGAGAAAACCTGTAACAGGTAAAGAAGCGGCAATCAGGGCGGCGAAGAACATCAGGAGCCGGCCCGGGAGTCCGGCGATGCTGCCCACATGGATGTCGTAATTCATGCGTACCGCTTTCTCTGCCACGGTGGCGTCTTTATACTTACCGAGATAGGAAGGCGTAATTTCCCGGCCGGTATGCTGATCGAAATAGAGGTAGTCGGCATCATAAAACTGGTGGCGACCAGGGTAGGCCCTGGCAATGATGGCTGCGGAATCGTTGGCAGGCAGGGAAATGCTGTAGCCTGCGGCCTGCGGATAATGGTCCATAAAGGATCCAAATACCTGGTTAATGAGGGTGCTGTCTTTCACCGGCGCATGATTACCGGATTTCACCGGCACGGCACCCGGCCTTTTCTGGCCGCCGCTGAATACCCAGAATTCAGCCTGCGCCATCCAGGTGAAGCTCCATACCAGGCCGGTTAAGGCGGCGAAAATAACGATCCAGCTGGCATAAAATCCCAGCACATTATGGAGATCATAGTTCAGTCTTTTTGGCGAAGCATCCAGCTTAACGCGGAAGCTGACTTTCCGGCGGGCCTTGTTGCGCGGCCACCACAGCACGATGCCGGTTACGAGCATCAGGAAGAACACCAATGTACTGCATCCGACTATAACGCCGCCGGTTTCCTGCGGGAGCCACAGGTGCATATGGCCTTGCAGGATAAAATGAAAGAACTCATCGTCGCGGTTAAGCACCTTCTGCACTTTGGCCGTATAGGGATTTACGTATACGTTGTAGTAGTGATAGGGTTTCTTTTGGAAGAACTGAACCACGGCCGCTTTGTCTTTCCCCTGGTACAGGATGCGGAATGCCTTTTCGCCACCCATGCTGGCTTCTCCCGCTGTACGGATGGCAGTTACAGGCTGAAAGGGCAGGTCCTGCGGAGTTACGTGCTGATAGGAAGCCGTGTATTCAGACAATTCCGGTTCCCAGGCGTAAATGGCGCCGGTGATGGAAATGATGAATACAATGATCCCGGAAACGAGTCCCAGCCAGAGATGCAGCCAACCGAATATTTTTTTGATGCGCATGTGTTAAAATGTAAAATGAAAGCACAGCGAACCGTGCTTTCATGGATGTATGAATGGCGAAAACCCTATAGTTTGATCACGAGGTTCACCGCATAGTTACGTGGCGGCTGCGGCTCGCCCCATGGACCCCAATACATCGTATTTGAAACATTATCCAGTTTTATACCGATGCGGTAACCAGGCCGGTCGTAGAACACGGTGCTGTTTACGAGTGCATAGGCAGGGAAGAACAAGGTATTAGCATCATCAAAAGGCGTTTCGCTGTTGTAAAACAATCCGCCGCCAATGCCGAGGCCCTGTAGTTTCCCTTTCACCAGCCGGTAGCTGATCCAGGTGTTGGCCATATGCTTACCGCCGGAGCGCGCAGGTCGTTTCCCTACGTTAGCATTGGCTTTGGTGATCTCGCTTTCGTTGAACCCGTAACCGGCTGTAATGTTAAGTCCAGGGAAAGGATTGGCGATCACTTCGGCTTCAAAGCCTTTGCTTTTCTGCGATCCATCCTGTATTGAAAAGGCGGGGTCTTCGGGATTTGAGCGCAGCTTGTCGGTCACGTTAATGTCGTATGCGCTGAGGGTAACGTTTAATTTGCGCTCAAACAGTTCTGCTTTCACGCCGCCTTCCCATTGGTTGGCCTGTTCCGGCTTGAAGAGGTTACCCTGTTTATCTGTTTGGGCGCTGTAAGTAAAGCCGTTCTGGTAGTTGGCGAAAACAGACAGCTGGTCTTTGATCAGCTGGTATACCACGCCGAATTTTGGAGAGAAAGATGATTTGCTGTAGCTGCCGGTTACATTGCCGTTCAGCAGGTTGGTGGTGCCCTGGTTATCTACTTTATCCCAACGGAGACTTAGCATCAACAGCAGGCGATCCGTAAAATTGATCACATCTGAAGCATAGATGCCGTAGCGGTCAAGATGGCTTTTATAGAAGTTATTCGCCTGTGCAGTAGGAGTGGGGAACATAGGATAAATTTTTTCCATCATCAGGAACCTGGTAGGTGCTGAAGCGCTCACCGTATCGAGGATGAAGCGGGAAGTATAAGTTGGCTGCGTGATATCAGCCAGGTAATCCAGACCCACCAGTATACGGTGTTTGATGGAACCGGTATGGAAAGTACCATTCAGGTTCTGCTGGAGCTGAATAGTATTGTAGTTGTGACTATACTTCTGAAGCTGACGGGTGATGCTATCTTTTCCCGGCAGCCAGTTGCCGGAGAACTGGTACTGTTCGCGGGCGTTCACACCGCCGGTGGAGAATACGGTGGTGGTGTTCCAGTTACTGTTGATCTTATAATTCATTTGTGCGAATACGTTATATCCGGGGAAAGTAGATATAAGATCATTGGTATAAAAGGTTCGCTTATAGTATTTACCCATTGCCTCTTTGTAATCAGTAACACCGGCTGCCGGGTTCAGATAGGCGATGGACGGTGTTCCGCGGTTACGGAACGTTTCGAGGTCTACGAGGAAGCTCAGTCGCTCATTAGCCTGGTAAGAGAAGGCGGCAGACAGGAAATAGTTTCTTTTGAAGCCTGCTTCCTGGAAGCTTTCCTGGGCATGCCTGCCGAAGTTTACGCGCAGCAGTGCTGTTTTTTCCTTATTCAGCGGTGCATTCAGATCGATGGTAATGCGATTCAGGTTGTAACTTCCTGCGGTCAGGCTAACATCTGTTTTGAAGGTATCGAAAGGTTTCTTGGTCACACGGTTTACCAGCCCGCCATAAGATACGGCGCCGGTGCCAAATAATGTGCCGGAAGGACCTTTGATCACTTCAATCCTTTCCAGGTTGGATACGTCTACCGTTACCAGCTGGTTGGCCATCATACCATTTCGTATATAGTTCTGCGTGCGGAAGCCACGGATAATAGTAGAGGTACGACCATTGCTCACCGTTTCAGTGGAATTCACGCCGGCTACATTCTTGATCGCATCTTTATAATCCACTATAACCTGCTCCTGCATCAACTCGGATCCTACAATGCTGTATACCTGCGGATTTTCCAGGTTCTTCAACGGCATGCGGGCTACGTAATCTGTTTCTTTTTTTGCAAATTTATTACGACCGCTTGCTATAATCACTTCCTGCAAAGTTTGTTTGGAAGCACTGAGTTGGAAATCGGCTTCCGCAGTTTCTCCTGCTGTTACGGTCACTGAACGGCTGATCACATCACGGCCGGTTATAAAAACCTCCACGGTATATGTGCCGGGAGTAATATTGCGGAGTGTATACGTTCCATTTTCGTTGGAGGTAGTTTGTTTGCGGGAATCTTTCAAACGGAGTCCCACACCAGGAACCGGTGTGCCGTCTTCCACTGTAATGCGGCCTTTGATGACGCCGTGTGCCGGATGCTGCGCTTTAACAGCCGTGTTTAACAAGGCCAGTAACGCACATGCCATTGCCAATGCAATAACTTTCATGATCAGTTTTTAAGATTTAGGGAATAGTGGGAATGCTACAACAGACGAACATAGTATTTATGTTCGCAAAGGTAGGAGGCAGGAGGGGCACAAAGGAATCGGATCGGGAATTTGGTTTACTCAATCGGGAAAAAAAAGATAGCAGGAATTAGGTCCTTATAAAAAAGAGGGTTTACTTCTTTATAAGGACCTTTAGTTTAGCGGTATAAAGGATGCTGCACTACCGTTGCGACTGGGTTCTTCCCACAACAATTTACAAAGTTTACATTTTAATTTACAATCAGGATCCTTGAAGTTAAAAGGATTAAAGTAGGTTCGCTGTATCAAGCTTTAATAGGATATGAAAAATAAAGGAACCTTTTTGGATAGCCTGCTCACTATGCCCGCTGAACTAATTCACTCTTCTGTACAGGCTCAACAGAAACATGGCGCTAAGGATGTCGTTAACTGGCTACATGTCTAAGAAAGCAATGCAGCGATAGGTCTGCCAGTGTTTCTGTTCCCGATAATTAAATAGAAAAAATTATGAAATATGCACACGTATATGTCCTCTTCTGGATGCTTGTTTTTCATACTTCCTGCGGACAAAACCAAACAAACGTACCACAAGATAATTTCAGTAAAGAACATAATGGCTACTCCGAGTCCCAACTTAAAGAGTTGGCTACCTCCAAGGTACCTAAGAGTCAGGTTCGGCATGTAAAGCAGGCCAGAAATGGAGACATTTTGATTGCTGCATCATGGAGTGGTGCTTTTCGCTACGATGGAAAATCGTTTACTAATCTCACAAGTAATAAAATAGGTTCGCACAGATTCTGGGATGTTCTGGAAGATCGACACGGAAACCTTTGGTTCGCTTCCACTGATTCCGGAGTTTATAATGACAACGGCAAAACCTTTCAACATTTTACAACCAGGGAGGGGCTTGCCAATAACATGGTAATGTCTATTTATGAAGATAAAGGAGGTAATATCTGGTTCGGCGGAAATGGGCTAAGCCGTTACGACGGGAAATCCTTTCAAAATTTTACAACGAAAGACGGACTTCCCAATAATGGTATTAAGGCTATCATGGAAGACAAAACAGGGAAATTATGGATTGCCACATGGGACGGGCCTTGTTTTTATGATGGAAAAACATTTACCGTTTTAAAAGACAAAGATGGCAAAGCGTTTAAAAACGTTTGGTCAATAATCGAAGATAAAAAAGGAAGCATTTGGTTCGGTGACGCTGGTGGTCTTTGGCGCTATGACGGCAGAACGTTTACTAAGGTGTCGCAGAGGGGGGCTTATGCAATAATCGAAGATGAAAAAGGAAACATCTGGACTACAGGTAGCATAAATCCTCCTGGTGGGTCAGTCTGGGCGCTTTCACGTTATGATGCAAAGTCCTTGTACAACAAAAAACCTGCTGTAACCGAAATCTTGTCAGGACCACCAGCTTTTTTGGGACTTTCAGAAGCTAACGATGGAAGTATTTGGTTTGGATCCGGAGGCGGGGTGCATCGTTATGATGGAAAGACCTTTACAGACTTTAAAAAGTAAAGAAAGTCAGAAATAAAGTAATAGCCAGCCATTTTAAGATGGAATTGTGCTTCAGGCGGCACATTTTTCAGCATCGGCAAGTGGCTGACTAGTATTTATCTCTGACTTAGAATACCTTTATTGCTACTCCAATCCTTCAAATATTTTTCCTGCGGCCACACTCAACGCATCTTGTGCAGTGCGGTCGGCTTCATTCGTTAATATCACAATACCGGTATTCCGTTCAGGGTAAACGACGCAGTAACTGGAAAATCCAAACGTGCCGCCGCTTTGCCAGATCCTTCTTATACCGTTGCTGGTTTTATTCATCTGCCAGCTTAACCCCATCGCATAGCTATTGATATCGCCCCAGGCAGGTTGGTGTGTTAATTTTACTACCGGGTTGTTTTCATCGGTTTGCAGGCGGACATATTGCAGCATATCGGCTACGGAAGAATAGATGCCGCCGGCAGCCAGCAACAGCGGGGGATTGTATGGCATGATCCGTCCCTGTTGATTATAGCCTTTCGCCGCATTATCAGGAAGTGCTGCAGTGGTGTATTTCATCTGCTGCGGACGGGTAATATATTTTCTCACCAGTTGGGCGTACGGCATGCCGTATATGCGTTCCAGTATGAACCCAAGTAGTTGTGCCCCTGCATTGGAATATTTGAAATGATAACCGGGAATGGTATCCAGTTGTACCTGGTGAAGATCATTGAGGAAAGCAGCCATGGAATAGTCGTGCTGCAAACTATCGATCACGCCCGGGATGGAATCATCAGGGCGCTGGAAAAGATCGCGACGGTCGGGCAGCATGAAGGGTAAGCCGGAAACGTGTGCAATCAGGTGTTTCAGCTGGATAGCATGTGCTTTGTATTGCAGGTTAGGATAGTCGCCGTTCAGGTAAAAGCGGATGTCATCATCCAGTTTCACTTTTTTATCTGTTACTGCTTTGGCCAGTAAATAGCCGGTAAATGTTTTGGAAACGGAACCTATTTCGTAGGGTGTGTTGGGAGCGGGGAGGTTTGTTTTACTGTAACGGTAGATATAGGTCTGTCCGCCGGTATATACCCCTACTTCTGCACTAACGCGGGCGTTGTCCTGCATAAAAATGGTGAGCGCAGATTGAACAAGACTGTCCACTTTTGTTTTATGAAGATTATCAGTTGTTACCTGCGCCTGCGAAAGAAGGGTTGATAAGCATAAAAGAAATGCGGGGATAAAATGTTTCATGTTGGTTTTTTGAAAACACTTATCCTAAGAGAATGCCATTTGGCACAGCCTTCACTGTTATCTTCTTATATATTTTAAAATAAAAATACCTGTATCGAAAATGAACACCGGGTGTACGCAGGCGCACTACACTACGGGTGCAGTGGCCCTTTACTTACTTCTTCGCCTGCTTTGTATACTGCTGCTATTTTCCGGGTATTCTTAATATCCTGTGCAGGGTTGGCGTCCAGGATGATCAGGTCGGCCGTTTTACCTTTTTCTATAGTGCCATAGTGCTGATCTATTTTCAGCGCAGCAGCTGCATTCTTAGTGGCAATGGTAATGGCCTGTAAGGGACTCAGGCCGGCCTGTACCAGCAGTTCCATTTCCAGGTGTTCGGAGAATCCCTGTGTGCGCACCGGTTGTGCGCCGGAGTCGGTACCCAGTGCTACGATGATGCCGGCATCCGCTATTCTCTTTACATTTTTCATCGCTGTTTCAAATGCATGGACATTCCGTTGGTAGGAGGGGGAGTTCTTTAACTTATCCTGGTAGGCGGGCGAAGTAATCATTTCATATACGCCTGGTTCCAGCGACGCTTTAAAGAAAGGATCATTGATCCACTCCGGCTTACGGGCATAGATATACGCATATTCATCCAGTGAAAGGGTGGGGATGTAAATGACTCCCTTGGCTTTCATCTGTTGTAGTAATGCTGCGTCAATTTCCTGGTCACGGATGCTGTGGGCAATGATGTCCAGCCCGCTGGCAACAAGACCTTTCGCATCTTCCAGATAGTAAAGATGTGAGGCCACAGGGATATGATGTGCATGGGCACGGGTGATGAGCGCCTTGTAAATAGCAGGGTCCATTTTAGGAGCAGAACCGCCAAAATCATCTACCCACATTTTTATTACCGTTGGCTTTACCAGCGCCACGCTATCCAGTTGTGTAGTAGCCTGTGCCACCGTAGCGGGGTGATATACATACTTCATCGGCGGACCTCCCTGTGTACCGGCAAATCCATAACCGGCTGAAAACAGGCGGGCGCCTGGCAGCAAGCCGTTTACAGAGGAGTCGCGTAACCCGGATGCAAACAGCATCGGCTGATCAGATCCCATCACGAGGATGTTGGTGATGCCATAGTCCGCGTACTTTTTCAGTTGTGATAATATGTTTTCGCGGGTATACGGATCGGTGCTGTTATCGTTGCCTTTCATCATGCCAATATGCACATGGCCGCTGGTGATAGCGGGCATAACGGTTTTGCCGGTGCCATCAATTATTGTGGCACCACCGGCTGGTAAATCCTTTCCGGTTGCAGCAATTTTTCCATCTTTGATGAATATATCTGTATGTTCCGTTGGTGCGCCACCGTTACCATCGATCAATGTCACGTTTTTAAACAGGATGGCTTTAACAGGTGGTGTTGGCTGAAAGGCAGCCAGCGGTAACAAAGCGAGGAGGAGTAACAGATAATTTTTCATATCGTTATGCTTTATGGAGAAATAAAGATAGGAAAATCTCGCTACCCCACTATCCCCATTATAAAACCAATCGCCTCTTCCGAATGCAATGCCGCCGTCGACTCCATCGTCATCCTCGCCGTTTCACCCGCTCTGGCGCGCATTTGTTTTTCATACGCGGCGATGGCAGCATGGACATCCGGGAAGTTTTCCCCGGTAAGAAATTGTCCTAATTCAAGGGCATCCAGCATCGCCATGTTTACGCCTTCGCCGGCATAGGGAGGCATCAGGTGTGCAGCATCGCCAAGCATAGTAAGGTTTGGTAATGCTTCCCAGGTTTGATCAAACGGCATGCAGTATTGCGGGCGTACTATAAAATTAGCATTGGCATTTTCAAACAGTTCCAGCCAGACGGGATCCCAGCCGGTAAAGGTGGCTTCAAACCAGGCCAGTACCTGTGTTTTATCTGAAAAATTGAGGCCACTGGTTTTATACCAGTTTTCAGCGGTGTTTATCCCGGTATAAAATACAAGGCTGCCGTCGCCTTTGGAACTTACGATTAAAGATTGCGCGTCACCCAGTGCAAATACTTTTCCTCCTTTTACCAGTGCATGGATGTTAGGGCAGGTGGTTGCTGCATCATATACGGCGCCTTCCACGATGGTAACGCCTGCATAAAAAGGCTGAATGGGCGTGATATATGGACGGATCTTTGAGTTGGCGCCGTCTGCTGCAATCACGATGTCGGCCGTGGCAGTGCTGCCATTTTTAAACATCAGCAGCCAGCCGTGGAGGTGTGGCGACATAGACACAAACTGGCTGTCCCATACAACGGTGTCGGGTTCCAGCGAATCCAGCAGTATTTCTTTGAGCGGACCACGGTCAATTTCGGGGCGCGACCTGTCCTCTCCGCCATTTTCATGGTCATCCAGGATAATGGCGGCGTGTTTGTCCACAATGCGTAGCCGGTCGGCGCCGGGGCGGTAGTTGGCCCTGAATGCTTCCGTCAGCCCCGCTTCTTCCAGTGCCTTTAATCCTGATTCCTCGTGGAGATCCAGTGTAGCGCCCTGTACCCGTGCTTCCCTGTTAATATCCCGCTCGTATACTTTTACGTCTGCATGGTTCATCTGCAGTATCCTGGCCAGTGTTAATCCACCCGGACCTCCGCCTACAATGGCTATTTTTTTGTGTTGAATGATGCTCATGTTGTTGTTTAATTTATTTCAGCATTCCTTTGATCACTGCGTTGCAGCATTCCAGTATCACTTTTTCTGTGATCAGCTGTTTGGGTCTTTCTGTATAATCAAAATATTCATTTACCAGGTCCAGCAGCGGGGCAAATAATAGGGCGCGGAGAATATCGGGATGAAAATTCGGGATCACGCCTTGTTTTACCTGTTGCTTAAAAAACTGGTGGATGGGTTTAAAATACTGTCCCTGTTGTATGTTAGCCTGCCGGTATGCTTTATTCAGCAGGGGGGAGGTTTTCCCGTTTTGAAGCAATGCAAAATGCGTCCTGTTAAGGGTCAGGTACCGGAAGCTGTTTTGCCAGAGCTTTTTTACGCCGGTCGCAAAGTCCATACCCGCGTGAAAGTTTTCCAGCACGGCTTTTTCATACGTCTCCAGTACTTCTTCTATATAAAGTTTTACCAGGAGATCTTCTTTATCCCTATACTTTATATAAATCGTTCTGGGCGATATGTTGGCCGCTTTTGCCAGCTTCTGCATGGTGAGGTTTTCCAGTCCCTCTTCAGCAATGATCTGCAATGCAATGGTGCGGATGGCTTCCTCCTTCTCCAGGTTTTTAGGTCTCATGCAATAAATGTTACTGCAAAGTAAGTAAATGTTTGTTTACTTACGAAATCTTTCTTCCGGGAGATAATAAAAAAAGCTGCCCCGGAACATGCTTGTTCCGGAACAGCCTTGTCTTTCAGGTGCCACTATTAATTTTTTATTTCGCCGGGAATTACTTCCACTACCTGCTTCCTGCCACCCCGCAGTATGTCTACCGGGATCTTCCTGCCGATCTGTTTGTCGGATAATAGAAGATGCAGGTCATCAACTGAAGTAACCGGTTTATTGTCGAATGCAATAATGATATCGCCGATATGCAGTTCGCTGTTGTAGAAATTACCATCGGGAACGGTTTCAAACACGTATACACCCGTGTGGATACTGAGTTTGTTGGCGGCAATCATCCTGCTGCTCAGGTTTACCGGTTGTGCGGCAATACCCAGCTGCGCCCTGCGGATCTTCCCGTGCAGGATCAGCTGACCGGCAATCTGCGCTGCCAGGTTGGAAGAAATGGCAAAGCAAAGTCCCTGTGCGGAAGCGATAACTGCTGTATTCACGCCAATTACCTGCCCCAGGGAGTTGACCAGCGGTCCGCCGCTGTTGCCGGGGTTAAGGGCGGCATCGGTCTGGATCACATTGTCGATCAGCCGGCCATTGCTGGCCCGCAGCGTACGCCCCAATGCGCTCACCACACCAGCGGTAACGGTATATTGCAATCCCATCGGGTTACCAATGGCAATCGCAATCTGCCCTACCTGCAGCATGGAGGAGTCTGCCAGCGGCATCGCTTTCAACCCCGTTTCGTCGATCTTCAATACGGCAATATCCGTGGAAGGGTCGGCCCCCTTAATTTCTGCGTTTACGCGCCTGCCGTCAACAAACGACACCTTAATACTGTCGGCGTTTTCCACGACGTGGTTATTGGTAATAATAAAACCATCGGAAGAAATAATGAAGCCGGAACCAGTGCCTCCCTGCGTTCGCCTTTCCCGCGTTCGCTGGTCACTTACTTTTTTCTGTACTTCTATATGTACCACCGATTCGGCTACAGTACCCACTACGCCGGTAACGGTTTGAGAATAGGCATCCAATAAACTCTTATCGTCCGACACCTGTTGTGTGAGAAATGAAATTGAGTTATCCATAATGTACAGTCGGCTCAAATATATCTCCAGTTTATTCCGGATGCCGTTTTGACATTTGATGAACCGGCTTTATGCCATCTTTACTTTTTCTGCACTTGAAAATTATAATTATTTGGCTATTTTGACGGGGAATGTTTTTCATCTAATAAGGAACTATGCCACAGGCACAACTGGATGCCAATCCCAACCCGGTGCAGAACCCGGGTTACAAATTATAAATCATACCGCGGAGGGAAAGCGATTTCCCTCCGCTACTCAAACCATAATGTAATACAGTTGCCGATAGCATCAATCAGCTTCTTGTCTTTTACAAGATCCATTTTCCACCCGCTTTTCGCGCAACGTATAATGCCAATGGCTTCATCATTGAGCATCACTTCTGCTTCATAGCACACCCCTTTGGCACAGGTTTCCGATATAGGCACCGCTTCTCCTTTATAGCTTTTACCATTCAATTCAAATTCAATCGGGATCACCGTGCTCTCCAGCTGTGCCACAAATTTTTTCAGGAAGGCAATCAGGTGCTTTCGTTGTGTAGGTCCCGAAGTGCTCCATTTGCCTTTATCCGCACGCTTGTGCGCAATCTTGAATTTGAGGCCCGTCATGGTAGTGGCATAGTCGTTGGCATCAAGCTTCACCGCACTTTGATGGGCAAGGATATACCAGTGATACGCCGTACCCACCGGCACACCGGATCCTTCCGGTGCCTTTCCTGTTCTGCGCTTGGTAACAGCATAAGATATTTCCCAGAGATCGGGTGTGATCTTCGTTTCTTTCCAATCGCCCTGGTCATAGTGCCAGTGATGCCCCCGGCCTATCTGAACGCCTGTATATTGTTTATCGCCAAAGGTTTTGAATTTATCGAAAGAAGTGACCTTACTCTTTTTAGCGATGCTGCCTGTTTTTTTGGCTGCCGCTTTTTTGGGCGCTGCTTTCTTTGTGGCAGCAGTACGTGTACTTTTTCGGGTACTTGTTTTCGTGGTTTGCATAGTAGCCATTGTACTGAATTTATAAGTAACAAAAGTTGAGTATACATAAGAGGGCGTCCAAAAAACAAACCATGTTGTGCGCATGGCATAGCGTTTGGTTTTTACTTCATCTACCAAATACCAGCAGCTATGGCAAATCTTAACGGACACATGGTTTTTGAGGCCGCGGTGCACAGCAGTGAAGCACACGCCTTTTATAAAGAGGCCTTGCTGCACTTAGAGGAGAGTGGGGCGGAATTTATGCTGGGTGGCGCTTTTGCCATGTTTCATTATACCGGCATTTATCGCGATACCAAAGATCTTGATATCTTTTGTAAGTGGACTGAATACCCCAAAATATTGAAATACTTCGGCAAACTGGAAGGATACACAGTAGAATTAACTGATGTGCGTTGGCTGGCTAAAGTATTCAAGGGAGAATATTTTATAGATATCATTTTTGATACGGTCAATAACATTTGCCGGGTAGATGATACCTGGTATGAACACGCTGTGCCGGCCATTTTTGAAGGGGTGCCGGTAAAACTGATATCTCCTGAAGAACTGATCTGGTGCAAGATATACGTGCAGAACAGGGAGCGGTACGACGGCGCGGATGTTAACCACGTGATCCTGCGGCATAATCCACTCAACTGGAAGCGGATCTTATTCCGGCTGGATCAGCACTGGCATTTGTTACTGCAGCAGCTGATCAATTTTCAGTTTGTATACCCGGCAGATTTTCACCGCATCATTCCCCGCTGGCTTTTTGCCGAGTTAATGCAACGGGCGCTGGAACAGTATGAGCTGCCACCGCCAACAGAAAGGGTTTGCCGGGGACCTGTGATTGATCAGACACAATATGCCACTGATATAAAAGAATGGAATTATAAATCATCTACCATAAAAACGGTTTGATTATGGCAGCAGCTACACAACCAACGAGGATAGCAGCGGTAGGCGACCTGCATATAGGCGCCAACGACAAAGGGAAGTGGACGGATTATTTCAAAGCCATCTCCGCTAAGGCAGATGTATTGCTCATTGCGGGCGATCTGACCGATACCGGTGATGAATCAGAAGCACAGGTATTGGCCGGAGAACTGGCTGCCTGCACCATCCCCGTTGTAGCCGTATTAGGCAATCATGATTACGAGAAAGGGCGGCACAAACTGATCCGGCAAATCATCCAGGAAACCCACGATGTACATATCCTGGATGGCGAATGCACGATCATCAACGGGATAGGATTTGCCGGCGTAAAGGGTTTCGGCGGTGGATTCGATGGTCATATGCTCTCTATGTTCGGAGAAGATGAAATGAAAGCTTTCGTGCAAACGGGGGTGGATGAGGCTTTGCGGCTCGACAGGGCGCTGGCGCGGCTGGACCAGGAACATCCCGATATCCGGAAAATTGCACTGATGCATTATTCTCCTGTATTGGAAACGGTAGTGGGAGAATCACAGGAGATCTACCCATTCCTGGGCTGCTCCCGCCTGGCAGAACCCTTAACAAGACGTAAGGTAGTGGCGGCCTTCCATGGGCATGCCCATGTGGGGAAGCTCGAAGGCCAGATCAACGGCCTGAAAGTGTTTAATGTAGCGAAACCCATTCTGTCTGAGGCCGGTTATTCACCCGCCTTTTTTTTATATGAAGCATAGGTTTGTAGAGATATTTACAGGTATTGTGCATTTTATTCTATAGTGTATGAACGAACAATTTACCAGCTACAGTCAGCTGATCTTTGATAAACTGCATAACTGGTTTATTACCGCGGTTAAAATGACGCCCAATTTTATACTGGCGGTGATCATCTTTACGCTGTTTTTATTGCTGGCGCGTTTTACCCGTAAAATCACCTACCGGTTTTCGCAACGGTTGTCTGAAACACCCGCCATCTCCAACCTGGTATCCAGCTTATTCTATATCCTGTTTTTATTGCTGGGCTTATTTATTTCGCTGAATGTATTGCGGTTGGATAAAGCCGTTACCTCATTGCTGGCAGGCGCTGGTATTATCGGACTGGCACTTGGCTTTGCTTTCCAGGACCTGACCGCCAATTTTATTTCCGGTATTTTTATCACTTTTAAAAAGCCGTTTGAGGTAGGTCATATTATTGAAACCAACGGTTTTACCGGCAGGGTAGATGCCATCCAGCTAAGATCCACTACCATGATCACCGCAGATGGCCTGCATGTCATTATTCCGAATAAGGAAATTTTCCAGAAACCTATTATCAATCATTCACTCACACCACTGCGGCGCATTGCACTCACCTTCTCTATTCCATTGTCGGATAAACTGAAGGAGGCGGAAAAGATCATGACAGATATTGTAGTGCAGATGAAAGCCGTAGTGCCGGATAAACCCAAAACAGTTTGGTATAGCGGCATCGATGGAGGCGCGGTGAAAGTGATCCTGAGTTGCTGGGTGAGCAACGAATCGGATGATGCGTATGAACGCACTACCCATGAACTGATCACAAAGGTAACCACGTCGTTAAAAGCGGCAGGTTTGATGTAAAAAAGGACCGGCCATAGCAGCCGGTCCTGCTGGTTTTTACGGACGTACAATGGTTGTTCTTTCCTCATGCCCGCGGTGGCACCCGGGATCATTATTCCAATGGCGTATAGCCATCCGGGTGAGTAATACATTAGCCGCAATAAATAATACAATCACCAGTATGGAAGCTACTTTAGTGATAGTGCGAAGGGCCGGTTTTTTTGAAAATCCGCCAAAAACATAACCGATAATAAATACCATGCTGGCCGCAAACAGCACACGCAGCACAATAACAATTCCAAATCCCATAATCATTCTTTTTAAAGGTTATTTAATTTTACCCAGCAATTGCTGATCGTCTGTCCGGCCCCAGTGCGGGTACACATCTGTGCCGGGGTTGCCCAGCTTTTGCAGGCTTTCTGTAGCCAGTTTTTTTGCCTGTTCCTTATCGCCGCCCCACATTTTCGGCGTATAGTATTTTACCCACGCCGCCACATACAATGCGCGTGGATTACCAGGGTCCAATGCCAGCGCTTTCTGAAGCATCTGTCCGGACAGTACGCCGTATTTACGGCCGTAGGTCATCGGATTGATGAACACCCTGGTACGGTATACCATACTTAGTACGGTGTATACTTCCGCCAGTTCTTTTTTCTGCTTAGTGCTGTCCAGCAAGGAGAGCGCTTTTTGCGCCATTGCTTCCCCGCGGTCGGCGAAGGGTTCTATCTTTTCGCCGTCGTCCTGCAAGAGGAAGCCTGTCTTTGCATTACACAGCGCCGCATAGTAGGGCGGCAGCCAGGCCGGTTGTTCGCTGATACCGGAAAATGTTTTCTCCAGCGCCGCATAATCTTTCACCGTTTGGGCCTGGTCCAGCTGGTTAACGGCTTGCTGTAATGCATTGGATTGCGCCATGCTGCTGTAGCCTGATACTAACATAAGGGTGCAGATAAATAACTTTTTCATGTTGATGTGTTTAGTGTTTTATAAATTATTATTAAGAAAGTCGTCGGTACGGTCTATACCGAAACTCATAAATACGCCGATGAAATAACCACGTGTAGCCGGCAGCGTTACCGGCTCCCTGAATTGCCCGTTTGCACTGTATTGATAACCGAACACCTGTTTGGTTCCAAAGAGGTTGTTAACCCCCATCGCAAAGCCGGAGAAGTCTTTCCACTTCCGGTTTTTAAAGAAGGAGCAGAGGTAAGCCACGTGCAGGTTGGCGATGTTATATGCCTTAGTGGTGCCCTGGTCCGTAATACCGTGGGTACTGATATTATAGTAGGGCCGTCCTGCTGCCAGCGCCCAGGAAACATTCACGTTGGTGCTGATCTCCCGGAAAAACTTTTTAACAGCCACCGTGGTGGTATGCGGCGCCGTGAAGGAAGGCCGGAGGGCATAAGGATAATCAAGATAGTTACGTTTGGTATCCAGGTAGGTATACGTTATCCAATAGTCCAGGTCTTTGATACTTTTTTTATCCCGCCAGAAAAGTTCAACTCCCTGCGCATAGCCGTTCCCGTTATTGCTCAATGCGGGTATTATTTTAACCAGGTTGCGGTATTTTTTATAATACAACTCTGCCCGGAAGAAACGGTTGTTGGCTTTTTTGGTGTAGTTCAGCACATAGTGGGTAGCGCTGGAAAAATTGAGATCACGGAACTGGTAAAGAAATTCGTTGGCCGGCTCCTGGTAAAAGATGCCATAGGCCAGGTTAAACTGGCTGGCATCAGGGAGGCGGTAAGCAAGGCTTATCCTGGGCGCTGCCACCAGCTTGCGGAGCACGGTAGCATATTCCATGCGTACACCGGCTTTGGCGGCGAGGTTGGGGGCGAGGTAAATATCGCCTTCGGCAAAAGCGGCCGACAGGTGATCCGTTAAGGCAATAGCGCTGTCGTTGGAGAAGCCTTTATCGCGGGTATAAAAATGTTCAGCGCCAAAGCGCAGCGCTTGTCCTTTGGAAAAGAAGCGGGTGAATACAACCCTGGCCTGCGCAAAATCAGTGCGGATGGTGTGGCTGCCTGTTTTATAAGGGAGAGATGAAACAGCGGTATTACCTTTTGCATCCGTGAGGCTGTTGGCCGTAGCTTCGCGGTTGTGGTTGTACACGGCGCCGAGGTCCATCTTCCAGTTGTTGTCCAGGTAGCTGCGGAAGCTGAGATTATTGTAGCTGTTCCAGCCGCGCACCTGGTACCCTGCATTGAGCACGGCACTGTCGATGTCTGGTTTGCGCATACCCACATTACTGCAGCTCCAGTTGCTGTACAGTTTGAGCATACCTGTTTTGCCGGTACGTATCCTGAAGTTGAAGTTGCCATCTGCATATGCCGGTCCTGCGAAATAATCAGGTACCTGCGGCACTACGCTGTTGTACAGCGATTGATTGCTGTAATTCAGGTTCACGCCATAACTGCTTTTATTATCCTGGGCCAGGTGCTGGAAACCCGCGCCCAGGTTGGCGGGGAATACGCTGAAGCTGGCGGACGTTTTTTCCGGCAGGTCGGTGCTTTCCATAATGAGCGCGCTGCTCATGGCGGAGCCGTATAAAGCGGAGTATCCTCCTGAGCTGAACAGGATGCCTTTGAACAGGAAGGGGTTGATGCGGGCATACTGCGGCACGCCGGGAACAGCGGGGTAGTTGGGTGTTTTGAGCAGGGTACCGTCGATGAACTGCCGCGTTTCATCACCGGTGCCACCGCGCACAAAAAGTCCTGATTGTTCACCGATCTGCTGGGCGCCGGGCAGGGAGCGCAGCGCCTGTGCAATATCAGCATTACTGCCGGCCACCGTTACGGCGTCGATAGGGGTGAGCGAGGCGCCTTTGGCGCGGTCGCTGGCTTCAAAGCTGCCGGCGCTTACTACTACTTCCTGCAGGGGACGTTTACTTTTTATAGTGGTGTCCTGTTTGCTCTGCGCGTAGGCGGCAAAGGGAAGGAGTGCGATGAAAAATAACCCTGTTTTCATGACGGTTAGTATTATAACCGCAAAGCTACCGGGATGAGTGACTGTTATTTTGGAGAGTAGACGGGAAGGGAAAGTGTAGCGACAAAACAGGAACGGTTCAGGATTGCAGCATCCGGGTGACGTTCTCTTTATAGAATTCACTCACCGGTATTTCAATATTGCCGATGCATACGAGGTCGCGTTTCACTGTAGTGATTTTCTTCACGGCCACAAGGTAGGATTTATGCGTGCGGATAAAAGCGCCGGCAGGAAGTTTTTCCTCCATCGCTTTCATGGTCATGCGGGTGAGCACGGGTTTGGCCGTACCGGACAGGTGGATCTTGATATAATCTTTTAATCCTTCTATATAGGTAATGTCGGCAGTGAGGATCTTTACCTGGGTATATTCCACGTTTACAAAAAAGGAATGGTCTTCTGCAATCGCCGGCCTTTTCAGGCGGAACAACTCACTGGCACGGTTACACGCTTTCAGAAAACGTTCAAAGGAGAATGGTTTAAGCAGGTAGTCTACTACCTGGAGGTTAAATCCTTGCAGTGCGTATTCTTCATAGGCGGTAACAAGAATCACCATGGGAGGTTGCTGCAGCGATTGCAATAGCTGCAGGCCATTCAGCCGGGGCATTTGTATGTCCAGGAAAATAAGGTCAATGGGCTCCTGCTGTAATACCTCCAGTGCTTCCATGGCATTGCGGCAGGTTTTTACCAGTTGCAGGAAGGGCACCTGCCGGATATTATCTTCCAGCAATTCCCTTACCAGTTGTTCATCATCTACGGCTATACAACGTATCATGTGAGCTTCAGTGTTAGGGTAATATGAAACAGCGGTGGTTCGTCCCTGATCTGCAACTGATGCCGTCCGGGGTACAGCAGTTGCAGTCTTGTTCTTACATTTGCCAAGCCAATACCAGAGTTTTCGTCTTTGCTGGCATTGGGATCGTTATCGTATTCATTCAGTACTTCAAAGATAAGTACATCTTCTTTCATGGCCAGCTGTATATCAATAGCAGGATGCGGCGTATAGCCGGTACCGTGCTTGAAAGCGTTTTCCACAAATGGAATCAGCAGCATAGGTTCTATGTTGTGGTTGCCGGCAGCCTGACTGGCGGCCATTTTCACGTTAATGGCCACTTCGTTACCGAAGCGCAGCTTTTGCAGGGCAATGTAACTGTTGAGGTACAGGATCTCCTGGGAAAGCAGCACCTTTTTCCCCGTATCATACAGCATATAACGCATCAGGTCGGATAGCATGAGAAGCGCCGGTTCCAGCTGGTCGGATTTTTTCCTGGCCAGCGATACCAGGTTGGTTAGCACATTAAACAGGAAATGCGGACTCACCTGTGAACGCAGGAATTTCAGTTCCGAACTGAGTTGCTCCGCCTGTTGCTCCTTCTGCCGTCTTTCTGCGCGCAGCATATCCGTTACACGGCAGTATACCAGGCTGATAAAATATACCGCCACCGACGGGCCGAACACAAATTTATACGCTGCCAGGTCCCGCGCAACATCCGGGAACCAATGTGCCATGATCGTATATTTTAATGGGAACGACAGTCCTATCAGCAGTATAACCGCAGGAAAATAAAGCCACCAATACCGCCTGTTCCACAGCCTGGGATACAGCACCAGGGCATGGATATAAAAGATGGCCATATGGATAATACCGGAAAGGGTAAAGAACAAGCCAGGCAAGCTGCCTATCCGGTAGCCATTCGCTGCACTGGAAACGATATAGGGCAACAACAGTATTACGCTCCATATCACTATATGCAGCGCGATCGTAATTTTTTTCAGGGAGATATTTTTTTTCATCTGCTGTCCGGATAAAGCTACTGATTTTTATAAAGCTAGCCGCATTAACGGCGTTCATTAAGGAAGAATAGACGTCCGGGGTAAATGTGCAGACAACACCGGCAGGCAGCGCGACAGGGAAGTATTTATCATATTCAGAGAAAATACCATTATTATAGGTGAATGCATTGATTAATTTTGAGGACCATTAAGATCTAAATTTCCTGTTATGATAAAACGCGGTATCGGGATACTCATTTTGCTGATGAGCGCTTCCCTGGTTTTTGCCCAGCAATATGAAGCCAACTGGAATTCCCTCAATAAGCGGGGCATTCCTGCCTGGTTCAGCAATGCCAAGTTCGGCATCTTTATTCACTGGGGAGTGTATGCAGTGCCGTCTTATGCCGTGGTAGGCCCCGGTGGTTATTCCGAATGGTACTGGTACAACCTGAGAGGCAGTAAAGAAGGTTCCCATCAGCAGGTACAGGCTTTTCATGATAAGAATTACGGAAAGGATGCACCTTATGAAAATTTTGAAAGCCAGTTCACCGCTTCGCTGTATAACCCGCAGCAGTGGGCCTCAATATTCCGCCGCTCCGGCGCTAAATACGTAGTGCTTACTTCCAAGCATCATGAAGGCTATTGCCTGTGGGACAACAAACAGGCAAACGAATCCTGGGGGCATTCCTGGAACGCTGTTACGGGAACGCCTAAACGCGATTTGCTGGGCGATCTCACGGACGCTGTGCGCAAGGAAGGGCTGAAGATGGGCTACTATTATTCCCTGTACGAATGGTTTAACCCGCTCTGGTTAAAAGATAAACAACGGTATGTAAAAGAAGTAATGACGCCGCAGTTCAAAGACCTGGTTACCCGTTACAAACCTTCTGTTATATTTTCGGATGGAGAATGGGAACTGACCGATACGGCCTGGCAAAGCCCCTCGCTGCTGGCCTGGCTGTTTAATGAATCGCCGGTAAAAAATGAAGTAGTGGTGGATGACCGCTGGGGCAGTAATACCCGTGGTAAAAACAACGGCGCTACCTATCTTACTTCTGAGTATGGCAGCGGCATGCAGCCCGGCGTTATCTGGGAAGAGAGCCAGGGTATCGGGCAATCGTATGGCTATAACCGTATGGAAACCGCGGACGACTACAAGAAAAGCGCGGACCTGGTACTGATGCTGGTAGATATCGTATCCCGGGGTGGTAACCTCCTCCTGGACATCGGACCCACTGCAGATGGCCGTATTCCGGTAATCATGCAGCAAAAACTGCTGGACATCGGCAAATGGCTGGAAGTAAACGGGGAAGCCATCTACGATTCCAAACCCTGGAAGGTAAGCCAGCAATGGAGTACGGGTAAACGCCCTGAAACGAAGGAAGCCAGCTATATGTCTGGTTACAACATTTCGCAGCTGGTGAAAAAATCAGATCAGCATGCCAACGTGGAATTGTTCTTCACCCAGAAGCCGGGCGCTTTGTATTGCTTCGTTCCCTCTTACCGTCAGCAGGTGGTGATCCGCGATTATACGCCGGCAAAAGGCGCTGTGGCCACTGTGCTTGGCAGCACCAAAGCCATCAGGTGGCAGCAGAAGGGAAAGGACTGCCTGGTAGACCTCTCGGGGCTCCGCCCCGGCGATGTGCCGGATGGCCTGCTGGTAGTGAAAATGAAAGGATAATATTAATGGCATACGGAATAACAAAGAGAAGGCGCCCTGCCTTCTCTTTGTTATTTTTACCATTGCCGTAGTTTTATTAAAAAATAATTTTAAAAAGTATATTTTTAAAGGAACAGAAAATCACTTTCTTTCCGATGCTCCTGAAATTCAGTTATGGGTTGATAGTTTCCACGTTATTACTATCCTGCACCTCGAAAAACACTGCTCACCGCACCTGGCAGGTATACGGCGGCAGTAAGGAAAACATTCACTACAGCGCCTTAACGGAATTGGATACCAGCAATGTATCACAATTAAAGATCGCCTGGGCATACCGTACCGGCGACACCGCAGAACGTACGCAGATCCAGGTGAACCCCATCGTGGTGGGAGAACGGCTGTACGGTGTTTCCCCACAGCTGAAACTATTTGCCGTGCAAGCAGCTACAGGAAAGTTGTACTGGACATTTGACCCTGTAAAGGCCAGCGAAAAGAACGCTTTCCAGTTTAATCCCTGCAGGGGCATTACCTATTATGAAAACGGGGGCAAAGAACAACGCATTTTTTATACGGCCGGCGGCCGGCTGTATTGTATAGATGCCCAAAGCGGCGTGCCTGTTAAGGCCTTTGGCGACAGCGGGTATGTGGATCTTCACCGCGATATGGGCCGTAACATGGATCAACTGGATATCACATCCACCACACCGGGCATCATCTATAAAAACCTGCTGATCGTAGGCACCCGCGTGGGAGAAGCCGCTGGCGCAGCTCCGGGCTACATCCGCGCTTACGATGTGCACAACGGCCGGTTGAAATGGATTTTCCATACCATCCCGCAACCGGGAGAAGAAGGCTATGATTCGTGGAACGACAAAGACGCCTGGCAACATACCGGCGGGGCCAACTCCTGGGCAGGATTCAGTCTGGATGAAGAGAAAGGCATCGTGTATGCACCGGTGGGATCTGCCACAGATGATTTTTACGGCGGCAAAAGACCCGGCAACAACCTTTTCGCCAATTGCGTGCTGGCACTGGATGCAGCCACTGGCAAAAGGATCTGGCATTTTCAAACAGTGCATCACGACCTGTGGGACAGGGACCTGCCTACGGCGCCCATGCTGATAACCGTGAAAAAAGACGGGCAGCAGGTGGAAGCAGTGGTACAGGTGACGAAAACGGGATTCATTTTCCTGCTGGACCGTCGCACCGGCCAGCCGCTATACCCCGTAACGGAAACGCCTATACCGGCCGATACCACCTTACCCGGGGAATGGGCATCGCCCACGCAGCCCATGCCCACCTTTTTTAAACCATTTGTGCGGCAGTCGCTGTCGGAGAAGGACCTGAACACCCTGGTGCCGGATTCGTCCTATGCCGATATCAAAGCGCGGCTGGCATCCTATAAAACCGGCCACATTTTCCTGTCGCCCTCCAGGCAAGGCACCGTGATCTTTCCTGGCTTTGATGGCGGCGCCGAATGGGGCGGCCCGGCAGCAGATCCTGAAACGGGTATCCTGTATGTAAACGCCAGCGAAATGCCCTGGGTGCTCACGATGGTGGAAGCAAAAGACGAGCATCCTTCCGCTACCGAAACACAACTCCAGGCAGGGAAACGGTTGTATACCGCCAATTGTATGTCGTGCCACGGACCGGAGCGCAAAGACGGCGGTAATTTTCCATCTCTCTTAAATATCCAGGCAAAGTATACGGAAACAGCATTGGAGCAACTGGTGAATACCGGCCGCAGAATGATGCCG
Source organism: Chitinophaga sp. W3I9 (assembly GCF_050434025.1). NCBI lineage: Bacteria > Pseudomonadati > Bacteroidota > Chitinophagia > Chitinophagales > Chitinophagaceae > Chitinophaga > Chitinophaga sp. W3I9. The sequence continues at coordinate 3,629,335 of NZ_JBNPWC010000001.1, forward strand.
GCTTTCAAACAGCTGGACAGCAGCGAGAAAAAAGCATTAGCCGTTTTTTTACTGGATGTAAAGTCGAAACAACAACAACCTTTTATTGCACCGCGGAAAAGCGTAAATGCATATACGAATTTACCTTACCGCACTACCGGCTATAATAAATTTTTAACGAAAGAAGGATACCCGGCCGTAATGCCGCCCTGGGGCACACTGAGCGCCATTGACCTTAACACGGGAAAAGTGCTGTGGAAAGACACCCTGGGCGATTACCCCGAACTGAAAGCAAAAGGCATTCACAGTGGTACGGAAAATTACGGAGGACCAGTGGTAACCGCCGGCGGCCTGCTGTTCATTGCCGCTACGGCCGACAGCAAGTTCAGGGCTTTTAATAAAAGAACAGGACAGCTGCTGTGGGAAACCGACCTGCCCGCCTGCGGCTTTGCCACACCTGCGGTGTACGAAGTGGAAGGAAAACAATTTGTGGTGATCGCCTGCGGTGGCGGTAAGCTGGGAAAGAAATCAGGAGATACTTACCTGGCATTTGCACTTTAACAGTCATCATTCAACATTCAAAATATCTTTTACTATGAGTATTTCAAGAAGAAATTTCCTGTTGAAAGGGAGCCTGGCGATCGCCGGCACTGCATTGCTGTCAAATGATCTGCTGGCAGCCACGGTACGTAAGCCCGTGCTGGGCATACAGCTATATTCTATCCGTGATGATATGAAGAAAGACCCGTTGGGTACGCTCAAACAACTGGCCGCCATGGGATACAAAAATGTGGAACATGCAGGGTACAGCCAGCGGAAATTTTATGGCTATTCCGCCAAAGAGTTTAAAAAACTCCTGGATGATCTCGGCCTGCTGATGCCAAGCGGACATACCGTAATGGGCAAACAGCATTGGGATGCAGCAAAAAATGATTTCACCGACGAATGGAAATATACCGTGGAAGATGCCGCCATCGTAGGACAGCACTATGTGATCAGCCCTTGGCTGGATGAAAGCCTCCGTAAAAATTACGACGACTTTAAAGCCTATATGGACGTATTCAATAAAAGCGGCGCTTTGTGTAAAAAATCAGGTATGAAGTTCGGCTACCATAACCATGATTTTGAATTCAGCCAGCAGCTGAACGGGCAAAAGATCTTCGACCTCATCCTGCAAAACACGGATCCTTCCCTGGTGGCGCAACAGCTGGATATCGGCAATATGTACCATGCCGGGGGTATAGCACTGGATATTATTAAGCAATACCCTGGCCGCTTTGAGCTAATGCACGTCAAAGATGAAATTAAAACAGACAAGGGAGAAATGGGCGGTAAATATGAAAGCACCGTATTGGGCAAGGGTATTATACCGGTGAAAGAAGTGATTGATCTCGGTAAAAAATCCGGTGGTACCAAACACTTTATTATTGAGCAGGAGTCCTACCAGGGACAGGCGCCACTGGATGCCGTGCGCGACGACCTGGCCGTAATGAAAAAGTGGGGCTACTAGCTGCTACCCATCTCCACTAAAATATAATCACTATAATCAGCGTAATCAGTGAGAAAGACAAAATTCGCGTATGTTATGAAGATGAAAATGATGCCCATCACCGCTGCACTGCTACTGTTCGCCGGTATGTGCTTTGGACAAACACCCCGTGTTTTTAAAACATGGACGCCAGCCACCACCGACAGTGTATACGCACTGGAAGGACAAGGATGGAAAACCGGGCTAAAAAACTATTACGACCGCCTGCCCGCAATATCCGAAAAAGAAGTGCGGCCGCCGGTATGGAACTTGTCGAACAACAGTGCAGGGCTCAGTCTCCGCTTCAGAACAGATGCCGATGAAATAGTGATAAAGTATACCGTTTCCGGCCCCGCAGCCATGCCGCACATGGCCGCCACCGGCGTAAGCGGGGTAGACCTCTACGCCAAAAGCATAGATGGAGAGTGGATGTGGTGCGCCGGGAAATACAACTTCCGCGATACCATCGTATACCGGTTCACCCGCCTGAAGAAATATGATCACCATGTAAAAAATATCGATTACACACTTTATCTGCCGTTGTATAATTCTGTAAAATGGTTATCTGTAGATGTACCGGAAGAAAGTATATTCAAGCCGCTGCCGGTCCGGAAAGCGGCGCCCATTGTGGTATACGGCACCTCCATTGCCCAGGGCGCCTGCGCATCACGGCCGGGTATGGCCTGGACTAACCTCCTTTCCCGGCAGCTGGAAACGCCCGTAATCAATCTCGCGTTCTCCGGCAACGGCCGCCTGGAGAAGGAAGTACTCGACCGGGTAGCCGAACTGGATGCCCGTCTCTTTGTGCTGGATTGCCTGCCTAATCTCACCGGCGCCCAATACGCCGGTGCGGAACTGAAAAAACGTATAACCTACGCCGTTACATTTTTGCAGAAGCAACGGCCCGGTACGCCTATCCTGCTCACGGAACACGACGGGTACACCGACGGTGAAATGGATTCCACCCGCAAAGCTACGTATACGCAGGTAAACATCACCCTGCGGGAAGTAAGAGACTCCCTGCTGAAAGCCGGCGTTAAAAATATCAGCCTGCTCACAAAAGAAGAAATAGGCCAGGACATTGAAAGCATGGTAGATGGCACCCATCCCAACGATATTGGGATGATGCACTACGCCAACGCCTATGCGAAAAAGATCCGTGAAATTTTTCACGACGAAACCGACAGCACAGTTACCACCACGCCCATTACGCAACGCCGCGATGCCGCCAACTACGACTGGGAAACCAGGCATGAGGAAGTGATGGCGTGGAACAAAGCACACCAGCCGAAAGTAGTGTTTATGGGCAACTCCATTACGCATTTCTGGGGCGGCAACCCCGTCGCCAAAGTACGCAGGGGTACCAGCTCATGGGATAAGTACTTTGAGCCTAAACAGGCCGTGAATATGGGCTTCGGCTGGGACCGGGTAGAAAATGTATTATGGCGCGTACAACACGGCGAACTGGATGGCATTACTCCCCGTTATATTGTACTGATGATTGGCACCAACAACCTGCAGGTAAATACTGATGAAGAAATTGTTGGCGGCATTAAGTTCCTGCTGCAACAAATACAGGCCAAACAAGGCAGCACTAAAATCATACTGATGGGCATTCTGCCTCGTCGCAATATGGAAAGCAGGGTAGTGCGCATTAACCAGCTGATCGCAAAACACACTGCCGGTAAAAACATACAATACGTAGATGCCGGAAAACTCTTCCTTCAACCATCCGGGAAAATTGACGAGCAACTATTTACCGATGGCCTGCATCCCAACGAAACAGGCTACGAAAAATTAGGCGCCCTGATTAACAGATATTTAAAGGTAGGGGACAATTAACATTTAACGGCAAGTAATAAAAATTGGCAGCCGGTTATTATTTCCTACATTAGATGAAATATAACCGGCATTTAACAGTGGTCTCATCAGAATAGGAAGAGAAGTCGACTTAAATATTTTGCATGAGTACTCATTATAATCAGGAGCCCCATTTTATTATTGCCATAGGCGCTTCCGCAGGTGGTTTAGAAGAGCTACAGTCTTTTTTTGACCATACTCCACTGGCGCAAGCTTCTTACGTGATTATACAACATCTTTCTGCCGATTATAAAAGCAGGATGGCAGAAATACTGTCCCGGCACAGTCAGCTAAAGGTCACAGAGGCAGCCAATAATATGCTGGTAGAGCCTAACCAGGTGTACCTGATCCCCAGTCAGCAATGCATGACCATACAGGATGGCCGCCTGTTGCTGAAAGACAAGAATAGCAGTTCAGCTCCCCACAAAACGATCAATACCTTTTTCAACTCACTCGCATTAGACAGCGAATATCAGATCATAGCCGTCATACTTTCAGGCTCCGGTGATGATGGCAGTGAAGGAATCGTGAATATCAGCAGGGCAGGCGGATTAATTATAGTGCAGGATCCGGATACTGCACAGTATAGCAGTATGCCTTTGGAGGCAATTGCCACCGGTGCGGCAGATCATATACTGGCCCCGGCAGATATGCCAATCGTGATCACCCGGTATGTAAACAAGGCGAAGAGAAGTATTTTGCCCCCTGCTGCGCAGGCAATGGAAGATAAAAGTGTGATCGCTATTATTGACCTTATCAGGGAGCGTTTGCCTTTTGATTTTTCAGAATATAAGCCCACTACCATTCTGCGGCGTATCAGGCGACGTATGGTATATCTCGCTTTAGATGATGTGGCAGCTTATTATCAATACCTGCTGGCACACCCCGGCGAAGTGGAAACACTGGCCCAGAGCTTTATGATCAGTGTATCCGCTTTCTTCAGGAATCCGGAGGCATTTGAAGTAATGGCTGAAACTGTGCTGCCGGAAATTGTACAGCGGAAAAAGGAAGAGGAAGAAATAAAAATCTGGATAGCAGGATGTGCCACCGGGGAAGAAGCCTATACCATGGCGATCCTGTTACATGAACACTTGGAAAAATCCGGTAAGAATATTCCCGTAAAAGTATTTGCCACTGATATAGATAAGCCTGCACTGGAGTTCGCCGGTAAAGGTTTGTATGGAGAACATATCCGGAATGAGTTGTCAGCAGAAAGACTGGAGCGGTATTTTAGCCAGGAAGGTAATGGCTACCGCATCAAACAACAGATCCGCAAAATGCTGATCTTCGCACAGCATAATGTTGTAAAGAATCCGCCCTACTGTAACATGGATCTGATCAGTTGCCGCAATCTGCTCATTTACATGAATATATCCCTGCAGAAGAAGGCGCTTTCAATGCTGCATTTCGGGCTTAATCAGAAAGGATACCTGTTCCTCGGTTCCAGTGAAAATCCTGGAATGTTACTGTCCTATCTCACAGAAATTAGTAAGAAATGGAAAATATACCGTAACCAGGAATCGGCCAGGTCTGTAAGGTTCGATATTTTTACACCTGTGATGATAGCGGATAGTAGTATGGCGCCTTTGATTCCATCAAAAAAAACCGGTAGTGCCGGTAAGAGAAGCATTATGTTGGAAGAGGTAAATGAAATGTTGCTGGAAGAAGTAAATGTTGCAGGGATATGCGTGGACCAGGATAACCAGGTCGTTAAATATTTGGGCAAGGTAGAGCACTTCCTGTTGCAGCAGATCTTCAGTTTCGACCTGGTGGAGCTGCTGCCAAAATCGCTGGGGGTAGTATATGTAACAGCTGCCCGGCAAGCCAGGAAGGAAAATGAGCGGGTAGTTGTAAGTGGTATCCCGGTGGCAGATTACAACCCGGCAAAGATTGTTAACCTTACGATCCGTCCGCTTCACGCAAGGGAAGGCGAGCGTTCCCTCTTGCTGGTGCTTTTCAGCGAAAACAATGACGAACAAAAGAAGGGCGTACAGCCTTTTGACGTACAAACATATCTCAATGCAGGCCTGCAAAGCCTGGAAGAAGAATTAAAAGATACCCGCGAACGGTTGCAGGATGTCACGGAGAAGCTGGAAGCCTCCAATGAAAATATGCAGTCGTTCAACGAGGAACTGGTTTCTGCCAACGAAGAAATGCAAAGTGCCAATGAAGAAATGCAGTCGGTAAATGAAGAGTTGCAAACGATTAACACCGACTACCAGTTGAAAATAAAAGAACTCATTGTGCTGAACGATGATATGGATAATTATTTCAGGAGTAACCTCAACGGGCAATTGTTTGTAGACAATAACCTGAAGCTGAAAAAGTTTTCCCCTGCCGCCATAAAACATGTCAATCTTCAGGAAGGCGATATCGGCAGACCTATCCAGAATATTACCGTCAACTTTAAAAATAATTCCCTGGAAGATGACCTCCGGCTGGTCATTAAAAATGGTACAGTACTGTCGAAGGTAGTGGAATCACTGAACGGTAACTGGTATCAGATGATGATAATGCCCTATATCCGGCAACTGGACCAGGCACAGGATGGCGCCATTGTTTCGTTTAACGATATTACCCTGCTAAATAAAGCCCAGCTGGAATTACATCGTTCCAACCTGAGCCTGCAACGGATCAATGATGACCTGGACAATTTTGTATACTCAGCTTCCCATGATTTGTTAGGACCACTTACAAATATAGAAGGATTGATGAAATTGTTGGGAGAGAAACTGGATATGCAGGACAAAGAAACTGTCAGGTATACAGATATGATCCAGTCTTCTATTGTCAAGTTTAAAGAAAACCTGCGGGAGCTGGCGGAAGTAGGAAAGATTGAAAGCGAATCACTCAAGGAAGTACAGGAAGTTGATATTAACGCCATACTGGATGACGTGCTTGTTAGTATACAGGACAAAGTACGGGCTGCCAGGGTCTTAATTACTAGGAACCTGGAAGAAAGCCATCTGGTGTTTTCCAGGAAAAACCTTCGTAGCATTATTTACAATCTTCTCACCAATGCCCTTAAATTCCGGTCGCCGGACCGGCTGCTGCAAATTCAAATCAATACCCGTAAGGAAAACGGATTCCTGTTGCTGGAAGTAAAAGACAATGGTATCGGGATAGAACAGGATAAACTCAATACTGTCTTCAATATGTATAAGCGCCTGCATCCGGAAATGGAAGGGTTAGGCATCGGCTTGTTCCTTGTCCGGAAAATTGTGGATGCTTCCGGCGGGATGACGGAGGTGGACAGCAAGTTACACGAAGGAAGCACCTTTAAAATCTTCTTCAATTCTAAATAAGGTGATCGGAGCGAATTTTGTCTTTCTCGCTGATTACGCTGATTTTGCTGATTAGTTTGATTTTTACTTTTGGATTTTATAAAGGATTAAGGGAGATATAAGCGGATATATTCGCTCTTATCTCCCTTAATTATTATTAAAAAATCAAAGAAATCTAAAAAAATCCAAAAGTAAAAATCAAACTAATCAGCAAAATCAGCGAGAAAGACAAAATTCGCTCTAATCACGCGCTCTCACTCTTCCCTTCGAGCCAGTTTTTGAATTCAGAAACCCTTTCACGGCTAATAATAACATCAGTATCAACATCGGGCGCTAATTGAAGAATTAACCTGCTATTGTAATAAGTGGTGATCTTTTTAATGGCATCTATCTGGATAATAAACTGCCGGTTGATGCGAAAAAACTGGTGCTTGTCCAGCAACTGTTCAATCTGGTCAAGGGAGTAATCCAGCGGCACCCGCTGATTGGTGACGGTGGTGGCCCAGGTGGCGCCCCGTGCAAACTGCAGCCAGGCAATGTCTTTTGCTTTTACATAGATCAGCTGGTTGTTGATCCTGCCGATAAAACGGGCGCTGTCGCGGCGCAGGAATTCTTCTGCAATCCTGCTGATGTCTACGGTATAGTTATTGGCTGGCCTGAACTGATCGTATTTTTTCAGTGCATTCTTTAAATCGTCAAGGTCAATAGGTTTTAACAGGTAATCGATACTGTTTACCTTGAAAGCCTGTAAGGCAAAGCCATCATATGCGGTGGTGAAAATGATAGGCGTGCGTACTTTTGTTTTGCTGAATATTTCAAAGCAGTTGCCGTCGGACAGCTGGATATCCATCAGCATCAGGTCTACCGGCTGCTGTTGTTCCAACCAGCGGATGCCTTCTTCCACGGAAGTAATAACGGCAGCGATCTCTATCGCGGCATTACACTTGTGCAGCAACTGGGTAAGCCGCTCGGCATTATGCATTTCATCTTCAAAAATAACGATTCTCATGAGCCACTGATAATGGGTAGTTTTACAATAAACATCTCTGCTGTTTCACTGATTTCAATATTGCTGTTGCTGATCAGCGCATATCTTTTCTGAATATTTTCGAGTCCTATGCCGGAGGATATTTCCGGGTGAACTTTTGGCCGCTTGTGATTGGACACGACCAGGAAATGGCCGTCACTTTTAATGGTGATCAGCAGTGGATCCTGCGCGGAAAACCGGTTATGCTTGATGGCGTTTTCAATCAGCATTTGCAGGGTTACCGGGGGAATCATGCCTTTGGTCTTTATCTTGTCAGGAATGTCAGCGCTAAACTGTATGCTTTGCTGGTGGCGGATCTGGATCAGGAAAAGATAGGCGTCAAGAAAATCCAGTTCTGTTTGCACCGGCACCAGGTTTTCAAATTTTTTATCAAGAATATACCGGTATGTTTTTGCCAGCTGTGTAATATAATCAGCAGAGAGGTCCGCGCTTTTATATACCAGGTTGGTCAGCACGCTGAGCGAATTAAAAAAGAAGTGCGGGTCTATCTGGTTACGTAACGCATCATATCTCGCCTGGATGTTTTCCCGCATCAGTCTTTCTGTTTGCAGCTGGTATTCCTTCCAGCCGGAATAGTAAAAGATGATACCGTTAAATGCCAGTATCAGCAGGTAAAACATAAACGTGCCGAAATTGAGGTCGTAGCTGAAATGCCGGAAGCTATCCCATGCTTCATAGCGGTTAAATAGCAGGATGTCGGTCACTGAATAGAAGAAGCCAAACAGGAAGGCTACCAGCATACCGTACACCACGAGGACCGCCGACAGGAACACCAGTTTGCCGGAAGTATGTTTGTTCACCGTTTTTCTTTCTGTGGTGCGGGCCAGCCAGGTGGCGCCTTCCCAGGCAATAAGACCAAAAATTACATAGAACAGGCTGAACATCTGCCCCCTGTAATCCAGTATCCGTAAACCTTTCACGAAGGTATGGTCAAAGGATTTGAAGATGATGCTGAAGGTATACAGTATCAGTATCCTGGAAAGATACAGGAATAGTTTACTGGAGAACAATTTTTCATTTTCCTGGAAGTTCATCTGATGGGTTGTATAGTACTAAATGTAGTTATTTTCCTTAAACCACGTAAATGCGCCGGTAACAGCTGCTTCTACGGGGGTGTAACTGAGTTGCAGTTCCCGCTCCGATTTTTTACCGGAATAGTAATTGTCCAGGCATAGCATATAAGCCGTGGTATAATTTAATTTGCCGGAGATGCCTGGCAGGGAACCTATGATACCCGCTGCTTTCAGGATAAAGGCAGGTATCGGAATGAGCAGCTGCCGCTTACCGGAAATCTTTTTCAACAGCCGGAAGAATTCTGCATAGCTGAGGTTCTGACCGGCCAGCAGGTAGCAGTCGCCCGTTTTGCCTTTTTCAATAGCGTTGATAATACCGCGGCATACATCTTTGATATGCACAAAGTTTTTGCCTCCCGGCGGATAGAACAGCAGCCGGTGTTTTAGTCCGTACAGGATCAGTTTACCGGAGCTGGGCTTCACATCATGCGGCCCTATCATAAAGGTGGGGTTTACCACGATGCCCGGGAGTTGCCTGCTGGCCACCTGTTCAAGCACGTATTGCTGCGCGAGGTACTTGGTGTTGATGTAGCCGGAGTTGGCGTTGAACAGGGTAAAGCCATTCAGTTCGTTACCCGGACTGTTTTTATCGCCCGGCCCGATGGTGTTGGCGGTGCTGACATAAATGAATTTCTGTACCCGGTGCTCGAGGCAGGCCGCGGTAATATACCTGGTGGCGGTAAAGTTGGTATGTTCATATTCGGCAAACGAAACGCCCCATTGTGCGGTAATACAGGCGGCATGGATCACAATGTCACAGCCCTTCACGGCTTCATGTACATCGTCGTTGTTGCTGATACTCCCGTAAAAGATTTCACAGGGAATGTCCTCGATGCCTTTCATATCGGCCGAAGGCCGGATTAAAATTTTTATGTCAAACCCCATGCGATATAGTTCCCGTGTTAAATTGGAACCCAGGAAGCCGTTGGCGCCGGTGATCAGTACTTTTTTCATGAATTTTTTTTAGACAGATAAACTATAGGGGATCTCTTTTTTCACTTCCCTGGATACGATCCTCATCCTGAAGGAGAGTGGCAGCAACTGCATCAGTATGTGATTGAGCTTATTCATCCACCCGGGTATGATCACCGGGTGTCCGGCAAGCGTTCCTCTCAGCGCAATGTCTGCAATGTCGGGGGTAGACAACAGGCCCATCTTTCCTTTCAATCCCTGGCTGATGATCCGCCGCGACGTGTGCGAGTTGGTCATAATAGGGCCGGGGTATACTACGCTCACGGATACACTGGTATCTGCCAGTTCTTCTTTTAGTCCAAGAAAGAAAGACGAGATAAATGCCTTGGATGCCGGGTACACCGTTTTATAGGCAATGGGCGTGAAAGCAGCCATACTGGCAATGTTCATGATATAGCTCTGCGGATGTTTCAGCAGGTGCGGGATCAGCAGGTGGGTAAGTAAAACGGTGCTTCTTACATTGAGCATCATGATTTCGTCTATCCGTTCCAGTGAGGTATGGGTGATGGAAGAGGTACCGCCGATGCCCGCATTATTAATGAGGAAATTAATGGGATAGTCGCGGGTAATAAGCTGCAGTTGCTGCTTCAGTACATCGCTGTCGGACAGGTCAAATTCAAACACTTTTACGTAGATGCGGTATTCCAGTTCCAGGTTCTCCGCCATGGATTGAAGGCGGCTGCCCGGCAGGGCAATTAGAATAATGTTCATGCCTTTCCTGGCGCATTGAATGGCGAATTCTTTGCCCAAACCGGAGCTGGCGCCGGTGATGAGCGTGTATTTATTGTCTGGCATATGTTTTATTTTCAAGCAGGCTTTTAAATTTTGTCATTGTTTTGAACAGGTTATCATGAATGATGGGATCGGATACCCAGCGGGGAATTTTCCTGCTACGGTCGGTGGTGACCATATAAGTGATCCGCAGCTGCCCGTCCCCCGAAGACGCCATGATCCATTTTCCCCGCGTGCCGGTAATCCGTGTTGTTTTATTGTATAGAGGGAAGCGATGATCCGTGATACTTTCAAATACCACTTCTGCAGCGTCGCTGGAAATTTCCTGGTAGCGGTAAAGCAGGCAGCAGTCCTGGTCGTCGACCGGCCAGGGGATATCATATTTAATATAAGTGATCCAGTGGCGGGGATCTGGCGCCGCCGCAATCCGGTATTCGCTGGCATTGGTATTCCAGTCGCGGCCATGCGCCTGGTCTTTGAAAAGTCCGATCACCGCCGGTACGGCGCATTTCACCAGGAAGACGGCTTTGATCTCCCTTACATTTTCACCATCTGCGCCGGGTATCCACCTTTCATACAACGAAATGGCATTATCCTGTTTTACCAGCTTAAATTCACTGGTATCACCAAATAATGACCGGACGAACATCATACTGCTGATCACTAAAACGGAGAGGTGTTGCATACATCATCATTTACAGCAAATATGCCACTGGTAAATGGACTGGCCATTGATTACCTGTTGAACTGTAGGATTAAGTCGTTGACCTGTAACTAAACCGGGAATCTGAATAATGGAGAAATATTTATATATTATTTTATGGAGAAGTACTGGCGATATTTTATTATTTTGTCCGCCGGCGCCCTGGTTAAGACAGGGCACGCCTAAAAATCAGCTTTGAACATGAAAAAATACCTGCTGGCTATCGCCATTGTATTAACTGCTATTCCCGTTGCCGCGCAGCAAATCTGCCCGGTGATTCCTTTGCCGGTAAAAGCAGGGAAAGGTCATGGCGCATTTGAAATCAGCGCACAATCCGTTATCAGCTGGGAAGACACTTCCCTGGTTCAACTGGGCACCTGGCTGCAGCAGGAACTGCTCCGCCGTTATCATATCAAAGTACCGCTGCAAAGGAAATCAGGCAGTACCGTTATCCTGCTGAAAAAAATAACCGGTACTAACATCGATGCATATACGCTTACTATGAATAAGCAAGCGGCTACTATTTCCGCAGGTGCACGGGAAGGGGTGTTTAATGGCATCATCAGCCTGTTGCAGCTTACTGCACAGGCGCCGGCACCGGGGAAAGTGTTACAGGTGCCTTGCTGGAACATCACGGATGCTCCGCAATACGCCTGGCGCGGCGTAATGCTGGATGAGTCGCGGTATTTTTTTGGTAAAGAGAAGGTGAAGTCCATGCTCGACTGGATGGCTTTTTATAAGCTGAACCGCTTTCACTGGCATTTGACTGACATGCCCGGATGGCGGCTGGAAATTAAAAAGTATCCTTTGCTCACCACCGTTGGCGGTATCGGCAACATCGCCGACCCCAAAGCACCGGCAGCCTATTACACGCAGGACGATATCCGGGAAATAGTCGCCTATGCCAAAGCGCGTTGCATCGATATTATTCCGGAAATAGATATGCCGGGGCATGCCGGCGCCGCTAACAGGGCTTACCCTGCATTCGACGGCGGCGGTACTGCAAAGTACCCGCAGTTCACCTTCAACCCCGGCAGGGAAGGCACTTACTCGTACCTGGCGGATATACTAACGGAAACGGCTCAACTGTTTCCCGCGCAGCTCATTCACCTCGGCGGCGACGAAGTTACCTTTGGCAATGCGGGCTGGGACCAGGATACCGGCATCATCCGGTTAAAGCAGGCCCACGGCCTGAAAGACCGCAAACAGGTAGAGGACTATTTTATTCAACGCATGGCCGACACCGTTTTGCAGTTGCATAATAAAGTAATGGCCTGGGATGAAATAGCCACGGCGTCCCTGCCTGCCGACAGCACCATCGTATGCTGGTGGCGCCATGATAAACCGGAAAACCTGGCCATGGCATTTCAGAAAGGATACTCCGTAGTGTTATGCCCGCGGCTGCCGTTTTATTTCGACTTTGTACAGGACAGCACCCACAAAATCGGGCGCCGATGGAAAGATGGTGAATTCAATCCCTTGGAAGCAGTGTATAATTTCTCGGCCGCCGCCATTCCGGCCACACAGGGGCATGAATCCCTCATACTCGGTGTGCAGGCCTGCCTGTGGTCAGAAACCATCCATAGCAACAACCGGCTCGATTTTCTGCTTTTTCCCCGCATTGCGGCGCTGGCGGAAACTGCCTGGACGTCAGCCCCGGCAAAGGACTTTAATGGCTTTAAAACCCGTTTAAAAGCGCAGTTGCCGCTATATGCAAAGGAGCATCTCTATTACTTTGATATCTTCCAGCCGGGCAGGCACCAGGAGTCGGGTAAAGCGGCCGCCAACTATATCGACTGATGTGTCGGTTTTGTTCTATTTCCGGAAAGGGAAGGGAGGTAATATTGCATGGGATTAAAAATACCCGGAACATCATGAAGAATTTTGTACTGGCGCTTGCCACTATCACCACGGCCCTGGTAGCGGGTTTGTTCTATGCGTTTGCTGTTTCCGTTAATGTAGCTTTTGCGCAATTACCGGATGCCGCTTATATAACGGCTACCCGGGCCATCAACGTTGCCATTGTGAACCCTGCCTTCCTGGTATGTTTTTTAGGCGCACCGGTGTTATTGCCGCTGGCCACCTGGCTCAGCGCCCGACCGGTTTTTACCCGCCGCAGCTGGTACCTGCTGGCTGGGACCGTGGTATTTGTGGTTGGCTCATTTGGGGTAACAGTACTCGCCAATATTCCGCTCAATGACAAGCTGGCGGCCTTCCAGGTAAACGGGGCTTCGGCGGAGCAACTGCACAGCATGCGGACGGCATTTGCCATGCCGTGGAATAACTGGCACATTGTGCGCACCCTGGCAGGCATTATAGCCCTGGTATTGCTGGTAATGGCGTGTTTGCAACGCGACACCAAAAGGGAATCACTCAAAGCTTAAATGCTTTTTGTAAATTTAGGATCATGCATTACCAGACAATTCCACCACCGCCTCATCTTGCGCACGTCATCCGGTTCTTCTGGGTGCTGGAAGGAGAGGTGGGTTACACGCATTACAATATGGCGGATGCGTGCGTAGAGCTGGTGTTTCATTATCATGGGCTGTTCGGCGAAATAGCAGATAACGGCCATACAGATACATCGTTTACCGCCGGTGTGCAGGGCGTTACACACATCCTGCGGAAGTATACTGTTGATACAGGCTTCGGTATTTTTGGCGTATATTTTTACCCACAGGCTGTTCCATTACTATTTAATATTTCCGCGGCCGATCTGACTAATACGGCCGCCGAATTAAGGTACCTGCTGAAAGGCGAAGGTACCATCCTCGAAGAAAAAATCATGCTGGCGAAAAATAACAGGGAGCGTTGTGAGATCCTTTGCCGGTTTACGGAGCAGCGGCTGGCAGCCAGCCGTGTGGCGGATTTACCGGTGTTTGCCGCGATCAGGGATATCATTCATCACAAGCCCTCCATGAATATACGGTCCCTTTCACAGGCATACTATTTGTCGGAACGGCAGTTTGAGCGACAGTTCAAACAGTATGCAGGACTATCACCCAAATTGTTTTCACGGATTGTCCGTTTCCAGTCGGCCACCGCCTTTTATAACCGGCAGGTAATGAGCCTTGGACGCCTGGCACTGGAATGCGGGTATTATGATCAGTCGCATTTTATCAGCGACTTCCGCGCATTTTCAGGCATGCATCCCAAACAGTATTTCTCTGGCCGCTCCGGGGCCACCGACTGGCGCGACTAACAAGAATGTCGGTTTCTTCCAATTTTATCAGGGCATACTGTTGCAATTTTGTGCAAGAGACGTTTAACCTTAAAATAAAAATGTTATGAAATTACCAGAAAAACATCAGCAGGTAATGCCCTATCTGATCCTGAAAAATGCAGAAGGCTTTTTCGATTTTACCGGCAAAGTATTTGGGGCAAAAGAAAACCACCGGACCTACCGGGAAGGCAGCAAAGAGCTGATGCATGGCGAAATCAGCATCGGCGGCAGCGTCATTATGTTTGGCCAGTCAAATGACAATTGGGGCGCCGACAACGCAGGACTGTTCATTTACGTGGAAGATGCCGACGCCACTTTTAAAAAGGCCCTGGCCGAAGGCGCTACAGAAGTAATGCCCGTAACACAACAATCCTACGGCAAGTCCGGCGGCGTAAGAGATCCGTTTGGAAATACATGGTGGATTACAACCCCTTAACGCGGAGGTTGTCTTACTCAGGATTACGCTGATTATACTGATTACTTTGATTTTTACTTTTTGATTTTATAAAGGATTAAGGGAGATAGAGGCGGATATATTCGCTCTTATCTCCCTTAATTATTAATCTAAAAATCTAAAAAAAATCAAAAAGTAAAAATCAAAGTAATCAGTATAATCAGCGTAATCAGTGAGAAAGACAAAACTCGCTCTATTCCCAATACTTCTCGCCTTTCTTCATTTTCTCCAGCGTGGTCTCGTAGTTTTTCTTTTCGTCGCCACTGGCTTTGTTCAGGGCTTTTTCTTCCCATGCGAGGGCGTCTTCTTTTTTACCGGATTTATACAGCAGGTTAGCGTAAGTGTCCATGAATGCAGGTACTTCGTTGTCTTTGAATGAGCGTTTACTCCATTCCAGGGCCTGTTCTATGCATTGCATGTCGTTGCATTTTTCGAAGATGGTCCAGGCATATTCATTCAATGCCTGGGGATCAGCTTTGTGGCCATATTTTTTCATATAGGCAACAATGTTAGCCACGGCATTATCAGCATCTTTTACGTAGCTGAAGTATTGTACTTTGGTTTTCAGGAGCAGCTCCTCCGCGAAGGAAGGATATTTTTTTGTCAGGCTGCTTTCAAGGGTAGCCCAGTCGGGTTTGCTGCCGTCTTTCTTCATCAGCTGCGGGTACACTTCTTCCTGTGCTACAATGCCCATTACTTTTTCTTCGGCCTTACCGGCGCCCAGTACTTTATTTACTTTATCGGCATGGTGCAGGAACATATCAAATCCTACATCTTTACTGCTATTGGTAAATTTGGCGATGAATTGGAGGTTTACAGGTGTGTAAAGATCTTTTTGCTTGGCAAGATATTCTTTGGAAATAAGAGATGCATTTTCCTGGTCATATTTATTCAGTGCCAGCAGTGCCATCTCGCGGAGGAAAGCGGTATCCTTTTTCCCTTTTTTATAAAGGTCCAGCTGTGTGTAATACTGTGTGGCCGGGTTCAGGGAAGCAGCGCATCTTTCAATGAACTGGTCTGCTTCGGCGCCACCTATCTGGCGGTCAACAATATGCCCGTCGGGAGCAAATACCAGGAAGGTGGGATATGCACGGATGGCATAATCCTTTTCAATTTGTTTGGCGGCAGCATACCAGCTTTTTACTTCTTCATTGTCTTTGTCCGTTTGATCCATCTGTACCTTTACGCTGATGTATTTATCATTCATAAAGCTGCCTACTTTTTCCTGCGGGAAAATATTGGCCGACATAAACTTGCAGGGACCACACCAGGTAGTGAAGCAGTCCATAAAGATGTATTTGTTTTCAGCTTTGGCTTTGGCCTGCACATCGGCCCAGCTGCTGCCATGCTCGAAATGAATGCCTTTGTCCTGCGCTGCCGCCAGCAATGGCAACAGGAAGGCGAGGAGGAGTAATTTTTTCATAATGCTGTTTGTTGGTTTTGATTAGTAGGCTCTAATTTAATGCAGTTCAGGAACAAAACCGGGAGAGATGCCAATTAATTTAACAGGATAAGTTGGTGTAACGGTACTAATTGCACAAAAAAAGCTGTCCGGTGGGACGGCCTTTTTTGTGCAATTAGTACTTAACCTGGTGGATGTTATTTGAGGGAAAAAAGATGGTTTCCGTCCACGAAAACCCAATATGGTGAACATTCGGCATCCAGTTGCAAAATTTCGTATTTATCTTTAGCACATTCGTACCTGTTTTTCTGAGTTCGGTTAAATTATACTAACTTGTTGTAGCTAAAAACATTAGCCATGCCGGTAAAACATTTTGTACAGCCGATAGACCTCACGCATCCGAAGCAACTACAACGCCTGGTGGAGAACAGGCGGGTCTATAACCTGAATAGCTGTGAACTGAATATATTTGAAAGTTATCAGCAGGATTACCGGGTGCCCCTTACTTTCGGAGATTTCGTTATTACCAGCATGGTGCAGGGAAAAAAGATCATGCATCTTTTCGATCAGCCCTCCTTTGAATACCAGCCCGGGGAAACCGTGATTGTACCGGCCAACGAAACCATGGTGATCGACTTCCCTGAAGCCTCTGCAGAAAACCCGACACAGTGTATTGCGCTGTCGGTGGATGAAACCTATATCCGCAGCACCCTGCAATATCTCAACGAATACTATAACAGCCAGTATGCCGATAAAAACGACTGGCGGCTGCAATTCAACCAGTATCACTTTAATAATGATGCAGATCTCACAGACCTGATCAATAAGTTAGTCCGCATCTGCCGCAGCACCGATCTTTCCAGGGATATTTACGCCGATCTCAGTATAAAAGAACTGCTGGTCCGCATCCTGCAAAGCCAGCACCTGCAGCTGGTGGCAGATGAAAAGGATACCAACAGTAACAGCAGCAGGCTTCATTTTGTGCTGCATTATATCAATGAGCACCTTACTGAAAATATTTCAGTAGATACGCTTTGCCGGAAGGCTTACCTGAGCCGCAATGTCTTCTTCAAATGGTTTAAAGACCAGTTTGGAATTACGCCCCTGCAATATATAAACAGGGAAAGGCTGAAGCTGGCGAAGCAGTTGCTGGCAGACCGCAACAACAGCGTGAGCCAGGTGAGTATGCTTTGTGGTTTTAATGATACCAATTACTTTATCCGGCTTTTCAGGAATGCGGAAGGAGTTACCCCCGGCACCTACCAGCTGATCTGCTCCCGCTGATATTTTCTTTATAAAGATATTGTTCCCCTCCTGGTCAGGAGAAAGCTTTATGCGTACTGCCAGCGGATAAAAAAATGCGGGGGGAAACGATCCCCCCGCTAAAAAGTATTAATAGAAAACAGGTGGCGGATTCAATGTGAGGTTTTGCTGCTGATGCCAGTAAGGATAAATGGTAGGTATGTCACTCGCGGCATCCAGCTTTTTAAGCTGGCCGGTAGTGAGGTTCCAGCCGGTGGCGCCAAGGTTTTGAATCAGCTGTTCTTCATTACGGGCGCCGATAATAATACTGGACACCGTGGGGCGTTGCAGCAGCCAGTTCAGGGAGATCTGCGCCACCGTTTTGCCCGTTTCGGCAGCTATTTCATCCAACGCATCGATGATGTTGTAAAAGACATCTTCCTTCACCACGGCCTCGGGTACAGGGCTGCCTCCCTGCGCTATGCGGCCATGCTGTGGCGGCGGACTATTACGGCGGTATTTACCTCCCAGTCTGCCTGCCGCCAGCGGCGACCAAACAATTGCGCCCACTTTCTGGTCCAGGCCCAGCGGCATCAGCTCCCATTCATATTCACGGTTGGCCAGTGAATAATATACCTGGTGCGCCACATAGCGGTTCCACCCGTATTTTTCCGCGATGGCCTGCGATTTCATCAGATGCCAGCCGGAGAAGTTGGAGGCGGCAATGTAGCGTACCTTGCCGCTTTGCACGAGATCATCCAGCGTACGCATGGTTTCTTCCACGGGTGTGTTGCCATCGAACCCATGCATGTGATAAATATCGATATAGTCTGTTTGCAGCCGCTTCAAACTTCCTTCTATCTGCCGCAGCAGATGAAACCGCGAAGAACCCTGGTTATTGGGACCCTTTCCGAAAGGGAAAGTGGCTTTGGTGGAAATCAGCAACTGATCCCGCTTGCCGGCAATGGCTTTTCCGAGAATTTCTTCCGAAAGACCGTCAGAATAAATGTCGGCAGTGTCGAAGAGGTTTACGCCTGCATCCAAACAAAGATTCACCATGCGCGTGGCTTCATCCGCCAGTGTGCTGCCCCAGGCTTTAAAGAAATCATTACCGCCGCCAAAAGTGGCAGTACCGAAACTCAGCACCGGTACCTGTAAACCGGATGCGCCTAATTGTCTGTATTCCATCAGCTAAATTTTATGACCGTTTGTTATAAAAATATAAAGATCGGGGAAAAGCCGCAGGCTTTATTTGTATTTTCATCAGTATTTTCTATATTTGCGTAACTGATTACGTAATTTATTACAATATGGAATTCTTCAATAAAACAGGCAAGGTAGCGCTCGGAAGCAGGCTGCGCATGCTCACAGAAAAGATCACAGAAGATGCCGCAAAGATTTACCAGTTGTATAACATCGACATGCAACCGAAGTGGTTCCCGGTATTTTATGTATTATCTGTAGGAGAGGAGAAAACAATTACAGCCATCGCAAAAGAAATTGGTCATTCCCATCCCTCGGTAAGTAAAATTATTGGTGAAATGGGGAAGAAAGGACTGGTAGTAGAGAAAAAAGACAAAACAGATGGCCGTCGTAATATCGTCAGTCTCACTAAAAAAGGACTGGACATCACCCTCAAAATACAGGACCAGCTCACAGACGTGAACACCGCTATAGAAGCCATTTCTGCCCAAACCACACACGACCTGTGGAAAGCAATGGAAGAATGGGAGTACCTGCTGGAACAGCAGTCGCTGCTCAGCCGTGTAGTGGAGGCACATAAAAAAAGAGAAGCAGGTAAAGTAACCATCGTGGATTACCAGCCCAAGTATAAAGCGGCCTTTAAAGCATTGAATGAAGAATGGATCTCCAGGTGGTTTAAACTGGAAGCAGCAGACCATAAATCACTCGATCACCCGGAAGAAAATATACTTAAAAAGAACGGTCATATTTTCGTTGCGCTTTACAACGATGAACCGGTAGGGGTTTGTGCATTAATAAAAATGGACGACCCGGACTACGATTATGAATTGGCTAAAATGGCGGTATCTCCCAAAGCCCAGGGAAAAAGCATTGGGTGGCTGTTGGGGCAGGCTATCATTGCGAAAGCAATATCACTCGGCGCCCGGAACATTTACCTCGAAAGTAACACCATCCTGAAACCGGCTATCAGCCTGTATAATAAGCTGGGATTTAAAAAGATTGCCGGCAGGGCAACGCCATACGAACGTTGCAATATCCAGATGGAGCTGATATTACCCGCCTGATTTAACCGGCAGATGATTGGAGTTTATAAAAATGGAAATGTATATTAGCGCTTCGGATGCATGCGCAAACCATCATTCCACGTTATAAATAAAATTTAAAAACTCTGATCATGATATCACCTGACTCCCTGGAACAGGAAGCCTTAGAAACCGCTAAAAATACCGCGTCCATACCCGCAAAATTCACGGAGAATAAATATGTCATCACCCTCATATTCGTGACGTCCCTGTTCATGTGCTGGGGAATCGCATTAACCATGGGAGATGTACTGAATAAGCATTTCCAGAATGTACTCGGATTATCCAAATCCCAATCCGGCCTGGTACAGTTTTCTATCTTCGGCGCCTACGCACTGATGGGCATCCCGGCGGGGTTGTTTATTAAAAAGATGGGATATAAAAACGGCGTGTTACTGGGGCTCACCCTGTATGCCCTGGGCGCCTTCCTGTTTGTGCCTGCAGCCAATGCAGGCTCGTTTGGTATTTTCCGCATCGCCCTTTTTGTACTGGCCTGCGGGATGGCTACCCTGGAAACTGTGGCGCATCCTTTCATGGCGGCTTTGGGAGATCAGCGCACCAGTGATCAGCGTATCAATTTTGCACAGTCGTTTAATGCAGTAGGCGCCATAGTAGGCCCAACGCTTGGTTCCTACTTCCTCCTCAGCGCAGGCCACGATGCAGGCAGCGAATTGCTGTCTGTAAAACAATTATACATTTATATCGGGGCAGTGATCGCAACGATCGCTATTGCATTTGCAATGGTGAAAGTACCGGCGCTCACAGATCCGCATGATGGCCCTTCAAATACGGGAGGCGCCGCTGGTGTCCGCAAAAAATTATTCCAGCAGAAACACTTTGTGTTCGCCGTAGTGGCCCAGTTCTTTAACGTAGCCGCACAGGCAGGTACCTGGGCCTTTTTCATCAACTACGGACATGAAGTGATGCGTTTCTCTGATCAGAAAGCGGGTTACTTTATGACGGTGTTTATGGGTATGATGCTGGCCGGCAGGTTTGTTGGCACGGCACTGATGCGTTACATCGCGCCCAATAAACTGCTCGCTGCTTTTGCACTCGGCAATATTCTCATGTGTATCCTGGTGGCGCAGGGCTGGGGCTGGACCTCCTTCATCGCCTTGCTGATGATCAACTTCTTCTTCAGCATCATGTATCCTACTATTTTCAGTCTTGGTTTAAAAGATTTGGGCCCGCAAACTCAACAGGCTTCCTCTTTCATCGTAATGGGAATGTTTGGCGGCGCCATATTTCCTTTTATCATGGGGCGTATTGCAGACACAAATATCGCTACTGCCTACTACCTGCCTATCATATGCTACGTGGTTATTTTCCTGTTTGGATATAAATTATATAAACTCAGATAACGGGTATCCGTTAGCGTTATACCTTACCCGGGCTGCTGTTTGTTCAGCAGCCCTTCTTTTTGCGCAGTGCCGGTTATGCTTATCGCTGAACCCGGCAGCGATGGCAGCACCGGCAACAATGCGGTGGTTACCGTCAGCTCTGATGAGTTTTAAACGGGTAAAGCCCGCTAAACAATGATATGCCGGCAGGTGTTATTACCCAGAACCAAAACCACCCGGCAATGCTCCACAAGCCTGAACATATAGTCACCCGTTTGCTGGCAGCAGCAGGTATTGCTGTAAATGGCCCTCATTCCTGGGATATCACCGTTTATGACCCTTCTTTTTATGCGGATGTATTGGGCCGCGGCTCACTCGGACTGGGAGAGTCATACATGCAGGGATGTTGGGACAGCCCGCAGCTGGATGAATTTTTTCACCGGGTGTTACGTGCCGGCGTCGACAACAAGCTTCCTGAAAGTATTGGCTTTAAAACAGATATCCTGCTCGCACGTCTCCTGAATTTGCAGTCGCTGAAGAAAGCATATCATAACAGCCATCGTCATTATGATACCGGCAACGACCTGTTTGAAGCCATGCTCGACAAAAGAATGACGTACACCTGTGCTTTCTGGGAAAATGCTGCTACGCTCGACCAGGCGCAGGAAAATAAGCTGGACCTTACCTGTCGCAAATTAAACCTGCGGCCCGGCATGCAGGTACTGGACATTGGCTGTGGCTGGGGAAGCTTCGCAAAATTTGCCGCAGAAAAATACGGAGTGCAGGTAACCGGTGTTACTATCTCTACCGAACAGGCCGAACTGGCACGGAAACGCTGTAAAGGCTGGCCGGTCAACATCCGGCTGGCAGACTACCGCACACTGAATGAGCCTTATGATGCCATTGTATCGTTGGGCATGTTTGAACACGTGGGGTATAAAAACTACCGGCGCTATATGCAGGTAGTCCATCGCTGCCTGAAAGATAAGGGACTGTTCCTGCTGCACACCATCGGCGGCAACAGCGCCCATGCATTTACCGACCGGTGGCTGAACAGGTATATTTTTCCCGGGGCCATGATTCCCACTATCCGGTTAATAGGGAAGTATATTGAGGGATTGTTTGTGATGGAACACTGGCAGAATTTCAGTGTAGATTATGATAAAACTTTAATGGCCTGGTACGCTAATGTTTCCAGGAATTACGACCAGCTGAAAGCAAAATATGATCATACTTTTTTCCGCATGTGGAAATATTATTTGCTGTCCTGCGCCGGCTCCTTCCGTGCCAGGAAAAGCCAGCTATGGCAAATTGTATTGTCGAAAAACGGCGTGCCGGGCGGTTACCGTATCATCCAGCCTGTGTAAGTGCGATTATTGTTCTGCTTTCATATAATCAAACGCTCCTTTTCTCAGGTTAATATTATATTCCAGGTAAGCCTTCAAACAGGCAAGGAAATTAGCCCAGCCTTCCGTATTTCCTTTCAGCCATTTAATCCCTTCTTCATTATTTTCCATATTGCCTTCAGTAACCTTCACCAGGGTAGTATGCCCGAATCTTTCGGAAAACAGGATGTCTACCTGCAGCTGATGGTCTTTGGCCCCTTCCCACTGGAAGGAGATGAGCGCGTCTTTTTTTACCTGCAATACATTTACGGGAACAACCGTATCAAACTCGGGAAATTTCCAGATCACCTGCTTTCCTTCTTCCATAGGGCCTGAGCCGGTGGCGATAAAATAGTTGGACATTTTCAACGGATCAATAACCGCGTCAAAAACTTCGGAGATGGGTTTTGAGATCTGTATTGTTGCGTTGGTTTGTAATGGTGCCATAAGCTGCGGTTTTGAGTGAAGAAATGGATAATAAAGTTACAAAAAAGAGGCCATCCGGGCCGGGTTGCGGCGTTGCAGCCCGCTACGGTAGCCGGTTGCTGAGATAGCCTGTAATGCGCCTCCCTCCCTTGTACTGCATTGCCCCTTTGCCGCGGCCTCATCCCAAAATCCAATCCACGCAAATGGGTGCTTTTTTCGTAATATTAGTTTGTCCAATTTAGCTTTTTGGACCAATCTTCAACGACAGGTAACATCATAATATAAATCCGGGCTTTGTCTGTAGAACATGGTAATATTTGCAAACTGGTTGTTGTATCCGCACTGAATAACCATTACTACGCTTAATATTAGATCATCAATCTTTTATTCACTTTAAAAATTAACATTTATGTCAAATGCTTTAACTTCCTGCGTCACTATCCCGGGAAAGTCTAAGATTAATTCCTGTTTTCAGGATGTTCAGAATGATACCTTGAAGTGGGTACAGCAATTTGATATTGCCCCAAAATTTAAACCCCTTAGTTGGTACTCCAAAGCCCGTTTCGGGTTCCAGGCAGCCAGGGAATACCCTGATGCCACCTATGCCCAGGTAAGTCTCGCCGGAGATTTGCTGTCCTGGCTCTTCACAGTAGACGACAGCTGCGACCGCGGCTCTGCCGACGCAGCAACTGCATTGGAAATGAGACGTCAGCTGGAAATATTCATCGCTATCCTTAATGATGAATATATTGAGGACGATAATAGTCTTAGTATGGCCCTGAAAGATATCCTGCATCGCTTCAGTGCCATCAGCAGCCCCTTCTTATACCGCAGATACTGCATGCACATGACCGACTATCTCAATGAATGTTTCTTTGAGATCGATATGCAGATAGATGGACTCATGCCGTCCATCGACCGGTATTATAAAGAACGGCCCTACACAGGGTTCTATATCATGTTTCCATTGGTAGCCATTTTTGAAAAACTGAACCTGCCGGATGAAGTATATGATCACAGTATTATCCGCGAAATAGAACTCATCTTAAATCTGCTCGGTTGCCTTTCCAATGATTTACATTCTATTGTCCGTGAAGCAAAACTGGAGAAGCCGGGGTTTAACCTGATCTTTATCGCCCAAAAAGAACTAGACCTGGGCAGGGACGAAGCGGTGCAATATGTAATCAATGAACACAAAGCGCACCTGCTCCGGTTTGAACAACTCCGTGCGCAACTTCCCTATTGGGGCAGGGCCGTTAATGAGCAGGTAGACCGCTACATACAGGGCTTATATACCATCGTAAGAGGTTACGACGACTGGGCCGTGATTGATACCGGCCGCTATGAAAATATATGATGAGGCAAATACTTTGCTAATTCAAGGTGTAGGTCGCTGATGAAAACCGGTTTCGTTATGAAACCGCAGGCGCCTGTTGCCAGCATCTCATCTTTCAAAAAGGCATCTCCTGAAATGATCAGTACGGGGATGCCTTTTAATTCAGGATCATTTTTTATGTACTGCAACAAGTTCCTGCCATCAAAGCCCGGCATATTCAGATCAGAAATAACCAGGTTGGGCTTTTCGGTGCGGATAACACCGGTCACCAACGCAGGATCTTTGCATAATACCGGGTCTATCCCCATTTCCTTCAGGAATTTGATCAGCAATTCAGCGCTCAGCAGGTCATCTTCAATGATCACCACTTTCCCGCCTATAAAGCAGCCATTCATAAATTTAGGAGGTAGCTGTTGCCTGGTTTTTCCCACGCCTGCTTCATAAGGGATATTGAAGGTAATGGTAGTGGTAAAAGGAGAGGAGGGATCAATAGGGGCCAGCGCAATTTGTCCGCCGAAAAGACTGATCAGGTGCCTGGTAATAGACAGGCCCAACCCGGTGCCTTCAAGCTGTTCGCGCTTTGATACAAACCTGTCGAACATTTTGCCGGCAATGTCCGGATCTACTACTCCCTGGTTCTTTACCTTAAAAATGATCTGGTCCGCACTTTTCGTGCAGCTGAGATGGATCATGGAGTTACCGCTGGCAAACTTCACCGCGTTCGAGAGGATATTATTCAGGATCTTGGTTAATAAAAGAGGGTCGCTGTTGATGGGGTCACCCAGCTGCCTGTCGAACGCCATCTCAATTTTTATCCCCCTGGATGCTGCCAGGTAACTGTTAACCGCTATACAATGAGATACGCAGTCCTTTAAACTGATGGCCTCCTTCATAACGGAATAAAAATTTCCCGATTCAATCCTCGACATTTCCAGCACATGATTAATGACATTGCGCGCTAAGTAACAGGAGGCAAACAATTGGTTAATTTCCTTTCTTTCGGCCATGGAGTATTTGGACTTCCGCAATTCAAACAACTGGCCGATAGAAAAAATGGCATTCATCGGCGTACGGATCTCGTGAAATACCTCCCGTAAAAAAATGCTTTTCCTTTCAGATGCCTCCCGGAGCTGCTGCGCAGAAGCAATCAAACTCCTGATCTGCGCCACATAAGACATCATAACGCATAATATAAATACCAGCAGCGCCACGGTGGTCGACCACTTCATGGTTAATGATACGTCAGGCGAAAGCTGTATCGGCTGGATGAAGTTATAATGGGAATTGGCCACCATCCACGCGGCAAATACCACCGTTGCGGCTATACAGCCCAGCAGCGCCCCGCTTCTTTTGTACAGGAAAAAGGCAGAACTTAAATGGAATATAATGATGGTATTGAATGCCAGCAGTAGCTCCAGGGAAATACTTGACCCCAGTACGGTAGACCAGTAAGCAATAAAGATAGCATTGGTACTCAGCATGAGTAAGTTGGCATTAAAATATTGCCGGACCTGGTTTAACCGGATAACTGCCAGAAAACTAAGCGTCTCCAGCGGAATCCCGATTAAAAAGAACACCGAATTCTTAAGAAAATAAAAATAACTGCCAACCCCGACAACCAGCGCGCTTAACACAATGGCCATCGCGTTGATGATAATAACAGGACGTTTTTCTTCCGCTTTATCAAAATGCTGGGTTCCGGCAAAAACAGGTTTGATGAGTGTGGCTGTAATGGTAGCAGCTGTAGGATAGATACCAGTTCTCATGTATAGTTATTTAGAGGATTAGGCAGTAGATTTCTTTGGGTTAAGGTAAATCTAGCCAGATATGCATCGGAATGAGTTAATTGAATGTTAATATAAGCATATTTTTTTTTGAAAAAAAGAATATCACGTTATATAAAGTGAAAATATGTTTGGTCCGGACCTGGTAAGATATATAAACCCTAAAACCTGGAAAGCCTTTCGCTAAAACATTTTTACAGACTTTTGTCGTAGTGTATTCGCTCATCCTTGCCGGCTGACCCGCGTACTATACTCAATATCTGAATGTCAACCATTTATCCATTTTGATGCCCTTATCCCGGTAAAACCCGGCGGGTTCCGTATGCAGATTCTTTTCACATAATAAACATTAAAAACATGGAAACACAAGCCCTCTACATTCCTGCCCTGGAATTTCCAACCCCTTCTGCCATAAGCCCGCTTGCAGAAGAAGTACAGGTACACACTTTTAAATGGGCCCATGAATTCCGCCTGGAATCGCCCGAAAAACTCAAACGGTTTAACAAAGGTAAATTCGGCTGGTATGCCGCCCGGGAATATCCCGCCGCAAACTATGAAGAACTATGCCTGGTGGGAGATCTGATCACCTGGCTGTTTACCATCGACGACAAATGCGACCGCTTTTTCTTCTGGCACCCTGGAAGGCGCCTGGCTGCGCAGTATGTTGAACGGCTTTATCGCTATTATGGAACACCGGGAAAGCACGGTAGAAACACCCCTGAATGATGCACTCATCAACATCCGCACCCGCTTCCAACATCTCAGCCCGCCATTTCTCTATTCCCTGTTCTGCAAAGAGATGGTGTCCTATTTTGAAGAATGCCTGTGGGAAACAGAAATGCAGGAAGGAGAATATAGCCCCAGCATCCGGGAATATCTCCAGTGGAGACCCAAAACCGGCTTCTATATTATGTTCCCGCTGGTAAGCATCTTTGGGAAAATTGATTTGCCGGAAGAAGTATATGAACACTGGCTGGTAAAAAAAATAGAGCTCCTGCTGAATCTCACCGCCAACCTGGCCAACGACCTTCACTCCCTGGAACGGGAAAGGGAACTAAAAACGAAAGGACTGAACCTCGTACTGATCTATGAACAGGAACTGGGTATTTCCCTGGAGGAAGCCATTCGGCAGATCTCGGATGAATACCACCGTAATTTGCTTACACTGGAGGAGCACCGCGCCAGCTTGCCTTTCTGGAGCGGGGAGATCAATGCGCAGCTGGATGTGTACATCGACGGATTGTACATCGCTATCAAGGCTTATTTCGACTGGGCACTCATCGATACCGAACGATACAAAAGTAAAGTTTAGGCTTTTACAGATTTAGCCGGGAGATGCTTCATCATTTCAGCATACAGGTCCTCAAAAGAAAAGGGCTTATTAAAGAAAGCGTTCGCGCCTGCCTTTAAAAGCTCCTCGCACTCATTACTGTACTTGTTGAAAGCATCTCCCGATATAACGATAAACGGTGTATCAGCAAACGAAGGAATGGCCCGCAACTGCAACAGGAATTCCCGGCCATTCATCACCGGCATCTGCGAGTCAGTGATAATGATGTCCGGCTTTTCCACCAGTACAGCTTCCAGCGCCTCTTTCCCATTGCTGCACAACAACGCCCTTGCACCTCCTCTGGTCACAAATTTTTCGATTACATACCGGTTCATCTCGTTGTCATCCACAATCAACACCTTCATCCCCTCAAATTCGTCTTTGCTGATGTCAAATTTCTTTTCGATGGCCGCCTCCGGATGCGCAGCGCGGAAAGGAATAAAAAACTCGAAGATGGTATGATGGTCTTCGCTGACCACCCCGATACTGCCCTCCAGTAAAGTGATCAGCTGCTGCGTGAGGTGCAGGCCAATGCCGGTTCCCGATGTAATGTGGTTCCGCTCCGACTCATAAGGAAGAAACAATTTTTCCTGCCGCTCGGGAGATATCTCCCCTTCATTTTTAACACGGAAACAAATCTGGTGATCATCCCGGAAAACGCTGATCACCACCTGCCCGCCGGGGGAAGAAAATTTCACGGCGTTGGAAGTCAGGTTATTGATGATTTTAATCAGCACGATTTCATCACTCTCTATAAATTGCTGCGGTAACTGGTAGTTTAATACAATACGGACATGCTGCAGGGCGCCGGTATACTGGTTCATTGCCATACACTGCTCAATACAATCCCGCAGGTGAACAGCCCCCAGCTTGATTTCAAAAAATTTGCCGGCCTCGATCCGTTTCAGATCCAGTACATTGTTTACAATGTCCCGCGATAGCTGTCCCGCACCCAATAAATTCTTCAGGTCCGGTCCTATTTCCTCCATGATGGGCTCCTGCTTGTTTTCCTTCCGCACCATTTCCAGCAACTGTGCAATGCCGTAAATGCTGTTCAACGGCGTTTTCAGCTCATGAAATGTTTCCCGCAGGAAAGCAGCATTTGTTGCCAGCACTTTGTTTGATTTGCTGAGATCATCCATGAGCCGGATGATCTCCTTCATAAACTCGAAGATCACGAACAAGATGAAAGTAATCATACCTCCGGTGGTACAAAGCCGCATAATATAAGCAGATGTGGGATGGAGGTCTATCGGTTTAATGAATCCGAAAAAAGTATTCACCTGGGTTACCACCAGCAGCATGGTAATGGCCAGCAATAAACCTATTCTTGCCTTGTGACGCTTATATACCAGGAAAGAACCGCAAATAAGGAAGATCAGTAAAAAGACAATCACCACTTCAATCGGGATGGCATTACCTAACAGAATTGTCCAGTAACCCGCCGCTATGTAATGGATGGCAAACATGCTGAAGTTGGCGCTGTCCCTTTTACCCATACCGTTTAATACAATAACCGCAAGCATTCCGATACCCTCCAGCAATAACGGCAGCAGGATCAGTAAACTGTGGACCAGCAGGTAAAAGACTCCTCCAAGTATAAAAACAAGCATACTGGTTAGAAATGCCAGGGAATTAATAATGAGGATGGTACGCTTTTCTGGCTCCGTGGAATATTGGGTGCCAGCGTTTTTAATAATATTCAAAATATGCATGCGTCATTTTTGAGGGTAGTAGGCGTAGAAAAGGTGTTCATTCTGGTGTGTCTTCCGTGGTAAATTCAAACCAATATACGAATTACTGGTAACATACGTGAAAGACGCGGTATAGCAGGGGATATCCTGTGGCGCCCCTGGGTCACATTGTGGCGGAAAACCCGTTTTATCCCCTCAAAAGCGCTGGTGCAAAAGTTGTATGGGAAAAGAAGAGAAACCAAACCTCGCAATGTTATGAAAGCGCTTACTGACAAGAAACCCAAAACTATTTTCTTTGAAACAATGGCCACAAAGGTCATCGCCGCCACCGGTAGCCCCTGGGCCTTTTTTGTAGCCCTGGGGGTGATCATTTTATGGGCGGTCAGCGGACCCGTATTCGGCTACTCCGATACCTGGCAGCTCGTGATCAATACCAGTACCACCATTATCACTTTCCTGATGGTATTCATTATCCAGAAGTCGCAGAATAAAGACGCCAAATCAGTTCAACTGAAACTCAATGAACTCATTGCAGCCAACAAAACAGCCAGCAACCGGCTGATTGATGTGGAAAATTTATCAGAAGAAGAACTGGATGTGCTGCACAAATACTATTGTGTGATGGTGGAAGAAACAAGGAAAAGAATGACCATGACAGAATCCCACTCCGTGGAAGAAGCGATCGGAGACGCATTGAGTAAACATGAGGAAGACCTGCTGTCCCGCAAAACGTCCAAAAAGAAAGCGCCCCGGAAATAAAATGACCATTGTTTTGGTGTTATTCTTGATGACTTCCATAAAAAAACAACTTATGCACCATGTCGCTGAAAAACTGAGAATATTTACCTGGCATGTACACGGCAGCTACCTGTACTACCTGTCCCAGGGCAACTATGAACTGTATATTCCGGTGAAGGAAAACAAAGAAGAAGGGTATTATGGCCGGGGAGCAACATTTCCTTTCGGCAATAATGTACACGAAATTCCTTTCGATGAGGTAAAACATTATACATTCGATTGTATCCTGTTTCAATCGGAAAAAAATTACCTCACTGATCAGTTTGATGTATTATCCGCTACGCAGCAACGGCTGCCGCGTATTTACCTGGAACACAACACGCCATCGCTCCACCCGGTGAACCAGTCGCATGTAGTGGATGACCCGATGGTGCTGCTGGTACACGTCACGCATTTCAATAAACTGATGTGGGATAATAATCGTACGCCCGTTACCGTTATCACACACGGGGTTACGGATTCTCCTTATCCTTATTGCGGCGATCTTCCTTGCGGACTGGTAACCATTAACCACCTTCGGCAACGCGGCCGCACCCTCGGATGGGATATTTACGACCAGGTAAGCAGGCTGGTGCCGCTGGACCTCGCCGGCATGGGTAACCAGGAAGGGGTGGGAGAAGTGCTGCATCCCGATCTGCCTGCTTTCCGGAGCAGGTACCGGTTTTATTTTCACCCGGTAAGACACACCAGTTTAGCGCTGGCAGTTTGTGAAGCCATGATGCAGGGAATGCCGGTGGTGGCGCTGGCTACCACGGAACTGGTAACAGTTATTAAAGATGGCGAAAATGGCTATATCCATACAGATGTGAACTACCTCACCGAAAAAATGCAACTGCTGTTAAATGATCCCGAACATGCGATGCGGCTGGGAGCGCGCGCAAAGGAAACCGCCAATGCCCTGTTTAATATCACACGCTTTACAACAGAATGGGAGCAGGTGTTCCGTCAGGTTACCGGCGTGGCGTGGCAACCTGAAAGCCTTTTTTCCGCCGTGCCTGCACTCAACGGACACTAAGCCCGGTGGTACACCCGGGCATCTGTACGCTCCAGCAGCTGATCTGCTTTTATCAGCATCCGGTCAAAATCATTGTGGCGGGTCCAGTCGGTGGTACAATGAAGATGCGTATTCAACGGCGCCCAGCGATGCGGTTCGCCATCCATGCTGATGATCACGCTGGGAGTTGCCGTGGCCGCTGCAATATGCGATACGCCCGTGCAGTTGGATACCAGCGCCCTCGATTTTTTTATCAGCACGGCCATGCCTCCTAAACTTAGTTCTCCGGCAGTATCCACTGCGGGGAACCGCATATAGCTTTTTACGGCCAGCGTCAATTCGCGCTCCTCATTACTGCCGGTGAGTACTATTTTCCAACCCTGTTCTGCCAGGTGGTCGGCAATTGCGGCGAAGTAAGGTGGAGGCCATTGCCGCCACGCTGCCCGTGAGCCGGGATGCACACAAATATACCGGTAGTCCTCACACGGTAATTGCAGGCTCCGGAACGAATCCCGGTCGGCGGTAGTCAGCGGAAATTCAAGATGTGTGCCCGCTTCTGGTATGCCCAGCTGCTTCAGCAGGTACAGGTGCCGCTCAATTTCATGGAGGTCTTCCGGATATGGAACAAACATCCCGCTTTCAGGAACGGTACCTTTGGGAGAGAACCCACCGGTGTATTTCGCTCCCATCGCCAGCACCAGGGGGTTCACCAGTGTGCCGTTGCCCTGCATCTGTAATACCAGGTCATACGATCGCTTTCTCATGAGACTCATAAATTCGCTGAAAGCGACCGGGTCATGCGGTTGCTCCGGCAGCCCGGGATAGCCGGGAAATACCACCATCTCATCTATGTAGTGAGAGAACCGCTGCCGGAAAGTGTTGGCCCACGGTAACCCTATCAAAGTGATATGCGCGTTCGGAAACGCCGCCCTGAGCGCACGGAAGGCCGGTACTGCACATAAAAGATCGCCCAGCTGTAAGGCCCTTAAAATAGCGATGCGTTGAATATGGCTGGTTATCATGACTTAAAAATTAGCTGTAACAATTGTTGGATGCTGCTGTGTTCAAGGTCTTGTATCAATGCCACAATCTGCTCACCGGTGCTTTCGGATATCCGCCCCTGCGTGAGCCTTTTGAATTTTTCCTCTGCATCTTCCCAGGTGAAAGGTGTTGTATAAAATCCTTTGTATGCTTCTTTTTCCGCTTTAAATATTGTACCATCTTTCATACGGATGGCTACACTACTTTTAAGCTTATCAGGATAAGCGGCTGTGTAAGGATCCAGCAAACCCGCTACCTTAACCGGTTTATGCAGCGGAAATGCGGTATGGGTGGTTACGTTCTGCAATAGTTGTTGTACATCTGTCCGGGTAATCCGTTCAGGCGAAAATTGTTCCGGCGTTACTTCACCATCCAGCAGGGCCACGGCAATTACATAAGCCATACTATGATCTGCCTGCTCTTTGGTATGCACCAGCGTGCGGTTGCCATACTCGCCGCCACCAACAATATGATAAGCCGTGAGAAAGGTGGTTACTTCCACCTGCCGGATGTCAGCCGGGTTAATCCGGTGCTGTTCCCTTAATTCCACAGCAGCGGTAATAGCAGATTGGGTATGTACTTCCGCATTATAAGTTTTCAAACAACAACGTGGGATCAGTTCAAACTGGTCTTTAGACCAGTCATACTCCAGCTTCATCCCGTAAATAGCATTAAATCCCTTTTCGGGGATCTCAAACAATTGTACAGGCCCGGTAATGTCTTCCTGTGCCAGCACACAGATCGTCATACAACCTTCATTCACAAGAGAGGAAGCCAGCCCTTTCCACTGGGTGGTATAAGAAGCACGCGAGGTCACCAAAGGATGATAGCTGCAGCCGGCAATACCTAAGGCATTCATCATTTGCGGCACCGGCATTTGCAGCAGCTTCGCAATTCCGGCAGTGGCGGAAAACGCCAGCAGCGTGGTATGGTCATGCCCGCTGATCATTACCGGCAGCTGCTCGGTAAGCCGGCATTCCATTTCATAGGCTACGGCCATCGCAGCGAGGAAGTCGGCGCCACTGATCTCTTTTACGTGGCAGGCGGCTAACAATGCACCAATGTTATCACTGGGGTGACAGGTAGATTCCTTGGCCAGGAAGTTATCCATAAAATCCGGGTACCTGATCAGCGTGGTATAATACTGCGCAGCGAGGTTAGGAGGCAGTTGTAACGGGAAGTCAGCCGCTTGTATACCAGACAACCTGCTGAGCCCCTGCGCTACTTTTTGTGGAAGATCTTCCCGGGTGGAGAATATGAAAGAAGCCATGCTGTCGAGTAAATGTATCTTCAGCTGTTTTGTAATCGCCGCAGGCAACGAACTGAATCGGATGCTGTCTGCGTATTCCGCCATCATTTTAATCTGGTTGCTCATACTGTTTTTTAACAGATGCTAACGGCCAGAAACATGCCAGTTGTACTGGTGCAATACTTGTGGTTATTTCATAAATCTTTGTTATGATACAGCATCTAAATGCCACTGTAAATGGCCGTTCATATTCGCTGGACATTCAGCCGGACACTTACAACGGCCATTCCGTGTACTACTTACTGAACGACAACCTGGGTGAACTGTTTCATCATGCTGTGCCTGATAACCTCATGCTGATGGAAAACGGGGATGGCTTTACCTGTTCTCCCAGGCTTACGGAAATGGAAGGCGGGTACATTGTTCAACAGATATGGGAGGCCATACAACAGAATAACAGATCGTAGCAAAAAAAAATGGATGCTTAAATATGCATCCATTTTTTTTAGAACCATATGGATACTTTGTAGAGATTAATGCTTGTTGTGTGAATTTTATTCTATCCCGGAAACGCCCCAACGCCCGATCTTGCTATATTCTACGCCAGCAGGCTGTTTTTCTTTGAAGCGCTTTACAACACAGGCGTTTGAATCGGGCTCAGGAAATCCGGTTGCCGTGCCGTTGAAAACGCTAACCTGTTCACATTATCCGGTTGGTGCTATTATTGATTTTTTTGAAAGTAGCATTCAACTAATTCGATAAAATCTAATAGTATGAAAAGGATAGCATTTATCAGCGAGCATGCTTCTCCACTGGCCATATTGGGCGGAGTAGACGCAGGCGGACAAAACGTGTACGTGGCGGAACTGGCAAGACAGCTTACCCAGAAAGGTTATGCGGTAGATATTTTTACCCGCAGGGAGAACCGTGATTATCCCCGCTGCTTACAATGGCGGCAGGGAATCAGGATCATTCATGTAGATGCAGGTCCGCCGGAAGTGATCGAAAAGGAAAAGCTGCTGCCCTATATGGCTGCCTTCAGAGAAGACATGCTGAGATTTATGAAGGAAGAAGAAATCGACTATCAGCTTATACACGCCAATTTCTTTATGTCTGCCCTGGTGGCAATGGAAATAAAAGGTTTATTACGTATTCCTTATGTAGTTACTTTCCATGCCTTAGGTCATATCCGGCAATTGTTCCAGGGAGAAAATGACCGGTTCCCGCCGGAACGGCTGGCTATAGAGGAACAAGCCATGCTGATGGCAGACGGTATTGTGGCCGAATGTCCGCAAGACCGGGAAGATTTGCTGAAATACTATGATGCACCGGCAGATAAGATTGCTGTTATCCCATGTGGCGTAAACCTCGAAGAACTGTTTCCTATAGATAAGCAACTGGCCCGCATTATGCTGCGGCTACCCAAAGAAGAAAAAATACTGCTGCAGCTAGGCCGTATCGTTCCCCGTAAGGGAATCGACAACGTCATCCAGGCGTTATCAAAACTGAGCTGCCGCCAGCATAACATCCGGCTCATTGTAGTGGGCGGCGACGCCAATCCCACCCAACATAATCATGAAGCCCAGCGGCTGAAAATGCTGGCAAAGGAACTAGGCGTAACGGCCGGTATTCAGTTTGCAGGACATAAAAACAGGGATGAACTGAAGTACTATTACTCTGCAGCAGACCTCTTTATCACCACACCCTGGTACGAACCCTTTGGTATCACCCCGCTGGAATCCATGGCCTGCGGAACGCCGGTGATTGGCGCTAACGTAGGTGGTATCAAATATAGTGTAGCCGATGGCGTTACCGGTAAACTGGTACCACCGAAAGATCCGGAGGCATTGGCTGCCGCCGTCAGCCAGCTGTTACAGGCGCCTGAGAAATTAAATGAAATGGGAGAGCAGGCAGTAAGAAGAGTACGCAAATTGTTTACCTGGCAGCAGGTAGCCTCCAGGATGCACAAACTTTATGGTGAGGTGTTGGCGCGAAGCAGCAGGAGAAGTGAAGCAGATACCATAAAAAGAGCAGTATGAAAAAAGCCATATTCATTGATAAAGACGGCACATTGATCCATGACGAACCGTACAACGTAAACCCTGAAAAGATAACGCTGGAACCTTTTGCAGGAGTATCTCTGCGGAGATTAAGGGAAGCGGGCTTTGCACTGATCCTGGTGTCCAACCAGGCGGGTGTGGCACACGGCTATTTTCGCGAAATTATGTTGGTAGGTGTTTTTAATTACATCAACAGCCTGCTGCGTGATGAAGGCGCCTGGCTCGACGGATGTTACTATTGCCCGCATCACCCGGAAGCCGCACTTAAACGATACCGGGTTAACTGCCAATGCAGGAAGCCTAACGCCGGTATGATCCTGGGCGCAGCCAAAGATCACCACATTCACCTGCCCTCGTCCTGGATGATAGGCGATATCCTCAACGATATAGAAGCAGGCAACCGGGCAGGATGCAAAACCCTGCTGCTGGATAACGGCCATGAAACCGAATGGCGGATGGATGCCAGCAGGACCCCGTTATACCGGGCAGACTCCTGGCCGGCGGCGACAGATATTATTATCGAACACTCAAAGAACCCTGTTTATGGACTTACTTATTAAGCAGATTTGTGCAGCAGAAAAAAAGCTATCCGTACTGGTGATAGGAGACCTGCTGCTTGATGTATATATGAAAGGAGAAAGTCATCGTCTTTGCCCGGAAGCCACCGCACCGGTGGTGGAGGTCAACAGCCGGCAATACGCCCCCGGCGG
The DNA here is from genome assembly GCF_050434025.1 of Chitinophaga sp. W3I9. NCBI lineage: Bacteria > Pseudomonadati > Bacteroidota > Chitinophagia > Chitinophagales > Chitinophagaceae > Chitinophaga > Chitinophaga sp. W3I9. The sequence goes on from NZ_JBNPWC010000001.1 coordinate 3,665,267, forward strand.
GGCCGGCAATACGGCTATCAACCTGGCTGGCTTTGGCGCGGAGGTTACTTGCCTCGGCATCACCGGAAATGACGCAGCAGGCCGGCAGATACAGCAACTTCTCAGCAGGCATCACATCAGCCCCTTACTGTTCTCACCGCCTGAACGGCGCACGATCTGCAAAACCCGCCTGTTGGCAGGCACACAGTTGATCGCGCGGTATGATACGGGTACGGAAACAACTATCAGCCGGGAAACGGAAGACCAGGTGATTGACCAACTGGAACGGATATACGCCGGCTTCGACGCCGTACTGCTGGCAGATTACCAGAAAGGGTTGTTAACGCCCCGCATCATCACTGCCCTGGAACGCCTGCAGCAACGATACCAGCCGTTTCTTGCCATAGATGCAAAAAACCTCACTGCTTACCGGGACCTGCATCCGTCATTGGTAAAACCTAACAGCGATGAAATTGCCCGGCTGCTGCAACTCCGCCTCAACGGAACAAACAGGCTGGACATCCTGCAACAGGCCGGGGAGGAAATATTCAACGCCACCGGCGCACATATTACTGCCGTAACGCTGGATGAAGCCGGGGCACTGATCTTTGAGCGGGACCGGCTATTGCTGCATACACCCGCACAAAAAATATTGCATCCACAGGTATCCGGCGCCGGCGATAGTTATATCAGCGCATTTACGGTAGCGTGCCTGCATGGGGCTGATGCCCCAAAAGCGGCTGCAGTAGCCGGCATGGCCGCTGCCATTGCCGTTAGCAAAGCTACCACTGCTTTTTGTACATCCAAAGAATTGCTGGCCGCCGCAGCGCTCAATGGTAAGGTGCTCACGGATACGGATACACTTGAAGCGCTGGGGAGTTTCTATCGCAACAACGGCAGCAAAATAGTATTTACAAATGGCTGTTTCGATATCCTCCACAGCGGTCATGTTAATTACCTCTGCCGCGCAAGGGAACTGGGCGATGTGCTCATTGTCGGGATAAATACCGATGAAAGCATCCGCCGCCTGAAAGGGAGCGACAGACCCGTGAACACCCTCGCAGAACGGATGCAGGTGTTGTCTGGTCTTGGGGCAGTAACGCACATTGTACCTTTCGGGGATATAACAGATGACACACCCGCTGCACTGATTGCAGCTTTGCGGCCGCAGGTGTTTGTAAAAGGAGGAGATTATTCACTGGAAGATTTGCCGGAAGCCAGGCTGGTGGAAGAGCAACACGGGGAGATAGTACTGCTGCCACTGGTAAAAGACCGCTCTACCACCGCTATTATCAGGAAAATATCCGACCGGCAACTATCACATCCCGCTTAATAGTTATGAATATACACTGGAACGACTGCAAGAAAATCCTGTGCATCCGCCTCGACAATATGGGCGACCTCCTGATGAGCACACCGGCTTTCCGGGCACTGAAAGAGTCTTTTCAATGCCACCTGACCTTGCTCACTTCCGCCGCCGCCGCCCCGGTAACAGCCGACATACCGGAAATAGACCAGGTAATTGTATTCAATGCGCCCTGGGTAAAACATGATCATGTGGCTACGCCGGAAACCTACCAGCAACTGGTGGAAACCCTGCGCAAAGAACATTTTGATGCGGCGATTATTTTTACGGTATACAGCCAGAATCCATTGCCTACGGCTATGTTGGCTTTTGAGGCAGGCATTCCTTTAAGGCTTGCCTATTGCCGCGAAAATCCTTACCAGCTGCTTACACACTGGATCCCGGATGAGGAACCGCTGCATACCGTCCATCACCAGGTGGAACGCGATATTAACCTGGTAGCTTTTACCGGCGCGAAAGTGATGAGCACAAAGCTCTCCCTGCAAACGCACGAAACGCACTGGCCGGCCATCATCAAAAAAATGAGACTGTATGGCGCCGACCACCTCAAACCCTGGATCGTGATACATCCAATGGTGCAGGACGCAAAGCGCCAGTATAATTTTTATAAGTGGGTGGAAATAGGTAAGCAGATCATTGCACATCATCAGTGTCAGCTACTGATTACCGGCAACACCGGTGAAGAAGCAGATGCAGAAGCGCTGAAAGAAGCCATTGGTGAGGGCGCTATCAACCTGGCAGGCACATTGTCTGTCGCTGAATTTGCACTGCTGATCCGTAAAAGCCCGTTGGTAATTTCTGTAAATACGGGAACGATCCATATCGCTGCAGCTACGGCTACGCCGGTGATTGTACTGTATGCATTAACAAATTTGCAGCACACGCCCTGGCGGGTAAGAAGTGAAGTGTTATATTTTGATGTTCCCCCATCGCTGCAAAGTAAAAATGTATTGTTGCAATATGCTTATCAACAGATCCCTAAGCATCAACTGAAAAAAGCAACCGTGGAAAATGTGTTGAAAGCGGTAAACAAACTGCTGCAGCCGGTTTAATTACTCACAGGAAGAATGCCCGGTATTTAATGCTGCCATAAAAATGCCAGTAAATAGACAGTATGGGAATAAAGGCAGAAGTATACAGCATCTCCAGCATATGCGATGGCTGACGGCTGGTATGTAATAACCGCTGACCTGTGAAATACAGCCACGTGACTATCCAGCAACCCAGCAATAGCGCCGCGACAGGTAAATTTCCCAACAATAAGCAAATCATAAATGCCAGCAGGCTGCCGGCCATAATGTAATACTTCAGCGGGGGCGATTGCTTGATCCTGGCCTTATAAAAGGATGGGTATTTCCTGAAAAGTAACGCATTGAAAATACCCTTGCGCTGGTCCCATAGGCTGCTTCCCCACGAACTTTTACGCACGGGATGAACTACCCGCGCCACCGGCAGGTAACGGATAGGAATGCCATGCCGGAGAAAGTTAAACTCCAGGTCGCTGTCTTCCCGCCACGCCATCGTAAACCGTTCATCAAAACCTCCTGTCAGCTCCAGCGCTCTTTTAGTACATGCACAGTTGGCTGTAATAAATTCAGCTTCGGATAAATGAGCGGTATTGTACGCGTGATCTGTGATCGCGCCGGGTTCGGGCATTGGCACCACCACTTTGCCGGTGTAGGCCACCAGGTCTTCGTCCTGCCGGTGGTGCTGCCAGATACGGTTCAGCCATTCGGGGTCGGGCCGGCAGTCGTCGTCAGTAAAGGCAATGATTTTTCCGGCCGCATTTTTCCATCCTTTGTTCCTGGCAGCCGCCGGGCCTCCTTTATGCTGCAGGCTCAGGTACTTCAGCTGCAACAGGCCGGTGGCTTTCCACGAGGATACCACCTTTCTGGTGGCAGCATCCGGACCATCGCTTACCACGAGTACTTCAAAATCCGCCCTGTCGAAATGCTGCCGCGCCAGCGCATGAATACATTCCATCAGCAGCTCCGGTCTGCGATAGGTTGGAATCACTACGGAGATCTTTATTTCTTTCTTCATCTGTTATTTATTTTTCAACCAGGAAGGAACCTATTACCAGTGCATCAAAAGGCGACGACCAGAAACATTCCAGTGCATCCCGGGGGGTACATACAATAGGCTTACCCAATGTGTTAAAAGAAGTATTGATTAATACCGGCACACCTGTTTTCTTTTTGAACGCCTGTAAAAGCTGGTAATAAGCCGGATGCTGGGCTTCATTTACGGTTTGGATACGTGCGGTGCCGTCCACATGCGTAACGGCCGGAATAAGGGACTGCTTGTCTTTTCTCACCGGGTATACAAACAACATATAGGGCGATTGCTTCGCTCCCTCAAACCATTCAGCGGCATCTTCTTCCGTCACCACCGGCGCTACCGGCCGGAAATCCTCCCGGTCTTTCACTTCGTTCAGGCGGGCCTGCATATCCTCATGCAGGGGAGAAGCCAGAATGGAGCGGCTGCCCAGCGCCCTCGGACCGAACTCCATCCGGCCCTGGAACCAGCCGATGATCTTATCATCTGCCAGCAATTGCGCGGTTTCTTCTGCTATGTTATCCAGCTTGCGGTAGGGTGTTTTAGTCCATTTTAAAAACTGTTCAATTTCCGCATCTGTATAAGCCGGACCCCAGTAAGCATGATCCATTACAAAATCCTTTCCTTCCGGATGCCGCATCCGCGCATCCAGCCACAGGGCAGCACCCAGCGCAGTGCCGGCATCGCCGGCCGCCGGTTGTACCCACATGTTTTTAAAGATGCCTGCATCGCGGATAGTGGCATTCAATACACAGTTTAATGCTACCCCGCCGGCAAAGCACAGGGTATCGCTTTGTGTTTCCCGCTTCAGCCAGGAAGCCAGCGAAAGCACGCTTTCCTGCAACACCTGCTGCATGGAATGTGCAATGTCAAAATGATGCGTAGTGAACGGATCATTTTTCCGCCGCTTAGGACCCAGGATCTCTGTCAGGTCCACATCCTCAATCTGGTACTGCCCATTATCAGACAAGGAAATAATATCGCGTAACGCATTTACATAAACAGGTTTGCCGTATGATGCCAGCGCCATCACCTTGTATTCATCAGAAGAATGAAGAAACCCAAGATGAGTAGTAATTTTTTCGTACAGGAGTCCCAGTGAGTGTGGCATATTTACCTGGCTGATCCTCTCCAGCGCATTGCCGGACCCGGTACTGAAAGTGGTGGTAGCCCTTTCCCCGCGGCCGTCTATCGTCATTACAGCCGCTTCATGATAGGGAGAGGGAAGAAAAGCGCTGGCAGCATGGCAGAGGTGGTGGTCGATATGATGCCACTGCCCGGGGTTACTGTTACCCTGATAAAAACTTGGCTGCAGGTGATGCGGATAACCATCATTCAATTGTCCCCTGGCATTAACAATGGCCTGCAGAAATAACGGATCCCAGGGCGATTGCCACTTTTCCGCGGTAAGTGTTCCCGCCGGAAATAAGGGCAGTTTTATCTCTTCTTTGTTGGCAACTTCCGGCTCCATCAACTGGTACGGATCAAAAGAATAGGCAAAGTGATCTACATCGTTGATATGAATGCCGGCGGTACGCAAACAATAATCAATGGCATGAAAAGGCAGCTCATAGGCTGCAAATGGAATGGGTCTTTTTCCGTGTTTGATATGGGTAAACCGCTCGTCTTCTACCGCTGCAATCAGCTGCCCGTCTTTGACCAGGCAGGCAGCTGAATCATGGAAAGCGGCATTTATACCTAATGTATACATCTCCAGAAATTAAAATGAAATAAAAAATGGGTTAGTAAGGGAAACAATAATATCAGCTGCCGGATTCCTTGTCCTGGTCCCACTCAATATTATCTGCTTCTTCATCTGAAAGATTATTCTCTTCCAGGTCATTTTCGTCTAATGGCGGATCGGTATCTTCTACTTCCTCGTCCGCTTCTTCATCTGCTGTTAACCCGGTATCAAGATCCTCTTCTTCACGGGCATTTTGTGCGGCAGTACTTTGCGTATTGGCATGACTGCTGAATCCTCCGCTAACCTGTTTGTCAGGAGTGCTTTGTTTTGATGCTTGTTTTTCCATAGTCTGAGTTTTATTTAATGTCGTTCAAAGACTACGCCATGTGCCGGAGCAGCGCTTCCCGCATTACTATCCTTGTGGAGTGCGGAACACTTTACCCATTCAATGGGAAAACCGGTTACAGAGTGGGAGTAATTTTTCAGCTTGTAACCGCTTGTATTATTTTTTTACGGGAGAATAAGGAAGATGTAATGCATCTTTAAAAAGTAATAATAATTCATGGGTATAATATTGCCGTATTGCAGCCGGATCTCCGTTGTCGGCTGCTTTTAACCTGCCCTGCGACATGGGCTGCCCTTTGAAGCTGAAAGCATAATAGGCAAACAGTTCTGAGATGCCCAGCTCAGGCACCGGTGAAGCATACCCGGTGATAGCAATGCCCCAGTCTGCCGAAAATAAAGGCCCCACTGCTATCGCCATCTCCAGCGCTACTTTCTCCGATACACAATCACACTTTTGTCCGTGAATGGGATCAATGTTCAGGTGCTTTGTTTTCTGACCAATGTTATAAGTGGTAATACCACCCTGGAAAAAATCCATCGCTTTTTCAGCCAGCGAAAGCGCTACCTGCAAATGCCCGGCAGTTACGCTTTCTGCTACCGCCAGGGTTTGCTGGTTGCTGGTAAGCAGTTGCCGGATATCACGCAGTAATTCAGTATCAGATATGAATGGGTCCATGGTTCATTGCTTTTTTTTATAAATCACTAAAGCTGTGCCATTCAGCACACCCGGCCCCGTCTTTGCTGCCATTTTTAAAAAGCATTCTATACACACTTAATTCATTTGCTATGACAACCGTTAATGTTAACAACAGGAATGAATACGCATTAATTACCGGCGCTACCAGCGGTATTGGTTATGAACTGGCTAAACTACTGGCGGCAGACAGTTACAATCTCATCCTCGTGGCACGGAACCCCGACCGGCTGCAGGAAGTAACGGATGAACTGAAAGCGGCCTATGGAGTGGAAGTAACGCCCATTACAAAAGACCTGTTCATGCCATCCGCAGCGGCTGAAATTTATGCGGAAACAAAAGACATGGGTATCAGCATCGATGTGCTGGTAAATGACGCAGGACAGGGAGAATGGGGCCCTTTCCTGGAAACTGACCTGAACAGGGATATTGATATCATCCAGTTAAACATCATTGCGTTAATGTCGCTCACCAAATTTTACCTGAGAGACATGCATAAACGGAACATGGGCCGCATCCTGCTGCTGGGATCAGAAGCAGGCACCACGCCGATGCCGCTGTTGTCCGTATACGCAGCCACCAAAGCCTTTGTTATTTCCTTTGGCGCCGCCCTGGCAGAAGAACTGCGTGACACCGATGTAACCGTTACGGTATTACTGCCTGGCGCCACAGATACCGACTTCTTCCACAAGGCACACCAGGAAGACACCGTTACCTATCGTGAAAAATCACTGGCTCCTCCGGAAGAAGTGGCGAAAGACGGCTATGATGCACTGATGAAAGGAGAACGCAAAATTATTTCCGGCTCAAAAACAAAAATGCATGTATGGATGAGCGACTTGCTCGGCACTTCCAAAGCAGCCGCCAACGCGCGCAAACTAAACGAACCCAGCACGGAAGCTCTCGGCGAAAAGCAGCCGGAACATGCAGCTTCCCGCAGAGAACGGGAATATATAAACGAAGATAGCCGTCGCAGTGATGGTGATCTGAACCAGGACGTAAACTGAATCCATTCACTTTAAAAAGACACGACTTATGAAGGCTGCAGTATTTCACCGCCCGGGCAATATCAGTGTAGATACGGTAGACGACCCTAAACTGGAAAAAGATACAGACCTTATCCTGAAAGTAACGTCAACGGCTATATGTGGTTCTGATCTGCATATCTACGATGGCTTTTTTCCACAACCAAAGCCACAGGTACTGGGACACGAATTTATGGGTATTGTGGAGGAAACAGGCAAGGCCATCACTCATTTAAAAAAAGGAGACAGGGTGGTGGTTCCTTTTCCCATTTCCTGCGGCAGCTGCTATTTTTGTCAGCATAGCATGCCCGTGCATTGCGAACACTCCAACCCCGAACACTACGGCCCGGAAGGAGATATGATGAAAGGAAAGGGCGGCGGCCTTTACGGATACACCGACCTTTACGGGGGGTACAGCGGCGGCCAGGCAGAGTATGTCCGTGTAATGTACGGCAACGTAAATCCACGCAAGGTACCGGACCATTTATCCGACGAACAGGTATTATTCCTCACGGACATTTTTCCTACAGGCTGGTCGGCGATCGACTGGGGCCGCCTCCAGGGCGGGGAAACAGTGGCCATATTCGGCTCCGGCCCTGTAGGCCTCATGGCACAAAAGGCCGCCTGGCTCCAGGGCGCCGGCAGGGTGATTGCGATAGACCCGCTGAACTACCGCCTCGATAAAGCCCGGCTGGTAAACAAAGTGGAAACCATCAATCCGCATGAAACAGATGCGGTGGAAGCCATCCGCGCTTTGACGAGTGGCCGCGGCGCCGATGTATGCGTGGACGCGGTAGGCACAGAAGCGGAACGTTCTTTTTTTGATAAGGTGAAAGCAGTGATCAATGTAGAGAAAGGCACTGTCAAAGTAATGGAACAATGCTTTGAAGCGGTACGCAGAGGCGGCGTGGTATCGGTAGTGGGCGTATACGGAAGTCCGTATGATAATTTCCCTATTCACCGGATCTTCGACAAAGGCTTGATCCTGCAATTCGGACAGGCGCCGGTACAAAAGTATATTGATAAATTGCTCGGCCTCATAACGCAGGAACAGGTGATCCTGGATGATATTATAAGTCATCAGCTGCCTTTATCCGAAGCGGCACATGCTTATGATATCTTTAAACATAAAGAAGACGATTGTGTGAAAGTAATCCTGAAACCCTGATAAATAAGGTGGCCCGTATGGAATGCGGGCCACCTTATAATAAGCCCTGTAATTTGTTTAGCACCGTTTTCATGTTAATACCCTTTCCCAACAAGCCTTTCAGCAGATCGCCTTCCGCTGCTATCCGCTCCGGCATATTGTAAATATTAAAATCAGCTACTTTCAGGCCCTTCTTTACTTCTTCCCACCGCAGCGGCGCCGATACCGTTGCTCCCGGCTTCGGCCGCAGCGAATAAGCGACCGCCATCGTTTGTATTTGCCGGTTCTGCAGGAAGTCGAGATAGATCTGGCCTTTCCTTTTGGCGGGTGTTCTTAGCACACTGGTGTTATCCGGCAATTGTTTGTTGGTAATATTTACAATCAGCTCCGCCAGCATCCGCGATTGGTCAAAGCTGTATTTCGCGCCCAGCGGAATAAGTATATGCATGCCCGTAGACCCGGAAGTTTTTATAAAGGAAGGCGCACCAATCTCATCTAAAATATCTTTGATCACCAACGCCGTTTCAATTACCTCGTTAAAGGAATTGTTGTCGGGGTCCAGGTCTATCAGGCAATAGTCCGGTTCATCAGGATGCTGGATCCTGCTGTGCCAGGGATTTAATTCAATACATCCCAGGTTAGCCATGTACAATAGCGTGGCCCTGTCTTTACAAACAAGAAATGATTTTGTTTCCCCATCCGATTCGCTGGTATAAGGAAAGGTTGGAATCCAGTCGGCTACCTTATCTTCCACATTCTTCTGGTAAAAATTAAATCCTTTGATGCCTTCGGGAAACCTGTTGAGCGACTGTGGCCGGTCTTTCAGATAAGGCAGTATATAGTCGGCAACGGCTGCATAGTAATTGATCATATCCCGCTTGGTGATCCCTTCATCCGGCCAGTATAATTTATCAAGATTGGTAAATTTCAGCAACTTACCGTCTACCTTCATTTCTACCTGCTTCTCATCATCGGGTAAAAATATCCCCGCATCCTTTTTCCGGGAGGATGTTTTTTTCCCGGCGGGAGGGGCAACAACTTTTACCTCTTTTTCATCTGCTGCTTTTTTATCTTCCCGTAATCCCATAAATACAGGCTGACGAAGTATGCCTTCCCGCGTTACCTCGGCAAACTTTACTTCACATACCAGCACCGGTTTTAACCAGGTAGCGGGCATATTGGTCTGTGGCTTGGTTTTAAACGGGTGTTTTGGTGCAAGGAGCGGCTGGAATTTTGCAAAAAGTTCTTTCAGTAGTTTATCATTAAATCCGCCACCGGTATGACCAATATATTTCAGCTCTTTCCCTTCATACTTTCCGAGTATAATTGCCCCGAAATGCTTTCGGCTGTTCCTGCCGGCAGTATACCCGCAGATGATGGCCTCCATCCGGTGACTGTTTTTAATTTTCAGCCAGCTCTCCGTTCTGCGGCCCATAATATAGCTGCTGCCGGCAGCTTTGGCCATTACCCCTTCCAGCCCTTTATCAATGGCTGCCTCATAAAATGCGGTGCCCTGCCCGCTGATATGGTTGCTGTACCGGATGATGTCATGATCCGCCGGTATGATCTCCGCCAGGATCGCTTTCCGTTCTTCCAGCGGTAAGTGTGTGAGATCTTTGCCGTTATACCAGGGTATATCAAAAACGTAATAAACAAGCTGCGCACTTTTGCCGTGCTTAAAATAATTTTGCAGGGCCTGGAAGTCGGGATTACCTTTTTCATCTACGGCCACAATTTCGCCGTCGGTTACGGCCTTTACTTTCCATTGCTGCAGCGCTTCGGTGATCACGCTGAATTTTTCATTGAAAGAAAGCTGGTTGCGGGAAAGCAGGTCCACCCTGCCATTGTTGAGATACCCGATGGCGCGGTAGCCATCCCACTTTATTTCATAAAGCCAGTCTTCTTTATCAAACGGTTTGGAGGTAACCGTTGCCAGCATGGGCTTAATTTCTTTGGGCATGGGAGCCGTTTTCCCTTTTTTCAACAGCGCGGTAAAATCATCTGCTGCTGGTATTGCTGCCGCCTTTTTCTTAGCGGCTGTTTTAGTAACGGTGGGTTCCCGGTTGCTTTTCCATACTTTAGGCGGATGCTTTGCAATCTGCTCAATGGTTTTACCGGAAATGACCGATTTGTTTTTAGCGGTAATTTCCGTTTTGGAAGCGTAACGGTCTTTTACTTTCATCAGCAGCCACGCGTTTTCTCCTCTGCCTGCTGCCTTCACCAGGGCAAAGCTGCCTTTGAGCTTTTTCCCTTTGAGCACAAATTTTAGTTTGCCGCTGTGCAATTGATGCAGGAGGTCTTTTGTTTGTTGTTTCTTATCTGCGTCATTATCGTCCGCCGGTTCATAAACGCCTTCATCCCAAACGATCACGGTGCCGGCGCCGTAGTTGCCTTCGGGAATAATACCTTCAAAGTCCTTATAGTTATACGGATGATCTTCTACCATCATGGCCAGCCGTTTTATTTCCGGGTCCATAGACGGTCCCTTGGGTACAGCCCAGCTTTTCAGCACACCCCGCATTTCCAGGCGGAAATCGTAGTGCAGGTGAGAGGCATCGTGCTTTTGTACAACAAAGTGTAGCAGCTGATCCTCACCTTTCCCGCCGGTAGGCTCCGGCGTTTTACTAAAAGTTCTTTTCTGACGGTATTTTTCCAAACTCATAACCAGCCTTTTTGAATACTATAATATAATGCTTCAGGAGATATCCAGTTGTTCCAGTCCCTGATCTGCCGGGGTATTCAGCACCTGGCCGTTGATACCGTAACGGGCGCCGTGGCAGGGGCAGTCCCAGGAATGTTCTGCGTTATTCCAGCTTACATCACATTTCATATGCGTGCAGGCAGGTTTCAGCGCATGCAACCTGCCTTCTTCATCTTTATACAGCGCTATTTTCTGATCTTCATACTCCACTACTTTGCCTTCTCCGGGAGCTATTCCTGCCAGCACTTCCAGCTGTTCGCCGGAAAACAATTTACCCATAAATTGTTTCACTACATCCGCATTGTGGGAAATAAACTGGCTGAATCCCGCCACAGGTTTAATACGGTTGGGATCAAAAAGCGCTTCGTTTTTGGGCTTCTGCTGCAGCAGTATCCGCTTCAGTAACAAAGCAGCCACACTGCTGTACACCATCCCGTTTCCGCCATAGCCGGCTGCCACAAAGATATTATCTTCCACGCCCGGAAGTCTTCCGATATAAGGTAATCCATCTACCGGCTCATAATACTGTGACGACCATTGATATTTTATTGCCTTCACTTTAAAGTGTTGCCTCACATAGCTTTCCAGCCGGAGAAAACATTGGGCGGTATTTTCATCCTGACCGGTTTTATGATCTTCCCCGCCGGCGATCAGGTATTTTTGTCCGTCTACTTCCTGCGTCCGGTAGTAATGATAAGGATCATGCATATCATAGATCAGTTCATCCGGATAATTGTCGTCTTCCAGCGTAAAGGCCATTGCATAGCTGCGGTAAGGTGCACAACGCAGGTGCAGCAGGTTGATGCCGGGTGGAATATGCGTGGCATAAATCACCGCCCTGGCCTTAAAAGTGCCGGCATTGGTGGTAACGGTAACGGTTTCGTTGTTGTCCACACCGGTTACGCGGCATTGTTGCCGGATGGTACCGCCTGCGGTTTCAAAGGCACGCGCCAGGCCCTGAATATATTGCAGGGGATTGAACTTTGCCTGTTCGCCGGCTTTCATGGCTTTGGTAAAAGGAATGGACACGGGAATGGTGTCCACAGGCGTCATTTCAAGCCCCGCCTCGGCAGCGGCTTCTGCAATGTGCTCCAGCTCCTTGTCCTGCTCCTCATTTTGTGCAAACAGGATAGCATTTGCGTCACTGAATCCACACTCAATTCCCCATCTGCTGATATTATGTTTTATCAGTGCAATGGCTTCTGTAACACTGGCATATACCTGTTGGGCGGCTTCCTTGCCAAAGTTTTTCCGGATCACATAATATGGAGTATCCAGCAATGTATTTAAATGCGCAGTAGTACCGCCGGAAGTGCCATAGGCAATATTTTCCGCTTCCAGCAGCAAACAGTTTTTGCCTTCATCCTGTAAAAGAAAGGCGGTGCTTATGCCGGTAATTCCCCCGCCAATAATGATCACATCGTATAGTTTATCCGGTTCAGCCGTTTTACTCCCTTCAAAGGGCATTGCGTGATCCTGCCAGAGGCTGATGGAATATGCATCTCTTGATATCATAGCTGTTGGTTTAGTATTTAAATCACTTCTAAATACTATGCCACGGTAGAGAAGGAGTCCTTACATATGGCTCATGCTGCTGTTCATACTGGCATGATTTTGCCGAAATTTTGAGCAGGAACATTTGATTTTTTAATATTTTAAAAAGACAGGTTATGGAACAGCACGATCAGAATAAGCAACCGGCACAAAAACCTTTTTCAAAAAATGACCTGTTGGGAAAACAGGAACAGTCCGAGCCGGCGGAGATCCAATCTGCGGAGGATGCGGAAGAAGAGAACACGGAAGAGATAGATGGAGAGAAAAAGGATATCAGCGGAGAACAGTAAAATTATTTTATGCAGATACAAGCCTTAAGAAAATCCCGTGGCGTTAAAAATACATGGATGTTATTCATGGCTACGGTTTTATTTGCCTGCAATAATCAACAAAAGAAAGCGCCCGCGTCGGATAGCCTCGCGGCCCAGCAAAATGTGCCGGGAGACACCTTTCCAGAGCCGGATACGACCAAGTCTGTGAAAAATTTCAGTCGTGTTATCGGGTGGCCGGGAAACAAAACTCCGGTAGCGCCGAAAGGATTTACCGTCACTAAATTTGCCGACGGACTCAAAAATCCACGCTGGATCTATGTAGCGCCGGATGGCGATATCTTCGTGGCAGAGTCAAATGCCACCCGCGCATTTGTACAGAAAGTAGGCGATGTAGTATCCGGAAAGGCCGCATCAGAGAATGAACAGAAAAGCGCCGACCGTATCACCCTGCTAAGAGATACCAATAAAGATGGTAAACCCGACCAGCGGTTTACGTTCCTGCAAAAGCTTGACCAGCCCTTCGGGATGCTGATCCTCGGCAACAGCTTTTATGTAGCCAATACCAACGGTCTCGTACAGTTCCCTTATAAAAAAGGCGACAACAAAATTACCGCAGCCGGTAAAACGATATTGGCATTGCCGGCCGGCGGCTACAACAATCACTGGACCCGTAATGTGATCGCTTCGCCGGATGGCGCAAAGCTCTATGTGTCCGTGGGCTCCGGCAGCAATGTGGCGGAGCATGGCATGGAAAACGAAAAGCGCAGGGCTAATATCCTGCAGGTCAATCCTGATGGCAGCGATGAAAAGATATATGCAGGTGGTCTCCGCAACCCCGTTGGCATGGACTGGGCGCCCGGCTCCAATACCCTGTGGACCGTGGTCAATGAACGGGATGAACTGGGCGATGAGCTGGTGCCGGACTACCTGACCGGCGTAAAGGAAGGCGGCTTTTATGGCTGGCCCTATTCTTATTTCGGTCAGCATGAAGACCCACGCCTGAAAGGAACGCAGCCTGACTCTGTAAAAAAGGCGATCGTACCTGATTTTCCGCTGGGCGCACATACGGCCTCATTAGGACTTGTTTTTTACCGCGGCAGCGCTTTCCCTGGCAAATACCAGCAAGGCGCTTTTATAGGGCAGCATGGCTCCTGGAACCGCTCACAACTGGCAGGGTATAAGGTGGTGTTTGTGCCCTTTCAAAAAGGGCAACCGTCAGGGCCTGCGGAAGACTTTCTCACCGGCTTCATCGCAGATGCAGCAACAAGCGACGTATACGGCCGGCCGGTAGGAGTGGCCGTAGCGGCAGATGGCGCCCTGCTGGTAGCAGATGACGCTGCCAACACCATCTGGCGCGTAGCCGCTGAATAATTAATTTTTAACCTTTAAAACGGAATGTTATGCCACTAAAAGACAAAACGATCGGCGGACATGGCGAAACCAGTCCGGATCTGGGAAATGACTACAGCCGCGATATTACCCGCGAAGTAACATCGGATGATACACTGAAAAATGTGATACCCGATAAGGAAAAGAAAAAAGAAGAAAAAAAACAGGAAGAAGAAAAGCATACAAAAGACACGGATAACGTATCAGAGTAGTTACAAGTAAATAACTGTATAAAAGCCGGCAACAGGAACTCCCTGTTGCGGGCTTTTATAGCCACAAAATTATTTCCCCACCGGTAAAATTGATTTCTTTACATCAACTACATAAGTATCGGTCCACCGGTCGTGCCACGGATGACACCAGCCGCCAAACGCACTGAAAGCATTAAACGGAACTGCACGGCTCAACCCCCTCAGGAAAGCGGTTTTCGCTGATATTTCACTCCCATCTTCATTTACTGCACGGGTGCCCGTGATAAGTTTGCCGAGCGACTTTCCCTTAAATACAGCTTCTACCACACCCATATAGATGCCATACGCCACCATGGCCAGCAACCTGTCGAGATAGTCCATCCCGGGCGAATCCGCAAAGTCCAGCAGATCCGGATAGGCAATCGTAATAGGTATTATTACCACTATCAGGACAATATAAAAGCTGACCAGGTCTATGATGTAATTCGCCAGACGCCGGCCATGACCGGCCATTTCAAGCGTGGCCTCATCCGTAAAGATGGATTCTTGTGTTTGTAATTCCATAGGTTAAAAGGATTTTAAAGTAAATTATAAAATAATCAGGTGGTTTTTATTTTTCCCCGGAAAAAAAGTCACTTTATCTAAATCATTGTCCCGTTCATTTTCAGGCAGCTACTTATCAAAGAAATAACTTTGCAGGAAATTACAACCTACGTAAGCAATGCGGAAACAAATGATAACGGTACTGCTAATGCTGATCTGGCTTTGCCAGCTATCAGGCCGTTATGTGGTGATGCTCGGGTTTTATGTAAACCAGGAGTACATCGCGAAAAATTTGTGTATTAACCGCGATCAACCGCAACTGCATTGTAACGGTAAATGCCACCTGGCGAAACAACTCCGTGAGGAAGACCGGAAAGAACACGAAAGCCCCTGGAGTAAAACAGATAATAGGAGCGAAATATTTTATGCCTGTCTTCCTGATAATAATATTTTAAAACCGGCATTCACTGCTGTAAATACCAATTACCCGGTATGTGATCATACAGGTGCTCCTGTTGACCGGCCCTCGTCCGTTTTCCGCCCGCCCATCGCCCCGGTTTCGCATATGCTTTAAAGGTCTGCAGTCCATGCAGACAGGGCCTTCTATTGCCCGGATCATTCATTTATTATTTCTTTACAACACCATTTAACATGTACCGTATCAGGCAAATTATACTCACCATCCTGGTGATCAGCAGCGGCATAACCGCCTGCAAAAAAGACGACACTACTCCGGCAGCCAATGAAACCGTGAAAGCTACATTATCCATTCAGTTTGATAACGTCGCAGGCGATAAAAACCTCCAGCTGAATACCGGCACGTATATGAATGCAGCAGGAGAATCTTTTAAAGTAGATCGCCTGAAATATTTTATCACCAATATCAAAGTGAGGAATGCCGGCGGACAGGAATACACCGTTCCTAAAGACAGCAGCTATTTCCTGGTATCAGAATCAGAACCCGCCTCGCAGTTTGTTAAAGTGCGCGTACCGGAAGGAGAATATACTTCCCTCAGCTTCATCCTCGGTGTGGACAGCCTCAGCAGCGTAATGGATGTAAGCAAACGCACCGGCGTACTGGATCCCGCCGGTGGGATGGACGATGGTATGTACTGGAGCTGGAATATGGGCTACATCTTCTTTAAAATGGAAGGCACCTCAGACGCCGCTCCAACAGACCCCAGCGGGCAACACAAATTCCGTTATCATATCGGTGGCTTCGGCGGATACAGTGCGCCTACCTTAAACAATAACCGGACTATTACCATCAGCCTCACTGCCGGCGGGGCCGCAAAAGTAAGGCAGGGGAGGGAGGCAAACATCCACCTGATGGCAGATGTCCTGAAAATGTTTAATGGCGCTACCACCGTCAGCATCTTATCCAATCCCACCGTGATGTTTGGTGACTTCAGCGCAAAAATAGCGGATAACTACAGCCACATGTTCCACCACGATCATACGGAAAATTAAAACTAACGGTCATGGCTATATCTAAATGGGGTATCCTGCTGGTACTCCTTTTATCCGCATGCGGTAAAAATGATGAATTAAAAGATCCCGCCAATACATTTACCGGCTTTCAGCAGCCCGCGGGATTCCCCGCGCCGGTGTATAAGCTGGTCAGTAATCCCATTACCAAAGAAGGATTTGAACTGGGCCGCAAACTGTTCTATGAGCCGAGGCTTTCCCGCAACAATACCATTTCATGCGGAACCTGCCACATACAAACCGCCGCCTTCACCCATCACGGGCATGATGTAAGTCATGGTATCGACGACCGGCTCGGCAGCCGAAATTCCCCTCCCATCATGAACCTGGCATGGAATACCACCTTCATGTGGGACGGCGGTGTTTTCGACCTCGACCTGCAACCGGTAGCACCCATCACCAACTTCGTGGAAATGGATGAAACAATGGGCAACGTGCTGGATAAACTACGTCAAACAACGCCCTACCCGGCACTGTTTAAAAAAGTATTCGGCACAGAAGAAATAACTACCGCCCGGATGATGAAAGCACTGTCGCAATTCATGGTAATGGTGGTCAGCGATCAATCGAAATACGACAGCGTAGCACGTAAACAGGCCACGTTTACACCGGCAGAACAGCAGGGCTATACCGTGTTTCAGCAAAAATGTAACAGCTGCCACCAGGAACCGCTGTTCACGGATCATTCCTTCCGGAACAATGGCATCGGCACAGGGCCCAACAACGATGAAGGCCGGTACCCGATCACACTGAACCCGGCGGACAGGTATAAGTTTAAAGTGCCCAGTCTGCGTAACCTCGCGTACACCGCTCCTTATATGCACGATGGCCGCTTTTATACACTCCAGGGCGTGTTAAATCATTATGCAGCAGAAGTGGAGGACGGCCCAACGCTCGATCCGCTGCTGAAAATAAACGCGAAACCCGGTATTTCACTCAGCGCAGCAGAACAGCAATCACTGCTGGTATTCCTCAACACGCTGAACGACCGGAATTTTGTTAAAGACAAACGGTTCTCAGAAGAATCGCAATAAAATGATACGACAGATGAAAAAAATACTATTGCTGCTGCTGATGATCACTACCGGTTGCTACGAAGCAAGGGCCTGTGATATCTGCGGCTGCGGGGTAGGAAGCTACTACATAGGCCTGCTGCCGGATTTTAAAAAGAAGTTTATCGGTCTCCGCTACCAGTACAAAACACTGCATTCCCACCTGGGCCCCGGTGGCAGCACTTCCTATCTTACTACCAACGAAACTTACCAGACAGCGGAACTCTGGGGCGGATGGAATATCGGCAAACGTTTCCGGGTGCTGGGGTTTATACCGGTCAATTTCAACAGCCGCGAAAACCAGGGCGTCACTATGCATAAATCCGGCATTGGCGATATAGCGGTGGTGGGCTATTACCAGTTGCTGGATAAACAGCATACTACCGGTGGCGGCAAATTGCTGGTGCAGTCGTTATGGATAGGAGGGGGCATTAAAGTACCTACGGGGAAATATGAGCCAACCGAACATAAGGAAAATGAAGATACGCCCAATAACTTCCAGTTGGGCACCGCCAGCACCGACTTTACTTTAAATGCCATGTACGATGTGCGGTTAATGGACTTCGGGGTAAATACCAACGTGAGTTACAAAATCAATAGCTATAATAAATACGATTACCAGTATGGGAATAAATTCACTGCAAACATACTGACCTATTATAAAATAAGGGCAGCGGAGAAAGTTACGCTGGCGCCCAATGCAGGGATACTGTATGAAACCGCCGAAAAAGATACGGAAGGAAAAAAGTATGCCGTGGATATTTCGGGCGGACATTCACTGCTGGCCACATTGGGCCTGGAAGCCACCATGGGCGTTGTTTCCATAGGTGGAAATTTCCAACCCGTTATTTCACAGCAACTGGCTGATACCCGGATTAAAGCAGGCAACCGCGTAATGGTGCATGTTACTTATTTATTTTGATGATGCCCACGCAATGGTGAACAGGTGCAGGCCATTTTCAAAACGGTAGCTTTCCTGCCAGCCATGCAGGTGGCAGATCTGGCGCACAATTGCCAGCCCTAAACCCGTGCCGGTGGTATTGGGGGAGGAAGTGCCAAACCGGCGGAAAAGCATTTTCTCCTCCAACGGCATGGCGCCGGTATTGGATATCTCGAGCAGGCCCTCTTTCAGGGTAATGATCACAGTATCTTTGAAGTTACTGTGCCGCACCGCATTCATGATCAGGTTGGTGAGCAGTATTTCCACCAGCACTTTATTACCGGATATTATAACGTCCGGTGCAATATGCGTGACCAACTGCAACTGCTTGTCGTCCACGAAATCTTCCAGCAATGAAAGATGATTTTCCAGCAGCATAGATAAGTGGATGGTGGCTTTCCCGGAAAACTGGCTGTTCTCTATTTTCGCCAGCAGTAACAGGTTTTTATTGATGCGTGTTACCTTCGACAACGATTGATGCGCTTCATCGATGAGGGCCGATTGCTCGTTTGTAACAGGTTTGCTCTGGTGCAGCAGGTCCAGTTTGAACTTCACAATGGATAAAGGCGTTTGCAACTCATGCGATGCATTTTGCGTAAACTCCTTTTGTTGTTTATACACCGCAATATTGCCGGCAATTAATTTCTCCAGGTGATGGTTCAGTGTTTCAAATTCTTCAATCCCGGTTTTTTCAAATTGAATAGCATGTTGTTGATGAAGGTCAAACGACTGGATCTTTTGTAAGCTGTTGTAAAAAGGCCGCCACAGCTTTTCAGATATTTTCCGGTTAATAAAAATAAGACCGCCCAGCAGGATGAGGAAGAAAATAAACGTTACACCCCCAATAGCAATAATGGTTTCATAGGATTCCTCCATATTGGATTCCTGCGTAAGCCGGAATACTTTACCATGAATGGTGAAGTAGGTCACCAATCCCTGGAACCTGTCCCAGCCCTTTGCTGGTATATATTTATTTTTACGGTAGATGTTATACGTGGAATCCGGCCGTAATGCGGCAACAGGTTGTAACTGTGTTTCTGGCTGCAATTTATTCCAGAGGGCCACACTTTCAGCGAGTTCTTTATCAGTAAGGGAAAGCGCCTGCAGGTTTTGCCGCGTGGTGGCGCTTACAATGCGGTTATGTTCTTTTAGTTCATGTTCCCAGATGAAATCTATAATGGCATAGTAGGCGGGAATGCTGCATGCCAGCACCATCCCGGCATAGAGCACAAATGCCCTCATCGATTTATTAAGCAACTTATTCATAGCCTTGCAGGATGCTTTAAGGCTGCTAAGATAAACTATACTTCCCACCTGTAACCGGTGCCATAAATAGTTTTAAGATAATGACCGCACCCGGCCTCCGTTAGTTTCTTTTTCAGATTTTTGATGTGGGCGTAAATGAAATTGTGGTCGTCAAGCATACCGGCAATATCGCCTGAAAGATGCTCTGCCAGCGCATTTTTAGAGATGACCTTATTTTTATTGCTGATAAAATAGAGTAGGAGGTCAAACTCTTTTTTTGTGAGGATCACCGGCACATTATTAATGAGCACTGTTTTAGCCAGCAGGTTAATGGTAAGTTCATTTTGCCGGATAATATTATTGTTATTGAATTTTCTTCTCCTGATGATGGAAAAAATCCTGGCCGATAGCTCCGGCAAATGAAACGGTTTGGCCAGGTAATCATCTGCCCCGGTTTTTAATCCCTGTAT
This sequence comes from Chitinophaga sp. W3I9, assembly GCF_050434025.1. Taxonomy (NCBI): domain Bacteria; kingdom Pseudomonadati; phylum Bacteroidota; class Chitinophagia; order Chitinophagales; family Chitinophagaceae; genus Chitinophaga; species Chitinophaga sp. W3I9. Next base: position 3,685,410 of record NZ_JBNPWC010000001.1, read on the forward strand.
TTTATCTTCATAGGAGTCCTTCGCAGAAATGATGATAATGCCCTCGTCTTTCTCCCGCTTTTTTATTTCTTCCAGCAGCCTGATACCATCGCCGCCGGGTAACATCAAGTCCAGCAGGATACATTCATAGTCAAACATCTCTATTTTTGCCAATGCCTGCTGATAGGTACCTGCATATTCACATACGTAATTTTCACCTGATAAATAAGAGATAATGCTTTGTGCCAGCTGTATCTCGTCTTCTATAATCAGTAATTTCATGGCACTAAATTAAACTTCAATTCTGAATTAATTCTGAATTTACCCGTTGGCGGTATGGGACTAGCGCCATATAGTCATCCTGGGCGTCTTTCTTAATATGTTGTATAACAGTTACTTGTGTATTGTTTGGTACTTTGTTTATCTTTTAGGGAGATGGATAACGGCGGTATCACCGCGTTTAGAGGGGTTAATCACGGTGTACAAGGATCATCGAACTTTTCCCGATCCGTCTGAGCTAATCGACAGGATTGATTTTTCTTTGCACAAAATTAATCTCGTTGAAACATTTATACTTTATTCTCGGCCTCATTTTTATCAACCTTACTGTACTGGCACAAACAGGTGTCATTAAAGGAAAAATCAGCTCCGCCGACGGGCAGCCTGCAGCATTTGTAACAATTGGATTAAAAGATACTAAAAAGGGCACGCTGACCGACGAAGCAGGTCTCTTTACATTGAAGAATGTAAAGCCCGGTAATTACACACTGATCATCTCTTACACCGGCGCTAAAACACTGAATCAATCGGTAACCATTGGCGCAGATGAAGTGACCGCAGTAAATATCGCACTGGAAGCAACCGCCAGCCAGTTGAACGAAGTAGTGGTAGACGGCACTAAAACAAGAACCATTAATAAAAGACCGGTAAGCATCGGAAAATTGCCGGTACCGGTAATGGACCTGCCACAAAGCGTAGCTATCATCGGTCATGAAGTACTGGAAAACCAGCAGGCACAACGCCTCAGCGACGTGGTGAAAAACATCAACGGCGTATACATGGCCTCCATGAGAGCCGGTACCCAGGAAACATTCAACGCCCGCGGATACGGATTTTCCAGCACCAATACCTTCAAGAACGGCGCCCGCGTTAACTCCGGCGCTATGCCAGAAATGAGCTCCCTCGAAAGGGTAGAAGTGCTGAAAGGCAGCGCCGCCATCCTGTATGGCAACGTTTCTCCCGGTGCTGTAATGAACATGGTCACCAAACAACCCAAATTCAATTTCGGTGGTGAAGTAAATCTCCGTGCCGGCAGCTACGGATTACTGAAACCCGCCTTCGATGTATACGGTCCCCTGTCGTCAAAGATAGCCTACCGCGTAAACGGTACCTTCGAAACAGCCGACAGCTACCGCGACCAGGTACACTCTAAACGCTATTATGTAAATCCTTCCCTGTTGTTCAAATTGAGCGACCGCACGGAATTAGTAGTGCAGGCAGATTACCTGAAACACGACTTTACCCCCGATTTCGGTACGGGTTCTATCGGCGATACCGCGTTGATCAAAGTGCCCCGCAATACTTTTTACGGCGCTCCATGGCAATATGCACATACACAACAAACCACCGCATCTGCCAACATCAAACATAAACTGAACGATAACTGGGCAATAACAGGCAATATCGCTTACTCTAAATATTACCGGGACTATTACTCCATCGAAAGGATCCAGGCAAAAGGCGACAGCACCTGGGCACGCCCGCTGGGAAGAAATGGTACCAATGAAGATTACTACGCCGCACAGGTGGATTTAACCGGTAACGTAAGAACCGGCGCCATAGAACATACCGTCCTCGCCGGCGTGGACGCCGACAGGTACCTCACAGGCACCTATGGATACACCGTACCATCTATCAACAAAACTACCGGTATCTACGATATCATCAATGTATACGAACCCAATAAGTTCCCATACCGCACCGATATGCCGGCGGACACGCTGAAAACCGTTCTCAATGCACCGGTAAACAGGTTAGGCGCTTACGTACAGGACCTGATCAGCATCTCTGAAAAAATTAAAGTACTGGCAGGCGTGCGGTTCTCTTACCTGCAAACAGAAGCCCCTGTTACCTATAACTTTAAAGGTGGCAAAACGGCCGGTAAATCTAAATACGATCACGCATTTTCACCCCGCTTCGGCCTGGTGTATAAGCCAATCGCTTCTACCGCGGTATTCGCCAGCTACTCCACTTCATTTACACCCAACAGCGGCCAGGATATCTATGGCGCAAACCTGAAGCCATCCACCATCGAACAATATGAACTGGGTGTGAAAAATGATATCCTGAAAGGACGTTTGTCCGTTAACGTTACTGCATACCGCATCCGTAATAACAATTACGCACAAATGGCGGCGTTTTTAAGCGATGGCACCACCGTGAATAGCAATACCAACATTAAAACACTGATCGGTGAAACCCTCAGCCAGGGCGTGGAACTGGATATCGCAGGACATCCTGTAGCCGGTCTGGATCTGATAGCAGGCTACAGCTATAACAACATGACCATCGAAAAAACAACAGGACTTAACGGCAGCTCCATAGAAGGCGAACGCCTGGTAGGTAACCCCAATCATACCGCCAATGCCAGCGCATTCTATACCTTACAGGAAACAAAACTGAAAGGTCTGAAAGTGGGCGTTGGATATTACTACCTCGGTCAGCGCTATGCAGGCTGGAACAACACCGTCAATCAAACACAAAAATATAACCGCCTGATTTCTGTTCCCGGTTTCTCTACCCTCGACCTGAGCGCCGGATACGCTTTCAAACGCTTTGCAGTAATGGGTAAAGTTTCTAACGTTACCAACACCTACAGTTACTACGTACACGAAAACTACAGCATCAATCCAATACCGCCCACCCAGTTTACGGGCACGGTGTCCTACAAATTCTAAACGCGGATATTGTCTTTCTCGCTGGTTACGCTGATTATACTGATTAGTTTGATTTTGTTTTTTGGATTTATAAAGGATTAAGGGAGATAGAAGCGGATACTCGCTTTTATCTCCCTTAATTATTAATCTAAAAATCCAAAAAAATCCAAAAGTAAAATCAAACTAATCAGTATAATCAGCGTAACCAGCGAGAAAGACAAAATCCGCGCAAACAATTTCGCGGCTTAGTTGTTCAGTAGGGAACCGTTTTATTCACTCCTCAAGTACAGCATGATGAACAGAGCAATTATCACTTGCATCCTTTTTCTATGCATAAGCCAGTTATTGTTTGCCCAGGACGCCAATTATTGGTCTGGAAACTATGGCCCTGGTGGCTTTTTTACGCCCGGTGCTGTTATTGCCAACAACAAGGATAGCGGCGTTCTTTTTTATAATCCCGCATTGCAGGCGCTCACTAAAAAGAAAACCGCTTCTATTTCAGGAACCGTGTACCAGGTAGAGTCCATCAAAATAAAAGATGGCGCCGGTACCGGGAAAAGCCTGCATTCACGTATCACATCCAGCGTGCCCCAGATGTTATCCGGTATTGTTTCGGTAGGCCGCAGGAAACCCGTTTATATCGGCTATGCACTCACACATACTGCGGTGCTGAATTATAATGTATCCCAGCAACAGGATACAAAACTCAATGTTGTAGACGGCGGCGGGAGCCCCGGACTGGAATATTATCTTGGCCAGTACAATTTTCAGAACCTTACCCGGGAAACATCTGCCCTTATCAGCACAGGGTTTAAATTGTCTAACCGCTGGGCAATCGGTTTTATGGCAGAAGGACAATCCCGTTCCCAGCACTACAGTGAAACCGTTTCCGCCCGGGCACTGATTGGCAGCAATACCTCCAGCACCCTGCCACTGGCCAGTAACGAGGGCGCGTACCAGGTGGATTATCATCACATCGGCTTAAAACTAAAGGCCGGTTTAAGCTATGAAGTAACGAAACATCATTTCGGGTTTTTGTTGTCATCGCCCCTTATTCATATACGTGGACGGGGAACTTTACTGAGTAACATGGCTATTGCCAATGTCCGTTTCCTGGACGAAGACCCCATCAACCTGTTGGCGAATACGCGGCAGACTAACCTGAAAATAAACTATAAAACGCCCGCCAGTGCAGCGTTTGGTTATGCATACGACTATCGCAAAGGACAAGTGTATATGGCGGCGGAATACTTCCTGAAAATAAAAGACTATAATATCCTCACCCCGCGGCCTGAAATTTTTCAAAGGCCCGACACCGGGAATAGTAATTCATCCGCCATTGCATTGCTGGAAATGCGCGAGGGAAGAAAAGCTATTTTTAATGTATCCGTTGGCGTTAGTTACCAGCTGAAACCACAATTAACAGGCTATTGCTCCCTCAGAACCGATTTCAACTATGCCAGCAGGGAGAATACCGATGGTTTTTCGCCTAATACGTCTACGTGGAATAACTATTACTGCCAGCTGGGGGTAAACATCAAAAGGAGCCAGTATAATCTCCGCACAGGCATCCTGTTGGGCTACGGCCACACCGGCAGTTACCAGCAACCCATTAACTTCGATGATCCGAAGGAGTCCAACCTGTTAACAGGTACCATTGGCACGGTGCCGGCTACACGCGTTACGGCCGCTTTGATGATTGCCTTTATTCATAACCTGTAATTGCCTTAGATCAACTCTTTCAATATGGCCACACTCTTCGTCAATTCCTCGTTTGAAGAAGAGGCAAAGCCAAGCCGCACGGCATTGACATGATAGTTACGGTATTGATGGGCTTTACCATCCGAAAGGAATAACTCCTTGCCAAGGGCTCTTTTTGCTAATTTTTCCAGGTCGATCGATGGGTCAAATTCCGTCCACACGGTCATGCCGCCCTCGGGAATGGTGAAGCTTACCGCATCGCCCAATTCACGGTGTAACAGGTCGCAGAAAAGGTTGCGCCTCTTTTCATATACCGGCAAGGCCTTTCTAAGGTATCGCTGCAACGTGCCGTCATTTAACAGGCTGGCCATGGCATTGTCTAAAATGTGGTCGCCCTGCCGGTCCAGCAGGATACGGACCTTGGCCAGGTGTTCAATAACGTTTTCTGCAGCCACCAGGTACCCCATACGGAAAGCAGGCGAAAAGCTTTTGCTGAAAGACCCGCAGTAAATAACCATCCCGTTTTCATCGGCGCTCGCAAGCGGCAATAACGGGCGGTGTTTATAGTGAAAGTCAAAATCATAATCATCTTCAAAAATGATGAAACCATATTCATTGGCCAGCCGCAACAGCTCCAGTCGCCGGTCCAGCCGCAGCGATACCGTGGTGGGATAATGATGATGCGGGGTTACATACACCATTCTGACCTTTCTTCTCTTGCAGATCTTTTTAAGTTCGTCTACCACCAGGCCGTTTTCATCCACCGGTACGGTAATATGTTTCGCGCCGGCGTGAACAAAGTTAAGTTCCGCTCTATTCCAACCCGGTACGCCGGAAACAATAACATCGCCTTCTTCAATCAGCGCGTTACATACCAGGTTTACGCCCATTAACGTACCTCTTACCGATAGAACATTTTTGGCCGTCGTCTTTAATCCCCTGGTTTCATTCAGGTAACGGGATAAGGCATCCCTGTAAAAATAGGAGCCGTCCGGGTGACTGTAGCTGCCGAATTTGTGATAAAGACCGCTTCTTGTCAGTTGGTTCCGGTAGGCCCGGTACAGTTCTTTTATCGGCGCTAATGCCGGGTCAGGAAACCCGTCGTCTAAATGAAGCTCCGCACTCACCAGTGAAATTTCTGCATAAGGTTTTGGCGTAACAGAGAATCCTGCCTTTTTTTGAACTGCCGCTGTACCGCCATGCCGCAGGATGTGGGGCGCCGGTTCCGGGATATGCGACGACACAAACGTACCACGTCCTACATAGCTTTCCAGCCAACCCTGCATTTGCAGTTCTTCATAAGCCTTGGATACGGTAATCCTGTTGATGTGCAGCAGGGCGGCAACATCCCTTGAACCCGGCAGCTTTTGCCCTGAACGAAGTTTCCCGTTTTTTATCAGCAATAAAAGGGCATCCGCAAACTGAAGATAAACGGCCCTGCCGGAAGAAGGGTCGAAACGCAGGCCATCAAAAAACTGTGCTAAAATTGGACTACCCATTTTATTCTAATTGGACTACAAATGTAATCCAATTTATGGGTAATTTTGATCCGGAAAATAGTACATATGGAGAATATCATTATCAGAAAAGTAACGCAGACCGATATGGCGCAATTGCAACAAATCGGCCGGCAAACCTTTTACGAAACATTTTCGGCCGGAAATACCGAAGAAAATATGACTAAATATCTGGAAGAGGGTTTTACGACAGAAAAGCTCACCGCCGAATTGACTAATGAAGGCTCGTCATTTTATTTTGCAGTATTGGATGATAAGGTAATCGGGTATCTGAAACTGAATATCGGGCAATCGCAAACCGAGTTGCAGGACGACAAAGCACTGGAAATTGAACGGATCTATGTGTTACAGGAATATCATGGCAAAAAAGTGGGGCAAATGCTTTATGAACAAGCGATGCAAATTGCAGCGCAGGTAAATGCCCACTACGTTTGGTTAGGTGTTTGGGAAGAAAACCAGAGAGCCATCAGCTTTTACACGAAAAATGGTTTTGTGGCGTTTGATAAGCATATTTTCAAACTGGGTGATGATGAACAAACAGATATCATGATGAAGAAAATTTTAAAATAAGACAGATGAATTTTAATATACAACCTACGTTAGAAAACGAAAAAGTAAAGATCCTGCCGTTGCAGCAGGAAGATTTCGACGCTTTATACGCCGTGGCATCAGATCCGGAAATATGGGAGCAGCATCCCAATAAAGACCGCTGGAGGAAAGAAGTATTCGAAGTATTCTTTGAAGGAGCCATGCAAAGCAAAGGGGCCTTTAAAATAGTGGATAAAGCCACCAGGAATATTATAGGAAGCACGCGGTTTTATGAACATAATGAGCAGGCAAACAGCATATTTATAGGTTATACGTTTTATGCCAAATCATATTGGGGAACGGGCGTTAACCATTTGGTAAAAGCCACCATGCTGGAATATATTTTCCAATTTGTTTCATCGGTTTACTTCCATATCGGGGTAAATAATCTCCGTTCACAAATTTCCATTGGCCGTATTGGGGCAAAAAAGATTGCCGAACAGGAAGTGATTTATTTTGGAGAAGCGCCCAGGCTGAATTTTGTGTATGAAATCAGCAGGGAGGCCTGGCAGGGACAAATGAAAACTACCGCCAGATAACGGGTTCTGCAAATTGGCACTCCGTTTGGAACTATAAGGTTATAAATAACAAGATCATGAAAAAGATATTGATTGTCACTTGTTTAGCTATAGCCGGTTTGTTTTATGGGAATACCGGTTCCGCACAGGTCGGGATAAATGTAAATGTGAATATTGGTAATCAGCCGCTTTGGGGTCCTGTTGGATACGATTATGCAGAATACTATTATCTGCCCGATGTGGATGCCTATTATTACGTGCCTGAACGGCGCTTTATATACCTGAACGGCGGAAGATGGATCTTCGCTCCATCACTGCCAGCCAGTTATCATTACGATTTAAACAGGGGTTATAAAGTGGTGGTGAATGAACCAAGGCCATACCTTCATCCGGATGTGTACCGCAGTAAATACAAAAGGTATAAAGGTAATTATGGCAAACAGCAGATCATTCGTTATAGTAACGACGAAAAATATTATGTGGTAAAAGGACATCCAAAGAATGGAAAATATAAAGAAGGGAAAGGTAACAACGGAAAGGGCAACAATGGGAGAGGCAATAACGGAAAAGGTAACAACGGGAAAGGGCACGGTAAACACGACTAATTTTTCAGCATTATTCCGGCATCCATAAGGCAAACTGCCGCTACCCGGAAGGCCTCCAGGAACTTTGGCGTCGCCAGCAGGAAAGGAAAACTGATCCGGCGGGCCATCATTCCACAGCTGCATATTCATCACGACGGGTCGCTCGTTAACCGGCTAAACAAAGCCTTGATACAAACAAGCAGTGATAGTCTCCGCGGCCTCGAAGGATTCCGGGTAAACCGCTACACCGGAACGGAACAATTCTTCCCTCATCCACCAGTTGTTTCAAAACAAGGCCAGTTAAAAATACCAGCGCAAAGTTTACCGCCGCAGGGTGAGGCTTCCCACCTGGAAGTTACGGTAACGGCCGTACGTATTTGTTTCCCGGAGCGCCGGATTACCGGCCGTAGCAGCACCACCGTCATGCTCGACTTATACCAGCCTTTCAACGGTTTGGAACTGGAAGCCAATACACCAGGAAAAGGAACCCTGCTGATCATCTTGCAGGTAAGAAGTTTTAATGGAACCATTGCAACGGGTAACCGCCGTTTTTTTGCTGCAGATATAATAGCCAGTATTGACACCTGCCGCCACCAAACCCAAGCGCCTGAAGGCTAACAGCATCCCTGATGTAAGAAAGCGATGGTCTCTTCAGCCGGAATCCATCAGCATCAGTTCCAGGCTCCAACACCCGGCGTCTCAACTGCAGCGGGAATGAAGCAACGCCGTTCTCTTCTCAAAAATAATTTTTTACGCAACGAAGGGCCGCTCTTCGCCAACCCTCATGCGCCTGCACATCAAATTGCCTGGTCCCCATCTGCTTAAACATCACATACCTCCAAATACTCACAGAAACCTGTCATTTAAGCCTCCTTTCTCCCCGGTTTATTGAAAGCATCTCATCAAAAGAACACCTCCTGATCAAATCCACCTCAACGACACGTTAAAAGTACCTCTCCTCCATGTCTCTCCCTATTCCACAGTATTTCCCCGGCATTCCTAAAGTAAAAATCAAGCTAATCACTATAATCAGCGTAATCAGTGTTCCAAGACAATTTCCGGGCCGCCGAAGGCGACCCGGTCATCAGTTATCTACTCGTAATCTTTGTATTAATGGCACTGTGTACCTTTTCCAGTAACTCACGCCCTGAGAAGGGCTTCCTGATAAAATCGTCACCCGGACATTCTTCCATTAAGGAGTCGATATCTTCTGATGCGGAAATGATCAGTATCGGTATCTCCCTCGTGTCAGCATGTGATTTCAGGTGCTTGCATACTTCCAGTATACTATGGTCCGGTAAGTGACTGTTCAAAATAAACAGATCTGGTTTCTCAAATGACCCTTCCAATAATAATTTAGCATCATTCAAGAAAGAAATCTGGTAATGCTTCTTGAGCAATGATGATACAAGCAATTTTATATCAACATCGCTTTCTGTGATTAGGATCTTCCTGGTCATAGCAATACGATTTGATGTGCCCGTATCTTAAACCAATATCGCACCAAAATCGGGGATTAAACTCGTTACTGATTGTTTATCAATTATTTAAGGGTGACGATAATTTTATGTTTTTGGGTATTTTATGAAGATAATTTTCTACACTCCGAGGTGGAAACCGGGCGTTACCGGTACATGGATACCAGTTCCTGCATGCTCACCGCATGCGTATTAATAGCTATCTCCGTTTCACCGGATGCAACATGGCACACGTAGCCGGGCATGATGGGTACCGCGCTAAGTTGCCAGGTGTGCTGATGATAAAAAACCGAATCATTCATAACGTTAAGCAGGTGCAGTGCTTCATTCAAACCTGTTCCGGCGGCTTTTAATACCGCTTCCTTCCGGGTCCAGTAGCGGTAAAAGATTTCCGGTGATGCCGGATCGTTATGGATAGCATCCCATTCTTCCGGGGTAAACTGCTGGTGAAAGTCTTCAACAGATAATAACGTGGGCTTTTCAATGTCAATACCCACATCTCCTTTGCCGGCAACCGCACATACCACCATATTACCTGCATGGGAAATGTTGAAATCGGGTGCCCCTTTAATGAACGGCCGCCTGTGTACCGTGTATGCGATATCAGCCAGTGAATAACCGGGAAGGGCATATTGCAGCAGATGCTTGCCCAGCAAACCGGCATGGGCATCTTCCCAACGTTTGAACCGGTGTATGCCTGCCCTCATACCTTCCGGCAGAGCGGCCATCAGCCGGTTGAAAGTATCCGCGGGCAGGGGTGTATCATAACAACTGTAATAAACAGAGATAAGGGTCTTCGGCATTTTTTTATCAGGTTAAGAAAAACGCTCGCAGGTGCTGCACCCGCAATCTACTCCGCAATTTTCACATTTTTTTTGCAATTGCATTTAATATTTCTTGTTAAATTGGCCGCCGTTTAGGAAACATCGGATCACTATTCTCCACCGCTGTATGGAGAAGTAAATAGCTATTATTTCATCAGAATATAATTATTATTTATTAATCTTATGTTAGCAATGTCAGCAAGGAACAACCACTATCGCCGGCGGATTACGCTGAATCCGCATTCTCTTTTTTATTTTTTGCTTGTATCCGTTTTATTCGCTAAACAGGGAATTGCCCAGGGAAACAATCATTCATCACCACCTTTTACGGCAAGACTCATCAACATTGAAGCTGCTACCAACACCACGTTTACCTACAACACCCGGCTTCATAACGGATCTGCCGCATCCCGTGTCTATCAACTTTCTGCAAGCCTGCCCGCCGGGTGGAACTCCTCCTTCAAAGTAGAAGGCGTACAGGTAACATCGCTGAACATCGATTCAGAAAAGACCCAGGACATCACCCTGGAAATTAATCCGGCCATTGAAACAAAACCCGGCAAGTATAATATCCCCGTGCTGGCCATTACCGGAACAGATACCGCAAAGCTGGATCTCGAGGCGGTAGTAAAGGGAAGCTATGCGGTTACACTCACTACGCCATCAGGCAGGTTAAGCGATGAGGTCACCGAAGGAAACCGGAAAGAAATTCACCTGGTGGTGAAGAATACGGGCACTATTACACTCGACAACCTCGACCTCTCCGCACAGGCGCCCCCGCAATGGGAAGCGGCATTTGTTCCCTCCACCATTACCCGCCTGGAACCGGGAAAAGATGCGGAAGTTACCGCTACACTGAGCGTACCGGATAAAACACTCGCGGGTGATTATGTCACCAACTTCTCTGTTAAAAATACCAATGCCAACGCCAGTGCAGCTTTCCGTATGATGGTGAAAACATCTGCACTTACAGGATGGCTGGGTGTATTGGTGATAGTGGCAGCACTTGGCGCCGTTTATTACCTTATCCGTAAATATGGCAGGAGATAGCAGCTTATGGAACAACCAATTATTGAAATAAATGGGCTGACCAAATACTACGGCTCCCTGAAGGCCGTGGACAACCTCCATCTCACCATCGGGAAGGGCGAAATATTCGGACTGCTCGGACCTAATGGCGCGGGCAAGTCCACCACTATATTAATGCTCCTCGGCCTTACGGAACCCTCCGCAGGTGAAGCGCGCATCTGCGGACTAAACGCCTCCCGGAACCCGATCCCGGTAAAACGGAAAGTAGGGTATATGCCCGACAGTGTTGGGTTCTATAATGAACTCAGCGCATTGGAAAACCTCACCTACATAGGACGGCTCAATGGTATCCCTGAAACAGAAGTAACAGGCGTTGCCCGGAATATGCTGGAGGAGGTAGGTCTCGGTGCAGCCATACACAAGAAAACAGGCGCCTTTTCCCGCGGTATGAAACAGCGGCTTGGCCTGGCGGAAGTATTGATCAAACAACCGGAAGTGATCATCCTCGACGAACCCACGCTGGGTATTGATCCCACAGGTGTGAGGGATTTCCTGGAATTGATCAGGCAATTAAACCAACGCCAGGGCCTCACCATTTTGTTATCGTCACACCACCTGCACCAGGTGCAACAGGTGTGTAACCGTGTAGGCATATTCGTTGGCGGACACTTACTGGCAGAAGGTAATATTGAAACGCTGGCAGCCAACTTATTTAACACCGCACCCTATATGGTGCAGGTAACTATAAAAACGCCCGTCAACGATGCAGGCGCACTGGAGAAGGAACTCCTGCAAATGCCCGCCGTCAGTAAAGTAACAGCCGATGGAACCCTGGTGGAGATCTCCGGCCAGGAGAATATTACCCCCGACATTGTACGTTTCTTTGTGGGCAAAGGGATTGACGTTACCGGCGTACAGCAGAAAAGCTATGGCCTCGATGAAATCTATCAACAATATTTTGAAAATAATTTAAAGGAAAATACATCCAATGAAAAGTCAGGTGGCTTATTTCAACGGTCTTTTTTCGGCAGGTTCAAAAAGCGTTGAGAAGAAAAACAGCGCAACGAATCCGTTTTTTGTGATGGTGCGCAAGGAAGTGGCCGATCAGATACACAGCTGGCGGTTTATCATTTTAGCCGGACTGATACTGCTTACTTTCCTTGGCTCCATGTATGTGTCCATGACCAATATCAGCAAAGCAGTTTCCAATGCCGGCGACCCCGACAGGTTGTTTTTATACCTGAAGCTGCTCACCACCACGGATGGTACGCTGCCTCCCTTCCATGTATTCGTGGGTTTCCTGGGGCCGTTGCTGGGTATTAGCCTGGGCTTTGATGCTATTAACTCTGAGCAATCCAACGGCACCCTGATCCGCCTGATGGCGCAACCGGTATACCGCGACTCCGTGATCAATGCAAAATTTGTAGCGTCATTGATAGTTGTCAGCACACTTTTCCTGTCATTGAACCTACTGATGATCGGCGGGGGCCTCATTATTACCGGCGTAGGAATTGAGCCCTCGGAGTTTGTACGTATCCTGTGTTTTGTGGTGTTAAGTGTGATCTATGTATCGTTCTGGCTTAACCTTTCCATCCTGTTGTCGGTAAAGTTCCGTCAAACGGCTACCTCCGCATTAACGGCCATCGCTATCTGGTTGTTCTTTACCGTCTTCTACCAGGTGTTGCTGAATATTATTGTGAAAGCATTCCTGCCGGACCCGGATGTATTAAGCCAGGACCAGTTGCTGGCCTATAACAGGATTATTTTAACCTTCCTGCGCTTTATACCAAGCCAGCTGTATACCGATGCTACTACCACGCTGCTGATGCCTTCTGTACGCAGCCTGGGGCCACTCACCATGGAGCAGATGGCCGGGGCCATTCCTTCGCCGCTGTCCGTGCGGGAAAGCCTGCTGGTGGTATGGCCACAGGTAAGCGGTTTGATTGCCGCCCACCGTAGTATGCTTCGCGCTTTCCTATTATCTTTTTATGCGAAGGGAAATACGTACCTGAGCATCTGCTGTATTCCCCGCGTCACTCGTCCGTTCTGAAGGGTGATGCGGGCAACAGCTCCCGGTTATATAAATTAGGGTTCACCGGGTTATCAGACCATGCATAACGGACGTATTTGGGTGCACTGATCTCGTCGCTCCATACTGTCACTTTATTCCCTTCTATTTTCGCATTGGCCGGAACGAATTTCTTATCAGCGCCGGCAATCTCAAACGTGGATGGCGCCTCGCCGTCATTGGTGATCAGCCCACTGCCGGTATCAATGAAGCTGATAACGATGCTGTTCTCCCTGGTAACAGCCAATTGGTAAAGCGGACCGCTGAAGGTAATATTTTCTTTGTAAGCCACTTTCATAGCGCCAAGAGCCAGGCGTTCACCTACGGCTTTTTTATTATCAGGATGAACGTCGTTCCACTCGCCCAGGTCAATCGCCACTGCCATCGCGGTATTGGGAACCGACAACGCCTTAGCTTGTGACTCCCTCATCATGGCCCAACTGCTTTCTGTTGGAAGGTAAGTGTAGTCCATAAATCCCGGGAGCTGCACATAAAGAAAGGGGAGAGGCCCCTGGTTCCATTTAGCTCTCCAGTCGCTGATCAGCGCCGGTAGCAGCTTTGCATACTGCCTGGGCTCACCGGCATTCGTCTCGCCCTGGTACCAGCAAAAACCTTTTATGGTATAATTGATTTCCGGGAACACCATCGCGTTATACAATGCAGCGGGTTGATTTTGCAGGTTGATATTCGGGGTAGTGCTTTCACGTGGTAAGGGCCTGAAAACGGCGCCCACTTTATACTGCCAGTCGCCTTTTAAATCAACAGTATCGGTACCGGAGAAAATGCAGTAAGGCTTATCCGGTACAAACCCTCCTTTGCCGGCGGTATTGGTAACACGCACCGCGAACAGGTTTTTGCCTGCTTTCAGCACACCGGCCGGTACCTGGTACCGGCGTTGGGGATACAGGTAAGTGGTGCGCCCCACCTGTTTGCCGTTGATGTAAAGTTCATCCGCATCCACAATCCGTCCCAGGAAAACTTTGGCAGGCTTGCCGGCCATCGCAGCAGGGAGTTCCATTTCCCTGCGATACCATACCACGCCATTTAAATCCTTAATGCCCTGGTCTTCCCAGTAGCCAGGAATATTAATCCTGCGCCATCCTTTCGGGATATACGCCTCGTCGTACCATTTATCGGTTCCTGCCAGTCCTGCGTCTGCCGGCGGTTTCACCGTATTTCCCGGTGGCCGTTTGAAGCTGTTGAGATAAGCGGTGTCTTTATTTTTATTCATTGTTGCTGTGGCTGCAGGGAATTCTTTCAGGCCTTCTTCACTCATCCATGCTTCAATCGGCGTTCCACCCACGCTGGCATTAATGATGCCTACAGGTACTTTGTATTTTTCGTAGATCTTTTTTGCGAAGAAATAGGCGACTGCAGAGAATGGCCTGGTATCTTCGCCTATGGCCGGTTTCCAGTAACCGGTGGGCAGGTCGGGGATGGGGCCGGACAAGCCGGTGCCACCCGGTACCAGGAACTGCCTGATCTGGGGGTAGTTCGCTTCCGCAATTTCGCGGGCATATATTACGTCATGAACATTGAGCTGATGCGCCATGTTCGACTGGCCACTGCAAAACCATACATCTCCAAACAGGATATCATGCAGGGTAATTTTGTTACCCGCAGTAATCTCCATGTTGTAAGGCCCACCGGCTTTAGTAGGCGGCAAATGCACTTCCCAGTTACCATTGGCATCTGCCTTCGCCTGGTATGTTCTGCCATTGAAACGGACCTGCACTTTTCCATGATTAGCAGCCCATCCCCACAACTTTATTTTTTCATCTCTTTGCAGGATCATACTGTCGCGGATAAGCCGGGGCAATTTCAACTGTGCGAACCCGCTGAATACAGCGAGCAGGAATAACTGGAGGAGGATTATCTTTTTCATATCAGGAACTTTAAAACGGGAAAGGGATATCGTTATTTATTAAAAATTGTTTCCGGCGGACCAAGATAGCTTTCTTTCAGATCTCCGAAATCGAGCACCAGTTGCTGCAGCACCACACCGCTGTTGACCATCCAGTATTTCAGCGTATGTTTTCCGGTGGTGGAGAGCGTATGTTTGCTGGATTGGATGATGATATTGTCAGCTACCCACTTATTCCAGATGCTGGTGTAAGTAATGGCATCTTCCTTATTGATACTGATGATTTGCGGCGCTTCGTCATCAATGGATACCGCATATTGCAAACCATTTTTGTTGCTGTGAAAATTCAATGTGGGAGAGCAATAGGTGTTGATGGTAACTTCCCCTTTGCTGTAAGTATAAAAATCATATTCCACATGCGGCGCATTACCAACAGGCTGCTGTTCTTTTGCGGTAACCGGAAAAGGCGTGATAGCGGAACCGGTTCTTCCATGATCAGGCAAAATCGTCCACGTAATACCATTTGAATGAATGGCCCTGGTAAAATGATCCGCTGCTATGGAAACGCCTTTTTCTTCTTCCTGGTAAAAAACGTTACCGGTAACGCCGCCGGGAATGCTCGCACGCATCAGCTTGTGCATGCCCGGTACTTTTCTTTCCTCCGCTGAATCTGCCGGAAGATATTTCACGGCGGGCATTTTTTGTACCGGTGGTTGCTGCCAGTTGGTATAACCGATATGCGTTTGGTCCATCATATGGTTCCATTTCCGGTTGTTTAATTGATGATAAGCAACGGTGATCAGCGAGTCTTCCAGGTAGCATGCTTTTACCCGGTCGGCATAGGTATTGGCCGTTAGCTGTTTATTCTTAATAGCTTCTTTGTTGAGCGCTGCATAGTAATACATCTCATTCAAATTGGCGCATGCCTTCACCGGATGCAGCACTAACTGGAAGTAGGCGTCTTTATATGCAGCGGGTAACAAGCTATCTATGGCGCTGGCTTTTTTCAGCAGTTCGTTGTAATCTTTTATCACCGTTCTCCACTCATCATAGTTAAGACGGTAAGTATTGGCATCCAGCAACTCGGGTTTCCTTCTGGCATTAAATTTTGTATAGGCAGCTATTATTGCGGCAATATCTTTTGCATAGGGTGCTCCAAACTGGGCTGCAGCCCATTGTCCGGTATATTGCTGAAGGTCGCCGGGGCCGGTCTTTTCCGGGTTCCAGGCATAATCCAGGAAGAAGGAGATGGGGAATTCCATTGGTTTGATATCTCCCACATTTACAATCCAGATCTGACGGGCATTAAATTCCCAGGCAAGGTGCATTTGCTCCCATACCCTGGTAATTGAATTGGTGTTAAGCCATTTGTAATTCCTGGGCGCCCCTACATAATCAAAATGATAATAGATGCCATAGCCGCCCTTGCGGCTTCTCTCTCCGGGTTTGGGCAATTTCCGGATGTTGCCCCAGTTGTCGTCGCAAAGCAGCAGCGTTACATCATCCGGTACGTTCATTCCTTTGTCGTAGTAGTCCTGCACTTCTTTGTATAAGGCCCAGAGCTGCGGTGTTTCACTGGCAGGTTTGCCGGTTACATCGCTGATGATTTTTCTTTGATCAGCAACAATCCGTTCCAGCAAAGCCGTCGCTGTTTCTCTCGACATGGGCTCGTCGCCGTCGCCGCGCATGCCCACTGTTACTATTTTTTCATTGGTAGCCCGCTGCAAGCCGGTGCGCCAGAAGGCTTTCAGTTTTGCGGCATTGCTGTCGTAATTCCATGGCCCTGTTCCATATCTTCTCCATTCATCGTGCGCCCTCATCAATGGTTCATGGTGGGAGGTGCCCATCACGATGCCATACTTTTCCGCCATCCGGATGTTTAACGAGTCATCATCATAAAACGCATTGCCCCACATGGCCGGCCAGAGATAATTGCCTTTCAGCCGGAGGATCAGTTCAAATACTTTTTCATAGAAGCGGTGATTAAAGCCGCCAAACTTTTCTTTGCTCCAGTTAGCCAGTGCGGGCGCTTCATCGTTTATAAAGATGCCGCGGTACTTCACTTTGGGTGCATCGCTGATCGTGATATGCTGCTTAACGAACAGCTGCGTTCTTTTTTTTACCGGCACATCTGCCCACCAGTACCAGGGCGATACGCCTAATTGCCGGGATATTTCAAATACGCCGTAAGCGGTTCCCCTGTTGTCGCTTCCCGCAATAATCAAACGGTTGGCAGTACTTTGTATAAGGTACCCTTCCCACTGGTTTTTCAGGGAGATGGGATGGATGTCTCCCGCTGCTGCAAGCGCACGTACCAGCGCGGATCTTTCATTGGAGCCGATAATGATCGCGGGGCCATCGGGAATGGTCGCTGATATCGGAAGCTTTATGCCGGTGACCATCTCAATATCCTGCTGCAGGCAGCTGGCCGATTGCAACACCGGCTGGCCGTCGTTCGGGTCCACGCAAATCACCGCGCGGGTCAGGGCAAATGCTGCTTTCGATGCATTATCAACAATGATCGATTGCGCATCACAGCAAATAGCCAGCAGGCTTATTGTTAAGAGAGATATTGTCCGTTTCATCGGCTAAGCGTTGTTAAAAACCAATACTGTTTCCACCATCTACCGGCAATATCACGCCTGTAATAAACTTTGCCGCATCGCTGGCAAGGAACCACGCGGCCTCGCCGATGTCGGCTGGCTGTCCCATCGTCCCCATCGGTGTTCTGCCAAATACCTTTGCTTTTCTTTCCGGATCGCTGTCCAACGCTTTTGCCGTCATGTCGGAATAAATAAACCCGGGTGCGATGGCATTCACCCGTATGCCTTTGGGCGACAGCTCAACAGCCATTGCCCTGGTCATGCCGTCGATAGCCGTTTTACTGGCAGAATAGGCAATCACTTTTGGGATGCCATACTGGGCAGCCATCGAGCTGATGTTGATGATGCAGCCAGCCTGCTGCTGCAACATGTTTTTGACAACCTCACGGCTCATCGTGAAAACGGCTGTAAGATTGGTAAGGACTACCTGTTGAAACTCTTCATCTGTTACTTCCGTGAAATCCTTTTTCATGTTGGTGCCCGCGTTGTTCACCAGTATATCTATGGGGCCGTACTTGTCAATCACTGTTTGTATAAAACCGGGAATGGCCGAAAGGTCGGTTACGTCACAGTTGATAGCATGACAGTGCGCGCCGAGTTTTTGTTGGGCGGCATCCAGTCTTTCCTGGTTTCTTCCTGCAATCACCACTTCGATTCCCTGTTCCACGAACTTTTCGGCGATGGCCAGGCCAATCCCTGAACCGCCGCCTGTTACAATCGCTAATTTTCTTTTTGTTGATGTCATCTTCTTCGTTGATTTAATATGCTGTGGTTAAATACCCGGTGCAAACGGGAACCGCAGGCTTTTATAGTACTCCAGTGTTTTGCCTGGTTGTTCGTACGACGCCGGTATGGGCATTTTGTTGAAGGTCTGAAAATACAATATACATGCATTTCTCCACCAGATCGCCTCTTCCTGCTGAATTTTCAGCAACATGGTTACCTGTTCAAATCTTTGTGGATCTACAAATGGCTGTAAACTTTTCCAGGTATCCTGCATTTTCCCGGCGCGTTCAGCCCCTTTATAATATTGATAACATAGTTCTTCCCATAGGCTGTTGCCGCTTTTCATCCGGAAATTCCAGGGCACATGATGGAACCACAACAGGTATTTTTCATCGCAGGTTTGCCTGGTTTCCCATTGCGCCCGCGCTGCCGGCTGGTATTGCGCAAGGGCATTGCTGCCGGTGGCAGTACGGTCAAAGCCTATGCCCGCGCTATCTGCCTTGTGATAATAAACGGGATTCCATTCCGGGCGCTGCTGGTTATTTACCCAGGGCGCAGGTCCGTAATGGTGGCTGGTACCCATAATATGATGCAGGCCCAGGGGATTGGAATATTGTACAATGATGTCGCGGCTTTCCAGCATCAGGCGGGAGGCGGCTTTCAGGAATGAAGGATTATTGGAGTAGGTCATCCGCAGCCATTCGTCTGCAATCTGTTCGCTGGACAAAGTATGATCCCACGCGAGGCGGCCAAGTGCATACCAGTTGGCCTGCGCAAACGGATGACCGCACCAGTTAATGTCATTGCCAATATTCGCCACACCGGCCATGCCTGTTAAGGAATGATTATCCAGGCTGCCGTCGATTACCTTAGCAACGGTACTGCCTTTGCCCTTAGCGTAGGTGTCGCTCTCCAGCGTTTCCTTAAACAACGGCGCCAGGAATACCAGGCTGGTAGCCTGACCCAGGTATTCCTGCGTTACCTGGAACTCCATCATCAAGGGTGTTTTAGGCATGGCGCCAAACAAAGGATGAAAAGGTTCCCGTGGCATGAAATCAATCGCTCCGTTTTTCACCTGTACCAATACGTTTGACCGGAAGGTACCATCCAGTGGAACAAAATCATCATAGGCCTGCTTATGGCGGTCTAACGGGTTCTCGTGACTGTAAACAAATGCGCGCCAGATAACCACGCCTTTAAAAGGAGCGATGGCATCTGCGAGCATATTGGCGCCGTCGGCATGGGTGCGTTTGTAATCCTGCGGACCGGGTTGTCCTTCGCTGTTGGCCTTCACCAGGAAGCCGCCGAAGTCCGGCACATAGGTATATATTTCTTTTATTTTTTCCTGCCACCAGCGCTTAACGGACGTATCCAGCGGGTCGGCGGTTTTTAGTCCGCCGGTTTCCATAGGCGCGCTGAACCTGGCGGTGAGATATACTTTGATGCCATAAGGCCGGAGCACATCCGCCAATGCTTTTACTTTTTCCAGGTAAGGTTTGGTGAGCACAAGGGCATTCGCATTTACGTTGGTTACTACGGTACCATTAATGCCTATGGATGCATTGGCTCTTGCATAATCGATATAACGCTGATCAATATAACCAGGCAGCGTATGCCAGTTCCATATAGAAGAACCCGCGTAGCCCCTTTCTACAGTCCGGTCCAGGTTATCCCAATGATTCAGCATCCGGAGCCGGATCTTCGGTGCGGAAATGATATTTAACTGCTGAATGGGTTGCTCCGTTTGCAGCAGGCGCAGGAAATGAAACGTGCCATACAGCACTCCTTTTTCCGAGTTGCCGCTGATGAGGATGCAACGTTTACCGTTCAGTATTTTAGAGATAATAACGAATCCTTCTTCACCGGCCTGTTGCAGCGGTATGGAAATCCCGGCGTTGCTGATCAGGGAAGAGGAGCGGGGAGTGCCAGCAATGATAGCGCCGTTGCGGTTAATGGCAGCGCCGTGAGGGATGGTGGTGTGCAGCAAACCCGACAAGCCTGCCGACAGTTCATTGCTTACAATATCCATTGTAGCGGATGATCTGCCGGTGATGATGGTGGTAATATTTTCGCGGTAGGATTGCAGCAATGTTTTATTTGCAACAGGTGTATATCTCAGCCAGAGATCATATCCGTTTTCTCCTTTTGTGATGAGAAAACAGCAGAGGCATCCTATCAATAACGTGAGTTTTTTCATACCGGCAATAACTATTTTATGTTGCTGATAAAGCTACCGGAATAGCTCATCATCATCGTGGAATAATTCTTTCATAACGGTTCCAAAATAAAGCAAATAGCCGCTTTTTACGCACTATTTTCGCAATCGGTTGCGTAAATATCATAAAAAAAAACCTATTCAGGTAATTTTTTCAGGGAGGAAGCCCGGATCACCATTTCCGCGCGGAGTGTAATGGCATCGGTGGTATACAGGTTGCTGATCCCTTTAAGGTGGTTAATTAAATAGGTAGCGGCGGTATCCCCGATGCTGTTGCCGGAATAGTCCATGGTAGTGAGGTTGGGCTCAATCACCCGGCTGATGGGATCATTATTAAAGCCGGCGAAGGCAATATCCTCCGGGATACGCAGGCCGGCGGCTTTAAGGGCCAGCATGCAATATACGGCGGCCGTGTCGTTGGCGGAAAATACCGCATCCGGACGTTCGCCGGCGGGCAGGTCCAGGATATACCTGGCGGCGTCTGTTCCTGCCTGTTCTGAAAGCGTGCTGGTTAAGTAAAGCTTTTTGCTGAAGGTGAGGTGGTGGTCGTGGAGCGCCTGCTTGTAGCCGTTCAGCCTTTCCTGGTAAACGTTCCGCAGCAAATTTCCTCCCAGGTGCATGATCCGTTTGCAGCCTTGTCCTATCAGGTGTTTGGTAATATTATAGGCCGCTTCCTGGTTATTGATGCCAACGGAGGTGCTTTCCTCATGAGGGAACACGCGGTCGAAGAACACGACCGGTATTTTTCGTTTGAAGAAGGGCTCCAGGTGGTTAATGTCCTGTGTATTGGAGGAAAGTGAGATGAGGAGTCCATCCACTCTTTTATTAAACATGGTAGCCGCATTGCGTTTTTCCTTCTCCACATCTTCCAGCGATTGCGCAATAATGAGGTTGTAACCATGCCGGTTGGCGGCATTTTCCATACCGGCCAATGCCGACGACATGAAGTGACTGTTCAGTCGCGGTACCAGTACGTGCCCAGCGTATGCGTATGCCTGCTTCTTAAACTACTCGCAAATGTATTGGATTGATAACCAAGCGATTTTGCAGCCTCTACGATCTTTTTCCGGGTGTTTTTGCTGATCATGGGATTGTTTTTCAACCCCCTGCTGACCGTGGCGGCAGAAACATTCAGGTATTTGGCTATGTCGTATATCGTTACTTCCCGGTCCTCTGACATTTTAGTACAGCTTGTTTCTCAAAGGAAATGAACTTTTTCTGAATAAAAAAATGCAATCGGTTACGTAAATCTGATTTTTTCTTATATTCGTTTCACAGAACAAACCCTGACCATCAGTCAGCGATCAATTTTTTTACGCAAAACGCCCGTTATGAAACAACTGCATGATCAACCAAAATCAAGAACTGTAGCGCTCACCTTTTTGCGGGCGGCCCTGATCACTTTATAGCTTAATAAAAAGGAATAACCACGATAGACAAATTCCATCTCTTCCTTTTCTTCCATTTTTTTAATTGTCTAAACGACATTAATCGTTATGAAAAAAACTGAAAAATTAAAGCACAAACCGGGCATAGTCAGGCTGTCAATCAGCCGCATATTGACAATCGCTCTTTTTACCGCCTGTCTTTTAGCCAGGCCGCCCCTTTCATTGGCACAGGACAAAGCGATCCACGGACGAGTTACCGGCGATGGCGGCGACCCCGTTCTCGGCGCCTCCGTAGCCATAAAAGGCACTAACAAAGGACAAACCACCAATGCCAACGGTGAATTTTCTTTGGTAGCCGCCAAAGGTGCTGTCCTTATTATTTCCAGCATCGGGTACGCCAGCCAGGAAATCCGGGTGGAAGACAACACCACCATAAAAGTGCAACTCACCGCCGCTACAAAGGATATCGGAGAAGTAGTAGTAGTAGGATATGGAACGCAAAGAAAAAAGGACTTAACCGGCGCCGTTGCCAGCGTAAACCTGGAAACACTGCGTGAAGCGCCCAACACCAATATCGGTCAGTACCTGCAGGGAACCGTGCCAGGGTTAAACGTAGGTATCGCTACCGTTGCCGGCGGCACCCCGCCCATTTCCATCAGGGGACGCGTAACACTCAACGGTAACCAGAATGTGCTGATCATTCTCGATGGTATTCAATACACCGGCTCCCTTTCTTACATCAACCCAGATGATATCGCTACCATTGATGTATTGAAAGATGCCAGCTCCACCGCGGTTTACGGCGCACAGGCATCTAACGGCGTGATACTGATTACTTCGCGGAAAGGAAAGATCAACCAGAAACCGCGCATCGCATTTTCTACTTCCTATACCAACCAGTACCCAACCGTCGGCAACCTGAAACCATACGACCGCGAAGGATATCTTAACTATCTGAAAGAAGCATTTTACGATAAAGCTTACCTGGGTCCGGACTATACAACACCTAACCCCAACTTCAAAATTGAAGATGTAGCAGATAACAGTATCCGCAGCCCGCAAGGCGGACTGCTGCCCAATAACTACGATTGGTTTGGAGAAGGCACCAACACCGGCACCATCGGGGAAACTAACCTCAGCATCTCCGGCGGCGGCGACCGCGTTACCTATTTACTGTCCGGCAGCCTGGTAGAGCAGAAAGGTTTTATCATCAACGATAAGTTTAAAAGAAAATCTATCCGCGCCAACATCGAAACACGGCCTTTATCCTGGTGGAAAGTAGGCCTGCTGTCCTCCGCAGCCTTTATAAACCAGGATGGCGCAGAGCCGTCTTTCGGCAGCCTGCAACGTATGACGCCCCTCATCGTTCCATATGATACCTCCGGTAAACTGATACCGTTTCCTATGAATACGCTGGAGCCAAATCCATTCACCACCTATAACGTCGACGACTACGACAGAACAAACTACTATTTTGCCAATATCTACACGGATATAGATTTTCCGTTTTTGAAAGGACTCAACTACCGGATGAACTTTGGTAACAACTACCGCTTATCAAAACACTTTTTTTCCAGTATATATGATGCCGGACAAACAGGAAGAGCCTACAAAGAGTTCCAGGATTATTATGACTATACCTTTGATAATATTCTTACTTATTCCAAAACTTTTGGCAGTCATGATATCACCGCTACGTTATTATATGGCGCCGTAGGAAGAAAGTTCAACAGCACCCTTTCTGAAGCGAGAGGATTTCCGCGGCTGACACTTAGCTACAACAACCTTTCCCAGGGCAACATCCAGCTGGCACAGTCGGATGCATGGGAAGAAAACCTGGCTTACCAGATGGCGCGCGTCAACTATAAATTCCGGGATAAATACTTGCTGACCGCCATCCTGCGCCGCGATGGCTTTTCGGGATTTGCAAAGAATAATAAATACGGCACCTTCCCCGTACTGGCACTCGGCTGGATAGCATCAGAAGAAAATTTCATGAAGGGCGTAACGCCGTTTAACTACCTCAAACTACGCGCTGGTTACGGCGTAACAGGCAACCAGACATCGCGCTATACTTCTATCGCACGGGTAACCACCAGCGCCGCTTATGTGTATGGCGATGGCGGCACCACCGCATTTGGTCAGCAGGTAGCCTCCTTAGGAAACGATAACCTGAAGTGGGAACGCACAAAGGGAATGAATGTGGGCGTTGACTTTGCTGCCTTCGACAGCAGGCTGAGTGGCAGTTTAGACTATTACCGGAATAATACCTACGATTTGTTGTACAGCGTGGCTATCCCCGGCGTTACCGGCTTTAGCAATATTTACACGAATCTCGGCCAGATCCGTAATGCTGGCTTTGAAGCCGCTTTAAACTATAACGTCATAGATAAAAAGGATTTCAAATGGTCAGCCACCTTTAATTTCTCCGCTAACAATAACAAGATTGTTACGCTTACAGGCGTGGATGCCAACGGAGATGGCAAAGAAGACGACCTGGTGTCAAGTTCATTATTTGTGGGCAAGTCCATCAGGGCCATATACGACTACAAATTAGATGGGATCTATCAGCTCAATGATACGAGGATTCCAGGCTTCCCGGTAGGCTCGGTCAGGGTCGTAGATCAAAACAAAGACAATGATATTACCCAGCAGGCCGACAGGGTATTTCTCGGCCGGCAGGAGCCTGCCTATCGCATGAGCTTATTGCAGACTTTTTCCTACAAAGCTTTTACCCTCACCTTATTCCTGAATTCAGTGCAGGGCGGTAAAGATGGATACCTCGGCAATAACAACCCGTCGTTTTTCCGGGAAGACAATAGCATAAGAGTGAATAACCTGCAGGGCATCGACTTCTGGTCGCCCTCCAATCCAACGGGTAAATATCCAAGGAATATCTCCGGCTCCCGTGCGAAGATTGAACCTAACATGTACCAGGACCGGAGCTTTGTAAGACTGCAGGATGTATCGCTGTCCTATAACCTGGCCACCTCGCTGCTGAAGAAATTCAAGGCACAATCGATCAACCTGTACGTAAGCGGTAAAAACCTTTACACCTGGACCAACTGGGAAGGCTGGGACCCTGAAGCCAACGACAACGACGGTAATCCGATGGGATTGATCATCGGCGGAAGGCCCGTTCTGAGAGGTTTCACCGTAGGTCTGAGTATTGTTTATTAATCCACGTTGTAAAAATATTTTTATGAAGACATTATATCGGATATCACTCATATTAATGCTTTGTTCACCCGCGACTTCCTGTAAGCATGATTTCCTGGATGAAAAAGCGCTGTCGTTCCTCAGTACTTCCAATGCGTTTAAAACAACGGAAGATTTTGATGCATCAGTAAATAACCTGTACGGGTTGGTTAGAAGCGAGTTTTATACATCCAGCGACTGGCAGCCTATGCATTATCTATACAGAACAGATCTGGCCGTGGAAGTGGCGGTAGGTAGTAATCCTAATCTTTCTGCAGAATTTGGATCAAACGGGGTGCTCACCAATAACCACTGGAGCCAGCTGTATAAAATTGTGGCAGAAGCCAACACCATTATCAGCCGCATTCCTGCTTCGCAGCTGTCGGATGCCAACAAAGTAATGTTTGAAGCGAAGGCAAAGTTCTTCCGTGCATTGGGTTACAGAACGCTGGTATATTTATATGGCGGTGTGCCACTGGTGCTGAATGAAATAATAGGAGAGAAAACTGATTTTGTGAGGGCCACAAAGCAGGAAGTTTTGACGCAGATAACAGCCGACCTGAAATTTGCGGCTGCTAACCTGCCCGGGATAACAGCAGTGAAAGATGGTGAAGCATCCAACCTCGCTGCGCAGCACCTGCTGGCGGAAGTATGCCTCGCCAACGGTAAGTTCCAGGACGCGGTAACTGCGGCATCTGCAGTGATTGATGATCCCGCCACCGACCTGATGAAAACCCGGTTTGGTTCACGGTCAACCGTTACCCCCGGCGATGTATACTGGGACCTGTTCCAGGCAAAAAATCAAAACAGGAAAACTGCCAACAATACAGAAGCGATCTGGGTAGTGCAGCTTGAAACAGATGTGCAGGGAGGATCTGCCGTGTCCACCGCCATGGCGGGCAACTACCAGCTGGAGCGCGTACACGTGCCGTTGTACCGCGATATGCGGGTGAACGGAGTGGCATTGTTTCAATGGCCTATCGGCGATTATACCGGTGGCAGGGGTGTTGGTTTTTTACAGCCCTCAAAACATTTTGCGGATGAAGTATGGCAAAGTGATTTTAATAACGATATCCGGAATGCCAATCACAATTTCGTAAGAGAAGTGGTGGCTACCAACCCGGCAAGCCCGTTTTTCGGACAAAAAATTTCTACACAAAATCCTCCTCCGGGTGCTAACATCACTTTTCCTTCAAGGGTGTTTTATCCGTATCAGTCGAAGGCAACCACGCCGTTTAATCACCCCGCATCACTCTACGTGAATCCGGGTTCATCTGATCCTATCAAGAAGTATGAGTTGAAAGCCACGGCAGGCGGCACGTTTGCCGACCAGTATATTTTCCGGCTGGCTGAAACCTATTTGCTGAGAGCAGAAGCCTACCTTGGCCTGGGCAATGCCGGCGCCGCCGCAGCAGATATAAATGTAGTGCGTTCACGCGCCAATGCTTCACCGGTGCTGGCAGGAGATGTGACGATTGATTATATTCTGGATGAAAGATTAAGAGAGTTGGGAGTAGAAGAAAAACGGATGCTGACGCTGATGCGCTTAGGTAAACTGTATGACCGGGTGAAAAAGTATAATCCTTTTTACGGGGCGAATATGGAACCACGTTTTAACCTCTGGGCGATTCCACAGGGAGAAATTGAAAGAAACAGAAGCGCCGTACTGGAGCAAAATCCGGGTTACAATTAGTCGTATTTTTAAGAAGATAAACCTGGATACATGCATGTTAATTTATGGCCGGGGATGTTCCGGTATGTGTTTCGTGGCACTGTTTATATGCTGTTATTCAGCTCATGGACCGGGAGCAGCTGTAAAAGCGCCCGGTTAGTGCAGGATGCAAACAGCGTACGCCAGGAATCAACGTCGCTCAGAGAGCACATTAGCATCAACAACGACTGGAAATTTTTCCGGTATACCGGGGAGCCGGATAAACTGATCTATGATGTGCGCCCCGAGGTGACCGACCGGAACGATAATGTGGTAGCAGATTCCAGGCCAACTGAATCGGTGGCAGTGAATGCCTCCTCGCAGGTATTAAAGAATTGGATACTGCCTTCCGGCAATGATTTTATTGCCGATCCTGCCAAACAACATCAGCGCCCGCAAGGCAAACCCGGCGCTGATTTTCCGTTTGTGCAAAACAATTTCGACGATCATAACTGGGAGTCCGTACAACTGCCGCACGACTGGGCCATCAAAGGACCGTTTTACAGCGAGCCCGATGCCATCGTCGGCGGTGGAATGGGCAGGCTGCCCGTTCACGGAGTGGCCTGGTATCGCAGGAAACTGGATATCCCTGCTGCCGATAAAGGAAAAGTTATTTACCTGGATGTTGATGGCGCCATGTCTTACACTATGGTTTGGCTGAATGGCCACCTGGTAGGTGGATGGCCTTATGGCTACAACTCCTTCCGCCTGGATCTCACGCCTTATATCAATCCCGGCGGGGATAATCAACTGGCAATACGGCTGGACAATCCCACTAATTCAGCCCGCTGGTACCCCGGCGGAGGCATCTACCGCAATGTGTGGCTCACGAAAGTAAACCCGGTGCAGGTGGCACAATGGGGAACATTTGTTACCACTAAAAATGTTTCTGCCTCATCTGCTACTGTTGATGTGGTGGTTCAGGTCAGCAATAAATCGGACCATGAGCAGCAGATCGAAGTAATCACGGACATCTTCACTGCCGGGAAAAAAGTAGCGACCATACCTGCATCAGCGGTTATCCTGAAAGCCGGCGCCACGCACAAGTCAGCAGGTTCCGTGATACTGCAACATCCGCAGCTGTGGGGGCCGCCGCCAACGCAAACCCCCAATCTTTATACAGCGGTTACACATATCATCTCCAACGGCAAGCCGGTCGATGAATATCGCACCGGTTTTGGTATCCGAGCACTTACATTCGATGCGGTAAAAGGACTACTGGTAAATGGCGCGCCTGTTCGCGTACAGGGCGTTAACCAGCACCACGATCTGGGCGCATTAGGCGCGGCGTTTAATGTACGGGCAGCAGAAAGACAGCTGGAAATACTCCGGGAACTTGGCTGCAATGCCATCCGGCTGGCGCATAATCCACCGGCGCAGGAGCTGCTGGATTTAACAGACCGGATGGGCTTCCTGGTAATTGATGAGATATTTGATAACTGGGAAAGGAAAAAAACACCGCTGGATTTCCACCTGATTTTTCCCGACTGGTATGAACCCGATACCAGGGCTTTTATCAGGAGAGACAGGAATCATCCTTCGGTGATTGCCTGGAGCTTTGGGAATGAAGTAGGGGAACAGTATACAGCGGAACAGGGAGCCGCGATTGCAAAAAAGCTGTATGATATTGTAAAGGAAGAAGATAGTACCAGGCCGGCCACCGCATCTATGAACTATGCAAAGCCGGGAATGCCTTTTCCCGCTGTAATGGATATATTGAGTTTGAATTACCAGGGAGAAGGAATACGCGATGCGCCTGCCTATCAGCAATTGCAGGGCATCCGTACATCACCGCTTTATCCCGCCTTTCAACAGCAATTTCCCGGTAAAATGATCTTCAGCAGTGAAACCGCCTCCGCATTGAGTACCCGGGGCACGTATTTATTTCCGGTTTTTGAGGGGATCAGTGCGCCTGTTGGTGAAGGAACGGGCGGCAGCGGTAAGCTGCAACAAGTAAGCGCCTATGAGCTTTATACGGCTGCATTTGGTGCATCGCCCGATAAAGTATTTGCATCGCAGGACAAGCATCCTTATGTAGCCGGCGAATTTGTATGGTCGGGTTTTGATTATCTTGGAGAACCCACGCCCTATTATTCCGCACGTAGTTCTTATTCCGGCATTGTAGACCTGGCCGGGTTTAAAAAGGACCGCTTTTACCTGTATCAATCCCGGTGGCGGCCAGACTATAAAATGGCGCATATCCTGCCGCATTGGACATGGCCGGAGCGCGTGGGCGCCATCACCCCGGTACATGTGTTTACATCGGGAGACGAAGCGGAGCTGTTCCTGGATGGAGTATCCCTGGGCAGAAAGAAGAAAGGTCCTTATACCTATCGCCTCCGCTGGGACAGTGTTGTTTATAAACCCGGTGTGCTAAGCGTGGTGGCCTACAAAAACGGCGCGGTATGGGCTGCCGACACGGTAAGAACAGCCGGTGAGGCGGCGCAGTTGCAGCTGATCGCCGACCGGGATAACATACGCGCCGACGGAAAAGATCTTTCATTTATCACCCTCCGTGTACTCGACGGCGCAGGTGTACTGGTACCGCGGGCCGGCAACCGGATCCGCTTTGAAGTATCCGGACCAGGCGAAATTGTCGCCACCGATAACGGTGATCCGGCCGACCTGCAATCTTTTTCTTCTACAGTAAGAAAAGCATTTAACGGGCTGGCGATGGTCATTGTCCGCGCAAAGCCGGGAACAACAGGACCAATAAAAGTAACGGCGCAATCACCCGGCTTAACGCCGGCACAGGTGATATTAAACGCGCCATAGTAGGCAACATTTCTTGAGTAAAATAGAATCGCTATGTTAATGCATGAAACCATGCGCTGGTTTGGACCGCATGATATCGTTAGTTTAAAAGACATCCGGCAATCTGGTTGTGCCGGTGTTGTTACCGCGTTGCATCACATCCCGGTGGGAGATGTGTGGCCGGTGGCAGAAATTCAGCAGCGGAAATCCCTCATTGAAGCCGAAGGCATGAGCTGGACGGTGGTGGAGAGCCTGCCCGTAAGTGAGGACATAAAACGGCGCAGTGGGCATTACCAGGTTCATATAGAAAATTATAAAAGGAGTCTGCAACACCTTGCCGCCTGCGGTATTCAGGTGATCACCTACAACTTCATGCCGGTGCTGGACTGGGTTCGTACAGATATCAGCTACACCATGCCCGATGGAAGTAAAGCGCTCTACTATGAACGTGCCGCTTTTGTAGCCTTTGATCTTTTTATGCTGAAAAGAAATCAGGCAGAAAAGGATTACAGCGCCGCTGAAATTGAAGCAGCGGAAAGATGGATGCATGCGCATACCGAAGCACAACAAAACGAAGTATTCCGGAATGCGTTGCTGGGGCTGCCGGGCAGCACCGGGCGCTTTTCGCCGGAAGAAATTCTGGCAGCGCTGGAAACATATAAAGATATCGACGCCGCCACATTAAGGGAGCACTTAATGTATTTTTTGAAAGAAGTGGTGCCGGTAGCAGAACAACTGGGGCTGAAGATGGCCATACACCCGGATGATCCGCCGTATGCTGTGTTGGGATTACCCCGCGTGGTGAGCTCGGAAGCGGATTTGCTGGACATAGTGAAGGCGGTTCCTTCATCGGCAAACGGGCTGTGTTACTGTACCGGCTCACTGGGCGTACGGCCGGGTAACGATCTTACCGGGATCATTCAACGATTGGGCGCACACATCCATTTTCTTCACCTGCGCAATACCCGGCGCGATGAATCCGGGAACTTTTTTGAGGCAGCTCATTTAGATGGCGATGCTGATATGGTGACTATAGTGCGTGAATTATTACTGCTGATGCAACAGCGGAATATTTCCCTGCCGGTACGGCCTGATCATGGCCACCAGATGCTGGACGATTTGAACAAGACCACCTATCCGGGTTATTCCTGCATAGGGCGATTGAAGGGGCTTGCTGAACTCCGGGGGCTGCAAACCGGTCTAGCCCGTGTGCTCCAGCTGTAATGCGCTGCTTCGTATCTTAAAACGAGGGGCGCTCTATCAGTTTGCAGGGGTTTTTTAAATGCTGTTTCTTTTTATTAAGCACCATGTTAATGATATCGGTCCCCATCTTTGTAAAATCAGTGGAAATGGTGGCAATACCATTGGCGGCAATTTCTTTAATGGGGATCTCATTATAGGAAATGATGCCAATATCTTTTCCAAGCTTAAAGGATAACGCGGTGATCCGTTTTACAAGATGCACAAGATCCCCGTCGTGTACCAGTATATATAGTTCCCCGGTTGCCAGTGGCTTATTGCCAACATGTGTAACCACCGCTGAGCGGAGACCGGATTCCCGGCAGAACCGCCGGAAGCCATTCTCAATTTGTTTGAGGTTATAGAAGGCAGGCCCCATTACCAGGACCAGCTTGTTGTACTTGCGACGGATCTTTGTTAAGTGCTGCTGCAACACCTGGTGAATATCTTCATGGAAATACTGGCAAACAGAAGGATACCTGGCGCCCCAGTCGCGGTAACCAAGATCAAGAATATAAACCTTCTGCTGCGGCAGTTGCTTTAATGAAGCAGCAATGTCTTTATCTTTAATAGGCATAATAATGTACGCCGTGTATTTGCCATTACTTTGCGCCAGCAGTGTATTAAACAATGCCACGTTGTTATGGTGGAAGTAAATATTCACTGTGCCTTTGCCGGCTATCGTGTTTTTAATGCTTTCATATATTTCTTCTTTATAGGCCGTCAGGCTGTTGAACAATACAAAGATGTTGTGCCTCGATTGTGTATTTGTGCTGGCTACAAAAAATCCTTTATACTGCACCGCTGATACCAGTCCTGCCTGTTTCAGGCTGCGGAAGGCCTGCATAACGGTTTTAGGGGCAATGCCGGTGTTGTCGCTCACCTGGTTTACAGAAGGGAGCCTGTCACCGATCTTTAACTGGTTGTTGTCGATAGCATTGACAATAGATTGTATGATCTGTTGATATTTGGGGGCCTCGGAAGTGTGATCGAGTGAAATAATTGACTTCATATGTTGCGATGTTTATTCTTCAAATAACCAATCCAGGCGCTGAACGCTGTCTGCCGCGGCACCGGCGCTGATCTCCTGTTTGCCATCCATAAATCCCAATACCAGGCAGGCGCCTTTACCCAATATAAGGGTATGCTTCCCTGCATCAAAATAATACGTGTGCAGGTTCACCGGTGGAAGGGATGGAATGGTTAAGGCATGCGCTATCCTGATGGCGGCTTGCCCGTGATCGTCGGCGCTGGCATCTGTTTCCAGGTCAGGTGGCTGCAGGTAGTTTTTTTCTTTCGTATCAAAATATCCTATTACTGCTTTTACCGGTTGTGTATTACTGAATTGAAGCGTGGTGCCTTTTTCCTGTTGCTGCTGCATGGAAAAGGGCAATGCCTGTAAGCCGCTTAATGCCTCGTCGGCGGTTTGTATGCGAACGTCTTTGTCTGTAAACGGCCGTTGTTGCGCCACCGGCTGATAGTACCCGTTAACAGGATGTAAGAAGTTGACCTGCGCCGGGTGCAACCGGGTAATTATCGTGTGTCCGTTAGCGTTGCTGCCATGTTGTGGTATATTTTTGAGTGAATCAAGATGTTGTTTAAAGTGGCGCAATTCTGCTTCATAATATGGCAGGAGCTCTACCCATGTTTTATTTTTTCCGTTATCACCGCCAACAGGCACTTTTCTTTGCTGGGTTTGCATGCTGTTGGCATAGAGATAAGTATCTTTTGTAAGATTTGCCAGCTCTTTATAGTGTACCACGCTTTGTTGCAGAAAGGGCAGGGCTTTCTGCAGATCGTTGTTATCATGTGAATACCGGTACCGCAATACATATAAGGCCGCCTGTACTTTCGCATTAAAGTAACGGGCCAGCGCCTGGTAGCAGTACATATCATTTTTTATGCGCGCAAATTCCGCGGAGTTTTGCTGCACGTTGGCAGCTGCTTTTTCAATAGCTGCTACGGCGCGGTCGCCGTGTTGGATAATTTCCGTAATGACCTGCACAGGTGTTTCTCCGGTATGGGGCTGATGTTGCCATTCCTTTTCAGCATAGGCGGTCAGCGTTTCTCCTGCAGGACCGTCGGAGTCATACAGGTCGGCCCATACACGCCACCTCGAAGGATTCACCAGCTGGCTCATCAGCATACCCAGCGTGAGCGTTTGCCTGTTACCGTTAGTAATGCCAAAACGCCGCAGGAGTTTGGGCGCTATTTCCCCGGCCTGTTCATAAGCTTCCAGTATATTCTTACCGGATTCCCGGCCGCCGAATTGCGCATCCAGTAAGCCGCTCCAGTAACGGCCTTCTTCCTCCCGGTTGCGGTGGCAGTTCCAGGCATACCGCGCCCAGGCCTGGTACCAGAGCCAGTCGCGATCTACCTGCAACAAACGCGGTGTTGCCTTATCCGCGGTATATGGCCAGTCCCAGTAAGACGCCTGCGGATACAGGTGCAGGCCGTTGGCCCCGTGGATGCTGTGCATGGCCTGCACGCATTTTTGAATGAACGCAGTGGCGCCATACCGGAAAGGTTCCAGGTTGGCGAGGATATGTACATTGTCGATGTCAACAGTCAACCGGCTAAGATCCCGGTGCATGGCGGCCCATGGTCCCCGCGGGGTATAGGTGGTTAATGCTTCGCCGTTGTATTTATTTTCAGTATAGAGGTTAGGATATAACGGAAGGGCTGCCTGCATTACCTGTTGCGGATTGGTATCATGTCCGCGCAGCACAATAGGCGGGAGGGTGGTTTTGCCTAATGCGCGTAACCCATCCTTTACACCGGGGATAATGGTTTCCGTAAACCATTTCACATCATCTTCATCACTCATGGCTTCTCCCAATGTTACCAGCAACCCTACGTTGGGATACTCCGCTACAAAGGCGGCAATGGACTTACGGGTGTAATCTGAAATAAGCGGTGTTACCGGCCGTTTGCGGTCCTGTGTAACAAGACCATGCTTTTCTGCAAAAGGTTTGGACAGGATAATATTGTAAAACATCTGGATCACCCATATGCCGCGTTTATCGGCTTCCGTTGTCAGGAAATGATACATGTCCCTGTTCTTCAGGAAGGTGGCGCTGTCTACTTCCACCGCATAGGGATAATCTTTCAGGCGCACCAATGATGCAAACGGATGACCGTTCCACAGGTAGAGGGAATTCATGCGGTTGGCGGCGAGCATGTCCAGGTATTGAATCCACAATGCCTTATCATAAAACCACGGAAATTCCTGTGGCGTATAGGGATATTCATATACATTCCTGCCAGGCAGGTAGGTGGTTTTTTGTATACCTATGCAGGTGCCGCGCAATACCATTTCCGGTTGGTCGGTGATGTTTAGCCCGGTGGGTAACGCCCCCGCAGCGCGGATCCTGCCGGCCATTTCGAGGCAGCCATATAAGGTGCCGCTGTTGTCGGCGCCTGCAATCAGCGTATGTTGCTTACCGGTAGTGATCACAAAACCTTCTTTACCGGGTGTGTTGTTAAGGGAGAATTTAAACTGGCGTATAGCCGTTTGGGTAAGTGTATCAACAAGTGCGCCTATTACTATCGTGGATGCATCCGTAGGCAGGTTGCGCTGCGTGCTGGTTTGTACATGGTACCCGGCTGCCTGAAGGGCTTTGCTTAATTGTTCCATGCCGTATTGCACCCTGGCGGCAGGGTGGGGGCCGGTTACCAGCCATATGGATTTGTCACGGCCTGCCTGGCCGGAGGCATATAACGGTAACAGGCCCACGAAAAAGAGAATGCTGAGAAGTCGCTTCATACCTGTTTAGTTCGTAGTGCTGATATTATTTCCTATTTCTTCCAGTGCCTGGTGGTTCAGTTTTACGCGAACCATACCGATGGGATGAAAACGTTTATCATTATTAATGGCGGCATATAGTATGGTATAGTGGTCGTTTCCTTCCGGTATCAGGCAAAGCGGCGTTCTCATGATATCCCACCACTTTTTTACTTTGGCCTGGATCGGTAAGTAACGTGCAGCGGTCCAGTGAAGGCCGTCTTTGGAAAGCGTATAGCCCATCATGTTAGGAAGGTGTAATCCGAACCCTTCCGGGCCGCCGTCAAAAATAGCGATGTATAGTCCGTTGGGCAGTTTGCTTACAAGCGGGTTTTCAACAAACCAGGGATGAATGGAAGTTACGGGATTTATGCTGCTGTCCATCCGGGTCCACGGCCCTTCCAGGGTAGAAGACCGGGCGAGGCCAATGAACCAGCCTTTGCCTGATTTTGCGGGATAGTCTTCCTGCCTGGCGTAAGGATAGGCGCCTGCATAAAACGACAGCCATTCCTTCCCAACAGGATACGGAAAAAAGGAAGCTACGCCCTGGCGGCCCTCCCAGAGTTGTGTATCCAGGCCGGGTTCCATCACGATGCCTTTATCCGTATAAGGTCCGCCAATGCCCTCAATGCCTTTTTTTACCGATTCCGCGCGCCAGATCCTTCCAAAGGAATGATTCGGCTCAATATCTTTATGCACAGTATAGGCAAGGTAATATCCATACCAGCGTTGATGTGTTTCGCTGTATACAGGGATAAACGACCACAGTGCCGCGCGGCGGTCATTTATAGGATTATCGTCTGCTGTCAGCGCATATTGCCCGCTGGCCTGGTAAAGTGTTTTCTGCCGTTTCCAGTGTATGGCGTCCGTGCTGGTCCAGTGCCCGATGCGTGTTTTCACCCGGTCGTAGTACGGCGGAATACCTGGTTGTCCTGCTCTTTCGGTAGGAAACAAATGATAGGTGCCGTTCACCTTCACACAGGCGCCTCCTTCAAAACCGCCCTGGATGCCGGTTGTACCGGGCATGCCTTCATTGATCACCGGGGTATCGGGACCGTCTATAATATCAAACAGTGGTGTTTCAGTTTTAAAAAAAGGGGAACCTGCCTGTGCATGGTTCCCCTGCGATTGGGACATTTGTTGCCCGTTCTCGTTCACGTTATGATTAGAATCTTTAAGTACAATCCTGAAAACATAGGCGATGTCGGAAGGTATCCTGGTTTTCGCAGGAATCGTGAGTGTCAGTCCCTGTTCCTCCATGCGGAAAGGACAATTCTCCAGCGATTTTAATCCCAGCAGTTGAAGGGATTGTATGCCGCCGCCCATACTGGCGTTGTTCAGCGCCTTCAGGTGCACCGTCTTGTTATCGCCCGGCCAGTCCAGGAAAACAGCATACAGCGTATCTCCTTTACGCGTGTAGTGTACCCGTTGACCCTCTCCGGTGGTTTCTCCGTACACACTGAAAGGACGGGTGCCATAAATTGCTTCGCCATTGGCCCACATCCATTTGCCTACCCGGAACATTACTTCCTGCTGGTTTTGCGGAATGCGGCCGTCGGATGTTGGAGATAAATTCAGCAGCAGTTGCCCGTTCTTGCTCACCACTTCAATGATCTTATGCACTATTTCTTTTGGGGAGCGGATCTCCATTCCTGCTGTATATCCCCACGACAGGGCAAAGCCGGTGCCAATGGAATAATCGCACAGCCAGGGTTGGGCGATGATGTGGTCTGGATTGCTGTTTTCATGATCCACCATCCCGATGCCTTCCGGTATATCATTCCCTTTGTAGGTCATTGTCACCTCCTGTCCGCGTTGCCCGGCATCATTAAAGTAATGCGCCAGGTATCCTTTGATGTATTGCTCCGGGATATTTTCCAGCCAGGAGTCAAAATACATGATGTCGGGATGATATTTATCCACTACTTCATTACACTTTCCCTGCCACATCTTCAGCCATGCCTCATGCGGCATGGGCGTGCCATATAGTTTGGCATATTTAGGATCTGCCGCTGCCCATCCGGGTTTGGGCTTTACATAACCGTAGTTCAGTTCATGATGCAATGACACGAAAAACTTCATGCCTCTTTTGCGGATGGCTTTTTCCAGTTCCCCTACCACATCGCGGTGGGGGCCCATTTGTTTGGCGTTAAAAGGTGTCAGTTGGCTGTCCCACATGGCAAACCCGTCGTGATGCTCACCTACAGGCCCGGCAAACCGCGCCCCGCTTTTTACAAACAGGTCGGCCCATTCATCTGCATTGAAATATTCCCCTTTGAACATCGGGATAAAATCATGATAACCAAATTTTGACAGTGGTCCATATAATGCGATATGTCGCTGATACGTGCCCAGTTTGGAATAACCCGAATCGGCATGCATATGCGAATAGTAATGTTCATTATTATATGCAGGAACGGTGTACACTCCCCAATGGCAGTAAATACCAAATTTCGCATCACGGATCCATTCCGGCACTTCTTTATGTTGCTGAAGTGAATTCCACTCAGGTTGATAAACAATATTTTTTTGAGCAGATGATAACTGGTAAAATAAGATGATCAATAGCAGTAGTAACCCCTGCCGGTATTTAAACAGCATTGTATTCTTCATAACCTGGATTTAATGAAACAGCAGTCAGGATTGTAAGAGGAAGACCAGGTTGATAATAAAAATATAAATAGTGAATGTGACGGGTAAACTTTTTTTAATCACCTCAACTTTTACCAAGATAGTGTTTTTTATGAACTATGGTATACTATGGTATACTTTTTTCCAAAATAGATTCCCGGCAACGATGCCGGCAACGATTGCGTAAAAAAAAACGGGTGATATACCTTTTTTAAGTAAATATTTTTCTAGCTTGATCCCAGGATATACTCCTCAAGAATTCCGGGAGTAATTATCAGAGGGGAACAGCGTCTCTGATTGTAAAGGAAAGACCATAAAAATTCCTTTGTTATGAAAAATAAAAATTCCATTCCTGTCTGCAATGTTATTATTGTCTGATAGACACTAATCTATTCTGTCAACTCTTATTGTCCATCTAAATCATTCAATCAATGATTAATCAGCTACTTCCTGGTAAGCCATTTACCACAGGGGCGATCCTATTACTGCTATTCTTTTATATATGTGCCTGTATCCCTGCTGTATCTGCGCAAACGGCAGCCCCTATCACCGTAAGAGGAAAAGTATTATCAGATAAAGGAGAAGAAATTCCCGGCGTCACCGTCCGCGTTAAAGGCGTTTCAAAAGGCTCCATCACCAATGCTGATGGCAATTACACCATCCAGGTGCCCAACGGCAAATCGGTGCTGGTGTTTTCATTTATCAGCCACGCCCCGGTAGAAGTACCGGTGAACGACCGGCAAGTGGTGAACGTCACCATGAAAAACGGCACCACAGATCTCTCCGAAACAGTAGTAGTAGGTTACGGCACACAAACAAAAGGACACTTAACCGGCGCCATCACTACTATCAAAGCCAAAGAGGTGGAAGACCTGCCGGTAGGCAATCTTGGCGCCGCACTGCGAAGCCGCGTGCTCGGCCTATCCGTGAGTGGAGGTACCGCACGGCCAGGCTCACAGGCCACATTAACGATCAGGAATCCTGCCACTTTCGCGAAAGATGGTGGCTCCACCGACCCGCTGTATGTAATCGACGGCGTGATCCAGGTGACCGGCGACGGTAAAAATGATGCGGAACAATTCAATAACCTCGACCCCTCCGAAGTGGAAAGCATCAGCATCCTGAAAGATGGTTCAGCCGCGATTTATGGCTCCAGGGCGGCAAACGGCGTAGTGCTGGTAACTACCAAACGCGGCCGCGCAGGCGCCCCCAGGATCAGCTACAGCGGCTCTTATGGTATCAACGATGAAAGCTACCGCACCAAAATGCTGAGCGCCTATGGCTATGCACAGTATATCAATATCATGAACGGACCCTATGGTGAAAATAAAGACACCACAGATCAGAATGCGTTTTTCTCCGCCGATGAACTGGAACATTTTAAAACAATTAACCACGACTGGCTCGATCCCGTGTGGCAAAGTTCTTCCAATACCCGCCATACACTGAACATCAGCGGTGGCACAGAAAAATCTACCTTTTTTGCCAGCGGATCCTACTATTCGCAAAATGGCAATTTAAGCAGTCTCGATTATAAAAAATGGACCTTCCGCGCAGGCGGGGATATCACAGTAGCTTCAGGATTGAAGGTAGGATTGCAGGTATCCGGCAACTGGTCGGACCAGGTGAGAACCTATAACAAAATAGGCAACGAAAACGAAGAAAACGACTATCGCAACCTGCTCCTCGCACCCCGCTATATCCCGTCTTACGTAGATGGATACCCGGTGAAAATACCAGGCAGTGATAAACTCTCCGGCTATCATTTTTACGAAATTGAAAGATTGAAGAATCTCTCAGAAACAAAAGACAAAACACTCGCGGTAAATGCATACGCGGAATATGAACTCCCTTTTCTGCAAGGATTAAAGGCCAGGGTGAACTATGCGCGCTACTTTACCGGGACAAACGCTTCACAGATAGGCACCACCTATAAGCTCTATGACTTCAACCGTACCGGTACAAACGCACATATCTATGATGACGGGGCCACCGTGAAATTACCGGGCGCAACATACGAAAATGGTAACCGGCTTTATTACTCCAACTCAAACGGAGAATCAGAACAGGTGAACTTCACGCTCAACTATGCCCGCGCATTCGGCAAACATAATATCAGCGGCCTGTTCTCTGTTGAAAAAGGAGAAGCCTATGTAAAACAGGAAGATGTATGGAAAGAAAAGCCCATAGCCGGTACCAATGGCCAGTTTGGCAGCGCTTTCGGCGCCATCGATGGCAGAACATCAGGAGCAGAATCCGGTACACTGGGTTATATAGGCCGCGTTAATTACAGCTATGCAGACAAGTACCTGGCGGAATTCCTGTTCCGCACAGATGCTTCCACCCATTTCGCACCCGAAAATTACTGGGGTTCATTTTATTCTTTGTCAGCCGGCTGGGTAATCTCCAATGAATCTTTCTTTAAATCTTCTACAGTTAATTATCTCAAATTAAGATACTCCGCCGGCCTGTTGGGTAAAGATGATACAAAGGCATGGCAATGGCGGCAGCGCTACAGCTTCCAGGGCGGGAAAGGAGCCGTGTTTGGTGGTAATGCAGATGTAACAACAGGTATGAAGATGGAAGCCTCTCCTAACAGGAATGCTACCTGGAGTAATGAGTTCAAAAATAATCTTGGTATAGACGCGCGTTTCCTGCAAAACCGCCTCTCCCTTACCATGGAAGGATTCTATAACAAGGGAACGGATTTATTGATGGAAAGAACCGCTACGGCGCCTCTCACCGTAGGCGGAAGTGTGGCGGCAGAAAACTGGGGCAAGATGGACTTCTTCGGCTATGAAGTAAGCCTGGGCTGGAACGACAGGATCAGTAAAGATTTTAGTTATGGTGTGGATGCGCGTTTTTCCTGGTATGATAACAAATGGAAACAGGGAAATTTTGCCGCCACAGATGCTTACTATCCCTGGAATAAACAACAGGGGCAATCGGATGATAACGGCATGTGGGGATACGATTACCAGGGTATGTTCAAAACCCAGGGAGATATTGATGCTTATGTAAAACAATATAACATCACTTCCGTGTTTGGCACAGAAGCCAAAGATCTGAAGCCTGGTATGTTATACTACCGCGATGTAAGAGGAGCGCTGAAAACAGATGGCACCTTTGGAGGACCGGATGGTATCATTGATGAAAATGACCAGATCCGGCTGGCGAAAAAAGCCAATAACCACTACGGCTTTGGCTTCACGTTTAAAGCCAATTATAAAGGCATCGGCTTCGATTGCGTAATCGGTGGCTCTTTCGGTGGCTGGGCAGAAATTGACGGTGATTCCAGGGAGAAGATGGATAATGCCATCGACCGGAACTTCCAGAGCAGACCGGCTTACTGGGAAGATATCTACGATCCGGAAATAAATCCCAATGGAAAATATCCAAATCCAAACTGGGAAAGTATTAGTCTCGACCGCGCTTCTGCCTTCTGGAAAGTAAGCGCTTTCAGGATGGGAATGAGAAGCGTGAACCTGAATTACAGCCTGCCTCCGCGCGTTATTAAGGCATTGCGCATCAATAACGCCCGTTTTATCTTGTCGATGCTGAACCCGGTACAGTTCTTCAATCCGTTCGACTATAAAGCAGCGGAAGGCGCTTATGATGTTTTTCCAAACTTGAGAACTTATTCTTTAGGTGTTAATCTGACACTCTGATTCGTTTACGAATTGATCTATAACGTTATGATAAATAAAATCATGAAATATAGTAAAACATTAATCGCCACCGCCTTCGTGTTGTCGGCGCTGGCAGCCTGTAAAAAAGACTTCCTCGAAGAGAAGCGTGATCTGGGCGGTGTAAACGAGCAGGTATTCCAGGATTCTACGCTGGCCCAGGCTTATGTGGACTACATATACGGTATGTTCCTGCCTGCGGGTAATGCGCAGTCGCTCGCCTGGAACCTCGCTACCAACAACAACCAGTTTACGCAAACAACAGAGGAATTGCCGGGTGAAACCAACTGGAACAAATTATGGCCGGCTGTTTCTTACCTGAATGCACACGCACTGCCTTATTTCGGCGTGCCGCTTGCGTCAGGCGTTAACAACAACACCTGGACCAGGATGAAGCAGATCAACCTGTTCTTCGACCAGGTAGATCAATACAGCCTGCCATTGTATACCCGGAACAAACTAAAGGGACAATTATATTTCTGGCGCGCCTGGCAGTACTTCGACCTCATAAGACTTTACGGCGGCGTTCCGCTGGTGTTGCACGCGCAGGACCCCATTGTAGGGGCAGGAGAAAACCTCCAGATTCCCCGCAGCGCCAGCTCGGCATGTATTGACCAAATCTCTGCAGATTTAGATTCTGCCATGGCCATGCTGCCGGGCAAATGGCCCTCCGGAGCCGACTGGGGAAGAATTACCAGCGGTGCAGCGGCAGCCATGAAGGGCCGTGTGCTGCTTACCTGGGCAAGCCCGCAGTTTAACCGTAACAACGACAAGGCCCGTTGGAAAAAATCGTATGATGCCAATCTCGCTGCGAAGCTGTTACTGGAAGCCAACGGGTTTGGCTTATATAAAACAGGCAACCTGCCCGATGGCACTGCCTGGGAAAATATGTTCCTGGCAGAAGCCAACAACCCCGAAGCCGTACTCGTGTTTGGATTTAATAACGTGATCTCCGACCAGGTGCAGAAATGGAACGGATGGGAAAATGCAGCCAGGCCCAAAGAGATATTTGGCGATGGTTCCCTGAGTCCTACCAAACAAATGCTGGACGCTTTCCCAATGAAAGATGGTAAAATGCCGGGACAATCATCTTACACTTACGAGGCTAAAAAGTTTTATAAAAACAGGGATCCCCGTTTTTATAAAACATTCGCTTATAACGGAAGCATGTGGCCATTCAAGGAAAATTCAAAGTACAGGCTGTGGACTTACCGCTGGTTTGCCAATGCCTCGGCTGCAACACCTGCTTCCACCACGGAGCAGCGCGGCACTAACAGCAGCGGCGTGTATATCCGTAAAGCAACTACGGGTAACGCCAGCAATGCAGTGGGCAACTTTAAAACCAGCGGCACCGATTTTATAGAACTGCGTTTTGCAGAAGTAATCCTTAACCTGGCGGAAAGCGCCATCGGCATGGATAACATCGGCGAAGGACTGGATTATGTTAAAACGATCAGGGAAAGAGCAGGCGTGGAAAACCTCGATGGCGCATATGGCTTAAGCGGTATCGCTGGCGCTGATCCGGCTTTTGCGGCTGTACTGAACGAAAGGAAAATTGAACTGGCCTACGAAGGAAAACGTTTCTGGGACCTGCGGCGCTGGTTGCTGTTTAATAATGATAATGGCACCTGTGCCCGTTTGGGCGTTCCGCCTTTAAATGGCACCCGCAGAACGGGCATTTTTATCTATGTAAAAAATACCGATGGTACAAAATATACCGGCGCCAACAACCAGGACCCGCTTTATACGCCGCAACACGGCGGCAGCGGCAAAGTGCTGGCTGATCGTGAACCGGCCGCTTTCCCGCCGGGCATCAACAACCAGGACGAGTATGTAGATTACCTGTATGATAATTATTTTGAGGTGACAGAGAAAGATGACCTGGACCCGACTAAGAACGACTGGAAGTTTACCTGGTATAATCAATATTATTTCTTCGGATTAAATCAAACGATTCTTAACAATGCACCATACCTGGAACAAACCAAGGACTGGGATGGCTTTACAGGTCCGGGTTCTTTCGACCCGCTTAAATAAAGGAAATCAGCTTTAACAACAACCATAACAACAATGAAGAACAGAAAAGGTATTTTTGCTGGCAGTAGCAGCAATTTGTGTATCGGTACAGGCGGCACAAGCCCAGTACCCCACCATACCAAAGCGCATACAGGACTCCAGCGAGGCAGCACTGAAAGAAGCGCAACGGCTCTCGGACGAAGCCTGGGCAAAAGCATTACCCATTATTCAAAAAGATGCGGTAAACGGGAAACCTTACATTCCCTGGGCTACCCGCCCTTATGATCTGCCGCAGGCAGATATTCCGGCCTTTCCCGGCGCTATGGGCGGTGGCGCTTATTCCTTTGGTGGCAGGGGAGGAAAAGTATACGTGGTAACCAGCCTGGAAGACCGTGGCCCCGGCACTTTACGGGATGCCTGTGAACAGGGAGGCGCACGTATCGTAGTGTTCAACGTAGCGGGCATTATCCGCCTGAAAAGTCCCCTTATTATACGGGCGCCTTACATCACCATCGCAGGGCAAACTGCGCCTGGCGACGGTGTATGTGTGGCCGGTGAATCTGTTTGGATCAACACGCATGATGTAGTGCTGCGCTATATGCGTTTCCGGCGCGGGGAAACCTACGTTGGCCGCAGGGACGACGCACTGGGCGGTAATCCTGTCGGCAATATCA
The DNA here is from genome assembly GCF_050434025.1 of Chitinophaga sp. W3I9. Lineage (NCBI taxonomy): Bacteria > Pseudomonadati > Bacteroidota > Chitinophagia > Chitinophagales > Chitinophagaceae > Chitinophaga > Chitinophaga sp. W3I9. Next base: position 3,729,121 of record NZ_JBNPWC010000001.1, read on the forward strand.
TCATCGATCATTGCTCTACCAGCTGGGGACTGGATGAAAATATTTCTATCTACCGTCACATGTACAATGCAGGAGACGGTTCACAGGATCAGAAGCTGGCAACCGTGAATGTAACCATCCAGAATACAATCTCCGCTGAAGCGCTGGATACCTACAACCATTCTTTTGGCAGCACATTGGGCGGCGAAAACGCCACCTTCATGCGCAACCTGTGGGCCTGCAATACCGGTCGTAATCCCTCCATCGGATGGAATGGCGTGTTTAACTTCGTGAATAACGTTGTGTTCAACTGGCGTCACCGTTCTGCTGATGGATCTGACTACCGCGGCATGTTCAACATGATCAATAACTATTATAAACCCGGACCGATCACACCAAAAGATGAACCGGTAGGCCACCGTATCCTGAAACCTGAATCCGGCCGCAGTAAGCTCGGCTATCATGTATACGGCAGGGCTTATGTGCAAGGCAATATCATGGAAGGCTACGATAAAGTAACGAAAGACAACTGGGATGGCGGTGTACAGGTGGAAGATGAAGCAAATGCAGGACCCTACCGCGACAGCATGCGGGTGAACAAGCCTTTCCCGATGCCATCGTTCCCAATGATGTCTGCAAAGGAAGCATTTGACTATGTATTGAAAAATGCAGGCGCCACCCTTCCTAAGCGCGATGCCGTGGATACCCGCATTGTAGAACAGGTGCGCACCGGCAAGATCCAATACAAGACTAATTCCGCTACCGATATAGGCAGCGAGTTCCTGAAACGCCGGCTCGATAAAGAATCCTATAAAGAAGGAATTATTTCAGATATCAGCCAGGTAGGCGGATACCCTGTGTACAAAGGCACACCGTACAAAGACAGTGATCAGGATGGTATGCCGGATGAGTGGGAGAAGAAGCACGGATTAAATCCCAATGATGCATCGGACGCATCCAGGCTGGCTACCAACGGCAATGGATACACGAATATTGAACAGTTCCTGAATCACTCATAATTACAAAACCTCCTGAATGGGCCTTAAAGCACTTTCTTCCAGAACATACGTCTCTGCATTCTCCCTGCTGATGTTCATCACCTGTGCTAAAATACAGCACGGGTTTGATGAACACGGCGGAACAGAAAACACGGAAGCATTACCCGCTTTTCCGGGTGCGGAAGGCTATGGTAAATACGCCACCGGTGGGAGAGGCGGTAAAGTAGTGGAAGTTACCAATCTGAATGATGCAGGACCCGGCAGCTTCCGCCAGGCATTCCTGGAATATCCCGATGATCCCATCACCATTGTGTTTCGCGTGGGTGGCATCATTGAGCTGCATTCCGCCATTAAAGTACAGCGTTCCAACGTTACCGTAGCAGGACAAACAGCACCTGGAAACGGCATCTGCCTGAAAGGTCATTCGCTCATCATGAATGGTGCACGGGCTTTGAGCAAAGGAGGTAACCACGGCAATATTATTATCCGTCACCTGCGCTCCAGACCCGGTGCAACGCTGTCCACCGGCGTTTACGGCTTTGATATGGAAAACTGCCACAACGTGATCATTGACCATTGCTCTTTCAGTTGGGCCAATGAAGAATGCGCCGCGTTATACGACACAAAATATACCACGGTGCAATGGTGCATTGTGAGCGAAGGACTTTACAATGCCGGCCACGCAAAGGGCGTGCGTTCCTATGGGGGCGTATGGGGAGGGCAGTATGCGTCTTATCATCATAACCTTATCGCGCATCAGAACAGCCGTACCGTAAGGTTTAACGGCGCCCGTGCGCACGATACAACCGCACTGGTGGACTATCGCAATAATGTGATCTACAATTGGGGCAGTGCAGGCGCCTGTTATGGCGGGGAAGTGGAAATACCCGGAGGAAAGTCCACCGTAAACATCATCAATAATTATTACAAACCAGGTCCCGCTACTGCGGCCACCCGCAAATTTGTGGAGGCCAGCTATACCGCGGCTAAAGCGCTGGGCATCGGAAAATGGTATGTAGCCGGTAATATCATGGAAGGCAGTACCGGTATGACCGCGGATAACTGGCTGGGAACAGACCTCGCAAAGATCCCTGAAGCAAACAGGGGGGAAGCCCGGTCAGCGGCGCCTTTCCCGGTTACAGCCGTGTTGCCGCTGCAAAGTGCAAAGGACGCCTATAACGCGGTGCTCGCGGAGGCAGGCGCCACACGTCCCCAACGGGATGCAGTGGATGCGCGCATCGTAAAGGAAACACGCACTGTTACTGCCAGTGGCGCAGGTTCATCAGGGAAGCCCGGCATTATTGACCTGCCGGCTGCCGTGGGAGGCTGGCCTGCCTACACAGGTGCAGAGGCGCCGGCAGATACTGATCATGATGGCATGCCGGATGAATGGGAAAAGAAGAACGGCTCAGATCCGGGTAACCCGGACGACCGGAATGTTGTGAATAAAAAAGGATACACCAGGTTGGAAATGTATCTGAACAGCTTGTAAATAATACACGTGATATTTTAACTTGTGGAACCATGATCAATACTTTGGAAAATTTTATTAAGAAGAGATACCTGCTGTTGTTTGGAGTCCTTCTTTTTTGCCAGGCAGCTGTATTTGCGAGGCAGGCTAACACGGAGGATGACACAGCTTATATCCGCACCACCAATCAGCGGGCGGATAAAATTGTAGCCACCCTCGGCGTTGCCAATGCAGATAGCGCCCTGCTCGTACGGGACGTGATCGCGCAGCAATACCGCTATTTAAATGAAGTCCAGGCAAAGCACGACCAGGAAGTAAAGTTGGCTAAAGAACAATTTGCCAATGACAAACCGGCTTTAACCACACAGCTGAAAGGAATAGAAGATGCCACTAACCAGCAACTGGATAAAGGACATACAGGGTATTTGGAAAAGCTGTCGGCTTACCTGACTCCGCAACAGGTAAACCAGGTAAAGGACGGCATGACCTATGGCGTGCTGCCGCTTACCTACCGCGTGTATAATGATATGCTGCCCAATCTCACCACTGAGCAAAAAGCGCAGATCATGGCGTGGCTGGTGGAAGCGCGTGAGCATGCGATGGATGCGGGATCATCAGAGAAGAAACATCAATGGTTTGGTAAATACAAAGGAAGGATCAACAATTATCTTTCTGCTGCCGGCATCAATATGAAGCAGGCGGAAGAGGAATGGAAAAAAAGAAGTGCAGCTAAAGCTAAATAGTTGCGCATGGCAGATCAAAACGACCGAATGAATAAGCGCCCGATAATTAGTTTTTGTTTAATAGCAATAAGCGCCGTTACTACCGTTTACGCGCAAAAGAAATCCAAACCGGTACCGCCGGTGGCACTGAATGCCACCGGCAAACTGGTATATAGCCCCGATGCACAGGGCAACCGGATACCGGATTTTTCTTATTGCGGTTATATGGCAGGAGAACAGCCCATTCCCGATGTTCCGGTTCGTATAGTAGTGCCTGTTATAACTGGAGATGCCACTGCGGCTATACAAAATGCGTTGGATGAAGTGGCCGCGTTGCCGCCGGATAACCGCGGCATACGCGGCGCTGTGCAACTGCAGAAGGGCAACTACCACCTTTCGGGCGGCCTTGTAATTCGTGCATCCGGCGTAGTGCTGCGTGGCAGCGGTATGGGTAATGATGGCACCGTGTTAACAGGAGAGGGCCGCGACCGGCAAACGCTGATCCGTATTGCGGGACGGCCCGGCCGGGTAACGGAAGCGCCGGTTAAGATTACGGATGCGTATGTGCCGGTAAATGCCCGTACTGTACAGGTAGCATCGGTACAAGGCTTCAAAGCCGGCGATAAGGTGCTGGTACAACGGCCGTCCACACGGGAATGGATAAACGAACTTGGCATGGACCACCAGGGCGGCGGCATTACTACGCTGGGCTGGAAACCGGGGCAGCGTGATATTGCCTGGGACCGGACGATTGTTGGTATAAACGGCACGGCTATTACCCTGGATGCGCCGCTCACTACTGCATTGGATACCGCCTATGGAGGCGGTACTGTGGCAGCATATCAGTGGCCTGGCCGCATCGCTCAGACCGGTGTGGAACACCTGCGTTGCCGCTCCGCATACGACACCCTTTACCCCAAAGATGAAGCCCACCGGTGGATGGCCATCACGCTGGAAAATGCATGCGATGCCTGGGTGCGGCAGGTAACCTTTGAGCATTTCGCCGGTTCGGCAGTGGCCGTGCTGGAAACAGGCAAACGCATTACCGTGGAAGACTGTAAATCACTGGCGCCGGTATCTGAAATAGGCGGGCAACGCCGCTATACTTTTTTTACTTCCGGGCAGCAAACGCTTTTCCAGCGCAACTACGCGGAGTATGGTTACCATGATTTCGCGGTTGGCTTTTGTGCGCCAGGGCCCAATGCCTTTGTGCAATGCGAAGCGCACCTGCCTTTCAGTTTCAGCGGCGCGATCGATAGCTGGGCTTCCGGTGTGCTCTTCGATATCGTGAACATCGACGGGCAGGCCATTCGCTTTGGCAACCTCGGACAGGATGCACAGGGCGCCGGCTGGAGCGCTGCCAACAGCGTATTATGGCAATGCAGCGCCGCCCGGATAGATTGTTACCGCCCGCCAACAGCCAGTAATTGGGCCTTTGGCTCCTGGGCACAGTTTGCCGGCGACGGCTATTGGGAGTCATCCAATGAACATATCACCCCACGAAGTTTATACTATGCACAACTGGCAGAACGGATAGGCGCCGATGTGTTAAAACGGGCGCAGCTGCTGCCAGTGGAATCCGAAGCCTCCAGCAGCCCGGCAGCAGAACAGGCGGCGGAACTCACTGCACGCGCTGTACAACCCGCGATGGTACTATCAGACTGGATAGATCAATCTGCCGTACGGAATCCTATTCCTGTAAAAATCACCGGTGTTAAAACAGCCAACGGTACCGGTTATACGAAACCGGCTTCTCCTCCTGCACCACCCATGCACATCGCAAACGGCTGGCTGGTGCGCGGCAACAGGCTATTGACCGGCAGGCACTACGAAGTACCCTGGTGGCGTGGCAACACACGGCCCGATGGTATCCGGGAAGCCATGCCGGCGATCACCCGGTTTGTTCCCGGCCGCACCGGTAAAGGATTAACCGACGACCTGCAGGAAGTAGCCGCATGGATGACAAACGAACACTTTGTATCGCTGGAGCATAACTATGGTCTCTGGTACGATCGCCGCCGCGACGATCATGAACGCATCCGCCGTATGGATGGCGAAGTATGGGCTCCCTTCTATGAACTTCCTTTCGCGCGCAGCGGACAGGGAAGCGCATGGGATGGACTAAGCCGCTATGATCTCACCAGGTATAACGACTGGTATTGGAGCCGCCTTAAACAATTTGCAGACCTGGCAGATGAAAAGGGACTGGTACTCGTTCACCAGCAGTATTTTCAGCACAACATCATTGAAGCCGGTGCACACTGGGCGGATTTCCCCTGGCGCACCGCTAACAATATCAATCATACCGGCTTCCCGGAACCACCGCCCTATGCGGGCGACAAGCGCATTTTTATGGCGGCGCAATTCTATGATATTACAGATCCTGTACGCCGCAAACTGCACACCGCTTATATCCGCAAGTGCCTCGACAATTTCGCGGATAACAATGGTGTGATCCATTTGATAGGAGCGGAGTTTACCGGTCCGGTTACCTTTGTAGAGTTCTGGATAGATACCATCCTGGAGTGGGAAAAAGAAACAGGTAAAAAAGTACTTATTGGCCTGAGCACCACCAAAGATGTACAGGACGCTATATTAGCGGATCCGGTGCGCTCAGCTGCTATAACGGTGATAGATATACGCCAGTGGCATTATCAGCCGGATGGCAGTTTGTACGCACCCAAGGGCGGACAGAACCTGGCGCCCCGTCAACATGCCCGCCTGCTGAAACCAAAGAAAAGCAGCTTCGAACAGGTTTACAGGGCGGTGCATGAATGCCGCGAACGCTATGCCGGCAAAGCTGTAGTGTATGCAGGCAGCGCATATGAGGAGCAGTCGTGGGCCGCTTTCATGGCTGGCGGCTCCCTCGCGGGCATTCCCGCCATAGCCGCTGGTGGCTTCCTGGAAGCCGCAGCCACTATGCAACCCATAGTACTCCCCGGTTCCCCGCAGGGACAATGGGCGCTGGGTAATAACGGCAATGCCTATATTATTTATACCAATAACAATGCTCCGGTACAGCTTGATCTGAGCAAAGCCGGTGCGTACAGTGTTTATTGGATTAGTCCAACAGACGGACATCTGCTTAAAAAAGAAAAACAGAAAGGTGGTAAACAGGTCAGCCTCGCCAGCCCGCAACCGGGACCGGTGGTAATCTGGATCGATCGTAAATAAATAAACAAACTGGATGCATGCATAAGATCGCTATTATATTTTTTATTACGTTGCTCTCGGTTACCAATGCCATACATGCACAAACAGGTCGCATTACCAAACTGGGCATTTCTTCCAACGGCAGGTATTTTACCACCGGAGGGAATGCGCCCTTCTTCTGGCTGGGCGATACCGGTTGGTTATTGTTTAATAAATTAACCAGGGAAGAGGCGGAAAAATACCTGGAAGACCGCCGTAAGAAAGGATTCAATGTCATACAGGTAATGGTGGTACATAACCTTGAGCAGGTAAATGCTTATGGTGATTCCGCTTTGATCAATAAAAATATAGCCACCCCGCATACCACAACAGGCAACGCTTTCACAGATACTGCACAGTATGATTACTGGGATCATGTGGACTATATCGTTGGTAAAGCCGCGGAGAAGGGCTTGTATATGGCGCTGGTGCCGGTTTGGGGCTCCAATGTAAAAGCCGGACAGGTAAGCGAACAACAGGCACGCATATACGCTGCGTGGCTGGCAGCCAGGTACAAAAACAAACCCAACATCATCTGGCTGAATGGTGGAGATATTAAAGGCAGCGATGGCATGGAGGTATGGAATGCTATCGGCGCCACGCTCCACGCACAGGATCCCGGTCATCTGCTTACTTTCCATCCACATGGCCGCACGCAATCATCCCGCTGGTTTCACCAGGCTTCCTGGCTGCAGTTCAATATGTTCCAGTCGGGGCATCGCCGTTATGATCAGGACACCAGCGCAGGCGACCTCCACTACGGGGAAGATAACTGGAAATACATTGAAGCCGACTACCGCCAAACACCCGCCAAACCTACGCTTGATGGCGAGCCATCATATGAAGGGATTCCACAGGGATTACATGATTCCCTCGAAGCAAGATGGAACGACAAAGATGTACGGCGCTATGGATACTGGTCGGTGTTTGCCGGCGCAGCAGGTTATACCTACGGTGATAATGCCGTGATGCAGATGCATGCTTCCAAGGATAAAAAAGGAAGCTACGGCGTAACAGATGTTTGGTCCGATGCGATCAATGCACCCGGTGCACAGCAAATGGTACATCTGAAAAATTTATTGTTGTCAAGGCCGTACTTTGAACGGGTGCCCGATCCATCACTCATAGCAGGCGACGCCGGCGATAAATATAACCGCGTGCTGGCTACCCGCGGAAAACAATATGTTTTCATTTATACTTATAACGGCCGCAACTTCCGGGTGAACATGGGCAAAATTGCCGGCGACACGGTGAAGGCGTCCTGGTACGATCCCCGCAACGGCCAGGTAACACTTATTGGCAAATTCCCCAACAAAGGCATCGCCAGCTTTGATCCGCCCGGCACACAACAGGATGGTAACGACTGGGTATTAATACTGGATACCTATGTTCCCGGACGAAAAGTATACCTGTTCACTTCTTTCCGGGAACCGGCCACTGATGGATTGCGTTTGCTGTACAGTTACGACGGTTATCACTGGATGAGTCTGGGCCGCTCTTTCCTGCAACCGCAAGTGGGAGAAAAAAAGCTGATGCGCGATCCTTCTATGGTGCAGGGGCCGGATGGTACTTTTCATCTCGTATGGACCAGCGGCTGGAAAAGTGAAAAAGGCTTTGGTTACGCCAGTTCAAAAGACCTGGTGCATTGGTCGGAGCAACGCGCTATTGATGTGATGGCACACGAACCCGCTACCATGAATGTTTGGGCGCCCGAGCTGTTTTATGACAAAGAGCAGCAACAATTCGTTATTATCTGGGCATCTACGATCCCGCATCGTTTTCCCCGCGGGCAGGAAGATGAAGATAATAACCACCGTATGTACTATACCACCACAAAAGATTTCAAAACATTTTCTCCCGCAAAATTATTTCTCGATCCTGGGTTTAGCGTGATTGACGCCACCATTGTTCAGCAGGCCGCAGGTAAATATGCGCTGGTGCTAAAAGATAATACCCGTCCCGAAAGGAACCTGAAGATGGCGTTCAGTAAGCATCCCACGGGTCCATATATCAATGTTTCAGTCCCGTTTACATCTTCTTTTACGGAAGGGCCTGCTACGGTAAAAGTGGGCAGCGAATGGCTCATTTATTTTGATGCTTATGGAGAGAAATATTACGGCGCAGTAAAGACAAAGGATTTTAAAACATTCACCGATATATCAGACCAGGTGCAGGTGCCGGAAGGGCATAAGCATGGTTCTATCTTCCAGGTAACAGAAAATATACTGGATGTTTTACAGCAACCCGCCGCCGATACCGTAAGATATACCGGGCAAACCCGCGTTAATGTCGATTACCATCACGGGCAGCTAAGTCCCGCCATGGGAGTGCATAACATCCAGGTGTTGCGGGCCAATCGCGAACATCCTGAAAAGGCCGAAGGTACCGGTTATACTTATAACCACGCACCAATGCTGGCTTACCGGAACCACACTTTTTACCTGGAATACCTGAGTGATGAGGTCAGCGAAAGTGTGGCGCCCGGGCAAACACTACTTGCCACCTCCAAAGATGGTTACAATTGGTCAAAGCCGGCCATCATCTTTCCCCTTTATAAAATACCGGATGGCACTACCAAGCAAGGCTATCCCGGTGTGGCGCATAACCTGTATGCGGTAATGCATCAGCGCATGGGTTTTTATACATCAAAAAAAGGACGGTTGCTGGCGTTGGCTTTTTATGGCATCTGCCTCGATGAAGACGACCGGCCCAATGATGGACAAGGCATTGGCCGCGTTGTGCGTGAAATACTCCCTGATGGCAGCTTTGGTCCCATTTACTTCATCCGCTATAACTCCGCCTGGAATGAAAAGAATACGTCTTATCCACACTACAGCGCCAGTCCCGATAAGGACTTTGTAGCCGCGTGCAACGAACTGCTGGCGGATCCGCTGGTAACGCAGCAATGGAATGAAGAAGCAGACAGGAATGATCCGCTGATACCGCTTAAAAAACAATACAAAGCCCTCAGCTATTATCATTTGCCCGATGGCAGGGTTGTAGGGCTATGGAAAAATGCACTCACCGCTATCAGCAACGACGGTGGTAAAACCTGGCCTGAATCGGCTGTAAGGGCGCCGGGCTTTGTAAACGCCAATGCTAAAATATGGGGGCAGCGTACTGCAGATGGCCGCTATGCCACCGTATATAACCCTTCCGAATACCGCTGGCCACTGGCTATTTCCGTAAGTAATAACGGTCTCGATTATACGAATATGTTGCTGGTGCAGGGCGAAATATCTCCCCTGCGCTATAAGGGATATTTTAAGGATTATGGTCCGCAGTATGTGCGCGGCATCACAGAAAATAACGGTACGCCTCCCGGCGGTAATATGTGGATCACGTACAGTATGAATAAGGAAGATATCTGGGTGGCACGCATCCCGGTACCTGTAACCGATAAAGCAACCGCACCTGTAAATGATGTGTTTAAGCAGATGTTGCCGGACACAGCATTGCAGCAATGGAACATCTACAGCCCTGCCTGGGCGCCGGTAAAAATGGAGCAATCCGCAAACGGCCCGGTGTTGGCATTGAAAGACGGCGATCCATATGATTATGCAAAAGCAGAACGCTTGTTTCCCGAAACGCAGCGGGTAGTGGTGGAGTTTTCCATTACCCCTGCACAAAATAATAGAGGACTCCTGCATGCGGAATTGCAGGATACCAAAGGGAATCCCTGCGTACGGCTCATGTTTGAGGCGGACAGTACATTAAAGGCAAAGGCCGGCGCCAAATTTAAAAACATTCTGAAGTACCAGGCCGGCGCTACTTATAATATCCGCATTACCCTGAACACTGCCACCCGTTTTTATACCGTTAATATAAATGGGAAAGATGTATTGACGCAACTCACTTTTGCGCCGGTGCAAAGTGTGGCGCGTATGGTATTCCGCACGGGTATGCCACGGCATACGCCGGATGCAGATACCCCGGCAGAACAAACTTTTGATCTGCCACACGGAGGAGAACCGGAGCAGCCGGCGATATTTTATATCGGATCATTGAAAACAACAGATCCCAATCACAGATAAACTAATCTGTCGAAAACAACGCTTATGACTATACGTATTTTTTGTACAACGATTTTATTGTTCGCTGGTTTACTGGCACAAGGTCAGGCTGGAAATTATCGCGCCGGCATTGTCACCGACGAATTTATATTTGAAAAAGCAGCGTTTCCTTCGTGTCATGCTTCTACCATCGCGGAAACGAAGCAGGGCCTCGTAGCTGCCTGGTTTGGAGGCACAAAGGAAGGACATCCGGATGTGGGCATATGGGTAAGCCGTAAAAAGCAGAGCGGTGAATGGACTGTGCCCGTGGAAGTAGCCAATGGCATACAGCCAAACGGTACCCGCTTTCCCTGCTGGAACCCGGTATTGTACCAGGTACCCGGCGGCGATTTACTGCTGTTCTACAAAATAGGTCCTAAAATATCCGGATGGAAAGGATGGCTGATTACCTCCAAAGATGGCGGCGCTACCTGGTCCGCGCCGGAAGCCTTGCCGGATGGTTATCTGGGACCGATAAAGAATAAACCGGTACTGTTAAGCAATGGTACATTGCTTTGTCCGTCCAGCACAGAAGGAGACCGCTGGAGGGTACATGTTGAATCAACAAAAGACAATGGTAAAACCTGGGAGAAAACTGCGCCCGTGGATGGTGGTGATACTTACAATGCCATACAACCCAGCATATTGTTTTATCCGGACGGAAAGCTGCAGGCGCTTTGCAGAAGTAAGAACCGGGCCATACTGGAGTCCTGGTCAACGGACAACGGCCGCACCTGGTCGCCTTTAGCGCCTATTGCACTGCCCAACAACAATTCAGGAACAGATGCAGTAACCCTGCCTGATGGCCGGCAGGTACTTGTTTACAACCACGTACTGCCACCGGACGGATTGGCCAAAGGTCCACGCACGCCGTTGAATGTAGCCGTATCAGAAGATGGCAAAAACTGGAGCGCAGCATTGGTGCTGGAAAACTCACCCATCAGCCAGTATTCATACCCGGCGGTGATTTATGGCGCGGATGGATTTATCCATATCGTTTACACCTGGAGACGGGAGCGGATCAAATATGTGAAAGTCGATCCGAAGCAACTACAATTGAAAGCAATTAAAAACGGGCAATGGCCTGAGTAACCTGTAACTACTATGAACCGTCGTCATTTTTTAATCAATACAACCGCCGCTATTACTGCGGGGCTGCTGTACCGCAAGGTATCGTTCGCCGCAGCGCCGGCAGCGCAACGTTATAAGATTGCTGTTTGCGACTGGATGATCCTGAAGCGGCAGAAGCTGGGCGCATTCCAGTTAACGAAAGACATTGGCGCTGATGGACTGGAGCTGGACATGGGAGGTTTGGGCACCCGTGAAACGTTTGACAACAAACTAACAGATCCCGCGATCGCCAAACAATTTATAGAAGAAGCGCGCAGGCTTAACCTGGAGATCAGTTCTATTGCCATGTCGGGGTTTTATGCGCAGTCGTTTGCAGAACGGCCTGGTGTAGACCGCATGGTACAGGATTGTATCAATACCATGCAGCAGTTGCAGGTGAAAGTAGCGTTCCTGCCGCTGGGCGTACAAGGCGACCTGGTACAACATCCGGAACTGCGTCCCGCTATTGTTAAACGGTTGAAGGCTGCGGCTGCACAGGCAGAAAAGGCAGGCGTGGTCATTGGCATAGAAACCGCGCTGGATGCTGCCGGAGAAGTGCAGTTGCTGAAAGATATTGGTTCTCCTGCTATCCAAAGCTATTTCAATTTTGCCAACGCCCTGGAAGCAGGCCGCGACCTGCAAAAGGAATTGCGCATACTTGGGAAAGACCGCATCTGCCAGATTCATTGTACCGATAAAGATGGCGTATGGTTGCAGGACAACCCGCGTATTCATCTCCCCAAAGTAAAACAAACACTGGATGAGATGGGCTGGCGTGGATGGCTGGTGATAGAACGCTCGCGTAATGCACAGGACCCGCGTAATGTAAAATGGAACTTTGGCGCTAACACCGCGTATTTAAAATCGGTTTTTTCAACAAGTGTGATCGGCGTCATGAAAAAAATAGTAACTACTTTATTGCTGCTCGCCACTATTGGCGCCCATGCACAGGAAACACAGCTTTTTGATAACGACTGGCGCTTCCATCGTGGTGGGGCGCAAGGCGCTGATAAAGCAGCTTTTGATGATACGCAATGGCGCATCGTGGATCTGCCGCATGACTGGAGTATAGAAGACCTCCCCGGCACCGCGTCGCCTTTTAACCGTGATGCGGTGAGCCAGGCAAGCGGCGGGTTTACCACCGGCGGTACCGGCTGGTATCGCAAAACATTTACGCTGCCTGTAACCCAGAAAGGGAAACGGATACAGGTACAGTTCGATGGTATTTATATGAACGCAGAAGTGTGGATCAATGGTAAACGGTTGGGTAGGCACCCTTACGGCTATACGTCGTTTTATTACGATGTCACTGACCGCGTAAAATTCGGTGAACAAAATGTACTCGCCGTAAAGGTCAGGAATGAAGGGGAAAACAGCCGTTGGTACGCTGGTTCAGGCATTTACCGCCATGTATGGTTAAAGGTGAAGGACCCCGTACACGTAGCGCAATGGGGCACTTATATTACTACGCCGGAAGTAAATGCCGCTGCCGCAAAAGTACATGTACAAACTAAAGTGATGAATGAAACCAGCAGCACTGCTGCGGTGAAAGTAATCACCCACCTTATGGATGCAAATGGGAAGGAAGTAGTTACGGCGACGGATACACGTGAATTAACACCCGGCGCGGTTGCCACGTGGGAACAGGATCTCACCGTACGCAAACCGGCGTTATGGTCGGTGCAATCGCCGGTGCTATATACCGCGGTAACGGAGGTTTACCGCCAGCAACAATTAACGGACCGTACTGTCACGCCTTTTGGTATCCGCAGTATTACCATTGACGCCGTGAATGGTTTCCGTTTAAACGGGCAACCGCTGAAACTAAAGGGCGGCTGCGTGCATCACGATAACGGCCCGCTCGGGGCAAAAGCCTACGACCGTGCAGAAGAACGCAAGGTAGAACTGCTTAAAGCCAGCGGTTATAATGCGGTGAGATGCGCGCACAATCCGCCTTCTCCTGCTTTCCTTGATGCCTGCGACCGGCTCGGTATACTGGTGATCGATGAAGCATTTGATACCTGGGAAGATGGAAAGAATCCTGACGACTATCACCTGTATTTTAAAGACTGGTGGAAGAAAGATGTGGAAAGTATGGTATACCGCGACCGGAATCATCCTGCCATCATCATGTGGAGCACCGGCAATGAAATCCCTAACCGCGAAAAGCCGGAAGTAGTGGAGGTGGCAAAGGCGCTCAGTAGTTTTATACGCACATTGGATACAACCCGGTTCGTCACCTGTGGTGTAAACGGCGTCACGGAAGATAAAGATGCTTTCCTCGCAACACTCGATGTGGCAGGTTACAACTATGCAAGAGATAAGTATCAAACGGATCACCAGCGGCTGCCGCAACGGGTGATGTTTGCAACGGAGTCTTTGCCGCTGGAAGCTTTTGACTATTGGATGGGCGTGGCAGATCATCCCTGGGTGATAGGTGATTTTGTATGGACCGCTTTCGATTACATCGGCGAAGCCAGCATCGGGTGGTTGGGATATTGGCAGGAGCAGGGCTTCTATCCCTGGAACCTTGCGTATTGCGGCGATATTGATGTTTGTGGTTGGAAGCGCCCACAGTCGTATTACCGCGATGTATTATGGAAAGAAGGACAGGTGTCTGTTTTTGTAAAACCACCGCAGCCGTCGTTTGCCACTAATCCGCATAAGGTGGACTGGAGCCGCTGGGAATGGCATGATGTATTAGCTAGCTGGAATTGGGAGAACACCGCACAACCATTGGAAGTGGAAGTATATTCCTCCTGCGAACAGGTGGAGCTGTCGCTCAATGGCCGGTCGCTGGGAAAAAAAGCAACCAACCGTGCCAATAAATTCACAGCCACCTGGCAGGTGCCTTACCAGGCCGGCACACTGAAAGCAACGGGTTATAATGGCCGTAAAGCAGTAAGCAGTGCAGTATTGCAAACAGCCGGTGAACCGGCAAAGATCAATATGGTAGCTGATCGTACGGCTATCCGGGCAAACGGGCAGGACTTAAGTTACATCACCGTGGAATTGCAGGATGCAAATGGTGTTCGTCATACTAAAGCAGACAACCAGGTACACTTTGATGTGGAAGGCCCTGGAACTATTGTGGGCGTTGGCAATGCGAACCCGCTCAGTACGGAGAGTTACCAGTTGCCACAGCGTAATGCCTGGCAGGGGAGATGCCTGGTGATTGTGAAATCTTCCGGGCAGGCGGGAAATATTGTTGTAAAGGCATCAGCATCCGGATTGCAAAGCAGCCAGGTAAGCATTGCAGTGAAATGATGTTATCGCAGCATTACCAGGACATCTTTTTTTCTTTCTTCAGGAAATACTTTCAGGGACAACAGCTTACCATTTTTTAAAACGCCTTCTACCGTTGTGTTGTAAGGTGCATGCAGTTTAAAATGAACGTCCCATGCAACCGGCCATGCCGGGAAAAGATAAAGGTGTTTACCGTCGTTTTGCAGCAGCATTTCCTGCAATCCGATCATGCCCGATCCACCCTGGTTATGATCCGGTGTCCAGTCGAAACCCGGCCCCCAGAAAGCCGGGAAGCGCGTGCTGGCATTCTTCAGTTTTTCGATAGTATAATAGGCGGCGCTGTCGGTAAGGCCCAGCCGGGCGCAGAAAATATTGTCCTGTTTCCAGCCAACGGCGCTGCGGTGTTTAACAGCCGTGGTATCATACCGCCAGGTGTTAATCGCTGTATCCAGTCCGGGTTTTCCTATGCCATATATGCCATAGGGGAATACCGGGTATAGCTGCGGCGTTTCCTGGTTGTTGATCCGCTCCCAGGATTGGGCCGGCGCAATGGTCGTGTAGCCATTCACGTTACGATAGGAGAGTAAGGGGATACGTTGCCGGAATAACTGCAGTTGTGTACGCGTGCTGTCGGAAAGATATTTGCCTGGTAGCTCCAGCATCCTGCTGGTAACGGTACTTAGCCCGGAGATGGTAGTAGCCGAATTATAGGTCATCTTATACGTTTCTGCTGCCGAGCCGGGATATAGCACGAGGTGGCCGTTTCCATCCAGCGCTTTGGAGCCGCGTAACCTTGCGAGGTATTGATAATGTTCATCAAAAAAAGTAAGACAACTTTCTATAAGCGGTATATACCGTGAAATATCTTTCCCGCTGAAGCGCTCCATGTCCAATATCATCAGGCAAAATTCAAGTACGGTATCCCACTCATATTCCAGCCAGTTGTTGTACTCTACGCCTTTATCAAACCAGGAGGGCCGTTTCCATCCATATTCACTGGCAGCAGGCAAACCAAAATATTCCATTTGTTCGGTGAAGCAGGCGCCGTTATGTCCCCAGTAAAACCGGCTCCTGGTGGTGGCATTTTTCAGCGCACGCAAATAGAAATCAAATTGCGCGGTCATCATATCAAAGTCGCCGCTTTTGAGCATGGGCCAGTATACCAGGCGCTGGTTCTGCGCGGTAAAGGTGCCGCCTCCCCAGTTGCGGTGATCCGGTGTAAAAGGAAATTTTTCATTTACAAATACCGGGTCATACGTAAAAAGCCCGCCATTGAATTTCGTAGGATAAGCGCCATATGCATTACAGCCAAGCATGTAGCGGAACAACTGGTAGTTCCGGCCCGCCTGCCATACGGCATTGGCAGTATCACCGCCCATAAAAATATAGCTCCTGTTCCAGTATTGCTGCCACCATGCAGTGGTCTGCTGAAAGGCGGTTTTTTCTGCTACGCTGGCTATCCGCAGTTGTTCCTGCAGTCCTTTGTACCATGCTTCCTGCGTGGATGTTTGCGCTGTATGCAGCAGTACATTGATGTGATGCGACTTTGAAGGACGGATGCTTTGCAGCTGCCAGGAGGTATACGCGGTGTTTATATATCGCCCGGTATCTGTACCGGCGGGCTGCATATCACTGCCCCAGAGGAAACCACCAAACGTAAGTCCCTGTTGGGGATTCCATAGTTGTGCCTTTACGGAGTCCAATCCTTGTTGTTGTACCGTGAAGTCAAATATCAGCGCATCATTCCGGTTGCGGTGATAAAACAACACCTTCCTGTCATCAAAAGTAACTTCATCATGATAAGCCGTAACGGCTACCGGTGCGCCTTTATAACCGGAGCATGCCAGCAGCTCCATTTTTGACATTACACGGTCGTCCATTCTCCAGTTTTCATAGTGCGCGGTGGCCGTTACCGGCTGACGGGTGTTCACGTCCACATGCACTACCGGGTGATGCACATCTACCCATACCCGGATCTGCGCCTGCTGCTTTCCTTTACTGCCGGTAATAGCTATGTAGCCTTCCCGCAGATGCAATGTTTGCCGGAATTGTGTACC
The DNA here is from genome assembly GCF_050434025.1 of Chitinophaga sp. W3I9. NCBI lineage: Bacteria > Pseudomonadati > Bacteroidota > Chitinophagia > Chitinophagales > Chitinophagaceae > Chitinophaga > Chitinophaga sp. W3I9. The sequence goes on from NZ_JBNPWC010000001.1 coordinate 3,745,948, forward strand.
TGCTTCAAAAGGATTGGGCATTAATTTTATCCTTAACCTGCCCTGCTTCAAAAAGGTATTGTTTTCATCAAAGGTGCCGCTGCGCGACAGGTAACATAACAATTCCCCGTTTTCCATCCATACATTCAGTCCTATGTCGCCGCCGCCACAAGGCATGGATTCCGCCGCATTCCGGCTCTGGCTGTTCCAGGTAATATTGTGGTTGTCCAGTTCCGGGAGCTGGGCAAAAGAAGGAGAGGTGTGAAGAATAGCGGCTGTGATAATAATATATCGGAAAATAGTTTTCATACAGATAGTGAGAAGATAAAGTTAACAGAACATTTCCTATTATGCTATACCACCGCGCTCCGGCAACGATTGCGTAAAAAAATACTTTTTTGCATAGATATTTCTGTAGCTTGATTGCGGTAAAGGAGAACAGAATTCCATGTTGATGAAAATATTTACGCGTAGCCTTTTACTATCCGATAAGTGTTACTTACACAATTATTTAACGGCTGCCATACTTATTCCATTTATTTTATTGCTGCCGGCCACAACGGTATGTGCGCAAGCGCCTGCCAGTATTATCGACTGGGGCGCAGATAAAATGCTGAACACCTACCTGATGCAGCAAATGCACCGGCAGTATGCGGGGCGTAGTAACCGGGTGCAGCAGGCCATGCAATCAGCTTCCAGCGTACAGGCTTACCAGCAACAGCTTCGTGCTTCCTATCGCCAGCTGTTGGGCGTATTGCCGGAAAAAACGCCGTTACAGCCAACGGTCACGGGTATACTCCGTCAGGATGGCTATCATATTGAAAAGATCATTTATCAGAGTTTCCCCAAACATCACGTAACGGCCAGTTTGTATGTGCCGGCAGGTAACGGTCCGTTTCCCGGTGTGCTATTATTTTGCGGTCATGAGGCAGAAGCAAAGGCCACACCCTCGTACCAGCAAACCGCTATCCTGTTCGCCAGGCAGGGGTTTGTGGTATTGATGATTGATCCTGTTTCACAAGGAGAGCGGCATCAGCTGACAGACAGCACTGGCCAGCCTTCCACAAGAGGAGGCACTACGGAACATACGCTGCTGAATACCGCAGCAGCCATGGTAGGCTCCAGTGTGGCCGCTTATGAATTATGGGATAATGAGCGGGGGCTCGATTACCTGCTGTCCCGTAAAGAAGTAGATACCACCAGGATCGGTTGCCTGGGTAATTCCGGCGGCGGCACACAAACCGCTTATTTCATGGCCTTTGAAAACAGGATAAAAGTTGCCGCGGTATGCAGCTACATCACCACCCGTGAAAGAACGTTTGAACTGTCTGGTCCATTGGATGGCTGTGTGCAAATACCCAATGAAGGTAAATACGGGTTGGAGATCACCGACTGTATGCACCTGCTGGCGCCTAAGCCGTTGCTGGTACTGGCCGGCAGATACGATTTTGTAGACTATACCGGCGCAGAACAGGCTTACAACGAAGCAAAACAATGTTATACTACCCTGGGAGCACCGGAACGGATAGAATTGTTCACGGTAGACGATGGGCATGGCATATCGCAACCTAAGCGCGAAGCCGCCGCCCGCTGGTTCAGGAGGTGGTTGTACCAGGATGATAAACCGGTACAGGAAGGGGTTCTTGCCGTGCTGCCAGCTACCGCGCTGAATTGTACCGGCAGCGGGGAATTAAATAATAGTATCTCCGGAGAAATTACCCTGCAACAACATTTCCTGCAAACCGCTACCGCGCTCGCCGCCCGCCGTATGCAATTTCAACGCACGGTTACTAAAAAAGCGTTTACAGATACATTGCAGCAATTACTGGGCATCCATGTCCGGCGGAATAAAGTGCAGGTGGAACGTGCCGCTACAAGGCAGCAACAGGAATGGGTATACGAAAAGTTATTGTTGCGCAGCGAAAATGAACCGCCGCTTCCTTTTATACTGATGCGGCCACCGGGCAATAGTGTGGTACAAAAGGTAGTGATATGCCTGAACGATGAAGGCAAGCGCACACTGCTGGACAGCACTGCCCTCCTGCAATCGTACCTGCAAAAAGGTTATGCGGTGTTATTGCCTGATCTGCGTGGAATAGGTGAAACGGCTGATGGAGCTGCATTCAATCATCCAAAATTTTATAACAGGGAGTACCGGAATGTGATGTCTTCCCTGCATATTGGCCGGCCGTTGATCGGCCAACGCGTAACAGACCTGTTGCTGCTGCTGGATTACCTGCAGTCGGACCAGGAGTTTCAGAAAAGCATGGTTGATATAAGAGCCTCCGGCGCTACGGCGCTGGTAGCCCTGCATGCAGCGGTAATAGATCCACGGATTAACCGCCTGCAAATAGACCAATACCCGGATTCCTTTATCACGATGATCCGCCGGATAATGAAGAAGGACCAATACAGTAACATAATTCCGGGCGCATTGCAATATTATGATGTGCCGGATCTTGTGCGGATGATGGATAAGCGTGTAGCTTTTCTGTAAGCAGCGTAGCAACTTTTTTTAATTCTTTGATAACCTGTCAATGTCGATCAGATCTCTTTTATTACAAAGTCTAACCATACTGGGTATGGCATCCTGCTCGTCCGGCAGTAAAAATGCCGTTCAGCCGGAAAGCCTGCCCATGGAGGAAATCAACCTGGATAATACGGATGCTTTTACGGCAACGGATCATCATTGGCGCATAGCCGGCAACGTATATGCGGACCGGCAGCAACCGCATCACATGGAAATTGCAGCCGGCAAAGGCATCCTGGTGTGTGACCTTTCCGGAAATACGGCAGACAGTACGGAGCTGCGCACCAGGCTGGTACATGGCGATCTTGACCTGGAGCTGGATTTCATGTTATCTGCTGATGCCGCGGCAAGTATTCTTTTCCAGGGAGAATATGCATTGCAGCTGAATGACAGATGGCTAAAAGACAGTGTTACAAACACAGACTGCGGAGCTATTGAAGGAAGACCGCCTGTATTGAACGCCTGCAAAGCGCCGGGTTTATGGCAGCACCTGTCGGTGAGATATAAGGCATTGCGTCCCTCAAAACCGGATAGCAATGGTGTTTACTCCGGAAGCGAAAACGGCTTTGCATCCGTGGAACTGAATGGCCGCGCGGTGAGCGGGTTGCAGATCATTAACACACACGACACCGCATTGCGCGATGTACCCGGACCGCTGCGTTTTATCGTATACAAAGGCCCGGTGGCCTTCCGGAATATCCGCTATAAAACCTATGGCAATGATCGCGCGAAATTAGCAGATATGCGTTTCCGTGTGTATAAGGGCGTCTATAAAAATCACGATACGCTGCGACAGCTAACGCCCGTAAAATCAGGCAGCACCGATTCACTGACCTTCCATACCGGCGATAAACGCGCCCACTTATTAGTGGAAGGAAAACTACTGGTACCGGTAACAGGCCAATACATCTTCAGGCTGCAGGCCGGTGGTCCTGTGCGGTTAATGATTGATGGAAATGAAATCGCCAACAACGGCGGTACCCGCGACTACCAGCGCGCTTTTTACGGTGATACTACGCTGGAGAAAGGAGAACATACTTTTCAACTCAGCTACGCCAATTACGACGAAAGCCTGGTACTGCTGTATGAAGGTCCGCATATTCCTTTTACCGCCCTTACTACGCCTGCTTCTGAAAGGATGGCAGAAATATCGCCACAGATGGAATATCCTGTTAGGAATGCCCCGGCAGTACAACGCGGTTTTATAGAACATCGCGGTAAGGTTAATCCATACAGCATAGCAGTGGGTATGCCCGGCGGATTGAACTACGCTTACGATATGGTTAACTATAGCCCTTTAATGACCTGGCACGGCCGGTACCTGGATATCGCTGAAATGTGGCATGAACGCGGTGAGAAGCAGCTGGAAAAACCTTTGGGCGCTGCCCTGGAACTGGCAGGTACGCCGTCTATTGCGGAGTTGCAGGCCCCGGATGCCCCATGGCCGGACTCCATACGGGAAGACAGCAGCAGCTATACTAACCGCGGATATAAACTGTTGCCGGATGGATTGCCGGTGTACCTGTATACCTTGCATCAATGGTCTGTGGAAGATTATCTGCATCCCCGCAGCGACCGGAAAGGATTGATCCGCGAGGTGACGGTGACCAATAACGGAAGCACTAACGGGAACGCCTGGTGGTTAATGGCAAGCGGCGGCGTCATCGAAAAATTACCGGATGGCAGTTATGCGGTAGATGATAAACAATATTATATAGAAACAGCCTTGTCGCCGCAGATCGTGCAAAGTAAAGGACAATACCGTTTGTTAGTGCCCTTGCCGGCGGATAGCAAAAAGGTGAACATTCATTATTCCATTATCTGGTAAAAATTATGATAAGCAAACAACATAGGTCTTTTTTGTTGCTCGTGTGGAGTATGCTGTTACCCTGTATGGCAGCTGCACAACAGGAGATGAAGGCCAGGGAAAGTAAATATTATTCCATCACAGACGTGCCCATACCAGACAGCGTAGCGCTGGAAGTGGGAGGTCTCGCATTTACACCGGACGACAAGCTGGGAGTGGCCACCCGGCACGGGGAGATATGGCTGATTACAGATCCCTACCAGAAGAAATCAAGATATCCGCATTATACCCGCTTTGCAGCAGGCATGCATGAAACTCTGGGCCTTGCCTGGCACAACGGTTCCTTTTACACTACGCAACGCTCGGAATTAACCCGTGTTACAGATACAGACAAAGACGGGAAAGCCGATCTCTTTCAAACGGTTGCCTCCTGGCCTTTATCGGGCAATTACCATGAATATTCCTACGGACCGCTGTTCCTGCCCAACGGAGATATGATCGTTACGCTCAACCTTTCCTGGATTGGTCGCGGCGCAAGCCTTACCAAGTGGCGTGGCTGGATGATGCAGATAAAACCGGATGGCACCATGAAACCTTTTGCCGGCGGCATGCGCTCTCCCGCAGGTTTTGGATTGTCGGAGAGCGGGGATATTTTTTTTGCAGAAAACCAGGGCGACTGGATCGGGTCCGGAAGGATCACTCAACTGGACTATGGCGATTTTGCGGGTCACCCTGCAGGTATGCGCTGGTCCGGCGAATACGGATCACCACTGCATTTAAAGCCGCAGCAATTTCCTGACTCCATCGGTATCCTGCACGATTTTGCCCGTAAAATACCGCACTTCAAGGAACCCAGCGTATGGTTTCCGCATACACTCATGGGCACTTCTACGTCAGCAGTCATCAACATCGACTCAGACGCATTTGGTCCTTTTAAAGGCCAGCTGCTGGTAGGCGATCAGGGACACAGCAAAGTAATGCGCGCCTTCCTGGAGAAAGTGAACGGCAAATACCAGGGCGCCTGTTTCCCTTTCCTGGAAGGGTTTTCGTCAGGTGTGCTGCGGCTTGTATGGGGAAGCGATCATTCGTTATTTGTTGGTATGACCAGCAGGGGATGGGCCTCTACAGGGCCGGCTCCCTACGGTTTGCAACGGGTGAACTTTAAGGGTAACACGCCTTTTGAGATAAAGGCCATGCGGGCGCAAAGCAATGGCTTTGAACTTGAATTTACATCTCCGGTAAATAAAAAACAGGCTGTCAATAACCGCTTATTCCAGGTAACAGGATTTACGTATAGCTATCACAGTAAGTACGGCAGCCCGGTGATTAACAGTCAACCCTGCGCCGTTGTAAAAAGCGAAGTGTCTGATGATGGCCGCCGGGTGAGGATCTATGTAGAAGGTTTACGCGAAGGATATATTCATGCGCTGGATATAACCGGTCTGCAATCGCAGGCCGGCGTACCACTGTTGCATAATACGGCCTATTATACGCTGAATGCTATTCCGGCTGGAAGCGGCGGGATGCCTGGTTGTGCTATAACACCCAAAAGCGCGGCAGCTACTGCCAATAATAATACTGCCTGTGGCAGTGATCCTTCGAAATGCGTAAATATGCAGCCGGCCAGCTGGACCAAAGGTCCCGATGTAGTCATCAAAATAGGTACCCTGCCCGGTCTGAAGTTTGATCCGGCTGAAGTGCAGGTGCCGGCGGGAAGCAAAGTGAAACTGGTGTTTAATAATAACGATGATATGCTGCATAACCTGGTGATCGTAAAACCCGGCAAAGGAGATGTGGTAGGAAAACTGGCGATGGATATGGGATTGAATGGTTCCCAGCTCGCCTATGTGCCCCGTTCAGCAGATGTGTTGTTTAACACCTGCCTGTTGCAACCGGAAACATCACAGGGCATTTATTTTATTGCACCGGCAACACCGGGTAATTACCCTTACGTATGTACGTTCCCCGGGCATTATACCGTGATGAAAGGAATATTGAAAGTTGTAAAGAAATAAAGTGATCATGCAACGATTTTTCTATGTTTGTTTATGGATATGCGTGTCGGCCAATAGCTGGGCACAGGACAGGAAAGCTGTATTAAGTACAGATAAACTGAAGAAATATGTTACGCTCTTCAACCGCCTGGACACAGGAGAAGTGAAACAATACATCCCGGATGACCAGGCAGCTGCGTGGCTTGAAAGCAATGTGCCGTTATTTGATTGCCCTGATAACATGATCGAACAAACGTACTATTTCCGCTGGTGGAGTTTTCGTAAGCATCTTAAAAAAACTCCTGACGGGTTTATCTTCACAGAATTTATTATTCCTGTAAAACATGCAGGCAGATATAATGCACTGAGTTGCGCACTTGGCCATCATATTTATGAAGGACGCTGGTTGCGCGATACACAGTACGTTCATCAATATATCCGCTATTGGCTGGAGAAGGACCAGCAGCAGACCAAACCGCGTTTCCACCAGTTCAGCAGCTGGGCGGCGGATGCTATCTATAATTATTATCTCGTAAATGCGGACCGGAATTTTGCCCTAAGCCTGCTGGATTCACTCGATAAAGATTACCGGCTGTGGGAGCAGGAAAGAGGTTTACCCGACGGCATGTACTGGCAGTTTGATGTGAAAGATGGCATGGAAGAATCCATCAGTGGTTCACGTAAGGAAAGAAATATCCGTCCCACTATCAATAGCTATATGTACGGAAATGCCAGGGCATTGTCGCAGTTGGCTGCTATGGCCGGGCGCGACAGTCTCCGGCAGAGATACGTGCAACTGGCAGCACAGCTCAAAGCCGGTGTGCAAAACAGGCTTTGGGATGATACCGCTGCTTTTTTTAAGGTGCAATTGGCCAAGGGCCCGTTGTCAGGCGTAAGAGAAGAAATAGGGTATATCCCCTGGTATTTCAACCTGCCGGACGATCAGCCTGAATATGCAAAGGCCTGGCAGCAGTTAACAGACCGCAACGGCTTTAATGCGCCCTGGGGGCTTACCACCGCAGAGCAGCGGCATCCGGCTTTTCGTACGCACGGTACCGGTGGTTGCGAGTGGGACGGCGCCATATGGCCGTTTGCCACTACACAAACATTGAAAGGGCTGGCCAACCTGCTTACGTGTTACCGGCATCATGACGGCATCACTGCAAGTGTATATTTCCGCGCGTTACAAACCTATGCGCGCTCCCATCAGAAAAACGGGCAGCCTTACCTGGGTGAATACCAGGATGAAAAGAATGGCTACTGGCTGAAGGGGGATGATCCGCGCAGCAGCTATTATAACCACTCCAGCTTCTGCGACCTGGTGATCAGCGACCTGGTGGGACTGAAACCACGGGACGATGAACAGGTGGAGATATACCCGCTGATACCCGCCGGAACCTGGGATTACTTTTGCCTGGACCAGGTGCGTTATCATGGCCGCCTGCTTACCATCCTGTGGGATAAAACGGGTAAAAAATATCATAAAGGGAAAGGCTTCCAGGTGTTTGCAGATGGGGGGAAAATATACAGCGGAGCCAATCTTACACCCGTACTAACGCCACTGCCGCCCAAAAAAGCAGCGTTAACGCTTTGGTATGACCACCCCGCTGCTAAATGGACCGCCGCAATACCCATCGGCAACGGGCGCTTGGGCGCCATGATCTTTGGGGGTGTAAATGAAGAACACCTGCAGTTCAATGAAGCTACCTTATGGACTGATGGTCCGCGTGAACATGCGCGTGCCGGTGTGGTACAGTACCTGCCAAAGATCTGTGCACTCCTCGCCGAAGGGCGGCAAAAGGAAGCGGAACAACTGGCGGAAGAGCATTTCATGGGACAGAAAAGCGCGCCGCCGGTATCCCGCTATGAGGCGGATTATCAGCCGTTCGGCGACCTTTGGCTACGTTTTAAAGATACACTGCCGGCCGCAACAGGTTACCGGCGGGAACTGGACCTTGCTAACGCTGTTGCCCGTACGACTTATATTGCCAATAACGTGCAATATACCCGCGAGTATTTTTCCAGTGCACCACATCAGGCCATCGTTCTGCGGCTGTCGGCTAATAAGCCCGGCAGCATCAGCTTCACCGCTGCATTGAAAAGCCCGCAGCCATTGTATACCACCCGGAAAATAAATGACAGCACGCTGGCGCTTTCCCTGAAAGTACTGCACGGCGTGTTGAAAGGAGAAAGCTGGCTGAAGGTGAGTGTGTCAAACGGACGTGTAGCCGTTACAGATAGCAGCATCACGGTTACTAACGCGAACGCAGCTACGCTATATCTTACTGCTGCTACCAGTTACCGCAATTATAAGGATGTTTCGGCGGATCCGGCGACGCTGTGCAGGAAGGTTATACAGCCGTTATCATCTTACCAAAACATACGCTCCGCACATATCAAAGACTACCAGCAATATTTCAATACCTTCTCGGTGGATCTGGGCCAGGGACAAACGGAGTTGCCTACAGACCAGCGGATCAGCCGGTTTACCGCGACTACCGATCCCGCGCTGGCCGCATTGTATATTCAATACGCCCGGTATCTGATGATCTCCGGGTCGAGGCCAGGCGGACAACCACTCAACTTACAGGGTATCTGGAACGATCAGATGTCGCCGCCCTGGGGCAGTAAGTATACCACCAATATTAACCTGGAAATGAATTACTGGCCGGCAGAAGTGTTGCATCTCTCCAAATGTGCGGAGCCGCTGTTCGCCATGACCCGCGAATTATCGGAAGCGGGCCGCCGCACCGCAACGGAGCATTACGGTGCTCCTGGGTGGGTGTTGCATCATAACACGGATTTGTGGAGAGGAACAGCGCCTATCAATGCCGCCAACCACGGCATATGGGTTACAGGCGCTGCATGGCTGTGCCACCATCTGTGGGAACATTATCTCTATACAAAGGATAAAGTTTTTTTACAGCAACAGGCTTACCCGTTGATGAAAGCCGCAGCTGATTTTTTTGTGAATTTCCTCGTAAAAGATCCTGCCACAGGCTGGCTGATCAGCACTCCTTCCAACTCGCCGGAGAATGGCGGCTTAGTGGCGGGTCCCACGATGGACCACCAGCTAATAAGAGACCTGTTCCGGAATTGTATACAAGCCAGCGAAATATTGCACCAGGACGCCGCCTTCCGTGAAACCTTACAGGCAAAATATAAACAGATTGCGCCCAACCAGGTAGGAAAGTACGGGCAGCTGCAGGAGTGGTTGCAGGATGTGGATGACCCGGAAAATCATCACCGCCATGTATCGCACCTGTGGGGCGTATTCCCCGGCACCGACATTACCTGGGATCAATCGCCGTCCATGATGAAAGCCGCCCGCCAATCGCTTCTTTTCCGTGGCGATGATGGCACCGGCTGGAGCCTGGCCTGGAAGATCAACCTCTGGGCAAGGTTCAAAGACGGCAATCACGCGCTTACCATGATCAACAAATTACTTACTCCCGCGGAAGGCCCTACCGGAAAGGCACACGGAGGATCGTATATTAACCTGTTTGATGCGCATCCGCCTTTCCAGATAGATGGAAATTTTGGCGGCGCTTCCGGCATGGCAGAAATGATCGTGCAAAGCCATATGGATTATATTGAACTGCTGCCCGCGTTGCCGGATGCCTGGCCCTCGGGACAGGTCAGCGGCATTTGCGCCAGGGGAGGTTTTGTGCTGGATATCCGCTGGCAACAATGCCAGCTGCAGCAACTAACGGTAACGGCTACTTCAGATGGACCTTGTGAATTGCGCTATAAAGAACAACAGGTGAAATTTACGGCGAAGAAAGGAAAGCGCTACCAGTTACAGATGACAGTCGGCCGGTTACAAATGATCAAGCAATGATTTCTCTATGAAAACAATTTATCTTTTTACAGCATTCCTTTTTTTTACATACGTTGTGCAGGCACAGGAAATAAAACCGGAAGCTACGGAGGACTGGTCCACGCAACCGCCGCAGGTAACACCCGGTAAAAATGCAGGCCCCCCTTCCGATGCCATCGTGTTGTTTGCAGGGGAAAAAGACCTGGGCAAATGGGAGCACGCCGACAGCAGCGCGGTAAAATGGACCGTAAAAGGAAGCGAACTAACGGTAACGCCTAGAGCCAAAGATATCCGTACCAAACAGGCCTTCGGCAATATACAACTGCACATAGAATGGAAAACACCTGATCCCCGGGAAGATCGTGGTAATAGTCGTGGTAACAGCGGGGTACTGTTCATGGGACTATATGAACTGCAGATATACGAGAACTATCAATATCTTCATAAAATCTATTACAACGGGCAGGCAGGCAGTATCTATAAACAATACGCGCCGCTGGTAAATGCCTGTTTGCCGCCGCAAACCTGGCAAACATTTGATGTGGTATTTGAAGCCCCGGTATTCAACACCGACCGGTCGATGAAAACACCGGCGTATATCACGGTATTTCATAACGGGGTATTGATACAATATCATGTAGCTATCAAAGGACCAATGGTATATGCCGGTTACCCGGAGTATCAATATCATGAAAATAAATTACCGCTGGTATTACAGGAACATAATAGCCGCGTGAGCTTCCGCAATATCTGGTTAAGGGAATTCTAAAAATCATCCATATGAAAAAAATATTTTACCTGCTACTTATTATATGCTCCGCTGCAGGCGCAATGGCGCAGCAAGTATATCCCTCGCGGTTAACGGTGGCTAAAGATGGCAGCGGAGACTATAGTACCATCCAGGAAGCGGTGAATGCCGTCAGGGCTTATTCTCCCGTACCACTTACTATTACTATTAAAAACGGGGTGTATCCCGAAAAGCTGGTCGTTCCTTCATGGGTTACAAACATCACCTTCATCGGTGAAAGCCGTGATAGCACTATTATCACCAATGATGATTATTCCGGTAAGCTGGTGGGAGATAAGAAGTTAAGTACTTTCAACTCCTACACCGTATGGGTGCAGGGCAATGATGTGAAAATAGAAAACCTTACGATCCGGAATACAGCAGGGCGTGTAGGCCAGGCCGTTGCATTGCATGTAGACGGCGATCATTTTGTGATCCGTAACTGTAATCTGCTCGGCAACCAGGATACGCTGCTGACGGCTAACAGCAACAGCTGCCAGTATTATGAGAATTGTCTGATTGAAGGCACCACCGATTTTATTTTTGGCCCGGCTACGGCGTTGTTCCGTAGCTGCGCCATCCGGAGCCTTTCCGATTCCTATATCACGGCCGCTTCTACCACAAAGGAACAGGCATACGGCTATGTATTCCTGGAATGCAACATCACAGCTGGTAAAGAGGCCAGCAAAGTATATCTCGGCAGACCGTGGCGGGCGTATGCCCGTACCGTTTTTATCCGATGTGAAATGGGCAGGCATATTTTGCCGGCAGGCTGGCATAACTGGGATAAAAAGGAAAATGAACAAACTGCTTTTTACGCAGAATATAATAACACGGGAGAAGGGGCCATTGTTGCAGGGCGGGTTCCCTGGAGCAAGCAATTGAGCGCCAGGGAGGCCAAAAGATATGTGGCGACTAATATATTGGGAGGGTGGGATCCTGTTAACAAAGAAAAATAACTGGTATGAACATACGAAAGATAAGCATCTTAATGGCCGCAGGCATAGGAATAGCTGTACAGGCTTTTTCGCAGTATTCCTGGACGCGGTTACCTGAAATAGCATCTCCTGTTTTTAAGAAAGATACTTTTAATATCACCCGCTATGGCGCGGTTCCGGATGGTATTACATTGAATACAACGGCGATCAATAACGCGATCACCGCATGCAGCCGGAATGGTGGCGGCGTGGTGCTGGTGCCGGAAGGACTCTGGCTTACCGGGCCTGTGGTCATGAAAAATAATGTGAACCTGCATCTGAAAAGTGCCGCTACGCTATTGTTTACACCGGATAAGAGCCAGTATGCGTTGGTGGAAGGTCTTTATGAAGGCCGTTCCGCCGCCCGTAACCAATCGCCGGTAAGCGGCAGCAACCTGCATGACATCGCCATTACCGGGAAAGGAGTGATTGATGGTAACGGTGATGTATGGCGTGCAGTGGGCAAGGGCCAGCTAACCGAAAGTGAATGGAAAAAGAAAGTAGCGTCGGGTGGTGTATTTGGAAAAAATGGAAATGAATGGTATCCGAGTGAGCAATACAAAGCGGCTAAGGAACAAGGCATGAGCATGCTGCTGGTGCCAGGCAAGCCACTGGAGGAGTATGCCGTGATGAAAGATTTCCTCCGGCCCAATCTTGTAGCGCTGAATAACTGCAAAAGAGTATTGCTGGAGGGCGTAATTTTCCAGAACTCCGCTGCGTGGTGCCTGCATCCTTCTCTTTGCGAAGATCTCACTTTGCGTAACCTGCTGGTTAAAAACCCGGCTTATGCGCAAAACGGGGATGGCGCTGATATTGAGTCGTGCCGCAACTTTTTGATAGAGGGCTGCACATTTGATGTAGGTGATGATGCCATTTGCATCAAATCCGGCAAAGATGAAGAAGGACGCCGGCGGGGCAAGCCAACCGAAAATGGTATTGTGCGTAACAGTATTGTGTATAAAGCCCACGGCGGTTTTGTGATAGGCAGTGAAATGAGTGGCGGCGCCCGGAACATTTTTGTATACAACTGTACTTTTGTGGGAACGGACAAGGGGCTGCGATTCAAATCCACCCGTGGCCGTGGAGGCGTGGTGGAAAAGATCTATGCAAAGAATATATTCATGAAAGATATTGTGGAAGAAGCGGTATTTTTTGACCTGTACTACTTCGTGAAATTTACTACAGACAGCCAGCGGGATGAACGGCCACAGGTAAATGAAGGTACGCCGGTATTCAGGGACATGGAGTTTGATAACATTGTTTGTAATGGTGCAAAGAAAGCAATTTTTATCCGTGGTTTACCGGAGATGCCGGTGAGGAACATCCGGATCAGCAATAGTGTCTTTAAAACAACTATCGGAAAAGAATTAACGGATGCCGATAATATTGTGCTTGATAATGTGCGGATGGACACACAAGTGCCGCGGGATACGTCTTTCGCCGTTTGGAGTACTTATCAGAAACAACGTTTGAAGTTTCCATTTATAAAGATTGCATCGCCAACGCCGCCCGCCGGTATGAAGCAGGCAATGGATGTGCCTTATCGCGAAGCAAGCGGTCGCAGTTTATTACTGGATGTATTTTATAGTAAAGAAAAACAGCGTAAACCTGCGGTGTTACTGATCTTTGGCGGTGGCTGGCATTCGGGCGATAAAACCCATAACCATGCAATGGCAGTGGAGCTGGTGAAAAGAGGATACGTAGCGGTATCAGCAGAATACCGTTTGTCCGGGGAAGCGCAATACCCCGCGGCTGTGCAGGATCTGAAGGCGGCTGTACGTTGGATGCGCGCGCATGCTGGTGAGTATGGTATTGATACCAATCACATTGCAGCACTGGGTTGTTCTGCCGGTGGGCAGCTGGCTGCGTTAATGGGCGCCACCAACGGCGCACCAAAGTTTGAAGAGGGCAACATAGCTCATTCCTCCGCTGTTCAGGCCGCCATTGATATCGATGGTATCCTGGCATTCAAACACCCGGAGTCGGCGGAAGCCGGCGCGGCGTCTGAATGGCTGGGCGGCACCTATGAGGAAAAGCCGGAGCTATGGAAGGAGGCATCTGCATTAACCTATGCAGGAAGCAATACGGTTCCCATGCTTTTTATTAACAGCTCCTTTCCCCAGTTTCATGCCGGCAGGAACGACATGATGCGTGTACTGAAAGAACACAAGATCTATTCGGAAGCCCATGAGCTGCCGGATACGCCGCATCCGTTCTGGTTTTTTGATCCCTGGTTTGATAAAACAATGGATTATTCCACTGCATTTCTGCAGAAGGTTTTCAGGTAAAACAGCTACTTTAAAAAATTAAACCCGGTTATTTTATATCACACTCAGCTTCTGCGATATCAGTTCGGTTACCGCATTGATGGCTTTCGGAAAAACCCTGCGCAAATCTATGTCCTGGCTGGTCAGCAATTGTTGCTGCAATGTTTTCATAAAAATATTTTTTGTTTCTGTCGCCAGGTTCACTTTTGTGATACCGTTTTTAACCGCTTCTTTCAGCTGGTCGTCCGGAACACCGGAGCAGCCGTGTAATACAAGAGCAGCGGGTGTGGCGGCGTGGATCTCTTTGAGCAGGCCGATCTGCAGATGCGGAGGTGATTTATAAAAACCATGCGCGGTACCGATGGCGATGGCCAGTGCGTTAACACCGGTTTCTTCTACAAATTGCTTCGCCTGTTCCGGGCTGGTGAAGGCAGCTGTTTGTTCCTGTCCGAGTTTTGCAATATATCCCAGTTCAGCTTCCACATTCACATCATAACCAGCGGCTACCCTTACAACGGCAGTGGTAGTACGAATATTTTCTTCAAAAGATCTTTCACTGGCATCGATCATTACGGAGTCGAAGCCGGCATCCAGGCATTCACGGATCGTGTGTATGTTGCTGCCATGATCAAGATGTACCCATCCGGTTACGCCATACTGACGAAGCGCTACCCTCGCCATGTTAACGGCGGAGTTGATACCCAGGTATTGCAACGTGCTTTCTGATAGTTGCAGTATCAGGCTGCAGTTGGCTGCTTTGGCCGCCATCAGCAAGCCTTTCAGTGTTTCGAAATTATAAAAATTCACAGCCAGCAAAGCGGAGCCCGACTGTGAACATTGCTGTAGTTGTTGTTTCAGGTTCATGCTGGTAGGTAATTAAATTTTTGAATGGCAATAGCGTGGAAGGTATCAAGACTATGAAAAGCCGTGGTGCCCCCGGGTGCGGTGGTGTTAATGGCGCCGGCCAGGGCGGCGTATTCAGCGCATTGCCGCAACGAACGGTTACGGATATACTGACTGATAAAGCCTGCATTAAAGCTGTCGCCCGCCCCGATACAATCGGCAATGTCTGTTTGTTTAAAGGAAGGCTGGTGGAACAGCGAGTGACCGTCCCACACATAGGCGCCTGCTTCCCCATGCTTAACCGCTACAATATTGGCATAGGCGCTGACCGTTTGCAGGCAGGAAGAAACGCTGTTGCCGCCGGTGAATGCACATAGTTCGGCGATGTTGGGCAGAAAGACATCTACGTGGGGCAATAATGTGGGGAGGTCGATATCCCACTGTTCTGCCGGGTCCCATTGCGGGTCAAGAGAGGTGGTGAGTCCCAGCATTTTTGCCCGGGCAAAAAGCCGGCACAGATCAGGTTTCAGGGCTGGTTGTAAAAATACAGAGCTTACATGCAGGTGCCGGGCGTTTGCGAGCGTGGCATCCGTAATATCTGCCATACTCAGTTCTTCCATAGCGCCGGGGTACGTGATCATGGCTCTTTCCTGCTCATGACTGAAAGCAATGCTGATGCCGGTACCGGCGGTCCGGCTATATACAATCCCCGAAGTATCCACGCCTTTCGAGGATAGTTCCGACAGTACTTTATGGCCGAACATATCATTACCTATTTTACCGGCAAAGGTAACGGCAGCGCCAAGGGTACTAAGGTTGCAGGCAAAGATGGCGGCGCTGCTGCCTAGTACGAAGGTCATGTCTTTGGCGAGTATTTCTTTGCCCAGAGCGGGCAATGTGTTAAGCTTGTTGAGTATCAGGTCAACATTCAGTTCTCCGACCACCAATACATCAAACGTTGTGTTGTTCATAACGGTGTTTTTTATCAGGCATTGAGCGGATAGATGGCAACACCTTCCACAACGCGGGTGATGGCGCCGTTTACGGAAGGATTGTCCGGCTGAAGGCCCAGGGATAAAGAAGTAAAGAAGGCCAGCAGTTGCAGGGGCAATATACTGCATACACATAACAGATCTTCCTCCAGCAGCAACTGTTGATCACCTGTGAGCAGAACGGTATCCAGTTCAGGCACTTCGCCGTTAGCCGGCAGTATACCCATTTCCAGCAGTGCCTTGTTACCCTGCTTCATGGAAATGACGAGGTCCTTTTCATAATTTAAAACGTAGCTGTTGTTCGAGAATATATATACGACGAGGGTGTTTTCATCGATAATAGCTTTGGGGCCATGCCGGAAGCCGAGGAAACTGTCGCTTTTGCAAATGACTTTGCCGCCGCTGAGTTCCTGTAGTTTCAGGTGGGCTTCTGTGGCAGTACCGTAAAATGCGCCGTCGCCCAGGAATACTGCCCGGGTAAATTTTTTGCCGGCGATAGTGCGGAGCAGGGCCGTGTAACGGGTGAGCAGCTGCTTCCCATAGGTGCACAGTACTTCCACTTGCTGCCGCATGGCGGCGATGTTATGCAGCCGGGTGATCAGGGCGCCGGTAAGCAGCATGCCGGTATAGCTGCTGGTCATGGCGAGGCTCTTATCATTACATTCCGGTGGCAGCAGGATCATGTGTTGCGGGTGTTGGCTCTGCCAGCCGGCCAGTTGCCCGCTGTGATTGCAGGTAATGATCAGGTGGTAACAGCGCCGGGAGATGTTGTCTGCCAGTTCCAGTGCAGCGCAGCTTTCGGGGCTGTTGCCGGAGCGTGCAAAGGAAATGATCAGTGGTATCCTGTCGGAATGAAAATAATCGTGCGGGTGCGCTACCAGGTCTGTGGTGGGTATAGCCCTGGTGATAACGCCGGTATGGCGGAAGAAGCTGCCTGTGAGCGAAAGGCCAATAAAAGCACTTGTACCGGCACCGGTAAGAATAATGTTGTCCACTGTATGATAAGCTTCTTCCAGGAACGCCGACAGGGCAGTGGCTTCGCCAGTGAGCCCGTTCATGATCTTTTCCCATATGTAAGGCTGTTGCGCAATTTCCCGGGCAGTATGGAAGGCTCCTTTTTCTTGCAATGCGGAAGATTCCAGTTCAAGTACTGATTGCATAGTTAAGATATAAGTGAGTAATACAATACAAATATATCAAAAGGTAAATTACTTTCAAAACCTTTTTATTATTTAGGTTAACTTGTTTTAAATTTCGTTTGAAAGAGATTGCACAATAATTTGTAACTTAGCTGGCTTGTAATAGTAAAATCTCAAAATAAATAACTGCAAATGGAAGAGAGCCAAAACGGATCAACTGTAAACAGGAGGAAAGAAATACTGCAGAAGCTGTATAAAAATGGGCAGGTGATCATCAGTGAACTAAGCAAAGAATTTAATGTAAGCGAAGTGACCATCCGGAACGACCTGGACCAGCTGGAGCAGAAGAATATGCTGTTACGGGCCAGGGGCGGAGCTATCAAGCTGGAGAATAATGTGGGAGTGGATCAGCGGATCAGTGAAAAGAACAAAATTCATTACGTCGAAAAAGTGGCGATCGGCAAAAGTGCCGCTGCCCTCATCAGTGAAAACGATACCATGATCATTGATTCAGGTACCACTACCGCGGAGATGGTAAAGCATATGCAGTCTTTCAAAAGCCTGAACGTCATTACCAATGCCATGAACATTGTGAACATGCTTTCCGGCTATCCAAATATCAATGTAATCATCCCTGGTGGCTATCTGCGGCAAAATTCCATGTCGCTCGTTGGTCCGCTGGCGGAAAAGAACCTGCGCAGTTTCCATGTAGATAAGGTTTTTCTTGGGGTAGATGGCTTTGATACCCGCAATGGTATTTATACGCCCAATATGGAAGAAGCCTACCTGAATGAAATCATGATAGAAATCGCCAACGAAGTGATTGTACTGGCGGATTCCAGCAAGTTTAACAAAAAGAGCCTGGCATTTATCTGCCCTGTAAATAAGATCCACACCGTAGTTACCGACGCCGGTATTTCCGCAGAAGATAAGAAGCGGCTGGAAGACCTGGACGTAAAGGTGATTATAGCATAGCATTCATTTTCCCGCAAGCCGGAAGCCGCAAAGACGATCATAAAACAGTCTTTTTGCGGCTTCTGTCTTTGTATACCCCGATGCCTTCGTTTCCTTTGTTATGCATCTTCAAAATCTTTCTAAAAAAATATTTATTACTTGTTTTCTATTTAAAAAACTTATATTTACTTTGTTTTAAAATGAAAAACAAGGTTTCGAAGGTTAAGGCGCCTTGAAACAACAAATATCCGCGTATGCACAAATCCCGGCTTTGGCTTTTATATACCGCTATCAATACTGTATTTGTAGGAGTATGGGGGGCTTTTATAGAAATACCTGAAAAAGCCGGCTTCCCGGCAACGCTCGGATATATTGTGTGGACGCTGACTATGCTGCCCTGTGCTATCGCAGCGTTGCGGATAGTGAAGTGGCAACTGGAACATACGCCGCGGGATATTTTCCTGGGGTCTATGGTGGGCCTGCTCGGCGCCGGAGGACAACTCATCCTTTTCCAGGCATTGCGGATAGGACCGGCCTATATTTTATTTCCGCTCATTGCCCTTTTCCCGCTGCTCACCATCCTGCTGTCGGTGGTGTTCCTCGGGGAAACCTGCTCCCGCAGGCAATGGCTGGGTATTGGCGTGGCGTTGCTGGCCGCATTTTTCCTGGCCTTTCAGCCAGGGCAGAATAAACAGGCGCAGGGCTACACCTGGCTGATCATGGCCATGCTCGTGTTTGTGATGTGGGCCACCCAGGGCTTTGTGATGAAGTTTGCCAATAGCCGTATGAAAGCAGAAAGTATCTTTTTTTATATGACAGTGTCGTCTTTACTGCTGGTGCCCGCGGCCATTGGCATGACGAACTTCTCCGGCGCCATCAACTGGGGATGGAAAGGGTTTGGGCTGGCTGTTCCCATCCACCTGTTAAATGCCATCGGCGCCCTGATGCTGGTATATGCACTGCGCTACGGCAAAGCGATTATTGTAATACCGCTCACCAGTTTATCATCTGTCATCACAGTCATTCTTTCCCTCATTATTTATGGAGTAGTGCCGGATGCGGTGCTGACAGCAGGTTTGCTGCTGGCAGCGGTGGCGATCTTCATCCTGTCTGAATAAAAATAAATACGATTAGAAACATAACTGTCGGGGCGCTTATAACGCCCGCGACTATACGGAGTATTGATTTTATTTATTGTTCACCAGCAGTGCATAAAAAATAAAAGCACTGGAAAAACCTCACATAATGACCACGCTAACATGGAAAAAATTCCTTATCGCCCCGGCTATGATAGCCCTCTTTGCCGGATCATGCAAAGTTGATCCAAAAATACTGTCTGCAGAAGCATCACTCACCAAAGGCGCCCTGCTGGCAGATACCGTGAAAATTACGGTAAACAAGAATGCTGTGCTGATGACCAGTTCGCTCAAGCTGGGTGTGACCTATATGAAAAATAACCTCGACGCCTGGGGTGACGGCCCCTCCATTACCAGGGGTACCAATTTGCTGAAAGGAGCGGTTGTTTATCACAACCAGCATATATTCGGTTTCGGCGCAGATAACATTGAGCCAAGACCCGGTGTATTTGACTGGGAATCGCTGGACCTCCGCGTAAACATGATGACCGCGATGCAATCAACACCGGTGATCACTCTTGCCACGGCCCCCACCTGGATGGTAGACCCCGACTGGGCGCCGGGAAAATATGAAGATAGCAGCGATACGGATTGGAGCAAAGTGGAATGGGCGCCATTGCCGGAACATGAAAAGGATTTTGCCCACCTGTGCGCATTGGTAGCGAAACGTTATCCCGCGGTAAAAACCTTCCAGGTATGGAATGAGCTGAAAAGTATGTGGGACGAGACGAATAACCGCTGGGATTATGTGCGCTATACCCGGCTGTATAACCTGGTATATGACTCTGTGAAAGCGGCACGCCCGGATGCCATCATCGGTGGTCCGTATATCGGGATAGATTCCTGGCATAGTGCGCCAGGCAACGCCCATAGCGGCATCACAGATCCCACTTACGGAGAACTGGATAAACGTTGCCTGGATGTAGTAACCTATTGGCTGCAGAACAAGCATGGCGGCGACTTCCTCTGCGTAGACGGAGGCGTGGATTCAAAAGACGGGGTTGCCACCAACGTGATCGCCTCTACGAAGAAGTTCAGGGATGCCAGTAACTGGCTGCATTCGCAAACTACACTGCCTATATGGTGGTCGGAAGATTATGTGGGCCTGAACACAGATACCACCATTCAGCCGGCAGCACTGGGTTGTATGCTGATACACCACGCATTGGCCGGCGATGCCGCATCACTGCGCTGGGCGCCCGAACAGCAGGAAGGGGAAGGGAATGTAAGCAACTTTTTCAGCAGTACCCTGGTGCCGAACGGAGGCAAACCATTCAGGAATTATTCGCTGTACAAAAATTTCAACACCTATTTTCCGGCAGGTACTAACTTATGCACCACTACGGTATCAGATGAACAACGGGTGATGGTCATGTCTTCCAAAACAAAGATCCTGATGATCAATAAAACGGCGGCCATACAAAAAACAAAGATCAACAACACATTAGCAGTAAACCTGAATCCATACGAGGCAAAATATGTTACATTACCGTAACGCCTATATGAAAAAACAGATCAACAGGGAATATCCGGGTATTCCGGGTATTCCCCATCTGGCCCTATTTTCAGCCCGTCGCCCGCTACCATGACTAAAGTATTTTATATCCTGCTGAAAAATAAACTGACATTTTAAAAACAGATGATTATGGATCTCGACAAAGTAAAACCAAAGCCATTAGAAGATGTTTCGTCATCACCGGAACATATCAGATTACAGGACTACCGGCCGAAGTCGATATTTAAAACGCCGGAAACAGCCATTGTAAAAGCTGCTTTCCCGGTGATTGATATGCATACTCACGCATGGCAGCCGGAGCTCGATGTAAGCAAATGGATTGCCCGCATGGACGAGGCAAACATTGAAAAAAGTACTGTTCTTACGTTTGAAACCGGCGCCGGCTTTGATGCCGTTACGAAGCAATATGCAGATTATGCCAACCGCTTTGATTTGTGGTGCGGGTTCGACTACACCGGTTATGACCAGCCAGGCGACAGCTGGATTGATCATGCGGTAGCAGAACTGGAACGTTGCCACCGGATGGGAGCAAAAGGCGTAGGAGAGCTGGGCGACAAAGGTCTTGGCGAATTTTATTCCCGGCCTGTAGCCGGATACGGCCTGCACCTGGATGATCCGCGCATGAAACCACTCTTCGAAAAGTGCGGCCAGCTGCATATGCCGGTGAATATACACATCGCAGATCCCATGTGGATGTACCTGCCGATGGATGCTACGAACGACGGATTAATGAATGCATACGAGTGGCGCATAGACCACACTCAGCCAGGACTCCTGGACCATCCCACACTGATAAAGACCTTTGAAAACGTAGTCAGGGACAACCCCGGTACCATTTTCATCGCCTGTCATTTTGCCAACTGCACCTATGATCTCAGCATAGTAGGGAAAATGCTGGATCGTTATCCTAACCTGTATGCAGATAATGCCGCGAGGTTTGCAGAAACCGCCACCATTCCGCGTTTTGCCAAAGCATTTTATGAAAAGTACCAGGACCGGCTGCTATTTGGTACCGACCTGGGCTATGATCCTAAAATGAATATGGAGTATGCCGCTAAGTTTTACCGTACTGCTTTCCGGATTATGGAAACAACAGACGATCATTTTTATGAACATGAAATATTCACTTATCACTGGCCTTTATACGGGCTGGGATTAAGTGCCGCTATACTGGAAAAAATTTACCGTTTGAATGCTTTGACGTTAATGCAGTTATGAAGAATCAGCCAGCGATCAACTATTTACAGACTACCTAATACCGTAAGCGTATGTATTTCCAATGTATGAAGAAGGGCCCGGTCAACGGGCCGTCAACCAAAAGACAGCGCAACGACGCTAAAAGAAAATACCTGTATTGTCATGTGTGCCTGATCCTGTTACTGCTTGTTTTCAGCGGACAAAAAAGCGCCGCTGCCAATGCACAACTGCGGCAGGATACGCTGATCCCCGTTTCCGGCCTGATCACGGATGAAAAAGGAAATCCTTTTCCCGGTGTAACCGTATACGTGCCTTCCCTGAAAACGGGTACTGCCAGCGATGCCACGGGGCATTACCAGGTAAAGGCACCCGCAAAAGGAAACCTCGTTTTTAAGGCCATGGGATATGCATCGCAGGAAATGCCGGTGAATAGCCGCAGCAGGATAGCGGTGAAGATGGAAGCTGAAAATGCCAACCTGAATGAAGTAGTGGTAACCGGTTATACTTCGAAACGGTTATCGCAGATCTCCAGCTCTGTAGCCGTAGTTTCCGGGAAACAATTAAATGATGTCACCTCCAATAACGTAGCCAGCCTGTTGCAGGGAAAGGTAGCCGGAGTGGTGGTACAAAACGCCTCCGGTAATCCCAGTGTAGCCGCTAACGTTACCATCCGCGGATCCAGTTCTATCACCGCCGGTTCCGGACCGTTGTACGTGGTAGATGGTATCATTGGCGGTACCGCCAACCCGAACGATATTGCTTCCGTTACCATCCTGAAAGATGCCGCGGCAGCAGGATTGTACGGCGCCAGGGCATCCAACGGCGTAGTCATTATCACCACCAAATCAGGCCAGGCCGGTAAAACACAGATCAGCCTGAATTCCAGTGTTGGCTTCAATAAAATGAGCATGGGCAATATGAAGCTCATGAACAGCCAGCAGCTGTATGATTACCAGAAAAGTTATTTTGCTCCCGCCGATTTTGCAAGGGATCGTCCTGCCAGCTTGCTGTCGCAGAACACCGACTGGATGGACCTTGCTTATCGCACAGGGCTTACCCAGAATCACCTGTTATCTGTATCCGGCGGATCTGAAAAAACGCAGTTTTATGTCTCCGGAAATTATTATAAAGAAGATGGTATTATCAGGCATACCAGTAACGAAGTATACAACCTGCGGGCCAACATCACCCATCGCATCAATGAGAAACTGAAGCTAAGCACCAGGATCAACGCAGCTTCCCGCAATTTTGAAAATGAAGCTTCCGGGAATTACGGCGCACTGGTATTGTCGAAAATCAATTTGCCCTGGGATAATCCCTATAACGCAGATGGCTCCATAAAGATGGGGACTGAAGAAGGATGGATAGGCCGGGAACACGACAACTTCCTCCACGGATGGCAATTCAATTATGATAAAGGAAAACAGCTGACCACCTATGCCGATATCAATCTTGATTATTATATCACACCACATCTCACCTTTTCTTCGTATAACCGTGTAAGTTATTCAAACCTGCGAAGTGAACTGTATTATGATGTGCGCTCCAAAGCAGGCAGGGGACTGGGGGAAATGTATAACAACTCCAGCTATGAAAACAGGTTGATCACCTCCAACCGCCTTAATTACCAGCGCACCTTTGGCGAACACGCGCTGAGTGCCATAGCGGTAGCGGAAGGAGAGAAGAACTATTTTGAAAACAACAGCCTGTATGGCAACAAGATCCCGGCAGGATTGCATATCATGGATGCAGCGGCTAACATCCAGAAGTCGCCCTTTGGCCCCGGCAGCAAGTCTGAGAACCGTTTTACAAAAGGACTGGTGCAGGTCGATTATACCTTCCGCGAAAAGTATAATCTCATCGGTGCATACATCAATGAGTCGTCGTCCCGCTTTGGAGCCAATCACCGCTCGGCGGGCTTTTACACATTAGGCGGCTCCTGGATACTGAGCAACGAATCGTTTATGAAAGGGCAACGATTCATTGATCAGCTCAAGATCAGGGCCAGCTATGGCATTACCGGTAATGCGGAAATCGGCGACTACCAATCGTTAGGCATTTATGCATACACCTCGCAGTATGCATCCAACCCGGGTTCTGTGCCATCTGTTTTACAAAATCCTGATCTCACCTGGGAAAAATCAAAGACAACCAACATCGGGCTGGATATAGACCTGTTAAAACGTATATCCCTGACCGTAGATGTATACGATAAAACCACCAGTGCGCTGTTGCTGGATGTACCGGTTCCCTACACCAGCGGGTATGCTTATGTTACCCGCAATGTAGGCTCTGTGCGCAACAGGGGAATAGAGTTCAACCTGAATACCAAAAATATAAATGGCGCCCGCTTTAAATGGGAAACCAGCTTCAACCTTTCCATCAACAGGAACAAGGTGCTGAAGCTGAACAACCATGAAGACATTCCTTATTCATCCCTGCAGTGGATCAGCGAAGGCCGCGATCTGTACAGCTGGCATATGCGCAAATGGGCAGGCGTAGATCCGAAGAACGGCGACCCGCTCTGGGAAGTAGTGAGCACAGACGCCAACGGCAAGCAAACCATTGGTACCACTAATTCATATGACGATGCCACCTTGCAGTACATCGGCAGCGCTTCGCCCGATTTTACCGGTGGTATCAACAACCGTTTTTCCTGGAAAGGAATAACATTGAGCGCCTTCTTCAATTTTGTAAACGGCAACCAGGTATATGAAGAAAACACGAACGATGGCAGCGAGCCCACTTCCAATTCAAGGGTACTGCCTAAAAACCATAACAGGTGGCAGAAAGAGGGGGACATTGCCACAGATCCCAAAGCAGTATACGGCGGCAATAAAAACTCTGACCTGGAATCATCCCGGTTCCTGGAAGATGGCAGCTACCTGCGTTTGCGCAACATCACCCTTTCTTACGATGTGCCGGAATCTTTCCTGCAAAAGATAAAGGTGAACAATGCAAGGATATTTATCAGTGGCGATAACCTCTGGACGCTGACCCGTTTCTCCGGTATGGACCCTGAAATGGGACTGCGCCCGTATTCGCAGCCGGCAGGAGAAAGCGGTAACAATTTCCAGCAGAACAGCACCAAATATCCGCTGGCGAAGAAAGTCCTGTTTGGTATTAATGTCACCTTTTAAAAACAGCAGCAATGAAAAGAAATCTCTTTAAATATTATACACTCGCTGCCGCTATTATAGTCATAACCGGCAGCTGCAGCAAAGACCTGGAGCCATATAACGGTAAATCGGACGATGCGGCCCTGGAAACGCCGGAAGACCTGCAAACAGCCACCTATGGGGTTTATTCCGGGCTGGTAGACAGGATGTACACTAAAAACCTCAACCAGTTGGGTGAATATCCTGGTGATGATGTGGCATTAAGCGGCGCTACGGGCGACCAGGTATTTTATACCTATACCTATACTCATTTCCCGGGAATGGGAAACACCGAACAGTTCTGGCAGGGCGCTTATAAAGTAATCTATTCTGCCAATGCCATTATTGAAAGAATAAATGATGGCACTTCCCCGCAGCTGGACCAACTGAAGGGAGAAAACCTGTACCTGCGGGCCATGGCGCATTTCGACCTGGTACGTCTTTTCGGAAGACCCTACCCGCAGGGCGCGGGCAACAATCCCGGCGTGGTGATCAAAGACAATACAAAAGATGACCGCCCTGCGAGGAGTTCCGTAAAAGACGTATATGCGTTTGTGATAGCCGATCTCAAACATGCAGCCACGTTAATGAAAGAAAATAAAAGTGCGGCCTTTGCATCCAGAGAAGTGGCGGAGGCGTTATTATCGCGTGTGTACCTGTACATGGAAGATAACGCCAATGCCCTGTTATATGCCAATAAGGTGATCGGCTCCAACCGTTATCGCCTGATGGAAACCCAGCCTTATAAAACGTATTTCCGCGTAATACCGGAAGAAAATCCCGAGACGATATTTGCTATCAGGCATACGGTGGCAGATGACCGGGGTAAAGATGCGATCGGCTCCATGTACTATAATGATCCGGTTACACAATCCACCGGCTGGGGAGAGGTATACGCCTCTCTTGCTTTTGTAAAGCTGCTGGACCAGAATCCCGGGGATGTGCGCCACAGCTTTGTGGAACCACAGCGTGATGCGAATGGGAACATGCAATTACGTAACCAGACGCCGGTATATTTTATCAACAAGTATAACTGGCAGGAAGGAGTGGCTAACCTGAGTTCACCGGTCATCCTGCGGTTGGCGGAGATGTACCTGATCCGCGCAGAAGCCAATGCTAAACTGGGTAATGCGCAAGCCGCCATTGACGATGTAAACCTGATCCGCCGCCGCGCCGGTTTATCAGGTACCGCATTATATACCACCGGCAATCTGAAAGGCCGCGCGTCTGTACTGGATGTAGTGCTGGAAGAACGCCGCCTGGAGCTGGCGTTTGAAGCACACCGGCCGTATGACCTGTACCGCAACAACCGTCCCATGGTGCGTGCCTATCCCGGCTTTCATGGCAGTAATCAGTATGATCAAACCATCCAGCCAACAGACCCGCAGGTGATCAATTATATTCCCGAACGCGAAACCGGCCTTAATCCTAACCTCACCCAGAATCCATGATCATGCTGTTATATTGTAAACGGGTACTGGTGCTTGCAGGGATCTGCTGTAACATGTCATTAGCTGCGCAGCAACCCGCGGTGCTGAAAGTAACCGCTACCAGCGACTTTAAGGTAACCGGTGACGGCAGTCACCCGGGTTGGACCAAGGCGGCGTGGATCACGCTGCCGCAACGCAGCGGGCAGTCGCTTGCATCAACAAAAGTAAAGGCCCTGTATTCACCCAACGGGATATACTTCCTCTTTGCTTGCGCGGACCAACGGATCAGCGCCTCCATGCAGGCAGATTTCCTGGATCTGTGGACAGAAGACGTTGCCGAAGTATTCCTGTGGCCGGACACGTTGCAGCCGGCTTATTTTGAATATGAAATATCTCCGTTGAACTATGAACTGCCTATTCTGATATCCAACCAGCAGGGCGACCTGGTGCGCTGGCAGCCATTTCATTATGATGCCGACAGGAAAACACAGCATGCCACCACCGTACAGGGAGGCAAAAAGAAAAGCGGCGCTGCAATCAAAAGCTGGACAGCAGAATTCTTTATTCCTTTTAAACTCCTGCGGCCATTGCAAAATATTCACCCCCGGAGGGGAACTACCTGGAAGGCAAACCTGTACCGGGTAGACTACGACAAAGGAGAAGCGGAGTGGTCGTGGCAGCTGACCGGGAAGAGTTTTCATGACATAGAAAAATTCGGTTACCTGGTATTTGAATAAAATCAATTTTTAAATTATTAATAGTATGAAGATGATGAAACAATTAGTAGCCTGTATCTTTTTTGTTATGCCGGTTATTGCCTTTGCGCAAAAGGGCAAGCTGGTATGGTCGGATGAATTTAATTATACCGGGCATCCGGATCCCAAAAAATGGCGATATGAAGAAGGTTTTGTGAGACATCGCGAAGCGCAGTATTACACCAAAAACCGCTACGAAAATGCACATGTGGAAGGCGGGAACCTGATCATCAGGGCGATCAAAGAAGAGCCGTTGCGTTTGATCAAGGGCGGCACCAGCTTCGTTACTTCCGACAGCGGGGGAGAGTTTACGTCTGCCTGCCTCAATACAGAAGATATTTTCGAATTTACTACCGGCAGGGTGGAAGTACGGGCCAAACTGCCACATGGAAGGGGCGTGTGGCCGGCTATCTGGACACTGGGTAATAACATGGCCTGGGGTCCCGGTGATTCTACCCAGGTGTATTCTGAAATTGACATCATGGAATTTGTTGGACATGATCCCAACAGCATCCATGCCAACATCCATCCGGGTTATGATGGCGGCAGCCGTGGCGGAAAGATCACCATGGAAAAACCCTGGGAGAACTTTCACGTGTATGCCATTGAGTGGTATAAGGACCGGATCGATTTTTTCTTTGATGACCAGAAATATTTTTCTTACGAAAAGAAAGATGTACCCGAAGGCAAATGGGCCTATCATGTGCCACAATACCTTTTGCTGAACCTGGCTATTGGCGGCGACTGGGGCGGAGAACAGGGCATTGATCCTACCATCTTCCCGGCAGATTTTGTTATTGATTACGTACGCGTATATGAACTGAAATGACGAAAAAAAATGAACATGAAAAAAAATGTCAGCCGCCTGATAGCGGTGCTTCATTTGTTACTGTTGCCCGTGATACTGCTCGCGCAAAAAGGCGACCTTAAACTGCTCGACTGGCAGCCACGCAGTCAGCTGGTAGTGAAACAAACCAGCGTGATAAAGCCGAAGTTCCCGGTGATAGATATTCACAACCACCTGGGCGAATTAAAAAATACCGCGCACTACCTGTCGGAGATGGATAAAGCCGGCGTGATAAAATGTGTAAGCCTGGATGCTTATTCTGCCGGTGATAAATATCTGGATCATCTGAAGGCTTCACAAGCCGTATCAAAAGACAGGTTCCTCGTATTTTTCCGGCCCGACTTCGGCCGGATCGATGAACCCGATTTTGGTATAAAAGAGGGGAAGAAACTGGAAGCAGCCGTGAAGATGGGCATCCGCGGTGTAAAAATTGCCAAGGAACTTGGGCTGATCATAAAGGACAAAAGCGGGAAGCTGGTGCCGGTAGATGATCCGCGCATCGATCCCTTCTGGGAGAAATGCGGTGAGCTCGGAATTCCGGTACTGATACACGTGTCTGATCCAAAAGCTTTTTTTACGCCGGCAGACCGCTATAATGAACGGTATGATGAGCTGGGCGCGCACCCGGACTGGTCCTTTTACGGGCCGCAGTTTCCCTCCAAAGAGGCCATACTCACGCAACGTGATCATATCGTTGCACGTCATCCCAAAACTATTTTTATCGGCGCGCATGTAGGCAACCTGCCGGAGGAACTGGAGCGGGTATCCGGTTGGCTGGATAAATATCCCAATTTATATGTGGAGATTTCTGCGCGCATCAGTGAGCTTGGGCGACAACCGTATACCGCGCGCGATTTCCTGATCAAATACCAGGACAGGGTATTGTTTGGCACAGACACACCTTGTGATGCAGCAGCCTATCGTATTTATTACCGTTTCCTGGAAACAAAGGATGAATATATAGATCCGTCGCCCAGTCATCATATGCAGGCGCGCTGGATGATTTATGGATTGTACCTGCCGGATGAAGTATTGGAAAAGATTTATAACGGGAATGCTTCGAAAATACTGGGGCTATACAACGGGGGAAAGTAATCTGAACAATTCACATGCGATGATCGATACAGGGATGGCAACTGCCATCCCTGTTTTTATATTTTTAGTGATTGAAGTTTAAAACGCTTTCACCGTTTCAATGATAACAGTAATATCGCCCACACTTTTATTGTCAGTGGAGGTGGCGATACAGTGAAGCTTAAACCGGTTATCAACATACGCTTCCTGTTTAACATGCAGCACCACTGCCTCCCCGGAAAACCCCAGGTTATCGGCCAACAACGTCATTTCCCTGACATACATTTTTAATGATTTGTCAGCGGTGATGTGATGAATATACCTGGCCGCCAGGTCCAGCAGCGTATTCATCAGGATAGCCACCGGCATCGCCGGGAAGTGAGGGAAATGCCCTGCACAATAATTATCCTGGATTTTACCTAATGAGGCCGCCGCCGATAAGCCGGAAAACTGTACATCAAAAAGTGGTTTCTTTTGATGATACGGATTTGTTACGCCGAAATCAGGTGTTTCTTTATGGAAATTGTAATACAGCCGTTCGAAGAGGGCATGGGGCACTACATGGAAACTGGTTTCTATTCCACAGATAAGCTGATTGTCTTCATCCAGCAGGCAGGCTTTTATGCTAGCCATTCTTTTACTAAAAAAAGTACACGTGGTGGTGGCCACTAATTTCTTTCGGGTGTAATGTATTTTCTCCGCGGCCCTTTTATAGGTTCCCCGGTGGGCAAGATAGTAGTGTTTTTGTTTTACTGGGTTGATCAGTGCACAACATACGGATCCCAGGATGGCAAGATGCCTGCATGCTTCAGCCGCGGCAATAGGGGAGATCTCTTCTCCCAGCGGTTGTTCTGCTTCTATTGTGGCAGTTACAAAATTATGTTCATCCACACGTACCTCTTTCAGGGCGTAATAGGGCTCATGAACGTCTATCAGTTTAAAGATCTCCTCCTTTGATAATACTTTGATTGAATTTCCGGTATGGGTTAACTTGATCGCTTTGGATTGGATCTCCACCATATCGTCACTTTTAATTGTTTGCAGGCTTTCCATAGTTTATATGTTTCGGTTTTAAATGGTTATCTGAGGATGCAAAAGGATATCACCACCACCGGATGCGGGTGGTTTGCCGGGCTGCAAAAATGCCTGGTAGTTTACCTGTATAAGAGGAACTATTCCCGTATACGGCAATACAGCATATAAGATAGTTTTTGGAAACCGGTGAGGCGCTCCATGGTTATTAATTGAGTAAATGATTACAAACAACTGGTTTTTCAGGTAACGGTAAATGTCTTATGGTAATGATACTTTTACAGCGGGTAAACATGCTGTATTATGCAGCCGGTGAAGGATGCAGGGTTTTAGGAATAGCTATTTACGGTCGTTACATAGGATTCAGTCGATATTTAAAATTAAATAGTTTTGTCAAAAAACCAAAATGAAAACCCGGCGGGAATCAGAATGAATAAAATGAATAGCTATATCCAAATAACATCTGAACGTAATATATTTGTCCGATTGACAATAATTTATGAAATTGGCTGGTAAAATTTAGTATTTTACCAGCACAGTGACTGTTCATTATCATAAGCAGATGGATATTCCGTCGCGGCAACCATAATAATAAAAGGGAGTCCATCTTTTCAAGTCAACCAATAAATGCCGGTTACCATCCTGTTGTTCCTTTCATGACGAATAATCCTAATTAAAAGAAGGCGCTCATTGACTGCCGGCTTCGTGGTTATTCATTTTTTTAGTATATCATATAAGCGGGGATGCAGTTGATTAAATCGTTTGAACGTGACCAACCATATGGAGAAGCAGAACTGCTGCAACGGCTTGCTGTTGCCGATGAAGCCGCGTTTTCTGTTGTTTTCAGGGAATACTATGGTGTTTTGTGTGCTTTCGCACAAAAAATTATCCAGGAAGCAGCCGATCCGAAAGACCTGGTAAACGACGTATTCCTGAAGTTATGGAACAGGCGCCAGGCATTTGAAGACGTCCGGCACCTGAAGGATTTCTTGTTCAAATCTACCCGCAATGCGTGTTTCGATTCCATAAAGGTGGCCATTCACAGTAAAGAACGCCAGGCTGTATTTCTCGGCGCCCAGGCCGACTGGGAAACCGCTGCAGATCTTGAAATGATCCGCCTGGAAGTATTCAATGAACTTTATCATGAAATCAACCAGCTGCCGGAACAATGCAGCAAAATTATACGCATGGGTTATATAGAAGGGTTGAAAAACGATGAAATTGCCCGTGAGCTGGGGTTATCTGTACAAACGGTGAAAAACCAGAAATCCCGGGGAATAATGCTGTTAAAACGCAGGCTCCCGCCTGAAATTTTTGTCATTCTCCTGCTGATGACAACTCATTCCTGATTTTTTTTGGATGCTTTGGTACGGTAAGAATATCACGTCGTAATAAGAGAAAGCGCCGTGCCAATATGGATGAACCAACATCAAATGCCTTTTATATAGCCGCCCTGCTCAGCAAGCATTTAAAGGGAACCCTGACGCCGGAAGAGGCGGTGAAGCTACATGCATGGGTGGCGGATAACAAGCAACACCAGCAGGTATGGGAGGAAATTAATGATGCCGCCGTTCAACAGGCGGCAGTAAAGCTGATCGCCCAGTACAATGAGAACGAAGCGCTGGCGCAGTTCCTGGCCAGGTATTCACCAAACGCACAACCAGTCCCCGGGGAACGGGTTCATTTCCTGCAACGATGGAGATGGGCGGCTGCTGCAGCGGCTATTATATTTATGGCAGGTACCTTCTATTGGTTCCAGTCCCAACGACCGGCTCCTGCCGGTTTTGCTGGCAATGCACCGGTAACCGACATCGCACCCGGAAAAAATGGTGCCATCCTGAAATTAGCCGACGGTTCCCGCATAGCGTTGGATAGTCTGCAAAACGGTGTGGTGGCCACACAGAACGGCACCCGGATCTTATTTGATAACGGCCGGCTGGTGTATGGCCCTGGCGGAAAAGAAAACAATGAAGTTGCCTATAATATCATTACGACCCCGAATGGTCGCCAGTTCCGGGTAAGCTTACCGGATGGTACGCAGGTGTGGTTGAATGCCGCCAGCTCTATCCGCTATCCTACGGTATTTGAAGGTAAGCACCGGAATGTGGAGATCACTGGGGAGGTATATTTTGAAGTAGCACAAAATGCGCAAATGCCATTCCAGGTAACCGTGCCGGATAATGTCCGTATTGAAGTACTGGGCACCCATTTCAATGTAAATGCCTACGCAAATGAAGAAAGCCAGCATACCACCTTGCTGGAGGGCGCTGTGAAAGTACTGTCGCTGAAACCGCAGGCGTCAGACCTCTACCGCAAGGGCATTGTGCTCCGCCCGGGGCAACAGCTGCAATTGTCAGAAACCCCCAGGGTGATCAGCAATGCAGACATCGACAAGATCATGGCCTGGAAAAACGGGCTTTTTGATTTCGATGGAATGGATTTGAAATATGCAATGAAACAAATCGCACGATGGTACGATGTAGAGATCGTATACAAAGGGGCTGTGCCCGATATTAAATTTTATGGAAAGATCAGCAGGAACATAAGTCTGGCTGGCCTGATCAAAGGCCTGAACAGCACCGGGGTACATTTGAACATTGAAGAAGGAAAAAGACTGGTAGTCACACAATAATCATCATCATAAAAAAGATCATCAAACAGGGTTAGTCGAAAAAACAAAAAGCCGGAAGCAGTAGGAGCGCTTCCGGCAGGTAGCCGGCTAAACTTAAAATTTCGGTGTAACGAATTTTTTATCAACCAAACCACAACCAAATTTATGCAAAAAATCGCTCATGTAGAACGAAAGGGATTTCTATTGCCGGTCCCTATACAAATATTGCGGATTATGAGAATTACTACCTTCTGCCTCTTCGCCTCCTTACTGCACGTTTCCGCAAAATCTTTATCCCAGGCGGTCACTATTTCGGGGAAGGATATGCCTCTGAAGAAAATCTTTGACGCCGTTTACAAACAAACCGGTTTCGTGGTATTCAGCAACGACCGGTTGATGGAACGTGCGATCCCTATTACCATTAACGCCAGGGAAATCCCTTTGCAGGAGTTCCTGGAAAACGTATTTAAAAACCAACCATTAACTTTTTCTATCGACAGTAAAACCATCTTCCTCTCTGAAAAGCCTTACCAGCAGGAGTCTGCCACGCTTTCAGATTCTACGGTGATTCCCCTGCTGAAAGGCAGGATCCTGGATTCCACCGGTTTGCCGATACCGGATGTTACAGTGGCGGTACGCAATACAAAGCTCATGGCCGTTACCGATATCCAGGGGGATTTCTCTTTTGTAAATGTGCCCCGGAACGCTACGTTGGTAGCCACTAATATTGCTTATCAGCGAAAAGAATTAAAGCTGGAGGGAAGAAGCGCGGTTACATTCCGGCTTTATGCGGACATCAGAAAACTCGGGGAAGTACAGGTAGTGGTGAATACCGGGTATCAGGCGCTTCCACAGGAACGGGCTACCGGATCATTCGGCGTGGTTACCGGGAAGCAGCTGGCACAGGTGCCGGTAGTAAGCATCCTGGAGCGGTTGCAGGGCATGGTGCCGGGCGTGGAAATTTCCACCAAAACCACGGCGGGTAAAAGCCGTAACGGGTCGGTAAAAATCCGGGGCCTGTCTACTATTAAAAGTGAGTACACCAAAGTAAGTTTAGATCCTTTGCTGGTCATAGACGGATTCCCTTCGCAAGTGTCTATTGCCAATGGCGCGCTGGACCTGCTTAATCCAGATGATATTGACCAGATCACTTTTCTGAAAGATGCGGCAGCGGCTTCTATCTGGGGCATCCAGGCAGCCAACGGCGTAATTGTGATCACCACAAAAAGAGGAGTACGTAACAGCAAACCGGTTTTCAGTTTCTCCACTACGATGGGGACCAGCAGTAAACCTACTCTTGGATATGGAGAAATGATGTCGGTATCACAATACGTTGACCTGGAAAAAGAACTGCTGGATAAAGGAAGATATTCTGATCCGGTTCCCCGTAGCACACCGGGAAGCTATTATCCGGAGAATGGCAGCCAGGTGCAGGCTATTTATTTCAGGAACAAACGCGGAGAAATAACAGATGCCGAGATGAACGCACAGCTGGCGGCGTTGGGCGCAAACGACAACCGCTCGCAGATGGAAAAATACATGATCCAGTCACCCACTACCCAGCAATATAACCTCTCTGTTTCCGGTGGCGGAGTAAACAGCTCTTACTTTCTGTCGGGTTATTTTTATAAGGAAGACCGTGTTTACAGAAATAATACGAACAGGGGATATTCCCTCAAAGCAGGGAACACCTCCAGTTTGTTGAATGGACGCGTTACAATAAGTACAGATCTGACTTTCGGGAATACAAAGGATAAGATAAACAACGCCGCTGTAAAGGCAATGAGCACTGTGTCGGGCGGTATGCGGCCTTACGATATGCTCAAAGATGCTTCTGGTAACAATATTTATTATGATCTGCTGACTATTCCGTCAACAGCCAGGTACCTTGAAAACAAGGGATATCTTCCGTTTCGTTATTCTCCCATCGACGAACTGCAGTATTCCAACAGTTATAATACCGCTAATAACGTGGCATTGAATCTGGCGGTGAACGGTAATATCACGTCCTGGTTAGGAGTTAATATTTCAGGAAATGTAGGCAGGATGTTTACGGAATACGAGCAGTACTGGGAACCGGACAGCTACGACGCCAGGATGCTGGTGAATAAGGCTACCAGTTTGAGTTCCACGGGCACCCGTGTGTATGGCGTGCCTCCGGGCGGCAGGCTGGATCTGGCCAACGGGCAGGGAAGAAGTTACAACCTGCGTGGGCAGATCAATGTAAACAAGAACTGGAAAGACCGGCATCAGCTGAATTTACTGGCAGGTAATGAAATCAGGGAATCATATAGTAAAAACAGCGGGGAAATGCGCTACGGTTATGATAAGTCTATCAACGCTTTTCGCAGCGTGAATCCTTTTGTCGGATATACAGATATCTATGGGATCACGCAGAGTATCGGCGCCACTACCAGGCCGGTCACAGAAAAAACCACCAGGGCGCTGTCGTACTACGCGAACGGATCTTACACATTCGACAATAAATATACCGTTTCCGGAAGTGCACGTTTTGATGACTATAATTTACTGGGTGTGGAACGGCGTAAAAGAGCCATCCCTTTATGGTCTGCCGGCGCGAAATGGAACCTGGGCAAGGAAGAATTTCTCCGTAATATTACCTGGATAGATCAGCTGTCGGCACGTTTTACCTATGGCTTCAGCGGAAACGCGCCACAGGGTTATGCGCCGGTTACTACTATCAATATACTCGGTGCTGACTATTATACCAACTACCCTTATGGTGTGATTGCCACTCCCGCTATGGAAAACCTTGGATGGGAAAAAACCAGGATGATGAACTGGGGGCTCGATTTTTCCCTCTTTAAAAACAGGGTATTCGGTTCTGCAGAATATTATAAGAAATATACGACAGATATCATCTGGCAACTGCCGATCAACGGTACCTACGGTTTTATATCTACTTTATTTAACACCGCCAACCTGGAAGGTCATGGAGTGGATCTGGGAATCAATGTAGTGCCGGTTCTCAGCAAAAACTGGAGATGGACAGCCACCATCAATATGTCTTATAATACGAACATTATCAAAGATCCACGTTTCGAAAAACCGACTACTTACTTTGCGCCGGAGATGCTTTATTCAGGTTATCCCACAGATTACCTGTTTACCTACGCCTGGGCAGGATTGGATAATACCGGTCAGGCATTGATCTACAACGGTAAAGACCATTCGAAAAAATACTCTGTAGCGGAGTTTCCGTATGAAAACGTCCGGGTTTATTCGGGACGCACTACCTCACCCTGGTTTGGAAGTTTCAGTCATTCCGTGCAATACAAAGGCTTCGACCTGAGCGCACAGTTCCAGTGCGCTTTTGGTGGTGTTTTCCTGAAACCTTCTATCCAGGATATCGGATTCAGTAATAATCTTTTTGTAGGAAGAAATGGGGACCTGGCCAATCGTTGGAGACAGCCGGGGGATGAAGCCTTCACCAACGTTCCGGCTTTGGCGTTCGGCGCTAATACCAACTTCAATACCAGCACTGGCCGTTACAGGGAATCAGATCTGTTGGTAAGAAGCCGCAGTAATATCAAATTGCAGCAGGTGATGTTGTCTTATGCTATTCCTGCTACTTTACTGGGGAAAGCAGGACTGAAAAGCTTAACCGTTTCAGCGCTCGCACGCAACCTCGGAATGATCTGGGCAGCCAATAAGGAGAAGCTGGACCCCGATTATCTCTATACCACCGGCAATAACTACCAGCTTCCTCCATTAACCAATTATTCTTTCAGAGTTGCACTGAGTTTCTAATTCATTAAACCGAAAAGTATGCGTCACTATACAATAGTTATTGTTTTTTTATTACTGGGTGCCGGCATGGTTTCCTGCCGTAAATATGTGGAAGAAGTGCCCATACAGGGCCAGCGTGTGCTGGTGTATACAGAAGACTACCGCGCTTTAATGAATAACCGGGATCAGCAGGAGAGCGCCTTTGGTTCAGCCCCGCTTGTGAGCTGTGATGACGTGGAGTTCCGTGCGCCGGAGATCCAGGATAATATTAAAGGTAACACTGTTCAAACGGCCACCTATACCTGGCGTAAACCCGTTTACACGGATCTTATGCAGGACAATGACTGGAATTCCCTGTATGCCGGTATGTACACTTACAACGTAGTAATTGACGGCGTAATGGACAGTAAAGGAGGAGATCAGCTGTTGAAGCAAACGATCCTGGCGGAGGCGCTGATGCAAAGGGCTTTTACCTACTTTAACCTGGCTAACCTGTATGGAAAGCAGTATGATGCTGCTACTGCGGAAACCGATCCTGCTGTGCCGGTATTACTAAAGGCAGCTCTTTTTGTGGATTTAAAACGGGCCACGGTGAAACAGGTATATGAGCAGGTGCTGAAGGACATCACGGCGGCAATTCCCATGCTGCCACTCAAACAGGATATTAATTTCAGGCCCAATAAGGCATCGGCTTATGCGCTGTTAGCCAAAGTATACCTTAACATGCGCGACTTCACCAATGCCGCTGCTTTTGCTGATAGTACGCTGGCGTTATCAAGTACCTTGTACGACTATAATTTAGCCGTTGCCGGAAGTACCTATTTTTTTCCTTCCCAGTTCAACGATAAGCA
This sequence comes from Chitinophaga sp. W3I9, assembly GCF_050434025.1. NCBI lineage: Bacteria > Pseudomonadati > Bacteroidota > Chitinophagia > Chitinophagales > Chitinophagaceae > Chitinophaga > Chitinophaga sp. W3I9. The sequence continues at coordinate 3,783,394 of NZ_JBNPWC010000001.1, forward strand.
GATCCTGCTGCGGAAAGTGCCCCGTGGAATGTATAGCGCTCCGCAGTTAAGTCAGGCAATACTGGACCTGCTCGGAACAAAGGATTTGCGCTATCAGCTTTTTGTAAAAACCGGCACTTCGTTTTATCCTTCATTTACCGGGTTGGGTTTCTGGTCGCGTGAAAAATATTCAGGCGCCCCGGATAAGCCCGCAGTGGGCCTATCCGTAAATGAAACCTGGCTGATAAAAGCAGAATGCCTTGCCCGTGCAGGCAAAACAGATGAAGCTGTGGGTATGCTGAATACACTCCGTAAATTCCGTTTCCTGGCCGCCGATTATGCAGACCTTACCGCTGCTACTGCAGCAGAAGCATTGCAACTGGTAGTGGAGGAACGCCGTCGCGAATTCTTCGGCACCGGGCTGCGTTGGTTTGATCAGCGCCGGCTGAACAAGGATCCGCAGTTTGCTAAAACTGTTACCAGGTCATTCAATGGTAACACGTACACATTGGCGCCCAACAGCAGCGGCTACGTATTTCCACTGGCCAATATACTCATCACCCAGAACCCGGAAATGGAACAAAATCCATAGACTGTACATCTGCAAAAAAAAATATAAAATAAATGGCATCAAGTATTCTCAGAATTGAAAAGTTGTCCCACCGGTACAGTACTTCCTGGGCCATCCGTGATATTAATATGGAAATAAGCCCAACAGGTATTGTCGGTTTGCTGGGCTCAAACGGTGCGGGAAAGTCGACCACCATGAATATTGTATGCGGGGCACTGAACCAGACCGAAGGCGATGTTTATATTAACGGCGTTAACATGAAAGAGCATCCGCAACAGGCCAAAAGGGATATCGGTTTCCTGCCGCAGCATCCCCCACTTTACATGGATCTTACGGTCGATGAATACCTCAGCTATTGCGCCGGTCTGCGGCATTTGCCAAAAGATAAAATGAAACCCTCCATAAAGGAAGCCAAGGAACGTTGCGGGGTAGATCATTTCAGCAAAAGACTGATCCGGAACCTTTCCGGCGGTTACCGCCAGCGGGTGGGCATTGCACAGGCCATTGTACACCAACCCAAACTGGTAGTGCTGGACGAGCCTACCAACGGACTGGATCCTAACCAGATCATAGAGGTACGGTCACTGATCAAAGAAATCGCCCGCGACAGGGCCGTGATTTTTTCTTCGCACATCCTGTCTGAAGTGCAGATACTCTGTAAAGAAATCAGGATGATCGAAAACGGGAAAATTGTTTTCTCCGATACAATGGACACGTTTAACAACTATGTAGAACCACACAGTGTGCTGGTACATATGGAGAATCCCCCGGTAGAAGCAGAGCTGCTAAAAATTAATGGTGTTACCCAGGTGGAATTCCTTACAGAAAGACAATTGCGCATTTACTTCAATGGTGAACAGGAGATCACGGAAAGGATCATCGCTGCGTCGGTACATAATGGCTGGCGACTCCGGGAGATCAGCCTTGATAAAAGCGCGCTCGACGAAATATTTAAGCAGTTATCCCATCCATCATCAAAACAATAACGGATTAATGAAGACGATATTCAGAATAGCCAAAACAGAGTTACGCACCCTGTTTTACTCACCTATTGCCTGGTTTTTAATGATTGTATTTCTCATCCAATGCGGGGCAACGTACCTCGGCGTAATGGAAGCCATCGCAAGGGACCAGGATGCGGGCGGGAAATTTTTCGGCAGTGTAGGAGAATTTGTTTTCCTGAGTAACAGGGGTGTATTAGGCGGCGTAATGCGCAATTTATACTTATACATTCCATTGCTCACGATGGGCCTGATCAGCCGTGAAACCAGCAGCGGCACTATTAAACTGTTGTATACTTCGCCTATCCGGGTAAGGGAAATTGTGTTCGGGAAATTTTTGGCGATGATGATCTACAGCTTGTTGCTGGTGATGATCTTTGGGATCTTTGTTACCTCCAGCATGTTCCAGATTAAATCGCCGGATACCGGTATGCTGTTCAGCGCTATGCTGGGGCTTTACCTGTTGCTTTGCGCCTATTCGGCCATCGGGTTGTTCATGTCGTGCCTCACCACTTATCAGGTGGTGGCTGCGGTATGCACCTTTGTAATGATAGGCCTGTTATCCTATGTAGGCACGCTCTGGCAGGATATTGCATTTGTGCGGAACCTGACTTACTTTCTGTCTATTTCAGGGCGTACGGGGAACATGCTGCTGGGGCTCATTACTTCAAAGGATGTGATCTATTTCCTGGCCATCGTTTATCTTTTCCTCGGGCTCAGTATCTATAAGCTGAAAGCCGGCATGGAATCCAAACCGGCTATTGTAAAAACCGGGAGATATGCTTTTGTGATAGTGTCCACACTGGCCGTTGGCTACTTTAGCTCCATCCCTTCAATGGTGGGCTATTATGACGCCAGCCGTGGCAAGCAAAGAACGCTGACACCCAATGCGCAGAAAATTATAAAGGAACTGGGAGATGCTCCACTGGAAGTGACGGCATATAATAACCTGCTGGGACGCCACTGGGACCTGGGCAGCCCCGATTCATATAACCGGAACCTGGGCCGTTGGGAACCCTATACCCGGTTCAAACATAATATTGAACTTAAAACGGTTTTATATTATGATTCGTCCTATGAAAATCCCGGTATGTACCGGTACTACCAGGGCAAAACGTTGGACCAGATAGCCAAGCAATATGCAGATAGCAGGGATCTTTCAATGGATCAGTTTAAAACGCCGGCTGAAATGCGGAAGGTGATTAACCTGAAACCGGAGTTGAACCGGTACGTAATGCAACTGAAGTATAAAGGGAAAACCACGTTCCTGCGGGTGTTTGATGACAACCAGGAATGGCCGGGCGAAACGGAAGTATCGGCTGCATTTAAGCGTTTGCTGCAGGCAAAAATGCCCAAAATAGTTTTCCTGACAGGGCACCTGGAGAGAAGTATAAATAAGCTGGGAGACAGGGAATATAAAGTGCTCACGAACCTCACTACCTTCCGTAACTCATTGCTGAACCAGGGTTTTGACGTGGATACACTATCATTGGAGTCGCAGGATATTCCCACTGATATCTCCGCCCTGGTATTGGCCGATCCGAAGGTGGCCATCACAACGGCTGGTATGGAGAAATTGCAGCGATATGTAAACAACGGCGGAAACTTGCTGGTGGCCGGAGAGCCGGGCAAGCAGGCCATATTGAATCCTTTTCTGAGGCAGCTGGGCGTGCAATTGATGGATGGTATATTAGTGCAAACCAGCAAAGACCTGCAACCGGAGCTGATCACGCCTTATCTCACAGCCACGGTCGCATCGTTTTATCCGGCGCTGGCACATAGTCACCACGATAGCGCTATGGCTTCCATGCCGCGGGCAACAGCCCTCTCTTATAGCGATACCGGTGCATTCACCATCAAGCCATTGCTGGTAACGGATATAAGAAACTGCTGGCTGAAGAAAGATAACCTCGTAACCGATTCTGCGGAAGTGGTTTTCTTACCGGAAAGGGGCGACGAGCGCAAATCTTTTGCCACAGCGGTTTCCCTGACACGGAAGATCAATAACAAAGAACAACGCATTATAGTGACCGGTGATGCCGATTTCATGGGCAACGCGGAGCTGCAGCGTTTTAATTTAAGAGCCGCCAATTTTGTTTTTAATACCGCTTTGTTCAGCTGGCTCAGTTATGGCGAATTCCCGATCGATAGCACCCGCCCCAAGCCGGAAGATACAGCCGTACTGTTAACAAAAGACCAGGTGAAGTTCCTGCGGATTATTTACCTGTGGGTATTGCCCGGCATCCTGCTGGCATTCGGCGCCATATTGCTCATCAGACGGAAAAGGAAATAGTCAGGGATAGTTTTAATTTTTTATAAGATGATTTTTAATACCGATAAGCAAACCCTTACTGATCTCAATATACTGGGGAAACCGGGAGCGGATTCCATCTACACTGTTTTTAATCATACCAGCACACGCGGTGGCGCCGCTGTGCTGGAAGATATGTTCAGGTACCCGCTTGCGGAAAAAACCGCTATCAACAATAGAAGCGGCAAGATCCGGTTTCTTCAGTCTGTTGATGCCCGTTTCCCCTTCAGCAGCGGTTTGTTCGACGTAATAGAAGGCTACCTGGCAGTGCAGGACGACCGGACCCGTTTATCGCCGGAGGGCAATACCCTGGCAAGGAAATTCAACCACCTGATAGCGGCCGATACTAATTTTAAAACGGTCAGCGATGGGGTCCGGTCGGTGATAGAAATGCTGCAAACGCTGCAAGGGTTTTTTATTGATATGACAAAAATGTCCGCTGATCACCCATACCTGCCGGATATCGCTGAAATGAAAAAACTCCTGCAAGACCCGGCACTGGAGCCGGTATTGCAGGAGCCGGCGGGAACTAAATTGCCTTACGACAAAGTAGTAGCCTATGATCAACTGCTCAGGTTCCGGTTCAGAAATGAACTGGGCAAAATGTTGTCGCTGATCTATCACTTAGATGTATATATCACGGTAGCCAACGTGGCGGCACAAAGAAAGTTTATATTCCCGGTTGCATTGGATGCCGGTAGTCACCATATACGGCTGGAGGGCGTTTACCATCCCCAGGTAGCGAAGGCGGTGCCCAATACGATACATATTACCCCGGAAAGCAACGTGGTTTTTTTAACCGGCGCCAACATGGCGGGTAAGTCCACCTTTATGAAATCACTGGGCATAGCCATGTTCCTGGCGCATATGGGTTTTCCCGTTCCTGCGGAGAAAATGGAGTTTGCCGTAAGGGATGGTATTTACACCACTATCAATTTACCGGACGACCTTTCCTCCGGAAGCAGCCATTTTTACACGGAGGTATTGCGGATAAAAAAGATCGCCAGGGAGCTGTCGAAAGCCAGGAACCTGTTGCTCATCTTTGATGAACTTTTCAGGGGCACCAATGTAAAAGACGCCTATGAAGGTACGGTGGCAGTTACCGCTGCCTTTGCAGAAAGAGAGAATGGTGTTTTTGTCATTTCAACGCATATCACCGAGGCGGGAGAAGTGCTGAAAGAGCAGTGCCGTAACATTCAATTCATTTTTCTGCCTACCCGCATGGAAAACAACAAACCCGTTTATACCTACCGGTTAGCCAATGGTATTACCACCGACCGGCATGGGATGATTATTATCAAAAATGAAGGTATCCTGGATATCATCGGCAAAAAGAAAGATAAAAATAAGGACGTATGAGTTTTCTCGCAGACAAACAAACGCTTGATGATCTGAACATTCCCGGGAGGTACAACAACAAATCCGTTTACCGTATATTCGACAACGTTATAACCGGCGGTGGCAGAAAGTTACTGGATGATATGTTCCGGTATCCGTTAACAGATCATCTTGCGATCAATGAACGCAGCAGTATATTTCAATACTTTGACAGCAACCCTGCTGTACTGCCTTTCAGTGCTGAATCATTCAGCATAGCAGAAAATTATCTTACCACTGGCGCCAGTGCTACCATGCCGGCCGCTGCATGGAACATAGTATACAGGAAGTTACTTAAAACAGTGATCCGCGATAACAGCTATGAGCTGCTTGTAACAGGGCTGGGAAAAACGATCACATTGTTAATAGCCTTTCGTGATTTCATTTACAAATTAGCCGAGCTGGGCGCCTATGGCCCTGTTCAGGAACAGGTCGAAAAAATCCGGCAGATCTTTAACGATCGGCGGCTGCTGTGGCTCCGGAAAGAAACAGATGTAAAGAATATTCCGCTGCCAAAGCTTATAAAATACGACTACCAGTTAAGAACAGGATGCCTGGAGGAGATGAAGACTGTGATAGACGTTATTTACCAGTTTGATGTATATATAGCCGTATCCACTGTTGCGCGGACAAAGCACTTTTGTTACGCCAGGGCTTTACCCAAACATAAAAATGTAATCAATATCAGCGGATTGTTTCACCCCTCAGTGGAGCATGCCGTGCCTAACGATATTTCATTTCATCCGGCATCGAATGTTGCTTTTCTTACCGGGGCAAATATGGCGGGGAAGTCAACATTTATGAAGTCGTTTGGCATTGCCGTTTTTTTATCACATATGGGGTTCCCGGTGCCGGCAGCGGAAATGGAGTTCTCTGTAAAAGACGGGCTCTTTTCTACAATTAATGTCCCCGATAACCTGGAGCATGGCTATAGCCACTTTTATGCGGAAGTATTGCGGGTGAAAAGTGTAGCGGAGCAGGTTGGAGCGTCAAAAGATCTCGTAGTTATATTCGATGAGTTATTTAAAGGCACCAATGTAAAGGATGCTTATGATGCTACGCTCGCTATTACCGCTGCTTTTTCGGAACACAGGAATTGTTTCTTTATTATATCCTCGCATATTATCGAGGTGGGCGAGGCCCTGAAAAAACAGGATGGAAGTTACCGTTTTTTATACCTGCCAACGGTGATGGAAGGAAATGTGCCCAGGTATACTTATCAATTGAAAGAGGGTATTACCGCAGATCGTCATGGTATGATTATTATCGGGAATGAAGGATTAATAGCATTGATCCGTAAGCGGGAGTGAGTTTTATGTACGATCATAAATTTACGATATGTCGTATATTTTTTATTAAATAGTTTCGCTTATGATGTTGATTATGAGATGATTGCGAGGTGGCATCTTTGTTGTCTTACCGGGCGGAAACTATTTAAATTTATGAAACCGTCACCGAATCTGTTATCACCGGAGAACCACGCATTAGTATTAATTGATTTTGAAGGCCAGATGGCTTTTGCCACCAAGAGTATTCCGCTCAGTGAACTGCGTACCAATACCGCTATTGTTGCCGGCGCTTCAAAGATCTTTAATATCCCTACCATTGTAACAACAGTTGCCGAAGAAACCTTTTCAGGCCCTGTATTTCCTGAAATTGAAGAATTTTACCCACAGGCTACTTCCGGGTACATCGACCGTACCTCCATGAATACCTGGGAAGATGAAGCTGCGTATAAAGCCATTACCGGCGCCGGCAAAAAGAAGCTGGTACTTGCTGGCCTGTGGACAGGCGTTTGTATTGTAGGTCCTGCGCTGTCGGCCATTGAAGAAGGCTATACCGTGTATGTTATTACCGATGCCTGTGGCGACGTTAGCCCCGAAGCGCATGAACGCTCCGTGCAACGCATGGTGCACGCAGGCGTTAAACCCATTACCGCTATTCAGTACCTGCTGGAATTGCAGAGAGATTGGGCCAGACAGGAAACGTATGTAGCAGTTACCGACCTGATGAAAAAGTATGGCGGTTCTTATGGCATAGGCATTCATTATGCTCATCATATGCTTAAACACTGATTCTTCTGTAAAATCCTCTACCAGCTTTGCGAGTTTCCAATTTCTGTTTATGGCAAAAGTCAGCAATGCCGATCATGCTCCTGCTGATCAGCCATGCAGGTTTCACACAATCATTTAAAGGGATGCGTTTTGATGAGAATTATGCCTACCTGCGTGATTCTGCACCCACCTTTTATCGCCAGGTAAAATATACTTCCCTTTCTGCTGAACATAACATCTACGTTTCTTTCGGCGGATCGGCGAGGTGGGAATATGTTGATTTTAATAATGAAGACTGGGGACGGCTGGGAACAGGTCACAATAATTTCTTATTGCAGCGCTACGACCTTCATGCGGATGTTCACCTCGGAGAACGCATCCGGGTGTTCACGCAGCTGCGAAGTGCCTGGGAAGGAGGTCGTAAAAACGGTCCCAGGCCTATTGATGAAGATCACCTGAATATTCAGAACCTCTTTATTGATGCACAGCTGTATAAACGTAACACAAACAGCCTTACTGTCCGTGCCGGCCGCCAGGAGCTGGACTATGGCAGCGGGCGGCTGATCTCTGTCCGCGAAGGCCCCAACCTGCGGCTTTATTTTGATGGACTTAAATTAATGTATGCCGCCGCAGGTTTTACCGCAGACGCATTTGTAATGGCAGCAGACACCGTGAACACAGGCGCATTCGACAATAAGATCAGCAAACAGGTAAACCTCTGGGGGCTATATGCGAAGCGTATTTTCCCCCGGGCTGGTAACCTGGATGTGTATTACCTGGGTGTCCGGCGGGATCTGGCAGTTTTCGAAGATGGAGCTGAAAAGGAAGTAAGACATACACTGGGCAGCAGGCTTTGGAAATATGGCGGCGGCTTCATTTACAACTTCGAGGCGGCATGGCAGTTCGGAAAATTTGGCGTTGCGGATATCAGCGCCTGGACTGCTTCCGCAGATATCGGCTATATGTTTGAATCTGTGAAAGGCCGGCCAACGATCAATTTACGTAATGACTACATCTCCGGAGACCGTAACAAAGGCGACGGAAAACTGGGCACCTTTAACCCGTTGTATCCCAAAGGAGGATATTTCGGATTCAGTCCGCAAATAGGCCCTGTAAACCTCATTGATATCCATCCTTATGCTACTGTGAACCCGGGACCTAAACTGCTGTTGCAGGCAGATGTGGTATTCAACTGGCGTTACTCCCTGCAGGATGGTGTATATCGCCCCAGTGGCAATTTTAACCTGGCAGGTGCTTCTTCAGCAAAAAGATATATAGGTACCGCTTACCTCGCAAGTGCAGTATACACACTGAACCGGTTTATCTCGCTGAATGCCGGTATACAATATTTTAAGACAGGCGCTTTTGTAGATGATCTGATCAAAGATCATAAAGACGGATTATTCATCAACACCAGGATTGCATTCAAATTTTAACAGGAAAATAAACTATTCATCATGAGAAATTATAAGCGTAATGGAAGTCTTTGGGTAACAAAAATAAGAAGCCTGTTGCCGGTAGCCTTTGCGTTGCTGCTAGGAACCACAGCATATGCCCAACAAGCGGCAACCGCGGATACCACTGTGAAGACAACTGCGATCGGCACTTCAAAGATCTGGGGAAAGGTAGATGGGATCGCCATCGAGGGATTGGTCCAGGGGCCTTCAGCCGCCGAATCGCCTTTACAGGTGGCTTGTGTGTTCGAGTACACGGAAGGGGATATTTTTAATCCTCCTGCATTGCCCGCCGCGCTGAACGGCATGGTTCATTTGGATGAGGCGCTGCACGGTCAAATTACAGAATTGCGCAAAACAGGCAGGTTTGCCGGGCATGCATTGGAAACGATTCTGATTACGCCCGCCAAAGGCGCATTGAAATCCCCGCGTTTATTATTGATTGGTATGGGCAACCGGAATAATTTCACGCCCGATCTTATGACCTCCGTGGCAACTGTGGCCATGCGTGAAGCACTGAATTTAGGCGTGACCAGTTTTTCTTTCGCCAGCGATATCAAAGATGGCGGTATCGATTCACCGACGGCCCTCGTTGCAGGTAACGTCACCAAAGGCATTATTGAGGCATACAGAACGCAGCTGTATCTCCATAAAAATAATTTAGCCGCCCCGAAAAAAATAACCAAAGTAATACTGCTTGCAGGCCCCGCATTTTTCGTCACTGCCGGCGAAGGAATCAAAGAAGCCATTGCTTCATTTCATAACTAAAACTGACGACGATGAAAAAGGCCGATTTAATTCTTTATAACGGTAAAATCCATACCGTAGACCGGCACCAGCCTTCAGCAACAGCAGTGGCGATCAAAGAGGGCAAATTCATTGCAGTGGGAGACGACGCTACGGTACTGAACGGATTTCAGGATACCGGCACGGTATTGATCAACCTGAAAAACAAAAGGGTGATACCAGGATTAAACGATTCGCATATCCATTTAATCCGCGGTGGCCTGAACTATAATCTTGAATTAAGATGGGATGGCGTCCCTTCCCTGGCAGATGCATTGCGCATGCTGAAAGTGCAGGTGGCACTAACACCATCGCCGCAGTGGGTGCGTGTGGTAGGTGGCTGGACTGAATTCCAGTTCGCTGAAAAACGAATGCCCACCCTGGATGAGATCAATGCCATTGCGCCGGATACGCCGGTGTTTATTATGCACCTGTACGACAGGGCGCTGTTAAACCGTGCAGCATTGCAGGCAGTTGGATTTACAAAAGACACGCCGGCGCCGCCGGGAAGCCGCCTGGAGAAAGATGCCAAAGGCAATCCCACCGGACTGCTGCTGGCAGCGCCCAATGCACTCATCCTGTATGCCACACTCGCCAAAGGACCGCGGTTGTCGTATGAACACCAGGTAAATTCTACCCGTCACTTTATGACGGAGTTAAACCGCTTTGGCATCACCAGCGTGATAGACGCCGGTGGCGGCTTTCAGAATTTCCCCGACGACTATAAAGTTATCAGTGAACTGAATGAGAAAAAGCAACTGACCGTTCGTATCGCCTACAACTTGTTCACACAACGGCCTAAACAGGAGCGGGAAGACTTTGAAAACTGGACCAGCTCCGTTACCCTTCACCAGGGAGACGATATGTATCGTCACAACGGCGCCGGCGAAATGCTGGTGTTTTCTGCGGCCGACTTTGAAGATTTTCTCCAGCCGCGGCCGGACTTGCCCGATACAATGGAGGAGGAGCTGGAACGGGTAGTGAGGCTGCTGGTAGAAAAACGCTGGCCTTTCCGTTTACATGCTACCTATAACGAAAGTATCACCCGGTTTTTAAATGTTTTTGAGAAAGTAAACCGGGAGATTTCTTTTAACGGTCTTCCCTGGATCTTCGATCATGCGGAGACCATCGATGAGCGCAACATTGACCGTGTTCGGGAACTTGGCGGCGGCATTGCCATTCAAAGCCGCATGGCTTTCCAGGGCGAATACTTTGCCGATCGTTATGGGCCTGCCGCAGCGGCGCATACGCCACCGGTTAAACAAATGCTTCAATCAGGGGTACCCGTTGGCGCAGGTACCGATGCCACCAGGGTTAGCAGTTATAATCCATGGGTAGCCCTGTACTGGCTTACTGCCGGCAAAACCGTAGGAGGGTTGCAACTATACGGCGATGCGAATAAATTAAGCCGGGAAACTGCACTGGAACTGTATACAAAAGGGAGTGCATGGTTCTCCGGGGAGCAACAAAAGAAAGGCAGTATCAGAGTAGGGCAGTTTGCCGACCTGGCGGTATTGGACCGCGACTTTTTTGAAGTGGATGATGAAGCGATCAAATCTATTGAGTCCATCCTCACCATTGTTGACGGAAAGGTGGTATACGCCAAAGACGATTTCGCTACCCACGCACCGCCAACAATACCCGTGTTGCCCGACTGGTCACCCGTAAAAAACTATCCGGGTTACCATAAAGATGCTGCGGTTGTTGCCAAGGCGCCAGCTGCCGAAGCAGTTGCTGCTGCCGGGATACATAGCTGCAAAGGCAGTTGCGACGTTCACGGGCATCATCACGATATTGCCCGTAAGAGCAACATCCCTGTTAACAATTACACCGCATTCTGGGGGGCATTTGGTTGCTCCTGTTTTGCATTTTAACGCGCATATTATGAACGATATTATCATCTCCATACTTTACTCCGACCTGGGCAGCACCTGGAATAACGCCGCTATGCTGGTATTCCGCTGCCTGCTGGCACTGGAGCTGTTCAGGGTACATGGCATGAAAAAATTCCGCGTAGTGAACGGGCAAAAAGAGCATGTACCCAATCCGCTTCATTTACCGGAAAAGCTCAACGCACTGGTGGCTACGTTTTCAGATACGGTAGTGCCTTTCCTGGTAATGCTGGGCATCGGTACGCGGCTGGTAATTCTGCCGACGATTGGAGTAACCGCCATCGGTTACTTTGTGGTACACCGTAACGACGACCTGGAGGTACGCGATGTGCCCTATATGTACACACTCTCTTTACTTTTTTTACTGGCGCTGGGCGCCGGTACCTATTCTTTGGATACCTTTTTATTGCTTCAATTATTTAATTAAAAAAGATGATTACACGTATTGGTATTAAACCAGAACACCTTTCTGCCGTAGCCCATTCGCTGGGAAAAATAATGGCAGACGAATTCGTTCTCTACACCAAAACCCTCAGAGCGCATTGGTGTGTAACAGGACCTGATTTTCACAGCAAGCACCTGTTTTTTGAGTCCCAGTATGGGCAGATGGAAGAAATAGTGGATGATGTGGCAGAAAGGATCCGGTCCCTTGGCCATTTCCCGCCCGCAACCCTGAAGGAGTTTTTAAGCTTGACGCACCTCACGGAGCAGTCGAGAGAAAAAAATGATGCAACAGGCCACATCAAAGAACTGCTGTCGGACCATGAAAGTATACTGATCCGCCTGCGGGAAAACATTGACGGCTACGTAACCGCATTCCATGATGCAGGAACCAGTGATTATATCACAGGGCTGATGGAAAAGCATGAAAAAATGGCCTGGATGCTAAGGGCGCATCTTGAATAGCAAAAAAGGTTTTAAACACCACAAAATTAAAACATGACAGAAGCTACACACAATATCAATTGGGTAACATTTTTACTTGCATGGGTGGCGGGTTTTTGCGATACCGCCACCTTTGTATCGGGAGATGGCATTTTTTCTGCACACGTGACCGGCAATTTTATTGTGTTTGCGGCGCAGGTGGCAACGGGTGGCGATCACATGGAGTCCTGGATGAAACTAATCACCTTTCCTGTATTTGTATTCGCTGTAATGGCCGCCGGATGGGCCGTTGAGAAAACGCAGAAAAAGTATAAAATACTCCTCGTGGAGGGCATCGTACTCATGATTTGCGGAATTGGCGCTATCTTGCAGCCTATGCTAACGGGAGTGGAAGAGAAAGTAATGATCTATTCAATTGTGATGACTACTGCAGCAGCAATGGGGCTGCAAAATGCTTTTGGGAAATTATTTGCCAAAGAAACACACGGACCAACCACCATGATGACCGGCAACGTTACCCAGGCCTCGCTGGATCTGGGAAACCTGATCAGGAAGGGCCGGAGCGGCGATGCCCTGGCGTGGAAGGATTTCCAGGGCCAGGTGTTCACCATCGGGGGATTTTTAGCCGGTTGCGTGATCGGCGCAATGATGGCTAAATGGCTGGGACTCAGTGCTATCCTACTGCCGGGAGTGGCCGTTGTTGTTTGTTATTTGCAGGGAGAGGTGCTGGCGCGTAAATTTGCGCCATGAGGAAAATGATCCGGGGGAAAATATGGATATGGATGTTGCTGGGACTGGCGGTTACCGGGGAAGCCTATGGGCAGTCCGTTGCCGGCCCTGAAACCATAGGCCGGTTGGTTCAAAGCAGTAAAGGAGATACCGCTACTATCACCGCCTGGATGAAGCGGGGAGAATCGTTCCTCGACAAACCGGGGTCACTGGAGCCAGATATGAAAATGGCTTTCCAGATCGCCGGCCAAATGGAAAAATTAAGTAAGGAGCTGAGATACCCGGCAGGACTTGGGCTGAGTAAACTGTTACTGGCAAAAGCCTACCGGGAATCCGGACGTTCCGCTGAAGGCAGAAAGACAAGTGAGGAAGCGGTTGGCCTTTTAAGTGTTTATGGAACACCCAGGCTAAAGGCGGAAGCAATATTGGAGCTGGGCGGCAGCTATTCCAATTCGGCGGAAGACCTTCCAACAAAGATCAGTTTATACAAGCAGGGCATCGATATTTATCAAAGCTTGGGCGACAGTCTTTCTGCGGCCAAACTTAATGAGTTCAGGGGAGATCTGCTGCAGCTGAACGGTCAGTATACGGAGGCGCTGGAAGTACTCACAGCCACTTTATCCGTTTACCAGCAAATAGGATACCCGCGCTTACAGGGAATTTATTCGATAATGGGTGAAATCAATCACGAGTTAAACAATTTCACTCAATCGCTCCGGTATAATTTACTCGCCGTGGAAGCCGGAAAAAAAACAGGCGATACAGGACCGGTGATGACGACCGTATATAACCGTGTTGGGCTGAATTACTATAGTATTAAATATTATGACGAGGCAATTGATTACTTCAATAAAGCATTAGTACTGGCCCGGAGTAACCGGGACACCGGCAGTATTAAAACCATGCTTGTCAATATTGCAGACGCCTGCCGCAATAGGGGCGGATACAGGAGAAGCCTCGACACCTTGTTGGTTAGCGCGCAATATGGGCCGTCTGCGAGTGAAACGGAACGGATGCTGGAACCAATGATCTATATGAAGGACTATATGGCGCTCATGGAGTTCGACAAAGCAGATCATTACTTCAGGAACCTGGTAAGCAGCTATCAGCAGCGCAGGATACCTGACAGAACCAGCCAGCTTTTGCGCCTGGCGATTATTTATTACCTGCAGTCGGTGGGCCGTTATAAGGAAACGATTCCCTATCTCCGGAGTTATGCCCACTACAAAGACAGCATACCACTGGCGCTTGTACGGAAGGTGGAAGGAGAGTACCTGTTTTACAGAACTGATTCGGCAATGGGTAATATTTCTTCAGCTTTCAGCCATTTCAGGCAATATAAATTGCTTTCCGATTCTTTAACCAGTGTTGCCCAGGCGAAACAACTGGGAGTACTGCAATTACAGTTTGAAACCAGGCAAAAAGATAAAAATATAGAATTACTTACGCAGAAAAGTGCGCTGCAGGAGGTGTTGTTGCAAAACGAGAAAGTATTCCGCAATGCATTTGCCGCAGGTGTAGCCATGCTGGTGCTTTTCTCCACATTAATGTATAACCGTTACCGGCTGAAAAAACGTTCTAACCTGGAGCTGGAAAGTAAACAACGGGAAATAAATGATCAGAACGAAGTGCTGAAAAAGCTGGTGGAAGAAAAAGAGTGGTTATTGAAAGAAGTACATCACCGCGTTAAAAATAATTTACAGATTGTGATCAGCCTGCTCAATACGCAGTCTGAATACCTGGATAACGCAGATGCAATAGCTGCCATCCGCAACAGTCAGCACCGCATGTATGCGATGTCGCTCATTCATCAGCGGCTTTACCAGGTTGATAATCTTGGGAAAATAGATATGAAATGGTACATGGGGGAATTGATTGGTTATATGAAGGAGTCGTTTGAACAAACAGATAAGATTTCTTTCACTACGGAAACTGATCCGTTGCTGCTCGATGTTATCCAGGCAGTGCCCATTGGGCTGATCATTAATGAAGCCGTGAGCAATTCGATCAAATATGCGTTCCCGGGAGACCAGGGAGGCAATATTTATGTTTCATTGAAACGTACAAACGAAGCCGGTTGTTTGCTGCTGATTTCAGATGATGGTATTGGCTTTTTGCAGGAACAGGATCCGGAGAACACATCGCTGGGAATGAGCCTGATGCACGGCCTTTCCGGTCAGCTTGATGGCAATTTCCATATATCGGCTGCTGTGGGAGCCGGCGTAAGAATCAGGTTATCCTTTCAATGCAGGACCTTTAGTACTATAAACAGTTAAAACGCCTGCAGGATGAGTTTAAAAGAGAAAATACTGATCGTGGAAGACGAATTTATCGTTGCCAATGATCTGCGTATTATGCTGGCGAAAGCCGGTTATACCATGTGTGGGATTGCTTCTTCTGTAGAGCAGGCCCGCGAGTTAATTGCGCTTAAAGATCCCGACTGGGTGCTGCTCGATATTACGTTGAAGACGCCGGTGTCGGGGATTGAACTGGCCAAAGAATTATTTCTGCAGAAAAAACCGTTTTTGTTTATCTCTGCAAATACAAACCAGGCTACGCTGGAAGCAGCAAAAACAACACAGCCATATGGATTCCTGGTGAAGCCTTTCCGCGAGCGCGACCTGCTGGTGATGCTGGACATTGCCCGGTACCGTTATAGCGCGGAGCATGGTGTTGCTGAAAATAATACGACCGTTGTAAGCGATGACGACAACAGCTTTCCCGACATTATTGGTAAAGGAGCTGCATTGAAAAAGGCCCTCGAAAAAATCCGTGCAGTAGCCCGCAGTAACAGCTCCGTATTGCTGCTGGGAGAAAGCGGAACAGGAAAAGAACGGTTTGCGCAGGCCGTTCACAAAGCTTCCAACCGGAAAAACAAACCACTGGTAACGGTTAATTGCGCTGCCTTGCCGTTGGCTCTTTTAGAGTCGGAATTATTCGGTCATGAGCGGGGAGCCTTTACCGGCGCCGGTCAGAAACGGATTGGTAAGTTTGAACAGGCGGGTGGAGGTACCATCTTCCTGGATGAAATCGGTGAATTATCTTTAGAAGCGCAGGGAAAACTTCTGCGCGTATTACAGGAAAGGGAAATTCACCGCCTTGGCGGCGATATGCCAGTGCCGGTAGATGTGCGGGTGATTGCGGCAACCAACCGAAATCTTGAAAAAGAAGTGGCCGAAGGAAGGTTCCGGCTGGACCTGTATTACCGGCTGAATGTATTTCCGATAGCGTTGCCGCCTTTACGCGAAAGGGCAGAAGATATTCCGCCGCTGACCGCTTACTTTCTTAAAAAGTTTGCACTGGCATTGGGAAAACAGGTACCGGAAGTGAGTAAGGAAGCCATGCAATCACTGCTGGAACACCGCTGGCCGGGCAATATCCGGGAATTAGAGCATGTCATTGAACGGCAGGTTATTCTGACGATGAACAATGAGATCACTGATTTTGATTTGCCGGTACACCTGGAAAAAAATCCGGGTTCCACCTCCTTTGAAACGATGGAGCAGATGGAGCGGAACCATATTATGAACGCATTAAAACTATGCAGGGGCCGGGTTTCTGGCGTTAATGGCGCTGCCGAAATGCTTGGGTTACCTGCGCAAACTGTATACTCCAAAATGAAAAAACATGGAATTGAATCGGGTTACAAATAGTATTATTTTTTGAATGCCGTCACATGGAAAAAGAAACAACAAGGATAGAAGCTTTCAGTGATGGGGTTTTCGCCATTGCCATCACTTTACTGGTATTGGAACTGCATGTGCCGTTGATGGAAGAAAACGGGAAAGGAGATTCGTTGTTGAAAAAGCTGGCCGCGGAATGGCCTTCTTTCCTGGCTTTCAGCCTGTCTTTTTTCAGTATTTTCATTATGTGGGTCAACCATCATAAAATCTTCAAACAGATCTACCGGCGCAATACCCCGCTGATGTTCGCCAACGGGCTTATCCTGTTCCTGGCTACCTGCGTTTCCTATCCTACGGCATTACTCTCCCGTTACTACCATACTTCCTCCGTTCATATTGTAGTGGCCATTTATACCGCTTTATTTGTATGCATTAACCTGGCATTCAACCTGCTTTGGTGGATCGCCAGCCAGGACCGGCAACTGTTAAGACCAGACATCACCGACGACGGTATTAAGCGTATAAAAAGGAATTACCTGTACGGCATCCCGGTGCATACCCTGGCCTTTATCCTTTCCTTTGTGCAACCAACAGCTGCGTTGTTTCTTTGTGTGGCCTTGTGGATCTACTGGGCTTACACTTCCGGTAAGCTCGATCTTAAAGGAAAATAGTTTCACGCTTCCCCGTCTTCTTTGCCGGTAACAAAATGTTCTTTTTTAATGCCTAACCGCTGCATTTTTGATATCAGGGTAGTTGCCGGCATCTTTAATTTTGTAGCAGCGCCATTGGGTCCTGAAATTCTTCCCCTGCATATTTTAAGCACCTTCAGAATATACTCCCGTTCTATTTCTTCCAGCGGCAGGATCTTAAAAGCTTTGTCATTTAAACTGCTTTCTGCACCAATTTGCTCAGGAAGCTGGATCATTTTAATGATGCTCTTATTAGTCAGCAATACCGCGCGTTCAATAAGGTGTTCCAGTTCACGGATATTACCCGGCCAGGCATAGGAAATTAATTTTTCCATTGCTTTTTGGGAGATGCCCGAAATTTTTTTCCCGGAGTTCCGGGAGAACCGTTCTATAAAATAAGAGGTGAGGGCGGGAATATCTTCTTTTCGTTTCCGTAAGGGAGGTAAGGTAATAGGGAATACATTTAACCGGTAGTATAAGTCGCTCCGGAAGCGGTTTTGCGACACTTCCTTTTCCAGGTTCCTGTTGGTGGCGGCAATGATCCTTACATTCACACTGATGGTTTTTCCACCACCCACCCGCTCTATTTCTTTTTCCTGCAATGCCCTTAATAATTTCACCTGGAGCTCCGGTGGCAATTCTCCGATCTCATCGAGGAACAAGGTGCTGTTATTCGCCAGTTCAAACTTCCCGATACGGCGGTCGGACGCACCGGTGAAACTTCCTTTCTCATGGCCGAATAATTCGCTTTCTATGAGGTTCGCCGGCAATGCAGCACAATTCACTTTGATCATGAGCTTCCCCCGGCGCGGAGACGCCTCATGTATGGCACGGGCAACCAACTCCTTGCCGGTGCCGGTTTCCCCGAGTAAAAGTACGGTAGCATCTGATGGCGCTACCTGCGAAATTAAACGGAAAATCTTCTGGATTTCGGGTGAATGACCAATGAAGCCTGAAAAGCGGTTGGCCGATTGTTCGGCTATCAGGTAAGCCTTTTCTTCTTCCAGCTGTTGCCTGTACCGGTCTATTTCCTCCATCTGCTGTTCTATCTTTTCATTGGCCAGCACATTGCACATACCGGTTCCTAAAAGGTCTGCCACGCCGGCGAGCAGGTTGAATTTTTCAGCTGAAAAGGCCCCTTCCTTATTTGAATAAAGAAATAACACACCCCTGTCCTCGTTGGCATTGGTGATTTTAACCAGCATCATTTCTTTGATGCCGAGTTTAAACCAATAGTGAACATAGGGCGCAATATCCTTTTGCCTGGTGAGTGCAGCGAGTTGAAAAATCACCGGCTGATCAGCGGACAACGCGAGATTAAAAACCCCGTCATTCACAGGATGCTGGCGGTGAATAATGGGACTGTCCACCTTACCATTTTCCAGTTTCTTATCCCGGCTATGCAAAAACGGATAGTGCGTCGTAGCGTCTTCAGACAATAAACATAAAGTATAATACTGGCTGTTAAACAGGTCGAGTATTTCATTATTGATGATATCCCACAGGTCGGCCCGGCTGCGCACCGCAGCAATTCTGCCGGCTACGCAAAGCAAACTTGCCTGTTCATTTTCTTTTTGAATAAGTTGATTTTCAAAGATGGCATTCTTGTCCACATGACTGCCCTGTTCTATATCCACCGGACCCGTATGATTGGTTTTCTGCATCATCGAAAGTACTGAATTTCATAGAGCCGGACAAGAAAGCGATATCATAATATTACGACATGTCGTATTTTTTAAAACTAATTAATTTCATAAGAATTTGATTGTTAATTGATTAAAACTGGGCACACCGTTTGACTTGCCTGGGCAAAACAAACCAATAACTATGAGCACAAAAGAAACTACACAGCAGGTGCCTGCGGTAGCAAATGATCCGGCCATTTCAAAAGACGTCAAAGCTTTTTTAAGTGTGCTGAATGTACCGGGAGCACCGGGACTGGAAACACTTTCCGTAAGTGAAGCCCGCCAGGTGCTGATCAATGCGCAGGCGGCTGCGGATGTTGACTATTCCGGTATTGAAGAAAGTGAAAAGACGATCAGCGCCGGTGGTTTTTCGATCAAATTAAATATCGTAAAACCAGCAGGAAACAAAGAACAACTCCCGGTATTCATTTTCATCCATGGCGGCGGCTGGGTATTGGGCGATTATCCCACGCATAAAAGAATGGTAAGGGACCTGGTGGTGTTATCCGGTGCAGCAGGCGTTTTTGTGAATTACACACCGTCACCCGAAGCCCGCTATCCCCAGGCGGTGAATGAAATTTATGCAGCCCACCAAATGGGTAGCGGAGCATGGCGCTGAAATTGGTGTGGATGGCAGTCGCCTTGCCATTGTAGGCAACAGCGTAGGTGGTAATATGGCTACCGTAACAGCGATCAAAGCCAAAGAAAACAAAGGCCCTGAGATCCTTGTACAGGTGCTGTTCTGGCCGATTGTTGACGCCGGCTTTGAACATGATACCTACAAAAGATTCGGACAGGACCGTTTTCTGACCACGCCTTTAATGAAATGGATGTACAATCAGTACACTACGGATCCTGCAGAACGTGAGCAGGTGTACGCATCTCCACTTAACGCTACGATCGATCAGTTAAAAGGACTTCCTCCTGCCCTAATACAGGTAGCCGAAGCGGATGTGCTCCGTGATGGCGGTGAGGCTTACGGCCGCAAACTCGATGAAGCCGGCGTAGCGGTAACCACCGTTCGATACAATGGAATGATCCACGACTTCGGATTACTGAATGCTTTGGCAAACATTCCCCAAACAAAATCGCTTTTTGTGCAGGCCGCAGCGGAACTCAAAAAATACCTGGGGTTAAAGTAAAAGATCGCCTTTTATCCATTCCATCATCTTTATAATATCATAACATGAGTGCTTCTTCTGTAAAAAATATCGTTATTGTACACGGCGCCTTCGCAGACGCTTCCGGCTGGGAAGCTGCCTACAATATCTTAAAATCAAAAGGATATAATGTTACCCTGGTACAAAATCCTACCTCTACACTGAAAGACGACGTGCAAGCGACCAACGTTGCGCTGGACCGGCAGGATGGACCCACCGTGCTGGTAGGTCATTCCTGGGGCGGTACTGTTATCACTGAAGCGGGTGTACATCCTAAAGTAGTGAGCCTGGTGTATGTGGCTGCTTTTGTTCCTGATGTCGATGAATCAACGCTGGCCCTTGTTCAGTCGGCCCCAATCCTGGAAGTAAATGGTATTCTGCCCCCGGATGAAAAAGGGCTGGTGTATCTGGATAAGGATAAGTTTAACAAAACATTTGCCACGGGACAAAGCAAAGAGAAATCTGACTTCATGTATGATTCGCAGATTCCTTTAACCGTGACAGCCTTCGTTGATAAAGTAACCGCGGCGGCCTGGAAAACTAAACCTTCCTATGCTATTCTTCCCACCGACGATGGCACCATCAATCCTGTACTGGAAAGAACCATGTATCAAAGGGCGGGCAGCAAGGTAGTGGAAATGAAAGGTGGTCATACACTGTTCATGACCCATCCGGGAGAAGTGGCTGACGTGATTGTAGCCGCTTCCATACTTCAGTAAACCTGCTGGGAATACCAGTACCATGCCCTGGTAAAGGCCGGCTACCGGGTTATTGGCATTACTTTGCGGGGATTTGGTTTATCCGGCAAGCCTTATGGCAAGTACAACTACGATCAGTTTGCAACGGATATTAAAACAGTACTCGATAAGCTAAACATTAAAGATGCCATTCTTGGCGGTCATTCGATGGGCGGAGCGATATCACTGCATTATGTCGCCAAATTTAATGCGGCGCATGTAAAAAAACTGGTATTGTTTGATGCCGTAGCGGCAAAGTTCACGCTGTCGCCAACTTCGCTGACACCAGGTTTGGGTAACTGGCTGGGAGGTATTGAAGCACAGTCTTCGCCATACGCCACAGAACAGGCGCTTATTGCACTCCGGGACGAGGATCTGCGATCAGACCTGCCCAAAATAAAGATACCTACGCTCATCCTGCACGCTACGCACGACAGCATCGTGTCGTACGCATTGGCTGAACAGATGAAGGCAGGTATAAAGAATGCAACACTGGTGCCTTTTGAGAAAAGCGGGCATGCCGCATTTATCGAAGAAAAAGATAAGACCAATGCTGAGTTGATCAAATTTATCAAAGAATAGCAACGGTAGTTAATGTAACGGGGACAAGCCATTGGACGTAGTCCCCGTTACATTAAACATCTTCTCTGATTGTGAAAAATTCTGCCGGGTTTACGATATATTTATTATAATTGCAGCACTGGTTCCTCCTTACCAGCGTACGCGTATGGTTAATTATAGCAATTATTCTGATCCTGATCTGGTCTTATTACTTAAGGAAGGAGACCGGAATGCCTTTGCAGAAATTTATCACCGGTATAAACTGGTACTTCACCATCACGCCTGGAATAAAACCCGCAACGACATTGATGCGCAGGATGTGATCCAGGAGATTTTCTCTAATCTCTGGGTAAAAAGAGAGGCCATTCAGATTGAAAGTAATTTATCAGGTTACCTATACAGCAGTGTGAGGAATCATATCCTGAACCTGTTTGCGAAAAAACAACTTCAGCAGAAATATATTGACTCCATACAACATTATTCCCAACATGGAACGGCCGTTACCGATCACAAGGTGCGCGAATCTATGCTGGCAGAGGCAATTGAGAAAGAAATAGCCGACCTTCCGCCAAGAATGCGGGAAGTGTTTGAGTTAAGCCGGAAACAGCACCTGAGCCATAAACAGATCGCTGAAATCATGGGCACTACCGAGCAAACGGTGAAAAAGCAAATGTCTAATGCCTTAAAACATCTCCGTAAAAAAATAGGTTTCTTTGCTTATCTCTACCTGCTCTGGATGCTAAAGCACTAGGTGGGGATGGTCCGCTTAAAATATTTTTCTCCCGGCTATACCACTTATAGTCTTCCTGCCTGTCTTATGATGTATAAAGCACTTTTTTAAAGCTAATCATCAGAAAATTGGACAACAGCATTGTAAAAGTATCACACCTGTCTCATAAATACAGCCGGGACTGGGCCATACGCGATATCAACCTTGAAATCAGCAAGCTGGGCGTACTGGGCTTACTGGGTTCAAACGGCGCCGGCAAATCAACCACCATGAACATCCTGTGCGGGGTACTGAGCCAGACAGAAGGTACCGTGGAGATAGATGGGATTGATATCCGGCAGCAGCCGGAAGCAGCCAAAATGAGGATAGGCTTCCTCCCTCAGAACGCCCCGCTGCACCTTGATCTGACGGTTAGTGAATACTTAACGTATTGCGCTTACCTGCGCAACATCGATAAACGGCATGTAAAGGTGGCAGTAGCGTCGGCGATGGAAAAATGCGGGGTTGCCCATTTCCGCAAAAGGCTTATCAACAACCTCAGTGGCGGCTACCGGCAGCGGGTGGGCATCGCTCAAAGCATCATACACCGGCCCAAACTTGTTGTGCTGGATGAGCCAACAAACGGACTGGATCCTAACCAGATACTGGAAGTGCGCAAGCTGATCAAAGAAATCGCCACGGAAAGGGCCGTTATCTTTTCTTCTCATGTTTTATCGGAAGTGCAGGCCACCTGCGATGATGTACGCATGATTGAAGGCGGAAGAATGGTATTTGCGGATACCATGAAGGCTTTCAATAATTACATTTTGCCAAATTCCCTGCGTGTTTATATGAACAATCCGCCGCCAATTGAAACAATGGCGGCCATCCCCGGGATCACCCATGTAGAACTGCTGAATGATGGTGGTTTCAGGATGCATTTTGACACTACTTCATTGGTGTCTTCTACTATTATTCAACTCGCCGTTGACGATAACTGGCAGCTCACAGAGATCATGCTGGAGAAAAGCAGCCTGGACGAAATTTTTGCACAGTTATCAAACAAAACTTCCTGAACCTGTTATGACTAAAATATTTAAAATAGCTAAGCTGGAGCTCAGCGTACTTTTTTATTCCCCTGTAGCCTGGCTCGTGCTGGTGATTTTTATGGTGCAATCAGGGATGGGTTTCTTTGGAATGCTGGGCAGTTTCCAGGAGTTGTTTATGATGGGAGAAAAAGCAGATAATTTAACGCAGCTTCTCTTTCCCGCTACCAATGGGCTGTTCGACAAAGTGTTGCAAAATCTTTATTTATATATCCCGCTGCTTACCATGGGACTGATAAGCCGGGAAATCAGCAGCGGTTCTATCAAATTATTACTATCGTCGCCGGTAAAAATCAGTGAAATCATTTTGGGTAAATACCTCGCCATGATTTATTACGCGCTGATGCTGATGGCTATTTTAGGCATTTACTGTTTGATTGGTATGTGTGTAATTAAAGATGCGGATGCTGGATTGATCGGCGCTGGATTGTTGTCTTTGTTCCTGTTAACAGCCACCTACGCGGCTATTGGCCTGTTCATGTCGAGCCTTACCGGGTACCAGGTGGTTGCTGCCATCAGTACCCTTGCTGTATTTGCGGTGCTGAAGTATATTGGAACGGTAGGACAAAGCATTGATTTTGTAAGAGACCTTACCTATTTTCTGTCTTTATCAGGACGAACGGAAAGTATTTTGAATGGCCTGATTACCTCCAGGGATATCATCTATTACCTGCTCATTATTTTACTTTTCCTGGGTCTTACGATGCTGCGGTTTAAGGTGAGCCGTGAGTCTAAACCATTGGCCATACAGGCAGGCAAGTATGTTGCGCTCCTTGCATTTGTTTTGCTGGCAGGATATTTAAGTGCAAGACCCTCCGGTATCTTCTACCTGGATGTTACCGCGCAAAAGTCCCAGACGCTGACACCGGCCAGCCAGGCTGTTGCCAAACAGATGGAAGGCCCCCTCATAATCACCACTTACGTAAACCTCCTGGATCAGCATGTATACGCCGGGCTGCCGGTATCACGAAACACGGATCTGTCGCGTTTTGAAGATTTCCGCAGGTTTATACCTGGTATCAAAATGAACTATGTTTATTATTATGATGCTACCGATCTCGCCAGTAATCCAAATATGATTTACCAGGGAGATATTACCGGTTTGAATACAAAGCAAGTGGCTGAAAAAGTGGCGGACAATATAGGAGTTGACCTTGACGATTTTTTAACGCCTGACCAGATCCATCAAATTATTGACCTGGCGCCAGAGGAAAATACATTTGTCCGGCAGCTCAGCTACCGCGGCAACACCAGCTTTCTCCGGCTGTATAATGAAAATAACCAGTTCCCGGAAGAAGCGGAAATTACGGCTGCTATAAAGAGGCTGATGGCGCCACGCCAGCAGATTGTTTTTATAGAAGGAGATGATGAACGCAGTATCCGGATAAAAGGGGACCGGAGTTACAATTTGTTCAGTAACGCCAGGAAAACCAGGAAGTCGCTGATCAACCAGGGCTTTGATGTAGTAAGCGTAAACCTGGATGTAGCGGATGTGCCGGAAAGCACAACCCTGCTTATACTGGCAGATCCGGCCAAGCCATTGAGCCACCGTGCCGACTCCAGTGTGCGCCGTTATATAGCTACGGGAGGCGATATGCTGATTACAGCAGAACCTTCGCACCGGGAGGTGATCAATCCATTCCTGCGTCAGTTTGGTGTGCAGCTGTCCCCGGGCATGATGGTGAACCCCGATAAAAATGCGCCTGCCGATCTTATCCAGGGGCGCATTGCCACAGAAAATAACGAATACCTGGATCAGCTGATGTACATGAATGCGGCTGTGGCCATGCCTTCTGCGGCCATGCTGGAGGTAACAGACAGTGTTTTCACCGCGGATACCGTGCTGCAAAGCAGCGCCCTGGGCTGGAACAGGAAGAATGGATTTGATCCTTCATCGTCGTCGGTATCCTACCAGCCCGAGCTGGGAGATCTGAAGGGAAGCAAACCGCTGGTCCTGATGCTCAAACGTAAAATAGCCAACAGGGAGCAAAAGATCCTGATCAGCGGAGATGCCGATTTTATGAGTAATAATTCCATTCCGCAGGCATACAATTTCCCATTTATTAATGGCATCTTTAGATGGTTCAGCGATGGCCGGTTCCCGGTGAAGGTGAGCCGCCCGGCGCCGCAGGACGATGCCATTTTAACCAGCAGAAAGCAATTATCGGTTTACCGGTCAGGAACATTATGGGGAATACCTGCATTAATGATCGCCTGTGCAGCAGCGCTTTTGATCAGCAGGAAAAGAAAATAAAAAAAATATACCTCCTGGGGAGGTGTTGATTGTCTTACATAATATACGCGGGTTATGAGCGAACTAACTGAACAACAAATCCGGGAGATGCTGGAGCATTACAGGCTGGGAGAGGCCACCCCGGAGGAATTGGCGTTGCTGGAGTCATGGTACTTAAGCTACCGGGAAGAAGGGGCGGCCGCGCCTGATATGATAGCGCGGCTTGCTGCCGTTGACCAGGTATGGGAGCGGCTGGAAAATGAATACCGTCCGGTCAAACGCCTGTTTGGATGGCGGCGTAACCTGGTGGCCGCAGCAGCTGTTGCAGCTTTCATGATCGGGATAGGCGCTTATTTTCTTTACCGCCCGGCGCATACACCGGCAATTTCTGTCAACCAACTGGCGGAGAGTAAGAATGATATTCCTCCCGCCACAAACAAAGCAACCTTGTCTGTTGCCGGCAGTGGTACGATGGTGCTGGATTCTTCCAGGACGGGCATAGTGGTGAACAGCGGCGATGTAAGGTATGATGATAATACAAAGCTCAAGGGGGATGCCGCTTTAAGCGATGGTATCCGGATGCTGACCTTGCAAACGCCTAAAGGAGGTACGTACCGGCTGGTATTGCCCGACAGCTCTGTCGTTTGGCTCAATGCAGCTTCGCGCCTGGTTTTTCCTTCCAGCTTTGGTGGACAACAACAGCGGGAAGTTGAGCTGCAGGGAGAAGGTTACTTCGAAGTGGCAAAAAATAAAGCGCAACCCTTTGTCGTAAAAAGCCGTGGGCAAAAAGTGGAAGTGCTGGGAACACATTTCAATATCAGCAGCTATACCGATGAGTCGATCACCAAAACAACCCTGCTGGAAGGCAGTATCCGTATCGGTAATGTAGTATTGAAACCAGGAGAGCAGGCGCAGAAAAGTGACGCCGGAATTAAAACCATCCTGGTAGATACAGAGGAAGCCATCGGCTGGAAAAACAATTATATCGTTTTCCAGGATGAAAAGATCCAGTCGATCATGCGTAAAATAAGCCGCTGGTACGATATGGAAGTGGTGTATGAAGGAACATTGCCAACCGATGATTTTGGCGGCCGCGTAAGCAGCCGTGCCTACGTTTCACAGGTATTAAGAAAACTGGAACTGACCAATAAAGTGCATTTTAAAATTGTGGGAAGAACAATTATCGTCACCAAATAATAAGTTACTGAAGGGCGAAAAATAGCCAGATGTGGTTGCACACAACTGGCTGGCGCCTGGCAGTATTGTCAATAAAATTCCTGATTGTATCAACTATCAACCAAACAAGACAAATGTATAAAAATTATGCGATGAAATCCGGCATGCATCATTTGTATGTCCGTAAAATCCGGCGGATCATGCGATTAACGTCCTGCTTACTGTTCATCATGCTCTTCAGCGTGTCGGCAGCCTTTGCCCAGCAGATATCACTCAAGGAAAAAGAGGTGGCTATCCGGGTGATTATTACAAAGATCCGGCAGCAGAGCAATTATGAATTTGTGTACACTACCCAGCTATTGGAAAATACCCACAAAGTAAGTATCAATATAAAAGCGGCTGATATCAGAACCGTATTGGACCTGGTTTTAAAAGACCAGCCACTGTCCTATACTATCGATGATAATACCATTATACTAAGAGAAAAGCCGGTAGGCGCCGTCGCGCCGGCGATCAATTTCGTTGATATTATGGGATTCGTTTCCAACGACCAGGGCGTGGGCCTTCCCGGGGCCACCATCCGGTTGTCAGGGACTCCCATATCAGTGGCAACCGACCAGGGCGGTCTGTACAAAATACTCAGAGTACCCGACGATGGCCGCCTGATATTCTCTTATGTCGGTTACCAGTCCGATACTATTGCCGTAAAGGGCAGAACAGCCATCAATGTGTTGCTGAAGCAAGCATCCATTGAAATGAAGGGTGTGGCCATCGTTTCAACCGGTTTGCAGGAATTGCCAAGAGAAAGAGCCACGGGATCTTTTGAAGTCATTTCTAAGGAGCAGCTTCAACACACCACCAATCCCAACCTGATCCGGCGGTTGGAAGGGATTACCACCTCGCTGGATTTTCGTAACGATCTTCGTCCTATCAATTCAGCTTCGCCTAATGCCAGGCAGTCTCCATTGGCCAACCTTACCATCCGTGGTAAAAATACCCTGAATGACGCAGTGAATGCAGACCTGAACGGTAACTACAGCGGACAGGTGCTGGTGGTGATCGATGGTATTGCCAGTCCGTACTCCATCGACCGGGTGAACCCTAATGATGTAGAGAGCGTAACCATCCTGAAAGATGCCGCCGCCGCTTCTATCTGGGGCTCCCGCGCTGCCAACGGCGTTATTGTTATTAAAACAAAACGTGGGGGATATAACCGCGCACCACGGGTAACCTTTAACAGCAATATTAATGTCACCGAAAAGGTGGACCTGTTCTACAATAAAACAATGAGCGTTTCTGATTACATCGACGCACAGGCAGCTTATTTTGAACAGCAGAACCGGCCATTGCCGGATCTGAGCATCTCCCACTTATACGGGCAGGAAATAAAATCACCGGTAGCAGAAATTGTAGATGCCTGGAAGTTTAAACATACACTGACCGACGCGCAGGCCAACGCGCAACTGGATGCTTTAAGGAACAATGACATCAGGAAAGATTATGATAAATATTTTCTGAGAAATGCAGTTACCCAAAGTTATTCCTTAGGAGTAGATGGTGGCGGCGAACGCTTTAACTACCGCTTGTCTGGCGGATGGGACAAGACCATCAACAATACAAAAAATTCGGACTACGACCGGATCGCACTCGGTTATTCCATGTCCGTTAAACCGCTCAAAAAACTCGAACTACAGGGAAATATTTCTTACAATGTTCAGCAATACAACGAACAAGCCCCGCAAAACAGGATCACCGGCGCTACTGATGCCAACTTTTATCCTTACTCACGCTTAGCCGATGACCAGGGTAACTACCTGGAACTTGCCAAACTTTACCGCCAGGGCTTTGCCGCTGCGGTGGAAAAGGAATATGCCGATAAATTTTTAAGCTACCGCTATGTGCCGCTGAACGATATCAATGAAGGATACAACAAGCTGAAATCGCAGAACCTGAACCTGGGCATCAACGCCAATTACAGGATATCAAACGGGCTTACCGCACAGCTGACGTATAATTATAACACCGGCAGAAATAATGATAATACCCTTTACCGGCAAAACTCATTTTATATGAGGAACCTGCTCAATTATTTCACCACTTCGCCCGCGTCTGTAGATCCCAGAACACTGGAACCAGTGGAGCCTTATAACCGTCAACTGCCCTTAGGAGGCCAGTACACGATTATGCAAACTACCTCCGGCAATCATACCTTCAGGGGACAGTTGAACTTTGACCATACCTGGAAAGAAAAGCACCAGTTATCGGCCATTGCAGGTTTTGATATGGCCCAGTCTTATAGTCTTGCCGCCAGCAACGGTTACTACGGCTATGATGAAGGCACCTTGTATACCAATAACAAGCTGGATTTTAAAACCATGATACCAATTGCTTTTGCAGAAGACTTCAGCGGGTACAATGGTGAATATATTCCTAATCTTTCAACCGGGTTTATCGACAATAAAGTGCGCACCCTCAGTTACTATGCCAATGCTGCCTATACGTATGACGCCAGGTATACGCTTTCAGGCAGTATACGCAAGGATCTTTCCAGTGAGTTTGGCCGTGGCACCAACCAGAAAGGGACACCATTTTATTCTGTAGGCGGCGCCTGGAATATTCACAACGAAAGTTTTTATCACTGGGGCCTGGTGCCTTCACTGACCCTGAGAACAACTTATGGTTATAACGGAAACGTAAACCCGCTGATTATTGCGAGGCCACTGATCACTTATTCCACGCTCAATGGCACCAATAATCTTCCGTATGCGTATACTTCCTTCGGCACCGGCATCACTAACAGCCAGTTGCGTCCGGAGCGGACAGGCGTGCTCAATATAGGTGTAGACTTCCAGTTTAAAGGCAACCGGCTTTCCGGTAATATCCAGTACTACAGCAAGAAAACGACCGACCTGATTGCCGGCGGCGCGCTTGATCCCAGCACAGGATACACCAATATCAATTACAACACAGGCAACCTGCAGGGACATGGGGTAGAGCTCACACTAAACTCGCTGAACGTAAGTGCAGGGGCGTTCAAATGGAACAGCAACCTGTTGTTTGCCTACAACCGGGTTAAGGTAACGAAGCTGTTTGCCACGGCTACCAGCCAGGCCGGCGCGGCGGTGAGTAACAGCACCGGTTCCTATAACGAAGGCTACGACCTGTCACGGTTGTTTGGATATCAGTGGGCGGGCCTGGACCCTAAAACCGGCGATCCGCGGGGATACCTGGATGGTAACATCGTAACCATATCTAATTCCCCCGAGGGCGACAACAATTACAAAGCTATTCAGAATGCCCCGCTGGGTACCCTGAAATATTTTGGCAGCGCGGTTCCTGTGTATTATGGGTCATTCAGGAATACATTTTCCTACGCTTCTTTTGCGCTGTCGGCCAACCTGCTTTACAAACTCGGCTACTATGTACGCCGGCCTTTAGCGCAGGTGGTTAACTATGGCAACCTGTATTCCGGTAACAGTTTGCAGGGGGAAGAATATAACAACAGGTGGCAGCGCCCCGGCGATGAAACAGGCACTAATGTGCCGTCGGCCGTCATGTCGACGGGTAACCCCAACAGGGATAATTTTTACTATTACTCGGCCATCAATGTAGTGAAAGGGGATCATGTAAGATTACAGGAGATCAATCTGTCTTATACCCTGAAAGTAAAGCCTGGATGCCGTATTAAAGATCCAAGAGTATATGCCAACATCAGCAACCTGGGTATTATCTGGCGCGCCAACGATAAAGGGATAGATCCGGAAGTATTCGATTATCCTTTGCCGCGTACTTACAGCCTGGGATTTTCAACTAACTTTTAATTGAACGAGTCATGAAAAATTATATAAAATATATTCTTTTGATAGTGTGTGTGCTTACGGCTACCGCTTGTCAGAAATATGTAGACATCAAAAAAAGTGGGTCGCAGTCTTTTATTGAAACAACAAAAGATTGCCAGCTGATACTGGATAATTATGATCTGTTCAACATCAATTACCCGATAGACGGGGAGATTGCCGCTGATGATTATTACCTGGATGATAACCGTTATAATTCAGATGCGATTACACTGGAAGATAAAGCGCTGTATACCTGGCAGCCCAATGCTATTCGTGCCGCGTCAACTCAGTGGGTGGCCTCTTACAATAAGATCTATCATTGTAACCTGGTGCTGGAAGCCCTGGAAAAAATTAAGGACACAGACCAGCCGGCAGTGATCAATAACCTGCAGGGCAGCGCCTTATTTCTGCGTGCCTATGCTTTATGGCCTTTGGCACAAGTGTATATCAAACCTTATGGCGCCGCTACCATGCAGGAACCGGGCCTTCCTATCCATAAGCGTTCAGATATCAACGATGTTCCCGGCAGGGGCACCGTAAAAGAAACTTATGATGCGATCGTTGATGATCTTACCCGGGCGGCGGGTTTACTGAACAATACTTCCAGTATATCTTCCCGGCCAAACAAAGCAGCAGCACTGGCCATGCTCGCCCGCGTTTATTTGTCGATGGAAGATTATCCCAATGCCTTATCCGCTGCCGATGCAGCGCTGAAGCTCAAAAGCGGCCTGCTTGATTATAACACACTCGAGTTGGGCAGTTATAATCCTTTTCTGCGTTTCAATAAAGAAGTAATATTCCATTCAGTTATTGACTATCAAAACAGTGTATTGGAAGTAGGTTTTGGCGATGAAAACAAAGCGCTGATCGATCCCGTGATTATCAGCGCGTATCAGAACGATGATCTTCGTAAACAATTGTTGGTGAAGGAGAACCTGGATGTGCCGGTACCTTCAGGTACTTATCGCTTTGTCGGTAACTATGAAGGAGCAGTGGGTTCATCCGCTTTGTTTAATGGTCTTGCGGTAGATGAATTGTACCTGGTACGGGCAGAATGTTACGCACGCGCAGGGCAAACCGCTAATGCGGTGAACGATATGAATACCTTACTCGCCACCCGTTGGTCAACGGGAACTTATCCCGGCTTTACTGTAAGCAACGCAACTGATGCGCTTCAAAAGATCCTTTTGGAACGGCGTAAGGAATTGTTGATGAGAGGACTCCGGTGGACGGATCTGCGGAGGCTTAATAAAGACACCCGTTTTGCAAAGAACCTTTCCCGTACCGTAAATGGAACGGTATACAGTCTGCCTGCCAATGATGCCCGTTATACGTTGCTCATACCGCAGGAAGTGATCACCAATTCCAAACTTGCACAAAACATCCGTTAGCTAATGCTTCACGTGAATTCATAAATTTACGATATATAGTATTTTTTTGAAAAAGGGTTTTGTGATAAAGTGCTGATTTAAAGGGAAATATGCAGTGGTATGCTTCTTGACTACCAGTACATCATTATGAACAACAGTATTTTAGGATTGCACCATATCACCGCTATTGCGGGAAGTGCGCAGGGAAATTTAGATTTTTATACCAAAGCTTTGGGTTTAAGGTTAGTGAAGAAAACAGTCAACTTCGACGATCCTGGAACTTATCATCTTTACTATGGTGATGAAAGCGGATCTGCCGGAACGATTCTTACATTTTTTCCTTGGGAAGGAATTGGACAGGGACGTGAAGGTGTTGGAATGGCTACTGAAATTGGGTATGCGGTTCCTGCCGGGAGCCTGGAGTTTTGGTTAGACAGGTTTGCAAAGAAGCAGGTGAAGACCAGCGAAATTGCGGAGCGTTTTGGTGAGCAGTTTCTTTCTTTCCGTGATCCGGACGGATTGTCGCTCAGCCTCATTGTTCCGAAAGCGGAAGATAACAGGGTACCCTGGGTAACGGACGAGATTAAGAAAGATACTGCTACCAGGGGTTTTCACAGTACCACGCTTACCTTACGGAAAATGGACGAAACCGCGAAAGTGCTGACCGATATCCTGGGTTATCGTTTTCTTTCTCAGGAGGGTAACCGGTACCGCTTCATTACAGACACCGTAAACACAGCAGCAATCATAGATCTACTGGAAGTTCCGGATGGCCAGAGAGGGATAAATGCTGCAGGAACGAACCATCATGTGGCTTTCCGTGTAAAAGATGAGCAGGTGCAAATGGAGCTCCGGGAAAAAGTATTAAGCAGGAATTTACAGATTACCCCAAAAATTGACAGGGACTATTTCTTCTCGCTGTACTTCCGGGAGCCGGGCGGCGTCCTTTTTGAAATCGCTACAGAGAACCCGGGTTTTACAGTTGATGAACCTTTGAATGAACTGGGTACCCACCTGATGTTGCCTCATCAACATGCGCATCTGAGAGGAGATTTAGAGAAAGTGCTTCCAAAATTAGTATAGTTATGCAGGAAATATTGACAGCAGGAAAGCGCCTTGATGTGGCAGAGAAGGTGCTGATCATGGTACATGGCCGCGGCGGATCAGCGGAGGATATTTTATCGTTGGCGGCGGAGCTAAATACTGTGGCATTTGCACTTATTGCTCCCCAGGCGAAAGGTAATAGCTGGTACCCGCAATCTTTTTTGGCGCCAAGGGAAGGAAATGAACCGTTTCTTTCTGATTCCCTGAAGGTATTGGGAGATATAGTGGAAGATCTTGAAGAAAAAGGTTTCTCAAAATCGCAGGTCTTCCTGTTGGGATTTTCACAAGGTGCATGTCTGACACTGGAATTTGCGGCATCCAATGCAGCAAGGTTTGGTGGCATCGTGGCTTTTACCGGCGGGGTTATTGGTGACCATGTTGACCACCGTAATTATAATGGTGATTTTGATGGTACACCCATTTTTATTGGAAGCAGTGATCCGGATTTTCATGTACCGGTGAGCCGGGTGAAGGAAAGTACCAGCTTATTGGAAGCAATGGGAGCGAAGGTAACCGAAATCATCTACCCAAATATGGGACATACCATCAGCGGCCAGGAAATAGCAGCGGTAAATAAATTGATCTTTCACGATTAACGTAATTACAAAAAGGATTTTCTAAATTTATGAACCAGGGCCATTGAACCAAAATTCAGGAATAGACGTTTAATCATTTTATTTACCCTTTAGATCCTTTTCCTATGAGTATTTTAGGTATTGTACACACCATTATCGCCATCGTTGCTTTATTATTTGCTGTAGCGGCCTTGCTGAAAGAAGGTATCATCAACCCTTTCTCCAATACGGGCAAAATATATAGCATACTGACGGTGATCGCCTCGGTCACTTCCTTTGGGCTTTCCAAAGCGGGTGGCTTTAATCCCGGGCACGGTATCGGGATACTAATACTTATTTTACTCGGAGTGGCCTATTTGCTGGGGCGCAAAGCGTCCGGCAAAAGAAGTTTGTTGCTGATACAGGTGCTTTGCATGACGCTTACCATGTTCCTTTCCCTGATACCGGCGATAAACGAAACCTTACTACGTGTGCCGGTGGGGCACCCGCTGTCCGATGGACCTACTTCTTCAATTGTGCAGAACTGCATTAAGGTGTTGCTGGGATTACTGGTGGTGGGACTGGTACTGCAGTTTTTTAAAGTGAAGCAGCCAGTGAAGTAAACCATGGCGTCATAAAGCAGTTTATGTAGGGCCGCCAAAAAGATCATAAAATCTTAAAGCCTTACAGTAATTACTGTAAGGCTTTAAGATTTTACCAGCCATATTGGATCAGCAAGCAGCCGTCAGGGTCTATGCTGCGATGTCCTAATACGTTTTATACATCACCTTACACCCTGTTACCCCGCTCAAATGAGCATGTTCTATGGTGTAGGTATAAGTTCCATGCTGACGGGTTTCTTTTATAATTTCTCCGGTCTGTTTTTGCTGGTAGCTTTCAAATAAACGGCCATAAGCAGCGCTTCGTTCGTCGTAATCGGTAATAGTTAAGGGCAACTGCCAACC
Source organism: Chitinophaga sp. W3I9 (assembly GCF_050434025.1). NCBI lineage: Bacteria > Pseudomonadati > Bacteroidota > Chitinophagia > Chitinophagales > Chitinophagaceae > Chitinophaga > Chitinophaga sp. W3I9. The sequence continues at coordinate 3,817,944 of NZ_JBNPWC010000001.1, forward strand.
GGTATTAGAATAGCGCCGTTTAAACAACATGCGGTCCTTTTCCTTGTTGAAGCAGGAGTAATATACATTTCCATCTTTTTCTTCCAGTGTAAATTCAAGGCCGGTATTTAACTTTTTCTTCTGGTAACTTTCCGGTGAAAGATGGTATTCTTCAATCAGGAAGAACGTTTTATTAAGCATTTTATAAACCCTTAACCAGTTGGGACTATATGCGATGATCGTATCCATATGGTAGTCCAGCGACACATTGCCTGCTTTAACGGGAATGGTCTGCTGGTATGTTATGGCATGCTGCCTCGTATCAAACCCGAAATTTGCCTGATTGTTATCGGTGATGGTAACAGTTGAATATGCTTCCGCATCGAAAGGAATATAACGCTCCCAGTCCCTTTCTGCGGAAGGTTGTTGTCTTTTTAATAAAACAGCCGTTAATTGTCCGGCAGTATTAAACTGGTATTCCAATGAACGTTGTTTTTCATTATCCGGGCTTATAAAAATTGATTGTGCGTTGGCGTAATCCAGGAATTGAAGGGGGAGGTAATGATCTTCAAAAATATGGTGAAGTATAAATTCGTTCATCTGGCCGGGTACACCGGGGGCAATAGGATTGATTTTGGCAGGATGTATATACCGTTCTATTTTAAGTGAATCGATCTGGAAGCGGTCATATTGATATGAATTGAGCGCTGTTGGCCGGTTCTGTTGATCCGGCATCTCTATCATTACATCGGAAGTTGCCGTTGTTTGCGTTTGCCAGAAACGAATGGTATACTGTTTCTTCTCATTTCCTTCTGAAGGATTGATAAAACAAAAAACAAACCTTCCCTCCGGATAGGGTGATGGCGGAGTGGTTGATAATGCGGTGTTCCGCTTCTCCAGGTAAGCATATCTTTTTTGCAGGAATGTTTTGTTGCCAGGACCTTTTGCCAGTGCGGCGCTGTCGGTCAACTGATAGCGGGAGGCAGCACTGCTCAATACCACTTTTGCCGTTGGGAAAGAATAAGTTTGGAATAACAACGCGGTAACACGTCCGTAATAATACACCAGGAGGATCTTATCACCTTTTGCATTATTGGTTACTACCGTGTCTTCGTTGTAATCATTATTGTCCAGGAGGTGTGCGTTTTTAAATCCTTTTTTTGCCAGGTATTGTTTAACGTTCTCGCCGGCATTGAAAGTACTTTCCAGGTCTTTTATGGAAAGCGTTTGTATGGGAGGCGTTTGGGTTTTCTGTGCAAAGCTCTGGGAAAACAAAGAAAGGATGCCGAATAAAATAACCAGGTGTTTTTTCATAGTTGTTAAAAGAAAGTATTGACCTAAGCTAACTTAATAGTTAGGATTGCCCAAAAAAAATTTGATATACTTCCCCGAAAGTTCACCATGTTGCAGGTATGGATTTATAATCTTTAGATAGTAAATTTGTAAAAAAGTAATAATGGCTGATATTGGTACCAAACGGATAAAACGGAGTGAGGAAATAACCAGTCAATACTTCACGCTGTTGGATAAGCACCTCGATGACCTGGTGAAGGGGAGAGCGACGGAAATGATGGAGCTGAATGAAATCGCAGCTGAGTTATGCGTTTCACATAAGCACCTGACCGATACCATCAGGCAAACAATGGGGGCTCATCCCTGCCACTTCTACGATCAGAAAATTATTGAAAAAGCCAAACAACTGCTGCAGGAAACCAACGCGTCTATTGCGCATATCGCCATCACCCTGACCTACGACCCATCTAATTTTTCAAAATTCTTCAAAAAGTATGTAAAGTTAACACCTGATCAGTGGCGGAAAAATAACCTGCCGGATTGAAAGTTCCGAAAAGTTCACCATGATAAACCTGCCGGACCTGCAGATCTTTGCCATAATTAAAAACAACTCATATGGCAAGAAACGATTTAAATGGAAAAGTGGTTTTAATCGCAGGTGGAGCGAAGAACCTGGGCGGACTATTAAGCCGTAATTTTGCAGAAAAGGGCGCCAAACTGGCCATTCACTACAACAGCGAAAACACAAAGGCTGACGCAGAAAAGACACTGGTGGATCTACAATCCCTGGGAGCGGAGGCATTCCTGTTCCAGGCAGACCTCACTGATGTAAATAACATTGTTAAATTCTTTGATGAAGCCATTGATAAATTTGGCGGAATAGACATCGCCATCAATACTGTTGGTAAGGTATTGAAGAAACCTTATATAGATACTACTGAAGCGGAATACGACAGCATGTCCGACATCAACTCCAAAGTAGCCTATTTCTTTATCCAGGAAGCGGGTAAAAAATTGAATGCCAATGGTAAGATATGTACCATCGTTACCTCTCTGCTGGCCGCATTTACAGGATACTATTCCACTTATGCCGGGATGAAAGCCCCAGTGGAGGACTTCACCCGTGCCGGATCAAAAGAGTTTGGCAGCCGTGGTATTTCAGTAACGGCGGTGGCACCCGGGCCAATGGATACCCCGTTTTTTTACGGACAAGAAAGCGCGGAGGCCGTAGCGTATCATAAATCAGCTTCCGCATTAGGTGGACTTACCGATATCAAAGATATCGCTCCCCTGGTGGAGTTCCTGGTTACGGACGGCTGGTGGATTACGGGGCAAACCATTTTTGCGAATGGTGGCTATACGACACGATAATTTTATCAATACAAATATGTTCTCCGGTATTCGCTGGGCGTTTGTTCTTTAACTTCTTTAAACTGTTTACTGAAATGCGCCCAGCTTTTATAACCACTTTCATAACAAATATCCAGTATCGGCTGCGTAGTGGATGTCAGCAGCTTACAGGCATGGCTGATCCGTAAATCCCTCAGGAAATCGAAATACGTTTTTTTGATATTTTTCTTAAAGAAGCGGCAAAAGTTAGGCACGCTCATGTTGGCAATAGCCGCCACTTCTTCCAGGGTCACTTTTTCGAGATAGTGTTTAAAAGAGAAATCAATAATTTTCTCAATAACCGGGTTGAGCACATTGCCGGTGTCGGTGAAATCTTCTGTCAGTATTTTATAGTGGGTGGAATGACCTATCTGATGCAGGCATTGCAGTAAAAGCATCAGCTTATCAAACCCTTTTTCGTGGTGTATCTGCTGCATGCTTTCCGATACGTCCTTTTTCAGGGCGTATTCCAATTGTATGCCGTTGTTCTTTTGCAGCAACGATTGGATCGTTTTCATTTCTGCCATTTGCAGCAACCCTTCTCCCCAGCAATCCCTGGTGAAATGTATAACCAGGGCGGCCCCTTTCATTTTAGGATGACTTTTCCTGAACCAATGCGGAAGATTACCCGCCATGAAAAATACATCGTTCACCGTGTAGTCGCTTACATAGTCCCCGATCATGGCGGTTCCATGTCCTTTTAGTATCAGGATCAATTCATATTCAGGATGCTTGTGCCAGTTGGTTTCAAACTGCGGCGTTTCATAAATACGGCAGGCAAAACTCTGGCTGGAGTCATTGGTGATTTTTTGAAGAATCGTTTTCATGCAGGCTTAAGATAACCCATCTTATCATATAAATGACTGAATTTATCAAATTATTGATAAGATAGCATATTTTCTTTCAAAAATAACGGTTGATAACCTTTTAAATTCAGGCAATATTTGCGTATTAAAACACGGATATGAAAATAATTACAGGAAAGAAAGAATTTTTTAGCGGCATTACTGCCGTGCAATACGAAGGACCACGTACAGATAATCCTTTAGCTTACCGCTGGTATGATGAAAACAAAGTCGTAGCCGGCAAATCCATGAAAGAGTGGTTGCGCTTTGCGGTCGCCTACTGGCATTCCTTTAACGGAACCGGCGCCGATCCCTTTGGCGAAGCAACACATATTTTTGAATGGGATAAAAACGCCGACCCCATTGAGCGCGCAAAAGACAAGGCCGATGCCGCTTTTGAACTGATTACCAAACTCAATCTGCCTTACTATTGCTTTCATGATGTAGATGTGGTTGATTACACCAACAACATCGCAGATAATGAAAAGCGCCTGCAAACGCTTACGCAGTATCTGAAGCAGAAGCAGGAGGAGAGCGGCGTTAAGTTATTGTGGGGTACCGCCAACCTGTTCAGTCATCGCCGCTATATGAACGGCGCCGCTACCAATCCCGATTTCCACGTGCTCAGCCACGCCGCCGCCCAGGTAAAAGCCGCGCTCGATGCTACCATCGCACTCGGAGGAGAGAACTATGTTTTCTGGGGCGGCCGTGAAGGCTATATGAGCCTCTTAAACACAGACATGAAGCGGGAAAAGGAACACCTGGCCAGGTTCCTGCAGGCGTCAAGAGATTATGCACGCAAAAATGGCTTTACAGGTACCTTCTTTATTGAGCCTAAACCCTGCGAACCTACCAAGCACCAATATGATTATGATGCAGAAACGGTGATCGGTTTCCTCCGTCAGTACGACCTGCTGAATGACTTCAAACTCAATCTCGAAGTAAACCACGCAACACTGGCAGGCCATACTTTCCAGCATGAACTGCAGGTAGCCATAGACGCCGGTTTACTCGGAAGCATGGATGCCAACAGGGGCGACTACCAGAATGGCTGGGATACAGATCAGTTCCCGACCAACCTCAACGAACTTACCGAGGCCATGCTGATTATCCTCGAAGGTGGTGGCTTTAAAGGCGGTGGCATTAACTTCGACGCGAAAATCCGGAGAAACTCTACCGATCCCGCCGACATTTTCTATGCGCATATTGGTGGCGTCGACAGCTTCGCCCGCGCACTGATCACTGCCGATGCTATCCTGGAGAAAAGCGACTACCGGAAAATACGCCAGGATCGTTACGCCTCTTTCAATGTTGATACAGCCAAAGCTTTTGAATCAGGACAGGCCGGCCTGGAAGAACTGCGCGCCTTTGCAATTGCCCAGGGAGAACCAGCAGTGAAGAGCGGCAGACAAGAGTACCTGGAAAATGTTATCAATAATTATCTATAGAACGTTTTTATAAAACACCTTCCTGACTCCGCCGGTATTACCCGGCGGAGTTTTTTTTGCCTGCAAATGAGTAACAAACAACCGGTCAAAACATTTTTACCCTTCATTTCAACATTTGTACCTGCCGGTTGGAGGAGCGCGGAATTATCTTACCACTACAAAAAACCACGTTTGTCAAATGTTACTAAAATCTATTGTTCTTATCTTTTTATTTTTTAGCCTGACGATACAAAACGGGCTTGCCCGGCAAGGCGGTCCTGGCAGGAAGCCGCCCGCTGAAACAGATTCCACACGTTTTTATTCGGAGGTAAATACCTATGTCAACCCTGTTTTACCGGGAGATCATCCCGACCCAACCCTGCTGAAAGTTGGCGCCGACTTCTATCACTGTGGCTCCTCTTTTCATTTCAATCCCTACCTGCCCATCTACCACTCCACAGACCTGGTGCATTGGAAAGTGATCAGCCGTGTATTGCCGCCGGCACATGCCGGTATGGTGGCAGATCGTCCCAGCGCCGGTGTATGGCAGGGCGCCATCACTTATTTTTATGGCTCGTACTGGATTTATTTTTCTTCAGGCGGACAATGGTTTTCCAAAGCATCGGCGCCGGAGGGCCCGTGGACTGCCCCCGTGCGGGTGAAGGAGAACCGGGAAACAGGGCCGCTGGGATATGATAACTCCATTTTTGTGGATGATGACGGAAAGCCATACATGGTAATTAAAAACGGCCAGAAGGTAAACCGGCTGCAAGCGCTGGGGCAGGATGGCCAGCTTACAGACTCGGTGATCAACCTCGACTGGATCAATGCGAACCTGCAATACAGCTGGGCGGAAGGTCCTGTGATGTGTAAGCGTAACGGGTATTATTATTACTTCCCAGCCGGCGATGTATCCGGCGGACAGTACGTTTTGCGGGCAACGGCCCTCACGGCTGATTCCACCAGGTGGGAGCGGTTAGGGGATTTTTTCAAACCAAGTCCCGACCCGGACAATACTTTTCCCCGTCCTAATCATATTTCAGCGCCCGTTCAACTGGCGGATGGTACCTGGTGGACGATCGGGCAGAGTTACCAGAAAAGAGGTAGCGACGACTGGTCAGGTATGGGCAGGCAAACTTCTTTGTACCAGGTATTATGGGAGGGCGACCGCCCCTGGGGCGCCCCACCGGTAAGCGGACCAGTAGTAAAGCCTGCACTGGATAACAATAATACTCCCTGGCGCAGCGTGCATACCGATCATTTTAATACTGATAGCCTGGGCCTTTGGTGGCATTTTTTAACCAAGCCTGCTGCTGCGCACTACTCACTGGCGCACCGGAAAGGTTGGATCCGTTTATCTCCCGACAGCGGCAGAACGCATCTGCTGCAAAAGGAAACCGACCATTTCTACTCGGCAGTCACCCGGGTGGACATTGGCGGGGGCGAGCCGGCAGCACATGGTGGCATCTACCTCACCAATGGCAACCAAAGTGTGTTTGCCCGTCTTTACTATTCCAACGGACGCATTGTATTTCAATTGGATTCCGCGTTGAGGGAGCTGCCCTATAATAAAGGACGCCAGGTTTGGCTTAAACTGGAAAGATTGGAACATCAGCTGACCGGCTTTTTCAGCTCCGATGGTAAAAGCTGGACACCCGTTGGCGCCGCTGTCAGTGCAGTGCCTTTGGATAAAGTCCAACCTAATTATAACAGTTGGGTAGGCACCAGCATTGGTTTGTTTGCGGAGGGCGGTCCGGTTGATTTCGACTTTTTTGTTTGTAAAGATGGATTTTCTGCCCTGCCAGCTGCAGGAAGCAGCAATCACTATGGAACCTATAAAGTAAAACGGGGAGATGATTGGGTAGTCACTAACGCTTCCGCACACGGTGGCTGGCTGATGATATCAGGAGTGGACTTCGGCGCCGCCGGAGATGCCAAAGCGATTGAAATCACAGCTGATGCAACTAAAAGCGGTGAACTGAAGGTATGGATAGATGACCTGAAGAACGGCCGGCAAATTGCAGGCGTTCCCATCAAACCAGGTAAACTTTCCGGGCATGCTCCTTTGCTGAATAAGGATATTTCCGGTCAGCACGACCTCTTTATTTGGTTTCCCGCAGGCGCCTCACAGGAGATATTTATTAAAAGTATCCGGCTGCTAAAAACAGGAAAATAAACATCCCGTTTTTTTGTAGCGAACTGATTTCGCAGCTCCTGACAGGGCCATCTGCGCTTTATTTAGACATTATTTCCATCCTTTTGGAGATTCGTGCCATTCATATATACATGGCTATTGTAGATTCGTCTGTTGCTTTTCCTTTCAGCTCCACCTGATAGGCTTACGCATTACCGTTATGAAAAATTGTCAATTTAACACTAAATGATTACTTATGAAATTTGAATGTCCCCCGGGGTACCACGTCCCGATATAATCATTTTCAGTTCCATCACTTAATGGGTAGCATCCGATAATTACTTTAGGGGTTCTGCTTTTTATCGCATCTCATTGTTCCCGCTGGGTGTGCCGGCGTGATAGTCATGTACTGGCTGTCAGAACCCCTCATTGCCCTAACATTAAATATTTTGAATTCCATGTTTAAAATGATTCTTTCGCAAAAGTCGTGGAAATGGCTTGTCGTGACAGCAGTAATGCTGTCAGGTACGCTCACCTGTGCTTCCTTACAGGCCCAGGATACACGGGTAGTACAGGGAGTAGTGCTGGATGAGAAAAAGACGCCTGTTCCCGGTACCACCATACAGATAAAAGAAACGAAGATTAGTACCAGCACAGATAATGATGGTAAATTTCTCATCCGCGTTCCTGCCGACAAACACATTCTTATTTTCAGTTTTATAGGAAAGGCGCCGCAGGAAGTAAACGTCCGTAACCAGTCGACCATCGCCGTTACCCTGAAAGACAATGTTTTTGGTCTTGAAGATGTGGTGATAGTAGGTTATGGGCGGCAGAAAAAGGAAAGCGTTGTTGCCGCCGTTTCCCAAACTACCGGTAAAACATTGGAAAGGGCCGGAGGCGTGTCAAATATCGGCGCTGCCCTCACCGGCAATGTACCGGGTCTTATCACTGCCCAAAGTACCGGCCTGCCCGGTGAGGAAGATCCTCAACTGATCATCCGCGGTCTTAGTACCTGGAATAACAGTAACCCGTTAATATTAGTGGATGGTGTGGAACGGCCCATGTCCAGTGTCGATATCGGCTCCGTAGAAACGGTGACGGTTTTAAAAGACGCTTCGGCAACGGCGGTATTCGGTTCACGGGGCGCCAATGGCGTTATCCTCATCACCACAAAAAGAGGAAAGCTCGGCAAAGCTTCTATCCGGGCTACGGTGAACAATGTCGTGAAAGCGCCATCCAAACTGCCCGGAAAGGCAGATTCGTACGACGCTTTGCGTACTGTTAACGAAGCCATAGAATATGAGCTGGCATTAAAACCTGAAAGCTGGAATAACTATTACCCACAGGCAATTCTGGATAAATACCGGAATCCCGCCAACCTGGAAGAAGCCGAACGTTATCCTAATGTCGACTGGGCAAAAACCTTATTCAAGGATTATGCTACGTCGCAAAATGCTAATCTCAATATCAGCGGCGGTACCCGTTTCGTAAAATATTTCACCAGCGCAGATTTTCTGCATGAAGGCGATCTCTTTAGAATATACGATAACAAACGCGGATACAAACCCGGTTTTGGTTTTACAAGATTAAATGTCCGGTCCAACCTGGATTTTCAATTAACGCCCTCTACACTCTTCAAGGTAAATCTCTCCGGATCATATGGTGTGCGGAAAAGTCCCTGGGGATTTTCGGGTAATCAGTATGGTTCCTGGATCGACGCTTACACTACCGCGCCGGATGTATTTCTGCCGGTATATGCGGATGGTTCCTGGGGCTACTATGCGCCAAATGAGGGACGGGCGGAGAATTCGGCCAGAAGCCTGGCAGTGGGCGGTATTCAATACCAGACCACTACACGCATCACCACCGACTTTACCGTAGAACAGAACCTGGATATGCTCGTGGACGGACTGAAACTCAACGCCACCATTTCAATGGATAATACCTTCCTTGAAAGCGACAGGGGAGTGAATGACCTTTACCACGATGTACAACGCAAGTGGATTGATCCTGCAACAGGAAATGTATTTTATAAGAGCGCCTTTGATGGGGTCACCAATTTCGATTTCCAGGAAGGCATCAAGTGGACACCGGCAGCAGGTGCGGTTTCGGATAATCAACGGCGACTGTTTTACCAGTTGCAGTTAAATTATGCAAAAACTATTGCGGACGATCACCAGGTAACTGCCATGGGATTGCTGAACCGCAATGTTACCGCCAACGGCAGCATGATACCCTCGTACCGCGAAGATTGGGTATTCCGTGCCACTTACACGTATAAAAACAAATACACCCTCGAATACAATGGCGCCTATAATGGCTCGGAGAAGTTTGCACCTGATTACCGGTTTGCCTTCTTCTCGTCGGGCGGTGTAAACTGGATTTTATCCAATGAGCACTTCATGGAAAATATAAAATTCCTGGACCTGCTGAAGTTCCGTGCCTCTTATGGACAAACGGGTTTTGACAACGTAGCAGGCCGTTTTCTGTACATGACAGAATGGGCATATGGTGGACGCTCGCGGCTTGGAACTACCGGCGAAGGTGCGGAGCAAAGTCCGTTTAACTGGTACCGTGAATCTACCGTTGGAAATCCGAATGTGCAATGGGAGCAGGCGGAGAAAATGAATGTTGGTGCCGACTTTGAATTATTCAAAGGTTTCGTAAAAGGTAAAGTGGATTTCTTCGAAGATAAACGTTCCAAAATATTGCTTGCCAACAGGTCGTCTGTGCCGTCTTATTACGGCACCACTCCCCCGGTAGCAAATCTTGGCCGCGTAACATCGCGGGGTTATGAGGTGGAGTTACATTTCAGTTATCCTGTCACAAAACAGCTGCGGGTGTGGTCAGACCTGAACATGACCCATACCAAAAATAAGGTGATTGAAGCCGACAATCCTGAGCTGCTGCCGGCTTACCAGAAATCGGAGGGCATGCAGATCGGGCAGGCTTACTCTTATGTGAGCCAGGGTTACTACAACACATGGGATGAACTTTATGGCAGCACCATGCATAATACCAACGACAATCAGAAGCTGCCAGGCAACTATTACATCGTGGATTATAATGGCGATGGTGTAATCGACGCGAGCGATAACATTCCCTATGGTCATAGCGGATGGCCCACCAATACTTACAACGCCACGTTTGGCGTGGACTGGAAAGGGCTCACTGCTTTTGTACAATTCTATGGGGTGAATAACGTAACCCGCCAGGTGGTATTCAACAGTTTAGGTTCCCAGGGTCACACGGTTTATAACGAAGGCAGTTATTGGTCGAAGGACAATACCAACGGAGATGTGCCCATGCCACGCTGGCTATCCACACCAGCAGGCTATTACCGCGGTACCCAATATATGTACGACGGTTCCTACCTGCGCTTAAAGAACGCTGAAATTGCCTACACACTCGATAAAGGATTTATAAAACGGATAGGTCTTGAATCGCTGAGAATATATCTCAACGGCAATAACCTGGCCGCCTGGAGCAAGATGCCGGACGATCGTGAATCAAATTTTGCAGGTACCGGCTGGGCATCCCAGGGAGCTTATCCTACAGTGAAGCGTTACAATCTCGGCGCCAATTTTACTTTCTAAACATGACCTTTATGAATAAGTATACAAAGATGTTGTTGGCTGCCACAGGGATCGTAACGATACTTGGCCTGGCATCCTGCAAGAAGTTCCTGGATAAGGAACCACAATCTATCGTGTCGGAAGAAAATGCCTTTAAAACCTTTATCGGTTTCCAGGGCTTTACCGAAGAACTTTATCACTGCATACCGGATTTTACCAATGCCTACTGGACCAATTCCTGGAACTGGGGAGAAGATGAAATTCAATCTACCGCACGTGATTTCCATTTCATCATAAAAATAGATAATGGTGATTTCTGGGGCTGGCAGTCGCAGTTTGACGGCTGGCAGGCTGGCTGGATGGACCGGAATAATACCAGTACCAATGACGACCGTTTTGCAAAGTCGATGTGGAAACTGGGATGGTACGGTATCCGGAAAGCCAATATGGGACTGGAAAATATTGATAAATTAACAGACGCCACGCAGGAAGAGAAAGACCTGATTAAAGGACAGTTGTTGTTTTTCAGGGGATGGTTTCATTTTATGTTCATCCAGTATTTTGGCGGGTTACCATACATCGATAAAGTACTTCCGGGTGATCAGAAGCTCACCTTACCACGTCTCAAATACAGTGAATGTGCGGATAAAGCGGCGGCCGATTTCAGAGAAGCGGCAAACCTGCTGCCCGTAAACTGGGACAATACCACAGCAGGTAAAAGAACGCTCGGAAAAAACCAGTTGCGCATTAATAAAATTATGGCGCTGGGTTACCTGGGGAAAAACTATTTATGGGCAGGTAGTCCGCTGATGAACTATGTATCTGCCGGCAGCAAAACCTACAACGCGGAGTATTGCAAAAAGGCGGCAGAAGCATTTGGTGAATTACTGCAATTGTGCGAGTCCGGAGAGGCGCCTTACAAGCTGGTAGAATTTTCGAAGTACTATACCAATTTCTATAGCGCCGGTCAGAACTGGTTAATGCCAGGCGGTACCGAAGCTATTTTCCGTGGGCCTTACTATGGCGCGCATGGCTCCACTTATGGCACCGCCAAGCAATACGGTCCGGCTTTGCTCACAGAAGAAGCCATCACTTTTGTGCCTACGGCTAATTATGTGGACTATTACGGTATGGCTAACGGCCTGCCCATCAAGGACATTACAAAGGCCGATCCGGAGTCAGGATACGACCCCGCTTATCCGTGGAGAGGCAGGGATCCGCGTTTCTACAATGATATCGTTTTCGATGGGGTTAAATGTGTACAGGGCGCCACTACCGATGAAAGAAACCGTTACGCCAATCTTTATACAGGCGGCACTTACCGCGACATCAGCAGCGGCAGCCGCTCCGGTTACCTGCTCTATAAGTTTATTCCTATCACAGCCAACAGATTTGATAATGGCTGGACCTACGACAAAGCGCTGAATATCCACCTGCCGTATATGCGCCTGGCGGACGTGTACCTGATGTATGCCGAAGCTGCCGCACAGGGTTATGGCGCCGCCACAGGCAAGGCCGGCAACTATGCTAAAACGGCATTAGACGCTGTGAATGTAATCCGCGACCGTGCAGGCGCAGGACACGTTGCTGCTGCCTTCACCGCCTCCCTGGATGGCTTTATGAGCGAAGTTCGCCGTGAACGGGCCGTAGAGCTGTCTTTTGAAGGCCATCGTTTCAATGATTTAAGAAGGTGGATGTTGCTGATACAAAGCCCGTACACACTGAAAAAATCGGTGGAATTTGACCGGTCGTCCTCATTCAGTACTGTAGATCCAATGAATAACCGGGTACTCAATTTACGCGAATCCGTTATCCTGGAACGCAGGTATACAGAGAAACACTACTGGCTGCCGTTAAAAAATTCAGATGCCAATATGTACCTGGAATTTCCACAGAATCCGGGTTGGTAAAACGTGCAACCCTTACATGTATCGTTTACTGTTAATTTCAAAAATTCATGAATCAGATAAAAGCATTAATAGCCTTTGCAGCGCTGATGAACCTGACGCCGGTTTCGCAGGCGCAGGACACCACGGCAAAAACTACCACTGTTATTCCTCCCGGTAACCCGGTACAGGTGGCCTTCCGGAAGGTGGATAAAAAAGACCTGTCAGGAGGCGTTTCAGTGGTGGACGTGGCATCACAAATGAAACTAAACTATATGACTACCAGCCTGGAAAACATGGACGGCTGGGTAAATGGTTATAATGGAAACAGTATGTGGGGCATGGGTAGCTATCTGCTCATCATCGACGGGGTGCCCCGTGAAGCAGGAAATGTAGTGCCCACAGAAATTGAACAGATTTCTTTTCTCAAAGGAGTGAATGCCGTAGCGCTTTATGGCAGCAGGGCCGCCAAAGGAGTTGTATACATTACCACCAAAAGAGGTAAAGCAGGCAACCAGCGGATTGATGTCAGGGCCAATGCCGGCGTAAACGTTCCCAAAGCGTATCCCCATTACCTGGGATCGGCGGAGTATATGACGCTTTACAATGAAGCCCGCCGCAACGACGGACTGGCCGAGCTGTATAGCCCTGAAACGATCTACCAGTTCGCGTCAGGTAAAAATCCATACCGGTATCCCAATGTAGATTATTACTCCGACGAGTATCTTAAACAATCCTTTGGCCGCTATGATGTAACAACAGAGATATCCGGGGGAAATGACAAGGCGCGGTATTATACCAATATTGGATACCAGACGGCCGGTTCGTTGCTCAACTTTGGTGAGGCTGTTAGCAACGGCAAGTCCGACCGCCTCAACCTGCGCGGTAATGTGGATGTGAATCTTAACCAGTATATTTCCTGTAATGTAGATGCCACCGCGATTTTCTATACCGGCAGGGGCGTAAACACCGACTACTGGCAAAGCGCTGCTACCTTGCGCCCGCATCGTTTTTCCCCACTCATTCCTTTGGATATGATCGAGTCAAATGATGAAGCATCCAACGTATTTGTGAAGAACAGCAATCACATTATTGATGAGAAATATTTGCTGGGCGGAACGCAGCTGGATCAAACCAACCCGTTTGCCGCCATTTATGCCGGTGGAAACAACCGCTATATCAGCCGGCAATTCCAGTTCAATACCGGCGTGAATGCCGATCTGAGAAATTTACTGAAAGGCCTTTCCTTCCGCTCTGCGTTTGCTGTTGACTACAACACCTCTTATAACCTCGCTTTCAACAATACCTATGCGGTATATGCGCCCACCTGGAATACGTATTCCGGCGTGGACCTGATCAGTAGCCTCACGCAATACGGACAGGATGCCACTTCAGGTGTGCAGAATGTAAGCAACAGCTGGTACCGGCAAACGATCTCTGCTTCCGGTCAGTTCAATTATGTGAACTCCATTGACAACAGGCATAATCTTTCTGCCGTGTTACTGGTGAATGGCTTCCAGCAATCTGAATCAGCCGTGTACCACCGTACCAGCAATGCCAATCTCGGTTTGCAACTGGGCTACAACTTAGACCATACTTACTACATCGATTTCAGCGGCGCCGTTATTCACAGCGCGAAGCTGCCCGAAGGAAACCGCACCGCTTTTTCGCCTACCGTGTCGCTGGGCTGGCGGCTCAGCAACGAGCCCTTTATGCGTGGTGTAAGGGGAGTGGATGATCTTCGTTTAACTGCTTCCGCAGGTGTGCTGCATACCGACCTGGATATTGCTTCTTATTATCTATACCAGGGTGTTTATACCACGCAGGGAAGCTGGTTCGGCTGGAAAGATGGTACCGGCGTGCAGGCCACGGAATCAAGGCGAGGGGCTAACCCGGATATGCGTTTCCCAAAAAGAGAGGAGATCAGCATTGGCCTGGAAGGTTCTTTCTTCCATGAATCTTTAAAACTGGATGGTAACTTCTTTGTCAATAAAATTACCGGCAACATTATCCAGCCCAACGTGTTGTTCCCTTCTTACTACACCACCGGCTGGCCATCATCTTCTTTCATTCCCTATGTAAATTATAATGACGATAAACGGATGGGAGTTGATTTCAGCCTCAGTCTGAATAAGAAGCTGTCTGATATTAACTATTCCATCGGGCTGGTAGGTACTTACTATAAAACGATTGCCACAAAACGGGCGGAGATTTATGAAGACAATTACCAATACCGGCAGGGAAGGCCACTGGACGCCATATGGGGACTGCAAAACATGGGCTTCTTCCAGGATGCGGATGACATCAAAAATTCTCCCTCCCAAACTTTCGGCCAGGTAAAACCGGGCGATATCAAGTATAAAGATCAGAATGGAGATGGGGTTATTGATACCCGAGATGAAGTATACCTGGGCCGTGGGGGCTGGTTTGGCTCACCGCTTACACTAGGTGTGAACGTAAGTGTGCAATGGAAGCATTTCTCCTTCTTTGCGCTGGCGCAGGGCCGCTTCGGTTCCTATGGAATGAAGAACAATTCCTGGTTCTGGGTAGATGGAGAGGATAAATATTCTGAAGTGGTAAGAGACCGCTGGACGCCCGAAACAGCACCGTCAGCGAAATATCCGCGGCTGACCACCTTCAACAGCGATAACAATTTTCGCAATTCGGATTTCTGGTTGTACAAGGCTAACCGCATCGACCTGGCCAAGGTGCAGATCTCTTATGATATGAGCGATCTGATTGGCAATAAAAAGATCGTGAAGGAGATGGGGGTGTATGTGAGTGGCTTCAATTTGCTGACGTTTGCTGCCGAGCGTAAATTGATGGAAATGAGTATTGGCAGTGCACCTCAAACCCGCTTATATAACCTGGGAGTAAAAGCTATGTTCTAATGATGCCTTTCACCCAATCAAGTTTCCACTTTATGAAAAGAAATATTATCATGCTGCTGGCATCCGTTCTGCTGCTAACCAGCTGCAAGGATCTGCTGACACCGGAAATTGAAAATAACCGGGACCTGAACCCGGCAAATTATAATCCTAATGATGCCGGACTCCCGTTTGGCGTGCTGCTCAATGGTTACAACCGCATACCAACCAATTCATGGTCGTTTAATGATGTAGCCACAGATGATGCGGTAACAAATGATCAGAACAATGGCTTCCTGAAAATGGCCAACGGCCAATGGACCGCCAATAATAATCCGCTTAACCAATGGGAAAATGCATATGCCGCTATTCAGTATCTTAATATCACACTGCGGGATGTTGATACCGTGAAGTGGGCCGCTGATCCTGCTGTCAGCAAACTGTTTGGTATGCGGGTAAAGGGAGAGGCTTATGGCCTGCGCGCCCTTTTCTATTACCACCTGTTGCAGGCACATGCCGGCATGTCTGAAAGTGGCGCTGTACTCGGTGTGCCCATCAACCTGGAAGTGCAGGGATCTAATGCTGATTTCAATAAACCCAGGAGCAATTTTGATGCGTGCATGAAGCAGATCTACAGCGATCTGGCACAGGCGGACCAGTTGTTGCCAACCGACTACGAAAACATTCCCAATGCGTCCCTTATCCCGGCAAAGTATGGCACGGTGACCAAGGAACAATACGACCGTGCCTTTGGCGCTGCCTTCCGTGGATTTCTTACCGGCCGTATCGTAAAGGCGATCCGGTCGAAAGCAGCGTTACTGGCAGCGAGCCCAGCTTTCAGCAGCGGCACCACTACCACCTGGGCAGACGCTGCGAATTACGCCGGTGAAGTAATTGCGCTGAAAGGCGGGATAACTGCCTTGTCTGCAAATGGCCTCAACTGGTATTCCAACGCTTCTGAAATTGCGGGGTTAGCCGATGGCGCAAATCCTTCTGAAATACTCTGGAGAAATAATTATGGCGACAATCGTGATCTGGAACAAGCCAATTTCCCACCAAGTTTATTTGGCAATGGCCGCATCAATCCAACACAAAACCTCGTGGATGCTTTCCCCATGGCGAACGGGCTTCCCATTACGGATGCCGCCAGCGGTTATGATGCTGCCAATCCCTACGTGGGCCGCGATCCCAGGCTGCGGATGTTTATTTTAGTCAATGGCGGCACAGCAGGTCCAAATAATTCCGTGATCTCCACCGCGGCAGACGGCGCTACCAACGACGCGCTGAATAAAGTAGAAACTTCTACCAGGACCGGCTACTACCTCCGCAAATTGCTGCGCCAGGATGTGAACCTCAATCCTAATTCGGCGAATAATCAACGGCATTACAAACCTCATATCCGGTATACAGAAATTTTTCTCAACTACGCAGAAGCTGCCAATGAAGCCTGGGGACCAACAGGCAGTGGCGCCTTCGGATTCTCCGCTTATGATGTTATCAAAGCTATCCGCAAAAGAGCAGGGGTAGGCACTACCAACGGCGATGCATATCTCGAAGAATCAAAAGGCAGCAAGGAGCAAATGCGCACGCTTATCAGGAATGAGCGTAGAATTGAACTGTGCTTTGAAGGCTTCCGCTTCTGGGATCTTCGCCGCTGGAAGGCAAACATCGCCGAAACGGCTAAAGGCGTTAGCATACGCAACAACGGTTACGCTGTTATTAACGTGGAAAACCGTCAGTTCCAGCCGTTCATGATCTATGGTCCTATTCCCTACGGCGAAACATTAAAGTTTGGGTCGTTAGAACAGAACAAAGGCTGGCGCTAACAGCTCCTGGTACATAAATAATTTTCTTTGATTTTTGAAATTAACAAAGATGAAAAAGTTCTTAATACCCATCATGCTACTCGTTGTGTCAGCAGCATGCAATAAAGAGGTAGAATTCCCGGATTATAAATACCAGACGGTGTATTTCGCCTATCAGTACCCCGTGCGAACCATCACTTTCGGGGAAGATATATTCAGCACGGAACTGGACAACCAGGGCAAATGTAAAATCATGGCAACAACCGGAGGTGTTTACTACAGCAAAAAGGATCTGCATATCGGGATCGCGGTAGATAACTCCCTGCTGGGAAACGGCTTGCTGTTTGGCGCCGGCAAAGATGAGATCTTAGCGATGCCCGCTAACTACTATTCGCTGGCGGCAAATGAGATTGTTATCCCGGAAGGCGGCCTCACAGGTGGAGTGGAAGTACAGCTCACAGACGCTTTCTTCAATGATCCAAAGTCGATCCGGAATACCTATGTGATCCCGCTGCGCATCAATAATAAATCGGGCGCTGACTCTATCCTCAGCGGGAAAGACTTCATCCTCTACGCCATCAAATATGTGAACACTTGGCATGGCAACTACCTGCGCAGGGGAAAAGATGTGGTGTCCGGAAGTGTAAACCAAACAATCGTAAGGCACAAAGAATATGTTGAATCGGATGAGGTGAATAAATTGAACACGAAGTCCAGGAAGGAACTTGAGTTTCCGGTAGTGTATAAAGACAAAGACGGCAATAATATTTATTGCACACTGCTGCTCACTTTCGACGACAACGGTAAATGCACCATTTCGTCTGCCACCAGCGGTTTCACAGCCACCGGGAGCGGGCAGTTTGTAAAAAGAGGAGAAAAGAACAGCTGGGGCAGCAAAGACCGTGATGCACTGTATCTCAATTACCAGGTGACCTTATCGGGTATGCAGGTATCTACATCAGATACGTTGGTATTAAGGGACCGGTCCGTAACCATGGAAACTTTTACACCGGTGAGCAAATAATTTTCTGCCTACAATTAAAGTAATTTATATGCATCAACATCATAAAATAGCAGTTGGCTTTATGGCATTCATGGCCATTACTTCCTGCAGTAAATATAAAGCGCTTGATTTTAACGTGGACAAGCCTGAAAGTATTGCGCTTCAGGAAGACATAGACGCTTACCCCGCCCTGAAAAGCTATATTAACCGTGTGGCGCAACCCGGGTTTAAATTGGGTGTGGCGCTGGGTTTACAGGAATATCTTGACAAAGGCGTGATGTACCGGTTAGCCAACAGGAATTTCGACGAGGTGGTTATAGGCTACGATATGAAACATGGCGCCGTAGTACAGGCCGATGGCAGTTTAAACCTGGTAAAAGTAAAATCATTGCTTCAATCTGCCGGCGAAGCGGGAATGCAGGTATATGGTCATACCCTCATGTGGCATGCCAATCAGAATGCCAGCTACCTGAATGGATTGCTTAGTCCTTTGCTGGTAACATCCCCCGCTTATCAGAACGACTTAAATCTTGCAGCCCTGAAGGATAAAACCTTCACCGGCTGGTCCCTGGCCAATCCGGGGGCGGGCATTTCAATAGCGGAAGGTGAAGGCATGGGAACCGGGAACAAAGCCATTAAGCTGGTGTCAAAAGGCGGCTCGTCGTCAGCTGCCGATCTGCAGCTCGTTACCCCGCAGGTTGGCGTGAACAAATCGCATAAGTATGAAGTAGTAATGTATATAAAGTCGGATGCAGCGGGTGAAGGAAGGGTTTCTTTTGAAGGGTTAAATAACAATACGCCATCGATCGACTGGACCAAATCAGGTACGCCTTCCCCGACTTTTACAACCGGGATTTCGTGGAAAGAGATCCGCTTTACCATTGATGATTTTTCCGCCGATAATATTAAACTGCATTTTGACCTGGGCTATAAAGCCGGCGTAACTTATTATATTGACGTCAACAATTTGTACATCTACGATACGCAAGGCGCACTCGTAGTAAACAACCTGGTGGCCAACGGCGATTTTGAATCCGGAGGTGGCTGGGGAGGCTGGGGCGGCAGCTCCACCCGCGGCGTAACTGCTGACGGCATGGGTGTTGGTAACAAAGGCAAGGCTTTTTATGTGACCAATCCCACAAAAGGCGCCAATTACTGGGACGTGCAAACCAGCTATGATTTTGCAGCGCCGCTTGCTAACGGAGAAACTTACGAATTGAGCTTTTGGGTAAAAGGAACCGCCGATGGCGTAATCCGCCCGGAACTGCAAAGCGCCAACTATTCATCCAATGGGTACGGACAGGTGGCGGTTACTACCGCATGGAAGCAGGTAACTGTCGCCACCACGGCTACCGCGGCCGACCGGACACGATTGATCTTTAGCTATGGTGAATTTGCCGGTACCATTTACATTGATGATGTAGTACTGAAAAATTCCAAAGCAACCGGTGGATCAACTACCGTCGTGGAAAAAACAGCCACAGAGAAAAAGGCTATCCTGACCGCTGCACTCGATAAATGGATGGATGGCATGGTAGGGGCCGGAAAAACAGCAGTGAAGGCCTGGGATGTTGTGAATGAACCCATGGATGACGGTAATCCATATGAACTAAAAACGGGTATTGGCAGGCCGGTCATAGCGGCTGATGAGTTTTTCTGGCAGGACTACCTGGGTAAAGACTATGCAGTAACTGCATTTAAAATGGCCCGCCAATACGGCAATCCGGGCGACATTCATTTTATCAATGACTACAATCTTGAGTATAGCCTGGATAAATGCCGTGGCCTGATTGCGTATGTCAATTACATTGAAAGCAAAGGCGGAAAAGTGGATGGTATTGGTACGCAGATGCATATCACCACTACTACCAGTAAGGAAAACATTGCCGAAATGTTTAAGCTGCTGGCCGCTACGGGCAAGTTGATAAAAGTTTCTGAACTGGATCTTGGTGTGGGGGTAAAAACAACCGAAGCTACTGCCGAACATTACAAAGCACAGGCAGAGATGTATAAGTATGTCATTGATAAATATTTTGAACTCATTCCTGCGAAGCAACGTTACGGTATTACGATCTGGAGTCCTTTGGACAGCAGGGCGGGTTCCTTCTGGCGTCCGGGTGAACCCATCGGACTTTGGACCGAAGGATTTGTGCGGAAGCTCTCGTATGCTGCAGTGGCAAAGGCGCTTGAAGCTAATGCGAAATAACAGGAAGCCCTATTTTTGTTTTTGATAAGTATCCCCGGCAATAGAAGCCGGGGATTTTTTTTGAGGAAGGGTTATTCGCTGCTGTTTTCTTTTTTAACCTGCGCTATAAATTCAGAGGGCAGCATATTGTATTTATTCTTGAATGATTTAGCGAAATAGTTAGGCGTGGAAAATCCCACCTGGTAGGCGATTTCCGCAATGGTCATGTCGCTTTTTTGCATGAGGGTCATCGCTTTTTCCAGCCGGTAGGAACGGATGTATTCAACAGGTGTTTGCCCGGTGAGCTCCAGTAATTTATTATACAGGGAGCTGCGGCTCATGCCAACCTCTTTACTGAGGCTTTCAACAGAAAGCTGGGAATCGGTCAGCTTTTCTTCGAGATGACAAACGATCCTGTTCAGCAGTTTTTCATCTGTTGATTCTTTCTGCACTTCGGGGGCATGCACTTTTATTTGTTTGGTATAGGTGTTTTTCAGGGTATGATTGAGATGCAGCAGGTTCCGGATCTTCGCATGAAGTATCTCAAAATTAAACGGCTTAATCAGGTAATCATTGGCGCCGGTTTCCAGTCCTGAGATCTGTTGTTCTTCATTGGTAAGTGCGGTCAGTAATATCACCGGTATATGGCTGGTTCTTTTGTCTGATTTCAGTTTTTGCAGCAGGCTGATACCATCCATTTGCGGCATGGTGATATCACTGACAATCAGATGCGGATGCAGCGCCAGTGCCTTTTGCCAGCCGTCTTTACCATTGGCTGCTTCTATTACCTTGTAGCTGTTGCGGAGGTTATCTTTAAGATAGAACCTGAAGTCTTCATTATCTTCCACCAGTAATATCGTTGACATCTCTGAGAAGCTTTGTGCGGCGGGCAATACGCGGGATGCCTCCGGTAACGCAGTATCTTCCTGCTGGGATGCTAAAGCTGTAGCCAGGGGAGGGGTTTCCTGCTCGGCTATTTTTAACGGAAGTTGTATGGAGAAGGTAGCGCCTTGTCCGGATTCACTTTCCACTTCAATATCTCCCCCGTGCATTTTTACAAATTCCTTTGTAATGGATAACCCGATACCTGTGCCCTGGTTAAGTATAGCGGAACTGGTATTGGTTTGGAAGAAGTGGTCGAATACTTTTTCTCTCTTATCTTTCGGAATACCAATACCCGTATCTTTCACTGTAATGAGCACCCATTGTAAGCCGGGAGTAGCGGGCTTTTCCAGCAACTGCAGTTCCACCATCACCGCATCTTCTTCCTGGGTGAATTTAAATGCGTTTGAAAGCAGGTTAAAAAGAATACGTTCCATTTTATCATGGTCGAAGAAAACGTACAGGGAGGAGGTTCTGCTGCTAAAGGTGAAACGGATGTTTTTCCGTTCGGCAAAGTCACTGAAAGAGTCCGTTACCTCTTTTATAAAGGATACCAATTCTCCTTTTGCCAGCTGCAGTTTTAGCTCATGTTCCTCCATTTTCCGGAAATCCAGCAGTTGATTAACCAGATTGAGCAACCGCCTGGAATTGCGCTTGATCATATTCAGTTTTTCCAGCCTGTTCCCTGTTTGTTCACTGGCAATTAATTGCTCCACCGGCCCAAGGATTAAGGAAATGGGTGTCCTGAAGTCATGACTGAGGTTGGTAAGGAATTTAATTTTCATCCGGTCCAACTCACGGACACGTTTTGTTTCCTGTTTTTCCTGCTCGGCCAGGAACTTCTTTCTTATCCTGGCTATTCCGCGGTACCGGCTGTACAACAGCAGGGCGCAGATGGCGGAGATATAAAACAGGTAGGCATAAATGGTTCGCCAGAAAGGCGGCCTTACATAGATCTTTATCGTGGTGTCCTTCGTATTCCATACCCCATCGTTATTGCTTGCTTTCACGTGAAAGGTATATTCTCCCGGATCCAGGTTGGTATAGGAGGCGGTATTGATGGTGCCTGTATAGTTCCAGTCTTTATCAAATCCTTCCAGTTTATAGGCGTAATAATTTTTCCTGGGGATGGTATAATTCAGCGCTACGAAGCTGAGGGTAAAGTTTTGTTTGTATTCAAGCCTGATTTCGCTGGTAACCGAAATGTGATCTTTGATGGGACTGTCTTCCCCCGGGATCACTGATTTGTTGGACACTTTTAAGTCTGTCAGCAGAACAACCGGCACATTCCTGTTCACCGTTAACCCGGAAGGGGTGAAGTAATTAAAGCCTTCCAATCCGCCGAACATGATATCCCCGTCAGACAGCCGTAACCCAGACGTATGTACGAAGTTATTATTTTGCGCGCCGTTGTAATGGCTGTAGTTCCTGATTTTTTTTGTGGCAGCATTAAAGCTGCTGATGCCCGTGTTGGTACTTAACCAAAGGATGCCGTCTTTATCTTCCAGGATCTGGTAGATGGTGGTATTCTGCAGCCCGTCTTTTTCGTCGTAATTGATGAATCGCCCGGTGGCTTTATCGAACAGGCTCAGCCCCCCGCCATAGGTGCCTACCCATATATTTCCGCGGCTGTCGCGCAGTATCACCTGCACTTTATCGCCTGCCAGCTGACTGTTGCCCTGGGTATAGATATCCCATTTGTTGTTGGCGGGATGATAGACGCCGATTCCCCCGCCGTGTGAACCAATCCAGATGTTGCCTTCTGCATCTTCTTCAATGGTCCTGATGTATCCATTAAACGGGAGCTTTTTTTCTTCAGGCATGCCTGGCCTGGGATGCGGACTAAATCTGGCAACAACTTTTTCATTTCTTAATATATTCACACCCTCACCGTTGGTACCCACCCAAACGTCGCCCTTACTATCTTCCTTTATACAAAAAACATCATTGGCGTTCAGGTTGTCCGGGCCGGTTCCTTTTACCAGGCGTTTATAATTGCCGGCGCCGCTGGAAATCAGCAGACCATGGGCGTAAGTGCCAATAAACAGCTTTTTGTCCTGCGTGTAGTGAAGCGCCATGATGGACACATTATTGTTTGCCGGAAGCGGGATGTTGACTGGCTGGGCTTTCCCGGTATTACGATTGAACTCGAACAAACCTCCGCCGTCGGTGCCGATCAGGATATTTTCCGCACTCTTTTCTGCAAAAGCACTTACTATCGACGACTTGCGGTCGGATGTATGAAAGATAGTGCCGGGCTTGAAATTGAAGAGGTTCAGGTTTTTATCGTATTTATTCACGCCGCCGCGAAAGGTGCCTATCCAGTAAATTCCCTGCCGGTCGATATAGGTGCATCTGATCGACTGGCTGGTAAGGCTATAGATATTTCCATTGTCCGGAAGATATTGATCAACGGCTTGTGTCCTGGTATTAAGCACCATGAGTCCTTCCTGTGTACTGATCCACAACTGGTCATCGTCGTCGGGCTCAATATTGTTCACCTGCACATTGCTGATGGGCGCATTCCCGGTGGATGCCCGGTAGGGGGTAAATCCGGAGCAGTCTGGTTGCAACATGCATAGGCCGGCTAAGGTACCCACCCAGATCTGGCCGTTTTTGTCGGCTGCAATGGCCTGTATATCATTATCCGGCGCGCTGGATTTCGCTGCTGTGTTGAATACCAGCTTTAAGGCGCCTGTTGACGGGGAATAGCAGTAAAGACCAATGGTAGTGCCTATCCAGATTTGTTGTTTTTTGTCGACCAAAACACAGCCCAGCGTTTTCGTTGCTTCCTGGCTGTCTTTTCCCGTTTCGAGTTTGATCCTGGAAATATGGCGGGTAACAGGATCAAGCTGAAAGAGGTTCTCATACTGCGCTATCCAAACCTTTCCTGAAGTATCGCTGCAAATGTCCATGATAACAGCGTTGGAGGGCAGTTCAGGCGTATTGGCGTTTACCGGGAAGTGAATAAAAGCATCCTTTTTGCGGTCATACAGGCTGAGCCCGCCGCCACTGGTGCCTATCCAGAGGTTGCCGTTTTTGTCTTCATGAAGTACCAATACCTCGTTTGCCCTGAGGCTGGAAGAATCGCCGGGATTGTGCCGGTACGCCGTAAAATTAGTACCGTCAAATTTATTCAGGCCATCATCCGTGGCAAACCACATCAGGCCGTAGTGGTCTTTGATGATGTAGTTCACCGCATTGGACACCAATCCGTCTTTTGCGGCCAGTGAGGTGAAGTTTATTTTCTTTGTTTGCGCCCAACCTATCTGAACCAGGAACAGTAAGCAACAGAGGAACGGGAATTTATATTTAAACATATCAGGCAGTCGTTAAAAAACAAGATGTTGGTTGAACTTTCGTACATGGAACTTTGCCGGGACTATTTCATCACCCAATTTAAGTATTGTAAAGCAATCTTAAAAGTGTTACCGGTGTTTATCTGCGCCGCGCCGGTCCCCTGGTAGTTTCTTGCGCTTAAAATGATTGTCTTTAAGACAATTGTGCTATCAATTTCAACAAATGAGCTATCAACAGAAACATAGTCCGGGTATTTTTGTTTTATCGCTGGTCACCATTTGCCGCGCTTAAACGTAAGTGACTAAATGTCTAGTGTGGACAAAACGGCAGCGGGTGATAGTATAATTTTTTGAAGATGCTTATAGATCTAACCGCGAAAGGTTTGAAAAGATTCCTCGTTATGGCCCTCTTGTTTACAGGTACCGCTCTTCAGGCGCAGCAGTCTGATAATGGAGACGGTACCTTTACAAATCCGATTATCTGGGCTGATTTTCCGGACAATGATGTGATCCGTGTGGGAGATACTTACTACATGGTAACCACTACCATGTATTTTTTCCCGGGTGTTCCTGTGCTGAAGTCGAAAGACCTGGTGAACTGGGAGTATGCTTCCAATGCGGTGGAGCGGTTTAAACAACATCCCTTCTACGATCTAAACGGCGGTAACCGGTATGGGAAGGGCCAGTGGGCCAGCAGTATCCGTTATCACAATGGAAAATTTCACATCCTCTTTCTTACGCTGAATGAAGGCGGCTTTTTATGCACAGCCCCTAAAGCCGAAGGTCCCTGGGAGATACGAAAGCTGGCAAGACCTTATTACGATGCAGGCCTTTTTTTCGATGACGACGGGCGCACCTATATCGCGCATGGTTATAACAAAATATCAGTCACAGAAGTAGATTCCAGCCTGGCCCCAATTAGCAGGGACAGTGTGGTGTTTGACAAGGTGCAGAGACCCGGGCTGGAGGGATCGCATGTTTACAAGATAAACGGGTACTACTATATCTATGCTACTTATGGTGGTGGGGATGGTTATCAATGTTGTCTCCGGTCAAAAAATATTTTTGGTCCCTATGAAGAGAAGATTGTGTTAAAGGACGATATGAACCTTCATGGCAGGGGTGTTCACCAGGGGGCATTGATTGAAACGCAGAAAGGGGAATGGTGGAGTGTGATTTTCCAGGACAGGGGAGGCGTAGGAAGAGTGCCCACGCTGCAGCCGGTTCAGTGGGTAGATGGCTGGCCCATGGTAGGAAAAGATGGCCGGGCAGTGGTTACCTATGCCAAGCCCAATACAGGTACTCTTTCACCCGTGCGGATGCTGCCTACCAGCGATGAATTTAATACAGATAAGCCAGCCATTCAGTGGGCCTGGAACCATAATCCAAACGACAGCGCCTGGTCGCTCACCGCGCGAAAAGGTTATCTGCGGCTGATTACCAGCGGTATTGCAACCAACCTTCCGCAGGCGCGGAATTCCCTGGCCCAACGGATCTTTGGTCCCTTCTCCGATGCCACCACGGAGTTGGATGTGAGCCACATGCAGGTGGGAGATGTGGCAGGTCTTGCGGTATTGCAAATCCCTCATGCACTCATTGGTGTAAAGGCAGCAGCAGGTGCAAAGTTTATTGTAATGGAAAATGCGGGGAAAACCATCGATAGTATTGCTTTAGGGAAAAGGAATGTTATCTTTTTCAAAGCGTCGGTCAATACGGTTAAAGACCAGGCTCATTTTTCTTATAGTTTTGATAACAAGGTGTTTATTCCCATTGGCGATACGTTGAACATGAAGTTTGACCTGAAGATGTTTACGGGCAACAGGTTTACATTGTTTAACTATGCCACCGGGCGGCCGGGCGGGTATGTGGATTTTAACTGGTTCCGGATGGATACCCGCCAGGGGCCGCCCAATCTTTTTAAAGCGGCTTCGTTTGTTCAGGCGGAAATGTATGATGAAATACACCTGGGGCATGCCACCGCCAGCAAGGATTTGAGCCATCCCGGTGATCAGGATATCTCCAATTTAACCGATGGTTCCTGGATCAGGTTTAACCAGGTGGATTTTGAGAAGGGCTACCAGCTGCTCCTGCTGCGGGTTTCTCCCGGACAGGGGCATGTTACCGTGTATGTTGACAAAGATTCCCTGAACCCTTATGCGTCCATCACGCTGCCTGCCACTACGGCTAAGGAATATAGCACCATCTCTATACCAGTTAAAAAACTGACGGGGAAACACCGGCTGACTTTTAAGTTTACGGGAGATGCGGGATCGCCGGTGAGTCTTAACTGGTTTTCTTTCACCAACGCCACGCCCGGAAAGAAGGGCAACGCCGCCAGCGTTGTTCCCGGGTTATAACTGCTTATGTTGAATTTATTTTATTCACTTAAATCAAAGAAAATGTATTGTACACCGGGAAAAACATCGTTTAAGTACCTGTTGTCCGTGATAGTTATTTTTTACATGGTTGCCTGTAGTCCGCCACGTGCCGGACGTGCGATCACTGAAGGAACAACCGGAAAATATGCTTCCCAGCCACTGGTGTCTCATATCTATACTGCCGATCCATCGGCCCATTATTTTGATGGTAAAATATTTATCTATCCATCTCATGATACTGCAACAAGCACTACAGAGAATGATAATGGTGATCATTTCAGGATGGCCGACTATCGTATCCTTTCCATGGATTCCATTGGAGGAAAGGTAACAGACCATGGTGTTGCCTTGAAGGTAGAAGATGTATCGTGGGCTTCGCAGCAACTATGGGCGCCGGATGCAGCGTTTTCTCTGGGAACTTACTACCTGTATTTCCCCGCAAAGGATAAGCAGGGTTTATTTAAAATAGGGGTGGCTACTTCCCCGAAGCCGGAAGGTCCATTTACGGCAGAAAAGGAGCCGCTTAAAGGAACCTATAGCATTGATCCGACTGTATTCCGGGATGATGATGGCTCGTTTTATTTATACTTTGGAGGTATCTGGGGAGGGCAGTTGCAGAACTGGAACAACAACCGGTACGATTCTTCCGCAAAGCTGCGTAATAAAGATGAGACAGCGATTCTTCCGCGTGTGGCCAGGCTTTCGCCGGGAATGAAAAGCCTGGAAGGGGAGCCCGCAGAAATAAAAATAACAGACAGCAATGGTAACCTGTTCCTGGAAAAGGACAATGATAAACGTTTTTTTGAAGCCGCCTGGATGCATAAGTATAATGGGAAGTATTATCTCTCTTACTCAACAGGGGATACGCATAATATCGTGTATGCGATCGGGGATAATCCGTACGGACCGTTTAAATACCAGGGGGTGATACTGAAACCTGTTGATGGCTGGACCAATCATCACTCCATTATTCAGATTGGCGATAAATGGTATTTGTTTTACCACGATACGCAGCTGTCCGGTAAAACCCATTTGAGAAACGTGAAGGTAACTGAGATGAAGTATAATAGTGACGGCACTATCCAGCCTTTGAGTGCATTTAAATAAAATTGGAATAACCACTTCATGAACAATTTTCATATGAAATATACCAGCTTTGCTGCTATTACTTTGATCGTTATTTCGGTGAGCTTTTGTTGCTTCGCCTACCGTCCACAACCCGCTGCTGCTCCCGGAACGGGCGGGTTGAAGGATTACTACAAAAATTATTTTCCTATAGGCGTGGCTGTTTCCGCTCGTGCCCTGCGAACAGATGAAGCGGGATTACTTATCAGCCAGTTTAATAGTCTCACGCCCGAAAATGCCATGAAGATGAGCGTTATCCATCCCCGTGAGCAATGGTATAACTGGAAAGACGCCGACTCCATAGCGGCATTTGCCCGTAGAAACGGCATGAAGTTGCGGGGGCATACATTAGTCTGGCACCGGCAGGCGCCGGAGTGGATCTTTAAGGATGCCAGCGGACAGCAGGTGTCTAAAGAAGTATTGCTGCAGCGGTTAAAAGATCACATTACAACAGTAGTGAAAAGGTACAAAGGCGTGGTGTATGCCTGGGATGTTGCCAACGAAGTGATAAGTGATCAGCGGGATGAAATGTACCGGAATTCGCCCTGGTACCAGATCTGCGGTGAGGAATTTATTGAGAAGGCATTTCAGTGGGCCCATGAAGCCGATCCGGAGGCGTTGTTGTTTTACAATGATTATAATGAAATTAACCCCGTAAAGCGGAAAAAAATAATGCAACTGCTGACTGGCCTGATCGCCAAAGGCGTGCCGGTGCATGGTATTGGCCTGCAGGGCCACTGGGCCATCAATGAGCCCTCCAAAGAGCAGTTGGAAAAGACTTTTGAGGATTTTCTCACCCTGAACCTGAAACTACAGGTCACTGAACTCGACATCTCTGTTTACGCAAAGGAGCACGAAATGCGGGAAAGGCAACCGGGCGACAGCGCCTTTGCTTTTACTGCTGCCAGGGAACAGCGGCAGATCGAACAATTCCGTATGTGTTTTGATGTTTTCCGGAAGTATAGTAATGCTTTAACCGGTGTGACGTTCTGGAATATATCTGACAGATACAGCTGGCTTGATAACTTCCCTGTACGTGGCCGGAAAGACTATCCCCTTTTATTCGACAAGGATTTGCAACCAAAGAAGGCGTTTT
This sequence comes from Chitinophaga sp. W3I9, assembly GCF_050434025.1. Classification (NCBI taxonomy): domain Bacteria; kingdom Pseudomonadati; phylum Bacteroidota; class Chitinophagia; order Chitinophagales; family Chitinophagaceae; genus Chitinophaga; species Chitinophaga sp. W3I9. The sequence continues at coordinate 3,847,112 of NZ_JBNPWC010000001.1, forward strand.
GGTCTGTTGTCAGGTTCTGACAACGTAGTTTCCTTTGGGTTCCGGGAATATACCAGCAGTCGGTTATTTAGCCCGCCTGCGCCGTAGCCGTGCACTCGTCCCACCAGGCCGATAGCACGGCTACGGTGTCTTAGTACAGAAAAGCCTTACAGTTGATGTATTGAATACAGAATTAGCTTTACATTTTGGAGATTCTTTCAGCGAGCACTTTACAGTAGCAGAGCAATCTCATCCAGGATTCGCCGGGGAGATGTATTTTTGAGGTAGCCTTGGTTAAGGAACCAGGAAGTAAAAGGATGACGTGGAATGCTTACCTGGCCTAATATGCGGTGGTATAAAGCCATAGCCGGCACGCGGCTCTCAAATCAAAAAAATGTAAATTCGCATTGTTTTATATACACCGTTTTATGAAGCAATCTATATTACCTGCCGGTCATCCTACTGCCGGTTCACAAAATACGCTGGAGCAGGTGGCTGTTATGCTGTATAACCCGGACGTGGCAAATATTAATGGCAAAATTGAATTGCGGCAAAACTTATTCAGTTTCCTGCTGGAAGGCCAGAAGAGCGTTCAATACGCCGGATCACAGGTAACCATAAACCCGGATCAGTTCTTACTGCTTTCATCCGGCAATTGCCTCATGAGCGAGAAAATTGCAGCGCCTGGTGGTCGTTACAGGAGTATCCTGCTTTTTGCGGATAATAAAGTGCTGGCAGATTTCTTCCTCCGTCATCCCCAGACCCCGGCGCAAAGAAAACAGGAAGCACCTTTCCTGGTGTTTGAGAAAGATGCATTCCTGATAAACTTCATTGAGTCGCTGGGTTTTATTTTAGCTTCCGGTGTGCCTCCGTCCGCGGAATTGAGGAAAGTGAAACTGGAAGAATTGCTGCTGTATTTAAGTGAACACTATCCCGAGAAAATCCAGGGGCTCCGCAATTTCAACGATGAAACTGACAACGATTTGCTGATCCGCCAGGCTATCACGGCGAACATGTATAACACGGTGACCGTTGAAGAGCTGGCCTTTCTATGTCATATGAGCCTGTCCACCTTTAAGCGTCGCTTTGCCAGAATTTATGGTACTTCGCCCAATAAATGGCTGCTTGAAAAGAGAATGCAGAAAGCGGCTCAATTGCTTAAACAAGGCGAATGCAAAGTAAGCGAGATATATTTTGAACTTGGTTACGAGAACCTGTCGAGCTTCATTCAATCATTTAAACAAGTACACGGAATAACCCCCAAGCAATTCCAGCTGTCAAATTGAACGTTTAGCAACACTTTTTGAACGTTGCACTATCTGTTGCCAGCCCTCTTCCGGGCTACCTTTGAATAAAATTCATAAAGTTATGGCAACACTAGTAACAGCTACGGCACCCGGCGGCGGCGCCCTGACGCAGGCATTCACCCTGAAGAGCAACGAGCTTGGCGGTCAGTTAACCGGCAAACAGTATTTCAATGGCATGGGATTCTCCGGCGAAAACCAATCACCGCAGCTTTATTGGGAGAACGCCCCGAAAGAAACGCAGGGTTTCGCAGTAACCATGCATGACCTGGACGCTCCAACCGGCAGTGGCTTCTGGCATTGGGTAGTTTTCGATATCCCGGCCGATGTGCACGAACTCCTGCCGGATGCGGGAAATCCGGCAAAGGATTTACTTCCGGAAGGCGCCGTGCAAAGCAATACGGATATGGGAACTCCCGGCTACGCAGGGGCTGCGCCTCCTGATGGCCCTGCACATCGTTATGTGATCACGGTTTATGCCCTGGGCAAAAAACTGGAACTGGATAAAAGCGCTACCCCGGCGTTAGTAGGTTTCAATATACACTTCACTACCCTCGCTAAAGCCTCGCTGCTGGTATACGGACAAAAACAGTAAGCCGCATTGAGGTAAAGAGAAACATCAGGAAAATGGACAAAAAGTATTTTATAACGCTGGCAGACTACAACGTCTGGGCAGATAATATTGCTATGGGATGGCTCAATCAAATCGATGAGGAGCAATGGAACCTGCCTGTCATCAGCAGTTTCAGCAGCATTCAACAAACTGCCATTCATATTGCCAGTGCTGAAAAAATCTGGGTGGACTTCTGGAGAAAGGTTCCTGATCCGGTTTATTTATCAGCCGGGTTTAAAGGCACGAAGAATGATTTAATAGAAATTTGGAGAAAGGCATCCGCCGGCCTGAGAAATTTCATAGAAGAATATCCGGAAGAAAATTATCTGCAAAAAATTTCTTTTATAAAACCGAATGGCGAAGAAGACCAGATGGAGTTTGTGCAAACATTCCCTCACATCATTAACCATTCTACGTTTCACCGGGGACAGTTAGTAACCATGCTGCGCCAGGCCGGCTTCACAAAGCTGTCTTCAACCGACTTGTTTACCTTCTATCGTTTACACTGCTGACATAGGGTTGTCACACGGCCGGAATAGCTTTGTACTAAACAAAACGAAGTACAATATGAATTTATCTTCCATCCGTATTATTACTGCCGATATTAAACGCCTGGTGCAGTTTTATGAGAGCATCACCGGAGTGCCGTTTAAATGGTATACTGATGATTTTGCCGAACTGCGAACGCCTCTCGGGGCTCTGGCTATAGGAAGTACCCGCACGTTAGCTCTTTTTGGAGGAAATGAGGTGGCTACAGCTTCGAGTAACAGGTCGGTTATCATTGAGTTTGGTGTTGACGATGTTGATGACAAATACCAGCAGTTGGCCAGTTTGCTAGGCGAACAGGTGGTGCAGCAACCAACCACAATGCCGTGGGGGAACCGCTCACTGTTATTCAGGGATCCGGATGGCAACCTGATTAACTTCTTTACCCCGGTGACGCAGGAGGCAAAGAAAAGAAACGAAACAACAGTGTAGGGAAAGCCTTTGAACTGATGGTGATTTTCCTGGTTTTATTAAAAGGTGAAAGCTGCTCCCTGAGCGGCTTTCACCTTTTAAATTGGCACATTCAAACGATACTCACGGAAAACCGGGTCTAAAAATAGATAATTCCCAGTTCGCCGTCTGTTTCAAGAATGGTGGCATTACCTGCCTGGTGACTTCTGAGTATTTTAACGGGTGGATTTGTTTCCCCGTAGATGCCTGTCAGTTGCGCATATTTTTCGCCACCCTGTTCTATTATTGAAACGGAGTTTCCATACTCGTCACTGTAATCATCTCCATATACCATTTTCATGGTATAGGCAGTAGGGAAAAGATCGCCAGCGTGCAGGGTTTGCAGCTGGAGCTGGCGGCCTGGAATAATTGCTGTAATCAACAACGAGTTATAATTATAAGGTGTTGCCTTTATTTTATTCAAAAAGGTTTCCCGGCTGATATTATTCCTGAGATAACTGTCACTTGCCGGTAGAAAGATAGTGTAGGGCCGGTCGGTATGTGCTATATACAGCAGTACGGAATCGTAGATCCTTTTATGGACGTCGGCATAATTACCGCCAGCGAGCACGGGATAACCCCGTACGAGCGTATCCATATAAGAGAACGCAGGATCCAGGTGCAGCCAATCCTTTACGGTATTGACTGCATAGCTGGCCTGCCTGATAGGGAAAGGGACAGGAAAAGTATCTGAAGCGCCATCATAAGTATGCCATGATAAAGGTCCGGTATCTGCATTTGCAGGTAGTTTAACAAGAAAGGTATCACTGCCTCTCTTTGAAACGATTTTTAATGCTGCGTTTCCGATATAGAAGAAATTATCACTATCCTGCCTGCTGAAATTCTCCGTGTATAAAGCAACGGTATCTCCTGCAAACGCATAGCTGGGCCAGTAGCTTTTTATTAACGGGGTGGGGTTTACCGCTATTTCAGGACCATCTGCACTTTTAAATTGCTGATTATGGCTGATCGTTACCCGGATCCGGCCATTCAGCACTTTGGCCGGAATTATAATGGCGATGCTGTCTGCAGACCGGTTCAGTATAGCGCCGGGGCGCCCACCGATAAATACTTCCGTAAGCAGGCCATCCTGTATAAGCAGGTGGCCGTATATCGTTAGCCGGTCTCCGGTTTGTGCAAACGTTCTGCTGACTTTATTGATCACCGGTGTTTGTATAGCCAGGTCATCTGCCGAAGGCTGATCTTTCTTACAAGCAATCAGCAAAAACATTAGCACAATCCCGGGTATATGTTTAAGTAAAAAAGTTGTTTTCATTATTACGGTTGTAAGGTCAGAAATTGGTGATCGTAGAAAGGTTGATGGTTTTATTTACATTGCCATCTACCGGTTGGCGGTAGCCGCGGAGGATGACTGTATAGCATCTGCCTGCTTCCAGTGGTACCGATTTGCGGACCAGTGTTCTTTCTTCACCTGTAACATCATCCCTGTACATGATCCGGATGGCGGGCTTGGGACCGGGGGAAACGGTGGCATAGTTGCTCACACTACGGAAGGCAATGTTTTTGATCGCATCAACCGCGGTGGTATCAATCTTCATATATACTGCGCCCATATCAGGCGTCAGATGTACCAGCCTTATTTTTGCATGGTCAGGATCTGGCTGTACGTCGTCATGGGTATAGCGTATTTCATAAAACCCCAGGCTATCCAGCAGGTAAAGCGTATAATGTTGATGGTTTTCAAATTTCAGCAGGGTTTCCGAAATTTTATGCGCGTTGTCCGGCAGATTGGTGGTATCAGTAAACCCAATTTTGAAAACGCCGGTATCTGTGTAAGTGTATTTGGAAAAATTGAACGCGCCCACCAATCCATTGCCGTTATCATTATAGCTACGGGGGCCATAAGGTGTATTATTCACCAGCACCATACTATTGGCGCCATAGAAATCCGGTACACCATTGTATACCATCAGGTACGCAAGGGTGGGAGAAGCTGGTAATTCACTATCCTTCTTACAGGATATCAGTAACCACCCTGTTGCCAGGACCAGGAGAAGATATTTTTTTATCATTGTTTTTTGACTTTAAATGTGTGGTTATTATTTTCCAATGACTATTTTTACAATTCTCACATCTGCTCCACAGCACACATTGTCATAACCTACATACAGATCGCCGAATTGATCAAATACGATCCTGTTTGGCCTGGCGAGTATACAATTATTGCCGGGATGTGGATCCTGCATAAAAGCCCGCTGGGACTTATACTCCGGCGGAATAGGATTTTGCATGGGACCGCCTGCAATCACCGCGATCGTCTCCGCCCTGAGGTCCATTTTGTAAATAGTGGTGAACCCAAAAACAATATTCCCATCGAAATCGGTATCATAGGTAGTGATCGTATAAGGCAAACCTACTTCTTTGAAGGTGCCGGTCTCGTAATCACTGCGTTGTCCCTCCGGTAAGCCTACAATGGTGGAGGCCTCCCGGGTATCCAGGTTTATTTCTACAATGTTAGTGCCCCATCCGGCGCCATTACTGAGAACATAGAGTTTGCCATTGCCTGCCATTACCATGTTAGTAGCGTTATAGAAGCGTGCTTCATCACCAAATCCATCACTATGTTCCATGAGATTGGTGTACAATACAGGATGGTAGGTAACGCCATCTGCGTCTTCAAAATCAAATACTTCCCTGCTAACTTTACCCATTATCGTTTTAATAGAGCCATCGGGTTTAAGCACCCGGAGCAATGTTTCCATATCCAGAAAATAGAGATTTCCATTTTTATCAAAAGTAAGCCCGTTGGGAGAAGTGATCATCGCTGAATCTGCAGGACCATCCTCCAATCCACGGTAGTTCATTACTGTATTCGAGTAATAAGCATCTATACTGCGTTTGTTATTACCGGCAAGGATGGTTATTTTACCGGTGGCGGGGTCTAAACTCTGGATCAGCGAGTAATCGGCTGGTTTTTCGTCAGGCGTTGCAGGCGCTACTGTAAACAGGTTCTTAAAATATAATTTGCCGTCGGGCCCAGGTTTCATATCAACGGTATTGGCTGCACTGGGGCTAAAATCAGTTATTCCCAGTTTGAGTTTACTACCAGTGGTGGCAAAATAATCATCGCCTCCCCCTGCAATGGTGGTTACCATTCCGTTTTTGATCATCCGGATGCGTAGGGAGTTATCGCTCTGCTGAAAATCGATGAAGTAAAAGGTTTGGGTATTGCGATCATAGGTCAGCTGCTTCACTACGTTCACCACTGCCTGTCTGGAAGGACCGTCTTTCAGCTCAACAGGGAAAGTGTATTCGTATGCCCCGTCACTGTTTTTTAGGCTATCGGAATACGAGAAGAGGTAAGGTATTACTGTTACCTGGTTTGGAATAAGGATGTTCGGCCGTTTTACCACAAATGGAAGGGCGGGTTTTGCAAGTCCGTTCACGGAGAAGTAAATATTACCCGGACCAATGCGGGCCGCCTTGGGAACAGTGATATTAAAGGTGTCCATAGGTACCTGCACATGTTCTCCGATTGATGTTAAAAGCGTACTGTTGCCTTTACCGTGGGTGAGTACCTGGGCTTCCACGTCCGAAACGAATATTTTGACGACTGCTGCCGGATCTCCTATTTTGGCATATACCGTAATCGTTTCATCGATCTGTGCTTCCGTAATATTGACACCAGCCTTCACTACCTTAATAATGCCGGATTCGTTGTTTTGAAGATCCAGTTTTTCCCTGAATTTATTGCAGCAGCATAAGAGGAGCGGCAGCAGGAGCAGGTATACAGTGGGTGATTTTATTTGCATATGGGTACATATCATGACAATCAGAGAATAATGTTTAAAGCGAGTGAATAGTAAGGATGCTGGTAGTATCTGCGATATATAATGTCTGCCTGGTCAAAAGGGATTACCTGCCCAGGCTCAGGTGCAATACCTTTTAATTTATCAAAGTGATAGTTGTGTTTCCAGTCCTGGTAAAGCAGTACAGGTGTATTCAGCATATTCTGTACACCGGCGCCTATGCTCCACGTTTTATTGATGCGTTGCCTCCATGTCAGGTCCAGCTGATTCCTCGACTTCATCATGATGTCGGTATCCGCCCTTTTTCCCTGGTTGGCACCTACTGCATAGATGTAGTCGGCCGCACGGTTATAGGTAATGGAAATTTTTGTACCGAGGCCGGGGTTTTCGTAGTTGAGAGCAGCATTGATCAAATAGGGCGACTGGCCCTGCATGGGCCTGGACCTGGTGCCTTCATAGCCCACATACTGTGGCATGGAAGGCACATCTACATTGCTTTTGAACCAGGATCCATTCAGAACCACCGATAAATTCCGGAAGAAATTGCCTGAAACGAAATCCAGGTTCTTTCTTAGTTCGGCTTCTATGCCATAGACGTTAGCTTTGCCGGTATTCACATATACAAACTGGTCAAAACCTTCACTAAAGATCATCCTGAAACGTTCAATAGGCCGGTCGAGTTGTTTATAAAAGAAGCCTACATTTATCAGTTCATTACTACCGGCGCCACGGGGATACCATTCCAGTCGCAGTTCGGTGTTATGAATATTTACTGTTTTCAGATCCGGGTTACCGTTGTAGGTTTCCTGGTCCACGTAGTTAACATATTGCATAGGCGCGGCTTCCCTGAACTCGGGACGGTTTAGTGTTTTGCCATAACCGATGCGGATAATCAGGGAGCTGTCTGCCTTAAAAGATGCATTCACGGAGGGCAGAATGCTGGTGAGCGGCTGATCCACAATAAGCGGATACGCAGCGAGGCCATTTTCGTAGGATCCCAGGATACGGAAGTGATTGTCTTCAATCCTCACGCCGCCAAATATATTAAGACGCTCCTGTAACAGGTTAATATCGGTACTGATATAACCTGCTTTCAACGTATTGTCTGCATAGTATTGGTTATTGGGGGTTGTTTTTTCCAACCACCGGTAACCGGTTCCATCTGTGCGGAACATGGAGGGATCAAAATAATGTTGGAGGTATTTCTCTTCAATGAGCTGACCATTTCCCATTACCTCCCCGTTGTCGCCATCATATTTTGAACCCCGGATGGCCAGGTTGGGGTCGTAGAGGTTTACACCATTTACGATAATAAAGATCCGGTTGTTGAAATTCCTCATTCTTGACTGGTAATAAGCGCCTGCTTTAAACCCCCATACATCCGTAAGCCGGTAATTCAGGTCAGTGTTTGCCTGGTAGCTTTTTTCGGTAATGTCATTGAAAGAGCGGGATAGTGTATAGAAAGAAATCAATTCAGTGCTGAGGGCCCAGAGGCTTTCTCCGGTATTGGATAGCTGCCTGTTGAATGTATAGTCGCGGTTGTCTGGCTCCTGCTTATGGATAGTGGAATAGCCTGCATTTGCTTTCAGTTCATTTCTTTTATTTTTTCCAAAAAGGTATGTTCCGGCAAATTGGCCGGAGTACAGGGTGTTTTGTACATAGTAAAGATTGGTATGGCGGAATTCCTGACCCGGGTAATCATCCAGTTTGCGGTAATCTTCTACTGCAATACGCTGATTATTCACGTTGAGAAAATTATGAAGCGCTAGTGTCAGCCGGTCACTGACCTGCATTTCATTATCCTGTATTATGGAAATCCTGGCGGCATGAATACCTTGTGTGAGCTGCCCGTCATAGAATTTATATAGCGAACGTTGTTCTGAAAGCCTTTGTTCGTGGGTGTTTGAATAAGAAACGGCGCTAAGGTTTTTCAGGTATTTCCGTCCTGTTTTCCAGGCATCGTAGTAATTGAGATTCAGCCGCAGGTCCGGTAACGCCGTGTAGGTTTTATCCAGGACATAAATATTTTTGAACTGCTTTGAGTATCCGGCATTTTCTGCAGGGGTAAGATGATTGAAATTTGCGGCTCTTGGTATCCCGGAGGGGAGTTTGCGCGTACCATCATCAAAACCCAGGAAATCATATTTACCGCCTGCATAAGACCAGACATTATCGAATGTAGAACCGGAACGGTACTGCGTAGAAAGCTGAAGATCCACCTGCCGGGTCATCTGGCTTTTCTTGGTATATATTTTTACAAGTCCGCCTGAAAACTCTCCAGGCAGATCAGGAGAAGGAGATTTATACACCATAATACGGTCAATTGCGTTACTACTGATCACATCATAGGAGAATGAACGGCTGTCAGCATCATTGGCAGGGGCAATTGCATCATTGAGATAGGTAAGGTTATATCTTTTGTTTAACCCACGAACGATAACAAAATTATCTTCTGAAATATTTACACCGGGCACTCTTTTTACCACTTCAGCCGCGTCACGGTCAAGTGTTCTGGCTATTTGCTCGCTGGAAATGCCGGACACTACTGATTTGGCATTGTATAGTTCCCGGATCAGCTGTGCATCTGTGGTATTGGCCACCCGTTTCCGTTTAATAGCAGTTACCACTACGGTGTTGGCAGTAGTGGATTTCACCTGTAGCTTTACATCCACCGTATTATTTCCCGCTTCTATCCGGATCATCTGGTGGGTAGTAGCATAGCCCGTATAGGTAACCGTCAGGGCGTATTTACCGGCTTGTATACTATTGATGTTATAAAAACCTTTATCGTCACTGATGGTGATCTTGGCGGTTCCATCCAGTCGTAGTGTTGCACCGGGCAAGGGCTGCGCATTTTCGAAGTCAACAATTCTTCCTCTTAATATACCTTCTGCTGACGCTGTTTTTTTTTGAGGAACCGGGCTGACGGCAGCAACCTTTCTCACAGCAATATTTTTTCCGGCCACGGAAAATGCAAGACCATAATGTTCTTCCAGGTATTGTAATACTTTACCGAGATTCGTTTTGGTAAAGTGCACGTCGCGGACGGTGATGCTGTTTAATACCGCTCTGTCTACAGAGAAAGTATAGTCCGTTTGTTTTTGTATAGATTCGAGTAACGCGGATGCGCTGATGGCGGCGGATGAATACTCAACTTTAGCTGTAAGCCCGGAGAATTTTTCCTGTGCTTGTAGCGTATAAATGGTACAACACATCAGCAGGCATAAACACCCTCGCTTTAATTGTATAGGAAGGAACTTGAATAGCAAAAGAATTTCATTTGCCTTATAGTACATAGAAAGCATACATTAATTTATTTTAAGAATAGATTATAGCGGGGATATGGCCCCGCTATTGGCGTTGGTTTAAGGCATATTGTAAACGGTGATATCCTGGCCGTGCTGCTGCATATAACAGTTGGAGATGAAAAGTATATTATTTAAGATCTCGCTACTGCTTTCTTTCCGGAAGATGGCTGTTATCTTTTTATCTGACAGTGCGGATTGCGTTCCTTTTGCATAGTGTATAACCAGGTGATATCGTGCGGCTACTCTTTGTACCGCATCCGTGAGCGGCAGATCATTAAACACCAGTGAACCGCTCGTCCATTCTTGCGGATCACTGATTTTAATCTGTTGCCGTTTAAACGTATGGCTGCTTTTTTCGTAACCCATCACATCGCCCGGGTGAAGCCTTGTAGCCATATGATCAGCGCTGTCAGCAGATGCTACCGTAACCAGTCCGCTTACCAGCGACACTCTCACGGCTGCTTCATGCGGGTAGGCCTCAATATTAAAGGTGGTACCCAACACACGGGTAGCTAGCTTATCTGTATACACCACAAATGGCCGGGAGGCATTTTGCGCCACATCAAAAAAAGCTTCTCCATCCAGTTTGATACTGCGCTGCCCTTTGCCGGTAAATGGCGTATAGGATAATTTACTGCCTGGCGCCAGCCACACCTTACTATTGTCAGGTAATACGGCTAGTTCGGAATTGTTATGATCATTATAGATAGTGGTCCAGGTAATGGGTGCCGTATGGTTCCTGTTCGTAATAAGCCAATATGTAGTTCCTGTTATCATGAATACTACAGCAGCCGCTATGCGCAGCCAGCTTTTCCGCCATTTCTGCGAAGCACGTTCAATAGGAATAACCTGCTTCCTTCCATAAGTTTTCATTTCCAGTTGCATCAGCATACGCCGGGTAATGTCTTCCCCAATATTGCCGGCAGGCAGGTCATCCCATGATTGTTCCATAAGGGAAATGAATTCCTGATGGTCCCGTCCCGCCAGGTACTTAAGCACCTGTTGTTCTTCCTGTGGTGTGCATGTTCCGTCAAAGTATTTACTAAGCAAGGCTTTATCTATCATCATGAAGTGCATTTAAGATCTCCGCTAATAATAACACAGCACTGGCATACCAGAACCCTACCGCGAAAAGTGGAGTTAACATGGAGATAACATTGGTGAGTGGGCATGTGAATTAATCATTATCTTTTATAAGAGAAGCGGCAGAAGGTAAAACTTTTCCAACTTTGTAGCTCCCCGATAACGGGAAGTACCAGCAATATGGATATGCAATCACTTCACCTGGAGGAAAGGTTTAAGCGGATCTACCTGGACAATAAAGACCGCCTTTATCATTTTGTAAAACGATATACTAAAGATACCCTCGTGGTAGAAGACCTGGTGCAGGAGTGTTTTATTAAGGTATGGGATAACCTGCCCTCGCTGAAGGATGATGCGATGATCTATCCCTTGTTGCGCACCTATGTTTACCGTATAATAGTGAACCACAATCAGAAGGAAGCAAGGCGTTTGTTACGGGATATTGCCTTTAATGAGAAGCAACCGCTTTCTGTATCTTTCGAAGAAGACCTGATATTCAAAGATGGTTGGCGTAGTTTTCATGAAGTTATTAATTCCTTACCGGAGAAACGCCGTAAAATATTCCTCCTGAAACAACAACATGGCTATACTCACCAGGAAATTGCAGATCAGTTAAAGTTGAGTGTAAAAGCGATTGAAAAGCATCTAAACCTGGCCAACCAGGTACTTCGCAAGAAGTTTGTTGCGGATAAATTAGTGGTGGTATTGATATTATTGGGGATGCAGGCGGAGTTTATGTAGCGCCGGCAATTATGTGCAACTTATAGACATTGAATGAATAGTAGCTTCTCACCAGCGTTAAATACATTTCATTTCAGAGAAATGTATAAGTTTTACCGTTAAATGTTCAACTGCGTGACGAAAGGCTGATGGAACTTTGTGTTATAAAATTCAATGATTATGAACACAACAAATCAGCCATCAAAAATCGTCCTGGTGACCGGTGGCAGCCGGGGTATAGGGAAAAGCATTGCATTAAATGCGGCTAAACGTAATATCGGCGTCATCCTTACTTACAATAGCAATCCTGAACAAGGCCAGGCGGTAGCGGATACTATCAATGGTAATGGAGGAAAAGCTGTTGCTTTGCAGATGGATGCTGCTGAATTTAGCTCCATCAACGATTTCGTCGGCCAGGTTCAACAGGTACTTAAAAAAGAATGGAACCGGGAAGACTTCGACTACCTTGTAAATAATGCAGGGATCGCCCAGCGAACGCTCATTAAAGACACCACCCCGGAGATTTTCGACCAGCTCGTAAACGTAAATTTCAAAGGCGTATTTTTCCTGATGCAAAAGCTGATTCCCTTGATGAAGGAGGGCGGGCAGGTGATCAATATTTCATCTGGCCTTGCCCGCTTTGCTTTTCCCGGTGTTGCAGTGTATGGTGCGCTCAAAGCGGGATTAGAAGGACTGACCAGGTATTTTGCCAAAGAATATGCGGAAAGGAAAATTCGTTTTAACAGTGTGGCGCCCGGCGCCATTGACACGGAGTTTGGCGGAGGAAAAGGGGATGAAAGTCATCGTCAGCAGATTGCCGGTATGACTGCCATCGGTCGCCTTGGCGAGGCGGATGATGTTGGCGCTTTTGTTGCATCACTTCTTTCAGACGACAGCCGCTTTGTAAATGCCCAGCGAATTGAGGTTAGCGGCGGTATCTTTATCTGATTAACGACAGCGGCCATCTGTCAGATGGCCGCTGTCGTTAATGATATCTCTTTTTTTGTTAAATTACTTTATGACAACACCAACGAAGTATATCGACATCGGATCGATTTCGGAATTGCATGATTTTTTTCATTATGATAAGCCACTGCACCCGTTGATAAGCGTGGTGGATTTGTCTAAAGTGGACCGGTCGCACCGGAAGGCAGGGGCGGCCTACCGGTTGGATTTATATTCCATTGCCTGCAAGAAAATAGAGGGCTCCTTTAAATATGGGCGTACTTCTTACGATTTCTCCGAAGGCTCATTGATGTTCACAGCTCCCCAGCAGGTTTTATCGCCCGGCATAGAGAATAAGGTGGAAGGCTGGGCAATTTATATCCACCCTGATTTTTTGCACACCAGCAGGGGACAAAAGCTGACCGGCTATTCTTTTTTTGGGTATGATACCAACGAATGCCTGCATATTTCGGATGCTGAAAAAAGTGTGCTGGAAGATTGTCTGAAGAATATCAGCAGGGAGATCTCGATGAATCTGGATACTCATTCACACCATCTTATCCTGACTAATCTTGAATTGATGTTATCCTATTGCGCAAGGTTTTACGATCGCCAGTTTTTTACAAGAACAAAGGCAAGCAATGATATTATAGAGAAATTTGACAGGATTTTGAATGACTATTTCGCCCAGGATGCTCCAATAGCGTCCGGTGTACCGGATGTGAAATATTTCGCATCGCGTCTTCATCTCTCCGCCAATTATCTTTCGGATTTATTAAGCAAATATACCGGTAAGTCGACACAGGAGCACATTCATCTGAAGCTGATAGACAAGGCTAAATCCCTGTTGTGGGGCACCGACAACGCTATTGCAACAATAGCCTACGAGCTGGGATTTGAACACCCATCTCACTTTACAAAATTATTTAAAAGCAAAACCGGTTATTCACCGAGGGAATACCGGAACTTGAATTGAATGAACAAGGCCCGTTGCAAAGCGGGCCTTGTTCATTCAATTATTTAACTATTTGCATACATCAGGCGCTCAAATCAATAGGCAGGGTATAGATGCGTTTACCTATTGCGGCATAAATCGCATTACATAATGCGGGGGTGAAAGGCGGCACGGGAGGCTCGCCAATACCGGTTGGCTGGGCATCACTTTCTATGATGTGCACATGTATTTCTTTCGGTGACTCCGGCATCCGGATAATCTGGTAGCCGTCGAAATTGTTCTGTTCCACCTGCCCGTTTTTCAGGGTAATAGCACTCTTCAACGCAAAGCTGGCCGAAAATTGCGCACCTCCTTCAAACTGCGATTTGATCCTGTCGGTGTTTACGGCCGTACCACAATCGACCGCATAATGGACGCTTGGAATCGTGATTTTGTTATTCGCATCTACCTGTACTTCCACTACGCAGGCAACGTACGTTAAAAAACTCCGGTGCGCAGCAAAGCCAAGTGCGGAACCTTTGGGCATTGTTTTCCCCCATCCGGATTCCTTGGCAACCCGTTGGATAACGCCTTTCATCCGGCTGATTTCCCAGGGGTAATTGGCGATATCCTCTCCATAATTCGGATAAGTGGTTTTCACCAGTTCCTGGTTGAAGGTGATGTTACGGTCTTCTCCCAGAAGGTCAATGGCATTGGCAACAGCGTCCATTCCTCTTGCTTCCGCTACTTCGTCCAGCATGGTGGTAATCGCAAATGCCTGGGGAATGTTACGCACGGATCTCAGCCAGCCTATACGCATGTGTGACTTGGCATCATGCGTTTCTATTTGTATGGCAGGCGCGTTATACGGGAAGTCGGAAGCACCCAGCGCCAGCTCTCCGTCACTGGGTTGCACCACGGAAGTATCTTCTGTAGCCGAAATGGAGGGGTAGGCAATGTGGTGATTCCAGCCACTGAGCTTATTGTCGTGGTCAATGGTGGCAACAATGCGTTGTACGCTTAAAGCATGGTGGTAATCGTGATGGATGTCGTCTTCCCGGGTCCACTGTACTTTGATGGGAAGACCGGATTCTTTTGCGAGTATGGCTGCTTCCAGCATGAAATCGGGCTTGGACTTACGTCCGAAAGCGCCGCCCAGCAGGGTAACATTTATCTTTACCTTTTCTGCGGAAAATCCCAATGCTTCTGCAATGGCATCCCGCGCTCCCTGTGGGTTTTGCGTGCAGGCCCAAACTTCGCAGGTGCCATTTTTTACCACTGCGAGCGCGCAGGGCGGCTCCAGGGTGGCGTGGGCAAGGTGTGGCGCCACGTAGGTATGTTCAATCACTTTTTTAGCTCCCGATTTTGCGGCGTTAAAGTCGCCCCGCTTTCTGCGCACCGTTCCATTTTTCGCGACTTCCAGCTTTAATTCCTCGATCTGTTTGGCTGAATCATAGGTAGCATTAGGTCCCAGGTCCCATTGCACTTCCAGCAGATCGCGGGCTTTGATGGCTGCCCAGGTATTTTCAGCAATAACCGCCACACCACTCAGGGGTTTTGTTAAAGTAGCCGGAAGACCCGCGCCCTTAATGGCAATAACTTTGATCACCCCTGGTATGCTGCGGGCTTTTGTATCGTTAAACGACTTTACAGAACCGCCTACTACCGGGCACCTTTTTATAACCGCCACTTTCATGCCTTCTGTCACGGCATCTATTCCAAAAACGGCTTTGCCACTTACAATATCGTGCAGATCCACAATGGGAGTTGCTTTGCCAATCATATTAAAGCGGCTACGATCTTTCAGTTTCACATTGGCCGCAAGGGGAACCGGTAAAAGGTTGGCGGCGTCCACCAACTCGCCAAAACCCAGCTGCTTATTCGATTTTTTGTGAACCACCTGGCCGTTGGCCGTGTCGCATTCCTCTACGGGCACCTGCCATTTTTTTGCCGCCGCCTGCATGAGTAAAAGTTTGGCGATTGCTCCTGCCTCACGCATCGGCTTATAGAACATCCTTATGGAAAAGGAGCCATCTGTATTTTGATTGCCATATTTCTTTTCATCGCCTTCTGCCTGCACAATCTGAACCTTGCTCCAATCGGCTCCCAATTCATCTGCTATAACCAGTGGGAGGGAAGTCCGGATGCCCTGACCCATTTCAGAGCGGTGGGCAATGATGATCACTTCTCCGGCCGAAGTAATACGTAAATATACATTGGGAGCTAAAGTGGCAATCTTTTTTCCTTTTTCATTACAGCTAAAAATACTCACACCCAACACCAAACCTCCTGCGAGTAAACCACCTACTTTTAGAAAATCTCTTCTGGAAGCTCTGAAGATTTCCGATGCTACGGCATCGGTGTTCTTCTCAAATGGAGATATAACCTTCATGGATCTGTTCTTTTTGAATGACTGATTAATTAGACAGTAGCAGCACTTAGTATAGCTGCTTTAATCCTGTTGTAGGTGCCGCATCTGCAAAGATTGCCCTGCATCGCCTGTTCGACTTCCTGTTCGGACGGGTGCGGATTCTTTTTCAGCAAGGCTGCTGCATTCATGATTTGCCCGGTTTGACAGTAGCCGCATTGTGGCACGACCAGCTTTTCCCAGGCTTGCTGAACAGGATGATCCCCTTCTTCCGCCAACCCCTCAATGGTGGTAATCTTATCGGCGCCAACTGCAGAAACAGGATAACTGCAGGAGCGGATGGCCGTGTCATTGAGATGTACCGTGCAGGCGCCGCACAAGGCTTTGCCGCAACCGAACTTGGTTCCCTTTAAGCCAATGATATCCCGCAGCACCCATAACAATGGCATATCTTCTAACACATCCACTTCGTGTGTTTTGCCATTTACATGAATTGAATATTTAGCCATATTGCTTTATTTATTTAATCTTGATCTTGCATTGGAGGGTATATAGTACCTGGCAGGTAATGATCTGCACTTTAACATGAAAACAAAACTATTGATTAATATACTTAGGCAGTTAAGAAAAAGAAACGAATGATTATGATAATCAATCAATCGTCCTTCATCTGACAAGCAGTTATATCGATATTGAATATAATGAAAAAAGGCAACAATCTGTATTCTTACAACAAATAAGGCGGCGCGATATATCCGGAGTTTGAACAATAACAAAAATTGTCGCACAGGCATGACCGCCTGTCGTTGCCGGAGCTGAACTTTTGATCAATGGTAATACGGAAGAATCCCGGTGGGCGGAAAATGAGGGGTAGTCCGAAGCTTCGATGATTCCTTAGAAATGAATATTTTATAAAAAAAAGTATACCTAATATTTTGAAAAATAAAATAATTAAGTACTTTTGCACCCCATCGAATGGGGAATTTACCGGTTAAAACGGGACGTAGCGCAGCCCGGTAGCGCGCTTGCATGGGGTGCAAGAGGTCGCTGGTTCGAATCCAGTCGTCCCGACAAGCCTCAAAATCTTTATTAGTAAAGGTTTTGAGGCTTTTTTATTGCTGGTATTTTATACTTCCCTGCGTACGAGAAAGTAGCTGGAAAGCACAATACTTCACAAACAATTAAGCCCCGATAAATATCGGGGCCGTTTGTCTAACCTACAACTGATTACACTGTATGTGTTAGTGTTACCCATAAGTGTTCAGAAAGTATACATCTGCATTATGTTCAGGAGGAATATTGGCCAAACGCGGCCCATAATACCTTAGCAACCGGCACCTATCACGATTCAACTACAAAAATTAAGGTTGCCCGGAATGAGGCGGCTTTCTTGCTGCTTATGAAGTACCCTCGATGGAAGGCTGCTTACGATGACGGGAAAGGCGGACAAGTATACCATCCACAATCAGGTACATTGCGGGTACCACAAAGAGCGTGAGTATCATAGAACTTGTCAGCCCCCCAATGATTACCCAGGCCATTCCGTTTTTAATCTCAGCCGCGGCGCCTTTTGCCATTGCTATAGGTAACATGCCAAAAATCATCGCGAGCGTTGTCATTAAAATTGGGCGAAGCCTTTCCCTGCCTGCTTCTATCAGTGCTTCTACAGTTCCATGTCCCTCCTCTTTGAGTTTATTTGCAAAGTCGACAATGAGAATAGCATTTTTAGCGACTAACCCCAATAGCATAATCATCCCAATAATTGTAAAGATGTTTAATGTTTCCATAGTTAGCGCCAGTGCCAGTAATGCACCAACCAGTGCCACTGGTATCGAAAACAGCACTACAAATGGATACACCGCGTTTTCATAAAGCGCTACCATGATAAGATATACCAGTACGATTGCGGTGATAAGTGCCAGACCAAGGCTTCCAAAGGCATCTGCCTGATTCCTGGAATCTCCCAGGTACTCAATATTAACCCCTTCCGGCACCTTTATAGATTTTGTCTTAGCTTTGATTTCATCGGCTACAGTACCCGTTGGCCGCCCGGAAACGTTTGCCTGCACTGTAATAGACCCGAGCCGGTCAATACGCTGAAGAGTGGTTTCCCCCAGTGTTTCTTTAACATCCGCGAATTGCCGCAGCAGTATTGTCTGACCATTAGCGTTTACCACCGGCAGGTCCATTATATTGCTGATATCCGATTTGCTAAACTGATCCAGCCCTGTCCTGATATCATACTCGTTCCCATTTTGTTTGAACTGGTTCTTATCATCCCCGCTAAAAGCATTCTGTAACGCAACACCAACAGCACTCGCATTGAGTCCAAGGAGACTCATTTTTTCCCTATTGAGCCTGATGTCCACCTCGGGTTTCCTGTCCTTTACCGACAGCTTTACAAACTGCGCTCCGGGAACATCTGCGACCACCTTCATATACTCCTGGGCAACCTGTCGAACGGCGCTCAGATCAACACCTTTGATGGCTATCTGTATCGGCGCATTGCTTACATTTCCGGTTATTGAAGTGGAGGCGACTGTAAACTTCACACCCTCTATGATAGTACTTAGTTCTTGCTGTAGATACATTCCGAGTTCCTCAGAACTTTTACTTCTCCCGTTCTTATCGACCAGGCCAACCGTCAGTTCAGCCAGGTTAGCATTTGCAGATGCTCCAGCCACACTTCCACTCACAAATCCTATGCTGGAGAAGATCTTCTTCACCTCTGGTTGTTCCCGGATAATCTTTTCCGCCTGCTGAACCTTCATATTAGTCTTGTAAATACTTGCTGTTGGCTCCAGTTCCATATTCAGGATCAAATCACTTTGATCCGCTTTAGGAATAAACGCGGCGCCGATAAACCCCATCGGGACCAACGCAATTGATCCAAAAATCAGGCACATTACAAGTATCAGTAACCATCTCTTTTTTCTTAATACTGCTCTTAATAACCTGCCATATTCCTCTTTTATCATTTCGATAAAGTACTCGAACTTCAAATTAATCCTTCCCCAAATACTTTTTGCAGACAGCTGCTCCAGTTTACCAAACCTGCTTGCCAGCACAGGTGTGATGGTAAATGATACGAAGAGGCTCATTAGTGTTGAAAAAACAACGACGAGGGAAAATTCCCGTAAAATTGCTCCAATCATCCCGCCTGCTAATGCCAACGGCAGAAACACCACCACATCCACCAATGTGATAGATAAGGCTGTAAAACCAATCTCATTTCGTCCTTCCAGTGCAGCCTTCCGGCGATCCGCCCCCATCTCCATATGGCGGTAAATATTCTCCAGAACCACAATTGAATCATCCACAAGTATCCCCACCACCAAAGACATTGCCATTAGCGTCATTAAATTCAAGGAAAATCCCATCAGATACATGGCGATAAATGTAGGAATGATAGAAGATGGAAGAGCGATCAGTACAAATGACGCACTTCTTATACTATGGAGGAAAGCCAACATTACAATACCTACAATTATTACAGCCAAAAACAGATCGAACATAACTGCATTAGCTGCATGCAATGTATACACGCTCTGATCCGAGGAAACATTAAACAGCAGTTTCTGCCCCGAGTATTGTTTCTCTAGCTCACGAAAGCACTTCTTTACCCGATCACTTACTGCCACTGCATTTGCATCACTCTGCTTAATGATTTGGATACCAATTGATGGAATCCCATCTATGTGGTTGATGGCGGTAGGCTTTGCCGTCCCATCTGACACATCCGCAACATCTCCTAACTTTATGGTACCCTGAGTTGGGTGTTGTAAAATGATCAGATTACGAAGCTCCCCGATCGAATCCACATTTGCATCGTAGCGGATGGAAAGCTGTTTGTTTGTTGTTTCAATGCTCCCTGCAGGAAATGAAAGGTTCGCTTTACCGATCGCATTTGTCACCTGTCCAATGGAAAGCCCATAAGCCATAAGCCTATCCTGCATTACATTTACCTGAATCTCCCGTTTTTCTCCCCCGATAATGTTAACCTGCCCCACTCCGGGAACGTTCTGTAATATTGGGCGCAACTGGTTATCAACCAGCTCAAAAATTTTCCGCGGAGGCAGGTTCCCCGTAACGCCGGCCTTAATAACCGGTGTTTCATCCAGGTTAACTTTACTTATCCCCGGCTTTTCAGCATCAAGTGGTAACTGACTAATAATTTGATCGGCTTTTCGCTGAACATCACGTTCTGCTTTATCGATATCGGTTCCCGATCTGAAAGAAATTGTAATTATTGAAAGATTCTCCTGGGAAGTTGAACTAATTTGATCCAATCCCTCAACTGAGGAAACCGCATCTTCCAATTTTTTTGTAACATTGGTTTGAACTTCAGCAGCTGCAGCCCCTGGATAGATTGTGCTGACAGAAACCGTAGGAACATCAATTTTGGGCAGGAGATTGTAATTTAAACCCAGGTACGACTGGACACCAAACAGGATCAGTACAGTAAAGATCACAATCAGCAGTAGTGGCCGTTTTATGGCGATTTCAGTAATTGACATACATCTTATTCTTTACTTAATAACATTAATCAAGGCACTGTCTTTCAGGTTAACCTGACCAGAAATAACCACCTTATCCTTGTCTTCCAAACCACCCAGTACCTCCAGTTCATCCCCATAATTTCTACCTACGCTGATTTCCCGCCGGATAGCCTTGCCATTTATCACCACATAAACAGCTGCATTAGTAGTGCTTTCGATTAAGGCCTCCCGCGAAACAAGTAATACTTTCCGTTCAGTTTTCTTTGAGAAATCGACATTAACAAATGTACCTGCAAGCAGCGGCATGGATTTATCATTCGGTGCAGTAATCTCAACCTGATAATTGAATGCCTGGTTAGCCTGGGGACTAATGAAAATCACTACGCCGGGAATAATTCTTCCTGGATAAACAGCTGTGGTGATACCAATTTTCTGGCCTTTAGCCACCTTGTAAACTTCATCCTCAGTCAGATTTACCTGTACTTTCAGCAACGACATATTCACTATTGAAGCCACTTCCGTTCCGGCCGCTATGAATATGCCCTGTTCAACCGGTTTGGAAGCAATAATGCCATCATCCGGCGCTTTAATACTCGCATCGGCTATCTGTTTTCGTATCTGTTGAGCAAGATTCAATGCGTCATTATAGCTTTGTTGCATACTCTCCACCTTTTCAAGGGTGACGGCGTTTCCTGCCAACAGTTCCCTGTAATTATTAATATCCCTCTCCAACTTTGCAACATTCGTTTCTGCCTTTTGCAGATCTAGCGCAAGCAACCTGCTATCAACAATAGCGAGTAACTGGCCCTTTCTTACATGGTCGCCCAGGTTGAACATCACTTTCTGTAACTGGCCGCCGGAAGCAGAGAACACCCTGGACGCTCTTAAAGGCGCCAGCGCGCCAGTTTTCACCAGCGGTTCCAGCATAATCTCCGACTTCACATTGGAGGTAGTGACAGGTATACGGATGTCTTCAATCTTAGCAGGCGAATTTTTCTCTGCAATTTTGGTTTTATTGTATGCTAACTTAAACACAATGGCAATTAACATTGCAGTAATAACCAGTATCAATACGATTCTTTTTTTCATCCCAGTTAAAGAGAATTTAAAAATGTTTTCAATGTACCCGCGGCTTTCTCAAGATCAACCCGAGCCTGGTAGTAGTTGTAGATAGCGTTCAGATAATTGTTTTGTGCTGACTTGAGGGAATTCTGGGTAATTAACCAGTCATTCAAATCAGTAGTGCCTTTCTGAAATTGAAGATTTGTTACCTTAAATACTGATTCGGCCAGGTCCATATTTCGTTTATCGTTTTCCATATTGGTCCGGGTTTGGGCAACTTTCGTCCGGGCATTTTCAAATTCAACGCTGAACTTACTCTCGGAAAGCTTCAAACTCTCCTCTGCATTGATCCGATTCAACACAGCCTGCTTATGTCTGGCATTACGTTTATAGAAGTCCAAGATTGGAATTGTAAGTTTTAAGCCGACTGTCGAATATGGCAATAATTCATCATAGGACCCTCTCAATTTTTCGCCAAATCCAACAGCGCCATAACGCACATATCCCGTTAATTTGGGTAGTCCTTCGGCTTTAATGCGAGCCTGTTCTATCTCTAATAATCTGATATTAGCGGATGATATCCGATAGTCAATCCGGGCTGCCGGAGAAAAACGCACCAGCGAATCCTCCGGACCAGCCAGCGGTGCTATAGCATCAACCAGATTAACGGGAAGTTTATCATCAATGGGATATCCCATCTCGAATTTCAATTGATTCTCCGCCAATTGAAAATTACTCTCAGCTACCCTGATCTGTGACATAGTGTTATTGAAATCCACGGACACCTTATCCAGGTCCTTCTGTAATACAACACCTTTAGCCACTTGCAGCCGGTATATATCCATCTGTCGTTCATATGTTTTGCTGTTAAATTCTAACAGCAGAATTTGTTGCCGGTAAACCAGCAATTGAAAAAAGGCAGCGCTAATATTGTAGATAATTGATTCCTGACTCTGTTGAATATTGAGATCCGCCAGTTCCCTATTGAACTTATTTGCTTTAAGCCCTGTCAACAATGACTGATCGTATAATACCTGGTCAAGTTGTGCAACGGCATTCGAGTTAAATTTTTGGGTAAGGGACACCTTGATTTCATTGGGTCCGAGAACTCCAGCTGGAATAACATTTTGCTGCAATTTGAGATTGTTGTCCAACATTGAAGTAAGGCTCACTTTGGGGAGATAATCTGCAAGAACCTCCCTGGCTTTAGCATCGGCAGCTATCTTCTGATTCGCATAAATGCTGGCATTCCGGTTATTTTGCAGACCATACGCTATACAATGCTTCAATGTCCAGCTCTCCTGGGCCTCAGCTTTGACATAGATGCAAAAGATCATTAGCATTAGAAAATTTTTAGCCATACATTCTAACTTATTCCTTCGTCTGTAAAAGGATTTCTGATAAATGATGCTAAAATAGTCCACAGGAGAACGGCTTAAATTCATTTTATACCAAACCGGCTGGTTTTTATACAAAAGGAGATAATAGTAACCAATAGGGTGTTGTGAAGCTATCGTATCGCTAATCGGGAGGGTAAATTTCATCAAGGCTTCTTCTGGCTGAAAGCGCCTTTTGATACAGCAGGGAAATGCGTATGCTACCTGTTCGCAATCTTTTTTGTTACAAATTCATTGAAAAAGAAATCCCTGTAAGTATTTCCGATGGGAATTTCGTTTGTACCTATGTACACTGTGTTATTATCCACAGAATCGATATGCTTAACATTAATGACATAGGATTTGCTTACTCTCACAAACATATCTTTTGGTAATTGATCGTAGATAGTTTTGATATTCATCGCCGTAATTACTTTCTGATTTTCGCTATGCATCACGACATAGTCTTTTAAACCCTGAATAAAAAGTATGTTATTAAAATAGATTTTAAAAATTCTCCGGTCTGCTTTCACAAAGAAAAAGTCGTCTGCTACCTGTTCAATATTGTTATCGGCGTAGTCCGCCTTGAATAATTTGGAGTAGGTGCGGGCTTTCTCAACCGCTTTTTGAAAACGGTCCGATTTTACGGGTTTTATCAGGTAGTCAATCGCATCTACTTCATAGCTGTCGGTAGCAAATTCAGAATAGGCGGTTGTGAAAATCACAAATGTTTCTTTCGGAATGGTTCGGGCAAATTCAATTCCGTTTATTCCCGGCATTTGTATGTCAAGGAAAATTAATTCAACCGTATTGTTTTCTATAAAATTTTTGGCGGCTTCGGGGCTGTTGAACGAACCGATTAAATCTAAATCATCGGTTTGGTCAATCAACATCTCTATGGCTTCTCTTGCGAGTGGTTCATCATCTATAATAATGCAGTTCATAATTTATACGCTTTACTATATAACGAAATTATCGTTTGCGATATTTGAATTTGATCACGTTCATCGCCATCGGCTCGTTATTGATTACTATGCAAGTTATAGCTTTATAGTTAAGGTTACGCAATACCTTTCTGAATCATCTTCGATATTTAAACGATGTGTTGCCGGGAACAAAAGTTCCAGTCTTCGTTTGATATTTGCCAGCCCCAATCCGCCTGTATTATTAACGGATTTAAGCACAGGTTTGGAATTGATACATTTAAAGAAAAGTTCATCGTTTCTAATATCGAAATACAGGTTTACATAAGATGCTTTTGTTGCATCATTGTTGTGCTTTACCGCATTTTCCACAAACGAAATGAACAGCAAAGGAGGGATTTGCACGCCGCTCAGATCTCCCTCTTTTGAAATCAGGAAATCAAAACTATCCCGCCTTACTTTCTCCAAATTTAAAAAATCTTCCAAGAAATGAATATCCGAAGTCAACAACACCTTATCTCTTGCACTGTCATAAAGTTGGTAGCGAAGTAAATCGCTCAACTTCATTAAAACCTGCGAGGCTTTTTCGGGATCTTTCTTTGTCAGAACATTGGCATTGTTGAGCATATTAAATAAAAAATGCGGGTTGATCTGGTTTTTCAATTGTTCCAGTTCTGCATCAGTTTTCGACTGTTTCAGCTCGTAGATCAATTGCTTGTCCATCATTCCCTTCTGAAACAGTTTTATGGAAGATGACGCTGCTAACAGCAGTACAGTAAGGAAGGAAAAAAGTGGAATATTCAGCGCATTTTCTTTATTAATAGGATTAAAAAAATAGCCACAAACAGCCATTACAACCAGGATGATGATCACTGATAAGCAGTATTTGATATTCTTATTCCTGAACAAAAGCTTTGGTACCAGTACGTACATATTTACATAAAATAATATTATAAAATATACAAATATCGCTATCGGGTTGGCAATTACGGAAGCGCTGTTGTACAATACACTACCTATAAAAACAATGAGCAGCAAATGACGGAATATCCTGAGGTCAGGTGAAATCAGGAAACGAAACAGCACGTTTTCGCTAATAAGCTGTTGATGGTTAAAATCATTCATTTATAAAATTGTATATAGCAAACTTAATAATTAAAGTGATGGTTTGATCCTGGTTTTATACGAAAGTGTACGCTTTTTATACGAAATCAGGACGCATTATAAAAACGCATAAGACAAGAAATATGTTTTGTAGTACCCCGGTATACTTTGCTATAAAAGATACCGCGTTTGGTATAATTAAAAAAAGGCGGTTATCCAAAGGGATAGTTTTGTAGCCAATTACAATTGTTAAATCGATTTTTAAAAGATGAGATACAAAATCATTTATACACTGCTGTTTATCGTGATTTCATTCGGGGCTTATTCACAACAGAAGGTCACATTGAGCGGAACAGTTACCATGAAAACAAACACCGAAACAATAATCGGTGCAAGTGTTTTCATCCCTGAAGCAAAAGCCTCGGCAGTTACCAATGCCTATGGCTTTTATTCTATCACGCTGCCGAAAGGAGCATATACAATCGTTATCAGTTGTATAGGATTTGAAAATATTGAGGAACATATCTCTCTGACAGAAAACACCAGAGCAAATTTTTCGATGCTTGAAAAAAGCAGAACTTTAAATGAGGTAGTGATAAAGGACAGGAGTTCAACAAACAACATCCGGAATCCGGAAATGAGTGTGAATAAACTCTCTATTTCCACCATCAAAAAGATGCCGGCAGTGATGGGCGAGGTTGATATTTTGAAAGCTATTCTGCAGCTTCCAGGAGTTTCCATTGCCCAGGAAGGAGCAACCGGCTTTAACGTCAGAGGAGGTTCGGTTGACGGTAATTTGATATTGTTAGATGAAGCCGTTGTTTACAATACTTCACACCTGTTCGGCTTTTTCTCCGTTTTTAATGCTGATGTGATTAAAGATCTGAAATTGTATAAAGGTGGAATACCAGCAAATTTCGGTGGACGTACTTCGTCTGTTCTGGATATTTATCAAAAAGAAGGGAACAACCAGGAATATCACGTAACGGGTGGAATTGGAGCGATTTCGAGCAGATTACTGGCAGAAGGCCCTATTGTAAAAGGTAAAAGTTCGTTCGTGGTTGCTGGTCGTACATCTTATGCTCAATTGTTTATGAAACTGGCAGACAACCCCAATTCTGTTTCTTTTTATGATTTGAATGCGAAACTGAATTATAACATTAATGACAATAACAGGATTTTCCTTTCAGGATATTTCGGTAAGGATAAAATGGATTTCAGTAATTTTTTCAGCAACAATTATGGAAACTCATTCTTTAATCTTCGCTGGAATCATATCTTTTCCGATAAACTTTTTTCCAATGCATCGATCATTTACAGTAAGTACGATTATGGCCTGAAAATAAAGTATGTTGGCATTGATTGGGCATCGGACATCCGTAATTATAATCTGAAATATAATTTTAACCACCGTCTGTCTGATAAGTTGGTTTTGAATTATGGCATCAATTCCATCTACTACCAATTCAATCCCGGCACAATAAAACCCATGGACGCTAAATCGTCTATCAATGCCGACCAGCTTGAAAAAAAATATGCCTGGGAGAATGCGTTGTATATCAGTGCCGAGCAAAAACTCACCGATAAAATATCATTGAATTATGGTCTGCGATATAGCAATTTCATGCGGTTGGGGGAACAGAACGTAAATAATTATGCTAATAATCAGGCAGTGGTTTTCAATCCCGGGTTACAAATTTATGAGGAAGGAACGCCTACCAGTATAACGCATTACAATAAAAACGAAAAGATTGTTGGGTTTGGAAATTTAGAACCTCGTTTGGCAGTTTCTTTTGCCATAAATGACGACCAATCCATTAAGGCGAGTTACAACCGGATGAGCCAGTATATCCACTTAATTTCCAACACAGCTTCCGTTTCTCCACTCGATATCTGGGCGCCGGGCGACCAGTTTTTGAAACCCGAAATTCTTGACCAGGTTGCATTGGGCTATTTCAGAAATTTCAACAATGGAAAATATTCTTTGGAAACAGAAGCCTTTTATAAGAAAATCAAAAATAAAGCGGATTACATTGACGGAGCCGAATTGATCGCCCAAAAAGCCATAGAACAGGTATTGCTAAACGGGGAAGGAAGGGCTTACGGACTTGAGGTGATGCTGAAGAAAAATACCGGAAAACTCACTGGCTGGCTTTCTTATACACTTTCTAAAGCAGAGCAGCGTACACCAGGAAGAAACGCCGGAGAACCTGGCATTAACAACGGCGAATGGTATCGTGCCAACTACGATAAAACACATAATTTTTCGCTTACAGGCGCTTATCAACTGACAAAAAAGTGGAGTTTTGGCGGCATTTTTACCTACCAAACAGGGAAAGCTGCAACTTATCCTATTGGAAAATATGAGTATCAGGGAATTACAATTGGGAACTACGGGGAGCGAAACGCCAATTCGCTTCCGGCTTATCACCATTTGGATTTATCGGCCACCTACACGCCAAAGCCTGACAGCAAAAAAAGGTGGAAAGGTGAATGGGTGTTCAGTATCTACAATGTTTACAGCAGAGGCAACGCCGCATCTATTATGTTCGAGCAAAACAGGGAAACAGGGTTGAGTGAAGCAAAGAGGATATCGATTTTCGGTATCATTCCTGGTGTGACTTACAATTTCAAATTTTGATTCTAATAATTACAAAATGAAAAACATACTTAAATACCTGATTGCTTCATGTTGTTTTTTTCTTCTGTCCTGCACAAAAGTAGTGGAAGTGGATTTGGAAACGGCAGCACCAAAATTGGTAATTGACGCATCGATTGATTGGGTGAAAGGTACAACAGGCAATGAGCAGAAAATTAAACTCTCCACCACAACGGGATATTACAGTGCGAAATTTCCAACAGTTTCCGGAGCCAATATAGTTATAACAAATTCAGCAAATACTGTTTTTAGTTTTATAGAAAATCCCGGTACGGGGGAATATATCTGCTCCAATTTCCATCCGGTTATCGGGGAAAACTATGCATTAAAAGTGGTTTTAAATGGAGAGATTTATACCGCAACCGAAACTTGTATTGGTGTGCCGAATATTGACAATAATATTGTACAGAATGATAAGGGCGGATTTGGGGGTGATGAAGTGGAGATCACCTACTATTACCAGGATAACGGCAATGTGGAAAATTATTATCTGCACCGTATTCAATCACCTGTATCAACGTTTCCGGATTATAAAGCTAAAGACGATGATAACAGTCAAGGTAACCTGATACCGGAATATTTCTCTGACGAAGATCTGAAAGCCGGAGATCCGGTAAACATCCGGCTGTATGGAATTTCCAGGAGATATTATGATTATTTCAGGAAATTGTTAGCAGCATCCGGAGCTGGTAGCGGCCCGTTTCAAACAACGCCAGGTTCGGTGAGAGGAAATATCATCAATCAGACCCATTTCGCAAACTTCGCTTATGGATATTTCAGGTTATCGGAAGTAGACACAAAGGATTATACGATAAAGTAATGAATTGCGTTCACAGACATTGCATGGTAAACGGAAAAGTGTAGATTTGGAAAAGATACCATGTTCACATCGGAATATAAAAATATGGCCACTTACGTTTTTTTCAATATTTCAGCATATGGTCATGTGAACCCAACGCTCCCCATCGTGGCAGAACTAAGTAGACGTGGCCATAAAATTTATTATTTTATTGGCGAATCCTTCACCGGGGCTGTGCAAAAAGCAGGTGGCATCCCGGTCACATTGTCAGGAACTTTACGAAGTCAAAATACACCGCCACCGGGGGATAAAGAGATTGCGCTTTTACCGTTTTTAATGGCGCGTGAATCGCCACGTATAGTGCCGGAAATAGTAGAAAAGTTAAAAAGTATACGCCCTGACTGTATTGTATTTAATACCATGCTGCTTGCAGCCAGACTCGCAGCACGGATATTGCGGTTACCTGCGATCGGCTTCCGGCCATTCCATAGTCCCAGACAATCGCAAAAGATTATCGAAACGTTTACTGCCCCGAATTTCAAACTACTTGCACATACTGCTAATAAAGCGTTTGCAGAAGTTACCACATTGTACCAGATTCCTGATCTTACCCTTCAGGAGCTGTTTTCAGAAGTGCCTGGATTAACGTTGGTATTTCTACCAAAAATATTTCAGGTTAATGCCGCACAATTCGACGAGCGTTTTTTGTTTGTAGGGCCATCCTTTATGGAGCAACCACCAGTCCCATGGCCGATAGCGCAAAGCAGCAAATCACCAGCAATCAGGATCTATATTTCATTGGGTACATTACGAAATAATGAACCTGATTTTTACCGGATGTGTTTCTCTGCTTTTTCAGCACCCGGTTGGAGCGTGGTAATGTCGGTTGGAGATCAGGTTGACTTACATACGCTGGAACCCATTCCCGATAATTTTGATGTAAGGCGCTCTGTTCCTCAGACCGCGCTACTCCCTCATGTGGATGTTTTTGTCACTCACGGCGGCTTAAACAGCACCATGGAAAGCCTGTATTATGGTGTGCCTTTGGTTGTGCTACCATCCATAAAGGAACAGGTAACAACAGCAGAACGTATACGGGATTTGCATCTGGGCCTTATTCTTGATCGTACAGAGTTTACTGCTGAAGCACTTCGTGAGGCTGTCACAATAGTATTCCAAAGTGAATCGATCCGGTATTCTGTACACAATATAAAGGACACAATCCATAGTGCAGGAGGCTATTTGCGTGCTACTGACGCAATTGTTGCATTTCAGCAGGAAGTGCTTCCTCCATGTTGAAGTCCGGCCCCATTATTTATCTGCCAGATGTGCACGCCGTTTGGCTGACTGGGTAAAAAAGGAAGGGGTGTTGATTTATTGTGGTAGGGATAACGAGCCATTTCAATCCATAATGGAATGGTGGAATACCAATGGCATGCATTGCAATGTACCGTCTATGCATCTTTTCGGCTTGCTGGGTATCCATCCGGATTCCAGCAATGGCCAATCTTTTAAAGTAACCGTATATGTATTGCGGCAAAACCTGAAAGAGGTTGTGATGGGAGCCGGAGGAGCGCTCAAACCCCCAGGTATTGATGAGGATAGTTCGAAGTGAAAATCCTTTTAGTGATCGTGTTTTGGGTTTTTGAGACGAAACCCAATCCTGGTCAATTTCATTAAAAAGTAAACCTTACAAACGGCACAGGGAAAAACCCCTGCTGGTAATTGTTTACGACTTGTCCGGTACGGGCGTTCCAATCCTGTCTGAAAATATTATTGTTATTGGTAACGTTTTGCAGGTCCAGCGAAATTTCTAAAGATGATTTTCTGTATTCCTTCCGGTAGGATAGCTTTACATCCGAGCGGAAATAAGCCGATTGCCTTAATGAAAAAGCCTCTTCTTCAATAAACTGTATTTCGCCGTCTGCAATAGATGCTGTAATGTCCACAGGTGAAAGATAGCGACCTCCGACAGCAGAGACCTTCATTGAAATGCTGAAATATCTTTCCCTGTTGAACTTCCATTCCTTGCCTGCAAGAGCATTGATTACATAACCCATATTAAACGCCGTATTTCGCAATACCCTATCGCTTCCCTGGTATTTGGAATCAAACAGGGATGTGGTAAGCAGGTAATAAAGCCCTTTTGAAAAATTCCTTTCAATGGTAAACTCTACACCGAAATTTCTTCCCTTGCCCTGGTTGATAAGACTGTCCCGCAATGTAGGAGTGGCCTCTGCTCCAAGATTGACGGTCGAAAAAGAAGACGGATGACTTTCCACAGGAAGGTCATACAACGACTGGTAATAAAGTTCGGTCTTCAGGTTTGTATTATTGTTTAATTTCCAGTTGTGTGACAACACAGCATGGTTGCTCCTTATAAACCCTAAGGATTCATTTGTATACAAGTGGCCGGAGGGAGTGGATGTTACAACCGTGTAATTTAGCAGGTTGTCCATTTGGCTGTGCATTCCGAAACCGAAGCCTAAAGTATGCCTGTTGTTTATTTTAGCATTTAGCCCTATTCTTGGCTCTATGCTTTGGCTCTGGGAAATATCCAGATATTGGTAGTGCATCCCTGCAATAAATGTCCACACATCGTTCATCCTGTATTTCCATTGAGCATAGCTCTGCAACAGGTCCAAATCGCGTTGACGGTCAGCAATTACCAGGTCGTGCACGCCGGTGTAGATCCGTTTGTTGAGAATGGAGAAGTTGGTATAATCATTGGAAACCCCTGCAATAAAGCTATGCCTTGCATTTAACTTATGATTCAACTGAAAAACAGCAGAATATTTTTGAATGGAGAATTTCCAGTGCCAGTCGGGAGTAGCGATATCGGGTTTTACCGTACTGATAGAATCCCTGTCAAACCATTCGTTCGTACTGCTATAACCGACTGTTATTTTCGCAGTAGTCTTATTGCTGAGCAGATGCTCGTAACTAAGTCCTGTAATGTTGGTTTCGTAATCGGCAAAACGATTGGAGTAGCTATTTCCATAAGCCTGTCCGCCGGGATCATAATCTTTGCCCAGGCTCACAAATGAACTTCTGCCCCAAATACCAAACAAACTCAGGTTTCCTTTCGCCCCGACTGATGAGTGTACTTTATAATTTACATCGTAGTAGTCGGGTTGCCCTCCGCCAGTGCCAAAGTTGAGCCCTAACTGCCGGAATACAGAAAGGGTGGAATATCTGGCATTTACGAGATAGGACGCTTTTTTGCCTTTCCCGGTCGGCCCCTCTGCTCCGGCTTCAAATCCGTTGAAACCTACTTGTCCTACAAATTCATGCTTGTCTTTATTTCCATTTCGCAACCGTAAATCAAAGACGCCTGCAACAGCGTTACCATATTGGGCGGGGAAAGCACCTGATATAAAATCAGACTTGGCTATCAGGTTGTTGTTCAGCATGCTTACAGAACCTCCCATACTGTTCAGCGCACCGAAGTGGTTAGGATTGGGAATGTTAAGACCTTCAAACTGCCACAGCATAGCATTGGGGGAATTGCCCCGTATAATAATGTCATTTCTTGTGTCATTGGTGGATACCACTCCGGCAAAATTTATAGCCATCCGCGCAGGGTCGCCAAAAGAGCCGGCATATCTTTTGGTTTCTTCCATATTGAACGTGCGGACGCTTACCGTAGCCATTTCATTGTTGGGTGATTTCCTGTTAGAAGCGCTAATGACCACTTCATCCAACATCTTAATTTTTTCACGCATTGCCACATTATTAAGTTGAAGTTCTTTCCCTGCGGTGATCAATAAATCGGAAAGAAACAAGGGTTCGTATCCTACAAACGTAATGATAATAGATTGCCTGCCTAAAGGAACTCCCATAAGCCGGAAACTTCCAAGCGAGTCCGAAAACGTATTTATCCCCGGGTAATTTGCCATTTGTATTGTCGCACCACCGATAGGAGCGAACGAGGCCTCGTCAACTAATTTCCCGTTTATAGTTTGGGTTTGGGCTTGTACATTGCTGAAAAAGGCAATGAGGAACACAGCCAATAAAGTGGCCTTATAATAGATTGATTTTGCTGCCATAATTCGCTATATTTATCTCAGGAAATTATTTTGGACAAAAATCCACAACAGGATCTTCCTGTTCATTGATCTGGGTCAATAAAGAAAGTATCCTGGGAAAAACAGTCTATTGAAGCCGGCTAAGTTTATGTTTGAAAATATTCATCAGTATTTTTTGCAATTTTTACCCAACCTTTCTGCCGGGGCGTGGGAGCCTCTTACTGAGCTTTTGGTAGTGAAGTCTTACAAGAAAGGGGAAATTATCAGTGATTTGGGTGCTGTAAACAAATGGGTGTCCTTTATTGAGAAGGGGGCGGTGATCGCATTTGATTTGTCTGACCGGAAGAAGACCGTCTACGAGTTCTTTTTTGAGCATCAATTTACTGGAGATTATGAAAGTTTTTTGACGTCCCGTCCTGCTAATTATGGAATAGAAGCCCTGGAAGATTGTGAATTGTATCATCTTCATTTCAACAGCCTGCAAAAGCTGTATGAAAGATTTCCTGAGTATGAACGCATTGGCAGGCTCATTGCAGAAGCCCAGTTTTTGCGTGTTACCCAAAAAAACGCCAGGTTGATGGGAGAAAAGCCCGAAGAGCGGTATTTGAATCTTATAAAAGAAAGGGAAGAGTTGATTCAAAGAGTACCGCAGTATTACGTGGCATCTTATCTTGGAGTTACGCCCGAAGCATTAAGCCGGATCAGGAAAAGGCTGGTTTCAAAATAGTTGAAACACCATGGTGGATAATGGAGACATTGGTTGGAAGAAAATTAAGAAGGGTCCCCTCCATGTTTTGCAAACACAACTTAATCCAATAGGAATAGCGGCTTTATTTCATTGTTAATAATTTTTGTGCTGATTTCTGATGGAAACTATCAATACTAATTAAGTCTGCCATAAGAAAGTTCGAATTGTGTCCGTTTTTTCTAACTTACCACTACAATTGAAGGCTTAGAACCAAAGAACAGGTTTACTGTTAAATACTTACCTTGTTATGAACAATATATGGAAACAATAATCATTGCAGAACGCAAGAGAAAATATATAGCAGATTTGATCATTTTTGCTATATTATTGGCTGGAGGACTGATTTCTATTATACAATATTCAGCTTCAT
This sequence comes from Chitinophaga sp. W3I9, assembly GCF_050434025.1. Lineage (NCBI taxonomy): Bacteria > Pseudomonadati > Bacteroidota > Chitinophagia > Chitinophagales > Chitinophagaceae > Chitinophaga > Chitinophaga sp. W3I9. The sequence continues at coordinate 3,880,700 of NZ_JBNPWC010000001.1, forward strand.
TACCATCCATTATTTTTATCGTCTCATTAATCATCCCTTCAGTTGGAATAGTGAAATATTTATGGGATGTACCATCACAAATAAAACTATCAGAAGACGAGATGGTCATATACTATGGCAGAAGTATTTTAGAGGATGTAGATGCGCGAGGCAGCTTTGCCTTTCCATCAATTGTAAAACTTAAATGGGGAAATATCGCAGACTTTGATGTAAAATCCTATACGTACTGCATCCCGGATAACGGTGGTGATAGAGGAGCCATCACAACGAACTATGAGTATCTTATCATAACCCTTAGTAATATAGATAACCTGAACCCAAACAGCAACCAGAGGTACACAGTCGTATTAAATCACTTTGAAAAGACACCGGAGGAAATTCTTGCCATTTGTAAACAATTTCAAATGGAATGGTCCTGATCCTGTACCGTGCGTTTTCCATTCCTAATATCAACCCACATCTATACTTCTGCAGTAACCTTAGCATATTTGTTCCTGTATTCTATAGGCGTTAGGCCGGTTACTTTTTTAAATGCATCCCGGAAAGCTCTGGTATCGGTGTACCCTACATCAAACATTACTTCGCTCACATTTTTCCGGGAAGCCTCAAAGAAGCGCTTAGCGGCCTCTACGCGTACTCTTTGTATATATTCCAAAGGAGTATTGCTTGTTGCCTGCCTGAACCTTCGCTCGAAGGTCCTTCTCCCGGAATTAACTATGGCCGCTAACTCGTCTATCGACATTTTCTCGTTGTAATTCATCTCGATGTAATCCTGGACCTTCATGATTTCTTCATCGGCATGTTTCTTTTGCCCCTTAAACACTGTAAATACGGCCTGGCTGCTGCGGCCAATATCTAAGGCGAAGCTCTTTGAAATTAATACGGCCGTTTCCCTGTCGGAAAATTCCTCAATCAGGTATAGGACCAAATTCCAAAGGCTGCTGGCACCTCCGCTACTATATATGTTTCCTACTTCAGTAATAATAGCGCCATCCACTACCTCAATTCCAGGGTACCGCGCTCTGAACTCGTCAAGGTAGGCCCAATGTGTAGAGCACTTTTTGCCGTTCAACAACCCGGTCTCAGCCAGCAGGAAAGCGCCTAAACACAAGCTGGCAACGCTACAGCCCTTTTCATACAATTTCCTGATGTGTGGAATGGCGTCAGCATTTATTTCTATTCCGTCAGCAATATTGCCATATACAGGAGGAATTATTAATAAATCGGTTTTACTCACATCCCGGAGCAAGCGGTCGGTCCTTATCGTGTATTCACCGTCGTTTGCCGAAACAAACGGGGTAAGGCCAACATATTCAACCTCAAATATCGCCTCTTTTCCCAGGGCCATAAGAAAATCATTGGCTGTCTTAAAAGCACGGTAGGGTGGCGTTACCGCTTCTATTACGCCCTTCTCTGGTGCAAAAACTGATATTAACATAGACGTTGTAAGATTAAAAGTAAAGATAATACATCCCTGTCATTTTCACCCCCCTAATTTGACGCATTTATGTATCCTCAGTCCCATGTATTTAGACCACCTTTGTTTCATCGAACTAACAATTAAAATTATACATCATGGCAAAGAAAATCTTTATCAATCTACCGGTAACTGACCTTAAAAAGGCAATGGAATTCTATACCAAAATTGGCTTTACCAACAATCCGGATTTTACGGACGACACTGCCGCCTGTATGGTACTAAGTGAAGAAATTTATACGATGCTATTGACCCATGACAAGTTCTCGCAGTTTACAAGCAAAAAAATCATTGACACTAAAACAGACATTGGTGTGATCAACTCCATTTCAGTCGACAGCCTGGAGGAAGTAAATGCCATGGCAGATGCTGCCTTAAGTGCCGGTGGAAGCGAGCCCAATTCGCCAAAGGACTACGGCTTTATGCAGCAAAGAAGCTTTAGCGATCAGGATGGTAACCATTGGGAGGTATTATATATGGATATGAGCAAGTTCCCCGGTTAACCATGATGTAGGCCGAAATCCCAGCCCGTTGGTTAACGTCGTTGACATGTACTATATCAGTTTGATATTAAGTGTTCAAAAATAAATTATACAAAAATGAAAAAGGCTAAAATTATTTTTTGGGTGTCAACTGTTTTTATATTCCTGTTTGAAGGTATCATGCCCATCAGTACCTTATTGTTTGCACCACAGTATACCAATGCAGGAACGAAGCCACTTGGTTATCCTGACTATTTTGCAGTTGCGCTGATCATTCTGAAATTTTCAGGCGCATTAGCTATATTGTTGCCCCCGATCCCGGACCGGTTAAAGGAATGGGCCTATGCGGGACTTACGTTCAACCTGGTATTCGCTATCATCAGTCATGCCGTTGTAGATGGGAACATAGGGTTTATACTACTGCCTGTGGGTGTGATGGCTGTGCTGGCGCTATCTTATTTTAACAGAAATAAAATGCAGATCGCTATGAGCGAAAAAAAGGAGGATGGTGTGGTAATGCGGGGAAGCATAGCTTAAAAAGAATGTTCCCCTAAAGCCATGCAGAAGTAAGTTCGAATTTTGTACGGTAGTCAGGGCGACAAAGAAGGAGCTGTCTCATAAATAAATGAGGCAGCTTCTTTTTATTTTATCCACGTTCTTCATACGGGACAGAAAAACGCCCTGAATCTATCTTTTGCTAAGTAATCCATTGGTTATAAATATTCCTGCCATCCACGGCTGTTGCCTTACATTCCCGCTATTCTTCCTCACGCCGGTTTTTAGGATCAATTCGACAAAAAACTGAACAAAATTTAAAAGAGATATTTCATTTCTTCGCACGATCTCAGAACTGAAATATACCAGCAGCATACACTGGATGAAGTATGAGGCGGTCGTTCAAAGCATTGGAAATAATCACTAAAATTTAAATAAGTTCTACAAAAAAAGCGTTATGAGTAAATTATTTTTATCGTTGCTGGCAATGATATCTTTTCAGTTTTTGTTTGCCCAGCAGGATCATCTGACCAAATTTCCAAAGGGAGCTACACCTGGCGAGGTGGGCAAACGATTGGCCTATCACTTCGTGGACGGCAGGCATGAACTCTATGCAGGAAGGTACATTCACTATGCCGAAGTTTGTACCTGGAATGGCGCCTTGGACTACGCTATAAAAACAAAAGACCAAAAGCTGATCAGGCTTTTACAGGATAAATTTGAGCCCTTCTTCTCCCGGGAGAAAGTATTACTGCCTCCCATGAATCACGTGGACTACAATATGTTTGGCAGCGTTGCGCTGAAACTTTATCAGGTAACAAAAGACGAACGCTATAAGAAAATCGGACTGGCCTACGCCGATACGCAGTGGGAAGTGCCAAAGAATGCGAATCCGGAAGAAAAAGCCTGGGCGGATAAAGGATATTCGTGGCAAACCCGTTTGTGGATCGATGATATGTATATGATTACTGTTGTGCAAAATGAAGCCTATAAAGTAACCGGCGACCGCAAATATATTGACAGGGCGGCAAAGGAAATGGTACGCTACCTGGATGAGCTGCAACGCCCGAACGGGCTTTTCTATCATGCTCCGGATGTTCCATATTACTGGGCAAGAGGAGCTGGCTGGATGGCAGTAGGTATGCCCGATCTGCTTCGTGAGTTGCCTAAAGATCACAAAGACCGCCCACGCATTATGGAAGGGTATCTTACCATGATGAAAAGTCTGAAGGAGCACCAAAGGCCCAATGGAATGTGGAACCAGCTTATTGATGAAGCAGATTTCTGGCCGGAAACATCCGGCACCGCTATGTTCACGTATGCTTTTATTACAGGCGTTAAGCAAGGATGGCTGGATGCGGCGGAGTACGCTCCGGCAGCGCGAAAAGCATGGACAGCTATGGTTTCGTATATCGATGAACGTAATAATGTGACCGAAGTTTGCGTTGGCACGGGCAAAAAGAATGATAAACAGTATTACCACGATCGCCCACGTAATGCAGGTGACCTTCACGGCCAAGCACCCTATCTCTGGTGCGCAGCTGCACTTTTAGGAAAATAGTTGGAGAGTTTTATAACTGCCGTTGGCGTCATGCCCCTGCACAGGGGCATGACGCCAACGGCTTATCCTGAAAAGCTGTTTCCGCGCACCTGTGATTTAACACCTCCCTTTTCTATGCTTCCTTACTTTGGAATGATTCGACAAAAAGTTGAATAAAACGTATCAAAAAAGAATTTTTACTTCGCGTTACAGTATTAATATTAATAATTATCCACAAATATGTGTGTCCACTTATGAATTGGCCAGGAGTCGCGCCGGTGAATATTCCACGTATCTCAAAGAATGAAAACTTTCAAAGAACTACGTGCCTTGGCGGCGTATGTATATTATTCTATTAATCTTTTTAACGATTGTGGCTATTAAAACAACCATGGGTCTCTATAACCCAATACAGCATTATAAATTTCACCGCGATAACGACTAACTGATCATTATGGAGAAAAATTATACAGCAACCGGGAAAAGCAATGCCTCTTCTTTGTGTAAGATGTTCTTATTGCCTGGATTATTCTGGGCTTTATTGTTTCTGCTGTTTCCCTTTTGTGCCCATGCACAACATCAAAGTATAACCGGCAGGGTTACTGACTCTCTCGGTCATGGAATAGCTGATGTTACAATCGCCGCTAAGGGAACAACCGTGATTGCAAAAACAGATGTATCGGGTAATTTTAGCATTCAGGCTGCCAAAGGAGTGCCCCTGAGAGCATCACACGTAAGTTATGTCAGCAGAGAGGTGATACCGGATGGAAAGCCTTTGATTATTATACTGCAACAAGCTACCAATGACCTGAACAATGTGGTGGTGATTGGTTATGGTACTATGAAGAAAAAAGATCTTACCGGGGCAATAACTTCTATCCGCCCAAATAAGATTGCAGACGAGAATCCTAAAACAGTTCAGGATATCATACGCGGAACACCTGGTGTGAGTGTAGGTTTCGATGCCTCTGCAAAAGGAGGAGGTACCATACGAATCCGCGGACAGCGTTCCGTTTATACGGATGGCGGACATAATGATCCTTTGCTGATACTGGATGGTATGATTTTTTATGGAGAATTGTCTGAAATTAATCCCGATGATATTGATCAGATTGATATCCTTAAAGATGCATCAGCTGCTGCAATTTATGGAGCGAAATCAGCTAACGGGGTTCTTATCATCACTACAAAAAAAGGGAAAAAGGGGAAGCCGACTGTTAATCTGACAACCAATTTCGGGCTTTCTGATATGGCCGCAAACAGGAAGGTTTTTGGCCCCGACGGTTATATGAAATACCGGCAGGACTGGTACATGGCTGGTACCTACGGCATCAATTCAGCAACAGGAGCCTATGAACCTTATATATCAGAAACGGCAACAGCGGGGAAGCTGGGATACTATGAAATGCCTACCGATGAAACGCTGAAGAAATACGGTATCACTATCGACGAATGGAGAGCCTATTCAACAAATACAGGTAACGCACCTGATAACGAAATCCGGGCTAAACGGTTAGGTCTTCAATATACAACATTGGATAACTATCTGAAAGGTAAAACCTTCGATTGGTATGACCATAGTTTCCGTACTGGTTTTAACCAGGATTATAACCTCAGCGTATCCGGCGCCAGTGATAAAATAAATTATTATTTGTCTGCAGGTTATTTGTCTAACCAGGGAGTGGTTGTGGGTGATAATTACAGGGCAGTACGCTCCAACTTAAAAGTGGACGGAAAGGTCACCGATTGGCTGGATATTAGCGCCAATGTTAATTTTCAGGACCGGTCCGACGGAAATATTGCGGTTAACTGGGGATCACAGATTATTAATAACAGCCCTTTTGCATCTTATAAAGATGAGGATGGAAACCTGGAAGTACATCCTATGGGCGATGAAATGACTGCCAGTAAAGGATATAATTTTGATTTCAATAAACAGTATATGAAATTGGAAAGAGGCTATACTGTTCTGAATACCATTCTTTCTGCCAAAGTAAAACTGCCCTTTAATATCAAGTACTCTTTTAATGTTTCTCCCAGGTATCAGTGGTATTATAACCGCTATTTTGAATCCTCGGAGCATCCCGACTGGCTGCCAATTAATCATGGTGTTGACCGGAACTGGGGAAAGCGTTTCGACTGGTCTTTGAATAATACGATCAGCTGGGAAGAAACTTTTGCCCAAAAACATAAGGTAAATATAACCCTGGTTCAGGAAGCAGAAGAACGGCGGTATTGGAGCGATGCTATTAATGCACGTAATATTTTACCAAGTGATGCCTTGGGATTCCACGAAACTTCTACCGGCGATCCGCTTAACAGCAGTTTTAATACGGACGATTCTCATGAAACTGCTGATGGTATGCTTGCGCGTGTGTTTTATTCGTATGATGACCGTTATATGCTGACAGCCTCTGTGCGCCGTGATGGCTATTCTGCTTTCGGCACTTCGAATCCAAGGGCTACTTTTTTTTCGGCAGCTTTGGCCTGGACATTTACTAATGAAAAATTCTTTCAATGGAGTCCATTGAGCAATGGTAAATTGCGCTTGTCTTATGGACAAAATGGAAACAGGTCGCTTGCCAATCCCTATATAGCATTGGCAAACCTTGCAAACGGCGCAACCACTCAGGGATACGTAGATGCCAGCGGTAATTATATCCAGTATTACTATTTAAGAATTGACCGTATGGCAAACCCCAATTTGCAATGGGAAAAAACTACTGCATATAATATCGGACTGGATCTCGCTTTTTTAAATAACCGGATCTCCGGTACGCTCGATTATTATTACATGCCCACCACCAATATGATCATGAGCCAATCGTTACCGGATTTTTCAGGATTTACGAGTATCACCACCAACCTAGGGGAAGTACAAAACAAAGGTTTCGAGATTTCGGTCAACACACAAAATATAAGAACGCCTGACTTTACCTGGAATACTACAGTGGGGTTTTCGAAATATAAAAATACGATTAAGCATCTTTATTACCGGTACGAGGATGTGTTAGATGCCAATGGAAATGTAGTGACCTCAAAAGAATCTGATGATATATCCAACGGATGGTTTATCGGACAACCGGCCAGTGCCATCTGGAACTACCGTGTAACGGGAATATGGCAGGTGGATGAGGTTACAGAAGCGGCTAAGTACGGCCAGCGCCCCGGCGATCCTAAAGTAGCTAACAATTACACGGCAGATGATATTAAAAACGCCGATGGAACTACAACGGCGGTTTATAATAATAAGGATAAGGAATTCCTGGGCCAGACTACACCGCCTACTATGTGGTCGTTGCGAAATGATTTTACCTATAAAAACTTCAACTTCTCATTCAATATCTATTCTTATTGGGGCAGTAAAAGCTTAAGTACTTCTTACCTGAACCAGGATAATAGTGTTTCGTTGGTTACATACAATGCCAATACCTATCAAAAACAATATTGGACGCTTGATAATCCGAGTGATTTTTTTGGGCGGCTGGATGCGAGAGGTCCTTCCGGAGTTGCTGCCCCCAGCAGAGTATTCGATCGTTCTTTTATCAGGCTTGATAATGTAACAATTGGCTATACAATGCCCCGCAAACTTATTTCACGGGCAGCCATTGAAAACCTGAAACTATATGCAACCGTTCGCAATGTAGCTGTTTGGAGAAAGGACAAAAACTGGGACTACTGGGATATAGAAACTGGTGACATTGCACCGAGAATTTACACGCTTGGATTAAACGTGACATTCTAAACTTTTACGCAGGGGAAATAAAAAAACCAAAAATGAAAAATAACTATATAAGAAAAATTTTCTTCCTGGTGATGGCATCAACAATGATTGCCGCCTGTAGTAAGAAATATCTTAAACCGGATCCTTTATCTTTTTATGAGCCCGAAACTACTTTCTCTACCAAGTCGGGACTGGATGCTGCAATAGGGATGTGTGACAAACATCTGCGGAGCTATTGGAGCTACATCACGACCAGGGATATTTCGGTGCCCATTAATACCGAGTATATGTTGTCAGACATGGCGGTAGCTGGTAAAACAGATGATGGAAGTATCTTTGCGGATGTGGCTACACGCCTTACTCCAACAGATGGTATGTACACTAATGATGTGAACATGTTGAGCTATTTCTGGGGGGAAACTTATAATGGTATCAAGTATGCCAATACAATCACCTCGTTTATTGATAAAGTTCCCGGCCTGGATGAAGCTACAAAACGTGAATATATTGGCAGGGCTTACTTTCACAGATCTTTTCGTTATCTCGCCCTGTGCTTTCAGTTTAACAATGTTCCGCTGATAACCCAAATCCCTTCTTCTCCCAAGCAAAACTATAAAAGCACCAGTCGTGAAGCTATTTTGGAAATGATCACCAAAAATATGGAAGATGCCGTGCAATGGGTACCTGATCAGTCCAGTATGTCATATATAGGCATGATTAATAAAGGCGCCTGCCGCCAGTTATTGATCAAATGCTACCTGGCTACCGGTCAGTGGGACAAGGCAATTGCACAAGCTGATTCTTTAATTAATAATTCAGGTTATTCCTTAATGACAAACACATTTGGTACGTTTGAAAGCCCACTGGAAGGCACCTGGCATATTACGCGGAACGTGATATGGGACCTGCACCGCCCTGTGAACAAATGTATCCTGACAAATAAAGAAGCCATTCTTGCTATGCCCAACCGTGATAATACAGATGCCGCAATAAAAATGCGCACCATGCGGAATTGGGGGCCGATGTGGAATATCTCTACCTTAGTGTCGCCTGCTGGGAAATTTATGCAGTGCTACGCTTCATCAAGCAGCTCCTACCGGGCCAACCTCGATTATAACTCGGCTGTAGGGCGTGGTATTGCAATGATTAGCCCTACCTATTTTGCACAACACGATCTTTGGAACGTAAACGGGATTAATGATGCCGGAGACCTGCGACACAACAGCAGCGTGGGCAATTGGGCAAGAATGGATTCCCTGAAATACAATGATCCTTCAGACGCATTGTATTTCGGTAAAAACCTGCGGCTTTACAATGGCAATAAACTTTTATGTACCGATACGGTGCGTAGCTGGTTCGATTGGCCGCATTACAAAGTTTTCGTAAACGATCCTGATCATATTGGCAATGCTGCAAGTAATAACAATAAGGGTGGGGCGGCAGACTGGTATTGCTATCGCCTTGCGGAAACCTATCTGCTCCGTGCCGAGGCCCAATTTTATAAAGGGAATATTGGCGCAGCTACAGCAGACGTAAATATTGTAAGACAAAGAGCAAAATGCCAGCAGTTATACACTACTGTTACTATTGGTGATATTGCCAATGAACGTGCCCGGGAATTATGGATGGAAGAGTGGCGGCACATGGAGCTAAGCCGTATGTCATATAGCCTGGCCTTAAGCGGTAAAGCAGATGAATGGGGGAATACCTATAATGTGAATACCCTTTCAGAAAACAGTTATTGGTATCAGCGCATACAGCATTACAGCAATTATTACAACAAAAACAAAGTAACTGTAAAGGGCAGATCCTATACCATAGCGCCACATAATATCTATTGGCCCATTCCTCAATCGGCGATCGACGCAAATTTGTATGGAAAACTCCGCCAAAACCCCGGTTATAACGGTTATGGACAGGGCGTGGAGATGTGGACGAAATGGGAAGATGCCGTTAATGATGAAAACAAAGATTAAGAAGAGAGGTACGGTCACGGTCACCTCCCAGGACAATGGAAATACTTGTACGCCTTCCCAATGAAGGCGTACAAGGCTTGCTTACTCTCTTGGCAATGAATCAAAGTATTCGAGTGGCGACATTTTGAAATACTTCTGAAAATTACGACTGAATAGACTTTGCGAGCTGTAACCTATCATCTTTGAAATTTCATAAAATGAAAACTCATTTTTAGCAATTAAATCGGCGGCTTTTTTAAGACGGGTGATGTCGATGAGTTCTTTTGGAGATAGCGAGGACAAGGATTTGATCTTGCGATATAAGGTGGTGCGGCTCATGAACATGTGTGCGGCAAGCATGTCAATATCAATATTGGGGTCTTCAATATTTGTTTTGATATATTCATCCAGTTTCTTTAGAAAGGCTTCATCTGTTTTTGAATGCGCCATTACCCTTACATCCTCAAAAGGCGAACTGGCAAAATGATCCTTTATCTTACGGCGGTTTTTAAGCAGGTTGGCAATCTGTACCTGCAGCAATTCTGATGAGAATGGCTTCTGTATATAGGCGTCTGCGCCTACCTCCAGTCCTTCGATGTGAGCCTTATACGTATTTTTAGACGTTAATAAAATGATGGGGATATGGCAGTATTCAACATTGGATTTAATGAGCCTGCACAACTCAAATCCGTCAATTCCCGGCATCATAATGTCTGATATGATGAGGTGAATAATTTCTTTGTCCAAAATGGTTTGTGCAATTTCTCCATTGGCGGCAAGATGTAACTGGTAAGCATCTCTCAAAACCATAGATAAGAATTCCAGGATATCTTCATTATCGTCAATAATAAGAATATTTTCGGTCATACTATTTTATCTTTTTCCAACTGCTTAATTGAAATTCAAATTTTTGATGTATGGGCAGTTGCAGTTCAAATATAATTAAGTCAGTTTCGCCGGAAATCAATCGCAGCGATCCGTTGTGCAACTCTGTGAGCGATTTTGCAAGCGACAGCCCGATACCGGTGCCCGGCTTATTATTTCCACGTACTCTTACAAAGGGTTCAAATATCTGGTCTTTAAACTCTTCTGGTATGCCTTTGCCATCGTTGTGAAAGCTAATCTTAAAATATTCGTCGGAATCGCTTACCGTGTTTATATTAACAGTGGCCCTGGTGGCTGCATACTTAATAGCATTTGATAGTATGTTGGTGCATATTTTAATGAGCGCCTCTCTGTCTACAAAAGCCGTAAGGTGTTTTTCCGGTAATGCGATATCCAGTTCAATATTGTTGGCGGCAGCCTGTGTTTTAAAGCCCGCTACCAGATCGGTTATCAGCCCGGCAATATCTGTTTTTACAAAATTCAGGCTGAACTGGTCCGCCTCCGTTTTTCTAAAGTCGAGTAGTTGACTGGCCAGCTCTATCAGGCGCCGGGTATTTTTTTCAGCTATGGCGAGCGTTTTCTTAACATCTGGGTCTTTATCAAATTTTTTGCTCAACCATTCTATGGGGCCCGCTATCAGTGTAAGCGGCGTTTGTATTTCATGGGTAATATTGGTGAAAAATTCTATTTTGGCCTGGTAAATTTCTTTTTCCTTTTCATGTTCAAACAACTGTAGCTTTCGCAAATTTTTACGCTCCAGGTATTGACGATATAGGCGGTCCGTGATGAATATTATAACGCCTAAAAGCAGCAGGTATACAATATAAGCGAAGTTGCTTTTCCAGAAAGGTGGAAGGATTTTGATGAACAGCCGCCGTTCCTTGCCCGTCCAGCTTCCGGTGTTGCTTTCAGCCTGGACAATAAATTCATAAGTGCCATGGGTAAGATCGGTAAAGTACGCTTTGCGGTTAGTATTGAGATAGGTCCAGGGCTGGTCAATGCCTTTCATAAGATATTTATACCGTGTTGCTTCAGGCGAGGAAAAGTTCAACGCCGCAAATTCAATACTAAAATTGTTCTGATCATATTTCAATATAACGGTGTCTGTGTATAAAACAGACTGGGAGAGGGGGCTGTTATGCCCGCCAGGTATTGCTTCTTTGTTATTAATTTGGAAACCTATGATATAGGTAGGCGGGCTTGGCTCTCTTTGGTTAAATAAAACCGGGTCAAAACCAATCATACCCTTAACAGAGCCAAAGTACATTTTACCATCGGTATGTTTATACGCTGAGTTGTAGTTGAATTGGTCCGTTATCAGCCCGTTGGCTTGTGTGTACACTTTTACCTGTTCTGTATGCAGGTCAAAACAAATAAGACCTTTGGATGAGCTGATCCACAAATGTTTTGAATTGTCTTCCAGGATACTGTATAATACATTGCCTGGCAGCCCGTTTGCGGTTGTATATCTTTTGATGGTTTTCCGGTCGGGGCTTAGTTTTATAAGCCCACTGCCGGTTGTGGCAAACCATAAAGCATGGTTGCTGTCTTCAAAAATATTGTACACGGGGAATTCGTTGATGGTCTTTCCCTTAGTGGTATCACCAAAATGTAAATTCCCGCGGCGGCCGGTTTTAGGATTATAATAAAATGCGCCTTCCTTTACACTGCCTGTCCAGATATTTCCTTCTGAGTCTTCAAATATATCATAAACATAAGTGTTGTATGGTATCTGGCTGATGCGCTTAAATGTTTTGTGTTGTGGGTCATACTCAAATAGTCCTGCATTACGATATGCAGTACCCACCAGTAGTTTATTGTTTTTTGTGCGGTAGATTGAAATTACAAAATCACTTACCGGGCCGTTCCTGTCACCAATAAGTTTAAACCGGTCTGTAACCAAACCTCTACGCATATCCATTATTTCCATGCCCTGTAAAAAAGGGCCGATAAATAACTCGTTCCCCCAGGATAGCAGGCCATGTATATTGGAGTAAGAGATGCTTCCTTTTTTGCCTGTGGCTGTATAGTTTGTAAATATGCCCGTTTTTAAATTCAATTTGTTAATACCTGCATCTTCGGTACCCACCCATAAGTGGCCGCTGCTGTCAGCACATATCTCTCTTACCGCATTTCCTGAAATAGCATTAGCACCCGGTAGCGGATAATATTTTTCAAATCGTGCATTGACCTTCGAATAGTAATTTAACCCGCCAAAAAAAGTACCGGCCCACATACCACCCTGGTTGTCCCTGCATACTGCATAAACAGCATTGTCTGCCAGGGCATAGGGGTCGCCTGGCCGTTTTCTCAGGCTTATGCTCTTGTTGGTGGCTAAGTCGTAAATGTAAATTCCTGATTCAGTAGCTATCCAGTATTGCCCGTCATTACCCGTCGCAATATCGCGGACAAATATGTCTTTGTTTTTATCGGCATCCAGTGATAAAGATTTAACGATGCCTGTTTGGGTATGATAGCTTTTTAATCCCTGTTTAAAGCAACCTATCAACAGTTCGTTATTATTGATAGGGTATATTTTGCTGATAGACCGGGCATTTGCAGGAGCACTTTTATCAACGATCCTTATCTTTATGCCAGGCTTTGTTTTCGGGTTGTAAATATGAATATTACCGTCATTATCTCCCATCCATAAATTCATATTTGAATCCAGTGCAATACAGGATGCTCTTGTTTTTAAATCCTCTACCCGGTTCTCTGCCTGTATGTATTTGTATAGAGAAAACTGGATGAGAAACCAAAGATTATTATCCTTGTCTATTACAAGATTATTGGTATATTCTTTCGGGACCGTTTCCAGTTCAGTGAGTACTTCTTTGTACGGGTTATATTTAAAAATGCCTTTGCCGGTGGCTATCCAGATCATCCTGTTTTTATCCTCAGCGATAGAATTGATAACATCATTTCCCAGGCTGCCGAATTTATCGTTATTGTTTTTGTAGGCTTTAAAAGAATACCCGTCAAAACGGTTCAAACCACCACGGGTCCCCACCCATATCAACCCTTTACTATCCTGTATTACAGCGGTCACTGCATTGTGCACCAGCCCGTCATCCACCTGGTAGTGCTTAAAATAATATTGCCCATAACATGGAGAAATGGTGACCGGTAAGAATAAATTCAGCAAAACAATATAACCGAGGAATTTCATAATACTGAATTCAAATATAAATAATGATATCAAAATACTATGGGTTTTAAAATAAAATTGTATCACTTGATTGCGGTGCATGCTATATTTGGTACGATTCGTCAAAACATTGAACAATCCGGCGAGGAGTATGGCAAGCCCTGGAATGATAGTTAGAAAATAGGTATAATACCTAATTTTGATTAAGTTTAGTTATAGAATAAAAATGGTTTTCCCGTCATTCTAAATCATCTCTTATGAAAATCAATGTAAATGGCACAGATTATACCCTGAACGTGCCGGCTAACACCAGCCTTCTTGATGCCTTAAGAGTAAATTTAAATCTCACCGGTAGTAAATACGGCTGCGGAGAAGGCGCCTGTGGGGCATGCAAAGTGCTGATAGACGGTCATGCCACACCTTCTTGTATTACCCCCGTAGCAAGCGTGGAAAATAAAATTGTTATCACCATAGAAGGATTGGAAAAAGACGGTCAGCTGCATCCTATACAGCAGGCGTTCCTGGATGAAGACGCCTTCCAATGCGCCTATTGCAGCTCCGGCATGATCATTTCAGCGGTTGCCTTAAAAGCAAGAAATCCAACACCCACCAGGCAGGAGATCATAGAAGCAATGCAGGGAAATATTTGTCGCTGCTGTGTTTATCCACGTATTATAAATGCCATCAGCAAGGCTTAACGTTCAAAACCCAAGGTTATGAAAAATTCAGGCACAAGGCAAACTCCTGTGGAAGGAATCAACAGACGGAATTTTCTGAAACTGCTGGGCGGCGGTATTGCGGTTGCCCTTACCTATTCTGATCTGAACGCATTATCGAAGCATACAGCTTTCGTTCCTCCCGGCGATGACGCTATCGCCGCCTGGGTGCACATCCTGGAAAACGGAACAGTAACCGTTTACACCGGCAAAGTGGAAGTAGGACAAAACATTCGTACTTCCTTATCGCAGGTGGTGGCAGAAGAGTTGTCTGTTCCCGTGACCAGCATTGAAATGATCATGGGCGATACCCTTCTTACCCCTTACGACCGGGGTACATATGGCAGTCTCACTACACCTACTATGGGACCGAAGTTGCGGAAAGCGGCCGCCTCGTTAAAAGAGGTGCTCACGGATATGGCTGCGAAACAATGGAACGTCGCCCAACAAACGGTGACTGTTAAAAACGGCCAGGTTAGCCATGCCGCATCCGGTAAAACCGCGAGCTTCGGCGATCTCACCAAAGGGAAGAAAATGCTTTTAGCCGTAAACGACCAGGTGCAGCTCACTCCTGCTGAAAAATGGACCGTAGCCGGTACACCCGTGGCAAAGGTTAATGCGAAAAGCTTCGTTTCAGGAAAGCATCAATATGTATCAGATATGGTGATGCCAGGCATGGTGTATGGGAAAATGCTCCGTGCGCCGTCTTATGGCGCATCCCTGGTTGCTGCTGATGTAGAAAAGGCAAAGATCTCTCCAGGTGTAAATGTTGTTAAAGAAGATAACTTCATTGGCGTAACTGCCCCTGATCCCCAGACAGCCACTAATGCTTTGGCCCGAATAGAGGCCCGCTGGAAAACTACCCCGCAGCCTTCCAGGGCGGAAATTTTCACTTATCTTAAAACGCACGCACAAGACAAGGAAAGAAAAGCTGGGGAGGCCGTTGATAAAGCCTTTGGGGCAGCCCCGGTGCAGGTACAACAACATTTTGAGGTGCAATATATTGCCCATGTGCCATTGGAGCCGAGGGCGGCGCTGGCGGTGTGGGAAAATGGGAAGCTGAGCGTATGGACCGGCACGCAACGGCCTTTTGGTGTGCAGGAAGAACTGGCGGAAGTATTTTCCATTCCGAAAGATCATATCCGTGTAATGATGCCGGATACCGGCTCCGCCTATGGCGGAAAACATAGCGGGGAAGCTGCGGTGGAAGCGGCGCGCCTTTCCAGGGCCGTAGGTAAACCGGTAAAAGTAGTGTGGACCCGTGAAGAAGAATTCAAATGGGCTTATTTCAGACCGGCCGGACTCGTAGAAGTTGTTGCCGGCGCCAGCAACGAAGGACTTTTGGCATCCTGGGAGTTTCATAATTACAACTCCGGCGGTGCGGGTATTGAAGTCCCTTATGAAGTGGCACACAAGCACATCCAATACCATCCATCTGATACGCCATTGAAACAAGGCTCTTACAGGGGTCTTGCTGCCACGGCCAACGTCTTTTCCATAGAAAGCGTAATGGACGACCTGGCCCGGCAATTAAAACAGGATCCATTCCGGTTCCGGCTTAATAATTTAAAAGATGAACGATTAAAACAAGTGTTACTGGCCGCAGCATCCAAATTTGGCTGGACAAGGCAAAAGGAAGCTGGTCGTGGTTACGGTATGGCGTGTGGATTTGTAAAAAACGCCTATGTAGGAACCTGCGCGGAAGTAGCCTATAATAAATCCAACGGGCAGTTGCAGTTGCTCCGTCTTGTGGTGGCTTTTGAGTGTGGCGCCATTGTGAATCCCATGCACCTGGAAAATCAGGTGATGGGTTGTGTGTTGCAGGGACTTGGTGGCGCTTTATTTGAAGCCGTGGACTTTAAGGATGGCCGCATTTTAAACCCATCGCTTTCCAGCTACCGGGTGCCCAGGTTTGGAGATATTCCGGAACTGGACATCGTGCTTGTTGACAGAAAGGACATTCCATCTGCAGGAGCGGGTGAAGCTCCGATTGTTGGTGTTGCGCCTGCCATCCGTAACGCGATTGCGGATGTTACCGGTGTTAAGCTGAATACGCTGCCATTACTGCCGCATGGAATGACATTAAAAACCTGAAAATAATCACAGGCATTGAATATCCACTATCATTGTCAACAGAGAACTCCTCTTTTTGAATTAGATCAAAAAATAATTTTATTTTTAAAGAATATAATATTTATATTTGATCGTGTACTAAGAGTTGTTATGAGAATCATTTAATGTTAGTTATCCGACCCGACAGATAGACCAAATCTAATTAGTTTCCCAGAGTAGCATATTAATCAACAGAGGAGAGCCCTTTATCGCATTTTTTTTTACGTCACTACAATAACCCGTTCCCGTGAAATCTTCAGTTTTCATGATTGGATGCTGCATGCTTATGTGTATCCAGTCATTCGCTCAATCTGACAGTTTAGCCTATAAAGAGAAAAAGTCCCTGTTAGCTGATGAATGGCTTGTTAAATTAAATGGTACCACCTCCCAAACGCAGGACAAATTACTGCTGGCAACGAAAAGGAGCCTGCAAAAGCTCCGGATGCAGGAAGATAGATTATTGAATAAAGTAAAGAAGAAAGACACTTTATTAAATAATGGATCGCTGTTATCAACAGCAGCCTTTTATGACGGACTGCAGAAAAGGGTAAGTTCCGGGATGCAACTACCTGCACAGGCTTTCTCTGACGTATACAGCAGCAAACTGGATTCTCTGAAAACTGCTATGAAATTTCTTTCCCGGCAAAAGTTACTGCAATCGGTACAGGGGCAGAAACAGTACCAGCAATTGCTTTCCCAATATAATGAACTGCAGCAAAAATTTAATGAAACCAATGATATCAGCCGGCTATTAATGGAGAGACAGCAGCAGTTATTGGATAAAATAGGAGAACTGGGACGCTATAAGGGATTTCGGAAAATGCAGGAACAGATAGCAGGTTACCGTTCAAAAATAAGTGCCTGCAAAGAGATATGGGAGAACCCTTCCAAGCTAGAAAGCAAGATCACCGGCCTGTTAGCAGGTAATCCGGATTTCCGTACTTTCTTCAACAGTAACTCAGACCTGGGCAGTATCTTTCAGCTGGGGAGTAGCCAGGGTAATGCTGCAAACGCCGCTAATCTGCAAACAAGGGATGCGCTCAATCAAATTATAGCGCAAAGTACCGGTTCGGCCAGTAATGTACAATCAAGGATACAGGAAAGCCTTCCATCCGGCGCTGGCCAGGTGGACGGTATGTTATCAGATCTGCAGAAACTGACAGATCTCAAAAAAGAGGATCCTGGTTTGACAGGCGTCCATGCTGGCTTTAAGCGCAGGAAATCTTTCCGTGAAAGGTTAGAATACTCCACCAATATACAAACTGTACGTGCTGACAACTTCTTTCCGGCAACGACAGACCTTGGCCTTTCTGTTGGCTACCGGTTTAATGAACGTAGCACAGCCGGTTTGGGATCGAGTGGGAAGATCGGCTGGGGAAAAGGATTTCAGGATATCAATATTACAGGGCAGGGCTTATCGCTGCGCACATTCACAGATATAAAACTTAAAGGAAGCATCTGGATTTCAGGAGGCTGGGAATTTAATTACCAGCAGCCGTTTCATATGCTGCGGAGTTTGCGGCAGGTGTCTGACTGGAAACAGAGCGCCTTGCTTGGATTAACTAAAAAACTAAATATTGGGTCCGGACTATTTAAGAGCTATGAAATAAAGCTGCTTTATGATTTTCTGTACAGATACCGGGCACCTGTCACCACGCCATTTAAATTCAGAGTAGGTTACTGTTTATAGAACCCATTATTCTTATGCTATGAAATTACTATCAAGAAGCCTTTGCCAGGCCCTCTTCCTTTGTACCTTTTTTCAAATCACGCTGATAGCCCAATCATTAAAATCTTATGTTCCTCCCGGACCGAATGCTGCCAGCCTTGGGATCTATGGACAAGTGCCGGTCAGTGAGTATAGCGGCGTGCCAGAAATAAGTATACCGCTTCACACCATCAGTACCGGAGACTTTAATATGCCGGTTTCAATAACTTACCACGGGAGAGGATTCAGGACTTCTGATGAGGCGTCCTGGGTTGGCCTGGGTTGGGCATTGAACATCGGTGGGGTGATCACCAGATCCAAACGTCAGCTGGATGATTTTTCCCAATGGGGGTATTTCAGGAAGAATACTTTCCCTCCTGGTTTTCCTAATTTATGTCATGAGGATATAGATCAGGAGCCTGACATGTTCTATTATAACTTCAACGGTTATACGGGGAAGTTTGTGCTGGACGTCGGAACAGGCGGACAACCGTTTATAGTCCGCTCTTTTACGCAGGAGAATATACGTTTTGAATACGATATGCTTAATTCTGCCTGGAATCTTACGACCGATGACGGTGTGAAATATGTATTTTCCAAAACTGAAATGACTACGGAACGTACAGTTAGCCCATCAGCCGATGGGCCTGATAAGGATAAATCAGAAACCTACATTTCCAGTTGGTATATCTCCTCCATCATTTTACCGGATAACTCCAGGATAAACTATACCTATCAAACACCGCTGAATACTAAAGTATTAAGGGCAACTTCTTCATCGGTCAAATCGTCGCTGGTATCTATATATCCGCCCGAGCTGGGCAGCGGTTGCTGCGCGCCGGGATCGGTTGAACCAGGAACGTTTTACAGCTACTCAAACACCAGTATTTTGTCAGATGATGTGGTATTGACCCAGGTAGATTATCCGACAGGAAAGATAGTGCTCAATACCAGTAACAGAACCGACCTACGGGTGGGACCAGGGTTACCCCCGGGTAAAAAACTGGACAAGATCGATATTTACATGAAGGTTTCCGGGGCAGACGTTTATCTGAAATCTTTTCAGATGGGTTATGATTACTTCAGCTCCGGCAGTACTGCTCCTCCGGCTATTTCTACCCGCCTGCGGCTACGGAGCATTAATGAAAAAACGCAGACAGCTGCATTTAAACCCTACTCATTTTATTATATCAGCGACTATGTGGATGATAAATCTTCCCACGGAGGATTTATGGGAAGCAACGGTATTATACAGTCTATCGTTTATCCTACAGGTGGCAGTACCCATTTCGAGTTCGAACCAAATGAAGCCGGTAGCCTCATGCCTGGCCCGAAAGGATTACGCATCCGGCAAATCTATGCCCTGGACCCGGCCAATAAACTGGATGTCCGAAATTTTGAGTATACCGGCGGCAAACTCATGGGAGATGAATATGAATTCTTCTCCACAGATCTGACTACGTCTGTTATCGTACCAGCCGGCTCCTGTTGTTCCTACCAGAGTACTGTTTACGGATCTGTGCGGCGCAAACTCGTTGTTTCAGCTAACTATTCAACCATGAGTGAAACGGTGAATGGTGCTATGCTCGGATATGATAAAGTGGTTACATATTTTGGTGAGAATGGGCAGAATGGCAAAAGGGAGGCTTACTTCGAAAATGTTGTCCCTCCGCCCACCAATTATTATTCGGGAATATTTCCTGTTCCGGTGCCCCTGAATATATCAGCCAGAAACGGAAATCTGAATGACGAATATACGTATAGTAAGGTAAATGGCGCCTATGTACTGCTGAACCGCGTTCATAACGAATATTCCTCCGCTAATGCCAAAGTGATGCATGTAAGGCGTTTTGCTTATGACAAGTGTGAAGATTTTCCTTATGATATAACTACGGAGTGGATCCGGCCAAGTCTTCAAACGGTATATCACTATGATCAGAATGGTACTAATCCGGTGATCAGTACCACCCAATACTATTATGATCAGACGGGCAATTGTCTCCCGACACGGATTGTCAGTACCGATAGCAAGAACAATACGATCCAAACAACCAATCACTATGTGCAGGAAAAAGCATCCCTGTTGGGTGGCGTTTATGCCACTATGCTAAGCAGGAACATGATAGGTGCGGTGATCGATGAAGATTATCTCAAGGATAATGTTTTGCTGACAAAAAAAAGCAGGACGTATAAAGACTGGCTCAATAACGGGAAAGTAATCAAACCATATGAGGAATTTATTCAGAAAGGACCTCTTGGGAGCCTTCAACTCGAAATGAGATATAACGGTTACCTGGAGAATGGAAAGGTGGCGTCCTTCTCTAAAAATGGAGGGAAACCTGTTTCCTACATATGGGGATATGACGATACTTATCCCATTGCAGAAGTTAACAATGCGCCACTGCAGCCTGTCAATGAAATGATACCCAGGAGCCAGGCGGTAGGCCAGTTTCTGGACCTGAGCGCATCGCCGGCATCAGTTAGCTTTACCCCCTTCAAAACCAATGTCGGTCAACCCGTAACCTATACTGTTAAAGTAATAATGGAAGGTACCAATCCGAGTGGGATGATTACCGTAAACCTGCGAAGCAGTAACGGAACGGTTCATACCGGTACTTATTACAGCGCCAATACCTATACCGAAACCGCGCAGTTACCTGAAGGAACTGACTCTTATTATTTTTCGGTGAACTGGACCGGTGTAACGGCGACCACTACCAGGGTGGATATCAAGATTAATTATAACGAAGCCCGTATTCATAGAAGCATTTTCCACACCAGCTTTGAAGACCTCACCACAGGTTTTCAGAACGAAGGCAAAACAGGTAGCAAAAGCGTTACCGGTCCCTTTAATGTACCGATGCCCTGGACATTGGGGAAATATATACTATCGTGGTGGGAGAAAACTGCCGGCAGCAGCGGCGCATGGGTATACAAGGAACAACCTGTCTCTATCACCACTACCAATGCGGCTGATTATACGATCGGCAGTAGTACGGTTTTACTGGATGAAGTACGGCTATACCCTGCTGATGCACTGATGCGGACTTATACTTATAAACCGGGTGTTGGCATGTTGACCAAGTGTGATGAAAGAAATGTCGTTACTTATTATGAGTATGATGATTTGCTGAGATTGAAAATAATCAGGGACGAAGACCGGAATATCCAGAAGACAGTCGACTACAACTATAAAAACTATTAACTCATTTAACGACACTGGTATGAAACGATTTTTCCATCACAGGTTCGTAGTCAGGGTGCTGCTAATAATCTGTTACTCCCTTTTTTCTTTAAAAGGCTTTTCACAATTTACTATATCCGGCCCTACCTGTGTAATATCCGGTTCCTCCAATAATTATGCGATAGCGGGCGACTGGTCGGTTACGACCAATATGTTATGGTGCTCAGACAATGGGATCATTACGGGCAGTAACGGAACCTGCCGGTCCGGCACACCATTACCTTCTATCCAGATCACCTGGGGGAATCCCGGAACAGCTACGGTGACTTGCCAGTTAAGTGGTAGAAATGCGAGTCTTACAGTAACGGTCGTATCACCGTTTGTACCGGGTAATATTACGTCGGCTACCACACAACAGATCGCCTACAATACTATGCCGGCTACGATCAGCTGTGCACCTGGTAAAGGCGGTACCTGTAATCCTTCGTTTGCTTATCAGTGGCAATCTTCTTCAGATAACACTAACTGGACGGATGTCGGCGGCGCTACCGGGGTTAATTTGTCCTTCTCCGCTGCACTTACAAATACCACTTCCTACAGGAGGAGAACCATTTCAGGAAGTACGGAAGGATACTCTAATGTGGCTACTGTTTATGTTACGGCTCCACTGGCAGCTGGCAGTATAGGGCCGGCCTCACAAAACATTGTGTACTACCAGGCCCCCGCCACCATTACGGGACCTGCTGCATCAGGTGGGGATTGCAGCGGTAACTATGTTTACCAGTGGCAGTCCAGTACGAACGGAACTAATTTCACCGATATCAGCGGCGCCAATGGCCTGTCCCTGGTATTTCAGTGGACGTCGGACCTTACTGTCAACACCTATTTCAGAAGAAGGGTAACCTGCGGTAGCACAATAGGGTTTACCAATAACGCTTTGGTGAAAGTATTTCCGTATTTATCTGCCGGTTCTCTTCAGGCAACAAATACACAGGTCCTCTATAACACCAGCCCGGGTATCATACAGGGAACACCTTCCACAGGAGGAAGCTGTGACGGCGCTTACGTGTATAAATGGATCAGGAGTCCGGATGATACTTATTTTGAAGTGATCAATGGCGCCACAGGCGAGAGTTATACCCCTGGCCCGCTGACTGCCACCACCTTTTTTTATCGTCAGACAATCTGCGGTACCGACGTAGTGAGTGCAAATACAGTGAAGATTGTCGTTGCGCCTGCATTGCAGGGTGGCAGTATATCAGCGCCGGTATTAAATATACCCGGCGGAACGCCTGCCGGTAATATCTCCGGTACTACCGCCGGCGGAGGAAACTGTAATGGTGCTTATAGTTACCAGTGGCAGTCTTCCCCCAATGCGTCAACATTTACCAATATTACAGGCGCTACTACAATAAATTTTGATCCTGGCATACTCACTGCCACTACTTCTTACAGGCGTGTGGTAAGTTGTGCGACTGAAACATCTCTGAGCAATGTAGTAACTATTGTGGTGCAGCAGGCTCCCCCTGATGCGCTTAATATGAACTATATCCGCACCCGTAGCTTCTTCAAACCCCTTATTGTGGATAAGGCGGTGGCAGATGCCCAGGCAAGTCCTGAAGACGTGCAGCAGGTAACCGAATACTTTGATGGCCTGGGCAGGTTGATCCAGAAAGTGTCTAAACAGCAGAGCGGCAGCGCAGCTCCGGCTGATCTGGTACAACCGCTGGAATACGATGCATATGGCAGGGAGAGCAACAAGTATATGCCGTATGTATCGGCCGGCTCTGATGGCAACTATAAAATCAATCCGCTCACGGAACAACAGAGCTTTAATGCGGCCCAGTTTCCCGGGGAATCCGCATTCCTGGAAAAAATGAGCTATGAAGCATCTCCGCTTAACAGGATTATTAAAACTACGGCGCCGGGCGCCAGTTGGTCTGGCAGTAACAGGGGGGTCGGTGTACAATTTCTCACCAATACTGCCGCCGATGAAGTCAGGATCTGGAATATAAATACAGATGGTACTTATACTTCGCCTAATGCCTATCCCGGTGGTACACTTTATAAATCCGTTACGACCAATGAGAACGGAAAACAGGTAGTGGAGTACATTGATAAAAACAATAACCTGGTACTGAAAAAAGTGCAGCTGGCGGATGCTCCGGGTGTAAATCACACAGGATGGTTATGTACTTATTATGTTTATGATGATTACAAAAACCTGGTAATGGTTATGCAGCCTGCCGGGGTGGAGTTACTGATCAGGAATGCCACCTGGAATCCCGCCGCTGTAGCAAATCTGATTACACAGTATTGTTTTGAGTATACTTACGATGTACAGGGAAGAACAATTTCCAAAAGGACACCGGGCGCCACCCCGGTATTCACGGTGTATGACCAGTGGGGACGGGTGGTATTAACGCAGAGCGGGGAATTGCGGAAGACCAACAAATGGATCTTTACCAAGTATGATGGCCTGGACAGGGTGGTGATGACGGGCTTTTACTCGGACGCTACCCATATTGGTTTAGCACAGATGAAAAGCTTTGTGGACGCCAGTACCGCCACACTTAGCCGTGCAGAAAAAAGAGATGTTGGTACCGCACATGGTTATACTACCAGTCTCAGTTTTCCGTCAGTTTTAAATCCGCCTTTTCTTACAGCCAGCTATTATGATGACTACGACTGGTGCAGCACACAGGGTATCAGTTCAATAAAGAATAACAGCTACGACAGCAAGTTGCCGGCTGCTTCCAATACGGTTTACCCTTATCCGCAGTCCATTGCACAGGGCACGCAAACAAGAGGTTTATCTACTGGTGTGAAAAACCTGATACTGGACGATGGGAATACCGCTGTGTTGAGTGTGAATTTCTATAATTCCAGGCAACAACTGGTTCAGTCGCAGACCAAACAGCAAACGGGTGGGACAGATATCATTACTACCCAATATGATTTTGCAGGAAGGATAAATGCAAGTTATCTCAAACAGGAGAAAGCGGGCGCTAATGCCCAGGTTCATGAAGTGCTCACCCGTAATACGTACAATCATGTGGGGTTACTGAGCGTGCGTAAGAAAATATCTTCCACACTGGCAGCCGACAAACCGGAACAGTCGATCGTTACTTACGAATACAATAAACTGGGTGAACCGTTGCGCAAGAAGCTGGGCGCTAACAACGGAACCCTGGAAACAGTTGACTATACCTATAATGTAAGGGGGTGGGTAAGCGGTATCAACGGCGACTATGTAAAAGGTAATGGTGTCCACTATTTTGGTATGGTGATCGGATATGATAAAACCGATGCGGGTATCCCAGGTACGGCTTACCAGGCAGCCAGGTTCAATGGCAGTATTGGCGGAGTGGTATGGAAAAGCAAAGGAGACGGGATACTCCGTAAGTATGACTACCTCTATGATAACCTGGACCGGCTCAATAAGGCCGATTTTACCCAGAATCAGGACAATAGCGGATGGTCTGCTGCCGGTGTTGATTTTAGCGTATATGGGGCGCCTGAACACGGTAATAAGATCGGGTACGACGCAAACGGTAACCTGCTGAGTCTTTTCCAGAACGGACTAAAGCTGGGAACTTCCGCGCCGCTGGATAAAATGCGCTATACCTATACTGCCGGCGGAACCAGTAACCAGTTACTGGCGGTAACAGAGGATGCGTCCATCGGTCTTACCAACAATAAGCTGGGTGATTTCACAGATATCAACCGTAGCAACGATGATTATTCTTATAACGCTAATGGCAACCTGCTAACGGATAAGAATAAACGAATCAGCAGTATCGTTTATAATCACCTGAACCTTCCCCGGATTATCACGTTGCTTAAAAGTGACGGAACATCCAAAGGCACCATAGAGTATATCTATGATGCCTCGGGAAACAAGCTGACAAAGAAGATAAATGAAACCGGCAAGCCGGTGAAGGTTTTCCAGTATCTGGACAATGCGGTATATGAAGATGACCAGCTGAAATACTTCCAGCATGAAGAAGGCCGTATCCGTTTCACGAAAGGTATAGGCAGCAACCCTGGCAGGTATGATTTTGACTACCTCCTAAAAGACTACCTGGGCAATGTCAGGATGGTACTGACAGAGGAGGTACAGACGGATGCTTATCCTGCATTATCCTTTGAAGGAGCGTCGGGTAGTCCTGAAGTCATAACACAGGATAATAATTATGAGAATCGCAATGGTAACAGCATCGCTGTTGCCGGTAGCCGGACAACATGGCCTTCGGCTTATAAAGCCAATAACCCGGTAGCTCCGGGCACGGTCAATGATTACGGTATGCTTGTAAAAAAGAGCGCCGGTGCCATAGGCGGGGCTAAGCTGCTGAAGGTCATGAGTGGTGACAGGTTGCATGTAAAGGTAGACTACTGGTATGATGTACCCAATGCTAATAATACCGGCGCGAACGGTGCGCAAAGTATTGTTGCCAGCCTGTTGAATGCCCTTACCGCCAGTGCTGTGCCTTCTGAACTCATCAAGGGTAATGTATCAGCTATTACCGGAGGACTCTCCGGCAATGCTGACCTGGCCAATCTCCTGAATACCAGCCCTGCCACCAGCGGTACCAACCAGGCGCCGAAAGCATACCTGAACGTTATATTCTTTAATGAACAGCTGCAGTTTGATAAGGTAAACAGCAAAGTTTTCCCGGTAGGTTATATCAGCAACAAAGTTAAACAGACGATTGATAAATCCCTGTCCAATGCCATTAATGTAAATAAGAACGGATATGCCTATATCTATTACAGTAATGAGACGGAGGAAGAGGTATACTTTGACAATTTCCAGGTAACGCAGCAACGCAGTGCGATCCTGGAGGAAACGCATTACTATCCTTTTGGAGGGAGGCTGGAAGGTATCTGCAGTAAGGCATTTGGTAAGCAGCCTAACGATTTTCAGTTTGGTGGTAAGGAGTTGCAAAGCCGTGAGTTTAGTGACGGGGAAGGGCTGCAGTGGCTGGATTTTGAGGCACGCATGTATGACCCGCAGATTGGCAGATGGTTTACCCCGGATCCCCGGGCAGATGAAATGAGGAGGTGGTCGCCTTATAACTACGCTTTTGATAACCCAATCAGGTTCATTGATCCGGACGGGATGTCGCCTGTTGATGGCCCGGGGCCACGTAACAGAATGAGTCAAATGGTGGCCAATTATATAGCGAGGGGATTGAACGTCCCGGGGCGGGACAAGGGCGATCATGGTGTGGATCCGAAGCTGCAGGCTTACTTTAACTTTATGATGGATAAAGCCATCCCTGCAAGTAGGCCTTTTGTAAAAGCAGTAGATTTTGCGCAGGAGATTGTGGAAGGATTTGTACCTTTCGTTGACGCCGCTAAAGAGTTTAAAAAAGGAAACTATATTACTGGCGTATTATACGCAGCCACCGACCTGGCGGGAGAATCCTTGTTTAAAGGGGCTGCCAAGGGTGTCGCGAAGGTGACGATGAAGGTAGCGGAGAAAGTCCTGGTAAAGGAAATTTCCGGGCAGGCTGTGAAGCTGGCAGAAAAAGCTACTGTACGGGTGGTCGTAAACGGAAATGAACATTTAATTCCAAAGGGCCTGACCAATACAGAACTGATACAGTTTGGCGCCGACGAGGCAGAAAGAATGGTAGGCGGGACAGGAAGATTCGCGGGGACGGAGAAACACTCTTATGTGACTACACTTCTGGATCAGTTTGAGCGTATTGACGGATCAAGGGGTTTCCGGTATAGAGAGTATTTTAATGATGGCAGGGCGGGATTCCTGGATTTATGGGACCCGCAAAATAATATGATATACGATTTTAAATTTGGGTATCCGGATAAAACACCGGCTATGTTGAATAATTCCCCCCAAATGATAAGATACCGTAATGAATTTACGGGCTCATCATCAACAATTATTAAACCAAATAAGTAAAATGACGGAAAATGTGTCGGGTAAAATGATTGCGCAGGAATGGCTGAAAGTATTGCCTGGTCTGTCGATGTATGGCAGTACACGATTACTTAAGATACTGGGGCCATTGGTTATAGGGATACAAATAAATAAAATTCCCGGTTGGAAGCGTTATGCGCCCTATTTTGTATTCATTCCGTTAATCGACGTAAAAGCGGATGGCAAAGCAGGCAGTACAGAGATAGTTATACAGGCAAGGGATACGGATAACAGGCAGTTGTTTATACCTGAAGAGAAGTATGATGTTATATTACCGGCTGTAATTGATGGTGTACTTACACAATTCAGTATTCCTTTTGATCGGGATATAACACAGGAAGCGATTTACAGAATGATTGATTATTTTATGGAATGGATCGAGGTGAAAGCGCGAATTAAATATCTGATAGGTTTTCACCTGATAAAATTGCATGTGGCGCTTTATGTCGACGATGAGGCACAGGTCCGGGAAAGCCTGAGAAGTATCCGTCAGCAAGCAGCAGCTGTGCCTGCCAATACGCTGTCGGCCTGGTTCGGGGACGTTGCTGCCTGGGAGCAACGGTTGAATGAAATGGTAACGAACCGGGCGGCCTATCTGGAGCAGATAAGGGAAAAGATACAAAAGGATAAAAAGCTGTCGAAGCTTTCCAGCAATGACATTTATCGTTAATTTTATGCTTTGCGGGTGATAAATCGCGTCTTCCGGTATATAGTATGGACCAAGTTCACCATCGTATGCAAACAATATCAGACCACACATTGCTCAATATGCTCAGAAGTGAGGACAATGCTTCTTTTGAGGTATTGTATCAATACTATTTTCCAACTATTGCCGCATATATTATTAATAACTACGGGCAAAATAAGGATGCGGAAGATATTTTCCAGGAAGCAATGATTGTATTGCTTCAAAAAGTAAGGCAACCTGATTTCTTACTTACGGCTTCCCTGAAAACTTATCTTTTTGCTATTTCCAGGAACCTCTGGCTGAAACATCTCCGGGATAATAGGTTATTGCCCGTAGAGGATGTATCCCTGTATCCGTGCGCGACAGCGGACTTTCCAACGGAATTACACCAGGAGAAAACCGAAGATGAAAAAGTACAAACCTGGATATCCAGGATCACAGGGCATTGCCAGCGTATACTAAAAGCCATCTTTTTTTACCGGGAGCCTATGGAAGTTTTAATGAAAAGAATGGGCTGGAAAAACAGGCATACAGCAGCCAATCAGCAATATAAATGCATTCAACAGGTTAGGAAAATGAAGGCAAAAGAAGAAAGCATATAGTTTTTGGGTGATAAATCTTATGAACGGGTATTAATAGGAAATCACCTTTAAACAGTTTAATTATGTCTGTAAAAACAAAAATCATTTTTTGTATTGTCTCTTTAGTATTAACTGGTATTTGCCTTTATCATTTCTTTGGTTGATTAAAAAACAGTTAGAATGAAAACAGCTGTCAATATTTGGGGAATAAGGGAATATGAAGGAGATGGTAAAAGCTGCCCTGTTGTTCCCGCTCGTCTGCCATGGTATAAGAAAGTGGCCCTAACATTTTTCCGCTTCGGGGTATGTCCCATTTGTATTACTATGAGTATATCGTATAATATCGGCAGGTTTTTTAAGGGAATGAAAAAGTGAAATGTTGCCGGGTGGCCCATCTGCAAACAATTTTTGTTTATGAAGGTGCAATTGATTATTTTTTGTATAAATAGATGCATCCCATATGTCATCAGGCTTCCTCAAAATACCTGTCCCTGCCGCTTCCCGTGCAGCTGCAAATCAAACGGTTCCCCGTAGTGGAATTGCCTATCCGGCCGTTATAACGCCACCTGTATTACAACAACAGGGGATCATGCAGCTCAAAATTGACAAGTTATTGGACAACGGAAGTGATAAGCAGGCGATTGAACGTTATATGAAAGGCTCCGTGAATTCACGGGGCCAGACTTTTGAACAGGCGGTGGAAGAAGTGATGGTATTGTTCCCGGCGTTGAGTGATAAATTGGCAATCTCCAAAACCTGGCTTTTACTAAAGGAATCCTTGTCTGGTGAAAAAATTGATGTCATAACAGACTGCATTATCCGGTTGTCTAAAGACGTGAATACGATCTTCATGGAACATACGCCCTATCCCAACCTGAGATCTCATGACCTCAGGCCGGACAAGCCTTTTACCATTCCGCAAAGCGAGAAAAGCCAGGAGCGCTCGGAGACACTGTATAAAGAGATTGATAAGGAAGCGAAACGCTTGTTTGAACTGGTGAAAAAGGAAGATAATGGGGCAAAAACGAAATTGGGAAACTTGCTGCGTTATGATAAAGAGCACGACACCTACAAAGGATATATGCTGGGTGTACTTATTATGGATGGGCAGGTGTTTGCTACCTGCTCCGGTGGTCAGTCGGCCGGTTTTGAGCTCATCGCCAAGTCACTGGGGATGCAGTACGTGAGCTCCGTAATGAATGTGGAGGAAGCAAGAGGAATTATCGTCAAAGAAATAGGGCCGCATAGTTTTGGAACCGGAGAGGAGAAAAACATTGTAAAAGAACATACGGGGAGCGAGGAAGTGAAAACCGGGCTTGCCGGTACCTGTGCTGCCCCGAAGCTGATCTGGTCTATCATTGATGGAGGCCATGTGAAATTGCATCCCACCACTATGCAGCATGCATCCATGACGGAAAGATGGGTGTCTCCACTCAATGCCGACAGTACGGTTCCTATAATTGATGCACATGGCAAGATCATAAAATATGGCAGTGGTGATATTGTACCTTCCTGTAAGGCTTGCCAGCATTTAATGCATGGATTGGAAGAACGTCTGCAGCGGCGGCTGGGCGATAGTAGAAAAATGAAATCACTCTCGGAACAGGAAAATTCTGCAGAGAATATAGAAAGGAAAAGAGTAGCGAAAGAACAAAAACAGGCGTTGGACAGGGAATATGAAAGCCAAACCCTGGCTGGGAATGCCGTTGAAGTACAGGCATTAAACCAAGCCTTAGAGAATTTATTAAATACCATTATAAAAGGGGACGATTCCATTTTGAAAGACGAACTCAGTTTCCTGAGAAGCAGCACTGACAGATTAGAAGAGTTACGTTTTGACCTGCGGGCTTTTGCAAAGATCCCACTGGGTGATAGCAGGGCAGCTGTATTGGATACCCTGGAACGGCTGAAAGAAGGGCAACGCATTATTGCTACCATGGTAGACGGTATCAATCAATTTTGGGCAACGCAAGAAAAGCCGGCGGCAGCATCATCCGGAAAAGGTGGCGCAACCGGGAAAAAGGTCCGGAAAAAATAAGAGGTAGCCACACCAGCTTTTGTTTTAAAAAAAAGGGGCAGCTCAAATACTTTTGAGACGCCCCGTATTACTGTTTTACTTTTCTTCTCTTAATTATCCCACCAAACCTTTGTACTCTGGATAGCTGTTTGTTGTGGTTGTGCATTCGTTAATATCTCGTTTTGCGGATATAACAACCTGCGGGGGATATCTATCAATGCCCCATCTACTTTCTGCAATTTTGGAAAACCCGTTCTTCTCCAGTCGTTATACGTTTCAAAGTTGAAGATATTAGCTACTGCTTTTTCCTCCATGATCAGCTGTAGCGCATTTCCGGCGGTCAGTTTGCGGCGGTTTACATAAGCAGTGGCCGCAGCGCTGGCAGTATCGATCCCGAGTTTAGACAGATGGGAATTGATCGCATTTACATATACCGGCTGCGCAGCGGCATAACCGCTGGTGATCAGCAGGGCTTCTGCCTGTATGAATAGTGCTTCAGAATAATTGAAGATGTAATTGGACGATGCTTTGGCGCCATAAAATGCAGCGGGGTAAGAGTACTTAGCCAGGTCTCCTGTGGGCGTACCGATCTTTCTGCCGGTAAACAGTCCTGTTGCCGTGGCGGGAGCAATCATCTTCGGCAGCCGCGGATCATTCCGGTTGCGTAAGGTATCGATTAGTGTGGCATTCATCACGTAGGTAGTTACCGGTGTAAAGGTGAGGTACCAGATGTTTTCCGATCCTGCCGCGCCGGAGTAGGTGAACTTAAGATCATCGTTGTTGGATGTCATGCCTTGCTTTAAAGCAGCTATTGCGCTTTCGGCCTGTACCTTGGCGGTGTATCCGGGTGCTTTGGTGAGATGTATATAATACCTCGCTTTCAGCGACCATGCGAGCTTGCGCCAGGCGTTCATATTGCCGTTGTAGAAGTAGTCGTCACCTGTTGGGCTCTTTGGACTGCTGTTTTTGTCGATGTTGGCTATGGCATCGGTGAGCAATGACTGGATACTTTTGTAAATATCTTCCTGTTTATCGTAAGGTACTGTGAAAATGCCGCTGACAAACGCTTTAGAATAAGGAATATCTCCCCAGAAATCGGTGGCAGTGCCGAGGGTGTAAGCCGTAAGTATTTTGGCAATGGCCGCATAGTTCCAGTTGTTATTCGCTTCCGCCTTTTTATTCAACGTGATCAGGTTGTTGAGTGAGGTGACGTAGAAGTTGGACCAGTCGCCATCCATATCAATATTAAACAGCTGGTAACTGCCCACATAAGGATTCAGCTGGTTGGCGGCTATGTTCTGCACATAGTTCTGTATAATGATTCCCGCATTGCCGCCATGGATATTGTCAGAAATGTTCAGTTCCGCCGGCGCCAGGATCAGTGATTCCTGCACATCTATCGGATTATTGGGATCGGTGTTTATATCCAGGAATTTTTTACATCCCTGTAAACAAAGACCGGTGAGCAGCAGTATATAAAGAGACTTTTTCATGTCGATAAATTTTAGTGGTGCCGGCATACTAAAAACTAAATTTCAATGAGAAGTTGATAGAGCGTGATGTTGGCGTTGAAAACGCATAAATACCCTGTGAGCTGTTGCCTGTGCCATAGGAACTTACTTCCGGATCAGCACCGGTAAAATGCGGACTGTAGATCCAGAGATTCCTGCCGGCTACTGCCAGGGAAGCGGTTTTGAAAGGTGTTTTAGCCACAAAGGAAGCAGGCAGGAGGTAGGAAAGACTTACATTCCGCAACTTGATATAAGTACCATCCTGGATGGTAGATTCGTATTGCCTGGTCTGGTAGTAGGTTTGCGCATCTACTGCCACGGTGTTGGGCTTTCCGTCTACTTCGCTGATTCCTTTCACCACCATTTGGCCGCGGGTGGCAGTTACCTTTGCAGTGCCGTAGTAGAAACCGGCCGACTCAACATCATTTTGCACATCGCCGCCTTTTTTCATATCGAAGAAAAAGGAGAGGCTGAGCTGTTTATAACGGAAGGTATTATCCATGCCGGCCAGCCAATCCGGGTTAATATCGCCCACAATGCCTTGTTGCGGATCTACTACCGGTAGTCCACCGGCGTCGATGAGCAGTTCCCCGTTGTCGGCCCGTTTATAGCGGTTGCCAAAGAAGATGTTATAGGGTTCTCCTTTGATCAAACGTCCCAGCTGGTCAACGCCCGGCGCCAGGGAAAGTACCTCGTTTTTGATCTTCGAAAAATTCAGGGTAACATTCCAGCTGAAATCTTTTGTCTTTACAGGAGTGGCGCCCAACAGCAGCTCTATTCCTTTGTTGGATATTTCAGCGGAGTTAATAGTAGTGCTGTTGAAACCGGTTGAAGGGGGGATTTGTGACCCCGGAATGAGCCCGCTTTTGGAGCGACGGCTAAAATAAGATCCTTCAAAGGTGATCCTGTCTTTCAGGAAACGCATTTCAAGCCCCGCTTCATATTCATTGAGCCGTTCATTGATGAGCGTGGGGTTACCCAATGCAGTTGTCAGTAAAAAGCCTTGCTGTCCCTGGAACGGGAACTGGAAAAAACCGGCGTTTGTATTCCTGCCTGCCTGCACATAAGGGGTAGATAACGCATACGGACCTACGCCGTCGTTACCCACCGTAGCATAGCTCAGGCGTACCTTTCCGAAGTTAATGACATTGGAGGCTTTAGGTCCGAGGAATTCGGAAAAGATAAAGCTGGCAGCGGCCGATCCGTAAGGATAGAAGTTTTTATCGGGATTGAGCACGGAGCTGCCATCGTACCTGCCGGTTAAAGACAGGTTGAGGAAGCGGTTGTACTCAATATTAGCCTGGGAGTAGAAGCCTACTTTTCTGAGCTGGGTGTAACTTTCAGTACCTGTGATAGTGGAGCCGGACGATAAGTTATTAAAGTCGTTAATATTGAGCCCGGTGCCGTTAATATTCATATACTGGCTGTAAGTAGTATAGATATTATTACCGACTAACAGGTTTACGTTGAATTTGCCAAATGTTTTCGTGGCGCTGATGATCAGGTCATTATTGAATTGCCGGAAGTTGATGTTCTGGTTCCTGATTTGTCCTGTGAGGCCAATCTGCGGACTTGGATGTTCTATATACTTATCAGACTCCGTGTAGATGTCCGCGCCAAGTCTTTCTGTAATAGTAAGCCAGCTGGTAGGAGTGATGTTGGCGGTAAATACCGGGAGAAACCTGTTGACTTTAGAATCATTGCTGATGTTATCGAGCGTCCACAGCGGCATATTCCTGGAATAGCGGTAGCCGCGCTGGCTACCATCGGGCAGGAGCACAGGGTATGGATTCCACGATACCGGTTGCAGCAGCAGCACAAATAAAGGCCCGTTGCTGGCGCCTTCCGGCAGCCTTTCCTGGTCGGAGTTGTTGTATCCCATCTGGAAAGTAGTGCTCACATATTTGCCTATTTTGGAATTGTACTTTGCAAAGAAGGAGTGCCGCTTAAAATCATTTCCCGGCATTACACCTTTCTGGTTGAAATAGGAATAGCTGAGAAAATAGTTGGAATTATTGGTACTGCCGGAGGCAGAAATAGTATTGTTGGTAGTAATACCCGTGCGGAAAAAATCGTACGGGTCGTAGGTAGGTGCGGGCTGGCCGTTTACTTTGAGGGTATCCATGAGGGGACCCCAGGAAAGGCTTGTTTTTTTGTCGGCGTCCTCACCGTTATAAAAGATACCGGTGGTACCCTGTCCATATATATTTTGCCGTTCCGGCAGGAGTGGATGCTCAAAAGAAGCATCTGACGAAAAGTTGAATACCGGTTTCTTATCCACACCGCCATTTTTAGTGGTAATGAGTACTACACCCCGGGCGCCGGAAGACCCATACAACGCCGTAGCGGCGGCGCCTTTCAGGATGTTCACATTTTCAATGATAGCGGGATCAATATCTGCGATACGGTTTACGCCGGAGCCCGCGGCTCCGCCGCTGATATTGCCGGTTTCCGTGTTATCAACGGGCACGCCGTCGATTACAAACAGCGCCTGGTTTTCCCCGGTGGGAGAAGAGTTACCCCTGATCACAATGCGGGAGGAGGCGCCTGCATTACCGGAAGAACTGGTAATCTGTATGCCCGGCACCTTGCCGGCCAAAGTATTCACCAGGTTGGGTTCCTTGGTTTTTAATAGTTCTTCTCCGTTCAGCTGCTGGGAGCTGAAGGTAAGATTGCGTTTTTCCCGTTTTACTCCCAATGCCGTTACTACCACGGCATTCAGCGCCGAGGTGTTGCTGGCTAAAGTAATAGCAAACGTTGTTTTGCTACCCACCGGTATTTCCGCACTAAGAAATCCAACACTGGAAATGACCAGCGAATTTTTTTCGTCCACGGTTAATTTAAATGTACCGTCGGCGCTGCAGGTGGTGACGGCCTTCCCGCCTTTCTCCCTGACGGTGGCGCCTATAACAGGCATGCCGGACGAATCGGCGACAGTGCCCGTAATCGCTTTCTTCTGCGCAGATGCAGACAAGGAGAAGAAAGCGAGAAAACATACCACATATAGCGGTACGAAGCATCCTGATACTGCTGATTTTGCTGATAGTGCCATTTGAATAAACGTTTGGTTGACAAGTTGAGGGCTGCATAGAATAGTTAGCGGAATAAAAGTAGGTGTAAGCCGTAAACATGGATTCAGAATAATTAACCGATTGTAAACGTATTTTATCCCAAAAGCCGGTAGAGTATTAATATGCGTCTATGTTAAATGTCATATCGACAATAATATGAATAAGAGAGGAGGTGTGTGTTTTTATAAGCGTTGTTTTGACACTAATTGGGGAGATGTGCCAGCCTTGGTATTTAAATATATGGTCAGTTTGCAGTTGGTTGTCTTGAATTAGAATAATATCTGCCGACCGGGAATTGGATGATTCAATATCAGATGATGCAATAATTACCCGATGTAAGGAATGGAGTTTATCCTCACTAGCCATTACTACTATTTTCAAATATGGACGACCAATAAGCATACCACCGCAGTGCAGGAAATTTTTTCTAATGGTGGGAGAGGATCCTTAATCCTAAGTTTCCCTTTTAAAATACTATAACCTTTTACTCCGCAGTTGTAGGATCAATAACAGTAGCCACCTCACTGACAGCATTGGCCGGAAATCCTCCCTGCTTCGCGTGCTCACGAACCATTTCTTCATTAGGGGCAATGTAAACGCAATAAATTTTATCAGCAGTCACATAACTATGGATCCATTGAATTTGCGGACCCATATTGCTTAATACGCCACAGGAAGCTTGTGAAATAGCTTTCAACTGTTCTCCTGAGAGTTTACCTGCACCAGGAATTTCGCGTTCGATAACATACTTAGGCATAATGGTAGATTTTAGTTTTATCCTATGAAGTTAAATCTTGCTTCTTGCCGGGGTTTTGACAGGTAGTGGAGTAGTAAGAAATGTATATCCTAAATATAAGCATTTATTCTAAGAAATCGTTCAGGTAAAACCGAAAAAAGGCCGCAGGTAGAACACCTGCGGCCTTTTTATCAAAACAGCTCCTTTAACGTTTATACACACCCACTTCCGCCAGCGCAGAGAAATTTCCGTTCTTATAATCCGACCGCACAATCACCCTGAAATACCTGAAACTTACCGTTTCCGTCAGGTCTATGTATTGCTTATCCGCTGCGGATAACAAGGTAAACGCACCCAGCGGTTGCCAGGTGGTATTATCGTCGCTCACTTCAATTTCAATCAGTTTCAATGGTCCGTCCAGCGGGGTACGTTGTGTGAAGGTAAAGCCGTAGGCCAGGTTGATGGTACCCATATCTACTGTAATGGTACGCGGATAAGTAAGACCTGCAACTTTCGACATGTGCCATACGGTAGATGCTTTGTTATCGATCGCATTGGCGGGCCCGCGGCCGGAGGGTTCGTCATAGTCAGATGCGATGGCCGTCCACCCTGTTTTGGCATATTCCACCGGCGGCCCCTTTACCGCAATCGCCTCGTAGGCCGTTTTAAACAAGTCGATGGCACTGGAATCCGGCAGGTATACCGTAGTGTATGCGAGATCGGTATTATCACTGAAAAGAAAATTAGACAAGGTAGTAGTATTGGAATCTACCGGTACGCTGATGTGCTGCACCGTACCACCAGCATCTGTATACCGTATTTCCGTACCCGTTACGTGGGTATCTGCGCTTCCCCAGGTAATGGCTACTTTGCCGTTGGAGTACAGCGCGCTTTTAACAGGTCTGGGTAACAAGGAGCTGATATACCGCTCACCATACACCTGGCCGGTAGTACTTACTTTTATGGACTTGTTTCCCTCATCATCAAAAGTATAGATATCGAAAGAGTAAGCGCCCTCGGCTATCGGGAAGAGGATCACGTTGATAGTGTCTACGTCATATTGTCTTTTCAACACCATATCCAGGGAATCACTTTTGTTATTCCAGTAAATTTTAGCTTTAGTGACCCTGGGATCGCTGACCAGCCACGATAGCTGGATCCGGTTATCACCCGGAAAAACCTTTACGGAATCTACTGAGCCGGCGTAAGGGATTTCTCCGTTTTTAATGAACTGTTTGTAGGTGTCATCCATTTTGCTGCAGGCAGCAAATAACAGGAGCAGCGCTAATAAACAGGCGTTATATATTTTCATGACCAGTTATTTGTGTTAGATGATAACATTTTACTTCACATTGCCCCAGAAGGTAAGTTCCGCGATGTAGATATGATCCAGCGCGCCCCATACTTTGACGGTTTTAAAGCGTAGGTATCTCACAGGTGGTACATCGGGCGGAAAATCAAAATCCTCCCCGTCTACAGTGGCAAATTGTTTGTCTTCCGTGGTGATGATGCCATCGGGCGTACCGGAGGGTTTTACGGATTCAAAACCGGATAGCAATACCCAGTTGTCCCAGCTGCCATCGCTGGATGGATTATTACTGCCCCAGATCTCATATATTTTGGGATCGCCGCCGGTATAAGACCCGTCGGCGGTGCTGCCGTCACGGTGATGCAGCTTGAAGCGGCTCAGCGTAGCAGTAACGCCCATGTCGATCGTAAACCACTGCGGCAGGCCGCTGCCTGGTTTGGTATGGAAGATGGAGGTACCGGCGTTGCCCAGCTTGTCATCCCAGAGGTAGGGGATTTTACTGCTGATGTGCCCTGCATAGGTATCTGTCGGAAGATCTACTTCTTTGAATTTTGTTTTCTCCAGTTTTTGTTCAAATAAAGGCGATAGTGCTGCGTACAGCGTATCGGAGTGATTGTTCCATCGGTCACGCACAAAGGCGGCAAATTTTCTTTTGGTAGTATTAAAGCCCCTGGCGGCAAACGTGCCGGTCTTTCTTTTGGTATAAAATGTTTCCGCCGGTACCAGGTCGTTCGTGGAATCGGCCGCCAGTACGGTAATCACCACATCTGCTTCTGAATTATTTACGAAGTTGACCCTTACGCCACCGAAGGTAGCGGCGAGCGTCAGTTGCTGGAATACTTGTTTTACCGGCGGCGTAAGTGGCTTTACGGAGATGGTGACCGGCTCCGATATATTTTCGCCACGACTCACAGCATAAAGTTTTACCGGGTATTCCAGCGTGTCGGGAAATCCGTCTATGGTTAGCATATGCTGGTAGTAAGATGCTTTTACTTCCCGCTCTATACCTGGCCGGATGGAGTACACGGCTTTTATATACAGGAGGTCTTTGTCTTTCGGGCGACTATAACTGATATTGGCGCCGCCGGCAATACTTTCGGCGCGTACGTTGGTAACCGGCCCCGGCGCCTGGTCTTTGTTAAGCGGCTGAACGCCTTCCTCTTTACAGCAGTATAAGCCAGCACAAAGCAGAACAGGTATGATATATTTTTTCATAGTTAATTTCTTTTTTTGTAAACAGATTACCAGCCGGGATTTTGATTGATCTTTTTATTACTCAGCAACTCTGATTCGGGTATCGGCCATAAATAATCCCTGGTGGTGAAAACCTGGTTATAGATCACTTTTTCACGATAATAAGCGGTGGCGTCTTCCTGCGCCAGATCCCACCCGGTAATGGGTTTGTTAAGTTCGTCCACAGCTTTTTTCCATCTCCGGAGATCCCAATAGCGTTGTCCTTCAAAGGCTAATTCAATCAGCCGTTCCCGTTGGATAATATCACGCATGCCCTCTTTTGTCGTGAACTTGGCAGGGTTACGCGCGTAGTTGGTCCAGGCGCTTTCCACGGATGTTAAGCCAGCCCGCTCGCGGATAAGGTTGATATACCGGTATACCTCTGCGCTGGGGCCATTGGCTTCATTTTCGGCTTCTGCATATAACAGGTACAGGTTCGCCAATCGTAAAATAGGCCATGGATAGTTTTGAATGGTATAGGTGGTACCATCGCCGATTACGTTGTTGAAGTTCACCAGCTTTTTAGGCCAGTAACCGGTAACGGAGTACGACGACTGGTTCTGCGCACTGGCTGGTTGTCCTTTTTTGCTGGATACAAAAAAGAGATTGGCATTGTCGTTAAATAAACCCTGCCCGTACCAGATGCCGCCATCAAATCCCAGGTCGGCATAAAAGCGGGGTTCCCGGTCGAAATGAAGGGCTGCGGTCTGATATCCTTCCTGGAGGTCGTACCGGTATGCATGCGTGCCGGTACGCAGTTTAAAACGGCCGTTATAGTCCCATGTCTTATCTTCTGTGATCGGTACACCATGATTGGTGTAAAATAGCTGCGCTATTTTCAGGGTAGGGGCGATGTTGCCCACCGTAGCGCTGTTGGCCGTTTTAGAAGGATCCAGTCCGCGCGGAGTGGCGCTGGCCTGTATGCTGCCGGCCAAACTATTGGTATGGCCCCATATAATTTCGGGATTCCATTTCTCACATACAGCATTACGGATACTGAGTTCTATCCGCGTGGTGTCGGAGATTTTATATTGAAAGAACTGCGGATTGAAGGTATATAGTTTGTATCCCTGCGATTCGCAAAGCGTGAGCGCAGTTTTGCAGGCAGCGGCGGCGCGTACCCATTTCTGCGGATCATTGGTTTGGGCAAACAGCAACCTGCCGTCGGGACCTTTAAAACCGGCGTGGTCGGAGTTGCCGTTAAACAGCGGGCTGGCCGCCAGTACCAGCACCTGTGCTTTCACCGTTAATGCAATGGCTTTGGTAACACGGCCCAGCTCTGATACTTCATTCTCTATTTTGTCCGGCAGTTGTGCAGCAGCTTCGTCCAGCTGCTTGGCAATGTAGTTCACACAGGAATCTACCGGTTCTCTGGCTGGATATACTTCCTCCTCGCCGGCGCTTACCGGCACATTGTTTTTGATGAGCGGAACAGGGCCATACATCTGGAACAGCCAAAAATGATAATAGGCTTTCAGGAATTTTGCTTCCCCTGCCCAGCGTTCTTTTTCGGTGCTCTCCATATCGGGCACCTTACCAATGTTTTCCAGGAAAATATTGCATTGCCGGATTCCTTCAAACAAATCCTTACCCCCGGAAGTACCCTGCCAGTAGTTCATGTAGCAGTTCACTACATTCTGGTTGCCACGGGCAATCTGCCAGGCATTGGAGGTATTGGTAACGGGCAGCCA
Source organism: Chitinophaga sp. W3I9 (assembly GCF_050434025.1). Taxonomy (NCBI): domain Bacteria; kingdom Pseudomonadati; phylum Bacteroidota; class Chitinophagia; order Chitinophagales; family Chitinophagaceae; genus Chitinophaga; species Chitinophaga sp. W3I9. Next base: position 3,920,910 of record NZ_JBNPWC010000001.1, read on the forward strand.
GTACTCATCTCCGGCGGCATTAGACGGATTGCCGTCAAAGTTGCCCAGCGCCGGCATATAGGAGTAGCAGGTAAAAAGAAATCTTTCGGCAGTAGAACGGAGCCGGAAGGCATAGTCGATGGTGGCCACGTTATCCGGTACTATGTCCAGGTATTTTTTACAGCTGCTGAAAAGCTGTGGTAACGTAACAATGAATATCAGGCAGATGATCTTTTTCATAACATGCAGTTAAAAGAATAAGAAATCGGATGTTTAGAAAGTGGCGAGTGCGCCAACGTTGAATACCCGTTGTACCGGGTAACCCAGACCGTTACCGGCCATTTCCACATCCCATAGTTTAAACTTGCTCCAGGTAAGCAGGTTGGTACCGTTGGTGTATACACGTAATGTTCTCATATGCGCCCATTGCCGCACGGTATAACCTATTTCCACCTGCTTCAGCCTGATGAAAGCGCCATTCCGCATAAACCACGTACTTTGCTGGGAGTTGTTATCGTTGCCAATGGCGGTAGTGCTGAGCCGCGGCCATAAAGCATACAGATCGCGGTGCTCTTCTGACCAGTGACTGTCGGCGTATGCCTGCAGCAGCTGGTTCTGTGGTTTACCTGACAATGTTTCATTATCATAATAATAGGTCATGAAAGGGGCAGTGGCGCGTGCATTGATCCAAAACGATTCCCGGCCAAGTCCCTGGAAAAATGCAGAGAGGTCGAATCGTTTATATCCTATAGAAAAACCGAATCCGTAAGTGATTTCAGGCGTGGTAGGAAAACCCAGTGGCACCTGGTCGAGTTGGGTGATTTGCCCGTCGCCGTTTACATCATGGTATTTGATATCTCCGCCGCCGTATTCCCCAAAATTCTGCCGCGGCGATTTTGCAGCTTCCGCATCATCAACAAAAAGCCGTTCTGCGATGTATCCCCATTGCTGGGAGATGGGGTAGTTCACGTGCAGTTTCCAGGGTGCGCCATCGTACGATGGTTCTTCATAGGTGGTGAACTTGCTGGTGGCATAGGTGAAGTTGGCCCTTGCCTGGATCCAGAAGTGCTGGTTGAAAGAATGGTTGTAATCGGCTGAGAGATCGATTCCTTTTCCTTCGGCGGCGCCCACGTTGGCGCGGGGTTGGGCGGAAAGTCCCATAGTGGCTGGTGTGGCAGTTCTGGTCATGAGGATATTACTGCGTTGTTCCTGGTAGAAGTCGGCCATGATATCCAGTTTGCCGAACAGGCCCAGCTCCAGGCCCAGGTTGGCTTTTTTAGCAGTTTCCCAGCTGATGTTAGGATCTGCATATCTCGAGAGGGAAATACCTGGCCGGCTGTAGCCATTGTCGCGGCCAAATACTGCACTTTTGCCGGCGTCGTTCATGTTTACATTGGAGAGGTACATAAAGCGGTCGTTTGGATCACCGATCGCATCGTTACCGGACAACCCGTAAGTAGCGCGGAGCCGCAGGTTGGAGATGGCATTTTTATAAGGCTCAAAGAATTTCTCATTGGAGATACTCCAGGCTACGCCTGCAGAAGGGAAAAATCCATAGCGGTGGGACTCATGAAAACGTTCCGACCCGTTATAGCCAAAGTTCAGCTCCACGTAATACCTGTTCTGGTAAGAGTAGGTGCCGCGTCCTGCCAGGCCCACGTTGCGGAAAGGCAGCGACGCCTGCAGATCCGCGCCGTTACCGGTAAGATTGTTACGTACCATAAACACAAACAAACCACTCAGGGTATGATCCTTGTGAAAAGTGCGGTTATAATTAAGTGCGGATTCCATATAAAAACTGGAGTTCACTGTTTTGGCGCCGGGTACATAGTTCAGGTATTCTGTGCCCAGTTCTTCGTTCTGCAGTTCCAGTTTAAAGGTGTTCTGTAGTTTATCATAAGAACCTGCCTGGTACCAGAAGGGGCTGTAGGCACGGGTTACATCAAAATAGGTATTGCGTGTTACATTTACCATCGTCCTGAAATTCAAACCTTCTGTCAGTGCCGATAAGTTTTGTTTTACTTCAAACTGCGCCGCCATCATAGAGCGGGAATAATTTTTATATCCCTTTACCATGTCGGCATATGGATTCAGCAGATAGGCGTTGGTGCCGTCATCATAATTGCCGAACATAATATGCTGAACATACTGGTGGTCTGCATCGGCCGGGTAATAGGCCGGGAAGTACACGGGATTGGTGCGCATTACTTTTTTGTACAGGTCTGCGCCTCCGTCGATAGGACCGGTGTAATCGTCGAAGGAGCCGCTTAAACGAACCACCATCTCAGTAGATTTGGTGATGTTCACGTTTACATTGGAACGGAGCGAATAATTTTTCAGGTCGATGTTGCTGTTAAAATTATTCCGTTTATCTACGTTCAGTATGCCATTGTCTTTATTGAAAGAGCCGGCCACATAATATCTTGCTGCGGTGCCGCCACCGCTTACATTGAGGTTGGCGCGCTGGTTGGTGGTATAGCTCTTGAAAAGTGTGCCTCTCCAGTCGGTAGCCGGATACATGTAAGGATTAATGCCGGCAATGGTGTTATCAATTTTCTGATCTGTGTAAGGTAGCTGCCCAAGTGGATCGCGGGTGAGTACCGCTTCATTATTCAGCCGCATATAAGTGATGGGATCTGCCAGTGCCACATTGCGGGTGGGGGAGGCCAGGGAATTTTCCAGCCGGACGGTGATGGCGGCTTTCCCTTCTTTTCCTTCCTTGGTCGTTACCAGTATTACGCCATTGGCAGCGCGGCTGCCGTAGAGGGAGGTGGCGGTGGCATCTTTCATGATAGAGAAGCTGGCAATATCATCCGGTTGCAGCCGGGCGAGGTCTGTTACGGTGAGTTCTATACCATCTATCAATATCAGCGGATCCTTTTTATAGCCGAAGGTAGTTACGCCGCGGATGAAAAAATCCGCGTTATCCTGGCCTGGTTCGCCGCTGCGCTGGTAGCCAATGACGCCGGCAATGCGGCCTGCCAGGGCGGTAGTCAGGTTGCTGGCCGGTACTTTTAATTCAGCGGGGTTAATAGTGGTTACGGCGCCTACTACATCTGTTTTTTTCTGTTTGCCAAAAGCTACTACTACTGTTTCTCCCAGCTGGCTGTAGGAGGGCCGCATGATGATATTAATTACTTCCCTGCCGTTTACCGGGATCTCCTGTGAGGTGAAACCTATCATGGAAAATATCAGGGAGGCATTGTCCGGAACTTTCAGGATATACCGTCCGTTGACGTCGGAGGCGGTGCCTACTCCTGGCTTGTTCTTTACAGCGATGGTTACGCCTATCATGGGAACGCCGCTGCTGTCTGTTACCAGTCCCCTTACTTCCTTGTCGGCTGCCGGGAGAATGGCGTCAGCAGAGGCAGGCAGCCGGAATAAAAGCAGCAATATGGCTACTATACCAACGTAAAATTTGTCTCGCATAAATTGTTTTTAAAAGATGGATAAAATTCGTGTATACGTTTCCGTTACAGACACAGAAAGGCCATTTCCACCAGTATTTTATCCGGTGGATCAGTGGAATAGCAACTGCGGTAATCACCTTTGTTCAGGAGAATGTTGCCAGTACGCGGCTATGCGCCGGATGTTTTCATCAGGAGATAATAATTCATAAAGGATTTTTTGTGGCGGTCAATTTTTCTTGTAATCGATTGCAAGCGTGGTTAAAAAAAACATACATCCTTTCCGGCGGTTGCTGCCGGAATGTTAATCTCAGTACTTTGTCTTGGTCATTATTCTTTTCCCCTTAACAAACATTGCTTCATACGTGGATCACAAATAGGGGAATGTTTATCATCTGGTTGTGGGCAGGTGCTGTTTTAAGCATATAGGAACTGTTGCAGCACCAAAACAAAGATTCCATAATATTGCGCTTAATGCAAGTTTTGCAGGTTGTAAAATACAACCTGTATAGTTGTGTTTTACAAATGGTTCGATTGCCAGTCCTGCTAACTTATTGTATATAAAGTGTTTGAAAAAAGTACCGGATCAGCTATTATTTGATTGTTTGACGTACTTTTAGAAAGCAAAACTTTTTTTACTATGAATATTGGTCAGAAAATTGCCCGTCTCCGGGAAATCCGGGGCATTAAGCAGGCTGATCTGGCGCGTCGGTTAGGCGTTACACAACAGGCGTTATCTAAAATGGAGAATTGTGAGTCGATGGATGATGAACGGTTGGAGAGAGTGGCTTCCGCCCTGGAAGTATCGCCGGATGTAATCCGTAATTTCCGGGAAGACGTGATCATCAACAATGTGTATGACCAGAATAATACCGTGATCAATTACCAGTTTAATCCCATTGAAAAAATAGTGGCTTTATACGATCAACTCCTGGCCACAGAAAGGAAGCGTATTGAATTGCTGGAAGCGATGTTGAAGCAGGAGCAGGAAAAAAATCGCTGAAGCGTAATAAATACCCTTTAACAACCACATGGTTACCTTTAACAACCATCACTACGATAAACACCCATGATAACAACACAGCCTTGTAACACTGTTACAAGGCTGCATTTAGAAAGCTTTAGCCCCGCTTGCCGCCGCGGCTTATTAAGAAAATGATCAGGCCCACCACCACTGCTACGGCTAATATGCCGGTCCACACGCCTGCTTTGAATATTCCGCCTATAACTTCACAACTGCTGAGTAAAAGTACCAGGCATGACAGTAACAAATAAGTGAGGTTTTTCATATCGTTCAGTTTTAATGTTATATACTACCAGACATATCCTGTACCAAAAAATATTTGCAAGTGTCAGAATAATTAACAAGCTTTAGCAGATCAACCAGAATAGTATGAATACAGGGAAAGCCTTCAGATCGGGGCTGCACGTGGTGGCTTCCCATTCCTCACTTTGGGGACTCTTTCTACAGGGTGACCGCCACGCTTTCGCCGGAATATACGATGCACACATCGATGACCTCTTTCATTATGGCATGCATTTCTGCCAGGATAAGGAAAGGGTGAAAGACTGCTTGCAGGACCTGTTCCAGGATCTCTGGATCAGCAGGGAACACCTGACTGCCAATATCGGGAATGTCCGGTATTACCTGATCAGCAGCCTGAGAAGACGGCTGCTCCGCGCATTGCGTAAAGACCGCCGCTACCAGCACCGCGAATCATGGGAAGCCTTTGAATTTGAATACACCCTGCCGCTCGAAAACCAGTTAATCCAGCACGAAACCATAGAAGAACAAAAGCGCCTCCTCCAGGAAGCCCTCAGCAACCTCTCACGGCGCCAGCGCGAAGCGATCTATCTCCGCTTTTTCCAGAACCTGAGCTATACTGAAGTCGCCGATATCATGTCCATGCAGGTAGATTCTGTATATAATACCATCTCCAAAGCCATCGGTATCCTCAAAAAGAACCTCCCGCTACCGCTCCTGTTGCTGTTTTTGGGCAAATAAAAAATATTTTTTAAAAAAGTGATGAGATTTTGAGCTTAACCTGCTCTTTAGGTAAAAGCACGTTCTCTTGGCAGCCAGTAACTATTTATCATACACGGCCCGGGAGTTTGCGATGGACGAGGACTTTCAGCAATGGGTACTACACCCGGAGCAAAGGAATGTATTCTGGGAATCATGGCTCAGGCAACACCCGGAAAAAGAATCGGTCATCAGCGACGCCAGGCAACTCGTGCAAAGCATCCGCTTCCGCGACTATTCCCTGTCCGCACCGGACAAGGAACAACTGTGGGATGCCGTGCTGAATGGACTGGAAGAGGAGGAAGAAGAAACAACCATCCCAATACATCCGTCTGTCTGGAGGAATGTGGGTAAATATGCAGCAGCCGTAATACTCGGTATCCTGCTCACTGCAGCCTGGTGGTGGTGGAAGCCTGCAGTACAGCAACCGGCCATCCTCAGCACCTATACCCGGCTGGGAGAAACCAGGCACCTGATGTTGCCGGATAGCTCGGAAGTTACGCTGAACGCCGACTCCCGCCTGCTGTATGCTGTTGCCGGAAACGGGCAGCGCGAGGTATGGCTCGATGGAGAAGCCTTTTTTCATGTAAAACATACCGCCTCCAAACAGCAGTTTATTGTGCATACCTACGATAACCTCGACGTGGAAGTACTGGGAACACAGTTTAATGTAAACAGCACCGGTAAAGAAATAGTAGTAGTGCTGCAGCAGGGAAGTATCCTGCTCAATATAGGCGAAACCAGTAAGGGAAAAGCCGCAGCGCTGTACCTGCAGCCGGGGGAAATGCTCCGGTACAACAAACAGGACGGCGACTATACCAAAAAAAGTGTAGATGCTATACACTACACCTCCTGGCACACCGGCAGGTTAATCATGGATGATTTTACGCTGGCAGATGCAGCCATCTTCATGGAACAGGTGTTTGGTAAAAAACTGATCGTTCGCGACACACAACTATTAAACTATAAAGTATCGGGCTCAATGCCTATCGTTTATAACGCCGATACTATGATGACACAGCTGGGTAAGGTTTTCCGTATGCAATTCAACCAAAGAGGCGACGAAGTCTGGATCCATAAACCGTAACATTCGCCGCTCAATTTTATAGATGTCTTATTCTTAATCGTTAAAACCTGTTCAAGATGAAAAAAGGTTTACGTGTTTTGCTGATGCAAGCATTGGCCCTGTATTTCCTGTCCCAAACGGTATCAGCTCAGGAATTGGCTGATGCCGGCAATCAGCCGGTTCCCCCCGCAACCGGTAACAGTGCGGAAGCACAACCAGATGAATCATCCCTGAAAACAGTTCTCCACCTCATCGAAGAACATTTCAGCGTATCCATCGCCTACAAAAGCAACCTGGTTAAAAACAAAAAGATACAATTGTCGGTAGCTGCCTGTCAGTCGGCAGAAGAAGCCCTGGGCAAGGCGTTGTCGCCCTTTAATCTCCACTTCGAAAAGGTACGGGAACACTTTTACATGGTCACAGAAAAAGCCATTGTTCCTGCTCCTGCAGAACCCGCCGGCATACAGCAACAACACCCGGTAAAGGGCGTGGTAAGGGATGAAAAAGGAAATCCCGTGGCTGGTGTAACGGTTCGCATTGCGGGCACCAGCATCGGTACCGTTTCCAATGCCGATGGCTCTTATACCATTTCCGCCCCGGGAAGAAGCAGTGATGAACTGGATATCACTTTCATCGGGTACGAAGCACAACGTATACCCGTTAGCGGTAGATCACTCATCAATGTTACCATGAAAGAGGGTTCCAGCGCATTGAACGAAATAGTGGTCACCGGTTACACCACGCAGAAAAAGAAAGATCTGACAGGCTCCGTGGCGGTAGTGAACATCGATAACCTGAAAAAGCAACCTTCCGGCCAGGTAACAGAACAGTTGCAAGGACAGGCATCAGGCGTCACCGTTATAGGCTCCGGTCAGCCTGGCGAATCCCCGCAGATCCGTATCCGTGGTGTGAATACCTTCGGCGCCAATTCCCCGCTTTATGTGGTGGACGGCGTGCCTACCACAGATATCGCAGACCTCAACCCCAACGACGTAGCCAGCCTGCAGGTATTAAAAGATGCCGGCGCTGCTTCCATTTATGGTTCCCGTGCCTCTAACGGCGTGATCATCATCACCACCCGCCGCGGTTCCGGCAAGGTAAAGGTGGCATACGACGGCTACTATGGCCGGCAATATCCAAAGAAAGGTAACGTATGGAATACCCTCAACCCCCAGGAACAGGCCGACCTACGGTGGTTGGCCTACAAAAATTCCGGATTAGATCCCGGAACAGAACTCTATGGCAACGGTACAAAACCCGTTATCCCGGATTACATCCTGCCATCGGGCGCAATGGAAGGAGATCCCTCCGTTGACCCATCTCTCTATTATGTAAATCCAAACTATACTGACCTGGACGATTATAACAGCTTTTACCAGATTTCAAAGGCCAACAAAGCAGGTACCAACTGGTACCGTGAGATCTTCCGCCCGGCGCCCATCACCAGCCACAATGTAGCAGTGAGCGGCGGCGGCGATAAAGGGAACTATCTCTTCTCCCTTAATTATTTTAATCAGCAGGGAACTTTAATGAACACCTACCTGAGAAGATATACGGTACGCTCCAACACCCAGTATAATATCACACCCGGTATCAGGGTGGGAGAGAACCTCGCTTTTTCCATGTCAGAAAATCCTTCGGTAGATATCAATACGTCGGATGCCGCTATTGGTCATGCTATGCGCGAACAAAGCATTATACCGGTATATGATATCAAAGGCAACTTTGCCGGTTCCTCCGGCGACGCACTGGGAGACGCTTTTAACCCGGTAGCGACGCAGTATCGTACCCGGAATAATAAAGGTCTCAATACCCGTTTGTTCGGGAATGTATATGGAGAAGTGGACTTCCTCAGGTACCTGACCTTCCGCACCAGCTTCGGCGGAGAAGTAGCCTCCGGCTGGTCGCACTCTTTCCTGTTCCCGCAATATGAGAACAAAGAAAATTCCACCAGCAATTCCTACACAGAAGGATCTGTGAACGCGCATAGCTGGACCTGGACCAATACCCTTACCTATCACCAGACGTTTAATAAACACGACCTGAAAATAATTGCCGGCACGGAATCTTTTGATAGCCGCAACCGCGCAGTAGGCGGTACTACGAAAGATTATTTTACTTTCGATGATTACTTCCCGGACCTGAGCACCGGCACCGGCACACAAACCAACTACAGCAACCGGGCATCAGAAGGACTGTTTTCTATCCTGGGCCGCGTGGATTATTCATTTAACGACCGGTATCTTTTAAGCGCTACCATCCGCCGTGATGGTTCCTCCAAATTTGTAAACGACCATTACGGCACCTTCCCCGCTATTACCGCAGGATGGCGTATTTCCCAGGAAGAATTTATGAAGAAGATCAGCTGGATCACCGACCTGAAGATCCGCGGCGGATGGGGAATCATGGGCAACCAGCTCAACCTCAGCGTTAACAATGGCTACTTCCTCTACGGTGGGAACCGCAACTCTTCCTATTACGACCTGGCCGGCGTTAACAATGGTCTCAATGCCGGCTTTGCAGGCACACAAATCGGTAACCCCGACGCCAAATGGGAAAGCGATGTGAATGCAAACATCGGTATCGATGCCAGTCTCTTTAACGGACAATTAGATTTCTCTGCCGACTACTACCGCAAAGATATCAAAGACCTGCTCTACAACCCTGAATTGCCCGGACTTGCCGGCACAGGCGCCCAGCCGTTTGTAAATATTGCCCGCATGAAAAATGAAGGATTCGACTTCTCCATCGGCTGGCATAAAAATATCAACAAAGATCTGCAGCTGAACATCAGCGGTACACTCACTACCTATAAAAATAAAATTGTGAAAATTGCCGACGGCGTAGACTACTTCGATAGCGACGGTCGCCGCTTCGATGGCAGCAACATCATCCGCAATGCAGTAGGCCAACCGGTTTCTTCTTTCTTTGGATATAAAGTGATCGGTTTCTGGAATGAAGAATCTGAAATTGCAGCAGCAGATGAACAGGCAAAGAAAGTAACCAACAGCACAGACGCCATTTACCAGGAAGGCGAAGGGCTCGGACGCTTCCGCTACCAGGATGTGAACGGCGATGGTATCATCACACCAGACGACCGTACCTTCCTCGGTAACCCTAACCCCGACTTCTCTTACGGCATCAACCTGGGCGTAACTTACAAAGGATTTGATTTCAGCATCTTCCTCTTTGGTACACACGGCAACCAGATCTGGAATAATGTACGCTGGTGGCGCGATTTCTATCCATCCTTTGAAAGCGCCAAAAGCAAAACAGCCTTGTATGATTCCTGGAGACCCGATCACCACAACGCAACAGCGCCTATCCAGGAAGTGGACGGATCTACCAGCACACAAGGCGTTCCCAATTCCTATATGGTGGAAAACGGCGCTTATCTCCGGGCCAAAAATATGCAGCTCGGATATACCCTGCCCACTAAACTGCTGTCGGGTATACACGTAGAAAAACTGCGTGTTTATATACAGGCTGCCAATGTATTCACCATTACAAAATACTCCGGACTGGATCCTGAAATCGGGGGTTCCGATATCACCGACTTTGGGGTAGACGAAGGCGCATACCCCAACCAGCGGCAGTTCCTCATTGGCATCAACCTGGGTTTCTAACAATTGCTCATTTAAAAAAGTAGGATCATGAAATCATTATATCATATACTATTGAGTGCGGCCATTGCAACTCCCTTCATCTCCGGTTGCAGCAAGAGTTTTCTCGAACGCACCCCGCAATCTTCCCTCGAAGAATCTTCCCTCACCAATAAAAAGGGTGTAAATACGCTGCTCATTGGCGCCTATGGTGCATTGGACGGGCAGGATTTTAAAGATGGCGATATGGTGAATATCTCCGGTGGCAGCGGTTTTGCCGTATCTCCCGATAACTGGATCTATGGCAGCGTATGCGGTGGGGATGCCCATAAAGGCAGCGATCCCGGTGATGCTGCCGCTATTTTGCAAATCGGCACTTTCGTGGGGAATGCTACCAACGGCTTCTTCAATGATAAATGGCGCGTAAATTATGAAGGCGTGCGCCGCTGTAACTTTGTATTGCACATCCTGCCAAATGTTACAGATATGACGGAAGATGAAAAGAAAGAACTGGCAGCGGAAGCCCGGTTCCTTCGCGGTCATTTTTATTCCGACCTGAAAAAGATGTTTGATAATGTTCCCTGGGTAGATGAAAATTCCAACAGCTATAACAAGCTCGATGTAGATGAATATAAAATACCGAACGACAAAGACGTTTGGCCGATGATTGAAGCGGATTTTAAATATGCAGCTGAAAATCTTAATGAAATACAGGATGTAATAGGTCGCGCTAACAGCTGGGCCGCCAAAGCCTACCTGGCTAAAACATTGCTCTATGAAAAGAAATATGCGGAAGCCATGCCCATTTTTGAAGATGTGATTGCGCACGGCGTTACCGCCAAAGGAACTCCTTACGCCCTCACTACAAAGTTCCATGATAATTTTGATGCTTTTACAGAGAATAACAGTGAAGCAGTGTTCTCCATTCAATACAGCGCCAACGATGGTTCCGGCGGCACCGGCAACGCTAACCAGGGCGAAATGCTGAACTATCCTTACAACGGACCTTTCAGCTGCTGTGGTTTCTACCAGCCTTCACAAGACCTGGTGAACTCCTATCGCACCGACGCCAATGGGCTGCCCTACATCGACGACTTTAACAGCCATCCTGTGAAGAACGACATGGGACTAGCCAGCAGCGCCGCTTTTACACCGGATGCAGGTAACCTGGACCCTCGTCTCGACTGGACCGTTGGCCGCCGCGGTATTCCTTTTCTCGACTGGGGCAATCATCCTGGTATGAATTGGGTGCGCGACCAGCAATCCGCAGGTCCTTATGCCGCCATCAAAAACGTGTACATGCAGGCTACCCAGGATAAATTTTATGATGGTAATGGCTGGGCGCCCGGCAACGCCATCAACTATGTGCTGATCCGCTTCGCCGATGTGTTACTCATGGCAGCCGAATGCCAGGCACAGGCCGGAAGCCTGGCTACCGCACAGGATCATGTCAACACTGTTCGCACGCGCGCTGCAAATCCTGTTGGCTGGGTAAAAACATACCTGAATCCATCACACCCGATGGACGGATATACCAACACGCCCGCTGCGAAATACAACATCAAAGCTTATCCTGCCGGCGCCTTTACCGCCAACGGCAAAGCATGGGCCATCAAAGCCATCCAGTTTGAACGTAAGCTGGAACTGGCAATGGAAGGGCACCGCTACTTTGACCTGGTGCGCTGGGGCATCGCACAAACAGAACTGAACCGCTATTTCAGTTACGAAAAAAATATCACCACCGACATCGTGAACGGCAGCTTCACCAGCAAAAACGTGCGGTTCCCTATTCCACAACGCCAGATCGATCTCAGTGTTAAAAACGGTACGGCTACGTTGAAGCAGAACGCGGGGTATTAAGCGGAGTTTGTCTTTCTCGCTGATTATACTGATTACTTTGATTTTTACTTTTGGATTTTATAAAGGATTAAGGGAGATAGCAGCGGATATTCGCTTTTATCTCCCTTAATTATTATTAAGAAAATCTAAAAATCAGGAAAAAATCCAAAAGTAAAAATCCAGCTAATCAGTATAATCAGCGTAATCCTGAGCCAAGACAAAATCCGCTCTGAGCCTCTGCCCATTCGAGGCCACCCGCCAGTTGCCGGTTGCTGAATTCGATGTGGATTACACGGCGGTTACGACCGTTGCTGCTGCGTCCGGAGGCATGCATCAGTAAAGGCCGCATGATCATCACGCTGCCTTTGTTTACGCGGCAGCTAACATCCGGTGTTTCGTTCAGGTTAATACTGTCTGCCCGGTAAACACCTTTGGCGTGTGAGCCTGGCAGTACTTTTAATGCGCCGTTCTGTTCATCTGTATCGTCGAGGTGAATGCGGAGGGTATAGATGCTTTCCAGGATGTCTGTTGGCGGCTGTACTGCGAATTGGCCGGGTTTCACGGTCCAGGGGCCGTAGCCGGCTACGGAGAGCTTCTCTGTTACGGAAATAGTGAGGTCCTGGTGCCAGGCAACAAACCAGTTGGATTGCCCGGGCTTATCAAAATAAATGGATTTAACAGGCACATGCTGTTCGCCAAACAGCTCCCTGATAATTTGCCTGATACCTGGTGTAAATATCAGCGGGGTGATGGCAGGAACCTCCTGCAAAAAACAACGGATGGCAAAGAGATCGTTGGTTTTCCGGAATAGAGGACCGGTAGGATCCACGCTGTCGATCAAAGCAATCATTTCCCCGATGGCACTTTCCGAAAATATACCGGGAATCACCGTATATCCGTCCCTGCTTAATTCCAGCCGGTGTTGTGTGATGGCGTCGTTCGTCATGTTCAACTATTCTTTTGCAAATTAACGCGAATTTTGTCTTTCTCGCTGATTACGCTGATTATACTGATTACTTTGATTTTTACTTTTGGATTTTATAAAGGATTAAGGGAGATAGAAGCGGATATTCGCTTTTATCTCCCTTAAATATTATTAATCTAAAAATCCAAAAGTAAAAATCAAAGTAATCAGTATAATCAGCGTAATCAGCGAGAAAGACAAAATCCGCGTTATTTAATCAGCGTAATACTCCCTTTAAACTCGAATTTCTCGCCGCCTTCGCACACGGTTTGCATGGAGTAAATATAAGTGCCCATTGGCGCTTCCTTGTTGCCGCTACGGCCGTCCCAGCCGGAGGAAGGCGAGTTGATAGCGAAGTGGGTGTTCTCAAATACAAGGGTACCCCAGCGGTCGTAGATGCGCAGCCACTCAATTTCTTTTACACCTTTTCCTTTTGGATAGATGCGTTCATTTCTGCCATCATGATTGGGGGTGAAGGCGTTTGGCATAAAAACGGCGCCCTGGTTGCAGAGAATGTGCAGCACTACTTCGTCGGCAGCTTTGCAGCCATATACGTTTTCTACTTCTACCCGGTATTTTGTCGTGAAATCAGGCAGTGCCTGCACCCGTGTACAGGTAGCGCAATCCAGGAATTCCGCAGGTGTCCAGCGCCAGCGGATTACATCATTGCTGGCGTGGGCCGCCAGGTATACAGGGATGCCCGCCATAATTTCACGGTCTACGCCAGCATTTACGGTTGGGGCAGGATTTACTTTTACGGTAAGGGAAGCTTTATCGGAGAAACAATTGTCTTTGTCGAACCCGGTTACCTCATACACGTATTGCCCTGTGGCGTTGAGCGTGGCTACAGGCGCAGGGGAGGAGGGCTTGTCGATTCCGGTGCCGGTCCACGTATAATAATCCGTGCCCGATACCTGTAGCGGCAATTTATCACCGAGACATAAAACAGTATCAGGCGTTGCCTGTATCTTAAAGGGCTGTACTACGCGTATTACTACTTCATCGTTATTGATACAGCCGTTGTTGTCGGTTACCTTTACCTGGTAGGCGGTGGTTGCCAATGGTGCGGCCGTAGGGGTAGCGATGGTGGGATCGTTTAGCCCGGTGGCAGGGGTCCATTCATAGGTGCCGCCGCCGGCGGCGTGTAATACAGTGGTGTTACCAAGACAAATAAAATCTGCGGGGGCGCTGGCATTGACGTCCGGTAAGGGTAAAATATTCAGTGGATGTATTTTTTCGTCCGTGCAGCCGTCTTTGCTGGTAACGGTGAGCTTTACCTGCACCAGGCCGGGCTGCGAATAAGACAAGGCCGCTGGTTGCTGCACATCACTGGTGGTATTATTACCCAAATCCCAGCTCCAGGTAACGTCATTCGTTTTGGTAACGCTGCCACTGAAGGTAACCGGCACGTCCTTGCACGCTTTATCGGGCGCGCTGATGGCAGCTAACGGCTTCGGGTATACGTTTACCGGTACCGTTACGGTTTGTGTGCAGCCGTATTTAGTGGTGGCCGTCATGCCGAAGATGTATTCGCCGGTTTTGTCCAGGTGAAACACCGGTGTGGTAGTATTGATATCCGTTGGAGTAAGTGCGGCATCATAGGTCCAGGTATAAGCAGGTGTAATACCTAGTTCATCTGCAGAATAGCTATTAAACGCAGGCGCAAAAGTAAGCGTTCCTGCATCGCATATTTTTGCGGGAGAAGGATTCAGCTTAATATCCAGCTGATCTATTACCACCGGGTGATCCAGGAAGGCGCTGCCTTTACAACCGGCATCATCTTTCAGTAATAGCCGTGGTTTATAAATGCCAGGTTCGGTGAAATGATGTTTTATTTCGAGCGACGTGGTTTGTTCAACGTTACCATCCGTAAAGTCCCAGCTGAAGGTCGTTGCATTTTCCGGCTTGATGGTAAAGGTGATCTCTTTTTCCAGGCAACCGCCGTCGGCACTGGTAGCGATGGTAGCGTACGGCCCGGTAACGATCACTATCTCGCTGTATTCATCTTCAGTGCCGGCTTCTCCGTATACCTTTAATTTTACGGTATAATGGCCGGATTCTGTGTAGGTATGTACGGGATCACTTTGATTAGAGGTACCGCCATCACCAAAATCCCAGGAGCTGTTCAGATAGTTGAGGGACCGGTTACTAAAACGGAATATCATAGGAGCGCATTTTCCGCCGTTTACAAATTCTGATGTGTAAACAAAACTTGCGGCAACAGATGCCACTTTGATATTTTTGGTTACCTCGTCCGTACAGCCGTTATTGTCATTTACTTTTATAGTTACAGGATATGTTCCTTTATTGGGATAATTATGGGTTACATCCTGCATGGCATTGGAAGTATTATTGTCTCCAAAATTCCATGTTACCATAGAGATATTGCCACCCACTTCACTCGAGGTGTTGCGGAAAAATACGTCTGTACCGGGTTTTACTATATAGTTATCTGCTTCAAAATCGGCTATGGGGCCATTCACCTGGATATACCTGCCATCAAATGTATTCCTGCAACCTTCTTTATCCGTAATAGTAACGGAGGGCTGGTAATAGCCGGATTTGTTATAGGTATGTTTGAAGGGAGGGGTTGTAAACGTCTGCGGAGTGCTTCCGTCCCTGAAGTCCCATTCCCATTTTACAATTCCACTGCTGTTACTGACATTTGAATTATCAGTAAAGCTCATTTCGGTGCCGCGGCAGGAATAGGGAACGGGGAAATTATAATCTGCAACAGCGCCGCGTACGTTTACATCAATCGAATTACTGGTGTCTACACAGCCGAGATCATTGATACCAATTACCCTTACGCGATATTTACCGGGTTCCATGATGTAATAACCAAACGACTGGGAAGAATTATTGTGAAAATTGCTAAGATCGTTTAATTGCCAGTAGTAACCAGCTACATCATAATAGGAAGGATCAGCTTTAGTAATGGTGGTGGTCAGCGCCTCACCGGCGCACAATATGGTTTTATCAGTAGTGATTTCAATCGGGGATTTAGTATATATACGCGCCATTACTTCTTTAAAAGTGGTGCAATTGCCCGCTGTTGTAGTAAGTTTAATAATATAGGTGCCGGTTTTTTGGTAATAATGTGAGATCTTATTGCTGCTCACCGTATAAGCAGTATCCTGCCCGTCGCCCCATTCCCATTTCCAGCCGGTGGCGCCCAGAGAACCATCGGTCACGGTGATTACATTCCGGTTCGCACAATCCACATCGTCTATCGTAAACCGCGGGAAGGGATCAACAGTAGTGATGTATGCCTTTTTGGTAAGCGTAGCAGGGCAACCGCCGTTCCATACGGTAAGTGTTACATCATATGCACCGGGTTCACTGTATTCATGTTGAGTGCTTTTATGGCCATCTCCTGCGCCGTCTCCAAATTCCCAGAACCAGGCATCGGCAACATCAGATTTGTCGTTAAAGGTAACCATAGAATTCCCACAAACGATAGGTGCATTGGGAGAACTGAAATCTACCACTGGTTTTTTAAATACCCTGACGTCGTTATAAACTTTTATTCTGCCTGTACAGCCTGCCGTGGTGGTATATTGGAGATATGTTTCGAAGATGCCGGATTTTTTAAAAATGTGGTTTGGTGTGGCTTCATGGGACACCGGGCTGCCATCCCCAAAATCCCATTCATATTTTGTAATGGGATCATTATAGTTGCCAATGGCGGTAAAGCCGGACGACATGCCTTCGCAACCACTGTCATTATAGGCGATGGCAGATATTTTTGTAGTATAAACCGTCACCGCACTGTAGCTGTTCATAGCGCAACCGTTGCTGCTGGTGCCGGTCAACACAATTTGGTAAGCGCCTTCTGCCTGGTAAATATGAGAAG
The DNA here is from genome assembly GCF_050434025.1 of Chitinophaga sp. W3I9. NCBI lineage: Bacteria > Pseudomonadati > Bacteroidota > Chitinophagia > Chitinophagales > Chitinophagaceae > Chitinophaga > Chitinophaga sp. W3I9. The sequence continues at coordinate 3,937,646 of NZ_JBNPWC010000001.1, forward strand.
GGTTTTGTTCGGTGGAACTTTGTCCGTCCCCAAAATCCCATTTCCAGCTGCTGGCGCCGGTTAAATTGTCTTTGAATTTGACGGTAGCCGGTACCGTGCAGGTCGGAGGACTTTCTATCAGCAGATTCCCTGTGGGAGCGGGATTAATAACCGCTTTTTTCTCTACTACTTCTTTACAGCTTCCATAGTTGGCGGTTAGCCGTACCGTAATAGTGCCGGCACTGCCATAGGGCATATAGGTGGCGTTGTCGAAGTTGCCGTAAGCGTTTTGTCCATTAAATTCCCATAAGGTGCTGTTTGGAGTAACCCCGCTAAAACTGGCATTAAAGGTGGCATATTCGTTAGAACACATAAGCGCCGGAACAATAATGTCGGTACCATAGTTGGCGACGTTGATATCGTTTACTTCTTTTGTATCACTGCATCCTCTTTCATTGGTAACCGTGAGCTTAATGCTGTGCTGCCCTTTGTTGAAAGTATGTTTGGCGGGATCTTTTTGAGTACTGCTGCCACCATCATCAAATTCCCATTTATACGAAAGGGTCCCCGGACCTGTAGAAGTGTTTTTAAAGAACACATCGGCCGGACCACTGCACAAGGTTTTTTCTGTTACAGTAAAATCAGCATTTATAGCAGGGGCTACATCTACTGCCTTATCCAGTACTTTGAAATTCGTGCAGCCATAGCTGTCAGTTACACTAAGTACTACACTGTAAATTCCTGGTTTGCTGTAAATGTGATCAACTACGCCGCTGCCGTTCTGTAAAACTTCGCCGTCGCCAAAATCCCAGCTGAAGTTTTGCAGGGTACCTTCCGCTGTGGATTTATCCGTGAACGTAGTCGTAAACGGTGCGCATCCTTTGCCGGAAGACACACTGAAGTTTACTGACGGCTTTGCCCTTACTGCGATATAGTTTGTTTTAACGGCTGTTTTCGTACTGCCATCTCCGAAGGTTACTTTTAGCGATACAGTATATTTTCCTGTTTTTACATAGGTGGCGCCGGGATTTTTTTTGGTAGAAGTAGTTCCATTCCCGAAGTCCCACAGCCAGGCGGTGGGGTTACCGGTAGACAGGTCGGTGAAACTGGTGATGAGCGATTCACAATCGCTGGTGGCGGAAGCAGAAAAGTCGGCGTTTTGTTGCGCCAACGCACATAAACTGATAACAAAACATAGTACAAGGGATACAACAAATTTGCATCGGACAGGGAAACGGTACATCGGACGTATAGGTATAAGCCCTAAAAATAGGCTTTTCCGCGGATATTTGCTTTGCCTGGCGTGTCTTGAATATTATGTTTTCGCTATACGATTAATGCTTAATTTTAAAGGTCTTAAAAGCAGCGTTTTATGTCACATTTGTTTAGCCCTCTGCAATTGAGGGAAGTTACGTTCAGGAACAGGATAACGGTGTCGCCTATGTGTGAATATTCTTCTACCGATGGATTTGCCACCAACTGGCATCTGGTGCATCTTGGAAGCCGGGCAGTGGGCGGCGCAGGACTGGTGCTCACGGAGGCCGCAGCCGTATCCCCCGAAGGCCGTATTTCCATTCACGACCTGGGTATCTGGAAAGATGAGCACATACCTATGCTGCAGGAAATCACCTCATTTATTTCCGCGCAGGGCGCCGTTCCTGGTATTCAGCTGGCGCATGCCGGCAGGAAAGCCAGCACACTAAGACCGTGGGAAGGCAGCCGCGCCCTGCCCGCAGAAGACGGTGGATGGCAGGTGGTAGCGCCCAGCGCCATTCCTTTCAACGACGTATATCCTATGCCGGTAGCACTCACGGAAACAGGTATACGTAAAGTGAAAGATGATTTTAAGACCGCCGCTGTCCGGGCACAGAAGGCCGGCTTCCAGGTAATAGAAATACACGGCGCGCATGGTTATCTCCTGCACAACTTTTTATCTCCCCTTAGTAATCAACGTACAGATGAATATGGAGGCAGTTTTGAAAACAGGATACGGTTGCTGGTAGAAACAATAGAAACCATACGGGAAGTGTGGCCGGAGCAATATCCTTTGTTGTTGCGTATTTCGGCTACCGACTGGGCGGAAGGTGGATGGAACCCGGAGGAAGCTGTAAAGCTGGCGGCAATTGTAAAAGGGAAGGGGGTAGACCTGGTAGATTGTTCTTCCGGCGGACTGGCCGCACATCAGCAAATTAAAGTGGGACCTTTATACCAGACTCCTTTTGCAGAGAAAATCCGGAAGGAAGCCGGTGTTGCCACCGGTGCAGTAGGATTAATTACCACAGCAGAAGAAGCAGAATCTATCATTGCCGAGGGGCGTGCAGATATGGTATTGATGGCGCGTGAAATGCTGCGTGATCCATATTTCCCGTTGAGGGCGGCCCATGAACTGGGGGCTGAGATCAAATGGCCGGTGCAATACGAGCGGGCAAAACGAAGAAAGTAGCAGTTAGCCGTTAGCAATTTCTGCTAACGGCTAACCACCAAAAAACTATTTCAGTATCGCTTCAATAGCGTCCAGTTCTTCTTTTGTAAAGGCGGTATTTTTCAGCGTATCCAGGTTGTTGTCCAGCTGAGCAACAGAGCTGGCGCCGATCAATACGGTGGTAATCCGTTTGTCTTTCAGGATCCAGGCCAGCGCCATCTGGGCGAGGGACTGGCCGCGTTGTTGCGCCAATACATTCAGCTTTTTTACTTTCTCAATTCTTTCAGGCGTTACTTCACCTTCCTGCAGAAATCCTGTTGGTTTGCTGGCGCGTGAGCCGGCCGGGATACCATTCAGGTAACGGTCTGTCAGTAATCCCTGTGCCAGGGGAGAGAAGGGAATGCAACCTACGCCGTTGGCCTCCAGTACATCCAGCAGTCCGCCTTCTATCCAGCGTTCAAACATGCTGTATTTAGGCTGGTGTATGAGGCAGGGCGTACCAAGCGATTTTAATATCTCTACAGCGACTTTTGTTTGCTCGGCGGTATAGTTGGAAAGTCCCACATACAACGCCTTGCCCTGTTGCACAATGCTATGCAGCGCTCCCATTGTTTCCTCAACAGGGGTAGCCGGATCCGGGCGATGAGAATAAAAAATGTCCACATATTCGAGCTGCATGCGGCGTAAACTCTGGTCCAGGCTGGAAACAAGGTATTTACGGGATCCCCAGTCGCCATAAGGACCAGGCCACATGGTATAACCTGCTTTAGTAGAAATGATCAGTTCATCCCGCAGGTGCCCGGTGAAATCCTGTTTCAATATCCTGCCGAAATTCTCCTCCGCACTACCAGGTAATGGCCCGTAGTTATTGGCGAGGTCAAAATGAGTGATACCCTTATCAAAAGCGTTATGAATAATACTGCGTCCGTTCTCAAAATTATCAACAGAGCCGAAATTGTGCCATAAACCCAGTGATACGGCAGGCAGCTGTAAACCGCTCTTACCGCACCTGTTGTAGGTCATATTGTTATACCTGTCTGCAGCGGGTGTGTAATGCATGGAATTTTAATTTTAGGGAGACAAGATAGAAAAATAAAGCGGATTTTGTCTTGGCTCAGGATTACGCTGATTTTACTGATTACCTGGATTTTATTCTTTTGGATTTTATAAAGGATTAAGGGAGATAGAAGCGGGTATTCGCTCTTATCTCCCTTAACTATTATTATACGAAAATCTAAAAAATCAAAAAAAATCAAAAAGTAAAAATCCAGGTAATCAGTAAAATCAGCGTAATCCTGAGCCAAGACAACATCCGCTTTAGCTCAGTTCCTCCACCGGTACGCGTGGAGCAGCTTCCTGCTTCAGCTTATTGCTTTCCTTCAGTTTGGCTGGAACCGGGCGTATTTCCCATACGATTCCCAGGAAACCCAGTGTTTTGATCACATAATAGGTGATATCAAATTCCCACCAGTAAAAGCCCTGTCTGGCTGCACTCTGGTAGTAGTGGTGGTTGTTATGCCAGCCTTCTCCCAGGGTGATCAGCGCCAGGATAGCACTGTTGCGGGACTCATCTCCGGTATAATATCTCTTATTACCAATTTTGTGCATAAGTGAGTTAATGGTAAAAGTACCATGATATAACAGTACGGTGCTCAGGAAAAACCCGATCAGTAAAGTAGATAACCCGGCGGACCAGTCGAACCAGCCAGTACCATTTACTTTATTGCCCACAAAATACACTGCTATTGCCAGTACCACTGCCGGTATCATATGCCATTTATTCAGCCACAACAATTCTTTTGCTTTGTGGTCCTTGATCAGGTCGAAACGGGTGGGCTTGTATTCCGGGCCCATGATCCAGCCGATATGCGCATACCAGAATCCGTAAACATTTGCTGAATGCGGATCTTCCGGGGTGTCGCTGTGTTTGTGGTGAATACGGTGATTGGCTGACCACCATAAGGCGCCCTTCTGTAAACTGCTTTGTGCACCTCCCGCCAGGATAAACTGGAAGAACCGCGACGTTTTAAATGCACGGTGCGAGAAATAACGGTGATAACCAGCCGTTACAAAAAACATACGTACTACATACAGTACACCGCACAATATCCAGTCAAAAGCTGTTGTACCGGTGAAAAATGCCAGTAAGGGCACCGCGTGAATGCCCATGAAGTCTGCCTGGTGCCACCAGTTAGGTGGCTGTCTTTCTTGCTTGATCGCCTTATTCATTCCACAAAGATAATTTCCGTCTTTTATTAAATAAATGATTTAAATCATTTGGACAAAGTTAAGTGCTTTTCCCCGGTTTTTGCGCGCCTATATTCCGGCGAACATTTTACAACCGGATGTGTTAGAGAGAAACGTAGTACTATCCTTTCATCACGTTAAAGTAATTATTATGTCACAATTCATTTCGGCTATCAGGAACAATGTGAAGTATTGGTGGTTGTACCTGCTCAACGGGATCATATTCCTCATTGCGGGTTGCGTTGTTTTCGCCAATCCCTTCAGCAGCTATGTATTGCTCAGCATATTCTTCAGTGTCACCCTTTTTGTGACAGGGATCTTTGAAATAGCTTTTGCTGCCGGCAACCGCAGGGGGCACCACGGGTGGGGATGGTCGCTGGCCTCAGGTATCATAGATGTAGTGATAGGCTTTATCCTGATGCTGTATCCCTCGGTAAGTATGGCTGTGATCCCGCTTTTCCTGGCTTTCTGGTTTTTGTTCAAAGGTATCAGTCTCATTGGATTCTCTATCCAGCTTCAAACAGATAAGGTGCCTAACTGGGGCTGGCTGCTGGTGGGAGGAATCGGGCTTATTATTATCGCTATCTTTATTCTCGATAACCCCGCACTCGGTGTGGCTACTGTACTCGGACTGATGGCCGCTGCCTTCTGGGGAACCGGTATTCTCAGTATTATCTTCGCTTTCCGTCTCAAACATGTTAAAAAAGAATTAAAAGAACACGGCCTTTAAAAAAAGATACGCCGTAGAAGCTGTTACAGCGAACCACAAAGTAATTCACCACTTTGCCGTTCGCTGTAACAGCTTTATACTGTCGGCATTTTCTGTATATTCGGTGCTGCTAAATCTATTCTCTTCCGATGAAAATCAACAGAATCTATGCTATCGCGTCCTTGTTATTATGCACCGGGATGCAGCAGGTAATAGGCCAGACAGTATCTAAATATGATGCGCATGAGGCTTTTTCCCCACTATTTTATCCTGCTCCCGGTAACGAATACCGCAGTGCAGGCGGACAACCAGGTCCGAAATACTGGCAGAACGCAGCAGATTATAAACTGGCCGTAACGCTCGACACGGCGCAACATCGTATAAGCGGCTCCGTAGTCATTACCTATAAAAATAACAGCCCGGACCAACTGCCCTTTTTATGGCTGCAGCTGGACCAGAACATTTACCGGGAAGATTCCCGCGGTAGCGCTACCGTAGCGGCTTCCGGCGAACGATTTGCTAACCGGAGCTTCACACAGGGCTTTGAGTTGAAAAGCGTAAACGTAGTTGCCAACGGCAAATCCGCCTCCGCCAATTACCTGGTAAATGATACCCGTATGCAGGTGAAGCTGGCAGATGCCCTTAAAACAGGCGCCTCCGTACAACTGAAAATAGATTACGCCTATACCATCCCGGAATATGGTACCGACCGCACCGGCCGCCTGCGCACCGCCAACGGATGGATCTACGAAATAGCACAGTGGTACCCACGCATGGCCGTGTATGACGATGTACTCGGATGGAATAATATACCCTACCTGGGCGCGTCCGAGTTTTATCTTGAATACGGCAACTTCGATTATACCATCACAGCTCCCGCCAGCCTGCTGATAGGAGGCTCCGGGCAACTGCTGAATGAAGCGCAGGTGCTGTCGCCGAAGGAAATGAGCCGGCTGGCCAAAGCGCGCAACAGCGATGAAACCGTGTTTATCCGCGACAGTGCAGATGTAAAAAACAATACCGCCAAAGGAAATCGTACCTGGCATTTCATATGTAAAAATACCCGTGACGTGGCCTGGGGCGCCTCCGCAGCGTTTATCTGGGACGCCGCGCGCATTAACCTGCCCGGTGGCAAAAAGGCGCTGGCGCAATCACTTTACCCGGTAGAAGTTGCCAGTAAAAATGGCTGGGGCAGATCCACCGAATATGTGAAAGGGTGTATCGAACACTACTCAGATAAATGGTACGTTTATACTTACCCGGTAGCCACCAACGTAGCAGGTATTGTAGGTGGAATGGAATATCCCGGTATTGTTTTCTGTAACTGGAAGTCCACCAAGGGCGGCCTCTGGGGCGTTACAGACCACGAGTTCGGACACAACTGGTTCCCCATGATCGTGGGCTCCAACGAACGTAAATACGCCTGGATGGATGAAGGCTTCAACACCTTCATTAACGGTATTTCCACTAAAAATTTCAACAACGGAGAATATGCTGCCCGTCAAAGTATGCAGAGAGCAGCCCCCATGCTGTTTTCCGCCAATGCGGAAGCCATTATGAATACCCCGGATGTTATCGGTCTCAATTACAATGGCATCGCGGCTTATTATAAACCCGCAGCAGGACTGAATCTTCTCAGGAATGAAATCCTGGGTCCGGAACGTTTCGATTATGCATTCCGGGAATACATTAAGCGCTGGGCATTTAAACACCCCACACCGTGGGACTTTTTCAGAAGTATTGAAAACGCCGCGGGTGAAGACCTTAGCTGGTTCTGGCGCGGCTGGTTTTTTAATACCTGGAAACTCGACCAGGCAGTAAAAGATGTGAAATATGTAAAGAACGATCCTGCCCAGGGCGCGCTCATCACCATTCAGAACCTGGAACAACTTCCCATGCCGGTAGTGCTGGCAGTAACAGATGCCAATGGTAAAACAGATACCGTTCACCTGCCGGTGGAAGTGTGGCAACGCGGCAACAACTGGACTTTCCGCTATCCTTCCACTACTAAGCTCACCAGCGTGATCATCGATCCCGCAGGCAATTTCCCCGATATCAACCCTCCAAATAACAGCTGGAAAGCAGACACCGGTAAACCTGTACCCGACGGTACTACGGGAACGGCTATACTAAAAAAATACATTGATGCCATAGGCGGCGCCGATAAGCTGAATAGCATAAAAGACCTGTTGCTGGAAGAAGATGGAGATATTGCAGGAACGGCTATTGAACGCAGTGTGCAGGCGAAACAACCCGATAAAATGCTGCAGGTGGTAAGCGTTCCGGTGAATAAGTTAATTGCCTATAAGTTGCTTATCAATGGCAATAATGTAAGTATGGCCCGCATGGGGCAGGAGGTGCCGCTTTCACCGGCGGACAAGGCTATACTGAAGGATAAAAACAGCCTGTTTCCCGAACTGCAATACCTTAACCATGCCGGCGATGTTAAGCTGGAACTGGCGCCGCTGACCGCCGATGTCAATAATGCAAGCGCCTATGTTATTGGTGTGGCTACTTCCAACGGGGCATTGCTGCGCAACTACTACGATGTGAAAACGGGCCTGAAAGTACGCACTGTTTCCCTGCCGGGACAGGAAGGCAATGAAAAGGAAACCACTACTGATTACACTGATTACCGCAACGTGAATGGTGTACAACTGCCGTTTACCATTACTACCAATACAGGCGGTTATGATGCGGTGATGAAAGTGAAAAAGGCGGCTATTAACAGTGGGCTGGGAGATGATATATTTAAATAATTGCCGGCAGGCCACTCCCTTACAGGCGGCATAAAGGTGGCATACTTGTCTTAAAGTTAATATCTTCGCGGCAGTACTAACGTCATGAACGAATGAAACAACTCCGGCCGGTAATGTTTGTGGGTACGGCTTCCGATGTAGGCAAAAGCGTAATCACCGCAGGATTTTGCCGTATTTTCAAACAGGATGGATATGCTCCTGCACCTTTTAAGGCCCAGAATATGTCGCTCAACAGCTACGCTACCCCCGATGGACTGGAAATAGGCCGTGCGCAGGCTGTTCAGGCAGAAGCTGCCGGGGTGCAATGTCACACCGATATGAACCCCGTGTTGTTGAAGCCTACCAGTGACCGCAACGCGCAACTGGTGCTGCACGGCAAACCAGCTGGTAATCAGTCGGCCTGGGAATACTTTATGGAAGACGATAAACGCGCGCTCTTTGAAGAAGTGAAAGGCGCTTTTGACCGTTTGTCGCAGCGATTCAATCCTTTGGTAATGGAAGGGGCAGGCAGTATTTCAGAGCTGAACCTGCGTGCAAAAGATATCACGAATATGCGGATCGCGCTGCATGCAGGAGCAGCGGTGTACCTGATCGCGGATATTGACCGCGGCGGTATTTTTGGCAGCGTATATGGGACTATCGCCCTGTTGCCGCCGGAAGAAAAGGCGTTGATCAAAGGAATTATTATCAATAAATTCCGTGGCGATATCCGGTTGTTTGAAGACGGGCGGGCGATGCTGGAAAGCATTACCGGCGTACCAGTAACCGGTGTGCTGCCTTACTATCACGATATTCATATTGAAGAAGAGGATGCGGTTTCATTGCAGCTTAAACAGAAACGGTTTGCCGCCGGTCAGATAAATATAGCTATCGTACTGCTGCGGCATATGTCCAACTTCACCGACTTCAATGCGCTGGAAAAAGATGAGCGCGTAAATATATTTTATACAGATAATCCGGCAGAACTGTCGGCCGCAGATATTATCATCCTGCCGGGCAGTAAAAATACGATTGCCGACCTGGTCTCCATCAGGAATAACGGTACCGCTGCCGCAATAACGGAAGCGTATAAACGAAATAAAGCAGTGATCGGTATTTGCGGTGGCTACCAGATGATGGGACAGCAGGTAGCGGATCCTGATGGTGTGGAAGGCCCTGCCGGCAGCATACCGGGGCTTGGAATATTGCCAGTTGCCACTGTGCTTACAAAAGAAAAGATCACCAGGCAAAGAAGTTTTTATTACCGGGATCAGCCGAAAGTATGTGAAGGATATGAAATTCATATGGGAGATACCACCGCCGCAGTGGCTTCCCCGCTGAACACGTTTACAGATGGCGGCACAGACGGGTATTTCCTCCGGACTAACTGCTGGGGTACTTACCTGCATGGCATCCTCGATAACGACACAGTGATCAACGACCTGCTGGCGCATTGCGGGAAACCCGCAGTAGTAAAGGAGTTCGATTACCGCCGGTTTAAGGAGGAACAATATAACAAACTGGCAACACACATCCGTGAACATCTGGACATTCCGGCTGTTTATAAGGCACTGGAATTATAATAATATTGCATTATGATACAAGGACACGGTGATGATGGTTACCTGTTTGCCCAACAGGTGAAAGCTGATTTCAGCTCCAACGTATGGTATGGTGGTTTACAGGAAGGATTGAAGGAGCATCTGAGGAATAAAGTAACGGGTATAGATCATTACCCGGACGCAGGTGGCTCAAAGCTGCAGGCCATGCTCGAAAACCAGGCGGCTCTCCCCGCCGGCAGTATCCTGGTTACCAACGGTGGCACAGAGGCCATTTACCTGGTGGCACAGGCATTTACAGGCGCCACTACCACGGTGGTAGTGCCTACTTTTTCGGAGTATGCAGATGCGTGTAAGCTGTATGGGCACCAGGTGCTGTACCTGCAATGGGATAAGCTCACACCGGGTACCGTGTTCAGCAGCGACCTGGTATTTATCTGCAATCCTAACAATCCTACAGGGCAGGCATTGGATGAAACAGCCCTGCAACAACTCATCGCCCATAATAAGCATACGGTGTTCATCATTGACGAAGCCTATATACAGTTTACACTAAATGCCGCTACCATGCTGCCGTTCCTGCACCGGTTACCAAATGTGCTGGTGCTGAGATCCATGACTAAAACCTGTTGTATCCCGGGCTTACGGCTGGGGTATATGGCAGGAAGAAAACAACTGCTGGACCGTGTCAGGGCTTTCCGGATGCCATGGTCGGTGAATAGCCTGGCACTGGATGCCGGCTATTATATCGTGGAACACCCGGAGCAGTTTACCATTGCGACCGACAGCCTGTTGCAGGAAACTTTTCATTTGTGGGAGAGTATCCGTAAGATGCCCGAGTACAAAGTATATGCATCGCATACGCATTATTTTTTGTTTGAAACATTAACCGGTACCGCCGCTACATTGAAAGCATGGCTGATGGAGAAGTATGGCCTGCTGATCCGGGATGCTTCCAATTTTTATGGACTGGAAGCCGGGCATTGCCGGGTTGCCTGCCGCAATGCCGCTGACAATCAATTACTGACTACTGCTTTGCGCCAATGGACCCTGTATTAAAATTCGTATTGCCGCTACTGTTAGGGTATATCGCCGACCTGTTGCTGGGAGATCCCCGCAGTTGGCCGCATCCTGTGAAAGTTTATGGCTGGCTGATCAGCCGGGGCACACGCTGGCTGAACAGGGGAGGCGCCCGGTTCTGGAAGGGGGCCTTGCTCACGGTTACCTTGTGCGTAGCAGTATATATAAGTTTTTATTTTACGCTTATAGTACTATCGGGGTGGCCGGTAGTGTACTATGGATTCAGTGCAGTGTTTGTTTTTTTCGCGCTGGCTAACAAAAGCCTGCTACAGGAAGGCAAAGAAGTATTTGCAGCTTTACACCACGAAGGAGTGGAGGCCGGCCGCAGGCGGTTGTCGTGGATAGTTGGAAGGGATACCGGTCATCTTTCACCTGATCAGATCCGCATCGCGGTATTTGAATCGATGTCTGAGAACCTGAGCGATGGGGTAGTAGCGCCGCTGTTTTTTTACGCCGTGCTGGGGCTGCCCGGCATGATGTTGTATAAAATGATTAATACCCTGGATTCCATGATAGGCTATAAGAACAAGGAATACCTGTATTTTGGACGCTTCGCTGCGCGCCTGGATGATGTAGCCAATTTTATCCCGGCCCGTATCACGGCGCTGCTGATGATCCTCCTGTATGGCAGCAGCCGTGCCTGGCATTTTATGATTAAATACGGACCGGCACACAGCAGCCCCAATTCAGGATATCCGGAAGCCGCACTGGCAGGTATCCTGGACTGCCGCTTCGGTGGTCCCAACCTCTACCAGGGAGTAGTGGTAAATAAACCTTACATCGGTGAAAATGAACGCAGTATTGAACATGGAGAATTCAGCAAGGTAATGTACCTTAATCAGGCAGTTACTTTCGTGATGATCATCAGCATTATTGCAGTAAAATATTATTTTATATGGACAGCACAGCGGTAAACCCCGGAGAGGAAAGAAACGAAAGGATCAGTATTTTAAGCTGTGGCTGGCTGGGAAAGCCGCTGGCACTGCACCTGCAAGCCGCAGGTTATTCCGTAAAAGGAGCCCGCACCAGCATGGCAGGCGTACAGGAGCTGCAGGCCCTTGGCCTGGAAGCGTATACGGTGGTATTGTCTGAAGACGTGCTGACCGGCCCCGATGCCTTCTGGGATGCCGACATACTGATCATAAATATTCCGCCGCGGAAAGAAAGAGGCAAAGATGCACATGTATCAGAAATAGCGCTGTTGCGCAGTTTTATAGCCACAACGCCCATCAGCAAAGTTATCTTTGTAAGCTCCACTTCTGTCTATAAAGACATTAACGGCCTGGTAACAGAAGAAAATGAAGAAATCCCTGACACGCCCAACGGGATGGCGCTGCGGGAAGCCGAAAGCCTCCTGCTGGAGTCAGACGCATTTGATACCACCGTATTGCGCTTCGGCGGGCTCATTGGCTACGACCGGCTGCCGGATCAGCGCCGGATCATGGAAGGCCGGAAAGCCAACGGCCAGCCTATGAATGTAATCCACCGCGACGACTGCATCGGTATTATCCGGCAGGTGATAGAAAAGAAGATGTGGGGAGAAGTATTCAACGCCTGCGCCAGCGGACACCCGCAACGCAGCCATTATTACAAGGCAGCTGCGCAATACCTCGGCATCCAGATGCCACGCAGATTACCCGCCGAAGAGGAACCCTATAAAATTGTAGGTTCCAGTAAACTGAGAAACGTGCTGGGATATAGTTTTTTGTATGATGATCCGCTACAGGTGTTTAATAATATCAATGTTTAAGGACGCTGCTGCCGGAGAATACGAATTCCGGACATCATTCAGGAAGTACCAACACCCGCCCATCCGGGGGGGAAATGAGACATAGTGCATGGGGAGTGCATGGGTAGTGCATTAGAAGTGCATGCTGACAGTATTAATACCGCATGGTTTATCCAAGGTATACGCAGGTTTGAAGCATGGCAGAAGTATCCCGGAAGTAACACATATATAAGCATTCTCCATACCTCCCCGCCGGAGGGCGCATCCCCGCCTTGTAAAAAAAATTGTTTACATGTGTTAAATTCACTATATTGTAGTAGTACCTGCTTTATGCCAACAGGAGGTACCGCTCAACTATAAAATATTATTCAACCTAAACCTGATCAAAACCGTGAATCTGCTGCTCCTTAGCCTTTTGTTTGCCCTGGCATTATGGGCGATGATCTCCATGTACAGGAGTCGTAATCGCAAAAAGGCCGAATTGCTTTTACCTGTAAGATCTGCGAGTATCATAAAAATTCATAGTTACAAGTCTTTCGGTATCATTGCTACCATCCGCTTTAAATACGAGCTGACGCCTCAAATTGGCGACCGGTTGCATGAAGAAGGCAATATCTACCAGATCACCGGCGTGGTAACGCCCGATCCGGTACAGGAACAACCCAAAGATACCTGGGATTGCCGTCTTGTAAAAATCTAAAAAATGGAGTATCTCAAAGTATCTTGGCTTCATCATTTTGAAGACGAACCGGTATACCTATACAGCGAGATAGATTCGCAGCGTTTCGAAAACAGGAAAATTGAAATCTACCCGGATGGAAGCTTCGGCATCGCCTGCAGCAATTTTCATTTCGGCGGCACCGCCTTATCCGATCAGGTGATGCCCGGCCTGGAAGAAATCATGGAAGACAGGCAATTTATTCCTGAACTAATTTCCAAGGCAGAATTTGAACTGATCTGGAATCAATATTTTTATTTTTTGTCCTGACATAGCTGGTCCGTGGTTTGCGTAAGTTCTTTAGAAAAAAGAATCTTATGAACGCATTTATGATTAAAACTTCCGGAGGCCGCTTTTGCGTAAAACCCTCTTCAGCTGAACGCTTTCTGGTAGACGTAGACGGAGAAGAGGTAATGATGGAGAAAGACGAAGACGGATATGTACGTGCACCGGGCGCTACAGACAATGGCCGTCGTTTAAACATGGGACTGCTGAACAACATTGCAGACCAGATCGCGGTTCAGACGGCGTAAAAATTCCACAGATTGGGGTTACGGGTGTTCCTCAAAAGCTGTAAGGTATTTGTCGATATACTGCGACTTCGTTTTGGATTTGTACTGCATAACAAAGCGGGGATGTTCCAGCGGGACAATCGCCCTGAAAAATTTCTCCTTTTCATTTAATGCCTGCAGGAACGCGGCATTCTTCCCTGTCCCCATACAATAGCATACCTCACGACTGATATTCCACTGCAATTGCGCTTTTAAACTGCTCACAATAAAAGGATAGGCGGCTTTTGTTAAAGCGGCACTGTCGTAGTAATTGTAATTTATTTCCTTCCCGCCAGGTTGAAGGGAGGTAAATCCGAGCGGACAAACAGAGCTGATATAAAACTGCTGGTAAAACTTTTTCACCCCGCCATAGGCGTCTATTACATCATATACAAATACAGAGGAGGGCTCGTGCGTTTTAAGCCCGGTAATTTCAATGCCGCACTTGTCCCACATACGTTTGGTATCCGTAAAAGGGACGCCGGTAGATCCCGATCCCAGCCGGCCGGGGTTAATGCCCAGGATCAGTTGGCGTGGCTGTTTGTCGTTATAAAATTTTTTATAGAACTGTGTCATGATATCCATGATACCGGGGCCTTCCCGGAAAGGGTTCATCACACGTATACCTGCGGGCAACTTGCCCGGGAAATGCAGCTGGCTGTTGAAGCTAATGATCTGATCGGCGATAGTCATTCCGCAATTTACGCCATTTGATGATGCCTGGTAATTTTTTCCAGGATGTCTTCTTCGCGGTAAGGCTTCATGATGTAATCATTTAAACCTGAACGAAGATACAGCTCAATATCATCGTCCATAACATTACCGGTAATGGCAATAATGGTTACGGAGGCTTTCTTCTTGTCAGGTAATTCCCGGATCATATTGGTCAGCATCAGTCCATCAATGCCGGGGAGGTCAATGTCGGTCAGTACAAAATCGAATGCTTCACGATGGTATACTTCCAGTGCTTCTTCTGCTGAAGAAACAATCAGGTAAGAAGCCTGCATTCTGTCCAGCATCAGGGCCAGCAGTTTCTGGTTGAGGATACTGTCCTCTACTACCAGTAACCGGATACCCGCCGGAATAGTTGCGTTTGTAGATGTATTATTCACCGGGACAATAATTTTTTTGGTAACAGGTGATGGGGTCATCAGCTTATACCTGATTTCAAAATAAAAAGTGGAGCCCTTTCCTGCGAGGCTTTCCACATGTATCTTTCCGTTGTGCAGGTCGATGATCTTCTTGGAAATATGTAATCCCAATCCGCTTCCCTTATGATAATGGTTATTTCCCTGGGAAAAGGCCTCGAAAACTAAAGGTAGTTCTTTATGCGAAATACCTACACCCGTATCTTTTACGCTTACCTGTAATAAGTTGTTGTCACGTATATGCGCGGTTACCGTAATACCGCCGTTTTCTGTGAACTTAATGGCATTGGCTACCAGGTTAATCAACACCTGTTTTAGGCGGAAGGCATCGCCCACCACAATTAAAGTGCTGGGGAAGTAGATGTTTACCTCCAGCGTGAGCGACTTCATGGCTGCCTGTATGGCCAGTGTATTGCATACTTCTTCAATAGCGGTACGGGGAGCAAACTTCTCTTCTCTTAATATGGGTTCTGCAGATTCCATCCGCGTGTAGTCGAGTACGTTATTCACCACCTGTAGCAGCATTTCTGCAGAGTGACGTATAGCCGCCACCGTTTCGGGCGTTGTATCGCGTTCCAGCAGGTGCGTATAGCCGAGCACCGACTGTACCGGTGTGCGTATTTCATGACTGATCGTCGCTGCAAAGTCGCTTTTCTGTTGTGCAAACTTTTCAGCCTGTTGCTTGGCTCTTAGCAACGCCAGGTCGTAGCGGTATAAACGGACAATACCATATATAATAATCGCTGCCAGTAACAGGATGAGCGGAATCTCCCAGTAGTTGTGCTTATCCAGCTTGTAGAGGGAATGATCGATATCGTGACCCAATTGCAGCCGCCGCTTATCGGTTTCGGCCACGATGTCCTGTTTCAGGTTCGCCATGAGGCGAAGCAATTCAGAGAACAGCCGCTCGTTGGCAATAACGAGGGCGTATTCTTTTTGCTTCAGGTTATTATGACTTTCGGTGGCATCTTTTATAAACTTGTTATAGGCGGCCTGGATCTTTGACAGCTGATCTTTTGAAAAGGCTTTGCCATCCTTTGGTGTGTCGTATTGAACGATTTTCACCTGCTGGCTCGTTTGCTGTACCTGTGATTTATTGCTGATCGCGTCTTTGATGCGGCCCAATAGTTTCTTGCGGCCCTTTGCAGTGGCCGTTTCCGTAGTTATAATCGTGTCGGCCTTTATGTTGGGCGCCGGTATTTTAATATTACTCAACTGCTGCAGGGGGAGGGGGTGGGTGGCAGTGTCCCATACCTGCGATAGCTGCAGCAATGAATCTACGTATAGGCGTGTCTGTAGGTACAGCTGCGACTTCTTTACTTTATCCGCCAGCAGCGCATGCATCTGCTTTTCATTTTTAGCGGAGCTCACGGCGCTGTCCAGGTGCGCAGTAATGCTGCTCAACTGGCCCACATAAGCATTCAGGTAATGCTTGTCGTAAGTGAGCGTATATACACGGAAGTTATTGTCTGCTGCGTACAACAGTTGCACTGCCTGGTCAATATGACCTACATCAGTTTTAGTAGCTATCAGGTCTTTAACAACAATGCTTAACTGTGCTGACTCTTTTTTTCTTAAAGAGATAATCATGAAAAAGGTCATCAAAACAATCACCATTATCGTTAGCACAGCATAACGTACAAAGGTCTTTTTTTCGTGGGTTGTATACATTGTTACATATGATTGGGACGTCGGCGTGGTGGCAAAACCGCGACGAAAATAATGATTTTACGTTCCCTAACTAATAGATAATCAATGAAAAACTAAAAGAATAGGTATGTATTTTCTGCTGAGTTTCCTATGTATAATTATATTTAATACATTATATATTTTTACCTATTAAAACTTTCATATGGGTGCAAACTTTAAGGTTTTAATATTGGTATATAAAATATGTATTATATTTTAGGGAGAAGATAAAGTTCCCTTTTCCTTTTGTATTATTGTTGCTGTAATACCTGCTTTTGATGAAAAACTGTTTTCTTACCGGTCTGTTACTCCTCGTATGCTTGCCTTTTGTTTTTGGTCAACCTGTTTCACCGGAACCGCATTACAAAATTTACAAAGGAACCAGTGCCCTGCAGGACAGGATCTTTTACCTGTTTACATTGCTGGAGCGTGTGCCTGGTGTGACGCAGCTGATAAATAAGGATAGCACCCTTACCGCATTGCGGGATGAATACACACAGCGTATAACCCATCCCGTGAGTAGCGGTGATTTTACCGCTCCGTTGCAGTTTGCCGGCAGCACCATCAGTGAAGTGAGCAGTGCTTTTATTACTTTATTACAGCAACATCCAAAGGAAATGGAACAACTGGTAAGTGAAATGCGCAGCAGTGGCTTATTCCAGTTGTATGCCGGGAAAACGGACCCGGTATTGCTTTCCTTCGCCTGGAAGGATGCCGCCGATGGCGTGAACTATATCCTCAATGCCTATACGAACGGAAAAGGACTCCGCTACCCGGTGATTGATTCGGCCACTTATTACGTGATGTCGCCTGCCTACAAGGCAATGGTACAACGTGTAATTGAAGATGCGGGGAAAAAGAAGCCGGACTTGTTTTTCCAGCCGTCGCTGCACGTGGCCCTGGAATTACTGACGCTGAACCGCCGCGATGAAGCCGTGCGTTATGAACCATTATCTGATACCAACCGGGATGCGTATAAACAAATAAAGAAAACAGACTGGAACAAATATCCGTACACCGCCATGCTTATCCTGGGCGCAAGCCCGGTAGCAAAGGAGGCCATCAGTGAAACCGGTAAAAGCCGCTGCCGTACCGGTGCGGAATTATACCGCAAAGGAATGGCGCCCTTTATTATTGTATCCGGTGGTCATGTAAGACCGGTAGGTACCCAATATTCCGAAGCAGTGGAAATGAGGAAATACCTGGTAAATGAACTGAAGATCCCCGCGTCGGCGGTGATGGTAGACCCTTATGCCCGCCACACTACCACCAACGTGCGTAATGCCGTGAGGATCGTGTGGCAGAGTGGCATACCGGCCGGTAAAAGAATGATGTGCGTGTCTGATGTGATGCACGTTGCCTACGTGAACAGCCCGATGTTCACCCAACGTTGCACCACAGAGTTAGGATATATGCCTGCGGCAGATATCAAACAGGCCGACCTCTACTTTTTATCATTCCTGCCGGATCTGCGGTCGCTGCAGGTAAATGTATTTGATCCATTGGACCCCTGAAATAAAATATCTCATTCATTTATTCGTCTACTTTATAAACACATCCTTATTATGTCTGATTCATCTATCCAGCCCTTATATACAATCCTCGGTGCAGGAGGTATTATTGCTAACGAACTGGCAGCCGAACTGGTGCGTCATCAGAAACGGGTACGCCTCGTAAGCCGGTCGCCAAAATCAATTGAAGGCATCACCGACCTGGTGCCGGCCGATATTACTGATGCCGCTCAAACAAAGAACGCCGTGAAAGATAGTGCCATCGTATTTCTTACTGCCGGTCTCCAATATAATATCAAAGTATGGTCTGATGCATGGCCAAAGATCATGACCAATGTAATTAATGCCTGCAAGGAAGCCGGTGCGAAGCTCATTTTCTTCGACAACGTATATTCTTACGGGTTAGTAAACGGACCTATGAAAGAAGATACGCCGTATCACCCCTCCAGTAAGAAAGGAACGATCCGTGCAGCCATTGCAACCCAGTTAATGAACGAGGTAAAGGCCGGTGGCCTTACGGCTACCATTGCAAGAGCGGCCGACTTCTACGGACCCGGCGCAGATAAAACCGGCTTCCTGAACCTGCTGATCATCGATAAGTTCCGGAAGAACAGCAATGCCATGTGGCTTGGAAAAGACGATCAGACACATAGCTATACCTTTACGCCGGATGCTGCCAAAGGATTGTTCCTTCTTTCACAGGACGATAGTTCCTGGAACCAGGTATGGCACCTGCCGACCGCCAACCCGGCGCCGGACGGCAACGGATATATAAATATAATTGCCACCCAGATGGGGGTGAAACCTAAATATATGAAGCTGGGCAGTTTTATGCTAACCCTCTCGGGATTGTTTGACACTACCATCCGGGAAATGAAGGAAATGCTGTACCAGAGTAACTATCCTTATATCTTCGACTCTACAAAGTTTGAACAACACTTTAAGGTGAAACCTACTTCTTATGAAGAAGGAATCCGTTTAACACTGGCACATAAATAATAGTCTACCGATTTAGTAGGAAAATAAATTTGGAAGTTATTTTTTCTGTCTTATCTTTGCACCAGTTCTTTAAATAGCTTATCAAGAAAGGAGGAGGGACATGGCCCGACGATACCTTAGCAACCATCACTGTGCAAACAGTGAAAGGTGCTGCATCCATCCCGGTTTACGGACCAGGAAAGATAAGTCAGATCAATAGTTTTACATTATATTATTCTTACGATAATAGAAAACTCATCTGGCTCCCAGGTGAGTTTTTTTTATGCTCCCACCTTTTTGATATGCTCATTTAACGGACCTGTTTAACCAATTTTTCATCAAACTAAAAATCAAACAAAGATGAGCACTATCACTGAACTGATCCATTCTATTCCCGTAGATCCGCAAACAGGCGCTATTGCAGTTCCTATTTACCAGACATCTACTTTTGTGCAAACAGCACCCGGTGTAAATAAAGGATACGATTATGCGCGGTCAAATAATCCTACCCGTGAAACCGCAGAAAAGATCATTGCGAAACTGGAAGGCGGCGCTACTGCATCTGCTTTTGCCAGCGGCCTGGCAGCAATCGACGCGGTAATCAAGCTCCTGAAATCAGGCGATGAAATTGTAGCGGTAGATGATATTTACGGCGGCGCTTTCCGGCTGTTTAATAAAGTATATGAGAAGTTTGGTATCAAAGTAAACTATGTAGATACCTCCGATACACAGGCGGTATTCAACGCCATCACACCGGCCACGCGCCTGATCTGGCTGGAAACGCCCACTAATCCAACGCTGAAGATTTCAGATATTGCGGCTATAGGCCGCATTGCAAAAGCGCATAACTGTTTGTTTTGTGTAGACAATACCTTTGCCTCCCCTGTGCTGCAAAAGCCCTTGCAGCTGGGCGCCGACCTGGTGATCCACAGTGCTACCAAGTACCTGGGCGGCCACAGCGACCTGATTGCGGGCGTGGTAGTGGCTAAAACATTACAACTGGGAGAGGAGATTAAATTTTATCAGAATGCCTGCGGCGCTATTCTTTCCCCGTTCGACAGCTTCCTGCTGATACGTGGTATTGAAACATTGCACTTGCGTATTAAGCAACATGGCATTAATGCGCAGGCCCTGGCGGAATACCTGGAAAAACACCCGGCAGTAGATAAAGTGTTTTATCCGGGATTGCCATCGCACCCGGGCCACGAGCTGGCAAAGCAGCAGAGTAAAGGGTTTGGAGGAATTATATCTTTTACCTTGAAAGATGACAGGGCCGAAGCGGCAACTGCGTTTGTTACAGCTACGCATTACTTTAAACTGGCAGAAAGCCTCGGAGGCATCAAAAGCTTATTGTGTCATCCCGCGGCGATGACCCATAAATCCATTCCCGCAGAAAAGAGAAGAGCGGCAGGCGTAAGCGATAGCCTGATCCGTTTATCAGTAGGACTTGAAGAAACCGCCGATCTGCTGGCCGACCTGGAGCAGGCGTTTACGAAACTGCCGGCGCCCGCCCCCGCAGAAAACGTGTTGTCAGCATAGCAGCAACATTGTCGCCCGTCGCATTGAGGATTGTAGCCAGCGGATCTACCAGCGTGCCTATAATCATCAGCGGCGGGAGTGCTTCTATGGGAAACCCGTAGATGCTCATCACCAGCAGTTCGCCAATGTAGCCGCCATTAGGAATACCGCCTTCCACGATGCTGGCTATAACAGTAACGCCTAGTGCCATTAAAATGATGGGGACGCTGTCGAAGCCCTTTCCGAACATGGCAAACACCACGGCCATTTTTATGATGGAAGAAATGCTGGAGCCATCTTTATGCAGGGTAGCGCCCAATGGCACTACCACGTTGCCGATATCGCGTGGAACGCCCATCCGCTCTACTGCGTGGAGATTAGCCGGAATAGTGGCAATACTGCTGCCGGTACCAACCGCGGTAAGGGTGGGTACAATATTGTTCTTCCAGAAAATTTTTATACCCGGTATACCACCGGCAACAAATGCGTACGCACTGAAGCCAACAATAAAATATACAACGCCAAAGCCGTAGTAAATACCGAGAGAGTGTGCATAGGTGCCAAATAGTTGCGGTCCTACAGTGCCCACCTGGTAAGCGAAGTAGGCGCCCAGCCCGATAGGGCCCAATTTCATGATAAGCGTAAGGATATCTTTCATCACCTCATTGCCCGACTGCAGAAATCCGCGGAAAGCAGCGCCTTTCTCTCCCGTACGCATGGCTGCAAAACCTACCAGGCCGGAGAAAATCAGGAACGGCAGCATATTTTTACGCGACAGCAACTCATAAAATTCATTCACAGTGAGGAGCCGTACTGCCTGCTCGCCCCAGTTGCCCGGCTGTTCCAGGTTCACATCTTTTGTAAGCGTTACCTGCTGGTGGATGGGAAATATCCATACGGCCACAATAGTAAGAAAGGCGGAGATGAGAACGGTACCAAGGAACACCAGCGACATCACACCGAGAATACGGCCCAGCTTATGCCCCGCTTCTATATTGGCAATGGCGGACGAGATCGCAAAAAATACCAGTGGTATGATGGCTGTAAACAGCAGGTTCAGAAATACATCGCCCAATGGTTTGATAACGGCTACACGCTCACCCAATATAAGCCCGGCAATACTGCCGGCAATGATGCCTGCCAGTAACCAGAACATACTACTGTACGTTTTGAGGAATCCCATACCTGAAGTTTATGATTTACAAGATAACCAAATGTATCTGTTCGGTGAACAATCTGCCATGATTATTGTTTATGGTGTTAGCGAACCAATATATTTATCATGAAAAGCTGGATGCTATGTTTGTTGCTTCCCCTGTTCGCTCTGCAGGAACGAACTTACACCGTCGGAGAGGTGATGCGCAATGCCCGGCAACTGCACAACGACAGCATCGCTGTTAAGGTGACCGGTTACATCACCAAAAAGCTGCGTGGCAATAATTATCTTTTTGAAGACCGTACCGCCGAAATCCAGGTGGACATAGACCCGAAGTTCCTCCCGCAACGGCCGTTCAGCGACCGGGAAGTGATCACTATTAAGGCGCTGGTGGAATACGAAGTCGACAAGCCCATTACTTTAAAGGTAAACCAGCAGGTAAGCAACGATTAACGGCTACGGCTATATGATTTTGGCTACAAACATATAGATGCTCCTCATACTTGCCAGGATCACAATGATCGCCACCGCTACCATAATAGTTTTAGCAGAAATTTTATTGGATACTTTTGCCGCAATAGGAGAGGCGATGGCGCTGCCTATTACGAGGCCGAGTACGGCATCCCAGTGTACGTGATACAACACCGTTACAAAAGTGAGGGAACTGAGCATAGCGATAAAAAAGCGGGTAGCCTTTACCGTGCCCAGCGAAAAGCGGGGATGTCGGCCGCCGGCAATCAGGGACGACAACACAATAGAACCCCAGCCGCCGCCACCGATAGCGTCTATAAATCCGCCTCCGAAGCCTAGCAGGCCTATTCGCTTAATTTTTTTAGCTGCGTGTTTTTTGCGCTGCGCATTAATGGCTCTCATCAGGATAACGGTGCCGAGGATCAGCGTATACAGCGATACCACCGGTTTAGTGTATTGTGCGTAATGTTCCAGCGACGATAAGAGGTAAGCCCCTATCACAGCACCGGCAATACCCGGTAATATGAGTAGTTTAAACAGTTTTTTGTTGACATTTCCCATCCGCATATGCATCCAGCCGGCAATGCCGCAGCTGAGGATTTCCGAAATATGCACCGCCGTACTCGCCGATGCAGGCGGAATGCCCATCGACAGGGAAAAAGTAGTGGAAGTAATGCCGTAAGACATGCCGATGGCGCCGTCGATCATGGCGAAGATAAATCCTGCTATGAGGAAATAGTAAAAAGTAGGAGGTACGTCTTCTACATACGTGCGGAAATCGGGCGATTGCCACCACGCCACACCCAGGATAACGCCCAGTATGAGGATGCCTGCTATACCATAAATCCAGCGCTGTTTTCTAAAGTTGACGCTTTCCTGCGGCGTTGCAGCATTTGATTCGTTTGTGCTCGGAGCTGCGGGTGCAGCAAGGGTAGTAAGTTCTTTCTCCATTTTTTAATAATGTGCCAGCCTTAATTCCCCACAAAATACATAAACTCTATGAAATAAGTAGACTGCTTGGAAAAAATTGCATATCAGAAAGGTAAAATCCCGAATATATCTCCCGGAATTTTAATTTATAATCTGTAATTCTTCAAAATACCCGAACGTATAAAAATTGATTTACCTATATTTGGGGTTGCGAACCAATTTAACAACTACATGCTTTGGCAACTCTTCTGGACAATTATATTAGTATTATTAAACGGATTCTTTGTTGCGGCAGAATTTGCCATTGTTAAAGTACGTTCCTCCCAAATCAACAGTAAAGGCGGTTTGACCGGCAAAAGAGCTACCGCCGCCGCCAAAAGCATCCTCAATAACCTGGACGGGTACCTGGCCGCTACGCAGCTGGGAATTACCCTGGCTTCACTGGGACTTGGCTGGGTGGGTGAATCGGTGATGACGGCCATCGTGCTCCGGTTGATGGAAAGTCTTGGTGTTACCATTTCAATGGCCGCTACCCATGTAATTGCCGTAGCCGTTGCTTTCACTATTATTACCATCCTGCATATCGTTTTCGGGGAACTGGCTCCCAAATCAATGGCCATCCGTAAACCGCTGCCCACCACGCTGGTGGTGGCCATCCCGCTGCGGGCGCTGTTTGTGATCTTCCGTCCTTTTATATGGCTGCTCAACGGGCTGGCCAACAGTATTCTCCGCCTTATGGGTATTAAACCGGCCGGAGAATCGGAAATCCATTCGGAAGAAGAACTGAAGCTGATCATTTCTGAAAGCCAGGAAGGCGGCGCTATCGAGGAAACCGAACGGGAACTGATCCAGAACGTATTTATGTTCGACGACAGCCGCGTAAAGGAAATCCTCACCCACCGTAAAGACATATCCTCCCTCGACATCAACCTGCCCCTGGATCAACTGATAGACCAGGTGATCAGGGACGGCTACTCCAGGTATCCCGTATCCAGCGGTTCGCTCGATGAACTAAAAGGGGTGGTGTATACCAAAGATGTGGTGAAAGGCGTGCATGAAAAAACATTGCATAACATAAAGGATATCATGAAGCCGGTATTTTATGTGCCGGACAGTATGAAAATAAAAGACCTGCTGCGTACCTTCCAGGGCCAACGCCTGCAAATGGCGGTAGTGACCAACGAATTTGGCGATACAGAGGGAATTGTTACCATGGAAGATATCCTGGAGGAACTGGTAGGCGACATACAGGATGAACATGATCATGAAACGCCGATTGTGGAGCAGAAAGATGATAATTTTATTGTAGATGCGCATGAATACCTGGCAGATATCAATGAATTATTACCCCATCCCCTGCCGGAAAGTGAACATTATGAAACCCTTTCCGGTTTAATCAACTACATCCACGGAAATATTCCGCGGGAAGGAGAAGTGATCATTATTGAAAATTATGAAGTGCTGATCCTGAAAATGTTCCGCAGCTCCGTGGAAAAAGCCAGATTAAAACTGATCCGATAAAATAATTTTTATGGAGAAGAAGATCCTCCACGTCCTCGAAGGACGCGAAAAACATATTACAGATACCGAAGTCGTAAGACAATCACTGCCTACCATGCAGTTCCGGTTTGCCAACCCGTTTATTGTGGTGCATCATATGCCGGCAAAGTATTTTGCGCCGGGATCGCCGGAAGACAGGCTGCATCCGCATCCGCATCGCGGGTTTGCACCGGTTACCTTTATGCTGCAGGGGCAGGGATATCACCGCGATAATGCCGGTAATGCCATGACCGTTACCGCCGGCGACGTACAATGGATGTTTGCCGGGAAAGGTATTTTGCATAGTGAAGGCCCGTCGGAGGAATTTCTGAAGAAAGGGGGCAACTATGAACTATTGCAGCTCTGGTTTAATGTACCAGCAGCGCATAAAGCAGAAGATCCCTGGTACCAGTATATTAAAGGAACAGAAATGCCCGCAGTGGCGGTAAAAGAAGGCGTGCACCTTACGCTGGTAGGCGGCGATTATGAAGGTAAAACAGGGCCATTAAAAAACTTTACGCCCATCACCGCCATCTGGGGAAATGTGGAAGCAGGAAAAGCCGTAACGCTTACGGCTACACGTGGATACTGGACGTTGTTGTATGTAGTGGATGGGAAAATAGAAGTGAATGGAACCGCCGTATCAGGCTATCACCTGGTGGTGTTTGATAAGGATGATGAGCAACCGGACATTCATATTTCAGCACTTGAAAATACCCGCCTGTTATACCTTTGCGCGGAACCGATCAATGAACCCGTGGCGGCAAAAGATAATTTTGTAATGAACACTGCGGAAGAAACGGAGCAGGCAATACAGGATTATAAGAATGGGCTATTTGGTACCCTCGAACAATAAAAAGGAGGGGAGATTCCCCTCCGCTAAAAATCATCTGAATAAAGTATCTCTTTTCTGTGGCCAGGAAGTATCTCCTTTCTTATCTTTTTTCTTCTTGTGTTTCATGACGGTATCCATTGGCTTAGGTGGAAAAGTGTCCTGTGCAAATACTTCAATCTGATCAATCTGAGCTGGCTTTACCGGAGCCGCCTGTGCTTTGTCCGGAGTACCCCTGAAGAAAAAGAGGAGGGTAAGCGTGCCTATAAGGCCGATGGTAGCTGGTAGGTTTTTCATAAAAAAATAAATTTGTTCAGGTATTAATAAGCAGATATCATGCGCCCTTTCCAGCGGCAGAGCACTGTTGATGTAAGCTGCTGACAATATTTCAGTTATCTTATCGTTGCGTTATTTATTCCCGTTTTTACTGTGGATATTGCACGTCAAACAGTGGAGTGACAGACACGTTATCCCATACTGTATACCCCTATGGACGGCCGGAAGAACGTGAGGCACTGCTTTTGTGGCGGTTAAGATATTGTTCACCAAAAATTTATCTTATGAAAGGCACCAGAAATGAGAACACCCGGCAAAGTAAACAACAGTCTTTTTCCAATATGCCACGGCCCGAAATCAGGGATAATCTTGACAGCAGGAAAAATGAAGAACAGGATTATAAAGGCAGCGATACCACGCACAACAGTAAAGACACCAAAGCTAATAAACATAAAAAGCATTGATGACAGGCAGTTCCGGCCGCTAACCGGCGGCCGGGCTTTTAAATCAGCAGCATATGGATCACACATTTTTCAGGTTATCGCTGTTGGCGGTGGTAATTTGCACCGCATGTAACAGCCCGATGCAGAATGAGCAGGAGCGGGCAGCCAAAGATTCGGCCAATGCCCCGGTTCAGGGCGTGCCAGAAGAAAAATCGGAAAGCATCTCGTTAGATACTACATATGGCGATTACCGCATTTCGGCGATTGCCTCTGGTACCGGCAGTATGCGGGATCTTATCCTGGCGGTAGGCAGCAAAAAGGATTCTACACAGGCAGACAGTACCATTGAGCATGACGTGAAAGGGCAGCTGAAAAATATGATGATCGCAGACCTGGATGGAAACGATAAACCGGAGCTTTACCTGCAAATGTTATCGGAGGGTACCGGCCGGTTTGGTAAGATCTATGCTTTTGAAATAGGCCGGCCTAAAGTGACAAGGATTAACACTGTTTCCCTGGATACCATGCAGCAAAAGGATTACAGGGGACAGGATACATTTTTTATAAAAGAGAAAACGCTGGTACGTACTTTTCCGGCGTTCAGGGAAGGTGATCCCGATGCGTTAACTGCAAACACCAAAGGGATTATCATTTATCACCTGCAAAAGGCAGGCGACACCCTGAAGCTGGTGCCGGCGAAATAACAGCTATTGCAGCCTGGTATGGCTGCAATAGCTGTTTTACAATTATTTATTGTACTGAATACCTTCTTTATCCCAGCGGGTATAGAAGTATTGCAGTGCATCGGAGAACTGTGTGAAGTTTTTATTGGCGGGAATGGTCCACGCGTCTTCTGCATAAGCCGCCAGGCGGGGAAATACCTGGTGGTTCATTGTTTTTACATCCGGAATCCATTCACCCCACATCTGGCAGCCACTGCCCAGTATTTTGCTGTGGAACTTCGGATCAAGGCCTTCGGGGATGGGATCAAAGCTGTAGGCTTTTTCCAGTGATATTTCCTTGTAGCTGTAATCCAGGTAAGTCATGGCGTGATAGGAATTGATTACGTCGTATCCTTTAGACACCGCATCGGTGATCAGTTTCAGCTCCCCTTTCCAGAATTGCACAATGGTACCGGCTGCGAGTTTTTCCGTAGCGGAAACATCTTTGCTATCAGTGAACTCATGCAGCTTTGTGCCCATGATTTCGTTCCATCCGGCCATACGGCGTTTTTTGCTTGCCAGGTAGTTGGAGATATTGTTGGTGAAAGCAATCTGCAGGTCGGCAGGAGAGCCAAGCTGATGCGCTTTCATGAAGGCATTTACACCGGCATCTGCTTTCCACTGGTCGTATTTTACTTCGTCGCCGCCGATATGGATCACTTTAGAGGGGAAGAGGGTAATCACTTCCTGCAACACATCTTCCAGGAAGGCGATCACTTTGGGATCAGACACATTGAAAACGTCGTAATGCACACCGAATTTACCCGGAACCCTGATAGGCGTGTGGGTGGTGCCAAGCCACGGATAGGCTGCAATGGCCGCGCTGGAATGGCCCGGCATTTCTATTTCAGGAACAATGGTGATGTGCCTGTCTGCCGCGTATTTGATAATGTCTTTAATCTGTTCCTGCGTATAAAACCCTTCGTGGGGTTTGCCGTCGTATACTTTGCTGTTCCAGGTACCGGATTGGGTGGAATCGCGTTTGCTGCCGACAGTGGTAAGCAGGGGATATTTTTTGATTTCAATACGCCAGCCCTGGTCGTCGGTGAGGTGCCAGTGGAAAACGTTCATTTTCAGCAGCGCCATTTCATCCAGGAGGTGTTTTACGGTTTCGCCGCCTTTGAAGTAGCGGCCTTCATCCAGCATGAATGCCCTCCAGCCAAAGCGGGGCTTGTCTTTGATGGACACGGCATTAATCGTATATGCGCTGCCGTTGGCGGTAATGAGTTGGCGTAAAGACTGTATACCATAAAACACGCCGGTTGTAGTTGCCGCGGTGATGGTGATGTTATCAGGCGTTACCTGCAGCTGGTAGCCTTCCTTGCCTAATTCCTTCTCCAGTTTTGCGTCCAGGGAGAAGCGGATGTAGTTGTTTTTGGCAGCAGGTTTCAGTGTGAGAGAGAGTCCATATGTTTCCTGTAATGCCTGTTGCAGCTGGTTGGCCTCGCCGGCGCACTTGCCTGGAATGATGGCAGTGGCGCCGGATAAAGAGAACGTGCCAGACAATGTTTTTACTTCCGACGGCTGCGGAATAATATTGATTGCCTGCAGGGGCATGGTACTTACCGATAGCAGCAGCAGGCCGGCCAATGCCAGGGTGGAGCGTAGTTTTAACATACGTAGATTTTTATTGTTCACTTGGTTAAGGTGAAAAAATACAATAAAATCCCGTGATTTAAAAGAACTGCGCCATTAACCTTCCTGTTCCATATAACCGCTTGGTAATCCGTTTTCCATAGAGGCGTCGCCATAGTCGTATTCTACCGCATAATTTTGCGGCAGGGTTACGGGCCTGTCCAGTTGAGGAAACACCGGCTGCGCCTTGAATGTATCTTTCCATTGCTGCAGGGTAGCTGTATCCAGGTGAATGGGATGCAATATCCTTACCTGCGCATTTTCCGGAAGGGTAAGGGAGTCGCCGGTAAGCGTCCGTGGTGTTATGTTTTCATCGCAGTAGAAGGCGGTGATCAGCTGATCGCCTTCATCGAATAACGCCCAGACAAGCCTTGTGGCGAAAACGGACATCACCGGGTTGTGCCGGAATACGGCCTGCCATTTTTCGGCGCTCCATTTTCTTTGTTCTTCCAGGAAAAGTTCCAGTCGCTGTGTTTGTACTTTGATGGTATCGGCCATTTCCTTTGGCAGTGCTTTGAAAGCATTCCTGATTTCCCTGGGAGTGGCTACGGGAATGGCTTTCAGGCGACGGCCCTTATCATTAATGTAAGCCGGTTTAAAGTTACTGTCGAGGAATGCGCGGTATGTTTCGCCTTTCACTTCAAAGGACCGGTACAGTCCATCGAAGCCAAAATCAGGCACTATTGAATCGATCAGCTCCTGCAGCGTTAGACCTCTTTCTGTGGCCGTCAGCTCCAGCGCCCGGAGGGCTGCAGCGCCTACTACTGCTTTACGGAAGCGGTACCTGCGTGAGAAGAATTCCACTTCGCGGAGCGCTTTATTGCTGCCATGCAGGGCCAGCGCGCCCACGCCGTGTTCCGCCATTTTGAGCCGTTTGGTGGTAATCCAGAGCTGTATGTCTTCCCGCAGGGTATCGGCCAGCAGGTCGTCTCCCAGCAGGGCGGTGAGCGTCATGAGGTACTTTAGCTTCAGGTCGCCGCCCTGGTCGGCATATGCTTTATAGAGTGCGCGGGCAAAGTCGCCGCTGCGGGACCGGTCGATCAAACGCAGCAGTGGTTTGGCTTCCACGTCGGCGTGTACTTCCGTTACCCTCGACATGCGGTAAATCAGGAAGCGCATCATGTCGGTGGTCATCACTGTACCATCCAGCAGGTAGAGCGGCGGCAAGGCTTTGTCGTCCAGCCATTTCTCTGCCGGTTTGGAGAGTTTGTGTCTTTTCTTTGCAAACATCACCAGCCTGGTAACGAGCACCAGGTCGTCGGTATCTGTGAGGGTATGTCCTCCCAGTGTTTCCAGCATCAGGTCACGTGCATCGTCGTTTACTTCCTTGTGGAGCGCCTGTTGCAGCAGTTCCCGGGCATGCTCATGGTCGAGTTTAGACAGGATCTGTACGGCGGTTAAGCGTTGATCGGCTTTCTTATGCCCCAGTAATTCCGCCGCTCTTTCCAGCGCCTGCGGGTGTTCCGCCAGTATCACGGCAACGAGCGTACGAACTGATTTCAGTTTATGCAGGGTGTATGGCCAGAGCTGATCTATATACAGCGCCTTGTCCAGCTGGGAGAGCACCGGGAGTATTGTTCTGGCGTCGTAATCATTTTCCAGTGCGTGCAGCAGCATGGGTGCTGCCTGTTCCTGTAACTCGTCTGCCAGCACCTGGAAGGCTTCGGGGTGGAGCGAACGTTTTTGAGCAAGCAGGTCAGCGAGATAAGGAACGGCTGCGGGGCGGTCGAGGTGCAGCAAGCCGCGCACTGCCAGCACGCCGGGGGGCATGTTGTTGGGCGGTATGTTCCCCTGTTACCTTTGAGTACCCCGATTCCGGTGTGTATGGGCCGGCAACCTGCCTTTCCAGGTAATCGTAGGCTGCTTTCAGCAGCCGTTGGTTATATTTTTCGGGAAGATGACCGGCGAGAAGATAATAACCACTGACGGCGGCGGCATAATCGGGTAGTGCAGCCAGTTGCGTGGTTGTTTTTTCGATCAGCGGTTCATACTTGCCCGGGTTGTTTTGCAGTAATACGCGGGACACGGCCTGTTGATCCGGAAGGTATTCCGGCAGCAGGAGGATGTTTTCCAGGTATTCCATTTCCCGGTCCGGGTGCCCTTTGGTAAGGAGCCGGAAGAAGAGGGAGTTCCATCCTTTTTTACGCCAGGTGTTTACATAGGCGTTGATCACATGTGGTTCCGCACTTTTGATCAGGTCCTGCAGAAATTTGCGCAGGGGCGTGAATTTCAGCGGTGCAAGGTCGAAGTTGTTACCGTCCCTGGAATAGCTGATCATGAGAGAGCCGATTTCTTCCGGTGTGCAACCCCGTTGCTGGAGGTAGCTGGTAAAATAGCTGAACCGCAGTACAATGGAAGAGGAGGTGCCGGGCATGTCCATCATCGGAATGATGGTTGTCAGGAAGGTTTCCCTGCATTCGTTCCAGGTAATCGGTGGTGAAATCAGCTTTAGTATGAGCCGGTCGTTGTCGTCCCAGTGGTCGGGAATTTGCAGCAGGGAGATGAAATGTCCCATTTGCCGGGCGGTTTCAGCGGTGGGAAATACCGGTGTTTCATAGGTGTGCCCTGTAAGGAAATCTACCCCGGACTGTATAGCGCCTGCGATGTTTTCATAGTCATTCAGTTGTTTCAGTTTTTCAACAAGAGGTAGTATAGTTTCCTTTTTGTATGGCATAAGGGTATAGATAGATTCAGATTATTTTTTCAGCACAATATCTTCTTTTGCTGCCCATTGTGCAACATCCTGTTTGCTCAATGCGCAGGCCATCATCTCCGGAAACTTGTCCGGGGAGCAGGCGAATACGGGTATTCCGAGGTTTGCCAGGAATTGGGCATTCTCGTGATCGTAGCTGGGGGCGCCTTCATCGTTCAGCGCCAGCAGTACGATTACCTGTACACCTGCTGCTGCAAGTTCGGTAAAGCGTTTCCGCATATTTTTTTCATCTCCTCCTTCAAAGAGATCGGTGATCAGTACCAGTACGGTGTCTGCCGGTTTGGTGATGATCTGTGCGCAGTATTTCAGTGCGGCATGGATATCTGTACCTCCGCCCAGTTGTACGCCGAACAGCAGTTCCACCGGGTCCTGCAATTCTTCTGTAAGGTCTGCCACGGCGGTATCAAAAACCACCATCTGTGTTTTTAGCGCCGGGATAGAAGCCATTACAGCCCCAAAGATACCAGAATAAACGACAGAGGTACCCATTGATCCGCTTTGATCCAGGCATAATACCACTTCTTTCAGCGCCGACCGTTTGCGGCCGTACCCGATCAGTGTTTCAGGGATAATGGTTTTATACTCCGGTTGATAGTGTTGCAGATTTTTCTGGATAGTTAGAGGCCAGTTCACCTCGTTATGCCGTGGGCGCCGGTTGCGTGCGCTGCGGTTTAAGCTGCCGGTGATGGCCTGCTGGGTGGGTTGCGCCAGTTTCCGCATCAGTTCATCCACTACTTTTTTCACTACCTGCCGGGCGGTGTCTTTGGTTTTTTCCGGGATAACCTTGCTCAAAGTCATCAGGGTGGCCACCATGTGTACATCGGGTTCTATGTTTTCCAGCATCTCTTTTTCGAAGAGCATCTGGGTGAGGTTCAGGCGTTTGAGGGCATCTTGTTGCATTACCTGCACCACAGAGGCGGGAAAGTAGCTCCTGATATCGCCCAGCCAGCGGCTTACGTTTGGAGAGGATGGTCCTAATCCTCCCTGCCTGGTGCTGTCGTACAGGGCTTCCAGTGTTTTGTCCAACTGCAGGTCCGTTTTATTTAACGGGAAGGAGGTACCGTCATTCTGGGATCCACCCAGTACGAGCCGCCACCTGCGAACCTGTTCTTCATGCTCCATCCGGTAATAATTTAGCGTCTTTAAATCCCAGCAGCTGCATCACTACGGGGATGCCCCGGGCGCCCCGGTCATGATCTATATCCCCTGTGGTAGTTGCTTTTATGCTGGTTCCATTTCCGCCGTGTTTCACTTTGTCGCCCAGTTTTTTTCGTTCCGGGGCGGTAAAGTTAGAAAAGGTGCGGCGTAATAACGGCAATACCTGTATGAAAATATCATTTTCCAGTTGGGAAACCCAATTATGCACCATGTCCCACAGCTCTTCATCCAGGAGCAGCAGGGTACCGCTGCCCCTGAGGAAGCCCTCCAGCCAGGCGGCCGCCAGTGCAGGCGGATTGGCTACTGACATGGATACACTGAAAGCTTTTACCAATGTTTCCCCCGTCATTATTTTGCCGTCGAAGAGGAGCCGTGAAGCGTAGCCGGCTATCATGGGGGCCGATTGCGCGTTGCGGGAAATGGCCAGCAGCGTTTCCTGCCAGGAGGTGGTGAGGGCATTATCCTGTATGAGGTTAATGGCGTCGTTCATGGCAAAGAAGAGATCCAGCAGCGGGAGTGCGGCATCATCGGCAACGGCGGTGCAGGCAGCGGGTAAGCTGATGCAGATGCGGCCTATCATGCTTTCGGTGATGTTGCTGACCAGCGCCGCATCTGTTTTGCGCACGTTGCCATAGCGGCTGATATTTACCAGTGAGGGAATTACTTCCATCAGCTGGAGCACATCGCCGGAGGCGGCAGCGAGGTTGTTGATCCGGTGGATCAATACTTCCACTACAGCGGGGAGTTCTGCAGGGATGGCGGATTCCAGCATTTTACATACCTGCTGAAGAGTGCCGGTATTATTGGCGGTGTTGGTAACAAAGCTGGTAGCGGCTTCTGCTACGGTATTTCCCCAACTGCCTTTTTCGATGATATCAATGGAAAAGGCGGGGTCCCATTGCAGGCGCCATTGTTCTTTGAAGGTACCTTTCCCGGATACCTCGAAACGTTTTCCCCAGTATATTTCCAGCAGTTGCAGGCGGTGGAGGAAAATACTTCTTTCCAGGTCCGTGTCTTTCCGCAGGTCGAGGGTATAGTCTTTAAAGTCAGCTGTTTGCGGCAGCCTTAGTTTTTTCTGCCACCGGGAAATATCGGCCTGGAGTGGAGGCGTAGGTACTTCTGGGGGTACTTTCCCGATCCGGTTGCGTACAATCAGCTCATCACGGATCAGTTGCATGAGGATACTTTCCCCGTTGCAGAGCACACTGAGGGTGGCCTCGTTGAGTTCTTCCAATCCGGGTCTGGGATAATGACGGAGGGCAGCCAATGCGTTGGCCAGGCGTACTGCTTCCATTACGTGCGCCACGGAGGTATCCTGTTGCTGCTCCCTGAAGAGCTTTGCTACCAGCGCCATCCAGCGGGTACCATCATCGGCAGGGTATTCCCAGATGTGTTCGTACCATCCCGGTGACGGAATGCCGGCGCCATAGCCGCTTTCATAACTGAGGCGACTATACGTCCATGGTATCCAGGTGCATTCCACTTTTACTTTGGGGAGGCCTTTCAGCAGGTCGTTATCATCTTTTTGTTTGGGCATGGTTTGCAGCGCCGGTGCGTGCCAGGCGCCGCATATGACGGCTATCCGCTGGAACATTTCCTTTTCTGCCTGACGGATGCACTTCCGCATCCAGGCTTCACGGAGGGCTTCTTTCCGGTCGTACCGCCGGGGGAGTTCTTCCCGGAGGGCGTGCATGGCGTCATGCACCGCCTCAAATACCTGTTCCTGTCCGAGGCGGTATTCAAACATATGTTCCCACCAGCGTTCGCCATCGTCGTATCCGGCGGCATGGGCCAGGTGGGCGACCGGGTCCTGCGGTGATGGCGGGAGAAATTCCAGGTCCAGTTCTTCCGCATTGAATGCTTTCGTGGAAGCATTCAATGCGGAGTTCAGTTCCGCGGGAGGCATGTCTTCCCCTGGTATTGTGTTTTCAGCTTCTTCTTTTTGAGCTTCCTCTTTTTGAGCGCCGGCTGCTCTTTTTGCCGCGGCTTCGTTTTCCATGCCGAATACATGGGCCAGGGGAAGGTCCATAAAGCGGGCGTGGATGCGGTGGGTTTTGGCATACAGCATGGCCTGCCATTCCGGTGAGAAGGCCGCAAATGGATAGAAGCAGGCTTTCTGCGGACTATCCGGCTGATAAGCCAGGATGGCCACGGGTGGTTGCAGCTCTTCATGACCAGCCCATTGCAGCAAGGCATCTGCTTCCGGTGGTCCTTCGATCAGCACAATATCCGGTTGCAGCTCTTCCAGGAAAGCTTTTACATTCCTGGCTGAGCCAGGGCCGTGGTGCCGGATACCTAATATATGTACGGACATACGTCGATCATTATTAACAAATGAATGGAGTGCCAGCAGTTCGGCATCTCCCGGAAATTATACTGAAAGTAATTTCTAAACAAACATAATGTAATGAACACATTATGATCTACTTATGAAATTACTATTAAAGTAAAAACTAAAGCAGTAAAGCAGGAGTTTTCACGTTGTATCACGCTTTATAGCCTTCATAAAGGTGGACTTGATACGCTTCATCCCCGCTTTAAAGGCGGACCTGAACCTTACCTGCTGTTAAGCCAGGTCACGGCAGGCGCGGTACACATCTTTCCAATCCTCCCGTGTTTTTACCACTGTTTCGAGATATTCCTGCCAAACCAGTTTATCCTGAACGGGATCTTTCACTACAGCGCCGATGATGCCGGCGGCCAGATCCGCAGCATTGAGGGTGCCATCGCCGAACCAGGCGGCCAGGGTGAGACCATTATTCACCACAGAAATGGCTTCAGCGGTGCTGAGGGTGCCGCCGGGCGACTTCAGCTTGGTTTTGCCATCGAGGGTAACGCCGTTGCGGAGTTCGCGGAAGATGGTAACGATGCGGCGGATTTCTTCCACCGCAGGTTTTTCTGCCGGCAGGTCCATCGTTTTTTCAAAGCTTTCCACCCTTCTTCTTACAATATCAATTTCTTCTTCCATGGAATCCGGAACAGGCAAGATAACAGTATTGAAGCGGCGTTTCAGCGCACTGGATAATTCATTTACGCCTTTATCGCGGTTGTTGGCGGTAGCAATGATATTGAATCCTTTGGTGGCCTGCACTTCCGTATTCAGTTCAGGAATGGGAAGCGTTTTTTCCGACAGGATAGTGATGAGGGTATCCTGCACATCGGCGCCGATGCGGGTGAGTTCTTCTATGCGGGCAATTTTTCCTTCCTGCATCGCGCGCATCACCGGGGTTTCCACCAGGGCATTCCGGGTAGGGCCTTCGGCCAGCAGGCGGGCGTAGTTCCAGCCATAGCGCACACTTTCTTCGCTGGTACCGGCGGTACCCTGAATGATGAGCGTGGAATCGCCGCTGATGGCTGCGGCGAGGTGTTCGCTCACCCAACTTTTGGCGGTGCCAGGCAAACCATACAGCAGCAGGGCCCTGTCGGTGGCGAGGGTAGCCACGGCTATTTCCATGAGGCGTTTGCTGCCAATATATTTAGGGGTGACTTCAAAACCGTTCTTCAGTTTCCCGCCGATCAGGTAAGTAACTACCGCTTGTGGCGGCAGTAACCAGTTTTGCGGACGCTTCCCTGCGTCGTCTTTTTTCAGTTCTTCCAGCTCCTGTGCGTACAGTTGTTCGGCGTGGTAGCGTAAAATGTCTGACATGGTATGTTGATTAATGTGTTTGGATTAAAGTGATTGTATCTGGCTTTTTGCCTGGAGCAGCCGGCCCAGGTGAACTTTGATATTATTCCAGTACCCGGTGTGATAGGCCTCCACGGGTGTGATATCATCCAGGGTGGCGGCAATGGCTACGGGTATCTGCCGGATATGATTATTCATGAATTGCTGATTGTAGGTGTAAGGCTGTGTGGCCGCATATTTGAAGATCCGGGTACATAGCGGGAGGCTCCATTCTTCCTGGTTGTTGCAGGCATACTGGATAATGGAGTCCGGGTGTTCATCAAAAAACTTTTCACTGAACTGCTGTTGTTGTTCCGGTGGTAGCAGGGGGATGATATCTATATAAAAAGTTTCGCTGTGCTCCATAAACGAGACAGCGCGCGCTTTGTCTTCAAACCAGGCAATAGCCAGCACCAGCGCAGGGATAAAAGGTTTCAGCGATTCCTGTAGCTGGAAGAGGGCGATGACCCTTTCCGTATTCCGGTTAAAATGTTCTTCCCAGCGGGCGGGGTGTACGAAGCTGATCAGCTGGTAGAGGATGTGTGTTTCATCCGTAATGCTTTTATCGTTGCTGAGTTTTTCGATGCCGCTCTGGAAAATGCTGTCGTCCGTTATTTCCGGGAGCGCTACCGTTACCTGACCGTATTCATCGAGTTGTATGGCGCCGGCGACGATCTGCCAGTATTTTTCATGGAGGGAGGAGCCGGGCAGTTTTTTCAGGATGCGGGTGGCGGTGTCTTTTACCTGTTTACTTTTTTCGGTGAGCAGCGATTCCAGCCAGGGAATGTCTGCGGGATGGGCAGGTTGTTCCAGTACGGAGAGCAGTTCCGTTTTCACGGTAGCGCTTTCTTTAGGCCAGGATTGCTCCAGCCAGGTGCGCGCCATTACGGGATCGGTTGCACGCAACTCCTTCAGCGCTTCAAAACGCTGTGCGGTGGCGCCATTCTGCCATCTGTCTTCGATGGTATCCGCTACGCGTGAAAAGTTCCAGTCGGGGTTAAAGTGCCCGAGCCATTCCGCACGTTGTCCGCCCGTAGCAGCGATCAATGCGCGCAATGATTTATTCCGCCAGCCTTTGTCGAGCATCACGGGCAGTTGCGCCGGTGGCAGGAGTACATTGGCCTTGGCGCAGTATTCGAGCCATAGCTGGAGCAGCTGGATGCTTTCGGTTTCCAGTACCTGTTGCAGTACTCTTATGGCGGCGGGCTTGCAGTAAAGTTTTGTTTCCGGCGGGCACACTTTCATGGGTGCTACGTTGGCGGTAACGGGTTGCGTGCCGCTCAGGCGGTAGTTATAGAGCACTGCTGCCAGTTGCAGGAACTTATCTTCTTTATCTGTGTGTTCGCCTGTCAGGATGGTATGGGCCGCCTGTTGCAGGGGGCCGTTCATACCGGTGCTGTCTACCGGTTTTTTAGCGGTGCCCAGTAAGGCGGTATTAATGAGTTGATGCCAGTGCTCCATTATAGTATTTTATATTCCTGTTCATGCCAAACGCCAATGGGTTCATATTGGGTTTCTTTACCGGTAACTGCCATATGGAGGGGTGTTCCCCCGCTCAGCGCCAGCAGTTTCCAGGTGTGCTGGAAAGTTTTTTTCACGGCCATGAGTTGCTGACGGCTGTCCTGTAGCCACCATTGATCCGCGTGCCAAACAGGGGTAAGGTCTGCGATCGTATATACCTGGTCGTTATACACGGGCAATACTTCATTGATGGCGGTTTGCGCGGTTACTACTTCCTGCCATCCGGCATAGCCGCTGAAGGTGTGGTTTGCCGGCACTGTTACCTGTTGTTTGATCAGTGCGCGCAGCGGTGCTGCGGAAGGATAAAATACCAGTTCCGCATTGATGGCGCTGCCGGGAGTGAGGGTATTGGCGATGGTGCTTTGTCCGCGTACATAAAACTGCAGTATCAGTGCGGGACGTTTGGTATTTATGCCGTACAGCCAGTAGCGTTCCACCACGAGGCGGTCTTCTTCCGTGGTTTGTTTTCCCAGTACCTGCCAGGTGTCGGTGATACCGTTTTGTTCCTTCAGTTCTTCCTGTGAGGTAGAAAAACCGGCGAGGGTGCGGATATCCTGCCGGAGTGCTGGTGGGAGGTCGCTGAGGTGCTGATAGCCCTGTATAACGAGGTAAATGCGTGTGAGCTGGGTGATAAAAACGGATTGCCATCCGTCGTGGAAGTAGCTGATGTCTGCCAGTTCGCGCAACATGGCGGCGAGGCCGGGGGCCTGTGCATCTACCATGCGGCGGATCATATTTTCGAAGAAAGCCGGATCTTTTTCGGGCATATCCATGATACCGTTGCGCACGAGATCTTTTATCCAGCGGAGAAGTTCTGCGGCGCCGTCGCTTACTTTCTGCATGCGTGCCTGTTGCCTTTTGGCCTGTGCGGACGTATCTGGCTGCTTCTCTGTTGAAGTGGCGGATGTATTTTTCTTCTCTTCTTTTTCGGCGCGTTTGGCGAGCCATTCGCTTACCCAGGACGGTGGTGTTTCTTTCTGGAAGGAAGCCCGTTGCCTGGAGTAGAGCAACAGCAGGCCCAGTCCGTGTTTACAGGGAAACTTACGGCTGGGGCAACTGCATTTGAATGCCATGTTGCCGGTATCTATCTGTGTCTGGTATGGTTTGCTGCCGCTGCCCTGGCATTCGCCCCATAACGCTATATCGCTGACGCCTTTACTAACCCATTTAGCCGGATTAGCCAGATCCTTCCCGGATTTACGGGAAGATTCATCAGGCGCCATAGCAAGCACTTGTTCGTCGGATAGGTTCAATGGATTAACGATTTAAAGCGCAAAGTAAATAATTCCATAAAATAAAAAACCAAATATCAGGTAACACTACGCAGTGTATCTGATATTTGGTTTTAGTATGTAAGTATTGTGTTGTTTTACAGAAAGCCGAGTTCCAGTTTAGCTTCTTCGCTCATCATTTCTTTTGTCCAGGGGGGATCAAAAGTAAGGTGCACATCCACATCGGAAACGCCTTCTATATTTCTTATTTTTTCATCTACTTCGCGGATAATATCGCCGGCTACGGGGCAGCCAGGGGCGGTAAGGGTCATATCGATACCGATCCTGTTATTTTCCTTGATCTTTACTTCGTATACCAGTCCAAGTTCCCATATGTTCACCGGGATTTCCGGGTCGAATACGGTTTTGAGCTGTGCTTCTATCTGTTCTCTTAATATTGCTTCACTCATTGCTGATTAATTTTAGCCTGGTAGGCGATGGCGTACAGCTTCATTTGTTTGAGCATACTCAGCAACCCGTTGGAGCGGGTGGGGGAGAGATGGCTGCTCAAGCCGATAGCATCGATAAAATAAATGTCTGCTGCGGCAATTTCCTGTGGCGTATGACCGGAAAGTACATAGATCATCAGGCTTACGAGGCCTTTGGTGATAACGGCATCGCTGTCGCCGGTAAAAAAAAGTTTCCCGTCTTTCAGCTCTGTATGCAGCCACACGCGCGACTGGCAGCCTTTGATGAGATTGTCCGGCGTTTTAAATTCTTCTGAGATGAGCGGTAATTCCTTACCCAGCTGGATGATATATTCGTATTTATCTTCCCAGCTGCCCATCACCGAAAAATCGGATATTATTTCTTCCTGTATTTCCTGAATCGTCATATTCACCTGTTTACAAAAGCATGGCGGCGGCTCTTTTTATGCCGGCTACCAGTTTGTCTATTTCTTCTTTGGTATTATAGAAAGAAAGGGATGCACGCACGGTACCCGGGATTTTAAAGATATCCATCAGTGGTTCGGTGCAGTGGTGTCCTGTTCTTACGGCGATGCCTTGCTGATCCAGCAGTTCACCCATATCAAACGGGTGGATGTTGTGTACCAGGAAGGAGATGGCGCCGCTTCTTTCTGTGGCGTCTCCGATAAAACGAATGCCATCGATCTGGCGTAGTTCCTGCATGGCATATTCCATCAGCTCTTCTTCCCATTGCTGGATTTTGGAGATCCCTGTTTGCTGCAGGTATTCGATAGCCGCACCCAATGCGATGCCACCGGCAATGTTGGGGGTACCGGCTTCAAATTTATACGGCAGTTCGTTATAGATTGTTTTTTCGAAAGTAACGGTTTTGATCATATCGCCGCCGCCCTGGTAGGGGGGCAGTTTATTGAGCCATTCTTTTTTGCCATAGAGTACGCCGGTGCCGGTAGGGCCATAAATTTTATGGCCGGAGAAAGCCAGGAAATCCACGTCGAGCGCCTGTACATCGATACTGATATGCTGGATTGCCTGGGCGGCATCGAGCAGTACCGGTATATTGCGTGCATGCGCCAGCGTTATAATGTCCTGTACCGGGTTTACGGTTCCCATGGTATTGGAAACGTAGGTAACGGCTACTATTTTCACGGAATCATCCAGCATGGCTTTGTATGCGTCCATCCGGAGTTCGCCGCGGTCGTTGATAGGAATTACCTTGAGTGTGGCGCCGGTTTCTTCGCAGGCTATCTGCCAGGGCACTATATTACTATGGTGTTCCATGGCGGAAATGATGACGCTGTCGCCCGGCTGAAGGAAGCGGCGGCTCATGGTATTGGCTACCAGGTTGATGCCGGCGGTGGTACCTGCGGTGAAGATTACTTCATGCGGGTCTGCGGCATTGATATAACCTGCAATGGTGATGCGGGCTTTTTCGTATGCGTTGGTAGCTACCTGGCTCAGGTGATGTACACCCCGGTGCACATTGCTGTTATATTCTTCGTAATAGCGGGCTTCCGTGTCTATTACAACCTGTGGTTTCTGCGTGGTAGCTCCGTTGTCGAAGTATACCAGCGGTTTACCATGTACCTGTTGCTGCAGGATAGGAAAATCCTTTCTGATCTGCTTTACGTCCAGGCCGTCGGTTATGATGTTAGCAATATGTTCCATCGTAAAATTAGTTATTCATGATCTCCGCAATCTGCGTCTGCAGGAAATGTTGCAGGGCAGGCACCTTCACTGCATCTGTGATGTCGTGGGAGAAGGCGTTTACCATCAGTGCTTTTGCCGCATCTTCGCCAATACCGCGTGAGCGGAGGTAGAACATGGACTCTTCACTGAACTGACCGGCAGTAAAACCGTGGCTGCACTTTACGTCGTCGGCATAAATTTCCAGCTGAGGCTGTGAATTGATGTCCGCTTTGGTACCGAGCAGGAGGTTATTGTTCTGCTGGAAAGCATTTGTTTTCTGTGCTTCCTGGTGTACAAGGATCTTGCCGGTAAATACGCCGTTGGCGTTATCGAGCAGTACGCCTTTGTACAGTTCGTTGCTGTTGCAGTCCGGCATGATGTGATCCATAAAGGTATGGTTATCTACATGCTGGTGTTTGCTGGCAATATATAAACCGTTCAGATTAGTTTCGGTATGACTGCCATTCAGGGCCACGCTCAGGTTGTTACGGGTGAACGGGGTGTTTGGCAGGGTGAAATTAAAATGGTGGTAACGGCTGTCTTTGTGTTGCTGTGCAGCGGTGGTATGTACTTCCCGGAAGCTTTCAGCGCCCTGTTGTACATTATAGTGCCACAGTTCTGCATTTTCCAGTACCACGGTTTCCAGTACACTGTTCGCAAAAGCGATGGTGGCGGTTTCCGGGTGAATGGAAGTTTCGATGATGGTGGCGGCAGCGTTTCTGTTCAGGATCCACAGGTGGCGTGGCTGAATGAAGGCATGCGCTGTACAGGAGTAAACGTTTACTACATGTATGGGTTTATCGACCACGGTGTTGGTGGCCAGTTCGATATACAGGCCATCGGCGAAGAGGGCTGTATTGAGCTGTGCCAATGATTCTGCGGCCAGGTGGTGCTGTTCATTGAAATAAGTAACAAAGCCTGGTGCGGTGGTATGGGCACTCATGGCGCCAACGGTGATACCTTTGCCTTGCGGCAGGGTAGACTGATCCGCCTGCAGGTGGCCATTTACCAGCACAATGCGGTAGCAGTCCAGTTCAGGAATAGCGGTGCTGTTTACTACTTCTTCCGCAACGGGGGAAGCAGTGGTAAGCAGTTCATAAGGAAACTCTTTCAGGTAGCGCTGAATATTCGTGTAGCGCCATGCTTCCGTTTTCAGCGTAGGCAAGCCTATCGCAGAGAAACGCTCCAGCGCCTTGCGGCGGATGTCCTGCAGCGTATCGGTAGCGAGGGAGGGAGCCTGTGCCGACAGTGCATTTACATCTTCTGTTAACGCCTGGTAAAATGGCAATATCATATCGCTTGTCATAGTTCTTTTTATACAGATTCTTTCAAATGTAATTCCTCTTTCAGCCAGTCGTATCCTCTTTCTTCGAGTTCCAGTGCCAGTTCTTTGGTACCGGTTTTAATAATACGGCCGTTGTATAATACATGCACAAAGTCAGGTATGATATACTCCAGCAGGCGTTGATAGTGAGTAATCACTACGAAAGATTTTTCTGCATCGCGTAATTTGTTTACACCATTTGAAACAATACGCAGTGCATCGATATCCAGTCCGGAATCTGTTTCATCCAATATGGCGAGCTGCGGATTCAGCATAGCGAGTTGGAAAATTTCGTTACGTTTCTTTTCGCCACCGCTGAATCCTTCGTTCAGGGAACGGTTCATCAGGTTGGAGTGAAAATCGACCAGTTGTTGTTTTTCTTTGGTCAGCTTCAGGAATTCCCTGGCTTCGAGGGCCGGGAGACCTTTATACGCCCTGATTTCGTTCAGTGCGGTTTTGAGGAAGTTGAGGTTGGAAACACCTGGAATTTCTACGGGGTATTGAAAAGCGAGGAAAACACCTTCGCGGGCGCGTTCTTCCGGAGCCATATCCAGCAGATTTTTGCCGTTGAACCAAACTTCACCTTCGGTGACAGTGTAGTTATCACGTCCCGCCAGAACAGAAGCCAGTGAGCTTTTGCCGGAACCGTTAGGTCCCATGATAGCGTGCATTTCTCCTTTGTTTATTTCGAGATTAATGCCTTTCAGAATTTTTTTCCCTTCTACTTCTGCGTGCAGATTTTTAATCGTCAGCATGATTGTTTTATTTCGTTCTGTATGTATTAAT
The DNA here is from genome assembly GCF_050434025.1 of Chitinophaga sp. W3I9. Lineage (NCBI taxonomy): Bacteria > Pseudomonadati > Bacteroidota > Chitinophagia > Chitinophagales > Chitinophagaceae > Chitinophaga > Chitinophaga sp. W3I9. Next base: position 3,980,777 of record NZ_JBNPWC010000001.1, read on the forward strand.
TGGATAATGAGTTATCCAACGCTTCCTTCAAGTGTAATAGATAATAATTTTTGCGCTTCTACTGCAAACTCCATCGGGAGTTGGTTCAGTACTTCCTTCACATAGCCGTTTACGATCAGGGCAACTGCCTTTTCGCTGTCGATGCCACGTTGGTTCAGGTAGAAGATCTGGTCTTCCCCAATTTTCGAAGTGGTGGCTTCGTGTTCGATCATGGCTGTTTTGTTCCTTGATTCGATATACGGGAAGGTGTGGGAGCCGCATTGGTTACCGATGAGCAGGGAATCGCACTGGGTAAAGTTACGTGCGTTATCGGCACGTGGCCCAACGGATACCAGGCCGCGGTAGCTGTTATCGCCTCTGCCGGCGGAAATACCTTTGGAGATGATGCGGCTTTTGGTGCCTTTACCGATGTGGTGGATCTTGGTACCGGTATCAGCGATCTGTTTGTTACGGACTACTGCCACGGAGTAAAATTCACCTTCGGAGTGGTCGCCCTGCAGGATTACGCTGGGATATTTCCAGGTAATAGCGGAGCCGGTTTCCACCTGTGTCCAGGAGATCTTACTGGCAGCGCCTTTGCAGATGCCTCTTTTGGTAACGAAGTTATAGATACCGCCTTTACCGTCTTTATCGCCGGGATACCAGTTTTGTACGGTAGAGTATTTTATTTCAGCTTGCTCGAGAGCTATCAGTTCCACTACTGCGGCGTGCAGTTGATTTTCATCACGCATGGGAGCGGTGCAGCCTTCGAGATAGCTTACGTAGCTGTTGTCGTCTGCGATGATCAGGGTACGTTCAAATTGTCCGGTGTTCTGTGCGTTGATACGGAAGTAAGTGCTCAGTTCCATCGGGCATCGTACGCCTTTGGGAATGTAAACGAAGGAACCATCGGAAAATACGGCGGCGTTGAGTGCTGCGAAGATGTTATCCGTATGGGGAACCACGCTGCCCAGGTATTTCTTTACCAGGTCGGGGTGTTCCTGTACTGCTTCACCGAAAGAGCAGAAGATAACGCCCATTTCTTTCAGTTTCCCTTTGAAAGTGGTGGCTACGGAAACGCTGTCAAAAACGGCATCCACGGCTACACCGGTAAGGGCTTTCTGTTCATTCAGGGGAATACCCAGTTTTGCGAAGGTAGCCAGCAGTTCCGGATCTACTTCATCCAGGCTGTTGAGCTGTATTTTCTTCTTTGGTGCGGCATAATAGGAAAGTGCCTGCAGATCAAGCTTAGGCATTTCAAAGTGCTGCCATTTCGGGAATTCCATTTTCTTAAACGCGGCAAATCCCTTCAGGCGCCATTCCAGCAGCCATTCGGGCTCATTCTTCTTCGCCGAAATAAAACGGATGATATCTTCATTCAGCCCCGGAGGAGCTATATCCATTTCAATATCGGTGCTAAAGCCAAACTCGTACTCCTTATTGGCTATATCATCAATTATTTCGTTACTGTTGATCATACAAGTTTAATATTTAAACCGCAAAGCTTTCGCCGCAGCTACACGTTCTGGTTGCATTTGGATTATTAAAGTAGAGGCCTTTTCCGTTGAGTCCATCAGAATAGTCCAGTTCTGTACCATACAGGTAAAGGAGGCTTTTCATTTGTACTACTACTTTTACGCCTTTATCTTCAAAAATCTGGTCGCCTTCTTCTTCGGTTGCTTCAAATTTCATCACATATTCAAGACCAGAACAGCCACCACCTTTTACGCCTACCCGTACAAAGGTGCCCGGCGCATGATGTTCTTTTTCCATCAGCGCTTTTATATATTCTCCTGCTTTTTCTGAAACGGTTATCATACTCAGAATTTGTTTTAATTAGCTATTTACCGGTTTCCCGGCCTATCCTTATCTGTTTATCCTTCAATACCAGCCACTACATGCGATTTAGCCGCACACAGTAACTGCACCATCGTATCCAGTTTATTTTTATAGAACTCAGTGAACCCCCGGGTTTCGGGGTCATACAGGTTGTCTTTCAAAATGGGCAGGGAATATGGTAAAACCCACGCCCTTAGTGCCTTTGCCACTGCATCCATCGCATTTATACCCTGCATGGCCTGGGTGCCGTCCGCCCAGGACAGCAAAGCTACAACCTTTCCTGTTAAATAAGGACGCTGGTTCTTGCTTGTCATCTCGAGCCAGTCCAGGCAATTTTTCATGGCGCCGGTCATGCTGCCATGATATAAAGGAGTCATCCAGATATGCAGGTCTGCCTTACAAAAAGCTTTGCACATGGCGTCTACTGCGGGTGGTTTCGTTCCTGCTTCCGCCTGGGAGAAAAAGGGGATCTGGGCGTTACCCAGACTAAAGATCTCCGGGGAAAATCCTTTCTCTTTTAACTGTTCCGTCAGATACACCGCCAGCTGGTTTGCTGTGGCATAAGGACGGTCATCTATCGCACCATTAAATATCAGGACGTTCATTAATATTTAACTTTTAGAAATTTAAATGATTATGAGATTAAATTTTGATGAAGGATCTCATAAACTCACCAAAATCCCAAAATCTTTTTTTTAGCTTTCACAAAAATACCGATATTTGAGAATAAAACAAGTAAGAACTTGGAAAATTATCCAATACGAACCAAGAATGCTGCCGAACGGTTTTTGACGTTGCTCAAGACCCGGGGACCGCTGTCTGCAGCTGAATTGGCCAACGAATTGGGTATTACCGGAGAGGGCGCCAGGCTTCAACTGCTTAAACTGGCAGAAGAAGGATTGGTGCAGTCGGAAAGTGCTTCCAAAGGCGTAGGACGCCCTGTTTTAATATGGAGTCTTACCCCCCTGGGTAATGCCCGTTTCCCTGACACACATACCGAACTCACCCTTCAGCTGATCCAGACCATTAAAACGGTATTGGGTAAGGAAGCGCTCGATAACGTGGTGAACGCCCGGGAAAAAAGCCAGCTGGAAAAATACAGCAGCGCCCTGGAAGGCGTCAACGGTATTGAAAACCGGCTCACCTCGTTTGCGGCCATCCGCTCCGGCGAAGGGTACCTGGCGGAATGGAAAAAAGAAGGCGATACGTATTACTTCATAGAGAATCACTGTCCCATTTGCTGCGCCGCCACAGAATGCGACAATATCTGTACTTCCGAAATGCGCACGTTTGTGAGCATACTCGGGGAGAAAATGAATGTGTCCCGGATGGAGCATATTATCAACGGCGCCCGCCGTTGTGTGTATAAGATAGAGGCGGAGTAGCGGATTTTGTCTTTCTCGCTGATTACGCTGATTATAATGATTAGCTTGATTTTTACTTTTGGATTTTATAAAGGATTAAGGGAGATAGCAGCGGATATATTCGCTTTTATCTCCCTTAATTATTATTGAAAAAATCAAAGAAATCTAAAAAAATCCAAAAGTAAAAATCAAGCTAATCATTATAATCAGCGTAATCAGCGAGAAAGACAAAATCCGCGTGAGACTGTTATTTCAGGATGAGCACCAGGGTGCCGGCGATGATGAGGCTGGCGCCGATGGCGGTTTTCAGGGTGAGTGTTTCGTGAAGGAAGATAGCGGAGAGGAGAATGGTGAGCGCCACACTGAGCTTATCCACGGGGGCTACCTGCGATACTTTGCCGATCTGGAGCGCTTTGAAATAAAAGATCCAGGAACAACCGGTAGCGATACCGGATAAGATGAGAAAGAGCAGTGCGTGTTTGGACAGGGCGCCGGCGCCTTTATATTCCCCTCTTGCAAACACAATGGCCCAGGCCAATACCAATATAACGAGGGTTCTGATGGCGGTAGCCAGGTTGGAAGGGATGTCCGCTACCCCGATTTTGGCCAGGATAGCGGTTAAGGCCGCGAAGAAAGCGGATAGTAATGCATAAAACCACCACATATTTTTCCTTTTACGGTTTGTAAGTTATCCCGGAAAACTGAAGGAATGTTGTAGCCGGAATCAGATCTTTCTACCTAAAATTTTTAAACTTCTTTCCACTCCATCCAGTACCGCAATTTCCGGCAGGTGCGCCCATTCTTCAAAACCCATATTCAGAAACAGTTTCAGACTGGGTTCGTTGTGCGCAAAAATAAAACCCAGCAGTGTTTGTACGCCAAATTCCGGCGCTACGGTAATGGCATGTTGCAGTATTTTTTTGCCTAATCCCTTGCCACGCATCGTTTCATCGAGATAGATGCTTACTTCTACTGTGCCGTCGTAGGCCGGCCGGCCGTAAAACGATTGAAAGCTCATCCAGCCCACATTACTGCCGTTGTCGTCTATCATCCACAGGGGGACGGCGGGTATTGTTGTGCGCATGAAACCAGGGTAGCCGGCTTTCAACAGTAACAGGTGAGGTGTCGGCAGTCACCATTCTGCTGGCGATAGTGGTGTTATAAATTTCAACGATCCTTGGCAGGTCGGCTTCTGTAGCATGCCGAAATTGTAAGCTCATGATATAATAATTAGAAAATAGATTCGCGTGTATGTTCGTGTCTTAGAAGACTGTAGAGTTCTGCATTTACAAATTTTCCTTTTTCAAAGAAGGCATCTCTTAAAAAGCCTTCGTAGCGGAATCCCAATCTGCTCAACAGTTTGGACGACGCCTGATTTTCCGGGTCCACAAAGGCTTCAATGCGGTTGAACTGCAATTCTTCATAGCCATAACTGAGCATGGCGCTTATCGCTTCTTTCATAATGCCTTTGCCCCAGTAGATGGGTCGCAGATCGTAGCCGATTTCCGCTTTGAAATGTGTTTTGTTGATTTTGTGATACCCGCAGGTGCCTATCAGTTCATCCTTTCCGGCCAGTGTGATGGCCCATCGCATGCCTTCTTCCTTTTCCAGGCTTTGGCGGAAAAACTGTATAATATGGGTGGCTTCACTGATATTGGAAAATGAATCAATGTCCATATATTTTGTGACGGTATCATCCGAAAAATGCCTGAACAGGGCGGCGGTATCTTTTTCGTCTATTGGTCTCAGTACCAGGTTGCCGGTATTTAAAACGGGTAAATGCATGATACGGTTGCCGGTTTAGGTTGGGGCAAAGCTAACAGATATTGCGAAAATGTCCATAGGAACCTTGATTTTAATCCCGCTTTAATGCCTGCCCGGGTAAACAATGCTACTTTTGCAGGGGTTATTGCTTATAATTTTTTGATATGAAAATACTGGTTATAGAAGATGAAGTAAAAGTGGGCGCTTTCATCAAACGCGGGCTGGAAGAGCATCATCATCATGTGGATGTGCATACGGATGGCATTACCGGTCAGCAGGCGGCGCTGGAACACGACTATGATCTCATTTTACTGGACCTGATGTTGCCGGGAATAAACGGAACGGCTATATGTAAAAAACTGCGTGCGCTGGAAATCAGTATCCCTGTATTGATGCTTACCGCGTTAAATGCCACGGAGGATATTGTAGAAGGACTCAATGCCGGGGCAGATGATTATCTCGCCAAGCCTTTTCATTTTTCTGAGCTGATGGCACGTATCAATGCGTTGTCGAGACGGAAAAGCCACTTCCACGAGGAGCCTGCGGTGCTTAGGTTTGCGGATCTTCAACTGGATACCCATTCCAAAACTGCCAGCCGGGATGGACAGGAAATTGTGCTTACAGCGAAAGAGTATGCGTTGCTGGAGCTGCTGCTCCGTAATACAGGAAGGGTGCTGTCCCGGGCGCTTATTTCAGAAGCCGTGTGGGGACTCGAGTTTGACACAGGCACCAATACCATTGATGTATATGTTAATTATCTCCGGAATAAAATTGAAAAAGGCTTTACCGGTGAAAAGCTGATCCATACCGTAGTTGGGATGGGTTATGTGATGAAACAGAAATAAGCTTATGAAGATCCGCCACCGGCTATCGCTGCAGTTTACTTTGATTTCAGGTATTATCCTTACGGTTGTTTTCGTACTGATATACCTGTTATCTGCCCAATACATCCGGAACAGTTTTTATAAGCTGTTGCAGATGCGTGCGCTGGTAACTGCGCAGGTGTACCTTGAAAAAGACGAGCTGACGAAGAAGAAATTTCTTGAAATAGAAAAGAGCTACCGGGAACGGATACCCGATGAATCCAGTAATATTTACGATCAGCACAACCAGGCGGTGTTCATTGAAAAAACGAGGTATAACTGGCCGGTGTCGCTGCTGGAAACCATCCGTCACCAGGAAGTGTACCGGTTCGTTTTCCGGGAAGAGTCGGGCCTGGGGATTTATTATCCCGATAACCAGGGCGATTTTGTAGTGATAGTAACCGCGCGTAATACGGCGGGCATCCAGCAGCTGCAGTATCTTTTATGGATACTGGTCGTGATGTTTTTGGTTGCCCTGCTGATCACCTTCCTGATGGGGCAGTGGTATGCCAGCAGGGCGCTCGAACCTATTAAAAGCATCAACCGGCAGGTGCAAAAGATCCGCTCCAACAACCTGCACCTGCGCGTGCAGCAGGGATTAAATAAAGATGAAATAGATGAACTGGCTGCTAATTTCAATGGACTGTTGCAACACCTGGAACAGGCTTTTGATATGCAGCGTTCTTTTGCATCCAATGCCTCCCACGAGTTACGTACACCATTAACTACTATTATCGGGGAGATAGAAGTAACCCTTCAGAACAGCCGTAGCCCGGAAGAATATGTACAAACGCTGGGTACGCTGCTCGGTGAATCGGAGAAACTGAAGATCATTACGGATGGACTGTTGCAGCTTACACGGGTGGATGCCAACCTTACAGAAGCCAACAGTGAGCTGATCCGGATGGACGAGTTATTGTGGGACCTGGCGGAATACTGGCGTCATAAATCGCCGCCTTTGCAGCTGCACGTACAACTCAGCGGTATGCCAGACGATGCTGCTTTGCTTTGCATCCGTGGTAACCGTTCGCTGATGGCATTGGCGTTGCAAAATATCCTCCGTAATGCATTTAAATTTTCGTATAACCGTGACGTTAGTTGCCGGCTTTCCTATAGCGACAGTGGTATCAGCCTGTCTGTAAGCGACCGTGGTATTGGTATTGCGGCAGCTGACACCGAAAAGATCTTTATGCCGCTGTACCGGGCAGATAATGCGCATTCCTTCGAGGGGTATGGCATTGGCTTATCCATGACGCAAAAGATTCTGTACCTGCATAAGGCCTCCATCACGGTGAGCAGCGTGTTAGGGCAGGGAACCACCTTTAATATTTTCTTTCCTCCGGCCGGTAAATGGCTGTAAAGGTTTTGTTAGTCCGGACCGCTGCGGCAACGACGATATTTATGGTTTAGTCTTTCTTCACCACTTTCACCTTCTTTACTTTCGGTTTGGATTCATCGCCAAGCAAAATAGCCCAGGGGGTCATCTCTTCGATATTCTGACAAATAATTTTAATAATAGCGATGGTCGGAATGGCAAGGAACATGCCGGGGATGCCCCATAACATATTGCCCAGTACCACCCCAATGATGGTGATCAATGCGTTGATCTTTACCTTGGAACCCACAATGCTGGGGAAAAGCACGTTACTGTCGAGTACATGAATGAGGAACAGGGCAATGCCCGCCTGCAACGCCTGTATAGGCGTACCCGTAGCCAGTGTTACCAGGATGATAAGGATGGCGGCCGTTAAGATCCCTACATAAGGAATGATATTAAAGATAGCGGCCATTACGCCCAGCAGGATGGCGTATTTAATACCAAGAATAAAGAACAGGGCGGTATTGAGAACGGCTACTATCACCATTTCTATCATCAGGCCGCCTACATAGCTTTTAATAATGGTGCGGGTGCTGGCGATGACGGTGAGTAATTTTTCGCGGTGCTGTTCCTGGAAGATCTTGATCAGGAAAGATACCAGTAACCTGCGGTAGAAGAGGATAAAGAAAGCATACAGGAATACAAATACAACGAATACCAGCAGGGAGGAAAGCGACAGGAATGTTTGACTGATGAAGCTGGTGGCGGTTCCGAGGGTACCCATCATCGCTTTTTCCACGTAGCTCATTTGTGTGCTGGAATTAATATGAAACTTAGTATTGATCCAATCCTGGGTGGAATCTATCACCAGCATGAGCTTTTGTTCCAGTTGCGGGAAATCGGAGATGAAGGCTTCCATTTGTTTGGCGAGTAGGAGCATTATCAGCAGGATGGCGATGATAAACAGCAATACCGCTATGATGGCTGCCATCCCCCGGGGCAGGCGCCATTTTTCCAGCTGATGAACAACGGGCAGCAGCATGATGGCAATGAGCATGGCAAACATCAACGGAACGATGATACCACTGCCAACATGAGCTATATAGATGATAAGGATAATCGAAAACAGGGTAAAAGTGAGACGGGCAGTAAACGGTAGTTTGATCTCGTTCATAGAGGTAGTGCTTTTATCAAAGATATTAAAAATCAAAGTGTATAACATTAGAATGCTGATTATACATTTGTTACGGTGAAAAGGTTGCAGTTGCGCACCGCTTTTATTATTTTACGGACATGCCCGTAAAAATTCAAGCGTTATGAAAAAACTGTTTGCCCTTTTGCTGCTCGTTTGCGGCAGTGGATCCCTTTCCTTTGCAAAACCCCTGCCGGCTGACACCTTACCTGTCCGCGGTTTTTGTATAGCGGCGCCCAGGGCGGAAGGACTGGCTCCGTTCCTGAGATTTATCGATACAGAACTGGCGCCCCGGCACATCAACACCCTGGTGCTGCGCGTTGATTTTAATTACCAGTTTAAGTCGCACCCGGAACTGCGTGATGCCGGTGGGTTAACCGAACAGCAGGTAAAACAGCTGGTGCAAACCTGCCGTAAGCATAATATCCGGCTGATTCCGCAGATCAACTTGCTGGGGCACCAGTCGTGGGCGGGTACAACTACCAACCTGCTGAAGGTGTATCCTGATTTTGATGAAACGCCGTGGGTAAAAATGCCGGCGAAATATGTATGGCCAAATGCAGATGGGTTGTATTGCAAAAGTTATTGCCCGTTGCATCCGGGGGTACATAAAGTTGTGTTTGAGTTGGTGGATGAGATCTGTGATGTATTTGAGAGCACCGCTTTTCATGCCGGCATGGATGAAGTATTTTATATTGGCGAGGATAAATGTCCGCGTTGCGGCGGCCGGGACAAGGCCGAATTATTTGCCGGGGAGGTATGGACGATCCGGAATCACCTGGCGCAGCAGGGGCGTGAGCTGTGGATGTGGGGCGACCGGTTGCTGGATGGCAAGCTGACGGGGTTAGGCGCCTGGGAGGCGAGTATGAACAATACACACCGGGCGGTGGACCTGGTTCCGAAGGATGTGGTGATTTGCGACTGGCACTACGAGCGTCCGGATAAAACGCCGGTATACCTGGCGATGAAGGGATTATCGGTGATTACGTGTCCGTGGAGGATGCCGGCTAATGCGAAGCTGCAGCTGAAGGATATGTATGATTACCGGGCGAGTGCCACCAAAGAAATGAAACCCCGTTTCCAGGGAATGATGCAAACGGTTTGGTCGGATGCCGCCGGGTTCCTGGATGAGTTTTATGGAACGGGCAAGCCGCAGAAAGATACCGTGAATACGAGCGCCAATTGTTTCCGGGCTGTATTTACTAAATAGATAAAAGAATAAACGGAATGACATCATTGGTCATTCCGTTCTCTTTTTAATAATGTTTTTTGAGCAGCGGAATAAATATTTCAGAGTATTGAGGGCCGTCAAGCGAAATGAAGAAGTGGTTCCCGCTCATTTTGAAAATTCCTTCCTTACAGTTCATGCTGATAAAATTATACATCGGCATACCTGCTGTGGCGAAGTCCATTGGCACCGGCAGTTTGAGGTAGTTGCCACCTGCTATCCGTTTTGTGGCGAGATAGGAGTGGTTTTTCGTCAGCTGGATATGCGCGTTTATTGCAGCCGTTGGAATCAACAATCCAGCGAACATAGACAGCTTTTCATAGTTGGTTACCGGTACGGCGTCGAGGGTACCTGTAATGATCCTGCTTTGTGGCAGATCGTATAATGTCTGCATCTTTTTAAACAGACTATGATAGGTGTTCATGCGGGCGATCATTTCAGCGATCGGGTCCTGGCCCCGTGAAATGAAGGAGTAGTACAGGATGCTGTCCGGCATTCTGATTTTCTCACAGCGATCATAATTGAACAATTCCTGGAATGCTTCACTACCTACAGCTGCGGTGATGGTTTTAGTGATCTGCAGGGTCCTGTTTTCATTGGGCAGGATGATGATGCGGCGGAAATCTTTGGGACTTTCTTTAAAGTGCAGTTTAAAGGCTTTGCTGAAAGCCGCGGTGGTGGCGTATCCGCAATACTCGCTTATTTCACCGATGTTATAGCCACTGTGCCGGAGCAGGCCTGCGCCGAGTTCCAGGCGGTGTCTTTTAACATAGTGCCAGAATGGTTCTCCCATGTAATTCACAAAGTTGTGATAGAAGTAGGAGTAGGAGATGCCGAGGCGTTCTGCCACATCTCTGATATTAAAGGGATCACTTACGTGATCATCTGCATAAGATAACCCTTGTAAAGCAAAATTTTCAAGTTGTTCTTTGGTCAAAAGGGCGGCCATAAAATATGAGGGATTTTAGTTGATTTTCATTGGATCCGGTACATGCTGATTTACATCCTGGATAAGCAGATCGCTACGTGAACATTATCCCTAATTTAATTTTTTTATGATTACCGGAGAAGTAAATTTCAGGATCATTTTATTAAGTTGATTTTCAATATGATATATTTTGCATTTAGCATATAAATTTATAATATGTAGAAAAATTGTTGCCTGGAAGGAGGTTCCGGAGGAGAAAAAAAACAGAAAAAGCTAAAATGGACAAACCGTTAATTACGGGAATGAATATCTTTGACAGTCATGTTATGTTTGGATCATCAGTCGGGCATTCCCATAGTTTTATAACCATTAAATGATTTTGTCCTATCAATCCTGTTATGGAGTTGCGGCCTTCGCAACACCATTTGCCGGTGGTTTAGCATAGTTGATTGATTTGATTGTATAACCTTTTATGTTATGGTAGCCGTCATCATTGTTTTAGCGTTATTGTTGCTGCTGGGTTGGGCCATCCTGTACCACCATTTCAGAGCCCTGCGGGTAGCTAATATTAACCTGGTAAAACAGGCGCAGAAAGAGGCTTCGTTGCAGTTCCAGCTGCGTGAGGCCAGGGAAAAATACAATAAGCTGGAAGAGAAGCTCAGAAAGGTACAATATGAGCTGCATAATGGAAAACAAAAAGAGATTCAGCGCTGAAAATAACATCCACCTGGTATTGATGTCATTGTTTTCGGGTTTGCCAATATTTAGTTAGGTTTGCTGGCATGCAGGTAGTTTTTCAGATTACATCCGGTGAGCGGGATGCACAATTGTCTATGCTCGGGCAGCTCAATAATCTTCTTCATTATACCAACGAACGTCAAACACGTGTAGCCATAGAGGTGGTAGTACATGGTCATGCCTGGAATTTACTGCTGCCGGAGGGCCACCCTTTCCCCGAAAAGATAGCGTCCCTGCAGGGCCGGTCGGTCCGTTTCCTTATTTGCCAAAATACCTTGAACAGTCGTCAGCTGGCAGCGGATCAGCTGTTTCCCTTTGTGGAAGTGGTGCCTGCAGCCATAGCGCACCTTATAGAAAGGCAACAGGAGGGATGGGCCTATATAAGATGTTAGTTTAATTGTTTATGAGTTAATTGGTTTATTAGTTTATTTTTACATTTTTAAAGTAAAGTGCCGGGAATAGCGGTTGAAAGTTTGGGAGGGCGGCACCAAATAAAAATTGCAGTAATAACGTTAAATGGATGCACGAATAATAAGGACTAACCTCTTAAACTTAAATACATTGAAATTCTCCAAATCTACCGGAATACTGTTGTTATTCATGGCAGTTCCCTTTTTCACCTTTGCGCAGGACTGGCATGTCGGCGCTTTTGCAGGTATCAGCAACTACAGCGGGGATCTTACCCAGCAAAGGGTGGATATGAAATATACCCGGCCGGCGCTTGGCTTGCTGGTGAGAAAGGATATTAACCGTTACCTCACTATCCGTGGCTCTTTTACCTGGGGAATTGCTACCGGCGCCGACAGCACCAACTCTTCCAAAGACCTGGTGGCCCGTAACCTTAGTTTCCGGACCAATATTTTTGAAGGCAGCCTGATTGGTGAAATCAACTTTTTTGATCTCGACGAAAAGGGGTTTACGCCTTATGTGTTTGTGGGTGTGGGTGGTTTTGGTTTTGATCCCACTTCTAAAGACCAGTCGGGCAACCGGGTACGGCTTCGTCCCCTCGGTACCGAAGGACAGGGATTACCGCAGTATCCTACCCGTCAGCCTTACGACCTGTTTTCCTTTTCCTTTCCGTTTGGAGCGGGTGTAAAGGCGATCATCAATGATAAATGGACACTTGGATTTGAGATAGGACTTCGTGCTACTACCACAGACTATATGGATGATGTGAGCACTAACTATGTTGATCAGAATACCTTGCTGACCTACCGTGGCCAGAAGGCGGTAGATATGGCTTACCGTGGCGATGAAGTAACCGGCAAAGTGGCGCCGGGAACATATCCTGCAGATGGTGCTATCCGTGGTTCTGACAAGCATAACGACTGGTATGCGTTTTCCGGGTTCACCATTACTTACCGTTTGGGTGGTGGCAGTGGCTGGGGTAAACAAAAGGCTACCCGGTGCCCGATACTCAGGCCGTAATCAGCTGATATTCAAACTGTTTAATACTTTATTTATCCTCTTAATCCCGGCATCCCGCCGGGATTTTTTTTATTGGCATAGTTGTTGAATTTATGAGTTCAAACAGGTACTAATGCAGCCACCAGCTTATGGCGGATCGCAGAATCACAAATCGCGGAGAGAGTAATGAATCAACAGCCGCAAGAAAATAAGTTGGTGTGCAACTGCCTGTTTTAACTAACGAAAAAGAAGTGCCATGAGGAAGTTTTTAAATATAGCTTCAGTGATGTTGATAACAGGTTCAATGAGCCTTTCTGCACAGCACAGGCCGCCTGCACCACCACTGCCACCCAGGCCACCGGCTCCGGCACATTTACCACATCCGCCGGCGCCACCAGTACCACCAGGATTGCCCAGGCCTCCAACGCCTCCGCATCACCGGCCACCGGCTCCGCCAACACCACCGCATCATCATAAAAAACCGTATAAAAAGCATTACAAGAAACCGCGTAAGCCCCGGAGATATTCTTTTATCGCATATCCGGGTTCCACTTATGTTGTTACAGATGCCAGTTTTGCCCGGTATGCGGGTTAACATTAACAACACACCACAACTATTATTTGCCAACCGATCTTGAACTAAAAACCAAAGAAACATGAAAAAAGTACTGCTGTTGATGCTGCTTATTGGCGGCACTGTGCTCACCACGTATGCACAAAGGGGACATGGACGTGGCCACGGATATGGACATGGGCGCGGACATGACCGTTATGATGATGACCGCTGGGAGAGATGCGAGCGGCCCAGGAGAGTGTATGTACGCGACAGGTATGACTATGACTGCTACCCTCGTCAAAGAGTGGTATACGCCAGACCGGCTTACTATCCTGCTGTAATACCTGTTCCGGTACCAGCTCCGGTACGCTACTACCCATCAAGGCCAAGGGCCGTATTCCACGCGGGTGTTACCATCGTGAACTGATAACTGAAAATGGAATAAATGAGATGCCTCCCATATTTAAATGGGGGGCATTTTTTATTGCGGTGCGGGATGGTTACTTTTGTTGATTGGTAATAAGATTCAAACATGGCATATAAAAATCTCAGACACTTTATAGACACGCTGGAACAGGCAGGAGAACTGGTACGTATAAAAACTTATGTGGACCCTAAACTGGAAATCGCTGAAATAACAGACAGGGTCAGCAAATCGCCGGATGGCGGCAAAGCCCTGTTGTTTGAAAATACCGGTACCGACTTCCCCGTGCTGATTAATTCCATGGGCAGCTACAAACGTATGTGCCTGGCGCTGGGCGTGAGTGAACTGGACGATGTGGCCGGTGAAATTGAAAATCTCTTTAAATTATTATCCAAACCAAAGGAAAGTATACTTGATAAACTGGCCATGCTGCCAAAGCTCGGACAATTTGCTTCCTGGATGCCAAAGGTAGTAAGTGGAAAAGGCAGTTGCCAGGAAGTGGTAATGGCCAACCCGGACCTCAGCAAATTGCCGGTGCTTACCTGCTGGCCTAAGGACGGTGGTCCTTTTATCACCCTGCCCGTAATCCATACCAAAGACCCGCTTACCGGCACCCGCAACGTAGGCATGTACCGTATGCAGGTATTTGAAAAAGATATGACCGGTATGCACTGGCATAAACATAAGGTATCCGCCAAACACTTCATGGAATACAAGAAGCTGAATAAGCGTATGCCCGTTGCCGTAGTATTGGGCGGGGATCCCGTTTATACTTACGCTGCTACCGCCCCGCTGCCGGAAAACGTAGATGAATATATGCTGGCCGGCTTTCTCCGCAAGAAGAAAGTAGAGCTGGTAAAGTGTATCACCCAACCGGATATAGAAGTGCCGGCAGATGCCGATTTTGTGATTGAAGGTTATGTAGAACCGGCTGAAGACCTCATCTGGGAGGGCCCTTTCGGTGATCATACCGGGTATTACTCACTGGCCGACTGGTATCCTAAATTTCATGTCACCGCTATCACGCACCGTAAAGACGCCGTATATCCATCGACGATAGTAGGCATTCCGCCGCAGGAAGATGCCTGGATAGGCAAAGCCACCGAACGTATTTTCCTGGCGCCGATTAAAATGACACTCGTGCCTGAAATCATTAATATGGAAATGCCGGTGGAAGGCGTGTTCCATAACCTGGTGATTGCACAGATTAAAAAAGACTATGCCGGACAGGCGCAGAAAGTAATGAACGCCATGTGGGGCGCCGGCCAGATGATGTTTAACAAGATCCTGGTGGTAACAGACGACGGCACAAAGATCACAGACTATAAGCAGCTGGCGCAGTATGTCTTCCAACACCTGAACCCCGCTGCCGATATATACCTCAGCCAGGGGCCGATGGATGTACTGGATCACTCCTGTTCCAAAATGGGCTTTGGCGGTAAAATGTGTATCGATGGTACCCGCAAATATGAAGAAGAGCAGGACACCACCTTTATATCTGTTCCGGCGCCGCGGCAGCTGGATACAGCCGCCATCATGCAGCAGTTCCCGGAAATCAAAGGCATCAACGCTTCGCTGCTGCCACTGGATATTTCCTGTATCCTGGTGGCAGTGGAAAAGGCCCGTCCTTCGCATGTGAGGGAGCTGAATGAAAAGCTGTACACCTTACCGGCATTGGCGGGCATTAAAATGATCCTTTTCGTAGAGCATACCGTGGACGTAAGCGATCTTGCTTCTGCGTTATGGCGCTTCTGCAATAACCTGGACCCTAAACGTGACAGCTTTGTTGTTCGTATTCCTTCCGGGGAACCCGGTAAATATATTGGCGGCATTGGTATGGACGGCACCCTGAAAACCAGGCTGCTGGACAATTTTGAGCGCGATTGGCCCAATATCATTGTGGCCGACGATGCCACTATCCGGAAAGTGGATACCAAATGGCCTGAGCTGGGTATCGGACCTTTACTGACTTCTCCTTCTCTCAAATACAAACAACAGATTTATGGTGAAGAAGCGGTGGTACAACAGTAGTTACCTGCTGCTGATCCTTTTACTGGCCGGCAGCCTGCGGGCAGCCGGCCAGGTAAGTGCTGCCGACTTCCGTTTCCTGGATAAGCTGGAAGGCACCTGGAAGATGAACACCCGCAAAAGCACCATCGTGGAAACCTGGAGCCAGGTCAATGACTCTACCTGGAAAGGGAAAACCTGGCGGGTAGTAGGAGCGGACAGCGCCCTGCAACAATCCATGCAGCTTGTGAGAAGAGGAACCGGCATCTTTTATATTCCAGCCTATGAAGGGCAGGACAAACCCGCCACCATACACCTGAAACTGCGGGTTTTAAAAGCCATTGGTTTTGTTGCAGAAGACCTGAACAATGATTTCCCCAAAAAAATCACCTACCGTTTTAAAGACGCCAAACATCTCGACGCCCGCGTGGAAGGCGTGCGGGACGGCACCACCGAGGAATACATTTTCCAGTATACCCTCTCCCCGGAGTAAAGTTTCCCGATTGCGTAAATGATTTTCCCGCTTCGAGAAAGCGGAGTGCATTGCTGTACCTACTTTTGTGTAACACACACACGATACACAGCACCAAGATATTCTCAATAAAGCAATAATTTGAGTTGGTCGTACAAGTAATGCCGCCCCTGTTCACAGGGAGTGGCTTTTTTGTGCGGAGGGAGGGCGGCGCCTTCGGCGCCTTTTGTCTTGGAGCAGGATTACGCTGATTATGTTGATTACGCTGATTTTCCCACCTTTTGTTTAGATTTTTTTAGGGGAAGATGGGAATGATTTTTCTGCATTTTATTTGATTAGAAAAATTTTCCTGGTATTGTGATAAAAAAAATGGGAGATAGAAACAGAGATCTCTGTTTCTATCTCCCAAAATATTTAAAATAAAATGTGGGAAAATCAATCTAATCTCTCCCCAAAAAAATCTAAAACAAAAGGTGGGAAAATCAGCGTAATCAACATAATCAGCGTAATCCTGCTCCAAGACAA
The DNA here is from genome assembly GCF_050434025.1 of Chitinophaga sp. W3I9. Taxonomy (NCBI): domain Bacteria; kingdom Pseudomonadati; phylum Bacteroidota; class Chitinophagia; order Chitinophagales; family Chitinophagaceae; genus Chitinophaga; species Chitinophaga sp. W3I9. The sequence continues at coordinate 3,997,381 of NZ_JBNPWC010000001.1, forward strand.
AAGGCGCCGAAGGCGCCGCCCTCCCTCCGCTACTTATGAATCTCCGATGTGAAGTTGAATTGAATGTCAGGGTTGTTAGTGCGCTCGGTGTTAAGGTACCATTCCGATTGCGCCAGGTATACGATATGGCCGTCCTTGTCCTCCACGATGTTGGAGGATTTGAAGCGGATGAATTCCTCGATTTTCTCTTTCGGACCGGTGAGCCAGCAGGCCTTGTAGAAAGGCAGGGTATTGAACTGGCAGGCGGCGCCATATTCCTGGAGCAGGCGGTACTGGATTACTTCGAACTGCAGGTCGCCCACACAGCCGATGATTTTGCGGTTGCCACCGTGCTGCGTAAATAACTGTGCCACGCCTTCGTCTGTAAGCTGGCGGATACCTTTTTCCAGCTGTTTTGTTTTCAGCGGATCTTTGTTCACCAGTTCCTTAAACAGTTCAGGAGAGAAGCTGGGAATACCGGTGATGTAAAAGTTTTCACCTTCCGTAAGGGTGTCGCCGATCTTGAAGTTGCCGGTATCAAACAGCCCTACCACGTCGCCGGGGTAGGCATCGTCTACTACGTTCTTTTCGCGGGCGAGGAAGCTGTAAGGGTTGCTGAACCTAACGTCTTTGTCTAAACGAACATGGTGATAGAATTTATTCCTTTCGAATTTACCGGAGCAAACGCGGAGGAAGGCGATACGGTCGCGGTGACGCGGATCGAGGTTAGCATGGATTTTAAAAATGAATCCACTGAACTTATCTTCGTTTACGTCTACTTCGCGGGTGGTAGCGGTGCGGTTACGCGGAATGGGCGCGATGTCCACAAAGGTATCCAGCAGGTCTTTCACGCCGAAGTTGTTGACGGCGCTGCCAAAGAAAACGGGCGCCAGTTTACCGGCGAGGTACTCTTCCCTGTTGAAGGTATCGTACACGCCTTCGATCAGTTCCACGTCGCCACGCAGCTGTGCGGCATCTTTTTCATTGAAGTGTTCATCGATGTAGCTGCTGCTGAGATCTGTGAGCGGTACTACGTCTTCGTCTGTTGCTTTCTTGTTGGGAAGGAAGGCCACGAGGCTTTTATCGTACAGGTTGTAAACGCCTTTAAAGTCGCTGCCCATATTGATAGGCCAGCTGAGGGGTCTTACCCGGATGTTAAGTTTTTCTTCCAGTTCATCCAGGAGGTCGAACGGGTATTTACCATCGCGGTCCATTTTGTTGACGAAGATGATCACGGGCGTATCGCGCATGCGGCATACTTCCATGAGTCTTTCCGTTTGTTCTTCCACTCCTTTCACGCAGTCGATCACCAGTACCACGCTGTCTACGGCAGTCAGCGTACGGTAGGTATCTTCCGCAAAGTCCTTGTGACCGGGGGTATCCAGGAGATTAACGAGGATATCGCGGTATTCGAAGGTCATAACGGAAGTGGCTACGGAGATACCTCTTTGCCTTTCAATTTCCATGAAATCCGAAGTGGTGTGCTTCTTTATTTTATTGGACTTCACCGCACCGGCTGTTTGAATAGCGCCGCCAAACAGGAGGAATTTCTCTGTCAGCGTAGTTTTACCGGCATCCGGGTGAGCGATGATAGCAAAGGATTTTCTTTTACTGATTTCGTTAGCGTACTTCATAAATATCCGAAAAATGGCAGCAAAGGTAACTAAATTTTTTGTCCGGCTATATTTCGTGTTTATTGGCGCTGCCCGTGCCGATAAATCCGCTAAATTTGGAATATGATAGCAACCCTTAAAATATTATGGAATAGTTTCAAAATGGCGATGCAGGAGCTGCGGGTGAATAAGCTGCGCACTTTTTTATCGTTGTTTGGAATTACCATTGGCATCTTCTGTATCATCGCGGTATTTACGCTCACCGGTAGCCTGGAACACAATATCAGAAAGGATCTGGCTGACCTGGGCGACGATGTGGTATATATGCAGAAGTGGCCCTGGGGCGGTAATGGGGAATATCCGTGGTGGAAATATATGAACCGTCCGGAGCCGGAGTATAAGGACCTGAAACCTATACAGGATAAGGTGCAGAGCGCCAGTTTTGCCTCATTTAATTTTGAATCGGGCAATAAGAAGGTGGAATATGGGGATGATTATATGGATGGCGTGACGATGATGGCGGTGACGAACGACTTTGACCAGATACAGACCTTACAGATCCTGGACGGCCGTTTCTTTGCCAACAGTGAAAGTAACAGCGGCACCAATGTGGCGATCCTGGGCTTTACTATCTGGGATGGACTTTTCCCTTCGCCGGAAGCGGCTATGGGCAAGGTGGTGAAAGTAGCGGGGAGGGATGTAAAGATCATCGGGGTGTTGAAGAAGAAGGGAGAAAGCATGATTGGCGGGATCGGGTACGACAATGCCATTATACTGCCTTACCGGTTTGCCCGTACGGTAGTGGATGAGCGCCGGTTTGCGGACCCGTATATCCTGATAAAGGCCAAACCCGGTGTGAGTATGGATCAGCTGAAAGATGAGCTGAAAGGGGTGGTGCGCGCGTCTCACCGGTTAAGGCCGAAGGAAGAGGATGATTTTTCATTGAATGAAATCAGTACCGCCAACGACAGTTTGAACGCGATGTTTGCTGCGATCAATATGGGTGGGGGAATGATTGCGATTTTTGCGCTGATAGTGGGGGCTTTTGGTATTGCCAATATTATGTTTGTAACGGTAAAAGAGCGCACCAACATCATAGGGCTGAAAAAAGCCATAGGAGCGCGCCGGGGCATTATCCTGATGGAGTTTTTGCTGGAAGCGGTGAGTTTGTGTTTGTTGGGAGGAACTTTTGGCTTGCTGCTGGTTTATCTTCTTACAGTAATTATTAATCTGTCTGGTACCTTTGAGATGGTGCTGTCTGCCGGTTCTGTGATATTCGGGTTGAGCATATCTGCCCTGGTAGGGCTGCTGGCGGGCTTTATTCCTGCTTATACGGCCAGCAAGCTGGATCCGGTGGTAGCCATCCGCAGCAACTAAACAGGCATACGTAACAGGCAACAGCTTAGCTGTTGTACAGGCGGGGTTTTCCCGCCTTTTTTATTAATTTTGCGCCTTATGTCGGTTAAAATATTAGCTATAGAGTCGTCCTGTGATGATACAGGAGCAGCAGTCATTGTAGACGGGCAGGTGTTATCCAATCATATTGCCGGTCAGAAGGTACATGAGCAATACGGGGGCGTGGTGCCGGAGCTGGCTTCCCGCGCGCACCAGGAGAATATAGTGCCTGTGGTGGATATTGCCCTGAGAACCGCAGGGGTGAAGCGGGAGGAGCTGAGCGCGATTGCCTTTACCCAATCGCCCGGATTGATCGGTTCACTGCTGGTAGGCAGTTGCTTTGCCAAATCGATGGCGATGGCACTGGATATTCCCCTGATAGGCGTGCATCATATGCAGGCGCATGTACTGGCTAACTTTATAGATGATCCCAAGCCGGACTTTCCTTTTTTATGCTTAACCGTGTCTGGTGGTCATACCCAGATCGTTTTATGTGAAAGTCCGCTTAGCATGCGGGTAATTGGTGAAACGCTGGATGATGCTGCCGGAGAGGCTTTTGATAAAAGTGCCAAAATATTGGGTTTGCCCTATCCCGGCGGCCCGTTGATAGATAAATATGCGCAGACGGGCAATCCGGCGCGCTTTAAGTTCCCCGAGCCCCGGATACCTGGTCTGAACTTCAGTTTCAGCGGATTAAAAACGGCTATTCTTTATTTCCTGCAGGAGAACCAGCAGAAAGATCCTGCCTTTATTGCGCAAAACCTGCCTGATATCTGTGCCTCCATCCAGCACCGTATTGTGAGTATATTACTGAACAAGGTGGTGAAGGCGGCTGAAGAAACAGGTATCCGCGATATTGCCATTGCTGGCGGCGTGAGCGCCAACAGTGGTTTGCGCACTGCTTTAACGGAATATGGCCGGCAACACCAATGGCGGACATTTATTCCTAAGTTCGAATATTGTACGGATAATGCGGGTATGATTGCCATTACTGCTTACTATAAATACCTGGCGGGTGACTTTGCGTCACTGGATGCGGTGCCTACTGCGAGAGCCGCTTTTTAAGTTCATTAACAAGGTTGGCTAAAAACGAACTGCTAATTGCTAAAATCCTATTCTAAATCAATAGTATATCGGTTTAGCTTTAAGTCGTGCTTTGGGATCGCCTTCGGCGATGTTAAATTGTCTTGGAGCAGGATTACGCTGATTTTATTGATTTTTACATTACTTATTATCTATGAAGAGAATTTTTAGCATTTTACTGGCGCTTATTGTGGTAGGAAAGTTTGCGGTAGCACAGGAACCTGTGGCGCAAACGGAGTGGAAGAATCAGAAGTATTCCATGTTTATACACTGGGGCGCTATTTATTCCACGCTGGGAGGCGTTTGGGAGGGCAAGCCGGTTACGAAGGGATATAGTGAACAGATACAGGCGCATGCCGGTATTTACAGTGATACCTATGGAGACGTGGCCAAACAGTTTCACCCCGAACAATGGAATGCTGACTCAATTGTGCTGCTGGCAAAGGCGGCGGGTATGAAATCGGTGGTAATGACTTCCAAGCATCATGATGGTTTTTGCATGTTTCATACTGCGTATACAGATTATAATGTAGTGGATGCAACGCCTTTCAAACGGGATGTGCTGAAAGAATTATCGGATGCGTGCCACAGGCATGGGTTGAAGTTTGGGATGTATTTTTCTTTGATCGACTGGCATTTTCCACAGGCGTATCCTATTTCCAGCAGTAATAGTGATCCTATTACCCCCGAGCATCATGAATTCAATAAGAAGCAGGTAACGGAGCTGATGACCAACTATGGCCCGGTATCCGAGATCTGGTTTGATATGGGATCACTGACAGCGCAGCAAAGCAGGGACCTTGCTGATATCGTGCATCGTTTGCAGCCGGGTTGTATGGTGAGTGGCCGTTTGGGAAATGATGCCGGTGATTTTTGTGTAATGGGAGATAACCAGTATCCTGACTATAAGATTGCTTCCGCATGGCAAACGCCTGCTTCCGTGTATGATGAAACATGGGGCTATCGCAGCTGGCAGGAGCATGGCAAGGCGGAAGACAAGGCGCATGAAAAACTGGAGGGGCTGATTAAAGTGGTAAGCCGTGGCGGAAACTACCTGCTGAATATTGGCCCGCGTGGCGACGGTTCTGTGGTGGACTTTGAAAAAGAGGTGCTGCTGTTAAACGGCGCCTGGCTGAAACTCAATGGTGAAGCTATTTACAGCGCTTCTGCCAATCCGTTCGATACTACCTTTGCCTGGGGCGAAGTGACTACGAAGCCCGGAAAATTGTACCTGCATTTACTGCAGCAGCCGGAACATGGCACTATTATCTTACCAGGACTGAACAGTAAGATCAGCCAGGTAACCTTATTGAGCAATGGAAAGAAAGTACCCGTTAAAATATCTGCCAAAGATGGTAACACCTATCTCCGGTTACCCGCAGATTTTAAGCTCGCAGATAAAGACATTGCCGTGCTGGCAGTTGCCTGCAAAGGACCTGTGGCGATTACACCGGTTCACTTATTACATCATGCTACGCGTTTGAGCAGGGATAATGCTACGCCGTTATTCAGCTTCTCCGGTATTGATTATGAAAGCTATTACCGCAGTGAGGTGGGTGAGTCGTGGGCATTTACCACACCGCGCCCTGCTGCGTTGGAGCTGGTGTATAGCGATGCAGAGAAAGGCAAACGAATTTTGCTGACACTAAATGGCAGCACCAGGGAAGTGTTGCTGGATGGTGGTGTTACCAGTCCGCTGAAAAATGACCCGGCTTCCCTGCAGTGGGGACCAATGTACAGCGCGGGTCCTTTCTGGTCCGGTATTGATGGCACGCATGGAAGTGTGAAAGATATTGATCCGTCCAAACCCTGGCCCAATAAGGATAATGCTGCGTGGACACTGCACAGTGACTGGAAGAATGATGCACCTATTACATTAACCGCAGATAAAAGTGTGGCCAGTTATATTTTACAGGAGATCACGGCGCCGAAAGCCGGTGATTACCTGGTAAGTTTTAATAGCGGAGATGGTATTGCAGTATATCTGAACGGGGAAGAGCAGTTATTGCACAATAACCCGGAAAGGGGAGGTACGCAATCGGAAGTGTTATTATTATCTTTGAAAGAAGGAAAGAATCAGCTGGTGGCCAAATTCTACAGTCGCTTTGCGAAGCAGGCAGTAGTGGGCATCAGCCGTAATGTACCGCAGGTGTTATATGTTCAGCAGTTGCCGCAACGTACAGGCGGCAGCGGTAAAGTAGAAAACTGCGTGATCAGGCAGGCCAACCCGGTATCTGTGCACCGTAATTTACGGATGCCTAACCTGGCGGTGGTGTTAGATTCAAAATAAAGATGGCAAATACATTTTTTAAATTTAAACAGTTTACGGTTCACCAGGAGCATTGCGCCATGAAAGTTTGTACAGATGCCTGTATACAAGGGGCTTTCACAGCACAGTACCTGGCGGACAACGATATAACGGCGCCGGCTATACTGGATTTAGGCGCCGGTACCGGCCTGCTGAGTCTTATGCTGGCGCAGCAGGTAGATGCTGAAATCACAGCGGTGGAACTGGACGCCGGAGCCGCTCACCAGGCCATACAGAATTTTGAAGAATCGCCCTGGGCGAACCGTTTAACCCTAACCCGGCAGGATATACGAAAACTGGATGGGTTGGTGAAGTATGACTTTATTATCAGCAATCCACCCTTTTATGAGCGTGCGTTGAAGAGTGGGCAGGCGGAGAAAGACCAGGCCATGCATGCCACCAACCTGAGCTACCAGGAATTGATTGCGGCAGTCGACCAGCAATTGGCGGCGTCGGGAGAGTTGTCGGTGTTACTGCCTTATACTGCCTTTGAAGGTTTCCGGGTATTGGCGCAGGCAGCAGGGTTTCATTTGAAGCAGGCGTTGTATATCCGGCAGAGTGTGAACCATGGCTTTTTTCGGACCGTGGGTATTTTTTCGAGGAAGCCGGTGAATACTGTGATCAGCGAACTTTCCGTGTATGATGCGGAGCATGTATATACGCCTGAATTTATCGCCTTATTACGGCCATATTATTTATACCTGTAGATTTTTTGTATTTTGGCACTCTATTTATCCTGATATGCTTCGAGTAGCCAGAATTTGTTTGGTGTTTTTATTGTTGCCCGTTATTGTGCATGCCCAGAAAGAGATCAATATCTGGTACTTTGGATATAATGCCGGGCTTAACTTCAACACTACCCCTGCCACCGTTCTTACTGATGGACGAACTTACACCCGCGAAGGGGTAGCCACCATTTGTGATGGCGCCACCGGGAAATTACTTTTTTATACAGAGGGATCTACCGTTTGGAATGCCCAACATGGCATTATGCCCAATGGAACTGGTCTCATGGGCGACCCATCCAGTGTGCAGTCGGGTATTGCCGTACCATTTCCGGGACATCCGGGGCAGTATTACCTGTTTACTACAATGACCAATAAAGGGTTCCGTTATAATATACTGGATATGGCGCTGGATAACGGTAAAGGTGATATCATTCCTTCCACCAAGAATACCCCGTTGCTGAGTAATAGTCAGAGTACGGAGAAAATGGCGGCTACCCGGCATTGTAACGGGAGGGACTATTGGGTAGTAACGCATTCCGCCAATACCGCTACCTTTCATGTATACCTGCTTTCCCCTGCCGGATTATCTGCTGCCACTACTTATACAACTGGTGCAGTTATTCATCCGGGAGGCTGGGAAGAAACCGGTCATATCAAGTTTTCGCCTGACGGCGGCACTATGGTGCATTCCCTGGGATCTATCCGTCAGGGCGCTATGAGCGTGGTAGATTTGCTGAAGTTTAATAACAGCACAGGCGTGATCAGTCCTCCTTTTGCTTCGCTCAATATTATTTTCCCACTTGGCATTGAATTTACTATCAGCGGGAAGCTGCTGTACGTAGTGAGCATGAACTATCTGAATTGGGGTAAGTTATACCAGTATGATTTGACGGCGCCCAACATCAATGCTTCCCAGCAAACAATAGTCACCAATACGGATGATATCCAGATGGGCGGACTTCAGATGGGGCCTGACGGGCATATTTATATGGGGTATGAGCAGGGATACTACGGGGGATACCGGTATGTGGGTATGATCCATAACCCGGAGGTGAGGGGTGTAGGTTGTAATTTTGAACGGGATGCGATAGATATGGAGCCTCCCGGCACCGGGCAACACAGAACTTCTGTATCTTTTCCCACATTTGTAAATAGCTTTCTTTATTTTCCTGCGGACTTTACTGCATCGGACCTCTGTAGTCGTAGCCCTGTTTTCAGGCTGAATAATGAAGTAGATGTAACGAGTATATTGTGGGATTTTGGAGATGGAACTACTTCTGCCGACCTGTCGCCCCGGCATACATATGCCATCGAAAAAAAATATACCGTAAAAGTAAAGGTAACGCGTCGATGCAGTACTGATGAGAAAATACAGGATATCATCCTTGGCAGTAAGATAGAGGAAAGTGTTACAAAAAGTATTTGCAGTAACGTCACTTATACGCTGCCGGATGGCAGGGAAGTGAGTACCGCCGGCGTTTACGTTAGTACGCTGAAAAGATTGAGCAATGGTTGCGACAGCATTATTAACACCACCTTAAAAATATTGCCGGTATATCAGTTGACGGAGAAAGTGACTATCTGCAGCGGACAGGAGTACCAGTTGCCTGATGGAAGAAAGGTAAATAGTTCTGGTAGCTATACATCTTCCCTGAAAACTTACCAGGGCTGCGATAGTATCATTACCACTGAACTGTATGTGCCGGAGAAGAACTATCTGCAGGATGCAGTTATTTGTGAGGGCGATAATTACCGCTTACCGGATGGGAAGGTGGTGACTGCTGCGGGCATCTATAACAGTATTCTTACGTCCTCGGCGGGCTGCGACAGTGTTATTATCACAACACTGGTGGTGAATCCGGTTTATACTGCCGCGGAATCCATTAGCATTTGCGATGGTGATACTTACCGCTTGCCGGATGGCCGGACTGTAAGTATTACGGGGCAGTATACTTCCCGTTTCAAGAGTGATAAAGGATGTGACAGCATTATTGTTACAAACCTGCAGATGCAATCGCGTTATAATATTGCGAAGACTGCTATTACCTGTGAGGGAGAACCTTATATATTACCGGACGGGCGGTCAGTGAGGGTTTCCGGTACGTATGTATCTTCGTTCGCTTCCTATCATGGATGTGATAGCATTATTACCACCCGGCTTACTGTAATGCCTGTTTACAGCCAGGAAAAATATGATACCATTTGCAATGGACAATTTTATACGCTGCCTGACGGCAGAAGTGTGAGCAGTACCGGGCGTTATGTGAGCGCATTGTTTACTACCAGTGGCTGCGATAGTACGGTTATTGTGTACCTGGCATTAAAAGAGAAGCCGCAGGTAATGCTTGTCCCTGAAGTGTGCTTGTTTTCCGGCCGGCCAACCGTTATAACGTTGGTTCCGGGATACGACAAATATGAATGGCAGAGCGGATTTTCCGGGAATGTTTACGCCATCCGTTACCCGGGTATTTACCGGGTGGCTGTTTCCAATGAATGCGGTGTGGTTAACCTGCAAACGTTGGTGAAGGAATGTGCTTCTGACTTGTATGTCCCTAATGCATTTACGCCGAATGGTGATGGGCTGAATGATGTGTTCAGGCTTCGTCAGCCGAACGGACAGGTATTGCTGGAGTTTAGAGTATTTGACCGTTGGGGCGTGGAAATATTTTCCACGACTAACCTGTTGCAGGGATGGGATGGTACATATAAAGGGCAGTTGCAACCGGTGGGAGCCTATGTATATTTCATCCGTTATAAGAACATTGATGGGATAGAAAAACAGCTGAAAGGCGCTGTTAACCTGTTGCTATAGCGCTCCTTTTGCATAGTCTTCGAGGTAAGCATACCTAGCGGTTAGTTTGCCATTAGCGACGATCGTTGCATTACTGATCATCTCGCTGTTTGTTTGCAGTAGCTCATCAAAAACATATTTCATCAGCTGGTCCCCGAAATACTGTGAGGCGTCCCGCGGCAGTTCGTTGGGGAGATTGCTTACGCACATCATGTCTACCGTTCCGGGGAGATAAGGTTCTGTTTGTTCCATCTTATCTTTTGTAACGCCGTACACGGGGCTTTCGATGGTACTGTCGCCGAGGTTGCAGGGAATGGAGCCGTTGGTATCGTCTGTGATATCGGCGATGACCTGTATGCGGAAGTTTTCTTTTTTCAGATCATCTGCCTGGAAGAGCGGCGGGATTTTCTGGTCCCAGTAGATCCCGTTCATGAGTATATCACTTACGGTCACATAGGGAAGGAAGCGGCATTCGTATGCTTCCGGATGTGCGTGGAAGTCGGCCCGGCTGTATGTTTTATCATCTTTCCGCAGATAGAGTTCGCCTGCTTTCAGTTGAGTATATACCGGGTAGGAATAAGTATTGATCAGGTATTCTTCCGGCGGAAGATATTTGATACCTAGCAGGCCCATGATTTCCAGTGCGCCGGCGGCTACCCGTCCGGAGCCGGTGATTACTATTTTCAGCGGAGGCAGTTTGATGCCGAAGTAATGATTGATGAGTTCCTGGAAGTCGTGGCACGTGTGCACCCTTTTAAAATGAAAGGACTGTGTTTTTTCCCCGTATGCCATCAGGCCGTTATGCGCGCCTACGATACCTGCAAAGAAGCCGAAGCCCAGGATTCGTTGTCCGTCGGGGTGTACGAGGCATTCATAATCTATCAGTGTGATATTTTTTTCCAGGATGGTTTGCAGCATGTGTTGATTATGCGGCTGTTTCTTTTTGGTGTGGCTGAAGAAGAGGTATGTTTTTCCTGCGATCAATTTATCGGTGGGAACCTCTTTGATGCCCAGCAGGGTGGTGCAGTGGGAGAGGTCTTCCTCCAGCGGGACGCCTGCTTTTTCGTATTCATCGTCTTTGAAGCATCGTAACGGGGATGGTTGTACGTAGATTTGAACCCGTGGAAAATGTTGCATGATCCATTGGCATTGTTTGGGCGTAAAGGCTACCCTGTTATCATGCGGGTGTTTTTCTTCCCTGATAAGTCCGATGTGTATCTTGTTTTCCATCTTTGAATTTAGGGTATTTTAGTCATTTGTGAACTCCTGAAACGCCCTGTTTATGCGGGGTGCGAAATTTTTATATACAAAAATGTAAAAATTATTTGCAGATTAAATAAGAGTTTCTATATTTGCATCCCGCAATTGACGCGGCGAAGTTCATTAGTAAGATTGCCCAGATGGCGGAATTGGTAGACGCGCTAGACTCAAAATCTTGTTTTCGAAAGGGAGTGCAGGTTCGATTCCTGTTCTGGGCACATTGATTACCAACTACTTAGAAAGGCTCGCGCAAGCGGGCCTTTCTTATTTCCAACAAATTTGCAAACAATTTGCAAACATCCTATGGTGGCTTATTTTTTAAAAGAACTTTCTAATGTAAAACTACGGGAACAAAAGTGGAATTAAAAGACACATCTCCATATAATCTCCATACAGTAGAAAGGTAATTCTATCATAACGGTTGGCAGTTGATTAATTGCGAATAAATTTGAAATAAATTTTTGATCGGCGGGTGTAATTGGGCACCTACTATTTATTCTGAGAGAGATTTTTAAAAGGGCTAAGATAATTTTGAGTAATTCGATTATCTAGGGCATTATAAAAAAAAATACGATTGCCGTTATTCATCATAATCTTTGCCGGACGGAAAAGCAATCGCCTTCCGGTATAGCCAATAAAACAATTTCGACAAACTGAGGATTTCGATTTTTAAAATCGAACGTACCGTTTTGTGCAGTGAAGAAATTTGTTAACCCTATACCCATCTAAACATGAGGCGATTTACTCTCATCGTTGCTTTTCTCATAACTTTTAAGGATACTAAGTAATAACAATCATTACCAAAGAAAAAGGTATCACGGAGAGCTTCTATCAATTCATAAACATAAAACAGCCAATGCTATTTCACTTCTTCAAAAGGCACATCAGTAACATCCCCGCCGCCGCTGCTATTGGACTGATCAGGTTGAGCCTGTGCATTTGCAGTCGTATCACCGCCCGCTGAACCATCATTTTGCCTGTACATATCTTCACCCGCCGCAGCCCATGCTGCATTGAGGTCGGTTAAGGCTTTATCAATAGCAATATCATCCTGATGTTCATGTGCATATTTCAAAGCGGATAATGCGTCCCCGATCGTCGTCTTCTTATCGGCAGATATCTTATCTCCAAATTCCTTTAACTGTTTTTCAGTCTGAAATATCAGGCTGTCGGCTTGATTCATCTTTTCTGCTTTTTTCCTGGCAGCTTTATCTACCGCCTCATTCGCTTTTGCATCCGCCCTCATCTTCTCCACCTCCTCTTTACTCAACCCACTTCCAGCCTCAATACGGATGGTCTGCTGTTTCCCTGTGCCTTTGTCTATGGCGCTGACATTCAAAATACCATTCGCATCAATATCAAATATTACTTCAATCTGGGGAACGCCTCTGGGTGCAGGTGGAATGCCATCCAAATTGAAAATCCCCAGGCTTTTATTGTCCTTGGCCATCGATCTGTCTCCCTGCAATACCTGTATCTGCACTCCGGGCTGATTATCGCTAGCAGTAGAAAACACTTCTGATTTCTTTGCAGGAATGGTTGTATTGGCAGGTATTAGTGTAGTCATTACGCCTCCCATCGTTTCCAAACCGAGCGATAATGGTGTTACATCCAGGAGTACAACGTCTTTTACTTCCCCGGTTAGGATGGCGCCCTGTATGGCAGCTCCAATTGCTACTACTTCATCCGGGTTCACCCCTTTATTAGGCTTCCTACCGAAAAACTTCTCTACTATGTCCTGTACTTTCGGAATACGGGTGCTTCCACCTACCAGTATGATCTCATCAATATCCTTAGCTGCCAGCCCGGCATCTTTCAGCGCTGCCTGGCAGGGCTTGAGACATCTCTCAAACAAAGAATCTGCTAATTGCTCAAATTTGGCCCGTGTAAGTTTTACTACCAGGTGCTTAGGCGCTCCATCCACAGCGGTAATATAAGGAAGGTTTATCTCGGTTTCTGTAGCTGAAGAAAGTTCAATTTTTGCCTTTTCAGCAGCCTCTTTTAACCTTTGCAATGCCATGTGGTCTTTACGAAGATCAATGCCCTCATTGCTCTTAAACACCTCTGCCAGCCAGTCCATGATAATCTTGTCAAAGTCGTCACCGCCAAGGTGAGTATCACCGTTAGTAGATTTTACCTCAAACACGCCATCACCAAGTTCCAGAATAGAAATATCGAATGTTCCTCCCCCAAGATCGAATACCGCGATTTTATGATTTCTGTCTTGTTTCCCTAGTCCATACGCCAGAGCTGCAGCGGTAGGCTCATTTACAATACGGCTTACTTTCAACCCGGCTATTTCACCCGCTTCTTTTGTAGCTTGTCTTTGAGCATCATTAAAGTAAGCCGGCACTGTTATTACAGCTTCTGTGACCGCCTGTCCCAAATAATCCTCCGCAATTTTTTTCATCTTCTGCAAAATGATTGCGGAAATTTCCTGAGGAGTATATAGGCGGCCTTCTATATCTATACGGATGGTATCATTATCACCTCTGACTACTTTGTAGCTAACATGAGATAATTCGCTTTGAACCTCGTCAAACTTCCTACCCATAAATCGCTTTACAGACATTATTGTATTGTGAGGATTAGTAATGGCCTGCCGTTTTGCCGGATCACCTACCTTACGTTCTCCGTTTTTACTGAAAGCCACTACTGAAGGGGTAGTTCTTTTTCCCTCGTCATTAGCTATCACGATGGGTTCATTGCCTTCCATTACCGCCACACAGCTGTTAGTAGTACCTAAATCTATTCCGATTATTTTGCCCATAAATAGAAATTAAAGTATTTAAAGAATAAAGCTTAAGGATACATTACCTGAGGTAACCAATTTAAAATATGCCTGCATCAATTTGACCACTCATTGATCACGGAAGTAATGAGGTAATTACTCATCAACTATTTAATCCGGGTAACAACAATGAATGTCATACTATTTACTTTATTTACCATCTCAAGTTTATTTATCATCTCAAGGGAGCTAACTACTCAAGGATAATTTCTATCGTAAAACTAATATTTATCGTCATGTATAGGATAATATGCACAACACTATTAGTATCCAATATTGTGAAAACAATATCGAAAACAATTCTACGCTAATCATTTCTGACCTAACTAAGATTTACTTTTGTCAGAATGGGGTTGAACCTAAAAAATACATTTTTCCACAATCAATAGGCCTTAACAAAGACAAAAGACATAGATACAATATGAATTCTTCTGATAATTATGAAAAGCATTTTGAATCCCAGAATGTAACGGATTATCCAAATACAAATACCATCTTTTGTGTTTGGGTATTTAAAAAAGACGCTGATATTCAACCTGCGTTCGAACAGGTTTGTGCAGTGGTTGCCAACCTAAACCATTCCTTTGCTGTCCGAATGCCGGAGGATAGGGTCAGCTGTGTCATGGGAATTGGCTATGAGGCATGGATAAAGCTGAACTTACCTACGCCGGTACCAAAGGAGTTAACAAATTTCCGGCCTATAGTTGGTGGGAAATACACCGCAGTATCCACCCCGGGAGATATCCATTTCCATTTTCGGGCGGCTAATATTTCCGCATGTATCGATATGTCGGTAGCCATTGCTGCGGTGTTAAACACTGTCGCAGACCGCGTGGAGGAAGTGCACGGCTTCAGATATTGGGATGGCCGGTCAATATTGGGTTTTGTAGATGGTACGGAAAATCCTATTGGAAAACAAAGGGCACGTTTTGGTATGGTGGGTAAAGAGGATCTCCAATATGAAGGTGGCAGCTATCTGTTTGTACAAAAATACGTGCACAATATGGAGGCATGGAACAGTCTGTCGGATGAGCAACAGGAAAAAGTTTTTGGACGCTATAAGATCAGCGATATTGAAATGCCGGAAAACATAAAACCGGGCAACTCCCACAGTGCCTTGGCTGGCATCACTGACGCACAAGGTAATGATTTGAAGATCGTACGGGATAATATGCCTTTTAGAAATGCAGCAAAAAATGAATTCGGCACCTATTTTATCTCATATGCCAATACGTTCAGCACCACTAATGAAATGCTGAAATGTATGTACATCGGAAATCCCCCCGGCAACTATGATCGTATCCTTGATTTCAGCATCGCTCAAACCGGAACTCTTTTCTTTGCACCTTCAGTCGATTTACTTAACGCATACAAAGCAAAGTAGCTGCGGCTTTACAGACGG
Organism: Chitinophaga sp. W3I9; assembly: GCF_050434025.1. NCBI lineage: Bacteria > Pseudomonadati > Bacteroidota > Chitinophagia > Chitinophagales > Chitinophagaceae > Chitinophaga > Chitinophaga sp. W3I9. The sequence continues at coordinate 4,012,731 of NZ_JBNPWC010000001.1, forward strand.
ATTACCATTATTAATCAAAAAATGAAATGGATTATATAGATTATTATAAAATTCTAGGCGTTAACAAAAATGCTACCACGGAGGAAATAAAAAAGGCCTATCGGAAACTGGCTCGCGCACACCATCCGGACCTAAACCCAGGAAACCCCGACGCGGTGAAATTATTTCAGCAGATCAATGAAGCCAATGAAGTATTGAGTGATCCCGAAAAAAGAAAAAAATATGATCAATATGGCAAAGACTGGAAACACGCTGACCAGTTTGAAGAAACACGCAGGCAACAACAAAATAAATCTAGTTATGCCAACGCGAATCCATTTGGCGGTGGCGACTACTATTCCCGCAACGAAGCTGATGAAGGCCACTTTTCGGACTTCTTTGAATCGATGTTTGGCCATTACAATGCAGCAGGTGGCAGGCAATCCAAATTCAGAGGTCAGGACATAAGAGCCTCATTACAACTCAAATTATCTGAAGTTTATCATAACCATAAGCAATCATTCACTGTAAACGGGAAAAACATCCGCATCACGGTTCCTGCAGGCGTTGAAAACGGCCAGGAAATAAAAATCTCCGGCTATGGTTCACCCGGCGTCAACGGAGGACCGAACGGTGATCTCTATATCACTTTTAATATAACAAACGATACAAACTTTATCCGAAAACAGAATGATCTGTTCACAACTGTCCCTCTTAACCTTTATAAAGCCATGCTGGGTGGCGAAGAAACCATTAGCACCCTGTCAGGGGCTGTAAAACTTAAGGTTTTGCCAGAAACGCAAAACGGAGCAAAAATAAGGTTAAAAGGAAAGGGTTTTCCTGTTTATAAAAAGGAAGATACTTATGGAGATCTCTATGTAACATACGAGGTAAAGTTGCCGACAAACTTAACAGCAAAGGAAAAAGAATTATTTCAACAGCTCTCCAAAGAGCGGTAAATGGAAAATACGTATGAAGTCATCAAAAAAAATTTCAGTAGAACAATGTTGTATCTATTATGAAGTAGAAACATCATTTGTCCAGCAGCTGGATGAGTATGGATTGATTGAGCTTATCCGTTCGGGGAAAGAATCATACCTGGCATTTGAGCAGCTGCCCCGCTTCGAGAAATTCAGGCGATTGCATTACGAACTGGATATTAATATCGCAGGATTAGATGCCATACATCATCTGATTAACCGCATAGAGCATCTTCAGCAAAAAATAAAGAACATCGAAAATGCTATAAGCGCACAGTCACAAATGAAGGCAGAAAGACATTCTGTGCAAAAAAAAACCAATCATAAAAAATAAAACATGGCAACAACAAATACTTACATTACTTTCAACGGCACTTGTGAAGAAGCATTCAACTATTACAAGTTAATATTTGGTGGAGACTTTGGCCATATTGTCCGGTACAGTGAATTGCCTGCCAATCAGGGATACCAGGTTACCCAGGCAAATAAAGCTCTTATTATGCATATTTCCCTGCCAATAGGGATGTCCGTATTGATGGGCTGCGATGCAGACGAACAAGGTGCCGCCTCCCTCATACAAGGTAATAACTTCTGTGTGTCTGTTTCGGCGGAGAACAAAGCCGAAGCACAAAAAATATTTTCAGGGCTCGCTCAATACGGTCAAATTGCGGTCCCCCTGGCGATTGCTTTTTGGGGTGATTTATTTGGAATGGTGACAGACCAGTTTGGGATCAACTGGACGGTAAGCTTTGATGCAAAAAATAACAGTTCCCTGAAATAACCCTATTTCAAAAAATTACGCTATCCGGTCAGCTACCTGTCATTCCCTCTGTGCAATTTTACCAAAAGTTCAATCAACGAAACCGTCATTGCCCTGTCGGTTTGTATCCACATCTTTGCCTATCAGTTCCAATAATGTAACCTCAATCATTTCGCACATACTGGTAAGCGCAAGATCGTTAGTATCCACCCCAAAAGGCTCTTCTATCTCATCTGCTATGGCTTCAAAGGCAACAAATGTGTATGCAATAAACGCGACTATAAAAGGCGTTAACCAGCTGAGACTGTCCACCAGTCCGAATGGTAACAAAAAACAGTAGATATAAACGGTCCGATGTAGTAATACCCGATAACTGTATGGGATGGGAGTAGAAACAATTCTCTCGCAACCGCCAATTATCTCAGCTATTTTATCAAGATTTTCGTCGAAACGGGCCTGCTGAATAGAATCTATTTTATTGTCAAGCTTTACTTTCTGTACCCATTCACCTAAAAACCTCATTATAACGGTAGGTTTGTAATGCTCCGGTTCCACTATTTTAAATAATCGTTCCTTCAAGCGACATTCAAGGTCCTGTCGTGGATCTGTTCCTCTTAACTGATGTTTAAGAGCATAAGTACAAGCACTAAGCATTTGTACGAATTCAAGAACTTCCTCATCCTTCAATTGAGGATTAACAAGTGTTAAAGCCTGTCGTGTTAAAGAACGTGTCACGTTGAGCATGCTTCCCCATAGCTTCCGGCCCTCCCAGAAACGTTCGTAGCTTGCGCTATTGCGAAATCCCAGGAATAAGGCCAGCACAAAGCCAAACAAAGTAAGCGGCGCCGGGTTTAACGGAACTTTATAGGACAGGATGTGACCATGAAGATATACTATCACAAATGAAAGTATAAATAGCGCTACCAGCCGTGGCAGTACTTTGGGAAGCACAGATCCATGCCACACAAAAAGCATCCTGAACCAGTGTTCCTTCTTTCTGATAATCATAATTCTATTGTGCTGATTAATTCTGGGAAAGGCTTGTATTACAAATGTAGCGTAAGTAAAATACTTAGAGGCAAAGCAAAAAACTGGATACCGAAATCTAAAATCTCCTATCACACAATTTATATAAATAAATTCAGATACAATACCGCTTAAATATCAGCATTATCACCACTTAATACAGGTTAGCGTTGAAGCTGCCCTTTATGAAGCATTTCATCTATTTTTTTATATACTTCCGGATCATGTCCTCTAATTTTTATTTTTACATATTTTGACGCTGGCATATTACTCTCTTTTACCACATTGTTTACCGATACCAACACATTGGTTTCAGGAAAATATGTAACAGTATTTTTTTCCGGTATAGGATACGATACTATAATAAATAAAGGAGCGATACGTTCAATGTCGTCATCATAGTTAAATAAATCTACCTTGTCTCCTGCCTTGAATCCTGCTTTATCAATATCCTTTTGATTCATAAATACCACACGCCGTTCATTATGTATACCCCGATACCTGTCATCCAAACCGTAAATAGTTGTATTAAACTGATCATGGGTGCGGGTTGTTGCCATCATATATTCGTCATCGGCAAGCCGGTTTTCCGGAACTACAGTTAGTGTAAAGGGTGCCCGATATCCGTATTGCTTTGCAAAACGCTGCTCATCGCGAGCGGCATTGGGCAGATAGAACCCTCCTTTTTCCCGCACCCGCACGTTATAATCTTTAAATCCAGGAATGCATTGCTCAATATCGTCTCTAACCGCGTCATAACTATCGTGATACCGCTGCCAATTTACCACTGCCCTGCTTCCTAATGTAGCCATTGCCATTCGGCACACAATCTGGGTTTCATTGATGAGGTTCCGGGATACAGGATCCAATACACCTTTAGAATGCTGTACTACTCCCATTGAATTCTCGGTAGAAACAAATTGAAGCTCACCATTAACAATGTCTTTATCACTGCGCCCATATGTCGGTAAAATGATAGCTTCCTTCCCATGAATCAAATGGCCACGGTTTAATTTTGTGGAAACACATACCAACAAATTAAGTTTTCTCAACGCATTTGCAGTATAAGTCGTGTCCGGCGTTGCAGATAGAAAGTTTCCGCCCATACAAAACAGAACTTTTACCTTTTCATCGTGCATGGCTTTAATGACCCGCACTACATCATATCCGTGACTACGCGGCACTTTAAACCCAAAGAAGTTTTCAAGTCGGTCCAGCTGCTCGTCAGTTGGCTTTTCATCAATTAACATTGTTCTGTTTCCTTGTACATTGCTATGCCCCCGCACAGGACAAACACCTCCGCCTTGTATACCTATACTTCCTTTTAGCAGTAAAATATTCAGCATCTCCCTGATCATGTCCACTCCGTTAGGCTGCTGGGTAAGTCCCATGCCCCAGCAAACAATTATGCGCTTTTTAAAGGCGAGCATTTGTGCAGCCTCATATATCGCAGCAGGTTCGAGTCCGGCCTCAGCAGCAAGGTCATCGAGGTTATAATTCGCAAACTGCTCAATGAATAAATCATAGTTTACAGTCTTTTCCCTGATAAACCGGTGATCCAATACTTCTCCCGGAGATTGCTTTTCAAATTCCAGCAATAACAGCTCTATAGCCTTTAAGAATGCCATATCACCATTTATTCTCACCGGTAGATACAGGTCTGCCAGTTTTTCTCCATTCCCCAAAACACCTGATACTTCCTGTGGATTACGAAAGCCCATTAATCCAGCTTCAGGTAAAGGATTGACCGCTATAATCCTGGCCCCGTTCTTCTTTCCCTTTGCCAGAGCACTCATCATTCTTGGCGCATTGGTTCCGGGATTTTGTCCTATAACAATTATTACATCAGTATCATAAAAATCCTCCAACTTCACCGTTCCCTTGCCAATACCAATGGTGGGACGTAGCGCCGAACCAGATGTTTCATGGCACATATTGGAACAGTCAGGCATATTGTTGGTTCCAAACTCTTTTGCGAAAAGTTGGTATACAAAGGAAGCTTCATTACTTGTTCTCCCTGAGGTATAAAATGCCGCTTCATCAGGAGCTTCCAACGCATTAAGATGCTCAGCAATCTTTTTGAATGCGTCATCCCAGCATATCGGTTGATAATGCGTTCCTCCCTTGGGCAGGTACATCGGTTCCGTTAACCGTCCCAATTTGCCAATCCTGTAATCATCTAATTTTGCCAGATCAACCACGGAATTATCCTTGAAGAATTCCGTAGTAAGTTTTTTAGTAGTTGCTTCTTCTGCCAAGGCTTTTGCGCCGTTCTCACAATACTCAGCTATCGGAGACCGCTCATCATCAGGGTCAGGCCATGCGCAACTGGGGCAGTCAAAGCCCTTAAACTGATTCATTTTCAGCAAGGCAATGTTTCCTCTTAAAAAAGCCTTCTCCTCCATGAGATCCTTCATCGCCGCCATCACTGCAGGAATGCCCGCAGCCCAGCTTTTCACCGGAGTTAGTTTAAGATTCAGCAGCCGATATGGGTTTTCAGCATCCGGTATAGCCTTCAGAACCCATTCTGTTCCTCCAGGATGCTGATCTCCTGCATGATGGTCTTCTTTCATAAATACAAGTTTTTACAGACAGTTAAACAGAGGATTGGGAATTACCGCTTTGATCTTCAACAGTATCAATACAAACACAATCCTTTTCAATGAGCAGACTCCTTTAGCTGACCAGCCACTGAAACCCACCGTATTAGTCGTGCCAATTCCCTGAGCATTATTTCAGGCATTCTGATCCTCATATAAATAATTTGAGGCTATGATTTTATTGAAAATGAATCAACATCATAAAATTAAAAAAAATACCTCATGCTAAAATCGGGGTAGGATAGAATATAAATTGAAGTCTCAGGAAGTGATAATGATAGACATTAATATCACAATATTCGACACAAATTCCATTTTATTTTGATATTTTTTGTATGCCTGGACGAATTTTGAGCCCAACTGTTATTTTTATATTTTTGTCTTGAAATGCACCGGTTTTTTATTATTATTTTATTTATGGTACTATGCAAATTATTAATTTCATGGTATTTTCGGAATTTATATTAAAATCAGATGACTGAAGAAAATAATAACCATTCAATTGAGTTGAATTCTAATCGGGCCGGAATAGTTAAAAATGAGTCCAACGTGCTATATCAGGAATTTTCAAGTTCAGCACAACTAAATTACTTTCCGGATAGATCTTTTACGATTGTTCTGCTTGACAATGGCGCTGGTGAATGCAGGACAGGCAATACCATGTTTGAACTCCGATCAAAGCAGATTTTCATCCATCTTCCTGATAAAACGTTTGATTGGAAAATTTCGCCTGAGTCCTTCGGTAGAAGACTTTTAATAAAAAGCGCCTTAATGGAAACATTTACAATTCCAATAAGGCACACATTCTCATCTTTAAATAAAAATATTGCCCTAAGCCTTGATGAAGAAGGATATGAGAGATTTAGCTCTGAGTTCAATGCGATCAAAAAAGAAATTGGCTCAAATATTGTTTTCCCTGAGTTAATTAATGCCAGGGCCAGGCTTATTGCTCTAATTGTACACTTATGGAAAGAACATGTACACGGATATACCGAAATATCACAAGGCGCAAGCCTTTCAAATAAGTTCCATGCCTTAATAGATAAGCATTATAAATCTCAAAAAGTTGTCGCTTTTTATGCTCAGCAACTGAGCATAACACCTAACTACCTGGGAATTATTTGTCGCAAGCAATTTGGGAAGTCACCCCTGGAGATGATTCGGGAACGGGTAGTCCTGGAAGCCAAAAAACTCCTTCATAGCTCCGAACTGTCAATAAAGGAAATTGGCTACAGTTTGGGTTATACCAATATCTCTTACTTCTCATTCTTCTTTAAAGAGACTACTGGCATGACACCAAAGGAGTATAGAATAAAATTTTCTGTCCAATAGTAAAACATATGATATCATAATATTGGTAAATACCATTTTGAATAATGTACAGCGGAATGCCAACTACAAGGAAACTGTTTTCCCCTATTTGGATGAGGGATTCGGCAAGGAGTTGTGGGATTTTCAGTAAGCCTGTTTATCATCCCATCATTCAGGTTGATTTGATAACCCATCAGCGAAATAGATGTTGAATTTATGAAAGGGAAAAAGTTCAAAATATCCGCCGAAGATATCATTAAGGTTATTGACTCAAATATGGGTTGTATAGCTTCTGATATGATTACAGTAGATGGCGGCTCCCTCGGTTACATGTATAGAGAAGAACCTACCGAAAATGCGGACAGCGGCTGGCGGTTCTTGTCGGGTAATGAAAGCCAAGAGTATACCGATGACGCTAACCATTTTTCCTTTTACAAAGTCAAATACTATTGCAAAGTATGACAGAGCAATTATTGTTGACACTATAATTTATTTTATGGTGAGTGGGCTATGTGGGGAGTGTTACTCACTCTACCAGTTAACTTCATAGGTTGGAGCATCTTATACTCCGATCCAGCCCAACGTGCCCTCGTGATACCTGTTCGAATTGTTGTTTTTATTTTGGCAGGATGGGTTCTTTTTAGACTTGTATTTAGAAAGTATATTACAAAGACATAGACCTTCCATATGCTGAATGCTCTTTATCATGAGAATGAGGGAGCAAGGGCAAATTAGAGGAGAAAAGTGATAAATGCAATGAATAAGTTAAAGTGTATAGCAACAATTATTGCTTTTTTAATCATGTTTAGTTTTATCTTCTGTAAGGTTGGTAAAAGACAACTAACCAGCTATTTATTGAAACATGATGCACAGAGGACCAGGGCCATAATTATCGATGACAAAAAATTATATGGGTAATAGCCCTGTTAGTCATGATGGATCTTATTCTTATCTTTTTTATGTCAATGGGGAGGCGTATAAGAATGGTTCAAAGGATCCAAAATTGCAGATAGGAGATTCCACAGATGTCGGGTATGTGAAATATTGGCCTGATCTTAATAGAAGAGTTGCCGCCGCCAAATAAGGTTTATGCTTTAACGTGGAATTGTTTTTATGCTAACTATTGAATCGCCGGGTGAGGACCGCCTGGCACATAACCGACATGGTTAATTGGACTATATCTTAGCGCACAGAAAGAAACAATGCCCCGGTTCCAACATCCCCTCCCGGCAGACGGTCATCGCCCCAATATCACCTCAAAATAAAAAATTGTCATTTTGACAATAATTACTATTATGCACTCTGAATGATGAGAATAGACCTTAATCATGTAGGACATGGGGTAAATTCGTAGTTCAGCCAGTCAACCAGATCATAATAGGAAGATAGAAGGAATTGTCAGTAATTCTTGTGTACTATTTTCAATTTCACGGGATGAGAAAATTTGTAATGCACTGTTTGCTGCTTATTGCGGCAACATTCCACACACCGGGTTCCCAGGCCCGGGATAATCGTTACCATGTTATATCATACCTGGGCATAGAACAGGGTTTATCGAATAACGCTGTGCGCTGTGTGTTCCAGGATCACAAAGGATTTATGTGGTTTGGCACCTATGATGGGCTGAACAGGTACGATGGTAACGTATTTAAGGTATTCCGCAACAGGTTCAACGACAGCAGTTCACTGGTAAATAACTGGGTATTCACGATTAACGAGGATTTGCAGTATAAACTGTGGATAGGCACGCGTCAGGGACTTAACATATACGATCAGGTAACCGGGAAATTCAGCAGTGTACGTTACCAGGTAACCGGTACAACAAGATATGAGCCGATCACGGCAGTTGTGCGCGATATTAAAAAAGATGCGAAAGGAAATATGTTGATTGGGACAGAGGGACTCGGCCTGCTGTTTTGCCCCGCCGGAACCTATACTGCTATACCGTTACCATTGGATGCTGATGGGGTGCGCCTCGTTTCATATGATGCAGGAGCCATTGAGGTGGCCGCTAATGGCGATGTATGGCTGTTTGTGCAGGGGAAAGGATTGTGCCGCATGGATAAAAGCGCTGCCCGGGTTAGTTTGATTAACGGAACTAATCCGACGGGCGACTGTATAAAAGCCGACAGGGACCTGCTTTGGATAGGTACACCAAATGGACTGCAGAAATACTCCATTCCCGCTAACCAATACCAGGAGAGCTATACGGAAGAAAACGGAAAACTCTCTTACAACAAAGTATCCGGCCTGTTCCTCGACAAATGCGGCAAGCTGTGGATTGCCACTAATGGAGGAGGCATAAATATCATTCATACAAAAGACGGAACGGTAGCGGAGAGTATCCCCTCGGGCAATAGCAACTATACGCTTGCAAGTGGCTCAGTAAGCGCAATTTATGAAGATGCGGACGGTAGAAAGTGGATCGGAACACTAAGGGGGGGCGTTAACATCATAGATCCTAAAAAAGACAGGTTTCAGTCTTTTCTCCACGACCCATTAAACAGGAACAGTCTTGTCAGCAATTTCATTTTCACCTTCTGCGAAGAGGGCGACGGAACCATCTGGGTAGGTACAGATGGTGGTGGGCTAAGCAGGTGGCAGCGAAAAGCAGGATTGTTCACTAACTTCGTTCATCAGGCAGGTGTACCTGCATCTCTCAGCGATAATTTTGTAACAAATGTGCGATGCGACAATGAGCAGCATATCTGGGTTTCTACTTTCTGGGGAGGCATCAACCGGTTTGACAAAAAAACAAATAGCTTCCGGCATTACCGCCTGTTTTATAATAACACCCAAAAAGAGAGTAAAACCGTTTACCTGTATAAAGACAACAAGAATACGCTATGGGCTGGAACCTTTGGCAGAGGTTCATTATATAAGGGCGCATTGTATAAATATGACAGGCAGCAGGATTCTTTCAGACTCTTTGACGACAGGATCAGGGATCTGTTTACGATGAACGAGGACCGGTCCGGGCAACTGTGGGCGGGGAATCTTCGCAGCCTGATAAAGATTGACCCTCAAAACAAAATGCATACCTCCTATACGCTGGGCAACCCGGTAAGAGCCATTCATGAAGACAGTAAAGGGCGTTTCTGGATCGGTACCGAAGGAGGAGGCCTGATTTTATTTGATCGTACGCACGGTAAAATACTGGAACGCTATACTACAGCCGAAGGGCTTTGCAACAATGCAGTACTCAATATCCTGGAAGACGAAGCCGGAGACCTGTGGCTAAGTACTTTTTATGGCCTCTCCAGGTTCAATGCCACCCGGAAAAATTTTACCAATTTCTACCAGGGCGATGGCCTTTCCAGTAACCAGTTTAATTACAATGCAGCGCTACGGCTTAACTCGGGCGAATTGATGTTTGGAGGAATTAAAGGGCTGAACATCTTCCGGCCATCAAATATTATAGCATCAGGCGAAAAGCCCAGAATGCTTTTCACCGATATCCATATTAACAATATGCCTGTAGGGCAGCGACCAGGCTACATTGCCAAACGGCTGGGTGACGACATACAGAAAGTCCGGGTGCCCTACCGCGATGCCGTCTTTTCTTTCGACTTCACCGCGCTGGATTATTCTACTTCCGATAAGATCTCCTACGCCTACTATATGGATGGCTGGGATAAAAACTGGGTCCAGGCCGGGAATACAAGAACTGCCACCTATACACATCTTGCGGCGGGTCATTACACATTCCGGGTAAAAAGCACCAGCGCAGAAGGTCAATGGATCAGTAACGAAATAAGCCTGGAGATAATAGTATTGCCTCCCTGGTATGACACCTGGTGGGCATATTTGCTATACCTGTTCATGGTACTGGCAGTGACGGCCATTTATATTACCTATAAAACAAAACAACGCAGGCTCAGGTACCAGGTTGCCATGGCAAATCTGAATACGGAGAAAGAAAGGGAACTCAATGAAAAGAAGATCGCCTTTTTTACCAACGTATCACATGAGTTCCGCACACCGCTCACGCTCATTATTAATCCTGTGAAGGACCTGATGACAGAGCAGGAGCCCGGCGGAAAGCACCATCGCGAGCTGACTACCATATACCGGAGTGCCCGCCGGCTGTTACGGTTGCTGGATCAATTGCTGTTGTTCAGGAAGGCAGACAGTGATATAGACCGGTTGAAGCCAGCCCGTTTTAATTTCACGGAATTATGCCAGGAGGTATTCCAGTACTTTGAACAGCAGGCCCAGTCGGCCAGTCAGCACTATTCATTTGTTTGCGAAAGCGAGGCGCTATGGATATCCGGTGACAGGGAGAAGCTGGAGATAGCGTTATTCAATTTGTTATCGAATGCCTTAAAATATACTCCTGCCGGTGGCAGCATTGAAATGAAACTCGTTTGTGCCGGCGACCAGGTGGAAATAACCATTGCGGACACTGGTTATGGAATATGTGCCGACAGCGCCCATCACGTATTTGAGAAGTTCTACAGGTCGGAGGGCAATGGTCATACACAACAACCGGGATTCGGTATTGGCCTGTACCTGGTGAAACAGTTTATAGCGCTGCACGGCGGCAATGTCAATTTTGAAAGCGAAGAGGGCAAGGGCACTGTATTCAAAGTTGTTTTGCCCCGTAGTAAGAACGAGGTTCATTCAGATTCTCCCCATAGTGTTCCCGTTGACAGAACCAGTTTTTTGACCACAATGGCAGATGAAGAGCCCGAAGAAATACTGGACGGACCGTCTGACGAGGAAGCGATCGGTACCATAATAACGGCCAAACAAACCATGTTGATAGTAGATGATGACGCGGAGATACGCCAATACATTTCAGGCATGTTCCGCTCAGCATTTAACATAGAGGAAGCCGGCAATGGGAAAGAAGGCCTGGAAAAGGCAATAGCCATACTACCGGACGTAGTGGTCAGCGATATCAGGATGGAGACGATGTCAGGGCTGGAGCTCTGCAAAGAAATCAAACAGCATGCATTGCTGAATCATATCCCGGTTATCCTGCTCACGGGCTCCTCCTCTGAAGAGGGAAAGCTGGAAAGCGCTGAAGTTGGCAGCGACTATTACATCACCAAGCCATTTGACAAGGAGTTGTTAGCGGCAGCTGTGCAGGGGGTACTGCAGATGAGGGATAACCTGCGTAATTATTTTCTGAACGAAGTGACTCTCCGTAAGAATGATTTTAAAGTGTCAGGTCAATATAAGGAGTTTGTCGAAAAATGTATTGCAATAGTGGAGGCTAACCTCGATAATGATGAATTCAATATAAAGGTACTGGCCAGGGAAATTGGCATGAGCCACTCTTCGGTTTATAAAAAGATCCGGCAGGTTTCCGGGGAGTCGCTGAGAGGGTTCGTGCGTTTTATACGGCTCAGGAAAGCCGCTGAGCTGATGATAAATACAAGTCTGAATGTCAATGAAATAGGTTTCCAGGTCGGCATTAATGACGTTAAATTTTTCCGTGGACAGTTCAACAAGGTATTTGGCGTGAATCCTTCCGAATATATAAGGCGTTACCGGAAGGTATTCGAAGATAAATACAACCTTGAACAGACAGATACACGGAAAAAGAGGGCAGGTCGAAAGAAAGTCTGACACCCGGATATGTTAACCCCCGCTTCCCCTTCCCGGCAAATCCGCCCGGGGAGGGGTAAATTCTCCCTAAATTTCACACTACACCCCCCTTTTTATGCGAATACTCCCCCTTATAGTTGGGAGTGCTTGGTGTTTACTTTGCATACTGGCCAGTAATACTTATCAATCAAAATTGAATTTACCCGTTATGACAATCATTCTACGTTTTATGAATCACCAGCGTGATTTATCCCTGATTTTTTGTCAGTAAAAAACAGTACAAAAGCTTTATCAAGATTTATTATCCACGTTCAACGCCACAAAAAAAACTGGTATGCGTAAAATCAGACTATTACCAACATGTGCCGCCATCCTCGGAACAATGTTATTACTATTAATTGTAAACTCCCTGCCGGCACAGGTTAAAACCGGGAGAACCGTTTCCGGCAAAGTGGTAAATGCCGAAACGGGCGAGCCATTAATTGGCGCCACCATTTTGGTTAAAGGACTCAAGGTGGGAACAACCGCCGACCAAAATGGACTCTTCTCCCTGCCGGTATCCACCTCTTCCTCCACACTGACCGTTAGTTACCTGAACTTTGAAAAGCTGGAAGTGCCTGTCACAGCAGGTTTCCTGGATATAAAACTCAAGCCTGCCGGAAATATCGACGAAGTGATAGTCGTTGGCTATGCCAAACAAAAGAAGGCTACCCTCACCGGTGCGGTAGAACAGGTATCCGGCAAAATATTTGAAAGCCGGGCGGTCACCAACATCGCCCTGGCACTCCAGGGGCAAACGCCGGGCCTGCTGGTTACAAGAAGTTCTCCCCGCCCGGGCAACGAAGGGATTTCCATGCGTATCCGCGGCGCCTCCTCTGTAAATGGGAGTGATCCGCTGATTGTAGTAGATGGCGTGCCTGTTCTCAACAATTACTCTTTTCAGAACCTCAATCCGGATGATATTGAAAGTATCTCTGTGCTGAAAGATGGATCTGCGGCTATATACGGATCCCGTGCAGCCAATGGGGTGATACTTGTTACTACCAAAAGAGGCAAGGGCAAACTCAAAGTAGACTACAACGGCAATATGCGTTTCGTTACAAACGGTATCACCGGTTATTCACCCTCCATGCAGGAATATGCCACCATGTGGGTGGAAGCCAACAAGGAGGAAACCGTTCCCAACTGGTGGGTATGGGGCGAAGATAACGTGAAGAAAATGCAACAGGGCGTTGAAGGCGCGTATCCACTGTATGGTACCGAGTTCTATATATACAATGCCAACAGGATTAAGGAAATGTTTGCGCCAAGATATTCCTATCAGCATAATCTGAGTATTTCCAACAGTACAGAAAAGTCGTCCTATCGCCTGTCTTTCGGCTATGCAGATAACCAGGGTAATCTGGCTACCGCCTACGACGGACAGAAACAATACAACGCCAGGTTTAATTACGACTACAACCTGACAAAGGACCTGAAACTGGAAACCAATATCAGCCTGATCGATGCAAAAACCAGCGAGCCTGCTGTAGGATTGGATAATACCCTCTATGCATATGATATGCCGTTCTTCCCCGCAAAGAATCCCTACGGCAACTGGTTTGCTACCTTTAACGGTATCGATGGCGGCGCCAACAGGAATGCGGCAGCTATGAGCGCAGCCGGTGGGCGAAACAACAGGAATTCACTGACAGGCAGAGTGGATGTAAAGGCAACCTACCAGATCACAAAAGACTTGTCGCTGGAAGGCCTGGTTTCTCTTCAGAACGAGCGGTTCAACCAGGAACGTTACGTATTACCGGTGCAGTTATACAACTGGTATAACGTACCTACCGGTATTGGTCTTAACACAGGAGGAACCAATAATACTTATTATACCTATGCCTGGCAGGGTACCTACCAATACTATTCAGGATTACTGCGTTACGATAAAACCCTCGCCACGAAACACCATATTGCAGCAATGGCCGGTATCAACGCCGAAAAGAATAATGCACAGTGGGTGTCGGCCCAGCGTATAGGCTTTACCGATATGGGCGTGTATGACATCGGCCTGGCGTCTACCACCACCCAAACCAATTCAGGGTCTAAAAGTCTGAATGGCCGCTATTCTTATCTTGGCCGCCTGAATTATAACTATGCGGAAAAATACCTGTTAGAGTTAGTGGGAAGAAGAGATGGTAATTCCAGGTTTGCCCCCGGCTATAAATTCAAAAACTTTGGTACCGTGCAGCTGGGATGGGTATTTACCAACGAAGGTTTTATGGAAAGATTTAACTCCATTCTAAGTTTTGGTAAGATCCGTGCTACCTACGGCACTACCGGTAATGAAGCATCCGGGCTGGGTGCATTCGACTATTTGTCTACCGTCAATATCGGAACAACGGCATTGGGATCTCCCGTTACGCAGCAGCAGTCGACCGGACTTAATAATAATGGCCTGATCAGCTATAACAGAACATGGGAGAAAGTAAAGCAGCAGAATATCGGAGTGGACCTGAACTTCCTGTCCAACAGGCTGTCGACCAACGTAGATTACTTCGTAAAAGAAAATATCGGCATGCTGATAGACGTAACCTATCCCTCCGTGCTGGGTGGATCGGCTCCGAAAACGAACAGCGGCAGGTTCAAAACCAAAGGATGGGAGTTTATACTCTCGTGGAAAGACTCGAAAAAAGACTTCAGTTACAGTGCCACATTTAATATCAGCAATACCAATACAGTGGTTAGCGGCGTGGAAGGGAGAGATAGTTATGGCCCCGGAAGAAACGATATTGTGAATGGTTATCCGTATCAGTCGTGGTTCGTTTTCAAAACAGACGGTTACTTCCGCGATCAGGCTGATGTAGACGCTTATTATGCCGCCTATGGAGGCAGTACTTTGCTGGCGAATATGCCTCAGAACAATCAGGCGGTTGCATTGCGCCCCGGCGACACGAAAAGGGTAGATGTAGCCGGTACGAAAAATATTACCAATATCGGAAATGAAAAAAGCTCACTGGTGTATGCAGGCGACGGCACACCTCATCTCACCTTTGGCCTTAACCTCGGCGCCTCCTGGAAAGGTATTGATATCTTCACCACTTTCCAGGGACAGCTTAAACAGAATATGATGCGTAATGGCTATATGGCTTATCCATTTGGCGCAGTATACACTAACCAGAATCCTATATTCCTCGGTAAGACCTGGACCACCAGCAACCCGGAAGCGATGTACCCGCGTTTAACGGTGAATCCAACCCGTGCAGGCTGGAACTATGCCAATAATGATTTTATGCTGCAAAACAACCGTTATATCCGGTTGAAATCACTCATACTCGGTTATACGCTGCCACAACGATGGACTGAAAAAGCAAAACTGAACAGGGTCCGTGTATACTTCTCCGGCAACGACCTATGGGAATCGACTTCCATTAAAGACGGATTTGATCCTGAAATGGGAGAGGCTTCCATCAACAGTGGCTATCCATTCGGAAGAACCTGGTCCTTTGGTTTAAACCTGGGATTATAAGGTATTCATCTTTCATACCGGAACTTATAAAAACAAAACTCATGAAATCTATACTTAATAATATTATCATAGGGAGCCTTTGTTTGGGAATGGTTGCCTGCCAGAAGAATTTTATTGACCTGGAACCGAATGCCCAGTTTACGGACGCAGTATATTTTAAGAAGCCGTCGGATTTCAAAGACTTCGCCACAGGGTTCTATGGTCAATTACCCGGATGGAATTTTGGTTCCATGGACAATGGCTCTGACCTTTCCGCCAATACAAATGGCAATGGCTCGGACATCGGCACTGGTACTATTGCTGTTGGCAGCACCAATTGGAATTACAATGGTATAAGAAGTTGTAATATCCTGTTATCAAAGGCAGCTGCGTATACCGGTGGCGGTGAAATCGGCCAGTATGTTTCAGAAGCCTATTTTTTTCGTGCCTTTGCTTACTTTAACCTGCTCAAACTCTATGGTGGGGTACCCATTGTAACAACGGTACTGGGTGTGGAGTCGCCTGAACTCTATGACAAGCGCAGCAGCCGCTACCAGGTAGTTTCCCAGATATTAGCTGACCTTGATTTGGCTATTGCAGGATTGCCCACCGAGCAGAATATTGGTACTGCCGATAAAGGCAGAATAAGTAAGTGGGGCGCCATGGCGCTGAAGGCGCAGGTGGAACTATATGAAGCTACCTGGGAAAAATATGTAGGCAAGGCGCCGGATGGCGATGGCAGCAGCGTTGGCGCAGGCACTGCGGGATACGATCCTGCCAATGCCGGCAAATACCTCAATGAGGCCGTGAGCCTTTGCCAGCAGATAATGGACAACGGCGGTTATGAGTTGTGGAACAAGAACAGCGATTCAAAAATGGCCAATTCAAGTTCCTGGTATTTATTCAATCTTGAAGATGAAGGCAGTAACCCTGGCGGTTACAATAAGCAATCCAACAAGGAATTTATCCTCTATACCGTGTACGACTATACGCTGCGGCAATCCGGCATCAACATCACCTGGACCGTAGGGCAGTTGTACCCCAGCCGCAAGTTTGTGGATATGGCGGTTTGTACAGACGGTTTGCCACCGGCAAAGTCATCCCTGTTCCAGGGATACCATACGGCTGCCGCTGAGTTTCAAAACCGTGACCTGCGTTTACTGAACTACCTGTATGCTTCCGCTACAGCGCCGGCAACCGTGACGCTGGACTTCGGCGGCCTGGGATCCAGCGGCTATGGCAACAACAAATATGGTGTTTACGGTTTCGGCGGCCGCAGAACTGATCGTACTGAATCGGCCAACTGGCCTGTCATCCGCCTTGCGGAAGTATACCTCACGTATGCGGAAGCGCTGGTAGAATTGAATGGAAACATGTCAGACGGACAGTTAGACGCATCCATCAATAAACTGCGTGACCGTGCCGGCGTAGCCCATCTCACCAATGCACTGGTGACTGCAAACGGCCTGGATATCAAGGAAGAGATCAGGAGGGAACGTACTGTGGAATTGTATCGTGAAGGTAAACGCTTTGACGATCTGAAACGCTGGGGCATACTGGAGGCATCACTGAATCCTTCCCGGCTTGGCAGGGTAGTGGGCGATGCGTCTTATGAAACACCGTTTAAAGATGCCGCAGGCAATCCAACGGCTGCCTATAAACCATCCACCTATGTGTTTGGAGAGGAAACCGCGGCAACACCGGCCGGTATGTTGAAATGTGTGGTGGTCGCCAGTTCGCGTAATAACAGTGTTGCAAAGAAACATTACCTGTACCCGGTTCCCACCTCGCAGATGATCTTAAATAAAAATCTGCTGCAGAACCCGGGTTATTGAAAACATTCAATTCACAATTAACAGCGCGCATTTTATATGACTAGCAATATTTTTAAAAACCTGTTCCTGCCGGGAATGATATTGGTTGCCGGCATATTTCTCCCTGCCTGTGAAAAGGATGCACAATTCAGGGAATTTAATTATCCTGCTCCCGTGGTGACAGACTTCTCACCTAAACAGGGATATGCATTGTCCAATGTAACGATAGACGGGCAGGATTTCGGGGAAGTGGTTGGTGCAGTGAAAGTATATTTTGGTAACGTGCGTGCAGATACTGTGAGAAGCGTTACCGGCAATAAGATTGTAGTGCAGGTCCCTCCAAAAGGCATCACCGGTGTAGTCACCGTTGAGATATTTGGCAAGCGCGATTCCATACCGCAGGTATTTACCTTCAAAGCCTCTGCCCGACTGATTTCTATGAGTAAGGATAAAGCACAGGCAGGCGATGAAATTACGCTCACAGGAAATAACTTCGGAACAGATAAATCCCTCGTTCATGTGTTTGTTGGTGCAAAGGAGGCAGAAGTGCTGAGCGTTGCATCGGCACAGGTAAAATTCAAGGTGCCGGATGCGCTTCCCGGATCCGTAACACTGGTTGTTGATGGTCAGCGCCTCATTGTACAATACCTGCTGATAAACGCGGAGAAGCTTACCGGTATACTGTTTGGACATTCAGGCTCCTGGTCCAATAACCCGGCCACCATGATTCCTGCTGCTGTAGACGGTAATCTGAATACCTACATAGATGGACCTACCGCAACCGGTTATGTTGGATACGATATGGGAGAAGGGAAAGCGGCATTACTGAAATCGGTACGTTACGTACCCAGGAGCGGCAATGCCGCCCGGATGGTGGGCGGACAGATAAGAGCAGCCAATGATCCGTCACTGTCCGACTATGTGGTGCTTTATACCATTGCCGCTGCACCGCCTAATGGTGTGTATACGGATGCGCAAATTTCAACTGTCAATAGTTATCGCTATATCTATTATTACTCTCCGGCAGGCAACTGTAACATAGCGGAAATTGAATTTTACGGCAAGTAATTTTATTAGTGTTTTCAATTTTACAATGATGAATTTCGATCGGATATTGACGAAGCTAACCGGTATTATTATTTGTGTGTTGTTTTCAGCAGTATGTATGGCACAGCAGCAGCAATTGGTGGCTTATCCTTTCCCCGCACCAGAGGCGGGAAATCCTGCGCATAACGCAGATTTTATGGTGAAGGTGCGGCAACCCGGTGGCAAGTGGCAGGACTTATATGAGTATAATGTAAAGGTAGATGAGGTACGCGGAGTTAATCATCATGTGGAAAACGCTTCCATGGCATCCTTTGATTTTTCTGGAGAAGTAGAAGTTGCCATCACCAGCAACAGGGCACCAATACGACAGGTGGCAATACGGCCGCTTTCATACGGAATTGGTCGCAAGGTGGTAAACAATACGATTTATTTCCGCCTGCTTCAGCCGAAGCATCTTTCCATTGAAATCAACGGAGATAAATTTCATAATCTTCATTTGTTTGCCAATCCTGTACAGGCAGCGGTCCCGGATCCGAAAGCAAAAAATGTTATTTATTTTGGTCCGGGTATCCACGAAATCAAAGGCGGGGTGCTGAAAGTGCCGTCCGGAAAATACGTGTACCTCGCCGGTGGTGCTGTAGTAAAAGGCCATTTTGTGGTGGACAGTGTACGGGATGTGAAAATAGGCGGCAGGGGTATTATTGATTCTCCCGGGCAGGAAGGGGTGAAAATTTCGCATTCAAAAAATGTATTGCTGGAGGGTATTATCCTCACACAATGCCCGGTGGGTAGTTCAGATAGCGTGATAGTCAGGAATGTAAAAAGCATCAGCGCTTACAAATGGGGTGACGGCATGAATGTATTTGCCAGCAATAATGTATTGTATGATGGTGTTTTTTGCCGCAACTCAGATGATTGCAGTACCGTATACGCCACAAGAAAGGGTTTTGTGGGTGGCTGCCGGAATATAGTCATGCAGCATTCCACGCTCTGGGCAGATGTTGCGCATCCCATTCATATTGGTCTCCATGGGAATACGCCGCATCCGGATACGATCGAAAATGTGCGTTATACCGACATCGATATCCTGGAGCACCGGGAAATGCAGGTGGACTACCAGGGATGCATGGCCATCAATGCGGGCGATAATAATCTTGTGAGAGATGTATCCTTTGAAGATATCCGCATAGAGAATATCAGGTGCGGCCAGTTGGTGCATCTGCAGATCCCGTTTAATAAGAAATACTGCACAGCGCCCGGCGAAGGCATAGAAAATATACTATTCAAAAATATAACCTACAACGGCGATAACCCGGAACTTTCTATTATTACCGGCTACAGCGAAGCGCGAAGGGTCAGGAACGTTGTATTCGAAAACCTGAAAATTAATGGAACACTCATGTCCGATAATATGAAGGGAAAACCAGGATGGTATAAAACAGCAGATATGGCGCGGATGTTTGTAGGTGAGTTTGTAGATAGCCTGGTATTCAGGAAAACAGAATAGTGTATGGTGAATACCTTGCTGGAGTACCTTTTTCAGAAATAGCACAATTAATTTTTTAAATTGATAAAAATTGAAAATGAGTCAAAGATTCTTTTGGTTGAAATCACCCGGAATGCTGGGCCTGATACTTCTTTTGCAGTATGGGCAACTAGCTGCACAAAAAGTATACTCCATTGCATCCCCGGGTGGAACAACAGTGTTGGAATTACGGGCTGAAGGTGGGAAGCTCAGCTATCAGCTCTTTTTTAAAGAAAAAACAATTACGACCAGGTCTGCACTTGAGATTACAGTGGATGGCGTGTCTTTCAACACGGCAAAAATCAGCCGGTATGTTAAGCCTGCATTGCACCGGGAATCTTTTGCGAGTCCGTTGGGCGAACAGGACACTTTGTATAGCAATTACCGGCAGGCAAAATTGTATCTGAAAACCAATAGTGGTAACCAGGTAAGGTTGGATTTCAGGGTGATGGACAGCAGTGTGGCATTCCGTTATGCCGTATCTGTTGCTGACGCCGTACCGCATCAGCTCCGGGAGTTGACTACCTTCTCTTTCCCATCTTCTCCACTCATCTATCAATACAACCAGGAGTCTGTTTTTACGCCGACCTTGGTGGATACCTTCCACACTACTACGGATTTGCCGGTTACACTCCTGGCAGATGGAAATTATTGCCAGCTTGGAGAGGCCGCGAACCTTAATTACACGAAAGTGGAACTGACCCGTGGAGTTGATGGAAATACCCTGGCGGTAAAGTTTCCTCGTGATACCGCTGTACTGTTTAGCAAACAAATTGAAACACCATGGAGAACGTTGAGTGTAGCCGGTTCTGCTATTGCGCTGGCTCATTGCCGCACCTTGAATTTGAAGCTGGCAGATGCGCCTGCACCAGGCGATTTATCGTGGATCAGGCCTGGGAAACTTATCCGTGCACAGCTGAATACCCAAAGCGGACTGGATTGTATTGATTTTGCAGTAAAGCATCATTTTCAGCATATCATGTTTGATGCAGGCTGGTATGGTGCGGAGTTCCGTTCGTCTTCCGATCCCTGCCAGGTAATCCCCGCGATTGATATGGCGAAGGTGATAGCATATGGCAAGGAAAAAAATATTGGGGTTATCCTGTATGTAAATTATGTAGGGCTGAAAAGCAAACTGGATACCATTCTCCCGCTTTATAAGCAATGGGGTGTAGCAGGTATTAAATTCGGTTTCGTGGATGGTCTTAGCCAGGCGGGTCTCAGCTGGCTGTCGCAGGCCATTAAAAAAGTCCAGCATTATGGTTTTGTACTGAACATACACGATAATTACAAACCTACTGGTCTTAGCCGGACCTACCCGGCGTTATTGACGCAGGAAGGCATAAGAGGAGATGAAAACAGCCCTGATGCTTTTCATAATACTACGCTGCCATTTACGCGCTTTTTCGCCGGAGCTGCTGATTTTACCTATTGTTTCCCGAATTCGAAGAATAGTTTTTCAAAAAATATAAAAGTTTCGAAAGCCCAGCAGCTGGCGCTCAGTGTGGTTTACTACAGCCCGCTGCAGGCCGTTTTCTGGTATGGCCAGCCCAACGACTATATCAACGATGAAGAGATCGCGTTCTACGACTATGTACCTACTACCTGGAATGAATCGCATTACCTGTCGGGCGATATCGGAAAGGGTATAGCAGTGGCGAGGAGAAAAGGAGATACCTGGTACCTTGGTTGTGCAGCCGGCCCGCAGGATTGGGAAACTATGCTGGACCTTTCTTTTCTCCGGCCTGGCATTACTTATACTGCCACTATTTATGAAGACGGCGATAATCAAGCCATCAATAAGCGAACCGTTACACTCAACAATACCGACAAGCTGCCGGTAAAGCTTTTAGCGAAAGGTGGACAGGCCATCATTTTCAGATCAGGCGCCAACAACCCCGAAAAATAAAAATCGAATAGATGATGAGTCGCACGAAAAATGTGATACTAATAATCGTATCATTTGTGGCATGCATATTATTGTTTTATGATACCGCTTTCGCACAGGCGCCTGCTTTTTTACACCCTGGCCTGCTGCATAGCCAGGCTGATTTACAGCGCATGAGAAACGGCGTGGCACAGCAACGGTCACCCATATACGAAGGTTACCTAGTTTTCAGGGAAAGTCCTTTTTCACATTATGATTACAGGATAAAGGGACCGCTGACGACCGTGGGCAGAAACCCGGGCATTGGCCAGTCCGACTATGACAGTGATGCCAATGCCGCTTATCAGAATGCGCTGATGTGGGCCATCACCGGTGATAAACGCTATGCCGAAACAGCGATCCGCATCATTGACGCATGGAGTAATACGCTGAAGGCGGTTACCGGAAAAGACGCCGTGCTGATGGCCGGCCTGGGCCCATTTAAAATGGTTAACGCCGCAGAGATTATAAGACACAGTAATGCGGGGTGGCCGGAAGATGCCGCAAAGCGTACAGAGAAACATTTTCGCCAGGTGATTTATCCTGTTCTTGCGGAGTTTGCGCCTTTTGCAAATGGCAACTGGGACGATGCCGCGCTTAAAACGGTGATGGGGATAGGGATTTTCTGCAATGACCGTGAAATTTTTGAAACGGCAGTCCGCTACTATGTAAACGGATGGGGGAATGGAAGCCTTACTCACTATATTATTAACGACACCGGCCAGGTACAGGAAACAGGAAGGGATCAGGCCCACACGCAGCTCGGCATTGGCATGCTGGCCGAATGCTGCGAAATGGCCTGGCACCAGGGACTGAACCTATATGCCTATGCTGACAACCGTTTATTAAAAGGATTTGAATACACCGCAAAATATAACCTGGGGTATAACGATATTCCCTATACGCCAATGCCTGACCGCACAGGTAAATACAGCCATATGCGTCCATCGGAGGTGGCACGGGGTAATCTGCGTGCTGTATTTGAACAGGTGTATAATCACTATGTACACAGGATGGGGATAGAGGCGCCGTTTACAAAAGCGGCGGCTGATAAACTCCGGCCTGAAGGCCCCGGTAATCCGGGGGCAGATCATCCCGGGTATGGTACCTTATTTTATTCCATTGATCCGGGAGAGGGAAACAGGCATGCACAAAATATTGTCACTGAAAGTCCTGCCGGGCTGGTATTGACAGCAACGCCTGATGCAAGTACGCTGAGCTGGGTTGGTCTGGTAGATGCTTCGTCTTACATAATCAAACGGGCAGATAAAAAAAATGGTCCGTATCTAACAATAGGAACTTCTACGGGAAATTTCTTCTCGGATGATCATGTAAAAAAAGGAGTTGTATACTATTATACTGTTGCAGGAATAAGTAATGGAAAAGAATCAGCCGCATCAATCCCTGTATCTCTAGCGGGCGGAGGGCTTCCCGGCGGCTGGCGTAACCGTGATATCGGAAATACAGGAAAGGCCGGTTACGCACAGTATGATGGCAATCTGCTCAGGATAGAGGCAGGGGGCGTATTTACAGACACCTTGCAGGAAGCTTTCAATTATACCTACAGGAAGCTGTTAAGAAATGAGGAGATGATTGTCGGGGTGTGTCCGCAGCCGAGTTCACAGTTTACAACGGTGGGACTGATGATCAGGTCCGGGCTGGAGCCCGACAGTCCTTTTGCCGCGCTGATGTTGTACCCTGGTAAAACAAAGGAAATAGAAGTGCCTGCATGGATGATGCAGTTCCTGCAACGGAAGGCTCCCGGAATTAATGCATCTGTTATTGCAAGGGAACTATTAACACCGCCGGCGGTAACCTACGGCCGCCTGACAGGAAGTTACTGGTTAAAGCTTAAGCGATCAGGCAATACCATAACAGGTTCCGGATCCTACGATGGTATAAAATGGCAGCAATTGGCATCTGTAGAATGGCGCGCTGACCAGCCGGTACTGATTGGTGTGGCTGCGGCCTCCAATATTTCAAATACCACTACGGTACGTGTTCGGCTGCATTAAAACCCAAAGAAGGATGAAGGTAAGTTTCGCAATTGTAATATTTCTTCTCATTGCATCCCGGTCTGCTGCGCAGGTTTGGCAGTGGAGTATTCTGGTAGACAATATTATTTCCGGTGAGACGAAAGCACCTCCGCATGCATTTCTCTGGATACCTGAGAACTGTAAAAAGTTAAAGGCGGTAGTTTGGGGGCAGCATAACATGACGGAAGAAACGGTGCTGGAACATCCTGCATTCCGTAAAACATTGGCTGAACTTGGGGTGGGAGAAATATGGGTTACCCCTATTACCACGCAGATGTTCGATTTCACCAAAAATGCACCTGCAGATTTTGAGATGATGATGAACCGGCTGGCAGAGGTCTCCGGATACACGGAGCTAAAAACAATTCCTGTTATTCCTATCGGCCATTCTGCCCAGGCCAGTTTTCCCTGGAATTTTGCGGCATGGAATCCGGCACGAACGCTGGCAGTGATATCCCTTCATGGCGATGCGCCGCTTACAACACTAACCGGTAGCGGTAAGGCCAATCCGGATTGGGGCAACAGGGATATAAATGGTGTGCCTTCTCTTTTTATCATGGGAGAATATGAGTGGTGGGAAGACCGGATTGTCCCGGCATTCTCCTACATACAATCACATCCGCGTAGCGTCATCTCCTTATTTGCAGATGCCGGTCACAGTCATTTTGATGCATCAGATGCCTTAGTCGATTATCTCTCCTTGTTTATACGCAAAGCGATGAAATTCCGTTGGCGTGCAAAGGGTTTACATCCGGTGCAGCCGGAGGAGGGATGGTTGGTGGACAGATGGCACAGGGATAGTTTGCCTAACGCCGCTGCGGCGCCTTTCAACGCATATACGGGGAACAGGCAATCTGCTTCATGGGTATTTGACCGGCAAATGGCCGATGCCACCGAACAGTATTACCGCATGGCAAGAGGAAAACAGCAACAGTTCATCGGGTTTATGCAGGATGGCAAGCCGCTAATACCCGGTAAATCTCATGCTGTATATGCCCTAGACATCCATCCGCTAAGCGATGGCACTTTTCATATCAGCGCATTTTTTAGCGATTCGGCCAGAACGAAACAAGTTACTCAACATGCTTCAACGGCGCTGCAAATTAATCGTATATGCGGCCCCGTTAAGAAGATAAATGACACCACTTTCAGATTGGATTTTTACCGTATGGGCTTTAATAATACCAAGAGAAGCAACGATATCTGGCTGGTAGCGGAGAATAAAGGAGATGATACGTTTAAGAGCGCTGTACAGCAGTTGAATATTAAGATACCGCTACCGCAAACTACCGGCGAAGCGCAGCAGATACATTTCAAATCACTGCCGGATCAGCGAAAGGGGATAAAAGGTCTGCCACTGGCGGCACAGGCGACTTCGGGGTTGCCGGTGAGTTATTATGTAAAGGAAGGTCCCGCATATATTGACAACAATAAGCTGGTTTTTACAAGCGTGCCGCCACGTGCAAAGCTACCGTTAAAAGTTACTGTGGTGGCCTGGCAGTATGGCATTACAGGAAAGTTCCAGTCGGCAGTACCTGTTGAACAGTCGTTCTACATTCGTGCTGTTGAAACTGTCTTACCAGCGAAAACCGGAAGGACCCATTAGCGATTGGAGAAAACTATTCTGTTTTGTTCTCTTTAATCAGATTGGCCATATTAGCATTGAACGCCACCAGATCAGTACCCAATTTTGTGAAAAATTCCAGGTCAGCATTTTCTACGCTGATAATAGCTTTTTGTAAGATCTTTTCCCCTGTAGCTGTAAGCCTGATCGTTTTGGCCCTCGTGTCCGTCGGATGCTCGTGACGGGTAATAAACTTTTTATCTTCCAGTGTTCTTAACACCTTCGATACCATCATCCTGTCCGCATTCCCCTGGTTTGCAATATCGATCTGTGTTACGGCATCGCTCTCCCTGGAAAGCCAGGCCAGTGCACAGAGCAGTATGAACTGGGTATGCGTCAGGTCCAGAGGATCTAAAACACGCTTTAGTTTTCTCTGCCATAACATGGTCAGCTGTCCCAGCAAATAGCCCGGACTGTCCTCTGGCTTTTTAAAATGAAACTCAATCTTTTTGGGCATAGTTTTTTTGTAGCATCTGTGAAGAAATCAGTTCAAAATCGTGCCGGTTGATCTCGAAGAAACCAAAACGGAATGGATAGCCCCAGCTTTTCTTGTTTTGGATAAAATCCAGCCGGGGAATTAACGGCAAAATAGAAACATCCTCACCTGGCAAAAATTCAATCTTACGCCTTGATGGGCAAAAGTTCTCAGACACCCGGATCTCATAGATTTCATCATCCATAACCTTTCCTATCGCGGTAAATTCCTGGCAGGCCTCGGGTTTTCCCAGTGTCTGCTTTCCCGAATAATAGATAATGAAATCATCCTTACGCATCCTTTTCAAAGGTGATGCCTTTCCATGGCAGGTTTGGGCAATCCCCTCTGCGATTCCGGTTTTGACATGGTCTTTCGATGCCACGATGATCCAGTATTTCGTATCCCTGTTCATATCCGAATGATTTAGTTTGACTTTAGAAAGGTGATGTTGTATCCGTCGGGGTCTTTAGCAACGAGGATTTTCCCGAAAGGTGTTGCCTGGACCGGGCCTAACAGGGGCACATTCTTTGCTGATAACCGGGCTTGCAGCTCCTCTATTTTCTCATCGATTGCGAACCAAAGTGAGGTACCTATGCCGAGTTCTTTTCCTTCGAGGTTACCGATAGGCGTTCTGATGGCAAAACTTGCTTCGCCTTTGTTAAATTTAAAAATACAGGCTCCCGGATTGGAGATTCCTGCTTCTTCAAACCCTAGTTTGGTAATGTAAAATTCTTTCGAGGTTTCAAGATCCCTGACTTGCAGGGATGCAAATTCCAATTTTCTCATTGTGTATGTGTATTGTTGTCACAAATATAGTATATACGACAACAATATACAAATTTTATTATGATTGGTGTAATAAACGACGTGGGAATCCCTACTATGACATTGACGCTCACCAAAAATGGCATTAAAATGGCGGGCCTTCCGGTATGAAAAATACATTTCTTGTCTTTATTATCACTCTGGCTGCTATAGCCATTGCGGACAAAGCAGATGGACAAAGCCCGTCCACAAATATCACTGATACTGTTTTGGAAAACAAACGAAAGGACATCGACTCGCTTGATAAAAAGCTTTTCGAGGTGCTAGGGGCAAGAGAACGGGTTGTCCGTGAGATAGGTGTTTATAAAGCCCGGCATCATATTGCTCCTTTACAGGCCGCCCGCTTTCAAAAGGTGCTGGAAAGAGGGATTGAGGCGGGTAAGAAAGAAGGACTATCGGCCGAATTAGTCACTGAAATGCTCAATGCCATCCATAAAGAAAGTCTGCGGATAGAGGAGGCCATTTCGGATGATAAGCCCTAAAGCGATGGTGCCTGTCTAATCTCCCCCGCCTTTTAAACAAAGCATAATGCGCCTTTTAAACAAAACAAGCTATCTTCTTTAAACCGAATTTTGGTTCATCAAAACAATATGAGATGAACACGAACTCAAGTAAAGAAAAATTGGTGCTGGTTACCGGTGGCACTGGGTTTATTGCAGTGCATTGCATTGCTCAATTATTAAATGCCGGTTACCATGTAAGAGCGACATTGCGTTCTCTGGACCGTGGGGACACCGTGAGAGCCATGTTGCGCGAAGGCGGCGCTGACGCTGGTGACCGGCTAAATTTCGTGCAGGCCGATCTTGCTTCAGATGCCAACTGGAGTAAAGCGGTAAGTGATTGCACCTACGTTTTGCATGTGGCTTCACCTACTCCAAAAGTTAATTACAAACATGAGGATGAAATGATTATTCCGGCGCGGGAAGGTATACTGCATGTATTGCGCACAGCCAAAGATGCCAGGGTAAAACGTGTAGTGCTGACCTCCGCCATCGGAGCGGTTGTTTACGGACATCCTAACCAAACAGCACCCTTCGATGAAAATACCTGGACGAATACAGCAAATGCTCCAGCCTATCAAAAATCAAAAACTCTGGCGGAAAGAGCGGCCTGGGACTTCATCAAAACGGAAGGAAACGGGCTGGAACTTGCTGTTATTAATCCGGTAACGGTTATGGGGCCGGTACTAGGACCTGATTATTCGCATTCCATTCACCTGATCAAAAATCTCCTGACCGGAAAGATGCCGGGTTGCCCTAAGATCAACTCGTGTTTTATAGATGTGCGTGATGTGGCGGACCTGCACCTGCGTGCAATGGAAAATCCTGCAGCAAGCGGTGAGCGTTTTATTGCCACTGCCGGCGAAAGTATCTGGTTGGTGGCTGTGGCAAAAATATTAAAAGAGAACCTTGGTGCTGCTGCCGACAAAGTTAAAGTGAAAGAATTGCCCAATACTTTGTTACGTATTGCCGCGTTGAAAGACCCGATGGTTAAATCGATGATCCCGCTGTTGGGTAAAGTGATGAACGTAACCAGCGCAAAGGCCATTCGTCAGCTCGGCTGGTCTCCGCGCCCTGCAGAGGAAGCGATACTGGCCGCTGCACAAAGCCTGATCCGTTTGCAATTACTCGATCAATAAAGCTAACTTTATACCGATGGAAGTAGCCGAAGTATTTATTGCCTGCAAGAAAGAGGCCCATTACAGCCGTGAGCTAATTTTACCGCAACCAGCGCTGGTACATATAGTTTCCGGCGAAATGAGGATTGTTACTGCGGAACGTCACTATCAGTTTTTTGCAGGCGATACGATCTTGTTACCCCGTAACCAATTGGGCAGGATGAGCAAACTCCCTTTGGCGGGGCAGCCCTGCATCGCCATATCAGTAGTGTTCCGTAAAGAAAAGCTACAGCAATATTATACGGAGAATCAGTTGGCCACTTCACAACGCCATGGTGCGGAGCTCATGGTTTTAGGAGAACATCCCTTATTGAAAAGTTTGTTCAATTCTTTACAACCTTACTTTGAGCTGGCCGATGCTTTGCCGGAGGACATCGCTGCCTTAAAAGTCGAGGAAGCCATTCGTGTACTCCGGGTAATTGACCCTCAGGTGGATCTGCTCTTGGGGCATTTTGAAGAGCCCGGCAAACTGGACCTGGTTAGTTTCATGGAGCAAAACTATTGTTTCAATCTTCCGCTGGAGAAATTTGGTTATCTGACCGGCAGAAGCCTGACTACCTTTAAAAAAGATTTCAGAAAAGCTTTCAACAGCACACCCGGCAAATGGCTCACCCAAAAACGCCTGGAACTGGCGCATTACCAGATCTCTGAAAAAAAACGAAAGCCATCCGAGGTTTACCTCGATGCAGGTTTCGAGGATCTTTCCCATTTTTCCTATGCGTTTAAAAAACATTTCGGATACAGCCCCGGCAGTTTGTAGAATAGCGATGCTTTATTAACCACCTTACTAAACGAAGTGCTATGAGTTATGAAATATTATTAATCCAGGGCGCGGGCCTTGTAACCACAGAAGAAGAACAGGTAATTGCAGACGCCCTGAAGGCTGAACTTGGCAATGAGTTCAGGATTATATACCCGCCTATTCCGGATGCTGACAATCCCAGTTATCAGGCCTGGGACGC
Source organism: Chitinophaga sp. W3I9 (assembly GCF_050434025.1). Classification (NCBI taxonomy): domain Bacteria; kingdom Pseudomonadati; phylum Bacteroidota; class Chitinophagia; order Chitinophagales; family Chitinophagaceae; genus Chitinophaga; species Chitinophaga sp. W3I9. The sequence goes on from NZ_JBNPWC010000001.1 coordinate 4,042,346, forward strand.
TGTTTTAACGGCCAGCCTGGAAAACTTATCGGGAAAGGTTATCCTGCTCGGCCACTCTTTAGGAGCCTCTGTAATATTAAAGCATTTTTCCCAGGAGCCGGTTGCGGATAAAATAATAGGAATGATCCTGTTCGGTGTTCCCTATTGGAAGGATCAGAACTGGGATGTTTCGGAATATGTTATAGAAGATGATTTTGCAGGTAATCTTAACAAGCTGGATAATATTTATTTTTATTACTCAACAGACGATGAGGTGATTCCCCGTCAGCAATTTGAAACTTACCAAAAGTTAATGCCACAGGCAAATTACAGGGTGTTTTCAGGTATGGATCATTCTTATCACAGGGCAATACCGTACATGGTTGCAGACATCAAGGATTTGGCAACAAAAGCGCAGGAAGAAAGATAGTCACTGAATAAAAGAGCAGCGCTTTGAAAAAGGCGCTGCTCTTTTTTTAATTAATATTCCTGGAAGTCATAATACGAAACGGGGCCGCCGTTTACAGCCACCTGTACATAGGTGTTTGCATTGTCTGCCGCATTACAATAAACCGGGGTCGATGGTGTAAGGAATCCATATCCGTTCGCGGAATATACTATGTAACTGCCGGAAGAAACATACAAATAATTGCTCGACCAGCTTAAGCCGGATACAGGGCCATTACCAAAGGCATAGATGAAATTCCAGGCGAAAGCCGGCGCCTTCACGCCAGGGATGGAAGCTGTTTGTTTTAACGCGGAAGTGGCTTTCATGCTAAAACCGCAGCTAAGAATGATGGCTGCGGTCAAAAGTAGAGTCCTTTTGCTCATAAGATAACATTTAGAGGTTAATGTGATTAAACTTTCTAAAAGTTAAAAAGACTTTCTTTAACCGGTTCATCAATTTGTATCATAATGTTGACAATTTGTATCATTATAGAGGATAGAGGTTGCAACGGAGTGGTCGATCTTATCATGATGCGTAAGCCTCCGAATAAAACATTTTCTGAAATTAACTTAAGTGAAAAAAAACGTCCTCATTTTCCCCCAGCTTTGCCTAAAAATATTCAATTATGGGAATATCACCTTTAGGCATCTTTCATACTATTATTGGTGTGGTAGCCATTATCGCAGGACTGGCATCCTTTTTTAAATTTGGAAAAATCAGCCTGGCTCACTGGTCAGGCAAGGTTTACTTTCTCGGAACACTGGTTACATCCCTGACCGCGCTGGGTATCTCCAGGCATGGAGGGTTCAATCCCGGGCATGGACTTAGTTTGTTGGTGATTGCATTGATAGGCATTTCATATTTCCTGTTTAAAAGAAAACAGGAAAGTAAAAAAGCGCGTTACTGGGAGAACTTTTGTTTTTCATTCAGCTTTTTCCTTTCTATGATCCCAACTGTCAACGAAACTTTAACAAGGATTCCGCTGCATCACCCGTTGGCAAGCGGACCAGGCGACCCTGTGGTTGGCAGAACGCTGTTAGTGGTACTGGTATTATTTATTGCGGGCGCTGTTTATCAGTTTATCAAACAGAAAAAATTCAACAAATCTGCCGGAATACGGTAACTTATTCTACATTAGTAGAAAATTGATGCAGATAAATGATTACTACTGATGAAACTTATTTATTAAGACAGGTAATAAGAGAATTTTCAGGACTGACAGAGGAGGATCTCTCTGTTAGTCTTGCTTTTTGGCATAAACGGAAAATTGCAAAAGGAGATTTTTATAACAAGCAAAATGTTGTTTGTAAAGATTTAGGAATTGTGGTCAAGGGAATGTTCAGAGTTTATTATTATGACCCTAAAACCGATGAGGAAAGAAACATTTTTTTCTTTTCCGAGCATCAATTTATTGTTTCTTTCAGAAGTTTTATTTTTCAGTATCCCTGTGTCTACTATATAGAAGCATTGGAGGATGCAGAGATCCTGTGCCTGAATTACCCCGATCTGCAGGATTTATACGCATCTCATAAAGGATGGGAGAAATTTGGGAGAATTCTTGCAGAGCATTTTTTTAATCATTCTCAGGGAAGGACAGAAGAACTGCTATTTTTAACCCATGAACAAAGGTATCTGAATTTACTACAAGAACATCCCAACATTGTGCAGCGTGTACCTTCGTTTCATATTGCTTCTTATTTAGGTATCAAAAATCAATCGCTGAGCCGCATAAAGAAGCGAATTTCGGAAAAGAAGAATAATGACAAAGCAAATATAGGCTAATTCCGATTTAGATAGAAAGGGACGTGGAACCAGGGAGGTTATTTAGAGCTACTCAATGGATTCTTAATAATGCTTACTGAATCCTCACTATTGCTCACAATAGCCAGCCCTTCATTAAACTGCCCGGCTTCGGTAAATTGTGGTGGTATGATCCATTTACCTTTTGTGTCAACATAACCCCATAAATCATCTTGTCTTACCGCCAGTAGCCCTTCGCTAAAATTGCCTTCAGTGCCGGTAATACGTTTGCCTGCGGCATAAAGGAGCAGTTTGCCTGTTTCTGTAAAATTGCTGTCCAATAAGTAAAGGAAGCCGTCTTTGCTGTCACCCGCCTTTCCACGTATGATGCCCCAAAGAGGCCCGCCATCGTAATCTGGCGGCAACCTATCAAAACGGGGAGCTAACCTTATTGTACCTTTCTTATTTACTAATCCATAATGCCCATCTGCAAGGAACCTGGCGATGCCTTTTTTAAATATTGTTACTTCATTTATATTGTTGGCAATGGTAAACAAGGTATTACCTTTCTTATCAATTATTGCATGGTATTCGTCTCCTTCGTTTTGGTTCCCTGTTTTTTTTGTTACTGTTACTACCGCCACGCTATCTGAAAAATAAAAGGTATTGCTATACTGATAGGGGATCACCAACCGGCCGGCAGTATCCGCAAATCCGTGGCGGAAATTGTTATCTTTATCTGCCTGGAAAACTTCCAGCAGGCCTTCTTTAAACATATAGGGCATACTGGTAGGTTCGGCTTTTATACTTTCCGCCGTAAATATTATTTTGCCATTAGTGTTGATACAGGCCCAGCCTTTATCTCCTGGAATCCACACAATGGCGCGTCCACAGGAAAAAGGTCTTGTATCCTTATATCCTGGTTCAATAACCAGTTTTCCTGTTTTATTAATATAACCATAGAGATCAGCACCCGCTGGTACTACCGACGCGAAGCCTTCACTAAACGGGGATGACAGATTATATTGGGCGGGTATTTTCCACTCACCTGCGGCATTGATAAAACCATATAGTCCATCTCTTTTTGTTTTTACGCTCAGGAGTCCCTCACTCATAGGTTGTATCCGGCTAAACTGTCCCGGTGGGATGGCATATTCCATTTCCTGCGCGCACGAAGTAAAATAAAAAAGGCTGCTTATTAGCAGCGATACTATCTTAAATAGATTATTTTGGTTCATCAATTATTTCATTTTGATGGTTTCTGCAAGCGTATATTGGTATTGGCTTTTTAAAAGTAGTACAGTTTTACCGGCAGATAAATACCTGAAAGCAGGTATTTATTGTAGCCCGTGTTATGGTTACTTTTAGATTTAAAACACAACGACCATCTTGTGAAAAAACTTATGAGTCACGTATTTTTTTATCGGGATAATGAATAGCAGATTTTTGATTTCTTTTTTCTTGTTAATGCTTGCATCACCCCTTATTTATGCCCAGGCATACAAGGGCGTTGTAGAAAAATTTTACGGTGCCCTGGGAAAGCGGGATTTTGACAGTGCCTATGCGTTGTGTACCGGGCCTCAATGGGGCACCCTGCAACAATTTGCCGATTCAGGCAGTTACGGCGGTATTAATCATGTTATCCTGTCGTCTGTTACTTATAAAAGACAGCGCGACACTAAAAACATGGAAGCAAAAGTAGATGTGGTAGTAAAAGACCCGGTGAACGGTGACGGAAGGTATATCCAGAACTTTGTGCTGGTAGAGAAAGAACACAAATGGTTTATCCGGAGTACCAGCCTGTTACAAACTGACAGGGCAGAAAAAGGCTGGAACCTTAAATTAATAGACCAGCCCGGGTTGGACAAAGCGACGGTGAATAATTTTATAAAACCTGTATACGATACTGTAAAAAACGATGCGGCTGTTAATAAAAAGAGCGCTCAACGCATTGTTAACGATCCCCGGTTTTTTCAAACTCCTGGTGGCGTATATGCGGTAGTAGTGGTGGAGAATCCCGGGCGGGAGCAGGGCATTCTTAGCTACGGCTGGTGCGATGCCTTTGTTTTTGAGCAAAAAGATCAACAATGGCGGATGACAGATTTTAAACTACATGCGGGAGGTGGGGGTATGTACGGCAATTCCGGGGGATTTAAGAAGTTGCTTCAGGCCGGGACTAATGTGGTAGCTTTGGTAATCGCCGGTGGGCAAATGCATATGGGAGATCTGGTGGAACAAGATGATATTATTGCGATGGAAGCCGGTAAATTATACAACCTGACTTCTGTCGTTGTCCATCATAGCTATGGTGATTTTGGGTCGTCGCATGATGAAAAAAGCCTGAAAATATGCAACGAAAGAAACTATTTGTTTATCAAATCAGAAAAGAAAAATTACGACCTGAAAATTATACGCAGCAGTTGTCTTGTCTCTAAAAAAGAAAAGAAAACAGACAGCGTCATTATTCCCTGGATTAATAAGAACTATAGTTTTCCGGAAGCGCTGATGCATGAACCGGAAGCAAATTAAATTCAAGAAGAGATTATGAAAAAGATAAAGGCGATTGCAGTTGTCATTTTATTGTTATTGGGCAGAAGTACCTTTGCCCAAAGCTTTAGTCTTGAAAATTTAAGGCAGATGAATAAAATGAGTATGGACGCTTTCAGGATAGAGATGGAGGATAAGCAGAAGTTTGTTTTTGCTAATAAAAGAATGCCGCCGGAGGAGCCGTATACATACCATGCTTATGAACTGAAAAAGGAGGGTGGAACATTAACTATGGAAAAAATATTGTATTCTGACAGGCCTAATACAATAACCTACAACACTATCTATAAAAATGACCTGGAAACCATTCAGCAACAATTATTGAGAGAGGGGTATAAGGTGAAGTCGACCGGTAAAGTATTCGGCAACACGGTGCAAATTACAGATTATACGCTGAATGGAATGGAAGTGCAACTGGTTGTACCGATGGCCGGTAATGGTATGCGTTATGGCATTACCGTGCGTTAGCTTTAGCAATATGTAACTTTATGCAGGATAAAAACGTTTAATAAAAAAATGCAACCCTATGAGATTTATCTACTGTATTTTAGCTGCAGCATTGTTAGTAGCGGCCTGTAAGAAAGACAGGAAAAAGACAACCGCCTGTGATGTGGAAAATCCTGTGGCGAATCTACCCTGGCTGAAACATGCCATCGACAGCTTTGTGTCGCTTAAGCAGGGCGGCAGTGTAACATTGGTCAGCTACAGGGGAGAGGATTACATCAATATCCAACAGAACATAATTTCCTGCTGGCCCTGTGGGTTGCATACCTGCACCGGGAAGCGCTTATTTTATCCCGGCGACAGCGCATTGATCAGCGACATTGCAAGGAATGGCGAGCCGAAGGTGATCCATACTTTTGGGGAGTAAGATGGGGGGCAGCCTCATTTATTGCCAGGGAATTTACTGGCTTCGCCCTATAAGTGAAGGACCTGCTTTGTCACACTTCTTTAAGTATGGCAGCAAATACTTTCATTAAGTAATCCCGAACCTGCAGGCCCAGCTCCGTGGGTTGAACTCCGTATTGATATTTAATATTATTAGGGTCAAGGCTGAGATGATTAACATCTATTTCCTTATATAAGCCGAGCTTTATCAGTTCAGCGTATTTTTCTTGTCCGTATAAAGCCTCACTCTTGTGATAATACTTTGTAACTCCTTCACCAGTGATTAAGGTCTCTACGCCAGATGCTGACATCGAACTCAAAATATCCCGGATTTCTTTTGAAGGAGGCCGGGATATACTTTTCTCAATTTTGAGAGACAAGCTGCCTATTGTAATTGATTCTGAGTTATTTATTACTCCAGGTAACTCGTCCAGAATCAAATATAAAGGCCGCCAATATATTATAATGATTAGTAACGCAATTGTTGGCCATAATACAACCTTGAGCAAATCCGTTAACTGTACAATTTTTGGTGGCTTGGGAGGTGATGGTACGGCCTTGGAATCGTCAATAGCAACTTCTTTTGGGGGGATCATATAGGTAGGTTTAGTGATAACAATTAATAGTAAATTTATGAAATGATTCTGTTAACAGCGAATGAATTAAGTGTTTTAAGCGGAAACATAAAGTAAAGTACACTGGTAACGGAAGAATTGTTAACCTTTATATAAGCATATTCAAGAGCTACAGCGTAAATAGCATCATTTCTCTTTCGATGTCCACCGGGTGAGGGATGACTACCACCTGCTTCAGTCATGCCTGATCCCTGCGTATTCCCTGCGTTATCTATACGGTTACCATGCACTCCCCATGGACTTCCAATGGGCTTCCCATGCACTTCCCATACACTTCCCATACACTATGTCACAACCATTTCCGGCAAAATGTGACAAAAAGCGGCAAAAGCGGCAGGTTTGTTTTTACGTGTGCCTGCCGGTAAAGAACTTCGCATAGTACCTGGTTGATCAACAGGAGCAGCTTAACAGGCATAGCTACCTAAATTGCCTTTCTTCTAACGAAAATACTTTACTATGAGCAAACAAGATGGATTGCTGCAATTTACTGGCCCACTCGAAAATTTATCATTTTATAAAACCAAACATGGTTACGTGGTCAGAAAAAGATCCGGTGTGCCGGGCGCCCGGGTAGCCACAGACCCTGCCTTCCAGCGCAGCAGGGAAAATAGTTGGGAATTTGGCCGGGCCGGAAGGGCCGGGAAACTGCTCCGCACCGCTTTCCGTAATATGATAAGGAACGCAGCCGATGGTGGCGTTACACCCCGCCTCCTCCGGGAATTCCTGAAGGTGATAAAAGCGGATACGATCAGTGAGCGCGGATGGCGCAACGTGATGGATGGCGATATAAAAATCATGGAGCATTTTGAATTCAATACAGCGCGCGTGATGAGTACTTCTTTTTATGCACCCTTAACGGCGGCCATCGATCGCGATACCGGCAAGGGAACCGTTGTAATACCACCTTTCCTGCCGGCAAAGGAGGTGCAGGCTCCCCGCGGCGCAACACATGTCATTATTACCTGCGGAGTGAGTGCAATCGATTTTGCCGGAGCGCGTTTTGAAAGTGACGAGGTAAGTAGTGCTCCATTGCTGCTGGATAGCCGCTTTACTGCGCCGTTGACGCTTACCGTCAGTATTTCGCCGCACAGTCCTTTCCCGTTGTTCCTGGCGCTCAGCATTGAGTTTGTGCAGATGGTGAATGAACGGCCGTACCCATTGTCGGACGGGGCATACAGCTCCATGAAGATGATGGTGGTATCTGCTCCGGGTTTGGAAAGATTACTTCACCAGTAAAATGCTTCCTTTGAATTCAAATTTCTCTCCGTTTTCGCAGATGGTTTGCATGTAATAAATATAGCTTCCAAAAGCGGCCGCTGTATTGTTTATCCGGCCATCCCAACCGGCAGAAGGTGCGTTGATCTGGAAATGTGTTTTTTCAAATACCAGTTTTCCCCAGCGATCATAGATGCGCAGGTATTCAATTTCTTTTACGCCTTTTCCCTTAGGATAAATGCGGTCGTTTTGACCATCCTGGTTGGGCGTAAATGCGTTAGGCATAAAAACGGCGGACTGGTTACACAGTACGTGTACCGTAACATCATCTGTTGCTTTGCAGCCATAGCGGTTTTCCACTTCTACGGAATAGATGGTGGTAAGGTTGGGAGTCACCTGTATGCTGGCACAGCCAGGGCAATTGAGATCCTGTTGTGGCGTCCACTTATAGCTGACTACATCATTACTTGCGGCAGCAGTCAAATGCACAGGAGTGCCCGCGGGAACATTCCGGTCGGGGCCTGTATTTACCGATGGGTGGGGCGCTACGGTTACCTGCAGGGATGATTTATCGGAGAAGCATCCTTTGCTGTCATAGCCTGTTACGGTGTAGGTATAGTTGCCTGTATTCGTTAATGTAGCCGTGGTAGCATCCGTATTGGGATTTGTCAGGCCGCTGCCTTCCCATTTGTAATAGTCTGCACCGGAAGCGTATAATTGCAATACTGCGCCAAGACATAGTGAGGTATCCGGTGTGGCCGTTACCTTAAAGGGTTGGATTACGGCCAGCGTCAATTGATCTGTATTAACGCATCCATTGCTGTCTGTTACTTTCACGTGGTACATGGTATTGGTATCAGGACTTGCCGCGGGGTTGGCGGTGAGCGGGTTGCTGAGCCCTGTTACGGGTGTCCACTCATAACTGGTGCCGCCGGAAGCCTGTAGTACAGTAGTATTATGTAAACAGATAAATTCACTCAGTGAAGTGGCCTTTGCATTAGGTAAAGGTTGCACGTTGAGCAGGTGGTGGGCCGTATCTGTACAGCCGTCTTTATTGGCAACAACAAGAGATACATCCACAGGACCAGGCTGAGAGAACACTTGTTGCGGAGGTTTACTGCCGGCAGGGGTTTGCCCGTTATGAAAGTTCCATTCCCAGGTGAGACCATTGTCGTTGGTGGCACTGCCGGTGAAGCTGACCGGCGATTCCACACACACTTTATCAGGTCCGGCAATGCTGGCTTCAGGCTTCGTATACACGTTTACGTTGGTAGTTACTGTTTGTTTACAACCATAGGCGGTAGTGGTGGTAAGACTAAAGTCATACTTACCCGGTGCGGGGATAAAGAAGGATGGGGTGGCCGTAGTTTCATTGGAGGGTACCAATGTGGGATGAAAATCCCATTGATAGGTAGCCGGCTTCCCTAATTGATCAATCGAAAAACTGTTGAATACAGGATTAAAAGTAACCGTTCCTTTACCACAAAGGATAGCGGGCATGGATGATAACTGCACGTCGAGTTTGTCAATAACAATCGGATTGCGCAGCAGTGCACTGCCCCTGCAACCGGCAGAGTCAGTGAGGAGCAGCCTCGGTTGATAGATGCCGGGCGTTTTAAAAACATGCGTCACTACCTGGTCGTTGGTATGAAGGATAATACCATCTGTAAAATCCCAGCTGAAATCCTGTGTACCCTTGCTAACCACATTAAACCGGATCTCCTTTTCCAGGCAGCCGCCGTCAGAACTGGCTATTATAGCGGCATAGGGGCCTTTTACTTCTATGGTATCAATGTACTGATCTGTTACGCCAGCTTCGCCCCGGGCGGTTAGTATCACTTCATAACGTCCGGGTTCCGTATAGGTATGAATGGGATCCGCTTCTGTAGAAGTGGTGCCGTCGCCAAAGCTCCAATGGCTGGAAATATAGCTGAGGGAAGTATTGGTAAAGAAGAAGATCATAGGTGCGCAACTGCCGCCATTAGCAAAAATACCGCTATAGGTAAAGGCTGCACCAACAGCAGACACTCTTACCTGTTTCCTGGCACTGTCTTCACAACCATTGTTATCCTTTACGCGCAGTATTACCTGGTGGGTTCCCGAAAGCGTGTAGTTATTTACCACTGTTTCGGTGGCGGCAGAAGTATGCCCGTCTCCAAAGTTCCAGTTCACACTGGTAATAGTGCCGCCGGTTTCACTGGATTTGTTATAGAAAAATACATCTGTACCTGGTTTAACAAGATAACTGCTGGCGTCGAATACAGCATGAGGGCCTTTTACCTGGAGGGTGTTGTCATAACCATAGCTTACGCAACCCTCTTTATCTGTTACCTTCAGCATCGGGTTGTAATTGCCCGGCTGCTCGTAGGTATGCACGAAAGGTCCTTTTGTAAAGGTGGCTACCGGGGTGCCATCGCCGAAATCCCATTGCCATTGACTGATACCTGCACTGTATTTCGTAGTGGTAACATCCGTGAAAGTGAGTTCGGTGCCGGCGCATTTTGCGGCCGGCAGTTTAAACCCGGCAACAGGTCCGCGAACGTTTACGGGTATAATGTTACTGAGGTCTATACAGCCCTGCAGGTTTTCGGCTGATAATTGTATCAGTTTTTTACCCGGAGGAAGATTTTTGTAGATGAATGTTTGCTGGTTGTCGGGATCGCTCTGGTCGATGCCATCTGCCAGCCATTTGTAGCCTGAGATTTTATATATAGCAGGGTTGTAGCTGGTGATAGCCGCGTTCAGCAACTCATTGCTGCATAAAGTAGTTTTATCTGTACTGATGACTACAGGAGAAGGAGCGATCACGGTTACCATCAATCCTTGATGGGTGGTACAGTGACTGTCTTTCGTAGTCAGCACTACCTGGTAAGTACCGCTGCCCGGGTAAACGTGTGTTAAAGTAGCGGTAGCCTTACTATAGGCCGTATCGGTACCGTCGCCCCAATTCCATTCCCAGGATTCCGCTCCTAAGGAATGATCCTCGAAAACGATAGCAGTGCGTTTGTTACAGTCCACCGGCCTTACCGCATACCGGGGGAATGGAGTAGTAGCAGTAATGTATTCCTTTTTCGCAATAGTATCATAGCAGGTGTGATTACCCACAATCAGCTGCACGTCATACGTTCCGGGGCGTTGATAGCTATGCGTGGTGTTTTTGCCGGCGGCGGCGGCTCCATCTCCAAAGTCCCAGCGCCAGCTGTCGCCAATATCTGACTGGTCTTTAAATGCAGCGGGATTATTACCGCATATTTTCGGCGCATCAGGTGAAACGAAGTCAGGAACCGGTTTTTTATATACTTCTACCTTATTCACTGTCTCTACCTTTCCCGTGCAGCCATTGACGGTAGTATAGGTTAAGTAAACCGTATAGATGCCTGCGTCACTATATTGATGGGCAGGAGTTGCCAATGCCGATGCGGGACTACCATCGCCAAAATCCCATAGGTAGGTTTTAATGACGTCTGCATTGTTGGTAGCGGCGCTGAAGGTGGCCGTTAGTCCTTCGCAACCGCTGTTGTTTTTTGCTGCTGCGGTTATTTTTACGGGAGATATATCGAAGCTGCTGCTGGTGGTAGCCATACAGCCATCCTTGCTGGTGGTTAGCAATGTAGCGGTGTAGTTACCCTCTGCAGCATAGGTATGTGCGGGGTGTTGCGTGGTAGCGGTTTGCCCGTCGCCAAAGTCCCATTTCCATGCAGCGGCGGCAGGAGCGTTGCCGGTGAACGTGGCGGTAGCCGGCAGGTTACAGAAAAGCGGGACGGTTACGGCGATGTTGGCCGCCGGTGATGGTTTAACATCCAGTGTTTTCTCTGCTACATCCACACATTTGCCGTAGGTAGCGGTTAGTTTAATATGTAACGGACCAGTAGCAGGCGGGGTGTAGGTGGTAGTATTATCCGGGTTGTTTAAAGCCGGTTGACCGTTGATCTCCCAGGCTACTTGGAGCTGACCGGTAGTAGCAAATACACCGCTGTAAATGCCCGGCGTATTGGAACAAACAGGAGATGGAAAGGTGAAATCGGTAGTATAGGCGGCTACGTTAATATCGGCTGCTTTTTTAACCGAGCTGCAACGCAGTTCGTTGGTCACCGTCAGGGTAACCGAATGAAGGCCCTTGCTGGTAAAGGTATGTGTGCCGGGATCTTTTAAAGAAGAAGAGCTTCCGTCGTCAAAGGTCCAGTTATAGGCCAGTTGGCCGGGACCGGTGGAGGTATTGGTGAGCTGCACAATGGCGGGTGCGCTGCAGAATATTTTATCGGCGACCGTAAAACCGGCCACAATAGGAGGGGATACCCTTACCAGTGTATCTACCAATTTAAAGCTGGTGCATTGATAACTGTTGGTAACAATGAGTGTTACGGGATATTTTCCTGCCTGCTGATAAGTATGTGTGCTGGTGCTGCCGGTGCCGGTAGTTCCATCTCCGTAGTCCCAGGTATAAGTGAGCAGGGTGCCGCTTACCGGGTCTGATTTATCTGTGAAGGTGGTTTGCAAAGGCGCGCAGCCGGTTACATTGGTAGCCGTGAAGTCCACTTTGGGCTTAGATCTTACTGTAATAAATCCTGTTTTGGTAATGGTAGAAGATTGTCCGGCTGCATCCTTCACGGTGAGGGACACGGTGTACACACCCGGCTTGACATAGGTAGCCCCGGGGTGCTGTTCAGTAGAGGTATAACCGTTACCAAAGTCCCATTGCCAGGATATAGGCTGACCTGTCGATTTATCACTAAATGTTGTTAGTAGCAGTTCGCAATCACTGGTTGATGAAGCATTGAAATCTGCTTTGATTTGTGCTGTTACTCCCGAAAAAATAAAACAATCCGCTAATAGCAATAAAAGTAGTGATGGACCCAATTTAAGCTTGGTGAGGCTAAAAAGGTTCATTCATAGATATGTTATGTACCCTGAAATTACGGTATTAACAGCAATGTACCATAATGTTTTAAAGTTATTTTATCTTCATAGATATATGCACAAAAACTACCGTATATCTTCCCTGGGCGACCGGGCTGTTATCATCGAATGGGAACAACAGATTGGCGGGGATATTCATGGCCAGGTGATGCAGGCGTTCCGGCGGCTACGGGAGCTGCATCAGCTTTACATCCTGGACCTTATCCCGGCCTATGCCTCGCTGACGGTGGTATATGATGCGGTGGTGCTGTATCGTCAACAGCATAGTTACGGCGGTGAAAAGATCCGGGAATTGATTGCGGCAACGCTGGACGGGGCCGCGGAAATCACTGCCGGCCCGCCACCCCGCCTGCTGGAGATCCCTGTATGCTATCATCCTTCCCTAGGACCTGACCTGCATGCGATGGCGGAGAGCAAGAAAGTTTCCCCGGAGCATATCATCGAACTGCATACGGCACAAACCTACACGGTGTACATGCTGGGATTTCTGCCCGGCTTTCCCTACATGGGCAGCGTTCACGACTTGCTGGTTACGCCCCGGTTAAAGCAGCCCCGGCTCAGGGTACCGGCAGGAAGTGTAGGTATTGCCGGTGCACAAACCGGTATTTATCCGCAGGAATCGCCGGGGGGCTGGAATATTATTGGTCGTACCCCTTTGCGGCTGTTTGACGCCGCTGCGGAAGCCCCTTGTTATTGCGAACCTGGCGACCAGGTGAAGTTTATGCCGGTATCACTGGAAGATTTCCGGGAGATGACCCATTATATTTGACACATTAAGACCAGAAAACATTGATACAGGTAATACAACAAGGATTGCTGGATACCATCCAGGATGCAGGGCGGTACGGTTATCAGCACCTGGGCATTAACCCCGGAGGGGCTATGGATCGGGTTGCACTTGCAGTTGCCAACAGCCTGGTGGGAAACGACATTACCGAAGCGGCTATTGAACTGCATTTTCCGGCATCTGCTTTCCTGTTTGATACAGAAGCCATGATATCCTTATCCGGCGCTGATTTCGGGGCAATCGTCAACGGTAGGCCCCTCGATATTAACCGGCCGGTGCTGGTCAGTAAACAAACGGTGCTGCGTTTTAACAAGCCTGTTTCCGGTGCGCGGTGCTACCTGGCAGTACGGGGAGGATTGGCATTGACGCCCTGGCTGGGAAGCTACAGCACCCATTTAAAGGCAGGCGCCGGCGGGTTTGATGGCCGGCCGCTGAAAAAAAATGACCGCCTCCACCTGCGGTCAGGCAATATTTCCCCGTCATGGTTCCAGGGTAAAGAGTTTGTAGCGTTGCCATGGACCGCTGATGTAAGCCATCTTTATACCAAAAACGGCATTATACATACATTGCCGGGCAGTCAATGGAACCTGTTATCCGAAGATACCCGTCAGCAATTTACCAACACTGCCTTCACCTTAACGGAACAAAGCGACCGGATGGGGTTCCGGTTAAGCGGACCGGCCCTGGCTACCGAGCCGCGGGAGGAACAGCTATCTGCCGGCACCACCAGGGGCACCATCCAGTTATTGCCGGACGGACAACTCATTATACTGATGGCCGACCATCAAACCACCGGTGGGTATGGGCGGCTGGCGCACGTGACAACCGCGGATATGCCTTCCCTTTCGCAACGCATGCCATACCAGGAGATTCATTTCAGCATGACCGAGGAAAAAAAGGCGTCTGCCTTGTTGTGGAAACAGGAGCAGGACTTGCTCTTTCTTCAAAATGCCTGTAAATTACGACTGGAGGAATGGCTGCAACAGCAGCCTGTTTAATCATCATCACTATGCATTATATAGATCTCAACTGCGACATGGGAGAGGGTTTGGACAACGATGCCGCTATTATGCCTTTTATCAGCAGCGCCAATATTGCCTGCGGCTACCACGCCGGCAATCATGATACGATGCTGCGTACGGCAATGCTGGCGCTCGAAAATAACGTGGCTATTGGCGCCCACCCGGGGTTTGCAGATAAAGAACATTTCGGCAGAACAGAACAGCAGCTTTCAGATCATGCATTGTATGAATTGATTACCACACAACTGTATGCCATGCAATTGGTTTGCAAATCGCTCGATACCACTATGCGACATGTAAAGCCACATGGTGCATTGTATAACATGGCGGCAAAGTCTCCCGCAATGGCGCGCGTGATTGTTAAAGCAGTGAAAGATGTGGACTCCCGGCTTTGTTTTTTCGGTCTCAGTAACAGCTGGCTTATTACCGCCGCCAGGGAGGCCGGACTTAAAACAGCCAGCGAAGTATTTGCCGACAGGACCTACCAGGACGACGGTTCTCTCACTCCCCGCTCACAACCCAATGCGCTTATTGAAAAAGAGGAGCAGGTGATAGCCCAGGTGTTGCAGATGGTCGCCGACCAAAAGGTAACTACCGTTAACGGGCATACGATTCCGATGACGGCTGAAACCATCTGTATTCACGGCGATGGCGCACATGCTGTCGAATTTGCGCGCACCATTCATGTTGCATTACATCATCATCAATTAACTATACAACGGCCTTGAGTAAACAAAAATCTTCCGTGCTGCTGGGCGCAGCCTTTCTCATGGCTACTTCCGCCATTGGTCCCGGTTTCCTGACACAAACAACGGTATTTACGCAGCAGCTGGCGGCGTCTTTCGGATTTGTAATATTGATATCGGTGTTGCTGGATATCGGTGCGCAACTGAATATCTGGCGTATCCTCACTGTTTCCGGGTACCGCGCGCAGGATCTTGCCAACGCGTTGTTGCCGGGTCTGGGTTATGTGCTGGCGGCATTAGTGGTAACAGGCGGACTGGCCTTTAACATTGCCAACATAGGTGGCTGTGGATTGGGGTTACAGGTACTCACCGGTATGGATACTGTTTATGGTGCGTTGCTGAGTTGTGGTATCGCGCTGTTTATTTTCTGGATGAAGGAGGCCGGCAATGTGCTGGATCAGTTTACGCGCTGGCTTGGTATCCTGATGGTGCTGCTCACGTTGTACGTGGCCATCAGTTCCCATCCGCCAATGGTGGAGGCGGTGCGGCAAAGCGTATGGCCCGCAGTGATTAATACCAAAGCCATTGTTACCCTTGTGGGCGGAACCGTTGGTGGTTACATTAGTTTTGCCGGCGCACACCGGCTGCTGGACGCTGGTGTAAGTGGAACAACACAGGTACGGTTTGTTAACCGCAGTGCAGTAAGCGGCATTGTTATTACCGCCATCATGCGCGTTTTATTGTTCCTGGCGGCATTGGGTATTATCACACAGGGCGCGGTGCTCGACAGTGGTAATCCTCCGGCATCTGTATTCCGGATCGCGGCAGGGGAGATCGGTTACCGTTTCTTTGGTATCGTAATGTGGAGCGCTGCTATTACCTCTGTGGTAGGTGCGGCGTATACTTCTGTTTCCTTTCTGAAGACATTTCATCCTTTTATTGCGGCGAACGAGCGTTGGTTTATCAGCGTTTTTATACTTTTTTCCACTGTTGTTTTTGTAATAGCCGGCAACCCCGTGCAGCTGTTGCTGATGGCAGGCGCGCTTAATGGCCTTATATTGCCGGTGGCGCTTGCAGTAGTGCTGGTGGCGGCAGGCAGCGCAAGGTTATTGCAACATTACCGGCATCCTGTATGGATGCAGCTGGCGGGGTGGCTGGTGGTGCTTGTTATGGGGTATCTTGGCGGGGTTACGATTGCGGATTGGTTGAAGTAGCGCTTTGTCTAATCAGCCTTTTCATTTGTCCGCTTCACCTCAAATTACCTGGACTATTCCCCCTTCCTGCAACAACTTTGTGTCATTGATAACATAAACCAAAAATTCTCATGACACAGAAAACTGTAACAACAATTTATTGGATAGGAACCGTACTCACTTCCTTATGGTTTGGAGCAAGCGGATTTTTTGAAATCACCGGAAATTCCATTGTATGGGGAATAACGCAGCAACTGGGGTATCCCTCACATTTCATATACCTGCTTGGTGTTTTCAAACTGTCTGGTGTAGCCGTTCTTTTAGCGCCTGGCAAGTTGCTCCGGTTAAAGGAATGGGTGTTCGCCGGAATCTTTTTTGATATCATCTTTGCCTTTGCATCAAAATTAAGCGTACTTGGGTTACTGGCAACCGTAGATGCTGTTGTGGCGTTTATAATGGTAAGTGTAACTTATACGATGTTCCGGAAGATGTACCCGGGTTTAAATGCTGAGTTTTCAAGGCCCAACGGGCTGTAAAACGAATTGTCCACTACATTAAAAAGAAATGCCCGGATATATTCCGGGCATTTCTTTTTAATGTAGTACGTATTACAGGGAAGCCCGCGTTACCGCTTTAATAGCTCCTGTTTCCCCATGTTGGATCATACCAATCAGTTCCCACTCCTGTGTATTAAAATCGCCGGGTAAATTAACCTGCACAGTGCCCTGCTTGGCTCCGAGGCCGAATGAGTGAAGGTCCCGTACTATCTGCACATGTGAAAGCATGCGGCCTTCGTTTTCTCCCCTGGTTACTTTACTGACAGCACGTTTTTGCACTGTGGCTATCAGCAGGCGGCTGTTGCCGGCATCGCCTGTAAATTCGTAAGCAAGACTTGCCTTGCCGGATTGCAGTTGCCCTTTTATATTCAGGGTTAGTTCAGCAGCGCTGGTCAAAGCGTCGCCTACTGCGTTAGTTACTGCAGCTTCATCTGATCCTATGCAGGATGATTTGCCGTTCACCACCAGCTGCGGCGTATATACCTGGCTGTTTAGCTGTTCACTGTATTGATATTGCCGCTTTGAAAACCGGGAATCACTGAATATATCTTTCCAGCCAAGGCGGTTCCAGTAATCCACATGGTAGGCCAGAATATAGATAGGCTTATTTCCGGCTTCGTCCTGGATACGGGCTAACAGGGCATCAGCAGGTGGACAACTGGAGCATCCCTCCGAGGTGAACAGCTCCAGCACGGCAAAGCCGTTGCCGGCCGGAGCTGTTTTTTTGTGAGTGGTATTCCTGTTTGCACATACCGCGGAAACCAGTGTGAATGCCATTGCGGCGCCTATCGCCGACATCATTATTGTTTTCATCTTTTGAATTTTTATTTTATTCAAAAGTACCGGCTGCTGATGGCTTAAGTAAGCAAAAAAGCCACCAGGTGGACATTTTCGGCTTTCAACCGGGAATATATGGCCGGGAGAAAAATGAGGTTAACGTTCTTCCATCCAGCTGAGAAAGCTATGGGATTTTTCTTTATTTACAAGCAGTTTTTCTGGTGTTTCAATAACCAGTTTTACATAAAGTTTACGGAGAAAATAGGGCTCCACCTCTTTGATGGCCTTGAAATTAATAAGGTACTGGCGGTTAAGGCGAAAAAACTGCAGGGAAGATACCGACTGTGTGATCTGGTCCAGTGATTGGCTGATGACATACTGCTGCTTATCAAAACACATAATCCAGGTGGCGTCATGGCGTATATAAAAGAACGCAATGTCTTCCACATTTATCGTCTTGTACTTTTGGTTTTGAAAGATAAGAAAGCTGGTCTTGCCGCTGGGAGGCGCCAATTTTGAAAGCAGGTCATTGAGGTCAGGAACTGTTTTCTGCTGGAAGAAATTTTTCAGTTCATCCACCTTCCGCAATGCGTCCTGTATATCCTGTTTGGAAAAGGGCTTCAGCACATAATCCACTCCATTATTTTTAAAAGCGTCAAGACTATATTCATCATAAGCCGTGCAAAATATCACGGGGCAGGTGATTTTTACAGACTTAAATATTTCGAAGCAAAGACCGTCGGCCAGCTGGATATCCATGAAGATAAGGTCGGGCATGGGGCCCTCAGACAACGCGCTGACGGAACTTGCCACACTCTGATACTGGCCGGTAATTTTATCACCGGGTTTTAATTCAAGTATAATATTCGCAAGTGATTTAGCTGTTTTAAGTTCGTCTTCAATGATGATAATGTTCATGAATAAGCGGAAGTTTGATTTGAAAAACTTTTTCGTCGGCAACAATATCAATATGCTGGTTCAGCAAGTGCTGATATCTCAGGTCAATATTTTTTAATCCCACACCAAGAGAATGTTGTTCTCCTGTTTTCTGCTGGACCTGGTTCTCTACAATTATTTTGTCATCTTCCTCATAGATCCCGATACGCAATGGCTTCTCCAGGGAAACGATATTGTGTTTGATACAATTTTCAACCAGTAACTGCAACGTGAAAGGAGGAATCAGCGTTTTCAATGTGCCGGGGCTAAGCGTGCTCTCAAAGGTAAAGCCATCCTCGAACCGCGCTTTCTGCAGAAAGAGATAGGCGTTGAGTATTTCCATTTCTTCACTCACATGGATCAGGTCAAGTTTGCGGCTTTCGAGCGTAAACCGGTAAAAGTTGGACAGCTTGATGATAAAGTCAACAGATTCCTGTTCACCGCTTTCTACCATAGCCTTCAACGTATTCAGGCTGTTGAACAGGAAGTGCGGGTTGACCTGCTGCTTCAATAGTTCATACTGCGCGCTGAGATTATCACTTTTAATACGTTCCAGTTCCATCGTCACATGCTGGTTTTCATAATTCTGCTGCAGCAGGTGCAGGAACATATAAAATACCAGGTTGATCAGGATACCTCTTACCTCCACCATCAGCATCACCGGCCCAAAATTAATATGCGACAGGATCAACTGCTGTATGCAGGCAAGGCCCAGCATCACTACCAGACCAAATAACAGGCTGCTTATCAGTTTTGAATACGAAATGCTCTGCTTCCGGGGAGCATCGGACTGCCGGGAGAGCATGAAAATATTGAAGTACCACATCAGCACGGCGAAGGTGGCTGTTATACCTGCATTAACAGCTGCTTCCGCTAAGTGAAAATGGTGCTCGGCAATTTGCGGCACAGACGACAACAGTCCGAGAACAATGGAGCTGACCCATATCGTTGCATGTGATATTTTAAACCCTGTTTTTTCCATCTGTAAGAAATCAATCTAAATGCTAAATTAAAAATATTGATTTTTAACTTACCATTTAGGAAAGTTAGTTGCCCTCTTTTATTCCCGCCGGTAAGCATCAAGGGAAAACAGAGGGTCTGTGGGAAAATATATTGTTGATCCGGAGGGCTGCATCTACTTTGTTGCCTGCGTTATTGACCGGCCAGTGGCCACGTTCCAGTTGATAAGTCAGTTTGTCCGCATCCCCGGATACCATTTCCACGGTTTGAACTTCGCCATTGATATAACTGCCGTACCAGTATTTATTATCGGCCTGTTTGTAGGTCACCAGCCGGAATACTTCACCGGGCGTATGTTTTTCGTAACCGGCAAGGGCAGATTGCTGTGCGGCGGTATTGCCATACAACACAGACATTGTTTGTTTTTGCCTGTTAGCAAACGATGTGATCACATGCAGGTTTCCTGCATCAAACATCTCCCTTGCCGGCTTAGGTGCGTTATCGACTAAAGGAAGGTTGAATACATAATCATTCGCACTGGCTATTTTATGGCAATTGAAACAGGTGGTATTAAACATAGGTGTGCTGCCATAAGGCTTCAACGCTGTTCCGTTGAATTTTGCGAAGCCCCAGCCCTCACTATCCGCGAAGCGCTGGTTGTCTTTGGTCATGATCTGTACACTGTTTAAAGAACCCGGGATGATGTCACCGTTCTTTTCCTCAATGCTGTTCCACACTACTTTTACGATGGTGCTGCCTTCCGGGAAAGGATTGATCCGGTTATCGCGGATGGCTTTTGCGGCAAGGGCATTGCCATACACTACCCGGATACTGTGGTTGTCGAACCGGTTGGTGGTACTGATCACCTGCCATTCCCGGTAGCCGGGCGTATAGGCTACTCCGTTAGCAGCAACCGGGTTCTCCATTGAGAGAAGAGATTGTTGCCGGAATTGTTGGAACTCCCGGGCGGCTTCACTGATAATGGTTGTATCGTGATATTTTGAGGGGCTGATATCCGTTACATATTCCTTTAAAACAGTGATATCTTTTGCAGAAAGCTTGGATTGTGGATGTGTAGCAGTATAAGTGCTCAATGGCATTTTTCCTGTCAGCACCATATTCACCATTTCCCAGAGGCGTCCTTGCTGGTCGGCCGACGAGAGTGTATCCCAGGTGGAAAAATTAAACCGGGACCTTGCTTCCGTAACGTCGGCAGCTACCAGCCATGAAACCGGCGCAATATGATCATACCAGCTAAGCTTAGTTTCATTGGAGTGGCAGTCGTAGCAGGCACGTTTAAGAATGCCCAGTACTTCCTCCGGCGCTTTTATGGGCGACGTAACGGCGTGGTTTTGAACCGGCTGACCAATGAATTGCATAGCGGTTACCATTAAAATGAACAGGGCTATTACCAGGCCGGATCTGGTTTTCCAGAAAGATAACTTCATAAATTATTTTTTTACTGAGATGTATTTCCAATGTCAGGCATAGCTGCTCGCCTCGATAATCGCTTTGGCGAATGCTTCCGGCGCTTCCTGCGGAAGGTTATGGCCGGCTCCTTTGATGATGCGGTGCACGTGTTTGCCGGTAAACATGCGGGCATACGCTGAACCATCACCGGCGGGAACAACGCCGTCAGCATCGCCATCCAGCGTAACCGATGGAACCGTAATAACCGGTGCTGCAGCCAGTTGCTTTTCAATGACGTCGTATTGTTCTTCACCGGGTTCTATGCCCAGCCGCCAGCGGTAATTATGAATAACAATGGCAACATAGTCGGGGTTATTGAAAGAGGCTGCGGACAACTTATAAGTGGCATCATCAAAATCCCATTTGGGAGAAACATTTTTCCAGATCAGCTGGTTGAAGTCGTACCAATTGGCGGTATACCCCAGTTTTCCACGGTCGGTAGCAAAGTAATACTGGTACCACCATCCCCATTCTGCTTTAGGAGGCAAGGGCTGTTTATTTTTTGCCAGGTTGTTAATGAGATAGCCGTTAACAGAAACCATTGCATTACAGCGTTCCGGCCATAGTGCCGCGATAATATTGGCGGTGCGCGCTCCCCAGTCGAACCCGCCGATGATCGCCTTTTTTATATGGAGTGCGTCCATCAGCGAGATGATATCATTTGCTACTGCCGCCTGCTGCCCGTTCCTGAATGTGCCGGCAGAAAGGAACTGTGTGGTACCATGACCACGCAGGTGAGGCACGATCACCCGGTAGCCTTCAGCAGCCAGTATGGCCGATACTTTTGCATAGCTGTGAATATCATAAGGCCATCCGTGCAGGAGGATAACGGGCTGGCCATTTGCCGGGCCGGCTTCAGCGTAGCCAACATCCAACAGCCCGGCCCTGACCTGTTTGATGTCCTGAAAGGATACAGGGGCCTGACTAGCTTTTTTGTCCCTTTGACCCGTAGTGGCCAATGCCTGCAGGGGTGAGAGTTTGGTTGCTGCGAAAGTTAAAGCAGCAGCGCTTAAAAAATGTCTGCGGTTAAATTTTTTTGTCGGTTCCATAATGCGTTCCTGCAGATGCTTTTGTGCTCCCAGGCGAAACAAAGGTACCAGCCGGACCAGGTAACGGGAACCGGTTTTAGGGTGAGTTAGACAAAATGGGGGCTCATTTAGACATATGGTTGGCCGGATGGGGTAACCTTTATCACGCCGTTTACTCAATATTAAAATAACGGAATACCTCCTTAGTGATCAGGCGGCAGTTTTCAGTGAGTTCTGTGAGGGTGCAATACCGGACAACCAATACCTCGTGTGGTGTATCATCGAGGTTTACGAGGCTCATCCGCAGGAGGATGCTTTCAATGACGATGCTGCCATGCAGGGAGTCGAAGAGTGCCCGCGCCCTGCTGCGGTCTTCCCCGATATAGAACCGGCAGTATTCCGTATAGCCGGCCTGTACCCTCATGTCGACGATAATACAATAGCCTTTCACCATATATTAACGGAGATTTTAATGAATGCTTAAAATGCTTTCCCTGCACCCGGCAAAGGGTATACCAGGCGGTATCTGCCGGAAATTTTTTCAGGAAAATGACATTTTTTCAATTCATCTTTCTCCTTCTATACCCAGCTTTAGTAAAACATTACGGGTAATCCGGTCGCAGCGGGTTAAATGAAAATGGTAGACATGATCTTTCATATAGGCGGTCAGATCTTCCCTGAGCATGGCCTTAGCCCTGTTCAGGCGTACCTTTACATTGTTTTCTTCAATGGCCAGTGTTTCGGAGGTTTCCCGGACAGACATTTCCTCGATTTCGCGCAGCATAAAAACCAGCCGGTATTTTTCCGGCAGGCGGGTAATGGCGTCTTGCAGTATCTGGTTCAATTCCTTATTCGCTAAATCTCTGGCCGGAGTTTTCATGTCTATGAATTTATCTGAAGGTAACTGACTAAAAGGGAGGTTATTTTTACGTTTCAGTTCGTAACACTGGTTGAGCATAATCCGTGTAAGCCAGGTGCCAAATGAAGCGCGGTGTTGAAATTGTGACAGGTGACAATAAGCATTGAGATAGGTATTTTGCATGGCATCTTCAGTTGCGGGATCATTTTCCAGGATAGACATGCCAATCCGGTACAGCCGCTGGTTATACCGGCTGATGATTACACTGAACATCTTCTTTTCACCTGCCAGTATTCTTTCTATTGCTTCCCGGTCAGGAACCTGTGCGGCTATTGCTTCTTTTTGTATGGTCATGTTATTTAGATGAAGTAAGAGGAGAAAGGTTACAGAAAATTACTATTGATTTCCTGTAACCTTTTTGTCAATAGCCTCTCTAATTAATACACTAAACATATGTATCATGGCAACCATAAAACAGCTTCAAAGCACCTTACGCCTGACCTTTGGCATTGTGCCCATTGTAGCCGGGCTGGACAAATTCACTAACCTGCTTACCCACTGGGAAAACTACCTGGGCAGTAATGCAGATATGCTCCCGTTTGCCGCCGCCACCTTCATGAAAATCGTGGGTATTATTGAAATTGCCGCGGGGATACTTGTATTGGTGCGTCCGCTGGTCGGCGCGTACGTTGTAATGGCCTGGCTGATATGCATTGCACTGCAATTGCTTCTTGGCGGTCAGTACTTCGATGTGGCGGTCAGGGACCTGGTGATGGCAATCGGCGCCTATACGCTGGCTCAACTCACAAAAATGAAGGAAGCACATTCGTAACGGACCGGTTAACCAGCACGCCGCTGGTTAACCGGTTACAGTTTTCTGAAGTCCGACGGCCTCGCATGCAGGAATCCCCTGAATGTATCGCTGAAGGAATTGATGCTGCTGTAACCTACCGCAAAAGCTATTTCGTTGATAGGCTTACTTGTTTTTAAGATCATTTCAATAGCTTTTATCATTCTTATTGTTTTAAGAAATTGCAAAAATGAAATTTTAAGGTTAGCCTGAAATAACCGGGAGAGGGAGCGTTCCCCGATATTAAATTGCTTACTGATGCTGGTCAGTGTATGCTTTTTCCCGATATTTTTTTCCAGGTAATCAATGATATCCTGCATCTGTTCATTGTTGGTAGCAGGCAAAACTATAGGGAGCGATTTCCTGCTTTTTTCAGGAAGGATCTTTTTCAGCGCTACCAGGAATTCAAAGTTGGGATCCGTGTTATCAACATGTTTTCCATCCCACCGCTCCGTGTAATTGATCATCTGGATCACTAATTCGCTGGCCGGGTAAATTCCCAGCCTGTTATAAAAAGGATCCCTGGTATCATCGTGGGCGTAAAAATAGAGCGACCGCAGCACAGTGGCCTTATAGCCGATCCGCAGTATGTGCGGCATTCCCTGCGGAATCCAGAAGTAATGCCTGGCTGGAACTATATAAGTAAGGCTTTCAATGGTAATATAGGCGATTCCCCCCTCCACATAACTTAATTGCCCCTTATTATGCCGGTGCAGAGGGATTAGTTTTTCCGATTTCTCGTGCATGACAAAAACGGAATTTTTCTTTTTCTCTATATCCGGTAATGAAGCAATTAAGCCCATAAGATTATTTGAAATGTAAAATAATAAGGTGAGAGAACAAAAGTAGCATTTGTCCGGAATCATGAAAATATTGACTAATACGGTGAAATTAACAATAGCTCAGCTTGTAGGGAAATAACCTTAAATTAGCGCTCTGACAGATCATATGAGCGTATCCATCACCACCTTACAGCAGTTATTATTTGACCTGGCCGGCGTGCTGCCGGCCGACACCGCGCCGTTATTTGCCATGACGCGGCAGGTAAAGCTGGCGGCCAACGAAACGTATATCCATGAGGGTGATACCGAACGCCGTCTTGCTTTTATAGAACAGGGCATCATGCGGGCCTATATTATTAAGGATAATGGCGATGAAGCCACCTTGTTTCTGCGCTGGGAAAAGCAATTTATCGCTTCGCATGATACTATCATTCACCGGCAGCCTTCCCGTTTTATTTACCGCGCACTGGAGCCAGTCACATTGCTGGAAATAGATTATGATGTGTTGGAAGAAGTACTGAAAACGCACCCGGAATATGAACCGCTGCGGAATTTCTTCCTGATGCGCATGTTGTCCGAGTCGTTAAAAATCATGGAATCTTTTGTCACGCTGTCGCCGGAAGAGCGGTACCGTAACCTGCTGACAGAGCGTTTCGACCTGGTGAACCGGGTGCCCGATAAATATATTGCCTCCATGCTGGGCATCACACCCGTGTCGTTAAGCCGTATCCGCAAACGGATGCTTGATAAGGGGAAGGGATAAATTATCCTTTGTTAAGCAGCGAAATTATCTTTTGTTAACTACATCTGCCATAGCGGTTCTCTAATTTTGAGAGATAAATTTCTCAAGGCCATGGAACCGATCATTGAAGCTACCGTTAAGATCTTTAGCATGTCTGCCCTCCGGTATTTTGTGTTGGCGGGTATTCCTTTTACATTATTCTACCTGCTGTTACCAGACAGGTTTAAACATTTCAAGATCCAGCAGAAGCTGGCATCAAAGAAAGATTTTCTCCGGGAGATCTGGTATTCCATGCAAAGCACGCTGGTGTTTACCGCCATTACGATTATACTGCTGTTTACGCCGGTGAGGCAGTATACCATGATCTATACCGATATACAGGCGTTCCCGGTGTGGTACATCGGCGTAAGCCTGGTGGGGAGTCTCGTTATACACGATACGTATTTCTATTGGATGCATCGCCTGCTGCATCATAAGCAGCTGTTTAAGCGCACCCACCTGGTACATCACCAGAGCATCAATCCTTCTCCCTGGACTTCCTATAGTTTTCATTTCCTGGAAGCGGTGTTGGAAGGCGGTGTGCTGGTGGTGATTACGAGCGTAATGCCTATGCATCCGGTTACAGTGCTGTTGTTCACCGTATCCGGGTTTATTATCAATGTATATGGCCATCTCGGCTACGAACTGATGCCACGCGGGTTCCGGCATACCTGGTTGTTTGAAGTGTTCAATACGTCTGTTCACCACAACCTGCATCACAAAAAGTTCAGGGGTAATTATGGGTTGTATTTCCGGGTGTGGGACAGGGCGATGGGAACTGAGCACCCCGACTATGTAAAGGAGTATGATCAGCTGCAGGAGCGAAGGTTTGGGGAGAAGACAGTATGGAGTAATTAAACAAATATTTTTAAAAAGCGGATGGGTTTACCATCCGCTTTTTTTTAACCGGATTTATTCCCACTGTAATAATATCGCAGTGGAACCAGATAGTTTTGCCTGCACAAAATAACCATATAACCATATACACCACGTTTTTGTAAGAACCTTTAACCCGGGGAAGCAAACGCCCCTTTTTCTTAATTTCTAACTATTATTCTATGAAGCCCAAACACGCTCCCGTGGAGCAAAACTATGCGTATGAAAATCCGGAAAATTTTATGGTACAGGGAGAGCAATGGCGCTATGACCGCTCTGCCACTGTTATCTCTCTTTTCAATCAGCAGGCGGTACTTAACCCGGATCGCACTGCGGTGGTATTCGACTCAGCTGTAGTCAGCTACGACACCCTACACCGGCGATCTAACCAGATGGCGCATTACCTGCTGGAGCAGGGGGTAAAGCCAGGTGATATTATACCGGTATGGATCGACAGGTCCGTTGAATGGCTGGTAGCAGTAACTGGCATCTTAAAAACGGGTGCGGCATATGTGCCCATTGATCCTTCCTATCCGCTTAAACGGGTACAGGTGATACTGGAAGACACCGGAACCAGCCGCGTGATCACGACCAGTAAACATACATTACCGGATGCCGGTAAGTATCACTATGTGATGCTGGATTCGCTGGGCAGTCTTGATGAATGGCCAGATGCCCTGCCGGAGGTACCGGTGACCGCCGATGACCGGGCATATATCATCTATACTTCCGGTTCTACCGGAATGCCAAAGGGCGTGATGGTGGCGCACCGGTCTTTACAACACCTGGTAACCTGGCATCAGCAACGGTTTGAGGTAACCGCGAACGACCGGGTTACCCTGGTGGCGGGAATTGCTTTTGATATTTCTGTTTGGGAGATATGGACTGCACTTACTACCGGCGCTACGCTGGTGATAGCCAGCAACGAAGAAAGAACGGATGCAGCAGCGCTGTTGCAGTTCTATACCAGGCATGGTATCACGCATGCTTTTGTTCCCACAGTGCTGGCGCCGGAAGTAGTAGCACTTAGCCGCTCTGTTCCCCATCTTCACCTGCGCTACCTGTTTACCGGCGGAGAAAAACTGAAGCCAGTACGCACACATGGCCTGGATTATCAACTGGTGGATTATTATGGTCCTACTGAATACAGCATTTTCGCTACCTGCCGGATTGTGCGCGATGAAAACGGGGAGTATGTACCGTCCATCGGGCAACCGGTTGCCAATACACAGGCGTATATTTTAAACCAGCACCTGCAGCCCGTGCCTGCAGGTGGTATTGGGGAACTCTATCTCGGCGGGGAAGGACTGGCACTGGGATATTGGAACAGACCCGCGCAAACTGCAGCATCATTTATTGACCATCCGTTTATACCTGGTGCGCGTTTGTATAAAACCGGTGATCTCGTCTCCTTATTGCCGTCGGGTGAATTAACTTTTTCAGGGCGGGTCGATAACCAGGTGAAGATCCGTGGGTTCAGGATAGAACTGGGGGAGATAGAAAAAGTGCTGCTGCCAATCGATGGTATCAAAGATGTTGCTGTGATTACACGCGACGATGAAAAACAGCATAAATATATTGTTGCTTTTTTAGTGAAAAACTGGGAAGCAGCAGCGCCGGAAATCGCGGCCATCAGGGCGGTGCTAAAAGAGGCGCTGCCAGGCTACATGATCCCTTCGCAATTTATTTTCCTGGATAAAATCCCCGTAACCCCCAATGGGAAAACGGACCAGGCGAGGTTATCGCAGCTGGCCGCTGCCTATGAAGAAGAAGCAGTGTATGAACCGCCGGTAACAGATATGGAAATAACGGTTGCTGCTATCTGGGAAAGTGTATTGGGGCGGAAGGCCATCAACAACACGGATAACTTCTTTGATATCGGAGGCAACTCTGTTCGGGTAGCGCCGGTAGTAACTGCGTTGGGGAGAAGGTTGTCTTTGAAAGTATATATGAGAGATGTATACCAGTTCCCGGTGCTGAAAGACCTGGCGCAAACCCTGACGGCCCGGCAGGCACAGGCGGATACCATTGTGATGGAGGAAGACGTCGAACCATATATTGCATTACAGCAGGATGTGTACCTGAAACCCGGCACTGTTATCCGTAGGGATTTTGACATTATAAGGCTGCAAAACCCAGGGGCAATATTACTCACCGGCGTTACCGGTTTTGTAGGCATTCACCTGCTGAAAGACCTGCTGCTGGCTTCCAATGCAAAGGTATACTGTCTTATCAGGGCCAGTAACGAATATTACGCGATGGAACGGATCAATGGATACCTGAACAATTATCACATCCACCTCGATGAATCGCTGCGCCAGCGTATTATACCGGTAACGGGCGATTTCTCCAAACCGGATATGGGATTAACGGAAACCGGGTTTAAGGAATTAGCTGATACCATTGATGTGATTTATCATTCGGGTAGTTCCGTCAATTTCATCGAACCTTATTCGTTTATGAAGTCGGCCAACGTGGAAGGGCTAAGGGAAATTATTTCCTTTGCAGCTGCCGGTAAAACAAAATGCCTGGTATTGCTGTCCACTATTTCTGTATACAGCTGGGGGCATGTGTTCACGCATAAAACCGTGATGAAGGAAACAGATGATATTGGCCAGAACCTGCTGGCGGTGAGCAAAGATATCGGCTATGTAAGAAGCAAGTGGGTGATGGAAGGCATCGCAGATCTTGCGGCTGCGCAGGGATTGCCGGTAATTACCTACCGGCTTGGCTATGCGATGTGCCATAGCGAAACCGGCGCCAGCGCACCTTACCAGTGGTGGGCCGGACTAGTGAAAAACTGTGTTGAGTTTAATGCGTATCCTGCATTAAAGGAGTTAAGGGAAGGACTGATTACAGTAGATTACATGACAAAGGCCATCGCTTATATTTCAAAAAAGGAGACAGCCCTGGGTCTAAAATTTAACCTGATTGCCAGCCCGGAAACGAACCTTACGTTGCAGCAGTTTTTTGACCTCTTGAATAAATACTATTCTTTTGATCTGCGTGGCCTGCCATATAAAGAATGGAGAAAGATATGGGAAGATGATCCTGCCAACAGGTTGTATGCGCTCACCAGTTTGTTCAAAGACAATATGCACGAGGGGCTATCTACCGTAGAGTTGTACCAGGATACCTACATTTGGGATAACACCCATGTGGCTACTTTCCTGGAGGGGAGTGGTATAGCGGAACCTGTGTTTGATAAAGAATTACTGGATCGTTATCTGCGATACCTGGGTGTGTTGCCGGGACCCTATTCAGAAAAGGCGATTTATCAGCAGTGATTTATAAAAGATGCCCGCCAGGAACAACCTGCGGGCATCTTTCATAATATTATTTCAATGTCCAGAGCCCTGTGCTGCCGGGCTTTCTTTCATCTGTTGCTTTTTTAAGCAAGGTATCGCCGGGAGAGAGGTTGCCAAATATTTCAATGCCTGCATCTACCGTCATGCCCTGGCGTACGTCCACCCATTCTGCCTGGCCCTGGTGTACTCTAATCACAAACTTCCTTTCCTGCGTAGTGGCTACGGCTGCAAATGGCACGATGAAGGAAGTAGTGCCGCGTTCCAGCGGCAGCTTTACATATGCAAAGGATCCTGCTTTAAGTAAGTGATCACTGTTATCTACCTGGAACTCCCACAACTCCGTGCGGGTGCCGGGATCGATGGTTTCAGACTTACGGGTGAGCGTAGCTTTAAAGCGCTGGGTAGGGTAGGCATCTACGCGAAAGTCGATGTTTTTTGACGGGCTTGCGGCAGCGGTGTATATCTCGGGCACGGCTGCACGAAGACGCAGCGTGCGGTTATTCTGAACGGTGAGCAGCATGGCGTTGGTGCCTACGAGCGCACCGGGATCGGCTTTACGCGCGGTAATGATGCCATCAAAAGGCGCGGTGATATACAGGTAGCCGGAAACTTCCTTGTAGGACTGCGATTGTTTGCTGGCGGCAATGTAAGTGGAGCTGTCGGCCAGCATCAGATTGCGGCTCCGCTCAAGGTCTACCGGGGCAACGATGCCCGGTGTTTTCGCCTGTGATGCCCTGTAGAGGCGCTCATAATTATCCCTGCTGGACGCCCATTTCGCTTTGGCGGATTGTAAAGCAGCTTCGGATTCCGCCAGGCGGCTGTTGATTTCCGGGGCTTCAATTACTGCCAGTGTTTGTCCTTTTTTTACGCGGTCACCCAGGTCCACTTTCATGCTGCGCACAAAGCCCTGTACTTTGGCAAATAATTCGGCGGTTTCGTAGGGGATGAGTTCTGCCGGTAATTCAATTGTTTTTTTAACAGTGTCCTGCTTCAATAAGAATACCGGCACGGTATCCGCTGCGGCGCTGTCATTTTTATGCTCCGGTTGCTGCGCTGCGTTGCCGCAGGCTGCCAGTGTTATAACCAAACTGATAAACGCGATAGATCGCATATGATTAAATTTATTTTTTAAGATTGTTTGTCATGATGAATACTGTTTACATCATCCGGATCTAAAGATACCGCCACAAATTTCCTTCTTCCAACGATCAGCTGGTACACCTGCGGCAGGAAAAATAATACGCTGATGGCTGAAAATAAAAGGCCTCCGATCACTGCGATGCCCAGTGGTGCGGTTTGATCGCCTCCTTCCGAGAGCCCTGCCGCCATTGGGATCATGCCTGCTATCATTGCGACGCTGGTCATCAGGATGGGACGCAGGCGTGTTTCCGCTGCGCGGAGATGACCTGCCTCGATCCCTTCTTTCCGGTTATACTCTGCACCGGTAATAAAGAGCACGGCGTTTGCAATGGCCACGCCCACCGCCATGATGGCGCCCATATACGACTGGATATTCAGCGTGTTACCGGTAATAAAAAGGAACAGCAAGGAACCTGCTACCACCGCGGGTATAATGGACAAGGTTGCCAGTGCCACGCGGAACGATTGAAAGTAAACCGTCATCAGCAGGAAGATCACGACGATAGCGATCAACAGTCCAAACTGCAGACTGGTAAGCGTTTGCTGTAACAGCTGTGGTTGTCCGCGAAGCAGTATTTTTGCTCCATTGGGCAGTTTACCCATGCCGGAAATGATGCCGTTTATTTTATTAAACACGGTTCCGGCGTCCTGCCGGTGGATGTTTGCGGTGATGGTGATATAACGTTGCTGGTTGAGGCGGTCGTATTCACCGGCAACAACGGTGCGTTTCCACGTGGCTATTTCACTGAGGTAGTGGGTGTTTCCAATGCCGCCGGAGATAGGAATTGCTTCCAGTTGCGCGGTGCTGTTCATCCGGTATTCGGGGTATTGCACCTGCACCTGGTAGGCCGTTCCGGTAGTTTTGTCGAGCCAGTAATTAGGCGACGTAAAGCGGCTGGAGGAAGTAGCGGTAACAACAGAGCGGGCTGCCTGTTCGCCGGAGATGCCGAGCTGTCCGGCTTTTACGCGGTCTATTTCCAGCCTGATGGCCGGGTAATCCAGCGGTGTGGCAATTTGCAGATCCCGCAGCGAAGGAATGGCCGACAGCTGATGTACCAGTTGCTGCGCTGTTTTCCTGCCCTCTGCGAGGTTGCGGTTTACCACAGCTATTTCTATGGGGTTCGTGCTACCGAGGTTCAGCACCTGTTCCACGATGTCGCCCGGTTCAAATGAAACCGTGGCTTTCGGAATTTCTTTTGCAACGGCTGCGCGTAATTTCTCCCGGAAAACAGCTATCGGAATCACATCTTTATTCAACTTTATTTTTGTTACTGATTCATGCGGGCCACCGGTCCACAGATGAATGTAGTTTACGGGGAAGCTGGACGGCTGTGTGCCAATAAAGGCAGAAGTGATGTCGGTGTTCCCTTTGCCGGCAATGCTGTCGGACAGTCGCAACAGTTTCCTGGTAGCATCTTCTGTACGTTCAAAACGGGTGCCTACGGGCATGCGCAAACGAACCTGTGTTTGGCCACTGTCGGTTTGCGGGAAGAGTTCCGTGCCGGTAAAATAGAACAACACTCCCATGAGCAGCAATGACACTACCAGGAACAGGGTGGTAAGCCATCCAAAGCCGGTTTGAAAGCGTTGGCCGGTGTTGGTATACCGCTGTTGCAGGCGATGGTAAAAGCCGGTGTTCTGTTGGGTTTGATGATCCCTTAGCAACCAGTTGGCCGCTACCGGCACAAAAGTTTGCGATAGCAGGAAAGAAGCTATCATGGCGAAGCCTACTGCCAGTGATAAAGGCAGGAACATGGCTTTGGGCACGCCGTTCATAAACAGGGAGGGGACAAATACCGCGAGGATGCTCAGGAGGATCAGCAGTTTTGGCGCCGCTATTTCCCGGCAGGCATCTGCAATGGCGCGTGCTTTATTTTTACCCGCTTCCTGGTGCCGGTGAATATTTTCAATGGTTACCGTGGCTTCATCTACCAGGATGCCTACTGATAGGGCCAGTCCTCCCAGGGTCATGATATTAATGGTTTGCCCGGCGAGGTACAACAGTGTGGCTGCCGAAAGTAATGCCAGCGGGATGGTCATGACCACGATGAGCGCGCTGCGCCTGTCGCCCAGGAAAAACCATACCATCAGGCCGGTGAGCAGTGCGCCGAGTCCGCCTTCAAACAACAGGCTTTTCAGGGAGTTGATCACGTATCCGGACTGGTCAAATTCGTAGGTTACTTTTATATCTTCCGGGATGGCCGCCTGCATATCAGGCAGTGCCGCTTTTACCCGTTGCACTACCTCCCAGGTGGAAGCGTCGGCGCGTTTGGTTACGGGGATATAAACAGAGCGTTTACCATTGACCAGCGCATAGCTGGTTGTTACATCAGATCCCAGCGTAACGTTGGCAATATCTTTCACATATACCGCCGGTCCTGCGCCGGATTGCAGCGGCGTGTTCTGCAGGTCCTGTAATGTTTCGATCACGCTGTTTTGCGGTGTGATGTAAGTAGTATCGCCGATACGCACATTGCCCGCAGGAGAAATAGTATTGTACTTTGCGATGGTTTGTACCACCTGGTCCGGTGAGAGGTTATGCCCACGCAGTTTTTCCGGGTCTATGGTGATCAGTACTGTTTTCTGGTTACCACCAAACGGCGGTGGGGCAGATACGCCCGGCAGTGTTGAAAACATAGGCCGCACGCGGAACAGCGCCAGATCTGATATTTCTCCCAGCGAGCGGCTGTCGGAGCTGAATACGAGTTGTCCTACCGGCACGCTGCCAGCATCAAAGCGCGTAATAAATGGTGGCACGGTACCGGGAGGCATAAATGCCCGGGACCTGTTCACATAGCCTACTACTTCTGCCATTGCCTGGCTCATATCAGTGCCTTCGTTGAATTCTATTTTGATGAGGGCCGCGCCTTGTATGCTTTTTGACTCCACGTATTTGACACCGGTGATGTATAGAAAGTGGTATTCATAGTAGGAAGTAACAAAACCTTCCACCTGCTCGGGCGACAAACCCCCGTAAGGCTGGGCAACATACACCACCGGCAGGCCGAGGCGCGGGAATATATCCACCCTGGCGTTGCGGATGGAGAGGAAGGAAAAAAAGAGGATGGCAATAACAGCTACCAGTATGGTGACGGGATGCCTTAATGCCGAAATGATTAGTTTCATAAAGAATGGATCGTTATTTCAGTTTATCTGTAAAAACATTCAGGTTGCCATTTGCCGCAGCCAGCTCCAGTAAAGCATGCCATGCCTGCAGGAATGCGCCGGCTTCGCCTGTTTCTGCTTTCAGCAGTTCATATTGTCCCTGCATCAGGCGTGTAAAATCTACCAGTCCGCTTTCATAGCTGAGTTTCAGTCCGTCGAAAGCATACCGTGCTGCCTGCGATTGTATTAACGCCTGACGTGCAATCAGCAGGTTCTGGTCGTAATTAAATTGTGCGGTTTCCTGTTGCTTTTGCAGGTTCAGTTTTACCTGGTCCAGTTGTGCTTCGTCGGATTTTAACAGTGACCGGTATTGTTTTTTCTGAAGATTTACCTGTGAAAACTGTAGTATCGGGAAGCTCAGCTGGATACCGGCGCCATAGTTCTTATGGGAAAGCGACCAGCCGTCGGCCTTATTGATATTACCTGCGGCATCCACACCGGAGCCGCGGGCATAGGCATTTGCCCAGAGATCCAGTTTGGGGCGCCATGCGCGTCCGGCTTCTTTCAGTGCTGCTTCACTTACTTCTTTTTTTGTTTGATAATATTGGAAAGAAGGATGTGCTGCAAGGTTGGTGGTAGTATCGGCGCCGGAGGGGAACTGGTTTATCAGCGATGTATCTGCCAGTAAAATATCATCCGGTTTACCCGGCAGGTCTGCCAGGCGGCTGAGTTCAGTGAGTTGTGCATAGTATTGCCGTTGCGCTGTCATCAGGTCCATCCGGGCCTGTGCCAGCACCGACTGGAACTGTGTGGTATCAATGCCGGGGCGTAGTCCCTGTTGAGCCAGCACCAGCGATTGCTGCAGGCCGGCCTGGGTGCGTTCAATATTCGACTGGTAGCTCAGTAATAATTTCTGCAGATATACCGCATCCAGATAGGTGGATATAGCTAAGTACTGCTGGCGGAAAAGCGCTTCATTGTAATAGCTGCCTGCCAGTTTATATTGAGCAATGGCTTTTTCAACGGCGGCCTGGCGCTGGCCGAAGGTGAGCGGGTTCCATTTTACCAGGGCGGTTAATGCCGTCCCGGGAACGGGGTCGTAGGTGTTTCCGGCAGATGGAGGGCCGCTGATCGGTAAAAACAAACCGGGATAACTCATGCCGGTAATATTGTTGTAGGTGGCATATCCTGCCTGGTATCCTGCGGTAAGCTCCGGCATCAGTGAATTCCGGGCCATACGCACATTGTATTGCGCGGCCTGGGATTGTTGTTCCGATGCTTTCACCTGTGGCTGCGATTGTACCAGTGATAGTAACTCTTTGATGCGGATAGTTCTTTGCTGTGCTATACCAGATAATGACAGCGTGATGAAACAGCCGCTGATCAGCATCTTTTTATGGTAAACGTTCATTTATCAAACTGTTTAAAAGTATGGTGCCGGTCTTTCTGGTGGGAATTCTCCCGTTAAGATATTACAATCATTGGATATTTTTCAGCAAAAGTCCGATACCTGCTGCTGCCAGGATGATCAACGGCTCCGGTACTTTTTTAAATCGCCATATTATCACCACCGTAATAATGGCGATAGCGATGGTATAGGCATCGGTTAAAGACCTTTTGCCCAGCACAATCACTGCGCCCGAGATAGCGCCGATAGCGGCGGCGGTAACGCCATCTACAAACGCTTTGATACCGGGATGTTTCCCGTATTTCCTGAAATATGGCGCTGGTACAATAGTAAAGATGTAAGAGGGAAAGAAGGTGCCTAATGCGGCTATACCCGCACCGGCAAAGCCGGCCACCAGGAAACCAATGAATGCTACGGTGATCACTACAGGTCCGGGCGTGATCATGGCAACGGCTACCGCGTCCATAAACTGTTGCTCATTCAGCCACGCATGTTCCTTCACTACGCCGCCATAAAGGAATGGAACGATGGCCAGGCCGCTGCCGAAAACCAGTGCGCCTGCTTTCGTAAAATACAGCAGGAGTTGCCAGAGGGTGTTGCCCGATGTGGTAAGAGATGTATTGAGCAGGAGTGGAAATGATAACGATTTGATAAGATCTGCCGGCTTCTTTTTCAGGAAGGATATTTTTTTTCCGGGGGATTTCCACCACCAGTAAATAATACCCGCGCCGAGGAAAAGCCATATGTTTTCATTTTCTTTCCAAATGGTGTAAGCAGCTGTAAGGAGATAGATGCCTGTCAGCCATTTATCTGCGCCGATTGATTTACGTGTTAGCTTCCAGGCGCTCATAGCGATGATGCCTATGACGGCCGCTCCCACGCCATAGAATACGGCCTGCATCCAGGGGATTCCCTGCCATTGGGTATAGATGTAACCCAATATCACTACGATGATGAATGATGGCAGTATAAATGCCAGTCCGGCCAGTGTAGCGCCGAGGATGCGGTAATGAACATACCCGATATAAATGCCCAGCTGGGCGGCCAGTGGTCCGGGAGCGAGTTGCGCCAGTGCAAGCCCTTCTTTATAATCTTCTTCACTGATCCATTTGCGTTGCTCTACCAGGTCGCGGTGCATATAGCCGGCCAGTGCCACCGGGCCTCCAAAGCCCAAGGCGCCCAGGCGGAGAAAATAAAGCACCAGCTGTTGAAGCGTATAAGGTGTTGTATTCTGATCCATGCAGCTCAATTTGGCTGCAAAGTGCGGCAACGGGGTAGTAAAAAATAGAACGAAAACGAAGGTTTGGTATAGATTTTACTTTTTCGTGGAGTTTTTTTGGGGGGTGGTGGAAAGGACTTTTAAATCGTTGACAGATAAGATGCTTTCAAAAAGGTGAGTATCACACTTAAAAGTGTACATGCCAATAACAATGTTATGGTCCTGCAAATTTGCATAAAAATTTACACATGCAAAGCAGGATGAAACGCACCCTTTATTTATTGGCGTTAGGGGTATTTGGTATTGCTACCACAGAGTTTGGCGTAATTGGCATATTGCCGCAGATAGCCTCCCATTTTCAGATCACAGTAGATAAGGCTGGTTGGCTGTTGAGTGCTTTCGCACTGGTAATTGCCGTATTCGGGCCGTTTATGACCTTATTGTTTTCGAGCGTGGACCGGAAGAAAGCGATGGTGTTTGTATTGATGGTTTTTACGATCTCGAATATCCTGTCGGCGCTGGCAACTAATTTCCCTTTATTGTTGTTTGCGAGAATATTACCCGCATTTTTGCACCCTGTATTCTGGTCTATTGCTTTGTCTGCCGCAGCGGGCGCAGTACCTGCAGCAGATTCGCCCAAAGCAGTGGGAATTGTTTTTGGCGGCTTTACCATAGCGAGTGTATTGGGCGTGCCGTTGTCCACATTCATAGCGGCTGTTTTTAACTGGCAGGCCTCTTTTGCTTTATGCGCCATAGTAAATGGATTTTCCCTGCTTGGTTTATGCTTATGGTTGTCGCCGATGCCGGTAAGTGTAAAGGCAACCTTTGGTGACCAGGTAAAGATTTTAAAGAAACCGGTATTATGGATACAATTGCTGCTGGCTTGTTTGATGGTATCTGCTATGTACGCGAGCTACGGTTACCTGGCCGTTTATCTGAACAGCATCACCAGAATGAATGGCCGCGAAATCGGTGTTATGTTGCTTATTTTCGGAGTCGCGGGCGTTGGCGGCAACTGGCTGGCCGGCAAAATGTTGAGCAGGAATATTCCACTTACCACTATTATGTTTATTTTGTTGCTATCGCTGGCGCACCTGTTGCTGTATGTAGCCGGCGGTTTTTTTATCCCGATGGTGATGGTTATTATTGTGTGGGGATTTATTCATACCGGTGGTTTCCTGATCAGTAATATCAATGTCACTTCCGCGGCGCCGGAGTCACCGGAGTTTGTCAACAGTATTTTTACTTCCTGTGGCAACCTGGCGGTTACTATAGGCGCCACGCTGGGAGGTATGACTATTGCCAGGGCAGGGGTACAGTATGTAGCGTATACGAGTATTATTTTGCTGGGGCTGGCCGGGGTGGTATGGGGTTTTTCCAGGTGGTGGCGGGGGAGGGGTATTTAGGGTGCATGAACTAATCTTGTACAGAAGCTATTCTTTCTTCATCAAAGACTACGCACATACAATACGTTGCGGCTTTCTACCTTTATATCATCAGTAACATAGTTAACCCTTTAAGCAACATTTTACACTAACGTGTTATTGAAACCCGGAAATGGTGTGAGTATCTTGTGCCGGAATAGAGTCATGTAGTAAAAGTAAAGAGCCCACTATATTTTGTTTGTCCTTATCAGAGATTTTCAAATGCTATACCATGAAATATTTGTTGTTAATCCGTCATATTGCCTGTGCAATGTACACTACTGTTCAAGGTCCCGTCAGCGTTTTGGGGGATACAAATTATCCGGAGAAAAAGGGGATTGATATGCAGCATGCCATCGGTGATGTTGGTGGTATACCTGTGTAATCCAAGTGCGGTCAGACTGTTATTTTATTCTTCCGGCGTTCCAAAGCGCCGGCTAACATTAATCCCTATACCATGAAGTTTTGTTTGTCTTTCTTATTTAGGATGTTATCCCTTACTGCTCCGGACAGCGCTATGTTCCGGGCGGGTGGAGGTACACTGAAAATTAAATCCGGCCTATGGCACTTTTTAAATGCACTCATCTTACAGGAAAACTGAAACTCCTATGAGCAATTCAATGAAAACTTTTTATCTCTTGGTTTTTATCAGCCTGCTGCCGGTGGTTTCTTCGGCGCAACAGGTTTATAACACACTGCTCAGGACAAACCCGGCTTTGCAAACAGCGTTGATTGATTCCCTGAACAAGAAGGGGAAACTGATGGGTAAAAGCAACCCGGGGAAATTGGCCGCCGCATTAAACGATACTGCCCGTCAGCTTTTCTACAGGCATGTTAATTCTGTGTATGGCCCCCGGCAGTTACAACAGTTAAGCCGCAGCTACCAGATGTTTGGAGATACCGCTAAAATATCTTCTTATGTAGCCGGAAAACTAAGAGGATTTTATGCTCTCAGGAATGAATCCGAAGCATCAGCCTTTATGAAGGCCGGCGCATATGCGAATGACTTTAAATTATTATCCGGTAGTGCTTTTTATGATAATACGCCGGGAGCAGTTGTGAAATCCGGCGTGGGTGTGCAGCTGGAGGACAGGGTGGTAGTAGGCAATATCCCGGTGAACATTGTTTATAACAGCCTGGCAGGAGCGTCCCCGTTTGATAAAGGGCTGATGGGTCAACAACTGAAGAAGTTTTCATTTGATAAAGATGCTTACCTGCAAAGGATGAACGGGTATCTTAATAAAACATACGATCTCAAAAAATATTTCCTGGGAGATATAGATGTAACAACTGCTGTTAAATCTTTTGCATCAAAACAGCTCACTGATATACAGAATGAAATGAAGGCAATGACAGATCCTTCACAGGCCGCCGCTTTCAATAACCTGACATCCCCCGAACAGTTGATTTACCTGGACAGCAGCCAGATAAGGCAGCTGCTGTTAAGTGATAAGACGTTGCAACTTACAGCCGAAGATCTGAACGGAAATGTTGCCGCCGGAATGGATTCGGTGTCGGCCCACGGAAAAACAGTGATGGCAGCCCGTCACTATCTCAGCAGGATTGAAACCTTAAAAACGTCGGTGGTGCAGGGATTACAGGCCAGGGAAACATTGTCCGCCGAGCATCAGGCTACCGGTGATATCCGGCAGCGGATCAATGATCCGGAGGCGCAGAAAAGGAGTATTAAAGAATTGTTACCCCTGAATTTTTTACAACGGCTGCTACTGCAGGCTAAAAGCCTCAACATCGGTAATATAGCTGCAAACGGTAGTAAGGGTGGTGTGCGGGATCTTTTCATGTCCGGTGTGCAGGGGTCATTTCTTAATAAGGGCAGTTTCCTGATGCTGGGCCTGGGAACTACCCGTCAGGGCGGGGATATCAGGGATCAGAATTTCAGTTCTTCCCTTGACCCCGGCGCTTATAGCATGCAGTTCCTGCAAATGGGTAAAGGTGATATCAGCGAGACACACAGTCATGTGGCATTGATGAATGCCAATACAAAAAACAAAGATTACCGGCAGTTCAATGCCTCGAGCCTGAAACGTAACATATTCGTGGGAGCTTTTTCTGAGAAAATGGATCTGGGAGAATATGGAAGTATAACAGCAGATATATCGAAGTCGAACAACGAATTCAATAACGCTGCCACCGGGAACAGCTACGCACTTTCATCCAAAACCGCTGCATTCACATTGCTGAACGATTTCTGGCAAACTGTTTCAGCAGGACTGGATTACAGCGGGGAATGGAAAGCCCAAAGCATGTCGCAGCGGCTATACCTTAATTACTCCGGCCTGGCCTATACGAACCCCGGATCGCCGGGTGGCAGCAGAGGAACCATACGCTACGGCCTCAATGTTAAGCGGTACTGGAATAAGCGGAAAGTTATGGTGGGATTCAGAACAGATATGCAGGACATGAATACGTCTGCCACCACGGCTTCCGGATGGCGCAACCGGCAGTATACACTGGATACCCGTATAAAAGTGAAGAAGAATTTTTCCCTCTCCACTCGTATGGGTCAATCCACCATGAAGAGCACCTCGGAAAGACTTTTCGAAACCGGATACCTGAGCAGGCAAATAAATGTTTCATCACAATTAAGCGGAAAGCTGTTTTCCCGCATGCAGAATAACAATGTCAGTTTTGGTCTGCAACAGATGGACATTTTGCCGATGAAAAGCCTGCTGGTTAACCTGAATATCAATCATAGTGTGGTGATAAACACCCATGTGTTGACCGTTTCCGTGTTCTATAATAAAGATGTGAAGGATCAGGCGCTCTACGGTAATCTTTTTACCGCGGAAACCGGATGGAGTTATCAGTTGGGTAAAATCTGGTCATGTACCAGTGGTATTAATTATCTCGATAATAAAGATGTGGTGCGGCAGATAGGAATACTGCAAACTGTCAGTGCCGCATTGCTGGATCGGCTACAGGTCAACCTGTATGCTGATTGCAGGAAGCAATTACTGAACACCCCGCAAAATTATCTTTTTGGCAACATCAGCACGCAGCTGGCTTTAAATTACCAATTGAACAGATAGTATATGAAGAGGTTTACGTATTGGATCATAGGATGTTTACTTCTGATAAGTGCGCAGGCAACTGCACAGGTATCATTTGTATTTCTGCCTGAAGTACAGGGAAGAACGATGGATGGTCTTTTTCAGGTAAGGATTGCCGGTGTTGCTGCACAACGGCTGGTAGCCAGTTTGCAGATAACGGTAACTGCACCGAAAGAAGGACGTATCGTGACTATTAAAACAAAACCATTTGAAGTGAAGCCTGGTGTGAATCCGTTGCCTCCAGGACTCATAGCTGGCGCCGGTATTAATTTCGGCAACAGTAAAATTGCAACAATCGTCCGCCAGTCGGGCTTTTTTACGGAAGGAGATTATGAATATTGTTTTGAACTGCTGGATGAGGGCGGGCATACAGGAGAAACACTCGGCATGCAGTGTTTCGATTATTATCTGCAGCCCTTTTCGCCGTTGCTGTTAAGTAGTCCGGCTGATGAGGATGACATCTGTGATAAACGTCCGTCGCTTTACTGGCAGCCTTTGTTGCCTGCAATTCCCGGCCTGCAGTACCGGCTGGTGCTGGCAGAGTGGAAGCAGGACCAGGCAAAGGTGGAAGCGCTCAGGTATAACTTCCCGGTAATTAACCAGCAATATATCAATTTACCTATGCTTTTTTTCCCGCCGTCTGCTAAAGCACTGGAAGAGGGACATCAATATGTTTGGCAGGTTACCGCGTACAAAGAAGGAATGATACTGGGCACTTCTGAAATATGGACTTTTAAGGTGAGCTGCACCGACAGTGTAAAACCATTTACACCGGAAAGTTTCCGTGATATCAGGGATCTGGAAAAAGGCAATTTTTATGTGGCGCGTGGTAAAGTACTGTTTGCTTTGCAGAACATCTTTGAGAAAACCACACTGCAATATCAAATTACTTGTATATCGGATCCAAAGAAAGTAATCAGGAAGCTGCCGGAAGTGAAGCTAGAAAATGGTAACAACCATGTAATCATAGATATTTCGGAAAACAGGGCATTCGTGGATGGTTATTATTACCAGCTAACGGTGAAACTGCCGGACGGCGAAGTAAAACAACTCAGATTCCTCCCTCTATAAAAGCGAAACAGAATAATGAGAAAGGTCTTGAATTTATTTGGGATTGCGTTATTGCTACTCTCCGCCTGCGACCAGCCAGGTGCAGGTCTCAAAGCAATCATGAATGATCCGGCAAGTGGCTTACACCAGGAAAAGCGTGTGGGCAATACCGTAGTGTCATTTACTTATTTGCCTGCGTGTTGGGAGCGTGTCAATGGACGGAGCGCAAACGAAGGGGCTACAGAAATGTGCTTTAAGGTAAATGTGTTTTCTCCCGGAAATAGTGCAGGCATGAGGAAGAAAGACGCCCAGGGAGCCAGTTATGGGTTGGATTCTGTTTTCCAGCTGGTGCTCAATCACGATACGCTGGCGCCATTGCAGGCGCAGCGCATTGCCAATGGTAATATGAAAGGAATTGAATATCTGGTAATTTTTGAGAGACGCCCGCTGAGTAGTGTGCAGGCGGCTGCATTTATCTACAAGGACTGGTTATTTACTTCTACCAGGCTGGTATTCCCGCTACAAAAAAATTATCTCCAGAAATCAGATTCTATAAGCTGCAGGTTATGATTATTCAAAGTATAAAGATTAAAAAGGCACTGGCATTTTTTTTCCTGTTTCTCCTGACTGCGGAGATGTTGTTGCCGCTTCATTCCCTGGCCCTGACTTCAGGACCGGCACAACCGGAACATAAACAGTTTGCTCCTTATGGCACAAACGATATGGTAGACCTGTTCTCCGGGGCGTTTAAATATAACATACCCTTACTGGATGTTGATGGGTACC
The DNA here is from genome assembly GCF_050434025.1 of Chitinophaga sp. W3I9. Classification (NCBI taxonomy): domain Bacteria; kingdom Pseudomonadati; phylum Bacteroidota; class Chitinophagia; order Chitinophagales; family Chitinophagaceae; genus Chitinophaga; species Chitinophaga sp. W3I9. Next base: position 4,084,790 of record NZ_JBNPWC010000001.1, read on the forward strand.
CTGTTAACCTGAATTACGCTTCCGGGGTTGGAATTGATGATGAGGCCAGCTGGGTGGGACTTGGATGGAACCTGAACGTGGGCGCCGTTAACCGGCAGCTGCGTGGGGTACCGGACGACTTTGCCGGGGATACCATTGCCACTACTCATTTTACGGCCGACAAAATTACCTACGGGGGAAGAGGTACTGTAAGGCTGGAACTAAAAGGCGGAGACGTGGCGAAAGTATCAGGCTCTATTTCTATAGGTGTTTTTAGCGATAGCTACACTGGCATGGGAGCGGAGTTTGGTGTAAATGCCGGCCTAAGTCTGGGAGCTGTGAACAGCGGGTGCCTTACCGGAGGTTTGAATGTCGGGGTAAACTCGAATACCAGCAGCGGTGTGAGCGTTTTCGGAGGCTTGTCTATGAACGCCAATATAGCTGGCAATCCAACTAGTGTATCGGGTGTTTCCGCGAATCTCAGTTATAATACCAGGGAAGGCTTCAAAGAATTGGCGCTGTCAGGTTCTTTTCTACCAGGAGAACTGGCTCCGCAGCCAGGTGTTACCTATTCTTACAACACGCCGCCGTTTAGTCCCCGGATTGGCTTCGGGTATAAATCTTCCAATCAGTCTTATTCTATAACAATAGGAGGTCATGCTTTTGCAGTTTTCGGCGGAGGAGGACTCACCGGGTATATGAACAAACAATCCCTGATCACAAATAAATTAATGACACCGGAGTATGGTTACCTGTATGCCGACAGGGGAACGAAGGATAACCGGGCTGTAATGGACTTTTTACGTGAAAAAGATAACCCCATTATTCCCGGCTTGCCGAACCTGGCGGTACCTGTTAATACCCCGGATGTTTTTTCTTACACCAACCAGGCCGGCAGCGGGCAGTTCCGGCTGCAGCGGGGGAATACCGGGGTGGTATTTGACCCTAAGGCTGAAGACCAGTCAGGGAATTTTTCTCTGGGTGCGGATTATGGTTTCGGATTATGGTTTCATGGCGGCATAGCCATTTATGATCAGAATGTTACCAATGTTACCAGGAAATGGACTAAAGACAATCCATTTCTTCCTGTTGCAGACTACTATGCAGATCCTGCCAAAATAATGGAAGAACAAACCTATTTTAAAATGATGGGTGAGCAAACGGCGGAGGATGGAGGATATGTAAACAGTGTACAGGGAGAGAAGATGATAGCGGTTTCACTGGATGGCCGAAAGACACAAAAAAAGATACACGATAAATATGGCAACGAATATCTGCAGGCAGGCGGATTTAAAAAAAACGACCGTCAGCTGAGAAATTCGCCTGTAAGCTATCTTACTGCCGGCGAAGCGATGCTTACTTCTGGTAATAACAGCTATAAGTCCTATAAGCTGTATGATACCACTTTAAGTACGCCTCCGCCTTGCGGGCCGGAAGTTGTGAACACCTTTTTCAGGAGTGATGTCACCAGGAAGAAACATCATATTTCAGAAATTACTGTAACTGAAAATGATGGTAAAAGAGCCGTATATGGTTTGCCTGTTTATAACCTGCAGCAGGACGAATTTACATTTGCAGTAAATCCCACGTATAAAAATAATGCAACCGATGTAGCGAAGAACCTGATAGGAATGGATGTTGACAGTGATGGAGAAATAGTGCATGATTTTGGAAGAGACAGATATTACAAGCACGAAAAACAGCCGCCATATGCCTCCTCCTACCTGCTTACCGCCATATTAAGCCCGGACTACGTAGATGTTACGAACAACGGTATAACAGACGATGATCTTGGTACCGCGGTAAAGTTCAATTATTCCAAGGTTCCCGGCAACTATGGATGGCGTGCCCCGCTGGATGCAGGCAAGGCGTTATATAACCGCGGACTGAATGCAGATGCAGAAGATGATAAAGGAAGTGTAATTTATGGCAGAAAGGAACTATGGTACCTGAGCTCAATAGAAACCAAAACAAAGATTGCTTATTTTCTTACGGCAGACAGGGACGATGCACTTGGCGTGAGCGACGTATACGGGCACCGCGATAACACCGTCAAACAACGTAAGCTGAAGGAAATAAGGTTGTATTCCAAAAGCGATCTTACCCGTCCTATTAAAACGGTTCACTTAGACTATATCAACACCCTGTGTCCCGGCGTACCAAATAATAGCCTGGGGGGCGGTAAAAACACATTGAAGAGTGTGTACTTCACTTACGCTTCTTCTACTAAAGGGAGGAATCATCCCTATGAGTTTGAATATGACTATAACCAGGCTTATGGATATTTATCGACCGACCGCTGGGGTGTTTTTAAAGGAACAGGCCTGAATCCCGGCGCCATGAGGAATGACGAATTCCCATATACCATACAGAACCAGACTACCGCCAACAATAATGCACGCCTGTGGAATTTGTCGAGGATAAAATTGCCTACAGGAGGAAAAATTGAAGTAGAGTATGAATCCGGTGATTATGCGTACGTGCAGGACCGGAAAGCGATGCAGATGGTAGATATCAAGGCGTTTATTACTGACAGCGCCGGTAATGCCACCAGTAACCTTAGAGCTGCTCATGGCATAAAAATACCTACTCCCGGCCCTTTAAGGGGAGTGAATGATGCGGCCATTCTGCAGAATTTTGTAAATGACTATCTGAACGGCCGGAATGATTTTTATACGCGGATAAATGTAAATGTAACGGACGCTCCGGGGGCAGCAGGCGATGCCTCCTTTGACAACGTTTCCTGCTATGGAGAAATAGTAAAGGTTAAGAACAATGGAGATGGCACGACCAATGTAATCTTTAAAGATCTTACAGAGGGAAGGGTCACCGCCAATCCATTTATTATGGCGGCATGGCAGAAAATGAGGCTGGAATATCCGAAATATGCGTACCCTGGGTTTGAAGACAGGATCCAAAACGAAACAGGTATTGAGAGGGCTTTAACAGCCATCGTGAACGCAATCGGTAATCTGGCTGAGCTGAAGAAGAATTTCAATGAGCGTGCAAGGGACAATGACTTTGCGACCAAGGTTAATCTCGGTAAAAGCTTTGCCCGCGTTGTAAAAGCGGATGGCATTAAATTAGGTGGTCCAGCGCGAGTGAAAAAAATACGTATGTTTGATGGCTGGGATGTAATGAGCGGTAGCACTGCCCCGGCAGCGGCTTATGGGCAGCAATATGAGTACAGAACAACTAATGCATCCGGGCAAACGATCAGCAGTGGCGTGGCATCTTACGAACCGTCTATTGGTCCGGATGAAAACCCGATGCGGATGCCTGTCCCTTACAGCCAGGAATCCAAAGGTACGCTGACCAATTATTTTTACCTGGAAGAGCCTTTTGGGGAAAGCTTATTCCCGGCTCCGCAAATAGGCTATAGCAACGTGATTATACGCGACCTGGATGCAGCAGGTAATGCTGATCCGCAAAAAAACACCGGCTGGATCCAGCAGGAATTTTACACCGCAAAAGACTACCCTGTAATAACAGAAGTGCAGGCGCGACCGGATGTAGAGAAAAGAGGCCCGGCCGGATGGGCCAACTTTGCCGGGGGAAACCAGGTATACGAACTGGCCATGTCGCAGGGGTACGTTATCTGGTTGAATGATATGCATGGTAAGCCCAAAGCAGAACGGGTATTTAATCAGAACGGCTCGGAAATATCTTCCTCTGTTTATTATTATAAATCTGATCTGCTGGATGCGGGTAAGCAAAAGTTAAACAATACGGTAGCTACGGTGGACGAAAAGGGGACCATTAACCCCGCAGAAGTGATTGGCCGGGAAATAGAACTGGTCGCGGATATGCGTGAGCAGGAAACCAGTGATATGGGAGTATCCATACAACTTGGAGTGGATGTAGTCCCTTTTATATGGGGCGCGCTGCCTATCCCACACTGGCCCAGGAAGGATAACGACAGTTACAGATTATTCAGATCAGCATCGGTACTTAAAACAGTGCAGCAAACAGGTATACTGGAAAAAGTAGTGAAAACGGTGAATGGTTCTACCATTACTTCTTCTAACCTGGTATTTGACCGCAATACTGGTCAGCCGGTAGTAACAAGCACCAACAATGAGTTTGATGACCCGGTGTATTCCGTAAATATGCCGGCTTACTGGAGCTATGGAAAAATGGCCGGTGCTTATAAGAACGTCAATACGATATTTAAGAATTTAACTACCGACGTCAACGGATTGGTAGGATCAACTTATGCCTCTTATCTGACGGGTGGAGATGAGTTGATAGACCTGGTGGCAAACGGCAAACGGTATTGGGTGATCAGCAGTCCGACAAGCAGTGATCCGGTAAACCGCATACGGTTAATTGACGACGCCGGAAACCTGGTAAGGAGCCTGAACCGCGATGTAAAAGTATATCGCTCCGGTTACAGGAACCAGCTGGGCGCAACCGCCGGTGCCGTGGTTAGTCTTAAGAATCCTTTGGCAGGCGGTAAGCTTGCTGTTCTTTCCAATGCCGACAATACTTCTTACAGAGTAATAGATGCCAAGGCGATATTATATGAAGAAGAATGGGGGGCAAAAATGTGTATCAGCTGTCCACCGGGATATACGATCAGTGCGGATAGTACCAAATGCCAGTTAATGTCGGTGTTGAATCCTAATGATACGTTGAATGTAGTAGGGATATTCGATGCCGACTACGGTATGGATGGGGTAATTTTCAAAAAATCAGACAATACCACAGTGACAAAGAAAAGCGCTTTCTGGGGCGGCGCTTGTCCTGATGGAGGAGGGTCATTTTTGATGGCTGCTAACAGTGACTCTATTCAGGATACTACCATGTCAGATGATCTTCGTAGTAAGGCTGATACTTCTTCACATGCAAAAACATCTGCCGCCTTAACTGTGGCACGCTGCGGGAGATTATACTCATCAGGGGTATGGTTGAATAAATCACAAACTGTAACTGATATCTGGATGGGATTGGAAACCTGCTTTACAGCAGCTGGTTCCGGGACGTATGCCGTGGGTTACGGTGCGGATAATCAGATGAGACTATATATTGATGATGTACTGAAAGTAATTACGCCAAACATTTCGGGAGGAGATGCAGTCAACTACCGAAGCTGGACAGTAGTAGCACTTCCGCTTACAGCCGGTTCGCATAAGATCCGTATAGAATTCTATAACTTCCCGGCAGCGACCGCCGGCAACGCTGGCTCGGTTGGGGTAGAGATATACAACGCAACTGTAGATGCACTCAGCGCAATGACAGATGCCCAGGCTGGAGCTGTCACCAAATTCTTCTCTACTGAAACTCTTCCCAATAATCCACAGGTAAATACCTACATCCTGGACGCCAGCGGCAACCGCAGAATATCCAGGTATTCCTGCATCCAGGATCTTTGCACTTATCCATTTATATGCGATACCCGGCCTCTTGCCGGAACGGTAAATCCTTACCTGGCAGGGATATTAGGTAACTGGCGGGTGTCTGAAGAAAAAACTTATGAAGTGAACCGTACAGATCAGCAGATCTTCGCTAACAAGGGCGGTGGACTTAACCTGCGTAACAGCGGTTATTACAATACATTTAAATCTTTCTGGTATTATGATATTCCCACCGGGAAATGGGGGCCTGTTCCTGCCAATACCAATTGGGTGACCAGCCGTTATGTAACCTTGTATGATCAGTATGGCCAGGAAATCGAGAATAAGGATGCCTTGCTCCGGTATAGCAGCGCTGCTTTTGGTTACAGGGGAGTGGTGCCGGTAGCTGTTGCGGGGAATGCAATGAAGCGGGAAGTATTTTATGATGGTTTTGAGGATTATAAGTATAGTGGTCTTTGCGGCGCCGGGTCCTGTAGTTTAGATAGCTTTGACATCCGCGCGGCACTAGGTACCAGCTCACTTACCAACCTTAAATCTGACGACGCGCATTCTGGTAATTACAGTCTTAAGTTAACCAATACCATTACGCTGAAGGCAATTGTTCACGCGCAGGAACATAAGCCTGGTAATAGCAATTATCTGAATAAAGATGCATTTGGCCAGTATATTATTAAACTTACGAAAGGCTTGTACCCACAAGGATTTCAACCCTTGCCTTCAAAGAAGTATGTTTTCTCGGCATGGGTAAAGGATGGTAGTACGGGATTGACGATGCCTGCTTTCAATCCGTCTGTTAACGGCGCCGCGATTGCATTAACGGTAAAAGCCGCTGTAGAAGGCTGGAAACTTGTGGAAGGGAAATTTGATGTGCTGTCCGGAGCTACTTCTATACAGGTAATATTGCCTGCATCTGCGTCAGCTGCAGTAGATGATATCCGCATTTTTCCCTATGATGCCACGATTAAAACATATGCTTACGATGAAAAAACACTGCGCCTGATGGCAGAAATGGACGAGAATAACTTTGCCACTTTCTATGAGTATGATGATGAAGGAACATTGATCAGGGTCAAGAAAGAAACAGACCGTGGTATAATGACTCTTAAAGAAAGCCGCTCAGTGTTTCGTAAAAAAGTTAATTAATAATATTAAACGGATCTGACTCCCTACATATGAAAAAGTTTATCTGGATATTAAAATTCATACTCCCGGCATTGATTCTCGGAGGCGTTATCATTTCCTTTGCAGGCGTGCCTGCCTGGATGAATTCCACAAGCCGCAAGCTTTCCGTAAATCCCGCTTCTAAAGAGGGTGTTTTACATAGTATGAAAGATGAAAGTGCGCTGCGGCAATTGATCGGCGTATATGCGCATATGGATTCCTGCCAGGAGTTTTATACCGCTGGTACCATATCAGCCAAAGATCCATCAGATAGTGCCAGCAACCTGTACACTGCCTATAGTTTCTGCCGCAAGGGGAATGAATTCTATTACCAGGCAAGTGACGTGGAAACCATTGCGCTGAAGGACATCTTTATCAGCGTAAGCAAGAATACAAAGAAGATCTTTGTGGGACCTGCCAGGAAAGTGCTTCCTCCGTTTCATATGCCTGCTGATAGTCTTGTTCAGATATGGAGGGATGAAAACTATAAGATCACTGAAGATGTTTCTTCCGGAAAAGCGAGTATCAGCATGGAGAACAGCCGGCATATTTCCTGTAAAGAATACCGCTATGAATATGATCCGTCCGCCATGGTGCTGAAAGGCCTGTATATGAGGTTGACTAATCTCCTTGATCCTCTTAATGACCAGATGGACAAAGAAGTGATGATCACTGTAGACAGGTGGCAGGAAGGCACTATTCCCCAAAAGCTGCTGCAAAAGCAAACCTACCTGGAAAAAGGAAGCGAGGGATGGGAACCCGCCGGCGCTTATGCCGGTTATACGCTGATTAGTTTATTTTAGTGTTAACCCCATTTAATGTTGAATATGCCTTTATTCAAATATTTTACCAGATCATCTGTCATCATACTGATTGCGTTCCTGTTGTTATGCGTTGCAACCGGAAGGGCCCTGGCGGCGATAGAGCCGTATCAGCAGAAAATTCAGGGCCTCGTGAAAAAGGGTGACACCCTGGTAGTGAAAGACGAAAAGTTTGAGAATCCCGCTTATAACTGGGATGCGATCCATAACAATTCTGTGCTGAACATGATTGTTTTTAAACTTAATAATAACGCGCTTGCCGGGGTTAACAAGTCATTTTCCTGCAAGACGGATCTTAAAGTGGAGTACTGGAGTCAACCCGGACAGGAAGAGCCTATTACCATAGAGCATGTGAAGCTTACCATTAATTACGACACTGCTACCGGTGCTGTATATCAGCAGGTGGCGCAATACGACTTCAGCAATGCCTATAAGATAAAGGTTACTGTAAATGATATCAGCAGTGATGAATTGAGTGAATTGCCTGCCATTTTCATGCTGGAGGCACATGTTGTTGTAAACAGGGATTATTTACCGCAAAGTGGTAAAACGCTGATCCCTATGGTAGATATCGTGGAGGATGAACAGCCGGTGATGCAGGGTATGAGTGCCATGAGCGCCATGACATCCGTAATAATAACGGCCAATGCCGTAAAAGTAAGCTGGGACCTGATACCGGGCGCGCAGAAGTATGACCTGGAGTGGACTTTTGTAGATGAAGAATCTGCCAATGGTGCTATTCTTGCGCAGGCAGGGAGCGGTGCTACTATGCAGATACTGGCGCCAATGTTCCGTAATAATTCCACACGCATTACGGTGGAGAATACTGACTACACGATTTCACTGGTGCACAACAATAAGTACCTGCTTATCCGCATGCGTACTGTTGATGAAAGCGCAGGGTATCGTAACGAGGGCACCTGGAGCTACCAGATTTCATCCGGTGGCGTTGTTTCGCCGGCGGTGGTGGTACTCCCTACTACCTGGCATCAGCCAGGTTTAAACTGGCAGTATGATGCAACCTATGCGGAAGAGGGAAAGAAAAAAGAAGTGGTGAATTATTTTGATGGGACACTTCGCAACAGGCAAACGGTTACAGTAAACAACAGTGACAAGGTAGCCATCGTACAGGAAAATGTTTATGACCAGTATGGCAGGCCCGTAGCGAATATTTTGCCAGCTCCGACAGGCTCCGGGATTTTGAACTTTTTCCCTACTTTTAACAAAAATGCTGCGGGAACTACCTATACTGCTGCTAACGTATTTAAGGGCCTTACAGGCGCCTGCATAGGACTCCCTGATCCTTTAAAAACGGAGTCCGGGGCATCTAAATACTATTCTATCAGTAACGAATTCCTTGCAACGGATGCATTGGCGAAATATATTCCTGATGCAGAGGGATATCCACTGGCAGTGACGTCGTATGCGCCGGACAACACGGGCCGTATTGCGGTGAAAGGTGGAGTGGGACTTACTATGCAACCGTCAACAAATGTTGCTGCGAATCATACTACCCGCTATTATTATGGTAAGCCCGAGCAATGGGAGCTTGATCGTCTGTTTGGTAATGACGCCGGCTATGCGGATCACTATCTGAAGAATATGGTGATAGATCCCAATGGCCAGATCAGCATATCTTATCAGAACGCCGCCGGAAAAACGGTAGCAACTGCACTTACGGGGAGCACACCTGATACGTCGCTGCTGGCATTGCCCTCTAAACCTGCTGCGGTTAAAAAGAATATGGTGTTGCTGCAGCCGGAGCGGTTTGTATTTGATCCTGGTACCCTAAAACTTACTGCTACTACCACTTACCTGGCTTCTGTGCCGGATCCTACTGCGTCTTTTACTTTTAGCATGGACAGGTTAATTAAGAAGTACGTGCAGGGTGGTGTAACTATTTGCAGTAATTGTTACTATGATGTAAAGGTCATTGTCAATGATGATTGCAATAACCGGATACTGAATATTGCCAATGTAAAGAGGGGAAGTGCATTGTCGGATTGTAATCTCACATCTGCGAGTGATACCACTTTTACGGTAGCGCTGAATAAAATCGGAGAGTACTACATTACGTTTGAACTGGCGCTTAATCCGAATGTAATTGAGTATTACACAAATGATTTCATCGCGCGGAATACCAATCTTAAAACGCAGTTCCAGTTTGCAATGGAACAGTTGAAGAGAGAAGATTTTACGGGATGTTTTTCGGAGTGTACCACCTGCCGGGAAACGCTGGGAACGAAACCTGGATTTATGACCGCCCTGAAGATAAGGATCAGTCAGAACGGTATTGATACGGTCACCAACCTCGCGGCGATTAATACCTGGGCAGGCGGATTGTATGACGCATTGTACAGTAATTGCCAGACATTGCGTACTTCCTGTTTGGCGTCTCCATGCGACAAACTAGAAAATATACTCTTAAATGATGTAAGTCCTGGCGGCCAATACGCGATGTTTTCCAACGGTGTGCCGATGGAAACCAATATAAATGTGATTTATAATAACTGGCGCAAACCGGATGTTTTTCCAATAAAGCAACCCGGAAATACGGATTATGAAGCCGCTAAGTTTCAGCTACAAGATGGCTCTTACACGTCGCCCTATGATGAGTCTTTTACGCTAGACATGTTAGTGAATTATTGGAGGACGGAATGGGCGGAGAAGTTCCTTGCCTATCATCCGGAGAAATGTGCGCTCACTTTCTGCGGAGCGATGAATACCTATAAATCATGGGACCAGCGGGTAGAAAAAATCTATAACACAACGGCAGATATTCCGCTGATTAAGGCGGGTTTGGTATATGATATCAGCAATGGTTCCTGGTTGTTGGCCGCTGATCCCTTCTTTACAGGCACCGGTGCCGGTACGGCCTATTATGCTGCATTTAAAGCGGACCTGGATAATTATGCCGCAAACATACTGCACATATCGGGTTCGGGGGTGAATAATAAGAGCTTGTCGCAGTATGTAGATTATTTATTGTATTGCGGAGATGGTAAGGGTAATACCAATGTGAACGCAAGTACGGATTTAACGATAAGATGGAATCAGTGTTCCCCGGTTGCCAGTTGCAGAATTCCTGACAAGCAATGGCAAACGTATGCCAATCTGTACCTGGAGTTGAAAGAAAAGTATTACCAGATTTTAAGGGACGCCAATTACTGCCAGGGTATTTGTACGGTAGGCGCTTACCCGGTAATCAGCCCAGGAAACAAACCTACACCACCTGTTCCTTACAGGACCTGTGCTGACTTTAATTTGTCGATGTTTACCAAGTCTGGTAATGTAGGAACGGTTACTATATGGCCTCCTGCCAATATGCCGATTCCAGCTGGTCTTCTGATTGACATTACCTATTATGCTAATGGTGGCAATTGGCCGGCAGATATGCCTTATGATGTGCAGTTTGTTGCGGGATCAGGTCCTCAAAGCTTTACTTTAAAAAGCGGACAGCAGATTACCTGGTCAGAATATTCATGCACCGGTACGCCTACAAATCCTCCTTCGCCCTGCGCAGTAGATTATTGGAGTAAGACAAGCCGTTTGAATAATTATAAATACAACGAAGTATTATCCGTTGATACGGCTGCTTATCTGCCAGCTGCCAGGGACTCGCTGAAGCTGCAGATACAGCGCTCCTGTGAAGTGACGGTGGATCTTCTGATGAAAAAACTGGAAGGATGCTCTGCCCTTACTGCAGGAAATAAGCCGTTGCTGCGTACCCGTTTGATAGAGGTTTGCGCGTTGGGTGGAGATGAAACGCATATCAATGGCTCCAGCAATGCGGCGCCTGGAAAAGTAAATACTGATGGCGATGCGACCTTTGAGCAGGTACTGAAACGCTACCTGAACGTTACTTCGCTTAGCATGCTTTGTAATCCATGGCTGATTGATGTGCCTTATCCGTACAACGTGAGTCCGCAAACCGTTACCAGGTCAGTGGGCGCTACTGATTCAACCATGTGTGCACGTTTGAACGCCCTTAAACTGGAACAACAAAACACACAGCCCGGCACAACCTTCTTTAATTACCTGGTGGCGAAGTATGGCAGTGGCATGAGCATCACGTCTGTTGAACTTGACGCGCTCATGAAAGGCTGTAATAACTGCCGGTATTTACTCGACCGGGAAGTTACCTTACCGGTATTCCTGGATGGCACTACCAAAGGGTGTATTACTGCCACCGAATTCTGGGCCGCCAGAGCAGCTTTTGCGGCATCAGTTGGAGCAACTGGAGATACTTCAGCCATCACCTACAAGAATATATATCGTAATTATCTGAACCAGCGTTGGGGCTTTTCGCTCACTTTTTCGGATTATGATAATTTCAGGAAGTTATTACAGACAAGTCCCACTGCAACACTTTGTAACAGTCCCGTGTACAGCACTTTGCCGGCGGATCCATACCAGTGCATGTATGACCTAGTTGATGGCGCAATAGAAGGAGCGAAGAGGTCTTACACCATGTATATAGATTCTGTGAAACAGGATTTCCGTAAGCAATACATCGATATCTGCAGTGCGGTACGATCTAAGGTATCACTCAACACCTCCCAGCAGATTTATCATTATACCTTATACTATTATGATCAGGCCGGGAATCTCCTGCGGACCGTTCCGCCCGAAGGCGTGGATCTGATCGAAGAACCTGAAAAGCTTGATTGGGTTGATCGCTCGAGAAGGGCAGAGTACAGTCAGTGTACCTATACAGGACCACAGGCGAATACAAACGAAGATGCCACGCTCGATAAACTCGGTGTTGCGCTGATAGGCGCGAGCCAGTCGGTGGAAATGTGGTTGTATAATGCAGATGGCGGTGGGGCACAAGTGCTTGCCAACGCAGGAGACAAGGCGTATTTCAATGTTTGCATAGACGGCAGTTACCTGCATGCAGACGTGTATAAACTGGCGCCACCGGTGACGGGATCTGCAGAGATCATTGCCTCCAACAGCATAGATGTTAATATCAGCGCCTTATTGCCACTGAATCCCTGGACCCATGTGGTACTGCAAGGCCCTGACCTGGACGAAAGTGGTGTTATCAGTGTATTTGTGAATGGGGTAAGTTGTCCTGCTGTGAGTAATGCTCCGCAGTTGGGTTGTGGATGGGACATTACAGCCGCAGCGACTGGAAGCGCCATATTTGCGGAGAACCTTACTTACCTGAGGCAGCTGAGGATGTATAAGCGTTTGATGTCTGTTGCCGAAATTGCCGCCAATGCGAAAGAGAACTGCATGGGGATGGCAGCGGCCTATAGTGCCGCCCTTTTAGCGGACACCATTAGCTGGGGAAGGTTCAATACGCCATTGCCCGGAACAGCAACCACGCTCCCGGATGGAGGAACAACGGAGGTGCAAACATCCGCGGTATATCCACGGCACCGGCTTAGCACGGACTACGCATATAATTCCCTGGGGCAGGTGGTGCAGCAAAATTCGCCGGATGCCAATACCAGCTATTTCTGGTACGACCAGAAAGGCAGGCTTTTCGCATCCCGTAATGCCAATCAGTACCTGGGAACCAATCAATTCAGTTATACCGAATATGATAATCTCGGCAGGATCACCGAAGTAGGGGAAAAGAAGAATGGCAATAGTCTTGGCGTACCGGCTTTTATAGCTGACGCCACTGTGAACCTCTTTTTAAACAGTGGAACCAACAGCCAGATTACCCGCACTTTCTACGATGTTGCTCCGGATGCGCTGTATACACAGGATAATCTCCGTAAACGTGTTTCGGCAAGCCAATACCTGGAAACAGAAGGAACTGTAGAACAGGCATCTTATTATAGTTATGACGCGTTAGGTAATGTGAAGACGCTGTGGCAGAAGTTGTACGGCTTACATGAAGTAAAGAAAATCGACTACAATTATGACCTGGTAAGCGGTAAAGTGAACGCGGTCCGTTATCAGCAGGCAAAACCCGATCAATTCTTTTATAACTATGCCTACGATGCTGAAAACAGGCTGGTGGAAGCCAATTCCGGTATTGCGCATAACGGCAGCAACTGGACAATTAGCCCTACCGGTATCGTTACGGATGCGCATTATTATTATTACAAGCACGGACCTCTTGCACGTGCCCGCATCGGTAAAAACAACGCGCAGGGAATTGACTATGCCTACACATTACAGGGATGGCTTAAAGCGATAAATGGTACAGGGCTTACCCCTGCCAATGACATTGGGCAGGATGGGCAAACAGGCAGCGGAAACAGCACATTCGCCAAAGACGTAATGGCATATTCTCTTGACTATTTTACCGGCGACTATAAGCCTATTGGCACTACAGCCAATGCTCTCGCGGTAAAGTATGCCGCCACCGCCACCGACATCACCGGACAGAACCTCTTTAATGGAAATATCAGCCGTACCACTGTGGCCTTATCGAAATTGAACAGCGGTAACCCAGTTGGCTACAGCTACCGGTATGACCAGTTAAACCGCCTGATACGTATGCGTCAGCACCCGCTGACAGCCATAGGTACATGGGGCTTATCGCAACGGGTGGAAGACAATCAGGAAGATATCAGCTATGATGGTAATGGTAATATCCTTTCCTATTTCAGGAATGGTACCCATGACGTATCCCTGCCGATGGATAATCTCAGCTATTACTATCCCATAGATCAGGCGGGGAATCTTACTGCCAATACATTGCGTCATATAAAGGAAACGGTTGCTCCTGGTACCTATAATTCGGACCTCGACGACATGCCTGATGACAATTATACCTATGATAAAATAGGTAATCTGATAAAAGATCAGAGCGCTTCCATCACAAATATTGCCTGGTCTGTTTATGGTAAAATTAAAAGTATTACTTTTAGTGACGGTAGTTCTTTGATGTATAAATATGATGCCTCCGGCAACCGTATCTATAAGGAGTATACAAAAAGCGGTACTGTCAATAAAACCTGGTATGTAAAGGATGCACAAGGCAATTCCCTGGCCGTTTATGGTAATAATGGCGGTACTCAAACCTACTGGAAAGAGCAACATCTTTATGGTAGCTCCAGATTGGGTATGTGGATGCCAGAAATAGCAGTAACAGGTACAGTTGGCAATCCCGCCACGGCATGGTCGCAGATTAATTTGACCCGTTATGAGTTGAATAATCACCTGGGAAATACCCTGGGAGTGATTTCAGATCAGCAGGTAGGGTTGAATGCTACGGTGTATAATATGTCGGACTATGCGCCGTTTGGTATGCAGATGGTGGGAAGGACATGGAACTTGGGAGCGGGCAGGTATAGATATGGGTTTAATGGGAAGGAGAATGATAATGAAGTGAAAGGAGAGGGGAATAGTTTAGACTTTGGAGCAAGGGTGTATGATCCGCGAATAGGAAGGTTCTTATCAGTAGACCCGTTGACAGGAAGTTATCCGGATATTAGTCCATACTTATATGCAGAAGATAACCCCATCTTTTTAATAGATATTGAGGGTATGGCGGCAGGAGATTTTAATACCGTTGATCCGCCAACGAAACAAGGGCCAGCTCTGAAGAATCAATCTGTAAAAAGATCACCAGATCCGCATCATGTCAATGCAGGGGGAAGAATAATAAAAGACATATTTAGAAACTCGTATGCCACTCGTGGTGGGTGGACTCTGTTTACCTATCTATTATTTAAACCGTTATCAGCAGGAGAAGGGTCCTCAAAGCCTGATACGCATGAGCCTTCAGCAGATGAGATTCTTAAGGATATAATGCATCTTACCAATGATCCTGCAAATGATTTAAGCGACAATGAGAAAAAGGCTTTGCAGGAAAGGATAAATTCTGGGATGGCTAGCCAGAATGATAAGTTGCAGCATAGTATGCTTGGGCAAGGTAAAAGCCTTAATAGCTTTTTCTCTCATACTTCATTTGAAAAGTTAGTTGATAAATCCGGAGATCAATTTTTAGGTGCAGAATTTGGTTTTACAAGTCCCCAAAGTGGCGTTATGCGTGTCGGTGAGTTTTTATCCGAGTACCACGCGAAAGGTGAAACACTCGAATTATTAAGTGCTGCATTTTATATAAGAGGGATGTCAAATGAAGAAGGTGCTGGAGAATTGACAGCAAGAGGTACTAATCATTTATTGAATACTCTGAAAGATAAAGCAAGATCAGAAGGGTTCAAATTTTTAAGAATTCAATTTAAGAGAACAGAACAAAGTTCCTCCGCAAAGCCAGGACATGAATTTGATAAGACGTATAAATTATAGTAATATTTATGAGTTTATTTCATATGACAGAAGAAATAAGAAAGGTATTTAAGGAGCATTATATTAATACACCGGAGAGTTTAGAAGAAGTATTAATAGCATTAAGGAAAATGGGCATAAGCCAAATAGAGTCAATTAAAATAATAATGCATGAGTTAGACTTGAAACTTCAGGAAGCAAACGAACTTGTTTCAGGTTCAAAAGCATGGAATAGTAAGTTAGATGAATTATAGCTTATAGTGGGATAAATAAGATTACCCCTAAAAAAGCAATAAAGCCTAGCTACAACCGGGCTTTATTGCTTTTTTAGAAATAACATCTGTGTGAATTAATTTTTGGATATAACTTCTTATGTTTATCAGGGTGCCTCGAAATCGAGGTGCCCTGTTTTTATTTAAGTATCGCTTGTAATTTAGATTTAGCAAGGAAAGCGTCCAGAAGGGAATAAACGCACTCTTTATCTTTATCAGGAAGTTCGTTAATCTCATTAAGCCGCTTCATCATCTTAGGATCTTTAAGGATGTTGGTATCGTTCGCCTCGCCGACTAAAAAGCCAACAGCCGATCAACAACACATCGTTATCAGCCCACCTTAACAGCCTGGGCCGCACCTGCTGCAACCAGGTATATAACCACAGTATCTGACTTGGCTTTAACGATAAGGTGCGACTGGCATCAGTAAGCAGCTGGATATATGCAATCATATATACATCTTCCAAACTCAAAAAAATAGTATTTGTTGAAGAGTCAGACAAATTATTCACACACCAGTCAATCACCTTTGAGTGCTCCACCTTGATCAGCGGTAGAATATAGGCTAGACGTTAGTTCTCTGATCATCATTAGAACATATCATCAGCATCAGTAACACATCATCTGTCTACCAGAACGGCGCCTGCATTTTATCCGCCTGTATTTTTTTTCTTTCAATTGAAAAAAAAACAAATGAAAGAAAAAGCTATATATTTATGGGAGTTCTTTGAGAGTGCACCTGGTATGCAGATGGAAGGTAGGAAATAGGTTTTGAGTGGAGTTTATAGGTATGGGTTTAACGGGAAGGAGAATGATGGGGAGGTGAAGGGTGAAGGGAATCAGCAGGACTACGGAATGCGTGTGTATGACCCTAGAGTAGCTAGATTCCTATCAGTAGACCCACTTACAAAGCAGTATCCTCACTATACACCATATTCTTATGCGGGAAATAAGCCTGTTGTTTTCATAGATGTAGATGGAGCGGAAGAAGGTATTGATAATACACTTAGGCGTAAAGAAGAAGCATATCTTAATAATCAACTTAGTGAGGATAAGTATAGACAGCATGTAAGGGCTATGGCGGAAGGCGGGACTATTGGAGGGCTTATCGTGGTTGATATGTTTCTCACTAGGGGAAAGTTGAGCACATATACATTGATGGGAAGCGTTTATCATCATAATATGGCTAAAACAGAAGAAGGTAGGGCAGCTCAAAATCAGACTTCAAAGGATGCTGTCATGGCTTTGGGTGCTGGATATGTAGCGGGGAAGATTATAGGAGGTTCAATACGTTTAGGGAAAAATCTTATAGGGTTTAGCAGAGATGCTGTAGAGGAGACAAATTATCTATTTAGAGGCTCAACTGCAGGATATGAAGGATCTCCCAGAGCTCAAAGAACAGCTAGCACTCCTACAAGTACAGATCCAGCTGTAGCAACAATGTTTGGAGTAAAGGCCAAAAGATATGGTGACGGAATATTGCAGATAGCATTGCCTAAAGATTTACAAAATGTTTCAGTGGGCGTCACTACAAATGTTTTGGAAGGTATAGAAAGAGAGATTGTAGTAGATTTAAAACCTGCCGAATTTGCCAAGAGAGCAAGTGTTACAATTACAGTGGATCAGGCTAGGGGGATCTTAAAGAATATGGGGATAAATATACCTGCGAGAATAAATGAAGGAGATATGAATGCTCTTCTGGAAAGCACACCTAAACTTACAAATGAGCAGATAAACAGTTTTTATAAACAAGCTGCCGCATTGAAACCCAAAGAATGATTATGGAGAAACTAAGGATAAAGATAATAGGAAAGCTTAAAAAGGAACTGGAGGATAATTTTGTTGAAGCATTGGATTGTCACGAATTAAAGAGTAACCAGATAATTTTTTTCTGTGATTATTCAGAATTTGATATTCCTGTAGGTTATTGCTTTACGGAAGTTGTTAGAAGTGATAATACGATATTGAATTGTAAAGTACTTTTAGTAAATATAAGCCAGCAATTTTTTAAGCCATTTGATGAGATTCCACATGGTTGGAAGACTATTAGTAAGTTTGAATTTGTTGACGGTGTTATACCAGATGAGGTTCAGAGGCTATGAGGTCCCCCCATTTGTCGGGTCAGTGTGAGATAGAGAAAGCCGGGCTATTGAGGTCCCCCCATTTGTCGGGTCAGTGTGAGATAGAGAAAGCCGGGCTATCTAAAGATACAAAACTGATGGGAAAAAGATGTCTTTTCTGATGCCGTTGGTTTATATTCTACTGCCGCAAAAGACGTCTTTTTATCATCAGGATTTATTTTTATTTCTACCATCTCAATATTCGTTCTGTTTGCAATTGGCTACAAACTGAGCAGGTGTTAGCTCGTTTAATGAGCTATGTGGTCTAAAGGTATTATACTCTTGTACCCAGTTGCTAATTTTCTCATAGGCATCATCCAAGGATAAGAACCAGTTTACGTTTAAGCACTCATCCCTGAATGAACCGTTGAAGGATTCTATGAATGGGTTGTCTGTAGGTTTACCTGGTCTAGAATAGTCCAGCACAACCTTGTTTTCATATGCCCATCGATCAAAATCCTTCGAGATAAATTCACTTCCATTATCGACTTGTATCCGTTTTGGGACGGTGCCATTCTCCCGCTTAAGAGTTTCCAGAGCCTCCACTACATCTATCCCCTTGATGGATTTCCCGACCCGGATCGCATGGCAGTAGCGACTAAAATTATCGACTATAGTTAACGACCTGAATTTACGTCCGTCGAAGAGAGCATCGGCTACGAAATCCATGCTCCAACATTGGTGTAAATTAGTGATATTGGGTCTTTCCAGACGGTGTGCCGCTGATTTATTCCTTCGTGGTCTTTTGCTGCGTAGGTTAAGCCCTTCTTCTTTGTAGATCCTATGAATCCTTTTATGATTGTCCTTAAACCCCTCTCTGCGTAACAGTATGTAAATCCGCCACATCCCATATCTGACCCTCGCCTCTGAAATCTCGCGCATTCGTTGGCGAAGGTGCCGATCTTCTCGGCGGCGCGAACGGTAATGCCAATTGGACCAGGGCATGCAAACTACGCGGCAGGCTCTTCGAAGGGATACCTGGTAGTCGGCAGTTAAATGGGTTACCAACTGCCGTAGTTGACGGGTTTTCAAAGATTTTTTTTTAGCACATCCTGCAACATCTGTTTGTCCAGGCTTAAATCTGCGACAATCTGCTTCAGCTTCGCATTTTCGTCCTGAAGTTGCTTCAGTTGCCTTAGCTCACTCATTCCAAGTCCTCCATACTTTTTCTTCCAGTTGTAAAAAGTAGCTTCGCTGACACCCATTTGCCGGCATACTTCTTGGACCTTTACACCACTGTCCGCCTGCTTAAGCGCAAACACAATCTGGCTTTCGGTAAATTTTGTTTTTTTCATGAGCAATTTTTCATGTTTAAATTATGAATTATTGCCCGATTTCTCTACTTTTCAATGGCCCGATTTATTGGGGGGAGGTCATATAATAATGATATTGCTTTGTTCTGTAGTTTTTCAGAATTTGATATTCCTACTGGATATGAATTTAATTTTATTGAGGGCATGAATGGAGATGATATATCTTCTGAGAAAATTGTTCTTGAAAAGGTAAGCCAGGGATATATTATGCCATTTGATATGATACCTAGAGGGCATAAGACGATCTGCAAATTTTCTCTGTCTGGCAGTAGTATGGAAACTCTGCGCAGCATACTCCCAATAATTAATGATTGGTATGAATCAGATCTTTATGTATTCCTGAAATAAGTACAGGTTTTAAAATAACAGAATTAAAATGATAAAACCCAGTCAGTATGTTGACTGGGTTTTATCATTTATTAGATTTAGCAAGCAAGCCCTCCCTCAATACAACGTCCTCATACTCGCTGCATCAAATGGCTTCAACTGATCAAACTGCTGCTCCCTCACCTTCTTCACCCAGTTAGGATCGTGCAAAATCGACCGGCCAACCGCCACGAGGTCAAAATCGCCCCGTTCGAAGCGACGTTCCAGTTCGCGCATATCCGTAACCACGTCTGAGTTCTCACCGGAGAAGGCGCCCATTACATCGCCGGAGAGGCCAACAGAGCCGACAGTAATGGTAGGCTGACCGCTCACTTTTTTAATCCAGCCGGCGAGGTTCAGATCGGACCCTTCAAACTGGGGTTCCCAGTATCTTCTTTGCGAGGCATGAAAAATGTCTACACCTGCATCTGCGAGTGGAATGATCCAGTCTTCCATTTCTTTTGGATTGTGCGCCAGCTTTGCGTTATAATCGGTGGCTTTCCATTGTGATACACGGAGGATGATCACCAGGTCGGGGCCTGCTGCAGCTCTTATGGCTTTTACGATGGCGGTTGCAAAGCGGCTTCTTTCTTTGATGGTTTTGCCGCCGTAGTCGTCGGTGCGTGAATTGGTTTTGTCCCAGAAGAATTCGTCGATGAGGTAGCCATGTGCGCCATGGAGTTCTATGGCGTCGAACCCGGCTTCTTTGGCCGATTTGGCGGCATTGGCAAATGCGGCGATAGTGGCTTCAATATCGCTGACCGACATGGTGGAAGGGTTTTCTATTGGTGCAGCCGGCGTCCATCCGCTCATGCCGGGAGCGTCGCCGGTATGCCATAGTTGTGGGGCAATAACGCCCTGTTGTGCATGAACGTGGTCCACTACATTTTTCCATGCTGACAGTGCGGCGGTTCCATAAAAATTGGGAATGTCTTTTTCATTCTTCGAGGCTGGCCGGTCGATGACGGTGCCTTCGGTGAGGATCAACCCTACTTCTCCGGCGGCGCGGCGTGCGTAATAATCGGCTACTGCCTGGGTAGGTATGCCATCCGGCGACGCCGCGCGTGTCATGGGCGCCATCACAAAACGGTTTTTCAGGTGAAGACCTTTGTATTGAAACGGTGTAAAAAATGATGCGTAATTCATTGAATATTTCTTTTACGCAAAGCAACAACCAAATGCTTAATTTTACAGCGGCTTTGGAGCAATACCAGTTACCTTAAGGTAAGTACAAATGAAAGATAAGATATTAACGAAATACAGCGATTGCCCGATCAAACGGTCAAAATCAATCATCGGATCACGGTGGAAACCTATTATTATTTACGCATTACGTAACCGTAAAATGCGCTTCGGGCAACTGCATGCTATTATAGGCGATGTATCTGCAAAGGTATTTGCGCAATGTTTAAAGGAACTGGAAGCGGAGGAGATCATTCTCCGTGAAACATATACGGATACCCAGGCACATGTAGAGTACAGCCTTACATCAAAAGGCGAGGGACTTGTGCCGATTATTGTATCCCTGCTGCAGTGGGAATGGAATAACTACGAAGTAACGCCTGTATAAAGCCGACATATTAGTAATTATTACCCTGTTTTAATGTTTGGCAGAAGCTGTCTGTGCCAGAAATTCTTGTTCCCATCTTTCCCATATATCCCGAAAATCCCTGCCAGCCAATGTTTTCACTGCTCTCTGCCGGTGTGTAATAATTTATAATTATAGCTAATGCGAATTTATTTATAAAATAATAATATTTGTTACTAATTTATGCAGCAAAATAGATGGCCATTGCCTTTGGGAGACCTGGCTTTTTTCTAGCCATATAAATTATATTCCACGATATGATTTATATAAAAGAAGAGATATGAATATACCAGATGCTGAATTAGTAGTGCGGTTACAAAACCACGAAGTAAGCGCCTTTGATAGTTTGTATTGGAAGTATCACGGGGCTGTATACCGGAATATTTTCAAGTTTGTGAAAGATGATGTGGTTACTGAAGATATTCTCCAGGATGTTTTCGCACGGCTGTGGGAAAAACGGCAGGATATCGAGCCAGACCAGTCTGTGAGCGGCTGGCTGTTTGTGATCAGCTTTAATATGTGTGTGTCTTTTGTAAGGAAAAAGCTGCGTGAACAGGCTTTCCACAAAAATATCTTCCAAACCGATACGGATGATGCGGTAGCCATTGAGCGTAAAAATATCGATGAGGAACAATATCATTTACTGGAACAGGCGATTTCAAAACTATCTCCTAAAAAAAGAACCATCGTAACCCGCTGTAAACTGGAAGGTAAAACCTATGAAGAAGTAGCCAATGAACTGAACATCTCCCGTAATACAGTAAAAGAACACCTGTCTGCCGCCATGATCAAGCTAAACGACTATATGCAGCGCAACGGCGATCAGAAATACATTGTGCTCCTGATGCTGTTCCTGAGCTATCCTGATTCATAAGCAGATGAACCTATTTCATATTATCTTTTAATTAATGTTTTGTTTTTTCAAAAAAAGTTCAAAAACGACCCACCCATTTTTATTAACTGCGCGTATTTAGATTAAACCATCACGCTAGTGCCCAACAGAAAGGAATATCTCAAACAGCTGTTAAGTAAAGATCAATGGACTGCCACAGAGCAGGAGTGGATGGTAGAATACCTGGATACCAATGATTTTTCAGAACTGGAAACAGTAGCCGCCGAATATTTTGAGGCCGACCTCCTAACGGCAAAGCATATATTAGATAAACGCCTGTCGGACAGGATGTTGAATAACCTTCATAAGCGTATAGGCGTTGCAGATAGTTCTTTCAAAGGAATCTTCCGGTTAGTTAAATATAAAGTAGCAGCGGCTGCCGCCTTACTGCTGCTGGCAGGGGCCGCCTGGTACATGTTACTGCACGACCGGGTAAAGCAAAGGGTGTTTGCCACCACATCAGAACGGCAAACCGTGAAACTGCCCGACGGTTCAGTGGTACACCTGGAGAAAGGCTCCAGCATTACCTACCCGGAAGTGTTTGATAAAAAGAATCGTGAAGTAATATTAAAAGGAGAAGCTTTCTTCGAAATCAACCACGATGCAAAGCACCCTTTTATCATCTCCTCTTCGCTGATCAATACTACCGTATTAGGTACCTCCTTTAACATGGAAGTACACGAAGGCAATACCGCCAGGGTAGTAGTGGTATCAGGAATGGTGCAGGTGAATACCCGTGAAGGCAAACCGCATAAAAACGGCCAACTGGTACTAACAGCCAACAAAACCGCGGTATACAACCCGGCCTCGCAAGACCTGTTGTTACAGGACGGAACAGAAGATGCCAAATTCTTTGCCCAGAAAACGAGTGGCAAATTTATTTACAAAGGAGATCCGTTGTCAAAAGTGGCAACAGACCTGCAGCGATATTACAATGTGCCGGTAATAACCGACCAAAGATCGGCACAGTGCAGGTTTTACGGATCATTTAATACAGTGGACGATTTAGATAAAGCACTTGCGTTAATTGCTTTTTCATTAGATGCCAGAGTCAAAAAAGATAATATCAATAAAGGATATATCATCGTTGGTGGAAATTGTAAGTAAAATAACGACCGCTATATCGTTAACCAAACTATATTTCAAATGAGAAACTGCTATCAACAAAGCTGAACCAAAATTTAAGAGAATAGAAATTTCAGTCTGGTATACTATCCTGGTGGCCTTTTAGCCTGAAAGAACTTCATGCTGGTTAGTTAACTAGTGATCACGAAAACTGATCACAGGGCCACCTGTTGCCAATACTTACCGTGAATAAACCGTAGAATTATTTTCAACCAAACTAAACTGTACATGATACAAGTAATACCCTTACCGCCCGGCTAATATATTGCCATGATATAGTTGATTGAAAAACACCCTGCTTACGCAGAAGGCCCTTTATTGCCCGGTTTTGTCCAAAAACCGGAACGGGGAACCTATGGCCGAACGAAACCAATAAAAAACAATTATGTTCAGAAGAAAACTATCATTCATCTATTGCTTACTGCTCCTGCTGGCAGTAACGCAAGCCCACGCCGGTAACGGTTTGCAGGACGCTCTCGATAAAAAAATTACGATCGAACTAAAGAATGTCATCCTTAAAGATGCACTGGAGAATGATAGGCAGCCTCGCCGAAGTATCCTTTGTATACGTAGGCAATGAAGCCCTGGATGTGAATAAGGTAAGTGTAAATGCGCACAACGAAAAAGTAGGCGACCTGCTTAATAAACTGCTTACGCCCTACTCACTTTCCTATAGCGTGATGTACGACCGCGTGGTGATCAAACACGACAGCGGCAAAAAGTTGAATCAACTAACGGTAACGAATACACTGTTGAAACTCAATGTTCCCGTTACAGATGTAAAAGGAGTGGTGACAAATGAAAAGAAGGAACTGTTACCCGGCGTAAGCATCATGATCAAAGGAACTTCCCGCGGAGTCACTACCAACGACAAAGGTGTATTTGAACTGAAGAAGATCGCCAACGATGCTATACTGGTATTTAATTTTACCGGGTATAAAACAGAAGAAATCAGCGTGGCGGAATTCAGAAGCGGCACGCTGACCATCATACTGAAAGAAAAACCGACCCGCCTCCAGGAAGTAGTGGTAACCGGCTTCCAGAGCATCGATAAATCTAAATTCTCCGGCGCCGCCACCCGGCTCAAAGGAGAAGATGTGAGGATCGATGGTATGACAGACGTAAGCCGCATGCTGGAGGGTAAAGTAGCCGGCGTTGCCATCCAGAATGTATCCGGTACCTTCGGCTCCGCCCCCAAAGTGCGCATCCGCGGCGCTACCTCTATTAATGGCGATAACAAGCCATTGTGGGTGGTAGACGGCGTAGTACTGGAAGACGTGGTAAATATTTCCAATGATCAGCTTTCCAGTGGCGATCCCACCACCTTACTGGGCTCCGCAGTAGCCGGTCTTAACTCGAACGATATCGAAAGCTTCGACATCCTGAAAGATGCCGCAGCCGCTGCGTTATATGGCGCCCGCGCCATGAACGGAGTGGTAGTGATCACCACTAAAAAAGGTCGTGCAGGCAAGCCCGTTATTAACTACAGCGGCAACTTCAGCACACAGCTGAAACCTAACTACAACAACTTCAATATCATGAACTCCGGCCAGCAGATGTCTGTACTGGCTGAACTGGAAAGAAAAGGAATACTTAACTCAGATATCCTTTCACGCGGTGATATCGGGGTGTTCGGTAAATTATATGAACAACTGGATGCAGATGGAGATGGTAACTTCCCCGTAGAAAACGATCCGCAAAGTAAGAAGGCTTTTTTACTGCGTTACGCGAAAGCCAATACCGACTGGTTCGGACTGCTCTTCCGCAACAACTTCGTACAGGAACATTCGCTCAGCATTTCTTCCGGTACAGATAAATCACAATCTTATTTTTCTACCAGCTTTTACAGCGATAACGGCTGGACCCTCGCGGATAAAGTAACCCGTTACACACTGAACTACCGCAATACCTATAAGCTCTCAGACCGGTTATCTGCCGGATTCTCTTCACTGGCCTCTGTGCGCCGTCAGAAAGCGCCCGGCGCTCTCACCCGCAGCAGTAATCCTGTAG
The DNA here is from genome assembly GCF_050434025.1 of Chitinophaga sp. W3I9. NCBI lineage: Bacteria > Pseudomonadati > Bacteroidota > Chitinophagia > Chitinophagales > Chitinophagaceae > Chitinophaga > Chitinophaga sp. W3I9. The sequence continues at coordinate 4,109,993 of NZ_JBNPWC010000001.1, forward strand.
AAGGACAATACGACCGCGATTTCGATATTAACCCATTCAGCTACTCGCTGAATACAAGCCGCACACTTACTGCCTATGATCCAAATGGACAATTGGAATACTTCAGAAGAAATTATGCTCCCTTCAATATCATCAATGAACTGAAAAATAATTACCTCGACCTGAACATGATGGATTTGCGCCTGCAGGGCGACCTGACTTTCAAGCTGACAAAAAATATCCGCTACGAATTTACCGGTGCTATCAGGTATGTAAAATCATCCCGTGAACACCAGATTGCAGAGAATGCCAACATGGCCAATGCTTACCGCGCTGCCGGTAATGCTACCATCGCGGAAAGGAATAAATTCCTTTACCGCGATCCGGAAAATCCCGATGCACAACCGGTAATTGTTTTGCCCGCCGGCGGTTTCTATAACCGTACGGAAGACCAGCTGCTGAACTATGATTTCCGCAATGGCCTCAACTACTCCGACACCTTCGCCCAGAAACATAATATCAACGTATTGGTAGGTCAGCAGGTAAAATATGCCGACCGCCAGAACGCTTCCAATACCGGATACGGTTACCAATACGATAATGGCGGCGCCACTTTCACTGACTACCGCATCCTCAAACAAACCATTGAAAGTAACTTCCCTTACTTTGGCATGAGCAGGGACTATGATCGCTTCGCCGCTTTCTATGCTACCGGCACCTATGCCTATAACAACAAGTATAACTTTACAGCCACCGGCCGCTACGATGGTTCCAACCGCCTCGGACAATCCCGTAAGGCAAGATGGCTGCCCACCTGGAGCGTAGCCGGTTCCTGGAACATCGACCGGGAGCCTTTTGCGGCCAGTATCCGCCAGCTGGACTATCTCACGCTGCGTGCCAGCTACGGCTTAACCGCCAGCATGGGACCCGCCACCAATTCAAACATCGTATACCAGACCGTTAATACCAACAGGCCTCACCTCACAGAAGTAGAGTCAGTGATCCGCCTGTCGCACCTGCAGAATGATGAACTCACCTGGGAAAAATTATATACCACCAACATCGGTGTTGACGGAGGATTTTTCAATGGTCGCCTCAACTTCAGTATAGATGCTTACACCCGTAAAAGCTTTGACCTGATCAGCCGCATCAAAACTTCCGGTATCGGCGGTGAAATGTTTAAAGCGGCCAACTACGCCGATATGGATTCAAAAGGGGTGGAAGTAATGGTAGGCGGAGATGTGTTCCGTAGTAAAGACTGGGGCTGGAAATCGAATGTTACGCTCGGATACAGCGTCAATAAAATCACCAATGCAAAAAATATCCCCGGCATTTTCGACCTGGTGGTAGCAGAAGGCGGTAACACCGAAGGCTATCCTGTACATAGCCTTTTTTCCCTGCAATACACCGGGCTTGATCCCAAATCAGGCTCCCCGGTGTTTATCAACCAGGACGGTGCTGTCAGCGGCGATGTAAACCTGCAATCATTAAATACAGCCCACCTGGTATACGAAGGTCCGGTTGATCCACCGGTTACCGGCGGGTTCTCCAATACTTTCCGCTATAAAGCGCTATCACTGAATATATTTTTTACTTACCAGTTTGGCAACAAAATCCGCCTGTACCCGGCTTTCAAAACTTCTTATTCAGACCTCGATGCGATGCCTAAAGAATTTTATGACCGCTGGGTAATGCCGGGAGATGAAAGCAAAACAGGTGTTCCCTCTATGCTGGATGCTTTTGAGCAGATATTACTGAGAGGCGCTCATCCTTACAATAACTATAACTATTCCACCGAAAGAGTGGCGAAAGGAGATTTCATCCGCCTGAAAACAGTGTCACTTACTTACCAGCTGCCGGGTGTAATCATCAAACGCGCAGGATTAAGCAATGTGGCTGTAAGCGCTGCTGCCATTAATCCATGGCTGATCTATGCCGATGAAAAGCTGCAGGGTCAGGATCCAGAGTTTTTCAACGCTGGTGGCGTGGCACAGCCTATCCAGAAACAATTCACTTTTTCATTGAAAGTAGGTATTTAAAAAGAAGCACTATGTCAATGTACTATATAACCTCCGCGAATAAACGAAAAATAAAGCCTGCCATCATCGGGGCATTTGCACTGATGGCCCTTGTCACCGGAGGGTGTAAAAAATACCTGGAACAGGTACCAGACAGTACCTGGACAGATCTCAGCTCGCCAGTAAAGGTGAGCAAGTTACTGGGAACTGCTTATCCGCAGGCCAGTTACATCACGATGTGTGAAGCCATGTCGGATAATGTGGGCGACAAGGGAGTGGGAGAGTACTACCGCCCTAACGGTGACGCCTATCTGTTTAACGACATTCAATGGATAGAGGAAGACTCTCCGGAAGCTTACTGGAGGGCTTGCTACACTGCTATCGCCGCAGCCAACCAGGCGCTGGCTGCCTGTGAAAAGGCCGCCGATCCGGCCGCTTACACCCGTCAGCGGGGCGAAGCGCTGCTGGCAAGAGCCTATGCCCACTTTATGCTGGTAAATATTTTTGCCAAAACCTACGATGCGGCTACCGCTGCAAACGATCCGGGAATACCATACGTAACAGTACCGGAAACCGTGGTAATGAAACAATACGAACGCAAAACAGTGGCGTATGTGTATGACATGGTGGAGAAAGACCTGCTCTCCGGGTTGCCGCTGATCAGTGACGACGCCTACAGCGTACCCCGTTTCCATTTTAACCGCAGCGCTGCTTATGCCTTCGCCACCCGGTTCTACCTGTATAAAAAAGATTACGCGAAAGTAGTAGCCTATGCCGACAATACTTTTTCAAACAATGATGTGGCCTCCAACATGCGCCTGTGGAATACCACATATGGCAGCATGTCGCCGGCGCAGATCTTTGATATTTATGCCAATGCCAACGAAAAAGCCAACCTGCTGATCGTGGAAGCGCCTTCGCTGTGGGGCCGCAATGCGGGCCGGCTCCGGTATGACCTCGACTTCCAGCACGAAGCGCTCATCCTGGGCAGGAATGTCACCGGCGGCGTTTGGTCCTACCCGTTATACTACTACGGCTCACAGGATTATTTTGTGCCAAAGCTCTCTGAGTACTTTGTAAAGAACTCCGTGAACGCCACCATTGGTCAGCCCTACGTAATGACACCGCTGTTCACCACGGAAGAAGTATTGTTTAACCGCGCAGAGGCCAATGTGTATCTCAACAACACCAGCGCCGTACTAAAAGATCTCAACCTGTTTGCCAGCAAACGTATCCGGAATTATAATGCCTCCCTGCATAATATTTCCCTGGCTGCTATGCAGAATTTCTACGGTATCAGCGATGCGAGAACGGTTTGTATCCGCACCATCCTTGACTTCAAGCGTGCGGAGTATGTACAGGAAGGCCAGCGCTGGTTTGATCTGCAGCGGTATAAGATCCCCGTGGTGCACACCACCCGCGAAGGAAAAGTACTGGAGCTGAAAGCCGATGATAACCGCCGCCTGTTCCAGATACCGGCGTCGGCCACTACCTCAGGAATAGCATTGAATCCAAGATAATAATAGCGATAGTACCAAAATTAATACATACACAAATGAAAGCATTCTTACTCATCATCCCTCTTTGCTTGCTGATGGCCTGCAGCAAAAAAGAAGACCTGGGCAATGTGGAAGATATTCCCGGCCTCGGCGGAGATACCTGGGCCGCTTCTCCATTGGATAAATGGCTGCACGATACCCTTACCGTGCCTTTTAATATTGCCGTGAAATATAAATGGGACCAGTTCGAGTTTGAACTCAACAAAACATTGGTACCCCCTAAAGAAGAGAAAATAATCCCGGTGATGTCGGCCATCCGGCAGGTTTGGATGGACACCTACATTGCGGAAGCGGGCGCTCTCTTCTTTAAAAAGTACTGTCCCAAGTATTTTATTCTCTCCGGAAGCGCCAGCTGGAATGAAAACGGCACCATCACCCTCGGCACCGCAGAAGGCGGCCGGAAGGTAGTGTTATACCTGGTAAACGATTTCCTCACAAAGTCGATGGAAGGCTACAAACCTTCCGACTCCGCCAACGTGAAACAGATGTTCCATGTCATAGAACATGAGTTCGGACACATCCTGCATCAAACAGTGATGTACCCGGTGGAGTTCAAACGCATCTGCGCGGGTTTTTACACCGGTAACTGGAACAACATCTCCGATATGGCCGCCCGCCGCGATGGCTTTGTAACGCCCTACGCGATGTCGGCCTTTGACGAGGACTTTGTGGAAATGGTATCTACCATGCTGGTAGAAGGAAAGCAGGGCTTTGATGCCATCGTGAACAGTATCCCGGAAGGAACCAGCATCAACGGCGTAACCAAAGCAGAGGCGCAGTCGAGGCTGCGCCAGAAGGAGGCAATGGTAGTCAGCTATTTCCTCACCGTATGGCATATCAATTTTTATAGCCTTCAAACCCGTACCAGGAAAGAAATTAATCAGTTACTCTATTAAAACGAAAGACTCCGGAGGAGTAAAAATAATAGTATGAGAAATAATCTGATCTGCTTATTCTTCATCATCACCGGGATGTTTGCCTGTAAAAAGGAAACAGATCCGCTGTTTGATAAATCACCGGACGAACGTATCAATGATACATTGGCACGGTACCAGCAGGTGCTCACAACGGCGCCTTATGGCTGGAAAGCCTTCGTATATCCTGCCGGCGTTCCGGGCAGTGTATTTGGCTTTTACTTTAGTTTCTCTGATGCTAACCGGGTGCAGATGTTTTCCGACTTCGATGCCCCCAGCACGGGAACCATGCGCGAAAGCAGCTGGCGACTAAAAGCATTGCAGCAACCCTGCCTGCTGTTTGATACCTATTCCTACCTGCATGTGCTTTCCGATCCGGATGCCGGTCAGAATGGCGGCCAATACGGCCAGGGCCTTGGCTCCGATTTTGAATTTGCTATTAATGGCGCCGCGGGCGATACCGTTTGGCTGACCGGCCGTTTCCATGGCAGTAAAGCCATATTGGTGAAAGCTACACAGCAGGATAAGGATAATTATTTCCAGCACCGTATTAACCGCTCCATCGATAGCATCAGCGCTATACTTACTTATTTCCACAAGTTTACCACAGGCGGCAACCGGTATGATATCAGTATCAATCCCTACCTGCACCAGGTAAATTTTACCTGGATCTCCAACGGCAAGGTAAAACAGGCTTCTACCGGTTACGTATACACGGCAACAGGTATTTCCCTGATGCCGGCATTTACCGACAGCACCATCACTATTAATAGTTTCGACCAGGTGAAGTGGGAAAATGGCGCCATTACTTTCACGGTAAACGGTAAACCCGCAGCCATCATGGAAACGGTAACGCCATTGGCGATTGATGCAGCAGCTCCCAAAAGATGGTACCGGTACGCGTTGCAGAACGAAAGCTACTGGGCTACCTATTATGGCTTCCATGTAAATGGAAGGGACGACGCCTGCGGTATCACCGGCCTGCCAGCTTATGCTTTCCTCACTTACTATCCCCAGATAGACGGTCCCGGTACTTCCCTGGACTTACTCGGTTTTGTTGTGAAGCAGGAAACGGGCGGAAATGTGATCTCTTATGGTCCCGGCTACGACGCACCCACCTTTACTTCGGATGGCAGGATCATTTTTAATGATAACGGCTTATATGGCAACTTACCCGCCAACAGAACCGCTATCAATAAAACAAGGTCGCTGATGGCCGATCCGATGGGCTTTTACCTGGTACAAACCAGCTCCCTTACCTACGACATGGTAAGCGCCCGGGATGGTAAATCATGGATCAACTGGCAGGGATTCTAAATGCATTCAACCAAAATTCAAATAACCTCATATGAGAAATTGTACTGTTCATTATCTATATAAAACAACATTACTTGTAGGAGTATTGCTGATGCTGGCCTGCCGGCTGTCGGCGCAAACGGATATCAGCATTGGTCAAAGCACTTCCGGTAATACCAACACGGGATATCCGTGCCCATTACAGGATTATTATGAAGGCACCAGGACGCAATACCTGTACCGCGCTTCAGAGCTGCATGCCGCAGGAATGAATGCCGGTGTTATCAGCGGACTGAAATACAAGGTGCTCAACCTCAACGGCGCCGATACGATCGAGCAGTATACCATAAAAATTGGCACTACTACTGATACGGCGCTGGACAATAGCACCTGGGTACCCATTACCAACCAGGTATTGGGTCCGGTTAATTATCTCCCGAAAACAGGTGTCAATGTTTTTCCTTTTGGCTCTGCTTTTTTCTGGAATGGCACAGATAACATCGTAGTGGAAATATGTAACGGTGCGCCTGATTCAGATAACAATGTTACCTATACGAATAACCCGGAAGTACCGTATACAACAGGACTTCCTTTTAACGCGTCACATACCTACCGCTCCGACGGACTGAATTATTTGTGCGGTACCACCAGCACCACTAATACCGGTACCATGACCACCCGCCCGGATGTGATCTTTTCCTGGACGCCCGCTGTGGCCTGTACCGGTACGCCCGCTGCAGGAACTGCTACCGCCAGTTCATCAACCGTTTGTATGAACGGGCAGGTAACCATCACCTTGTCCGGCACTACTATTGCCTCCGGTATTAAATATCAATGGCAGAAATCCACTGATAATACTACCTGGACCAATATTCCCAACGATACTACCAACCGCCTGGTAACTACGCAACCGGCCACTACTTACTATCGCTGTAACGTAACCTGTGTCGCTTCCAGTACCACTGTTACCTCCAATGCGGTAACAGTTACTTCTCCGCAGGCGGTGTCAGGCGTCTTCAATATTAATAAGGCCCTGCCTACCGGTGGTAACAACTTTGCCTCCTTCAATGATGCCTATAATTTTATTAAGTGTGGTATCAACAATGCTGTTGTATTTAACGTGGCTCCCGGCAGTGGTCCGTACAACGAACAACTGCTGATCACACCGGTACCAGGTGCCTCTGCTACCAATACCATTACCTTTAACGGTAACGGCAACACGCTTACATTTGCGGGCACCGCTTCAGCGCCGGCAGTGATCCGGTTGTCGGACGCCGACTATTTTACTTTTAGCAACCTGGTGATTAAAACCAGTGGCGTCAGCAGCGGATGGGGTGTACACCTGATCAACGATGCAGATTATAACACAATAAAGAACTGTACATTCCTGCTGGATTCTACCGCCAGTTCCACCAGTAACGCAGGTGTCGTTATCAGCAGCTCGCTTACTTCAGCTACTACTACCGGAGAGGCGAAATGCGATTTCAATATCTTCTCTGATAATATTATCAATGGCGGTTACTATGGAATTGTATTAACCGGCAGCAATACTTTTGCAAATGGTAATAATAAAGTTACCGGTAATAAGATCAGCAATTTCTACAGCTATGGTATCTATGTAACCGGCTCTTTTAATACGCTGATAGAAAATAATACCATCAGCCGGCCGGCGCGTACCGGTGTAGGCACCTTCTACGGTATCTATTTCACGAATCTCAGTACAAAGGCAAACGTTACCCGTAATATCATCAGCAATCCTTTTGGAGGAGCGCCTAACAGCACCAGCGCGGCTTACGGCATTTATTTCAGCAGCACCGATGCACTCGCACAGCTGGAAAACGTAGTAAGCAATAACCTTATGTATAATTATACGGGTAAGGGAGATGCTTATGGTATTTACAACTCAGGATCCGACAACGTTTGGTATTACCATAATACCATTGCGCTGGATGGAACTGCCACTACAGGTACTACCTATACCGCCCGCGGCTTTTATCAGACATCCAAGGCCGACGGTATCGAATTTTTAAATAACCTCATTGCTGTAACACGTGGTGGTGGCGGCAGCAAGTATTGCATATACTTTGCTGCAACCAACGGTACTATTCATGCCAACAGGAATGATTACTACCTGGCTGCCAGCGGTGGCACCAGCAATATAGGCTACTTTGGCGCTAACAATGCGGCGTTGCTCGATTGGCAAACCGCTTCTGCACAAGATAGCAACTCGGTAAGTTCCAATCCGCTGTTTGTATCTGTCAGCACCGGTAACTATCAGCCGGCGAATGCTTCTATCGATAACAAAGGTGTACCGGTAAATATTACTGTAGATATTAATAATGCAGTAAGAAGTACCTCTACGCCTGATATTGGTGCATATGAGTTTACACCCGGTCCCTGCATTAATCCACCGCTGGCAGGTAATGCACAGGTAAGCCCATCCGTGATTTGTGTGAACCGGAAAGTGGCGTTATCACTCACAGATAATTCTATCGGACTCGGACAAACCTACCAGTGGCAGCGGTCAGCTACCGCTACGGGTACGTACACCAACATTGGCAATGTGCTTACCAACCCGGATACAGTGATCACGGCGGTTATAACGTCTTATTATCGTGTAGCCGTTACGTGTAGTGGTAACACCGCGTACTCACAACCAATACTCCTTACTGTAAACCAGGCATTCCCAGGTGGCGGCTATACCATTAATAAAAATGCACCAGCCAGCGCCACCAACTTTATCAGCTTTAACGCTGCCAAAGCGGCAATGGAATGCGGTATACAAGGCCCTGTGGTAATGAATGTAGTAGCCGGTTCCGGTCCTTACCTGGAGCAGCTGATCCTCGACTCTATTGCAGGCGCCTCTGCCATTAACACCATCACCTTTAACGGTAACGGCAATACAATAAAATTTGCACCTACCGATGATAATGAAAGGGCGGTGATAAAGTTGCGTGGTGCTGATCATATTACCTTCGACAGCCTTACCATAGACGCTGCCAGCGATGATTATGGCTATGGTGTGCAGATGCTCAATAACGCTGATAGCAATACTATCCGCCGCTGTAACCTCATCATAGATCAAACAGGTACCTACAATGAGTTTGCCGGTATCGTGATCAATGGTAGTGAATCCAGTCCAACCACCGGTTCCAATAACGATTGTGATGGCAATATCATCACAAAAAACACCATTACCGGCGGGTATAACGGTGTGCTTATCTATGGTGCTACTGCTTCTATCCCCACACGTAATACCATCAGTTACAATATCATAAAAGAGTTTTATGAAACAGGTATTGCGGTAAGCTATACCACTAATACCCTGATAGATCATAATGATATTTCCAGGCCGGGCCGTGACAATGACAGCTACTCCCTGTATGGTATCAGCGTTGAAAACAAAGCAGCTGATGTGGTGGTGAGCAATAACCGTATCCATAACCTGCTGGGCGGTGCACCAGGCAGTACTTCTACTGTTTATGGAATGGAGTTCTCTTATGCAGATGCAACCGCCACTAACCCGGCAAAAGTTTTCAATAACGTGATCTATGATTTCCGTGGTCAGGGTACGCAGTATGGATTCTCCAACTACAGCGCCGACTATGTCTACTATTATCACAATACAATTGCGCTGAATGATCTTAAGAGTACCTCTTCCGATGAAGCTACCGGCTTCTATCAGTCGGGTACTGCTACAGGCATCCAGTTCTTTGATAATATTCTTGATGTAAGCAGGTCCGGTAAAGGAAACAGGAGAGGTTTGAGCATAGGCACCAGCACAGTGCTTACGTCCAATTACAATGATATTTATGTAAAAAGCAATTTTAATACAGCTTATATAGGCGGTAACTATCCTACGCTTGCAGCATGGACTGCCGCCACTAAGCTGGACAGCAACTCTTTGTCTATCCAACCTGTGTTTGCAGATCCTGTTGCCGGTAACTACGCAACGGTTATCTCTCCACTGGATAACACCGGTAAGCCGGTAGGCATTACTACCGATATCCTTGGTGTAACCAGGAGTACTACCAAACCAGACATGGGCGCTTACGAAGTGAGCGTGCCTAATTGCAGCAAACCAGTGGTACCGGGTACTTCCACCGTATTTCCGCTTACACCGGTGTGCATGGGTACCGATATTAAGCTGGATCTTACCGGCAACAGCACCGGTGGCACACAAACCTACCAGTGGCAGCGTTCTACCACCGCTGCAGGTCCATGGGTAATTGTCAGCGATTCACAATATGTGAGCGTATTTAATACTACCATTGGCGTAGAAAACTACTACCGCTGCTTAATCATATGCGGAGGCACCGACAGCGCTTATTCTGCCGTGGTAAAAGCTAACCTGAACCCACCATTGCTGGCAGGCACCTATACCATTAACCCTGCTGCGCCTACCAGTCTTACTAACTTCCAGTCGTTCAGCAGCGCTGTATCCAAACTGGAATGCGGTATAGCCGGTCCCGTTACCTTCCTTGCAAAGGCAGGTACCTATACAGAGCAGGTCACCATGCATCATATCCCCGGCGCTTCTGCGGTAAACAGGGTAACCTTCCAAAGTGAAGCCAACAGCGCAGCTGCTGTAACGCTTACCTACGCCGGTACATCTGCATTGAATTATGTATTGCAGCTGGATAGCGTAGACTATGTCACCTGGAGAGCTATTACTATTAAACCGGCAGGCATCACCAACGCAAGGGCAGTGGTGTATGCCAATGCATCTTCGTACGACAGCATCGCTAACTGTGCCATTCAGCTGCCGGTTAGCACCAGCACCGGTACTGCCGTGAGCGGTGTGTATGCCGATGAATGTATCGGCACTGGTAACGTGATCACCGGTAATACCATCACCAACGGGTCGAATGGCGTTTACTGGGAAGGCAGTTACAGCGCCGTTGCACGCGGACTTGTACTGGATAGCAATATTGTAGATAAACCATATTCAAACGGCTTGTATGTTGAGTACGCCGACAGTGTGATGATCCGGCGCAACCAGGTGAACCTGGGTGGTAACATGGCAGCTGATGCCTATGGTATCCATACAGATAACACCAACGGCTACTCGATTTCAGCCAACAACATTAAGGTAACCAATACCACCGATGATGTTCACGGAATATACCTTTACTACGCGACTGCTGATGCCGGCGTAAAAGGCATCGTATCCGGAAACAGGATTACTGCAAGAGGAAATATTACCGGGGAAGTCCGTGGACTGGAACTTTACCAGGCAGACGGGGCTACCATCTCCAATAACGTGGTTAGTGTTAAAGCCAATGGTGTGAATGCGTACGGTATTTATAGTGAAAGCAGTTCCAACCTCAGCTACTACAATAACTCGGTACTGAACAGCTCCACTACCACCGGCGATAACTACGCTGCATACTTCAGGCATACGGCGTCTTACTATGGTAATATCAAAGTAAAGAATAACATTTTTGCTTCAGATACCAGCGGTATCGCCATGTATATTGCGAACCCGCTTTACATGAAGAGCGATTATAACACACTGTATACAAAAGGTACCGTGCTGGTGAAACAGCTTACCCCTGCGGGCAGCTATGCTACATTGCATGACTACATCACAGCGGATACACTGGATATAAATTCAATTGTATACAAACCTGCATTTACAGATGATACCACGCTGCAACCAGCCATTGCAAAGCCCGATGTATGGGCTATCCATGGCCGTGGTGTGCAGATAGAAGGTAATGATAAAGACATCAACGGTGTTGCCAGGGCAGTTAAGCTCACAGATGGTGTGCCGGATATGGGCGCTTACGAATTCCTGCCTACTTCCGTGCCACCGGTGCTCCCGGCATTCCCGGCTACACCGGCTCCCGGCGTTACCCAAACATTTATGTTTGGTACGGACACGGTAACAAAAATTACCTGGAACCCGGGTACGGCCATACCCAATAACATAGCGGTAAGACGCTACTCCGGTATTAAGCCGCCAAACCTGGCTACAGGCAGGGACTTTATGTATTTCTACACAGATGTGGATGTAACACCGGCCAATGGTCAGTATAACTTTAACATCGATCAGTTCTATATCGATCCGTGGCAGGGTTATATCAGGCGCCAGAAGGATATCCGGATGGGCCGCACAGACAGTGCCAATGCATGGATCGTGGATTCGCTGAGCCATGTATATGATATCCCGAATGTGATCAGGGATAGCGCTGTACACTTCCTGGATAAATTCACCGGTCTCAATGGCGGCACGGCTACTTCTCAATTGTTGCAGCCGGCCGACAGCTCCAACCGCGGTACCCGCTTCTGGGTAGGTTATGGTCACCACCAGTTCTTCACCGGGGACAACTCGCAGAACATGGTGCTGTACCTCAATGCACAGGACTCTTCCAACGTAACCGTGCGTATTAATGGCACCAGCTGGGAAAGAGTGTATCACATTCCTGCCAACAAAACCATCACTACGGAGATAATACCAAAGAGTGGTTTGAGCGATGCCCGCCTGATAGAGGAAGGATTATCAGATAAAGGTATCAGCATTGAAAGTGATGTGCCTATTGTTGCCTATGCGCATATTTATGGCAGCGCCTCTTCCGGCGCCACCATGCTGCTGCCGGTAGGTACCTATGGTTATGAATATGCTACACTATCGTCCAGGCAGAATTACAGCACAGACACCTATTCCTGGTTCTATGTAATAGCAGACTATGATAATACAAAAGTAGAGATCACACCTTCTGTGCCCACGCTGGCCGGTAAACCTGCCAATACAACGTTTACGGTTACACTGAATAAAGGAGAAGTGTACCAGGTGCTGGGCGCTATGATGCCTGGCGGTGGCAGCGAAGGATACGACTTGTCTGGTAGCCACATCAGGTCTGTCATCAATGAAGATGGAAAATGCTACCCGATGGCGGTGTTCTCCGGTAGCAGCCGTACCGGTATTGGTTGCGGCATCGAAACGGGTGGATCGGGCGATAACCTGATCCAGCAGAACTTCCCGTCGCAGGCATGGGGCAGAAAGTATCTTACTGCACCTACCTCTACCAGCGGATCGGCCAGTTCTTTCATGACCAACATTTATCGTGTGCTGGTGAAAGATCCTGCTACCGTAGTGAAAATAAATGGCGCCACATTGACGGGGCTGATCAACAACAGGTTCTACCAGTTTGAAAGCAGCACTGCCGATAATATTGAAGCCAATCAGCCGGTGATGGTAGCGCAGTATATGTCGTCCAGCGGCAGCTGTCCCAATACCAGCGGCAACGGCGATCCTGAAATGATTTACCTGAGCCCGGTAGAACAGGGTATCAAAAAGGTAGGACTGTACCGCAATACACAGGAGTCTATTACTGTTAATTATCTTACCCTCATCATACCTACAGGAGGTGTATCCTCCCTGCTGATCGACGGCAGCGCTACTTTCGATCATACGTATCCGCATCCTAACGCTACCGGATATACGGTAGTAGTGAAGCGCTGGCCGGCAGCACCTGCACAGTGTACGGTAACCAGCGACTCTGCCTTCACCGCCGTTACCTACGGCCTCGGCAGCGTGGAAAGCTATGGCTACAACGCGGGTACCCTGGTGAAGAATCTGAACATCCTGCCTTCATTTAACAACGTAATGAACAACAGTGGTCAGAACAACACCTACACCTGCGCTAAAACACCATTCCGCTTCTCTATGCTGATACCAGTGAAGCCAACAGCGATTACCTGGAAATTCAGCCAGGTAGCAAGCCTTGCACCTAAAACTGATATCGTGCAGAATAACCCGGTGCCAGTGGATTCTATCATCAGCAACGAACGGAAGTACTATCGCTTTACGGTGCCGGCTGATTACATCTTCAGCAAACCAGGCTTGTATGAAGTGCCTATCCTGATTTCACATCCGGATATAGAAAGCTGCAGCAACAGTTTTGAAAGCATTCTGCAGATAAAGGTAATCCCTGCGCCAGTGGTTGATTTCAGCGTTGACTATACCGGCTGCCTGAACGACGGCGCCTTGTTTAAAGGCACCGCCACTACCAGCAACGGGGTTGCTATCAGCACCTGGAAATGGAGCTTTGCCGATTCTACAGTATCGTCCGCAAAAGATACCCTTAAGTACTTCAGATACCCGGGTGTGAAAGAAGTGAAACTGAGCATTGTGGCGGCAGAGGGTTGCGTAGGTGATACTACCAAAGAAGTGGAAGTGTATGCGCCTGCGCTGGCACAACTTGTGAAAGACTCTATGACCGTATGTAACGGCACGGATGTTACCTTGTCTGCCAGGAATCCTGAACCCGGCGTATTGTACAACTGGTACGATGCTCCAACAGGCGGTACCCTGCTGCATACCGGCAACGACTACACGATTAACAACATTGCCGCCGACGGTAATTACTACCTGGAAACACTCACACACGGATGCCCCGGACTGTCACGCGCTAAAGCCATTGTACATGTATTGCCGGTTCTGGAAACACCGGTAGTTACGGTAGACAGCGTAGGCGTAAACATGATCCGCTTCAAATGGAAGGCAGTTGCCAATGCCACCGGTTATGAAGTATCCCTGGATGGCGGTACCAGCTGGACATTGCCAACTTCCGGCAGGGAAGGACTGGTGCATATCGTTAGCGGGTTACAACCGGTGCAAACAGTGAAACTGATTGTCCGTGCGAAAGGTTGTGAAGACAAGGCATCACTGCCGGCTGAAGGTAAAACCTTGCCTGACGGCATCTATATTCCGAATACGTTCACACCTAACAATGATGGCCGGAACGATGTACTGCTCGTGTATGGTTACATTATCAAGCAGCTGCACATCACCATTTTTGACCAGTGGGGTGAAAAAGTATTCGAATCCAACAATCAGTCTGTTGGCTGGGATGGCAACTACAAAGGAAAGGCATTGCCCTCCGGTGTATACATCTATGTATGTCATCTGACCCTTACAGACGGAAGTAAAACAGAGAAGAAAGGAGTTATTAACCTGATCCGCTAAAAACAATTGTATGAAAAAAGTAAGCATAGAGAAGTTGTTACTGTTAGTCATTGGATGTTGGATGTTGCATTGGCCTTGTGCCAATGCAACTATCCGGCCCATGCGCCAGGATATCGACAGCCTTTTAATGTTGCAGCGATCTGTGAAGGTATATCCCAACCCGGTCGTTTCTTCCCTCACCATACAGTCACGCAAATCAATTCAACAGCTGGTACTCTATGCGATGGATGGCAAAACCATCAAGCGTGTAGCGGTTACCGGTAAAAATAACCAGCTGGATGTACAGGATATCCAGCGGGGAGCCTATATGCTGAATACCATTTTTGCAGATGGCACAACGACGTCGAAGATGATCATCAAACAATAATCATTTCAATATGAAAAATTGAAGAAGATGTCAACCAAATTACTATACATAAAGCGACTTTGCATTGCCATATCCCTGACCCTGTTTCAGTTCGTAGCCGATGTTGCATACGCCCAGAATCTTTCCAATAAAGGGAAAGATTTCTGGGTGGGCTACGGACACCACCAGTTCATGGAGATGGGGCAAAGCAACAGCCAGGAAATGATCCTGTACCTGAGTGCAGAACAGCCTGCCACCGTTACAGTGAGCATTACCGGCACCACCTGGACGCGTACGTATAACATCCCGGCGAATACCGTTATTGCTTCTGACCTGATCCCTAAATCGGGCGCTATAGATGCAAGACTGTATTCCCTGCCGCCTTCTTTTGGCGGCACCGGAGGCGAGGGCGTTTTCACGGGGAAGTCTATTCACATACAAAGTAACGTGCCTATTGTTGCCTATGCGCATATTTATGGCAGCGCCTCTTCCGGGGCTACTATGCTGATGCCGGAAGAAACATGGGGTTATTCCTACATTTCTGTGAACAGTATGCAGAACTATGCGGACGACTGTTTCTCCTGGATGTTTGTTATTGCGAACCAGAATAATACCGTGGTGGAAATTACCCCTTCGGTATTAACCCGTAACGGACGCCCTGCGGGCGTACCTTTCACCGTTACGTTGAACCGCGGGGATATCTACCAGCTGGTAGGCGCTTCGCTGGGCAGTGGCGCCGGCCGGGAGCTGACCGGCACTACTATTAAATCGATCGGCAATCCAATGGGACAGTGTTATCCCGTGGCCGTGTATTCCGGCAGCAGCCGTACGGCCATCACCTGCAATAACTCCAGCAGCAGCGGCGATAATAACATCCAGCAGATCTTTCCGTTCCAGGCGTGGGGTAAACGTTATCTCACCGCGCCCACCTCTGAAGATGATTTGCCGTCGACCCTCCAGTATAATATTTATAAAGTAGTGGTGAAAGATCCTGCCACCATTGTAAAAAGAAATGGTGTAACGCTCACCGGCCTGATCGCCAATTCTTACTACGAGTTTGTTAGCAATACCGCCGATTATATAGAGTCAGATAAGCCGGTGCTGGTGGCGCAGTTTATGTCGTCTTCCGGGGCCTGCGGCAATACCGGCGGACTGGGAGATCCGGAAATGGTATACCTGAGCCCTATAGAACAAGCCATCAAGCGGATTGGTTTTTACCGGAACGACCGGGAGTTTATAGAAACCAACTATCTCACCATGATCATTCCTACGGCAGGTATTCCCTCGCTCAGGATTGATGGCAGCCCCCTGTTTGACTTCTCTTACCCGCATCCTAACCTGAACGGTTACACGGTAGTGATCAAAAGATGGCCGGCTGCGCCTGCACAATGTATTGTGAGCAGCGACTCCGCCTTCACCGCAGTTACATACGGCCTGGGCAGCGTGGAAAGCTATGGCTACAATGCCGGTACGCTGATCAATAACCTCAATGCCGTAGGCTCTATTCACAACAGTTATGATACTTCTAAAACATCCAATGATTTTACCTGTACCAATACCCCCGTGCAATTGTCCATTTTAATGGCGTACAAGCCTACAAAAATGGTGTGGCGGCTCAGCACCCTGGGCACAGCGATTACACCTAACGCAGACGTAACGGTTAATGCACCGGTAAGCACTGGTACGGTACTGATCAATGGGATCACTTATTATAAATACTCATTGCCCGGCACTTACCAGTTCAGCGCAATAGGAGAGTATGATATCCCGGTCATGTCCACGCATCCGAGCATTGAAAACTGTAACAACACCGAAAAGGTGGGATTCACGGTATTGGTGAAAGGAAAGCCGCGTGCGGTAATGACTTATACCTATACCGGGTGTTCGCTGGATACGGTTTACTTTAAGGGAGATACAAGCCTGAAGGATCCGCTGATCGACCGCTGGCAGTGGGAGTTCCCGGGAGCAGTGAAGGATAGTGGCATCCAGGTAGGAAAAGTATTTCCTGTGGGGAATGCTGCGGTAAAGCTAACGGTGATTTCAAGGGATGGCTGTGTGGGAGATACTTCCTTCCAGGTAGCCGCAGCGGCCAAACCAGTGGCATCCTTTACAACAGATGCTGCTGCCTTATGCGAAGGCGGAGTATTGAAGATGACCGATAACTCCACTTACGGAGGTACGGCGCCTTTAAAATCGTGGTATTGGAATTTTGGAAATGATTCTGTGCTGAACGCTGTTACCAACGCGGTACAAACGATTACTTACAAAGATCATAATACCTACACCATAAAACACGTGGTGAAAGTAAGTAACCTCTGTGTGAGCGACACCGTTTCAAAAACGGTTACCGTGTACGCCAAACCCAACCCGCTTTTTGCTTATCCCGGCGACTGCCTGCCGGTAGGTGGCCTGGTACAGTTTACCAGCGGTGCAGTGGTACCCGATGCGCAAACCATCAGCACACACGCCTGGAACTTCGGGGATGCTAATGCAACAACTGCTAACCCGAATACCTCGGTGGCGAAAGATCCCACGCATGCCTATACGAAGTTTGGCACTTATGCTATTAAATATAGTGTAACTACCGATAAAGGCTGTACGAAGGATACTACGGTAACGGCTACCTTTAAACTGAAACCACAACTGGCTTATGCTGCCCTGAACGGGGTTTGCGTAAACATGCCCGGCACCATTGCCATAGGCAAAGCTACTGTACAAAATGGCGTAACTGGTAAAGGTTACTACCGTGGTCCGGCTACGGATTCAACAGGCAATTTCACCCCTGCTACTGCAGGCGCAGGTACGCATACCATCTGGTATGTGTTTACCACCAGCAACGGCTGTACCGATTCCATTTCCACCACCGTGGTAGTGTATCCTAAACCTGCAGCTGCTTTTACAGCTACCGCCAATTTGTGTCTTGGACAGAATACTGTTTTCACTGACCAGTCTGCCATTCCCGTAGGAACCATCACCAACTGGAAATGGGACCTGGGCAATGGTACGCTGAGAAACAACACCAACAACAATCCGTTTACCATCACTTACCAGAAAGACAGCAGCTACCTCGTGAAGCTGGTGGCGGTGAGTGATCATAATTGTATCAGCGATACCGCCAAAGCCATAGTGGCCGTACATGAGTTGCCGGTGACCGATTTTGCGCTGCCTGCCAAAGTATGTATGCCGGATGGAACCGCCGCGTTTACCAATCTCACTACGGCGAGAGACAAGTCATCCCTTTCTTACCAGTGGAACTTCGGCGACGGTGGTGCAGGATCGGCGGCAAAAGATCCTACCTGGCAGTATAAAACCTTTGGACCGTTTAACGTGAAGCTGGTGGCTACTACCGCTTATGGTTGTAAAGATTCGGCCACTAAAACATTAAGCGCCTTCTTTGGCCAGCCGGTGGCATCCTTTAAAGTAACGCCGGATACCCTTTGCCAGGGCGCCGACAATGTGTTTACGGATCAAAGCACAGATCCTACCGGAAGCATTAATAAATGGGAGTGGAGCTTTGGCGATGGCACCACCTCCACTGAACAACACCCGGTAAAAAAATATACCGCACCTGGTGAATACAGCGTGCAGTTGCAGGTAGCAAATCAGTCGGGTTGCGGATCATCTGCCTATAGCAGCAAGGTGATCGTATACCTCCAGCCGGTGATAGATGCCGGACCATCCTTTGTTGTGCCGCAGGGTACTATCGTGAGCTTTAAGCCGGTAGCCAACGATTCGGTGAACCTCACTTTTGCCTGGGACCCTGCTGCCGACTTCCCCGATCCTACGGTGTTGTCGCCGGTAATTCCCGCCATGCACGATGCCACGTACACACTTACTGCCATCGGCAAACATAGTTGTATGGCTCGTGACGCTATGACGGTGAAAGTATTAAAACCAGTTGCGCCACCAAATGCCTTCTCTCCAAACGGAGATGGTGTTAATGACACCTGGATTATCACCAACCTGTCTGATTATGCAGAAAGCACCGTGGAAATATTTAACCGCTACGGACAAAGGATATACCATTCCACCGGTTATAATGTACCATGGGACGGCAGATTCAAAGGTAATCAGCTGCCAATGGCCACTTACTATTATGTAATCAGGCTCCGGGCGGGTATGGCGCCTATCACCGGCTATGTAACTATTATCAGGTAAAGTAAATCATTCACATAAAACCGTATTGTAAATGAGAACGATCATTGCAACCTTATTCATCTTTGCTGCCACTGTATGCTCCGGTACCCGGTTAATGGCGCAAACCGATCCCCACTTTTCACAGTACTACGTATATCCGTCGTGGTTAAATCCTGCGCTTACAGGCGTATTTGATGGCGACTATCGCGTGGCGGCCATTTACCGCACGCAGTGGGGGAATATCAGCCCGTTTAAAACATACGGTGTAAGCGGGGAAATACCCACCGCAAAGAATATTAATATAGGCGCCAGCGTATTAAATCAAACTGCCGGCGATGGCGGTTACAATTATACAACGGCTTATGTAAGCGCGGCCTATACCGGTGTGAAACTCGATGCTTCCCATTATCACCAGTTGAACTTCGGCTTGCAGCTGGGCTTTATCCAGCGCAGGTTTGACCCTTCCAAGCTCACCTATGGCGAGCAATGGAACCCTGTTACCGGCTACAACCCCGGTAATCCTGTATCGGATGTACTTACCCGTAACTCGGCAGCCTCCTTTGATGCCGGCGCAGGGGCATTGTATTATGACGCTACCCCCGGGAAGAACTTTAATATTTATGGCGGCGTCTCCGTTATGCATCTTACCAAACCACAGGACCAGTTCAGCGCCAAAGGTGATGCCCGTTTCCCGATGCGCTTTAATGTACACGGCGGCGTGAAGTTAACCCTGTCGGAAATACTCAGCATTACACCCAACTTCCTGTTCATGCAGCAGGGCCCTGCACAGGAAAAAATGATCGGCGCCTATGGCCAGCTGAATGCAGCAGCGGGAACGGATTTCCTGCTCGGTGTAAACTACCGGTACAAAGATGCAGTGACTACACACGCGGGATTTATTTATAAGAATATGATGCTCGGCGCCAGCTATGATATCAATACATCTGATCTCAGCAAAATGGCACATGGCTCCAACAGCTTTGAAATATCCCTTACGTTCATTGGCCGCAGATCGGTAAGAACACCGGATGTAGAATTTGTTTGTCCACGATTGTAATCAACTTTTAAAAGCAACAGGATCTCATGAAAAAAATAATATTTACTTCCGCATTGCTGTTATCGGGTATGATGTCGTTTGCACAATTTACCTATAACTATCTCAAAGCGGCAGATCAGTACTACAGTAAAGAAGACTACAATTCAGCGGCTACTTATTATGAAAAGTACCTGGGCTCCCGTACCAAAACGGTGAAGCCGGATACTTACAAACCTTATGCGGCCGTGTCGGTGGTAAAGAATAAAACAGTAAAGGTAAGCAGCGAACAGCTGGCGGTGTATAAGCTGGCAGAGAGCTATCGCAACCTGCATAACTATGGTAAGGCAGCGCCTTACTACGAATCCGTGATGGAACTGGATAAAGCTGGTTTCCCATTGGCGCCATACTACTACGCAGTTTCCCTGCGGGCATTGGCTAAGTATGAAGAGGCGACCCAGGCGTTCAAAAATTTCCTGGACAGCTATACGGCTAATGATAAATTCACGGAAGCGGCTAAACGCGAATTGCAGAACCTGGCTTTTATTACCGCCCAGTTGAATAAAAAAGATCTGTCGGAGTACAGCGTAAAGAAGGCGCCTCCTGCGTTAAACACTACGGGGGCCAGCTATGCGCCGTTGTGGAGTAACGGCAGTACCCTCATCTTTACTTCTACCCGGCCCGACAGTTCGTTTCAGAAAAATCATACTTATATCAATCGTTTATATACCGCCAGCTATGAAGCCGGGCAGGTATCTGATATTCACCTGTTAAAGCTCGATCAGCCGGAAGGGCTGCACCAGGGCGCTGCATGCCTGTCGCCCAACGGGGAGTTACTATTCTTTACCCGCTGGCACATGGATCATGGCAAAAAGGTATCAGCCATTTATGTGTCCCGTAAAAACGGTGATAACTGGAGCGAACCTGTGGTGATGGATGCGCTGGTGAATTCGGTTGGTAATAATACCCAGCAACCGTATTTACTGGAAGATGGTAAAACATTGTTATACGCCAGCGACAGGGCCGATGGCTACGGTGGTTTCGACTTATGGTATGCCTCCCTTGATGAATCCGGTAAGCCCTTGCAAACAGCCAACCTGGGAGAAGTAATCAACACTGCCGGTAATGAGCAGGCGCCATTCTATCATGCGGCTACCAAAACGCTGATCTTTTCGGCAGATAACCGTGTAGGCATGGGCGGATACGACTTCTTTTCCAGCAAAGGAAATGTAGGTACCTGGAAAGCGCCGGTAAACATGGGTTACCCGGTGAACTCCGTGAAAGACGATATTTATTTTACCAGCAGAAGCAATAATAAAAACCTGCTGGATGATGTACTGCTGGGCACTGACCGTGCAGCAGAATGCTGCCTGGAATTGTTCTTTGTACATAAAAACCGTCCGCCAAAACGGTTGAGCGGCATCGTGGTATCCTGCGACAGTAACACGCCACTGGCGGGTGCTGCCGTAAATGTGATAGATACTATCAGTAACAAAGTGGTATACACGCACACCACGGCGGCCGATGGCAGCTACGCTTTTACCGTGGAAGACTTTTTACCGTTAAAGGCAGTAGCTAATGCAGACGGTTATACGACCAATGCGCGGCAGATAACTGTTCCACAAGACGAAGACACCGCTGCCATGACAGTGCCGGTATTGTGTCTGACGAAACTGGTTACACCGGAAGCGCCGGTAGTGCTGGAAAACGTGTACTACGATTTCAACAAGGCTACGTTACAGGAAGGTTCATTCCCTTCATTGGATAAGCTAGCGGAACTGCTTGCCGCCAATCCCGATATGCACATAGAACTGAGTGCGCATACCGACAGTAAAGGTAAGCCCGCGTTTAACCAACGCCTGTCTGAAGCCCGTGCGAAAACCTGCGTGGAATATCTCGTCAGCAAAGGCATTGATCGCTCCAGGCTTACTTATATAGGTTATGGCGATACACAGCCGGTAGCGCCCAACACCCAGGAAGATGGTAGTGATAACCCGGAAGGAAGACAAAAGAACAGGAGAACGGCATTTACGATCATTAAAAAGTAACAGCCCGGCTGTTTAACCCAAAATCACTGATCCATGAAAAACATTGTGCTCACAGGTTTGCTTGTTTTGCTGGTGCATGTTACCCATGCGCAGCAACAGCCACATTACACGCAGTATATCATGAATCCTTTCATCATCAACCCGGCATTGGCGGGTATTGAAAACTACTGGGACCTGCGCTTCAGTCACCGGCATCAGTGGGTAGGTATGAAAGGTGCACCGGTAACCACGTATATGACCCTGCAGGGGCCTTTGCGTAAATCGGATTACAGTACCGCATCGCCTACAGGTTTTGAGCCAGAAGGAAATAATCCCCGTGGAAAAGGCTACTGGCAGGATTACACCACGCCGCCTCCGCATCCCGGAATAGGGCTTACCGTGCTGAACGACAAAACCGGTCCGCTTAACCGCTTTTCCATTACGGGGGCATATGCGCATCACATTAACCTATCTCCCAGAACCAGTGTCAGCGCCGGTATCGGTATAGGTATGCAACAGGTGAGTCTGGATGCCAGCAGGGTGGAATTCTTTGATCCTTCCGATCCGGTGCTGGGCACCAGCACCGGTATACTGAACAAATGGAAGCCGGAAGTAAACGCCGGACTGTGGCTGTACTCAGCAGATTATTTTGCCGGTATCTCTGTGCAGAATATTATCCCGCAGCAAATCGGGTTCGACAATGGCAAAGTAGTGGGCGACTCTGTTTACAGCGGCAAACTGGTACCGCATTTATTCTTTACTACCGGCTACCGGTTATGGATAAACGATGATCTGAATGTGATGCCGTCGGTAATGCTGAAAATGATCACCGCCATGCCATTCAGTGTGGATGTTAACGCCAGGTTTATGTACCGCGACCGGCTCTGGCTGGGGGCTTCTTACAGGATAAACGACGGGGTGGCTGCTATGTTTGGGGTCAACATCAGCTCGCAGTTTAACATTGGTTACTCTTACGACTATACGGCATCTTCCCTGAATACAGTGAGCCGGGGTACTCATGAAATCATGATCGGTTTCCTGCTGGGTAACAAGTATGGAGATACCTGTCCCCGTAACGTATGGTAACGGCTGTCAATTTTTTCATCTTTTCATTTAATAAATAAAAACAAAAACAAAACAATTGTCATTATGAAACAGGTTACACGCTTTATGCCCTATGCATTGATCACTGCGGTTGTATTATTTTTTGCTGCCTGCTCCAAAGACGGAGACCAGGGTCCTGCCGGTCCTGCTGGCCCTGCGGGTCCTTCGGGTGTGCCCGGTGCTACCGGTCCCAAAGGCGATTCAGGTGCGCCCGGTAGTGCGAATGTTATTTATTCTGCCTGGAAGGATGTGGCCTTTGCGCCTGCAGATACCATCTTTAATCAGAATGGTACTATTAACACCATCATATATGGCGCCAGCCTGGATGCTCCGAAGTTAACAGCTCCCTTACTGGCCAATGCATCTATCAACGTATATATCAATCTCGGTACTGCTGCCAATTCTTTCGTACAAGCGTTACCGTATGTGGATGAATATGGTTACCTGGTAAGGTTTGTAGCCTCTGTCGGCGCCATCGACCTGCTTGCGAATGCACCTATCAGCACCACTGCTACGGATAAACGTTATCAATACAGGTATGTAATTATTCCCGGTGGCGTGTCTGCAAGATCTGCGGCAGGCATCGACTGGAATGATTACAGCCAGGTGAAAAAATATTTAAATCTCAAGGACTAGGTTGGCTAATACAACCACCAGTATATAAAAGGGCTGCCTTATTCAGGGTGGCCCCCATTTGAAATCATTTATTGACCAAAATTTACGAAACCGTGTATGAACCCATATAGTGACCTTACGGATCAGGAGTTGATCCGCCTGTATATTTCAGGAAATAACCCGGCTTTTACCGCATTGGTATACCGCCATAAGAACAGGATCTTTACTACTATTGTTTTACTTGTGAGAGACAGAAGCCTGGCGGAAGATATCTTCCAGGAAGTATTTATAAAAATAGTGAACGCTTTACAATCGGGCCACTATGTTGATAACAGCCGGTTCCTGGCATGGGCGGTAAGGATTGCCCATAACGCCTGTATCAGTCATTTCAGGAAAACCAATCAACGGCAAAGCACCATCGTTACCTACAACGATGACCTGGGCGATTACATGGAAGTCACGGAACACAGCCAGGAGTACCGTATGATCCGTGCAGAGGTAACCGAAGAAGTAAACAGGATGCTGGACCGTCTGCCCGGACTGCAACGCGAAGCCCTGATCCTGCGGTATTACGCCGACCTGAGTTATAAGGAGATGGCGCAAACCATCGGTATCAGTATTAATACAGCGCTGGGAAGGGTACGGTATGCACTGATGAATTTAAGGAAACAGGCCGGGGTTGAAAACCTGGTGGCGGTATAATTCTGCGGGTTAAACTAAATGTTGAAAGCCGGGTGTTTTTCGTTAATTTCAGTCAGCCGGAATAACGAAAATACAACTCCCATGTATACCCGAAATAACCCCCAGGAACGTAAATTCCGCAGCAATGCCGATCACATAGCTGGCAGAAATGGTATCTCCCAAAATCCGCCTGTACAGGGAAAATTTATATATGATGGTACCGAAGAGGAACCCACCATCACTGATATGATAGCTTTTAATCCGGAACTGTTTCAGCAGCACTATGGCTTAATACAGGTATTGATGCGCGAACCCAAAGTATATCCACTGGAGAAAGGAAAAGAGAAGGAGGCTATTGAGCGTTACATTAGTGAATTTAAGAGTAAGGATAACGGAGGCCTGCCGAAGATCATCCATTTTATCTGGATAGGGGCTTCCATGCCTGGATCCGGGAAAACAAATGTACTTGCCTGGAAGGAAAGAAATCCCACTGCGCAGATCTGGTTATGGTCTGACAGCCGCTGGCGCGACCGGACTAACCTTATACAGAATGGTTTTGCAGATATGGCGGCCTGGGCAGGAGAGCATGAAATAACCATAAAGGATATCTCGGCTGATGCCAGCGTCTTTACAGAACATTATAAGAAGGAGGCAGGCTATATTAAAAGAGCGCCCACGGATCCAAATGATACATGGACCAACTTTGGCACTGCGTCCGATCTGGCGCGTTACAGCATTCTCAGCAAGTATGGCGGCATCTATTCAGACAGCGATCTTGGTTTCAGGAAGAATACCGGGCAGCATGAATCGGCGGGTAGCTCCCCGCAAGCAGAACATCCTGATATTTTTGAAGAAGTAAAAAAGAAGATCTATAAAACAGGTATGCTTACCCATAACAGGACAGAAGCAAAAAAGGCTGCCAATGACCTGATCGCAGCATTGCCTGGCGCAGAGAATATAGGACTTATTAACGCTAATGCGGAGAAGAAGCTGAATGCGCTATATCAAGACGGGGAGAGGCTTAAAGAGTATCCTGACGTGAAAGGAGGATTATTTAGCGCCCGGGGATTAGAAACAATGGGCTCCACAGGTCCGGAGGGAATGAGAGAAGCGTTAAGAACCAACAGCAGGACAAGAGGGGTTCCCGGTAGTATCCCTGTCGGAAATAGAAAGTATTTCAGTGAAGCAATGGAAAATAAAATATCAGCAGACGATCTCTCCATTAAAGTCCCTTCGCTGGCGGTAAGCGATTTTGAAGGAAGTGATATGTCTTGGCTAAAGTAACGCCTATACAATCTTCCCGTCTTTCCCAAACTCCTTGCGGATGCCCGCCAGCAGATCCTTTTGCCGGATGGTTTTATCTCCCCGTTTCAGCGCCATCAGGCAGCTGTACCGCACGACGTTGATAATAGTGCCGCCGGTCATTTCGTATTTACGCGCAGTGTCTTCCAGGTTCACTTTATCTTCCAGCGCTATATGTGAAGGAAAGGATTGTTCCCATATGCGTAACCGTTGTTCCGGCCCTGGCATAGAGAAATAGATCATCGATTGAAAACGACGGGCAAAAGCTTCGTCGATATTGGCTTTCAGGTTAGTGGCCAGGATTACCACGCCCGGAAAGTCTTCCACGCGCTGTAGCAGGTAAGCCACTTCCTGGTTGGCGTAACGGTCGTTGGAAGAAGATGTTTGTGTGCGTTTTCCAAACAACGCGTCTGCTTCATCAAAGAATAGAATCCATTGCTGGTTGATGGCCTTGTCAAATACCTGTGCGAGGTTCTTTTCTGTTTCACCAATAAATTTTGATACCACCAGCGATAAGTCGATCCGGTATACATCCATGTTGAACGTTTTACCCAGGAGGCAGGCAGTGAGCGACTTCCCCGTTCCCGGTGGTCCGTAAAAAAGACTGCGGAATCCAGGCTTTATTTTGTGGCTCATGCCCCAGTCGTGCAGCAGGGTGGTGCCATGTTCTATCCATGTCCGGATGTCTTCTACCTCTTCCATCGCATGCGGTTCCAGTACCAGGTCCTGCCACTCCATACCGGTTTCAATACGCTTGGCAGGAAACTGCGTATTATAATCAGGACGGTAGGAAACGCCTTCTGTAAACAGGCTGAGATACTCGGTCGACAAGCTCAGGGTGCCGCTTAGCAGCGGCTCATCGCCGGCGGGGTTGAGTTTGAGGATTTGATGTTTGGCAAAGAAATGATCGGGGCTAAAATACCGGATCATGTTAAACCGTTGCTGCAAGCCGTCCGCCGTCAGCAGGAACGCGGCTGTTTCCCCGGTTGGTAAAAAGCCGCCGTGCATCTGTCCTTTAATACCACCAAATTCTGTGAAGCCTCTATCATAGGTGGCGTTCTTTACAAAGAAAATGTCCAGCAACTGTGGCTGTATATGCGGGATCAGCGCGAGCAGCAGTATAATCCGCTCCGCATGCGACATGCCATAGTGTTTTATAATCTGTGCGTACACAGATGGATCTTCCGAGAGATCCGGTATTGGCGGGTATTCCACCACTGTTTGCTGGAAGTATTGTTGCATCCGTGCTTCCGTCAGTAGCCGGAACCATTCCAGTTCTTTTTCCAATGCAGCTGCGTTGGCTGCTATTAACTGTATGCCCATTCTGTATATATTGTTTTTTCCATCCAGGGGGTCTTGATCATGCCAATGCCCCACGGTAAGGTTTGAAGTATCATGTCGTAGCCCCGTTCTTCTACCCGCAGCCACCAGTCATCATCTTTTTGCCACAGTGCGCCGTCGCGCTGCAGAAAGGCCGCCTGGAAACCTTCTACGGAGGAGTTGTTCATTTTCTCCCAGCGCTGGATCACTACTTTCAGCAGTTCTTCGCAGAGTTGTTTTTCTTCCGCGGTCAGCAGTATTTCTGCGGGCACGGGTTCTTCCAGTGGTAAGGCGCATAGTATTTTATTGAGCGCCAATTCATGCTCTGCGTGTATTTCCCTGCCGTTTACCATATACTGAAGCAGGTGTACGGCACGATGTTGTGCCTCCCGGTTTACAAAACCTTCGTCGTTCACCAGGCCGATCCGCTTGAAGCCAAACGGAATAAAAGGATGCAGTATGATCAGGCCGGCGTTACCGGTATAAATGGTATCCAATGGTTGCTTCTTCACTTTAGCCCAGCTGTCGGGCTCGTGAGGCGGTGTTTCCAGCGGATGCGCCGTTGCCGTAGCGGTAGCCGGGTTTATTGTCCGGAGAAGGTCTTTTTCGTAGAGACTTTCCCGTAACAACGCCCGGTGACGGCTGGCTGTAATGTTTAATTGCGCTTCCTGCTGCAATACCGGTACTACATGCCGTATATGCGTGTACGATAGCGACGCTGGTTGTTGCGCGCTTTTTACCAGCCGGTTGACCAGTATTTCCGCGATGCCCGGGGTGGTCATATTTATAAAATCGAGGAAGCGGGCAGCATAGCTGCGCGCGTCATATACATGTATATGTGCGCCCAGCAGTAACAGGTGAAACCGCCGGAATACCTGTTGCAGCTGTATTTTCTCCTGGCTGCCGGGAAGCAGTGATTCCAGCAGCTGTTGCAACTCGTGCAAGGCATCCGTGGTGTTGGCTGTCCAGCCAAGGGGAACATCCTGTACAATGTCAAGGAACGATTCTTCGTCGAGGTGCTGCGCCATTTGTTCTATCAGTGCCGGATGCTGCAGTATTTTACTGTAGAATAACCTGCGTTCCTGCCGGCTGCGCTGCTTATAAAAGCGGACGGCCTTCCGCAGGTCGGTGATGCTGCCCTGGTGACTGTTACCGGCCGTTTCCTGTAACAGGAGCAGGCTGTCCTGTACCGCGTATATATCCAGCGTTTGCCGGATATGGCTGTCGGGCACCCCGGCGTAGAAGGAGAATAACCCATATACCTGTAGCCTGGCCGCCAGTTGTTGACGGTAGCTGGTAAAGAGCTGATGAAGGATGGCAGGAGCGGCGTTGAATAAAAGGACCACGGCTGCTTTGATGATTTCGTTGGTCGCTGATAATGGCAACGAACCCAGTTTTTCCGGCAGCCGGTAGCGTGTAAGGTATGCCGTTAGCAGCTGCCGCGCTTCTTCCAGCACTTGCTGTTGCTGATGTTCCACGGTAATGGAAGGGTAGCGCTGCATGCGCTGTAATAACGACCGGAAGGCCACCGCCGGTTGATAGATCCTGCTGCTGCTGCCTTCCGCAAAGAAGCTGCCTTCTGCGATGGTTTTCTCCAGCCAGGGTTGCAGTAACGTCTGTACCGGTTCAATATGTGGTTCCAGCTGAAGAAACAGCTCCTCCAGTTGCCGGAATAGTTGCGGCGATGGGGTGATGCTTTCCTGTAATAGCTTCATGTGTTCTTCATGATATTCGTATAGCCATTGCAGTAACCTTGCGGCATAGGCTGAAGAGACATTGCCTGCTGCCGGAGGTAATTGCCCGGTGGTCAGGAATTGTTGCAGCCAGCGGGTAATCTCTTCCGGTGAGGCTGTTATCTGTGCGGGTAAGCGTTCTGCCTCCTGCAGGGAAAGAGCGGATACAGGCATGGTCCATGCCTGCAAATCATTGGCCAGTACCGTATTCCCGGAAAGGTGATTAATAACGGGCAGCAGCTGTTGCAGCAGGAAGCGGATCATGTGCGGTGCTGCCACCGGCGTTTCCGACCATGCGGGCAGGAACAGGTGTTGCAGTAACACCTCTTTGCTGATCCGGCGGTAACGCGTGGCGGCGAGTGATTGCCAGATGGCTTGCAGGATAAACTGCTCCGGCGGCAGGGTGCTAACCGTCACAAATTGTTGTACAGCGGTTAATAGCGTATATACGTTGTCGTATACTTCTTCCGCGGCGGCGGCCATACCGCTGCTTTTCAGCAACCGGAAAAACACCGCGGGCTTTACGCCTGACACCAGCCGGTACATAGCTGCCGGTAGGGTGGCGGCGTATTCGAGTATCGTCAGCGTTTGATCCGGATGCTGATCGGCCAGCTGTTCCAGTAAGCTGTTAAGGGAGTAGTGCGCATATATTTTTCCCCACCACGACATACTGCCATAGGTGAGCAGGTGCAGGATCACATCGCGGAGCAACAGCCGTTTTGTAAGCGTGTCCCCGGTAAAGGAAGCCGCAGCAATGGTATCAGCTGCCCAGTTCTTTATCTCCCTTAAATACCCGGTTTGCTCCACCACCGCTTCATTGGTTTGCATAAGTTCATGCCACCTGCCGGCAGCGGTTTGATGCTGCAATACCAGCTGCAGCATTTGTTTAAGGGAGGCGGCGGCATGGTAACCGGTATTGTTAAACATCAGTTGCAGGGACGCAGGTGTAACACCCGGAGCCCACCAGGGAATAGCGCCATATAGCAGATAATAGCGGAGTACATTGATTTGTTCCCCGGTGTCTGCCATTAATTTTTTGTAAGATGGATCACCGCCGGCAACTGGTTTTCGTTGAGGCGAAACGGTTAGTTCGTTATAGAGATCTTTGATATAGTTACCCAATCCTGTTTCTGGTAAGGAAGATTTGTAACGCCACAATGCTTCATAAAACAACTCCAGGATGGTTTCATAGGAAAGGTTGAAATGCCCCGCCAGCTTCAGCAGGTTGCTGCGTACAAATTCTTTGCGGTTAAAGTTGCTGCCCCGTTCCATAATGAGATAGGTGAGCATAAATAACCACACCGCTTTTTCCAGTTCACTGGTTTCAGTATGGAGTAATTGTTGCTGCTGTTGCAGCAACAGTATTTCTCGGCTGCCGGCAATAATAAACAGCGCTTCCGCCGGTTCCAGCACCTGTACGATGGCCTGTAATACATCAACGGAAAATTGCCACACAATTCGCTCCCGTACGCTTTGATTCCGGCCAATGCTGCGGATAAAACCAGCCAGTTTCCCCGGGGAAGTTTTTGATAACTGTAAAATGATGTCTCCCGGTTGCGCGCGTTCGGTGGTAGTGGCCCACCACGGCATCACCCCCTGCAACAGGAAAAAGCTCATCAGTTCCAGCTGCCGGTCTTCGCCTTTCCTTATGGTAATATCCCCGCTAACGCCATGCTGCGTGCCCGCCTGTTGATGATACAGCAGATCGGTAAGCGCTTGTTGCAAAGCCGCTAATATTTTTGTTGGCAGCTCAGCTTCCAGGTCTTTGAAAGGAATGGTCCCTATGTTCAGTATCAGCCCGTCGATAGAAGCCATCATGTCGGCGGGGATCAGTTGTTGCAGTAGATCATCCGTACCATTGCTGATGCTTTGCCGGAAAAGCGTACTCATTTTATCCTGCAAGGCAAAAGCCCTGGGCCTCGAATCGTAGGTGATATCAAAGCTGTATCGCCGGATGATGTGTGCTTCCATTATACAGTAACTACATGTTGAGAAAATGCCGGATCTTTTACAATGAAGGCCAGCAAAGCAGCGGTGGCAGATGGCCGGTCGCCCTCTCCACGCATGGCTTTGAGCCAATCGAAATACCGGGATTCAAAGTCCCGCATCGCGCTGATACCCAGCCAGTCGAAGTTCAAGCGGAATTGCACGGGTGTATGTTCCCGGAACAATCCTTCGGTAAAATTCCTGAACTCCTTATACTGGAAGCGTGCCGGCCATGAAGGGAAAATAATGCTCATGCCGAATTTGAAGAAGGCTTCCTGCAACATTTCAGCCTCGCCGTGTTTTACATAAGGCACCACACGTACCTGCCGGTGCTGCCCGGTTTTCATTTGCCTGATGAGCAACAGCAGGTCCAGCATTGTTTTTTCAACGGCGACCTTATGATCAGGCGAAGTGAAATGTGCTGCTGTTAACAGTTCCGGCGTATCGCCGTGATAGAAATATATTTTGTAATACTGTTGCAGCTGTTGCCAGCTGCCATAAGCATCCTGTTCATTCAGGGCAGCCGCCAGCGGGGCCACGTTTTCCAGCTGCGCTTCCCGCTCTTCAAGGGTGAGCCATTGTGCATGTTGCAGCAGCAGTTTATTGGACCTGCTGTAAATACGGAAACCAAAACTCTTGTCTGTGTAGGCAGGCTTCAGCAACAGATGTTCCAGCAGGTAACATCCTTCCGATTCTGTGCTGATCTGTTTCAGGTGCCGCATCGTTTCTTTTTGCGCCTGCATAGCTTCTTCATGCGTGTTTTCCCGGGTTATCACCTGCCACAACGCATGTGCAGCCTGACGGTATACCACCAGGTACACATCTTCTTCCCCATCGTATACGATGCGGTAATTGGCCGGATCCAGTCCGTAACGCAGCAGCGACACCGACTGACGGCCATAGTCATATTTCTTGCCGGTAATGATTTCGCCGGAAGTGCTTTCAGCGATGTTCACTTTCAGCAGTTCGTCTTTCACTTTGTATTCCTTCACCAGGTGAACATGAATATGTGGCTCGGAAGGTTGACTCACGGATACTTTCCAGTTGCTGCTATCAAATACGGCGGTAAGCCGCTTTCTTTTTTCCGGACGCACATGCAGCAACTTATGCAGAATGGTTTCATAGCCTGACAAACTCCCTTCGTTAAAAATATCTTCGCGGTAGTTGAACGAACGGTTGCGGTTAGCGCTGAGTGCGGGCAGGTCACGAAGGATGGATGCTTTCCATTCCAGCTCCGGACTGATCCGGGAGGGAGGCGCATCGCGGTCATAGGTTTGTTCATAGAAAGTAACCGGGTATTTCAGTAACACCAGGTTGAAGCGGGCCATCAGGTGATCCAGTATCGTGTTCTTACGTTGCTGGTATTCTTTATCCGGTTCTGCTGCTTCCTGCATATTTTTAATATAGGGGTTCCCGTTATCATTGATGAAATCCTCCCAGGATACGGGTGATTTCTGATGGGTAAATGCTTTCAGCAATGAGGCCACATGCGGCACGTTGTACAGCGGTTGTGTAGCGTAGGTAGCAGCTGGCACCTGTTGCAGGAAAGGCGAAAACAGGTTGCCGATGTTGCTTAGCTGCGCGAGGTAGTTGGCCAGCAACTGTTCAAAAAAGAGCAGGTAAGCCTTTAGCTGTTTAGCCTGTGCCTGGCGGAGGGCGGGAGCATCTTTTTCGAGGCCTTCATGCCCGATGCCATAAATCGCCGGAAAGTGATGCTGAAGGGAATAGTACTGGCCTAAGTTGCGGTATATTCCTTTCAGTGGTTTGGGAGCTTCGGCATTTTGATGACCAGTAAATTTCCTGCGGGCTACTGTTTTTACCTGCTCGTACATATTGAGGAAGCCGGCATCGCGGAGGTTGTATTCAAATTTGTCGCTCGATATTTTTATCTCGTGCTTTTCGCTTATCATTTCCAGGTAAGGGTAGTGGCCTTCTTTGATCTGCACCGGTTTTGCCTGGAAGTTACCGTTTTCATCCGCGAGGTAAATAGCTTTTACTTTCATTACGCCGGGTACTTCTGAAACACTTTTCATCAGGTCGGCCGGATCGGCGGTTTGTTTGCGGGGATGCAGATCGCTGTTCGCTACGAAACCTTTCTTCAGCAAGGGACCTGCATACATTTCTTCCGGTGTGTGGCCATTGATATACATTTCGGCGGCGGGTACAAATCTTACCGGCGGGTGCATTGTCATTTCAAAAGCATTGCACATCAGGGCGAGGATCTGCTGTGGCTCATGCCTGCTGTCTACAAAAATTTCGGCCTTAATGAAAATCTCCTGTGGTTGCAATACTACTGCGGGTTCAAAGTCTTCCCCGATGTTCCGGTACGATTGCAGGAGATGATCTGTTTGTGCGGCCAGCTGCTGTACCTGGTCTGCATTGGCTTCCATGTTCCGGGCAATTGCATCTTCCACCTGTATAAATACCCGGTATACGCCCTTTGTACACCCGGATGGATGGATGGTTTGTACGGGTTCAATCCATACATTTTCCAGGTCGTCTATTTCATCCAGCACCAGTTTGCGGTAGTCGTTCACCGTCACGGGCGCGGAGGTAAGCATTTCTGCTCTCCGGAAAAAGGAGTGTTGCAAAGGATCAATGTCGCCCTTTTTATCTGCCAGTATTTCTTCTATTGGGAAAGCCGTGCGATATGCCGGATCAGTGATTGCATAGCATAGCTGTTGCAGGATGGTTACGCCGGGATCATGCAGGTTGTAGTCGGTCCATTCGGTACCGGACAGCTCCTGCACGCGGGCAATGGCTTCCTTCATTAAAAGATCATAATCCATTGCAGGGGCAATGGATTTGTCTCTGTTGATCTGAACGGGACTATCGGACATATGACAGCATTAATAGTAATATTCATCTGGCATAAACAGCTCGTCGCTCCATAGCCGGGTGATGTTATAAAAGATTTCCACACCATCGCCATAGTTGCTGTTGGAACGTAATTGCAGCGCGTAGTTATGCGTGGTGCCTTTCCAGCGCAGTTTGATCTTATTCCAGAAAAAGCCATAGTGGGCGCAGCGCTGGCTGATCCGGTTATGTGATCCGCCGTATGCCGCGAGTGCCGTGGCGTGAAGCAATGCTACCCTGCCGGCGCCTTTCCGGCCGGTTCTGGCCATCACTTCAAATGCCTGGCAGTTATCCATCGATTCGAGAATGGGATGCCATTTGCCGTTTGCCGGAACGGCGCCTGCTTTAAAAGTTCCTACGCGTCCCTGCATACCTGCAAAGCCGTTGACATCCACTTTAAAACGGGGGTCACTTTTTTTCCCGACCCCGAGGTTACCGTTCATATGAAAAAAGAAGCTCTTCCCGGGTCCGGTCTGGTCATCTTCCCCGGTGCCGGGTTTCAGGCGAAGGGCAGGAAAGTCCTGTTCATCTTTTTCCATGCAGAAAAAAGGTTCCAGGTCATCAGTGGCGCGGTAAAAGGATACCAGCCGCTTGGAGTCGCCGAGCGTAGATACCAGCAAGCCATTGTCTTCATCTTTTGAAAAACCATCTTCCTGTTTATTGATGGTAGAATCTATCAGGTAGCCGAAGTGGTTTTCTGTTGGCATTACGCCGTTTCTGAAATATTGTTTGAGCTCATCCCGCCCGTATACTTTTTTACTTTGTTGCGTATCCATATATAAGCAATTTATTTTAAGAGATGAATAGTTACTGGTATGACCGGTCAGGGTGGAAGTATAGAGATGGTCAGCATCTCTTCATCGGTTGCGTGATCCGGTCGTTGGTCCGTTGGCGTTATAACATGATGGTCGTTGCCTATAATGAGTTCGTTGCTGATCTTCAACGCATCGATGCCCAATGGTTCCGGTTCTTTGTATTCGGGCGAGTGCAGCACGGTGATGAGGTGTTCTTTCGACGGGACCAGCACGGCTTGCGGCAAGGAAGGCGTAACCTGCTGAAGGCCGCCTATGGCGGTATCTGTACAATAGGCCGTTACCATACCGGTATCTTCATCTTTTGTGTAATAAAAATGCACGAGGGAAAAGCCGGTGATATATTCCACATAAGGCTGCCGGTTGATATAATTCAGTAGCTCAGATTTGTACAAGGTGCTGCCTATCTTTAAATGGGAAGAAGGATCAAACAACCAGGGACAAAGATATTTCTGGATATCCAGCTGCAGCTGTTGCAGGTGGCTGTTCTGGTTGTTTTCAGATGGATCCCTGAACATGATGCTGCATACTACCTTCACGCTTTCATACACCGGGTTGCGGATCGATAAACGTACAAAGGGAGATATATGCTGTTGCATAAAGGTTTGAATGCGGCAAAGGGTATCCAGGTCTACTTTGGGTTCCGGGCTGATAAACAGGCCGCTGTCCGATTGCCGCGGAACCACCACAATGCTTGCATCTTCGTCCCTGGCGCCGGGTAGCGCAGTGATGCATTTTACAATCAGTATCTCCGGAAAAGCTTCCAGTAATACCTGCGCAATATCCAGTGCTGTAACGGGCCGTTGCTTGTGCCGTAGTCTTTCACTTACCCGTGTATAAAATTTACTTTCGGGTTCTGTTTTACGGCCTCCGAAAGAAGGAAATAACTGCCAGATCGCCTGGATGGTGCGGATATCTTTTTTTGTTTTTTTTATCGTCAGGGGTGGGAGCGTTAATACTTTTTCGAGCGAACCGCCAATTCCTTCAAACACCCGCTCCACGGTTACGGCATTAGGAAAGATACCAATCACCCTTGGCGTAATGCATTCGTGGGAAGGGGTGGAAATCCTGATCCACCAGGTACCGGGTGTATGGATAGTGTTATTGGGATTGATACCGTGTGGAACACGGATCTTTACAATACCACTCCGCGAAAGGTTATTTGTATTGTCTGATAAAAGACACATGCTTTCAAAGGGATACCATTTGTTATTTGCCAGGTAATGCCAGTTGAGCGGGGTAAGATTGGTAGTGGTGTCGGTGAAATATTTATCTTCCAGTTGAAACAACAGCGACAGCTCTTCTCCGGGTTTCAGTTCGTTAAAACCAATGTAGAGGTGACCGGCTTCGTTGAATACCGGAAGCAGGGAAAAGTCATTGGCGCCGTTGCCGGGATATATGCCTTCATTTCCAAATACGCCCGCATGGTGTACTTCCATGGTTTCTCCAGGTATGGCTACTTTTCCCGGCTTTAATGACTCGGAATGTTCCAGTGTATAGTTGACGGCAATGGCCTTTACCACCGGCACGTAAGGAGGCGACGGCAGCGGTTTTTTCCGCATCGGGTGTTTGGCGTTGTATAAAATTACTTCCGGAAAGATGAGTGTGTACAACTGATGCCCGAATGTTTCGGAGGGGGCCGACAGCTCCAGCCTGACGGCGCCCTGCTTGTAAGCCGTGCCGCCGCGCTTTACTTCCTTATCCATTTTCATCCCATTAGGGAAACTGATTTTATTGAAGTCGGCGTCTTTAATCAATGAGGTATCGGCCAGGTACAGATCGCCTTCTTTGTCGCGGCGCGTATCGAAAAGCCGGAACTGTTCCTGGTTGCCACGTTCGGGCAGAAATACGCCGTTGTTAATACTACTAAGGCCCACCTTGTAAGAGTTGTTGGTCATATTCCCCGGGTAGGCGGCGAAGTAACTATCGAACCCGTTTATATTTTTGGGAAGATCCAGCCATTCCAGTTTTATGCTGAAGTCTTTCGTATACTTATTAAAAACATTGCTGTTGGAGATATCGAGAAAAGAGCCTACTGCCGGCATGGGTCCGAATATCCTGAAGGAGCTGTATGCGTTCAGTTCCCCTACGTTATTATCCAGTTTTACGGCCCGGAAGCCGGTTACTTTAGCCGTTACCGTTACCCGGTCCAGTACCAGTTGACGGAGAAAGGAGTAGGGGTGGTGGAAGCTGTTATTGTTCAGCAATACTTTCAGGAGCGGCAATGCCGATGTAATATTATCGCCATGTACATCGGGGCTGAATACGGTGAAAGCGGCTTCGCTGCTGCGTAGCAGGAAGTTGATGACAATAGCGTTATCTGCCTGCTCTGCGGCGCTGCACCGCACGTTATAATGTTTAATGGGCTCCCATCCTGTGGGAGTGGTGTAGTATAGCAGGAATGCGGCAGACATCAGTTCACTGTTAATGATAGCGGCACTTCTGCCGGTAACGGCAGAAAAATTCTGAAGGTATTTAATCAACTCCGTATAGCCGGCAGCGTTAAAATGAAGTCTTACCTGTACCGACCGCGCACCTTCTGTAAGGTATAGTGTAGGCGATCCGATCATAAAGCCGATCGAGGTATTCTCCATGGTACGTACCGATTGCGACAGGTCGTGCTGATCTTCTCCCAGCAAGGGCCAGGTCACCGGCGGGGCGGTGAGGGCGGCAAAAGCCGGTGGTGGTATTACCGGGTGAATAGCATGATAAATAGCTGCTTCGCAGATGTTATTTGTTTGCAGCGACCGCGCAGCGATCTGGAGGTAATTACTGATATACAGGGTGTGTATGGCGGTAATGGTGGTGGCATGTACCTTGAGGGGATCCCGCAGCCGGTATTGCAGCGGTTCCTTCCTGGCAGCGCTGGGCGCAAGCACTATTTCTCCTTTATCCAGCGTGAGGCTGTTCACCTGCGGGGCGGGCGTGACCAGGATATGTACTTTGTCCGGTACCGCATGCAGGGGTTCCATACCCAGTATGGTGCGGTAATAATAATCCAGATGCCGTTTGGGTATTTCGTTGATCTGGTCCTGCAGGTATTTATAAAGCTCCGTAAACGCCATCAGCAGCCCCATATGCGGCGTATGTTTCCGTTCCCGGAGCTGATTCTTCAGGTAGTAGGCGGAAGCGCTGGAAGTCTGGTAAAATTTCGTCCGCAGTGTATCGTAAATTTCGTTCAGCGAAAAAAATCCGCTGAAGATGTCTTCGCTTTCGGTGATACTATTTGAAATGCCCGGGAACAGCGCCTGCAACCGCGCTGTGGTAGTGACGCCGCGGAGGGTATGATGCCTGGCTGTTTCATAAGGAAACAATTGTTTTACCTGCAATTCATACCGGTTTAACTTCATCGTTTCATCTTCCACCACCTGGATTACCTGTTGTATGTAATGCCGGATCACCTGCTGTTTATCCGAGAGGAATAATTTCTGCAGGGCATCCATGAGTTCAATGGCAATGTCGTAAAGCAGGGAGAAGAAGCCGGCGGTATGTTTAAAAAGACTGGCTTCATTTCCTGCTTTGCCCATCGCTTCCCGCAGGAAGAGATATTTTTCTTCATAGGCGGTGAACTGGAGGTTGGAACAGGTGATGAGCATAATCACCAGATCTGTCTGAAAAAATTCCTGCCAGTCGCCATCCGGCTGATCCTGGAAATTATAATAGTTAAACTGGCTGGCGAGCGCGGTCAGCTGCGCCAGCAGGTCAAAGGTACTTTTGTCGTCTACTTTTACATAGGCAGGTTGCAATGCATCCAGTTGCCGTTCCAACTGGCTGACGCCATCCTGTATATTTTCAAAGTAGTTATTCATCTCGTGCTGATGTTGGTACCTTCCAGGAAGTAGAACGGATACACCAGGTTATGCCGGGTATTGGTAGAAATCACCGTATAGTTGATCTGAACGTACACGGTGCCGCTTTCCATTGTCTGGTCAACAATCTGACAGTCCACCAGTTTGATCCGTGGTTCGTATTCCAGCAATGCATGATAGATGAGGTGGTTCAGTTCCCCGGAAAACCGGGAGTCTACTACTTCAAATACCATCTTGCGGATATTACAGCCGAAATCCGGCAGCATGATGCGTTCGCCGGGAATGGTGCTGAGAATGATGCGGATGCTTTCTTCAATATCCGCCACATCAGACACCATCAGTACCGAGGCGTTGGGTTTGTCGAAGGAAGGAGGGAAGCTCCAGCCTGTTCCTAAAAATGATTTGATATCTTTTGCCATTGTTAACCTCCTATTAATACCGTTGGACATCCTAATGCAATTACGCCGCCGTGGGCGGTGGTGTCGCCCATACGTACCGCAGGTCTTCCGCCTATGAGCACGGTGAACGATCCCATGATGGCAGAATCAGGCGGTCCCACACAGGTGCACAGGTCGCCCATTACGGAGGCGGGCATGCCGCCGATTAAAACAGTGGGCATACCCGGCCCTACTATGGGGCCACCCACATGCGGAATAGGGGGTAGTCCAGGTGTAATGAGCGGGCATACATGCATATCTGTGATCCTTGCGGCGGGTTGTCCCATAATTTATTTTTTATCGTTTTAATTAATCATTACTACGCCTCCCTGTATGATGGTGGCAGCAGAAGAAGAGAGGGTAGCAGAGGTATTACCGGTAGCGCTGAGCGTGGTGTCGGCCGACATTGACAGTGTGGCGCCGCTCATTTCCAGTGCGGTAGTGGCGGCAACATTCACCGACATGCCATTCAGTTTGAGCTGCCCCGTGGCCTGTAATGTAAGGTCGCTGGCGCTTTTTATGGTAACGCCTGCCGGCGCCATGGTAATGCTGTTACTGCTCTGGTCCTGGATCACTATTTCCTGCGATGTGTCGTTCAGTGCCACGCTGTTGCCTCCCGGTGTAATCACGGTGATGATCTTGTTCTCATCATCAAAACTAATTTTGAGCTGACTCTTTGTATACAGCGCCTTGATGTAATTGTTATTATCTGCGGGAATTACCGGCGGCGTTTTCATTTTGCCATATAGGGAGCCGATGATCACCGGGTAACGCGGATCATTTTCAATAAAAGCCACTACTACTTCATCGCCTACTTCCGGGAAAAATATGGCGCCTGCACTGGCGGTGGCATAGAAAGTAGACAGCCGGGCCCAGGTGCCTTGCTGACCGGTAGCGGTACTGGCCAGCATCACCTGCACGCGGTACTCTGCGGCAGGGTCCTCAGAAATGGCGACTACGGTGCCCAGCTGAAGTCCTTGTATAGCCGGCAGCTGCCCGTTTGCCGGGGAGTAGGAAAAATTTTCCCTTTCATAAATAGGTTTGCTGTTCAACCCAAACTTTGCGTTGGTATTCCAAACGCCTTCCTTGAGTGTATGTGTTACGGCCCACACGTAGGCGTTGCCGTTAAAGCGTGCGCCCACGCCGGCTAAGGTGATCAATGTGTTGGGCCATACGGTGGCGTTGCCCATGAAGGATACCTGCCCGCTGATGGATTCCAGCCGCATACGGAGCAGGGTGCTGTTGGCCCATGATTGCAAAGTTTCCTGTGCCAGCGGCGAATTGGATACCAGCTGCAGCGGCGTTTGATGCAGCGCGGAAGCCAGTGTGGTGGCTTCCAGGTTACCTTGCGCATTCAGTCCCGGTTCCGTGGCGGTAGCGGTAATCATGGCCAATGTTTGCGGGTCCCATGCGGCAGCGGTGAGAGAAGGTACCTGTTTCTCGGCGCTTACAGAAGCGTTGAAGCTGATCAGCGATTCACCGAAAGCTACAGATACCACCGGCTCTCCGCTTACTACCGGAGGGGCGGCCACTATTTTGGGACCTACC
Source organism: Chitinophaga sp. W3I9 (assembly GCF_050434025.1). Taxonomy (NCBI): domain Bacteria; kingdom Pseudomonadati; phylum Bacteroidota; class Chitinophagia; order Chitinophagales; family Chitinophagaceae; genus Chitinophaga; species Chitinophaga sp. W3I9. The sequence continues at coordinate 4,150,479 of NZ_JBNPWC010000001.1, forward strand.
AGTGATACCACGAAGCCGTTAAACTCCGCACGTGATAACAGGAAATCCCAATCGGTACAAAATTTCTGAAACACCAGTTCGTTGAGCGCGCTGGTACTTTGTATATCTCCACTCAAACCGTTATTACTAACAGTCGTGGACATGATGTCGCTATCTGTTTGATTGATGAACACTGCATCTTTTTTGGTGATGGTCATCTGCACGGCGCTGTGCTTACAGGTGACGATCAGGTGGAAACCCTGGTCGGTGGCCTGTATGGACTGCTTCACCACCACGCCGGTGAAAATCAGTTCTTCACCGGTATTGCCATATCCGGCAGTAATGGTGATGGTGTTCCCGGGCAAAAAGCTGTCGCTGTCACTGGCGGGGAAATCGCCGATCACACCTGTAGATGCTTTCGCTGTAGTGCCATCAGACAACATGATTTCTGCATAGGAGATCCGGTTCAGTTCATGATGTATTGTTACAGATATGACAGGGTACGTGTATTGCACAGCGGTGCCGTTTGCCGTGATGGTATATTGCAGGGTAGGATCTGCTATGTTGATAGGTACAACTGCTGCCATGGGAATTTATTTCTTTAGCGGGGGGAAATAGAGTCCGTCGCCGGGTTTAATATCATGGATACTATTCAAACCATTTACCCTGGCCACTTCCATATAATAACCGGGTTCACCGTAAATACGATAGGTCATTAACGGCAGGGTATCGCCGGCCAGTACGGTCCGCATATGTGTAAGGTCCGGGGATGACACACCGGATTCTTTTATTTTCGTTGCAAAGGCTACCGACTCTATTACAGTGAGTTTGATCACTGCACGCAAAGCCACGCCGGTAGTGCTGAACAGGCTGTACTTAATGTTGATGTTCTTACATACGCCTGTAAAGTTGGTATTTCCCCAGCTGATGCGCAGGTAGTTGGGACGGTGGTCTGTTCCCTGGTAGTTATACGCGATGTTCATCACTTTTTCGATATAGGCGTCTACTGTTAATCCGCCGGGAATAGGGATTACGCCGGTTCCATCCACCAGCAGTTCGAGGTCGAAGTTACCCGACTCCATGCTGCTGAAAATTTGTGTAGGCGCTACTGCGCCCTGCTCATCTGTGTTTTTATAATTGATGGTATAGTTGAGCGTATAATTGTCCGGGTTGATTACGGCGGATACGCTGTCGATCAATTCCGTAGCTTCCGGATCTGCATAGCCTGCCAGTAATAATTTCGTGGGTCCTCCTGTAGGGTTCATCTTGCGGGTAAGTTCTCTATGGTAGTAATTAATTTATCCATGCATTCCCTTACTATCTTATCTTTCAGGGCTTGCAGGTCTTTAACGCCGGTATGGCCTGTTGCCTGCGGGGGATGTTCTTCTATGGTGACTTTGATCACCAGTTCTCTTATTTCCAAAGGCATAACTAACTGATTTGTTGAAAATAGTCATAGCATAGTTCCAGTGTTTCCAGGGCAATAACGCTTTCCTGCGCTTTGAATTCTGATACTTTCAATGCTACGGGATAGGCATTTACAAATTGCCATGAGGCTACCAGTCCGCGGTTTGCATTCATCAGGCTTACTACTACCGCCACGGGCGAGAAGGTAAAAAGATTGATACTGTTCTGCGCCCAGCGTATCAGCGGAGAGCCGGTGAGCATGCCTCTTTTGAGCACCAGGTTGCCATATTTGGGCGCCTGCGGAAGGCGATGGATAAACCTGTTTTCTCCCCCTTCTTTTACTTCCAATGGCGTAATGGTGGCGGTTAGTCCGCTTACTTCCTGGAAGCTGCCTTCATTGCTGCCGGTGATTCCCGGCACCATTACCCTGAAATAAAATCCCACCGGTGGATAAAAAGGCGTTTGGGCCGACGAGGGCGGTGGTGGTGGAATAGGCATGACAATTTATTTGAAGCCGTGAATGAGCGGAGTAACGGATAACGAAGTCATTCCTGCGGCTTCGCTACCCGTTGTCCGTTTTTATTTGGTTAAATGCAGTCCTTCATGCGCTACTTCCATGGTTTCCACTGCCACTTCATTGGCATCGGATTTCATATCGGTAACCGTCATTTTACAGGGAAACGCATTGGTCAGTGTCCAGTTCATCGCGGTTTGACCGGTTTCATCCAGTAAACTGATTACAATGGTGGAACGCTTGATGGTATTCATTTTGATGAGATCATAATTATCCCACAGGGTAGTATCTCCTTTGAAGATACCTTTCTTCAGGGTGATATTATTGAACTTGGCGATCCCCGGCATTTTTACTACCGAGTATACAGGATTACTGCCGCCGCGGTATTCTATTACCTGTGTTTCAGAAGTAAGCCCGGTTACTTCCTGGAATATGATCTCTTTGCCATCCCACATGACTTTGAAAGAAAACTTTACCATAGGCCAGGTGGCCTGTGATTGGGTGGAGCCGTCATCTGCCATAATTGCAAGTTTTAAAAGTTATTGAATAGATTTTTTAGTTGTGGATTAAGATTCCTGCATTTGCTGCTGGAAGGTGATGATGATAAATTCAGCAGGACGTGTAAGCGCTACTTTTACGGTGATCAGCATCCTGCCTTCCAGGATGTCCTGGGGTGTCATAGTAGCACCAAGACCTACCTGTACATCAAAAGCCTGCTCCGGTGCGGCGCCGGCCAGTGCGCCCTGTTTCCAGAGGTTTTGCAGGAAGTTGTTGATCATGCTTTTTACCGTGATCCAGGTAGTGGCATCATTGGATTCAAACACATAAGCGCGGGTAGCCAGTTTTACAGATTGCTCAATCATGATGAGCGTGCGCCGCACGTTGATATAACGCCAGTCGAGACTATTGCCATCCAATGTTCTGGCGCCCCATACCAGGGTACCTACGCCTGTAAATGGCCTGATCACATTGATAGACTTTCCTGCCATGATATCCACGTTGAGATTTTTTTGTTCCTCACCGGAGATGTTAACCGTGGGGGCGGTTACCATGCTCACCGATACATTGGCAGGAGCTTTCCACACGCCGCGTGAATTATCTATCAGGGTATAGATGCCCGCTAATGCTCCACTTGGTGGCAGTTCATTCATCTGCGCACGCACTTCCTCGAGGATATGCACGTAGGTAGGACTGGCAGCCTTCAGCGACTGATGGAAATTCTTTTTGGTATTTTTATCAGGTGTGGCGTTGGTTTTAAATTTGGTGATGATCTGCGCAGCCGCTGGTTCGGGTAATAATTTTTCCAGGTCTACGCTGGCATCCAGGTTTTCAAAGTCCACTTCATCCGGCTGCACAATAGTAGTTTTCAGCCAGGGATGATAAGCAGCGCCGTAGTTGAGCGAGTTAACGCCGATCTGTTCCCGGAATACGCCCACCACATCTTCCAGTACGTCCGATGGTTTTTGTTTTACCAGGTCGAAGATACCGAAGCGGCTTTGCATGTTGGCGCAATGCTGTAATACCTGTGAGTACACCGTAGTATAGGCATCTGCTCCCAGTGCAATGATGTCGGGCATTACAATCAGCGTGGGTTCAGCTTCTTTTTCCAGCAGGGTAAATACATTGGGCTTGGTGTCCGAGCCAATGAAATCATCTGCTGCAATGGTAACGCCATCTGCTCCGCTGCCATAGGTGCCAACCGACAGGATGTAGCAGAGGCTTCCGCCATTGCCGAAGAAAAGCCGCATACTGTTGTAGAAGTAGGCCGTGTTATTGTCTTTAATCTGGACCACGGTCGGCTTCCCGTTGATGTTAAAGGTTTCCTGCTTCACCTTGGGATCTGCGTCCGCCAGCGTGAATTTAGGTTTGAACTCACTGCCGAAGTATTCCAGGTACTCTGCGAAAGACGTGATCCTGGTGGGCTTGTGGATAAGGGATTTACCATTCCTTTCTGCTTTCTGCGTATAGCCTATGAACACAGGCACTGCAGTTTCCACAGCGGTAATGGAACTGGGGAACGCATTTTTCTCCTCAATATAAACCCCAGGGGTCATGAAGGTTGATGCCATATTAGGTGATTTTTTGTTTAGTATAAAAATATTTCCGAGTACGTTTTTCCATTGGTATACCACGATCTTCCTGCAGCAGATATCCTGTTGACTTCCGGCGACGGGAGCGGGGAGATGATGATTTTGTGTTTGTTGTCTTCCTCCGATAGCCGGTTTGCCAGTTTTAGTATGTCAGGAGTCCTATCCGAAAGTGGGATAGGGTCATTTGATACCAGTACCGGTACGTTATTCCGCTCAGGCAGCGCTGCCAGCAATGGCTCGCTGAAACAGGAAATTCCGCTGTTGTTGAGGATTACCGGGTGTGGCAGCGCTGCCAGCTGTTCACTCATCAGGTAGTAGCACCAGTAGGTGCTCCGGGCCTGAAACCTGATCTCATAGTTATCCTGTAGGGAGTCATTCAGCACCAATGTCAGCAATCCGAACGGTTTTGTAAAAAAGGGTTCCGTCAGCGTATCTGTTCCGTACAGGTCTGCTGCATCAGCATATGGATGCCGGTGTAAAACGCCTGGTGCATTAGCGGCATCATTGCCAAACATAAAGCATTGGGTAGTAATGCTGCCGGCATCAATAGCAGTATAGTTATAAAACAGCGGATCTTTCAGGATTACTTCAAAGGTTAGCATGGTATTGTCCTGCAGTAAGTCGCTCCTGGTGCGCTTTCCAGCGCCCAATGTGTTGTAGAGCAACAAGAACCCGGATGCCTGTTGTTTAAGCATCAGATCTGCATTCAGTAACTGTTTTCCGGTAGCGGCAGACATGCGGATGCCTATGCCTTCGTAGGATAGCGCCTGGAAAAAATCATGACGATAGCGGATAGTAGTCAGTATTTCATATTGCTGTTTCATTCAAGTTTTTAAAACTAGCTAAGGATAACATTTATCTCGCCGGTAACATTTCTCCGGCAGTGCCCGCAACGGCTGGCCTGTATTCTTTGATGATGGAATCGTCGAACGTAAGCATGCGCACCTTGTACAAAACGGATGGCATGTACTTGGCGCCCAGCGTAGCCCACATGTTGTTTAGCCTGTCGGCTCCGGGACTTTCCAGTTCAAAGGCAAGCTTGCTGATGCCGGCATCTAACGCAGGTGTATTCTGTGCGGTAAAGGTATTTTTCGACTGAAAAAAGGCGACGGTGTAGGAAAGAAATCTTAAAGCCTGCGCGTAGTTATTGCTGCTGAAGTAAGCAGAAAATAATACATAGAGGTTCACGGATACCGCTGCTGCCGAGGTATTGTACATGCCGGCGCCGGTATTTGAAACGGATGTTCTTGCTGTCTCTTTTTCAACATTGACAAGCGTTACAAGCATTTTGTTTTCGCCCTGTATCGCTACGGAACCATCCTGGTTTACAATACCGGAAAGTATCACTTTATCTTCGTTGATCTGTAATTTTCGCTTCAGGTTATTGTTAATATCTTCTGTAACACAGCTAAGGGCCTCATAGATCATTGGAATGGTATTTAATTCTTATCGCGAGATGTATACTGTCCTGTAAATTGTCCGGGCTGAAAAAGGTGTTCGTTATTTTGAGAAATGAAATTGAGTTTTCATGTTGATATCGCAATATAAATTCAAAAAAGCGATTTATTTATTTTTATTTGAAAAAATATTTTTCTATCTTTTATTATCTTAAGCATCCTGATGAATCCCGCTCAAAAAATAACCGCCCTCATAATTGCATTCCTCGTTTTTTTTCATTGCAATAGCACCGCATACGGCAACAGCAGGAGTGTGCGCCATTATTTCCAGGAGTCGCCAGTTAAATTACCAAAGCCGCCAAAGCCGCCACCAGCGCCTAAATTGCCGAAGCCGCCAAAGCTGCCATCGGATACTGCCGCCAACACTAAGCTCATACAACGGATTTTAAAAGCCTTTCGTTTTCGATATAATGCTCACGCGCGCGAGCGCGCCCGCGTTTTATATGTTATCAACCAAACGTTAACAGATTCACTGGTAGTTAGTAAGGATGACATACGGAAATTAAACGAGGCATTAACCAAAACAGAAAACCAGCAATTTGATTCGCTGATGTCACTGCTTAATGCCATTGCATTAAGTCATGCTTCGCAGGCTGCAAATCCGCCGGCTGATACCAGCAGTAAAAAACCGGTGCAGGAACCCGATAGTGCGGTGCCCGGAACTGATCTTGATGCCCTGGTGGATAAGATGATGCCCATCCTGCAGAAGAAGAGTGAGGAACAGGAAACAGAAAATACCAAAGCCGCTCATCTTACCGCTATCCGCTCATTGTACGGACGGCCCCCCGACCAGGTAGATACATTGCGGCTGAGCGATAGTGTGGGCGCGCGTTACCTGCTCCGGCTTTCACAAAAAGTAAATGTAATGGGTATCCAGCCATACTGGATGGAGCAGGGATATACGACGTACAATTTTAATGCGCTGAGTACTTACAGTTTCCTCGGATACCTGGTTGATGGCCAGACTGGCCGTATCCAGCCAGCCTTTCAGCAGGATGAAGTGAAGTCTGTGGGCGATGCGCTGTCGGCAGGATGCAACCTGCAGTTTCTTTTTCTTGATAAAAAAAGCAGTAACATACTCGCCCTTCTCAAAAATAAAAATGCACAGGCAACGTTTTCGGATAGCCTTGCCCGTTTGTTGGTGCAGCAAAAAGCAGATGGGGTTACTATCTATTTTCAGGCACTGCCCGGTAATCAACGTGTCGCTTTCAGCAGCTTTATCATTGGGCTTTCCGGTGCGTTGAAAAATGTAAATAAGAACTTTAAAATTAATGTAGTTGTACCTCCGTACGACCCTTCCTATAACTACGATCTGCGTGCACTCCACAGTTATGTCGATTACTTTATCATTGATTTTACACAGGCGGGCGGCGAAACGGCAGGACCGCTTGCACCACTGGATGGCAATGCGTCAAAGTCTTTGACAAGCGCTGTTTCACGTTACCTGCAAGGCGATATTCCGCCTGCACAACTTTCCTTGTTATTGCCTTACTACGGCGCCGTATGGAAAAAAGGAAGAGATGGCAACCCGGATGTTTTCAGTCGCTATGTTAGCTACAGCGATATCCGCAAGCAGTACCCTTCGGATACTGTCGCCATCTTCGATGAAACCACCGCTACTTTTTTTATAGAAGTAAAAGATCAGTATGGCGTAGTAAAGGAGGAGATCTGGTTTGATGATGGCATCAGCATGTCGATGAAGTATGACTTTGTAATGAAGAATGAGCTAGGTGGCATCGCAATATGGACATTGGGCGCCGATAACGGCACCACAGACCTGTGGGATGCATTGGTAGATAAATTTGTGGTAACAGACACGCTTGTTCTTGATACGGTATCGCTGTATCCCCCCATCCCGCAGCATCTCACGTTCTGGCAGCGCATAAAAAGAGAATTGAGCATATACGCTATACTGTTCAAAGATCCATGCAGCGTGGATGCCTCGCAGTATGAAGGGGATGTTTACTTTATTTATTTCACCATCGGCTTTTTTATTTTAGTGCTGATGGCGGGTGCTGTGTACTTTTATTTTGTAAAAACACAAGGGGACGACTGGAAGTGGCGAAAAAAATTATTGATACTATTGATTGTACTCATCCTGCTTACGGTGGTCAGTGGCTTTATGGCGCTTTTTCTAAATAAGGAAATACCGTTTGTAGGGATCAGCAGCATACCAGGTCAGTGTCACAGTGTGCCGCTAATGAGTGTGCTGGCCATACTGGGTATTGGTTTTGTGCTGGGATTATTGATCATGCACTTCTTCCTGCAACCATTTTTTAAAGATGATGATGTGCCGTAGAGCGTAGGTTGTCTTTCTCAGGATTACGCTGATTTTACTGATTACCTGGATTTTTACTTTTTGGATTTTATAAAGGATTAAGGGAGATAGAAGCGGATATCGCTCTTATCTCCCTTAATTATTATTTTTAAGAAAATCTAAAAATCTAAAAAAATCCAAATGTAAAAATCCAGGTAATCAGTAAAATCAGCGTAATCCTGAGAAAGACAAAATTCGCGTTTACTTCTTATTCCACCACACTGGCTGGCTGATATACGTCGGGCTGCTGGCAGTAGGGTCTGCATTCAGTACCTGTGTGCTGTTGTAATTGATTTCATAGCTGGGTACCGCAAAGCGGCGTGGCCAATCGGTTTGGGCCGGGTAATAGAGCGTGTTAACATGCGCCGGACGTTTAAATCCTTTATAAACGCCGGTTGTTTCGTTATAGTTTCCGGCGGCGTCGGTGCAGTAATTTAACCGGCGGAGGTCTGCCCAGTTTTCGGGGGAGTAAGACAACGCAATGTATTTCTGGATCATGATATTGCTGAGTGTGAGCAATGCCGGCAGCTGCACTACGGAGCTGCTGTTGAGGAATGCGTCGATGGTTCCGGCGGGAATATCCAGCAGTTCCATATGCGCACGGATGCCGGCTTTGTAGGCTGTTAATGCCTCTGTATTTTTAGCCTGCTTAATAAGAATTTCCGCTTCAATAAAACGCAGTTCCGCATTGGTAAACAATAATCCTTTAGCGCCTCTTTTTGTGTACCAGGTACCGGTGGATTGTATACGGTCGGTAGCCGTTGGGGCATACGGTGTTTTACGCAGGATCACATAAATGGAATCCTTGTTAGAGAACGTATTATTAGTTGTACTGTAGGTGTATGACAATGGACCCGTATTGGTAATACCGGAAGTCATGTCTACGCCCTGTGTGCGGTGCAGTACGCCGTTCCGGTCGGCCATGCTTGGAATGAGCAGGTCTACTCTTGGATCTTCCATATTATTGATGCCTGTAGGAGCGCCGGTGTAGTTATTGGTGAGGTAGTCCATGTACAGTTTGGTGATCCTGGCGGTCGTAGCTGTATTCGTGTACTGTAATGCTTCTTTGGCTGAAGAGGTGACGGTTGGACCTTCATCTACATATTGCATCACGGCGCTTTGGTCTTTCGACTGTGCGCCTTTTGAAGCGGCATCCAGTACGGCCTGTGGGTTGAAGCCAGGCAATGCGGAGGTGTGGTTCAACCAGCGTGCTTTTAAGCCGTAGGCCAGGCGGATCCATTTGTCGGTGCTGCCGTTGTTGAGGATATCTCCTTTGGCCAGCGGAGGCGCAGTAGGTCCCTGTGTTTTCTGAAGGTCCGCAATGGCTTCATCCAGCAGTGCCAGCACTTTTTCCTGAACGTAGGATGCCTGGTCAAATTTCGGCGTGATAGTGGTGGGATCGTCGAACTGGTCATATGGCAGCATGCCGTATACATCTGCGAGGGTGCCAAAGCCCCATGCTTTCATGATTTTGGCGGCGCCGATATAATGATACGCCTGTACTTTTTCTGCGGCGGTGATGAGTGGCGCCACGTTTACGGCGGTATTTACATACCAGCATTGCCACGGCCATTGTATGTTGGTGCTGTTAGATACCCAGGCAGTAAGATTGTAGTTACTTCCGCCGCTGACGTATACGGAAGCGAGTTGTTGTGAAAGATAGGCTGCCCGGGTGCCGGTGCTTTCATATGCATCGCAGAACTGGGCGATGAGTGGCGGCAGCCGTTGTTCGGCGGTGGGTACAGATGAATTGGCGCTATTGGGATTGTCGTTGATGTCCACCCATTTCTTACAGGAGGCAAGTGCAAACGACAGGCTGATGATAAAGAGTATTTTTTTCATTTTCCGCACGTTTAGAATTTAAGATTTAAACCAATGGCAAATCCTGCTGTGGCAGGTACCCCGCAATAGTCGATGCCGGAAGAGCCGGAGCCTATTACGCCGGCGCCGGCAGTACTGGTTTCAGGATCCATGCCGGAGTAGTTCGTCAGCAGTAAGAGGTTGGTGCCGGTAGCGGTTACTGTGGCATCCCTCAGCCAGCGTGCGCCGCTAAGCCATGTTCTGGGAAGTGAGTAGGAGAGGGAAACAGAACGGAGTCTCATCCAGTTTACTTTTTCCAGGAAGAAAGGCGCGTTCTTTACATACACATCGCGGTAGTATTTCTCCGACTGCACCACTGTTTTCGTTACCGGTTCAAATTTTCCTGTGGTGGGATTTTTAGCTACACCGCTGAAGGAAATTTCGCTGTTCCTGTTTTCGGTGCGTTCGCTCAGGCCGTAGGAGGTCAGCAGGTAGTCGGTGCCGTTAAACACATCTCCGCCCACCCTGAAATCCCAGAGGAAGGAAAAGTTAAATTGCTTATAGGTAAAACTGTTGTTCAACCCTCCGAGAAAGTCAGGCTCACGGTTACCTATATACGTAGTAAGGGCGGTGGTAGGAATCGGGTAGCCGGTGTTCCAGTCGAGCAGCAGGTTGCCGTTTTCATCTTTCTGCCATACGGAGCCGCTTACGCCCATAAACACGCCACCATCAAAGGAAGCAGCCTGGCCTACTGCGAGGTGCACATCAGTTACATACAGGATAGGCAGGGAGCCCGGCAGGGATTTTACCACGCCGTTGTTATGCGACGCGTTGAGCATTACCTCCCAGCTGAAATCTTTTTTCTTTATCGGCGTGGCGTTAATGGATATTTCAATCCCCTTGTTTTCAATGGTACCGGTATTCACAGAGCTGAGGATATAACCGGTGGCATTGCTTACGCGGGGCGTGAGGATCTGGTCGCGGCTGGTGGTAACATACCAGGTGAAATCAAATCCGAGCCGGCCGTTAAGGAAACGCATTTCGGTACCAAATTCTGTAGAGGTAGTTGTTTCCGGTTTCAGGTTATCGTTTCCTCTCGACCAGTAGTTGCGGAAGCCGCCGCCAATAGTAAGCTCAGGCCCGAACAGGTAAGTGTTGGTCTGGTAGGTAGGAGCGTCTTTACCCACCTGCGCCCAGGAAGCACGCAGCTTACCAAAGCTCAGGATATTGTTTTTGGGGATCAGCTCCGTAAACACCAGGCTTCCGCTTAATGAAGGGTAAAAGAACGATTGGTTCTGAGGTGGCAGGGTAGAGGCAATGTCGTTACGACCGGTAGCGCTCAGGAATACAATGTTCTTGTATGACAAGCGCAGGTCGCCATAGAAGCCGGCCAACCTTCTGCGGCTGATTCCCTGGCTGATGTACTGGTTTTCCTTGGCAGCATTGTTAATGCTGATAAACGTGGGTATCTGGAAACTTTCTGCACGGGCAGAATTGGATTTTGTGTAGCTGTCTTCTGTAGTAGTACCCAGCAGCAGGCTGGCATCCCAGTCTTTATGAAAGGTTTTGTGGAAGTTCAGCATCAGGTTGGAGTTTACATAATTGTAGTTCCGGTCTGTTTCCGACAGCATTCCTTTCTGCCAGCCTTCTTTGACACTGGAGCCCGGGGAAATTAAATTACGCAGCTGCGTGTAGTAGTTGTCTATGCCCAGGCGGTAGGTAGCGTCAAACCAGCTGGTTACTTTTACATTTACATAAGCAGAACCGATAAAGCGGTTGGTTTTATCCGACTGCGGGTTACGGTTAATGATCCAGTAAGGATTGTCGATGTCGGTATCCAGCGGAATATCCGGCAGCAGCCGGTGCTTGGAGCCATCTGCATTCAGCCATACTTTCATATCATCGTTCCGTGGCCAGGCCACAATGCTTTCCATATAACCGGAACCGCCGGAGGCCCATAAGCCGCTTCCGGTAAGTGTGTTTTCTGCGTTTCACTCCGCGCATAGGTAGCATTTACGCCAAACGTAAAAATGCCGATCTTCTGTTCGCCGTTAAACCGCACGGTAGAACGGTTGAAGTCTGTGGAAGGCACTACACCTGACTGGTTGAGGTTAGACCCGGAGAGATAAAAGTTGCCGGTGGCAGTACCTCCTGAAATGGTGAAGCTGTTATCAAACGCATTGGCTGTCTGGAAGAAGTCTTTCATGTTATCATAGATCTTCTCGCCCGGGTCAAATTTATTTCCCCACGACATCGCCGTCTGATCGGTAAAGGTGCCGTTATAATTGGAGCCTTGTTTATAGATACTTTGCTGTTTGGGCAGCCGGTTTACCCAGTTGGTAATATAGCGGCTGGTAACGGAGCCGGCTACATTTCCGGTGGTACCTTTTTTGGTGGTGATCACGATAGCGCCGGCAGCAGCACGGAGACCATAAAGCGCAGCCGCAGCGGGGCCTTTCAGGACGGAAATGGACTCAATATCTTCGGGGTTGATATCCATGGCGCGATTACTATAAGTGGTGCTCTGGTTGATAGATCCATCGAAGGCGCTGTTGTCGCCCTGCCCGGTGGAGTTGTCCATTGGCATACCATCAATGATAAACAGCGGCTGGTTGTTTCCTTCCAGGGAGGTACCTCCGCGGATAATAATTGAAGCAGAAGCGCCGGGTGCGCCACCGGAGTTGGTGATGTTCAGGCCAGCAATTTTACCGTTGAGGGAATTCACCAGGTTAGGATCCTTGTTTTTCAGCAGTTCAGCCGATTTGATGTCCTGCACGGCATAACCCAGTGCTTTTTTCTCTTTTTTGATACCCATACCGGTAACGATCACCTGTTCAAGCGAACTGGCGCTCGTCAGCATTTTCACGTCGATTGTCGGGCTTTTCCCGGTAGGAACGCTCTGGCTTTCATAGCCGATAAAGGAAAATTCCAGGACTTCTCCCGGAGTTACCGCAATGCGGTAATGCCCTGTAGCATTGGTTTGTGTATTACGGTTGCTACCTTTGATTCTGACGGTGACGCCAGGCAGGGGATTACCATCATCGGCTAACACAATGCCGGTAATGAGTTTTTGCTCCTGTGCATAAGCAATGTTGGGTAACATCAGGAATACCAGCGATAATATCGCCAATAACCGGAGAGGATTTCTCATGTTCTGTTGTTTTAAATGAAGCTTGATATTTGGTTGAAACTATACGCGTGTTTAGGTTTACAGGTTGTTACAGGATCTTGTTTACAAATAGGTACGAACTACGATTTTGGTTAAACTACATAGTACGGGTAACTAAAAATGACGATTCTCTATAAGCATAAACTTTCACTAAGGTAATGGCAAAAAACATTCAGAGTTAATATTAAATTCACCTGTTTTCTATTTGGTATTTAAGATGACGGTTAAATAAAAGTCCTTTGGGTCACGGTTATTTCCCGGATGCTTCATCCATGGGTCAAACATGGGTATATCATGGATCATCCATGCGGTTTTAATACTGTTCGCATGCACTCCCCATGGACTTCCCATGCACTTCCCATGCACTCCCCATGCACTATGTCCGATTTGGGGGCGGCGGAGCCCGGATTAAAATGATAACCGATATCAGTATAACCGGGCATCCTGCTCATATTGATAGAACCCAATACAGTACTGGAAAAAAAAGGCAACGCCATCCAAAAAAGCAGGGTACTTTATCCTGCTGATCTGTGTAATCCTTGTAATGATTCGCATTATTTTTATTTTCTTTTTCTCCCTGCCCTTTTTTGCAATGGCGCAGCAACAGCAAGCAGATACCACAAAACCCAGAAAGTTAAAGGAGGTAAGGGTAAAGGCACGCTGGCAGAACAGGCATGCGGCGTTAAATAAGCAATATGTCATCCGGGAGGAATTCAGGGCCATTGAACATTATACTTTTGATCTCCGGGACCCCATCAACCCCGGCAGGGAATACTTTGTGCTGGATTTTCTGAACCGGGAGCTACCGCCCGGGTGGCAATCCAGCAGCGCGCTTTCCTGTTCCTCCGGGGTACAATATTTCATAGATGAGAATGAAGTGCCTGCGTCTATAGTGGCCACGCGCCCGCTGTCGGATTTCGCCTTCGCAAAAGTATTCCAGGATTTACATCCGCCGTGTCCGTGTATTGTATTATACACCAGGAAGGGGGAAGATCTGAAGCGTAAATAACAGGGTGCAACCTCTCACCTGAACTGCTTTTTCAACTTTGCAAAATATTCCTTAACGGCCCCGGCTTTATCTTTTTTTATCTTCTTTCCAAGTTCTCTTCGCGGACAATTTACATTGTATTTTGCCCCCCAATCCATTATTTCAATGATGATGGGTAACAGGTCTATTCCTTTTGGCGTAAGACTGTAAAGGAACTTCGACTTATTCGCCGGTGATACCCGCTTTAACAGGATACCTTCTGCTTCCAGTACGCTCAGCCTGTTCGACAGGATATTGGTGGCGATCTTTTCTTCCGACTCCAGGAACTCACTGTAAGACAATTTCCCCCTGAGCATAATGTCCCTGATGATCAGCAGCGACCACCGGTCTCCAAAAACATCCAGCGAGCAACTGATGGGGCAATCCGACCTGACTTTTTCCATACTGACTGATTTTAAAAAGTACTTGCAATTTACAATAACTTTATTATTTTTACTTGCAAAATGCAATAACTAAGATTGCAATTCCTGATTCTTTAAAAATAGAAAAAAATGGAAACCTCCACGTCAACAAAACAATTACTCGAAATTTATTACAATGGCTTTGCCAGGAAAGAAGGATGGGAGACGGTCATCTCCGACGACTTTAAATTCACCGGCGGCGATATGACAAAAACGGCGCCTGCTGTTGGAAAAGCGGCGTACATAGAAGTGATTAAAAGATTTTCACGGGCATTCAAAACAATGCGGGTGAAGGAAATGATCATAGACGGTGAAAATGCCTGTGTAATCGGAAATTACGATTTTATATTTCCCGACGGAGCAAGCATCAATGGCGATGTAGCGGAGATCTGGAAGGCAAAGAACGGAAAATTAGATGCACTGACAATCTTCTTTGATACGCTTACTTTTGATAAGCATATCCCCAAATAATTTATATGCCCTACAGTGAAAAACTGGCGGAGAAAATCCGGCAGGCACTCGCACAAGTGCCCAATGTTGAAGAGAAGAAAATGTTTGGCAGGATTGCCTTTATGGTGAATAATAAAATGTGCCTGACAGCAGGCCCGGGACAAATGATGTGCCGCATTGACCCCGGTATTCATGAAGAAGCGATAAAAAAAGAAGGCTGCCGTACAGTCATCATGAGAGGACGGGAGTACAAAGGATTTGTATATGTAAATGAAGAGCATCTTAAAACGAAAAGAGATTTTAATTACTGGTTAACACTTGCCCTTGAATTTAATAAGCAGGAAAATACACCGGTAAGAGGTAAGAAATAAAATCGCTATAGATGGTTACCAGGGCAACCCGGAGCAGGAGGGGCAAGTAGTTTCCCGCCGGCAAGGCAAATTTTTTGATAAGAAAAAAAGGACTAAATTTACCTTGTACAGGGAACTTAATGAAAAAAGAAAATGAGCTAAATAGTGAACAAGCGCTCTTCCGGCTTATTGCTGAAGGGGATGAACCGGCCTTTAAAGCGCTTTTTGAATGCTACCGCCTGCGTTTATTCGCATTCGCTCTCCAGTTCACTCATTCCAGAACCGATGCAGAGGAGGTAGTGCAGGATGTGTTCCTGAAAATCTGGAAAAACAGGTTAAACCTTGCCAATATCCAGCTTCCACAAAAGTATATCTATACCATGACGCGCAACCAGGTGTTTGATCATCTCTCACGGGTGGCAAGGAATAAGCGTTTGCATGAACAGGTATGGGCAAATATCCATGAAAGCGGCGATTACACCGAGCAGGCAGTGCTGGCAGCTGAAACGGCCAATATCGTTCAAAAGGCGGTTAACGGTCTTTCCAGCCGCAAGCAGTCCATCTACTACCTCAGCCGCCGGGAAGGGTTAAGTAACCAGGAAATAGCTGTGCAACTGGGCATTTCCGTGCCTACCGTTAAAAATTCCCTCGTGGAGATCCTCCGTTATATCAGGACCTATATGAGCAACCAGTACGAATCCTCCGTCCTGATCATAGGCTTCCTGCTCTCTTTCTTTCTATAGGAAAATTTTTTTTGCATTCAACCGGTACGGTTGCCTTTATTAACAGTCTATATACTGGAGGAAGTATTTTCCCCTCACGTTTTATGACAGAAAAGGTAATTCCCGCTTATGACAGGCTGCAGTACCTGTTACAGCAATATACACGAAAGCGCTGTACTCCTGAAGAAATGCAGGAGTTGTTCCGGTACCTGGAAAACCCCGCGGTGAGGGAGCTGTTCAATAATATAGTGGATAAAGATTTTGAAGCTCCCGGAGTTGCGGAGGACGGTGAGGAGATCGATTGGGAGTTCATGTATAATAAGATTGTCCTGGGGGAGGGCTCCTGCTAAAAGAACCAGGATCTTCAATCTTTTGAAAATTGCTGCTGCCGTATTAATCCTGGTTTCAGCAGGCGGGGCATGGTCGCATTTTGCTGCCCGCCGTGCGGCGCCCGTTTTAGTGCATGTGCAACCTCAGGGAGATGCATTGCCTGCGGCGAATAAAGCCGTACTGATACTGGCAGACGGTAACACCGTGAATCTCGACAGTGCCGGGAGCGGGGCTATTACCCGGCAGGGTACTGTTAACCTGAGCAAGGCGCCGGGGCATCTTTCCTACGCCGCAGCAACAAACGGATCCGGTAATCCTATATATAACAAGGTGGCAACGCCCCGTGGCGGCATCTTTAAACTTACTTTATCCGATGGCACCAACGTATGGTTGAACAGTGCCTCTTCTATCCGCTTCCCCGTTGCTTTTTCAGACAAGGAACGCACCGTGGAAGTTACCGGGGAAGTATATTTTGAAGTGGCAAAGCAGGTGGTAAAAGGCAACCCGGTTCCTTTTTTCTGTAAAGCCGGGAACATGGAAGTAGCCGTGCTGGGTACGCATTTTAATATCAACGCCTATAATAATGAAACGGATATAAAAACTACTTTGCTCGAAGGCGCTGTCAAAATAAAACAGGGTGCAAATACAAAACTGTTGCAACCCGGACAACAATCCCTTGTTGGAAAAGACGGTCAGATTGCGCTTTCTGATCATGTAAATATGGACGAAGTAATGGGCTGGAAGAACGGCTATTTTGTTTTTGAAGAAGCAAATATCGGCCAGATCATGCGGGAGGTGGAAAGATGGTATAACCTCGACGTGGAATATGACGGCCCGCTACCAGACGGCCGTTATAACGGACGGATATCCCGTGCCACCAAAGTATCGCAGGTGATGAAGGTATTAGAATTAAGTGGCATCAACTTCAGAATTACAGGAAATAAAATCATCATTAAGTCCCGATAGCACAAATTAATATCAACCAAAAGCTATGTCAGCGAGAGTTTTCATAATGTACTCAGGATAGTCATGATCCTGATCCACCTACTTATTGTAATAGTTCAATAAAATGCCGCTTCATGTGCGAGATGAAGCGGCGGCGCCTGAACTAAACGGAATTCCTTTGTCAGAAATTTTCATTTAACATCCAAACAACCAAAAGTATGAAATTGCAGGCTTTTCGGAAAGAAAAATTCCCCCGTCCGGAGGGGAACAGCTTAACGATCCCTTTTAATTGGAAAAAAATAAAAAAACTGCTATTTATGAAGCTAGCGGTCCTGTTAATCATTGTCAGTATGGGAATATCGGCCAGCGCCCATTCCCAGACAGTGACGCTGAATGAGCGCAACCTGTCGCTTAAACGGATCTTTTCATTGATTGAAAAACAAACCGGGTACTCTTTCTGGTATGATGTTAACCTGCTGAAAGAAGCCAGGAAAGTAGACATCCGGGTAGACAAGGCCTCATTGCCGGAAGTGATGGAGCTGAGTTTAAAAGGGCAGCCATTTCATTACAGCATTGTCGATAATGTGATTGTTGTTAGCAGGAATGCCCCTGATCCAGCGGCCGCAGCGCCGCTGCGGGTGGAGGTTTCCGGTAAGGTAACCGATGAAAACGGCGCACCGCTGCCGGGCGTATCCATCCAGGTGAAAGGAACAAAACAAGGCGTGAGTACCGACGCAGGAGGAAATTTTTCTCTCAACGTGCCTGATAATGCTTCCCATACCCTTATTTTCTCTTTTATCGGGATGGTGACACAGGAAGTGCCGTTGAATGGCAATACAAAACTCAGGATTGTACTTAAAGCCGCTATCGAGCAAAAACAGGAAGTAGTGGTGATTGGTTACGGGTCCGTTAAGAAAAGAAATGTGACCGGCGCCGTATCTTCTGTAAAAACTGCCGAACTGAATACGGCCGCTTCCACCAATGTGGTACAGGCATTGGCTGGCCGCGCTGCGGGCGTATCCGCCATCCAGAGCAGCGGACAGCCAGGCGCCGGCGTTAACCTGCAGATAAGGAGTAATCCATCATTCGCTTCCCCGGGAGCACTGTACGTGGTAGATGGAGTTATCATTAACGATAACGCCGCGGAACCTTCGTCAGACACCCGGTATGGCAGCTCAGGTGTTGACCGGTCGCCCCTTAATTTTATTAACCCCAATGATATTGAATCAATCGACTTCCTGAAAGACGCTTCGGCTACTTCGATCTATGGCGCCAGGGCCGGCGCAGGTGTGGTGCTCATCACCACCAAACAGGGTAAAGGAGATAAGCCGCATATTGAGTACAGCGGAAGCTACGCTTTCCAGGATATCATTAAGTTTTATGATATCCTGAATACGAAAGAGTATATGGAGCAACGTAACAAAATAGGACTGGAACAATGGATGCTGACTAACAAGATTGCGCCTTATGGCAGCACTGATCCGGGTACCGTAACGCCGTATATTCCAAAGTATACACAATCACAAATAGATACCACTGCTTTATTACCCAGTGCAATAGATGCGATCACGCGGAAAGGCTATACCAAGCAGCATAACATTTCCCTCTCCGGCGCCAGCAATAAAACGCGTTACTATGTATCCGGCAATTACCTGGATCAGCAGGGTGTACTGGAACACTCTGCGTTTACGCGGTACAATGGAAGGATCAGTCTTGACCAGGGAGTTGGCGAGAACATAAAAGTGGGTGTAAACGTGATTGCTTCCGGTTCCAATGCCATCAATGCCAACGTGGGCACACAGGCAAATGAATATTCCGGCATGGTGCTGTCCGCATTTTATTACCCGGCCAATATGCCCCTGAGAGATGCAGCGGGTAACTATCTCATCAACCCGGATTACCAGAACTCACCCAACCCGCTGTCGTTCCTGGATATTACAGATTACACCAAAAGCAGTCGCCTGCTTACTTCCGGCTATGCGGAATGGACAATCATCCCCGGCCTGAAAGCTAAAATGAATTACAGCTATGATCAGTCCTCCGGGAAACGGTATGCCTATCTCCCTAAAACCTTCCTCTATGGTGCACGCGCAGGCGGACAGGCATCTATCAATGAAAATAACTCTGTCTCCAAAATTTCAGAAGTTACACTCAACTACAATAAAAGCTTCGGGGAAAAACACAATATCCAGGCACTGGCCGGACATTCTTACCAGGTAAGTGATTGGGATGGTTTAGGGCTTTATAATGACCGGTTCCCGACCGATAACTTCCTTTTTAATAACATCGGGTACGGTACCGCGCCAAGACCCGGCGTAAGCTCTTACAGAAATCCTACCCGTATCTGGAAATCATATTTTGGCAGGATTATTTATGACTTTGCAGATAAGTATATCCTCACAGCCAGCATCAGAAGGGACGGCGCGTCTAACTTTGCACCTAACAAAAAGTGGGGTACATTCCCCGGCATTTCCGCTGCCTGGATCATCTCCGAAGAAAATTTCCTGAAAAATAATCTCCCGGTGATCAGCTTCCTGAAGTTAAGGGCAGGCTATGGCACCACTGGTAACAGCGACATCGGCGGCAGCGCTTTCTCCTATTATACTGCCAACACCTCTTATGTGTTTGGAGGTACCAGCTTGCCTGGTGTGTCGCTTAGCCAGCTGAGTAACGATAACCTGAGCTGGGAAACACAAAGGGATGTGAACGTAGGATTGGATTTCCAGTTGTTCAGTAACAGGGTAGGAGGTTCATTCGACTATTTCAACAGAACGATTGTGAACCTGCTGCAGAGCGTACCGCTGACATCGGACTTCCCGGTATCGAGCGTGGCGGGTAACGCTGGCGAAACACGCAGCCGCGGATGGGATGCAAGCCTGAATACTAAAAATATTATAAGCAAAACAGCGGGAGGATTTAACTGGTCCACCACGATCAACCTGTCGCATTACTATAATTCCTGGGTGAAGAGATCCCCTGATGCGTTAAGATCGCTGGCAAAATATATTGCCCCCGATGGCCCGTTCAATGGGCTCTATCGTTATGTCAGCGATGGGATCTATAAAGGAGACAAAGCAGCTCCTGCCAGCATGCCGGGCATCCTGCCGGGTGGAATTATTGTGAAAGACCTGAACGGCTACGACGATGCGGGTAATCTTACCGGTAAACCCGATGGCAAAATTTCCTCTGCCGACCAGGTGCTGGTGGGCATCGACGGTCCACGCTACAGCTTTGGATTCAACAACAGTTTCAGCTATCAAAATTTTGACCTGAGCATTTTCATGTATGGTTTTATCCAGAAGAAATATAATTCTGACTATGCGTCTGCATTCAGTACTTATGCGCAGCTGGGACAATTTGGCTGGAATGTGCTGAGCATTGCCAAAGACAGGTGGTCGTACGATAATGTGAATGCGAAGTACCCCACCGGTCTCAATGATCCTTATGCCAGCTACGCCGCCAACTCCGACTATTGGCTGGAAAATGCCAGTTTCCTTAGATGCAGGGATATTACCCTGGGCTATACTTTCGGCGGAAAAATGATTGCAAAACAAAACGTATTGAGCGGCTTACGGATATATGCCAATGTTCAGAATCCTTTCATCATTACTTCTTACAGGGGAATTGATCCTGAATTGCAGAACTACCTGGCATATCCCATGTCCCGCTCTTACACTATTGGTCTGAATGCCAGGTTCTAGCCTCTTTATTCATTTTAAAAGGAACAGCAATGAAACGTCCAAATAACTACAGATACGCTTTACTGATAATTTTTCTTTTCTCCCTGGTCAGCTTTTCCTGTGAAAAGGGGCTGGAAGAAAAAACATACGACCGTTATTCTTCCTCTACCTTTTTTCTGAATGCCGAAGATGTAAAAGCGGCGGTTACCGGTATGTATGCCGGTATGCTCAATGCAGGATTTTACGGGGGAGGCTGGGGCGCCGCCAATGAAGGCTGGAATGCCCAGAGCAGCTTCACCACAGATGAACTGGTGTGTTCCTGGGGCTGGGATGGCTGGCGTAAGTTTAACCAGCTGAATTTTTCGGAAGATTTTTCCCAACTGTTAAATCATTATAATGGCCTGATGCCGGTGATTTCTGAAATAGCCATTGACATCGACAAAATACAAGGCGTGCAGATGGATGAAACCCTGAAAAGCAGGTATATCGCAGAGCTAAAGGCATTGCGCGCCCATTACTCCTGGATTCTCTATAATTGCTATGGCCCTGTGCCTATCCGCCTGGATGCGAAGGAAGCAGCAAATCCTTCAGCACAACCTATTCCCCGGCCCGATGCCGCATGGATGGTAGCACAGATAGAAAAAGATTACAAGGAAGGATTTGAGGGGTTACCCAAGGCCAGTGAACTGGCAACCTCCGATTATGGCAGGTTTACAAAGGATATCTGTCTCATGGGCCTGATGAAATTATACCTGCATGAAAAGAACTGGGCATCGGTTATCAGTACTGGTAAACAGCTGCAAACATATGGTCATGGCCTGCAGAATAACTATAAGGATATTTTCACCTTCGCTAACAAAGGAAATATCCAGGAAGTAATCCTGGCTATCCCGTGCAGGTTCGACGCATCGGTCAATAATAACCTCTGGCTGGCTATGTGTATGCCGGGTAACTATGTAGATCCCGAAGGACTTACCATTACGCAATGGGGCGGTTATAAAATGCCCTGGAAAGCCTACGATAAATTTGATCAGCAGGACAAACGCCTGAGCGTTTTGCTGGCCAAA
Organism: Chitinophaga sp. W3I9; assembly: GCF_050434025.1. Taxonomy (NCBI): domain Bacteria; kingdom Pseudomonadati; phylum Bacteroidota; class Chitinophagia; order Chitinophagales; family Chitinophagaceae; genus Chitinophaga; species Chitinophaga sp. W3I9. Next base: position 4,172,205 of record NZ_JBNPWC010000001.1, read on the forward strand.
TGGCCCACTTCCGGCGGCGCCATATTCGACGCCCGTGCAAATAATTATATTGGCGCCATTCCCATGAAGTATGGCCCTGATCCCGGCGCTATCAGTGAAGCACAGGGAACGGATATTATTGTGTGGAGATATGCAGATGTGTTGCTGATGCTGGCAGAAGCCATTAACGAAACCCAGGGCCCTGTGCAGGAAGCCTGTGACCTGGTGAATATGGTGAGAACCCGCGCAGGCGTGGCTACCTACCAGCCTGGTCAATTCACGAAGGATACCTTCAGGAAGAAGATCATGGATGAAAGGTTCTTTGAACTGTGGTGTGAAGGAAGCCGCCGGGAAGATATGATCCGGTGGGGAACCTTTGTACAGCATGCGAAAGATGAAGGCTCCATATTTGCAAAGCCGGAATTTGTGTTGTACCCGTTGCCCCGGAAGGTAATCGACGAATCCAAAGGTGTTATCAAGCAAAATAATGGATACTAAAATTAAAGCAACGGACCTGGCTCGGGCCTGGTCCGTTATTTTATTATTGCTCTGTGGCTGCGCAGGGAAGCAGCCGGATCACCGGCGCGATATCGCAAAAAAATATTGCGCTTCCTGTCATTTGTTCCCTGAACCGGCGCTGCTGCCGGCGCATATCTGGACGGATGGCGTGCTGCCGGCGATGGGCGCCTTTGCGGATATTTATAAGGACCGCAGCGGCGAATATAAGCTGCTGCCGCCGGCATTGCAGCACCTGCGTGATCCGGCCATAGCGCCTATGAGAACATTTATTCCTTTGGACGACTGGAAGGAAATTGTGGCCTGGTACGCCGCATCGGCGCCAGCAGAAATTGCGCAGCCGGTATTTCCTGTTCCTGTGTCCGGCAACAACTTCCTGCTGAAATTACCGCCAAAAAAATCGGCGTCTTTTACATCTTGCATTTATTATGATGAAAAAGCAAAGCTGCTGTTTCAATCAGATATTAATAAGCGTATCCTCCGTGTTTTTGACCCGGCATTGCAGCAGGTGGACAGTCTTGATAACAGCACAGTGGTGGATGTAGCGCCTGTGGGCGAAGGGCGTTACCTGCTCACGCACATTGGAAGTCTTAATCCGGGCGGGATAGCGAGGAATGGCGCAGTGGAAGAAATTGCCATCAAAGACAATAAGATTATACAGCGAAAAATTTTATGCGACCAGCTTTACCGGCCGGTACAATCGCTCCTGCTGGATGATGAGCTGCTGGTATGCGAGTTTGGTTTTATGGAAGGGGGATTGTCTCTATTTACCAAAGCCGGTAAAAAGGTGATCGTTAATCTTCCCGGTGCTGAAAAAATGTATATAGAAGATATTGATGGAGATGGTAAAAAAGATATTTGGGTATTGTTTGCACAGGGGAATGAAGGCATCTTCCAGTTGCTCAACAAAGGAAACGGTAACTTTGAAATAAAGGAGGTATTGCGATTCCCGCCTTCCTATGGCGCTACCTATTTCCAGCTGGCCGATATGGATGGCGATGGCAAGCGGGATATCATTTTTACCTGTGGCGACAATGCGGATCAGTCGCCCGTACTGAAGCCCTATCATGGCGTCTATATTTTCAGGAACACAGGCAATGCCTGGCGCCAGGTATTCTTCCAGCCGCTGTATGGCTGCTATAAGGCAGTGCCGGCGGATCTTAACCACGACGGTCGCCCGGACCTTGTTGCTATCAGCTTCTTCGCTGATTATGCACAGCACCCCGATCTGGCCCTTACCTGCCTGCTGCAAAAAAAGGATGGACAGTTTGAATTACATACCGACAAACAGGTGGCTGGCATGGGCCGGTGGGTATGTATGGATGTAAAAGACTTTAACGGCGATGGCAAGCCGGATATCCTCGCCGGAAATATGGCTGCAAAGCCGGGGAATGATAAGTCTTTGATGAATTACTGGATGAATGGTCCTGAATTTATTATCTGGGAGAACCGGTATTAAATATGTTTATTAAATGCCTTATTCACGATGCGAAAAACCAGGTAGGAAAATGTGCCACCGATAACAGAGGCAATCACATCTTTTACGTCAAAAGTCCGCCCGGGCATCCATAACTGGCAAACTTCGTATAGCGTGAGCCCGGCTACCAGCGAAAAGATAAGGCTGGGAGCTTTCCGGTCGTCGACAGGAAACCTTATCACCATGTATCCCAGAAAAGAGATCACCACCGCCAGGAAGTTCGGCAGGGAATCCGCTATGTAGAAAGTGGTAATATGATGCTTTAATAAGTAAGGTCTGAGTTTCAGCTCTTCATAGAGTGTGAATAGGAGTGCAATGGAAAGAAGAATGATGTACGCGGTTTTTTTGTTCATGGGTTGAAGTCATAAATAACAAAGTGCAAAGCAGGTTCAAAATAAAACGAAAATTTTGTAACTTCCTTATAAATAACCATTTCCATGAAGGCCGCGTCATCACCGGATACGTTAACCAGTTCCCATGCAGCCGCTAACCAGGCGGCAACCAATGGCATTGCGATACCGGCGGTAGCAAACCGGGGGGCGGCGCCACAGGAGGAAATCCCCACTGCAGAAGTACCGTTTAATGGAGAACTGACGGAGCCATTGCTGATCGATATGGACGGCGATGGCGAAGATGAACTGCATACGCTGATCATGGACACCGCAGATGGGCAGTTGTGGCTGCATTCAGACAAAGAAACACTGGAACTTTTTCTAAGGCGGAAACGCAGCAAACACGCCAGGCATATGACGCCGGATATCGCTAAACTGCTGAACGATATTGAGGTGTTGGCGAAGAAGGTGCATGTGAATACCTATGGCACTACTAAGGCGGCTAACAGGATCAGTAAGAAGACTGGTTTACCAAAAAAATCTCAGCACGTGGCGGCCACAAAGGCGGAGCGCATTATGGCGTTGGGCCAATTGAGAGAGATCGCCGGATTGCTAAAGCAGCTAAACGCGAAGTCGGCTGATGTGATGAAAAAGGTACGGCCACCATCTCATAAAGAAAAATCATCCGTTCATACAACGACCGACGGGGACACTTTTTGTAAGGAAGTGGTGATGCACCCATTGAGCCTGTTGCCCAGGGATGACGGTGTGATGGGAAGCGCCCCTACGGGTGAATCAAAACTATTCACAGCGCTCAACAAAAAGATCACGTATATACGTGGTCATATGCTGAATGATCACCTGCATGGACCAGGTACTAACGATAACCTGGTTCCGATATCCACCCCGTTTAATAGTTTGATGAAGACAACGGTGGAGGCGAAAACCAAAGAAGCCGTGAATGCCAACAATAAAGTAGTGAGGTTTGAAGTGGAAACACTCGAATGGGGCGCATACAAAGGGTTTTTTAAAGGCACTTTCCTGGAGGAGAACAAACTTCCAGCTAAGTTCAGGTTCCTTGTTCAACAGCTGGAGCGGGATCCCACAAAAGATGGTAGTGAAACCGGCCACTGGAAACTGGCCGCTAAAAGCCCGATATTCAGTGAAACACTGGTGCATACCATACCAACCAGCAAAGAAACCAAGAGCGGAACAATGGCGCTGGTACCGGAAACATTTATACCTGGGTATTACTTTTCTGCTACCGGAACATTAAAAGAAGTGCCACCGGATTATCATCTTTCAGGCAAATATTTTATTAACGGATCCAGATTCGACTATCTTTTTGAACCGTTTGGGCTGAATAAAAGTACACTGTTTTCTAAGGAGTACGACCTGGAGATTACCACTGCATTTAAAATGCCGGCTGGTTATGAACTAATACCGATACCCCAGAAGCCGATAGCCTTCATTCATAATAATAATATACATTCCACGACAACACCAGAAGGCCAATCGTTTCTTATCGCCAAAAAAACAGAGCAGGCGGCTAATGAAGCAGCATATGCGGTGAAGGTAGAAGAAGTAAGGAAAGCAAAGGAAGATGAGAAACTGGCACTGGAAAAGAAGAAGAAGGCGCCCGCCCCAAAGGTGGAAGTCAAAACCGTGGCAGAACTCAGGAAGGAGCGCTACCTGCGCGATTTGGAACCAGCATTCAATGCAGAAGTGGCCAAGTATCTCCCTGAACTAAATCCCGAGTTTGGGAAACGTTTTGCGGTTATGCAGGAAGGAATACTGAGCAGAACTGTGGAAGAATGGAAGAAAGATCCGCAGTTGAGTGAAAAGAAACTGGAGGATCTGCTGGCTCCCCTGAAAGCGCAAATTGTAAAGGACAAAAACGCATTACTCATTGAACAGGGTAAAGCTGATTTTGTGCTGGAGCTGCTGAACGAACTAAATACCACGATCAACTCGGACTACCGGGCTAAGCTAACGGAAGACTGGCAGAAAAGAAAGTTCGATGCAGCAGCAAAAGATATTTTCGACTTGTATAAAAAATTCTGGCGGGAAAACCAGACAAAATTGGATCTGAACAACCGGGAAGTGCTGCTTAAATCGGCCTATGCAAAACTCGACGCAGCATTGAAGGAAGCCCAGACAGCCGCACCCATAAAACGTAAATCCGAAACAGATCTGAAAACAGAGGATACCGGCGACGAAAAGGACAAGAAGCCTAAAATCATTCCAGGACCATTTGTTCCTAATACCAATATATCAACATCTCCACAACGGAATATACCCCGTTTCCAGCCGCAATCCCCGCCTGTTAATGTACCAGCACTGACCGCTGCCGACCGGGAGACGGCCGACGAGCTGCTGGCGTTGGTAGCCAGCGTGGCGCATGGTGATCCGGCACTGCTACCCCAGATGGGAATGTTAACAGAGAGTATCCAGGAGTTCCTCCGTGGACCCAATGCGCAAACTTGGGAGAATGTGTACCGGATCCTGGGAAAATGTAAGTCATTAAAAGGGGTGGAGCCCTATCTGATGGATTGGGCAGGAAAGTGGGAATCGATGAGTATAAGATCGACCTGACACGGGATTTTTATCATCGGATACCGGACCCCTTCCTATCATTCTTCGTCAATATACGCCTGGAACTTTTTCTGAACATCCTCCGTGAAATAATAATAACCATACTCCTCGTTTGCCTCCACATAATCCTGCAAATGCATTTTATCAGCAGGCATGATTCCCTCTTTCATAATGGTAAAAACATGTGCTCCTTTTATACCGTAGGCAATTCCGGTGTAAGAAATCAGGTTGATAAGTTCTTCGAATTCAAAACCGGTATGCTGGCTTCCGTCAATATTAAACACCGCCCAGTTGGCGCCGTCATGCACGGCGATGTATTGCGATTTGAGGTATTCTATTGCGGCGTATTCAGGCGCCAGTATCCATTTGCTAAAATCACAGCAGATGAAGAATAAGCCATCTTGATTATTGGTAGTAACCTTACAAAAGTTGAAAGACAGATGTTCAAGACGTTCGGGTAACTCCTTGATAATAGCCGTTATCGGCTCATCGGTAATTGGACGCAGATCTTCTATTAAATCAAAATCGAAATCCAGCACCAGTCCCCGCGGGTATTTAAACAATCCTTGTTTATCATTCTTACTCATTAAAAATGCGTGTCCCCAGGTTTCAATGATGTCAGTATAATCAGCCAGTAAGATTTCTCCACTGGAAGATAGTAAAACATTATGCGCCTGATATGGATGTTTTAAAACCTCGAATATAACAACCTCTTCATTAAAATTTTCAGCATGATAAATAGCTCTCCCTTTAACAAAGGCAGGATCGAATCTGCCGAGAAAAACAAACTGACCGGAGAATATTAAATGGCTGCCGGCGCCTTCCTCTTCGATGGTGTAAAACGTTTCATCGTCGGAAACTTTAATTTCATGATTATAATCAAAAGGCAGCATTACTTTGTCATCAGCATTTATTACCCCGTATTTTCCATTCAATGCGGCCGACCAGTAACTTCCCAAAGGCGTTAAGGAGGAGAGGTCATCGTAACGCGGCGGGAGCTTGATGTTGCCGTTCGACTGTATCAGGCCATACTTGCCCTCTAAGTTCACTACCGCATATCCGCCGTCAAATCCATAGGCGTCGTTATAAACCGGCTGTACAACCATTTTCCCGGATTTATGGATATAGCCGTACTTCCCGTCTTTTGCTACAACGGCGAGTTCTTCTTCTTCATCGAAACCATAGAACTCGTCATAAATCGCTTCCGCCAATATCTTCCCCTTCTTATCTTTTAATCCCCAAAGTCCGTTTTCTTCAAAAATATCTGTATCCCCGGTATCTGCCTGTTCATAGATATACCTGAATCCATAATCATAACCAGGGTAATTCAGCAAGGACCTGAAATCGGAGAACCCCAGCATCACCCCGCCTGCAAATGCAGCAGGGGTTAAAAGCGAAATATCATCTGCGTCTATTGCACGGGTGATGACATTGTTGTTATAGGCTATCACCGTCAACAGGTCATTGGCTTGCTGCTGATGACTTTCATCGCTCATGTTAAAAACGTCCCAGGCATCTACATGAATGTAAGGCTGACTTAAATTATCCAGGTACCGGAACATTTTTTCTTTGGCGATCGTAAAACTTTCTATATCATCTATCAGTGCTGACTGGTGATTTTCGATAAAATTATAAAACCGTTTAATGTTTTGGATTCCCTTTTCTGCATTATAATAAAGACCAAAATTTTCGGGATCGGTATGCGTGTTATAAATATTACCCGCCACAAAACCTTCGTCAATCAGCAGGGGTTGCAGCAGCAGCGGCACTTCGTATCCCCATTCCATTACCATTACATCGGTATCCTGAACAACAGCCGGGGAAGAAATATTATAGAGGTAAGCTCTGTGAGACATAATGAATAATTTCAGACGGAAGATAAATCAAATGCAGATAAAAAAATGCGCCCTGTATACATTTGTATACAGGGCGCAGAAAAGCACCATAACGTGCAAGGCTATATTTTTATCATGGTTTAAATTCGAGCCAGTCCAGTGTAAACAAATGCTGGTCCGGTTGCTGATCTTTGCTGAACACGAAGTAGAGATCATTTTTACCGGCAGGTGCTTCCACTGGTGCGGTTACTTCTATAAATTTATCCCAGTTGCCGGTGGCTTTGTATGCCAGCTTGCTGATCACTGGTCCGTTCACGCTGCCGGTATGAATTTCCAGCACCGCATCCTTATCGAGGGATGAATACCGGTAAGTGACTTTATGAATACCTTTCAGATCAATATCCCTGAATACAAAGAACGATTTGTTATGAATAGCTCCAAGGTGATCAGATGAACGGTCTATGTTGTTAACGGAGTCCGCATCTTCTCCCTGTACGCGGAGGGAGCGCAGGAACAGCAGCCCGCTGCCGCTGAGCGGGGAGGCGTTGCCGCCGCCATCTGTATAGGTGGCTGCCAGTACATAGGTGCCATACTTTTCCTTACCCAGGTGATCCTTCAGTGCTACGCTGCCGGAGGCGGGCAAGCTGCCTGCCGCCTGCGGCGCGGACAGCGTGAGGATGTATTTTACAATTTGTCCGGCTTCGTCAACAGACAGCTGCGGATGTGCCGCCATAGAGTGTTCTCCCCAAACGCCGCCGCCGCCTTTAATGATCTTGGCAGCAAGATAGGCTGGTGCTTTAGGGTCTTTCTCATAGCGTTTGGCTACCTGTGTAAAGGCAGGGCCTACGGAGGCTTTATCTACCTGGTGACACGCCTTGCAATCGCTGCTTTCCATCAGCAACTTGCCAGGATGCGCCGGTACCTTGGTAATGAGCTGATGTCCTTTCTCTGCTTTCGCTTTGCTGCGTGGAATGTAATGCAGGCCAATCATCAGTTGCTCGTTATTGATGGCCGGATCTTCCTTATCCGTCACTGTAACGGCATAATGCAGCGGGCTGTTTTCAAAATAGAAGGTAGTGTTATCGGTTGTGCTAACCTTTACTTCCGGTACGGTGTTACCTACGCGGATGGTTAGGGTATCGGTGCTGCTGGCGCCTTCCGGATCCGTTATTTTCAGGATGGCATGGTACACGCCATTCTTTTCATACGTGTGCACAGGTGAGGAATCAGTTACCGCAGCGGTTTCATCGCCAAAATGCCATTCGTATTTAAGTGCCTGTCCTTCATCAAAATCATAGCTCCTTTTGCTGCTGAAGTTTACTTTCATAGGGGCAGTGCCGGCGGTATCAGCAGTGGTAATAGCTGCTACCGGTGCGCGGTTGCCACCGTTATAGGAAATGCGTACCAGTCGCGCATCGTCGTTGTCGATACCATATACGGAGCCATACTCGAGTATGTACAGGTCGCCGCCTTTACCAATGGCCATGTCTATCGGGCGCCTGAAATCGCCGTTGGTTTTCATGAAAGGTTCCATCGATTTAAAGTGCTGCTGGCTGTCCAGTCGCACAGCATATATCCAGTTACGCATCCAGTCGTAAATAAATAAGGCGTTATCATACCATGCAGGCAAACCGGTAGGGGAGGCAGTTGCTTCATTATAATGGAATACTGGTCCGGCCATTGCGCAGCGGCCGCCGTTGCCCAGTTGAGGGAATACGGCAGAGGAATCGTACGGATACCAGATCATGGCCTTTTGTGCGGGTGGCAATACTTTCAGCCCGGAGTTATTGGGTGAATTGTTTACCGGCGCTTCTGCTTTGAAAGGTGCGCCGATGGTTTTGGTGGCAAAATCATATTGCGGATATACTTTATTATCACCTACTACAAATGGCCATCCGAAGTTGCCTGGTTTTTTTGCCTGGTTGATTTCGTCGTATCCGCGTGGCCCCTGATCGCCGTCCTGGCCTGCATCCGGACCTACCTCGCCCCAGTAAACAATGCCGGTGGCCGTGTCAACAGACATGCGGTAGGGATTGCGGCAGCCCATCGCGTATATCTCAGGGCGTGTGCCGGCGGTGCCTTTGGGAAAGAGGTTGCCGGCAGGAACGGTGTAGCTGCCATCCGGTTCGGGATGGATACGCAGCACTTTTCCACGGAGGTCGTTGGTATTGCCGGCGGAGCGTTCGGCGTCAAAAGTAATGCGGCCGGGAATAGTATCTATCGGCGCATAACCGTTGGAAGCGAAAGGCACGGTGTTGTCACCGGTGGAAATAAAGAGGTTGCCGTTGCGGTCCCAGTCGAGCGAGCCGCCGGTATGCGCGCTCACTTCCAGTTCCAGCGGAATGGTGAGCAATACCTTTTCGGAAGCTACCACCAGGGAGTCTTTGCCTTCCAGCGTAAAGCGGGATACGTGTTGCGCTGCGGGAAGCTTATTGGGCGTATAGTAAAAATAGATGTAATGATTTTTGTCGAAATCCGGATCAAGGGTAACACCCAGCAACCCGTTACCAAATCCCTCCTTCGTATCGGGGAGTACCGGGAATGTATATACGACTTTGGTGGCCTGTGTGGCCGGGTCGTAGTGATACAATTTACCGCTGCGTTCAATAAAATACACGCTGCCATTACCTGCTACCGCCAGTTCCATCGGCTCGTTGAGGTCGTTGGAAAGAATGGTTTTGGTAAAACGGTTGTCTTCCGGGGCTTTGGTAGCCTTGCTTTTGGCAGGGTGGTCGCCGCATCCCTGTATAATTAATGTCAATCCGACAATAAACAGGGCCGGAAGTCTCTGCGTGCATAGCCTGAACAGTTCACTCATGTAATGTGATTATGGATTTGATTTGCGGGACACAAAATAATAGAATATTATTTTTTATTTCCTTAAAAATGGATGAAAGGAAATAACCACATCGTTTTGAGGATCAGGGAATATTGGCTAATTTAATATCAGATTGGAAGAGGAAGTTGTCATTTTGCGCTGCGCTTCCGTATATTTGAGACCCACATTATTCAAGCTGGTAAATGGAAAAGATGGATCTGAACGAATTTAAGCAATCTTTACAGGAGACACACCCACCTAAATATGTCGACATATACCTTGAATCCCTTTGGTACGAAGGGAAAGGTAACTGGAAAAAGGCGCACGACCTGGTAGACGATCTGCCGGGACCGGATGCTGCAAGGGTACATGCTTACCTGCACAGGGTAGAAGGAGATCAGGCAAATGCTGACTATTGGTACCGCCGGGCAGGCACCACCAGGCCTTCTGGTACACAGGAAGAAGAATGGGAACAATTAGTTACCCAGTATTTAAAATAACCGGCAACTGACGGTTACCGATTGCCAATTTAGCGTGTACATTTTACATTTGTCATTGATTATTAGGCTATAAAAAAGCACTAATTTGTTTATTATTTGTATATTCCGCGTGGCGTTAGATCAACAAATATTAGACAATCAGTTATTTTAGTTTTTTAGCGGAGTATGCGGAAATTTATCCTTTTACTATTTTTATCTGTTTATCTGATTACAAATGCTGGTTATGCGCAGTCCTACGGATTACGCTTTTCCAGTCATGAAGTGGTGCAGGAAAGGAGAACAACGCTGAACTTAACTTCATCCGGTCCGCTGTGTTTCAAAAAGAACGGGGAAATATCATTCGATCTGAACTTCCTTCCTTATAAAGAAACTTATTTCGGATACGTATTAAGGATCATCGCCGCCAACAACCAGAACATAGACCTGGTATATAACCAGAAAGAAAGAACCTTTAACTTCCTCATAGGCGAAAGCTTTTCACGTGCATTTGCCATTGATTCAGCCGCCCTCTTCGGCGGGTGGACGCATATCACTATTCACCTCGACCTCGGGCGTAATGAAGCCGCTATTTCGGTCAATGATAAATTTATCGCCAAAGGTCCTGCAAAGCTAGGCAACCCGGCATGTACCCGCGTGTTCTTTGGCGCCAATACCTACGAAGGTTTTCAAACAGTGGATATTCCACCCATGAACCTCCGTAATATAGTTGTGAAAGAAGGCGCCCAAACCAGGTACAACTGGCCGCTCTCCGAAAACGATGGCAGTAACGCCACCGACCTGCAGGAAGGTAAAACTGCCGAGATCCGCAATGCCAACTGGATAGGTCCTAAACACCGCAACTGGAGCCTGCTCCAGAGCTGGGAAATTAATGGTACCCCCAGTGTGGCTTTCGACCGGGAGAAAGAAGTGCTCTATATTGTATCTTCCGATTCACTATATAATATTTCGTTTAAAAATGAGCAGCAACACGGTATCCGCCTGGCGCAACGCCTCGATAGCCTCATGCCGGGGAACCAGTCGGTGTTCAACCCATTTCTCCATAAGCTCTTTAACTTTTATATAGACCAAAAAAAAGCAGGGTCTTATGATTCCCTCAACCGGAAATGGGATATCAGCTACACACCAGACCTGCTTACCGTTTACTGGCAAGCCAATAAATTTGTCTCCCAACAGGATACTTCCCTTTATATCCTCTGCGGATACGGACAAATGCAATATAAAAATACCGTACAGCGATATCATTTTGCCAATAAGAAGTGGGACTCCGTATCCACCGCCGGCGAAAGGCTCATTCCCCGGTATCTCGCCGCCACCGGCGCTACCAGCAATGGAGATACCGCTTATATCCTGGGCGGCTACGGCAGCAACAGCGGGAACCAGGTAGTAAACCCCCGCCATTACTACGATCTCATGGCCTTCCACGTGAAAGATCACTCCTTTCATAAAGTGTTCCAGCTGGAAGAACCTCCTGTGCAGTTCTGCTTTGCCAACAGTCTGGTGATCGATCCCAATACCCAGAATTATTATGCCCTCATCTTCCCCGACGATAAATTTAATACCAGCCTGCAGCTCGTGGAAGGCTCGCTGAAAGCACCACGGTTGAAGCCACTGGCCAATACCATCCCTTACTCTTTTCATGATATCAAATCATTCGCAGATCTCTATTACTGCCGCGACAGTAAAAAGCTGGTCGCCGTAACACTTTATACTTCTAAAGACAATATCACGGAAGTAAAGGTGTATACGCTGGAATTTCCGCCCGACGCGGTAGTGGCAGATAAATCCGGTCTCCCGGAATTTTCTGCCTGGTACCCGCTGCTGCTCATTCCCGTAGTCGCCGCCGGGCTGTTCTTATTCCTGCGCCGCCGCAGAAAGATCATGCCACCACCTTCAGTTGTTGTGCCACCGGTACCAGCAACTGCAACACCGCTTCCTCCGCTGCCCGTGGTAATACCCGAAACGGTTACCGATGAAACGGCACCGGAAGAAATCATTGCTGAAAAAAAAGGAAACATCTACTTTTTTGGTCCGTTTGAAGTACTGGACAAAGAAGGGCAGGACGTTACCAAATTCTTCACGCCGCTGCTCAAAGAATTATTCCTGCTGATAGCCATCAATACCATCCGTTCAGGAAAAGGTATTTCATCCGACCGGCTCTATGCCACCCTCTGGCGCGATAAGTCCAGCAAGGAAGCACAGAACAACCGCTCTGTGAATATGGTAAAGCTTAAAGCTATACTCGACAAGCTGGGCGCCTGTGCCTTCGTAAAAGAAGCTGACCGCTGGAGCCTCCAATACTCCACCGCCGATATCGACATGGACCTGGCCGGGTTCCAGCAACTGCTGCACTCGCCCCGTCCACTGCAGGAACAACATGTAAGGGATCTGTTGAAGATCCTCCATCGTGGCTCTTTCCTGCCCGACACCAACTACACCTGGCTGGAAGATATCCAGTCCGAAATCTCCGGCATAACCCTCGACATCCTCACAGAGGCCGCCAACCAGTTCAAATCAGATCCGGAACTCCTCATTGAAATCGCGGACCGCATCTTCCTCTTCGACCCCGTGAATGAAGAAGCCCTTCGCATGAAGTGCAGCAGCCTCGTATCGCTGGGGCGCCATTCCCTCGCCAAAACGGCCTTCAACAAGTTCGCGAAAGAATATCTCCACATGTATGGGGAAGAGTTCCCGCAGTCGTTCACGGACTACTCAGGGTAGCGGGATTAGAGCGGATTTTGTCTTTCTCACTGATTACGCTGATTATACTGATTTTTAGGATTTGATCACGTTGGGATTTTAAAGGATTTTGGGAGATATAAGCGGATATATTGGCTTCTGTTTTCCTGATTATTGTTATTATTATTATTATTATTATCGTTAAAATCAAAACATTATCAAATCAGCGTAATCGGCGTTAATCAACCTAATCCTGCACCAAGTCAATTTAAAATCGCCGAAGGCGATCTGCGCCAATATCTCCGCTTATATCTCCCAAAATCCTTTAAAATCCCAACGTGATCAAATCCTAAAAATCAGTATAATCAGCGTAATCAGTGAGAAAGACAAAATCCGCATCAATCCTTCCGCTTTTATCCCGCGTTAGTGCATTATTAGTGCTGCCGTTAAGGCCCGCCGTATAAATTGCATTGAAATGAATAAGACAAGGTTCCACGACTATGGCACTCAGGCCGTTTTATTACGAAAAAAAAGGATGCTGGTGATTAAAATCATCAGCATTCTTTTTCCTTTTTTAATTATCGGTGGAGTGGAAGGGGGATTGCGGTTATTTAATTACGGCCACAACCTGGCGCTTTTTATTACCTCTCCGCAAAACAGCAATTACTACCAACTCAACCCCGCAGCTTCCCTGAAATATTTTTCCAATACGGAAATCGCTACCAAAGGCAATAGTGAATTATTTAAGAAAGTAAAAGACACAGGTACCCTCCGCATTTTTGTATTAGGTGAGTCCACTACGATCGGGTATCCCTATTTTCATAATGGCTCCTTTCACCGTTGGCTGCAATACCGCCTCATGCATTCCTGCCCGGAGAAACGCCTCGAAATCATTAATCTTTCACTAACGGGCGTTAATTCCTATACAGTAGAGGGTTTTACAAAAGAATTATTGCCGTATCAGCCGGATGCGGTACTTATTTATACCGGGCATAATGAGTATTATGGCTGCCTGGGCACCGGCAGCACCGACAAAATTGCCGGCAACCCTTTCCTGATCCACCTGGTGCTGAAGCTCCGGGAGTTCCGGATTACCCAGCTCATGGCCAACGCGCTCCATAAAATTTCCAGGCTAACACCGGCCAGCCCGGATGGCGCCGGCAAAACCCGCATGGAAATGATGGTGGCAGCACAACAGATTCCTTTCGGATCAGCGATGTACGAAAGAGGTATTGCCCAGTTCACGGCCAACATGGATAATACCCTGCACATGCTGGACCAGGCAAATGTTCCGGTGTTCATCAGCAACCTGGTGTCTGCTGAAAAAGACCTGTTCCCATTTGTTAGTATGCCACCCGACAGCATAAAGTACCCGGGCTTCAACACCGCATACCTACAGGGTGAGGGGGCGATGGCCAATGGGGATTCCGCTGCAGCCCTGCAATATTTCATGGCCGCAGAAAACAGCTACCAGGCGCATGCCGGCTGCAACTATTACCTGGGACTGCTGACCCTGCACAACGGCGATAGCGCCGCTGCCAAAACGTATTTCGACAAAGCCAGGGACCTCGATGCCCTTCGTTTCCGGGGGCCATCCAAACTGAATAAAGTGATGCTGGAGCTATGCAGCAAATATAAGAACGCGCACCTGGTAGATGCCAATGCGGCTTTTGAAGCTGCGAGTGCCGGCCGTATTATCGGTAATGAGCTGATCCTCGAACATGTACATCCTAACCTGAAAGGTTATGCGCTCCTGTCGGATGTGTTTTATAATACCATGAAAGCACAGGGACTTTTCAAGCCGTTGCCGGAAACGGAAATGAGCTTTGCCCTGTTGCAGCAAACCATGCCCATTACGGTTATCGACAGCTTATCCGGCGCTTATAAGATCGCTAATCTTAAAAGAAGCTGGCCGTTTAGTAAAACGCATGTTGACGATACTATGCTGATTGCCAGTGCAGAAGAACAGCTTGCTTATGAAGTTGCTTTCAGGAAAACATCCTGGGCCGCGGCGCTGCAACAGCTTTATAATGCCTACAATCAAAACGGCGATTTTGCAAACGCCGCTACCATTGTGGCGGCATGGGTACAGGAGCATCCTACCGAAGCGGGATACTACGAGGAAGCCGGTAATTACTATGGTAAGCTGGATCATACTGCGGAAGCCATCTTCTACTTTAAAAAAGTATTTGACATGTCGCCTTCCTTTGAGGTGGCCAGGACGCTTTTTGTGCTTTACCTGAAACAGGATAACGCCACCGGAGCATTGCCTTACCTGAATTATGCCATCGAACATAACGAACGGCGCTTAAACCTGTTGCCCGTAAAAGATTGCCTGTTGCAGGTCCTGGAGCTGCAAACAAAGGCGGCGAGGGAGCCGGCAAATATAGGTTTGCTTAACCAGATTGCGGAACTGTACTACCGGATGGGCAATAAAGAGGGCGCCGTGCTGTATGTAGAAAAAGTATTGCAAGTCTCGCCAGGCAACCGGGATGCACTCACCATGCAAAGTCAACTCAAAAAAGTATAGCCATGTGGAAACGGTTCACCCATATTACGTTGCAGCAATGCATAGAATCCGGCCAGGTGGCTGTGGCGGCGCTACTGGCGGCGGCCCTGTATTTCCGTGATTTCAGGCTGGTAACCATTGCCTTGCTGCTGTTGCTCATCACATTGCTGGCGCCCCGGCTTTTTTATCCGCTGGCGGTGATCTGGTTGGGCATCGGAAAAGTTTTGGGAGAAGTAAACATTCGCATACTCCTGACCCTTGTTTTTATACTGGTGGTAGTACCTGTGGGCTTATGGCGGAAGTGGCGGGGCAAAGATACTTTACAGCTACGCGGGTTTAAGAAGGAGAAAGGATCGGTGATGGTTACACGTAATCATGTATATACGAAAGAAGATTTACTGCACACATTTTAAAACGATCATCATTTTCACGTCATGGAATTTCTGCATGAACTGTTCTATTTTTTAAGAACCCGTAAAAAATTCTGGCTGCTTCCGCTGATCATCGTGCTGTTGTTATTGGCATCGCTGGTAGCCCTGACCAGTGCTTCCGCGCTGGCGCCTTTTATTTATGCCATATTTTTAACGGCTTTGAGGAAAATTATCCTGGGTATATCGGCATTTTATCATGACAGTGCAGCTGCGCTGATCATCGATGGGCGCATTGTTGCGGCCGCACAGGAAGAACGTTTTACGCGCATTAAGCAGGATGCTGCTTTCCCGGCGCAGGCCATTAAATATGTATTGTCTGAAGCGGGTATCTCCTTTGATGAGCTAACGGCGGTGGCATTTTATGACAAACCGCTGCTGAAATTTGAACGGTTGCTGGAAACGTATCACGCTTTTGTACCACGTGGCTGGCGCAGCTTTATCACCGCTATGCCGGTGTGGATGAAGGAGAAAGTGTTTATGAAGAAAATGCTCCGCCACCAGTTCCGCACATTGGGAGCTACGGTAAAAGTGCCACTGTATTTTCCAGAACATCATTTATCTCATGCTGCCAGCGCTTTTTACCCGTCGCCTTTTGAGTCGGCCGCCATTCTCACCGTTGATGGCGTAGGGGAGTGGGCTACCACTACCATTTGTTATGGCGCCGGTAACGATATCAAAATTTTAAGGGAACTGCGATTTCCGCATTCACCCGGCTTATTATATGCTGCATTCACTTATTTCCTGGGCTTTAAAGTAAACAGCGGCGAATATAAATTAATGGGGCTGTCGCCCTACGGACTGGCTGATGCCCCGCAAACCATTGCCTTCCGGGAAAAGATCCTGGCAACGTTGGTGGATATACGAAACGATGGTTCCATCCTGCTGAACATGGATTATTTTGAATTTGCCACCGGGTTGAAAATGACGGCTACGCCACTATGGGAAGCCTTATTTGGTTTTCCCCGCCGGGAGCCGGAATCAGCTATCACACAGGCGCACATGAACCTGGCGCTGGCTATTCAGCAGGTTACCGAAGAAATTGTAGTGACGCTGGCACGCACGGCGAAAGCCATTACGGGCAGCAATCACCTGGCGATGGCAGGCGGTGTAGCGCTTAATTGTGTGGCCAATCATAAAATAAAAGCCGCCGGTATTTTTGAGGATATCTGGATACAGCCTGCTGCCGGTGATGCCGGCGGCGCGCTGGGCGCTGCATACGTCGCCTATCATATTGGTATGGAGCAGGCGCGTGTTTTTTTCCCGGGAGATGATGGCATGCAGGGCGCATTTCTCGGCCCCGCTTATGGCGACGCCGATATCCGGAAGCTGCTGGCCCGCTATGCAGCGGTGGCTGTTCATCAGCCGGACTTCGTCGCACTCACGCAGGAAGTGAGCGCCCACCTGGCCGGCGGAAAAGTAGTGGGCTGGTACCACGACCGGATGGAGTTTGGTCCCCGCGCACTCGGCAACCGGAGCATCCTCGCCGATCCACGGCAGGCGGCCATGCAGCAGCAACTCAACACGAAAATAAAATTCCGTGAGAGCTTCCGCCCCTTTGCACCCGCAGTACTGGCAGAAGATGCGCACCACTATTTTAATGACGCCACTGCTTCTCCCTATATGTTATTTACCACCACATTAAAAGATGCGTTGCGCACAAATACACCAGCAGATGCCCTCGCCTCCATTTATGAGCGTCTGCATCTGCAACGCTCCGCCATCCCTGCGGTGACACACCTCGATCATTCCGCCAGGATACAAACCGTACATCGTACGCTTCATCCAAAGTTATGGCAACTTATTAATTGTTTTAAAGAACTAACGGGTTGCAGTGTGTTGATCAATACCTCTTTTAATATAAGGGGAGAGCCGGTAGTAAACACGCCGGAAGATGCGTGGCTGGCTTTTATGCGAACAGAAATGGATTACCTGGTAATGGGGAATTATATTTTTGATCGCCGCCAGCAACCAGCGTTGCCGCCGGAGTTGTTCAAATCCTTTGAAAGGGATTAATAGCTTCTTCTTAAAAAGAAAATTAAAAAAAATACAGCATTAATACGGCTGTTAGTTCATTATTAGCGCTGCTGTTAGGCCGCCGGCGCTTACTTGCATTCATTATTCTCTTATCAATCGAAATATCGTTCGCGTTATGAAAAGATTACTATTGCTGATGCTCCTCGCATCGGGCCTGCTGCAGGCCTATGCACAAAAGCAGTTGACAAAGGGTAAAGTGCTGGATGAAACCGGCCAACCACTACCCGGAGCAACCGTTAGAGTAAAAGGTACCAACATCTCAAGCCCCACCAATGCACAGGGCGAATTCCAGATTGCTACCGGCGAAACCGCTTCCCCGGTACTGGTGATTTCCTATATCGGCTACCTTTCACAGGAGGTGACGGTAACCGGCGGCGACTTGTCCGTCACTTTAAAAACGGATGCCAGATCCCTCAATGATATCGTAGTAGTCGGGTATGGCACACAGAAGAAAAGCGACGTAACCGGCGCTACCAGTTCGGTGAAAGCCGTAGAAATTGCCAAACGTCCTTTAGTAAGAGTAGAACAGGCTTTACAGGGAACTACTTCCGGCGTAACGGTGCAAAGCAACAGTGGTCAGCCGGGTAAAGGCATCAGTGTAAGGATCCGCGGCGCCAGTTCCATCACCGGCAGTAACGACCCGTTATACGTCATTGATGGTTACATTGGCGGCAACCTGGAGTCCATCGCTCCCGGCGATATTGAAAGCATGGAAATCCTGAAAGATGCTTCCGCTACCGCCATCTACGGTTCCCGCGGATCTAACGGCGTGGTAATGGTAACTACCAAAACCGGTAAATCAGGAAAACCCCGCGTGGATGCAAGCGCCTGGATAAGCAAAGCTTCTTTGCCAAAGAAACTAAACCTGATGAACGCCTACGAATTTGCGCAGCAGGTAAATAAAAAAGGCGATGTTGCCGGAACGGGTCATCCGTTTACCGATGCGCAACTCGCAGAACTGCAGAAAAATCCCGGTGGCACCGACTGGCAGGATGAACTGACCCGCAAGCCATTGACACAAAACTACCAGGTAGGCGTGTCCGGTGGTTCTGAAAATGTAAAGTATTATTTCTCTTACAACCACCTGGATCAGCCAGGTTTGCTGATCAACTCCGGCTATAAAAGAAATACGCTGCGCGCGAATGTGGATGTGAAGCTGAACAGCAAAATGGACCTGAAAGTAAATATTACAGGTTTGTTGCCGGAATCACACAACACGGATTTCTCCGGTGATATCGTTGATCCGTTCTCGCAGTCCAGTATGTGGGATCCTACCAGCCCGGTAAGAAATGCGGCTGGTGATTATATCAGCCAGTCTAATTTCGCATCCCTCGCTAAAAACCCGGTACAAAATATCATGAGCCGTTCGGTAGATGGAAAAACGTCTAACCTGACTGCTACCGGCGTTTTCACCTATCGTATCATCGATCACCTTACCTTTACTTCCAATAACAGCTATGAGCTGCAGAACCAGCAAACGCAATCCGTTTTTCCTCCGGGAACAAACGAAGCGTTTAACGGTAACGACTATGCGAAAATGGAGAATAGCCGGTACAGGAGCTGGCAGAACTCCAACTTCCTGACCTATAACAACCGCTTCGGGAATCATTCCCTCACGGTCACCGGGCTCGTGGAACAGGCTTCCAAAACCAATACAAACACCATTGCGCAGGCTAATAAATTATCTACCTACAGCCTCGGCTACTGGAACCTGGGATTAGGTAAAACCCAGTCGACCAGCAGCGGTTACTGGGCAGATGCGCTCATCTCTTATATGGGAAGGGTAAACTATGCCTTTAAAGATAAATACTTGTTAACCGTTTCTGTTCGTACAGATGGATCTTCCCACCTGGTAGAGAAGTACTCCACTTTCCCCGCAGTTGCATTGGGATGGGCTGTAGACAAAGAAGGATTTATGGCAGAGTCCAAAGTGATAACCGGATTGAAACTCCGCGCCAGCTACGGGCAAACGGGTAACCAGGCAGTACCTGCCTATTCTACCATTGCCCAGATCGGTACGGCCCTGCCTTACTACTTCGATGGTACTACTTCAAGCGTAAATACCCCGCTGGGAACACCGGTAGCCACTACGCTTCAGTGGGAAAAGAACGCTACCTATGATGTAGGATTGGACATGGAATTCTGGCGTGGCCGCTTAACCTTCACCGCGGATGCATATAATAAAAAAGTATCCGACCTGCTGTATGCCACCGATAACCCTTTTTACTATGGCGGCGGAAGCTTTCAGCGTAATATCGGCAGCGTAAGGAATACCGGCCTGGAATTCAGCGTAGGCGGTATGCCGGTTGTTGGAAAAGACTTCAAGTGGACCAGCAACTTCAATATCTCCTTCAACAGGAACGAAGTATTGGATCTGGGAGGTCAGGACAATATCATTGTAAATGGTATCGGCTCTGCACAACAAGGCGTATCCATCATCAAAGTAGGAGAACCGCTGGGTACCTTCTATGGTTATAAATACCTGGGCACCTGGAAAAATGAAGAAAAAACAGAAGCCGCTACATACGGCAAGAAGCCCGGAGATACAAAATATGCTGACCTCGATGGCGATCATAAACTTTCCGGCGGCGATCTTACTACGATTGGTAATGGTATGCCTAAATATTACTTCGGTTTCATCAATGATTTCTCTTACAGGAACTGGAGCCTGAACGTTATGTTCCAGGGCACGCACGGCAACCAGATGTATTCCTTTACCCAGGCCTATACAATGGGCGGACTGGGAGATGCACGCGATGCCACCAACGCGCAACTCCTCGATATGTGGACGCCTGAAAAACAGACAGACGTTCCCGTCTATGGTAACCAGAACGAAATTAAAAGCAGCCGTTATGTATACGATGCCAGCTATATCAAACTGAAAAATATTTCCCTCACTTATACCATTCCTGCATCACTGTTGAACAGGATACATGCACGCAGCCTGGATGTTTATATCAGCGCCCAGAATATCTGGACCATCACCAACTACCCTGGCTACGATCCGGAAGTAACCAACGCCACCAATGCCATTACACAAGGTTTGGAAACAGGTACGATACCTAACCCCAAAACCTATACGATTGGTGTAAGACTTGGTTTATAATTGACATAGCGTATAAGTAAGGATTCTGTTTTTCTAAAAAATTACTATTATGAACAAAAAATATTTCCTCCCTTTAGCGATGGCAGCAATGATCGGTGCATCATCCTGCGTGAAGCTGACGGAAGATCCAAGAGCAACACTCACTCCCGGCAATTATTTCAATACACAAAATGAACTGGATGGCGCTGTAACCTCTGCTTTCAGGGCGCTCGCCGTAGATGGTGCATGGGGTTTCACCAGTAAAATGACCAGTTACTTCGGCTCCGATGATTTAACCACGCACCCTGCTTCCAACAAAGCAGACTCGCGGGAATTTGACCGGCTCCAGGGTACCACCACCAACTCCAGTATGAGAGCCGAGTGGGAAGGCCCGTGGAATACCATTTATCAGGCAAACAACGTGATTGCCAATTTTGAAAAAGTAACCGCCACCACCAATGAAGCGATTCAGCAACGCACGTATGCCGGCGGACAGGCATACTTCCTCCGGGGACTGTGTTATTTCTACCTCGTAAGAACATTTGGTGCATTGCCTATTGTTACCGGTCCGGCAGATATTACTGTAACACCGGCCAGGGAAGAACCTGCAAAAGTATACGAACTGATCATCGCCGATCTGAAAAAGGCGGCTGACATGCTGCCCGATAAATGGACCGGCGCAGACGTAGGCAGACCCGGCGCATTGTCGGCAAGAGCCGTGCTGGCAAACGTATACCTCACTATGGCAGGCTGGCCTGTTAACCAAAATTCCAATTACGCGCTGGCTGCCACGGAAGCAAAAGCCGTAATGGACGCCGGGAAATATGACCTGATGCCCGACTACCTCGATGTATTCAAAACCAATAACAATATTGAATCGGTATTCGGACTGCAATACAATGTAGGCGGCCAGTTGCCTAACCGTTCCTTTGGCGCTACCTGTATTCCTGATGATGAAGGTGGATGGGATGATTTCTTTCCTGAAATCAACTACTTTAAGGATGCACCGGTTTGTAAACGTACCGATCAAACATTCCACACACAAATCAAAAGCAATAAAATCGGTGTAGTAAAATGGGATGATCCGAGAACGGCTACCCACCATCCTTACTATAACAAATTCCGTTATGGCGCAGGTGATGGTATCGTTGAAACGCCTACACAGGTGGTGAG
This sequence comes from Chitinophaga sp. W3I9, assembly GCF_050434025.1. Classification (NCBI taxonomy): domain Bacteria; kingdom Pseudomonadati; phylum Bacteroidota; class Chitinophagia; order Chitinophagales; family Chitinophagaceae; genus Chitinophaga; species Chitinophaga sp. W3I9. Next base: position 4,194,165 of record NZ_JBNPWC010000001.1, read on the forward strand.
CTTTAACGCCAGTACCAATAAAACCACTGATATCGTTCGCTTTGCAGAAACATTGCTCACCTACGCGGAAGCTTCTGCCATGGCTGCCAACACCGTTTCTGATGAAGCCTATGAAGCGCTGAACAGGGTGAGACGGCGCGCCGGTTTGCCCAACATCGTAAAAGGTTTAACGGCAGTGGCTTTCCGTGATTCAGTAGTCAATGAACGCAAATATGAATTTGCCGGGGAATTCGGACAACGCTGGTTCGATATCGTTCGCTTGCAGTTGCTGCCAAAAGTAATTGCGCGCCGCGATCCGAATGAGTTCAAGGATCTCCCGTTGAATCCTGCTGCGGTTGCCAACCCGGGTCCTAAGTATATTGCTCCGATCCCGTTCAGAGATCTGAACCTGAGCCCGGGATGGACACAAAACCCGACATACTAAACACTTTTTGATTTGGCCTATAAATAGTTTAATCATGCCTTGTGCATGATTAAACTATTTTGTTAATTCGTTCTGTAGCCAATGAGGAATTCTCCCAGCGCATAAATTTTAGTGAATGAAAAAAACAAACTGGAAGCTGTACAGCCTTCTGTTGCTGACACCTTTTGTATGCTTATCCGGCCGCGCGCATGCAGCGGTGTATGATACTATCCCCGGCGTAAAGCCATCCATCGACCTGATTGACCCAACCATAGGAAACGTAGGTCAGCTGCTGGAGCCTACCCGGCCCACCGTGCAGTTGCCGAACCAGCTGATCCGGTTTACGCCGCAGCGGAAAGACTTTATGGATGACCAGATCTCCGACTTTCCATTGAACGTGGTATCACACCGGCTCGGGCAGGTGTTTTCCTTGAAACCCGCCACTGGCAAGCTGTCGGAAAATGACTGGCAAACCCGGATGGCTTACGACCATAACCTGGAAACCAACCGGCCCTGGTACTATTCTACCTGGCTGCTGGATGAAGAAGTAAACGTGGAATTTACTGCCGGTAAAAAAGCAGGCTACTATCGTTTCCGTTTTCCTGCCGGTAAAGAAAAATCGCTGTTGTTTGGTACCTATAACGATGGGGAGGCTGCTTACACCTTCCTGCCCAATAAGGTAATGACCGGCATGGAAACTTATAACGGCTATGTAAAAGTATACCTGTACGGCGTTTTCAGTGAAGCCGGTACACCCGGTGTAGCGGAACAGGGACAGTTGAGCAACAATAAAAATATTGCTGGTAAAGGAATCAAAGCATTTATCAGTTTCCCTGCCGCTATAAAGGAAGTTACTTTCAAATACGCTATCAGTTACATCAGCGCAGAACAGGCAAAGAAAAGTTATGAAGAAGAAATCAGTAAGAAAGATTTTGACGCCGTAGCCGCCAGTGGAAAAAAAGCCTGGGCAGATGTCATGAACCAGGTGAAGGTAAAAGGTGGTACGCTGGCGCAACAACGTTCTTTTTATACGGCCTTATACCGTTGCTATGAAAGAGCAGTGGATATTACAGAAGACGGGCAGTATTACAGTGGTTATGATAAACAGATCCACAAAGACAACCGTCCTTTTTATGTAGATGACTGGACCTGGGACACCTACCTGGCACTGCATCCGCTGAGAATGATCCTGGATCCTGCAAAGGAAGAAGACATGCTGCAATCGTTTGTACACATGTACGAGCAAAGTGGCTGGCTGCCTACCTTCCCCGTGTTGTTTGGCGATCACGCCTGCATGAACGGGTTCCATTCTTCCGTAGTAATGCTGGACGCACACCGGAAAGGGTTGAAAAATTTTGATATTGGGAAAGCCTATGAGGGCATGCGGAAAAATGCGACGGACGCTACTATGCTTCCGTGGCGCAATGGTCCTAAAACAGCGCTCGACGACGTGTATCACAACAAAGGTTATTTCCCTGCATTGCGCATCGGCGAAAAAGAAACCGAGCCAGCGGTGCATCCTTTTGAAAAAAGACAGGCAGTAGCCGTTACCTTAGGCGGCAGCTACGACGACTGGGCATTGTCCGAGCTGGCTGGTGATTTGAATAAGAAAGATGACCAGCGTTTGTTTGCACCAAGAGCGAAGAATTATAAAAATCTATGGAACGCCGATAAACAATTTTTCCTGCCGAAAGATGGTAACGGGGAATGGATCGATATCAACGTAAAGTATGACGGCGGTATTGGTGGTCGCGATTTCTACGACGAAAATAACGGCTGGACCTACCTCTGGCAGGTACAACAGGATATCCCCGGCCTCATCAGCCTGATGGGTGGGAAAGATGCGTTTGAAAAAAGACTGGATCAGTTGTTCCGTGAACCGCTGGATATGTCGCGTTACGCTTTCTGGAGTAAGTTCCCGGATGCCACCGGTCTTGTAGGACAATACTCCATGGGTAATGAACCAAGCTTTCATATTCCGTACCTGTACAACTACACCGGCGCTCCTTGGAAAACGCAGCAGCGTATCCGTTTCCTGCTCGATACCTGGTTTAAGGATAACATCTTTGGTATTCCCGGTGATGAAGACGGCGGCGGAATGTCGGCCTTCGTCGTATTTTCCTCCATGGGCTTTTACCCGGTAACACCCGGTATCCCGGAATATACCATTGGCAGCCCCGTGTTTGAAAATATAAGCATCGCATTGCCCAACAAGAAACAGTTTACCGTAGTGGCGCACAACAGCTCCGTGGTAAATAAATATATTCAACAGGCAAAGTTCAACGGCAAACCTTTGAACAAACCTACGTTTACACATCAGCAGTTAACTGATGGCGGAACGCTGGAGCTGTTCATGGGCCCGAAGCCTAACAAGAGCTGGGGCGTACAGTAATTAGGCGCTAAGAAGTTTACTGGTTTTGGTGAACCGGTAACAATGATGAAGACAAAAGAAAGGCCGTCTCTTATTGAGGCGGTCTTTTTTTATGCTGATATCTTGGCTGTAAACCGGCGGCGCCTTATTATCTTCGCAGCTGACATGGCATCTTACATCGTTACTTTGCAACTTGAACGGAACGCCGCCGCATTCTTTAACCAGATGCGCCGGCAGTATTATCCTGCTCATGCCAACGAGGTGCACGCACATCTTACTTTATTTTACCGCCTGCCGGCGGATGAACCACAAATCATTACTTCCCTTGCGGCGATGGTTGCGCGGCCGTCTTTTTTATTGCAGGTAAGTGAACTGAAACGGTATACCAACGGTATTGCCTATACGCTCATGTCCACAGAACTACGGGCATTGCATGAAGCCCTGCAAATGCAATGGGAACCCTGGCTGATTCCGCGCGACCGGCAGCCATTACGGCCGCATATCACTATCATGAACCAGGTAACGGCTTTTAAAGCGCAGCAGGCGCATGAACAATTGGCGGCCAGCTTCCGGCCCTTTGAAGTAACCGCTACGGGCATACAGGTGTGGCAGTATTTAAAAGGCCCCTGGAAACTGGCAGGGGAATATCCTTTCCTCACATAAAAAAGCCTTCCCGAATTACCGGAAAGGCTTTCTTACTTCATTCATCGTCTTATCGTTGTTAAATAATTCTATTCACGTGTTTGATCTTAACAACCACCTCGTAGGTTCCTTCCTGGAAAATCTGGAACTGGAACCGGGGGTTCACGTTATAGATTTTTTCGTTGGTAGGTGCATACCCTGGATCCACGGTTACAAACTGGCTTGGGATACGATAATAGATCAGGTATCCGTACACACTTTGTAATAAGGGAAACGGCGTGGTTTCAAAGTTGCAGACCATGCTCGTATCTGTTTTCTCCAGCGGATGAAACTGTGCATAGGTCTGGAAATCACTACGGTCGCCCCTGCGGATGATCTCTCCCTTGGCCGGGTTAAAGTAGCGGCCGTTCTGGTCAGCGATCTTCAGGATAATATTGGTGCCTTCATCGGAGATCTTCCGGATGGTAACGGTGGGCACGCCCAGGTCGCCACTGGTAGTGGTACCGTCTTTAAACCAGGCAGCGCCGCCGTCGCCCACATGATAAGGCGGCTCGTCTATCAGCGTGAAGGTGGCAATGTTTTTATACTGTTTGCTGCCGTTCTGATTGGAGGCCTCTATATCAAATTCGTAGGTGCCCAGTGGTACTTTGATGGAAGTGCCGTAAAAAGTAAAGGCGCCGGTATGCTCGTTGAATTCAAAGCAGGGGGTGTTTACTTTTTGTCTTTTTTTATTCAGCAATTCTACCGTGGTATCTTTTTCCGGATCAAATTTCCCGATCCACTCATAGCGCTCATAATTAGTGAATACGGAGTCGGCATGGGTGTGTTTCACTGCATCGCGGATATCCAGGAGCTTGTACACTACCGGTGCGCTGGAACCATCGTTGCTCACGGGGTTGGTGGATTGTACCTGGCCGCGTTTTATTTTAATCGGATTATCGATGTAGCGTATCTGGTTGCTGAGAAAACCGTTTTCCACTTTGGAGCAACCGTACATAGCTGCCGAAACAGCCATCACCAGGGCGCCGAATATTTTTATATTTCTTTTCATGATCATTGCGTAAGGGTGAAAACTCAGTTAAACGTATCCGCGAAATAGGTAAATGTGTGTTTGTTATTCAACACATGCAGTATTCCGTTCGTAGTAAGTATACCGGTAGTCTGACAGCGTGCTTGCAGGTATTGCTCTGGTATGGTATTAGCCAGGTCGGCATCTGTTACGGGAACAGGATGGCCGGGTTTTGCAATCAGCTTGGTCAGGTAGAGGTATACCGGGTATTGCGTGAATACGCTTCCGTCGGTATAATCCCCGCTGGGAATGCCCTGTACCAGACGCAGTTCCCCGTCGTTTGCCCTGTACAGCTTTCCTGTTTTGGTAGCTTTGTCTAAAGGAATCAGGTCTTTGAAAAGATAAGCCCGTAAAGAATCTCTCATTGCTCCAAAATCCAGGGAGTCGAAAGTAAAGATATAGTTAGGATCTGTTCTCTGCGTGCGTTCCATTTCCTGCCGTAAATCCAGGTAGTTGGTGATATCATAGTCAGTGATGGCAAAGAAGGTTCCGGTAGCATTTACTTCTTCCTTCAAACCTGTTTTATCGATCATCAACACAACGGTATCAAAAAGCGGATTTGTTTTCAGGTAATCATAAGTAGTCATGTTTACATGCGGATCATGCAAACTGCCGCCGATCGTGTAATCCTTCTTACAGGAAAATAAAACCAGGGCCATCAAAGCGATGAAAGAGAGATATATTTTATGTTTCATACAGCTGATTTTAATGGGTTAGAGTTTACCTCTCCAGTAAGGAGTTTGTGTAAGGGTGAAATCGTCTTTAAACATTGTTGGATCAATGGGCCATAACCAGCCGCCGTTTTCAAACTGATCGCCTGGGAAATGCTCATTGTAGGTAGTCAGTTTTTTATTACGCACCAGGTCGTAATAAGCGTGGCCTTCGTAGAAGAGCTCCCGGAGGCGTTCTTCGAGGATGGTAGTGGCGAGGTCTTCACCAGCGCCGGCATAATCGTCCAGTCCTGCACGTTCGCGTACCCTGTTAAGCAGGGGCAGTGCATCGCCATCCTTACCCAGTTTACTCAGCGCCTCAGCCCTCAGCAGCAGGATATCCGCCAGCCGGAAGATGGTGAGGTTGTTGGTCATGCGGGGATCTTTTTTGGTAGAACCATCCGCATAAGCAATATTAGAAAACTTGATGATCTGTCCCTGGTTACCGCCAAGTCCGTAGAAGAAGTCTTTGAAACGGATATCTTTATCGGCATCATAAATTGACAGGTAGTTTTCATTCACCGGCCATTCGATATATCCTTTTCCATCGATAAACGGCATCATCAGCGTAACGCCTGCACCGCCATTGGTGGCCAGGGAAATTCCTTCTGACTGTCCGTCGTTGATATTGATCTCAAAAATACCTTCCTGTGTTTTGCCGATAAATACTTTCATGTAATTGGCAGAATCGATCAGCGCATAACCACCGTTGGTGATTACTTCATTCGCTGCTGCTTCACAGCCGGCGTAATCGCCTTTCCACGCCAGGATATGTGCCTGCAGGGCAAATGCAGCGCCTTTATTGGCTCTTACCGCCCGTTCAGATTCATCTTCATAACCAAAATCCAGGTTTTGTTTAGCCACTTCCAGGTCGGCCAGGCATTGTTTCCAAACGCTGTCGGCCGGGCTTCTCGGGATATTCTTCGCGGTAGACACATCCAGGTCCGGTTCCAGTTTCAACGGCACATCTCCCCAGATCCTGCTCATATAGAAGTAGGTAAAGGCGCGGAGGAAGTAAGCTTCGCCGATCACGTGCCGTTTGTTATTGATATCTGTGAATTTGCTGTCGTCGATACCCGGTACTTTATTGATGATCAGGTTTACCTGTTGGAGCAGCTGGTAGTACTGCTGCCAGTTCCAGTTATTACCACCCACGTTCAGGCCAACAAACTGACCATTCGAAATATTGTAGTTGCCGTTATCCCGGCCGCCGTCGATACTCAGTTCGCCGGATACAATGTCCCCGTATTTATGCCAGGAATTATCACGGATCAGGATATTACGCAGGATGGCATAAGCTCCGGCGAGCGATGTTTTGGCATCTGTTTCCGTAGAAAAATAAGCGCTGGTAAAAGTGGAGTTATGCGGTTCCAGGTCCAGTATTTTGGAGCAGGACGACACCAGGGAAGCTGCAGAAATAACAGCAGCTGCATAAGCGATATATAAGCGTTGTTTTTTCATGATTTTCTTTTTTATGGTTAAAGGCTAAGATCCAGTCCCAGGGTGAACTTTCTGGGAATGGGATAACCACTGCCGCTATATACTCCAAAGGCATCCACCTGCTCAGGGTCAGGGATATTTTTAGATTGTTTGAAGATATAAAGGTTGTCGGCCAGCGCATAGATCCTTAAACGTCTGAAGTGAATTTTATCCAGTACTTCCTGCTTGAAAGAGTAGGAGAGGGATACGTTTTTCACACGGAAGTAGGCGCCGCTTTCGATCCAGGCAGAACTTACCATGGCGTATTTGTAGTGGGTACCGTTTACGGAACTGAGACTTGGATAGTCCGCCTTATCGCCCGGATTTCTCCAGTAGTTGATGTTGCTCAGGTCGGGCATGGAATGGGTGGACAGGGAGTGATAGGGATCGGGATCGCCATCATCCGTAGGTACCAGCTGGGAAAGCTTTCCGGCGAGGTAGTCGTTGAATACTTTACGGCCCGCCGTGAAAGTACAGAACACATACAGCGTGAAATTCTTGTAGCTGAAGGTATTACCAAAACCGCCGGTTACTTTAGGGTTGGGGTTACCAGCCGGGATGTAATCGGTGTTATCGAGGATACCGTCGCCGTTGGAGTCCTGCCAGATCGGGTCGCCACCTCTGAATGGATAACCGTAGAAACTGAGCGGTAATCCGCTGGCTTTATTTACCGGTACATCTGCATCGGTAAAGTAGATGCCTGTTTTGTTAAATACATTGTAAGAGTTCAGTGGTTGTCCCTGGCGGAGCAGGTATTTATCGAGATAAATATCACGGCCGCCGTTCGGCAGGGAGGTAATCAGGTTGTCGTTATGCGCGAGGTTTAACAACGCCTGCCACTGGAATTTTGAAGATGGCTTCAGGATATTGGCAATGAACTGTACTTCCACACCGGTGTTGCGTATGCCGATGGCGTTGGCGGTGAGGATGGAGTAACCGGTGGTTACAGGTACATTCAGGTTAAAGATACCGCCGTTGGTATTTTTAATGTAAGCATCTGCAACAACATTAAACCTGCCGTTATATAAGGTTACATCCAAACCCAGGTTACTTTGTGTACTCTTTTCCCAGCTCAGGTTATTGTTGGTAAGACCTTTGTCGAAGTCGAGCGACACGGCCGGAATACCGTTATAGGCAAAGCCATAGTTGTTTCCTGTAGCAGGATTGGTACTGCCGGGGAAATCACCTGCACCGATACGGTAAGTATTATAAGAGAGGTAGTTGTCGCCACCATCCGGTTGACGGCCGGCAACGCCGTAACTGGCGCGTAATTTCAACAGGCTTAGCCAGCTGCTGGCAGATTTTAGTGCCGGTTCGTCGCTGATTACCCAGCCACCAGATACGGAAGGGAAATAACCCCAGCGGTTATTTTTACCAAAACGGGAGGAGGCATCTGCGGTGATTACTGCAGATAACAGGTAGCGTTCTTTATAGCCGTAGTTGGCTCTGAAGAAAAGCGACTGGATACCGCTCTGTAACAGGTCGGAGCGGGTATCGGCCAGGTTTTTATTGAGCACGGTAACGGTACGGATCTGGTCATTCGGTATACCGATGGCACTGGACTGTGTAGCCCGGTATTCCCAGTACTCTGTATTCTGACCCGCCAGGAAGTTGAACGAGTGATTGGTATTCAGCGTGGTGGTGTACTGGAGCGTATTGCTCATTAAGTAGTTGTTCGATTTATCAACAAAGCTGGTGGCCTTACCGGTTCCGTCTCTTCTTACAGCACCGGGGGTATAAGAGTCCATCCGGCTGTTGGTTTGTGTAAAGGAGATCACCGTGGTGAAGTTAAATTTGCTGGAGATCTTCCATTCGATGATCGGGCTGATAGACAGGTTATCATTACTGTTCTGATCTGTGCCGCTGGTGGTATTACCGAAAATGAAGTCTTTGTTGGCATTGCTCATATACAGCAGGGAGGTAGGCAATGCGTTGGATGCATAGTACCCGCCGTTGAAAGGACCGTAGCCGCCGGAGAGATCATTGATGGATCTTGGGCGGTCTATTTTCGAGTAACGGATCTGTGTATTGATCTGTACATTGGGAGAGAGGTTCAAGCCGGTGCTGCTGCTGAAGCTGTAACGCTTTAAGCCTGATTTCCGGATGATACCATCTTCGCTGTAGTAGTTGAGGCCGTAGCGGTAGTTGATCAGGTTATTACCACCGGAAATGGAAAGGTCGTAGTTGTCGACCCGGCCGGTTTGATACATACCACCCTGGTAATCGTTGGCGTTATTGAAGGCCGGATTCAGGCTGTCGGTCAGCACCTGCGGGATATTTCTCAGGGTGCCCCAGTCGCCGTAATGGTTGATCAGGTCCATTTTAGCCCGGCGTTCTTCCGCGCCTATCAGCACTTTATCCAGTTGGGGCATTTCAGTGAAACCATGATAGGTAGCGAAATCAATTTTGGGTTTACCGGAGATCCCCCTTTTTGTTTTGATGATGATGACACCGCCTGCGCCTCTTGATCCGTAGATCGCGGCAGCAGAGGCATCTTTCAGGATATCGATGCTTTGAATATCGTTGATGGAAATACCGGCCATTACGTCGGTGTTGGTACCGGAGCCGTAATTGATGGCGGCAATGTCTTCCGTGGTTTGCGGTACACCGTCGATAACGTAAAGGGGCCCGCTCAATGCGCGGGCCAAACTGGCTTTCCCGGAATTGCTGGTAAAGTCGCTGTTGATGTTGCGGCTTACGGCGGTGTTACCACGCATTACCACGTTGCTCCTTACGCCGGGTTCACCGGAATAGTTCTGCACATCCAGGCCGGGTGCGCGTCCCTGCAGCAAGGCGTCGAAAGTAGGGGTGGGCACATCCAGTAATGTTTTTGGATTAATGGAAGTAACGGCGGCGGTAACTGTTTTACGGGAGGTTTCCTGGTACCCGATAACTACCACATCTTTCAACATTTTTTTGTCTACCGGTAAAGTTACGTTTAGATGCGCATTAGCTTCCTTTACTATTACCGAGTAAGGAAGATAGCCCATCATGCTGAAGGTAAGCGTACTGCCAGGATTCATTTTGAGTGTGTAGCCACCATCCGTGTTGGTGATAGCGCCTGCTTTGCTGTCTGAAATGCTTACAGATACGCCCGGCAACGGGTTGCCGTCTGAACCATCCTTTACTGTGCCTGATACGGTGATCTGTGTGGAGGCAGATTTTACCTGTGCGGTACCTCTCAGGCATAGGAAGGTGAGGCAGAACGTTAATAACATAACAGCGCCGTTACGGCTGTTTTGTGTAAAATTAACAGTCATGTAAATTGATTTGAAACTGATGAATGATACTGGAATGCTGATTACCCAGTTGTTATTATGATATTGGTTGACGTATTATACCCGGAATAAATGATGTAAAACGTATTCTCTGTTGTTGACTAATTTTGATTTGACAAATACCATCGTCGCTTCCGATGACAAAATTTTGGTCTGATAAACTCCTTTTTTTGTTACTAATTTGAATTTTGGTCTGATAAATTCTTATATTGCTAAATCGATTTTCTGATTAAATCACAGGTCTCAGAATGTGAGGATGAAATTAGTATGAACAGGAAAAATAACTTGTTAATGAAATTTAAAAGATTGTAAACAATCTTAAAAAGAAGCAGGTCTGGCCGCGGTCTGTATCTCCCTACAGGTAAACAAAAACAGTGAATTTCTTCTTCCCGTGTCCGGGGTATAGATATATAATTTAAAAATATTATATTTAGGGTTGTAATAAACTATCTAACCCGAAATTATACCTATGAAACAACGCTACTTATTTGTCGGCATCCTGCTGACCATTTTCAGTATCCATAGCTTCGCCCAGGAGGCAGTCAACCCGGGAAGCAGGGCCAAGGCAGCCGCCGTATTTACCAAAATCCTCAACGACGCCGCTGCCGTATATCCGCCGGAGTTATCTTATCTCACGGAGGCGGGTGCGAAAATCGAGTCTTCTTTCCGCGTGAGCGAAGATGGTATCCTGTCGGTAACTTTCCGTTACCCGGTGGAAACCAGTTATAGCCTTTACCGCCTTAGTGCGCCGGTGAGCTCCATTAAAGGTGTGTTTTATGATTATTATATCGGGCTGGAATTTGACGGCCCGGTTGTACACATAGCGGAGAGCGACAAGGGCAGCCGTGAGCTGAAGGAAAACAATACACTGGCGCTTTTTCACATCGCCAAACCCGGCGACGGGCCACCCGGCGAAAAGCTGAAAGTCAGGATAGAACAGGCGTTACAGGCGTTCCGAGAGAATTACAAGTAAACGGTTCCTCAGAAAGTTAGGCGCACAAAAAAACGATGCCGGCCGGCATCGTTTTTTTGTGCGCCTGTTTATATTTAAATAAACGGGGACGCATGAAAATGTTATCGCCGGGTTGATTTAATTCAACTCCGGGAATTGTTTGCTCACATAACCGATGAAAGTCCATATTTCCAGTACCTCTTCAAGGGCTACGGTTACGGTTTCATACTGCGGGTTCAGTGAATGCAGTGATAACGTACCGTTTTGCTTAATGTGATTGCCTACCACTTTAAATACAATTTCTTCTTCGCCTCCTTTCAGCACGAGGATGCAGGCGGTATTATCTTTTAAATGGGACCAGTCCTGCAGGTATTGCGCAATAACATGGCTGCCATCAGGAATGGGTTCCATGGAGTCGCCGCTGATGGGAAACATGCGGATGGTTTTACCCCTGGGCAAACCGGGCAGGGTAAATTTGGGCAGTGCCGAAATAAACGCCGGGTCGCTGAAGCCGCTGCGGTAGCCTGCCCGGGCGCGTGCAGGAACAAACTCCATGTTTTCCTCATTGCTGTTGTCGACCGTAATCGGCAGGATACGTATATGCCTGCCTGTTAGGTCCACCTTTTTCCCGGCTTCCAGTTCCAGGAGTTGTTCTTCCGGGAGCTGCGACAGGTCGGTTTTCACCATGAGGTCCAGGTCTATTTTAAAATAGCCGGAGATCAGCGCCAGGTCGTCCATCCGGGGATTGCGTGTTTTCCCGCTTTCCTGTGCGGTGATCTTGTTCCGGTTCAGTCCAAGTAAATCAGATAGGTGCTGTTGGGAAATCTTCTTTCGTGTCCGTAATAATTTGAGATTAGCGGCCCAGAAAAGGGGCTGTTTGTCCATGTATTATATATTTACGATAACTTATATTTATAATTGACAAGGACAAATGTAGGGCTTTTTACTCATTCTGTTTATTCAGCAAACTGTTTAATTGCTGGTAGAGTGCTTCCCCGGTGAGGTCTTTGTTGAAGATCATGCCGGTAGAATCTATGAGGAAGTTCTGTGGGATGGCTTTCACGCCATATACCCTGGCAGCGTGGTTTTTATCTATTTTAGGATCGGCGAGGTTGGTCCACACCATGCTGTCTTCTTTAATGGCTTCGAGCAAATATTTCCGGTCGGCCGGCGGATCGAGTGCCACGCTGATAATGGTAAAGTTTTTATCCTTGAACTGTTTATAGACTTCCTGGATCTTGCGGTGTTCGCGTCTGCAGGGTTCGCACCAGGAGGCCCAGAAATCCAGGAATACGGTTTTGCCTTTAAAGTCGGAGAGCTTTACCATTTTCCCATTCATGTCGGGTACTTCAAAGTCGGGTGCATCTGATCCTACTGTGAGGCTCCTGGCCCGGGCAATTTCTGCTGCAAAGGCTTTTCCTTCGGTGGTATTGCGTATTTCTTCGGAGAGTTTAAGGAAGATAGGTTCTATCAGGTCGGGGTTTACATCCAGGCCCGCCAGTTCTTCCAGTGCCATGAGGCTATAGAAGGAGTTGGGATTTTCTGCAATGTATTTATGTTGAAGCAGTTTTTGTGCTTCGTAGGACACGCGGTACTGCAGGGCCATTTGCTGCTGGAATCCTTTGTCGTCTTTTTTACTGGCAGGCGCCCTGTTATATTCCTTTGAAAGCTGCCGGATGGATTTCAGAACAGATTTCATGGATTTATTAAAGTTGGCAGCTTCCTCGTTGATGGGGGAAGAGATGCGCGCTTTGCTTACATGTTCCCTGATCAACACTTTGGTGGTTCCTTTTTCCAGGAAAAAGATCCTGGTGTCCGCGTCCGGTGGAAGCTGCATGAAATCGATGCCGCCACCTTTGGTATCGAGGATGAGCATGGCACGAACGGGACCTTCCACGGAACCTTCAAAACGGAATTCACCATTTTGTACCACTGCCGAGTCAACTACCAGCACATCATTCACTACTTTGTTCAGGTACACTTTTGCGGGGCCGTTCTGTTTGGTAAGTTTGCCGTTCAGGACATATTTTGCGGGTTGGGCATTTATGAATGCGGGCAAACACAGCGCTATAAGTGTTATTTTTTTCATAAGATATGCTATCAGGAGCCTAAACTATCAACAAAATTTATTCATTTGCAATACAGGACTTTTGTTAATCCTGAATAACATACAATACAGAGTTATGGCAAATCAAAGTAAGTCGCCGCACATACTGAATACCTCTACCAACCTGCTGGGCTTTTGCCTGATCGTATTAACTTCCATTAAAGTGGCTCATTTCAATCATGCCACCATTATAGATGACTGCACCGGGATAGCGGCCATCCTGCTGATGGCGAGTTGCCTGTTGTCTTTTTTATCGTTGAAAAGCAACGAAGGGAGGACCAGTGAGCGGTTGGAACAGGTAGCTGATTATACCTTCCTGGTGGCATTAATATGCATAAGTATCACAATTGTTTTTGTATCTTTTAATCTGCTGAGCTAGTTGACGTTGCCGGAATGCCCGTCGATAGCCCTTTTTAGCAGGTTTGCTTACGGTTTTCATTGTAATATCTCCCTAGTACCATGACGATTCGCATATATGAAGAAACCAGGAAGGTCTGGAATATACTGGCTGAGCGCAATGATCCGCCGGATCTGGCGCTGGAGATGGAAGTCCATAAGAAAGTGCTTGGTTTTTTCCAGGTGGGAGCGTGCTACTACTTTATATTTAATGCGGTAAGGGGAGAACTCGACTTCATGCATCCGGGTGTATACGACGTGCTGGGTTATAACGCGGATGAATGTACGATTACCGAGATGATGTCACGTATTCACCCGGAAGATGTGGCCAGTTTCCTGGAGTTTGAGCAGGCGGCGGTGGATTTCTTTTCCCGGCTGCCACCCGAAAAAGTATTGAAGTATAAAGTCCGTTACGATCTGCGCGTGCGGAAAGCCAGCGGCGAATATGTGCGGTTGCTGCAGCAGTCCACCTGCATACAGCACGATGAAACCGGCGCCGTATTACGCAGTTTATGCGTGCATACGGATATTACCCACCTGAAACCCGCCGGTCACCCGGTGTTATCTTTTGTAGGGCTGGAGGGAGAACCATCTTTTACCAATGTGGAAATCCGGAAAACGCTCACACCCAGCCGGGAAGTGTTGACCAAAAGGGAAAAAGAGATCCTTCGTTTGGTGCCTGGCCAGTATGCCCAGCCGGGAGATTGCTATCCATCTAAATATCAGTAAGCTTACGGTGGACAAGCACCGTAAAAACATGCTGAAGAAAACGGGAATCAAATCGGCTGCTGAACTGGTGGTAAAGGCGGTGAAGGAGGGGTGGGTTTAATGCAGCGGATTTTGTCTTTCTGCCTGATTACGCTGATTATAATGATTTTTATCTTTTGATTAAGGAAGGATGGAGGTAAGATCCGGAGAGACAGGGCAACGTGACTGATAGATATATGCAGATATATTATCATTTAAAATGGATAATTGTTTATATTGATCTTTTTTTATAACATTGTTATGTCAACCAAAAGTTATCACGATAACAACCAGAACAACAAGGAGAACCGCTGATTCTCGTTTTTTTTGTCCACTAAGCAAAAACGTTTTAGCATACACATGAAGATGGCTGAGATTAGTGAATGGCAGGTGCAGATAGCGCGTTATGATGATGAACAGGCATTTGCCCGTTTGTTCCGTCATCTGTACGACCGTTTATTGCATTTCTGTATCCGGTATGTGCATGTAAAGGAAGCGGCGGAGGAAATAGTGTCTGATGTTTTTGTTAAACTCTGGAACCGCCGTAAGGAAATAGAGCAGGTATCTAACCTGGAAGTATATCTTTTTGTGGCCGTAAAAAATCATTCGCTCAATTACCTGGAGCAGTATTCCCACCTGCGCATTGTACCGCTTTCCGGTTCCGATACGGCCGATCTGCGTAACAGCATCGACCTGGAACGCGACCTGGAATGGAAGGAGATGCGTTTTAAAATGGACCAGATCGTGTCCTCGCTGCCGGCCCAATGCCGTCGCATTTTCCAGCTGATCAAAGAAGACGGCTTCAAATACAAGGAGGTTGCTGAAATCCTCAATATCTCTCCCCGCACGGTGGAAACGCAGCTTTTCCGCGCCATGCGCCGCCTGAACGAAGGGCTGGGCGCCATCGGCAAAACGAAGGAAATGCTGCCACCGCTGATCATGCTGCTCGCTATGTCTGCCCTGGTCGCCTTCGGCGAGGGAAATTGTCTTGGAGCAGGATTACACTGATTATACTGATTTTCTGGATTTTTTTTCTTTGGATTTTATTAATGATTAGGGGAGATATAAGCGGATAGCTTCGATTATATCTCACCCACTAATTCTGTTAAAATCAAAAAAATCCAAAGAAACAAAATCCAGAAAATCAGTATAATCAGTGTAATCCTGAGTAAGACAACCTCCGCGGAAAATATTTTTTCCGCGCTTGTAAGTAGTTTTCCCTCCGCCACCTGTCCTTATACCTGAACACGATTCCATTTTATGATAAACGAAGAACATTTCGTCTTACTGGTTACCCGTAAACTGGCGGGAGCTGCAACGCCTGCGGAACTGGCGGAGCTGGATGCCCTGCTGGAACAGTACCCGGTATTGAAAGAAAAATATCATCACCTCCACCACTATTTTGAAGATCCGCGGCACCTGTCGGCCGAAAACACGGAACAGGCCCTGCAGCGAACGATGTCTAAAATAAAACAACAAACGACTAACATCCATCCGATGGAGCCTAAGAGATCCGGGAGATGGAAATGGGTAGCTGCTGTTGCTGCCACCATATTGTTACCGGTCGGCGTCCTCTGGTTTTTTAACGCTACACGTAAGATACCGGATGCCGGACGGGAACAATGGGTGAAACGCAGCAACGGCAAGGCTACCCGGTCGTTTATTGAACTGGCCGACGGCAGTAAGATCTGGCTGAATGCAGAAAGCGTGATCACTTACCCGGAAAAATTCCGCGGCGACAACCGCGAGATCTTCCTGGAAGGAGAGGCCTTTTTTGATGTAGCCACCAACGCCAAACGTCCTTTTATTGTACACCTGAAAAAAGGGACTATTAAAGTACTGGGTACCTCTTTTAATATCCGGGCCTATGAAAATGAACCGGTGCAAACCGCCGTGGTAACAGGAAAAGTAGCCTTCATTCCACGCTATGAAGGAACCAAAAAGATTAGTGATACCATCCTGGTAACACCTGATGTAAAGGTAACCTATACCGCCAGCAGCGGCACCCTGATCAAAGGCAATACCATCGGGTCGGAAGATAAAGCCTGGACAGAAGGACGGCTTATTTTCAGAAATGCCACCCTGGAAGAAATCGGCGCCAGCCTGCAACGCAATTTCAACAAGCGGGTAGAGTTTGAAGCCAACGCACCAAAACAGTACCGGTTAACCGGGGCTTTCCATAATAACTCCCTGGAAGATATTATGTACTACCTCAGTAAATCGAAAGCGTTCCACTACCGTATCACCGATTCAACATTAGTTATAGGAGAATAATCACATCAAGCCAACACCAATATTTATTCATTTTTAATCACCACTACGTTATGAGAAAGGTATTATACAAGCCTTCTTTTCGTCCGCCTTTCCTGTCGCTGATAATCTGCTTATCGCTGCTGAGCGTGCTGGATCTGCATGCGCAGGTAGCCTATGCGGCAGGGTTACGCCGGCAGGTGCAACATCAGCCCGTAAAGGAACGGGAAAGACCTCCCGCTATGAATCAGCTGATCAGCCTGCAGGTTGACAATGCCAGTCTCGCACTGGTACTGGAAAAGATTGAAGCACAAACCTCCCTGGTTTTTGTGTATTCCAACGATGATATTAAAGCAGCACAAAAAATATCCCTGAACGTAAAGGATAACAAACTGGATGATGTACTGCAGATGATCCTGTTGCCGCTGGAAATCAACTATGAATTCATCGCTAATAAAATTATCCTGAAGCGTAGTAATCTTACTGCTGATAATGATCAGCAGCAGGATATTACTATTACCGGTCGCGTAGTGGATAACAAAGGAGAAACCATTCCCGGCGCCAACGTTCGCGTAAAGGGAATGAGTGTGGGAACTGTTACTAATTCGGAAGGCAACTACACGCTGAAGATCCCTGCCAGCGCCGCTAACGGCACCCTGATATTTTCTTCCGTAGGATATGTAACTTCCGAAATAGCCATCAGCGGAAGAACCAGCATCATTGCCATGCTGAATGTAGATTCCAAAGACCTGGGAGAAATCGTGGTAACGGCTTATGGCCAGCAGAAGAAAACACAGGTAACCGCCGCCATCAGCACCATTAATTCAAAAGACATCACCAGCAGGCCGGCCGTGAATATGTTCCAGGCTTTGCAGGGACAGGCGCCCAACCTCATCATGCAGCAGAACACTGCGGAACCCGGCGCACCTATGACCATGAACATCCGCGGGGTAGGTAGCCTAACCGGCAATGCTCCGCTGGTCATCATTGATGGTGTGCAGGCAGGAGGCAATGGTTTGCAGAACCTGAACCCCTACGATGTGGAAACCATTTCTGTACTGAAAGATGCGGCATCGGCCGCCATTTACGGTTCGCAGGCCGCCAACGGAGTGATCTATATTACCACGAAGAAAGGTAAGAAAGACGAACATCCTTCAGTTAGCTACAACGGTATGTATGGCTGGCAAATGCCCACCACACTGCCGCGGCAGATGGAAGCATGGCAGTACATGACCCTGAAAAATGAAGCCCTCGTGAACTCCGGCAAAACGCCGCAGTATACGCCGGGTGATATACAGTCGTGGCACAACCGTGGCTCCGAACCCGCCATGCTCACCGAAATGATCCGCAAATACACGCCGCAGCAAAGTCACAATTTAAGTTTAAACGGCGGCGGTAAAACCAGCAGTTACCTGTTATCGCTGGGTTACCTCGACCAGGGCAATATGCTCCAGAATAAATATGTGCCGCAGGACTTTTACTACAAGCGTTACAACGCCCGTCTCAACATGTCGGTAGATGTGAGCAAATACGTGAAAGTAAGCGGTAATGTAGCTTATACCCGCTCCACTTATCGCACACAGGTATCTGATATCGGCTTCCTGATGCGCGATGCGATGCGTGTACCGCGTACCACTGCCGTGAAAGATACATTGGGTAACTGGGTAGTGCCACCACTGACCAGCAACAGCGTAATGGCTTTACTGGCACAGAGCGGATACAAACTGAGAACAGTAGATAACCTGATGGGAGGAATCGATGTAGTGATTACACCGGCAGATCATTTTAAGATCAACCTGAATGCTTCCGGTAATTATAACATTGATAATACCGTTACCCGTATTAATAAATTCACGTATGCACCTTATTATACTACCGCCACACCGCCGTTGTATAATGAGATGCATAATTCCGAATACAAGGATCTGACGACAAACGTATATGGTACCGTAGAGTATGAGAATACCTTTGGTAAGCATTATGTAAAAGGACAGGTGGGTGTGCGCAGTGATGCGGTGAATGAAGGTTACGGCTTCCGGGCCGACCGTTTTGGTACTACCAACCTGGACAACGACTGGGCCATCGGTGGCGGCTATATCCCTAAACCGGATGGCACCTTCGATTACAGGGATATTGGCACCTATAACGATATGAGCAATCCTAACCTGTATGCGCTGAATTCTCTTTTCGGAAGATTTAACTACGTTTATAACGATAAATACCTGGCGGAAGTGACCTGGCGTTACGACGGTTCTTCCAAGCTGGCTCCGGGCCACCGCTGGCAGTTCTTCCCGGCATTTTCACTGGGATGGAGATTGACAGACGAAGCATTTATGGAAGAAGTAAAGGATAAGATCGGCAACTTTAAGCTGCGTTATTCCTGGGGACAGGTGGGTAACTCCAACATCGGCGGATTCAATTACCTGGCCAGGGTACGACTGACAGATGACCGCAATTCTCCGTATACCACCGGTAGTTATTCGTTTAATAACACGCCTGCTATTGGCGCTACTTTCTCTACTTACAACAACCTGTTGCAGTGGGAAATTTCTACCATGAGTAACTATGGTATCGATGCGGATTTCCTGAAAGGTGCTTTAACGGCGTCTTTCGATTATTTTAATAAGACAACAGACGGAATCTATCTTTTCCAGACGGTACCGGGAACCGCAGGTACTGCCGCTCCGCTGGAAAACGTGGGTAAGGTAAATAACAAAGGCTGGGAACTGGCCGTGAATTACAGGTTGACCACCGGTAAATTCCACCACAACTTTGGTTTCAACCTCGCCGATAACCTGAACAAGGTGATTAAATTCGGCCAGGAATCAGTGCGTGGTTCTGACGTAACCTTTATCATTAAAGAAGGATTTCCTATCGCTTCTTACTATGGTTATAAATCCGACGGATTATACCAGAACCTGGACGATATAAAGAATGCACCTAAAGTGCCGTTTGCCTACAACCAGCAGGTGATGCCGGGAGATGTGAGATATATTGACCGTAATAAAGATGGCGTGATCGATGAAAACGACCGCTACATCTTTGGTAATCCTTTCCCGCGTTACACTTTTGGCTTTAACTACAGCGTAAGCTGGAAGAACTTCGATATGACCATGTTCTGGCAGGGTGTGGGCAAGCGTTCCCAGTTCCTGCGAGGCGATATCGTGGAGGCATTCCATAACAATGAAGACCACGCCATGGTGCAGCACCTCGACCGCTGGACGCCTACTAATCCGGGTGCTTCCTATCCACGGCTGACCATCGGTTCTGCTGATGCCAACAACTTCGCTTATTCCGATTACTGGCTGTTTGATACCAAATACCTGCGTCTGAAAAACTTCCAGCTGGGCTACAACCTGCCTGCAGCTTTAGTGAACAGGGCACGTATCCAGGGTGTGCGGGTATACTTTACCAGCCAGAACCTGATAACGATTATGCCTAAACGCTTCCGTGAAATAGGCGTGGACCCTGAGTTTACGCAGTTTGATGATAAGTTGTCCATGTCTAATTACAACCCTATTGCAGGACGTAATTACCCGAATGCGGCCACTTTTGCTTTTGGTCTGGATGTTAAGTTTTGATGCCTAAACAATCAATTGTATGAAGAAATTAGTTTTATCAATATTAATGGCCGGCACTTTGTTCAGTTGCCGTAAACTGGATCAGCCGATCACCCGGGAGTTCACTGAAACTGCCTACTGGCGTGATTCACAGGATGCCCTCGATGCGTTGACCGCCTGTTATGAACATCTTTCAAAAGATGATTATTTCTTTGGAGATGAAGCGCTGAGTGATAATGCGTATAACAGCGGCGGTGGCATGATGAATGTAAATGCCATTTCCAACGGCGGTTATGATGGCGCCAACGGGCGTGTATCGGATACCTGGTCGTATTACTATACCACTATTCGCAGGTGCAATACCGTTACCACCAATATAGACCGGGTACCCAATATGGACCCGGCGCTGAAAGCCCGTATCCTGGCGGAAACCCGCTTTATCCGTGCGTATGCTTATTTTCAGCTCACCGCCTGGTATGGTGATGTGCCTTTCTATACGGACCTCATCACCATTGATGCTTCCCGTACCATTGCACGTACCGATAAGAACACCGTCCAGGAATTTATATTAGCAGAACTGGCGGATATCCAGAAAGACCTGCCTACTAACACGCAACAGGTGCAGAACGACCGTGGTCGCATTACCCGCGGTGCAGCCATCGCTATGAGCGCCCGTGTACACCTGTTCCGCAGCGAATGGGCAGCTGTGGTAGCAGATTGTGAGAAGCTGATCGGCAAAACAGACAATGGCGC
Organism: Chitinophaga sp. W3I9; assembly: GCF_050434025.1. NCBI lineage: Bacteria > Pseudomonadati > Bacteroidota > Chitinophagia > Chitinophagales > Chitinophagaceae > Chitinophaga > Chitinophaga sp. W3I9. The sequence continues at coordinate 4,214,882 of NZ_JBNPWC010000001.1, forward strand.
CTATGCCTTGTTTGGCAACTACAGCGGCCTGTTTACCGTAGCCAATGAATATAACAGCGAGGTAATCCTGGACCTGCAATATGGCGGTGGCAGAACATACGACAAGCAACGTTCCTTCATGCCGCAAACCATTGCCGCGCTGAGAAGTGTGCTGGTGCCTACCCAGGACCTGGTAAATGATTATATCATGGCTAACGGTAAAGCCATTGGTGAAGCCGGTTCCGGTTATAATGAGAACACGCCGTATATCAACAGGGATCCACGCTTTGAGGCTACCATCCTGCATCATGGCTCTAAGGTGATTGATTTCGCAGGAGCGGAGCAAACCATTCTTACGCAGCCGGGTTCTGTGCCTGCCACCAATACGGTAGACGACCAGGGCGCTTCTCCCACCGGTTATTATTTCTACAAATATTATGACCGCGCCGCTACCAATTATGCTTCCGGGTTGAACCTGATCATGATCCGTTATGCCGATGTACTGCTGATGTATGCAGAAGCAAAAAATGAGTTGGGACAGATGAATGCGGCCGTATGGAATCAAACGATTCAGCCTATCCGTGTGCGTGCCGGCTTTAACGATGCAGGCGCCACGCAGTTTAATGCAGCGCTTAACCAGGATCAGCAGCGTGTGGTGATCCGCCGGGAAAGAAGAGCTGAGCTGGCGTTTGAAGGACTGCGTATTTACGATGTACGTCGCTGGAAAATTGCGGAGGTAGTGATGAACAGGCCAGTGAGAGGCATCAAAGTAACTTCCGGTGCATTCAATAAAGATCCGAACGGCTACATCATCGTGGAAAACAGGTTGTTTACAAATCCCAAACACTACCTGTGGCCGGTGCCAACCGTAGAACGCGATCAGAATAAAAATCTTTCACAAAATCAAGACTGGTAATATCCTTCCACCTAAAACTGTAATAACATGCAAAAATATCTGATCATCATACTGAGTGTTTTATTCTTTAGTTGCAAGAAAGACGATTATTCACTCAACACCAATATGCAGCCGGTGCCAAAGCTCACCGCGCCGCTGGACAATAAATACATCAAGCTGCAGCCTACTACCAGCGCTACGGTGAGCTTTGAATGGGACCAGGCCCGCGCCGAAGATGGTTCCCTGGTGCAATATGAAGTAGCCTTTGACAAAGCCGGCGGCGATTTCTCTGCCCCTGTGGCAAAGTTTTCTTCTGATGGTGGCGGTGTGCAGAACAAACTGACCTTGTCGCATAAAGACCTGAACAGTGTGGCGGGTAAAGCAGGCATTGCTTCCCTGGCCACCGGTAAACTGATATGGACGGTGCTGGCATCCAAAGGATATAATATCCAGAAGGCAGCCGAAACAAAAACCATTGAAGTAGAAAGACCTAATGGTTTTGCCGAGATCCCTACAGATGTGTACCTCACCGGTGAAGCTACCGAAGTGGGCGCTGACCTGTCGAAAGCCCTGAAGCTGAAATCCACTGCTCCGGGGGTATATGAAATTTATACATCTCTCAAAAACGGTAAATATCATTTCACCAGCAGGAACACTGGTACACCGGATACCTATTCCATTACCGGTACCGCTGTAAAAGAAGGTGGTGAAAGTGAACAAACCGCAGGTACTAAAGTGTATCGCCTGCGCCTGGATTTCAATAACGCCGCAGCAACCGTAACAGAAATAGGCACTATTGGTCTTTGGTTTGCGCCACTGAATAAATTTTTATTCGAGATCAATTATGCCGGTGGCGGTACCTGGAAAATTCAGAGCCAGCTGATCACTTTCAAACAGGAATCATGGGGACGTGATGAGCGTTATAAATTCCGTATCAACGTAAAAGACAGTGATGGCAATGCCGGTGAAGAGTGGATAGGAAGTTCCAATGCAGATAACAACCGTCCAACTTCCGCTACACCGCTGAGTTTCTGGGAGCTACGTCCTATTACCAACAATGACCAGTGGAACTACTGTTACAAGTTCGCTACCGAAGCAGATAACAAGAATTGTGATGTGAACCTGTACTTCACCACGGATAAAAATTACACCCACGAAATCATCGTAAAATAATGACCGCTATGAAGCTGATACGATATTCCCTTTTAATGCTCTCCCTGGCCTTCACTGCATGTTTGAAAGAACCTGTAGATGATGGCCCGGGTCCCGGAGCCAACAAGGCGCGTTATGTTTTCGATTGGGCGCAGATCGGTGATTCCTCTTTACAGGGGCTCACCAGCAATTTCTGGAACCAGGAGAAATATTTTAACGCCAATAATGCGGGTAATGCCACCTTTAATTACTGGCCCAATGCGCATGCACTGGACGTACTAACGGATGCCTATATACGTAAAAATGACCCGGCTATCAAAACCCGTATGGATGATTTGCTGGCGGGCATGAAAACAAAGAACGGCGGTACTTACATCAACCATTTCTATGATGATATGGAGTGGATGAACCTTGCCTGCTTACGCGCTTTTGAGGCCACCGGCGATACCCGGTACAAAGATGTAGCCGTATTGCTGTGGAACGATATCAAAGGCGGCTGGGATGATGTATGGGGCGGCGGTATCCACTGGAATAAGGATAAATCCAAGAACTACAAGAATACGCCTGCCAATGCGCCTGCGTGTATTATTGCCTGCCGGATGTATGGTCTTACCCAGAACCCGGATGATATTGCCTGGGCAAAAAAGATCTACGACTGGCAGAAAGCCACGCTGGTAGACCCGGTTACCGGTCTCGTTTGGGATGGTATTAACCAGGACGGCAGTGGTCAGGTAACCAAGAACTGGAACTTCACTTACAACCAGGGTGTGTTTATTGGAGCAGGGGTGGAGTTGTATAAACTGACCGGTCAGAATGTATATATCAATGACGCATTGAAAACGGCCAACAACGCCTTAGCCGGTGGATTTACCAATGCCAATATCCTGAAAGATGAAGGCGGCGGAGATGGTGGTTTGTTCAAAGGTGTACTGGTGCGTTACCTGATGTTGCTGATCACCGATGGCAGTATCAGCAGCACGGATGTGGCAAAGTATGCCGCTTTCCTGCAGCTGAACGCAGAAACGTTGTGGCTGAAAGGCACGACGCGCCCGCAGGTGTTATTTAACAAGGACTGGTCCACCATGGCTGCCGGCAGCGACCTCACCACCCAGTTGAGTGGCGCTATGCTCATGGAAGCGGCGGTGAAGCTGAAGAGTATGGGACTGATGAAGTAATGAAAATGATAAAGATGGGGAGAAGAATAGTGAGGCTTACCTTTTGGTGTTTGCTGTCTGCCGGCAGCGTATTTGCCCAAAGCAACAGGCAAAAGGCAGAGATGCTGCAGCAGGCAGTGAACAAATATTTGTATGAGCGCAAAACGGGGTTGTATATCCAAACCAGCGACCGTACAAAGAATCATAATCCGCATGCCGACCTGTGGGGTCTTTGCGGGCTCATACAAGCCACCAATGAAATGGAACGGATCCATCCCGGCAAAGTGTATATGGCGCCGGTGGTGGAGGCAATTAACCAGTATTATGATCCTATTCCACCTGCTCCGGGATATGCATCTTATGTAGTGAAGGAAAGGCGGGAGGATAGGTACTACGACGATAACCAGTGGATTGGCATTGCGTACCTGGATGCGTATGCGCGTACCAGGAAGAAGTGGTACCTGGGTAAAGGAACGGAGATCTACCGTTTTATGATGACGGGTTACGATACCGTTAGTGGTGGCGGTTTATACTGGAAGGAAAGAGATCTCACCACGAAAAATACCTGTTCCAACGGACCGGCTATTTTACTGGCGCTGCAATTGTATGATGCGGTTCATAAACAAGCCTACCTGGATACTGCTTTGTTGTTGTACAACTGGGTAAACAGGTATCTCCGCAGTGAGGACGGCGTGTATTGGGATGCCATAAAGCCGGCAGAAAACAACCGTATTGATTCTGCGACGTATACTTACAATGCCGGCGTTATGCTGGAGGCCAATGTAAAGCTGTACCGCATTACAAAGAATGCGCAGTATTTAAAAGAGGCCCGTCATATTGCAGAAGGCAGCTACAGGCGCTTTTTCAGAAATGGAAAGTTTCCTTCTTCGTACTGGTTTAATGCCGTATTGCTAAGGGGATACGAAGCGCTGTACAGGACAGATAACAACCCGAAGTATATCCGTGCCATGCAGGAGTATGCGGGTAAGGTATGGGAGCAGGAGAGGAACAGCAGCAACAATATGGTGGGCAACCGTCCGGAAAAAGAGCTGCTGGGACAGGCGGGGATGATGGAAATTTACGCCCGGCTGGCCGGTATATAAATCAAAGAAATGAAATTAAAGGAGAGGCCCGTAGCATTTATTGTTACGGGCTTTTTCGTGGTTACCCGTGAGCCCGGGTTATTATTTTGCTATAATATTACATAATTCCTTAATTTTATAATTTTTATTATTAATTTATCCCGGGAAGCATTATTTCCTGACCATCTTAGAAAAGAGAAGAAGACAACCTATCCTATCCTATGAGGCTGATGTTATTGCTGCTTTTTGCTTTCGTGCCGGTATCTGTTTTGGGACAGACGGCGGCGCCGGCGGGTAAAAAGGGGAATCGTGCAACGGAATTCCAGATGAAGGAGGGCAGTTATCTCAGCTTTGCCCAGGTTAATTTAAGTCTTGGTGAAATAGGCTTCCGCGTGGAAGTGGCATCGGAGCACAAAAAGAGTAATGCCCGGCTGGAGTTCCGGATAGATAAACCCAAAGGTAAAATTATTGGTACCCTTGACATTCCTTATACGGGAGACAGCACCTATGCGTTGAAGTTAACGGGTAATCTTCGTCATGCCGAAGGCGTGCATGATCTGTACCTGGTAGCGAAGGGCGGGATGCCTTTCAGCATTACAGCATTTGGCTTTATTTTTAATTATTAATATAGGCGTTGCCGTTATTTTTTTGGAAAATTAAAATAGCTGCTTATCTTTGCGCTCCCTGACACGATATCAGTTGCCCAGATGGCGAAATTGGTAGACGCACTGTGTTCAGGTCGCAGCGCCTGCAAGGGTGTGCTGGTTCGAATCCAGTTCTGGGCACTAGAGTGGTTGTAAGTTTGAGGACTTGCAACCTTTTTTTATTTGTGTCAGTGTGGTTTTTGTACGCTTTTTATACTCGGCCCTACTTTCTTCATTAATGTAACAATTTAATTAACCTCTAAATTTTTAAGTGATGCCAGTGAAGGTCGTAAAGTATAGTGTATTTGTCGCATCCCTTTCTGATGTAAAAGAAGAAAGATTGGCTGTTGATGACGTTATTAAGGAGAAAGTGATTGACACCTACTCTGGCCCTGATCCTCGGTACCACCCTTGCTATACCCTGCCGGTCGTCAAAAAATTTGGTTTCAAACCGTACCTGCTGAAAGAGGCTTCCTTTGGGCAGTTTCTCAGCAAAGGAGCCCATAACGATTAACCGCCGCTCGAGGGTTTCATAGTTGCCGGCTTCCTTTATTTCATATTTCTTATTGCGCGCGTAGCCCAGCCACAACTTCATATTTTTGAACCCTGAGTAAGATATCCAGGGCCTGACAACAAACCGTTGTGCATAGGCAAATGGATTGCCTGTATCATATGAGCCCTGGGTAACTATCTGCAGGTCTACTTCGCCGTCGAGATGCCATTTTTTTATCAATGGAAAGGAAAAATCGGTTTCCCCTATGGAAGCAGGAATGAAACCGAAGGTATATGGAGGGGGAGACTGCGCAAAAGCACCACTGCTTGCGAAGAACAGCATAACAGGAATGATCAGCTTGCATGCAATCTTAGGCTTCCACCTGCACTCTTTGGTATTTGTTTGCATTTCAAATTGCAATGACTCATCCCTCCTTTATTAAAGGAAAAATTTTTACCCGATGATATTGTTATGCTTAGTGAACTGAAGATGAGAGCGAGAGGCACTGTTAACCAATTAAACGTTTACGAAGCTGGTTTGTTCAATAATCGTTCGGTTAGTTTTTGAAACCTGGACAGGGCGACCTGTTTCCTGATCTATGAACAAGAGCTCTTTTACCCGGGAAAAATACCCCCTTAGTCATGCCCTCTTTTTCTCCAAATTTTTAGTAACTTCCCTAAAGATGACCCCCAATATCCATTAACATTTAATAGACCCCAGAATGTTCTCTAAAGTACCCAATCAATCACCAGGGATTGCACGTCCACAGCATACCCCATTTTTTACTGCTAAAAATGATCACCCGAAATCTGCCAAACCCAGCTTTTTTCAGCCCCGTCTAAAGGTAGGACAACCAGATACTGTGCAGGAAAAAGAGGCCGACGCCGTAGCGGACGCCGTTACCCAGCCTGCCGCCATGGATCTTAAAATAAATGCTGGCCACAACACATCCTTACAACGAAAATGCGAGACGTGCGAACATGAAGAAGAGCTGACCCGCAAAGAGATCAACGGCGCTGAAGTCTCCGCACCATCCGCAGACATGATCAATGAAGTGATTTCTACTGGCGGACAGCCAATGAATAACGTTATCCAGCGGGAAATGTCAGAGAGAATAGGTTACGACTTCAGCAACGTAGTGCTGCATACAGAAGATAAAGCTGCGCAGTCGGCACAGGCTGTGAACGCCCGGGCCTATACCGTGGGCAATCATGTGGTTTTTAATGAACAGGAATACAACCCTCATTCCCGGGAGGGACAGCATCTGTTGGCGCACGAGCTTACGCATGTAGCGCAGCAAAACGCCGCCGCTCCGGCTACGGTACAACGCCAGGTGGCCGGTACGCCGGGTGGACCGGATCCCTGCTTTAATTTGCTCCAGGAAATCATTGCTTTGCTGGAAGAAGTGGCACACCGTATTATGGATGCTGAAAACGACCGCCATGGCCTCTTTGGCAGGCGTACCCCACATCCCGAGTATGGAAGCTGGGACGGTCACCGCGATCGTTTTAACTATGACCGTGGCCGTCTGCGCACCAAACTGGGTGAATGGGATATTAACGACAGGTGCCGGGGCTACCAGCTCACCAGGGAGCAAGCGCAGGATTTATCTGAAGCAAGGGAATTTGCTGAAAGGGAGTTTCCCACAAGGCCTCTCCCTGCCATGCGGCGGGATGGAGAGCCTGTAACGGCTTCACCTGACCCGGAATTACGGCAACGGGTAGAGCGGTTCCTGATCCATATCGGTATCCCGGCTTTCGCCCTTGGAGGAATGGTTGCATTAGTGGTCGCTGCTTTAGCAGACCCTGAGCCTATAACCAAATTAGGACTGATCATCGGCACGGCCGCCGCCGCGGCCTTATTAATATTCCTGGGTGGAGATTCATCTTCCTCTACATCCGGAGGCACTGTAGCCAGCGAAGATCACACAACCGGAGACGATAGCGCCACTGCATAAACTTACTCACAAAATTAAAGCGGGAGTATCTGAACATGGATACACCCGCTTCTCCTATTGACAAATTATGGAAGGAATGATGTAAATTAGTAATCAGCGACAGGCTTATACCCCGATAGTTTCCATTACCCCAAAGTATTCAATCCCTTTATGAAAACGTTTTATGTAGCATCCGTCATTTGCTGCCTAATGGCCTGTAATTACGGACGCCCGTCCAAAGAGGTAAAAAGCAATGCTAATACCATTGGTTGCACAGTTCCTGCTACCACCGACAAAGAATGGTATACATCCGGTAAGAAAGCGCCTTTATTTGATGGGTTGCAAGGCGTTCATTTCACGATTTCAACATCCGTGAAAGCAGCACAAACTTATTTTAACCAGGGAATGATGCTCTCCTATGGATTTAACCATGCAGAAGCAGCCCGTTCTTTCTTTGAAGCCACCCGGCTGGATTCCACCTGTGCCATGGCCTATTGGGGCTTTGCGTACGTGCTGGGCCCCAATTACAATGCCGGTATGGAATCGGATAATTTTCAGCGCGCCTACGAAGCTGTTGTGAAAGCACAGGCGCTTTCCCATCAGAACAGTCCAAAAGAGCAGGCGCTCATCGCCGCTTTGGCCAGCAGGTATGTTAAAGATCCACCGGCTGATCGCAGCGCCCTGGACAGTGCCTATGCGGCAGCCATGAAAAAGGTATACACGCAATTCTCCGATGATCCGGATATCGGTGCTTTATATGCAGAAGCGATGATGAACCTGCATCCCTGGGATTTGTATGAGAAAAGAACACAAGCGCCCAAAGCATGGACGCCCGGGATAATAGCAGTACTCGAACACCTGATGCAATTGCATCCTACTCATCCTGGCGCGCATCATTTTTATATTCATGCACTGGAAGCTTCTTCGCAGCCGGAGAAAGCCATACACAGTGCGAAATTGCTGGATAGCCTGGTGCCCGGCGCCGGGCATTTACTACATATGCCTTCACATATTTACATCCGTACCGGCGATTATCATGAAGGTTCGCTGTCAAATATCCGCGCGGTAACCACCGATAGCGTTTACACCGTGGCATGTCATGCGCAGGGGGCTTACCCTTTGGCGTACTACCCGCATAACTATCACTTCCTGGCAGCTACGGCTACGCTGGAAGGCCATTCCGCTCTGGCCTGGCAAACCGCTGTGAAATTGCAGCAACATACCTCCGAAGAGATTATGAGCATGCCGGGCTGGGGCACTTTGCAACACTACTATACCATCCCGTTTTATATTGCCGCGAAGTTATCGATGTGGGACACCATACTGGCGCTTCCAGCGCCGGACAAGCACCTGGTGTATCCACGGGCTATCTGGCACTATGCAAAGGGAATGGCTTATTTAGGCAGGCATGAAGTAATAAAGGCCCGGAAAGAACTGGATAGCCTGTATGTACTTGCTGCTGATACCATCCTGAAAAGCCTGACGATCTGGAATATCAATACTTCGGCCGACCTGGTAGAAATTGCCGGAAAGGTGTTGGCTGCGGGCATCGCAGTGCAGCAACAAGCGTCCGGCACGGCTATTTCATTGTTAAAAGAGGCCGTGGCTATGGAAGACCACCTCAACTACAACGAGCCGCCGGACTGGTTCTTCTCCGTGCGGCATCATTTAGGTGCAGTGCTCCTCAAAGCAGGGCAATACCGGCAGGCGGAGACAGTTTACCGGGAAGACCTGGGAATATGGAGAAAGAATGGATGGGCATTGATCGGTTTATATAACGCGCTGGTTTTACAAAAGAAAAATAAGGAGGCGAAGGAAATATTGGCTGCATTCGAATCCGCCTGGCAATATGCAGATGTGAAAATTAATTCATCGTCCAGTATAACAAATTAATTCGCGATTCGGTAGGAGAGCAGTGCCTGCCGCCTGCCGTTGTTACAACCAATTACTTGATTAGCCAGGAAAATCATTACCTGGTAATCAAATATATAGTTATTTTTGCTACTATTTGAAATATCCTTTCTATGAAAATAAAAGATTCCGGCGCCGGAAAATTAGTAATTCTATCAACTGCATTTGATACGAGGTCCAAGATGCTATATTTATTTTACTTCATTGTTTTATTCACGTTAGGAACATTCATGCTCCGTGTAGTTTTAACAAACTCCGACAAAATAGTAGCGTTAATTGTAGGTGGCTTGTTTATGTTGTTGACTTATGCAGGAGCTTACCAGTTCGCAAATAAAATTGTTATGACAGAACAGATACTTGTTACCAGGGAGTCCTTGCATTTAATAAGGAAAGGGATTTTCAGATCGGCAATACAGGTCTTCGACATACAGAAAATATCCAGTTTCAGACATCTGGCAAAACCAACCTTAACCCGGCATACTTTAGCAGGAGGAGAATTTGATTATCTGGGGTTTCAGACCGGACAGCAGGTAATTAATGATATGCATGGGGATAATCAGCTTGCTTTTGATTTTGAAGGAAGAACAATTAAATTCGGTAATAATATTCCTTCATGGGATTTTGAAGCGCTAGAATCAATATTTCTTAATCTAACCGGAAAGGACCTTACAGTCGCCGGGAAAGAAGATGACTCGTTTTCTGAAAACTGAATGAATAAAACGAACGGAATCTAAATATAATTTATCTTGTGCCAGCCTGATATTTAAAATCATTTTTCCTTGTTGAATAATTTCAGAAAGATGTTTGAGAACCCGTTGAAATGGCTGGTAGCAGCCACGATTATTTATACTGTATTTAGTTGCGGCGAAACAGCGGCAACCAAACACCCCGTAAAGCAGTCCCCTCACCAGGCCTTACCATCTATACAGGTAAGGGCGTTTTATCCTGGCGCCGATGCCGGGAAGTTATTGGATTCAGTATCCGCGCCATTAAAAGATGCTTTCTCCCAGTATGCCGGAAACATGGATCATATAACCTATACGGCCAATATCGATGGTTCATTCATTGTTACGGTTTATTTTAAACCAGGTATTGATCTGGACTCAGCTGCAACGGGTATATCCAACGTGGTGGCAGTAGCTTCGCCACAACTACCGTCACCCGTAGTACAATCAGGCGTTACCGTTACCCGGCAAAATGAGTCCATTGTAATGGCGGTGGGTATGTATGCGGAGGATACCGGAAGTTACGATCAGGCATTCCTGGTAAATTATACGGCAACCAATATTGTTCCTGGAATACGGGGAATCCCCGGGGTCAGTCATTTGATCACTTTTAACAAGAGTAAAGATTCGGTGATGCGTATCTGGTTAAATGAAGAGCACATGGCCGCTGCTCATCTCACCCTAAAGGAAATATTAACAGCCATTCCGGCAGGGCAACTGGATGCAGTAACGGGAATGTTTTATAAGAAAAGTAAATCATCATCTGATTATATTATTAAGTGCAGTAGTAAGCACAACCAACCTGCTGAGTATGGAAATATGGTTATCCGCAAGGATGCTGATACCATCCTGAGATGGAAGGACGTGGCGACGAAGATTGAATTTGGCCCTTATACTTATGGAAACTTTTCGCGTATCAATGGTAAGCCTGGCGTTAACATCGTGGTAATGCAGTGGGCGGATTCAAATTATAGCGGGATTCAACCAGCGGTAGAAAAGGTGATGGAAACAGCATCAGCACAATTTCCAGTGGGTATAAAACACGTGATATCATATAACCCTAAAGATTCTTTATACATTTCAGCAGAGTAACTAGCTTGGATCTTTGAGTTTTTTACGAAAAGTAAGGGCAGTCATTCCTGTTTCTTTACTGAAAAACCGGGAAAAGTAAGAATGGTTTTCAAAGCCCAGGTCATCGGCTATTTGTTTTACATTCAGGTCGCTGAAATATAGCAGTCGCTTTGCCTCTATAATAATCCTGTATTTTATCCAGAACGAAACCGGGGAACCGGTTATTTTCTTCAGGCACTCATTGAGATACGGCTCTGAAATATGGAGCATGTCGGCGTAATCCGAAGGACTTTTGTGTTGTCTTATATGTTCGCCAAGCAATTTTTTAAATTTGAGCGACAGGTAGGCTGGCCTTGAACTGCCGGTACCGGCATCCCCGGAGACACGTACAGTGTCTGCTGCCATTTCAAAGAAGGAGCGAAGTAATGAATGAAGTACCGTTAAACTGCCAGGAGGTTGATCCGTCATTTTGCTATACAGGATGCTAAGGAGCTGGTTGTAGTGATGTGCATCGCTGCGCGATAAAGTAACAGGTTCCTGGAAGCCCGACCAGCTATCGAAAGCATGGCGGCAGGCGGGATCAATTAACGAAGGATCTGCAGCGATGAACCACCCGTTTGCTTTGTCGGCTTTAATCCGGTAGTGAATCTGTTCCGGCAGAATATAATAGAGTTGATTTGCACGCACGGTTTTTTCTTCAAAGTCTACCACGGCTGTACCGGCGCCTTTCAGCATGATGAAAAAGATATAGTGATCATCCCGGTGCGCGCCCGGTTGTGCGGGCGGTTTATCATCTGTTCCCTTGTGAGTGAATGGCTTCAGCAGGTAACCGCGACTGGTGCTGTCCTGTAATTTATGTACCGGAATATTCTTCATGAGTTTAAAAGTAAGTATTTTAACGCAGGTTCATGAAGCCTGTAACCGGAGTAATTTATCTGCATTTCCATGGGCAATTTTTGCTACCTGCTCTGCGGGAAGCTGGATGTTATTTAAGAACTCGATGCCCATCTGGTTCGTGCTGAAAGGATAGTCCACTGATAGCATAATGTTGTCGATACCAATCGTATCGAGTGCAATCTGAAGGGGTGGTTGTGTAAAGAAGCCACTTGTGGTGATATAGAGTTGCCGCCGGAATGTATCGATCAGTGTGCGTTGATTGCGCCCGCCATTGCCGGGTTGAAACGACCGGTTGGATCTCGCCCACATCATGGGTAACATTTCGCCCATATGACCGATAATTATTTTTAGTTCCGGGTAAACGTCAAAGATACCTGCCACCAGCAGGCGTAGCACGTGAATAGCGGTTTCCGAATGCCATCCCCATCCCCAGCAGGCAATCGCATCAAAAGGCCCGGTATCATGCCCTATGTTGCTGTAATAGGCATCTATCACCGGTTTGGGTGGAAGACCCGGATGGATGTAAATAGGCACACCCAGCTTTTCAGCTTTTGCAAGCACCGGCGCAAATTTAGGAGCGTCCAGGAATTCTCCGTTTGTAAGTCCCCTGATCATGGCGCCACGAAAGCCATAAGATTTTACGGCGCGCTCAAGTTCGTCGGCCGCCGCTGCGGGTGCGGTCATTGGGAGATGTGCAAATGCGGTGAACCTGCCGGGATAGTTGTTGATTTTCTCCGCCAGCAGATCATTGTATTTTGAAGCAAACGCCGGAGCGCTGGTGGTGTCCAGCAGGTTTACATCGGTGTTTTCAACGGATAATACCTGCATGGATATCCCGGATTCGTTCATGGAATCCAACCGTTCACCGGTAATGTCGGCCAGCTTTGGCATCATTTGCATTGCCACGGCTGATGGCCGTGTATTGCTCAGGGTACCGGCGGGAAGAAGATGGGTCATCTCCGGGAAGGATACATGTTCTTCTAAGGTTACTATTCTCATTTTGATGTATTTGAACAATGCAAAGGAAAGATAGTAACCATAGAAAATCAATGCCCATCCAGTGGTGATGATAGCACAATTCGCGGTAAAATTTTGCGGTCAGTCATTTTTATCCGTACTGTATTCGTTATTTTCTTCATCTTCTGCGCCGTTCCGCTCCTGGTCATCGTCGAGCTCTGCGCCGGGTACATCCAGGTCTCCGGCTTCATTCAGTGGGTCTCCGTCGTCATCTGCATTATCTACCACGGCTCCGCGCATACGTAATTCCTCCGAGTAAGTTGGATCTGTGGTAGATGCTTCTTCCAATAGTTCTTTCTCTTCTTCGCTTACATCTGCATCCGCATCTGCCGTTGTATCTTCCTCCGGTAAATCGTCTTCATTGAGCAGGTCTTCGTTTAAGTCATCTTTATTAATCATAACCGTTGTTTTATGGGTGAATGATATTGTCCTGACCATCTGTTCCAACAAAAGGCAGACCGGATAGCAGCAGGTGGACAATGCAGGCGGAGAGATGATCCTGAGCGGGTAAAGTTGATGGATATAGTAGGGAGATTTGGACAAATTGTAGACCAGCCTGATCGTTGCGGTGTCCATTTTCAGACACCGGTGTTCATATCCGGACAGATACATGAAAATAAAATATTCGTAGAATGTCTACCAGTAAGCATTTCAGGTGTGGCAGTATTATTGTTTTTTCAATGGCAAACCAGTTAGCTATGTTAAGAAATCATGCTAAAATTGCCTGGAGAAATCTGTTGAAAAATAAAACTTTTTCGCTCATCAATATTGTGGGACTATCTACTGGTATGGCGGTAGCCATGCTGATAGGTTTATGGATATACGATGAGCTTACTTTCAGTAAAAATCATGCGAATTACGACCGTATTGTATCTGTGATGCAGCACCAAACCTTTAATGGCGTGGTGGGTACGCAAACGGCTAATCCTTACCTGCTGGGAGAGGAGATCCGGGATAAATACGGCAGCGATTTTAAATACGTGGTCATGGCATCGTGGCCCAACAAACACCTGCTGGCTTACAACAACAATGTGGTTTCCCAAACCGGGAATTATTTTGAACCGGATTTCCCGGAAATGTTGACGCTAAAAATGCTGAAGGGGACCCGCGGCGGATTGAAAGATCCTGCGTCCATCCTGCTGTCGGCTTCCACTGCGAAGGCGTTGTTCGGGAATGCAGATCCGGTAGATAAGCTGGTGAAACTGGATAACCAGACGCCGGTGAAGGTAACGGGGGTGTATGAAGATCTGCCCTATAATTCGGCTTTCCGGGACCTGGCTTTTATGGCGCCGTGGGAGTTGTACCTGAGCAGTCAGCCCTGGATCAGGGAGATGGAAAACCCGTGGCGATCCAATTTTACGCAGACCTATGCGCAGCTGGCGGATCATGCCGACCTTGAAAAAGTATCCGCTAAAATAAAAGATGTAAAACTGCACAAAGTGCGCGCAGCAGACGCCGCTTTTAAACCCGAAGTTTTTCTTCATCCCATGAGCAAATGGCATTTGTACGCCGACTGGGATAACGGGAAGAATATAGGTGGCAGGATCCAGTTTGTATGGCTTTTCGGGATCATCGGTGTATTTGTGCTGTTGCTGGCCTGCATCAATTTTATGAACCTGAGCACTGCCCGTTCTGAGAAAAGGGCGAAAGAAGTGGGCATCCGCAAGGCAGTTGGTTCCCTCCGGGGACAGCTGATCACGCAGTTCTTCAGTGAATCGCTTTTGCTGGCGGCTATCGGTTTTGTGGGAGCGTTGGTGCTGGTGCAGGTCGGGCTGCCGGTATTTAACGAGGTAGCTGATAAGAAGGTAAGCATTCCGGTTGGCAGCCCGGTATTCTGGCTGGTTTGTTTCGGTATCACCTTATTCACGGGTTTAATAGCGGGCAGTTACCCGGCGTTATATCTTTCTTCTTTTGAGCCGGTAAAAGTACTGAAAGGTACTTTCCGGGCCGGACGTTATGCCGCTATTCCGCGGAAAGCACTTGTGGTGATGCAGTTTACGGTATCGGTGATCCTGATCATCGGAACGATTGTGGTATTCAGGCAGATTCATTTCGCTAAGAACCGGCCTACGGCCTACACCCGTGAAGGATTGCTCCTTATCCCGGTGTCTACCGGCGCATTGAAAGACCATTTCGAGGTGATCAGGAATGAGTTGACATCATCAGGCGCCCTTACGGAGATGGCTTATTCTTCCGCGCCTACAACAGATGTGGATGCAATAAACAATGGTTATACCTGGAAAGGGATGGCGCCAGGTGCACAGGGCAATTTTGGCGCAGTAACGGTTACGCATGATTTCGGGAAAACGATCAACTGGCAGATCATATCAGGACGTGATTTTTCGAGGGATTTTGCTTCGGATAGCACGGCGATGATCCTGAATGAATCGGCTGTTAAGTTTATGGGGCTGAAAAACCCGATAGGAGAAATTGTAAAAAAAGATGGCCAGCCTTTTACCGTGATCGGTGTGATAAAGGATATGGTGATGCAGTCGCCATACGAGCCGGTTTTCCGGACTGTTTTTACACTGGACTACAATGCTGCCAATGTGATCAATGCGAGGATAAACCCGGCTAAACAAACCGCTGATGCGCTGGCCCGGATTGAGGGCATCTTTAAAAAATATAACCCTGGTATTCCTTTCGTTTACAGGTTTGTGGATGATGAGTATGCCGCTAAATTTGATGCAGAACAACGCATTGGTAAACTGTCGAGTTTTTTCGCGGTGCTGGCGGTATTCATCAGTTGCCTGGGGCTTTTTGGCATGGCGTCTTTCATGGCCGAGCAACGGGTAAAGGAAATAGGGGTGCGGAAAGTTTTGGGCGCTTCCGTTTTCAACTTATGGCGTTTGATGACAAAGGATTTTATTATGCTGGTTGTTATTGCTTTGGTGATAGCGGTGCCGGTGGCCTGTTATTTTATGAACAACTGGCTGCAGCGTTATGAATACCGTACGGAAATATCGTGGTGGATCATTGTGGCTTCTTCTGCAGGAGCGTTGTTAATCGCCTTGCTGACGGTGAGCTACCAGTCGATAAAGGCGGCATTGATGAACCCTGTTAAATCGCTGAGATCGGAATAGCTAAGCGCTATTTATCTTTCTATAAAAAAAGGAGAAAATGAAGTGGATTCATTTTCTCCTTTTTTATGTTAATTTATTTTCCATTCGGGCCTTACAAAGTGGCAGGTATATCCATGCGGATGCTTTTGGAGATAGTCCTGGTGTTCTTCTTCGGCGTTCCAGAATGCTGTTGCCGGAACCACTTCTGTTACAATGGGCCCCGGCCATTTACCGGAGGCATTCAGTTCTGCGATTAAGGCTTTGGCTGTTTCCTGTTGCGCTTCGTTCTGGTAAAAGATAGCGGAGCGGTAGGAGGTGCCTATATCATTGCCCTGCCTGTTGCGCGTGGTAGGGTCATGTATCTGGAAGAAAAATTCCAGGAGGGAGCGGTATGATAACACGGCTGAATCAAAGGTAACCTCAATACCTTCCGCATGGGTGCCATGGTTCCGGTAGGTGGCGTTTTGAACATCGCCACCGGTGTATCCTACCACTGTTGAGATCACGCCGGGTAGCTGGCGGATCAGTTCTTCCACGCCCCAGAAACAACCACCGGCAAGAATCGCTTTTTCAATATTCATATGTCTTTCCTCTTTTAATCATGTGAAGTTAAGTCATGCTGCGGAATCCTTGGTGAGAAGCGCCACATTTTTATGGGTAATGGCTTTCCGCTTATTCAGTATACGCTGCCGGAGCCGCAGGAACGGCGCCTCTACCGCCTTATTCAGGATGAATGCTCCTAAAACGGCAATAAGCAGGCATAGCACCAGCATGAGGCTTCCCTTTGGCGCGATGCCTGTTTGTGCCAGCAGGGGCTGCACCAGGTGTATCACTCCTTTGTGCGATAAATACAATGCAAAGGATAGTTTAGCTATTAAGGCAGTAACACGGCTGTTGTACCGGTACAATATGCCTGTCGGACTTACCGCTGCTATCACCATCAATCCATATCCTGCCGCCACCAGCGGGTAACCGAATATGGAAGCGTAAAAGCTTTCCTGTTCATTGCACAGGAACCAGGCGCCTGTAAGCACAAGCAGGGACAATAATAAAATAACGTTTCCACGTTTGATAATCCATGTTTTTGCAGCTGGTTTGAATGCAAACAGCACAGCAATGGAAACCCCGGCAAGCAGGCCATCAAGGCGGGTATAAGTGGGGTAGTACATGTGCCGGTACCAGATCACCCAGAAATTGTCCTGTTCTGCGTGAGGGGCAATCAGGGCGTACCAGCAGTACAGCCGGATACCGATACCCAATATAAACAACGCCGGCAGCAGGAATCCCGCTTTTCTCCATACCTTGAAACGGAGCAGCGTAACCAGCACCAGCGGGAAAAGCAGGTAAAAGTGTTCTTCCACGCACAGCGACCATACATGAGAGAACGTGCCATAGTTTTTAATGTCGAAATTGAAGTTCTGCGTAAAGGTCAGGAACTTCCAGAGCGGTGGCAGGGCTTCCCTTTCGTGGAATGCCGGAAAAAGGAAGTAGATGGTGAGTACCACCAGGTAAGCCGGAATGATCCGGAAGAAACGTTTGATAAAGAACTCCGGCAGGGAGATGTTTTTCCCTGACGCCATGTTTACAAAGAGGGGATAGGATATGAGATATCCGCTTAATACGAAGAACAGGTCTACGCCTGTCCACCCGAAGCCCATGATATTATCCAGCCATTGCGGATGTTGGAACATGCGGTAGTGATAGAACAACACCATGAGTATTGCCAGCGACCTTAAATGATCCAGTCCGGAGAGTTTTTTAACCGTTATGTCGGTGTTTGTCATGAAAAATGCCTGTCTGTTGATCCTTGTAAAATACAGTCTTTAAAAGAGATATGCAATGGATGGGGGAGCACATGTCCTGGAATGCCCTATGGCAGGGCTGGGAGTAGGGGAATGCCCGGACGGGAGGTGGACTTGATCAGGTGTTGAGTTGGTGATGACGCTCATGCGGTTAACTTTACCCGGAGCGTACCGTAGTACCCGTTTTACACCGGCCAGGCGGTTTCCTTTGCTGGATTTTTGTTTGTTGACCGGCAGTACGACTGCTATTATATCGGCGGCCATAAACCGGCGGTTTAGTGTAGGGGTGGCGCTGTTAAATATTCTCACCTGGAGCGTAACGAGCAAGATTCCTTTTCCAGGAACGTTGGCTTCCAGTGTGGCGCCATTAAATGGTTCCTCTATATTTGTGAACAGGGAGGAGCTGCGGCTGCCGGTTACCCGATGCGTAACCGGATTGATGCGAACGGCGATAACGCTGATCTCCAGCAGATCGCCGGCGGTTGATGGCGACCAGGTTTGTGCGGGGATCGCCAATGTGCCGACGCCGAAATTCCGGGATGACTGCCGTGTAGCGGTGGTTTGTTTTACTTCTTCGGGCATGGAACGGACGAAGTAACTTCCGTTTCTCCGGTAACCGATGAGGTTACCCAATTTCCCTGTAAAAGGGAGTATTCCTGTTTGTTTTGCCATGGGTTAACTTTTTGATTAAAAATACAAAAAAATGTGGAGGCGGGAAGGGGGCCTAAATGCGATCCCCATGAAAATATTCTCCGTTGCCTTCGTATATTGCGGTTGCAAATAAGTGGATACAGGCTATGCAGGCTCCTTACCTAATAGGACAAATAAAACCATTAACCCCGGCTGAATTTCAGCAAATAACCGATGCGGTACCATTTCTTTTGCCGGTGAGCTACCGGGATTTTCTTTATACTTACGGACTGGGAGCCATCAATGAACTACTGATGATCCATCAACCCGATGAAGCGTATATCCGGTCTAATTTCGGGGAGTATATGGATTTATGGGAGCTGCCGGAGAGTGAAGAACCTGCAGTGCTGAATGGGTTAACCATTGCGACTACGATTGATGGAGATATCATTGCTGTAATTGACGATAGCCAATATCCTTTTATTATCCTGCCGCGGCATTCAGATAAGATCCTGCGGTTTGCCGCCTTTGAGGAGGTGATTGATTATTACGATCACACGTATCATTTTTCAGGAGATGTATATTTCGACAGTTACTACCACTACGAGCAGGAGAACATTACTTTCGTTAACGGACCGGCCATTGATAAAGCATTGTTTGAAAAGGTTCACCAGGATTTTCTCGCGCATGCGCCATTCGATAAAGTTTATAACGCGGAAAGGCAGCCTAAATATGTTATCCAGGAGATGGGCGGCTGGGTGTATTTTGATAATATTTATAAAAGTTCAGTGCGGATTAAGTACCAGTCGCAATACCGGCCGGCAGCCGGTAAGGTCATACAATTTATCCGGGACCGGATGAAATGATGTTATTTATTTTTCAGCAGCCTGTTGTTGACGATCTTCTCCAGTAATTCTTCTTTCTGGTACTTACTGATAGGTACTTCATGATTGCCCATGTGTAATACGTTTCCTTCAATGGCGCTGATATGATTGATGTTAACGAGATAGGATTTGTGTGGTTGCAGGAACTGCCGCGCAGGCAAACTTTCCTGTACCGATTTCAAGGTTGTATGGGTGATGATTTTTTTGTCTGCGGTATAAATCGCCACATAGTTGCCCAATGCTTCTGCAAATAAAATATCATTGAATATTACTTTCTCCAGCTTATTATCTGTTTTTATAAAGAAGTAAGGTTGTTCTTTGCTGATGTGCTGGGAGGAAAAATAATCAAATGCTTTATTGGAAGCTTTGAGGAAGCGGTCGAATGAAATTGGTTTTACGAGGTAATCCAGTACATCCAGCTCGAAACCCTGTATGGCATATTGCTCGTATGCGGTGGTAAAAATCACTTTGGGCGGATTTGGATAGCTTTTCAGGAATTCGATGCCGGTGATATAAGGCATTTCAATATCGAGAAACAACAGGTCCACAGGTTGTTGCTTCAGCAGGGTATTGAGCTGTATGGCATCTTCACAAACAGCTATTACCTGCAGGAAAGGCGTTTTCTGGGCATAACGTTGTAATCCTTCTCCGGCGAAAGGTTCATCGTCGGTGATAATGCAGCGTATCGTTAATTGGTCCATTATCGCGTAGTGAGTTTTAGTTCAGCCAAAAAGCTATCTTCTTTAATTTTCGCGGTAAACGTATGTTTACCGGGGTACAACAGTTCCAGTCTTCTTTTCAGGTTATCTAACCCGATGCCTCCTTTTTCCTGGAAGCTAATTTTATCGGGTATTGAATTCTCTACACAAAAAGATATTTCATGATCCTGTTTTTTTAGATCGATATTGATATGAAAATTACCACCAACATATTTAAAGGCATTTTCCACCAGCGGCAGAAACAGCAGTGGATATACCTGTTCATCGTGCAGGGCTTCATCAAAAAATACGTTGAGCTGCAGCCTGCGTGACGACCTGATCTTCTGCAGGGCAATAAAGTTCTGCAGGTATTGTATTTCATTCATCACGCTTACCGTTTGCTGCTGATCGTACAATTGGTAGCGGAGCAGTTCTGAAAAACGTTCCACTGTTTTTTTAGCTGCCTCCACATCCATATCCATCTGGAAATATATTGTGTTTAGCGCATTAAACAAAAAATGGGGGTGGTATTGTGCCCGCAGGAATTTGAGTTCTGTTTGCAGCTGGTCGTTGGTGATTTTCTCCAGCTGCAGCCGGTTATTGATATATGCCTGTAAAAAAGAGTTGCTTCTTCGTACCCCATAGTAGATGAGGCAATATAACAACGGGATCACATTGATATCGATGAGGTCGAACGATTGCAGGCCGTTGTCAGTGAAGGCGGCCATGGGCGTAAAAATGGCGTTTTGTATAAGTTGATTGATGATAAAGACATATAATAATTCCTTCAGGATGATTTTATAAGAGAAGCCGGCCTGGCTTTTTTGATCGAAATAGCGGAACAGGAGGTTGAAGATCCACACAAAAAGGTAGCCCATCAGCATACTGGATCCTATTTCAATCATGTTAACCAGTAGTGGCCGGTACCAGAATTTCATTTCTGTTATGCTGTCCGTAAGCAGGCGGATGGTAAAGTATACCAGCAGGCCATATAACGGGGGAAAGAAATATTTCCAGAATATTTTCATGATAGCTGATTAATTATGCCACTTCAGGTTGTGCCGGTATTAACTTTGTTTCTTTGGACCTGCGATCTTTCCCTTCCCGTGCCGGTGGTTTCATGCCAAACAGGAAACGCATGATGGCAAAGGGTCTGATAAACAAATGGAAGATGAATATACTGATTAAAAAAGTAACCAGAACGGTAAAAGTGTATTTCAGTCCAACGCCATCAGGTACCCGCACCAGGTAATAAGTAAGTATTACAATAACCGTTTGATGCAGGATGTAAAACGGATATACGGCCTGGTTGGCATATGCCAGGATGGGCAGGGGTTTATTGAGATATTTTTTTGCGTAGCCAACAATCGCCAGTACCCACATCCAGGCAACAATTCCTCCTAAAGCCATATATACATAAGTAAAGGGTACATGTTTAGCATTGTCGTTGAAGAGCCAGGGTTCCATTTTATTCCAGCGCAGGTAGTTAATGATCATAAGGCCGGCGAAAGCGATGGCCAGTGAAAACCGGCGGTTCCGTTCCAGGCTGTCCATGAACAGGGGATTGGCAATGCAGATAAATCCTGCCAGTACATAAAACAACCAGTAGAAGAAATAGCCGTAGTCATGTACCAGGTCGCCGGTTTGCGGGAACCAGATGAGCAGAAAGGTGTGCACCAGTGTTCCCGGGATGATGAGCAGGTAGATATACCGTTTGCTTCCCATCCAGTTTAATTTTTGAAGTAGATTTTTGCCTTTGCCGGAGATCAGCCATACGAAAACGGGCGCAAAAATGATATCATATACCAGCAGGTAAGCGATAAACCACAGGTGGTGCCAGCTCATGTTGCCGTGCGGATAGGCGCCGGTGGTAAACATACTGGTGTAGAAGTCGAAGAAGTTGCCTTTGAAGCCCTGGGTGAGGCGTTCCATGTATACCTGAGGTGGAACAATAATCAATATGCCCACCAGCAACGGAATAAACAGCCGCCGGAAACGCAGGCCGATAAAGCTGCCGCCGGAATTACGCTGCAGCATAAGATAGCTTACTGTGCCGGAAACAAAGAACAGCAGGGGCATGCGGAAGCGGTGGAGGAAGTCGTTCATTTCAAGCAGCACATTGCTGGTTTCTTTATTTTTTATATGCCATCCCCATTCAGACACATAGGGCATCGCGGAATGGAAGAACAGGACGCCCAGGATAGCGATGATGCGGAGCCAGTCTAAATACGCCAGCCGGGAAGAAGATATTGGTTGCATAGATAATTGTTTAGTGCAAACCTATCTGACCGGCGGTTTTCAGGAAAACATTTTTGACATGTGGACAGTTTCCGGTGTTGAAAAGATCATTTATGTTAAAATACAATAACTTTAAGGCTCGTTCCATCTCTGATATTATGGCTGCTACACCAATCGTCCGTCAATCCTACCGCCTTGAGAAAATCCCCGGGAAAGGTGGATGGACTTTCGCGCGTATCCCCGAAATTACGCCCGATAAAGTGAAAGCGTTCGGATTGGTAAGAGTAAAGGGGGTTATTGACGACCATGAAATAAAAAAATGCCACCTGATGCCTATGGGTAATGGGGTGTTATTTCTTCCTGTAAAAGCAGCTATCAGGAAGAAAATAAAAAAGAAAGAAGGCGATTGGGTGGAAATCACTTTGTTCCGGGATGATGATCCGCTGGAAATACCGGAGGAGCTGAAGGCTTGCCTGGAAGACGAGCCCTCTGCTAACCGTTTCTTTGCATCCCTGTCTGAAAGTGAGCAGAAATTTTATATCGACTGGATTTATTCCGCCAAAAGAACGGAAACGAGAGTAAGCCGTATGACTAAATCGATCATCCGGTTATCGAGGGGACTAAAATTGTATGAAAGGGAAGAAATGTAAACTCAGTTAAGAAAACGAAATGGTTAAAGTATCTTTGATAACCGTTACGCCTAAAGGATACGGGCCCGTTTTATGAGTATTATCCTGTCGCCAGGTAATTATTTTGGCAAAGAACAACAGGTCAGCGAGAATGCGTCTTTCCGGCTGAACATCACGGCATACCAGCCGGATGTGCAGATCCGTGAGCACTATCATGAAAATGCGTACCTGAGTTTGCTGATCAGCGGCAGTTATGAAGAGAGAAGTAAAAAAACGGAGAGCGGGGTGGTTCCCGGCGAAGTGCTTTTCCGGCCGGCCGGATACAGCCATGCCAACCACTTCCAGGCAGTAGGCGGCAGGTGTTTGAATATAGAATTTAAACCAGGCGGATTGCAGGAACTGGAACTGGATCATTTGCTTCCCCGCACCGCGGCGATCTATAAAACCGGCACATTCGATTACCTGTACCGCTTGTTGTATGCTTTTGTACAGGATCCGGGCAGTTCATTACCGGAAGAACATATTATCAACTGGCTGTGTGAATATACCAATGACAAAATGCCTGAGCGCCTGCCCTGGCTTCCTAAAGCAAAGCAGATCCTGGAAAATGAATTTGATACCCATCATACTATTCAGTCGTTAGCCGCGCGGGTGTTTGTACACCCCGTTTACCTGGCCCGGGCCTTTAAAGAAAGGGAGGGGATTACGCCCGGCGAGTACCAGTTAAAGATGCGGGTGCGAAAAGCGATGACCTTGTTGTTCACCACTACGTTGCCGGTAACAGATATTGCCTTTACCGCCGGTTTTTCCGATGCTTCCCACCTGGTAAAGTGTTTCCGGTTGTTTTACCGTGCTACTCCCCATAAATTCCGGGCATTGCTAAAAAGTTAATCCGGTACCATTTTATTTGTGGCGCCGGCCGTTACTTTGTAAAAAAAGCGTATGCGCCGATTGATCGTCTTTTTATATTTGTTAGCACCGGCATTATTATCAGCACAGCGTAACCTGGATTACCAGTTGCAGGTAAAAGCGGACCTGGTAAAGAAGTCGTTTTTTGTACAGGGCGGATTTAGTTTTAAAACCGACACGGCTGCTGCCGACTCAGTGGATGTTGTCATCAGCCAGGGTGCAGGACCGGTAAGGCTGCAGTTACAGGGTGCTGCCGCCGTAATGGATACCAGCCGCAAGGCTTCCGGGGATATTATTTACCGCTGGCATTTCCGATCGCCGCTGCCGGCAGGAACGGCCCTGCACTTTACCTGTGCGTATGAGCGCGGTGGTGCGCCGGCGTTCCAGTATTATCTCGACAGTACCTTTTGCATGGCTGGCGGCTATGGCGCTGCCTGGTATCCACAGGTTACAGATGGCGCAGGTAATCATACCCGTGGTACCGGCACCATTGCTGTTACCACTTCCGCTAATTTGATGCCTGTAATGGCTGCAAGTAAGGTGACAGTGACCGGACACACCTATACTTTCCATTATGCACAACCGGATATTTTCTCACTTTATATCGGTAATTACACCCGGCAGGAATATAAAGGGCTGCGGTCTTTTTATACTTACAGTTTAAGTAAGGGTGTTGATGGCAACGATTTAAGCCGCAAGTCCGCTGCGGTGCTGGACTACCTGTCTTCACAATTTGGTCCGCTGGACATTCCCAACTTTTCCATTATTGAATACCCCGACTATGTTGCTGAAATCACAGGTATTGGCGGCGCCAGTATTCTAGGCGGTGTGGCCATGCCTACCGGGGCGCTGCGCGAATTTAACTATGCGCTTTTTGGTCACGAGATAGGTCACCAGTGGTGGGGCAATAAAGTGTTATCGGCCGGGACGAAAGGAGAAGCCATGCTCTCGGAGGGACTGGCACAATATGGTTCTTTGCAGGTGGTGAGTCATTTCGACAGCACCCATGCGATGGCCTACCGGAGAACCGGTTACCCCGGTTATATCAGCGATCAGTGTGGGTTGGGCTATCTTAAAAACGTAGCTGCCGGTAATGATGAAGCGTTAGTGTCGCTGTCAGGCAACAATGGTCATACTATTGGCGACAGTAAAGGTTTTCTTGCCCTGGAACTATTATCTAACACCGTTGGTAAGGCCGTATTTCATAAAGCGCTGCGCACGATCGGCGATAAATATAATCGAACCGGCGTTACGTGGGACGGCTTCCAGATGGAAGTGGAGAAAGCGCATGGCAGCAGTTTGCAATGGTTTTACCGCCAGTGGTTTGAGCAGTTGGGCGCACCTTCCTGGCAAAGCAGCTGGCAGCAACAGCAAAACAAACTGCAACTCAGCATTACGCAAAAAGACAGTATATATCATCTTCCGCTAGAAGTGCTGATCACGTATAGCAACGGAACCACTTCACTGCAGCAAGTCACTATCCGCGACCGCAGCAATCAGCTGCAACTGCCGGTTAATGGCGAAGTAAAGGAGGTACAGGTAGATCCTTATTTCAAAGTGCTTCACTGGGACGAAGCGCTAACACCGGAGGCGCTTGCCCAGGCAAAAGTGGTGCGGGTGATGAACCTGCGCCGCCAGCAAAAAAATGACGAAGCAATGCAGTTGGCGCAATCCTATATTAAGGAAGGTTTCCCGGATGACCAGTACGGTGTGGAGTTTACACTTTTTTACCACATGGGGCGTATTGCTGCCATGCAAAATAAACCGGCGGAAGCATTGGCCTATTATGAGCGTGCTTTGCAATGCGTATCACGCGCGCCGGACCTGCTGGCTTATACTTATTACCGGATCGCTACGCTGGCTGCTCAAGGGAATGACAATGCGCTGATGCAATGGGCGGCGGCTAACGCTGTGAAAGCAGATGCTGCCCGCAACAAATCAGATGGGATGGAAGCAAAGGTGGCGGGGTTGTTGTCATCGGCAGTGGCGAAAACAAAATGATGAGAACCAATCAGATCAGCGTAACAGGATAGGGGGATACTTTATAGGAGGCGGGGGAAACGCCGGTGAAGGATTTAAATTCCCGGATGAAGTGGGATTGATCGAAATACCCGCATTCATAAGCAATGGCTGTGAGGGAAAGTTTGTGTTGCTGCACCAGTTCCAGGCTTTTCTGGAACCGGTGCAGTTTTGTATAAAATTTGGGCGGAACGCCGGTATACTGTAAGAAGAGTTTATGAAGATACCGGGAAGATATAAGATGTTGCCGCGCGATACTTTCAATTTTTGCATCAGCGTCCGGCTGCTTCATCTGGTGGATGATATTGCCCACCATAGCGATGTTCAGCGGTTTCCGGTTTACTTCCTGTAGCCTGTTTAACAGGAATTGTGCCACCAGTTTTATTTGCCGGTCCAGGTTTTCTTCTTCCAGCAGTTTCATATGCAACTGGTGTATGGACTTGCCTAACATATCTGCAGGGTCGTTCACCTGGTCATTCAGCAGCATGATATCTTCCTGCATAAAAAATGCGGCGGTATGGGGGTAAAATCTCACGCCCAGCATTTTATTATAGCTGCCTGCGGCTTTCACGGGAAGGGGACGGGTAATCTGGCCCCAGAGTTCAATTTTAGGGGTGTTTTGAAAGATATTATTGCTGGCTGTTTTCCAGGTGGCTGTTCCCAGATTGAAGATAATTTCCATGTGACCGCCGGGAAATACTACATCGTCGATAGCAGTGTCTGCCTCGGATTCAAAATGGTAGTAACATTTTACATATGGTTTTAACAGTTGTTCCGGAAGGATTTCCCTGTATATCATTTTGGTTGAAAATTGCGGTAACTGCAATTTAAGTAAAATACCGGTTTATAAAAAACGCTGTTGTATCAGTTCCATGAATGCGGGCCGGAATTTGTCGCTTAGCGGAATGCGTTTGCCGGCGATGAACAGGTGATTATCCTGGATTTTATCGATCCGGCTGGTGTTTACAATGTAGGAGTTGTGTACCCTGATAAAAGGCGGCGGCAGCTGGCTGGCAATTTCTTTCAGGCGTTTGTAAACCAGGATTTCTTCCCGGAGTGTAACGATCCGTAGATATTCTTTTTCTCCTTCAACGTATAGTAGTTCAGAGAGTTTAATCTGTTGGAGGGTTTTACCGGTTTTTACAAAATAGTAATCGGCGGAAGGCGCCGGGGCGGCGGTTTCCGGCATACGGGAATGCATAAACGCTGATTCTATTTTTTGCCGGGCCGCCAGGAAACGTTTAAGGGTAATGGGTTTCAGGAGATAGTCGACCGTTTGGAAATTATAACTGGCGGCGGCATATTCCGTATAGGCGGTGGTGAACACAATTTTCATTTCCGGCGGCAGCAGTGCGGCCAGTTCCATGCCATCGAGCCGGGGCATGTTTATATCAAGGAAAATCAGGTCTGCCTTGTTGCTTTTGAGGAACGTCAGCGCTTCCAGCGCGTGATAGCATTTGGCGATGAGCTGCCAGTCGGTGGTTTGCTGAATATGCAGTTCCAGCAAATTTACCGCATTGGGTTCATCATCAACAATGATACATTTCAGGCTCATAACGGAATGGATAAAAAGGCGGTGAAATAATTTTCTGACCGGGCGGTTTGCAGGATAAAGCCGGCGCCATACAGCAGGGTAAGGCGTTTCCGGAGGTTGTCGATGCCGGACCCCAGCGGATGATTATGTACCGGCTGTTGCGGTAAGCTGTTGCGGGTGGTAAAGAGTAACCTGTTTTCCTGTTTCACGAGTGAAATATCAATGTGGTTTTGTAAACTGGTTTTATCGATCCCATGTTTGAAAATATTTTCTACAAAAGTCATTAGTAACATCGGCGGAATACTGCATCCGCCGGGTACCTCGCGGGTGAATTGCAGGTCGATATCATGCCGGATGCGGATGCGCTCCAAAGCTATATAATTTTCCAGGAAGTTTATTTCTGTGAAGATGTCTACCTGGTCCTTCGGACTTTCATCTACAAAATACCGCATGATATCCGACAGCCGCTCAATGAGGGCGGCGGTTCGCGGCGCTTCAAGATAGGCTTCATAATAGATGTTATTAAGGGTATTAAAAAGGAAATGCGGCTGCACCTGTGATTTCAGGAGGTTGAGTGCTGCTTTCGTGTTCTGTAAAACCAGTGCGGCGGCTTGTGCTTTCAGTTCAAAATAAACGATGGCCATCCGGAATACGAAGCTCAGTAAAAATAACATCGGGATGCCGGTCATATACCGGAGCATTATTTTTACGGTAACGGGTTCGGGATGCGAAGTGAACCAGGTGTTGTAGATCCAGCTGAGAAAGAAGCCCCTGGATAATCCTGCCACCAGTAAAAACAGCAGCACGGCTATAACGTATACCACTATACGGCCTTTTAAATAAAGCCGTGGATAGAGCCAGCTGATATTGCCATAAATGACCAGCGCATAAAAAAGGGTGTTCAACAATGAAAAAATGGCGGCCTGCCAGAAGCCATCTTCCGGCAGCATGGAGAAAAACATCATCAGGAAAACAACCAGCCAAAGCGCCCATTGCACTTTTGCGGCTGCCGGCATACGACTTATCAATTGCATGTCTCAATTTACGAAGCTTTTGCGCTCATTAACCCCTGTCCTGTTCAGGATTCAATAAATACCGGTAACGGCTCAACGGGCAGGCCCGGAAATTCAACGAGGGCCGGTGATGGGTAAAACCGCCTGATTATTAAAAATACAGGGGTTGTTATTGAAATCATTTTTTTGACAGACCGGAAACCGGGAATCTTTGAGCATAATTACACGTCCGTATGCCCTCCGGCGGCGGATATTGAAAACTTTAAATTCCCTGATAGATATGCAACCTAAACGTTTCCTGGTCCTTTCGGTACTGTTAGTCACCATTGCCATGCTCCCTGCTTTTGCACAAACCGATACAGTTGATCAGCAACATCACCGGCTGAATACAGCCTTCCTGAAGCCAGGAGTAAAACAATACCTCGTGTACTTCCAGATGCCTTCCCGCAGTAATTGGCTGGACCTGAGCCTGTGGGTGCGGGAGATTGAGAAAACGAGCCGCAACAATGAGCCGGTATTCCGGATCACCCAGCACTGGTATGGGAGCGACACTGCCCGGTATCTCGAAAGCATTTCCTATAACAGCGTGGCCGATTTTTCACCATTATATCATGCACAAACCAGGGGCGGGGAGCAGCAGGCTTATCGCTGGACGGTTAATGGGATCAGCGGTGACACTGCCACCATGAACAATAAAGCGGCGGATTTCAAGCTGGCTTTTGACCGTCCCAATTATAACTGGAACCTCGACATTGAAACGTTTGAGATGCTGCCTTTAAAGGCCGGCAAAACCTTTGTTATCCGGTTTTACGATGCGGGGCTGGAACCTCCTGCGTATGTGACATATAAAGTAACCGGCAGTGAAGTGCTGCAGACATTGGATCAGCGGCCGGTGGACTGCTGGAAGTTGTTAACCGAAGGGGATTCGCCACGGGGGCATTACTCGCAAACTTTCTGGATCAGCAAAGCGGGGCATGAATTATTAAAAGAAGAAGATTCCTTTGGCGGCTTTTACCGGTACAAGGTAAAGCTGCCGGGTGCAGCGCCTTACCTGCAGCCACGTTTTGTAAAGTAACCCCTGTGAATAATTTGCGCCCCGGAAGTCCCGGGGCGTTTTACATCTCCCGAAAACAAACAAATAAGGGTAACTGGTGATAATACTGATTGTCGTAACTTGTATGCTTCATTCCGGACGCATGCAATTACCTCATTAAAAATAAACAGTCATGGATATCCAACAGTTTGAAGACAAGGGATTGGCGCAGTACTCTTATGCTATTTACAGTGAAAAGTCGGGGGAAGTGATTGTGATAGATCCGGCGAGGGATGTTGCGCCTTACCTGGCGTATGCTAAGGCATTGAATGCAAAGATCACCGGTGTTATTGAAACCCATCCGCATGCGGATTTTGTGAGTGGCCACCTGGAGCTGCATCGCGTTACGGGAGCCACTATTTATTGTTCGAAGTATACCCATGCAGCTTACCCGCATGTAACTTTTGATGATGGTATGCGGATGATGCTGGGGGATATTGTGCTGAAAGCATTGAATACACCCGGTCATTCGCCGGACAGCATCAGTGTGGTGCTGGTATATAAAGCAGAGCCCAGGGCTGTATTTACAGGCGATACTTTGTTTGTGGGCGATTGCGGGCGTCCGGATCTCCGGGAGAATACCGGCAATGTTATTGTGAGCCGCAATGAGCTGGCGAAGCAAATGTATCATTCCCTTCATGAAAAGCTGATGGTGCTGGCGGATGATGTACTGGTGTACCCGGGACATGGCGCCGGTACGTTATGTGGTAAGTCGCTCGGCGATGCTGACAGCAGCACGATTGCTGCCGAGAAAGTGAGCAACTGGAGCCTGCAGCCGCTTACGGAAGAAGAATTTGTGGTGGCTTTATTATCGGAGCAGCCTTTTATTCCAAAATACTTTCCCTATGATGTAGCTGTAAACCGGGAAGGAGCGCCGGTTTTGCAGGCTTCGCTGGATAAAGTGGAGGTCATAAAGGGCACACCAGCGTTTGAAGAAAATATTGTTATAATAGACAGCAGGCCACAGTCCGGTTTTAAGCAGGGGCATTTGCCTAATGCGATCAACCTGCAGAATGGCGGGAAATTTGAAACGTGGCTGGGTAGCATGGTGGCGCCGGAGGAACCGTATTATTTGCTGGCAGAGAATGAAGCGGAGTTGCAGGAGGTGATCCGCAAGGCTGCTAAAATTGGTTACGAGCGTAATATCAGGGCTGCGGCGGTTTATACAAAAGGAGCCGAAATGATGGCGCCCATACCACTGGCGGATTTCCGGGAACATCCGGAGCAGTATACGATTGTGGATATACGCATGCCATCAGAAATAGAAGAGGAACCACTTTTTGAGCATGCGATGCTCATTCCATTGGATGAGCTACGGGAACGGGCATCCGAAATTCCGGCAGATAAGCCGGTGGTAGTGCATTGTGCCGGTGGCTATAGAAGTGCGGCGGGCAGCAGTATTGTAGCGGCCGCATTAAAGACGCAAACGCCGGTATATGATCTGGGTGAAGCAGTGAAAGAATTTATGTCGTAATACACCCGTTATTTGCCCTGTTTACCCCCTGTAACTGTGATATAATGGTGATATATTTATATCTGTATATGCAATGGAGCAGGCCGCTGTGCGGGGTTTCAATGCATTTATTCTTCACCTGAAAAAATCAGTTATTATGTTTGGGAAAACAAAAGCATTCAGCAGTTTTTCGGTTAATGATCTGCAGCAGGCAAAGAATTTTTACCAGGAAACGCTAGGAATAGAAGTAGTATCAGCCGGCAAAGAGCCGGTGATTACACTTAAAATTGCGGGGATACCATCGGTTTGGATCTATGAAAAACCGGATCATACACCTGCTACCTTTACGGTGCTTAACTTCCAGGTGAGTAATGTGGAAGAAGCCGTGGACCAGCTGACCGCAAAGGGTGTAAAGTTCCAGCAGTATGAAGGGGAACTTAAGACAGATGAGAAGGGAATATTCCGTGGAGGCGGACCGGTGATAGCCTGGTTTGCTGATCCTGCCGGCAATATACTTTCGGTTGTGGAAGAAGGCTAACCCGGTGTTAACGTAATAGCCAATTGTTTTTCCTACTTTTGCCGCTCAAATAAGGAACATTTATGGCTACTAAGATTACTGTTAACAACAATGGTTCACTGAAGATAGAAGGTGAATTTGAGATCGTGGATAAAGACGGCAACAAATACGACCTGGGCGGCCGGGAAGCGGTAGGGATCTGCCGTTGCGGACGTTCTGCCAATAAGCCGTTTTGTGATGGTTCACACAAGGGACATTTTGAGCACGACGCCGTGGCTTTTGCGCTCCCGCCTAAAAAGTAAGGTCACAATGATAACATTCAGGGGCTCCATGCACATGTTGCATGGAGCCTTTTTATATCTGATCTGGTCGAAATGAGCAGAATTGCATCTGTTTTCAGAAAATAAATCACCGCATTTTTGTGTTACAAATTGCAGTAACATATGGAAGTAAGATTTTTTCAGGTAGATGCCTTTACCAGGCAGCCTTTTAAAGGCAATCAGGCAGGCGTGTGCCTCCTGGAGCAGATGCCGGACGATGAAGTACTGAAAGCCATCGCCGCTGAGAATAATCTTGCGGAAACGGCCTTTTTATTACGGGTGGAGAATGGCTACCACCTGCGCTGGTTTTCGCCGCTGGTGGAAATGGCGCTTTGCGGGCATGCCACGCTGGCCAGTGCGCATGTATTATGGGAAACCGGGCTGGTAGCTCCGGATGAAACCATTTCCTTTACCACACTGAGCGGCCTGCTCACCGCCAGCCGGCAAAACGGTTGGATTACGCTCGATTTCCCCGCCAGGGACCATGAACCCGCTACGCTGCCGGAAGAGCTGCAGCCATTGTTTAAAGACGAGGTGACGAACGTGGTGTTCAGCGTAGATCGATATTTGGTGGAGCTGAAAACGGGGGCTGCTGTGGCCGGCTTTGTGCCCGACAGGAACCTGCTGGCGCCATACCGACTGGTGGTTACAGGAAAGGGTGATGAAGGATCGCCGTACGATTTTATTTCCCGGTATTTTGCTACGCCGGTGGGCGTTGATGAAGACCCGGTAACAGGTTCCGCACATTGCAGCCTGGCGCCATATTGGGCTGCACGTTTGCATAAAAGTGAATTCTTTGCTTATCAGGCATCGCAGCGGGGAGGTGAACTGAAAGTAGTGCTGCAAGGTAACCGGGTATTGCTGAAAGGAGAAGCGGTAACAGTGATAGACGGGGTGTTCCGTTTTTAGCGGAATAAAGAAACGCCCCAATAGCCCAGGGCCAGCCATAGCAGGCCTTTTATAAGGAAGAAAAGAAAGCCCCAGAAGCCGAGCTTTTTTATCCATTTGAGGATCTTTGCTTTCCTGTTATTTTCCGGTGTCATAGCCCTGCAAAATTAAGATTTTTGTGCAGATAAATGTATCTTGCCCGGGTGAATATATTTTGGCTGGCAATTACGTGTATGCGTCGGCGTAATCACCTAATCCCTGTATATGATTTTCAGAGAAGCAACTACTGCAGATATTCCCGGTTTGCAACGGGTACGTGGCGCTGTAAAGGAAAATGTACTGAATAACCCCGACCTGGTTACTACCTCAGATTACATACAATATCTCACTACCGATGGCAGGGGATGGCTATGTGAATCTGCCGGTGTTATTGTGGGGTTTGCCATTGTGGATACACACCGGCATAATATCTGGGCGCTGTTTGTAGACCCGCGTACAGAGGCGGTGGGAGTGGGCAGAGAGTTGCAGCGCCTGATGCTCGACTGGTACTTTGCGGTGTATCAAACATCGTTGTGGCTGGGAACCTCGCCAGGTACAAGGGCAGAGCGGTTTTACACCCGCAGCGGCTGGAAAAATGCAGGGCTGATGAAAAACGGTGAGGTAAGGTTTGAGATGGACCGGGATACCTGGTTGCGCATCGCAGGTGCCGTTTCATGAGCCAGCAACGGCTTTCATGATTGAATAAATGATTTAATACGTACTTTTGCGCTCTTTTAGCAACGATTTTTAAAAGATGCGTGTAGCAGTACCGAATAATAAACTACTGATATCCCTGTTCCTGGGCCTCTGTGGCAGCGCCACTGCGCAGCAGCAGGCCGACTCTGTCCTTATCACCCATCACCTGGAAGAGGTGATTGTGCAGGAAAACAGGCTGGCCGCGCCTGTAAAGGCAGTGAACCGTAATATTACCATCATTACCCGCCGGCAGATAGAAGCCATGCCGGTGTCGTCCATCACGGAAGTACTGGCTTATGTGCCGGGACTGGATGTGCGGCAGCGCGGTCCGGGCGGTATCCAGGCGGATATTGGTATCGACGGCGGTACTTTTGACCAGACGCTGGTGCTGCTGAACGGGGTGAAAATAACCGATCCGCAAACGGGGCATAACATCATGAACCTGCCGGTGTCTCTCTCCGATGTGGACCATATTGAAGTACTGAGAGGAGCTGCCGCCCGTATTTACGGGATCAACGCGCTGAATGGCGCTATCAATATCGTAACCCGCAAAGCCACCCAAAGCGGCGCTACCGTTAGCGGCAGCGGGGGTAGCAGCTTCAAAAAGAACGAAAACAATAACCTTTACGGCGCTTACAGCATTGGCGCTACCGGCGCACTGGTAAAGAATGGCGTGAGCCAGTCGCTTTCCGCCAGCCGCAACCAGGGCAACGGCTACCGCTATAATACGGCCTACAGTAACTACCGTGCGTTTTACCAGGCCGCCTTTAACCGCGATACCCTGCACCAGTACAATGTAATGGCCGGTTTTGTAAATAACGGCTACGGCGCCAACGGCTTTTATGCAGCCCCCGGTGATCTGAATTCAGAAGAAACCGTGAAAACCGCCTTCGCCGCCGTAAGCAATACTTCGCGGATCAATCCCAACTGGGTAATGACGCCCAGGGTGAGCTACCGGTACACCAAAGATGATTACATCTACATAAAACCGGATAAATACCGTAATCTTCATAATACCCACGTATTTGATGCAGAGCTGAATAATACGTTCACCACTGCTATTGGTACCATTGGCGCCGGTGTGGAAGGACGTTACGAGCATATTAAGAGTTCTAATCTTGGTAACCACGACAGAACCAACCTCGGGCTGTATGGTGAGTATAAGTCGGTGGCCGACCGCCGCTTTAGTTTCACGATAGGCGGTTATCTCAATTACAACACCGTATATGGCTGGCAGTTTTTCCCGGGAGCAGATGTGGGCTTTAATATTACCCCCGACATAAAACTGTTTGCCAATGCAGGTACCGCTCAGCGCTTGCCTACTTACACCGATCTTTATTATAAAGGCGGTGGTATTATTGGCAACGAAAACCTGGGACCGGAAAAAGCATCCTTTGCAGAAGCGGGGATACGGAAGTTCAGTGGTAAATTTTCTTTTGCAGGGTCTGTGTTCTACAGACAGGTCAGCAACTTTATTGATTTTGTAAAAGATACCGCCGGTGGTGTGGATCCAACAAAGGTTCCGTGGCAGCCGCAGAATTTCCAGCGCGCAGATATGACTGGTTTTTCCCTTAACAGCGGCTATAATACTATTTTCAATAGTGGTTCGCTGTTTAACAGCTTTGGTGTAAATGCCGGGTACAATTATCTTTCTCCATCCTTCAAAGGGGATGCGATCACAACGAAGATTTCACGGTATGTCATTGAAAGTTTGCGGCACCAGTTCACCGCCAATGTACGTACGGATATCGGCCATTTCAGTGTTTCTGCTGCAGCGCGTTATTGTATGCGGGTAAATTATAAAGATTATACGCTGGTAGATGCGCGTATTGCGTATAGGCAACCACGTTACCAGATCTATGCAGATGCCAACAATCTGCTGGATGTAACCTATGTGGAAGCAGGTGCAGTGCCTATGCCTGGCCGCTGGATAACGGTGGGGGGCAAGGTGAGCTTCTGATAATAACTTATAGAAAAAAGCTGTCTCAAAAGGAATTTTGAGACAGCTTTTTTTGCAATATCATTTAGCGGACATATACTGTTGCCTGGATTGTTGAATGCCACTCATATTAGCGATGGCCCATTGTTCAAGACCTGTAATATGTGGTAAAAGGCTTTCGCCCATAGCCGTTAAGGCATATTCAACCCTGGGAGGAATTTCGGGATACATTTTACGGGATACCAATCCATCTTCCTGCAGCTTTTTAAGCGTTACGGTCAACATCTTTTGCGAGATATCTCCAATCATCTCATGCAGTTGGTTAAAACGCATAGTTCCTTTCTCTCCCAGGGTACTGATAACGAGTACCGCCCATTTGTCGCCGATCCGGTCCATCAGTGTTCTGACCGGGCAAGGGATGGATTTATCAAATTTTTTATATTCTTCTATCATGTCAACAGATTGATTTTTAGTATTACTTACCCGGAGGTAATTGGCACACCTGTTAGTGCCTTATTGTTTGATAATCAATTGTTTAATAGCTTTGACTTACCAAAGGTAACTAACATACGATTAGTATGTAAAGGTAGTTACATACTGGTATTATTAAAAATTTAAAACTTAACATAATGATTCTTGTAACAGGCGCCACCGGCCATTTAGGAGCAGCGGTGATCGATTTTCTGCTGAAGAAAGTTCCCGCTAACCAGATTGCGGCATTAGTAAGAGACGAAGCAAAAGCCAGTGGATTAAAAGAAAAAGGTATTAGCATAAGGGTTGCCAACTATCACAATTATCCCTCTTTGGTACCGGCTTTTAAGGGCGTTGATAAAATATTGCTGGTATCTTCCAGTGATTTTAATGATCGTGCCGGTCAGCAGATCAATGTGATCAATGCCGCTAAGGAAGCAGGTGTGAAACATGTTATTTATACCAGCGTTGCGACCAATGCTCCAACTACCACCGTTATTCCTATGGTGGTAGACTCACACATCGCTACCGCTAACCACCTTAAAGCATCCGGGTTGACCTATACGCTGCTGAACAACAATCTGTATGCAGATGTATTGCCCATGTTTCTTGGAGAAAAGGTAGTGGAAACCGGTGTTTTCATTCCGGGTGGAGAAGGCAGGGTGCCTTATGCATCCAGGTTGGATATGGCAGAAGCGGCGGCTAATGTGCTTGCCGGAACAGGACACGATGATAAGGAATATACCATTGCATCTGATGTTACTTATTCATTTGCTGATATTGCGCAACTATTATCTAAACTGGCTAATAAGCAGGTAGTTTATGTTGACGCCCCGCATGATGCGTATACAGCTGCTTTAGCGAAAGCGGGCGTACCACCGGCGTATGTTGGCGTTATGTCGGGCTTTGCAGAAGCAATTAAAAAGAATGAGTTCAATCTGCCAGGTACTGAATTGGAAAATTTGTTGGGCAGAAAACCAGCTTCCCTGGAAAGTTATCTGCAAAAGACTTTTTTCTAAGCATTGGTTTACTTCAATAACAAAAAGCTGTCTCAAATTTATTTTGAGACAGCTTTTTTGTTGCAGGCTACAAACTTGTAGTGGAGAGTATGCCTGCACTCACCACGCCCTTTGTATCGGCCCGGATAAATACCGTATATATTTTCCCGGCTTCCAGGTGAATATTAGTGAGTGCCTGCTGGTCAATAGTAACAGGCGCCGCATTTTCACCAGCGCTAACGATCAGCGAAACCGTACCTGCGTTTACGTTAGTGAACGGCGCACTGTCGTATGCAGCACCCTGCAGGTTGCTGCCGCCGGCGCTGCCGTAGGGGATTGTGGTGAACAGCGGGGTTTCCGTATTATTTTGTTGTAACCGTACACTCACACCGGCAACGCCTTGCGCCAGGTGTACAAAGCGGAGCTTTGCTTTACCGGCGGTGGGAGCAGAGAGGTCGTCGTAAAAAAGGAGCAGGGTATCTTTGGCGGCATTATACTTTGTGGAGGCGGCAAATACCGTGTGGTAGTATCCGGCAATGGGGCCGTTAGGTCCGCCGGTGGCGGAATACGCAGCGCTGTTGCCAAACTGTCTGGAAGCTTTATAGGCAGTGCCGCCGCCTTCCGTGAAATTGATCTGTACATTTCCGAAAGTAGTAGCTACATAGGGAGATGCGGCGCCTGGGAGTACTGCATCGGTTGTTACCTTTTGCGTGAAGGTCCAGAACTGGATCCCGGTAGCAGGGATGCGGGCATTTACAAAACGGATATTAGCGGAGAGGGGAGGCCGGTCGCCGGCGTTTACATCGAGGTAATCTGTTTTATTGCAGGCGCTGAAAGCCAGTATGGTGAAGCTGCCCAGCAAGAGGAGATTATTTTTCATGAGTACATTTTTTAAGTATTAGAAACGGGCGTACAATCTTACAAACGGCTGAATGCCTGCGCTGCCGTTCTGAATGCCTACTACGGATGGATTGCGTAATCCTGCTATTACTTTATCGGAGTAATCGCCCAGTACATTGAAGGCATTGTTTACGCCGGCGGTTACCTGTATGGCTTTGCTGATATGATATCCTACTGAGAAATCGGTTACCCAAATGGGTTTCAGTTCCTGGAAGTAGTAATCGGGGCGTGGGAAGTTAGCATTGAGCGCGGAAGCGGTGGTAACGGAACCGAAGTAAATGGTACGCGCGAGGAAGGTGAAGCGGGGCGTATTCAGTATAGCCTGCAACGTTATTTTCTGTTGCGGAATATTGGTGGTTACCCTGGCTTTTTCTGATTCACTGAAGATAACATATTTGTATTGTTCCAGTCCTTTGGGCGTATTTACAGCCGTTACTTCATTTTTCACAAAGTTGCCGCCGGCCAGCAGTTGGAGGCTGTTCCTGTGCAGGGGAATTTTGTAGCTGCCGGTGAATTCAATTCCTTTGGTGCGGGTACTGAAAGCGTTGTAAAAAAACTTTGCCTGTGTGGTACCTGTTTGCAGGAGCAGTGCCCTTACATCTGCCGGGAGATTGGGATCGTTAGCGGAGAAATTACCGGTATTGCCTACACGGTTTTTAATATCCACGAGATAGGCGTCTACGCTTAGTTCCACGTTCCTGGCGGGTTGTGAGGTGATGCCGGCGGTGTATCCTGTACTTTTTTCCGGCGTAAGGGAGGGGATGCCGAGCGCCCTGGTAGCAGCATTTTTATTGGAGGCGGTTACCTGGTCGATAGCGCGGCCCTGCTGGAAGCTGGTGGAGGTTTCGGTATAATAGAACTGTGCGAGGTCGGGTGCGCGGAAGCCGGTATTAGCAGATCCGCGGATGCCGAGCCAGGGTGCAAAGCTGTACCTGGTGGCTATTTTACCGGTGGTTACATTGCCGAAGTCGGAGAAGTTTTCCGCGCGGACGGCGGCGGACACCAGCCATTTTTCGGTGACGTTGAGCTCCACATCTGCATAGCCGGCTACGATAGCGCGACTTACATTCACTTCATTCGATGGCCGGAATCCTGCGTGGATCTGTGATCCGGGCGAAAGGCCGTTAAGCGCGAGAAGGCCGCCGTCGGTGAGGTAAGGGATGCCGTTAACGGACGTATCTACTGAGTAAATAGGGCGAAGGTCGGCTTTGCTGTAGGAGGCTTCTTCCCCGGCGATGATCTGGTAGGTTTCGGTGCGGTATTGTGCGCCGAGTGCAACATTGAGACCATGCAGCGCAGCAGGAAAGTACCGGCTGATATCCAGGCTGGCAGTATTTTGCGAGGCGTTGTATTTACCGGCGTCGAAGGTGGTTGGACTTTTCAGCCCCAGGCTGGCGTTGAGTGAATTGCTGATCACGTTGCCGAAGTCATTTTTGCCAAATACATTGGAGATATCGAGGTTCCATTCACCTGCTTTGGCTTTCAGCCCGATGGCGATGGATTTATCGGAGATACTGTTGTCCATGGCGGGTAAGAAGCCGTCTGGGTAAAGACCGGTGTTGTTGCGTTCCGTCCAGCCGGGTAGACGGTATACTGCGGTGAATTGGGAGTTGCGGTGACTGATACCGCCAAATGCGTACACTTCTGCATGGTCACCAACGGGAATGGCCGTATTAAAAAACAGCAGTGCGTCTTTTGCTTTGTTGGAACCTCCGCCGCGCTGGTCGAAGAAGTGGCGGTCGATGCCCCGGCTGGCGAGAATGGCATCGTCTATTTCTTTGGTATAAATATTATCGTATCCGCGGGTATTGGCGCCGCCGCCATAAATGGGACCGTTGTACAATCCGGCATCGTCGCGGCCGGGTTGGAGGGACACGGCTTGTGTGGCAAATTCGGCGGTGGCATTGAGGTAGCCGCCACGATCGCCTATTTTGATGCCGTAGTTAATATTGGTGCGGGTGCTGGCGCCATCGCCGCGGCGGCGGATGCTGCCGGTGGTGCTCACGATTACATCGGCCGTTTGTTTTTTCAGTACAATATTAATAACGCCGGCGATGGCATCGGAGCCGTATTGTGCGGCGGCGCCGTCGCGCAGTATTTCAATGCGTTCAATAGCGCCGGCGGGGATGGAGTTAAGATCGTAGCCGGTGGCGCCGTTGCCGAGGCCGCCCCAGTTGACATTGGAGCTTTTATGGCGGCGTTTACCATTTACCAGTACCAGCAGTTGATCCACACCCAGGCCTTTCAGTTGCGCGAGACTGAGGGCAGATCCTGCGTCGCCGGCATTGGAACCGTTTACAGAATGGAAGGAGGGTGATACATATTGCAGCAACTGCGTGATGCTGGTTTGCGGCGCTGCTTCCTGGAGTGATTTGATATCGATGATATCTACAGGTACCGGCGAGTTCAGTTTGGTACGGTTGGCGCTGCGGCTGCCTACAATCTGTACTTCACCCAGCTGGCTGGTGGTATCGGTGAGGTGTTTATCCTGTGCGGTAAGTGTTGCGGAAAACAGCAACAGGGGGGAGATGACCGGCAGTATAATTTTTTTCATGCCCTGGTTGATTTTTATGGTTAGTGATGTGTTGTTTTAAATCGGTCGTCTGTAAGCGCTACGAGAAATGCTTCGAGATCTTCCATTTCTTCCTTGCTGAGGTTCAGTGGCTTGTTGAGCGACAGATCGCGGTTGATGCCATCGTGTACAATGTTATTGGGTGTATTATAATAGGCAATTACTTCTTTGAGTGTTTTGAACATACCGTTATGCATATACGGAGCGGTAACGGCTACGTTACGCAGTCCCGGCACTTTGAAAAAGCCGCGGTGGGAGCTGTCTTTCGTTGTTTCAAAGCGGCCGGCATCTGTAAGGGTAGTTCCGTTATAAAGACCGATATTTTTGAAGCGGTCTGCCGTAAAATCTTCTCCCGAATGACAATTATTGCAATTGGCTTTACCAATAAAAAGGAGGCGGCCGCGTATAGCCGACGGCGTTAGTGCGTTGTCGTCGCCGGCGATGTACCGGTCGTATGGACTGTTAGCAGTTTCCAGGGTACGTTCAAAAGCGGCGATGGCCTGCAGCAGGTTTTTGCTGGTAGGCGGACTGTTGAACAGTTGCTGGAAATAGCGGCGGTAGCTTTCATTGTCGTTGAGGCGTTGTACGGCTTCTTCGATGGGCAATCCCATTTCGTCGGGATTGATGATAGGTTGCAGCGCCTGGTCTTCCAGGGAAGCGGCGCGACCATCCCAGAAGAAGTTGGGGCGGCCGGAGAGGTTGGTGATGCCTGGTGTATTTCTTTTGGTGGGCGTATGATGAATGCCCCTGCTGAAAGCGAGGGTATCGGCGAATCCAAATTGTGGGATATGGCAGGAGGCACAGCTGATGCTACGGTCTTTCGACAGCAGCGGATCAAAGAATAGTTTTTCTCCAAGTTGCGCTTTGGTAGGCGGATCAGTGGTGTTGAACCCCGCGCTGATGGCAATGGCGCATAGCATGCCCGGTAAAATGAGCATCATTTTTCTCAGCTTCATGGTGGTAAAAATTATGGATGGCATGAAATGCCTGGCAGCAACTTGGGCGTTGCTAAAAAGTAATTGGTCGATTAATAAAAAAGGTGTTGCTGTAAGGAGGCTGTAAAAAGAGAAATGGTTATTGGCATTCCCGGGAGCATGGGCGGGAGTGCCCGTGCTCCCCAGGAATTATATAATGGGGTAGTATAAACAAGAACGAATTATTTGGCAGCGGCTACCAGGGTTACATCCAGGTCAAAGTCGTCGTAAATGGCTTTGTCGCCGATGCCTTCAAAGAAGCTTTTGGAACCGTATTTAATATTGTATTTGGTACGATCCACTTTAATAGCGGCTTTGGCAGTGAGTTTGTTGCCTGCCACCGTTACCGTTGCGGGGAAGGTAACCGGGTTGGTGATTCCTTTGATGGTTAGGTTGCCGGTTACTTCGTAGTTACCGCCGCCTTTGGAAGTGACGCTGGTAGTAGCAAAAGTGGCTGCCGGGAATTTTTCCACGGCGAAGAAATCTTCGCTTTTCAGGTGGCCCAGTAATTTAGCGTTGCCGCCAGCATCTTTGATATCGGTTACCGCGATGCTGCGGGTATCCAGTGAGAAGCTGCCACCTTTCAGTACATTGCTTTCTACTTCCAGTTTG
Source organism: Chitinophaga sp. W3I9 (assembly GCF_050434025.1). Taxonomy (NCBI): domain Bacteria; kingdom Pseudomonadati; phylum Bacteroidota; class Chitinophagia; order Chitinophagales; family Chitinophagaceae; genus Chitinophaga; species Chitinophaga sp. W3I9. The sequence continues at coordinate 4,256,728 of NZ_JBNPWC010000001.1, forward strand.
CCGTCGGCAATATTGATGGTACCCTCGTGTTGTCCGGTTACTTTTTTACCTGTCCAGCTTAACTTGCTTTCTTTAATGTCTACCTGGAAAACCGTTGCTTTCCTGGTGGCAGCAGCTTTGGTTGGTTTTTCTCCTTTGTTGACAGTAGCAGGTGTGGTGAAAGACATCAGGAAGACAGCTCCTCCAATAAAGAATAATGATGCTAATCGTTGCATATGTGTTGTGTGTTTAAATTAGGTGCAATTTAAGGGTGACGGGCGGATTAGCGTTTACGAGATCCGGAAATTAATGTTAAAATTACTTTTCAGCGATTAAAGCATCCAGGTCCTGGTTCCATTTTGCCACGTAGTCCTTGTAATACTGACCTGTAACCTCGCCGGTATAACCGGTATGTATTTGCCGTACTTCGCCCTTGCGGTCTATTATAATAGTGGTGGGGAAGGCCATCATGCGGTTGAGCGCTGGCAGCTTCTCTGATGCCACTTTCTTATCAGCAATACCACCAAAAAGAATATCATATTGTATGTTGTATTTTTCTTTTAATTTCCCCAGGGTATACTTTGCATACTCCAGGTCGTCTTTTTGTTCAAAGCCGATGGCGATTGCTTCCACGCCGCGGTCTTTGTTTTTATTGTACCACGGTGAAAGGAAGGAGGTCTGATCGGTGCAGTTAGGGCACCAGGTACCGATGATTTCCACGATCACTACTTTTCCTTTGTATTTGTCGTCGCTCAGGGAAACGTTGTTGCCATTGAGGTCTGGCAGGGTGAAGTCCAGTTTTTTATAACCTTCTTTCAGGAAAGTAAGTTTGTAAGGGTCTGGTAATTCGGCGGCGGCATTTTTTTCTCCATCGAATTTGATGTTATTGTAGATGCCTAAGCTGATTTCCCCGGTAAGGGATTTATCATCATTCACTTTTCCTTTGATGTAGATGGGACTGGGGCCGGTGAAGCCGGACAGTTCAAATTCATCGCCATGAACGGTGCCTTCGAGTTCGCGGCTGTCGCCTACTACAGACATCACAACACCGGTGAGTTTGTTGCCGTTTTGTTTCAGTAAGCCGATGCGGTTAGGGGTGGGTTCTTTACTATAAATTTTCAGGTCCCATTTACCGCTGATATCGTAGGTAGGAGCGGCTTCCGTACCAGGTTCCGCGAAGCGGTAGGTTTGTCCGTGTTCCGCGATGAATGGCAGGGCATTGCCACGGAAGTTAGGCACCAGGCTGCGGTATTCGCCGGTGATCTTACCATCTGATTCAATCTTCGCTACGAGTGCGGCGTCATAGGTATTCATCTTTATAAATAAAGAGTCGTTGCCAATGCGCTGCACGTGGAAGTCGTCGCGGCGGGAACCGTTGATCAGCGTGAAAACGGCGTGCTCGGGGTCTTTCCCTTTCAGTTCAAAGTTAAAGGGTACCTGTGATTCGCTGAGGGTGAACACGCCTCTCCAGATGCCTTGTTTTACGAATGGTTTTTTAGGGGCAGCGAAGGAGCTGTTGCCGAATAATCCTGCCACCATCAGGCCGGTTAGAAATAGGTGCTTATGCGTTTTCATGTTTGTATATTATTGGTTGAACAATGCAAGACGTTGCCGGTCCTGGTGAGGCGACGAGGTATGCTACAAATAAAACTGGTGGTGGAGTACTGATGGAGTGGTGGCTTTATCAGTGGTGGTGAAACAAAGATAAAGGGGTCTTTTATTATTTCCAAATAAAAGTCTATAAATTTTGTAGACTACTAGCGCGGATTTTGTCTTGGCTCAGGATTACGCTGATTTTACTGATTAATTTGATTTTGTTTTTTGGGATTTTATAAAGGATTTTAGAAGATATAAATTGGTTTCATTGATCTGATCCTTTTAATTTAAAAAATCCAAAAGCCATAAACGAAAATATCCGCTTTTATCTCCCAAAATCCTTTATAAATCCTAAAAGTAAAATCAAATTAATCAGTAAAATCAGCGTAATCCTGAGAAAGACAAAGTCCGCGCAAAAAGAGCTAGATTTGCGGTTTAAATAACCGGACTTGAGGAATACTGTTTTTTTAATAACACCACCATTTACCCAGCTGAACACGCCTTACCCGGCCACTGCTTATCTGAAAGGGTTTCTGAATACAAAGAATATTACTTCCTTCCAGTCGGATCTGGGTATTGAGGTAACGCTCCGTTTATTTTCAAAACAGGGTTTGGAGCAGTTGTTTGCGCATATTGCTGCAGCCCCGCCGGCGGCGGCCTCAGAGAATATTGCGCGGATGCTGGTGCTGCAGGACGATTATATACAGACCATCGACGCGGTTATTTTATTTTTACAGGGAAAGAATCCTACGCTGGCACATCTTATCTGTAAGCGGGATTACCTGCCGGAAGCGTCGCGGTTTGCGCAGCTGGATGACCTGAACTGGGCTTTCGGCTCTATGGGTACACAGGATAAAGCGAAACACCTGGCCACCATGTACCTGGAAGATCTCTCGGATCTGATCATGGAATGTGTGGATCCGCATTTTGGTTTCAGTCGCTATGCCGAACGCCTGAGCCGCTCTGCCAACAGCTTTGATGAACTATACGCCGCTTTGCAGGCGGAATATACTTATATAGACAGTATCCTGACCGATCTCCTGGCGCTGCATATGCAACAGGTTGAACCTGCAATGGTAGCGATTTCTGTGCCTTTTCCAGGTAACCTGTATGCCGCATTACGCTGCGGACAGTGGATCAAACAACATTACCCGGCGGTAAAAATAGCGATGGGAGGAGGGTTTCCTAACACCGAGCTGCGCTCGCTGGCAGACGCCCGTGTATTTGAATTCGTGGACTTTATTACGCTCGACGATGGCGAAGCACCGATAGAAAATTTGCTGCTGTTCCTGGAAGGAAAGAAAACGGCAGAAGAGCTGAAGCGTACTTTCTTGCTTACGGAAGAGAAAGTAACTTATGTGAACAGCAAGGCTACACACGATTATAAACAAGCCCAGCTGGGTACGCCGGACTACAGCAACCTGTTGCTCGATAAATACATTTCCGCTATTGAAGTGGTAAACCCGATGCACAGCCTCTGGAGCGACGGGCGCTGGAACAAGCTCACCATGGCGCATGGCTGCTATTGGGGTAAATGTACGTTCTGTGATATTTCTCTTGATTATATAAAGATATACGAACCCATTACCGCTTCACTGCTATGCGACCGGATGGAAGCTATCATTGCGCAAACCGGGCAAAACGGGTTTCATTTTGTGGATGAAGCCGCACCTCCCGCGCTGATGCGCGCGCTGGCGCTGGAAATCATCCGGCGCAAGCTCACTGTTAGCTGGTGGACAAACATCCGTTTTGAGAAGAGCTTTACCCGTGATCTCTGCCTGTTGCTTAAAGCATCTGGATGTATTGCCGTTTCCGGCGGATTGGAAGTAGCTTCCGACCGTTTGCTGGGGCTGATCCAGAAAGGGATTACCGTGGCCCAGGTGGCGCGTGTAAACCGGCATTTCACAGAAGCGGGCATTATGGTGCATGCGTACCTGATGTACGGGTTCCCTACACAAACAGCGCAGGAAACCATTGACGCGCTGGAAATGGTGCGGCAGATGTTCCAGGCGGGGATACTGCAATCGGCCTTCTGGCACCAGTTTACGATGACGGCTCACAGCCCGGTAGGACTGGAACCTGCAAGGTTCGGCGTACAAAAAGAAACAGAAGAGATTGGACCCTTTGCCAATAACGATATCCTGCATATTGATCCTACCGGTACTGACCATGAGGCATTCAGCTACGGATTGAAGAAATCGCTGCTGAACTTTATGCACGGCGCCTGCCTGGATTATCCATTGTCCAAATGGTTCGACTTCAAAGTGCCGAAAACCACGGTGCATCCTGATTTCATCACTACCGCGCTGATGGAGGAGGAAGCGGGCACGGTTAAACCTACTTCTAAAGTAGTATACCTGGGCAAACAGCCGGCGATGGAGATAATTACCAAATCAAAGAAAGGGAGTACCTGGGAAATATCTTCCTTAACTTTCCAGGGTAAAAAGGAGAAAGTAAATATCAGCGTGCAACCTCCCCAGGGGGCATGGCTCACGGAAATGCTGCAACAGCTGGCCGTGACTAACGCTAAAACATATACGCTGCAGGAGGTGAAAGACAGCTATGAATCGGCAGGGCTGGATGATTTTGAATTGTTTTGGGATAATAAACCGGTGAATACCCTTCACAAGCTGGGTTTGCTGAGGTTGTAAATGAGGACCGCTGCAGGTGGAAAGCAGTATTTTACATTACCGGGGATTTTCCCGGTATCAGTCATGAGCAAAAAGTCAAATATTTGTTTCCACTAAACTGACCTAACATGAGTGATCAAATGTCCCTTGCAGGCTATGGCTGTAATGACCAGGGCTACCTGAATCCTATCACCGAACAGCTGGACTACCGGATGCCCTTTACAGAGGACCAGGCCGTGACCTATGGAATGCCTATTACTGTTGCGGCATATTTTGGTATGCTGAATAACTTCTACAAATTTCTGATTGCTAACCCGGGGCTGATTCCTTTATTCCAGGGATCTTACTCTGTGGATTTCAGTAAAGCCTCTCTTTTACGCATCCTCAGTCAGGAAGGTTGCGAATACGTACGTTTTCATTTTGCCATCCCCGAGCCTAACGAGAAGCTGAGCCTGGTAGCCGAGGGATTAATTTTCGACAGAAGCCAGGTAGGCTATGCGCAGTTGTTGCAGAAAGCAACGGACAACAACATGGTGCATGCCGGCGGTGATCCGAAAATAGAGGAAAGGGGCAATGGAACACCGGTTCCTTTCCCGCCGTTAAAACATTTATTTGAATTACTGAAAGGACATGGATCACCGTTAGCTACGGCAGACCTGGACCAGATATTTGGTTAACCCGATTAAAACTTTTTGTGCCGATGAACGGTTGGGTGTACGCATATTATGCTTTATTGATAGCCTGTTTTATTATCAGCTTATTTCACCTGGAACACAGGGAAGTAAAGTTACTGTGCGTATTGCTCGCAGTATCTATTGTTACGGAGATAATAGTAGAATTGATCGGCACAGAAGGTTTAGGTTTTTTTATAGTGTATCATTTTTTTGTGGTGCTGGAATATAGTCTGATTACAATTATTCTCCGATCGGGGATCAGGGATTACCGCTGGCGCTTACTGATGGGGATTTCCATTTTTGTGTTTTGCATGGTGTCCCTTTTCTACAGCTTTGTATTGGGCGGGTGGCGTGCCTTTCCGGGTATCAACATCACCATAGAAAGCTTCCTGGTTATTTGCTGGTGCCTTTTATCCTTTTTTTCAATAACCCCGGATAGTGAAGCGTCTATATTCCGGCACCCTGTTTTTTGGTTAACCCTTGCTTTCTTTATTTATTTCGCGGCTTCCGTGAGTGTAAATGCCTTTTATAACCTGTTGCTGGAAAACGATACTACCAGGGCCAGGCATTTTTTCGCGGTGTTGAACTCATTATCCAATTACCTGTTGTATATTATGCTGATAAAAGGCGTCGTATGCTTCCGGTCAAACAGGATCTCTTTGTAGCTGTGATTTTTATTTCGTTGCTGGTTACCATCATGGGACTGGTGGTAGTGGCAGCGGTAATAAGTTATAAGAAGAAGCAGGATGCATATTTACATCAGCTTAAGTTAATGAAAGAAGATTACGACAAACAATTAATGTGGTCCCAGATTGAAATGCAGGAAGAAGCCTTTGCCCACCTCGGGCAGGAACTGCATGACGATATCGGCCAGCTGCTGAGCAGTACCAAGCTCCTGATCAATGTAACCCAACGGAGCATGAAGGAAATCCCGGATACCCTGCAAATTGCGGAAGATACCCTGAGTACCGCCATTCAGCATCTGCGGGCGCTTTCCAAATCCTTTAGCCGTCAGTGGCTCGACCAGTTCAGCCTGATAGAAAACCTGAAAGCAGAAGTGGACAGGATCAATTCCAGCAGGGCTATCACCATAAAGTTTACCCATGAACTAACGGTGCTGCCATTACAGGCAGAACCCCAGATCATCCTGTTCAGGATCATCCAGGAAGCGATCCAGAACTGTATAAAACATGCCCGTCCGCAGGTAATTGATATCAGTATCAGAACCGCGGGCCAACAATTGATCCTCATTATCGCAGATGATGGTTCCGGCTTTGATAAAGCAGGGATGTCGTCTATCGGGATGGGCATCCGGAATATGCAGCACCGCACCAGTTTACTTGGAGGCGAAATCCGCTGGGAGGTAACCACCGCCGGCGGTACCGCCGTATTGATAACATTACCCCTTGAATAATTTTTGTTTATGAAGATCAACATAGGTATTGCAGATGACCACCAGCTGTTCCTGAAATCACTTAGTTTACTGGTGAGTGGTTTCACCGGCTTTCATATTGTAGCGGAAGCCATGAATGGCCGGGAGATGCTGGATAAGCTGGCGCAACTGCCTGTACTGCCGGATATCCTGCTGCTGGATGTAAATATGCCGGTGATGGATGGCGCCAGGGCTACCGAGGCGGTGCTGAAATTGTATCCCACGGTAAAAGTAGTAGCGTTGTCGATGAAAGACAATGACGCCACGATCATAGAAATGCTGAAGGCTGGTTGCTGTGCCTATCTCCTGAAAGATATCCATCCCACAGAACTGGAAAAAGCACTAACGGAAATTTATACCACTGGTCAGTATAACAACGATGCTTCCAATGTTAACTACCGCCGGTTGCTGTTGCAGTCCGAACAAAAGCAAACGCTTACAGAGCGGGAACGGGAGTTCCTTCACCTGGCGTGCAGTGATCTTACCTATAAAGCTATTGCCGTTAAAATGAACGTCACAGAAAGAACCGTGGATGGTTACCGCGAAATCCTGTTTAATAAGTTGAACGTGCAAAGCCGTACCGGTATGGTATTGGAAGCTTTGCGCAGGCAACTGGTTTCTTTGTAGGGCTTAGTTTTCCCGCAGGTTTTTTACGGGATTAGACAGGGCCGCTTTCAGCGCTTTGTAACCTACGGTGATCCATGCCATCATCAGCGACAGTATAATGGCGGCCGCAAATACGCCCACGCCAATGGCGGTATGATAATAGAACCCGGATAGCCAGCCTTGCATAAAGAAATATCCCAGCGGTGCGGCAATTACAAAGGCGATACCTATCAGCAGCATAAATTCTTTAGAGAAAAGGAAGAGGATATTGTTAACCGATGCGCCCAGCACTTTACGGATGCCCACTTCCCTTGTACGATTGGTGACCATGAAAGAAACCAGTCCGTATAAACCCAGGCAGGAAATAAATATCGCAATGCCTGCAAATAACTGGAACAGCTTTGACGTAATAACATCTGCCGCATAAAAATCCCTGATCCGCTCATCTAAAAAGAAAAGGTCATATAGGTAAGTAGGGTAGATGCCGGTAAAGGTTTGTTGCACCGATTTCAGCGTGGCGCTTACCTTTCCGGGATCCATCCGCACAGCTACATATTCATAAGCTGCTGCCTGGGAGCCAATGAACATGGGCACAATGGCTTCATGCAGGGATTTGCTGTTGAAGTCGTTCACCACACCTACCACGGGATAACTTTTATGATCAATGGTGATAGTCTTCCCGAGAATATTTTCGGGAGAGGATAAACCCAGTTTTTTTACGGTGGTTTCGTTCACAGTAATTTCATGCAGCGTATCGCTGGGGTAGGGAAGCCGGCCTGCTTTCAGTTTGATGTCGAAGGTCTTGTAGAAGTCGGCGTCTGCTGCTTTGGCGCCTATTTTAAAGGGTTGTCCTTCGGGATTAGTATCAAAGCGGAAATTCTGCATAAATATCCAGTAAGTGGTGGGAGCATCTGCACAGAAGCTAACATTTGTAACGCCCGGCAGTGCAGCCAGACTGGCTTTCAGATAATTGTATTTTAATTTTAAAGTACTGTCGCTGGGCAGGTTGATCATTACAACAGCATCTTTGTTAAAGCCCATCGACTGGTGTCTTACATAATCCATTTGCTTCAGTACCACCAGTGTTCCTATGACCAGCAGCTGGGCAACTACAAACTGGAATACGACCAGGCCACGGCGAAGCGACACGCCCCCGGTTGATTTAATACTGATTTTGCTTTTAAGCGCTGTTACCGGGTTAAAACCGGAAACGATCATGCCCGGGTAGAAACCAGATAAAAGTGTTACCACAATGCCGCAGGCCAGGATGGCGGCCCATACACGTGGCGTTGCAAGTAACGACAATGGCAGCTGCCGGTCGATCAGGTTGCCCGCATAAGGCAGTGCCACGATGGTAATAACGATGGCTACAGCGATGGAAAGCAACGTAATGACACCTGTTTCCGACAGGAATTGTGAAAACAGCTGCAGGCGGTTACTGCCAAGTACCTTTCTCACGCCTATTTCCTTCGCCCTGTTTACAGACAAGGCAGTGGCCAGGTTAATAAAGTTGATACAGGCTACCATTAGAAGGAAAATGCCGATGAGGGTAAGCGCCCACAATTCCCTGGTACTCAGCGTTGCATTGGTGAAATTGGGATAGCGCTTATCCAGGTGCATCGCAGTCAGCGGCTGCAATTTTAGCTGGGGCAACCGCGTATTATGAGGCTTGTAATACCGTTTGGCAAAGGCGGGCAGGCCCGCTGTGATGGCCGCGGCATTATCCGGTTTTTTCAGCAGCACAAAACATTGCCCATAACCACCGGGTACGGCGTCCCATTGTGCACCCGCAGTAAAATCTTCCGGTACCAGTTTTTTCAGGGTGCTGTAAGATACACCCACTTGTATGGGGAGATCTGTATTTGCAGGAAGGTCTTTGAATACGCCGGTTACCTGCAATGGCACCCTGAAGGACCACATCTGGATAGTGCGCCCGATGGCGGCATGGATGTCCCCGAAATAGGCCCTTGCCACTTTTTCTGAAATGACCGCTGTATTCGGGGCTGATAAGCCTTCCGCGTTACCGGCCAGCCAGGAATAATCAAAGATGCTGTAGAAACCAGGAGAGGTATAAAAGATGCCATTTTGTTTGAAACGCTTTTCATCAGTGGCGCCGGGGGCAGGAACGTACATCTGCGCTCCCCCCTGGAAAGAAATGAGCCCGGCTTTTTCCACGCCGGAAAAATCGGTTTTTATTTTTTCCGGGAGCTCCCAGTTCACCGTACTCAGTTGCTCTATCACTTCTCCGTTACTGCGGTTCATTACGTCGGTGGTAACACGATAAATCCTGTTGGTGTTGGTATGATAGGTGTCGAAGCCGCGTTCATAACTGATGACCAGGAAAATGATCAATGCAGCGGCGATGCCGGCAGACAGGCCTGCTATATTCAGGATGGTGAAAGTTTTCTTCCGGGTGATGCTGCGAAAGGCTGTTTTCAGGTAGCTGTTTATCATAGTGGTTATGCCACTGCAAAAAGCAGGTCAGAAATGTAAGGTACTCAGATTCAATGTCTTTAATCATGCTTTATTGTCCGGTTCTGAACAACTGATTTCAATTCCGGACAATTGGCTTTCACCGTTTTATCTCCACTGTTTACCGCCTTTCCGGTGGCATTCACCGGTTTAGCCGCGGTGATCAATCTGGTTGTTGTATTTTCGGCTGTACGTTTAAACTAAATGTGATCAGATGATCAATCAACAACAGGCTGCTGCTCCCGTTTTGGCTGTGAACCAGCTGAACGTGCAGTATGGCGCTTTCCAGGCAGTGAAGGATGTTTCCTTTGAGGTGCATGCCGGTGAAATTTTCGGTTTGCTGGGCCCCAATGGCGCCGGCAAAACCAGTACGCTCAGCGCTATTGAGGGCTTGCTACATCCTGCTTCCGGCAGCGTTACCGTAGCAGGTTTTGATATCAGGGAGAAGCCACTGCATGCCCGTGCCAATATGGGCGTACAATTACAGGCTACCAGTTTTCAGCCTGAGCTGACCATCTCTGAAATCATCCGGTTGTTTGCCAGTATTTATGGGGTAAACTTAAAGGATGATGCCGTGAAGCAAAAGCTGGCGGAGATCAATCTTGAAACCTCAGCAGGAAAGAAGATATCGCAGCTTTCGGGCGGACAGCAGCAACGCGTATCGCTGGTGATTTCCACTATTCATAACCCGCAGCTGGTATTGCTGGATGAACCCACTACGGGGCTGGATCCGCAGTCGCGGCGCCAGTTATGGGAAAGGATGGAGTACTTCCGCGACAACGGTCATGCGGTATTACTCACCACCCATTCCATGGAAGAAGCGGAAGCGGTATGCGACCGTATTGCGATCATTGACCATGGCCGCATTATCGCCATAGATACGCCGGAGGCGCTGATCGCGCAGCACCGGGATGATCCGGCAGTGCTGGGCGTAGTGAGGAAGGGGAAAGTTACTTTGGAAGATGTGTTTATTGGTTTAACCGGAACGGCTGTCCGTTCCTGATCAAATTACTACGGATGGAAACAAGTGTACCAAAAAATAGGACGGTGATGACTGCTTTGTTGCGGGCCGATTTTACAACGCTGTGGCGCAACCGCCGGTCGTTCGGACTGGTGTTGCTGGTGTCGCTCGTTATTTTAGTGTCCTGGAAAGGGCTGGTGGATAAACTGGGCGGTGTGTTTGTGCTGTCGTCCTGTATTACGATCGGGCTGACCAGTATCGGGTTAATGGGGTATTCCAATAGCATTGCCCGCGACCGCGACAGGGGCGTGTTTCAGCGTTTGAGAGTAGGCCCTGTATCGGCATGGACGATTATGATGAGCCGCCTGATTGTACAAATAGCGATGATTTTGCTGATGACGATCCTTGTTTTTGTGGTGGGTTATTTTGTGGATCATATTTATGTTTCGCCGGTGGGTTACATCGCCGGTTTGCTGATGGCGATGGTAGGAGGTTTAGTGTACCTGGGGATGGGGCAGGCCATTGTGGGACTCATCAAAAATCCCGATACGGTTAACTCTACTACCCGTCTTGTTTACTTTATATTTATTATGATCGGTATGTTCGGCGAGTTTGGCGTGCTGGGTAAGAAGATAGCGTTACTGGTGATCTGGTCGCCGTATGGTGTGGTAAGGAAAGTACTGGCGGCGAGCCTTGATCCTGCCAGCTGGAGTATAGATACCACCTGGGCATTACTGGCGTCTGCAGCTTATACTATTGTATTTGTGGTGTTGGGAGTGAAGTGGTTTAAGTGGGAAAACAAGTAGTGAATCGCCGGTATGTTCAACCACGTTGAACATACCGGTGGTGTTTTTTATTTCGTTTTGTTTGTTTTTGGGTTGATGAATTCCCATTCATTGATATGTGCGTTCCGGTGTTCTCTTTTTACGATGCCCTGCAAGACCAGTAGCCCAAGCAGGCGGGTCTTTCTTACCATACCATTAGATTGTTTGTGTCAAGATAGACATGTTATGGTAGATGAACTATAGTAAAAGCATTATTGCGCAAGCGTTTGCGTACGGATGATTACTTCATCGATGCGGTGATGATCCATTTTTTTTATTTCGAAAGTAACCTGGTTGAGCATTACTTTTTCGCCCGGAGCGGGAATATGTTTCAGTTTATCGATGAGCAGGCCGGCGATGGTAATATCTTCTTTTTCATATTCCCGGAGCCATTCGAAGTTCAGTGTTTCGCGGATATAGTTTAGCCGTGTATAACCGTAGGTAAGCCAGCTTTTGTCGTCCTGCTGTACGAGGTAACGCTCTGTGGCGTTGAATCCCGGCAGGCTGCCGCCGAGTAAGCCGGAAACGATATCATGATAGGAGATTATTCCTTCGCAGGCGCCGTACTCATTGATCACTACGCCTACATTCGTGTTTTCGCGGCGCAGCTGCTGGAAGATATCGTACACGGCCTGGTTCACCGACAGGAAAGAAACGGGGGAGAGCAGCGCTTCCAGCGGCTTATCGGGATACAGCAGGAATTCCTTCGCGCCCAGTGCGCCCAGCACTTCCCTTTTATCGCTGACTACGGGGAAGGTACGGTGTATACTGCGTTTAATCGTGTCCGTTATTACATCCCTGTTCATTTGATTATTGATGTAGGTGATCATACTGGCCGGCGTCATGATGTTTTCCGCTGTGAGGTCGTAGGCTGAGAACAGGTTTTTGTGCAGGGTGAATTCTCCTTTATCTATCAGTCCCTGTTTGTATGCGGCGGTGAGCATGCTCCGTAAGTCGTTTTCTGTTAATTTTTCTTCGCGGATAGTATTTACGGAAAAGAGGCCAAGAATGAACTTGGTGCTGGCGGTAAGCAGTTTGATAAAAGGATAGGTAATTTTTGAAAAGACGATCATCGAAGGGGTGATCAGGTAAGATACTTTTTCCGGGTTCAGCAGGGCGAGGGTTTTAGGGATGAGCTCACCGATAACGATAGTGAGGTAGGTGATGCTGCCTACGCCTACGATCAGCGCTACGAGGTGCGCCATGCTTTCATGCAGGCCCCAGGAAACAAATACCGGTTCCAGCCACGCAGCCATGAGATCGCCTCCGTATAGTCCTTCCAGTATGCCCACCAGCGTGATGCCTACCTGTACTGCGCTGAGGAATTCATCCGGATCTTTGATGAGGTTTAGTACGTTGAGGGCTTTTTTATTGCCGTTGTCCGCCTGTTGCTGGAGGAGGGGTTTGTCGACAGAAATTAAACCAATCTCCGCAATGGAGAAGTAAAAGTTGAGTGCAATAAGTACGAGTATGATGATGATAGAAGTCATAGTTATTTAAACAACAGCGGCGGGTTATTTGTTTACCGGGCTGGTTTTCAGGGTAGTTGCGGCGGTTGACTGAAAAAATATCCCGGTGAAATTTTGGAAAAATAAAATGGCTGCTTATATTTGCAGCCCTGACACAATATCAGTTGCCCAGATGGCGAAATTGGTAGACGCACTGTGTTCAGGTCGCAGCGCCTGCAAGGGTGTGCTGGTTCGAATCCAGTTCTGGGCACGTCAATAGGTTGTAAGTATTTGACTTACAACCTATTTTTTTTGTGTCAATGTCGTTTTTGTACGCTTTTATCCGCTTCTGCCCACTATTTGCGACACATAATTGAGACACGACATGACACACGAAAATTATCTTTTCTTTCCTGAGCAGACAGCCAGTCCTGCATTTTGGCAGAATGACAACATGGCTGTTGTGTACGAAAAAAATTCTTTCTTTCACTTTTGCCCGCTTTCCCATCATTTTGCCGATGCCCTCAAATTCTTATTGGCACGGCATACTATTGGAGGCAATGGTTTCATCTTTCAACATAGTGCGGTATGAATCTATTGAAGCGAAAGAATGCAAAGGGTGATAAAACCTATTACTATTACGACTTTGGGCGCGGCAAAGGCCAGCGTCCCGCGACCGGTATTTTCGTATATACGAAGCCGAGGGATCAGACACAAAAGAACCACAACAAACAGGCATTAGCATTACTGGAAGTAAAGAAAAGCCAGGCTATCATTGAACAGCAATCTATAGGTACAGCCTATATTCCAACTCATAAGTTTAAAGATAACTTCCTCGAATACTATGAGGAATATGTAAACACCCATAGGCGTGAAGGCAACCGGCATTTACAGAATAGCCTGAATCCGTTCAGGTTGTTTCTGGATACTGAATTCATTTCTCCTGTAGATATTACAGAGAATCTTTGTAAGAATTTCCGCCGCTATCTGTTAGATAAATATACCGGTGAAACACCTTCCGATTATTACACCCGTTTTAAATGGGTATTGGCCGCGGCCACTGCTGATGGCTATTTTCGCGTAAACCCCACAGAAAAAGTGGCTGCAAAATCTAATCCCAGTGTTAGACTGAAAGAACACCTGGAAGTACCGGAATATCTGGAATTGCTAAATACACCTTGTACAAATGAAGAAGTAAAAGACGCCTTCATCTTTTGTTGTTACACGGGTTTGCGTTGGGTAGATGTGAAACAATTACGGATAGAACAGATTAATGGACCTACGCTGACAACGGGAATTATTCAGGCTAAAACAGGTTTACCCGTTACTTTAACGTTACACCCTATTGGGCGTATTATCGTAGATAAGCGTCGGAAGTCAGCTACCGGTTTACTTTTCCGGTTACCTACTGCTGATGGAGCCAATAAGGTGCTTGCAAAGTGGTTCAGTGCAACCAGCATCGATAAATATATAACCTGGTCTTGTGCCCGTTTGAGTTTTGCGATTCTTTTGAAAGATAAGCTGGTAGGTGATCCTACGATTGCTTATTTGATGGGGCATAGTACAACAAAACAGGTGCAGAAAACTTACAAGCGCCACCGGCCAACAGATCAGCAAACAACAATAGACCAACTACCCACACCGGAGCTGTTGCCGTACTTTCTTAATATATGAACGTGTGGCCCTTCATTATCCCGTAGCGACTAGCCAATTCACTGCGGAGGCCGGAGAAACGTGTTTGAAAAAAAATACTACCCCAGCTGCGGCAGCCAAAATGTGTAACAATGCTAGATCTTATGTGGTGACGGCCGGTGAAGAAAAAATGATGCGGGGTGGAGATTTTTTTTCAGTACACCCGAATGGCAAGCCGGCGCAACGCAGAGGCGCAGCGTTTCGTAGGCTCGTAGCAGTGAATTATTTTTGAGGAGGGAGAATGAAGGTTATTTGTCCGACTGTTTTTTGTTTTTAGACTTACTATCCTTTTCTATTGCCTTCAATACTTCTGCGTCAGGTATGGCTTCACAATATGCAATAAATACACTCAGTTTCGTGTTCAAGGCTTCGGCAATGGCTTCTAACGTGGTATACTCCGGACTTCTCTGCCCTTTTGAAATTCCCTGGATAATTGTATAACTGATACCAGAGCCGGATTCCAGACCGCGCAGACTTTTCACAAGGTTTCTCCCGGCTTCTTTGTCTTTGGTAGCAATATCTTTATTATTGGCTATCCATTGAAGCAAACCTAGTCCCAATCTGTATTTATAAAATTTCTTCCCCTTTTCCATTGAAGTAAAGTGGGAAAATCTTAAAAACATTTTGATACTAGTACGAGTATCAAATCATTTTTTTCCTTATCTTTATAATATCAGTCCTTCTGAATGGACTTGCAATTTCTTTAACTGATAACAATTAAAAGCGTATAGTCATGATATTAAGACTATTTGTTAATACATCCTAATGGTGTATTTTAGCAGCTTCAAAAAATATTAAGCGTATTTGCTTAGTTCTCGGAATCACAAACTACGACAATTGAGACACCGGGGGATCGAGTAAAGCGCTCACGCTATTGGCGTGGGCGTCACTATTCGGTGTCGGGGTGTCGTAGCCCAGTGATTCGGTAGGGACTGTCCCACGTCTTTTTTTGCCCTACCGTTTTTATTCAGCAATACGCCTTCTCAGCTGAAAAATCACTTCTTCATAACCTTTAAAAATCGGTTTTGATAAACCGACCGGCATCTTATTGCCCAAACTATAGCAATCAGCCTTCACAATTTTAAATCAAGCATTATAAACACACAAAATTTAGTAGCGACCCTCCCGGAATGGCATTGCAAACCGTTTCGATTAACTAAAAATGAAATCTCCCAACCGGCAACCGTAGTAAAAACCTTTATGGAGGACTTCCCATTGCCGCAAATCCGCAAAACTTTCGACGACTGACTGAGCCGGATTCTAATCAGCAATGCACCCGATCCACTGAATTATATTTGGTTCAGGGAAGAACTGGAACGGTTCATGGAAGCTTGTTATATCTCTCAAAAAACAAAGAGGAAATCCCTTTCCAGATCATCAGCCAAAGACTTTATTGGTTTGCTTGGCCATGAGCTAAAAGGACAACTTGCTGGAATAGTTCAGGCTTTAGATTCCATCCATGCGCATAAACTGCCAGATGCTACGTTTTCAAAAGAAGCAGCTATTTACTTTGACTATATCAAAATGATAACCCTGAATGCAACTGCTGTCTATGAAAACATGATATCTTCCTCGGTTGCAGGGGATGGCAGTCTGAAAATTTCGGAGGAAGAAATGTTAGTGGAGCCCTTTATTCAGTCTTGCATAGATTCTTTTTCTATACTCAGTAACTTGCAAAATGTCCGGATCGAGCGAGATGTCTTCGTGCGACCTGGCACCAAAGGCACAATTGATTTTGTAAAGCTCAGGCAGATATTTTCGAACCTTTTGCTCAATGCTTTTAAATATGCTCAGCCAGAAAGCTACATCATTGCGCGTGCCCATGTCTATGGGGAGAAGATAATTTTAAAGGTGGTTAGTCGCGGGGAAACAATTCCAAAAGCAAAGCTCCAAACAATTTTTGAGCCATATCAGACATTGGAAAAGGGCAAATCCGGGGTAGGATTGGGGCTATACTTGTGTGAACAATATACTGATTTACTTGGTGGAAATATAGAAGTCCGGAGCAAAAGAAGGGTCACCGTTTTTTCAGTTATTCTTTCCTTTTCATCAATCAAATTTGACAATCATGATAAGTAAGAATCCAAACTGTCTTTCTGAATTGCATAGTGTTTTTACCCATACTCCGGTTTTCTTCCGGGAAAGAATGTGTGAGGAATGCAATTGGAGTACCCCAACATTCTACCGGAAAATGAGGCTAATGAATGATCGGAATGGAGATTCCACAGGTGCAGCCGCGTTAAGTAATGCCGAGAAAACGATGATGAAAAAAGTAGCTGCTGAGGTAAAAGTGTGGTTCCAAAATAGTCTTGTTCAGTTGATTGAATCGTAAATTATATTGGATTTTTTAGGATCGGCAGGCTATTAACCTGCCGATTTCTTTATAATTATTTCCAGATTTGAATACAGATAATCGTGAGTTCCGAGCGATTTTTTGTTAAAAGCGACGACTTTGGAGGCAGCTTTTCAAGTGGTTGTGTAACAACCATACAACTTGCTGGCTGCGTCAAAGGCTGCCGGAATTTCTAAAAACTCCATTTTCCAGACAACTATTTTAGTTAAGATTTATGACTAGATTCTATTCCCATTACTCTTTCTAACATTTATTCTCCGTCTTTTTAAAGCAATTTCTATCTTCAATGCACGAACTATTTCATATGAATGGGGGAGGGCATAGCTATTTGAAAGGCGTATTTCGGCTTTAGTATAATTCGATCTCAGTTGAATTTGTTCAATTGAAATCGCAATTTTGTCAGGTTCATATTTATATGTAAGATGAATGTCTATCGGGTCGGGAAAATTACTAAAACGACCTGTTGCTTTAAGTATAAAAGTTGTTGAGTTATAATTTTCAATTGTAGAATTAATGGCTTTCGTTATCTCAATTTCAAGGTGCTTAAATAATGTTCCTTCCACTTCAGGACTGTCCAATGTTCTTTCGTCATACCCTTTTAGTTGTAGTAATAAAATATGCTCCTGGATTAAATGATTGAATAAGGTCATATTCTATATATTAGCTACTGATAAATATGCCCAAACTATCTGCTACCTTTTCTTGCTCTAAAAATTTCCGCTTTTGAGATATTAAATTGACGGATATTATCTTTCAACTCAATCCATAGCTGAATCATTAGGTCCGCTATTTCAATTGCTTCATCCTTATTTAAGCCATAGATGTTAACAACCGGCCCGTCTTTATGTGTAGGGTCATGGTATAATACATTCCTTGAATAATAATCGGTGAGCTCCAGGCTTCTTGTTATTGAAACTATGCCACCAGGTACGTTAATCTCCCTGCCATTTGTAAAAACAATTGCATCTTTTTTAACTGTTGCCATCTTTTTAAAGCTTTTGTCTATAATTTTGATTCTGCTTAATTTGCTGTCTTTTTCTACGCAAAGGATAGATTTTGAGAACATTCTTTGCCATATCCAGTAAGGCGAACTGGCCATAGGTTTTCCCCTTATCCTGTTTCGTAAGTAGCATTTTCATATACGCTTCTCCCTCTTGTGCATTGGCCACAGGGTGCTCAATGTTAAATTTCTCCTGAGTGAAATGCGGCTGTAATTGATAGCGTAAATACATAATGAAGAGCTTTTTATGTTAGGCATAATTTACAGATGGTTTCCTTTTTGTGATTTGTCTTGACGTTTCCGTTGTGCATTACGTTTCTTCTTTTGTGCCTTATTTATTAGATCTACCAGAGAAGCAGGAAGATTAGTATTGAGGATTCTATTCCCTTCCTTGTGGATGGGAAGTATGTCCGACCTGATTATGCTTGCTAAAAACTCTTCTCCTTTCTGGTCTTTTAGCAAAATACTTATGGCTTTACCTGTATCGAAGATTTGGTAGTAATCATTATTACCGTAGAGGATACCCTTAGTCATGTGCTTTGCCAAGAGAGTTTGGTTATAATGGTCAAAAGACAATTTCGTGATGTGATATTCCAATGTTTGATTTATGTAAACTGCTTCCCGACCAGGGTCGGCTATATTCTCTTTAGGCAGACTGCTAAAATAACTTTCTGCCTCCCTTATCAATTTCGATTCCTCTTTTGTATCTCCATGATAATCGGAGGGGCCACCAATACCATCGTTATGCGCAGTGCCTACCTTTTCTCCATTGATGTAGAGGTCAGCCGTAAATCCCATAGAAGCATCATACTGCGGTACATGCATCTTTACATTTTTCAATTCAACTTTCATAACAGAACATTTAACTTATCAAGTTAATAGATTTGAGAATCTCAAAAGCAATTTGCGGTACAATGGCATTGCCATAAGCTTTTATTTGTCGTCTAACCAACGAGAGGGGTATCCCATCAAAAATCCGTACAAGTCCGGGTTCGGATAAGAGTAATCCTTCGATCTGGGATAGATGACCAATCGGGAACCGTGTAAGTAATTCCGGAGGTAGCTCGGTTTCTTTGTGGCCCACCAGGTGCTGGTTCCTCTCACATCGCCCGCCATTGGAGTAGGCCAAAAACCAAATTCTGTCTCTACGGTGCCAGGCACCGATGGCACAAGCTGGAATAATAACCGGGATGACGGAATATCCCACTTGTTCAAAATCCTGGCAGATGCTGTCAATAATATACCGTTGTCGGGTATAAAGGACTTGATCTTCCATCCATAAAGCATTTTGGGCCGCCATTCTAACAGACTCAGTGGCGTGTACCAAGCAGGTGATGCCAGCAACATTTTCACCAACAACCCAAGTAGGTCGGATCTGTTCAATAATTCGGAGCAGGTGAGGCCAGAGGTAACGGTGATCAGCACTGCCTTTTCTCTGGCCGGCAACACTGAACGGCTGGCATGGAAAGCCTGCGGAAATAACGTCAATTGTCCCGTCATAATCCTTTGTATTAAATTGTGTCACATCTTCATGCCGGATACTCTCAGGGAAATGCTTCGCCAGTACTTTTCGACAGAAGGGATCTATTTCAACCTGGAAAACATTCGTCCATCTCATCCATTTTGCGGCTAGGTCAAATCCTCCGACTCCACTAAACAAGCTACCATGCCTCATTTTTTACGCACGTTTTCATTCTCACAAATCACCAGCCGGCGAACTTTCTAATATTGCCGGACCTGCACTTTAAAACTCTTCGCGGGAATTGGAACAGCCTGTATCCTCAGGTCAATTGTCGCATTGAACAATTGAAGCTGCCGACATAAAGCTTCCGTCTTCTTCCATTTTGAAAGGCGAAAAAGATGTTCTTTGTTTGTCAATTGTCGAAAGATTTTTGCGGTGGAACTTTACCAGAAAGATTTATCAATAGTCCTTTTTCATGCTGCACCTTTTTGCACATTTTACTCCCACATTGGCTGCATCAATGAGTTTTTGAAGCCATTTGGGCGAGAACAAGTCATTTATGTTGCTGTGTCGTCTTGGCCGTAACTTTCTCCGGGGCCCCTGTCAATCGTTTTAGCCTTTTTTCGAATAATCGTTGATTGCTTTTTTCCATTTTTTCCACAAATCCTTTGGGAGAAGGGATAAACTCATCATTCAATGGTTGACCAGCAAGAAGTTTACAGAACCTGTCATGCGCCTGATCCAGGGTAGGAAGTTTGGAAAGCTGTTTAGAAAAATTTTCAGATAAATCTATTACTTGCCCATTTACTCCACTCACATACCGGAAAAAGTACACCGTCATACTTTGAAGAGAAAAAGCATTTTTATATCAGAGCGATAGAAATTCAGATCAACAGCTAATGTATCGCTCTTTCCTCGTGTAGAGTTAGGGAACTTTTTAATAACATGAGCCAAAACGTAGGTTTCCTCCAGTTTATCGTTTTCTTCCACGAGAGCAAATATCTTCTTATCTATGCCCAGCTCATTTAGTTCAGCTGCTAGTGACATATATTTATTCAATTGCATAAGGAAAGTATTAGCAGTGAATAGATTTTTTACTCAATGGTTTTGCTTTACGAAAAGAGGCAACCCAATTATATGCCAATACTTTCCAGTTTTTTATTGGAATTTTGTTTCCCAACATCCAGCTGCGGGAGGTATAATATAAATAAAAGGCTTCTGCATGCATTGGACGAAGGCCGAGTATAATGAAATATACTGTTACGCTGGTTAAGTCAGGTGGAGTGAAATATGTTTTAGGATTGACCATAGATTAGACTTTTTATACGATCAAAGATGGTGTAACAACCATGCGATTTCTTACACCAGAGCTGGTAGTTGTATAAAAAAAATCAGTTGAGCGGGCGCGGAATAGTTTTGACGGAGATGATTGTTATTACTACAACTATATTACACAATATGATTATTCTTTAAGAGAGAATATTTGTCATTACTTCTGCCAACGGCAGAATGGATAAATGCCCCAAATCTGACATCCCTAAGTAACTGTATTAAGTGAGATTTTTTGCTTTGAGAGTAAGTAAATTGTGCTCTTTTTTTTCATGGCCAAAATTTTCCAACAATTCTTCAGATTAGATTTGATTACCATTACGCAAATCCAGTGCGTGGCCATCTCCTATTTTCGTAGTGCATTCATCATTTGATGGTTTGGCATATTTACGGATACGTATATCTACGCATAAATAGCCGTAGAACTACGCATTCTTCAAAGGATAGTAAAATTTATGGAATTGTATTATAATTTACATCCTATATGTGATTGTTTGTTGCAATTATAGGTCCCTCTATGTGAAGTGATATTGATAGATTCTCTATATCTGTGAAAAATTTGTCGCCTATATTGTAATATCTATGAATTGTCTTACTAAGTAAGATAAGGGTTCAAAAGAAGCATTTTTTGTTTAACTGATTTATGTTTACCCACCATGACTGTATCATTCTTCTTTACCCCGGCAGAAACTAGATACCGATAAATGTTCAATGTGAACTATTGCAGGTTTAGACTATGACTTCGCAATAGGGGTAGATTATTTGGTTTTCATGACTGTAGAATTTTCTTGCAGGCAGGCTTAATGCTGCGCATAAACGTGTAACGTATGAGCTGCCTGAATTGGAAAAGTATTCGCAATGCTGTATATACCTAAAGGATAAGCACCGTAACTAAAGGCAGCAAACAAATTCAAATTAACTCTGTACCATTCAAAATATTGTATGAAGACATTTTTCATCTTGTTTGTATTGCTTACATGCCCTGTCTATGGATTTTCTCAGTGGGGCGGCATCTGGGATTCCGCTCACATACAGGGGACATTCTTTGCTGAGGTCACGCGAAAGTCGGACAGGTTAGAACATCTGATCAGCCTGAAGTCAAAAAAGACTTTAGCACGATTGTTAAAAGAAGAAAACCGGATGAAAAGAAAACTCGCAAGCATTGATTCCTTGAAAGCCGATAACCTCTTTTCCCATTCCATAGATTCCCTAAGTAAATTAAAATCCCGTCTTAGTGACAAATTAGGCAAATATTCCGGCGGCCTAAGCCAATTCGGCGATGCCTATCTGGATAGCCTGGACAATACACTTTCTTTTTTGAAAGGTTCTAAAGGTTTGCTTCAGCAGTCAAAGGGAATGACCGGTAAATTAAACGGCTCATTGCAGTCAGTCGATAACCTGAAGGATAAACTCCTGCAGGCCGAACAGATCAAGGCGTATATCCGTGAACGCAGAGAATTGCTGAGAGAGCAATTGAGTCAGTATACCGGATTTACCAAAGATCTACAAAAGTTAAATAAGGAAGCCTATTACTATGCTGGACAGCTAAGGGAGTATAAAGAGATTTTTAAAGACCGTAAGAAAGCGGAACAAAAGGCTATGGAAGTGATCAGGAAAATACCTGCATTCAATGACTTCATACAGAAACATTCCCAGATCGCCAGCCTGTTCAATATACAAGGCGCCCCTGCTTCCGCCCAAAGTTTGGAGGGACTTCAGACCCGTAGCCAGGTGGAACAACTCATTCAGCAGCGCATTGGTAGTGGCCCTGGTGCCGGAGCTGCGCTGAGCCAGCAAATGGATGAAGCACGCAGCAGGTTTGATGAATTAAAAAATAAATTCCCTGGTCTGGATAACGCCGGAGAAATGCCCGATTTCAAACCAAAGGAAATGAAAACTAAACGTTTTCTTCAGCGCCTTGAATTTGGAAGCAATATGCAGTTTCAACGTAGTAACCGGTTCTTCCCGACCACCAGCGACCTTGCCGGACAGGCAGCCTATAAGTTTCATAAGAACGGAAGTGCCGGCATCGGAATTTCTTATAAACTGGGCATAGGTACCGGCTTTGACAACATCCGTTTCTCTGGTCACGGCATGGGTATCCGTTCTTTTATTGACTGGAAGCTGAAAGGAACCTTTTTCCTCAATGGAGGATATGAGCAGAACTACCAGCCATCTTACTCTGGTATTCCTGAAGGTGCTGGTCAAAAATGGACGCAGAGTGGATTGGTCGGTATCAGTAAGAAATATAAGATCAACAGTAAGTTGAAGGGAAACATGATGGTCCTTTTTGACTTTTTGTATAACCGGCATGTACCATCAACAGATCCAGTTAAAGTAAGGCTGGGATATAATTTTTAAAGAAACGTCAATTATTCACCTAACTATACCAAATCGTAATTACTATGAATTACAGATGTTATCCCATTTTTCTGATTTTAAGTTTGCTTTTTTCATTAAGTACTACCGCACAGGTAGACCTACCAACAGGAAGGGCAAACTATACTTTGCCGCTTTTCAACTATAGTGACGGCAACCGCCTGAATTTTAACATTGCACTCAATTATACTGGTGGTGGTGGCATTAAGGTCAACCAGATACCCACTAAAGTAGGATTGGGTTGGGATCTGATGGCCGGTGGCACTATTGTGCGACGCACCATCGGAGAACCCGACGACCAGGTTTCCGGTACTTATGATGGCATTAAATATGGCGAGGGAACACTGACTCCCGATCCAGGTTGGCTGGACCCTATTTCTAAAAGAGCAGGCTTTATTCCATTGGTGTCCAAAACGGACAATGAATACGTTTATCAGCCTGATTTTGAAGTATTGAGGGATTTCCAGCAAGACATTTTTGAATTTGAATTTGGCGGCAGAACTGGCCGGTTTATGATTTCAGACAATGGGGCTGTGCTTCCGATGGATAATTCAAAATTGAAGATTGAAAAAATAGAAGCCCAAGTAATAGAGGAGCCAAAGGTGATTACCACCATTGGTGGCTTCATTATTACTGATGAAACAGGTGTACAGTATGTCTTTTATGAAGCAGAAATTAGTAACCTGATGATCAGCAAAAGAGCAACAACAATTTCTGCCAACAACAGTGTAAACAAGGTTACTGTTCCTAATTACCAGGTAAGTGACTATTCAGTAAAAAACGTTTGGTACTTAACCCAGATCAAAGATCCATTTTCAGGAAAGTCCATCAATCTCACCTATTCGCCATACCATTTAGATTATCTGATTGGATACGAGGGTGTTTTTTCATCAAGCGACGCGACTGGTACTACCAGTACAGTAGCACAAAGCATTATGCCTCGTTTTTCAGGGACCCGAAAAAGATTAATGGAGATATCCTTCCCTGATAATCAAACCAAAGTAATCTTTTTGTATAATGATAATGATATGGCGGATCTGCCGGGGGAAAAAGCCCTGAAGCAAATTGTAGTAAAGAAGGATACGGAAATCATTTCAGGATATCAGTTTGGTTATGAATATTTCTTTAAGGATACTACCAGACCGTTTAATTATTCGTTTACTCCTGCTGATTTGAAGTATGCGAGACTTTGTTTGAAGGATGTCAGGAAAACCGGAAAATTCAATATACCAGACGCCCCCTATATTTTCTCCTATTATAATAAAGTAGGTCTGAAAAGTATGCCCGGAAGAAATCTTCAATGTCCGGATCACTGGGGTTTTTGTAATGCAAACGCATTAGAACAGGACTATTCAACTGCAGATCAGGCGAGTGCCAGTGTTAAACTGCTTACCAATTATCAGCTACCTCATAGAGCAGTAGATGTTGATGGAAAAAGCATGCTCGGTGCCTTGAAAACTATTCAGTATCCGACCGGTGGAAAAATACTATATGAGTATGAGAATAATGATGCCTTTTATAATAACGCGTCTGTTTTATCGGGTGGGATTAGGGTGCGCAGGACAACTGTGTATGATATGGTAGATACTACCAAAAAAATAGTGAAGGAGTACAAGTATGTGAATGCGAACGGCAATTCTTCCGGATGGGGATACGAAGTACCAATTTACACAGAAGTATCAACTGCACGAATGGTTATTCCGCCATCTCAATACGGCTATAAATCGGCTAACCTCGTATACAGTTCGGCACAGTCTGCAGTTTTTTCAGCTGTCCCATTTTTAGGGGATGCCATAGTTGGAGGCGGTCTTGCAGGATTGGGCAGCATGGTCATCCAACAATTTGCTTTTAACCTTGCGCTTGCAGTTGTCATTGATATTTTTACACCTTCCCCTAGTACATATTATATACTGGCAACAAGTACCCAGGACATCAGTTCTCATAATTCGAAATTTAATCAACTTCCGCACCTTTATAAACGGGTCGAGGTCCTGGAAGGAACCAATGCCAACAATATCGGGAAAATGGTATATGAATTCACTTCCCCGGATGATTTTCCAATTGCAGTGCCCACACTCAGTCAGCCTTATTCACAAAAGTCGAGATGCCTTCCATGGGTATATGGCCTTGTAAAAAAAGAGCAGGAAATTTCAAAAGCTAATAAAGTAGTTTCTGAGAAGATTTACACTTATGCCCCTCAAACCACAGTTGCAGGAAACAATAATATTGCCTGGAAAACCAAAAAAACTTTGATGTGTCCGGAAGGGGAATATGCCAATTATTCTTCAGAGATTCAATTTTACAGTGAAACCTACCAGCCTTTGTATGGCCGTACTGACTTACTGTCTATCACAAATAAAACCTATGATAGTATTGGCAATTTTTCTCAAACCCTGACCAACTTTATTTATAACCCCACTAATTTATTACCTGCAAAAGTCAATGTGGTAAATAGTATTGGAGATACGATACAAACTCGAACCTACTATGCACAGGACTACACTGGTACTCTTTTTCCAGCTCTTAAAGCCCTTAAGGACGCTAATTGTATTTCTGTTCCGGTAGCTTCAGAAACATGGCAGTTGAATACAGGCGGTCAGAAATTGCTCTACTCAAGCCTCTCTGATTACAAATTTAACCAAGCGTCTGATATCAAGGTGGAGCAGATACAAACCCTGGAGTCAGATGCTCCTGTTAGTGCTGCTACCGCTGGTGCTTTTAATCCTGGTATGCTTAACAGAACACCAGCGCTTATTAAAAAACAGCAGGTCATGAACTATGATGATCTCGGAAACATTATTCACACATCAGCTGCCGGTAATACGGAGTTCGGGTTTCAATGGGGCTACGGAGATCCATTTGGTAATGGAAAACTAAAAATCACTGCTGAAGTAACAAATGCCCATGCTGCACATAAAGAAAAAACTGGAGCAGGAACTGTCATTAATGCCAAATTGGTGATGCCAGATACCGCTCCTAAAACGGCTACATTTACCCTTTCACAGCCGGGCACAGTATTTCTTCAGCTGGACCCCTCACCTTTTGAGACTTCATTGATGTTAAGTTATACACTTACAGGAGGCAGCCCGGCAGTTTCTTATAGTGGCTCTCTATGCAATGTGGTACGATCTGGCAGAATAAATGATCCGTTCAATTCCATTAAAACTTATACCCCAAAAAATGTTTTCTATACCTCATTACCTGCCGGAACCTATACGCTTACCGGAACTCCTCCTGCCGGTTCATTCGAGGCTCTTAATTTAACCTACACCTATTTTACCGATCCCGTGATCTCTGTAGGTTCTGAATTTCTATATGATGGTTTTGAAACAGGTGACTATGCCGGAACGATTCCTCCCTACGCAGGAAGAGGATGTAAGGAAGGTGATTATACGGTTTCTTTTACCATGCCCAATTCCCGCAGTTACAGGGTGGATTACCGGTATTACTCGGTTGACAAATGGATTTATAATGCTAAACCCTATACCAATGGCATGATCCTTAGTGATGGCGATGCGATTGATGAAGTAAGGGTATACCCTGTCGATGCAAATATTTTGACCAGCACTTATGATCCATTGGTGGGACTTACCTCTCAGACAGATGTCAACGGAAATACTGTCTTTAATGAATATGACTACCTGGGAAGATTGAGTATCGTACGCGATCAGTACAAAAATATCTTAAAACGTCTCTGCTATAATTATTATGGGCAAGCAGAGACATGCGGCGGAAAAGCCTATTCCAATACTGCCCTTTCTCAGACATTTACCAAACAAGGATGTGGACCTTCATTTACACCAGGAACGGGAGTATACACAGTTCCTGCTGGGAAATATACGGCGGATGATTCTTTAGCTGTAGCCGCAATGGCGCAGGAAGATATGAGGGTCAATGGGCAAAATTACATCAACCAGACTACACAATGTCTTTGCATGGGTGTAGATAAAAAAGTAATCAATGGTATCTGTGTGACAGGAGTAATGGAATATTTCAACGAGCCAATCCCAGGAAATCCTTTCAAGTGCAAAGTAGGCTATCGTTACAAATTTCCTGATGGTACCTATGGTCCAAAAACCTATACAGGGGAAGAGCCTTGTGACTAACTACTCCCTTCTGCTGACATCCAAATTTAAACTTAGTTAATTTCCAATTATATGAATTTTCCAAGACTCAGAATTATTATCCCCCTTTTATACATTTGTTGCAATACTTCATTTGACGTTGCAGCTCAAACTCCGGTAATACCCTCAGGAAGCACTCCGCCTGCGGCAACTCCGCTGCCGG
This sequence comes from Chitinophaga sp. W3I9, assembly GCF_050434025.1. NCBI lineage: Bacteria > Pseudomonadati > Bacteroidota > Chitinophagia > Chitinophagales > Chitinophagaceae > Chitinophaga > Chitinophaga sp. W3I9. The sequence continues at coordinate 4,283,852 of NZ_JBNPWC010000001.1, forward strand.
TTCCCGCAGCATATCAGAGCCCTGTGATCAACTATGTCAGAACCTGGGAGCCCAATATGCCCACTACCGATGCCGTTCATGTAACCGGAACTGCCCGAACAGTTCAGGAAATAAGGCAAACGACAACTTATACGGACGGCATCAACCGTCCAATGCAAACGATATTAAAGGGGAATAGCACATCCGGAAAGGATCTGGTGAGCCCACAGACTTTTGATTCCTATGGAAGGCAGCCCCTCATGTACTTGCCATATGTCCAGAACACAGGTAATACGAGTGACGGTAAATTTAAAACTACTCCTTTTACCAGTCAGCGAACTTTTTTACAAGACCCTGTCCTAAATCCTTCTGGTGCCGGAGAAAGTATTTTTTATAGCCAACAGATATATGATGAGTCACCCTCCTCACCGGTGATTAAAAGTTTTAGTCCAGGGAATAGTTGGTCAAATGAAGGAGGAAAAAAACCTAGCCAGCAATATCCATTTGTGAACACCGCCTCCGACTCTGTTCGGGTATGGGACCTGACTACCGGCGCGCTAAGGACATTGAAGACCTATGATGCAGGACAATTGGGGAAAACAGTGTCAATTGACGAAAACGCGGTTCAACATGTCGAATATTATGACAAAGAAGGGAAACTTATCCTCAAAAAATCACAGGTTGGAGCAGCTACAGGAGCTGCATATACAGGCTGGTTATGTACTTATTTTGTATATGATGAGCTAAGTAGATTGAGGTATGTTATTCCTCCGTTAGCAGTGGAAAAGATTATACCGAACTGGTCGATTACTAACGTACTTTCTGGATTATGCACCATTTTTAGATATGATGCAAGGGGCCGGGTTATCGTCACCAAACTGCCTGGCGTTGATTCTACGGAAACCGTTTACGATACACGTGACAGACCGGTACTTGTACGTGATGGTGAGTTAAAGAGTAAAGGCCAATGGCTGATATGTTATTATGACAATTTGGACAGATCTGTAAGAACGGCCTCCTATGCAGCTTCTACTAGCAGAGACGCGCTTCAGACATCAGTAAACGGTACTACACCTGGTACTTTTCCTTTTATTCCTGCAGCCAGCCTCACAGATCTTACTTTTCAATATTACGATGATAATTATTCTTTCCCTGGTGTGCAGCCGGCTTTGACCACTGATTTTGGAGCACCCCAAAAGGGGGCTAACTTTTACGACGATCCTATCACTGGCATTAGTCATCGGGTAATGGGTATGTTAACTGGCTTTCGTAGCCGGATTTTAGGTACTACTCAATGGTTAACCACCACCATTTATTATAATGATAAAGGAAGGCCGATTCAGGTAATAGGAGATAACATTTATGGCGGAAAACAGACGGTTACCAGACTGTATGACTTTAATGGGAAGACACTAAGTACCTATACCCGCCAGACCAATCCCCACAGTACAGTGACGCCAGAGACACGGATCCTGACGAATTTCACCTATGATGCAGGCGGACGAATAACTGAAGTAAGCACACAGCTTAATGATCTCCCAGCCACCAAGAGGACTGTAGGCAGCTACGCCTATGATGAAATAGGTAATCTAAGAACAAAAAAATTAGGCGTAGTCAATAGCGTTCCCAAAGAGACACTCACATTCGATTACGGTATTAATGGAAGCTTGAAAGGCATCAATAAAACATTTGTCAACACCCCAAGTAGCTCTACGAATTGGTTCGGAGAAGAGGTGGCGTACGACTACGGCTTTAGTGCCAGTCAGTATAACGGCACTATCGCCGGCACAAAATGGAAAAGTAGAGGTGATGGTATCGCCAGAGCAAGTGGTTACTCTTATGATAAATCCGGCCGTCTCTTAGCAGCCGACTTTTCCCAACAAAATCAGGGAAGCTCAACCTGGACATCTGATAAAGTCGATTTTAGCCTGAAGAATCTTAGTTATGATGCCAACGGTAATATTGGCGGATTGCTTCAAAAAGGGATGAAAGGACTGAGCATAGCCGTCGTTGACAGTCTTAAGTATGCTTATCTGCCTAATAGTAATCAGCTGTATTTTGTAACGGACCGCCAAAACGATCCACAATCTAAGCTGGGTGATTTTAAGGAGATCAACAACAATGAGACCCAGGACTACGCATACGATGCTGCCGGTAACCTCACCACAGATATGAACCGGTTACTGACCATCAAACCTAATCTTTATCTGAATGTACCAGATAGCCTGACAGTACTGGGTAAAGGGTTTATAGCCTATACCTATGATGCCGTCGGAAATAAGCTGCGGAAGAAGGTAACTGATGTCACTGGAACAGGTTCGATCACAACAACAGATTATATCGATGGTTTTGTTTACCAGAACGATAGCCTGGTATCTTTTGGCCATAATGAGGGCCGTATTCGTATTTTGTATGCCACTGGACAGCCTCCCGCATATGTGTATGATTACTTTATTGCCGACCACATTGGTAACACCCGCATGGTGCTTACTGAACAATCAGGTAAGGCTACTTATGCAGCGACAATGGAAACTGCCCTTTCTGCAAAGGAAAATGCTTTGTTTGCCAATATCAATATTTGCAGAGCGGCTAAACCAGTTGGGTATCCCGTCGATGCCACTACCAATCCAAACGACTATGTCGCCAAATTGAATGCCTCTGCCGGTTCTCAGAAAATTGGCCCTTCACTTGTCTTGCGCGTAATGTCCGGTGATACCATTCAACTGGGCAGCAAAGCATTTTATAAATCCGCCGCTGCCAGCACCTCTAGTACCACCGTAGCTAATATGCTTGCTGCTTTGTTACAGGCTTTTGCAACTGGTAGTGGTCCTGCTGATGGCGCCCACGGTAACGGGACGGGGTCAGGTTCCCCAATTGTTTCAAACTTTACCTCAACCAACTACCAGGCTATCCGGGACAAGGACCCTTCTCAAAATGTCGCCACCCTCCCAAAAGCTTACCTGGCGTACGTGCTATTTGATGAGCAAATGAACATGGTGGATGAAAACAGTGGCGTCAGACAGGTACAGGGAAGCCCAGACCAGCTCCAAACGCTGGCCACAAGCCTTATGGTGATGAAAAAGACTGGCTTTTTGTATGTCTATACCACTAACGAAAGCATACAGGACGTCTATTTTGACAACATAGTGGTTAATCATAATGCAGGGCCATTGCTGGAAGAAACTCACTATTACCCGTTTGGTCTAACTATGGCAGGTATCAGCTCCAAAGCCCTGAAGAATCCATATGTAAAGAATAATTTCAACTATAATGGAATAGAACAAACGGATGAATTGGGTCTAAACCAATATGATGCGTACTTCCGCACATTAGATCCACAAATCGGAAGGTGGAATCAGATAGACCCTGTTGCTTACAAGTACCCTGGTATTAGTCCTTATAATAGCAACTTCAACAATCCTATTTCTATATCTGATCCCTGGGGAGATGATCCTCCGGTTTGGGGACTCTTCAATGGACAATATGGTTGGGGCTATGGTGCAGTTAATATTGTTTCTCATAGAATACCTTATGCTTCTGGTCGGGGAATTCTTGAAGTTGGAACTAAATTTCAAACAAATGGATTTAATGAGATTCCTAACTATGCCAAGCGCGCGGAGGAAGAAAAAAGCTGGACTAAACAGATTCTGACTACGTTACTTAATAACTGGAATAGAAATACAACTGCAGAAATTAAATTTGTAACTGACTTAGTCAAAAGGGCAGGCCAAAATTGGCAGTACCGATGGGATAATGGAATAACCACTCCTCAGTTGTTATATGCAGATTTCAAGAAGAATCCACTTATGGCAGTCACTGGAGTTGGAGCTGTAGATGCTGCAGTTGGCCGCGGGCTTCTGGAAGAACTTACTTTAGGAGCAAGAGGTGTTGAAAGTTTAAATGCAACAAAATCATTAATTCCTGAGGGTAAAACGATTGGTTTGGGTATAGAAGAAGACCTATATTTCCATAGAGGGACGGAGGCTATTACCTGGGAGGGTGCTGGTTGGCAGCGTGCAGGACTAACTAAGGTGGATTATGCTAAAGCAGCGATGGATAGGTACCATTTTGAAGAATCATTTGTTGAAGCAGCTAATAAAGCTGATGCGATTAATTTTAACGTTACGAATTTTGATCCTTTCTTCCACAAACCTGGAGTTACTAATTTCGAATTTAATCACATAATTGGAAATCCTTCTTTACTTCAAAAAACCACCTTTATTCAGGATGGAAAAATTGTTTTTTGGAATGGAAAAGGATTCATACATTAGTTAATATGAAAACAACAACAGAGATTAACGAAGCTAACGCAATATTGCGTACATATTCAGGTGCTCATGCCAAAATATTTATGTTTAGCCCAAGTTTGGGAAGAATGGCTCTCAGATTAGCACTAAGTAAAACAGAGGAAGTGATATATTTAGTTGGTATAGCTTGTAAGCAAATAAGCGGCGAGTTCAGTTTTGATAATGCTGATTTTCAGATTTCTACCGGCCCAGAAGTAGGTATGACAACTATATTTGATAGTCATGGTAAATTTAAGCTTCTGACATCGGGTGGTTTTTTGGTTGCACAAGGTCTTGAGCAGGAGTTCGGAAGATCCTTTGATGATTTTATAGCCGACAACGACAGGATCGAATAATCTTCGATAAACCTTAATTGATATTTTTGTACTTGGTTACAAGATGACTAATATTTGTCATCTTGTAACCAAGTACAATTCATTTTTATAAAATGAAAATCTTGTTATCTACATTAAAACTGTTGAAAGCCCCAATAGAATACCCATTGAGAATAGCGCAAAAGAACGAACAAGCATTCTAATATATCCTCAAGTCATCCCAATCCGCGCAAATGAATCTCCCATATACTATAAAAAGATTACGGCTTAGAAGGTAAAGATATCCCGATATTTCACTAAGTTTACAACCTGTATTCTTGTATCTATGCGTGTTTTACCCACTCGCTCCATTGCCCTGGTTATTTTCTTGCTGATGTTAATCCACAAAGGGTACTCACAGGATAAGATATTTGTTGCCAATGGTGATGACATTGGCTATATCGATCTGGCCGACTTTACCTATAAATTCGTTGCATCCACACCGGGCTTTGTTGATCTGGCCATTGCTCCTGGTGGAAAGATCTATGGAATTGCCGGAATGGCGCTATACGAGGTCAATCCGGTAACAGGAGCCTCTACACCCATTACCCTCACATTGAACTACCCTTATTTCAATGGCGGCCACTCGATGGTGAGCGACCGTAACGGAGACCTTTACGTTGCCGGAAACAGTGGCGCCGTGTATAAAATAGATATGAAAACCGCTACACTTTCTTTTGTCGGGGGCACTAGCCTGATAGCAGCGGGAGATCTTGCCTTTTCAGATGGCAAGCTGTATATGATCGCCAATGGCAATATTCTCGTGGAAATGGTGCTGGGCCCCGGCGGTACCAGCATTTTATCAGAGCGGATAGTAGGACCTATAAGTGTTGGAGGGGATATTTACAGCATCGCCATTAACGAAAACGGTATCTGCTACGTGGTAAGTACCTCCCAGGATCTGGCGTTAGTCGATCTGCAAGATGCCACGACCTATGTTATCAGTAAACCGGTAAAAGGCCCCATCACCAGCGTCTGGGGCGCGGCCATGCAGCAGGAAGGTCTCAACGACAAAGATATAGAGATATGCGGTAATGGCCTGGATGATGATCACAACGGCTATCTGGATGATAATGATATGGCCTGCCGGTTAAAGCGGGGCGTTTGTAATACCGACGGCCAGCTGATCTTCCGGGAAGATTTTGGAAACGGTGCAGGTTTTGGTCCCCCCTTACCAGGTCTGGGTAGTGGCGCCTACCTTTTCTCCCGCACGGCGCCTCTGGCTGAAGGATACTATACCATTGTAGATAATGCAGCCACCGCGCAAGGTAATTCCACCTGGAAAAACATGACCGATCATAGCGGACAAGCGGGCGGCCGCATGCTGATAGTAAACGGCTCCTATAAGCCCGGTGAGTTTTATCGCAAAAAAATGACCGGGTTATGCCCAGGATTGCAGTATGCAATATCGGTCAGTGCATGCTCGGTGATAGCTGCTGCCATGTTTTGCGGAGCAGACATATCTCCTATTCCTTCCCGTATCCGGTTCCGTATCGAAGACGAATTTGGCAAGCCGCTCGGACTACTGGCAGAAAGATACATCCCGGCAGATCCGGACCCGGCAGCCAAATGGAAAGAATACGGTATGATGTTTACCCTGCCGGAAGGTGTAACGACGATACAGATCGTGATGCTGGATGATGCGCCCGGTGGATGTGGCAATGACCTGGCGGTGGACGATATCGTGTTCAGCACCTGTAAACCCCTGCAACCCGTTAGTATCAATGGCGGCTCCACTTCGTATACCGGATGCCAGCTTACCCGCGCCACATTTAAAGTAGATACAACAGGTCTCAAGCTAAAACAACCGGTACTGCAGTGGCAGAAGCTGAATACATCCTCCGGAAATTGGGAGGACATATCCGGCGCCCATGATGATACCTATACTATAGAGGAACTGCTGCCGGCAGATGCAGGTCAGTACCGCATTATAATGAATGAAAATCTCACCACCTCCTGCCGTAAAGAAGCGGTTTCCGTGGTAGCAACACTTCAGGTAAGCGCCGGCGTCTCCGTAAAGGTTACACCGGCTATAACAGTATGCATGGGCAGCCCCTTACAGTTACAGGCCGCCTCAAATGTAGTACTGGCAGAGGTGCTGTGGTTAGGTCCGGATGGTTACCCCTACTGGGAGCAGGCGCCGTTGATCACAAACGCAGCTACGTCCGCCAATGCCGGTGAATACGTGATGAAAGCCACCGGCACAGATGGCTGCATAGGTGCATTCACCACACAGGTGACGGTAGCTAAAATAGGACCGCCTGATTTTACATTTGCTGCTTCCCTGGCCTGTGCCGGCAAACCCGTACAGGTGCAGGCAAGCGGTAATAACCTAACCGGATGGCAGTGGAATGCCAGCGGCGATCATGACATCAGCGGCGCCGCTACCGCCACCCCTGCCATCACCTGGAGCGCAGCAGGTACCTATACGCTGACCCTACGGGCCACCGGCCAGTGCGTGGTCGATGAACCGGTGACCCATTCTATCACCGTCCGGGGCCTGCCTGAACCCGGCCATCTCCAAATCCCGGAACAGTTATGCGTAGGCGAGCCATTAACGCTGGCCGTACCTGATGCCACCGGCACGCTTTCCTGGCGTATTACAGGTAGCCCCGTCATGAGCGGCACCGATCAAAAGCCCATCGTCACCTGGAAAAATCCTGGCACCTACACGATCAGCTACACCGTAACTGGCCTCTGTGGGTCGGTAGACCTTCCCTCCCTGCTTCCTATTATCGTAAGGGACCTTCCTTCCGTTTCGCTCATAAACGATACAACCATTTGCCGCGGCAGCCAGCTCACATTACAACCGGTTTATAGCAGCAACGTAGTGGCATTCAGCTGGCAGCATGGCCCGTTTGTAACAGAGAGCAAATACAGTGCAGCTAAAGCGGGAGTATATAATGTGACAGTACAGGATGAATGGGGATGTAAAAATCAGGACGAGGTAATCCTACAGGAAAAGAACTGCGGTTGCGATATATTTATTCCCACCGCCTTTTCGCCCAACGGGGATGGCACCAATGATATTTTCAGACCAGTCATTCACTGCGTAACGGCGAGCTATCAAATGCGGGTCTATAACCGCTGGGGGCAACTTATCTTTGCAACCCAGACGCCGGGCGTCGGCTGGAATGGCGCGCTGCCTGATGGCAGAAAAGCAGACATTGGCACTTATACCTGGTTGGTGGAATACAAGAGTTCTGAAAGCTCCGATCAGTTCCGGCAAACGGGCGCGGTGACATTGGTACGATAGCGTGATAACGTGGGAATCCAAATTTTTAAAGTTAAACGAATGGTCGAATAAATAAGAATAGAATAGAGGTATTGTCAATTTTATCATCTTTTTCTTAATTATCTAATTATATGGTATGAAGGATTTAAATACAGAATGATTCGACTTTTTATCAGCTAATAATAAGAAATGTCAAATCAGCTATTCCTACAGAAACATTTTATATTAAATCAAAAAAGGTTGTCCTATGAAATTCGCAGAGTTTTCTATCAAAAACCTCAAAGGCATTGAGAATAGAGCGATACAAAGAGTTTTTAATTAACGGAGTAGAGATGCCGTTTTCAACTGATACATTGGGAATTTTAGAAAAATATTTGCTTTTACATAGAATAGATTGAATTTGTAAGAATGATTTTGTTCAAACACAGATTGTTTTGGCCAATAAGATATTTCTTATCTAAAAGTCAAAATCCCTTTTAAGTTCTATATTGTTTCATCTATGAATATCAAAACTAGTATAAATATTAAATCAGTCTTAAGGAAAGATTATTCAGATATGGGTTGGGGCTTATGTATTGGAGCCGGCACATCATATCCAATTTTTCCGACATGGTCGGCTTTAGTTGAGAGTCTGATTAAGCGAGATTCATCAATTATCGGAGCTGTTGAGTTATGTAAGTCCTTATTGACAAAATTCTCTCCCGATACATTAATTCAAGCTGTTCAGAATAAGTTAAAATTATCAGATTCTGACTTTGCAATTTTACTGGCTGAAGAGCTATATGCCGAGCTAAAATCAAAACTTACAACTAAGCAATGGGAGTCCTTGAAAGTCATTTTTGAAAGTAGAAGTCCTCATTTGGAAAAAGACCCGGTTTGGAAAGATTATATAGAGATTAGGGATAAATATTTTAAGATGACATCTGCTTACTCGATAGGAAAATTTGTTTGTGATGCTATAGATAGAAGTATTCAACCAGAAGTTATTATTTCTTTTAACGCAGAGTCGCTACTTTTTTCACTTATCAACTCTTTTGAGCGCGAAAAATATCTGGGAAAAGTCAAGAAAGCGGGTGATATGGTTTCCTATTTGGACAGATTGACGCACAGCATTTCACCACAAAAAAGCGAAAAAGTGAAGTACGTATTTTGTCATGGCTTTCTGTGTGCACCACTTTCCCCAAAGAAATCAGTACTACTTACAGCCAGTGATAAGCTCGTATTTTCAGAAAGTTCTTATCTTAATATCGCAAATACTTCATTCTCATGGCAATCGACGGAATTTGTCTCATATTGTCTAAATAAAACGATAGTATTTATTGGTGTGTCATTGACGGATCCTAACATGAGAAGGTGGCTATCATGGATACATAAAATAAAGGAAACGGAAATTCAGGAGAATGGACTCTTCTCTAAAGCCACAGTAAAAAAGCTATTTAGTCATTTTTGGATTAATAAAATACCAGAAGATAAACAAGAAATAGACTGGATAGAAGCCTGCGTTAAACATTTGGGAATACATATTATCTGGATTAAAGAATGGAATGAGCTTCATGAAGTACTTAATCTAATGATTGAGTAATTGAGCGTTAAATGTGATATGCGCTGTGAAGAAATTTTCATAATATTCAAAAACTGTCTTAAAATAAGAATGGATGTTTTATTTTGATGATGCTATGGTTTCAATAAATTGTCCATGCTGTGATTATGGCCTGGATGTGGAGCTTAGAGAGGTCAGGCTAGGAAGTCGAGTGATTTGTCATAACTGCAAGCAAATTATCCAACTACAAGATGGTGATGCCTCTGTTCACACAGGTTTGCAGGATATCACCCAAGCATTGAATGATTTGTTTAGAAACTTCAAATGATCTTAGCAAATGTATACAGGACATAGCCTCAGAAGTAATTTACAAGAATGGAGAAACCGACTTTATAGGTCTGATATTTTCAGTATTGAAAACAATTATAGGTTTTTCTGGGAAAAGGTAGCAGCCATCACAGCGATCCAGGGGATTTTACAACAGGCACGTGGCGAAATTGGTATTGATCCGGATCGGATTGAAAAAATTAAAGAGATGGGTTTTCAAAACTCGCAAGCACTAACATTTGAGAGTATGAAGCAAGCAGCTGTCTATTTATATCATCTTCACACTGAGCACCTGATTAAACAACCAGGAAGGACCGTGGTTGTTAATTATGGTTCTGGTCGTGACTTCAGTTCCCAGCTTAGGAGCTTTGGAGAGAATTTCGTGGAACCCATTTTGAATTATCTGCATGACCAGCTAGATGAGGACAACTCTGTACTTTACCTGCTGGAAAAGTATAAGCGTAGAACGGAATGGTTTTTAGGCGCTGGATTATTGGCAAGATATCGAAATGCAACTGCCAATTATGAACAGATATTGAAGATGATTTGAGATTATATCTTTTTGATCAAGGGATTGACTTTCCCTTTTCAACGCCTAGGTCCCCAGCAGGTAGATCCGATATTGTTGGTCTGATTGACACCTCGGCTCCCTTAATAATGGAAATAAAGGTGTATGATAAGGAAAAAAATTATCGAAAAAATAGAATTATAAGCGGATTCAGCCAAATTGTAAGGTATACTGCAGACTATAACAAACATGTGGGGTACCTCACTGTTTTCAACTTGGATCAAATAGAAATTGAAATAGAGCAACAACAGGCTGGCAACAGATTTCCATATTCTATTGAGTTCAATGGAAAAATATTTTATCTCATTATTATTAATCTTAATACAGACACTTCTGCCTCAAAAGTTGGTAAACTACCTGTTGAAAGGATCCTGCTTGAGGAATTATATCAAGGTGTGGAGCAAGTAAATATATCCTAATATGGCAGGTATAAATAGAATCCAGTTTGGTCAGTTTCCTGTTCAGGAAATGAAACTAAACTTGTTTGCGGACTACTACAGATACTATGTTTATTTTGGCGGCATGTTTGGATATATGGAACTGGATAACCCTCTTTGTATCACTCGCAAATTGATCTTTCAGCTGCAGTATAATAAAGACGCCAAATGTGTTCCTTATGTTGTCAATCATTTCAGGAAATTAAAAGGATACGGGATTGGATATTGGAGTGGATTCCCAGCCTATAAGGATGTTGGGAAAATATTCAAGGTGCTTCAAGCTGAAAAAAAGCTCTATAAGTATATTGAAAAAAATTTAGAGCTAATTATAGCCAAATTATCCTTGCTCGAACGGGAATTGAATGTTGATATGTTGAAAAAGTCTGCTGAACAGATTAAAAATATGATTCTTTGTGATCATGAGGCAGCGGAGCATCTCGAAAATATAATATTCCATACAAAGATCATTGCCTCGGAGATTATTATGCTTCGACATAGTAAACAGGAAGCACTTGAGTTGTTTACTGAAATAATGACAAAAGATTACAGGCAATTTCCTTATCCTTCCCACATTAAGACGGATGAGGAGAAGCAATCTTTTTTTAGAAAGAAAGGTATTCATCAAACATTAGATGCCATTATACATTTTTGTGAAACTCCCCAGAAAGAATGGAACATTAATTTCAAAATAAAGAATCTCGTATTTCCAGAAGACTATGTCTTCCGTTTTGATCAGACCGCGATTTTGCCCCCTAGCCATGTTCAGAATAGCCCTCTTATGGACAGGGTGAAAAATAATGAAGATCACTTGATTGCTGATTATTTTAAAGGTGATGCTTTTAGCATTGCAGAGGTGCAGGCTAATAGTGTGACATATGTAGGCGCTTATAACCGGGCGCTTAAACAATTAAGCTATGCCACTAGTTATATGGAGGCTATTCTTCAACGAGAAATAATAGTGGATAAGCAGAACTATTTCTATTCAACAAATAAATGCGACTACGGGTATCATTTTGGCAGCCTTTACAATAATAGTTACAGAATTACAGAGTTTGACCAGCAAAAGTTAAACGATAACGCATATCAGCTGTTCGATAAGGTGCTCTCAGTAGCGGGGAAACACTTTCTAGAATTTGAACCTGTATACATTAAGGCAAAAGTGAATAATCATGTAGATGCGCTTTGGCACTATCTGGAGATTTTGCACAATGACGAGACACACCATAAGAACTTAAAATCCGACATTTCAGGTGCATTGGTTTTATATGATAAAAAGTTCAGGATAGACAGGATACATGAATATCTGCGCAATAGCTTACATGTCTTTAATGCTGACTATCAACGTATCGGTTTAACCCTGGAGGAACAATTGCAGATTGTCAGAAGGGAAGTTGATATATCTACTTTTTCTGATAAAATCACGAGTATATTTTTTCAATATGCCTATAAAGAAATGAAGGTTATAAAAACAAAAAAATGGAAAAATTCACTGCGCGATACGTATTACTCGCTAATGGAAGAAGCTTATGAGCACCGAAATCTAATTGCGCATGCAGGAAAGTTCGAGGATAGGGCTGAAACTAAACTTACGCATACTTTCCCCTTAATGGTCATCAGATACAGATGGATCGTCTTTGATTATATGAAAAAATTTCCCGATAAAACTTTAAAGCAGATACTAGCGCAAATGAAAAATGATGTTGAAACTGAATTGGGCACATCCTAGCAGTAGGAATGGCCAACGGACCAGTGCTGAGGAATAACTAAACATTTTAAAATCATATCCATATGAATGAAAACCCTTCGCTAACCTTACCAAATATATTTCTGATCTAGCCATAATTTATTGCTTATCTGCTTATTAAATTAAGACAAATACTTATTGGAAATATACTTATTTTTGCTGGGATAGGGAGAATGTGAAAGTAAGCGTTAATAAATGAGGATTTATCTTATTTAAGACACAAATTTGACACACTTTACTTGCAAGACATTGAAAATCAGACTGTAAAGAATCCAGTTCTGGGCACTTAAAATAGCCAACCCGCTCGTAGAGCGGGTTGGCTATTTTAATGATATTCCGAATCAAGTTGAAAACTTGGGGATTATGATGTTACGCATCGATTTTAGCTAGTCTGTAAAGGAAAAATCCTATATCTCTCACACCCCGTAAGGCTTTTTACTCTGGCAGGAAAATTCGGTTTGCATTACCTTGGTTTATCAAACATATTTAATTCCCTACTCCAACTAAAGAAACGTTTAAGTTCGTTTTGGTAAAACTTATCAAAATAATCACTTTAATACTTAAATAACAGAATGCTACATACTGAATAGAAGATTTTCTTTAATAGGGAAATGTCTAATTTTTACCTTGATGCAGTGATTTGATCACTTCTTTACGATTGGACAGTCCAAATTCAATTAAAGTATTCAAGACATGCCAGATTTCTTGAGCGTGCTTAGTTAATTGGTAGTAAGTTATATCTTGTGTGGGTGTATATTCAATATTTTTTTCGATTAGCTGATGAGCTTCCAACGTCGTAAGTTCAGAACTTAGTACTTTCGGAGAAATACCATTTGATACCTCAAAGAAATCTTTAAACCGTAACTTCTCATAATAATGTAAGTTTAAAAGAATACAGAAACGCCATTTTCCACTTAATAAATCTAAGGTGTCTCTCAATGCTAAAAATCTTTGTTTTAAGATTTTTTCATTTTCTATACAAGGTTTTATTTTCTTTTCCATAATACTTTCCTAAAGGTTACTAACCACAAATTTACTAAATAGGGAAAGTAATTTTGCTGTAAACAATATTAAAATGAAAAGAATCTTAGTTACAGGTGCAACTGGAAAGCAAGGTAGTGCCGCAGTATATGAGTTGCTAAAAAACAATTTTGAGGTATTTGCACTTACCCGAAATCCTCAATCTTCAAAAGCGGATAATTTAAAAAAAGCAGGAGCAGTTTTGGTGAAAGGCGATTTAGAAGATATTGAAGGTTTAAGTAACATATTTAAAAAAGTCGACGGACTTTTTTTAGTCCTTCCTCCTGTCTGGGTTTCCAGCAAAGAAACGGATGAGAAAGAAGCAGAAATTGGAATACAAGCAATCAAATTTGCAGAAGAGCAAGGCGTTAAATTTGTTCTTTATTCATCAGTTCTTGGATCGGATAAACAGGATTTATTCAGGCCGAAATTTAAATTTACAATCGAAAAATACTTATTAGAAAGCAATTTACAAGGAGCAGTAATTAGACCTGCTTCCTTTATGGAAAATCTACTTTTGCCAGGTTTCGGATTGGGAGAGGGCAAGTTTATCAATCCCTTACCTGAAGAAAAAGCAATCCCTTGGGTAGCCACCGGTGATATTGGAACTTTTGCTCGAATAATATTTCAGAATTATAAAGAATTCAATGGCAAAACAGTTGATTTTGGAGGTGAACTTTTTACACCTAAACAAGTTTTATCGTTATTGGAGGAGAAGTTAAACCAATCAATCAATTTCGTACAAGTACCCTTAGAAGTACTTTATCAACAAAGTGAAACATTTGCGAAACTGGTTGAAATGATCGACAAAGAAGGTTATGATCCTATCGATTACAAATTTATATCATCTTGGATGCCAAAGCTAACAGGCTTTGAACAATGGATGGATGAAATAGGAATCAAAAAAATAAAGGAATTACGTTCTAAAGATAATTAATCATCATTAAAATATGATAAGTACTTTTTTACTCATGGCCGGAAGAATTTCCGGCCATTTTTTATATGCAATAATCACTACCTGATCTGGCAAATAATATTTAAAAGGCTATAATTTAATCTTACAATTATTTGATCCTTAAAGCAAGCATTCATCGAATTCATAAGTAGGAATGATTCTCAGGAAAGGACGATCATTCCGACCTTAAGCTCTTCACTGGATTTGCAATGGCCGCTTTAATAGCCTGGAAACTGACGGTAAATACGGTTATGAAGATGGCTGCTGCCGCCGCCAATACAAACGCCATGGGGCTGATTATGATCCGGTACTCGTATTTCATCAGCCAGTTTTGCAAATAATGATAAGCCTGGTAAATAATGATCGTGCTAATGATCAGTGTAATAGAACAGGTGAATTGCACTACCACCAGCACCTTCCGGGGAAGGTTGCTACCTTTGCCTGTTTGTATAGACCCTTTTAAAACTTTCACCGGGTTAAAGGAAGACAGGTAAAAAGCGGGCCTGCTTCCGGAAAGCAGGCCTGTAAACAGGACATAGCCTGCCATGGTTAGCCAGAACAAGCCATTAGTGTAAGGAATGCTGATAGTTGCATGGGTAAGGTTGTTAAAAGCCGGGAGCGCCAGGATGACTATAAGCAGCGAAAGCAAAAATGCCACTACTGTTAAGGTCATGGATTCGGTTAAAAACTGCAAAATCAGGTCTTTACGACGGGAGCCTATGGCTTTACGGATGCCTACTTCGCGCGCCCTTTTTTCTGAACGTGCTATGGAAAGATTCGTGAAATTGATACAGGCAATGACCAGGATGAGGATTCCGATGATCGCAAACATCTTCACGTAGTCTATCAGGCCGCCGGTTGCCACTCCATTCCTGTACTCCGAAAATAAATGCCAGTCCTTTAAAGGTTCCAGGAACAGGTCAGCTTTTGTCTGCGCAAAATATTTAGGACTGTGCTTAACCAGCATTCCCTTTATTTTAGGGGCCAGGTCTGCATAAGAAATATTAGGCTGGTTCTCTTCACTTGCATTGAGCCAGTTTTCAACAAATACTTTCTCCTCAGCAGTTTCCTCATTAAACAAGTATCTGACTAAAAGCTCGTCATATTGATTATTATGTTCCATGTGCGCTATATTATTTATACACCTGATGATGAATTCTTCCCTACAAGCGGGGAAAAAATATTTTTACTTTTTTAACAAGAGGCTGAAAATCAATACAATAATAAAGAGGAGAAACTTCGACAGCTTTTCCTTCAATTTGATCATAGCCCTGCTTATCTGGGTGTCCACTGTTTTTATAGATATATTTAACCGGCTGGCTATTTCCGCGTACTTTAACCCTTCAGATTTTCTGAGTTCAAATATGATGCGCATCTGTTCAGGGAGTTCTGCAATAGCAGCGTCTATAGCGGAACTTAGCTGCTTTAAATCAATACTGTTAAAGTCCGTTTCAGCAATATCTTCAGAAGTTGTTCTCAACAGATGGGCTGCATACTGTTGCTTTACTTTTTCATGCCTGAGCGTATTTAAACTGAGATTGTTAACAATTTTATACAGATAAGATATTGGAGATAGGTCAGGGCAAGCGTTTGGCGGGTTTCCCAAAGTTTTATGAAACCTGAATGAACAATCTTCTCTGCTGCATGAATGTCGAAGCCATATTTCAACTTACAGTAAACACAAAGAGGTGGATAATGTTGCTTAAATAACTCCTTAAAGGCAGCTTTGTCGAACCGTGGATTATCAGGAGGTACGCCATCCGGATTGTTTTGTGTGTAATTGATGCTCATTGGCAAGTGCTCACCTTTAAGTGAAAAGATAATTTGAGTATAGCGGTTGGATCGGTAAAGTGTAGCTCCGACAATAATAATAAATATATATAACCTGGGAAATAAAATTTCCAAAGGCGATGTTTGGGATATCAATTTTAATGGCTTGCGAAAACAGGTAGCTTTTATTGCTAGCCGCGCAAAATTTTCTCCATCTTTCTGCCTTTCGCCAATTCATCTACCAGCTTATCCAAATACCTGACCTGTTGCGTTAAAGGATCTTCGATGTCCTCCACACGGTATCCGCAGATGACGCCTGTGATGAGGTTTACGTTGGGATTCAGCGAAGCCTGTTGGAAGAATGCAGCGAAGGTTACATTTTCTTTTATCAGCTCCTGCAGCTTTTTATTATCGAAGCCGGTCAGCCAGGTTATCACCTGATGCAATTCTTCTTTTGTTCTGCCTTTCCTTTCCACTTTTGCGAGATACAACGGATAGACGGAGGCAAATGTCATTTTTGCGATACGCTGATTGGCGTTGTCCATACTGTCTGTTTAGGGTGTTATGTTATTTTTTTAAAATAATATGTGTGGCTCTTTCTCCGTTAAATTTTTCGATTTGATGGAAGCCCAGGGCGGGGATATCGGTTCCTGAAAACAGGTGTTCTCCTGAACCGAGGAAAATGGGAGCGAATGCCAGGTGCATTTCGTCGATACAGCCCGCCTGTAAGAACTGGTGTATTGTTGAAACGCCACCACCTATACGGATATCTTTTCCATTTGCCGCCTTTTCAGCTTTTTCGAGCGCCGCTTCAATACCGCCGGTGACAAAGTGAAAGGTGGTTCCTCCTTCCATCTCAAAAGATTCCCTTGGATGATGGGTTAAAACAAATACCGGAACATGATAGGGTGGTTTTTGGCCCCACCAGCCTTTCCATTCAGCATCCGGCCAGGGGCCTCGAACCGGTCCAAACATATTGCGCCCCATTATCCAGGCGCCTATATTTTCCATTGACTTCTTAACGAAGTCATCATCCACGCCGGTGTTTTCAACATTACTGGTCCTTTCAAACATCCAGGTGTGAAGTTCTTCGCCCCTGATACCGAGCGGATTTTCTACATCCTGATGGGCTCCTGCACCGAACCCGTCCAGGGAAACCGAAAATGCGGCTACTTTGACCTTACTCATAACTTATTTTTAAGTATTTCATAACGATGCGGTCCGTGGATAAAATATTCCTGCTAGTTATTCGTCTACTAATTTACACATGTTTTTATCTATATGGCCAGAAGACTTTTCCTGATATTATTACTTTTCCTGATAGGCGATACTTATTTCTACCAGGCTGTTATTACACTTACGCCGAATCCGGTTATCCACCTGAGCTACTGGTTGATTGATATTTTACTGATGGCCGGGATTATATCGGCGATATCTATGCTCAGGGCACGCAGGAAGGTGCAGCGTCTGCTTTCCGGGCTAATGACTGCCATGCTGCTGATTTTCATTCCAAAATTATTCTCTTCACCTATTCTGCTGGCAGAAGATATCCTCCGTTTGTTCCGGGGCTTTCCGCCTAGAAGCTTTTACATTAGCGAGGCGGCGCTTGCGCTGGCGGGCCTGATTTTTCTCATCATCGTTTTTGGTGTTACCCGTGGTAAGCACTTTTACAAGATAAGAAAGGAAACGATCTATTTCCCGGACCTCCCCGAGGCATTTGATGGTTTTACCATCACACAAATATCGGACTTGCATTCCGGAAGCTTCAGCGATGCTAAAGGCGTACAAAAGGGCCTTGACCTTGTAAATTCCCAGAACAGCGATCTGCTGGTGTTCACGGGAGATCTTGTCAACAACATGGCGTCGGAAATGGATCGATGGATTCCTATGTTTACGAAACTGAAGGCGCCTTACGGGAAGTATTCCGTATTGGGTAACCACGACTACGGCGATTATATCAGGTGGGACAGTAATGCGGCTAAGGAAGCCAATCTTAAACGCCTAAAGGAAATTCATGCGGAAACCGGCTTTAAATTATTGCTTAATGAAGCGGTGGAAATAAACAAGCAGGGAGAGCATGTTGCCCTCATCGGGGTGGAGAACTGGGGGAAAGGCGGTTTTCATCAATATGGCGATCTGAAAAAAGCGACCGCCAGGGTACATGATAACGCGTTTAAAATTCTGATGTCCCATGACCCGTCCCATTGGGACGAAGTAACGGTGGATCATGAACAACATGTACATCTTACCCTGGCGGGGCATACACACGGTATGCAGTTTGGCATTGAACTGTTTGGTTTCAAATGGAGCCCGATAAAATATTTCTACAAGCAATGGGCCGGTCTTTATAAGCAGGCGGGTAAATATCTTTATGTAAACAGGGGCTTTGGTTTTCACGGGTTAAAAGGCAGAATTGGCATATGGCCTGAAATAACGGTGCTTACCCTGAAGCGGGCCGGTGCTGCGTTAATGCAGTAGTTCAAAGTGACGATAACTGTACGGATAATTTAGTATATTAGAATAGCGTATTCTATTTTTCCGCGTTAACCGTTAATCCGCTTCGTCCATGAAAAAAAAAGCACCCTATTTGTTTGCCTGGTTATGCCTTGCACTTTGTTCCGCATGTAAAAAAAATAATCCTGAAAAGCTGGTTGGCCATCATGCCATGGCTATCGGGGCTAATGAAGTAAATGATGCAAATTTTACTATTGAGAACACCTTCACCAATCCGCTGATACCACGTGGGGCTGATCCCTGGGTAACCCAAAAGAACGGGATGTATTATTTCATGTATACACAGGGGAGTAAACTGGTGCTTTACAAAACAAGCGCCATGACCGAACTGGCTTTGGCAACTCCGCATGATGCATGGATTCCTCCACAGGGCATGCCGTACTCCAAAAATATCTGGGCGCCGGAGCTTCATGAAATAGATAATAAATGGTACATCTATTTTGCCGCCGACAACGGCACAAATGCCAATCACCGTATGTACGTGGTGGAAAACAGCTCTGCCGATCCAACGCAGGGATCCTGGGCATTGAAGGGAAAGGTTGCCGATTCATCCGATCAATGGGCAATAGACGGAACTGTTTTTAAGCATAACGGACAGATGTATATGTTATGGTCCGGTGGCAATGCGGGCGCTGCTCCGCAGCGTATCTACATCGCCCGCATGAGCAATCCCTGGACCATCGCGGGCGCGAAAGTGGCCATCTCCAGCCCCACCTATTCCTGGGAAATGAATGGCAATGCCATTAACGAGGGGCCGCAGGTGATCGTCAACCCGGACGGACGCCTGTTCATTGTGTATTCGGGCAGCGGCTATTGGGTGGATACCTATTGCCTCGGATTACTTAGTCTTAACCAGAACGGCGATCCCATGAACCCGGCGGATTGGGTGAAAACATCAACTCCCGTTTTCTCAATGAACGCAGATAGTGGTGCTTTTGGTCCCGGTCATAATGGTTTTTTCAAATCACCCGACGGTACGGAAGACTGGCTCATCTACCATGCGCGCAGTGCGGCTGGCGGGGGAGCCCGGAACGCCCGTATACAGCGCTTTACATGGAAAACAGATGGCACGCCTGATTTCGGGGTACCGGTTAAAATCGGCTCGTTTGTGCAGAAGCCTTCCGGTGAACCGGTACGGAAGATGTATACCAAAGAGAATTGGTCAATTGCCGGATTCAGCTCGGAGGAGCTTAACAACAGCAGGTTGGCTATACGAATAATAGACGATGACTCGTCTACAGTTTGGATAGCCCGCTATTCCGCGCCCGCCACCAGCTACCCTGACCATTGGATTGCGGTAGACATGGGCGATACGCTTGCAGTAGATGGGTTTGTTTTTATCCAGAAGAGTGGCGACCGGAAAATAAAAGAGCTGCAGATACTCGCGGGCAATGATAATCAGAACTGGGAAAATTTGGGTACCGCTGAACTGCTTAATCTCCATCCTAATAAACAGTATTTTAATCTTCCCGCCAGAAAGCATTTCAGGTATTTTAAACTGGTGCCGGTATCAGGGCTCGACAGTCAGCCTCAACCCGGCCTGGCCGAAGCCGGTACTTTTATTATTGATAACTAGGCGAAGTTGAAATTCATGTGTAACGTTGTCGTTTTTTTACAAACAGGTAAAAACGGTCGTTTCTTATCTTTACAAAAAGCATAAGATCTATGGCAGACACACATTCTGAAAGCAAATTAAAACACGAGCAGGTACAGTATCTCGAATTCCTGTCAAAAGACATCAGCCGCGCCAAAGCATTTTATACCAAAAGTTTTGGCTGGAAGTTCACTGACTACGGTCCCGACTATACGGCATTTGAAGGGGATTATGTAGATGGAGGATTCACCACCGGTAAACCGGTGAAAGGAACTGTGTTGGTTATCCTTTATTCAAACAATATTGAAGCAACCCAGCAAAAGATTGTAGCAGCAGGAGGGACCATTGTAAAAGATATCTTCAGCTTCCCCGGCGGCAAACGGTTCCATTTCACGGATCCTGACGGGTACGAACTGGCAGTTTGGTCTTTGTAAGCGTTTGTTCCGTTTTGTACAATTTTAAAGTTTAGGGCTATCCTAATTTTACATCGTGAAACACAAAATCACCTTTAAACTTTAAAATTATGAAACGGAATTTTCGCGGTATAAGTAAAATACTCCTCATCATGATAACCGCTACACTGTGGTTATCCCATGCAATGGCAGCGCCCAATGATACGGTACTCCGGGTGTTCAGTCAAACATTCCCGGATGCGAAATCCACCTCGTGGGTGGAAGATAGCGAGTATTATATTGTTTCTTTCACCAGGAACGATACGCAATGCAGGATATGGTATGATAAAGCAGGCGCACTGGTTTATGCTTTAAGGTACTGCCAGGAGAGTGAATTGCCGCTGAGCGTGCTGCTGACGGTAAAGAAAGAGTATCATAATAAGCATATCGAAGGGGTTACAGAGCTTACCAACAAAAGCGGCGTTACATACGAGCTTTTGCTCAGTGACAACAAAAAGTGGTATGTGCTTAATTCCACTTCTAACGGTGACGTATATCTGAAATATGCGATGAAGAAACAGCTTTAGCAGATAAGGTGTTGTACCGGAAGCGCCTCGCAGGTTTACCTGCAAGGCGCTTTTATGATTTAACAGAAATGAACTGTTTTATCTGGCCGGCTTGGTGGCACTGAAGCCGCTTTCACCATGAAACCAGCGACCAGCCTGACCTGTAAGCCATAAATAATAGTCGGACGACAGATCTTTTTCAATACCGACGAACTTTTTATCGCCATGTAGTGGCAGTTCGCCTTCCCTGGCACACTTGTAAATAGCGGTGCCTTCATCTACTTCGTCAAACATAGCTACGTATAACGACTGCGCCCCGGATATCCGCGCGCCTGCCACCTGCTTCCATAAGAAGTCGCCTTTCAGCCGCGGAATGGAATTGTAGGCTGCCACGTCGTTCTTCAAATTTCCCCAGCTGAAACCCGGAAATACCAGCGGCACATAATCTACTTTATTCGTGTTACACCACTGGATATCAGCCGCCAGCTCCGCGCCGGCCACGTTGTTGTAGCTGTTGTTGTCGTACCGGCCAACGGCCCAGGGCATAATAATATCGGAACGTTTGATGAGGGAATGCAGCAGGGAAGAATTTTCTGTATCATTTTTCAGCGAGCGCCAGTAATAAGGCACACCCAGCATGATGGATACCTTGTTGCCTTTTCCTTTGAGCTTTGTTACCAATTGGTCTACATTGGCGATGGTATACTTCCTGTTATCATTGAATCCCAGGCCCCAGATGGACAACAACGGTTTGCCGTTGTGCCTTACATAGGAGGGATGCTTTTTATTGTCGAAGAGGGAAAATAACGTTTGCAGTTCATTCCAGTCCTGCTCAATATACGCCACATCTTCACTGGTGCAGCCGCTGAGGTCATACATCACGCAGATAGCGCGCTGGTACTTATTGGCCGCTTTCAGTGCATTTTCCAGCACTTTATTGAAATGCCGTTTCCCTTTCGGGTTGGAGTTTTTGATCTCCACCACAAAACGTTGCATGAAAACGCCGTCGATGCCGTAGTCTTTCATCCATTTAAAGTGAAGGTCCACGCTTTCTTCATCGTAGGG
The DNA here is from genome assembly GCF_050434025.1 of Chitinophaga sp. W3I9. NCBI lineage: Bacteria > Pseudomonadati > Bacteroidota > Chitinophagia > Chitinophagales > Chitinophagaceae > Chitinophaga > Chitinophaga sp. W3I9. The sequence continues at coordinate 4,306,218 of NZ_JBNPWC010000001.1, forward strand.
GCTGTACAAATATGCGTCGGTGCCATCGGCGAAGCTGAAAGGGGATTTATATTTTTTCACATATTCGCCCATGTCCGGCCAGAAATCAATTGCAGAACAACCTGGCAAAAAGCCGCCACAGCTGCCATTCTGATAATGATACCATCCGCGGTCAGACGCATCGCCTGCGGCTGCAAACCAGCCCTGGTAGCCAGCCATCACCAGGTTCTTGTAACTCTTGTACAAACAACCGGTTTCGTCATACACTACATTTTCCGTATCTGATGGAGGACCTGGAGGCGGGGTGTCAACTTTTTTTTCTTTTTTGGAACAACCGCAAGCCATGTAAAGCGCCAGTACACAAAAGAGCCAACTTAGTTTTTTCATAATATTTATTTTTGAGAACAACGATTGATGAAGTCCCGCAGGGAGGCGGAACTTCATCAATTGTTATAATGGGTTAAATATCCAGTCGAACTGCCGGGCGGTAATTAGGTTTCGCTTCACCGGCATCAATAAGCGCACCTACCCGGAAATAGTATTTGTTGCCGGGTTTCAGTATAGAACTGTTGGCAGCCAGATCAATCTCCAGTGTATATACCTGTGCCGGATCGCTTACCGCATTTAACTGTATCTCGGAGGCCACCAGGCGCATAGGTTCCCCGACCCTTGCATCGGAATGTGCATATAGCCCGATTTTCTTTACGTTGTTGATCACATTCTGTTCCAGCTTAAAGGTAGCGGTTACCTTGGTGCCGCTTTTTACAATATTTACATCCTTCACACGGATGTAGGGCGTTACCGCAAAATCAAGGGTTACCTGGCCATTGATGTTTACCACCTGCGAATCTACGGGGATAAAGTTACCCCTCACCGGTGTAACGGTATAGGTGTTGGCAAAGAGCATGGTGTTGGCGTAGGTGCCGTCGGTTTTTACGATCAGCGGTTGCGGTGTGCGGGAAGCATAACCATGTTCAATAATTTCAATGGTAGTGCCCAGGATGATGTCCTGTTCTATCAGTTCACCGCTTTTAACATCCCGGAAGCTGCCGGATAATCCTGCAGTGGGGCCATCGTAGTTATCCTTTTCACAGGACATCATTCCCAGTGCCAGTGCGGCGATGAAGAAAAAATATCTTAGCTTATTCATAATCATTTTTTTAGAATCACACATTAATATTGCGGGTTTTGGATCAAGCCATTTGAACCGATACCCGGAATAGGTCTGTAATAGGATTTAGGCTGGAATGTTTTGGTATTGGTATTAGGTACGTTTACGCGGACGAAGATGTATTTCGTGGCCGGTAATGCACGGAGGTCCCGTAATGGTAACAGCGAGTGCAGCATCCGGTTATTGAATTCGGTATGATACTCTCTTCTGCGGATCAGGTCCCAGAAGCGTTTGTTTTCAAATGCCAGCTCTACTTTTCTTTCCCGCTGTACGTTAGCGGCGGTTAAGGGGATATCTGTAGTATGACCGGCCCTTTTACGGATATCGTTCAGCGCCTTTACAGCGATGGACGCATCACCTGTTCCGCTTTCCACAACAGCTTCCGCATAGTTGAGTAATATTTCTGCGTACCTGAAGTCAATAAAGTCGGTGGTACTCTGGTTCCATCCCGGTATAATAGGCGCGTTCTGATTCATGAATTTTTTGAAAGAGAAGCCTGTGCGGGTGTTATTGCCGCCGTAGGTATCAAAGCCGGAATACAGGCTGGTGCTGGCGGCGCCGTATGTATAATAGGTGGTGCCATTGATGGTGATGTGATCATTGGTGCGGATCACTGCGGTGCCATCCGGTTTTACGTAACCTGCCTGTATGATGATCGGGATATTTTTCCAGAGCGTAGAGGGTAATATAGCAGTTCCCCAGAGGCGGGCATCTTTATTTTTAAAGATGTCGTTGGGAGAATCGAACTGGATATACGTCCTGGAAGGGTTATAGCCGTTATAGTCTGTCACGTTTGCATCTGTAGAGGTAACAACGGGTGATGAATGACCGGGATTATCATAGCTTTCGTAAGTGTCTACGAGATCCAGCGTAGGGTTCATCCTGCCGGGATGCGGCCAGCCATTGGCCACCTGGGCGGGCTGGTACCAGATATCGTAGTTATGACCCAGGAATGCGCCGGGAAGTGTATATCCTTTTGCAAAGATGACTTCCTTATTTCCAGGGTCCTGGAACAGGAGCCGGTAATTTTCTGCTGCTGCTTCCCGGTTTGCCGGGCTAGCCGCATACAGTTCAAACTTGTTGGCATTCATAATCGCCAGGGAAGCGCTTTTACAGGCCTCATAATAACCATTGGCCAGGGAGGCTTCGAGTCCTATCAGCTTTTCATTTACTGCTTGTCCGGACATAGGCGCCAGGCTGCCGAATTTTGCAAGCGAAGCAGCATGTAATGCTACTCTCGACTTCAGCGCATAAGCCGTCCATTTGGAAGCTCTTCTGCTCACCCCATCTCCGAGGTTACTGATCGCCTGATCGCACAATTCCAAGGTATAATCCCATGTTTGCTGTTCGGTGCTCCTGGGCACTTTCAGGCTTTCTGCGTCACCGGTATATTGCTGGGATGCTTTAATGAGCGATACGCCGCCATATCTTTTTGCGAGTGCGAAGTAAGCGTATGCTTTAATAAAGGCGCTTTCGCCAATTAACGCCGCACGTTCTTCTTCACGGATCTTTAATGTTGGAATGGCATCTATCAGGAGGTTTACATCGCGGATCAGCTTATAAGCGCTCTCCCAGCAATTAAAATCACCGTCGCCAACGAAGTCGCCGAACTCGGTATGCACGGCTTCATCGGTAGCCATGGCAGGAGCGAACCCGCCGTTGTTGGGATCTCCGCTGTTCCAGTTAAACCCGTTCCGGAAATAGGTAAAGTCTTCCACCGGTAACTGGTAATAGAGATTGGCCATATATATTTTCACCCCTTCCGGGTCGCCAAACAGGGCTTCTGCCTGGATTTTGTCGGTAGGCTTCAGATCCAGTACTTTATTACAGCCGGAAAAGAGGATGCCTGTCAACAGTATAATAAAAGAGAATTTATTGGTAGTCATGTTGCGTGCTTTTAGAAGTTGACGTTGATCCCGAAATTGTAATTCTTCGTGAGGGGATAGTTGAAGCCGGCGTTGAAGAGGCCTTCCAGTCTTTCAGGATCAAACGCTTTTACGAATGGATCTGCAATCGTGAAGAGGTTGAAGCCGTTGGCATAGATCCTGATCTTCTGGATGCCGCTTCCACGGAGCAGGTTGGGACCGAAGGTGTATCCCAGTTCCAGGCTTTTTAACCTGACATAGGAGGCGTCTTTTCTCCACACGGAGCTTTCTGCATACATTTTACCTACGTCGCCATTGAATCGGGAGGCTGGCCATTTGCCCGGCACCCATTCGCTGTTTGGATCATAGGGATCTGCCTTATGCCATCTGTCGAAGAAGTAGGCGGGGGTGTTACCGCGGAACGCCAGTATTTCTGCATACACTTCGCTGAAACGTACGGTATACATGGCAGAGCCCTGCAGGAGCAGGTTCAGGTCGAAGCCTTTGTAGGCGGCGCCGATAGAAAGACCGTAGTTTATTTTCGGATTTTTGCCGCTTGGATTTTGATTGTCGTTGTTACCCACGGCGCCGATGAAAGAGGGCGTCATATCTTTATCATCCACAACGCCATCATTGTTGAGATCAGCGTATTTGAAGTCACCGGGCAGCTCACGGATGTTAGCCTGACCGCCGTTCTGCAAAGGCCAGTTGGCGATTTCGTCTAAATTCTGGAACTGGCCCAGGTACTGGTATCCCCAGATCACATCGTTATACCGGTAGTCGTTACCATTTCTCCATTTGTCGTAGCTGTTCTGGTAAGCGCCTCTTTCTACATACAGATTTTGTGCACGGTAGAAGTTGAAATTAGCAGAGATATTATAGGAGAATTCACCGATGCGGTTGTTGTGCGTGATGGTAAACTCCACGCCCTGTACGCGATCGCTGTTCAGGTTTTCTTCCGGTAATCCTGCGCCAAAAGTATTGGGCAATGATACATTTCTCCGGGCGGGCAGACCGGTCCGTGTTTTCCGGTAAACGTCTGCTTCCAGTCCGAGTTTGTTGTTCCATAAACCGATATCGATACCCAGATCGGTGGTAGTGTTGGTAGCCCAGGTGAGATTGGGATTGGTGATACCGGGAGCCGCGGCGCCGTTGGTAAGAATTCCGTTTGCAAATTCATATCGTCCACCGCCTGAAGTGGAGAATCCCTGGATCCATTGGAAAGGCTGACCGGCATCTTCGCCCATTTTACCATGGGAGGCGCGTAACTTCAGGTTGGAGATCGCTGGTATCTTGTTTTTAAGAAAAGGTTCTTCAGAAATTCTCCAGCCGCCGGAGATCACCGGGAAGAAGCCCCATCTACTGTTGCTGGGATATGCATAGTTGCCCATGTAACGGAAGGCAAATTCTACCAGGTATTTGGATTTGTAGTCGTAATTGAAACGGCCCAGCAACGACTGGTAGGCAGATTGCCCTTCCTGGCCGGAGTTGGTCATGCCGGCTTCTGAAGCGCCGTTGATCTGGTCGGTGGTATAAAAGGAATACAGCCTTCTCAGGTCCGCATTGCGGCTCCAGGATTGCTGCTGCTCAAATACGAGGGAGCTGCCAATATTATGGGCGCGGGCAATGCTGGTGGAATAATTCAGCTGTGTTTGTAACGTAAGACGGTTACCATTACCGTAGCCGTTGCTGATAGCGCCGGCGCCTACACGTTGCGGAGCCACGAGGTATTCGTCGTTTACATACGTGTAGAGATTATAAGGTTTGGATACATCTTTACCCTGGTAGCTGTTCATGTCATAGGCTGCCAGTCCTTTTACCGAAAGTCCCTCCAGGAAAGGAAACGTGTAGGTGAGCGCGAGGGAAGTCTGCACACTCCTGTTCACGGTTTCACTGTAGCCGGTGGCGCCTCGCTGCGACAGCAGCAGTGGATTCTGATTAGAAGGGGTTACTACTGCCGGGTATTCAGGATTGCCGTTGGCATAGGGTTGCTCAGTAGGGAGGGTAACGCGGGTACCTTTAAAGATGTTGAAGAAGTTTTCTCCCGGCGCTTCTTTTTTATCGTACCGGCCGCCGATCAATACTTCTGCCTTCAGATTCCTGGTGAGTTCCGTAGTGATATTTGACCGCAGGTTAAAGCGTTGGTAGTTCAGGTCGTTACTACGCAACAAACCGCCTTCCTGGAAATATCCCAGGCTTACAAAGTACTGGGTTTTGTCGGTGCCGCCGGTGGCCGACAGGTTATGTTGCTGCTGGGTAGCGGCTTTCTTCATGGTTACGTCGTACCAATCGGTGGTACCGTAGCCCGGAGCCCCGTCGATATATTTTTGTAACTCTTCTTTTGTTACAAAAGGGGCGCCGGTACCTAATACGGCTGCGTCATTGCGCATCTGCATCCACTCGGAGGCATTGGCCATGCGGGGTACGTCTGTAGGTTTCATCATGCCTACGGTACCTGAATAGTTGAAAGCGGTTTTTCCCTTTGCGCCCTTCTTCGTAGTTACGATGACCACGCCGTTGCCGGCGTTGAACCCGTAGATGGCGGCGGAAGCATCTTTCAGGAAGGAAATGCTTTCCACATCTTCCGGGTTGATACGCTGAAATTCGGAGGAGCCATCTCTTACAATGCCATCTATAACATATAGCGGCGTTCCGAAGCCACGTATATTGATCATGTTATCGAAGTTACCCGGCTCGCCGCCTAACTGGCGGACCATCAGGCCGGCTACTTTACCCTGGATCTTTTGCGCAAGGCTTACATTGGTGGAGGTTTGTATTTCCCTTGAAGTGATATTGGATACGGCCCCGGTAAGGGTTTCTTTCCGTTTGGTGCCATATCCCACCACCACTACTTCTCCCAGCTGGTCTTCGCCGGCCGACAAACTAACGTTGATGGTAGTACGGGCATTGATCTTTTCGATGGCGCCTTTCATGCCCATGAAAGAAAAGGCCAGTTCCGTAGCGCGGGCATCTACGGTGATATGGTAGATCCCTGCTGTATTGGTAGTGGCGCCGGAACGGACAGGAGCATTATCGTTCACCGTTACGCTCACTCCCGGTATGGGGCTGCCATCTTTGGCATCCGTTACTTTGCCGGTGATGGTCCTTTGCTGGGCCAGCACACTTAACGGACAGATACATATTAAAAGGAATAGGTAGTAGATTCTTTTCATAACGTTACTATTGCATTGGATAAATTTGTTTTCGCCAGAAAGTCGTCAGGAGAGGAGTGCCTGATGATTCTTCCGGGATTACGGTGGAAAAAAATGAGTACAATACATCATATCAATACTTGATTTTGGTTAATACGCGAAACAGGAATATGCTACATGATGGCAGGCAAGGTGATATGCACAAACGAAGCTGAAGTGTAAGGATGTTTTCTGATGGCTGGCACGCAGGAGTAAACCAACACAAACAGGCGTACTGAAAGGAATATAAGTCGCTTCATAATCGTGGAATCGTTTTGCTGCAATAAGCTGCTGCAATAAATCGGAGAGCTTCTAATAAACCGGTTAATGAACCGACTAACTGAAAAATTAATTTTCTGTAAGAATGATAACTAGTTGGTTTTCATTATATTGTAGTCGATAAAAAATAAGACAAGAAATGGGTCATCTTCAATATTTAAAAAACCGATTATTCTTTGGATTAATTTTATAATATTGCCTCAGAGATAATATGACAGGAGGATCTGTGGCTGAAAACACTGTGCTGAAAGCATCCTGGAGGTAGTTTATCTATGATTATCTCTCATCAACCAAAGTAAAAGATTAATTTATCCTGCTGGCGCAAAACAGGGCAGACGCTGTCCGCTGGTTAATTGTTTATTGTAACTGTTCACGTTGATTAAAAATTCCGACATTAATTCCACCAGCGTATTAGCCAGGAAATTATTGTAGTCCTTATTAGAATGGATCTAATGTTAAGATATATCTTATGTATATGCGGTGTGTTGTTAGCTGGCCACGGGGGGTATTGTCAATCACACGGATTGCAGTTCCGGAGCCATGAGGTGGTACAGGAGAAACGGACATCCCTTCATCTAACCCCCACTGCCCCCATATGCCTGCAACATAACACGGAAATATCCTTCGATCTTACCTTTCTGCCTTATCATGAAACTTATTTCGGGTATATCATGCGGCTGATTACCCCCACCAATCAGAGTATCGACCTGGTATATAACCAGCGGCTGGCGAGGTTGAATTTTGTTATCGGGGAAAACTATATTGGGGGGTATGATATCGACTCTGCTAAATTATTCGGGAACTGGAGCCAGGTCCGTATAAGATTTGATACAGAGCGGCAGGAAGCTTCTTTTTATATGAATGGCCGGTTAATCAGTAAAGGCAAAGGCAACTTTTCCGCCGGTACCTGTTGCAATATCTATTTTGGCGCCAACAGTTTTGAGGGATTCCAGATGCTGGATATCCCTCCCATGAATATCCGGGATATCAGGATCAGTGAAAACGGGCAGCTGACGCATTATTTCCCTTTGTCAGAAGAGAAGGGCAATGAAGCCCATGATGAGATCGGGAAAAGGGTGGCCCGCGTGGGCAACCCTGTTTGGATCAGTCCCAAACACCGGAAATGGGAAAAGGCAGTGGACTTTGACACAAAGGGCGCTGCCAGTATTGCCTTCGACGGTAAGCGGGAAGTGCTCTGTGTAGTGTCGGTTGATTCCATTTATGAATTATCGTTCAGCAATATGCAGCTGAAAGGCGAAAGGCTTACCCGCAGCCGTCACCTGCTGCCTCCCGGCAACCAGTCCGTTTTTGATCCGGTAAATAACCGGTTGTATAATTTTTATGCAGATGAAAAAAAGGTAAGCACATTGGATCCTGCCAAACCGGAGTGGGACGTTAACTTTACCACGGATTCCCTGACCGTATTCTGGCAGGTCAATAAGTTCCTTTCTCCCACTGACTCTTCCCTATATGTGCTGGGCGGCTACGGGCAACTGCAGTATAAAAACCTGTTGCAACGCTATCATTTTCCCAGTAAAACCTGGGAAGTGGTTCCCTACGGAGGAGAACGTCCCATGCCGCGTTATCTCACCGCACTTGGTATGAATGCGGCAAAGGATACCGCGTATATTATAGGTGGCTACGGCAGTAAATCCGGCGACCAGGGGATCAACCCGCAATATTGCTACGACCTGATGGCTTATAGCATCAGGGACCGGACCTTTCACCCGGTTTTTGAATTTAAAAAGCCGGAAAGACAATTCTGTTTTGCCAACAGCATGATCACCATACCGGGGACCGATGATTTCTATGCACTCATTTATCCAACGGATAAGTTCAATACCACCCTGCAGCTGATCAAAGGTTCCTTAAACTCCCCGGAATATCAGCTGATGGGAGATTCCATCCCTTATTCCTTTTATGACATCGCCTCTTTTGCCGACTTATATTATTGTCCGGTTAGTAAAAAACTGGTAGCCGTAACCTTATACAATTCCAAAGGGAATGTTACCAACGTGAAAGTACATACGATCTTTTTTCCGCCAAACCAGGCAGGCGTGTGGGCGGCCGTTCCGGCAACCGGCAGGACTTACTGGTGGTACCTGTTGCTGCCACTTGCGGCAGCGGGTCTTATATTCCTTTATTACCGGAGCCGGAAATCTGCTTTCCCAAAAGCCGCGGAGAGTGCCGTGCCGGCTATGATGCCTCCTCCGGTCAGCAGCAGCGCAGCGCCGGTTGTTCCCGTACCGGAGCCACCCGCCGCTCCTTTGCCGGAGGAGAACCCCGAAATTGCTGCCATATTTCTTTTTGGATCCTTCGAAGTATTTGATGCCAACGGTCAGGATATTACGCAACATTTCACCCCGCTGCTGAAAGAGCTTTTCCTGTTACTGCTCATTTATTCCCTTAAAGACGGAAAAGGCATTTCTCCCGAAAAACTCTATAGTACGCTATGGCCGGATAAGTTACAGAAAGACGCCAAAAACAATTACTCCGTAAACATCTTAAAACTGAAAAATCTCCTGGAAAAAGTAGGCGACTACCAGGTAGTAAAAGAAGCAGGTAAATGGCGGCTTGAAATACTGAATAACTCCATCCGGGTGGATTACCAGCAGTATATCCAGCTGGTGGGCGCAAAGGCGCCTGTTAACCGCGACTGGATATTGGAACTGCTGCGCATAGCGGGCAGGGGAGCCTTTCTTAAAACAAGCCAGTACGAATGGCTGGATCATATCAAAGCAGACGTTTCCAACCAGGTGACGGACGTTATACTATCTTTTATTAACCATGCTGATATGAGTGCAGATGCAGAGCTTATTGTGCGGCTCAGCAACTGCATCTTCTTTTTCGATACACTGAATGAAGAAGCATTGGTGCATAAAAGCAAGGCGTTGATCCTGCTGGGAAGGCATGGCACCGCCAAAGATGTTTACCAGCGCTTTGCAAAGGAATACAAGGAAAGTTACGGGCAGGATTTTGAAAGGTCGTTCCAGGAAATTACGGGGCATCCGCATTGATACACTACTCCCATCCATGCACCAGCGTCATCGTACAATTTTCAGTAGAACGCCACCTAATGGCCTTTAGCGGCTGATATTCCGGGTCGTGGTAACATTGCAGCGCAGCTGCCTCCGACGGGAATTTAATAATGGCAGTCATCTTCTTCACCGTTCCTTCTACAGCGATGGCTTGGAGGTCTGATGCCAGTACTTCCGCGCCATATTTATGCAATAATTGAACTACCGGCGGGCCATACTTTGCATATTCTTCTTCATTGATAATGTCGTAGCTATTGATATAATATACAGGCATATGATTTTTTATTTGAAAGATCAGTAAACGTATTCAGGAGGAACAATACCTTGTGTGCGGAGATAGACAGTCGCCTGTCCGCGGTGATGCGTAACATGATCGATGGTGGCATAGAAGCCGGCCACCACCTGGTCCGACAGCGGCATTTCTTCTATACTTTTTTTCAAGGCGGCAAAAGCCTGGTTCAGGTAGGTAATGGTGGCCGCTTTGCCGGTAGTAGCAGGAGGAGGGTTCCATTCTGAAGATTGTTGTTGGATAAAATTTTCTTCCCACCAGCCGATGCCATAACCAATATGATGCAGCAGTTCTCCAAACGTCCATACGGCTGGTGTTGGTTTAAAGTGATAGTTCTTTTCCGGCATGGCCTCCGCTACGCTTAGCGTATAATGCTTCGCATTTTCCAGGGTCGTTAATAATTGCGTTTTCATAATATTAAGTTTGTTACCGCAAAATTAACCGGAAGGGGAAGCATCTGTTTAAGGAAAATTGCTCTCTTTAAGAACGCATGGCGGAGGGTGATTGGCCAAATTGTTTTTTATAGGCGGCAGAGAAATGTTCGAGGCTGTTAAAGCCTGTGGAGAATGCAATGTCGGTTACCGGCAGCCCTGTGTTGCAAAGTTGCAGCGCAGCTTGTTTGAGCCTTACCTGCAGCAAATAACTGTAGGGAGTGGCGGCGGTGATCTGTTTAAAAAGCCGGTTAAAATGAAACGGGCTCATATTTCCCTGCGCTGCAAGTTGCGGAAGCGTAACATTGTCTGCATAGTTTTCATGGATAAACGCTTTCACCTTTTCTATCACCGGCAGGTAATTCCTTTTTTGTTTATCATTCAATACGGGCAGGGGATGGCGCGGATCTCCGGCAGACAACACCAGGTGGAAAAGCGCGGTCATCAGCTGCTCTGCCCATAAAGAAGGGTAGCGTGTTTTTTGCAGCAGGCTGAATATGCGCTGATGCAGGAACTCCATTTCCGGCGTAGCTTTTACCAGGATGGATTGAATGTCGGGGTTATTGAAGAACCAGGAAAAGTTGGCAGCATGTTCCATCAACAGGCCTTCACTTGCGGGTGTAAAAGAAAAAATGGTGCATTGATCCGGTATGTTGTGCACGTGCGCTACCTGGTGTTCGTAGCCGGGTTTACAGAGCAGGAAAAGACCGCTGTAAGCATCCAGCTCATTCCTGAAAACCCGGAAGCGGAAGTTTCCTTTCCGGATATAAGCAATGGAAAATGTTTCCTGGTATTCTTTTGCAGACACGGAACATTCCTGGCACCGGCACAGAAAATTATGTACGGTGCAAACGGGAGATTGATAGAGTATTTGAATATCCGCCTGCATAATATAAAGTTATCAAAAAAAAGTGATCCTGTTACAGGAGAAGCCGTTGTATTTCCTTCATCAGCGTTTTCTTTTCTGCGGTTGATTTTGTAAGATGGATGGCTTGTTGATAATGCGCAACCGCTTTTGCTGTATTGTTTTCCGCGTACAGATAACCCAGCAGGGAATGATAATGGCTGTTGTTGTGTAAGCCAAGTTTTTCCGCTTCCTGTATGCCGGCGGGGTGTCCGTAAACTTTTGCAAAGGCAAAGGTTCTGTTTAGTGCGGTCATAGGAGAATATTCAATTAATATCAGCTGGTTATACAGCTGCAGGATATGCGTCCATTTATTATGATCAGTGGGCGTGGTATGCCAGTAGGCGATGCCTGCTTCGAGGTGATACTTCGATATTTCATTGCCGGAGCAGGCATTTACGAGGTAGTAGTTGCCCTGTTGGATGAGTTCTTTGCTCCACAGGTTTTTATCCTGTTGCTCATACAGCACGGTTTCTCCTTTGTTGTCCCTTGCATCCAGCCTGGAACTTTGAAAGCACATCAGTGCCAGCAGTGCGTTGGATTGAGTGGTGTTGGTGAGCGGGTTTTCGGTGAGTACCAGCGCCAGCCTGATGGCTTCTGAACAGAGGTCTTTCCGGATGAGGTGATTATTGGATTTAGAAAAGTATCCCTCATTAAATAAAAGATAGAGGGTTCTTAAAACAACGTCCAGTCTTTCTTTTATGGTTGCTTCCTGCAGTTGCCTGATCTGGAAGTTGTCGTTGCGCAGATTGGCCCTTGCCCGGAGCAATCTTTTTTTGATGGTCGCTGTTTTAGAAAGAAAGGCATCCGCAATTTCTTCGATGCTGAATCCGCACAGGATCTGGAGGGCGAGACAGATCTGTGATTCGGTGGAGTTAGCGGGATTGCAAACCGCAAAAATCATGGCCAGCTGGCTGTCGCTGATAGTTTGCGGGGTGAAATCAAAGTCGGGTGCTATTTGCCATTCGCTGGCTGTAAGAGCGCCTTTAATCTGTGTTTCGAAGATGGACAGATGTTTGAGATAATCTTTCGTTTTATTTTTTGCTACGGTGTACAGCCAGGCGGTGGGGTTTTCAGGGGTGCCCTGTACGCGCCATATTTCGGTGGCTTTCAGAAAGGTTTCGCTCACAATGTCTTCGGCTGTTTCCATATGTTTCAAGCCAAAAAGACGGCATAATACAGCCGTCATTTTGGAATATTCCAACCTGAATAATTGAGGTAAAAGCTCCGGGTGGGGAGGGGTGCTTGCTGCCATGGGCGTTAGCTTTTCTCTTCCGGTCTGAGTATAGCCCGTACTTCTACATTGCCGCCGGCTTTAAGTACCGGGTTGGCCTGGGCAAATGCCACCGCTTCTTCAATATTGGCTGCCTTCACAATCATATAGCCACTGATAAATTCTTTGATTTCCGTGTAGGGGCCGTCTGTTACCATATCGGGCTTCACGGTTTTGGCGTCGCTGGCGGATAACCGGTTTCCTTTATCTGCCAGTTTGTTTTGGGCGGCAATACCAGCCAGCCAGTTCATCCTTTCCTGTAACTGTTCGGGAGATGGGTTGTCGTGCGAGTTGGTACTGTTTCTGAAAATTAACATGAATTCTTTCATTGCATAATGTTTTATGGTTTCGTTTTAGTAACGACTGAATATTCATGAGGGGGACAAATAACTTCATTTTTTTGTCCGAAAAAAATATTTTCCATCCGGCGTGCGGATTATGCATGCTGTTCCATATCGTACCGGTGGAGTCCCGGACCATAAGCATCTTTCGTGATGCGGGTAACCACAAATCCGAGTTTCTCGAAAAAAGGATAAACGTGTTGCGTAGTGTCAAGCCTGATGCTGCATTGCGGGCATACCGACCGGATCACCCGTACGCGGTACAGGAATAATTGCCTGCCATATCCCTGTTTATGTAATGCCTGTGTGATGAGGCCCCAGGTCATTGCAGCTTCCTGTTTTGCAGTATCGATATAATAACCTCCGCAGCCGATTATCTGTTCCTGCAGGGTGGCTACATAGTATTGTTCGTTGTTATTTTTTTGGGGAGATGCATACCGTGCATCCTGTTCCCGGAGCCATTCTTCAAAATCGGGTAATTCTGCCGGTGCAAAAAAGCCAGGCATATTACTTTTAAAAGCAGCCATGCAGGCTGGTTTATCGGAGGGCGTATATGGTCTGATGGTCATGCTCATTAACAACGATAAAATGAATAACGGGAAGTTAAGTTTTATATACCAGCCGGAGAAAAAAGAACCGGAAGCGGAGCGGGGCTTTTATTGCTGTCAACAAAAATATAACAACAAAACACAGGCATCTTCCGGAATTATAAAAATTAATTGTCAAATTGACGATTAATAAAATAGTTTTATTATTTTTCCTGTCAGAAGTAAGCCGGCGCACCTGCCAGGCAGCTACAAAAATTAGTACGCGTTATGAAAAAGCATGTAAGAAAAGAGATCCTCTTTATGTTCTTTATTGGCTTGTTGGGTACACACCTGGCGGGTGCACAAACGAAGCACAAAGCCGGCAAAGCTATTTCCCCCGATCTGTTCGGAATTTTTTTTGAAGACATCAGCTATGCGGCAGATGGCGGCCTGTATGCAGAATTAATCCAGAACCGTTCGTTTGAGTATACACCGGCCGACAGGCGGGAGTGGCATGCTTTCACGGCCTGGGAATACGTAACAAAAGGCTTCGGCTACGGAGCGGTGAACGTGGAAAGTAAATCGCCGGTTCATCCCAATAACCCGCATTATGTAGTACTCACCATTGAGGAACCCGGCCAGGAAGGCATCGGGCTGCAAAACAACGGGTTTGATGGCATTGCCATCAAAAAAGGAGAACAGTATAACTTTTCCGTATTTACCCGGCTACTGTCGGCAACTCCTATTCCAGTGTCTGTGCAGCTGCGCGGCCGGAAAGGGGAGGTGTATGGAGAAGTAAGCATCACGGCAGATGCAAAGGAGTGGAAGAAGAGCAGTGGCGTTCTTACCGCACAACAAACAGACGATAGCGCCGTGCTGGTACTGGTGGCCAAAGCGAAAGGCAGCCTGGCGATAGATATGGTTTCCCTGTTCCCGGTAAATACTTTTCATGGCAGAACAAACGGGCTAAGAGCCGATCTCGGACAGGCCATCGCGGATCTGAAGCCCAGGTTCATGCGCTTCCCGGGAGGTTGCCTCGTGCATGGCGACGGCCTCGAAAACATGTACCGCTGGAAAAACACCATCGGTCCTGTAGAAGAAAGAAAAGCACAGCGGAATATATGGAACTATCATCAGTCGCTCGGACTTGGCTACTTCGAGTACTTCCAGTTTTGTGAAGATATTGGCGCCAAACCTTTACCGGTAGTACCTGCGGCGGTGAGCTGCCAGAATTCCGGCGGCACCTGGCGCATTGGCGGCACCGGGCAAAAGGGATTGCCACTGGAAGAAATGCCCGCTTATATCAATGAAATACTGGACCTGGTTGAATATGCCAACGGACCAGCCACCTCCACCTGGGGCGCCAAAAGGGCTGCTGCAGGTCATCCTGCGCCGTTCCACCTGGAATACCTGGCCATTGGCAACGAGGATAAACAAACGCCCGAATTCAGGGAGCGCTTTAAATTAATTGAAGCGGCTGTAAAAGAAAAGCACCCGGAAATTACCCTTATCGGAACCGTCGGCCCGGCTCCGGCAGGAGAAGATTTTGAGGCAGGATGGGCATTTGCCGACAAAAATGCTTTGCAGATCGTAGATGAACACTATTACGAAAAACCGGAGTGGTTCCTGGAAAATAAAAACCGCTACGATTCCTATAACCGCAGGAAATCCAAAGTATACCTCGGTGAATATGCTTCAAGAGGAAACACCTGGTTCAATGCCTTAGCGGAAGGCGTATACATGACCGCGCTGGAACGCAACGGCGACATCGTACGGTTATCTTCCTACGCTCCGCTGCTGGCCCGTACCGGTCATACTTCGTGGAACCCGAACCTCATTTATTTCACGGGTACTACAATCACCCGTACGCCTAATTATTACGTACAGCACCTGTTTTCAAACAATGCAGGCGATATCTGCTACCCGGATATCGTTACGCTGAATAATAATACCAATACAGGCGTATCTTGCGTGAAAGACAGTAAAACCGGTGATCTCATTATTAAACTGGTGAATGCCGGTGAAACCGCTGTATCCGCCAAAGCCAATGTGGCCGGCCTCGTAGCGCGGCATACAAATGCAGCAGTAACGGTACTTACAGAAAATGCAACGGATAAAAATGCAACGGATAAAAATGCGCCGGCAGTTACATCTGCTACCAGTAATCTCGAAATCGACAAAGTGATTAGTTATGAAGTTGCGCCCCGCTCGGTGGCGCTTATCCGTATCCCGGCGCCGCGTAGATAAACGCGGGTTTTGTCTTTCTCGCTGATTACGCTGATTATACTGATTTGCTTGATTTTTACTTTTTGGATTTTATAAAGGATTAAGGGAGATAGAAGCGAATATATCCGCTTTTATCTCCCTTATTATTAATCTAAAAATCCAAAAAAATCCAAAAAGTAAAAATCAAGCAAATCAGTATAATCAGCGTAATCAGCGGGAAAGACAATATCCGCTTATTCCACCGGTTGCAGATACTGCGCATAGGCATAGCCTTCTTCGCCTGCATCTGTGCGGATCAGCCACCACTGATCGCTTTGTTTACTGATCAGCGAAACAATTTCATTGTGTGCTGCTTTTCCTACAACAGGCTGGTCGGTGCCGGGGCCCTTGCGGATATTCAGGTTAGTTGATTCTGTGATCACTTTCAGTTTAGCGCCTGCTACAGCAGTAGCTACATTGATATTCATTACTACGTCGCCGGTGAGGAAGTTGGGATCAATCTTTCCGTAGATGTTCCACAGTTGGTCCTTTACGGCGCCGGTAGGTGCTTCTCCTTCGATATGCAATACGCCATCCAGTTCGTTTACTTTCAGGTTGCTGGTGCCTGCAGCTTGTGCTGCATCAATCAGCTCTTTATATTTATCCTGTAATGCTGCCATGATTATTGTATTTAAAGAGAAAGATTATTTTACTTTTAAACCGGAAGCATCTACCTTTTTAGGCTTCAGGGCATCCAGCGCCATTTTCAGTTTTTTCCAACGGTCTGCTTTCTGTTCGCCGGTAATAGTAATTACTCCGTCTTTAACATCTGCCTGGATACCAGGGAAATCTTTCACAATACTTGCTACGGCTGTTTTCAGTGAATCGTCGGCAGTAACTTCTACCGGTGCGGGTGGCGGCGGCGGAGGAGGGGCTACGGTAACATTGTTAACAACACTCTTAACACCCTGGTTCAGCTTAACAGCAGCTTCTGCGGCATCTTTGTCAGCCTGGGTGGCAACAGATCCGGAAAGGGTTACTACGCCATCCTTCACATCTGCACTAACGCCGGGCGATGATTGTAATGCAGTGGTTACTGCAGCCTGTATGTCTGCATCCTTAGGTTTCGATTTGCAGGAAATCATGAACAATAGCCCCACGGAGAGGATCACTGTGGTCAGGTGTTTCAGTTTCATAATCATACTGAGGTTTTAATGATGAAAAAATACTTTCTTAAGTTAAGTATCTTTTTTCATCCGGCAATAAGACGGTAAGAGTTGTTTATTTTTTAATACAGACGGCCTGGTCTCAATTAATGTGATTTTAATTTTGACTGTCAGGCGTATTCAATAATTTAGGCCCAGCAAAAAATAATGCAGTAAATTCCGGACCTATGAAGAAATGGTACCTGTTATCACTCCTGTGCATCCTGCTTTGCACGGCATCTGCGCAACAAAATGATCAGATAGCGACTCATTTTTTTGAGCAGCTCGGTAAAGGGAACTGGGACGGCGCAAAAGAAAATATGGATGCCACCATGACGGCAAAGGTAACGCCGGACATGCTGAAAGGGATCTGGCAACAGATGGAGCAATCCCATGGGAAGTGGGAAACTGTTATCTCCCTGAAAACAGCAAAGGAAGGCGCATATGATATGATACTGGCGGATAACAGGTTTGGCAAAGCCATTATCACCTTTCGTGTGGTGTTCGACACCAACCACCGGATTGCCGGCTTTTTTATTGCAGGTACCAAACTCCTGACTACCGCACTGTTGCCTTATGAAGAAACGGATACGGTGATTACTCCGGACGGTGGTATCCTGTATGGCGTTCTTACAAAGCCCGTGGAAAAACAACCCTGGCCGGTGGCATTGATCATCGCAGGTTCCGGGCCAACTGATCATAATGGTAATAATCCATTATCAGCGGCTGCCAACGGTAACTCTTATCAGCAGCTGGCAGCAGCTTTAGCGGCCAATGGCATTGCCTCTTTGCGTTACGATAAACGCGGCATCGGGCAAAGCACCGGCTTCAAAAAAAGCAGCAGCGCCACCTCACTCGACGATTTTACGGATGATGCCATCGCCTGGATAGATCATCTCCAAAAAAATACACAGCAATTTAAAAGTGTGGCAGTTATTGGGCATAGCGAAGGGGCTTTAATAGGCCTGATGTGTGCCGGCCGCAGGAGCTTTAACAGCCTGGTATCATTATCCGGACCGGGGGAATGTATGGATAAAGTATTGCTGACACAGTTAAGGCCAATGCTGGCTGATTCGTTATATGATAGGGCGACCGTGATTTTAAATGAACTCCGGCAGGGCAATAATCCGCAGCAGGTACCGGCGGTATTAGGCACGCTTTTCAATCCTTCCCTGTATACTTTCTGGAAAAGTACTTTTCATTATGATCCCTGTACCTTGCTACCCGCTGTAAAAATGCCGTTCTTAATTATTGGCGGTACCAGCGATACACAGGTGCCACCTGTACAAGCCGATATTCTCCATCACTGTAAGCAGGGTTCGCAGCTGCTGATGATCAAAGGAATGACGCACGCGCTGAAAGACACCGCACCCGTTCCCGCAGGGAATAAGGCGCCGTTACCACTGTCGTCGCAGCTGGTACCGTCGTTGGCAGCGTTTATAAAGCATTAGCTATACCGGTCGTTTCTCCAGGGGTAAGCGGTTTTGGAGTAACCTCTTTCTTCCCAGAAGCCCAGCCTGTTGGCAGTGAGGAATTCAATGCGCCGTATCCACTTGGCGCCTTTCCAGGCATATAGTTCAGGGGTAATCATTCTTACCGGTCCGCCATGTTCTTTTGGTAATGGCGCGCCTTCAAATGTATGTACCAGCAGCACATCCGGTTTCAATGCTTCTTCCAGTGACACGTTGGTGGTGTAATCATCGTATCCGTAACAGAGTATGTGTGTGGCCGTGTCTTTTGGTTGTACCAGCGCGGCCAGGTCCAGCAGGCGAACGCCCACCCAGTTCATATTCAGCTTCGACCAGGTGGTAACGCAATGAAAGTCCGAGGTATCGGATGTTTGCGGCAGTGCGAGGAAATCTTCCCAACTCAAAGTCACCGGGTGTTCCACAGCACCATCGAGGACAAGCTGCCATTCTTCTTTTTCAATTTCCGGCTGTATGCCCAGGTCCAGTACCGGCCATTTATACGTGATGGTTTGTCCTACCGGTAATACGGGCATGCCATGCCGGTTGGGATTGCCGCTGCCTTTGGGTTTATTATCGGCTACAGATGGGGTGAGCCGCATCTTCTCCTCAAAACGGGATTTGAGCTTCATTCTCGCTTCTACGATACGCTTTAGTTTATCCGCCTCTTCCATAAAGTAATTTTTGGGTCTCAGGGCATAAATATACGGATTTACGGCCTATCCGGGCGGTAGGGCCTGGTGTACCGGGCGCGGCATTATCTGAAAAAAAAGTAGCCGTTTTGCTATACTTTGTTCATACAAAGTTGTATATTGTACGAACAAAGTAAACTTAAATAAAGGCGCGTTATGGAGGTCATTCAAACGATATTCAAGGAGATCATCGGGTTCCTGGGTATCTCGCAACTAATAGAAGTATGTAAAACAGGAAACTATAAGGTGCTGCTTACGTTAAACGGGATCTTCTCGGTTATCTCACCGCTGGTACCTTTTCTGCTATTGCTGGAAATAGGCAGGGCCATTTTTTATAAAAAATTCAAGATTGAAGACTATAAAATGCCCTTCCTGATCTTTGTGGCCAACCGGTTCATTTCCCGGTTCATTTCTATTGCGGCAGTTGCTTTTTGTATTGGCTTGCTGGAGAAATATGCGTTGATCAATACTTCCCTTAAATGGTACTGGTTTATTTATGGATATGTGATCTGGGAATTCTCCCACTTTATTTACCATTATTATGGGCATAAGGTGCGTTTATTCTGGTGCCTGCACTCTACTCATCATGCGCCGCAAACCATGAACCTTTCGGTTACTTATGCGCACTTCTTCCTGGAAGCACCCTATGCAGACGTAATCCGCACCAGTATCTGTATCCTCATGGGCGTTAATCCGCCATTGCTTTTTATCATTATGTTCATCGACGGCACCTGGGGATCTTTCATTCATGTGGGTGAAAACCTGGTTAAAGACGGGCGTCTTGGCTTTCTCAATAAAATCATTCTCACGCCATCGCATCACAGGGTGCATCATGCAAAGAATCCCCTGTACATGGATACCAATTTCTGTAACCTGCTTAACATCTGGGATAAGGTATTTGGCACTTTCCAGCCTGAAAAGAGGGATATGCAGATCGAATATGGTATTTCCAGGGAAATGAATCCCAATAATTTCCTGGATGTTTATTTTGGTGAATTGTACGGGTTGTGGAAAGATGTCCGGAAAGCGCCCGGCATAAAAAACAAGCTGTTGTACATTGTAATGCCGCCGGGATGGAGCCATACCGGGGATCATAAAACCGCGAAGGTGGTGAAACAGGCTTTCCTCGAAGAGGTGCAGCATCAGCAACCATTACGGCAGCCCACAGCAGATCAGGTCATCTGATCAAACAGGTAATACAGCGGGGATTCTTCGAGCACTACCCGGGAATTCCCCTGCGCATCGTTTTTCCATTTGATCAGCCGGATCGCGCCATCTGCTATTTCAATCCCCGTAATATCGCCATCATTAAAACAGCAACAGCCCGTGTTGAAATAGGAGGGATGCGCCATTGTTTTTACCACCTGTTTACCGGCATATTCTGCCTGTCTGGCTGCTAATGCTTTTTGTAAGATGGCTATCTCGCCGGTGTCTCCCTGGGCGCGGGCTTTATCCAATTGTTTCGTGAGCTTGTCGATATGATCCAGTGATGCAAACACCGGTTTGTGGGTGTGCCCGGAAATGAGGAAGGTTTTCTCGTACCGGATACTCCATTCGTACATCATGATATTGTGGCGGTCGGCCAGGTCAAAGGAATCGGAGAGGGTATCCATCCGGATATCAAAAAAGCGCTGTACGGGTGTCCATATAGCGGCTACAAACCATTTGCTGAAAGCATTGCCGTCGCTGCGCAGGTCGCCCTGGTGGCCATGTGTGAGATAAATTTTGTAGTCGTGGTCCTGGTAGCGGGTTTGCAGGATAAGGCCTTCATATACTCTCAGTTTCTTCCCGAAGATCCCCTTCAGAAATTGCTGCCGGGGTATGGCGTAATGCCATTCCAGGTCATGATTCCCAAATATCCTGAAATAACGTTGCTGTTGCAGGAACCGGGCTTCTTCCAGCAATGTGTCGCGGTTTTCCCGGATCACGGTAGCCGGCGTGCATTCCCACAATTCCTCGCAATCGCCCAGGTTAATAAACGTGTAGCCTTTGTCGTAGTAATAACGGAGTGCAGCCACATAATTGGCTTCTGCGGCCATAAAGTCGTCCGCACCATCTTTACCTCCTTTATGTTGATCGGAGAAAATAATAAAGCGGCTATGCTCGTAATCAAAAGGAACAATCAGTCCTTTTTGACGGTTGCCTTTAAGGATTTCCTCGTGAAGCTGGGATAGGGAGGTAAATACCTGGGATTTGTCCGGCTGGGAAGAAAACCTGTTTGAAAGCCAGATAACAGGACGCTGGAAGAATTTTTTCACTGGATGCGGCACGCTGTATTTTTTTAGAAAGGTGGCTGAGTACCTTACCACGCACAAAAATGAGCGATTATCAATAACCGCTCAGATTTTTTTATTTCAATAAAGCCAGACCTGTTACAGTTTAGCTTTTTACTTCTTTCTTTACGTTAACCGCACTTGGACCTTTCTGTCCTCTCTCCACTTCAAAAGTTACCTTGTCTTTTTCTTTAATAAGTTCAGTCAGCTGGTTAATGTGAACGAACACACTATCCTGTGTCTGCTGATCGATAATAAACCCGTAACCTTTGGACTCATTGAAAAATTTCACCACACCTCTGCGGATCAGTTCTGCTGGTTCCTCCGGCAATTGTCTGCCTGGTCCGAGCTGAATGTCTTCCACATTGATTTCCCTTTTCCTGCTTGGATCGGGCGGAGTAGAAGAGATATTACCATTCTCATCTATGTAAGCCATCATATCTTCCAGACTCTTTCCTTTTCCGCTTTCTCTCTTTCGTTCTTCCTTTCTTTCTTGTTTATCCAGTCTTTGTTTCGCTTTTTTCTTTTCTTTTTCTTTTTTACCAACTGTTTCCTGGGATCTAGCCATATTTATGTATATATTTTGATACCTTACAAAGATCGGCTTTTTTTGCGTAAAAGGCCCGGAATATAAAGCAGCACAGCCTTTATGCACAGGTATTTTGCCCCAGGACTCCCCATAGCGGCTATTCTATATTTTTTGCACATTGAAAATAATTCGCATCATGTTGCAGATTATCATGATATTTTATTTGTGACCAGGGGTAATTATGGTGTCATGGGATTTCCATAGATTAGCAAATTGGTTTTAGTGCGCAACAAAATTAACCACCTGGAAGTGGACCCGTCTAAAAAAATTTAAAACGCTTATGATGAAGAAAACGGCCCTGGTTTTCCTTGCTGCTATTGCAGGAAAACAGGCAATGGCACAGGTAGACGCCGGCCTGTTCCGCTATCCTGATGTATCCCGGTCGCAGATCGCATTTTCCTATGCCAATGATATCTGGATTGTCCCGAAAACAGGTGGCACAGCCATCAAACTGATTTCTCCACCGGGAGTGGAGGCCTTCCCGAAATTTTCCCCGGATGGCAACAAACTAGCTTTCAGCGCCAACTATGATGGCAACGCCGATGTATACGTATTACCGGTAGCCGGTGGGGTACCGCTGCGTCTCACGGAGTACGGCGGCAGCGACCGCGTAGTAGATTGGACACCCGACGGCAAGCAGGTGCTTTTTGCCTCCGGCAGGGAAAGCACGAAAGAACGCTTCAACCAGTTTTACACCATCCCGGAAAATGGTGGCGCCGCCACCAAACTGCCACTGGCCTACGCAGAGTTTGGATCATGGTCGCCCGATGGTTCCAAAATGGCCCTGGTTACCCGCTCCCAGAGCTTCCGCAACTGGAAAAGGTACCGCGGCGGTATGAAAGCAGATATCCATGTGTTTGATTTTGCCAAACAACAATCGGAAAACATTTCCGCAAAAAGTGACGCGGGCGACGAATTTCCCATGTGGCACAACAACTTCATCTACTTCCTGTCCGACCGCGGCGCAGAGAAAAGGATGAACCTCTGGCGTTTTGATGTTAATACCAAAGCCTGCGAGCAAATTACCAGCTACAAAGACTATGACGTTCACTTTCCCTCCCTGGGACCGGATGATATCGTGTATGAAGCCAATGGCAAATTGTTTCTCCTGTCGCTGAACACACAACAATCTACCGAGGTGAAAATTAATATCACCACCGACCTCGCGGCACTGAAACCACGCACACAACGCACTGCTAAATATATCCAGTCCACCGCCATCAGCCCTGATGGCCAGCGTGCGCTGATAAGCGCCCGCGGCGATGTTTTCTCCGTACCCGCTGTAAACGGCTACGTGAAAGATCTTACCCGCACCAGCGGTGTGGCAGAACGTTTCCCTGTATGGGCGCCGGACGGCAAAACCATCGCCTGGTGGAGCGATAAATCAGGTGAATATGAACTGTGGCTGGCTGCCGCCGGCAAGGAAAATGAGGCTAAGCAGATCACCCATTACGGCCCCGGCTTCCGCTACCGCCCGCACTGGTCGCCCAACAGCAAACAACTTGCGTTTATAGACCACGACCTGAAAATCTGGGTACTGGATGTGACCACCGGCAAAACCACGGCGGTCGACAAAGCCCTTCACTATTCACCCGATGTGCTGGATGGCTTCCGTTTCAGCTGGACTCCCGACAGCAGATGGCTTACCTATAGCCGCGACATGGACAACGGCCATGAAGCCGTTTTTCTCTTCGATACAAAAAATAACCAGCGCCACCAGGTAACCAGCGGTTTCTATGATGCCGCCCGGCCGGTGTTTGACGAAGAAGGCAAGTATCTTTATGTACTTACCAACCAGTCGTTCAAACCCACCTACAGCAGTATCGATAATACTTTTATTTACGCCAACAGCACCGTGATCGGGGTTATTGGCCTGCAAAAGGAAACACCTTCCCTGCTGGCAACCCGCAATGATGCAGTGAATATAAAGGAAGATAAAAAGGAACCGGAAAAGCCGGCCGCAAAAAAAGGAAAAGAGAAGAAGGAGAAACCTGCAGACGATAAGAAAAAAGAAACCGCCACCAATATCGACCTGGACAACATGGAAGCCAGGATGGTATTGCTGCCGGTACCAGGTGGCAACTACTCCCGCCTCGGCGCCGTAAAAGGCAAAATCCTGTTTGTGAGCAGCACACCACCCAGCGACGAGGAAAGCGGCGGTGAAGCCACTTTGCAATACTATGATATCGCTACCAAACAGGTAAAAACTATCATCAAAGACCCGGGCCAGTACGAACTTTCCGCCGATGGCAATAAAATACTGGTCAATAACGGGCCCTATGGCGTGATCGACGTAGCCGAAAATCAGAAGATCGACACCGCTATGCAGGTGGACGACATGGAAATGACCGTGAACCCGGCAGAAGAATGGAAACAGCTGTTTATGGATACCTGGCGCCTGGAACGTGATTTCTTCTATGATCCCCATATGCACGGCCTGAACTGGAACAGTGTAAAAGATAAATACCTGCACCTCCTGGAAGGCGCCCGCACCCGCGAAGAAGTAAGCTTTGTGATTAATGAAATGCTCGGCGAAATGAATGCATCGCATACGTATAATTTCGGCGGCGATGTTGAAGATGGCAAACATGAAAATGTAGGCTACCTGGGCGTGGACTGGCAGGCAGATGGTAAATACTACAAAGTTAAACGCATCATCCGCGGCGCCGCATGGAACGCGGAAGCCCGTAACCCGCTGGACGAACCTGGTGTGAACATTCATGAAGGAGATTATATCCTGGCAGTAAACGGCGAGCCCCTCACCACCGCGCAGGAACCATACAGCGTGTTTCAGTCGCTGGCAGGAAAAGTAGTGGAGATCACCTGGAATAGCCGCCCTTCCCTGGAAGGCGCTAAAACCGCGATCGTAAAAACCATCGGCAGCGAATACCGCCTGCGCCACCTGGCCTGGATAGAAAGTAACCGCAAACGTATTGCGGATGCCACCAATAACCAGGTTGGATACATCTTTGTGCCAAGTACCGGCATCGATGGCCAGGATGAACTGATCCGCCAGTTTAATGGTCAGTGGGATAAGGCGGCCCTTATCATTGATGAACGCTTCAATAACGGCGGGCAGATTCCCGATCGTTTTATAGAAATGCTGAACCGCAAACCGCTGGCTTACTGGGCTACCCGTAACGGTACGCCCACACAATGGCCTTCTTACGCGCATTTCGGCCCGAAGGTGATGCTGATCAACGGCTGGAGCGGTTCCGGCGGGGATGCCTTCCCTGATTACTTCCGCAAGGCAGGACTGGGGCCCATCATCGGTACCCGCACCTGGGGCGGTTTGATCGGTATCAGCAATACACCCGGCTTAATCGACGGCGGCATCATCACCGTACCATCCTTCCGCATGTTTAATAACGACGGTACCTGGTTCCGCGAAGGACACGGCGTAGATCCTGATATTGCGGTAGATGAAAATCTCGGCGATATGGCCAAAGGCATCGATCCGCAGCTGGAACGGGCCATCACCGAAATAAAGAACCTGCTGCAAACAAAGCCTTACAAGGCGCCTGCACAGCCTCCTTATGAAGTGAGATAACGGCTTTATATAACTGACCGGGGGCTGTTTGCTTTAAGTAAACAGCCCCCGGTTTTTTTATTTACGCGGCTGGAAATTCCATCGCAGTCCGCCACTGAAAAAGTAATTGGTCGCAAAACGGTGCATCGGTTTATCTGCAAACATCTCAGATAAATTCTTCTCCTTAAAAGTAGCGCCGCTGTAAAGGATACTGCCACCCGACGCCACAAAATCGATATGCCGGTTCAGGTGCCAGGTATTCTCCAGTCCCACGCTCATTTCAGCATAACCCATCAGCCGTTTTTTATCCGGCGCATTCTCCACATCGTACGAAGAACCGCGCATACGGAATGCCAGCGCCAGGTCCGTTTGTTTATTCAGACTGCTTGATACACTGATTTTCTCCGGGAAATTAACATCTATCCTGTACCTGCCGGCTGTTTGGTACTTAATGAGCAACGCAGGCAATATCATAGGCGTGCCAAAACTATTGGTAAGCATAGCGCCTATACCATAGGAGAACCGCTTGTTATGTTGTTTTATAAATATTACGCCCCCGTTAATAAAAATATCTTCCCCGTTGATCTTTTTCATATCAGTGAAAACCCCGGCAGATAACATACTCAGCGCGCCCCAATGGTTACCGATACTCCGGAAATGAAGGAGCGCCAGCTGTGTTTCCAGCAGTTCTTCCGGAAAGATCCGGTGATCATAATCTTCGCTGACCAGTTTGGTATAGCTGCCGGAAGCCGCGAGGTTCCAGGTACGCACCTTTCCGGTAGCGGTATCCACCTGGTTGCTCAGCATAAATACAGCGCCGAAATTATAACGTTGCTGCGAAGTAGTGGACTTTGTTTTCACACTATCTTCCGGCCTGATATAACGGGAGGGTGGTAAGTAATCCACGCTGATCCCAATGCCGGGACCATTGAGGGAAGTGGCGCCCAGCTGCGCCCACAGGCGTTGCATAGGTGCAAAGGCGAATAAGGCGAGTAACAAACAGGTATATATTTTCTTTTGCTGCACGGGCTGTTTATGTATGCGTTGTTGATTCGTCATGAGTGATATTTATTGCTTTAGAGGAAGACACCATGCACCCCATATACCCCTATGCCTTTACCGGTATTTATTTTCGGGAGATAAAAAACACAATTGCCCCATCCCGTAAAATACAGGCGTCATTACAATGTCATAATTGGGCGGCAGTATTTCCGTATAACCATTACAGTAACTAAATTCAAGGTATACCACGTAGAAGAGCGTACGAAAAAATCTGTGAGCCCATTTGTCTTTTTTAACCAAACATACAGTGCAATGAAACCAAAATTATCGCTTGCGTTCGCATTCGGATGCCTCACCCTCGCGTCTTGTTCAAAGAACTATTTTGCCTCCGGCGAATCCCCGAAAGACAGCCTGTCACCCGCCACCGTTAAAGCTTCAGGCATTACGGATGTTGCCGTGGCATTGGGTAGTAACGCCTGGTTAACACAAAGCAGCGCAGGCGCTGCAGAAGTAGTAGTGGACTATGGCCTGGCCAACTGGACCAGCAGCAGTTCCGTATTCAGCGCTTACTTTCGCACCAGCGCTACCGGCACCCTTCACCTCGCATTGCGCGGTAAAGTACCGGGTGGCAGCAGCCAGCTGAAAATAACCGCCGCGGGCCAGTCGAAAACTATTACCGCCTCCGGCGGCAACTACCACACCATTGATGTGGGCGATTTTAACCTAACGGATACCGGCTATGTGAAAGTCGATTTCCAGGGCGTATCTAAAACAGGCAGCTACTTTGCCGACCTGTCCGACCTGTACATCAGCGGCGCCGCCACCAGTGGCCGGCTCAACTACATTCAAACCGATGTATACTGGGGCAGGAGAGGTCCCTCTGTACACCTGGGCTATACGCCGCCGGCGGGTAAAAACGTGGAATGGTTTTATAATGAAGTAACCGTACCTACTGGCCAGGACCCGGTTGGATCTTACTTTATGTCCAACGGCTTTAGCCAGGGATATTTTGGCATACAGGTAAACAGTACTACCGAAAGAAGGGTGTTGTTTTCAGTTTGGAGTCCTGCCGATACAGATGATCCCAACAGCATCCCGGATTCACTGAAGATTGAATTACTGCGCAAAGGCCCCAATGTACAAACGGGTTCCTTTGGCAACGAAGGTGCAGGCGGACAAAGTTACCTGGTATACAACTGGCAGGCGGGAACTACTTATCGCTTTTTAACGCATGCTGTGCCGGTGGCCAATAACAAAACGGAATTCACTTCCTGGTTTTATGCCCCTGAAACCGGTGCCTGGCAACTGATTGCCAGCTTCAGACGTCCGCAAACCAATACATACCTGACCGGGTTGTATTCTTTCCTGGAAAATTTCTCCACCGAAACCGGTTACATCGGCCGGAAAGCACAGTACGGCAATCAGTGGGCAAGAGATACCAATGGCACCTGGTATGAGTTAACAAAGGCGCAGTTTACAGGCGATGCTACTGCTGCATCCCAGGCGCGTATGGACTTTGCCGGTGGCGTGGAATCCACAAAGTTTTACCTGCGCAACTGTGGCTTCTTCTCTAACTTTGTAAAAATCAATACGCCGCTTACCCGTACACCATCGGGTACTGCGCCGGTAATTAATTTTAATACCTTACCATAAACAAATAAAAAGGGGCTGTGACTGCAGCCCCTTTTTTCAAACAATAGTAACCCTCAACGTGGCGGAGTATTATTTACGCTCTCCACCTTATCTTTAATTTCCTTTGAAGGCCGGATGCTCAGCGCTTTTTTCCAGAGGATGTTGGCATTTACAGTATCTTTCCTCTCCAGGTAATAATCTCCCATACTATCATACGTATTAAAGCTTTCCGGGTAATAATCTATGTTCAGCTGAAAGAACATTTTAGACTTATCAAAATTTTTCTGTTGCAGGTGGTGGTAGCCAAATTCATTAAAGGTAGGTTCGTAGGGGCGTACCCGGTAGCCCATGTCTTTCGACAAAATATCGAAATGCTGGGTGATAAGTGTTTTTAACGAATCCGCAGGGCAGCTGTCATCGGTATAGAGATAAGTAGGAAAGCGGTGATGCGGAAACAGGAATCTTAATCCGTCGTATTCTCCCACGAGCGGTATCGAGTTATGGTCATCATCTTCATAATATTTATAACTCCACCTGAGCTGGTTACCGGGGAATTTTCTCAGGAAATCGGTTAAGTTAAGAATGGCGCTGGTATGAACGGATCCCCGATAGTTATCTTTTCTTAATTGTACAGTATCCAGTCCGGGCTTCATGGTATGGGCCACTGCGAGGTAGAGGTTTTTACCTTTAAATGACTGCTGCAATTGCCTGCTGGCTGTTGCAAGCACCTGGCCTTTATTCCAGGAAATGCTCGGATCTATGGCAATATAACCGTTAAACAACGCAGGATGATACAATAGCGTGTTCACCACCATCAGTCCGCCGAGGGAGTGTCCTATCAGCATACGGTAGGGGGCCGTGGCGTATTTTTTATCGATATAGGGAATGAGTTCTTTACCAAGAAATTCCGTGAAAGCCTCGCCGCCGCCGGAACCGGGATACGCCGAATCGCGTGTGGGTGTGAGGTCGCGCATCCGGTTACCGCCGGTATTCGGAATACCAACAATGATCATCCTTGGCAGCGCTGTATTCCCATTAATGGCGCTTAGCTGAAGGATCATTGATTGCAGGGAGGAGAAGTGAAAATCGCCATCCAGCACATATACCACCGGGAAGGCCGGCTTTGCAGAATAGCTGGTATCTGCCGAAGGCGTATAGATCCATAAGGGTCTTTTTTCTTTTAATACATCAGAATAAATGCTATCAGGTTGGCCGAAGGAAACCAGGCTTTGGTTTGCTTGTGCCATCACACCAGCACCACCGCATAGCACCAGGAA
This sequence comes from Chitinophaga sp. W3I9, assembly GCF_050434025.1. Taxonomy (NCBI): domain Bacteria; kingdom Pseudomonadati; phylum Bacteroidota; class Chitinophagia; order Chitinophagales; family Chitinophagaceae; genus Chitinophaga; species Chitinophaga sp. W3I9. Next base: position 4,335,376 of record NZ_JBNPWC010000001.1, read on the forward strand.
GGCCAGGAACACCAGAAATACCAGGAATATTTTTTTCATACCGGGTTATTATTTCCCGAAAGATGGAATTTTCCGGGCACGTATTTCCGGAGTTGTGATGCACGCGGGGATTAATGTGACGGAGTGGGTGTTTTGCGTGACAAAGCGGATTTTGTCTTTCTCGCTGATTACGCTGATTATACTGATTTGCTTGATTTTTACTTTTGGATTTTTTTGGATTTTTTGATTAATAATACGGGAGATAGAAACGGATATATTCGCTTCTATCTCCCGTAATCCTTTATAAAATCCAAAAGTAAAAATCAAGCAAATCAGTATAATCAGCGTAATCAGCGAGAAAGACAACCTCCGCTAAGCTTTGCGGAAAACGACGATGCCGTTATGTCCGCCGAAGCCAAAGGTATTGCTCATGGCTACGTTGACCGTTTTTTCTATGGCGGTTCCCAGTACGATCTGTAAGGTGGAAGGGATGGCGGCATCCAGTTCCTGTGTATTGATAGTGGGAGGGATGATGCCTTTCTGAATGCTCATGACGCTGGCGATAGCTTCTATGGCGCCGGCGGCGCCAAGCAGGTGGCCGGTCATGGATTTGGTGGCGCTGATGTGCAGGTGCGACGGTGCGGCTCCGAACATTTTGCCGATGGCAGCTATTTCGCTCAGGTCGCCCACGGGTGTGGAGGTGGCGTGTGCATTCAGGTAATCCACTTCTTCTTTATTCAGCCCGGCGTCTTCCAATGCGAGCTGCATAGCCCGCAGGGCGCCCAGTCCTTCCGGATGGGTGGCGGTCATGTGATAGGCATCGGCGGTCATGGCTGCACCGGCTACTTCGGCGTAAATGTGTGCGCCCCTGGCTTTGGCATGTTCATACTCTTCCAGTATGAGTGCACCGGCGCCTTCTCCCATCACAAAGCCATCGCGGTGCACGTCGAAAGGACGCGAGGCGGTGGTAGGGTCATCATTGCGCACCGACATGGCTTTCATGGCGCAGAAGCCACCTACAGATGCCGATGTGATGGGCGCTTCGGAGCCGCCGGTCACAATTACCTTCGCCTTACCCAAACGGATATACGTTAATGCATCCATGATAGCGGTATTGGAAGTGGCGCAGGCTGATACCGTCGTATAATTAATGCCCATCAGGCCATATTTAATGGAGATCATGCCTGATGCCATATTGGTGATGAGCTTGGGCACAAAATAAGGGCTGAAACGGGGATTAAAATCGCCGGAAACATATTCAGTAACCTGTTCCTCGAACGTTTGCATACCGCCCTGCCCGGAGCCCCAGATCACGCCGGTATCAAAAGGATCCATGGTACTGAAGTCCAGCCCCGAATCTTTCACCGCCTGGTCGGCCGCTACGAGCGCATACTGTGTAAAGGGATCTGTTTTGCGTACTTCGCCTTTGTCGAGCAACGCGCCAGGGTCGAAGCCTTTCAGCTCGTGTGCAAACTGTGTGCGGAAGCGGCTGGCATCAAAGTGACTGATAGTGGCAGCACCGCTTTTACCGGTAACAAGACTATTCCAGAAATCGGTAACATTGTTACCAATAGGGGATACGGTACCCATTCCTGTTATGACAACTCTTTTCATAGCTGGTTATTTATGACGCAGATCGTCCAACAGCTGCTCCGCAATGTGGCGGAAAGCTGATGGTCCCATCACCCTCGATAAAAGAAGGGAGGCCTGCAAATTAGATATGATAATGAGCGCACGCGTGTTAGCGGCGCCTTTAAAGTGAATGCGTTTCTTTTTCCGGCCTTCTTCGAGGCACCGGGTAAGCCAGGCGAGGATGCCGCTGGCCATTTCCTGTACTTTCGCCTGCATAGCCGGTTCCAGCGTCTCAAAATCCGGGGCGAGAGAGCCCATCAAACAGATATTGCCTTCTTTGCTGTGCCGGCGGAATACTTCCGTCAGCTTTACCAGTTGTTCTTCTTCCGGCAAACTTTTCCACTTGCTCGTTTGTGCGATAAATTTCGCAATGTCCTGGTCTACTATTTCCACGCCCAGGTCGGCTTTCGCCGGGAAATGATAATGCACCGCCGCATTTTTTATCTCTAGCGGTCCTGAAATGTCTTTGTAACTAAAGGCGTTAAATCCTTTGGTCCTCACCAGGCGGTCGGCCAGCGCCACTATTTTATCTTTTGTTTCAGACATACTTTGCCGTTTGCGGCACAAATATACTTACTTAGTAGTAAGTAAACAAATGCACGGCTTTTTTGTAATTTATTGGCTTAAAAAAAGCGGGGAGGTTTGATTTCAAACTTCCCCGCCGGAATTACTTATATGGGCAACAGTATTATTCTGCCTTTAAGCTGTTAATGGGATTCATCAGTGCTGCTTTTATACTCTGGAAGCTGATAGTGAGCAGGGCAATGAGCATGGCGGCCACACCGGCCAGCACAAATACCCAGTAATGAATAGAGATGCGGTAAGGGAATTTCTGCAACCACTGATCCATGGTATACCACGCCACCGGGAAGGCAATCAGCGCGGCAATGCCCACCAGCTTCAGGAAATCGGCAGAAAGCAGGCGCGTAATGCCGGATACGCTGGCGCCGAGTACCTTGCGGATGCCTATTTCTTTGGTTCTGCGCTCCGCGGTATATGCGGCCAGTCCAAATAACCCCAGGCAGCTGATCACAATAGCCAGCGTGGCAAACAGCCGGGAAAGCTGCTGCATCAGCGTTTCATTGGTAAACATCTCGTTAAACTGGTCGTCCACAAACTGATAAGTAAATGGATAAGCGGGATTCAACTGCTTCATCACATCGCCGATTCTATGAAGCGCCACTTCCTTATCTGTGCCCGCATTCATGCGCACATACAGAAGGTTGGCGTCATCAGGAACACAATAGAACACTACAGGATCAGGTGAGCCATACATATTACCATAAACATAATTTTTCACTACACCGGCTACACGGGAATGAATGACAGAATCGGCGCTGAATGGTGTGTTAATAGTTTTGCCTACAGCGCTTCCCTTGCCCATCAACTGTTCCAACGATTCGGTGATCAGCACATCCATGCCATTGGCAGCAGCCACCGGTTTAAAATCACTGCCAGCCACTATCTTCATTCCGGTAGTTTGAATGAACTCGGGGCTTATGCGCCGCTGGGAAACAAGAATTTTATCAGTAGGCGATTTTCCGCTCCAGCCGATATCGTCGGTGTTGTTGCCGCCGTATAAAGTAACCTGGTCCGCCAATGCAGCATTTTCTATCACGCCGGTAGCCAGCAAGGCTGTTTTAATGGCGGCAAAGTTTTGCTTCATCGTTCCCTGAAGCGGCATAGAAATAAGATTATCTTTATTAAGACCGAGGTTCCGCTTCTTTACATGCTGGATCTGCTGGTAAATGATAGCCGTGCAAATGATGAGCGTAATGGAAACACTGAACTGCGCAATCACCAGGCCCTTACGGACAAAGGCGGCACTGCCGGTCTTCGACTTAATACCTTTTAACACAAAAACCGGGTTAAAGGAAGACAGGTACAGCGACGGATAGCTGCCTGCCAGTACGCCGCAAATCAACGTAATTCCCAGTAACCAGATAAGATGCATCGGTTTATCCAGCCCAACGCTGAGGCGCTTATCTACCAGCGCATTAAATACGGGCAGCACCAGGAATAGCAGCAGCACCGCCACCACCGCTGCCAGCATTGACATAAACAGTGCTTCACCGATAAACTGCGTGATGAGCCTACTTTTTCCGGCGCCCACTACTTTGCGGATGCCCACTTCTTTTGCACGTTTTTCACTGCGCGCTGTAGACAGGTTCATGAAATTAATGCAGGCAATGAATAAAATGATCCAGGCAATCAGAGAAAACAAACGGACATACTCTATGCGACCACCACTTTGTTTTCCGTCAGTGAACTGGTCGCGCAACCGCCAGTTGTTCATACTGAACAGGAAGGCCTGGTTAATGGCGCCGGGATTGTGCGCTGCAATGAAGTTTTGAAGTTTATGGTTGATAGCGGTCAGATCTGCATGGGGAGCCAGTTCGGCATATGTGTCAACAGAATTGGCGCCCCAGTTTTTCAGATAAGGATTTTCGTTGAAAAAGATCTCAAAAGGAGCTACCCATTCAAATTTCAGTGTGGAATTTTCCGGGATATCTTTTATTACCCCGGATACCACGTATGGCTGCGCATTATCCACCGTAATGGTTTTACCCACTATGTTCTTCGTGTTACCAAAAAATTTCCGGGCGGTTTTTTCAGTGATCACAATGGAGTATAACTGCGGAAACGGAACAGCCGCGTTGCCTTCTGTAAAAGGAAGCGTGAAAATATTAAAGAGGCTGGCATCCACATAAATACCGCCGGCATACATTTTTTTATCTCCGAACGTGAATAGCAGGTTGGTCGTTTGTTCTGAGGTACGGCAGGTTTGCGTAATACCCGGTATTTCTGTCTTCATCGCATCGGCCAGCAGGGCAGGCGTAGAGGTAAATGTGCGGATGTTACCATCATAATTCCAGTTTTCCCACACCTGGTATATCCTGTCTTTTTTCACGTGAGAGCTGTCGTAGGTAACTTCATCTTCTACCCATAAAAAAATTACACCGGCGCAGACCAGGCCAATGGCCAGTCCGAAAATATTCAGAAAGCTGTAGGTTTTGTTTTTCCAGAGATGTCTGAATGAGATCTTAATATAATTTTTTAGCATCATCATTTGTACACATTGGGAGTAGTGCGACTAGCTCCGGCCAAGATAATGCCATAGCATTTTATATTGATAATGAGTTATTTGGATAATTAAGGTTGTCCGTTTTCACGGGAGAAGTGTTCATTTCCGGACAGGCAGCAGCACTTATTGCCAGGTGGCAGCAACTATATGCCCGGGTTCATTGTTAATTTATCCTGGTTCACACCCCCATTTGCCCGGTTCACCTAAAAATATTAGTTACGGTGAACAAGGGAATTTACTTTGCCATAAATATAAATGTCGACCTTATGAAACGGTATAAACAATGGAAAGTAATACTGCTGGTGGCGATTGGCTGTTTTATCGCCGTACAGTTTATCCGGCCGCGTATTACCCATCCACCCGTTACAGGCGAACCGGATGTTCCGCCGGAAGTCAGCGCTGTGTTGCGGAAGGCCTGCTACGACTGCCACTCAAATGAAACGCACCTGGCCTGGTTCGACCAGATTTCACCTGCTATCTGGCTGGTGGCCGGTCATATCACGGAAGGCCGGCGGGCGCTTAATTTCTCCAACTGGGACAGTATACCGAAAGACCAGCAAAAAGGAAAACTGTTTGAATCCCTGAACCAGATGCAGTTCAATGTAATGCCACTGTCGCAGTACACGGCCCTCCATCCCGCTGCACGCCTTACAAATGATGAGATCAGCATCCTGAAAAACTACCTGGCCACACAACTTGCTCCCCTGAAGCCAGACCGTAATAAAACCGCCGCCGCCAACCTTCAATACGCCGCCTGGCATCCGGACAGCCCTGTTGTAAAAGTAATGCCCGTACCTAACGGCATCGCCTATATGGCGGAGTATAAAAACTGGGAAGCTATCAGCAGCACCCAGCGACTGGACAACGGCACCATGCGGGTCATTACCGGGAATGACATCGCCGTGAAGGCCATCCGGGAACACCAGACCAATCCCTGGCCCGACGGTACTGCCTTCGCAAAAATAGCCTGGGATGAACTTCCTGATGCCGCCGGGAACATTACTCCGGGGGAGTTTAAACAGGTAGAATTTATGATCAAAGACAGCCATAAATATGCTTCCACCAAAGGCTGGGGATGGGCGCGCTGGAAAGGAACCGCGCTGAAGCCCTATGGTAAAAATGCTATGTTCACCATGGAATGTGTTAACTGCCACCAACCTATGCGTAACAACGATTTTGTGTTCACTGCGCCTACGCAGCACACTGTTGCTTCACTGCCTGATACGCTGGGCCTGAAGCTGAATGAATGGAAGGTGATCACCAGCGGTATTCAGAAAGATCAGACCATGAGTACCCTGTATGGCAACGAACGGGCAGTAGCCAGTGCAAGGAAAGGAGCGGCCACTTATCCGGCAGATGCCCTGCTTACATTGGTCACCTGGAAACAGCAACCGGACGATCATTGGTTTGGCGCAGTCATTCCAGGTATCGTGGCATCTGTAGAACAGGTGCAGTTCCAGCCGGGTAACATCTCCCCGTTATATAAAAAATATAACGGTAAAAACCTGGTGGCCGACAAAACCAGTGAAGAGGAAATAAAAAGCAGGATCGCCTACATTACCCGCCAGCGGGCATCTGTAATGCCCTAAGAAGTTTTCTTTGCTTTTTTAAGGGCTATCTTGTATTTATCAGGGGTACCGGAAATGTTGATGTTCATAAAACGCACCTTTTTATCTTTATCCCGGTATTCAATTTCATCCACCTGGTCCACGTTCACCTCTTCCTGCTTCCGGCCAAAAAGCGCCTGGAAGCCTACCTGGGTCACCATTTTCATCGGGATGCGGAGGTAGTAGTTCATACTCATGTCCAGCGACTGGTTGCCCGAAACCTCAATATAGCCGAGCGAAGAATTGATGTTCATATTTGGAATAACGAGCGTGCCGTTTTTCAGGGTTAGCTTATTGCGCAGGGTATCAAAGCGTACCATGCGGAGGTTCTTATCTTTAAAGTAACCGGCCATGGCCTGCATAGGACCAAAATCCAGCAGGGTGCCATTGGTGATTTCAATATCCATCTGCGATTCCGTTTCACTCAGCACCGGCGTAAGATCGGGATGCATGCGCACATAGCTTTTGATATTCCCGCTCAGTATACCTTTCAGGTTGTTGTTGAGCACAAAATCCTGTCCGAAGTTGTCGAACTTGATGAGCAGTTTGGAGATGTCCACATTTTTGAGATAGATGCCGCTGCGGAAATACAGTTTCTTAGGATCAGCTGCGTTGAACATGCCACGCATGGCAATATGTCCGCCGGCAATATTCATGGCAATGGTGTCTACCTTTATTTTCTGGTCTTCCCGCATGTGAATATTCGCAAGCACATTTTTCAGCCACAGCTTTTTGTATTTGATCTTCTTTACATCCACCTGTGTTTCAAATTCTGAAAAAGGAATATTGAATACGTTGAAGCCGGTGGCATGCAGCGAGTCGTTTTCCTTTACTGTGGTGCGCCGCGCGGGTGCAGCGGCTGCCACGGGATGGTCGCTGAAATCATAGTTCATCAGTTCATCAATATCCAGCATGTCAGATTTGAACCGGAAGTAATTGCTGCGTTTTAACTGACGTTTGCTTTTGCCGGTAGCATAGCGCATGTTCAGGTTGAAATCGGTGCGGCCTACTTTACCGGTGAGTGTATCTACCACAATAAAGCGGTTATTGCCGTACCGTATACGCCCGGTCACATTTTCCACTTTGATAGGATGTTGTTTCAATGTGCCGGAAATATTGGCGATGCGGGCATCTATCCGTTTAAAAACAGTATCGTATTTTATGCTCATTTTACTCCGCAGCCAAACGTTGTTGGCTTCTTCATACCAATATCCCTGCGGAATAAATTTATGGCCGCGTTCACTTATAAGGTCATTTACGGCCAGGCGGTCCGACTTAAAATCAAATGCCACTTCCGTGTTTCCTTTTTTAATGTTATCAAACCAGATGAGGTAGTTATTTAACCTTCCTTTGAGTGCAAAGCTGGTGCTGTCGATGTTTCCGCTAAAGTTAGACACCCGTAAACTGGTGTCGTTGATCATTACTGCCGCGTTAAAATCATGCAGGGCGTGCGGGTACTGCTGGAATTTGGCGTACAGCTTTTCTACCTTGAAGGTGCCTTTGGGCAAAGGATTGGGATGCAGTAATTCTTTTACCGACGTTTCAAATGCCAGGCCGATATTAAACCCGGTAATTACTTCTTTGGATAAAATGGGATGGGTAGAATCAAATTTGTATAATTCTCCCAGCTGCAAACGCTTGCTGGAAGCGCTGAAATTTACGGCTACCGGTTTATCCTGCTGGTGAAACAGCGCCGGTACGTCACTGACAGCGCCCTGCGCCAGTATATCGGAGCTGCCTATACGAAAAGCAATGGAATCCAGCTGCAGCCGCCCCTGCCGAATTTGCGCATGCACATTCATATTGCGTACCGGCAGGTGATAGCCGGGAATACGGAATTCAAGGTTTTTAACAGTGAGCTCACTTTGTACGCCGTCTTTCAGTTTAGCTAAACTTTCTTCCGGTATGCGCATATCCACTATTTCCCGGAAATTCATATTCAGCTTGATTTCACCGCTGATCTGTTCAAGGTCTTTGATGCCGAGGAACTCGCCCACGAAGCGCAGGTTCAGCTCAGAATATAACTGCATCAGGATTTGCGGATCGGTGAAATTTTTCATCACGAAGTTACCTTTGAATATGCCGCTTCCCGGTTTGGCATTGAAGTTCAGGATATGCAGTTCGGATGTTTGCAGGTTATGTGCGGCGCCATTGGTATAAAACCCTTTGAAGCCGAGCTGGTCTACTTTCCGGTCGATCTTCTTATTCTGGAACCATACATTTTCGCAGCCAAAATTAAATTCCATTAAAGGCATGATGCCTTTGCCGATAGCGCCTTTGATAATGCCATCGAAAAAGACGCGGCCATCATGACGGTATTTATCCAGCATCACAGCCACGTTTGCCGGCACCATGGCCAGCAGGAGGTTCAGATCCGGTTTATCGCCTTTAACTTTCAGGTCCACAAAATGTTCGCTGACCACTCCCTGCAGTTGCAGTGAGGCCTGTTCCAGCCGGATAGTGCCGGGAGGCAGGGTCAGTTGCTTTTGCTGCTTGTCATAAACAGCCGCCAGTTTAAAGTTCAGCTGTTTGTGCCGGAAGAGCGTGGTATCGGATTTCCCGGTGATGTCTATTTCCAGCTTACTGTCCATATCGATGGCAATACGGGCGGAGTCCATCGCGAAAGCTGTTTTTATCCTATCTATATGGGTGTTCACTTTCAGGCCGGACATGCCGTCGAAATAGCTGACGTCAATATTTTTCAGGATTATTTTCTTCAGGTCCAGGCTCAGGTCCTCGCTGGAGTCGGCCGGCGCAGCGGGGCCGGTACTTTTGAATTCGTGGGCTTTGATCAGATCCACATCGCCGTTAGCATAACGGGCCACATGCACGCGGCCGTTGGCCAGCACAATAATGCGGGCATTGTAGCGCTGCCGGAGGATATCTGGTAAGCTGAAGCCCACGTACAGGCGTTCTACCTGATACAGTGGCTGTCCCTGCATTTTTTTATCTGCAAAAAAACGAACGTCGTGCAGGGCAATAGAAATATATGGGAAGTTGCTGAATGGAGAAATACTACTTTTTGTGATGACCAGCTCCCCCGCAAACTGCTTATTCAATTCCTTCACCGCCATCTGCGTGAGCCGCTCCTGTTGACTGTATAAGATACCGCCGGCTATTGTCATCACCAACAAAAAAACGCCTGTGATGATCAGGAATAGCCTGATTACTTTTTTTCCCCGCTTCATGTAAATGCCTTTCTGAACGATAAAATTATGAAAAAATATAGCAGATATTTTTCATCTCTTAAGAACGGCCAGCGATTTTTATTATTTTTAACGATTCATAAAATCTGGTTACATGAAAAGATTGATAGCCCTGTTGTTGCTCGCAGGAAGTACGCATGTTACAATGGCCCAGCAGAAAAAGCTGGACAAGTTATCCGGAAACCCCGTATTCCCGGGCTGGTACGCCGATCCGGAAGGAGTGGTATTTGGTAAGGAATACTGGATTTATCCTACCTATTCTGCCGCTTACGAAAAACAGGTGTTCTTCGACGCTTTCTCGTCGCCCGACCTGGTTAACTGGACAAAACACCCGCATATCCTGGATACCGCTTCGGTGAAGTGGGCCAAACGCGCCGTATGGGCGCCGTCCATTATAGAAATAGCGAATAAGTATTACCTGTTCTTTGGCGCCAACGACATACAGAACAACGAGGAAACAGGCGGCATTGGCGTGGCGGTGGCCGACAATCCTGCCGGTCCGTTTAAAGACTATCTCGGCAAACCACTGGTGGATAAGATCATTAATAAGGCGCAACCCATTGACCAGTATGTATTTCACGACAGCGACGGGAAGTATTACCTGATCTACGGCGGATGGGGACATTGTAATATTGCACAGCTGAAACCCGATTTAACCGGCTTCATTCCCTTTGCAGACGGTACTACCTTTAAAGAAATCACTCCCGAAAAATACGTGGAAGGACCCACCATGTTCAAAAAAGATGGCAAGTACTACTTTATGTGGTCTGAAGGCGGCTGGACAGGCCCCGACTACAGCGTGGCCTACGCCATCGCTGATTCCCCGATGGGCCCGTTCAAAAGGATCGGCAAAATCCTGGAACAGGACGCCACCATCGCCACTGGCGCAGGTCATCACTCTGTTATCGGTATTCCGGAGGAAAACCGCTGGTATATAGTGTACCACCGCCGTCCATTAACCGAAAAAGCGGCTAATTCCCGTGAAACCTGTATTGACCGGATGTATTTTGATAAAGACGGTTATATCAAACCAGTGAAAATCACCCGCGAAGGCGTTACCAAAGCGGTGATCCGCTAAACATTTCCCTATTGCGTAAATAAAATTCCGGATACGATTACATTGCCGGTCTTGCCTGCTCCAATTTTGCACCATCAAAAAAAGCAAAATATGATCAGGCAAACCGGCTTAGTTTTTTTATTTATCGTACTCCTTTTTTCACCAGTGTGCCTGCGGGCAGAAGAGGAGAATGCTGGTACCATCAGGGGAAAAGTGATCACCACAGATGGTAAGCCTGCCAGTGATGTAGTCATCCTCTTGCAGGAAACGAATGAAACCGCAATATCGGAAACGGATGGATCTTTCGTGTTTAACCGCATAAAACCGGGCAGTTATCACCTCACCGTAACGCTGATGGGGTACACCCCCATAGAGGAACAGGTAGTGGTAAATGCCGGGAAAACCACTACCATCAGGTTGCAGCTGGCCGTTACCAGCAAAGCCCTGAAAGAAGTAGTGGTAACCGGTAACCATAATAAACTCATCAAAACCTCCAGCTACGATGTGGCAAAAATGCCGCTGAAAAACCTGGAAAACCCGCAGGTATACAGCACCATCACGAAAGAACTGTTACAGCAGCAGGTGGTATTTTCAGTGGATGATGCCCTGAAAAATGCACCGGGTCTTACCCGTATGTGGGACGCCACGGGCAGAGGCGGCGATGGTGGCGGTTATTATAACCTCCGCGGGTTTATCACCCAGAGTAAATTGCGCAATGGCCTGGCTGGTAATGTGACCGCTAAAATTGATGCCTATAACCTGGAGCAGGTGGAAGTCATCAAAGGACCGTCTGCCACCCTGTTTGGTAACAGTCTTACTTCCTACGGCGGCCTCATTAACCGCGTTACCAAAAAACCTTACGATCATTTCGGCGGAGATGTTACCTACGCAATGGGCAGTTACGGTTTTAACCGCGTAAGCGCCGACGTAAATACGCCGCTGGACAAGGAAAAGGACGTATTACTGAGAATCAATACGGCCTATAATTACGAAGGCAGCTGGCAGGATTATGGCTTTAACAAAAATTTCTCCTTCGCGCCAAGTTTATCCTATAGGGTCAACGACCGTCTGTCTTTCCTCTTCGATGCAGAATATTCCACGGGACAGAATACCGGTTTGGGTGTGTTTTTCTTCCCGTATATGCAACCCATGGCTGATCTGGGTACTAACCGCGCCGATGAGCTGAAGATAGATTACAAACGTGCCTATGCAAAGAATGACCTGTACCAGACTTCCCGTAATACCAATATTTTCGGGCAAATGAAGTATAAATTGTCTGACCAGTGGTCCATGAGCACCAACATCAGCTCTACCAACAGCTTTTCAGATGGTCCTTCTCCCTATTTTTATCTCCTGTCTGACGCCGCAGCTACCGGGGTAGCCGGCGCCAAAGGAAGTAACTATATTTCGCGTAACGACCAGTTTACCGATAACAGCAGGGATCGTATCCTGGAAATACAACAAAACTTTAATGGAGATTTTAACATCGGCAGCCTGAGAAACCGTTTCGTTGGCGGATTGGATTATTTCCATCATAATGCCGACCAGTTCTTTGGTGGCGGTACCTATGATACCATTCCTTCTCACGGCGATATCCCCACCTATTCCAATTTCAATCGCCGTAACCTGGATACATTGTACAATAATCACGGTTTGGCATTTACCTTTCCTATCCGGAACCTTACCAATACTTACAGTGCCTATGTATCGGATTTGTTGAACCTGACCGATAACCTGATGATCATGGCCGCCCTCCGCGTGGATTATTTTGATAACAAGGGCAGTTACAATGATGTAAAAGGTATTTATGAAGGTGGCTACAACCAAACCGCTTTCTCTCCAAAACTGGGTATCGTGTATGAGCCTTTAAAGGACAGGATCTCCATATTCGGTAATTATCAGAACGGGTTTACCAACCAGGCTGGCACCAGTGCTGCGGGGAAAGCGTTTAAGCCGGAGCAGGCCAACCAGCTGGAAGGAGGTGTGAAATTACAGTTGTTGAATGGCCGTATTAACAGTACGCTCAGTTACTATAATATCAAAGTAAAAGACGTACTCCGTCCGGATATGGCGAACCCCAATTTCTCTGTACAGGATGGAACGCAGGTGAGTAAAGGATTTGAGGCAGAAGTAATTGCCAATCCTTTCCAGGGCTTTAACATTGTGGCCGGTTTTGCTTATAATGATTCCAAATATGAGGCCGCCGCTAAAGAGGTGGAAGGAATGCGTCCGGGTACTGCCGGCGCGCCGTCTGTGGCTAACCTGTGGCTCAGTTATCGTATATCCGCCGGCGTAGCCGACGGTCTTGGTTTTGGTTTTGGCGGCAATTATGCCAGCGACAATAAAATAGTGAACGACAGAACAGTCGGTACTTTTATACTGCCATCGTACACCGTGTTAAATGGTAGTATCTTCTACGATCAACCCCGTTTCCGCGTAGCGGTTAAAATGGATAACATTACTGATAAGCATTACTGGATTGGCTATACTACTGTAAACCCACAGAAGCTGAGAAGCTTTACCGGAAGTTTGTCGTTTAAATTTTAATAAAAGAAGCCTGGGCGGTGTATCCTCACAGCCCGGGCGTTTTCAGTTATGCTGCCACACCAGCACGACGATCCCCCTGTATTTCGTAGTGGTGAAAGCGTAGTTTTTTACGATAATAAACAAATACCACTGTAGCCACGGCGCCCGCCAAACCTGCTACAAATACCGTTAACCGCGGACCTATAAAATGCGCCAGCAGCCCGGTGAGCAAACTGCCCACGGGGATAATGCCCTGAAAAGCCATGATATAATAACTGATAGCCCTTGCGCGCATGGTGGGAATAGCGTGTGTTTGAATGTAAGTATTAATAGACGCGGTTTGCGCCATCATACCCACACCGGAAAGCGCCATAAATACCAGTGCCAGCGGCAACCAGCCCGACAGCGACAACAATAGTACGCTGAGCGAAAAAATAAGACTGGCAGTAATGAGGAGCTTTACAAGATCCTTTCCCGGCTTTAGTTTGGCCATGTAAATGGCTGCGGCAATAGACCCAAGACCAGCAGCACTTTCAAACCAGCTGAATGTTTTGGCGTCGCCATTGAAAATGTCTTTGGCAAATACCGGCATCAGGGTATTGAAGGGAATCACAAACAGGCTGCTGGCTGAAAGCATGAGCAGGAGCGACGATAAGTCTTTATCACCGGCGATATAATGAAAACCCTCTTTTAGTTCGGCCCATATGCTCCGGTCCGACCGGAGAACCGGCGGCAGGATAATTTTCATCATCCATAAAGAGATCAGCACCGGCACATAGCTCAGGAAGTTGCTGACAAAGCAGATATCTTCCCCGAAAGTACTCAGGATAATCCCTGCCAGCGCAGGCCCTGCGATGCGGGCAAAATTAGACATCGTGGAATTCAGCGCAATGGCGTTGGGGAGGTCTTCCCTTTTTTCTACCATTTCCACCATCAGCGATTGCCGGCAGGTAACATCAAAGGCGTTGATAACGCCTTGTATCAGCGATAATAAGATGATGCCCGGAATATTATAGTAACGCAACAGGATCATGAGCGCCAATGCGCCTGCCTGCAGCATGGAAATGATCTGGGTGATCATCAGGATCCGGTAACGGTTGTGGCGATCGATATAACTGCCGGCGTATGGCGACAGGAGCAGGGAAGGAATTAAGCTTACAAAACTCACTACCCCCAGCAGCACTGCCGAGTTGGTGAGGCGATATACCAGCCAGCATACGGCTGTTTTCTGCATCCAGGTACCTATGAGTGAAACTGATTGTCCGTAGAAGAATAACCGGAAATTCCGGGATTTTAAAGCACGAAAAGCATCCATTTAGAAATCATATTTAGGGTATTGATCCGTTATTGAACTGGTGCAAATTTCGGTAAGTGAAGTATATTTGTTAAATAGATTGTTTTAATGATATTGATTGATAAAAACGATTAGTGCATGGAACTCCGTCAACTGATGTATTTCGTGAAGGCCGCAGAGATGGCGCATTTTACAGAAGCGGCAGCGGCGCTGTACATTACCCAGTCTACTTTATCGCAACAGATCAAGCAGCTGGAAAATGAACTGGGCATGTTATTGTTCGACCGGATCGGCAAGCATGTTCACCTCACAGAGGCAGGCGGGGTTTTCCTGCTGCATGCCCGGCAAATCCTGCTCGACGTGGAGAAAGGTAAACAGGCGATCCAGGATTTGCAGAATATGCTGAGCGGCGAATTACGTATAGGCGTTACGTATGCCTTTACCTCGTTCCTGTTGCCGGCGCTGGCAACTTTCCCGGTAAAATATCCCGGCATCAAAATATTCGTGGAGTATGGCACTACTGAACAGCTGGAAAATAAATTAAGAGCCTCTGAACTGGACCTGGTACTGGCTTTTCACCAGGATGCGTTTTACAAAGACCTGGAAACGCGGGAGCTGTTCCGTTCCCGGATTGTAGTGGCAGTGTCTAAAAAGAACAAGCTGGCAGGATTAAAAAAGATCAACCTGCAAAGTTTAAATGGTATGGATTTGATCTTTGCCTCGCGGGGTTTCAGCGCCCGTGATTCGCTGGACGAAGTGTTACAGAAGAATAAAATTCAGCCTTCGGTGAAGATTGAAATGAATGATGTGCATTCTATTTTATCATTGGTGGAGAAAGGACATTGGGCTACGCTACTTAACGAAAGGGCCTTGCTGGGATGGAAAAACCTGGTGGCCATTCCTATTGAAGGAAAGGAGTTACAACGCCGGGCGTATATCATCTGGCAAAAAGAAACGTATCACAAAAAAGCGGCAGATCTGTTTATAAAGGAATTACTGAAGGAGTTGCCGCCCACAGGGAAGTAAGGCGGCGCCATATGGCACTCAGCAGCAACATAAGTGCTGCCGCCGGGTGACCACAGGTAAGGGGTTATTGTGCGGTTCGCAGTTCTGCGATATTGCATTTATAATATTTTTCAAATACATCTGACAGTTCTTCCCATCCGCGGTATTGGGTGAGACTGGCAATATGCGTGAGTGTACGGTCGGTTTCAATAAGCATTTTAAATACAAAGGCCATTTTTTCCTGCAGGATCAGTTCTTCCACAGTGATGAGGAATTCCTGTTCAAATGGCGCTTCCAGGAATTCGGACGCCACGCTAAACCGGTCGCAGAGCGCTTCCTTGCAGGTCGCTTCCGCCGGATGATGAATAATATAATTGGCTATTTCCCGCAGCTTTTCGCGGTAGTGTTCCATCAGCATCAGCGAGGGAGGGCCTTGCAGGTAACGGAGATAGGTAGCGTAAAAGTCGATGGCATTACGCCGGAAGAAAACATCCGCCGTTTCGCCTACTGCTTTGAAGCTGCGGATCCGGTGCATGATCTGGTAGTTGACTTCATTAAGATGATAAGGAGCTTTTTTAACGGGCTGTTTGTCTGCAGCCGGTTCTTTCAGATTCAACACCTTGAAAAGGGGAAATTCGGTGACCAGGTGTTTCGCCGCCGGCAGGTGCAGATTTACATGAAAGTTGATCGTAAATTCCTTTTCTGTGATCAGGGTGGTGGTGTGGGTGGCGCCTTCCCGTGTATTCATTTCCTTTTTGCCCAGTTTCATCTTCATGGGAAAAGCCGCCGCATTTTCAGCAAAACCGGAAATACAAACAGGCAGACAGGCGTTGTCCGGCGCTACTGTGGTAAGTTCCACGCCCTGTTTCAGATGAACCAGGGCGTAGTGGACAGACAGTTCATTGAGCGCTATCTCCTGATCCATGATCACCCCGTTTTCATCAATATCGGCAAAGCATTTGGCATTAGGGATCAGTTGCGACTGCAGGTAGCCGGGAACCTGTTCGTAAGTGGTGCAAACTCTTTTCCCCGGATTGATCAGCAGGTACTTGGTTTTCGGTTGACTCATGGTTAATTTCCTTTGATATTGCCTGTTATTTGAAATGCAATGTACTATCCGCGGTAAAATAATAATCGGTATTTGTAGTGGCTTTTATACCTTCCAGGAGGAAGCCTATCGGTGTATTTTTATCCAGCAAACCGGTGAAGGTTCTGCTGGCAAGGTCAGGATGATCCAGGGTAGCGCGAACGCCGTACCACCGGAAGATGGCATTACATATTTCATCCAGGTGGGTATCAGAAAAGCAGTAAAGCCCTTTCTGCCAGCCCAGTTCTACAGTAGCGTTAAAAGGTTGTGTATCCAGGGTAGCGGCCTCTTTGTTGAAGATAGCCTGCTGTCCGGGTTTCATGGTAACGGTTTTTTTACCGGCTTTCATCCGCACTTTTCCGTCTACCAGGGATACTTTCACCATGCCACTGTCGTAGCTGTTGATATTAAAGCTGGTACCCAGTACTTCCACGGTGCTGTTGGGAAGATGTACGAGGAAAGGTTTACCGGCGCGCTTCGCGATATTCAGGTATGCTTCCCCATTCAGGGTAATTTCCCTGTCGGCCCCCTTAAAGGTAGCCGGGAAATCCATGGTGGTAGCAGCATTGAGCGTAATTACGGAACCATCCGGGAGGGCAACTTCATAGCTTTTGCCGTGCGGTACTATCAATGAGTGAATGCCTTGTGGCAGGTCGTCTGATGCGTTGAGATAAAGGGTATTGTTTTTATTGGGAATCGTTTTACCGCCAATAGTTACGTTGCCGGCTGATTGGGTCAGGTTGATGGTGGGCTGGCCGGTGATTTCCAGCAGCACATCTTTATTGATGGTGGCCACCGGCGCTGGTTTGGGAGAGGCGAAAAAGTCCCATTTCCAGGCCGAAAATGCTACAAGGGCCATTACCACTGCTGCGGCTGCCCAGGGAAGTATGGTGCGGTACAGCGGCTTTTTCTGCTTAAAGTCAATCACTTCCAGCCACGGGGCAGGAGGGGCAGGGATCTGCATCATGGAAAGCTGTTCCCACTTCTCCCTTACTACTTCGTCTTCTTCGATAAGTTCTTCCAGCAATTGGTCATCTGCTGCGGAAATTCTTCCCGCAAGCTTTTCCGTCATTAGCCTGTATATTTCTTCTGCGCTGTTCATGTACACTATTAACCGTTTATTTAATCTGGCGGGGTATTAAAAAAGGATTTTTTTTAAGGATGCCCTTAAAGTTTTCAGCGCGTTGGCTACCTGTTTTTTTACAGTTTCTTCAGTGGTGTCCATGAAGGCTGCTATTTCTTTTCGCGTTTTATGTTCCTGGTAAGCCAGCCGGAACGCCATCGACTGGCGTTCCGGAAGCTGACTGATGGCGGTTTCCAGCTGCTCTTTCAGCTCGTTGTTTTCCAGCCTGCTTGGAGGAATCGTGTAGGTTTCAGGCAGCATGATTTCCTTTAACCTTTTGTTCCTGGTGGCATCTTTGGCAATTTTATTCAAACAGCGGTTACGTACGCTGACAAAGAGAAAGTTTTTGAGAGAACCGGTGGCGCTCAGGTCTATCCGCGCGCTCAGGTCCTTTTGCCAGAAGTCGACAAAAAAGTCCTGGACCAGCTCCTGGGCCTCGGTTTCGTTTCTGAGTATTGTGTATGCAGTCATATACAACCATTGACGGTAGCTCTCATAAAAATACTGGAAAGCGGAAACACTGCCCGATTTCAGTTGTGCAAGCAATTCAATATCGTTGATAGATGCACTCATGCTGGGATTTAGTTGATAATCGCAGGCCTGGCAACGGCTGCTGTTGTCAAATGGTTACTGATACGCGGTTAGGAAATACGTCAGACAGGGCAGGAAACAGCATGGCTATTTTAAGCAATGAGGAAAAACCACCCGTAAGACAACTGATTTTGATACAATAACATGCACACTACAGAATATATTCGATCAGGGGGTATGGGCGGATTTTTAATTAGAAGTAAAGTTTGTTAATGAATTGTTATTCCGTCATTTCCGGAAGCTGTCTCAGGTGTTTGAAACAGGAATAGGCAGGGGAGCAGGAGGAGGAAAACGGAGTTATTCTGTGCAGTTTGCACAAAATAACCCGCCTTTACTATTTCTTTTTGGCGCCCCTTTTCTTGGGTTTGCCATATTTCAGCATCATCTTTTCTTTGTGGGTCACCTTTTTGTTGGTCTTCATATTTTTAGCCAGCTTCTGGTGAAAAGCAGGGCCTACGTCTTCCCGCTTGGGCGCCTTTACCAGCGTATTCCGCATATGTACCTTCGGTTTTTCATCTTCCGTTAATACATCAGAAATTACCAGGTCGTCCGGTAATGGCTGCACGGGAATGGCATAATTCATCAGGCTTTCTATCCGCGCCAGGTCTTCTGTTTCTGCGTCTTTGGTAAACAGGATAGAAATTCCTTTCTTATCAGCTCTACCGGTTCTGCCTATACGATGAATATAGTTTTCCGGTACTTCCGGCGTATCAAAGTTGATCACATGCGTTACCTCTGCAATATCCAGTCCGCGGGCAATGATGTCTGTAGCAATCAGGAAACGGTATTCGTTCTGCTGAAATTTACGGACAGTATTAAAACGGTGATTCTGTTCCTTGTTGGAGTGAATAATGCCTACCTGGCCGGGGAATTCCTTCTCCAGCTGCTCATGCAGATCATCCGCCAGTTGTTTGGTGGCGGCGAAAATGAGGGTTTTGGTCATGGTTTTATCGTCCGTGATCAGCATTTCCAGGAGGTTCACCTTTGTATAAAAGTTGGGAACCCTGTATACGATCTGGTCGATGTTTTCCAGTGGGGTACCGGTAGGCGCTGCTTCTATTCTTACCGGGTTATTAAAATGCGTTTCAATCATTTTCTCCACGTCTTCCGTAATGGTAGCGGAAAACATAAGGTTCTGCCGTTTTGGAGGCAACAGGTCCATGATATTTCTTAACTGGGTCCGGAAACCGAGGTTCAGCATTTCATCTACCTCATCAATAATAAGACGCTTTACCAGTTTCACTTTCAAGGCGCCGCTAAGGATAACGTCGTACAGGCGCCCGGGGGTAGCCACGAGAATATCCAGTTTGTCCTGCACCGCCTCCATCTGAGGATTCATATTCACGCCGCCATAAATGCCCAGCACTGATACATTCATGTAGGTAGTGAGCTTTTTAACGGATTCCACCACCTGTACTACCAGTTCCCGGGTAGGTACAATGATCAGTACAGTGGGATATTTTTCTTTCGAAAATTTAAACTGCCGTAATGTGGGCAACAGGTAAGCGAAAGTTTTACCGGTACCTGTTTGCGCAATCCCGCACACATCCTGTCCGGACATGATAACGGAAAAGGCGCGCTGTTGTATGGTGGTAGGTCTTTTATAACCTAATTCGTCTATCGCGTTTAATAATGGGGTATTCAGGTTTAAATCACCAAAAGTCATGATACTACTATAATATGAACCGCAAAGGTAAAGAATTACCAATTATGGATTTGCCCTTTGTAATTCTTATTTCAATACATTAGCATAAAAAAAGCTATGAAAAACCTCCACATACCGGCTATTAGTGTTCAAGCATATGGAGGCCCTGAGCAGTTGCAACTGCAGGAGGTGCCCGTTCCGGTGCCGGCAGAAGACCAGGTGCTGATCAAAGTGGTAGCCAGCGGTGTAAACCCGATTGACTGGAAAATAAGAGAAGGATTTATGAAACATCCCTTGCCTTACATCCCTGGAGTGGAAGCTTCCGGTATTATTACTGCAGTAGGCGAAAGCGTTTTCGGGAAAAAAATAGGCGATGAGGTATATGGTTCTGTAGATGGCTCCTATGCCGCTTATGCCATTGCGCAGGGCGAAGGTTTATTCCGTAAGCCACCCGGCATATCATTTGAGGAAGCAGCTACCATGGCGGGCGCCAGAACGGCCTGGGGCGCAATGTTTGATGTGGCAGGCCTCGTAAAGGGACAACGCATTCTTATTCATGCCGGCGCAGGCGGAGTGGGGCATTTCGCCGTACAAATGGCCTATAATGCAGGCGCATATGTAATTGCCACGGCCAGTGCAGAGAATCTGGATTTCGTTACCTCGCTGGGCGCCAATGAAGTAATTGATTATAAGGCTGCGCCTTTTGAAAACCAGGTAGCGCCGGTAGATATTGTATTTGATACTGTTGGCGGAGATACCACGGAAAGATCGCTGGCGGTGCTTAAACCCGAAGGCGTATTATTGTGTATCGTGCAAATGCCTGATGCGGAAAAGGTGGCTGCAGCTGGCGTCCGCGCGCTGTGGGGAGGCACCAAAACACTTGCTTCCATGAAGGAGGTGCATCAATTGCTGGATAAAGGATTGATCCGGCCTTACGTCCGCAAAGTATTTCATTCCCTGTCGGCCGCCGCTGAAGCACAGGAATACAGTAAAAATGGTGGTAGCGGAAGGGGAAAAATAGTACTGAAGATAGCGGAAGAATAAACGTCAGCCGGGGTCATCCTCCGGCTGATGGTATTATTTGCCGAGTATTTTTTTCCGGTGCTGAATGCCCCATTTCTGCAGGGCAATGATCACACTGTCCAGTGTAGCCGCATAAGGCGTTAGGGTATATTCTACCGATACAGGCTGTGTATCGTACACAGTTCGCTTCACCAGCTTATGCGTTTCCAGGTCTTTCAGCTCTTTGGAAAGCACCTTCGACGTTATTTTAGGAATGCTGCGCTCTATATCCCGGAAACGTTTATGACCCCGGGAAACAGCGATGATAATGGGCAGTTTCCATTTTCCGCTGATCACATCCAGCGCGTCCCTTACCGGCATAATCACTTTATGGCAATCGGTATGAGCACTGCTTTCCGCCTCCGGTCTGCCACAATTTATCGTGAGTTCTTCTGTTTTCATCTGTATACAGTTGGTTACCTTTTGTAAAGCACTTACTTTAAGGAAACTGGTTACTTTCTGATAGCAAATATATTAACTTTGTTGGTGGAACTTAAATTTAAATTAATGAAAGTAGAAATATGGTCCGATATCATGTGTCCGTTTTGCTACATCGGCAAGCGGAGATTTGAAGCAGCACTGGAGAAATTTCCGGGGAAAGACGACATCACGGTGGAATGGAAAAGCTTCCAGCTGAACTCTTCCCTCAAATCGCAGCCGGGAAAAGATGTATATGACTATGTAGCAGAAATGAAGGGGCAGTCGCGCGAATGGTCGTTAACCGTACACGAACAACTGGCAGGTACCGCCCGTGAAGCGGGTCTTACCTATAATTTTGATAAAGCAGTTATCGCCAATTCTTTTGATGCCCACCGCCTTATTCAGCTGGCGAAGCAACAAGGCCTCGGCGATGCAGCAGAAGAACGCCTGTTTTACGCCTATTTTACGGAAGGTAAAGATGTGAGCGACCATGCCACCCTGCTGGAACTGGGCCTGGAAATCGGATTGGATAAAGCTACTGTGGAGGCTGTACTGGAAACATCAGAAATGGCCGCCGCCGTGAACAGGGATGTGAGCGAAGCGCAGCAACTGGGCATCCGGGGTGTTCCGTTTTTTGTACTGGACCGCAAATACGGCGTGTCAGGCGCACAACCGGTAGAAGCTTTCACACAAACACTGGAACAGGCGTTTGCAGAATGGAAAAGCACACAGCCGGTAACAGCACTGGATACTTTATCAGGCCAGGTTTGTACACCGGAAGGAGATTGTCAATAGTTTGATTTTTTATAAGGTAATTGGCTGGTCAATTTTTATAGACGGGTGACTGTAATAAATAGAAATGGCGCAGGATTAATCTCCTGCGCCATTTCTATTTATTGATTTAGTTATAAACACTTCAATATTGTCATAAAGATATGCGCTTGCTCCCTGGTTTTAATAACCTGGTTTAGTGAGCTTACCCCTCCGGACTTTAGGGTAACCTTGATTTCTGATCTTCACATTGCTTTGCTTTGAGAAGAAGAGCATCTATTTTTTTTCTGGTTTCTTGGTCCAGACTAAAATCCGGCTTTAGTATTTCCGTTTCATAACAATCGTTAAAGTTTATCTTTAAATTTAGTGCCATTACGTTCCTTTTCTGCAAGAAATCAATTTTTTACTTTCCAACCCCACCCAAACACGATCTTCCTGATTCATTATTATCCTCGCATTTCTTCTTAGCTTTACACCTCAAATATCCATTTATGGCGCTTCTGAAAAGAATCAACCCTTTTTCCAGGCAAAACGACGACACCGGCTTTGGTACGAATGCAAATGGCTATGGCGGCCGGTTTATTAACCGCGACGGAAGCTTTAACATCCGCCGGGAAGGCCGTTCGTTTATGCAACGTTTTAATATTTACCATGCTTTATTAAGTGTACCCGCCTGGCAGTTTGCCCTGGTGATCCTGCTTTTTTATTTCTCCATTAACCTCCTGTATACCGGTATTTACTGGTGGATAGGCACGGAAGGATTTCAGGGGATCATCGGTAAAACCAGCTGGGAAAGGTTTAAAGAAGTATTCTTTTTCAGTACAGAAACCTTTACTACGGTAGGATATGGCCGTGTTAACCCGGTGGGCGACGGCATCAACTTTGTAGCTGCCATTGAAGCAATGACAGGCTTCCTCTCTTTCGCAGTTGCTACAGGTCTTATCTATGGCCGGTTTTCAAAGCCACGGGCACACCTGTTGTTCAGCGATCATGCGCTGATTGCTCCTTACAAGGATAAAACAGCCCTGATGTTCCGCTTCGCTTCTTACAAAGAAAATCATACCCTCACCAACGTGGAAGTGCTGGTAACAGCGGGTGTCCAGGTGCAGGAAAACGGGGAGGCCGTATACAAGTTTTATAACCTTGCCCTGGAACGAAGCAAAATTGAAACACTGTCGATGAACTGGACCGTGGTGCATCCTATCGACGAAAACAGCCCCTTCCTCGGGTTTACGGCACAGGATATGGAAGTGGCCGATGCGGAAATTTATGTAACGGTAAGAGGCTTTAATGATGTGTATTCCAATACGGTATTGCAACGCACGTCTTACACCTACCAGGAAATTATTTATAACAGGAAATTTATACCGATGTACCGGGAAAGTGATAACGGGAAAACAACTGTGCTGGAGCTGCACCACCTGAATAAAACAAAAGAATTGAAATAGTTTGTACCCGGACGCAGTGATCATCACTGCATCCGGATGATATCATTAGTCTTTACGGGAAATCAGCAATAACCCCAGGAAAGTAAACAGCCCGTTGATGATCAGCAGTTCCAGTCCTATCTGGAATTTACCAAAAATATGCGACTGGTAGAGATCCACCACCAGGCAAAGCAACGGCGCAGCTACGCAAACAACCGGGACCAGCGCATCCTGCACTTTGCGTTTGGTTAAAATGCCAAAGGCAAAAAGTCCCAGCAGCGGTCCATAGGTATAAGTAGCTACTTTCAGGATAACGCCTATCATGCTTTGGTTATTCACCCATTCAAATACCATCACAAAAAGAAGGAAGATAAACGCCATCATCAGGTGAATACGCTGACGGTACTTTTTCTTTTCTGCTTCGGACCAGTCGGTGCGCTTTTGCATGTCCAGGATGTCGATGCAGAGCGAAGAGGTGAGGGCCGTCATAGCGCCGTCGGCGCTGGGGAACAACGCTGAGATAAGCGCAATGATGAAGATCACTGAAACTACCGGTGGCATATGATGCAATGCCAGTTCCGGGAATAACTTATCGCCGGTGGCTGTTACCTGTTGCTGTGCGCCGTATAAATGAAGCAAACCACCCAGGAAGAGGAACAGGCCAATTACGATCACCATAATAAAAGCCAGCGATACCATGTTCTTCTTGGAATCTTTTAAAGTTTTTACAGAGATGTTTTTCTGCATCATCTCCTGGTCAAGACCGGTCATGGTGATGGTGATGAATGCACCCGCCACAATCTGCTTTATGAAAAAGAGTTTGTCGTTTGGATCGGTGTTAAAAATTTTTGTCAGCCCTCTTTCACCCATGGCGGTGAAGCTTTCACCGAGGCTAAGGTTCATGGTATGCAGGATATAACCTACACAAATTACCAGTCCGGCCAGCATACAGGTTGTTTGCAGGGTGTCGGTATATACAATTGTTTTTACGCCGCCCTCATAGGTATACAGCAATATCATAAATAAGATGATGATGGTCGTTAACCAGAAGGGCACGCCAAAACTGGAGAGGATGGCGTCCTGCAGTATTCTCACCACCAGGTATAGCCTTGCGGTAGCGCCGAGTGTACGGGAAAGGATAAAGAAGGAGGCGCCGGTTTTATAGGAGCTTCTTCCAAAGCGGCTGTCGAGGTAATTATAGATAGAAGTTAACTGCAGCCGGTAATAAAGCGGTATCAGCACATAGGCAATCGTAATGTACCCGATAAAATAACCCAGGGTGATCTGCATATAGGAAAAGGCGTCGCGCCCCACCGCGCCGGGCACACTTACAAAAGTAACCCCGCTCAGTGAGGTGCCTATCATTCCAAAGGCCACCAGCATCCAGTTACTGTTGCGGTTACCGATGAAAAAGGAGTCGTTGTTGGAGTTCCGGCCTGTATACCAGGCAACTACCAGCAAAATGATAAAGTAGGCAATGACGAATGAGAATAATAATCCTGGAGACATAAATCAAAAATCAAATTTAATCAAGATACTACTTTCCCGCTAAGGAACAAAAGGACAAAAGGACAAAGGTAATCAGTATATCCCCCCAATCCTGAAAAACACAAAATCCGCTTAGATCTCCCCGAATCATTTAAAATCCAAAGTGATCAAATCCCCCAAATCAGTATAATCAGCGTAATCCTGAGAAAGACAAACTCCGCTCAAGTTACTTGACAAAAGCAAATTAATTATTTGCTTTTGTCAAGTAATTATCTACTTTTGCCTGGAAAACAAGTAACTATGACTGTCGAATCTCCGGTTGTAGGCGATATCCGCCGCTTTAACCGTTTCTATACCGGCATGATCGGGTTGCTGAACCAGCATATCCTGGACAGTAACCTGTCGCTCTCCGAAGTGAGGGTTTTATTTGAAATAGGACAGCTTGGAAAATGTACTGCCGGGCAATTGATTGCCATCCTGAAGATTGATGGAGGTTATCTTAGCCGCCTGCTGAAAAAGTTTGAGAAGAACGGGTGGCTGAACAGGCAGCAGTCTACCTCCGACGGACGTACGTTTTTTCTTTACCTCAGCGCTGCCGGTAAAAAAATGCTGGCCGGCCTGGAAGATAAATCTAACCGGGAGATCAGGCAGATCACCAATCATCTCTCCGAAAAACAACAACAACAGGTAGCCGGTGCTATGAAAACCATTGAACAGGTATTGTCTGCACAGCCGGGTGAGCAAACTTCGGATATCCATATCCGTTATAACCTGCTGCCGGGGGATGTAGGCTACCTCATTTACCTGCACGGGCAGCTGTATGCAAGGGAATCAGGATATAACCTGGAGTTTGAGGCATATGTTTGTAAGACATTCTATGAATTTCTTCCTGCCTATAACCCGGCCAAAGACAGGATGTTCCTTGCTACTGTAAACGATCAGATTGTTGGTTCAGTGGCCATCCTGGGATCTTCCCGCCACCTGGCGCAATTGCGGTGGTTCCTTATCCATCCCGACTTCCGGGGCAAAGGACTGGGAAAGAAACTGCTGCAGGAGGCCATTGCCTTCTGTAAGGAAAAACATTATCAGAAAGTATACCTGATGACCACCAGCATGCAGGAAACCGCCATTGCCCTGTATAAGAATGCCGGCTTCCGCAAAACGGGCGAAAAATATCTGCAGCTGTGGGGACAGCAACTGTATGAACAGCGTTACGATATGGATTTATTTTAAGGATACGCAAGGTATGCCCGGATTCTTTCCCCGTTATGCATATTTATGCAGCAGTACGATCTGCCCCAGGTGATACGCGTCATGTTCCGCCAGCCCCTGTAAATAATAAATGGCCTTGTTTTCTGTTCCGGGAAAGGTGTCAAACAATTCTTTCTCCGGGAACTTCCGGATGGTAGCGGCTATTTGCTCAAAGGAATGGGTCAGCCGGTGAATAGTAGCCTGCCAGTTTTCTTCCCCATGGTTCTCCGGCATATAAAAATCAGGCAGGTCGCCATCCTGCTCCGGCGCTTCATTGTGCATGTATCGCTGCACCCGCTGGTGCCAGAATATCACATGATTGACAATCTCCCAGATGTTATTGGATTCCCCGAAAGATTTTACCGCCTGCCGGGCGTCAATGCGCGAAAGATGTTCCTGGAAGGTAACGTCGATCCAAGGGGTGCCATTGTAAAGATTTTCAAGCGATACGGCTAAATGCTCCAGTAATAAAGACATACAATAGGATTTTTATTTTAAAAGATATCCGGCTTCAAACACCGGTAGCCTTCCCGTTAATCGTAATTTACTGAATTCTTTCCCTTATTTTTAAAGAATATAAAAACCATCGTTATGGATCAGCAGCAATTGGAAACCAACAAAAATGAAGATGCTATGCGGATGGCAATCAGCACCATGAAACAACGCCTGGGCGTAATAGAACAGGGCGGAGGAAAGAAAAGCCTGGAGAAAGTGAGACAAAGAGGTAAGCTCACTGCCAGGGAACGCATTCAATACCTCATCGATAAAGATACCCCCTTTACCGAAATCGGCGCATTCGCCGCGTACGACATGTACGAAGAATATGGCGGATGCCCCGCAGCAGGTACCGTAGGAGGAATTGGATATGTAAGCGGCCGCCAATGTATGATTGTAGCCAACGACATGACCGTAAAGGCCGGGGCCTGGTTCCCCATGACCGGCAAAAAGAACCTGCGCCTCCAGGAAATCGCCATGGAAAACCGGCTGCCGGTAATTTACCTGGTCGACAGCGCCGGCGTATTCCTTCCCATGCAGGATGAAATATTCCCCGACAAAGAACACTTTGGCCGCATCTTCCGCAACAACGCCCGCATGAGCGCCATGGGTATCACACAAATTGCTGCGGTAATGGGCAGCTGCGTGGCCGGAGGAGCTTACCTGCCTATCATGAGCGATGAAGTGCTCATGGTAGAAGGTAATGGCTCCATTTTCCTCGCGGGTCCTTACCTCGTAAAGGCCGCCATCGGGGAAGACGCAGATGCGGAAACGTTAGGAGGCGCCGTTACCCATACTGAGATCTCCGGCATCGCCGATTATAAATTCAAGTCTGATGAGGAATGCCTCGACCAGATAAAACGCATTGTAAGCAAACTGGGTCATACCGGTAATGCCGGCTTCGACCGGATAGCGCCGCAGCCACCGGCAAAGCCCGCCGATGAACTGGACAGCGTGCTGCCGGCCGACAGTACCCGGCCCTATGATATGCTGGAAGTAATAGACCGTATTGTAGATGCCAACACACTCGACCAATACAAACAGGACTACGGCAAAAGCATTATCTGCGGCTACGCACGTATCGATGGCTGGGCAGTAGGCATTGTTGCCAACCAACGTAAAATCGTAAAAAGTAAAAAAGGCGAAATGCAAATGGGCGGCGTTATCTACAACGACAGCGCCGATAAAGCAGCCCGCTTCATCATGAACTGCAACCAGAAAAAAATTCCACTGGTATTCCTCCAGGACGTAACAGGATTCATGGTAGGCAGCAGAAGCGAACATTCCGGTATTATCAAAGATGGGGCAAAACTGGTGAATGCCGTTGCTAATTCCGTGGTGCCAAAAATTACTATCATCGTTGGTAATTCATATGGCGCGGGCAACTATGCGATGTGCGGCAAAGCCTATGATCCACGCTTTATATATGCCTGGCCATCCGCTAAAATTGCGGTGATGGGAGGAGAGCAGGCCGCCAAAACATTATTGCAGATCCAGGTGGCTTCGCTGAAAGCAAAAGGACAGGTGATCACCCCGGAAGAAGAAGCCCGCCTGCTGAAAGAAATTACCGATAAATATTACGCACAAACCACTCCTTACTACGCCGCTTCCAGGTTATGGGTAGATGATATCATTGATCCCGCCGATACCCGGATAAGAATTGCAGAAGGTATTAAAGCTGCCAACAACGCACCGGTGGATCAGCCTTTTAGTGTAGGCGTATTCCAGGTGTAAAGAACGGAGGGGAAAGTGTTCGATCCCCTCCGCACTTTTCCTTATCTTCGCGCTTCTTTAAAATTGAACATGGCTGAACTGGTAGTATATACAGATGGTGCATCCCGCGGTAATCCCGGTCCGGGTGGGTATGGCGTGGTGCTTATATGGGGAAATGTCAGAAAAGAATTATCCCAGGGATACCGCAAAACCACCAACAACAGGATGGAACTGCTGGCTGTTATTGTTGCACTGGAAGCACTGAAGAAAGATGGCGTAACCGTCACCATTTTTACCGACAGTAAATATGTGGTGGATAGTATTGAGAAAGGATGGTTATGGGGCTGGGTAAAAATTAATTTTAAAGATAAAAAAAATAAAGACCTCTGGTTACGCTTTATCCCCTTGTTTAAAAGACACCAGGTAAAAATGCAATGGGTGAAAGGCCACGCCAGCAACCCTTTCAATAACCGCTGTGATGAACTGGCCACACAGGCCGCCGACAGCGGTAACTGGCTGATTGATGAAGGTTTTGAAAACGGATTGGCTTAAAGAATAACACACTCCTTACCGAACCAACCGGCAATCATAATTGTAATATAAGCGCAAACTTATATTCCGATGGTGCTCTCCTGGTTCACAGATACGTTGCAGAAATACCCCGAAATAGCAGTGATGCTAACCCTTCTGACTGGCTTCCTGATAGGCAGGGTACATATAAAAGGCTTTACACTCGGCACTGTTACAGGTGTTTTATTAGTGGGCATTGCCATCGGAAGCTTTCACATCAATATACCCTCAGAAACAAAATCTATTTTCTTTCTCTTCTTTTTGTTTTGTACCGGCTATGGTATCGGTCCGCAGTTTTTCCAGGGACTTAAAAAAGACGGATTGCCATTGGCGCTGTTCTCCTTTATAGTATGCTGCAGCAGTTTGCTATTTTGCTGGGGATTGGCCTCCCTGCTGCGTTTTGAAACAGGTACCACTGCGGGGTTAATGTCCGGCGCCAATACCTGTTCCGCTATCATCGGGGTGGCATCCAATACGATCGGTGAACTTAATATTACCGACGATGAAAAGAATACGCTCATCAACCAGATCCCGGTCGCTTATGCAGTCACCTATATTTTTGGTACCGCCGGTACCAGCTGGTTCCTTTCTGTAATAGGGCCATGGTTTATGTCTGGCAGCCGTGCAAAGCTCATCGAAGAAACCAGGGAAATGGAAGCGAAAGTAGCAGAGGCCGGTGCAGAAGGAGAGGAGAATATTACCAATGCCTACGACCAGGTGGCTTTCCGCGCTTACCTCGTTAGTGCAGAACTTACCGGTGATGGCAAAACCATCCGTGAAATAGAAAACCTACTTCACGGCAAGAAAAGGTTCCTCTATATTTTACGGGTAAGACGGGAAGGGAAGCTCATGGAAACTTCCCCTGATTTTATAATAAAGCCGGGAGATATTATTGCGGTCAGTGGCCAGCGTGCAGCGGCCATTGCGTCAGTATCTTTGTTGGGAAAAGAAGTAGCCGATGAGGAACTGCTCACGTTCCCGGTACAGTCAATAACATTGATCATTACCAGCAAGGACGCCAATAATAAGCCGCTGAAAGCATTTTCAAAACATCCCGAATTTCATGGTATCAGCGTGCGTAAAATTCTGCGTTCCGGCATGGAGATGCCACTGCATGCATCTACCGTTATACAGAAAGGAGATATGGTAGAATTGGTGGGCATCCAGGAAGACCTTGATAAGGCGGTTGCGTTGTTAGGTTATAAGGAAAGCAGTGGGGTGGAAACAGATATTGTTTATCTCGCAGCAGGCATTGTGGCCGGTACTTTATTTGGCAGTTTGAGCATACATATTGGCAGTGTGCCTGTAGAGCTGAGTACCAGTGGCGGGGCGCTGATAGCAGGTCTTGTTTTCGGCTGGATGCGTGGTATTCATCCCCGGTTTGGTTACATCCCGGCTGCCTCGCAATGGGTGCTGACCAAACTGGGGCTACATGTATTTATTGCCATCGTTGGGCTGAGCGCCAGTGAAGGATTTTTGCAGGGATTGAAAGAAGAAGGGGTCACTCTTTTCCTGGCCGGTGTGGTGCTAAGCCTGCTGCCAATGGTGCTGGCACTGTTCCTGGCGAAGTATGTATTTAAATTCCACCCGGCCATTGGTCTCGGGGCCTGCGCGGGAGCGCACGATGAATCAGCACCACTGCTGGCCATACAGGATGCCATCAACAGCAAAGTGCCCGCACTGGGATATACCGTGGCATATGCAGTAGCGAATATTACACTCACTACCTCCGGCGTCATCATCGTGCTGCTGATGCATAAAGGCAGTTGATGTTCCCCGCTCATCACATTTTTTAACAATGAAATCCACGTCTGTACTGAAAACCTGTTCTGATGAAAAATCTTTTCTTCAACATTTTTAACAATTCTTTTGTTTTTAATTATGAAAGCATATAGCTTTGCGTCCCATTAGTCTATAGGAATTATAGGATAATAGAACGGAATTAATTTAAAGAATTGCTTATGGAGAATATTACCCAACCATATTGTTTAAGCAACTATTGTTGTTGCCATCATTAAGAAGTAATAAATATTTGTCTGCTTACCACAGCAGGTTACAACGATCAATAACTGTTTCCGGAACTCCGTCTGTACCGGCGTTAAAAAACAATGGGATACAAAGCTGCAATGCCTGTTCAATAACAGACAGGGGCAGGTATTGCCAGGAAAAACCAGATCACTGCAAAACTCTCAACATTTTACCATGTTACAACGACTACTCCTCTTTCTACTGCTTATTGGACCCATGGCAGTATTTGCACAAACACGTACGGTGACCGGTCGTGTTTATTCCGCGAAAGATAATTCGCCCTTACCGGGTGCTTCGGTGGTGATTAAAGGCACTACCAGCGGCACGGTGAGTGATCCTGAAGGTAACTTCAGTCTCCAGGTAACTGATCCGGCTGCTACTACGCTCGTGATCCGCTACATTGGCCTGGAACAACAGGAAGTACCCATCAGCACATCTCCCATCAATGTATCACTCCGTTCTTTGGGGAAAGACATTGATGAAATTGTAGTGGTAGCTTATGGTACTGCTAAAAAGAGTTCCTACACCGGTTCTGTCTCGCAAATTAAAAGCGAGGAACTGGTAAACAGGCAGGTATCCAGTGTTACCAAAGCATTACAGGGGCTTGCAGCTGGTGTGCAAAGCACGTCTACCAGCGGTCAGCCGGGCTCTGATGCCACCATCCGCATCCGCGGTATCGGCTCCATCAATGCGTCCGCCGATCCGTTATACGTGGTAGACGGCGTGCCTTACGGAGGCAGCCTGAATGCGATCAACCCCTACGACATTGAATCCATCAGTGTACTGAAAGACGCTGCCTCCAGCGCGCTGTACGGCTCCCGTGGCGCCAATGGCGTAGTGATTATCACTACCAAGAAAGGGAAGAAACAGGGAAGTAATATAGACGTTCGCGTTAGTCAGGGTTTTTCAAAAAGAGCAGTAGATAATTACGACCGGGTAAGCACCGATCAGTATTTTGAAATGTATTGGGAAGCCATCCGTAACGGTGGCCTCACCAGCGGCTTATCGCCCGCTACCGCAGCCACCCAGGCCAGCAGCAGCCTTATCAGAAGGGTAGGGATTAACCCCTATGGCACCGCGTTTCCGCAACCTGTTGGCACCGACGGCAAACTGGTAGCCGGCGCTAAAGCCCTGTGGGACGATAACTGGGACGATGCCATGCAAAGAACCGGGAAACGTACCGAGGCAGATGTGGCACTCAGCGGCGCTACCGAAAAATCGAGGTACTACGTTTCCGGAGGATACCTGAATGACCAGGGTATTTATCTTGCTTCCGGTTTCAAACGCTATAACCTCCGCAGCAATATTGATATTGATGCCAAGAAATGGTTAAAGGTAGGACTGAACCTGAATGGTACGCACTCCGAACAGGATGCGCCTCCTTCGGAAGACAGCCGCTCTGATAACTATGTAAACTATGGCCGCCTGATGTCAAATTTCTATCCTATTTATGAGCGCGACCGGTCCACCGGCGCCTATATCCTGGATGCCAACGGCAATAAGATCTTTGACTACGGCAGTTACCGCCCCAGCGCAGCCAATACAAACACTAACCTGGTGGCCACATCCGCTATCGATAAACACCGCCTTACCCGCGATGACTTATCGGCCCGCCTGTACGGCGAAGCCACCATCTGGCGCGGACTTAAATTCAAATCAAGTTACAACGCCGATTATACCGCCAAACAACAATATGATTATACAAACCCAACCCTGGGCTTTGATGCAGAAGTGGGCGGAACAATAGAACGGTTGAACACCCGCGTATTCAGCTGGACGTTCAACAACATCTTCACCTACGAAGAAACATTTAATGAAAAGCATCACCTGAACCTGCTGGCAGGCCAGGAAGCTTATAAATACACCACTACCTTTTTAGATGGTCAGAAATCCGGCTTCTCCCTGCCAGGACTGGAAGAGCTGTCGGATGCCTCTCTCATCAAGGATCTGCAGGGATATACTGACACGTACACGCTCTCCAGCTTCCTGGGCAG
Organism: Chitinophaga sp. W3I9; assembly: GCF_050434025.1. Classification (NCBI taxonomy): domain Bacteria; kingdom Pseudomonadati; phylum Bacteroidota; class Chitinophagia; order Chitinophagales; family Chitinophagaceae; genus Chitinophaga; species Chitinophaga sp. W3I9. The sequence goes on from NZ_JBNPWC010000001.1 coordinate 4,368,432, forward strand.
GGCTGAATACGACTATGTAGGGAAATATTTCTTATCGGCTTCCCTGCGCCGCGACGGATCTTCCCGTTTCGCACCCAATCACCGCTGGGGTACTTTCTGGTCCGTGGGCGCTTCCTGGAAATTAACAGAGGAAAGTATTCTTAAGAATAGTTCCTGGCTTAACCTGCTAACTCTCCGCGCCAGCTACGGCGGACAAGGCAACGATAACCTCGGTGATGACGCATTTTACAACTACTACCCGCTGCTGAATGTAAACAGCAACCTCGGTGAAGGTGGTACCTATCGTCGCCAGGTATACAATCCGAACCTGCAATGGGAAACCAATCTGAACCTGAACGTTGGTGTGGATTTCAGCATGTTTGAAAACCGTTTGGGCGGTACCATAGAGTACTTCCAGCGCAAATCACAGGACCTGTTGTATTCCAGGCCTATGGCGCCTTCAGTAGGTTACTCGGCGGTAGATGAAAATATCGGCGCACTGAAAAATACCGGGGTGGAAGGTTCCATACACGCAGTGCCGGTGAAAACAAAAGATTTCAGCTGGTCCATTGACCTGAACGCTACTCACTATAAGAATAAGATTACGGAGCTGCCGCAGAAAGAAATTATCAGCGGCACCAAGAAACTCATGGTAGGTAAATCTATCTATGATTTTTACCTGAGAAAATGGGCAGGTGTAAACCAGGAAACAGGTTTGCCAATGTGGTACATCGATAATGCAGATGGCACCAAAGGTACTACCGGCAACTATTCTTCGGCTACACAGTATTATAACGGTTCCTCCCTGCCGGATGTATACGGCGGTTTCACCAACACATTTACCTACAAGGGATTTTCATTGTCGTTCCTGATGGTGTACAGTCTTGGTGGTAAAGTACTGGACCAGGATTACCTGTTCCTGCTGGGTACCGGTACCTCCGCAGGCCGCCCTTTCAGCACGGAAATGCTGAACCGCTGGACGCCCACCAACAAGGTAACGGATGTGCCTAAACTCACTACCGTACAAACCAACTGGACATCCGTTTCCGACCGGTTCCTGTACGATGCCAGCTACGCCCGCCTGAAGAGCCTGAACATCAGCTATAACCTTCCTAAATCATTAATGGATAAAGCACATCTTAATAACGTACTCGTATATGTGCAGGGAGAAAACCTGTTCACGATCTATAACCACCAGGGCCTGGATCCGGAACAATCAGTAGGAGGTACTACCTACTATCGTTACCCGGCCATCAAATCCATTTCTGCAGGTATTAATCTGAGCTTCTAAAAATTACGACCATGAAAAAGAATATATTCTTAATAATAATCGCAGCTTTGGTATTAGGCGCCTGCAACAAGGACTTCCTGGATACCAAACCAACCAATGCCGTACCCGACGACCAGGTGTTTAATACTGCCGACAACGTGGAAACGGTGATCAACGGTACCTGGGCATATATGTTTGAAGAATTCTTCACCTTTGCAGTGCCGGGTTATAAATCCATTCATCTCACCAGCGACGCCATGGGCAGCGATGTAGCGGTAACGCAATCGTATGGCCTGCGTGATTCATATGGATACACTGAAATGACGGACAATACCAAGAACCGGGTAAATGCCTTCTGGACTATTCTTTACAAGGTGATCGACAACTGTAATAATGTAATCGCGAAAGTAGATAATGCCACGGGCGACGAGGACAAAAAGAAACGTCTTAAAGGCCAGGCATATGCCCTGCGCGCCAATTGCTACCTCACGCTCGCGTCTTTTTACCAGTTTAACAGAACCGGGACAGAAAAAGCCATCCCGATCTACACAGAACCATCCGGCCCGGCCACTGCAGGAAAGGCAAAATCAACCGTAGCAGAAGTATACAAACAGGTAATCGACGACCTGCAGAAAGCGCTGCCGCTGTTACAGAATTATCAACGCAACGCTACCCAGAAATGGAAAATTGACCTCAACGTAGCCAATGGCTTACTGGCCCGTGCTTACCTTTACAACCGCCAATGGACAAGCGCTGTCACCGCTGCCATAGCGGCCCGCAATGGTTATCCCCTGATGTCGGGCGATGATTATAACAAAGGATTCAGCGATATCAATAATGGGGAGTGGATCTGGGGACATGCACAAACGCCTAATCAAAGCAACGCCAGCTATAACTTCCATTTCCTGGATGTTTCCAGCCCGGCCTCTTACTACCAGAGCTTTATGGCAGATCCTTACTTTAAGAATTTCTTTGATAGTGCAGACGTACGTTTCCGTTTATTCGACTGGGATACCCTGCCTGACCAGGAAGGCTACCTGCGCTATAAAAAATTCCGTTTCCGTGATGCCGGCGCACTGGTGGGCGACCTGGTACTGATGCGCTCCGCAGAAATGTACCTGATTGAAGCAGAAGCCTATGCCCAAAGCGGCAACACTGTCAAAGGTGCGGAAGCCCTCAATGTATTGCGTGCAGCGCGCAACGCTACGCTTTATAAAGGTGGCGGCAGCCTGGTGGATACCATCCTGGTGGAAAGAAGGAAAGAGTTGTGGGGAGAAGGATTTTCATTGTCTGATATTATTCGTACAGGCGGTACCGTAGTAAGGAAGCCATTCCTTTCTTATAATGGGCAGGATAGCATCATCAGTGTGCCAAGAGGAGACGGTACCTTTGTAGAAGTGCCTGCACAGGGCCATCTTACGCTGAAACAACCGGATGGAACGCCGTTTGTGCCATACAGTAAATATTACCTCTTTGCCATTCCAATTACGGAGTTGCAGAACAATCCGAATATCAATAATTAAAGCATAAAAAAAGCCCCCGGAATTTCCGGGGGCTTTTTTTATGCTTCTATATTTTTATCGTAAAAAGAAATTGCTAATAGATCCAGGGAATAACCCGGCTGGTATGCTTCATATAGTTGGTGTATTCTTCTCCAAACTGTTCGCTCAGTACTTTTTCTTCTATGTTCATCCGGTAAGCAAATGCTATAAAAACCGGGATGAACACGATGGCTAATCCCAGCCAGTTGTTCTGCGATAACCCGAATCCCAGGAAAGATAACAGGGAACCGGCATAGGAGGGATGCCGTAATATGCTGTACAGTCCATCCTTTTTAATGTGATGGTCTTTCCGGATCGTTACATTTACGGTGAACAACCTGCCCAGCTGCGCAATGGCCATAAAGCGAAACACCATTCCCAGTAGTATAACGCTAAGGCCTATACGATTCATATCCGGGCCTGGAAGAATAGGGTAAGCTGTTTTTGCAGATACCAATACGGAAATATTGATGAACACAATGATCACGATCCAGATAAACGCCAGGCTGCCCTGGTCCTTTTTCTTCTTGTCTTCTTTGTCCTTGCCGCGGAGAATGCGGTGCAGCAGAATCTCAGACAGGAACCAGGCAAAATAGATAATAGTGGATAGCACGTTCATATGCAAATAAATAAGACGGGTTATATTGGTAATATATGTTATATTTTCTGATTTTCAAAAAGTCGTAATTTGTGATTGGAATTAAAACTTGTGCTATGGAAAACCTTCAGGCAATACTCGCTTCATCAACCCCGGTACTGATCGATTGTTTTGCCACCTGGTGTGGTCCCTGCCAGATGGTGCCGCCTATCCTGAAAGAAGTAAAGGATAAAATGGGGGAACAGATCAGGATCATCAAGATAGATATAGACAGAAACCAGCAACTGGCCGCTCAATGGCAGATTGCCAGCGTACCTACTTTGTTGCTTTTCCGGGATGGGAAACTGATCTGGCGGCAGAGTGGGGTAGTGCCAGCACACCAGCTGATACCGCTGCTAAAGCAAAAGATATAATCTTCATTACTTCATGGATACTTCATCCATGCCTAAAACCTGCGTATACTATGGACCATCCATGCACTTCTCATGGACTCCTCATGCACTATCCATGCACTATCTATACACTATGTCCCTTAAATCCTGTTGTAAAAACTCTGCAGATCCCCTGCCAGTTGATCATAAATAGGCCGGGTAAATTCCATAAATAAGTCTGTAGGCGGCGGTGGCGGCATATCCCGTCCTCCCATCAGCTGCTTGTCCTCATCGCTGAGGGCTCTTTCGTCGCCTTTAAAGGTACCAAACTGGTTGAGCCAGGTATAGCTGCCGGGGATGCGGTCGGTGCGCAGTAATTGCCCGTTGCCGGTATTGGTGATGCGGTAATCCAGTAACCCTTTCGATACCACCGTTTTTTTAGTGATAAAAAGTGTGGCCTTCACCGTTTTGTAGATATTGAACTCCTTACCGGTGGAGTCTTTCGTGGTACCAATCACAATTTCTTTTGAAACATCGCGCTGGATACGGTCTACATATGTTTGACCCACCACGAAATCAAAAAAGCGCAGTTCAATATATTCATCGGGGCGGAGATTTTCATTACGAACCACCCGTTCGTCGTAAAACTGCACAAATTGGTTGATACTGCGCTGCTGAAGGTTGCGCACCAGATAGTCGCGGAACTGATCGGCGCTGAACTGGTAATAAGGTGAGCGTACTTCAATTTCACTGACCACCACATTGATCACGCCCATCTGGTAAGCCTCATCCCGCCGTTGCTTGGTATCCCGGTAATCGGGGATCAGCTTCAGTGCGGCATTAAATTCATCAAAGGCCAGGCGTGCACTGGCTTTATCGCCTTTATCCAGCAAAGCCATGCCCCGGTCGTATCGCATTTCTGCGGCGTTTTCCTGGGCGCCGGTGATCGCATCGCGGTAGTCCTTCGGCTGCACCAGTTTAAGGGCCGCCGGGGAGCTGTGAATGGCATTGTAGAGCGTTTGTAAAGCCCTGTACTCATTCCGTATATTTTCCCACTTGAGTTGATTATTAGAGCGAAGGTATCCGTTAACGCGGTCTTCCCGCACCAGTTGCGCCTGTTTATAGGCGTCCGGCAGCATCCGCGTGGCGGTGGCATCCTGCGGTTTACGTTGCAGCTTTTTTACAAAAGCGGTAACCGCTTCGTCGTATCTGCCTTTATTGTATAATTTTTCACCTGATTTACAGGAGAGAATACAGGTGTAGAGAAGGATGGCGGTAATGCTCAGTAACGGCCTGAATGCTAGTTTTTTCAATGGGGAACTGTTTTATAAGGATATGCTTTGCCTGCAGGGGCTATGTTTATTTAAATTGTCGTCTGAGCTCCCTGTCTGCTTCCCTGGCCTTGATAGAGTCGCGTTTGTCGTGAAGCTTTTTACCTTTACCGATACCAATTTCCATTTTTGCCAGGCTCTTATCGGTAATAAACATGCGAAGTGGTACAATGGTGTAGCCACGTTCTTTCATCTTGTTTTCCATCTTTCTCAGTTCCCGCTTGGTAAGCAGCAGCTTGCGTTCCCGCAGCGGATCATGATTGGAGGAGGTACCGTGTGAGTATTCTGCGATGTGCAGGCTCTTCACATATAATTCTCCTTTGGAAAAATAGCAGAAAGAATCATTAAAGCTCACCTTGCCGGCGCGGATCGATTTGATCTCCGTACCCAGCAATACCATCCCGGCAATAAATTTATCTTCTATTGCGTACTCAAAATATGCCGATCTGTTCTTTAACTCTGCCATTTGCGCTTTAATATGGGCTGTTAGTTTTTAGCCTTCAATTGTTAGCAGATGCAGGAAAGATCCATGCCCGTACTAACAATTGAAGGCTAAAAGCTGTTTTTCTAATTTTTGAAGATGGTCAGCAAACCTGCCAACCTTGTCTTAAGTTCTTTTCTATCCATGATGAAATCCAGGAAGCCATGTTCCAGCAGGAACTCAGCGCTCTGGAAACCAGCGGGGAGGTCTTTTTTAATCGTTTCTTTAATGATCCTGGGACCTGCAAACCCGATGAGCGCGCCTGGTTCAGCAATGTTGAGGTCGCCCAGCATTGCGTAGGAGGCGGTTACACCACCGGTGGTGGGGTCAGTCATTAAAGAGATGTAGGGGAGTCTTGCATCCGCCAGCTGCGTGAGCTTGGCCGATGTTTTGGCCATCTGCATCAGGGAGAAGGCACTTTCCATCATACGGGCGCCTCCTGATTTGGAGATGACCATCAGCGGCATCTTGTGCAGTATGCAGTAGTCGATAGAACGGGCTATCTTTTCACCTACTACAGAGCCCATAGAACCCCCGATAAAGTTAAAATCCATACAGGCTACTACCAGGTCGTTTCCCAGCACCTTGCCGGCTCCTACGGTCATCGCGTCTTTCAGCCCGGATTTCTTCTGCGCATCCTTCAGCCTGTCGGCGTACGGCTTCAGATCCTTGAATCCCAGGAAGTCGGTCGGGTATATATTTGGGAACAGTTCCTCGAACTGATTGTTATCAAATATGATCTCAAAATACTCTGCAGAGTTAATACGGTTGTGATAATTACACTTATCGCAAACATAGTAATGCTCTTTCAGATCCTTTACGGTGGTGGTTTTTTTACAGTTAGGACACTTGTGCCACAAACCATCCGGTGCTTCTTTCTTTTCACTGGTGGTGGTAGAGATGCCTTGTTTAATTCGCTTAAACCAGCTTGACATATTTTACTATTAGATTAGAAAATAGTGGTGCAAGATACGAATTATCGCATAAAGCCAAAAACATATAGGGAAAAGTATAAAGTTTAAGTCAAAAAGCAAAAAGCCATTGTAGCGGAGATAATAACATATACATATAATATATGATCGCTTTTATCTCCGTTACAACAGCTTTTTGCCTTTATATCTTAAGCTGAATGCTTAATTATGCGTTCCTGTTAATACAGTTCAGATCCCTGAATGCTTCTTCCAGGCGCTTAACAAAGGTTTCTTCGCCTTTGCGCAGCCATACGCGGGGATCGTAGTACTTTTTATTTGGCTTGTCAGCACCTTCGGGGTTACCCAGCTGTCCCTGCAGGTAATCTTTCTTGGCTTCGTAGAAATCGTGAATACCTTCCCAGAATGCCCACTGCATATCGGTATCGATGTTCATTTTGATAACGCCGTAACCCAGTGCTTCTGTGATCTGGTGCTTTGGAGAACCGCTACCACCGTGGAATACATAGTAAACAGGTTTAGCTGCAGTTTTATATTTCTCCTGGATGAATTCCTGGCTGTTATGCAGGATCACCGGACGGAGTTCCACATTACCTGGTGAGTATACGCCATGAACGTTACCGAAAGCAGCAGCTACCGTGAAACGGGGGCCTACTTTTGATAAAATTTCATACGCATAAGCTACTTCTTCAGGCTGGGTATACAGCTTGGAGTTGTCTACACCGGAGTTGTCCACGCCGTCTTCCTCACCACCGGTTACGCCCAGTTCGATTTCGATGGACATACCCAGTTTGTTCATTCTCTCAAAATATTTATGAGAAATTTCAATGTTCTCTGCAATTGGTTCTTCGGAAAGATCCAGCATGTGAGAGCTGTACAGCGGTTGACCGGTTTGTTTAAAGAACTGCTCACCTGCATCCAGCAAACCGTCGATCCACGGCAACCATTTTTTAGCAGCATGGTCGGTATGCAGTACCACCGGAACACCGTAATATTTAGCTACTTCATGTACGTGTTTAGCACCGGAAACGCCACCTGCAATGTTCGCCTGCAGCTTGTCGTTCGGCATGCCTTTACCGGCAAAAAATTGTGCACCACCGTTAGAAAACTGAATAATAACCGGTGAATTTACTTTAGCAGCTGTTTCCAGTACCGCATTCACGGAGTTAGTTCCCACAACATTTACGGCAGGCATAGCAAATCCGTTGTCTTTGGCATCGTTATACAGCGCATCCAGCTCTTCGCCGAATAATACGCCAGCTCTGTATTTTCCCATACTCTGATATGTGTTTTATTTTTTAGGAAAGCAAATATAAGGAGTTAAATAGAAGATTTATAGCGAAAAGTAAGCGCTTACGTATTAATTCTACCAACAGAAAAATGTATTTTAACCGATCTCAATCCGGTTTTGTATGAAACTATTTCTGTTTTTCATCGCAGGTATATTCCTGAAAGTGTCTGCTGCTGGTGCATTTACAGCCAATGTTGCGGACTCCCTGCTATATTATACCTCCTTCGACAGCACCCGTATTCATTATACCATTGCAGGTACCGGCGCCCCGGTATTATTGGTGCACGGTTTTATTGTGAACGGGGATTCCTGGAAGAAAACAGCTTTGTACGACTCCCTGCTGGCGCATGGGTATCAGGTGATCACCCTCGATCTGAGGGGAAATGGCGCGTCGGATCATCCGCACGACAGCCTCGCTTATCTTAATGATGCGGAAACAAAAGATATTATGGGACTCATGACCCATCTTAATATTAATAATTACCAGGTAGTGGGCTATTCAAGGGGCGCTATTATTGTTTCCCGCCTGCTGGTGCTGGACGCCAGGGTGCGCAGCGCCGTGATGGGCGGTATGGGTATAGCTTTTACAGATCCCGCATGGCCGCGCCGCCGGCAGTTTTACGAGGCGCTTTCGGGGAAAGACGTGCCGGAACTGGCTGCGATGGTTAAATATGTACAACAGTCCGGACTGGATCAGCGGGCCCTCGCCATGATGCAGCTGGGCCAGCCCTCTACTACACCACAGGAGCTGGCCGGCGTGCATCAGCCGGTATTGGTTATCGGTGGGGATAAAGACGAAGATAATGATACCGGAGGCTCTCTCGCGGCCATGATGCCGGCAGGAATGCACGGCACAGTAGCCGGAGATCATAATTCAGTAGTGCGCACGGTACCCTTTGCAGAATGGGTGCTCGATTTTCTGCAAAAACATTAACTAACGGAGAGCACATTGCCATCTACCTTGATGGTGTAAGCCGTCAACGCAGCGGTAGCGGGACCCGTATTCACCGAGCCGGTAGTGGTGTACCGGCTGCCATGACCGCAAGGCGCATTACATTCAATTAATTTGGAGGAATTGTTAAAGGTGGCTACGGTACAGCCCTGGTGGGTGCAGGTACTGGAAAGGGCCGTGAAAGCCGCTGCAGTATTGCCGGAGCCTGTACGGATAATGATTACCCCGTTGGAGATCCTGAAATCGCCCACATTGGTGAGGTCACTGCCGAGGTTCAATGTTAGCTTTGCATTGCCGCCGCCGGGAGGTGTGGGGTCGGGATCATTACTGCCTCCCTTGCTGCAGGCAGCCAAACCGGCTGTACATACCAATGCCAGCGTTAATCCAATGTTGGAAACAAAATCTCTTCTTTCCATAAAATGCGTTTTAGTTGATCGTTATCCTGTTTACGCAAGTGAAAAGAAGAAAGTTGCCTCGGGACCTTTAATTTTCTATCACTGATTGAAAATAGGCGGGCGCCTCAATTAAACGGCTGCCATACCAGGAAAACATTTCACCGTCTACCAGCTGGATTCGGGCGTCCGGCAAAACAGCCTGCAACTCGGCTATATGTTTTTCTTTGAATGGATAGGGCTCAGACGAGAGCAATACCCTGCGGCATCCGCTGGCGGCCAGCTCAGCGGCAGTAACAGTTGGATAGCGGGGCAGGTGGCCAAATACATTATGGAACCCGCATAACTGCAACATCTGGTGTATGAAGGTGTCGCCACCGGCAACCATCCAGGGATCGCGCCAGATGAAATAAGCGGTGGGAACAGCTTCCCGAAGCGGGTGCAGCGATGCAAAGCCGGCTTTGATCTGCGAAACCAGATCAGCGGCCGCTTGCACCCGGTGGGTGATAGCGCCGATACCGGCAATCATGGCATAAGCATCTTCCAATGTTTGGATATTACTCACCCACACCCGGTAATCTTTCATCAGCAGCTCCACATCAGCGGCGAGGTTTTCTTCCTTATTGGCAATGATCAGATCCGGTGAAAGCTGCCGTATAATACCAGCGTGAATATTTTTGGTGCCACCCACCCGTGTTTTTTCCCTGAACCACGTTAACGGATGTACGCAGAATTTGGTAATACCCACCACTTCCTTTTCAAGTCCGAGGGAATATAACAACTCTGTTTGGGATGGCACCAGTGAAACAATCCGCTGTGGCGGATGTTCAATTGTTATCTGCCTGTTGAGCTGATCGGTAAATAACATGCGGTACTTTTATCTGCCCAACGCCTGTATAATATCGTATTTCGTAACAATGTGGTGATTGCCGCTGTCATCTTTTGTAAGTACAGCGCCGTTTTCCCGGTTGATATATACCGAAAGCTTTTCGATAGGCGTGTCCTGGCTTACCAGCGGGAACAATGGCTGCATTACCTGGCTTATCTGCGCATCTTTCAGGTTGGCATCATCGATCAGGCGGTTGAACAACCCGTTTTCGGAAATGGATCCGATCAGTTCCCCGCCCTGGTCTACAGGTATATGTTCGATGTCATATTTTTTCATCCGGGCAATGGCTTCACTTACTTTTTCATCAGCGCTGATGGTTACCAGTGGCTGGTTACGACGGCCATTCACTACATCTTTCACTGTTTTTACATCGAGGAAACCACGTTCCAGCATCCACTGGTCGTTATAGATTTTACCTACATAGCGGCTGCCATGATCATGAAAAATAACGACCACCACATCTGTTGGCTTCAGTCCTTCTTTCAGCTGCAACAGACCGGCTATGGCTGATCCGGCGGAGTATCCAACAAAAATACCTTCTTCTTTGGTGATGCGTCGCGCCATCACGGCAGCATCTTTATCCGTTACCTTTTCAAATTTGTCGATCACCTTCATATCATAATTCTCCGGCACAAAATCTTCCCCGATACCTTCTGTAATATAAGGATACACTTCGCTCATATCCAGCTCCCCGGTTTCAAAATACTTCTTCAGTAAGGAGCCATAACTGTCGATCGCCCATACTTTAATATCCGGATTTTTTTCTTTCAGGTATTTCCCGGTGCCGGTAACCGTACCACCGGTGCCGGTGGCCACTACCAGGTGGGTGATTTTACCGTCGGTTTGTTCCCATATTTCAGGACCGGTTTGTTCGTAATGCGCATCCCGGTTAGCCAGGTTGTCATATTGATTCACATAAAATGAATTGGGCACTTCCGTGGCCAGTCTTTTAGACACAGAATAATAGGAGCGGGGATCTTCGGGTTCCACATTGGTAGGACAAACAATTACTTCGGCGCCTACCGCCTTCAGGATATCCACTTTTTCTTTGGATTGTTTATCGGTAGTGGTGAAAATACATTTGTATCCCCTGATAATGGCCGCCAGCGCCAGTCCCATACCTGTATTGCCAGAGGTGCCTTCGATAAGGGTGCCGCCGGGTTTCAGTAATCCTTTCTCTTCCGCTACATCCACCATTTTCACCGCCATGCGGTCCTTAATAGAATTGCCGGGGTTAAAAAACTCCACCTTCGCCAGCACCGTGCAAGGCAGGGAAGCCGTTACGCGGTGCAACTTTACCATCGGGGTATTGCCTATCGTTTCAAGTATATTATCGCAGTATTTCATAAAAAATGAGGTTGTATGATTACGAAAATACGGAATTGCGTTGAGGGATCGGAGCGGATTTTGTCTTTCTCACTGATTACGCTGATTATACTGATTACCTTGATTTTACTTTTTAGATTTTATAAGGATTTAAAATGATTATGGGAAATATAAGCGGGTATATCCGCTTACATCTACCCAAATCATTTTAAATCCAAAGTGATCAAATCCCTAAATCAGTATAATCAGCGTAATCAGCGGGAAAGACAAAATCCGCGAAAGACAACATTCGCGTATATTTGCGCCAATGAGCGAAAGGATTTTTATTACAGGAATAGGTACAGGCGTGGGTAAAACCATTACCGCTGCCTGTATCACGGAGGCACTAACAGCCGACTACTGGAAGCCGGTGCAAACGGGTTTGATGGAAGGCACAGATACAGATACGGTATTATCCCTGTTGTCAAATAAGGTGTCAGTTTGTCACCCGGAAGCGTGGCGGTTGCAGGCGCCTGCCTCTCCGCACCTGGCGGCACGGTTGGAGGACTGTACTATTGATGCGGGGCGTATCCTGGAGCTGGCGGACCAGTACCAGCCGGTTGACAGGCCATTGGTAATGGAAGGCGCCGGGGGATTGATGGTGCCGGTAAATGAAGAGCTGTTTACGCTGGACCTGATAGTGGCGCTGAAAGCCAGGGTGGTGATTGTAGCGCAGAATTACCTGGGCAGCATCAACCACTCGATGCTCACTGCAAGGATGCTGCAACATACAGGCGTGCCCGTTATCGGATGGGTGTTTGGCGGAGATTATCACAGCAATGAAGACGATGTGGTAAAGTGGAGCGGGTACCCGAAAATTGGCCGTATCCCGCTGACAGATACGGTAGATAAGGCATTCATTCAACAACAGGCACAGTTGTTGTCAGCCTCGCTGCATAGTTTATTGGCATGACCACTAAAAAGGATATACGAAAACATTTCCTGGAGCTGCGGCTTAACCTGGACGAACCCACCGCCCTCGCCCTGAATGAGCGGTTACTGGCGAATGCCCGTCAGCTTGATTACAGCAACGTCAGGAATGCGCATATCTTTCTTCCTATCTCTGAAAAAAAAGAAGTGGATACCTGGCCCCTGGTAAAATGGGGGAGAACCCAATGGCCGGAAATGGAATGGTTGCTTTCCCGCTCGGATATGAAAACCGGCGAGATGAATCATTATCTCTGGAAAACCAATACCATACTGGTGAAAAACAGGTTCGGCATCCCGGAACCGGATCATGGGGAAGTGATATCACCGGAAAATATAGACCTTGTATTTGTACCTTTACTGGCTTTCGACCGGCAGGGGCAGCGGGTAGGATATGGCAAAGGTATGTACGACCGTTTTCTGAAACAATGCCGGCCGGATGTGCGTACCATCGGCCTGTCGCTGTTTGAACCCGTTCTGCAGATAGAAGACGTGGATTCGTGGGATGTGCCGTTGCATACGGTGGTAACCCCGGATCACATTTATCAATTTAAATAAACAACAGTGCTTAAATACCTGAATGTTCTTTTATATCCTTTTTCCCTGCTGTATGGCCTGGTGATGTGGTTGCGGAACCGGTTTTACGACAAAGGGCTGCTCACTGCAGTGGAATTTGATCTTCCTGTGATCGCCGCGGGCAACCTGTCGGTAGGCGGCACCGGGAAAACCCCGCATGTTGAATATATGATCCGCCTGCTGAAGGATCATCTGAAAGTTGCCACGCTCAGCCGGGGGTACAACCGCCGTACCAGCGGCTACATCCTGGCAGATGAAAGAAGCACTGCTGCCGATATCGGGGACGAACCCATGCAGTTTCACGATAAATTCCCGGATATCAAGGTCTGCGTAGGAGAAGAACGGATGCTGGCCATTCCGCAGCTGCTCGGAGATGAGCCCGATACCCAGGTGGTACTGCTCGATGATGCCTTCCAGCACCGCTCCATAAAGCCCGGTCTTAATATCATGATCACCGATTACAGCCGATTGTTTACCCGGGATCATGTAGTACCTTTTGGCCGTTTAAGGGAAGGCAGACAGGGATATCACCGGGCCGATTGTATTATTGTATCAAAGTGTCCGCCCGCCATGAGCACGGAAGAGAAGCTGGCCCTGGAAAAAGAAATTAAACCATTGCCACATCAGCGGCTCTTTTTCACTACCTTGCAATACGGCGCCTTGTCCGATATGATCACCCATCACCCGGTGGCCGTCCCTAAATCAGCAACCGTATTGCTGGCATGTGGTATAGCAAGGCCCGAACCATTGCTCGAAGAATTGAAACGACGTTACGAACAGGTATACCTCTTGTCTTTTCCCGATCATTATTATTATACGGAAAAGGATATACTAAAAATAAAAAAGGAATGCAGCGACCTGCCCGGCACAGAAAAGATTGTCATTACCACAGAAAAGGATGCGGTAAGATTACATCTGCTCAAAGGAATGCTGGCAGAACAAAACCTGCAGATGGCTGTTATTCCAGTAGAGATTGCATTCCTCTTCGGGGAAGCAGAATTATTTAATAACTTTATTTTTGACTACATAGGCCGGCACCTGCCAGCGCCCGGTCAACAATAACTTACGACTAACATGAGTAGAAAAAAGAAAAATAAAAAAGGCGGTAATCATAACCCTAACAACCCCCAACAAAGCCATAGCCAGAAGAAGACCTTTAAAGGCGTATTGGAAGTAACAAGGTCCGGAATGGCCTTTGTGATCGTGGATGGCCTTACAAAAGACATCATGGTGAAGCAGAAAAACCTGCATACCGCCCTCGATAAAGATGAAGTGCTGGTGGATGTATTGAAAGCAGCCCATAACGAAGGCCGCATGGAAGGCATCATAACGGACATCCTTAAACGAAATAAAACCGAATTCACCGGTACCCTGCAGGTCAGCAAAAGCTTTGCTTTCCTGATCCCTGAAAAGGGATTGTTTATGCCGGATATTTATATTCCCGCCAACTCCCTCGGAGAGGCGAAAAGCGGCGATAAAGCCGTGGTGAAAATAGTAGCATGGGGAGAAAAATCCCGCAAGCCTGTAGGTGAAATCGTGGAAATCCTGGATGCCAGCGATACCAACGACCTGGCCATGAAGGAAATCCTCATAGAAGCAGGATTCCCGCTCAGTTTCCCTAAAGAAGTAATAGCAGAACTGGATACCATCCAGGAAAATATTTCTGAAGAAGAAGTAGGTAAACGGAAAGATATCCGCAAAATCCTTACCATGACCATCGACCCGGTGGATGCCAAAGATTTTGATGATGCCATCTCTATCCGCCTGCTGAAAAACGGTTTGTATGAACTGGGGGTGCATATTGCCGATGTAAGTCATTATGTACTGCCCGGCACCGAACTCGATAAAGAAGCGGATAAACGCGCTACCTCCGTATACCTGCCAGACCGCGTGTTGCCCATGCTGCCGGAAAAGATCTCCAATGAGCTTTGTTCCCTGCGGCCGCATGAAGACAAGCTCACCTTCTCCGCTATGTTCCAGATGAACGAAAAAGGAGAGGTGAAGCAACACTGGATCGGCCGCACCGTGATCCATTCGGATCACAGGTTTACCTACGAAGAAGTACAGGAGATTATAGAAGGCAAATCTGAGGGTCCGTATAAGAACGAAGTGATGCTGTTAAACCGCATTGCTCAAACTTTGCGCAAGCAACGTTTTGTACATGGCGCCATTAACTTCTCCTCGCAGGAAGTACGCTTTAAACTCGATGAAACCGGTAAGCCGATTGGCATTGTCATTAAAGAAAGTAAAGAAGCGCACCAGCTGATCGAGGAATTTATGCTGCTGGCCAACAAAACCATTGCGGCATACGTGGGCAAGCTGCGGATTAATAAACAGCCCATCCCGTTCCCTTATCGTGTGCATGATACGCCCGACCCGGAAAAGCTGAAAGTGTTCGCCCTGTTCGCCGGAAAATTCGGGTATAAGTTCGATCTCACCACACCGGAAAGCATTGCCAGCTCCTTCAATAAAATGCTGGCACAGGTAAAAGGCAAACCGGAGCAACCGGTGCTGGAAACGCTGGGCATCCGTACAATGGCCAAAGCCATTTACACGGTGAATAATGTGGGGCACTATGGTCTTGGTTTTGAAGACTACTGCCATTTTACTTCCCCTATCCGCCGTTACCCCGATGTACTGGTACACCGTGTACTGGCTGAATGTCTTGCCAACAGCGTGCGTCCCGACAAGCAAATGGAGCAGAAATGCAAACACAGCTCTGAAATGGAACGCAAGGCAATGGAAGCTGAACGCGCCGGTAACAAATACAAACAGGTAGAATACATGCAGCAGTTCATTGGTCATACCTTCGATGGTGTGATCAGCGGTGTGGCGCATTTCGGCTTCTGGGTGGAAACAGTGGATACCAAGTGCGAAGGACTGATCAGCATTCACAATCTGAATAAAAGAGAAGAATTCCAATATAATGAAGGGGAGTATTCCCTGGTGGGCCAAAGCACCGGCCGCAAGTTTCGTATAGGCGAAAAAGTGAGCATCCGCGTAGTGGCTGCCAGCCTGGCCAAACGCCAGCTGGACTACGACCTGGAAGATGAACTGACCGGCACGGGCACACCTGCTGCTGCGCCATTCCAGCATAAACGCCGGGAAGACCGCCGCGATGATCGTAAAGGTGATCAGCGTCATGGTGATCGTCGTGACGACCGGAAAAAGAAGAAAGACAAACAACGTCCGTATAAACCCTGGGAACAGGAAGGGAAAGCGCCCCACAGAGCGCCGGAAGTATCGCTCGGCGAGCCTAAACCATTACCGGTTGTTGACCAGGTGATAGTGGAAACGCATGTGGTACCGGTAACACCGGATGTACCTGAAACGCCTGCAACGCCAGCACCAGCGCCAGTGGATAAAAAGAAGCCGAAGAAAGAGGTAACGGAAAAAGTGGCGGAAGAAAAACCAGCTCCGGCACCTGTAGTTGAAAAAGAAGTGGTGAAGAAACCAGTTGCACCGGAACCAGCAGTTAAAGCGCCTGCGAAGAAAGCCGCTGCAAAACCGGCCGCAAAGAAAGCGGTACCTGCGAAGAAAGCCGCTGCAAAACCGGTAGCTAAGAAAACAGTACCCGCAAAGAAAGCCGCTGCAAAACCGGCCGCTAAGAAAGCAGTACCCGCAAAAAAAGCAGCTGCTAAGCCGGTAGCTAAGAAAGCAGTACCCGCAAAGAAAGCCGCCGCTAAACCAGTAGCTAAGAAAGCAGTACCAGCGAAGAAAGCCGCCGCTAAACCGGTAGCGAAGAAAACAGTACCAGCGAAGAAAGCCGCTGCAAAACCGGTAGCCAAGAAAGCAATACCCGCAAAGAAAGCCGCCGCCAAACCGGTAGCGAAGAAAGCAGTACCTGCGAAGAAGGCCGCTGCTAAGCCAGTAGCTAAGAAAGCGGTTCCTGCGAAGAAAGCTGCTGCAAAACCGGTAGCTAAGAAAGCGGTACCCGCTAAGAAGGCAGCCGCTAAACCGGCCGCTAAAAAAGCCACTGCTAAAAAGGCCGCACCAGCAAAGAACAAAAAGAGTAAAAAATAAAACACGAGCCACCAGCAATGCATTCATTCAAAGATTTAACAGCGCAGTTTAGTCAGCATTTTGAAAAACAACAGTTTCCGGAACAACCCAGTAAGTTATATAATGCAGCGTCCCACATCCTGGGAATAAGCGGAAAAAGAATCCGCCCTGTACTATGCCTGATGGGGAACGAGCTATTTGATAACCTGCGCCCGGATGCATTTGAGGTGGGCAGTGCGATAGAACTTTTTCATAATTTCACTTTATTGCATGATGATATCATGGATAAAGCGCCGATCCGCCGGGGTAAACCTACCGTTCATACGGTATATGGCGAGCCGGCGGCGATCCTTGCCGGCGACGTAATGCTCATTTATGTATATGAACGCCTGAACAAAATAGAACCGCATTATAAACAAAAGATCATCTCCGTATTTAATAAAGCCGCCATTGAAGTATGTGAAGGGCAGCAGCTCGACATGGACTTTGAAGGCATGGACCCCGAAAAGGTGCAGTACGATGATTATGTGCATATGATCGGATTGAAGACCTCCGTTTTACTTGCTGCCAGCCTGCAGCTGGGCGCCATCATTGGCGGCGCCGGCGAAGGCAACCAGCAGCACATTTATTCCTTTGGTAAAAATGTGGGTATTGCTTTCCAGATCCAGGACGACTACCTCGATGCATTTGGTGATCCTGAAAAATTCGGTAAGCAGCAGGGAGGGGATATCCTCGTCAATAAAAAAACATTCCTGCTCCTGAAAGCGCTGGAACTGTGCAACCCGGAACAACGTGCAGAATTGAAAATGCTCATGGAAACATCACCCGCCGATAAAGTAGAACGGGTGCTGGCATTATTCCGCAGCTGTAAAGTGGATGAATGGGCAGAGAAGGAAAAAGAACGCTTCCAGCAACTGGCGTTCCAGAGCCTGGATAACGTGGCGGTGCTGTCTAACCGCAAGGCAGCGCTGATGGAAGTGGCTAACTACCTCTTAAACCGTCAGCAATAAGGTTCGTATTTAAATTCGCATTATATTCGCGCTCGTCTAAACGTAATTCCTTAGCCAATGTCGTCAAACTCGCTGTTTCGGAAAAAATCACTTACTGCCATTATTAAAGATGCCAAAGACGGTTTGTCGGATGGTCATGAAACAGGGGGAATGAATAAGGTGTTGAAGGTGAAAGACCTTACTGCTATGGGAATTGCGGCGGTTATCGGAGCCGGGATCTTTTCCACTATCGGGGAAGCTTCCTTCCATGGCGGGCCAGGCGTTTCCCTGCTCTTCGTTATTACCGCAGTTACCTGCGGATTCTCAGCCCTGTGCTATGCAGAATTTGCGTCCCGTGTACCGGTATCCGGCAGCGCCTATACATACTCCTACGTTACTTTCGGAGAACTGGCTGCCTGGGTGATCGGCTGGGCGCTGATCCTGGAATACGCCATTGGCAATATCGCCGTAGCCATTTCATGGAGCGGCTACTTCAACAACCTGTTAAGTGGTATCGGCCTCAGTTTACCCGATTGGCTGGCCAGCAATTACGACAGTGCCACGCCGGAAACTATTGCGGCAGCACCGCATATTGCCGGCATACCCTTCATCGTGAACCTCCCTGCCTTCCTCATCGTACTGCTGGTCACTTACCTGGCGTATGTAGGTATCCAGGAAAGTAAGAAAAGCGCCAACTTTATGGTAGCCCTGAAGATCCTGGTGATCCTGTTTGTGATTGTGATAGGCTTTTTTTACGTAAATAAGGCCAATTGGCACCCTTTTATGCCTAACGGCTTCTCTGGTGTGCTAAAGGGCGTATCGGCCGTGTTTTTTGCTTATATCGGCTTTGATGCTGTGAGCACCACCGCCGAAGAGTGTGCTAATCCACAGCGGGATCTGCCCAAAGGCATGATCTATTCCCTGATCATCTGTACGGTATTATATATCCTGATTTCACTGGTGCTCACCGGTATGGTGCCATATTATAATTTAAAGGTAAATGATCCCCTGGCATATGTCTTCACACAGGTAAACCTGCCCTGGATCAGTTATCTTATTTCTGTAAGCGCCGTGGTGGCTACTACCAGCGTACTGCTGGTATTCCAGATCGGCCAGCCGCGCATCTGGATGAGCATGAGCCGCGACGGCCTGCTGCCAAAACGCTTCAGCAAAATACATCCCCGGTTTAAAACACCTTCTTTCGCTACCATCATCACCGGTTTCCTGGTAGGTATCCCGGCGCTTTTCCTGAACCTCACCATCGTTACGGACCTGACCAGCATTGGTACCCTGTTTGCCTTTATCCTGGTATGCGGGGGCGTACTCATTCTGCCAAGAGAGGAAAAATCAGTGGTAAAACGGTTTCAGCTGCCATATATCAACGGGCAGTTCATTGTGCCCGGCATCGTAGTGCTGCTCGTTTTCCTGTTCAGCAAAGAAATCATGGCAAAGCTCTCCCCCGCAGGCGGCTGGGAGGTATGGAAACATAATATCCCCTTCTACATATTTGTGGTGGTTACCATCGCCCTTTCCTACTTTTCGCTCACCCGCAAGCTCTCCCTGATACCGGTTTTGGGGATGCTCAGCTGTTTTTACCTGATGACAGAAATCGCACTTAAAAACTGGATCGTATTCTCGGTATGGCTGGCGGTAGGCTTAACCATTTACTTTCTCTACAGCTATACCAACAGCAAGCTGGCCACAAAAGCGTAAATCTTCGTAACTTCAGGGTAGCTCTTTGATCTTAAAATTTATATTTTATGAACATGCTACAACGGGTTGAACACTGGGGTGATACACATCACCCAAATTGGCTGAGTGTGGTTCGCATTCTGCTGGGGATATTTATCATGTATGTAGGCATCCGGTTTGTACAGGACAGGGACGCGCTGATTTCCATGATTAATCAAAACCCGGCTTTGGCCACACTGTCCATATTCCTGGGACATTATGTTGTATTTGCGCACACAGTAGGTGGGCTATTCATTGCGATGGGACTGTTCACCAGGATCGCCGCATTCCTGAATATTCCCGTATTGCTGGGTGCTGTATTTTTTGTTCATTCTCCCACCGGGCTGTTTACAGTATACCCCGTAATGGGCATCTCCTTACTGGTGCTGTTCCTGCTGATCGTTTTCCTGATTGAAGGCAGTGGCCGCATTTCGGTAGATGACTACATGCGGCGGCATCCTGAAAAAGCAAGGTCCAGGAAGTACGCGGAATAACTTTTCTTCATATAGCCGTGCAGGTGAGTGCTACCATTTTTAATGGCAATAAGGAGCCATGTCTCCGCCGGATCCGGCAAATCTTCAAATCTCTTCCACGCATATCCCTTCAATATTCTATTTTTGCAGTTGAAGAATGCAATTATGAAATACCAAAAAGGCGACAACATCTTGTTGTTGAGTTCAAAAGAAGAAGGAACGGTTGTTGACATTGTGAATGATAATATGGTCATGATAGAGGTGAAAGGAACGTCTTTTCCGGTGTACCTGGATCAGATCGACTTTCCCTATTTCCATCGTTTTACCCAGCAGAAACTGGTCAAGGAAAAGCCCAAACTAATTCCCGGCGACGAAATCAAGGTAGACAGAAGCAAGTATGAAGTGTTTAAAACAGATAAGGGAATGTTCCTGTCTGTTTTGCCGGTATACCAGATGGATGGATACGATGAAACCGTGAAGCTGATGAAGTTTCACCTGTTTAATGATACGCCGCATGCGATGCGTTTTTATTTCCAGATATGGCTGAATAACCAGCTGGACCTGGAAATCAAGAATGAAATACATCCTTATAATCACTTTTATCTCGCTGATCTCATCTTTGAATCATTGAATGATAATCCGCGGTTTGAGTTTACTTTTTTCCTGAAGGAGCCACAGCCCAAGCTGGCCACTTCCGTAAAGAAAACCTGGAAGATCAAGCCAAAACAGATGTTTGTGCAGCTGGAGCAGCTGCGTACCAAAGCAGAAGCTACCATCACTTACCCGCTGTTTGATAAATTTCCGGAGAAAGAACCCGAGCCGCCGGCGCCGGCAGAACAACCAAAAAAGAAGGCGCCTGTTACTACTATTGGCGGCGGAAACTTCGCCAGCCTGTTAAGTAAAATACAGCTGCAGCCCGAAACATCGCTGGAGCCTAAGCACGAAGTAGATCTGCACATCGAAGCACTTGAGAAAAACTGGAAAGGGCTGAGCAATATTGCCATCCTTGCTATCCAGCTCAATGCTTTCCAGCGTTACCTGGAACTGGCTATCAGTCATCATCAGCACAACCTGATCGTGATTCATGGTATCGGAAAGGGAAAGCTCAAAGACGAAATACACCAGATCCTGAAACAAACGCCGGAAGTAGCCAGCTTTGTGAATCAATATCACGCCAAATACGGCTATGGGGCTACAGAAATAACGTTTAGGTAATATTTTTATTTACCTTCGCGCTTCAACTACAAACCGTGCTATCGTTCCGCTAACTTGTTGGCGGGAAGGAAAGTCCGGACAGCGCAGAGCAACGCACCACCTAACGGGTGGGGCCCGGTGCAAACCGGGAACAGCAAGTGCCACAGAAAATAACCGTCCGCTTCGGCAGATAAGGGTGAAAATGTGGGGTAAGAGCCCACGGTGCAGGCAGGTAACTGTTTGTGCGGGTAAACCTTGCGTGCTGAAATGCCATGTATACGGTCGATTGAGGGCTGCTCGCCCGATGACCGAGGGTAGGCAGATACAGACAATGTGCGAACGTTGTCGCAGATAAATGATAGCAGTCTGTCCCGGCTTGCCGGGGCAGAAACAGAATCCGGCTTACAGGTTTGTAGTTTTTTTTCTTCTCTTTTTTGATATCCTAAAATAAGCTGTTAACTTCCCGCATTATATTTAATCTATATTTTATGAATCAGAAAGATGAACGAACCTGGGGAGCGCTTGTTCACCTGGGAGGAATTATCGGGATGCTGATATTACCTACCGTCGGCAACATCCTTGGAGTACTGATCTTTTGGCTTATCAAAAAGAACGAATCTGCTTTTGTAGACAGCCAGGGCAAAGAAGCCATCAATTTCCAGATCACATTGAGCATTGCTGCGGTCATTGTAAACCTGGTCAATAATATTGTTACCGGTTTCTGGTCGCTCACCAGCTTCTGGCGCCATGCAAGAGGAGATTTTTATAACGCCTGGGGCTGGACAAACCTGCTCGGTGTATTATGGCTGCTGAATGTTATCTTTAGCATTATTGCTGCCACAAAAGCCAGCAATGGCCAGTCTTACAAGTATCCGCTGAGCGTTCGTCTCGTAAAGTAATTGTATAAAAAAAGGGCGGGAATTTTATCTTATAAAGATAAAATTCCCGCCCTTTTTTATATACTGAATCAGTTCTTTTTGATGGCTTTTACTTTTGCCTTGTGCTGTTTTTTACCTTTCACATTTTCGCCTTTAACAGTAGCCGCCAGCTTTAATGCTTCATAGGCATTGATCATTCCACCGGTGATGGACAGATCCGAAAAATTTACTTTTTCATCCGCAGCACCTGGTTTATTTACTTCCGTAATACCAGGTAATGGTGTTGCGCTTTTTTCCAGCACATATTTCAGTTGCTTTGCACTGAGCTCAGGATAATAGGAGAGTACCAATGCTGCTACACCTGCTACTACAGGGCTGGCCATGCTGGTACCACTGGCGCTGCCGTATTTGTTGCCACCGGGAATGGTGGAGTAAATTTGTACACCGGGAGCAAAAAGATCCACGCTTTTCTTACCATAGTTGGAGAAAGGTGCCACCTTATCATTGCCCAGGCCGGTATTGCTGGCGCCTACAGTGATGACGTTGGAAGCAACCGTGCCATCCAGGTAATTCGGGTTGGGGTAGTTGGCAACAGAGTCGTTGTTGCTGCCGTCATTACCTGCTGCATGTACCAATAAAACGCCCTTTTCTTCTGCATATTTAAAAGCCGCATCCACCCAGTCTTTATGAGGTGAAAACGGTTTACCAAAGCTCATATTGATGATCTGTGCGCCATTATCAACCGCATAACGGATGGCGAGGGCTACATCTTTATCTCTTTCATCGCCATCAGGAACGGCTTTTACCGCCATGATGCGCACATTATCGGCGATGCCATCCATGCCTACACCGTTGTTCCTGGCCGCTGCGATGATACCGGAAACGTGCGTGCCATGGAAACCAAAGGTGCCCATCACATCGTTGTTGCCGTATTTGTTGTCATTGATGTCGTCGAGGTTGTCGCCTACAATCCTTTCCCTGTTGGCATTTGGCGCTACTTCTGTGCTTTCTGCCTTACGCTTCAGTTCATTCATGTACTCATCAAACTCCATTTTGAACTCGCCGAAAGTGGCTGGTTCATCACCGGCGCTTTTCAGCAAACGGCTCATGAAATTACGTGCCAGCAGTACATCCTGGTTAGTCGTTTGAATGCTGTCCAGCTGCGCTACATTGAAATCATCCTTACCCAGGTAGGTTTTCAGGATAGATTCACATTTATTCACGTTTTCCTGGAGCTTCGACATGCTTTTGTATTGCATCTTGAACTGGGAATTAGGCTTCTCCACTTTCGATTGCAACTGCTGCCAGATGGCATATTCTTTGGAATCCTTTGCGAGTGCGGAATCCGGGTTGCCATAAAGGTTTTTATAGCGGTAGTATTCGCGGGCGGCTTCCTCAGAGTCTTCTTTCAGGCTGCTGCCGTCTTTGCCACCCAGGAAGTTCCAGCCATGAATATCGTCCACATAGCCGTTGTGATCGTCATCCTTGCCATTACCGGGGATTTCACGGGTATTGGTCCACAGGATACTTTTCAGATCCTCATGGGTAGTGTCAATACCAGAGTCGATCACCGCCACAATAACGGGCGTACTTTTCTTCCCTTTTAACAATTCCTTGTAGGCTTTTTCCGTTGACGTACCCAGTATACTGTCGGTATCGTAACTCAGTAACTGCCAGTTTTTAGGTATCTGGGGTTTACTCTGCGCTGTAGTATTTGTTGTAAATGCAGTCATCAATGCAACACACCCTGCCAGGACTGCAACCTCTCGGCTTAACAATTTCATGTTCAATAATTTTCCCTATAAAAAACAACTAAAAATATCATGATGATAAGATTAAAGGTATAGAAAAAGCGGTATAACATTAAATATTAATGATAAACGCGCTATATATTGGTTGATTGGGAGATTGAATGGGTTTCTGCCCATTCCCGGCGGCCTTTTTCCGCAGGCCATTGTTACCGGTTACTTATCCTGATTTGCTTGCCAGCCATAGCCGGTAACCACCTGTCACAATCCCTTTTGTAATTGTTGTCAGCCGTCTTAGCTTTAACCTGTTCTTATTCCTCATACCCCTCATCCGCCAGATCTACGTTCGGGATTTTTACAGGTATCGTATTTCATTTACTTAAATTTACCAATCATGTTAAAAGCTGTTCTCATGGCCACTTTGCTGGCTACCGGCACACCTGTGTCTGCCGCTGAACCTGAAGTAACCACACTCATTTTTGTGAATGCTGCGGAAATGGAATCATCACCATCAGCAGATCCCGGCTTGAGCACCACCGGACAGGAACAGGCCAGCCAGCTGGCATCTTCCCTGGAAGGAATGGAAATTTCCGCTATCTACACTACCTATCTGAACCGTGCTGTGCAAACGGTGACACCGCTCTCTAAAGCCCACCAGCAGCAGCTGGACTACTTCCGGTTAAACGGCGATCCGGAGCAAACAACCGCCACCCTTAAAGACATGATAAAGAAAAATAAGGGCAAAACAATTGTTATTTGCAGCGTTCCTGAAAATATTACTGCTATGTTGCAGCATGCGGGTGTAAAGGGCAAAATCATGAAAACACTGTATGATAAAGGATCCGGGCAGGTTTTAGTAGTGAAACACAGTGGTAATAATGCGGCAGTAGCACAAAAGTTGAATATGAATATTCAAAAAAAAGTCTAATATTTATATCCGGAAGAGTTTTTAATGGCTTCCCGCCATTTCTAACTTTTCTCATAAGCATGGTTTCCGTTTAACGAAAAGCGGGGTTCTCTAACCTCGCTACTATTTTTAAAACCTTGCCGCCGTCGGTGTATGTAGAGAAAAGCAACGCAGGTTGCAAAACATTTTTGACATGTAGTTATTTTATCAACCGCTTTTAAAAATCTGATCGGGTAGCATCTCCTGTCACGAAAATTAAAAGCTCCGGGGCAAGCGCCTCGGAGCTGGATGATCCGGAAAAATTTACAGTAAATATATTGTTGTCAGCTATCCGTTTTCAGGTATTTGTACCTGCAAAACAGATAGCTGATTTATTATTATCAGAGATCAAATTTGATGCCCTGTGCCAGTGGGAGACTGTTGGAGTAGTTGATGGTATTGGTTTGCCGGCGCATGTAAGCTCTCCACGCGTCGGAACCGCTTTCACGGCCGCCGCCCGTTTCTTTTTCACCACCGAAAGCGCCACCTATTTCAGCGCCTGATGTGCCGATATTTACATTGGCAATACCACAGTCAGATCCGGCATTGGAAAGGAACTGTTCTGCTTCGCGGAGGTTCAGCGTCATGATGGCGGAGGAAAGTCCCTGGGGCACATCATTCTGCATGGCAATGGCTTCGGCCAGTGTGGCGTATTTCATTACATACAAAATGGGCGCAAAGGTTTCGTGCTGTACAATATCGTAGGTGTTTTCCACCGCTGCAATGCAGGGTTTTACATAGCATCCGGATTCATAACCCGGACCGGATAATACGCCGCCTTCCACCAGGAAGGAACCGCCTTGCTGCTTTACCTGTTCTATTGAGTTGAGATATGCATCCACAGCGGCTTTGTCGATCAACGGGCCCACGTGGTTGTGCTGATCCAGCGGGTTGCCGATACGCAATTGCGAGTAAGCTTTTACCAGCCTTGCGGTAAACGCATCATACACGCTTTCGTGGATGATGAGCCGGCGGGTAGAAGTACAGCGCTGCCCGGCGGTACCCACGGCGCCAAACACAGCGCCAATAAGCGACATATCCAGGTCGGCATCCTGCGTAATAATGATGGCATTATTGCCGCCAAGTTCGAGCAGGGAACGCCCCAAACGCTCGCCTACGGCAGCACCTACGGCTTTACCCATCCGGGTGGACCCGGTGGCCGAAACGAGCGGAATCCGCTTGTCGTGTGCCATCCATTCACCTGCATCACGCTGACCGGTTACCAGGCAGCAAACGCCTTCCGGTACTTTGTTGGCGGCAAATACACTGGCCGCAATATGTTGACAGGCCAACGCCGTCACCGGCGTTTTTTCAGATGGCTTCCAGATACACACGTTGCCGCAAACCCATGCCAGCATGGCGTTCCAGCTCCATACTGCTACCGGGAAGTTAAAGGCGGAAATAATACCGGTAATACCCAGCGGATGCCATTGCTCATACATCCGGTGCCCCGGCCGTTCGGAGTGCATCGTTAAGCCGTGCAGCTGCCTCGACAGGCCAACTGCAAAGTCGCAGATGTCGATCATCTCCTGCACCTCTCCATATCCTTCCTGCAAACTCTTTCCCATCTCATAGGAAACAAGTTTGCCGAGATGTTCTTTATGTTCACGGAGCGCTACCCCGATTTGCCGTACGATTTCGCCTCTTTTGGGCGCAGGCCATGTACGCCATTCTTTGAAAGCTTCCTGGGCCACAGCTACCACCTGGTCATAATCTTCCCGGCTGGCGCTTCTGACAGTAATAATCTTCTTATTATTTACCGGCGAAACTGAGGTAATTTCCTCCCCGTGAGCCGGCAACCAGTGCGTGCCCGTGCTGATACCACTTTGTGCCGCAGTGATGCCAAATGCTTTTAAGATGTCTTCCATTGTTGGTGTATTAATAAACTAAATTAGGAACTTTTTTTTGTTTGGGCGGCGTAGGTACTTTCAAAGATCTTATCGGCATTGCCTGCTTCAAAACCCTCACGCCGGTGTTCCCGCCGTATTTCACTGGCAGGTAAATGCGCAAAGGCAGGAAGTACCTTTCTTTCGGCAAACTCCACATAGGAGCCGGCAATGGGGAATTCTTCCCTACCGGAAAAGGTAGCGGTGATCATTCCGGCTACCGTGGCGCTTTGCAGCAGTCTGCCATCCGGACTGGTTTTAATTTTACCTCCTGAATCATTGAGATGAAAACCATGTTTTTCCAGGAACTGGTTGAAATCAGCTACCGTATTATATCCCGGGGGGCAGATTATGTACGCTCACGGTAAAATGATTGAGGTAATAACGGTTATAGATCACCCAGGCGGCGTACTCGCTTTCTGCGGCCAGCACTTTGTAATCGGCCAGGGTAGGGGTTTGCCACAGTGCGCTGTGAAGGAAAGCATCCACGGCTTTGCTGTCGTCGAGGTCCAAGGCATTCACCGGGTCCGACTTCACTTCATCTGTATAATGATGAATGATGGTTTGCGCAGCAGGGCTTAATTCGGCCACCCGCAGTTCACTGATAAAAATACGCGGATATTGCGGCTCGGGGGGAGCATACCACCATGCATCCAGCTTCTTGGCCGGAAAGTGGTAGTGATCCATTTTCGTATAGCCGTAATGGAGAAAAATTTTCTCGAGCGACTGCACGCCAAGCTGTGGAACGCCCATCGTCCGGAAGGCGATGTGGTCATTTTCTATATCATCTGCCTGCGCAATAATGCCTTCCTTTATCATGGCGGCAATAACGGCTCCAACGTCCGGAACCCTTTGCTGATAGCGCTCCATCAGCCCGTTTAAAACATCTTTTAACATGACATACAGCTTTTAGGGCTAGTTATAATATACCGCAAAGCGGTTGTTGATCAGGTCATTAAATGCTACATCTTCCTGGCGCAGAAAACCATTCGCCGGCAGCAGTCCTTTTGCGTGCAGGTCTATTACTGCACAGGCAGCGCCTGCAGTGGTGAGTTGTATGGCAGTAAAGTCCCTGCCGGCCACGGCCTGGTTGTAGATCTTACGGGAATAGGAGCGTTGCACCGAGCGGCCGTTCACCATTCCGGATACAGATACAAAAACCAATACTACATCCTGCTGGGTGAAAGGTATGCTATCTTCCATAATCTCCTTCAGCATTTCTCTTTTTTTATTGAGTTTCAGCTCATTTAAAAGGATCTTCATCAGGTGGCAGTGCCCGGGATAGCGTACTGTTTTATAGTCCAGGTTATATACTTTATGGTCCAGGATTTCAGCGAGCGCTCCGAGTCCGCCGGAGGTATTAAACGCCTCATATTCCACACCATCAAGGGCGAAGCGCTCGTAGCCTTCCATCGGCATTACTTCTTTGCGTTCACCTTCGTAAATAGCATCGCACGGATTGCAGTATTCGTTGATCAGCCCGTCGGTGCTCCAGGTAAGGTTATACATGAGGCTGTTAGTAGGAAACTGTGGCAGGGCGCCTACACGTAGCCGGACAGCATCCAGCGAATCAAATTGTTTGGCAATATCATGTGCGGCAATGCTGATGAAACCGGGCGCCAGTCCGCATTGTGGCATGAAGCTAACATTGGCTTGCGCCGCTATTTCGCGGATCGCGTTGGTAGTAGCTACATCTTCTGTTAAATCAAAATAGTGGGTGTTGGCTTTAGCTGCTGCCGTAGCAATTTTTACGTTCAGGAAAAAGGGGCAGGCGCTCAGCACCATGTCCTGGTTCTGCAATGCATCCTGGAGCGAGGCGGCGTTGTTTACGTCCAGCACTGTTTTGCGGATGGCAGGGTCGGTGCATTTTTGTAACAGGGCGTCGTTGCTGTCGGCCAACGTTACTTCATAGTCGCCGGACTGTTGCAGTAGGAAGGCAGCGGTTTCGCCGATCTTACCGGCGCCAATAATCATTACACGTTTCATAATCTGTTTGGAATTATAGTGAAGAAGGAAGCGTATGTTGCCTCCGGGTAAATAATAATAAATGACGCTTCCCCTAGCTACGTATATACGTTACTGTTATACACGATCCTACATTTGCGGATTGGTTCAAAACAAACCAATGCAAAATCATCTGTGGTGATGAAAGTCAGTATGGCAGATACAATAGCATTACAAGCCGCTAAACGGCCTACAGGAAAGAAAAAGAAGGGAAGTGCTACCTATGGCACATGGGAGCAGGTGCTCCGCAGATAGGAGAGTAGAGAAAGCTGTATGTTTAACAGGTAGTTCATTCAACTTATAAAGTGCGAAGCGAATATAGGGAATTTATATTAAATGCAAATGACGAACTTGTAGGGAGATGATGATCTCTCTACAAATCCGTCATGCTAATCATTTAATCAGTACTGTTCATTTTCATTCGGGAAATCTTTGGATTTTACATCATTGATGTATGCCTGGGTGGCGCCAAAGATCTGGTTGTAAAGGTCGAGGTAACGACGGAGGAAACGTGGTTTGAACTCCTTATTAATGCCAAGCATATCGTGCATTACCAGTACCTGTCCGTCTACATACCTGCCTGCGCCGATGCCGATGATGGGAATTTCCACGCTTTCGGCTACGATCTTCGCAAGTGATGCCGGAATTTTTTCCAGTACAATGGCAAAGCAGCCGGCTTCCTGCAACAGTTTCGCGTCCTTGATCAGCTTATTGGCTTCTGCTTCTTCTGTGGCGCGTACGGCGTAGGTGCCAAACTTATAAATCGACTGCGGTGTAAGTCCGAGGTGACCCATTACCGGCACGCCGGCGGAGATAATACGTTTTACAGATTCAATGATTTCTTCGCCCCCTTCAATTTTAATACCATGGGCGCCTGTTTCTTTCATAATACGGATGGCAGATCCCAGGGCTTCTTTGGAGTTCCCCTGGTAAGTACCGAAGGGCAGATCCACGATCACAAAGCAGCGTTTAATTGCCCTGACCACCGAAGCGGCATGATAGATCATCTGGTCCAGCGTAATAGGGAGGGTGGTTTCATGACCGGCCATTACATTGGAAGCGGAATCTCCCACCAGCAGGATATCAATGCCGGCATCATCAAAAATGCGGGCCATGGAATAATCATACGCAG
Organism: Chitinophaga sp. W3I9; assembly: GCF_050434025.1. Lineage (NCBI taxonomy): Bacteria > Pseudomonadati > Bacteroidota > Chitinophagia > Chitinophagales > Chitinophagaceae > Chitinophaga > Chitinophaga sp. W3I9. The sequence continues at coordinate 4,398,307 of NZ_JBNPWC010000001.1, forward strand.
TAAGCATGGAGATCTTTTCCCCGTCTACTTTCATCTTCTGCAGTATATGCGTAGTGACACGCTTTATTTCTTTATTCACAGACATAAGCAGTGAGCTTTTAGCATTTAGCTGTTAGCAATAACCGCAAAGGTGGTAATATAAAAAGATAAAAGGAAATGTTTTTTATGTACGGCCGGGGATCAGGAACTCACTGCGATTTCCTCATAGAGGGCATGAATAAGGCCATCTGCCAGCCCTATCTTGGGTACATATATCTCAGGGGTATCTGCCCAGCGCATGATGTTTACATAGATCTGCAGGGCCGGAACAATCACGTCGGCGCGGTCTTCCCGCAGTCCGTACAGGTGAATACGTTCTTCCACGGTGAAGGCGCTGAACTCCTTGTAATAGTCTTTCAGCGTATCCAGTGAAAGGGGTTTGCCTTCTTTTCGTTTGGAGAGAGAGAATATTTTATTGATGTTGCCGCCGGAACCAATCGCAATCACGGCGCCGATGCCTTTGAGCTGATGTTTCAGGAAATCTTTCAGTTGCTGCCAGTGCGCTTCGGTAACCTGTTGTTGCAGCAGGCGGATAGTACCAATATTAAAGGACTCCTTGAAGATCTGTTTGCCTGCGCTGAAAAGCGTGATTTCCGTGCTGCCGCCGCCTACATCGATGTAGAGGTACGACTTTGTTTTATCCATATTCTCCGCCACATGGTTTTCGTAGATAAAAGAAGCTTCTTCCTGACCGGTAATGATCCGGATATCGATGCCGGTTTGTGCTTTTACCTGCTGGAGGATGTCGATGCCGTTGCTGGCGTCGCGCATGGCAGAGGTAGCGCATGCTTTGAGGTATTTCACCTCATACACATCCAGCAGCAGCTTATAGGCCCGGATGGTATCAATAAGGTGTGCGGCCTTTTTGTCTGAAATAACATGATGGTTAAATACATCAAAGCCCAGCCGTAGCGGTACTCTTACCAGGTTTAGTTTGGTAAAGTCCATTACGCCGGCACTATTGGGCGATGCCTCAGAGATGAGCAGTCTGGCAGCATTGGAGCCTATATCAATCGCAGCTAATTTCATCTGTCAGTCGTTAGATCAAAGGGCAAAAGTATAACTTTTTAGAGTTAATGGTATTGTTTTTCGTGCAGGTATTTATAGATCTCCATTTGTGTACGGATCTTTTTATCACCGGCTTTCTTATATTCATTTTTCTGCTCGTTATCCAGTATACGGGCCTTCACATTGCCGCTCAGCTGAATATTCATAATATCGATCAGTTCTTTGCGTATAGCCGGGTCCGTTATAGGCGCAGCCGCTTCCACGCGGTGATCGAGATTACGTATCATCCAGTCGCAGGAAGCAATGTATACCTTTTCCTGGCCGCCGTGGTGAAAAATAAATACGCGGGCATGTTCCAGGTATTCATCCACGATGCTTACCGCGGTGATATTCTTTTTCCATTTTTTATTTTCCGTATAGGCGCAGCAGATACCTCTTATCACCATCTTCACGTCCACACCGGCTTTGGCGGCTTCATACAGCTTGGCAATAAGCGCTGCATCAGAAAGCGAGTTCATTTTAACAGTAATAGCCGCTTTCTTTTTGTGTTTTGCATTCTTGATTTCACGGTCCATCAGGCGAAGGAAGGTATCGCGCATGTTAAAAGGACTAACCGGCAGGGTTTTGCAGCCCTCCAGTATTTTGATATCATGACGGGTGTTTTCCAGGTAGGAAAAGATACGGTTCATATCGGCAATGATAGCGCGGTTGGTGGTGAGCAGGCAGTGATCACCGTAAACCCTTGCCGTTTTTTCATTGAGGTTACCGGTGCTTACAAAGCCGCACTGCAGCGTTTTCGTGCCGATCCGTTTTTTGATTACACACAGTTTGGCGTGGATCTTCATATTCGGTATACCCAGTAATACTTTCACGCCTTCCTCTTCCAACCGTGATTTCCAGTCGAGGTTGGCGGCTTCGTCAAAGCGGGCGCGCAGCTCCAGCACCACGGTTACCTGTTTACCATTACGTACGGCATTCACCAGCGCATTCACTATTTTGGAATTACGGGCAAGCCTGTACGCAGTTATTTTTATAGAAGATACGTTCGGATCTATTGCCGCTTCCCTTAACAGGTCGATGATGGTATCAAACGAGTGATAAGGAAAGTGGAGCATTACATCCTGCTGTTGTATTACATGCATTACACTGGGCGCATTGAGGAACAGCGGATGGGTAAAGGTTTTACGGTGTAAATGAGGGGGAAAGATAGATTCCGGGAAATCCATAAAGTCTTTGAAATTATGGATACGTGCGCCCGGGATCAGGTTATCCTTTCCGGAAAGTCCTTGTCTGCGCATGAGATATTCCAGCAGCAGCGGGTCTATGTCCTTGTCATATACAAATCTTACCGGCTTGCCCTTGCGGCGGTCTTTCAGGCCTTTTTCAATCTGGTGGATAAGACTGTCGGAGATATCGTTATCAATATCCAGTTCCGCATCGCGTGTTACTTTAATGATGTGTGCGGAGAATTTATCGTAACCGAAATAGGAAAAGATATTGGGTAAGCAGAAGCGCACCAGGTCTTCCAGCAGGATGATATCGTGTTCTCCGGGTTTGGAGGGCAGGATAATAAAGCGGGGAAGTACCGTGGTAGGTATTTCTATGAGTGCAAATTTCTGTCGCACGGAATTATCCTGTCGGGCCAGTACGATGGCCAGGTAAATAGATTTATCTCGCAGGATAGGGAACTGTTGTATGCTTTCAATCATCAGGGGAATGATGTTGGTGCGTACCTGTTCATTGAAGTAGTTGAGTACAAATTTCTGTTGCTCGCGGTTGAGTTGTTTTTCTGTTCGCAGGAAGATGTGCTGGGCTTCCAGTTCTTCCGCGATATCTTTCCATACCAGGTCAAACTCGCGTTGTTGCTCAATTACACGGGTTTGTATTTCGTCCAGTATTTTATCCGGATTTTCTTCGAGATGCATTTTACCGGCTTTGCCGAAAAACATCATGCGTTTAAGGGTGGCTACCCGGACCCTGAAAAATTCATCGAGGTTATTGGAAAAGATGCCTAAGAAGCGGATACGCTCATGGAGTGGAACGGTTTTATCGGCTGCTTCCTGTAAAACCCTGGCATTAAAGGAGAGCCAGCTGATATCCCTGGCAATCATTTTTTTCTTCTCTGCAGGGGCCTTCTTGGTTGTTTTCTTTTGTGCTGTTACATCGGGCATTGTCATAATATCAAGGTTCTCACCATTCGGCAAACGCATACGAACTTATTTACATTCAAAAAAATCACATCGTCTAAACCACGATGATACGGCTTTCGCTTTAATTGAAGTATTAAATTAAAGTTAAAGAAAATCGGGGAGATGATCGCCTTCGGCGATGCGGATTTTGTCTTGGCTCGGGATTACGCTGATTATACTGATTAATTTGATTTTATTCTTTTAGATTTTATAAAGGATTAAGGGAGATAGAAGTGGATATTCGCTTCTATCTCCCTTAATCCTTTATAAAATCTAAAAGAATAAAAATCCAACATAATCAAATCAGTGAAATCAGTATAATCAGCGTAATCCTGAGCCAAGACAATTTAAAATCGCCGAAGGCGATCTATCCGTGTTTTTTGTTGTAAACAGGCAACGCCACCAGGCTAATGAAGCCAAGCAGGATCACGAGCACCGTTTGCGCCACCCAGATGATCCAGCCAAAGGCGAAGCCGATGGCTAACGGAATGCCATACAGTTCCAGCGATTTCTGTACTAGGGGCTGGTAGGCGCCGATACCGCCGGGGGTAACGATCATGCCCACACTGCCGATCATCAGTACGGCGAGAGCGGCGCTGATACCCAGGTGGCTGGTTTCTTTCAGGCAGAAGAAGCCGATGTATACCTGCGACAGGTAGCACGACCAGATCAATACGGTATGTAACAGGAACCAGCCTTTCTTTTCCATTTTGCCGATAGAAAGAATGCCTTCCATGATACCTCTGGCGAGGGTTTTAATAGTGATGGCCACTTTGGATCGGGCAAACTTTTTCAGCAGCCAGAGTAACAGCAGCACTATACCGGCGAGGATTAAAATGCCTATGAGCAGCTGTATGCCATTGGCATGCGCTATTTTATTGGATAATGGAACAAAGATCGATTCATTGACATAGGAGCCGAGAACGTCCAGTTGGGTCAATACAGTGAGGGCCATCAGCAGAAGCAGGCAAACCATGTCTACCGCGCGTTCTGCGATCATAGTGCCTACGAGCTTATCGGCAGGTACTTTTTCATATTGCGCCAGTATCCCGCAGCGGGTCACTTCTCCCAGGCGGGGTACAGCGAGGTTGGCCAGGTAGCCTACCATCACCGCAAAAAAGGTGTTCAGGGTAGTGGGTTGATGCCCCAGTGGTTTCATCAGCAGTTTCCATCTTATGGCCCTGAACCAGTGACTGGCGATACCGATAGTCATGGTGGGGATCAGCAGCCAGTAATTGGCTTTACGGAAGGCAGTATTGATCTGTTCCCACTGTGCCGTGGTGATATCTTTGGTAAAAAGCCATATCAACAGCACCCCAATGCCGAAAAAGCAAATAAACTTAATGACGTTCTTAAGCGTTTTGGGCATCATCCAAAGTTGTTTAGGGCGTTAATTAAAAACAGGTACAGATACGGGCTTACAGTTTATTTCCTTCCTTGGGGAAAATGGCGATAGGCGTATATTTTTTAGCTTCTTCAAAATCCATAGTGGCATAGGAGATAATAATTACAATATCACCGGGGGCAACAAGACGGGCAGCGGGGCCATTCATGCAGATCACACCGGAACCACGTTTTCCTTTGATCACATAGGTTTCCAGGCGTTCTCCGTTATTTACGTTTAATACCTGCACTTTTTCATATTCGATTAAACCAGCGGCGTCCATCAGGTCTTCGTCAATCGTAATACTTCCAACATATTGCAGATTGGCTTCCGTAACAACCGCGCGGTGAATCTTACACTTTAAAATTTCGATTTGCATAATTATACTGGCTTAGCGCTATAGAGCGTTTGCAAAGCTAGGAAAAAAATATGGAAGATCGAACAGGGGATGCAGCAGTAACGCAGTGCCTGCCGCATCCCTTGCGGAATGGGGCTAGAGGCTGCCCTGCAGCACCATATTATCGATGAGCCTTACGCCATCCAGCCAGGCAGCAACGGCTACAACTACCGTGGCATTTCCGGGTGGTTGATCCAGGTGAACGAGGGTGTCATTATCCAGCTGGAGGATATCTACATATTCGGGTTCGAAGCCTTGTGTTTTGAGTGCATCAAAAGCTTCATGGGCGCCTTCCATAAAGTGGAGGCCTTTCCCGAAATTGTTTTTTATGTGAAGAAGTGCCTGGTAGATGCCCACTGCCTTTTTCCGGGCGGCGGGAGAGAGGCGCGCATTGCGGCTGCTCATTGCCAAACCGTCCTTTTCCCTTTCCGTTGGACATACCACCAGTTTTACCGGGGAATGGGTAATCACCAGGAGCCGGCGGACGATCAGGCATTGCTGCAGATCTTTTTGTCCCATAAAAAGCTGGTCAGGTTGCACAATATCCAGTAACTTGTGAACAATACGACCCACGCCCTGAAAATGCCCCGGGCGGAATTTGCCTTCAAGGATAGTTTCCAGGTCGCCGAAGTCATAATGCAGATCACTTTCCAGGCCTTCCGGATACATTTCTTCCACGGATGGTAAAAAAAGTATATCTGTCGATGCATTATTTAATTTTTTTATATCCTCCTCTATGGTGATGGGATATTTTTCAAAATCTTTTGGATCATTAAACTGAGTTGGATTGACAAAGATGCTGCAAACGACCACATCATTTTCTTGCCTGGCTGCCTGAATAAGTGACAGGTGACCGGCATGCAGGGCTCCCATAGTGGGCACAAAACCAATGCTTTTGTTACTTTTTCTTACCAGGTCCAGGTGCTTCTTCAGGTCCGAGCTGCGCTTAAATAGATACATAAATCATTGCTTAAAAGGATGTTAAAACTGACAGATTGACCAATATTCCGTAAAAAATCCGTAATTTTGCAAGCCAAATTAAAAATTACTGCATTAATAATCAGCGTTAAATGTCCACAAAGAAAAGAATTCTTTTTATTGCCCAAGAGATGTCGCCGTACCTGGAATTGAGTGATTACGCGGCAATGGTCAATAAAATGGCAATTAAGTCCAATGAGGCTGGCCTGGAAGTGAGAGTGATCATGCCTAGATTTGGAATTATTAATGAGAGAAGACATCGTTTGCACGAAGTCGTAAGATTGTCGGGGATCAACATTGTGATTGACGGGGATGATTACCCGTTGATTATCAAGGTGGCTTCGCTTCCAAACGCCCGGTTGCAGGTTTACTTCCTGGATAATGAAGATTATTTTAAGCGCAAAACGGTGTTTGCCGATGAAAACGAAGAGTTTTTCGACGACAACGCGGCGAGAGCTGTCTTCTTCTGCAAAGGAGCCCTGGAAACGGTCAAAAAGTTCGGATGGCCTCCTGACATCATTCATTGCAGTGGCTGGATGACCTCTCTGATACCTATGTATCTGAAAACGGCTTATAAAAAAGAGCCGGTCTTTGCCAATTCAAAGATCATATATTCGCTGACCCCCAATACGTTCAAGGAAAAGTTAGGCACTACCTTTGTTAAGAAGGCCACCATCAGTAACCAGATCAAAGAAAAAGATATGGAACTGTTTAAGGAAGGTACCAACACTGCACTGAACAGGGGAGCAGCAAAATACGCGGACGCGGTTGTACTGGCCGGTGATAAACTGGAAAAGAAAGTAGTAGATGAAGTGAAAGCGGAAAAAGGAAAGATCATTTTGCCGTTCAAAAAAGACAACGATGATCTGGGCGATTACCTTCAATTGTATAACCAATTGCTGGGTAAATAGCCATCAAGTCCACCTTTAAAGCGTGGTTGAAGCGTATTTAAAGCGTATTAAAAGCATGTTCGGGCAGTAAAACCAATACTCACTAACAACATAACGCGTGAAGATCAATTTCAGGAACCTTAGCTTCTTAGCTATCTATATTACTCTGCTGTACGGAGCAACCGGTTGTAACAAATCCACTATCCTGGGAAGTGGCTTAATCCCTCCCGGTGATTTTGTGAATGCACAGGACACAACGCTCACAGGTATTATTGCCAATAACATACTCCGGTATGACTCCTCCATTTTAAACGGACAAAACGCTTATAACAAAATCCTGGGATCTGTTACCACTGATCCTGTTTTTGGCAGAACTCACGCTTTCGTATACACGCAGGTATCATTGCCCAAAAGTGCCTTTACCTTTGAAGGTACCGGGCAAACACTGGATTCTGTTGTGTTGTCGCTGGCCTATACCGGCTATACCGGTGACTCTTCGTCGCCTCAAACCTTCCGGGTGTACCGGATGGCCGAACCGGGATTTACGATCGACTCCAACTACGCTTATAACAAAGCATTGGCTTATAACCCCGGAGAGTTACTGGGTACGGCTACCGTTACGCCACTGTCGCTCCGCGACTCCGTAAGCATTTACGGCACCAAAGAAACTGCCCAGCTGCGTATTAAACTGAGCACCGCCTTCGGTAATCAGTTGCTGAGCCAGAAGTCGGATGGCGCTTTTGCCACAGATTCCTCTTTCCGCGCCTACCTGAAAGGTTTTGCTATTGTACCGGATACCAATCTGGGTACTAACAGGAACATGATCTATCTGAACCTGAGCAATAGCAATACCAAGCTGACAGTGTTCTATAAAAACACTACAGACGATTCGCTTCGGGCCACTATGGCGTTTGACCAGTATGCCAGCGCCCATGCCAATTACTTTACCCGTAATTACAATGGTTCCCAGGCATCGAGGTTTATCAATACCAACAACCCGAACGGGGATAGTATCCTGTTCCTGAACGCCGCACCGGGACTGTTTACGAATTTGACTATACCCGGACTGGAGAACTTCCCGAATGTACTGATCAATAAAGCTGAACTGGTAATTACACAAATAACTTCCGGTCCAAGTGATATGAATAATATATTTATTGAACCAGGAAGCTTATCTTTACGACAGTATACAAACGGTGATACCACCAAGATCCCCGCAGATTATTATACAGGAGGAGGCGCAGCCTATTTTGGCGGCACCCGCCAGGTAATTACCAACTTTGGAGGCGTACAGGTTGTTCAATACACCTTTAATCTCGCCAATACCATGCAGCGGTTTATCAGGAAACTGGACCTCAATAAGGGTTTCAGGCTCGAAGGATATTCGCCGTTATACATGGATATGAATCGTGTGAAAGTGGGTGGTAGTAACCTGTCACAGTATAATATCAAGCTCAGAATTATTTACACTAAACCATAAAACTACTAATCCCAGTTTTTTATGCCTTATTTATTTACATCTGAATCCGTTTCAGAAGGACATCCTGATAAAGTAGCTGATCAGATCTCTGACGCTTTGATCGACAACTTTCTGGCATACGACGCAAAATCTAAAGTAGCTTGTGAAACGCTTGTAACTACCGGCCAGGTTGTTTTGGCAGGTGAAGTGAAATCAGAGGCATACCTCGATGTGCAGGACATTGCAAGAGAAGTAATCCGTAAAATTGGTTATACCAAGAGTGAGTACATGTTTGAAGCGAATTCCTGCGGAATTCTATCTGCTATACATGAGCAATCTCCGGATATCAACCAGGGCGTAGATCGTAAATCTCCCGAAGAACAAGGTGCAGGAGATCAGGGTATGATGTTCGGTTATGCTACCCGCGAAACCGATAACTACATGCCGCTGGCCCTCGATCTGGCACATAAACTGTTGCTGGAACTCGCTGTTCTCCGTCGTGAAAATAAAGAAATCAAGTACCTGCGTCCGGATGCCAAATCCCAGGTTACTATCGAATATTCTGATGATAATAAACCGGTAAGAATTGATTCTATCGTGATCTCTACCCAGCACGATGACTTTGATGAAGATGAGAAAATGCTGGCAAAGATCAAGGAAGATATGATCAAAATCCTGATCCCCCGCGTCAAAGCACAGCTGAAACCGGAATTGCAAAAACTGTTTGAAGGTTTCGATATCAATCACCATATCAACCCAACCGGTAAATTTGTAATCGGTGGCCCTCACGGTGATACCGGCTTAACCGGCCGTAAAATCATTGTAGATACCTACGGTGGTAAAGGTGCTCATGGTGGTGGCGCTTTCTCCGGTAAAGATCCTTCCAAGGTAGACCGTTCCGCTGCTTATGCAACCCGTCATATCGCTAAGAATATGGTGGCTGCAGGTGTATGCGACGAAATACTGGTACAGGTATCCTACGCCATCGGCGTTGCTAAGCCCTGCGGTATTTATGTAAATACCAACGGTACCTCCAAAGTGAAACTGAACGATGGCGAAATCGCTAAAAAGATTGAAGAGATCTTTGACCTGCGCCCTTATGCGATCGAACAAAGATTGAAACTGCGTAATCCTATTTACAGCGAAACCGCCGCCTATGGCCACATGGGTCGCGAGCCTAAAGTGGTGACCAAAGTATTCAACAAAGGCAAGAAACACGAGAAAAGTGTGGAAGTTGAGCTGTTTACCTGGGAGAAACTGGATTATGTTGATAAAGTAAAAGCAGCTTTCGGCTTGTAATCACTCCGAAGCTTACATAATAACAAACAGGCCGTTTCAACTTTTGAGACGGCTTTTTTGTTTACCACCTTGTACCTTTTTTATTCATTCGTGCTTCATTTTTTCACCTCCCCCTGATGTGGGAAAAGTTTTTCATTTTTATTAAAAAAAGTTCAAAAAAAGTTACATATTACTGTTAAATTTATAGTATATTTAATAGTAATATTATTGATTGGCCTGTGTTTCAGGACTGGTAAGCGCATTATGGGCTCGGTCTATTTCGGAATAAATGCATAAGGGCATCAGTGGTTTTCCAGAAATCCGTTATAACTCATATAGCCCCGTTTCTGGCGTATAATATTTCGCGGAAGACGTCCGTTAAGATGCTGTTTTATATCCAAAAATCTGGATATTCGCAGCCATAAATTAAAATGGACCGTTAAATTGTTTCCGGAGACAATTGTATGCAGTGCATTATTTATTGAATGACCGAATCCATATCACTTGAATCAATTTGCAATTTACCAATTGGGTAATTGTGAGCTTTTTATTGAAACCATATAATATCTGAAAAACCATGAGGCACTACATTACCGCACGATTGTCTATGTTTACATTCGTATCCTTTGCCCTGGCTTTATCGATCACAACAGAAAGTTGCAACAAGGATCAACTAAGCCAGGTATTACCAGAAAACAATCCAGCTGAAACAGCCGTAAAGCCTACTGTTGGCGGGAAGCAATACACACTTGTTCCCGACAAGGATGGCAGGTTAGTAGTGGATGGAAGCATCTACAAAGCAGGGGAAATTCTGAATCTGAAAGGAACATTTTCTGCCGTCGTTTTTAATAACCTGAAAGGCGCGTCAGGCAGCCCTATCATTGTTAAAAATGCCAGCGGCACCGTAGTTAAAATAGGTAATCCATCCTGGAGCGGTGGTTCCTGGGCTACAGCCATCAGTTTCGTGAACTGCCATTATGTGAAAGCAGGTGGTGAAAAATCAAAATCCGAATTTGTAGTAGAAGGAAGCACCCAGGCAGGCAAGGAAGCGTATTTCGACTTTACGCTGAGCCAGCATACCGATAATTTTGAAATCGCCAATGTTACCATACATAACGGCGGTACAGGCATATGGGCTAAAACCGACCCGGTAAAGGGCGACTTAAGCACCCAGTATCCTAACTCCTACATGGACAACCTGCTCATCCACGACGTGGCGATCAGCGGTACCAACAACGAAGCATTTTATATTGGTCATACCGCCCTTTACTGGAACCTCACTGCCAACGCACCTTACTATGGTGATCCGTCAGGGTTTACCAGCGGCCAGCAGTACGTACAGCCCATTAAATGGCGTAATGTAAAAATCTATAATAATGCTGTTTCAAATGGGGGAGCAGATGGCATCCAGACTGCAGCCATCGACAAGCTGGAAATATATGGCAACACCGTTACCAGCTGGGGCGGTCAGCATAATTCAGGTCATAATGGCGGCATCCTGATTGGCGGCCGTACCACTAATACCAACGTCCACGATAACTATGTGCACGATGGATGGGGTGAACTGATCCAGTTTTACGGATCTGGTGAAAATGGCGCAACGCACATTATCCGTAATAACCTGTTAAGAGATAACCAGGGAGACGGGGTGAGCCTGAGAGGAACTGATAAAGCAGTGGTTCAGATCACCAATAACACTATTGCAAGAACAGGTGGCGTGTCTCTCCGTATTAACGGTTATTTCGGTATGACTGCTGCGCAGATCGTGAAAGATAACGCGTTCATTCAACCACGTGTAAGTGGCGGTACAATTGCGCCTAACGCTTATATATACACTGAAAATGGCGCCTCTGTTATAGAAGGAACAGGCACAGAAGCCAATTCCAAATTTGTATCAGTAGCAGCAGCTGGTGTGGACACCAACAATTTCTACCAGCCTAAATCCGGTTCAGCATTGCTGACCACCGGCTATAGAACAAACTAATCCGTACTATTCCGCAACAGGCGATAATAAAACAGCCGCCCTGGTTATCCGGGCGGCTGTTTTCTTTTTTCACCGGGCATTACTTTTTTTCTTCGAGATACTTCCACATCATTTCATTCACTTCCTGTGGTTGTTCAAAATGAGGCATGTGCCCGGCGCTGTCTACTTCATGTACTTCTAAAGTTGGGTATAAAGCAGTATAAGAACTTAATTTCTCTTTTGGGAAAAAGGGGTCTTGCTTACCATAGATGAGCAACATTTTTCCGGCGGGTATTTTTTCCAGTAAATAAAGCTGGCTCTGATTCAGCATATGCATCCAGGACGATAGCGTGATGCGCTTGTAACCCCTGAAATTTATAAAATATTTTAACCGCTCTGCGTAGTTGTTGAACAGTGGCTGATTCACGAACTCTTTCCGCTGATTTTCCACCGAACGGGGATACCAGTATCCACTCATTAAAACGTCTCTTACAACCGGGATGCGCAACAGTTTGCTGGGTTGAAGATCTCCGCTGGCAGCTGGTCCGAGCAATATAATCTGTTTCACCCGTTCGGGGTGACTGGCCGCATAGTCCAATCCTATAGACGCTCCCATGGACATAGCGATCATATCAAACGGCTGACGGAGCTGTAGTGTATCCAATAAAGCGGTCAGTTGCTCCCGGTACAGGCAGAGATCATAGGCCGTTTCCGGTCTGTCGGAATAGCCCCTGCCGTAAAGATCGTATGAAAGCACCCGGTAACCTTTGGACAGGAGATAAGGAATATTGTATTTCCATACTTCGATGCCACTGCAGCCACCTCCGTGAATTAGTACCAGCAACCGGGCGGTGTCAGGGCCGGACAAACTATAGTGTACATTTCCCTGTGCCAGGCGTATAAATTGCCCCGGTGCAGATTTACGCGTATGCTCATTAAGAGGCGCGGTTTCCTGCCCTTGTTTGATGATCAGGAAAGCCGCTGTCAGCAGCAATATAATGCCGCCCGCCAGTGTTAATAGCCATTTCATGCGCCTGGACATACCTGGTTATCTTTTGAATTGCAACAGCCACTCGTAAATATTCATACCATCTTCCCGGTAGGAAGGGTTGTAATATTGTTCCCAGCAGCAATGTTTATGATCCCCGATGCTCAGTTTGGTGAGTCCTGGTTTGTATTTGTTGGTACTGTCCGCATAAAGTTTACAGTTGCCAAGAAACACCGGTTCATCACTACCACCGAAATACCACACATGGATATTGTTCTTGGCAGTTATCTGAAAGTTTTTCAGGTTCTCTGCATCGATAGTAGCCGGCGACATGTTCACGGCAGCAGCCACCCGCTTTGCCGTTCTTTTATCGGTAACGGCCATTCCTACTGACCATCCGCCTGCACTGTATCCTGTGATATAAATACGGGAAGAGTCAATTGGATATCTTTTCAATACATCCGTAATGGCAGCATCCAGGTGTTCCGGGCCAAGCGACCAGCTGGTGGCCAGGGGCGCCAGCACAATAAACTCATATTTCTTGCCGTCCACTTTATTGACAGCATCAATATTCTTTCCTTCGTGCATTTGCCTCGCTACACCCTGTCTGAAGATCTTGGTAATATCAGTACCGGCGATACTTCTGCCATGAAGACAAATAAGCAACGGGTATCTTTTCCCGGTTTTCAGATTGTCCGGTAGCTTCAGCAGCGCCGGAATATGGTGCCAGGGCGTAATCTGTACCTCAATCTGTTTAAATGGTTTCAAGTCCTGTGCAGACAATAACGCTGTCTGCAGCATAAGCGTGATAATAAGAAATACTCTCATCCTTGATTTTATTTTCAGTAATCCGCATTGCCGGATACGATGTTCACAAACCGCTATATTATAACTGCAGCAATACTTCTTCCAGTGTGGTACCAATAATTGCTTCAAGTACCAGTTTAGATTGTTTTACTTCTCTTTCAAGATTTACCTTACGCACCATTTCTGCATTATAAATGCGGTAAGCTTCGTTCAAACTTTCCACTGCGGTGTTCTGATCACCTTTGGAGAAACGTTGTTCCACTTGTTTGTAATGATTGTAGGAGTCCTCCAGCAAAGGCATTTGCAGTTCATACAGCTGCTTGTTCGCTGCATAATCTTCGTAGGCGCGCAATACAGCAGATTTTAAAGCCAGCTTTTCACCTTCTTTCTGTTGTTCGAATACTTTTCCGTTAGCCTTCGCAGTTTTTACTTCGTTAGGAATGCTGATCAGATGACCAAGTGGCACACTGACACCAAAGTTGTACCTGGGGTACAGGGTATTGTTGTTGGTAGTGCCGCTTCCCTTAATTGTAAATTCGTTCAGGTTACCCGAAGCAACGATCATGTCCAGCCATCCGGCTTTGGCCCTGTTTTCATCGTATTTTGTAATCTGTTTTTTTATGTCCAAAGCTTTGATTTGCGGATTTTCCATTGCAAGTTCCACCAGTCTTGTTTTTAGTCTGGTCACTGTCGGCAAATCTGCTGGCAGGCGCAGCACAATACTGGTATCGGCTCTTTGCGCCTTTGCCACTGTACCTGTTAATGCTACTAATAAAAAGAATAGTACTCGTTTCATGTTGTAATATTTGGAGATGATAATAAATATTTTAATTTTATAGAGATGCCGTTAAGGGCATAATAAAGCAACGCCGATTCAATAAGGCCGGACGATTCCTGGGCGTAAATACTTACTACCAGGGCGAACATCACACAAAGGATAACCAGTGTATACTGTTTTTCCACCTCCGTTCTGCTGGCAAAATAATTGGCAACCATGTATTGCATTACCAGGTAAATATTTACCATGATCAGCAGTAAGCCTATCCATCCCTGCTCCAGCGCGGTACGCAAATAGCCGCTGTCGGGAGGAAAGCCATCCAGCTCGCTGCCCGAACCCGGTTCGCAACTCAGGAATCCACCGCCGATGGGATGACTGTAGATGTATGGTTGTATACGATGCCTGTTTACTTCCCGCACATTCAGGGAGGCATCCTCTGAACCGGAAAAGGCCGTTCTCATCCTGACAACCGTTGAGTTGCCGTGAAACGGCCCAAACATCAATACCAGGAAAGCAAATACAAAGACCAGCGCACCAATCACTGTATTCCTGTTCCGCAGGTTTACAAACAGCATCATGATAAGCCCCATCGGCACCATGATATAAGCCGTACGGGTACCGGAAAAGCCCAATGCCATAAACTGAAGCGCCAGGGATATCAGCAGGAATACTTTTTTGGATGCTGATATCATTTTATTGGAGCTGGTGAGCAGTACGATATTTATGATACAGCCGCAGGCCATGATAACACCAAACACCGCAGGATCCGACACAAAGGAGAAAATACGGATGCCGGTGAGAATAATCACGGTTTTGAATTTCTCCGGGTATTTGGCGATATATGCTTTTTCAAACGGCATTAATCCAAACCATTGCTGAATACACGCATAAAAGGCGGCAACCGTAAGTATGATAATCCAGAATTTCAGGAATACTTTCAGGTCATTCATGTTGCGGATCATTTTCATGACCAGGTACATAAAGATCATATTGCGGACAAATACCCTCGCAAAGGTGGTCCAGCCATGCCGGTCGTATACAAACGCAGGATTAAAAAACTGCAGCAGCACGTAGCCTCCGTAGATGTAAAAGGATATCAATACAGGATCCCGGAGAAAATTGACCTTCTTGATACTATCGTCTCCGGCCTTTAATAAACTACCCAGCAATGTGATCAGCAGAATGGCATCTATTAATACGCCCACAGGTATTTCCGTACCGGACATCCTTTCGAGCAAACGCACGGTCAGCGCCACTGTACAGGAGATAAAATAACCTGCACGGTAATTCAGAATGGAAATCGCGGCAACAGTGATTCCTATCACCAACCCGATCAGCAACGCAATGTATTTTACCTCCTGGGCGCCGATATAGGCTATTGCCGGGATCAGCAGTACCCAACCGATAATAATAAATATGTTGAAAATATTTTTCTTCGCAATTTCCACTTAGGTCAATTTATAAGAATACTATTTTAATACCCATAGCGATAATAGTAAGCGCTATAAAGATGAGAATCAGCATCTGGTGAAGATGTTGGTCTATTGGCTTTTTCTTTGGTTGCGTTTTCATATAAAACTATACGTCATGATTTTTCCATTTGAACGGCTGGTACCAAACTTTCCCGTAAACAGGAAACTGCATCCTAATTTTACCAGTAAACGATACGCAATAATTGAAAGCAATATCGAGGATGGTATACAGATCAGCAGCAACACGATCCCGTTGGTTATCCCTATGCCCAGCAGCACCGCGCGTAACCCCGCAAAAACAGTAATGTGCAGGAGGTAGATGTACAGGGAATAGTGGCCGGTTATGCTCAGGAACTGCAGCTTGTGCAGCCTCGCAAGCCAGGATGCCAGCATGATTACAAATAAGCAGCCATTGAGTGCAATGAGCATTAACAGGTACAGGTTCATTTGTTGATGATACAGGTAATACCATTGCAGCACACAAAACACCGGCGTCAACATCAGCAGGTTCACCGGGTTGGATAACTGTTGCTGTATTTGTATACGGAAAAAGTAAACCGCGGTAATATCCCCGATGGCAAAGTAGATGTAGTGCAGTGCGATGTCATAAAGCGCGCTGCTGCTGTGCACATATGGTGCCACGCCAAGCAGTACCAGTCCTGTTACCACCTGCCAGTACTTTTTCTCTTTGAACACCCGTGATGTGAGCAGATACAACATGGTAACATTAAATAATGCAAACAGGTACCACAACTGATCCAGTGTTCTGGGCTGAAGCAGTATATTCAGGAAATCCGTTGCGGACCGTTCCGCATTTGCGTATTTCGGAAATAAGATCTGCAAACTGATTTGTATGACTGCCCAAAGTATATAAGGATATAATAGCGTATTGATCTTCGATATCCCAAAGTTCCTGGCACCTCTTTTAGCAATACTTCTGCTGAAAAAAAATCCGGAAAGCAGGAAAAATAAAGGCATCCTGAAACTGTAAAGCATGTCATTTGTGGCAAGTACTTCTTTAGGAAGAGATACGCCGCGCGCCACCAGACCATATGCCAGATGACGGTAAACCACCAGTACAATGGCTATTCCCTTGGCATAGTCGATCCAGGCATAACGCGAATCATTTTTTTCGGGCCGCAAACTAAATGTGTCTTTAAAGATCCGTTGATACATATTTAAAAGATCAAAGCTCAATAAAATCTTCTTTTACATTATTCAAAACCACTCCCAGGAACTTATCGCCGAGAGACTCCAGGAACTCGGAAGATTCTCTGTCAATTTGTTTCATTTTCAAGCGGGAGGAGAAAATTGCTACCACACCTTCTGCATAGGCAGCCAGTTCCCGGCTATCTGTGAAATCGTTCAGTGGGGCGCCTTCCATCAAAATATAATCGTAGTGTTTTTTCAGTTCAGGCAGGTAATTGAGCAGGTGGTTGGGCGGTAAAATTTCTGATGGCGTATAGTCGCCACCTTTACATCCAATAATTTCAATACCCGGTGTTTCGTAAGTAGTAACAATCTCTTTTACTTTTTCAATGGAAAACTCTTCAGGTGGTACAGAGAAATACTCCAGGGTTGGTTTCGCTTCCATTTGCACGCTTACATCATTGTTACAGAAGTTGGTATCGATGATCAATACTTTTTTGTTGCTCAGGCTGAGGCTGTATGCCACTGCCTGCAGCAGTGTGGTTTTACCCTGCTGGGGTTCTGTACTGGTAAACAGGAATATTTTTTTGCCACTGCTTTCCAGCTCATACCTGAGTTTACGTAAAAGTTCGCGGAAAACATTTTGTCTTTTCAGCCATTGTGCCTCATCCGTTTTACGTTGTAATATTTCCAGCAGTTTATATCTCTGAAGATTAGTATGATTGATGGTAGCAATCAACTTCAGGTTGGAGCTGCGGTTGAATACAGAAGGGGATTTCAGTGAGTTGTCCATAAACTCCCTGAAAAGGATACCGATGCAGGAAATCATAAAAACAGCCATACCGGACATACCCATAATGATGAGCCGTTTGGATGATTCTGGTGTGAAAGCCGGTTGTCCCTTTAATGTCTGGCGGAAATTATCCTGTGGCACATTCCGGTTATCCAAGGCGGAGCCAAGTTTTTCTTTCAGCTTATTATATTCATCCTGAGCCAGTTCCACTTCCTGTTGCAGGGAAGTTACCGTAGCTTCCTTATTGGCATAAGAACCAACGGAAGAACGGAGATTACGGATCTTTGCTTCCAGGGTACTGATATTTAATTTAGCGGCGCTTACCTGTGCTTCCAATGCATCCCTGCTTTGGATCAGCTCTTCACGGGTACTTACTTTGCCCGTAGTAGAAGAAGCATCCAGCAATACCTTCTGCAATTTGGCGCGCTGCGTTTTTATTTTTTCTGCCAGTGCATTATCAGTGGAGCCGGAATTTACATATTGGTCGTTCAGATCGTTGATCTGTTTTCTCAGCGTAACTATTTCCCCATTTGAATTGGAGTAGGCCGGTTTGCCACTGCTTGTCTGGGCCAGCTGTGCGTTCACGTTATTAAGAGAAGCCTGCAGGTTATTGTAGTTCGCCCTTTCATCCGATACAGATTTCTCAAACTGTTTGATCAGGTCCCATTCATTGCCACTGGCGGTTTCTACGTTTAACACGCCTTGTTGTGTTTTGTAACCCCTGAGCGCTTCTACTTTCTGCTCCAGTTCCTGTTTCTTTTGGTTTACCAGTGCTTCAAATGTTTCTACGTTTTCAACAGAGCGTTCAGAACGGGAGCTGCGGTAAAAACGTATAAACTCTTTGTAAAGGGTATTAACAGTGTACGCCGATAATTCAGGATTATCTGAATAACAGATGATGTTGATATAATCTGTACGGGAAAGACGTGCGGCATACAGCATTTTACGGATAGACTCAAAGTCGTACCGGTAAATCTTCATGAACTCCAGTATTTTTCTTTCTTCCGGTTGGGAAGAAGAAAGTATCTGCAGCGAATCAATTTTCTGACGGCAGATGCGCACAATTTCTTCCTTGTTGGCACTGGTATAATGAGGATCTTTCAGATCTTTTTCTGAAAGATGTCTGAAAGGTTTAGTGGAGGTGAGATCGTGCACCATGAGGTCACAGGCCAGTAATCCGATCACCAGCGGGGAATTCATGGTTTCGATAACGTTATCGAATTTAACATCTGCTTCAAAGAGGTTCAGATTTTCGTCCCGCAGTTTGATTTGTTCATTCGTTGTAAAACCTGTCGCCATCTGGGCGGTAGAGGCATAAAGTTTGGGTTTGCCGATGGTAAAAGCAAATGCAGCTGCAACAGCGGCAATGGTGCTGAACAGGATCCACCATTTCTTTTTTAGCAATGCCTTTATAAAATACACAATGTCCATATAGAATTTTTCCTTTAAGCTTTAATTGATACGCAGGGGTAGGTATACGTAAATACACGTACATCGGCCTTGTCCCGGCGTGGTAACTGGTATGTCAGAGGAGATGGTAAAAAATAAGATGATAATGTCAGGCAAGAAGCCCTACAATATATCAGGTTTTTGGCTGAGGATGAGGTTAATGGGGAGATATCCGGGGAGCAAAGCTATCCTGGTATATCCGGTTATGGCTCAAAGGTAAAAGATTATATTAAAACACACTTTATTTTTAAGCGAAACATAAAAATTAGTTGGTAACCGCTGAAGTTTGGCGGGTAAAGCGATTATTTTATAAAAAAAACCGTTCCGGAACATTGCCCGGAACGGTTTTACTTTTATAGTAATCATTCAGTTACAACTCAGTTCTGCCTGATAAGTTTAACGCTCTTTGTTTCACCGGTAGAAGAAGTGATCCTCAGGATATATACACCCGGCAGTGTCACTGTACGCTGTGTATTGATCCTTATCAGGTTTTTACCCTGTGGTACCTCTTTCCTGGTTTCGCTGTAAAGGCGCTTACCACTCAGGTCATTGATTTCAATGAGCATTACAGGTGCTGTTTTCTGCAGTGTCATATCAATGGCCAGGTTATCTATATAAGGGTTTGGATAAACGTTCACCAGCATACTGCTTTTTGCAGTATTTGTGGTGGTGATCATTGAATTACCCGTTCCCATCAGCTGCGTATTATTGCCCAGGTTCTGAATGTTGGTGGTCGCAACAATTTCCATTGCATTGAGATAGCCTACCTGACCGCCCGGAGGGATACTGAGCGTAAACGCAATTTCACCGTTAGCGTCTGCTGTAAGGTTCGCGAAATCTGCGGTGGTGCTGGTATTGTTTTGCGCATTCAATGTTTTGCTTACACCATTGATGGTGAACTGGGTGCTGCCGTTATCAGGCTGCGGCGCCCACCATTTACTGTTGGACAGGAACTTGATGGTATAAGTGGTATTGGCGCTTAACCCGGTAAGGTGACCGTGCATAACCGGTGCGCCTGTAAAGAAGCCGGATAATGAACCGAAGTACAGGTATTCAGCCAGTACCGCATCCGGGTACACACCGCTGTTATTACCGGTGGTAGCTCCTTCAACGCCGGCAGCCCACCATGTTTCGTCAAATCTTAATCCTACGGAAGTGGTTTGTCCCTGATCATTCTTCAGGTTGGACGTAGCGCCTGTAATGTTATTCCACGGCGCCGGTACCGTATTATTGAGCTTGAAGTTCAGTAACAGTTTGTAGCTGCCACTGGTGTTAGGCGCCTGGGTTACCGTGATATTGAATGTAGTGGTGTCGGCAGCGCCGTATGTATCCTTCACAATAACTTTTACATTATTGTAAGTACCTGCATCGCTGATAGTTGGCGCTACAGAAAGGGATACACTACCACCTGATTGTACCAGGGTAACAAAAGAAGGCAGGTTGACGGTGCTATACGTAATCGGGTTGTTGTCCGCGTCCGCTGCCGTTACTGGAACATTCAGACTGGAACCTGCCTCCAGACTCTGGTTGGTAATATCTGTTATTACCGGTGCGTGATTGACTTCCGGTGCTGAGGAAGTACCTGCAACCACTTCGATCGCATTCAGGTAACCTACCTGTCCGCCTGCAGGAATACTCAGCGTAAATACTATTTCACCATTTGCGTCGGGGCTGAGGTTTGTGAAGCTCACCACGCTCGCAGAATTGTTTTGTACATACAGTGTCTGGCTAACGCCGTTGACAGTGAACTTCGTGCTGCCATTGTCCGGCTGCGGCGCCCACCATTTACTGCTGGAGAAGAACTTAACGGTAAACTTCTTACCGGCTTCCAGGCCAGTAATGTGGCCGGTCATGCTTGGTGCCCCTGTGAAGAAGCCCGGCAATGAGCCAAAGTAGAGGAAGTCGTTGATCACTGCATCCGGGTATACGCCACTGTTATTACCGGTAATAGCGCCTTCGCCGTTGGTAGCCCACCAGGTTTCATCAAACACCAGGCTCGATGCTGTTGTTTGACCCTTGTCGTTTTTCAGGTTGGTGGTCACCTTTCCGGTAACATTATTCCACGGTGCCGGTGCAGTACTGTTTTGTTTGATACTGAGGAGCAGTTTATATCCGCTGGTATCTCCACCTGCCGGTGCATTTACGGTGAGGTTAAATACCACGGTGTCGCTGTTGCCATGTGTATCAGTACCAATTACGCCGATGTTATTAAACTGGCCCGCATTGCTGGTAGCAGGAGCCACCAGGAGGTAAGGATTACTACCTTGTGACTGTACTACTGAAACAAAGGCAGGGAGATTATAACCGGTGTACGTAATGGCATCGTTTTCAGGATCGGATCCCTGGAGCTGTACATGCAGGGTATCTCCGGCTGCCAGCGTTTTATTCGGAATAGCCGCAATTACAGGGGCTTTATTTACCACGACGGTAGTATCGCCGGCTCCGCCCGCGTTTATTTCCATCGCATTGAGGTAACCTACCTGTCCGCCTGCAGGAACGCTGAGGGTAAATTTAATTTCACCATTAGCATCTGCTGTCAGGTTTTCGAAAACTGCTGTATTCGTAGTATTATTCTGAACGTTCAGGGCTTTGGTTACACCATTAATAGTGTACTGCGTGCTGCCATTATCCGGCTGCGGCGCCCACCATTTGCTGCTGGAGAAGAACTTAATGGAATAAGTCCTGTTTGTTTCCAGGCCGGTGAGATGTCCGTGCATAGCCGGCGCACCTGTAAAGAAGCCGGGAAGCGAACCAAAGTAGAGGTACTGGCTCATCACAGCATCAGGATATACACCACTATTGTTGCCGGTGGTAGCACCTTCTGTGCCGGCAGCCCACCAGGTTTCATCGAACGACAGGCCAACGCTGGTGGTTGTTCCGTTGTCGTCTTTCAGATTGGCGGTAGCCCCGGTAATGTTATTCCACGGTGCTGGCGCCAGGCTGTTCAATGTGAAGTTGAGGAGCAGCTTATAATTAGGTGTTGGCTTATCTACCACCGTTAACAGGAAGCTGCGCACATCAATGCCTCCCTTGTTGTCGGTTGCCTGTAACTTAACAGTATAAGTACCGGATGCACCAAATCCTGGTTGCAGGTTGATGACACAGGTATCATTATTACTGGTGATGGTGGCAAAAGACGGGATCTGGAGTGCTGTCCAGGTGTAGGTATTACCCGGATTCAGATCATGCAGGGATACCTTTACGTTCCTCTGCGTTCCTTCATCCACGCTCCATCCTGCAACAGAATCTATTACCGGAGGATAGTTATCATTTACGATGATATTAAACAACGCGGTGTCCTTTCCTCCGTTAGCATCTGTGGCGATCACTCCAACACCATTATAGGTGCCCTGCTGCGCTGCTGTTGGCGCCAGGATCAGGGAAGTGGTACCAGCGTTCTGCTGCAGGGAGAAGAATGCAGGTGCGTTATAAAGACTAAAAGTAATCACATCATTATCCGGATCGGTAGCTGACAACGGTATGCTCTGGGTAGTGCCATAGCGGATCGTCTGACTGCTGATGTCGGCTATTACCGGTGGATTGTTCAGTGATTTTGCGATTACCGCTTTGGTAAATGCGGAGTAACCACCTTCACCAAAAGCTCTTACCTTATAGTATACAATTGTATTGGCGACGAGGGAAGAGTCATTGAACGTTCCCTGTCCGGAAGCCACAGGACCAAGGCTTTTCAGCACGCTGAAGTGCAGGCTGTCTGCCAGGGAACGCTGAACTTCGTAGCCTGTTTCAATGGTGCTGTTATCATTCCAGGTTAATTTCACTACCTGGGTGGAAAGCGCCTGTGTAACGAGGTTGGTGGGTACTGCCGGTGGTAATGGTTTAGCTGCTGTGGTAGCATTGGCTACCGACGTGTAAGCAGATTCACCAAAAAGGCCGATAGCCCGTATCTTATAATAATAAGGAGTGGAAGCGTTCAGTGCGGTATCTGTATAGCTTACCGCGTTGGCAGCTGCAGTAGCCACAATGGTATAAGTGCCGCCGCTGCTGGTGCTCCTGTAAATTTCAAAGCCTGTTTCATTATTGCTCTTGTCTGCCCATGTCAGGTTCAGTTTACTGTAATTGTTTACAGCTACTGCGAGGGTGGTTGGGGCGGTAGGAGCGGTACCATTCACTACTGATGTATCAACAAAGGCCTCTGCTGGTATCAGCGTGCGGGTATTAATGCCTGCCGCGCTACTGGTCCAGTATACGCCCATTGCAGAACCGCCGCTACCCTGGAAGTAGGTAACCGTGATAGGATACACACCTGCACTGATAATTACAGTGCCTGCTGCATAAGCCGCCGCATGTGCGCCATCGTTGTTTACGGTAGCGGTAGCAGAATTGGAATATGTTTTATTAAAATACAGCTTACTGCCATCATCTGAATACGTTTCAAATTTATAGGTACCGGTAACAGGGATACGGATATAACCTGTCCACATTACGGCGTAGTTGGTGGAAACACCGGCTGGTACGATACTCTGGTCAGGCACATAAGCCTTGCCTGTTTGCGCAGGCGTAAGATTGGTGAAGTTGGGCAATGTGCTGTAAGAACCGGTATAATATTTATAATTAAGATTTGCCTTTTTGGTTCTCACCGTTACCTGGTTACTTGGAGTAGATGATTTTCCCGACACATCTTTTGCTTTCACGTAGAAGTTGTACAAGGTGCCATCTGCGAGACCGGTTACGGTTGCAGTAAGTACTTTGCCTACGGAGGTTACCAACACATTGTTTGCATAGATATCATAGCCGGCGATACCTGCATCATCTGTAGCAGCCAACCAGTTTAGTATTACCTGGTTATTGGTGTAGCTACCGAGGGTTAAAGACGGAGGGGCAGAAGGAGCAGAGCTGTCTGACGCAGTGGTGCCTTTCACTTCCGCAGAAAGAGGCCCGGCTGCATTGTCGTTTACAGGACGTACTTTATAGAAATAGCTGGTATTTGGAATGAGATTGTTATCAGTAAAAGTAACTACGTTGGCATTGTTTTTACCAACAAGTATATAGGGGCCACCCGCCTGGGTTGCGCGGTATATTTCAAAGTACTTTTCGTTGTAGGCCGGTGTGGCATTTTCCACCCACGACAGCACGATCTGTGTTTTGGTGAAACTGTTTATAGCCAGGCTGCTGATAGGATCAGGCCCGTTTACACCAGTGCTGTTTATAATCCGGAAAGTATCGGAGTAAGTACCGATGCAATAGTTGGGTGCTGTAACCCGCACTACATATGCTCCGGGAGTAGAAGTAGTTAAAGTGTTAGTGGTGCTGAGAACGGTAGCGCTGCCTGCACGTATCCATTCATAGTTGAGCATACCTGCCGGTACCTGCATGGTAAGACTGGTAGTGCCATCCGTAGCCGGGAGCACATTGCTGGCAAGGGCAGGGGAGGTAGTAATGGTTTGCGCAGGGGAAGCAGGTTTATAGCTGATCACCAGCGGGGTAACTGACCAGCCGGTCCAGCCGGTAGGGAGTTGTCCTCTTACGCGATAGGTACCGGGAGTGGTAACCACGATTGAGTTGGATGTGCCGGTAGATATAGTGACGCCATCTTTCTGCCATTCATACTGCGAAAATCCCGGCGCTATACCTATGGTAATAGTCTGACCAGGACAAAAAGTGGATGAACCATATAATGGATAAGGATTCAGCCTGTTGGCTCTCAGCATGAAGGGAACAAAATCTGCTTCATTCCATGCATCGTTCCAGGTATTGTGTTCATCGTTGGGATAAGTAGTAAGTTTAAAATTAGCACCGGCGGCATTAATCAATGCCACCACCTGGTTGGTAGTATAAGGAGCCGGGTTGCCATCCAGGCCACCCTGGAAAAGCCACATCGGCGTAAATTTGTAGGTATCAATATGATTGCCGTAGTCTATGGCCATCGCACTCATTGGCAACGAAGCTGCCGTTAACTGGGGATAGCGCATGGTGAATTCCCATGTGCCCCATCCGCCACCGGACAATCCATTTACGATCAGGCGATCGGGATCGCCTTTTGCACTGGTAACAATGGAATCGATTACTTCTTTCAGGTTATCGTAGTCGTTGGGGCCCCAATAGCCACCCTGGCTTTGAGGATATATTAAGTAGCCGTCGAACTGACCATTATCAACGCGGTTGGCCCATGTCTGGCCTCCCCATAATAAATGGAATTCGTTATCGTAGATGGTGCCTTTTTCACCTACACCATGAAAGAACAGGTAGATGGGATATTTTTTTCCATCATTCACGCCAGGAGCGTATGTTTTGGGGAATTTCAGGCGAAACGCCATGTTCTTATAAATGTAGCATTTATAAGAATCCGTGTTATAGCTCATCCTGACTGTTCTCACCCATTTGGTGATCTTATCATACTGTGGATCCGCTGGGGGATTGGCAGGATTGTAAGTGATAACGGGATCACTGGGGTTTAATGCTGTTTGTGCCTTCACTGCTGATAGATAGCAGAGACCCAAGAGCACTAAAAGGAGCATACGGTGTAAAGTTCGATTCATGGAAGTATGTTATATGTTATGTTATCTGGCAGTCATTCGGCTTTAACTGCAGAAAAAAAGTATAACAAGCACTGATCCGGAAAGCCGGATATACTTGCAGTTCAAAGGAGATGGTAAAAATTAAATACACTCCGGATATCTATCCAAAGGTGACGTGGCTTTATCGAAGGATGAGGTCTTAGAAAAATGGCTGTAGGTAAATCATCAATTCACTGATGGTGTATTTGTATTCTCAGCTCATTTGTGACAAAAAATGATTCTACAATTGGTTTTTATATTCACCGCTAAAGTAAATAACTGTATCTATATATAAGGAATTTTTTTGCAAACGGCGTTTTTTTGCTGGTAAACGCAAATTTTTATCGGGTGAAATAAACCGGCACTCCATTATTGAACGGCAATACTCCGTTGTGCCCGTTCCCAAACAGCAGATTGCCGCTTCCTGAAGAAGCGTATGCAACCGATGTAAACGGCTACGTTCATAAACACAAAGTAAAAAGGGATATAGAAGTATTTCGCTTTGATCTGCTTTTGGGCAAGTACGTAACCGGTAAATGCGGCCATATAGAAAAGCAGCTGTAATACACCGGTAATTATATATATAGGGCCGCCATTGAACACGATAAGAAGAATATTGGCAACCAGGGCCAGTAGCAGGGACAAGGGCGCAAGCGTCCAGCGCAGCACCCGGTGGGAGATATACTGCCACGTAATTTTAGGATACCTGAAAGGATTCAGCAGCGGGAGTAGCCGGCCCATCGACTGAAATCCGCCTGCGCTGATCCTTACTTTACGCTTATACTCTTCCTGGAGGGAAGCAGAAGAGGTTTCCATGGCGTAGGCGGCAGGTTCATACATTACCCGGTAACCTTTCATGTTTATTTTAAATGAAATCATGAAGTCGTCCAGTATGGTATCTTCCTGCGGCTGCTCATAAAGCGCAGTACGGATCGCTATCAGTTCGCCGGCAGCACCCATTACACTATACAGCTCTGCATCCCATTTTTTCAGTAACGATTCATATTTCCAGTACATGCCCTCGCCCTGGGCTTCTGCCCCGCCGGTAGTAGCCATTACTTTCTTTTCGCCGGCCACCACGCCCACCTGGTCATCTGCAAAGTGCTGCATAAGCAGGGATACGGCGGCAGGATTCAGCAGGGTATTGGCATCAGACAATACTACAAAGGGAGTGGTAACCATTGCCATGGCCCGGTTTACCGCGGCCATTTTTCCTTTGCGCTGCGGATCATATAATAAGGTGATCCGGGGATGCTGCGAAATGATCTCATTGGTGTTGTCGGAAGATCCATCCGTCACAAAAATGAACTGTATTTTCCCCGCAGGGTAATTCATTGCGAGGCTGTTTGCTATCTTTTCTGCAATAAAATCTTCTTCGTTATAAGCAGCTACCAGGAAAGTAACATCGGGTACAAAAGGTGCGGCCGCATCAGCTTTTTTGCCCTGTAATAGCCGTTTGACGCGGATTACAAGATAAAGCAACAAACCATATCCTATGTAACTATAGCATACTATAAAAATGCTCAACCAGAAAATCACAGACAAAATTGACATAGAGGACAATACATTTATGGGGATACGTATGTTTTCAGTGCAAAAGTATCATAATTTGGATCATACGCAATTGTATTTTTATATTAGATCGTTGTTTCATATCGTTTTATTGACATCATTCCGACCGTTTACAGTAAAAATTGCAACACTTACCCTCCAAATTAAGTCGTTTACCAAAAAAAGTATCTATGATATCCTGAAAATAATACTTTTGCTTCATGTTCATCAGATAACAGATCTGGTAACGAACAGCAAAAATGTAAAAACCATCTTTCCTCTCTCATATCCCCATGTTAAAACCGCAGAAGGTAATTTACCTGACTAATAATTGACCACATCCCATCAAAGGCCTTCGGGAGTTTGCAAAATAATTTGCACGTCCCATATTAACGGTTTTAATAATTGTTTGTAAAGAAGGTATAAATGAAAAAGAAAATTTTAGTAATAGACGATAGTATGCCGATGCGTTATTTGCTGGAGGCAGTTTTAGGAAAAGAATATTCGGTAGTTTCCGCACAGGATGGACTGGTGGCAATCACCTGGCTGCTGAAAGGAAACAAAGCGGATCTTATCATCACCGACCTGCAGATGCCGAATATCGACGGCTGGGAACTGCTGGATTATCTGTCAGGCAGCTATCTCTACCAGGATACGCCGGTAGTGGTACTTTCGGGATTCTATGCCGATAAAATGAATGATCTTTCAACAAAATATAATAGTGTGAGAGAAGTGCTGCAAAAGCCTTTCGACCCGATGCAATTGTTAAATAAAGTGGATTATATACTTGAGAAACAATTAAGTGCTGCTGCTGTATAATAAATGATATTGTCACCTACGAATACACTACTAATTTTTAACCGATGGATACCTTTACTCAAAATTTACTGCAGGTAGAAAGCATCAGAGGAGTAGATACCGGTAAAAGCTCCCTGTTTACCAAAATGCCGGACGCTGAAAGTATTTTGCTTTTTGTTGGCGCCCCGCATAAGGGAATGCTGACAGAAAACGATCAGTTCAGATGCATAGTGACCGAGAACGTAGAAGATGCGCAAAAAGTGATCAGTCAGTTGCAGCACGTTTTTAAGAAAGTGCCTGCGGCAATTATTTACCGCTTCGACAGTGCCTATGAATCGGCCCTTTCTGAATGGGACAGCTATTTTAAAACACACCAGTTTCTTTGCTCCATTCCTTTTTTCGTATACACAGAAAAAGGATTTGATGAAATGAAATCGCTGGTGACCAGGCATTCATTTATTGATGACATCATCACAATGGAGGCATGGCATATGCTGGGTAACAAAATTGCCATCGTGAGCAAGTTTAAACGCATGCGCACCTTCCCGGTATATAAAAGTAGCAGTCTCCGTACCCGGCTATACAGCCGCAAATTTTACAGCAATTTCCTGAAACGTACGCTCGACGTAACACTGGCCGGCAGCGGCTTAATATTGCTGAGTCCTGTATTGCTGACGATTGCCGTATTGATCAGGATGGAATCCAAAGGTCCGGTGTTCTACGCCGCCAAGCGCGCTGGAAGAAATTACCGCGTCTTCAAATTCTACAAATTCCGTACAATGGTACCTGATGCGGACAAGCAACTGGATAAAATTAAGCACCTCAACCAGTACGACGGGCAGACAGACGGACCGGTTTTTATAAAAGTATCCAATGATCCGCGGGTAACCAAACTCGGCAGCTTCCTGCGCAATACCAGTTTAGATGAGATTCCTCAGCTGCTGAATGTACTGAAGGGAGATATGTCGCTGGTAGGTAACCGCCCTTTACCTTTATATGAAGCTACCACACTTACTACAGACGAATGGGTGGAAAGATTCCTCGCTCCGGCTGGTATCACGGGTTTGTGGCAGGTTAGTAAACGCGGAAAGAAGGATATGTCCGTAAAAGAACGGATTGACCTGGATATCAATTATGCCCATAAACGCTCACTCAGGTATGATATGTGGCTGATGGCCAGTACGCCGTTCGCGCTTGTTCAAAAAGATAATGTATAATGATAACGATTATTGAAGTAATACTGTTTGTTTACCTGGCCGGTTGTGTATTGTACAATCTGTTGTTAGCCATAGCCGGCCGTTTGAGCCGGAAAAAGAAGATTGCATACGAGGAAACTGTTGATTACGCGAGGATTGCCATTCTCATCCCGGCATATAAAGAAGACAGTATTATTTTATCTACTGTAAACAGTTATAACCGCCTGCGTTACCCGTCAAAGCATTTTGAAGTGGTAGTCATCGCAGACTCTTTGCAGTCACGGACCATGGCAGAGCTGGCAGCAACAGGCATAAATGTAATGGCCGTTAAGTTTGATAAAAGTAC
Source organism: Chitinophaga sp. W3I9 (assembly GCF_050434025.1). Lineage (NCBI taxonomy): Bacteria > Pseudomonadati > Bacteroidota > Chitinophagia > Chitinophagales > Chitinophagaceae > Chitinophaga > Chitinophaga sp. W3I9. Next base: position 4,427,734 of record NZ_JBNPWC010000001.1, read on the forward strand.
CAAAGCTAAATCGCTGAATACCGCTTTTGAAAGGTTGGGAGACAATTTTGACCTGGCCCTTATCTGCGATGCAGATAATATGCTGGAAGCAGATTTTCTTTTGAAGATCAATCACGCTTATCAGCAGGGGCACCACGCTATCCAGGGACAAAGAGTAGCCAAAAACCTTAACACGCCTTTCGCTATCCTGGATGCAGCCAATGAAATCATCGCCAATCACCTTTACCGCAAAGGCGCCAATGCGCTTGGATTGTCCTCTTCGGTAATTGGTTCAGGCATGGCCTTTCACTACCCGCTCATCAAACAGATCCTTAGTGAAATACAGGCCACCGGCGGATTTGACAAGGTGCTGCAACTGCTGGTGATCTCAAAAGGACACAGCATTTTATACCTGGAAGACGCCTATGTGTATGATGAAAAGATTACGCATGCAGCCGTATTTGAAAATCAGCGGAAACGCTGGATGTCCAGTCAGCTGGTATACCTGCGCACATTCTGGAGTAAAGGATGGTCGGCTTTATTCAAAGGTGACATCAATTATTTCAATCTTGCGGTGTGCCAGAATGCGTTGTTGCCGCGGATGCTGCTGCTGGCAGCCTTAACGGTTTGTACCGCGCTTTCATTGCTGCTGGAGCGCTTTGTACCGGTTTCAGTTTACTGGTGGATCGCATTGTTTATATTGAATATAGTGAGTTTACTGCTGCCTATCCCGGGGAAATTTTTTACAAAATATCTTTTCACTGCGGTGGTTACGTTACCACGTGCTATCGGCATCATGATATTATTGTTATTCCGCCTGAAAGGTGCAGATAAAACTTTTATACATACTACTCATACCCAAACAGGTATTGACAATCCTTTATTAGATGCAGCCAGAAAGTAAAACATATTATCCGCTGGTATCCATTATAACTGTTAATTATAACAATGCCAAGGTAACCGCGGAACTCATGGCCTCCCTTAACAGGATCAGCTACCCCAACCTGGAGATTATTGTAGTGGATAACGCCTCTGCAGAAAACCCGGTTGCGGTGATAAAAAATGAGTACCCGTCTGCCATCGTAATTGAAAGTAAAAGTAACCTGGGTTTTGCAGGAGGAAATAATCTCGGTATCAAAGCTGCTACCGGTGAATATCTTTTCCTGGTAAATAATGATACAGAATTTACCGAAGGATTGATAGAAGGCTTACTGGAAGTATTTGGCAAACATCCGGATGCCGGTGTGGTAAGCCCCAAGTTCCATTACTTTTTTCAGAAAGGAACCATAGAATATGCCGGGTACAAAGCAGTGGATACACTCACGGGAAGGAACAGTATGATTGGTTGCCGTGAAGAGGATAAAGGCCAGTACGATGCAGTATCAGAAACACATTACGCCCACGGAGGCGCCATGATGGTATCTGCCCGGGCCCTTGCAAAGGTAGGCCTGATGCCGGAAGTATATTTCCTGTATTATGAAGAATTCGATTGGTGCGAACAATTCAAACGCCAGGGATATAAAATATACTACCAGTACAAATCGCTGATCTATCACAAGGAGTCCATGACCACCGGAAAAAACAGCCCGCTGAAAACGTATTATATTACACGTAACCGGATATTATTCATGCGCCGGAATGTAAAGCTTCCAGCCAGAATGTTTTTCATGCTGTATTTTACTTTTCTTACCATTCCCAAAAATACCCTTCAGTTTTTACTAAAAAGGGAATCGGTTCATATGAATGCATTCTGGAAGGGAATTTTCTGGAATCTTAAACACCCTAAACCAGATAACATATGGTGTGGCATAGCAGGGTTTATTGATTTTACCCAAAAATCAGACGCAGACATCCTGCGTAGCATGACAGATGTGATGGCGCACCGCGGCCCGAATGACGCCGGATATGAAGTGTACGAACATCCACAGGCATCTGTTGGCCTCGGTCAGCGGCGTTTATCCATCCTGGATCTTTCGAAGTCCGGCCACCAGCCAATGCACTACGAACAATATTCCATTATTTTCAATGGAGAGGTATATAACTTTAAAGAAATCCGCACGGAGCTGGAAAAACTGGGTCACCACTTCCATTCCGGTGCTGATACTGAAGTCTTGCTGAAAGGCTATGCGCAATGGGGTGAAAAGATCCTGGATAAATGCATCGGTATGTTTGCCTTTGTTATTTATGACCGCACCGCAGAGGAAGTAACGCTGTTCCGCGATCGCGCCGGGGTTAAGCCTTTATACTACTACTGGCATGATCGCACCTTGCTTTTTGCATCCGAGTTAAAAGGGATTTGTGAACATCCGGCTTTCCGGAAAGAGATTGATGAGAAGAGCTTGTCCCTGTTCCTCCAATACAGCTACATTCCGGCGCCGTACACTATTTACAAGAATACCCATAAGCTGAAACCGGGGCATCTCCTTAAATTATCGCTCCGCGACGCTGCTATCCGGGAAGTCCAATACTGGAATGTACTGGATGCCTACCGTCAGCCGCTTACAGGATTATCTGAGCATGATGTCATCAAGCATACAGAGGAACTGATGCATAGCGCTTACAGTTACCGCATGGTATCTGATGTGCCGGTGGGCGTTTTCTTAAGCGGGGGATACGATAGTGCCAGCGTTGCGGCACTGCTGCAGTCCAATACTTCCAGCCGCATCAAAACCTTCACCATTGGGTATAAGGAGCCGCAGTGGGACGAATCAAAAGAAGCGAAGAAAATAGCGATGCACCTGGGCACCGAGCACTACGAATGGATAGTAGGAGCCAACGATGCGAAAGACGTGTTGCATCACTTACCGGAAATATATGATGAACCATTTGCAGATAATTCCACCGTACCCACTACGTTGGTCAGCAGGTTTGCCAGTAAAGAAGTAAAAGTGGTCCTCTCTGCTGATGGAGGCGACGAAGTATTTGCGGGGTATAACAAGTTTAACCAGTCGCTCCGCTATACCGGGAGTTTCCCAAAGCCCTTACAGCGCACGCTTAGCGCCGCCATGTCTGTGGTATCGCCGGAAATTATCCCTTACTTTAACAAGCAATATAACTTCGCGTCCCGGTACGAAAAAATGAAACTGATATGGGCCAGCGGTAAACCGCAGCACGCCCTAAAATATATCAGCCAGTACCTGACAGAAAATGAAGTTAATTATTATACCGCCGTACCGGCAGATGGTTATAAAACCAACTTCGATATGAACGGGGAGCTGGATAATATGAATGATCCCCTGAACAGGTTGCTGGCAGTGGACTATAAAACTTTCCTGGTAGATAACAACCTGGTAAAGGTGGACAGGGCCACGATGTCGGTGAGCATTGAGGGACGGGAACCTATGCTGGATCACCGTTTGGTGGAGTTCCTTGCAAAAGTGCCTGCTGGTCTTAAAGTAAAGGATGGTATCAATAAATATATATTGAAAACCATTGTACATAAATACATTCCCAAAACCCTGATGGAACGTCCGAAAAGACCTTTCATTGCTCCTTTGCAGGAATGGTTTAAGGACGAGCTGAAAGAACAGATGCAGTATTATCTGTCAGGTGAGCGCCTCGCAAAATCAGGGCTTTTCAATGTGCCTCATGTGGAGCAGCTGTTGGAAACTTATTTGTCCGGAGGAAAGGTGAGTCACCAGAAGTTATGGAATATGCTGGTTTTCCAGTTGTGGTATAGTCGCTGGATAGAAAAGTTATAGTATGGGCAAAACAAATGGTAAAACACGGGTACTTGAAACCATCCGCCAGGGTAAAATTGGCGGGGGAGAGAGTCATGTACTGGACCTGGTAGCCTCGCTGGATAAATCCGCGTTTGATCCCATCGTGCTTTCTTTCACAGAAGGCCCTATGATAACGGCTTTACAGAAAATGGATATTCCCGTCTTTGTAATCGAAAGTGAGAAAGCATTTGATATCAGCGTCTGGAAAAAAGTAAAAAAATTCATGCAGGACCAGCGGATAGATATTGTGCATGTGCATGGTACCCGCGCAAACACAAATGTGTTGTGGGCCGCACGCCGCCTGGGTTTACCGGTGGTATATACCATTCATGGCTGGTCTTTTCATGACGGACTGCATCCACTGGCCAAACGTCTGCGTATTGCAGCTGAGAGGTTTATTACCGGTAAAACTCAGGTGAATATCTGTGTGTCGGAATCCAACCGGCAAACCGGTGTCAAAGCATTTAAAGATTTTACCGGTATTGTGGTTCGAAATGGGGTGAACCTGCAGAAGTTTAATCCCGATCAGTCTTACCCGGACTTGCGCGTGGAATATGGCATACCGGAAGATAAACTCCTGGTTTGTTTTATAGCGCGCATGACCTATCAAAAAGACCCGGTATGTATGATCAGGGGTTTTGCGGGAGCGCTGCAACAAGTGCCGCAGCTGCATTTGCTGATGATAGGAGATGGAGAACTGATGGATGCTGCGGTAAGCGCCGCTGCGGAAGCAGGCGTGGAAAAGCAGGTAACTTTCGCCGGCTTCCGCCAGGATGTACCCGCAGTGCTGCATGCCGCGGATATTTACTGCCTGCCCTCTTTATGGGAAGGCTTTCCTATCGGCGTATTAGAGGCCATGGCAATGGGGAAAGCCGTTATTGCCAGCGATGTTGACGGTACCAAAGAAGCGGTGAAAGACGGAGAGAACGGACTGCTGGTGCCATCAGCTAATCCCGCGGCATTGGCTGAGGCCATTGTGAGGGTGGCAAAGGATAATACCCTGAGGGCTACATTGCAAAGTAATGCTAAAGCGGCCATTGCGGCGAATTTCAATGTGGCCGGCATGACAGAAAAAATTGCGGCTGTATATCAACAGCTTTGTAAATAATAACATTTTATCAATTTCAATATGACAAACACCATAATCACCTACGAATATGATCGGATCACCGATATAAAAAGACTCAACTTTATAACGGATAGTCTGAAAAGCAACATTCCGGATGGGGGACGTGTATTGGATGTAGGATGTGGTAATGGCGTTATCAGCCGGCATCTCGGACAGTTTGGCTATGAAGTGCTGGGGATAGATATCAGCGAGAAAACCATTGCCGTTGCCCAACAGCGCAACACTTATCCTAATGTGAAGTTTGCAGCCATCAGCGCGGAAGCGCTTACTGCCCAGGGCGAAACGTATGATGCCGTAATATGCAGCGAAGTACTGGAGCACCTGGATCACCCGGGGCTGCTGCTGAACACCATTCACGCATCACTGAAAGACGATGGATTATTGGTTGTAACGGTTCCCAATGGTAATGGCCCCAGGGAATTGTGTGTAACAAGACCCATGCTCAAAGCGCGCAATAACCCCGTTTTGTGGAAGAACATTAATAAAGTAAAAAGTGCACTAGGGTTTAAAGGTACCACTGCACAATCCCAGGCAGATAACCTGGATCACGTGCAGTTCTTTACGCGTAAAGACTTACAGGATCTGGCGCAGGCGAGTGATTTCAAAATTGTAAGGTTTGCGAAAACGAATTTTGTGGAAGATGTATTTCCTTTTTCCCTGTTGACAAAGCGCCTTAAATTCCTGCAAACACTCGATTGCCAGGTAGCAGAAATATTGCCGTACAATTTTACCGGTGGCTTTAACACCTTATGGAGAAAAAGTGCCGGTTGATTTTTGAATGTTGATACAAATAGAGAATGGCTGATCACGGTGATCGGCCTTCTCTTTTTACAGGCGGTTGGCCGCCGCATCTATTTTATCCAGTAGTTCCGGCGTTTTATCCATATCAAATTTACGGGCCAGTAATTTACCCGACCGCAGTATAGCAGGAAGGTCGCTCATGGTAAACGTTTTGGGATGCGCATGTCCTTCGGACCAGTCGATATACCGCTGGTAGTTATTTTGTACGCTGTTCTTAAAGGGCCCGTTCATAATAATGGTCTGGAAAATGAATTCATCCCCTCCCCAGGTATATTTGTAAAAGCGCTCAATCTCCGGGTGATCCTGGATATACCGCAGGCACCAGGTGGCACATTCCTGTGTGAGGCTCCACCAGAGCGATCCTCCATACACTTCCAGGTTCAGGGGGTGACGCCTGTGGGGCAATATTTTATTGATCCATGCCGTGATCCTGTATTTCCCCGGCAGGCGGAGATCTTCAAAATGATAGGAGGTAATTTTGGGCATCATCTTTTTCAGTTCATCCGCAGGAAGCAGATCCAGGAATTGTTGTCCTGCGCGGTTGCTGAAAAAATCATAGAACATATTCATATCCGTAAGCGGATAATCCTGTGCACTGATGAGATGAATAAAGCCATATTGACTGCCTGAGCCGGCAATAAATTCGATTCCGTTCAATGCTGCCTGTATGGTTCCATATCCCGCCCAGGTAACATTTACCCGTTTTTCAATAAAGTATACCTGCGGCATATTCATCGCCTCCTGCCAGTCATTGATATCAGATTTGGCATCGAGGTGTATATAACAATCAATGGCAGGGTGTTGCAGCCTGTTCAGCAACCGGCATAGTTGCGCCGGGTTTTTATGACTCAGTATAATAAAAGCGAGTTTCATAAACTGAAGATTATTTATACTGTAAACGGAACAGTTTTATTTTTGACAATAATATTTTGCATTCAAACCAGCCGTAGTGCCATATACTTTTCAGGTTCACTGCGGGAAGATAACGCCGCAGGAAAATATATCCGAAGATGACCGCAAATAAAAGGTTCAGGGAAGAAGCAACAGCCACCGCACGGATATCTGCAAAAAGCAATACCAGCGTGATATCCAGCACAATATTCAGGATCAGTTTAATGAGATTTTTGTAGAAGTTGATCAGCGGTTTGTTGATCATATCCAGTGTAACCCCAATAAAGCGGTCGATAGGATAGAGGATAGCCGAGAACAGGAATATCCGTACAATATCTGTGGCCGGCAAATAGGCTTTGGCGGCCAGCAAAAGGATCAGGGGTTTGGTAAAGAGCAGCAATCCTACCACAAAAGGAAGAATGAGAATGGTAACCGTACCGGTATACCTGCAAAAGGCACGGGATACTTCTTTCCAGTCGTTCCGGTTGGCAGCGGCAGAAATAGTGGGCTGTGAGGTGGCTACAAAACTTCTCAATATAATTTCAATTACCTCCATGAATTTCTGGGGAATACTGTAAACCGCTACGGCCGCAGGATTGAGCATTGTTCTGAGTACCAGGTTATCGGAATAATTCAGAAAAGCAGAAGAAACCATACTGCCTACTATCAGCCGCCCGTAATGGTACAGTTCTTTTACCTGGACTTTCGTTCTGGCAGCCATCGTTGTTAAAGCTGTCCACCGGAATATCATGCAATAAATGCTGGTGATCAGCAGCGATAATGAATAGGTATACAATACGTTGTGAAGTGTTACCTGTTTCATCAGGAACAGGCCGCCGAGTAAAACCAGGAAGGACCCGTTTTGCAGCATACGTATCTGTACAATTTTATCAAACCTGTGCGCAGCCTGTAATACCCAGGTGGCAAAGTTAAAAGGCAGTGAAAATAAAGTCATGACTCCGAGCCATCCCAGGAAGAAGTGCCAGGTGGCGCTGAAATAGGGATAAGCAACAGCGTATACCAGGAAGGACAGCAGGATAAAAGAGATAGTGAGTACCAGGGAAATGTACCAGGCAGCCCCGGTAACCTGCCTGGTGACAGCAATGTCTGTTCCTGCGCTGAACTTAATAATGCCGGATTGCAGCATGGCGGTGCGTATCTGATCCAGGATATTGTAAGTGGCCAGAAATAACACCCATTCACCAAAGGCGCTCAGGGAAAGCATCCTCACCAGTAATGCAAAGGAAAGTACGTTGAAAAAAGCCATTATGACGTTTCCTAGAAGGGAATGGAAATGCCTGTTACGAACAACAGCTAAAAGTTTAAATGCCATGAACCATTAATTACATTCAAATTGTATGAAAAACAATGGTCTTTTACAGGATGAGGCTAAAAAAAGAGGAATATTCGATGCTCAGAATAACAAAGGTAGTTTTTTTATTTAGAATAAATAGCATCGCAAGGAGAGATAGATTGAAAATAAACAAATAAATATAGATATAAAATATTTATACTTTATTTATTGTAATGATATATGTTAATTTTTTTCATTATGTGAATTAAAAAAAAGCTTTCTTTGCAATAATAAAAACCCCTTTTTCCGGGAACTTTTAAGTATTGACTATGAGGATAGACTTTTAAAAACCAATTGCACAAGCCATATATTTATATGATAAACCATCTGCTATTGCTAAGGCAATTTTTTTGCCGCGGTATTTATAGGCTAGGCGCTGTTATATTATTAATATCCTGTTTTGGGTCGGTCCCTGTTTTCAGCCAGGTTCAGACAGCGCGTTCGTTTAGTGATCCTACGATGTCCAATATCAAAGGCTTCTATGAATATCTTCCCGCCGGCTATACGCCCGGGAGTGGAAAGAAATATCCCCTGATTATTTTCTTTCATGGCAACGGGGAACTGGCCAGCTATGGCTCTCCGTTATCTGCAGTACTCAGAAATGGTCTCCCACGGGTAATCAACGATGGGAAATTTCCCACCACCTTCACCGTAAACAATCAAACTTTTTCATTTATAGTGATATCCCCCCAGTTTAACACCTGGCCGGGTTCCGGAGATGTGACGCTGTTTAAAAATTATCTTCTTACAAAATATGATATCGATCCTTCCCGCATTTATATCACAGGCCTGAGCATGGGAGGTGGACTAACGTGGGGCACGCTCTGTGAAGATAAAACCAAGGCCAAGGCTTTTGCAGCAGCAGCTGTTGTTTGCGGCATGTATCCACCCACCACCGCCTATGCTGCGGTAGTGGCTTCAAATAATACACCGGTATGGGCTTTTCATAACGACGCTGATCCAACAGTGCCTTCCGACTATTCAAAAAACTGGGTAAAATATATTAATGCCACCGTGCCGGCCCCCAATCCGCTGGCAAAACTTTCTATTTACAGCGCCGCTTCCCACGATGCGTGGACCAGGGCTTACGATCCCGCCACAAAGGAAGATGGCAAAAATATGTATGAGTGGATGCTGCAGTATACGCAGGGTGGAACAGTACCCACCACGCCGCCACCCGTTACAGGAGGGAAACGTATTGTTGTACCAATGAGCAACACCGCCAACGGACGTGCAGAAATGTATTATCCGGACGCAATGAAAACATTTAACGTAAATCCCGGTGACACATTATGTATTCCGGCCGGAGAATATGAATACCTGCATCTCGGCAACCTGACTGGAACTGCAGCGAAACCTATTGTTATCATCAACTGTGGCGGACAGGTAAAGCTGGGCGTAAAGAACCAGGGAACTGCAGCCGTATTCAATGCGCCAACCTGCCGGTTTGTAGAGATAAGCGGGAGCGGAGATAAAAATTATGAATTTGGGTTTGACCTGAATGGTACAAATATAACAGGCCTTAAAATATTCGGTCTTACACTGGGTATGGGCGCCTCCGATTTTGATGTGCATAATGTCTATATCCACGATGGTAACATCCTGTTACAGGCAAAAACCCTGCAAACCTGTGCGCAGCCTCAATACCTCGAAGGCAACTTTGTAATGAAGAATGTGAAACTCCATCACATTAAATGCCGCAACTCGACCGGTGAAGGTTTTTATATCGGTAACACGCATTACTACTGGACAGAAGGTACCTGCGTTGATATGAAGTCGCACTGGATTGAAAACCTCTGGGTATACGACAATGACCTGGAAAATATTGGCAGCGACGGATTACAGATCTCCATGGCCAAGAATGGTGACAACCGCGTATTCAATAACCGGTTGGTAAATTATGCCACTTCAAAGAACTCTGCACATGGTTACGGAATCCTGATTGGTTCCGGTTCCGCCCTGAAAGTTTATAATAACACCATCACCACTGGCTATATGCCAGGTGTTACGGTTTTCGGTTCGGGCGTAAGCGAAATATATAACAATGTGATCTCTGATATTTTTTATGAAGGAATCAACGTGGCAGATAAGATTCCGGAAAACACCACTCTGGATGTTTTTCCTCCTCCCGCTGCCATCATCTACAATAATACCATTGTTAATACAGATGCAGGTAAGAACGGTATAAAGATATTTGCCTACCAGACACCCATCGGGCACCAGGTGTATAATAACCTGCTGGTGGAAACAGGAACAGCCTACGATTATCCTTCAAAGGGAATGTATATTAAAGGAGACCAGCCTATTAAGCTGACCGCCAGCAACAATCTTTGTTATACAGATGTGGCCTCCGCCAAATTTGTGGACGGAGCTGCGAAAAACTACCGGCTGACATCTACTTCAACAGCGGTAAACACCGGCAGGGATATGACTGACTTTTCCCTGAAAACAGATTTCGACAATACCGCCCGTCCACAGCAGAGCAAATACGATGTGGGTGCTTTTGAGTTGAAAACCGGTACCACTTCACCACCCGTTTCAAATGCAGGTGGTGACCTTACCATTACCTTACCAATAGATTATGTAACCCTGGACGGCGCATCATCGGCCGCTTCAGGCGGCAGCACCATTCAAAGCTATGCGTGGAAGAAGATCAGTGGTCCCACCGCCGGCACCATTGTGAGCCCGAACGTCATTAAAACAAATGTAACGGGACTTACACAGGGAACCTATGTATATGCTTTGACCGTCACAGACGATAAGGGGCTGACAGATAGCGACAGCATCACGGTTACCGTGAAACCCGCTGCTAATAAGCCACCGGTGGCCAATGCCGGAAGTAATATCCAGGTACAGTTGCCCGTAAACAGTGCATCACTGGACGGCAGCGCCTCTATGGATGCCGACGGACAAATAACCACCTGGGCCTGGACGAAAACCGCCGGTCCTGCCGGGGGCGATCTTTCCGCTGCCAATGCCGCTAAAACAAATGTAGCCAACCTGGTGGCAGGCACTTATACTTACCGTCTCATCATCACAGATAACACCGGCGCCAAGGATACGGCCACCGTTAATGTCACCGTAACCGCCGCGGCTAATAAACCGCCGGTGGCCAATGCCGGAAGTAATATCCAGGTACAGTTGCCCGTAAACAGTGCATCACTGGACGGCAGCGCCTCTGCGGATGCCGACGGACAAATAACCACCTGGTCCTGGACAAAAACCGCCGGTCCTGCCGGGGGCGATCTTTCCGCCGCCAATGCCGCCAAAACAAATGTAGCCAACCTGTTGGCGGGTACTTACACTTACCGTCTCATTATCACAGACAACACCGGTGCAAAGGATACGGCCACCGTAAATGTTACCGTAACCGCTGCTGCTAATAAACCACCAGTAGCTTATGCCGGGAAAAATATACAGATCCAGTTGCCGGTAAACACGAGTGCGCTCGACGGCAGTAGTTCCACTGACAGCGACGGACAAATCGTGAACTGGTCATGGCAGAAAACCACCGGCCCGGCTGGCGGAGACCTGGCAAGCGCCGGCGCATCCAAAACAACGGTGAGCAACCTGTCTGCCGGTACCTATACCTACCAGTTAACGGTTACTGATAATAATAACGCCACTGCCACAGCCACCGTAACCATCCTGGTACTGGCAGCAGCGCCCAATCTGTCGCCGGTAGCAGATGCGGGCAATGACATAGCTATCCAGTTACCGGTAAGCAGCGCAGCCCTGGATGGCAGCGCCTCCACAGATGCCGACGGGCAAATCGTTACCTGGCTATGGGAGAAAACCGCTGGCCCTGTGGGAGGAAATCTTTCAGCTACCAACGCTGCAAAAACAAATGTCACCAACCTGCAGGCGGGAACTTATACGTTCCGGCTGACAGTCACCGATAACGATGGCGCTACCAGCAATGCCACTGTGAACATTACAGTAACCGCAGCGCCGGTGAATAATCCACCGGTGGCCGTTGCAGGGAATGATATACAGATCCAGTTACCGGTAAGCAGCGCAGCCCTGGATGGCAGCGCCTCCACAGATGCCGACGGACAAATCGTTACCTGGCTATGGGAAAAAACTGCCGGTCCTGCGGGAGGAAATCTTTCCGCCGCTAACGCAGCCAAAACAAATGTCACCAACCTGCAGGCGGGAACTTATACGTTCCGGCTGACAGTCACTGATAACGATGGCGCTACCAGCAATGCCACTGTGAGCATTACAGTAACCGGAGCGCCGGTGAATAATCCACCGGTGGCCGTTGCCGGAAATGATATACAGATCCAGCTACCGGTAAGCAGCGCAGCCCTGGATGGCAGCGCCTCCACAGATGCCGACGGACAAATCGTTACCTGGCTCTGGGAGAAAACCGCAGGTCCTGCAGGAGGGAATCTTTCTGCGACCAATGCCGCCAAAACAAATGTCACCAACCTGCAGGCGGGAACTTATACGTTCCGGCTGACGGTCACCGATAACAATGGCGCCACCAATTCTTCTTCAGTAAGTATCACGGTACTGCCTTTGGAAAATAAAGCGCCGGTAGCCCAAACACAGGGTGATAGGAGCATTCAGCAGCCAATGAATTCGTTCATTGCAGATGGCAGTTCATCTTATGATCCTGATGGTAATATTGTGAAGTATGAATGGACACAGATAGAGGGACCCGCCACCGCCAATTTAAAAAGCCCTGACCAGGTACAAACACTGATCAACGGCCTCCATGCCGGCAAATACGAATTCAAACTTACTGTGACGGATGACAGGGGCGGTACGGCTACCAGCAGCTTTACCTTAACCGTACTGGGCAACGATATTATCACACATGAGGAAGACTCATTGGGTATATTCCCGAATCCGGCCACACAATACATCCGGTTACGGATCGTGCGGAGCGGCGCAACGCCTTTGCAGGTGAGGATTTTCGACATGAATGGCCGCATGCAGCAACAGCTGAGATACACCACGCCTGATTCATTCCAGACAGAAGTGAACATCAGCAATTTATCAAACGGACATTTCATTATAGATGTGAAGTCGGAAGACAGCAGCTACAATAAGAAAGGCCGTTTTATAAAAGTAAGCAACTAGATTTTTTCCCAGGTACCACTGGATAACTGATATTGACGGATAGGGCGGGCAGGGTTGCCCGCCACTATTGTAAAAGGAGGAACGTCTTTGGTAACCACACTGCCGCCCGCCACTACAGAATGGCGGCCGATGGTTACGCCTGCGGTAATAACGCTGTTGGCGCCAATCCAGCAATCTGCTTCTACAACAATTTCTCCAACGGTGCAGGGCTGCAACGCAATCGGAACATCGGGATCTTTGTACCCGTGATTCAAACCTGATAATACAATGTTCTGCGCCAATATAACATTGTCGCCTATACGAACCGGGCCAATCAGCACATTGCCTATCCCGATCCTTACATGGTCGCCAATAATTACCGCGCCCATTCCATTATTTACGGTGGCAAAGTCTTCTATGGTGGAATAGTTTCCGAGAGTAAAAGTGTTAAATGGCAACACATCCATCCGTGTCCGCCTTCTTATCAGGGAGCCTTTTCCTTTTTTATGGAGGAAGGGATTGATAAACAACCGCACCCACAGGCGTGGACGGGCCTGATGCTTGGGCATCAGCAGGTATAAAGCCAGTTTCTTCAGCCCCGGGTGTTGTTTCAGTTTGTCTTTTATACTCATAATCAATTACCACTGGAATTTAAGATCGCCTGGTAAATGGCCGCAACGGAATTCTCCCAGGTATGTGTTCCTGCAAAGCGGATACGCTCAGCGGCCAGCCCCGGATCTGCGTTATCTGATAAAGCTTTTTCAATCAATGGAACATAATCGTCTGGTGAAGGCGCCAGGTAAACATAATCCCTGAACAGTTCCATGGTTTTAGTAGCGGTTGCTACCACCGGCTTACCCATGGCAAGATATTCGTCGATTTTCAACGGGTAATTGCCTGCTGTGACTTCATTGATGACTTGTGGATTAAGACACACATCAAAGGACTGCACATAGGCAGGAAGCTGCGATAAGTCCTTATGCCCCGTAAAATAAACGTTGGGTAGCTGATGAAGCGCTGACGCTTTGAAGTCATCATCTTCCGGGCCAACCAGCACCAACTTCCATTCCGGCCGTTCGCTGGCTATCTTTACCAAAACGGAAATATCCAGTCGCAATGATTTAAGCGCCCCCACATAACCAATAACCGGTCCCTGTCCTGTTGGCACATCATCCGGAACCGGATGTTTATCTGCCGCATTGAACAGCCGGAGGTCACATCCCTGTCCCACATAATAGCTGGAAGGGTTGTACTGCTGCAGCATTTCCTTGAGGTATAATGAATTGGCTACTGCGGCATCGGCCTTGGCAATGTGCTGCGGTTCAAGCCGCAGCCCGTGCTTTTTCCAGTAAGGCACGCCCAGCAGGTAGTCCCTGCTATAATATACATAACTGGAAGGCTGCAGCATTTCCTTGAGGTAGAAGCCGCGGAATATATCATTATCATTAAATAGAATGATGTCTTTGAAATTCATTTCCTTGACAGCATCCATAATACTGTCTGCAAACTTTCTGTTATTCCGCTTGTTAAACCAGGAGAATAAAGGGGTGAAAGGCAGCCAGTTAATAGATTCGAGGATGGCAGAAGGGTAGTAGTTCCAGAGGTTGTCACTGATCGGCACGATGGCAGGTACCTTTTTCTGAATAGCATTCAGCTGGTATTGCACATGCGGATCTTCCTTCCCGGTCATAAGGGTATTCCTGTCCAGCGGAGCGTTAATATATAATACCCTGTTATGCCGGGCAAATTCCCGCGCAATATTTTTACAGTTGCTTCCAATAGTAGTGTACCATTGTTGCAGCCCTATTACAACGATATCTCTGTTTTGAATTAAAGGCACAGTAGCAAAGTGTAGATGATGTATATCGGTTTATTGAATTAATATGTGCAGGTCTGCCGTTGGGGATGGTTAAATATTGAACTTCTTAGCTCTAAATGCAAAGTAAATAAAAAAAATCGATATTATTGGAGTATTAGAATAAGAATCGTTCTTTAAAAACAGAAAAAGAGGCTATGTCAGAAACAGTAGAAATAAGAACATTGACCGTTGAGGATTACCTGGATCTTAAAGAATCCATGGTGTCTGCCTATGCCGATATGGCCGGCAGCTATTGGCGGGAGCCAACCATACGGCGACTGATCACACTTTTCCCGGAAGGGCAGATCGCAGTGACGGTAAATGACAAGGTAGTGGGGTGCGCACTGGCCATTATAGTGGACTATGAGAAATTTGGTGATAGTCATACTTATGAACAGATCACCGGTTACTATACGTTTAATACGCATAATCCAAAAGGCGATACACTTTATGGGATCGAGGTGTTCGTACATCCCGATTATCGCGGTAAGCGACTGGCCCGCCGCTTATATGACGCCCGTAAAAATCTCTGCGAACAACTGAACCTGCAGGGGATCGTGGCCGGCGGACGTATACCTAATTTTGAAAAGTTCTCCGACCGGATGTCGCCCAGGGAGTATATCGAGAAAGTGCAGGACCGGGAAATTTATGATCCCACCCTCACATTCCAGTTTTCAAATGATTTCACGGTAAAGAAGATCCTTAAAAACTACCTGCCTAACGATGAGGCTTCGAAAGGCTTTGCGACGTTGCTGCAGTGGTTTAATATCTATTACGAAAAGGACCTGGATACCATCCGCTATAACAAATCAACCGTACGCATAGGACTAGTGCAGTGGCAGATGCGGGATTATGGCAGTCTTGAAGGTTTCCTGCAACAGGTGGAGTATTTTATCGATGCAGTAAGCGACTATGGATCCGACTTTGTTGTTTTCCCGGAACTCTTTAACTCTCCGTTGATGAAAGAGTTCAACCAGATGGACCCAGCAGGAGCTATCAGGGGAGTAGCCCAATACACGCAGCAGTTAAGGGAAATATTCCAGCAGCATGCGGTAGCTTATAATGTTAATATCATCTCAGGCAGTATGCCGATTGTGATCGATGAGGTACTGTATAATATCTCCTACCTCTGCCGCCGGGATGGTACCTACGAGCAGTATATTAAGATCCATCCCACACCCGGCGAGGTAGCTGCCTGGGGAATTAAGGGAGGAAGCGATATTAAAGTGTTTGATACAGATTGCGGTAAAATCGGCATCCAGATCTGCTATGACGTGGAGTTCCCCGAACCATCCCGTATCCTGGCAGAACAAGGTATGCAGATCCTGTTTGTGCCT
The DNA here is from genome assembly GCF_050434025.1 of Chitinophaga sp. W3I9. NCBI lineage: Bacteria > Pseudomonadati > Bacteroidota > Chitinophagia > Chitinophagales > Chitinophagaceae > Chitinophaga > Chitinophaga sp. W3I9. The sequence continues at coordinate 4,443,875 of NZ_JBNPWC010000001.1, forward strand.
TTCATGACAGATACGCAGCATGCCTATAACCGGGTACGGTTCTGCGCGCAGGCCAGAGCCGTTGAAAATGAGTGCTATGTGGCCATCGCCGGCTGTATCGGGAATTTGCCGAAGGTAAATAATATGGACCTGCAATATGCGCAATCCTGTGTATTTACCCCATCAGATTTTGCTTTTCCGGTAACAGGCATTAAGGCAGAATCAACGCCAAACACCGAAATGGTGGTTATCGCGGATGTGGACCTGGTATTATTGAAAGAATTACACGCTTTTGGAAGCGTGCAAACTAAAAAAGATATCCGGCGGGATCTGTATGAAGTAAACTATAAAAAGAAGGGGTAATTGTACATATAGATGAAGAGGATTTTCGAATTATAAATAGATATAATTTGATGCCTGAAAATAAATAGGGTAACGGCTTGCGGAGGCTTGCTGTTATCCTTTTTTAGTTTTAAATTCAGTGTAAATCCCCCAAAGTTATGAAAGATCAAGCCTATTATCCTTCCTGGAGGAATTTATCCAAGTACAGGCAGTATCTTGCCTATTTTAGTGAATATATCAGGTATAACGACTGGAAATCCCTGCAAGCATCCCTTAAACTCGTTTTGTTAAACAAACCCTCTCTGAACGAATGGAACGCAAAATCAGCCATGGGACTTTTCCGGATCCGCGGAGGCACAACCGACTTCCAGTTTATTAATTATGCATACGAGAAGCGGGTACGCGACTTCCTAAAGGAGCAGGTAGAAAATGGGAACATCGACGGTTTTATTGACATTGGCGCCTGTATCGGAGAGTATGATGTATGGCTGGGTGGAAAAGGAATCCCCTGTGTTGCTTTTGAACCCGTGAATTACAAAGCCGTGCAGGAAAATATCACCCTCAATCATGTGGAAGATAAAGTGAAACTTTACGCCTGCGGTCTTGGTAGCAGGCAGGAGAAGGTGAACTTCAATATTATGAGTACTGTTACCGGGTCAAGTTATATCGACCGGGATAACGATAAAGAAGGCAATATTCCTATTGAAAAACTGGATGACCTGATTCCTGAAATAGGATTTGACCTGCACAGTAAAATCGTTATGAAGCTGGATGTGGAAGGAATGGAGACAGAAGTGCTGGAAGGTGCGCGTAATTTTATCGGCAAAGCCGATCATCTGCGTATCATTTTTGAACGCTATGAAGGTGACAATACTGTAAACGATAAGTTGAGCTCATTAGCTAATTTTACTTTCGACAGAATAGACCAGTTTAACTATCTCGCTACAAAAATATAGTCCAGCTCTTTATGATGATAAAGGCAACACATGTTCATTTGTGTGTTGCCTTTCGTAGTTTTACCACCCGACCGGCGGAATAAACAAGCCGAATGGATTGTTTTTATTTGTTATATATAATGAAACGTTCAGTGATTTTAAATAGTAGTAAATTATAAGATTATATTCTGTTTAACAATTGATAATTAATATATTGAGAGATTTAATTGAAGTGATACTATAATGTAAATAGGCTATTTTTCATGATCACTAACAAATTGGCCGCAAAAAATGATCGTTTCATTTAAACCATTACTGTAAGTATTTTGTTTTAATAGATTGGTAACCATAAAATTAAAAAGTAAATAAAAGATGAGCAATAAGATCAATTTAGCCCTTCAAATCATTCCTTCAGTACCTTCAGAGCAGGTTTACGCAGTAGTAGACGAAGCAATTGCGGTGATTAAAGATTCCGGTGTAAAATACAGGGTATGCCCTTTTGAAACGGTGATGGAAGGCACCTACGAGGAGTTGATGGAAGTGGTGCGTAAAACCCAGGAAGTATGTTTTAAGGCAGGTGCATCCCAGTTATTGGTATATATAAAAATGCAGATAAGAAAAGACGGGGATGTTACCATTGAAGAAAAAACAGGGAAGTATGATAGCATATAACCAATTTTTTTTATCTTACTCACCGAACTAAAGGAGAGCCATATATATGAGATACGCTGCCCCGTTGGATGATAACTCGAAGATTGTAACGAACCTGGTCATCATTATTACGCTTGTGTTTTTATGCAGACAGATGACGGATGTTTCGCATGATGCAGTTACCACTACCATGTTTTTGTTTATCCTGGTGCCAGCCATCCTGGTAGCCTGGTGTCTGAGCCCCCGGTATTACATTCTAACGGCTACGACTATACTTATCAAGCGCCCGCTGCATAGCATTACCATTCAGCTGGAAGATGTGGTAAGACTGAGAAGCATCACGGAAGAAGACCTGGGCACAAGCTCCCGCTTACTGGGATTAGGAGGCATTTTCGGGTACCTCGGTACCTACCGTTCCAGTGAAATAGGCAAGTACCAGCGCTGGTGTACCAGCCGGGAAAACCTGGTGCTGATAGAATCACTCAACAGGAAATGGCTGATCAGCCCCACCGGTGCAGATGATTTTGTGAAACGGGTGAATGCCACGATTAATGTACCAGCTTAATAGCTATAAATGAAAAAAGGAAGGCTGAATGCCTTCCTTTTTTCATTTATAGCATACTCCGGTGATTTAATGAAAGAAGAGATAGCCGAGTAATATTGCGCAGAGCATACCAAAGAAGTCGGCAATCAGTCCGGCTGCCAGGGCATACCGTGTGAGTTTGATATTGACTGAGCCAAAATACACTGCGAGCACGTAAAAGGTAGTTTCTGTGGTACCCTGTATAATGCTGGCCAGTTTACCCACAAAAGAATCCGGTCCGTGCGTTTTCAGGATATCCACCATCAGGGCACGGGCGCCTCCGCCACTCAGCGGTTTCATAAAGGCCACCGGCAGGGCAGGAACAAAATCCGTATTGAACCCCATCGCCGCAAACAAGAGTCCGATGCCGTTGGTAATATAGTCGAGGCAACCGGTGGTCCGGAACACGCTGATCGCTACCAGCATACCCACCAGGTAGGGAATAATTCTTACAGATACCTGGAAACCTTCTTTCGCCCCCTCAATAAAGGCATCGTATACGTTGATCTTTTTTACCATCCCTGCCACCAGGAAAATGATAACAATGCTGAAAATGATCGCGCCACCGAGGGAAGCCGTTTTAGGGCCTATCTCCGCAGGAGGTAAACTGCGGACCCAAAACCATAAAGCAGCCATAATCCCGGCAAACAGGGCCAGGAATACCAAGACAGGGAGTTTAAAAAGATTGATTTTCTGATAGATGGAAACCACAAACATCCCCATGATAAAGGCCATGAAGGTGGATATCAGGGTAGGGATGAAGATATCCGCCGGGTTAGCCGCACCCGCGGCCAGCCGTATGGCAATCACAGAAGTGGGGATCAGCACCACGCCGGCTGTATTCAGCACCAGGAACATGATCTGCGGATTACTCGCTTCCTCCGGCCGGGGATTGATCTCCTGCAGCTCCTTCATCGCCTTCAGCCCCATAGGCGTGGCGGCATTATCCAGTCCCAGCATGGTGGCAGAGAAGTTCATCATCATAGACCCCATGGCCGGATGCCCCTTCGGCACCTCCGGGAACAGCTTGGAAAAGAAAGGATTTACCAGCCTGGAAAACCGGTTGATCATACCGGCCACCTCGCCGATCCGCATGATGCCCAGCCATAAAGTCATGATGCCGGCCAGTCCCAGGGAGATCTCTGCACCGGTTTTGGCGCTGGCAAACATGCCGTTCATAATCTCCCCAAAAATAGACGCATCATGTAAAACTACTGACTTGAAAAGTGCTACAACAAATGCAATAAGAAAAAATCCCAGCCATACGTAGTTTAATGCCATTAGATTATTGGTTTATTCAATCAACAAATAAACTAAAATAAACCTATCTTTGCGCAAATTTTAAAAAATGGCTTTGCAAGTTGGAATTGTAGGATTGCCGAATGTAGGAAAATCGACTTTATTTAATGCGGTGAGCAACAGCGCTAAGGCGCAGGCCAGTAACTACCGCTTCTGTACTATAGAACCTAACGTTGGCCAGGTGGATGTACCGGACGAACGTATGCATAAACTGGCAGAGCTGGTAAAGCCTGACCGCGTGGTGCCTACTACCATCGAGTTTGTGGACATTGCCGGCCTGGTTAAAGGCGCCAGCAAAGGGGAAGGTCTGGGAAACAAGTTCCTGGCCAATATCCGTGAGGTGGATGCGATCGTTCACGTGATCCGCTGCTTTGAAGATGAAAACATCCTCCGCGAAGAAGGAGAGATCAACCCTGTCAGCGATAAGGAAATCATTGACACCGAATTACAGCTGAAAGACCTCGACAGCGTGGAGCGTAAAGTAGCCCGTACCGAGAAAATGGCTAAAACCGGTGGCGATCCAAAAGCAAAGATTGAATTCGAAATACTGAAAAGATGCCAGGAACACCTGGAGAAAGGCCGTAACATCCGTGAACTGGGCCTCAGTAAAGAAGAACGGGTAGCCATTGCCGACCTGTTCCTGCTCACTGAAAAACCAGTACTGTACGTAGCCAACGTAGATGAAGCATCCCTTCATACCGGTAACAAATTTTCAAATGCCCTCCAGGAATCTGTGAAAGCAGAAAATGCCCAGGTAATTATCATGAACAACTCGATCGAAGCACAGATCTCCGAAATGGAAGATCCTGCCGATAAAGAATTGTTCCTGGGAGAATATGGCCTGACTGAACCCGGCCTGAACCGCTTAATCCGTTCTGCCTACAACCTGCTGGAACTGATCACCTACTTCACTGCCGGCGTGCAGGAAGTACGCGCCTGGACCATCCATAAAGGCTGGAAAGCTCCCCAGGCTGCCAGCGTAATCCACACCGATTTTGAGAAAGGCTTCATTAAAGCAGAAGTAATTGCTTATGAAGATTACGTAAAATACGGATCTGAAGCAGCTGCCCGTGACAACGGCCGTCTGCGCATTGAAGGTAAAGAATACATCGTTGCCGACGGGGATGTTATGCACTTCCGCTTTAACGTTTAAAAATACTTCTGGATAAGATCCATGAAGGTTACAACAAAAAGACGGGCCGGCCATCCGGCCCGTTGCTATGTTACCCCTAACGTATATGCATATATTAATTATATAACCCCCCATACGCCAAATTCAAAATTCTTTTATTAGCTTAGCCACCTATTTTTAATGTTAGCTCATGCGTATTGTCAGGAACGTAAAACTCTTTTTCCGGGAAGGAAACTCGGATAAGACCTATGAAATTGATCTTTGTGAGGTTGGCCCGGAACAGTATATTGTTAACTTCAGATATGGTAAACGCTTCGGTACCCTGAAAGACGGTACCAAAACTATAAGCCCCGTAACATTATCTGCCGCCACCACTATATTCGATGGTCTTGAAAAAGAAAAAAGAAGTAAAGGTTATCTGGGAGAACAGGAAGCTGTTCAGGATCTGTCGTTTACCCCGGTAGATACTACCCTCGTGGAAAACGTGAAACACCGCGCCATCCTGAAACGTTTACAAGATGCGGTAGAAGGGAAAAGCAGCTTTAAAACTGCCTGGAGCACTTCCCGCGTAATATGGCGGGCCGGTGAAGAAAAGATAAAGGAAGCCGTTCCCTACCTGATCAAGCTCGTGGAAAAAGGCGACGGACTGCAACGCTATGCAGCTCTCTGGGCGCTGGGTAAATCAGGCGACCCCGCGGCCATCCCGGTACTCCGCTCTTATGCCGATAACAGCTCCCGCCCCCTGAATATCAGGATGCTGGCCGCCAATGGCCTGCTACTGCTATTGCCAACGGAAGAACGGGCTGCACATGTGCGTTCCTATCTCCAACGGCTGCCCGAAATATTCCAGCAGGCGGTTGCCAAAGGAAGTACAGAAGAATTGCTCACACTGTTGCAGCAACGGGTCATCACACAACAGGAGCAAAGCTACCCGCTGCTGGAAGACTTATACATCGTAGCCTTTGAACATTCCGCTGTGAGAATTGCCATCGGCAACTTCCTCATGCACCTGCCTTTCAGGCCATCCTGGTTCCAGCATATCCGCCATATCTTCAAACAGGCGGAACTGCGCGGCGATCAGGGAATTGTAGCCATCCTGGCTGCACGTTTCGAAAGGGAAGCCCCTATGTTTAAGAACCCGGGTACGAGTATAGATTATAACGATAAGCCGTTTGTTCCAAACACTTATATACCGGAACTGAAAGAATCTGTACAGGCAGATAAAGAACTGAAAAGGCCCACCAGTAAAGTTGCATTTTCAGACAGGACCCGTAATTACCTTCATTACCGCGTATTCCGCAACCTGCGCCAGTTCGGTGAACAAAATGACGATCATTATGTTCGCCTCGCTACCGCCCTGTTGCTGCAATACGAAGAAAGCAGGGATGCGGCCAAAGAATACCAGACCCGCGAACATACCTGGGTGAATGGCCGCTATGAAAGCTTCTACCGCCAGTTTCCGGCTAATTCAAAACTGGTATACCTCAACTATATCCTCCGCGGAAACGCCGCCAACCTGCAATTAACGCCCGATCACAAGGAATGGGTTTTCAAAGATGACGGAGCACCTAATGCACAGGGACGGACGAAACTGACATCAGGTAGCAACCCCGACGCCGCGAAAGACAAAGGCGGCCTGCTGAAGAAACTCTTCGGCTGGCTGGGTGGTGAAAAGAACGCACCAGCATCGGCCGTACCGCCGGAGTATAAGGCATCACCGGCACAACCGGTGAGCGATGTGCCATTCCTGCAACTGTGGCAAAAGTTACCGCAGGCTTTCATCCAGCTGCTCATATCCGCACGCATGGAAGCGATCCACATCTTTGCCATGGAGCAACTGAAAGCCCATCCGGATTACAGCACCCTGAAAGATAAAATGGATGAAGGCGTGATTACCGGGCTGCTGGCTAACGCATTTTCCATTCCATCCATGTTCGGGTTGGAACTGGCCAAAGAAAGATACGATCCCGCCAACCCGTCGTTGCGGCTATTATACATACTGGTGATGAGCCCACTGGATCTGGCCCGTTTACAGGGACTGCAGTGGATCAGCGAAAATGAGCCGGTTTGCTTTGCGGACATGGACTTCCTCATGCAGCTGATATTTTCGCCCTATAAGGAAGTGCGCGGCTTTGCCCGTAAGCAACTTAAACCGGCGTACCTGCCATTGGATAAGGCGAGAATACTCTCTGCAAAAGCAATTACTTCGTTGCTGGCATTGAAAACATCCACGCCGGCAGGCAATGAAAACCTGAATGATGGCTGTAATATCCTGGAGCAACATTGCCGGGAGGCACTAACGGAAACCGGCATGCCGGATATAGAAGCGTTGCTGCAAAGCCCGGTAGCGGCCAATCAGGCATTCGCGGCGCGCCTGCTGCTCCTGAAACAAGGAGCGTTTAACTTCAGCGAAGTATCCGACGCGATGTTGAAACAGCTGATCAGCAATGAATTCCAGCCGGTAAGAGCTGCCGGTGTGGAAGTGCTGGAAGCAATGGGCGTCGATGAATTATTGAAAAGACCAGAACTGGTACTCCATATATTATTAAGTACGTACACGGATGTACGTAATGCGGTACGCCCACTTATCAGCCGGCTGGTACAGCAGGATAAACGCATGGCCGTTTACCTGGTAAATGAACTGGTGCCACTGCTCATGCGCAAGGAAACCGGGGAAGGCATGCATGCCGATATTGAAGCCACCCTCAGCAATGAGCTGGTTGACTATTTACAGGATATCGACACTGCTACTGCTTTACGCCTGCTGTACGCCAATTACAGGTCGGCACAACAATTCGGATTGCTGGTACTTGATAAATATATTCCTGCATCGGCGCTGTCCGTGAAACAGGTAATTGCTGCCGGTAATCATGAACTGCTGAAAGTAAGGGAGTGGAGCTGGCATTTTTACTACAACAACGTCGCCCGTATACGTTTTGAAAGAGACGCCGCTATTGGCCTGCTCGATGCGAAATGGGACGACACCCGGCAGGAAGCAATGGAATTTTTCAGAACGCAGTTTACGGATAACGACTGGTCGCCGGAAACACTGGTGGCGGTGGCCGACAGCGTGCGGCCCGATATCCAGGCCTTTGGCCGGGAATTGCTGCTGCGCTTCTTCCGCGAACAGGACGGACAAACCTACCTGCTGAAATTAAGCCAACACCCAAGTGAAAGCATGCAGTTATTTGCGACTAACTACCTGCAGCAATATGCCGCTGGCAACCTGGTGTTTCTGCAACAGCTGGAACATTATTTCCGGGTGGTACTAAGCAGGGTAAACAAAGCCCGCGCTGCCAAGGAACGGATTTTCGTATTCCTGGAAAAGGAAGCCATGAAGTCGGAGGAAGCAGCTGCTTATATCGGTCATATTATTGCGCATATATCCGCTACTGTAGCCATTGGCGACAAAGCCCGCTGCATTGCCATAATGCGTAGTATCCAGGAACGGTATGCGGTAGAACTGCCGATTGAAATAGTGCCAACAGCGATTAGAGTATCTTAAAAAGTAATCCATTTATGTTATTCAATTACAGATACAGCGGGAACTCCAACGTGTTCAGCAATGCCACCGCTGCGGGCATTTCCTTTGCACCGGATACCCGTCGTGACCCTACCTTTTTTGTGGGTAAGCTGCATAAAAAAATAGCTTTCCGGGAGGCCATCTCCGCCCTGCATGATGTAGTGGTATCCGATCTGCGCTTTAAACCGAAAGATAAAACAGCCTATAAAGAATGGGCCGCCCAGCAGGAAACAGTGTGGCTGGCGGAGTTCATGAACGGCTATGATGCGCAGGCGGCCGATCAGCGGATAGACGCGCTGAGAGGGGAACTCAATGGTATTTACCAGGAGAAGGAAAAAGTGATGGCCCCTTTTTATAAAGCCCGTAAAAATTATTTCGATTACTTATACCAGAAAGACCGTGATGCCTGGTTTGTACTGGACCCGGTGATCAGCGTACATCCGGATGAACTGTTCTTTGAATGTTTCAGCCAGGACGAATCTACCTACGGAAAGCTGAGTGCGAGTTATAATGTTTTCAAAGAAGTGAACGAGTTTGAATGCGGCACTACCAATATTGATTATTCCGCATCGCTTTATAACGAATTCCAGAAGATCCGTGATTATAAGGAAACAGATTTTAAGATTGATCCAGCCGGCTTCCAGGTGCAAACCTCGCAGGAGGAACTATATCATGAAGTAAAGATCGATTTGCCCGATAGCTGGGTGAGGGGCTTTCTGCAGGTGAGTTCTGCGATGACACTGCCCGCCGCAACGTTTGACCTGCATCCGATGGATGTATATAATTTCTGTTCCTGGCTGCGGCGCTTCAAAGAAAAACACGGGCCACGGTCGATCCGTTTTATCCTGGAACCCGGTAAACCGGTACGTGCAGTGTTTGAGCCATGGAACCAGGAAATCGTATGTGCAAGATCGTTATACACCGGCCCGCAAAGCAGGGAGATCAGGATATGGGGGAGAAGACGGTTGCTGATCCTGGAAAGGCTGATTCCAATTGCGAAGAAGTTCACCGTGCATCTTACCGGTAACGGGTTGCCATCCTTTTATGTAGCAGATCTTGGCGATATGCAGTTTACACTGGGGCTCAGCGGATGGACCGCCAACGACTGGTCGCGCGCCGGGCAGTTTGACCTTATGGCGCCAAGAGCAGACGTGAGCGACGTAGCAAAGCTCACCGTTTTTGAAGACCTGAAAACCAGGTGGATGGCTAAACCGGAAACGATTGTTGCCGCCACCGGCCTTGATAGGGCTACCGTATTGGGGGCACTGGGAATTTATACCCAGGCAGGCAAAGTAATTTACGATCTGCACACTGGCTTTTACCGCCTCCGTGAACTGAGTCGTGAGCCACTGCCGCTGGACCAGCTGCGCTTTGCCAATCCGCAGGAAGGGGAAGCCACCAAACTGGTGCAGGCCGGAAAAGTGGAACTGACGGTTACCGATATCCCGGGAGTAGGCTTGCAGCTGAAAGGAAATGTAAAAGGTGTGCAACGTATATACCATCCCGTTATTACCATTGATGCGGATGAAAGATTAAGTAATGCACACTGCGACTGTAATTTTTATAGTACGAATAAATTATACAAAGGGCCGTGCGAACACATGCTGGCACTGCGTATAGCGCATTCGGAAAATAAAGCGGTAAAATAATTTAAGGAGGTGTTTTTATTTCCGGAGATTATTTTCTACCTTGCTGACTCGTTAATAACAAAGATCTTTGTAAAGAGGAATTGATTGCACTTGCGCCCGAAAAGGGACGAATGATGTTTCGTCATTCAGGTATTCTGACTATACATGCTTCACTAAATGCAATCTTTACTTTGGGAGGGGGCTACGGTACGCATATTTCCAGTAGAAGCCCCCTGGGCTGAAATATGCGTACCGTAGCCCCCTCCCTGGAGTTGATTGATTTAGTCAATGGTTTGCACGAAGGCCTTTTCCTCTTTACAGAATTTTGTTTCCCCTTCTCAGCAGGGCCGTATCACCGCCCATTTTCCACCCTTTTACTGGTATTTTATTTTAGACGACCGGATTTTTATTACGGATAGGCTCCGTTGTCAAAGTCATGAAACAGCATAAATACAAACATATTTATCATGTCCTTAACCCGTCAACAACTGTACGATAAGATACGTGCATCCTCTAAAGAGGAATATATATTACAGGAAATGACACGCCTGGGTTTCTGGGCCGAAAATGTGGCGCAGCCTTCACCTGCGGCTACCCTCATCCAGAAGGAAAATGAGGTGCGCCGGCAGTTGAACGATCTGATGAACGAACGGCAGCGATACCGCAACAAGCGGGCAATGCTGGAAGATATGCGCAAGGCCCGCATGGCAAAAGCTAAACTGAAAAGGGAAGAAACAAAACAACGCCGCGAAATCGCAAGAAAAGAAAGAGCCGCCGCATGGGCCATCACCAAAGATCAGCAGATCGTATATCTTGGTGAGGAAGTATCTGCCGGCTTAAATAAAGTGGTGCCGGATGTAGCGCAACTCCAAAAGTTCGGACTGCCGGTATGGGCCGACGCTACCGCGTTAGCCAACGCTATGGGCATCACCATCGGCAAACTGAGGTATTTATCTTTTAACCGGAAAGTCGGGCATCATACCCACTATCAACGTTTTCAGATCCCAAAAAAATCCGGTGGCGCCCGCACCATTTCTGCGCCGATGCCGCAACTGAAAGCCGCACAACACTGGATCCTGGAGAATATTCTCTATAAAATAAAAAATGATGAATCAGCTCACGGCTTCGTACCGGGCAGATCTATCGTTACCAACGCAGCGCCACATACCGGTCAGGATATCGTGATCAACATTGATCTGCGCGACTTCTTCCCGTCAATTGAATACAAACGGGTAAAAGGACTATTCTGTAAACTCGGATACGCTGAACAGGTAGCTACCATACTAGCGCTTATTTGTACAGAACCGGAAGTAGATGAAGTACTGCTCGATGGCCGCAAATACTATGTGGCTAAAACAGCCCGGCATCTCCCGCAGGGAGCCCCTACCAGCCCCGCTATTACAAACCTGATCTGTTATAAGCTGGACAGGCGTTTTGCAGGTTTGGCGGCAAAGTACGGATACGCCTATACGAGATATGCAGACGACATGACATTTTCTGCCAAAGGCCCGGCTGCAGATAAAGCAGGACAATTGCTGCGTGCCGTGAAAATGTTTGTAAAAGAAGAAGGTTTTACCATCCACCCCGATAAACTAAAGGTGATGCGTAAAGGAGATAAACACGAAGTAACGGGCATCGTGGTAAATGAAAAGCTGAGCCTGGACCGTACCACCCTGCGTAAATTCCGCGCCTTGCTACACCATGTAGAGAAAACCGGTTTAGCCAATAAAAGCTGGGGCAAAGGAAAAAATATTATCAGCAGCATGGAAGGATACGCCAACTTTGTATACATGGTGAAACCGGAACTGGGCGCAAAGCTGAAAGCCACACTGGGCGCATTGCTGCAAAGGGAAGATATTAAGGCAGAAGCCCGCAGCCTGTGGACAGGAGAAAGCACGGCTAAAAAAATTACGCCACAGGTCAATGCCATACCACTCAACAATCCAACCACCCCGTCGGACAAACCCTGGTGGGACGTAGTATAACAATCGACAAACAAATATAAAAAGCCCCGGGTATTATTTTCTGACAAGAAAACAGTATCCGGGGCTTCTTCTTTTTATAAATTATAGCCTATAGAAATATAGCCTTGTGTGCCAATAGTGGGATTACCCCACGACTGTATATATTTCTTATTCAGGATATTGGCGGCGCCCAGTTTTACCGTGGTTTTAGCCTTCGGGAAAAACTTACTCACCATTGCATCCAATGTGCCATAGGCAGGAATTTCGCTAAGACCGGCGGCATTTAAATTAGGTCCTACGAAAGACGACTGCCATATGAAGGAGTCCTGCCATTTCCATAATACGTTAAACGCAAAATTGGAATTGGCAATGTTGCGGTTACCGAAATTCAGGCTGTAGCGCACCTTTGGTGTGTTATACATCGTCATAAATGAACCCAGGTCCTTTTCATTGGTGAGTTCATTATAAGAGATGTTACCACCGGCGGTGAAATTGAGCGGCAGGCTGTAATCCAGTCCCAATGCCCATCCCCAGGAATGCACTACTTCAGTGGCGCTTACCGGTACAGAGAATATATTATTCTTTGCAGGATCTGCGGTTGGTTGCACCAGCACCTGTGTACCATTCATATTCTTGAAATCATTTTTATAGATATAGGCATCCACCAGCAATTGTTTTGCGATTACTGCCTTATAACCTATTTCATATGCCTGGATCCTTTCCGGCAGGAATTCGCGGAAAACATACTGTTGGGGAGCCCCCGCCTGTACCGACTGGAGAGAGAACACCGGTCCTTTATCCAGGCCATAACGTTCGCGGAGGAACGGTAACCCGCCGATCAGGTGTGCCTGTGGCGTTACGAGATCGATATACTGATCCTGGTTGTGTGGAATACGGAAGCCTGTTTGATAGGAAGCGCGGATATTATGCGTACCGAGGAACGTATATACAGCTGACAAACGTGGACTAAACTGGCCTTTAAAATTCATGTTCTTATCATAGCGCAGGGAGCCGGTCAGTTTCACGTGGTCCTCTATGATCTTTTTCATGATCTGCACATAACCGCCATACTCATTGATACGGAATTCATCGCCGTTGTCATCTACTGCAAATAGTGTTTTTTCTGAGTTCAGCGCATAGCGGCGGTAGTTGCCGCCTACCAGTATTTCAGCAAAGTGAATCAGGTTATGGAAGTTGTACATGAACTCTGCCTGATACAGGTTGGTTTTATCGGTGAACTTAGCGCCCACACCGGAAGCGTCTCCGGGTATGGGTTTGTTCTTCACTTTATCTGCGGCAGCATCAAACTCTGGTGTGCCTGGGATCAGGCGGCCCTTGTCGGCATTGGTTCTGGCAGCGCCGATAAAGTTGGCCTGCTGTGATTGAACTGCCGCCTGGGCAGCAGCAAATGCAGCGGGAATTCCTTGTCCGAGGTTATTGGTAAAAGTTGTTTTAAAAAGATTGCCTGCGGCCAGTCCATAGGTACCGAAGTATTCACTATACCACTGCTGACTGGTTTTCCAGGCCTCATTGATACCGGCAGCCAGGGTACCACCGGCGTAGCTGTCGCCCGCCCTTTCCTGTGTAGTGTATAATCTTACATAGAAGTCAGGGCTCTTCAATTCCACTTTATACTGGCCCATGTTGAAGTTTTTCAGGGAATAGCGGTCAGCTCCTGTGTACACGGTAGTACCGGAGCCATAGCTGCCCTGTAAAATGGCTTCGAGATTGGTGGTGAGCCGGTAATGCAATGCAGCATTCAGTTTGAGGTTTTTGGTAGTATAGTCTACTACGTCCGCTTCGTTGTAACCGGTGCGGGTTACGTTCGACATATTCTGCGGAGGCAGGATTGCATTATATAACTGATCCGGTGTGAGGGCGCCTCCCAGTTGCTGCGACAATGCAACCATTTGCGGCATCAGGGCAGGTTTCAGGCCGGTGTACATATTTACGGTATTCTCATCTCCATATACATTCACGCCATTATAGCCTTCATTATTAGCGCGGGTGCCATTTTCGAGGGTATGACCGTTTGCCAGGCTCTGGTCGCGGTGATCATATGCCTGCCAGTCCTTCGCCTGTAAATAGCCTACGTTCAGCTTAAAGGCAACCTTGTCACTAAAGGCATGTGCGTAACGCACAGATACATCGTAATACCCGGTAGTGGCGGTAGAGCGGCCTGCATCATTGAGGAAACCGGTTTTTACAAGGGCGCTGAGTCCCTGGTACTGGAACGGGTTTTTGCTGTTCATCAGGAGGATACCATTGAGGGCATTGGGGCCATACAACGCAGATGCCGCGCCAGGGATGAGTTCCATGTTGTCGAGATCCACTTCCGGAATGCCCACCATGTTGCCCACGGCGAAGTTCAGCCCGGGGGCCTGGTTGTCCATTCCATCATTCAGTTGCAGCACGCGGGTATTACCATTGCTGTTAAAGCCGCGGGTATTCACTGATTTGAACGTTAAGCTCTGGGTGCTCATTTCAACGCCTTTCAGGTTGGCCAGCGCATCATAATAAGAGGGTGCGGGGGAGGCCTTCAGGGCGCGGGCATCCAGTTTTTCGATGGACACCGGTGATTGAAGGATGCTTTCCTGTGTACGGCTGGCGGCTACTACTACCTCCTGGCCGAGAATTTCAGTGGAGCTGAGTTCTATTACCAGTTTGTCCGCCGCAGAGGAGACTTCCCGCTCTTCTGTTTTGAAGCCTACGTAGGAGAATACCAGTGTTAACGGGAACGCATGTGTGGTTCTGAGGGTAAAAGCGCCTCCGCTGCCGGTGATAGTCCCGGTATTGGAGCCTTTAACTGCTACGGTTACACCGGGCATGACGTTGCCGGAACCTTTTTCGCGTACAGTACCATTAAGGGAGACAGGGTTTTGGGCCGAAATTATCTGGGTCAGGGATAATAAAAGCACCAGGCAGCCGATGAAGGCTTTGATTAGAATGCTTCTCATACACGATGGATTTATAAAAGGTTTAGACTCGGTTTAAATAAATATAAAGAAAAAAAACCGCATATAGCCATCGGGAGTGCAGGGGATTAAAATAAAAATGCAACAGGGTCATCCTGCTGCATCTATCTTGTTATAATACCTTAAAAATCAATGTGCTGTTATTGCATCCATTCCTGTAAAATGCTGCCGATCTTCTCAAATTCTATCAGGAAACCATCATGTCCGTACGAAGAATCTATTTCATGATAAGTAGCGTGTGGAAGATGTGCCGCTATAAACTGCTGTTCCTCCGGCGGGCATAAAATGTCACTGCTGATGCCTATGAGCAGGGTAGGCTGCTGAATATGAGAAAGGGTAGTGGTAATATCTTCATGACGGCCACGGGCAATATTATGGCTGTCCATTGCCTTGGTGAGCAGCCAGTACGACTGCGCATTAAAGCGTTTTACGAGTTTGTCGCCCTGGTAAATGATATAGGAGGAAGCCCTGAAATTATCGGTCTTCTCTTTATCTTCATCTGATTGCGCGCGCACGAAGGTGTGGTAGTTGCGATAAGTAAGCATACCAATAGCCCTGGCGGCTTTCAGCCCTTTCGATCCTGCGCTGTGGTTGTTGTCCTGCCACGTATCATCCGCTTCAATGGCCAGTCGCTGCGCAGTATGGATGGCAATACCCCAGGCGCTTTCCGCGGCTCCTGTGCACAGCAGGAACAGACGGTCGGTAACAGCCGGCTCCAGCGAGGCCCATTCCAGTGCCTGGTAGCCGCCCATAGAACCGCCGATCAGCAGGTGGATACGGGGAATCTGCAGCTGCTTCCTGAGCAGGATATGCGCCTGTACCATATCCCGGATGGTAATGGTAGGAAACTGCCGATACCATGGATGGCCGGTTTCCGGGTTTACAGTATGCGGACCGCTGCTGCCATAGCAGGACCCAATGATATTAGCACACACAATGAAATGCCTGGAAGGGTCGATCGCTTTACCGGGTCCGATTAAGCCAGTCCACCAGTCAGCCGCATCACTGTTGGCGGTTAAGGCATGACATACCCAAACCACGTTGCTGCCATCTTCTTTCATCGTACCATACGTATGATACGCGATATGTAATCCCGGTAATACTTCGCCGGATTCTAACCGGAATGCTGTTTGACTGTGAAATACCTTTGCCGACAATGCTTCTTCGAATTTGCGCAAAACTACAATATCAGAATTAAAAATTGCAAAATAGCGTCGGTGATTTATGAATTAGGGAGGAATGACGGCCACTGCATAAATCCTGATGGTTTTATTTATCTTTGTTGAAGATAACCTAATAATCATGAAGATAGCATTACAAAGAGTAGATGACGGATTTAATATGGAGGCAGTAGATGAAGGCGGCCACAAAGTACTGATGGACTCATCTCTGGAAAATGGCGGTAAGAATAACGGAGTAAGACCTATGCAAATGGTGATCATGGGCCTTGGTGGTTGTTCTGCCATTGATGTGATGATGATCCTGAAGAAACAACGCCAGGAAGTAACCGATTTCCGTATTGAAATTGACGCAGAAAGAGAAAAAGGAAAAGAACCTTCCCTCTGGGAAACGGCTCACCTGGTATTTCATCTCAAAGGTAATATTGATCCCGATAAAGCAGCGCGCGCTGTGGAATTGTCTATGAACAAATATTGTTCTGTGGCGGAAACCCTGCGTCAGGGTAAAACAAAACTGACCTGGGAAGTGAAACTGAACGCATAAATGCTGTAACTACCATATCCATGAGCAAAGAAAAAAATCAATACCAACCGGATACCAATGCGGTAAGAATGCAGACGCCTAAAACGGACCAGATGGAGCATTCTGTACCCATGTTCCTGACCTCCAGTTTTTGTTTTGATAACGCAGAAGAAATGCGTGCTACTTTCGCGGATGAAACAGACTTCAATATCTATAGCCGTTTCAGCAATCCCAATGTAGACGAATTTGTACAGAAGATGTGCGCCCTTGAAGGAGGAGAAGCCGGCTATGCTACGGCCTCCGGTATGAGCGCAATTTTTGCCAGCTTCATGGCCCTGCTCAAAACCGGCGACCACCTGTTGTCTGCCCGCTCTATCTTCGGCTCCACCCACACCGTGATCACGAAGTTCCTGCCAAAATGGGGCATTGAAACTTCCTATTTTGATATGACCGATCCCGCCGGTATTGAAGCCATGATAAAGCCCAATACCCGGATGATCTTTGTGGAAACGCCGTCTAATCCCGGTCTTGAGATCATAGACCTGGAACTGCTGGCCGGCATCGCCAATAAGCATAATATCATTTTAAACGTCGACAACTGCTTTGCAACGCCTGTATTGCAACGCCCTATTGAATACGGCGCCCACCTGGTTACCCATTCGGCTACCAAATGGATCGACGGACAAGGACGTGTACTCGGCGGAGTAGTAGTAGGAAAGGCGGAACTGATCAAGGAAATCCATACTTTTTGCAGAAGTACCGGCCCGGCCATGTCGCCATTCAACGCATGGGTGCTCAGCAAAAGCCTGGAAACCCTCTATGTAAGAATGGAACGTCATTCGGCCAGTGCCTTGAAACTCGCCGAGCGCCTGGAAAACAACCCGCACCTGCTGTCAGTGAAATATCCTTTGCTGACTAGTCACCCGCAATACAACATTGCCAAAAAACAAATGAATGGCGGCGGTGGTATCGTATGCTTTGAACTGAAAGGCGGCCTGCAACAGGGCGTTCGTTTCCTGGATGCCTTACAGCTCCTTTCACTCACCGCTAACCTGGGCGACAGCCGCAGTATTGCTTCGCATCCTGCCAGCACCACCCACGCAAAACTCTCTGAAGAAGAACGCGCTATTGCCGGTATAACGCCAGGACTGATACGGATTTCCGTAGGACTGGAAAACATTAAGGATATCGTGGAAGACATAGAGCAGGCATTGACAGCGAGTGCCCTGTAACGGATGTTGTCTTACTCAGGATTACGCTGATTATACTGATTTTACTTTTTGGATTTTATCAAGATTATAAAGATTTAAGAGAGACCAAAGCGATTTTATCGTTTTGGTCTTTTTCTTAAAAGAAAATCATAAAAATCCAAAAAATCCAAAAAGTAAAATCAGTATAATCAGCGTAATCCTGAGTAAGACAAAATTCGCACAATCCGCATTATTCTCCTTATATTAGAATCATGAAATCCTTTGCCCATTTTCTCCTGATCCTTCTCCTGTCTTATGTAGCAGGTATGGTGCTGCCCTGGTGGAGCGTAGCGCTCGTGGCTTTCCTGGTAACGCTGCTCATGCCTTTGTCACCGGGTAAATCATTCTTCAGCGCCTTCATGGGCGTATTTGTGTTATGGATGATCCTGGCTTTTTATATGGATGTAAGAAATGATCACCTGCTCGCCAACCGCATGAGTGAAATGATATTGAAGGTGCGGAGCGCACCGCTAATGGGCATGGTCAGTTCCTTTATCGGGGGACTCGTAGCCGGCTTTGCTGCCAGCTCTGCTGCGTTTGTCCGTGCGGCGAAAAAGCCCGCCTGATTACTTATCCAGGGTGTTAAAATTCTGATAAAACAGCTTGTGCAAATAACCTGTAAGCTGTTCGCCGTTACATTTGGGATATGAAGAACTATCTGTCTGCCCTGTTTTGCATTTTCATTTCCAGCTACTGCCAGGCTATTGTGGTGAAAGGCCGCGTGACGGATGATAAGGATCAGCCGCTTCCATTTGCTACCGTATTCATAAAAGGAACTACCACCGGCACCACGACCAATGCTGCCGGTCAATACCAGCTTGACCTCCCGGCAGGTCAATATACGGTAGTATGCCAGTATATCGGCTTTAAAAGAACGGAACTGCCGCTTAACGTAAACGCCCCAACGCAGGTGCTCGACTTTCATTTGCAGCCCGTTAACATGCAGATAAAAGAAGTAGTAGTGAAAGCCAACGGAGAAGATCCTGCCTATGCCATCATCCGGCAGGCCATTAAGAAACGGCATTTCTACCAGGAGCAGGTAAAAGAATATACCTGCATGTCTTATATCAAAGGGACTATCGGGATGAAAACTGTTCCAGGGAAATTCATGGGACAGAAAATAGATAAGAACGACATGGGAGTCGACAGCACCGGGAAAGGCATGATATTCCTGTCGGAGTCAGTAACTAAAATATCTGCAAGGCAGCCGGATAAAATAAAACTGGAAGTCATTTCCTCCCGCAAAAGTGGCGGCGGCTTTGGCTTAAGCTTCCCTGCCATCATCAGCTTCTATGATAACAATGTTTCCGCCGTTATCACACAAATGGGCCCCAGGGGTTATATTTCTCCCATTGCAGAAAATGCACTCGCCTACTATAAATACCGGCTGGAAGGCACCTTCACGGAAGAAGGCAAAACGGTTAATAAAATACAGGTGATTCCCCGCCGTAAACAGGAACCACTGTTTTCAGGATATATCTTCATTACAGATGACGACTGGCGCATTCACAGCACAGACCTGATCCTTACCGGTGAATACCAGCTGGAACTGATGGACACGCTGGAGATCCGCCAAACCCACGTACCCGTTACCGCCGACATCTGGCGCGTAAAAGACCAGGTAATGCACATCTCATTTAATAAGTTTGGTTTCCGCATGGGTGGCAGCTTCGTCAATGTATACTCCGATTATAATGTACATCCTCAATTCCCGCCGAAGTTTTTTGATAACACCTTCCTCAAATATGATTCTGCCTTTGATAAACAAGGACATACTTATTGGGACAGCATCCGGCCGGTTCCGCTGGAAACCGCTGAGGTGAAGGATTATCACGAAAAAGACAGCATCGCCAAAGCAGCGCGCGACTCCTCCTTTTCCCGCTATCACCTCGATTCCCTGCAACGGAAACAGAAACCGGTAAAAGTAACGGATGTGCTCTGGAACGGTGTAAAACATAAGTACTATTTCCGCCGCGACAGCTCCATACAATATCATTCCCTCGGTGTAAAAGGACTGCTGAAATCACTGAAGTATAATACCGTGGAAGGGTTGGTTATTGCAGTGGAGCCTGAGCTGAACATCTATACAGGAGAAGAAAGCAGCCTGCGGATTACACCTTTCTTTCGGTACGGATTAAGCAATACTCACTTCAATGCCTATACGCAAATTGATTTCAGTAACAGGAGTAAAGTACAGAAGCGTTATGGCCGCAACGACTGGTCACTGGCAGGAGGGAAGCGCATCTCCCAGTTTAACCAGGACAATCCCATCGATAATATCGCCAATGAGTTTTATACCCTGTTCCTGAAGGAAAACTATATGAAGCTCTATGAAAACTGGTTTGGCAAACTGCGCTACGCGCGTACGTTCCAGACAAATGACCAGTTATCGTTCGCCGCTACTTATGAAAGCAGGAACCCGGTAGAAAATACCACCGACTTTGTAATCTTTAAAAACGACCGTAAGCAGTTTACGCCCAACCATCCCTATGAGCTGGCCAATGTGCCCTTTGAAAAGCACCAGGCGTTAATACTGGATGTGGATTTTACCTTCCAGCCCGGTCAACAGTTTGTGGAATTGCCCGACCGGAAAATCCCTTTTGGCTCCAAATACCCCACGTTCAAAGTAGGTTACAGCAAAGGGATACCCAATGTGGCAAACAGTATTGTTGATTTCGACAAATGGAGTTTCTCCGTTCAGGACAACATGAACTTCAAGTTGTTGGGGGAATTCCGCTACCGTATCGGCGCAGGCGGGTTCCTGAACGACCGGAACGTACCAATACCCGATTACCAGCACTTCAATGGCAACCAGACTTTCTATAACATGAAATACCTGAACAGCTTCCAGCTGGCGCCGTATTACCAGTACAGTACTACCGCCCCGTTTTATGCTACCGCTAATGTAGAACACCATTTCAATGGATTACTCACCAATAAAATTCCATTGTTCAACCGCCTGAAATGGAACCTGGTAGTTGGCGCCAACGCATTTTATGTAAACAGTGATAATAACTATGTAGAAGTTTTTGGAGGTATTGAAAATATTCTGAAGATGATCAGGGTAGATGTGGTAACGGGTTATCAGAGTAAGGAAGATACCCGTATAGGCGTCCGGGTTGGTTTTGGAGGTATCCTGGGGAATATGGTGAAGTTTAAGAACTAAGAACTGACAGTGATTCCGGGGACCTGTTACCACCTGTTATTGCTTGCCAGGTAACAAAATCCCCGTATCTCATCATTCACAAACCGGTTCTAAAATTTCTTCCTGCTCTTTATCTCTTTCTTTTCATCAAAGAAATATGCCAGTAACCTGTAGATCCAGATACCAACAACTGCATAAATAAAGTAGGTAATGTAAATACTCATAAAATAACATTTTCGGGTTAAACAATATTGCGTCTCTTAATCAATTTTCAAAAAGGGTGCCAATCGGGGTTGTAACTTATCTGCAAAGTTATATACAATAATTATCAAATAGTTAGAAAAAAATAAATATTTTTTAGATCTCCGGTGAACCTTTGGTGGCCTTAATTCGTTAGTAAGGTAAGTATATTTGGACAAGCGCTGTGCACATTTTACTCACACGTTGGTGCCAAAATGAACCGTCATCCTTTGAATTACCGGTATGAGAAAGATCGCCCTCATTGCGCTGTTGTCGGGAATTATCCTGGCCGCAGCCGCCTACATTACGGAAACAAATGACCTGCCCGGCGCAGCAGAACTGAGAACCCCCGGCTTTGTCGGTTATATCTTCATTATCAGCGCAATAGCCTGGTTTTCCTTACACGTCCTGTACCAGTGGGCGAAGAAATCAGACCCTTCTCATTCCTGATATTCAATGGATTTTGCTACCTTTGCCCCCTAAATCAATTGTTCTTTTACGATTAAAGAGAGTTGATTGGAGTTTTGTTCGCGACGCAGGCGTCCTTAAAATTTCAAGCAATTATGGCATTACACAATAGAGTATCTGCCGCCGAACTGAAGGTCCGGCTGGCCAATGAAACGTTTAAACGCGTGACCGTTTCTTTCTACCAGTACGCAAAAATCCCCGATCCACAGGCATTCCGTGATCAGTTGTACGAATCCCTTTTCCAACTCGGTACTTTCGGACGCATTTATGTAGCCCATGAAGGCATTAATGCCCAGGTGAGCGTTCCTGAGCATCACTTTGAGGCATTTAAGCAACAGTTGTACTCGATCGACTTTCTACATGGCATCCGGCTGAATATTGCCGTGGACGATGATGGCAAATCCTTTTTTGTATTGAAAATCAAGGTCCGCGACAAAATTGTGGCCGACGGAATTGAGGACCCCACCTTCGATATGGCCAACCGTGGCCGTTACGTGGATGCCAGCACCTTCAATGAACTTACTGCCGACCCGGATACCGTGATCGTGGACATGAGAAACCATTACGAATATGAAGTAGGTCATTTTGAAGGCGCCATAGAAGTACCTTCAGATACTTTCCGCGATCAGCTGCCGATGGCGGTGGATATGCTTGCAGATAAAAAAGATAAGAATATCATCATGTACTGCACTGGTGGAATCCGTTGTGAAAAAGCATCGGCTTACATGCTGCATAATGGTTTTAAAAACGTATTTCACCTGGAAGGAGGTATCATTGAATACACCAACAAAGCCCGGCAGCAGGGACTTCCCATTAAGTTCAAAGGTAAAAATTTTGTATTCGACGACCGGCTTGGGGAACGCATCAGCGACGATATTATCAGTCATTGCCACCAGTGCGGAGCGCCCTGCGATACACATACCAACTGCCTTAACGATGGCTGCCACCTCCTGTTTATCCAGTGCGAATCCTGCGCGAAGAAATATGATGGCTGCTGCAGTGAATCCTGCCAAACCACCCATGCATTACCGCCGGAACAACAGGCAGAACTGCGAAAGGGAGTGGAAAAAGGACTTATGTTCAATAAATCCCGGCGAAGAAAAGTAGAATAAAAAATCCGCCCCGCGTTGTTTCTTCTCGGCAGGGCGGAGTAGTTGACCATAAAATTGAATCGGCCGGATCACTCCGGCCTTTTCTTTTTTACGACCATTCTATCAACCTATATGCGAACTAAAAATATAAGCGTATAGTCCACCACGTTATAACAAACTAAATGAAAGGACTATACGCAATTTCATCCTCACATCTGATCTTTCTTATTTTTATAGGCGCCATAGAAAATGATCGGGAACACCAGCAGGGTTAATACCGTTGCGGTAATAAGCCCGCCAATTACCACGATCGCCAGCGGCTTCTGTGTTTCAGACCCGATACCATGTGATATGGCCGCCGGAATCAAACCGATGGCGGCCATCATGGCGGTCATTACCACAGGCCGTATGCGGCTCTGCACACCTAACTTGATCGATTCATTCAGCGATAATCTCGCTTCGAGGTTCTTATGAAATACAGAAATGAGAATCACCCCATTCTGAATACAGATACCAAACAATGCAATAAAACCTACCCCCGCAGAGATACCAAAGTTCATATTGGTAACATGCAATGCCAGGATACCGCCTATCAATGCAAACGGCACGTTCATTAACACCAGCCCCGCATCCTTTACACTGCCCAGCATAATAAACAACACCATAAAGATGGCAATGATACTGATAGGCACTACCTGTCCCAGTCGTTGCGTAGCCCGCACCTGGTTTTCAAATTCACCCGTCCAGCCAATGCTGTAACCTTTCGGCAATTTCACTACCCGGTTGATCTTCGCCTGCGCTTCCGCAATAGTGCTGCCGAGGTCGCGGTCACGGACAGAAAACTTCACGCCGATAAAACGTTTGTTACTGTCGCGGTAAATGAAAGCCGGTCCCGTAATGGTTTTGATCTCAGCGATTTCTTTCAGCGGTATTTTATTGTTGTTGATAGTAGGCACCATCAGGTTGGCCAGGTCATCTTCCGTTTTACGATAGTTTTCATCATAACGGATACGGATATCGAATTTTTTCTCGCCTTCATACAGCTGGGTAGCCGTTTTACCGCCAATGGCCATTTCAATAACTGCCTGGGCATCCCCGGTGGCTACACCATACTGGGCCATTTTGTTGTCGTCGAGATTGATGCTCATTTCAGGCTGACCAATATTCCGGATCACGCCAAGATCTTTAATACCCTGCACCGTTTTCAATTGCGCCACTACCTGTTGCGACAATGATTCCAGCTTCACGAGGTCGTCGCCGAAAATCTTTACGCCGTTGGCAGCCTTGAACCCGGCTACTGCTTCAGAAACGTTGTCGCTGATTGGTTGCGAGAAGTTGAGGATGATACCCGGGTATTTCTTCAGCCGTTGTTCCATCTGGGAAATCAGCTCGTCCTGCGTGATCTTCCGTTTCCATTCTTCCTTCGGCGCCAGGTCTACCTGGTATTGTATAAAGTAAAAACCGTTGGGATCTGTACCATCGTTGGAGCGGCCTACCTGCGATAATACCCTTTTTACTTCGGGGAAACCGCCGAGGTCCTGCCGGATATCATGCGCCATTTTAGTGCTTTCCGTGAGCGACATGCTCATGGGCAACTCCGTGGTTACCCACAGGGAGCCTTCATTCAGCTGCGGAAGGAACTCTGTTCCCAGGAATTTGGCGGAAATAAACGTAAGTACCATGAAGGCCAGTGCCAGCGTAATGCTCAGGCGTTTATTCCGGTAGGTCCATCCAAACCCTCTCATTACAAAACGGTCAAAGAAGTTCACCAGTGGATTATTCTTCTCTTTCACATTTTTGTTGAGCAAGATGGAACACAGTACCGGCACCAGTGTTAAGGTAAAGAGCAGTGCGCCCAGTAACGCAAATCCCAGCGTCCAGGCCAGTGGCGAAAACATTTTACCTTCTACTTTCTGGAAAGAAAATATGGGGATCAGGGAGATGATGATAATGAGTTTAGAAAAGAAGATGGCTTTGGCCAGTTCTCCACCGGTTTGCTTGATCCAGCCCAGCTTCGCCATTTTGTTGAACCGCTCCATGCCGTATTTGTGGGCTTTATGGTCCAGCATCACAAAGATGCCTTCCACCATCACCACGGCGCCGTCTATGATAATACCGAAGTCAATCGCCCCCATCGACAGCAGGTTGGCGCTCATGCCTTTCATGCGCAGGCACATAAAGGCAAACAGCAGTGCCAGCGGAATAATGATGGATACAATCACGGTAGTGCGCCAGTCGGCCATGAACAGGAATACGATCACCGTTACAAAAATGATCCCTTCCGCGAGGTTGTGCATCACGGTGTGGGTACAGAACTCCATGAGGTTATCGCGGTCATAGAACGTTTCCATCTTGATATCATCCGGCAAAATGGTTTCATTCAGCTCCTTCAGCTTCTCTTTGAGGCGGGCGAGTACTTCTGTGGGGTTTTCACCTTTGCGCATCACCACAATGCCTTCCACCAGGTCGTCGTTGCTGCCTATGCCCACCTGGCCCACGCGCGGGGCAGAGGCTTCATGTACATTTGCGAGGTCTTTTACCAGCAAAGGCACGCCGTTGATATTCTGAACAATGATGTTGTTGATATCGGGGATGCTGTTCAGCAGCCCGATGCCACGTACCACGTATGCCTGCCCGTTCTTTTCAATCACATCACCGCCTACGTTCACATTACTTTTGGTCACGGCCTGGTATAATTCCAGCGGTGTAATATCGTATTTGGCCAATCGTACCGGGTCAGCGGAGATCTCGTAGATCTTTTCCTGCCCGCCGAAGGCAACTACATCGGCTACACCGGGCACGCTCCGGATCTGCCGGTCTATCACCCAGTTCTGCCAGGTGAGCAGATCGCGGGAATCGCGTTTACTGCTTTTCAGGTAGTACCGGAATATTTCACCGGTAGGACCGTAGGGAGGCTGTACTTCAGGTTCGGCGCCCTCCGGCAAACTGATACTCTGCAGCATGTTGTTGACCTGCTGCCGTGCGAAGAAATCTTCCACGTCATCGTCGAACATGATCTTCACTACAGATAACCCGAACATGGTAACAGAGCGCACGCTGGTTTTCTTCTGCACCGCATTCATGGATACTTCTATGGGCAGCGTTACAAAACGTTCCACTTCCTGCGCGCTGCGGCCATTCCACTTGGTTACAATCACAATCTGTGTGTTGGTAACATCGGGGAAGGCTTCAATGGGCGTATGCAAAAAGGAAAATACGCCTGCTGCGATCAAAGTAGCTACGCTGATAAAGACAAACAGTTTGTTCCTCAGCGAAAAAGCGACAATATTTCTAATGAATTTATTCATAACTCCTGTTCTTTAGAATGCCACTCTGGTCCTTAATCCGATGATATTTACCGGTCCGCGGTCCCTGTTGTAGGCAGGGTGCATCACAAACTGGTAATCAGGGCTTAGGGCTATATGTAGCCTGGTAATGTTACATTGATAGAAAACTTCGGCAATCATTTCCGGTGCATAGTTCAACTGGCCGTCGCCGATCATGAATCCGGTGCCACCGGCAGCAAGGTAATTGCGGTGCTCTTCTGATAATCCGTTCACCACCAGCGCCACACCGGCGTTGTCCTGGTTGCGGTGCCAGCACTGGCCGTTTTGCAGCCATCCGGCGCTAACAGAGCGGTCTATTTCGGTATAAGCCCAGGTTTCATTGCGGCCATCATTCCACGATGCTTTCAGGAAAGCGCCGCCGCTGTTGGTAAGTTCCTGGTCTATATTGATACCAAAACCGTATTTAGTATGTCCGTCCCTTCTTACGGAACTGACGTCCGGCGTATCTTTTGCGGCACTCACCGCTTCGTTATAATTGCCCATAGGAGCCTGGTTAATAAAAGCCATTAACCGGACATTCCCTTCATGCTTATTCAGTGTATGCGTATGCGTTACTTCTATTACCTCACCGTTGGATTTACCGTATTGGTAGTTCAATTTCGGTCCGTTGGCTTCTTCCGGCTCCAGGGAAGTAGCTGCCTGTAACAGCCAGTTATCCTTCCGGTACTGAATGGTCAGCGCCATGGTATAGCCGCGTACATCTGCTGGGTAGTCCCATGCTGCATTGCTCATCAGCGACCAGTTCATAAACTGGGTGCGGGGATCGTGGCTGTACGTATTCTGATCAAAGAAATCCGCGAGGCAGTATTTACCGCCAATGAAACGGAGATAATGGGTAGGCGTAGCGCTGCCTACATGGTTCAGGTCATCACCATCCGCTTCAGTGTCAGACGTTAACGGTAATGTATACACGCCATAAGCCCGGGCCAGGTAAATTTTCGGTTTGGGATCGCCCACGCGAAAGGTTTCTCCGTTCGGAAAACCCGCGATGCCGGTGGCATGGCTGAGACCTTCACCACCAGCGAGTTCCGGGTTCACATATAATTCAAAGTTCTTCCACGGGCGGATACCGGCATAAACAGTACTGGTAATAGATGTAGCCCCTTTTTCATGAGTACGGAAACTGTTGGCGCCTGAGTACTTCGCGGAGAAATCAGGATGCCATTGCGTTACCAGTGTTTGCTGAAAATGGAAAGTGTAGGGGATAATGCTATCCGTCTTCTTTTCCTGTGCCAGCAGGCGGGTACTGCCCAGTGCCAGTATTCCTATGGAGAACAGCTGCTTCATGGCCCGCTTAATCTTTAAGTGCATCGTAGATGAGCAATTGATTTTTGGAAATCACTTTCTCTTCTGCGGCCAGGCCGGAGGAGATATAAGTAATATCGCCGGATGTTTTAGCCACTTCTACCTCGCGTACGGCTATATTAAATTTGTCTTTAAATACCAGCACATAATTTTTGCTGTTATCAAAGATGACGGCGGCAGAAGGGACGGCTATCTTTTGGTCGTTATCCTGGTACTTCACGTATACGGTAGCAAACATTTCCGGCTTCAGCAGCATGTTTTTGTTATCGATGCTGATCCGTACCTGCATGGTTTTGGTGGCAGGGTCCAGGAAATTGTAGATCTTATCGATTTTGCCGTGGAAGGGCTCATCAGGGTAACTTACCGTTACCACGTCTGCTTCATAGCCTTCTTTGATACGCGCAATGTCTGTTTCAAAAACATTGGCCATCACCCACACATCATCCAGTTCAGAGATGGTAAAAATGTTGGAACTGTTATCGGTACGTATCTCCATGTTATTATTGATATTCTTCTCAATAATATAACCGGAAATAGGAGCGGTTACCAGGTAGGTAGCGCCTTTGCCTTTGCGGTATATGGTAAACAGATCGTTGAGCCGGTTAATTTCCGCATCAGATTTTTGTACTTCTCCCTTGGCGTTTACTACGTCTTTATCTGTGTTCAAACGGCTGTCGAACAGGTCCTGGGCTACTTTGAGGTTTTTGTCCGCCACATTGCGGTCAGACTTTGCCTGGGCCAGCTGCTTTTCGTAATCAGCAATTTCAGCACTGTGTATTACGGCCAGTACCTGGCCTTTCTGTACATAGTCGCCCAGCTGTACTTTGATATCTTCCACATACCCGCTCACCAGTGGGTATACTTTCAATACCTTACCGCCATTAGGGGTAACCTTACCGGATAAACGAACTTCGTTCACCACCGGCTGCAGGTGTGCCGTATCGATACGTATATTTTTCAGCATGGTATCGCTGAGAACGAAGGTGGTTTTCTCCTGATCTTCTGCCTGGCTGTGTTTACAACCACTCCACAGAATAGTTGCCAGCAGCGAAAAGCCAATAAAAAGGAAAGGCTGTTTCATGCGCTTAATTTTTAAATAATTCTTGTCCTGTTGCATAGTTGAGTTCTTCGTAGGCATTTACCCGGTTGGATAAAAACTTGTTGATATTTTTCGCGTTATCGCTGTAACTGTTGAAGTAATCGATGAACTGAAGAAGGGAGATATTTCCTTTGCTGAAATTCTTGGCTACTTCAGCAATCAGGGTATCAAATTCTCCCTGGAACTGATGCAGGTCAAATCCTTTGTAACGCTTTTCCAATGCTAATATGCGCTGATAAGCATTCAACACTTCTGATTGTGCGATGGATTGTTGTTGCAGCAGCTGTTGCTGTTCTGCGCCGATTTGAAGTTGTGCGGCACGGATATTTCCCTGGTTGCGGTTCCAGGTGGGTAAATCAATTCCCAGTGTCAGGCCAACGAAATTAGGCGTGTAACTGCCTTGCTTATCGTAAGTGGCGCCTACATGAAGGTCCGGCACTGCCATTGATTTCTGGAGGCGGTAGTTGAGCTGTGCGGTCTGGAACTGCACGTCAGCCATCCGTACATCCGGCCTGTTCTGCGCTACGCTGTCGAGTAATGATTGCAGCTGGATCTTATCCAGGTTATATGAAGCCAGGTCTGCGGGTTGCAGCCGGGCCTCATAAAAAACGCTGGTATGTAACAACTGTTGTAGGTTTTTCTGTGATTCCAATTCCTGTTGTTTCAGATCGGCGAAGTCGTTTTCAATGCCTACCTGTAATGCCTGCAGCCTGACGAGATCCGCATGGGCCACGCTTCCTTTTTTATCAGCTGTTACATATGCATCTACAATTTTCTGCAGGTTATCCAGCTGTTCTTTTAACACGGTTTCAATCTGTTGCTGGTAGTATACATTGTAGAAGTTTTCCCGGAGTTGTAAGCGGAGGGTACGCACCAGTTCATCGAAGTTGGCCTCGCTCATTTTGGCGGCTGCTGCGGCCAGTTGTATAGTTTTATTCCGTTTGCCTGCCAGCTGAATGAGCTGATCAAGGTTATATTGTGTTTCGCCGCCGGCGCCCACATTAAACGGTTTAAAGTTATTAGTGCTGCCGAAACCCAGTACAGTGCTGAAGGAAGGATTGTCCCACATCTTCGCCTGCCGTATCAGCGCTTTGGAGGCGTCTACCTGGTAGCGTTGCGCCAGTAATAAATAGTTTTTTGTAAGAAATGAATCTTCAACTGCCTGCAGTGTTACAGGTTGAGAAGTGATTTGCGCCTGTGCATGTTGAATAAAGCCCAGGCAGTAAATACACGCTGTTAAGAACAGCATCCTGATAGTTCGCATAATGCCAGATTTCATGGCACAAAGCTCACAAAGGGGAATTAAAGCGGCCTTTAAGGAAGATTAAAAAAAAATTAAAAGAAATTTATACGTGTGGGAGGACCACGGAGAATGTAGTGCCTCCTTCAGGATTGGAGGTAACGGTAATATGCCCGCCATGGATCTGCACAATTTTCTTACAGATAGATAAACCCAGGCCATGGCCGCGGATTTGAAGCACATTTTGCCCACGGTAAAAGGGTTCAAATATTTTGTTAATATCGTCCGGTGGAATACCAATGCCGGAATCTTTTATCTGTATAAGAATATTTTTCGTGAAAAAATCTATCGACACATGCGCAGTATTATTTTCTGAAAATTTACACGCATTATCGATCAGGTTCAGGAAAAGCACCTTCAACAGGCTCTCGTTTCCATAGCAGGTCACGAGCAAATCATTATCAGGTACCTTTATGAAATGGATCTCTACTTTACTGGAAGTTTTTTGTTTCAGCCGGATCAGGGTGGTCATCTCCATCAGTAACTCATCTATCCTTACATTCGTCAATACAAACTCCTGCTGCCGCATTTCCGACTGTGCCAGTTGCAACAGGCCGTTGGAAAGATCGGAGAGGTTTTCTGCATCTTCCAGCACAGAAGTAAGTAGTGCCAGGTATTCTTCTTTGCTCCGGTCTTTGGATAATGCCACCTGTAACTGGCTGATAATAGCCGCCAGGGGAGTACGCAGCTCATGGGAAGCATTGCTCACAAAGCTTTTTTGCAGGTGAAACGACTCGCTGAGACGTTGCAGCATAGTGTTGAAGTTGGCGCCCAGCTTGGCTATTTCATCTTTTCCTTTCACGGCTACCTGTGTATCCTGCATGTTGTTGGCATTGATACTATCTACCTGCTGTACCAGCTGATCGATAGGCTGTACCATTTTACGCGCAAAAAAGTAACCTACACCCACCAGTACTATCACGGCGGTAATCAGCTCCAGCAGCAGGATCTGACTGAGGTTCTGGAGGTTTTGAAAACCGTATTTATCAAAGGAAGATACAATGACGATGACAGATACGTTGCCTTCTGTATAATACACGCCCACTACTTCGCCAACGCCTTTGTCGTAGCTGTACAGTTTATTTTCCTTGATATAATCGAGTAAACTGGGATGTGTGCGGATGGTAGTATCTTTCAGGTTGCTGTACAGCAGGTCGTAATTAGGATTGTATACGAGTATGGTTTCTTTATAAAGATCCTGGAAGGTGGTCCGGTCCAGCTTCCGCAGCAGGTCCACCTTTACGTTGCCATCTTCAATGATCACGTTGGCAATGGAGCGGGCGCGGTATTCCAGCCGTTCCAGGTATTCCGCCTTCCGCGACTTGGCAGAGAAATAATAGGCCAGCACGGCAAATGCAACGAGCATCAGCGTAGCCGACAGGGTATAATAAAGCGCTATTTTATATTTGATTTTCAACCGGTGTGTTATTCTTCAGAAAGATAATAACCCATACCTGTTTTTGTATGCAGGAGTTTCTGATCAAAATCCTTGTCTATTTTTTTGCGGAGGAAGTTCATATACACTTCAATCACGTTGGTACCAGTATCGAAGTCGATATCCCATACTTTTTCAGCGATAGTGATTTTGGAGATAACCTTGCCTTTGTGCATGGCCAGGAATTCCAGCAGCTGGTATTCTTTGGCGGTGAGGGCAATCTTTTTACCGCCACGGGTTACATCTTTTTTTCTCGCGGTCTATTTCGAGGTCGGCGATCGTGATTTTGTACTGGGTGCCATGCGTGGCATCGGAGCCGGCTCTTTTCAGGAATACCCGGATGCGCGCCAGCAGTTCGCGGAAGTCGAAGGGCTTTACCAGGTAATCGTCGGCGCCCAGCTCAAAAGCCTGCATTTTGTCTTCCACGCCACCGAGTGCGGTGAGCATGATCACGGGAACGCGGTTGTTTTTGTGACGGATCACTTCACACAGCTCATAGCCGTTGTTGTGCGGCAGGTTCAGGTCCAGGATCACCAGGTCGTAATCGTTACTGGTAGCTAATCCTTTACCCATACGGCCGTCGTAGGCCACATCCACATCAAAACCGTTTTCCTCCAGTCCTTTCTTAACGGCATTGGCTACTTTAACTTCGTCTTCAACAACCAGTATCTTTTGCATAGAAAGGGTTTAAGTGTTGTTATACAGGCATCCTGAAAGATACCTGTATAACAAAATAACTAACTGATAAGGTTCGCTTCCAGTTGCATTATTTTCTCAAATAACTGCTCATATTGCTGATTGGCCCTGTCCAGGTACTTCTGAACATCCTGGTATTCGCTTTCTACCTGGGCAAATTTAGCTTTATCATTGTAGATTTCAGGAGAACCGAGGCTGGCTTCCAGGCCGGCCTTACGTTCTTTCAGGCTGGCCACCTGGCCTTCTACCTGTGAAAACTGTTTCTGTTGTTTCTGCAGTTCACGCTGTACGTCTTTGTTGATAGCGCCTTTACCTGCATCTGCAACCGGGGCTGCTGCCTGCTGGCGGTTTTCTTTTTTCGTATCTGCGTTATTGTTAGTGGCTTTGGCGTTGCCGTTTTGTTGCTGGGCAGCCATTCTCTTTTTCCACTCTTCGTATTCGTTGTAGGTACCTTTAAACTCCTTGATTTCGCCGTCTACGATTTCCCAGATCTTATTGGCCGTCTGGCTTACGAAGTAACGGTCGTGCGATACCAGTACCAGGCTGCCATCATATTTGTTCAGGGCGTCTATCAGCATCTGCACGGAGTTCATGTCCAGGTGGTTCGTGGGCTCATCCAGCATCAGGAAGTTAGCCTGGCTGATGATGGTTTTCGCCAAGGCCACACGGGCTTTTTCGCCTCCGGACAGGATCTTGATCTTCTTAAATACATCATCGCCGGTAAAGAGGAAGCAGCCTAACAACTGGCGTAATTCCAGCTCTGTACGGCCGCTGCCGAAGTTCTTCAGCTCGTCCAGTATTTCGCTGTTCATATCCAGTGATTCCAGCTGGTGCTGTGCATAGAAGCTGGTTACCACGTTATGACCAGGTACGCGTTCTCCTTCCATCGGCTCCATACCAAAGATGATACGCAGCAGGGTAGACTTACCCTTACCATTGGCGCCGATTAAGGCTATTTTATCACCACGGTTGATTTCAGCGCTGGTATTTTTTAAGATCTCGATCTTGCCGAAGCTTTTACTGATGTTATTCAGTGTACATAGGATCTTACCAGGTGTTTTATCTACTGTGAAGTTTATTTTGATTTTAGAAGGGCCGTTATCGGTTTGTTCCACCCGCTCCAGTTTATCGAGCCTTTTGGCGATACTTTGTGCCTGGGCGGCTTTGGACGCTTTGGCTTTAAAGCGTTCAATAAAGCGTTCCTGCTGGCGGATATAATCCTGCTGGTTTTCGTAAGCGCGTTGCTGCATTTCCCGGCGAAGTTCCTTTTCCACTTCATAGTCGGCGTAAGAACCGGCGTAGTGGTGCAGTTGCTGCTGGTATACTTCCACAATCTTGTTCACCATACGGTCCAGGAAGAAACGGTCATGCGATACAATGATCACGGCGCCGTTGTAACCTACCAGGTATCTTTCCAGCCATTCGATGGAGGGAAGATCCAGGTGGTTCGTGGGCTCATCGAGCATCAGCACATCCGGCTGCTGCAGGATAAGACGAGCCAGGAGCACACGCATGCGCCATCCACCCGAAAACTGGCTGTACGGCCGCTCCAGGTCGGAGGTGGTAAAGCCGAGGCCTTCCAGCACCTGCGCCGTTTTATGTTTCATGTTGTAGCCGTCGAGCGCTTCAAATTCATGCAGCTTGTCGCTGAATTCGTGCAACAGTTCTTCGGTTTGACTGTCTTCCAGCTCCCGGGTAATACGTTCAATATCTTTCTCCAGCTCCAGTGCTTTGCCAAAGGCCATCATGCCTACGGTAAGAATAGATTCATCGGTTTCAAAGCTGAGCAGGTCCTGGTTAAAGAAGCCAATCGTCAGACTTTTACTTTTATTAACACTTCCTTTGGAAATGGAATATTCCCCATTGATAATGCGTAACAGGGTAGATTTGCCGGTACCATTCAACCCGATAAGCCCTACACGGTCACCCGGTTCTATATGCCACGAGGAATTTTCCAGAATAACCCTGGACCCAAACTCAAACGTAATGTCCTGTAATGCGATCAACATAAAAAATAAAAAAATTGGATAAAAAACGTGCAAAGTTAAGGAAAAATGCGGACTTTAACCTACTCAAATTCAGTACTCCAAAGAAACAATCCGCTCATTTTATTTAGTTTTGTTACAAAGTGTAAGATTATGAATTTTAAAGTATGCGTTCCGGTTGGCTTACTGATGCTGGGTGTGGCCCTGTTTGCCTGCAACCAGCAGACCGCCCCGAAACAGGAAGAAGCGGCAGCAGGCGCTTCCGCCGCGTTACAGGCGCCCTATAGCCAAGTGTTTTACGACTCACTGGGCGCCGCCATGCAATCGTATTATCAGCTTTCGGATGCGCTGGTACAGGCTGATAGCACTGCCGCCAATACCGCAGCAGCGACACTGAAAGGGCATGTGGACAGTTTGCCGGTCAACCTTTTACAGATGGATAGCAGCCACCTGGCCAATATTACCGGTATCACCGGCAGCGTAAGCGCTGAATTAACCGGTCTGGCAGGAGAAACAGGGCTGGAAGGCAAAAGAGCCGCTTTCCAGATGGTATCCGATATGCTGTTCGACCTTGTAAAGAACACCGGCCTGAAAGGTCATACTATTTATCACCAGTACTGCCCGATGGCATTTGATGATAAAGGCGCGTACTGGCTTAGCGACAAAGCAGCTATACAGAATCCTTACTTTGGCCATAAGATGCTCACCTGCGGTGAAACCAAAGATAGCCTGAGCTATAAATAATAAGTAATCGTTGAATCGTGCGCAGTAAATCGTAAATTACTTTCGCTTTGCTGCTCATGATTTAACGGTATGTTCACACGATATAGTCCCCTTTTATTGTTCTTCTTTTTGCTGTGTTTCTTCAATGAGGCAGCGGGACAGCAATATACCGTAAGCGGTTTTATTAAAGACAGCACCAATGGCGAATCATTGCCCGGCGCCACGGTGCAGGTGCTGCATTCCACCAACGGCGTACATACCAACAACTACGGATTTTATTCTATCACACTGCCGGCAGGCAATTACATCCTCCTGTATTCATTTCTTGGCTACGAATCCAAAGCAGTGGCGTTGACGCTGGATGCCAATACCACCCAGCACCTGCAACTATACCCGCGTTCTTACCAGGCAAAGGAAGTAGTGATCACCGACAAAAGAAAGGATGCCAATGTGAAAAATACCGAGATGGGAAAGGCCGAGCTGACCGCAGTACAGATAAAGAAACTGCCGGCACTGATGGGGGAGGTGGATGTGCTCAAAGCCCTGCAGCTGATGCCGGGGGTACAGGCTGCCGGTGAAGGCAACGCCGGTTTTTATGTGCGTGGCGGCGGGGCCGATCAGAATCTTATCCTGCTGGACGAAGCGCCGGTGTATAATACAGGCCACCTTTTTGGCTTTTTCTCTGTATTCAATGCAGATGCCATCCGGAGCACCACGCTCATCAAAGGTGGTATGCCTGCCAATTACGGGGGCCGGTTGTCGTCTGTGGCGGATATTGCTATGAAGGAAGGGAATAATAAAAATTTCCAGGGAGAAGGGGGAATCGGGCTGATCTCTTCCAGGCTATCTTTCCAGGGACCTTTGAAAAAAGATAAGGCCTCTTTTATCGTGAGCGGCCGTCGCACTTATATCGACCTTGTCACAAAGCCATTTATTAATAATACTTCGTATAAGGGTTCGGGTTATTATTTCTATGACCTGAATGTAAAGATGAACTACGCTATTTCGGAGAAAGACCATATTTACCTGAGCGGTTATCTTGGAAAAGATGTGTTCAGCTTTAATAACCAGGACCGTTCCTTTGATGTAAAGATTCCCTGGGGCAATACCACGGCTACTTTGCGCTGGAATCATGTGTTCAGCCAGAAGTTATTTGCCAACACCTCTCTCATCTACAACGATTATAAATTTCAATTCAGCGCCCTGCAAAATAATTTCGATATCCGGTTGTCTTCCGGCATCAGCGATATGAACCTGAAAACAGATTTTGACTATTACGCGCATGTAAAGCATCATATCCGTTTTGGCGGCAACTATATCTATCACACGTTTACACCCTCTACTATCAGCGGGGAGCAGGATTCCACCAAATTCTCCCCCGAGAATGTGTTTAAGAAATATGCCCATGAGGTGGCATTATACCTGATGGATGACTGGGAAATATCTCCCAGATTGCAATTGAATGTGGGTGTTCGCTACAGCGGGTTTATGCAGATCGGCCCTTATACCCGCTACTCCCGTGATGCAACGGGGAATAAAACGGATAGTGTTGTATACCGGCGCTGGCAGCCGATATCCCGTCATGGTGGCCTTGAACCGCGGGTCATCCTGCGATGGTCCTGGAACGAGGTAAGTTCCGTAAAAGCTTCCGCAACCCGTAACTACCAGTTTATTCATCTTGTATCCAACGCGGGAACTACTTTGCCTACAGACGTATGGGTGCCCAGCACTTACCTGGTGCAGCCGCAGATTTCCTGGCAATATTCTGCCGGGTACTTCCGCAATTTCAGCAACAATATGTATGAGGCATCTGCCGAGGTATATTATAAAAGCCTGCAAAACCAGATTGAATACAGGGAAGGATACACTCCATCGTTGAATGATCCGGAGCAGGACTTCGTGTTCGGAAAGGGGGAGGCCTATGGCATGGAATTATTTGTAAACAAAAAGAAAGGGCGGTTTACCGGCTGGCTGGGTTATACATTGGCCTGGACCTGGCGGCAATTTCCCGCGTTGAATGATGGCAACCGTTATCCCGCGAAGTATGATCGTCGCCATGATCTGGCCCTGGTAGGCACTTACGACCTGAGTAAACGCTGGACGGTATCAGGTGTGTTTATTTACGGCACCGGTAATACCACTACGCTACCGGAAAAATTCTATTTTATAGAAGGCACGCTGGTACAGGGTTACGGCAGTATCAACTCCTACCGGCTGGATGCCTATCACCGGCTCGACCTGTCGGCCATATATACTCCGGTGCCTAAACGGCCCAATAAGCGTGTGAAAGGCAGCTGGACATTTTCTGTGTATAACGTTTACAGCAGGAAGAATCCTTATTTCATTTACTTTGACCAGGAGGGGAGCGCCGTAGATGGCACGTTGAAGGTGCGTGCGAAGCAGGTGTCGTTGTTCCCGGTGTTACCGTCGGTGACGTATAATTTCAAGTTCTAGCCGGGATTCAAAAGGGGTGATAGTACCTGAATTCAAATGAGATGATAGTACATACAAATGGGGTGATAGCGGGGGATTACCTCACGAAGCAGTACCTGATAATTCCTACCAGGGCAGCCACTATAGCAATGAATTGCGCAATGGCGGCATAGTGTACCGATTTGATCAGTTCTGCTTTAACGTCCTGGATAGTGCCCAGCAGCTCCGATTTAACCTTTTGGATGTCCGTTGTTAATTCTGCCTTAACCTTTTGAATATCCAGCGTTAACCCATTTTTTACAACAGATAACTCTTCTTTGGTGGCCATCAGGTCCATACGGGTGGCAAGCTTGTGGATATCCTGCTTAAGTTCGTTTTTAACATTCGACAGCTCTTCTTTAGTAGCCATCAGATCCATACGGGTAGCAAGCGTGTGGATGTCCTGCTTAAGTTCGTTTTTAACATCCCATAGTTCGCCTTTAGTGGCCAGTTGTTCAATTTTTGCGGATGATTTCCTTTCATAATGGTCATCCAGCGCATTTACAACTTCCAGGGCTTTGTCGTCCGGCAAATGCAGGTCATTCCGGAAGATGTCATACAGTTTTAAGTTTCCGATTGTCATATGTAATGATTTTATATTACAGGACTAAAATTAATTTATTCTTTATTTCGATATCGTGATAATTACAGATATTTCTTTTAAATATATCAAAGCTGATGGCTTTTTATTATTTTGTAACTGTGAATAATATTTTGATGTAAATAATCTCAAAAGGCATCCGTACTATTGCCAGGAGTGCTATATCAGGGAAGTTTTTGGGGGCATAGTGCATTGGGAGTGCATGCATAGTGCATGGGGAGTCCATGAGGAGTCCATGGTAAGTGCATTGATACTGCATGGATGACCTATGACATACGCTGGTTTGAGGCATCGGTGAAGCAGGGGTGAGGTAACTGTTTTCTTTTAGCTTAACTTCCCCTAAATAAGATCGTCTCACCCGGTAAATCACATGGATTGTAATGTTTTATCATTATAAAGGTGCATTTAAACCATTTTTCAACTGTGTTCACACCGCTGTATAAATATTTATTTTTAAAATCCTTAAGTTCAACGACATGGTTATCTAAAAGCTAACAAACTATTTCTTAACTTCGCAAACATTTTATAAAGGAAATATAGCCCATATGAAAAAGTATGGTGCTAACAGCAAAACGTATGATAAATATCACTTTTCCGGATGGCGCAGTTCGTCAGTATGAATCAGGAGTAACTGCATTGGACATTGCCAAATCCATCAGCGAAGGATTGGCACGCAAAGTATTGGCAGCAAATGTTAACGGGCAGGTAGTGGATGCTACACGCCCGATTTTGACGGATAGCACGCTGCAGCTACTGACGTGGGTGGATAAGGATGGTAAGGCAACAATGTGGCATTCCTCGGCGCATCTGATGGCCGAAGCACTGGAAGCCCTGTATCCCGGCGTAAAGCTCGGCTATGGCCCTTCAATTGAAAATGGATTCTATTACGATATTGATTTGGGCGACCGCACGATTTCTGAAGAAGATCTGAAAGCGATCGAAGCAAAAATGGTGGAGTTGTCTAAACACAACAGCGAATACGTGCGCAAAGAAGTAAGCAAGGCAGATGCCCTGACTTATTTTACTGAAAAAGGCGATCCGTATAAAATAGAAACGATCAATGAATTACCTGATGGAAGCATTACCTTCTATACACAGGGCGGATTCACAGATCTTTGCCGCGGACCGCACATTCCGAATACCGGCTTTATCAAATCCATCAAGCTGACCAGCATTGCAGGCGCTTACTGGCGCGGCAGTGAAAAAAATAAGATGCTTACCCGCATCTATGGCATCACCTTCCCTAACCAGAAAGAGCTGGACGAATACCTGGCCCTGATAGAGGAAGCAAAGAAACGTGATCACCGCAAACTGGGTAAAGAACTGGAACTGTTTGCCTTCTCTGAAAAAGTAGGTTTAGGTTTACCTATGTGGTTGCCTAAAGGCGCCATGCTGCGTGAACGCCTGCAGCGTTTCCTCCAGGAAGCCCAGCTGGCCAGCGGTTACCTGCCGGTAGTAACACCGCATATCGGGAATAAAAATCTGTATGTGACTTCCGGTCACTACGAAAAATACGGAAAAGACAGTTTTCAGCCGATCCATACGCCGGAAGAAGGTGAGGAGTTTATGCTGAAACCTATGAACTGCCCGCATCACTGCGAACTGTACAAGGTATCGCCAAAGTCGTACAAGGATTTACCCGTGCGCTTTGCCGAATTTGGTACCGTGTACCGTTATGAGCAGCATGGTGAACTGCACGGTCTTACCCGTGTGAGAGGATTTACCCAGGATGATGCGCACCTGTTCTGCCGTCCTGACCAGGTAAAGGAAGAATTCCAGAAAGTAATAGACCTGGTGATGTATGTATTCAACAGTTTGAGTTTTACCGAGTATACTGCACA
Source organism: Chitinophaga sp. W3I9 (assembly GCF_050434025.1). Taxonomy (NCBI): domain Bacteria; kingdom Pseudomonadati; phylum Bacteroidota; class Chitinophagia; order Chitinophagales; family Chitinophagaceae; genus Chitinophaga; species Chitinophaga sp. W3I9. Next base: position 4,483,585 of record NZ_JBNPWC010000001.1, read on the forward strand.
GATTTCACTGCGTCATAAAACGGACCGCAGTAAATACATGGGTACCGAAGAGAACTGGGAGCTGGCAGAAAAAGCAATTATCGAGTCTGCCGCCGAAAAAGGGCTGAACACCGTGGTGGAATACGACGAAGCGGCGTTCTATGGTCCTAAGCTCGACTTCATGGTGAAGGATGCGCTGGGCCGTAAATGGCAGCTGGGTACCATCCAGGTGGATTACAACCTGCCGGAACGCTTTGAACTGGAGTACATCGGGGCCGATAACCAGAAACACCGGCCGGTGATGATTCACCGTGCGCCGTTTGGTTCACTGGAACGCTTTATCGCCGTGCTGATCGAACATTGCGCCGGTAAATTCCCGTTGTGGTTAGCGCCAACACAGGTGAAGATCCTGCCGATCAGTGATAAAAGCCAGGCCTACGCAGAAAAAGTAGCAGAATTGCTAAAAAAAGCAGAAATTCGCGCTGAGATAGATGATAGGAGCGAAAAGATAGGTAAGAAGATCCGGGAAGCAGAGCTGGCAAAGATTCCGTACATGCTCGTACTCGGTGAAAAAGAAGCAGCTGACAATGTAGTAGCCGTTCGTCGTCAATCAAAAGGTGATTTGGGAACTATGCAACTCGAACAGTTTACCACCATGATAAACGAAGAGGTAGCAAACCGGAAGCCAATTGAGTAACATCGCATAAATGTGGAAAAAAGGTATATAAAACAATGAACATTACTCGATTGAGGTATGTTAATTGCTGTAATTTTCCCCGTATTTTTGTAAAGATTGTTTTTGGTCCATGGACGAGATGTGGACCATGGACTAAAAGGACAATTAATTAATTAATTTTATTTTTCTTAATGCAACAAAGACCCAGACCAAGCAGTTTTGGCGGCAACAACCGGGGAAGAAACCCCAACTTCCGCAGGGAACAACAACAAGAACATCGCACCAACAGGATGATACGCGTTCCTGAGGTACGACTTGTAGGTGAAAATATTGAGGTAGGTGTCTACAAAACAGAGGATGCACTGCGTATGGCTGAGGAACAGGGTTTAGACCTGGTAGAGATTTCCCCGAATGCTGTGCCTCCCGTTTGTCGTATCATCGACTACAACAAATTCCTCTACGAAAAGAAAAAGAAGGAAAAGGAAATGAAGGCGAAGGCGCACAAAAGTGAAGTGAAGGAAATTCGCTTTACGCCTAACACCGATGACCATGACTTCGATTTCAAAGCGAAACATGCTGAAAGCTTCCTGAAAGACGGTAACAAGGTGAAAACCTATGTACAGTTTAAAGGACGTGCCATCATGTTTAAGGAACGTGGTGAATTGATCCTCCTGAAGTTTGCTGAAAGGCTGGCAGAAGTAGGTGGCCTGGAAAGTATGCCTACCATGGAAGGTAAGCGTATGATCGCCATCTTTGCCCCTAAAGCAGCGAAAAAGAAGGAAAAAGAACCCAAGGAACCGAGAGAACCCCGGGAACCAAGGGAGCCAAGAGAACCGAAAGAAGCAAAGGCGCCCGTTACGCCTCCAGCCGCTGATGCAGCAGGAGATGCCAACGCATAGCCAATGGTTATATCACATTAAAAAAGCAGCACAGCAGGGTATTATACCTTGTTGCGCTGCTTTTTCTTTTAGCGTGTAACCTGCTATTGTATTGCTTTTAGTACTTTCCGCGCCCTGGAACGGATAGCCGGTGTGGGATTATTTTCCAGCTCCGCTGCTATCAGCAGCCGGATCTCGTTTTTGATGTCAGGGTAATCTTTTGCCAGGTTAGCCAGTACCGTCATGGAAAAGGCTTTCACCGCCACTGCTTCCAGCGGATCTTCCAGGAACGCAAAACAACTGTTCATCACCGGCCCTTGCAGGGATTCCGGGACCGGCAGGTATTGCAATATCCTCAATACATTTCTCTTTACTGCCACCGGCATACCCGGTTCCTCCATCCTGGCTACCATAGCCGGCAGGTGGGGAGCAAGCAACGCGGGGTACTTTTTTGCCACAAAGCTCACAATCCACGCAGCCCGTTGTACCACGCGGTATTCGTCGTGCAGGAACAAGTGTATCAAGGCGGCAAACCGTTCCGGATGCGGACCTATCCAGGTCGCAATGCGGAGCGACTGGGCACGGGAATTTTCCGATAAAATTTCAGTACGCAGATCCATAGACCTGCAATTTAATACACACGAGTTAATTATTGGCGGAAGTACTGTTTGCCAGCAGGTAGGCGAGCGTTTTTTCACGCATCCGCGCTACGTCTTCAGGCTTCACCGGCATATCCGTTTCCTTGCCCATATCATCCCAGATCCTGATCTGGATGTATTGGTGGAATAAAGGATCATTGCGGAACGCCAGCGCCTCTTCTTCATTCATAGGCCCACCCTGGTATTCGAGGGTTCGCTTGCTGGCTTCGGAGAGGGTATCGTAATAGGCGCTGTCCGACCAGGTAAGATAGCGTTTCGCGGCCACATGACTGCCCACCAGCTGCGCCATGCGCTCCGGGAAGCCGCATTCCAGCAGGAAAGCGCTGCCCAGGTCGTCGTGTGCGCGGGTACCGAGGCCGCCCATCTGGGGCGCACTTTCAAAAAAATGACCAATGTCGTGCAGGAATGCAGCAACGATCATTTCATCATCAAAGCCTGTGCTTTCTGCTATAAGGGCTGCCTGCATCATATGCATCAGCATGGTTACCTGTTCGCCATATTCCTGGTGGCCGTAAGTATTATACAGGTCGAAGATTTTGTTGACTACTGATTGGGCATGTAATTCACTACCGGTCATTTTCGTACGTTTATAAGGGTTAGTACAGTTTTTTCATAGTATGCCGTGGCATTATCGCAAATGTAATAGCTGCAACTGCTTTATCAGCACGCCTCATGTTATGTTTTTATTAATACCGGAGTGGTTTTCAAACGCCAATAATCCTTTACCTTTGCCCTTTACATTACACAAAACTGAACCATTGCTAAAAAAAGAACTGCGCGTCATACTGGTGTCGCTGATCGTTAGTTTTATACTAACCGTGGCGAAATTTTCGGCGTACTTTATGACCCATTCGGTGGCCATCCTTTCTGATGCCCTGGAGTCCATTATCAACGTGGTGGCGGGCGGTTTTGCCTGCTATAGTATTTACCTTGCCAGTCAGCCGAAAGATGCCAACCATCCGTACGGACATGGCAAAGTGGAATTCTTTTCGATCGGTTTTGAAGGCGCCATGATCTTTATCGCCGGCGTGTTGATCCTTGTGAAAACGGCACAGTATTTTATCCTGCCGCGTGAACTGCACCAGATTGAAAACGGTTTATGGGTATTGGGCGCTACCACTGTCGCCAACCTGTTGCTGGGCCTGTACCTGGTACGTTCCGGTAAGCAGCTTTCTTCCATCACTATTTCGGGGAATGGCCAGCATATCATGACCGATGTTTACAGCAGTGCGGGGTTGATTGCTGCGTTGGTTGTCATTCATTTCACCGGCTGGACCTGGCTGGATCCCGCGGTATCACTGGTGATGGGCGGATTGATCCTCAGCAAAGGATATCAATTGATGCGCCGGTCTATTTCCGGGTTAATGGATGAAACAGATATGAAGATAGTGGACAAGGTGATCACTATTTTATCGGTTCATCGCAGGCAGAACTGGATCGATATGCATAATATGCGTGTGCAGCAATATGGTAACAACTATCACATTGATTGCCATGTAACGATGCCTTACTACCTGGAGCTGAATGATGCGCATGATGAAATGAAGAAGATTGAGAAGCTCGTGAATGAAGGGTTTGCCGGTAGTGAGGTAGAGTTTTTTATTCATATGGACCCCTGTATTCCTTCCTGTTGCCACTACTGTTTAAAAGAAGCCTGCCCGGTCCGGAGCCATGCATTTACCGGCGAAATAATATGGACCCGCGATAACGTACTACCCAACAGAAAACATGGATAGTAATTCATCTTGCTATAAAAAAACCAGCATAACTTATATAAGCTATGCTGGTTTTTTTTATAGTCAGATGTTTAACTGTTTATTCTTCTCCAGCTTCTTCACCATCACCATGGCCGATGATATCGCGGATAGGTTTTACTGCCTGGTAAATACCGCGGTTGTATTTGTTTCCTAAGATAACAAGGGTGGTAGAATCCTGTATGAAACGATAGAACACGGTGTTGTTACCATGCCACCAGCCGTTGTGATAAATAATATTTTTTGTACTGTCCGGATACACCATAAGGCGCCATCCCAGTCCGTAATTGCGGACGCCGGGCTTCTCATTGCTGTAAGGCGTGTAGGCTGCCTTTAAGGTAGCCGCATTCAGGAACTGGCCTGAATAGAGGGCCTGATCCCACTTCAGCATATCCTGTGCGCTGCTGTAAATACCTTTATCGCCCATTACACCGTCGAAGTAAGTATCCGGTTCAAACTGCCCGTTATATTTATGGCTCTGGGTTTGGTGCACGCGCACAGCAGAGGAGGGGTCGTATACAAAAGTGCTGGTCATATGCAGGGGTCCGAAAATGGTTTGCTGCATGAAGTCGGCATATTTCTGTCCGCTTACCTTTTCAATAATAGAAGCAAGGAGCAGGTAATTGGTGTTGCAGTACTGGAAGTGCGTACCTGGCAAATGTTGCATGGCAGGCTTATGCGCTTCCATTAATTTGATGACTTCGCCGTTGGTAATAAAGTTGGCTTCTTCTTTCCATAAACTGTCGCAGAAATAAAGGTAGTTAGGCAGGCCGCTCCGGTGGTTCAGGAGCATGCGTACATTGATTCCTTTATAAGGAAATTCGGGAAAGAATTTTTGCAGGGAATCTTCCAGGCTCAGTTTCTCATTTTGTACCAGCCACATTACTGCTGCGCCGGTAAAGGTTTTTGTAACAGAAGCCAGCTGAAAAGAAGAACTGTCCATCACCGGTGTTTTAGTCCGGGAATTTTCATAGCCATGATACTTTTCAAAGATAACCACCCCTTTCCTGGCCACTATGATGGCGCCGTTGAAACCGGTACGCAGGAGCTTTCCGTTATAGAATGCTTCCAGTTCCTGTTGCATTTGTTTAGTACGCGGTGATTTAAGGATGGCTTCTTTTTCCGCGGCCGATAGTCCTGTTGTAAAGCGTGCCGAATCTGCTGCTGCTTTCCTTTTACTTTCTTCCCTTCTTGCTGCATTGCTCTGGCAGCTGGAGATAATTGCAATTCCCGATATAGTTAAGATAATACTTATTGCTTTCAATCGCTTCATTAGAGGAGTTGTGACTACTTTCTTAATTCAATTTTCGACCCATAAAATACAAAGCGCTCAATTTAGACTCAAAGTAAAAGACTGCCAAATAAAAACAGTGATTTCGGATTCTTTTAATTGATTTTTAAGCAAAAAAGTGAGAAAAACTTTAAAAATCATCCCCGATTTCCGTCTTTTTTTGATAAAATCGAATTTGATTCCACTGCTATTTGAATATTCCTCAACTTCGAGTAGGTTTGTGCCCTGTTTCCCCGCTATCAGCAATTATTAAGCCAATTGCAACACAGAGATACACATATAACTTAGTATAATATTATGGACCAGCAAAAGTCGACAAGTTATCCGAAAGAGAAGATCAGCATTTTATTATTAGAGAACATCAGCGATGCTGCGGTGGCAGAATTTACCACGGCAGGATACCATGTGCGCAAGCTTACCGGTGCGCTCAGCGAAGAAGATCTTATCAATGAAATCAAGGACGTTCATTTACTGGGCATCCGATCCAAAACCAAAGTTACCCGTAAGGTACTGGAATCGGCCAGGAAACTGCAGGCTATTGGTTGTTTCTGTATCGGTACCAACCAGGTTGACCTGAAAGCTGCTACAGAGCACGGTGTAACCGTTTTCAACGCGCCTTATTCCAATACCCGTTCAGTGGCTGAGCTGGTAATAGGTTTGTCTATTATCCTCATCCGCCGTATCGTGGATAAAAACAATGCAGCGCATAACGGCATCTGGCTTAAAGAAGCCACTGGCAGCTATGAGCTAAGGGGTAAAACACTTGGAATAGTAGGTTATGGTAACATCGGTAGCCAGGTGAGCGTATTGGCGGAAGGAATGGGCATGAACGTAATTTATTATGACGCCGAAACCAAATTGCCGCTGGGTAATGCAGAACAGCAACGCACGCTGAAGGAACTCTTCAACAAGGCGGATATCGTTTCGCTGCACGTGCCTTCCAGCAAAACCACTACGAATATGATCACTGCAGAAGTGCTTGCAGATGCTAAACCTGGGGCTATTTTTATTAACTATGCCCGTGGTGAGGTAGTAGACCTGGAAGCGCTGAAAGATGCATTGGAAAGCGGACGTTTGTCCGGCGCCGCCATAGATGTATTCCCGGTAGAACCGGAAAAGAATGGCGCCGCATTCAGCACGCCGCTGCAAAAATTATCCAACGTGATCCTCACGCCGCATATCGGCGGAAGCACGGAAGAAGCGCAGCACAACATCGGACTGGACGTGAGCAGTAAAATGCTCAACTACCTGGAAAAGGGCGCCAGCTTCGGTTCTCATACGGTACCTGCTATCAGCGTGCCGCCTATTGAAAACACACATCGCATCCTGCATATCCACCGGAACGTGCCGGGCGTGTTGTCTGCCATCAATACTGCCTTATCTGCCAACAAAATCAACATCCTGGGGCAGTACCTGAAAACCAACGACCAGATCGGTTACGTGGTACTGGACGTGGATACGAGGTTATCACAAGAGGCGCTGGCTTTGCTGAAGGAAGTAGAGCATACGATTAAAACAAGATTACTGTATTAATAAAAGCAACAATGGATTTGCGGGCGAACGGTTTTTAGTTCCCCGCAAATCCGTGATGCTCACCCACCATATCTCCCCGTTCACCGACTCTTTTTACTCATATACGTTTTTTCTTCCCGTATTTTCAAAATTCTTTGTTAACCTTGTAGTGCAACTGAAAAAATTAGCACATGAATATGAACAGGGTACTGACAGCAGGAGCAGGGGTAATAGCCGGTCTTTTGTTGTATGTAAATGCTTCCGCACAAGATAGTGAACCAAATAAATGGGCGCCAGCAAATATCAAAATCGACGGACAGGCTACTGAATGGCCCAAACCCCTGCAGTTTTATAACAACGTTACCAAGTTATTTTACACAATAGCCAACGACCAGGAGAATTTATACGTAATCGTTAGTGTTCCTGATCCGCAGAGCCAGATGAAAATTATGCGTTCCGGCCTTACTGTTTCCATCAACCCTACCGGGAAGAAAAAAGGGGGCGCGGGGATTACATTTCCGCTCACCTATAATGTGAACACCGGCGCACCGGATGTCCCGGAAGAATCCCGGGCACTCATTGCAGGTGAATTGAAAAAACAACTCCTGGCGAACGTAAAGGACATCAAAGTGGAAGGATTTGACAGCATCCCGGATGGCAATATTCCGGTGAAGAATACGTTTGGTATTCAAACCACCTCCTCATATGATGCCGCCGGTAACCTGGTTTGTGAACTGGGTATCCCGCTGAAGGTGCTGGGTATCCCCGCCGGAAGTGATAAGCCCATCGCTTACCATTTTAAGGTAAACGCCATGAAAAGGGAGGATAAAAAGGAACTGGAGGCCAAACGTGCCAAAGGAGAAAAGCCCCCGATGCCAGGTGAATATGCGGACCAATTCGCCTTGTATTATTCAGCCGACTTTTGGACACGTCAAACACTGGCCACTCAAAAGTAAGCAACCAGACTACCATCGTCTTAACTGTTTTTATGTATAAAAAACTGTTTTCTGCGGGAACTACCACCATACTGGCGGGGGCCTTATGCACAGGCACTTTTATGTCTTGCCACAAAGATAAACCAGCCCCTCCGCCAGTTGACATTACAGACGCCCTGAAGAAGGACTCCCTGAAGTACCTGATGTACCAGATCATGCAGGTAACTTACGGCGATGGCGGACGAACGGTCAGCAAAGGATTGCCTACTTACTACTGGTATTCCAGTGTACCGCAGCTGGATCCCCTGGCCAGCAAGTATGCGGATGCAAACGCCCTGCTGACAGAGATGAAAGGCTATGCCATCAACCCGGCCACCAATGCCGCATACGACCATTACAGCTTCCTCGATGAAGATGGTACCATCACCAATCAGCTGATGAATGGCGTATCGGAACAAAATGCCGCTGCCAATCCCTCTAAACTGGGATTTGACATTGGTTTTGCTGCCGGAGCAGATGCCAGTAAAGTAAGATTATTTGTAAAGTATGCAGATAAGAACAGCCCCGCCGGTAAGGCAGGCGTTTTAAGAGGGTGGGAGATTATTTCCGTAAACGGTAATACCAATTTTTCCAGTGCCTCTTCTGCTATCAACTCGCTTTATAATACGATTTCAACGGCATCCACCATCACCCTGGGATTTAAAAAACAGGATCAGACTTCGGTTACCCTTACTATCAATTCCGCTACATACAACATAAACCCGGTGCTGTTCGATACCATTTACACCGTTAAGAATACCGCGAACATAAATATAAAGGTGGGCTATTTCGCGATGTATACTTTTTCCAGTGTAACCAACGACGCCGGAAATGCTACCGCTACCAAAACGGCTTTGGATCAAACGATCGCCAAATTCAAAGCACAGGGCATCAAACAACTGATTGTGGATTTCCGGTACAACGGCGGCGGAGCCACCTCTACAGCGGAATACCTGGACAATGCTTTTGCTCCTTCGGCTGCCGGCGGTAAAGTGATGTATACCTACAAGTATAACGATAAGATCATGCAGAACCTCGCGGCTACCAAACTGGATGCGCAGGTGAACTTTGCTGCTGCTACAGGTGGTATGTCACTGGACAATATATTTTTTATTGTATCCGGGGAAACTGCTTCTGCCAGCGAATTAACACTGAACAACCTTAAACCGTACATGAATGTAAGGCTCATCGGGAAGAAGACATACGGAAAACCGGTTGGCTTTATTGATTTTAATATCTCCATGTATGATAATGATCATAAACCGGTATACCTTGCTGACCTGTACGCCATCAACTTCGAAACCATGAATGCCAACGGCAACGGGGGTTACTACACCGGTATCCCGGTAGATGCGGAGGCAGCGGACTATGTAAACGTTGCCTGGGGCAACACTACATCGGATCAGAACCTGCAGCAGGCCCTGAACTATGTTTCAACAGGCACTTACCTGGATCTTCGTACCAGCGCCAGGATCAGCGCAGCTGCCGGCAATGATTTGCGCGCGGCTATTCCTGGTATTACGCCTGCCAGAGGGTTTAACGGAATGGTTGATTTCAGGTTAAGCAAGAAAGTAGCAGGACTTCAATAACATATATCCTTTAACGTTAGCCGGCCAATTCAAGCCGCGTTGATCGCAAGATCAACGCGGCTTTTACTTTAGCGACAATAAAAAAGTCCGGATACGTATACCCGGACCAGTTAGCTGATGGAAGAGGAAGTATCAGCGGTGACTCAGTTTCCGGATCATATCTTCAGACATATCCTCTGAATAAACACCATACCCATACATCAATACGCCTTTGAGACCTGATTTGGTTTCAATGGCATACACTACTGCCTCATCGCCGGGGTCAGTATCTCCTTCAAAGCGATAGGTTTCTGTAATGTCAAAATCCTCCGGCCGCACATTCCCGCTGTTACACTGAATACTGTCGAAAACAAGGTTGAAATCGGTGATGTATCCGCGTTTACGCAGATCTTCTATGGCCGCTGTTACGGTGTCGTACACTTTCATATAAAAACAATTTCCGGTTTGCAAATGAAACGGCACTAAGTTAATAAATCGCCCGGGATTTGATGGAGTTGGATATAAAAACAAAAAGCATAAAGCCGGTTGGCCTTATGCTTTTTGTTTTATGATCGCGTATCCGTTATCAGCGGATCACGGTAACTTCTCCTTTCAGTACGTTGGAGGATCCGCCGGCTACTTTCTTGTAAGAAAGCCACCATACGTATGTGCCAACATCCACCGGAACTCCCTTGTATCTGCCATCCCATCCTTTATGATTGTCGGACGACATGAAGATCAGCTCACCCCAGCGGTTAAAGATCCGCAGTTCGTAGTCGAACATTTGTCCCCTCACTACTGGTCTGAACACATCGTTACGTCCGTCGCCGTTTGGTGAGAAGGCGTTTGGTAAGGTTGGTTTAGGTTCACATTCTATAAAGCCTACGGTGATATCATCGGTAGCAGATCCGCAATCGTTGAATACGGTTACGGTGTAAGTACCTCCGTTGGTTACGGTGAGGGATGGTCCGCCGGAACCGTTATCCCAGCGTACACCGGTAATTCCGCCACCTTCAGCACGCAGTATCAGCGTTTCACCTTTACACAGGGTGGTATCTCTTCCCAGGTTGATAACCGGTAAGCCGGTGATATTTACTTTGACGCTGTCGAGGAACACACGTTGACAGTATTTATCCATCACAGCTAATTTATAGCTACCTGCCTGAGAGATCTGTTTAACCGGGTTAGGATCGCCGTCGTTCCAGAGGTAAGAAATGGCATCCGGATTGGTTCCGTCCAGGGTAATGGTGCCACCAGGGCAGATATTCCTGTCGGGTCCCAGCTCCATAGTGAGCGCTGGTTTCATCCTTACATTCACGGTATCTCTTACCACGCAGTTATCCCTGCTTACGGCTACCCAGTATCCGCCTGGCTTGTTTACCACGATAGAGTTGCTGGTTTCACCCGTCTGCCATTTGATACGGCCGCCGTTGGAATTAACGGTGAGCATAATAGACTGGTCAGGACAGATAGAGGTGTCGCGGCTCAGGCTGATGTCTGGCGGAGGATTCACACTTACTTTCACGGTATCAATGGTGATACATCCGGACTTCATCACTTTCACCCAGAATTGTTCCTGTGTTCCTACCAGGATGGAAGGTTCTGTAGAACCATTACTCCAGAGATAGGAGCCACCATTTACATAAGCATCCAGTTTCACGGTTTGGCCGCGGCAGATGGTTGTATCAGGGATATCAACCAGTGGCGTTGGTACCAGACCTACATGGATGGTATCGGTAGTGGCGCATTCGCCGTTGCTTACATTTACCCAGTAGGTGCCTGCCTGGTTAATATTGATCCGTTGCGTGGTTGCGCCGGTAGACCATTTAATCTGGTAGGCGAAATTAGCAGGACCTGCATCCAGCACCAGGTTGTTGCCACCACAGATAGTGGTATCGTTGCCCAGGTTCACCATTGGTTTCTGGATGTAACTCAGATTGTAAGTCACGGTGTCAGAGGAACAACCCGTTCTGCCATCCGTAATGATGAAGGAAGCAGAAGTAGCCCCGTTCAGGTTAAACACATTGTTGCTTTGTGTTCTTGGCAATCCTGTTACCGCATTGGCCGGCGTAACTGCTACCAGCGTATAGGAAGGCAGGTATACGTTGCCAACTTTGCGTAAAGCGATCCTGCCGTTGTCTGAACAGTTGGAAGGCAGGGTAGCTTCCAGTTGCGGTTTATCGCAAGGCTTAATGATTACACGCTGGATAACGTCGCTGGCTTTATTGCCGCAGGCATCCATGATGGTCCATCTTCTTATAATCGTATATCCGTTACAGATATCTTCCACATATGGATCTTCTGTATAGATAGCTCTTTTCGGGAAGCTGTTATCACAGTTGTCTGTTGCGGTTAATACCGGTGCAGCAGGGATCTTATCCTGACAGTAGATTTCCACATCTGCAGGAGCAGGCATGATCACTGGTCTGGTGGTATCTTTTACATTTACTACCTGTGTGATGGTAGTGGTATTACCACAGGCATCTTTAGCGATCCAGGTTCTGATGATGCGGTAGTTGCCGGCACATTCTCCTGGTATTCTTTCTGTAGTGATCCTGCGGGATACGGTAAGACCATTTCCGATGCTGCTGCAATTATCAGATACCTGTACATCGGTAGCAGGAGCAGGGATGTTATCACAGCTCACTGTTGTGTCGGCAGGAGGCTTCACAGTGAATACCGGTTTAGTGGTGTCCTGAACGGTGATGATCTGCTGCATTACGGTTTTGTTGCCGCATTCGTCGGTAGCGGTCCAGGTTCTTGTTTCCCGGAAGTTAGCGGCGCAGTTACCAGGTAATTTCACGGTTTTGCTACTGGTGAACACCTGGATGCTGCCGCTGCAATTGTCGGTAGCGGTGATGGCAGGCCATGTCGGTACCTTATCGCAATCTACCACGGTATCCTTCGGAGCAGGCATGCTGAATACCGGTCTGCTGGTGTCCTGTACTTTAATGATCTGTTGTACTGCACGGGCATTACCACATTCATCAAAGGCGGTCCACTTACGGTAGATCACGTAGTTGTTATTACAGCTGTTCGGGTTGTGGGCAGCAGAGTCTTTCGGCACTACTGTAATTACACCCGGTGTACAGTTATCGGTTGCCGTGAGATTAAATCCGGCCGGGATCTTATCGCAATCCACTGTGGTATCGGCAGGTGTAGCCATATTGAATACCGGGGCGGTCATGTCTTTCACGGTGATCACCTGTTTCAGGGTCACGCCGGTGTTACATTCGTCTTTCGCGGTCCAGGTGCGGATCAGCAGGTAATTGTTAGCACAGTTGCCTGGCAGATCCTGGCGAACTTCCACTACAGGGATAATGATTTCCCCGGCGCAGTCGTCGTTTGCTTTCAGGTTTATTGCTGCAGGTACCTTATCACAATTTACGGTGGTATCGGCAGGCGCTGGTGTGGTGAATACCGGTGCTTTGGTATCCTTTACCGTAATGGTTTGTGAAGCGCTTACTGAGAGACCGCATCTATCTGTCGCTGTCCAGGTACGGGTAATGGTACTGAGACAAGGCGAAGTAACCACGGTGACGTCATTGTAAGTAATGGTCAGCGGCTCGTTGTTGTAAGGCGCGTGACTGAACGCCGGATCCCCGAAGAGCGTGGTGTAGTCTTTACCTCTTTCACATTCCGTTGTTATGGCCGGAGGAGTGAAGGTAACAATCGGGCTGATAGTGATGGCCGTGATTTTCACCACGTTGCTGATGTTGTTGATACAAGCTCCGGAAGCTACCACTCTTCTGTACCAGGTGTTGGCTGCAAGCAAACCAGGCTGGTAAGTATCGCTGGTGGCGCCGGTGATGTTGGTGAATGGTCCGTTTGCACCGGCAGTGCTTTGTTGCCACTGGTAGGTGTAAGTGCCATTACCGCCGGTCAGTGCATTGCTGCGTATAGCCATTGGCGTTTCTGTTACGCAAACTGTTTGATCATCCTGAATGGTGTTACCGAGTATTGGTTTACGGTTAATCAGGGTGACACTGGAACTGGAAGCGTCGCACACGCCGTTGCTTACTACCCATGTTAATTGGGCTGTTTCGCCGGCAGGAACGGTGATGGTAGCATCTTTCCGGTTAATATCACTGATGTTGATCAGTGCCGCGTTGTTGCTGGTTACAATCCAGGTGCCTTTTGCACCTGCCACACCAGGATCGCTGGCGCTCATTTTAAAGGTGGCATCATCGCAATGTTCCTGATCAATACCTGCGCTGGCAGGTACCGGTAATCTGTAGTTGATGAGTGTTACATCATCCCAGGTAGCGCTACATACGCCGTTGGTCACAGTCCAGCGTAAAGTAACCGTATCACCTGTGTTGATGTTCACATTGGAAGTAGGACTGTTGATAGACCTGATCGCAGCATTTCCTTTAATAACAGACCAGAAGCCTTTTGCACTTGGTACAGATACCGGATCTGCTGCCAGGGTGAAGTCGCCGGTGTTATTACACATTTCAATATCTGCTCCTGCATTTGCAGCAGCCGCTGTTTTATAGTTGATCAGTGTAACCGTGCTGCTGGTGCTCATGCAGCTACCATTTGTGACGGTCCATTTCAGGATTACAGTATCGCCAACCGGAACAGTTACTGCGCTATTCGGGTCATTTACCGATTTGATAACGGCGTTACCCGGAACACGGCTTACATCGGTCCAGGTGCCTTTTGCACTGGGGGATCCGGGTTGACTCGCCTTCATGATGAAGTCGGCTGTAGTATTACATTTTTCCTGGTCAAGGCCGGCATTTGCTGTGATGGCCGCTTTGTAGTTGATGATGGTTACCCTGCTGAAGCTGGTATCACATACACCGTTTGCGATAGCCCACTGGAGTATCACGGTATCGCCTACAGGCACTGTTACCGCGGTAGTAGGACTATTAGGTGATTTGATTTTTGCTCTTCCAGGTATTGGGCTGATGTCAGTCCAGGTTCCTTTTGCAGTGGGCACGCCTGGTACATTTGCCGCCATGATGAAGTCGCCTGTGTTGCCACAGATGGCCTGGTCAGGACCGGCATTTGCTTTATTTGCGTTGGCGTAGTTGGTAAGCATTACTGTATCATAAGTAGCGCCGCAGGTGCCATTGGTGATTCTCCAGACCAGTTTTACGCTGACACCCGCAGCAACAGTAACGGCCGTGTTGTATTGATTCGGAGAGGCGATAGTTACGCCGGTGGTACCGGCTGGATTCGTCCAGGTACCTGTTACATGTAAACCGGCAGGTTTGCTGCCATCCAGGATGAAGTTGATGTCATCACATTTTTCCTGGTCAGGACCAGCCTTGGCGGCAGCAGGTGTTTTGTAGCTGGTGATCCTTACGGTATCTGCCAGGTCTGCTGCGCATTTTGGATTGGTGATCTTCCAGGTAAACAGGATGGTGCTGTCTGCCGGAACGGTAACGGAAGTTTTCGGATTATTAATGTTCGCGATCTTCACAGTGGCAGTAGCCGGTGAGAAGCTCCATGTACCAATAGCACCCAGCTCAGTAGGAGCGGTGGCGTTCATGGTAAAGGTGGTTTGCTCACAGGCTATTTTATTGGTGCCTGCATCACGCATAATTGGTTTGAGCAGGCTGGTGATGGTAACTGTATCCGATTTATCGGCGCTACAAGTACCATTTGAAATGCTCCAGATCAACTGTACCGCCGTGTTTGCAGGAACCGTCACAGTGGTTTTCGGATCGTTCTTATTTACAAAAGATACTGCAGCAGTAGCGGGGAGGAAGGTCCAGGTGCCTTTCGCGTCCAGTTCAGTAGGAGCAGTGGCGTTAAGCGTAAAGGTGGTTTTCTCACACTCCATTTGATCGGTTCCTGCATTGCGCATAATTGGTTTAAGCAGGCTGGTGATGACAACTGTATCAGATTTGTCCGCGTTACAAGTACCATTTGAAATGCTCCAGATCAGCTTCACCGCAGCATTGGCGGGAACTGTAACACTCGTGTTGGCCTTGTTCTTATCTACAAAAGTTACCGCAGCAGTAGCCGGCAGGAATGTCCAGGTACCTTTTGCATTCAGTTCCGTAGGCTCAGTAGCATTAAGTGTAAAGGTAGTTTTATCACATGCTGTCTGGTCAGTACCTGCATTGCGCATCACTGGTTTGAGCAGGCTGGTGATGGTAACTGTATCTGATTTGTCCGCGCTACACGTACCATTTGAAATGCTCCAGATCAGTTTCACCGCAGCATTGGCGGGAACTGTAACACTCGTGTTGGCCTTGTTTTTATCAACAAAGGTTACAGCAGCAGTAGCCGGCAGGAAGGTCCAGGTGCCTTGTGCATTCAGCTCTGTAGGCTCGGTGGCATTGAGTGTAAAGGTAGTTTTATCACATGCTGTCTGGTCAGTACCTGCGTTGCGCATCACTGGTTTGAGCAGGCTGGTAATAACAACCGTATCCGATTTGTCCGCGCTACAAGTACCATTTGAGATGCTCCAGATCAGTTTCACCGAGGCGTCGGCGGGAACGGTAACAGAAGTATTAGCTTTGTTTTTATCAACAAAGGTTACCGCAGCAGTAGCCGGCAGGAATGTCCAGGTACCTTTTGCATTCAGTTCCGTAGGCTCAGTAGCATTAAGTGTAAAGGTAGTTTTATCACATGCTGTCTGGTCAGTACCTGCATTGCGCATGACTGGTTTGAGCAGGCTGGTGATGACAACCGTATCCGATTTATCGGCGCTACATGTGCCGTTTGAAATGCTCCAGATCAGTTTCACCGCAGCATTGGCGGGAACTGTAACACTCGTGTTGGCCTTGTTTTTATCAACAAAGGTTACCGCAGCAGTGGTGGGCAGGAATGTCCAGGAGCCTTGTGCATTCAGCTCTGTAGGCTCGGTGGCATTAAGCGTAAAGGTTGTTTTATCACATGCTGTCTGGTCAGTACCTGCATTGCGCATGACTGGTTTAAGCAGGCTGGTGATGACAACCGTATCCGATTTATCGGCGCTACAAGTACCATTTGAAATACTCCAGATCAGCTTCACCGCAGCATTGGCGGGGACTGTAACACTCGTGTTGGCCTTGTTTTTATCAACAAAGGTTACCGCAGCAGTAGCAGGCAGGAAAGTCCAGGTACCTTTTGCGTTCAGCTCAGTAGGCTCGGTGGCATTAAGCGTAACGGCAGTTTTATCACATGCCGTCTGGTCAGTACCTGCGTTGCGCATCACTGGTTTGAGCAGGCTGGTGATGGTAACCGTATCCGATTTGTCCGCGCTACAAGTACCATTTGAAATGCTCCAGATCAGTTTCACCGCGGTGTTGGCCGGAACGGTAACATCCGTATTAGCCTTGTTTTTATCAACAAAAGTTACCGCAGCAGTAGCAGGCAGGAATGTCCAGGTGCCTTGTGCATTCAGTTCTGTAGGCTCAGTGGCATTAAGCGTAAAGGTTGTTTTATCACACGCCGTCTGGTCAGTACCTGCATTGCGCATCACTGGTTTGAGCAGGCTGGTGATGGTAACCGTATCCGATTTGTCCGCGCTACAAGTACCATTTGAAATGCTCCAGATCAGTTTCACCGCAGCATTGGCGGGAACTGTAACACTCGTGTTGGCCTTGTTCTTATCTACAAAAGTTACCGCAGCAGTAGCAGGCAGGAATGTCCAGGAGCCTTGTGCATTCAGCTCTGTAGGCTCGGTGGCATTGAGTGTAAAGGTAGTTTTATCACATGCTGTCTGGTCAGTACCTGCATTGCGCATCACTGGTTTGAGCAGGCTGGTGATGACAACCGTATCCGATTTGTCCGCGTTACAACTACCATTTGAGATGCTCCAGATCAGTTTCACCGCAGCATTGGCCGGAACGGTAACATTCGTATTAGCTTTGTTTTTATCAACAAAAGTCACGGCAGCAGTAGCCGGCAGGAAGGTCCAGGTGCCTTGTGCATTCAGTTCTGTAGGCTCAGTGGCATTAAGCGTAAAGGTTGTTTTATCACACGCCGTCTGGTCAGTACCTGCATTGCGCATCACTGGTTTGAGCAGGCTGGTGATGGTAACCGTATCCGATTTGTCCGCGCTACAAGTACCATTTGAAATGCTCCAGATCAGTTTCACCGCAGCATTGGCAGGAACTGTAACACTCGTGTTGGCCTTGTTCTTATCTACAAAAGTTACCGCAGCAGTAGCAGGCAGGAATGTCCAGGAACCTTGTGCATTCAGCTCTGTAGGCTCGGTAGCGTTGAGTGTGAAAGTAGTTTTATCACATGCTGTCTGGTCAGTACCTGCATTGCGCATGACTGGTTTAAGCAGGCTGGTGATGGTAACAGTATCCGATTTATCGGCGCTACAAGTACCATTTGAAATGCTCCAGATCAGTTTCACCGCAGTGTTGGCCGGAACGGTAACATCCGTATTAGCCTTGTTTTTATCTACAAAAGTTACCGCAGCAGTAGCCGGCAGGAAGGTCCAGGTGCCTTGTGCATTCAATTCTGTAGGCTCAGTGGCATTAAGCGTAAAGGTTGTTTTATCACACGCCGTCTGGTCAGTACCTGCATTGCGCATCACTGGTTTGAGCAGGCTGGTGATGGTAACCGTATCCGATTTGTCCGCGCTACAAGTACCATTTGAAATGCTCCAGATCAGTTTCACCGCAGCATTGGCGGGAACTGTAACACTCGTGTTGGCCTTGTTCTTATCTACAAAAGTTACCGCAGCAGTAGCCGGCAGGAATGTCCAGGAGCCTTGTGCATTCAGCTCTGTAGGCTCGGTGGCATTGAGTGTAAAGGTAGTTTTATCACATGCCGTCTGGTCAGTACCTGCATTGCGCATCACTGGTTTAAGCAGGCTGGTGATGGTAACCGTATCCGATTTGTCCGCGCTACAAGTACCATTTGAGATGCTCCAGATCAGTTTCACGGCAGTATTAGCGGGAACTGTAACACTCGTATTAGCCTTGTTTTTATCAACAAAAGTCACCGCAGCAGTAACAGGCAGGAATGTCCAGGTGCCTTGTGCATTCAGTTCTGTAGGCTCAGTGGCATTAAGTGTAAAGGTAGTTTTATCACATGCCGTCTGGTCAGTACCTGCATTGCGCATCACTGGTTTGAGCAGGCTGGTGATGACAACTGTATCCGATTTGTCCGCGCTACAAGTACCATTTGAGATGCTCCAGATCAGTTTCACCGCGGTGTTGGCCGGAACGGTAACACTCGTATTAGCCTTGTTTTTATCAACAAAAGTCACCGCAGCAGTAACAGGCAGGAATGTCCAGGTGCCTTGTGCATTCAATTCAGTAGGCTCGGTAGCGTTGAGTGTGAAAGTAGTTTTATCACATGCTGTCTGGTCAGTACCTGCATTGCGCATCACTGGTTTGAGCAGGCTGGTGATGACAACTGTATCCGATTTATCGGCGCTACAAGTACCGTTTGAAATGCTCCAGATCAGTTTCACCGCAGTGTTGGCCGGAACGGTAACATCCGTATTAGCCTTGTTTTTATCAACAAAAGTTACCGCAGCAGTAGCAGGCAGGAAGGTCCAGGTGCCTTGTGCATTCAGCTCTGTAGGCTCAGTAGCATTAAGCGTAAAGGTAGTTTTATCACATGCTGTCTGGTCGGTACCTGCATTGCGCATCACTGGTTTAAGCAGGCTGGTGATGGTAACTGTATCTGATTTGTCCGCGCTACACGTACCATTTGAGATGCTCCAGATCAGTTTCACGGCAGTATTAGCAGGAACGGTAACACTCGTATTAGCCTTGTTTTTATCAACAAAAGTCACCGCAGCAGTAGCCGGCAGGAAGGTCCAGGAGCCTTGTGCATTCAATTCAGTAGGCTCGGTAGCGTTGAGTGTGAAAGTAGTTTTATCACATGCTGTCTGGTCAGTGCCTGCATTGCGCATCACTGGTTTGAGCAGGCTGGTGATGACAACTGTATCCGATTTATCGGCGCTACAAGTACCGTTTGAAATGCTCCAGATCAGTTTCACCGCAGTGTTGGCCGGAACGGTAACATCCGTATTAGCCTTGTTTTTATCAACAAAAGTTACCGCAGCAGTAGCAGGCAGGAAGGTCCAGGTGCCTTGTGCATTCAGTTCTGTAGGCTCAGTGGCATTGAGTGTAAAGGTAGTTTTATCACATGCTGTCTGGTCGGTACCTGCATTGCGCATCACTGGTTTAAGCAGGCTGGTGATGGTAACTGTATCTGATTTGTCCGCGCTACACGTGCCATTTGAAATGCTCCAGATCAGTTTCACGGCAGTATTAGCAGGAACTGTAACACTCGTATTAGCCTTGTTTTTATCAACAAAAGTCACCGCAGCAGTAACAGGCAGGAATGTCCAGGTGCCTTGTGCATTCAGTTCTGTAGGCTCAGTGGCATTAAGTGTAAAGGTAGTTTTATCACATGCTGTTTGGTCAGTGCCTGCGTTGCGCATCACTGGTTTGAGCAGGCTGGTGATGGTAACCGTATCCGATTTATCGGCGCTACAAGTTCCGTTTGAAATACTCCAGATCAGTTTCACCGCAGTATTAGCAGGAACGGTAACATCCGTATTAGCTTTGTTTTTATCAACAAAGGTTACCGCAGCAGTAGCAGGCAGGAAGGTCCAGGTGCCTTGTGCATTCAGTTCTGTAGGCTCAGTAGCATTAAGCGTAAAGGTAGTTTTATCACATGCTGTCTGGTCAGTACCTGCATTGCGCATGACTGGTTTGAGCAGGCTGGTGATGGTAACAGTATCCGATTTGTCCGCGCTACAAGTACCATTTGAGATGCTCCAGATCAGTTTCACCGCAGTATTGGCGGGAACGGTAACACTCGTGTTGGCCTTGTTTTTATCAACAAAAGTTACCGCAGCAGTAGCCGGCAGGAAGGTCCAGGTGCCTTGTGCATTCAATTCAGTAGGCTCGGTAGCGTTGAGTGTAAAAGTAGTTTTATCACATGCTGTCTGGTCAGTACCTGCATTGCGCATCACTGGTTTGAGCAGGCTGGTGATGGTAACAGTATCCGATTTATCCGCGCTACATGTGCCGTTGGAGATGCTCCAGATCAGTTTCACCGAGGCGTCGGCGGGAACGGTAACAGAAGTATTAGCCTTGTTCTTATCTACAAAGGTTACCGCAGCAGTAGCTGGCAGGAAGGTCCAGGTGCCTTGTGCATTCAATTCAGTAGGTTCAGTAGCATTGAGTGTGAAAGTAGTTTTATCACAGGCCGTCTGGTCAGTACCTGCATTGCGCATCAATGGTTTGAGCAGGCTGGTGATAACAACTGTATCTGATTTGTCCGCGCTACATGTGCCGTTTGAAATGCTCCAGATCAGTTTCACTGCAGTATTAGCAGGAACGGTAACATCCGTATTAGCTTTGTTCTTATCAACAAAAGTTACCGCAGCAGTAGCCGGCAGGAAGGTCCAGGTGCCTTGTGCATTCAATTCAGTAGGCTCGGTAGCGTTGAGTGTAAAAGTAGTTTTATCACATGCTGTCTGGTCAGTACCTGCATTGCGCATCACTGGTTTAAGCAGGCTGGTGATGGTAACCGTATCCGATTTATCCGCGCTACATGTGCCGTTGGAGATGCTCCAGATCAGTTTCACCGCAGCATTGGCGGGAACTGTAACACTCGTATTAGCCTTGTTTTTATCAACAAAAGTCACCGCAGCAGTAACAGGCAGGAATGTCCAGGAGCCTTGTGCATTCAGTTCTGTAGGCTCAGTGGCATTAAGTGTAAAGGTAGTTTTATCACATGCTGTTTGGTCAGTGCCTGCGTTGCGCATCACTGGTTTGAGTAGGCTGGTAATAACAACCGTATCCGATTTGTCCGCGCTACAAGTACCATTTGAGATGCTCCAGATCAGTTTCACCGCAGTATTAGCAGGAACGGTAACATCCGTATTAGCCTTGTTTTTATCAACAAAAGTCACCGCAGCAGTGGTGGGCAGGAATGTCCAGGTGCCTTGTGCATTCAGCTCTGTAGGCTCAGTAGCATTAAGCGTAAAGGTAGTTTTATCACATGCCGTCTGGTCAGTACCTGCATTGCGCATCACTGGTTTGAGCAGGCTGGTGATAACAACTGTATCCGATTTATCGGCGCTACACGTACCATTTGAAATGCTCCAGATCAGTTTCACCGCAGTATTAGCGGGAACGGTAACATTTGTGTTGGCTTTGTTTTTATCTACGAAAGTCACGGTAGCAGTAACAGGCAGGAAGGTCCAGGTACCTTTAGCACCCAGTTCCGTAGGCTCAGTAGCATTAAGTGTAAAAGTAGTTTTATCACATGCTGTCTGGTCAGTACCTGCATTGCGCATAACAGGCTTCTTATAATTGGTAATAAATACCGTGTCATTGGTAGTCAAACATGGTCCGTTGGAAATAGTCCATACCAATGAAGCGGTATCACCAACAGGTACTTTCACAGTAGCATTCCACTGCGTTGGGTTGGTGATAGTAACCCGCGGGTTAGGCGATGTCCAGAGGCCCGTAGCTCCTGCAGGAGCCGGAGTATTACCTGCTAACTGGAAGTCAGTAGCGCGGTCACATTCTGTTTGGTCAGTATTTGCATTGGCAACATTAGGTTTTGCAAATACTTTCACCGTTACACTCGCACAGGCGGTGTTACCACAAGGACCGGTACTTTCTGCCCGCACATAATAAGTGGTGGTGGCAGTTACATTATTAAATACAACTTCAGCACCATTATTAATAGAGGAAGCTGGAGTTACTGCTACGCTGCCTGGTAAACCAGGACAAGCACCGGTATACCATTTCCATTTATGTGTAGTACCAGTAGAATCAGTTCCCAAGGAACCTCCTATCACTTTTAAAGTAACATTACCGGTAACGCACAGACTGTCGGAGCTGGCATCAATGGAAGTAGGAGCGGTTGAAGGCTTTTCCACAGAAACAGAAAACGGCACCGTAACGCTACATCCGTGTAACGTATCCTCCTGTGCTGTAATGACGAAGTCGTAGCTACCAGCAGGTATGTTTGCCGGCAGCTTCACGTTAAAGATACCAGAGGTATTGTTAGATGGCCATGCTTTGGACACCGTTACAAAACCAGGCATCTTCCTGGTGGCGGCAACACTGAGTACATACTGCTTCAAAGTCCCTGGTACCACGTTGCTGTAGGAAACCGTAAAGGAATCCACCGTATTACAAACCGCAGCTGCAGCAATATTCAGCGTAGGCTTATCCTTAATGGTAAGGTTAACGGTAGTCGAGTTCGGACCGGGACAAACACCATTAGAGATGGTCCATGTCAGCACAAATGTTTTAGGCCGTGCATTGCTGACAACAGAAGCTATCGCATTATAAGCGGTGTCGTAGTTAATGGTGATATCCGAAGAAGTAGTACCTGGCGCTAATGTCCATTTACCGGTTTCACCAACGCCCGGCTTACTGGCGTTCAGCTGGAAATCACGTAACTCGCACTGTACCTGGTTCAGACCTGCAACACTCGGGGTAAGAGGTCTGGTATTAATGAGTGTAACCCGGTTGATATCCGTACATGCAGCCAGTGCTTTGTTGGTAATTATCCAGAAGAGACGTACCGTATCACCTGCCATAACACCCGTCACGCTGGTGGCGGCAGTAGTAGTATTGGTAATAACGGCTCCTTTGTTTGGACCGTCAAATGACCAGGTACCTTTCTGATCCGAAGGAGGGGTGCTCCTTTTAATATTAAAGGTGGATATATTACATTGTCTGTAGATGGTATCCACATCCGCTACCGGCACCGACCGCACATTTACCCTGAAG
The DNA here is from genome assembly GCF_050434025.1 of Chitinophaga sp. W3I9. NCBI lineage: Bacteria > Pseudomonadati > Bacteroidota > Chitinophagia > Chitinophagales > Chitinophagaceae > Chitinophaga > Chitinophaga sp. W3I9. The sequence continues at coordinate 4,506,558 of NZ_JBNPWC010000001.1, forward strand.
GTGTCAACGACCGTACAGGTTTTGTTGGTCACAACAACGTTGTAAGCTTTGGTACCGGTATCTGAAGGAACATGCGAAATAGCGGGCACTTTACCTTTAATAGAATCAATGCCATATTTCCACATCCAGTTCAAACTGTCGGCGGGCGCGCCTGTAATGCCTAAGTTTAGGTTAATCTGTGTACCAAGACAAATATTCACCGGTCCGCCTGTAATAGCGGTGACCGGTTTTTTATCTACAACTACCCGGGCAAAGCCACTGTCCTTACATTGACGCGGTTCATTCTTCACAGAGTTCCACCCGTAATCTGCAATCCCGATAGCCCAGTAGTCTCTGGTGCTGTCGGGAAATACGGTCATTTTAGGGCCAAAATAAACCGGGTCCACCTTCCATTCATAAGTACTGTATCCTCCATCAGCCGTCAGATCCACACTTTGCCCGATACAGATCCTGCCCGACGAAATGGTTACTTTGGGCTTCGGAAGAATAGTGATCTTGGTGTATTTCGATGGAGACGCACAGTTGCTGACGTTTCCCGATTCAAGGATATTTACCCGGTAATATTTATGTACTATCTGGTTGGGATCTCCTTTCAGCGCGCCATCCGCAAATGTGAGCGTGTTGGTAGCCGCGCCTGATATACCGTTTCCATTTACAACAGGAAACCAGTCGGCCGGATTGTTTTCATCCCCGGTATTACTGTAAAACCATTGATATATTGGATTCTTAAAATAATCCTGGTTGGGATCGTAAGTGCCATTCGGCAAATGACCATCAGGACTATATAATGCTTTAATAGTAATAGGAGCGCCTTCACAAAGTGAATCCGCTCTTAATTCTGTATCAATCTGACCATCGATAAATGAGTAGATGTCCGGGCTGCAATAATTAAAGCCGATATCATCTATCGCGATATCATTTCCACAATCACCAAGACGATCATTGACAATTTCAAGTGTTACTGCAGTTACACCTCCGGGTGTTTTAAAGCTGCCGCCGTATTGTTGCCATGTTGAATACGACAGGTTCATTGATACGTCGTAGGTTTTAAACCTTGCGAGTGTATCCCACAATGCAGCGTTAGTGCTGCCCTTTTTATTAATGATGAGGAAGGTAACCCCGGCATAGTGATAACCATCCGAGTTACCTGCCGCACAGTTATAGTTAAATACGTTGTAGCTGTTTACGTTCAGGAACCAGGCGCTGAAATTATAAGAAGAGCCCGGGCATACCTGCACATTGTTTTTAGTATAGAAAGATTTTTTATTGATAGAAGAGTTGGCGATGAGCATACCACCCACGGAGTCGATAGTACTTCCGGTATGATCTGTTGCCTTTACCCACTCACTTCTTATTTGAGTATGCCAGAAAATATTGTAACTATCATCAATGAAATTAGCCCCGTTCAGAGGCATAGGTACATAGTTATATCCGGTAACCGCTGCATTGGAGCGGCTGTCGGTAGCATTCTTTTTAAATTTACCAAAGTCCTCCAGGAAATCGCTTTTACTGGTCGTATTACCCAAACACGGTTGAATTGTACAGTCTTTTACGTAAATGGACTTTGTAACCGGATAGGTATTATTTCCCCTGAACAGCACCACTTTCACCGTATACTTAGCGGCATCATTAAATTTAATGGTCAGGGAGTTTTTATTGATATTTATGCCGCCGGAGTTATAGGTGTCTCTCCGCTGGCCAACTAATTCGTGGCCTGCCCTGGTATCGGTCGTGAAGAGCACATCATAGGTTCCCCCCGTGATTGTCCAGGTCGCGGAATCTGCATAATTACTGGTGTTATTCCAGAAGAAGGCGTTCATACTGGCGAAACTTCCCTTACATATCGTGTCGGGAAGGTTCATAAAGGCTGTGCCGTTTGCCGGCGCAGTTTGTGCTGCCACCTGTTTATTAAGCAGCACAAGCCCCAGTATCAGGTACAAAAAGGTTAATAGTCGTTTCATAGGTGCAAACAGTTAAGTAAGAAAAGTATCAGGATTGAGCAGCTTTTGTTTGCTCAGTCCATATTGTACCTCAACTCTTTACATCGGTTATCTTTCCCGGATGGTTTTTTCCGGCAGAGCGTGGAGCAAGTGTAAAATGGTTTCATAGGCGTCAGGTGTTTATACTTGGTATGGCTAAAATATATAAATGAATTAAGATTAAAATTAGATGTAATATAGGGAAATAAAAAAAGTGTTATTAATCGTAATATGATAAAGCGCCAGATAAGTTGACCGGATGGGTTAGCGAAAAATTGATTGTCAATTGCTTAAAGGGGGTAAAAAAATATCAGAAAAGTTATCCACATTCGCGATGGGGGCTGAATTATTTAGAGGAGACTGTGCTTTATTAAATTATTTTCATACCTTTGCAGACCAAATTTGATGTAAGATGCCCAAAGTAAAGACACATTCCCGTGCCAAGAAAACGTTCAAGGTTGGTGGGAACGGACAGATTAAGCGGTTCATGGCCTTCAAAAGCCACTTACTGACCAAAAAATCTACGAAAAGAAAACGTAGCTTAAGAGGTAGTACACTGGTTCACGAAGCAAATCTTAACCTGGTTAAGAGAATGCTCGGAATGCGCTAGTATCTGTCAAAAGAATCGAATTTTATAACCTGAGAAAAAACAAAGCAAATGCCTCGTTCAGTTAATGCCGTAGCTTCAAGAGCCCGGAGAAAAAGGATCTTAAAGCAAGCCAAAGGCTTCTACGGTAAAAGAAAAAATGTGTACACCGTAGCGAAGAACGTTCTTGAAAAAGGACTCACTTATAGCTATGTTGGCCGTAAATTAAAGAAAAGAAACTATCGCCAGCTGTGGATCGCCCGTATCAACGCTGCTGTTAGAGCAGAAGGGTTGACCTATTCTGTGTTTATGAACAAATTAGCCGGCAAAAGCATCGACCTGAACAGAAAAGTTCTGGCTGATCTGGCTATGAATGAACCAGAAACATTTAAAGCACTGGTAGCTTCTGTAAAGTAAGACTTACCTGATAGTAAATACCCGGTAGCTGGCATCCCACAGGATGTCAGCTATTTTGTTTTTAGGATATATCCCGAATATCGCGGAACCGCTGCCACTCATCGACGCATAAAGCGCCCCGGACGAATACATTTGTTCCTTTATCCCCTCCAGCACCGGGTGTGCCTGGAATACCGGCGCCTCGAAATCGTTTGACACCATATCTTTCCATTCCTCCACCGGTAACTGGATCATTTCCCGCAGCGGGTGAACCGGCGCGCCGGGAACAAGCTGCCTAAATGCCCACCCCGTATTTACATGAATACCCGGATGCACCAGCAAAAACGAGTAGCCGGAGAGGTCCAGTGTCACCGGCTCCATGATTTCTCCACGCCCTGTGGCATAGCAAGGTTTATTGACAATAAAGAACGGGCAGTCACTCCCCAGTTGAGCCGCATAGTCAACCAGCGCAGCTTCCGGAAGCCCCAGCTGGTATTTCTGGTTCAGCAGTTGCAACATGAAGGCGGCATCTGCGGAACCTCCACCCAGGCCGGCGCCAATGGGTATATTTTTCAACAAATGAATGTTTACCGGCTGCAACTGCGGAAAGTCCGACTGCAATAACTGAAAAGCCCGTATACAAAGGTTATCGGCTGCATCACCAGGCACCGGGATACCCGTGCTCTCAAATTGAAGTTCAGTATGCGTAATTACCTCCAGCGCATCATTAACAGGCAGGGGATAGAAGATGGTTTCCAGGTTGTGGAAGCCATCGGGGCGTTTACCGGTAACATGTAAGCCCAGGTTTATTTTGCAGTTTGGAAATACAATCATAGTTGCACGGCAAGCCAACAGCTACAGTTTTTACACCGCCGGCTGCAGGGAGTATATAAAATGAAAAGTTATTTGCTTTTGCGGCTGTTGATCTCATCGCGGATAGCGATGGCCCGGATGTAGTCTTCCTGTTCCAGTACTTCCTGTAACAAGGTAGTTAACTCCTCTACATTCAGTGCTTTCAGGTCATCTTCCACACCTTTCTCATGCTCCGAAATAGTAGGGGTAACCGGCTTATTGGTCTTTTTACCGGCAGGGTCGTCCAGCAGTATCCCTGCGCTGTTGAGGATATTCTCGAAAGTATAAATAGGGCATCCGAAGCGAACTGCGAGGGCCAGTGCATCCGATGTCCTGGAATCTATCTCTATGGTTTCGTCGTTGTTAGAACAGATAAGCTTTGAGTAAAAGATGCCTTCCTGCAGATTACTGATGACCACCTCCTGTAATTCTACATTAAAGGCGTTCATAAAGTTTTTCATCAGGTCGTGTGTTAAAGGCCGGCTGGGTTGCATTTTTTCCAGAGCTACTGCAATCGCCTGCGCTTCAAAGCCACCAATCACAATAGGCAAACGGCGCAATCCGTTTACTTCTCCCAGTACCACGGCATATGAATGAGTCTGCGTAATGCTGTGCGATAAAGCAACTATTTCCAGTTCTATTTTTCTCATATCTGTCTTGCGTTGTCGCTGAATAGTTTGTAAGACCGTGAAGTTAGAAAAATATTCCTTATCTAAAAAAAATCTATAATGATAAATCTATGATATAAGAATTACGGTACAGGAATTACGAATGAAAAATCAACACGATCTTAAAAATTGAATACTTCATTCGTAATTCTTATACCGTAATCCGGTTGCTTAGCTCTGTTTCAGCTTGTTGACGGCTGCCGTAAGCTTAGGCACTATTTCAAATGCATCACCTATTATGCCATAATCTGCGGCTTTGAAAAAAGGAGCTTCCGGATCTTTGTTAATCACCACAATGACCTTACTGCCGTTTACGCCTGCCAGGTGCTGAATAGCCCCGGAAATGCCCACCGCGATATAAAGATTGGGGCGCACGGTTAAACCAGTCTGACCCACATGTTCATGGTGCGGGCGCCAGCCGGCGTCGGCTACCGGACGGGAACTTGCTGTTGCAGCCCCCAGTGCCTTTGCCAGGTCTTCCAGGATGCCCCAGTTTTCCGGACCCTTCATACCACGGCCGCCGCTTACAATTACTTCTGCCTCCGTTAAAGGCACTTCACCGCTCACCGTTTCAGTTTTAACCACCTTCACTTTAAAATCAGCATCGCTGATAGCCGGAGAAAAGGCTTCTACTGTAGCAGTAGCAGTGCTGGGGTTCACAGGGAAGGTATTGGGTATAATGGCAATCACCTTCTTATCAGATGTAATATTGATATGGGCAAATGCCTTACCGGAGAACACGTTTTTCTTTACCACAAATCCATTGGTAGTATCCGGATAGGAAATGGCGCCTGCCACCAGACCGGCTTTCAGCCGGGCAGATACCCTCGGCGCAATGGCTTTACCATCAAAGTTATGAGGGAAGACAAGCACCTTACTGCCTTCTTTTTCGGCTGCTTCGGCAATAGCTTTGGTATATACAATGCTTTCTACTTCATGTAAGCGGGCATCTGCTGCGTGTAGTACCTTTTGTGCGCCATAGTTGCCCAGTGCGGCCAGTTCAGCAGCATCAACAGGGCCCAGTACCAGTGCAGTAGCAGTAGTACCCAGCTGTTCAGCCACTTTAGCGCCATATTGTACGGCTTCCAGCGCCGCTTTCTTGATTTTACCCTGTGCCTGGTCGGCAAATATTAATATAGACATGAATAATTTGATTAGTAGTTGAGAGATAGTTTACCCTTAGATCACTTTTGCTTCTTCGTGCAGCAACTTCACCAGTTCTTCCACGTTATCAGGACTGATCAGTTTAACGCCGGCCTTTGCAGGAGGCAGTTCAAAGCTTACTACGGAAGTGAGGGCGTCTGCAGCAACAGGTTCCACCACAGTGAGGGGCTTGGTTCTGGCGGCCATAATACCGCGCATATTGGGGATCCGGGCTTCAGCCATTCCCTTCTGGCAGGAAACAACTACTGGCAGCGATACTTCGCACACTTCTTCTCCGCCTTCTATTTCCCTGTTAACGGTAGCCACGGTACCATTCAGGTCAAATTTAGCAGCAATGGATACATAGGGCAATTCCAGCAGCTCTGCCACCATACCGCCTATACCGGAGCCATTAAAGTCAATGGTTTCCTTCCCGGTAAAAATAATATCGTATTGTTTATCCTTTGCATGCGCAGCTATCTGCGACGCAATATAGTAACTGTCAGCACTATCCGCATTTATACGGAAAGCCTCGTCTCCGCCCAAAGCCAGTGCCTTGCGGATAACCGGATCACAATCTGCACCACCTACCGTAATAAGATGCACGTCAGCCCCTATGGTTTCTTTCAGCTCCAGCGCCCTTACCAATGCATACCATTCATCGTACGGATTAATAATAAACTGTACACCAGCCTCATTGAATTTCGTGTTATTGTCCGTGAAAGCTATTTTTGCAGTCGTGTCCGGAGTTTTGCTGATACATACTAAAATCTTCATGGCCTTAAACTGTTTTGTTTTAAAATGCGGTAATAGCAAATATATCTAAATAATATACGCCAACCGCAGGGAGGGAAGATGATTTTAATCAGTGTGAGAGATTGACATATTGTACAATTAAATAATAACAAACGAATGGACAGAATCGCGCAAATAAAGCAGTTCCTGGTAGCCACACCAAACGACAGCTTCCTGAAACATGCGTTGGCGCTGGAATACATTAAGCTCAACGACGATGTAACCGCCAGGCAGTTGTTTGAAGAACTGCTGGCCCATGAACCGGGCTATGTAGGTTCTTATTATCACCTGGGGAAGTTACTGGAACGTGCCGGTGATAATGCCGCCGCCATCAGCACCTATGAAAAAGGCATGGCTATGGCCAAAGCAGGTAATGAAAGACATGCATACAACGAATTACAGTCGGCCTACGAAGACCTGATATACTGATATTATTAATCCAACAAACAACGCATGCCTCAACATCTAATAACTGATTTCACTGCTTATATCTCCGGCCGGCAATTATTTGATCCTGCGCAAAAGGTGCTGCTGGCCGTAAGTGGCGGGGTGGACTCCATCGTAATGGCCTGGTTGTTTAAAAATGCCGGTTACCGCGCCGGTATTGCCCACTGCAACTTTCAGCTGCGGGGTGAGGAATCTGAGCGGGATGAAGCTTTTGTACGGAACATGGCAGCAACACTGGAACTGCCGCTGCACGTAGTAAAATTCGATACCAATGCTTATGTGGCCCGGCATCGTGTAACCATACAGGTAGCCGCTCGTGAACTGCGTTATCAATGGCTGGAAGAAGTACGCGCTGCGGAAGGATACGCATATATTGCCACCGCCCACCATATGCAGGACAGTGTGGAAACAGCATTGATGAATTTCGCCAAAGGTACCGGTATTGCCGGGCTGCATGGCATTCTGCCCAAACAGGAACGCCTGATCCGCCCGTTATTATTTACGGAGAAAGACCGGCTCATAGCGTATGCCGCCATGAATAATATTTCTTTTGTAGAAGATAGCTCCAATATAACTGACAAGTATACACGTAATTATTTCCGTCACCAGGTGATTCCGCGATTACAGGAAGCCTTTCCTGGTGTTGTGAAAAATATGTCGGCTACTATTGAACGGATCAGGGAAGCGGAGATCCTTTACCAGGAAGCATTGGCGAAGCACCGTAAACGCCTGCTGTTCCAGCAGGGGAACACCTGGATGGTGCCCGTATTGAAGCTGCAGAAAACGATCCCGCTGCAAACAATCGCCTGGGAGCTGTTCCGGACTTTTGGCTGTTCATCCGCACAAACGCAGCAGGTATTATCGTTGATGGAAAGTGAATCCGGCAGGTATGTGGATACGGCCAGTCACCGCATTGTGCGCAACCGTCAGTGGCTGCTTATTACCCCGCTGGCAACAGCAGCATCGCCGCTGGTAGTGATTGAACCCGGACAGCAGCATATTCATTTTGGCGGCGGACAATTACAGGTCCGTGAGCAGGAGCGGGGCAACGCCGGTATTCCTGCGTCGCCGGAAATAGCCTGGCTGGATGCGGCACAGGTTAGCTTCCCGTTGATCCTGAGAAAGTGGAAACAAGGCGACTACTTTTACCCGCTGGGCATGCCCAAAAAGAAAAAGGTAAGCCGTTTCCTGATTGATCAGAAATTATCAATGCCGCAAAAAGAAAATGTATGGGTGCTGGAATCAAACAAACGTATCGTGTGGCTGGTAGGTATGCGGGTGGATGACCGCGTGAAGATTACGCCCAAAACGAAAGCAGTACTTAGTATTACTTTTGCGAAATAAGAAATAGCCGGCGGAGTGGAATACCAACACAGCCGGCGGTTTCATTTATCGTCCGAATCTTGGATGCTTGAGCATCTCCAGGAAATAGGCGCCCAGTTCTGGATGGAAAATCAGTGGAAATACGATACCGAATAGCGCGCCCCACATATGTGCATCATGATTGATATTATCGCCGCCTTTTCTCGACATGTACGCTGACAAAGCGAGGAATAAAACGCCATAAATTACAGCAGGGATGGGGATGAAAAACAAAAAGATCGTATTCCACGGATCTATCATGATGGCTGAAAACACCACCGCAGAAATAGCTCCCGAAGCTCCCAGCGAAGAATAACTGGAGTTGTTACGGTGTTTTATGTAAGATGGGATATTTGCAACAATGATTCCCAATAGATAGTATAAAATATAAACCAGCTTGCTGTGAAAAAGCTGCATGAATAAATTTTCAATGGCAGGGCCAAAGAAAAATAATGTGAGCATATTGAAAATGAGATGCTGAAAATCGGCATGCACAAACCCTGAAGTAATGAAGCGGTAATATTGTTTGTAACGCTTTACCATGTACGGTTGCAGGCTCATCTTGTCCAGCTGGTCATAGTTCTTAAGGGCAGTATAGGAAACAAGACAGGTAATAATGATAATAATCAAACTGATGGAAAGCGTCATATAACCGGTTTATTTAGGTGGTAAAGGTACTTATTGATGATGATACTTTTCTCTGTTTAAAACTGTATAAGCACGATACAGTTGTTCAGCAAAAATAAGACGCACCAGCTGATGCGGAAAAGTAAGCGGGGATAAAGACATTTTCAGTTGCGCCCTTTGCAACACGGCATCATCGATACCAAACGCACCGCCAATTAATATGATCAGCTGACGTGTACCTGCATTGTTGCGTTGCTGCAGGAAGTCGGCAAACTGCACAGTGGTCATCATCTTTCCCTTCTCATCCAGCGCAAGCAGAAAATCGGTAGGCTGTAACATATCCAGGATAATTTTTGCTTCCTGTTTTTTCAATTCCGGCACCGATAAACTGGCAGCCTGCTTTACCGTAGGGATTAGTTTTACTTCAAAATCCACGTAATGCTGCAGTCTTTTCTGAAAAACAGCCATCCCATCCCTGATGTAGGGATCATGTTCTTTTCCTATGCTCCAGAGTTGAATTTTCACTTCGTTTAATAATTAAGCAATTGGTGTAAAAGTAAGTGTAAATCAGAAGATTGCAGAAATTTTTTTGATAACTATTTGGGATTTTCGAAAAATCTCCTACCTTTGGCATCCATTCATAAACACATGGCTCCGTAGCTCAATTGAATAGAGCATCTGACTACGGATCAGAAGGTTTCAGGTTTGAATCCTGACGGGGTCACAAGGCGGAATTCCTTACCAATAAGGGATTCCGCCTATTTCTTTTCTTGTATAGTGATTTTTCAGAACGCGTAACACTTCCGGTAATGTTAAAATTGCCAGTGAAACTTCTTCCCAATAACTGTTCCCGGTTCGAAATAACAAATCCGCATTTATCAGTAAAAACGAATTGATAGCTTTTAAACAATTTGCCTATGCAAAACAAATAATACCGCACTGATTTTGCTATGACGATGATGTTGATATTCCTGCTTATAAACGAGGCAGGAAAGTCCGTCGTCAAATCAAGTAAAATAAGTAATAAACATTGAGTCCAACACCGTATTACATATGAACTATTATACAATTCCGCCCCCGGTCAAACTTGCGGAATACATTCAGTTCTTTTGGGTACTGGAAGGTTCAGCTACAGCTGAAAAGCCATTCCATCACCGGGTGCTGGCCGAGAGTTCACCGGAATGGATATTTTATTGCAAAGGACAATTCGAGGCTTACGGGGTGGGCGACGACCGGCACAAAACTTCTTTCTCCTGTTTATCGGGACAGCTGCAGCATTTTAGAAAACTATATACTTTGAACGATTTCTGTTTGTTCGGTGTATACCTTTTTCCTTATGCAATCCCCGGTATTTTTGGTTTACCAGCCCATGTGCTGAGTGATCAAACAGTGGATACAGAAACACTGCTCGGAAGAGAAGGACAGTTGCTCGAGCAAAAAGTATTCGCGGCGTCTGATCACCGGCAACGTGCAACACTCATTTCTCAATTTATTTTGCAGCGGCTGGCGAAGAGCGCGGAAACAGCGAGTCCTGTTTTTACGTCGATAAGACAGATCCTGATGTCTTCCACAGCCTTGTCTATTCCTGCATTGGCGGATGAGTGCTATTTGTCCCGCAGGCAGTTTGAAAGAAAATTTATTCATTATGCGGGGTACAGTCCTAAACAATTCCAACGGATTGCCCGTTTCAATGCAGTTATAAAAGGGTTTGAGAAACGGCCGGTATCGCTCACGGAAATGGCGTACAGTTGCGGATATTACGATCAGTCCCATTTTATCCACGACTTCCGGTTATTTTCAGGATATAATCCCAAAGCTTTTTTCACGCATCAGAAAGATGCGGCTGATTACCGGGCGTTTGAAGAATTCAATCCCTGACCCGGAGGCTGAAACATGTCGCGATTTTACAATTTTGTTGATTGCACCAACAGTAGCTTTGTAAAAAAAGAGCCTTATGAACTTACAGCGCAAGACCTTCATAAAAAAGCATATTCCATTCATTTTCTTTATTGGATTGTTTATTTTGACAACGGAAAAAGTATTTTCACAAACAACACCAGATGGAACTTCACCGGCTGTCAGCGGCATTACCACCGGGCGGGCCCAGGCCCTGGTTGGCGCGATCATCGCACTCATTAGTTTAATTATGGGATGGCGGGCTAAAGCCCGTTCCCGTTCAACACATCTCACCGGAAACAGGCAGAATAAACCAACAGCAGCTATTATTGCGTTGTCGCTGGGAGCAATAGCCATTATCCTCAGTGTTCTACATCTCAGCACTTCTGCCGGTGCTGTTTTTGGTTCAGGCAGTGGAAAAGCCGGAGCCATTGTGGCACTTGTACTGGCACTGACCGGCGCTACTTTAAGCGGACTGGCGCTTCGTCCGAAAGGAAAGTGAAATAGCGTTTTTCATAAATCAAATACCGCATGCTATGGACAAGCACAATGAACTTGTAGCTTTTTATGGTGTTCGTTATATCGTAAAAGATGTAGCCGCCACTGTACCATTTTATAAAGAGCTACTCGGATTTACGGTCGACATGCAGGCTGCGCAGGGTTTTGCAAAGCTATCAAAAGGAAGCCTTCACTTGTACCTGAATGAGCCGGGCTTTGGAGGCGCCGGACAATCGATGCCTGATGGTACCGCGCCTGCACCGGGCGGATGGAACCGGATCCAACTGGAAGTAATTAACCTGGAGGCGTTCATTGAAACATTGAAAACAAAGGATGCACGTTTTCGCAATGAGCTGGTGACAGGCGCCGGGGGTAAACAAATTCTATTGCAGGATCCTTCAGGAAACCTGGTTGAATTATTTGAACCAAATGAACAGGCCAGGTCCCTTTAATCCCTGCTATCTGTTGATGGCAGACCTTTACAGCTACCTATACAAATCACGTATACCCGTTAACGGTAGTCTCAGAAAAATAGTTTTAATTTTTTTTGTTTAATTTAAAACAAATCCTACATTTGCAATCCCAAACAGGGAATGGCTTCATAGCTCAACTGAATAGAGCATTTGACTACGAATCAAAAGGTTTCTGGTTTGAATCCAGATGAGGTCACCAAAAGACAGAAATGCTGCATTAACTGCAGCATTTTCTGTCAAAAGAAAAAAATCTGGAGAAAAGCTTTCAGGTATAAAAAATTGAAAAATAATTTGTTAGAATAAAAAATTGTTCTACATTTGCAATCCCGAAACGGGAAAACGGCTTCATAGCTCAACTGAATAGAGCATTTGACTACGAATCAAAAGGTTTCTGGTTTGAATCCAGATGAGGTCACCAACTAAAGGACGAATACGAGTTACATCGGTTCGTCCTTTTTTTATGCCCGGATATTTACATTAGTTATATTTGGTATATATTTGTAATAGTCATCATCTATTGATAATCTCTATATGCTACCAGATCAGGATGAAAAGTTTAAGTTAGTGACCACCATTGCCAGGGAGCTTAGCGTTCAAAATAAGATTTATTATATCGATAGCAGACTTTTACTGCTGGCTATTCTGGAATTAACCCATTTCCCGCTACCGTTGGAGGAGACTGACATTCATTTGTTAGTAACACGGTTGAAGAGTAATGGATGGGAACCAATAAAAGGAGCTGGCATGGTAAAAGATAGCATACCACTAACACTTGAGGCCGAGGAAATGGTCAATAGTGCCGTGGTATTACAGGTTAAACTGAAACACAGTCATCTTTCCCCCGAACATTTACTGCTCGCCATGCTAAGTATCCAGGGAGTCTGCAGGAAACAGATGGAAAGCGTCGGACTTATTTTTGAAGATTACCTCGAATACATTGATAAAAAATGGCAATCTGATATACAGATGGATATTAGCAGCGTTGCCATGATGCCTCGAAGTAAGCCCTTTCGTAGCAGATGGTTCAATTGGCTTTCCGGATTTCCCATTTCAGAAAAGAAAAAGATTGCTTCATGGCTCCGGATGGCAGTTTATTTTTCAAAAGTAAACCATTACGAGCTACTACGGGAATACTGTAACCATGTGCTCGAAATCGATCCGGATAATGTGGATGCAAATAGCCTTTTAGGTTATGCGTTGATGAAAGAACTTAGCTATGAAAATGCACAACCATATTTAGAACAGGCCGTTAAACAAGAGCCGGAAGCTGCTGCCAATAAGCAAAATCTGGCCAGCTGTTTAGACGCTAACGGACACCACGTCCGGGCATTAGAAATATTAGAAGAGATATTGGCTGAACAACCCGATAATGTTCCGGTGTTAAATAACATTGGTTTTTTTCTGGCCAATGCTGGTGACTATGATGAAGCAATCAGGTACTTGGATAAGGCTATTAGCCTGAATCCTGATTTCGCATACTCCTATAACAATAAAGGATTTGTTTTGCTCCAACAGGGCTTTGTACAAAAAGCGACGGAACATATCCTTCAGTCCCTTGACCTGCATAAAGGTAATTCATATGCTTACCGTAATTTGGCACTCGTATACCTGAAAGAAAATAAACGGGAGGAAGCCTATAAGGCATTGCTACAGGCTCGAAGGTATCGGTTTACCAGCCACTACGGTTCTGAAGTCGATGAGTTGCTGGCAACTTTTGAAATCTCCAACGCACCACAATGAAATCCCTATCCGCATTCGCCATCTTCCTACTCATCTCCTTTACTAGCCTGGCACAGCCGCAAAACAACCATACGGAAGAAAAGATCTGCTTCCTCACTTACGGCTTCCCCGATATTGAAAGGGTTCAGGTGGAACAAACCATCGCCCGGAAATGGGGCTTTGCTTTTTATACAGTAGGGGAGTGTACCGTTGATCAAACGCTTATCGACAGCGTAGCCCGTGTCAATAACGTGGCGAATAGAAAGATGGAGGCAAGATATGGCAGCAACTGGAGTAGCCGCTATCAGCAGGAGGTAGACGCCGTTTTCGCCACCCCTGAAAGGGCGCAGGAATTGGTAAATCAGCAACTGTATATCTGGCGCAAGGAACAGGAATTAAAAGTGCAGAACGACAGCCTCCGGTACGCCTGGGCTGCTACCGGAAGAAAAGGCGTTTATAAGGTAATCGTTTCCGGATCAGCAAAAAATATTATCTTTTACAAGCTGTTGGTAGACTATCCAAAATATAAAGTTTCCCTGCTGACAGACAGATAATTGTTTTACCCAAACGGAAACCGGGAATTATGATACGGATCAGAAAAGAAGGCATACTGCTGAAACAAACCAATCTCGAGTTTGAAAACGAAGGCGTGCTGAATCCCGCCACTATCAGGGCGGGAAACGAGGTGCTTTTTTACTACAGGGCAGTACAGAAAGGCAATCACTCCAGCATCGGTTTTTGTAAATTAAGCGACCCGCTTACGATTGAACAACGCCTGGATAAACCCATTCTGTTTCCTGAACACGACTACGAAGCAAAAGGGCTGGAAGACCCCCGCATTGTGTGTATCGATGGGGTATACTATCTCACGTACACTGCTTACGACGGTGTGAGCGCCTGCGCCGCGCTGGCCACTTCCTCCGATGGTGTAAAGTTTGAAAAACACGGGCTGATAGTAGCGCAAATGGATTACGCGGAATTTAAACGGCTTGCGGAAACCAATGGCCCGCTGGATGAAAAATATATCCTGTACAACGATTTTAATCCGCGTTTATGGGATAAGGATGTAGTACTTTTCCCCAGAAAAATTAATGGCCGGTTTTATTTTCTGCACCGCATAAAACCACACATACAACTGGTTTCGGTAAACGAACTATCTGATCTTACGGCGGATTTCTGGAAAGATTATTATCTCCATCTCCGCGACCATATCATACTAACGCCAAAGTATAAACACGAAATGAGTTATGTGGGCGCCGGTTGTCCGCCGGTGGAAACCCCGCACGGCTGGCTTTTCATTTACCACGGCGTGCATGAAACCCCGCAAGGCTACGTATATGTGGGCTGCGCAGCCTTATTCGATCTCAATGATCCTGCGAAAGAAATTGCACGGTTACCTTATCCCATATTGGCGCCGGAGCGGGATTGGGAAATCAGGGGAGATGTGGATAATGTTTGTTTCCCTACCGGCACAGTCGTATTCAACGATACCCTGTATATTTATTATGGCGCCGGTGATGAAGTGATTGCCACCGGAAGCATCAGCTTAACTGAGTTGTTGAATGAATTGCTGGCTTATCCTGTATAGCAGGCTATAACCGCTTCAATTACGCGTTTGGTTTCGTCGGGGTCGCGCACTTTGATGCAGGCTACGCCTGTTTCCTTTGCGGGGTAATCATTGCCGCCTGGAAAAATGGCGTCTCCTGCAAACAACATTTCTTCAATAGTGATCCCTAAAATATCCCTGAGTTTATGGATGCCGTAAGCTTTGTCGATGCCATGCCTGGTGATATCCACCGAGGTAGTGCCGCCCAGGCTTACAGAAAACTCCGGGATGATACCATCCAGCAAGGCTTTCATTTTTTGCCTTTTTGCAAAATCAGGATCCCACTTTTTCTTTTCCTCCAGCGGGGCTTCCTGTCCTAATGCAGAGAAGGTGATCTGGCTGCCACGGTCTTCTATGGCAGGCCCCCAAAGCTTGGCAGCTTTATATCCCAGGGTGTTTACCACTTCATTCAAAGCGCTGGTGATTTTCTCTTTTTCTGCTGCGGTGAAATCTTCCGCATATAATTTATCCCACTTACCATTGTACGCGTAAAACTGTGTGCCACAGGTAGGGAGAATAGATAGCCGTTCCAGCCCTTTTTGGCCAGGCAGTTTTGCCAGCACCTGCTGCTCAAACTGTGGCCAGGCGCCGCCGGAAATAATCGCCACCCTGGCCACTGTTAGCAATGAATATAATAGTCCGCTCATTTCTTCATCAATAGCAGATTTACTCTGTGCCAACGTTCCATCCAGGTCAAATACCACCAGCTTCTTCATTTGTTGCGGTTATTTTTTTAGTAAGGCCAGTGCGCGTTCACAAATATTATCTGCCGTGAATCCAAACTCACGCAGCAATACTGGTCCCGGTGCGGAGGCGCCAAAGTGATCAATGGATATAATCTCACCCTTATCGCCCGCATAACGGTGCCATCCCTGTGAAATACCTGCTTCCACTACAATCCGGTTTGTTACATCGGGGGGAAGTATCTGGTCGCGGTAAGCCGGAGATTGCGCTTCAAACAGTTCCCAGCTGGGCATAGATACGGTGCGCACGGCGATGTTAAATGACTGTAGTTTCTCCTGCGCAGCTACAATTAAGTCCACTTCGGCGCCGGTGGCTATCAGGATCAGCTCAGGCTTTGCGTCAGGCGCATCTGCGAGGATGTAACCGCCATAGCGTAACCCATTGGCAGCTGCATATTTGCTGCGATCCAGGGTAGGCACCGCCTGGCGGGAGAGGATCAGCGCTACCGGTTTGTCCGGTTCAAGGATCGCTATCTGCCACGCTGCAATCGTTTCGTTGGCATCTGCCGGACGGATCACTACCAGGCGGGGAATGGCGCGGAGTGCGGCCAGCAGTTCCACCGGCTGGTGGGTAGGACCGTCTTCTCCCATAGCAATACTGTCGTGCGTAAACACAAAGATCACTTTCAATTCTGAAAGAGCCGCCAGCCGGATCGATGGCCGCATATAATCGGAAAAGGTGAGGAAGGTGGCGCAGTAGGGGATGATGCCGCCATGTGCTGCCAGGCCGTTGGAAATAGCGCCCATAGCGTGTTCCCGCACTCCATACTGGATATTTCTGCCATCGTAGCCCCATACACCGCCGGCGGCGCCCTGCAGGTCGCCATGTTCCATCGCCGGACTTTCAAAATTACCGGCGTCCTTTAATTCTGTATTGGTGGACGTGTTAAGATCTGCTGAGCCACCGATGAAACCAGGAAGATGTTTGAAAAACGCCTGCATCACTTTCCCCGAAGCGGCGCGGGTGGCCAGTCCTTTGGCATCAGCGGCAAACGGCGTAATGTCCTTATCCCAGTCTTCCGGAATATGGTCATGTATCAGCGAGCGTAATTCTTTGGCCAGCTCCGGGTATTTTTGTCCGTAGATGATCATTTGCTCTTCCCATTTGGAAGATAATGTTTTGCCAACGTCTACGGCTGCACGAAAATGATCCAGGGCTTCCGCCGGCACTAAAAAATCCGGTTCCACCGGCCAGCCAAGTTTCTCTTTCGTGAGTTTTACATCTTCAGGGCCCAGTGGGGAACCATGCGCACCGGTGGTATCCTGTTTGGGAGAACCAAAACCAATACGCGTGCGCACGAGGATGATGGAAGGCCGCTCTGTTTCTGCCTGCGCCATACGGATGGCTTCATCAATTGCTTCCAGGTCATTGCCATCGGCTACCTTTTGGGTATGCCATCCGTACGATTCAAACCGTTTTGCATGATCTTCTGTAAAGGTAACCGGTGTGGCAGATGCCAGGGTAATCCGGTTATCGTCATACAAATAGATCAGCTTGCCCAGCCGTAAATGACCGGCGAGGGAAGCGGCTTCGGATGCCACGCCTTCCATCAGGTCGCCATCACTCACCAGCGCATAGGTGTAGTGGTCTATTACCGTATCACCCGGACGGTTATACTTTGCTGCCAGGTAAGCTTCTGCCATCGCAAGGCCAACACCGTTGGCAAATCCCTGTCCAAGCGGACCGGTAGTTACCTCCACGCCCGGTGCCAAACCCCTTTCAGGATGCCCCGGTGTTTTACTGCCCCATTGACGGAACCGCTTCAGCTCTTCCAATGGCAAATCATACCCCGTAACATGCAGCAAACTATATAACAAGGCAGAGCCATGTCCGGCCGATAATACAAACCGGTCGCGGTTAAACCAATGCGGATCGGATGGATTATGACGCAGGAACCGGGTCCATAATACATAGGCCATCGGCGCAGCTCCCAATGGCAGCCCCGGATGCCCGCTGTCTGCTTTCTGTACGGCATCTACCGATAAAAAACGCAGTGTATTGATACATAGTTCATCCAATGTAACGGGATTGGGAATAAGAGAAGTGTTGTTGGTCATGGTATTCCTTTTTTGTAAAAAAATGATCATACATAGGTCAACAAACTTCATGCGCAGATGGTTGCCGTATTATTTTTTAATTAGTCTACTAAAATTATAGACTTTTCAAAAAATATTGTATTATTGTGCTTCGTAGGCTTTCCGGGTCCGCTTTAGGGGAAACTCATCCACCTGTTGACATACCCCGTTTATCTTTCAAAATAATACCGACATGGAAACATCATTACAGTTAATGAGGAATAGTTGCTGTGTAGCATTTGCAGCAAACCGATGTTAGGACGCATCAATCAGAAATAAAAAGGCCGGAACTGTTGACGCAGTTCCGGCTGGTAATCAAGGCTGTTGGAGACATTTTACAGTGATTGCAGTTACCTGCTTTCACCGGCCTCATTTTTTCATACCAAAGTAAAGATAATGAAAATTGCTATTGCATGCAGCTGCGGGCTGCTGCTGGCGGCTACCGCATGGTCGCAGGAATTGCGCGCACCTCACAGCGCAGATACCACCAAACCTGTACACAGGAACATTGTTCAAAACAACATTTCACTTTCAGGACGGATTATCGACGCCAAATCACAGCAACCTATCGCCGGCGCTATTGTGCATATCAAAGGCACCACCCATGAGGTGCAAAGCAGCGCTAACGGGGAATTCGCCTTCCTCACCGGTCAGAAAGTGCCGGTCATCTACCAGATCTCTTCCCTGGGTTATAAACTCAGAGAAGTATATGCCGATAAATCCAATGCAGGCAATATCGCCCTGGAAGAGCTCAGTACACAATTGAACGACGTGGTGGTAGTAGGTTATGGTACACAGAAAAGAAGGGACCTTACCAGCGCCATCTCCTCCGTAAAAGGCAGCGACGTGGTAACGGTGCCGGTAGCCAGCTTCGACGCACAGCTGCAGGGCAGGGCCGCAGGGGTGCAAATTAATTCCAATACCGGTGTTCCCGGCGATGGCGTATTTGTAAGGGTACGCGGTACTACCTCCATCAACGCCGATAATGACCCGCTCTATATCATCGACGGTGTATTTATGAATAACTCCAGCCTGCAAACGGTGAATACCGGCGGCCGCTCGAGCTCCCCGCTGGCAGATATCAATCCTGCTGATATTGAAAATATAGAGGTATTGAAAGATGCCAGCGCAACAGCCATTTATGGCTCCCGGGGCGCCAACGGCGTAGTGATCGTTACTACCCGCCGCGGCAACTATAACAGCAAAGCAAAAGTAACGGCAGATGTATCGGCTGGTGTAGCCTGGGCGCCCAAAATGTGGGACCTCACCACCGGCCCGGAACATGCTACGCTGGTCAATGAGTTTTACCGCAACTCCCTGGCCGACGCCACGGCTCTCAGCGACAAAGCAGGCATCACCAAATACAGCTACCAGCCCTTCCGCGCGCTGACGGACAATCCGGATAAATCGCCTGCACCCAGGGGATTGCCGCAGGATCAGCAAACCTACGACCGCCTCGGGGAAATTTTTCAGACAGCCCCGCTACAGAATTATAACCTGTCCCTTTCCGGTGGTAACCGTGAAACCAAGTATTATTTCGGCGGCGGCTATTCCAAACAGGAATCTATCCTCCGGCCCATCTCCTTTGAAAGGGCCAGCTTTAAACTGAACATCGATCAACGGGTGAATGACAAGGTAACCATCGGGTCCAGCAACAGCTTCTCCCGCAGCTTCCGCAGCCAGGGCCGCGCTGGCGATGGCCCGCAGGGTGGCCTGTTGCAGGCAGCCTTGCATACGCCCACCTATCTCCCGGAAACAAATCCCGACGGTACACCGGCACGGTGGGCAGGCTTTGATAACGTACAAGTACTCATCGATAACTACGACGTACACACCACAAGCCTCCGTTATATCGGAAACCTTTACCTCGATGCCACACTGCTGCCGGACCTGAAGTTTCACAGCAACATCAGCATCGATTACAATAACTATAACGAATCCGAATACTGGAATAACCTCACCCAGCTGGGCGCCAGTCCCACCAACGGTTTGGCCACTTCCGCCATTACACAAAACACCTCCTGGATCAATGAACAAACACTTACCTGGCGCAAACATGCAGGAGAAAAACATTTCTTCGGCGTACTGGTAGGCAACACCATCCAGAGTAATACGGAAACATTAACCTCTGCACAGGGAACCGGCTTCCCTAACAATTCTTATAAATATATTTCTGCGGCCGCAACCCGCACCGCTGCGCAAACATGGACCCGCAGCACATTGTCGTCGTTCTTCTCCAGGATCGATTACAACTATGCAGGTAAATATTATTTTGAAGCAAGCATCCGCGCAGACGGCTCCTCCAAATTCGGCGACAACTATAAATGGGGATACTTCCCCTCTGTAAGTGCATCCTGGCGGCTCAAGGAAGAAAACTTCCTGAAGTCGGTGAACAGCATCAGCGATCTGAAAGTACGCGCCAGCTACGGCATCACGGGGAATCAATCCGGCATCAGCAACTTCGCGGCAAAAGGGCTGTGGTCCGGCGGTGCAGGCTACCCCGACAACAGTACCGGCGATCAGCCAGGCACCGCACCCCTGCAGTTGCCAAACCCCGACCTACGCTGGGAGAAAACCAGCCAGTTCAATGGCGGACTGGATCTCGGATTACTCAACGGCCGTATCAATATCACTGCAGATGTATACTACAAATACACCAGCGATGTACTGCTGCAACTGCCTAAAGCAGGCGTTTCGGGCTTTACGTCGATCTATAGCAATGCCGGTGAAATCAGTAATAAAGGGTATGAAATCGGGATCAATACAACTAATATCAGTACCCGTAATTTCACCTGGACAAGCAGCCTGAATATTGCCGGCAATACCAACCGCATTGAAAAACTGCCAACGCCGATATACCAGTATAACCGCGACTGGATCATCATGCAGGAAGGTTCACCCATGTACTCTTTCTGGCTGTACAACCAGCTGGGCGTGGATCCGCAAACCGGTAACGCGATCTTTGAAGGCGAGAAAGATGGCAAGCTGCCGGTATCTGCCCGCAAAGTAATGGGCAACGCCATGCCGAAATTTTATGGGGGCTTCAGCAATACCGTTTCCTATAAAGGTTTTGACCTGAGTGTATTGTTATCCTTCCAGTATGGCAACGACGTATACAACCTGAACAAATTTTTCGGAGAAGGAGGAGGCACCCGCGATGCCAACCGCGTGTTATTTGCGGATCAGCTCAACCGCTGGCAGAAACCCGGCGACATCACCAATGTACCGCGCCTCACCGCTTATGGTCTCAACTACACCATCGATCAGAACAACCGCTTCCTGGAAGATGGTTCTTTCCTGCGGCTTAAATCACTCACTGTAGGATATACCATTCCTAAGTCTGTCAGTGAAAAACTGCATATCCAGCTACTGCGTGTATACTTCATCGGTAGTAACCTCTGGCTGCTGACCAAATACACGGGGCTGGACCCGGAATCAAACGTAACGGGTATACAAACCGTACAGGGACTGGATCTTGGCACGCCGCCGCAACCACGCAGCGTGCAGTTTGGCTTAAACGTAACTCTTTAAACGCTCTTAATTCTCCTGTATGAAAGCATATCGGAAATATATATCGCTCTTCTTTCTTTCGCTGACAGCCTTGTCATGCAAGAAATTTCTCGACGTGGAACCACGGGACAGTGTGTCTGACGAACAAACGATCATTGATAAAACATCCGCCACTACGGCTTTGCGTGGTGTGTACAGGAAGCTGGGCAGCGACGGTTACTACGGCGCTTTGTTCCAGACCTTCGGCTACCTGTCCGGCGATAATGTGCAGTGGACCGGCTCCCAGTCGGTTATACAGCAGTTTATTACCCATAAAATAAATGCGGACAATGGTAACCTGCAAACGGTGTGGGCGGCTATTTATGCTACCATCAACGGCGCCAACAACGTGATTGCAAAAGTACCCGGCCTGCAGGACGCTACTTTTTCGGATACGGAAAAGAACCAGGCAGTAGGAGAGGCGTACTTTATCCGCGCCCTGAGCTACTTTGATCTTGCCCGCACCTGGGGAAATGTGCAAATAACGTTAACGCCTACACTCAATGCTTCCGATAAGCTGGATGTAAAAGGCAGCACACAGGCGCAGGTATACCAGCAGGTGCTAAGCGATCTGAATGCGGCCGACTCGCTGCTGCAACCGCCGTCTCAAACAGGCGCGCCTAACCCCGTGAGGGTAAACCAGCAAACCGCCTGGGCGCTGAAAGCACGCTACTATCTGTACCAGTCGGACTGGACCCAGGCAGAAGCCTATGCCACCAAAGTAATTAGCGACACAAGAAGCTATACGCTGCTCAAGCCTTACAGCGCCTTCTTTTCCCCGGCCAGCGCCGTGGCTACAAAGGAATCGGTATTTGAGCTGTCGTACAGCGCTACCTACCTGAGCGGCCACCGCAACTACTGGCAACCGCCGGCCAACGGTGGTACGCGGCAATGGGCGCCATCAGATGCGTTTATCACGCTGGTAAATGATCCGAAAACAGGCGGCAACCGCAACGCACTGGTAGCTAAAACCTCTGCCGGTTTGTGGTATGGCACCCTTTATTACAGAAGCCCCGCCACCGATCCGGCTTATGTGATCCGCATAGCAGAACTCTACCTGATCCGCGCGGAAGCACGCGCCCAACAGGATAAACCAGATCTGGCCCGCGAAGACCTCAACGTTATCCGCGATAGGGCCGGGCTCTCACCCGTGAATGAACTGATTGCTAAGAATGACCTGCTGCTGGCCATTGAAAACGAACGGAGAATAGAATTCGCATTGGAGCCTCACCGCTGGTTCGACCTGGTACGCACTAAACGCGCCGGCGCCGTGTTGAATATCACGAATCCCCAGCTGTATGTATTTCCGATCCCGGCCAACGAAGTCACCTTATCGAACGGCAATCTGAAACAGAATGATGGTTACTGATCTTATCACCTTATAACAAATCACCAATGAGTAATGTCACAATAGGGGAAACACCCGCCTGGAAAGACTATGAAAAAATTGGGTTCAGGGTAATCTTTATTTACTTCGTGTTGCAGGCGTTGCCGCTCGACTGGAAGTTTTACAGTTACCTTTTTTCTACCCCCATTTTTAACCTTCATTATGAAGATATCTTTAACCTGGCCAATTATGCTACGCGCTTCAGCGCGGGGCCTGCTACCTATGCCGACTGGGGCATACTGCTGATCATTGCAGTAGCGGGCGCCGTTGTATGGACTTACGCCGATGGCCAACGGACACGCACCTACGACGCAGCCTTTTACTGGCTGCGCGTGATTCTCCGGTACCGGCTGGCACTGGCACTGCTGGCCTATGGCTTCCTGAAGCTGTACGCATTGCAGGCGCCATATCCCTCGCTGAGCAGCCTGAATACACCGTACGGCGATTTTAACCGCTGGAAGTTGTTTTCTCTCAGTCTTGGCATCGTTCCTTCCTATGAACTATTCCTCGGCGGTGTGGAAATATTTTTAGCGGTATTGTTACTGATCCGTAAAACCGCATCTGTAGGCGCTTTCATGTTCCTCATCTTTTGTGGTAATGTCTTTATGTCCAACCTGGCATACGAAGGCGGCGACCAGGTATACAGCCTGCTGCTGATCACCTACGCCTTTTTTATCTTCAGCTTCGATCTGCAGCGGATTGTCCGTCTGCTCATTCTCCAAAAACCTACAGCAGCAGCTACGTTTAAACCGGCGTTTGAAGGCATCCGTAAAAACGGCAGGTGGATCCTGAAAACAGCTTTCCTGCTTTTCTTTGTGGTGATTTATGGTGTGAAAACAGGTGTGGGCGCAAAATACGATCCCTATCAATATCCCACCACCAAAGGGTTACCGGCTATCAGCGGGTTATATAATGTGGCCACGTTTATTGTTAATGGCGATACACTTGCTTATTCTTTAACAGATTCCCTTCGCTGGCGCAATGTGGTGTTTGAAGAATGGAACACCATCAGCATCCGCACCAACAAACCGGCATTGGTAGATTCCAATAATCAGCACCTGGTGAAACGTGATAACGCGGAAAGGCTATACGAAATAGAAGGTACCAGCGGCAGGCATTACTACAGTTACGCCGCCGATACTACGCAACACCTGCTTACCCTGCAAAACAGGCACCCCAGGCTGTCGGCGGAAACCTTGTCGCTGCACTACTCGCGGCCGGATAACAACAGGGTGATACTCACGGGAACCACCTACAGCAGGGATTCTATCTATGTAGTACTGGAAAAAGTAAATAAGAAATACCTGTTGGAAGAAGTGGCAAACGGAGGAGGACGAAACAGGAAGTTAAAACTTTAAACCAATTATCATGGCTCATAACACACAAACATTATCAGATGAACCCGTGATCAGGGATACGGCCCCGGTGGCGTTGCCGGCTGTCAGTGCACCTTTGTCGCAGCTGCCGGCCTGGAAAGAATACCAGCTGGTACTATTCCGCATCGCCTTTATTTTTTTCATTGCGTTATCGGTTCCCAATAGCGTGGAGTGGTACCAGCAACTGGTGCAGCTTGACTGGACGCAGTTGAACTACCGCGACTTGTATGATATTGCGCGCTTTGGCTCCGGGATTAATTTCCTTGGCAACACCATCTTCGGCAGTTCCCTGCTGGGCTATGCCAACTGGATCACTACGGCGTTAATAGCTACAGCCGGCGGTCTTGTGTGGACTGGCATCGTAAAAGCCCGCAAGCTGCCGCGTAAAGAATATTATACCGCGTGGTACTGGCTGCGGGTGGTTGTAAGATACCGTGCGGGTATCGGTATCATCGGCTTTGGGTTTACCAAGCTGTTACCGGTACAAATGCCGTATCCATCTTTCGGTATTTTAAATACCAACTTCGGGGATCTTACTGCGCAGAAAATTTATTGGTTGTCTATCGGTATTGTACCCTGGTACCAGGTGTTTGCGGGCGTGGTGGAAGTAACGGCAGGCGCACTTTTATTTTTCCGTAAAACGACTACGCTGGGTGCTGTTTTGTTGTTTGCCGCGTTGGGAGATATCGTGTACGTGAACTTTGCCTACGATGGTGGCGTGCATGTATACAGCAGTTATTTCGTACTGCTGGCGGCGTTACTGTTAGTAAATGATGTGCCTAAAATTTATCGTTTGCTGGTGCAGGAGCGTTTCACGGTGCCGGTAAATTATTATCCCGTTTTTCCGGAGAGATGGCAACGCTATACCCGCATAGGGCTGAAATCAGCTACCATCTTCCTTTTCCTGGGAGTGCTTTTTTATCTGCAGCTGATCAATTTCCTGTATGATCCTTACAAACAACCATCGGTGGCGGGCGTAAAGGAATTACGTGGCAACTACCAGGTAACGGAATTCCGGTTAAATGAACAGGTGATCCCGTATTCGCCGCTCGATACGGTTCGCTGGCAGGAAGCCACGTTTGAGAACTGGTCTACTTTTACTTACCGCGTTAATAAGCCGCACCCGCTGGATCTGTCCAATGGCGGCGGCGACCCGCAGCGCGATGTGAACCGCACCTTTGAAATAACCGGTCTCGCCGGCGGTCAGCGGGCTTTCCATTATTATGCAGATGAAGTAAATAAAGTACTTTACCTCGAAGATAAATATAAGCCCATTCCGGACAGGCGTAACCGCACCGCTGGTGTAGGCGGTGATGGTGGCGTGGTAGTGGATAAGGCGGCGGAAAAGGCAGCGCGTGAAGAAGCGGCCAAATCTGCGAAGGACTGGATTCCGGCGGCAGCACGTAAAAATATAGGTGATGAATCATTAAAGATAGCCCCCATTGCATTGTCTGCCCGGAGGGCAAAAGATTATGCTGCCGCACCTGCCTGGGAAAACCGGAAACGCTTTACGGTGAAATATTCCACCAGCGATGGTTCGCATGTGGTACTCACCGGCGTGGACGAAAACAAGAACAACATTTACGTGGTGCTGGATCGCATCAACAGGGAGTATACGTTGACACCCAGCACCTTGCAGGCAGGAAAATACTAAGAAGCGCTATGTTGATAAAACGAACCAACTGTTACCGGGTGGCTGTTGTAATGGTGTTGGGTATGCTGGCTTGCCATACCAACACCCGGCCACCGGTACCGGGTTGGCCGGAACATTTTGGATTTGGGAAAACAGCCACCCGCCGGCAAATCGATTCGCTGAACATCTCCATTGCTCCAGATGGCAAGGGGCTGCCCGCCGGCAGTGGCAATGCAGCAACAGGCAGGGTGATCTACCTGGCCAAATGCGCTTCCTGTCATGGTGAAACCGGCGCTGAGCCCACGGCCAACCGGCTGGTGGCTACGCTCAGCGATACGGTGCGCACAAAAACCATCGGCAACTACTGGCCTTATGCTACCACGGTATTTGATTATATCCGCCGCGCTATGCCCTTTAATACACCGGGATCGCTCACGAATGAAGAAGTGTATAGCCTTACCGCCTTCCTGCTGTATCGCAACGATATCATCGACAGCACCCTGCAACTGGATGCAACAAACCTGTCTCATATTGTAATGCCCGCAAAAAAATATTATGTGAACGACGACCGTCGTGGTGGCAACGAAGTAAAATGAATATTATGTCAGGGGAAGACAACAAGATACCTAGAAGGACAATACTGAGAGCAGCGGCGGTTTCCGCTGCTGCGGCACTAATGGGCGCTTCCAGGGTGCAGCGTGGTACCGGCAGCATCAGCACGGGAAAGGATACTATTGACACAGATCCTACCAAAATTACCGGCACACTTCCGGGCAAACTCGGAACGCGCTCACCATTTGAGCAGCCGCTGAAAAAGCCCTCCGATATTTCTTCCCGCACGCCGCTGCAGGATTTGTATGGCATTATCACTCCGTCGGACCTACATTTTGAAAGAAGTCATGCCGGCGTGCCACTCATTCACCCTGATAAGTACGAATTGCTGATTCACGGTATGGTGGAGCGGCCTATGATCTTTACTTTACGCGATTTAAAGCGTTTCCCGGCCACATCGCGCATCGCCTTTATTGAGTGCTCAGGGAACTTCAGATCGGGCAAGGAAACCATGACGCCGCAGGAAATTTGTGGCCTCACGAGTCAGAGTGAGTGGACCGGTGTAATGCTGTCCACCCTTTTCCGTGAAGTGGGCGTGCATCCAAAGGCTACCTGGTTCCTGGCAGAGGGGTCCGATGCTGCAGTAATGACCCGCAGCATCCCGGTGGAAAAGGGCTGGAAAGACGCCATGATCGCCTACGGGCAGAATGGGGAGGCCATTCGCCCGGAACAGGGCTATCCCGCGCGTTTATTCCTGCCGGGATGGGAAGGAAATACCAACATAAAGTGGATCCGGCGTATTGAATTGTCGGACCAACCCTTTATGACGCGTGAAGAAACTTCCAAATACACAGAAACCATCCGGGATCATAAGATCCGGCAATTCAGCTTCGATATGGATGCCCGGTCTATCATTACCTATCCGTCGTTTCCGCAGCAGGTGGAAAAGGGCTGGATAGAAATAAGAGGCATTGCCTGGAGCGGCCGCGGAAAAATTGATAGCGTGGAAATCAGCACCGATGCAGGGAAGCATTGGTCAAAAGCAGTGTTGCAGGAACCGGTAATGGACAAAGCACACACCTATTTTCGCCATCTCTGGTACTGGGACGGGCAAGCCACAGAGATCATGAGTCTCGCTACAGACGACACGGGCTATCGCCAGCCTTCATTAAAGCAACTGATACAGGCGCGTGGAACAGACATGGGAGGATATCATGTGAACCCGGTTACCGCATGGGTAATAAAAAGAGATGGCACCGTGTTGTTTAAACCGGAAAAGTGGAAGTGAGTTTATTCGAATAAGGTCAGCTCATCGCGGGTAACTGCGTGAAAAAGATTTTGTAACTGGTGCACATGTACAATGGCACGGCCATATGGCACCAGTCCTTCTGCGGCATCTGTAAGTGGCTGAAACACTTCGTTTTCATGCCTGATATGCACACTGTGCAGCCGGTTATATTTCAGGGAATATACATTTTCATCTTCGCCGTAGTCGGGATCTCCTTTGATAAATCCAAATCTCAGCAGCAGGTCCACATCCAGCACCATCGGGTTTACCTTTGCATAGGGCAGTTTGCTGAGCGGCAGTCCTGAGTTATAGACAAAGCCTTGTAAGACGCCTTCTACTACAAAGGCTGTTTCTTCCATGTTATAATCAAAGTAAGATACATAGTTGCCTATCCGTATGTCTGATTCTTCTATCATATTTTTATCTTAATAAAATATAATCAGCAACAAGGTGATCAACGCCGGTAACGCCTGTACGAAAAAGATCTTTTTACTGGCGGTAAGCGCTCCATATATACCGGCAACAGTTACACAGCTTAAAAAGAAAGTGGCCACATGCAAGCTCCACACCGGGTCGGAGATAAAGAAGGTCCAGGCCAGGCCGGCTGCCAGGAAACCGTTGTATAGGCCCTGGT
Organism: Chitinophaga sp. W3I9; assembly: GCF_050434025.1. Classification (NCBI taxonomy): domain Bacteria; kingdom Pseudomonadati; phylum Bacteroidota; class Chitinophagia; order Chitinophagales; family Chitinophagaceae; genus Chitinophaga; species Chitinophaga sp. W3I9. Next base: position 4,534,843 of record NZ_JBNPWC010000001.1, read on the forward strand.
TGGCTGCCAGTGCTTTGGTAGGGACAAACAATTCCCGGGGCAGTTGCTTGAATATTTTAGGTCCCCTGCTGGTCCAGGCAAACATTTCAAACCAAAGGATATAAAGATGTTCCAGCATTACAAAAGCAACCAATATTTTGATGGCGACCAGCATAGTGTTGAGGTTTATAAATAAATATAGGTCAAATTATTCTTTCTGCAAGCCAGGCAATGGCCAGCGCCAGCAGGGTGCCTGCGGCATAACATACACAATCGCTCCACAGGAATCCATGTCCCAGCAGGATACCGGCAGGTGTGTTACGGAACTTTACTGCCCATTCTGCCTGGTACAGCTGCTGTATTTCTATCAGCAGGCAAACCACGTAGTTGCTGATGCTAATTTTCCACAGGGGAGTAACCGGGAACAGGAACCGGATGCCAAAAAAGATACAGGTGGCAGATAACACATCTCCTCCATATATGCGTATGATGTCGGGAAAATATTGAGGTGCCCACCTGGTGGCGAGTCCTAAAGGGATATTCAGTAAAATAAGGAAAAAGTAAATCCAGCGCCTTTTTGCTACCATAGGTTCAAAAAGCGGTAAATATAGCAAAGAAAACCGGAATATGAGGATGGGTCAGGAGAGAGAAAAAGGGACCTGCGGCCCCTTATACGATGCAATAACCCGGTGGTCGGGTTATTGCTGATTATCACTTTCAACGCTACTTTTCTTTTTTCCGCGGTTGGTTCCGCCTTTACGGCCAATAGCGGCCATGTGTTCACGATTTCTGCTAACGGCTTCACCGCCTTTTTTACCTGCAGCACGGGCTTCCTCAGAAGTGAATTTGTGGGCAACACCTTGCTGGTGTGCAGCTTTTCCTCCTTCTCTTGAAATGGCACGTTGCTGTTCAGGGTCCATAGAAGCGAATCCGCGTTTACTGTGTTTACTCTTCTGATCAGAGTTCTTTTCCGAAACATGGTTAACCGGTGTGGCAGTTTGATATCTGATGTCTTCCATAATCCTGAGGTTTTTTTTAGTGATAGTAGTTAAACATTTACGCTAACCCGGAACAAGATATGTGCCATCACGGGTTAGCCACGATGGTAGCGGATTTGAGGCACATGGGGATGTGAAATGGGGCAATACATTCCACAATCCATAGAATTTTCCACACACTTTTATTGTCTGTTCTACAGTTTTTAATCGGGAACTCTCTCATTTTCCGTGGCTTATATTTTGTTTTTGCAACCATGTCATTTCTTTTCTTAACCCATCTAAATTTTTTTGTTATGGCAAAATATTCAAAAGAATCCCAGCACAAAGTAGAGAAAAGTATGCACGAAATGCATGAAGGAAAACTGAAGAGCGGAAGAAGCAAAAAGAAAGTTACGAATCCTAAGCAAGCTATCGCAATAGGCTTATCCGAAGCCCGCGAAGAAGGAGCGAAGGTGCCTAAAAAAGCAGCGGCAAAAAAATCCACTACCAGGAAGTCCACTGCAAAAAAAGCAGCACCCAAAAAAGCGGCAGCGAAAAAATCTACCGCAAAAAAATCTACCGCAAAAAAAGCGGCGCCTAGAAAAGCAGCAGCGAAAAAATCTACCGGAAGAAAAACAGCTGCTAAAAAAACAACGGCCAGAAAATCTACCGCAAAAAAAGCAGCGCCTAAAAGAAAGTCAGCCGCGCGTAAAAAATCAGCAGCAACCGCATAAGTAAAGGGTTTTCAGGATCGTTTTATCCGTTTAATATATACAAAAAGACCGGTGACTGGATAGCACCGGTCTTTTTTTATGGTATATGGCTTGCAGGATTATGAAGTATGGAAAAACACAGCATTACTGTGATCATTAGAGGTAAACCCTACGGGTTGGTTATTACAATCGACAAGGGCGCTCTGGAAACAGCATTTCAAGTGATTCCTGATGTGAGCGAACATGTGCTCGATGAATTTGAACCCCACGGTACAGCCTTTATTGCTGATCACGAAGATACCCTTGAGGGAAGCATCCGCACGGTAGAAACCGAACAGATTGCCCGTATTATCTGGGAAGATATTCTGGATAAAATGAAATAAGGCTTTGTTGCTTCACTACTACGGTTGTACCTTCGCAGCAAAGCGAGTATGAATTGCTATGATGGTAACCGATAAAACCTATAAGAACGCTAATCGCAGGGAAAGGATCATATTCCTCGTAAAACTGCTGGTATATCTGGGCATTGTTTATTTTAACCTTGAACACCCTGCCGTATATGATAAATTTACATGGCTGTTTAAGCTTACCAATGCACTCTCTTTTTTCCTGGGAGCCAACCTCGTTATCTCCCTGGCCTGGCTGGTAATCCTCTCGTGGTATACCCGCCGACGCAACAGGCAGCGGCCTATCGAAAAAGACAATTTCATTCTCGGCATCAACCGCATTTCCTCCGTATTAAATACTATTTTTCTCCTGCTCGCCATCACCTTCTTTTTTGGCGTAAATCCCCTGAAATTTGTCACCAGCATCACTATCGTGGCAGCAGCCATTGCCCTGATCACGAAAGATTATATCGCCAATATGATCAATGGACTCATCATTATGTTCTCCGATCAGTTGTCGCTCGGCGACCACATACGCATTGGCGATATCAAAGGAAGGGTGATGGATATTACCCTCATCAACCTGGTATTGCAGAACGACGACGATGATATTGTTATTATTCCTAATTCGGTAGTGTTTACGTCGGTTGTACTGAACCAGTCCAAACAAAATATCCGTAAACTCACCATCGAGTTTGAACTGGATCATAAGCATCCGTTTACCATCCGCGGCCTGGAAGACCGACTGAAGCAAGCCATCGACGCGTATTCCCGCAGCTATACCCCCGAAAGCTTCTCCTTGAAAACAATGGAGATCAAAAAAGATTTTGTACAGTTTAAAGTACAACTGCTGATGCCGCAAACCAATAAGGAAGTTGAACGCCTCATCAGGCGGGCGCTCAACACAGAAATCATGGCCATCGCCGAAGGTGTGAGCTAAACCAGTACCATCGCTTCCACAAAGCTTTCCACAAACTGATCTATCTGCGCCCTACTTACATTAGGCATACAGATGATATGCGAACAGCCGCTTTCTGAAGCCAGCTGCCACTTCCGGCGGATGCTTCCGGGAGGATCCGGAAACACCACCGTAATAGCATCGGGGTTGCGCCACGCCGGAATGCCGTTTTCGTTGAGGCGATCCACTGCGTAAGCGGCTACTGTTAAACTGTGCCTGGCCCTTTCCCGCAAACCTTCCACGCCCAGGCTTTTCAGTGCATACCACAGGAATAACGGACTATGGCCGTTTCTTGAACCGGTAATGGTGGTGTCCATACTGCCGATATACGCCACCGACCGGGCAATCCTGTCGCGGTTCGATTTTCTCGCAATCACAACCCCGCAGGGAATCGGGGCGCCAATAAATTTGTGGCCGCTGATGGCAATGCTGTCTGCTCCATCCGCAAAATCAAATGCGGGTCTCGGCTCCAGGAAAGCGCTGTAGCTGCCGGACAACGCCCCATCAGCATGAATATAATGATGGCGTATGGCCAGGTTCTTCAGTATATCTTTGATTCGCTTTACATCATCCCGCGCTTCCGTCATGGTGGTACCGATGTTCGCCAGCATAATCACCGGCAGATGCCTGTTCATACGGATGGTGTTTTCCAGGTCGTTATAATCTATTTCCCCGTTCGGCAATGTGCGGATAATAATCCCCGGCATATTGAGCAGGTGCAGGTTCTTCTGCACACTGTAATGAGTAGCCTCGGAATAATACACCATTCCTTTGGGATATAATTCCCGCGCGAGATACAGGCCGTATAAATTGCCCTCGGAACCTCCGTTGGTAACATACCCCCACCAGTCGTCTTCCGGCGCACGGAAAAGGCCGGCAAAGAAGGAAACCACGAATTTCTCCATCTCCCTGGATCCCACGGCGTAAGTGGCCGGCACAAAAGGATCACCCAGGTTATTTAACGGATATTGTAAAAAGGGCAGGAGTGGACTATAATCAAAATCTTTGGACACAGGATATCCCAGGAAATCCCTGGTACGCGTTTGTACCTGCGCTAACAGTTCATTCAGCGCTGCAGCATCTGCTGCGGCCAGCCGGTACTCTTTCATAATCGTATTTTACAGGTGTATGATGCTGTAAAAGTACATATTGGTAATTCTGATTGAACTGGAATAGAGATTGAATTAGAAAATATATACTACTTTTAAGTCTTTGTAAGATAAATAGCACTACCGGGCAACCGCCGGACATCTTTTAAAAGAAAAATATAACTGCCATGGATACACTGGATAAAACAGACCGGAAAATACTGGACGCCCTCCAGGCCGATGCACGTCTGAACACCAAAGAAATTGCACACCGTATAGGGCTCTCCGTTACTCCCACCTACGAACGGCTGAAGAAAATAGAAAAAAGCGGGGTGATCAAAAGCTATGTAACCCTGCTGCATGGCGATAAAGCAGGCAAAACGCTCGCGGCATATTGTAATGTATCATTGCAGTTGCATTCACAGCCGCTGATAAAGAAATTTGAAACTGCTATTGCAAAAATGGAAGAGGTGATGGAGTGTTATCATGTAGCGGGCACGTACGATTACCTGCTGAAAGTAGTGGTAAACGATATGCGCAGCTATCAGTATTTTCTGACGAATAAACTGGCGGCCATTGAAAACATCGGGCAGGTGCACAGCTCTTTTGTGATGACGGAAATCAAGCACACCACAGCTTTCCGGTTGGGATAGTTAGCGCCTCAGCACACTCACACCGCTGAGCGGATGATCCTGTACCACTACCGTATAGGCCAGCGGGTTAGTCTCCGGTTCTTCGGACAAAGGGATGGTAAACGAGAAACTGCTGCCGTTGCCGGGCATACTGTTAAACCAGATCTGTCCCTGGTTGCGTTCTACAAAGTCTTTGGAAAGATGCAGCCCCAGCCCGCAGCCTTTTTCGTTCTGGGTACCGCTGGTAGAGTAGTAGATGTTGGAGAAAATGCGGTGCTGGTTTTCCACAGGAATACCGGTACCATTGTCTTTTACCGTAATTTCCGCCTGTTCGCCGTCATGTGTGGCGGTAATCATTACTTCACCGCCGGAAGGGGTGAATTTAATGGCGTTATTGATCAGGTTACGCATTACCAGCCTGATCATATCTGGGTCGGCGTATACCATAATGCTCTTATTCAGTTCGTGCGACAGCTTCACTTCTTTCTGCCGGGCAAGGGTTTGCAACAGCTCAAATTCGCGGTTTAATAATAAGGTGACGTCAAAGTCGTCGGCTTTTACACCAATGCCTTTCATCTGGTTGCTGGCCCATTGCAGCATATTGTCCATCATATAGGCCGTATTTTTTACGTCCCTCCATAATTCGTCGGTATAAATGCGGAACTGTGCCGCATCAATTTTCTCATCTTTCAGCAAAAAGAGTAGTCCTTCCAGGATGGCCAGCGGGGAACGGAGGTCGTGCGAAATGACCGAAAATATTTTATCCTTTACCTGGTTAAGATTTTCCAGGGTGGCGTTTTGCTCCAGGATAATGCGGTTCTGCATGGATACTTCCCGGTTCTTGTTATTCAGTTCCAGATACAGTTCCTGTTGCCTTTTATAAAGCCGGTACACCATTACCGTAATCAGCAACAACGCCAGGAAAAGCGCCCCGGCCGACAGCACCAGCACCCGCTGTTGCTGAATGGTAGCGAGGTGCATGTGTTGTTCTTTCTTCAATAAAATATTTTCGCGTTGCTTCTTTTCAGATTCATATTTTTCCTGTGAGCGGGATATCAGCCGGCCTTTTTCAGCATTGAAAAAGTCGATGTTACGGTTGCTGTATTCCTTGTAACTCGCAAAGGCAGCGGCATAATCATTCCGGGCAGAATCCAGCTCATAGCGGATCTTGTAATAAATCATCTCGTTTTTTACATTACCCAGGGTATCATTTAATAACTTTGCTTTTTCCAGGTTTTTGGCAGCGCCTTTCAGATCGCCCTGCATAGTTTGAATTTCAGCCAGGTTCAGGCTCGACTTCACCACACCGGGCAAATTGCCGGCCTCCTGGTAGTAGGTATTGGAGAACTGGTGATAGCGCAGTGCATCGTTATACCGGTGCTGAAGCATCGCAACAATGCCCATGTTCTCATAGGTATAGGCCAGGCCGCGCTGATCGTGCAGTTCCAGCTTTATTTTCTCGGCCTTCTCCAGGAACAGCATAGCGGAATCTGGTATTTTCAGGGAGATATAAGCAGAGCCGATATTATTCAGGGTCTTGGCGATCTCCGTTTTTTCGTTTCTTTTCAGCTTTATAGCCAGGGCCTTTTTCAGGTAAATGAGTGCGTCCCTGGGCGTATTCAGTTCTGTGAAAATATTCCCCACATCATTATTGAGTACTCCGAGGGTGTAAGAGTCGCCGAGGACTTCTGCCAGTTTCAGGGCGTTGAGGGTCAGCTGCATCTGCTGATCCAGGTGTCCTTTGGTATTTTCCACGAGGGCAAGGTTGCGCCAGGCCCATATTTTTCCTTTGGTATAATGAAGACTGTCGCTTAACCGGAGCGCTTCGGCGCCATACTTCGCTGCAGTAGGGGCATTTATAGTAAAATAAGTCCTGGCTACCTGGTTCAGCAGGTTTACACGGGCGGTATCGTTTTGTGAATGGGAGTGTAGTACTGCCAGTAGGCTGTCGTGGATAAGCTGTTGCGCTGTTACCGCAGGCGACAGCAAAATCAGACATAATGGGATTAAAACGCTCTTCTTCAAAGGACTGGCCGGCAGCATATTTAATATTGTTGGCAGTGACAGAGTGGAGCGATTCGGGGGCGGTCCACTTTAATATAGGTTAAAATTAAAGATAATGTGCCACGATTCAAAGTAAGTTGGGAAAAAAGTGAGGAATGGGAGCATGAATTTAGTGTTATGCCCGCCATAAATCAATTAGGTTGTATCTTTCCCGAAAGATTAATAGCAATGAAACCGCTCATTACCATAGAATACTGTCCGAAATGCGGCTGGTTACTCCGGGCCGCCTATATGGCCCAGGAACTGCTGACTACCTTCACAGACGAACTGGGAGGCGTTACCCTCCGCCCCAGCGAAACAGGGGGCTCCTATATTATCTGGCTTGGCGAAGAAAAGATCTTCGACCGCAAGGAAAGCGGGCATTTCCCTGAAATAAAATTCCTCAAGCAGCTGGTAAGGGATCACGTGAGTCCTGAAAAGAGCCTCGGGCATTCGGACCGGCCGTAGCGCACGCCTTCGGCGTGGGGAAATTGTCTTGGAGCACTGATTACGCTGATTATACTGATTTCTGGATTTGATTTTTTGGGATTTTATAATGATTAGGAGAGATATATGCGGATCGCTTATATTTCTCTTAATCAGTACAAATGAAATCAAAATAAAAATCAAAAAAACAAATTCCGAAAAATCAGTATAATCAGCGTAATCAGTGCTCCAAGACAATTTCCCACGCCGAAGGCGTGCACTCCGCTAAAATCTTTACATTTGCAGCCTATGCGTAAAAACCTCCATATCACGGCTTTATCACTTTTATTAGCAATAGGCGCAAAGGCTCAGCAGGATAGCACTACCACAACCCCTTCTTCTTCACGGGAAGGGCTATACGATAGCGTATGGTTACGTAAACGGAGCTTCTTTCCATTGCCGGTGCTCGGCTACTCCCAGGAAAAAGGGCTGGAAATCGGCGCCGCCATGTTGTATTCGTTTTATACGGATAATAAGAATCCAGACAGGGCTACCCGTAACTCCACGCTCAACCTGATCCCCGCGATCACCACGGAAAGCCAGTACAAGATAGACCTGAAAGCAAATATCTGGACCCGCAGCAATACCTGGCATTTCAAAAGCAATCTCCGGTATCATAACTACCCGCTTTATTTCTTTGGTATCGGTGATACCACCCATTACGATAACCGGTCGCTGGTAAACAATAGCCGCTATAAAGTACAGGTGGAAGGGGAACGCCGCATCAGCGGACATTTTTATGCAGGCGCCTCCATATTATACCAGCACGATACCTACAGCAGCGGCGATAGTAAAGGCATTTATACCACCATGCCGCTTACCGATAAAGAAGGAGGATATGTTACCTTTCTCGGACTCACAGGTATCTTCGATAACCGCGATAATGAAAATTTTGCCCGCCGCGGTTCATGGCTGAAACTCAACCTGGCATACGCACCTTCTTTTTTAAGCAAACATCCGCTATTCAAAATAGAAGCACAAGGATCACATTTCCTGTCCATCTCCCGCAAAAGCACACTTGGCTTTAATGGCATCTTCAACAGTTTGCAGGGGAATGAACTGCCCTTTTACCTGCTGCCGGAAATGGGGAACGACCTCATCATGCGCGGCTATTACACCGGGAGATACCGCAACCAGAATTACCTGGCCGGACAAGCGGAATATCGCTATCTCGTTGATCCTAAAATGCGCATCCATATCTGGTTTGTGGATATCAAACCAAAATTTGCACTGGCAGCATTTGCCGGCACCGGTACCGTGTTCGCCAATCGTGATTTCCGTTTCGACGGATTTAAACCAAGCTATGGCGCAGGGATCCGTTACTTCTACGACGAAAATGCAAGACTCACTATTCGTATAGACTACGCCGTTGGAGAGAAGCGCAGCGGTGAATCCAGGCAAAAAGGATTGTATCTGTCTCTGGCGGAAGCGTTCTAATGCAGTGCAATGGTGATGGTTATGTGGTAATAATTTGTTAACTTTCAATAGATTAAATACCATACTCCAAAACCATTGCATATGAAAAATCTATTCCTGCTAGGAGCAGTTGCCGTGCTTTTGATTGTTACCCACAGCACCCAGGCCCAGGACAATTCCAGCACCCAATCTTCTTCACATTCCAAATTTTATCTCAAAGTTACCGGTGGATATTTTTTCAGCGTATCGCCGGGGCAGTTTCCCAATGTTGGCCCGTATCCTCCGCAGGATCTGCACACAGAGTTTAACCCGGCTTCCGGTATGGATACGATTAGCCGGAAGGTGCTCACCGGTTCTTACGGAGAAGGTTTCAGGGGAGGACTTTCCGTTGGCTATAACATCAATAAATATTTTGCGGTAGAAGGAACCTTTAATTATTTCCACAGCAAGAAAAACCTGATGACCCGTCAGCGGACTACCCTGGCCGGTTCTGGCAGGGAACTGGGACATGTGGAGTCGCATGGACATGTGAACGCAATAGATTTTGCACCCAGTCTGGTGGTAAGTCCGGGCTTTGAAAAAGTAAACCCCTATGTGCGCTTTGGTGTAATCGTTCCGTTATGGGGCCGCCTCTATATTGAAACGGATGCTACCCAGGTGTCAAGCCCCGCCGGTATTCCTACAGGTACGCAGGTAGTTACCAATATCAGCAGGAAAGAAGAAATCAAACCTAATCCTACTGTCGGTTTCCAGGGAGCATTCGGTGTATCATTTACAGTGTCACCCCGCTTTGATGTTTTCGTGGAAACGGAATACAAGAATGTGCCGGTGCGCAGTAAAGAGAAAGAAATTACTGAGTACAATGAAACCAATACCCTCATCAATGGTTCCACCGGCGCGGTGATACAATCCTTGCCAGGCCGTAATATTAACGATTTGTCGGTAGCGGAAAAGAATACGAAATACGTAACTACGCTGGATCAGGGCTCCAATACGCCGGTAAACCAGCAGGGCACCAAAGTGATTTATAAAGATGATAATAAGCCGGGCAACGACCTGAAATCCTATATCAATATCGGGGGACTGGGATTGAATGTAGGATTGAAATTTAATTTGTGATCATAAATAACATAAAAAAGGGAGGCCATTTAACCTCCTCTTTTTTTATGCACTTGCTTTGTCGAGTAACGCCACTGCTGCTGAATCCAGCTGCAGCTGCACGCCATTCATCAGTTCATGCAATTGTTCTTTACTGGTAGCACTGGCAATAGGCGCCGCCACTGCAGGGCGTGTAAGCAGCCATGCCAGCGCCACACCGGCTGGTGTAGAGTGATACTGGGCCGCTACCTGGTCCAATGCCGCCAGGATATGAAGCCCCCTTTCATTAAGATAGCTCAACGCTTTCTGGCCACGGGCGGTGCTTTTGCCCGTGTCGGCCGCCGTCCGGTATTTGCCCGTCAGGAAACCACTGGCCAGCGAATAATAATTGATCACGCTGAGATGCTGTTCTTCACAGATCTTTGCATACTGCTGCTCATATTTTTTGCGGTCGTACAGGTTGTATTCCGGTTGGAATGTTTCGTACCGCGGCCAGCCGTTTTGCTTACTGGCTTCCAGGCTTTCCAGCAGGCGGGCGGCACTCATATTGGAAGTGCCGATAGCCCTTACCTTGCCGGCTTTTATCAACGTATCATAAGCGGCCAGCGCTTCTTCCACAGGAGTGGCTTCGTTATCGAAATGCGTTTGGTAAAGGTCTATATAGTCTGTTTGCAGGCGCTTTAGGGAAGCCTCTGCGGCTTTGAGGATATAGGCCCTGGTCACATTTTTGCCTTCACCCATATCACCGCCGGCTTTGGTGGCCACCACTACTTTGTCGCGATTACCTCGGTCGCGCATCCACTTACCAATTATAGTTTCAGATTCACCTCCCGAATTGCCCGGTACCCAGCGCGAGTATACATCCGCCGTATCTATAAGGTTGAACCCATTTGCCGTAAATTCGTCCAGTAGTGAGAAAGAAGTGGATTCATTGGCCGACCAGCCGAATACATTGCCGCCAAAGGCCAGTGGGGCTACTAATAGCCCGGATTGTCCCAGTTTCCGTTTTTCCATAATAATTTTTTTATTGATACCTATCGCGGGTACATCCCGTACGTAATTTAATTACTTTTGTCTTTCACCGACTAATTTTTATGCCAGAACAGATGCCTGCTATTTCACGCGAAGATTTTAACTGGTTAACACAAACCTATGGAAAGGAGAGTGGCTACTCGCACATAGATACCAAAGAAAGTGTGGTGCATGAAATTTTTGTAGATAAGGTGCTTATTGGTACCGCCTTCCTGAACTGTGCTTCCTATGAACTTTCTTTTGATACGCCGGGACTGCACATCAGGAAAAACAGACTCGATAATTATAAGTTGCACGATAAAGCAGTGCTCATCCCAGATGAGATGAATGAGGAAGATGAAGAAGAGCTATTGCTCCGCTGGTCTGATCTCATGCACGAACTAAAGATGCTCGAAAACCTTCACGGTCTTTCAAATGCCCGCGAACCGCTGGCACAGCTGTACCTGGATATCTTTAATGAAGATGATGCGGAAGACCAGATCAGTCATTTGCCGGACATCGTGCTGCCAAATGCCACGGCCATATGGGAAGAATTATATGCTGCGCTATCCGCCACCGGCAACGTGGTGGAATTTGAGTGGCAGCAATTTGCAGAAAGCGGTATCATTGCGCTGAATGGGCTCAGGCCATTGCAACAGGCTGGTATTATGCTGAAAGCACCGGATGCAGATGATTTTGAAGCCATCATTGGCGCAGAAGATTTTGCCAAAGGCGTGCTGGATTTTGTAAATGACCAGCTGGATGAACATGAATTGAAAATAGTGGCAGCCGGTACCAGTCTGGATGAATATCAATCCTTCACCTGCCTTAATATGCAGGACTTTCGCCTCGCCAATGCCCTGTTGAAAATGGAAGAACTCTGTCTGATCTGTTTTTTTTAGGACATTAAAATCCGGTTAAAAAAATACGAGGCGCTGTCAAAGCAGGCACTTTTAAATACCTTAGTACATTCATTACAGTATACCACATGAAATTATTCCGGCATTTATTTTATGTATTGATTGCGGTGATGTTCCTGCCACAGGTGCAGGGGCAGCCCTGGAAAATACAGGTAAAAGGCACGGATAATATTCACCTGACCACCGGCATCGCCTTTAAAGCGGCGGAGAAAGCACCGCGGTTCCGCACTACGGTTAACCGGTTCAAACGCCGCCCTGTTGGTATCAACGACAGCTACGGTCACGAAAAGGTTTGTCCCCTTTTATTGTCCGCCGTTACTACCCGGTTTATTTATGTAGACAAAACCCTCAAAGGATATTATTTCAATCCTTACCTCAGCGTACCCACACCGCTAAGAAGCTGGAGAGGCCCGCCTGCCGCCTGATAACCCGTTTATCTTTTATTTATTTCATTTTCTTTTTTAGCGATTTATGAACTTACATATGATCGCGAAGAAGTGGTGTTGGTGGTTGCTATGTATTTTCCCCTTCACTTCTTTGTTCGCACAATCTGCAGCGGATAGCTTTTCGCTGCAGCGGGCCATTGCGCTTACACTTGCACATTACCCCGCTATAAAGGCCAAACAGGCCCAGGTAAACGCCGGACAGGCAAGCCTTACAGATATTAAGCATAATTGGTACCCGGCCATAAAACTGCACGAGCAGGTAGATGCCGGCACAGACAACAGCATATACGGATCTTATTTCACCATGGGAATGATTCCCTCCACTTCCGGGGGGATCCGCCCGGAAAATAACAGTGCCTTAATGAGCGGCAATATCGCAATGGCCGCTATGCAGTGGGAGATCTATAACTTTGGCGCCTACGGCAGTGAACAGAAAGAAGCGGCACAATCACTTAAAGTGCAGCAAACAGATCTGAATAATACGGCCAACCAGCTAACGGTATCCGTTATTCAAAATTACCTGGAACTGCTCCGGCTGTATGCCTTGCAGCAAATAGCATCAGACAATATCCGGCGTAATGCAGAAGTGCTGAAGGCAGTAACGGCTACCGTGCTGCATGGCCTCAAACCCGGAGTCGACAGCGCCATAGCTGCCGCAGAATTGTCGAAAGCAAGACTCACCCTGCTCGATATAAAAAACAACTATAACCAGGTGCGCATTCAGCTTAGTGTTTTCACCGGACTCGATACGGCGCTGATACTGCCCGATACCATTAACAACAAACGCCTGCGGGTGTTGCTGGGCAGCGAAGCGCCGGACAGCCTGGCCGCCCATCCCATGCTGGCTTATTATCATGCGGTATACGAACAACAACGCGCCGCCGCTGAGGTAATCCGCAAAGCAAGGCTGCCCAAAGTAAACCTGATGGCAGCAGGCTGGATGCGCGGCTCCAGCGGATCATTCAATGATGTATATGATAAAAACCTGTGGAGTGGCCTCGGGTACGGCAGGTACAACTATTTATTCGGATTGGGCATCACATATAATCTTACAGACCTGAAACGCACACACGAAAAAGTTGCTGTGCAGCAATACCGCTCGGAAGCAGCCGCGCAACAACTGGCTACCACCCGCACTGCGCTCAGTGGGTTACTGCAACAGGCGCAGTCGGATATTCAAACTTCGCGCGAGAAACTACAGGAACTGCCTTTGCAACTGGCAGCTGCACGGGCTGCAGCCCGGCAAAAAATGGCGTTGTATAAAGGTGGTCTCACCAATATTATTGATGTCACTACTGCTTTATTTGTTTTGAACCGCGCGGAAACAGACCTGGTACAAACACAGGATGCAGCCTGGAAAGCACTGTTCCGTGCTGCTTATGCCGGCAATACTATTTCACAACTTTTACCTGATCTGAATTAAACGCTATTCATTATGTCATTTGTATCTTCGGCACTGAAGAAGCCCATTGCGGTGGTGGTAATCACCGGCGGACTACTGCTTTTTTCGTTGCTGTCCATCTTCAATATACCCATCGATATATTCCCGAAACTGAACCTGCCAACTATCTACGTGATAGAGCCATACGGAGGAATGTCGCCGCAGCAAATGGAAGGGTTCTTTGCCACCCGCCTGCAGGATCAGTTCCTGTATGTAAATGGCGTAAAAAGTATTTCTACCAAAAACATACAGGGGTTAACGTTACTAAAGCTCACCTTTTATGAAAACACAGATATGGCGGAAGCTTCCGCCCAGGTGGCGTTACAGGTGAACCGCGCCATGAAGTTTTTTCCGCCGGGAGCCTTGCCGCCGCAGGTCATGCGTTTCGATGCATCGTCGCTGCCGGTGGGAGAGCTGGTGTTCAGCAGCCCTAAAAAGTCGCTGAAGGAAATTTATGATCTGGCCGCTACCCGCATCCGGCCTATGTTTGCATCTGTACCCGGACTGTCGGCGCCGCCACCCTTTGGCGCTAACTCCCGGTCGGTGATCATAAATGTTGATCCGCAAAAGCTGCGCAGCTTTAACCTCAGCGCCGATGAAGTAGTGGAAGCCATTGCGAAAAATAATGTGATGACGCCCTCAGGGAACATCCGTATCATCAATACCATGTTTGTGACCACCATCAATTCCCTCGAAAAAGAGGTGGCGGACTTTGGTGATATTCCCATTGTTACCAATGGCAACAACAACGTGTTCGTACGCGACATAGCCCGTGTAGCCGATGCTACGGATGTAACCGTGGATTATGCATTGGTTAATGGCAAACGCTCGGTATATATCCCTGTGGTAAAAACAGCCGATGCCTCCACCTGGGACGTAGTGAAAACACTGAAATCCAAAATCCCGGAAATGCAAAGCCTGCTGCCGGATGATGTAAAGGTATCGTACGAATTTGACCAGTCGGTGTTCGTGATCAATGCCGTGAAAAGCCTGATCACAGAGGGTACGCTGGGCGCATTGCTCACCGGGCTGATGGTACTCCTGTTCCTGCGTGACCTGCGTAGTTGTCTGGTGGTAGTGGTTACCATCCCGGTAGCAGTGCTATGCGCTGTAATGGGACTGAAGCTGGCAGGGCAAACCATCAACATCATGACGCTGAGCGGCCTTGCACTGGCCATCGGTATTCTGGTGGACCAGGCCACGGTGACTATCGAAAATATCCATCAGCACCTGGAAATGGGGAAGTCCAAACGGCTGGCAATTTATGATGCATGCGAAGAAATTGCATTCCCGCTGTTGCTCATCCTGCTTTGCATCCTGGCAGTATTTGCGCCTTCATTTATTATGACCGGGGTGCCACGTGCCATGTTCCTGCCACTGTCGTTGTCTATCGGCTTTGCTATGGTGGCTTCCTATTTCGCAGCGCAAACATTGGTGCCGGTTATCGCCAACTGGTGGCTGAAGGCTGATAAATACCAACACCATGCCCATGCCGGCCTGGCGCTGGATGCGGAAGAAATAAACGAAGTAAACGATCATCTGCAGCAGGCGGTGCAGCATCCGGAAAAAGCAACCGGCTTCGAACGCTTTAAACAGGGCTTTATGCAGGTCCTGGAAAGCGGTATGAATAAATCCCGTATAGTCGTAACCGTTTATATCATTGGTTCCCTGCTATTGGCTGGTGGTTGCTACGTATGGATAGGGAAGGACCTCATGCCCCACATCAACGCCGGGCAGTTCCAGCTTCGTTTACGCATGCCCGATGGTACCCGCCTGGAGCGCACGGAAAGCGCACTGCATGAAGTGCTGGCAGTAGTGGACAGTACCGTGGAAGGGCATGTGGCCATCAGCTCCGCTTACGTGGGATTAATTCCCAGCAGCTATGGTACCAGTAACCTCTATATTTTTAACAGCGGCACCCATGAGGCGGTATTGCAGGTGAACCTGGAGGAAAATTACAAAGTAAATATCGAGATGCTGAAAGATCAGCTCCGGCAGAACATCACGGCGAAAATACCGGAGATGCGGTTGTCCTTTGAGCCGATAGATCTCACGGAAAAAATTATGAGCCAGGGAGCAGCCACGCCGATAGAAGTAAGGGTGGCAGGGAAGGATATGAAACAGATTTCCGCGTATGCACAACAACTGGTAGATAAGCTGCGCGACATTCCTTTCCTGCGGGATGTACAAATTGCGCAGCCACTGCATTTCCCGGTGATCAGCATTCACATTGATCGTCTTAAACTGGCACAGATGGGTTTGAACATTTACCAGGTGGCGCGTTCTGTTACAGCATCCACGTCCTCCAGCCGCTTTACGGAAAAAAATCAATGGCTCGATGAAAAGGTGGCATATACCTACCAGGTACAGGTGCAGGTGCCGGAGTACAACATGACAGCCTTAAACGACCTGAAAGAGATCCCGCTGGTGAAAGGCCAGCCCAGACCAGTACTGGCAGATGTAGCCACTTTTTCCCAAACGGAAATGCCAGGGGAATATGACCGCTCCGGTCCGCGTAGATTCGTTACCGTTAGCGCCAATATTTCGGGCAAAGATCTCGGTGCTGCCACGGCCGCCGTGCAACAGGCGATTCAGGAAACCGGCACACCGCCAAAGGGATTGATCACAGAATTGAAAGGCGCATCAAGCCTCCTGGTGGAAACGTTGAACAGCCTGCAAAACGGGCTGATGATAGCGGTAGCAGTTATCTTCCTGTTGCTGGCGGCCAATTATCAATCGTTCAAATTATCGCTGGTGGTACTCACTACCATCCCGGCAGTAATCGCCGGTGCACTGATCGCCCTGTTACTCACCGGCGCTACACTCAACCTGCAATCTTATATGGGCATGATCATGTCGACCGGCGTATCGGTGGCCAATGCCATCCTGATCGTTACCAACGCGGAAAAACTCCGGGTGGAATACCGCGATGCGCGGAAAGCAGCCATCGTGAGCGCCGGTATAAGGCTACGTCCTATCCTGATGACCAGCCTGGCCATGATCGCAGGGATGATCCCGATGGCCAGCGGCCTTGGGGAAGCAGGAGATCAGACGGCACCGCTGGGACGCGCCGTAATCGGCGGACTGATAGCTTCCACACTTGCCGCCCTGCTTATATTACCGCAGGTATATGCGCTGATGCAGCGTAAGACAGGTTATCAATCGCCCTCCCTAATGCCGGACAATGCCAATGTTTAAAATAAAATCTAAAATAATGAAGTACTATAAATATTACCTGTTCACGGTAAGTATAATCATTGCCCTGGCGGCCTGTAATTCAGCCGCTATGACTGATAAAAAGAAAACAAATAAAGAAGAACGTCATTATATGCTCGCAACAGTGGTACAGCGACCGCTGGCTGGTAGTATCCGCTTGCCGGGCGCGTTAGCCGCCTTCCAGAAGGTTAGCATTTATCCCAGGATCAATGGTTTTGTGAAAAGCATTTCTGTAGACCGCGGCTCCAAAGTAAAAAAAGGACAGGTACTCCTGGTGTTGGAAGCGCCGGAAGTAACCCAGCATTATTACGCTGCACAGTCCAAATACCTGCAGGCAGCGGCCATGTTCGCCTCCAGTAAGGATAACTACGAACGTACCGTAGCCACCAGTGAAGAACCGGGCACCATTTCCCCGCACGACCTGGAGCTGGCAAAAGCCCGTATGCTGGCCGACAGCGCACTGATGAACAGCGAGCAGGCCAATTTCCGCGCGCAGGAAGTAAACCGTGGATATTTAACTGTTACCGCGCCCTTTGATGGCGTGATCACAGAACGTAACATTCACCCCGGTGCCCTGGTGGGGCCGGACACCAAAGTGGATGATAAGCCCATGTTGATGCTGGAGCAGGAAGACAAGCTAAGGCTGATGCTCCAGGTCCCCGAAATATACAGCGCCCAGTTATCAGAACAGTCTGTGATCACATTTGAGGTCAATGCCATTCCCGGTGAACATTTCCAGGGTACCATCGCCAGGCAGGCGGGTACGTTGAATGATAAATACCGCTCTGAAGCTGTAGAAATAGATGTACAGAACGCGAAACGGTTACTCAAAGCAGGAATGTATACAGAAGTGATGCTGCCGCTGAAAGGCTCTGCTCAGGCGCTGTTAGTGCCGGCCAGCGCAATTGTTACGTCTACGGAAAGAAAGTATGTAGTCGCCGTAAGAAATCACTATACAAAATGGATTGATATAGAAGAAGGTAATCATCACAACGACTCCACGGAAGTGTTCGGCCATCTGCAGGCGGATGACCGGGTGATCGCACCGGCAACAGATGAAATTAAAGAAGGTGTCATGATCCCGTAAGCACAGTTCCGGCGTTTTTTTTGTAGCCATACGTTAAAACCATGACTTATGACGATCAAAAAAAGCACTTCCGAAAAGCGTGAGCTGAAAGAAACAAAGCGTAAGAATGAAACACTGGCTCCGGCCAAAGGCGGCGCCAAAAAAGAAAGGAACGACGACCGGAATAATGTATTGGAAGGATATGATGAAGACGAATACGATCAGAAAGATATCGCAGACAGCAAACGCAAAAAGAAAAACCAGGACTAAAAAAAAGTGCCGTCCCGAGGAGTCGGGACGGCTTTTCTGCTAACTGTTCCGTCTATATTGATTTTCTTATGTTCTTATTAAAAAAAGAGAACAAATAACATCCACCTAGTAATCAATAACGGATTTACCTGTTGTTCAACTAAAAAAACTTTATAAAGTGGCAATGAGATTCCTTCACGTATTTTTACGCGAAATGTTTTCGATAAGTTAAAATGTTTTTGGATTTTATGTTTGGATGCGCAATGACAATCATAGCGGGTCACGCTATGCGGATGATGGCTGCTATCTTCTTAAATATTTTTTCCCTTTTGTGTTATCTTGAAAACTCCTTTAGTGCGCATCTGAAATAATAACACGAAACGATTTAAAATTGTTCTGGGAAAACCGTTTTTAAAAATTAAAAAGTTCGCGGATGCCGAGCGCAAACATCTGAACCCCGATAACAGCGAGAATAAGTCCCATCATTTTTGTGATCACCATCATTACATTGGTGCCGATTATTTTTACAATGCGTTCACCTGCAATAAAGAGCAGATAGGTAATATAACATATAAATGCATAAATGGCTATTACAATAGCCAGGTGTGTAAGGTCTTTTGCCGCGGAATAACTCATGGAAGTGGTAATAGCGCCGGGGCCCGCCAGCAGCGGCATTGCCAGTGGGGTAATGGCTACGCTGATCCCCTGGTCGGCCTTCACCGGTTGAGCGCCGAGTTTGGGATTTTCATTTTTATTTTCCTTTTCTCCGCGTACCATTTCATAGCCAATCACGAATACAAGGATACCGCCGGTTACACGCAACGCGGCCAATGTAATGCCAAAAACATGAAAAATGAGTTTACCCGCCACACTGAAAACAAGAATAATACAGAAGGCAATGATCACTGATTTGGTAGCAATATTTCGCTTCGCTTTTTTATCCATATTGGATGTCAGCTCCATAAAAACAGGGATGGCTGAAACAGGATTTACAATTGCCAGTAATCCCATGAATACGGTGGTTGCAAAAGCAAGATAATTATCAAATAATGCCATCATATCAGCAATATAATAAATTTTATTTACCGGCAAACATCGCTGCTAGGAACGTAAGCGGGGCAATTGCCAGTTATGACGCAGGCTTATCAGCCGGATGGTCACTATAACGGTAACGGCTATACCCTGCGCAATGTCTCCGGAAACGCCGGTAAAGTGCCCCGCAACCAGGTACAGGATGCCACCGGCAATAGATGCCGCAGCATATATTTCGCGGGTAAAAAGAATTGGCTGCTCTCCGGTGATAACATCGCGCAGTAATCCGCCGAAAGTGCCGGTAATAACGCCCAGCGCTACACATATGGGCATGGGAAGCCCCGCTGCCAGTCCTTTATTGATACCGGTAATAGTAAACAGCCCAAGACCAATAGCATCAAAGGTGCTGAGTAAACGGGTGAGTTTTTTCACATAGGAAAAAAATAATGCGGCAATAATAGCGGCGGTAATAATGGCCGTGTTGGTAAGTTCGTCCGTCATCCAGGCTACTGGCGTGGCGCCTGTCAGCAGGTCGCGGATAGTACCACCGCCAATAGCGGTGATAAAAGCCAGCGCCAATAGCCCGATAACATCATACGACTTATTAATAGCTGCTGTGGCTCCGGAAACAGCAAACGCAAAAGTGCCCAGTAATTCCAATACCTGGATGAAGGTAAGCTGCATTCTCCTTGTCTGATTTATGAACTAAGGTAAGGATACTTTATATGACTACGACAGGAGAACAACAACCAACTCAATAATCATCCTCATAGGCAGATTCACCACGGAGCGTACGCTCTATCTGGTTGCGGAGACCATGACTGAATCCTTCCACTTCAATTTTAGGATGGTGATCCAGGTAGATCATAAAGCGCCCTGTTTCCTTCGTAACAAGGTCATAGATATCTTCCAGTAAAGCGCAAAGTAATCTCCGGGTATTTTCAGCGATCTGCGCAAGAGAGGAATCTTCAAAATGCCGGTATTCACGGTTTTTATAAGATAAGGTAATCTGTATCATAACTGACGGTTTTTCTGCAGGAATTAGGATTACCGGTTAAAATATGGCTAACCGGCTGGTTTTCATTATCTAATTATTAAATCTGACATAAAAATAGGCAAAAAGAAATTGTTTTTTTAATACTAAAGGGTGATTTTTTATTAAGTGAACACTACCGTCCCTATATTGTTCATTTTTTTTCTATTATAATTTGGCTACCATTGCAAATTATTCTTACATAATGAAGAAACTTACGCTACTCATTGTTTTTATCGCGCTGTATTATTTACCAGCACAGGCGCAGCCCGGAAAGGGCATCCGGTGGAGCCTCGACGGCAAATCCTATTTTAAAGCCACCCCTGCCGGGATCGAATCTTACCCGTTGTCCGGTGAAGCATCTTCCCTAAAAGTCCCCGCAGTCAGCTATCACAACCTTGCCATAAAGGATTTTTATTTTTCAGGAGATGAAAAAAAAGTACTGCTTTACACCAATTCGAAAAAAGTATGGCGTTATGAAACCCGCGGTGACTACTGGTTGCTGGACATCGCCAGCGGAAAACTCCTGCAGCTCGGGAAAGATAAACCGGCTTCTTCCCTTATGTTCGCCAAATTATCACCAGATGGCACGAAAGCCGCGTACGTAAGCGGGCATAACATTTTCGTGGAAGACTTCGCCACAGGCGCCATTACTCCCATTACCACGGATGGTACCCGCCGTTTTATTAACGGTACATTCGATTGGGCCTATGAAGAAGAATTCGGCTGCCGCGACGGCTTCCGCTGGAGCCCGGATAGCAAGCGCATCGCCTACTGGCAGATTGATGCCACAAAGATCCGCGACTTCCTCATGATCGATAACACTGATTCCATATATTCCTTTACGGTGCCGGTAGAATACCCGAAAGCAGGAGAGAGCCCCTCTGCCTGCCGCATCGGGGTTGCCGACATACAAACTGCTAAAACAACCTGGATGCAGGTTCCGGGCGATCAGCAACAACATTATATTCCCCGCATGGAATGGGTGCCCGGTAAAAATACCCTCATCATCCAGCAGCTGAACCGCAAACAAAACGAAAGCAAAATAATGCTCTGCGATGCCGCCAATGGAAATGTACGCCCTGTTTACCAGGAAAAGGACAGCGCCTGGATCGATGTAAAGTCGCGCTGGGACGATGACAACATCGCCGGATGGGACTTTATCCGCAACAGCAAATCCTTTATCTGGGTGAGTGAACAGGACGGCTGGCGCCATCTCTACAATATTTCTACGGACGATGGTAAAGCCACTTTACTCACACCAGGAAACTATGATGTGATCAGCATCGCCAAAATTGATGAAGCGAGTAACACCATTTATTTCCTCGCTTCACCGGACAATCCTACCCAGCAGTACCTTTACAAGGTGCCGTTAAACGGAGGCAAGGCAGAACGTATCACACCCGCGAATGAACCCGGCTCCCACGAATATAAAATTTCACCTTACGGAAACTGGGCTATCCACGACTTCAGCAACGCATATACTTATCCTGTTAGTGAAAACCTGCAGCTGCCGGCGCACAAAAGCAAGGACAATACCGTACTGAATGCTATTACCAAAGGCGCTGCAGCACCCAATAAACCGGAGTTCTTCAGCATCACCACCGTTGACGGCGTTACCATGAGCGGCTGGATGAGTAAACCCGCCAGTTTTGATCCCTCCAAAAAATATCCCGTGGTATTTTATGTATACGGCGAACCCGCCGGCGCTACCTCGCTAGACGCCATTGGCGCAGGCCGCAATTTCCTCTACGACGGCGATATGGCTGCCGACGGATATGTGTACGTATCAATGGACAACAGGGGCACCCCATTGCCCAAAGGCCGCAACTGGCGTAAATGCGTGTACCGCAAAGTAGGATTGATCAATGCACGCGACCAGGCTATGGGCACCAAAGCATTGTTACAGAAATATACTTTTCTTGATCCGCAACGCACCGCTGTTTGGGGCTGGAGCGGCGGCGGCTCCATGACGCTGAATCTCCTGTTCCAGTATCCGGAGATCTATAAAACAGGGATCGCCATTGCTGCGGTAGGCAACCAGCTTACTTATGATAACATTTACCAGGAACGCTATATGGGCCTGCCCGAAGAAAACCGGGAAGACTTTGTAAAAGGTTCGCCTATCACTTATGCAAAAAATCTCCAGGGCAATCTGCTTTATATCCATGGCACCGGTGATGACAACGTACATTATCAGAACGCGGAAATGCTGCTGAATGAACTGATCAGGTATAATAAGCAGTTCCAGTTTATGGCTTATCCTAACCGCACACATAGTATCTCTGAGGGGCAAGGTACTTTTGAACACCTTTCTACTTTATATACTAATTATTTGCGTTCGCATTGTGAACCGGGCGCAAAATAAGTACCTTTGCCTCCCTAAATTTAAAAGTATGTCCAGGACAGCTATTATTGGAATACTGGCAGTGTTGCTGGTGATTATCTGCGCGTTTTTGCCGTGGTCGGTGGTAGACGTGGAAGGCAGGCACCTGGTTTTTACAGGCGTAAACGGAACGGGTTCCAATTACGGAGAGCCGGGCCGGTTATGTATTATCCTTTCTGTACTGGCAATTGGAATATTCCTGGTAAAGAATAAGTGGGTGTCCAGGGTGAACCTCTTTATTGTAGGGTTTCTGCTGGCCTGGACCTTCAGGAATATGTTGTTGTATTCAAGATGTGAGATGGGCGATTGTCCGCAGTCGCAACCCGGCCTTTACTTATCATTAGCTGGTGCGCTGGTAGCCTTTGCCTGCGTGTTGTTTACACGTCCGCCTAAAAACAGTAAATAAAAATCCGCATCGTCTTCGGCGATGCGGATTTTGTCTTTCCCACTGATTACGCTGATTATACTGATTCCCTTGATTTTACTTTTGGGATTTTTTTATGATTTTAAAAAGATTCGGGGAGATATAAGCGAAAATATCCGCTTATATCTCCCCGAATCATTAAAATCCAAAGTGATCAGATCCCTAAATCAATATAATCAGCGTAATCAGTGGGAAAGACAAAATCCGCTTCAGAAGATGGTTTTATGTAAAATCCATGCACCCGCAAGGATACCGGCTCCCATCAACCAATACCGTAAAATCACCGGGAGCGGACGTTGCGCGGTTACTTTCGCCTTGATAAAACTGAAAATCGTGAGTCCCAGGAAAACCAGCAGGATACTGGTAGGGGAGGCCGCTGCGAAATTTTCATTGGAAAGGTAAGGTCCCAGCGAAAGGATGCCGCCCAGCAAAAAGAAAACTCCCGTCATCAACGCACTCTTGATAGCACGGGAACGGCTAAACGCAGATTCCTTTACTTTTTCCTGTTCCAGCATCAGCTCCCATGAATGGGCATCCTTTTCCATTTCCTGTTCTATATGTGCAATCATACGCGGGTTGATATCCAGTCGTTGCAGCTTGGACCGTTCCTGGTCCGACAACAGGGCGCTGTCGTGCTGCAGGTCGCCTTTATTAGCCTGGAAAGCGCTGATCATTACCAGTACGGCGCCAATGATCAGTGCGCACAGGTGAATGGTATAAAAGGTTTGCACTTCAATGGGAAATACCTGTATCACCTGCGTAGCAAAGAACAGCAGGAAAAGTCCATCGGGAAATCCGATTAAAAAATCTGTCTTCCACCCGGAACTACGGATGGCTTTATGGGATATAGTCATACAAGGTTCACTAACTGAAAGCCTGCTCCAGGCTTCTTTTGATGATCTGCACGCAATCGTTGATCTGTCCTGCGTTGATAGACAGGGGCGGTGCAAACCGTATTTTATCACCGTGTGTTGGTTTTGCCAGCAGACCGTTTTCTTTTAAAGTAAGACAAAGGTCCCAGGCAGCTTCCGGGTCTTTATGTTCAATAACGATGGCGTTCAGCAGTCCTTTTCCACGGATGGTGGTGATGTAAGGCGAATGCAGTTCCTTCAGGCCGTTGCGGAGCAACAGGCCCATTTCAGCGGCGTTTTCCGCCATCTTCTCGTCTTTCAGCACCTGCAGGGAAGCAATGGCCACTTTGCAGGCCAGCGGGTTGCCGCCATAGGTGGAGCCATGTTCGCCCGGTTTAATGGTGAGCATGATCTCATCATCCGCCAGTACAGCGCTCACCGGTAAGGTGCCGGCCGACAAAGCCTTTCCAAGTATCAGGATATCCGGGCGCACATTTTCATGGTCGCACGCCAGCATTTTGCCGGTACGGGCCAAACCCGTCTGTATCTCGTCTGCAATAAATAACACATTGGCATCCTGGCAGTACTGCCAGGCTTTGGATAAATACCCTTCATCCGGTACCATTACACCCGCTTCACCCTGTATAGGTTCTACCAGGAATCCGGCTACGTTTTTATCCTGTAAAGCCTGTTCCAGTGCTGTTAGGCTGTTGTATGGAATGACTTCATAGCCCGGTGTGAACGGACCAAAATTATCACGTGCGGCAGGATCCGTACTGAACGAAATCACATTGAGCGTACGCCCGTGGAAGTTATTGGCGCAAACAATGATCTTTGCTTTGTCTTTCGGAATGCCTTTTACAATATAGGCCCAATGACGGCAAAGCTTCAGCGCTGTTTCCACTGCTTCCACCCCCGTATTCATGGGCAATACTTTGTCATATCCGAAATAAGCAGTGATATATTGTGCATATTCTCCCAGCAAATCATTGTGAAATGCACGGGAGGTAAGTGTCAGCTTTTTTGCCTGCTCTATAAGGGTGGCAATAATTTTAGGGTGACAATGCCCCTGGTTTACAGCAGAATAACCGGACAGAAAATCATAATAACTTTTGCCATCCACATCCCATAAAAAAACACCTTCGCCCCGGTCCAGTACAACCGGCAGCGGATGATAATTATGGGCACCATATTGTTCTTCCAGCGCCAGGTAATGTTGTGACTTTTCGCTTATCGTGTATGAAGGTACCATAACCCAAAAGTAAGGAAAAAGATGAAAGAAGCTGTTAGCCATCAGCTAACAGCTCCCGGCTAATTGCCTCCTTTCAGTTTCTTTACCAGGTCCACATATTCCTGCATCGCCGCATCCTTCGTTTTACCTTTCAACTCCGCCCACGCTTCATGCTTGGCTTTCGCCACAAAATCAAATGGGTTGGAAGGACCGTCGTTATCCACGTCGCCGGTTGTTCCCTGTTTGTACAAAGCATACAACTGCAGCAAAATTTCATTGGACGGTTTCTCCGGCAGGGTTTTACTGGCTGCTACTGCCTCTTCAAACTGACTGGTTAGTTCCATGTGCGGTGAATTTTAAATTTAATAATACGGGTTAACACCCTCATTTTTCCCTTATGTCTATAAAGTTGAGCTTTATATATTAATATATCAAAAAAAGCCCGCGCCATCCTTTCTATCTCCTTAAAAACCAAATAACAAAACATAATTACTAAACGCATTAACTAATGAACTAATTTCAATACCTTTGCCGGCTGAAAAGGTCCGATGCAGTACATTGCAGCAGGACACGGAATAGCAAAAAAACATATGAAGAATATTCGCAATTTTTGTATCATTGCCCATATTGACCACGGTAAAAGTACCCTGGCAGACCGTTTACTGGAGTTTACACATACTATTTCCGACCGCGACATGCAGGCACAGGTGCTGGACGACATGGATCTTGAACGTGAGAAAGGGATCACCATCAAGAGCCACGCCATTCAGATGGATTACACGGCAAAAAATGGTGAAAAATATATCTTTAACCTGATCGATACCCCCGGCCATGTGGACTTCTCCTACGAAGTATCCCGCGCCCTTGCCGCCTGCGAAGGAGCCCTCCTCCTGGTAGACGCCGCACAGGGTATCCAGGCGCAAACTATCTCAAATCTTTACCTGGCACTGGAAAACGACCTCGAAATCATCCCCGTTATCAATAAAATTGATATGCAGGGCGCCATGATCGAAGAAGTGAAAGACCAGATCATTGAACTCATTGGCGTAAAAGGGGAAGATATCCTGCTTGCCTCCGGTAAAACCGGTATCGGCATTGAAGAGATCCTTGAAGCCATCGTTCACCGTATTCCCGCTCCCAAAGGCAGTAATGAAGCGCCGTTACAGGCACTGATCTTCGATAGCGTATTCAACTCATTCCGTGGTATCATCGCGTATTTCCGCGTGTTCAACGGCTCCATCAAAAAAGGTGATAAGATCCGGTTTTTCAACAGCGGAGAAGAATATTTTGCAGATGAAGTAGGCATCCTGAAACTTGGACTCGATCCCCGCAAGGAAGTATTCACCGGGGATGTAGGGTATATTATTACCGGTATCAAAAGCGCTAAGGAAGTGAAAGTAGGGGATACCATCACCTTATCCAATAACCCTTGCTTAGAAGGTATCAACGGCTTCCAGGAAGTAAAACCAATGGTATTTGCCGGTATCTATCCTGTAAATACGGAAGATTTCGAAGAGCTGCGTGAGTGTATGGACAAACTGCAGCTGAACGATGCTTCCCTCACCTATGAGCTGGAAACCTCGCAGGCGCTGGGTTTTGGCTTCCGTTGCGGATTCCTCGGTATGCTTCACATGGAAATTATCCAGGAACGCCTCGAAAGGGAATTCAATCAAACCGTTATCACCACGGTTCCCAACGTAAGCTTCATTGCACACACAACCCGCGATGGCGTGATCATCGTAAACAACCCTAGCGAAATGCCCGATCCTACCAAACTGGACAGGATCGAGGAGCCTTTCATCCGCGCACAGATCATCACCAAGCCGGAATATATCGGTAACATCATGACCCTGTGTCTCGGCAAACGCGGTAACCTCCTGAATCAAAGCTATCTGACCACCACCCGCGTGGAACTGATGTTTGAAATACCATTAACGGAAATCGTATTCGACTTTTATGATAAACTGAAAAGCCAGACACGCGGATACGCCTCCTTCGACTATACCCCGATCGGATTCCGCGACAGTGATATCGTGAAAATGGATATCCTCCTGAACAACGAAAAAGTGGATGCACTCAGTGCCCTGATCCACAGAAGTCGCGCACAGGAGTTTGGCCGTAAACTCACCGAAAAACTGAAGGAACTGCTGCCCCGCCAGCAATTCCTGATCGCCATCCAGGCAGCCATCGGCGCCAAGATCGTTGCCCGCGAAAACATCAGCGCTATGCGTAAAGACGTAACCGCAAAATGTTATGGCGGTGACATCTCCCGTAAACGTAAATTACTCGAGAAACAAAAAGAAGGTAAGAAACGTATGCGCCAGATAGGCAACGTGGAAATACCACAGGAAGCGTTCCTGGCGGTACTCAAGCTCGATGATTAAAGCGTAGGTTGTCTTACTCAGGATTACGCTGATTATATTGATTAAGGGGATTGATCACTTTGGATTTTATATGATTTTGGGAGATATAAGCGGATATATTCGTTTATATCTCCTTTTAATTTTTATATAAATCTGAAAATCCAAAAAAAAATCCAAAAGTAAAAATCAAACTAATCAGTAAAATCAGCGTAATCCTGAGCCAAGACAATTTCCGCATCGCCGAAGGCGATCCCCACGCGAAATTTGTTATATTTGAGAAAACCAATCACCCATGCGTTCTTTAGTGCTCTCTTTAACATTCGTATTTTCCGCGCTCGCTTTCTCGGCCGTAAAAGCGCAACAGGCGCCACCCGCCGCCGACCAGGTAGTAAAAGATGCCTGCGCGCAGGCAGCCAAAGCCAATAAAAAAGTGATCGTCATCTTTCACGCATCCTGGTGTGGCTGGTGCCATAAAATGGATACTGCCATGAATGATGCCAGCGTGAAAAAAGCATTCGACAACAATTACGAAATCCGTCATATCACCGTGCTGGAAAACGGCGCCAACAAATCGCTGGAAAACCCCGGTGGCGCAGATCTGCTGGCAAAATATCACGGCGATCAGGAAGGCATTCCGTTCTGGCTGGTATTAAACACCAACGGTGAACTGCTGGCCGACAGCCGCATGAAAAGCCCCACCGGCAAACTGCAGAACGTAGGCTGTCCGCGCCCAGAAAGAAGAAGTGGATTACTTCGTTGGCATCCTCGAAAAAACATCAAAAATGAAACGCGGAGAACTCGATGCCGTACGTACTCGGTTCGGTAAAATAGCCAGCGCCGCACATTAAGCGGATTTTGTCTTACTCAGGATTACGCTGATTTTACTGATTTTTTTGATTTGAACATTTTGGATTTTAAAGGATTTGGGGAGATATAGGCGGATTTTGTCTTTCCCGCTGATTACACTGATTTTACTGATTATTTTTTTAAAAGATTTGGGGAGATATAAGCGAAAATATCCGCTTACATCTCCCCGAATCATTTAAAATCCAAAGTGTTCAAATCCCTTAATCAGTAAAATCAGTGTAATCAGCGGGAAAGACAAAATCCGCCTATATCTCCCCAAATCCTTTAAAATCCAAAATGTTCAAATCAAAAAAATCAGTAAAATCAGCGTAATCCTGAGAAAGACAAAATCCGCGGAAAAATCGTACTTTACCACTCCTTTCATACACCAGCCAATCTCCCGGAAAAAAGTTTTTATACAACAATCTATTCATATGCACCTGACTGCACGGGAAACCGAGAAATTACTACTGCACCTGGCCGGTGAACTGGCCGAGAAAAGAAAAGCACGAGGACTGCGCCTTAACTACCCGGAAGCCATCGCCCTTATCAGCAGCCGCTTAATGGAAGCGGCACGAGACGGCAATACCGTGGCAGCGCTCATGCACTATGGCGCTACCATTCTTACCCGCGAAGATGTGATGGAAGGCATACCCGAAATGATCCACGAGGTTCAGATCGAAGCTACTTTTCCCGACGGTACCAAACTGGTCACCGTACATGATCCTATCCGTTAACCAGTACTAAATCTTACAACCATGATCCCCGGAGAATATTTTTTAAAGAAGGAAGATATCATTGCCAATGCCGGCCGGAAAACGGTCAGGGTAAGCGTGGTGAACACCGGTGACAGACCGGTGCAGATAGGCTCCCATTGCCACTTTTTTGAAGTAAACCGCATGATGTCTTTCCCAAGGGAGGCCGCATTCGGTATGCGGCTCAATATACCTTCTGGCAATGCTGTACGCTTTGAGCCGGGAGAAGCCAAGGAAGTGGAACTGGTGGAGCTGGGCGGCGCCCGGAAAGTGATCGGTATCAATAACCTTGTAAACGGCGATACCACCGATCCTGCTGTGAAAGCCGCAGCCATAGCCAAAGCAGCTTCCCTCAATTTTAAATCCGAGCAACTATGAGCCTGTCCATCAGCAAAACAAAATATGTAAATATGTATGGTCCTACCACCGGCGATCGCGTACGGCTGGCAGATACAGACCTCATCATCGAAATAGAAAAGGATTACAACGTATACGGCGATGAAAGCAAATTCGGCGGCGGTAAAAGCGTAAGGGACGGTATGGCCCAATCGGCCACCGCACTGCGCAGCGAAGGCGTGCTCGATTTTGTAATCACTAACGTGATGATCATCGATCACTGGGGTATTGTGAAGGGAGATATAGGGATTAAAGACGGTAAGATCGTTGCAGTAGGACAGGCAGGTAATCCCGACACGATGGACGGCGTACATCCGCAGCTCATCATCGGTGCATCCACCGAAGTACACAATGGCGCCAACCTCATCGCCACTGCCGGCGGTATTGATACGCACATTCACTTTATCTGCCCGCAACAGGTGGATCATGCCCTCTTCAGCGGAGTAACCACCCTGATAGGCGGCGGTACTGGTCCGGCCGATGGCACCAGCGCGACTACGGTAACACCGGGAAAATGGAACATCCAGCGCATGTTGCAGGCGGCAGAAGCATACCCCGTAAACCTCGGCTTCTTTGGTAAAGGGAATTGTGCTACCACAGGGCCATTGGTGGAACAGATAGCTGCAGGCGCGCTGGGGCTGAAAATTCATGAAGACTGGGGCGCTACGCCGGCCGTAATAGATGCTTCCCTGAAAGTAGCCGACGAACTGGACGTGCAGATCGCCATCCACACGGATACGCTGAATGAAGCCGGCTTCCTGGAAGATACACTCAACGCCATCAACGGCCGTGTAATACATACCTTCCACACAGAAGGCGCAGGTGGCGGCCATGCACCGGATATCATCCGCGCCGCCTCCTTCCCGAATGTATTGCCTGCATCTACCAATCCCACCCGCCCTTATACGGTAAATACCATCGATGAACATCTCGACATGCTGATGGTATGCCATCACCTGGATAAAAAAGTACCGGAAGATGTGGCCTTCGCAGATTCCCGCATTCGCCCGGAAACCATTGCTGCAGAAGATATCCTGCACGACATGGGCGTATTCAGCATCATGAGCTCCGACTCACAGGCAATGGGTCGCATCGGTGAAGTGATCATCCGCACCTGGCAAACCGCCGATAAAATGAAGAAACAACGTGGCGCACTGGAGGAGGATAAGAACAGCGAGAATGATAACTTCCGTGTGAAAAGATACATCGCCAAATATACCATCAACCCGGCTATCGCACACGGCATCTCCACGCATATCGGTTCCCTGGAACCCGGTAAAATGGCAGATCTCGTGCTGTGGAAACCCGCTTTCTTCGGCGTGAAGCCTGAAATGATCATCAAAGGCGGCATGATCAATGCCAGCCGCATGGGCGATCCCAATGCGTCCATTCCAACACCGCAGCCGGTAATTTACCGCCACATGTTTGGCGCACACGGAAAAGCACTGCTGCACACCAGCGTATTATTCGTATCTGCGTTATCGTTAGAGAAAGGCATTAAAGAAGAATACGGTTTACAGAAACAATTGTTGCCGGTGAGCAACTGCCGTAACATCTCCAAAAAAGATCTTATTCATAACGATAAAACACCCGATATCACCGTAAATCCGGAAACATACGAAGTACGGGTAGACGGCGAAAAAATTACCTGCGAACCGTTAAAGGAACTGTCGCTCGCACAGCGTTATTTTTTATTTTAATCCGGAAGAGATATGTTGGTAAGGGAAATTATAGGAAATACGGATACGCATACACGCAGCAGTAAAGAAACCGACCTGCTGCCGCTGGAATGGTTTGAAACTTCCCGGCGCATTCAGCGGAAACTCACTGCCGGCGGCCGTGAAGTGGCATTGAAGTTTACAAAGGAAGGGCAGCAACTGCAACAAAATGATATCCTCTACCAGGACAACGACCTGATGATCGTGGTAGACATCCTTCCCTGTGAAGCTATTGTGATCCGCCCGCAGAACATGGCCGAAATGGCAAAGGTGTGCTACGAAATCGGCAACAAACACCTGCCGCTTTTCCTCGAAGAGGAGCAGCTGCTGATTCCCGCAGAGGAGCCGCTGTATCGCTGGCTCCATGCGGCCGGGTACCCGGTGGTAAAAGAACGGCGCAAGTTACTGCACATCCTGCGTACTAACGTACAACCACACACGCATGGAAACAGCGGCTCTTCATTTTTTGAGAAGATCCTGGAACTGGCGTCAAAATAGAGCATATGGAACAGCATTATCTCGGCAGCTTACTACACCTGGCAGACAGCACATTGCCCATTGGCGGTTACACACATTCTGCCGGGCTGGAAACCTTTGTGCAACAGGGGCTGGTCAACAGCGCAGCCACTGCGGCTACCTTTGTGCGCAATATGCTGCAGAATAATATCCGCTACAACGATGCCGCATTTATGAGCCTGGCCTACACCGCAGCTACACAAAATAATGTGAACGAACTGCTGGAGCTGCACCACCTGTGCACTGCCGTAAAAGCGCCGCGCGAACTCCGGGAAGCCAGCCAGAAGCTGGGTGCAAGGCTTACCCGTATTTTCAGCCGCAGGTACACCAGCGACCTGGTAACGCAGTATGAAACAGCGGCAGGTAACAGCCCGCACTACTGCCTGGTGTTTGGTATATACGCCCACCTCACCGGCATTCCATTGTCGTCCGCGTTGTATGCGTTCTATTACAACGCCGCCATGGGAATGGTGACCAACTGCGTAAAGCTCGTGCCCCTTGGGCAAATGGACGGGCAGGATATCATCTTTGACCTGCAACATCTACTAAAAGAACTGACAGCAGCAACGATACAACCCGACAGATCATTGCTCGGCCTTTGCAACGCGGCATTTGATATCCGCAGTATGCAGCACGAACGCCTGTACAGCCGGTTGTATATGTCGTAACAATAATTATTCATACAATGAGCAGAGAATACATAAAAGTAGGAGTGGCCGGTCCGGTAGGTTCCGGCAAAACAGCCCTCATTGAGCGGTTAACAAGGCAAATGGCGCAACACTACCAGGTAGCCGTCATCACCAACGATATTTATACGAAGGAAGATGCGGAATTCCTCACGAAAAACAGCCTGCTGCCGGCAGAGAGGATCATTGGCGTGGAAACCGGCGGCTGCCCACATACCGCCATCCGTGAAGATGCCAGCATGAACCTGGAAGCCGTGGAAGAAATGGTACGCCGCTTCCCCGATATTGAAATCATCTTTATTGAAAGCGGCGGCGATAACCTGTCCGCCACTTTCAGCCCCGACCTGGCAGATGTTACCATTTTTGTGATAGACGTAGCGGAAGGGGATAAGATTCCCCGTAAAGGAGGTCCCGGTATTACCCGCTCGAACCTGCTCGTGATTAATAAAATTGACCTCGCCCCTTATGTGCACGCCGACCTTGGCGTAATGGAAAGAGATGCCCGCAAAATGAGAGTAGGACAACCTTTCGTGTTCACTGACCTCATGAGCGGTACCGGGCTGCAAGACGTAATTAACTGGATTAAAAGATATGCATTACTGGAAGACAGCGCCGTGCCCAACCTCTTAACATGATCAGTGAACTGAAGATATTGACAGGCAAAAGGGACAGCAGCACTTACCTGAAGGAATGCTACTGCACGCGGCCTTTTAAAGTGGCCAACGTGCGGGAGGAACGCAGCGACCCGGTATTGCGCCTCATGATGATGAGCTCTTCGCCGGGGATGCTGGATAAAGATCATTACCAGTTAGATATTACCGTAACCGCAGGCACCGCCCTGCACCTGCAAACTCAGGCCTACCAGCGGCTGTTTAACATGGAAACCGGCGCTACACAGGAAATGTGCGTACGACTGCAAACAGGGAGCACCTTCACCTTTTTACCGCACCCCCTGGTGCCGCATGAAAAGGCTGCCTACACCGGCACGGCAAACCTGCACCTGGCAAATGACTGCCGTCTTATATGGGGAGAAATCATTACCTGCGGCCGGAAACTAAACGGGGAAATATTCCTGTTTACAAAACTGCACAGCATCACACAGGTATTTTTGGGGGAGCAGCTGTTGTTAAGGGATAACCTCCTGATGCAACCCGGTGTTACCAGCTTTAATGCAATGGGATGGATGGAAGAATATACCCACCAGGCCACCTTCCTGTTTTTTGATACCCATGAAAAGGTACTCCTGAACGAAACTGCGGACAGGCTTCACCGTTACCTGGAAGATCAACCCCATATCCTGGCCGGCGTTACCCGCACTGCGGGTAATGGCATCATGGTAAGAATGCTGGGCCATAGCGGGGAACAACTATTTGAATGTCAGCAACAACTGGCAAAGCTTTTATCTCTTTAAAAATGTAGTATGTCATTTATTGATAACAGTTTATTGCTAACGGCAGTTACTATCAGCTGTCTTCATACGGCCTCCGGACCGGATCATTACGTGCCCTTCATCGTTTTTTCCCGCACCCGGAAATGGTCGGTGGCTAAAACTATTGGGTGGACGGCCCTCTGCGGCCTCGGACATGTAATGAGCTCACTCGTGATCGGGATGATTGGCGTAGTACTGGGCTGGCAGCTGTCGCGTTTTACCGCCATCACAGAAGTGCGTGGCGGCATTGCGGGATGGGCATTGCTGATATTGGGGCTTTTCTACCTCATATGGGGATTGTATAAAGCCATCGCCAACAGGCCGCACAAACATTTTGATGTATATGACGACGGCGATATGTATGTTTATCAGCATCGGCACAATGAAGCCTATGTAGCGCCACAGAAAAGGATCCGCGTAACGCCCTGGATACTGTTCGTAATATTCGTAATGGGCCCGTCGGAGCCTTTGTTGCCGTTATTGTTTTATCCGGCCGCGCAACAATCTGTACCCGGCATCGTAATGCTGATAGCTACTTTTACGTTCTTTACCATCCTCACCATGATCATCATGGTACTGTTGGGATACTACGGGTTTTCCCTAATGAAACCCGTAGCCACAGAAAGATATATGGCCGCCATCAGCGGCGCTGCTGTTACACTCTGCGGAACAGGCATGGTTTTTATGGGTTGGTGAACTGTTTGGCAGCTCAAGCTGTTATAGCAAATAAACCTTTACCACATGAAGAAATGGCTCAGGATCATCCTTATTACCGGCGGTATATTTATAGCACTCCTGGTGCTGTTAATCCTGGGTATGACCTGGTACATACATGCGAATAAAGACAATTTCCTCAAACAGATCACTGCCCAGCTAAATGATCACCTGAGCGGAAATATCCGCATCGCGGATATGGAACCTTCCCTCTGGAAGAGCTTTCCCAGTGTGTCTATCGCCCTGAAAAAAGTAGTGCTGGAAGACAGCCTCTTTCAGCAGCATCATCACCCATTGCTGGATGTTGACTACATTTTCGTACGGGTAAACACGTTATCACTGTTACGCAAACACGTAAATGTAAATGAAATCACCCTGCAGGATGGTACCATCTTCCTGTATACAGATACCACCGGCTATTCCAACACGTATGTACTTCAACGGAAGTCAGCCGCAAAGAAAAACAACGGCTCAAAAGATGCCAGCATTAAAAAGCTGATGTTAACGAACATCAGTTTTATAATAGATAACCGGCAGAAGTTTAAACTATTCCACCTGGATGTACGCCAGCTGGACGGTAAGGTGAGCGCCACCGACAGTAGTATCCAGTTTACAATGATATCGGATATCCTGTCTAAAAGTTTTGCTTTTAACACCGTTAAAGGAAGTTATCTGAAAGATAAAAAAATGCAGTTGAACCTCTCCGTGATCTTCAACAAACGCACAAAGATCCTGCACATACCACAACAGGAAATCCGTATAGATGACCACCCGTTGCTCATTGCAGGGCAGTTTGGGTTTGGAGAAAAACCACCACCGTTCCAGTTGAAAATTAATGCCAACCAGGTATTACTGCATGATGCCGCCACCTGGCTGCCGCCTGCCATCAGCTCCAAATTAAACAGCATTACCCTCACAAAGCCGCTGGATGCAGAAGCTAACCTCAACGGTTATATGAAATACAGGGACACCCCCAAAGTGCTCATTACCTGGAAAACCACCAACAATGTAATGGTAACTACAATGGGCGAATGGACCAACTGTAATTTCACGGGGAGATTTAATAACGAAGTATTACCGGGACAAGGCCACACTGATGAAAATTCTGCCGTTAATATTTTCCAGTTGAGCGCCACGCTGGCAGGTGTACCGCTAAAAGCAGACACCATCCGGGTGGTAAACCTGAAACAACCATTACTGCACGGACATTTCCGGTCGGATTTTCCGTTGACCAACCTGAACAGCGAGACAGGGGAAAGCCCGATATTGTTCAAAGACGGCAACGCCAATGCAGATCTATACTACACGGGGCCCGTGCTTAACAGCGATAATACGCCTTCGTCCCTGCAAGGGGTAGTACAGGTAAAACAAGGGGCATTTACCTACTTGCCGCGTAACTTATCTTTTCATGATGCCAACGCCACCCTGCGCTTTACAGGGCAGGATCTGATGCTGGAAAATGTGCATATACAAACACAGAAAAGTAACCTGCAGATGGACGGCATGGTGAAGAACCTGTTGAACCTCTATTTTACTACGCCGGATAAAATTGAACTCACCTGGAATATCCGCAGCCAGCTGGTAGACCTTAATGAGTTCAAGAGCTTCCTGGCACCACGGCAAAAAGTTAAACCAACCCGCACCCAGCAGAAAGCAAAAATGACCCGGGTAAACCGGCAACTGGATGTAGTACTGGCTTCCAGTAATGTAAACATGCTGGTGCAGCTGGATAAGGTTACCTATCAGCGCTTTAATGCACAAAATGTAAAAGCATCTGTACAGCTAACGAATACGGATATACTGTTAAAACAAATTGCCCTGCAACATGCAGGCGGAAATATGCAGATGGCCGGGGTGCTCCACCAGCAAGGGAATAACAACAACTTTAACATAAACGCCACGGTGAACAATGTGCACATCAGCCAGCTGTTTTACGCATTCGATAACTTCGGCTTGTCGGCCCTGAAATCAGATAACCTGAGAGGCAATGTATCGGCAAAGGTGAACCTGAAAGGTAATGTGCTGGATAATGGAAGTCTTGCTAAAAACTCGCTCTACGGTACTATTAACTTTAACCTGAAGAACGGTGCACTCATCAATTTCGGCCCGCTTGCAGACATTGGTAACTTCGCCTTCCGCAAACGCCGCCTCGATAGTATCACCATCGATAACCTGTCAAGTACCTTCCAGGTGGAGGGAAATAAAATACTGATTCCACCTATGCGCATCGCTTCCAGCGCCATCAATATTGATGTGAACGGGGTATACGGAATAACCGGAGGTACGAATATCAACCTGGATATTCCATTGAGGAACCCCGCAAAAGATTCGGCCATTACCGACAAAGCAGAGAAGCGCAAACGCAGCAGGAAAGGAATTGTGGTGCACCTGCGTGCCGTTTCGGAAAAGGATGGCAAAGTAAAGATCAAGCTGGGCAAAGGAAATGATGACTAGAAAGTGGCTTCTGTGAATCATCACAAAAGCCACCATCACTATTTCTAAGCCACCGTTTGGAAGGCCTGTTCAAGATCTCCTTTAATATCACTGATATGTTCAATGCCCAGCGAAATGCGCAGCACGCCCGGCGCTACACCCGCTTTCTTTTGTTCTTCCTCGCTCAGTTGCTGATGAGTGGTAGTAGCCGGATGGATGATCAGCGTTTTGGAATCGCCTACATTAGCGAGGTGGTAAATTAACTTTAACGCCTGTACGAATTTATCAGCTACTTCTTTTCCTCCTTTGATCTTAAAGCTCAATACACCGCCAAAGCCGTTTTGCAGGTACTTCTTCCCCAGTGCATGGTATTTGTTGTCGGGCAAACCAGGATAGTTTACAGATTCCACCTGAGGATGCGCTTGCAGCCACTGTGCCAGCGCCAGTGCATTATCTACCGTCCGCTGTACCCGGAGGGAGAGGGTTTCCAGCCCCTGCAGGAACAGGAAAGAGTTTTGTGGCGCCAGTGCCGGTCCCCAGCTGCGCAAGCCGGCCACACGTGCCCTGATAATGTAGGCAATGTTGCCAAACGGGCTGTGGGAGCCGAATACTTCCCAGAATTTCATGCCATGATACGCCTCATCAGGCTCGCTGAACTGCACAAACTTACCATTGCCCCAGTTATAGTTGCCACCATCGACAATAATACCGCCAATACTGGTGCCATGCCCGCCAATCCATTTGGTGGCTGCTTCTACCACTACGTTGGCGCCGTGTTCCAGCGGACGGGCCAGGTAACCCGCTGCGCCAAATGTATTATCCACTACCAGCGGAATATCGTGCTTGCGCGCTATGGCACTGATCTTTTCAAAATCAGG
Organism: Chitinophaga sp. W3I9; assembly: GCF_050434025.1. Taxonomy (NCBI): domain Bacteria; kingdom Pseudomonadati; phylum Bacteroidota; class Chitinophagia; order Chitinophagales; family Chitinophagaceae; genus Chitinophaga; species Chitinophaga sp. W3I9. The sequence continues at coordinate 4,572,659 of NZ_JBNPWC010000001.1, forward strand.
AATGGCAAACCCCGGGTTACCGATGGTTTCCACGTAAAGCGCTTTTGTATTGGCATCAATCAATGCTTCAAAACTCTCCGGGTTATCAAGATCCGCAAAACGCGCCTCTACGCCAATACGCTTGAAACTTACTTTAAACTGGTTAAAAGTGCCGCCATACAAATAGGAAGAGGTTACAAAATTATCTCCCGGTAACAGGATATTATGCAGGGCAATAAACTGGGCTGCCTGCCCCGAAGCCACTGCCAGCGCGCCCACGCCGCCCTCCAGTGCCGCCACTCTCTTCTCAAATACATCCGTGGTGGGGTTCATAATACGGGTATAAATGTTACCAAACTGCTTCAACTGAAACAGATCCGCCGCATGTTCTGCACTCTCAAAAGTATAAGACGTGGTTTGGTAAATAGGCACTGCGGCAGCATGGGTAGAGGATTCAGGCTGATAACCCGCATGCACCTGTAAAGTGTCAAAATGTAATGGCTTACTGGACATAACCGGAAAGTTTAAAGGTTTGAGTATAAGTCTACAAATATAGTAGACTAATTGCAATAACAAAATATTTTAACATGGTTCTCACACAAAAAATAATATCTTCGGCAGCATAATTACAAAATGCATGTTTACGTGAAGAAACGCAGTTGACCGATGTTATTAACTATTACCACCAAACGTTACCCCGCCACAGACCTGGGCTACCTGTTGCATAAACATCCCGCTAAAGTACAAACCGTTGAACTGACCGCAGGGAGTGCACACATCTTTTACCCGGAAGCAACCGACCATGCCTGCACCGCCGCTTTACTGCTGGACATTGATCCTGTAAGACTGGTACGTGGAAACGGTAACGGCCACGACTTTGCACTGGAACAATATGTAAACGACCGCCCGTATGTGGCCTCGTCGTTTATGAGCGCCGCCATCTCTCAAGCCTTCGCCACCGCCATGAACGGGCGTTGTAAAGATAAGCCACACCTGGTAGATGAAGCCATTCCGTTTGAAATTGGCCTGTCCGTGTTACCGGTGAAAGGCGGCGAACCTTTACTCCGACAATTCTTTGAGCCACTGGGCTATGAAGTAACGGTACAATCGCACCTGCTGGATGAACAATATCCCGAATGGGGGCAGAGTCGCTATTTCAATGTAACACTCCGCCACACATTGCCGCTGAAAACAATCCTCAGACACCTGTATATCCTGGTGCCGGTTTGTGACAACGACAAACATTATTTCGTGGGCGGCCATGAAATTGAAAAGCTGATGGAGAAAGGAGAGGGCTGGCTGGATACACATCCTGCCAAAGAACTCATTACCCGCCGCTACCTCCGGAATATCGCACCACTCGCAAAACAGGCGCTGGAGCTGATCATGAAGGATGAAGTATTACCGGTAGAAGAAAAACCGGCAAAAGATAAAGTGAAACTGCACGATCTCCGCCTGCTAACGGTAAGGGATATACTCCTGGAACTAAACGTGTCCACCGTGGCAGACATGGGCTGCGGAGAAGGCAAGCTGCTCCGCCTCCTGGTGGAAAAAACACAGTTCAAAAAGATCCTGGGAATGGATGTAAGCTACCGATCACTGGAAATTGCACAGGATAAACTGAAACTGGACCGCCTGCCTGAAATGCAGCGTAACCGTATACAACTCATCCAGGGATCACTAACGTACAGGGATAAACGACTGGAAGGTTTTGATGCCGGCGTATTGGTGGAAGTGATAGAACACCTGGACGAATCCCGCCTGTCAGCCCTGGAAAAAGTAGTTTTTGAATATGCACGGCCTGCCCATGTGATCATGACCACCGTAAATGCAGAATATAACGTGATGTATGAAAAGCTTGCTGCTGGCTCATTCCGGCACGGCGATCACCGTTTTGAATGGACGCGCGCAGAATTTGAAACATGGGCCAACCGCGTAGCCGCACAATTTGGCTATATTGTATCCTTCAGACCACTTGGAGAAACAGATGAAACACTGGGAGGACCCAGCCAGCTGGCATTATTTAAACGATCATTATGAGAGACATTATATTAGAGAAGATAGAGGAACTGGAACAACAACACCAGGTAAAAGTATTATATGCCTGCGAATCCGGTAGCCGCGCATGGGGTTTTGAATCGCCCGACAGCGACTACGATGTGCGCTATATTTACACCCGGCACAGGGATAGCTACCTGAGTATCACGGAACCACGGGATGTGATTGAATTACCGGTAGATGAAGTACTGGACGTAAGCGGATGGGATATCCGCAAAGGATTACAGCTGTTCCTGAAATCCAATGCTCCCCTGTACGAATGGTTACAGTCGCCCATCATCTACAAGGAAGAAACGGACTTTAAGCAAACCCTCACAAGCCTGATGGGGAAGTATTTCTCGCCACGCTCAGGTTGTCATCATTACCTGTCTATGGCCTTTAATGTTTTCTCCAACGAATTACAGGGAGAAGCCATTAAACTGAAGAAGTACTTTTATGTATTGCGCCCTATGCTGGCCTGCCAGTGGATCCTTGCCGGTAAAGGAGTGCCGCCGATGGAATTGGCGCCGCTGCGTACCTTAATCAAAGATGATAGCATCCAGGCCGTTATCGACAAACTGCTGGAATTAAAAGCCACCGCAGATGAGCAAGCCACGGTAGCGCCTGATGAAACATTGCATCAGTGGATGGCATATACTTTGGAAGATTGCAAAATGCAGGCTGCTGAACTGCCCGCTATAAAAAACGATACCGCGGAACTGGATACGCTTTTCCGGAAATATATTTCGTATGACTTTTGAAGCACTGCAACAACAACGGGAATATATCCTGCTGGAATGCATCAGCGGCAGCAGGGCATATAACCTCCAGGTACCCACCTCAGATACAGATATCAAAGGCGTGTTCATATTACCGCAACGTGAACTGTATGGGATGATCTACACACCGCAGGTGGCCAATCAAAGCAACGACGAAGTATATTTTGAAATAAAACGCTTCCTGGAACTACTGGATAAAAACAATCCTAATATCCTGGAACTGCTGAGTACCGCCAACGGCAACCAGTTGTTCCGGCATCCGCTGATGAACCTCATTCAGCCCCGCGACTTCCTGTCAAAACTTTGTCTGGAAACCTTTGCAGGCTATGCCAAAACACAGATAAAGAAAGCCCGCGGACTGAACAAAAAGATCAATCAGTCGCACGGAACAGAACGGAAAAACATCACCGAGTTTTGTTACGTGATTGCCGGCAGCCGGAGCATTCCCTTACGGGAATGGATGCACGAAAATGATCTTCTGCAAAGTGACTGCGGGCTCGCACGGATAGATCACTTCCGCGATGTTTATGCGTTGTACCATACCAGCCAGTTTGAACCCGGCGTTACCTTTAAAGGTATTTTCTCCGGTGCAGATGCGAACGACGTACAACTCAGCAGCATCCCGAAAGGACCGGATCCGTTGGCGATTATGCAGTTTAACAAAGATGGCTATACGGTATATTGCAAAGACTTTGCAGCCTACTGGGAATGGGTGGAACTCCGCAATGAAGCCCGCTATGAGCATAATAAAGAACTGGGGGCAGACTACGACAGCAAACACATGATGCATACTTTCCGTCTGCTCACCATGGCAGAAGAGATTGCATTATACAAGGAAGTGCGCGTTTACCGCAACGACCGCGATTTCCTGCTTCGTATCCGCAACGGTGAGTTCACGTATGAGGAATTGCTGGATATGGCTGCCCAAAAATTAAATGACATGGAACAGCTGTATGCTGCCTCTGATCTTCCGGATCACCCGGACCCGGAACTGGCAGCAAAGCTGTTAATCAGCATAAGAGACGAATTTTATGTCCCGAAGAAATAGACAATTATCACATATCTCCCTGCCGGAACTTTCACTGGTATTATTGATCGGCCCTTCAGGCGCCGGCAAGTCTACCTTTGCCCGCCGCTTTTTCAAGCCCACCGAAATTATTTCGTCTGATGTTTGCCGCGGTTTGATCAGCGATGATGAAAATAACCAGGCTGTTACTACCGATGCTTTTGAAGTAGTCAGGTTTATAGCCGCGAAGCGATTGAAACTGGGGCTGCTTACCGTGATCGACGCCACCAATGTTCAGCCGGAAACCCGCAAAGAATGGGTGCGGCTGGCCCGTGAGTATCATGTATTGCCGGTAGCAATTGTGCTTAATATGGCAGAGAAAGTATGCCAGGAGCGCAACCAGCTGCGGAGCGACCGTAACTTCGGTGCGCATGTGATTCCGCAGCAGATCAGTCAGCTCCGGCGCGGTATCCGTTACCTCCGGGAAGAAGGTTTCCGGCATATATTTGAACTGCACTCGCCGGAAGAAGTGGAACAGCTGGAAACAGTTATCCGTAACCCGCTCTACAATAATAAGAAAGATGAACACGGACCTTTTGATATCATAGGAGATGTACACGGGTGCTACGATGAGCTATGCACCTTGCTGGATACATTGGGTTACGAAGTAGATAAAGAAAACTGCAGCCTGATCAGCGCACCGCTCACTACTAACGCAGAGGGATACACGCGTTTCCGTAAACCTGTGTTTGTAGGCGACCTGGTAGATCGCGGCCCGAAATCACCGCAGGTATTGCGGTTGGTCATGAACATGATAAACAATGGCCTCGCGCTTTGTGTACCGGGAAACCACGACGCCAAACTGCTCCGCTACCTGAATGGAAAAAATGTGCAGCTGCGGCATGGCCTCGAAGCAACGGCGGCCCAACTGGCTGGCGAATCGCCGGAGTTCATCGCGGCGGTAAAACTCTTTTTAGATGGCCTTGTAAGTCATTATGTACTGGACGACGGTAAACTGGTAGTAGCACACGCCGGATTGAAAGAAAGCATGCAGGGGCGCGGTTCCGGCGCTGTAAGGGAGTTTTGTTTGTATGGGGAAACCACCGGTGAAACAGATGAATTCGGCCTGCCGGTAAGATATAACTGGGCGCTGGAATACAAAGGGAAGGCAATGGTGGTATATGGCCACACACCGGTTCCTGAAGCGAGATTTTTAAACAATACCATCGACATAGACACAGGTTGCGTATTTGGCGCTACCCTTACCGCATTGCGTTATCCCGAAAAAATATTGGTATCGGTACCGGCAAAAGAACAGTATGCAGCGCCGGCCCGGCCCATAGGCTATAATGCAGAAAGCGCGCTGACACTGGAGCAACAATATGATAACGTACTGGACATAGAAGATTTTATCGGGAAGAAAATACTGCAAACAAACTATAGCCATAGCATTACCATCCGGGAAGAGAACAACATTGCCGCATTGGAAGCAATGAGCCGCTTTGCCATCAACCCGCGTTGGCTTATATACCTGCCACCCACTATGTCGCCCGCTGAAACCAGCCGCGAAGAAGGAATGCTGGAGCACCCCGCAGAGGGCCTGCAGTATTATAGAGAAGCAGGAATAGCAAAAGTTATTTGTGAAGAGAAACATATGGGTTCCCGCGCTGTGGTAATAGTTTGCCGCGACGAGGCCACCGCCGTAAAACGTTTCGGTATTGCAGGCGGAGGTAACGGAGTAGTATATACGAGAACAGGTCGCAGCTTCTTCAGCGATAAACAAACAGAACAGGACTTCATTGCCCGCATCAACACAGCGCTGATCAACACCGGTTTTTACGAAACCTTTAACACCGACTGGGTATGCCTGGATACAGAATTGATGCCCTGGAGCGCAAAGGCGCAGGCATTGCTGCAAAACCAGTATGCCGCCGTAGGTACTGCTGCAGGCCAGGCGTTGCCCGTTGTGGTAGATGCATTACAGCAAGCCATTTCACAGGGCGTGCCGGCACAGGCGTTGCTGGAAAAATATTCCCGCCGCCTCAAGCAAACCAGCAGCTACGTAAAAGCATACCGCCAATATTGCTGGCCGGTGGCATCATTGGACGATTATAAGCTGGCGCCGTTCCATATCATGGCCACGGAAGGAAAAACGTATTTCGATAAAGACCATGAATGGCACCTGTCTGCCATAAAAAATATCTGCGCCGGAGATGAACAATTACTGCTGGCTACTCCCTTCCTGGAAGTGGAAATCGGTAATGAAGCCAGTGAAAAAGCAGCAGTCACCTGGTGGGAAAACCTTACCGCCGCCGGTGGCGAAGGCATGGTGATCAAGCCATCTGTTTTTGTTGCCCGCGATGCAAAAGGACTCATTCAGCCCGCCGTAAAGATCCGCGGAAAAGAATACCTGCGCATTATCTATGGTCCTGAATACGATGCGCCGGAAAACCTCCACCGTTTGCGCAGCCGCAAGCTATCTGGCAAACGTTCACTGGCGCTGCGCGAATTCGCACTGGGCCTCGAAGGGCTCGACCGGTTTGTAAATAATGCACCTTTACAGTCCGTACATCAATGCGTATTTGGTATTTTAGCGCTGGAGAGCGAACCGGTCGATCCGAGACTGTAATCATGAAAACATCTTTCTACATTAAAAAAACATAATTATGAAAGCCGTAGCCGTATCAAAATTCAAAGACATTCCTGAAGTGATGGACCTGCCGAAACCCGTAGTACGACCAGGCACCGTGCTGATAAAAGTGGCCGCAGCGGGAATGAATCCGTTCGACTGGAAAATGATCGATGGCATTATGGACGACGGGAAAACCAAACACCAGTTTCCGCTCATCATGGGCGTAGATGGAGCCGGTACCATTGAAGAAGTGGGAGAGGGCGTTACCCGGTTTAAAGCAGGAGATAAGGTATACGGACAGTTTATTCATTCGCCCATCGGTGAAGGCTCCTATGCCGAATACGCCATTGTGCCGGAGAAATCCGGGCTTACCAAAGCGCCATCCAGCCTGTCGGCCGTGGAAGCGGCAGCGGTGCCTACCTCCGGTATGACCGCCCAGCAATTACTGGATAAACTGGATCTCCAGGAAGGAAATACGCTGCTGATCAACGGCGCCACCGGCGGTGTTGGCTCGTTTGCAGTACAACTGGCCGCCGCCCAGGGCTTACAGGTAATTGCCACTGTATCAGACGATGCGGGCGCTGAAAGAATGAAGAAACTGGGCGCCACCATCACCATCAACTATAAAGAAGCGCCGTTAACGCAACAGGTAAAGGAAAAGTTCCCACAGGGACTCGACGGCCTGATCGACCTGGTAAGCAACGCCGCCGCATTTGAGGCAAACCTGGATCTGCTGAAACCAGGCAGCGCAGCCCTTACCACCATGTTCGTAGCAAAGGAAGATGCGCTGAAAGACCGGAACATCCGCGGAGGCAACTTCGAAACACAAGGCAGCGCCGCCTCACTGGATACCCTCACATTAGCCATTGACCGGGGCGCACTCACCATCCCCGTAGAAAATAAAATCAAACTGGAAGACGTTCCGGCCGCCATAGCCCTGAGCCGTCAGGCGAAAGGCAAAGGGAAAACCGTGATCGTTATTTGACGACGCGGAGGTTGTCTTGAGCACTGATTACGCTGATTATACTGATTAGTTGGATTTTTACTTTTGGATTTTTTTTGATTTCTTAGATTTTCTTAAATAATAATTAAGGGAGATATAAGCGGCTATATTCGCTTATATCTCCCTTAATCCTTTAAAATCCAAATTGATCAATCCCTTAATCAGTATAATCAGCGTAATCAGTGCTCAAGACAACCTCCGCATCGCCGGAGGCGATCAGATACCCGCTGTTGCCTTGAACAGCTCCGCTCCGCTGTCAGTGCTGATCTCGTAGGTGGCGCCGTAGGCGGTGAAAGCGCATTGCCCTTTTTGCAGCGCCAGTGTATCCTCACCTTTAATGGTGGCGTTGCCTTTCATTACAATCAGTATTTCCGCGGCTTTGGCGGTGTGTTTATACACTTGTCCGGCAGTGAGATCGATTTTACTTACCGCAAAATCCGGCGCCGGGGAAGGATATATTCTCTCCAGGCCATCAGCGCTTACATCGCCTTTAATGATATTCGGATGCACGCCCTCAAAACGGGTATGCTTCAGGAGTTCCGGTACGTCCACATGTTTCGGGGTAAGACCGCCGCGCAGTACATTGTCTGAATTGGCCATCAGCTCTACGTTCTGGCCTTCCAGGTAAGCATGCGGGATGCCGGCGTCCTGGAATACCGCATCACCCGGTTGCACCTGCATGATATTAAAGAAGTAAATAGAGAAGATACCACGATCCAGTTTTTCCCTGCTGTTAGGGTCGTTTAAAACCGCACGGGCGGCCCAGAAGCCAGGATCGGTTTTCGACAGCTTATTGGCTTTGTAAGGAAGGATCAGGCGGTCTGTCAGCGGGCGGAGAAGGATGTTCACCAGCGACTGCGGCATTTCCATTACATTTTTATACAGGCCATAATAACTTTCTTTTTCGTATATGCTTACCAGTGAAGTGAATTCCGGAACGGTTTTCAGCACTTCCAGCAATTGTTCATGCGGTAAGAAGCCATGAAGGAGATAGAACTCACTCAGGGCCACCATAATTTCAGGTTTATGGTTATCGTCTTTGTAGTTACGGTTAGGGGCGCTCAATGGAATGCCTTCAGCATTTTCTCTTGCAAAACCTTTCTCCGCTTCACTTTTGGTAGGATGTACCTGGATAGATAACATGTCTTTTACATCCAGGATCTTAAAAAGAAAAGGCAGCTCCTTGAATCGTTCCCATACCGCAGGCCCGGTAATGTTGGCCGGATCCTGGCCGATCAGTTCATTCAGCGGCAGTTGTCCGCTGGCGGTAGTAACAGTGGATGGTGCGCTGGGATGCGCGCCCATCCAGTATTCTGCACTGGGCTGATTTGAAGGGGCTATTCCCAACAGCTCAGGAATATAGTTGTGTCCGCCCCATGCGTAGTGCTGTACTTTTCCTTCCAGTCTGAATAAGTTCATATATAGTAATCTGTTTTTACTTGTTAAATACCAGGGAATCGATAATTTTATATGCCTGCAAAAATAGGTGTTAAGTGTAAATAATTCCCCCGCACCGGGAAGTAAATTATTCAGGCAGTTGTTTGTGATAACCCAAACCCAATAACAAATGGTCAATCATCTGTCCCTGGGGCAACAGGGCGAGTCAATTGCACAGGCTTATGTTCGCCGGTATTGTGATATCCTGCATGTAAACTGGAAATCCGGCAGGAGGGAAATCGATATCATCGCCCGGAAAAGTGAACAGATTTATTTCATAGAAGTAAAAACACGCAGCACAGATCGTTTCGGCTGGCCCGAAGAAGCAGTGAACGCCCGCAAGGAAGAACATATCCGCAGTGTGGCAACTGATTACCTGCTGCATTATAACCTCAACCCGCCGGCCATCCGGTTTGATATTATTGCGATCACATTTTCCGGAGAAACGTACGAGCTGGAACACCTGAAGGACGTGTTTTAGGCAAACGCCTTTGGCGCGAAGGTTGTCTTGAGCACTGATTACGCTGATTATACTGATTTAAAGGATTGATCACTTTGGATTTTAAATGATTTGGGGAGATATAAGGGGATATTGTCGCTTATATCTCCCCAAATGATTTTAAAATCAAAAAATCAAAAAAAACAAAATCCAGTTAATCAGTATAATCAGCGTAATCAGTGCTCAAGACAAAATCCGCGTTAACCGCTTATTAACAAAAAAACGCCTGTGATAATTTTCTCATACTATGTTATTGCCTATCTTTGTAACAGCTTTTAGAACCTACCCCGAGTTGTTATACCCCCGGTATCCCGGTAGATGACAAGCAAACATTTTCTCTGAAAAGATCTGGTGCACTGGTCAGCGCGACCTATGCAGGCAGTTTATGTACATAACAGGAGAGATGGATAACGGCGATACCCGTAACAACAGAAAGGATAGGAGCGTAAAAATTAATACACATTTGACAGCGTTTGATTAACCGCGGCTATTACGCTACTAACGCATTGAACACCGTAAGTTGCTTTCGGGAGTCAGAAAGTAAAAAAAAGCTCCGTCTTATAAGACGGAGCTTTTATGTTTTTATGCTTACCACAAACCGGTGTAGTTGTGTGGTGTGATGGCTTTCAGTTCTTTTTTGAGGGCAGCGCTGATCTTCAGTCCGTCCACAAATTTATGCATACTTTTCTGTGTGATCTGTTCTCCGCCGCGGGTCAGCTCTTTCAGGGCTTCATATGGCTGCGGATAGTTTTCACGGCGTAATACGGTTTGAATAGCTTCTGCTACCACGGCCCAGTTATTTTCCAGGTCATCTTTCAGTTTAGCTTCATTCAGGATCAGTTTACCCAATCCTTTCTGGATAGATTTGGTAGCCAGTAAGGTGTGACCAAACGGAACACCGAGGTTACGCAATACAGTAGAATCGGTGAGGTCGCGCTGCAGGCGGGAAACAGGCAGCTTGGCGCTCAGGTGCTCAAACAGGGCGTTAGCCAGTCCGAGGTTACCTTCTGCATTTTCAAAATCAATGGGGTTTACTTTATGCGGCATCGCAGAAGAACCTACTTCATCCTTCTTGATCTTCTGTTTAAAGTAATCCATGGAGATATAAGTCCATATATCACGGCAGAAGTCCAGCAAAATAGTGTTGATCCGTTTCAACGCGTCAAATTGAGCGGAGATGTTGTCATAATGCTCAATTTGCGTGGTATACTTCATACGTTGCAGGCCCAGTGTGGTGTTCACAAACTTCTCCCCGAACTTTTCCCAGTTGATCTTCGGGAAAGCCACATGATGCGCGTTGAAGTTGCCGGTGGCGCCGCCAAACTTTGCAGCGAAAGGAATATGTCCCAGCAGGTTTACCTGTCCTTCGAGGCGTTCTACGAACACCAGGATCTCTTTACCCAAAATGGTGGGCGAGGCTGGCTGACCGTGGGTACGTGCCAGCATTGGCACTTTCATCCAGGATAAGCCAAGTTTTTTCAGCTCCAGGATCATATTGGCCAGCGCGGGCATGTACACGTGCTCTATGGCATCTTTCCACAGCAGTGGGGTAGCAGTATTGTTTACATCCTGTGAAGTAAGACCGAAATGCACCCACTCCAGTTTGTCTTCCAAACCCAGGTTCTTCAATTCATTCTTTAGAAAATATTCAACTGCCTTTACGTCGTGGTTGGTAATTTTCTCTGTGTCTTTGATCAGTTGTGCGTTCTCGATGGTGAACTCCTGGTAGATTTTACGCAGGGCAGGGAACTTGGCTTTCGGCAGCGTAAACAGCTTCTGCTCGGAGAGCGCAATAAAATATTCCACCTCTACCATCACACGGTAACGGATCAACGCAAATTCAGAAAAATAATTGGCCAGCTCGTCCAGTTGTTTGCGATAGCGCCCGTCCAGCGGAGAAATGGCAGTTAAAGGTTGTAGTTGCATAATGTATGTATTCCAGTATTACTATTAACATGTTTGAATGGCTGCAAGTTCTCCCTAAATCCTGATTTACAGGACCACAATTATTCATTTGGAACTTGTTAACCGGGATTTAATTACTTTTGCAGCTTCAAAATTACTGAAATTGGAACGGAAAGTAAAAGTTGCGGCTGTAAGTTATTTGAATACGAAGCCTTTATTGTATGGATTCAGGAATCATCCGGTGATGGAAATGATGGAATTATCGATGGATTATCCCGCTAAAATAGCCCAGCAGCTGATAGATGGAGAGGTAGACGTAGCACTGGTGCCGGTAGCCATTATCCCTAAATTGAAGGAATATCATATCATAGCAGATTATTGTATCGGAGCCGAAGGACCTGTGGCATCTGTTTGTTTATACAGCGAGGTGCCCTTAAACGAAATAAAACGTATTTACCTCGATTACCAGAGCCGTACCTCCGTAGCCTTACTCAAAGTACTGGTACGTGAATACTGGAAGCTTGGTGTGGAGTTTGTAGATACCAACGGGGATTACCAGGACAAAATCAGGGGAACTGACGCTGGTTTGGTGATCGGCGACCGCGCCCTGGAACAACGCACCGTTTCGCCATATATATACGACCTCGCTGAACACTGGGTGCGCTTTACCAGCCTGCCATTTGTATTCGCCGCCTGGATCAGTAATAAACAACTGCCCGCTGAGTTTATCACCGCATTTAACAACGCCACCGGCATCGGTATTCAGAACATCCCGGCAGTAGTGGCCGAAAACCCTTATGCAGTCTACGATCTTACCACTTATTATATTCATAATATCAGTTATCCGTTAACGCCCGCAAAGCGACAAGGCATGCAAAAATTCCTCGGATACCTGCTACAGGAGCTGGATACATGATCAAGTCCACGTCACCTCCACGTTACCTCCATGTTTAGCCCATGGCAAAGGCATGTATTAAGCATGTCCTAAGCGAGTGCCAGGGGAGATCTAAGCGTAGGCTGTCTTACTCAGGATTACGCTGATTTTATTGATTAAGGGATTTGAACACTTTGGATTCTATATGATTTTGGGAGATATAAGCGGATATATTGGCTTATATCTCCCAAAATCATAAAAGATATAATCAGTTAAATCAGCGTAATCCTGAGTAAGACAAAATCCGCTCACATCTCCCCAATAAATCCAAAAGTAAAATCAGTAAAATCAGCGTAATCAGCGAGAAAGACAACCTACGCTTAGTTCTCCCCAATTTTAAGTATCTTCATAATTCGCACTTAAAATTAATCTACTAATCTACGCTCATGAAAATCGGTATCCTTGGAAGCGGTCCCGTTGGTTTAACTCTTGGTAAAGGGCTTATTCAAACAGGACATCATGTTACAATCGGTACCCGTAATCCCTCGAGGGAATCTTTGCAGCAATGGATAAAGAAGCAGGGTAAGCAGGCTACGGCAGGCACTTTCAGACAGGCAGCCGAATTCGGGGAACTGTTGCTGATCTGCACCAGCTGGGCCGGTACCAAAAAAGCCATTGAAGCCGCCGGGATATGGAACTTTAAATCCAAAACAGTAGTGGATGTTACCAATCCACTCGATGGCAAAGGCCCCGATGAAAACGGACGACTCACCTTCACCATCGGTCACAACAACTCCGCAGGGGAACAAATACAAGCCTGGCTGCCGCCGGATGCCAATGTAGTAAAGGCACTCAGCTGTATTGGCCACGAAAAAATGCTGCTCCCGGAACTCAAAGAAGGAGCCCCTACCATGTTTATCGCCGGCAATAACAACGATGCGAAGCGCGAAGTCATCAACCTCCTGCACCAGATAGGCTGGCTCGATGTGGCAGATATGGGAAGGATAGAAATGAGCCGCAGTATTGAACCACTCTCTATTTTATGGGCCGCCTACGGGTTCCTGAATGACAGCACCGGTCACGCCTTCAAATTACTGAAACGATAAAATAAAAAGAGGGGTCTGCTATCAGCAGACCCCTCTTTTTATTTTGCACGCATCTTTATTTCACCTGCCTGGATTTAATATAGAAGTTTTTATCTACTTCAAAGTTCTTGAGGTCGCCTAAAGTAATATTGGAACTCCGCCATAAAGTGCCCGGGTATATCAGCTTAAACCCGCTATCACTCAGCTTCACTTTCACCGGCATATTAAAGTCTTTTACATCAGACACCCAGCGGTATTGGATCTGCTGACCATTGAAGCGGTACTCCAGTGTAGGAATAGTGGTATGACGCAGGTACTGGTCAAATACTTTATCCAGGTTCATACCTACTGCCTGGCTGATGTATTGTTCTACCTCCTGCGTGGTTACCGTTTGGTGATAGAATGTTTTGTTCAGCCCACGCAACATTTGGCGGAAGGCCTCGTCGTTTTCCATGATCTGCCGGATATTGTGCAGCATGTTGGCGCCTTTATAATACATATCACCGCTTCCCTCTGCATTAACACCATAAGGCGGAATGATGGGCACATCATTTAAAATATTCTTACGGATTCCCTGTACATATTCCTCAGCGGCCTTATGTCCATACTGGCATTCAGTAAAAAGAGTTTCGGAGTAGTTGGTAAAAGACTCATGGATCCACATGTCTGCCAGGTCTTTGCTGGTGATACTGTTGCCAAACCATTCGTGGCCACTTTCATGGATAATGAGGAAGTCCCATTTCAATCCCCAGCCGGTACCGGAAAGATCCCTGCCGGAATACCCCATGAGGTATTTGTTGCCATAAGCCACACCACTCTGGTGCTCCATACCCAGGAACGGTGCTTCTATCAGCTTGTAGCTGTCTTTATAAAAAGGATACTTGCCAAACCAGTATTCAAAGCATTTCAGCATAGGCTTCACTACTTTGAAATGTTCCCTTGCCTTGTCTTCATTATAATCCAATACCCAGAAACCAAGATCCAGTTTACCGCCTTCACCGTGCCAGGTATCTTTCATCTCTATATAATTACCTACGTTCACTGCTACGTCATAGTTGTTGATAGGGCTGCCTACATACCATACAAAGGTCCGGGTGCCATCGGGATTGTCGATGGTCTTTTTTAAACGGCCATTGGATACATCGGTGAGGTCGGCAGGAACGGTAACGCTGATGGTCATGTCTTCGGGCTCATCACTTTGTGTGTCTTTGTTGGGCCACCAGATGCTGGCGCCCAAACCCTGGCAGGCAGTGGCTATCCACGGACGGCCTTTGTCGTCTGTCGACCATACAACACCGCCATCCCACGGCGCTTTCAACGCCTTGCGGGGTTTGCCGCTGTAATACACGGTGATCTTTTTTGATTTATCTTTTACCTGTGGAATTGTCATTTTTATAAACCAGGCATTGCCGTCGCGGGTAAAGGTGAGCGGCTTCTTATCCTGCACCACGCTGTCTATCACCATCGGTATCTGCAGATCTATCTGCATCACTGAATCGGTTTTCAGCACCTCATAGGTAATCGTATTGAAACCGCTGAAGGTACTGTCGTCCGGGTTTACCTGTACATGGAGGTCGTAGCTGGTAACATCCCACCAGGCACGCTGAGGAGTAATACTGCCTCTCAGCGTATCAGCCCTGCTGAACTGTTGTGCCCCGGCAGTTAAAGTTGCCAGAAGGGCCATACAAAGCATCGGTATGCCGCGCATATTTATTCGTATATTTTAGCCTGAAAGATATTAATTTACTGCCAAATGAAAAGTTGTTATTGTCAGGTGGTTATATGCAGATGGGGGCTTGCAATACTATGCAGCCTCTTACTTGGGGCGTGCGGTAGCCCGGAAAAACAGTCGCTGCGCGTATTCCGGTATAACAGCACCAACGGAATAGCCAGCCTGGACCCTGCTTTTGCCAAAAGCCAGGAAGTAATATGGGCGGTAAAGCAATTATACAATACGCTCGTGGAACCCGACAGCAACCTGGTGATCCGTCCCTCACTCGCCAAACAGTGGCGTGAATCGGCCGATCACCGCACCTATACGTTTGATCTCCGGACAGACGTATACTTCCACGACAGCGACATCTTCCCCGGAGGCAAAGGCCGCCGGATGACGGCCAACGACGTGGTGTACAGCCTGCGCCGTATCATGGACCCTGCCACGGCCTCGCCCGGCGCCTGGATCTTCAACGGCAAACTGTCCGCCGACAGCGGTCTTCACGCCCTGAATGACTCCACCTTCGAACTAACGCTCTACCGGCCGTTCCACCCGGTATTGGGAATACTCAGCATGCAGTATTGCTCCATCGTACCACACGAGGGCATAGAGAAATACGGGAAAGACTTCCGCAATCATCCCTGTGGTACCGGGCCGTTCCGCTTTTTCCTATGGGATGAAGGACAGGCGCTGGTGCTGCATCGCAATCCCGTTTATTTTGAAAAAGATGATACCGGTCGCCGCCTCCCTTACCTGGATGCAGTACAGGTAGGCTTCCTTGAAAGCAAAGCTTCGGAATTCCTGCTGTTCCGCCAGGGGCAACTGGACTTTATGAATGATATCGATGCCTCCTTTAAAGATGAAGTGCTCACCAAGCAAGGCAAGCTCCGGAAGGAGTGGGAGGGGAAAATGGTGCTGAACAAACATCCTTATCTGAATACAGAATACCTCGGATTTCTTACCGACAGCAGCAATCCGCTCGTCGGGAAGTCGCCGCTCCGCTTGAAAAAGATCCGGCAAGCTATCAACTACGGCTTCGACCGTACGAAAATGATGACTTACCTCCGCAATGGCATAGGCACCGCCGCGACAGCGGGATTTGTACCCGCGGGCCTGCCTTCCTTTAATGCGCAGTTGGTAAAAGGCTATCCCTACAACCCGGCCATGTCGCGGCAGCTGCTCCGTGAGGCCGGCTTCCCGGATGGAAAAGGACTACCTGTTATCAAACTGTTGTCTATTCCCATCTACGCCGACCTCGCCAATTATGTAGCGAATGAGCTGGAGAATGTTGGTATACGTATACAAGTGGAGGTGCTGCAGAAAAGCCTGCTGCTGGAGCAAACCGCTAAATCACAGTCATTGTTTTTCCGCGGCAGCTGGATCGCCGACTACCCCGACGCTGAAAGCTACCTGGCCATGTTTTACAGCAAAAACCCGGCGCCACCGAATTATACCCGCTATCACAACGCGGCATTCGACCGGTTGTACGAAACATCCCTGGAGGAGAACAACGACAGCATCCGGTACATCCAGTACCGGGAGATGGATAATATGATCATGGCAGACGCCGCGGTAGTGCCGCTGTTCTATGACGAAGTGGTGCGGCTGGTGCAGCCAAACGTCTCCGGATTCAGTGGTAACGGTATGAACCTCTTAGAGTTACGTTGGGTAAAGAAAAATTAAAATTTAAAATTATTTTAACATTTTCTTCACCACCGGGGAGGTTAAAACTGGCTTAATATCCGCTTAATTAGCTTACCTTTGACGCTTATTTGTCACTTTATAAAGTATAGAAATGACGGCGATCCTGATATTCTTTTGTGTGCATTGGTTCTTTTCCTTGTTTTTTCACACATTCTACTTACACCGTTATGCATCTCACCAGATGTATACTACCAGTAAATTCTGGGAACGATTCTTTTATTTCAGCACCTGGTTTTTCCAGGGTTCATCATACCTGATTCCAAGAGCTTATGGCGTTATGCACCGCATGCACCATGAATTCAGCGATACTGAACATGATCCGCATTCTCCGCACTTCTTCAAAGACGTATGGGGCATGATGGTACAAACCCGCAAAATCTATAATGGTTTTGTAACACGTACCAGTGATGTAGATCCTAAATTTACCAAAGACCCATTACCAGAATGGGATGCGATGGATAAATTCGGCGACAGCAACATCACCCGTTTCCTCTGGATGGGCGCTTATGTAGCATTTTACGTAGCATTCGTTCCTGCAGGTATGTGGTATCTTTATTTACTGCTGCCTATCCACTTCCTGATGGGACCTGTACAGGGTGCTATCGTTAACTGGTGCGGACATAAATATGGTTACCAGAATTTTGACAACAACGACCACTCCAGAAATACTTCTCCATGGGGTATAGTACTGATGGGCGAACTGTTCCAGAACAACCACCACAAATTTAAAGACAGTCCTAACTTTGCCAAAAAATGGTATGAGCTGGACCCAAGTTACCAGGTAATGAAGCTGCTGAACTTCGTTGGCATCATCAAGCTGAAACCCGCAATGGTAACAGCGCAAATGAAGAAAGCGAAAGCTGCCTGATAATATAAACACTTCGTACAATCAATCTGTTACAATAATAGAAAGTGCCTTACCGTAATGGTGAGGCATTTTTTATACGCGAAGGTTGTCTTACTCAGGATTAAACTTATTTCACTGATTACGCTGATTTGATCACTTTTTGATTTTTAAAGGTTCGGGGAGATATAAGCGGATAAGCGGATTTTGTCTTACTCACTGATTACGCTAATTATAATGATTATATTTTTTTAAAGGTTCGGGGAGATATAAGCGGATATTTTCGCTTATATCTCCCCGAATCTTTAAAAATCAAAAAGTGATCAAATCAGCGTAATCAGTGAAATAAGTTTAATCCTGAGTAAGACAACCTTCGCTGCAATCCCCACTACCTGAATGGCTTGAACGAAACATGCTGCGCAAGTGCCAGCATCGGCCGGTCGCCCTCACTATCGCCGTAGGCGTATATTTCGCGGAAGTTTTCCAGGCGGTAGGCTTCGCGGATGCGGTTCACCTTTTCTTCGCCATTGCAGTTGATACCTTGTATTTTACCGGTGATGACTTTATTTTTTACTTCGAGACGCGTAGCCAGGCAAATGATATTTTCTTTCCGGCACCACGGCGCTACCCAGTCCTGTGCGGAAGCGGATACTACTACCACATGATGACCCTGTTGCTGGTGATTTCGTATAGCCGCCAGCGCTTGCGGGCGAATTAAAGCCGGCAGCTTTTCCCGGCAGAAGCTTTCACAGCCAGCGGAAAAATCGTGGGCAGACATCTCCCCAAAAAAATATTCCAGCACTTGTTCTTTCATCTGCTGCGCCGGCATCATTTTTAATTTGAAGCGCAGCAGTGGCGGCAGCAATTGAATGATGCCGGCATACATGGCGGCGCGGCCCCTGTGATGGCGGATAATTTCCCATAGGGTGTCCCGGGTAGTAATGGTACCGTCAAAGTCGAAAAAAGCGATGGTCACAGGGAGAGTTTTTTGAAAATACCTTCCGGTATTAATTTGATAATGAGCATAATGTATCGCCAATGCCACTTTACATACAGCACATTCTTTTTGCGGTTCACTGCTTTGAAAACTGCGGTAGCTACTGCTTCCGGTTGCGCCGTAAGCAGTGGTGGGAGCGTCAGGTGCTGGGTCATACGGGTGTTCACAAAGCCCGGCTGCACACTCATCACGTGAACACCACTACGAAAAAGACGGTTCCTTAATCCGCTCAGGTAAGCGGTGAAACCGGCTTTCGCACTGCCGTAGATATAATTGCTCTGGCGTCCTCTTTCACCGGCTACAGAGCTGATGCCCACAATAGTTCCCTGCTTCCTGGCCACATAGCTTTCCGCTACGATGTTCAATATAGAAACAGCGCCGGTATAATTGCTGTTGATAATGGTGGCGGCTTCCTGCCAGTTTTGCTGCGCTTTCTCCTGGTCGCCCAGGTAACCGAAAACGCAGATGGTGATGTCCGGGGGAACAGGGAGGTCGTTATAAAAAGCAGCATGCGATTGGTAGCCGGCAGCATCAAACACATGCGTGGTGGCTTTAACGTCATAACGCACCTGCAGATCCTGTTGTTGAGGAATCAATGCGGCAATGTTCCTGCCGGCCAGTTGAATATCATATTTTTCAGACGCAAACTTCCGGGCAATGGCAATGGCCATGTCGGAGCCTGCGCCAAGTATTAAAAGGGTAGGCATGAGTGTACTTGGTTAATCAGGGTAAACTATTTTGTCAATAATAAACGCTCCGATTGCAGGGATTCAAAACGCGCGTTGTTGTTATATTGTTTTACAATTTCGGCAAACCTGCCGGCATTAGGATAGCTGTTCCAGAAAATTTCCTGCTTCATCCGCGCATCCTTCGACAGGTACAAACGACCGCCGTATTGCAGTACAATTTCATCCAGCTCATCCAGGAATTCAAATAATCCTTTGCGGATGGGGAAGTCCAGCGCCAGGGTGTACCCCTCCATCGGGAAGGAAATAAGGCTGTCTTGTTTACCGAATACCTTTAGTACCGCGAGAAACGAACCCCAGCCTTTATCGCTGATCCGTTGCAGGATAGCCACCAGGCCATCTTTCTGTTCCAGGGATACTACAAACTGGTATTGTACAAAGCCTGCCTTGCCATACCCGCGGTTCCAGTGAAGGATGGCGTCCAGCGGATAAAAGAAGGGTTCATAAGGGATTACCTTGTGCATCACCTTCTTATAATTCTTCCCGTAGTATAACCAGTTAAACGCCTTTACGGTAAAAGTGTTCAGTACAAAGGAAGGAAGGTTGAACGGGAGCGTGAGTTTTCGTTTAGCCGGAAGGGTGAGGGGGGCTTTCTGTTGCTCCGCGCTGAGTTCTTCCGGGGTGGCATGTTCGCCTACAATCAGGATACTCCGGCCAAAAGAATCGCCTTTCTGGAGGCAATCGATCCACGCCATGGAGTAAGTATAGTGCTTATATTCATCAAACAGCCGGATCACTTCTTCCAGGTTTTTCGCCTTCAGTTGTGTTTGGCGTATATAGGCAGTAGCCACTTTTTTAAGGCCGAATTTCACCCGCGTGATTACGCCGGTAAGACCCATGCCGCCACAGGTAGCCCAGAAAAGATCTTCGTGTTGGGTGGCGGAACAGCAAATGGTTTCACCGTTGGCGGTGAGTATATCCATATCAATGATGTGACCGGAAAAGGCGCCGTCTACGTGGTGGTTCTTTCCGTGTACATCAGAAGCCACTGCTCCGCCTACGGTAATATATTTAGTACCAGGGGTTACCGGTAAGAACCATCCTTTGGGAACAATAATATCCAGTATCTGGTCCAGCGTTACGCCTGCCTGTACATCCATGATCCCGTTGGCGGTGTCAAAGGAAAGCATCTTATCGTATTTCAGCATGGATATGCTGTGCCTTCCCAGGGAGGCATCGCCATAACAGCGGCCATTGCCCCGCGCAATCATGTGGCTATTAGCCACTACGTATTTGCGAAGTTCATCTTCCTGGGTAAAAGCATTTTCGTCGCTGTCAACAGCAGGGAAGTTCCCCCAGTTGGCTAACCGTTTTTGCATTATTCAAAAAAAGTTTTATCTGTCGGTAAATAAATTAATACATAAAAACTCAGGACCCACAGGAGGATGGTTAATTGAATAAAACGGTCTTTATATAGGATTTTGGTTGGAGAACCAGTACTGTTCTGTACGTAGGTTATTTGCAAATATCGTAATAATCCGCCAATTACAAACAGGGTGGTGTAATAAAGCCGGTAAGTATGGAACCTGGCCTGGGTTTCAGGAGAAATGGTATACATCAGGTAGGCAACGATGATAACAGCAGAAACAAGCGCCAGCATCACGTTCAGGAAATCCATGTTGTAACCCCGCACCGCCTTGCGCATGTCTTTCCCGGAATCAAGTTTGATCAGGATGTCGTCCCGCCGTTTGGCAATGGCCATAAACAGCGACAACAGGAACACCATAATCACCAGCCACTCCGACAACGCCACCTTGGCGGCTACACCGCCGGATTTAACCCGCAGCACAAATCCGGTTGACACAATGATAATATCAAGGATAGAAATGTTCTTTAAGCCAAGGCAATACAGGATGTTTAGCACAAAGTAAATACTCAGCACAAAAACAAACTTTTCTCCCACCATAACGGCCAGCGCATACCCGGCGAAAACGCAGATGATAAAAAGCGTTATTGCGGCCGACCGGCTGATGGCTCCCGACGCCAGCGGACGCATACACTTTACCGGATGCAGGCGGTCAGCCTCAATGTCGCGGTAGTCGTTCAGTATATAAATACTGCTGGCAATAAAGCTGAAGGCGAAGAAACCCACCAGGACATCAAGCAGTTTATCAGTATTAAAGATCTCTCCCGCAAAGAACAGGGGAATAAACAGGAAGGCATTCTTTACCCAGTGTTTGGGTCTCAGCAGCTTTAAAAATTTCACGGAACCTGGAGTTGTTTGGTAGTTAGATGGGGCTAATTTACAATTTATTCAATTACTTTTGCAGCCATTCATATTACTGAATAGTCAGCAATTACAGCGAATCCCAATCTACTATGCCAAAATTTTCACTGAACGGCCGTCGCCCGGCCATTGCCGAAAGCATTATTATTATCGCACTCGCCCTGGTGCCGTTATTTGTAACATTCCCGTACCGCGTTAATATTTTTCTATCCTGGGAAGGAGCTTACCGGATATCATCCGGACAAATTCCTTTCAGGGATTTCGGATCGCCACTTGGTTACGGCTTCTGGATCTTCCCGGCCATCTTCTTTAAACTATTCGGACCTGAACTCATTTCCCTTGTAAAGGCGCAGGTGCTCCTGAATATCATGGCCGGCTTTGCTTTCAGGTCCATCATGAAAAGTATGGGCGTGCAACCCGGTGTCAGGTTACTGTCTGTGCTGGTATTTGTGTTGTCCTACTCCTTCTTTAATTTCTGGCCCTGGTATAATCATACGGTGATTGTATTTGAACTGGTGGGACTGAGCTTCCTGTTCCGGTCCTTCTTTTCGGATAGCCGTTTACGTAGTTACCTCTTGATGTTCGGTGCTGCCTTCTTTATCTTCCTGTCCGTTTTCACCAAACAGGATGGCGGTGGAATGGCGTTTATGTTGAGCCTCCTGTTCCTGGCCTATAATAGTTTCCAGACACGCCGCTGGTTGGACCTGCCCATCTTTGCCGGTATGTTTGCTTTGATTGCCGCCATCATGATCCTGCCGCTGATGCCGGGATTCGGATACTGGTTTAACCACGGGCAGCCGCCACACAGCTCCCGACTGGCCTTCAACGACTTCACAGACGAAATATTCGGCAGCTCCAACTGGATCAAGGCATATGTGGTGCTGGTAGTGCTGTGCCTTGTGGCGAAAGTGAAAGCATGGGGCTCCTGGTTACAGCAGCGCCGGGAAGTACTGTTTGCTTTGCTTACACTGGGTATATTGGGCGAAGCCGCCATTTTCCAGGTAACAAGCTACACCCCGCCGGATAACAATATCTTCTTCCACAGTTTCGCGTTTGCCTTTATCGCTTCTTATTTATTGGATTTAGGGAAGATAAATATCAACTCGTTCCGTCCGTTGTTAGGGGCCACCTTCCTGGTGCTTTTCTGGTGGTCTGGTACCTGGTGGAAATACATAGGCCGTTTCACCGACCGTTTATTTCCGGCACAGGAAACTGTGGCAATGGGAACGCCCGGTCATGAGAATGTAGTAAACCGGCATAACTTTATGCTGAATAACGATACCACCGATGTGCCGGTGTCGTCCTGGGTTTTCTCAAATCTCCGTCCGTTCCGCAAAATATACATGCCCGCTTCCACGGTAAAGGGAATGGAAAAGATTATGGCGCTGCCGGTCGTAGCCGAAAAGAGAGGGGATATTAAAGTACTGAACATGTCCGAGCTGACTCCGCTGGCCGCCGCAATGCCTTATAAACTGGAAACCGGTCCCGATTACCCGTTATGGTATCACCTGGGAGTAGGGATGTTCAACAGGCAACTTGCCACCTTCACCCAAAAGGTAAGAGACCGTCATTACGACCTGGTAATATATGAATATGCGCCCAACCTGAACAACTTTTACCCCTTTGCATTGAGGGGAGAACTGAAGCAACATTACCACCAGGTTGACAGTTTCCTCGCACCCAGAAGGCCTACTAATGCAATTATTGAAGTATATATCAAATAAATAATGTAACTTATAAGGTCATCTGGCAAAAATACTGCCCGCTATTAATTACCGCATATTAAAATACCATCATTATAAAGTAAAAAGCAGCTTCTTCTGAAGCTGCTTTTTACTTTATAACAAATTGATAATCATTAATATAACACTTTCGCATTAAAGCGTTGTCTCAATCAGACAAACACCCTCATTTAACCCTCTTTTTAATTAACCGGTAAAATAACTTTTACTGGTTAATAATAAGATTTATCTTCGCAGTAGCATCCAAAAAAAAACAAAAAAAATCAGCGTAATCAGCGTAATCAGTTTAATCCTGGGAAAGACAAAATCCGCTCATGGCATCCTCCAAATCCATTACATCACTCCGGCTCGACGGTGGCATCCTGTGTCTCGATTTTGTGAATACGATCGACAACCGTAAGAAAGTAATATCGCACGACTATCTCAACGGCTTCAAAGAGTTGTTGAAATGGTACGCTCACACCCGTGCCTTATCTCCCAAAATTATCCATACCCTGGAACGGTTGGCGAAGGATTATCCGCAAAAGGCGACCATGGTTTTTGAGAAAAGCATTGTTTTAAGGGAGTTGCTGCACCGGTTATTTATGGCAGGTATTGCCAGGAAGCAACCTGCTGCGGCCGACAGTATGCAGTTCAATACTTATATCGGGGAGGCGTACGGCAATATAGAAATCAGTTGGCAGGCAGGCGCGGGCTCTTTGCAGTTTAACGCCCCTGCACTGGAGCAGGTATATTGGTGGCTGGTAAAATCGGCAGTGGAATTGTATACCTCCGGCAAGCCGGCGGAAGTAAAAGAGTGTCCCGCCTGCGGATGGCTTTTCCTGGACAAAAGCCGCAACGGCTCCCGCAAATGGTGCAGCATGAGCACTTGCGGTGATGTCAGTAAAGTAACCCGGAACTATCAGCGTACCAAAAGAAAGAAACCATGAACAAAAAGACAGGCGTATTATCCTCCAAAATGATCTTTTGCCTGTTGGCAGTATACATCATCTGGGGGTCCACTTACCTCGGGATGAAGATAGCGACGAAAGTAGTGCCGCCGTTTCTGTTGTCGTCGATGCGTTTCCTGGTAGCAGGAGGGATCCTGCTGCTGGTAGGTTGCCTGCGGGAGAAAACATGGCCAGGGCGCAGGGAGCTTATCTCTGCCTGTTTTGTAGGCGTGCTGCTTATTGGTATCGGCAACACCACGGTAGCCCTGGCCGTACACCATATGCCTTCCGGCATTGTGGCGCTGATAGTAGCTGCCATGCCCGCCTGGATCATGGGTATGGATTGGGCCTTTTTCAGCAAACAACGCCCTTCCGCCATGACTATGCTGGGGATTGTAGTAGGGTTTATTGGCCTGTTCCTGTTGTTTAACCCGTTTGTTCATCACGAAGCACGACAGTTTCCTTTATGGCCGGTGATTGTAATCGTGGCGGGCAATATTGCCTGGGCGGTTGGAACGCTGCTGGTACAGCGGCTCCCGATGCCTACACAAATTACCAGCACCGCTATCCAGATGCTGGCCGGCGGCGTATTTTCCCTGCTGATGAGTTTTGTGCTGGAACCCGGCGGACTTGCTACCCTGCCTCTGATGACTGCGGAAGCCTGGCAGGCTTATCTTTACCTGGTATTGATCGGGTCACTGGTGGGGTATACTTCTTACAGCTGGTTATCGAAAAATGCGCCGCCGCGGCTAACGGCTACTTATGCTTATATTAACCCCATTGTGGCCTTGTTCCTGGGATGGGCTATTGGTAACGAAGCCATTACTTCGCTGGTAGGCATTTCCGCTACTATCGTTATCTGCGGTGTAGTACTGATGACACTGGGCCGTAAGTCAAAATAGGGTAGTAGAGATATTTCTACTTCCTTTTCCCCCTGATAATGTTTATCTTGCATTTTCACACATATACAGGTGTAGCCCTTATCCGCTCCGGATAAACCCTGTTGATGAACCATAGCCATTGTAGCAGCATTGTATTTATTTATATATGTAGGTTCCGCTCTTTTGGGTGCATTTTTTGTTTTGTTGGGTGCTATTCCAATTGAATGTAATTAGATAATAGATTATATAAACTGACTATGCGAAAGACCATTATTGTATCGAACAGGCTGCCAGTAAAGATTTCGGAAACAGAGGGGGATTACTCCCTTCAACCCAGCGAAGGGGGCCTGGCAACAGGCCTGGGCTCCATCTACCGCGAAGGAAATAATATCTGGATAGGCTGGCCGGGACAGGAAATCACAGACCAGAAGGAACAGGAGAAAGTAACAAAAAAGTTGCGTAAGATGAACCTGATGCCGGTATACCTGACACAGGATGAAATCAACAACTTCTACGAAGGCTTTTCTAATGAAACACTGTGGCCGGTTTTCCACTATATGGCTGTTTATGCCCACTATGAACAATCCTATTGGGACGCTTATTACCAGGTTAATAAAAAATTCAGGGATATTATTATGAAAGTAGCAGAACCCGGAGACACCATCTGGATTCATGACTACCAATTGCTGCTGCTGCCCGGAATGATCCGCGCAGAGATGCCGGAGATCTCCATCGGCTTCTTCCAGCACATCCCATTTCCTTCCTTCGAATTATTCCGCCTTATCCCATGGAGGGCCGAGATCCTGGAAGGGATGCTGGGCGCCGATCTGATGGGGTTCCATACTTTTGATGATACCCGCCACTTCCTGAATGCCGCCAGCCGCATCCTGCCAGTGACCACCACCGCCAACGTGGTGTCTTATAACGACCGCGCCATTGTAGTGGAAACATTTCCAATGGGGATCGATTATAACAAGTATGCAGAAATGGGCAATGACCCCGAAGTACTGCAGCAGGTAAAAAACCTGAAAGAAAACTTCCACAACGACCGGCTCGTGCTTTCCATCGACCGGCTGGACTACAGCAAAGGAATCCTGCAACGGCTCCAGGCTTTTGAACTGCTGCTGCAACTCCATCCTGAATATATCGGCAAGGTGGTGTTGTATATGATTGTGGTGCCTTCCCGCGACCAGGTGCCCCAGTACAAAGAACTGCGCGATGAAATAGATAAACAGGTAGGAAATATTAATGCCCGTTTCCGTACGCTGGCCTGGCATCCTATCCAATACTTCTACCGTTCATTTCCGCTGGAAACACTATCAGCCCTCTATAATTTTGCAGACATCTGTCTCGTAACACCTATGCGCGATGGGATGAACCTCGTCAGCAAGGAATATGTAGCCAGCCGTAATAACGACGATGGTGTACTGATTCTGAGCGAAATGGCGGGGGCATCTAAAGAATTAATAGATGCCATCATCGTCAATCCAAATAACATTGGCGCCATCACCCGCGCTATCGTAGACGCGCTGAACATGCCACTCGCGGAACAGCAACGCCGCATGAAACAAATGCGCACCGTGGTTGCCAAGTTCAATATCAGCCACTGGGTAAAACTATTCATGACCCGCCTGCAGGAAGTAAATGAAATGCAGCAGAATATGCTGGCCCGCCGCGTAAACCAGGAAACAGCAGTGCTTATCCGGCAACAATATTTCAACAGTAAAAAACGGATCATCTTCCTCGACTACGACGGCACATTGGTGGGCTTCCAACCCAATATCGACATGGCATCTCCTGATCCTGATCTGTACCAGCTACTGCGGGAACTGGCAGCCATACCCGGCAACGACCTGGTAATGATCAGCGGCAGGAACCACGATACACTGGGAGAGTGGTTCGGTCATCTCAACCTCGATCTCATTGCAGAACATGGCGCCTGGCAAAAAACGAAAGCAGGGGAGTGGTACCAGCTGCCCGGCCTCACTGACAAATGGAAAAAGGAACTGCTGCCTATCATGGAACTGGCTACCGACCGTACACCCGGTTCCTTCATCGAAGAAAAAAGTTTCTCCCTGGTATGGCATTACCGCAAAGTGGAATCCGGCCTCGGCGAATTACGCGCCAATGAACTGATGAATACCTTGCGCTACTTTACAGTGGAGAAAGGATTGCAGGTATTGCCCGGCGACAAAGTAATAGAGGTAAAAAATATCGAAATAAATAAAGGTAAAGCCGCCCTGAGCTGGCTGAATCATAAAAAATACGACTTCATTATGGCCATGGGCGATGATGTAACAGATGAAGACATCTTTAAAGCGCTTCCGAATAAAGCCATCACGGTGAAAGTAGGCAGCCAGGTATCTGCTGCACAGTACTACTTACGAAGTTATCATGAAGTGCGGCATTTGCTGAGAACATTACGCAACAGGGAAAGCGTGTAAATAATGAAAGGAGGGGAGCACAAACTCCCCTCCTTTATTTTTATGTAAAATCAAACTATAGAAAAATGGGGGTATCCAGTTTCATGGCAATCCGGTAGGCGGCATTCATCAATCCCACATGACTGTAAGCCTGCGGGAAATTCCCCCACTGGCTGCCGGTGGCAGATTCCACATCTTCACTGAAAAGCAACAGGTGATTAGAATATTGCAGTAGCTTGGCAAATTCCCGCTGCGCATCTTCCAGCCGGCCAACGCAGGCAAGTGCTTCCACATACCAGAACGCACATACGAGGAAAGTGGTTTTGGGTTTACCAAAATCATCGGAGTGACGGTAACGGTAAAACAATCCTTCCGGTGTTTTCAATTCCTTTTCCAATGCGATGAGATGATCGCGTGCCCGTTCAGAGGCAGGATCCAGGTAATTCATCATGATCAGCTGAAGGGTGCTGGCATCGAGGTGCTGGCTTCCGGCGGCGTTGGTGTATACTTTTCTTACCGGGTCGTAACAGCTTTCAATATGGGCTGCAGCGCGGTTTTTCAGCTCAATGGCCTTATCCAGCAGGGATTGATTGCCAATGGTGCGGGCCATTTTTTCAGCGGCTGCGCAGCCGGCCCACTGGAACAGGTTCGTGTAGCAGTGAACGTTAGCCATGTTCCTGAACTCCCAGATACCTGCATCTTTCTCATCAATCGTTTTTTCTATCTTCTTCAGCAGCAGTTCAATCCACCGGTCAGAATCCTTTCTTTCTGAAAAAATAAAACGGTGGTCAGTATATAATGGAAGCATGGAAATAAGCACCTGTCCATATATATCATTCTGGATGTGCTCAAAAGCCTGGTTGCCGATGCGCACCGGTTTATTTCCCATGTAACCATCAAGGTGTGGCAGGATGGTTTCCGACAGGGTCTTTTGTCCCGTAATTCCATACAGTGGCTGATAGCGGAAATCACCGGAGAAAGAAATATCGGTGATGTAACCGAAGTACCTTTCCATTTCTTCAAAATGACCAATGTGGTTCAAGGCAGTGATAATATAATAGGTATCGCGCATCCAGCAATAGCGATAGTCCCAGTTACGCCCGCTTTCAGGAAACTCGGGTAAGCTGGTGGTGCTGGCTGCGATGATGGCGCCGGTATCTTCATACTGGTGTATTTTCAGTGCTAAAGCAGAGCGGATCACATAAGGCTGGAAGTAATTGGCAATGGAAGAATGCTTGATCCATGTTCTCCAGTAGGAAATAGTTTCCCGGAGAAACCGTTCCGCGGTACTGGCCAGTGGCGCTTCGAGCGGATGGCCATAAGTGAGAATCAGGTACCGCGTATCATTGAGTACAAAAAACTCATCGTCGATAAGGTAGCTGACAGCAATGTTGGTAGTGAGGCGGATGTTTTCTTCGCAGCCTGTAAATTCAATATGACTGCTGCCTCTCATAGGGCGCAACTTCGAGGCGCCATAGTCGCAGGTAGGCTCACAGGTTACCCGGATCCTGGGAGAGCCTTCCAGTGGTTCCACTTTCCGGATCAGCATGAGTGGCTTAAAAAAACGTTCATACTGAAGGAAGCGGGGCGCAAAGTCGGTAACGCGGTAGCTGCCTTCTGTAGTGGTAATTTCAGTACACAGCACATTGGTATTTTCCAGGTAATACTGATGGGAAGAAAAATCTGCCTCCGGTAAAATGGAGAAGCAGCCACCTTTCTTCGTATCGAGCAGTCCGCCGAAAATAAAGGAGCTGTCCATGCGGGGCCAGCAAAGCCAATCGATGTTTGTATCCTTATTTACATGCGCCAGAAATGCACAGTTGCCAATAAGTCCTGTCTGATAGGTGTGTCTTTCCATATGGGCCTTACGTTTGGTTTGAATTACATTTTTCTCCCGGAATTGTTCATCCCCCTGGAACAAAAGCTGTTCCAATAATATATCCGGGACAATTATTAACAAAACATATTCCTGTTGTATTCTTGGTGGAAACCCTTATTTTTAAGTATAAAGTTCCACAAAGATGCAAACATTGAAAAAGCAGCAATACCTTCCTCATTTTATAGAGCCGGTAAGCAGTGGGGACACCAAAACCTATCTGCTGGCGGGCGACCTGGGAGGCACCAAAACCAACCTGGCCTTGTTCAGCAGCGTGAATGGAGAGATGGAGCTGATCCGGCAGGAAAAATATGCTTCGCGTGATTATCAGAATTTTTCAGAGATAATTAAGCACTTTCTCAGTGGATGCAGCGATACTCCGCCGCAGCGTATATGCATAGGCGTAGCCGGGCCTGTGGTGAAGGGAAAAGTGGAACTGACCAACCTGAGCCGGGAGCTGAGTGAAGAAGAGATCCGGCAGAGCACGGGTGTGCATACTGTGGCCCTGATCAACGACCTGGAGGCTACCGCTTACGGGTTAGCCACGCTGGCGCCGCAGCAGCTTACCACCCTGCACAGGGGCGCATCGGAGCATAACGGGAACATGGCCATCATAGCGCCGGGAACGGGGCTGGGTATGGCAGGGTTGTATTGGGATGGCCAATATCATCACCCGTTCCCCACAGAGGGAGGCCACACTGATTTTGCGCCCAGAACAGACCTCGATATTTTATTGCTCCGGTATCTCCAGGAAAAATATGATGTGGTGAGTTGGGAGCGTCTTATCAGCGGCCCGGGTATAACCGATATCTATGAGTTCCTGCGGGATATAAAAGGCATGGAAGAACCCGCCGAACTGCGTGCGGCAATGGACGCCGGCGACGCGGCGGCTGAAATCAGCAAGGCCGCTGCAGCAGGACGGATTCCGGTTTGTATTAAAACGATGGAGCTGTTTGTCCGCTACCTCGCCAGGGAATCATGCAACCTGGTGTTGAAAATGAAGGCCACGGGTGGCTTGTTCCTGGGCGGGGGAATTCCTCCAAAGATAGCGGCGCTACTGGAAACAGGTGAGTTTTATCATCATTATATGCAGGGCGACCGCATGGCTGAATTGCTGGCCAGTGTACCAATCCATATCGTCAGCAATGATAAAGCTGCCTTATGGGGTGCGGCATTTTATGCCGGATTATTAAAAGAATAAACTTATTTTTGAGAGACAGATAACAGGAAATGGTGTCTTCCTGACCCAAACCGTCAGCCCAGGGCTGTCTGATGGCGCCTACAAATATTATAATGGTAGCAAAGCTGCCATATAACGCTGCTATTTGTAGGATATGAAACAAACGAAATCTTTGCTGGAACAATTGTCCGTGGCTAACCAACTGCTGCGCTGGACCGTATTGGTAACACCTGTTGCCATTATAGTTGGATCTTTAGTAGCCCTGTTTCTCTGGCTACTGGATGTAGTCACCGATCTCCGTATGGAGCATGAGTGGCTGATTTTTGGTCTTCCGCTGGCGGGTATACTGATCTACTGGCTCTATCGTATCGGTGGAAATGACGCTGAGAAAGGCAACAACCTGATCATGGAAGAGATCCACCAACCTGGTGGCGGTGTGCCTGCACGTATGGCGCCGCTGGTATTGGTCACCACGATTATCACTCACTTATTCGGCGGCTCTGCCGGGCGGGAAGGAACAGCGGTGCAGATCGGCGGCAGTATGGCCGGCCTGATAGGTAAAAAGCTGGGGCTATCGGCGCCGGATATACGAATTTTACTGATGGCCGGGATTGCGGCTGGATTTGGAGCGGTGTTTGGCACGCCACTTACGGGCGCCGTGTTTGCGCTGGAAGTACTGGCCATTGGCGTAATGCGTTACGAGGCATTGATACCCTGCCTGATTGCTGCCGTTTTCGCGGATATCGTATGCTCCTCATGGGGTATTCAACATACCCATTACTATATATTTTATAAGGCCAATCCTTTCATGAACTGGCTCCCTTTTGTTCACCAGGATCTGTGGTTGCTGGCGAAAGTGATCGCAAGTGGTGTGTGTTTTGGTTTGAGCAGCCTTTTATTCTCCAAACTCATTCATAACATCAGGCATAACGCCAAGGCCTATATTAAAATACCCTGGATGATTCCTGTGGCCGGCGGCGTAGTAATCATATTACTGAGTTACGTGGCCGGAACTACCGACTATTTGGGATTAGGCGTTCACGGAAAATCTATCAGTATACTGGCTGCATTTGATCCCGGCAGTGGAGTTAACGACTGGAGTTGGCTCTGGAAGCTGGTTTTCACGGCCATTACCCTGGGAATGGGTTTCAAAGGGGGAGAGGTGACCCCCCTGTTTTTTATAGGCGCTACCCTGGGCCATACGCTGGCGCTCCTGTTCAACGCACCGGTTGACCTGTTTGCGGGCCTGGGCTTTATTGCTGTTTTCGCAGGCGCCACCAATACACCCATTGCCTGTACCTTAATGGGCGCAGAATTATTTGGCACCGACCACATTTTATACTTTGCAGTGGCTTGTTTTACGGCCTATTATTTCAGTGGGCACACGGGTATTTATGGCGCCCAGCGACTGGAAGTAAAAAAGTTGCGCTAACAATTTTGTTAGTACCATCTTCTTACGTCAGCAGCTTTTAAATTTGCCGGATGACGAACATCACAGGCATGCACCATGTTGCCATTCAAGCGAAAGACTACAAGGCTACTATTAAATTTTATGAGTCGCTCGGACTTAGTTTGTTTCACAGCTGGACCTTGCCGGAGTTCAATATTGAATACGGCGCGCTGCTGCTCATTCCCGGAACATCTTCCTTTGTAGAAATATTTGACAAAGGAGCGAATATCCCAACTCAGGGTCGTCGCGGAGAATCACCGGTAGCCGGCGCCTTACTCCATTTCGCATTTACCGTGAAAAACGCAACAGCAGCTTACCACGGGGCCATCGCTGCCGGAGCCACGAGCTGTGTGCCGCCATCTGTGCTTGTTTTGGGCGAACCGCCTATGACGGTGTATAATTCCCTCGTGTATGGATTGGATGGTGAAGTAATTGAGTTTATTGAAACACTTCCTGGCTGATACTGTTATGCTTTAGATACATAGATCTGTACCTGTTTTGGCGTAGCTATTTCCGTTTATTTTGCGGGGTATAAAATGAAAAGCATGCGTAGATTTCCCCGCAGGAATATCCTGATAGCTGCTGCAGCATTGGCTTTAACAGGTACCTTATTTATTATCTTCAAAAGTATTGACATGGAAAAAGAAACAAAAATGCCGGCGTTCATTAATCCTCCCGGGCTATACGATCCGGCTCCCAATGCGTATTCACATATCGCGGTAGTGCCGGCGGGAAATACTTTGGTTTTTATTGCCGGTCAGGGCGGCGAAACCGCTGATGGCAGCCTCGTAAATGATTTTCGAACACAATTGAAGCAAACCTTCAGCAACCTGGATGCAGCGCTTAAATCGCAAGGCTTGAAGTTCAGTGATGTTGTGAAGCTAACCACGCTGGTTGTGGATCACAATGAAGAGAAACTCAAAATCCTCACAGAAGAATCCCTGCGTATCTGGCCCGACAAAAAATTCCCCGTAAATACGCTGATTCCGGTTCCGCGGCTTGCACTGGATGGTATGTTGGTGGAGATAGATGCGACTGCGGTAAAAAGATAATTCCGTAGCCATAACGTCTAGTTGCTTCAGAATAGAAACCGTTTGAATGGGAGTGAACTGATCACTCGTTTATTCAAACGGTTTTTTGTGCGTGACAGTACCGGCTGTAATTGCGAAATTCCATCAGATATGCAGACATGATTCTTATATGCGATTCTCAGCGCCTTCATTTTTAGTGAATTATCCCTTAAAATCTGCCTAATAACCAGGGTGACTAGCATCGTTCTTTTATGCTTCAGTGTATTCAAATATATCTTATAATTTATATTATGTTAAATAGAATAAACTGACTTAAAGAACTAATAATTAATCATCTTCTCTATCCTATCGATTTTGCGGCCTTCCTTATATTCGCTGACCTATCAACTTAATCTGATCCAAATGGATAAGACAAACTTAAGCCCGCAAGTTTGCCGATTGCTTAAAGTTGCCTTATCCGTTGCGCCTATCCTGGATAATGAACACCTGTAGCCTCTTCTGCAAAACTCCAAAGCCGGTTCGCCACCATCTCATCCAAGCCATTCGGCGAAATTTCAGCACGCGCTGGAAATCCCCGGTATCCGCCGTCCCGGTCGGGACCATATAATTCCCCTCCTGTTACTTCATCTGAAACCGCGGCATATAGTGACGGCAGAGCGCCTTGCCATGGTTCCATCAGTTCACCAACACGTTCTTTTGCAGCTGAAAACTCAGTTGCACTCATATGACGCGCCAACTCCGTTTTATTCGCTCCCGGTTGTACCGCTATTGAAACCACCTTATCGCCAACAGCGGTAATTCTCCGTTGCAATTCTACCGAGAACAATATATCTGCTAACTTGCTTTGTGAATATTCTCTCACCGGATCGTAGGAAATCTCGGATTTCAGATTATCAAAATCGATCACTCCTCTCAGATACGCCATACTGCTCACGGTAATAATACGTGTGCCAGGCGTTGCTTTGAGCAACGGATACAGATGGCCTGTTAATGCAAAATGTCCGATGAAATTGACACCAAACTGTAACTCAAACCCGTCGGCTGTTTTAGAGGCCGGCGGAATCATTACGCCCGCGTTATTAATAAGCACGTGAAGCTGCGTGTGATGCTTCAGAAATTCCTCTGAAAACTGTTTCACCGCTGTGAGGTTGGCCAGATCCAGCAAAGCTGTTTCCAATGAACCAGTTCCCTTATGTTCCTTTATGAGTCTAAGGGCACGCGTTGCATTCTCAATACTTCTACAGGCCAAAACCACGTGCGCTCCCGCCATGTATAAGGCCAACGCTGTTTCAAACCCGATTCCGGCATTTGCACCTGTTACGATCACCGTCTTACCGGCTTGATCTGTCATATTATCTTTTGCTGTCCACATAACTTTGTTTATTTGATACCACAAAGTTCCTCAAACAGCATATGCCGATGATACCAGAATGAAAGCAAAAACTATGAAAATCAATCAGCCTCAGATTGCCTGAACTTATTGGGGGTGATTCCGGCAAGACTTTTAAAGAAAGTAGAAAAATGATTAGGCTCTTCAAATCCCAGGCTCCAGGCGATTTCGTTCACCGTCCAGTTGGTACTTTTTAGTAAGACCTTCGCTTCCTGCAATATCCGCTCCCTGATCAGACGGGACGTGGTTTTTCCCGTGATTTCTTTCAACGCTTTATTGAGATGGTTAACATGAACATTTAACTGTTTGGCAAAAGCCGACGGCGTACTTAACTGAATCACCTGGTTACTTAATTCAATGGGAAACTGACGTTCCAGTAACTCGGCAAACAATCCTGTGATCCTTTCCGACGCGTTGGAACCCACGACCGGGCCTCCGGTTGCCGGCTGCATCTTTTGCACCTCATGAATTACTTCCATCACAAGGCTTCGCAGCAGATCATATTTAAACGCATAATCCCCCTGCAGCTCGTTAAACATCTTCAGAAAAAGTTCACTAAACTGGGATATACTGCCAGCTGATAAAGGTATTACAGCGCCGTCGGCAGACTGAAATACCGGGTAATCCCTGATATTTCCAAACCGGTTAAAAAACGCCTCTGTGAAGATGCAAACGTAACCGCTTTGTTTTTCGCTGATTCTCTCCCAATGATATGGAATCATCGGATTCGTAAATACCAATACGCTATCCAGCACTTCGATACTTTGATCTGCATAATGAATTTTACTATGCCCTGTAACCAGACTGATTTTGAAAAAGTTTCGACGGCTGTAGGTAACCGGCTTATAGTCCGGTAACTGCATATCCTCAATCCTGAAAATATTGAAGTGGCCTGACTCCTGCAGCGCAGGTGCAATATCCCGGTTAAGGATCTTATAAAAGGACTGTAGTTCAATGAATCTCATGATAGATCAAAGGTACAAAAATCAAACAAGGCTGATTCCAGCATTCACCCACTCATCCGAATGTGCTTGATTTTCTGCGGCAATTGCACAATCTTTAAGCGCAATCAAGATCCAATCCATGAATGTAATAACAAAACAACTATGGCTGCCGCTATTGCTGGCGGGTACTATTGGCCTGCAGCTACAGGCACAGCAGAAGAACAATAAAGTCAATGCGACCGCCAAAGAGGAAACGCCGCCGCAATGGTCCGTCGTCCTGAACCCGGATACGGCCGTTACCACCTTTCACGATGTAACCGTAAAAGGTCAGAAGATCCCTTACAAAGCCATCGCGGGCACCCTACCAGTATGGGACCAGGATGGCAAAGTACTGGCGGGTCTCTTCTATACTTATTATGAAAGGACTGATGTAAAGGACCGCGCAGCAAGACCGCTGGTCATTTCTTTTAATGGTGGTCCCGGCACGCCTTCTGTATGGATGCAGATTGCCTATACCGGCCCAAGATTACTCAATATCGATGACGAAGGATATCCCGTACAACCCTATGGCATACACGAAAATCCGGAAACTATCCTGGATATCGCCGATATCATTTACATAGATCCCGCCAACACCGGCTTTTCCAGGCTTATAGGAAAAGATGTGCCCCGTGAAAAATTCTTCGGGGTGAATGCAGACATCCGCTACCTGGCAGAATGGATCAACACTTTCGTGTCCAGGCAAAACAGGTGGGCCTCCCCCAAATACCTGATTGGGGAAAGCTATGGTACTACCCGTGTTTCCGGCCTGGCGCTGGAATTGCAGAATGCGCAGTGGATGTATCTCAATGGTGTGATCCTGGTATCCCCCACCGATTTGGGCATTTCCCGCAACGGCCCTGTAGATGCGGCATTGCGGCTCCCTTACTTTGCAGCCACCGCATGGTATCATAAAATGCTGCCGCCGGACCTGCAACAGAAAGATCTCACCGCCGTGTTACCGGAAGTAGAAAACTTCACCATCCATGAATTAATACCGGCCATCAGCCAGGGTGGATTCCTGGAAGAACAACAAAGAAAAAGCATCGCCTCAAAAATGGCCCGTTACTCCGGTTTACCGGAAAAAGTGATCCTGCAACATAACCTCGACGTACCACCGAATTTCTTCTGGAAAGAATTACTGCGTGATAAAGGGTTTACCGTAGGCAGACTGGATTCCCGCTACCGTGGCCTCGACCGGGAAGATGCAGGCAACGGTCCGGATTACAATGCAGAACTTACTTCCTGGCTGCATGCGTTTACGCCAGCCATTAATATTTATCTCAGGCAAGAGCTGAAATTCAATACTGATCTCAAATACATGATGTTTGGCCCCGTGCATCCGTGGGATAAGAACGGCGACAATACCGGCGAAAACCTGCGTGAGGCCATGGCCGCCAACCCCTACCTGCATGTAATGATCCAATCAGGCTACTACGATGGCGCCTGCGATTACTTCAATGCCAAATACAGTATGTGGCAAATGGATCCCGGCGGCCGGCTGAAAGACCGCCTCTCCTGGCGCGGCTACCGCAGTGGCCACATGATGTACCTCCGGAAGGATGATCTGGCAACAGGGAATAACGATATCCGCGATTTCATCCGGGCGTCGCTTCCCAAAACCGGGCAGGCGGCGAAGTACTAGTGCGCGGATGACCGCCTTCGGGCGGTGCGAAGGTTGTCTTGAGCACTGATTACGCTGATTATACTGATTTAGGGATTGATCACTTTGGATTTTAAAAGATTAAGGGAGATATAAGCGGATATATTCGCTTATATCTCCCTTAATTATTATTTAAGAAAATCTAAGAAATCAAAGAAAATCCAAAAGTAAAAATCCAACTAATCAGTATAATCAGCGTAATCAGTGCTCAAGACAACCTTTGCATCGCCGAAGGCGGTCGCGGTTTTATATTTTATACGTTACGCCTAAGGTCATGTAGATGTTGTACAAGGGGAAATCCATTCCTTTAAAATCGTCCGGGAATATCGGCCGCAATCCCCAGTTGAGGTTGCCGTTGATGCTGAGTTTTTTACCTACGCGATAAGCAGCGCCGCCTTGTAACCCCGCATCAAATGAACGGACTTCCGTGCCAAAATCGAAGGTGGCTTCTGTGATGTTTACTTTCTCTCCTAATGATCCGCCATTGCGGATATAGCCGTCAGAAACATTACCATGGAAATTGGCGCTGAACAACCAGGCCACATAACCGCCCATGTTAAAACGCCACCTATCATTGGGAGTATATACTACGCTGATGGGAAAGAACACATATGCATTACGTACCGTGGTCTCGTTTTTACCGGTAAAATCTCCTTCAAATCGGCCACCATCGCTGGTGGTAATGATAGTAGGAAAATACTGCACTTCATCTTTGGTAAACATTCCTTTATAATCCAGTTTCACCGCTACTGCAGCGCCCCATTTTTTTGTTTTGCGGTACGACAGCTCATAGCCCAGCGAAGGAGAGAATTCAGGCCGGTAGGTTTCGATTTTACGGATGGTGTTGGGTAAGCCTACGGGGGCCGTGCCCCCAAAGTTAAACCCCGCAAGGATGCGATGTTCAAGTACCGGTTTAAAGTGGTGCGTATTCGTTTGCCCGTACCCGTTATCCTGTGCAAATAACGGCGAGGCGGTGGCGAGCATGCCTAATATCAGTACTGGTATTCTTATATTTATCATCATGGGTAATCTTTTGTTTATACTGCCCGGTTACTTTATCACTTCCAGGCTATCGAGTACCAGCCTGCTACCAATAGCGCCTTTATAGGTATCACCATCTTTGCTGGAAGACGCTACAATTGCCATCATCATTTTCTCCGTTCCTGTATATGGCTGTACGGTTTTAAACGGGATATCAAATCGTGTCCATGTGCTGTGAGGACCGCCATCCGGTATACTGGCGGTGGCTACTATCCTGTCTGATGTGTGGATGTTGGTGGCGTCCAGCCTGGTGGTTCCTTTGAACAGCACCGCGTATAAAGAACAACTGTCTTTCATGCCCGCAATAATATTCCCGGCTTTATCCTGGTATTGTTCTCCCGGCTGATATTTATAATAACCCACGAAACGCAGTGGCTTACCTGAATAGGGCTCCCCGAATTGTGTAGCCGTTAACGGCGCAGTCATGGCATTTCTCGAATCAAATACACCTACAAAAAGAGACCCTGCAAACAGCTTAATGCCTAACAAGGCGGACAAAGCCGTGCCTTTGCGGGTCACCAATTCAGCGGCAGACTTTCCGTGGTATGCATCGGAAGTGGCACGCAGCGGATATTCCATCGGGTCCTTCTTTACGCCGGATAAGGCTATGCCTGGGTTACCGGATGACCAGAACGTACTACTCCCATGTTCTTCTACATACTGGTATTTATCTTTATCCTGCAGCAGCCAGGTTTCGAAGTCCCATTTCCATATGCCCATCCCACCAAATTCAATCTTGTAGATCTTCTTATTTCCGTTAGCGGCAGTAACAACATACTCGCTTACCTGTGAAGAATCCAGGTGCAGTGAGTCGCCGGATGCCGGCAGTACCGTAGCTCCCGCTGAAGTGGTAATCGTGGGGGTTACACCGCTCTTAAACGCAGCAGGTGTAAGGTTCAGCATGATCTTTTTGTTTGCCTGATCAATAAAAATATCTGCAGTGAGATATTTCTTTTCTATGATAAATGTTTCAATATCTGCCTCCGGGTTAATGGGTGCGTCTTTAATGCAGGCGTGTAACAAAATAGTCAGCGTGGCCAGATAACATAGTTTCCTTATTTTCATGCCGTTATTTGGTTAAATCACTAGAACAACTTCCAACTGCCAAAAGTTCAATCATGATTGACAAAATAAGAATCAGGCGAACATTCATCTACGCAGCCAAATGCGTCACCGGCGTGCTGGTGGTGCTTGGTTTGTCGTGGTTAGTCAATTACAACGACATCATCTGGGTGCTGATTTCTGTGATGCTGGTACTGTCTCCTGACGGATCAGACGCTGTAACGTTAGCGGTTACACGCATTAAGGCAAATGTGGTAGGTGGTATATCGGGGTTCCTGTTGATATTAGTGCATCCGAATATATTGATGATGATGTGTGCTGCCGTATTTGTTACGGTAGTAATCTGCAACCTGCTAAATCTTGAAGCAGCTACCCGTACGGCGCTGGCGGCCACTATTATTGTGATGACCCATGAGGCGGGTGAACATGTGTGGGATACTGCCGTGGCAAGAGTATTGTCTGTATTGGCCGGTTGCCTGCTTGGGCTGCTGATTACTTTCATCTTCCATAACCGT
This sequence comes from Chitinophaga sp. W3I9, assembly GCF_050434025.1. Classification (NCBI taxonomy): domain Bacteria; kingdom Pseudomonadati; phylum Bacteroidota; class Chitinophagia; order Chitinophagales; family Chitinophagaceae; genus Chitinophaga; species Chitinophaga sp. W3I9. The sequence goes on from NZ_JBNPWC010000001.1 coordinate 4,612,293, forward strand.
TATACCAAACAAACCGCTGAAATGATCCTTCCCAAACCCGACCGGGGCGGGGAATAAGATGATACAGAATTACTTCAGAATCGGCTCCTATTTTTGATGTAACAAGGAGTGACGCATGAAGAAAATGATATTATCGACAGGTTTGGCGTTGGGCGCCCTCACCTGCTCTTATGGTGCTGATGCACAGGAAACAGATTCCCTGCCTGCCGGAAATGATTCCATCCGTTTTACCTATCCTGTACAAAAGAGCCAGCTGCCTGCCTGGCAAACAAAACAATTTCATACCACTATTGCGGGTGTTGCTGTTCCGGTGGCAATGATCAGCTACGGGGTGTTTGCGCTTAATAATCCAACGCTGAGGGACCTGAACTCCACTACCAAAGCGGAAATCAAAGAAGATCACCCTCAATTCCGCACGCATATTGACAACTACCTTCAGTATGCTCCCGTTGCTGCAGTTTATATCCTGAATGCCGCCGGCATCCAGGGAAAACACAACCTGCGCGACCGCTCCATCATCCTGGGAATATCCGCCGTAATTACCGCTGGTACCGTGGAAATTGTAAAAAATCGTACCCATGAAGAGCGGCCGGATCACTCCGACTATCTTTCTTTCCCCTCGGGTCATACAGCTACAGCTTTCGCTGCTGCAGAATTTCTCCGGCAGGAATACAAAGACGTATCCCCCTGGTATGGCGTGGCGGGCTATTTAGCTGCTACCACCACCGGCGCTTTGAGGATGTATAATAATAAACACTGGCTCAGTGATGTGGTAGCCGGCGCGGGTATAGGCATACTGGGCACCAAAGCTGCATATTGGATGTATCCCTGGATTCAGCGGCAGCTCTTTAAAGATCCGGCGCACCCGGCGACTAAAATGATCATGCCTTACTATAACCCGCAATTTCACAGTGCCGGTCTTAGCTTTATCTTCTTCCCCGCTAAGTAACATGATAAGTAAATAGTAAGTCATAACGCCTATAGGGCGCTATGACGCTGCATCCATCCCGGATGTAAAAAATACATATATTAAAATATTAATTGGAGTGTTAACTAAAGAATACATGGGGGTTAACCCCTAAAGCTGACCTGGTTACAAACACCTGTTTTTTGGCAATACGGTAAAGTTGCAGGTTTATCCTGAGAAATTTTGTGATTTAATTGTTAACGTGCAAAAAAAATGTTCATTTTTGCAAAAGTACCTGTGGAAACCCATCGATCTGTGTAAAAATATCATGCTTTCATTAACATAGAATTTACATTTACCTGTGCAAGACCGCTTATTTTAGCATTATCAATATGATAAAATAAAAGCCCCGTGACCTGCAAGCGACTCAAAATAAGACTGATGCCCTGTTTAATAATCCCCTCCTCAAAAGCTGTTAATTATGTACGTTCCGGTAATCATTTTCTTTTTTTTCCTGTTGTGGTACATTCATTTCCGTACCCAAAGCTTCCGCGGCGCGGCCTTCAAGGAAAAGAGGCCAAAGCCTGTCGCAGGTGAAGATGCCATCCATGCCGTCAGGATAGTAGGCGTTTCCAATAGTGTATTCAGCGTATCCAAATACCTCCGCAGCGTGAAGAACCTGTCGGACAGCCGGTTTATGACTGTGGCAATTGACCAGGTGATCACTACCACTATGGGTACCACGCACCAGGCCCGCCTCATTGAAAATCTTGCTCCCGGAGAGGAACGGCGGCTGGGACATACGGATCATGTCAGGGATGGTAAGCACCAGATTTACATCGGGTATGAAATACTGTGGGCACGGTACACCCCTGCCCCTGTGTGGCACAAAGAAAAAAATACTGATACCACATCTCCCGCAAAATTATATAATGAAATGCTCAGGCAGCACCAGGACTCGCTGATACAGGAAATGGAAGACAAAAAAGATTTATTGTCCTGACAGTTGTGCTGTTTTGCCCCTGAAGATGCTTAACCATACCATAGAAAAGAAAACGCCCAGCGTAGCGCCGGCGGTCACATCTTCCAGGAAATGCTGGCTCATATACATCCGGGAATATCCCACCAGCATGGCCAGCGCCAGGTATAACAGCGACCAGTACTTATTCTTTGCATAATAGGAAAGCACGGTGGCAGCAGTGAATGCACATACGCTGTGTCCTGAAGGAAAGCTTCTGAAATTATCAAGTACCGATACGCCTGGTACAAAATAAATTTCCTGTAAACGGCTGGCAAAATAACGGTGAGGGCGGGGAAAGCCAATCAATGCTTTCAGTGTAAAACTGATAGCGGCGGTAAACAGGTACGCGGTGGCCAGCATAACGCCTGCCCGCCTATTAATGACCAGCAGCAATAATGAAATGAGAACCGCTGCGGCAACGCTTCCCAGCTCTGTTATCCGGGGAAATAGGAAGTCGCCCGCCGGCGTATGCAGTTTATTAATGAAAAAATAAGCATCCTGGCGACTTACTACCAGCCGCATTACCAGCACAGTAATGACTAACAAGACAAATGGCCATACCAGCCATTTCAGTTGCTGGTATACTTTAATGAAATTATTCAGGAAGGCATTCATGGGATCACGACTGGGTTAATCGGCGGTGATAATTTATTTGTCCGAGATGATAATTAAGATGTGTACTCAGATGTACGAGGAAATGGCCGGTAGACATCGTTCCTGAAAAAACCTTTTCCGGATATGTTTTTTCAAGATCTTCTGCTGTTAAACCTGCTATAACGGTAAGGATTACACGACGCGTGGAACTGATCAGCACCAGCAGATCTTCCGTGGGTACGTTCCTGTCGCTGAACTCCAGGTCCCTGTTGCGGACATAGCCCGTCTTACCCAATACCGCGCCTATATAATGCTGCAGGTTACCACAGAGATGCAGACAAAGATTCCCGGCGGGATTTGTTATACCGGGAGGAACCTGCCAGATGCCGGCAGCTGTTTCATATGCGGCAATCTCCTCCTCGAGTTTGCTGAGATCCCGCTCAAATAAATTTATTAAAATTCCGGTTAGCATATGTTAAAGATAGGAAAAGCCGTTAATCATCTTTTGATATTATTATAAAAGTTTTCACTAAACATAAACTAACCTGCTTTTGTTTTAAGTACATAACTCAACAGGATGACTAACGATAGCAGGCGCGAACTTACTCCCTTCCAGGAGAAATGGCATAACATTATTTTTGAGGCGAGCACACCGGCCGGCCGGGCGTTCGATATTATCCTCCTTGTTGCTATTCTGATCAGTGTTGTTATTGTAATGATGGAAAGCGTGGCGCCTTTGCAGGAGAAATTCGGACACCTGTTTCATATATTGGAATGGGTATTCACTATTATTTTCACGCTGGAATATCTCTTCCGGGTTTGGTGCAGTTACCGTCCGAAGGCATATATTACGAGCTTCTACGGGCTTGTTGACCTGCTCTGCATCCTGCCTACCTATGTGGAAGCTTTTTATGGTGGTGCGCACTTCCTGCTCACCATCCGGATACTACGGCTCATGCGGATCTTCAGGATATTTAAACTGGTCCCCTTCCTGAACGAAAGCAAACAACTGTCGCTGGCGCTACAACAAAGCCAGCGTAAAATATTTGTTTTCCTCTTTTTTATTGGATTGTTGACCGTTGTATTAGGCGCTATTATGTATGTGATAGAGTCTGACCATAATTCAGGGTTCACCAGCATACCGGTAAGTGTGTACTGGGCGGTGGTTACGCTCACCACGGTGGGGTACGGGGACATTGCGCCTGTAACGCCAATGGGGCAAGCGTTTTCAGCGCTCATCATGATAATGGGTTATGCAATTATAGCAGTACCTACAGGGATAGTGACGGTGGAGATGAGCAGGATACGCAGTCGCGATGATGTAGATCGCAGAGTTTGTCCGCATTGCATGCGTGAAGGACACGATGCCAATGCGGACTTCTGCAAATACTGCGGTAATAAACTCTGAATTATTTTACACTGAATAAAGGCTGTACGTCTATCATTGCTTTCTGGTAAGCAGCATCAAAAAGTTCCCATTTACCGGAAATGCCGATGCGTATATTGCGGCCATCTATCAGGTCGAACTCGGCAATTCTTTTGTTAAAGCCCTGTTTACCTCTTCTGAAATCTGTTATATCAGATAACGGAAATTCCAGGGTAATTTTTTTACGGGAAAGCAACCAACCAATGACACCAAATAACAAAATCATCACCATTGGTTTGGCTTCAAGAACAATTCTCTCGTTTGTAATATACAGTGTACCTTGTTTTGCATTGAACCTGGTCTTCATGTACACTGCATCAATTTTGAATAATATGGTTTCTTGTGGGTTAAGGGGCCATTTAACTTTAATCTGCTTCATGGTAAGTGAGAATATGATTAAATGCAAAAATATAATTTTATTGTGAATCTAAACGCCAAATATGATCCTTACTTCGCTTCTTGATAACGATTTCTATAAATTTACCATGCAGCATGGCGTTGTCAAATTATTCCCGAAGGCCCGTGCCCGTTATACGTTCATTAACCGGGGACAGCATGCCTTTCCGCCGGGCTTTGCCGAAGCCCTCCGTGAAGCGGTGAATAACATGCAGCAACTGCAGCTTACCCCTGAGGAAAAGGATTACCTGGCTGTTACCTGTCCTTACCTCGACCCCACCTACCTTGATTTCCTGCAGGGCTACCGTTATGATCCGGCCGAAATTCATATTGCACAACAGGGCGAACACCTGGAAGTACATGCCGATGGCTACTGGTACCGCACTATCCTTTGGGAAGTGCCGCTGATGTCGCTCATCTGCGAACTCTATTACCAACTTACCGGCCAGCAGCGGGTAGCCGATGAAGAAGTGATCCGCATTACCCGTGGGAAGATTGAAAAATATAAAGAGATGGATATCACCATCGCGGATTTTGGCACCCGGCGCCGGCATTCCCTCGCCGTTCATAAGCTGGTGGTGAAAACGCTGCGTGAATATGGAACAGGTTGTTTTATTGGCACCAGCAATGTACACCTGGCCATGCGTAACGGGGTAAAGCCTGTGGGCACCCACGCCCATGAATGGTTTATGTTTCATGCGGCCAAATACGGCTTTAAAATGGCCAACATGCTTGGATTGGAAAACTGGGTACAGGTATACCGCGGGGATCTGGGAATTGCGCTTTCAGATACCTACACCACTCCTGTTTTTTTTGAGCAGTTCGACAAGAAATTCGCCCGGCTGTTTGATGGGGTGCGGCACGACAGCGGCGATCCACTCTTGTTTGCAGACTGCACTATTGCGCATTATAAAGGTAAAAACGTGGATCCGCTCAGCAAAACCATCATTTTCTCAGATGGCCTCAATTATGAGAAAGTAGCGGATATAGCCGCTTACTGCCGGGGAAAGATCGGGATGTCGTTTGGCATTGGTACCAATTTTACCAACGACGTAGGGTTAACGGCCCTGAATATTGTAATAAAAATGTATGAAGCCCTGCCCGAAGATGCTACCCGGTGGTCGCCTGTAGTGAAGTTGTCTGATATAAACGGGAAATATACCGGTGATCCAAGGATGATCGAACTGGCAAAGGAAATGCTGAATATTTAACGATGCACCGTTTCCGGATTTGTGTACCTGCACCAGCAGTTACGCAAATCCGGAACCCCCTCGCCTACCAGTTACCCAGGCCGATGCCCGTGTCGCCGTCGGCCACATTCCCGGATTCAAAGCCTTTCTTAAACCAGAACATCCTTTGTTCGGACGTTCCGTGCGTAAAGGCATCCGGCACTACCTGGCCGGTGCTGGCCTGCTGCAGGCGGTCGTCGCCTACCGCGCTGGCGGCATTCAACCCGGATTCTATATCTCCCGGATCCAGGAAAGGTTTGATTTTATTGGCACGGTTAGCCCATACGCCCGCAAGGAAATCTGCCTGCAGCTCCAGCATCACCGATAATTTATTGTATTCTTTTTCGCTTAGCCGGGAACGCATGGATTGTAATTTATCGCTGATGCCCAACAGGTTCTGTACGTGATGCCCTACTTCATGTGCAATCACATAAGCCTTTGAGAAATCGCCCTTTACGCCAAATTGTTGCTCCAGTTCATTAAAGAAAGAAACGTCCAGGTATACTTTACGGTCGGCCGGGCAATAAAATGGGCCCATAGCTGATTCCGCAAAGCCGCAGCCGGAATTGGTACCTTTTTCAAAAGACACCATACCGGGTACTTCATAGGTTTTGTTGCGCTCCTGGAATCCCTGCTTCCATACCCTTTCGGTACTGCGGAGAACTTTAGAAGACATGACCTCAAAAGGACTTGCATTTTCCTTCGTAAGTTTTTCAGATGTTCCCGCCTGCTCCTGGCCTGGGGCTACCTGTTGAACAGCCTGCATTACCTGCTGCGGGTCCTGTTTAAAGATCAATGCCAGCACTATAATGACAAGGGTGCCAATGCCGCCGCCAACGCCGATCTTGCGCATGCCGCCACCGGACCGTTTCTCGACGTTTTCGCTCATTTCTTCATCATCAAGACGCATAGTAGATTTTAAATTTAAGGGGTGAAAATTCTTACCCGAATGTACATTTTTCATTGATAATTCCACTCTTTTCTCCCCGGGTAAACAAAAGCATTTTTTACCTGTTAAATAATCATTGCCATTCCTCACTTCTATAAACACCCGCGCATATGAAAATAAAGCAGATCCTGCTCGCCGCCAGACCAAAAGGATTACCTGTAGCCGGCAACTTTGAAATAGTAGATGCCATCTTACCGGAAACTCCAGGAAGATGAAGTAATGGTAAAACCACTGTACTTTTCTGTAGATCCGTATATGCGTGGCCGTATGAACGACGCCAGGTCCTATATTCCCCCGTTCCAGGTAGGCGAACCCATTGAAAGCGGCGGCGTGGCGGAAGTAACACACACCAAAAGCGCCCTGTTTAAAGCCGGTGATAAAGTAATGAGCAGCGGCCCCCGCCCCTTCCTGCCCTGGGCAACGGCGGCTATATTCCCCGCCGGGCACCTGCGTAAAATTGACGACAGCATCCCGCTTACTTATTATCTCGGTCTCCTTGGCGTGCCGGGGTTAACCGCCTACTTTGGCATGACAGATATCGGCAAGCCCAAACCCGGGGAAACCGTGGTGGTATCCGGCGCCGCCGGCGCTGTGGGCATCATTGTAGGACAAATTGCAAAAATAATGGGCTGCCGCGCGGTAGGTATTGCAGGCGGCGCTGAAAAGGTAAAACTGCTGACAGATACTTTTAATTTCGATGCCGCCATCGATTACAAAGGTAACACCAACATAGAAGCCGCAGTGGCGGCGGCCTGCCCCAACGGCGTGGATATTTATTTCGACAACGTAGGTGGCGATATTTCCGATGCGGTGATCAAACAGCTCAACTTCTTTGCCCGGGTGCCGCTATGCGGGCAGATTGCCTTATATAATTCCACAGAAGTGCCTATGGGCCCACGTATCCAGCCTATTATGGTAACCCGGAGCATTCTCATGCAGGGCTTCATTATCGGTAACTACGCCAGCAGGTTTGGCGAAGGCTTCAAACAGCTGTCCGAATGGGTGAAGGCAGGAAAAATAAAATATACCGAAACCGTGGAAGAAGGATTTGATCATCTGCCCGCAGCATTACTCGGATTATTTTCAGGAAGAAACAGCGGTAAGATGGTAGTGAAAGTGTAATTTTGAGTATGACAAATGCTGTTGTTCATACCCGCGTAAAAAAAGTAGCCGCCGGAAGTATTACAGATGCCTGTGATACACTCGCGACAGAAGATCCACTCGAAATAAGACTGGTGCATGGGCCTTCCCATAACCGCCGGCAACAGAATATTTCCGTTACCATGCGTACGCCCGGTGAAGATATGGAACTGGCTGCCGGCTTCCTCTTTACCGAAGGGGTGATCCGTGACCAGGCTGCTATCCAGGAAATTATTTTGTCGGAAGATAATAACGGCAGCGTTGCCACCGTTCACCTAAAACCGTCCATAGTGGCGCAACTTGGCGGTACCCAGCGGAATTTTGCCGCCACGGCCGCCTGTGGGGTATGTGGCAAAACGGATATAGCATCCATTCATACAGGCGTTTCCGTTAGTAATGGCACCCTTTGCCTCTCCGCCGGGAATTTATTCGGACTGCCCGCCATACTAAGAAATGAACAGGCGCTGTTTGCATCTACCGGCGGACTACATGCTGCTGCACTTTTCAACAGCAATATGGAATTACTCTTGCTGCGGGAAGATATCGGCCGCCACAATGCGGTGGATAAGCTTATTGGCGCAGCTCTTCAGCAACCATTAACGCCGCTGGACCAATGTGTCCTGCTGCTCAGCGGACGTGCAGGATTTGAACTGATACAGAAAGCCGCTATGGCGGGAATACCTGTTATTGCAGCCATAGGCGCACCTTCCAGCATGGCGGTAAAAATGGCCGTCGAATGGAATATCACACTGCTCGGCTTTCTGAAAGACCAACGTTTTAATATTTACAGCGGAGCAGAAAGAATTGACGTAATATAAATTCACCTTTATGGATAGTGCAGAAAACCCGGTGCGGTTCACCGGTATCAGACTGGGACCTCCCAAACAAGTAGCCGCAGGCATCCCTGCAGTAGTGTCCAGTATGCGGCACATCCTGGAGGAAATGAATGCCTTCCGCGGAATGAAAGCCCTGCTGGAGCTTAACCAGAAAGATGGATTCGACTGCCCGGGCTGCGCATGGCCTGATCCGGATGACGAAAGATCCGGCATCGCAGAATATTGCGAGAACGGCGCCAAAGCTGTTGCCGAAGAAGCTACTACCAAAAAGCTGCTGCCGGACTTCTTTGCACAGCACAGCATCGCGGAACTCGGTGAATTAACGGATTACGAAATAGGCAAAAAAGGAAGGATAGCCCAACCCATGTACCTCGCGCCCGGCGCCAAACATTATACACCCATCGCCTGGGCAGACGCCTACAAAATCATTGCCGGTCATCTTCATAAATTACCCTCACCGGATGAAGCTGTATTTTATACCTCGGGGAGAACCAGTAACGAAGCGGCTTTCCTGTACCAGTTGATGGTCCGGGAATACGGCACCAACAACCTCCCCGACTGTTCCAATATGTGCCACGAATCCAGTGGCGTAGCGCTGAGTGATGCAGTAGGGATAGGCAAAGGATCTGTTACCCTGGAAGATATACATGAGGCAGAAGTGCTTATTATACTGGGACAAAATCCCGGAACTAACCATCCGCGCATGCTCACGGCTTTACAAAAGGCAAAAGCCAGCGGCGCTACCATCATATCTGTAAACCCTTTACCCGAAACCGGCCTGCTGAATTTTCTGAATCCACAAACCGTTAAGGGAGTATTAAACATTAAAACACATCTCACGGACATTTTTCTGCAGGTAAAGATCAATGGAGATATGGCCCTGCTGAAAGCCTTGTCGCTGCTGCTGTTGCAGGAAGAAGAACGTATACCCGGCAGCGTATTTGACCAGGAATTTATAGCCGCAAACACCCTCGGCTACAATGGTTATATCGACCATCTGAAAACGCAGTCGCTCCCGCAACTGATCGCCGACAGCGGCGCAGCGCCGGAATTGATACACCAGGCCGCACAAGCTCTGTTCCATAAAAAGAAGATCATTGCCTGCTGGGCAATGGGACTTACCCAACATAAAAACGCAGTAGACACTATCCGCGAAGTGGTGAACCTCCTCCTGCTGAAAGGCAGTATCGGTAAACCAGGAGCAGGCACCTGCCCGGTACGCGGGCACAGCAACGTGCAGGGCGACCGGACCATGGGCATTTACGAGCAACCATCCGCCGCCTTCCTCGACAAAATTGGCGCTGTATATGGATTTCAGCCGCCAAGAGCACACGGCTATGATGTGGTGAATGCCATCAACGCCATGCACCGCGGAGATGCCAAAGTGTTTATGGCGATGGGCGGCAACTTTCTTTCGGCTACACCAGATACCCTGTATACCGCGCAGGCACTGCGTAACTGCGACCTTACCGTTCACGTATCTACGAAATTAAACCGCAGTCATGTTGTGCACGGCAAAGAAGCCCTGATACTGCCCTGTTTCGGTCGCAGCGATAAAGACCTCCAATACGGCGAGCAGCAATTTGTGACCTGCGAAAATTCTATGGGCGTCATTCAGATGTCCAAAGGCAACCTGCAACCGGTATCCACCCATCTGAAAAGTGAACCTGTTATTATCTGCGAACTGGCTATGGCCTTGCTGGGCGAAAAATCGCGCGTACCCTGGGCGGACTATACGCGACACTACGACCATATCCGCAACGATATAGAAAAAGTAATTCCGGGCTTCGATAATTACAATAAAAGGGTAAGACATCCGGGAGGATTCTACCTGCCCAACGGCGCACGCGACGGACAGTTCAATACCTACAGCGGCAAAGCTAATTTCAATATTGCAGAAGTACTCACCACGCCACTGGCCATCGACGAGTATATGATGATGACCATCCGCAGCCACGATCAGTTCAATACCACTATATACGGGCTGGACGACCGTTACCGTGGCGTATATCATGAGCGGCGCGTAATATTCATGCATCCTGCTGATATTGCTGCCGCCGGATTTCACCCGGGCGATGTGGTGGATCTCTATAATTATCACGGTGGTAAAGAGCGCGTAGCATATGGCTTCATTATTGTATCTTATCACATACCTGAAAAATGTACTGCTACCTATTTCCCGGAAACCAATGTGCTGGTGCCGGTAGACAGCGTAGCAGATAAGAGTAATACGCCAACATCAAAACTGGTGATCATTAAAATAAAATCATCGACTATAAAAAACTAACGCATGCAACCCATTATATGGCAGGCATTATTATGGCCGGCAACTGAATATTTTACATTGCAGGAAAATGGAACGGGGAGGCTCGCCACTGGTTGTATCAACGGAGTAAGGGATCAGCAACCATTTTGTATTCATTATAAAATAGAGATCACCGCATCCTGGCAGGTGTCTTCCTTTCACATTAAACAGGAAGGGCTTACGCCAACAGAGCTAAAGCTTACCTCCGACCTGCATGGGCATTGGTTTGATAAAGATAATAACCATATAGATGCATTTGATAACTGTATCGACATTGATATTTCGCTGACTCCTTTCACGAATACCCTGCCGGTGAAACGCCTGCAGTTTGAGTTGCAGGAAAGTAAACTGCTGGATATGCTGTATATCAACCTGCCGGAATTTGAATTGCAGAAAGTGCAGCAACGTTATACCCGCACAGGCCAGCAGGAATACCTGTATGATAATGTATCCACAGATTTTACAGCAGCATTACCGTTTGATGAAAACGATATTGTAACAGATTATCCCGGTATTTTCCAACGCATCACTTATTAAAGATCAAGGCTGTTTCACGGACCAGCTCTGCGAAAATATCTGCCGTGCTCCAGGCACGCGCCTTTCCGGCTGCCTGTCCGGCCCACATATTTACAAACGCAGGGTTATCCAGTTCCTTCGCTACTCTACGGATGGGCTGCGTTAACGCATCCTGGTAAGGATATTCATTAATGGGTAACCCGGATGCTTCTATTTCTGTGATCAATGTATTACGAACGCCCCTTGCCCAACGACCGGAGACTGCCCGCGTAAGTAGTGTATCCGTATCCGTTATATCGGCCAATGCGGCTTTATGTGCAGGTGTAGCAAGGCTTTCGTGGGCTCTGAGGAACAGGCTGCCCAATTGAACGCCAGCGGCGCCCAGCATTTTTGCAGCGGCTACTCCCCTGCCATCCATTATTCCGCCGGCTGCTATAACGGGCACGTGCACACGATCAGCAATCTGAGGCACCAGCGCGAATGTGCCCGTTTGCGGCAGGTTTCCCGGCAGGAAAGAGCCGCGGTGGCCGCCGGCTTCAATACCTTGTGCGATCACCACATCAGTGCCTGCCGAAGCGAGTATGGTCGCTTCTTCCACCGAGGTGGCCGTTCCCATCAGCAGCACATGATGCTCCTTCAGCAGCCTGAATCCGGCTTCATCAGGCATGCCAAATGTAAAGCTCACATGTTTTATGCCTGCTGCCAGGATAACGGGAAGCTGGTCCCTCCAGGAATAAAAAGGTACTTCATCGAAATTCACCGGTGCAGCGGCAAGCCTGTTGGCGCCATACAGGAATTGCAGGAACTCCTGCATATCATCAAATATTTTCCGGTCGTAATGCGCTGCAGGCTCATAAACAAAGAGGTTTACGGCAAACGGTTGTTGTGTTAATCCCTTTACCTCCCGGATCAGCGCTGTTATTTTTTCCGGAGGCAGCCCTCCTACCGGCAAGGAACCCATTCCGCCGCTGTTGCTCACAGCAGCTACCATGGCGGGTGTAGTGATCCCCAGCATGGGCGCCTGTATCAACGGATAAGTGATCCCCAGCATACGGGTGAGTTCATTCTTCCATTCCATGACACAAAGGTTTAGTACTATAAATTTACGGAATGAAGGGGTTTCCTCCACATGATTTTAGCGGAAGTTCAGCACCGTAGGCGCGCGCAGTGCAGATACGTCAAAACGAAAATCAACGATGGTAGTAATTTCCAGCATCAGCTTTTTCATGGGGGCCGGCGCATTGGGATAATAATAGCCGGAAACTTTGATGGTGTTCAAAGAGAGGTTTTCATTGCGTACCCGGAAGCCGCCTCCCAGTCCGAGGTAAACCGGATTGCGGAACAGGTCATCACTTTTATTGGTGATCATAGATGCCTGGAGCGCTGTAAAGAAATTAAATTTGAAGCCCAGGAATTTCAGGGGGCTGTAGTACACGGTTTCCGATCCCAGGTTCAGGCGCTGATAGCCGTTGATCATGGTATTCTTATACCCCCAGATGCCGTATTCCATATTAATGTTGAGCGGCTTATTAAAAAACGGGTTGGGGCTGTTGAGGTAGTCGGCGTTCAGAAACTGCCGGAACCGTGATTTCCGGATATTCAGCAACTTGCTGTAATATTCAAGACGGGCATGTATTACGCCGTCTTCCCAGGCATTATTAAGCCAGAAAGTACTCAGCCCGATGGTAGAATTAAAGAGGCCCTGGTTCCTGGTGGTCCAGAATTTCTGCGCTTCAATACCGGTGTAGATCCTCCGACGATCCTTCCAGCTTTCCCAGCCGCTGGTGGCGCTGATGTTATATCCCAGGGGAATATCCTCTGTGCGGCCAAAGCCGAAAAAATAGTGGGCTTTAAAATAATCAATGCGGTAAGCCTGTAGTTCTGCCAGGTAAAGACGGTGGTTATTATAAACGGGATCGTCTTTATACCGCAACTGATCCGGCTTTCGCTGAAAGGATAAATTATAGTGCCTGGCCAGCACCGCGAAGTTGGGCTTCTTCCCGATGGTCCCGTCGTGTTTATAATTATTGATAAAGTTATACCCGATCCAACCATCTATTACTGCGTAAACATAGTCGCGGTAAATGCTGTCGCCGTTTTCGGGCAGTGAACCCCGGATATTAATGGACCAGTTCTTCGACAGGGCAAAACCGCCCACCAGTTTGGCGGAATTGCGGTACAATGGTTTGTTGAGATTAATAAATACCGCTCCTTCAAAGGCGTTGGTATCCAGCTGGGCATAGTTATTCAGGGTAGTATAGCCCAGGCTCACATCTATAAAAGATCCCAGGAGGTTATATTTCGTGTACCTTACTTCCGTGTTCCAGGTGGGAGAATAATCGGAGCGCCACTGCATTCCGACCCGGAGTCCCTGCCCGGCGCCAAACAGGTCGTTGTTGGATACGCTGGCCCTGATGTCTTTTGCACTGAACTGCGAGATGTCTACGCCATATTCAAAGAGATCTTTCGTAACTACTTCCACATCGATTGAATCGCCGTCGTTATTTTTTACATATAAACGGGCATCCTGTATAAAAGGCCGGTTACGCAGGTAACGTTCGTTATCGGCCATTTCAAAGGGATCCAGGGGCTGATTCTCCCGGAAGAACAACGACTGCCGGATCACCCATTCCCTGGAATCGTAGTGCATCCGGTTGGCCAGGTGGATCAGCTTCATGCTGGTGGTGAAAGTGGTATCATTGATGTTGCGCGGACCGAAAACCTTTACTTTCCTATAGTAGATATTTCTGATCACTTTGCCCGCAAAGGGGGTAAAATACGCCTCACTTTTGATGATGGTGCTGTCGTTATCATTGGAATGTGCCTGAACATCCTGTTTGGTAATGCGTTTTATGAGCGATTGCCGGTACTCTTTGTTACGCATGGAATCGCGGTATTCCCCGATTTTTTTGAAGAGGCCACTACTTTTATGGGGGACAGTGTCCGCTGCGAGCGGTGACTGTTGGCCTTCTGCGTATAAACAGACAGGACTATGCAGGCCAATCAGCCAGCATAAGACAGTTAGTGTAGGCCATATTTTGAAATAATTCCTCAATTCTAGCAGCAGGTAACAAGTATATCGAAAAAAAATGAAATAGCAGCAACTGCAATTATTGTACTTACCGGAATGATAATTGTGTAAAATTGAACGGATTACCTGGAAAAGTGTTACAGATATTATTGTTCACCTTAAAGTTTTAGTTATGTTACGCTGGGCACTCATCTTTTTTATCGTCGCTATTATCGCAGCAGTATTTGGTTTCGGAGGCATTGCCGCCGGAGCAGCATCTATCGCCAAGATTCTGTTTTACATTTTCCTGGTGTTATTTGCTATTTCTTTACTGACAGGACTGCTGCGGAAATAGGAGCTGAACCGCCTTCGGCGGTTGTAAATTGTCTTGGAGCCGGATTACGTTGATTATGCTGATTTTATTGATTTGATCAACTTAGATTTGGAAGATAAGGAGGATACTGCCTCCACTCTTTTAAAATCAGTTATAAAATCCAAAAGTAAAAATCAAACTAATCAGTATAATCAGCGTAATCCTGAGTCAGACAACATCCGCAACTACTTCATGATGCTGGTTTCCCAGCCATCGTATTCTGCATTTACCTGCTGGGCCAGTTCCCAAAGGCTCATTACCACACTATCGATGGTGGCTTCACTGGCTTTGTCCAAGCGGGAAATACATAATTTATAAGGGAATTCTGGATTATCTGTTTTCTCTTCCCGGGCCAGCGCAAAGCCATTTTCCTTGATGTGTTCCCAGTAAGCAATTTTATCTTCTTCTGTTCTGAAGTGAATCCAATGCTCAATGATACGTTCCTTTTCTGAAGCATCTCCATGCTGGCGCAACATACGAAGTACCTTTCTGTTTTGAATGCGCTGAAACTCGTACACATCAGGAAAGAGAAAATCAAAATATAGTTCCCAGTTATTATCTTCCTTTACGCCGTAGTCGTAACGGTAATCAGGAAAATTAATCATTGCATCCGCAATGAATTTATCATGCAGCAAAGTGGTGCCTGAATAAAAGTAAAAATCACGTACGCCATTTGAAAAAGTGCGGCCTACAAAATGCGCATCCAGTTTGGTTTGCAGTTGCTCTACCAAACTATCCTCAATTTCACCCATGACGGCAAATTCATCGTTCTGCGGGAATCCGTCCTCACGTGGATTGTTAAGATACACTGTTATATATATGGCATTCGGCTTTTCCTTTAATGGCGCAAATCGTCTCAGATCAAGGTCAAGGCCTATTACTGCTGGACTTTCTTCAATATGGCACGTATAAATATCCCAGTCCGGTCGGTAATCCTTATGCATATAAAAAAATTAAAATAACGCAACAGCTGGCTGTAAAGATACGTTGCTCTGTAATACAATGGAAACGATAAACTTGTATTGACCTCTTTTTTATCCACAAAATTTAGCGTATGCTATGCGTTGGCCTCCACTCAATTACACCGGTTACAAACCAGGCTTAACACTAATTAACACTTGTGGTATTTTCTCTGCATATTTTCTGTAACCGGCTACCACAAGGGACTCTGTGCAATCCTGTAGTTGAAACAGCGGACTGTAAAGGGTTCCAACCAACCTTTCATCCTAAAAACAGTCAATTCTTCATTCATAAAAGGTAATTTTACAGGGCTATAAATTGTTGGAAGCTATTATGAGAAAAATTGTATCGTTAATTACAGGCTGGCTGTTATTGTTTTGTATTACTGCTGTGGCGCAACAACCGGGTGGAAAGGCCGCCCCCGCCAGTACGGGCGTTATCTACGGCAAACTGCTGGACGCACAAACCGGTAAACCTATTGAGTACGCATCTGTAGCGTTGCTGCGTCCCGACTCCTCCGTGCAGACAGGTATGCTCTCCAAAACCAACGGGGACTTCAGTTTCGAAAACATTGCACTGAATAAATATATCCTGAAGATTAATTTCATCGGTTACGAAACCATATATAAATCAGCGGTGCTGTCGGCTAAAACCAGCAGTGTAGACATCGGTAACATCAAGCTGAAGGCGAATGTAAAATCACTTGCCGCCGTGAATGTAGTAGGCGAGAAACCGGCCTTTACAATGGCCATTGATAAAAGAGTATTTAATGTAGAAAAGAACCTGGCCAGTATCGGCGGTACTGCCACCGATGTACTGAAACAGGTGCCCTCCGTGAATGTAGACATCGACGGAAATGTAACCGTGCGCAACGGCGCTCCTACCATCTTTATTGACGGACGCCCCTCTACCCTCACATTGGACCAGATCCCGGCCGATGCCATCCAGAACATCGAAGTGGTTACCAACCCTTCTGCCAAGTACGACGCAGAAGGAATGAGCGGTATCCTCAACATTGTATTGAAGAAAAATAAGAAAGCAGGGATCAATGGCGCCGTAAATGCCGGTGTGACCTCCCTCGGCAGCACCAATGGCGGCATCGACTTCAACCTGCGCCAGGAGAAGTTCAACTTCTTCATAAATTATAATTTCCGCAATCGCAAATCTCCCATGACCAGCCGCCTTTTCCGTAAGAACCTGGGCGCTGATAGCACCTCGTATACAGAGCAACTGGAAGATGGTGACTTCTACCGGAAATTCCAGACCGGCCGCATCGGGTTCGATTGGTTTATCGATAACCGTAACACCATCACCGTATCTGAAAACATTACCGGCGGTAATTTCAACCGGTACAATAATCAAATATTGAATGAACTGGACGATAAGCAACAAAAAGTACGCTATGGTACAGGTATCAACAATACCTTAAACGGATTCCGTAACTACACTACACAGCTGGGTTACAAGCATACGTTTGCCAAAGAAGGTGAAGAGCTGACCGCAGATTTCACCTATAACTACGCCACCGGCGACAATAGTTCCAATTACTCCCTGCAGTATTTTGATCTTTCCGGGCAACCGATCTATGATCCTAAAAAGCCTGAATTGCGCTATGGCAGCGGAGAAGGAACTACTAAATATATTACTGCGCAGGTGGATTATGTAAAACCGCTGACAGAAAAATCCAAGATAGAAATGGGGCTGCGCAGCAACACCCGCAAGTTTGATAATTTCACCAATACCTACGGACAGAATTATCCTTCCGGCGATTTCTCACTGGATACCGCGCTCTCTAATAGCTATCATTACCAGGAACAGATCAATGCGGGCTATGTAAGCTACACCGGCGCCAAAGATAATTTCGGCTACCAGGTTGGCTTAAGGGCGGAACAATCGAACTACGACGGAGAAACAAGACTGGGAGAGAAATCTTCCTATAAGATCAATTATCCGATCAGCCTGTTCCCTAGCATTTTCCTGTCGCAGAAATTTAAAGGCGATCATGAGCTGCAACTGAACTATAGCCGCCGGATCCGCCGGCCGTGGTTCCGTGATCTCCTGCCAACCATCGACTACAGCGGGCAAAGCGCCAATACCGGTAATCCGCAGCTGAAACCGGAGTTCACGAACTCCTTTGAATTGTCTTATCTGAAAGATATTGCGCATAAACACAACCTGCTGGTATCCTTATACTACCGCAATACCAACAACGCCATTACTGATTTCTATGTAGATACTACCCTGAACCTGAATGGGCAGGACCAGCACGTATTGCTCTCCTATCCTATTAATGCCAGCACCCGGAATTCATATGGTGCGGAATTTACATTGAGAAGCCAGCTCACAGAAATATGGGACCTGACCACCAACGTAAACCTGGCGCAGACAAAGATCGACGCCACCAGTAATGGCAGCAATCTCTCCAACCAGGGCCTTACCTGGTTTGGTAAATTGAACAGCAACACCAAACTGCCGTGGAACCTTACGCTACAGGTAAGCGCCGAATATGAATCCAAACAAATCCTGCCACAGGGCGAAAGAGAGCCCAAATGGTCGGCCGATGCTGCCATTAAAAAGGACCTGCTTAAAAATAAAGCGTTGTCTATTTCCCTGGGGATCGCAGATATATTCAATACCGATCGCAATCTTACCTATACCACGACCAGCTTTTCCGAGCAGGAAAATTACCGCAAACGCGCCACCCGGGAGCTGAGGCTCAATGCTACCTGGCGCTTTGGTAAAATGGACACGCATCTTTTTAAAAGAAAGAATAACAAGTCCAAAGAAAACAACAACGGAGAAATGGGGGGAGGTGATAATTTTTAATTCGTATTTTGTCGTTGCAAACAACACTTATGGATTCTATTTATCACACTATCACCCTGCGGTTCCTTGCGGAGCCGTCAGACGTAAACTTCGGCGGGAAAGTACATGGCGGTTCTGTTATGAAGTGGATTGACCAGGCAGGTTATACCTGTGCTGCCAACTGGAGCGGGCAATACGCCGTTACGGTATATGTAGGGGGTATCCGTTTTTTTAAACCCATCGCCATCGGCGACCTGGTGGAAATAGATGCAAAGATCATTTATACCGGCAATACCAGCATGCATATTTCTATTGATGTATTTGCAGGCAATCCCCGTCAGCAACAGAAATCAAAAACCACGCACTGCGTCATGGTTTTTGCCGCAGTGGATGATCACGGCAAAACCGTACCCGTTCCCAAGTGGACGCCACAAACTGCCAACGAAATCAGCATGGAAGGCTATGCCAAAAAGCTAATGGACCTGCGTAAAGACATCGACGAAGAAATGAGACCCTACATGTAGCGGGGGATCGTCGCGGATGTTGTCTTTCTCGCTGATTACGCTGATTACTTTGATTTTTACTTTTGGATTTTATAAAGGATTAAGGGAGATAGCAGCGGATATATTCGCTCTTATCTCCCTTAATTATCAATCTAAAAAAAATCCAAAAGTAAAAATCAAAGTAATCAGCATAATCAGCGTAATCAGCGAGAAAAACAAAATCCGCGCGGGTTAGCTCGCAAACTGCATATCGCTCAGTGTCCGGTATAGGCCGTCCAGGCCTATTAATTCGCTGTGGGTGCCTTCTTCTACGATATGGCCTTTGTCAAGCACGATTATTTTGTCGGCCTGGCGTACGGTGGCGAGGCGGTGCGCGATTACGATTGATGTGCGGCCTTCCATCAGCTTGTCCAGCGCGTCCTGCACCAGTTTTTCCGATTCGGAGTCCAATGCGGAAGTGGCTTCATCCAGTATCAGGATGCGGGGGTTTTTCAATACCGCCCTAGCAATAGCAATACGTTGGCGCTGTCCGCCGGAGAGTTGAATGCCTCTTTCCCCTACTACCGTTTGAAGACCTAACGGGAACCGCTGTATGAATTCCCAGGCATTGGCCTTTTTCGCGGCTTCCTCCATTTCTTCGGGTGTGGCGCCGGGCTTGCCGTAAGCGATATTTTCTGCGATGGTACCACCAAAAAGGAACACGTCCTGGGGCACTACTGCCATTTGCGAACGGAGCTGCGACAGCGGAAAGGCAGTGCTTTCCTTGCCGTCAAACAGGATGCTGCCGTTTACCGGATCGTACAGGCGTAACAGCAAGGACACGATGGTGCTTTTCCCCGCACCGCTGGGGCCTACCAACGCCACTTTCTGATCGGCATACACATCAAACGATACATCGTTCATAATGGTAAGGTCCGGGCGGGAAGGATAATGAAAAGACACATTGCGGAAGCTGATCTGCCCGTCCAGCTGGTTTTCCGGCGCAATGGCCGTTACCTGGCTGATATCTTCTGCCGGTTCATCCAGTATTTCCAGCAGGTGTTCGGTAGCGCCAATGCTCTTCTGCAGATTGGTATATACTTCCGCTAAACCCGCGATGGAACCGCCGATAAACAGGGAATACAACACAAATGACAGAAGGTCGGAAGTAGGCATCCCGATGGAAACGCCCCTCCAGATCACTGCTACCAGTGCGCCAAAAATACCCATGATAATAAAGGAAGAAAAAGCGCCGCGGAATTTTCCGCTTTTCATACCCAGCCTGGCGGCTTCATTGGTGCGTTGGCGGTAGCGGGCAATTTCAAAAAATTCATTCGCAAAAGCCTTCACGTTCAAAACACCCTGCAGTGTTTCCTCCACTACTGTGTTGGAAGCTGCTACCTGTTCCTGCACCTGTTTGGAAAAACGGCGGATAAATTTCCCGAAAACCACGGCGACTACCATCATCAGCGGCAATATGGCCAGCATAAAGATGGTCAGATGAGGCGAGGTGACCAGTAAAATAACCACACCTCCAATGATGATGATGATCTGCCGGATAAATTCCGCCAGGGTGGTCGTAAAAGTTTCCTGTAATAAAGAAATATCTGAGGAAATACGGCTGCTAAGCTCTCCCACCCTTCTTTCCAGGAAAAATTTCATCGGCAGGCGAATCAGGTGACTATAAATAGTTTGACGAAGCGTGGCCAACGTTTTTTCTGTTACATTAACGAATAATACAACGCGAAAAAAAGAGAAGATAGCCTGTGCTATCAGTACGCCAATCAGCAATACGCCAGCTTTGTTCATACCGTTAAACAGGTATTCATTACTTTTCGGATCTACCAGGTTGCCCAGCAATTTCGGAAAGGCCAGGCCGGCTAAACTGGAAACCAGGAGGAAAATAAAACCTAACGAAAACTCAGGCCAGTAGGGTTTTACATAACGGAACAGGCGGAATGTTTTTTTCAGAGCGGCTACCTTTATGGGTTGCTTTGGTGCCGGGGGTGTGGTGTCGTTTTGCATTCGGATATAGTCTTTATTAATAGAGGTAGACGAAACGTATCCAAATATATTGCAAAAAGCGGGATAAAATTTATAATGCCTCCGGGGATTGCCTTTCCCTTGCCGGAAAAACAAATACCAGAGGCATTATAAGTGCGGCTAAGGCCGTGGTCTGTTCTTGGATGAATCTGCGGCACCGGTCCCAAAACGGGAAGAATCTTCCCCTGGGTTAATAGCTCCGGGAGGCATTTGTGCCGCAGGCACGGTGTCCTGCTGTATCATACCGGCTGTATCCATTGTATTTACCGTTGAATCGGTTCCGGATTTATTGCCGTTTCCGCATGCAGCGAGCATTACAACCGATATACCCGCCAGCATGAGCATGTGTGTTACTTTCATAAACTGAATGTTTAAGGGTGAGGTAATTCATTTATCAGTTAACAAAGCGTTGTCCCTAAACAAGCGTTACAGCTTACCGCTGGGTTGAATCCGGTTTGGTTTTAGTAGTGTCTACGGGTATAACACTGGTACTGTCTACCGCAGGCATAGATACCGCAGCGGAATCGGCTTCACGACTGGCTTCTTTGGAACTGTTACAGGCAAACAGGAAAAGGCTCAGCATCCCGGTTAAACAGAGGACTACACATGATTTATAGAAAAAAGCTTCCATGTTGATCTTTTTTATGGTGATAAATTTCATTCGTAACAGGCATTAAAGCAAACAGTTCAATATGCTGTTACAATTGATAAAGGAAAGAATTGTGCCAACACGTACATTTGTAAGTATATATTTTGAAACGATGAAAGATGTATTGCATATCATAGAAGAAGACCAGATACTGAAAGTGTTGATAGCGTTGGTGATGGGTGCATTGCTGGGTCTTGAAAGAGAGTATAAACGAAAGGCTGCTGGTATGCGTACCATGACCCTCATATGCATGAGCAGCACTGTATTCACCATCCTATCTGCAGAGTTGGGATATCCTCATTCAGCAGATCGCGTAGCCTCCAATATCCTTACCGGCGTGGGTTTCATTGGTGCAGGCGTTATTTTTAAAGGCGATTATACGATAGATGGAATTACTACTGCGGCATCTATATGGATTGCTGCCGCTATTGGTATGGCCGTTGGTATGAGCCAGTACTGGCTGGCCGCTTCAGCTCTTG
The DNA here is from genome assembly GCF_050434025.1 of Chitinophaga sp. W3I9. Taxonomy (NCBI): domain Bacteria; kingdom Pseudomonadati; phylum Bacteroidota; class Chitinophagia; order Chitinophagales; family Chitinophagaceae; genus Chitinophaga; species Chitinophaga sp. W3I9. The sequence goes on from NZ_JBNPWC010000001.1 coordinate 4,634,413, forward strand.
CCGGTGCGCTGATTGTATTGGTTACACTGGAATTTGTAGAAAGAAAAATTGCGGATATAAATGTTAAACGTTATTACACAATTTTTTTTCATGAAGAAAAATTTCCACATATGGATGTTGAAAATATCCTACATGATTTTAAACTGAAGCATAAAAGAATGATGGTCGTGAGAAAGGAACATATTGTGGAAGTGAATTACGCGGTACGGGGCAGCAAAGAAAGTATGGAGCAGTTTGATAACTTCCTGCTGACGAACCCATTTATCTCCCAATACGAGATACAGGCAAACCCATCGTAAGATTTTTAATTGATTATTATGCCATCATATGCAGATCTGCCTTTACATTACGGCCAGGTTCCGCCCTGGCTGGCCAAGCGGATGAGCCTTCTGGGCGGCGCTATTGTAGAGGCTATTGTAACCGATTACGGTAAAGGAGAAGTGATCAAACGGCTCAGCGATCCCTGCTGGTTCCAGGCACTGGGCTGTGTGCTGGGCATGGACTGGCATTCATCAGGAATTACCACCAGCGTAATGGGCGCGCTGAAAAAAGCGATCAATCCCCGTTCTGCTGAACTGGGTATCTATATCTGCGGTGGCAAAGGCCGCTACAGTAAACAAACACCTGCTGAACTCACCGCCATTGCCAACAAAACCGGCTTACCCGGCGACCAGCTCGTGTACAGCAGCAAGCTCACCGCCAAAGTAGATAATACCGCTGTTCAGGATGGCTTCCAGCTATATCTGCATTCCTTCATTTTATCAGATGACGGCGAATGGGCGGTAGTGCAACAGGGAATGAATGATGCCAGCAGTATGGCCCGTCGTTACCACTGGCATTCGTCCGCCTTTCAGTCGTATACAGAAGCGCCGCATACTTTTATTTATGGGCGCAACCAGGGCAGAATCCTCAATCTCACCGACTTACAGGCCGGTGCTACCAAAAGCGGCATCCTTCAGCTTACAAAAGAAAAACCGGTGCACCTGCTGCCCGAAATACGTAATCTTGTGATGCCCTCCCATCATGATGTGAGAGCGGAAAACGTGAACCTGAAAAGGCTGGGAAGCGTGCTCGCCCTGGCGCATGATACCAACCCTGCGGATTTTGAAACCCTCCTGATGCTCGAAGGCGTAGGCCCGAGAACGCTGCAATCGCTTACACTGGTGAGTGAAGTGATTCATGGCACCCCTTCCCGGTTTGGGGATCCCGCCCGCTTTTCGTTTGCACACGGCGGAAAGGATGGTCACCCTTTCCCGGTGCCCACTCGCATTTATGATGAAACCATTCATACCCTGAAAGAAGCGCTGCACAAAGCTAAGATCGGGGAATCGGATAAGAAGGATGCCATCAAAAAGCTGTCGGCGCTTTCCCTGCAGATTGAAAAAGATTTTGAACCGAACAGCAATTTTGAGAACGTGATAGAACAGGAACGCCGCGATTCGTGGAAATATGGTGGCAGAACCGTTTTCGGGAAAGCTGTAAAACCTCCTGCACCCAAAGGCGGCGACCAGTTAACCCTTTTCTGAGCAGATCAAATAACGGAATCCATGATCAATTACAATGAACTCACCGTTCCGGAAGCCACTGTTATACAAAAGGAATTACGTGACTCCGTAAAAATAACACCGTACAACGGCCCTATAAACTATGTAGCCGGAGCAGATATTTCTTTCAATAAATTCAGTACTACTGTATACGCTGGTATTGTAATGATGGAATTTCCATCGCTAAAACCGGTTGGCTACAGTCTTGTAAAAAAAGAAGTATTGTTCCCTTATGTTCCCGGTTTCCTCGCCTTCCGGGAAGTTCCCGCCCTGCTGGATGCCTGGGCGCAACTGCCCGTAAAACCGGATATACTGGTGGTGGATGGTCATGGTATTGCGCATCCGCGCCGTATGGGTATCGCCAGTCATTTTGGAGTGCTTACACAACAGCCCACCATTGGCAGCGCCAAGAAAAAGCTGTTTGGTGTTTATGAAGAACCTGGTATGGAGAGGGGCAGCCGTACCCCGTTAACGGATAAACAGGGACAACAACTGGGCTATGTACTGCGGAGTAAAACCAATGTGGCGCCCATTTTTGTGTCACCCGGCCATCTGACAGATATTCCGGGCAGTGCGGAGACCCTTATGCAGTGCATAAAAGGCTACCGTTTACCTGAGCCAACAAGGTTGGCGCACAACGCGGTTAACCAATTCCGGACGGGAGTCATTCCTGAAGGATGGACCAGTCTTTGAACAAACCTAAAGACTGCAACTAAAACTTTATCCACGCAATATTTGCTTTTTTCTCCAGGCCCTTGCGCGAAATCAGTACCGTAGCATATGTGCGTGTTTGTGCATTATAATCCGCCGCACCCATCATACAGGCATATCCTTTTGTTACTTCCGGCGCGCCGAAAAGAAATAACCGGTCCATCTTTCCTTTATAAAAACGGTAGCAGACAAAATTCGCGTCTGCCGCGTATTTCAGGGGTTTACGAACTTTATCCTGTCCGCCGGTGTCGAGGTATTGGAGATAGTCATTGAAAAGCACAAACGATACATCCGGCGAAGGGATATAGTCGTACGACAACCAGGTGTTGGTATTCAATGCGGCGATTTTATTGCGGAACACCCACTCACTTTTACTGCGACGCTGCAACTGGAAAGGCTCACAAACACCGGTGAGCACCTGGTATTTTGAAACGGCCAGTGTGGAGTTTTCCCTTCCCGCCGTATCCAGTAAAGCAATCCCGATATCTCCCAGATTCGTGTGTAATTTATTCAGCTGTGAGTTACCTTGTTTAAAAAACGAGAAACTTTCCATCAGCAACGTGCTGCTTCCGTCTTCGTTCAGGTATAACCGTTGTGGTGTACCGCTGTATTCTTCTTTGTAACTGAGGTTCTGCTGTACATTACGGGAGAGCTCCGGAAACGACAACTGCACATGTTTCTTCAGCTTACCGGTAGATTCCCGGAAAGTGTTCATGATGATGCCGGAATACCCGTCTTTTTGTTGGGGAGACACATAAAGCAGCATCCGCAGCTGTGAAGCAGCCACCTGGATTTCTCCACCAACATTTCCAAAGCCGGCAGTATAATCCAGCACCTCGTGTGCAAAGGTAGCCGAATCGGGCGATAACATGGAGAAGATCACCTTCGCCCCTGCGTCACCATCTTTTCGTTTGGCGTTAAAACCCACTGTACCCATGTATACTTTTTCCTTTCCTTTCACCACCATATCAATATAACTGAAATAGCTATACGAAGAATCCGGTAGGTAAAACAACCCACTGTTAATTAATTCATGCCCGGGTGAAAAATGCATGATCCGGATGCGTTCGCGAACACTGTCGTTTTTCTGAACAGGCGCTCCCAAAAATAAAGCCACAGCATAGTAATCGCTGTTGACATCTTTCTCTACATACATATCATGGGAAGCGAGATTATCATCTACAAATACGCTGCGGTGCTGTACGCTGGGCAGCTCTCCCAGTTTATCTTCCCGGAGCAGTTTCCCTGTTTCACCATCCAGTATCAGACGGTACATCACGGGATTATATTTTACCAGTTGTTGTAAAAAAAGTACCGGCTGACCGTTTATTTCAAAGATGCCATCTATTTCAGTAGACTCCAGGTCTGCCGCATTCCATTGACTGGCATGTACTGTATCAGCTACTTTCAGGGCCCGGGCGGTGTCGTAAATATTTACCAGTAGCCCGTCCTTTTTGGAGAAATGCAGGTACACCGTGTTACCATTCCTTAATTGCAGCAGTTTATCCCAGCCATCTCCCGGCTCGGCGAAGTCCGGTCCCAGTGTTACGACTGGTACCTGGGCTATGGCGAAACTGCTGATCAGTAAAGCCCCTAAAAGAACGGACCATCTCAAATAGTTCATTTTCTCATCAATTAATAATTTCAAATATATGAAATTATTTAAATTAATAAGACGGATCACTGCCTAATGCCCTTCATGTTCTCCGCTGTTTTTCAACTTAGCCAGCAGATCATAGGCGCCTGTTATCACCACATCCCCGTCCGGCGCCTCTTCCGGGAAAACTACTTCGGTATAACCCAGTTCACTGTTTCCTTTTTTAACCTCCAGCATATTGAAATGAAAGGTGCTGTCTGTTCCCGGTTTTTTTACGAACACGTACGCTTTGTTGTCGAAATCCACAAGGGCGGCATCAGGCAGCGCCTTTACGGCAGCGGCGCCGGTTTCAATCATGGCTTGGAGATAAGTACCTGGCAGCAACTGTGTATCTTCCTCCTCCAGGTGGCAATGCACCCTTACCGTACGTTGGGGACTGATTTCACGGCCAATCAGGTGAACAGTAGCGGTACGCGGCTTAGTTTCATTAGCCAGCGTGAAACGTACCAGCTGACCGATCTTTAACCGGGGCACATCTTTTTCAAACACCGTCAGCTCCGCATGCAGATGTTCCGTATTCACAATGCGGAAAAGGATATCCGCAGGCGTTACAAACTGGCCCAGGTTAACGTTCACCTGTGTTACATAGCCACTGATAGGCGCATATATATTAACCGTACGCTGAATGGTTCCTTTTTGCAGGGCAGGGAGGTTAATATTCAGCACCGACAGTTTTTGCCTGAGTCCACTCTCTTTGGCCTGCAGGGTTTGCCAGCTGGCTTTGGCTTGTTGCAGCGTTTTCAGGGCGTTTACATTTTCTTTGGCCAACTCCTGCTGGCGGTCGTGTTCCTTTGTTGCATACTCAAGCTGGCTGCTTACTTCCAGGTAATCCTGTTGCAACTGGATGTAGTCGAGGTTTTCCAGCACTGCAATTACCTGCCCCTGCTTCACCGGCATTCCCTGTAATAAACTGGTTTGCTTTATAAATCCACCCATTGGTACCGAAATGCTTACCTGTTGCTGCGGCGGTACATCCAGCAAACCATTTACTTTCACGGCGCCACTGATCTGCCGGTTCTCTGGTTTACCATAAGTAATACCTGCTGTTTTAAATTGTGCGTGAGTCAGCTCTACAACACCAGGTTCCTCTTCATGATCATGCACATCTGCAGTAGCAGGTGTTTGTTTATTGCCGCAGGAAACAAGCAAAATGCTGCTGATAACGGTAAAGGCTATATGTTTTTTGAATAATCGCATAATGATATTTTTTTTGTTGATGACCGGCGGAACACAGCTTACTGCTGGCCGGCCAGATAAGCCATGTATAATTCTGCCTGTTTTACTTCATTGCGCGCCAGCAGGTATCCCTGCCGTGCCGTAAGCCCATGTTCCAGGTTAAGAAAATATTCAGCGTAGCCAATGTCTCCGCTGCTGTAGGATTTTTCAGATTGCTTCAGCAGCAGCTCTACGTTTGGCAGTGAAGTGCTTTCATAAAACTCCAGGCTGTTCCTGTTTTTGATAAACTGCTGTACCGCCTGCTCATATTGGGATTGCAGTTGTATCAGGTTATTATCAAACTGTAAACTGGCCGCCTGCTGCTGCTTTTCCTCCGCCCGTACTTTTGCTTTGAGAGGTCCTATCCAAATGGGCAGCGCCAGTCCTACCTGGAACCCCTGGAAGCGGTTGCTGTTGGTAGCAAGCGGGGCGCCCGAAGCATTCAACGGAGTGCCGATAAACGACTGGTTAAAGTAACCCACCATGATATCCGGCAGTATCGCGGCTTTCAACAGCTTCTTTTGCTTTTCCGCAACGGCTACCTGCTGCTTCAGGTATTGCAGCTGCGGATTGGTCACTATGGCGGCGGAATCACTCACAAGGGAAAGTGCTGCATCCGGTATAGCCGTTTCCGTTATTGTAACGGGCTTGTTGGTACCCAATAATGCCTGTAACCTGGCGGTATAAATTTTAAGATCAGCCTCGTTTTGACGCAGGGCGTTCTTTACTTCGTTGAGCCGTCCTTCGGCTGCGATTTTTTCCAGCATCCGGCTTTCACCGGTACGGTACCGCAGGTCTGCGCTGCGGGCAAACCTGGTGAAGATACTATCCTGCCGGAGTATCAGGGCTTTCACCTCCTGCAGGTACAGCAGCTGTATGTACACCTGTTTCACCTGGTACACCAGTTCATTCTGCGTAACCGCTTTCTGCCAAACTGCTTTGTCCACCTGCGCATGATTCAGTTCCTTCCTGGCGCTGAATACGGTTGGGAAAGGAATGGTTTGCGTAACACTGTAGTTGTTATCATTGGAAACATAACTGTTTGTTTGACCGTACTGCAGGTTCACATCTGTTTTCGGGATCTCCCCGCTGGTGCCTGTCATTTTACGGTAGTAACCAATGGAAGCATCGGCAGATTTCAGCCCTTTGTTTTGCTGCAAGGCCAGCTGTACAGCTGTTTCCAGCGTGAGTACCTGCGACTGTGCGGTAACCATTGCAGGCAACAGCAGGCCTGCTAATATCCAGATCTTCATAATGTATGTTTTGAAAAACCTTTCTCCAAATAGATGTATAAACACGGTAACACCAGGAGGGTCAGTAAGGTAGAAGTAATCAACCCTCCTATTACCACGGTAGCCAGCGGGCGTTGCACTTCCGCTCCTGCGCTGGTGGCCAGGGCCATCGGCAAAAAGCCGAGAGATGCCACAAAGGCGGTCATCAGTACCGGCCGTAATCGTGTAGCCGTTCCATTTAGTACCACACTGTTAAGGTCCTGCAAACCGGATTCCTTTAGCCGGTTGAATTCCCCTATCAGCACAATACCATTTAATACCGCCACACCAAAAAGCGCGATGAATCCTACGCCGGCGGAAATACTGAAGGGCAAACCACGCAACAGGAGCGCAAAAACGCCTCCTATGGCCGACATGGGGATAGCGGTAAATATGAGCAGCGATTGTTTTACAGAGTGAAAAGTAAAATAGAGCAACCCAAAAATCAGCAGCAATGCTACAGGTACGGCAACGGCTAAACGCCGGTTGGCTTCTTTCAGATTTTCAAACTGTCCGCCGTACCGGATAAAATAACCCGCGGGAAGTTTTACTTCTTTGCCAATGGCGGATTCAATATCGGCTACCACGCTTGAAATATCGCGGCCCCGCACATTAAAGCCAACGATAGTGCGTCTTTTAGCATCTTCTCTTTGCACCTGGTTGGGGCCCGTCGTCATTTTTACTTCCGCCACTTCCTGTAGCGGCACCTGGTTTCCGGATGGCGTGGTGATGTACAGGTTTTGCACATCTGCCAGCTGCTGCCGGCTTTGCTGGTCCAGCCGCAGTACCAGGTCGAAACGCTTCTCCCCCTCATATACCAGTCCGGCGCTCTGGCCGGCGAAAGCAGTGTTGATGGTTTGATTGATGGTGGCAATGTCAAGTCCGTAGCGGGCTATCTTGTCCCTGTTGGCTGTTACCACTATCTGTGGCAGCCCGCCGGTTTGCTCCACGTACAGATCTTTGGCGCCGGGAGTGCGGCTTACAATACTACCTATCTTGTCGGCCAGTGAAGCCAGCGTAGCGAGATCTTCCCCAAAGATCTTGATCCCTACGTCCTGGCGCACACCTGAAATCAGTTCATTGAACCGTAACTGGATAGGCTGCGAAAAGCCAAAACTCACGCCTGGTATCGCCTCCAGGGCTTCCTGCATTTTGTTGGCCAGTTCTTCCCGGTTGCGGGCGCTGGTCCATTCTTTCCTGGGCTTCAGTAAAATGGTGAGATCACAGGCCTCCATCGGCATTGGGTCGGTAGGAATTTCAGCAGCGCCTATTTTGCCGATCACTTCTTTCACTTCAGGGAATTGTTTCATTAATATCCCTGAGGCCAGGCTTACCTTGTCGATGGTTTCGGACAGGGAACTACCGGTGAGCAGTCTTGTTTCCACGGCAAAATCCCCCTCTTCCAGGGTAGGAATAAATTCTCCTCCCATCTTACCAAATAAAAATAATGCGATCACAAAAAGCAGTATAGCCGCTCCCGTGACCACCGCCTTTGCGCGTAATGCGCCGCGTATAACGGGATCGTATATACGCTGAAAGAAGCGCATAAGCCGGTCGGCTACCGTGACTTTATTATCGAGATTTTTACTCAGCATCAGCGCGGACATCATCGGCACATAGGTGAGCGACAGGATGAAAGCGCCGAGAATGGCAAAGGAAACAGTTTGCGCCATCGGCCGGAACATCTTGCCCTCGATGCCGGGTTAAAGCGAGTATGGGCAGGTATACAATGAGAATAATGATTTCACCAAAAGCAGCAGTACTGCGGATCTTGCTGGCAGCATCAAATACTTCAGTATCCATTTCCTGCTGTGATAAACGTACCAGCTGACCGGTTTTATTCCTGCCGGCAAGGTGGTGTAAGGTCGCCTCCACTATAATCACTGCACCATCTACAATCAGTCCGAAGTCGATAGCGCCGAGGCTCATCAGGTTACCTGATACCCCGAAGAGGTACATCAGGGAAATGGCAAACAACATCGATAACGGGATCACAGAGGCTACAATCAGCCCTGCACGCAGGTTTCCGAGGAATAGTACCAGTACGAATATGACAATGAGCGCCCCTTCTACCAGGTTCTTTTGTACAGTGCCTACGGCTCTGCCTACAAATTCGCTGCGATCCAGGAACGGTTCTATTACCACGCCGGGCGGCAGCGTTTTCTGTATCTGTTCAATCCTTGCTTTCACTGTTTTCACTACCTCGCTGGAGTTCTTCCCCTTCAGCATCATCACAATGCCACCAACGGCCTCCCCATTTGCATTGCGGGTAAGCGCACCATAACGTACGGCATCTCCTAATTGCACGGTGGCGATATCCCTGATCAATATGGGCAATCCGTCAGGCGTATTCTTCACCGCTATCTTTTCTATATCCGCCAAACTGCTGATCAGCCCTTCGCTTCGGATAAAGTAAGCATTGGGTTTCTTGTCGATATAAGCGCCGCCGGTGTTCTGGTTGTTCCTTTCCATAGCGTTGAACACGTCGGCGATGCTCAGGTGATAGCTGCGGAGTTGGTCGGGCTTGAGCGTAACCTGGTATTGCTTCAGCAATCCGCCAAAACTGTTTACTTCGGCTACGCCGGGTGTTCCCAGCAGTTGTCGCCTTACATACCAGTCTTGTATAGTACGCAATTCACGCGCATCAAACTTTTCTTCATACCCTTTCCGGGGATGCAGTACATATTGGTATACTTCTCCCAATCCGCTGGAAGTGGGCGACATTTCCGGGGTGCCAATACCCGGAGGAATACTGGTTCTCGCCTCGCCCAGCTTTTCATTTACCTGTTGGCGGGCCCAGTAAATATCTACATTATCATGAAATACAATGGTTACAACCGACAGTCCAAACCTGGAAATAGAGCGTATTTCCGCCAGTTCCGGTATTACCGCCATCGTTTGTTCAACAGGAAAGGTAATAAGCCTTTCCACTTCCTGGGCTGCGAGGGAAGGCGATTGTGTGATCACCTGCACCTGGTTATTGGTGATATCCGGTACGGCATCTACCGGTAAACGTAACAGGGAATATACGCCAAATGCCGCCAGGGCACACGTAAATATCCCTATCATTAATTTGTTCCTCACAGAGAAACGAATGATCTTATCCAGCATGATTGATTCAATAAGTAATAAAATGACGTACCATAGCCTTATCTACGCCGGTAAAGGCATGGATATGCTCATAGCAAAAACATCTGTAAACGGATTAAACCAGCTGTGGGGGCTGCCAGATATTATCTGATAAGGAAGGAAGCGGGTTAACGGGCAACACGGGGTAATCTATACTGATCCGTTGCGCCATAAAATAAACCGTGACGGCCACACCGGGAGTAGCCTGTATATTACAGCAACTGCATACGCACAATGGCGAGCAGTAGTCCGGTTGTGTTTCATGGTCGTGGGAAGTGGCGAGTTGTACAACTGCGCTATGGTTTCCCGGCTGGTAGTCGTTGCAGGGAATGCACGACAGCAGCAGGATATAACAGCTTAGTATGTAAAGTAACCACTTCATCTTTACAAATGTAAAAATTAAACTCAAAACGCCACTGGAAAAAACTGCATCGCAGTTGCGGCTGAGATGATTTTATATTACGATTTGTACTTAAATTAGCCGCATGAATTGCCTGATCGTAGACGATAATAAGCTGGCGCGTACCGCCATGAAGCAATTAGCCAGTCATGTGGAACAATTGCATGTGGCAGGTGAGTGCAGCAGTGCTATGGAAGCATATAATTTTTTACAGAAAGAAAAGATAGATCTGCTGTTACTGGATATAGAAATGCCCGGTATGAGTGGACTGGAGCTTACCCGCAACCTGGGAAAGAAACGCCCGGTGATCATCTTTACCACGGTAAAAAAGGACTATGCAGTAGAAGCGTTTGAGCTGAATGTGGCCGACTACCTGATTAAGCCCGTACAGCCTGCCCGCTTTATCCAGGCCATTGAAAAGGCCCGTGAAATCACCGACAGCGATCACCGCGAACTACAGGTATCCGATACCGAGTTTGTGTTTATACGTGATAATGGCATCCTGAAGAGAATAAAAACAGAAGATATCCTTTTCCTGGAAGCAATGGGCGACTACGTAAAGTTAAATACCCCGCAGAAATTCCACGCCATCCATACTACGCTGAAAGCACTGGAGGAAAAACTGCCGGCTGCTAAATTCATGCGTGTGCACCGCTCCTATATCGTGGCGCTCGACAAAATTGAATCTATTGAAGATGGCACCATCATTATTAATAAAAACGCGATTCCTGTAGCAGATGCCTACCGTTCTGCATTGAATAATAAACTGAACCTCCTGTAACTCAACGACACTTTCCCCTTTTTGACCGACAGCTGCTGCCTGTTGGGCCATTAGTATTACCATCACTTTTCTGGCGGATGTACCTTTAGGTCGTCAAACAATTGATCACTAAATAAAATATACAGCCATGAAAAAGTTTGGTATTGTAATCGCCGCAGCTATGTTGTTTATGAGTGCATCATCTTTTGCACAGACCACTGCGCCTAAAAAAGAAACAAAAAAAGAAGCGGCTGCAAAGGCGCCTGCTCACAAAACACATGCGAAGCATCATCATACAGCAAAACCTGCTGCTGCTCCGGCTGCACCAAAAGCGAAATAATCATAGTCCTTTGTCAACATAATTAGCCTCAGCGAATTATTACGCTGAGGCTAATTATCTGAAGGAAGGAGCAATAAAATTGCTACTTTTATTGAACCGGCTTTCCTATATCAGCGTTTTATATGTACTAAACTGTCATGCAGCCTAAAAGAATCAAATATTACCTCCTCGGCCTGTTCATTACCGGAATGATATTATTTGTTGTGCTGCAATTCAACTCCGCAAACAATATCCATAAGCTGATCAAAGGCAATGAGCAGCTGTTACAGGAACTTAATGTAAAGAACGAACTCCAGAAGCTGCAAACCAATATGGCCAAAACCGACAGCAAGGTACGCGGCGCAGTGATTTCCCAGGACACCATTCATATTACCGGCATCGAAGCCGAAATAGCCATTATTAAGGCAGATCTCAAAGAGATCAATAAAATTATCAGAAACGACAGCACAGAAAAGTTACTCACCCAGCTCAACTACCTGGTAGATGAAAAGAATGCCTTTAACCTCATGGTACTGGATACTTTTTACAGTCAGGGTAAATGGGCGGCTGAAAAATTAATTAACAACCAGAAAGGAAGGCGGCTGGGCGAGGCCATCAACGGCATTTTGCGGCAACTAGACACCACCCGGCAATCGGAGGTGAACCGCACCACCCACCTGATAGACAGCAGCGGGCAAAAAGCGCAGCGCTGGGGTACCGTGCTGGTATTTTTTGCCTGTTTAATGAGCCTGCTGGCATTCTTATATATCACCAGCCGGATCCACCGGCAAGAGCAACTCATTGAAGCGCTGGATGAATCCCAGCGACAGGAGAAAAAACTGGCGACCATAAAAGACCAGTTCCTGGCCAATATGAGCCATGAAATACGAACGCCCATGAATGCGGTGCTGGGCTTCACCAACCTGCTCAAAGCCCAGCCGCTCAACGATAAATCCAAAGAATATGTAGGCGCCATAGACAGCGCCGGCCAGAGTTTACTGGAAATCATCAACGATATCCTGGATATTTCCAAAATAGAATCCGGGATGATGCGCATAGAAGCCACCTCTTTTAGCCTGCGCAGCGTGCTCCATGGTGTAAATACCATGTTCAGACCCAAAGCCGAAGAGAAACAACTTCAGCTGGCTGTGACCATTGAGGAAGATGTACCGGATATTTTATATGGAGATGTAATGCGGCTGACACAGGTGTTGGTGAACCTCACCAGCAACGCTGTTAAATTTACCAGTGAGGGTGAAGTACGCATACATGTGGCAAAAGTATGGGCAGAAGAAAATGCGGTTCGTATATTATTCACCGTTAGTGATACCGGTATAGGTATTGACCCTTCCATGCAACAAAGTATCTTCGACCGCTTTCACCAGGCGGAAGCTGCTACCACCCGCAAGTTTGGCGGAACGGGGTTGGGACTGGCCATCGTAAAACAACTAATAGAATTACAGAATGGTTTTATTTCAGTGGAGAGCAAACCCGGTGAAGGCGCTACATTTAAAGTAGAACTCCCCTACACATTGGGGGAATCATTATCAGAAGAGGGGCATCATTATTTTACAGAGAACGACCAACTGCCCCTTCATCCGGATGTACGGCTGCTGGTGGCAGAAGACAATAAGATGAACCAGAACCTGCTTCGTCATTTGCTGGGCAGTTGGCAGTTGCAGTATAAAATTGTAAACAATGGCAAGGAAGTGTTGCAGGCGTTGGACCGGCAGCACTACGACCTGGTGCTGATGGATATTCAAATGCCTGAAATGGATGGCTACACCGCTGTACAGGCCATCCGGCACGAGCTGCACTCCACTATCCCCGTAATAGCCATGACAGCCCATGCTATGACCGGAGAGCGCGAAAAATGCCTGCAAATGGGTATGAACGAGTATATCTCCAAGCCTATTATTGAAGAGGACCTCTACAGAATGATCCAGGTATACATTGGTAAACTGCCGCCCCGTGAACTGCCGGCTGTTTATCACCTGTCAAATGAAAATGGCGCCCAGCATCTCATCAACCTGAATTATCTCCATGATCTTTCCAAAGGTAATACCGAATTTGAAAAAACAATGCTGGAGCAGTTCATTGCGCAGTTGCCGGAAGAACTATCGTTGCTGAAACAGGCAGTGATAGCCGAAGACATTGCAGCTATACGCGCTACCGCGCATAACCTGAAAACAACCGTTTCATTTATCGGTTTGCAGGATCACCTCTATCCTATCCTGGAACCACTGGAAAAACTACAGGAAAACAACTACCATCCCGGTACGGTTGCCAGCCAGTTCAATACCCTGAAACACCTGTGTATACAGGCTGTACAGGAGGCCATCCACATCCTGTTATAACTCCCTGTTGTATATTACCGTACATTTTCCCCTGTTCAACGACAGTAATTCCCTGTTCACCGAAACATCCCGTCAACACCGCCTTTGCTGATGTAATTTTACTACAGAAACTATAACAAAACATTCTTCATCTAATCATTTTAAAAAGACAATATCATGAAAAAAAGCCTGATCGCCGCTGTAGTAGTAATGAGCATTTCTGCTGCATCTTTCGCACAAGCACCAGCTGCTAAACCTGCAAAGAAAGCTGCTAAAACTGAAGCAAAAGCTGAAGCAAAACCAGCTGCTGACACTACTAAGAAAGCCGCTAAACACGAACATGCAAAGAAAGCTGCTCCTGCTGCTAAAAAAGCATAACGAGTACATACAGCGTTTGAGTTAATTGTCCCGCAAGTCTTTCCGGCTTGCGGGATTTTTTGCGGAGGTTGTCTTTCTCGCTGATTACGCTGATTATACTGATTACCTGGATTTTTACTTTTGGATTTTTCTTTGATTTTTTAGATTTTCTTATAATACTATTTAAGGGGGATAAAAGCGAATATATCCGCTTCTATCTCCCTTAATTCTTTATAAAATCCAAAAGTAAAAATCAAACTAATCAGTATAATCAGCGTAATCAGCGAGAAAGACAAAATCCGCAAAAGCAAAAAAAAGAGTCCGCTGTCAGGCGGACTCTTTCCAAGAATATCAATACGCGGTTTATTGTTTAGCACCTAAACCGTCCAGTTTCTTTTTCACTTCTTCTACTTTTGCAGTGTTGTTTTTGATCGCGTAGATCTTCTGCAGTGCATAGAGGCAGCTTTCGTAAGTTTGTTTGTCACTTGCATCGAGGCTGCTGGCTTTAGCGGTGAAGCCGGCATCAGCTTTCTCGAAGAAAGGCAGTGCCTGACCCATCAGTCCTTCTACTTTTCCCTGTAATTCTTTTGCTTTAGGAGAAGTTTGCTGTTTGCTGTCCAGGCCATTCAGTTCTTTGTTGAAAACAACTGCGCGGTTAAAGTACAGAGCTCCCAGCTGGAAGTTAGCAGTAGCATCGGCAGGATTCATTTCGATCGCTTTCTTATAAGCTGTTTCTGCTTTACCTATCAGTTCTTCGTAGTTAGCTGGTTTAGGAGCATCACCGCCTTTATCATCGCGGGGATTAGCCAGGTTATCTACGCGGATAGCGTAATCCAGTACAGCTGCCTGGTCGGTTGGATTGTCGGCGATTTTCTTTTCCAGCATCGTCAGTAATTCGTTGGGTTTTACCTGTTTTGCTGTAGAAAGCCATTTCCATATCGTTAAAGCGTTTATCCTTAGGGAATAAAACTTTAGCCTGTTCGATTGTTTTCAGCCAGTTTGCCTGGTCGCCTTTTTCTTCATACAGCTGACCCAGGATTACATAGAGAGCAGGTTCTCCTTTGAACTGCAGATCGGCTGCTTTTTTCAGGTAGGTAAAAGCATCATCTTTTTTACCGGCCTGGTTGGCAGCGTAACCAACGTAGAAAGTGAGGGCAGTATCTGCAGGAATAGAGCCACCAAGGTTTTTACTGTTGTAGAAGTCAGCTACTTCAAAAGCCTGTTTGAAGTTATACAGGGAGGAATCCCATTTCTGTTCATTCAGGTTAGCATAGCCGGCGTTGGCAATAGTAGCGTATACATTGAACAACGGCTGGTTCATTTCCAGCACGGCTTCTTTCATTTTAGGATCTATCTCCAATGCTTTTTTGAAGGCGGCAAAAGCTTCTGTTGCCAGTGCAGCGCTTTTCTGCTTGGTGCCCATAGCTTCCAGGATCTTACCATCTACCAGCCATGTTTTAGCGTCGTTCTTGGTCTTTTCATTCTGTAATGCTGCGTCAATATCCGCTTTGGCTTTTTCCAGATCTTGCTTCTTCAGGTTCTCATCCGCACTGCTAACTTTTGCCCGTTGTGCCATAACCGATACACCGGCCGTGCAAAAGAGAAGAGATACCAATAATTTTTTCATGCTTTTGTTTTTTTAGTTGCTGATTACAATAAGAGTATGGTGCTCCAATAAATAGTAATACAACCAGTAGTATAGTTACCACTAAAAGCTGGCTGTATTTTTTTTATCAGAAACCGGTAACAGACCGGATTAAGGACCTGTTACCGGTTATAATTTTATTTATTCTTCTGTAGTGTCAGTAGCTTCACCGTCGGTTCCTTCCGGTGTATTGTCATTTTCACCTGCTTCAGGTGTTTCATCACTTGCTACAGCGGGCGTTTCGCTACCTTCTTCGCCTTCTTCCAGTAGTATTACTTCTTCTTCCTGTTCATCCAGTCGTGCTACAGCTGCAATTTCGTCGTTGTCATCCAGGCGGATCAGGCGTACACCCTGTGTGGCGCGGCCGGCTTCGCGGATATCTGCAACGGCCATGCGGATGGTGATACCGGACTTACAGGTGATCATCAGGTCATGTTTCTCCGTAACATCAAGTACAGCTATCAGGTTACCGGTTTTTTCTGTGATGTTAATGGTTTTCACACCTTTACCACCACGGTTGGTGATACGGTATTCCTCGATGTTGGTACGTTTACCGAATCCTTTCTCAGAAACCACCAGGATGGTTTTCTGTTCATCTTCCTTATTAACACAAACCATACCAACCACCTCGTCGTTGTCGCTGTCTACCTCAATTCCTCTTACGCCGATGGCGCCACGACCGGTGTCGCGTACCGTAGCTTCAGGGAACCTGATAGCGCGACCGCTCTGGATGGCCATCATGATCTGGCTGTCACCGGTAGTCAGTTTGGCTTCCAGCAGTTCATCGCCTTCATTGATGGTAATGGCATTCACACCGTTCTGACGCGGACGGGAGAACTCTTCCACCATCGTCTTCTTGATGATACCCTTCTTGGTACAAAGTACAATATAATGGTTATTGATAAAATCTTTATCACTCAGGTCTTTAATATCGATGATAGCGCGGATCTTATCATCAACCGGGAGCTGGATCATGTTCTGGATGGCACGTCCTTTACCGCTCTTTTCCCCGTCCGGAATTTCATAGACCTTCAGCCAGTAGCAGCGGCCTTTTTCCGTGAAAAACAGCATGGTATGGTGTGTAGAAGCCACAAACAGGTGCTCGATATAATCTTCATCACGGGTTTTACCGCCGATGGCGCCACGGCCTCCGCGTTTCTGCTGACGGTAATCGTAGGCAGAAGTACGCTTGATATATCCGAGGTGGGAAATGGTGATCACCACATCTTCTTCTGCGATGATATCTTCTATCCTCATTTCGCTGGCGAGGTACTGGATTTCTGTCTTACGTTCGTCGCCGAATTTCTTCTTCACTTCTTCCAGTTCTTCGCGGATGATCTTCATACGTAAAGATTCATCAGCCAATACTTCTTTCAGGTAAGTGATCAGTTTCATGATGTCGTCGTATTCAGCGCGGATCTTATCGCGTTCCATACCGGTCAGACGTTGTAAACGCAGTTCCAGTATAGCCTTCGACTGTAACTCAGACAATCCGAATTCTGTCATCAGCCCTTCCCTCGCAATATCAGGTGTAGCGGCGGCGCGGATCAGTGCAATCACCTGGTCCAGGTGATCCAGTGCGATCAGGTAACCGGCGAGGATATGCGCTTTTTCTTCTGCCTTACGCAGGTCGAAGCGGGTTCTTCTCACTACTACTTCATGACGGAAGTCGATGAATTCCCCGATCATATCTTTCAGGTTCAGGATACGCGGACGGCCTTTTACCAGCGCCACGTTATTGATACCGTAAGATGTTTGCAGTTCGGAATATTTAAATAACTGGTTGATGATCACATTGGAGATCGCTTCTCTTTTCAGATCAATTACCAGGCGCATACCTTCACGGTCACTTTCGTCACGTACATCGGAGATGCCTTCAATAATCTTATCATTTACCAGCTGTGCAATTTTCTGGTGCAGTACTGCCTTGTTGATCTGGTAAGGCAGTTCATAGATCACCAGTTTTTCACGGCCGTTTTTAGCGGTTTCGGAGGTAATTTTGCCTCTTACCACTACTCTGCCCCTGCCGGTTTCAAAACCCTGTTTAACGCCTTCAAAACCATAAATAACACCCCCTGTTGGGAAATCCGGTGCTTTAATGTGTTTGATCAGCTCTTCTATAGTGATCTCTTTGTTTTCGATGTAAGCGATAGCGCCATCCACTACTTCGCTGAGGTTGTGGGGCATAATGTTGGTGGCCATCCCCACGGCGATACCGGAAGCGCCATTCACCAGCAGGTTGGGAATGCGGGTAGGCAGTACCGTCGGTTCTTCGAGCGTGTCATCGAAGTTGTTGGTAAAGTCCACCGTTTCCTTTTCAATGTCTTCCAGCATGGCTTCTGCGATCTTCTGCAGGCGGATCTCCGTGTAACGCATGGCAGCCGGCATATCGCCATCTACCGAACCGAAGTTACCCTGTCCGTCCACCATGGGATAACGCATGCTCCAGGGTTGCGCCAGTCGTACAATGGTGTCATAAATGGAAGCATCACCGTGCGGGTGATATTTACCCATTACCTCACCCACAATACGCGCTGATTTCTTGTAGGCCTTGTTACTGTGGTTGCCGAGTTCATTCATTCCGAATAAAACACGCCTGTGCACAGGCTTCAGACCATCTCTCACATCGGGCAAGGCACGGCCCACGATCACGGACATAGAATAATCTATGTAGGCCGTTTTCATTTGCTCCTCGATATTTATCTGGACAATTCTCCCTTCCTGATGATTTTCCGTATGCTCTGTCATTTTGTGTGTTGATTTACAGTTTTTTCTGCGTAAAACAGATAAAGGCAAATATAGCCATTTCAGCCCTTATTCCGGCCTAAAAATCAAAGAATGTGAATAAAAAACGCCATAGGGATTAACGCTTATATTGCAATATCGATATATGATTGATTTACACAATGAATGACAACCATTTATATAGCATTTGTGTTATAGTAAAACAACCCTGATTTTGATTTAATTGCAATATGTTAAGACACATTAATATATTAGAATATAAATATTGGCAAAGTATTTGTTTCTAAGAGGCTGATAATCAATTGTTCGAATCAACGGAAAACATATATATAATAAGAACAAATCCGAATTTGCTTAAAAATTCGAACATTAGTATAAAAAGTGCTGTTATTCCCCTGATTCTTAATCACTTTTCTAAAGAAGACTATGAAGAACATACTGTTGTTTGGAGCCGGTAAATCGGCCACCAGTTTGATCGACTATCTGTTGGCAAATGCACCGAGGCAAAAATGGCATATCACTGTAGCCGATCACGATCTTTCGCTCATCAAATCCAAAACAGGAAAATCATATTATGCTACCCCCGCCGCACTCGATATTAAAGACAGCGCGGCCAGACAACAACTCATCCGGGATACCGATCTCGTCATCTCCCTGCTACCCGCTACCCTGCACATTTTAGTGGCCAAAGATTGTCTTACTGAAAAAAAGAACCTCCTCACCGCCTCTTATATCGACGAAGAAGTACGGCAACTGCAACCCGAAATTGAAAAAGCCGGGTTACTCTTCATGTATGAAATGGGATTAGACCCGGGTATCGATCACATGTCGGCCATGAAACTCATTCATTCCATCGAAAAGAAAGGCGGACAGATCTTCTCCTTTAAATCCTACTGCGGGGGCCTTATCTCCCCCGACAGCAACGATAATCCCTGGCAGTACAAAGTATCCTGGAATGCCCGGAACATTGTAATGGCGGGCGTTTCCGGCGCCACCTACAAAGAAAAAGGAAAGGTAAAGGAACTTAGCTACGAACAACTGTTTGATCATACCAAAACGATCCAGGTACCTGGCTTCGGTAAACTGGCCTTCTACCCCAACCGCGACTCACTGGGATATATGCAGGCGTATAAGCTCGAAGAACTGGCCACTTTTATGCGTGCCACCCTCCGGTATCCCGACTTCTGCGAAGGCTGGAACGCCCTGATGAAGCTGGGCCTGACAGACGACGGTCATAAGATTGCCACGGATAAGCTTACGTATACTGAGTGGGCCACCAAATCCGTTAAAGAAGGAACAGGCACCCCGGAAGAGAATATGGCCCAGTTTCTGGGCGTTAGCACCAAGTCCAAAGTGATCCGCCAGTTAAAATTCCTGGGATTATTAAATACAGAAGTCATAAATTTAGGGGAGCAAACCAACGCAGGCGTTCTCCAGTTCCTGGTGGAAAACAAACTTAAAATGGAGCCTGCCGACAAGGACATGATCGTAATGATGCACGAGATTGAGTTTGAACGCCGCAACATGGCCACCAGGATGCACAGTTACATGATTGTTCAGGGCGAAGACAGCATACATACCGCAATGGCTAAAACAGTGGGACTTCCGCTCGGCATCATGGCCAAAATGATTCTCCAGGATAAGGTAACGTTAACAGGACTACAAATACCGGTAATGCCGGAAATATATAACCCCGTTCTAAAAGAATTAGAGGAGTATGATATCAGATTTGAAGAAAGCTTTGAATAAGCGCAAAGTTATTTTTTTCCTATGATGGACTCTAACCGGGCACAAGGACTTGTGATACCTCCCCTGAAGTGGGGAGGTTTTTTATTTTACAGGATACTTAATAATTCCAGCACGCCTTCTGTAGCGGGCTTTTCAATCAGGTGCAGGTTATCCGCTTTTCCTACTTCGGGAATTTTCCGGTCGATGATATACACCGGCACGTCCGGTTTTACATACTGCAACAAGCTGGCGGCAGGATATACCTGCAGGGATGTTCCCACCACCACAAACACATCGGCCTCCCATACTTCCCGTGCGGCCTTTTCAATCATAGGCACCGCCTCGCCAAACCAAACGATGTGCGGGCGCAGCTGTCCACCGTCTTCTGCGAAGTCACCCATCTTAATATCCTCCCGGATATCATAGATCAGCGCTTCATTATTCACGCTGCGCATCTTGAAAATTTCCCCGTGCAGGTGCAGTACTGTAGTGGAACCTCCTCTTTCATGGAGGTCGTCAATATTCTGAGTGATGATCCGCACATCATACTTTTCTTCCAGCTTTGCCAGGCCTGTGTGTGCAGCATTGGGAAGCGCCGCCTTCACGTCCTGCCGGCGGCCGTTGTAAAAGTCCTGTACCAGGGCGGGATTCTTCTCCCAGCCTTGCGGAGAAGCCACTTCATACACATCATAGCCCTCCCATAATCCATCCGTGTCTCTGAAAGTCCGGAGGCCACTTTCTGCGCTGATGCCGGCTCCGGTCAGCACCACCAATCTTGGTTTCATGTGAATTCGTTTATAGGTTTACGTTAGCTGGGGTTTTACGGGATTTCCATCTCCCTATTCCTCTTTTTATAAAAATAAAAATAAAAACAATACCAACAATCAAAGGCCATGCACTCAATATGCCCAATGCAAAAGATAAAAGCCCGTTCCAGCCATCTTTAAACGACAACCACGAGCGTTGCAGGAATCCCGGCGACTGCGGATCTGAATTGGCAAACGTCTGGTAATACTCCAGGCTGATATTGCTGTAGGCCACATGATGATCCATGTACTGCAACCGGCCCTTTGCGGATTCTATTTCTTCACGGATGCCTTTCAGCTGTGCCTCCACTTCCAGTATTTCTTTTACATTCTTCGCCTGCTGCAGGATCTGCACATAACGCTGTTCTACTGCCAGCCGTGCTTTCATACGGGCGTCGAGGTCTACATATTCTTCTGTTACATCAGTGGAGGTAATACTTTTTTCATCTACCCCGGAGGCGCCGCCAGTGAGGCTTTCCACGCATTGCTCAAAGGTGGCTGCCGGCACCTTTATGGCTACCTCATTCCGCCATTGCATACTGGTATTTTCCTGTTTTTCACTGGCAATGTAGCCACCGTATTTTTTAACTGTATCGGCTATACGCTTTTTACAGGCTTCAAAGTCAGAAGTGGAAAAGCGGAGCACCGCATTCTTTATTATTTTTTGGGAGATGGGTAAGGCAGGCGCCTGATCAGCTTCGCTTTCAGACAGGGGAAGCTCGTCGCTGGCTACTGCGGCGGCAGTCATGTTGGCTTCCGTTTGTTTGAATTCAGTTGCAACCGGCGCGCTATGGTTGCGGCAGGCCGGCAATAAGGCTACTGCTGTGCAAAGGGCTAATATGAAGGAATGTTTCATGAGCTGGAATTTTCTCTATGATGAACATCTTTCACGAATTCCATAAACGGCGAAGGTTATCTTCCATAAGAAAGATAACCTTCGCCGTTTATATCTCTGGTAAAGTACCTACTTCTTCATACCACCCATTTCCATGATCGCCTCAAATTCTTCCGGCTTCACATCACACACGGATAAGCGACCCTGGCGGATAAGCGACAGGTTGGCCAATCGTTTTTCAGTTTTCATCTGTGCCAGCGTCACCGCCTTTTTAAATGGCTTTAATGGTTTAAGATCTACCACCACCCAGTTTGGATCGGGTGTAGTGGGATCCTGGTAAGCTTCTTTGGCAACAGTGGCCAGGCCTACTATTTCCATCCCTTCATTGCTGTGATAGAACAGTACCTGGTCGCCTTTTTTCATGCCCCGGAGGTTGTTGCGCGCCTGGTAGTTGCGCACACCATCCCAAAAGGTGATCTTATCTTTTACAAACTGATCCCAGGAATATTTAAATGGCTCAGATTTCACCAACCAATAATTCATATAGCAATTAATTTTCGTAATCAGATAGTTGGAATTACCAACCGCTGGCCAATACATCTGCAATGTGCATCACTTTGATGTTGGTACCGTGCTTACGGATATAGCCATCCAGGTGCATGAGGCAGGAAAGGTCGGTGGAGATCAGGTAATCGGCGCCGCTGGCAACGGCGTTGTTTACTTTCTGTTCGCCCATTCCCATGGAAATAGGTTCAAACTTAACGGCGAAAGTACCGCCAAATCCGCAGCATACTTCGGCATCGTTCATCTCTTTCAGCTCCAGTCCTTTTACTTTTTCCAGCAGTTTGCGGGGGCCTTCTTTGATATGGCATTCCCGCAGTGCGCCGCATGCATCATGATAGGTGGCTACGCCGTTGAGGGTAGCTCCCAGGTCTGTTACATGCAATACGTCGGTGAGAAATTCGGTAAATTCGAAGAGGTTTTTCTTCAGCAGTTTCACATCATTATGTGCGGCTGAATTATCGAACAATTTGCCATAGTAGTTTCTTACAAAACCGGTACAGGAACCGCTGGGAGCAACAATGTAGTCGAAGGTTTTAAAGTCCTTTACAAACTTGGTAGCTACGGTACGGCATTCATCCTGGTACCCGGCATTGTAGGCCGGCTGACCACAACAGGTTTGTTCCGTGTTATACATTACATTACATCCCAGTTTCTCGAGTACCTTCACCATATTGAAGGCGGTTTCAGGAAACAGCTGATCTACAAAACACGGTATAAATAACTGTACATTCATCTCTATAGCTTTTAGCGATTAGCCCTTAGCTCTTAGCTAACTTTCTTTGCAATGCAATCATCTTCAGTGCAGTAATGGCAGCTTCTTCCCCTTTATGGCCGTGGGCCCCGCCGAGTCTGTCCTGCGCCTGCTGTTCGTTATCTACCGTCAGAATTCCAAATATAACAGGAACGGGTAACTGAAGGTTCAGGTGAAGGATACCTTCTGTTACAGCTTTACACACATAATCGAAATGAGGTGTTTCGCCACGGATCACGCAACCGAAAGCAATAATAGCGCCAGGCTGTTTGCCGGTGCCTTTGGTGGTTTCCCAGTATTGCTTACAGGCGTAAGGTAGTTCGAAAGCGCCAGGTACAATTATTTTTTCTGATTTGGTGATGTTATACTGTTTGAGGGCTTTTTCACAGCCGTTTACCAGTTCATTCACGATGGCATCATTCCATTCGGTATACACCATAACAACACTGGCATCCTCCAGGTTGAGAATGCCAGCGTCATTTAATAAGCTCTTATTGTGCTCGGACATATTCTATAGCTTTGGGCTGTTGGCAGTTAGCTGTCAGCTAAAAACTAACAGCTAACTGCTAATAGCTAGTTCTTTACATCTCCCAGTCTTGCCAGGTATTTATCCATTTCACGACCTTCGTTGGTGGTCGGGAAATTCTTTTTAATTTCCTGATAGATAGCGATTGCTTCCTGCGCCTTACCAGCTCTTTCCAGGGCCTGGCCTGCACGGAACAGGTATACGGGGGCAGTCAGTTCATTATCATTATAGTGACCTGCTTTCTTGTAGGATTCAATACCTTCTTCAGCTTTATTCAGCTCCATGTAAGCGTCGCCGATCAAACCGTAGGCAGTAGGTTGCAGCAGCAGATCATTTGAACTAAAAGATTTCAGCATGTCAATACCCTTCTGGTATTCGCCCAAACGGATGTAGCAAACGCCTGCGCTGTATTTAGCGAGGTTACCGGCTTTGGTGCTGCCGTATTTATCTGCTACCTGGATGAAACCGTAGTTATTACCGTCGCCGTTCAGTGCCAGTTTGAATGAATCTACCGCGAAGTAGTTTTGCGCATGGAAAATCATTTCCTGTGCTTTATTTTCATTGGGCTGTTTTACAAAACGGTTATAAGCGAAGAAACCGCCTACCACTACTACTACAGCCAATACGGCTATAGAAATAACATTTTTGTTTTTATAGAAGAAATCTTCCGCCTTGTGCATGGATTTCTCCAGGTCAAAATCTTTTGTAGGTTGAGGCACGGTGGCTTTATCTTTAGTTTCTGCCATTGTAAGGTGTAATTGTGATTGCTTGGTTATTAAATATAGGGTTTAGCTTTAGGCTTTAAGCCTTTAGCAGATGCAGCTTTGCTACATTTACTAAAGGCTTAAGGCAGATAGCTAAATACATTAGTCAACGATGAATGGATAATCTTCCTGAACGTAAACGTCTTTCAGCAATTCATCATCGGCTGGCCACGGAGATTCTTCTGCGAATGTTACACACTCTTCAACTTCCACTTTTACGCGTTCGTTGATTGCTTCAATTTCTGCTTCGGTAGCCCATTTATTTTTCTGAATAACTCTCAGTACTTCGTTGATCGGATCTTTCTCCTTGTATTCTTCGAGTTCTTCTTTTGTGCGGTATTTAGCGGGATCACTCATGGAGTGACCACGGTAACGGTATGTTTTGATTTCCAGCAGGGTTGGACCGCCGTTTTCACGACCGCGTTTCACCGCTCTTTCGATACCATCATGTACAGCTTCGCAGCTCATACCATCGATAGAATCGGCCGGCATTTCGTAAGCATCCGCCAACTTATAGATATCCAATACGTTGGAGGTACGTTCTACAGAAGTACCCATGGCGTACATGTTATTTTCACAAATGAAAATCACAGGGAGCTTCCAGGTCATGGCCATGTTAAAGGTTTCATGGAGGATACCCTGACGGGCAGCGCCATCACCAAAGAAACACAACACGACGTTGTCTGTTCCTTTGTATTGCTCTGCAAGCGCCAGTCCGGCACCTGTACCTATCTGAGCTCCAACAATACCGTGGCCACCGAAGAAGCCATGTTCTTTAGAGAAAAAGTGCATGCTGCCTCCCTTTCCTTTCGAACAACCGGTTGCTTTACCATACAGCTCAGCCATACAAGCTTTAGCGGAAATTCCTTTTGCAATTGCCAGCGCATGGTCGCGGTAGGCCGTGATGAATTTATCCTCGGGCTTGGTAGCAGTCATCGCACCAGCAGCAATTGCTTCCTGTCCTATGTACAAATGACAAAAGCCACGGATTTTTTGCATCCCGTACAATTGGCCTGTCTTTTCTTCAAAGCGGCGCAGCAAAAGCATCAATTCATACCAGTACAGATATGTCTCTTTGGTGAATTTCGTCTTCACGTCTGTTTTAGTTTGCACTCTTTCTAAATTTGTTCGCAAATATAACAGGAAAATCGTAAAATATAAATATCAATTCTAATTCCCATTAAATTATGCAATTTCATCAATTTCAAACAGTTTTGCATTTATTTGCACGGGAATCACAGGGAAGTTCCCATTAGAGCGGTTTTTTATCACTTATACAATTGATAATTTTCGCATATTATTATTTACGAATAATCTTTTTCTTTGCTTTATATAAATAAAATATTACTCGTCCAGTTCAAAAATTACAGCCAGGCGGCCTTTTCCTTCGGGCACAGGATCGTGGGCATCACCGGCCGCAACGGTGCCGGCAAAACAAACCTGCTGGACGCCATCTACTACCTTTGCTTCACCCGCAGCTATTTTACCAGCAGCGAAAGTCAGAATACCCAGTACCTGACCAACGGCTTCCGGCTGGAGGGCTATCTTGAAAAAAATAACCAGGAAGAAAAAATTGTCTGTACCCTCAAAGAGGGCCGGAAAGAAATAAGCCTTAACGACGACCGGTACGACCGCTTTTCCCGGCACATCGGGCAGTTTCCCGCCGTAATGATAGCCCCGGACGATGCGGACATCATCCTGGGAGGCAGCGAGGAAAGGCGTAAATGGCTGGATAGTCTCCTCTCCCAGCTGTATCCCGAGTACCTCGACCACCTCATCATCTATCAGAAAATATTATTACAGCGGAACACGCTCCTGAAAAACATGGCCGCTACCGGGCAGAACCAGGATAGCCTGCTGGATGTATTCGACCTGCAGCTGGTGATGCATGGCGTACCGGTGTACGAAACCCGGAAAGCCTTTCTGCAAACCTTTATTCCGCAGGTACAGCGCCTGTACGATTATATTGCCGGCACCCACGAAGTGGTAAATATCCAGTACCAGTGCACCCTGCAGGAAGAAGATTACGCGGTGCAGCTGCACCAGTCGAGATACCGCGACATGCAGTTACAGCGCACCACTACCGGTATTCACCGCGATGACCTCCTTTTTTTGCTGAACGGCCACCTGATGAAAAGCAGCGCTTCACAGGGACAGCGCAAAAGCTTTTTGTTTGCACTTAAGCTGGCACAGTTTGAAGTGATCCGTCAGCATAAAAAATTCCCTCCGCTCCTGTTGCTGGATGATATATTCGAAAAGCTTGACCAGGAAAGGGTGAGCCGCCTCATTGCCCTGGTTGCCAGCGATAATTACGGCCAGGTGTTCATTACAGATACGCACGCAGAGCGCCTGCAAGAGGCATTTGCAGGCACCGGCGAGGCCATACAGCTGATAACAATATAGCTTTTAGCTTTCCTCCGTAAAGTTGATCACCAAAAGCTAAAAGCCCATCACAGAGAACCAAAAAATCACTAGCTTCGCACCATGCGTCATGGAACCACCAGTATCGGAGATGCGCTCCGGGAATTTATGAATAAGAGCAGGATGAAACCCCGTCTCACGGAAGTACGCATCCAGGAAAACTGGGAGAAACTGATGGGTAAAACTATTGCCCGCTACACACAGAGTATCCAGCTGATCGATCATACACTGATCGTTACAACTACCGTGGCGCCGCTAAAACAGGAACTAACTTATTCGAAAGATAAGATCATCAAGCTGGTAAATGAAATGCTCGGGGAGAACATTGTAAAGGAAGTGATGATCCGGTAAGTATCAGTTGGAGGCAAACTGGTGAATCAGTTCGTTGATATCGCTCATTTTCAGGGTAGTTTGCAGGTTGACGATCAAAAAGTCATTTTCGTCCTGCACCAGCATCACCACATTACCCAGTTCATCGTCTTTTCCTTTGTTGAGTATATGGATCAGGCTTCCCTTTTCCCTCACTTCCATCAGCAAATCAAAATTTTCATTCCGTTGCAGGTTGCTTTTCAGATCGGCGATATCGTCGTTGCTCACTGTGCCGCCTTTCACGTTAGAGATGGTGTACATCTTTACTTTGCGCACATTTTTAAGCGCATGTTTCATCGCCTGGGCATCTGCATCTTCACTATCAAACGACAAGCATAAACTTCCAAGCCGCATAGCAAAGTTGCCAAAGCTGATGGTATGTGTTTCGGCGCTTCCCCTGTACTTGTTACGGAACTCCCGCAGGCATTTATCCTGGGCCTTTACAGCGGTGGCAGACAAAACGATACAACTGGCGGCAATGAGTAATGATTTCATGGGGGTGGTTTTTAAAAGTTATTTCTTCTTCACATTTTTTAGTTTATCCATTCCCTGGATATTCACGCCGTTGGCGATCTGTGATATTTCATTGAGGTCCATGGTGCCCACGAGGCTCATGGCCAGGAACTGATCGGAACTGCCTACCAGCATGACCAGTTCATTGATATTTCCTTTCGCATCTTCTTTGACGAGGAACTTCAGGTCGCTGTCTTTGTCGCGTACCGTCATCAGCTCTTCAAAATCGCTGCCCAGGAAGGCGGCGGCCTCTTTGTACAACCGGGGACCATCTTTGGTGGTTTCCTTTGTAAGGATACGGAGTCCTTTCAGTTTCTGGATCACCTTCATCATGTTTTTGGCATCCGCGTCGCCGGCATCTACTTTGGCGAACATGCTGAACATTTTGGGGGTAATGGTGATCACTGTGAAACTGCGATCGTTCTCGTACTTCTGGAAAAACCGTTCTATAACGCTTCCCTGCTGCGCGAAGAGGTGAAAACTGGCAAAGACTGCCAATAGTAATAACAAGAATCGTTTCATCTTTCTAAATTTATATCAGGTTTTAAAATGGCCGTTAGTCTTCCTTGCCTTCTACCACAGCAGTAGCTTCATTGAAATAAGACAGCTGCTGCATCTTTGAGGTGCCTTTGTGCAGGTTTTTAGCCAGCAGCTGTAAAGCCCTTTTTGTTTCGTCCAACGCTTTCTGCGGATCGTTCAGTTCCTGCTGCTCCAGGGCTACCAATACCTGTTGTTCACGCTGCTGGTGCTGTTTGAGAGCATAACCGATGCCTACCGCCACCATGATCACAGCTGCATACTTCATCCAATGCCGCCAGGGCGAAAGCTTCACCACTTTTACCGGCGGCGCCTCCCATACTTTTTCCGCCTCCCGGTGAAAATAGCCGAACAGGGGCGCTGCTTCCTGCAATACTTCTGGCAGGGCTGAATGTGGTGTACTGAAAAAATCCCGCAACACCGCTTCCTCTTCGAGGGAAGTTTCTCCTTCCCAGTACTTTTCCACCAATACAGTGATTTCTTTATAATCCATATACCTGCAGGTTTTGTAGTTTCTCGCGTACCGTTTTACGGGCACGGTGCAAATTCACTTTAACGTCGTTCATGTCTATATCGAGTATGTCGGCGATCTCCTGGTAGGAATGCCCGTCGATATCCCTCAGTTGAAGGATGGTGCGGTACTTTTCCGGCAGGGCGTTGATAGCCACATGCACTTTTTCCATTACATCATTCTGTTCTGTTACCGCATGGGGACTTTTCTGCTGCGTTGCCGGCAGCTCTCCTGCCCTGTCCAGTTCATCAGACATCCGGTATTTCCTGGCTTTGATTTTATCCAGGGCCAGGTTGCGGGTGATGCGCATGCACCAGGCCTCCATGTTTTGCAGTTCCGCCATCTTCTCCTGCATGTCCCAAACTTTCATCAGGGCATCCTGGGTGATATCCTGCGCGTCTTCCTCGTTGCCCAGCAGGCGGAACGCAAAGCGGTAAAGCTTTGGCCTGACTGGAACTACCTGGGTAAGGAATCGATCTAATGACATGCAGAATAGTGCGTTTTGAAAGAAGACGACTGTAAAAAGAAGATGTTACAAAGATGCTGATATTTTTTTTGCGGAGTTTGTCTTTCCCGCTGATTACGCTGATTATACTGATTACCTTGATTTTTTTTTGATTTTACAAAAGATTTTAAATGATTCGGGGAGATATAAGCGAAAATATCCGCTCATATCTCCTAAAATCCTTTAAAATCAAAAATGATCAAATCCCTAAATCAGTATAATCAGCGTAATCAGCGGGAAAGACAACATCCGCGTTAATCCAGTTTGATCCGCGGGTCGATGAGCGTATAGAGCAGGTCGGCCAGCAGGTTGACGATCACGAAGATGCCGGCCGTAAAGAGGATGGCTCCCATTACCACGGGGAAGTCGAATTTATCCAGCGCCTCCACGGTTACTTTGCCGATGCCTTTCCAGCCGAAGATGTATTCCACGAAGAAGGCGCCTGCCAGCAGTTCGGCGAACCAGCCGGTGATGGCGGTGATCACCGGGTTGAGGGCGTTAGGTAATGCGTGCCGCCAGATCACTGTGGAGCTGGAAAGGCCTTTGGCGTAGGCCGTGCGGATATAATCCTGGTGCAGTACATCCAGCATGGCGCTGCGCGTGAGCTGCACGATGATGGCCAGCGGGCGGATACCAAGAGTAATAGCCGGCAGCACCAGGTTGCGCAGGTTAAGTACCCTGCCTTTGAACGGATCCACATCAAACAGGTTGCCGGACATATGCAGGCCGGTATAATCGCTGAGTACAAAGCCAAAAAGATAGGCCAGCACGATGCCTGCAAAAAATGAAGGGGCGGAAATTCCCGCCACACTGGCGAATACTGCACCAGTATCCATCCAGGTATTTTGCTTTACCGCCGATAATACGCCCAGGGCAATGCCGGTGATGGTGGCAAACACCATCGCAGCTATGGCCAGCAGCAACGTACCCGGCAATGCCTCCATTAAAATATCCCACACCTGTTTTTTGCCCTGGTAAGAGCGGCGGAGATAGGGTGCTTTCAGCACCAGGAGTTTATCCTTTGATATATGCGCCACCGTTAGATAGCGGAGATTTTCATCCGCTTCCTGTTGGGTGTGGACTCCAACCGGCAGCAGGTCGTTCAGGTAATACAGGAACTGCGTCCCCACCGGCTGGTCGAGATGCAGTTCCCGGCGCACGTTTTCCAGGGAGGCCACATCGGCCCGCTGCCCCAATGTAAGCCGTGCCGGATCGCCGGGCAGCACATTGAACAGGAAGAATACCAGCACCACTACGCCGAGCAGTACCAGCAATCCGTATCCGGTTTTACGAAGCAGAAAACGAAGCATATATTATTATGGTATATCGTTATAGTGCCATTTGCCTTTGATGGTGCCTTTGTTCAGCAGGATCAGGGCAGGATTACTTCTGCCGGCGGTTTTAATGGCTACGCCATCCATCTGCACAAATGGAAACTCCAGGCCATGTTGTTGTTTGAAGGCAGTAATTTCTTCTTTGGTGGAAGCGGTTACTCCATATATAACTACCTGCTGGTTTTTCCATTGCTGTTGCAGGGCTTTTATTTTTTCGTCCCATCCGCTGCCGGCCTTTTGAGTATTCAATACCAGGAAGAGATATACCGGTTTGGTTTCAGACAGGATGGCTTCCGTTTGGTTCACCCCATCGAGATCAGTGAGAATGAAATCCTTGATGGCCGGTTCTGCGTTTCCTTTCTTCACCAGTTTATCTTTACGGTCCACAAACTTCCAGGTACTGTCTGACCACGGGTAATTGTCGGCAGTAAATTCTTTCTTCTGCCCATCCTTTTCATAAATGAAGATCATCTCATACACGTCTGGCGTAGCGCCCGGCGGCAGTTTCATCTTCTCGGGAATATTATTACCTACTTTATACGGCAGGCAATCGAAAAGCGGAAGGTGTTTTAAAGTATACCGCTGGATACCGAAAGCGAATAAGGCCGAGAGCAATAGTACTGCACCGGCTCCTTTAAAGAGTGGCTGTATGGTGTTCCGGTAAAAGAAGATCACGAGGATCATCACCAGCAGGATCACATCTTTCCAGAAGGTTTCCTCGGCGGTGAGTTTGATACAGTCGCCGAAGCAGCCGCATTCACGGATGGTACCGCTGAATAATGCGTACCCGGTAAGGAAGGTAAAGAATATAATGAGCAGCAACAGCAGCACGGAAAAGACCCTCATGCGGTAGCCGATGAGCACTGCTACGCCGGCAATAATTTCGAAGGCATTCATGATAATAGAAAATGCCAGGGAATAGGGAGACAGGAAGGTAAGGTGCAATACCTCGAAAAACTCCTCCATTTTATAGCTGAGTCCTAACGGATCATTGGCTTTAATCAGACCTGAGAAAATGAATAACACCCCAACGATTATACGTAACAGGTTAAGGATAATCTTCATAAAATAGTTTAATGGTTAAGTGATCCGTGAAGATAAGAACAATCAGGGTTTACCTTCCCGGGAAATTGATGAGCGTATCTGAAAGTGAGTTGACGCGCGCCAAATCTATTTCTGAAATTGAACTGCTAAATTCCTAAATTCGGCAATGATTGATTTTCCTTCTTAGATTTGCAGGCAAAATAAAGAATTTCGGGTAAAAGGCCGGAACTATGTGAAAATTCAGGAGCAAGAGCCTGCATGCTAACTTCTTAACGCATTCAAATGAAACCAGACCATATCCCCGTAACAACAATGTCTTCACCGGTAATAAATTGCAGGGGGCAATTGTTATCCCTGTCTACCCCTGCTGTAATGGGTATTATTAATGTTACCACCGATTCTTTTTATGAAGGCAACCGCATGCATGAGCTGCACCAGGTGATGGAGAAAGCGAAGCAACACCTGGAGGAAGGGGCTGCCATACTGGATCTGGGCGCACAGAGTACCCGCCCCGGTGCGGAGATGGTGGGACCGGAAGAAGAGATTCACCGGCTGCTCCCGGCGATACATGCCATTTTGAATAAGTATCCTTCCGCAATTATATCTGTAGATACCTGGTATGCTGCGGTGGCAGAGAAAGCGGTACATGCCGGCGCGGCTATTATCAATGATGTGAGCGCCGGGGATATGGATGCGGAGATGATTCCGGTTGTTGGTCAGCTGCAGGTACCTTATATTGCGATGCACATGCAGGGCAAGCCTGCCACGATGCAAAAAAATCCGCAGTACAACGATGTGGTGTCCGAAGTGCTCGATTACCTGAAGGAAAAGCTGGCGGCCTGCCGTGCCGCCGGTATAAAGGACTTTATTGCTGACCCGGGATTTGGTTTTGGAAAGACAATTGATCATAACTATGCCCTGCTGAAACACCTGCGCCTGTTTTATGATATACTTGGAGTACCTGTGCTGACGGGCATTTCCCGTAAGTCGATGATCTATAAACTACTGAACATAACCCCGGCCGATGCCTTGAACGGCACTACTGTATTAAACACCATAGCCTTGCAACAGGGCACCCATATATTAAGGGTACACGATGTAAAAGCCGCTGTGGAAGCGGTAAGGATTACGGAGAAAATGAACGGATAATTTAATCTTGCTATTTTTACAACTATGAAGGAAGTAATAGAATTTTATGGAGTTGAGTTTCGATGGCTGGATCTGCTGGACCTGCTGATTGTAATTTTTTTGATCATTCAGTTGTATCGTTTATTAAAGGGGAGTCTTGCTTTTAATATTTTCGTAGGCCTGTTAATGGTATATGCCGCATATTTCCTGGTGAGGGCGTTAAAGATGCCTATTCTCACCATTATCCTGCAAAACTTTATCAATGTTGGTATCATTGCGATCATCATCATTTTCCAGCCGGAGATCAGGAAGTTCCTGCTGGTGCTGGGTAAGAAAACGCCGCTGAGCAAGGACAGTTTTTTAACCAAATTGTTCCTGCCTGATAAGTTTAAGAGTTATAAAGAAGAAGAAAACATTATTAATGAAATTATTGTGGCGGTGAGCCGGATGCAGAGCACCTTTACCGGGGCTTTGATGGTAATTGCCACCACCTACCGTTTGAAATTTGATTCCGCGTCCAGTATTCCTATTGATGGAAACGTGAGTGCGAAACTCATTGAGAGCATTTTTGAGAAACACAGTCCCCTGCATGATGGGGCGCTGATCATTGTAGGCAATAAGATCCTGGCGGCCAAAGTGATCCTGCCGGTATCTGAGAATCCGAACCTTCCTACCCGTATAGGGCTGCGTCACCGGTCGGCGGTGGGCATTACGGAGCATAGCGATAACCTGGCGATCATTGTTTCTGAAGAAAGGGGGACGGTGTCTTATGCGATCGACGGGGTACTCACCCAGGATGTGTCGCTGGAAGACCTGAAAGTAAAGCTATACGAAGTGTTGATAGATGGATATGCCTGATCCGGGAATAAGCCACATAGCATAAAAGGAAAGCCCCCTGCCAAATGGCAGGGGGCTTTCCTTTTATGCGGTTATAATCAATTACTTACCGGGAGTAGCGAATTGAGAAGGAGCCGGAGCGCCTGCTTTAATATCTACTAACTCTACGTTAAATACGAGGACAGAGTTTCCAGGAATTACCGGAGGACTTCCCTGTAAGCCATAAGCCAGTACAGAAGGAATTACCAGGGTAGCTTTGGAACCTTTTTTCAGGCCGCTTAAACCAGCATCCCAGCCTTTGATCACGAAGCCGCGACCGATAGGGAACTTAATGGGTTCTAAAGGCATGCCCGGGCGCATAGTTGAATCCTGGCTGGAATCAAATACTTTACCGGTGGTGAGCTTACCTGTGTAGTGTACATAAACGGTGTCACCTGGATTAGGTGTACTGCCTGTACCTTCCTGGGTTACTGCTACGTAAACGCCTTCAGCGTTTTTAGTGGCGTTGATCTTGTTCTTATCCAGGTATTCTTTAATAACTTTTTCGTCTTTTTCTTTCTGAGCAGCAGCAGAGTATTTGTTTTCTACTGCGAAAGTGATTTTCAGTTTATCACCTTTTTTACCAAATGGAGGACGCTCCTGGGCTGGTAATGAATCCCATGGAATGATAAAGGTTGCGCTATCACCTTCGTGGAGGAGGGCAATACCTTCCATCAGATCGTACTTATTCTGTGGTTTTGCCACCAGCACCGGAATTGCAGCACCTACCATTTTGCGGGAATCGCCCAGCAGGGAGTCATTGATACGCTGGGTAACATTCACCAGGGCAGTATCGCCTAATTTCAGTTGTGCTCCGCTGCCG
Organism: Chitinophaga sp. W3I9; assembly: GCF_050434025.1. Lineage (NCBI taxonomy): Bacteria > Pseudomonadati > Bacteroidota > Chitinophagia > Chitinophagales > Chitinophagaceae > Chitinophaga > Chitinophaga sp. W3I9. The sequence continues at coordinate 4,668,537 of NZ_JBNPWC010000001.1, forward strand.
GATTTGTGAACGATATACTCAATACCGCCCGGTGTTTTTTTAACACCTGTACCGCAACTGGCTAAAAGAAAGCCTAAAGCCGCAGTTGCAACTAAAAACTGATTGTTTTTTTTCATTTGATTGTATTAGTAGGTTGAAATACTTTATTTACAGTTTATTGTAAGAGGTCTTCGTTCTCTTCCACGGCTTTGATAAAGCGGTCCACTGTTTTTTCCAGCGGATCGGTGCTGCGGCCTCCGGAAGCGTTGAAATGCCCTCCCCCGTCGAAATATTTGCGGGCGAAGGTATTTACGTCGAAGTCGCCTTTTGAGCGGAACGACAGCTTCACTTCTGAGTTACGGTCAATGATCAAAGCGGCCATCTTGATGCCCTGTATAGATAACAGGAAGTTCACGAGTCCTTCGGTGTCTCCTGTCTGGAGGTCGAACCGTTTAAGATCGGAGTACGGGATGGCCAGCATGGCGGTATTATATTCATAGAACACTTCCATGCGGTTCAGCAGACTATGTCCGAGGAAGCGCAGGCGGTTTTCCAGGAAGTTATCATAGATCGCCTGGTGGATCACCTCATGTTTCAGTCCCCTTTCCATCAGGTCGGCTACCATACGGTGTACGGCTGCGGAAGTAGATGCAAAGCGGAAAGAACCTGTATCTGTTACAGTGCCGGCATAAATACACTGTGCAATTTCGAGGTTAATATACTGCTCATCTCCCAATTTATATATAGTTTCATAAACTAATTGGGCGGTGGAGCTGGCTTTGGTATCGCTTATGCCATACTCAAAGCTGGGCTGTGGCTCCAGGTGGTGGTCTATCAGGATTTTGATACAGTCCAGTTTTTCCAGGTGTGGCGCCAGGTTTTTAGTGCGGTAAAGCGCATTGAAATCCAGGCAAAACAGGAGATCGATGCCTTCCAGCGCCTGAATGGCCCGGTCCATAGAGGATTCGTAGTCAATCACGTCGTCGGCTCCTGGCATCCATTTCAGGAAATCCGGAAAATTTGTAGGTGAGATTACAGTTACCTGATGCCCTTTCTGTACTAAGTAGTGATACATTGCTAAGGAAGATCCCATGGCATCCGCGTCTGGCTTCTGGTGCATTGTAATCACCACTTTCTTAGGGCTCTCCAGCAAAGGCTTAATTTCCTCGATCGGCTTCATTAAAAAACTGTAATGTTAAGAGTTGATTTCCAATCACAACAAGTGGTTGAAACAGAAAACGAAGTGCGAAGATCTTTATTTGAGCCAGAATTTCAAAATTTTTTACCACTAAAGAAAATGTAATTACTTTTGCGGCCTAATCTGTAATTCGGAATTAAACATTATATGAGCAACAGAACATTTACTATGATCAAGCCTGATGCAGTAGCAAACGGGCACATTGGCGGCATTTTAAACATGATCAACGCTGCAGGTTTCCGCATCGTAGCCATGAAAATGACGCAGTTATCTACTGCTAAAGCAGGTGAGTTTTATGCAGTACATGCGGAAAGACCTTTTTACGGTGAACTGGTAGAATTCATGAGCAGCGGCCATATCGTAGCAGCTATCCTGGAGAAAGACAACGCCGTAGAAGATTTTCGCAAACTGATCGGTGCTACCAATCCTGCCAACGCAGAAGAAGGTACCATCCGTAAAAAATACGCAGAGTCTATCGGCCGCAATGCGGTTCATGGTTCCGACTCTGACGAGAACGCTGCTATAGAAGGTAACTTCTTCTTCAGCGGTCTGGAGAAATTCTAGTCCTGACGGGCAAAATCATTACAAAAAGGTCAGCTTCGAAAAGCTGGCCTTTTTTATTTGCCTTCAATATTTTTCTTAATGATAACACATTCATTTAGATTGATTTACACAATCTATAAGAAGTAACACTTTAGATATAATGCAAAGGCTGACAAAAAGGCGTAATCACATGCTTTTTAATGAAAATATGAGCCCCGAAAATCAGCAAAAATGAATGTTTTAAAGAGGAAAACAGATCCGTTTTACATCCTTATATACATTTCATTATCAAATAATTACAACAAAACTCCATCATCTTACTTTAAGTAAAACCACTCTCCTCTTTTTCACTCCAGAAACACCTGTTTTTCCTGATATTATTTTACCCCTGAAAGGATATTTCCCGGATAGCCGTGACCGTAGTTTTGTAAAAAGCTTTTAACTTGCCGGCATATGTGGGAATCATTCCGGAAACTGTTTAAAGGGTATTTAAGATTAGAGCGGTCTATGTCTGACCACTCCGTGGAAGCATATGTAAGGGACGTGGAAAAACTGGAGCAGTACCTCCTCGCTCATGGAAAAGAAAAGCTCCGGCCCCAGGATGTAACATTTGAGGACCTGCAGGATTGTGTGCAATGGATCGCCAAACTGGGAATGACTGCCAGCTCCCAGGCCAGAACTATTTCCGGCCTCAAAGCCTTTTACAAGTTCCTCCTGCTGGAAGACATGGCCCACGAGGACCCTACCCAACTGCTGGAAGCTCCGAAGATTTTACGCAAGCTGCCCGATGTACTCACCTTCGAAGAAATTGAAAAGATCATTGCGCAGATCCCCCTGGATACCGCGGAAGGTCACCGTAATAAAGCCATCCTTGAAACCATGTACAGCTGCGGCCTGCGGGTAAGCGAGGTCATTAACCTCCAGATCAGCCAACTCCACATGGACGTAGGATTTATCCGGGTAATCGGGAAAGGCGACAAAGAGCGGATGGTCCCCATCGGCAAAGACGCCATGCGCCAGATAGATATTTACCGGAGAAATGTTCGTATAGAGCTGCCCGTTAAGCACGGCCAGGAAGACACCCTTTTCCTCAACCGCCGCGGCGGCGCATTAAGCAGGGTGATGATCTTCCTTATTATAAAGGAGTTGACCCAAAAAGCCGGTATTCATAAAAATGTGTCGCCCCACACTTTCCGGCACTCCTTCGCCACCCACCTGGTGGAAGGCGGCGCCGATCTCCGCGCCGTACAGGAAATGCTGGGACATGAGAGCATTACTACTACGGAGATCTATACTCACCTGGACCGGGAATATTTAAGAGATACCCTCCTGCGTTTCCATCCCCGGTTTTGATACCGTAAACAAAAAACAGCTACCGGGGAAAGGTAGCTGTTTCATTTCTGCTGTTAGAAGGTCACAAACAATCGGGTAGTTTTTGCCATGATAAGGAAGGTGTATTCAAACAATCTTATTACAATAAGCTATGGGTTAGCAAGCGGTATTTATCCTGCTTGTTCTTCTTTGGGTTAGTAAGGGTGATCACATCACTGAACCAGTTGCCAATCTGGTCTGAGGCGCGTTTCACCCGGGACGGACGGTAAATTATATTCACATTGCTGCAGGGACCCAGGTCCTGCCGGTGGGGCATCCGGGCCATCTTCTCATCTTCCGCCCACAGTAATTCGTTATTCCTGTAAACTTTAAAGTACACATCGGGACCCAGGTTCCTGCGTCCGGGTATAATGGAGTGCAGGATGCCATTTGCAAGATGCTGCCTTGAAAAGTGCAGGGTGTAGCGTCCAGCTTCGTTGGTGTGCGCCTGCCCGATCAGTTTGCCGGTGAGCGCATTATACGCTTCCACTTTCAGATGGGGCTGTCCTGATGCTGCCATATGCGGTTTTACTACGCCGGTAATTACCCAGGCGCCCGCGTTGGCGTATATATTATGCCAGGTGGCGGCGGGGATAACATAAGCATATGCGCCTACGTAGCCGCCGCTGTTACGTTTCCAGTGCAACACCAGTTTACTCAGGTGGAAGTTACGGGACTGCTTTGTACCGTTCTTTCCCGGCAGCTGATCCAGGCACAGATCCAGTTCCAATGCTTCGGTGAACAGGTGTACTTCATTCCACGAGAGGTTGAAGTTGCCTTTTTCATCCAGGGTGGTTTCCGCCAGTAACCGGTCGGCCTTCATCAGTACTTCCCGGGCCGACAATGGTTTCATGTCGTTAAAAATTCCGTGGGGCTGATCTGCCGCCTGCAATACAGCAGGGAGGTAAACCCGGATCCGCGCATTTGCCAGGGGCTCTACGCAATCGTTACAAATAAGTGCAGAGATGTTTCCGATTAATAGGTAACTCATAATTTTATTTTTTTTAAAGAAAAAAAAAGGGGTTAACGAGCATCACCTGATGAATTGATTCTGCATATTACTAACCGAAAAAAACAAACATGGTAGAAAGGCCAATTACTATGAACTTTTCTGAGGACAATAGATTTAAAGCCGGTTGACAATACAAAGATTAAGAACTTTAAAGGAGTAGTCAAGCGTTTAACAACTGAAAAAAAGCTTTACGTATAACTACGCAAATTGAATATGGGAACTACGCTATTCACCTTTTGGTTGTTTTCCGGCAGGTAAAAAGTAATGCGTATAAATACGCATTCTGAAGTGAAGCCTACGGAATCCGCTCCCTTTACTTAAGATGATAAAACCGCTCAAATGCAATAGCACATTCAATTCCACCTGCGTAAAAACACAGTTTCGGGTTACATTACCGGTTGGTGGCCGGATTGTATATGCGATTATTTGTAATAATTTTACTGCAAACTAAAACTTACCCACAATGAATGATTTTCCAAAAAGGCCGATCCCTTCGGATACCGGCGCTTTCATTTCACTTGAAGAAATGACCACCCTTACAAAAAATCACGATGAGGATCATGTAAATCAGAAGTCCTTTGGTACCCATGTTAAGGCGATGTGTTTTGGTAAAGACAAAATTATTGAATTGCTGGACCAACCCGGGGCAACAGCTCTGAGAATCTATTATGGTATTAAGGTAGATACTGACGGAGATGGAATAAAGGAAAAGAAAATGATCCTGGTAGCCGTTGATGAAGAAGGTAATGACATCCTTCCCACAGAAACCACCAATGCAGGCCCCGGTGGCGTGGTATCCAAAGGCGCTATGGCGAAAATACTTGATTCAGGATTACCCTGCCCCGAATATTGTACAAAACCCGGAGGAAAAGGATAAGTGATAAATAATATCATCAACAAAGCCATCTCGTGAATGTAACTTTATTTTTTACTATTTTTTACAGCATGGTGGGGATCGAAGCACTGGTCTTGATCCCCTTCCTTTTAAATTATAAGTCCCTGGACTTCTCGTCCAGGTGCATATTTTTTTACATTTTGAGCTGTATTTTTTTTGCAGGAGGGTCTGTTCTGGTAGAACGGTATATCGGGAACAACATGTGGTTCTTCAGCCTCATGCACTTTATCCAGTTTGTGATCCTCTCTGTATTTTTTTACCGGAGCATCTCTAACCCCACTATGAAAAACATTGTGAAGTATATGCCTTTACTACTACTGGCAATATTTATATTTGACCTGTTTTTCATAGAGGGGGTACGCGCCTTTAATTCCATTTCATCGGGCGTTAAGCAACTGGTAGTACTTACCTATGGTCTATATCTCTTTTTACAACTGCTGAGGGACAGGAATCTCATAGAAAAATCGATATACATTGATTCTTTGCCGATATTCTGGTATAATTCAGGGATCTTTATCTTTGCCTGTACTGAATTTCTATTTTGCATCAGCTATAACCACTTACAGGCGCTTTTCACCACCGGTGTTGCCAGAATGGGTATGACCATCGCAATACTGAGTATCAATTATATTGTTGGAATGATATCAATGATTCTTCTTTATATTGGGTTCTCTAAGATCAAAAAACTAAGACATGCGAATTATTGATGTTATTGTAATTGGTACTACAGTAATGTTAATGCTGGGAGTCATTGTGATATTGCTGGTAATGCTCCAACAAAAAATGGTTATCCAACATAAACTTGATATACGTGACAAAGACCTTCAGCTCCAACGGGAACGCCTCATCGCAGTACTCCAGGGCCAGGAACAGGAACGTAAAAGGATTGCGGAAGACCTGCACGACGAAGTGGGCGCACAACTGTCTGTGCTGAAACTCAACCTCGGAGGTCTTCAGCCCCTGCTGAAAACCGGCAACGGTGAAACAGAACGGCTTAAGGAAACCAAGGACTTTACCGATACCATTATACAACAACTGCGGTTCATCTCCCAAAGCCTGCACCCCCAGGCATTGGAAAACCTGGGCCTGGCACATGCGCTGGACTCCTTCTGCAACCTGATGAACAAAAACAAACAGGTAAAAATAGCATTTAAAACAGCCGGCAACGGGCAAACGGTAGACCGCGAAAAGGCTTTAAACGTTTACCGTGTGGTGCAGGAACTGATCAATAACATCCTGAAACATGCGCAGGCAACGGATGTACTCATCACCTATCAAACCACTCCGTCCCTTCTTACCGTTACCGTGGAAGACAATGGTAATGGCGCTTTGCTAACCTCTCTGCCCGCTTCCCGTGCCAAAACAGGCAGCCTGGGACTTAAAAATATTGAAAGCCGCCTCAATATTATCGGTGGAAATATTAACTTCACTCCCGGAACACCACAAGGTACCATTGCTACGATAAGTGTAGAGAATTATCAGACACCTGCACAGAATAGTTGATACTTATGTTGTTTTATTGCTAAATTGCCATCCGGTTGTGTTGAACCCGCTTGTAACGACATGACTCATAGTAATTTATTCTGAATAAAATAATAGCAAATCTTCTAACTGTCCACCTATGGCACACATAAAAGTGGCCATTGCTGATGATCACAAGATCTTCCGCAGTGGAGTCATAAACACACTGATTCCTTATGAAAATATCAGCTTCGTTTTTGAAGCCGACGATGGCCTGCATCTGCTGCAGAACATGGAAACACAACAGCCGGATGTTATCCTGATGGATCTGAAAATGCCCAATATGGACGGCATTGAAGCCACCATTAAGGTAAAGGAAAAGTATCCCGACGTAAAGGTCATTATACTCACCATGTATGAGGACGACAACTTCATTGTCCATCTGGTGGAAAACGGCGCCAACGCCTACCTGTTGAAAAATGCGGAACCGGAAGAGATCTATGAAGCCATCTGTACTACCTTTGAAAAAGGATTTTATTTTAATGATAACGTAAACCTGGCACTGCTTAAAAAGGTATTACACAAAAACAAACAACAATTTAAGCCAACACTAAAAAATGAAATCCAGCTCAATGACCGGGAGCAGGAAGTACTGAAGCTAATCTGCAATGAACTGACTACCCAGGAAATTTCCGAACAGATTTTCCTAAGCCCCCGTACTGTAGAGGGGATCCGTCAAAAATTACTTGAAAAAATCAACGTTAAAAACAGCGTTGGTCTGGTACTGTATGCATTCCGTAACGGATTAATAGAATAGTTTTAAATACCCACCAAATATGAGTACTATCAGAACCTTTGCCGCTACAGCGGGCGCTATGCTGCTCTTGTATGCCGGCACTACCCTGGCCCAGGGCATTAAAATGCCTGCGCCAAGTCCTACGCAAACCATTAAACAGGACTTCGCTTTATCCAATATAGAGCTGAGCTACTCCCGTCCGCTGAAAAACGGCCGCGTTATCATGGGCGACCTGGTCCCTTATGGTAAAGTATGGAGAACCGGCGCCAACAGTGCTACCACCGTTACTTTCGGTGAAGACGTAATTTTCGGCGGCGTACCCGTGAAAGCTGGTAAATACGGTTTGCTTTCTATTCCAGGCGCTCAGTCATGGACCGTTATCCTGACCAGCAGCCTCGATGTAACCAGCCCTGCTGCTTACAAACCAGAAAACGATGTGGCCCGTGTAAACGTAAAACCGGTAGCTACCCCTTTCAGCCAGGAAAGCTTTACCATCGGATTCGAAAATGTACGTTCCAACTCCGTGGTACTGGCCCTCAGCTGGGATAAAACCAAAGTACCCGTAGTGATAAAAGCGGATATCGACGATAAAATCACCGCCCAGATCAACGATGCCATGCAGAACGCCGAAAAGAAACCTTACTTCCAGGCAGCTGTATATTACTATGAAAGTGGTAAAGACATCAACAAGGCGGTAGAATGGATCAATGAGGCAGCTACACAAAGCCCCGACGCCTTCTGGATATGGTACCAGAAAGCCCGCATCAACGCGAAAGCTAAAAACGTGAAAGTGGCGAAAGAAGCAGCGCAGAAGTCAATAGAACTGGCTACTACTGCTAAAAACGACGACTATGTAACGTTGAACAAGAAGTTACTGGCTACGTTAAAATAGCGCGGAGGTTGTCTGACTCAGGATTACGCTGATTATACTGATTACCTGGATTTGATCACTTTTGATTATAAAAGATTTGGGGAGATATAAGCGGATGATCCGCTTTATCTCCCCAATCTTTTATAATCATTTATAAAATCAAAAAAGTAAAATCCAGGTAATCTGTATAATCAGCGTAATCCTGAGTCAGACAACCTTCGCGTATTTACAAAATACTGGAAGATCCAACCCAGTAATACTACCAGCAAGCAGCCGATCGCATTCAGCCAGAGGAAAGACACCGTGCCGGTCCAGTAAATTACCAATACCACAATTTCTCCAATGATGGCCGCCCAGAAAGTAGCTGTGCCTCCTACCCGCTTCAGGTAAAAAGCTACCATGAAAATACCGAGGATCACCCCGTAAAACCAGGAGCCAAGCACGTTCACCACTTCTATCAAACTACCCAGGCTGCCGGCAAACTGCGCTACCACGATACAGAATACACCCCAGATCAATGTCCACAGCTTGGATATTTTCAGATAATGATCTTCTGAAGCATGTTCGTTGTACAATCGTTTGTACACGTCTATCACCGTGGTGGACGCCAGCGAATTCAGCGCCGCAGCAATACTGCCCCACGCTGCCAGGAAGATGATGGCAATCAGCAATCCCACCAGTCCTTTCGGTAAGCTGTTCACTACAAAATGAAGGAATATATAGTTGGTATCATTGGTGTCTGCGGTAGGATCGGATGCCTTGATGAGTGATAATGCCTGGGTTCTTACCAGCTGCGACCGATCATCGGTTTGCTGCAACGCTTTTTTTGCGGAGGCAATCTGTGTGTGGTTATCTGTTTCGAGTGCAGCAGCCAGTTGCTTTACCTGCTGCTGTTTTAAGGTTCCCAGCTCATTGTACTGGTCTTCCAGTTTCAGCATCGCCGGGCCCTGTTCGGTTTTATGCACCCTTGCCAGCTGTGCTTCATTGAAGAAAATCGGCGCACGGAAATACAGGTAAAAAACAAATACCAGGGCGCCTATCAGCAGGATCAGGAATTGCATGGGCACCTTTACAAGACCATTCATCAGGAGGCCCATACGGCTTTCTTTGATTGATTTTGCAGTAAGGTAACGGCCTACCTGCGACTGGTCCGTACCAAAGTACGACAGCGCCAGGAAGAACCCTCCTATCACCCCGCTCCAGATGTTGTATTTATCCTGCCAGTCAAATTTCGTAACAATCACATTCAGCTTGTCCATTTTTCCCGACACCTGCAACGCCTGCTTAAAACCAATATCGGCCGGCAACAGGTGAACGACCATCCAGCCCGCGAGGAACATACCTCCGAAAATGATGGCCAGCTGGAATGTTTGTGTGTAGGCCACGGCTCGGGTACCGCCTGCCACCGTATAAATGATCAGCAATCCGCCCATGATCATATTTGTCCAGTACAGGTTCCAGCCCAGTAAAGAAGACAAAATAATAGAAGGTGCACAGATACTGATACCGGTAGATAAACCGCGTTGGATCAGGAACAGGGAGGACGCGAGGGTACGGGTTTTCAGGTCGAACCGTTGTTCCAGGAATTCATAAGCCGTATATACTTTCAGTTTATGGAAGATGGGTACAAACGTGATACAAAGCACTACCATCGCCAGGGGCAAACCAAAGTAATATTGCACAAAGCGCATCCCATCCGTATATGCCTGGCCGGGCGCTGATATAAAGGTGATAGCGCTGGCCTGGGTACCAATGATCGACAGCAAAATGATATACCAGGGCATTGACTGGTTATCCAGGAAATAACTTTCCATGTTTCGCTGGCCACGGCTTTTCCAGACACCATAGCATATATGATTACAGTGAGGGTACCGATCAGTACCATCCAATCTAAAGGACTCATGAAAACGTTTTGGTGAATAAGTAGAAGAACGCGACCAGTAACAGCAACCAGGCTGTTACCAATACGTACCACCACGTCCATGACGGGAACAATGGCGGCTTTTCTTCCTGCAGGTTATCTGCTGCCATAATTTAATCGTTTGAGTTGCTTTTAGTCCACATGCTGCTGGTCAGCAGTCCCAACGCAATACCGATGATCAATCCCACCTGCACGCGCTTGATGGTAAATCCGATCAGCAAACCGAGGATAATACAAAAGCCAGCGGCGATCTTCAGCCTGGGACGATTTTCTTGATGCTTCTTACTCATTGTCTTTCATCCCTATTTTACAGAAATCAGGTTTACAAATAAACGATAGGCGCCGGGTACGCCTGCAGGCAGCTGCCTGAAAAATGATAAGCCGGTGTACACATAGGCTCCTTTACCGTAATGAGCAACGAGGGTTGATCCATCGAGCGGTCCTTCCCCTTTGTCGTTCATGCTGAAAGGCTTATCATAAGCTTTGTCTGCATTAGCGGTGTAATACAAACCTCTTTCCTGTACCCAACCGTTAAAATCGGCGGCAGTAATTTCATTTGGATAATGCAGCACCGGATCTTTCGGGTTGTTAAATGTTACAGCGGCATTTTCATCCGTTACCCGGTCGCGCGACAATCCAAACGGATACGGTCCCAGGTTGCCTGTTACCAGCGGACCATTCACGTTGTACTGGATCACCAGTTTGCCGCCGTTGTTTACGTATTCCATCAGCTTCGGCTGCCAGTATTTCATACGTGCGTTTACGTTATAAGCGCGCACTCCGGTGATGATGGCATCGTATTGCTGCAGGTTACCGCCCATAATATCTTTTTCACCCAGTTCGGTTACATCGTATCCAACCTGGCGGAGCGATGCTGCCACCATGTCGCCTGCACCGGGAATATACCCGAGGCGGTTGCCGTTATGTTTCAGGTTAACGGATACCAGCCTGGCCTGCGCTGGTGGAAACAGGGTGATCAGCGGAATATGATCATAGCGGATCTGCTGTAAGCTCTGCGTATATTCTTTACCGTTACAGGTCATTACAACCGTGAGGGTATCTGCATGATTTTCCGCTACACCTTTAACGGGTTTGATATCAAACCGGAGTTCCACCTCATCTCCTTTCTGTTTTAAGCTAAAGGGCTGGCTGTTGCCATCGGTGAAGCCGGCGGGCAATTGCAGACGTACAGTTCCCTGTACGTTATCAGCCATCGCGCGGAGCTTCACAGGTACCGACTGTGCTTTGGTATCTGTAAAAATATATACCTGGTTGCTGAGATCGGCTACTACCGGCGGCGCTATCACCAGCGGCTGATACAGCTCTCCCTTTACAGGGTCGGTATATTTATATTGTAAAGGCCGTGCAATGGTAAATGGTTGTCCGCCGATAGTCAGGTGGATTTGCGCCTGCAGTGCAGGAATATTTTCAGGATTGCCCACCAGCAGCGGATCATTGATGATGTAAGTACCTACCGGGTGCGCGTCTGCCAGCCAATAAGGCTGCGACTCCGGCGTGCTGGCGGGTACCTGCATTGTTTTGGAGATGCTGGTGAATTTATTAAAGGCCAGTGGTTGCTGATCGCCTGCATTGGTATTGCCGGGCAGATCAATCTTATCCAGCGTTATTTTTACCGGCCCCCTGTTGATCAGTTGCACGGTGGCTTCCATATTGGTTCCGGGCACTACGGTAGGTGAAGTGCTGTAGGCTTCTGCCCACAGGCCTGCGCATGCGTAGATCAGTTGCTCGGTTTCTTTCAGCTTCAGATCACGCCAGTACCCTTCCGGTAATGAGCGGATGGCGCTGCGTATTTCCAGCAGGGCGGGCACGGAGGCCGCAGGATCTTCCATATTGTAGGCCGCGAGGGCGGCGTCTACCAGGGCGCCTACTTTGTTGCCGCCGGGAATCCTTGTCCAGCTGGTATTGATATCGTCGAGTAAACTGTTTTTGGGTGTGTTGCCTTTAATCGTCAGGAAATATTCCTGCGAGCTGCCCCTGGCTGCCGCAACGCCAAATCCCTGGCTTTTGTGCTGGGAGCGGCTTTCGGCGGCAATCTCACCAAAGCCTTTTCCAAGCAATGGATTATAGGCGCCTACATCTATTTTAAACTGATCGTCGGAGGTAGTGTTGACATTACCGAAGCTGAAGGTATTCCAGAGGATCCGTTTTGCCTGCCAGGGTTTTACCCGTGTCAGCTGTTCGGGAAAGCGTTTGGGATCGGCTGCGGCGCTATAGGCTTCCTCCGCCAGCATGGCCGAAGCGGTATGATGTCCGTGTCCGGCGCGACTGTCGGCCGGGAAGCGGCAGATGATCACATCCGGTTGAAATTTGCGGATCATATATACTACATCTCCCAGGATCTGTTCCCTGTTCCAGATGGTAAATGTTTCCTGTGGATTTTTGGAGAAGCCAAAGTCCTGTGCACGGGTAAAAAATTGTTCTGCACCATCGATGCGGCGTGCCGCCAGCAGTTCCTGTGTACGGATCAGGCCCAGTAACTCGGACTGTTCATTGCCGACCAGGTTTTGCCCGCCATCACCGCGGGTGAGCGACAGGTAGCCGGTGCGATATAGTTTTTCCTTTGCCAGGTAACCGAGCAAACGGGTGTTTTCGTCGTCAGGATGGGCGGCAATGTACAATACGCTTCCAAGCGTATCTAACTTTTTCAATTGCAGTTTTATGTCGGCTGCGTTCCATACAGGTGAAGGCTGTGCCAATGCGGGTAAACCCAATGCTGCCAATAAAATTATAACCAGTGCGGTAGATCGTCTTATAAACATTTGTTGGTACGTGAATTTACAGATGGCCAAAAGTAATAATTAATTAGTGGGACGGGAAGATAAATATGATGAACGTAGCAGAACGCAGGATCGCAGTATCTTCAATACATATACGAACAGTAGCTGTATCAAAACCGAACAGTTTAAATATATTCTAAATATACATTCTTTTGGTTTATAGTGGTCCCGGTCAGTGGCATCTCCTTTGGGCAACACGAACCACATATTCTCTGCTATGATAAAAAACTACCTGAAGGTTGCCTGGCGTAATCTGATCAAAGACCGCCGGTTTGCTTATCTCAATTTAATTGGTTTATCTACAGGGCTTGCATGTGCGCTCCTGATCTATGTTTGGGTACAGGATGAACTGAGTATCGACAAATTTCATAAAAACGACGCCACCCTTTTCCAGGTATTGGAAAACAGAGTACAGGCGAGCGGTATCTGGACGGCGAAATCCTCTCCTGTACCAATGCCCGAAGCGCTGAAAAAAGACATGCCCGAAGTGGAGTATGCCGCCTATGTCTCTCCCGTGAGGCAATCCACACTTTCTGTAAAAGATGATGTTGGCATAAAGACCAAGGGTAAATATGCGGACAAGGATTTTTTCAATATGTTCTCTTTTGATCTGATGGAAGGAAATCCAAACCAGGTGCTGGCTGATCCAATAGCTATTGTGCTATCTGATGTTATCGCTACAAAATTGTTTGGCACTACCGAAAATGTGATCGGCAAAACGGTCGACTTCCAGCATGAGCAAAAATTTGTTGTTTCTGGTGTGTTTAAAGTACCTGATCAACATTCATCGGAACAGTTTGATTTTGTTTTACCTGTCCGCATGCTGAAGATGATAAAGGAAAACGCTGATGAATGGGGCAATACAGGATACTACACGTTTATAACGCTAAAACCAGGCACCAACATCAACAAGTTCAATGCTAAAATCGCCAACTACATTAAGCTTAAAACGAACAATGAGATTACCTACCGCACGCCATTCATTCAGCGTTATTCAGAGAATTATTTGTATGGCCGCTTTGAGAACGGTATCCAGGTGGGAGGCCGGATAGATTATGTACGGCTGTTTTCCATTATCGCCATTTTTATACTGGTGATTGCCTGCATCAATTTTATGAACCTCTCTACTGCAAAGGCAGCCGGAAGGGCAAAGGAAGTAGGCATCAAAAAAGCGATGGGCGCCGGCCGGGGTGTACTTATGCTGCAATACCTCGGGGAATCTATGGTAATGGCTTTTGCATCGCTGCTGATGGCCATTTTACTTGTGTTCCTGTTGCTGCCGGTTTTCAACAATCTTACAGGGAAACAACTCTCGTTGTTCCATTTTGATACCGCACTGATATTATCAGGACTCGGCATTACATTCTTTACCGGTTTAGTGGCAGGTAGCTATCCTGCGTTTCATCTTTCAGGGTTTAAGCCTGCTGCCGTGCTGAAAGGAAAGATCAATGGTTCTGTGGGGGAACTGCTGATCAGGAAAGGATTGGTGGTGTTTCAATTTTCCCTCTCCATTGTACTGATCGTTGCGGTGTTGGTGGTGTACCGGCAGATCAGCTTTATCCAGACAAAAAATCTGGGTTACGACAGGGACCATGTAATTACGTTCGCGAAAGAGGGAAAACTGTCACGGAACGAGGTAAGTGAACGTTTTCTTGCTGAGGTGAAAGATATACCGGGAGTAAAAATTGCTTCTGGTATGGGGCATGGATTAACCGGTCATAGCAGCGGTACCTCCGATGTAGTATGGGAAGGAAAGGATCTGAAAGATGAAACCGAATTTGAAGTGGTGGATGTAAATTATGACCTGCTGAAAACGCTGGATATTAAGATAAAAGAAGGCCGGGATTTTTCACGCAACTTTGGCGCTGACACCTCCATGATCATCTTTAATGAAGCCGCCATAAAATTCATGGGGATGAAAGACCCTGTTGGAAAATCCGTTAAACTGTGGGGTAAGGATATGCGGATTGGAGGAGTTGTGAAGGATTTTCATTTTGAATCCCTGCACGAAGAGGTAAAGCCCTTGTTTTTTGAGCTGTCTCCGGAAAATGCCAACCGGTTTATGATTAAAGTAGAAACAGGCCGGGAGAAAGCGGTGATTGCCAGATTACAGGAAATGTACCTGCAAATGAACCCGGGGTTCTCTTTTGATTACAAGTTCCTGGATGAAAGATACCAGACCTTATATGCCGCAGAAAACCAGATCTCCCGGTTGTCCAGATACTTTGCCGGTCTTGCTATTCTCATTTCCTGTCTTGGTTTATTCGGACTGGCGGCCTTTACAGCGCAGCGGAGAAATAAAGAAATCGGCATCCGGAAAGTACTGGGCGCCACTGTAGGTACTATTGTGATGATGTTGTCGAAGGATTTCCTGCGACTTGTATTGATCGCTATGCTGATTGCTTTCCCGGTGGCCTGGTGGGCTACCACGCAGTGGCTGAAAGGGTTTGCCTATAGTATCCGTATAGACGCCGGGATATTTGTAGTAGCGGGTATTTCCATTATCCTGCTCACCTTCCTGACCATCAGTTTTCAATCGGTAAAGGCTGCATTGGCTAACCCCGTGAAGAGTTTGAAGTCAGAATAAATAGAAAAGTCCCGGTGAGAACCACCGGGACTTTATTTCTTCATAAGCAAAAATCCAACCAGCTCGTAAGCAAAAACCAATTATTAACAAAGGCGGTTTAGATTTAATTGTAACCTTCGTTCTGCTGGTTGCGTATGTTGGGGTTAGCATCCAGTTCTCTTTGTGGTATGGGCAATATTACTTTCGTACTAGGCCACACTACCGGTATCGTTTTGTCACTCGCCAGGTATTTGGTGAATGAACGTTTTGTTCTGATTAAGTCAAACAGCCGGTGTCCCTCAAAGGCCAGTTCCTTTCTTCTTTCCAACAGGATTGCGTCCAGGAGTGCAGGTCCGGTAACGGTTACCGGCGGTGCATTATGATCGGCGCGTTGAGCCACCAGTTGCAGGTCAGCCTGTGCTTCCGCGGTGCTTCCAAGGTGTGCAGCTGCTTCTGCACGGATCAGGTATAATTCTGCCAGCCGCATCACTTTAATACTTTCTGTGAATGTGCTCACATCTTTGTATTTGGTGATGATGTTTGCCGGGTCTTCGCCACCGTTGCCGGCGCGTTTACCTTTCAGCAGAAAGTCCCTTCTCACATCTGTTGCCTGGTAGATATTGTAGATGTTATTCGTTGCGAGTATATCACCATATCCATCCTGGCTGAACATATAACTTAAACCATCTGTGTTCCGGTTATCTACCGGGGTATTGATGATTTCAAAAACGGTTTCATTATTATTGGTGATCTTAAAATCGCTCACCAGTTCTCCGTTCAGCAGCAATGCGTATTTGTTGGACCGGATCACTGCATCCGCATAAGTTGCAGCGCCCTGCCAGTCTTCTTTATACAACAATATCCTCGACAACAGCGCCCTGGCGGAATACACATTAATACGTCCGGAAGAGAATGCGGTGCTTTTGCTTTCTTCAAACCTGCTGATCGCTGTGGTAAGGTCGCTGATGATCTGCGCATAAGTATCTTTCATACTGCTGCGTGAAGGCGACTGCACCGAATCCACATTGGTGACGGTCACAATCGGAATGCCCATGTGCGTGGCGCCGGGTGTATAATTATATGGCTGCGCAAACATGCGCGATATATCAAAGAACACCTGTGCCCGCAATGCGTAAGCTTCCGCTACAATCTGTTTTGCCTCTGCGCTGTCTGCCGCCGATGGTAACAGGGAGATGTTGGGTCCCTTCATAATTACCATATTGGCATTGGCTACTACGGCGTATAACTGGTTCCATGAATCGGTGGTATACTGGTCGTTGGCAGTAACGATGTACTGGTCCTGGTTACGATACCGGTTGCTGTTGATGACGCTGATAAATCCATTGTCGGACCGGAGATCAGGCAGCAGCGGCATGGTCCGTCCATAATAATTTTCATTCTGCATCAGCGAATACACGCCATTGATGGCCGCCCGCAGTCCGGGCAGATCGGTAATAGCGCGACCGGTTTCTGTTGACTGGTCCGGTTTCTGATCAAGGAAATCCTTGCTGCAGGCGCCGAGTAAGCCAGCCAGTAATATCAGTAAACCGTATGTATATTTCTTTTGCATGAATACCTTAAAAATTTACATCCAACCCTACCAGGAAGGTTTTAAATACTGGCGGACGCTGATCATAATCTCCTGTTACCGGTACTTCCGGGTCCATTGTGAGATACTTATCTTTTACATACGTCCATAAATTATTGCCGCGTACATATATTTTCACTTCGTTGATATTGGCTTTCTTCAACCAGTCTTGCGGCAGGTTGTAAGCGAGCATCACGTCCCTCAGCCGGATAAAGCTGCCGTCGTACAGGAACCGGGATGAGCTCTGGTTGCTTAAACCGGATTGTGTGCCACCGAATACTACCTTGGGTACATTGGTGATATCGCCGGGTTTCTGCCAGCGGTTTTCATAGATGAGGCGCGACATTTTTGCGCCTCCGCCAAATCCACCACTGCCATCTGATTCTGTGAATGTTCCCCAGTTGTCGTATACTTTGTTTCCCCAGTTATAAAAGAACTGGAAGCTGAAATCAAATCCTTTGTAGCTGAAATAATTGGTAAGGCCGCCATAAAATTTTGGCAGGGCGCTTCCCTGGTTAAACCTTTGTGCTTCGCCGTAAGATTTGGTGGTAGCGGTTTTAGACGCATCTTTATACCACAGTGCTTCACCTGTTTGCGGATCCGCCCCTGCGAATCCTGCGAGAAAAAACTGGTAGAAATCTGTTCCCACTTCTCTTTTATACGGGATGCCGGTAATTGGATTATCCAGCCGGGTAATTTTATTATTCAGCGTTGAGATGTTGGCATCTGTACGCCATGAGAATTCATTTTCATTTTTTGCGATGATGTTGCGGGAAGAAAGGGATATTTCCCAGCCGCTGTTTTTCATCTCTCCATTATTTCTGAAAACAGTAGTAATACCATTTGCAGAAGATACCGGTACATTGAGCAGTAACCTTGAAGTGGTTCTGTTATAGTATTCCACCGAACCGGACAACCTGTTTTTAAGCAGGGCAAAATCCAGTCCTATATTAAATGGCCTGTTCTGTTCCCATGTAAGGAAAGGATTGGGGTATTGCGTGAGCACATACCCCGGTTTCCCATCATAATCATTTGCCGGACTATACAGCGACAATGAAGCATAATTATCAATAGCCTGGTTTCCGTTGCTGCCGTAGCTGGCTCTTATCTTTAATTCGTTAATGACGTTTACATTCCGGAGGAATGGTTCCCGGTAGATATTCCACGCGGTTCCAATGGACCAGAATGCGGCACTTCTTTTCTGACGGCCGAACCTGGAAGAGGCGTCTCTCCGGATGGAGGCGGTCAGATAATATTTCTGCTGGTAATCGTAGCTGTTATTCAGAAACAATCCTGTTAATGAATTTGCGTTGGATACAGAGGATACACTTTCCGGTTTGGAAGCATCGGCCAGCAGCTGCAGGTCGGGCAGCAGGTTGGAGGCTGCTGAGGAGTTACCACTGTTGGTTGTTTTCTGTGCTTCGTATCCTACAAAAGTGTTGATTCCGTGGTAACCCCATCTCCTGTTGAACCGCAGGATATTTGTAGATACCCAGTTGTTCCACAGGTTGTTGTTTACCGATACCCAGCCATTGGTATTTCTTCCGTCGCCAAATCCCGGTGCAAAAAATGAATTGCTGCGGGCGTAGTTCAGGTCGAGGCTGATCTTCGTTTCAAAGGAAAGAAAATCAGTGAATGCATATTTGGCGCCGGCCCCGCCGAGCAGGCCATAGATGGTACCTGTGCGGGTATCGCCATTCAGTACTGCCACCGGGTTAAAGGTGTTATTGTAGCTGAAGTCGTAGCTGCCATCGGCGTTATAAATTTTCAGCCAGGGTTGCAGGCGGACGAGTGAGCGTACCGGGTTAGCCATCAGTCCTACATCTCCTACTGCGTTTGCACGCTGGTAGGATAACGACAGGTTAACGTCGAATGATAGGCGGTTGGTGGCCTGGTTGCTCAGGTTGAGCTTACCCGTCATACGTTTATAGTCCACTCCTTTCAGGGCTGATTTGGAATCATATAAGCCGCCGGAAACATAAAATTTTGTTTTATTACTTCCGCCTGCGGCAGATAGATTGGCTTGTGTATAGCCTCCATGGCGGGTTAGCACATCGATCCAGTTGGTATTAACGGTTGTATCCACGCCACGTGCGCGGAGTTCCCTTTGAAAACCGGCTTCCCCTGTGCCATCTGCTTTGTGCGCCCATCCTTCGCGGAGGAGTTCCATCATCTCGTTGGTATTGAGCGGATAGTTGGCCTGCGGAATGGTGAGCTGGTTGCTGCCTCTTTGTATGGTTGCGCCGATCTTTGTTCTGCCCTGGCTGCCGGTTTTCGTCGTAATCAGTATTACACCGTTGGCAGCGCGGGAGCCATAGATCGACGCAGAAGCTGCATCTTTCAAAACAGAGATAGAAGCGATATCTGCGCTGTTAATTCCTGCCAGGGAATTAACATTATAATCGGTGAGATTGTCTGTTACCACAGGCGTGCCGTCTACCACGTAAAGTGGCGAGCTGCCTGCGGTAATAGAGCCTATACCACGTATGTGAATACTGGGTATGGATCCGGGCTGGCCGGAACCATTGGTAGATTGTAAGCCGGGTACATTGCCTTGTAAGCTTTCCTGGAAGCTGCTACGGGGCGCTTTATCATACAATGAAGCACTTACCATAGTAGCTGAACCTGTCAAAGAACTTTTTGTTTGCACGCTATAAGCTACTACCACTACTTCATTCAATCCTTTAGAATCGTCTTTCAGCATGATGTTGAGATGAGCCGTGTTGTTTACCGTCACCCGCTGTTCTTCATAACCAATGAAAGAACAGATCAACGTTGCTGAGGAAGGCGCTTCCATGTGGAATGCTCCGTTCTCATCTGTAGTAGTTCCCTTATTAAGACCTGCAATACGCAAACTCACACCTGGCAGCGGATGTCCGAAAACATCTGTTACCGTTCCGTTGATACTGACATTCCTGATCTCTTTGTTTTCCGGTGCAATAGCCACCAGGGTGGCAGAAAGCTGTTTAAACGTGAGGCCGGTGTTTTTCAGTATCTTCTTTAAAATATCTTCTGTCAAAGCATTGGTTTCATTCACCGACACTTTTTTGCCTGCGGGAATAAGATCGTTGCGGTAAACAAAACGGTAACCGCTTTTCTTTTCGATCATCTTCAGCAGCCGTGTCAATGGCAATGAATCTGCTTTGATGGAAATGCGCCGGTCCTGTTGACCGAAGACATTCCCAGTTATTTGCAAACAGGTAATAAGAATAATAAAGGACACCAGTTTCATTATCAGTACAACTTTTCCCTATGTTTTTAGACGCAAAAGGATTACATAATGTATGATTTTTTTCCATACATTTAGGTTGTAAAAGGTCATAAAACTACGACAGGACTACATTGCCAAGTGAAGCTAACTGCCGTTTGATCTCAACAAAAGGGGTAAATGTTTGCAGCATTTGCCCTTTTTTTTATATGAGAGGTATCGATTTTCTGTTGACTTCCACCCCTTTACTGGGTAATAAATACTTCATTGCTTGCTATTCTGCAATGAAATGATGTTGTAACCTTCAGCGCTTCCAGTACTTCTGAAAACGATTCATTTTTAAAAGTAGCGGTGAAATGGTATTGTTTTAATTTGTTACCGTTGAGATGGATTTTGATACCATACCAGCGTTCCATTTTCAGCGCAATATCTTCGAAGTTATCATTGTCGAATACGAGGTAGTTGTCGCACCAGGCGGTTTCCGCCACCATGCTGTCCTGCGTGTTACTATGAATATTTTCCACCTTGTAGCCTGCCACCAGGTTGGGTTGGGTCAGTTTATCTGCCGGTGCGTGTTGTAAGATGATCTTTTGGTTAGGCGTTAGTTTCACATTCCTTTCCATGCCGTCATTCAAGATTACTTCTACGGCGCCGGTGATCAGTGTAGCTTCTGTGGTTTGATCCCCTGTATATGCTTTTACATTAAAAGAGGTGCCCAGTACTTTGATATCCATCCTGGAAGTGTGGATAGAAAAGGGTTTGGCTGCATTCTTCGCTACATCAAAAAACGCTTCTCCTTCTAAAGTAACCTCCCGGTTTTCCAGGTTGTTCATATCAGGATTATAGGTTAAACGGCTGCCACCATTGAGCCATACTTCTGTTCCGTCCGGCAGCTGTGCCCTGGAGCGGGAACCATCGCGGGTATAAATGGCCGCCATAGCTGCTTTACCGGCTTTTTGCGGATATTTTATTGATAAGAGATAGATACAATAGCCTCCCAGCATCACTACCAGTACAGAAAGCACGGCCACCCATTTGCGGAAGTTCCTTTTGACTTTCTTAACGGGTAATTCCTCCTGCGGAAACTCCTCTTCCATTCTCACGAGGTGTTTTTCCAATGCAAGCTCGGTCCTGGTTTCCCATTCCTTATTGCCGGCCGGTTGGGGCCAGTTGCTTAATACAGATAATTTATATCTCAGATCCGGATCTTTCTGCAATGATGCTTCCAGTTCACGCAACTCCTCCATCGTGGCCTCGCCCGATACTTTCCTTCCCATCAAAAGCCATATTCTTTCCTGTTCCATGTGTATGATACAAAAGCATGATTATATAGAAGGACAAGTAAATTGCAAGAATCTACTACTCCACCTAAAAAAAAATTTAAATTATTTTGTTTTGATAAAGGAGAGGTTAATTACCTCGCTGATTTTTTTGAGTGCCTGGGCCATGTGAACATCAATGGTGTTCACAGAAATATCGAGGATCTGGGCTACCTCTTTATATTTAAGGCCATCTTCGCGGATCAGTTTAAAGATCATCTTCCTTTTAGGTGGGAGTGCGTTTACGGCGGCTTCTATCCTTTTTACCATTTCCCCGGAAATGAAGATCTGTTCCGGCGTGGCGTAACTGACGCTGATGTCCACTGCCACTTCATCGAGACTGAAATGTTGCGTGCGGGCTTCCTTATTTAAGTAGTTGAGGGCAATATTTTTGGTAGATACATAGAGGTATACCCGGAGGTTATCTACCTGGAGCAGGCGTTCGCGCTGCTTCCAGACGTTCATAAACACATCTGACGCAATTTCTTCCGCAGACTCCCAGGATTTCACAATAGAAAAGGCAAACTGACTCAATGGTTTGTAAAACAACCTGAACAATGCTTTATAAGCCTGTTCATCCCCAAGAGATGCCACCCGTTCCACCAGTAGCTGTATATTAGCTTCTTCCCTCAATGATTTGGTTTTTGGTTGAAAGTTGATCCCTAAAGATAATACAGATTTTTTCTTAATTTGATCTTGCCTAACATCTTTTTTTATGTAATATGAATTGATGCTAAAGGATATAAGTCCGCTGCTTTAATATCGCGCTACTTTTTAAACATAAAATACACGGCGCCGATGAGAAAGAAAAACGAAACCAGGTAGTTCCATCTCAGGGGTTCCTTGAGAAAAGTGACGGCAAAAATGCTGAAAACGGTGAGGGTAATGACTTCCTGGATGGTTTTAAGCTGGAAGCCGCTGAACCCCTCCTGTGCGCCGTAGCGGTTGGCTGGCACCATAAAACAATACTCAAAGAAGGCAATGCCCCAGCTGATAAGGATTACTTTCCAGAGAGCAACATCCTGGTGTTTGAGGTGGCCATACCAGGCGAAAGTCATGAAGGTATTGGAGATGGTGAGCAAAATAATAGTGCGCATGCGTGATTCAAAGTTTGTCCAAATCTATAATTTTGTAAAATAATATCCCGATTATTTGTTCACCTGCATTGGTATCTCGGGGCGGGACCTGTAAACCTTAAACAGGATTATCTGACAAAAGTGTAAACCTATTTCAGGACGATGCCACCGGAATAGTGTATTGGGAGTGTATGGGAAGTGTATAGGGACTATATGGGGAGTACGACACATACGCTACTCCTAAGCATCCGAAAAAGTATTGGAGATGTATCGGAGAAGTATCCCAGAAGTAACAGCTGTATCATACCGGCGCCCGGATCCGGACTGCTTCTGTTCAGAAGTGGACAGTAAAGGATCTTCATCGATTTGATAATCAAATCAATATAAAAAGGCATGTTTTTGGGCGATAGTTACCGCAAAAAGCCAATTGGTCAGTATGTTCAAAAATTATGTGAAAGTTGCCTGGCGAAATCTGCTAAGAAACAGGACCTTCTCCTTTATCAACATCACTGGTCTGGCCGTGGGATTGGGTTGCTTTTTGTTGATTGCACTGTATGTGCTGGACGAATTGAGCTACGACCGTTACTATAATAAAGCAGGAAATATTTACCGTATCAACGCGGATGTTCGTTGGGGTGGCCAGGAGCTTCGGGTGGCTGAGACTTCAGATATGATGGGCCCTATTCTTAAAGAGGATTATGCGCAGATACAGGAATACACCCGGATTTACTCCCACAGTGGCAACACGAAGCTGATCAGGAAAGGGAGCGAATACATCACCGAAACACGTACGGCTTATGTCGATTCAACCTTCTTCAACGTCTTTGCATTCCCGGCGCTGGAAGGCGATACCCGGACTGCGTTGAATGTCCCCTATGCTGTGGTGATGACGGCATCGGCCGCGGCCCGCTATTTCGGATCGGCCAACAATGCCATCGGGAAAACGATCGAAGTCCAGGACGGCGGTAAAGACGTTCCCTATAAAGTGACTGCCGTGATCGCGAATATACCGGGCAATACCCACTTCCATTTTGACCTGTTGTTCTCCATGCAAAGCCTCGATTACAAGTGGGGACAGATAGGCAATGTCAATTTTCACACTTACCTCCTCCTCAAACCTGGCACCGATTACAAGGCTTTTGAAAAAAAGTTTCCCGCTTATATTAAGAAACATCTTATTCCGGCTATGAAGGATTTTCAGATCTACAGTATGGCAGACCTGGAAAAATCGGGGAACGGATTCCGCTTTTCACTCATTCCTGTAACACAAATCCATCTATATTCCGACAGGCAGGGCGGTGAAGAATTGAGCCCGCCCGGCAGTGTTCAGTATGTCGCCATTTTTTCTGCCGTAGCGTTGTTCATCCTGCTTATTGCCGTCGTCAACTTTATGAACCTGACAACGGCGCGATCCGCCGGCAGGGCGCGGGAAGTGGGCGTCCGTAAGGCATTAGGAACCGCACGCGGGGAGCTGGTGATGCAGTTCCTGACGGAATCCACCCTGATGGTGTTCCTGTCGTTATTGATTGGTATCGGGATCGCCTTCCTGGCGCTGCCACTTTTCAATTCATTGTCTGGCAAAACAATGACCCTGGCCAGTCTTTTTTCGCCGGTGATTCTCCCATTGCTGATTGCATTGCCTTTTGCGGTGAGTTTGCTGGCAGGAAGCTATCCCGCTTTTTTCCTGTCTGGCTTTAAACCTATCGAAGTATTAAAAGGTCAGTTGAAGGCGGGTACAAAAAGTGGATGGCTTCGGAGCACCCTGGTTGTCGTGCAGTTTACCATTTCAATTGTGCTGATCATTGCTACAATCGTCGTGTTCAGGCAGCTGCGTTATATTGAGACACGCGACCTTGGATTTAATAAGGAGCAGGTATTGATTATTGATGGTGTTGATGCGCTGGGCAATAATGCGGATGTTTTTAAAAGGGAAGTGACGCAATTGTCCGGCGTGAAAGCAGGAACACTGAGTGCCTTTTTACCGGTTTCCAAATCGGCCCGCAATGTATATAATGTCTTCAAAGACCCTGTTCAAACCGCATCAAATAGTTTCAATGTAGAAACCTGGGCGATCGATGACGGATACTTTCCTACCATAGGCATCAAGGTCTTAAAGGGAAGGAACTTCTCCCCCGGTTTCACCACTGATTCGTCGGCTGTTATCATCAACGAGGCGGCTGCGCGGATTTTAGGCTACGCCGATCCGGTTGGAAAGAATATATATACCTTCAACGATGCCGGAAAGCCAACCACTTACCCGGTCATAGGTGTAGTAAAGAATTTTAATTTTGAAACATTGCACCATGAGGTCCGCCCGCTCATGTTCACCTTGCAAAGAAGCACAGGCCTCGCCTCTTTTAAAGTAAATACTTCGCTTATTGCCCCGCTGATCGGAAAGATCCGGGACAAATGGGCTGCACTGGCGCCTGGCATACCTTTTAGCTTCCGGTTCCTGGATGATTCTTTTAACGAGATGTACCAATCCGAACAACAGGTCGGGAAGATTGCCACTATCTTTTCGGTATTGGCTATATTGATCTCCTGCCTCGGTATGTTCGGGCTGGCGACTTTTGTGGCTGAACAAAGAACAAAGGAGATGGGAATCCGCAAGGTGTTGGGGGCAAGCATACAGGGGATTGTCCGTTTGCTTTCGGCAGATTTTATAAAGCTGGTGGCCATCGCCTTCGTTATTGCCACTCCTTTCTCCTGGTGGATCATGCGTAAATGGCTGCAGGACTTTGTTTACCGGGTAAACTTCAGTTGGTGGATTTTCCTGGCAGCGGGTTTGGCTGCCTTGCTGATTGCATTGGTTACGGTGAGTTTTCAGGCGATCCGGGCAGCGCTGGCGAATCCTGTCAGGAGCCTCAGAATGGACTGAATTTTATTGTGAAGGAGGTCAGATCTGTTAAAATCAGGAATGTTTCTTTGTACTAACCAATAGCTCCCGTACGTCCACATCTAACGCAGCGGCGATTTCAAATAAGGTTTCTATCCCTGGTTGAACAGTATTAGTACACCATTTGGACACGCTTCCAATAGAAACACCCAGTTGTTCTGCCAACCAATTATTAGTTTTTCCCTGTTCTACTATTACTATTTTAATCCGGTTAAATATTTTTTTAGACATAAATAGGTGCTTTCAGAACTATAAATAGCAAAATAGCAATTATTTATTAACTGAATAACAACATTATAAATATGAGCACAGCATAAATTAGTAATATTACAACCAATATGAGTTATAATATTACTAATTTAAGTATCTTTATTAAAACATTTAACCATGCAATCTTCTTCAGCCATATTTGTTTTTAACCAAAACCCATTTCGCCTTTCCGAAGAAGAATACCATTCTCCGGAAATGGTGTTGAAAAACTACTTCGAGCTATTTGGCCGGGCGAAACCAACGACATCCTCGCCTCTGTTCAAACTGAAGCCCTTACAAACCCTGGCAGTCCCTATAGCGCTGTGAGTGAGCGAATGAAAGTGTTGTCCTGTTTTACAGAACTAAACCGGTTAATAGAGGCCGCGTTTGTCATCTCCCAGAAAAAATAAAAGACCACCTGCAGCTAACCCAACAATGCTTCTCCCAAAATCAAAAAAACAAAAATCAGCCTAATCAGCGTAATCCTGAGAAAGACAAAATCCGCGCATAAAAAAAAGAGGGACCGTAAGAGGCCCCCCTGCATCAAACCAAAATGGGTTTTCCATCATGGACTGATTTTGTGTTGTTGGTTGCTATTTCATTATTAAAGACTATTGTTCTAATTTGATTTCGCCCAGGTCGGTAGCTTTACCGTCTTCTACTTTTACATCTTTAACTACGGCATTTTTGTAAGGGCTTTTACCGAGAATAGTAATAGTATAAGATCCTGCTTTAGCAGCGGGGATAGTGAATGCACCCTGTGAGATAGCGCCTTTCAGCTTATCTGTACCATTGTCTGCTTCTACTTCTGTAGCACTGTCAGCCGGAGTAATTTTACCGGTGATAGAACCACCTTCTACTACTAATACTTTCAGAGAATCTTTACCCTGTAAAGAATCTACTCTCTGTAAAGAGTCGATTCCGGTTAAAGAATCTACCTGTAAAGAGTCCATTCCGCTCAGGGAATCAACCTGCAAAGAATCCATTCTGCTCAGGGAATCTACCTGTAAAGAATCCATTCCACTCAGGGAATCCACCTGTAAAGAGTCCATTCTCTGCAATGAGTCTATTCCGCTCAGGGAATCAACTTTCTGGAGAGAATCGATTCCCATCAGAGAATCTACTGTCATTAAGGAATCAAATCCTTTTAAAGAGTCCAGGCGCTGTAATGAATCAACACTGAAAACTTTTACTGAATCGAGGCTAACAAGGGAATCTGTTGCAATTGAATCCACCATTGCGGCGGTGCTGTCTACAGATTTTACTGCTTTTACATCAGCACTTTTGAAAGCAGACATTCCGATTACCATTGTTGCTAAAGCGAGCGTTCCTACAATTGATTTTTTCATGGCATCAATTTTTTGTATGGTTAATATTTATGATGATTATCCCCGGTCCGGATGAATGTGCATGGTTTTTGTTATATGCCCTCATCGTTGGCTACCGTATATAAACAATACATCCGACAATTCACTTACCATTAGTCAAAGAAATGTTAAAGTGAAAAAAAGAATTATGAATCAGTATACTGGCTGCTTTCGTAATTAGTAATTTTAAAAATTATCTTCGCACTACGGAAACAAGACAAAAGATCAAAAGCATGTTGCAATTGAGTAACGACGAAATAGTAAAAGGCATCCGGAGCAGAAACAAAGATGTATTCGAAGCTGTTTTTAAACAGTTCGCCCCTTCTATGTATAATATAGCGGTCCGGTATGTAAAAGATGAAGATGACGCGAACGATATGGTACAGGATGTTTTCCTCAACTTGTGGAAAGGTGCGGAAAACCTGGATGAGAGAGCCCCGGTTAATCATTATCTCGCAAGAGCGACCGTTAACACCTGTTTAAACCGCATAAAAAAAGAACAACGGAAAGAAGTATACGCCAAGGAACAAATGCAAACTGCCAGTCCTTCGGAAAATAATCATTCCCTGCTGGAACATAAGGAGCTGGAAGCCAAATACCGCTCTGCCCTGGAGAAATTACCGGAACAATGCCGCCGTGTTTTTGAAATGAGCCGCCTGAAAGGCTTGTCGCCAGCCGAAATTGCTGAACAACTGAATATCTCTATCAATACAGTATACGCCCATTTGACCACAGCCTTAAAACGATTACGGGTAGACCTTATTAATAAGTCGTAGGATACGCCTGAAATTTTTTTTATTATCGCTTAATGGTATAACGTTCCCTGGTTGTATTACTAATAAGAAGCCATGAATAATCAAACAGACATAGATATAGTGATCCGTTACCTGGAAGATCCGGACAATGAGCAGCACAAAATGCAGCTCAACGAATGGATTCAACAGGATGCTGGTAACCTGGACATCTTCCTGGATATGAAAGGCATGTGGCACGGTGATCCGCTTCCTGCTGCCTCTGCTTTCGACACCCAGGGACAATGGCAGGCACTGGATACCATGCTGGATAAGGTTCCCGCAGTCACTGCCGCGCTTCCTGCACAAGAGCAAAACACCCGTGTGATCAGGATGAACCGCAGGTACTGGTGGGCTGCCGCCGCTGTGCTGCTGATAGCCGGCACATGGACCTGGCTCGGCCCCGGTGGATATAAAACCTATGCCACTGCACAGCAACAGGATAGTTTGCGCCTGCCGGACGGCTCTATGATGTACCTCAACGCGCATACACAGGTACGCTATGCCCGTGGATTTGGAAAAGATAACAGACAGGTTAAAATAGATAAAGGAGAAGCCTTTTTTGATGTTACCCAAAAACGATGCCCT
The DNA here is from genome assembly GCF_050434025.1 of Chitinophaga sp. W3I9. Classification (NCBI taxonomy): domain Bacteria; kingdom Pseudomonadati; phylum Bacteroidota; class Chitinophagia; order Chitinophagales; family Chitinophagaceae; genus Chitinophaga; species Chitinophaga sp. W3I9. The sequence goes on from NZ_JBNPWC010000001.1 coordinate 4,697,030, forward strand.
CCCCTTCATTGTAAATGCCCCCGAAGTAGAAGTACAGGTACTCGGTACTGCCTTCAACGTGAAAGCCGCCAACAGCGGCGTTAAAGTATTCGTGCAGTCAGGAAAGGTGAGCGCCGCCTACAAAGGCAAAGAGAAAAAGGTAATTCTCACCCCCGGTGTGGAAGCCTCTCTGAAGCATAATGGCAGCGAAATAGATACCCGTATCCATAAAAAGAACAACAATATTCTGGCATGGAAAACCCGGACCTTAACTTTTGACGATACCCCGCTCACAGAAGTGGCGGACGCCCTCGAAGATTTTTATAATGTAGAGATTAAAATCAGCAATCAACAACTGGCTGATAAGAAACTGCTGGCTACCTTCCCCAACATGTCGCTGGATGAGGTACTGGACATTATGAGAAAAACCCTTCAAATTAACATTTCGCATAAAAACGACCTGGTAGACATCTACTAATGCGCGCCTGACCTTTTATTTATGCAGCAATTATTGCTACAGGCGCGTATCTCCAATTCCAGGTTTGGACGCGTGCCTGATTTTATTTTCGTTGTTATCCTGGTATTGGCCAATGCTGTAGCTATGGCCCAAAATCCTAATGCCCCTCCAAGAAAAGTTTCCCTTCAGTTTACCAATGCCAGCCTGAAAACCGTGATCCGGGAAATAGAAAAACAAACAAAGTATACCTTTGCTATTTCTTCCGGAGAACTGGAAACCCGCCAGGGCGTTAGCTTACATGTTCACAACAGCCCTCTCCTGGAAGTATTGCCAAAGATTTTCCCCCCTGCCAAATATAAAGTAGAGATAAAAGACGGCCAGATCATCGTTATCCCGCTCAACGCCACTGCGGCAGATCTCACACCTCCTCCCAGCACCAGCTCCAATCCTGATAAATGGACCCTTACCGGCGCCGTTTCCGACGGTATGCAGCCTTTAAGCGGTGTATCTATCAGGGAAAAAGGCACCACTAACGGTACCGCCACTACGGAAAATGGTACTTTCAAAGTGGACCTGGCCAATGGGCAGGCTATCATCCAGGTGTCCCTTATCGGGTTTGAAACCAAAGAAATTGCCGTGAGGGAAAGAAGGAATATATCGGTGTTGCTGCAACCTGATCTGCGGAAGCTCAATGAGCTGGTAGTATTGGGTTATGGCCTGCAGAAACGCGCTAATATCACAGGCGCCATTGCGCAGGTGGATGGCGTACGGCTCAGAAGCCGCCCGGTAGCCAACGTGATGGCCGCCTTACAGGGTACCGCCACCGGCCTGGTGGTGACCCGCAGCAACGGACAGCCCGGCCGCGAAGGATTTAATATACAGGTACGGGGCGTAGGCTCTTCTTCCGGCAGTAATACGCCTGTGGTCATCGATGGCGTGCCCGGCTCCCTGGCCGTCATCAACCCGGACGACATTGAATCCGTATCCATCCTGAAAGATGCAGCTGCCGCCTCTATTTATGGCGCACGCGGCGCAGGCGGTGTGGTGCTGGTAACTACCCGCACCGGGAAACCTGGTAAGCTGAAAGTGGATTTCAACACCCTTGGCGGATTTGAAACACCCATCCGGTTGCCCAACCGGCTGCCCTCCTGGCAATCGGCCGCCATGCAGAACACCGCCGCGGAAAATGCCGGTCAAACCGCCCCCTGGGACCCCATGGAGATAGATTTAATGAAAACGGGGAACCACTATGCGATCGACTATCAAAAGCCTGACTTCTATAAATACTATTATAACTATAATCCTTTGCCTGTGCTTACCAAAAGCAGAACCGGCATCGAAAACTATAACCTGTCGGTAAAAGGCGGCGACAGCTCCAACCAGTTCTCTGCATCGCTGGGTTACTTCGGGCGGCAGGGACTATTTGCCGTTGGCCCGGACCGTACCCACCGAGTGAATGCCCGCGTGAACCTGAACAACCGCTTTAGTAAACACTTCAGCCTGGAAACGCGGTTGTCGTACGCCCAAACCAATACCTTCTCCCCTTCCCAGCCGGTAGAGGGCCCCAATGGCTTGCTGGCAGGCATTTTCCGGGGACCGGGTAATGTGCCGGTGTATGTGCCCAATACCGGCAACTATGCCTATGGCGGCGCACCGGGATATGCTGTTTTGGAAGACGGCGGGGAACGCGATGAAAAAAATAATTATATCGATGCGGTATTTACCCTGCGGGCCGACAGCCTCGCAAAGGGTCTTACGCTCCGGCTTATTTACAGTCCGCAAAAACACACCCTGCGGGACGATATGGGCCGCAATACCATTGCCTTATGGAACCGGGTGGATACCGCCACGCTGGTACAGCCGCATAATATGCTGCAGAAAAGCAAGCTGGAAGCAAAAGGCGGCAACCTGCAACTGCTGGCCGACTACGACATCAAAGAAAATAAAAATAACATTCACCTGCTCGGCGGCGCCACGCAGGAAACATACAACACCACGCAAAACACGGCGGCATCGTACGATATCAGCCAGGCTGAAATCAATTCCAATCACTTTAATAACGCGCCTGCATACACGCAGTTACTGGCGGCCAGCGGTTCTTTGTTGTCGATATTCGGAAAGATCAGTTACAACTACGACAACCGCTACCTGCTGGAAGCAAACCTCATAGCATCGCGCTTATCACAGTACAGCACCTCTTTTGTTGGCGGCGAACAGTGGCAGGCATTCCCGTCGTTTTCCGCCGGCTGGCGCCTGAATAACGAAACATGGTTTAACCGCGCGTTGCCATTTTTCAATGAGTTCAAACTGAGGTGGTCATGGGGCAGATTGGGGAATATCAACAGCTGGAACAGTATTCCTAACGACGAACGGTTGCAGACTTTCAGCTTTAACACCTTGCCCCGTTTTCAGCCTTTTGTTTACAAGAACCCCATCATCCAGGCACAGGGATGGGAAAACATTGCTACCAATAATTACGGCTGGGATGCTACCCTGTTCAGGGGCCGGTTGACCATTGCAGCAGATTATTTTATTAAGCATAACCGCGACATGCAGATCCCGGTACTGACAGCCTCCACAGATGGGGCCTGGCCATTGGATTTTCACCGGGGTGAAATGAAATCCTGGGGCTGGGAAATCAACCTGGGCTGGAGAGACGACCGGGGCCCCTTTACCTGGTATATTAACGGGAATCTCTTTTATAACCGCAATAAAGTACTGAAAAATGATAATGTGGCGCCACAGGCTGGCTGGAACCAGGGCATCGCAGGATATCCTTACTCTTCCCTGTTTGGCTATGAGTCTGATGGCTACTTCCAATCGGCCGGTGAAGTGACTCAGCATGCCTTCCAGCACGAAAATACCGGTCCGGGCGACCTTCGCTACAAAGACATCAACGGCGATAACAAAATAGACAATGCCGACCTCGTATACCTGGGCAGCACCGATCCGCAGTTCTCCTACGGGATCGACGCGGGCTTTGCCTGGAAAGGATTTGATGTCTCCGTTTTCTTCCAGGGAGTGGCTAGACGCAAGGTGATGCCTGACCCGCGTTATAATCTTCCTTTTACCGGTAACTGGCAGCAGCCCTGGGACATTAACCAGGACTACTGGACGCCGGAAAATCCCAACGCATTATTTCCACGGCTGTATCTGAACGACCAGCAGAATACCGCCCCATCCTCCCACTGGGCAATGAATGGCGCCTATATCCGGTTGAAAAACCTGCAGGTAGGTTATACCCTGCCGCCGAACTGGCTGAAGAAAATATGGATCACTAATCTGCGTATTTATTTCTCCGGACAGGATCTGTGGGAAACTACTAAAATGAAAATTAAATATTATGATCCTGAACAGGCGGGAGGTTATAACGGAAACGTATATCCGTTTTTCAGATCATATACTTTGGGGCTGACTGTTGGCTTCTGATCCGGCCTTATGCACTGCCATTAAAATCAGCTAGTGTGCAATCCTGTAGCGGCTCAGCACCTGGGGCGCTATTTTCAAATCGGGTCGAAAGCGCATGATACCTTTTACAAAATGCGCCAGCAGGTCATTCCCATTGGGTACCAGGAAAATTCTAAACTCCACCGCCTGCACCCGCACCGCTCCGGATTCGTTTTTGACAAACACATACAAACCCGGATTCGTTTCGTCGTAACCCCAATCGGTCCAAAGCACGTCGTACGCATCGCCGCTGCTATTTGTACTCAGCGCCTCATAACACAACGACAGCGCAGGTACACCTTCGCCGTATTGGTGCAGCCCTTCCCTGTCTACCCGGGCCTGCGTATACCGGGGCTTGCCTGACCGGTAAGTGGCGACTGCCATCCATATCAAAGCACATAAAACCGGCGCTGCGACGCCTATCGTAAGCATCCGTGCACCTGTTTCTTTTATCCAAAAGGAAAATACCACACCTGCCAGTAGCGCCGCCAGGACCAATGCAAAAAAGGTCAGCAGGCATACTTTCAGCACAACGGTTAGCCGTCTTGCGGATTTTGAATTCAACGGAGGAAAATCGTCTTCATTAGGCAACATAGCAGGTAGTAAGTATGTTTCTACTCCGTTTTCTTTCCTGCGAGCAGGTACAATGCCGCCATACGTATGGCCACACCGTTTTCCACCTGTTCGAGGATGATGGACTGACCTGAGTCTGCCACATCAGAATTTATTTCCACTCCGCGGTTAATGGGTCCGGGGTGCATGATCACAATTTCTTTATTTAAACTATCGAGCAATTGGCGGTTTACACCGTATGCGAGGGAATATTCCCGGAGGGAAGAAAACAGCGGGGTGTTTTGTCTTTCCAGCTGAATACGCAACACATTGGCCACATCGCACCATTGCAGGGCTTCGCGGATATTGTAGCTCACATTTACGCCGAGAGCAGCTGCCATGTATTTCGGGATCAGTGTGGGCGGGCCTACCACTGTTACTTCTGCGCCCAGTTTTTTGAGGCAGTAGATATTGGAAAGGGCTACCCTGGAGTGCATGATATCGCCACAGATGGCTACCTTCTTACCTTCCACACTACCAAGCCTTTCCCGGATAGAGAAGGCATCCAGCAATGCCTGGGTGGGATGTTCATTGATGCCGTCGCCCGCATTGAGGATGGGCACGTTGATGTGCTTTGCCAGGAAATGCGGCGCACCGCTGGCAGAGTGGCGCATCACCACCATATCCACTTTCATGGATAAGATGTTGTTCACCGTATCTATCAGCGTTTCCCCTTTGGAAACGGAAGAACCGGAGGCAGAAAAGTTAACCGTATCTGCACCCAGGCGCTTTTCCGCTAACTCAAAAGAGATGCGTGTGCGGGTAGAGTTCTCAAAAAATAAATTTACAATTGTTGTATCGCGAAGCGTAGGAACCTTTTTAATAGGCCTTTGTAAAACCTCCTTAAACTGGTCGGCTGTTTGAAAAATAAGCTCTATATCCTGGCGCTGCAGATCGCGAATTCCGAGTAAGTGTTTTACAGAAAGTGACATTAATGTGCAAATATAAAGGGTGAAATCTGAATTCTGAAATCCGGATTCATTTTAGTCAATCAGAACTACTTCGTCTTTACCATCTCTTTCGTTCCACAACACCCTTACTTTCTGGGAAATGAGGGCATCAATGGTACGTCCGGTATAGTCGGGCTGAATAGGCAACTGCCTGCTGAAGCGACGATCGATCAGCGTGAGCAGCTCCACAGCCGCGGGCCGGCCAAAGTCCAGCATTGCATCCAGCGCCGAACGGATTGTACGGCCGGTATACAACACATCATCTATCAACACTACCTTTTTATTTTCTATGGAAAAATCAATATTCGTTTCGTTGGGTACATGCAGGGTTTTGCTCTGGTTAAAATCGTCCCGGTAAAAAGTAATATCGAGTTTACCGTAATCGATACGCGCTCCGGGTACTAATTTCAGCAAGGTTTGATGAATTCTTCCGGATAAATAAATTCCCCGGGGCTGCAATCCAATCAGCACGGTTTGCTCAAACTGTAAGTTATTTTCTATCAACTGATGACAAAGCCTGTCTATCGTAATAGCCATTTGCTTGCCGTTTAGTATGGTTTTCAAAACACAACGTTTTAGGGGCCAAAAATAATGATTAAATGCTACAGATAAAAAGCTGAATATTAGAAAAGATTGATAAACAAGGGAATCTTTTCTAAAACAGGGCTGTTTTAAAACAGGCTTGCTGCCTTATAGTTACACAAAAAAATCAATATGACCCGTTGCTCCTCTACTCTTCGTACTTTAGCAGTATCAATAAACGGGGTATGAAACTTTTAAAGATCATTTTAGCTATGACCGCCTTTCTGCAATTATGGGGATGTAAATCCCAGGGACAATTAAAAACAGGGGATAAAATTCCAGCCTTTTCGCTACAGGATCAGAATGGAAAAACTTTTGATATCAATACCGTATTAGGCAAACAGCCATTGGTCATTTACTTCTATCCGAAAGATGAAACCAGTGTATGCACCAAAGAAGCATGTTCATTCCGTGATTCGTACCAGGACTTTCAGAAGTACGGCGCACTGGTAATCGGCATCAGTGCCGATAACGTGGCTTCGCATCGCAGTTTTGCCACGCATCATAATCTTCCTTTCACCCTGCTCAGTGATCCGAAAAATGAAGTACGCAAATTATTTGGTGTGCCTAAAACTTTTGTGATACCGGGTCGTGTGACTTATATCGTAGATAAGAATGGCGTGATTGTGCATGAATTTAATTCGCTGCGTGATGGAGAGAAACATGTAACAGAGTCGCTGGCGGCGTTGCAGAAGTTGCAGTGAGTGATGCCTCAAGGCATCACTATTTCATTTACCTGTACAGAAAGATGTGCTGCCAGTTCCCCGTCATCATTATCCAGTGGATAGGCAGTTAAATACTTTAGACGGCCTGTTTCCCCATTAGGATTAAAGAAAAATCTTCCGGGATTACTATAGGTTGTCAATACCTTTGCTGTAAGTGATGAATTAGAGAGGTTAATCAGAAGTCCGAAGGTGATCTGGCTGAACTTACCTACCGCTTGTAAGTTATTACCTGTAATAACAAGGTAATCAGCATTATTACTATGGAATGTGTATACGCTATTCAACGTAAGATCTGATGCTGCCTGGTTTTCATTGGATGACTCCCATAACCATCTGTCTATTTTTCTATCGTTAATGATTAGCTTAACAGCAGTTGGTTCCGTATAACCTGAAAAATATTCATAATGAATATTGTACTGCTCATTTTGCAAATCGACCCGCTTTAATAGTTTTTCTCCCATCACTTCTTCCGTCTCCTTCATTTTAACTTCCAGTTCTTTTTCGAAGGAACGCTGTAAATGATATTTCTCCCGCAGGAAATTATCGAGATCCTTGACGGGAATCTCAGTGGGTTCTCCGGTTACTTTACTGAATACAATTTGTGGGGATTTGATAACCTGTTTTACGGGAGCAGGCTGAATGATTTTATCTGCAGGTTCTTTGTGGTGTATACTACAACCTGCCAGGGATAATGAAATGAAGATAAAAAGCTGTCTCATGGGTATCTTAAGATACTACAACTTTCTCATATCCTTAAATGTGGAAATCTCTTCCTTAAGCGCAAACAGCTGCATGCCCCATATGATCCCTAGCACCAACGCAAAAGCTACCAGCGCCAGGGACAAAGATACCTGCATAAAGCTGCCTTCTTCACGGTTGGTGAGGGTTATAACGCGGATAAGCGCAATGAGGCCCACGCCAAAGAAGATAGCCGCTTTAGTTCCTTTTTTACGCAGTTGTTTCTTAAAATACTCATCAAAAGCGCCGGCGGCAGCGATGCTGGCTTCGGGCTGCGGCGTTCCGTCGGCGAGCAGTAATTGTTCAAGGTCTGCTACGCGGTAATGCTCATGAGGTGTTGAGAAGTATTTTTGTAAGATATCTGCCTGCATAATTCCTGGATACTGAATGAGGATGCAAGGTACAAAAAAGGCGATGGATATAGATCCACCGCCCGCATATAAATCATGAACATTTACTAAGCTTCTTTCAGGAACGGGTACCGGTAATCGGTAGCCGGTACAAAAGTTTCTTTGATGCTCCTGGCGCTTAACCAGCGATAGAGGTTCAGCATAGAGCCTGCTTTATCGTTGGTACCAGAAGCGCGGGCGCCGCCAAATGGCTGCTGCCCTACTACTGCGCCGGTTGGCTTGTCGTTGATGTAGAAGTTACCGGCGCTGTTTACCAGGGTGCGGGTAGCCAGTTCCACTGCATAACGGTCCTGCGCAATGATGGCACCGGTTAAAGCATACTCGGAGGTACTGTCTACCACCTGCATGATTTCTTCAAATTTCTCTGCGTCGTACACGTGGATCGTTAATACGGGTCCGAAAATTTCCTCACACATAGTGATGTATTTCGGATCGGTAGTTTCGATAACAGTAGGCTCAATAAAGTAACCTTCAGCTTTGTTGTAATTACCACCGGCAATGATCTTTACTGCCGGATCTTTCTTTGCATTGTCGATGTATTGCGCGATCTTATCGAAAGAGCGTTCATCGATCACTGCGTTGATGAAGTTGCTGAAATCTTCGGTGCTGCCCATTTTCATGGTTTTCAGCTCCGCAACTAATTTTGATTTTATATCGTCAGCAAGATTGTTTGGTATGTATGCACGGGAGGCGGCAGAACATTTCTGTCCCTGGTATTCAAAAGCGCCGCGGGCCAAAGCGGTAACGGCGATGTCAACATCCGCTGATTTGTGGATCAGTACGAAGTCTTTACCACCTGTTTCACCAACGATGCGCGGGTAAGTTTTGTATTTGTGGATGTTTTCACCGATGGTTTTCCACATGGTCTGAAATACGCCGGTAGAGCCGGTGAAATGGATACCTGCAAAGTGAGGATCTGCGAAGCAAACGTCGCCGACAACGGGACCGTTGGCATACACGAGGTTGATAACGCCATCGGGCAGGCCTGCTTCGATCAGTACCTTCATGATCACCTGTGCGGCAAACACCTGTGTATTGGCGGGTTTCCATACTACTACATTACCGCACATAGCAGCAGACGTAGGCAGATTACCGGCAATAGCGGTGAAGTTGAACGGTGTAACGGCCAGTACAAACCCTTCCAGCGGGCGGTATTCTACCCTGTTATGGATACCGGGGGCGCAAACCGGCTGCTGGCGGTATATTTCGCTCAGGAAGTGTACGTTGTAGCGGAGGAAGTCGATCAGTTCACATGCGCTGTCAATTTCAGCCTGGTAAGGATTCTTACTCTGGCCCAGCATGGTAGCGGCATTGATGTGATAGCGGTATTTGGTGGCCAGGAGTTCGGCAGCGCGCAGGAAGATGCCGGCGCGTTGTTCCCAGTCCATATTGGCCCATTTTTCACGTGCCTCCAGCGCTGCTGCGATGGCGGTTTTCACATGAGACGCATCGCCCATATGGAAGTGACCTAATTTGTGTTTGATTTCGTGGGGAGGGCGCAGATCAACGGTGTTTCCGGTGCGGATTTCTTTACCCCCGATATACATGGGTATATCTGCTACTTCGCTTTTGAAGGCGGCTAATTGTTTCTTTAATGCAATTCTCTCAGCAGAACCGGGTGCATAAGACAACACAGGCTCATTAGCAGGCGCTGCGTACTCAAAGTATCCTGTATTCATTGTATCCTAATTTTTATATTTGTTTATTTGATCATTTGTAAACCTGGAGGCCCACAAACAATCAAATAAACAAATGACTACGAGTATTGTTTCCGCAGCAAAATTAAGTTATACAACGCCTACGCGCTTATTAATAATTAGTCGATACTTATTAATTATTGTCCTCTTCCTTCTGCATCATCAGGTATGCTTTCACAAAGCCGTTCAGGTCGCCGTCCATTACAGGTCCTACGTTGCCTACTTCAAAGTCGGTGCGATGGTCCTTGATCATTTTATACGGATGGAATACGTATGATCTGATCTGTGATCCCCACTCAATTTTGCGTTTGTTGGCGTTGGCTGCATTTTTCAGTTCTTCCCTTTTGCGAATCTCTTCTTCATACAGGCGTGATTTCAGCATGGTGAGCGCTTTTTCACGGTTCTCTCCCTGCGTACGTGCCTGCTGGCATTCGATGATGATACCGGACGGGATGTGCTTCAAACGTACCGCTGTTTCTACCTTGTTTACGTTCTGTCCGCCCTTACCACCTGAACGGTAAAATTCCCATTCCAGGTCTGCCGGGTTCACAGCGATCTCGATAGTATTGTCTACTAACGGATATACATATACGGAGGCGAAAGAAGTATGTCTGCGTGCATTGGAATCGAAAGGTGAAATACGGACGAGGCGGTGTACACCGCTTTCCGCTTTCAGATGACCATATGCAAAGTCGCCATCAAATTCCAGTGTAGCGGATTTAATACCGGCTCCATCTCCATACTGTGTATCAATTTCTGATACTTTCCATCCCTGCTTTTCGCCATACATGCGGTACATGCGCAGCAGCATTTCGGCCCAATCCTGGCTTTCCGTGCCGCCTGCACCGGAGTTAATGGTTAATACTGCGGGCATTTCATCTTCCGGCTGGTTGAGGGTGGATTTAAATTCCAGGTCGTCCAGCGCTGCTACTGCAGCATTGTAGGCCTGTTCTACCTCTTCTTCCGTTGCTTCCCCTTCTTTGAAAAAATCGTTCAGTACAGCGCTGTCGTCAATAGCAGCGTTCACCTGATCGTAAAGGTCTACCCAATATTTGTTAACCTTTATTTCCTTCAGAATCGAAGTGGCTCTGACGTTGTCGTCCCAGAAACCAGGCGCCAGGCTTAGTTGTTTGTCGTTTTCTATTTTTGCTAATCGGTCAGGTACGTTAAAGAAAACCTCCCAGGACATATAAACGGTCCCTCATAGCTTTAAGTTGCTCAGCTGTCATAGCTGGCAAATGTATGGAAAAAATGGAGATATATACTAACGGCTTTCAAACTTTGTTGTGATTGTTTACTTTAGCATAATTTTTGTGTTGTAACACGGTAACCAATGTCACTAATATTATAAAAAGCACCCATCCGTTATGGTGAGCCATGAAACCCTCCACTTTAAAAACCGGTCCATCTTCAACACGCTAGGTTTTATTATCATGATAGCCGCAAACGCACTGGCAGTGCTGCTTCCCATCAATGGTAAAACAACCGCACAGATTTCGGAAGAATACCCTAACCTTTTTATACCGGCGGGAATTACGTTCTCTATCTGGAGTGTTATCTATCTTTCTTTAACGGCATTTATCATATATCAATTATGGTTATCTTTCTCTAATAAACAACCTGCAACGCTGGCATATGTGATGCAGCGTATGAAAGACTGGTTCCTCATTTCCTGTGTGGCCAATGCCTGCTGGCTGTTTGCCTGGCATTATCACCTGATACCTGTGAGCGTGGCTATCATGGTGATCCTCCTGATTTCACTGATCATCGTACATCTCAACTTTGGTATCGGCATCGCTCCTGCTACGCTGACGGAGAAATTATTTATTCATATTCCTTTCAGCATCTACCTTGGATGGATTTCTATTGCCACCATCGCTAATATCACGGCGCTGCTGGTATACACCGGGTGGGAAGGCAGCCGCCATTCCCAGGTGCTGTGGGCTATTGCCATGATCAGCGTGGGTACCCTGCTGAGTATAGCCATGGTGCTGCTTCGCAACAATATCACCTATGCCCTTGTTATTGTGTGGGCCTTCTATGGTATCCTGCTGAAGAGAAGGGCTGCCGACACCATGGATGAGAACCCCATCATCCATACCTGCATTATTGCCATTGGCGTGATTGCCATAACAATTTCCTGGCAATTGTACAGGAAACAGAAATCATGAATCTAAAAGATTATTTTTGATGCGCATTTAATATATACACGACTATGTTTCCATCTACCAATCCAACAACCACCAAATCGTGGGACGCCTTAAAGAAGCACGCAGAAGAAATGAAAAAGGTACATATGCGTGCCTTGTTTATGGAAAACAAAGAACGCTTCAGTGAGTTTTCCCTGAAATTTGAAGACATCCTTTTCGACTACTCCAAGAATATTATTACGGAAGATACCCGCAGCCTGTTATTAGGACTGGCAGCAGAATGCGGCGTACCGGATGCGATCAAAGCGATGTTTGGCGCAGAAAAAATAAACGTTACAGAAAACCGTGCTGTACTGCATACCGCTTTACGCAACACATCAGATAAACCTGTTTTACTGGATGGCCGCGATGTAATGCCTGATGTAAAAGCAGTATTGAACAAAATGGATCACATCTGCCGGCAGATACACTCCGGCGAATGGAAAGGATACACGGGTAAGCCTATACGTTATATCGTAAATATCGGTATCGGTGGTTCCGACCTCGGCCCGGTGATGGTTACGGAAGCGCTGAAACCATACTGGAAACCTAACATACAAACCTATTTTGTATCTAACGTAGATGGCACGCACATCGCCGAAACCCTGAAAAAAGTTACACCGGACGAAACCTTGTTCCTCATCGCCTCCAAAACATTTACCACCCAGGAAACCATGACCAACGCCCACACCGCACGCAACTGGTTCCTGGAACACGCGGAAGATGAGAAATTTGTAGCCAAACATTTTGCCGCTTTATCTACCAACGAAAAAGCAGTAACAGCCTTTGGCATCGATCCAAAAAATATGTTTGAATTCTGGGATTGGGTTGGCGGCCGCTATTCCCTGTGGTCCGCTATCGGCTTATCCATTGCACTCACCATCGGATACGACAACTTCACGCAGCTACTTGATGGCGCACATGCAGTGGACAGGCACTTCGCCGATACACCACCGGAACAGAATATACCTATTATCATGGCGCTGATTGGCCTGTGGTATGGTAATTTCTTCGGCAGCGCCACAGAAGCCATATTGCCATACGACCAGTACATGCACCGCTTTGCTGCTTATTTCCAGCAAGGCAATATGGAAAGCAATGGTAAATCCACCGATCGTACAGGCCACACCGTTAGTTATGAAACCGGCCCTATCGTTTGGGGCGAACCAGGCACCAATGGTCAACATGCTTTCTACCAGCTCATCCACCAGGGCACCCGCCTGATTCCCTGCGACTTTATCGCACCGGCTATCAGCCACAATCCCATCGGTGATCATCATGTGAAGCTATTGTCGAACTTTTTTGCACAAACAGAAGCGCTGATGAATGGTAAAACGGAAGCAGAGGTACGTGCTGAACTGGAGAAGTCCGGCGCTTCGGCAGAAGAAATGGCGAATATCCTGCCATCGAAAATTTTCCCTGGCAACCGCCCCACCAACTCCTTCCTGGTAAAGGAAATAACCCCCCGCTCCCTGGGTTCACTGATCGCCCTCTACGAACACAAGATCTTTGTTCAGGGCGTGATCTGGAACATTTACAGCTTCGACCAATGGGGCGTGGAACTCGGCAAACAATTAGCCAGCAAAATATTACCCGAACTGGAAAACAACGACATCATACTTAACCACGATGCGAGCACCAATGGCCTGATCAACGCGTGGAAGCATATGCGCACGGCGTAATTGTTCGCCTCCGGCGAACGCGGATGTTGTCTTTCCCGCTGATTACGCTGATTTTACTGATTTAGGGATTTGATCACTTTGGATTTTAAATGATTAGAGGAGATATGAGCGGATATTTTCGCTTATATCTCCTCTAATCATTTAAAATCCTTTATAAAATCAAAAAAAACAAAATCATAGTAATCAGTATAATCAGCGTAATCAGCGGGAAAGACAAAATCCGCGTAATAAAAAACCCCCGGAGAAATCCGGGGGTTGCCTATTATTTTTTGTAAAAATCTTTAAGTAAAAATCTTACCATTTGTCTACCTCGTCTGAGCTATGTGAAGCCGGGGCGGCTACTGACGCCTCAACAGGTACTTCTACCTCAACAGGGGCTACTGAAGCGCTAACTTCAACTCCTTCTGTTTCTGTTTCGTCCTGTTCTTCCTGCACATAATCATGGTTGTAGGCATCAAAGTCGAAATCGGGCATCAACTCAGTTTTCACATAGTTGATGGTTTCGGTCAGTGCGTTCAGGAACTTGTTGAAGTCCTCCTTGTACAGGAATACTTTGTGCCTGTCATAACCGTTGTCATTAAAACGCTTCTTACTTTCTGTTATAGTAAGAAAATAGTCGTTTCCCCGAGTGGTCTTTACATCAAAGAAGTACGTTCTTCTTTTGCCCGCTTTCAATCGTTTAGAAAAGATGCTATCATTGTTTCTTTCCTGTTGATTGTTGTTTTCGTACGCCACAGTTGATAGATTTAAGTGTTAACGAATCAAATCCTGTTACAATAAGAGACAAATATACTATTGTTTTACAAATATCAAAATATTTTTAAATGATTTTGAAAAATCATAAAAGCCACGTGTAACGGGCTGCGGCAGGGAATATACAAGCACGTGATTGCTACTCACTTACACTTTCTTCGTCGCCGGATTGCTGACGCGCGTACAGCTCTGCGTAGTATCCGTTCAATGACAATAAATCATTATGTGTTCCCTGCTCTACAATTTTTCCTTCATCGAGTACGATTATGCTATCGAACTCAAACAAGGCAAATATCCGGTGAGTGATGATAATGGCTGTCTTATTTTTCAGATAGGCATACAGGTTACCTATAATCTCTTTTTCGGTCCGGGCATCAACAGCGGAGAGGCAGTCGTCGAAAATGAGGATGTCCGGGTCCTTGATCAGCGCCCTCGCAATGGAGATCCGCTGTTTCTGGCCACCGCTCAGCGTTACGCCCCTCTCCCCGATGGCGGTATCAAAGCCTTCGTTGAAACCCAGGATGTCTTTCTCCACGGAAGCCTGCCTGGCAGCGGTTTGCACCGCCTGGATACTGGCGCTAGGATCGCCAAAACGGATGTTATTGGCGATGCTGTCGGAAAACAGGAACACATCCTGCGGCACATAACTGATCTGGCTACGCAAATCGGCCAGCCGCAGGTGACGGATATCTTGGTCGTCTACCATCACCTTCCCCTCCTGCGGATCGTACATCCGGATAAGCAGTTGCGCCAGCGTACTTTTTCCGGACCCGGTTCTGCCAATAACGGCCACCTTCTGCCCCGGTTTGATATCCAGGTTAAAATCGCTGATGGCGGTAATCCCCGTATGCGGATAAGTGAAAGTCACGTTTTCCAGCCGCACCCCTCCTTTCAGCTTCACCGTTTTCGCATCCGGTTCATCCTTCACCGTAGGCGCTATCTGTAAAAATTCGTTTATACGTTGCTGTGAGGCCGCCGCACGCTGTATCATGGACGCCACCATCCCGATAGAAAAGAACGGGAACATCAGCATGTTTACATAGATCACAAATTCCGCCAGGTTGCCCACAGTAATATTTCCCTTGATTACCTGAATACCACCTATGAAAATAGTGAGGATCACGCTCAGGCCAATCATCAGCGCCATAGTGGGCTGAAACAGGGCGTCTGTTTTAGCCAGGCTGATAGAGCTGTCTTTATACGCTTCGCTCGCTTCTTCAAAATGGCGTGCGCTGGCATCTTCCTGGATATATGATTTTATTACGCGGATACCGGAATAAGATTCCTGCGCAATGGAAGTAATATTGGATAACTGCGACTGGATCTTTTCGCTTTTGCGGTGAATGATCCTGTTCACATAATAAATGGTTAAGGCAAGGAAAGGCAATGGCGACAAGGTATACAGCGTCAGCAAAGGATTCACCTCCAGCATCAGGTATACAATGATCACGATGAGAAATACAGTCCGCGATGCGTACATGATAGCAGGACCTACATACATGCGTACCCGTGATACATCTTCCGTAATACGGCTCATCAGGTCGCCGGTACGATGCATCTTAAAAAAGTTAAGATCCAGCTTCTGATAATGCTGGTAAATTTCATTCTTCAGATCGTACTCGATATGACGGCTCATTACAATCAGCGTTTGCCGTTGCAGGAATAAAAAGAATCCGCTCAGCAATGCAAACAGCAGGATACTCACCCCGTAAAACGCCAGTACATGCGTGAAATCCGCACGGAAGGCCACCTTCAGCGCAGTATTGTCCAGCAGCCGGTATTCATCTATATTATGCGCCAGCAGGTCAAAGATCTGGCGTACCATGATAGGCTGGAAGACACTGAACACAATGGATATAGCGGTAAACAACAGTCCAAGGATCAGCAGCCATTTATTGGTAAGAAAGTATTTATTAAGCGCGGCAAGGTGTTTCAACGGTCGTCAATTTGCAAACAAAAATAAGGCATTCGAAGCATAAAGGAGAAGACCGCGGATTTTGTCTTTCTCGCTGATTACGCTGATTATACTGATTAGTTTGATTTTTACTTTTGGATTTTATAAAGGATTAAGGGAGATAGAAGCGGATATATTCGCTCTTATCTCCCTTAATTATTACTTGAGGAAAATCTAAAAATCAAAAAAAATCCAAAAGTAAAAATCAAACTAATCAGTATAATCAGCGTAATCAGCGAGAAAGACAAAATCCGCCTATTTTACTTTGCGGTAAAAGACCCCAGGATCTCTTCCAGCGCTGGTTCATATTTTGCCAGGTCGTCGGCGAGTGTGGTGAGGGTAATGGCGTAGGCGATATTATTTTTTACCAGGATGGTTACCTCTCCGTTGAGCAGGGTACCGCTTTCACGGTGGGCATACTGGCATTTCATCCATTTGGCTTTTGCGCCGGTGACCATGCGTTCGCCGGTATCGATCTTTTTATAATCCACGAAGAAACTTTCCATTTCTTTTTGGGTGCTTTCCATCACCTTATCCAGCGTAAATCCTTTCTTCAGTTCCTGCGTAACAATATTTACATTGGCCTGAAAGGTACTATCATCGGTTACCGGCGCCATCATAAACGTATATTCTATCCGGCTCATCACGGTATCTATCTTCGTCCAGCCGGCGGGGGTATTTACGGTAAAGGTT
This sequence comes from Chitinophaga sp. W3I9, assembly GCF_050434025.1. Taxonomy (NCBI): domain Bacteria; kingdom Pseudomonadati; phylum Bacteroidota; class Chitinophagia; order Chitinophagales; family Chitinophagaceae; genus Chitinophaga; species Chitinophaga sp. W3I9. The sequence goes on from NZ_JBNPWC010000001.1 coordinate 4,713,898, forward strand.
CCTCTGCCGGCATTCATGCCCGGCGATTTTCCAGCCAGTTCCAGTACTTCCTCGCTGCTTAATTCTTTAGGGGATTTGGAGGTGTTGTTGCAGGCGGCAAAGCTTAACAAACAAACTACCGCGGGGATCAATAATTGTAATTTCATCGTGCACAAAGGGATAAAAACCGCTCCGGCATTGCACCGGAGCGATCGAATGATTATAAACTTTTAAGTGCAGCTATTATCCTGGATTCTGCATCCGCAGCCGCTACTTCTTCTTTCACAAATTTCTGACCGGTAATATTTTCAAACAGTTCAATGTAGCGCTCGCTTACGCTCGTTACAAATTCGTCTGTCATTTCCGGTACCTGCTGACCGTCTTTACCCTGGAAACCGTTTGCCATCAGCCACTCACGCACGAATTCCTTACTGAGCTGTTTCTGCTGGGCGCCGTTCTTCTGGTTCTCTTCATAACCTTCCGCGTAGAAATAGCGGGAAGAGTCGGGCGTATGAATTTCGTCGATTACATAAATGGTATCGCCGATCTTACCGAATTCATATTTTGTATCCACCAGGATCAGTCCGCGTTTGGCGGCCATTTCCTTACCTCTTTCAAATAAAGCGAGGGTGTACTTTTCGAGTTGCTCGTAGTCTTCCTTGCTTACCAGTCCCTGCGAAATGATCTCATCACGGGAAATATCCTCATCATGACCTTCATGTGCTTTGGTGGTTGGAGTAATGATGGGCGACGGGAAGAAGTCGTTTTCCTTCAGTCCTTCCGGCATGGTTACACCACACAATACCCGCTCACCGGATTTGTAAGTTCTCCAGGCGTGACCGGTCAGGTTACCGCGTACCACCATTTCCACCGGGAAAGTTTCACATTTCAGCCCGATAGTTACATTAGGCAGCGGAGAAGATTTTACCCAGTTAGGAACGATATCCTTGGTCGCTTCCAGCATAATGGCCGCAACCTGGTTCAGTACCTGTCCTTTAAAGGGGATCGGGCGTGGCAGTACCACATCAAATGCAGAGATGCGATCGCTTACTACCATTACCATCAGCCTGTCTTCAATGGTGTAAACATCGCGTACTTTTCCTTTGTAAAAGGCAGTTTGACCTGGTAATTTGAAACTTGACTCTAACATGAATAAAAAAATATTAATAATTAAAAATGAAAATCACTTTTACGAGATGCAAAAGTAATCATGAATCAGGTGATTTATAACGATCGTGTATTTTTTTTCTTAGCGGAGGTTGTCTTTCTCACTGATTACGCTGATTATGCTGATTACTTTGATTTTACTTTTTGGATTTTATAAGGATTTTAATGGATTGGGAGATATTCGCTTATATCTCCCAAAATCATTTAAAATCCAAAGTGATCAAATCTCTAAATCAGTAAAATCAACGTAATCAGCGAGAAAGACAAAATCCGCATCACCGGCTGTTGCCGGCATAAGGCCGGAGCAGGCTGATGATCACTTCGTTTTCGGCGTAAGGGGTCAGGTAGTCGCGGACGTGGGCGGCTTCGGCGGTATTCACTTCTGCAGGGATATAGCCCATTCCATAAAAGCGGCCCTTTTCCATCAGGATACAGCTTTTCTCGCTGCTGTTGCGGCCTTTGTCTACGATAATCACGGAGGGTTGTTGCTCCTGTAAAAATGCAATCGCCGCTTTCATGCGCTCATTATAGCTTTCCGGCTTTTCCACCTTATCGCAGGCGCCATTACAGGTGCCGGCGGTAATGCCCGCACAGGTGCCATTGCCCTTTTGCAGGAAGCAGAGTTTGGGACACAGTTGGAACTCCTTTATGAGGGAGCGCAGCAGCCGGTGACCGTCTATCAGCAGGTTAAAGCTGTGTACAGGGTGCGAATACTTCCGCTTCTTTTCTATAACCAGTCGCAGGTATCCCTGCTGGTCTTCAAACAGGTAAAATCCATACCTGAACTCCACCCGCTTCTGGGCATAGTTAAAAATTGGCCACAGGCGCTTTATCTCCACCGACTCCAGGATGCAGGCCATTAATTCGGTAGCCGTTTCCTGGTAGGAAATGCGGTGAATAGTACGCAGGAAATTCTGCCGCTGGCGGCTGGCGCTATGCCCGGTAAAATGGCTGTTTACCCGTTTACCCAGGTCCTTTGCCTTGCCTACGTATACTACTTTGTCTTTGTGGTCATGGAAATAATAAACACCCGGGTGGGCCGGCAGTCCTTTCACCTGGTCCGGTGGCAGGTTAGGCGGCAGGAACTGTTCCTTTGATCCCACCTTCAGCATGGAAGCAATTACCTTTTCTTTATCGTTGGCCAGCAGCATCCCGAAAAGCACGGTGGTGGCTTCGGCATCGCCGCCGGCCCGGTGCCGGCCATTAACTGGTATGCTGAAATGGCGGCAGATATTACCCAGGCTATATGATTTCAGCCCCGGGAAGATCTTGCGTCCCAGCCGTACCGTGCACAGTTTCTTACATTGCAGGTCGAAGCCCGCATTGGCCAGCTGGTGCTTTATAAATGAGTAATCGAAGTTTACATTATGGGCTACAAAGATCCGGTCTTTCAACAGGTCGTATAATAACGGGGCGATAGCCTCAAAGGGAGGTGCATCCGCCACCATACTGTTGCTGATGCCCGTTAACGACTCTATGTAATAAGGAATGGGGATTCCGGGGTTTACCAGGGTTTGGTAATGCTGCGTCACTTCGTTCCCGTTGTACAGGAAAACGGCGATCTCCGTTATACCATTGGCGCTGGCATGCCCGCCTGTCGTTTCAATATCTACAATTGCATACATCCGTTACAAAGATATGGATTGTTGCCGCTTATTCAAACGCCTTAATCCAAGTAATGCCAGCAGGGTATAAAACCCCGACAGCGCCAGCAAATGTAATACGGAAGAAGCATTATCCGCCAGGGTGCCGCCCATTTGCACAATGGACTGGTACACTTTCAGGAACGGTGTGGTAGGCACCATGGACGATAACCACTGCAGTGGTACCGGCAGGGATTCATATGGCCATGCATAACCCGCAATGAGGAATACCGGGTAGGTGGAAAACACCATCATCTGCGCCGCCATCAGCTGACTGCGGAACATAGTGCCCAGCCATATTCCCAGGGGGATGAGTGAGAAAAAGAAAAGGAAGAACACCACTGCCACATCCAGCACCCGTCCGCGGAAAGGGATGTTCAGGGTCGTATAGTTGACCGTCATAAAGAAAAACGCATAGCAGCAAAAAAGCACCAAATAAAAAAGTCCTTTCCCCCAGAGGGTGGCCGATAAGCCGCCACCGCCGGTTTTCACCAGTTCATGCACGCGCCCTTTTTCCTTGTCGAGCGCCATGCTTTCGGAAAGACCTATCAGCAGCGTTTGCTGTAATATCAGCGCCAGCAGTCCCGGTAAAAGGAACGCGCCATAACTGGAGCGTGCATTGTACATCGGCCGGTAGTCGAGGTTCACCGGCTGGGTTTCCCGCATGGCCATCTGGGCATTCAACCCCTGCATTTCGTTATACTTCAGCCTTACCCCTGCCCCTACGGTAAGCGCCAGCGTGGTGATGCCACCGGCCAGTTCGCTGGAAGGCAGAAACCGCGCAGCATTCACGGCCAGCACAATATCGGCCTGTTGCAGGGCCAGCACTTTTTTCTCTACGCCGTGGGGAATGTACAGGTAGCCCTGGCACTCGCCGTAATACATTTTCTCCTGTGCATCCTGCAGGTCCCTGGCGCCTGTTACGGCTGCAATCTGCATTTTGCTTAGTTGCTGCAGGAAGGCGCGGGATAATTCACTTTTGTCGTCGTCCGCCACCGCCAGTAATACTTTCTCTTCTACCTTATAACTATAAATGCTGCCATAGAAAAAAGCATACAGGAGCGGCGCTATCAGCAGGGTAAGCAACAAACTGTGGTCGGTGGCTACCATCCTCACTTCCCGCAGGAACAACCGGGTTATATGATGGAAAAAATTACGCATGCTGTAAGGAAAGTTTATCCAGTTTCCGTTGCAGGAATACCAATGCCACCGGGAATGTAACTGCTATATAGATCAGCAGTTGGCTCGCTTCCTTATATACATACTGCATGGGCAACTCCATAAAATATACTTTGAAGAATCCATCCAGGAAAGGCGTAAACGGCATGAGCCAGGCGTAGTATTGGTCATACCACGGCATGGCCCAGCGGGGAAAAGTAAAACCGCTGAATACAAAGGCCGGGGAAGTATAGAACAGTCCGAGGTCGCAGGCCACCATTACATCGCTTACAATGGCCGATACCATCAATCCTATGCTGATACAGCCGATGATCAGCAAGGTAAAAAGCAGGAAAAGCGGCCAGGAGCCGCCCATTCGTCCGTGCGCAAAAAGTGGGAACACAATACATGTTACCAGGATATAATGCAGCCATCCTACGCTCAGGTGCGCCAAACCTTTGCCCAGCAATACATTGGAGGCTGATCCATTGGCTATTGCATTCAGTTCCGCGAAGGTGCCTCTTTTTTCTTCCAGGTTTAAAGCAAGCACTGTTACCATGATGATCATCATCTGTAGTGCCACTGCAATTAGCCCCGGCACCAGGTATTGCTGGTAGTTGTATTGCGGATTGTATAACATATAAGAGGTGAGTCGGATGGGCTGCACCAGCGCCATCGCCCTGCCGGCAGGCATGCCGGTTTTTACAAACTTCTGTAACGTAACTCCCGAGCCCGCCGTAATCAATACTTTGGCGGCATCCTTATAGATCAGCTTTGCTGTTACTACCGCTGCGGTATTTGTATATACGGTGATATACACCGGTTGACGGCTTTTGATATGATCATCCATTTTCTCCGGGAAATGGACAGCGCCCTGGATCACACCCTGTTCCATCATCTTTTGCAGGGTGATTTCATTATCTACCTGCTGTGTGATATGAATACTCTCCGTTTGCTCCAGCATAAATGCAAACTTGCGCGATAAAGGCGAATGCGATTCATCCCAGATGGCCACCGGGAGGTCACGGGCAAACTGGTTATTATAGATATAGCCATAGAGCAGGCATACCAGTGGCGGCAACACCAGCAGTACGATGTAATGTTCCGGGAGGGTAAGTATGCGCTTCCACTCCCTGATTGCAATATGGAGGATGGAACGCATCATGGCAGTTTCATGGAGGCGGTCATACCAGGGCGCAGACCTTTCACAGCCGCCTGGTTAACAGGTTTCAGGTCTACCGTAAAAGTGCGCAGTTCAAACCTGCCCTGTTCTTTTACCGGTACCCAGTTGGCGAATGTGAGAGAAGGCGCTACCTTATGTACCTCGGCTTCAAAATTCTCCGGATCGCATCCCGGCACCCGCACCTGTACACGGGCCCCCAGCGGGAAACGCTGCATATCATCCTGGCGTATATTGTAGGTAATATGATACGTGGCTGGTTTCTGGATCGTCATCAGCGGGTAGCCAATAGCCACGATCTCCCCTTCTTCTATGACCATGGAAGTGATAATGCCGTCTGACGGCGCATGTATATAAGTGTTATCAGATAATGCTTTGGTGAGTTCATAGCCTTGTTCCGCCTGCCGTACAATGGCTGATGCGGTGGTGATGAGTTCCGGCCGGCTGCCCTGTTGCAGCATATCCATGTTCAGCTTGGCCGTTTCCATTTCTTTTTTCGCGGCTTGTAGTTTGAAGTATACCAGGTCTTTTTCCTGCCCGGAAATCACCTCATCGTTAAAGAGGTTCTGCATACGCTGATAGGTTTTCTGCATCAGCTCATACTGTTGCTGGGTGATATTATAGAGGTTATCGGCTGCTTTGATGGCTTCGGGCCGGGCGCCTTTCTGCAACAGCGTGAGCTGTCCTTTTGCCGCATCTATGGCCGCCTGCGCCTGGTTACGGATAGCATTGATTTCGGTGGAGCGGAGCACCCCCAGCAACTGCCCCTTACGGACGGTATCGCCCTGTTTCACCAGGAGGCTGTCCAGCCGGCCGGGGAATTCTGCCGCCACATCCACGTAGTCGGCGTCCACCATGCCTATCATGGATTCATCTGCAGCTGCCGGCTTCTTCACAAAGAAGATCAGCGCAATCACCAGGATAGCGATGGGGATCAGCAGGGCCCAATAATTTTTAAGTACAGCTCTCATGAAAAAATCTGTTTATCTGTCAACATATTCTGCAAATTGTTCCGGTGTGCCTATTACATTCCAGTACTGCGCCAGGGCGAGGTAGTAGCCCATTACGGCGGTATAGTAGATCTTATGCATTTCCTCTTCCTGCAGGAGTGCATCATTAACATCTTTTACAGACGACAGCTGGTTTTGCATACGGTCGGTGACCAATGTGGTGGTGAGGTGCGCCTGTTGCCGGGCGCTGTCGAGCGAGGCCACATCATTTTGCAGGGCTTTCATTTTATTGATCGACACCCTCAGTTGCAGTTCCAGCGAGGTTTTAGTGTTCAGGGCCGCCATCTGCGCTTCTTCCACCAGCATTTTACTGGCTTTGGTACGTTTATATTTCTGGAAGCCGTCGAAGAGGTTCCACTGCATTTCCACCCCGATGAGCCATGGCGGTATGGTTACCGGTAAATCTTTCTGGTACAGGTTCAGGCTGCCGATGGCAAAAATATTGGGCAGGGCGAGCGACCGCGACGCCTTTACAGCTACATTGGCCAGGTCCGTTTTGTTTTCCACCAGGCGGTAAGTGGGGTTATTGCGGAGCAATTCCAGTTGACCCGTTTCCGTTACCGGTTTCAGTTCGTATTCCAGGGTGTCGTTGATTTCAATAGGTGTTTCAATCGGCTGCCCGAGCAAGTCGTTTAATTCCAGCAGTGCATTTTCTTTCTCCAGCTCGAGGTTGTTGTACCGGTTGGTGGCCTGTACAAAAGATACCCTTGCCCAGTTGAGCAGGTAAGGCGGCAGGATCTGGTTATCTTTTAAAGAGGCGGCATAATCGCGGTTCTTCCTGAAAGATTCAACGATTACGGCTTCATGGGCAAGAATGGTATTCAGGTAGAGGATGCGGAGGTACTGTGCACTGATGGCAAAGAACAACCCTTTTTCCACCACCTGCTGATTGAACTGCCCGGCTGTTACCTGTGTTCTGGCCAGCTGTTGTGCGGTTGCAATTTTGCCGCCGAGGTATATTGGCTGCCGCAGCGCCAGGGCTGCCGTGAAATAAGATTGCTTTGTAAGCTCCGGGTTATAATCGGGGTAAAAGGTATTGATGATGCCCTTCGTGGCGTTGTAGATAACGTCCTGCACATTTTGCGGAAGCGGCTGACCGGTAATTTGCTGGTAAACGGTATTAGCGGTATTCACGCTTTGGGAAGAAGACCCGTTAACCACCCCGTCTTTTACCTGTTGCAGGTTTATCTCCAATGGTTTGCCGAGGTAATTGTAACCCGCCAGCAGATCCACTTTAGGATAATACGCCCCGTTTTCTGCCTGCAGGTTATACTCCCGGGCTTTCAGGGATCGCTGCGCCTGCTGCACCAATGTGTTTCCCTGTTTCGCAAGCCGGTAACATTCCTTTAAAGTCAGCTGTTGTCCGTTTTGCTGACCGTGTACAAACAATGCTGGCAGTAACGGAATTAAAAACAAGTAATATCTCATACGGTTTTCTTTACATCAGGAAGGCTTCCGGTTGAACCCCAACACCTCAAAACAATCTTTCATGAATAATGTTTGAAGTATTTGAAAAAAATTATACATCATTTGATAATAAAGGGCTTATCGTTATATTTCTTACCTTTAAGCGCATACACAAAAAGTACATCATTATGTGTATTTGATCCATTTGAACCCACCTGTTTTCACCCGATATTTGTGATACAAAAGATTGAACAATAGGTTCCTGATCTTGTTAAAATATAATCCTGCAGCGGTTTACGCAGCATTGCAATTTTATTGATTCATTATAAAACTACATTTACTTATGGCAAAACAACAATGGGTAGCCGACGCGAGTCACAGTGAACTTGGATTTAAAATCCGTCACCTGATGATCACCAACATCAATGGTAAGTTCAACAACTTCACGGTGGACGCAGAAACGGAAGAAGAAGATTTTATGACTGCTAAAGTGAGAGTAGCGGTAGATATAGACTCTATTTCAACCGGCAGCGCCGACAGGGACAAACACCTTCGTTCTCCCGACTTCTTTGATGTAAACACCTACAAGGATATCATTTTCGAAACGACCAAATATGAGAGCGTTGATAACGACGGCTCCTATGAATTATACGGAGATCTGACCATCCGCGGGATCACTAAAAACATCAAACTCGCTGTAGAATTCGGTGGTGTGGTAAAAGATCCCTGGGGCAATACCAGGGCAGGTTTTACTATCAACGGAAAAATTAACCGCAAAGATTTTGGCCTTACCTGGAATGCAGCTACCGAAGCTGGTGGCGTAATGGTAGGCGACGATGTAAAAATCTACGGAGAAGTGCAGTTGATCAAGAAGCAGTAAGATTATCAGCTGTTAGTCTTTGTCTTGTACAAAGACTAACAGCCAACTTTTAAAAGGAGGAATTATGAATGAAATAACAGGCCTGCATCATATCACGGCCATTTCAGGCAATGCGAAGAAGAACTTTGATTTTTATACCCGTGTGATGGGATTGCGTTTTGTGAAGAAAACGGTGAACTTTGATGATCCCCACACTTATCACTTTTATTATGGAGATGAAACCGGCACACCCGGTACTATCCTCACTTTCTTCCCATGGGAAGATATTATGGCCGGCCGCAGAGGTACCCACATGGCTACCGAGGTAGGCTACAGCATTCCGGAAGGCAGCATTGACTTCTGGTTAAAAAGATTTGAAAAAGAGAACATCATCTATAATAAACCATCTTCCAAATTCGGGGAAATATACCTGACCTTTATTGATCCCGATGGATTGAAGGTGGAACTGACCGTACCGGAAAAGCCAGACAACCGCACACCATGGGTAACCAATGAAGTGAGGGAAGAAAATGCCACCCGGGGTTTTCATCATGTTACCCTTACGCTGGAAGATGTGCAGCCTACTGCCGACCTGCTGGTATCTGTGTTTGGTTACAAACTTGATAAACATCATACCAACCGTTACCGCTTTGTAAGTCCGGCCGGCGATACCGCCAATTATATCGACCTGGTAGAAGCCAAGGGAGAATCCCGCGGGCATGTTGCCGGCGGAAGTGTGCACCACATTGCTTTCCGGATGAAAGACGACGATATGCAACTGCATTACCGCCAGTTGCTGGAAGACCGTGGTTTAAACGTTACGCCGCAGCTGGACCGTAAATATTTCCGGTCTGTTTACTTCCGGGAGCCGGGCGGTGTTTTATTTGAACTGGCCACCGACGTTCCCGGTTTCACGGTAGACGAGCCGGCAGCCGAACTGGGCACGCACCTGATGCTGCCGCCGCAATATGAACCGCAGCGGGAAGAGATTGTGAAAAAACTGATTAAACTGGACTGATATGGATTTTAAACCGATGCAGTATGTATACGAAGCGGTGGGTAACCCCGCCGCCTATACGTTATTGCTGTTGCATGGCACAGGTGGAGACGAAAGGGATTTATTACCGCTGGCAGGATCACTGGGTAAAGGGTTTAATATACTCAGCCTGAGGGGCAATGTACAGGAACATGGCATGCCCCGCTTCTTCCGTCGTTTAGGCATGGGCGTATTTGACGAAGAAGATGTACATTTCAGGACGCATGAAATGGTGCATTTCCTGAAAGAATTAGCCGCTACAGAAGGCTTCGATATCAATAAGCTGATTGCTGTTGGATATTCCAACGGCGCCAATATTGCAGGCGCCGTGCTTATTTTATACCCGGAATTGCTGGCCGGCGCTGTATTGTTCCGTCCTATGCAACCGCTGAGCGGTATAGAAGACAGCTTTGAAACGCAGCGGCAGCAGCCCGTATTTATGAGCTCGGGCGCACAGGACGGCACCGTAGATCCTGCGGCCACGGCGGCTTATGCCACCCTGCTGGAAGGCAATGGCTTTAAAATAAGTACCTTCGATATTCCTGCCGGTCATAACCTGGTACAACAAGATATTACTTTGGCAGCAGCATGGATGAAAGATCATTTTCAGTAAAAAAAATATATGGACCAGGAAGTTAGAGTAAGTTTATCGGGCCGTCCTTACCAGGTGTCGATAGATACGAGGGACCACCGCTGGCTGGCAGACGAACCAATAGAAGCCGGCGGCGACGATACCGGCCCGCAGCCCGGGGAATTATTACTGAGCAGCCTGGGCTCCTGCACTGCTATCACGCTTAAAATGTATGCCGACAGGAAAAAGTGGCATGTGGAAAACATTGAAATTGAGCTGCGGTTTAACAGCGCTGCGAAGCCGGATCCACTTACTACCGTTATCGATATCGACATGCACTTTACCGGGAACCTTAGTGAAGAACAGATCGCCAGGCTGGAGCAGATAGCGCGCTCCTGCCCTATTCATAAGGTATTGAGCCATCCGATTATTATGAACACTAAAGCCGTATAAAAATGAAAGACATCACCAAACACTACTCCAACGGAGAGGTAACCATTGTTTGGAAGCCAGGTGTATGTATCCATTCGGAGAAGTGTTTTCACGGCCTTCCGTCCGTATTCAATCCAAACGAAAAACCCTGGATCAATGCAGAGGGGGCTACTACCGAACAAATTATATCGCAGATCAAACAATGCCCTTCCGGGGCGCTGAGCTTCTTTATGAATGCAGACGCGACGAAAGAAGACGGCAATTTACTAGACAAATTATAATCTCCTTTTTATATGGAACTTACCATCAGGAATAACATCGCAAAGAAACAGTTTGAAACCGAAGTGGAAGGACATACCGCACTGGTTGCCTATACCCTGTACCCCGGCGGCATTGCCTTTATGCATACAGAAGTGCCGCCTGCACTGGAAGGCCGCGGCATTGCAGGACAGCTGGCTAAATACGTGCTGGAATACGCCCGGGAAAATCATCTTAAAGTAAAACCTTACTGTCCTTACATAAATGCCTATATGAAAAGACATCCGGAGTATAATGATCTCCTGTAACAGATTTATCACTTCCTAAATTCCTTTCCATGCAACTTATGAAATTCATTCAGCAACCCTGGCACTGGTCGGTATCCGGGTTGCTGATTGGTCTTACGGTACCGGTGCTGTTGCTGTTGGGCAATAAGGCCTTTGGTATCTCCTCTTCGCTGCGGCATATCTGTGCAGCATGTTTCCCGGCGAATATTTCCTTCTTTAAATACGACTGGAAAAAAGAGGCCTGGAACCTCTTCTTTGTAGCCGGTATTGTACTGGGTGGTTTTATTGCAGGGCACTACCTGCAGGATAGCAACGATATCCAGGTGGCTGCCGCCACACAGGCAAGGCTGGCCACTTATGGCGTGCATGATTACTCAGCGCTGTTGCCGCCGGAAATATTCAGCTGGTCGAATGTCTTTACCTGGAAGGGACTGGTATTCTTTGTGCTGGGCGGTTTGCTGGTGGGCTTTGGTACCCGCTATGCCGGAGGTTGTACATCGGGGCATTCCATCATGGGGTTGTCTAATTTACAATGGCCATCGCTGGTGGCTACGTGTTGCTTTATGGCCGGTGGCTTTATCAGTGCCAACCTGCTCATTCCTTACCTTTTTAAATGGCTGAACTAACATGAAAAATATCAGGTACCTGGTAGCAGGAACTTTCTTTGGTATTGTGCTGGTAAAGGCGCAGGTGATCAGCTGGTTCCGTATCCAGGAAATGTTTCAGCTTACCTCCTTTCACATGTACGGTGTAATTGGCACCGCGGTAATTACCGGGATTATTTCCCTGCAATTGATCAAACGGTTTAATATTAAAACTATCCAGGGTGAACCGATTTCGGTGGCTCCTAAAACTTTCAATAAAGGACAGATCTTCGGCGGATTGCTCTTTGGCCTGGGATGGGCCATCACCGGGGCTTGTCCGGGTCCGCTGTTTGCGCAGATAGGTACCGGTTTCACGGTAGTAGGCATTACTTTGCTGAGCGCCATTGCAGGCACGTGGATCTATGGTGCATTAAAACCGAAGCTGCCTCATTAAAAAAAAGCTTCAAGGAACAGGCCTTGAAGCTATGGTTGCAATTCTCTGGATTCACAGATAATTATTTTTTCAAAGCATCTTTAATTGCTTTCGCGGAATCCTGGTGTGCCTTCAGCGTTGGCAGTGTATTCCTGGCCCAGGTTTTCAGGTCTTCATCTGTTACATTATCGCCTGCTTTCTCAAATTTGTTCACGTCTTTATCGTGGTCGTCTACCATCATGCTCATGTATTCCTTGTCGAAATCCTTACCGGTTTTCTTACCAAGATCGTCGATGTGTTTCTTTGTTTCGGTAGACAATTCTGCCGGCAAAGTGATGCCTTTTGTTCCGGCCAGTGCTTTTAATTCATCCCCTGCTTTGGAGTGATCATTCACCATCATGGTGGCAAAAGCCTTTACTCTTGGATTCTGTGCTTTTTCCTGTGCAAGCTTACCCATCTCAACTTCCATCATACCACCGTTTGCAGCCTCCACAGCAAATTCAGATGATTTTTCATCTACCGGTTTAACAGTTTCGTTGACATCCTTTGCACTGTCGACCGGTGTTTCCGATTGTGGATTCTTCGCATTGTTGTTACACGATTGCGTCATCCACACGGCTAAAAATGTTGCTGATAAAATAACTAGCTTCTTCATTGTATATTGTTTTGGGTTTGTAATAGGTGTGCCCGTTTACATAGCTCTACTTTGCAAAAACGGTACCCTGAAAACAAATACCGATCAAACGCAATACAGCAAAGGATTTTAAAGGAAGAGTCAAAGCGGACTGACGCAAGAAAAATGTAGATTGTTTTCCCCGGAACGCGCAAAAAAAATGGTTATTGTAAAAATTACAATAACCATTTCTCTTTTATAGTGCCTGCTCTTATTGAGATTGAGCGAACTGGTAAATAATAATGATGGCGGCAATGATACCGAGGATAAGGCCTACAATTTTCATCCAGCTGTAGGGACGGTCGCCCGTTACTTCCCCGGTGCATGCATTTACCACAAAATGATAGAGTTTGTTATTATACCGGTAGGCGCTGATCCAAACGGGCAGCAGCAAATACTTCAGGCCAAGCTGGTTGTATTCCACGTCGTAGTCGTCGATGCGTTGTTCGTCGCCGCCGATATCATCACAGATCTCATTACGGATTACCGGGTCCATTCTTTTTTTTGCGATTGCCAGTGCCTGTTCGGCATTCGTTTGGTAAAGTTCCGCCCGGAAACCGCTGAGGTACCGTCCGTCGTATTTTTTCAGTTGTTCGAGGTGCCAGGGTTCCAGGATCTGCGCCATTTTCAGGGGCAAAGAAGGACTGGCAGATACCAACACGTCCCGGAAGTTATTGTTAACGTTGCCGGAAGCCGGGTACCATGCGGTATGCCGTACCTGCCGGGTGCGGGTTTCCGTCCGGCCGTTTACTTCCACTGTATAGCTTTCTGTGGTGTAATAATATTCACCGCGGGAGCCGGAGTATTCCGTATAAGTGTCCGTATCGTAGCTCCAGTGTGGAATGTACACGCCTTTCAATTGTTGAGAGGAGCTGTCTTTTACTTTCTTCACCAGGTCGGACGGTGCAAACCAAAGTTTCTTCATCCAGGTTTGAAAGTGGTCCACCGCGGTTTTGTCGCTCACTACAAAGGGCAATACATAATGCGGTTGCAGGATGGAAGTAGTTTGCGCGGTATCCACCACCAGCGGCGACGCGCAGAAGGGGCATGAATCAGCGGTTACATTGGGCAGCATGGTAGTAGACGCGCCGCAACTGACACATTTCACTACTACTGCCTGTTGGGTAGCTTCCGTATGATTTTGCTGTGAAGCAATAAAAGCGTCGTAATCGATGGGCTGTATAGCGTCCGGCTGCGTATCATCCTCAATCTGGTTCACGGTACCGCAGTATTCACATTTCAGGCTGTTGGTGCCTGGTGCATAATGCAGGATAGCGCCACAGTTCTGGCATTTCAACGAGTTAACTGTTTCGCTTGTTTTTTCCTCAAAAGACATAGGAACGTATGGATCTAATACCGTCCGGCATCACGTGATGCCGGACGGCCTGCTTTAGTTAAGGTAATGGTGGTGGTACGGTGGCTAATACCGGCGCCAGTTCCGGCACTGTGTTGGCGGCGGCCCATGCAGCCATGCCGTTTTTCCACACCAGGGTTTGCGCATTCAGGCTGCCCGCGGCGGCCAGCTGACGGAGTTGATCGGTATCAAAGGGGCCGGATTGTTTGCCGTCTACGGCTACAAAAAACGATGCAGCGCCGGGTAACGGAGGTGGTGCTCCACCGCCTGTATTGGCCTGCTGGTTATTATTCTGGAAGATGTTACCTACCTGTCCCATCATGGCTGCGCCCATGCCGGCGCCTAAGCCGGCCGCTGCGAGTCCGCCGCCGGAAGGGTTTTCTGCTGCTTTTTCCATGGCGTTGGCTGCCTGGAATTGCGCATACGCGCCCAGGTTCCCAACGATACCCATGCTGCTGCGTTTATCGAGTGCAGCTTCCACTTCCGGTGGCAGGGAAATATTTTCTATCAGGAACTTGGTCAGTTCCAGTCCGAGTTCATTAAATTCAGTACCAATTCTACCGGTGATCTGGGTGGATACTTCTTCATAATTGGCTGCCAGGTCCAGTACTGGGATCTTTGCTTCTGCCACGGCTTCCATACCACGGGATACTGCGAGATTACGCAGTTGCTCGTTGATACCTTCCACGGTGAATTCCGGGTTAGTAGCTGCTACTTCCTTCAGGAATTGTCCGGCATCCTTTACGCGGAAAGCGTAACTGCCGAAAGCCCGGAGCCGCACCGGTCCAAACTCCGCATCACGGAGCATAACCGGATTCTTGGTTCCCCATTTCTGGTTGGTAAACTGTCGCATGCTCACGAAGAACACGTCTGCTTTAAAAGGGCTGTTGAAGCCGTATTTCCATCCCTGCAAGGTGCTCAGGATAGGCATATTCTGTGTAGTAAGCGTATACATGCCGGGTTGAAAAACATCGGCAATCTTACCTTCATTCATAAAAACGGCCACCTGTGATTCGCGCACAGTAAGCTTGGCGTTCATTTTTATTTCATTCTGGTAGCGGGGAAACTTCCACACAATGGTATCGGCGGACGGGTCGGTCCATTCAATAATGTCAATAAATTCATTCCTGAGTTTATCAAAAATTCCCATGGTAACAGGTTTTAGAGTGGACCAAATTTAGCCATTTATTCACTCGAAAAGCTACTTCCTGAAAGTTATAATTTATATAAGCTTACTTCACGGTTGTTTTCAGCCATTTTTCCATCAGTAAGGGCCAGGCTTCTCCCGCGGGATTGCCATTCCGTAAGCCGTATCCGTGGCCTCCTTTTGCATAAAAATGCAGCTCCACCGGCACTTTGGCGTCGCGGAGGGCGCCGGCCATTACCAGGGCACTATTGCCATAGGTATCATCTGCGGTAGCAAAAAGGAACATGGAGGGCGTTTCACTCGTTAACTTCAACTCAGGGGTGAGTGACCTGTTTTCTCCTTTATCAAGATAAGCCGGGTAAATGAGTGCACTAAAAGCGGGACGTGCAGACAAAGAGTCGGCCTTGTCGATTGGCGTATAGGTATGCACGTTATATTGCACTGATGCCCTGGCGGTAAGACTTCCACCTGCCGAAAAGCCCATCATTCCTATCTTGTCGGGCTGCAGCTTCCATTCGGATGCCATGCTGCGTACCAGGCGGATGGCACGTTGTGCATCCTGCAGGGCGCCGGCTTCTTTTTTGGGTACCCGGTATTGTAATACGAAAGCAGTGTAACCCAGTTTGTTGAGCCAGGCGGCTACTTCGTATCCTTCCAGGTTAATGGCCAGGATATTATAACCACCGCCAGGGCAGATGATCACGCCTACGCCGTTGTTATTGGCCGCATCGGCCGGAAACACTTCCAGTACCGGGTCGGTAACATCGGTGAGCCGTGTTACATGATTGCTGCCATCCGGGGTTACCTTTGCGGTTTGTTTGGCGGCTGTTTCACCGGGTACGGCAGCGGGCCAGAGATGGATCTGCTGCTGTTGTGCGGATATCGTTGTATTTACTCCTAACATCATTAATAAGATAACTATTTGTTTCATAACCGGATTTTCAGATTTCATGTAATGAAACAAATGTAATAAAAGAAAGGAGCAGATAAAACCGGTTTTATTTTACACATTGTAACCAGGCTTCCGCCATCAGCTGGGCGCCGGCTACGCTGGGGTGTACACCATCGCCGGTCCAATAAGACGCCGGTGCTGATTTCTGCGCTTTATCAAAAATAGATTGATAAGGAATAAAAGTGGCATGATACTTATCTGCCAGTTCCCGGGCAGCAGCGCGGTACTCATCGAACGTGGGGTACCATTTATCATCTACGGCCTTCACGCCTTTCACGGCAAAGGGTTCGCCGATGATCAGCTGTACATCCGGCAGCTCCTGTTTGGTGCGTGCCAGCAGTTTATCGTAGTCGTCGCGGTATGTTTTGGCGGTACCTTTATAGTTGTTACTCAACGTATGCCAGTAATCATTTACACCTACCAGGATACTCAGCACATCCGGCTTAATCAGCAGGCAATCGGTATCCCAGCGGTCGGCCAGTTGAAATACTTTATTTCCGCTGATGCCTTTATTATACACTTTTAAATTTTTATCTGCACTTTTCAGCAGCATGGAAGATGCGGCCATCAGCGCGTAACCGCCACCCAGTGCGCCACCCGCATTAGGTTGGTCGTTGTCGCGTTTACGGCCTGCATCGGTGATGGAATCGCCCTGGAACAATACCACGCTCTCTTTTTTGAGTACTATCTTTTTAGATTTCTCTGCTACCGTTGCGGCGGCAACAATATCTGGAATGCTGATGGCAGCAAGGGCTCCCAGGGAAACGTTCCTGAGGAAATGACGTCTGTTTGATGAATTCATAACGATACGGATTAAATGCTGGTTGCGGCATAGTCCACAATCCGGCATTTAAACTATAAAAAAGATTTGATATTTTATACAAATGCGCTGAAGCCGGTAATGGCGCGGCCCACGATGAGGGAATTGATTTCCTTTGTGCCTTCGTAGGAGTAAATAGCTTCTGCATCGGCCACAAAGCGCGCTACATTGTATTCCAGCAAAATGCCGTTGCCTCCCATCACTTCGCGGGCACGGCTTACCACATCGCGGGTACGCAATGTACAAAACACTTTGGCCAGCGAGGCATGCTCGTCTTTTAACCCGCCGGCATCCTGTATTTCCGATAAGCGGAATACCATTGTTTGCATGGCAGTAAGATTGGACAGCATTTCCACCAGGTGGCCCTGGATCAGCTGAAAAGCGGCGATAGGTTTTCCGAACTGCTTACGGGTTTGCGTATACGCCAGCGCGTTTTCATAGGCGCCGCGGGCGCAGCCCACCGCTTCCCAGGCCACACCGGCGCGGGTCATGCGAAGTACACGGGCAGTATCTTTAAAGGAAGCAGCATGTTGTAAGCGGTCAGATTCCGCTATGCGGCAATCTTTCAGGGTGATCAATCCATTTTGGACAATACGCAGCGCCATTTTATCATGGATCTTTTCCACGCTGAAACCGGGCGTATCTTTTCTCAGCAGGAATCCTTTCACCTGGTTATCGTCCACATCCCTTGCCCAGATCACAATTACATCAGCAAAGGTGGCGTTGCCAATCCATTTCTTCTGGCCATTCAGTATCCAAGTATCGCCTTCCCGTTTAGCCGTTGTGGTTAGTCCGCCGGCGGTGCCGGAACCTACTTCCGGTTCGGTAAGTCCGAATGCGCCAATAATATTCAGCTGCTGCATTCCCGGCAGCCATTCCTGTTTCTGTGCTTCAGAGCCCAGCATATAAATAGATCCCATGGCCAATCCGCTCTGAACGCCAAAGAAAGTAGCTACAGAAGCATCTATACGCGCCATTTCCATGGCAATGATCCCTTCCATCAGGAACGACCGGTTAGGACATCCGTACCCTTTATAAGTAACCCCGCAGATATTCAGCTCCCTGAATTTCGGGATGATTTCAAAAGGGAATTCCGCTTTCAGCCAGTATTCATTAACGATAGGCTTGATTTCCTTTTCCATAAATGCCCGCACCTTCAGCTGCAGTGCCCTGTCTTCCGCATTGAGCTTTGCCCCGAGATCATAGAAATCGCCTTCAATAGGCGGCAGTTCTTTCTTCTTACTGCCACTGGTGAGCATTTTCATTAAGCCGTTCAGTTGCGTATCATCCATTTTCCCTACCGACTCCATCACCTTCGGGAGATCTACTTTTTCGGATAGTTTAGCCAGCATGGCGAAATCAATGCTCTTCAACAGGTGGTACGCATTCTTTAGTTTCGTGAGAGGTCCGGACATCTTACATGGTTTTACTTAAAAATACGTAATCCGCGGGATTTACGCGGATGTTGTCTTTCTCACTGATTACGCTGATTTTACTGATTTTACTTATGGGATTTTATAAAGATTTAAAAAGATCTGGGAGATATAAGCGGACCATGTCTTTCTGCCTGATTACGCTGATTGCATTGATTTTATTTAAAAGAAAAATCAAGTAGCCAGAAGCGGATATTTCGCTTATACCTCCCAGATCTTTTTAAATCTTTATAAAATCCCATAAGTAAAATCAGCGTAATCAGTGAGAAAGACAAAATCCGCGGAAATTAAAATAGGGTTGCATAGAACCATATGCAACCCCGTTTAAAAACACAACTAAAAAAACTAACTTCTAACAAACATAATAGGCATAGCTGTTATATTGCTGACGCAGAGAATCCGGTATCCCTCTATTGCCCTCTCCACTTTTTTCTAATCTTTTCTACCAAATAAAAATATAATCTGTAATGTGTAAACTGTAATTGTTTTCAAAAAGATAGTTACTTTCGCAGCGATCATTTCATATACTAAAACTTCCTGAAGGTTAAATGATTACATCACCTTCTTACCAGGCGTATAAAGAATTATTTCATTCACAATACAATGACTTATGTAACTATGCCTATAGTTTCCTGAAAGACGATGCAGCAGCGGAAGATGTGGTGCAGGAAACCTTTATTAAGCTCTGGGAGAAACACCGGCAGCTGATAGACATACCTAATATAAAAGCATACCTTTTTCGTGCGGTGAGGAATAATTCTATTTCTGTGTTACGCAAGCAAAGTACCGAGGAAGCCGGCAACAAAGGCTTCGAATGGCTGGCAGAAACGGCAGAAGATCCCGGTGCTAAAGAGATTGAAAATGCAAAGCCTTACTATGAACAGCTGGTATATGAGGCTATTGCCAACCTTCCCCCACAATGCCGGGAAGTATTCACCTGCTGCAGATTGCAGGGAATGACACATCAACAGACGGCAACCAAACTCGGCCTTTCTGCTAAAACAGTTGAAAACTATATGGGACGGGCATTGAAGCTGCTGCGGAAATATTTACAGCAATATGGGCTGCCCGTTAGTATCCCGTTTTTACTAAAAATATTCATGCCCCTGTAGAGGGTTGTTACATTAATGAGCGTTATTTAAGTAGAGCACACTGTATTATGGAGCATTTTGATACCTACCTGCATGAGCTGATTGCTAAAAATCTGTCTGGTCAATGTACAGAAGCGGAATCCGCTGCCCTGCAACGTTGGCTGGAAGCCTCTCCCGAAAACCGGGCAGAATATGAAATACTGGTAAAACTATGGGGGGACAGTCCCGCTGCAGTGGCGCCCAAACGGGAATACAACACGGCCGCTGCCTGGGATAAAACGGACCAGGCGATACAGCTGGCGCCATCCCGCGTAAAAGCACTTTATACCAAATATGCTGCTGCTGCAGCCATCCTGATATTACTTACAGCAGGCGCATGGTGGCTGGAAACACGCTCCTCGCTTAAAAAACACGAGCTGGCAGCGAATGACGGCAAAATAAAAAGCCTGGAGTTACCTGATAGATCAATGGTAACCCTCCGGCAGGGCGCAATGATCCGGTATATCAATGGCTATCACCACAACCAGCGTATTGTGGAACTGGAAGGAGAAGCCTTTTTTGAAATAGCCAGTGATCCGGACCATCCTTTTTTGGTAAAAACGCCCAATCAATCCGTGATTGAAGTTTTGGGAACCTCCTTTACTGTGCAAACAGGAAAAGACAGTACGGCCGTTACCGTTGCTTCCGGCAGCGTAAAACTAAGTCTGGAAGGCGATACCACCGCCATAGTACTGAATAGTGGCCAACGGGGTGTATGGGGCAACGGACAGTTATCTGCCAATAATAATCACAACCTGAATTTCATCGCCTGGAAAACAGGTATTTTGCAATTTAATGACCAGACACTGCTTGAAATATTGCCACAATTAGCCGACTTTTACGCAAAAGATATCAGGGTTGATGAAAAATACAGGGAAACCGCATCGCAGCAAAAAGCTACGATTACATTCCGAAATCAGTCCTGCGATGATGTTTTGCATGAATTACAACTATTGCTTGGGTTCCACTATCAACAGGACGGCGACTCCATCGTCATCACCCAGTAGAACAAAAAACCCGCTTTTCCTTATTTATGGAATGCTGTTGTTACTGTTCCCGTTTCAATTCCTGCAGGCACAGCACAATGGAAAGGACATTCTCCATGAAAGCTATACCCCTGCTGCCCGGCAGGGGACCATTTTATTTTATATCCAGGATCTCCAGAAAGTTACCGGCATCAACGTTTCTTATAGCTCCAGCTTTTTACACCTGAATAAAAAAGTACAGCTCAGCGGAACAGAACACACTACCGGCGACGTACTGAAGGTTATTCTCCAGGGTACCGGTATCCAGGTGGCTGCCCTCAACGGGAAAATATTCCTGCTCCGCGAAACCTCCCAGGTACAATATTATACCATCAGCGGATTTGTAAAAGAAGTAAACAGTAATGAGCTGATCATCGGCGCTTCTGTATACGATCCCATTACACGGAAAGGCACTGAAACCAACGCCTATGGCTTCTATAGCCTGCAGGTGCCGGACACCTGCCTGGGCGTGGTGTTTTCACATATCGGGTACAAACCCGTGTTTCAACATCTTCCTCCGCCGGACGACGGTCAGCTGGATATACACATGGAAGCCCGCAGCATGCTGCAGACTGTAGTGGTAAACGGCGAAAATGAAACCGTTAATTCCCAACCCGGCTACATCAATATGCCCGTTGGCTATGTATCCAACTTCCCGGCACTACTGGGCGAAAAGGATGTGCTGAAATCACTGCAACTGTATCCCGGTACCGGCAGCTCCCTCGAAAGCAGCAGTAACCTGCTGGTCAGAGGTGGCGGCGCAGACCAGAACCTGTACCTCCTGGATGGGGTACCACTTTATCATACCGGTCACCTGTTCGGGCTTTTCTCCATCTTCAACGGAGATGCGGTAAAAGATGTGTCGCTTTATAAAGATGCCTTCCCGGCGCGCTATGGTGGCCGCCTTTCCTCAGTAGTGGATATCCGTACAAAAGACGGGAATATGAAAGAGTGGCATGGCAGCGCTACCGTGAGCCCCGTTTCCGGCAGCTTCCTCCTGGAAGGTCCCGTTGTAAAAGACCGCAGCTCTGTTTCTTTGTCTGTAAGAAGATCCCTGGTAGATGCCCTTTATGGAAGGGCTTATCTGAAAGACTATGGTAAATATTATCTCTATGATGTAAACTTTAAACTCAACCAGGTCATCGATAACAAAAACAGGATCTATGTCAGCTTCTATAAAGGACAGGATAAAATGTTTATCAGGAGCGAGAACCCGGTTATTCAGCTGTTTGATGATTACAATTTTGACTGGAGCAATGTTACTGCTGCCGTTAAATGGACCAAAGTAGTGAATCCAAAAATATTCTCCAGTACCACTGCTACCTACAGCCGTTTTTATAACGTTTTTACGCAGAATTCGATCATCCCCCTCTCCTTCTACGACTCCCTGTTTGTGCGGGGGAAAGGCGTTTCCCGGATCAGGGACGTAGCCATCAGGAACGAAACGGAATATGCAGTGAGCAACAGTCATCATATTTCTTTCGGCGGTGCTTATACCTATCACAACTTTGCACCGACGGCCTATCATAATAACATCTCCGCGGGAGAAGCTACGCAGCGGAAAGCGCCTATTTATTATATGTCGGAGTTCTCCGCATACGCAGAGGATGAACTCCGCTTATTGAACGACCGGCTGATCGTGCGGCCAGGACTGCATTTCGGGGCACTGGCGCAGCGTACCTCTTTTTACCCCAGTTTACAGCCCCGACTTATGCTGCGGTGGAAACTGCCCCATTCACAGTATTTACAGGCATCATTTGCTGAAATGACACAGTTTGTGCACCAGTTAACCACGCCGGTTATCAACCTCCCCACAGATCTGTGGGTACCGAGTACCGAGAATATTAAACCGGAGCATGCATACTCCTACAGCATCGCCTATCAGCGGCAGTGGAGCAACCAATGGCGCTTCAATGTGAACCTCTATTATAAACAACTGAAAAATATTGTTACCACCAACACCGTACTGAATATCTTCGATAACTCGGATCTCTGGGAGAAAAAAGTGATCGCCGGCAACGGCTATAACTATGGCAGCGAAGTACTGCTGGAAAAAACACAAGGCAAGCTGACAGGCATCTTCTCTTATACCCTGTCGTGGGCCTGGCGGCAGTTCGACCGGTTGAATGCCGGGAAGATGTTCCCTTATAAAGAAGACCGCCGCCACAATATTTCCCTGGCGCTCAAATACCGGTTTAATCCGAAATGGAGTCTATCCGCTTCCTGGAAATTCGCCTCCGGTGCACCTTTCACCCTGCCGGTGCAGATATTCCCGGATTTCGACTGGAGCCGCAATATCAAAGGCTACCTGGACGAACGTTATTCCCCGTTCTCTACTTTCCAGGTAAACTATTTGCCTTATATTTCCCGGTTAAATAACTACCGGCTAAACCCTGTGCATCACCTGGATCTCGGGGCCACCTTAAACCTGGGTAACGAAAAACGTTTTCATCATGTGATTACCGCGGGCGTTTATAATATTTATAACCGCACGAATCCTTTTATCGTGAGCTTTGACCAGTTCTCTTACCTGGATTACAGCGACGTGTACCCGTTACAGTTATACCAGTATAGTTTATTCAGAACATTGCCGTATCTGACTTATACGTTCAAATTTTAATCATGAAATACC
This sequence comes from Chitinophaga sp. W3I9, assembly GCF_050434025.1. Taxonomy (NCBI): domain Bacteria; kingdom Pseudomonadati; phylum Bacteroidota; class Chitinophagia; order Chitinophagales; family Chitinophagaceae; genus Chitinophaga; species Chitinophaga sp. W3I9. The sequence goes on from NZ_JBNPWC010000001.1 coordinate 4,737,068, forward strand.
TGTTTATATTAATACCGGTTTTAAATATTTTGCTGCTAACGGGCTGTGAGCAGGAACTGCCGCTTCCTCCCAACAATGCCGTTCCCAGGGAGGTAGTGTACAGCGAGTTGGTGGCCAACGATATACCGGAAGTGCGGGTAGGCAAAAGCAAACCGGTAGGTCCAGGTATCAACACCGGCTTTGACCTGGTAGAAAATGCGGATGTACAGCTGATGGACAAAAACGGACAACCGCTGGAAGCACTTACGTATGTGAAAGATTCCAGCAATGCCATGAGCGTATACCGTGGCAAAACTACACTGGATGCAGGCAAAAATTATAAAATAAGGGTAACGGTGCCCGGCTTGAAAACCGTTAACGCCATGGCTTCCATCCCTCCGCCTTTTAAAGTGGAGCTGCTGGACACGCTCCGTACCTTGCTTAACGGACGCCCGGTGTTACGCTTTCATTTTATCGTGAACCCCATTCCCGGTGTGAAACAATACCTGGTGATGGAGGCCGTGAAGCAAAGCGTTATCACGGATACCACATTTTCGTATAGGGGTATGCGATATAAGAAGAGTGAACACGATTCCCTCTATCAACGTGTAAAAAATATGCCTGGTTGCAATCCTAAAAAAGACAGCAGCTTCCTCAATGATTACCTGCGCATTCCCTGCTATACACAGGATGAAAACGCCGACAATAACCAGATCGGCGGTTTGAATGAAAATTATAACAGCATCCTGTTTACGCAGTCCGGCAAACCGCTTACCACTTATTTTTACATTAATGCCACGGCCCTCAGCTCCAATCCTGCTGAAGCCATTGCGCCGGTAGGAAGGGTGCTGGTATATGTGAAATCTGTCTCAAAAGAATATTATGATTTCCTGCTTACTTATGAAAAGGTGAAGCGCAATCCGGGGCTGAACAGCCTTATACAGGCCATTCAGCTCAAAAGCAATACACAGGGCGGGCTTGGTATTGTTGGAGGCAGTTACCAGAAATTGTACTATCTGTATTACGATAAACTATAGCCGGTTATTTTATTTCGTAGGTGTTATCCCGTTTGTTGATGTCTGCGGTCCAGGTGCTTCCCAATGTTACTTTTTTAATTTTTTTGAGAGATGAAAAGGGAAGCAATGTTGTTTTGTTACCCTTCTCCCACACCGCAATACTCCGGTGTAACTTCATAGTGCTGTTGTCGTCAAAAAAGAGGGTAACATCAACCGGAACCGGTTTATTTCCGATGGAAGTGATTTCAATCGTTCCTTGTTTTCCTTTTTGCGTTACCCGTGTGATACCCAGGTCGGGGAAGCCATTGTCGAAGAACCAGCTTTTCCAGAACCAGTCCATATTCCTGCCGGCGCCAGTGTTCATACAGTAGAAGAAGTCGTATGGCTGGGGGTGTTTACCATTCCACTGCGACATATAATAATGCAGCGCTTTCAGGAAAAGGGTATCCCCCAGCATGTCTTTTATGTAGAGATAACCCAGGGCTGGTTTAGGATAGGAATTGGTCATATAGGCATCTGTAGTTTGATTGGAGGGCGTCATGATGGGCAGGTCCGCCTCTTTGCCCGCGATGAAGTTATAGGGCGACATGCCGTAGTCATCCACGATGGAGCTGTCGATCAATGGAGAGATGATCCATTCGCCGATCGTGGCCCATCCTTCATCCATCCAGGCGTATTGTGTTTCATTGGTGCCCATGTAGAAGGGAAAGAGCGTATGAAAAATTTCATGGTCAGTTAACTCGATGGTCTGGGCTTTGTCGGCCAGCGGGTTATCGTTTACCATCATGGGGTATTCCATCTGGTCCAGTCCGTCGAACACCGTTTCGTGCGAATACGGGAACGGCCACTTAGGAAAGTGGTGGCTTATCTTATCCACGGTGGCGCGGGCGTATTGTATCACATCAAAGAAATCCGCATGCTGTGGGTTAAAGGCTACATCCACACGGGTGCGTCTTTTGGTGGTAGCGTCTACTTCCACGCTGGTGGCGTTCCAGCAATAGTGGTTGCTGACGGCGAAAGCAAAGTCGGTGACATTGGCTGCCTCATACTGCCAGGTATTGGCGCCGCGCTGCCGGGTGATGTTCCCCTCCCGCACATCGTTGCTGTCGATCACCGCGATGATGTCGTTACTCTTTTCAGCAGCAGCGATGCGTTGCGCATATTTATCGTTGTATACGGCCGCGGTATTTTTGAGGTCGCCGGTCGCCCATACTTCGTAGTTGCCGGGCACCGTAATGGCTACACGAAAATCGCTGAAGTCGTTGTAGAACTCCTGCATACCCATGTAAGGGATCTGGTCCCACCCGTTGATATCGTCGTATACCGCAATACGCGGAAAGAAGTAGGCGATGAAACTGGCGCCGGAGTCCACGGCGCCGGTTCTGATGTGTGTATTTTCGTTCAGGGTATAGGAAAAGTCGAGATCAAACTGCACCGACTGCCCTGGGTAAAGATCCGTGATATACACCGGCATATTGGTGCCGCGGATGATAGCCGGTACCGGCTTCGCTTCACCATTTACCTTCATATTCTTTATTACAACGCCGTTGGTCAGGTCTTCCGGGGAAACCGCCATATTTCTCACGGCTCCTTTCTGGAAGAGATTGGGAAACAGTTTGAAGTTAATGACCTTTAAGGTATCCGGGCTGTTGTTGGTATAGCGGATCTGTTCCGAGCCGGATATACCGTTTGTTGCCGGGTCAAAGGCCACCTTAATATCGTACCCGGCTTTGTTCTGCCAGTACCTGGCGCCCGGGGCGCCGCTATAGCTGCGGGTTTGATTGTCATATGCCTTTTTGATGGTCAGGGGCATATATAAAGGGGTTTGGGCGGTTGCCTGCTGAAATGCTGCCAGCAGCAGCCATAAAATACCATATTTCCTCATAAGTGATATAAAAGCGGTGGCTTCAAAAGTAGGGAATAACCCGGAAACGGCATGGCAGAAAGAAGCGCTATGGGATATGAGTGGTATCTACCGGCACTTTAAGAGAATCGGCAGGGATACGTAAACTGTCAGCTGCGTTGGTATGCAGGCTGTCGGTGGCTGAATTCGTACTGTCTTTACCGTTGGCTCCTTTCCCGGGCAGCGGGATAGTAGGTGCAGTATTGCGGCGTTTGGGGGAGTAAGACGTTGCAGTGCCCTGCTTCTGCATATCGTTCATTGTTTTTTTATCAAAGAGATACTTAGGGTGTTTCTCCGGCCGGAGCCCCCGGTCAAACTGGGCCTCCGCTCCCACTGCGGGCGCCTGATACACCTTCTGCGAAGAATGACAGGCCCATAAACAGATACCGGCAGCCAATACGAGGTATTTCATACAAATGAAAATAAGAATGAATACAGGCAAAGGGGGACATCTTCTAAACGATAAAGCCGGGTTGTTTATTATCAGCAGGGAACGCTTTACCGGCAGCGATGCATTTTGAAATGTAACATCGCTGTATTAAATTTAGCATAAATTCACTGGTTGTCACCCCCTTATTCTAATATTTTATATCTTTAACCGCTATTTCAATCCCGATGAAAACCCTCCTTCACGGAGAGTCACGGCTACATTCGTTATTATAACAAAGCACTATGAAAGTATCAACAACCAGCTTCCCAAGCGTTTTTGAAACCGCATTCGGAAACACAGAAAATTCAAGTAAGGATCTTCTCAACGGATTAAAAATTAAAAAGGATGAAGCCTGGTACCTGGTAGGCAACCTGGCAAAACGAGGTGGGATCAATCCCGGCAGAGTTACTAATGCGTCGCCCACAGAAGAGGATTATGAAATACTGTTTAAAGCTGCTTTGCTGAACACCATTGATAAAGTACAACAACCCATTGCCCTTACCGTAGGGTTCCCCTTCTCTACTTACAATATTTACAAAAACGCTGCGGAACAGTTTTTAAGTAAACGGCATTTCCTGATTGACTACGATACGCAAACTTACAATACCAAAGGTTCTTTTAAGAAGGCCATGTTCGATATTGAGAAGTATGAAGTGATCCCTGAAATCGTGGGTGGTATCATAGGATTGAAGAAAAGTATCAATGAACCCCAGCTCGACAACTTCATTGCCATCAGTTTTGGGTTTGGTACTATTGAAGGCGGCATGGCCACCGGCGACGGATTGGTTCACCGTACCTGCTTCAGTTCCCATGGTATCCGTTATGCCATTAACAACCTTACCCGTGAGCTGAACCAGAAACACTATCTGGAAATGAAAAACGAACACCAGGTGGATGATGCTTTCATGAAGGGTTCTATTTTCACCAACCGCAAGCGGATCGATCTGCGTGATATGCGTAAAGGTGTGCTCACACAGTATTACAGGGAAGTGGTTTCGCCGCTGATGCGCAGTTATTTTACGGATCTGGATTTTGAAACCTGTGAAAAGATTTACCTGATGGGCGGCGGCGCTTACTATCGTGAACTCACAGATGCCTTTGTAGAAGAATTCCGTGACTTTATTCCGGTAGAAGTTGCTCCTGAACCTGAAAAGCTCATGAGTATCGGTTATCTTTATAATTCATTGAGAATTTCAGATAATAAACCTCAAAGAAGCGTGGGGCTTGACCTGGGTAATTCCAGTTCTATTGTGTCTACTTTTGAAGATGTAACACAGCATACTCCTGCTACACCTAATCCCATCACCCTCTAATTTATACTTGTGATCAATGTCAGACATATTTTCCGAAATATAATTGTTCCCGGAGCCTTTCGTATTCCTGCAACAGTGTCCGTGAATGGTAGTATAGATGCTTCAGTTTCCGGCCGGATTGATGGGAATGTAAGAGGCGATGTAAAAACCAGTGGTAAGCTGGTGGTTAGTGAAACAGCGAGCATCCGTGGGCATATATATGCTGCCGACCTGGTGGTGCATGGGAAAGTGTATGGCGATGTATATATCACCAACAAAGCCCATATCAGCAATAAAGCGCTGGTAAAAGGCGATGTGAATGCGATGGTGCTGGAAATAGAAGAAGGAGCTGTGGTGGAAGGCGCTATCCGTAAAAACGTGCAGCCCGTTCTGAAAGCCGATCTTAGTCACACCCCGGTAGCTGAAGAAATCAAAGTGTCGGCTGCGGTGGATGCTGAAACCGGTGGCCAGGAAGAAGAAGAAAAGAACACCAGCTGGTTCTGATAAGTATCACTGCCAATATTATACCTCGTTCAGGCGGTTGTTTCCATTGATGGCAACAACCGCTTTTTATTTCCGCCTGCGCGGGCATTAAGGATATCGCTTCTTTTTCAGGGGATCGAGCAATTGGGTAAGACCGTTCATTTTTATTACCAGCATCGTTTCGAGGAGCATTCCCAGCTTACCTTTCGGGAAGCCCTTCCGCTGGAACCACTCCAGGTAACTCACCGGCAGGTCACAAAGCACCACATCTTTATACTTTCCAAACGGCATTTTCATCACTACCAGCTGTTGCAACATTTCCGGATCGGGTGCTGACATCTCCATAAAAAACTGATTTATAATTAAGTCGGCAAATTAAAATTATAAATTCATTTTCCCGCGCTTCTTCGTAATTTGTAATATCTCAAAAGTGATCATGCATGAAAATTTCCCTGATACTGTTACTGGCGCTTTCTTTTGCAGGATGTGTACAACCCGGAGCCAAGATCAGCCTGGCCAATTCCAATACCCTTATTGTAAAGGATCTCTTTGAGGCTTTCAATGAACACGACTGGAAAAAGCTGGCAGCCTGTTATAAGGATACCGCCACTTTCCTTGATCCATCCTTTGGACCGGATCCCGTGCAACGCACCCGCGAACAAACCGCCCAAAAATACAAAGAATTGCAACAGCAATTCCCCGATATTCATGATGAAGTGGTGAATGTATATGGAGATAAAAATCATATTACCGTAGAATTCATTTCATCAGCCACCGGCCCTGATGGCAAAAAGTGGCGACTGCCCATCTGCACCGTATTCACCATAGATGATGGGAAAATTGAAAAAGACTATACTTATTACGACAACAGTCACTGATCATCTTTTCAATAACCCTCCATTTTCCAGCGCATCAGACACCTGGGTAGCAAAGGCTTTGGCAAATGACTCGAGGCTATTCGGATTATAGGTTTCCGACTGACCCGACCATACCAGCTTTCCGTCCTGTTTCAGGTCATACAGGTTACTTTCCAGGAAATATCTTTTATCGGTGGTGTAATAGCCCGGAGCATACACCGAGCCGTACATATAGCCATAATATCCCCAGAAGCGGCCATACCAGCCGTATGCAGGATAAGGAGCATAGGAAACGGTGCCTGGCACATATCTCGTTTGGGATTCCTTATTAACCAATGAGGTGGTTAATACGGCGGTGTACCCTGCATCCTGCATTTTCTGCGTAGCAGCGCTTTTATCTTTTTCTGTTAGCGGATTGAATTTAGGAGGAAACAGGTCCAGTCCTTTCCCGGCTACAGCACCCCGTTTCTGAAGGGCTGCCGCCATCTGGGTTTCCACCACCTGCTGCGCTCCCACATTGGAAGTAAGTGAGGCCACCAGTATATTATGATACCCTTCTGCAGGGGCTTCCGGGGCTTTCCAGGTTCCTGTCATATGCACGGTGGTACCACACGCGCCCCATAATAGCACTATGCCCACCAGCATGGATTTGATAATTGCTTTCATAAAATTTGTTTTATGTATCTACAGGCTTCATTAGAACAACAAGACACCCAATAAAAAGTTTAGCTCAAAAAATGACAATCCTCTTTTAACAATCGGCTGTCTGTAAGTGTAATAAGATGTACATTTATATGCCAGCTACCATGAATATGAACGCAAATAGTAAACGGGGATTAACGACGCTGTTGATGGTGGACGATGATCAGGACGACCAGGAGTTTTTTAAACTGGCGCTTGGCACCATCAGGGACGAAATCACCCTTACCACCGCCGGTAACGGCCAGGAAGCGTTTGACCTGCTCCGCAACGGTGCATTTACGCCGGACCTTATATTCGTGGATATGAATATGCCATTAATGAATGGCTTTGCTTTCCTTGAAAAAATAAAAGCTACTCCTTACCTGAAGGATATCCCGGTGATCATGTTTTCCACCAGTGATGAAAAGCATGAAATAGCCAAAGCAAAATCGCTGGGTGCAGCGGATTTTGTTACCAAACCAGCGCGGTTCAATGAGCTGTGCCGGCTGCTGCAGGAAAAGCTGAATTCCTACACAAAGGTATAAACGCTTAATCTTCTATGCGTTCCGCACAGGCAACCCTGTAAAACTCATATCCTTTTTCCGAACGGCCGGGTAAGTAATGTTTCCGGTATTCGCTGGCGCCGAGGTCTTCCAGCAGGCGAAAGTTATATTGGCGAAGGTATGCGGGTAATGCTGCCGGTTCAAAACCAAATGTCCATTGTTCTTCCAGCTCTGCTACGTCTTTGAGCAGTTTTTCGCCACCATAAAATGCCGAAGGGTTATCCAGTACGGCCTGGTGTACATAGGTAAAAATAACCCTGGAACCGGGTTCGAACCGCTGCAGGAACGCAAAGGTGCTGTCGATCGCTTCCTTGTTCAGGTAATTGGTTACGCCCTCCCAGATAATGGCGGTGGGCACCGTAAAATCAAAGTTATTCAGTGCGCTCAGCTGGTCGAGGCTTTGCCGGTTAAAATCTATCTGGTAATAGTATACTTTGGCTGGCAGTTTATGTGCGCGTAATTTTGCCAGCTTATAGGCGGCCGTATTGGGATGATCGATTTCCACCACTTTCAGCTGGCGCAGAAAAGGAAGCCGCAGTCCGCGTGTATCAAAACCAGCGCCTAGAATATACACCTGCTGGGCGCCGTTATCCACCGCCTGCAGCAGGAGGTCGTCGATATACTTTGTGCGGGCGATGCCGGAGGATAAAGCGCCGGGGATCTTCTTCCGGATAATCCATTCGGCGAAAGAACGCCAGCCTGGTATCCGGCAAAGCCACACGCCCATTTTCAGCCTGCTGTCCAGGAACCAGGATGCGAATTTATCGGTGAACAACCGCTGGTCCCGCGAGCGGGTGGTTTCCAGCGCCCGGAATAGGGCCATATATTGCGCGGTTCTACTCGTGACGTCTTCCTTCATGGATAGTGTTTTATGAACTCCTCCATTAATTTAATCAAAAAAAGCGAATATCGTTTTGCGCCTGCCCGGGCCGTGAATTTATTGAGGATCAGCACCGGGATAATTTTTGCGATTATTTCAAAAAAATACCTATTTTTAGAAAATATTCTAAATCGCATCACCAAAATGAGTCAACCATTAAATATTGACAAATTAGACTTACAGATCATTTCGGAAATGTCCACTGACGCCGGTATCTCCTATGCAGAGTTGGGTAAGAAGCTCTTTGTGTCCGGCGGCACTATCCACGTCCGCATCAAGAAACTGCATGAAATGGGTGTGATCAAAGGCACCCGTTTACAGGTTAACCTGCGTGCTATCGGGTATGATGTACTGGCGTTTATTGGTATTTACCTGGAGAAAAGTTCATTGTATGAAAACGTTGCTAAGCAGCTGTTAAAAATTCCGCAGATCGTGAGACTGAACTATACCACCGGTTCTTACAGCATGTTTGCAGAAATCATTTGCAAAGACAGCGGGGAGCTGCGTAAAATATTGCAGGACGATCTGCAGCATATAAAGGGAATAGAAAGAACGGAAACGATTATTTCACTGGAAGAGAGTTTCTCAAGACCGATTAACGTGAGTGAGGTAGTGTAAGTATAAAACGCTTTATTTTATGAACGCTGCTTTATAGGCAGCGTTTTTTTTTTATGTCTTTCGTTAACGGATAAACGAAAAGCGGGCAGGGCTTCCATACCCCGCCGGCACTATCATTTACAGTTTACGCGCGTCGCGGGTACCGGCATACAGCTCGTATTCCAGCAGGCGGCAATCGATCGTACTGTTGTAAAACTCTATCCTGCGTTTGGCTTTAAGACCTATCTTCTTAGCCAGTTCCAGGTTCCCGGTGAACACGTATCCAAAGTAACCACCGCATTGCTGCTTCATAAAATCACCGATACGGCCATATGTTTCCTCCAGCGCTTCAATTTCTCCAAGGCGCAATCCGTATTCGGGGTTCATGTATACTACGCCGGCAGCGCCTTCCGGCACTTCTGTGCTGGCGAAATCGCATACGCGGAATTCAATCATATCTTCCACACCGGCAGCCTTTGCATTTTTACGGGCGTTTACAATCGCCATTTCGCTCAGATCGGTAGCGATAATGCGCAGCTCCGGTACTTCCACGATCTGTTTTTCCAGCAGTCCTCTTTCATCGAGGTACACATTTTCATCAAAGCCACGGAGGTGCATAAAGGCATAGTTATCGCGGAAAAGACCGGGACGGCTATTGGTAGCGATTAATGCGGCTTCAATGGCAACGGTGCCGGAACCACACATCGGGTTGATGAAAGGCGCTTTACGGTCCCAGCGGGAAGCCAGGATGGTAGATGCCGCCAATGCTTCCAGCATCGGAGCGCGGCCAGGTATTTTACGGTATCCATGCCGCGCGAGCGAGTCGCCGGTAGTATCTACAAATATTTCAGCATTTTCATTTTTCCAGAACAGGTGGATTACTGCACCGGTAAGCTCCGCACCAGTGGATGGACGCTTGCCTGTTTTTTCCCGCATACGGTCCACTACTGCATCCTTTACCCTTAAGTTGGCAAACATGCTGTTGTTGATCGTTTCATTCTGCACATTGCTGGTGATGGAGAAGTAACCATCTTCCGGAAGGATCGTTTCCCAGGGATAGGATTTCAGCTGATTGTATATTTCGTCGCCGTCGATTGCTTCAAATTGTTTCAGGCTGTACAGCACCTGGCTGCCGCAACGCAGGTTCAGGTTAAGGCGGATACACTCATTGAGAGAGGCATTCAACCGCACACCGGTAACGAATGTTTCGTCTACAGTAAAACCCAGATCTTTTACTTCCTGCTCCAGGTAAGGTGTCAGGCGTTTGTTACAGGTGATGGTAACGGTTCCCTTTGTTGTATATAATGACATAAGGCGGCAAATTTACCAATCTTTATGATAATCCCCGTGCATTCCTTATTTTAACAACTTAAACATACCTCAGCACCTATGCGTTTTTATCTTTCTTTGTTATTGCCGGCAGTCCTGTATTTCCCGGCCAAAGCACAAACCAAAGCATTGCCTGTGCGTAATGAGCTCATTATGCCGGTGCCGGTTACGCCATCCAGTCATGCGTCTACCATTGCGGCGTTGTCTTCCGGGGATTTGCTCAGCGCCTGGTTTGGCGGCGATGAGGAAGGAAGTAAAAATGTGGAGATCTGGTCGTCGCGCTTTACCGCCGGCAAATGGCAGGCGCCCGTAAAGCTGGCAGATGGTATTATTAACGACACGCTTCGCTATCCCTGCTGGAACCCGGTACTGTTCCGTACCCGGGCCGGTTTACTTTGCCTGTTTTATAAAGTGGGTCCAAATCCACGGGAGTGGTGGGGCATGGCCCGCTACAGCAGTGATGACGGCAGCAGTTGGTCATCTCCCGAAAAACTACCGGAGGGCATGTTAGGCCCTATTAAAAACAAATGTATACAACTCCCGGATGGACGGCTGCTGCACCCTTCCAGCACAGAAAGTGTAAAGGGCAACCACTGGGTATCGCATATGGAAATCAGCGACAGCACAGGACATCAATGGCAAAAGGTGGTTATAGATTGCGACACGTTCGGCGTTATTCAGCCGACTATACTTACCCACCGCGATGGACGGCTCCAGTTGCTGTTCCGCAGCCGGCAGCATGTAATTGCCACGAGCTGGTCGAACGACCAGGGCGCCAGCTGGACACCCGTTACCGCACTGAAACTGCCCAATCCCAATTCAGGCATTGATGCGGTAACCCTTCCCAACGGCGCGATGGCGTTGGTATATAACCCTACGAAAGGCGGAAGGGACTGGTCTGACGGCCGCAATGAGCTGCGGCTGGCCATTTCAAAAGACGGTATTACCTGGAAAGATGTGTATCAGCTGGAGAAACGTGCAGGCGGCGAATACAGCTATCCAGCCATTATCGCCACCGCAGATGGTTTGGTGCATATCACGTATACCGACGACCGGAAAAATATCCGCGCGGTAACATTACAACTGAAATAAGCTTAGTTCCATATTTCATTGGCAGCGGTAAGGATCACCGGTTCGCGGTCAGTAACCACGATGGTGTGTTCGTGCTGCGCTACAAAACCGCCTTTGTTTCCAACCAGTGTCCAGCCATCGTTACTTTGATTTGCGAAGGATGAAACGGTGGAGATAAAGGTTTCTATCGCTACTACGGAATTGTTTTTAAAACGGGTGCGGTTAAAACGGACATAACAGTTGAGGATATCATCCGGCGATTCATGGAGGCTTCTGCCAACGCCATGTCCGGCGAGGTTGCGGATCACGGTGTAGCCAGATTTCCTTGCTTCTGTTTCTATCAGTTTGCCTACGTCTGCCACCCGTGTGCCACCTTTGATATACTGGATGGCTTTATAAAGAATAGCCTTTGATGCGCTTACCAGTGCCTGGTGCTGATGAATATCTTCGCCGAGCACAAATGAACCGCCATTGTCTGACCAGTAGCCATTCAGCTCCGCAGATACATCGATGTTTACCAGGTCGCCTTCCTGCAGTATTTTTTTGTCGGATGGAATGCCATGTGCAATTTCATTGTTCACGCTGATACAGGTCCAGCCCGGGAAGCCATAGGTCAGCTTCGGCGCCGATTTAGCACCTAATGCATTTAATATCTCTCCTCCATATTCATCTATTTCTTTGGCGGTCATACCCGGCCTGGCATAATTCCTCATTTCCTTCAGCGTAACGGCTACTGCTTCACTCACTCTTTTCATGCCATCGAGTTCTGCTTCTGTAGTGATAGACATAATGATTATTTTTTCAAAAATACTGATAAAAAAACAAAGCCCGCACAACGGGCGGGCTTCGTCAGATTGTTTTTAACAATTACATGAGGATGCCCCACTCTTCATCCCGTTCAGGATAATCTTTAAAACGCTCAGTGCCTCCCCTGTCTTTCCAGTCGGAATCTATCACCAGCTTGGAACTGATACCACCCCTGGGATTGCAGATGAGCGTGATACGCAGGCGATCAGCTTCATACACTTCCATCATATGATCATAAATGATATTGATGAGTCGCTCGTACGATACAATGATATCACGCAAATGATATACATAAAGTTTCAGCGACTTCAGTTCTATGATCTTATTTTTTGGATAAAAAGTGATGTAGAGCTTCGCAAAATCGGGTTGCTCCTGTACGCCGAGGAAAGTGAACTCCGGCACCTTTATCTTCATCTCATATTTTTCCTTTGAAGGATTTGGTAATCCTTTCAGGATTGTTTTATCAATGTGTTGATAGAGCTTTTTAGACATATAGGTTTGTAATTATTGGCGTGCTGCAAAGTAATATTTCTCCAGATCAATTCACCTGACATCTTCACAAGATAACATTTATTGGATATACTTTACAGGCACTTCATCCGTAAGCCATACACCGTTATCGGAGACGTAGAACAGTATGCCGTCTCTATGCATATCGCCGCTGCGGATGGTGAGGATATGCGGTACCCCTCTCCTGCTGCCTACTTTCTCTGCGGTGGCCCTGTCGTTGGTAAGATGTACATGCTGCCGGCTCATTTTCTGTAACCCGGTTGTACGTATCTGTTCCAAAAACCTTGCTACGGTGCCATGGTAAAGAAATTCCGGCGGTGTGGCTGGTGGCAGGTTCAGCGATACTTCCAGGGAATGTCCCTGGTTGGCACGGATCATTGTTTTGCTTTCATTGAAAGAAAAACGTTGCTTGTCATTTTCCGCCACAACGCTTTCCAGTTCTTCCATCGTGAAATGATGACCGTTTGCTTTGCATTGCTGCAGGAGCGTGTTCACATTTGCCCAGCCGTGGGCATCGAGCGTAAGTTGTATGGTATCCGGACTATGCCGGAGAATAAAGCTCAGTAGTTTACTGATAGATTTGTTGTTCATGTTATTTAAGTTGGTCCCGTACTACCATGAGCGCGTAACCGAGCAGGTTATGACCGCGCCATTGCAGGGGATTTTCCACATGTTCATTGGAGGCAGCCATACCAATGCCCCATATACGGTCCATTGGGCTGGCTTCTACCAGGATACGTTCATGTGTATTGAGTAAAAAAGTTTTTAATGCCGGGTGTTGTGAAAATTTATGATGATTTCCATTCACGACCAGGTCAAATTTATGTGCGTCCCAGGTAGCGGCGTCGAAGCTCTTCACTTGTCGGCCCAGCTTTTTAGCTTCATCCGGTGTGTTCACCAGCAGGATCCGCTGCAGGGTTACATCATCGTTGAACAACCTGGCTTTACCCGCCATCATCCAGTGTTCTGCCGTTTTATAGGTGATGCCATCCACTGTGAAAGGCGCGTGCCACCACTGACTGAAACAGCTTTGGGTAACGCTGCCATCCGCAGATGGGCGATGTCCCCAGAAGAATAAGAATTTTATTTTTTCTTTGGCCTGATACTTTGCGATCAGCCAGTTGTTATCGTACTTCATGATGAGCGAATTTGTTTTAGTATTTCACCGGGGCGCAGGAATGTTGGCGGGGTTAACAGTTCCATTGCACAAGTGCAGGGTATAAATTTTGTTTACGTCATTATGACGCAAAGTAAAGGAATATTTTTTTAACGTGTATATTTTTTTTTTCGGGAGATGGGAAACGGGGTGGTGGAATGTGATGGGGAGAACTGGGCGAAGGTGTTAAAAAGTAGATTCGTTACTCTTCCCCAAAATAAATTTGGATTTTAATTGTACACAATCTAATTTTACACAATAAATATAAAATACTCATGGAAAAGATCGAAAAATTATACACGGCACACGCTACCGCCACCGGCGGAAGAAACGGACATGTAACCTCATCAGACGGCGTACTGGACCTGGAAGTAAGAATGCCAAAGGAACTCGGCGGCAGCGGCGGTGCGTATACCAACCCTGAACAACTGTTTGCAGCAGGCTATGCTGCGTGTTTCGACAGCGCCCTCAACCTGGTGATCAGGACCCAGAAGGTAACCGCAGGCACCACACAGGTAAATGCAGAAGTTAGCCTTGGCAAGAACAATAACGGCGGTTATGGGTTATCAGTAAAGCTACTGGTAGCGATTCCGGATGTGGAACCAAAACTGGCACAGGAACTGCTGGAAAAAGCCCATCACGTATGTCCTTACTCAAATGCTACCCGTGGTAATATTGAAGTAGAATTAGCATTGATCTAAACTCCATCTCATGAAAGTATTAATCGTACTGACATCCCACAGCGAACTGGGTAATACCGGCCATAAAACCGGTTTCTGGGTAGAAGAATTTGCTGCCCCCTATTATGTGCTGGCGGATGCAGGAGCTGAAGTTACACTGGCTTCCCCAAAAGGCGGACAACCGCCTATTGATCCTAAAAGTGAGCTGCCCGAATTCCAGACGGAAGCTACCACCCGCTTCAAACGCGATGAGGCGTTACAGCAAAAGCTCGCTGCTACCCTTAAGCTAAACGAAGCAGATGCATCCGACTATGATGCAGTATTCTATCCCGGCGGCCACGGCCCCATGTGGGATCTTCACAATGATCTCAGCTCCATTGCACTGATTGAAACATTCTACCGTCAGCATAAACCTGTTGCATTTGTATGCCACGCTCCTGCTGCCCTGCTCAAAGTAAAGGACCAGGATGGTGCGCCATTGGTGAAAGGAAAAGAAGTAACGGGTTTCAGTAATACGGAAGAAGAAGCGGTACAGCTAACCAACGTAGTGCCGTTCCTGTTAGAAGATGAGTTAAAGAAACTGGGAGGTATTTACAGCAAAGGTCAGGACTGGCACTCTTATGCGCTGAAGGACGGATTGCTCATCACCGGCCAGAATCCAGGCTCCTCTGAAGCCGTAGCCCGGATTTTAATGGAAACATTGGCGTAATTTTGTGTTGCTAAATAAGCTACTTTGAAACAACTGAAATTATCAAATCAACTTTGCTTCTCATTTTATGCCCTGTCAAGGCTGGTAACTTCACATTACCAGCCTTTGCTTGGCACATTGGATCTCACTTACCCGCAGTACCTCGTTATGCTCGCGCTGTGGGAACATGATATCTTGTCTGTAAAAGCGCTGGGACAGCAGCTGATGCTGGATTCCGGCACATTAACGCCCTTACTGAAACGGCTGGAAATAAAAAAACTTATCAAACGTGTACGCAGCAAGGAAGATGAACGTATCGTGAATATTCATTTAACCGCTACCGGCCGGCAACTGCAACAGGAAGCAGCGGACATCCCTGAAAAGATCAGTTGCAGCATGGGTTTTACCACAGAAGAATACAACACCCTTAAACCGATGATCGACAACATTCTGAAAAGACACGCAGATGAATAGCCTGTTTATTTCACCGCCACCATATACCCTGGATCTTCAATAATATTTACTTCAATCACACCCGCTGCATCTTTCAGCAACTGCCGGCAATCCGGGCTCAGGTGCCGTAAATGCAGCGTTTTACCGGCCTGTTGATAGCGCGCTGTTAATTTATTCAAGGCTTCAATACCGCTCATATCTGCAATACGGCTGTCTTTAAAATCAATCACCACTTCCGCCGGGTCATTAATCACGTCAAATTTTTCATTAAACGCTGCCACCGATCCAAAAAACAAAGGGCCATAAATTTCATAGTGTTTAACGCCCTGTTCATCTGTATACTTCCGCGCACGGATGCGTTTGGCGCTTTCCCACGCAAACACCAGCGCTGAAATAATTACGCCTATCAGCACTGCCAGCGCCAGGTTGTGCAACCACACCGTAATTGCCGCCACCAGTATTCCCACAAAAATATCTGCCTTTGGCATTTTATTAATAATCCGGAAGCTGGCCCACTCAAAAGTAGAGATCGCCACCATCAACATCACACCGGTTAACGCCGCCATTGGCAAACGCTCAATCACCGGCGCGCCGAAAAGCACCACCGCCAGGATTGTCAACGATGCTATAATCCCCGACAGTCGTAGTTTTGCACCCGCAGAAAGATTTACAAATGTTTGTGCAATCATGGCGCAACCACCCATGCCAAAGAAAACCCCATTGAGCATATTGGCACTGCCCTGCGCCATCGCTTCCCGGTTGCTGTTCCCCCTCGTGCCGGTCATTTCATCCACCAGGTTTAAGGTCAGCAAACTCTCGGTAAGCCCCACTCCTGCCATGATCAACGCATAGGGAAATATTACCTGTAACGTATCAAAAGTAAAGGGTACCTGCGGGAAGTGGAATGGCGGGAAACCACCACTCACCGCGGCAATATCTTTCACCGTCCTGGTTGAAATGCCCAATGCCAGCACTACCGCAAACACTACAATAATTGCCACCAGGGAGGCGGGTATTTTTTTTGTTATTTTTGGAAAGAAAAGGACTACGGCGATAGTCAATGCTACCAGCCCGATCATGGTCCACAGCGGATTTCCGCTCATCCATACCAGTTCCCCGCCCACCATCGTTTTAAATTGCCGGAACTGCGATATAAAAATGATCACTGCCAGTCCGTTCACAAATCCGTACATCACCGGCTGTGGCACCAGCCTGATAAATTTGCCCAGTTTAAATACGCCCACCAGCAACTGCAATCCACCTGCCAGCAGCACCGCCGCGAATACATATTCCAGTCCGTGCGACTGCATCAGCGCAATCAGCACCACCGCCGTAGCCCCTGCACCGCCGGATACCATGCCTGGCCTGCCGCCAAAAACAGCGGTGACCAATCCCATGATAAAAGCCGCATACAACCCCACCAACGGCGGAAATCCCGCCAGTATGGCAAAGGACAGGGATTCGGGGATCATGGTCATGGCTACGGTGAGCCCGGCCAATATCTCCGATTTATAATCGGGCTGCTGCGAGAAATCAAATAAACCTGCAAAAGGCTTCATCAGAGAAAATTAAAGGTGTCCGGTTTAAAGAGGCGCAAAAATACGCATTAACCCGTAGCTTTCAGCTGTGTCCAATATATTAGGCACAGGCTATAATTTCTTCGGCTGAATTCTTATCTTTCTCTCCTATAGTTCTGTAAACCTTATTTAATTATTCCACGCTATGGAGAATTTCAACATTAACCGTCGCCGTTTCCTGAAGGGGGCCACGGCTTCGCTCGCGCTTTCTGCCATCGGCGCCAGTGCGCTTGATTTTATTAACCCGGCAAAACCTTTGCGGGTAGCGCTGATAGGTACAGGATGGTATGGTAAAAGCGATTTATTCCGGCTTATCCAGGTAGCGCCCGTAAAAGTAGTGGCGCTTTGCGATGTAGATAAAAATATGCTGCAAGCCGCTGCAGAGATGGTGCGCAAACGGCAGGCCTCCGGTGAAACACCGCGTCTGTATGCCGACTACCGTAAACTGTTATCCGAAAATGAACTCGACATCGTATTGATAGGCACCCCTGACCACTGGCATGCCCTGCAAACCATTGATGCACTCAAAGCCGGCGCCAATGTGTATGTACAAAAACCTATCAGCGTGGATGTAATAGAAGGTGAAGCCATGGTGGCCGCCGCCCGCAAATATAACCGGGTGGTGCAGGTGGGTACCCAGCGGAAAAGCACGCCACACCTTATTGATGCTAAAAAGAATATTGTTGATGCCGGGTTGCTCGGCAAAATATCGCATGTGGAAATGTGCTGCTACTATCACATGCGCAACAATGGCAATCCGCCCGTGCAGGCGGTGCCGGAATACTTCGACTATGAAATGTGGACCGGCCCCGCTCCCCTGCGGCCATACGACGGATTGCCTCATGTACGCTGGTGGCGCACCTTTATGGAATATGGCAATGGCATCATGGGCGATATGTGCGTGCATATGTTCGACACCGTGCGCTGGATGCTGCAACTCGGTTGGCCTAAACGCATCAGCTCCACCGGCGGGATCTACGTACAGAAAGAAGGCAAGTCGAATATATCAGATACCCAATCAGCGATTTTTGAATACGACGGACTAAACTGTGTGTGGCAACACCGCACCTGGGGAACAGCTGCTGATCCCAAATACCCCTGGTCTTTTAAATTGTATGGAGAGAAAGGTACCCTTGCCGCCAGCACTATGTCGTACGACTTTATCCCTGAAGGCAACGGCACTCCTATCCATAAAGATGTAGTATTTGAAAAGGAAAAGTACCCGGAAGACCTGACGGAACCCGCTATTGAACTGAATGCCGCGCCGGCCACCCGCCTGCATATGCTGGACTTCCTGGGCGCCATCAAAAATGGCAGCAGGCCGGTTGCTGATATAGAAGAAGGGCATATTTCCACCGCCAGCTGTATCCTCGCCAACATATCCATGCAAACAGGACGCCCTGTAGTTTATGATCCGCAAAAACGGATTATCACCGGCGATCCGGCGGCTACGGCCTTGTTAGAAAGACCGTACAGAAGCCCCTGGATACATCCGGTAGTGTAAATACATTCAGCACTATACATAAAAAAGAACGGCCTGCTATGAGCGCCGTTCTTTTTTTTCTTCAGTAAAAAAACAAACTTATTCCCTGATCACTCTTACCTGCGCAGGCGCGTTAATCGTTGATTTAATCTTCCCGTTCGCCAGGCGTGTATGCTTCACCGTTACAATACCATAAGGCGTGGGAAAAGTTCCCTCTGCAAATTGCAGATCCCCAAGATGGGGCGCTACTTTAATCACCTTACACCCCGGCTCTATCACGGAGATACCAAGTACGTGTTCCGTCAGCCATGGAGTTGGCCCGGAGGCCCATCCATGACATAAACTATGACGGAAACCTTTATAACAATAAGCACCATAATCGCCGTGAATATCTTTTTGCCCGGCAGGCATTATCTCATCAATGCGGGAAGCATTGGGAAGCCAGTCCATGTTAAAGTCCTCCCAGAACGTAGTGGCGCCCAGCTTCAGCATAGCGCCCCAATAGGTCCGGATATCGTTTAGCCCTCCCTGGTAATCGCCCGCTTTGGCCTTTGCCTGTAGCATATAGTATCCATAGAAAGTGGAATAATCCTTTACGCCACCAACGCCGATAATTTCATCGTTCATCTTTTTTGCGGGCGCCAAACCTGACAATGCCATTAAGGCGGCGGCCTGTTTGGAGCCATTGGCATCGGGTACATTTTGCTTCAGCCGGGCAATAGCGGCTTCGCACTTCTTCACGGTAGCGTCATCCTTCAGTACCTTGCTCAATGCGGCGCCGGCATCCAGGGTCATGATCATCATTGCCTGTAGTCCTGCATGGATGCCAGGTTTGTTTTCGCTGGAGGGCCAGTCGAGGAAACGTGTGCCGTCGTGCAGGTCTTCACTATTATTGGCATCTATTTTCTTTGAGAGATGATCCAGTAATCCTTTCAGGTACCCGGCCTGCTGTTGCAGATAAGTAAGATTACCGGTGTGCAGGTACCAGTCGCGCTGAATAAGTACCCACCACATGGAATACGACACCATGCCATTCATATACTGCGGCAGCGGCGTTATATCGCGTGAAAGGTCCAGGCTCTTTGGCACCACGTCGTTATACCCGAAAACTGCACTGATAGCAGAGGTTTCGGGGTGCATATCGCCGATCCATACGAGGCGGTCGCGTTTAATGCCATCCCATAAATAGTCCTGCATGTTCAGATGAACGGTGTATGCGCCCGTCATCCAGATCTGGTTCAGTAACGTATCACTGCATTTAAAAGAGCCCAGGTAAGGCAGATCGCGGTATATGAAGATGGCCCTTACCTCTTTGAGTTGCAGCTCCGTATTATCATCCAACAGATCAATACGCACAAAACGGAAACCGGTGTTGCCTACTTCCAGCTTGCCCAGCCATGGCACTTCCACTATCATATCGCGCATGGCGTGATCATTGGTGGCATTCTTTCCCGGTTCAATATCGCTCATCGCTTCACTCACGGATTCACCAAAGCGTATCCGCAACTTTACCGGCTTACCGGTTTTATACATCCCGGTAACCAGTTGCAAGCCGCCATGCAATTCTTTCCCAAAATCGAACAGCAAGGCAGGATGCACGGTGGCTGTGCTTTTCAGCACACACATGTTTTGATTTGCCAGGTCGGCTTGTCCGTTGCCTGCCAGCAGAAAGCGTTGTGCATTGATAATATTTGTACCTGCATTAGGTGTTTGCCATATAATTTTTTCGGGAGATAAATAGCGCCGTACGGTAGCTGTTGCCTGGACTGTAGCCATACGGCTGCTGTCGAATACCGGCGGCAGCTGGGCCCGGGAAGAAACGGCACATAGCATTATGATGGCTACCTCTAAGATCCGGTTATATATTTTCATGTGATCAGGTTCCTTTGAATGTAATTAATATTTTACTGCGATGAGTTTTACAGGACCCATCAGGCCGGAAGCCTGATAAGCATCTTTCGGCGTATATGGGTTCACGTTACTCCATGTTTTCCTTTCGGCAGCAGGTAGTTTGCTATCTCCTATAAGGCGGTTTACCCAGGTATTTACTACCGTTACTGTTAGTTTATTCTCTTCTTTTTTCAGTGCCTGTTTTACATTTACCCGGTAAGGCGCTGTCCATACGTTGCCCAGCGGCACCCCGTTCAGGGTTACATCCGCCATTACACTCACGGCGCCAAGATCCAGGTATGGTGTGGATTCCGCCGGCAGTTCATCTGCCTTAAAAGTAATTTCATAAACAGCGGTACCGGAATAATTACGGATCTGTTCATTGGTGTGGGTACTCCAATCTGTCAGCTGGTCAAAAATCACCGGTTGAGCGGGGCCACGCTTTGCCGCATCAAAACTCACTTTCCATGGCCCCTGTAATTGGGTTAAGGTGATTGCCCCGGGGAAATTAACTCCTTTGCCTGTTGCCGCCGCCTTCTTACGGAATACTACAAAACCGCTTTGGTAAGGGGCTAACGTTAACGGCACTACGGTATGTGCTGGCTGTGGTGTAAACTCCTTCAGGTCGCGGGTTTCGCCGGTCACAGCATCCCACCATTCCGGTTGTTTACCCTGCACACGGAAGGCAGGCGATAATGTGATGTTTTGGTCCGACTGGTTGGTAACAAAATATATTTGTCCATCTGCAGTACTGCGATGGGTATACAACACCTGTTCCGGCAGTTGTGCCACATCCGCGGGTAACTGCAGGATGTTCAATGCCTGCGGCATGTCCATCCCGCTGAGCACCTGTCCTTTGCCATATTTCCTTTGGCGCTCCTGGCCATGGCCCCACAGCTCCGTGGCCAGCTGCTGTACTTTGGTATCTGCCGCCGGGTATTGCTGTAAGCTCGGAGAGCGTTTGGGCGCGGGTCCCAGGATGGTGGCGCCTTCCTTTACCAGCTGCGCAATTTTCTCCAGCAGCTCCGGCCGCATGGTTTCGAGTTGCGGCAGTACCAGCAAACGATAGCTCATACCGTCTGGTAATACCAGCCTGCCATCCTTTACATGCAGGCGCTCCAGGATTACTTCCGCATTGATGTAGTCATAGGAGTATCCTTTGGGCAGTTCAGGATTTCTTACACCAGTCATTTTAGGCGCATCTTCCCCGATGAAGTAAGCAATATCATTTACTGTTTTGCCTTGTTGTAAGAGGAAATTACATCTCCTGATATAATCTATAAATGCTTTCCCCTGGTAAAACCAGGTATTCTTCCTGTTAAACTCTGTCCCAAAACCTGCGTTTACACCGGGTTCGCGATCATCATAGGGCTGTTCAATAAATACATGCAGGAGGCTGTGATTGATCCCTTCGGTGAAGGACCAGTCGCCACGGCGCTTCAGCAACGCGGGATAGCGACCGTATGTATTACCACCGGCGGTAAAAGACTCGGCAGCCACTCTTGTTTTACCATAAATATGCGCCGCGGAAGAAGCAGCCCGGCACTCGATATTGCCCAGTGTTCCTTCGTTCCAGAATTCACCGCCTATTTCATCCGACTGGCCACCGTACTTCAAAAACTCTGATGGGAAGCCCCAGTGGCCATAGTTTTCCAGCCATAGCTTCAAACCATCTTTATGACTGGCTTTGCGCAAACCGGCTACATATTTATAAGCCACGCGGTCGGCAATTAGGCGGCGCAGGTCCCAGAGGAAGCGGTCCGACTGATCAGGCGAGCCCACTACCCTTCCGGATAATACCGGCAGCCATGGTAGCGGATCGTAGCCATATTGTTTTTGGAAATCTTCCGCCATATCATCGGTCCAGTTTTGCGAACCGGTTTCGTAGCTGTCTGCCACTACCCACTTCAATGAAGTACGCTCTGCTTCGGGAATGCTTTTGCGGATCTTACCTACAAAGGCATCGTAGTGGTACTGCGACCATTTATCGCTGATCTTATCTATTTCCAACCCGGTTCCTTCCGGTGAAGCAGGACCATTGGTGACGCCGGTGGGCAGCATGCCATAGCGCACCACCAGCCAATCGCCCGCAGGCACCTTCCATGTAAGCGTACCGTTGGCGGATAAATTTTTAGTGAGATTAATTGCTTTGGTGGGATCGATGATCAAACCGGCGCCGGATATTTCCGGCTCGGGTGGCCACTGATATTCGTTCCATAGCGGCAGTGGTGTCTGGAACATTTTGGCCAGCTGCTTTTCTTCAAAGCGTTCGATGCGTGGCGCCGAAAGCAGCTTTACTTCTGCCAGCGAAGGATTGCCTTCGCTGATCAACAGCCGGAACTGCCTGCCGGTGGTGGCATTAAAGGAAACGGCGACTGGTGCATACGGTTTAAAGCCTACATTATTTTGCGGGTTACTGCGGTCCAACTCAAAGCTCTTCATTGTTCGCCAGATGTCCCCTTCTTTCACCTGCAGTTCAAATTGTGCTTTGAAAGGTTTTTGGGCCGGGTAAATGATGAGGCTTCGTGCAGTGAAGTCGCCGGTTACCTCCAGATCGATGTGCGCGGGTATTGGGCGGGCAACAGGCGTGGTAACAATTACTTCCTCGGTAGTATTTCCGTCTGTCAGTTTTTCAATATCCCGGAATGCGATGTTAGAAGTGATGTGTGGCGTATGTTTCCCAATATCATCTCCATCGCCGCCTGGCACCGGGAAAGCCATTACAGCCACCGTCTGAAAATCAGCAGGTCCTGGCGGTAGTTGCTGGTTATATTCCTGTGGACCATGAACAGTAATTTCTTCGCCGGCGAGGTAGCGCATCGATTGTGATGGCTTTATCCAGGGGCCGCCACTTTGGCTCCAGCCGGGGCTGTTGAACAAGCCGATATCCAGTCCTTTTTCAGTGGCAGTGCGTATAGCCGTTCGTGTTACCTTCCACCATTCATCGGAAAACAGCTTTACCTTTCCGTAAGGAACCTCTTCTTTCGGATAACCTATATTACCGATAAAAGCCCGGCCAATGCCTACTTTCGCCATAGCTTTCACATCCTGCCTTACCCCATCCTGTGAAATATTATCACTCATCCAATACCAGTATACACTTAGCTTTGTACTGTCTGGTGGCGTTATAAAACCACGCTGCAAAGGCGTTTGTTGTCCGCTGGCAGTTAATGCAGCGGTTAACAGCAATACAGCGGCAGCATATTTTCTTATCATAGTATTTGAAAATTCGTTTAACCGTAAAAGTTATAGTGACAGGCACCCGGTTGCCGGCCTGCTATCCGCCAACGAACCCATTGCGGTATTTCCCAAAGTAAAAAACGTTATCAGTATAACTGTCCTGGACCTCCCTGTAGTAAAGGATTACCGGGGTTGAGCATGCCCATTCTACCAAGCCACTTCATGGTGATCTGCATCCATACATCTACCGGCAGCTTCAATACAAAGCCGTGGTTGCCTTCGGGGTAAATATGCATTTCCGCTGGCACGTGCTGATGGCGCAGGGCCTGGTAAAACACCAGGCTGTTATCTACATCTACTACAGTATCATCGCCGGTATGAAAGAGGATAGTTGGCGGTGTTTGAGGCGTTACCTGCCGGTCGTTCGAGTAATTCCTTATAGCTTCTTCTCCCGGTTGACTGCCGAGCAGCCGCAAACGGGAACCGGGATGTGCGAGGTTCTTTTCCATGCTGATCACCGGGTATACCAGGATCATAAAATCGGGGCGCACATTGATGCCGGCATTGGCGGCCAGCACCGGTTTATTGAAGTGCGTACCTGTTGTGGAAGCGAGGTGCCCACCGGCAGAGAAACCCATAATGCCTACACGATTATTATCGATGTTCCATTCAGCGGCATGCGCCCGGATCATTTTCATGGCTTCCTGCGCATCCTGCAAAGGGCCGGTACTTTTATCCTGCATGATCTTATCATCCGGCAGGCGGTATTTGAGTACAAAGGCAGCGATGCCCTGCTTTACAAAGTATTCGGCGATATTGAGACCTTCCCGCTGCAGCACTACTGCACGGTAGCCACCACCGGGGCAAATCAGCACCGCTGTGCCGGTAGCTTTGTCTTTGGGCGGCAGGTAAGCCGTTAAAGTAGGTACACTGGTATTTGTGCGGTTATTGTCCTTGTCAGTTACTTCCTCATCCGGTGCGGCAATTCCGCCGGGAGGAAGACCATTATATAAAGGCATTATGGTTTGCGCGTTGGCAACAATGGTAACGAAGCTGAAGAGCAGGATAAAGAGGGCACGCATAAGTTTATTTATTGGCAGTAATGATAATCAAAACTTCATAAAGTAGCATCATGTGTCACCGAATAATATTTCAGTTCTATCAGGTCGTTGGGCATGGACTTGCTGTTCCAGGCGGAATGGATGGCCAGTGCGGCTCCCATCGCAGTAGCCTGCGCCATGGAGGCGGCAAAGATTTCAATATCAGGAAACAGTGCAGCCAGCAGATTCATATAGATGGCATTTTTGCTGAATCCACCGTCAACGAATATACGTTTTACACGGGCTCCTTTCAGTACCCTGCTGGTGGCGATATATTGCTGATTGGCGATATCCAGCATCAGCTGATGATAGGCTTCTGTATCCGAAGAAAAACTATCCAGATCCCGCTGCCCGAATACAGATGCCTGCATCCGTTGTTTGTCGGCTTCCAGCTGCGGCGCATCCTGTTTATTTCTTTCCTTCAGCTGGCGGATGATGTTTCCATCGTACTCTACTCCACGATACCTGCCGGTATGCTGATCAAAATGTGTTGCAATACGCTTTACCTGTTGTTCGTGCTCGTAACCGGCAAACAGCCGGGAAGCCTTTACCGGCTTGCCTTGGAAAGACATATAACATAAACAATCCGCTTCCAGTTCTTCCGGTGTAAGCGGCGTATCATTAAATGGATTTAAGCTGATACACCAGGTGCCGGTAGATATCAGTACAAAAGGTTCATGAAAATTTACCAGGTATGGAATCAGTGCGGCGGAGCTGTCATGCAGACCAGTACCTACTGCGTAGCTGTTGCCCGGAAAGGCCGCGGGCATTACTTCTCCCGAAGAAAAAAGAGGCGCCAGCTTTTCCAGCACCCCTTCCTTTATTAACCACGAATGATAATTGTTTTGTTTAAAATCCCACAGGTTGGTATGACAGCCAATGCTGGTGATATCTGAGCAGGCAACACCCGACAGCAGGAAGCTCATGTATTGCGGCAGGTGCAATGCATACTTCATGCGACTGAATACTTCGGGTTGCTCATATTTCAGCCGGTACAACTGCATACCGGAATTGAGGCTTCCCAATACCGGCGACGCCGTTTGCACGGAGAAAGCGGTTTTGCCACCGTAATTGCCGTAGAACTGCTGACTTAAAGTCTCCGGATATTCTTTCAGGTAGTTGTACAATGGAGTTAATGGGCGCCCTTCTTCATCGATGTATACGAGGCTTGCGCCATACGTTGAAAAATTGATGGCTTTGATCGTTACATCTTTTCTGCTGAATACTTCCCGCAGGGAATCAAATACGGAAAGCCGGAGGCTTTCCAGGTTTTCACAGGGCGCGCCATCTTCATCCACGGTTTCCGTAAAACGGGCGGTGCGCTCAAAGATGATCCTGTACTGTTCATCAAAGAGAAACAGTTTTTTGTTGGTTTTTCCAACATCAAAAATAGCAATAACGGGAATTTCGCTCATAAACACATTTAAATTACAAACCAGTCGCCATTGTTTTAGCGCCTCTTTCACGGATCAGGTGATCCCTCACTTTTTCAGCACGGTACAACGCCAGCGGATTCAATGCGCCGCCGGCTTGTATCCTGGCGGCAGCTACCAAAGAGCGTACATCTGTACGGAACGCCTGTTGCAGTATTTCCTGTGCGGTAACCACATCGTTGTGCTGTTGTGCAGCCAGCAATTTTTTACGGTCTACAAGCAACGCCTGTGCGTAGGTGATCATAATTGCTTCCACAGATTGCAGCAGATCTTCCAGCGGGTCTTTCACGTTGTGCGAGGCGTCTATCATCCATCCCAGGCCGGTGGTATGATTCATGCCGCGGGCATCCATTCCTTCCACCAGTTCGTTGAAGATCAGGAACAGCTGGTAGGGCTTGATGCTGCCTACGGTGAGGTCATCGTCGCCGTACTTTGAATCGTTGAAATGGAAGCCGCCGAGTTTACCTTCCATCAGCAGCAGGGCTACAATCTGCTCAATGTTGGCATTAGGCAGATGATGCCCGAGATCTACCAACGTATAGGCTTTAGGGCCCAGTTTATTGGCGTACAGGAGCGACTGCCCCCAGTCGCCCACCGTAGTGGAATAAAAATTAGGTTCCGCGGCTTTATATTCCACAAACATTTTCCAGTTATCCGGCAGCGCTGCATAAATTTCCTGCAAACCTTCCAGTGTATTCTGAAAAGCATGGCGGAAATTCAGCTGGCCGGGGAAGCAGGAACCATCGGACAGCCACACGGTGAGTGCATCAGAGCCCAGTTCTATACCATGACGGATCACTTCTATGTTGTGCTCGATAGCCTGTTTGCGGATGTCTTTGTTGACATGCTGCAGCGAGCCGAATTTATAGCTCAGCTGCTGTCCGGGCTGATCCTGGAAAGTATTGGAATTCATCGCATCAAAGCGGAGGCCGTGTTGCGCCGCCATGGCTTTAATATGCGCGGGATTGGACGGAATATCCCAGGGTATGTGCAGAGAAATGGCGCCGCTGGATTGGTTCAGCTGATGAATCAACCCGATGTCTTCGATCTTTTCTTCCAGGTTCCTGGGTTCACCGCCGCCGGGGAAACGCCCAAAGCGGGTACCGCCGGTTCCCAGCGCCCAGCTGGGAATGCCCACCTGGAAAGATATCAGCTGCTGCAATATTTCAGGAACATTTTTAATTTCCCCCGAGAGATATTCAAATGCCCGCTGCTGCGCCGCCATTCCTGCCTGGTTATGCTCTTCTATCCTGTATTTTTCGATTCTCATGATAATCTTTTTTTACGTAGATAAAATAACATACTTATCTCACAAAAGCCATTGCTACTCCACCATCTACATTCAGTACATTGCCGGTTGCCTTGTTAAGTAAGCCGCCTACAAAAGCATAGCAGGCGTTGGCAATATCTTCGGGTACAATGATTTCGTTTAACAGCGTACGTTTCGCATAAAATGCGGGCAGTTCTTCCACCTTTACGCCATATGCTTTGGCCCGGCCTTCAGCCCAGGCGCCTGCCCATATTTTACTATCGGAAATTACCGCATCCGGATTTACAACGTTTACGCGTATACGATCTTTTCCCAGCTCGGCGGCATTGAGCCTGCTCAGGTGCAGCTGCGCTGCCTTGGCAGATCCGTAACCTGCATTGTTAGGACCGGAAACCAACGCATTTTTGCTGACGATGTTCAGCACATCCCCGCCGGTGTCCTGCTTGCGCATGATGTCCACACCTGCTTGCGTAACGAGGAACTGTCCTTTTACCAGTACGTCGTACAGCAGGTCCCAGTCTTTTTCTGTATGATCTTCCAGTGGTTTGGAGATCGATAACCCCGCGCAGTTTACGATGATATCGATGCCGCCAAAGGCCAGCACGGCCGTGTCGTAGGTTTTACGGATGGATGCGGAATCGGTTACATCGAGCAGGTCAGCGGCAAACACATCTTTCCCGTACAATTTATTAAACTCTTCGGTAGCAGAGGCCAGTCGCTGCGCATCGTTATCGTTGATGACCACCACCGCGCCTTCTTCCGCAAACTTTTTAGCGATCGCTTTACCGATACCGCCGGCACTGCCGGTTACCAGTGCTATTCTGCCGGTAAGCGCTTTAGGCTTGGGCATGCGTTGCAGCTTGGCTTCTTCCAGCAACCAGTATTCAATATTAAATGCTTCCTGCCGTGGCAGGGAAGTATATTCAGAGATGGCTTCCGCGCCTTTCATTACATTGATGGCGTTGATATAAAATTCAGCGGCCACCCTGGCGGTCTGTTTATCTTTTGCGAACGTGAACATGCCCACGCCGGGATACAGGATCACCACGGGGTTAGGATCGCGCATAGCCGGGCTGTTCGGATGTTTACAGGTATCGTAGTATTCTTTGTACATTTCCCGGTAGGCGGTAAATAACGGCGCCAGGGATGTTTTAATGGCGGCTATATCTTTCAGGTCTGCATCAGGCGGCAGGTTCAGTACTAACGGACTGATCTTCGTGCGCAGGAAGTGATCGGGGCAGCTGGTGCCCAGGGGCGCGAGCCTGCCGAGATCATTGGAATTAATAAATTCAAGCACTCTCGCGTCATCTGTAAAATGGCCTACCATCTTCTGTTGGGAAGAGCAGTATCCGCGTAAAACCGGCGCCAGCGCAGCGGCCTGGGCTTTACGGTCGTCAGGCGATAATGACTTTATTTTTGCGCCGCCAAACACCGGTTTATGGCGGCCGGTGTTTTCTTCCAGGTATTCTGCGCAGCGTTCAATTACTTCCAGGGTATTGATATAACTTTCGTAGGCGGTATCGCCCCAGGTGAATAGGCCATGAGAGCCCAGCATGATACCGCGGATACCGGGATTTTCGTCGAGGCACTGCTTTAATTGCAATCCAAGGTCAAATCCGGGCTTTTGCCAGGGTACCCAGCCGATAGTGCCGTTAAAGAGCTCCTGTGTGATTTTCCGGCCATCTTTTGCCGCTGCAATAGCAATGGCAGCATCCGGATGGAGGTGATCGATATGTTTGAAAGGAAGAAAACCATGCAGGGGGGTATCAATGGAGGGCGCTTTTGAGGCGAGATCATAAATGCAGTGGTTAAACAATTCCACCATTTCATCTTCATGCGCTATTCCCCGGTAAATATGCTGGAGGCTGCGAAGACGATCTACATACAAAGCGGCGAGGCCACTTTTTTTGAGCGTGCCCAGGTCCCCGCCGGAGCCCTTTACCCACATCACTTCTACGGGCTCTCCCGTTAAAGGATCTTTTGCGGTGGCTTTGCAGGAGGTGTTGCCACCACCGTAGTTGGTCAACCGGAGGTCTGCGCCGAGTAAATTGGAACGATAGATCAGCAAGGCTACTTCATCACCAGCCATAGCGGCCGCTGTTGCTTCATCCCATAAATAGCTGACATGCCTGAATTGCGTGGTAGTTCCATCTAAAGACATACTCTATAATTTTTACGTTTTTAATTGCGATAATGCGGAGGGTTAATTTTCTAAAGAATTACCATATCCGACCAGGACTACAGAAAGAATAATGGTGAATATACCCAGGGAAATAGTAACGAATGTTTTTTTACTGGCATTTTTCCATTCCTTCAGCACAAAACCCCACATACCGGAAATCAGGATAATAAAAGCCATGTGCAGGATCCAGGAGCTGGCGTCGTTACCCAGTTTACTTTCTCCCATTCCATAAAAAAAGAATTGCAGGAACCACGTAGTACCCGCGATCGCTGCAAACAGGTAGTTTTTCACCAGCGGGGTGTTTTTATTCGTATAGTCGTTGAACGAGCGGTTACGCCTGTTGAGCAGCATGCACCAGATAAAATTGGTGGTGAGCCCTCCCAGCATAATCACTACAAAAATAACATTGTTCCGGAACAAAGGGTTGGCATTATTCGCTACTGCGGCTTTGCCCATGCTGTTGCCGGCAGTAATGGCAAAACTCATACAGGCGCTCAGGATGCCGGAAACAATGGCTACGGCCAGTCCTTTGCGGAGGTCAAATTCGCGGATGCTTTCGGTTTTCTGTTCACCGGTGAGTTCCTTTTCTTTCAACATACCGGCTTTCCCGCAAATGGCAATCCCCACCAGGCACACTGCCACGCCGCATAACACGTATAATCCCCTGCTGCTGTGAAACATGGCCCCCAGTGTATTAGCGTCATCTGTAAACAGTCCACGGTAAATAGGTGGTATCAGTGCACCAAAGGCGGAACAAAAGCCCAGTGCCACAGCCATTCCCAGCGACATACCGAGGTAACGCATGGATAAACCGAACGTTAAACCGCCAATACCCCACAGCACCCCCAGGAAATAAGTCCAGAAAAGAACAGTGCCTTCTGTATTACGGATAATATCCATAAACCCCGGAACGGTTAACCAGGCAGCCAGCAGCGGAACTACCAGCCAGGAGAAGATCCCGCCCACAATCCAGTAACTTTCCCAGCTCCACCCCTTTACCTTTTTGTAAGGGATATAGAAACTTCCCGATGCGAACCCACCTATGAAATGAAATAAAACTCCCAGTAAAGCCTGCATAATGATGTAGTAATTTGTAACGTGGAAACGAATGTTCCATAAAAATAAAACATGTAACTTTTAAAACTGTCATGGACTGTCATGGTTTCCGGCAGGAGATAGTAATTGTAGAATTAAATCACTATCATTGTCGTGAAAACAGCCATGTCAGCACCTGATAGCTAATTCCGCGGATTAATACCTGATGAGCCATGAAACAGCATCCGATCTTTAAATACCTTTTTATTGATGATTTTTCTGCCACGCCTAAATATTACCAGCTGGCCAACTCTATCATCAAAGCTATTGTGGACAAAAAAGTGCAGCAGGATGATATACTGCCGTCCATCAATGAAGTCAGCTACGCTTTTGAAATTTCGAGGGATACCGCAGAGAAAGCATACAAATACCTGAAAGGGCTGGGTATCCTGGGGTCCGTTCCCGGAAAAGGCTACTATGTGTCGCAAACCAATCTTGACCAACAATTTAAGATACTGCTGCTGTTCAACAAACTGAGCGAGCACAAAAAAATCATCTATGATTCGTTTGCAGACAAGCTGGGAGAACAGGCCAATATCGACTTCTATATTTATAACAGCGATTTCAGTCTCTTTAAAAAACTGTTATCCCAGAATATTAATGAATATACACATATTGTGATACTTCCGCACTTCCGGGAAAGATGGGAGCACGTAGATGAAGTGATCAATACCATCCCGAAAGAAAAGCTTATCCTGCTGGATAAAAAGCTGAAAGGCGTGACCGGCGAATACGGCGCAGTATACGAGAATTTCCAGGAAGATATTTACGGCGCCCTGGAACAAGCCAGGGACAAGCTGCAGCAATACCACACTATTAAAATCATTTACCCCGATAATACCTATTACCCGGAAGAAATTTATGAAGGATTTATGCAGTTCTGCCAGAACTATGCCTTCAACAGCAAGAAGGTGGAAGAGATAGGAGAAGAAGATATTCAGCCGGGAGATGTATATATTAACCTGCGGGAAAATGACCTGGTATTGCTGATTGAAAGGATTATTTCCTTAAACCTGAAGATAGGTAAGGATGTAGGGATCATTTCCTACAACGAAACACCGTTGAAAAAATTCATTCTCAACGGCATCACCACTATTTCCACCGACTTTAGGTGTATGGGAGAAATGGCTGCACAGCTGATACTCGATAACTCCCGGGCACAGATAGAAGTACCTTTTTATGTGACCATGCGGGCATCTTTGTAATTACCTTACCTTTGGGCTCTTAAAAAAGGAACAACATGGAAACACCAGGCGCATCCAAAGACCCGCTGCACGGACTAACACTGGAAAAAATAGTGACACATCTTTATGAAAGCTATGGCTGGGAAGAACTGGGCTACCAGGTAAGGATTAATTGCTTTATCAGCAATCCTTCTGTGCAGAGCAGTTTAAAATTCCTCCGTAAAACGCCATGGGCGCGTAAAAAGGTGGAGGATTTTTATCTATATTCTTTACGGAAGAAGTTATTGAAGTAGTGTCCGGAACCGGACACGCACCTTTTCAAAACCGGACATCCCTCCTCTTTTAATCTTTCCTTACATACTGAAAACCAGCATTTTAATATGATGGCATTTACTTCGCTGCAAGTTAGCTCCATCCGATAAATTGCATTTGCATGTTCAGCAGTTATATTAAAACAGCTTTCAGGACGATCACGCGGAATCTCAGCTATACATTTCTGAATGTATTTGGCTTAACGCTTAGCATTGCGGCCTGCCTGATCATTTTTCTCATTGTAAAAAATGAGTTGAGTTACGATAGCTTCCACAAAAAAGCGGATCGGATTTACCGAGTAACATTCAATGCCCTCGATTATAATCCCAGTACCTCACTGGCGGTGGTACCCGCACTGCGTAACGATTTCCCGGAACTGGAACAGGTATCGCAATACTGGTACCAGGCTACCGGGCTCGTAAAGGCAGGTGATGCACGATACAATGAAAAAGGATTTGCTTTTGCAGATGCGGCCTTCCTGCAGCTGTTTGACTACCACTGGCTGGCAGGAGATCCGCGCACGGCGTTGTCGGAGCCGAACCAGGTGATACTGACACAAAGTATGGCCGGAAAGTACTTTGGCACCAAAGACCCAATGGGCCAGGTGATCAACCTGAACAACCAGTTTAATCTTAAAGTAACCGGTGTTGTTGAAGATTTGCCGGGCAATACCAGTCAGCCTTTCGTATTCCTGGTTTCCTACGAAACCATCCGGAAGGAAGCGCTGGCGCAGGCCTCATTCTACAACATCAGCGGAGGCAATGCATTTGTATTGCTGCCGGAACACTATAATGCAGCGAAGTTGCAGGCCAGGATGCCCGCCTTTATTACTAAAAACTGGGGCGCAGATGTTGCCGCGGGAACAAAACTGTTACTGCAGCCGTTGAAAGAAATCCATTTTGACCAGCGTTACCAGAGTAGTCCTGCCAGTCCTACCACCAGCCGGGAAACCTATTGGGGCCTTGCTATGGTGGCGTTGTTTATCATTATTACCGCCTGTATCAATTTCATCAACATGGCTACTGCACAAGCGATACGCCGTGCAAAAGAGGTGGGTGTACGTAAAGTGCTGGGGGCTTACCGCGGACAACTCATCCGCCAGTTCTTGTCTGAAACCGCTTTACTGGTGTTGATTGCCGTTGTGCTGGGAACAATAGCTGCAGGCATTTTGCTGCCTTTTGTGGCCACCTGGATGAACGTGAAAATCGGGGTGTCACAATTGATGCAACCGGTCATTGCAGCGTTGCTGGCAGCAATAACGGTAACGGTTATACTTTTAGCGGGCCTGTACCCCGCCTTTGTACAATCCGCCTTTCAGCCCGCAGCCTCTCTTAAAAGCAATACGGGTATTACCTTCCGGGGATTGGGTTTAAGAAAGATCCTGGTATCCACCCAATTTGGTATTTCACAGATCCTGATTGCAGGTACGCTGATAGTAGGCTACCAGATGGACTTCCTCCAGAACCGGGACCTGGGTTTTAATAAAGATGCCGTGGTTTCTTTCCGGGTTCCTGACAAAGAAAAACGTGATATTTTGCGGGAACAATTATTATCCAACCCAGGTGTAAAGCAGCTGAGCTTTGCTTCCGGACCGCCGGTAGGTGGCAGTAATTATGCCGCCTTTACCTGCCCTGAAGCCGGTGTTATCAAGGATGATGTAACAGAGATGAAAGCCATTGATGAACAATACCTGGATATGTTTTCCATCAAACTGCTGGCAGGTGAAAACCTCCGTAAATTAACAGATGCAGATACCGTGCGCCGGGTGCTGGTCAATGAAACCCTGCTGCACAAAATTGGCATGCAAACACCGGAAAACGCCATTGGTAAACGTTTCTACATCAATGGCAGCCCCACCCAGATTATGGGTGTGGTACAGAACTTTCAAAGTGAATCACGTTATAAAAAAGGAAGACCCTGTGTGCTGGAATACAGCTCCAATGGCTTTAGAACCGCCTGTGTAAAGATACAACCGGCAAATATGCACAACACGCTTTCTGGTATTGATAAGACCTGGTCGGCGCTCTTTACGGAGAACCTGTTTGAATACGACTTTCTGGACGACCGGATTGCCAATTTATATAACCAGGAGCAAAAATTATATACCGCCTTCAAGCTCTTTTCGTCTCTTGCCATTCTGATCGGTTGCCTCGGATTATACGGCCTGGTGGCCTTTGCAGCGGTTCAGCGCACCAAAGAAGTGGGTATCCGTAAAGTACTGGGTGCTTCCCTCCTGAACATCGTTGGCTTATTTGCAAAAGAATTCATTGTGCTGATCATCGTCTCCTTCGTCATTGCGGCGCCTGTGGCCTGGTTTGTAATGGCGCGCTGGTTAGACAATTTCGCTTATCAGACCCATATCGGCGGCGGCATTTTCGTTATTGCCATCCTGGTATCTGTATTGATAGCAGGAGTTACCATCGCTTACCAGTCGGTGAAAGCCGGGCTGGCAAACCCAGTTAAAAGTTTACGGATGTAGCTACAGTTTAATTTTCAGACCCATTTCGCGTTTCATGGTAAGCAGGGCTTCTGCATTGCCTTTCGCGTCATCTACCGGGTGATGTGTATGGGTTGTTTTGCGCAGGTGTTTGAAGGTCTGGAAAGTATCTTTTGTAATGCCTTTGTACAAGCTGCCGAGGTTTTGGGAGCTAAATCCAAATGGATTTTCACCGGTAAAGTGATGAAAATACCAGCAGATAAACATCCAGTCGAACCCGTTGTTATCGCTGATAAAAATGGGCCGGTCCTTACTAACGGAGATAATCCATTGTTTAAAGTCCTGCATCACCTGTGCGGGATCATTGAAGCCCAGGGTATCCTCCCGCGTGTGATTAGACACGGCCAGTGCTTCCGGGATAAATTTATCGGAAATGGGTTTCAGCTGACCGTAAAAAGATTGATTGAGTTGTTCATTTACCAGAACGGCGCCAAAAGAAATCATTGAGTAATCGCCGGGAATGGGACCATCTGTTTCAACGTCCACCATAATAAAAGCCATGTTTTATAGTTTGTTGCCTTGGGATCACTAAGGCGTTATACATCTTCCAAAAATATAAAAATATTATATAACAAAGAAAAAGGCATCCCGGCTATGCCAGGATGCCTTTAACGCCAAAGCGTTAACAGATTCTCTAATGGAGCCGCCCGGGTTAAACTAAATTAACCTTAGGTGTCCATGAATATTCTGTAGATAGCATGAATACCTCCTTTTCTTTGGTGAGTAATGAAACTACAACAAAATATCTGAATTAGAAAACGTTACAACAAAAAAATAACATATCGTTGCAGTGGAATTATGTAAATAGTTGTTATTGCTTCTTTATAACAGTTGGCAATAATATTTCCCGGACGTTTTTTTCAAAGTAATAGGCCCTGGGTATATCTTTTTCGCTATATCCCACATTTTCCATTACGACAAGACTGCTGCCTGTAGCCGGGTAGTAGAAGTTAATCAGTGTAAACCCCAGCTGGGGCATATATCCTGTATGTCCCATCTCCTGCTTATCGTCGCTGACCACAATACCATAGCCGGTTCCTATAGACCCGTATACCGTGTGCTGCCGGTGTTCCCAAACATGCGTCATTTGCTGGTAGCTGCTGTCGTTCAGCAATTTCCCTCCATATAGCAATTCATTCCATCGTACCAGGTCGCGGGCAGTGGAAACCACGCCTGCACCTGCGTAGTGCCAGTCGGGTATGGTGTCCGTACACGCTTCCAGGCTTCCGGATGCCGTTTCCTGGTAGCCCTGCACGGCCCGCTTCCGGCCGGTAATACCGGAGTGCTTCATGCCGCATTTTTTAAACAAGGCATCTGCCAACTCCGTATAGGGCTTACCGGTAGTTCGTTCCAATACGGATTTCAGCAGGGAATAGCCAAAGTTGGAATAAGCGTACCTGGTGCCGGGCGGAAAGGCCAGCGGGGCATCAAACCACACTACGCCGGAGGTATGATTCAGCAGCTGGTGGATGGAGACGCTGTCTGCCCAGCTATCTTTTATTTCCGGTAGATAAGTATGCAATGTTTGCTGCAGCTGGATATGTCCTTTTTCGACTTCCTGCAAAACCATTACAGCCGTCATTTGCTTGGTAATGGACATAATGATAAACGGATCATCGATATTCAGCGGCTGCTTTGCTTCGCGGTTGGCGTAGCCATAGCTTTTAGTATAGAGCGTTTTGCCCTTTTGTGTAATTAGCACTACCCCGTTGAACGGGCGGGGACTTCTGACGGTTAGCAGAGAGTCAAGCCGGTTGGAAAGTGACTGCTGTGCGGCAACCAGCCCGGCAGCCAGCACCAGAACGCCGGTAAGGATGAATGAACGGGTTTTCAATTTATTTCTTCTTTAATGCTGTGGCTATTGCTTTTTCCGCCAGTGGCCCCATCACGAGGTAGCCGGCTTTATTGGGGTGTACACCATCGTAGGTGAGCTCGGCTTTCAGGCCTTTTCTTTCATCAGCCATCGCCGTATAATAATCCAGGTATACACAATTATTTTTGGCGGCGTAGTTTTTAAGGCGCTGATTCAGGTCGGCGATCTTTCCAACCGGCTCCAGTCCTTTACGCCATGGATAATCAAATGCCGGTATTACGGAAGACAGCACCACTTTGATGCCGTTTGCTTTGGCCAGTTCCGCCATCGATACAATGTTCCCGAAAATCGTTTCCACCGGGGTAAAGCCGGTATTGCCCGCAATGTCGTTGGTACCTGCCAGGATCACTACCACCTTTGGTTTCAGGTTAATCACATCAGGACGGAAGCGGATCAGCATTTGTGGCGTGGTTTGTCCGCTGATACCCCGGTTGATGTAGGGTTTGCCTTCAAAAAACTCCGGGTTCAGCTTTCCCCATCCGATGGTAATGGAATTACCCATAAATACTACCCGTTGTTCGCCCGGTTTGGGCGCGGTAACCTGGGTATTCGCTTCCTCAAAACACTTTAAACAGGCCCAGTCCTGTTTCATCAACTCTTCCCGCTGTTTCTTTTCTTTTGCGGCAGCATCAGCGTCCGTAGTATTCTGCGCAAAAGCCGTAGTGCCCAATATGGCAAACAGGGCTACCAATGTCAGGCTTTTTCTGTTCATGATCATACGTCAGATTTTTAACTGTCTGCATTTTAATAAATGCAACGGAAAGTAACAATATTTTCCCGGCTTTTACAAACGCCTCTTTGATACCAGTTAACATGCCCTGATACAGGACAGTACAGGACAGTACAGGACGCAACAGGACAGGAATGTATTATTCTTCCGCTAAATTTATTTCCGTTAAGTAATGCCGTTTCATCAAACCAAATTCCACTCGTTATGATCAGAACTTCCACCCTTTATCAAAAAGGATCTTTCTTTCCCGCACGTTTTGGCATCACTTGCTCCGCTCTGTTATTCATCAGCACTTTCACCTATGCACAAAAGAATAACGTTGGCGGTCAGGTAACAGATGCAGGAACGGGCTCCCCGCTTCCGAGTGTAACCGTTGGCGTTAAAGGTACCAGCCAGGGTGCATTCAGTGATGCCAACGGGAGATATACGATTTCCGCCAGTCCGTCAGACTCCCTTGTTTTCAGCATCATTGGTTATGCCAGCAAAACTTATGCTGTAGGCAACCGTACCCGCATCAGCGTACAGCTGGAGCCAAGTAATAAAGTACTCAACCAGGTAGTGGTTGTAGGATATGGTACGCAGCAGAAAAAAGATGTAACTGGATCTGTGGGTATTGTTACCATGAGAAATATTAAAGACATGCCGGTGGCTGGTCCCGACCAGGCATTAGCCGGCCAGATTGCCGGTATCCAGGTAAGTACCTCCAATGGTATTCCCGGCGGCGGTCCACAGGTACAGGTACGCGGCATCGGCGCAGTGGGTGCAGGCAGCCAGCCCCTCTACGTAGTGGACGGTTACCCGCTGGCATCTTCTTCCGACCAGGTATCTGATCCGATGAACGCTATTAACCCGCAGGATATCGAATCCATGGCGGTGTTGAAAGATGCTTCTGCAACAGCTATTTATGGTTCAAGAGGCGCCAATGGCGTGGTGCTGATCACTACCAAACGAGGCAGCTCCGGTATTCCCCGGGTGCAGCTTTCTGCCAACTATGGTGTTCAATCCATCCCTGATAAAGGACGCCCAAACCTGATGAACGGACAGGAATTTGCACAGTTCAGAAAAGAAGCGATTGAAGATAATATCCGTTTCACCGAACACCGCGAACCTACTGATGCCGACATACCGGAAGTTTACCGCAATCCTGCACTGATCGGTAAAGGCACCGACTGGTTTGATGCCATTACGCGAACAGCACCCATGCAGGATATTAACCTGAGCGTGAGTGGTGGTACCGATAAAATCAGGACCTATGTCTCCGCTGGTTATTACAACCAGGATGGCGTGATCATCAACTCCGGCTACAGACGTTTCACAGTAAGAGCCAATGTGGATGCCAATCTCTCCGACAGGTTCAAGGTAGGCTTTAACGTAGCCCCTTCATACACCACGCGCAAAGGCAACACCAACGGGGAAGGCCGCGAAGGCGTTTTTGGTATTGCGAGCCCTATAGAGCCAATCTATAAGGCAGACGGCAGTTATAATGAGTATATCCAGAGTCCGGGTACTTTTGGTCTCCCGAACCCGGTAATGATGCTCAATGAAGTGACCAACAAATCCAAGAGCACCCGTATCCTTTTCAACACTTACGGAGAATATGAAATTATAAAGAACCTGAAATTTAAATCCACTTTCAACGTAGATTACCAGGAAGGAAGCGCTGAGTTCTTCCGGCCTTCTACTATTGGTAACACCAATGCAGCGCCGCCAAGTATTCCTTCCGGAGGTTACATCACCGGAAATTACCTGAACTGGCTGAATGAAAATACGCTCACTTACCAGTACACCAGCGGCAGCGGGCATGCCATTACCGGGTTGCTGGGGTACAGTGTCCAATCACAGAAGGAACAAAATGTGGGCATCAATGCTGCCAACTTCCCGGACGATGATATTAAAACCATCAACGGTGCAGCTACCCTCACCAATAATCCTAATGTAACAGATAAAACAGAGTGGGCATTATTATCTTACCTGGCCAGGGTAAACTATGCTTATAAAGATAAATACCTGGTAACCGCTACTGTGAGAAGTGATGGTTCTTCCCGCTTTGGCCCCAACAACCGCTGGGGTACCTTCCCTTCCGTGGCATTGGGATGGCGCGTATCACAGGAAGATTTTATGAAGTCCTCCCGTGTGTTCAGCGACCTGAAGATAAGGGCATCCTATGGCTTCTCCGGGAACTTCAATATCGGTAACTACACCTACATGAGCAGCATCGGCACCAGTGATTATGTACTGGGTGGTGCGCTGAATGGTGGCCGTGTAATGAACACCCTCGGCAACCCGAATCTTGGCTGGGAAAAAATGCGTGAATTAAATATAGGCGTTGACGTTGGTTTGCTGAAAGACCGCATCTACCTGACCATCGATGCTTATAAAAGAAATACACAGGACCTGCTGTTAAACGTGGAAGTACCGCAGTCCAGCGGCTTTACCACCGTAACAGAGAACAGCGGCGACATGGAAAACAAAGGACTGGAAATTGGTATCTCCTCCCGCAATATAGAATCCAAATCTTTCACCTGGACCACCAACTTTAACATTGCCTTCAACCGCAACAAAGTGCTGGCATTAGGAAAAGACAATGCCCCTATCTATTCCGGTAACAGCAGTGAAGGCAATCCTACCAACGTAAGCATTGTAGGCCAGCCGCTCGCCATGCTGTATGGATATGTATTTGACGGCATTTACCAGAACCAGGCGGAAGTAGATAAAGGCCCTGCTTTCCCCGGTGCTATTCCGGGTAATATCCGCTTTAAAGATATCAGTGGCAACGGGGTGATTAATCCGCGGGAAGATTTCGCGATCATCGGTAATCCGTATCCCGACTTCAACTGGGGCTTAACCAACATCCTGAACTACAAAAAATTTGACCTCCGTGTATTGGTGGTTGGCTCTATGGGCGCCGATCGCTTACATGCCACTAATGACTACAACGGTAATATCGACGGTGTATTTAATGTACGCAAAGATGTAGCCAATAGGTGGAGATCAGAATCCAACCCGGGCAATGGCAAAGTACCTACTACCAATGGTTCCGGCCGCGGCAGGGTAATGTACCGCGACGTAAGTTCACTGACTGTAGAGAAAAATAATTATGCCTGGGTGAAGAATATTACATTGGGCTACAGCCTTCCTAAGATGGGATTTGTGGAAAGCGCCAGGGTATATGTAAGTGTGCAGAATGCCATCCTGTTTACCAACTACAGCGGCAATCCTGAAGTAACCAACTACATGGGCAAAGGTGGAAGCGGCGCACTGGTACCTGGAATCGACTATTCCAGTTACCCGGTTCCAAGAATTTATTCACTGGGCGCCAATCTCTCCTTTTAATTCAGTCAAAAAAAGAATAGCAACATGAAAACTAAGATACCTTTTATCGCGCTGCTTGCGATCGCACTGAATGGATGTACTAACATGCTGGATGTAAAGCCAAATTCTTTTTCCAGCGGATCCAACTATTATACTACCGAAGCACAGGTACTCCGTGCGGTGAATGGCTGCTACGGCGTACTACAGGAATTCTATACCGGCGACTACTGGGCGATGGCGGAAATGAGAGCTGATAATACCAACTACCAGTATGATGAAAGTGACCGTGGCGCGCAGCAACGCGAAGAGATCGACGAGTTCCTGATCACTCCCACCAATAACTATGTGAACAATGTATGGACGCAGATATACAGAAACATACAGCAGTCCAACGTAATTATTACCCGTATTGATGGCGTAAAATTTTCCAACGACGCAACTAAAAAGCAGTATCTCGGTGAAGCTAAATTCCTCCGGGCCTTGTACTACTTTCACCTGGTGCGCCTTTTTGGCGGCGTGCCGTTGCTGGTGAAGGAAGTAGCAAGCCCGGATGAGGCTTCCACTCCGAAAAAAGCCACCGTGGAAGAAGTATATGCCCAGATCATTGCGGATGCCACAGAAGCCGCTGCCAACCTGCCTGCCAGCTACTCCGGCGGCGACATCGGCCGGGCTACCAAAGGTGCTGCACTTACTTTACTGGGTGAGGTTTACCTGACCATGAAAGATTATCCAAAGGCAGTAACCACCTTACAACAGGTAACCACACTGAACTATTCACTGGTAGATAATTACGCAGATAATTTTGATCCGGCGAAGAAGAACAATTCAGAATCCATTTTTTCGGTTCAGTACAACTCCGGCATCGAAACAGAAAGCAGCAATTATATTTTCAACTTCGGTCCACGCAACGGTAAAAAAGACCTGACCGGCTTCAATGGCAACCTGGGCGGCGTAAACATGCCCACTCCCAGTATTGTGAATGCGTACGATGCAAAGGACAAAAGAAAGGATGCATCTATTTTTATGTACTCCAGTCCGACCAATGCTGCTTTCGCAGAATCAGTTGCCTTTGGTGGCAAACTGCCGCTGATCCGGAAGTTCTATCATCCACCTTATGCGCTTGATGGCCGTGCGAATGAAAACTGGCCGGTGTACCGTTACTCCCAGGTGTTGCTAATGCTTGCAGAAGCCATCAATGAAACCGGTACCGGCAACCCGCTGCAATATATCAATCCCGTGCGTCAACGCGCTGGGCTGGATCCTTTACCGGCTTTAAGTCAGAGCGCTTTCCGCGATACTGTTTTTCACGAGGTGCGTGTAGAACTCGCCTTTGAAGACAATCGCTGGTATCAGTTGCTTCGCACCGGTAAAGCCGTTTCCGTAATGACTGCCCACGGAATAGAAGAAAAGAAAAGGCTGACCAGGCTCAGCCCGGCATCATATAACATACAGCCGTTCCAGTTATTATTTCCAATTCCTGAAAGAGAAATCAGATTGAATGGATTTGAACAAAATACCGGCTGGTAAAAAAAGTTGAAAAAAACGGGAAAACGTTTACTATATTACTACAGCTATAGTAAACGTTTTCCCATATCAATAGCATCAACTCAGGAACCTATTCAAGATTATATTATGACCACGTTACGTAAAAGAGCTTTCCCGCTGCTGTTGTTGGTTTCCACCGTTCTGATGACCGGTGTGGCCTGCAATAACGGAAACGACTCAACGTCAGAGACCAAGCTAACCGGCAATCCGAAAATCGATGCCCTGAAATTACCTGATAATTTTAAGGCAGAGCGGTTGTACAGTCCGGGCGACAACAACCAGGGCTCCTGGGTGTCAATGGCCTTTGATGACAAAGGGCGCATGATCGTGTCCGATCAGTATGGTTTTCTTTACCGGTTGCAGCTCCCTGCCGTAGGGGAAGATTCTGCCAAGCTGAAAATAGAACAGCTAAGGATTGGCAATGATACTTCCACACAAAAAGTATCTATGGGTTATGCACAGGGGCTGCTGTATGCCTTCAACAGCTTGTATGTAATGGTGAATCACAACAGTGACGACCGTTTCGACAAAGGCAGCGGATTGTATCGTTTACAGGATACCAACGGCGACGACCAGTTTGATAAGATCACCCTGCTGAAAGCACTGGAAGGCGAAGGAGAACACGGCCCGCACAGCATTGTATTATCTCCGGATAAAAAATCCATCTATGTGATTGCCGGTAATTTTACCAAAATTCCGGAGATGAATAACTATAAAGTGCCGCCATCCTGGAACATCGACAACGTGTTACCATTTATCAAGGATCCTAACGGTCACGATAATACGGTAAATACACATGGCGGATGGATAGCGCACATCGATTCTACCGGTAGCAACTGGGAACTCATCAGCTCCGGCTACCGTAATCCCTTTGATCTTACTTTTAATGATGCCGGTGATATGTTCACCTATGACTCAGATATGGAATGGGATTTTGGTACCCCCTGGTACCGTCCTACCCGTATATGCCAGGTAACCAGCGGCAGCGAATACGGATGGCGTCCGGGTACGGAGAAATGGTCTCCCGCCTATCCCGATAACTTACCACCGCTGCTCAACATTGGCCAGGGCTCCCCTACCAACCTGATCTATGGCGGCAATGCGCGGTTCCCGGAGAAATACCGCAAATCATTATTTGCATTCGACTGGAGCTTTGGTATCATCTATGCCATCAGCTTACAACCGGATGGCGCTTCTTACAGGGCAGGCGCAGAAGAATTCCTGTCGGGTTCTCCACTGCCATTAACAGATGGTATGATCGGCCCTGACGGTGCATTGTATTTCCTGACCGGTGGCCGCAGACTGGAGTCTGATCTCTACCGCGTATACTACAAAGACAATAAGGAAGATAACGCACCTTTGGCTGCAGCAGCGCCTACAGAGGGCGCTAAGATCCGCAAACAGCTGGAAGCCTACCACGGTGGTGCAAAA
Source organism: Chitinophaga sp. W3I9 (assembly GCF_050434025.1). Classification (NCBI taxonomy): domain Bacteria; kingdom Pseudomonadati; phylum Bacteroidota; class Chitinophagia; order Chitinophagales; family Chitinophagaceae; genus Chitinophaga; species Chitinophaga sp. W3I9. The sequence continues at coordinate 4,780,537 of NZ_JBNPWC010000001.1, forward strand.
GAAGGGGCAGTTGAGTTTGCATGGCCTTACCTGAAAAACAGTGACCGCTTTATCCGGTTCGCTGCAAGGATAGCCATCGAAAATCAACCGGTAAGTCAGTGGCAGAATAAATTGTTACAGGAAAAAGATCCTGAAACACTGATCCAGGGAGCGATAGCGCTCGCGCGCCAGGGCAAGGAGGATGTAAAGAAGCTCCTGTTGCCGCAACTGATGACCATCAACTATGCGCAGTTGTCGCCTTCCCAGCAGATTGACCTGCTGCGTGCTTTTGAACTCGTATTTGTGCGTATGGGTAAACCGGATACAGAACAATCCGCGCAAATAGCCGCCTACCTTGATCCGCAGTATCCTGCCACTACCAACGATCTGAACAGGTCGCTGAGTAAAGTACTGGTATATATCAATGCCCCCAATGCTGTGGAAAAAACAATGGCGTTACTGGCCAGTGCCAAAGATGATACCGCTGCCGCTAAAACTGCCATGAAATCAGCCGACCTGATCATGCGTAATCCGCAGTACGGACTGGACATTGCCGGTATGTTATCTAAAATGCCACCCTTACAGCAAACCTGGTATGCAACGGTATTAAGCCAGGCTAAAAGCGGCTGGACACCTGAATTACAGGAACAATATTTCCATTGGTTTTATAACGCCTTCACTTTTAAAGGCGGGCATAGTTTTATTGGCTTCATCAACAACGCCAGGAAAAACGCGTTAGCCAATGTGCCGAAAAAAGAGTTCGCACACTTCAACCAGATTTCCGGCGACTCCCTGTTAAACAGTGGCGGCAACCTGGCGGCAGGCTTTGCGCAACCAAAAGGCCCGGGCAGGAGATGGACGGTAGAAGAAGCACTTAAAATAGTGGACAGCGCTACCACCAAACGTGATTTTGAACAGGGACGGGCAATGTTTGCCACGGCGTTATGCAGCTCCTGCCATGGCATGCGTGGTGAAGGCGGCGTAGCCGGACCGGATCTAACGCAGCTGGGTACACGTTTTTCCAATAAAGATATTCTCGAAGCAATTATTGAACCCAGCAAAACCATCTCCGACCAGTACGAAGCCACCGTATTTTCTTTAAAGAACGGCAGCTCCGTAGTAGGACGGCTGGTAAGCCAGGACAAGGATAAGTATGTGATTTCACAGAATCCATTTGCCACACAGGATCAGCGCGAACTGCTGAAGAAAGATGTAACCGGAACAAAAGCATCCAAAGTTTCAGTGATGCTGCCAGGGTTAATTAACCGTTTGAATGAAGAAGAACTGAGGGATTTAATGGCTTATCTGAAATCCGGCGGCAACAAACAGGATTCTGTTTTCCTGGCTCCAAAGCAGCTGGGTCGTAAATAATATTTTTTTGGAAGATAAATAACGCGCGGATGGCATTGAATAATCAGTCGTGGCAACATAAACTCTCGAATCATTTTCAACTGGGAGGTATAGAAACGGCGGTGCTGGACAACGGCCCCGGAAGGGGCACCCGCATCGCCTGGATCAATACCGGTACCGGGCTGCGTTATAAGGTGGTCATCGACCGGGCCATGGATATTGCAGATGCGTTTTATCATCAGCATAGCCTGGCCTGGTTAAGCCATGGCGGCATTACTGCACCTACCCGCGGGGCGAACAAAGGTTTGGACTGGCTCCAAACCTTTGGCGGTGGATTGATTACCACCTGCGGACTGATGCATGTTGGTGGGCCGGAAACCGATGAATATGGAGAACGCGGTTTGCACGGACCTGTCAGCAATACGCCTGCTGAAATTGTTTCCATCATACAACCCGACCCTGTGGCCGGACAGATGGAGATGAGCATTACCGGGACCATGCTGCAAACCAGCGTACTCGGGGCAAAGCTGATGCTGAAACGCACTATTTCCGGCACACTCGGTAAAGCAGAGATCCGGGTACATGATGAAGTAGTGAACAGGGGCAATATCACTGCGCCGCATATGTTATTGTATCATTTCAATTTCGGCTGGCCGCTGGTAGATGAAGGTGCGGACATTTGCTGGAAGGGAAACTGGGTTTCCCGGGAAGGTAATCCGGATCACATTTTTAATGCGGATCACAACTATAAAAAATGCCTCGCGCCGCTGGACAGTCATGCCGGCAGCGGTGAAGAAGCCGCGATCATTGATCCCGTGGCGGATGCCGGCGGATGGTGCACCTGTGGTGTGCACAACGCGGCACTGCAACTGGCTTTTTCACTGCGGTTTAAAAAAGCGCAGTTACCGGTGCTTACCAACTGGCAGCACTGGGGTAAGGGCGAATATGTGATGGGGCTGGAACCCGGCACCCATCCGCCTACCGGGCAGGCAAAGGCCCGCAGGGAAGGTACGCTGCTATTCATGGAACCGGGCGAACGCCGTGAATATGAATTGCAGATAGACCTGTTGCATACCAACGAAGACATCAAATCATTTCTCACTGATCTTTTATAATCATTTTAAAGCTCATGGAAAAAACAAGCTTAGCAGAAAAAGCACTCGAACAGGGACAAGGGATTCTCCGGCTGGCACCAAACTGGGTACCCAGATCATTTTGTGTGCCAGGACGGCGGATCAAATTACACCCGGACGATTATTACGTCCTGGGAGGCGAACGTGGCGGCATCGATGAACGTTGGTTGTCGTCTACCACTCCGGCAAAGAACGGCCCTTTAACAGGCGAAAATGAAGGTTTAAGCATGGTGGTAGTAAACGATGGCAGGGGTACGCAGCAATTTTTACTGAAAGATGCCATTAGTGCGTTAAAAGATAAACTGATCGGGAAACGTTTATGGGATACTTATGGCGCGTGGCCGATGTATTCCAAGTTCTTCGATAACATGGGACCGCTCCCCCACCATATTCACCACAACGATGAAAAGGCAGCACTGATCGGACAGGCCGGCAAGCCCGAAGCTTATTACTTTCCGCCGCAGCTGAATAATCATGGCGGTGATTTCCCTTATACTTTCATGGGTATTGCTCCCGGCACCACCCGCGAACAGATCAAGGAATGCCTGTTGAATTTTACCAAGGGAGATAATAAGATCACGAACTACTCACAGGCTTACCGCCTGGAACCGGGCACCGGATGGGATGTTCCGCCGGGACTGCTGCATGCGCCAGGTAGCTTGTGTACTTACGAACCACAAAAAGCTTCCGATGTATTTGCGATGTACCAGTCGCTCGTAAACGAAGCCATTGTTCCTGAAGTATTGCTCTGGAACGGTACGCCCAAAGAAAGCATCGGCGATTACGATGCATTGATGGACGTGATTGACTGGGAACTGAACGTGGATCCCAACCAGTTCCAGAACCGCTTCATGCCGCCTGTAACAGCTGCTAACGGGGAAGGATATACGGAGAACTGGGTGTGTTACAAATCGGATGCTTTCAGCGCCAAAGAGCTGACCGTAGCTCCAGGCGCCACGGTAGTTATTAAAGACAGCGCCGCCTATGGCATCATCCTCATGCAGGGGCACGGCAAAATGGGCGTATGGGATATTGATACGCCGGCGCTGATCCGCTATGGGCAGTTAACCAACGATGAGTTTTTTATCAGCGAAGCAGCGGCTGTTGCAGGAGTGAAAATCGTCAACCACTCCGCTACTGATCCGATTGTGATGCTGAAACATTTTGGTCCGGGTAACCCCGACCTCGTGTTATAATCTTTTAAAAACGACGTTATGAAAGATAATAATTATCCAAAGCTGCACAACGCCACCTGGCCGGGCATTGTAGGAAAAGGAGATGGCGCGGAGCCCATCATTTCGTTTGATACATTGCTGGAAATGACAGCCAATGCGGAAGTCAATGGCGTTAAGTTTGACGGTATCGACATTGGGTTGTTTGACCCGCATGTATCCGCAGACAGCTCCGACGATGACCTGAAAAGACTGGTAGAAAAAGTTTCCTCCTATAACCTGGAGATCGGCAGCCTGGTGGCGCCAATCTGGCCTCCCAGCGGCGGTTCCGCGATGGGCAGCAAAGAAGACAGGGCTAAATTTGTAGAGCAGGTGCGGAAGTCATGCCATGTGGGCAAACGCCTCCGTGACCTCGGCATCCGGCCGGGCGGTGTGGTACGCATCGACTCTGCCTGCAGCCCGGAAGACTGGGCCAAAGATCCCGCAGGCAACACAAAGCTGATTGCGCAAACCTTCCGGGAAGCATGTGATGTTGCTGCCGATTATGGTGAGAGACTAGCCGCAGAAGGTGAGATCTGCTGGGGTGGTATGCACAGCTGGAAAGCAATGCTGGATACCCTTGAAGCAGTAGACCGGCCCAACATCGGTTTCCAGGCAGATATGTCGCACACGTTTTTATATCTGCTGGGGTATAACAGTCCGGAAGACAGGATACTGCCGGCCAACTTTGAATGGAGCGACCGCGAGGCGATCAAAGCCGGGCTCCGGAAGCTTACACAGGCGCTTCGTCCGTGGACGATCGATTTCCACGTAGCACAGAATGATGGTACCGTGCATGGCACCGGCTCCCACGATAAAACCGGCCGCCACTGCCTGGCCACTGATCCCAACGGGAAATTGAACATTGCAGAAGATGCAGGCTTCTGGCTTCGCGACGACAAAGGAGAACTCACGAAGGCAGTGAAACATATCTGCTGGGATGGTTGTATGTTCCCTAACGCCGTGATGACCCAGGCGAAAACCTGGAACGATATCCTCGCCGCCATGATCGCTGTAAGGCAACAGCACGGCTGGCAGGAATAGTTTTTTAATTATAACCCGTGACAACTATGACAACAAAGAAAGAACTGAGGATAGGATTAATAGGATGTGGCTTTATGGGCAGAACCCACTCCAATGGCTACCTGCGCGTGAAAAACTTCTTCCCGGACCTGGCATATCAGCCTGTACTAAAAGCAGTATGTTCCCGCACGGAAAGCAAGGCCAAAGCGTTCGCCGCCCAATGGGGATATGAATCCGTGGAAACGGACTGGAAAGCCCTGATTGCACGCGATGATATAGATGCTGTGGACATTTGTACGCCGAACGACAAACACGCTGAAATAGCCATCGCCGCAGCAGCTGCCGGCAAAATGATCCTCTGCGAAAAACCACTGGCACGTACACTGGAAGAATCGGCCGGCATGGTAGATGCAATTGAAAAAGCAGGCGTGCCCAATACCGTGTGGTACAACTACCGCCGGTTGCCGGCTGTTACCCTCGCCAAGCAGATCATTGACTCCGGCAAGCTGGGTCGTATTTTCCACTACCGCGCCAACTTCCTGCAGGACTGGACCATTAACGCCAACCTGCCGCAGGGCGGCGAAGGCCTCTGGCGCATGGATGCAGACGTAGCCGGTTCCGGTGTTGTGGGCGATCTCCTCTCCCATTGCATTGATACCGCATTGTGGCTGAATGGCAGTATTACCAACGTAACTGCAATGACAGAAACGTTTGTAAAAGAACGTATGCATCAGCTCACCGGTAAAGTGGAAAAAGTAAACATCGACGATGCCTGCTCCTTCCTGTGCCGCTTCAGCAACGGATCGCTCGGCCTCTTTGAATCAACCCGTTATGCACGCGGACATAAAGCGCTGTATACGTTTGAAATCAACGGCGAAAATGCCTCCATCCGCTGGGACCTGCACGACCTGAACCGGCTGGAATACTTTGATAACGCGGACGCCTCTACGGTGCGCGGATGGCGCTCCATCCATGTAACAGATGGCGATCAGCCTTATATGGATAAATGGTGGGTACCCGGGCTGGGTATCGGTTATGAGCATTCCTTTGTACACCAGGTAGCTGATTTTCTGAAAAGCCTGGAAACCGGCACACCCTGTTCTCCTACTTTTAAAGAAGCGCTGGAAACGCAAAAAGTGTGTGAGGCCGTACTCGATTCTGCCGCTTCCGGTACCTGGAAAGATACCAATGCTGCCTAACTACCGGTAACGGTTATACGCATCATTCTTTCTATCTCCCCAGGATAAACGAAAAAATACAAAACACAATAAAATATTAATTATGCTGAAAAGAACCAGTGCAATGCTTATCCCGCTGGCCGCAGCCAGCCTGCTGTTTACGACAGCCAGTTGCCAGAATGGCGCGGGCAAAACAGGCGACAGCCATACCGGCGACAGCACAGGTAACGATAAAGGCTTCGTACAGATTTTTGATGGCAAAACCCTCAACGGATGGGTAGGTGATTCTATTCACTGGCGGGCAGAAAACGGTCATATTGTTGGTCAGGTAACACCCGAAACGTTACTTAAAACCAACACCTTCCTCATCTGGCAGGGCGATCAGCCGGCTGATTTCGAACTCACCTGTGAATTCAAAATCACCAGCGGCGGCAACAGCGGCATCAACTACCGCAGCGTAATGGTGGAGAATGTACCGCATGCGCTGAAAGGCTACCAGGCAGATATTGATGGCGCCAACCGTTACACCGGTCAGAATTATGAAGAAAGAGGACGTACCACCCTTGCCTACCGCGGACAGAAAACCACCATTCCCGAAGCAACTGACTCATTGCAGAACGGCGTGAAGAACAACGCCTGGAGCGCCGCCGTGGTGACCGGTTCGCTCGGTAGCTCTGACTCGCTGCAAACATTGATTAAAAGCGAAGACTGGAATAAATGCCGGCTCGTTGTAAAAGGTAACCATCTCCAGCACTATATCAACGGTGTACTGATGAGTGATGTAACCGACAACGACACCGTAAACGGGAAGTCCAAAGGATTCCTGGGTGTGCAGGTGCATGTAGGCCCGCCTATGACAGTGGAATACCGCGATATTATGCTGAAGCGGCTTTAGACGCGGAGGTTGTCTTTCTCGGGATTACGTTGATTATGTTGATTTGGGGGATTTTGTTTTTTAGGATTTTATTTTTTTGATTAAACGGTTGCGGCGATGGTATGTTGATGCCATTACTACAGCCGTTTTTTCTTTTATGACAGTGACTTACCGGATACCTCCGTTTTCACTGCCTTTTTATTATTATATTAGCCCCACAAAAACAGGAAACAATGCAATTATCGCTTGCCATAGACATGGACGAAACCATTGCCGACCCGATTAAAAAAGCCAGGGCATGGTACTACAGGGACTTCGGCAAAACATTTACCACAGAGGAGCTGCACGGCAAAACACTATCAGATATTTTGCCGGAAGAACATAAAGCGAAGATTAAGGAATACCTGAATACACCCGGCTTTTTCCGTGACCTGGAAATATTCCCGAACGCAGTGGAAGTAATCAGAGAGCTGAATAAGAAATATAAATTGTATATCGTTTCTGCTGCAATGGAGTTTCCTACCTCCCTGAAAGACAAATACGACTGGTTGCAGGAACATTTTCCTTTCCTGGAATGGCGGCAGTACTGCCTGTGCGGCGATAAATCCATTGTTCAAACAGACATCATGATAGATGACCTGATCCGCAATTTCAGCAATTTCAAGGGCAGGCCCTTGCTGTATCATGGGCATCACAATGTGCATGTGGAAGGTTATGAGCGGATCATGGACTGGGAAGATGCAGCGAAAAAACTGCTGTAGTTAAATGTTCGTACCTTTAATGTCCACTTAAATGCCGCTTATATGGGAAAATTTTTTGACGATATTAAGCCCGTACACCAGGACTTTATTGCTGCGCAGAAATTATTTTTCGTAGCCTCCGCACCGCTGAGTGATCAGGGCCATGTGAACCTTTCACCGAAGGGGCTGGACAGCTTCCGGGTGCTTTCCCCGAGTAAGGTCGCCTATCTCGATATTGTTGGAAGTGGGAATGAAACCTCAGCACATCTCCGTGAAAACGGCCGCATCACCTTTATGTTCTGTGCCTTCGATGGGCCGCCCAATATTTTGCGCTTATACGGTAAAGGCTATACGGTGTTGCCCGGTGATGCGGAATGGCCGGAATTATCAGCCCTGTTTACGATGTTGCCTGCCACCCGCCAGATTATTGTGGCGGATATCCATAAAGTACAAACCTCCTGTGGCTTTGGCGTTCCCTTGTATGAATACACCGGGGAGCGGGATCATGCCGCCAAATGGGCGGAAAAGAAAGGTCCCCAAGGCCTGGAAGCCTATAAAGCCGAGAAGAACCTGGTGAGTATGGATGGCTTGCCTACCGAACTGGGTGCATAATCATTAAACAATATTCACCAGCGGGATGATGTATTTGCCGATCAATTCAATGGACTTCAGCAATTTTTCATGGGATAATCCTGCGTTGTCCATTTGAAATGTAATCCTGGAGATACCTCCCAGCGCTTCACTGTGGCGAAGGATCTTTTCCGCTACTTCTTCCGGGCCGCCTACCAGCAACGCGCCGGTGGGACCTACCTGGGCATCGAACTGCGCACGTGTAACCGGCGGCCATCCCCGCTCCTTTCCGATCCTTGTAAAAGTTTCGGCGTAGCCGGGGAAATAATCGCTGACAGCCTGTTGCCTGTTTTCCGCAACATATCCCAACGAATGCACGCCTACCGTTAATTTATCGGGCGAATGCCCGGCTTTTCTGCGCGGCTTCCCGGTAGAGGTCAACCAACGGGCGGAAACGGTGGGTTTCCCCTCCTATAATAGCGACCATGAGCGGTAGTCCCAACGTACCGGCACGGGCAAATGATTGGGGCGTACCGCCTACACCCAGCCAAATAGGCAACGGGTCCTGTACCGGTCGCGGATAAATAGCAATATTATTCAGCGCTGGCCGGAAACGGCCCTTCCAGGTAACTACTTCATTATCGCGGATATTCAGAAGCAGATCCAGTTTTTCGATGAAGAGCGCATCGTAATCCTGGAGACTATAACCAAAAAGCGGGTATGCTTCTATAAAGGAACCACGGCCTACCACCATTTCTGCGCGGCCACGCGAAATAATATCCAGTGTGGCGAAATTCTGGAATACCCTTACCGGGTCGGCGGCACTGAGCACAGTTACCGCGCTGGACAGGCGGATATGTTTTGTACGGGCTGCAGCAGCCGCCAGGATAACAGTGGGCGCGGAATCCAGGAATTCCTTCCGGTGATGCTCGCCGATGCCAAATACATCCAGCCCGGCATGATCGGCCATCACTATCCTCTCCAGCAGATCTGCCATTTCATCCATATTACTTTCTGCAGCCGACTTGTTATTTAAACCATTCGTAGCGGCAAAGCTATCTATTCCTACTTCCATGACCTGTCCTTTTAGAAATGGTAAATATAAACAATAAAAAAGCCACCAATGGTGGCTTCGATGTATTAAACACTTCAATAAAAAATTAGTTCAGCACGTAATGCGCCAGTACCTTCTGCACCTCGTACACATCCACCGATTTGCTGAATTGCTTTTTGATGCTGGGCAGCTCTTCACCGGAGATCCAGATCTTCAGTTCTGCATCCAGTTCAAAAGTACCGGCTGTTTCCACGCTGAACCTGGAAATGCTTCTGTAAGAGATACTGCGGTATTCTGTTTTGCTGCCGGTAAGTCCCTGCTTATCGATCAGGATGAGGCGTTTGTTGGTAAATATAAAAGTATCCCTGATCAGTTTAAATCCCAGTTCTACCCGCTCTGAATCGAGCAGCAGTTTGCCGTAATCTTTCGTTAACTGCTCCTGGCTAACGGTGGCTGCATTGCCAATAAGGCCTGAAAAAAATCCCATATTCAATGACGTTTGTTGTGGTGATGGGTTACAAGATATTACAAATATTGTAAATAACAGAGCACAATGGCGATAAATTCAGCAATTGCCACCACCCTTTAAGTACGCTTTAACCATGCTTTAAGTGCGCTTCATCTACGCTTCATCCTTGGTATTTCTCACAAGGCCAATACCCGATATGAAGAAGACAATCCCTATAACAGCAGCCACCAGCAGCTGTCGCCATTGCATACTTTGCTGGATAAAACCATAACCGGCATAAATGATACCCACTATTCCCAGGATAGTCAGGATGGTTCCGAAGAGTCGTTTTACATTCATGGCTTATGATATTTGACTGTTAATCAACAATATCTATGCCGTGCACGAAGCTATGTCAGCCGTTTGGGGTTATTGCCCCACATCTGTCCGGAACGAAGAAGCAGGCAACCCCTCTGTGTTATAAAGATCTCCCTTCACCCAATTCTTAAATGCGTATCTCACAGCCACCGGCGCTGCTACTGCGTCACACTGAACTTTCACCTGGTTGCTGTGAACGATCACCGCTTTAGCCGGATAAAAAATATGATCATTGCCCGCTATTTCAAAATGTTCCAGCGGCTTATTGTTAGCGGTTAATCCGTGTTTGGCGAAATTGAAATAAAGATAAGCCTGGCTTCCTTTGATCTTCATCTTCCTAAAAACCGGCGAAGCACAGGCAATGCCTTTCTGATGATATGTTTTTGCCAGCGCCCAGTATGAAAGGCGTTGACTCACTACGGTTTTATCCGGCGGATGGATGTATCTTTCTTCACCTGCATCAAGTATCACGGCCATACCTGCGTTGAGAATATCGTTCAGCGCCAGCAATTGTGATTCCCGCAACACGGCGGGCAGTTGCTCATGACGCGGATCAGCATACCCGTAGGGTGCTATCTGCACATAATAAAACGGCAAACGGCTCCCTCCCCACAGCGCTCTCCATTCCTTCACCATCGCCGGCAACAGTCTGCGGTAAAGCAACGGATGCTCTCTGTTTGATTCTCCCTGGTACCAGATAAATCCTTTTACGGTATAATCTGAAACCGGCAGGATCATTGAATTGAAAAGAACAGATGGTGCGCGCTCAGGATCTTTCTCCGGATCTTTGATCGTATCCGGCCGGCTGGTAAACCATGCCTCCGGGAAAACCGACAGTGTTTTTTCACTCATCCAGGATTGTATGGCGGTTCCTCCCCAATAAGTGGCAATAATGCCTATGGGTACGTGCAGCTTGTCATGCAGTATTTTTGCATACTGATACGCAACTGCGCTGAAATCCTTCGCGGTAGCGGTATCTGTGGCCTTCCAGCTGCCGTTGCAATCGGATAAAGGTACCGGTGATACTACTTTGGGTACCCGGGAAAACATGTATATCCGGATGATTGACCGCATCAGCAATAATAGCCGCTGCGTTTAAAACCGGTTGTTTATTGTATCCTTTCAACGGCATCTCCATATTGGATTGCCCTGAGCATACCCATACTTCCCCGATCAATACATCTTTCACGCTGATATGTGTTGCTTCGCTGTTAAATTCAACGGTGTACGGTCCGCCGGCACGTGGTGTAGGAATATGCAGTTTCCATTTCCCGGTGCTGTCTGCAACAGCGGTATATTTCCTGGAAGTCCAGCCGGGTGCGATGTTCACCTGGCTGCCCTTGCCCGCCCATCCCCATAGCACGGCCTTTGAACGTTGTTGTAATACCATATGGTCACTTATCACTGCAGGCAGTGATAAGTGACCGGCATGCGACTGCGGCAGGGTTCTCAACGGAAAAATGAGCAGTGCTAAAATGTTTAAAAGACCAGTTCTTCCTGACATTGTATTTCTTTCTTCTTCATAAATTTAAACTCCACATTCTTTCCCAGTAAATCAGCAGCTACCTTATTATCCTTGATGCGGACGTTCCTGCACCCTGATAGGAAAAAGGCCGCCTTGCGGGCATGATAAGGCTTATAATCGTAGCTCCTGATGAGATCATTGTTAACGAAGTGCAACCCATTTACCGATTGTGCAAATAGTATAGGATAGTCAAACGCATAAAAACTATTTCCTTCTATCTGTATATTTTTATGGTAAAGCGGTGTGCTATCGTTCATCACCGGAATTTCCGGGTAAATACTGATCACGGCTTCTGTAAACTGGTAGTCGGAGGTGTTACACGGCGCGAGAAATTTATTTCCTTTTATCAGCAAATCGGTGATAGCGCCGGATTCGTACCAGGAATTTACATCGCCGGCTATCAGGATGGCCGAACCGCTGGAGGCAAAGCTGTTGTTTTCAATGATCACCTTTTTAGGAGTGGTTACCAGCAGCCCTCTTGCACGGCAGCTTTCAAAAGAAGTATTCCTTACCGTTACCGCGGGCGTCCAGCTCATATTTTCGAGGCCATCTCCTTCATTCACATGTGCAGGTACTTCGCCCGCCAGGGTGAGTTCAAAATCAGTGGTACTTTTCTTCCTGAACGCTGTTACCTTTCCTTTGCCGATGGTAGCCAGTGAATGATGATCTATGAATGCAATATTATCGTCTGCTTCCGACCACTCCAGCCCTACGCTCATCGGCTCCATAAAGCGGCATAGCAGCTTATTTCCGGCCAGCTTGCTGATAATGCGCACATAGGTGCCATGCACGTTAATGGGATCATCCATCAGCCCGCCAAAGCGACAGCTGTCTACGCTGATATTACCGCGGCAATTGGAAAAGTGCAGTCCATCATCATGACCGCTGAAATATCTTCCCTTTGCTATATTTGGAACAATGGAGATGTTTTTAAAAGTAAGATCCGCTGTGTACTGCGATAGTATCCCTAACCCTGCACAATGGTAACCGGTCACCTTTTCCATTAAGATGTTATCGCTGTGCGTTACAAAAATCATGGCATGATCGCGGCTGTTATGCCGTAATACCAGGATGTTTCCGGGTGAAGGCTTCCGCCGGAAGGGATAATGCAACCGCACCGCGCCGTTGTCCATTGCGGTAGCTTTATATCCCCGCCAGCCCGGCCCCAGGGCGCTGGGATCATCGCCGGTTCTGTAAGCAATAAGATGCGTGTCCTTTTCGTACTCCATGATGCCGGTGATTTTACCACTCCAGCCTTCGGCGGCAAACAGCAGCTGCCCGTTTACAATGGTGTAGGGATATTGCGCCGTATCTATACGTACATCGATATACGCAGCGGTAGTATCTGTTACAACCGCCTGCGCTGTTAAGGGAAACTCCCAGTCGATGGAAAAATGACGGAGCGTAATATGGCTGCTCCGTTCAATGGTGAACGGCTGAATGCGGCCATGATACACAAATTCCGATCCGGCGCCTTCTATCACCAGCTTCTTAAATCCCGCTATCATGATAGCGTTATATTTCGGGTTGATATCCGATGTATTGGATTCATAGTATACTTTCTTTACCGCGTGCTGCGGCCAGAAATCGTAACGGCCTGCCGGGAAAAAAAGCAGCGGGTTTTCTTTTTGCCGGCAGGCTTCCAGCGCGGCCTGCACTGCGGTTACGGCGTCGGCGCGACTGCCCGGCCGTGCGCCGAAGCTGGTTACGTACACGGTGTCATAGGCAGCAGCGCCATGCGTGTATTGAGACAACAATATCACGGCCAGTAAAAGATATATCCTGTTTAAATAGCTGTGCATGATGCGGAATATTAGTAGCCGGGATTTTGTTTCAGTTTCGGATTCAGATCGATTTCTCCCTGTGGAACCGGCCAGAGATAAAGGGCATCCACGAAATGGCGGACATCCAGTTGCTGCCCCGTCATCGTTTTAATTACGGCGCCATCCATCAGCTCTTTGGCAATACCCCAGCGGCGGATATCAGAATAGTAAATACCTTCAAAGGCCAGTTCTATCCTTCTTTCGTGGCGGATAATATCACGCATTTGTTCCTTTGTTTTACCGGCGGGGATGGCAGGCATGTCTACACCTTTTCTTGCTCTCACCTGGTTGATGGCATCATACACAGCGGCATCCGGACCGTTTGTTTCATTCTCTGCTTCTGCGTACAGCAGCAGCAAATCGGCATACCGGAACACGATATAATTCAGCGGGGAATCGCCCCAGTTGAAGCCATCTACCGTTAATACATGCTTCCTTGGCAGGTAGCCGATGAAGGTTGATTTTGCACCGCCCACTTTGATATTATCATAGGCAATCCCTTTCCATACGGAGCCGGGACGGATAATAGTATAATCCAACCGCGGGTCCCTGTCTTTAAACGGATTGGCAGGCTCAAATCCCGAAGCAGGATCAGTGATCATCTTCCCGTTCTTCATCTCATAACTGTTTACAAGATCCTGTGTGGGATATGCCTGGTCCCAGCCTTTTCCGAAAGAGCTCTGTGGTGCCATAAATCCATCGAGCGGACTGCCTTCTCCTAACCCCGGCGCGGCATACTGCACATCAAATATTACTTCCGCATTGTTTTCCGCCGCCACATCGGTAAACATGGCTTCGTAATTATCATACAGGCGGTACTGACCTTTGTCGATGATCTGTTTGGCTACTGCAGCTACCTGTTGATATTGTTTTGCCAGCAACAGCGCTTTGGCTTTGAGCATCAGCGCAGCGCCCTGTGTGGCCCTGCCGGTATTGGCTTTATCATAAACGGCCGGCAGCAATTTCACCGCTTCATCACATTGTGCTTCTACAAAGGTCAGCACTTCTTCGCGGGTATTTCTGCCGGGAAGCTCTGCACCTAGTTGAAGGGTATGTTCAATCAAAGGCACGCCTCCGTAATAGTCGGCCAGGTTGTAATAAAACAGTGCGCGTAAAAACTGCGCCTCTGCCAGCAGTCGTCCCTTCAGGGCTTCATCCATTTTTATACCGGGTATTTTTTCCAGTGCCAGGTTCGATTTATAGATACCATTGTACAGCTGCACCCACTTATCATTTACCGGTGTAATGAGTGTAGGCAGCAGGTTGCCTTTGGAGATACCGCCATATCCTTCGAGGTAGTCGCTCCAGATCCAGGCGTTGGGTGTCATTCCATCCGTCATGGGGTTGTAGCCATAAATCTGGTAGTTGTGCTGCATCTGCTCATAGATAGCGGTGATGCCGGAAAGCGCGTCTGCATCCGACTGCCAGAAGTTAGTATCTGAAAGCTGATCCGAGGGCTTTGAATTCAGGAAATCTTTTGTGCATCCTGCCAGCAGGATTATATAAAGCGCAAGCGTTAATTTTTTCATGGTACACTAGTTTAGAATGAGGCATTTATTCCCAAAGAGAACGTGCGCACATTTGGATTCTCAATCTGGTAATCGGTGTAATTACCTGTTTCCGGGTCCAGTCCATTATATTTTGTCCAGGTAAAAGGGTTCTGCGCATCCGCGTACACCTGTATCCCTGAAATAAATGATTTCTTCAGCCAGCCAGCCGGGAAATTATAGGAGAGCTGCATATTTTTTACTCTCAGGAAAGAACCGTTTTGTACCCAGAAGGAAGATGCCTGCGTATTGTCGCTGTTGCTGTCTGTTGTCAGCCGCGGGATATCGCTGTTGGGGTTATCTGTTGACCAGGCGTCAAGGAAATAGGAATTGATTTCCCGGCCGTAACGTACCGCACTGGTGTACCACAGGTTCTGGTAATACCTTTTCACGCCGGCGATGCCCTGGAATAAAACAGAAAAGGAAACACCTTTGTATCCAGCCTGGAGGGTGAGACCATACGTGTATTCAGGAATTACGCTTCCCAGGTAGGTCCGGTCACTGCCATTGATAACGCCATCCTGTTTTACGTCCGCGTATTTAAGATCGCCAGGTTTATTGCTACCCGATAGTTTTTGTTTGGCCCAGTTATCAATATCATGTTGATTTTTGAAAGTGCCCTGCGCCTGGTAGCCGTACAATGCACCAATGGGCAGTCCTTGTTTAATGATAGAGTTATTACCGATACTTTGTATTACATCGGGATTACCCTGGAAACACAGCACCTTATTGGAGTTATGGCTGAAGTTACCGCTAACGGCGTATTGGAAAGACCCTACGGTATTTTTATATCCGAGTGCCGCTTCCCATCCCCTGTTCTGCACTACTGCCACGTTCTGGTAAGGTGGGGTAAGCGCGCCGTATAAAGACGACAGTGGCAACTGTACCAGGATGTTGCTGGTGCGGCGGTTGTACCAGTCGAACGTAATATCAAAATGCTCCCTGAACAGGCTGATGTCGGCCCCAATGTCTGTAGTAGCGGTACTTTCCCAGGTGATATCCGGGTTAGGTAATGCCTTTGGCGCTAAACCTGCCGACAGGCTATTGCCGAAAATATAGTTCTGTCCGGCGGCATACAAGCCCATGTACTGATACAGCCCGATGTTCTGGTTACCCAGTTTTCCCCATGATCCCCTGATCTTGATATCATCTACAAAAGACAGGTCTGCGTTACGGAAAAAGTTTTCCCTGCTCAGCCGCCATGCGCCTGAAAACGACGGGAATATTCCCCAGCGGTTGCCGGCGGCAAATCGTGAAGATCCGTCGTAGCGCAGGTTTGCTTCCAGCAGGTATTTTTCTTTGTAGTTGTAGTTCACGCGTCCGAAGTAAGAAGACAACGCATAAGAAGACGAGGTACCTCCGACAATGGGTTGCGACAGGCCCGCGCTCAGCTCCCAGGTATCATTGGAAGGGAAGCCCTGTACACTACCCGAGAACCAGGCATTCCGGCTGGTTTCCCTGCTGGCGCCCAGCAACACGGACAGGTGATGATCTTCTGCAAATGTTTTATCGTAGTTGAGCGTTGTATAAAAAGTAAGTGCCAGGCTGTTATCATTTCTTTGATACAATGTAGAAGGAACAGAGGCATTGCTTACGGTTACTTCATCCTTCTGGAAGTTCCATAGATTCTGCACAGCGCCGGAATATTTGTATTGCTTGCTTTCCTTGTTATATATTTCCGCGCTGCCGTTTACCTGCCATTTCAGGTCTTTCATAATTTCCCATTCGCCGTATAACTTGGCGAAAGAGTATTGGCCCACCTGCGGATAAAACCAGGTATCCATGTACTGCTGCGGGTTAATGGCATTGGGACTTTCATCATCTGTGTTCCTGCCGCCATATCTTGTTACACCGTCTTTCGTCATGGTGGGCGTTACACCCGGTACGGAGTTGGCGCTGTAATATAACAAGGTGGTCACATCAAAGGGTTCGTTCACCTTATTCCAGTAAGAATTCAGGTTGGCGCCAATTTTTATCTTATCACTTATTTTGTGGTCCAGGTTCAGGCGCAGGGTATACTTGGTAGCGTCTGTGGACTCCATGATCCCTTTGTTATAGAGATATCCCATGGAGAGATAATAGTCTGTTTTCTCATTTCCGCCGCTCACAGACAGGTTATGCCGGGTGATAATGCCCTGGCCGAAGATCACGTCCATCCAGTTGGTATTGGGAAACAATACCGGATCGGTGGCATTCTTCCAGGCGTCGATAGTAGCGGGTTTGAACAGGTCCGTATTATCCGGGTTATCCGCTTTCTGGATGCGGTTCATGAGCCGCATGTAGGTAACGTAATCGGTAACCGGTTCAAAGAGATGCGTGGCTTTTTGTACGCCCGCAGATCCGTTGTAGTTGATCACCGTTTTACCTTTTTTACCTCTTTTTGTGGTAACGAGGATAACCCCGTTTGCCGCGCGCGAGCCATAGATGGCAGCGGAGGCCGCATCCTTCAGGATGGAGATGCTGGCCACATCGTTGGGATTCAGGTTATTCAGCGAACCTACGATACCATCAATGAGTACCAGGGGATCTGAATTATTGAGCGTACCTACGCCACGGATGCGCAGCACGGCGCCATCGCGGCCCGGCTGACCTGAAGTTTGCGACACAGAGATACCGGCAGCAAGTCCGGACAATGCCTGTGACACATCTGTAATGGCGCGGTTTTGCAGCTGCTGATCGTAGTTAATGGAAGATACAGAACCGGACAGGTCTTCTTTACGTTGTGTGCCATAGCCTACCACTACTACTTCACTGAGGCCGGTATTGGAAGGTGAAAGCACAATATTCACCGTTGTTTGCCCGGCCAGCGGTACTTCTTTCTTTATATAACCCAGGTATGAAAATACCAGCACGGCATTGTCCGGTGCGCTCAGGCTGTAGTGGCCTTTTTCATCCGTAGCAATGCCTGTGGAAGTCCCTTTTACCTGGATGGTAACACCCGGTAGCGGTTTCCCGGTGACGGCGTCGGTAACTGTTCCGGTAACATTGGCTGCAACGGGCAATACCGGCGCCTTTGGCTTTACGATAATGATTTTCTCCTGTATGGCATAATCGAGCGGCTGATGTGCGAAGCAGATATCCAGTACATCTCGGAGTGCCGCGTTCTTTACATCGAGCGTTACAGGCACCACCTGTTGCAGGTCTTCACTGGTATAAATAAAATTGTAGCCGGTCTGACTCCGGATTTCAGTAAAGATTTCCTTTAAAGAGATGTTCCTGCCGGATATGGTTACCTTTTGAGCGCGGGCGGTAGCACATACCTGCAGACATGCAGCGAGCAATACAATAGCTGTGAGTTGCATAACCTTTGCAGTTAAGGAATTGAGAAGGCACAGGATTCCCCAGCCTTTGAAATGAGCATTCAAATACATACATTTGATTTGGGATAAAAGATTACGGTTACCAGAAAGAATTGTTTTCTTTTGCCTTACAGACCGGGAGCATTAGGCCGCTTCCGGTTTTTTTGGCTGTTGTTACAGTCAGCTGTTCATAACTAGTGTTTTAAGGTGTGACAATTATTTTTCCATTGTTCATTGTAAAGTGTACTCCGCCTGTTTTCTCGAGTACTTCCAAAACGGTTGACACATTCACGTCGCGTGGGATGGAGCCGGTAAAATGACGTTGGATATTACCCCGGATCTCCACAGCTATATTATATTCTCTTGACAATTGCCGCATTACGGTATGGATATCATCCTGTTCAAACCAGAAGAGGCGGTTTTTCCAGGCCATCACTGCATTCAGGTCGGCGTTTTTCATCACGCGGATATTCCCCTGGCGGCGCAGCTGCGCCTGTTCCCCGGGCTGCAGCAATGCGGTGGAATTGCCTCCGCTTACCTTTACAGCGCCTTCCAGCAGGGTGGTATTGATAACTGCTTCATCTTCATACGCCATGATATTGAAATGAGTTCCAAGCACCGTTACCTGCAGGTTATTCACGGTGACTAAAAAAGGTTTGTCTGCGTTTTTCGCTACCTCAAAGTAGGCTTCCCCGGTTAGTGTTACCTGCCGTTGCGCCCCTGTGAAGGCTGCCGGGAAACGTAAGGTAGACGCGGCATTCAGCCATACCTTGGTACCATCCGACAAGGTTACCTGGTATTGCCCGCCGCGCGGCGTGATGATGGAATTATACAGTGGTTCAGCAGACGCCCCTGCCGCAGAACTGTACACCAGGCTTCCACCGGCAGACTGGATGATTTGTGTTTGCCCCTGGTGGGTAAGCAAGCCGCTGGAAACGCTGTCTAATGTAACAGACGCACCATTTGCCAGGATAAGGATGGCTTTTTTCTTTCCCGGTGCGGCATCATTCCGGGGGGTATGCGCAACAGCGTTGTGCGCCACCGGCCTTGTGGCAGGAGAACGGGAATACCAGCGCCACATGCCTCCTGCCAATAACAGGAAAACTACTGCGGCAGCCACCTGGTAAGGCAGCCATCTCCGTGCTTTTACTTTGTGCATTGGCAGCGGTGGCGTGATGCGGGTACTTACCGCATCGATCACGTCCTTGTGCATAGCATACAGCGCTTCTTCCTCCGGGTGGTCATCGGTGGCCACCTGGTTGATCATCTCCGAAAATATTTCCCTGTATGCATCCTTCTCCGCATAGTCCATCAACAGGATGATTTCATCTTCACTGCAGCGGTTTTCCAGAAATCTGGCAAATAATTCTTTTAAAAAAGATTCATCAGGATCTTGGTTCATATCAGCTAATACGAACGGGCGAAGATTTACATTTACCCGGAAGGAAAAAAAAATTTATCAGCGCAGGATCAGGTACGCCAGCAGTATGCCGGCAACATCGCGGTTGGCCATCAACTTCTTTTGTATGGTGCTGGTAGCCTTTACGATCTGGCTGTTGACCGTGGCGGGGGAAATGCCCAGCAACTCGCTTACTTCTTTATAGGTTCTGTTTTCCAGTTTACAAAGCGTAAATATGATTTTACGCTGGGGAGGAAGATCGTTTATAGCAGCCTGTATGAGGTGCATGGTTTCCTTTTCGTGCAGCCATTCTTCTGTGTGCAGGTAATACTCCTGCGCAGCTGCCAGCAACTTATCCATGAGCAGCTTGTCCCGCTTCACTTTCCGGTAGAAGTCGATCACCAGGTTGTTGGCGGTGGTAAACAGGTAGGAACGGAAAGATTTTTCGGGATCAATGGTATCGTGCCGGAGCCAGATGTTTACAAACACCTGTTGCAACAGCTCCTGCGCAAGGTCAGCCGATTTGACCAGTTTCAATAAATTGCCGTAAATACGTGGACTGTAATGATAATAAAGGGCATGAAATGCCTTTTCATCCCCCAGGGAAACGCTGGCAAGGAGCTCTTTTTCATTGTATAACTGAACGAATGACAAACGTACCGGTTTGATTACAGAGCATAAATTTAATGAAAAACCGTTACGGGATGTATTAATTTTAGGTTTCGTTATTCCACATGAAATACTTCTTCCATACCCGACCAGGTTTCTCCTTTAGCGGCTGCATCCGGTAAAGGAAGCTGGCAGGGAGCCGTTACTTTCCACCATTGTTGTGTTGTACTGTCCTGTTTCATTTTCTCCATATCCCCTTTAAAATCTGTACCGGTATATTCAAAATAGCTGAACAAAAACCAGTGGTCATCTATATTTTTCAGGTAGATGGAATAGTTGTGGATATGACATGCTTCAATCATCTTCAGCACATCCGGCCATACTTTGGCGTGCATTGATTTGTATTCGGCTATTTTCTCCGGCCGGAGACCGGTAACCATTCCATAACGGCTGTTGTGACGGGGAGCGTCTTTACAGGAAAATAAGGATAGTGACGCCAACAGCAGCAAGTGATGAATTTTCATAATCGTGGTTTGGTTACGAAGATAGCGGGCATCGGGGAATGATAGGGTGGTTTCTTTGACTTATTTCAGCACGATATTGACAAGAGCACTCTTATTCTCCTCAAATATCTCCTTAAAACTCTTATTCTTCTGTTTTTGAATAACTGCGGAAAACCTCGCGTCTACAGGACGAAGCAACTGCAAACACAACTGCTTATCATCTTCCGTTAAATCCTGCGTAAGCATAGCCACTACTTTCAATATCTGCTGCTTTGCCTTTTTCAGCGTTTCATCACCGGATGCGGTGAGCTTAAGTCGCTTTACCCGTTTGTCTTCCTTATCTGTATACTCATTGATCAATCCACGTTCCTTTAGCCTGCCGAGGATATTGGTGCCACTGGACAAATCCAGGATATTGCTGAAAATCACTTCCGATTTGATAGGGTTCTTCTGGTTGAAAATAGTGACCAACATGCCAAATTCCTCGATCTGATCAAGGCCGGTTCCTTCCAGTGCCTTATTGGTATACACCATATGAAATTTTCCGATCCTGCTGATCAGCTTCACCAGCGCGCCGTTTAAATCCGGCTGCAGCTGCCCTTTGGGGACAATCGTTTTCTTCTTTTTAATAGCTGTTGCTAACTGACTACGACAAAAATCTTCAATAGAAGCATCGGGATGCTGTTGCTCATATTCTCCCCATAGTCTTACCAATTCAACGGTTTTATTCATAGAATTACTTCCTTTTGGAAGCAAAAATAAATATTTAATACCAAATAATTGTATCTTACAACCAAATGGCATT
Source organism: Chitinophaga sp. W3I9 (assembly GCF_050434025.1). NCBI lineage: Bacteria > Pseudomonadati > Bacteroidota > Chitinophagia > Chitinophagales > Chitinophagaceae > Chitinophaga > Chitinophaga sp. W3I9. The sequence continues at coordinate 4,801,985 of NZ_JBNPWC010000001.1, forward strand.
ATTTTACACAATAAAACAACCAAATAATAGTAATGAAACTATATCTCATTCTTCGCATACTATTGGCCCTGCATATTACCGGGTTGGTAACCATGGCAGGCACCACGATAGTGGATTATATCACCTTCAATACCTTCTGGAAATTTGCAGACGAAGGCGACAACCGGTCGCTGGGGCTGCTCCCTTTAATGGCCAGATATGGGGCGTTGGTCAGAACAGGCGCCGTTGTGTTGGTGATAACGGGCATTACGATGCTGATACTTGTAAAAGGCGCATGGTGGGAACAGTTATGGTTCAAAATAAAAATGGCGCTCGTTATTTTACTGGTGCTGAACGGCATGCTCATAGGCAATAAACAGGGGACGAAATTCAGGCAAATCGTTTCAGACAACACCAGTGGTTTCATGCAGCAAACTGCAGATGTAAGAATCACGCTTCATCGCTTTTATCTTATTCAACTGGGAATCTTCTTTATTATTATCCTTATAAGCGCGGTTAAATTTGACCGCCATTAATACACCGGAAAATGAGCACAGCTAAAGTTATAGCGCTATTGGCAACCGGATTGCTTTCCGGTGCATTTATGTATGGTTTTCTGAATGTGGTTCCTGCTTTCTATGAAGTACCTGTAAATGTACATCTCGTTTACCGTACACAATTAATGACACACAATGGCATTACCATGCAGTCGTTGATGGCCCTTTCCATTATAACGCCGTTATGGTATGCACGTTTATGCAGGCGTTTAACCCCGGTAAGGAACCTCGCTATTCTTTCTGCTGCTTTAGCACTCACTACATTGCTGATAACAAGATTCGGGAACGTACCAATTAACGGCATCATCAAATTATGGCCGCCGCAACATCCGCCCGTTGGCTGGAAAGCTTTACTGCATACGTGGGACATCTATAACGCGTGGCGTACTTTTACCGCATTGGGATGTTTTATAGCCTTCATCGCTGCCTCCCACTTAAAAAAAGAAGAGACGCTGACCGGCAGCGTCTCTTCTTCATCATAAATTAATTCATTTATCAGAGCTTAATCACCTTGAACGTGATCGCCTTAAATTGATTTTCAAGTTTAAGCAGGTAAGTCCCTGCCGGCAGTGAACTGATGTTCTGACTGATGCGTGTTTGTCCTTTGCTGATACGCCAGTATTTAACCACAGCACCGTGCATGTCAAGCACAGAAAGCATGGTATACACCGGTTCCTTCAATTCCAGGGTCAGCTGCCCCGTTGTTGGATTGGGATAGAAGATCACCTTTTGGGCATCTGCTGCTGCGGGTTCCGGCGTGTATTTTACATCGCTGTAAGCCATACGTGCAGAAGAAGAATCGGCGGATGCCACCGGGCAGTTATCAATGCTGAACCAGTTGAACTTAAAAGTACCGGATGTGATATGAATACCAGTATAGCTCAGTGCCGGCAACGTGATGGTATCGCTGATGGTTTTCCAGATTCCTCCAGTAGATGGCAGGTTAATGCTGCCGAAATTATAGCCGCTGTGCCCAATCCATATCACCGACGGCACCGTAGAGGAGATCCGGAAGCTGATGGTATACTTTCCGGCCGACGGTACAATCAGTGTGTTGTAAGTGAACCAGTCGCCTACATACATATAGGCAAAATTCTGTCCGCCGCCAATATCAGTGCAGGTCTGCAGAATTGGCCTGGTAGTACGGTTGGAAGCACTTTCTGCCTCGTACTTATTATTAACTGAACAGAAATCGCCAACACTCGCTACGGCTGTCGCGCTGATAGAATCACGGGATGCAGTAACGGTGAAAGTACCTGTTGTATTACCAGCCGTGAAAACGCCCGTTGGGCTGATCGTATTGCCGGCGCCGGTAGTGGTCCATACAGGCGTAAAGGCAAAGAGGCTGTCGCGCTGATCATAGCCTTTAGCAGTAAACTGTTGTGATGCGCCAAACGGTACAGCAGCCGTATCCGGTGTAAGTGTAATACGCGTTAACCGGGGCGCAGCAATTACATGTGCGCTGGCGGTATCGCTGATGGTTCCTGCAGTAGCCGTAATCGTATAATCGCCCACCACGTTTGCCTGGAACAAGCCGGATGCACTGATGCTGTTGCCGGTGCCGGAAACAGACCAAACCGGGTTTATGGCAAATACGCTGCTGTCTTGTCCGTAGCCTGAAACAGTATACTGCTTTGTGGTGCCGGTAATCATTGTTGCCGTATCCGGTTTAACAGTGAGCCGTGCCAATGAAATGGAATCAGCCCGTATGAAACGCAGCCAGTTGAAGTTCCAGCCATCTTTACCGGCCTGGATCCTGATCGTTTTCTGGCCGGGTAGTAAACGTATAGGCGCCGACGTTACAGTGATCCAGTTTTGCCAGCCGCCGCTTGGAGGCAGGCTTACCGTTTGCAGGCTCGCTGTGTCCAGCATCACCTTCAGGCTGGAAAGCGAATTAACAGCCACGCGGAACTGGATCCGGTATTCGCTGCTGTCCGGTACACTGATATCATATTCCAGCCAGCTACTGGCTCCAATGTAGCTTACATTCAGCCCGCCACCGGTATCTGATGTGGACTCGGTGCAGCATACATTGCTGTTGCCAAAATTCTCTGCCTCTATTTTTGCGGGTATCGGTGTATAGTTGGCGGATCGCCGGTTAGCAATAGCCACGCCCGTTTTGGTGACGCTGTCTACTGTTATGGTAGCGGTAATTTTAGCCGTATCGTTCAGTGTGGCAAGCCCGCCTGTTGTAATGCTGTTACCGCTGCCGGTAACACTCCACACCGGCGTAACCGACATCACACGCCCGTTCTGGTCCAGCGCTTTGGCAACGTATTGCTGCGTTTTGCCGGGAAGGAATGTCAGCGTGGCGGGTGTTACCACCACGGAGTCCAGTATGGGTGTGCCTAATCCTTTCTGGGAAATACGCACATAATCCACCATCATACTATCCGGCCAATCTGCATCCACTATATTACCACCCATACCACCGCCGACGGCAACGTTCAGTATCAGGAAAAATTTCTGATCAAAGGGCCAGTCTTTCCAGTCGGTATGCGGATTCGGGTATGTCAACACTTTAACGCTGTCGTACAGAAACCGGATGGAGTCCGCGCCCCATTCCATACTATACACATGATACGTAGTATCTGCATCGGGTAAAATTTTGGTAGCAGATACCTGGCCGCCGTTCGTCCAGTTATGGTTTTGTGTATGTACGGTAGACAGTACCGTGCCAAAATTATTACCTACATGTTCCATTACATCCAGCTCGCCGCTTTTGGGCCAGCCGCCATAAACGCTACTGGTGGGCATCAGCCAGATAGCCGGCCAGGAGCCGCGTGCACGGGGCAACCGGGCGCGTACATCTACCCTGCCATAAAGGAAATCCATTTTGCCTTGTGTAATAAGACGGGCAGATGACCAGGGTTCTGTAGTGTTTCCGTTGGGGAAATCCTTTTTCCCTTTGATGATCAACTTACCGTTTTTCACACGCGCATTGTCGTGCGTGGTATCTGTATACACCTGCTGTTCGCCGTTAATCCAGCCTTTGGGCTGCGGATCTACTTTCCATTTGGTAACATCCGGTACGCCATCAACATTAAATTCATCGTTGAAGATCACCGTCCAGTTAGGGTTTCCTTCAAATACTACATTGCCTTTTACATTGTACGCAGTGGTATTGGCGTTTACCAGTTCCTGCCCGGAAACGGTCAGTTTTAAAATAGCCCGGGAATAATTAGCTGCTGAATTGCCGCTGAGCGTAACCCGTGCAATGGAATCATTTACCCGTTGCACATTACCGATAGTAACGCCGGGAGGCAGGTTGGTGGCGGTCCAGTTGGCGGCAGTGAGTACAGAATCGAATACCCCTCCCCGCAGGGTGGCGGTGAGTACTGCGCCATTTTCCTGCCCCATTAAAATACTGGTATCTTTTACGGTGATGCCAGTGGGATTAGGACCTTGTACCAGGTCGAAGTACAGGATACCGTTGGCTTTCTTGCCATCGATATAATGTACTTCGATGCGGTTAAAATCTGTCCGTTGTTTTACGCTCTGGAAATTAAATGTTGCTTCTTCCCATTGATTGATCTGGGTTACCTTATAAGTAAAGTACACCGCTTTGGAATAGTTGTCGCCAGGTTGCAGCTTAAACATGATCTCATCTTTCGTACTGGCATACACCAGCATCTTAAAGGTGCTGTTGGTGGAAAGATCGAATGAATCCGTAAGACTGCTCCCTGCACTCATGTATTCAAAGCAAGAAGTATCCTTTATGAACTTGGCTACCAGCGGACTGGTATTCAGCCCGGATACACTCGGGTTAGGCACGCCGAACTGCACTTTCCCCGTAGTGGTATTGCCGGCGTAGTAGGTCCACCTGCCAGAGCAGGGGCCACTACCTTCCATGTTATCTAAAAGCAGGTATTGCGCCTGGAGCGGGCCACACAGGAACACGCCAAGCAGCAACACTAAAAGTGTTGAGATGTTTTTCATAACGCTTCATTTAGGATGAGTAACCGTGGATTTATAAATTCGGGTTTACCAATGCATCTACACCTGGTATAGGCAGCCAGTAATCTGCCTGGGTGATGGCCGCAGCAGGCTGCAGGTCACCGGGATCTTTACCGGCGTTGGCAGCAGCTACCTGGTCCAGCCGCACAAGGTCGAACCAGCGGCTCCACTCACCTGCAAATTCCCAGGCCCTTTCATTTACAACCGCAGCAGCAAAGTCGGCGCCCGACAGGTTTGCCGCCAGCGGCGCCAATCCAGCCCTGTCACGTACTGCATTGATGGCTGCATAAGCTTCGCTGTTGGGCGTGCCTGTTGCGCGTGCCTGCGCCTCTGCATAGATGAGCAACACATGCGCATAACGGATCATGATCACGGGGTTGTTCGACATATATACTGCCTTATCCCCGTCCTGCTGGATTGTGAATTTTTTATAGTACGGATGTTTGGTGGTGGTTTGCTGCCAGGGGATGGTATTGCCGCCTACTACAAACTCCGTGGAGAAAGTGGCGTCTTTCCGTTTACCAGCAGGGAAGTTATTGAAGAACTTCAGCTCAGGAAAGAAATCACTCCAGCCGCCTTCATTTTCCGGCATGGTAGAAAGACCGTAAAAGGAATTGTAGGTAGACCATTGCCCGCGGGTGAAAAGCGTGAACACGTCTTCCTTTGTACCGCCCACGAAGATCTTTAAAAAACCATCCTGGAAAAGATCGAAGCCATAGGCTGCTTTATTGTCTATTACTTCTTTTGCTTTGGCCGCTGCCAGTGCATATTTCGACTGATCCTTCAGCGGCCATCCGGCTTCTGTAAGGTATACATCTGCCAGCAGCGCTTTCACAGAACCTTTGTTGGGTCTTCCCGGATCGCGTTTTTTGTTGGGCACCCATTGTTCTGCTCTCGCCAGGTCTTCTTCAATCAACTTATATACATCGGCAGGTTTACTTTTTTTGAGGGTAAGAAATTCAGGAGAATAAATTTCAGACGGGATGATCGGAACTTCTCCCCAGAAGCGGGTAAGCCAGTAGTAACACAGGGCCCGCAGGAAGCTGGCTTCTCCCACAATGGTTTGCGTTTTTGTTGCATCGCCATCCGTTACCCGTGAGTAGTTGTTGATGATGTTGGTGGTAGACTGGATGGTTTTATAACAGCCCAGCCAGATGGGTGTCATCCGGCCGTTCAGCGAGGTAACATTGAAACGGTCAAATTCGCGGAACTCTTCTTTATTGGAACCGGGATGTGTGGTGAGATCATCGGCGCCCATCGTCATAGCGATCTGGGACACGCTGGTGAATCCGCTGGTCCATGGCACCATTAAGCTGCCATATGCACCGGTAAGCGCAGATTCAAGTCCTGCCTGGCTGCTCAATGCCTCCGCTCCTCCTACCAAACCCCTCGGATCTTCTGTGAGTTCTTTGCTGCAACCCGCTGCTAATAACAGCGTGGCTGCGAGAAATATCTTTTTCATGTGGAATCGTTTAGTCATGTACGTTATTTTTTAAAAACTGAGCGTAACGCCTCCGGTAAAAGTTTTAACATTGGGATAAGAACCGAAATCTATCCCCTGGCGGATATCACCATCGGCGGAATTGGCTTCCGGATCTATACCGCTGTAATCAGTGATGGTGAACAGGTTGGTAGCATTCACAAACACCTTGATACCGAGGGCATTTTTCAGTTTTGATTTTGGTATGTCGTAAGACAGGCCTACATTTTTAAGACGCAGGAAATCTGCTTTTTCCAGGAAGCGGGTACTTTGTGTGAAGTTCCTGTTCGTGGTACTGAAGGCAGGAATATCTGATGTTTCGTTCACGCCCGGAATATACCTGTCTTTAATTTGAGCCAGTGTGGCTTCCCTGGCATCTCCGCCATAGTACATGGCTGCAGCGTTATTATAGTTCAATTTATCAAATCCAAAGAGTCCCTGGAAAAACAGGTTCAATGTAAATGCTTTGTAAGTAACCGTATTATTCCAGCCGATGGAAGTTTTTGGAATCCCTGTACCAATTACGCCATAGTCATTGGCATCTATCTTTCCGTCGCTGTTAATATCGAGGTATTTTGAATCGCCTGGTTTAGCGCCAAAATCCGCGGCCTTTGCATCGCCTGGTTTCCAGGTGCCCAGGTAAGTGAGGCCCCAGATAGCACCCAGCGGCTGTCCCGGCATTACAACGAATTCGGGTTGCTGTGACATACCACCCCCAATTTTGCGGGTGTTCGGATCAAAGATCATCGTTTTACCAGCGCCGATATAGATTACCTTATTTTTGATAAAAGAAACATTCGCTGAGCTGGTCCAGTTTACGGCGCTTTTATCAATTACGGCAGCTTCTACGGACAATTCCCAACCTTTGTTCTGCACAGTACCAACGTTCCGGGTAATGGTGTTATTACCCAGGTAAAGCGGCAACGTTTCGTTCAGCAACAGGTCGCGGGTATCTTTTATAAAGTAGTCTGCCGTCAGGCTAATCCTGTTGTTTAAGAATCCAACATCCAGGCCCACATTTTTTTGCTCGGTAGTTTCCCACTTCAGATCAGGGTTTCCAATATTACCCATGACGATACCGGTCAGGAAAGTGGAGTTGGTAAATGAGGCCACCCTGTTGGAATAAGCCGAATAAGTAACGTAGGGAGCTACGCCCTGGTTACCTGTAAGTCCCCAGCTGCCACGCAGCTTCAGGTTACTGAGCGCTGGCATCTCCTTCATAAATGGTTCATTCGAAATCACCCAACCTGCAGACACAGAAGGGAAATAGGCGAACCTGTTATCACCACGGAACTTGGAAGAACCATCACGACGCAGCGCAGCCGAAACAAGGTATTTATCTTTATAACCATAGTTAACACGGCCTACGAGGGAAAACAGGGCCCATTTGGAATAGCCGGAAGACGGGTTTCCCGGCGTACCCTGTGTAAGATTATTCCACTGGAAGTTTTCGTAAGTAAGATTGGAGGCGCCGGCAGATACATAGTTATAGGTAGACTGCTGGTATTCCATTACCGCCGTAATATCAAGACTATGCACCTCATTAAATAACTTCCGGTAGTTTAATGTGTTGGTATTCTGGAGTGTGATCTCTTTGTTGGACCGGATACTGCTGGTTGCCGAGCCTGAGTTGGTGATCTTTCCGCCGAAACTTTTGTTCTCGTATCCCAGGTAGTTTGCGCCATATTGCAGGTGATAGCTCAGCCCTGGCAGGATCTCAAAGCGGAAACCTCCTATCAGGTTAGCCAACATCCTTTCCGTTACTGCGAGCCGGTCGACAGTTAATGCCACCGGGTTGAAAAAGAGGGAACCCACCGGGTCGTTGGGTGTGTAGGTACCGTCGGCTTTTCTTACCGGCACGGTAGGCGACCAGGTGATGGCCTGCGCCAGTGGGCTGCTGGGGCCATCGGCGGGGATATCTACATTCTGCGCGGTACTGTAGGAGCCGGTGATGTTAAGCGTGGCAGATACCCTGTCTGAAAGACGCGAATTAATGTTAGATCTTACCGTATAACGTTTGTAAGAAGAGTTATTGATCACGCCATCCTGGTTCAGGTAGTTGCCGGAAATAAAATAACCGGATTTGTCGTTGCCGCCGGCGAGGCTCAATAAATACTCCTGGCTGGGCGCCGCCCTGAAAATTTCGTCCTGCCAGTTGGTGCCGCCATTGGTGCGGTAACCTGCCACCTGCTCATCTGTAAATGGCTTCGTGGTGCCTACCGCCGTAGCGTGTGCGTTGGCTGTTTCCGCGAAATCACCGGCATTCAGCAGGTCCAGTTTTTTAATAACGGTAGAAGAAGAAAAACGGCTGGTGAGATTCACTTTTAATGCGCCTTTGCTGCCTTTCTTCGTGGTAACAATAATAACGCCATTAGAACCGCGGCTACCGTAAATAGCGGTAGCAGATGCGTCTTTCAACACCTGGATGGATTCAATATCATCCGGGTTGATCGAAAAAAATTCAGCTCCCACAAAACCGTCCACTACGTATATAGGGCCATTGTTGCTGGTAATGGAGTTGGCGCCGCGGATACGGATCCTGACAGCACCGCCGGGAGAACCAGCCGCATTGGTTACCTGTACGCCGGCAGCCCTGCCCTGTAATACCTGGTCCAGGCGATTCACTGGCTGGTCTTTAAACGATTCCGCGGTAACCGTGGTAATTGCATTGGTAAGCTCCACCCGCCTTTGTACGCCATAACCCACTACTACCAGCTCATTCATGCTGGAAGCGCTGGATTGGAGTATAACCGGCAGTTCGCTTTTAGCGCCCACCGGTACCTCCTCTTTAATATAACCAATGGATGAAACGATTAATATGGCGTTTTCGGTGGATACGGTAATGGCGTACTCGCCGTTTTCATTTGTTACCACACCTTTGTTGGTCCCTTTCACCTGCACTGTTACGCCGGGCAGGGGTTCTCCTTTCGCGTTGGTGATACGTCCCTTTATTTCCTTATCCGGCGGCGCGTTTGTGGGTGTCACCGACGCGTCTTTCCGTTTAATAACAATCACCTTACCGCTGATGGTGTAAGCAAGCGGCTGATCCATAAAACAGGCATCCAGTGCTTCCTTCAGGGAAGCATCTTTCAGTTGCAGGCTCACTTTACTGATGTGAAGCAGTTGTTCATCGGTATACAAAAAAGTATATCCCGTTTGCTTCCTGATCTCTTTAAAGGCTTTGTCCAGGGATATATTACGTTGCGATAGGGTAACTGTTTGTGAATACCCGGCTGCGTGTACCTCCAGTAGGGTAATGGTCATCAAAAGCACCGTTAATTTCATAATCAGGAACGTTTTTACTGATAATCGTGGAAATTTTTTGACCCACGCAGGGCTTGGTTGCCCGCTTTGGGAAAAAAGCGTCAATAGCATACATTTGTGTAGTTTGGGTTGATAATGATAATTGTCGAAAGCGATTTTAATTACAAGCCCGGATGTTACCGGGGGCGCAGCGAACGCTCCCGGTTTTTTTGGGCACTTCATAACTGGTAACGGAATAAACATTAAGGACTCATGACGTCAATGTTTTTTTAACGTGGAAAAAGAATTCAGGGCGATACGATCAGTTGTTTTCCCTTTATTTCAAAGTGTACTTCACCGGTTAGTTCCATCATTTTCAACACCTGCGACACCGGCACATTCCTGGGTATAATTCCCCGGAAGTGGGCGGATACAGGCGCTTTGTATATTACTTCCACATCATACCAGCGTGAAATCAAACGCATGGCAGAAGCGATGTCGTTACCTTCCAGCTGGATAAATCCATTTTTCCAGGCCACTGCTTCTTCTGTATTTACATTTGCCGGGGCAGATAACGTGTTGTTGTTTTTATTAAGATTCACACCTTCGCCCGGCTCCAGGCGTTTACTACTGCCATGGCTGCTTACGCGCACGGCCCCTTCCAGCAGCGTGGTTTTAATCTGCTGTTCATCATTATATGCCATCACGTTGAAATGAGTGCCCAGCACGGCGATTTCCAGGCTGTCCTTTCCATTATTGGCATGCGTGGGCACCATTACCCGGAAAGGTTGCTGCGCGTTGGCAGCTACTTCAAAATAGGCTTCCCCGCTCAGTTCTACCTGCCTGTTGCGGCCGGTAAAGGAAACAGGATATTTTAATGTGCTCTCTGCATTGAGCCATACGTGGGTACCATCCGGCAGCGTTACCTCAAACTGTCCGCCACGCGGGGTGCGCAGCGTATTATATTGCATCGTCAAGGCATCATGTGATGCTGCATTATAAGTGTAGGTGAGTTTTCCTGCGCCCTGGCGGGAAATTTTTGTATTGCCTTGTTGCGCCAATGCGCCGTGTATGGCGCTGTCCAGCGGTACCTGTGTACCATCTGCCAGTGTGAGCACCGCTTTGTTGGTACCGGGGGCCACATCGTTGGCCGGCGCAGGAGTAACCGTTGCCATTGGTACGGGAGCCGGCTTTTGCCATAACCAGTACGCGGCGCCGGATAACAGCAACAGTCCGGAAACAATGGCTGCTGCCAGCCATGCGCGCTGGTATGGCGTATGCACAGGCGCCAGCATTTCCGGCGAACGGTCGGCCGCCAGTATATTGCTGGCTACCTGGTTCCAGTAAGTTTCATCGTAATTCACGGCTTCGCCGGAAAGGTCCTTTCGCAGCAGCATTTCCGCCAGTTGAGCGGTATGCCCGGTTTGATCAGCCTGGATCAGGTCTGATAGTTCCTGGAGTTCGGCAGCAGTAGCAGTATGGCTCACAGCCTGTTGCAGGAGGTATGCTAAACGGTCTTGTATCGACAATTTATGATCTGTTTTGATTGTTATTCAGTGAACGTGGTTGCTTCATTAAAACGTGTACTATGCATACAGACGCGCAGGTAAATGTTTAGGACCTATGGAAAAGAAAAAAAATTTAACGGGTCAGCAGCCATACCACCACGGCGGGAAAGAGGTGCCCGGATAGCTCCAGTTGCTTCCGGATAAACTGCAGGGATCTGACCAGGGAGTTCTTGACGGTATTAGGGGAAAGGGATAGCTCGTCTGCGATCTCCGGTATTTTAAGCCCTTTTTCGCGGCTTAAAAGATAGATCCGCTTTGCCTGCGGAGGCAACTGTGCCACGGCGGCGCTTACCTGTTTCATCATGGCATTATATACCATGGTTTCTTCCGTGGAGCTGGCAGACGCATCTGCACTATAGGCTGATGTAATAATATCGATGGCCTTATGATGTACCACCTGTTTACGGAGATAAGAAAACGACAGGTGAAAAACAATCCGCAACAGCCAGGACCGGGGATTCTCTATTTCGGGGAGCTTATCGCGGCTGATCCATAACCGCAAAAATGTTTCCTGGACAATATCATCGGTCACCGCTTCGGTTTTGGTCAAATGCAGTATCAGCGGACGCAGCTCCGGAACGTACCTGCGAAAGAGCATGCGGAAAGCGGTTTCATCGCCTTCCGAAATCAGCCGGAATAGTTCTTTATCGTTATATAGCTGCGCATGCATATAGACTGCCTCCTTGCTAATGTAGGAAAATTTAATTGCGAATTAATATTTTCCTGGAAGCGGCAATACGAAGAAGCCCCCGGGGAAATGAATTCTCCGGGGCTGTTATCATTCATCTAAATTCACAATCTTATTTCATCCACCAAACTTTTACGGTATTGGAGTTACCGCCCATCTGGTCGGATTGTGTTTTATTATTTACAGTGTTGTTGATCGCTTCCTGTTCAGGATATTGCAGCCTGTTAAAATTCACGTAGGTAGCCGGGTTGCCGTCACGTGGTGTGCGGCCGGTCCTTCTCCATAAATTATAAGCAAGCCAGGGCTGGCGGAAAAAAGATAACCACTCCTGTGCATAAATCTTATCCAGCTTCTGAGCGTCGGTACCGGTAAAGGCTACTTTCGGATTGGCCAGGAATGCGGCCATCTGCACAGGCGTAGGACTTGCAGGCGCTACACTCGACCAGGCATCATTGGTTACATTGGTATTATGCGCAATAAAGTACCAGAAATTCACTGCAGAAGTAATCCCAGCAGTATATTCCGTACCTGCGGTTACCATGTTCTTGGCTACACCAAGGCCACGGGCGTATGCCTCTGCTTTCAGGAAATGTACTTCGGCGGCAGTAAGGAATAATTCCGGCTGATAATAAATATCTCTTACGATATAATAATTAAAGGGAGAAAACTTGCAGTTGTCTTTGTTGGCGAAATTCGCATCCCTGGTATCCTGGTAAGGATTGTTATTATCACCTACCGTGCTGCCTGGCTGAAGCGGCGCCCAGTTGCCGGCCTGGTTGGTTTCAAAGAATAATACTGCGCGCGGATCAAAGATCTGTGCGGTGTTTGTGCCATCTGCCATCATGTTCCAGCAGGTAGTGCTTAAACGCACAAATTTATGTGAGGTGAAAGACCAGAAGCGGCTGTCGTTGAGCACATAGCCACCCAGCTTGCCGGGCCACATACCAGCGTCTTCACCCTCCCCGATCAGCGGAATACCACCCAGCGCATATTGGAGGTAAGGCGTGGCGGTAGCTGCATCTTTTTCCACTATTTGCATAGCATAACGCAGCAGCAGGGAGTTACCAAACTTCTGCCACATGCTGATGTTATTGGCAAATAAAGTTTCTGAAGCGCCCAGCGACTGGTAAGGCTTTCCTCCCGGCGTGTTGGCAGCGGTAGTAAGGTGCTGTGACGCCCACTTCAACTGCTCCAGCAGGCTTTTGTAAATGCTTTCCTGTGAATCGTACTTCGGACGGTAATTGGCGGTATTATAAGTATACGCAAGCCCTGCTTCTGAGTAAGGAATATCCCCAAACTGATCAGTGATGCGCAGCGTTTTATAGGCACGCAAAATGTAAGTGATGGCCTGCACATTATCCATTTCTGCTTTATCCCCGGCATACGCATTTATCTTATCCTGTATCTGGTTCAGGTTCTGCAGCGCGCCATAATAATCATTCCAGATATCCAGCGCACCATTTTGCACCAGGTAACCGGAACTGCCGCTGATAGTAGCCAGTTGGGTAACCGGGTAGTAGTATTCGTTATGAATGGCTGCCTGTTCCTGTCCTTTCAGGAACAGGGTGCTGATCACACCGTTTATCATTGGCGGTATGGTAGTACTGGTTGGCAATCCCGGCGTGGTGTTGATCTCCTGGAAATCTTTGGTACAAGCGCCAAGCGTCATGGAAACACCGGCTATATAAAGGAATATTTTCTTTGTGTTCTTCATGTTTTGCACATTTTAATCGGTGAGTAGATCTGTTCCTTTAGAAGGAAACCCTTACCTGGAAACCTAAGGAGCGGAAGCTCGGCATAGACATAAATTCCAGTCCCTGCGCATTGCCCGCACCGTTTACACCTTCCGGGTTGATATGATCGGGCAATGAAGTGTAGAGGTAAAAAAGATCCCTTCCTACGAGCGACAGGGAAGCTGCCTGGAATACTTTTGTTTTCCTGACAAAGCTTTGTGGTACCTGGTAGTTAACAGAAATCTCTCTCATCTTCACCCAGGTATTTTCCAGCACAGCGCTTTTGTTGATCCAGTCGCTTCCTTTCACACCGGAGCCCAGATCGGTACTGCTCCATACGCCGTAAGGCATGTATTTATAATAGTAATGCACTACGTTATCGTTCACCTTTCCATCGGGGAACACACCTGGCAATACCACGCCCCAGTTGGTTTGTGTGCCATTAGGTGTGGTATATGGCAGCCCGCCGCCATTCCTTTCTTTCAGTGTTTCCGGCGCCTGGCCCTGTTGCATAATGGTAGCATAGGTACCGGACCAGATGTCGCCACCGATTTTTGCATCAATAAGTGCGCTTACAGAAATCCCCCCTTTGAATGTAAAGGTATTGGTGATACCGCCGGTTAATTTAGGTGTAGCATTACCCAAAGGCACCAGGCCGTCGGTTGCCTGGTACATGGTACCGTTCATGGCTGCATTTCCGAAGGGATTCTGCACCATCAGTGGCAAACCGGTTTTGGGGTCGTAGATAAAATCATGACCGTAAATGGTGCCGAACTGGTCGCCTACCCTTGCAGAAATAACCGGGCCGTGTGAGCCGCCATCATTCCAGGCACTGGCCATATCCACACGATCCGTACCATCAGACAATGACAACAGCTTGTTATTGCTGTGCGCCAGGTTCAGCGCTACATCCCATCCAAATTCTTTGCGGTCAATTACTTTAGCGCGCAGGATCAGTTCCATGCCTGAATTTTCAAGCACACCGGTGTTCACCACAATGGTGTTCACCCCGGAGCTCATTGGCAATGGAGAGCTGAGAATCTGGTTCCTGGATTTTCCTTTGTAATACCTGAAGTCTGCATTCAAACGGTTATGCAGAAAGCCTAACACTACGCCGAAGTCGGCAGTGGTGTTAATAGCCGGCTTGAAGTCCTTCGCCGGCAGGGAGCTTGGCAACAGGTTAGCCGCCTGGCCTGCGAATGTTAAGCTGGAATAATTATAGTTGATCTGGTAAGGTGCAGGATCTACTGCTGCCTGCGCCCACGCTACCCTTATTTTACCAAAGCTCAGGATAGCCGGATCCGTCTTCAGCAGATCAGAAAATACAAAGCTACCTGCAAAAGACGGGAAGAAATAAGACCACTGGCCTTTGGGCAGGGCAGATGACCAGTCGTTACGACCGGTTACATCCAGGTAGAGAAAATTCTTGTATGACAGGTTAATGAAACTGTAAACAGAATTCATGCGCTTGCGCAACTGGCTTTCTGTTACCGGGTGCGGGTTACCGAGATAAGTACCGGTGTTCAGTGAATATACATTGGGGATCGCCCAGTTGTCGTTGTAGTTAAACATGCCGTACATGTCGCGCTGGTAAATAGTTCCACCCAGTGAGAACTTTGCATTAAGCACACCATTCAACAGGTTTTCCTTATGCAGCGTTCCGATGAAATCCATGTTGGAAGCGTTGTCCTGTTCTGTACCATGACCATAATACCCTTTGGTGATGCCTATTACATCCGTCGGTCTGTTCTTGATGGTCAGCTCGTTGGTATTATTATCCAATCCTCCCCTGAAAACAAAGTCCAGGAAATCGGTGGCTTCATAATTCAGCTGTACGCCGGCCAGCAATTTACGCCTGTTCTGAACGGTATTATTTTCCATGATGTTCCATACAGTAGCGCCACCGTTACCCACCCATGGAAAACCGGAGAGGGTATTTTGTGAACCATCTTCATTTTTATAGATACCAATATCTTCTCCCCGGTAGTTCCGGCCTGCATTGTATACCAGGCGCTTCATCCAGGAATTGGCGTCGTCGTTACCCAGTTGCGGTGGGTTATGATACTGGTTAACGATATAGGAAGACGTTACCTGCACGCTTACCCTTTTCGTGAGCTTCATGTTGGCGCCCAGGTTGAAGGTATTGCGGTAATAATCACTGTTGGGCAATACCGCCTCGTTATCCAGGCGGGAATAGGATGCCCGGATAGAGCCCCATTCGTTACCACCGGAAAGGGATACATTATGTGTGGACTGTGTACCGTTGCGGAACAGCAGTTTAATATTATCGGGTTGGGGCACATCTGCCTGTTGGGAACCATCCCACCAGGTAATTGATTTGCCTTCCATTTTTGGACCCCAGGAAAGACCGGAACCTGCCCATCCCACCTGGTTGTAGGTATTCACGCCATACGGGCCTGATCCTGTTTTAGGATCCACGTACATGCCTGTCCAGCCTTCTGTTAACTTCGGGTTGCCGTTGGCATCCGTTAAATATTGCGGTGGATCTAACGACACCATACCGCCTGCGCCATATTGGTTCTGCAGTTCGAGGAAACGGTATGGATCAATATTTTTATAACCGTAGGTATAGTCTACACCAAGACCGTTGCGTTTAGCGCCTTTTTTTGTGGTGATCAGGATTACGCCGTTAGCGCCTTTACCGCCATACAAAGCAGCAGCGGTGGGGCCTTTCAGCACACTGATCGTTTCAATATCTTCGGGATTGATCATGTTGATAGGGCTCCCGAAATCTTTCGGGGAACTGGTGCTGGCAGCGTTTGCGTTGTTTCCGGCGTACATGGCGCTACCGGTAGGTGCATTACGCACATCGTAAGGTTGTGCGAGGTCGTTGGCCATCGGCATACCATCTACAATGATCAGCGGCTGGTTATCGCCCTGGATGGTGTTGTTACCGCCAATCACGATGCGGGTGGTACCACCGTCCACACCATTGGGACTGGTAACATTCACGCCTGCCATTTTTCCAGCCAGTGCATTCACAATATTGGGCGCATTGGATTTGGCCACTTCTCCGCCTTTTACTTCTTCCTGTGAATAGCCCAATGTTCTTACGCTTCTTTTAATACCCAATGCTGTTATGGCTACCGCATCCAGCGAGGTGGCGGAAGTAGCCATTACAATGTTCAGCACGGGGTTGGCGCCCACGGTTACACGTTGCTGGGCAAAACCAATAGAGGAAAAAACGAGCACATCGCCTTCCTTTGCCTCCACTTCAAAGTGCCCGTCCACATTAGTAACGGTACCCCTGTTGGTACCTGCCACCATTACATTCACACCTGGCAACGGGCTGCCGTCGCTGGATTTCACGACTCCATTGATCTTCTGAAAAAGCACATTGAAGCCTTCTATATTCATGGAGGCTTCCTTCTTCAGCACAATCTGCTCATTGATCACTTCAAAAGTGATGTGCAAAGGAGTGAGTAAACGCTGCAACACTTCGCCCAGCTGCTCATCGCTGGCCTTCACGGCAACACGCTGTTTGGCTGGTAATGTGCTGTTGTTGTAGGTAAAGTTTACAGCTGTTTTTTCTGTGATAGCTTTGAGGATATTACGCAGGTCGGTGGGCGGCATGTTTAATGACACCTTCTTTGTGAGCACCTCCTGGGCATGCACATCCCGGGCGAATGTACAAGTGATCAGGCAGAACAATAAGCCTATTTGTAATAGTGTAACCCTCATAAAAAATATGACAGTCCGGTTGGAGTTTGCAAATTTGTGCATAACTTCAAGTGTTTTGTTGTGATTAATGAAAACGTTAATACGACAAATCCTTTCCTGCGGCAGTTGTCCAGACGTTACAGGAAAAAATTACAGGGTGGCGGTGTTAGTGCATCGCCCCTTTTTTTTTGGTTGATAATCAAGTGAATTCAGGGATCATTTTAGCGGAATTACAAGTGAACAATACTTTTAACTACACGGCTTCCCGGTGATATATACCTGGCCCCCGCTGATTTTATAGCTGGCATTGATAGCAGCACAAATAATTTTCAGTTTGTTTTCAAATGATTCATTGGTAATGGTAGTGGTGATCATGCACTTACCAAATACTTCCTCGCTCGCGTTAATTTTTATACTGTAGGCCGTTTCCATTGCGTGGAATATGTCGGTTACGGCGGTATTATCAAATACGAAAGGCGGCGGTTCCACGGCAGGCAATAGCGCTGCCACATCGCTGGTATTCAGCGAATCGGCTACAAATGCCGCCGTGCGGATATTAAAACGGATTTTATGATTAGGCGTTACCACGTAACTGCGCTGTTCTTTATCGGCCAGGTTGTACACGGCTATTTTACCGGTTTTAACGGTTACTGTTAAACTTCCGTTTTCTGCGGATACCCGGAAACTCGTTCCCAACACCTTGATGCCCACTTCAGGCGTGTATACAAAGAATGGTCTGCCGGCATCTTTGGCGATATCAAAAAACGCATCGCCTTTCAGGAATACTTCTCTTTTGGACTGTAATAAAAAGGCATCGTGCCGGATAGAGGCGCCTGCTTTTAGTACTACGGTGGAACCATCTGTTAACCAGGCTACCTGGTTGGCATCGGTGGTATTAATGCGGGTGAGCTGCTCATTTTCCATATGGCTTTTCAGCTTAGCGGCTACCGGTGTTTTGTTGTCTTTTTTCAGGTAGATGGATACCAATGTAATCCCTGCCAGTACTGCGGCCGCTGCCCCCCACCATCTGTAGCGGGAAATCGTTCTCACGCGGGTTGGCGCCCATTCCGTAGCAGGACGTTCTTCTGCAATATGTTCTTCCAGGGCGGCGTACACTTCCTGCAGCAGCGATTCCTCTACTGCGGGTTGTGGTACGTTTCCCAATGTCAGCACCATACTCCTGGCCTTTTCGAGATCCGCGGCCCGTTCAGGGTGCGCTGCCACCCACTGCTCCCACCGGGCGGTATTGGCCGCATCCGGGCGTAACACCCATTGAACAAAGCTATCGTCCCGGATAAACTCCCAGGTATCCTCTCCAAAATGCTTCATGCAGCTGTTTTTTCTGAGACAATTAACTGCCCCTTTATCACAAATGACAAAGACGCTGATTTTATACTCAAAAAAAATAAAGTTTTTTTAACAATGGCTGAAATGCCCTGCCATGGCGGAGATAAAATAATCAGATAAAGAAGTAAAAGGTTTCCAGCAGGCGCCTGGCAAACGGAGTGGTTTCCAGTGTTTCTTTAATGCGCCCCAGGGCGTTGTAAAGGAGGTTGCTGACAGACTGGTACTTCATGTGCATCAGTTCTGCAATCTGGGCATTGGTGAAGCCCATATAAAAACGGAGGGTGATAATTTCCTGTTGCCGCCGCGATAATTTCCGGATCGCATTGTCGAGCAATATACTGCGGGAATCACTGATTTCTGCGTCAATGATCCTTTCTTCTACGGTAGATTCTATTGGGTTATGCTGGTGAAGGAATTTATCCTGTTTATCGGAAGCAGACCGGTATTGGTAATTGGCCCTGATCAGTTTGTACTTCAGGCTGCGGCATAAATAAAACCGGATGGCCACGTCGTCACTGATAGTCTCCCTGCTGTTCCATATCTCTATAAAAAGATCCTGGATCATGTCTTTCAACTTCTCCCGGTCGGTACAAAATCGGAAACCATATTGAAACAAGTGCCTGGTATATTCGCGGTAAATCAGCGTAAAAGCGGTTTTATCACCGGCTTTAAATAGCTTCCATAAAGCAGCTTCCTCAAAACAAACGTCTTTTCTTGCAGGCATGCGTGGCTCTTTTACAGCAAAACTGATTACTGATTCTGGTATTATTGGCTGGCTAAAATTTTGGATGTAACCGAAATGTAAATATTTTTTGTCAATCGGTCAAATATCATTCAAATACCACAAAGGAAAAACATAAAAATATCAGTAACCCTGTATCTCCCTCATTCAGTCAGCCCTTAAAATCATACAGATTTTTTAGTATATTTATCTTAACGGTATACACACCTTAATTTTCACGTATGAACAATCTTTCGAAGAGACGACTTTTTGATGCTGTCGCCTGGCAGCTGGCCCAATTCCCTAAACCTGATATGCTGGCGGCTAAAATCAACGGACAATGGAAAACATATGACACCGCTACCGTCAGCGAAATTGTAAACCGTTTCAGTGCAGGGTTGTTACAACTGGGTGTTGGGGGAAACGACTTTACGCCTGAAGGCGCCGATAAAATTGCCATTATCAGCAATAACCGCCCGGAATGGATATTCACCGATCTGGCGGTACAGCAAACAGGCGCGGTACTGGTGCCCATCTACCCTACTACCAACCCCGCCGAATTACAGTTCATTCTGAAAGATGCTGCCGTAAAATATATGTTTGTGAGCAGCCCGGAATTGCTGGATAAAGTAAACAGTATCCGGGAAGGGGTTCCTTCTTTACAACACATTTACACCTTTGACGAGATACCCGGCGCTACGCACTGGTCCACTATTTCAACACAGGCTACTCCCGGTTTGCTGGAGCAGGTGGAAAGTATTAAAGCGGGCATCGACCCGCATCACCTGGCCACCATTATTTATACGTCCGGTACTACCGGCACGCCCAAAGGCGTGATGCTTTCGCACGACAATATTGTTTCGAATGTTTTACTGTCCAAAGAAAGTTTTCCTTTTGAAGACTCACCGCAGCCCAGTAAGGTATTGAGTTTTTTACCGCTGAATCACATTTTTGAAAAGTGCGTTACTTATATCTACCTGTACAGCGGCATCAGTATTTATTATGCAGAAAGCATGGATACCCTCAGTGCCAACCTGAAAGAGATTAGCCCCGATGGCTTTACTACCGTTCCACGTCTGCTGGAAAAAGTATTTGAAAAAATAATGGCCACAGGCAGCGGGTTAACAGGCATCAAACGTAAACTGTTTTTCTGGGCCGTATCGCTTGCCGGTAAATACGATAATAATATCAGTGGAGGCGCGTGGTACAATTTCCAGCTGGCTATCGCCAATAAACTGGTGTTCAGTAAATGGCGGGCGGCGCTGGGCGGTAAGATCCGGTTTATCGTAACCGGTGGCGCTGCCTGCCAGGAAAAGTTGCTGCGCATTTTTAATGCCGCGCAGATCCCGGTTTATGAAGGATACGGGCCTACCGAAAACAGCCCGGTAATTTGTGTGAACCGGAAAACGCCCGGCGATACGAAGTTTGGTACTGTAGGCCCTCCTATCAACGGTATTGAAGTTAGGCTGGCAGAGGACAGTGAAATTTGTGTAAAGGGTCCGTCTGTGATGATGGGATATTATAAAAGACCTGACCTCACTGCCGAAACAGTTATAGATGGC